>NZ_JABWGO010000009.1 GCF_013363995.1 Nonomuraea rhodomycinica | reverse complement strand
GCCGCCGACGCCCCGGCGGCGGGCTCCCCCCCGCCCGCCCCCGCGCGGGGCCCCGCGCCCGCCGCGGGGGGGCCCGCGCCGATGGGAGAACAGGTCGATCGCGAGCATCACCGCGATCACGCCCAGCACGGCGGGCCAGGCCCAGAAGGGGACGTCCAACGAGATACCTCCGGTCCGATGTCGTCGGCCGGAGGTCTCCCCGCCCTCCCACGGCGTGGCGCGCGCGGGACGGCGTCAGGACCGGGCGGGCCTCGGGGCTCGCCGTACTGACGACCCTGACGGTTTCGGGTACTCCCCTCCAGATACCAGGGTACGAAAGGGACCCCAGTCGTCAAAATCCCCCATAGTGGGTCGCCCGTGGCTCAGCGGCCCGCCGCGACGCGGCGCACGGCGGCCACGATGTCGGTGTTGGGCAGCCCCTTCAGGAGGTACTCGGTGACGCCGGCGCGCCGCATCTCCTCGACGGCCCCGGCATCGCCGTAGGCCGAGAACGCCAGGACGCGGGTGCCCGGGCAGCGGTCGCGGATCACGCGGGCCGCGTGGGCGCCGCCGCCGCCGGGCATGCGGACGTCGAGGATGGCGACGCGCGGCGCGTGGCGCTCGGCGAGGACGATGGCCTCCTCGGCGTCACCGGCGACGGCGACCACGCTGAGGCCGGGCTCGGCCTGGAGCACCTCGCTGAGCACATCGCGGATCATCGGCTCGTCGTCGCCGATGAGGACGGTCAGGAGCTCCTTCAGGGTGTCCTGGTCGCGCCGTGCGTTCACCCTCGGCCGCCCTCACCGCCAGCGGCCAGAGCCGGCACCCAGAACTCCACCGTCGTGCCCTCGCCCGGGCGGCCGCGGATGCTCCACCAGCCGCCCGCCATCTCGGCGCGCTCGCGCATCTCGATGAGGCCGAAGTGGTCCGGCGTCGCGAGGACGTCGGCCGGGTCGCCGACGCCGACGCCGTCGTCGGCCACCCGCACCAGAACACCGTGTCCGCTGGACGACAAAGACACGCTCACCGCCTTCGCCTGCGCATGCTTGCGGACATTGGTCAGCGCCTCCTGACATATCCGAAATATCGTGATCGCCGTCTCGGAGGGCGGCTCCCGGTCGAGCTCGTGGCGCAGCTCGTACGCCAGCCCCGCGCCGGTCACCACCTGGTCCAGGTAGGAGGTCAGCCCCTCCACCAGCCCGTCGCGGTCGAGGCCGGGCGGCCGGAGCCGGAAGGTGAGGTCGCGCAGCCGGCGGATCGCCGCGGACACGGTCTCGTTGAGCCGCCGGACCGCCGAGGCGTCCGGCCCCTCCAGCCGGTCGGCGAGCAGTTGCAGGCGCATCCCGACGGCCACCATGGACTGGATCGTGTCGTCGTGGACGTCCCACGCGATGCGGCGCCGCTCCATCTCCTGGGCGTGGACCAGGTGGGTCAGCAGCCTGCTCCGCTCGTCCAGGGCACGTTCGGCGGTGCGCCGCTCGGTCATGTCGCGGGTCACCTTGCCGAAGCCCCGCAACCGGCCGCCGTCGTCGAACAGCGCGGTGATGATCACATTGGCCCAGAACCGCGTGCCGTCGGCGCGCACCCGCCAGCCCTCGTCCTCCAGCCGCCCCTCCGCCGCGGCCACCTCCAGCTCACGAGCCGGCTTGCCCGCCGCCACGTCCTCCGGCGGATAGAACACCGAGAAATGCCGCCCGATGATCTCCTGCGCGCGGTAGCCCTTGATCCGCTGCGCGCCCGCGTTCCAGCTCGCGATCC
The DNA here is from genome assembly GCF_013363995.1 of Nonomuraea rhodomycinica. Classification (GTDB taxonomy): domain Bacteria; phylum Actinomycetota; class Actinomycetes; order Streptosporangiales; family Streptosporangiaceae; genus Nonomuraea; species Nonomuraea rhodomycinica. The sequence continues at coordinate 406,961 of NZ_JABWGO010000009.1, read as the reverse complement.
GCCCCTCCGGGTCCAGCATGAAGATCGCGTAGTCGACGACGCTCTGCACCAGCAGCCGGAAGCTCTCCTCGCTCTCCCCCAAGGCGCTGTGGGCGATGCGCCGCTCGCTCATGTCGCGGGTCACGTTGCCGAAGCCCCGCAACCGCCCCGTGTCGTCACGCAGCGCCGTGACCACCACGTCGGCCCAGAAGCGCGTGCCGTCGGCGCGCACCCGCCAGCCCTCCTCCTGCAGCCGCCCCTCCGCCGCGGCCACCTCCAGCTCACGAGCCGGCTTGCCCGCCGCCACGTCCTCCGGCGGATAGAACACCGAGACATGCCGCCCGATGATGTCCTCCGTGCGGTGGCCCTTGATCCGCTGCGCACCCCCGTTCCAGCTCACGACCCGGCCCCGCGGATCCAGCATGAAGATCGCGTAGTCGACGACACCCTGCACCAGCAGCTCGTGGTCGGCCTGGGTGATCTCTTGGGGGCTCTGCTCGGACATAGTGCAGCTTCGCACGTCCGGCTGTCAGTTGGCCCAACTCAGGGTGGGAATCGCGGCCAGCTCGCACCAGACGACCTTGCCGCCGTCGTACGGCTGGCAGCCCCAGCGGCTGGAGAGCCGGTCGATGACGTTGAGCCCCCAGCCGCTGCGCGGGCCCGGCTCGCGCGGCTCGGGCATGCGGGGGCTGGAGTCGCGGACTTCGATGCGCACCCGCACGGGCCCGGCGACCAGGTGGAGGATGGGCGCGCCCGTGCCGTGGACGAGCGCGTTGGTCACCAGTTCGGAGACGGCGAGAAGCGCGTCATCGTGCGGCCCCGTGTAGCCGCTCTCGGTCAGCGCCTGTCGCGTCAGGTCACGGGCCAGCGTGATGCTGTCGAGCTCCTCCGCCAGGTGGTGCTCGACCGTGTACACCGAACCCTCAGTGCCCATCCTCTCAGTTTCGCCCGCGGACGGCCGCGCGACGAGACTCACCGGCTTCATCCCGTCTAGTGCATGTGCATCAGTCTCATGAGTCGGCATGGCGTCAGTCGACCAGGCCCTCACGGCGGGCGATCGCCACCGCCTCCAGCTTGGATCCGGCGCCCAGCTTCTCCAGGACGCGCTGGATGTGGTTGCGCGCGGTGTTGTGCGCCACGCCGAGCCGCTCGCTGATCAGCGCCGTGCTGGCCCCGTCCGCCAGCAGGAGCAGCGTCTCCTTCTCCCGCGCGGTCAGCTCGGAGCCCACGGGCCTGACCCGGCCGGTGAGCCGGTCGAGCACCCCGGCCAGCAGCGCCGGCGCGAACACCACCCCGCCGGCGGCAACCTGCCGGACCGCCGCCTTCAGCTCGTGCAGCGCAGCCGACTTCAGCACCAGGCCCGCCCCGCCCGCCTCGGCGACCCGGGTGGCCGAGGCCGAGGACGCCGCACCGGTCAGCACCAGCACCCGCGTCCGCGGCGCGGCGGCCGTGAGCCGGCCGATCGCGGAGATCCCGTCGCCGTCCGGCAGCCGCCGGTCCAGCAGCACCACGTCCGGCTGGAGACGCTCCGCGTCGGCCACCGCCGTCTCGATGGACCCCGAGCGCGCCACGACCTCCACGCCGTGGGCGCGGTCCAGGGCCAGTCCGAGCGCCTCCGCCACCATGTCGTGGTCCTCGACCAGCAGCAACCGGATCAACGGCGACTCTTCGGGCGGAGGCTCTCCGGGCGGGGACTCTCCGGGGGGCGGTGACATCACGGGAACCCTCACGACGACGAAGCGCGGACGACGATGCCGGCATGCCCATTCTCCCGCGACTCTCGCCTCCCGGTCACGCCGGGTGCCACCACGGTGACATCGGGATGCGCGCCCACACCTCCCGGCCGCGCCCGGTCAGGCGGCGGCGCCCTCCACACGGGTGAGGGTGCCGCTGATCGCCACGGGGTTCCTGATCAGGTTGACGATGGGGCAGACCCGCTCCACCTCGGCGTGCAGCCGCGCCAGGTCCTCGTCGGACGCGGGCGAGGACAGCCGCACCTCGTAGCGGAAGTCGTACGGGTGGACGGGCACGCCTTCGGCCTCCGGGCTGTCCGGGGCCTGGGCGCGCGGGTCGTACTGGGCCTGGACGTCCACGTCGAGCGAGTCGAGCGGGATCTCCAGCTCCGCCGCCTTGATGAGGAAGATGTGGGTGACGCAGCTCCCGAGCACCCCCGCCTGCAGCTCGGGCGAGCCGGGGCCGAGGCCGTAGCCCGCGAGGTCGGGGCCGCTGTCGCTGATGATCTGGAAGTCCCTGATCCTGATGCGGCGCACGCCGCTGCGGCCCTCGGCGGTGACGTGGGCGTGCAGCGGCACGGGTCCGCTCGACGGGGCGGCGCGCCGGGCGAGCAGCGCCTCGCGCTTGTGGGACAGGTATTCGCGCAGAGTGGTCATGGTCGGCTTTCTGACTAGGAGAGGGTGACGGGGCCGCGCGGGGTGTCGAGGTGGGCGCGCAGCGCCGGCTCGGGCCCCTCGGCCACCTCCAGCTCGGCGTCCACCGCCGCCAGGTCCTTCCGTACGGACTCCGGATCGGGATGGGACGCGGCGAACGACGCCAGGCCGAGCTGCGGCAGGCCGGAGGCCGCCGGGTGAGGCGCCTGGCCCCAGTCGATGAGGAACGGCACCAGGCGCACCTCCGCCGGGTCGTCCCGGCGGGTGAGCACCCATTCGAGACGCACGCCGTCCGGCCGCACCCGCGACAGCGGCGCCACCTCCCCGAGGTCGTAGCCGCGCTCCCGCGCCCGCCGCACCCGCGTCTCCAGGTCGCTCGCCCGCACCGCCCAGGCGGCCAGCCTCGGCACGGTGAGCGTCTCCAGGCCGAACGCCCGGGGCCGCGCGTCGGGGCCGGCCTCCGGGTCGGGTCCGATGATCTCCAGGTACGCACCGGGGCCGAACCCGACGAGGTAGTTGGCCGTGCCGCCGGGATGGCTGCCGCCGGGGACGGGCCGCACGCCCGTGCGTTCGGCGAACTCCTCGACCCCGGCGAGCAGGTCGGGCACGGCGTAGACCAGGTGGTCCAGTGCAAGGTGGGTCATCTTCTTCTCATTCCTTCACGGAGGCTTCGGGTGCGGTCGGCTCGCCCAGCGAGAGCATGAGCCGGTTGGCCCAGTTGAAGAACGCCGCCGCGTGCAGCGCGTCGCTGATCGCGAGGTCGTCCAGGCCGGCGGCGCGGAGGGCTTCGAGATGGTCGCCGGTCAGCGCCGGCGGTGTGGCCGCGAGCGCCACGGACGCGTCCACGATCGCCCGCCACAACTGATCTTGCCGCGCGCCGACCCCCTCGTCCAGCAGCCGCCGGACGTCGTCCGGCCGCCTGCCGTAGTGCTCGGCGAAGCGGGCGTGCACGGAGGCGCAGAACACGCAGCCGTTGTGGCGGGAGGTGGCGGTGGCCGCCAGCTCGCGCTCGGCGCGCGGCAGGCCGCCGTCGGCGTTGTGGAAGATGTCGAGGTCGGTCTTGGTGCGCGCGTGCAGGATGCCGGGGTCGCGGGCGAGCAGCCGGAAGTACGGCGAGGCGGCGCGGGCGCGGTCGACCAGCGCCTCACGGTGGGCTTCGGTGAGCTCGGCCTCGGCGAGCGGCTCCACCCACGGTTCCCAGCCGAGCCGGTCCGTGGTGAAGGCGAGTGGTGCGGCGGTCAAGGACGAGGTCCCTTCTGGGTGGTACGGAGCAGGCGCAGCCCGGCGACGACGCGGATCTGGAACGTCAGGAACGACACGAGCTGGGAGAGCGTGACGACGCCGGTCGTGCTCCAGCCCGCGCGGGCCAGCGCCCGCAGCGCCTGCGGGTCCGCCTCGCGGGGCCGGAAGACGAGCAGGTGCGCGTGCTCCAGCGCGGCGGCGAGCCGCTCGCCGAGCGCGGCGCGGTCGCCCACGCGATGGACGGGGCCGGGGACGCTCTCTGCGGCCAGCGGGCCCTCCGGGTAGATCCCGTACGGTCCTGTGGCGGTGGCGGCCTCCACCTCGGCCGACACCGCCGCCGCCAGGTCCGGGTCGTGGGCGGACAGCAGGTCGTCGTAGTGGCGCGCGGACGCGGGGTCGCGGTGCAGCCCGGCGACGAACGCCGCCACCGCGTACCGCTCCACCAGGCTCACCTCCCCCGTGCCGCCGCCGGTGTCCTGGGGGAAGAGGGCGAGGTAGCCGCGCTGGGCGTGCTCGCGGGCGTCCGGGCGGCGGCGCCGGAGCCCGTCGAGCGGCGAGCCCGGCTCGATGCCCGCCAGCCGGTCGATGATGTCGGTGCTCATGTCCTGCTCAGTTCGGTCGGGGATGTGGTGGAGGGCTGGGGCGCCCAGCCGAGCGCGGGGGCCACCTCGGTCGCGAGCAGCTCGATCGAGCGCAGGATCCGCTGGTGCGGCGGATCGACGGAATGGACCTGGAAGACCAGGTCGGTGACCCGGTCGAGCGTGGGGTCGGCGCGCAGGCTCGCGATCACGTCGTCGGGCGTGCCCACGTGGACGTCGAACGCGGCGATCAGCCGCTCGACGCCGCCGTCCGCCGGCACCGGGAAGCCGCCGAGCTCGAAGTGCCGCACGGCCCGCGCCAGGCCGGCCTCCGCGTACCGCAGCGCCTCCTCGCGCGTGTCGGCCACGAACGCCGTGCGCGAGGCCACGATCCTGGGCGTCGCCCCGGCCGGCAGGTGCTCGTGGTAGGCGTCCACGATGGGCCGCTGGATCTCGGCCAGCGTCAGGTCGGGCGCGTCCTTGGGGCGCGGCTGGGTGCGCGACAGCATGAGCCCGTTGCCGGCCCGCCCGGCGCGCTCGCCGCCGCCGACCGAGAACGTGGCCTCCCAGACGGCGTCGAGCAGCCGGGGCGCGGCCGGGTAGAGGCGGTTGCCGCCGCCGAGGTCGCCGCCCGACCAGGCGTTGACCAGCACCGCGAGGTGCTCGGCGTACAGGGCGGCGCGCTCGGAGCTGTCGCGGCCGAACGCGGCGAACGACGACGGCGTGCCGCCGCTCCCCACGCCGACCTCCAGCCGCCCGCCGGAGAGCTGGTCGAGCACGGCGGTGTCCTCGGCCACCCGTACCGGGTGCTCCAGGGGCAGCGTGATGATGCCGGTGCCCAGGCGGATGCGGCTGGTCCGGGCCGCCACGTGGGCGAGGAAGACGAGCGGGGCGGGCAGGCCGCCCTCGGTCCGGCTGAAGTGGTGCTGGGCGACCCAGGCGGTGTCGAAGCCGTGGCGTTCGGCGTGCGCGATCTGCTCGGCGGCCAGGCGGTAGCGCTCGGCGGGCGGGGCGTCGTCGAGGAGCCGGGTGAAGAACCCGAGGCGGCGGCCGGTCATCGGCCCACCTCCTGGCCGGCGAGCTGGTGGGCTGTGCCCGGCACCGCGGCGAGCAGCGCCCGGGTGTAGGCGTGGCCGGGGTTCTCGAAGAGCCGCCGGGTCGTTCCGGTTTCCACGATGCGTCCTTTGCTCATGACGGAGACGGTGTGCGAGACCTGCCGCACCACCGCCAGGTCGTGCGAGATGAACAGGTACGTGAGCCCGAGGTCGCGTTGCAGCTCCCCGAGCAGGTCGAGGATCTGCGCCTGCACGCTGACGTCGAGGGCGGAGACCGCCTCGTCGAGCACCACGACCTTGGGGCCGGGGGCCAGCGCGCGGGCGATGGCGACGCGCTGCCGCTGCCCGCCGGACAGCTCGCGGGGTCTGCGGCCGAGCACGGCGGCGGGCAGCGCGACCCGGTCGAGCAGGTCGCGCACGCGCTCGCGACGGCCCGCCCGGTCGCCGAGCCCGAAGTTGCGCAGCGGCTCCTCGACGATGTCGGCGACGCTCTGCCGGGGGTCGAGCGAGCCGTACGGGTTCTGGTAGACGAGCTGGACGTCCCGGCGCAGGGCCCGCAGCCGCGCGCCGCGCACCCCGGCCGTCTCGACGCCGCCGATGGCGACCGACCCGGACGTGGGCTCGGCGAGCCGCATGACCATGCGGGCCGTGGTGGTCTTGCCCGACCCGGACTCGCCGACGAGCGCGTGGGTCGTGCCGCGCGGCACCTCGAACGAGACCCCGTCCACGGCGCGGAACGGCCGCCCGCCGGCGCGGTACTCCTTGACCAGGTCGCGCACGACGACGGCCGGTTCGCGCGACGCCTCCTCGGCAGCGGTCCCGGCGGTGGCCCCGGCGGTGGTCCTGGCGGTCCCGACGGACAGGAACTCCGGTGCCCGCAGCGCCGGTGCGTCGCGCAGCAGCCGGGCCGTGTACGCGGCCTGGGGCGCGCCGAGCACGGCCCGGGTGGCGCCCCGCTCCTCGATGCGGCCGTCCTTCATCACGACCAGCCGGTCGGAGCGGTCCATCGCCACGCCCAGGTCGTGGGTGACGAGCAGGACCGCCGTGCCCGACTCGGCGCGCAGGTCGTCGATGAGGTCCAGGATGCGCCGCTGCACGGTCACGTCCAGGGCGCTGGTGGGCTCGTCGGCGATGATGAGCCGGGGTTCGAGCGCGACGGCGATCGCGATCAGCACGCGCTGGCGCATGCCGCCGGACAGCTCGTGCGGGTACTGCCGGGCCCGTACCTCGGGATCGGGCAGCCCGACCCGTTCCAGCAGCTCGACGACCCGGTGAGCGATCGTGCGCCGGTCGCCGCGCCGGTGGAGGCGCAGCGCCTCGCCGATCTGGACGCCGACGGGCTTGACCGGGTTCAGGGAGTTGGCGGGGTCCTGCGGGACCAGGCCGATCTGGGCGCCCCGGACCGTCTGGAGCCGGCGCTGCGACCAGCCGGCGATGTCGGTGCCGCCGAGCAGGATCTGCCCGCCGTCCAGGCGTCCGTTCGGCGGGAGCAGGCCGATGACGGCCTGGGCCGTGGTGGTCTTGCCCGAGCCGGACTCCCCGACGACGGCGACCACCTCACCGGGCTCCACGGCGAACGACACCCCGTGGACCGCCGGGCGGGCGTGGACTCCGCCCCAGCGTCCTCGCCTCGTGTACGAGACGGTCAGGTCGCGTACCTCCAGCAGGCTCATCCGTCCTCCCTCCCGATGGACCGGCTGATCCGGCTGGCGGCGAGCACGACCGCCACCACCACCGTTCCCGGCAGCGTGGTCAGCCACCATGCCGTGGCCAGGTAGTTGCGCCCCTCGGAGATGAGCAGCCCCCATTCCGGCGTGGGCGGCTCGGCGCCGTACCCGAGGAACCCGAGCGTGGAGATGGCCAGGATGGCGACGCCGAACTGCAGGGCGGCCAGCGCGACGACCGGGACGAGCGAGTTGGGCAGCACGTGCCGCCACAGCACCGCCGCGAACCGCCCACCGCTGCCGAACGCCGCCTCCACGTAGTCGGTGCGCCGGACCCGGACCACCTCCGAACGGGCCAGCCGGGCGAACGAGGCGACGGATCCCACGCCGACGGCGACGGCCACGTTCACCGTGCCGGGGCCGAGCAGGATGATGACCGTGAGCGCGAGGAGCAGCCCGGGCACCGACAGCAGCACGTCCACGACGCGCATGACGATCTCGTCCAGCGCCCCGCGCACCGAGCCCGCGACCAGCCCGAGCAGGGTGCCGAGCAGCAGGCCGACCGCGACGGCGACGAACGCCCCCGACAGCGAGTGGACGGCTCCGTGGACCACCCGGGCGAACAGGTCGCGGCCCACGGCGTCGGTGCCGAACAGGTGGCCGGGGCCGGGGGCGCGCAGCTTCTCCGCCGGAGTGCCCGCGATGGGGTCGTACCCGGTGAAAACGCCGGGCACGAGCGCCCACAGGGCGACGAGCGTGATCAGCGCCCACGACAGGATCAGGCCGGGCCTCACGCGACGGCCCTCCTCAGCCTGGGGTCGAGCACCGGGTACAGCAGGTCCACGACCAGGTTGACCAGCACGAACACGGTCGCGGCGAGCACGACGACGGCCAGCAGCACCGGCGTGTCCTGGGCGTTGACCGCCTGCTCGGTGAGCCGGCCGACGCCGTTGCGGCCGAAGACCGTCTCGGTCACCACCGACCCGGCGATGAGCTCGCCGAACGTCAGCCCGGCCACGGTCAGGGTCGGCGGCAGGGCGTTGCGCGCCACGTGCCGCCACAGGATCCATCCCGGCGAGGCCCCCTTGGCGGCGACGACGGGCACGAACGGCTGCGCCCGCACCTGGTCGAGGCTGCGCGCGAGGATCTGCGCGATGGGCGCGGAGATCGGCACGGCCAGCGTCAGCACCGGCAGCAGGAGCTGCTGGACCTCGCTGCCGCCGATCACCGGCACCAGCCGCAGCCGGAACGAGAACACCTGGATGAGCACGATGCCGAGCCAGAAGGCCGGCACCGAGACGAACAGCGACGGCACGGCCTGCAGCGCCCCCCGGAGCCGGCTCAGCCGGGTGTGGCAGGAGGCGAACGCGACGGCCACGGCGATCAGGACGGCCAGCGCGAACGCCGTCCCCGCCAGCTTCGCGGTGGCCGGGAGCCCCTCGGCCAGCCGCTCGGCCACGGGGGTGCCCGTGTCGATGGAGTAGCCGAAGTCGCCCCGCAGGAAGCCGAGCAGCGTGTGCAGGTAGGCGCCGGGGCCGTCGGTGCCGTAGTAGGAGCGGATCTCGGCGATCTGCTCGGGCGACAGGCCCAGCTCGGGGTTCTGGAACTTGATGAGGATCGCGTCGCCGGGCAGGAGCTGGAGCAGGACGTATCCGGCGGTGAAGGCGGCCCACAGGACGAGCACCGCCTGCCCCGCCCGCGACAGGAGGTACCTGGCGGATCCGCTCATGACTTCCAGACCGAGTAGAAGCTGGGCCGGGCCACCGCCTCGAAGGCGACGCCGTGGACGTTCGGGGCCACGCCGTACACCTGCGGCTCCTCGAACAGCGGGATCGCGTACGCCTGGTCCACCACGTAGCGCTGGATCTCGGCGACCTTGGCGTTGCGCGCGGCCTCGTCGGGCAGGGCCGACTCCTCCTCCAGCAGCCGGTCCAGCTTGGCGTCGTTCGACAGGATGACGTCGCGGTTCTTCGTGTGGAAGTGGCTCTTGATGACGTCCTGGTCGGCGCGGCCGACCATGGAGTGGGCGATGGCGGTCTTCTCGGCGTTCTTGATGTCCACGGCCTGGGTGCCGGCGTCGGCGGGCCGGATCTCCAGCTTGACGCCGAGCTTGGCCCACTGCTGGCCGACCAGTTCGAGGGTCTGCTTCGACAGCGGCTGGGGGCCGGAGACGAAGACGCCGAGCCGGAGCTCGGCGCCGTCCTTCTCGCGGACGCCGTCGGCGCCCTTCACCCAGCCGGCCTCGTCGAGCAGCTTCGCGGCGGCCTCGGGGTCGTAGGCGAGCTCCTTGGACAGGTCGACGTAGCCCTGCGCGAGGTGGCTGAGCACCGACGTGGCGACCGGGTAGCTCGGGGTGAACAGGGTGTCGACGACCTCCTTGGCGTTCGTGCCCTTCTGCAGCGCCCGGCGGACCTTGACGTCCTTGAGGATGCTGTTGGCCGGACGCAGATAGAGGCCGTTGTTGACGCCCCGGGTGGGCTCGGCGTAGATGGTGAACCCGGCGTCCTTGACGGTCTGCTCGTCGTAGGCCTGCACGTAGCGGACGTAGTCGGCCTGGCCGGAGGTGAGCGCGCCGACGCGGACGTTGTCCTCGGGCGTGACGATGATCTTGATCTGGTCGAGGTACGCGCGGCCCTGGTGCTCGCTGGACTTCGGCGCCCAGTCGTAGTCCTTGCGGGCGACCAGGTCGATCTCCTTGTCCACGACCTGCTTCGCGACCGTGAACGGCCCGGAGCCGACGACGTTCTTGAGCTGGCACTGCTCCTCGTACGGCAGGGAGATCGTCTTCTTCGACACCAGGCCGGCGCCGATGACGGAGGTGCCCTGGAGGAAGCCGGGCGAGGGCTTGTCGAAGTGGAAGCGCACCGTGTTCCTGTCGATGACCTCGCTGCGCTCGTAGTTGTTGACGAACTCGGCGACGGGCAGCTTCAGCTTGGGGTCGCCCTTGCCGTACACGTCGAAGTTGGCGGCGACCGCGTCGGCGTCGAGGGGCGTGCCGTCGCTGAAGGTGACGCCGTCGCGCAGGTGGAAGGTGTACTGCGTGGCGTCCTTGTTCACCTCCCAGGAGGTGGCGATCCACGGCTCGATCTTCAGCGTCTCGGGGTTCTGCCAGGTCAGCTTGTCGGTGAGCTGGTTGAGGACGCCGCCGTTCGGATAGAAGCCGGCGGCCGGCAGGTAGAGGCACGTGGGCGCCTGGTGTTCGAGGTAGGTCAGCGTCCCTCCGTACACCGGCTTGCCGGCGGCCGCCGCGCCGGCGGCCGGAGCCGTCCCGCCGCCGCCACAGGCGCTGAGCAGGCAGGTGGCGGCGGCGACGGCGAGGGACGCGAGGACGGGACGGGGTGCGGACGATGACATGGGGATGCCCTTCATGGAACAGGGAAGCCTGCGTGGCGTAGAAACCATATTAACCTACCTATTTTATAGACAATACGGACGCCCGCATGCTGAGACATCCCCGCGTCAGAGCCTCGCCGGGCCGGCGGCCGGATCAGCGAGAGGCGTGCGGCCGGATCAGGCCCACCACGCGGGCCGGCCGGGGCCCTCGTCGGGTTCGGCGTCGTCGTCGGGCAGGTCGTACCAGTGGACGTCGCCGGGAAACTCCTCCGGCTCGTCGGAGCCCTGGGCGGGGGCCGGTCTGGCGCTGGTCACGGGGGGACTCCTCCAGGAGGGGCGGGCCGGTCGCCCGGCGCGCGAGGGAAGCAGGAAAGGGTAACCCGGATCAGGTCGCCGGGAGGCGGCGAGGCGGCCGGTCAGCCGCCTTCGCCGGGCGGCGTCAGCGCGGTCGCGGGCAGCGGGATCGCGGGGAACGGGTTGTCGGGCAGCAGGATCACCCGGCGCGCCCGGGCGGCCTGCCCGGCGGCGTCCAGGTGCAGCAGCGCCGCGCCGATGCCGGCGGCCCCCACCATGTAGCCCGTGTCGGCGCTGACCTCCTCCGGCCGCAGCCGCCGGTACGCCTGGTACCACCGGTAGCCGTGGCCGTCGTGGTCGGTGGCGCGGCCGATGAGGTTGCCGGCCAGCGTGCGGGCGAAGTCGAGGTGCGCCACGCGCCCGGTCGCCGCCCAGAGGCCCACGAACAGCTCGATCAGCCCGGCGGCCCCGCAGCACTGGCAGGCCACGTTCCAGTAGCCCTCGCTCTGCCGGTACGGCACGCCGCTGCTCGTGATGCCGCGCGCCAGGCGCTCCACCCATTCGAGGTCGCGCGGGTCGCCGGCCACCTGGTGCAGCTCGTGGAACATGCGCGCCACCCCGGCCGAGCCGGAGCAGAAGCCCAGGTAGTGCAGCCCCCGGGCGTGCGGCACGTGGTGCGGCACGACCGCGCGGTCGCCGCTCACGATGCTGACCTCGCGCACGAAGTCGGCGCCGCTGCGGGCGGCCCGCAGGAAGCGCTCGTCGCCGCTGACCCCGTACAGGCGGGCCAGCAGGAACGCCGTGCCGGCCGTACCGGCGAGGAAGCCCGGCGTGACGGCGTCGACGGGCAGGTCGGCGCAGTCGCCGAAGCGGTGGCCGGGCACGGGCAGCCGGGCGATGCGCAGGCCCGCCTCGACGGCGAACTCCTCGTAGGCCGGCACGCCCAGGTGGGCGGCGGCGCGCAGCAGGCCGAGCACGATGCCGCCGTCTCCGCGCTGCGCCGGGTCGGGCGACCAGCCCGCCTCGCCGTCGGCGGTGCGCCCCCGGCTGACGATCAGGTCGGCGATGGCCCTAGCCTCCGCCTCGAACCGGGCCTCGCCGAGCGCCCATCCGGCCTCCATGAGTGCGATCATGACGCCGGTCAGGCCATGGTAGAGAGACAGGTCGCCCTGGTCGCGCCAGGTGGCGGCGAGGCGCCGGGCTCCGGCCCGGGCGTCGTCGAGGTACGCCTCGTGACCGGTGGCGGCGGCAAGTTCCAAGAAGAACAGCACGATGCCCGCGCCGCCCGAGTAGAGCGACCACGGCTCCTCGGGGGTGGCCGCCGGCCGCCCGCGAGGATCGGGGTTCGCGCGCCAGCGGCGCCCGTGCTCGTCGTCGACCGCCGCCGACCTGATCCACCGGCCGGCCAGGATCGCGGCGGTGAGCGGGGATTCCGCGCGGGCGCTCGGCGATCGGGTCCTGTCCAGACTCATGACTAGATTATCCCACACATTTGGTAGGAAAATAAGGATTGCTTGGTACTGGAGGGAAGGAAGGACGAGGACGATGCCGCTGCCCCACTTCCTGGTGATCGGCGCCCCCAAGGCCGGCACGACGGCCCTGCACGCCGCGCTCCAGCGACACCCCCGGCTCCACCTGTCCCACGTGAAGGAGCCCAAGTTCTTCCTCACCGACGGGCCGCCTCCCACTCGTGGCGGCCCCGGCGACGCGCCCACCTACCGGGAGCACGTGTGGCGCAGGCAGGACTACGAGGCCCTCTTCGCCGGCGCGCCGCCGGGCGCCCTGCTCGGCGAGGCCACCCCGTTCTACCTGTACGACCTGGACGCGCAGCGGCGCATCCACGCCCTCGTCCCGCACGCGAAGCTGATCGCCGTCCTGCGCGACCCGGTCGAGCGGGCCCACTCCAACTGGACCCACCTGTGGTCGGCCGGGCTCGAACCGATCGGCGACGTGGTGCGGGCCTGCGCCGACGAGGGCCGCCGCATCGCCGCCGGATGGGCGCACTTCTGGCACTACGTCGGGCTCGGCCGCTACGGCGAGCAGCTCTCGCACCTGTACACCCTCTTCCCTCGCGACCAGGTCCTCGTCTTCCGTTACCGCGACCTCGTGGACCGGCCCGCCGACACGCTGGACCGCATCTGCGGGTTCCTCGGGGTCGAGCGGGGCCTGCTCACCGAGGTACCCCGGGAGAACGTGACGGCCCACCCCGAGGAGGGCGGGCGGCGGCGCCTGCTGTCGGCGACGGCGCGGGTGGCGCGCGTCCTGCCCCACGGGCTGGAGCGGGCGCTGCACCACCGTCTGGAGCACCTGCTCCAGCGCCACGGCGACCCGCGCCGCCCGCTCACCTGGGAGCAGCGCCGGGCCCTGATCCCGTACTTCGCCGACGACGTCGAGCTGCTGCAACGGGTGACGGGGGCCGACTTCAGCGACTGGCTGCAGCCCCGGGAGCGCTCGGGCGGCCTGGTCGGCGCCCGGCCGCCGGGCCAGCGCCAGTCGCGCAACGGCCGCCCGAAGCCGCTCTGAGCCTCAGGCGGGGCGGAGCTCCGTGCGCAGCTCGTGGCTGCCGTCGGCGCAGGTGTACTCGTAGTACAGCCGCACCCCGCCCTCCGGCAGGTCCACCACGTCCAGGTAGCGCAGCCCGCCGCCGCCGTACGGCGAGGAGGCGGCGGGGGCGTCGCCCAGCGGCGTCAGGGCCGCTGGGTCGGCGCCGAAGGCGACCCCGGTGCGCTCCTCGTAGTTCTCCGCGGCGCTGGCCCGGCCGTCGTAGAAGGCGAGCACTCCGGCGGGGGTGAAGCGCACGGCGCTCACCCGCGTGCCGCGCGAGTCCCAGACGCCGGGCCGGCCGCTCAGGGCCGTGCCCTGCCAGGTCCAGGTGAGGCCGTCGTCGCTGGTCGCGTAGTCGGTGACCATCTGGTCGGCCTCGTCCGGGTCGGCGAGGGGATGGCAGGACGCCCACAGGTGCCAGGTGCCGCCGCGCCGGACGATGACCGGGTCCTTGACCCCCGTCTTCGGGTCGCCGGGCAGGACGGTGACCCGTCCGGCCGGGTCGAAGGAGGCGGGGTCGTCGGCTTCGAGGACCTCGACCCGCCAGTGCTTGGTGCCGTGCGTGGCGCAGCTCAGGTAGAGCCGCCAGCGCCCGTCGGGCAGGCGCACGAGCGTCGGACGTTCCAGCGACTCGGCGTCCATCTCCTCGCGCGTGATCGTCAGCAGCGGCTCGAAGCGCTCGCCGTCGGTGGAGCGGGCCACGACGACGGCGTGGCCGCGCCCCTCGCCGATGGGCCGGCGCAGCCGGTAGGCGAGATGGACCACCCCGTCGTGCGCCACCGCGCTGGGGGCGCCGGCCCAGTGCCCGGCGCCGGGGCCCTCGGGCGCGATCGCGGTGACCGAACGCTCAGGGGACGGAAGGAGCGCCGCCACGGCGGGGGCGTTCCCGTCTTCGATCAGCATGGGCACGAGGGTAGGCGGCGGGACCGGCGGCTTCATGCAGATTCGCCCTTTGTTGGCATCGAGATCAAGGTCCTTGGTCAATCCATATATTCCCTATTGCTTTCATGGGAAATATAGCGCATCATCGAGGTCGCTGACGGGATCGGCGATGGGCGGGCGGAGGGACTGGGGGTGCCTCCACCCGCCTCCCGTCCCGGGCGCCCGGTCGTCGGCGCGGGCTCAGGCGAGGCGCTCCTTGATGGCGGCGACCTGCTCGCGCTGCTCCTCGACGAGCCGGCGGGCCAGCTTGACGGTGGGCGCGTGCCTGCCCATGGCCTGCGCGACCTCGGACATCTTCACGCCCGCGTCGAGATGGTCGGCCAGGGCCTTCAGCCACGCCCGGTCGAACGCGGAACCGGACAGGCCCTTCAACGCCTCCACATCGTCGGCCGACACCATGCCCGGCATGTCGTGACCCATGTGGCTCTCGTCCGGCACCTCGGCCTTCCACGAGCGCAGCCACGACGTCATCTGCGTGATGTCCTTCTTCTCGCCGTCGATGAGCTCGCGGGCGAGGTCGCGCACGTACGCGCTGCCGCCCCGCTCGACAGCCGGCTCGGCCAGCATGATCGTCTTCCGGTGGTGGACGATCATCTCCTGCGAGAACGTGACGTCGGACTCCGCGTGGCCGCCCTCCGCCGCCGCCCCGGCCGCCGCCGCGGGCGGAGCGGGCTGGGCGGGCTGGGCGGGCTGGGCCTGGGAGACCGCGGCACATCCGGCGACGAGCTGGAATCCCAGCACGGCCAGAACCGCCACGGTGCGCTGCTGAGGCATGATCGCTCCTCGGAGGGGTCGGGGGCGTGGGGTCGGGCGGACCCGTCGCCCCGAGGTACGCGCCGCCCGCGGCGCCGGTTCACGGCTCGCGTTAGTCTCCCGCTGTGACCTCGGTTCTGATTCTCAACGGCCCCAACCTCAACCTGCTCGGCACCCGCCGGCCGGAGATCTACGGCTCGGCCACGCTGGCCGACGTGGAGGAGCTGTGCCGCCAGGAGGCCGGCAAGCTGGGCCTGGACACGGTGTTCCGGCAGTCCAACCACGAGGGGCAGCTCGTCGACTGGATCCAGGAGGCGGGCACGGAGGTCAAGGCGGGCCGGTGCATCGGCGCGGTCCTCAACGCCGGCGCCTACACGCACACCTCGATCGCGCTGCACGACGCCATCGAGGGCGCCGAACTGCCCGTGGTCGAGGTGCACATCTCCAACGTCCACCGGCGCGAGGAGTTCCGGCACCACTCGTACCTGTCGCCGGTCGCGCGCGGCATCGTGGTCGGCTTCGGCGTGTACGGCTACGCCCTGGCCATCAACGGCCTGTACCAGGCGACCCGGACGTAAGGACGGCGAGACCCGCCACACACCTGTACGGGCAGACGCCGGGCCCCACCGAGCGGCCCCGCCGGGGCCAGACGCCACGCCCTATGGCCGGCCCGCCGGGGCCGGCGCAGCGCCTACCCGGGCAGGCGCCAGCCGGCCGTCCACAGGCGCGTGCCCGACCGGCGGTCCAGCCGGCGCAGGAACGACAGCACTCCCGCCGTGCCCGTGGCCCAGGTGTACCCGGCCTTGTCCAGGTCGTTGCCCGGGAAGACCGGCCGTTCCGGCTCGCCTCCGGCGCGCGTCAGCATCAGCTCGGCGATCTCCTCGGCGCCGCGCCAGAAGCGGTCGTCGCCCGTGACCACGGCCAGGTCGATCAGCGCCTCACCCATCCCCGCGAGCCCGCAGCACTGCGAGACCACCCACGCGTGCGGGGCCACCTTCAGGCCGGCCAGCGCGCCGCGCTCGGCCAGCCTCAGGTAGCCGTCGTCGCCGTACGCCGTCGCCGCGTGCGCGAACGCGCTCGCGATACCCGACACGCCCTGGCACCAGGACGCGCCCATCGGCCGCGCGTCCGGCCCCGCCAGCTCGCCGAGCATGGCCTCGGCCCGTACGGCCAGCTCCTCGAACCGCTCCCTGGCCGCCTCGCCGGCCGCCGGGTCGCCGGTGGCCTCGTGGTAGGAGAGCAGGAAGTCCGCGCAGCCCGCCGCGCCATGGGCGAACGCGGCGTCCACAGCCACGCCCGAGCCGGGCGGCGGCGGCACGTCCTCCTCCGGTGCGGTGACCTCTCCCGTAAGCAGGCGCCGGGCGCACTCCGCCGCGACCTCCAGGTGCCGGGGGTCGTCCTCGATCGCCGCGAGGGCCAGGTGCCCCGCGCCGATGCCGGCGACGCCGTGCGCCTGGTCGGCGCGCTGCGGCCCGTCGAGGGTGACCGGCGCGGGCGTGGCCAGCTCGGGCACGGCGGTCAGCCGGGCCGCGGTCAGGAACAGCGCGGTCCCGGTGCGGCCGAAGTACAGGGACGGCGGCAGCGCGGCGGGCGGCATGACGCGGGCCGTCCAGCGGGCCAGATCGGCGGCGACGGCCTTGGCCTCGGGATGGTGCAGCAGCTCCATGCCGACGCCGGCGCAGCCTCCGTAGACGTTGGTCACCGGGGGGCTCGCGCGGCGGGCCTCCTCGGGGGCGTCCATGAGGCGCTCGGCGAAGGCGACGCACTCGCGCGTGGAGTGGTCGAGGATCTTCGCGAGCAGGTCGCCGGTGAGCTTGGGCGCCGCGACCGGGGCGCGGCGCCGGCCGGCTGAGCGGTGCTGCCCGGTCAGGCCGTCCCGCAGGCTCGCGGCGGCCTCGACACGTTCCACCGGATCCAGGCTGAGCAGCGACGGCAACAGCGCCCGCACCCCTCCGGCGACGTCAGGCGACATCCGCGCCAGGCACATCAGCGTGCGCTCCAGGTTGCGCACCGGGTCGGGGTCGATCATGACCGGGTTCATGCCGGTGGCGGCGAAGAAGAGCGTGGCGCCGAGCGAGAAGTAGTCGTCGGCGGGTTCGGACTCCCGGTCGGTGTGCTGGTCGGGCACGCTGTAGCCGCGGCTCCAGCCCGGTAACTGGAGGCCGTCGTACCTGCTGTTGCCGAAGTCGATGAGCGTGCAACGGCCGTCCTCGCCCAGCACGACGTTCTTGGGCGACAGGTCCCGGACGATCACGCCGCGCGCGTGCACGGCGTCCAGCACCTCCAGCAGGCGGGAGGCCAGCCCGGCGAGGTCGCGCTCCCCCGACCGGCCGGTGAACGTGCCGTTCTCGGCCACGAAGCGGTTGAGGTCCCGGCTGCCCGCGTCGGTCATGACGAGGAACTCGTCGTCGCCGTGGCGGAAGTGGTCGATCGGCTCGGGCACGCCCGGCACGCCGTCGAGCGCCCGGAGCACGCGCAGCTCGTTGCGCAGGTACATCCGCAGGTCCCAGCCCTGGGTGTTCTCGCCGACGTACGCACGGGCCTCCTTGACGACGACCGGCCGGCCGTCCTTGTCCACGGCCCGGTAGACGTTGCCGCGGGGGCCGCGCATGACGCCGGAGGTGACGAGGTAGCGCCCGCCGATCGTCTTCCTGCCGGGCGAGTCCGGGGAGCCGGACGGGAGCGGGCCGGACGACGGGAGCGGCCCGGACGAGGTGGACCGGGCGGCGTCCGGGGAGGCCGGAGCGGGGGCGGGGTCGTCCGGCCGGAAGGGGTCGGTGGCCCAGGGCGGGCAGGAGTACTCGGGGCCCGCCGCCCCGGGCAGGCGCTCGCCGTCGGGTCCGACCACGACGAGCTCGAAGTCTCCGTTGTCGTCCACCCGGTACTGCGGCGCGAAGGGCGCGTACCGGTAGTAGACGGGCGCGTCGGCGCGGACCCGCCGGTCGCTGACGATGCGCGGCGCGGCCATGCCGGCGAGCGCGCTCGCGAGGGCGTGCCCGATCTCGACCACCGCTTCCTGCGCGGGGTAGACCGTGATGGCCTTGCCCACGGCCCCGGCGTCGAGGTCGCCCGTGTTGAGCTCCATCAGCGTGTGCGTGGAGCGGGCCACCTTGAAGGCGCAGTCGGCGGCGGCGAGGATGGGCAGGACCCGGTCGAGGGTGTCGCCCAGCGTGCCCGGGCGCGCCGAGACGTGCAGCTTCCAGCCCTGGACCGGAGTCTCCGCCTCAGGGTCGTGGACGCTGATCCACGTGTCGTCCTCGTAGATTTCCCTGCCGTAAGAATCGGCGAATCGGGCAAGGCGGTCCCGCACATTGACATCCATGGTGACCTTTCGATCGCAGAGCGCATCGGGCATCGCCGGAAAAGGCCGCCGGAACTGCGCCGACGGCCTTTCCCGGCGCATTGCGCCGGTCACGCGTCACGGCGTGACCGTGGGGATGTCAGACGATCGACGGGCAGCAGGGGAAGCTGCTGCAGACGGTGCGCTTGCAGGTGTTGACGCACGCCTGCGGGCCGTGAAGCAGCTTGCCAAGCTCGCCTTCGAAGTCGACCATGAGGTCCTCGAACTCGAGGACACCTGCGTCGCGGGGCTCCAGGGCCAGCACGGACATGGGGGCTCCTTCCTTGGCCGTCGGTCGACGACCGCTGTTGGGATCAGCCTCGGGACGGCACTGGTGAGCGCCTGTTCCCGCACCCTGCGTGCGACCCGGAATCGCGTTTGCGACCAAGGCCACACGCAAACGGACGCATTATGGGCATATATCCGGACACATGTCTAGGGCGTTCTCGAAACGCCCCAAATGGATTTACTCCGCCCTTTACAGTGCTTCAACGGTCACCTAGATTGACTGCGTGATTCGGGGAACTCCGCCGTGCCGGCTGTCACGAAAGAGCCACCACGCGTGAGGCTGTGGCGGCGGCGGGGCGCGGATCGGCGCACACGACCCGCCGCGTCACCTGCCGCGCGATCCGCCGCTCAGGGCGCCGCCGTCCCGGACGACGACAGGTCCGGGCTGGACGTCGCCTACTGGGAGAGCCACGACGAGCATCTCCTGACCACGACGCTCGCCACGATCGCCCGCCGCCTGCCCTCGCTCGTCGCCGGCGCGCTGCGGCTGGCCTGGCAGGCCAGCCCCCGTGACACGGCGGCGGCCGTGGCGGGCGCTCTCGCGGCCGGCGTGTTCACGGTCTTCGGCCTGGTGGCGACCTCGGACGTGCTCGCCTCCCTGTTCGCCTCCGGTCCCACCCCGGAGCGGGTGCGGGCCGCGCTCCCCTCGCTCCTGCTCGTCGCCGGCGCGGCCGGGTTACGCGGCGCGCTGCTGACGGGTGCGGGCTGGGCCCAGGCCCGGCTGAAGCCGCTGGTCGAACGGCTCGCGGAGACCAGGCTGTTCGAGCTGACCACCCGCGTCGACCTCACCGCGTTCGACGACCACGACTTCCACAACGCGATGCGGCGCGCCCGCGACAGCGGCGTCCCCGACAGCGCGACCGTGGTCGAGACGGCCGTCTCCGTGCTCACCGCCGCCGTCGGCGTGCTGGCCTCCGCCGTCGCGCTCGGCCTCCTCCATCCGGTGCTGACGCCGCTGCTGCTGGTCACCGCCCTGCCCGCGGGCTGGGCCGCCGTCCGGGCCGCCCGCCTCGGCTACCAGGGCTTCTACCGGCTGTCCGCGGCGCGCCGGCGCAAGTTCATGCTGTCCGACCTGATGGCCGAGCGGCTACCCGCCGCCGAGGTGCGCGCGTACGGGCTGCGGACCTTCCTGCTGGGCCAGTACGCCAAGGTGGCCGACCTGGAGCAGGAGGTGCAGCTCGACGTGGCCCGCCGGCGCACCGCCGCCAAGGCGGCCGGCGACCTGCTGACCGGGGTGGCCACGGCCGGCGTCTACGTCGCGCTCGGCGCGCTGCTCGCGGCCGGTGTGGTCCCGCTGGCGGTGGCCGGGGCGGCGGTGCTCGCCGTCCGCGCCGGCCAGGGCTCGCTGACCGGCCTGATCCAGGCCATGAACCGGCTCTACGAGGCCGGCCTGTACTTCGGCGACTACCTGGCCTTCCGCGAGCTGGCCGAGGAGCGCGCGGCCCCCTCCGGCGGCGCTCTGGCGCCCGCGCCCTTCCGCCGGCTGACCGCCGACGACGTCACGTTCACCTACCCGGGAGCCGGCCGTCCCGCACTGGCGGGCGTCAGCGTCACCGTGAACCGCGGCGAGGTCATCGCCCTGGTCGGCGAGAACGGCTCGGGCAAGACCACGCTCGCCAAGCTCCTGGCCGGGCTGTACCGGCCGGACACGGGCGCGGTCCGCTGGGACGGCGCCGATCTCGCGACGCTCGACGCCGACGCGCTGCGCCGCCACGTGTCGGTCATCGCGCAGGACCACACGCGCTGGCCGCTGACCGTCCGCGAGAACATCGTCATGGGCGAGGCCGTGGACGAGCCCCGGCTGGCGGCCGCCGCGCGGGCGTCGGGCGCGCACGAGGTGGTGGCCGCGCTGCCGGACGGCTACGACGCCCTGCTCGACCGGCGCTTCCGCGGCGGGCACGACCTGTCGGGCGGCCAGTGGCAGCGCATCGCCGTCGCGCGCGGCTTCTACCGCGACGCCGCCCTGGTCATCTTCGACGAGCCGACCTCGGCGCTGGACGCCCGGGCCGAGCACGCCCTGTTCGAGCGCATCCGGTCGCACGCCGACGGACGTACGATCGTGCTCATCACCCACCGGCTGGCCAGCGTCCGCTACGCCGACCGGATCTATGTCCTCGACCACGGGCGCGTGGCCGAGCAGGGCACGCACGAGGAGCTGATGGCACGCGACGGGCTCTACGCCGACCTCTACGCGCTGCAGGCGTCGGCCTACCAGGAGGTGTCGTGATCGTCCTCGCGTCGGCGCCGCTCGCGGTGGCGGCCGTGCTGCTGGGGGCGGCGCTGGGCAAGATCCGCGACGTCCGGGCGTTCGCGGCGACGATCGGCGGCTACCGGGTGCTGCCGGCCGGGCTGGCCCTGCCCGCGGCCGTGGCCGTGCTCGTCGTCGAGGTGGCGGCGGCGGCGCTGCTGCTGGCGCCGGTGACGCGCCTGTGGGGGGCCGTGGCGGCGGCGCTGCTGTTCGCGGTGTTCCTCGGCGCGATGGGGTCGGTGCTGTGGCGCGGGCTGAGCGTGGGCTGCGGCTGCTTCGGCGGCCGTGACCTGGTGGGTCCCGGCACGATGGCGCGCACGGGCGTGCTCCTGGTGCTCGCGCTCATGGCGCTGGCGGCGGGGCCGGCGCCGTTCGCGCCGCTCCAGGTGCCGGTGGCCGCCGCGCTGCTGGGAGTCGCGTTCGCGCTGCCCGTCCTGGTGCCCGGGCGCGGACGGCACGGCCCGCGCGGCGGACGCTCCTCCGGTGCCGCGGGCGCCAGAGGCCCGCTCGAACACGGTCCCCGGCCGGGGACGCCCTTCGCGGTGGAGGGGGCGCCCGAACGGAGCGCCGACCGGGTCCTGTACGCGCTCGTCTCGCCGGGGTGCGGGCTGTGCACCGCGATGCTGCCGCACTTCACCGCCATGGCCGCCCGGATGGAGGTCGTGCTGGTCAGCGCGGCGCCCAAGGACGGGTCCTTCGGCTCCGACGGGCCGCCGCTCGTGGTGGACCCGGACGTCTACGACCGCAACGACATCCTGTGGCCGCCGTACGCGGTGGTGACGGACCGCGGGGGCACCGTCCTGGCCGCCGGGGGCGCCGCCGACCCGGCCCAGCTCCAGGCCGTCCTCGACAGCGCCGCCGCCCCGTCCCCGTCCTAGCGCGTCAGAACCGTCGCAGGCGGCCGGAGCGTCAGAAGCGGCCGGAAGTCACAGGCGGCGAGAGCGTCAGAAGCGGCGCGAGCGGCGCAGGGCCGCCGGACGGCCGTCGGGGTCCACGGCCGCCCGGTAGAGCGGCATGGCCAGCAGCTTGCGGAAGCGCCCCAGCTCGGGAGCCGGATGCGGGCGGAGCCGGCCGGGCGGCCGGGCGCCCCGGCGTTCCCCCCGGTGCCAGGACTCCAGGCGCCGCGCCGACTCCGCGAACGCCTCGAAGGCGGCCTTCGGGTCGCACAGGTCGTCCACGTCGGCCGGGTCGCGGTCCAGGTGCTCGGCAGCCAGTGTGAGCCGCAGGTCCCGGGCGAAGCGGCGGCCGCCCGCGGGCGGGCGCGGGTCGGGCTCCTCGTCCAGCACCGCGCAGCTCAGCTCCGAGTCGTACGTCCACGACCGCAGGTTGACGTTGTCGGACCCGACGGTCGCCCACACGTCGTCCACCACGCAGACCTTGGCGTGCACGTAGACCGGCGTGCCCGCGTGGTTCTCCAGGTCGTACACCGCGACCCGGTCACCGCCCGCCTGGGTGAGCCGGGTCAGGGCCTCGGCCCGGCCGATGAGGCTCGCGGGACCGGCCAGCCAGCCGTCCTGGTCGGGATGCCGGGGCACGACGACGATCATGCGCAGCTCGTCCTCGCGCTCCAGCGCCTCCGCGAAGGGCTCGATCACCTCCGTGGACCACAGGTACTGGTCCTCCAGGTAGACGAGCGAGCGGGCCCGGCGCAGCACCTTCTGGTAGGCGCGGGCGACGCTCCGCTCGCCGCGCGGGGCGAACGGGTAAGGGCGCCGCCGGTACGGATAGGTCCGCAGGAGCTGCACGGCGTGCGTGCCGGCCCGGCCGGGAGCGGGACCCGGCGGGGGCAGCGGGGGCACGTCGTCCATCCGTTCCAGGTGGTCGCGCAGGCGTCTCAACGGCTGCCGCGTCTCCGGGGCCGGGTCCTCCCAGCGCTCGCGGAACACGGTCTCCACCTCGGCCACCGCCGGCCCGTGAATGGCCGCCTGGACGTCGTGCCAGGGCGGGCTGTCGCCGTAGACGTCGGGCATGGGCGCGGCCTGGGGGTCGCCGTGGTGGGCGGCGTCGTCGCGGCGGCTGTGGCACAGGTCCACGCCGCCGACGAAGGCCACGTCCCGGGCCGGGTCGCCGGGGCGCCGGACGACCACGAACTTCTGGTGGTGGGCGCCGCCGGGCCGTACCCGGGTGTCGAGCAGCGCCTGGCCGCCGGCCGCCTCGATCTTCTCGCCGAGGTGCCGGTTCTCCTCGGCGCTGAAGCGCAGCGCGTCCAGGTGGGAGCGCCAGATCAGCCCTCTGACCAGCGCTCCCCTGGACGCCGCCCCGGCCAGCGCGTCGGAGATCTGCGGCCCGTCGTCGGCGAGCCGCTCGTCGGGGTCGCCGCGCCAGTCGGCGAACAGCACCAGGTCGTCCTCGCCCACGCTCTCCAGGCACGCCTTGAGCTCGGCGAAGTAGGTCGCCCCGTGGATCAGCGGACGCACCAGGTTGCCCGTGGTCCAGGCGCCCAGCCGGGTGGACGGGTTGCCGCGCTCGTCCTCCGTGAGGAACCAGTCAGCGAGGTCCATTCGCTGACGGCTACCCGGTGGCGGTCCGGGCATGCGTCAGCAGCCTCCACAGCCGCTCAGGCGTCAGCGGCGTGACCGTGATCAGGTCCGCGACCTCGGGCAGGGCGGCGGCGACCGCGTTGGCGATGGCGGCGGGCGGGCCGATGGTGCCGGCCTCGCCGACGCCCTTCATGCCGCCGGGCGTGACGGGCGAGGGCGTCACCAGGCTCGCCAGCCCGAGGGCGGGCACCTCCCTGGTCGTCGGCAGCAGGTACTCGGTGATCGGCTGGCCGTCGTCGGTGTAGACGACCTCCTCGGTCAGCGCCATGCCGATGCCCTGCGCGATGCCGCCCGCGAGCTGGCCGTCCACGATGGCCGGGTTGACCTGCACGCCGCAGTCGTTGACCGCCCAGTAACCCTCCACCTCGACCGCCCCGGTCTCCGGGTCCACGGCCACGGCCGCCGCGTGGGCGCCGTAGGCGTAGGTGTAGGCGGGCGGGTCGTAGACGGCCCGCTCCTCCAGTCCCGGCGAGGCGCCCTCGGGCAGGTCCCAGCCGCGCCACGCCGACGTGGCGACCTCGCGCAGCGTCAGCGCGGCGCGCGGGTCGCCCTTGACGCGCACGGCGCCGTCGGCGATCTCCAGGTCCTCGGGCGCGGCCTCCAGCCGGTGGGCGGCGATGGCCAGGATCTTGTCCCGCAGGCGGGTCGCGGCCTGGGTGAGCGCCGCCCCGCCGACGGCCAGCGAGCGGCTGGCGATCGAGCCGATCGGCGAGTACGGCGTGGCCGCCGTGTCGCCCAGCACCACCCGCACCCGTCCGGGGTCGACGCCCATCCGGTCGGCGGCGAGCTGGGCCAGCGTCGTCTCGATGCCCTGGCCGATCGCCGCCACACCGGCGGCGACGACGACCGAGGCGTCGGGCTCCATGCGCACCACCGCGATCTCGTACCCGCCCGCGAGCTGGCCCGTCATCTTCATGTCCTTCGACGGCCCGAGCCCGGTCGCCTCGACGTGGCAGGAGTACCCGACGCCCCGCCTGCGCCCGTCGCTCCACGCGAACGCCGGGCTGCGCTGGACGCCCTCGGACACCAGCTCGCGCAGCGTGAGCAGGGCGCGCGGGTAGTCGCCCGAGTCGTACGGCTGGTAGAGCCGGCTCACGCACGGCAGCTCGTCCGGCCCGAGCAGATTGCGCAGGCGCAGCTCCACCGGGTCGAACCCGAGCCGCCGGGCCGCCTCGTCGATCAGCCGCTCCCGCGTGTACGTCGCCTCCGGCTGGCCGAACCCCCGGTACGAGCCGGTCGGCGTGGTCGTCGTGACGACGCCGCGCACCCGTACCGCCGCCCGGTCGAAACGGTACGGACCGGGCAGCAGGATGGCGGTCACCGAGAACGGCGAGATGCCGACGTTCGACGGGTGCGCCCCGATGTCGCCGACGACGTCGGCGTGCAACGCCACGAACCTGCCGTCGGCGTCCAGCGCCAGCCGCGCCCGGTGGAGGGCGGCCCGGGAGGGCAGCGTGGCGACCAGCCGGTCGCCGGGCGACTCGGTCCAGCGCACGGGCCGGCCGCCGAGGCGCATCGCGGCCAGGCAGACCAGCGCCTCGTCGGGGTAGAGGTGCTCCTTGCCGCCGAACCCGCCGCCGGTGTCGCCGCTGATGACGCGCACCCGGTCGTGGGTCAGCCCGAGCGCGTCGGCCGCGTGGTCGCGCACGTGGTGCGGCGCCTGCGTGGAGGTGCGGATCGTCAGCTCCCCGTCGGCGTACGTGGCGACGAGCGCGCGCGGCTCCATCGGGTACGGCGCGGCCCGGCCGTACCGGAAGGCCAGCTCGACCACGTGCGCGGCGCCGGCGATGGCCTCCTCGCAGTCGGCGTCGCCGAGGACGGAGTCGGTGAGCACGTTGGAGCCCCAGTGGGGGTGGAGGATCGGCGCGTCCGCCTCCAGCGCCCGCTCCACGTCGACGACCGGGGGCAGCTCGTCCAGGTCGAGGTCCAGCAGCGCGGCGGCGTCGGCGGCGGCCTCGGGCGTCTCGGCGACGACCACGGCGAGCGGCTGCCCCACGTACCGGACGGTCTCCTCCAGGGCCGGGTAGGAGGTGTCGCGCTGCCCGACGGCGAGCGTCACGCACGGCAGCCGCACGTCCGCCGCGTCGGCGGGCGTGATGACGTCGAGCACCCCGTCGGCCGCCAGCGCCGCCTCGGCGTCGCACTTGGCGAGCCGCCCGTGCGCGATCGGGCTGCGCACGACGACGGCGTGGGCCGTCGCGGGGAGCCGCACGTTGCCCGCGTACCTGGCCCGGCCCGTCAGCAGCCGGGCGTCCTCCCGGCGGGGCGCGCGCGCCCCCACCTGTCCGCCGTCACCCTTGTCCTCGTCCTCGCCCATGGCCCCGATTGTGAGCGCCGTTCCCCGGCCGGTCCAGGACCCTGCGGCGGACGTCTCAGCGGGACGCGCGCCACTCCGCCACGATCCGGTCCACGTCGTACGGGAGCAGGTTGAGCGGCGGGCCGGACAGTCCGGTGCGGATGGCCTCGCGGATGCGGGCGTTGATCGCCTCGACCACCTGCCGCACCTCCCGCTCGGAGCGGGCGGCACGCGCCTCGGCCAGCGCCTCCTCGGCGTCCTTGCGGAGCTGGAGCGTCGGCGGCAGCGGCATGGACAGCCCCTCGCTGCGCAGCTTCTGCTTGACCCACCACATCTCGTCGTACGGCTTGTCGAGATCGGGCAGGGGCTTGCCCTTGCCCGGCAGGTCGTCGAACTCGCCGCGCTCCTCCGCCTCGCGGATCTGCCGGTCGATCCACGACTCGAAGTTCACCCCGTACGGCTTGCGGTCGCCCACGACGCTGCTCCTCCCGATGGCGGCGGCCCTCGCGGTCCAGGCTATGCGCCCCCTGCGGATCTTGAGATGGGGCCGTGATGGAATGGCGGGAGCAGTGTCCGAAGGAGGCATCCGTGGCCATCGTCTCGCGCGGCTTTCGCGGCCGGCCCAGAGCGGGTGGCGACCGGCTGCCGCCCGGCCAGTACCTCGTCGAGGACTTCCCCGTGCTGTCGGCGGGGCCGACGCCCCGCGTGCCGGCCGACCGGTGGGAGTTCACCATCGACACCGAGGAGGGCGAGACCCACCGGTGGTCGTGGCAGGAGTTCATGGCGCTGCCGCAGGAGCGGCCGGCCGTGGACATCCACTGCGTCACCAAGTGGTCCAAGCTGGACACCCACTGGGAGGGCGTCTCGCTCGACGTGCTCTTCGAGGACGTCGAGAGCGCCGCCGAGTACGCGCTGGTCCACTCCTACGGCGGCTACACCACCAACCTGCCGGTCGAGGACCTGCTCGACGGCAAGGCATGGATCGTCCACGCCTTCGACGGCGAGGAGCTGGAGCCCGTCCACGGCGGCCCGGCCCGGCTGCTCGTCCCCCACCTGTACTTCTGGAAGTCGGCCAAGTGGGTGCGCGGCATCCGGCTGCTGAACGAGGAATGGCCCGGCTTCTGGGAGACCGCCGGCTATCACAACTACGGCGACCCGTGGCGCGAGCAGCGCTACGAGGGCGACTAGTGGAGCGGCCCCCGGTGGAGCGGCCCCCGGTGGAGCGGGCACTGGTGGAGCGGGCACTGGTGGAGCGGGCCCCCGCCCGCCGGGCGCGCTGGACGGCCGCCCGCCTGACCGGGATCCGCGACGAGACGCCGACCGCGCGCACGCTGCGGTTCTCGGTGCCCGGCTGGCCCGGCCACCTCGCGGGCCAGCACGTGGACGTGCGCCTGACCGCCGAGGACGGCTACAGCACGCAGCGCAGCTACTCCCTGGCCGCCCCGGCCGACGGCGACACCGTCGAGCTGACCGTCGAGCGCGTGCCGGACGGCGAGGTCTCGCCGTACCTCACCGAGGTCATGGAGGTCGGCGACGAGGTCGAGCTCCGCGGGCCGGTCGGCGGGTGGTTCGTGTGGCGGCCGGAGAGCACCGCGCCGGTGCTGCTGGTCGCCGGCGGGTCCGGGGTCGTGCCGCTGATGGCGATGCTGCGCGAGCGCCGCCGCGCGGGCAGCCGCGTGCCGTTCCGGCTGCTGTACTCGCTGCGCGGGCCCGACAGCCGCTACTACGCGGACGAGCTGCGCCGGCCGGACCCCGGCGTGGACGTGACCTTCCTCTACACGCGCGGCACGCCGGACCCCTGGCCCCGGCCGGCCGGGCGCGTCAGGCTGGACGACCTCGCCGAGGGCGGCTGGCCGTCGTCGTTCGAGCCCGACTGCTACGTGTGCGGGCCGACGGGATTCGTGGAGACGGTCGCCGACCTGCTGCTCACGCTCGGCCACGCGCCCGAGCGCATCCGGACCGAACGCTTCGGCCCCACCGGGGGCTGACCCGACCACCAGGGGGCAGGCATGACCGCTGACCACCTCGACGGCAACGCGCTGGCCGGCCCGCTGGCCGAGCTGTTCGCCGTGGACGTCACCGCGGCGACCGGCCGGTGCGCGAGCTGCGGCCTGGCGGGTCCGATCGCCGCGCTGCACGTGTACGGCCCGGAGCCCGGGCTGGTGGGACGCTGCCCGGGCTGCGAGGAGGTCGTGCTGCGGCTCGTGCGCGGGCCGGGGAGCGCGTGGCTCGACCTGCGCGGCGCCCTGTCGCTCCGGGTGACACTGCCGGAGTGACGGCAAGACCGGATTATCCGGACATTTCGCCGTCCTTACATCGCCCATACGCCGGATAAGTACACTCGGCCTGGTTCTCAACCGGCCGACATCTGCACCACCAGGCTCCTGGCCACGGGCGGCGCCCTCGGCCCCGTTCCCCTTGGGAGTCATGTGAGCAGCGGGCTTGTCGACGCGCCTCCGTCGCCGCCGTCCGGATCGCGCGAACCGGCGCGGCGTGGCCGCGGGCGCTGGACGCGGTGGGTCATCGTGGTCGCCGTCACGGTCGTCGTGCTGGTGGCGGGCGGCGCCGTCGCCGTCTACGCCCGGCTGACCGGCAACGTCAAGCACGAGGACGTCACCGCCGAGGACCTCGGCGCCACCCGCCCGCCCAAGGTCGCCGGCACCGCGCTCAACGTGCTGATCGTCGGCTCCGACCAGCGCAACGGCAAGAACGCGAAGTACGGCCGCGTCGCGGGCGAGCGCACCGACACCATCATGCTGGCCCACCTGTCGTCCAAGCGGGACAACGCGATGGTCGTCAGCTTCCCCCGCGACTCCCTGGTCCAGCTCCCGGCCTGCCGCGCCAAGAAGAACCTGCCCGGCCAGCAGGCCCACCTCGGCATGATCAACGAGTCGTTCAACTCCGGCGGCATCGCCTGCACGTGGCGCACCGTCGAGTCGCTCACCGGCATCCACATCGACCACTACGTCAAGGTGGACTTCACCGGGTTCAAGAGCATGGTGGACGCCATCGGGGGCGTCCAGGTGTGCCTGCCGCAGGCCGTCAACGACAAGAAGGCGCTGCTCCACCTGCCCGCCGGGCGCCAGAACCTGAACGGCGAGCAGGCGCTCGGCTACGTGCGCGCCCGCTACAGCCTCGGCGACGGCTCCGACATCGGCCGGATCCAGCGGCAGCAGATGTTCATCGCCTCCATGGTCAAGAAGGTGATGAGCGGCGAGACGCTGACCGACCCGGCCAAGCTGCTCGGCTTCCTGGACGCGGGCACCAAGGCCGTCACCACCGACCCCGGCCTCACGCCGGGCGTCATGAAGGACCTGGCGACCGGTCTCCAGGGGATGAACGCCGGGAAGATCCGGTTCATCACCACGCCCTGGCACTACTCGCTCACCCAGCCCGGCCGGGTCGAGTGGGTGCAGCCGCAGGCCGGCAAGCTGTTCCAGATCGTGGCCCAGGACCGCGACCCCGCCGGCGTCAAGGGCGGCCAGACCAAGGTGGCCCGCTCCAAGGTGCAGATCGAGCTGCGCAACGGCACGTACCGGGGCGGGCTCGGCACCCAGGTGGCCGCCGCCCTCGAACAGCGGGGCTACCACATCACCAAGGTCGGCGACACGGCCCGCAAGCCGTACCCGAAGACCACGGTCTTCTACTCGCCGAACGGCGAGACCAGCGTCCCCACGCTGACCAAGGACCTGCTGGCCGCGACGCCGCGCGCCGTCTCCGGGGCCCGGACGAGCCGGCTGATCCTCGTCATCGGGAACGACTGGAAGGGCGTGAAGCCGCTGCGTGCCGACGACACCGAGGCGATCGCCGGCTTCGACGCCACCCACGACACTTGCGCCGCCACGTGACGCGGGCGTGAGGCGCCGGGACCTGCAACCGGATCGCCCATGCCCGCCGAAGACGGGGGCAGGAGGTGTCCATGCCCACGGACCATGACGACCACCACCCTCCGCCTTCGGCGGCCACGCCCGACACGGACGGCCGCCGCGGCGGCGCGGATGGCGCGGAACGCCGCCCCGGCAGCGCTGGCGACACGGACTGCGTGATCGTCGGGGGCGGGCCGGCGGGTGTCGTGCTCGCCTACCTGCTGGCGCGCGGAGGGGCGCGCGTCACGCTGCTGGAGTCGCACGGCGACTTCAACCGCCGCTTCCGCGGCGACTCGATCGCCCCCGCGGTCCTCGACTACCTGCACACCCTCGGCCTGGCCGAGGAGATGCTGGCGACGCTCCCCCACACCGTGGCCGGCAGTTTCGTCTGGCGGGCCCGGGGACGCGCCTACACCCTGGCCGACTACCGCCGCGCCAGCCCCCGCTACCCCTACTACGCGCTCATCCCCCAGGCCCGGTTCCTGGCCTTCATGGCCGGGAAGGCGGCCGCCTACCCGGGCTTCGAGCTGCGGATGCGCGCCCGCGCCGGCCGGCTCCTGTACGACGGTGACGGGCGGGTGAACGGCGTCGCGTACACCGAGGACGGCGCCGCCCGCGAGGTGCGCGCCCGCCTGGTGGTGGCCGCCGACGGCCGCAACTCCAAGCTGCGCGTCCTCGGCGGCTTCAAGGCGACCGAGCTGGGCGCGAGCCTGGACGTGCTGTGGCACGCGGTGCCCCGCAGGCCGGACGACCCCGCCCTGTCGGGCCTGCAGCTGGTGACCGCGCCCGGCGCCCTGCTGGCCGTGCTGAACCAGGACACGACCTGGCAGCTCGGCTACATGATCGCCGCCGGCAGCCACGGACAGGTGCGCGAGCGGGGCGTCGGGCCGATCGTGGAGGCGTTCACGCGGGAGCTGCCGTGGCTGCGCGACCGCCTCTCCTCGCTGACCGACGTCAACCAGCTCACGCTCCTCCCGGTGCGGATCACCTCGGTGGACCCGTGGTACCGCCCGGGGCTGCTGCTCATCGGCGACGCCGCCCACGTGATCTCCCCCGTCGGCGGCAACGGCATCAACCTCGCCATCGCCGACGCCGCGGCCACCGCCAACGCGATCCTGCCCTGCCTGCTGGACCCCGCCTCGCCGCCCGCCGCGCTGGACGCGGCCTGCCGGGAGGTGGAGGCGGTCCGCCGCCCGCCCACGGACAGGGAGCAGCGCAGCCAGCGGCGCGCGGAGCGCGCGGCCGGCGCCCGGCTGGCCAGGGGGACGACCGCGCCGCCGCTCATCTTCCGCCTGTTCGACCGGGTGCCGGCGATCGCCGCCCTGAACGGCCGGCAGAACGCCTCGCTCATCCGCGTACCGGCGCCCCGCGCGGAGATCCTGCGGGCCTGAACCGGACTCAACCCCCTATACAGTCCTTTTTCATGCTGTACGGCAGAGCCGCGGAGACCGCCGCGATCACCGACCTGCTGGCCTCGGCCGCCGCCGGGGAGGGCGGCGCCCTGGTGCTGCGCGGCGACGCCGGGGTGGGCAAGTCGGCCCTGCTGTCCCTGGCGGCCTCGCTGGCCGCCTCCCCGGCCGCCTCCCCGGTCACCCCGGTCGCCCCGTCGCTCTCGGCGGAGGGTGCGTCGGCGGGTGTGGTGGACGGTGTCCGGGAGGGCGCACCGGGGCGCGCCATGCGGGTGCTGCGGGCCGGCGGCTTCGAGCCGGAGGCCGATCTGGCGTTCGCGGCGCTGCACCAGCTCCTGCGGCCCGTGACGGGCCTGCTGGAGGCGTTGCCCGGACCGCAGCGCGACGCCGTCGCCGGGGCGCTCGGCCTGGCCGCGCCCAGCTCGGACCGGTTCCTCGTCTCGGCCGGCGTGCTGTCGCTGCTGACGGAGGCGGCCGTACCGGACGGGCTGTTGTGCCTGGTGGACGACGTTCAATGGCTGGACCGGGCGTCGGCCGACGCGCTGCTGTTCGCGGCCCGGCGGCTGCGTACCGAAGGCGTGGCGATGCTGCTGGCGGTACGCGGCGACATGCCGGTCAAGGGGCTGCCGGAGCTGCGGGTGGGCGGGCTCGACGCGGCCGGCGCGGGCGACCTGCTCGGGTCCCGGGCGGCCGTCGCGCCGGCCGTACGGGACCGGCTGGTGGCGCTGTCGGGCGGCAACCCGCTCGTGCTGCGCGAGACGGTCACGCGGCTGACGGCCGGGCAGCTCTCCGGACAGGCGCCGCTGCCGGATCCCTTGCCCGGAGGTGAGCAGCTCTTCGGGGACCAGGTGGCGGGATTGAGTGAGGCGGCCCGGCTGGTGCTGCTGGCGGCGTCGCTGGAGAGCGACCTCGACGTGACCTTGCGCGCCTCGGCCCGGCTCCTGGAGGCCGCGCCGACCAGCCACGCGACCGGCCCTGCCGGGACACCGCCCCGGACGGCCCCCGGCAGGGCGGTGACCTGGCCGGAGGCGGGCATCAGGGCCGTGGCGGCCGGGTCGCAGGAGGCGGATGTCAGTGCGGCGACGCCCGGATCGCAGGCCGCGGACATCGGTGCGGTGACTCCCGGGTCGCGGGCGGCGGACGTCGGTGCGGCGGTGGCCGGGTTGCAGGAGGCGGAGGCGGCCGGGCTGGTGGGCGTGGAGGGCTCGACGGTCCGGTTCCGGCATCCTCTGGTGCGCTCGGCCGTCCACGCGTGGGCCGGATCGGTGCGGCTGCGGCAGGCGCACGGGGTGCTCGCGGCGCTCGTCGAGGGCGACCGGCGGGCGTGGCACCTGGCCGCCGCCTCCCTGGGGCCGGACGAGGACGTGGCCGCCGCACTCGCCCTGTCGGCCGCGCGGGCGCGGGCGCGCGGCGGGTACGGCGACGCCGCCACGGCCCTCGCCCGGGCCGCCGAGCTCACCCCCGCACCCGTCCGTCGCGCGGAGCGCCTGGTGGAAGCGGCCACGGCTGCCTGGCTGGCGGGCCGTCCCGGCCAGGCGCAGACCCTCCTCACGGAGGCCCGCGACCTGGCCGAGGCCATGTCGGCCGTCGAGACCGCGTCGGCCGGGACGACCGCCTCGGCCGGCGAGACCGCATCGACCAGCGAGGCCGCCTCGACCACGAGGACCGTGTCGACCGGCGAGACCCCCTCGACCACGAATACCGCCTCGGCCGGCGAGACCGCATCGACCAGCGAGGCCGCCTCAACCGCGAGGACCGTGTCGACCGGCGAGACCCCCTCGACCACGAAGACCGCCTCGGCCGGCCACACCCCCTCGACCACGAAGACCACATCCACCGACCAGGCGGCATCGACCGGCAGGGTGGGAAAGGCGGGTCTGGTCGGGGAGATCGCGCGGTTGCGGGGACGGTTCGAGCTGAACTCGGGTGACGCCGCCGAGGCCGTGCGGATCCTGAGCGGCGGCGACTCCCTGGAGGCGCTGGCCGACGCGTCCGAGGCGGCGAGCTACGTGGGCGACGTGGCCGCCATCGTGGAGCTGGGCCGCCGGGCGCGGGCGCACCCCCCGGGGTTCCTGCGCGACGTCGTCGCCGGCATCGGCGCCATGATGGACCCCGGGGCCGCCGACGGTGAGGAGCTGCTGCGCGCGGCGCTGGCCCGTACCGGCGAGCTGCGGGAGGCGGCCGAGTTCCTGTGGGCGTGCGCGGCGGCCAGCTACCTGGGCGAGGCCGACCTGTCGGCGGAGCTGGCCGGCCGGGCGGGCGCCGTGGCGAGGATGTCGGGCATCGTGGGGCAGCTCCCGGTCGTGCTGGAGTTCGTCGCGACGGCCGAGCGCATCAAGGGCCGGCTGGCCGAGAGCGCCGCGATCGCCGAGGAGGGGCTGACGCTGGCCCGCGAGGCCGGCTACACGAACTCGGTCGGCGCCCACCTCGCGAACCTCGCCGTCGTGGCCGCCCTGCGCGGCGAGGAGGAGGACTGCCGCAGGAACGCCGCCGAGGCGCTGGCCATCGCCGTCCCGCACCGGGTCGGGCTGCGGGCGGGCGTCGCCGCGTACGCGCTGGCCATGCTGGACCTCGGGCTGGGCAGGTTCGAGGCGGCGCACGCCCGGTTCGTGGCGATCACCCGGGCGGGTCCCGGGGCCGGGCATCCGACGGTGGTATGGCGCTCCACCCCGGACCGGGTCGAGGCGGCCATGGCGGCGGGCGATCCGGAGGCGGCGCGCGCGGCGGTCGAGGGGCTGGAGCGGTGGGCGGCGAGCGCCACGACGGCCGAGGCGCGGGCGCTGCTCGCCCGGTGCCGCGCCCTGGCGGGCGGCGGCGACGAGCTGTTCGAGGAGGCGCTGCGGCTGCACGGCGAGCCGTTCGAGGAGGCGCGCACAGCCCTGCTGTACGGCGAGCGGCTGCGCCGCGCGGGGCGGCCGGGACAGGCACGGGCGCACCTGCGGGCGGCGATGGAGGCGTTCCAGCGGCTGGGCGCCGAGCCGTGGGCGCGGCGGGCGCACGGCGAGCTGCGGGCGGCGGGCGAGACGGCGGCCCGGCCGGAGAGCGACGCGCTGGCGGCGCTCACGCCGCAGGAGCTGCGGATCGCGCGGCTGGTCGCGGCGGGCGCGTCCAGCAAGGAGGTGGCCGCGCAGCTCTTCCTCAGCCCGCGCACCGTCGAGTACCACCTGTACAAGGTGTATCCGAAGCTCGGCGTCACCTCGCGCACGGAGCTGGCCCGGCTGCTGTGACGCCTCGTGAGCCGCGTCGCCTCCATGAGCCCCGTCGCCTCCGTAGCGGGGCGCCATGACCCCGGTAGGCCGCCCGTACCGAAGCCCAGTAGTCCTACGGAAGGCGGGCGGGCCCGGACACGACAGAGTTGCGGCATGCAAACGAACCTGATCGACATCGACGGCGTCCAGCTCCACACCGAGGAGTTCGGCGACCCGAACGGCACTCCGATCCTGCTGGTGATGGGCTCCATGTCGCAGGGCGTGCTGTGGCCCGACGCGTTCGTGGGGCGGCTCGTGGCCGGCGGCCGGCGGGTGATCCGCTACGACCACCGCGACACGGGCCGGTCGTCCGTCTTCGACTTCGCCGCCCGGCCGTACACGTGGGACGACATCAAGGACGACGTGCTGCGCGTCATGGACGCGTACGGGCTGGAGAGCGCGCACCTCGTCTGCCACTCGGCGGGCGGGCTGCTCGGCCAGTACATCGCGGTCGAGCACCCCGAGCGGGTGCGCACGCTGACCGTGATCGGCTCCTCCCCGCTCGGCGGGCACGAGGGAGCGGTGATCATGCGGGCGCTCATGGGCGAGCCGCAGCCGGAGGGCAGCCTGCCGCCGCCCACGCCCGAGTTCGTCGACCACTTCCGCAAGGTGATCGCGAGCCCGCCGCCCGCGAGCCGGCGCGAGCAGATCGACCGGATGATCGAGGAGGCGCGGGTGCTGCACGGCACCGCCCTGCCGTTCGACGAGGACGCCGAGCGGCGGCTCCAGGAGCGCATCTTCGAGCGGGCGCGCGACCTGGCCGCCGTCGTCAACCACCGGCTGGCCGCCGCCGCCAAGCCCGACTTCGAGCCGGAGGGCGTGCTGCACCAGGTGAAGGCGCCGACGCTGGTCATCGAGGGCACCCACGAGCCGGCCAAGTCCGGGCACGGCGCGATCATCGCGGAGCGGATCCCGGGAGCGCGGCTGCTCATGGTGGACGGCATGGGCCACACCCTGCCGCCGGAGACGCACGAGGAGCTGGCCGGCGCCATCCTCGCCCACACCGCCGGTCCGGCGTGATCGCGCGCCGACGTGTCGTCAGATGCCGGCCGGGTTCCATCTGGTCATCACGAACAGGGCGGTGAGCTGGGCCTTGTCCACGGCCCGGTGGTAGAGGGCGTCCACCAGGTCCAGATAGGAGGAGACATCCCCCGGGGCATGCCGGTCGAGGTGGAGGCCCAGGGGGTCGGGCCCACCGCCGTCGAGCGGTGGGCCTTCGCCGAGGCGCAGGGCCAGGTCGGTGATCGCCAGCGCCAGCTTGAGCTGCGTCTGGATGACCGGCGGGTCGAGCGAGCCGTCCGGCCACCGGTGCTCCACGTGGTCGCCCTCGCCGCCGGCGACGGCGCTCAGGTTCACCGCGATCGAGTGACTCGCGTTGGCCTCCCGCAGGTCGGCGATGGACGCGTATCCCTCCGAAGGCAGGGAGTTCGGCCCGCAGTACCGGGTGCCGCGGTGACTCCCCCTGGCGGGGTCCGTGCCGAGCCTCATCAGCGTGTCCTGGTAGACCCTGTTGGTGATCTCCAGCAGCCTGGTGTAGTAGGCGGGCACGTGGTCGAACGCAGAGGTGTCGATGTGGATGTGACCGCCGGTGCGCGGGCCGGCGACGCCTCCATGGGATTTGATGATCTCGCAGACGAGTTCGATGTTCGCCCACGTGAGCGGGGTGTCCCAGAGCGGCGGCGGGATCAGTTCCCCCGCTACGGTGGGATCCTCTTCCAGGCGCCAGCCGTTGTCGCCCCTGGCGTACCCCTGTCTTTGCGCCGAGTGGTAGTCGTGCACCCACGGATCCTGGCTGAGCCCCGCCTGATAGAGGTCCCTGGCGATGGCCCGGTTGACGGCGTCCTTGTGGCGCAGCAGCCTGTCCGGCAGGTCGTACTCGAACTCCCTGGCGAACCGCATGCCGACGCCGGGCGACCCGAGTCCGCCGGTGACGTCCTGCACCAGGTACGGCACCACGGGCTCCCCGCGGTCCGCCCGGGCCAGCGCTTCGGAGACGTGCCGATGGAACTCCTCGGGGTTGCGTCGGTAGGACACCTCAGGCTCGTCCGGCCGGCGCTCCCAGGCCCTCGCGCGGGCCTCCAGCGACAGGACCCGCTGGGCCTCCAGAGGCGTCGGGTCGGCCGGGGCGGCGGCACGCGCCTCCCGAGCCTGGCGGACGGCCTCGTCCCGGGCCTGACGCGTGACCGCCGGGTCGGCTCCGGCCGAGGCGCGCAGGGGGCGGGCGGGGAAGTGGTGGCCGCCCGGCCGGCCCGGTTCGACGCGATGGCCGGCCAGCTGGTCGAGCAGGGCTCGGCGGTCGCCGGCGTCCTGCCAGCCGGGGTTCTGCATCAGCAGGCGGGCCAGGCGTTCCACGGAGTGATCCAGCCCCAGGTCGGCGGCCAAGCTCCGCAGGGGGTCCAGCACCCATGCCGCGGCGGGCTCCCTGACGCCCATGACCGAGTCGAGCCGGGCCAGCACGGCGGTCTCGGGGGTGCCGGGCCGCATCGCGTAACGCTCCGCCACCCGGAGCCTGTGCCAGGTGGCGGGTGTGGTGTCCATGTAGCGGCGCAGCACGCCGATCAGGGCCTGGCGGTCGGTGGCGCCGGACGGGGCGAAGCCGAGTCTCTCCGCCCTGGCGAACACGTACTCCAGCCGCCTTGCCGAGTATCCCAGCCCGAGGTCGTGAGCGAGCCGGAGCAGGGGGTCGGCCGGTTCGTGCGGCGCATGCGACCCGGCGATGATCCGGTCGATCCGCGCCAGGTTCGCGACGGCGGCGGCGTCCAACCGTTCGCCGGGCAGGCGCTCCTCCATCCTGAGGACGTCCCAGCGACCGGGGTCGAGCTCGCGGAACCGGTTCAGGGCCTCCACCAGTTCCCGCCGGTCCGCTGGGCTTCGGGAGCCGTAGGGGCTCGCGGCGCTTTCGGGACTCCCCGGGAGGAAGTGACGCCTCTCAGCCTCGGCGGCCAGGTCGCCCAGCGTCCTGCTCGCACGCCCGAGCTTCACCTCGGCCGCCAGCTCCGGCAGGCCCGCTCCCGCACCGGATCGAGGCCCGCCTCCGGTCTCCGTCGGGCCGAGGAGGCGCTCGATCCTCGCCAGCGCGCGCGCAGCCGGGTCGCGAATGCCGGTGAGGGAGAGCGTGTCGGCGATCCGCAGTCCGTCCCACAGGTCGGGATCCAGCGCCCGCGCGCGTTTCAGCACCCTGACCAGGTTCTCGCGGTCGGGGACGCCATGGGGGTCCAAGCCGCGCCTCTCGGCTTCCCGGAACAGGCGCACCGAGTTCTCGATCGCGTAGTAGCCCACGCCGACCTCGTCGCTCAGCGACCGCAACTGGGCGCGTCTGACCATCTTGCCGGTGCTCGGGGTCGAGCCGTTGAGTTCGTCCATCCGGGCCAGTGCTCGCGCGGAGTCGAGATCGGGACTCGGGATGTTCTCGTGGGCGATCCACAGACCGACGGTCAGGAGCGGATCTGACCTCTGGAAGCTCTTGAGGCGCTCGACCAGGATCTCCCGGCTCGTGGCGGCCTCGACGTCGAAGCCCTGCCGCTGGGCCTCGTCGAACACGCGGGCCAGCCCCTCGTAGGCGTTCCTCATGCGGATGGAAGCCGACAAGTCGTGCATGGCGCTCAGGTTGTCGCGGGCCGCCGCGTCGGACAGGTCGCCGATGCCGACGATCCGGCTCATCGTGGCCAGCGCGCGGGCGACGGGCTCGGCAGGGGTGTCCATGGGCAGCTGCGCCGCCAGTCGCCGCCCGTCCTCCACGAGCCGCCTGTGTTCCGTG
Organism: Nonomuraea rhodomycinica; assembly: GCF_013363995.1. Classification (GTDB taxonomy): domain Bacteria; phylum Actinomycetota; class Actinomycetes; order Streptosporangiales; family Streptosporangiaceae; genus Nonomuraea; species Nonomuraea rhodomycinica. Next base: position 369,198 of record NZ_JABWGO010000009.1, on the reverse strand, counting down.
AGCGGCTGCGTGTCTCTGTTGATCAGCTGGTCGATGGTGTGACGGGAAGCAGCGCCCTCGGGCGCCTGCTTCACGTGCGCCGTCCCCTCGGGCGCCTGTTTCGCGTGCGGCGTCCCCTCGGGCGCCTGCTTCACGTGCGGCGTCCCCTCGGAGCCGTCGTCCGCCGGGGCGGCGGGCGGCTGGTGGCCGGGGCCGGTCGCCTGCGCGGCGATCGTTCCGGAGATGCCGTGCACCGGCAGATCGGCGACGGGCGGGCGACGTGCCGGTGGCTGCGGCACGACGTCGTGGCCTGCGGCCGGGACGCCGGCCACGGGGACGCCGGCCTGCTGGGAGCTCGCGGCCGGGAGCAGGTGTGTTCCCTCCGCCCGGTCTACTTGGTCTGTCCGGCGGACGACTTCCCCCCGGATCACCTGGCCGTCTCCCTGAGCCAGGAACGTGGACAGATCGGCATCTCCGACGGGCCGGGCGGCTGCTAATTCCATGGCGCCTACCGGTTCGGCGCCATGTGCCGGCTGGAGGGCGCGCGCCGGTCCGGCGACAGGTGCCGGTTCGGGCCCGTGTCCCGCCTCACCGCTGTGCCGGGGGGCATGCCCGCTCGGCGGCGCGCCGGTGAGCCGGGCCACCGGGGCGGGCGAGTAGCTGACCCGGGCCGCCTCCGGAATGCCCAAGCCCCCAGCGGCGCCCGCCAGGAACATCCATGACAGGTGAGCCGGGTCCAGCTGGCCGCTCACGGCCAGCCCCGGCACCGCTCCGGCCGCCCCCGAGACCCCGCCGAGGAACGCCCGCCCGTAGATGCTCTGTCCGATCGCGACCACCCGATCCCGCACCCCGAGCTCGGCCCGCGACGCCACGAACACGAGCTCGTTGGTCGCCAGCCGCGACAGTCCGAAGTCCAGCCCGCTGAAGATCGCTCCCGTCAACGCCCCGCTCGCCAGCGACACCAGAAGCGACTCCAGGTCCGCTTCCTCGCGGTGTCCCCACAGCATCTGAGCCAGCTGCACGGCCAGGTCCAGCCCACCGCTCATGGTCGAGAAGAGCAGCATGTTGGTCAGCACACGCAGCTTGAGCTGCTGAATGGAGATCCGGGTCAGCAAGGTACGGGTGTGGATCATCGCCAGTACGGACGGCCCGCGCAGCACCATCCAGATCTGCAACCGGATGATCGCCAGGCCCAGCAGGGCCAGCGCCGCGTACTGCAGCCATTGGGTGTGCTCCATCGTGACCCCGTGGTGGCGCAGTCGCGCGGCCTCGTCACGCATGGCCTTTTCCAGCAGCTCCAGGAGCGCGTCGCCCCTCAGCCCGTCGCCGGGCGTCCGTCCGGCGTCGCCTGCGCCGTCACCGGACAGCGTGGCGAAGACGGACCGGAACGCTTCCTTGGCCGCTCCCTCCCACTGCGTCCCGGCCAGGAGACGTGCCACCGGGTCGACGTCCTCGGCCCGGATCGCCGCCACCATGTCGGCCAGCCCCTCGATCGCCTCAGCCTCACGCACGAGCGCACCGGGTTCGGCCTCCGGAAACGCGCCTCCGGTCAAGGGCAACGCCAGATGCCTGATCACCTCAGGCACCAGATCCAGGTTCAGGCCCATCCCGGCTCAGCCGGCGAACGCCGACAACGCGGCGAGCGCGTCCACGACCTGGCGGGCGTCGGGCGTGCTCGCCGGGTCGAGCAACCACTGGAGCATGAGACCGTCGGAGACGGCGATGAGCACGGACACCAGCGCCTCGGCCGTGACCGGCGAGTCGGGGCCCAGGTCGGCGCCCGCCCGCCGCAGCATCTGCACGCCCGCCTCGCGGGCCCGGGCGTAGGCGGCGGCCAGCTTCTCCCGCAGCGCGTCCTCGCGCAGCGCCGCCGGGAAGCCCTCCACGCAGACGACGAGCTGGGGCCGCATCTCCTCGAACACGTCGACGAGCGCCACCATGGCCCGCTCCAGCAGCTCGCGCGGCCGGTCTGGCGCGGAGCCGAAGATCTCCTCCTCGACCCGTTCGGTCCACTTCTCGTAGCACCCGATGATCGCCTCGTTGAGCAGCGCGTCCTTGCCGCCGAAGTGGTAGCCGATGGACGCGAGGTTGGTGCCGGAGGCGGCGACCAGGTCGCGCGCCGTCGTACGGGCGTAGCCCTTGTCGCGCAGGCAGCTCACCGCGGCGGCCAGCAGTCGTTCCCGGTATCCGCCGGCCTCTTTTCGTGACACGCGATCCATGCTATCGATGTATACGAGCGTCTATGACGTACGTATATATACACCGTGGAGGTGTGACATGATCCCACCAGGCCCCAGACTGCCCGCCGTCGCTCAGACCGCGTGGTTCACGGCCGACCCCGTGGGGTTCTTCGAGAGCTGCCACCGCCGCTACGGCCCCGTGTTCACCGCGCGCTACGTCGGATTCCCGCCCGAGGTGTACGTCGCCACGGGCGAACTGGCCGAGCAGGTCTACCGGACCGACCTCGGCGGCGGACGGGCCGGCGAGGCCCGGCGCGACTTCCTCGAACCCCTGGTCGGCGCCCACTCGGTGCTCACGCTCGACGGCGACCCGTGGTGGGCCCACCGCAAGCTGCTCACCCCGCCGCTGCGCGCCAGGCAGGTGGCGGGCTACCACGACGAGATCACCGAGATCGCCGCCGAACGCATCGCCGCCTGGCCGCTCGGCCGGCCGTTCACGCTGCGCGAGCGCATGCAGGACATCACGCTGGAGGTGATCCTGCGGCTGATCTTCGGCATCCGGGACGCCGCGCGCCTGACCCGGCTGCGGCGGCTGCTGCCTGGCCTGCTGCACCTCAGCAGCGCGATGACGGTCGCCATGGCGCCGCCCGGGGCGCGGCCGGTGCTGGGGCGCGTGCCGTTCGCGCCGTACCGGCGGTTCCTGCGGCTGAGAGCCGAGGTCGACGCGATCCTGTACGACGAGATCGCCCGGCGCCGCGACGCCCCGGGCGGCACCGACGTGCTGGGCCGGCTGCTGGAGACCGAGCTGGACGACGAGGAGATCCGCGACGAGCTGATCACCATGCTGCTCGCCGGGCACGAGACGACCGCGACCGGCCTCGCCTGGGCCTTCGAGCGGCTGCTGCGCCTGCCCGCGGTGCTGGAGCGCCTGCCCGACGACGAGGAGTACCTCGACGCGGTGGTCAGGGAGGTGCTGCGCGTGCGGCCCGTCGTCTACGAGGCGCCGCGGCTGCTCGACGCCCCGCTACGGCTCGGCGACCACGAGGTGCCCGCCGGCTGGTACGCCGGTCCGAGCATCCCGCTCGTCCACCACGACCCGGCGGTCTGGGACGAGCCGCAGGAGTTCAGGCCGGAGCGCTTCCTCGACGCCCGGCAGAACACCCGGTCGTGGATGCCGTTCGGCGGCGGCCGGAGGTTCTGCGTCGGCGCGCAGCTCGCCCTGCTGGAGATGCGCGTCATCATCCGCGAGGTCCTGCGCCGCCTGGACCTGTCGGTGACCGATCCGGCCCCGGAGGCCAGGCGGCTCAAGAACGTCACGCTCGCGCCGGCCCGGCGCACCCGCGTCGTCGCGCGGGCCCGGGTCCGGGCGCGCGCGGCATGAGTCGCACCGCCGCGCGTGTCGCGCGCGGCATGACGCACACCGCGGGACGTGCCGCGCACCGCGAGGTGTGAACCGCCTCGACCGGTGGAGGTGAAGACCCGTGCCCGCCTCAACGAGCGGGCTCGGACTCCTGCTCGGACGACGTGACGGGATGCATGTCGTCACGACGCGAGTCGACGGTGAGCTCCTCGCGAAGCCGGTCGTAGTCGATGGTGTGGCTGGTGTACTTCAGCTGGCGAGCGACCTTTGTCTGCTTCGCCTTGGCTCTTCCTCGGCCCATGGCATCTCCCTAGTCCCCGCTGTCATCCTAGCCAACAACGTTACGACTTGAAGAATTATGCAAGTGAACTGGATTAGTCTGTCACTATGCACGTGGAGGTCTACCAGGCCAAGGCCGACTTCTTCCGCACCCTCGGCCACCCCGCTCGCATCCGGGTCCTGGAGCTGCTTCAGGAAGGACCGCTCCCCGTAAGGGATCTCCTGGCCCAGATCGACATCGAGGCGTCGAGCCTGTCCCAGCAGCTCGCGGTGCTGCGCAGGGCCGGGATCGTCAGCGCCATCCGTGAGGGCAGCACGGTCGTCTACACGCTGGCCACCCCGGAGCTGTCCCAGCTCCTCGACACCGCCCGGCGCATCCTCACCGACATGCTCGCCGACCAGGGCGAGCTGCTGGCGGAGCTGCGCGCCGAGGTCACCTGACCGGTCCGGCGCGGAGGGGTTCGGTTAGGCTCTGGCGCATGGTCTCCGAGCTGTTCGATCCCAAGGCGTGGCAGGCGGTCGAGGGATTCGCGTTCACCGACATCACCTATCACCGGGCGGTCGACCAGGGCACGGTCCGCATCGCGTTCAACCGCCCGGAGGTGCGCAACGCCTTCCGGCCGCAGACGGTGGACGAGCTCCACCGGGCGCTCGACCACGCGCGCCAGACGACCGACGTCGGCTGCGTGCTGCTCACCGGCAACGGCCCGTCCCCCAAGGACGGCGGCTGGGCGTTCTGCTCGGGCGGCGACCAGCGCATCCGCGGCAAGGACGGCTACCAGTACGCCGACGGCACCCCCTCCACCGGGCGCCTGCACATCCTGGAGGTGCAGCGGCTCATCCGGTTCATGCCGAAGGTGGTGATCTGCGTGGTGCCCGGCTGGGCGGCCGGCGGCGGGCACAGCCTGCACGTGGTCAGCGACCTGACGCTGGCCAGCGAGGAGCACGCCCGCTTCAAGCAGACCGACGCCGACGTGGCCAGCTTCGACGGCGGCTTCGGCTCCGCGTATCTGGCCCGGCAGGTCGGCCAGAAGTTCGCCCGCGAGATCTTCTTCCTCGGCGACACCTACAGCGCGGCCGACGCCCACCGCATGGGCATGGTCAACGCGGTGGTGCCGCACGCCGACCTGGAGGCCACGGCCCTCGAATGGGCCCGCAAGATCAACGGCAAGTCGCCCACGGCGCAGCGCATGCTGAAGTTCGCCTTCAACATGATCGACGACGGGCTGGTGGGCCAGCAGGTCTTCGCCGGCGAGGCGACGCGGCTGGCGTACATGACCGACGAGGCCGCCGAGGGCCGCGACTCGTTCCTGGAGAAGCGCGACCCCGACTGGTCGCCGTTCCCCTGGCACTACTGATCCGGACGCGGGGAGTTCACGCGCCATGGACATCGTGGTGCCGGAGGCGCTGACCGCGTCCCACGTCAAGTGGGACGGCGAGGCGGGGCGCGCCTGGTCGGCCGGGCTGCCCACGCTGGCCGCGCGGTACCTGGAGGAGTGGGATCTGCGCCGCGACGGCGAGCCGTGGCACGGCGCGGTGTCGCTGGTGCTGCCCGTGGTGCGCGCCGACGGCACGCGGGCCGCGCTCAAGCTCCAGCCCGTCAACGACGAGAACGCCGGCGAGGGGCCCGGCCTGCGCGCGTGGGCCGGGCGCGGCGCCGTACGGCTGCTCGACGAGGACCCGCTCACCGGCACGCTCCTGCTCGAACGGCTCGACGCCGGCCGGTCCCTGTCCGCCGTGCCCGACGACATGGAGGCGCTGCGGATCCTCACGGGGCTGCTCGCACGCCTGGTGCCCCTGCCCGCCCCGCCGGGGATGCGGCTGCTGGGCGACATCGCCCGCGGCCTGCTGGACGACGCGCCGCGCACGGCCGCGGGGCTGGCCCGCGAAGAGGACCGGCAGTGGGTGGCCGCCTGCGCGGCGGCCGTCGCCGACGTGGCCGGCGAGCCCGGCGACCGGCTGCTCCACTGGGACCTGCACTACGACAACGTGCTGGCCGGCGACCGAGAGCCGTGGCTGGCCATCGACCCCAAGCCGCTGGCGGGCGATCCCGGCTTCGACCTCATGCCCGCGCTGCGCAACCGGTGGCACGACGTGGTGGCCTCGGGCGACGTGCGGCGTGCGGTGCTCGGGCGCTTCGACCTGATGACGGACCTGCTGGGGCTGGACCGGGCGCGGGCGGCCCGGTGGACGCTCGGGCGGGCCCTGCAGAACACCGTCTGGGACGTCAAGGACGGCGCCGACCGGATGGACGAGGTCCAGGCCGCGATCGTCCGGGCCGTGAGCGCCCGCCTCTAGCTCCGGTCGCTCCGAGCGCCGGCTCCGGGCCCGGCCGCCGCCTCACAGCCAGTACGCGGGGTAGCGGTGACCGGGGAGCATCCGGCCGAGCAGGACCCCGCTGGCGATCACGATGGCGCTGGCCGCAACCACCGGCGTCAGCAGGTACCACGGGGCGGGGGCGGTGAGGCCGATGAGGGCCGCGGTGGCGGCGGCCGGCGGGTGCGGGGCGCGCAGCAGCAGCATCGGGGCCGTGGTCAGGGCGGCGGCCACCGCGGCGGCCCAGATCGACGGCCCGGCCACCGCCGTGACGGCCAGCGCCACGACGGTCGCGGCCACGTGCCCGAGGACGATGCTCCGGGGCTGAGCGAACGGCGCCGCCGGAACGAGCGCGACGATGGCGGCGCTGGCCACGAACGGCAGCGCGAACAGCGCCAGCCCGCTCACGCTCGTCACACCCGCCAGCACGAGCAGCGCCGCCAGCGCCGCCCCGGTCGCCTTCACCACGTTCGGCAGCGGCGCCCTGGCCGGGGCCTGCGAGGTCCAGCCCCGGAGGCCGCCCGCGAGGGCTCCACGGACGCCCTCTGCCCGCGGGACCCCGGCGGCCCGGCCCGCGTCGCGGCCTTCTCCTGAGACGGCTCGTAACGGCTCCACGTGCGGGGACGGCTCCACGTGCGGGGCGGACGGCTGAGCGTCCCGCACCGGACGATCGTGGAAGCGGTCGTGACGCGGCGGCAGCGCGGGGTGGTCGGCGTGGCGGCGCTTGCTGAGACGGTCGGGCATCGCGGGCTCCAGTTCTGGCGAGGCAGGGGGGAGGCCGAGACCCCGACCCTAACCGGCTAAACGGTTTTTACAGGTTAGGTGATAGCATGGGGAGATATAACCGGTCAAATTGGTTTGAGGGGTTAGGCAGTGAGAGTCCGGCCGCTTCGTGGAGAGCCCGTGGCGTTGGACCTGGTCAACACGGTGTGGCGCGAGCACGGCGCCCTGATGGACCAGTTCGACGATCTCGACGGGCTGCGCGCCTGGCTGTCCGACCACGACATGGACGGCGCCGACGCGGGCGCTGACGGCCTCGACACTGACGGCCTCGGCGGCGACGGCCTCGGCGGCGACGCGGGCGCGGGACTGGAGGCCGTGCGGGACCGGCTGGTGCGGGCCCGGGAGGCGGTGCGCGACACCCTCGAAGGGCGCGGTTCCGCGGGGCTGAACGACGTGCTCGCCCACGGCTCGGTCCGGCCGATGATGCGCGACGGCGAGCCGTACGAGCTGGTGGTCGTCGACGAGCCCGCCTGGCGTCCGGCGTGGACGGCGGCGGCGGCGTTCGTGCGGATGATGGCCGAGCGGCCGTCGCGGGTGCGCCCGTGCGCGCACCCCGAGTGCGTGCTGTGGTTCCTGGACGTGAGCAAGAACGGCAGCCGCCGCTGGTGCTCGATGGAGAGCTGCGGCAACCGGGCGAAGGCGGGCCGGTTCAGCCGGCGGCACAAGACCACCGGCTGACCGGCCCGTCCCGGTCAGCCGACCAGCATCAGCCGGTCAGGCGAGCTACGGTCGCTCAGTCGATGACGAAGGCCATCTTGCCGCGGCCGTGGCCGGTCTCGATCTCCCGGTGCGCGTCCGCCGCCTCCTCCAGCCGGTACGTCCGCCGGATCGGGAAGAGCAGCTTCCCCGACGCGTACAGCGCCGCGTACCGGCCGAGGCGCTCGGCCGTCCGCTCGCCCTGCGTCGTCCTGATGCCGAGCTCCGCCGCCTTGCCGTGCTCGACGAGCGTGAGGATGCGCCGGCGGTCCTTGACCAGCTCCAGCGAGACGTCCAGCGCCGCCCCGCCGGCGCCGTCGAGCGCCGTGTCCACGCCGCCGGGCGCGAGCGCGCGCACCCGGTCGGCCAGCCCGTCGCCGTACACCACCGGGACGGCTCCGAGGGCGCGCAGGTGCTCGTGGTTCTCCTCCCGGGCCGTGCCGATCACCGTGGCGCCGCGCCACCTGGCGATCTGCACCGCCGCCGTGCCCACCGCCCCGGCCGCGCCGTGGACGAGCAGCGTGTCGCCCTCGCCCACGGCCAGCCCGTCCAGGGCCAGCTCGGCCGTCTGCACGGCCGCGGTCAGCGCGCCCGCCACCTCCCAGGGGACGCCCTCGGGCTTGGGGGTCACGTTGGCCGCCGGCACCACGATGTACTGCGCGTAGCCGTTGAGCAGCGAGAAGCCGAGCACCTCGGCCCCCGGCCCGACGCCGTCCACACCCTCGCCGACCTCGTCCACCACGCCCGCGAACTCGTTGCCGGGCACGCGTGGCAGATCGCCGGGGACCCCCGGCGGGACCCAGCCCCGGCGGACCGCCGTGTCGAACGGCTGCATGCCCGCCGCCTTCACCCGGACCCGGACCTCACCCGGCCCGGGCTCGGGCAGCGGCACCTCCATGACCTGCAAGACCTCGGGGCCGCCGGGGGTGGCGAAAGCCGCGGCTCTCATCGTTCGTCTGCTCATGAGCCGAGCGTGCTCCCTCAACCAGGCTTGAGGTCAAGCCATGTTCTACGTGGAACCATGGCCGGACCGCCCCGGGCGGGAGCCGGCGCCTCATCCGTCGAGCAGGGCCCCGGCCGCCGCGACGGACGCCTCGCTCGCGGGCAGCAGCGGCAGCCGCACGTCGGCCGACGGGATGATCCCCCGGGCGTGCAGGACGCCCTTGATGACGGTCGGGTTGGGCTCGGCGAACAGGGCGGCCGACAGCCGGGCCAGGCGGTGGCCGAGCGCCCGCGCCCGCGTGACGTCGCCCGCCTCCCAGGCGGCGGCCAGGTCGGCGAACTCGCGCGGGGCGAGGTTCGCCGAGGCCAGGATGCCGCCGGAGGCGCCGGCCGCCAGCAGCGGCGAGATGACCGCGTCGTCGCCGCCCAGCACGTCGAACCCGTCGGGCCGGTCACCGAGCAGGTCCAGGGCTTCCTGGTCGACGCCGCCGGTCGCGTACTTCACCCCGGCGATCATGGGGTGGGCGCCCAGGTGACGCAGCGTGGCGGCGCTCACGGCCTGACCGGTCCGGTAGGGGATGTGGTAGATCACCAACGGCACCGGCGAGCCGTCGGCCAGCGCCTCGAAGTGCGCGACGACCCCGCGCTCGGAGGGGCGCAGGAAGTACGGCACGGTCACCAGGGCGGCCGTGACGTCCGGCGGCAGCGCCTCCAGGGCCCTGAGCACCGATCGGGTGTCGTTGCCGGTCACGCCCACGGTCAGGGGCGCCTCGCGCTCGCGGCACACCTCCGCGCATACCTCGACGACCTGCGCCCGCTCGTCCGGGGACAGCGCCGCGGCCTCGCCGGTGGTGCCGAGCGCGACCAGCCCGGACGCGCCGTCGTCGAGGACGCGGCGGGCGAGCTTGCCGAGCACGTCGGCGGCCACCTCCCCGGTGACTCCCGGGGCGGAGCGGGTGGTGGCGAACGGCGTCACGAGCGGTACGTGGATTCCCTGCAGCATGCTCCGAGCCTGACGCGGTCCGATACGTCAGGTCCAGTTCGGATATGTGCGGTTGAGCGTAAGCTGTACTGATGCTGGACCCTCGCAAGCTGCGCCTCCTGCGGGAGCTGGCCCGGCGCGGCACGATCGCCGCCGTGGCCGAGGCCGTGACGTTCACGCCGTCGGCGGTGTCGCAGCAGCTCAGCGCGCTGGAGCGGGAGGCGGGCGTGCCGCTGCTGGAGCGCACCGGCCGTACCGTCACGCTGACGCCCGCCGGCCGGCTGCTGGTGGAGCACGCGCAGACCGTCCTGGAGGAGCTGGAACGCGCCTCGGCCGCGCTGGCGGCCGTGCGGGGCGGGCCGTCGGGGCCGGTGCGCGTCGGCGCGTTCCCGACGGCGGCCCGGGCGCTGATGCCCGCGGCGCTCGCCGAACTGGCGCGCGCCTGCCCGGAGCTGGAGCCCATGGTGTCGGAGATCGACCCCGCCGACGTCTCCGGGGCGCTGCGGGCGGGCGAGCTGGACGTCGCGCTGGTCCACGAGTACGACTTCGTGCCGGCGGAGGCGGACCCGGCGCTGGCCACCGAGCCGCTGTTCGCCGAGCCGATGTACCTGACCGGCCGGGCGGACCTCGCCGAGGCCCGGGACGACCCGTGGATCACCGGCAAGCCGGGCACCCTCTGCCACGCCATGACGATCCGGGCCTGTCAGGCGGCGGGCTTCGAGCCGCGGGTGCGTCACCAGGTGGACGACTTCGACACGGTCCTCGCCTTCGCCGCCGCCGGTCAGGGGGTCGCGCTCGTGCCACGCCTGGCCGCGCTGGCGCCGCCGCCGGGCGTGACGCTGTCGGAGCTGCCGCTGAGCCGCCGCACCCTGGCGGCCTTCCGCAGAGGGTACGGCGGGCACCCGGCGATCGGCGCGGCCGTCGCCGCCTTCCGCACCGCGATCACCCACCTCCCCCTCTGAGCCAGGCGACACCCCCTCATCCCGCAGCCAGCGCCTCCCGCAGCACCGCCTCGGCGCTGGACTGGTCGGCGTCGTAGTCGCCGGCCGTGACGGCCACCACCAGCCGGCTCTCCGGCGCCACGACGATCCGCTGGCCGCCGTTTCCGATGGCCGCCGCCCACCGCCCCGGGCTCACGTACCACTGGTAGCCGTACTCGAACCCGTCCGCGATCCGGACCCGGGGCCGCAGCATCTCGGCGATCCACTGCCGCGGCACCAGCCCGCGCCCGCCGTCGAGCACCAGCGAGCCCAGCTCGGCCAGGTCACGCGGGCGCAGCCGCAGCCCGGAGGCGGCCATCGCCACCCCGCGGTGAGCGGTCCACTCGAACGGCATGCCGAGCGGCCCGAAGAGCCGCTCCCGCGCGAACTCCTCCAGCGGCACCCCCGCGCCGTCGGCGATCAGCCGGCCGAGCAGGGCCGCCGCGCCTCCGCAGTAGCGCCACCGCTTCCCCGGCTCCTCCACCACAGGACGCTCCAGGACGTACCGGTAGCGGTCCGGGGCCTCCTCCATGGCCACCTCGCTGTTGGCGGTGCTGGTGTAGGGGACGTCCTCGTTCCAGTCCAGGCCGAGGGTCATGGTGAGCGCGTGCTCGACCGTCAGGTGCTCCTTGCCCTCCGCCAGGTCGGCGTACGCGGGGAAGGCGGGCAGCAGCGGCTCGCCCGGCGCGGGCACGAGACCGTCGCCGAGGGCGGCGCCGTACAGCAGGGCGACGACGCTCTTGGTCACCGAGCGGACGTCATGGGCGACGTCCGGCCCGAACGTCACGTGCCCCAGCGGGACGTTCAGCCGGAAGTCCTCCCCCGCGCCGTACCGCTCCAGCTCCACCCGTCCGTCCCGGACCACGACGAGCCCGTGCAGGTGCGGCGCGCCGCCCGCCGCCAGCAGCGCGTCGATCCGCTCCGCGATGTCCATCCCGATTCCTCCTCGATCGAATGGGACAGGCATACCGCCTCACACGGTGTCAGCCGCAACCCGGTTTTACGCCGCCGAGTCGGCAATTGTTGGAATGATTGGCAGGAATCCCCGGCGGATCCGCGAAAGTGTGCTCATACTGGAGGCAGCTTGGCCCTACAGGAGCATTCATGCGGAAGACACCCCCTCGCATGACGCCGGAGGAAGAGCTGCCGGCAGGTCAGTTCCTCCAGCTCGCCGCAGTGGACTTCACCGGCATCTACAACGTCCACCTCGCCGCCAAGGACGAGCGGCTGAAGATGACCAGACTGGGGATGAGCCTGCTCTCGGGCCCGTTCCTGGCCACCATCGCCCTCACCAGCGCCAAGGTCGTGGACCCGCGCAGCCTGACCTCCTGGACCACCGTGCCGTGGTACCTGTTCGCGCTGGTGACGGCGTTCGGGCTGCTCAGCGTGCTGCCGTTCCTGCGGCTGATCGAGGCGGTGAACGCGCACGCCCGCACGGCCCGGGCGATCAACAACTTCCGGCTCCTCTACGCGACCCGGCTCAAGGACGAGCTGGACTGGTCGCCCAACCTGCCGGTGGACCCCCGCTTCCCCGAGACCTTCGCACCGCTCGCCTGGCCCGGGATCAACGTCATGATGCTGGCCGTCGCCAACAGTCTCTACCTCGTGGCCGGCGTCACCGGCCTCAGCGGCCAGGCGCCCGACCCGATCCTGCTGACCACGAGCGTCGCGCTGGTGGCGCTGGTCCACTACTCGATCTACTACGTGCGCTGCAACGTCACGCGGCGGCGCCGGCTGCCCCGCAACCCGTACCAGTTCCCGAACGTGGAGACCTGAATGCCCGGCCCTGCGATGTGGGCGTCATGTGGGGAGGCGTGGATCTGGCTGATGCGCCATGTGTGGACGGAGGGCGCGCTCGGCGACGACGACCGCGGCCCCGTCATGGAGGGGCCGCCCGTGCTCTTCGAGATCGCCCAGGTGCGGCGGGACGACCCGGTGCTGGAGAGGTACGGCGACACGGACCGGCTCGCGCTCTACTGCCGCAAGTTCACCCAGGACACGATCGTGCCCCCGTTCAAGTACAGCTACGGGGCCCGGATCAGGGGCCAGCTCGCGTGGGCGGTGGACCTGCTGCGCACCAAGCCGTACAGCAAGAGCGCCTGGATCTCGCTGACCGCGCCGGGCGAGCCGTACGACTCGGTGCCGTGCCTGAGCGGGCTGGCCTTCCGCATCCGGGACGGCGGGCTGGTGATGACGGCGGCGTTCCGGTCGCAGAACGCGTTCACCAGCTACCTGAACTACGTGCCGCTGTCGGACGTCCAGGCCGGGGTGGCGCGCAGCCTCGGCCTGGACTGCGGTCCGATGCGGGTGTTCGTGGACGTGCCGCACCTCTACCTGTCCGACAGCACGCACGTGCTGCGCGTCATGCGGCCGTGTCTACCGAAGTTGCTGTGAGCGGCGCGGCGATCTCCTCCAGGCCCTTCTGCTCGGCCTTGACCCCGAGGAACAGCTCGACGATCCCGGCGGCGATCATGATGACGGCGCCGATCGTGAACGCCAGCGCCGTGTCACCCGGCACGCCGGTCTCGACCAGTCCGGCGAAGACCAGCGGACCGGCGATGCCGCCCGCCGCGGTGCCGATCGCGAAGAAGAACGCGATCGCCATCGCCCTGGTCTCCATGGGGAAGATCTCGCTGACCGTCAGGTAGGCCGAACTGGCACCGGCCGAGGCGACGAACAGCACCGCGCACCAGCAGGCGGTCAGCGTGACGGCGTTGAGCACGCCCTGGTCGAACAGCCAGGCCGTGCCGAGCAGCAGCACCCCGGAGCCGATGTAGGTCGCCGAGATCATCGGCACCCGGCCGACCGTGTCGAACAGCCTCCCCAGCAGCAGCGGGCCGAGGAAGTTGCCGATCGCGATCACGGCGAAGTAGTAGCCGGTGTGCGTGTCGATCTTGTAGAACGTGGACAGGATCTGGGCGTACCCGAACGTGATGGCGTTGTAGAGGAACGCCTGCCCGATGAACAGCGACAGCCCGAGGATCGTGCGCTTGGGGTAGCGCGCCACCATCGTGTGCGCGATCTGCACGAAGCCGATCGACCTGCGCTGGTGGATGGTGACGGAGCCCCTGGGGTCCGGCAGGTCGCCGCCGACGTGCTCCTCGATCTCGCCGACGAGCTGCTCGGCCTCCTGGCCGCGGCCGTGGATGAACAGCCAGCGCGGGCTCTCGGGCACGTGCCGCCGCACGAGCAGGATGGCCACGCCGAGCACCACGCCGAGGCCGAAGGCGACGCGCCAGCCTATGTTGACCGGCAGGTCGTTGAGCAGCGGCACGGTCAGCAGGGCGCCGCCCGCCGCGCCGAGCCAGTAGCTGCCGTTGATGATGATGTCGATGCGGCCGCGGTGGCGGCTCGGGATCAGCTCGTCGATGGCCGAGTTGATGGCCGCGTACTCACCGCCGATGCCGAACCCGGTCATGAACCTGAACAGGAAGAACCACCACGCGTCGAAGGAGAAGGCCGTCATCAGCGTGGCCACCAGGTAGACGACCAGGGTGACGAGGAACAGCTTCTTGCGGCCGAACCTGTCGGTCAGCCAGCCGAAGAACAACGCGCCCAGGCACGCCCCGGCCACGTACAGGGCCGCCGCGGTCCCGGCCACCTGCGCCTGGCTGATGTCCAGGCCGCTGCCCGGCTTGGCGAGCTGGGCCGACAGGTTTCCCACGATGGTGACTTCGAGGCCGTCGAGGATCCAGACGGTGCCGAGTCCGATGACGATCATCCAGTGCCAGCGTGACCACGGCAGCCGGTCCAGCCGTGCGGGCACCTTGGTGGTGATTGTGCCGGTATCCACGTCCTTCATGAAGAGAACCTGGTACCCACCAGGCCGATCACAAACGTCGGCTCACCCGACGGCTACGGGCTTGCGGGCCTCCAGCATCCACGTCCTGAACCACGGCCCGCCGTACCAGAACCGCCAGCCGAGGTCGCGCCTGCGGACGTCCACGACGCCGAGCTCCCGCAGCGTCCGCTCGTACGCGGGGGTGTGCTTGAAGTCGGCGAGCAGCAGCAGCCCGCCCGGCCGCAGCACCCGGTGGGCCTCCCTGACGGCCCGCGCGCGGCCCTCGGCGTCCGGGATGTTGTGGACGGCCAGGCTCGACACGACCACGTCGAACGAGGCGTCCTCGAACGACAGCTCCCGCATGTCGCCGGTGACCAGGTCCACGCTCACCCCCTCCGCCTCGGCGTTGGCCCGGGTGACGCTCTCGTCGTTGCCCGACTGGTCGCGCGAGCGCCAGAGGTCGAGGCCGGTGGCCCGCCCCTCCGGCAGCCGTCCGGCGGCCAGCAGCAGCACCGCGCCGCGCCCGCAGCCGAGGTCGAGCAGCCGCTCGTCGCCCTTGAGCCGCTGCAGTTCCTCGGCCCACACGGCGAACTTGCCGCGCCGGGTCGTGTAGAGGTAGCTGGCCGCGCTGGCGGAGGTGTAGAGGCCGCCGAGCAGGAAGGCGACCCCGGCGACCGGGACATCCTGCATGAAGGACGTCACCGCGAGCACCAGCACCACGACGGCTCCGAACACGAGGCCCAGCAGGGCCGCCGGAGCGTCGAACCCGTAGCGTCCACGTCTCATATTCACGTTATATCTCGATCTCGCGTTATATCGCAATCTTGGTTTGACCGGGAATTGGTACGACACTTCCCCTGACCCGCCCTCATTCGACGACAAACCGTCTCTAACGTGGAAGACAGATGCGCAAAATGGGGGGTTGACCAGGGATGACGACCGGAGACCGCAGTTTCGGCCCCGGCGCGGCGATCGCGCTGACTCTCGGATCGGCCTTCCTGTGGGGGGTGGCCCATGTCGCCACCGACCGCCGCAAGACCGGCTTCGCGCTCATGGTGACGCACGTGCTGCTGCTCGCCGTGGTCATCACCGCCGTGACGGCCTTCGGCACCCAGGTCCTGGCGCTGGCCGTGCAGCCGTTCTGGCTGACCGCCCTGTCCGTCGCGCTGGCCGTGGTCGCGCTCGCCTGGTCCGCGGTCATCGTCCGATCGTTCCTGCTGGTACGGCCCGAGCCGGCCAACTCCGCGGGCCGCGTCCTCACCACGGCCTTCACCGCCGCCCTGTGCGCGCTCGTCCTGGCGCCGACCGCCTACGCGGCCCGGCTGGCCTACCTGTCGCGCGACGTGGTCGACTCGATCTTCACGGCCGAGATGACCCCGATCGTGGCCGACGACCCGTGGAACGGCGCGACCCGGATCAACTTCCTGCTCATCGGCGCCGACTCCGCGCCCGGCCGGCCCGGGGTGCGCACCGACAGCGTGACCGTGGCCAGCGTCGACACCGCGACCGGCGACACCACGCTGTTCGGCCTGCCGCGCAACCTGGAGCAGGTGCAGATGCCGCGCGGCCCGGCCCGCCAGCGCTTCCCGAACGGCTTCTCCGGCGACGGCCCCGACACGCCCGGCCTGCTCAACGAGATCTTCCAGTACGCCGAGGACTACCCGGAGATGGTGCCCGGCGTGCGCCACGGCCAGCGCGGTCCCACCCTGCTCAAGCAGACCGTCAGCGGCATCCTCGGCATCCCGGTGACGTACTACGCGATGGTCGACATGAAGGGCTTCGCGCAGATCATCGACGCCATGGGCGGGGTGAAGGTCACCATCAAGCAGCCCATCGTGTACGGCAAGTACCGCGAGGGGCACCTGGCCGCCGGCACCCGCAAGCTGTCCGGCCAGGAGGCGCTGTGGTTCGGCCGCTCCCGCACCGACAGCGACGACTACGTGCGCATGGGCCGCCAGAAGTGCCTGCTGTACGCCGTCGCCAAGCAGGCCGATCCGGTGACCGTGCTCAACAGCTTCGAGAAGCTGGCCGCGGCCACCAAGCGCGCGATCTCCACCGACGTCCCGAAGAACCTGCTGCCGCCGCTCATCGAGCTGTCGGACCGGGTGAAGGACGCGCGGATCCGGAGCCTCAGCTTCGTGCCGCCGCTGATCAACACGGCCTCGCCCGACTGGAGCCTCATCCGGGCCAAGGTCGCCAAGGCGCTGGCCGACCGGCCGGCCGTGCGCGGCCCGGCCCGCCCCAAGGCCCCCGCGGCCGCCCAGGGCTACGACCGGCCGATCGCGCTGGACGCCGCCTGCCACTGAGCGGAACCCGCGCTCCGCGTCCCACAGCGCCCCTCGGGCTTCGGCCCGGGGGGCGTCCGCGCGTTTCCGCCCTCACGGCGGCGGCCGTTGTGGCATCATGGGCGTCACCTGGGAACGACAACGGTTTTCATAATCATCAGGAGCTATCGTGAGGGTGGCCTTCGTCGGCAAGGGCGGCAGCGGCAAGACGACGATGTCGGCCCTGTTCGCCAGGCACGTGGCGAGCCAGGGCGGCCCGGTGGTCGCCATCGACGCCGACATCAACCAGCACCTGGCGCTGGTCCTGGGCGCGGGCGAGAGCCCCGAGCCGCTCGGCGCCCGTCTCGACGAGATCAAGGACTTCCTGCGCGGCGACAACCCGCGCATCCCCTCGGCCGAGGCCATGGTCAAGACGACCCCGCCGGGGCGCGGGTCGCGGCTGCTGAGCTTCGAGGACCTCGCCGCCTCGCCGTACGCGGTGACCACGCCCGACGGCGTCAGGCTGCTGGCCACCGGCCCGTTCGGCGAGGACGACCTCGGCGTCGCCTGCTACCACTCCAAGGTGGGCGCGGTCGAGCTGCTGCTCAACCACCTCGTCGACGGGCCCGGCGAGTACGTCGTGGTCGACATGACCGCCGGGGCCGACTCGTTCGCCTCGGGGCTGTTCACCCGGTTCGACCTGACGGTGCTGGTCGCCGAGCCGACCCGGCAGGGCGTCGGCGTCTACCGGCAGTACGCCGAGCACGCCGCCGGGTTCGGTGTGCGGGTCGCGGTCGTGGGCAACAAGGTCCACGGCCCCTCCGACGTCGACTTCCTGCGCGCCGAGGTGGGCGCCGACCTGGTGGCCTGGATGGAGCACTCGGCGGCCGTCCGGGCCATGGAGCAGGGCCGGCCGCTCGACCTCGCCGACCTGGAGCCGGCCAACTCCGACACGCTGGCCGTGCTGCTCAAGCAGCTGGACGCGCAGGAGAAGGACTGGGCCACCTTCGGCCGCCAGGCCGAGGAGTTCCATCTGCGCAACGCCCGGGCCTGGGCGAACGCCCGCACCGGCCGGGATCTGTCCCTGCAGATCGACCCCGGATTCACCTACGGCCCGCCGGCGACCACACGAGTGTCCCCTTCCAGCCATCTGGAGCACCACGCCGAGCGCTCATAGCGTCGGT
Source organism: Nonomuraea rhodomycinica (assembly GCF_013363995.1). Classification (GTDB taxonomy): domain Bacteria; phylum Actinomycetota; class Actinomycetes; order Streptosporangiales; family Streptosporangiaceae; genus Nonomuraea; species Nonomuraea rhodomycinica. Next base: position 351,472 of record NZ_JABWGO010000009.1, on the reverse strand, counting down.
TCGATCCCCTTCGAGAGGAGACAGCATGTCGCTGACCGTTCCGAACGACCTGCTCGACCAGGCCAGGACCGGAGAGGTCGAGGACGCGGCGTTCGTCGCCTGCGTCCGCGACTCCCTGCCCTACGCGTGGTCGGTGATCAGCGAGCTGGTCCAGCAGCGGGCGCGCGACGGAGCCGAGTTCGCCGACAACCAGGTGCCGCCGCCGTCGGAGGAGGCGCGCGGGCAGCTCCTGCGCTGCCTGGCCAGCGACGCCATGCGTGGCGCGCTGGAGCGTCACTTCGGCGTTCGGCTGGCGTTCCAGAACTGCCACCGCGTCGCGGTCTTCGACCCGGCGGCCACCGAGGCGCTGAGCGCGTTCGTCACGCCCCGCGCGCAGATCCTCAACCAGAAGCCCGAGCTGGTCGACTGCTGACCGCTCGAGCTCAGGGGTGGCGGGCCGCCCGGCCCGCCACCCCGCTCAGGGCGGGGGCGCGGCGGTCCGCACGCGGGGCAGCACCTCGGCGCCGAGCCGGCGCACGTTCTCCACGGCGCGGCGGTGGTCGCCGATCCCCTCCACCATGAGGATGACCCGCCGCACGCCCGTGGCCTCGGCCGTGGCGAGGATCGCCTCCACGCACCGGTCCGCCGAGCCGACGGGATGCACGCGGGTCAGGAAGTCCACGTACGCGGGCACGTCCCGCGCGGGGCGCCCGCGCCCGTCCACCGGCACGTAGCCGGCCAGGCCGGGCTCCAGCCAGCGCGGCATCGCCTCCTTGAGCTCCCGGACGGCCTGCCGCGTCGAGTCGGCCACATGACCCACGGCCGCCGCCACGTGCCCGCCCGACCCGGGGCGCGGCGCGTCGCACGCCGCCACGCGCCCGCCCGATCCGCGGCACAGCGCGTCGTACGCCGCCACGGCCGCCGCCTTCTCGCGGTCGTCCACGTGCATCCCGAGGAGCATCGGCAGCCCCCTGCGCGCCGCCAGCTCCAGCGTCGCCTGCGACGTGCAGGCCACCACCGGCCGCAGCCTGGCCGCGGGCACCAGGTCCACCTCCCGGAACCGGAAGAACTCCCCCTCGGCCGACACCCGGCCGTCCGACAGCGCCCGCACGAGCACGTCCAGCGACTCGCCGAAGGCCCGCTCGAACCGCTCCAGCCCGGTCCCGAACACCTCCAGGTCCACCCACGGCCCGCCCCGCCCGACCCCGAGCGTGAACCGGCCGCCCGACAGGTGGTGCAGCATGGCCGCCTGCTCGGCCAGCGCCACGGGATGCCAGGTGGACAGCACGCTGACCGCGGTGCCGAGGCCGATCCGCGAGGTGCGCCCGATCGCCACGGCGGCCAGCGTGGTCGCCGACGGGCACACCCCGTAGGTCATGAAGTGGTGCTCGGCGACCCAGGCGTCGTCGAACCCGGCCTCCTCGGCCGCCACCACCAGCTCGACGGTGTCGGCCAGCACCCGTCCGGGGTCACGGCCGGGGAAGCCCGCCGCCACGAGGAAGACGCCGACGCGCACCGGACCTCCCTAGCCGAACAGGCTGACCTGGCCCTCGCTCACCGCGGGATCGCGGTGCCGCTTGAGGTGACGCCACCGCGGCAGGTCGTCGAGGTAGGACCACGACATGCGGTGGTGCTCGGTGGGCCCGAGCCGGGCCAGCGCCTCCTGGTGGACGGGCGAGGGATAGCCGGCGTTGTCGGCGAAGCCGTAGGCGTCGCAGCCGAGCGTCGCCATGTGCGCGTCGCGCCGCACCTTGGCCAGCACGGACGCGGCGGCCACCGAGACGCTGGCCGCGTCGCCCCTGACCTCCAGGCGCACCGGCCAGGGGGCGCCGATGTAGTCGTGGGAGCCGTCGAGGATGACCGCGCCGGGCCGTACGGGGAGGGCGTCGAGGGCGCGCCGGGCGGCCCGGCGCAGCGCCTCGGTCATGCCGACCGCGTCGATCTCCTCGTGCGTGGCCTCGCCGAAGGCGATGCCGGTGGCCCACGCGCGCACCTCGGCGGCGAGCGCCTCGCGCCGGGCCGGGGTGAGCTGCTTGGAGTCGGTCAGCCCGGCGGGCGGCTCGGACAGGTCCGTGACGACCGCGCAGACGGTCACGGGCCCCGCCCAGGCGCCGCGGCCGACCTCGTCCACGCCGGCGACCGTGCTGACGCTGGGCTGGGAGAGCAGGAGGTGCTCGATGTCGTACGTCGGCGCCATAGCCGCACACGTTATCGCGCGGTCAGCGCCCGGGAGGGCCGATCGGGTCGAGGTCGGCGGCGAGGTAGCGGGCCGCCACGTGGACGGCCCGCAGCGTCACCGACACCGACGGCCGGTGGACGCTGGATCCCCGCGCCACCGCGTGGACCTCGCGCCCCACCGGGTTGCCCGGGAACTGCCGCACCGCCACCCCGCGCACCCCCGCCGCGAGCGCGAGCGCCGGCACGGCGGCGATGCCCAGCCCCTTGGCCACCAGCGACAGGATCGTCCCCAGCCCCTCGAACTCCCAGGGTGTCGGCCGCGTGCCGCCCACGTCGGACAGCAGCCGGTCCACGGCCAGGCGTGACGGCTCGCCGTCCGGGGTGGCCATCCACGGCTCGTCGCGCAGCTCGCGCAGGTCGATCGGCACGTCGGGGTCGGCCAGCCGGTGCTTGCGCGGCACCACCAGCACGAGGGGGTCGCTCAGCAGCGGGAAGACGCGCAGGTGCTCGCTGTCGTGGACGCGGCCGTACCAGTCGTCGACCAGCGCGATGTCCACCTCGCCTGACTGCACCTCGCGCATGCCCCGTCCCGACCTGCTCTGCCGCAGCCGCAGCGTCAGCTCGGTGTGGCGGCGCAGCGAGCGGGCGAGCGCCGGCGCGAAGGCCACGGCCGCCGTCGGGAACGCCGTCACCACGACGCGTCCCGAGGGCGTGCCCGCGTGCGCGGACAGGTCCGACTCGGCCTCCTCGACCATGGCGAGGATGCGCTCGGCGTGGGCGACGAGGCGGCGGCCGGCGTCGGTGAGCTCGGCGCTGCGCGCGGTGCGGTCGAGCAGGGCCGTGCCGGTCTCCCGTTCCAGGGCGACGAGCTGCTGCGACACCGCCGAGGGGCTGTAGCCGAGCGACGCGGCGGTGGCGGCGATGCTGCCGCGCCGCCCGAACTCGCAGATCAACATCAATCGCCGCAAATCGAGCATCGGTCTTCCTTACGCCTACCCACAAAAAGCCTCGCTTGTTCTGATGCAATACTGCAAGCAGGCTGGGAACGTGACAAACATGAGCATTACCCTCTCCGCCACTCTCGCCGCCAACGAGGACATCGAACGAAGACGACGCGCCGGGGAACGCGTGCTGCACCTGGCCTTCGGCGAGGCAGGTCTGCCCGTCCACCCGGCGCTGCGCGACAGGCTGGTGGCCGCGTCCGGCCGCAACGGTTACGGCCCCGTCGCCGGCGCCCCCGAGCTGCGCGCCGCCGCCGCCGGCTACTGGAACCGGCGCGGGCTCCCCACCGACCCCGGCCTGGTCCTCTGCGGGCCGGGCAGCAAGCCCCTCCTGTACGGCCTGCTCCTCGCGATCGGCGGCGACATCGTGCTGCCGAAGCCGAGCTGGGTCAGCTACGCCGCGCAGGCCGACCTGGTCGGCTCCCATCCCCTCCTCGTGCCCCCGCCCGCCGGCGAGGGCGGCGTGCCCGATCCCGGCAAGGTCGCCGAGGCGGTGCGCCGGGCCCGCGCCCAGGGCCGCGCCGTCGGTTCGCTGCTCGTGACGCTGCCGGACAACCCGACCGGCCGCCTCGCCACCCCCGAGACCATCGGCCGCCTGGTGGACGTGGCCCGCGAGCTGGACCTCCTGATCATCTCCGACGAGATCTACCGCGACCTGCTGCACGAGCCCGCCCCCGCCTACGTCTCGCCCGCCGACCTGGCGCCCGAACGCACGGTCATCACCACCGGGCTGAGCAAGAGCCTCGCCCTGGGCGGCTGGCGGATCGGCGTGGCCCGGCTGCCCGAGGGCGCGCACGACCTGCGCGCGCGGATGCTCGCCGTGGCCAGCGAGATCTGGTCGGCGCCGGCCGCGCCGGTGCAGCAGGCCGCCGCGTACGCCTTCTCCGAGCCGCCGGAGCTGGCCGAGCGCGTGGCGCTCAGCCGCCGCCTGCACGGCGCGGTCGCGCGCGCGGTCCACGCCCGCTTCGCCGCGATCGGCGCCCGCACGCCCGAGCCGCAGGGCGGCTTCTACCTCTACCCGGACCTCGGGCACCTCGGTCTCGGCGGCTCCGCCGCGGTCACCCGGCGGCTGCTGGAGGACCACGGCGTCGGCGTCCTGCCCGGTCACGCGTTCGGCGACGACCCCGACGCCGCCCGCGTGCGGGTCGCGGTCAGTCTGCTGTACGGCGAGACGGCCGAGCAACGGCTGGCCGCCCTGGACGCCTCCAACCCGGTCACGCTGCCGTGGATCTCGGCCGCGCTCGACCAGTTGTCGGACGCTCTGTCGGGGCTCGCCGAGGCCATGCCGGGGGCGGCGCGTGAACGGCGTCCGGCCCTCGTGCCGACCGCATGTCACGGTTAGGCGAAATCTTCGGCTAGAGGGGCTGCCCGAAACCCCGAATCAAGCCTCTGACCTGGGCAAACACCACATGATCCGAAACTCGCGGAACAACCGCGAAAGAAGGTGGCCGTTGCCTGGTCACAACCGGCCCGGTCAGCCCTCATCATGTGCTCATGCCCGCTCTTGTCACCCTGTCCGGGCGCCTCGTGCGCCTGGAACCTCTCAGCCCCGCGGCGATCGACGACCTCGTCGCCGCGGCGAGTGAAGACCGCTCCACGTATGCCTTCACTCGCGTCCCGAACGGCCGGGACGAGATGGCCTCCTACGTGGAGGCCGCGCTGGCTGAGCAGGCGGGGGGCCGCACGATGCCCTTCGCCATCCGGTGGCTGCACACCGATCGCCTGATCGGTGCCACCCGTCTCATGAACCTGGAGTACTGGCAGGGCCCCATGCCCTGGCCTCCGGGGACACTGGGCGCGGTGGGCGACATCCCGTCCGTGGCGGACATCGGCTACACGTGGCTGGGCGCCTCAGCCCAGGGCACGGGTGCCAACCGGGAGAGCAAGTTCCTGCTGCTCTCCCACGCCTTCGAGACCTGGAACGTCCACCGCATCACGCTCAAGGCTGATGTACGCAACGCCAAATCCCGGGCCGCCATCGAGGCCCTCGGCGCACACTTCGACGGGGTGCGGCGAGCGGAAAGCCGAGGCGCCGACGACACGGTCCGAGATACGGCGTTCTATTCCATCCTGAACTCCGAGTGGCCGGCCGTCCGTGAGCGGCTGGCGCGAAGACTCGGGCTGGTGGAGGCCGCCTAGCAACCATGTCCGCCGCAGGCCCCGCCCGTCTGATCAGGGCGGGGCCGGTATTCCAGACCCGGGAGGCATGACCGCCCCCGCGTCGTCCTGTTTCGGGGCCATGCCTCACTGACCTTCAGCATCCGCTCTGTGGCTCAACGCCCGATCAACACCGAATCAATGCCCACACCCGAAACGCCCGGCGTATTCCCCGCGAGGTAACGTACTCCCCGCATCCGAGAAACGCCCTCGCCATCTCTTCCGCGGAAGATCTCCGCGGACGGAAAGATTTACGGCGGAGGGGGCATGCCTATGTGTTAGGCAAGGTTCGCTCTATGATTTGGTAACAAATCGTTCCATTGCCCTGGAGACATACGGCATGGCAGGTCAGAGCGTCGAAGGCGGCCTTCGGTTCGCCGTGCTCGGTCCCGTGCGCGCGTGGCGTGATGGCGACGAACTCGACCTGGGCACCCCGTTGCAGCGTTCCATTCTCGGGATGCTGCTGCTGCGCGAGGGCCGCGCCGTGACGCCGACCGAGATGATCGACGCCGTCTGGGGGGACGACTCGCCCCCGAGGGCCCTCGGCGCCCTGCGCACGTACGTCTCCCGCCTGCGCACGGTCCTCGAACCCGACCGGCCCGCCCGTTCCCGTCCCGAGATCCTCACCTCCGTGGGCCGCGGCTACGCGCTGCGCCTGCCCGACGGAGCGCTCGACCTGGTCCGCTTCGAACGCGGCGTCCACGAGGCCGAGGCGGCCCGCAAGGCCGGCCGGACCTCCGCCGCGGCCGAGGCGCTGCGCTCGGCCCTCGCCCTGTTCGAGGGCGAGCCGCTGGCCGGAGCCGTCGGCCCCTACGCCGAGCACCAGCGCGACCGCCTCGTCGAGCGCCGGCTCAGCGTCGTCGAGACGCTCATGGACGTGGACCTGGAGCTGGGCTGCCACGCCGACGTGGTCTCCGAGCTGATCGCGCTCACCGCCGAGCACCCGCTGCGCGAGCGGCTGCGCGCCCAGCTCATGCTGGCCCTGTACCGGTGCGGGCGGCAGGGCGACGCGCTGGCCGTCTTCACCGAGACGCGCCAGGCGTTGATCGACGAGCTGGGCATCGAGCCCGGTCCCGACCTGACGTCCCTGCACCAGCGGATCCTGGCCGCCGACCCGGGCCTCGCCGTCGCGCCCGTCGCCGCCACGCCCGCGGCCGTCGCCGAGACCGCCGAGGAGCCGGAGCCGGTCGAGGAGGAGCACGCCCCCGAGCTGCCCCGCCCCGCCCAGCTCCCGGCCGCGGTGAGCGACTTCACCGGCCGCAAGGAGATCGCCGGGCGGCTGCGCACGCTGCTGTCGTCGCCGTCGGCGGCCGAGGGCGTGCCGGTGGCGGTGATCTGCGGCATCGGCGGCGTCGGCAAGACCACGCTGGCCGTCCACGTGGCCCACGCCGCCGGCGACCTCTTCCCCGACGGCCAGCTCTACGCCGACCTGCGCGGCTACACCGGCGAGGCGACCGCGCCCGAGTCGGCCCTCGGCGCGTTCCTGCGCGCCCTCGGCATCCCGCCCGACGTGATCCCCGAGGTGCCGGCCGAGCGCTCGGCGCTGTTCCGCTCCCTGCTGGCCGACCGGCGCATCCTCGTCCTGCTCGACAACGCCCGCGACGCCGCCCAGGTGATCCCGCTGCTGCCCGGCTCGCCCGGCTGCGCCGCCATCGTCACGAGCCGGGTCAAGCTGGCCGACCTGCCCTCGGCCCGGCTGTTCGACCTCGACGTGATGGAGCCCGACGAGGCGCTGTCGCTGTTCTCGTCCGTGGCCGGGCCGGAGCGCGTCGCCGCCGAGCACGGTGCCGCCATGGACGTGGTGGCCGCCTGCGGGTTCCTGCCGCTGGCCGTGCGCATCGTCGCCGCCCGGCTGGCCGCGCGGCCGTCGTGGACGGTGGCCTCGCTCGTGCCGCGGCTGGCCGACGAGCAGCGCCGCCTCGACGAGCTGCGCGTCGGCAACCTCGCCGTGGAGGCCACCTTCGCCCTCGGCTACGGCCAGCTCGACCCCGCCCAGCAGCGCGCGTTCCGGCTGCTGTCGCTGCCCAACGGCCCCGACATCTCGGCCGGGGCCGCCGCCGCGGTGCTGGAGCTGAGCGCGTTCGAGGCCGAGGACCTGCTGGAGTCGCTGGTCGACGCGAGCCTGCTGGAGGCGCCCGCGCCCGGCCGCTACCGCTTCCACGACCTGCTCAAGCTCTTCGCCCGGCGCATCCTGCACAAGAGCGAGACGCAGCAGGCCAAGACGCTCGCGCTGCGCCGGCTGCTCGGCTTCTACCTGGCCTCGGCGCAGTCGGCGCACCGGCTGGCCTACGAGGGCAGCCTGATCGCCGACAACCTCGCGGTGGTCGGCACGGGCCGGGTGTTCGGCGCCGCCGACGAGGCCGTGGCGTGGCTGATCGCGGAGGGCGACTCGCTGTTCGCCGCGATCAACCAGGCCGCCACCGACTCGCTCACGGCCGAGGAGCTGCTGCCGGCGGCCGACCTGCTGGTGGCCATGGAGCCGCTGATGGAGTCGGGCACCCACACCCGCGAGTTCGACCACGGCACCCGGGCCGTGCTGGCCGCGGCGCTGCGCCTCGGCGCCGCGGGGAGCGAGCTGCGCGCCCGTTACGTGCTGGGCCGGGTGCTGTTCGCCGGCAACCGGCTGACGGAGGCCGAGGAGCAGTTCAGGATCGTCCACGAGCTGTCCGTGGCGCGCGGCGAGAAGATCGTCACCGGCGAGGTCAAGAACGCGCTCGCCGTGGTGGTCGGCCGGCAGCGGCGCCACACCGAGGCGCTGTCGTGGTTCGACTCGGCCATGGACTGGTACCGGGAGAACGGCGTGCCCGCCGGCGAGGCGCTGGTGCTCAGCTACTCCGCGCGCGACCACCTCGGCCTCAACCGGCCGGAGGACGCGATCGCCGCCGCCGAGAAGGGCCTGGCCATCTTCACCGAGATCGGCAGCGGCGCCGGCACCGCCCGCGCCCGCTACCACCTCGGCATCGTGCTGTCCCGCGTGGGCCGCCTCACCGAGGCCGTCCACCACCACGCCGAGTGCCTGGCGTTCTTCCGGGCCAGCAAGCAGCGCGTGTGGGAGCAGCGGGTGTGCTCGCGGCTGGCGGAGACGTTCATCGCGGCCAGGCGCTACCCGGAGGCGGTCCGCCACGCCGAGCAGGCGCTGGTCATGTCGCGGGAGATCGGCCACCCGTACGGCGAGGCGCTGTCGCTCACCGTGCTCGGCAAGGCGCTCAGGGGCCTCGGCAGCACGACGCGCAGCGTCGACTGCCTACGCCAGGCCTTCGACATCTTCGCCAGGCTCGGCGCCCCCGAGGCCGGGGACCTCAAGGCCCTCCTCGACTCCGCCCCGGTCACGGAGCCCGCCGCCCGGCCCGTCCCCGAGCCGGTCTCCGACCCCGCCATCGACCCCGCCGTCGACCCTGCCATCGGCCCCGCCGTCGGCCCCGCCGTCGAACCCGCCGTCGAACCCGTCGTCGAGCCCTGAGTACAGCGCGTCGTCCAGTCGCGTCATCCACACATGGTTGATCAAGGCTGTCCTTAGGGAGTCACCAGACCAGTGGTGCAGCCCGGCCGGTCATCTCGGTCGCCGCGCCTCGCCAGGGGGCCCGGATGTCGGGTCGCTCGGCACGGCGGCCGGCCGCCTCACATCGACGACCGGCCGGACCCGACGCCGGCCTCGAACCCCCCGGGACCGGCGTCGTGCCCCTGACCCTCCACCCGCGGGCTCAACATCGGATCAACACCGGATTGCCCCACCGGTCAACGCCGTTGTCACCCCGTTCGCACGGGTTCGCACCGACGGTCAGAGCCGGAAGTAGCCCTCGGCGATGAGGGGGCGCAGGGCGTCGGCCTCGAGCACCTGCCCGTCGCCGACCAGCTCGGCGATCACGTTGAGCAGCGGCCCCAGCGCCAGGTCGCCGTCGCACACCCCGGCCAGCGCGGCCTCGACCGTGCCGACCTCCCGGCTGCGGCGCAGGCCGTCGGTCTGCCGCAGCACGATCCGCATCGGGTCCTCGGCGCCGGGCAGCCCGATGCGCTCGTCCAGCAGCCCCTCGGCCGTGCGCAGCCGCGCCGCCCGGAGGTCCTCGACGCGGTGGGCCGTCGCGATGGCGTCGAGCACGCCGTCCACGTAGTCGCCCACCGGCAGCGCGACCTGGTGCGTGAGCCGCTCCAGGCGCACCACCGGGTCGAGCGTGCCGGAGTTGCGCATGGAGATCCAGCCGAAGCCGACCGCCTCCACCTTCTGCTCGTCGAACCACGTCAGCCAGCGGTCGTAGTGCTCCGCGTAGCCGGGGGTGCCCTGCTCGGCCGCGTCGCGCAGCCACAGCTCGACGTACTCGGCGGGGTCCTGGACGTCGCGCTCCACCACCCAGGCGTCGCATCCGGTGCCCGCCAGCCAGCCGCCGACCCGGTCGCGCCAGTCCTCGCCCTCGACGTGCAGCCAGTTGGCCAAAAAGTGGGCCTGGCCGCCGGGGGCGAGATGGCGGGGCGCGCGCCGTACGAGGTCGCGGCAGAACGCGTCGCCGTCGCCGCCCGTCTCCCGGTACGTCAGGCGGCCACCGGGCGAAATCACGAACGGCGGGTTGGACACCACCAGGTCGAACAGCTCGTCCTCGACCGGCTCGAACATCGAGCCCGTGCGGGCGTCCACGTCCGTGACGCCGGACAGCTCCCAGCTCAGCCGGGCCAGCTCGACGGCGCGCGGGTTGACGTCCGTGGCGGTGATCTCCTCGGCCCGCCCCGCCAGGTGGAGCACCTGCACGCCGCAGCCCGTGCCCAGGTCCAGGGCGCGCTGGACGGGGCGGCGGGTGACGAGCTGGGCCAGGTTCGCCGAGGCGCCGCCGGCGCCCACCACGTGGCCGGGACGCAGGGCCGGGTCACCCGGGCGCACCTTGCGGTCGGAGACCACGTAACCGCCGGTCTCCCACGGCTGCAGATGCACCTCGGCGCGCACCATGCCGCCGTCCCCGCTGTCGGCGCGGACCAGCCCGGACTCGCGCACGGCGGCCGGCACCCGCTCGGCCGGGACCGGCACGCCGAGCCACCACAGCCGGATGAGCGTGCCCAGCGGGTCGCCGTCGGCGGTCGCGCGCAGCGCCGGCACCAGCTCCTCACGGGAGAGCGCCGAGGCCGCCACGTCGCCCAGGCGGTCGCGGACGCCGTCGATCGTGTAGCCGGTTTCCAGCAGGTGGTCGCGCAGTCGTGCCAGTTCCACAGAGTCCATCCTTTCATCGCATAGGCCCGCGCATGATTCGATACCTACAGTGACCGTACTGTTACCGAGATACCCAAGCGTTCTGCAAGCGTGGGACAAGCCGGGCGCGATATCTCTTAGGGACCTGCTCGACCGTTCGAAAGAGGAGCGGACCCATGCTCATCCCGTGCCTGGCCTGCGAGTCCCGGTTCGTGCCGGACGAGTACTTCCGCGCCTGCTCCGACTACAACCGCGGCATGGACCTGGTGTCGTGGACCTGCCCGCGCTGCGGCAACCGCGACGACCTGCGGGTGCTGCCCGGCGAGCTGGGCTTCGGCTGTCCGCACCGGGGACGGTTCGACGTGCACGCCCGGGTGCGGGTGCCGGGCCTGCGCAGGCACCGCGGCGACCTGCGGCTGGACATCTCGCTGGACAAGGCGTCGTGGCGGGTGCCCATCCGGATGCGCCAGGCCGCCTGACCGCGTCGACCGGCCGGCGGCGCTTGGAACGCGCCAGAGCGCTCCGGACCCGTCCGATCAGCTCTCGGCGCGCTGGCGCAGGCTCTGCCAGGCGGCCTCGCCGAGTCCCCTGATCTCCTCGTCGGTGGGCGTGTGGGCGCCGGCGAACCAGAGCCGGCACATCTCCTGCGCCGGGCCGAGCCACAGGACGTAGCACATGGTGGGGTGGACCGGCCGGAGCAGTTCGTCGTCCATGTGGGGGCGCCACCAGTCGGAGACGCGGCGGAAGAACGCGCGGCGCAGCTCGTGGACCTCCGCGCCGCCCGGCTCGTTCTTGCGCGGCGGCCGCTCGCTGACCAGCAGCCTGGCCCGCTCGGGGTGCTCACCGGCCCAGCGCATGTGGAAGGCGACGACCGCCTCGATGCCCTCGCGGGCCGTCTCGTGGCTCTCCAGCTCGGCGATGAACGCCTCCTGGTAGGCCGCGAGGATCTCGGCGTACAGCACGCCGAAGACGTGTTCCTTGCTGGCGAAGTGGTGGTAGAAGCTGCCGACGCTGACGCCGCTCTCCTCGCGGAGGCTGGCCAGCGTGGTGGCCGAGACCCCGTCCTGGCTGAATCGGCGCAGGGCTCCCTCGATGATCCGGGTGCGCCCGTCGCGTCCGTTCTTGGCACTCTTCACATTGTCAATGGTGAGGCACCAGAACGATATTCCGCAAATACGGCCGCCTGGTTGATCATAGCGGTCACCTCGACCGACCCCGAAACCACCTTCATCGCCGCGTCCGGCCACTGCCTGCGGATCATCCGCAGCACCCGCCGGTTCTCCCCCAGCACGTCCATGCCGACCGTGGTCGCGCCGCGCACGGCGGCCCTGAACAGCAGCGCGTCGATCAGCCGCGGTCCGAGGCCGAGCCCCTGCCACTGGTCCGTCACCACCACGGCGACCTCGACGTCGGCGGCGCCGCCCCGGTAGCTCATGGCGTGCCCGATGATCTCGCCGTCGAGCGTGGCCACCAGGGCGTCCCGCCGCTCGTCCAGCGCGATGAGCGCGCGCACCAGGCTCGCGGCGGGGCGGCTGACGCCGGTGAAGAAGCGCAGCGTCTGGGTCTGCAGCGAGAGCCCGGACAGGAAGCGCGTGACCCGCTCCTCGTCGTCGGGGCGGGTGGGGCGGATCTGAGTTCCCAGCATGGACTCAGCTTCTCTCGCCACGCCTGAGTCTGTCAATTGAACTCAGGTATGATATGAGGCATGATCCTGCCTTTCCGGGCTGACAACTGCTCCATCGAGCGCACCCTGGAAGTCGTCGGCGAGAAGTGGACCTTCCTGGTGTTGCGCGAGGCGTTCCGCGGGGTACGCCGCTTCGCCGACATGCAGGCCGCCACCGGCGCCCCCCGGCAGGTCCTCAGCGCCCGGCTGGCCCGCCTGGTCGAGGAGGGCCTGCTGCGCAAGGAGCCGTACCGCGAGCCCGGTCAGCGCCAGCGCGACGAGTACCGGCTGACCGACAAGGGCCGCGACCTGTATCCGCTGCTGGTCGCGCTCATGCACTGGGGCGACAAGTACCTCGCCGACGACGACGGGCCTCCGGTGCTGCTGACGCACCGTGACTGCGGGGCGCCGATCGAGCTCCACCTGCTCTGCGCCGAAGGGCACGAGGTGCCAGGACCGCGCCAGGTCACGGCGCTCCCCGGCTCCGGCGCCCGCCTCCAGAGCGCCTGACGAAGCCGCTCAGCGGGCCGAGGGGAGGGCGCGCAGGCAGGAGCGGAAGTCCAGCACCGTCAGCAGCGCCGCCCCCGACAGCAGCACCGCGACCGCCGACGTCCGCACCAGCAGGTACGTCTCGATCGGCTGGCTCAGCAGCAGCCACAGGCTCAGCGTCGCGTTGCCGAGCTGCGCGCACCCCCACACGAACGACTGCCGCCCGAAGAAGCGCCGCATGACCGGCTCCTCCATCACGTGCGGCGGCAACGGCACGAGGTCCTCCGCCACCCGCCGGGCGAGCGGCCTGCGCACCCGCGCGGTGCCCAGGAAGGCCGCGCTCGCGCAGAACACGCCCAGCGTCGGCTGGAGGAAGAACAGCACCGGGCTGCCCGACAGCAGCGCCAGCACCGCCCGCACGGTCACCATGCCGGCGGCCAGCAGCACCCCGCCCGGCACGGTCGTGCGCCGGAGCAGCCGGTAGAGCACGCCCCCGTACACCCACGCGACCGACACCACCACGCCGCCGACGAACCCGGAGGCGACCAGGCCCGCGTAGAAGACGGCGACGGGCAGGATCATGCCCTCGAACACCCGCGGCGCGGCGTGACGGAGCAGGACGGCGAGCTTGGGCAGCTCGAACGCGTGTCCCTCGGGGGGCGCGGCAAGCACGGTCATGGGGCTCTTGGAGGGCCTCTCGGGGGACTCGGCGGAAGGGGCGTCGCGGGTCCGGAGGGGACGCCGCGGCACGAATCACGACCGTACGCGATGAACTGCCTTTCGGTAAGGGTTTCGACCAGATTGCGATAAGGTCACGCCCGCACCACGGCCGATGGTGTACCTTCCACCGCCCGCTCCGGAACCCCGAGGTGAGGCGTGTGAGGAGGCACGGGGGCCGGTGCCTACCCTTGAAGGGTGTACCGGTTCCTGCTGACGCCCCGCTGGGTCGCGCTCCACGTCGTCGTGCTGCTCGTGATCCCCGCCTTCGTGTTCCTGGGACGCTGGCAGTTCGGCCGGTTCGAGGAGCGGTCGGCCAACAGCCATGACGTCACCGCCAACCTCGAGGCCGCCCCGGTGCCCCTGGAGAGCCTGGCCGGGCAGGGGGTCAAGGAGGCCGACCGCTTCCGCACCGTCACGGCGACCGGCACCTACGACCCCGCCCACGCGCTGGTGGTGCGCAGGCGCCCCCAGGACGGGCGGCCGGGTTTCTACGTGCTCACCCCGCTGAAGCTGGCCGACGGCCGCGCCGTGATCGTCAACCGGGGCTGGGTCAAGGTCGGGCCGACCGCGGACACGCCGCCGGACGTGCCCGCGCCGCCGGGTGGTCAGGTAACTGTCACCGGCCGGCTACGTCTCGGCGAGACCGAGGAGTCGAGCGGCATCAAGGAGCGTCCCGGCCTGCCTCCCGGCCAGGTCCTGCTCATCGACCCCGCCGCGATCGGCAAGCGCCTGCCGTACCGGCTGCTGGACGGGTACGTCGAGCTGACGCGGCAGCAGCCCGCCACCGACCCGGCGCCCGCCCCGGTGCCCGAGCCCGACGTGGGCTCCGGCGGCGGCCTCAACTTCGCGTACGGCGTGCAGTGGTGGCTGTTCATCGGCGTGGCCGTCGGCGGCTGGATCCTGCTGATCAGGCGCGAGGTCGCGGACCGGAGGAACAGCGGGGCCGGCGGCGCCGAAGCCGGTGAAGGCTCCGGCGGGGACGAGGGCGGGAGCTCCCGTTCCACGGCAGATCCGGCGAATCGGAGTGAGTCGATCTCTGGTGGGTAGGGGCCGCGCCGGGGTTCGCACGAGCAGCATCCTCATGTGGCGGACCCCTCACGGCCCGGGATCGCCCGTCATCCCCCTCCCGGCGATCCCGGGTCTCGAACACCGGCCGCGCCCGCCGCGCCTCCTCGCCCAGCGCCACGCCACCCCCGGCGCCGTGCGGGGCCGCAGTGGATACCCAACGGAGACTTCGCAGCTTGTTCGACGTTATCCCGCCGTCGTACGGTTACCTGCGTGACTACGCCGCTGCTCCCCGACCCTGATCCGAGGCGGCGCGACTATGTGATCATCTCCGCCGACGATCACCTGATCGAGCCCCCCGACCTCTTCGAGGGCCGGCTCGCGGAGAAATATGCCGAAGTCGCGCCCAAGGTCGTGGAGACGGAGGCTGGTCACCAGGTCTGGCGCTACGGCGGCGCCACCTACCCGTGCGCGGGCATGGACGTCGGCGCCGGACTCCCCCGCGAGCAGTGGACGCTCGACCCCATCCGCTTCGAGAACATGCGCCCGGGCTGCCACGACATCGAGGCCCGCATCGAGGACATGGACCTCGCGGGCGTCTGGGCGGCCCTGTGCTTCCCCGGCATGCTGGCCGGTCAGGCGGGCATGCCGTTCGCCAAGACCCGCGACCAGGAGCTCGGCCTCGCCCTCGTGCGCGCGTGGAACGACTGGCACATCGACGTCTGGGCCGGCACCTACCCCGAGCGGATCATCGGTCTGCAACTGCCCTGGCTGCCCGATCCCGACGTCGCCGCCAAGGAGATCCGCGCCAACGCCTCGCGCGGCTTCAAGGCCGTGGTGTTCCCCGAGTTCCCGACGCGGCTGCGGCTGCCGTCGATCCACAGCGGCCACTGGGACCCGTTCTTCGCCGCCTGCGAGGAGACCGGCACGGTCGTCGCCCTGCACACCGGGGCGTCGAGCTGGTCGCCGGTTCCCTCGCCCGACACGCCCATCGAGGCGATCACCACGCTGATCCCGACGAGCGCGATGTTCGCCTGCGCCGACTGGCTGTGGTCGGGGGTGCCGCTGCGCTTCCCCAACCTGCGCATCCTCATCGTCGAGGGCGGCGTGGGCTGGCTGCCGCTGCTCGCCCAGCGGGCCGACTACGCCCTCGACCACCCCGTGGCGGGCGAGGCGCAGTGGGACGGCGGCCTCAAGCCGAGCGAGGTGCTGCGCCGCAACTTCTTCTTCGGCACGCTGAACGACCACTCCCTGTCGGGGGTGCGGCTGGCGGTCGGGCTCGACCACGTGCTCCAGGAGAGCGGCTACCCGCACTCCGACTCGACCTGGCCCGACACGCAGAAGTCCGTCGCGCGCAACCTGGGAGCGCTGCCACCGGCCGACCTCGCCAGGGTCGCGTACGGCAACGCGGCCCGGCTGTTCGGCCATCCGCTGCCCTCACGCGCCTGGCTGCGCATGGAGGAGATCTAGCCCTCGCCTACTCCACGGCCGGGGCGTCGACGCTCCCCCGCACGATCGTGCGCTCGTGGTCGACGTACCGGCCGCTCTCGCCGAGCAGCGAGCCCAGCAGCCAGAGGAAGACGCCGAAGTCGTCGGCCACGCCGATCACGGGCAGGAAGTCGGGCAGGACGTCGATCGGGGAGATCAGGTAGGCCACGCCGAGGCCCATGAGGGCCAGCTTGCCCTTGGTCATGCCCTCGTACCGGCCGTTGATCACCGCGCCGATCAGCCGGGGGATCGCCCGCACCCGCGCCATCAGGCCGGGAGTGCCGGGCTTGGAGACGTCCCGGTACACCTTCCACGCGGCCGCGGCTCGTGCTGCTTTCGCCATCATGTGCCCTCCTCTACCCTGGCCTCTCACGACATAACGCGTTCGCCGGGCCGCGGGTTCCCGCGGGCACGCCAGGCTCCCGAGGGGCTGTCAGGGTCCCAGGGGCGCTCCAGGCTCCGGAGGGCCTGCCGGGCTCGCGGGGCCGGTCAGGCGCCGGGGGCGAGATCCCGTACGGCCTGCTCCAGCGGCACCTCGCCGCCGGGCAGGGGCGCGAGGACGGGGGTGTCCAGCCCGTTGGCGACGTACTCGCGGATCCGGGCCCGGCACGTGGCCGCGTCGCCGTGCACCACGAGCGCGTCGACCACCTCGTCCGGGATCGCCTTGAGCGCCGCCTGCCGGTCGCCCGCCGCCCACGCCTCGCGCATGGGCCGCAGCGTCTCGCCGCGCCCCAGCCACTCGTGGAAGGCCGCGTACACCGGCACGGTCAGGTACGCGGCCAGCAGCCGCCGGGCCAGGGCCCGCACCCGGTCCGCGTCCTCGCTCACGCACACGAACAGCCGGGCGATCAGCTCGGTGTCCGGGCCGATCTCCGCGCGCACCCGCCGGACGTCCTCGGGCGAGAGCCAGTTGGTGATGGCGCCGTCCGCCTCCTCGGCCGCCAGCCGCAGCATGCGCGGCCGCAGCGCAGCCAGCACGATCCTGGGCGGCTCCACAGGCGCCTTCTCCAGCCGGAACCCGCTGATCTCGAAGGTCTCGTACCTCTCGGTCACCTTCTCACCCGCCAGCGCCCTCCTGAGGAAGCGCAGCGTGTCGCGGGTCCGCGCGTACGGCTTGGCGAACGTGCCCGCGTTCCAGCGCTCGACGATCGCGGGCGAGGAGGAGCCGATGCCGAGCACGAACCGGCCGGGCGCCAGGTCGGCCAGCGTGGCGGCGGACATGGCGAGCAGCCCCGGGCCGCGCGTCGAGACGGGCACGATCGCGGTGCCCAGCCGCACCTGGGGCGCCCACTGCGCGGTCAGGGCCAGCGGCACGAAGCCGTCCACGCCGCTCACCTCGGCCGACCAGACGTCGGTGTAGCCGAGCGCGGGCAGCTCCTCCACCAGCGCGCGGGACTCGGCCAGCGAGCGGTCCTGAAAGGGAAGGGTCATGCCCCAGTTGCCGGCGGTCCGCTCCGGCGCGGCCTGCCTGGCCATCGCGTACTGGGTCATCGCATCCTGCGTCATCGCGGCCTCCCGCTCGGCGTCGGTACCCCGGTGACCATACCAACCGGGCGGTATGTCGTCGCGGGGGATCACGCCCGCAGTTCGTGGACCGCCGCGATGAAGTCCTTGGTGATGCCGCGCAGCCCCGGCAGGTGCGACAGCCCCACGAGCCGGTCCACCAGTGGCACGGTCACGTCGATCAGCCGGTACGTGCGCTCGCAGCCCGGCGAGGTGTCGTGCACCCAGAACAGCACCATGCCCATCGACAGCAGCCACAGCAGCTCGGGCAGCTCCTCGCGCAGGTCCTCGTTCATGCGGTCGCGCGAACCCTCGACGACCTGCCGGTAGATGGCGATCGACGCCTCGCGGGCGGGCGAGGTCTGCGCGCTGAACGGGCTCAGCGGGTTGGTCGGCTCGGCCGCGTGCTTGAAGAACTTCACCGCGAACTCGTGGTACGGCTCCGACACGCGCACCCACTCCCGCAGCACGCCGCTGAGCCGCGCGGCGAACGAGGTCTCCGTGTCGAGCAGGCGGCGGCAGGCCGCCTCGTGCTCGGTCTGGGCGCGGTCGTAGTACGCCTGGATCAACGCCTCCTTGCTCTCGAAGTAGTAGTAGGCGTTACCCACGGACACCCCGGCCTCGGCCGCGATGGCGCGCATGGTCGTCGCGTCGAAGCCGCGCTCCCGGAACAGTCGCAATGCCGTCTCGACGATGACCTCTCGGGTGCTCTCCGATCCTCGGTTTCGGGCTTCGGACACGTTCGTCACTTTACGGCTTCGTACCGGGTTAGGTCATGGAGCCGCACGGTGATCGACACCACAGGGCAAAATCCGGGAGTGACGCGGGTTATCCGGTGTGAAGCATGGGATTGATGTTTTCAGGCGGAAGGGCTATTTCCGCGAAAAGGCATCGACATGTGGATACGTGGAAGAGTGCGGCCTCTGCTGGCCGCGTTCCTCGGCATTGAGATCTCCATAATCGCGCTGGCGTCCACCGCTGCGGCCGCTTCCGTGAACACGGACGGCGAACGGCGCGCGACGCCACCAGTGATCATCAGGTCGTACTCCGTCGCCCTCCCGCGACGGGGTTCGGCCAAGCACCGTGAGGCGCGCGTGGCGGACCTTGACCAGGTCCGCGCCCGCAACGCGCCGATGGTGCGGATGTCGCACGACCTCGCCGCCGGCTTCCTGGAGGAGGCGGGGATGCGCTACAAGTCGTCCGGGCACTGCACGGACCGGCGGATCTTCACCTGCACGTCGCTGGAGCGGGTGCGCACCGGCACGATCAACCGGATCGTGGACCTCAAGCGCGAGAGCGGCTGCCCGATCACCGTGACGGGCGGCACCGAGGCCGGCCACGCGCCGGGCCGCTACAGCCACGGCGCCGGCTACAAGCTGGACATCTCACACAACCGCTGTATCGACCGGTACATCACCGACCACTACCGGCAGACCAGGACGCGCGGCGACGGCTCGCCCCTGTACCGCTCGGACGCCGGCACGATCTTCGCCGACGAGTCGGACCACTGGGACATCCTGTTCCGCTGACGGTCCGCCCGCGGCACCTTCCCGACCGCTTCTCCGGCCACCACACTCCGCACGTACGGCGGCGACGACGCACGCCCGCACCCGGAACCGGAGATACCGAAAAGGGCGCGCGCGGACCGTCACAGGTCCACGCACGCCCTTGACCGCCGGTTACGGCGTCAGAGCTCGCTCGCGACCAGCTCGGCGATCTCCGCCGCGTTGAGGGCCGCGCCCTTGCGCAGGTTGTCGCCGCACACGAACAGGTCGAGCGTGTTGGGGAAGTCGAACGCCTGCCGGATCCGGCCCACGTAGGTGGGGTCGGTGCCGACCACGTCGAGCGGCGTCGGGTAGACCCCGTTGGCCGGGTCGTCCATGAGCACCACGGTCGGCGCCGCCTCCAGCACCCGGTGCGCGTCGGCGACCGTGATGTCGCGCTCGAAGCGGGCGTGGACGGCCAGCGAGTGCGTGGTCACCACGGGCACCCTGACGCAGGTCGCGGAGACCTTCAGGTCGGGGATGCCGAGGATCTTGCGCGACTCGTTGCGGAGCTTGATCTCCTCGGAGGCCCAGCCGCCGTCCTTGTACGAGCCCGCCCACGGCACCACGTTGAACGCGATGGGCGCCGGGAACGGCGAGTCGTCGGACAGCTTGTTGGCCAGCGCCTTGCGCACGTCGCCGGCCGTCTGGCCGACCGAGCGGTCGCCGGCCAGTGCCTCGACCTCGTCGTACAGCCGGGCCGAGCCCGCCACACCGGCGCCCGACACCGCCTGGTAGGAGGCGACGACGAGCTCCTGCAGGCCGTACTCGGCGTGCAGCGCGCCCATGGCGGCCATCATCGACAGCGTGGTGCAGTTGGGCGTGGAGATGATGTTCCGGGGCCGCTGACGCGCGTCCTGCGGGTTGACCTCGGGCACGACCAGCGGGACGTCCGGCTCCATGCGGAACGTGCCGGACTTGTCGATCGCGATCGCGCCGCGCCCGGCGGCGACCGGCACCCACTCGGCGGCGACCTCGTCGGGCACGTCGAAGATGGCGATGTCGATGCCGTCGAACACCTCGGGAGCGAGGGCCTGGACGACGACGTCCTCGCCGCGCACCTTCAGCGTCTTGCCCGCCGAGCGCGCGGAGGCGACGAGACGGATCTCGCCCCAGATGTCGTCACGGCTGGACACGATGTCGCGCATGACGGTGCCCACGGCGCCGGTGGCGCCGATCAGGGCGAGGTTGGGCCTGCTCATCGTCCGGTACCTCCATACACCACGGCTTCGACCTGGTCGGCGTCGAGATCGAAGGCGCGGTGGGCGGCCGCCACGGCCGCGTCCACGCCGTCCTGCCCGACGATGACAGAGATGCGGATCTCCGAGGTGGAGATCATCTCGATGTTGACCCCCGCGTCGGCGAGGGCGGCGAAGAACGTCGCGGTGACGCCGGGGTGCGAGCGCATGCCCGCGCCGATCAGCGACACCTTGCCGATCTGGTCGTCGAACAGCAGCGACTCGTAGGCGATGTCACCCTGGATCTTCTTCAGCGCCGTCAACGCGGTCGAGCTGTCGGCCGTGGGCAGCGTGAAGGAGATGTCGGTGCGGCCCGTCGCCGCGGCCGAGACGTTCTGCACGATCATGTCGATGTTGATCTCGGCGTCCGCCAGAGTTTTGAAGATCGCGGCAGCCTCTCCGACCTTGTCGGGCACCCCGACAACGGTGATCTTGGCCTCGCTCCGGTCGTGCGCGACGCCGGAGATGATCGGCTGCTCCATCTCGGTTCCTTCGGTGTAAGGGTCGGAGACGACCCACGTGCCTTCCTTGGTGCTGAACGAGCTGCGTACGTGGATCGGCAGGTCGAAACGGCGAGCGTACTCGACGCACCGCAGGTGGAGGATCTTGGCCCCGCAGGCCGCCATCTCCATCATCTCGTCGTACGAGATCTTGGGGATCTTGCGGGCCGCGGGCACGATGCGCGGGTCGGCGGTGAAGATGCCGTCGACGTCGGTGTAGATCTCGCACACGTCGGCCTGCAGAGCCGCCGCGAGCGCCACCGCCGTGGTGTCGGAGCCGCCCCGGCCCAGCGTGGTGATGTCCTTGGTGTCCTGCGAGACGCCCTGGAACCCGGCCACGATCGCGATGTGGCCGCGGTCGAGCGCCTCACGGATGCGGCTCGGCGTCACGTCGATGATGCGCGCCTTGCCGTGCGTGGAGTCGGTGATCACGCCCGCCTGCGAGCCCGTGAACGAGCGCGCCTCGTGACCCAGGTTGGCGATCGCCATCGCCAGCAGGGCCATCGAGATGCGCTCGCCGGAGGTCAGCAGCATGTCGAGCTCGCGGCCCGGAGGCAGCGGCGACACCTGCTCGGCCAGGTCGAGCAGCTCGTCCGTCGTGTCGCCCATGGCTGAGACGATGACGACGACGTCGTTGCCGGCTTTTTTCGTCGCGACGATCCGCTGCGCGACCCGCTTGATGCAGGACGCGTCGGCGACGGACGAACCACCGTACTTTTGCACAACGAGCGCCACGAGAGTCTCCCGGATTGGACTGTGAGCTGCCAGTCTACTGGGGGCATCTCATGCCGCCGCTGGCCCGTACCACTATGTGGGACAGACCGGGCCGACAGGTGGACAGCCTGATCAGACCGCCGTGGTCTCCTCCGCGACGTCGAGGCGCGAGTGGGCGGCCAGCGCCTGCAGCGCCCGCATCGCCGCGCCCGCGTGGTTGCCCCACGTGTTGAAGTACGAGTACTGCCACCACCACAGCGCCTCGTGCGGCCGGCCCGCCTGGTAGTGCCGCAGCCCGTGGATGAGGTCGGCGGCCACCGCGGTCAGGTCGTCGGACAGCCGGTACGGCGTGACGTTCGTGTCCTTGTACGGGTCGAACACCTCGGCGTAGTCGTCGACCGCGCCGAGCCGCTCGGCCAGCGCGGTGCGCACGCCGTCGATGTCGGGGTCCTCACTCAGCGGAGGCTCGTTGTTGCCCGAGAGGATCACGTCCTCGTTCGCCCCGAGCTTGGCACCCGCGAGACTCATCTGCGCGACCTCGACCAGCAGCAGGGACCAGATGGCGTCGCCGCCCTCGCCGCCCGCCACCCTGGTCAGGCCGTCCAGGTAGTTCTGCGCGTGCGCCGCGACCTCCTCGGCCAGCGCGCTCCACTGGTCAGACATCCAACAGCCTCCGTCCTTCGAACGCCCGGCCCAGCGTCACCTCGTCGGCGTACTCCAGGTCACCGCCCACGGGCAGGCCGCTGGCCAATCGTGTCACCTTCATGCCCATCGGCTTGACCAACCTGGCCAGGTAGGTCGCCGTCGCCTCACCCTCGAGGTTGGGGTCGGTGGCGAGGATCAGCTCCGTGACCCGGCCGTCGGCCAGGCGCGTCATGAGCTCGCGGATGCGCAGGTCGTCGGGCCCGATGCCGTCGATCGGGCTGATCGCGCCGCCGAGCACGTGGTAGGTGCCGCGGAACTCGCGCGTCTTCTCGATCGCGACGACGTCCTTGGACTCCTCCACCACGCAGATCACATGGGTGTCGCGACGCGGGTCGCGGCAGATCCGGCACTCCTCCTCGGAGGCCACGTTGCCGCACACCCGGCAGAACCGGGCCTTCTCCTTGACCTCCAGCAGGGCGTGCGCCAGCCGTTTGACGTCGGCCGGGTCGGCCGCCAGCAGGTGGAACGCGATGCGCTGCGCGCTCTTCGGCCCGACCCCCGGCAGCAGCCCGAGCTCGTCGATCAGGTTCTGGACGACACCTTCGTACATGGTCTAGAACCCTGGCAGCTGACCGAGACCGCCGCCGCCGAGGCCCTGCGCGAGCGGCCCGAGCTTCTCCTGCTGCAGGTCGGCCGCCGCCCGGACCGCGTCGCGGACGGCCGCGATCACCAGGTCGGCGATGGTGTCGGCGGTGTCCTGCGGGTCGCCGGCGTCGACGACACTCGGGTTGATCTTCAGTTCGAGCAGCTCTCCCGAGCCGTTGACGACCGCCGTGACCAGGCCCCCGCCGGCCGAGCCCTCGATCTGCGCGTCGTTGAGCTCCTGCTGGGCGCTCACGAGCTGCTGCTGCATGAGCTGGGCCTGCTCCAGCAGCTGCTGCAGGTTGACATCCCCTGGGTTCACCGTCTGCGCTCCTCGTGGCTCCGCGTTCTTGACTGCCACGAGCCTACGGCGTTTGGAGCCCGTCATGTACTGGAGGCTTACCAGTGTTTCACCTCAGGTCGTTCTGTTCGGCCGGGTCCCGGCCCCCCTCCAGTGTCCGAGACCCGGCCGGCACGCCGGCCGGAGCGGCCGCGCCGGGCCGGCGTTCGGTGACCGACCGTAGACTCCTTCACGTTGCACACACGTTGCGATCGGGCCATCACCGTGCGCGATATGTCGAAGTACTTGCGCCGACCACCCCAGAGCGCGGATGCTCGCCATACGGGTCGACTACTTGGAGTGGCCGATGAGTTACGCCGATCTCGATGCGTACTCCCGCCGCCTGCGCGCCGCCCACGACGAGGCGCTGAGCGAAGCAGGCGGAGCGGGCGGACCCGGCGGCCCGGACCCGGCGGCGCGCGGCAGGAAGCCGGACCCCGGCGAGCCCCACCCGGCGGCGCGCGGCAGGGGGACCGGTCTCGGAGAGGGCGCGCGGTGGCTCATCTCCACCTCCTGGCGCCGCTCCGTCGAGGCCGGCGTCGATCCGGAGGACGGCCCCGCCCCGCTCAGCCTCGACCTGTCCCACCTCGGCGACGTGCGCGACGCCCACCCGCTGCGCCCCCTGCTGCCGATGCTCACCGAGACGCTCGCGCGGATGGCCGACGAGTCGCGGCACATCGTGGTCGTCACCGACAGGGACGGCCGGGTGCTGTGGCGCGACGGCAACCTCGGCGTCATGCGCAGCGCCGACCGCATCGGCCTGAGCGAGGGCCACGGCTGGTCCGAGGAGCGCATGGGCACCAACGGCATCGGCACCGCCCTGGCGGTCCTGCGCCCGGTGAACGTCTACTCCGCCGAGCACCTGCTGCGCCTGCTGCACGTCTGGTCGTGCAGCGCGGCCCCCATCGTCGATCCCGACTCGGGCGAGGTGCTGGGCTGCGTCGACGTCAGCGGCACCGCGCCCAGCCTGCACCCGGCCACCGCCGCCCTGGTCGGCACCGTCGCCCGGCTCGCCGAGTCGCAGCTCGCCCTGCGCATGTACGAACGCGACGAACGCCTCCTGCGCCGTTACGAGGAGCTGCGCGGCAGGCCCGGGATCCTGCTGTCGGCCACCGGCCGCGTCATCGCCGGCGACCCGGGCGGCGCCCTCGGCCCCCGCGTGCGGCTTCCGGCCGACGGCGAGCGCCTGCTGCTGCGCGACGGGAGGACGGTGGCGCTGGAGCCGTTCTGCGACGGCTACCTGGTGCGCGCCACGACGACGGCCGCGACCACCCTGCCGGCCGCCGCGACCACCGTGCCGCCCACGCTGCGCCTCGGCTTCCTCGGGGAGGGCGTCCCCACGGCCGCCGTCGGCGAGCGCCGCCTGCCGCTCTCCCTGCGCCACGCCGAGATCCTCGCCCTGCTCGCGCTCCACCCCCGCGGCCTCAGCGCCGAACAGCTCTCCTTCCACCTGTACGGCGACGCGGGCAACCCGGTCACCATCAGGGCCGAGATCCACCGGCTGCGCGCCCAGCTCCGGGGCACCATCGGCGCCAAGCCGTACCGGCTGACCTCCCCGGTGGAGGCCGACTTCCTGGAGCTGAGACACCTGCTGGCGGCCAACGCGCCCGCGGCGCTGGCCCGCACGTACAAGGGTCCGCTGCTGCCGCGCTCGGAGTCACCGGAGATCCGCCGCGAACGCGACGAGCTGGAGGTCCAGGTACGCGCCTGCCTGCTGTTGCACGGCTCCCCCGACGACCTGTGGACCTACGCGCAGACCGCCAACGGCCGCGACGACCTGCAGATCCTCGAACGACTCGCGGAGTCCTTACCCTTCACCGACCACCGCGCCGCCGCCGCCCGCGCCCGCCTCTACACCTGCTGACCCACCCGGCCCCGCCGACCCGCAGCCCACCGGTACACCAGCCATGTCTCCGCACCGCACGCCGCGCCACCCCGCGCATTCACGGCTTTCCCCCGCGGCACGCCGCGCCGCTGCACCCCCGAGTCGACTCCCCCGCGTTCGTGCCATCCCGAGCGTCGCCTCCCCGTCGTCCGCGACACCCACTCAAGACGCACCCGCGCGTATCGTGACGTCACCAGGTGAGCACGCACCCGCGCCCGCTCCCGGCCCCGAGAGGCGACCGGCCCTCCCCCTCGCCTTCAGCGGCTCCCGACGTCAGGGTGTGACCACGCCCCGAGGCCACCCGCTGCCCACGCACCGTCTGCCCACGCACCATCGCGAGCCCACACAAAGCCGGGCACTTGTGTTGTCATCGCGAGCGCACCAAACCCCCCACCCACGCGCCACAAAGCCGCGCACTTGTCATCGCGAGCGCACCACGAAACCCCACACGCACCACGAAGCCGGCACGCGTCATCGGCGAGCGCGCCCTTGCAATGACAGCCGACCGTCACCGCTCACCGCACCATAAGCGCCGCCAGTTCAACGCCGCCCGTCACGGCCAGACCATCATCCACCGCGCTCGGCCGACCGAGCCGGGACGACGGTCAGGCGTGGTCGATCTCGCCGATGACCGTGGCGCCGAGCTCCCGCTGCAGCAGCGCCATGCCCGACAGTTCGTCCACGTCGGCGTTGGCGTCGTTCAGCGGATCGACGTCGTCGGACTCGGACACCTTGCTGCGGCTCGGCACGGTCTCCGGCCACGCGGACGCCGGACGTGCCCCCGGAGCCCGTGGGCCCGCCTGCGCCGCCGCCCGGGCCGCGGACCGCGCGGCGGCCAGACCTGGGCCGACAGCGCCGGAACCGGCGGCGCCCGAGCCCGCCGTGCCGTTGGCGGGCGCCCCGGGGCCGGCCGTGCCGCCGCTCGCCAGGCCGGCCGCCGCCAGTGCGCCCCCCTGCGGACCCGGTTCGGCGCCCCAGGAGCCGCCGTTCCTGGCGGGACTGGTGTCGGTGGGGTCGGGAGTGGGCGGCGAACCCATGCCGGGGTCGTCCGGAGCCTCGGGCCACGACTCGTCGGTCGTCTGCCGGCCGTGCCCACCCGACGCCTGACCGGGCGCGCCCTGCTGAGCGGGGCCGCCCTGGAGGGCGGGAGGAGCTCCCGGTGCGCCGGAGTCGCCGGATTCCTGGGCGCCGGCGCCGTCGTGGGACGAGCCGTGCGAGCCCGTACGGCCGGACTGGGCGTGCGAGCCCGGACCGCCGGGCGCGTGGGACACCGGAGCGGCCGGCTGCTGCGGAACCGGCTGCGACTGGGGCCGCGCCGGGCCGGACGGCGGACCGCCGGCCGGGCCACGCGACCCGCCCGCGGCCGGGGAACCGCCGACGACCGCCTCCACCCGCCACGTGTTGCCGAGGACGTCACCCAGCGCGGCGGCCACGACGGCGTCCTTGCCGCCGCCGGTGAAGTTCTTCATGGCGCCGACCTGGCTGAAGCCGAGGGTGACGAGGTTGCCTTCGATGCCGACGACCTGGGCGTTGGTGCTGACGTTGGCCCAGACGACGATGCTGCGCTGCTTGAGCGCCGCGAGCACGGCGGGCCACTGCTGCTGGAGCAGAGCGAGCCCGGAGCCGCCACCGGCGCCCGGCTGCGCCGCCGGGGCGTGGCCGCCCGTCTGACCGGTCGGATGGGCTCCCGCCGGCGCGCCCTGGGCAGCGTGGCCGGGGGCGCCGGGTTGTCCGTGTCCGGGGGCCTGCTGCGCGGGAGCGCCCGGGCGTACGGTCTCGGGCCAGCCGTCGTCCTCCTGCGCGGCACCGCCCGCGCCGGCGACCGCACCACCGCCCACCGCACCACCGGCCATCGCACCGGGCTGACCGCCGCCGGAACCCGCGTGACCACCTGCGACAGCGCCACCCTGACCACTTCCGGCAGCCGCGTGGCCGCCGCCCGCAGCCGCGTGGCCGCCGCCCGCGGACTGACCCGCGACGCCCGCCGCGTCCGAGGCGGGTCCTCCCGCATCCGGCGCGTCACCGGCGGAGCCGGGGTGGGCGGCGGGCATCACGGAAGCGGCGGCGCCAGGGACAGCCGGAGCCCCAGGGCCGAACGAACCGCCCTGCGCGGCCATGCCCGGGACTGCGCCGTGCCCGGCCGCACCAGGGACTCCACCGTGCCCGGCCGTACCCGGGACTCCACCCTGGCCGGCCGTACCCATGGCCGAGCCAAGGACCGGCGCGCCCGAGCGGGCGGCCATCGCGGCGAGCGTGCCGCCGCGCTCCAGACGTTCGAGGCGCGCGAGCAGCGCCTCCTCGCCCTGCGCGGCGCCGGGGAGCAGGACTCGCGCGCACATCAGCTCCAGCAGCAGCCGGGGCGAGGTCGCGCCGCGCATCTCCGTCAGCCCGGCGTTGAACACCTCGGCGGCCCGCGTCAGCTCGGCGGGCCCCATCGAGCCGGCCTGCTGAACCAGGCGCTCCAGCTCGTCGGCCGGGCGGTCGAGCAGGCCGCTGGACGCCGCCTCGGGGACGTTGGCCAGGATGACCAGGTCACGGAAACGTTCCAGCAGGTCGGCGGCGAAGCGACGCGGGTCGTGGCCGCCCTCGATGACGCGGTTGACCGTGTGGAAGACCCGGGCGCCGTCACGGGCGGCGAAGGCGTTGATGATCTCGTCGAGCAGGTCGCCGTCGGTGTAGCCGAGCAGCGAGACGGCCTTGGCGTACGTGATGCCGTCGTCGTCGGCGCCCGCGAGGAGCTGGTCGAGGATCGACAGCGAGTCGCGCGCGGACCCGGCGCCGGCCCGTACGACCAGGGGCAGGGCGTTCGGCTCGAACGGGACGTTCTCGGAGGTGAGGATCTCCTCCAGCAGCGCGCGCAGCGTCGCCGGCGGCATCAGGCGGAACGGGTAGTGGTGGGTGCGCGACTTGATGGTCCCGATGACCTTCTCGGGCTCCGTCGTCGCGAAGATGAACTTCAGGTGCGGCGGGGGCTCCTCGACGAGTTTGAGCAGCGCGTTGAAACCCTCGCGGGTCACCATGTGCGCCTCGTCGATGATGTAGATCTTGTAGCGGGCGGAGACCGGGGCGAAGAAGGCCCGCTCGCGCAGGTCGCGCGCGTCGTCGACGCCGCCGTGCGACGCCGCGTCGATCTCGATGACGTCGAGGTGGCCGGGGCCGGTGGGGGCCAGGGCGACGCAGGACTCGCAGACGCCGCAGGGGTCGGGGGTGGGGCCCTTCTCGCAGTTGAGGGAACGGGCCAGGATGCGCGCGCTGGACGTCTTGCCGCATCCGCGGGGGCCGCTGAACAGGTAGGCGTGGTTGATGCGTCCCGTGCGCAGCGCCTGGCGCAGCGGATCGGTGACGTGCTCCTGTCCCTTGACCTCGGCGAAGGTCCCGGGGCGGTACCTGCGATAAAGCGCAAGGCTCATGCGACCATCCCGCCTGCGAGGGGCTCAAACGAAGAGAACCCCTCGCACACCCGCCAGAGCCCGCTTATCCTTGCTGCCTTCCGGCCCTGGGGAGGTTCACAGGATGACGCCGCGCGAGGGGTCCTTGGACAGTCTAGCGGGATACGGCAGTGCTCGCTGCAGCGAAATCCGCCTCGGAAATCGTGGTCTCCGCACCGCCGGAAGTCCGGTAAGCTCGTCGGCGGAGGATTCGCCTAGTGGCCGAGGGCGCACGCTTGGAAAGCGTGTATAGGGCAACCTATCGGGGGTTCAAATCCCCCATCCTCCGCCAGCTCAGAAGGGCCATGCCGTGACCGACGGCATGGCCCTTCTTGCTTCGGGTCGTGCTCGGGCTCTCCATCGGCCTCTCCATAGGCCTCTCGATCGGCCTCTTCGACAGGCGCTTCGCCCTCCTCGCCCGCCTCCCGTCGAGGGAGTTCAGCGACGACGTGCCGAAGGCCCCGCACTGCACCGCGGTCCTCCAGGACCGGAGTGATCCAGGTGGGCGCGATGGAGGACAGCGGCCGGGATTTCCTGATCGAGCCGGTGATGGTCCCCTGCCGGGCGTGGCGTCGGTGATCAGCGCGGCGGAGCCGGTGGGGCGGGCTTTGTGAGCGCTGCGGACATCCAGTCGGCGGCGGCCGGGAGCCAGTCCGGGCGGGCGTTGCCGAGCAGGTGGTCGCCGTGGGGGACGCGCACGTACTGTCCGTGTCGGGCCAGGCGGGCCAGCGACTCGCCGTCCGTCACTCCGGGGATGACGTCCTGGCCGCCGTCCACCACGAGCAGCGGGCAGGTGATCCGCGGGGCGAGGGCGGACAGGTCCACCTGGCCGGCGAAGCGGCGGGCCGCCGC
Source organism: Nonomuraea rhodomycinica (assembly GCF_013363995.1). Classification (GTDB taxonomy): domain Bacteria; phylum Actinomycetota; class Actinomycetes; order Streptosporangiales; family Streptosporangiaceae; genus Nonomuraea; species Nonomuraea rhodomycinica. The sequence goes on along the minus strand of NZ_JABWGO010000009.1, from coordinate 322,331 downwards.
CTCTCCACCGGCGCGCCGGCTGAGGAGGTCGCGTACGGGGTGCGGCAGATCGTCCCAGCGCAGGCGGAAGGGGCCGCTGACGGTGACGGCGGCGGCGACGCGGGGTTCCCGGGCGGCGCTCTCCGCGACGTAGTAGCCGCCGAGGCTGAGCCCGACGAGTCCCACCTCCGCCACGCCCAGCGCGTCGGCGACCTGGCCGATGACCTGGTGGTAGTCGGCGCGGACGGTGGTCGTGGCCGCGCGCACGCCCTGTCCCGGCCCGTCCATGGCGAACACGGCCATGCCCCGGCGCAGCAGGGCGTCGATCAGGTCGTGGAACTCCTCCTTGCCGGAGTCCAGGCCCGGGACCACCACCACGGTGGCAGGGGCGGCGGCCGGGCCGCGCAGCCAGCCGGTGAAGTTCGGTCCCTCGATCCGGCGCGCCCCGGGCTCCAGCAGGTCGAGCGCGCGGCCCATGGCGGCGTCCGCCTCGGCGGCGGCGAGCGCGCCGTCGGGGCCGGGCCCCAGGGTGGCGACGTGGAACCAGCGTGCCGCCGTCCGGAAGTGCTCGCCCGCCGAGATCGCGCCGGCCGCCCGCTCGGCGCGCGCGAGATGGGCGCGCGCGGCGCGCATGAACGCCTCGCCCCAGTGGTCCAGGTCGGCCAGCTCGCCGGTGACGCGCAGGTACTCGTGGGGGTCCAGCCCGGCTCCGGTCGCGCGCGACAGGTTCGCGGCGGCGAAGCCCGCGACGCTCGCCGAAGCGCCTGCCGGGGTGCTCGCCGGGTGGTTGGCAGGGGTGTTCATCGTGTGGCTCCGATCGTCAGTACGGCTGTCGCGCTGCCGCCGGTCGACTCCCGCACCACGTCGTGCGCGATCGCGGCGATCTCCGTCACGTGGTGCTCCTTCACCGGCTTCGGGCCGGGTTGCGTCGCTGGCAGCAGGAACGTCTCCCCGCGGTACGCCTCGACCAGATCGATCTGCGCATGCGACCAGCGAACCGGCATCCGGGTCGCGCGATCCAACAACGAAGGCGACAGGGTGACAACTCTCGGTTGTCGTCTGAGGTGGAAGGAGGCGACGGCCGCGGAGGGACGCGGGTTTTGCACTGAGTGGTGCATAACGGGTAGCGTGCCTCCCATGGCACGACCGCGGGCGTTCGACGAGGACCGGGTGCTCGAACAGGCGATGCGGGCCTTCTGGCTGCACGGCTACGAGGGCACCTCCACGCGCGACCTGTGCGAGGCCACCGGCCTCGACCGCAGCAGCGTCTACAACGCGTTCACCAGCAAGCACGAGCTGTTCCGGCGGGCGCTGATCCGCTACACCCAGACCATGACGGCCGCCCAGGCGGCGATCCTGGAGGACGGCGACCGGCCCGCCGTCGAGCGGATCCGGGCGCTGTTCGCCCGGATCATCGACGACGAGTTCACGTTCCGGGGCGACGCGCCCAGCATCGGGTGCCTGGGCGTGAACACGACGGTGGAGTTCGGCGGGCGCGACGCGGAGATAGCCCGGCTTCTCGAACAGGACGCGGCGCGCCGCCTGGAGTCGCTGCGCGCGGCCATCGAGGAGGGTCGCCGCGACGGCGACGTCCGGTCGTCGCGCGACGCGGCCTCGCTGGCCCGCTATCTCAACGCCGTGACGGCCGGCATCCGCGTCTCCGCCCAGGGCGGGGCCGACCGCGCCACGCTGGAGTCCATCGCCGAGACGGCGCTGGACGCCCTCACCGCCTCCTGAACCCCGGCCCCGCCGTCGGGGCCACGACCATGCCCGCATTCTGCATCGATCAGTGCAAAACTTGGAGGAGCGTCTCTTGCCCAGATCCGTGTACGTCCTGGCCTTCGGCATCTTCGCCATGGTCACCAGCGAGTTCGCCGTCGCGGGGCTGATGCCGCAGATGGCCCGGGGGCTCGGCGCCACCGTTCCGCAGATCGGGTACCTCATTACCGCCTTCGCGGCGGCGATGGCCCTCGGCGGGCCGTTCATGACCGTGGCCCTGTCGCGGCTGCGCCCCAGGGAGGCCCTGATGACGCTGTTCGCCGTCTTCCTGGCCGGCAACGTGCTGGCGGCCGTGGCCCCGTCCTACCCGGTCATGATGGCGGCGCGGATCATCACCGGCGTCGCCGCCCAGGCGTTCTTCGGTGTGACGCTCTCGCTGACCGTGCGGCTCGCCCGGCCCGAGGTGCGCGGCCGGGCCATCGCCGTGGTGATGAACGGGCTGATGGTCGGCACCCTGCTCGGCCTGCCGCTGTCCACGATGATCGGCGATCGGTTCGGATGGCGGGCGGCGTTCTGGGCCGTCAGCGCGCTCACGCTGGTCGCCGCACCGGCCGCCTTCTGGGGCGTCCCGCCGGTCGGACGCGCCGACGGCGGGGGCGCCGAGGGCGGAGGCCTGCGCGGACAGCTCGCGGTGTTCCGGGACGTACGCCTGCTGTCGGCGTTCCTCACCAGCACGCTCATCATCGGCGCGACGTTCTCCGCGTTCAGCTACCTCAACCCGATCCTCACCGGCCTGGCCGGGTTCGCCACCGGGACGGTCCCGTACCTGCTCATCGCCTACGGCGCCGCGACGGTCGCCGGCAACCACGTCGTGGGCCGCCTCGCCGACCGGCACACGATCGCGGTGCTGGTGTGCGGCCTGGCCCTGAACGCGGCGTTCCTGGCGGGGTTCGCGCTGCTGGCCCACGTGAACGTGGCGGCGGTGGCGTTCATGCTGGGCGTCGGCCTGGTCGGCGTCACCATGAACCCGGCCATGGTCACCCGCGTCCAGCGCGCCGGCAACACGGGCCCGCTGGTGAACACGGTCCACTCGTCGTTCATCACGTTCGGCGTGATGGTGGGCTCGTCGGCCGGCGGGCTGGCCATCGACGCGTACGGCCTGCGGGCGCCGCTCTGGCTCGGCGCGACGCTGGCCGTACTGGGGCTGCTCACGCTGCTTCCGGAACGCGGCCGGGGCCGGGCCGCCGCGACCGAACCCGGCACGGCGAAGGCGCCCGTCCCCTCGGCGTGACGCCGGGTCCGGCGCCGGCCCGGGCGTCAGGCCGTCAGCAGGGCCTTGGAACGGTCGGTGGCCAGGCGGATGGCGATGCCGCCCAGGACGGCGCCCATGAAGTACCGCTGCACACGCAGCCACAGCGGGCGGCGGGCCAGGAAGGCGGCCAGGCTGCCGGCGCTGACCGCGATGATGCCGTTGACGAGCGTGCCGATGGCGATCTGGACCGAGCCGAGCGCCAGGCTCTGCAGCAGCACGTGCCCCATCTGCTGGTCGATGAACTGCGGCAGCAGCGACAGGTACAGAATGGCGATCTTGGGGTTGAGCAGGCAGGTGAACAGGCCCATGGCGAACAGCTTGCGCGGCGGCTCCACGGACAGCTCGCGCGGCTCGAAGGCGGAGGTTCCCCCGGGCTTGACGGCGTTCCAGGCCAGCCACAGCAGGTACGCGGCCCCGGCCAGCTTGAGCACGGTGTACGCGGCCGGCACGTACGCGAAGATCGCGGTCAGGCCGAGGCAGGTGGCGGTCAGGTAGATGCTGAAGCCCAGCGCGACGCCGGTGAGCGAGATCAGCCCCGCCCGCCGGCCCTGGGTGATGGAGCGCGACACGAGGTAGATCATGTTCGGGCCCGGCGTGAGAACCATGCCGAGGGACACGAGCGCGATCCCGATCAAGCCAGCGGTCATTCCCGAAGATTATCGGACATATCCGAAAAATCATCGGGGGACCCCCGACCGGCCCGTCGTCACCGCCATGGAATCTCCGGCGCTCTTTCGGGAAGCTGTGGATGCGGGCACACGAGAAGGGACGTTGGCGATGGACTTCCGAGACGACGTCAACCTCGACTCCTCCCAGGTGGAGGACGTCGGCGGCAGCGGCGGAGGCGGCGGAGGGGGCGGCTTCCCCGGCGGCATGGTCCTGGGAGGCGGCATCGTCACCCTGATCGTCATGGTCGTGGTGTTCCTGCTGAACAACGTCGGCGGGGGCGGCGACAAGCAGCCCGCCCAGCGCCAGCCGGCCACCAACCTGTCGCAGGAGTGCAAGACCGGCAAGGACGCCGACCAGTCGGAGAAGTGCCGGGTGATCGGCGTGGTCAACAGCATCCAGGACTACTGGAAGGACGAGGTCTCGGGATACCGGCCCGCCAAGACCATCCTGTACTCGGGCGGCGTCCGCACGGCCTGCGGCGCGGCCGACTCCTCGGTCGGCCCGTTCTACTGCCCCGGCGACCAGCGCGTCTACCTCGACCTGAGCTTCTTCGACGACCTGCACAGCCGGTTCGGCGCCAAGGGCGGCCCGTTCGCCCAGGCGTACGTGATCGCCCACGAGTACGGGCACCACGTGCAGAACCTGACCGGCGCGCTGGAGGGCGGCGGCTCGGTGGCCACGGAGCTCCAGGCCGACTGCTACGCGGGCGTGTGGGCCAAGAACGCCATCGACACCGGCTTCTACGACAAGCCCTTCACCGACACCGACATCGCCGAGGCACTGGACGCGGCGGCGGCGGTGGGCGACGATCGGATCCAGCAGCGCACCCAGGGGCGGGTCGATCCCGACTCGTTCACGCACGGCTCGTCCGAGCAGCGGGTGAACGCCTTCAAGCAGGGGTACGGATCCGGCCGGCCGGCGTCGTGCGCGACCAGGTGACGCGGGTGGACCCGGCCGTCACCCGCGCCGAGAATTCTCGCGAACAGCACATCGAGGCCGAATCTCTCCTAAACTCTATGGGGTGATCTTCAAGCTGGTCGGCGACGGACGGCCCTATCCCGAACACGGTCTGACCAACCGAGAGTGGGCCCAGATCCCGCCGCGTCAGGTCCGGCTCGACTCGCTGATCACCACGAAGGCGATGCTGGACCTGCACTCGCTGCTCGCCGCCGACTCCACCTTCTACGGCGACCTCTTCCCGCACGTGGTGCAGTGGCAGGGCGAGCTCTACCTGGAGGACGGCCTGCACCGGGCGCTGCGGGCCGCGCTGCACCAGCGCTCCATCCTGCACGCCCGGGTGCTGGAGCTGCCCGCCTGACGACGACCCCGGAACCGCCGCGTCAGCGGTGGAACGAGCCGGGGTTGAGCACCATCGCCCTGTCACTCGGCGGGCAGGACCTCGCGTCGCGAAGCCGCTCGTCCTCCATCGGCCACTCGTCGCCTCCGGCGTCGACCCTGTCGCCCTCCATGATCCGGCCGAAGCCGGGGACGTCCACGCCTCGTCGCGCGCCGTCGTTCACGGGGCGCGTGCCGGCCGGCCAGACCGGTGTGAAGACGGTCTCCCGCCCGTCCCTCGGGGAGGAGACGGTCAGGCATCGGCCCTCGGCCTGGTACCTCAGGGTGCCGCCGACGATCATGTCGGCACCGTAGGTCAAGGCGTGGACGACGATCGAGGGGTCGTCGCCTGTGACGGCGAACCGGTCCGCGCCGGGCGTGGGCTCACCCGGCGCGGTCGCCCTCGGGCCGCCACTGCTCCCGCCCCCGGCGGAGCAGGCGGCGGCCGTCAGGAGTGTCACTGCCAGGGCTGCGGCGGCACGGCTCATGCCGGCTTCTCCTCGGGCGTTGTCATGTCCGTCTCCATCCGACGCGTCCGGCCACCGAGCGGTTCACGCCGCCTCCGTCAGCGATGCCAGACGTCGTAGCCGCGGTTCTGGTACAGGTATGCGGGCGTGAATGACGACTTCCCGCCGATCAGGCCGAAGTGGATGCCGTACGCCATCCCGCCGTAGTACCACGGCCCGCCGGAGTCACCCGGCTCGCTGATGTCCTTGTCCATGACCACCATGTGCCTCATGCTGCCGCTGGAGACGTCGCGGCGGGCCACCTTGGCACAGCTCCCACCGCTGGTGATGCCGAAGTGGCAGATGCGCGTGCCCACCGAGGGCATGGGCGAGCGGTCGTCGGCGTACCTGGTCTTGTTCCAGTCGTGGTAGAAGGTGCGGGTCGGGGACTTGGAGCCCACGGTGTAGTAGGACAGGTCGCCCCAGGCGCCGATGTGCCACCAGACGCGGTTCACCTTCGTCCAGCCGCCCTTGGTGCTGTGGTTGGAGTAGGTGCGGGTGGCTGCGCTCTGCCCGCAGTGGCCGGCGGTCGCATGACGCTTGGTGCTGCTGTAGATGTACTTCAGGTTGAAGCCGGAGGTGCAGGAACCGAGCGAACCCCCGCCCCGGATGTACTTGTCCTCCGGCTGGGACACCTTGTCCACCTGGGTGACCTGGATGTGCATCCCGGCCTCCAGGGCCGCCCGGGGCAGCAGGTCCTGGGCGGAGAGGGGCGCGCTCGATCGGGTCTCCACGATGACGGTCCCGGTGCGCACGTCGTAGGAGGTGGCGGCGTCCTCCACGGCGGGGTCGGCCAGGACGGCGGTGTGGGCGGCCTCTGCGGCGGCCGACAGTTCCCGCTCGGAGAAGCCACGGTCGCCGACCAGGTCGACGCGCACGGGGAGGGTCCTGGCGAGTTCGACCGCCTTGGCCGGCACATCCGCCTTGAAGGCGAACCAAGCGCTGTCGTCGTTCTTGACCGCTCCGGCGAAGTCGGCGGGGAACTCCGCCTCGAGCTGCGCGGCCACCTTCTCGAACTGCCCCTGCCAGGCGATCCCGTCGATCGCGGCGGTCAGCCCGATCCCCTCCGCGGCGGCGATCCGCGTGAGGTCCTCGATCTCGCCCGCGTGAAGGTCGTCCACCATGACGTCGGGGGTGTCCACGGGACCGTCGGGCTGGGCGGAGGCCGCGACGGTCCGGGTGGCGGCGGTGGTGCTGATGTAGTCCTTGACGGCCTGCTCCAGGGGGATCCCGTCGCGGGCGGCCCGTTGCTTGATGGCCTCCAGCGTGGGGCGAGCCGGCTTGGGCTGCTCGTGGGCGGCCAAGGTGACGCTGGAAGGGCCGGGGTCGGCGGACGCGACCCCGGCCGGTAAGCCGATGAGGGCGAGGACGAGACCGGCCCCGATGCGACCGGCGTGGGAGAAGGAGGACATGCGCACGCTCCTGCACTGTCGACGGAGGGAAGGGAGGCGTGATCAAGATACACCCATTTTAGAGCACGTGCTCTGTTTTAAGGGCCGGACGTGCCCGGCCGGCGCCACGTGCGACGTGAGCGCTGGAGATGGTCACTGGTGCCGTCGGCGCCTTCTTCCGGTTCTTCCGGGCGGTGACGAACCCCGAACACGACGAAACCCCCGAACCCGGAGGTTCGAGGGTTTCCGATGTCCTGCGACATCACATGGCGGTGGTGGTGGGATTTGAACCCACGGATGAGTTGCCCCATCACACGCTTTCGAGGCGTGCGCCCTCGGCCACTAGGCGACACCACCGCCGACGAGCTTACCGGATCCGGCGAGTGGTGAAGAACGTCGTGAGGACGGCGGCGCATTCTTCGGCCAGCACGCCCATGACGACCTCCGGCCGATGGTTGAGCCGGCGGTCCCTGACGACGTCCCACAGCGAGCCCACGGCGCCGCCCTTCTCGTCGACCGCGCCGTACACGATCCTGTCCACCCGGGACAGCACCGCCGCGCCCGCGCACATCGTGCAGGGCTCCAGCGTCACCACGAGCGTGCAGCCGTCCAGCCGCCACGACCCCCTGGCACGCGCGGCCGCGCGCAGCGCGAGCACCTCCGCGTGCCCGGTCGGGTCGGCCGCGGACTCGCGGTCGTTGCCCGCCGCCGCCAGCACCTCGACGGCGGAGGCCCCCGAGGGCGCGGAGGGCCCAAGCACGACGGCGCCGACGGGCACCTCGCCCCGCTCCCCCGCGGCCACGGCCTCGGCCAGCGCCAGCCGCATCACCTCGCCGTAGCTCTCGCGGGAGGGGTCGCGCGTCACCGCAACCGGTCGAGCTCGTCGGCGAACGACAGCCGCTCGGCGATCACGGACAGGACGTCGGCCGGCAGCACGCCCTCCTCCATGCTCAGCTCCAGCAGTTCCTCCGAGCTGATGCCGAGGTCGCTCAGCAGGTCGAGGTCGCCCGCCGGGCGGACGCCGAGCGCGTTGCCCTCCTTGTCGGCGCTCACGCCCGCGAACTCGGCGAACAGCTCACCGAGGCTGCCCGGCGCGATCGCGTGGGCGTCGGAGAGGAACACGCGGGGCTCCAAGTCGTCGACGTAACGCACGATGGCGAACCACTCGTCCTCGACCTCGACGCAGAGCAGCGCGAGTTCGTCGCCGGACAGGCCGAGCGCCTCGGTCACCGCGTCGCCGAGGTCGTCGACGATCTCGGCCTCGCTCAGGTCGACCTCGGCACCGCTCCAGCCGTCCGGGGTCCTGACGAAAGCCGCGGCGAACGTGTTGGGCATGTCTCCAAGCTCCAGGTGTCCAGGCTCCGGGCGTGCAGGTCCGGGCTCAGCCGAAGACCGACTCGATGGCGCGCTCGAACGGCTCGGAGAAGCCGAGCCGCGCGGCGATGCTGGACAGCACGTCCTCGGGCAGAAGGTCCATGTCACCCGACAGGATGCCCAGCTCCATCTCGTCCAGACCCAGATCGGCGAAGATCGACAGGTCTCCCGCGGGGAGGGCGACGTCCTCGTCCTGGAGGATCTCCTCCATCTCGTCCTCGTCGGGGATCGGCACGTCGAGGTACTCGAGCACCTGCTGGGCCAGCGGGAAGTCCCAGGACGCGGCGATGTCGGAGAGGAACACGTCGACGCGCTCCCCGAGGACCCGCAGCGCCACGAAGAACTCGTCACCCACCGCGACCAGGCCGATGGTGCCGCTCTCGCTCGGCTGCTGGCGCAGAGCCTTGATCAGGCCCTGCAGGTCCGACGTGAGCGCCACCGGCAGCATCTCGGCGTCCCAGCATTCGTCCTCGCGATAGACCACGATGGCGAAGTCGAACGCGTCCTCGTCTGTCATCGTCCACCCCACCCGATGTGGCCCGTACGGGCTCCCAATGGTTCCAGAGAGCACCGGTCCCCGTGTGCCGGTCCGACCAAATTGTGATCAAAACCGGGGCACGACGTGCCGGTACGTCCCACACAAGATAGCGTTATCCCTTATGGAAACCCTCGTCGTCGACCATCCGCTCGTGGCGCACAAGCTCACCACGCTGCGCGATGTCCGTACCGATTCGCCCACGTTCCGTAGGCTCGCGGATGAATTGGTGACGCTGCTGGCGTACGAGGCGACCCGCGACGTCCGCGTCGCCGACGTGACCGTGCGGACCCCGGTGGCCGAGGCCCACGGCGTGCGGATGGCGCGGCCGTACCCGCTGGTGGTGCCGATCCTGCGGGCCGGGCTCGGCATGCTCGACGGCATGACCCGGCTGCTGCCCACGGCCGAGGTGGGGTTCCTCGGCATGATCCGCAACGAGTCCACCCTCCAGGCCGAGACGTACGCCACCCGGCTGCCCGACGACCTGTCCGGCCGGCAGTGCTACGTGGTGGACCCGATGCTGGCCACCGGCGGCACGCTGGCGGCGGCCGTGCAGTTCCTCTTCGACCGCGGCGCCGAGGACGTCACGGCGATCTGCCTCCTCGCGGCGCCGGAGGGCCTGGCGCACATGGACGAGTTCTTCGCCGGCTCGGGCAAGCCGATCCGGGTGGTCACGGCGGCGCTGGACGAGCGGCTCAACGAGAACGGCTACATCGTCCCCGGCCTGGGCGACGCGGGCGACCGGCTGTACGGCGTCGTCTGACCCGGCACCGAACCCCGCTCCGGCCGGAATCGGCCGCCTGAGAAATCACCTTTCCGTCACGCCGAGTGGTTCACTCGTTACATACTGTGGTTGCATGGGTACGTAGCGAGGGGAAGGCAACTTCCGCATGGGCGCGAGGGGGCGCGAGATGAACGAGCTGGCGGCAGCCGGGGTGCTCTCGTGAGCGAGCACACCGAGGCGGATCCGAGTCCGTACGCGGACGTCCCGACTCCGTACGCGGACGTCGAGACCACGCTGCGTGACGAGTTCGCCGGCGTTCACTCGGCGACCACCGTAACGCGCTGCGTCGAGGCGGCGCACTACGGCGCGCTGGAAGTCACCGGCTACGCGCATCCGAGCCTGGTGGAGCGGATCGCGCGCAAGCATCTTCACGTCCTCGCGCTCGTGGCGAGCGAGCGAGGCTAGGCAAGATCTCAACTAAGCCGTGAACAGACCTTTACCCGGGCTGCCGGGTGGGTAATGTAGACGGCGGGTGCAGGTAAGGGTACGGAGGCCACGGTGCAGGTCAAAAAAGTCCTCTCATGGGGCGGGATCGGTTTTGCGGCGTACTACCTGTTGGCTCGGCCGAACGACGCGGCGACGGCAGTCAAAGGGACGTTCGACTCGGTGTTCAACGCGGCCGACTCTCTGGCTCAATTCGTGAACAACCTGACATGAGACTTGTGACCCACGGGGACTCCGCCCCGTCGTCGGTCAACCGTTACCTGCTCCCCGACGAACAACAGGTCATCATGGTGCGGCGCCACCCGGCCGTGCTGCTCCGTCCGGTCGCCGAGGTCTTCGGCGGCCTGATCATCGCCGGACTGCTCAGCAAGTTCTTCGGCGACTCCGGAGGCGGCACGGCCCTGGTGGTCGTCTGGTGGCTCTGGCTGTTGCTGCTGATCCGTTTCGTGTGGAAAGTCGCGGAGTGGTCGGTCGATTACTTTGTGGTGACTTCTAAGCGGATGTTGTCCACCACGGGACTGATCACGCGCAAGGTCGCGATGATGCCGCTGTCCAAGGTCACCGACATGAGTTTCAAGCGATCTCTCCTTGGGCGCATGCTCGGTTACGGTGAGTTCATCCTGGAATCCGCCGGTCAGGACCAGGCACTCTCGACCGTGCCGTACATTCCCTACCCCGAGACCCTCTACCTCGAGGTCTGTCAGATGCTTTTCCCCAGCAAGGACAGCGGCGACGATTAATCCTGCGTAGGGGAATTCTTCACCTGGGGATACCAGATTCGGCCACTTCATGCAATCATTGCGTGTTGTTGACCCTTCCCCGCCCTGAGAGATGAGATGCCGAGTCAGGGAACCATCGGTGACCGCGTCCGCGGACTGCGGCTGAACAGGCGGATGTCCCAGGCCCAGCTGGCCGGGCCCGACCTGTCTGACAGTTATGTCTCGCTCATCGAGTCGGGTAAGCGAACTCCGACTCCGGTGGTCGCCCGGCTCCTGGCGGAGCGGCTGGGGTGCACCACCGAGTTCCTCCTGCACGGCATCGAGCCGCGCCAGCGGATCGACACCGAGCTCGGGCTGCGGCACGCCGAGCTGGAGCTGCGCCACGGCGACCCGGTCCTCGCGGCGGAGCGCTTCACGGAGATCGTGAAGGCCGCCGACGAGGAGAACGCCATGCTCACGGCGCACGCCCGCTTCGGCCGGGCGCGCGCGCTGGAGGCGCAGGGTCGGCTGGGTCAGGCCGTCGAGGCGTTCGAGCGGCTGCGCAGGGAGGCGTCGGCCCACCCGGAGCGGCTGGCCGACCTGCCGCTCGCGGTCGCGCTGAGCCGCTGCTACCAGCACGCCGGCGACCGGCTGCGGGCCCGCGACCTCGCCGCCCACGCGCTGGAGCAGGCCGAGCGGCTGTCGCTCACGCAGGGTGAGATCGCCGTCGACCTGGCCGCGGCGATCGTCGAGGCGCGCGAGGAGATGGACAGCGACTCCGCCGAGCTCGCCTACGTGCGACGGGTGCTCGAGGTCAACGGCGTTCCTGGCGTTGTGGACCGTTCCGGAGAGATTCACGCCCTGTGGCAGGCGAGCGTCGCCGCCGCGGCGGGCGACGACTCGGCGCTGGCCGTCCGGCTGGCCGACGACGCCATCACGGCGGGCCGCCCGGCGCGGATCGCGCTGCAGCTCGCGCGGGTCGCCGTGCACTGGGCGCGGCTCACGACGACGCCTGTCGCCGAGGCCGAGCGGCTGGTGGAGGCGGCGGCCAGGACGTTCACCGCGGCCTCCGGCGCCGGCGGGGAGCGCGGCGAGGCGCTGATCGCGCACGCGCGGGTCCGGCTGCGCGCCGGTGACCCGGCGCGGGCGGGCGAGCTGGCGAGCGCGGTCCTGGAGGCGGCGGCCGACGCGTCGCGCACCACCGCGGCCGAGGCCCGGCTGGTGCTCGCGACCGTGGCGCTCGACCTGGGCGGTGACGCGTCGGCGCATCTGGCCGGGGCGTCAGAGCTGCTGCGGGCGCTGGGCCGGCCGATGTACGGCACCGACCGTCAGGCGGCCCGCTGCTGGCGCGAGCTCGGCGACCTGTACGGCCGGGCCGGAGGCAGGGCGCACCAGACCGCCGCGTATCGTAAGGCGCTGGAAGCCGCTGGGGTGCACTCCGCGCTGGCCGGCCTGCCGGTGGACGCCGCGGTCTCCGGTTGATCGGAAAACTCCTCCTGGGAGTTCCAGATTTGTGTTCTTCGGTCTGGAATAATTAGGGTCTACCAGTCATTGACTCATAGGATGATTGGTTTCCCCGGAGGAGGCGGACTGTGAGTCTGCGTACGGCGCAGCGGGCTTCGCTCGTGGACCAGGTGATCGATCAGCTCAAGGAGCAGATCACATCAGGGTCGTGGCAGATGAACGGCAAGATCCCGACCGAGACGGTGCTGGCCGAGCAGCTCGGGGTGGGGCGCAACACCGTTCGTGAGGCCGTACGCGCACTGACTCACGCGGGGCTGCTGGAGTGCCGTCAGGGCGACGGCACCTACGTCCGCGCGACGAGCGAGCTCTCCGGCGCCATGCTCCGCCGCCTGCGGCAGGCGGAGCAGTTGGAGATCCTGGAGGTACGGCGCGCCCTTGAGGTGGAGTCGGCCCGGCTGGCCGCCACCAGGCGCACCGACGAGGACATCCTGCGCATCGAGGCGGCGCTCGCCGAGCGCGAGCGCGCCTGGGACCTCGACGACCCCGACTTCTTCGTGGAGGCCGACCTGGCCTTCCACATGGCGGTCGCGCATGCGACCCACAATCTCGTGCTGATCGACCTGTTCGAGGACTTCTCGGCCGCGCTGCGGGCGAGCATCACCGCCGCGGGCACGTCGCTCAACAAGAGCTACATCCCGCACGACGCGATCGCCCGCGCGATCGCCGCCGGCGACGCGACCGCCGCCGAGCGCGCCAGCCATGCCTGCATGGAGCACATTCTCATCGCCCTCACCGATGCGTAGATCTTTCTGTTACGGCACAGCCTGGTTGACGCCAGTCGCCGTACAGGGCTGAGGGCCTCCAGGGATACGGCCGCTGAGCCCGCACGGGGCCGGGCGCCGTTACGTGCGTCTTGTCGGCCATGGCTTCCGACACGCCCGACCGTGGCCTGCCTCATGCCTGGCCGATGAGGCGGTCCGCGTGGGCCCGGGCGAAGTCCGCGAACGGCGTGGGCTGCCTGCCCGTCACCGACTCGTAGTCCTTCGTCGTGTAGTCGCCCCAGCCCCTCGCGTAGGCGCGCAGGTACTCCGCGGTGACCGCGGCGATCCATTCGGGCACGCCGGCCTCCCTCATGCCGGCGTAGGCCTGCTCCGGCTCCAGGGAGTGGTAGGCGATCGGCCGGCCGTACACCTCGGTGAGCTGTCCGGCCGCCTCGCCGAGCGAGATGCTGGCCGGGCCGGTCAGGGTGTAGACCTTGCCTGTGTGCGGTCGGGGGTCGGTGAGGACGGTGGCGGCGAACTCGCCGATGTCCCGCACGTCGATGAGGCCGAGCCGGCCCTGCCCGGTCGCGCCGTACAAGGTGTCGCCGGTGACCGAGCCGAACAGGTTCTGCATGAAGAAGGCCGGGCGGATGACGGTCCAGCCCAGGCCGGACGCCTGGAGCTCGGCGTCCGACAGGGCGTGCAGGCGGCCGTTGCGGGTGGGCGCGTCGTGCGCGGCGCCGATGGCCGACATGCGCACCACGTGCCGCACGCCCGCCTGGCGGGCCGCCCAGAGCGCGTTCATGCTGGCGTGGGGCGCCTGCGGACCCATCGCGGTGAGCAGCCACAGCGTCTCGACGCCGTCGAAGGCGTCGGTGAGCGTCGCCGGGTCGTCCAGGTCGCCGACGGCCACCTCGTATCCGGCGGGGGCCTTGGCGGGGTCGCGCACCAGCACCCGCACGCCGTCCTTGCCGGGCAGCGCGTCGAGCACGGCGCTGGAGACGGTGCCGGTGGCTCCGGTGATGAGCATGGTCATGGTCAGCCCTCGTTCTCTTCCGTGGTGCCGTCTTCCGCGGACACCAGCTCGTCGATCAGCTCGAAGAAGGCCCGGATGCCGGGCAGGTTGCCGCCCTTGGCGGCCGAGGCGGCGCGGTCCTCGGGCGTGCGCCACTCGACGATGTCGAGCCACTCGTCGCCGGGCAGGCGCACCAGGCGCGCTCCGACGAAGCCCGCGCGGTCCGCGCGGAAGTCCGCGAGCATTCCGGGACGGGCGGCGAGCAGCCGCTCGGCGTTCTCCGGAGACACGCGGAACCGGGTGAGTTCCACCGTTCTGGTCATGAGACGACTATATAGTAAGAATCAGTGACTATCAATATTCGTGACTAAAGGGAGGCACGGACGTGCGCAGGAGCCAGCGCAAGCGGGAGAATCCGGATCTCGGCATCCTGGCCGGGCGGACGCTGTTCGCGGTGCAGCGGGAGCTGTTCGGAGCCGTCGCCGGGCAGGGGCATCCCGATCTGCGGCCGCGGCACGGCGCGGTGCTCGCCTACCTCGACGAGGAGGGCAGCCGGGCCACCGACCTGGCCGCCCAGTCGGGCCAGCACAAGCAGGTCATCGGCACGCTGGTGGACGAGCTGGTCGCGCTCGGCTACGTCGAGCGGCAGCCCGACCCGGCCGACCGCCGGGCCAAGCTGATCGTCCCCACGGCCAAGGGCCTGGACGAGATGGCCGCGTCGGACGCCGCCATGGCCGCCATCGAGGCCGAGCTGGCCGCGACGGTGGGCGAGGAGGCGTACGGGGAGTTCAAGCGCGTCTTCAAGCTGGTCGCCGACGGGCTCTCGGCCCGCCGCCCCGAGTGACGCCCGGGGGGCTCAGGCGCCGAGGCGCAGGGACATCACGAGGTAACGGACGGCCGGGTCGGCGTCGCCCGGGACGTCCTGGATCAGCGCGGGGCGCGTCGGCGACTCCATGTTGAGGCGGGCCAGCTCCGTCTCGATGCCGGTCAGGCCGTCGAGCAGGAACTGCGACTGGAAGGCGATCTCGATGTCGTCGCCCCGCAGGTCGCACTCCAGCACCTCGGTGCCGCGGCCGATGTCGCCGCCGCCCGCCCGGAGCGTCACCTGCCCCTGGGTGAACGCCAGCTGGATCGCGGTGTTGCGCTCGGCCACCAGCGCGACCCGCTTGACGGCCTCGACGAACGGCCCCACCCGCACGTCGGCCCGGATCGACCAGTCGGAGGTCAGCCGGGTGCGGTAGTCGATGAACTGCTCGTCGAGCAGCCGCACCGTGGTGCTGCGCCCGACGCTCTCGAAGCCGGCCACCCCGTCGCCCATCGCGACCTGCACCTCGCCGCCGCGCAGCGACTTGGCCACCTCGACCAGCACGCGCGCGGGCACCATGGCCGAGACCGCGATGTCCGGTCGCGCCGGCCGCCAGGTGAACGTGCGGGCCGCGATCCGGTAGCGGTCGGTCGCGGCCATCGTGACCGTCTCGCCGTCGATGTCGACCCGGATGCCGGTGAGCATGGGCAGCGTGTCGTCGCGGCTGGAGGCGGGCGCGACCTGGCCGACGGCCGAGGCGAACACGCCGCCGCCGACGGCGCCGACGGCCGGCGGCATCGTGGGCATGGTCGGGAAGTCCTCGACGGGCATCGTGATCAGGCCGAACTCGGCGCTGCCGCAGGTCAGGACCGCCTCCTGGCCTTCGGTGACGATCTGCACCTCGTCGCCGGGCAGGCTGCGGCTGATCTCGGCCAGCAGCCGGCCCGGGATCAGGACGCCGCCGGTCTCGGCCACGTCGGCGTCGATCCGCGCCTGGGCGGAGACGTCGTAGTCGAACGCGGACACGCTCAGCTCCTCGCCGGCCACGAGCAACAGGCCGGAGAGCACGGGCATCACGGGACGGCTGGGGAGGACCCGGGCAGCCCATGCCACGGCATCTGCCAGAACATCGCGGTTGACCCGGATTTTCACGTGAACGACCCTTTCGCTCTGCCTGCCTCCTATGAAAGGTAGCTTGTCGGACCGACAATCCGGCCCGGCGCCCGCCCAGGTCGACGGCTCCCGCGGCCGGCGGCCGGTGGGGCCCGGCGCTCCCCTTCGCGGTCAGCGGCTGTTGAGGTAGGCGAGCACCGCCAGCACCCTGCGGTTGTCGTCCTCCGACGGCGCCAGGTCGAGCTTGGCGAAGATGCTCGCGGTGTGCTTGGCCACCGCGCTCTCGCTCAGGTAGAGCCGTTGGGCGATGGCGGCGTTGGAGCGGCCCTCGGCCATGGCCTCCAGCACCTGCCGCTCGCGCGGCGTCAGCGCGGCCAGCGGCTCGTGCCGGGCGTTGCTGGCCAGCAGCTTGGCGATGACCTCGGGGTCCATGGCCGTGCCGCCCGCCGCCACCCGGCGCACCGCGTCCACGAACTGCCCGGCGTTGAGCACGCGGTCCTTCAGCAGGTAGCCGATCGCGCCGGACCCGTCGGCCAGCAGTTCGCGGGCGTAGAGCTGCTCGACGTGCTGCGACAGCACCAGGATCGGCAGGCCGGGCACCCGCCGGCGGGCCTCCAGCGCCGCCTGGAGCCCCTCGTCGGTGAAGGTGGGCGGCAGCCGCACGTCCACGATCGACACGTCGGGCCGCAGCTCGACCAGTCCCGTCAGCAGGTCCGGCCCGCTCTCCACGGCGGCCACGACCGAGAACCCGTGGGCCTGGAGCAGGTGGACCAGGCCGTCCCTGAGCAGGTAGAGGTCCTCGGCGATCAGCACGCGCTCGCCCATCAGCCCAGCCCCAGCCGGCGGGGCGCCTCGGCCAGCCAGCGGTCGCGGTTGTGCTTGGCGGGGATCGCGATGGCGGTCGCGTACATGCCGAGGCCCAGGGCCAGCATGAGGAGGATGGCCGGCCACTGGAAGGGCTCGGGGGCGTACAGGGCGAGGAACCACGACTTCTCGGGGATCTCGAAGGTCTTGAACACGGCGGCGACGACCCCCTGCGGGAACGTCGGGCACCAGGCCAGCGACCAGCAGAGGGCCACCACGACGGCCTTCCAGCGCGGCAGCCTGGGCAGCGTGCCCGCCCAGTGCTCCGGGAGCACCTTGGGCAGCACCATCATGACGGTCGTCGGGCCGCCCGGCGGGCTGTCGATCGCCATCACGCCGTCGAAGGCGGCCAGCCGCCGCTCGATGCCGCGCAGGCCGCTGCCCTTGGCCGGGTCCGCGCCGCCCAGGCCGTCGTCCGTGACCGTGATGCGCAGGCTCGGGCCGTCGGAGCTGATGTCCACGCCGGCCGAGCGGGCGTCCCCGTGCCGGGCGGCGTTCGCCAGCAGCTCGCTGACCGCGAAGTAGACCGCCGCCTCCACCGGGGGCTCGGGCCGGTGCGGCAGGTCGACCTCGACCTCCACCCGCAGCGCGGTGTCCATCGCGAGGGCGCGCACGGCGTCGGCGAGCCCCCGCTCCGCCAGCACCGGCGGGTGGATGCCGCGGATGAGCCGCCGCAGCTCGGTGAGCGTCTCGGCGGAGGTGTCGCGGGCCTTGCTCATCAGCGTCTTCGCCGCGGCCGGGTCCGAGTCCATCAGCTCCTCGGCCGCGCCCAGGGTCATGCCGATCGCGATGAGCCTGGCCTGGGTGCCGTCGTGCAGGTCGCGCTCGATGCGCCGCATCTCGGCCGCCTGGCTGTCGGCGGCGATGCTGCGTGAGCGGTGGAGGTGGGTGAGCTGGCCGCGCAGCACGCTCGTCCGGGTGGCCGACAGCAGCAGGGCGCACCACTGGCCGTACACCCGCAGCCCCTTGGCGGGCGCGACGAGGAGCACCGGCAGCAGGGCGAGCTTGACCGGCGGGTCGAGGAGCAGCCACAGCAGGTCCCGCCACGTCGCCGGGTCGGTGGTCAGCCACTTCCACCGCGCGTTCCACGCGGGGACGCGGGGCGACTTGTACAGCGTCCGCTCGTAGCGGTACAGCCCGTCCGTCATCGGCTGCGGCGGCGCCGGTTCGGGCAGGTACGGCGAGGCGATCCGGATCCCGGACCAGGCGCCGACCCGGCCGCGGGCCTCCTCGGCGGTCCCCCGCACCAGGCGCACGGCCGGCGGGTAGAGGAAGACCAGCCCGAGGGTGAAGGTCAGGATCACCGCCGGCACCGCGAACAGCAGGATGCCGACCTGGACGAGGGCCGTCCCGAGCAGCGCGGCCACCCGGGCCGTCCCGGTCAGTCGTCGGAGCATGCCACCAGTGTGCGCGAACAGGCGACGTCACCGGCACTGTACCTAGGTACACCTTTTCCCGGCATCCAACCCGATTACCGGCAACGGCCGCGGTTCCTACCGTCGTCTCCATGAAGGTGATCGAGGTGAGGAACCTCCGCAAGAGCTACCCCCATCACGTGGCGGTGGAGGACGTGTCGTTCGAGGTGGCCGAGGGAGAGATCTTCGGCATCCTCGGACCCAACGGCGCCGGCAAGACGACCACCGTCGAGTGCGTCGCCGGCCTGCGCGTGCCCGACTCCGGCACCGTACGGGTGGCCGGGCTCGACCCGCACGACGACCGCGACGAGCTGCGCCGCGTGCTCGGGGTGCAGCTCCAGAGCGCCGCGCTGCCGGAGAAGATCAAGGTCTGGGAGGCCCTGGACCTGTACGCCTCCTTCTACCCGCACCCCGCCGACTGGGAGGAGCTGATGGGCCGGGTCGGGCTGCGCGAGAAGCGCGACACCGCGTTCGCCAAGCTCTCCGGCGGCCAGCGTCAGCGGCTGTCGGTCGCCCTGGCCCTGGTGGGCCGGCCGCGCGTGGCGGTGCTGGACGAGCTGACCACCGGTCTCGACCCGCAGGCCCGCCGCGACACGTGGGAACTGGTGGGACAGGTACGCGACTCGGGCGTGACGATCGTGCTGGTCACCCACTTCATGGAGGAGGCCGAACGGCTCTGCGACCGGCTCACCCTCATCGACCGGGGCCGCGTCGTCGCCACCGGCACCCCGGCCGCGCTCGTCGCGCAGGCGGGCGGGGAGCAGCGGCTCAGGTTCCGGCCGTCGGCGCCCGTGGACCACGCGCTGCTGCTGGCGCTGCCCGAGGTGCGCTCGGTCACCGGCGGCGGCGAGCACCTGGAGGTCACCGGCGTCGGCGACCTGGCGCCCGCCGTCACGCTCGCGCTCGCCGAGCACCGGATCGTGCCCACCGACCTGCGCGTCGAGCAGGCCACGCTCGACGACGCGTTCCTCGCCCTCACCGGAAGGACCCTGTCATGAGGAAGATCCTCGCTGTCGAGACCAAGCTCTATCTGCGCGAGTGGCCGGTCATGCTCTACACGATCGTGCTGCCGGTCGGGCTGCTGCTGATCCTGGGCAGCATCCCGGACATGGGCAGGCCCGACCCGGCGCTCGGCGGTCAGCGCGTCACCGACACCCAGTTGCCGGCCATGATGACGCTGCTGGCGATGCTCACGCTGGCGTTCACGGTGCTGCCGACCGTGCTGACCACGTACCGCGAACGGGGGGTGCTGCGGCGGATGTCGACCACGCCCGTCCATCCGGCGCGGATGCTGGCGGGCCAGCTCCTCATCAACGTGGCCGTGGGTGTCGTGTCCACCGTGCTGGTCGTCGTGCTGGGCCGGCTGGTGCTGGGGACGGCCATGCCGCGGCAGCCGGTCGGTTTCGTGCTGGTGTTCCTGCTGGGCACGGCCGCGCTGATGGCCATGGGGCTGGTGATCGCCTCGCTGGCGACGTCCGGGAAGGCGGCCTCCGGGATCGGGTCGGTGGTGATGTTCCCGCTGATGTTCGTGGCCGGCATGTGGCTCCCTCGCGAGGTCATGCCGCAGGCGCTGCGCGTCTTCAGCGACTACTCGGTGGCCGGCCCGTTCGCCCAGGCCATGCGCGCCACCTGGGCGGGCGGGTGGCCGCAGCCGCTGCACCTGGTGGTCATGGGGGCCGCGCTGCTGGTCTTCGGCTGGCTGGCCGTGCGCCTCTTCCGCTGGGAGTGAGCGCCTGGGAGTGAGCGCCTGGGAGTGAGCGCCTGGGAGTGAGCACCGCGCGGCGGGCGTCAGGCCCAGACGGGGCGGGCGCCCGTGACGTTCAGCATGATCGAGTACAGCGAGGTGGAGGCGGCGACGAAGAGCCGGTTGCGCTTGAGCCCGCCGAAGACCAGGTTGGCGATGTTGTCGGGCAGGCAGAGCCGGCCGATCAGCGTGCCGTCGGGGTCGTAGCAGTGCACCGACCTGCCCGCCGCCGCCCAGAGGCGGCCGGTGTCGTCGAGCCGCATCCCGTCGTACGCCTCGCCGGCCGCCCCCTCCGCGAAGATCCGGCCCTTGCCCAGGGTCCCGTCGCCGGTCACCTCGAAGACGCGGATGTGGCGGCGCCGGGTGTCGGCCACGTACAGCAGCCGCTCGTCCAGCGAGAACGCCAGCCCGTTCGGCCGCTCGAAGTCGTCGGCCACCACGCGCGCCTCGCCGGTCACCGGGTCGATCCGGTAGACGTGGCAGCCGTCGATCTCCTGCTCGGCCCGCACGCCTTCGTAGTCGCTGCTGATCCCGTACGACGGGTCGGTGAACCAGACGGAGCCGTCGGAGCGCACGACCGCGTCGTTGGGGCTGTTGAGCCTCCTGCCCTGCCAGCGGTCGGCGAGGACGGTGATCGACCCGTCGTGCTCGGTGCGGGTGACGCGGCGGTTGCCCTGCTCGCAGGAGATCAGCCGGCCCTCGCGGTCGAGGGTGTTGCCGTTGGTGTAGCCGGAGGGCGTGCGGAACGGGCCGACGGCGCCGGTGAACTCGTCCCAGCGCAGCATGCGGTCGTTGGGGATGTCGCTCCAGACGAGGAAGCGGCCGGCCGGGAAGTAGACGGGGCCCTCGGCCCAGCGGGTGCCGGTGTACAGCCGCTCGACGACGTCGTCGCCGGCGACGCGGGCGAAGCGCTCGTCCAGGACCTCGAACTGCGTGGGGATCACATCCATCATGCTCGAAGCCAACCGCACCGGATGCTGTTTGGTCAAACGCCGATATTTCCGGATAGCATCTGGCCGTGGATGAGATCGACAGGAAGCTCGTCAGGCTGCTCCAGGACGACGCCGGCCGCTCGTACGCCTCGCTGGGCCAGGCCGTGGGGCTGTCCGGCGCGGCGGCGCACGAGCGGGTGCGCAAGCTGCGCGAGCGCGGCGTCATCAGGCGCACGACCGTCGACGTCGACCCGGCCGAGCTCGGCCGGCCGGTGACGGCGTACGTGCTCGTGGACGGCAGCACGTGGATGGGCGACACCGCCGAGCGGCTGCGGGACATCCCCGCGATCGAGGAGGCGCACGTCATCGCCGGCCCCGCCTCGCTCCTGCTCAAGGTGCGCACGGCGACGACCCGCGACCTGCAGCGGGTGCTGCGGCAGGTGTTCGAGGTGGAGGGCGTGACCAGCACGCAGACCGTCGTGGTGCTGGAGACCTTCTTCGAGCGGCCGAGCGATCCTGAACTATAGTTCAGGTATGACCAGGGCCCCGTGGAACACCAAGGAACTGACCGTCGGGCAGCTCGCCGAGCGCAGCGGCGTCGCCGTGTCGGCGCTGCACTTCTACGAGGCCAAGGGGCTCATCCACAGCCGCCGCACGGCGGGCAACCAGCGCCGCTACACCCGTGACACGCTGCGCCGGGTCGCCTTCATCCGGCTGGCCCAGCGCATCGGCATCCCGCTGAAGACCATCAAGGAGGCGCTGGAGACGCTCCCCGAGGAGCGCACCCCCACGCGCGCCGACTGGGCCCGGCTCTCGGCCGCCTGGCGCGGAGAGCTCGACGACCGCATCGAGCAGCTCCAGCGCCTGCGCGACGACCTGACCGACTGCATCGGCTGCGGCTGCCTGTCGCTCGACCGGTGCGCGCTGGCCAACCAGTACGACCGGCTGGGCGACGAGGGCCCGGGGGCCAGGCGCCTCGACACC
Organism: Nonomuraea rhodomycinica; assembly: GCF_013363995.1. Lineage (GTDB taxonomy): Bacteria > Actinomycetota > Actinomycetes > Streptosporangiales > Streptosporangiaceae > Nonomuraea > Nonomuraea rhodomycinica. The sequence goes on along the minus strand of NZ_JABWGO010000009.1, from coordinate 300,488 downwards.
CACCTCGTCCGGGCCTGCGTCCCCACCTCCGCCCAAGGCTGCCGCACCGCCTGACCCCGGACGGCCGGGGCCGGCTACGGGGTCTTCGGCCGCGGGGGGACGATCAGCGTGGGGCGGCGCGCGTGGTGCAGCACATGGTTCGAGACGCTGCCCAGCAGCACCGACCGGGTCTCCGACAGGCCGCGCGAGCCGGTGACGATCAGCGAGGCGTCCAGCTCGTCGGCCACGTCCACGATCGTCTTCCAGATCGACTCGCGGTCGGCCACGGCGCGGTACGTCACCTCGGCGATGCCGGAGGCCCGCGCCAGCTCGGCCCCCTCCTTGGCGTGCGCCTCGGCCAGCTCGCGCCACTCGTCCGCGCCGTCCTTGATCGCCGCGACGTCGGCCAGCGGATATCTCCTGAGCTGCACCAGCAGCGGCTCCCAGACGGTCACGACGACCACGGGCTCCGCCGCCAGGTGCTTGGCCGCGAACTCGATCGCGGCGCGCGAGTCGGCTGAACCGTCATAGGCGATGAGGATGGACATGGCCTGCTCCCTTCACTGCTTCCGTCTGGTGCAGCACCGTGATGATCGGCCGCGATTCCGGAGCGGCCTGTCTGGTGCGTCACACCGGACCATCCGCGCGGACGGTCAGGACAGGTCGAGGCCGGCGAGCTGGGCCCGGCTCACCACGTTGAGCTTGGGGAAGGCCCGGTAGAGGTGGTAGCTGACCGTCTTCGGGCTGAGGAAGAGCTGCGCCCCGATCTCCCGGTTCGTCAGCCCGGCCGCCGCCAGCCGGACGATCTGCAGCTCCTGGGGCGACAGCGCCGAGACCGTCTCCTCACGTCCGGCCGGAGCGCTGGTGTCGCCCGCCGCCCGCAGCTCCGTGCGCGCGCGCTCGGCCCACGGCCGGGCGCCCAGGCGCTCGAACGTCTCCAGCGCCGCGCGCAGGTGCGGCCGGGCGCTGCCCTTGTGCCGCTCCCGGCGCAGCCGCTCGCCGAAGGCGAGCCGGGTCCGCGCGGCCTCCCACGGCCGTCCGCTGTCGGCGTGCAGCCGTACGGCGGCGCGGAAGTGCTCGTGGGCGGTGTCCCAGTCGGGTTCGAGCAGGGCCCGGCACCGGTGGAGAACGGCCCCGGCCCAGTCGAGGCCGGAGGCCAGTGCCCACTCCTCGAAGCGCCGCAGCGGCTCGCCGGCCGGAGCCCCCAGCCGTACGGCCGCCTCGACCTGGTCGGGCGCGAAGTACACCGCCTGGATCTGGTGGCGCACCGGCCCCTCCACGGCGGCGTCGAGGCGGTCCAGCGCCTCGGCGAAGCGCCCGTGGCCGAGGTCCAGCAGGGCCAGCGCCCAGTCGGCCCAGGCAAGGCCGTTGACGATCCGGTTGGCGTCGAACCGGTCGCGGCAGCGGGCGGCCAGCCGGGCGCACTCGGCCGCGTCGCCGCGCACGGCGGCGATCCAGGCGAGCATGCCTTCGAGGTAGCCGGCCCGGTTCGGCTGGCCGGTGTCGGCAGCCAGCCGCAGCCCCTCGGCGGCGCCGGCCACGGCGTCGTTGAACCGGCCCAGGTAGAGGTCCGAGGCCGTGAGCGTCAGCAGGGCCAGCGGGATCCTGCCGATCTCGCCGCGCGCCCGGCACTCCGCCACGACGGCCGCCGAGAGGTCGCGCCCGGCCTGGAAGTCGCCGACCAGCCCGGCGACGAAGGCGGCGTTGATCCGCAGCGCGTGCGCGCCCTCGCGGATCCGGCCGCCGTCGGCGACCAGGCCGCGCATGGTGGCCAGCGCCCCGGCGGGCCCCTTGGCCAGGAACTCGGCCGCGCCCGTCACCGCGTCGATGGCGGGGCCGAGCCCGTCGCCGGGCCGCAGCCCGAGCGCGTGGAGCCGGTCGGACGCCTCAGCGACCCGGCCCGGGTCGCTGAGCTGCCAGGCGTTGCGGGCGGCGTCGATGAGCATCGCACCGGCCATGACGCGGTCCGCCTCGGCCACCGCCTCCGCGCCGGACACGAGCAGGTCGTGGGCGAGATGGGGCGCGCCCTCGTCGAAGGCCAGGCGGGCCCGCAGCTCCGAGAGCCGCGCGAGCGAACGGGGGTCCGTCTCCAGCCGGCCGGCGCGTTCGGCCAGGTCCTTGGCCCGTACCGGCTGGCCGGCGTCGGCCGCGGCCACCGCGGCGGAGGTCAGGCGGCGCGCCCGCACGGCCGTCTCCTCCGTCAGCTCCGCGGCGCGCTCCAGGGCGGCGGACGCCCCCGCGTCGCCGCCGCGCTCCCTGGCCCGCTCCGCGGCCTGCTCCAGCGCTGTCGCGGCGGTCTCGTCCGGGCCCGTCGCCGCCGCGGCCAGGTGCCACGCCCGCCGGTCCGGCCGCCCGTCGAGCAGCCGGGCGAGCACCCGGTGCATCGCCAGCCGCTCGGCGAACGTGCCGTGCCGGAACGCCGCGGCCCGCATCAGCGGGTGCGCGAACGTCACCCGCGTCCCCTCGACCCGGATCAGGCCGGACCGCTCCGCCGTGCCCAGGGCCATGGGGGCGACGCCGAGCTCCTCGGCCGCCCGCATGATCACGGGAAGTTCGCCGCCGTCCTCGACCGCGGCCAGCACCAGCACGGTCCGCGCCGCCTCCGGCAGGGCGGCGATGCGCGCGGCGTACGCCTCCTGGATGCGGCGCGGCAGCGGCAGCGGGCCCTGGACGGGCGCGCTCTCGGGCAGTTCGAGCAGCGCGAGCGGGTTGCCGCCGCTCTCCTCGATGACCCGCTCGCGCAACGCCCCGTCGAGGCCGGGCGCGCGTTCGGCCAGCAGCCGCGCGGCGCTCTCCCGGTCGAGCCCGGCCGGCGCGCGCTCCGGCAGGCCCGCGGCGTCGAAGCCGTCCCGGGCGCCGAACAGCAGCACGACCCCCTCGGCGTGGAGACGGTGGGCCGCGAACCGCAACGCCCCCGCCGACGCCGTGTCCAGCCAGTGCGCGTCGTCCACCAGGCACAGCAGGGGCCGCTCCTCGGCCAGCTCCGACAGCAGCGACAGCACCGCCAGGCCCACGAGCAGCTCGTCGTCCCGGCCCGCCGGCCCGATGCCGAGCGCGCCCCTGAGCGCCGCCGCCTGCCGCTCGGGCAGCGCGTCCACGCGGGCGAGCGCCGGGCGCAGCAGCAGGTGCAGCGAGGAGAACGGGATCTCCGCCTCGGTCGCGATGCCGGTGCCGCGCAGCACGGTCATGTCCTCGGCCCGCTCCGCCGCGTACGCCAGCAGCGAGGTCTTGCCGATCCCCGGCTCGCCGCGGATCACCAGCGCGGCGCTGCGCCCCTCACGGGCCTCGTCCAGCAGGGCGTCCAGTGCCGCCTGGTCGTCGGCGCGTCCCATGAGCACCGGGGAATCCTAGTCACTCGTCCGGTACCCGGCCGAACCCGGCGTCCCTAGCGTGCTGCGCGTGGATCTCATGCAAGGGGTCGAGCTGACCTCCGTGACCAAGCAGTACGCGCACGGCGTCACCGCGCTCGACGACGTGACGATCGCCTTCAGGACCGGAACGTTCACGGCCGTCATGGGACCGTCCGGCTCGGGCAAGTCGACGCTGCTGCAGTGCGCCGCCGGGCTGGACCGGCCCACCTCCGGGCAGGTGACGGTCGACGGGCGCGACCTCTCCGGGCTCTCCGACAAGCAGCTCACGCTGCTGCGCCGCGACCGGATCGGGTTCGTCTTCCAGGCGTTCAACCTGCTGCCGTCGCTCACCGCCACCCAGAACGTCGGCCTGCCGCTGCGCCTGGCCGGCCGCCGCCCCGATCCGGAGCTGGTACGGCAGAGCCTGGCCGCCGTGGGGCTGGCCGGCCGGGCCGGGCACCGGCCCGCCGAGATGTCCGGCGGGCAGCAGCAGCGCGTGGCGATCGCGCGGGCCCTGGTCACGCGGCCCGCGGTGCTGTTCGCCGACGAGCCGACCGGCGCCCTCGACGCCAACACCAGCCGGGAGGTGCTCCAGCTCCTGCGGGCGCTGGTGGACAGGCACGCCCAGACCATCGTCATGGTCACGCACGACCCGGTCGCAGCGTCGTACGCCGACCGGGTGGTCTTCCTGGCCGACGGGCGCGTGTACGGCGAGCTGGCCGACCCCACCGCCGAACTCGTCGCCACCCGCATGCTCCAGCTGGAGGCGGCCTCGTGCTGAGGATCGCGCTCGCCACCCTGCGGACCCGGTGGATGTCGTTCGTCGGGACCTTCGCCGCGCTCGCGCTCGGCGCGGCACTGATCGCCGCGCTCGGCCAGGTGCTCGCCACCACCGTCGGCTCCCCCGACCGCGGCCCGCAGCGCTATGCCGCCGCGCCCGTCGTCGTCGTGCCGGACGACCGGCTCACCGTCCCCACCTGGCAGGGCGGCAGCAGCGCGCCGCTCGCCGAGCCCCGAGGCGTCCCCGCCGACCTGGCCGGCCGGCTCCCGGGAGCGGTCGTGGACCGGGCCTTCCCCGCCCAGCTCGCCGGAGGGCCGCCCGCCGTGGGCCGTCCCTGGTCGGCCGCCAGGACGGCGCCGCACCGGCTGGTTTCCGGCCGCGCCCCCGGGGCGGCACACGAGATCGCCGTGACCGGCGGCGGGGTCGCGTCCGTCCCCGGTCCGCGGATCGGCGAGCAGGTCTCGGTCGTCACCGCCGACGGCGCCCGGCCGTACACCGTCGTGGGCATCACCTCGCCCGGCCCGGAGGCCACGGTCTTCTTCTCCGACGCGCAGGCCGTACGCCTGTCCCCGCGGGTCACCGCGCTCGCCGTGTGGAAGGGCGCCGCGGAGGTCGAGGCGGCGGTCGGCGGCAAGGCGCGGGTCCTGACCGGCGAGGACAGGGCGCTCGCGGAGCCCTCACGCGCGGCCGACGAGAACGCGCGCGGCAACGCCAACACCATCGTCGGCATCGCCGCCGGGTTCGCCGGTTTCATCGCGGTCTTCGTGGTCTCGTCCACGTTCGCGTTCGCGGTGGGACAGCGGCGGCGGGAGTTCGCCCTGCTGCGCACCATCGGCGCGACCGCTTCGCAGGTCAGGCGCATGGTGTACGGCGAGGCCCTGCTGGTCGCCGTCACCGCCTCCGCGGCCGGCGCGCTGCTCGGCCCTCTCGGCGCCCGCCCGATCCAGGACTGGCTGGTCAGCCTGGGGATGGCGCCCGGCTGGCTGGTGCCCAGCACCTCCTCGGTGCCGTCGTGGGTCGCCTTCGGCACCGGGGTGGTCGTGGCGGTGCTCGGCGTGGTGCTGTCGGCCCGGCGGGCCGGCCGGGTGCCGCCCGCCGAGGCGCTGCGCGAGTCCGGTGTCGAGCAGGGCGCCATGACGCCCGGCCGCTGGGTCGCCGGCCTCGCCGTCCTGGCCACCGCCCTGGTCAGCATGACGATGACGGCCGTGGGGAACCCGTCGTCCGCCACCGGCAACAAGTCGTACATGCCGGTCCTGATGCTGCTCATCGCCGCGGTCGGCCTGCTCGCGCCCGTCGTGGTACGGCCGGTCACCAGGCTGCTCACCTGGCCCGTCGAGCGGCTGCGCGGCGCCGGCGGCACCGTCGTCGCGGCCGGCGCGGTGGCCTCCGCCCGGCAGACCGCCGCGACCGCCGCGCCCGTCCTCGTCACGGTCGGCCTCGCCGCCTCGCTGCTGGGCGCCGCCGCCATGAGCGACGCCGCCAGGACCGCGATGGAGGCCGGGCCGATCCGCGCCGACTACGTGGTGCTGCCCACCGGCCCCGCCGGGCTCGACCGGCAGCTCGTACGGCGGCTGCGGGCCGTCCCCGGCGCGGACGTCACCACCGTCACACCGACCAGCGTCTACACCCTCGAAGGCAGGACCGCGCTGATCCGGCGGCCGGCCGAGGCCGTCGACCCGGGCGCCCTGCGCCGGAGCGTGGACGTGCCGGTCCTCGCGGGATCGCTGGCCGGGCTCCGCGACGACACGATCGCGGTGTCCGAGACGTGGGACCTGGGAGTCGGCCAGAGCCTCACCATGTGGCGCGCCGACGGCAGCGAGGCGACCTTCACGGTCACCGCCGTGCTCGGCTCCCGCTCCGCCGCCGACTCCTACCTCACCCCGGCCCACGCCTTCTCCGCCCTGCCGTACCGGGCGTACGTGAAGCTGCGGCCGGGCGCGGCGGCGGACCAGGTCGGGGCGGCGCTCCAGCGGGCCACCCGGGGCCACAACGCCCGCGCCCTCACCAAGGCCGCGTGGGAGCGGCAGCTCGGCACGGGCCGCGCCTCGGCCAGCCGGCTGGGCCTGCTGGTGGTGCTCGGCATCATGCTGGCGTACACGGCGATCGCCCTGGTCAACACCCTGTTGATGGCCGCCTCGGACCGCTCGGCGGAGCGCGGGGCGCTGCGCCTGCTGGGGGCGACCCGGGGTCAGGTCCTGAGGTACGTGATGGGCGAGGCGCTGCTGGTGGTGGCGGTCGGCACGGTCCTCGCCGCGCTGGCCACGACGCTCAGCCTGTTCGGCCTGTGGACGGCGCTGGTCCAGCTCACGGGGCCGATCCCGGGGACGCTGCCGTGGGTGGCGATGCCGTGGGCGGCGATCGGCGCGGTGACGGCCGGGTGCGCGGTGCTGGCCGTGCTGGCGGCGGTGGTGCCGGCACTGGCCTCGAAGGACGTCCGCCCCACGGCGGCCTGACGCGCCGGCCGTCCCGCCGCACAGATCTTGCCACCGGGGTGTTCGGCTGGTGAGAAGATCGAGGGTGCTCCGAATAGCAAAGGCAGTAGTCGCGAGAGTGCCGGAACCGCTGCGCGCGCTCGCGCTGAAGCACCGTGAACTGCTGAAGTTCCTGGTGGTGGGGGGAACGGCGTTCCTGGTGGACAACGCGCTGTTCTACGGGCTGAAGCTGACCGTTCTGGAACCGAAGCCGGTGACCGCGAAGATCATCGCGGTGCTCGTGGCGACGATCGTGTCGTACGTGTTGAACCGCGAATGGTCGTTCCGGACCAGGGGCGGCCGCGAGCGCCGCCACGAGGCGGCGCTGTTCTTCCTGGTCAGCGGCGTGGGTCTGGTGCTCAGCTCGGCGCCGCTCTGGATCTCCCGGTACGTGTTCCGGCTGGAGACCCCGGAGGTGAGCCTGGTGACCCAGGAGATCGCCGACTTCCTGAGCGCTCAGATCATCGGCACGCTGGTCGCCATGGTCTTCCGCTTCTGGGCGCTGCGGAAGTGGGTCTTCCCCGACGAGCAGGCCCGGCCCGGCCGCGTGCGGCTGGTGCCCGCCGCCGATTCCACGGACGAGGCGGCGTGAGCCGTCTCGGCGGTCGCCACAGGTGACGGGTCAGTGCTGGGCCATGTCGACGAACCTGCTGTAGTGGCCCTGGAAGGCCACGGTGACGGTCGCCGTGGGGCCGTTTCGGTGCTTGGCCACGATCAGGTCGGCCTCGCCCGCGCGCGGCGACTCCCGTTCGTAGGCGTCCTCCCGGTGCAGCAGGATGACCATGTCGGCGTCCTGCTCGATGCTGCCCGACTCACGAAGGTCGCTCACCTGTGGGCGTTTGTCGGTGCGCTGCTCGGGGCCTCGGTTGAGCTGGGAGATCGCGATGACCGGCACCTCCAGCTCCTTGGCCAGCAGCTTGATGGCACGGGAGATCTCCGAGACCTCGTTCTGGCGGCTCTCGGTCTTCTTGGGCGAGCTCATCAGCTGGAGGTAGTCGATGACCACGAACCGCAGGTCGTTGCGCTGTTTGAGGCGACGGCACTTGGCCCGGATCTCCATCATGGACATGTTGGGCGAGTCGTCGATGAACAGCGGCGCCTCGGCCACCTCGCTCATGCGGCGGGCCAGGCGGGTCCAGTCGTCGTCGCTCATCATGCCCGAACGCATGGCGTGCAGCGCCACCCGCGCCTCCGCCGAGAGCAGACGCATGGTGATCTCGTTGCGCGACATCTCCAGGGAGAAGATGACGGTCGTCATGCCGTGCTTGATCGCGGCGGACCTGGCGAAGTCCAGACCGAGGGTGCTCTTGCCGATGGCCGGGCGGGCGGCGACGACGATCATCTGGCCCGGGTGGAGGCCGTTGGTGAGCTGGTCGAGGTCCTGGAAGCCCGTGGGGACGCCGACCATCTGGCCGCCGCGGCTGCCGATGGCCTCCAGCTCGTCCAGGGCGCCCGGCATGATGTCGGCCAGCGGGGCGTAGTCCTCGGAGGTGCGGCGCTCCGTGACCTTGTAGATCTCGGCCTGGGCGCGGTCGACGAGGTCGTCGACCTCCTCGTTGTTGCCGCCGTAGCCGAAGGAGACGATGCGGGTGCCGGCCTCGATGAGGCGGCGCAGGATGGCCTGCTCACGGACGATCTTGGCGTAGAAGCCGGCGTTGGCGGCCGTGGGGACGACCGCCGTCAGCGTGTGGAGGTAGGCCGCGCCGCCGACCCTGGCCATCTCGCCGCGCTTCTGCAGCTCGTCGAAGACGGTGACCGCGTCGGCGGGCTCGCCTCGGCCGTACAGGTCGGTGATGACGTCGTAAATCATCTGGTGGGCGGGCCGGTAGAAGTCGTCGGAGCGGATGATCTCGACGACGTCGGCGATCGCGTCCTTGGACAGGAGCATGCCGCCGAGGACGGACTGCTCGGCCTCGATGTTGTTGGGCGGGGTGCGCTCGAAGCCTGGGCCTGCGCCGGTTTCCTCGTCGATGCTCACGGCGCCCCCTCAACAGCCTCGCCTAGGTCGCACCACCCCCACTTGTAGCCGACCGGTCTGACAGTTTGGCCGCTTCCCGGGCAGGGAGCAACGCGGGCTGTGGACAGCCTGTGGATAACCCTGGGGGAAACCTGTGTATGACTGCGCCGAACATGTGAAAGCTCTGTGGACGAGCCTGGGGATAACTTGTTCACATCTCCCCAGCCATGTCGCCGACCAGCGGAAACGTTGTCCACCGGCTGTGGAGAAAAGAAAGTTGGCCCGACATGCCGGGTAAGGCCCATAATAGGTAAATGCCCATTACACGCCAGGACAAGGAGATCCTCCGCCTTGCCGTACCGGCGTTCGGCGCGCTGGTGGCCGAGCCCCTGTTCCTTCTGGCCGACTACGCGATCGTCGGCCACGGCCTCGGAACCGTCGCCGTGGGCGCGCTCGGCGTCGCCGGCACCGTCCTGACCACGATGGTGAACCTGTGCGTCTTCCTCGCGTACGGCACCACGGCCTCGGTGGCGCGGCGCACCGGGGCGGGCGACCACGCGCGGGCCATGCGCGACGGCGTGGACGGCATCTGGCTGGCGCTGGCCATCGGCCTCGCCCTCATCGCGCTCGGCTGGCCGCTCGCGCCGGGCGTCGTGGACCTGTTCGGCGCGAGCCCGGAGCAGGCCGGCGAGGCCGTCACGTACCTGCGGGTCAGCCTGATCGGGGCGCCCGGCATGCTCGTCGTGCTGGCCGGCACCGGCGTGCTGCGGGGGCTCCAGGACACGGTGACCCCGCTCGTCGTCGCCGTGGGCTCGTTCGCGCTCAACGCGGCGCTGAACGCCTGGTTCGTGCTCGGGCTGGGATGGGGCATCGCCGGCTCCGCCTGGGGCACGGTGCTGGCGCAGACGCTCGGCGCCGTCGTGTACGTGGCCGTGGTCGTCAGGGGCGCCCGGCGGCTCGGCACGCCGCTGGCCCCCGACGTGGCGGGCGTGCGGCGGGCGGGCACGGCCGGGTTCGCGCTGCTGGTCCGTACGGTCTGCCTGCGGATCGTGCTCCTCGTGGCCATGGTGATCGCCACGAGGATGGGCGAGGCGCAGCTCGCCGCGTACGCCATCGCCACCCAGGTGTGGACGCTGCTGGCCTTCGCGCTGGACGCGATCGCCATCGCCGGCCAGGCGATCACCGGCCGCACCCTCGGGGCCGGCGACGCGGTCGCGACCAGGGAGGCGACCGGCCGCATGGTGCGCTGGGGCGTGTGGTCCGGTGTGCTGCTCGCGCTGCTGGTGATCGCGGGCCGGCCGCTGCTGCCCGGCCTGTTCGACGCCGATCCGCAGGTCACCGAGCAGCTCCTGGCCGTGCTGTGGCCCGTGGCGCTCTTCCAGCCCATCTGCGGCGTGGTGTTCGTGCTCGACGGTGTGCTGATCGGGGCGGGCGACCAGCGCTACCTCGCCTGGGCGGGGGTGTGGACGACGCTCGCGTACCTCCCGGCGGCCCTCGTGGCGGCGGATTTCGGCATCGTTGCTCTTTGGTGCGCGCTCGGGGTGTGGATGGTGGCACGTCTGATCACGCTCGGCCGCCGGGCCGCGGGCACTGCCTGGCTGGTGACCGGGGCGTAATCGTCCTGTGCTTGCTGTGGCGCGGGTGATCGGGGCACTGTGGGCGAGACCCACGAGCGGGGTGTGCTTTGTCCACGATTCTCCGACGCCTGCCGCCGTCCGAGGCGACCGGTCTGCGCACGGGCGCCCGGCACAGCCTTGCCGAGCTCTACCGTCCGGCCGATCTCGTCGTGCTGGGGCTCGGAGTGATGATCGGCGCGGGCATCTTCAGCATCGCCGGGCGGCAGGCCGCGACCATGGCCGGGCCGGGCGTGATCCTGTCCTTCATGATCGCGGGCATCGCCTGCCTGCTCGCCTGCCTGTGCTACGCCGAGCTGTCGTCCATGATCCCGGCCTCGGGCAGCGCGTACACCTTCACCTACGTGATCTTCGGCGAGGTGTGGGCGTGGATCATCGGCTGGGCGCTGATCCTGGAGCTGCAGCTGGCCGCCGCCGTGGTGGCCAAGGCGTGGGCGGAGCTGACCATGCGCGCCTTCGCCGACTTCGGGATCGCCCTGCCCCGGCACGACGTCGTCGGCGTCGCGCTCACGGCGTTCATCCTGGCCGTCCTGACGAGCGTCGTCGCGGTCAACGCGCGCATCGGCCTGCGCGCGCTGTGGATCATGGTGGCGGCCAAGCTGCTGGCGATCGGCGCCGTCATCGTGGTGGGCGCCCTGCACGTCAGGGCGAGCAACTTCGGCGACCTGCACGCCCCGCCCAAGCCGCTGGACGTGCCACCTTCGACCGTGCTGGACGTCGTCGTCGGCCAGAGCCACGCCTTCGGCTGGGCCGGCGTCTTCGCGGCGGCGCCCGCCATCGCGTTCGCCTACATCGGCTTCGACATCGTCGCGACCGCCGCCGAGGAGACCGCCAACGCGCCCCGCGCCGTGCCGAAGGGCATGATCCGCAGCCTGGTCGTGGCCACCGTCATCTACATCGCCGTGGCCGTGGTCATGGTCGGCATGGTGCCCTACCAGCGCATCTCGGTCGACGCGCCGCTGTCCGGCGCGTTCCGCGGCGTCGGCGTGGACTGGATGGTGCACGTCATCGACATCGGCGCGGTCCTCGGCCTGACCACCGTGATCCTGGTGCTGATCGTGGGGCAGACGCGGGTGCTGTTCTCGATGGCCCGCGACGGCCTCATCCCGCGCGGCCTGTCGGCGATCAGCCGGAGGTACCACACGCCGTCGCGGATGACGCTGGTCATCGGCGTCGTGGCCGTCCTGCTGGCCACCTTCGCGCCCGTGTTCACGTTGCAGCAGCTCGTCGTGATGGGGGCGCTGTTCGCGTTCCTGTTCGTGTCGGCGGGCGTGATCGTGATGCGCCGCCGGATGCCGCACCTCGACCGGGGGTTCCGGGTGCCGCTGTCGCCGCTGGTGCCCGTCCTGTCGCTGGTGGCGACGCTCTGGCTGATGGTCAACCTGCAGGTGCCGACGTGGGCCTGGTTCGTGCTGTGGATGGCGTTCGGGATGCTGGTCTACCTGGTGTACGGCCGGCGGCACAGCCTGCTGGCGCCGCCCCGGGAGGAGCCGCCGGCCGCCGCCCGGGGCCGCCACCGCCGCTGACCCCCACCTCGTCGTTCCACAGGCGGTGCTACAGGCGCCGCGCCTCCAGGACGCTGCGCAGGAAGTCGCGGGTGCGCGCCTCGTCCGGGTCGCTGAAGATCTTCTCCGGCGGCCCCTTCTCCAGCAGCACGCCCCCGTCGAGGAAGCACACCGTGTCGGAGATGTCGCGGCAGAACCCCATCTCGTGCGTGGTGAGGATCATCGTCATCCCCGACTGCTTGAGCTCGCGGATGATCTCCAGCACCTCCACGACCAGCACCGGGTCGAGGGCGGAGGTCACCTCGTCGAGCAGCATCAGCCGCGGCTGGGTCGCCAGCGCCCGGATGATGGCCACCCGCTGCTGCTGGCCGCCGGAGAGCTGGTCGGGGTACGACGTGGCCTTGTGCGCCAGCCCGAACCGGGTGAGCAGCGCGTGCGCCTCCTCCTCGGCCCGTTCCCTCGGAACCTTGTGCACCTGGCGCGGCGCCAGCGTGATGTTGTCGAGCACGGTCATGTGCGGGAACAGGTTGAACGCCTGGAAGACGATGCCGAGCCGCTTGCGCACCTCGTCCACGTCCACCCGCGGGTCGGTGACGTCCCGGCCCTCCAGCCGGATCGTGCCGTCGTCCACGGTCTCCAGCAGGTTGACGCAGCGCAGCAGCGTGGACTTGCCCGAGCCGGACGCGCCGATCAGGCTGACCACCTCGTGCGGGCGCACCTCCAGGTCGATGCCGCGCAGCACGCTGTGGCCGTGGAAGTTCTTCCACACGCCCTCGATGCTCAGCAGGCTCATGCCCCCCGCCTCCTCCGCGTGCGCTCGGCCAGGTAGTCGGTGAAGCGGGCCATCGGGATCGTCAGCAGGATGAACAGCAGGGCCGCCACCAGGTAGGCCGTGTAGTTGAACTTGCCGGAGGCGTAGATCTGCGCCTGCCGCAGCGCCTCCAGCACGCCCAGCGTGGACACCAGCGCGGTGTCCTTCTGCAGCGAGATGAAGTCGTTCAGCAGCGGCGGCACGACCCGGCGGGTGGCCTGCGGCAGCACCACGAACCTCATGGTCTTGCCGTGGCTGAGCCCGAGCGAGCGGGCGGCGGCCACCTGGCTCGGGTGGACCGAGTCGATGCCCGAGCGGAACACCTCGGCGACGTATGCGCCGTACGAGAGCGTCAGCGCGATGACGCCCAGCGTGGTCAGGTCGGTCGGGATGCCCTGCAGGCGCAGCGCCGGCAGGCCGAAGCCGACCAGGTAGATGACCAGCAGGGTCGGCACGCCGCGAAAGGTGTCGACGTACAGCGTGGCCAGGGCCCGCACCGGGAACAGCGCGGCCGTCCGCGTCGACCTGACCAGGGCGACCGCCAGGCCCACGAGCAGGATGAGCGGCTCGGCGAACAGGAAGATCTTGACGTTCAGCCAGAAGCCGCTGAGGACGTCGGGCAGCGCGCGGGCGAAGTGCTCCGGGTTGAAGAAGGTGTCCTGGACGCGTGGCCAGCCCGGCGAGCTCGTGACCACCCACACGACGAGGACGACGAAGACGACCGTGGAGGCCGTGGCGATGGACGCGGAGCGGCGGGCCCGCGCTCTGCGGACCCGCTCCCGCTCCACCTGCCGCTCGCTCTTGACCCAGACGGGGCCCGCCGGCATGTCAGTCATGGACGTACGCGGCGGTCGTCAGCTGAGCTCGGGCGCGCCCGCGGCCGAGCCCAGCCACTGCTGCTCGATCTTGGCCAGCTCACCCTTGGACTTCAGCGCGTCCACGGCCTTGTCCACGCAGGTCTTGAGCTGCGTGCCCTTCTCCATGACCAGGCCGAACTCCTCGGGCGTGCCGCCCGTCGCGCCGAACTGGCCGACGATCTTGGAGCCCTCGACCTGCGCGGCCGTGACGTAGAACGCCGTCGGCAGGTCCACGACGATGGCGTCGACCTGCTTGTTCTTCAGCGCGTTGATGGCGTCGACCTGGTCGTTGTAGACGTTGGGGTCGTCGGCGGGCTTCACGACGTTCTTGACCGCGTCGAGCGAGGTGGTGCCGACCTGCACGCCGATCTTGGCGTCCTTGAGCTCGGCCAGCGTCTTGGCCCCCGCGAACTTGCCGTCGCCCAGCGCCACCACGGCCTGCTTGACCGTGTAGTAGCCGTGGCTGAAGTCGACCGCCTTGGCCCGGTCAGGGGTGATCGAGACCTGGTTGACGTCGAAGTCGAACTGCTTGGCGCCCGGCGCGAAGGCCGAGTCGAACTTCACCGTGCTCCACTGCACCTCGTCGCGGTCGAAGCCGAGCTCACCGGCGACCGCGAACGCCACCGCGCTCTCGAACCCCTGGCCGTTGCTCGGGTCGTCGTCCTTGAACCACGGCTCGTAGGCGGGCTTGTCGGTGCCGATGGTCAGCTTGCCCGCGTTGACCAGCTTGAGCTGGTCCTTGGTGCACGCCGTGGCCGCAGGGGCGGCGCTCGGGCCGCTGCTGGTCGCCGTGTTGTCGACGGGTGCGCACGCGACGGCCGCGGCGAGGGCGCCCAGCGCGAGCAGCGTCGAGGGACGGACCATGGGTGGTGCCTCCAGGGGAACGCGGGGAAGAACGAGCCGATTGTACGCTGCCCCGCTAGGAAATACGCCGCCACCTGGGCTCATACCACCCCATACCGGGCCCCCTCCTCGCCCCCGTTGAAGGGTCCCTGGGACGGGCGAGGAGCCTGGGAGCCACCGTCAGCCTCCCGGACACGGGCGACCCCCCTTGAGCGGCGAGCCGGCCCCCAGGGGGCGGGCCGCCCACGAAGAGGCTGGCCGACCACCGGGGAGGGCGAGCCGACCCTGAGGAGGACGGGCCAACCACGAGAGGACGGGCCGACCATCAGGGAGGCGGGCGACCACCGGGCGGCGAGCCGACCGCTCGGGCCGGGCCGACCGCGAGGAGGACGGACCGACCACCACGGCGGCGGATCGACCGCCAGGGAGGCGGGCCAACCGCCAGGGAGGCGGGCCAACCGCCAGGGAGGCGGGCCGACCGCCAGGGAGGGCGAGCCGACCACCAGGGGGCGGGCCGCCCACGAGGAGGCAGGCCGACCACCAGGGCGGGCGGGCCACACCCAGGGGCGGGACGAGCCTGAGGTGGGCGGGGTGGTCGGGAAGGGGGCCGGGGACGCGGACGGCCCCCGCTCCACCTAGGGAGAGGGGGCCGTGCGACAGGCGTGCCTGGCGTCAGCCGGCGACGACCTCGACGTCGAGCGAGGCCGACACCTCGGGGTGCAGCTTGACGCTGACCTTGTGGCTGCCGACGCTCTTGATCGGGTTGATGATCTCGATGCGGCGGCGGTCGAGGAGGGGGCCGCCGGCGGCCTTGACGGCCTCGGCGACGTCGCCCGTGGTGATCGAGCCGAACAGGCGGCCGGAGTCGCCCGCGCGGGTGGTCAGCCGCACGCGCAGGGCGCCGAGCTGGCCGGCGACCTCCTTGGCGGTGCCCAGGTCGCGGATCTCACGAGCGTCACGAGCCTTCTTGATGGACTCGATCTGCTTCTCCGCGCCACGCGTCCAGCGCATGGCGTAGCCCCGCGGGATGAGGTAGTTACGGCCGTAGCCGTCCTTGACCTCGACGACGTCGCCGGGGGCGCCGAGGCCGGAGACCTCGTTGGTGAGGATGAGCTTCATGTCGTCAGACCTCCTTAGCGCGCGGTGCTCGTGTAAGGCAGCAGGGCCACCTCACGGGCGTTCTTGATCGCGGTCGCCACGTCGCGCTGGTGCTGGGTGCAGTTGCCCGTCACCCGGCGCGCACGGATCTTGCCGCGGTCGGAGATGAACTTCCGCAGCAGCGCCGTGTCCTTGTAGTCGACGTAGGAGATCTTGTCGTGGCAGAACAGGCAAACCTTCTTCTTGGGCTTGCGCAGTGCCGGCTTGGCCATCGTGGTGCTCCTTTCAGAGCCCCGCCGGTGAAGCGGGAATGGTCTCGGGCTTGTGGACTGGGATTAGAAAGGCGGTTCGTCGCTGAAGTCGCCGCCGCCGCCGAAGCCGCCGCTCTGCTGGCCGCCGCCCTGGTAGCCGCCGCCACCGCCGCCGAAGCCACCGCCCTGGGGCGGGGCGGGCGACGCGGAGGCCCACGGGTCGTCGGCCGGGCCGCCACCGAAGCCGCCGCCACCGCCGCCGCCCTGACGGGAGGTGCGGTTGACCTTGGCGGTGGCGTTGCGCAGAGACGGGCCGACCTCGTCGACCTCGACCTCGTAGACGGTGCGCTTCTCGCCTTCCTTGGTCTCGTAGGACCGCTGCTTGAGCCGCCCCTGCACGATGACCCGCATGCCGCGCTGGAGGCTCTCGGCGGCGTTCTCCGCCGCCTGCCGCCACACGTTGCAGGTCAGGAAGAGGCTTTCGCCGTCCTTCCACTCGTTGGTCTGACGATCCATGAACCGCGGAGTGGACGCGATGCGGAACCGGGCCACCGCTTGCCCCGTCGGGGTGAAGCGCAGCTCGGGGTCGTCGACAAGATTGCCGACGATGGTGATTACGGTGTCGCCTGCTGCCATGGCCAGCGCTCGCCTTCCTGCACGCCTTCGCTTTGGGTTACGGCTCAGAGTACGGCCGACGCCCGACAAAAAGCCGGGCGACGAGCTGCTTAGTGCACGTCGGGGCGGAGAACCTTGGTGCGCAGGATGCCCTCGTTGAGGTTCATCTGGCGGTCGAGCTCCTTGACCGTCGCGGGCTCCGCGGACAGGTCGATGACGGCGTAGATGCCTTCCGACTTCTTGTCGATGTCGTAGGCGAGACGGCGACGGCCCCAGACGTCGACCTTCTCCACGGTGCCGCCGTCGTTGCGGACCACGGTGAGGAACTGGTCGAGGGACGGCGCGACGGTGCGCTCATCGAGCGAAGGGTCCAGAATGACCATTACTTCGTAACGACGCATGCGGGACTCCAACCTCCTCTGGACTCTTGCGGTCACGACACTCTGCCGTGACAGGAGGACGCTGACGTCGGGACCCCGGTGCCCCTTTCGGCACCCGGGGGTGACGGGTCACCCATCACAACGCAGCCTGACCAGGTTACCAGCCGAGTCCCTGTGGGAAGGCCTGTAGGAAACCAGGGGGTGATAGTTGTGCCACACATCCTCCAACCTTCCGAAAACCAGCGGTTCCGGCTCTCGCTCAACAGCGACGGACGAGCTCATCCGGTGGAGAACGCCCTGGCGGTCGTCACGATCGTGTGCGGTCTGACGGCCTTCGTCGCGGCGTTCGTCCCCGGCGGTCACGTCGTCGCCTCGTGGGCGGGCACCCTCGGCTTCGGGACGGGCCTCTACTCCCAGTACGTCTCCGCGACGACTCCCCAGCGAGCCCTCAACATCGTCGGGATCGTCGCGTCGTTCGTGGGCGTGGCCCTCGGCATCGCCCGCGGCGGCTTCCTTCCCTGAGCCCCCGACCGGATCCGAACACGTGAGGACGGCCCCGGGAACCACCACCGGGACCGTCCTTTCGCCATGGGGTCATCCTCCGATGTGCAGATCCACACCGAGCAGGACCAGGAACCAGAGGAAGACCGCGAGCAACGCCTCGGCGATGTCCTTGAGGATCGCCGGGGTGATGTAGTCGTACACCCAGGCCACATAGATGCCTATAACGACGTAGATCAGGACGACTAAGGAGCGCCATCGCCATCGGGCCATATGCGTCTCTTCTCCTCGGGTAGGGGGTGCCTGGCGACTTCCCTGGCCGGGGTACGGCAAACGGATAGGCTCGGTGACATGGTGCGCATCGGAGCTCACGTCGGCCAGGACGATCCCGCCGCTCACGCCGCCGCGGTCGGGGCCGAGGTGGTGCAGTTCTTCCTCGGCGATCCCCAGGGCTACGCCAAGCCCGTGCTGCCCGACAAGCCGGTGGAGGGCGTCGACGTCTTCATCCACGCCCCGTACCTCGTCAACGTGGCGACGACCAACAACCGGATCCGCATCCCCAGCCGCAAGCTGCTCGCCCAGCACCTGGAGGCGGCGGCCGGCCTGGGCGCCAAGGGCCTCATCGTCCACGGCGGCCACGTCAACAAGAGCGACGATCCACAGGCGGGCTTCGACAACTGGCGCAAGGTGTTCGAGCGGCTGGAGTGCCCGATCCCGGTGCTCATCGAGAACACCGCGGGCGGCGGCAACGCGATGGCGCGCAAGCTGGAGCGCATCGCGCGGCTGTGGGACGCGCTCGACGGGTTCGACGTGGGCTTCTGCCTCGACACCTGCCACGCGCACGCGGGCGGAGAGGAGCTGGTCGACCTGGTGGACCGGGTCAAGGCCATCACCGGCCGGATCGACCTGGTCCACTGCAACGACTCGCGCGACGCGTTCGACTCGGGCGCCGACCGGCACGCCAACCTGGGCAAGGGGCAGATCGACCCGGAGCTGATCCTCGCGGTGTGCCGGGCGGCCGGCGCGCCGATCGTGGTGGAGACGCCGGCCGAGGGACAGGCGGCCGACATCGCGTTCCTGCGCGAGAACCTCTAGAACCTCCAGGCGGCGGCCATGCGGAGTCCCGGACACGGGAAACACACAGCCTGTGGATAACTTCCCTGGATTACCGAGCCGCGAAACTGGGTACAGGAACTTGCCGGCCGCTCAGCCGGCCCACGCGCCGCTGAGGAAGCGCCCCGCGTTCAGCACCATGAGCGGCCCCGCGACCAGCCCGTACACCACGAGCGTCCACGGCCGCCGCGCTCCCAGCGCCGCGACGGCCGTCCACAGGGGGAACCACAGCAGCAGCGAGCGCGGGATCGACAGGTAGTACGCCGACGTCATGAGGGCCGCCGCCTGGAGCCCGGTGTAGACGACCTCGCTCCACCGGCGCCGCGCGGCCAGCCAGACCAGCGCGGCCACCGCCAGCACCGCTCCGGCGAGCTCCATGCGGAACGCCACCGCGAAGTCGTCGCGGCCGAGCGCCGCGTGCCACGTCGTGGTCCACGACTCCCACGGCCAGACCGTCTGCCTGCCCCAGCCGGCCTCCTGCGCGTGCTTCCAGGCCAGCCAGTCGCCGGAGCGGCTGTAGTGGAAGTACGAGTAGCACGCCAGCGGCAGGAACGGCACGGCGAGCAGCGGCCACGGGGCCGGCCGTGACGGCAGCTCACGGGTGCGCCGCTGGAGGACGTACTCCACGACCAGGGCGACGGCCAGGAACAGCCCGGTGATGCGCACGCACGACGCGCCGGCGGCGAGCACGACGGCCACCGTCCACCGCCCGCGCCGGGCGGCCAGCCACGCCGGGATCGCGAACGCCAGGAACAGCGTCTCGCTGTAGCCCGCGGCCAGGAACACGGCCGTGGGGAACAGCAGCAGCGCGAGCACCGCCATCCAGCCCGGCGCGCCCTCCAACTCGGCCAGCCGCGCCAGCGCGACCATGGCCACTGCCCCGGCGACCAGCGACACGATCAGCCCGCACGCCGTCCAGTCGGGCACCACCAGGTGGACCAGGCGTAACACCGCGGGCAGGCCGGGGAAGAACGCGGGCAGGCCCGCGTCGGGCGGCGCGGCGGGGTCGCCGTCGTAGCCGTGGCGGGCGATGACGACGAACAACCCCGCGTCCCACTGCTTCCAGCGGGCCACGTAGGCGTTCAGGGCCGAGCCGAGCAGCGTCGCGACCAGCAGCCCGGCCCGGGAGCCGAACCAGATCAGCAGCGCGTCGCGCGCCGCCGAGCGGGTGATCACCGGTACGAGGGGACGAGCGTGAACCTGTCGGGGGCGCCGTCGAACACGCCGCCGGTCTGGTCGTCCACGCCCGCCTGCCGCACGACGTCCTTGTGCGGGCGCAGGATGTCACGCACCACGAAGGCCATCATCACCACGATGGTGATGACCCGCCCCCAGACGGCGGTGAAGTACGTGTCGTCGCCGATGCCCAGGTCGTCGCGGCTGAGCGGCGGCTGGGAGAGCAGGTAGAGCCAGATGGCGAAGAAGTACCACATCTCGGCGAGCTGCCAGAGGACGAGCGGCTTCCAGTTGGGCCGGGCCAGCACCGCGAACGGCACCAGCCAGAGCACGAACTGCGGCGACCACACCTTGTTCGTCATCATGAACGCGGCCAGGGCGAGGAAACAGATCTGCGCCAGCCGGGGCCGCCGCGGCGCGGCCAGGGTCAGCACCGCGATGCCCAGGCACAGCAGGGCCAGCGACGCCATGCCGAGCGTGCTGACGTCGGCCTCGCCGAGGACCGGCCAGCCCTTGTTCTGGAAGAACAGCCACGGCGAGCCCCAGTCCACCCCGCGTTCCTGCGAGAAGACGTAGAAGCGCCGCCAGCCGTCCCAGGCGAACACCATGAACGGCACGTTGACGACCAGCCACGCGCCCGCCGCGGAGCCCATCGTGACGAGGAACGGCCGCCAGCGCCCGGTGCGCAGCGTGAGCAGGAACAGCGCCCCGGCGAACATCAGCGGGTAGAACTTCGTCGCGATCGCGAGGCCGAGCAGCACCCCGGCCGCCACCTGCCGGTGCTTGGCCCAGGCCAGCAGCATGCCCATCGACAGCGCGCCGGCCACGAGGTCCCAGTTGATGTAGGCGGCCAGGATCACCGACGGCGCGAGCGCGTACCACAGGGCGTCCCAGCGGCGCGTGGGCCCGGCCACGGCGGCCATCAGCAGCACCCCGGCGACCAGGCAGAGGCCGAGGAAGACGACCGTGCCGTCGTAGAAGCGGACCGCCTGCTGGACGGGGTCGGGCTCCAGCCAGCGGGCGATCCGGCTGAAGACCTGCATGACCTCGCCGAGCACGACGGGGTACTCGACCTGCTTGTCGAACGGCACGTCGGCGAAGTACGGGCTCTGCGTGGCGAGCTGCCGGTCGAAGTACAGGGGGTAGATGTCGGTGTAGCAGAAGTTGGTGTAGGTGGAGACCTGGTCGTTCCACCCGCCGGTACGGCACGGCAGCCTGAAGACGTACGCCATGCTCGCCCCCAGCGCCGCGAACAGCGCCAGGGGCAGGTACGGCACGGCGCGCGCGAAGAGCGGCGGCCGGTGGACCGGCTCGTCCACCGCGCCGTCACCCAGTGGTCCGTCACCCACCGGACCGTCACCCACCGGTTCGGTCTTCACCACTGCTCGCGCCCTGTGGGCATCGGCTCGGGCTGCTCGTACGGCGGCATACCGGGATCCTGCCCACCGCCGAGCAGGCCGTTGTCCTCGTCGAAGCCGTTGTTCTGGTTCGGGTCGATGGTGATGATGCGGCCGGTGTCGTCGTCGTTGCACGGGTCCATGACGCAGGTCACGTCGTCCGGCTGCTCCTCGTCCGGCTCCTTGGTGGCCGTGGGCGTGGGCACGGGCTTGGGCGCGAGGTTCTCGGGGACGCCGGTGTTGACGCGGGCCGGGAACTGCTCGACCTTCTGGCCCTTCATGGCCTCGGTCATGAAGGACTTCCAGATGGCCGCGGGGTACGTGGCGCCCTGGAAGGCGCTGCCCAGCGGCACCTCGTACGCGGTGGTGTACGGCTTCTGCGGCGTGTACTTCTTCTCCTTGGCCGGGTTCTTGCCCCGCCACCACGGGCAGTTGTCGTTGACCGGCTGGATGACCTTGCCGCCCTTGGTGCGGCACTCCTGGCGGAACATGCCGACCGCGGTGGACAGCTGCGGGGTGAAGCCGACGAACCAGGCTTCCTTGTTCTCGTTGTTGGTACCGGTCTTGCCGGCGACGGGCCGGTCGTAGAGGGCGGCGTTGCGGCCGGTGCCCTGCTTGACGACGGCCTGGAGGGCGACGGTGGCGTCGGCGGCGGAGTCGGGGGCGATGACCTGGGCGTAGGTCCTCTTCTCCCGGTACTTCACGCGCTTGTCGCGGTCCCGCACCTCGATGATGACGTGGTTGTCGTAGTGCCGGCCGGCGTTGGCGAAGATCGAGTAGCCGCCGGCCTGCTCGACCGCGGTCACCTGCCCGGAGCCGATCGTGATCAGGTAGTGGTGGCGGTTCCTGGCGTCCTCCAGCCGGTCCTTGCTGAGCCCGGCGCGGCTGGCGATCTCGATGACCTTGTCGAGGCTGACCTTCTCCCCCATCTTGGCGAAGGCCGTGTTGACCGAGTGGGCCGTGGCGTTGACGACGTCGATCGACGAGGCGCCCGAGGCGTGGTCGTTGTTGATGGGCGTGGTGCCCTCGAGCTTGAGCGGCCCCTTGGCCGGCAGGTAGCTGTTGAGGCTGTAGCCGGAGTCGAGCCACGCCGCGAGCACGTACGGCTTGAACGCCGAGGCGGCCTGCTTCTGCGACAGGAAGGCGTCGTCCCAGGAGTCCTTCTCGTAGTCGTCGCCGCCGTAGAAGGCCACGATCCGGCCGTTGGTCGGGTCGACGGCCGCCATGGTCGCGTTGATCTCGCCGGGCAGGCCGGCGGTGTGCTTGTTGACGGCGTCCCTGGCGGCGTACATCAGGCGCTTGTCGAACGTCGAAGTGATCCGGTAACCGCCGGTCTTCACGTCCTCCTCAGTGATCTTGTACTTGTTCCTCAGCTCGTTCATGACGGCCTCGACCATGTAGCCGGTCAGGCCCTTGTAGTAGTCCTTGTTGCTGGCCTTCTTGCGCTTGGGCGAGGTCGGCGACTTGGACGGCAGGCTCCCGTACGCCTTGGGGTCGAGCTTGGCCATCTGCCCGATCACGTAGACGTAGCGCTCCTCGGTGGGCTTCATGTTGCCCGCGATCTCGGCCCGGTCGAACGCGTCGGGGTTCTGGATGCGGCCGGCCAGGTAGGCGCCCTGCTCGGGCGTCAGCTTCGTGACCGACGTGCGGAAGAACTGCTGGGCCGCCGCGCCGATGCCGTACGCGCCGCGCCCGAAGTAGATGGTGTTGAGGTACTGCTCGAGGATCGTGTCCTTGTCGAGCTCCTTGTTGAGCTTGACCGCGACGAAGATCTCCTTGATCTTGCGCTCGACGGTGCGCTCCTGGGAGAGGCCGTCGTAGTAGTTGCGGGCCATCTGCTGGGTGATGGTGGAGGCGCCCTGCACCTGCGAGCCGGAGACCGTGCTGATCACCGAGCGGACCATGCCGGAGAAGGAGATGCCGGAGTCCTCGCGGAAGGAGCTGTTCTCGGCCGCGATGACCGCGTCCTGGACGTGCCGCGGGATCTGGTCGATCTTCACGGGCACGCGCTTGGTGCCCAGCTTCGCCAGGACGTCCTTGCCGTTGGCGTAGTAGATGACGCTGCCCATGTCGTCCACCGTGTCCTGGACCTGGTCCTGGGTCGGGACGGGCATGTTGGCGTACGCCACCGCGATCATGCCGAAGACGCCCGCGGTGACGACCGCGAAGCCGGCCAGCACGATCTTCCAGCTCGGCAGGAACCTGCGCCACGCCGGCTTGTCGCCGCGGCCCTTGCGCGGAGGCTCGCCGTCACCGCCGGGACCTCCCGGCCCGCCGGGACCGCCGGGACCACCCGGGCCGCCGGGGCCGCCTGCGCCACGGCCGCGGGCGCGGCGCGGCGCCTCGCTGACCATCGTCTCCTGGTCGCTGCGCCGCCGCCCCTCACGGCGCCCGGGCGCGCGCGGGCCGGGCTCGGCGGGCATCGCGGCGGTCGCAGGCGGTGGTGCCGCGGGGCCGCGCCGCTCGGGGGCGCGCCTGACGGGTTCGTACGGCTGCTCGTACGAGTGCGCCGCCATGGCGCCGGTGTCCTCGTAGGCGGCCTCCGGACGACGCGGAGGCGGGGCGCTCTCCCAGCCGGAGTCGCCGGTTTGCGGCGTCTGGGGCTGGGGAACGGAACGGGATGAGCCGGAGCGACGGCGCCTTCCCGGGCGGGCCGTCCCCTCGTCATGGCTGTAACTCAACACGTCCTCGCATCGTCGTCGGATAGCACGGCGGGGTGGGCGTGGGCGCCTTGACCGCCTTCGGTCTCTACTCTCGGCCGACGAGATCCGGCGGTCCGTTGCCGAGGACTAACGAGACCGTCATGTGGTTCCAGGAGCAACCTTGACAGACCTCGACGACGTACACGCGGATCTCGTCGTCATCATGGTCCATTTCGACGAGATCTGACGTCGCCTTTGCCTGACCCGCATGCCGACCCCGGGCATCCCCGTAGACATAGGTCACGTTGGTGACGTTCCGCCTTCCGCACACCGGGCATAGGCGTTCGGTCGGTTCACCGAAGTGCCGGGCCGCGTGAAGGAGGTACGGCTGTGCGTCACACATCTCGCCCGGCGGGCGCGGGTCGTGGACCAGTCCTCTCGTCGCGAGGCCGTCGTCCACCACCCTTCTCTGTGACCACATGAGCGCCAGACTACGGCTTTTTGGTGATTGCTCCCAACGACTTGGCAAAGTCGCTCGTTGCCGCGATATAGCGAACCGACGTATCCTCATGATGTATCGACTAGATACATCGACGCGAGAGGAGGCGGTTCCGGTGGCCGGCGGACAAGGCAGAGTGCTGGAGCTGGCCGTGCTCGGGTCGCTGCACGAGACCCCGCTCCACGGCTACGAGCTGCGCAAACGGCTCAACGCTCTGCTGGGGATGTTCCGTGCGTTCTCCTACGGGTCGCTCTACCCCTGCCTGCGATCGCTGCTCGCCCAGGGCCTCATCGCCGAGGAGCAGCCGGCTCCGGCCACGATCGTGGGCGGCCGATCGAAGATCGTCTACAAGCTGACGGCCGAGGGGAAGGAGCGGCTGCACGAGCTGCTCACCCAGGCCGGTCCGTCGGCCTGGGAGGACGAGAGCTTCGGCGTCCACTTCGCCTTCTTCAGGCACACGGAGGCCGAGGTGCGCCTGCGCATCCTCGAAGGCCGCCGCAGCCGTCTGGAGGAACGACTGGACAGCGTGCGCACCGCCCTGGCACGCACCAGGGAGCGCCTCGACAGCTACACGCTGGAGCTGCAGCGTCATGGTCTCGAATCGGTCGAACGCGAGGTGCGTTGGCTGAACGAGCTGATCGCGACGGAGAGACGGGCATCGCAAGAGCCCGAGAGAGATACCACGTCAACTGATGAGTAAGGGAGCGAGTGCGATGGGTTCGGTTCGCGTGGCCATTGTCGGTGTCGGCAACTGCGCTGCGTCACTGGTCCAGGGCGTCCACTACTACAAGGACGCCGACCCGGCCGTCCGGGTGCCTGGCCTGATGCACGTGAAGTTCGGCGACTACCACGTGGGCGACGTCGAGTTCGTCGCCGCCTTCGACGTGGACGCCAAGAAGGTCGGCCGCGACCTGTCCGAGGCGATCGTCGCCAGCGAGAACAACACGATCAAGATCACGGACGTGCCCCCGACGGGGGTGGTCGTCCAGCGCGGCCACACCTTCGATGGCCTGGGCGAGTACTACCGGGAGATCATCGAGGAGTCGGACGAGGAGCCCGTGGACGTCGTCCAGGTGCTCCGCGACAACCAGGTCGACGTCCTGGTGTCCTACCTGCCCGTGGGCTCCGAGGAGGCCGACCGGTTCTACGCGCAGTGCGCGCTCGACGCCAAGGTCGCCTTCGTCAACGCGCTGCCGGTCTTCATCGCCTCCGACCCCGAGTGGGCCGAGAAGTTCACGCAGGCCGGTGTGCCGATCGTCGGCGACGACATCAAGTCGCAGGTCGGCGCCACCATCACGCACCGCGTCCTGGCCAAGCTGTTCGAGGACCGCGGGGTCGAGCTGCTGCGCACGTACCAGCTCAACTTCGGCGGCAACATGGACTTCATGAACATGCTGGAGCGCAAGCGGCTCCAGTCGAAGAAGATCTCCAAGACCCAGTCGGTCACCTCGCAGATCCCGCACGAGATGCGCAAGGCCGACGTGCACATCGGCCCGTCGGACCACGTGCCGTGGCTCGACGACCGCAAGTGGGCCTACATCCGCCTGGAGGGCCGCTCGTTCGGCGACACCCCGCTCAACCTGGAGTACAAGCTCGAGGTGTGGGACTCGCCCAACTCGGCCGGCATCATCATCGACGCGGTGCGCGCGGCCAAGATCGCCCTCGACCGGGGCATCGCCGGCCCGATCCTCAGCGCGTCGTCGTACTTCATGAAGTCGCCGCCCGAGCAGTACTCCGACGACGAGGCGCGCGAGTACGTCGAGAAGTTCATCCGCGGCGAGGTCGACAGATAAGCCTCTGACCACGGCGGTCGGCTTGTACGGGCCGGCCGCCGTCACGACCGCCCACGGGCCGGGGGCGTCAGCCCGCCGCGACCTGAGCCGCGGGCGGCAGGTCGGTCTCGGCGGCCGTGGGCCAGGCCATCGGATCGGGGCCGAGCTCGACCAGGAGCGGCACCTGCTCGGCGCACCACGGCGAGATGGCCAGCTCCCCCTTCAGCACGCGCGCGGCGAACTCCTCCCACGGCATCCACCGCGTGTCGCCCACCTCCTCCGGGTTGAGCACCGCCGGCGTCTCGGCCGTGACCCGGTAGACGGGGCACAGCTCGTGCTCGACGATGCCGTTGCCCATGACGGCCCGGTAGGCGAACGTGGGCAGCACCAGGTCGGCGCGCTCGACGGCCAGGCCCAGCTCGTAGGACAGCCGGCGGGCGACGGCGTGGTCGAGCGGCTCGCCCGGCAGCGGGTGGCCGCAGCAGCTGTTGGTCCACACGCCGGGCCAGGTCAGCTTGTGGTCGGCGCGCCTGGTCAGCAGCACGCGGCCGTCGCCGTCGAAGACGTAGCTGGAGAAAGCCAGGTGGAGCGGGGTCTGCCGGCCGTGCACCGACAGCTTGGGCGCGGTGCCGACGGCGCGGCCCTCGTCGTCGACCAGCACCACCAGTTCATCAGTCGTCACGCTACGAAGCGTACGTGATCATGTGCGTGTTCCGGACGGGTTCCCCCACCTGCGGCGCCAACTCACGCGCCCGGGAAAGTCCGGATCGGGACTAGGCTGGCTGCGTGTCGTTCGTCGCCGATCTGCGGATAGTCCTGAAGGGCCGGGACTTCCGCCGGCTGTTCGGCACCCGGCTGGTCTCCCAGTTCTCCGACGGGATCTTCCAGTTCGCGGTCACGGGATTCGCCTTCTTCAGCCCCGAGAAGCAGACCACCGCGCTGGCCGTGGCCGCCGGCATGGCCGTGCTGTTCCTGCCGTACAGCGTGCTGGGGCCCTTCGTGGGCGTCTTCATCGACCGCTGGTCGCGGCGGCAGATCCTGGTGATCGCGCCGATGGTGCGCGGCACGCTGCTCCTCGCCGCCGCGGCGCTCCTGGTGGCCGGCGTGCCCGAGTCGATGTTCTACGCCGCGGCGCTCGGCGTGCTCGGGGTCAACCGGTTCTTCATGGCCGCGCTCGGCGCGTCACTGCCGCACGTGGTGCCGCCCGAGCGGCTGATGGCGGCCAACGCCGTCACCCCGACCTCCGGCACCGCCCTGACGTTCGTGGGCGCCGGCGTGGGCTTCCTGCTGCGCGAGGTGTTCGGCGGCGGCGCGTACGGCACGGCGCTGCTGCTCGTCATCTCGGGCGTGGTGTTCGGGCTGAGCGCGCTGATCGCGCGCACGATGGAGCGCTCGCTGCTCGGCCCCTCCTACGACCCCGACCGGCCGCAGACGCGCGAGGCGGTCCGCAACGTGGTCGCGGGCCTCGTGGACGGCGCGCGGCACCTGGTGCGCCACCGCAGGGCCGCCGCCACGATGGGCGCGATGGCCGCCCACCGGTTCCTGTACGGCATGGCGACCGCGCTCGGCATCATCCTGTACCGCTACTACTTCACCGACGGCGACGCCGAGGCTGCCCTGCGCGGCATCGGCGTGGTGGTCGCCACCTCCGGCGTCGGCTACACCCTGGCCATCGTCCTGACGCCGTGGGCCACCGAGCGGTTCACGCTGGAGCGGTGGGTGCCGATGGCCCTGGCCGCGGCGGGCCTGGTCTCGGGGGCGCTGATCCTGCCGTTCCAGGAGTGGGGGCTCCCGGTGGCCGGCTTCGTGCTGGGCATCGCGGGGCAGAGCGTCAAGATCTGCGCCGACACGGCCGTGCAGCGCGACGTCGAGGACGCCTACCTGGGGCGGTCCTTCTCGATCTACGACATGCTCTTCAACGGCATGTACGTGCTCGCCGCGGCGCTGTCGGCGGCCATCCTGCCGCCCGACGGCAGGTCCTACCTCGCCGTGGCGATCATCGCGCTGGGCTACCCGGTGGCCGCGCTGGTCTACCGCCTGATCGTGCGGCCCCCGGTGCCCGCGCCGTCGCCCTGATCCGTCAGGAGGAGGTCAGGCCGTTGTCGCGGGCCCACTCCAGCAGCGCCTCGGTGGCCGCCTCGGCGCCGATGACCCCCTTGTCCAGACGCAGCTCCAGCAGGAACTTGTAGGCCCTGCCCACGATCGGGCCGGGCCCGACGCCGAGGACGCGCTGGATGTCGTTGCCGTCGAGCTCCGGCCGGATCTTGGCCAGCTCCTCCTCGTCGGCCAGCCGGGCGATGCGCTCCTCCAGCTGGTCGTAGGTGCGCGAGAGGGTCGCCGCCTTGCGCTTGTTGCGGGTCGTGCAGTCGGCCCGGGTGAGCTTGTGCAGGCGGGTGAGCAGGTGACCGGCGTCGCGCACGTAGCGGCGCACGGCGCTGTCGGTCCACTCGCCCGTGCCGTAGCCGTGGAAGCGCAGGTGCAGCTCCACCAGCCGCGACACGTCGGCCACGACGTCCTTGGGGAACCTCAGCTCGGCCATGCGCTTCTTGGTCATCTGGGCGCCGACCACCTCGTGGTGGTGGAAGGAGACCCGGCCGCCCGGCTCGTGGCGGCGCGTCTTGGGCTTGCCGACGTCGTGCATGAGCGCCGCCCAGCGCAGGATGCCGTCGGGCCGGCCGTCCTCCTCCTGGGCGATCGCCTGGTCGAGCACGGTCAGCGTGTGCTCGTAGACGTCCTTGTGCCGGTGGTGCTCGTCGATCTCCAGGCGCAGCTTGGGCAGCTCGGGCAGCACGTGCTGGGCCAGGCCGGTGTCGACGAGCAGCCGCAGGCCCTCGCGGGGGTAGGCGCCGCAGACCAGCTTGTCCAGCTCGTCGCGGATGCGCTCGGCCGAGACGATCTCGATGCGCTCGGCCATGGACGTCATCGCCTCGACGGCGGCGTCGTCCACGGTGAAGCCGAGCTGGGAGGCGAAGCGCGCGGCACGCAGCATGCGCAGCGGGTCGTCGCCGAAGGACCGCTCGGCCGGGCCCGGCGTGCGCAGCCGCCGCGCCGCCAGGTCGGCCAGGCCGCCGTACGGGTCCACGAACTCGTGACCCGGCAGGCGCACGGCCATCGCGTTGACCGCGAAGTCGCGCCGCTCCAGGTCGGCCTCCAGCGTCTCGCCGTACATGACCTCGGGCTTGCGGGACTTGGGGTCGTAGGACTCGCTCCGGTACGTCGTGATCTCGATCAGCCAGCTGCCCTTGCGCACGCCGACCGTGCCGAAGTCGATGCCGATGGTCCACACCGAGTCGGCCCAGTCGCGCACGAGGGACAGCACGCGCTCGGGGTGGGCGTCGGTGGTGAGGTCGAGGTCGTTGCCGGTGCGGCCGAGCAGCATGTCGCGCACGGGGCCGCCCACCAGGGCCAGTTCGTGGCCCTGGTCGGCGAACAGGCGGCCCAGGTCGTCGGCCACCGGGGAGATCTTACGGAACAGGTCGCTCATGGCCCGCTGCTGGTTGTCGGTCAGATTTGAGTCGGACAAGCTGGGTAGGTCCTTCGATTCCGGAACATATCCCCCGGGCCACATGAGGTCCGGGTTACCGTCGGTCAAGAGGACCGTCGGGGGCCAAGGCCGAAGGAGCGTGTTCATGAAGGACGCCCTCGCGATCCACCGCTGGCTCCTCGCGCACCAGGTCCATCATGAGATCGTACGCCTTCCGCGTCCCATCACTGGCGTGGAGGAGCTGCCCGCGACGATCTCCGCCGCGCCCGAGAGGTGCGTCATGGTCACGGTGTTCGAGGTCACCGGGAGGCTCGGCCGCGAGGTCGTCGGCGTGGTCTCCTCGGTCGCCGCGCCGCCGCGCCCGGGCGCCGTCGGCGCCCTGCTGGGCGCCCGCGACGTGCGGCCCGCCCCCGCGTTCCTGGTCAACTCCGCCACCGACTACGCCGCCGGGCTCGTGTGCCCGCTGCTGCTGCCGCGCCGGCTCCCGCTGCTGGTGGACGACCGGCTGGCGGGCGACGCCGAGCCGATCTTCATGGCCAGCGGCGAGCGACACACCGCCGTCGGCATGCGCGCCCTCGACCTGCTGTCCCTCCTGTCCGGCAAGACCGTGGACCTCAGGATTCCCCGGCCCAGGGGATCACGTGAGGCGATCGCGCTGCGGCACTGAGCCCGTACCATTGCGGGCGTGCGCCGTACTCCAGCCCGGGCGGACGCGTGATCCGTAAGGCCACGCTGCTCGCCGTCGTCTCCGCAGCGTTGCTCGTCCCCGTGGGCGTGGCGACGCCGGGCACGGCTGCCGCGAAGACGTCCACCGCCCAGGCCAGCCGGCAGGGGCTGGTCCTCACCGTGTCCTCCATCACACCCGACTGGGCCAAGGGCGCGGCCGATGTGATCAAGGTCTCCGGAACGCTGCGCAACGACACCGGCAGCGACCTGAGCGGCCTGGTCGTCCGGCTGCGCTACTCGTCGCAGCCGCTGCCCGACCGGGCCGCTCTGGAGACGTTCCAGGCCGACCAGACCGACCAGACGCTTCCCGGCCAGGCGTCGCCCACCTCTCAGGTGGCCATAGCGGCTGTGGCGGCGGGCGCCTCGGCGCCGTGGGAGTTCACGCTGACCCCGGCGCAGCTCGCCCACCCGGCCCTGCCCCGCTTCGGCGTCTATCCGATCGCGATCGAGGTGCAGCAGGCCGGCTGGCGGCGCCTGGCCGTGCAGCGCACGTTCGTCACGTACGCGCCCCCGCAACCCAAGACCGTGCGCAACAAGCTGGCCGTCGCCCTGCCGATGATCGACCAGCCGCACCGCGTCATCGACCAGCCGCGCCGCCCCGACGACGCCACGTTCGCCGACGACAAGCTGAGCGCCGCGCTGACCGGCAAGGGCCGCCTCGCCGACCTGCTGCGCATCGCCAAGGCCGCGCCGCCGAGCGTCACCTGGTTCGTCGACCCGGCGCTGCTCGACGACCTCACCGCCATGTCGAAGCCGTACACCGTGGCCGGCAAGGACGGCACGGTCAAGAAGCCGGCCGACGCCGCGGCGGCCCAGTGGCTGGCCGACCTGCGCACCGCCCTGGCCGACTCCCCCGTCGTCGCCACCCCGTACGCCGACCCCGACGTGGCCGCCCTGGCCCACCACGGGTTCGACACGCAGGTGGGCCGGGCGATCGAGCTGGGCGGGCAGAAGGCCGCCCAGCTCCTGCGCCCCGAGGTCTCCACCTCGATCAACTGGCCGGCGTCCGGTCTGCTCGACGCCGACGCGCTCGACCTGCTGGCCGTCGGCAAGCCGGGTGTCGCCCAGGTCCGCAAGGTCCTGCTCACCTCGGCCAACCTGCCGCAGCAGGACCAGCAGGTCACCCAGACCACCCAGACCGGTCAGACCACCCAGCAGACGGCCTTCACACCCGGCACCACCACGCCCGACGCCACCGCCACGCTCTACAGCGTCGCCGGCCCGGTCACGGCGCTCGTCGCCGATCCCGTGCTCAGCCGGCTCTTCGAGCCCGGCGGCGGCGCCGGCTCCACGCTGCTGAGCCGCCAGCGCTTCATCGCCGAGACCGCGATGATCGCGGCCGAGCCGGGGCAGACCACCCCGAGGTCGATCGTCGTCGCCCCCTCCCGCCGGTGGGACCCCAACCCCACGCTCGTCAACGCCCTGCTCAAGACCGCGAACGGCCTGCCGTGGCTGTCGCTCACCCCGCTCGACTCCGTCAAGCCCCCGAAGAGCGCGGCCGTCCGCGCGGCGCGGACCCAGCGCGCCGGCCTCACCTACACCGACCAGGACCGCAAGGAGGAGCTCGGCCGCAAGTACCTGACCCCGGTCAAGGAGATCGCGCGGAAGGCCGAGCTCACCTCGCTCATCACCACCGACAAGCCGCCGTCCGCCTTCGACGCGGCCGTGCTGCGGCTGACGTCCTCCGCCTGGCGCAACCAGACCCGGGCCGGGCGGGCCGCGGCCGAGCTGGTCAAGGACGCCGTGGATGCCCGGATGGACATGATCACGATCACCGGGGCCGACCCCGACCGGCCGCGCACGCTGGCCGGCTCCGACGGCGTCGTGCCCGTCAGCGTCAAGAACTCGCTGCCGGTCGAGGTCACGGTCGACGTCGAGGTCACCTCCAACAACCCCAAGCTGCTGCGGATCGGCCCCCAGCCGTCCCGCAGGCTGGTGATCGGCGGCAACGGCCAGAGCGGCACCCTGCAGGTCCCGATGACGGCGGGGTCCGGCGTCAGCGGCGACTCGGCCGTGACCGTCCAGCTCCGCACCTCCGACGGGCAGCCGTACGGCAAGCCGGTGAAGCTGATCATCCGGACCACCGGCTACACCGGCATCGCCCTGGTGATCGTCGGCGCGGCGCTGACGGTCATGCTCGCCGCGGTCGTGACGCGGGTCCTCAGGCGCAGATCGCAGCGACGGCTCGAACGGGCCGCCAAGAGTCGGGAGAGTGAGGCCACATGAGCCGCATGCTGCGGGCCAGCGCCATCATGGCCGCGGGCACCATGGTGTCGAGGGTCACGGGCTTCGTGCGTACCATGGCGCTGGCCACGGCGATCGGCACCGCCGCCATGGGCGACGCCTACAACGCGGCCTACGCCATCCCGTACAGCATCCTCGACCTGCTGCTGCTCGGCGTGCTGAGCAGCGTGGTCGTGCCCATGATCGTGCGGGCGCAGAAGGAGGACCCCGACGGCGGGCGGGCCTACGAGCAGCGCCTGCTGACCATCGCCACGGTCGCGCTGGCCGTCGTCGCCTTACTGGCCGTGCTGGCCGCGCCGCTGCTCATCGACCTCTACACGACGGGCTGGACCGGCCGCAAGTTCGACGTCGCCGTCACGCTGGCGCGGTTCATCCTGCCGCAGCTGGCCTTCTTCGGCATCGGCGCGGTGGCGGGCGCCATCCTCAACACCCGCGACCGGTTCGCCGCGCCCATGTGGGCCCCGGTGCTCAACAACGTCGTCGTCATCGGCGTGCTGGTCGGCTACCTCACGGTGTTCGGCGACGCGGGCAAGGACCTCGCCCAGGTCACCGACGGGCAGCTCGCCCTGCTCGGCCTCGGCACCACCGCGGGCATCGTGGCCCAGGCGGTCGTGCTGATCCTGGCGCTGCGCCGGGCCGGGTTCACCTTCACGCCGCGCTTCGACGTGCGCAACGCCCGGCTCGGCGAGATGGGCCGGGCGGGGATCTGGACCATCGGCTACGTGGTGGTCACCCAGCTCGGCTTCATGCTGACCACCAACCTGGCCAGCCAGGCCGGTGACGCCGTGGACGGACACGGCATCACCCCCTACACCTTCGCCTTCCAGCTCTTCCAGCTCCCGTACGGCGTCATCGGCGTCTCGGTGATCACCGCGGCCCTGCCGCGCATGAGCCGCGCGGTGAGCGAGGGCCGCTTCGGCGACGTGCGCGCCGAGTTCGGCTCCAGCGTGCGGCTCATCGGGTCGATCATGGTTCCGGTGTCGCTGCTGCTGATGGTGCTCGGCCCGGCGATCACCGTGCCGATCTACGCCCACGGCGCCACGCCGGTGGAGTACGCCGTCTACATCGGCAACGTCCTCCAGGTGTACGGCCTGGGACTGGTGCCGTTCGCGGTCTTCCAGCTCCTGCTGCGCGTCTTCTACAGCTTCGGTGACACCCGCACCCCGGTCTACGTCGGCGCGGCCACGACCGTGCTCAACGCGCTGTTCATGTGGATCCTCTACCAGGTGCTGCCCTATGCCTACACGGTGATGGGACTGGCCTTCGCCTACGCCGTCGCGTACGCTCTCGGGGCGGTCGTCGCCTGGTGGCTGGCCTCCCGGCGGGTCCAGGGGCTCGGCGGCTGGCAGATCGGCATGTCGATGACCCGCATGTACCTCGCGGCCCTGCCCACGGCGGTGCTGGCGCTGGCCGTGGTGTGGCTCGTGCAGATCGCCTTCGGCGGGTTGACCTTCCTGACCTCGGTGATCATCCTGGTGGTCGGCGGCGGTGTGGGCATGCTGCTGTACCTCGCCGTGGCCCACCGGATGCGCATCCCGGAGGTCAACTCGATCGTCGGTATGGTTGCCGGACGGCTGGGACGGTAAGGAACACGGGCGGAACCGGCGCGGCACTACCATGGTGCCCACACGCGCGAATGGAAGCAGGAGGGGCGTGGGCGGATCCACCCGGCATAGCGTGCCTACGTGGGACACCACCACGCGGGCCAGTCGAGTCATGAACGCGCACGATCAGCCGAGCGGAGTGAGTCAGTGAGCACGTCGGCGGTCGAACCCGGCACCCGTCTCGCCGAACGCTTCCGGCTGGAGGACCGGGTGAGCGAAGCCGACGGCGCCACCCTGTGGAAGGCGATCGACGAGATCCTCGCCCGCCCCGTCGCCGTCCACACCTTCTCCCCCGACTTCCCGCGCGTCCACGAGGTCGTCACCGCCGCCCGGGCCGCCAGCCGGCTCACCGACCCCCGGCTGACGCAGGTGTTCGACGCCGCCGAGGAGGAGGACTACTCCTACGTCGTCAGCGAGTGGGTGACCGGCGAGACCCTGGCCGACCTGGTGGCGGGCGGCCCGCTCGACCCCGAGCGGGCGGCCGGGCTGGTGGCCGAGGCGGCCGAGGCCCTCACGCACGCCCACGAGGCCGGCCTGTACCACCTGTGCCTGCGCCCGTCCCACCTGGTGTGGACCACCGGCAACACCGTCAAGGTGCTCGGTGTCGCGGTCGACGCGGCCCTGTCCGGGCTGACCACCGACCAGCCCGCGCTGGACGACGCCGAGGGTCTCGGCCGGCTGCTCTACGCCGGGCTGACCGGCCACTGGCCGGGTGACGAGGAGGAGGGCGGCCTGCCGCCCGCCCCCATGACCGACGGCCACTTCTGCACGCCCCGCCAGGTGACCGCGGGCGTGCCGAGCTACCTCGACACGGTCACGGTCAAGGCGTGCCTGCCCGAGTCGCGCAAGGGCCACGGCGCGCTGACCAGCCCGGCCGACGTGGCCGAGGCGCTGGCCGGCGTCGCCCGGCCGATGCCGATCCCGATCGACTACCCGTCCTCCCCGCCCTCGGTGACGGCCACCTCGCCGTCCGAGGGTCTCGGCACCGACGTACGTCCCCCGCGGCCCCAGCCGCCGATCCAGCACCTGACCGTGCCGCAGCACGGTGCCCGGCAGGGCGGCGGCGTGGTCAACCGGGCGCTGATGACCGTCGTGGTGCTGCTCGTCATCGTCGCGGTCGGCGTCGGAGCGTGGACGATCGGCCGCAGCCTCGGCAGTGGCAAGGGCGACCCGGGGGCGCAGGGCACCCCGACGGCGGCCTCGCCGTCCGCCACGGCGGCGCCCCAGGCGGTCAAGCCGAAGAAGGCGATCGCGTTCGACCCCTTGGGCGACAAGGAGGAGAACACCGGCGCGGAGCTGACGCTCGACGGCAAGCCCAGCACGTTCTGGAAGACCGACAACTACAACACCGCCGACCTGGGCAATCTCAAGGAGGGCGTCGGCCTGCTGCTCGACATGGGCAAGCCGGTGCAGATCAGTGACGTGGTGGCCACGCTGTCCGGCGCGGGCGGCGCGAGCGTGGAGCTCAAGGTGGGTGACGCGCCGGAGCTCTCGGCCCTCAAGACGGTCACCAAGCAGAAGGGCGCGTCCGGGAAGATCACCCTCAAGCCCGATCAGGCCGCCACCGGTCAGTACGTTTTGATCTGGTTTACTCGTCTTCCTGCAGACGCGGGCGGCTTTCATGGCACCATC
This sequence comes from Nonomuraea rhodomycinica, assembly GCF_013363995.1. Taxonomy (GTDB): domain Bacteria; phylum Actinomycetota; class Actinomycetes; order Streptosporangiales; family Streptosporangiaceae; genus Nonomuraea; species Nonomuraea rhodomycinica. The sequence continues at coordinate 265,166 of NZ_JABWGO010000009.1, read as the reverse complement.
TATGAGGTAGTGGTCCATTCCCCCGGATCGGCATAACCAGGAATCCCTCTTGTGAACTCCCCACCCGAGACACCTTCATCAGCGGAGCGGCCGGCGATCAGCGACGCCGAGCTGCTGTCCGCGCACATCGACGGGGATCCACACGCGTTCAGCGAGATCGTCAAGAGGCACCGTGACCGCATGTGGGCCGTCGCCCTGCGCACGCTGGGCGACCCCGACGAGGCGGCCGACGCCGTGCAGGACGCGTTCGTGTCCGCCTATCGCAAGGCGGGCTCGTTCCGCGGCGAGGCGGCCGTCACCACCTGGCTCCACCGCATCGTCGTCAACGCCTGCCTCGACCGGATGCGCCGCAAGTCCATCCGCCCGGTGGCCGACGACGAGCTCATCGAGGCCGCCGAGCGTGAGACGCCCATGCCCGACCAGACGGTCGAGCGGGAGGTGTCCATGGAGGTTTCGGCCGCGCTGAAACTGCTGCCGCCCGACCAACGGGCGGCCCTCGTGCTCGTCGACATGATGGGTTATTCGGTCGAAGACGCAGCTCAGGTGCTGGATGTGCCCAGCGGCACGGTCAAGAGCCGGTGCGCGCGCGGCCGGGCGAAACTTGCCCCAATTCTTTCGCATCTGCGGAACCGATCGAACCTCAGTCGCGTCTCATCCGCGAAGGGAGCAGAACTTCGTGACGGGTGATACGCACTACGATCTGGAGGTCCTCGCCGAGCTGGCAGAGGGTCTCCTGGACGCCGGCACGGCCTGCCAGGTCCGCGACCATCTCGCGGTATGCGACCCCTGTGGGGAGCTCCTGGCCGACCTGGCGGCGGTTCGCGAGGTGCTCGCGGCGACACCGACACCGGCCATGCCGATGGGTGTCGCACTGCGCATCGACAAGGCGCTCGCCGCCGAGGCCGAGCAGCGACGCGGAGGGGTGGACCTCGCCGAGGCCCCCGACTGGGACGAGCTCATGCGGGACGCCCCGTGGCAGCGACCGGCCGAGGTGAGCGAGCCGGCCCGCCTCATGCCCGCCGCCCGGATCGCTCCGGAGACCGTCCCGGCCGAGCCTGTCCAGGCCGAGGAGCCCGTGCGGCTCGGTGTGGTCGCCGACGACGGGACCATCGTCCCGGCCCGGCGCCGCGTCGCCCGCCGGCGCCGGTGGGCCCTGCCCGCGGTCGCCGCGGCGGCCGCCGCCGTCGTGGGCGGTGTCGTGGTCTCCGGCAACCTCCTCGTCGCGGGCGGCGACGGCGGAACGGGCGTCAGCGGGCAGGTGGCGGCCCAGCCACAGCCCTCCTCGCCGAGCCGGCAGCCGCAGTTGAAGCCGAGGCCGTACGCGCTGACGCAGAGCGACCACAACTACAGCGACGAGGAGCTGCGGCAGCCCCTGGAGCGCTTCCTCGGACCGGCGCCGATCGTGGCCGGCCCCGAGACCAACACGGTCGCCAGCTGCGTCGACCGGGTCGCCGACCGGACCAGGCTGAAGGTCTTCGCCGTCGACCAGGGGCAGTACAACGGCCAGGAGGCGGTGATCGTGGCGTCCTGGAAGGACGAGGCCGCCAAGCGGGTCCGCCTCGACGTCGTGGACCCGTACCACTGCAAGAACCTGCGCAAGCCGAGACTCGGCCGCTGGTGACCTTTCGATCGTGAGAACGCGTCAGAGCCCGCTTCGGCGGGCTCTTTCGTTTGGACCCGGCGTCGCGGGTAGGGGCGGGAATCTCCGCGGCCTAGGATCTGTTGACGCCACTGGCAAAAACAGACGAGGAAGGCGTGGGAGCGTTGAGCGACGTTCGTAACGTGATCATCATCGGGTCCGGGCCCGCTGGCTACACCGCGGCCGTCTACTCCGCGCGCGCCGAGCTCAAGCCGCTGGTCTTCGAGGGCTCCGTCACCGCCGGCGGCGCCCTGATGAACACCACCGACGTGGAGAACTTCCCGGGGTTCCCGGACGGCATCATGGGTCCCGACCTGATGGACAACCTGCGCAAGCAGGCCGAGCGGTTCGGCGCCGAGCTGGTGGCCGACGACGTGGTCGAGGTCGACCTGGAGGCCAACCCCAAGGTGGTCAAGACCTACACCGATACCTACTACGCGAAGTCGGTCATCCTGGCGATGGGCTCCGGCTACCGCGAGCTGGGTCTGGAGAACGAGAAGCGGCTGTCCGGCCGCGGCGTCTCCTGGTGCGCCACCTGTGACGGCTTCTTCTTCCGCAACAAGGACATCGTGGTCGTCGGCGGTGGTGACACCGCGATGGAGGAGGCCACGTTCCTGACCCGGTTCGGTCGCATGGTCACGGTCGTCCACCGCCGCGACGAGCTCCGCGCCAGCAAGATCATGCAGGAGCGGGCGTTCGCCAACGACAAGATCCGCTTCGTCTGGGACAGCGAGGTCGTCGACGTCCTCGGCGAGTCCCGGGTCGAGGCCGTGAAGCTGCGCAACGTCAAGACCGGCGAGGAGTGCGAGCTCGCGACCGACGCGCTGTTCGTCGCGATCGGCCACGACCCGCGCACCGACCTGGTCAAGGGCCAGATCGACCTCGACGACGAGGGCTACATCAAGGTCGCCTCCCCCAGCACCGCGACGAACGTCGACGGCGTGTTCGCCGCCGGTGACGTCGTCGACCACACCTACCGTCAGGCCATCACCGCGGCCGGCACCGGCTGCTCGGCGTCCCTGGACTCCGAGCGCTGGCTGGCCGCACACGAAAGTTAGGAGCGCCATCGTGAAGGCAGTAACCGACGCCACGTTCGCGGCCGAGGTCCTCAAGAGCGACAAGCCCGTTCTGGTCGACTTCTGGGCCGAGTGGTGCGGCCCGTGCCGTCAGGTCGCGCCCATCCTCGAGGAGATCGCCAAGGAGCACGGCGACAAGCTGGAGATCGTCAAGCTCAACATCGACGAGAACCCCAACGTGCCGCGCGAGTACGGCGTGCTGCAGATCCCGACCATGAACGTCTTCAAGGGCGGCGAGGTGGTCAAGCAGATCATCGGCGCCAAGCCGAAGGCGATGCTGCTGCGCGAGCTCGACGGCATCATCTGAGCCCCGGCTCCGTCCGGGTCTCGTCACGAGGCTCCGCGTTTCTCACGCGCAAGGCCCTCCGCATCACGCGGGGGGCCTTTCGCCGTTTCACGGAGGGATACCGGCCAACAGCACCAGATGGACTCAGGCGGGGCCAGAAGAGGCTCACACGGGGCGAAGAGCCCGTTCCGGGCTCATGGAGCCGAGGAGACGCTCCAGGGCCACCTCGACGTCCTCGCGCCACGACACGGCGGTCTTCAGCTCCAGCCGCAGCCGCGGGAACCGCAGATGCGGGCGTACCGTCTTGAACCCCACCGAAAGCAGGTAGTCAGCCGGCACCACACAGCTCGGCTCCTCCCACTTCAGGTCGCCGAACGCCTCGATGGCCTTGACGCCCCGCCGGGTGAGGTCCTTCGCCATGCCCTGGATGAGCATCCGCCCCAGGCCGCCGCCCGAGAACTCGGGGATGATGTGCGCCGTCATGAGCAGCACCGCGTCGGCGCTGACCGGCGAGGTCGGGAACGCCACGGAGCGCGGGGTGTAGAGCGGCGGGCTGTACAGGACGAATCCGGCGGGCACCCCGTCGACATAGACGATCTTTCCGCAGCTGCCCCATTCGAGCAGGGTGGCGGAGATCCACGCTTCCTTCTCCAGCCCCGGATCACCCGAGTCGACCGCGCGCTCTCCGCTCAGGGGGTCGAGCTCCCAGAACACGCACCGCCTGCAACGGCGCGGCAGATCGTCCAGATTGTCCAGGGTGATATTGACCAGCCGGCGCGACAACTACGGCCCCAATCGTTGACCCGGAAAAGCCCGCGAAAACCGCGTCCCCAGCTGGCATCGTAGCCCAGTGGGACGCTGTCGGCGGGTACCACTGCGTCCAGGCCAGTCACGGGCGACATGCCCGGTTGGCGTAACCTGTTGTTCCAGGTCTATCTGACACCGAGGAGGTGGACCGTGACAGAAGAGCTCAATCACGGTCAGACACCCGCGATCCATGGGTCGCGCATCGACGCCTACGTCGACCGGTACGCCGCGCGAGCTACCGGGATGGTCGCCTCCGAGATCCGAGCTCTTTTCGCCGTCGCGTCGAGGCCCGAGGTGGTCTCGCTCGCCGGCGGCATGCCGTACGTCACGGCCCTTCCCCTCGACATGGTCGGCGAGCTCGTCTCCGACCTGGTCACCAGGCGTGGCCCGGTGGCCCTGCAGTACGGCTCCGGCCAGGGCGACCCGCACCTGCGCGAGCAGATCTGCGAGGTCATGCGGCTGGAGGGGATCAACGCCGGGGCGGACGACGTCGTCGTCACCGTGGGGTCGCAGCAGGCGCTCGACCTGATCACCCGCATCTTCATCGACCCGGGCGACGTGGTGCTCGCCGAGGGCCCGTCCTACGTGGGCGCCCTGGGCACGTTCGCCGCGTACGAGGCCAAGGTCGTGCACATCGCCATGGACGACCAGGGCATCGTGCCCGAGTCGCTGGCGCAGACCATCTACGCCCTGGAGACCGCCGGGGCGCCGATCAAGTTCCTGTACACGATCCCGACGTTCCACAACCCCGGCGGCGTCACGCTCAACGTGGCGCGCCGCCAGCAGGTGCTCGACATCTGCCAGCGGGCCGGCGTGCTCATCGTCGAGGACAACCCGTACGGGTTGCTCGGCTTCGACGGCGAGCCGATGCGCGCACTGCGCGCCGACAACCCCGACGGGGTGGTCTATCTCGGGTCGTTCTCCAAGACGCTCGCTCCCGGGTTCCGCGTGGGCTGGGCGCTCGCGCCGCACGCCATCCGCGACAAGCTCGTCCTGGCCATGGAGTCGGCTGTTCTGTCGCACTCGTCGTTCACGCAGCTCGCCGTGGGCCAGTACCTCGCCACGCAGCCGTGGCGCGAGCAGATCAAGTCGTTCCGCGAGCTCTACCGCGAGCGCCGCGACGCGCTGCTCGACGCGCTGGAAGGCCTCATGCCGCCGGAGGTCACCTGGACCCGGCCCGCCGGCGGCTTCTTCGTGTGGGCGTCGCTGCCCGAGGGGCTCGACTCCAAGGCGATCCTGCCGCGCGCGGTGGCGGAACGCGTGGCGTTCGTGCCCGGCACCGGGTTCTTCACGGACGGGAGCGGGGCGCGCAACATGCGGCTGTCGTACTGCTACCCGGAGCCCGACCGCATCCGGGAGGGCGTGCGCCGGCTGGCCGGGGTGATCGAGCAGGAGATCCAGCTGCGCGACACGTTCGGCACGGGCTCGACGCGCGGCCACGCGGGCGTCGAGACGCCCGGGCCTGATCTGGCCTGAGGCTCTCGCGTCCTTCGCGAAGCCTCGTACGGCCGGCGTCTTCTGGCTGTGGACGCCGGCCGTACTGGTCCACGGGGGATGCCGGCCGTGTGCGTACGGGCGCCTCACCGGACGCGGACCGACGGCGCGCATCTCGTCGCCGGACGCCCGCCGACCGCGACCCGATCACACCGGCACGGCGCTCCTCACGCACGAATGCGCGTGCTGGCACCTCCCCTGCCTCGCCACCCGCACACCGCGGCGAGACAGCACCGGATGTCCCGGACACCCCGTACCGCAGGACGAGTGCCCCCAAGAGGTCATCCCTGGACCACGGATCAGAGCCCCACACCCGGCAGCGCCCCCGGGAGCACGCGCCCAGAAGTCGTCCGACACCAGGCGCTCGCTCGGTGCCCGCCGTACACCAGGGGCGCCAAGCGCCGGTACGGTGGGACAGCGTGCCGTCAGCGGAGGAGATGTGATGAGCGATCTGGGCCACGTGCTCGTGCTGGCCGGGGGCCTCTCGTACGAGCGTGAGGTGTCCCTGCGCTCGGGCCGCCGTGTGAGCGAGGTGCTGCGCGCGGCCGGCATCGACGTGGAGACCCGCGACACCGACGCGTCGCTCGTGCCGTCCATCCTCGCCGACCCGCCGGACGCCGTGTTCGTCACCCTGCACGGCGGCGCCGGCGAGGACGGAGCGATCCGCTCCGTGCTGGAACTGCTCGGCGTGCCGTACGTCGGCGCCGACCCCGACGCCTGCCGGGTGGCCTTCGACAAGCCCACCGCCAAGGCGGTCGTCCGGTCGGTCGGGCTGCACACGCCGCAGTCGGTCACGCTGCCGAAGGAGACGTTCCACGACCTGGGCGCCACGGTCGTGCTCGGACGCATCGTGGAGCGGCTCGGCCTGCCCCTGTTCGTCAAGCCGGCGCAGGGCGGCTCCGCTCTCGGCGCGTCGATCGTGCGCACCGCCGAGGAGCTGCCCGCCGCGATGGTGGGCTGCTTCGCGTACGGCGACACGGCGCTGATCGAACGGTACGTGGAGGGCGTCGAGGTGGCGGTCTCGGTCGTCGACCTCGGGCACGGTCCGGTGGCGCTGCCGCCGGTCGAGATCGTCCCGGACGAGGGGGTCTACGACTACGCCGCCCGCTACACGGCCGGACACACCGAGTTCTTCGCCCCGGCCCGGCTCTCGCCCGAGATCGCGGCGGCGTGCGCCGAGACCGCCGTGACCGCCCACACCGCCCTCGGGCTGCGCGACGTCTCCCGTACGGACCTCATCGTGGACGCCTCCGGACAGCCGCACTTCCTGGAGGTCAACGTCGCGCCCGGCATGACGGAGACGAGTCTGCTGCCGATGGCGGCCGAGGCGGCGGGGCAGGACCTGGGCGACCTCTGCCGCATCCTCCTCACCAGAGCGGCCGCGCGCGCCCGGAGCTGACCCGTCCCGATGCTCTCACGCTCCGGCGCTCCCGGTATCGGCGCCGATCACCGAAGTCCTGCTCCGGGACGCCGGGATCGGCGCCGGTCGCTCAGGTAACGCCCCGGGACTCCGGGCCGGCCTACGCCTTCGCGCGACTTGATGAGTCCCTCGTGCCCTTCCTCCGCCTCCGCCCCAATCCCTTGAAACCCATCCACAGGCGCCACCGTCCACGCTGCCCACGTGAATCCCGTCCCGGCGCTCCGCCCTGGAATCGACATCCCCGAGCCCCACCTGGGCCGTAGGCCCGACGACGTCCTCGGCCGGCACAAAGTGTCTCCACAGGCAGCCCGAGGACGCCACTGCCCACGTCAGTAGCCTGGGTCGTGTGCTGATCGATTCCATCTATCCCAAGAGCTTCGCCAGCGACAACCACGCGGGCGTGCATCCGGACGTCCTCGACGCCATGACGGCCGCCAACCACGGCGACGCCCCCGCGTACGGCGGCGACCGATGGACCGCCGGTTTCGAGCGCCAGATCAAGGAGGTGTTCGGCGGCGAGGCCGAGGGTTTCGCCGTGCTGAACGGCACCGGCGCCAACATCGTCGGGCTCTCACTCATGCTGGGCCGCTACGACGCGGTCATCTGCCCGGAGAGCGCGCACATCGCCACCCACGAGACAGGAGCCGCCGAACGGCTCCTCGGCGTCAAGCTCATCACGGTCCCCACCGAGGACGGGAAGCTGCGCCCGCACCACATCACGAGCCGCCTCGGCGCGCTGGGAACCACCTACGAGCCGCAGCCCCGCGTCGTCTCCGTCTCCCAGGTGGCCGAGCTCGGCACGTGCTACTCCCCCGACGAGCTGGCCGCCCTGGCGCAGACCGCGCACGACTCGGGGATGCGTCTGCACCTCGACGGCGCCCGGCTCGCGAACGCCGCCGCGTACCTGGACTGCGACCTGCGCACGCTCACGACGGACGTCGGTGTGGACGTCTTCAGCTTCGGCGGCACCAAGAACGGCGCGCTGGCGGCCGAGGCGGTGGTCGTCCTGGACCCGTCTCTCGCGCACGCCGTGCCGTTCCTTCGGCAGCAGTCGCTCCAACTCGCTTCCAAGATGCGGTTCGTCTCGGCGCAGCTCTCAGCGCTCCTGACGGACGGGTTGTGGCGGCGCAACGCCGCTCACGCCAACGCGATGACCGCCCGGCTCGTCGCCGGGCTCGAAGGGCTGCCCGGGGTGTCGCTGGCCCATCCGGCTCAAGGGAACGCCGCCTTCGTCGTGTTGCCGAAGAACGCCACCGCCGCGCTGCAGAGCCGCTACCTCTTCCACTACTGGGACGAGGACGCCGGCATGGTCCGCTGGATGACCGCCTTCGACACCACACCGGAGCAGGTGGACGACTTCCTGGACGACATCCGCAAGGCGGTCGGCGCCTGACGGCGGAGCTTCAGCGTTCCACGTGAAACATGGCCGCCGCTGCCTTGTTTCACGTGGAACATAGGAGACGAACGAGCAAGGCCGTCCGGGCGTCGGCCGGCCGGTGCGGGGAACGCATGACGTCCTCGGTGAACGAGGTCGGCCGTGCGGGCGCCGTTGCAGAGGATCGCCGGCCCGCCGGCGTCTAGCTCGTCGTAGTAGCGGCGGGCCGAGCATTCCGTCCGGCCGGTGGTGATGACCACCTCGCCGCCAGCGGCCCGGAAATGGCACAGGGCGTCGCGGCCGGCCGCGACCATGGCGAGGTCGCGCCCCACGAGCGTCCCGTCGAGGTCCTTAGATCAGACGTGTTTCACGTGAAACATGGCGCCCGCCCCGCGTTGGTTCCACGTGGAACATCGGCTCCGGCAGCACGCCGTTCCCGCGAACGCATGTTTCACGTGGAACAGTGGTCAGGAACCCGCTTCGCGCATCGCCCGGAAAGCCTCCGGAGCCATCGTGCCGATGATGCGCTCCAGGTCGTCGATCGTCGCGAACTCCACCACGATCCGCCCCTTGCGCCGTCCGAGGTCCACCTTCACCTTCGTCTCGAAGTGGTCGGAGAGGCGGTCGGCGAGGTGGGTGAGGCCGGGAGCGGTGGGCTTGTTGACGGGACGGCGTTCGCGGGTCGCCTTGGCAGCAGGGGCCGCCGTGGCGCCGCCGAACGACACGATCTCCTCGACCGCCCGTACCGACAGCAACTCGGCCACGATCCGGTCGGCCAGCCGGATCTGCTCCTCAGCGCTTTCGAGGCTCAGCAGGGCCTTCGCGTGTCCGGCGCTCACCGTGCCCGCCGCCACCCGGAGCTGCACCTCCGGCGGGAGGTTGAGCAGGCGCAGGGTGTTGGTGATGTGAGAGCGGGAGCGGCCGACCTTCTGCGCGAGCTGTTCGTGGGTAGCCTGGAAGTCGTCCAGGAGCTGCCGGTAGGCGGCCGCCTCCTCGAGGGGGTTGAGCTGCTCGCGCTGGAGGTTCTCGATGAGGGCGTCACGGAGGAGTTCGTCGTCCTGGGTGTTGCGCACGATCGCCGGGACCGGGTCCAGTCCGACGAGCTTGCTGGCGCGCCAGCGCCGCTCCCCCATGATCAGTTCGTACTTGCCCCCGCCGACGGATCGGACGACGATCGGCTGGAGCAGGCCCACCTCTTTGATGGAGGCTGCCAGCTCGTCCAGTCGCTCCTCGTCGAAGACGTCACGCGGCTGACGCGGGTTCGGCACGATGGCCTCAAGGGGGATCTCCTTGAAGTACGCCCCGGCGATCGGCAGGGGACCGCTCTCGGGGGGCTCACCGTTGGCGGGGCCGGGCGCCGTCCCCGTGCCGTCAACAATGGGACCGGTCGGGATGAGCGCCCCGAGCCCCTTGCCCAATCCCCGCCGCTGCTGACTCACTGCGTCTCCTCCACCCGGCCGAATCCGGTCACTCCAGGAGAGGTTACCGGTGCCGACGCGACCCGGTGTGTCCTCGCCACACGCCGTTGCGCCTGATTTACACCCGCCAGCCCCGCTCAGGGCACGACGCCCCCAGAGATGACGGCCTGGATGGTGACCGGTTGGACACTCGCTTCGACCATCGAGCCCGTCCTTGGCGCAGCGCCTCGCAGGCATAGCGCCTCTCAGGTGCACTCGCGCCTCAGGCACCCATGCACCGAGCCGTCCATGGGCTAGCAGGCAGGCAGGCACACGTGACCACGAGCCCGCAACGAGGGCTCCGACGCTCGCTTCAGAGCGACCCGGCCCGATCATCGACCACAGCGGAGCCTCAACCGCCACGCCCATGAGCGAGCCATGGCGCAAGCCGGCACACCAAGCGCCCCAGCTACGACGCGACAACGGCTACAGCGCGAGGCTTGGTCACGGCATGGGAGCGCGGCGAGCTACACGGTGGCGGCGCGGTGGGCGATCTCCCTGGCGGCGTCCATGTACGCCATCGCCCCGCTCGACCCGGGGTCGTACGTCATGACCGACTGGCCGTAGCTCGGCGCCTCGGAGAGGCGAACGCTGCGCGGGATCACGGTGTTGAGCACCGTGTCACCGAAGTGCGCCCGCACCTCCTCCGCCACCTGCGACGCCAGCCGCGTACGCCCGTCGTACATCGTGAGGACGATCGTGGACAGCCGCAGCGTGGGGTTGAGATGCGCCTTGATCAGGTCGACGTTGCGCAGGAGCTGGCCGAGCCCCTCCAGGGCGTAGTACTCGCACTGGATCGGGATCATGACCTCTTCCGCGGCCACCAGGGCGTTGACCGTGAGCAGGCCGAGCGACGGCGGGCAGTCGATGATGATGTAGTCCAGCTCGGTCTCGTACGCGGTGAGCGCGCGGCGCAGCCGCGCCTCGCGGGCCACCAGGGAGACCAGCTCGATCTCCGCGCCGGCCAGGTCGATGGTGGCGGGGGCGCAGTAGAGGCCCGGCATGTCGGGCACCTGCTTCACGATGTCGGCCATCGGCAGGTCGTCCACCAGCACCTGGTAGACGTCGGGGACGTCGCCGCGATGCTCGGTGGCCAGCGCCGTGGAGGCGTTGCCCTGGGGGTCAAGGTCGACGACCAGGACGCGCTGGCCGTTCATGGAGAGCGCCGCCGCGATGTTGACGGACGTGGTCGTCTTGCCCACGCCGCCCTTCTGGTTGGCGACGGCGATCACTCTGCACTTGGGCGGCCGGGGCCAGGTGCTCTCAGCGCCGCCGGGAGCGTCACCGGCCTGGGTGGCCGCCTGGGTCGCAGATGTTTCACGTGAAACCACAGAGCTGAGCGCCTCTCGTACCAATGGGGAATCGCCGGGGTTCAGTGGGGTCTGGGTCACGTTGGCCATCCTTTCAACCCGTGGTAGGCCGGTGTCGGGAATTCGCTGCGGCGACACGCCCAATTCGGGCCATCCCACGCCTGTGGGACTTCCGGCCAGAGGACCGTCGGGCCAGCCAAGACCGCTTGGCGCGACTGGCACCACCGTCACCTCCTCCGTCGCCGCCTGGTGCTTTCCGGCGCGCGACCCGCTACCACCCGGACCAGTGTCGCAGGCGGCTCGACCTTACCGCGCCCGACCGTGACAAGCTCAGCCGTCCTGGCTCCGACGGCTCGGAGTTGCGGCTCGGCCTCGGCGAGTTCCTCGGCGGCGCGCTCCCCCTTCATGGCGATGAGCTCACCGCCCTCGCGCAGGAGCGGCATGGCCCACTTGAGCAACCGGTCCAGCGGCGCGACGGCGCGGGCGCTGGCCACGTCGAACACCCGCTTGCCGGCCAACTCCTCCGCCCTGCCGCGCAGGACCTCGACGTTGCGCAGCTTCAGCGTCTCGACGCACTCCTCCAGGAAGACCGTGCGGCGCAGCAACGGCTCCAGCAGCGTGACCCGGATGTCCTGGCGGACGATCGCGAGCACCAGGCCGGGCAGTCCGGCGCCGGAGCCGATGTCCACCAGGCTGACGTCCTCCGGCACGGCCTCGGCCACGACGGCGCAGTTGAGCAGGTGGCGGTCCCAGATGCGCGGCACCTCGCGCGGTCCGAGCAGGCCGCGGACGACCCCCGGCCCGGCCAGGAGCTCGGCGAACATGTTCGCCCGATCCCATGCCTCGCCGGTGAAGACGTCCCGTGCCATGCCGGGCGGAGCGGGCAGCTCATCGCTCACTGGAGGGTGGACCTTTCTCGGGATGGGTGACCGACTGGATGGCGTCGCAGCACGCGTCGCGATCCGTGTCGAGTCAAGGCTAGCCACCTTCACGGGTGCCGACCGCGCCAAGGGCGGACAACCGTACGACAGGGAACCGCGGCACATGCGGACAACCGATCAGCGGCAGATATCGCAAGGGCCGGACACTCGAACGGCCAAGGGCCGGACAGGCGCGGACATGCGAACGGCCGAAGGCTGTGGAACGGGGGTGAGCCTACGAACGGCCGAACGCCGTGGACGGCGGTGGACCTACGAACGGCCGAAGACCGTGCACAGGGGTGGACATGCGAACGGCCGCCAGCCCGCGTGTGTCGGGGCTGGCGGCCGGACAGGTGCACGCGGGCCGCGTCAGGCGGGGAAGACCACCACGTACCGCTGAGGCTCCTCGCCCTCGGACTCGCTGCGGAGCCCGGCGGCGGCCACAGCGTCGTGGACGATCTTGCGCTCGAACGGGGTCATGGGGCGCAGGGACTTGGGCTCGCCCTTCTCCTTGACCTGGTTGGCGACCTCGCTGCCCAGCTTGGTCAGCTCGGCGCGGCGGCGCTCGCGGTAGCCGGCGATGTCCAGCATGAGCCGCGACCGCTCCCCGGTCTGCCGGTGGACGGCCAGGCGGGTGAGCTCCTGGAGTGCCTCGAGCACCTCGCCGTCGGGCCCGACGAGCTCGTTGCCCTTGACCCCGACGACGGAGACGAGGGCGCGGTCGCCCTCGACGTCCATGTCGATGTCGCCGTCGATGTCGGCGATGTCGAGAAGGCCCTCGACGTAGTCGGCCGCGATCTCGCCCTCCTGCTCGAGCGCGTTGAGATCAGGAGCCTTCTCCTGCTCGGCCTCGGTCATGGCCGCCCTCTCCTTCATGTTCACGACTTCTTGCTGCCGGTGCGCTTGCTCCGGGGCTGGCGGGTGGGCTGCTGCCTGACGATCTTAGGCTCAGGCGGGGCGGGAGGCGCCTGCTCCTCGGGAGTGGTGCCACGGATCTTCGCGATCAGCCCCGGCTTGGGCTCGACGGGGACGACGTTGCCCTTGGCGTCGTACTGCGGCATGGGGTGCCGGCTGTAGAACCAGTGCTGCTGGCCGAGCGTCCACAGGTTGGTGGTGACCCAGTACAGGATCAGGCCGAGCGGGAAGTTCAGGCTGAAGAAGGCGAACAGCGGCGAGATGTACATCAGGATCTTCTGCTGCTGCGCCATGGGGTTGTCCGGCATCTGGGCCATGGAGCGGCCGACGCTCTGCCGGACGGTGAGGAACGTGGTCAGCGAGCTGATCGCCACGAACACCGCCAGGACGATCTTCGTCTGGACGACCGACGCGTCGAAGCCCTCGATCTGCGCGCTGGACATGAAGAAGCTGGCCGGCAGCGGCGCGCCGAAGATGTGCGCGGACCGGGCGCTGTTGACCAGCTCCTGCGTCATGCCGTAGACCGGACGGCCGTCGGCCATCGCCCGCAGCACCGTGAACATGGAGATGAAGATCGGGAACTGCGCGACGACGGGCAGGCAGCCACCGAGAGGGTTGGCGCCCGCACCCTGGTACAGCGCCATGACCTCCTGGTTCATGCGCTGCTTGTCGTTCTTGTAGCGCTTACGGATCTCCGCGACCTTGGGGGCCAGTTCCTGCATCTTCCGCGACGAGCGCATCTGCTTCAGGAACAGGGGGAAAATCAGGATCCTCATGCACACGGTGAGCGTGATGATGGTCAGCGCCCATGTCAGCCCGCCGTCCGGGTTGAGGAACGTGCTGTATCCCGTATGGATCCAGGTGATGACGTGGGCTACGGCTTCATAGAGCCAGCTCAGCCAGGACAGCTCCACCGAGCTATCTCCCTTGCAATTCGTGGGACCGGACCGGGCGTGGGGGCACCGGGTCTATACCTCCGGGGTGAAACGGGTGGCACCGTCCGATGCGCCGGACGGTCAGCCATGTACCCCGCAATGCTCCGTGTACGGTGATCGCTTCAAGCCCGTATGCGCTGCACGACGGGTGGAAGCGGCAACGCGGACCGAGCATCGGGCCGATGAACGCCCGATAGAACCGGATGGGGAGGATCAGTGCCCGAGCGGCGAGGCTCGGCATCCCCTGCGGCTGCTCCGTCATCTCTGTCCATCCATCGAGGACTCGCGCCGCCTCAGGAGTCGATCCAACGCGAGGTCGAGCTCGGCGGCTAGCTGCTCGGATCGCGCTGACGCGGCCGGTGGATTGGCGCGTACCACAAGCAGGCTACCTCTCGGCAGCCGTTCGAGACGTTCCCGCATCAGGTGTCGAAGCCGACGCTTGACCTTGTTGCGGACGACGGCGCCACCGACCGCCTTGCTCACCACGAAACCCACCCGCGGTGTCTCATCCCCCGAAATGACGAGATGCACCACCAGAGTGGGGCGACCGGCGCGTTTACCGCGCTTGATCGCCGCTTGGAATTCCTCCCCGCGCCGCATGCGGGATTCTCGGGACAGCACGTGAAAGGACCGTATACGCCTATCGCCCGCCGGCGAGGATCACCGGCGGGCTGACTATCGGGCGCGGGGCGATCAGGCCGACAGCTTCTCGCGACCCTTGCGGCGACGGGCGGCGAGGATGGCGCGACCGGCCCGGGTGCGCATCCGCAGCCGGAAGCCGTGGGTCTTCGCGCGACGACGGTTGTTCGGCTGGAAAGTACGCTTGCTCACGGGTGGGCTCCAGGCTTGATGGTGCGCCCAGGGGCGCTTTACACACATGGATGGCCTGCCGAGGAAGCGAGGGCACGCGAAATAGCCGTCGCGTGGCAAGCCGACCGTCGTACGTTACGGGCCAAGTGCGCCCGAGGTCAAACTGACAGGCGCCCGGAAGACCGGCGCCGGCGGGTCCGGACGCGTCGCCGCGAGGTTATCCACGTATCCACATGCGGGTTTTCCACCGCCCCGGCCGCGTCCACAGTATGTGCACCCAGGTGCCACTAGGCTGTGGACAACGTCTTGAACACAGCTGTGCACAAAGATACTGTCGGCCACTCCAAGGCCCTGTGAGGCTGTGGACAGCCTGTGGATCACCTGTGGAGATCCTGGGTGCGACGCCCGGATCAAGGGCTGTGGACGGACGGGGTCGATCGTCGCACGGACGGCACCCAGGTGTGGAAAACAATCGCGGGGGGCCGCGGGAAGGAAGGAGGGGAGCCGCGTCATGAACGCTGCCGAGCTCGCCGCAGTCTGGTCCAGGGCTCTGGGCAACTTCCTCAACGAGAACGTGCCCATCCAGCAGCGCACGTGGCTGTCCATGGTCCGTCCGATCGCCCTGGCCGGCGACACGATCGTGCTCGGCGTCCCCAACGACTTCCTCAAGGACCTCATCGAGGGCAAGCTGCGCCAGCCGGTGACGACGGCGCTGTCGCAGGAGCTGGGCAAGGCCATGCGGCTGGCCGTGATGATCGACACGACGGCCCCGGAGCCGCCCGCCGCCGAGTCTCATCAACAGCCTGTGGGTGGTGGTTATCCCCAGGGTGTGGATCCTCAGCTGCGTTTCGCACAACCCGCGTCTTCCCAGCTCTACCCGGCTTCCGAGCCTCCGCAGTTCTATTCTCCACAGGCCGAGCCGACCCAGCCGTCCACCGAATATCCACAGCAGGGCTTCACTTTTGAACAGGCCCAGCCGTACACATCCCCTGTGGAAAAGGCGCCGGAGCCGGCGCCGAACCGGTGGGAAGCGAAGAGTACGAAACCGAGCGAACCAGCCCGACTCAACCAAAAGTACACATTCGAGACATTCGTCATCGGCGCCAGCAACCGGTTCGCGCACGCCGCGGCCGTGGCCGTGGCCGAATCCCCCGCGAAGGCGTACAACCCACTCTTCATTTACGGCGACTCCGGCCTCGGCAAGACGCATCTCCTGCACGCGATCGGCCATTACGCGCAGAGCCTGTACGACGGCGCCCGGGTGAGGTACGTGAGCTCGGAGGAGTTCACCAACGACTTCATCAACAGCATCCGCGACCACAAGGCCGACGGCTTCCGCGGCCGCTACCGCGCGATCGACATCCTGCTCGTGGACGACATCCAGTTCCTGGAGGGCAAGGAGCAGACGCAGGAGGAGTTCTTCCACACCTTCAACACCCTCCACAACGCCAACAAGCAGATCGTCATCTCCAGCGACCGGGCGCCGAAGCAGCTCATCACGCTGGAGGACCGGCTGCGCAACCGGTTCGAGTGGGGTCTGATCACCGACGTCCAGCCGCCCGAGCTGGAGACGCGCATCGCGATCCTGCGCAAGAAGGCGATCCAGGAGGGCCTGGCCGCGCCGCCCGAGGTGCTGGAGTACATCGCGAGCCGCATCTCCACCAACATCCGCGAGCTGGAGGGCGCCCTCATCCGGGTGACCGCGTTCGCCAGCCTCAACCGGCAGGGCGTCGACCTGCAGCTCGCCGAGGTGGTCCTGAAGGACCTCATCACCTCCGAGTCCGGCCCGGAGATCACGATCGCGACGATCATGGCCAAGACCGCGGAGTACTTCGGCATCAGCATCGACGACCTGTGCGGCAGCTCGCGCAGCCGGGCACTGGTGAACGCCCGGCAGATCGCGATGTACCTCGCCCGCGAGCTGACGGAGCTGTCGCTGCCGAAGATCGGCCAGCAGTTCGGCGGCCGCGACCACACGACCGTGATGCACGCGGAGCGCAAGATCCGCTCGCTCATCGCGGAGCGCAGGTCGATGTACAACCAGGTCAATGAGCTGACAATGCGCATCAAACAGACCACCAGCGGATCCTGAGCGGTTATGCACACCCTGTGGATAACACTGTGGACCAGGGAAAACGCGCGCGGACGGCCGTCAGCCGCCCCACAATGCCCGGAAATTTCGCCCACAAGGGCTGGGGATAAAGGTGGGGACATCCTGCGGAAAACCTGGGGACAAGCTGGGGATGACTTGTGGACGCCCTGTGCACAGTCAATCTGGGGTCCCCAAAACAGGTCGCTTACCCCGTGGATAACCGGTGGAAACCTTGTGGATGACCGGTGGATGAAGACCCCCTCGCCTGGGGACAGCGTGTGGGCAACGATCCGTCATCCCCAGGCGGCGAAGTTACCCCCAGGCGTCACCCACATGGGCAGTGGATGAATACAGCCGGTCTGAGCAGCGGAAACGCCGGTTGTCCACAGTATCCACACCCCCTAGTGTGATGACCACTTATCTCTCCTACAAAGAACTCAAGACCCATAGAAGGGTTCTCCCGGACCGGAGGTGCGGGAGGCGGGACACTTGAATCAACGACGGACCCAGGAGGCTGATCACGGTGATGTTCCGAATCGAGCGAGACGTTCTCGCTGAGGCGGTGGCGTGGACGGCGCGCAGCCTCCCCGCCCGCCCGTCGGTGCCCGTGCTCGCCGGCATGCGCATGGAGGTGACCGAGGAGCAGCGCCTCAAACTCTCCGGCTTCGACTACGAGGTGTCCGCCCAGGTGACCCTCGAGCTCCAGACCGGTGAGCCGGGCGTCGTCCTCGTCTCCGGCAAGCTCCTCGCCGAGATCACCCGCGCGCTTCCCGCACAGCCTGTGGACTTCGTCGTGGACGGGGCCAAGGCGGTCGTCACGTGCGGCAGCGCGCGATTCACCCTCCTGACCATGCCTGTGGAGGACTACCCGTCGCTCCCGGCCATGCCGCCGGCCGCCGGCCGCGCCGGGAGCGACGTGTTCGCCTCCGCCGTCGCGCAGGTCGCCGTCGCCGCCGGCCGCGACGACACGCTGCCCATGCTCACCGGCGTGCGCATGGAGATCGAGGGCGACATGGTCACCCTCGCCGCCACCGACCGCTACCGCCTCGCCGTGCGGGAGCTCAAGTGGCAGCCCGGCCAGCCCGACTTCTCGGCCGTCGCGATGATCCCCGGCAAGACGCTCGCCGACACGGCCAAGGCGCTCGGCTCGTCCGGCGCCGAGGTCGAGATCGCGCTCAGCTCCGCCGGCGGCACCGGTGAGGGCATGATCGGCTTCTCCAGCGGCGGCCGGCGCACCACCACGCGCCTGCTCGACCCCGAGTTCCCCAAGTACCGCTCGCTGCTGCCCACCGAGTTCTCCGCGCGCGCCGACCTGTCCACAGGCCCGTTCGTCGAGGCGGTCAAGCGCGTGGCCCTGGTCGCCGAGCGCAACACGCCCGTACGCCTGGCGTTCAGGAGCGGTGAGGTCGTGCTGGAGGCCGGCAGCGGCGACGAGGCGCAGGCCGTCGAGGTGCTCCCCGTGGACTACGAGGGCGAGGAGATGAACATCGCCTTCAACCACCAGTTCCTGCTGGAAGGGCTGGGCGCGATCGACTCCGACGTGGCCCGGCTGCAGATGACCACGTCCACCAAGCCCGCCATCCTCACCGGGGGCAAGCCTGTGGACGGCGACGGCGCGCCCGACTACCGTTACCTGATCATGCCGATCCGCCTGTCAGGCTGAAGCTGACATCAGGGATGATGGAAGCCTGACAAGGGGGTAGAGAAGATGCAGATCGGCATGATCGGGCTCGGCAAGATGGGCGGCAACATGGCCGAGCGCCTCCGGCGCGGCGGCCATGACGTCGTGGGTTACGACCACCACCGCGAGGTCAGCGATGTGGGCAGCCTGAAGGAACTGGTCGAACGGCTGGAGGCGCCGCGCGCGGTCTGGGTGATGGTCCCGGCGGGCAGACCCACCCAGCAGACCATCGACGAGCTCGGGCGCCTGCTCAGCGAGGGCGACATCGTCGTCGACGGCGGCAACTCCCACTACATCGACGACCAGAAGCACGCGGCGGAGCTGGCCGAGAAGGGCATCTCGTTCGTCGACTGCGGCGTCAGCGGCGGTGTCTGGGGCCTGCAGAACGGCTACGCGCTCATGTGCGGCGGCGACAAGGCCACCGTCGAGCCCCTGATGCCCGTGTTCGAGACGCTGAAGCCGGAGGGCGAGAACGGCTTCGTCCACGCGGGCGACGTCGGCGCGGGCCACTTCGCGAAGATGGTCCACAACGGCATCGAGTACGGCATGATGCAGGCCTTCGCCGAGGGCTGGGAGCTGCTGGAGGCGTCCGACGTCGTCAAGGACGTGCGGGGCTCGTTCGCCAGCTGGCGCGACGGCACGGTCATCCGCTCGTGGCTGCTGGACCTGCTCGTACGCGCTCTGGACGACGACGAGAACCTGGAGAACCTGCGCGGCTACGCCCAGGACTCCGGCGAGGGCCGGTGGACCGTCCAGGCGGCCGTGGACCACGCCGTGCCGCTGCCGGTGATCACCGCGGCGCTGTTCGCGCGGTTCGCCTCCCGGCAGGACGACTCCCCCGCGATGAAGGTCGTCGCGGCGCTGCGCAACCAGTTCGGCGGCCACGCGGTCACCTCGGCCGAGGGCTCCACCGGCAAGGGCGCGGACGCGCCGGGCGCCGACGTCACCCCGCCACGCGAGGCCCAGTGACGTCCTGAGCCCCGGGGCTCGCCGCTCGTTCGAGGCTCGGTACGGTGCCCGCCTGAGGCTCGGTACGGCGCCCGCCGCCGCGCGGCGGAAGCTCCGAGACGTCGGGAAGTCACGCCCTGAGGGGCGGGGACTCACGACGCCCTGAGAGGCGGCGTCCGGCCTCTGACCGCGCACCTAGGGGTGGCGGCCGACGTCCTGGGGCGTGGTGACGCCCTGAGGCCGGCGACGTCCGTGGCGGACCCCGCGGAGTTTTCCACAGCCGGGCAAGCCGGTTGCCCATGCGACCGGCGTGGCCCACTACCCTTCGTGGGGTGCATGTCGCCCACCTGTCGCTGACCGACTTCCGGTCCTACGCGTCCGTGGAGCTCGGCCTGGAGCCGGGCGTCACGGCGTTCGTGGGGCCCAACGGCCAGGGCAAGACCAACCTGGTCGAGGCCCTCGGCTACGTCGCGACGCACTCCAGCCACCGGGTGGCCACCGACGCGCCCCTCGTGCGGCAGGGGGCGAGCCGGGCGATCGTGCGCTGCGCCGTCCACAGGGACGACCGGCGGGCGCTGGTCGAGCTGGAGATCAACCCCGGCAAGGCCAACCGCGCCCGGCTCAACCGCTCCCCCGTCCGCCCGCGCGACGTCATCGGGCTGCTGCGCACGGTGCTGTTCGCCCCCGAGGACCTCGCGCTGGTCAAGGGTGACCCCTCGGAGCGCCGCCGCTTCCTCGACGACCTGCTGGTGGCCCGGGCCCCCCGGTTCGCCGGGGTGCGCGCCGACTACGAGCGGGTGCTGAAGCAGCGGGGCGCACTCCTGCGCACGGCCGCGCAGGCCCGTAGAGGGTCCAGGAGCGCCCGGAGGATCGAGAGTGACTCCGGGTTCGCGTCGGCGGGCGCCGGCGACGTGACGGCCACTCTGGAGGTCTGGGACGCCCATCTCGCGCGGCACGGGGCGGAGCTCCTCCGGGCCCGGCTCGAACTCGTGGAGGCGCTGCGCCCGCTCGTCGCCGGGGCGTACGCCGCGCTGGCCCCCACGAGCGCCCCCGCGACCCTCGCCTACCGCAGCACGTTGTCCACAGGTGGGGACGACGCGGAGGACGAAGTCGCCGGTGAGCGGGGATCTTCCGATGCGCAGACGTTATCCACAGACTTGGGGAAAACCCTTGAAGAGCGCATGCGCGAGCGGCTATTGGAGGTGCGCGCCGCCGAGCTCGAACGCGGCGTGACGCTTGTCGGCCCCCACCGTGACGACCTCGTCCTGGGCCTCGGCGACCTGCCCGCCCGGGGCTACGCCAGCCACGGTGAGTCGTGGTCGTTCGCGCTGGCACTGCGGCTGGCCGCGTACGATCTGCTGCGCGCCGACGGTGGCGACCCGGTGCTGATCCTCGACGACGTGTTCGCCGAGCTCGACAACCAGCGCCGGCGCCGCCTGGCGGAGATCGTCGCGCCCGCCGAGCAGGTCCTGATCACCGCCGCCGTGCCCGACGACGTGCCGTCCGAGCTGGCCGGCGCCCGTTTCGACGTCGTAGAGGGGAGTGTGACCCGTGTCCGCTGACGGCAAGCCGGTCCGCGGCATCGCCGCCGACGGCAAGCCGACCCGCGGCTTCCGCGCTGACGGCAAGCCGATCGGCGGGTTCCCTGCTGAGGGCGAGCGGGGCCGCGGCGCCTCCCTTGATGGCAGGCCGGGCCGCGGTGCACCCGTCGACGGCAGGCCGACCCGCAGCGCATCCGCTGAGGGCAGGCCGACCCCCAGCACATCCGCTGAGGGCAGGCCGACCCCCAGCACATCCGCTGAGGGCAGGCCGACCCGTGGCGCCACGCCCGGCTTCGGACGCGCGGCCACCGGCGGCGCCACGGCAGGCCCTGTCTCCGCCGTGACCGGCCCTGTTCCCGGCGCGACAGGCCCTGTTTCCGGTGCGGTCGGGCCAGTTTCCGGCGCGGGGGCCGGGAGAGGCGACAACCCCACCGCCCGCGGCGCCGCCATGGCGCGGGAGAAGCTGGCCCAGGCCAAGGCCGACGCCGCCAAGCGCGGCCAGCTCCCCCGCCGCGAGCCGCGCCGCCGGGCGTCTGGTCCCCGCCGTGAGAGCGGCGACCCCCAGCTCTTCGGCCGTGCCATCCGCGACCTGCTGGCAGATCGGGGCTGGGAGCGTCCCGCGGCCGTCGGAGGCGTGTTCGGCCGCTGGGCCGACATCGTCGGTCCCGACCTGGCCGCCCACACCAAGCCGGAGGGGTTCGAGGACGGCGAGGTGCTGATCGCCGCCGACTCCACGGCCTGGGCGACCCAGGTGCGGCTGCTCGCGCGCACGCTGGTGCGCCGGCTCAACGAGGAGCTGGGCGAAGGCACGGTGACGCGGGTCAAGGTCAGAGGGCCGCAGCACGGCCCGCGTCCCGGGGGCCTGCGGGTCACGGGGAGCCGGGGACCGGGCGACACGTACGGCTGAGCGGTCAGCGGAGGTCGTACGAGTTTCCACAGGCTGGGGACTCACCGGGCGAAGTCGCGCGGAGCGCGGTCACGCAAGGCGTCGTCCACAGGCGTGAATCACAGGACAGGGGCGTACTGAGCACGGGCCCGCAGGCATCATCCACAGACGGGAGCCGCAGGGACTAGGGGACACACGAAGCGGGTCCCCTAGGCACGGTCCACAGGTCGGGAATCACCGGACGGGGCAGCCCGGGGCGCTGTTCTGCAGGCGGCGTCGTCCACAGGTCGCGGTCACACGATCCGAGGTCTCATGGGCGCTCCCGAAGTCGCCGTCCACAGGAACCCACAAGGCGCTGCCCCGGAGCGAGGTCACACGAGCCGCCGAGATCTCATAGTGCGCTGTCCACGGGCCGGCGGCTCACAGGCGCCGCCCTCAGGACCAGTCCTCGCCGGGCAGGCCCTCGGCCTCTCCCAGGGCGCGGGCGTCGCAGAGGCGTGCGCGCATGGCACGGGTGTCGCAGGGGTGCCTCAGGCGGCGCGGGCCGTCACAGGGGCGATCTCACCAGACTGGTCCCACGCAACAACCCACTCTCACCAGGCGGGACACCGAAACGAGCGACACGCACGCCCAGGCATTGCGCATGCCCGGAGCCCCCTCAGGACCCGGGAAACGGCCGAAGCTTCGCCACAGCAGAAGCAGCGGGCCGTACGCGATCATGAAACGAGAGCTGACAGCGGCCGAAAACCGATCAGAAGCCCGCAGGCGCGATGACCCCACGCCCGTGGGGGGGAAGGCTTGACTGGGGGGTCATCAAGCGACAGAGCATTACAGGGGCGTTCAATGCCACCTTGGGCGCTCGGACCCGGTAGAATGAATACGGATTCCGGACACGTCCGCTTGCGTGTCACCCCCGGCGCGCGACGGCGACGTCGACTCCCCTGGGTGACCAGCGCAACGGGGCACTCACGACGGTGACGGGCACGGCAGGGGCAGCTGGGCAAGAGAGCGCCTCCCTGCCGCGTGTCCGCGGCAGGAGGATTTGCACTTGTCCTACGACGCTAGCTCAATCACCGTACTCGAAGGGCTTGAGGCGGTTCGCAAGCGCCCGGGTATGTATATCGGTTCGACCGGAGAGCGCGGTCTGCACCATCTCGTCTACGAGATCGTGGACAACGCGGTGGACGAGGCGCTGGCCGGTTACGCGGACCGCATCGACGTCACGCTGCTGGCCGACAACGGCGTGCGCGTGATCGACAACGGTCGTGGCATCCCCACGGGCATCCACCCGGTGGAGAAGCGCTCCGCCGTCGAGGTCGTGCTCACCACGCTGCACGCGGGCGGCAAGTTCGACAGCCAGTCCTACGCGGTATCGGGCGGTCTGCACGGCGTCGGCTCGGCCGTCGTCAACGCGCTGTCCACCGCCATGGACGTCGAGGTGAAGCAGAACGGGCGCGTTCACCGGCTGAGTCTCGTCAATGCCAAGCCCGTCGCTCCTCTGTCCACGGACGAGGAGACCGATGAGACCGGCACCACGATCACGTTCTGGCCGGACCCTGAGGTGTTCGAGACCACCACCTGGAACTACGAGACGCTCTCGCGCCGCTTCCAGGAGATGGCCTTCCTCAACAAGGGCCTGATGATCACCTTCACCGACGAGCGTCCCGACCACGTCAACGGCGAGCCGCACACGGTCACCTACCACTACGAGGGCGGCCTGGCCGACTTCGTCCAGCACCTCAACTCCAAGAAGGAGCCGGCGCACGCGTCGATCATCTCCTTCGAGGAGGAGGGCGACGGCATCGCGGTCGAGATCGCCATGCAGTGGAACAACTCCTACAGCGAGTCGGTCTACACCTTCGCCAACACGATCAACACGGCCGAGGGCGGCACCCACGAGGAGGGCTTCCGCGCGGCGCTGACGACGATCGTCAACCGCTACGCGCGCGAGCAGAAGTTCCTCAAGGAGGGCAAGGACGACAACCTCTCCGGTGAGGACGTCCGCGAGGGCCTGACCGCGATCATCTCGGTCAAGCTGTCCGACCCGCAGTTCGAGGGCCAGACGAAGACCAAGCTGGGCAACACCGAGGCCAAGTCGTTCGTGCAGAAGGCCTGCAACGACCACCTGCGCGACTGGTTCGAGCGCAACCCCGGCGAGGCCAAGGACATCATCAACAAGTCGCTGCAGGCCTCGCGCGCCCGCATCGCCGCCCGCCAGGCGCGCGACCTGACCAGGCGCAAGTCGCTGCTCGAGGCGGGCAGCGGCCTGCCGGGCAAGCTGGCCGACTGCCAGTGGAACGACCCGGAGAAGTGCGAGCTGTTCATCGTCGAGGGTGACTCGGCCGGCGGCTCGGCCAAGGGCGGCCGCGACTCGCGCTTCCAGGCGATCCTGCCCATCCGCGGCAAGATCCTCAACGTCGAGAAGGCGCGGATCGACAAGGTCCTGAAGAACAACGAGGTCCAGGCGCTGATCACGGCCCTGGGCACCGGTGTGCACGACGAGTTCGACATCGCCAAGCTGCGCTACCACAAGGTCATCCTGATGGCCGACGCCGACGTCGACGGCCAGCACATCAACACGCTGCTGCTGACGCTGCTGTTCCGGTTCATGCGGCCGCTGATCGAGGCCGGCCACGTCTACCTGTCGTGCCCGCCGCTCTACAAGATCAAGTGGGACCGCAAGGGCGAGGACGCCTCCTACGCGTACTCCGACGCCGAGCGCGACGCGGTCATCGCCGAGGGGATCGCCAACGGCAAGGCCGACCCGCGGCCGCGCGACAACGTGCAGCGCTTCAAGGGGCTCGGCGAGATGAACGCGGGCCAGCTCTGGGAGACCACGATGAACCCGGAGACCCGGCTGCTCCGCCTGGTCACGCTCGATGACGCGGCGCAGGCCGACGACCTGTTCAGCGTGCTCATGGGCGAGGACGTGGAAGCTCGGCGCGACTTCATCATCCGCAACGCGCGCGACGTCCGTTTCCTCGACGTTTAGCCAGAAAAAGGATCACACCTGTGACGGACGTGAACACCACTCCCCCGGCTGACCGCATCGAGCCGGTGGACATCCAGTCCGAGATGCAGCGCAGCTACATGGACTACGCGATGTCGGTCATCGTGTCCAGGGCGCTGCCGGACGTCCGCGACGGTCTCAAGCCGGTGCACCGGCGAGTGCTCTACGCGATGTACGACGGTGGTTACCGTCCCGACCGCGGCTACTTCAAGTGCGCCCGCGTCGTCGGTGACGTGATGGGCACCTACCACCCGCACGGCGACACCTCCATCTACGACGCGCTGGTGCGACTGGCGCAGCCGTGGTCGCTGCGGTACCCGCTGGTCGACGGGCAGGGCAACTTCGGCTCGCCGGGCAACGACCCGGCGGCGGCGATGCGCTACACCGAGTGCAAGCTCGCGCCCATCGCCATGGAGATGCTGCGCGACATCGACAAGGACACCGTCGACTTCCGCCCCAACTACGACGGCAAGTCGCAGGAGCCCGACGTCCTGCCGGCGCGCTTCCCGCAGCTGCTGGTCAACGGCTCGGGCGGCATCGCGGTCGGCATGGCCACCAACATCCCTCCGCACAACCTGCGCGAGGTCGCCTCGGCGGTCAAGTGGGCCCTGGAGCACCCGGAGGCCAGCGACGAGGAACTGCTCGAAGCGTCGATGAAGCTGGTCAAGGGGCCCGACTTCCCCACCAAGGCGCTGATCGTCGGGCGGCGGGGCATCGAGGACGCCTACCGCACCGGGCGCGGCTCGATCACCATGCGGGCCGTGGTCGAGGTCGAGGAGGAGAAGGGCCGGCAGGCGCTCGTCGTCACGGAGCTGCCGTACCAGGTCAACCCCGACAACCTCGCCCTCAAGATCGCTGAGCTGGTGCGCGAGGGCAAGCTGACCGGCATCGCCGACGTGCGCGACGAGAGCTCCTCGCGGGTCGGGCAGCGCCTGGTGATCGTGCTCAAGCGCGACGCGGTCGCCAAGGTCGTGCTGAACAACCTGTACAAGCACACCCAGCTCCAGGACACCTTCGGCGCGAACATGCTGGCGCTGGTCGACGGGGTGCCGCGCACGCTGCGGCTCGACCAGTTCATCCGGCACTACGTCACGCACCAGATCGAGGTCATCGTCCGCCGGACGCGCTACCTCCTGCGCAAGGCCGAGGAGCGCGCCCACATCCTGCGCGGCCTGCTGAAGGCCCTTGAGCGGCTGGACGAGGTCATCGCCCTCATCCGGGCCTCCGAGTCCGCCTCGCACGCCCAGCAGGGCCTCATGGGGCTGCTGGAGATCGACGAGGTGCAGGCGCAGGCCATCCTCGACATGCAGCTGCGCAAGCTGGCCGCCCTGGAGCGACAGGCCATCCAGGACGAGTACGACGCCCTGATGGCGCAGATCGCCGAGTACAACGCGATCCTGGCCAGCGAGGCCCGCCAGCGGGAGATCATCAACGAGGAGCTCGCCGAGATCGTCGGCCGCTACGGCGACGACCGGAAGACCGAGATCACCGCTTACGACGGCGACATGTCGATCGAGGACCTCATCGCCGAAGAGGACATCGTCGTCACCATCACCCGCGGCGGCTACGCCAAGCGCACCCGCACCGACCTGTACCGCGCCCAGAAGCGCGGCGGCAAGGGCGTGCGCGGCGCGCAGCTGCGGCAGGACGACATCGTCGACCACTTCTTCGTCACCACGACCCACCACTGGCTGCTGTTCTTCACCAACAAGGGCCGCGTCTACCGGGTCAAGGCGTACGAACTGCCCGACTCCGGGCGCGACGCGCGGGGCATGCACCTGGCCAACCTGCTGGCCATGCAGCCCGACGAGACCGTCATGGAGGTCCTCGACCTGCGTGACTACGACGTCGCCCCGTACCTCGTGCTGGCCACCCGCAGCGGCCTGGTCAAGAAGACCCGTCTGTCCGAGTACGACTCCCCCAGGTCCGGCGGTCTCATCGCCATCAACCTGCGCGAGGACGACGAGGTCATCGGCGCCCGGCTGGTGTCGGAGGAGGACGACCTGCTGCTCGTGTCCAAGGGCGCGCAGTCGATTCGGTTCACCGCCTCGGACGAGGCGCTGCGCCCGATGGGCCGTGCGACCAGCGGCGTCATCGGCATGCGCTTCCTCGACGGCGACGAGCTGCTCGCCATGAATCGCATCGCCGACGGACAGCACGTGCTTATCGCCACCAAGGCTGGGTACGCCAAGCGGACGCCAGTTGAGCAGTATCCGGTTCAAGGTCGTGGCGGTAAGGGTGTGCTGACTGCGAAAATCGTGAGCTCCCGTGGCAAGCTGGTCGGAGCCGTCATGGTCAACCCAGAGGACGAGGTCTTCGCGATCACGTCCGCCGGTGGGGTGATCCGGACGAGTGCCGGCGAGATCAAGAAGTCCGGCCGCCAGACCATGGGAGTGCGTTTGATGAACCTCGCCGAAGGCGACAGTGTGGTGGCCCTCGCCCGCAACGCCGAGTCCATCGAGGCTGCCGCCTCCGTGGATGCCGTGGTGGACAACGAGGAAGACGGGGGAGGAGAGTAAGTCATGAGCGCCCAGGGTGGTAGCCCCAGCGCGAGGACGAAGGCGGCTCGGGATAACGGGCAGAAGCCTAAGAAGTCCGTCGAAACCGAGACCTTCGACAAGCCCGACGAGGACAACGCCACGGCCGTGCACCCGATGCCGACCGCGCCGCCGTCCTCCTCGGCCCCGCAAGGCGGGCCCAAGCCGGCTCCCGCGGGCGCCAAGCCTGGGCAGGCGGAGCAGGACAGCAAGGGATCCGGCATCCGGCCGTCGCTGACGTCGGAGGCGCCGCCGCAGCTCGAGCTGGGGTCGTCGAAGAAGAAGTCCTCGTCGGGGGCCCGCCTCCCCCGCAAGGCCCACCTGGTGCTGCGCCGCATCGAGCCGTGGTCGGCCATGAAGTTCAGCTTCGTGGTCTCGCTCGTCTGCTTCGTGGTGCTGTTCGTCGCGGTGGCCGTCCTGTACGGCGTGCTGTCCGCGCTGGGCGTCTTCGACTCGATCGTCGACCTGGTCAACCAGCTCGGCCAGGGCGAGCAGGGCCAGACGGCGCTGCCCATCGACATCGCCTCGTGGTTCGAGCCGGTCCGCATCCTGGGCTACACCGCCCTGATCGGCGCGGTGAACGTCGTCCTCATCACCGCCCTCGCCACGCTGGGGGCCGTCATCTACAACGTCGCCTCCGACCTGGTGGGCGGCGTCGAGGTGACCTTCAGCGAGGCCGAGTAGTCGTGCGATCTCGCGCCGCCCGTCTGGGGGCGGCGCGAGCACCGGCGCGGACACGGTAAGCTTTTCCTCGTCCGCGCAACCGGTTCGCGTCGATGAAGTTGATGCGATACGGTGCGGTGTGCGCGGGGCTATAGCTCAGTCGGTTAGAGCGCTTCCCTGATAAGGAAGAGGTCCCAGGTTCAAGTCCTGGTAGCCCCACCAGCAGAAAGCCCCGAAGCGATCAAGCTCCGGGGCCTTTTTACTGCAACCGGTACTGCAACGGGCTCACTCGAACAGCTCGTTGATCCTCTTGATCGCGTTCTCCCGGCTTCCTTGCTGACGAACGCGGAGCCGTCGTTCTCCGTCAGGACGCCAATGTCCTCCTCGTGGAACGCGTATCGCGCGTCATCCCGGGTGAGCGCGCGGACGCTGACCTGAGGCAATCAGCATGCCGCCATGAGGGACGAGCCCTATGATCAGTTCGCCCTGATCGTTGAGATTCGGAGAAGATGTCAATCTCATGCGCCGCGCCATGGTCCTTCTGGGTGGCGTCGCCCTCGCCATCGGCGCGTTCGTCCTCTTCTACCGGGGCCCGGGACAACCGTTCATCCGCGGCTACGTGAGCGACGTCAGCGCCACCATGCTGGTCTACGCGTTCTTGGGACTGTTGTGGCGCACCACCGCCGCACGCCGTGCCCTGGCCACGGCGGCGATCGCCGCCGCCGTCGAGTTCTACCAAATAGTCGGCCTGACCCCGCCGGGCATCGGCGGTGTCCTGGTCGGCGCGTTCCCCGACCCATGGGACCTGGTCGCCTATGCCATCGGTGTGGTCGCGGCCCTGGCCTGGGAACGCCGATCGGTCCGATCCGGTGATCAGACCGGCTGACGGTACGGATGCCCCCACAGCGGCGAGGTCATCGGGTTCCTCCTGCGCGGCGGCCGGCGCATGCGCAGCCGGCCAGTCGTCGATTCGGCGCCACGATGACGACACCGTGCCCTCGCTCATGGGGCCGAACTGGTGGACAGCGACCATGTGCGGACCGCCTTCTAGACTGCGGAAATGATCGAGTTGGGTTCGCGAGAGCGTAGGCAGCCGCCGCCCCCTCGCATCGTGTGGGAGAGCCTGACCGACCCTTGGCGACCTGGCGGACGGCAGTGGCTGGATCTGAAACGCGACGAAGTCAAGCCACGCATCCTCCGGGCGGTGGAGCCGGAACTCGTGGTCTGGTCGTCGCTGTGGCCGGACAGGCCCGATGACGAGATCCGGTTCGACATCCGGCCGACCGAGGATGGCGGGTGCTCACTGCGCTGGACACTGCTGACACCTGCGGAAGCTCCGGAACAGGCTGTGATCGGCCGTCTGCGTCACCGGCTCAACTTCCTGATCAATGCTCAGCTCCGGTTCTCTTTCGGACAGTGAGGGGCTCTCGGCGGACGCTTCCTGCAAGGAGTGCTGCAACAGAGGCACGCAACCACTCATGCCCACGCCCGTCCAGCACTGTTCAGGGCCGGGTTGCGAACCTCTGAACTGCGGTGGCGCGGGAGGCGCATCGTCGCGGACGCGCGATCTCGCTGAGGAATGGCGGCTGATTGACGGTTCTGGTCGGGCGCTTGGCACGCATCCGGGAGACAGCGGCAGCCCGCGCAACGGCGGGCAAAACGGGACGATCGGATGCTGACCGGCTCATAGCTCCGCGATAGATCCGGTCCGAACTCACCCGAAGAGATGCTTAGCGCGACACGAGGTCACATCGCACCGTCACCTCAATGCACATAGTGATCACTTACAGTAACGTCCCGGTGAAGTCGATCTACGAGGGCGACCTCACGACGGACGGGGGTTCACTGTTGTTGTCACGACGCAGATTCGCGATTGCCGTGCCGGTAGGGGCCATGTTGGCGCTGCTGGCTACGGTGGGAGCTCAGACGGCGGCCGTCGCCGGCGCGAACGCCGCCACCGGTGAGCGGCAGGCCGTGACGCGCGCCGCCGTGGCACCCTGTGTTCGGCAGGGGCAGGCCAACTATCCGGTCGAGTACTACTGGAAGAACGCGCTCGGCATGAGGCTGGGCAGCGGGTCGGTGTCGGTCGTCACCTCCCCGTCCCTGTGGGGCGGGCAGATCGCGCCGGGCAGCACCTTCACCCTCACGCTGACCCACCGCACGGCCCAGTGGCCGCTGCTGGTCAGCAGGTACACCACCACGTGGGACCTGTCGTCACTCCTGGCCAACGCCACTGTCGTCGGCGAGTCGGGGACCGGAAGCATCAGCGGCACCACTCTGTCGATCACCTCGACCGGTACCAAGACCGACCCGTCACCGAAGGTCATCACCTTCCAGGTCAAGCCGGGCACCGCCGGGCGCAGCATGACCATCCGGCCGACCGGGATCAGCAGCGTCATCGCCGCACCGGGCCAGCTGGGGGGCAACACGCCCGCCCCGCCGATCCAGATCGTCAACGGGCAGTCCATCTCGCCCACCAAGGCCGTCGACGACACCGCCACCACCGGGCAGGGCACACCCGTCAGCGTGCCTGTCCTGGCCAACGACACGGCGACCGCGCCGACGATCAGCGGCGTCGGCAAGCCCGCCCACGGCACCGCGACGATCTCCGGCGGGAAGGTGGTCTACACGCCCGACCCGAGCTTCGCCGGCACCGACAGCTTCACCTACACCGTCACCACGCCCTGCGGAACCAGCACCGCCAAGGTCACCGTCACCGCGAGCTGCGACCACACACCGGTCAACCTGGTCAACGGCAGCTTCGAGGCGCCGCCCGTGGCCACGGTCGACTGGAACATCCCCGACGCCTCCACCAACCCGGGCGTCGGCTGGCACACCACCGCCGCGGACCGCAAACTGGAGTTCTGGCGGAGCGGGGCGGGTGGAGGCCCGTCAGCCGACGGGCAGCAGTTCGCCGAACTCAACGCCAACTACGTCTCCACGCTCTACCAGGACCTGCCCACTGTCCCGGGCACACGGATGACCTGGTCGCTGTACCACCGCGGCCGTCTCGGCACCGACGTGATGCAGGTGCTCATCGGCGCCCCCGGCGCCCCCGTTCCGCAGACCCCGACCGGGGCCTCCTCGCCGGACCTGTCCGATGACAACACCACCTGGGGTCACTACACCGGCGTGTACGTCGTCCCGCCGGGACAGACCACCACCCGGTTCGCCTTCCACTCGGTGTCGGCCGCCGGTGGCAGCCCGACCGCCGGCAACTTCCTGGACGGTGTGACGTTCACGACGCCGACCTGCCTCAACACGGCCAAGAGCGTCGAGAAGGCGAGCGGATCCCCGGGCACGCAGGTCAAGCCCGGCGACATCCTGGAGTACACCTTCACCACCACCAACACCGGGCCGACGGCCACGGTGAACGCCACTCTCCACGACCCGGTGCCCAACGGGACGCAATACGTCCCAGCAAGCACCACCCTCAACGGGACGGCAGTGCCCGACGCCGGTGGAGGGTTCCCCTACGCCGGCAGCGCCCCGGTCAACAGCCCCGCCGCCGCACCCGGCGTGCTGGCTCCGGGAGGGACCGCAGTGGTGAGATACCAGGTCCAGGTCGGCGCCAACGTCCCATCGGGCGGCATCGAGAACTGCGGCACCGCCGCTGCGGAGAACGTCATCCAGCCGTTGCGATCCTGCACGCTGACCAGCTGACCCTGCGCCAGAGGACGGGACCACGGGCAGGGCCGTGGTCCCGTCCCTGTCGACCGGCTAGGAAGCCGCGTCGGTCCCAGCTCCTTGAGCGGCGATACGGCGATGTGCCGGAGGTCCTGGACACGGTGCCGAATTGCGGACCGGGTCGTGCCGCCCGTAGGAAGGCCTGCCACGTTGCGAGAGTCGAGGAGTCTGCGTCGGTCCAGCCGTACGCCCGCTCCCTGCTGCCCATCGCCGAGCAGGCCGCCGCCGTCGTCGCCGACCTCATCACGTTCATCGGGCTCGTCCTAAGAGTCAGGGAAGGCGGGTTCGAGGCGGTTGGCGAGGCGGTGGAGAGTGATCGCGAACCGGCCGCGGAGGCGCAGAAGAACAGGCCGGCGCGAGCGCGGCGGGATCATGCGTAACCGTGCGGCCTCGGCTCGCTGCTCAGCGAGGTAGGCCCGGCCCCACTCCTCATGCATGACATACATGGAAAGCTCCTCAGGGTTCTTCGGGGAATGCGTGGTAGAACATGAAGATCGGGCGAGTGTCCGGCGGAGCCTCGCCCGATTCGACGCGCGATTTGGTCAGCACGCGCCACGGCTGCAACACGGCATAGAGCTGGTCGGCGAGCTGCGCGAGCTCATCCTTGGTCAGCCTCAGGTGATGGCTGCCTCCGAAGGCCACGTTGCGCCAGTCCTCGGGAAGCGTCATGTGGGTGCGTTCGAAGTCGCGCAGCCGCTCGAACTGGTCGATCACCCACTGTGAAGTCCACGCCTGTGCCGCGGCTCTGTCTTCCGGGGCTTCGAAGTCTCTCACCAACGCCCACCCGCCCATGGCTGCCCGGACCCAGCGTTCCCGGCTGTCCCGGGCGAGCTCCGGCACGTCCTCGATCAAGCCGTGCTTCTGCATCTGCCGCAGGTGATAGCTGACCTGGCCGGGGTCGGCATCCATCCGTCTGGCGAGCTCGCTCACCGTGATCGGGCCGATGCGGCAGAGGCGGCTGAAGAGCTTCATCCGAAATCGGCTGGTCAAGACCTTGAGCACGTCCGGGTCGTCGATATGTCGCATGGCCACGACGGTAAGACCGGCACGTGAAGATGCTCAAGGCGTCTACTGGATCTTGGAAACGCGCGATGGTGGGATCGCGTAAAGACGCGTCAATGAGTTGCTGTTACGGTGGGGCGCGGTGCGCCGGGAAGTCTGGTCGGCAAGGTTCCACGCTGGACGGACATCGACCGGAGGTTCATCTTGGCCACGCTGCTGACGGCGTTCGCATGCGTGCTGCTGCTCGCCGTGCTCCTGTCCAGCCTCGCCCACCGGACGATCCTGTCCACGGCCGCGCTGTTCCTGGTCGCCGGGTTCGTCCTGGGTGACGGCGTGCTGGGCGTCGTGTCGGTGAAGGCGACCGACCCGCTGGTGGGCACGCTGGCCGAGCTGGCGTTGTTCGCGGTGCTGTTCAGCGACGGCATGCGGGTGGGCTGGCAGGACCTGCGCGCCGCGTGGCGGCTGCCCGGCCGGGCGCTGGGGTGGGGGTTGCCGCTCACGCTGGTCATCACCGCCGTCGGGGCGCACTACCTGGCCGGGCTGGGCTGGATCGAGTCGCTGCTCGTGGGCGCCATCCTGGCGCCGACCGACCCGGTGTTCGCCGCCGCGCTGGTCGGCAACGAGAAGGTTCCGCCCCGGCTGCGGCAGTTGCTCAACGTCGAGTCCGGCGTCAACGACGGGCTGGCGCTGCCGTTCGTCATCCTGTTCCTGGCCATCGCCCAGGGCTCTGCCGACCTGCACCTGGGCGAGCTGGGGCTGGAGCTCGGCGTCGGCGTCGTGATCGGCGTCGCGGTGCCGTGGCTGGCGATCAAGCTGGAGCAGACGCGCTGGTTCGCCGCGTCCACCCAGTACGAGCCGCTCAACGCCCTGGCCATCGGCCTGCTCGTGCTCGCCCTCGGCAAGGCCACGCACGGCAACCTGTTCCTGGCCGCCTTCTCGGCGGGCATCACCGTGGCCACGTTCGGCCCGCGGCAGCGCGAGTCGTTCGAGCACTTCGGCGAACTGATCGCGGAGCTGTTCAAGCTGGCGGCGCTGTTGCTGTTCGGCGCGCTCGTCACCCCGGCGCTGCTCGGCTCGGTGGGCTGGACGGGCTGGCTGTTCGCGCTCGGCGCGCTGGTGCTGGCCCGGCCGGTCGCGATCTGGCTGTCGTTCCTGGGCTCGGGCCTGTCGGTGCGGGAGCAGGCCGCGGTGGCCTGGTTCGGCCCCAAGGGCTTCGCGTCGGTGGTGTACGGCCTGCTGGTGCTGGGCTCCGGCATCGCCGCGAGCCTGCAGGTCTTCCAGCTCGTCGCGGTCACCATCGTGCTGTCCATCCTGCTGCACTCCTCCACCGACATCGTCGTGGCGCGCGGCTTCGACGACGAGCGTGAGGTCCCGGCCTGGTTCGGGCGGCTGCGCAGACGGGGCGGCGAGTCGTGAGGCGTGCTCCTGGCATCCTCAACCGCTTCCAGCACCCGGCCCAGGTGATCGTCGTCGGGTTCGCGACGGTGGTCCTGCTCGGCACCGGGTTACTGGCGTCGCCGATCGCCACCGAGTCGGGCCAGGCGGCAGGGCTCCTGACCGCGCTGTTCACCTCCACCTCGGCGGTGTGCGTGACGGGGCTGGTGGTCGTGGACACGGGGACGCACTGGTCGGCGTTCGGGGAATGGGTGATCGCCGGTCTCATCCAGGTAGGCGGGCTGGGCATCATGACGCTCGCCACGCTGTTCACCATCCTGGTGGCCGGCCGTCTCGGCCTGCGGGCCAGGATCTTCGCGCAGGCCGAGACGAAGACGCTGAGCATGGCGGACGTCCGGCACGTGGTCCGTAAGGTGGTCGTCTTCAGCCTGGTGTGCGAGGCGGCCGCGGCGGTCGTCCTCACCGGCCGGTTCCTGCTCGGCCACGGCGAGCCGTTCGGCCGTGCCGTCTACCTGGGCGTCTTCCACGCGGTCTCGGCCTTCAACAACGCCGGGTTCGCGCTGTGGCCGGACAACCTGATGCGGTTCGTCGCCGACCCGTGGATCTGCCTGACCATCGCCGCCGCGGTGATCGTGGGCGGGCTGGGCTTCCCGGTGGTGTTCGAACTGCTGCGGGCATGGCGGCGGCCGGGCCGCTGGTCGGTCCTGACCAGGGTCACCGTCGGCGTCACCCTGATCCTGCTGGTCGGTGGCACGCTGGTCTTCCTGGCCACCGAATGGGACAACCCGAGGACGCTGGGCGCGCTCGACGACCAGGCCAAGGTCCTGGCCGCGTTCTTCACCGCCGTCATGCCGCGCACGGCCGGGTTCAACAGCCTGGACCTCGCCGGCATGTACCCCACGAGCTGGCTGGCCACCGACCTGCTGATGTTCATCGGCGGCGGCAGCGCCGGCACCGCGGGCGGCATCAAGGTCACCACGTTCGGGCTGCTGGCCTTCGTCATCTGGGCCGAGCTGCGCGGCGAGCGCGAGGTCATCGTCGGGCACCGCAGCCTCCCGCAGAGCACCCAGCGCCAGGCCATCTCGATCAGCCTCATCAGCGTGGCGCTGGTCGCCGTGTCCACGTACGCGCTCCTCGCGCTCACCCCGCACAGCCTGGATCAGGTGCTGTTCGAAGCGGTCTCGGCGTTCGGCACCGTGGGCCTGTCCACCGGTGTCACCGCGGACATCGCCCCGGCCGGGCAGGTGCTGCTCGTGCTGCTCATGTTCATCGGCCGGACCGGTCCGCTCACCCTGGGCTCCGCCCTCGCGCTGAAGGATCGTACCCGCCGCTTCCAACTCCCCGAGGAGAGGGTCATCGTTGGCTGACAGGACAAGCGATCCGGTCGTGGTGATGGGGCTGGGGCGGTTCGGCAGCTCGCTCGCCGTCGAGCTGACCCGGCGCGGCACCGAGGTACTGGCCATCGACAACCGCGCCAAGGTGGTGCAGAGCCTGTCCGGCGAGATCACCCACATCGCGACCGCGGACTGCACCGACATGCAGGCGCTGCGGCAGCTCGGCGTGCCCGACTTCTACCGTGCCGTCGTCGGGATAGGCGGCGACCTGGAGGCGAGCATCCTCACCGCGTCGCTGCTCGTGGAGCTGGAGATCGAACACATCTGGGCCAAGGCGGTCAGCAGGCAGCACGGACG
Source organism: Nonomuraea rhodomycinica (assembly GCF_013363995.1). GTDB lineage: Bacteria > Actinomycetota > Actinomycetes > Streptosporangiales > Streptosporangiaceae > Nonomuraea > Nonomuraea rhodomycinica. Next base: position 229,589 of record NZ_JABWGO010000009.1, on the reverse strand, counting down.
CATCCTCGACCGCATCGGCGTCCACCACGTCGTCTTCCCCGAGCACGACATGGGCGAGCGCGTGGCCCATCTGATCAGTGGCCGGATGCTCGACTTCATGCAGGTGGACGACGACTTCGCGCTGGCCAAGACACCTCCGCCCAAGCAGTACGTGGGCGTCCCGCTCGGGCGGTCCGACCTGCGGCGGAAGTACGGCGTCACCATCGTCGCGGTCAAGAGCCAGGGGCAGGAGTTCACCTATGCCACCGCGGAGACCGTGCTGGGCTACGGCGACGTCGTCATCGTGTCCGGCCGTACCGACCAGGTCGAGCGCTTCGCCAACCTGCCGTGAGGGTGGTTCCCCCCTGGTCAGCATGACGTGGAGTCGGCTGCGCTGCTCGCGCTTCTCCCCGTGCTGGTATGACGGGTGCGGACGAGCACGATCTCTACGGTTCTTGATACTTTGGCCACAGGTGCGCCGGGAAGTCTGGTCGGCAGGTCCTTGTCCTTCCACTTTCGAGGATGTGCCGGTGCGCGCCCAAGAACCGCTGTCTGACCTGCCCGCGACCGTCCCCGCCTCCGCGGCCGTCACGGTGCTCGCGGCGTGAGCGCGCTGTCCTGGGTGAGCGTGGCGGTGTTCCTGGCCGCCTACACGCTCATCGCCACCGAGAAGATCCATCGGGTCGCGGCCGCGCTCGGCGGCGCCGGGATCATGCTGGTGATCCACGCCACCGGCGCCGACGCGGCGTTCTTCTCCAAGCACACCGGCGTCGACTGGAACGTCATCCTCCTGCTGCTCGGCATGATGATCATCGTCGGGGTGCTCAAGGAGACCGGCGTCTTCGAGTATCTGGCCATCTGGGCCGCCAAACGCGCCCGCGGGCGGCCGTTCCGGCTGATGGTGCTGCTCGTGCTCATCACCGCCGCCGCGTCGGCGCTGCTCGACAACGTCACCACGGTGTTGCTGATCGCGCCGGTGACGTTCCTGGTGTGCGAACGGCTGGCCGTCAACGCGGCGCCCTTCCTCATCGCCGAGGCGATGGCGTCCAACATCGGGGGCGCCGCCACCCTGGTGGGCGACCCGCCCAACATCATCATCGCCAGCCGTGCGGGCTTGAGCTTCAACGACTTCCTCGTCCACATGGCCCCGATGATCGTCGTCCTGATGGTGGTGTTCGTCGGGCTGTGCTACCTGATGTTCGGCCGGTCGTTCCGCTACGACCCCGAACGCGCCGAGCAGATCATGGCGCTGAACGAGCGGGAGGCCATCGCCGACCACAGGCTGCTGTGGCAGGCGCTGACCGTGCTCGCCCTGGTGATGGCCGCGTTCGTGCTGCATCCGGTGCTGCACTACGAGCCGTCGGTGGTCGCCGTGCTGGGCGCCGGCGTGCTGGTGGCGGCGACCAGGGTGAGCACCGAGCAGGCCCTCGCCGAGGTGGAGTGGCCGACGCTGGTGTTCTTCGCCGGCCTGTTCGTCATGGTCGGCGCCCTGGTCGAGACCGGTGTCATCGGCGCCCTGTCGGAGGCCGCCGTCGCCGCGACCGCCGGACGGCCCGAGCTGACCACGATGGGGCTGCTCGGCGTCTCGGCCGGCCTGTCGGCCGTCGTGGACAACATCCCCTACGTCGCCACCATGAGCCCCATCGTGGAGCAGCTCGCCCACGCCGGCGGGGGCGACCGGGCGCTGTGGTGGGCGCTGGCGTTCGGCGCCGACCTGGGCGGCAACGCCACCGCGGTCGGCGCCGCGGCCAACGTGGTCGTGCTCGGCATCGCCGCCCGCAACGGCACCCCGATCAGCTTCTGGCAGTTCACCAGGTACGGGTTGATCGTCACCGCCGTCACCGTCGTCCTGGTCGCCCCGTACCTGTGGCTGCGTTACCTCATGTGACCTCGCACGCCCACGCCGGGGTCGCCGGCGCCGATCACAGGGATTCGAGGATCCCCACAGCCCGCCGGGCGCCGTCCTCGGCCCTGACCCGCTCGCCGAGGGACCGGGCGCGGTGGCCCATGCCGGCGTCGCCGGTCGCCAGGGTGATGGCGGCGGCCAGCCCCTCGGGGGTCAGGCGACGCTGCGGCTGCGGTCGCGGCGCGACGCCGGCGGCGTGCATGCGGGCCGCCCAGAACGGCTGGTCGGCGACGAAGGGGCACACCACCTGAGGACGCCCGGCGGCCAGCGCGGCGGCGGTGGTGCCCGCGCCGCCGTGGTGGACGACGGCCGCCGTCCTCGGGAACAGCCAGTCGTGCGGCGCCTGGTCGAGCAGCAGGACGTCGTCCGGCAGGTCGTCGAGCTGGAGGCCGCCCCATCCGGACGCCAGCACCGCCCGCACCCCGGCCAGCCGGATCGCCTCGCGCACGATCCGGCCGACGCGCCGCGGGTCGGTGCCGGCCATGCTGCCGAATCCCAGGTAGACCGGCGGCGGCCCGTCGGCCAGGAACACCTGCAGCTCCGCCGACGGCGTCCACGCCTCGGGGGCGGGCAGGTACCAGAACCCGGTGGTGTGCACCCACGCGGGATAGTCGAGCCCCGCGGGCAGCACGTGCACGCTGAAGCCCTGCAGCACGGTGGCGGGACGGCCGTCGGGCCGGCGCAGGATGTCGTGCCGCCCGCGCCGCCGGGGCAGGCCGAGCCGTCGTTTCCGCAGGTCGTCGGCGATGCCGCCGAAGGAGCGCAGCATCAGCTTGATCGGCAGGTAGGAGGCCCGGTTCAGCGCTCTGGGCAGGGGCAGCGGCAGCATCGGGTTGCGGAAGGCCCCGGTGGGCACCCACACCGGCTGGAGCGCGGCCGGCACCGCGGGGACGCCGAGCCGTTCGGCGACGTGCTGGCCGGGCATTCCGGGCGCGTGCACGACCAGGTCGGCCCCGTGCTCGGCGGCGGCCGCCATGTCGTCCAGAACCTTGGCCATGAGCGGCTTGCTGCGGCGCATCACCCGCAGGGCGATCCCCTTGCCGCGCAGGCCGCGGTAGTTGGTCTCGATGGCCTGGCGGATCTCCGGGTCGTCGATCAGCGTGTTGGGCCCGTCGTGCAGCGGGGCGTAGGGGATGCCGTACGGCTCGGCGAGTGAGGCCATCGCGGCCGGGGCGCCGAGGACCGGCTCGTGCCCGGCCCGTTCGAGCGCCAGGGCGAGGGCGGCGTAGGGCTGCACGTCACCGCGGGTGCCGTGGGTGAGGATGAGGACCTTCATCGGGGGCTCCTGATCAGGGGTTTCTCGCTCGCCGACCAGGCTTCCCGGCACACCGTCGCCTCCCGAAGGAGTCGAGTGACAGCAATATAGCGACATTTCAGAAATTTCTGAAGACTTCGGGGTGTCGCTATCCTGCTGTGCGGAGGTGGCGGATGGGTGAGCAGCAGGAGCGATGGCAGGCGGCGGAGCGGCTGGCGCTGGCACTGACCGAGGGCGGGCTCCAGCGGATGTCGGCGCGAGCCCTGGCGGTGTTCCTGTTCACCGACGCCGAGACGGTCACCATGGGCGACATCGCCGACCGGCTCGGCGTCAGCGCGGGCTCGGTGTCCGGCGCGGTCAAGGCGCTGCTGTCGGTCGGGCTGATCGAACGCCTGCCCGCCCCCGGCAGCCGCCGCGAGCACTACCGCCTGCGCGACGACGCCTGGCCCACCCTCTTCTCCACCCAGAACACCGTGGTCCACATCATGCTGCAGGCCGCCGACGCCGGCATCGCGACCACGGCGGCCGACGACCCGGCGCGCGAACGCCTCGCCCGGATGCGCGACTTCTACGACTTCCTGCTGCGGGAACTGCCCGGCCTGCTCCGGCGCTGGGAGCAGGAGCAGGCCTCGCGCCGCTGACACCCCTCGCCTCCTAGGCGGCGAAGTCCCGGACGAGCTTGATCAGGTCGTCGGGGCGTTCGACGCGGGAGACGTGGCCGGAGTCCAGCTCGGCGTAGGAGCTGCCGGGGATGGCGGCGTGGATCTCGCGGGAGTTCTCCGCCGGGACCAGCGCGTCCTGGGTGGTGCCGATGACCAGCGTGGGCGCCTTGATCTGGGGCAGCAGCCGGCGGATGTCCACCCGGAGGACGAGGTCGATCTGCCGGATGCGGTCGGGGTGGGCGCGGAAGGCCCTGGCGAGCTCCTCGACGGCGTCCCGGCCGATCTCGTTGAGGTGGCGGCGGCTGAACGCCGCGAGCATCGCGAACCGCGCGAAGAGCTCCGGGTCGTCGGCCAGGTCCAGCCAGAGCCGCAACGTGTTGCGCACGTACTCGTCCTCCGTGTGCGCCAGCCCCGACACCGGCACGAGCGTGCGCACCAGCTCCGGCCGGGTGGCCGCCAGCGACAGGACGACCACGGCGCCCAGGGAGTGGCCGACCAGGTTCACCGGCGCCTGCCCGCAGTCCTCGATCACCGCGGCGAGCTGCCGCGTCAGCGCCTCCAGGGTCAGCGGTCCGCCGTCGTCCTGCGCCACGTCGCTGCCGCCGAGGTCGGGCAGGATCACGGTGTTGCGGTCGGCGAGGCGCTCGGCGATGCCGTCCCAGGTCACGGAGCCGGGCCCGGTGCCGTGGACGAGCACCAGCGCGGGTCCGGTGCCGAGGGTGCGGTAGGCGATGCGGGCTCCGTCAACGGTCAGGTTCTTCGTCGTCATGGCGTCCACCGTGCCAAGCGGGGCGGCCGTTGTGGAGCGGACCGGGCTCCCTAGGACAAGCACTCCTAGGCTGCGATATTTCGGGATATTGCAGGATGGGGGGATGAATCGTGAGGAGCTCGCCGACTTCCTGCGCCGCTCACGGGAGCGGCTGCTGCCCGGGGAGGTGGGGCTGCCTTCCGGGCCGCGCCGCCGTACTCCTGGACTGCGGCGGGAGGAGGTGAGCCAGCTCGCGGGCATGTCAGCCGACTACCTGATGCGGCTGGAGCAGGCGCGCAGCCCGCAGCCGTCGACGCAGCTGCTGGCCGCGCTGGCGCGGGCGCTGCGGCTGACCCGCGACGAACGCGACCACCTCTACCTGCTGGCCGGACACCGGCCGCCGGCCGGGCCGCGCGCGGGCGAGTACGTCAAGCCCAGCCTGCTGTTCCTGCTGGACCGGCTGGTGGAGACGCCCGCGCAACTGGTGAGCGACCTGGGCGACGTGCTGTCGCAGAACGCGATGGCCGAGGCGTTGTTCGGCTGCCACTGCACGATCGAGGAGCCCGACCGCAACATCCCCTGGCGCTGGTTCACCGACCCGTTCGTGCGCGAGTCGTACCCGGAGGAGGAGCATCCGGCCTACTCCCGGATGCATGTGGCGGACCTGCGCGCGGCCGTGGTCAGGCGCGGCAACGACGTCGCCGCGACCGAGCTGGTCGAGCGGCTGCGCGCGGCCAGCGACGAGTTCGTACGGCTGTGGGAGCTGCACGAGGTGGCGGTACGGCGCAGCAGCCGCAAGCGCGTGCGGCACCCGGCCATCGGCGACATGGAGTTCGACTGCGAGGCGCTGCTCGCCCCCGCCGAGGACCAGCGCCTGCTCGTCTACACGCCGCCGCCGGGGTCGAAGACGTTCGAGGCGCTGGAGCTGCTGCGGGTGGTCGGCCCGGAGACCGCGCACCGCAGCCACCGTTAGCGGCCTCGCCGAAAGCCGATGCGGTGGTGGTGAGGCAGGTTGTGAGCGTTAACAACGTGGTGTCCGGCCGATCCCCTTCCGTCGGTGCTTGGTGGTGTGCCGCGGAGCAAATACGACGCGAGGCAGTCCCGTCAAGGGCGGGCTCCCGGCCATGCCGGTCCTCGGTCCGCCGGTCGGCCGTTCCCACCAGGCCCGGTCCAGGTCGCGGACGAGGCCCTGGTGATGAAAGTTTCAGGTCGCGGTCGCGGTAACGATCCGCCGCGTACTGGGTGAAAAGGCCCTGTGGAGCGGGAGATCGGAAACTTTCGAAAGGCGACGCGTCCATCGCCGCAGGACAGCGAAGGTCCGGCCCGTTCGCTTCGTGGAAACGTGCCCGGAGGCGCCTTGACAGGTTTCGCCGGGGTTTCCACACTGAGCCCGGAGCGGCCTCCTGCCGGAGTCGGTGGTGAGCGGCGGGGGTTGCCGGCCGTGACGCGTCCCGAGACGGATCGGGCCGCGCATCCGCCAGGTCTGATCACCGCTCCCTCCCATGACGCTCACTCTCATGTCCCCCATCGGCAGAGAGGGTCGCACGATGTCCAGACGTAGTCTCCTCACCGTCTTAGCGGCGATCACCGCCACAGCGGCGGCGATGCTCGCCGTCCTGGCCACGGGTGGTCCGGCGTTGAGCACCAGCGCAGGCGGGCCCCTCACCCGTACGGCCGGCGCCCTCGCCCCGACCGCCGGATGCGGCAGGGCCCCGGGGCTGGCCAGCGGCACCCACACGATCCAGAGCAGCGGCAAGAACCGCAGCTACATCCTGCGGGTCCCCGACACCTACGACAGGAACCACCCCTACCGGCTGGTCTTCGGCTTCCACTGGCTGGGCGGCACCGCCACCGACGTGGCCACGGGGCAGACCGTGCAACGCGACGTCTGGGCCTACTACGGGCTCCTGCGCCTGGCGAACAACAGCACGATCTTCGTCGCCCCCCAGGGTCTCAACAACGGCTGGGGCAACTCGGGCGGCGAGGACCTGACCTTCGTCGACGACATGGTCAGGCAGATCGAGGGAGCTCTGTGCGTCGACTCGACGCAGCTGTTCGCCACGGGTTTCAGCTACGGCGGCGCCATGTCGTACGCGCTGGCGTGCGCCCGGGCGAACGTCTTCCGCGCGGTCGCGGTCCAGTCCGGCGGGCAGCTCAGCGGGTGCGCCGGCGGCGCCCAGCCCATCGCGTACATGGGGATCCACGGCGTCCGGGACGGGGTGCTCGGGATCTCCGGCGGACGGTCGCTGCGCGACAGGTTCGTCAGGAACAACAACTGCGCCGCCCAGAACCCGCCCGAGCCGGCGCAGGGCACGCTGACGCACCGGATCACCGCCTACTCGGGGTGTTCGGCGGGACATCCGGTCGTCTGGGCGGCGTTCGACGAGGGGCACATCGCCGCACCGCAGGACGGCGCTCCCGGTGACAGCGGCTCCACCTGGGTCCCGGGTGAGGTGTGGAAGTTCTTCACCCAGTTCGAGAGCACGCCGCCACCGTCACCCACCCCGACCCCGACTCCCACCCCGACTCCGGTTCCGGGCGCGTGTTCGGCGACGATCGAGACGGTCAACAGCTGGCAGGGCGGGTTCCAGTCGACGGTGACGGTCCGGGCGGGCAGCGCGCCGGTGGACGGCTGGACCGTGAAGTGGACCTGGCCCGGCGGCCAGAGCATCAGCAGCCTGTGGAACGGCACGCAGAGCGGCTCCGGCTCCGCGGTGACGGTTCGCAACGCCCCCTACAACGGCTCCGTCGCGGCGGGCGCGTCCACCACGTTCGGCTTCACCGCGAACGGCACCGCGGCCACTCCCGTCGCCACCTGCACCTCCCCGTGACCGCCCGTCACCCGTACGAGCCCCTGGAAGCCCTTGGGAGCCCCAGGAAAGGAAGGCACCTGTGCGACATGTCAGCTCTTTCCCCCGGCGGTTGCGGCTCTCCGCCGCCGCGGCGGCCGCGCTGTCGACGGCCGGTCTCGGTGTCGCGGCGACGCACGGCGCGTCGGCGGCCACGGTCGGATGCCAGGTCACGTACACGGTGACCAACCAGTGGCCCGGCGGCTTCGGCGCCGATGTGAGCGTTCACAACCTCGGCGATCCCGTCAACGGCTGGAAGCTCACCTGGTCGTTCCCCGCCGGGCAGGCCGTCACCACGATCTGGAACGGCTCCTACACCCAGTCCGGCGCCCAGGTCACCGTCACCAACGTGGACTACAACGCCGGCATCCCCAGCGGCGGCAGCACCGGCTTCGGCTTCAACGGGAGCTGGAGCGGCTCCAACCCGGCGCCGTCCGGCTTCGCCCTGAACGGCGTGCCCTGCACCGGCGGCACCTCGTCGCCGACCCCCACGGTGTCGCCCACCACGACCCCCACGCCACCGCCGTCCAGGCAGCCGTGCGACATCTACGCCGCGGGCGGCACGCCGTGCGTGGCGGCGCACAGCACGACCCGTGCCCTGTACGCCTCCTACAACGGCCCGCTGTACCAGGTGCGGCGCGCCTCGGACAACGCCACCCGGGACATCGGGGTGCTGAGCGCGGGCGGCGGCGCGGACGCCGCGGCGCAGGACTCGTTCTGCGCCGGCGCCACCTGCCTGATCACCGTCATCTACGACCAGTCCGGACGTGGCAACCACCTCACCCAGGCGCCGCCCGGCGGGTTCCCCGGCCCCGCCCCCGGCGGGTACGACAACCTCGCGACCGCGACCAAGGCGCCGACCACGGTCTACGGCCGCAAGGCGTACGGCGTGTACGTGGACCCCGGCGTCGGATACCGCGACAACACCACCAACGGTGTCGCGAAGGGGGACCAGCCGGAGGGCATGTACGCCGTCCTCGACGGCACGCACTACAACGGCGGCTGCTGCTTCGACTACGGCAACGCCGAGACCAACAGCCGGGACAACGGCAACGGCACCATGGAGGCCATCTACTTCGGCAACATCAAGGTCTGGGGCTACGGCGCCGGCAACGGCCCCTGGATCATGGCCGACCTGGAGAACGGCCTGTTCTCCGGCGTGAACCAGAAGTACAACGCCAACGACCCGACCATCACCCACCGGTACCTGACCGCCGTCATCAAGGGCGAGCCCAACCACTGGGCCATCCGGGGCGGCAACGCGCAGTCGGGCAGCCTGTCCACCTTCTACAACGGGGTGCGGCCCAACGTGCCGGGCTACAACCCGATGAAGAAGGAAGGAGCCATCATCCTCGGCATCGGCGGCGACAACAGCCACGGCGCCGCCGGCACCTTCTACGAGGGCGTCATGACGTCCGGCTATCCGTCGGACGCCACCGAGAACGCCGTCCAGGCCAACATCGTCGCGGCCGGCTACCGGTGACCCGCCCGTCGTCGACGCGCGGCGGGCCGGTGGGCCCATGTCTGGTTCGTGACGACGTCATGCCCGGTCGATGATCGCGTCTCTGGTCGGTGCGGGCCGCTGACCAGCAGGGTTGTACCCAGTCGATGGGAAGGAGTCGTCATGGGTGCCCTGCTTCGGCGGCGGGAGATTCGCAAGGTCACGTCCTCGTGGCACGGACCGCTCACCTACTGCGCCGCGGCGATGGCGGTGGTGGCCCTGGTCTGCGGGCTGGGCCTGGTGGTGGACGGGCGCACGCTCATGGGACAGAGCGTGTGGCTGAAGCCGGCCAAGTTCGCGGTGTCGTTCGGCATGTACGCCATCACGCTGGCCTGGATGATCGCTCAGGCGGGGCGGTGGCGGCGCACGTTGTGGTGGCTGGGAACCGTGGCCGTGGCCGGCTTCGTCACCCCGGAGATCGCGGCGATCGCCTTCCAGGCGGCGCGCGGCGTGCCCAGCCACTTCAACTTCTCCACCGGCCTCGACGCCACCGTGTTCATGATCATGGGTGGGGCGGCGTACCTGGGCTGGCTGATGACCTTCGCGATGGGGGTCTTCCTGGTGGCGCAGCGGCGCGTGGACCGGGCGATGGCATGGGCGGTCCCGCTCGGGCTGGTCATCTCGCTGGCCGGCATGTCCGTCGGCTACCTGATGACCGCCCCCACGCCGGACCAGGCGGCGGGGCTGGCCAGGGGGCTGAGCCTGACCACGATCGGCGCGCACAGCGTCGGCGCCCCCGACGGCGGGGCCGGCATGGCGGTCACCGGGTGGGAGACCGGCTCGGGCGACCTGCGGGTGGCGCACTTCGTCGGTCTGCACGCGCTGCAGGTGATCCCGCTGGTCGCGATCGGGCTGCGGCTGGCGGCCCGCCGCTTCCCCGTCCTGTCGGGCGCCGCCACCCGTACGGTCCTGGTGATCGTCGCGGCGTTCGGGTACGCCGGGCTCACCGGGCTGGTGCTGTGGCAGGCGCGGCGTGGGCAGGCGCTCCTCGACCCCGACGCCCTGACGCTTCAGGCCGCGCTCGGGCTGGGCGGGCTGGTGGCCGCGTGCGCGGTGCTGACCCTGGCCGTGTCCGCGCGGCGGGTCTCGGCCCGGCGGGTGGCCGCCCCGGTGTCCGGATCCAGGGCGGCCCATGGCTCTGCGGCGTAAGGGCCTCTTCTAGGCTGCACGGGTGCACAAGCAGGCGAAACTGATCGTCGCCGTCGTTTTCGCCGGCTTCGCGAGCGTCTACGTGGTGGCCGGGGCGCCCTCGGCGGTGGCCGTGTTCGCGGTGCAGGTGCTCTTCACCCTGCGGCGTTCGTGGTGGCTGGTGCCGGTTCAGGCTGTCCTGGCCTACGGGTCGGTGCTGCTGTTCGGCTCCTCGGTGGGGATCCTGGGGTTCGTGGGCGGCTCGCTGCTGCTGACCAGTCTCTGGCCGGCGGCCCTGGCCGTGGCGGTGAGCGCCGCGCTGCTCGGGCCGCCCGACCCGGTGATCAGCATGGTGCTGATCTCGCTGGTCGTGTACGGCCTGACCAGGATGATCGACCGGATCGACGAGGTGAACGCGGCGCGGCTGTCGCTGGCGGTGACGGCGGCGGCCGAGGAGCGGCTGCGCATCGCCGCCGAGCTGAGCGCGGGCCTGGGGCGGGCGCTGTCCGCGATCGCCGAAGGGGCGCGTACCGGGACGCCTGACGTGGAGACGGCGCGCCGCTCGCTGGCCGAGGCCCGGGCGGCGGCGGCGAGCTACCGGGCCATGTCCCTGACCCCCGAGATCACCACCGCCAAGGCCATGCTGACCGCCGCGGGCGTCACCGTGGACGTGCGCGTGAGCCACGCCGAGCCGCTCGGCCCGGCGGGTGCGCTGCTGGCGGCCGTGCTCAGGGAGGCCGTGACGGACATCGTCCGGAGGTCCGCGGCCACCGTCTGCCGCATCGAGACGTTCACGGAGGGCGCCGCGGTCCGGCTGCGCGTCTCCGACGACGGCGCCCGCACGGCCGGCGACGCGGACCTCGGCGACCTGCCGCGGCAGGTCGAGGAGGCGGGCGGCACGCTCACCGTCGGGCTCACGGATGACGCCCGGGTGACCGTGGAGGCTCGGCTGCCGGTCACCCGCCCGCCCGGCCGGCCGGAACGCGACAGCGCGCTGGCGATCGCGCTGCTGACGGCCGTGCTGGTGGGGTTCTCGGTGAAGGCGCTGCTCGCGGCCGATTCCCCGTGGCCGGCGGCGCTGCTGGCCGTCATCGTCGTCATGCAGGTGCGCTCGGTGGAAGGCCGTCACCACGTGGCACTGTCGATCATGGGGGTGCTGACGTTCGCCCCGCTCCCGCTGTTCGGGCAGGCGTGGCTGGGGGTGGCGGGGTTCCTGGCGGGGCCGATCCTGCTGGCCTTCCCGTGGGCGGTGGCGCTCCCGCTGGTGGCGGCGATCGTGGCGGTCGTCGCGGTCTCGGGCGTGCTGCTCGCCCTGCCGGTCGCGCTCACCGTGAACTACGCGATCAGCACGGTGGTGACCGGCCTGGTCGTGTACGGGCTGCTCAGGCTGGCCCGGATGGCCGGTGAGCTGCGGGAGTCGAGGGACGGCCTGGCCCGCGCGGCCGTCGTCGAGGAGCGGCTGCGGGCCGCCCGCGACCTGCACGACCTGCTCGGGCACACCCTGGCCGCGATCCTGCTCAAGTGCGAGCTCGCCCGCAGGCTCGACGCCGACCGCGCGCGCAAGGAGCTGCGGGACGTCGCGACGATGACCGAACGGGCGATGGAGGACCTGCGGACGGTGTCGGGCAGGGGCGGCGAGCTGTCGCTGGGCGCGGAGGCGGACTCGGCCCGCGCGCTGCTGTCCACCGCGGGCGTCGAGGTGCAGCTCGACCTGGGCCACGACACCCTCGGCCGGGACGTGGAGACCACGCTCGGCATCGTGCTCAGGGAGGCGGTCACCAACGTGCTGCGGCACAGCTCGGCCCGCCGCTGCGTGATCACGACCTCGGTGCGGGACGGCACCGTACGGCTGAGCGTGCGCAACGACGGTGCGCGCCCGGCGAAGGGCCGCCGCGGCTCGGCCGGGATCGGCAACCTCACCACCCGGCTGGCCGCGCTGGACGGGCGGCTGGACGTCACCCACGAGGACGGCTGGTTCGAGCTCACCGCCGAGGCCCCGACCCTCACCTGGGCGCCGGCCGGCCAGATCCAGGCCGGCCAGATCCAGGCCGGCTAGATCCAGCCCGCCTCGGAGGCGATGCGCACGGCGTCGGTGCGGTTGCGGGCGTTGAGCTTGGTCACGATCGCGGTGATGTAGTTGCGCACGGTCCCGGCGCTGAGGAAGAGCCGCCCGGCGATCTCGGGCGGTTCGGCCCCCTCCGCGACCAGCCGCAGGACGTCGGCCTCGCGCGGGGTGAGCGGATTGTCGGCCAGGTTCCACGCGGTGACGGCGAGCGAGGGGTCGAGGACCCGTTCGCCCCGCGCCACCTTCCTGATCGCGGACGCCAGCTCCTCCGGCGAGGCGGTCTTCAGCATGAAGCCGTCCACCTGCGAGCTGAGCGCCCGCCGGAGGTGGCCGGGCTTGCCGTGGCCGGTGAGCATGAGCGCGCGGCAGCCCGGCAGCCTGGTGCGCACCTGCGCGGCGGCGTCGAGGCCGTCGATCGCGCCGGGCATGTCGATGTCGAGGACGACGACGTCCGGCCGGTGCGCCAGCGCGGCGGCCACGGCCGCGTCTCCTGACTCGACCGCCTGCACGACCTCGATGTCGGGTTCGAGGCTGAGCAGCGTCACGAGCGCTTCCCTGATGACGTGCTGGTCCTCGGCCAGGAGCATACGAATCACCTGACCATTATGTCCGGATCATGATGACGTCACGGCGGGGTCGTGAGCGGCTCTCTGGTGGCCGAAACCGCAGATCAGCAGGCTTGGAGGCATGACAGAAGCAGTGCGGTTGGACACGGTGAGCAAGGTGTACGGCAAGGGCAGGGGCGCGGTCGCGGCCCTGCGCGAGGTGTCGGTCGGCATCCCGCGGGGCACCTTCACCGCCGTCATGGGCCCCTCCGGCTCCGGCAAGAGCACGTTCCTGCACTGCGCGGCCGGCCTGGACGTCCCCAGCTCCGGATCGGTGCGGCTGGGCGGCACCGACCTGACCGGCATGGACGAGAACGCGCTGACCGAGCTGCGGCGGCGCCGGGTCGGCTTCGTGTTCCAGGCGTTCAACCTGGTCTCGGCGTTGACCGTGACCGAGAACATCACGTTGCCGCTGATGCTGGCCGGCGCCCGGGTGGACCGGGCGTGGCTGGACGAGGTCGTCGACAGGGTGGGGCTGGGAGGGCGCACCGGGCACCGTCCCGGCGAGCTGTCCGGCGGCCAGCAGCAGCGGGTCGCGATCGCCAGGGCGCTGGTGACCAGGCCGGAGGTGGTGTTCGGCGACGAGCCGACCGGCGCGCTGGACACCATGACCGCCCGGGACGTCCTGACCCTGCTGCGGGAGGTGGTCTCGACGCTCGGCCAGACCGTGGTGATGGTGACGCACGACCCCGTGGCCGCCGCGTACGCCGACACCGTGCTCTTCCTGGCCGACGGCCGGATCGTGGACGCGATGACCGCTCCGGCCGCCGAGAAGGTCGCCGAGCGCATGACCCGGCTGGGGGCGTGGAAGTGATGTTCTCCTTCGCGTGGAAGACGATCTCGCGGCGCAAGGCCGGGTTCGCCGGCGCGTTCGTGGCGCTGCTCTGCGCGGCCGCGCTGGTCACCGCCTGCGGGATGCTGCTGGAGACGGGGCTGCGCGGCTCGGTGGCGCCCGAGCGGTACGCCGGGGCCCCGCTCGTCGTGGCGGGCGACCAGTACGTCCGGCAGGCCAAGGAGAGCGGCAAGGAGAAGGCCAAGCTCCTGTCCGAGCGCCGGTGGATCCCGGCGTCCCTGGCCGAGGAGGTCCGGCGGATCCCGGGCGTCACGAAGGTGGTCACCGAGGTGACCTTCCCGTACGCCGGCCGCACCGCCCACGGCTGGGAGTCGGCCGCGCTGACCCCGTTCACGCTGGCCGAGGGCCGTGCCCCCAGGGCCGCGGGCGAGGTCGTCGTGGACGCGCGCCACTCCGGCGCGAAGATCCCCGGCCATCGCGTGGTGGGGGTGACCGCGCAGGCCCTGCCCGGCCAGGACACGATCTTCTTCGCCACCGCCGAGGCCCGCCGCCTGGCCGGGCGCGACGGGCTGGTGACGGCGATCGGCGTCTGGCCCGCGGTCGACGTCCGTTCCCTCGACGATCTCGCGGGCAAGGGCGCCGTGGCCTGCACCGGCGACGAGCGGGGCGCGGTCGAGTTCCCCGAGGCGGAAGGCTCCAGGGTCAAGCTGGTCAGCCTGGGCGGCGCCCTCGGCGGCACCGCGCTGCTGGTGGCGATCCTCGTCGTGGTGGGCACGTTCGCGCTGTCCATGCAGGAGCGCCGGCGCGAGCTCGCCCTGCTGCGGGCCGTCGGCGCGCTGCCGGGGCAGGTCAGGAGGCTCGTCGGCGGTGAGGCGCTGCTGGTCGGCGTGGCCGCCGGGCTGCTCGGCTCGGGCGCGGGGATCCTGCTCGGGTTTTGGCTGCGCTCGGAGTTCGTGGAGCTGGGCGCCATGCCCGCGAACCTGCGGCTGGTGGTCAGCCCGTTCCCCGCGGTCGTCGCGGTGGTGACCACTGTGGCGGCCGCGTGGGTGGCGGCGCGGGTCTCCGCCCGCCGTACCGCGCGGATCAGGCCGGTGGAGGCGCTGGGCGAGACGGCGACGCCCGCCGCGCGGCTCCCGGTGGCGCGGCTGGTCGCGGGGCTGCTCGCCGTCGCCGGCGGGGTGGTGCTGACGATCGTGCTGTCCGGGCTGAACACCGAGGCGGCGTCCAGCCCGGTCACCATGCTGACCGCGCTGGTGTGGACGGTCGCGCTCGCCCTGCTCGGCCCGCTCGTCGCGCGGGCGGTGACGGCGCCGCCGCTGCGCGCGCCCGGCGTGGCCGGGTACCTGGCGCGCAAGAGCCTGCTGGCCGCGCCCGTGCGGCTGGCCTCGGTGATCGTGCCGCTCACCCTCATGACGGCGATGACGTGCACGATCCTGTTCGTGCCGGCCACGATCGGGCACGCCGCCCAGGGCGAGGTGGCCGCGGGCGTCAAGGCCGACCACGTGCTCGCCCCCGGCGCCTCCCCGGCCGCCGTCCGCCGCGTGCCGGGCGTGCGGGCGGTCACCGAGGTGCTGCGCACCTCGGTCAGGATCGACCTGGAGAAGTACGCCGTCCAGGCGGTCACGCCCGACGGCCTGGACCGGACGCTGGACCTCGGCGTGGTGGCGGGGTCGCTGGACGGCTTCGGCGACACGTCGGCGGCGGTCAGCAGCACCGCCGCGTCGAGGCTGGAGGTCGGCGTCGGCGACCGGCTCTCCCTGGTGCTCGGCGACGGCACGCCCGCCGCGGTGCAGGTGGCCGCCGTCTACTCCCGCGGCCTCGGCTTCGGCGACCTGACCCTGTCGTACGGGCTCGTCGCGGGCCACGTGGACGACCCCCGAGGCACCCTCCTGGTGACCGGCGGCGCCCGCGGGGCGCTTCCCGCGGGGACCGCTCCGGGCGACGACCCGGCGGGCTCCCCCGACGCGGCGGTGGCGTACGTCGCGATGGGGCTGGTCATCGCGTTCTGCGCGATCGCCGTGGTCAACACCCTGGCGATGTCCACGCTGGCCCGCTCGCGCGAGCTCGCCCTGCTGCGCGTGGTCGGCACGACGCGCCGGCAGGCGGCCCGGATGCTGCGCACGGAGACGGTGACGGCCCTGCTCGTGGCCGTGGTCCTCGGCACGGCCGTCTCGCTGGTCACGCTGGCGGCGTTCAGCAGGGGGATGACCGGGTCGGCGTCGCCGTACGTGCCGCCGCTGACGTACGCCGGGGTGGTCGCCGCCGTGGCCGCCCTGGCGCTGGCCGCCACGGCGGTCCCGGCCAGGTTCGCCCTGCGCGCCCGCCCCGCCGACGCCCTCGGCGCCCGCGAATGATCCCAGCGGCGGAGGCCGTGCGGCACCCGGTGCCGCACGGCCCCCGTCAGGCGGGCGCGGGGGTCAGCCGCGGGGGTCCCAGCCGTCCGTGTCCACGTCGAGGTCGAGCTCGCCGGCGATGTCGCCCCAGCCGGTGAGCTTGAAGTTCGTGTTCTCCCGGTCGCCGTCGGCGGGGGCGTTCGCTCCGTCGTGGGCGACGAACAGGCCCTCGTCGAAGTCGCCGAGCGGCACGTTGAGCACGGTGGAGCCGTCGCTGTGCTCGACCCCGTCGATCCCGTCGTCCTCGCCGACCCTGAACTGGCCGAGGTGGGCGTTGGAGCCCTCCCTGCGGTAGACGGCGAAGGTGCTGTCGCCCTGGCTGGAGGCCAGCAGGTAGCCCTTGCCGTCCTCGCGGTAGTAGAGGGTGAGCCCTTCGGCGTCGGCGGCGAGGTGCCGGCCGCCGTAGCCGGGGTCGGCGCCGGGGGTGCACTCGTCGGTGGCCGGGTCGTAGCTGCCCGGCACCCCGTACTCGCGGACCCGGTCGATCAGGACGGGCGTCCCGGTCAGGTCGGCGCGCACGCGCCAGATGCCGACGTCCTCCTGCGCGGCGTACAGGACGTCCTTGTCCTGGTCCACGACCATGCCCTCGACCTGCGGCTGCTCGCCGGGCTCCAGGCACGGGGTCCAGCTCGTGCCGTCGGGCAGGGTGAAGGAGGCGGGCAGGTCGAGCGTCCTGACGCGCTGGTAGCCGATCGTGCCGCCGGGCCGGGCCAGCAGCCTGACCAGGGCGACGGAGGTCCGGTGGCGGCGGCTGACCAGGGCGTAGGTGCCGGTGGCGTCCTTCCAGGCGGCCAGCCCGTACGCGGTCTCGGCGTCGTCGACCTGCTCCTGGGTGGTGTTGAAGACGAACGGCGCGGCCGGGTCGGTCACGTCGGTGAGCCGGCCGCCGGAGACGGCGTAGACGCGCAGCGTGTCGCGCCCCCGGTCGGAGACGATCGCCAGGTCACGGCCGCCGAAGCCGTAGGTGACGTCGACGTTGTTGAACCGGCCCGGCTCGTCGTCGGGACCCGGGGCGGCGGGCGCCGCGAGGTGCTGCACCTGCCGCCCGTCCAGGTCGTAGACGTACAGGCCGCCCTGTTTGGCGGTGGCGATGACGACGCTGCGGCGGGAGTCGGACGGGTGGACCCAGACCGCCGGGTCGTCGCCGTTGGCGTTGCCGCCCGCGTCGTCGTCGAACAGGGACGGCGTCTCCGCCTCCGGGCCGACGGACGCCACACTCGAACCGGACGCCGGTCCCGATAATCCTCCTATCGCCGAGGCCATCATGACCGCCAGGACCAACCTGGGCAGGGCGCGCATCGCGCCTCCTTTCTCGGGGGGTGAACCGGTCAGCCGCGGCTGACGCGCCAGAAGTCGGACACGGCCTGGCGGTTGCGCAGGTCGGCGAGCAGGCCGTCCGGGTCGGTGTGGAAGAGCCGGCCCTGCCAGTCGGCCAGCCCGGGCGGGGTGACCAGCGGATCGACAGTGCTGTTGCCCGACACGCCGCCCTCGCCGATCTCGTGCCGGACGCCCTCGCCGGTCATGATGAAGTGCACGAACAGCTTGGCCGCGTTCGGGTGCCTGCTCTTCGCGGCGATCGCCACGTACTTGGGATAGCTGAAGCCGGCGAAGGGCGTCATCGCCTCGCACGTGGACTGGGTGTAGCCCTTGTCCTCGTTGTTGCGGAACTTCGAGACGGACATGAAACCGAGCTTCTTGTCGGTGACGCCGGGCGCGCCCACCGCGGCGGAGATGTCCTCGTCGGAGCCGGTGAGCACGGGCTTGTTGCGGGAGATCCGTTTGATCCATTCGTAGGCCGCGCTCTGCTCCTCCGTGCGCAGCGGCTCGCCGTACTTGGCCTGGTACGCCTGCTCCAGGGCCTGGTTGCCGTGCGAGTCGAGCTGGGTGAAGAACGACAGCACGGTCGGCTTGCCCAGGGGGTCCTGCATCACCAGCTTGCCCGCCCACTGCGGCTCGGTGAGGTCCCACACGTTGCGCACCGGGCAGCCGCCGGGCGACAGGCGGGTGTTGTACGCGAAGACCGTCGCCTTCGACAGCGCGAGCAGCGGGTTCCGGTTCTCGGCGGGGATCTGGTCCGTCAGGTCGGCCGGCACCCACGTCCGGACCACGTCCTGGGGCACGAGCTGGCCCACCAGGACCCCGCCGTCCTCGTATATGGCGGCGTCGATGGTCACGTTGTCGGCCGCGTGCTCGCGGGTCATCTTCTCGGCGGTCTGCGGGGTGTCGGACTTCACCCCCTCCATGGCGATGCCGTACTTCGCCGTGAAGGCCCTGGCCACCTCCTCGATGTCACCGCTGGAGTCGTAGACCAGCACGCTGCCCTCCTTCTTCGCCGCGGCGACCAGCGTGTCCAGGTCGAAGGCGGCGTCGAGCGACGGCTCGGGCAGTGCGCGCGCGGTCGCCGGCGGCGAGGACCCGCCGGGGCCGGTGGAGGGCGCGCACGACAGGACGGCCGCCGCCAGCACCGCCACAGAGATGATCTTCCCGGTACGCCTCATGCTGGCGTCACTCCTCATGCCCATGGGAATCCCTGAAGGCCGGGCTCCAGCCCCGATCCGGGCGCCGGCGTATGGCTCACGATGAACATCAGGAGAATAGATTGTCAAGACATTCTTACGGACTGAGGAGTTGGTTCATAAGCATGTCATGACAAAGTATTGACCGTTCATCTCTCGTTCATCTACAAAGAAGGCCCCTGGGCGAGGAGCGAATCATGGGCTGGACGCTGGCGTTCGCCGCGGTGGCCGTCGTGTTCGTCCTGATCAGCGGCGCCAACGACGGAGCCACGCTGATCGGCCTCGGGCTGCGGTTCCCGCACACCCCGGGCTGGGGCGCCGCCGCCCTGCTCGTCGTCGTGCTGTCCACCGGTCCGTACCTGCTGGGCGTGGCCGTCGCGCGCACCTTCACCGAGGGGCTGGCGGGACTCGGCACCTCCGAGGGCGCCACCGTGTTCCTGGCCGGCGTGGTGACCGCGCTCGCCGTGGTCGGCGCTCTGACCGCCAAGGGGCTGCCGACCAGCCTGACGCTCGCCGTGATCGGCGGCATCACCGGCGCCGGGCTGGGCGCGGGGCTGCCGGTGTCGTGGCGCGCCCTGGCCGCCGTCCTGGCGGTGGGCGCCGGCGCGCCCCTGGCCGGGCTCGGCCTGGGCTACCTGCTCGGGAGCCTCTCCCGGCGCGTGCCGTCCTCCCGCCGGATGCCCAGGCTCGTGCTCGGCGCGCACGTGCTGGCGTACGCGGCCCAGTGCGTCGCGTACGCCGTCAACGACGGCCAGAAGATGATCGCGGTCGTGAGCGTCGCGGTGGACGTGGGGCGCAACGGACTGGGCCGGGTCGGGCCCGTCCACGTCTCCGCCTTCTGGACGGCCGTCATGGCGCTGGTGTTCCTGGCCGGGGCCATGACCAGCCTCGTCGGAGTCGGCGAGCGGCTGGGCCGGGGCCTGGTTATCACCCGGCCGCTGCACGTGGTCTCGGCCGAGACGGCGGCCACCGGCGCCGTCCTCGGCAGCTCGGCCCTGGGAAGCCCGGTGAGCATGACGCAGTCCGTGGCCGCCGGGGTCGTCGGCGTGGTGGCGAGTGAGGGAGGCAGGAGGTTGCGATGGCGTGCGGTGCTGAACGTGGGCACGGCGTGGCTGGTCACGTTGCCGTCGTCCATGGCGCTGGGTTGCCTGGCCGGGCTGGGGCTGCGGCTGCTGCGGTCGGCATGACCGGGCTGGCCCGGCGGGTCGCCCGCGCCTGGGACGAGCTGCGCGGCCGGTCGGGTCGGCGGGTGATCGGCCTGATCCGCGGGCAGGTCGCCGTCGCCCGGTCGGGCGCCGTCCTGGCCCGCTCGGCCGCCTCCGGCGCGGTCGGGCGCTCGGCGGCGCGGACCCGGATGGCGCAGATCGAGCACGAGGGTGACGCCGCGCGGGCGGAGCTGGTCCGGGCCCTGTGGCGCATCCTGGCCACCCCCATCGACCGGGAGGACCTGTTCCGGCTGTCCCGCTCGATCGACGACGTGCTCGACCACCTGAGGGACTTCGTCCGCGAGGCCGACCTGTTCGGGCCGGCCGACCTGGCGTTCGCGGCCGAGCCGCTGCGCGCCGTGATCGACGGCCTGGACCAGCTGGAGGAGGCGCTGCGCAAGACGCTCGGCGACCCCGGCTCGGTCACCGTCGCCGTGCTGGCCACCCGCAAGTCCCGCAGCCGGGTCCGCCAGCTCTGTCAGGCCCGGCTCACCGAGCTGTTCGGCGAGCCGCTGGAGATGGAGACGCTGCGCGAGCGCGAGCTGCTGTCGCGGCTCGACGCCGTGGGCCGGCGGCTCGGCGAGGCCGCCGACACGCTCGCCGACGCGATGCTCAAACGCAGCCACTGAAGCCACCGCCGACACCCCCCGTTGAAGGAGCGCCATGGCCGTGATGACCGAGACGGAGCCGCCGCCCCCACCACCCATCCGAGGCAGGACGCTGTACCGGCTGCGCGTCCTGCGTCACGACCCCACCGCGCTCCTCGGCCTGGTGCTCGTGGTCGTGCTCGCCTACCTCGTCGTCGCTCCGCTGGTCGCGGTGCTGTCCGACGCCTTCCGCCTCCAGTACGGCGACGAGGCGCACGCCGGACAGGCGCCCGGCGAGTGGACCGGCTACTACCTGTGGCGGGTCTTCCGCTCCCCCGTCAGCCGCCTGCTGTTCTGGGAGCCGCTGCTCAACACGCTCGTCGTCGCGGCCGGCACCACCCTGTTCGCGCTGGTGCTCGGCGGCGGCATGGCGTGGCTGGTCACCCGGACCGACGTCCCGGGGCGCCGGTGGCTGGCCGGCGCGCTGGTCGTGCCGTACATGCTGCCGTCGTGGACGTTCTCGCTGGCGTGGCTGTCGCTGTTCAAGAACGAGCGGGCCGGCGGGCAGGTCGGCTTCCTGGAGGCGCAGGGCGTCCGGACGCCCGACTGGCTGGCCTACGGGGCGCTGCCGATCATCGTCACCCTCGGGCTGCACTACTACCCGTTCGTCCTGCTCCTGGTCGGCAACGCGCTGCGCCGCATCGACGCGCAGCTCGAGGACTCGGCCCGGATCCTCGGCGCGCCCCGGCGGACCGTCGTGCGGCGGATCGTGGTCCCGCTCATGCTCCCGGCCCTGTCGTCGGCCGTGCTGCTGGTGATCGGCCGGGTGCTCGGCACGTTCGGCACGCCGTACGTGCTGGGCCTGCCGGCCGACTACCGTGTGCTGTCCACCGGGCTCTTCCAGTCGATCCGGGACCGGAGCACCGGCGTGGCCTCCGTGCTCGCCACCGTCATCGTGATCATCGGCGTGCTGGTCGTCTTCATGGACATGCGGCTGATGCGCGAGCACCGCCGCTTCGTCACCGTGGGCGGCAAGGGCGCGATGGACCGGCTGGGCCGCCTGCGCCGCCTGCGCCGGCCCGCGTTCGCGCTGGCTCTGCTGGTGTTCGTGGTCAGCGTGCTGGTCCCCGTGCTGACGCTGCTGCTGTCCACGATCACGCGCACGCCGCTGGACCTGTCGACGTTCACCCTCGACTACTGGCTCGCCGAGCGGCTGCCCGGCGCGGTCGGCTTCCCGCACGGCGTCCTGCGCGGCCACGAGCTGTGGGAGGCGGCCTGGAACTCGCTGCGCGTCGTCGGCCTCGCCTCGGTGGTGTGCGCGGTCGCCGGGCTGCTCGTCGGGTACGTCGTCGTGCGCGGGACGGCGCCGCGCGTCGCCGGCTTCCTGCGCCAGGTGTCCTTCCTGCCCTACCTGGTGCCCGGCATCGCCTTCGCGGCGGCCTCGCTGTCGCTGTTCGCCGTCGCCCGGGGACCCGTCCCGGCGCTGTACGGGACGACGTTCCTGCTGATCCTCGTGATGGCCGTGACGCACCTGCCCTACAGCTCCCGCTCGGGCATCGCGGCGATGACGCAGCTCGGCCGGGAGCCGGAGGAGGCCGCCCAGGTCGCCGGCGCCTCCTGGTGGCAGCGGATGCGCCGGATCATCTTCCCGATCCAGAAGGGCGCGCTGGTCACCGGGATCGTGCTGCCGTTCGTCTCCGGGCTCAAGGAGCTCAGCATCGTGGTCATGCTCGCCACCACGGGCACGCAGCTGCTCACGACGCTGTCGATCGGTCTCGTGGACTACGGATACACCCAGCTCGCCAACGCCGTCGTCCTCATGATCGCCCTGCTCTCGTTCACCATGACGACCCTGACCCAGCGCCTGACCCGGACGAGCCTGGCGTCCGGCATAGGAGGATAGATGCCGACCATCACCCTGAGCGGAGTCTCCAAGAGCTACGGCGGCGGCGAGCACGCGGTCAGGAACCTCGACCTCGTCGTCCCCGACGGCGCGTTCATGTGCCTGCTCGGCCCGTCCGGCTGCGGCAAGACCACGACGCTGCGCATGATCGCCGGTCTCGAACAGCCCACGGCCGGCAGCATCGCCGTCGGCGACCGCGTGCTCGACTCCGTCGAGCGGGGCCTCTACGTGCCGCCGGAGAAGCGCGGCATGGGGCTCGTCTTCCAGAACTACGCGCTCTGGCCGCACCTGTCGGTGCGCGAGAACGTCGAGTTCGGCCTGCGCATGCGCAAGGTCCCCGCCCCGGAGCGTCGCTCCCGCGCCGAGGCGGCGCTGAGGATGGTCCACGTCGACGCCGCCATGGACCGTTACCCGTCCCAGCTCTCGGGCGGCCAGCAGCAGCGGGTCGCGCTGGCCAGGATGCTCGCCGTCAACCCCGCCGTGCTGCTGCTGGACGAGCCCCTGTCCAACCTCGACGCCCGGCTGCGCCTGGAGATGCGCGCCGAGCTGAAGCGCATCCACGAGGAGTCCGGCGCGACCATCGTCTTCGTCACCCACGACCAGCTCGAAGCCCTCACCATGGCCACCGACGTCGCCGTGCTGAACGACGGCGAGCTGCAGCAGCTCGCCGCCCCCATGGACGTCTACGACCGCCCGGCCAACCGCTTCGTCGCCGAGTTCGTCGGCAGCCCGCCGATGGCGATCGTCGAGACGGGGCCCGCGCCCACCGGCCTGGCCGCCTCGCTGCTGCGCCATGTGGAGCCCCGCGCCGCCGGGAAGGCGCCGGCGGCCGTCGGCATCCGGCCGGAGGCGTTACGCCTCGGCCCGCCACCGGACGCCGCCTGGCATGAGGAGGCGCTGGTCGAGGCCGTGCTCCCGGCCGGCTCCTCCTGGACGGTACGGCTGCGCGTCCTGGACGCCGAGCTGTACGCGGTGTCGTACACGCCGGTCCTGGCCGCCTCCGGCGATGTCCTGACCTGCTGGACCGAGCAGCTCCACCTCTTCGACGCCGACGGCGTCCGGATCTCCTCCTGGGACCGGGCGGAGGCGACGGCGTGAGGGCGCCCAAGGCCCTGCTCCTCGACTTCGGCGGTGTCGTCGTGGAGACCACCCGGCGCCCGTCATGGGCGGCCGAGCTGGCCGCCGAGGTGCACGGCCTGCTCACCGGCGCCGGCTTCGACGGGCTCACCGCCGAGGACGTCGAGTGCGACATCAGGGCCGGCGCGCGGGCCGACGGCTACTGGAAGGACTCCACCTCCCGGCAGCTCGCGCCCGAGGAGACGACCCACCGCCGGTTCTGGGCCGACTTCGTCGCCACCGACTGGCCGGAGCAGGCCCGCACCCTGGTCACCGTCGAGGCGACCCCGCTGTGCAGGCGCATGGGCGAGCTGCGCAGCGACCGGAAGACGCGTGCCGGGACGGTGGAGCTGCTGACCGCCTGCCGGGCGCGCGGAGTCGTGCCCGCGGTGGTGAGCAACGCCCTGTGCGGCGCCGTGCACCGCGACTTCCTGGCCCGCGACGGCCTCGACCGGCTGATCGCCACGCAGGTCTACAGCGACGAGGTCGGCGTGCGCAAGCCGAACCCGGAGATGATCCGGCTGGCCTGCCGAGCCCTCGGCGTGGACCCGGCGCAGACCTGGTACGTCGGCGACAACTACGACCGTGACGTGGTCTGCGGCGCCCGCGCCGAGGTGGGAGCCACGGTCCTCATGGTCTCCCGCAGCACCGAGAAGATCCCGTACCGCGTGCGGCAGAGCCCGCAGGCCACCGTGGAGGACCCGCGCGGCCTGCTGAACCTCCTGGAGGCGACATGGACGTGAACACCTCGTACGAGCTGGCCGCCATCGCGACCGAGGCGGCACGGGCGGTCGGCGACCGGCTGCGGGCCGCCTTCCGTTCCCGGCCGCACGTCCGTACCAAGCGCGACTTCCACGACCCCGTCACCGAGCACGACCGGGCGGCCGAGGACCACATCCGCCAGGTCCTGGACGAGCGCTGCCCCGGCAGCGCCGTGGTCGGGGAGGAGGGCGGCGCCCGCGGCGAGGGCGCCGTCCGCTGGTACGTCGATCCCATCGACGGCACCGCCAACTTCGCCGCCGGCCTGCCGTTCTTCTGCACCTCGATCGCGGCGGCCGTGGACGGCGAGGTGGTGGCCGGCGTCGTCTACGACCCCGTGCGCGACGACGAGTTCACCGCCTGGCTCGGCGGGGCGACCTGCAACGGGGCGCCGATCCGCAGCGTGGGCGCCACGACCGACCGGGAGGCGCTGCTGCTGTCGAGCTATCCCGCCCCCCGCGACCTGGCCGCCGACGGCGAGGAGGCGCTGCGCCGCTTCGCCCGGATGGTCAGCGCCTTCGCCTCCACCCGCCGCCCCGGCAGCGCGGCGCTGAAACTGGCGCACGTGGCCGCCGGCTGGTCCGACGTGGCCTACGGCACCCACGTCAACGCCTGGGACGTGGCGGCCGGATCGCTCCTGGTCCGGCAGGCCGGGGGCGTCTACATCCCGCTGTCGGGAGACGTCCTCGTCCCCGGCGGCTACCTGGCCTGCGTCGGGGGGTTCGACCTCGCCGGCTCCGTGCTGGCCGAGCTGACCGGCGCCGGGAGCGGCTCGTGATCCGCTGGATCGTCACGGACCTCGACGGGACGCTCGTGGGGCGCGACCTCGCGATGGTCCCGGCCGGCCGCGACGCGCTGCGCCGCTTCCGGGCCGCGGGCGGCGAGGTGGTCATCGCCACCGGCCGGATGGAACGCTCGGCCCGCCGCTACTACGACGAGCTGGGCCTCGACGGGCCGGCGATCCTCTACAACGGCGCCCGCACCGCCGACCTGGCCACCGGGGACGTCCTGCGCTCCCGGCACCTGCCCGCCGACGCCTGGACGACGCTGCTCGGCGTGTTCGAGGGGCTTCCGGAGGGGGTGCGTCCGGTGGCGTTCGCCGACGGTGAGGCGTGGGCCGTGGACGACGCGCCGGTCCTGCGCGACTACGCGCGCCGGGACGGGATCACGCTGCGCCATCCCGGCGGCTGGCACGCGCTGCGCCCCGAGCGGATCACCAAGTGCATGCTGATCGGCGATCCGCTGCCCGCCCTGCAGGTCGCGGGCACGGTCACGACGCTGTCCGAGGCGACGTACCTGGAGGTGCTTCCCGAGGGGGCCACCAAGGGCACCGCGCTGCGCGCCCTGGCCGCGGCCCGTGGCGTGCCGCTGGAGGAGGTCGCGGCCATCGGCGACAACCCCAACGACCTCGACATGATCGACGCGGCCGGCCTGGGGGCCGCGGTCGGCGACGGCCATCCGGACGTGCGCGCGG
The DNA here is from genome assembly GCF_013363995.1 of Nonomuraea rhodomycinica. GTDB lineage: Bacteria > Actinomycetota > Actinomycetes > Streptosporangiales > Streptosporangiaceae > Nonomuraea > Nonomuraea rhodomycinica. The sequence continues at coordinate 204,145 of NZ_JABWGO010000009.1, read as the reverse complement.
CGGCCGACGTGGTGACGGCGGCCTGCGCGGACGGTGCGGTCGCCGACCTGGTGGAGCTGGCCTTCCGGCGCAACGCGTGGCCGCGCTAGCCGGCTCCTGGGGTGACGACCTCGCCGGTGCGCCTTCCCTGACGGTGGTCGGGTCCGTGCCGGTCGAGTCGGGCGCGCGCTCGGGCCGGGCCTCAGGGGCGGGTCGCGGCGGCCAGGAACATCGGGATGGCCAGGAGCAGCCGTCCGCGCCGGGCCCGGTCGTGCTGGTCGGCGAGCCAGGCGTCGTGCTCGTCCTGGGTGATCGCACCGGCGGCGAGGGCGCCGCGCGCCTGGTTGGTGACCATGGGCAGCAGGGTCGCGTCGGTGAGGACCGCCGTGTGGACCTCGACGTGGACGTCCGTGAAGCCGGCCGTCAGCAGCAGGTCCCGGTAGCGGCGGGCGGCGCGCGGGTCGGGGATCTGGTCGGCGCGGGCGTGCACGATCGCGCGGGTGACCAGCGGGTGACCCGAGTCGACGACGATCGCGTCCCAGTCCTGCCCGGCAAGCGCGACGCGGCCGCCCGGCGACAGCACGCGGGCGGCCTCGCGCAGGGCCCGCCCGGCGTCGTCCAGCTCGTGGAGCACCTTGTCCGCCCGGTACGCGGCGACCTCGCCGTCGCCGAGCGGCAGGTGGTAGGCGTCGCCCACCCGGAAGTCCGCTCCGGGCCACCGGTCACGGGCGATACCGATCATGTCTGCGCTGAGGTCCACGCCGGTCGGCCTGGCCCCGCGCTCGCGCATTTCCGCGACGGCGCGGCCCGTGCCGCAGCCGACGTCCACCGCCGGGGTCCCCGGCTCCAGGCGAAGCAGTTCGTACGAGCGCTCGCGCAGGGCGATGGCGCCGGGAAGGGTGTCGGCGGCGTCGAGAAGGGTGACGAGTTCGCTGGTGTTCGGCATGCGGATCAGCATGGATCTTCATGTCGACATGAAGTCAAGGCGTGGCCCGGTGCCGGGTTTGCGGAGGTCGCCGGGCGGGAAACCGCTTGGTCATGCCGGAGTGGTTGCAGGCGGGCGGCTGGGGGCTGCTGGCGGGGTTAGCGCTGGTGATCGGCGCGCTGGCCGGGTACACGGTGCGGTTGCCGCAGCGGGTGGTCGCGTCGGTGATGGCGTTCGGGGCCGGGGTGCTGATGTCCGCGGTGTCGTTCGAGCTGATCGACGAGGCGCACGAGCGGGCGGGGCTGGTGCCCACGGTCGCCGGCGCCGTGACCGGCGCTGTCCTCTACACCGTGTGCAACATCCTGCTGGCCCGCCGCGGCGCGCGGCATCGCAAGCGCTCCGGCGGGCAGCAGCCGTCCGAGCAGGAGCAGAGCGGTTCGGGCACGGCGATTGCGCTCGGCGCGGTGCTCGACGGGGTGCCCGAGTCGGTGGTGATCGGCGCGAGCCTGCTCGGCGGGGGCGCGGTGAGCGCGGTGACCGTGGCGGCGGTGTTCATCAGCAACGTGCCCGAGGGGCTGTCCAGCGCGGCCGGGATGCGCGGGGCCGGGCGGTCGAAGGCGTACGTGTTCGGGCTGTGGAGCGGGATCGCCGTGATCAGCGGCCTGTCGTCGCTGGCGGGGTACGCGCTGCTCGGCGGGGCTCCGGCGGCCGTGCTGGCGGGCATCATCGCGCTGGCGGGCGGCGCGATCCTGACGATGGTCGCCGACACCATGATCCCCGAGGCTTTCGAGAACGCCCATCTGATGACCGGGCTCATCACGCTGGCCGGATTCCTGCTCGCTTTCGCCGTGTCGAAGGCCGGCGGCTGAGAACGCCCGGCAAACCGTATTAAAGATCACATATGCCCCATGAGGTGCTAAAGCGCTTTTTGAGGGCAGGTGACCGCTATGCGGACAACTGATGAAGGTCGGAGGTGGTCGTGGTGAGCGGCTCCACGATCTCGCTGGGCGTCGAGGAGGAGTTCCACGTCGTCGACACGCGGACCCGCCATCTGGTCCCACGGGCGGGGATCCTCCTGGACATGCTGCCGGAGGACTGCTTCACCAAGGAGCTCCAGTGCTCCACGCTGGAGGCCAACAGCAAGCCGTTCCGTGACCTGGAGGACCTGGCCCGCGACCTCGGCGGCATGCGCGCGATGGTGGTGCGCAGGGCGGAGAGCCTGGGGCTCGGCATCGTGGCGGCAGGCAGCGTGCCGCTGGCCGACATCGACCGCATGAAGGTGTCGCCCGACCCGCGCTACGAGCAGATGCTCGACGACTACCAGCTCCTCACCCGCGAGCAGCTCATCTGCGGCACCCAGGTCCACGCGGAGGTGACCGACCGCGAGCTGGCGCTCGCCCTCGCGCACCGGCTGTCGCCGTGGGCGCCGCCGCTGCTGGCGCTCAGCGCCGGCTCGCCGTACTGGCTCGGGTCCGACACGGGGTACGGCAGCTACCGGACCATGGTGTGGCAGCGCTGGCCCACGGCCGGGCCGATGGCCCGCTACGACTCCGTGGCCGACTACGAACGCATGATCGGCGGCCTCATCCAGTCAGGTGTGATCACCGATCCCGGGATGATCTACTTCGACATCCGGCCGTCGGACCACGTGCCGACCGTGGAGCTGCGCATCTGCGACTCCTGCCCGCGCGTGGAGGACATCGTGCTGATAGCCGGGCTGTTCCGGGCGCTGGTGGCCCGCGGTCTGGAGGACGTGCGGCGCTCCCCCGGCCTGGAGGTGCCGCTGGAGAGCGTACGGGCCGCGACGTGGCAGGCGGCGCGCTCCGGGCTCGAAGGCGAGCTGGTCGACCCGGTGGAGGGCGTGCCCAGGCCCGCCGCCGAGGTCGTCACCGGGATGGTGGCGGGCCTGCGGCCGTACCTGGAGGAGGCCGGCGACTGGGAGCTGATCTCGGGCCTGACCCGCGAGGCGCTGGCCAGGGGCAGCTCGGCGGCGCGGCAGCGCGCGGCGTTCGCCCGGCGCGGGCTGCTGGGCGACGTGGTCGACATGCTCCTCGCCGAGACGCGGTCCGGCGGATGGGAGCCGCTGGGCGGCGACAGCACCTCGTCGTACCGGCCGGCCGCCTGAGGCGACACGGACGGCCATGTTCCACGTGGAGCAACCGGCGGCGTGACACGCCGGCGTGCGCGCCCGCCACTCGGCGGATCCGGTGCGAGGACTGATGCGAGATGACGGAAGGTGGACGGACGGATGTGCGGGCTGACCGGTGAGATGCGCTTCGACGGGAAACCGGCGGACATGGGCGCCGTGGACCGGATGACCGAGGCGATGCACGAGCGCGGACCCGACGGCTCCGGCCTGTGGGCGATGGGGCCGATCGCCCTGGGACACCGTCGCCTGAAGATCATCGACCTGTCCGAGAAGGCGGCGCAGCCCATGGTGGACGGCGAGCTCGGGCTCGCCGCGGTGTTCAACGGCTGCCTGTACAACTATCGCGAGCTGCGCGAGGAGCTGCGCTCCGCCGGTTACCGCTTCTTCTCCACCTCCGACACCGAGGTGCTGGTGAAGGCGTTCCACCGGTGGGGCGGCGAGTGCGTCGACCGGTTCAAGGGCATGTTCGCCTTCGCGGTGGCCGAGCGCGACACCGGCCGGCTGACGCTGGGCCGCGACCGGCTCGGCATCAAGCCGATGTACCTGTCCCGGAGCGGCGACCGGCTGCGCTTCGCCTCCACCCTGCCCGCGCTGCTGGCCGCCGGCGACGTGGACACCACGATCGACCGGGTCGCCCTGCACCACTACATGACCTTCCACTCCCTGGTGCCCGGCGAGCGCACCATCCTCGACGGCGTCAGCAGGCTGCCCGCCGCCACCGTACGGACCTTCGAACCCGACGGCACCAGCACCGACCGCCGCTACTGGGACCCCGCCTACACCCGCTCGGCCCTGCCCGAGCACGCCGGCCTCGGCGACGACGAGTGGCGGCCTGCCGTGCTGGAGGCGCTGCGCGCGGCCGTGCGCCGCCGGATGGTGGCCGACGTGCCGGTCGGCGTGCTGCTGTCGGGCGGCCTGGACTCCAGCCTGATCCTCGCGCTGCTGGCCGAGGAGGGGCAGGAGGGGCTGGCCACGTTCAGCATCGGCTTCGAGGCGGCGGGCGGCGAGCGCGGCGACGAGTTCCACTACTCCGACCTGATGGCGCGGCGCTACGGCACGGACCACCACCGCATCCGCATTCCGGACAGCCGTCTGGTGACCGGGCTGGAGGAGGCCGTGCGGTCCATGAGCGAGCCGATGGCCAGCCACGACTGCGTCGCCTTCCACCTGCTGTCGCGGGAGGTCGCGCGGCACGTCAAGGTGGTGCAGTCCGGGCAGGGCGCCGACGAGGTGTTCGGCGGCTACAGCTGGTTCCAGCCGCTGGCCGGGGTGCCGCGCGAGCAGGCCGGCGACGCGTACCTGGCCGCGTTCGCCGACCGGCCGCACCAGGAGCTGGCGGGTATCGTGAGCCCCGAGTACCTGCTCGACGACGACGTCAGCTCCGCGTACGTGCGCGCCCACACGGCCCGGCCGGGCGCCGACACCGCACTGGACGCCGTGCTGCGGCTGGAGACCACCGCCATGCTGATCGACGACCCCGTCAAGCGCGTGGACAACATGACCATGGCCCACGGCCTGGAGGCGCGCACCCCGTTCCTCGACCACGAGCTGGTCGAACTCGCCGCGGCCTGCCCCGACGGGCTCAAGCTCGCCGACGGCGGCAAGGGCGTGCTCAAGGACGCCGCCCGCCGGCTGCTGCCCGCCGAGGTCATCGACCGGCCCAAGGGCTACTTCCCCGTCCCCGCCGTGCGCCACCTCGACGGGCCCGTGCTCGACCTGGTCCGCGACGCGCTCACCGCCCAGGCGGCCCGCTCGCGCGGCCTGTTCCGGCCCGAGTACGTCAGGACGCTGCTCGACGACCCCGGCCGCGACCGCGCCACCACCGGCGTCAACACCCTGTGGCAGCTCGGGCTGCTCGAACTGTGGCTGCAGGCCCAAGGAGTCTGATGGCCCTGCCCCCCGCGCTGCCCTCCCCCGAGAGCCTGGACGCCTGGGGGTGCTGGAACCCGTCACCGGCGCCCGACCATGGCTCCGTGGCGTACGTCAGCGACCGGGACGGACGCCCCCGCGTGTGGATCCAGCCCCTGCCGGGCCACGCGGCGGCGGGTCGCGCGGGACTCCCGGCGCGCCATCCCGGACGTGCCGGGGCCGGCGCCGACCCCGGCGCGTCCGGGTCCGGCCCGGGCTCCGGGGTGACGGGCGCGGGATTCGAACCGATGGGGGCGGACGCGGAGCCCCGCCTGGCCCGCGGCGTGTCCGCGTGGCCGGTCGAGACCGGTCCCGAGCCGGTCTGCGACGTCTCCTGGGCGCCGACCGGCGCGCGGCTGGCCGTCCTCGTCGCACCCGGCGGTGGCGAGCACACCCAGGTGTGGACGGTACGGCCGGACGGGGACGATCTGCGCCCGCTCGCCATGCCGCCCGGCGGCTCCGCGTCGTTCGTCCGGTGGACGGGGCGCGGCGAGGTGCTGCTCGTCGCCGAGACGTCGGCCTCGGGCGTGACCGAGGCCGTGCTGGTGGACGCCGCGACCGGAGGCCGCGAGGTCGTCGCGGCGGGGCCGCTGCTGCGGCCGGCCGCCGTGAGCCGCGACCACGCCACGCTGCTGCTGCGCCGGGGGCCGCGCGGCGCTCGGCGCATGTCGCTGGCCGGCCGCGGTCCGGGCTCGGACGGCGAACGGCCGCTGCTCGCCGACCTGCCCGGCTCGACCGACTACGGCATCCTGTCGCCGGACGGGGAGACGGCCTACCTGCTCTCCGACGCGGGCCGCGACCGCCCGGCCCTGCTGGCCGTACGGCGGGTGACGGGTTCCGCCGGGACGGCCGCGCGGCGGGTGGAGGGTTCCGCCGGCACGGCCGTACGGGGGGTGGAGGGCTTCTCCGGCGCGGCGGCGCGACGGGTGGAGGGTTTCTCCGGGACGGCGGCGCGGCGGCCGGGGGTGACGCCGCCGGACGGTCGCCATCGTCCGGCCTGGCCGGGCCTTCCGGGCGGCGGGCCGCAGTCATACGGTGCGGCGGCTGGGCGGGAGCATGCCGTGGCGGCCGAGCGGGGCGAAGCCGTGCCGACGGGCCTGGAGCATGGCGTGCCGACCGGCTCGGAGCATGGCGTGCCCGGTGGACGACGGCATGGCGTGGCGGCCGGGCCGGAGCCGGACGGGCGGGAGCACGTCGTGCTGGCCGGGCGGGACGACGCCGAGCTCGACCAGTTCGCCCTGACCCCCGACGGCCGGTGGGCGGTCCTCGTCTGGAACGAGCACGGCCGCTCCGCCCTGGCGGTCCTGGACACCGGCACCGGAGCCGTGACCCCGCTCCCTCCCCTGCCGGCCGACGTCGTGACCTCGATCCGCATGAGCCTCGACGGCGCCACGGCGGTCATGGCCGCCGAAAGCCCGGACCAGCCCTCCCACGTGCTGCTCTGCGACCTCGCCACGGGGCGCTACGAGGAGGTGGCGGGCCTGGGGCGGCTGGCCCACGCGCCCCGGGCCGAGCTGATCGAGTTCACGGCGCACGACGGCCTCGACCTGGCCGCCTGGCTCTACCGGCCCCCGGCCGTCCAGGGGCCCGCGCCGTACCTGGTGTACCTGCACGGCGGCCCCGAGGACCAGGAGCGGCCGACCTTCAACCCGCTCTACCACAACCTGCTCGCCGCGGGCATCGGCGTGCTCGCGCCCAACGTGCGCGGCTCGTCCGGTCACGGGCGGGCCTTCCGCGAGGCCGACGACCGCGAGCTGCGCTTCCACGCCATCGAGGACGTCGCCGACTGCGCCGCCGAGCTGGTACGGCTGGGCCTCGCCGACCCGGGCCGGCTCGCGTGCATGGGCTGGTCGTACGGCGGCTACCTGACCCTGGCCGCCCTGGTCGCCCATCCCCGGCTCTTCCGCACGGGCATCGACGTGTGCGGCATGTCCGACTTCGAGAGCTTCTATGCCCGTACCGAGCCGTGGATCGCCGCCGCGGCGGTCGGCGAGTACGGACACCCGGAGCAGGACCGCGACCTGCTACGGGCGCTGTCGCCGCTGCGGCGCTTCGACCGGCTGGAGGCCCCGCTGCTCGTCGTCCACGGAGTCCACGACACGAACGTGCCCGTGCACGAGGCCGAGCAGGCGGTCCGGGCGGCGCGGGCGCGCGGGGTGGTGTGCGAGGAACTGCTCTTCCCCGACGAGGGGCACGAGATCCGGCGCCCCGCCAACCGGGCGGTCTTCGTCGGAAGGGTCGTCGACTGGCTCACCCACCACCTCGTCGCGCCGCATCACTAGCCGCCGCTCTCGCGGAGGATGTGCTGGTCCACGACGGTCTCCAGCAGCAGCTCCCGGTAGCCCGCCTCCTCGAACAGCACCGTCAGCCGGTCCTCGTCGCGCCGGATGACCTCGCCCGGCCCCCACGTCTCGTGCTCCACCTGGGCGTGGACCGGGAACGGCCCCTCCTCCCGGACGGGCTCGCTCGCCGTCCCCGCCCGGCAGGTGTCGCAGTGGCCGCACGGCTCCCCCAGGTCCTCGCCGAAGTACGCGAGCAGGAACCGCCGCCGGCAGTCGCGGGTCTCGGCGTAGCGGCGCATCATCTCGTGCCGGGTGCGTTCGATCTCGCGGTGCCGCTCGGCCAGTTCGCGCGCCCGCGCGGCTGCCTCGGCCGGGCCGGGGCCGCCGGCGACCGGCGTGACGCGGCGCGTCTCCAGGCACACGGCTCCGCTGCGTTGCAGCAGGTCGAGCAGCGTGGTCAGGCGCCGGGCCGACAACCCGGTGCGCTCACGCAGCACCTTCCGCTCGACGCCCGCCTTGCCGTCGATCTCCGCCTTGCCCTCAACGCCCGCCTTCCCCGCGGGGTCCGCCTCGCCCGCGGCGTCCGCGACCGCGCGGGCGACCTGCTCCAGGGCCTCGGTGTCGGGCACGGCGCCGGTGAAGAACCGCTGGAGCGCCAGGTCCTCGGGCCGGTAGAACAGCAGCGCCTCGGCCGGGTCGCCGTCCCTGCCCGCGCGGCCGATCTCCTGGTAGTAGGCGTCCAGCGAGCCCGGGATCTCGCTGTGGAAGACGTACCGGACGTCGGGCTTGTCGATCCCCATCCCGAACGCGCTCGTCGCGACCACGACGTCCAGCTCGCCCGCCATGAACCGGCCGTGCGCCGCGTCCCGCTCGCCCCGCCGCAGCCCCGCGTGGTACGCCTCGGCACGCAGCCCCGCCTCCGCCAGCCGCCCGGCCAGCTCGGCGGTCCGCCGCCGCGTCGCCGTGTAGACGATGCCCGGCGACGGCTGCTCCAGCACCGCCGCGACGAGCGCGTCGGCGGGGTCGGACAGCTCCCGGCGCACCGACAGCGTGATGTTGGGACGGTCGAACCCGCGCACCACCTGCAGCGGGTCGCGCATGCCGAGCCGCTGGACGATCTCCTCGCGTACCGGAGGGGCGGCCGTGGCCGTGAGCGCCGCGATCACCGGCCGGCCGATCGCCTCGGCGGCCGAGCCGAGCCGCAGGTAGTCGGGGCGGAAGTCGTGCCCCCAGGCCGACACGCAGTGGGCCTCGTCGACGACCATGAGCGAGACGCGCGCCTCGGCCAGCTCGCGCACCACGTCGGGGCGGGCGAGCTGCTCGGGCGCGCAGAACAGGAACTCCGTCTCGCCCGCGCGCAGCGCCTCGAACGTGGCCGCCCGCCTGCCCGCCGGCGTGCTCGCGTCCACGCTGGTCGCCTTCTCGTCGTGCCGTTGCCGGCGCAGCGCCTCCACCTGGTCGCGCTGGAGGGCGATCAGCGGCGACACGATCAGGGTCGGGCCGGGCAGCAGCAGCGCGGGCACCTGGTAGACGGCCGACTTGCCGCTGCCGGTGGGCATCACGACCAGCGTGTCGCGGCCCTCGGCCAGCGAGGTCATGGCGTCGAGCTGGCCGGGCCTCAGCTCGTCCAGGCCGAGCAGCCGGCGGGCCGCGTGCTCGCACCTGTCCCGCACGCCGCCGTCGGAGGTACGCGTTGGCATGGCCGGGCCCCTACCCAGGTGGGCAGGGGTATGCCGGGCGTCAGGTGAAGCGGCGGTACGAGACGACGCCGATGCTCGCGTTGCTGGCGACCGACGACTGCTTGACCACGTCGCCGGGCTTCGGGGCGTGGATCATCTGACCGTCGCCGATGTAGATGCCGACGTGCGTGGCCGGCTGACCGAAGAACACGAGGTCGCCGGGCTGCGGCGGGCCCGTGACGGCCTGGCCGCTGACCCGGTAGGACTCGGCGGTCGCGTCGCCGACCTTGATGCCGGCCTGGTTCATCGCGTAGTAGACCAGGCCGCTGCAGTCGAACGCCGACGGACCGTTGGCACCCCAGATGTACGGCTTGCCGAGGTGCTGCCGCGCGGCGTTGACGATGTCGGCCCCGGTGCCGTTGCCCACCACGATCGGCACGGGCGTCCCGCCGCCGCCCGAGAAGGACGTGGCGACGGCGCCGGTCCCGCCGGAGTAGCCGCCGGGCGCCGCGCCGCCGTTCCCGCCGCCGCCGTCGTAGCCGGCCAGCGAGGTGGTCCCGAACTTGGGCACGGGGGTCGGCTGCCAGCCGGTCGTGCCGAACGGGTCGTCGCTCACCTGCTTGATGCCCTTGAACGACACGTGCTTGGCCTTGATCTTCGCCCTGATGGCCTTCTCAGCGTCGTTGACGGCCCCCTCGGCGGCCGCGAGGTGCTTCTCGGCCTCGCCGCGCGCGAGGCTGACCACTGGAGCGATGGCCGCGTCGAAGTCCTTCTGGGACGCGTCGGGGTTCGCTTTCCTGAACGAGCGGACCTGGGCGAGCACGCCCTCGCAGAGGCTGTTGACCTTCGAGTGCGCCTTCTCTATCTCGTCGGCCACGGTGTCGAGGCTTCCCGCGCAACCGCTGAGGATGTCGTGGAGGGCGTCGCCCGCGACCTGGTAGTCACGCATGTACGTGACGAAGTCTTCGGCGGAGCCGCCCTGCCAGCCGGCGTTGATGTTCTTGACGGCGGTGCCGAGCTTGCCGGTGCCGGTGCTGACCTTGCCCGCCGTGCCGCGCCAGCGCTTGGCGACCTCACGGATGCCGCTGGGGTCGCCGGTGAGCTTCTCCAGAATGCCGGCCAGTTTGGATCCGTCGCCGGGCAGCCCGTCCACGGTCTCGCTGGCGCCCATCAGACGGCCGCCACGTCGCCGGCCTTGGTGGCCTTGCGGGTGTTGGTCTCCACTTCTTCGAGGCCCGACTCGACGCCGGAGAGCCGGCGGTGGGCGTACTCAAGGTCCTCGCTGGCGATCTTCTCGACGCTGTCGAGCAGGCCCGCGAGGGCCGAGGCGCCGTCGAGCTTGCCGAACATCAGGGAGCTGGCCGTGGCCGGATAGTCGCCCGCCGCCGCTCTGTAGTCCTTGACCAGCTCACCCGCGACGGTCTGACCGTCGTCGAGCGCTTTGTACTGGAGGTCGAGACCCGCCATCTACACCGCCCACCGGATCGTCATGACGTCCCTCATGAACACATCCGCCACGGATGCGATCAATAAGCGCTTCCGTCACTTTAACCGAAGGACCTGGACGCGCACGAGAAGATCGCCGAGTCCGGAGGCCGGCCCGCGCGGGCGTGGGCGGCCCGGGTCGCGGCCCCTCTGCTAGAGTCACCCGGACTGATACGGCCGCTCCTGTTCCATCGGGGCGGCCACGCTGCTTTTCGGATGTCCGTCGCGTGCGCCGGGGCCCCGCCCCGCCGTCACGCGCTACCCGAAGGAGCAGCATGTCCGGCCCCTCCCTGCCCCGCCAGCTCGCCCGCACCCGGCGGTTCACGCTCGGCGCGCCCGGCAAGGTCACCGTCTCGCCCGACGGCGCGACCGTGGTCTTCCTGCGCAGCCGGGCCGGCGACGATCCGGTGAGCTGCCTGTGGGCGCTCGACGTCGCCACCGGCCGCGAACGCCTCCTCGCCGACCCCCGCGCGCTGCTCGTGGGCGCGGACGAGCGGCTCTCGCCCGAGGAGCTCACCCGCCGGCAGCGCGCCGGCGAGCTGTCGTCCGGGATCGTCGCGTACGCCGCCGACGCGGCCGTCGAGCTGGTGGCCTTCGCGCTGTCCGGCCGGTTGTGGACGGTCCGGGTGAGCAACGGTGAGGTACGGCCGGTCGCCGCGGCCGAGCCGGTCCTCGACCCGCGCCCGGACCCGGCGGGGCGCCGCGTCGCGTACGTGAGCGGTGGCGCCCTCCGCGTGGTCACCCTGGAGCGCGGGGAGGCTCCGGAGTCCGGGGACGCTCTTGATGGCGGGGGCGCCGTGGCGGGCGGCGGGGACCGGGCGGTGGCCGTCCCGGACGGGCCGGAGGTCACCTTCGGGCTCCCCGAGCACGTCGCGAGCGAGTCCATGGGCCGTCACCGCGGCTACTGGTGGTCGCCCGACGGCACCCGGCTGCTGGTCGCCCGGGTGGACACCGCGCCGGTGCGGCGCTGGCACCTGGCCGACCCCGCCGAGCCCTCCCGGCCCGCCGTCAGCTTCCCCTACCCGTCGGCCGGCACGGCCAACGCCGAGGTCAGCCTGTGGATCGCGGACGCCGAGGGGGAGGCCGCCCTCACCCCGGTCGCCTGGGACGCCAAGGGGTTCGAGTACCTGACCGAGGCGGGCTGGGACGCCGCCGGGCCGTACGCGTCCGTGCAGGCCCGCGACCAGCGGCACGTCCAGGTGCTCGGCCTCGACCCGGACACCGGGGCCACGCGGGTGCTGGCCGAGCAGCGCGACGACGCCTGGGTGGAGCTCCTGCCCGGCCTGCCCGTCCGGGACTCGGCCGGGGCATTGTTCACCTGCGGCGACATCGGGGGCACGCGCCGGTTGCTGGCCGACGGCGTGCCCGTGACCCCGCCCGGCCTCCAGCTCCTCGGCGTGCTGTCGGTGGACGGCCGTACCGTGCTGTTCGCGGCGACGGACGAGCCGACGCGGACCGACGTCTGGTCGTACCACCCGGACACCGGCGCCCGCCCCCTCACCGGCCCGGACACCGGCGCCCGCCCGCTGACCGGCCCGGACACCGGCGAGCATCCCCTGGCCGCCGGCCCGGACAGCGGCGCCGGCCTGCTGTCCGCCGAGCCGGGTGTCCACAGCGCGGTGCGCGGCGGCGGCACCACCGTGCTCTTCTCCCGCGCCCTCGGCCGCCCCGGCACCCGGGTCACCGTCCACGCCGCGTCCGCACCGCCGTCGTCCGGAAGCGCGCCGGTGGAGATCGTCTCGTACGCGCAACGCCCCGTGCTGGAGCCCCGGGCGGAGCTGCTCACGCTCGGCCCCCGCGAGCTGCGCGCGGCCCTGTTCCTGCCGTCCTGGCACCGGCCCGGCGACGCCCCGCTGCCCGTCCTCATGGACCCGTACGGCGGCCCCGCCCTGCGCAAGGTGACCGCCGAGCAGGCGTGGTGGACGTACGTGTCGCAGTGGTTCGCCGAGCAGGGCTTCGCGGTGCTCGCGATCGACGGCCGGGGCACCCCGGGACGCGGACCGGCCTGGGAGCGGGAGATCCACCTCGACCTCGCCGGCCCGGTGCTCGACGACCAGGTGGAGGGGCTGCGCGAGGCGGCGGCCCGGCGGCCCGCGCTGGACCTGTCGCGGGTGGCGATCCGGGGCTGGTCGTTCGGCGGGTTCCTGGCCGCTCTCGCGGTGCTGCGCCGGCCCGACGTCTTCCACGCCGGCATCGCGGGCGCGCCCGTCACCGACCAGCGGCTGTACGACACCCACTGGCGCGAGCGCCACCTCGGCCACCCGGACGAGCACCCCGAGGCGTACGACCGCTGCTCCCCCGTCCTGGAGGCCGCGTCGCTCGCCCGGCCGCTGCTGCTCATCCACGGCCTGGCCGACGACAACGTGGCGCCCGCCCACACGCTGCGGATGTCGGCGGCCCTGCTCGCGGCCGGGAAACCGCACGAGGTGCTGCCGCTGCCGGGAACGACGCACCTGCCCGCCGAGGAGTCCGTGGCCGAGAACCTGCTGCTGCACCAGCTCGGGTTCCTGCGCCGGGCCCTGCCTTCCTGAGGACGCCCGAATCGGCTGATCTTGTTCGGTCCCGGACTGTCGGTGGGTTCCGGTACATTCTCGGATCATCAAATCGGCCGTTCGCGTAGTGCCGCAGCACGATCAGGCGTCCGCGAGCCGTACGGGCTGGGAGGTCGGAGGGTTCGTGAGCGCGGACATGACCGCGTGGGAGCGGCGCAGCGTGGTGCCGGTGGTGCCGCCTGTCCGGCCGCGCAAGCTGGCCAAGGTGCCGTTCGTCGAGCTGGCCGACGGGCGCCTGCAGGGCGTCGTGTCGAGCGGCTCCGACATCGAGCGGGTGTACGTCTCGTCCATCGCCGCCGGCACCCACGCCTTCAGTTGCAGCACCAACAACAACCGCGTCTGCGGCGGCCTGTACGGCGTGCCGTGCAAGCACCTGCGGGCGCTCGTCGCGGAGGCCGTCATCCAGTACGGCCTCGACCGGGTGGCCGGCTACCTGCGCGTCGAGGTCGGCGAGGACGGTGACCTGTTCGACGCGCTGGACGGCGAGGAGGAGCGGACGCAGGCGTCCATGGTGTTCAGCCGGTTCCTGCGTCACCTGGCCTACCTGGAGCTGCCGGGCACGGGTCAGGCCGTGGCCGAGCTGCACTGGTTCCCGGCGACGGGAGCGGGTGCCTGATGCTGGGAGTGCAGATCGCCGCGCTGCTCGACGGCGACGTCACGGGGGCCGGGCAGGCCCTGGAGCTGGTGGCGGGGTTCGACGAGGCGCTGGCCAACGGGTTCGCCCGGCTGGGTGAGGAGCGGGCCGGGGCGCTGACGGCGCTGGCCGGTGCCATGGCCGGCACCCCGCTGGGCGACCGGGCGGCCGAGGCCGCGGCCAAGATCGCCGCGGGGTCGGTCGGAGAGGAGCACCTGGCGGCGCTCGCCGGGGCCCGCGCCGCGCTGCTCGGCGCCGTCCACGACGGCCTGCTCGACCGGCTCGACGCCGCGCTCGGCCGCGACCGCGCGCCCTGGCCCGCCGCCCCTCCCGCCGGGACGGACGACGAGCCCGGCGTGCCGGGTACGGCCGAGAGCGAGCCGGGCGGGCCGGGTACGGCCGAGAGCGAGCCGGGCGCATCCGGCGGCGAGCCGGCGCACGTGCCCGCAAACCTGCTCGCCGCCTCCCGGTCCTGGCTGAACGAGGTGGCCATCACCGGCTGGCGCGGCGTCGACCACGACCTCGTCTCCGCGTCCAGCCAGACGATCGAGGCGCTGCTCGCCGAGCCGGGCGCGCGCCGGCTCGCGGTGCTGCTCGACGGGCTGGCCGCCGAGCTGGCCGCCTCCAGCCCGATCGGCCTGATGGCGAGCCTGCCCGCCCGCCGCTGGGGCGACCTGTGGACGCGGGCCGTGCTGCTGGCCCAGCCGGGCGGCCTGGCCGGGGGGCACGGGGCGGTTCCCGTGTCCGGGCGGCTGCTGGTCCTCGGCGTGGACGTCCACGAGCACGGCACCGCCGTACAGGTCCAGGTCCACGGTGTGCTGGAGCCCGCGGGCGGTGAGCCGAAACGGCTGGTGCGCGCGAGCGTCGGCGCAATGAAGGTGGACACCATCACCGGCCCCTCCGTGTGGCGGCTGCTGGCGGGCCACCCGGTGCTGCTGTCCGCGCTGGCCGAGCACCGCGCCCTCGACCTGACCGGCATGCCGCTGCTGCCTGGCGGCGACCTGGTCTGGCACGACGACCGGGCCCGCGCGGGCGAGCCGGCCGACCCGTTCGCCGTGGCCCGCGTCCAGCTCGCCGGCGCGCTCGCCGCGCCGACGCCGCCCCTCGACCGGCATCCCGTACGGATCGCCGAGCCGGTCCTGGTGGAGGGCTACACGGTCGGCGGCGACGGCACGCTCACCCTCGACGGCCGCACGCTCGCCCTCGACATGGACCGGCTGCCCTCGTGCGGCCCGCTGACGCCCCAGCTCGTGGCGGCCTCCAGCGCCTGCGTGGGCCTGGTCCGGTGGGACGGCGGCCGGTGGGCCCTCCAGCCGCTGGCGGTGCAGGCGACCGTCAAGCGCAAGCCGGTCGAGGCCGGCAACGGCGACTGGGCGCTCGGCCCCACCGACCCCAAGGCGGTCAAGGCCGAGGCGAAGGCCGGCGACGTCGTGGCGGTGCTCCAGGAGCGGGCGGGACGGCTGCTGCGGCGATGAGCGAAGCCCCCACCGAGCCCCCCGTGGACTCCTCCACCGAGCCCCCCGTGGACTCCCCTGCCCAGCCCGCCGCGGAGTCCCCCGCGGAGTCCCCCGCGGCGCCTGCCGCCCGGCCCGCCGCCGAGCCTCCCGCCGGCTCCGCCGACGCCAACCGGCGGCAGCTCCTCTACTGGCGGCTGCTGTCGCGCCTCTTCGAGGCCGACGAGCAGCCCACCCTGGAGAACGGCAGCATGGCCGTCGTCGGCGACCTCGGCCTGCCCGCCGCCCTGCTCGACCCGTCCGTCTCCATCGACAACGTCGTCCAGCGCTTCCCCGACCTGGCCGCCGAGTTCGACGGCCTGATGGCGCCCGAGAGCCTGCCCGAGTCGGAGGAGATCGGCGCCGACGAGGTGCGCCGGGCCGCGCTCGTGTCGAAGCTGCTGCTCAACGTGTTCGCCACCGGCTCGGGCCCCGTCTCCGCGAGCGACCTCGCCTGCTGGCAGCAGGACGCCGGCTGGTTCGAGCGCGCCCTCGGCCACGAGCCCGGCGGCGTGCGGGGCCGCGGCGAACACGAGCTGGGCGGCGTCCTGGCCGGCCTCGAAGGCGACCTGGTCAACCGGATGCGCCTGCGCGAGGTGCTGGCCGACTCCTCGCTCGCCCGGCAGCTCACCCCGAGCATGTCGCTCATCGAGCAGCTCCTGCGCGACAAGGCCAACCTGTCGGGCATCGCGCTGGCCAACGCCAAGGCGCTGATCCGCCGGTTCGTCGACGAGGTCGCCCAGGTGCTGCGCACCCAGGTCGAGAAGACCAGCGTCGGCAAGATCGACCGGTCGGTGCCGCCCAAGCGGGTCTTCCGCAACCTCGACCTCGACCGGACGATCTGGAAGAACCTCACCAACTGGAGCCCCGAGGACGAGCGGCTGTACGTCGACCGCCTCTTCTACCGGCACACCGCCCGCAAGACCACGCCGCAGCGGCTCATCGTGGTGGTCGACCAGTCGGGTTCGATGGTGGACGCCATGGTCAACTGCACCATCCTGGCGTCGATCTTCGCGGGGCCGCCCAAGGTGGACGTCCACCTGATCGCGTACGACACCCGCGCTCTCGACCTGACGCCGTGGGTGAGCGACCCGTTCGAGGTGCTGCTGCGCACGACCCTCGGGGGCGGCACGCACGGCCCGGTCGCGATGGCCATGGCCCGGCCGAAGATCGCCGAACCACGCAACACCGTGCTGGTGTGGATCTCCGACTTCTACGACGACCGGTCACTCATGGTCGACTTCGAGGCGCTGCACAAGTCCGGGGTGAAGTTCATCCCGGTCGGTTCGGTCAACAGCTCCGGCCAGCAGAGCGTGGACCAGTGGTTCCGCCAGAAGCTCAAGGATCTGGGCACCCCCGTGCTGTCGGGCCACATCGGCAAACTCGTGTCCGAGCTCAAGAACTTCCTCACCTAGGAGAACCCCCGAATGTCCGACGAGATGCTGCGTGCACCCGCCGAGGCGAAGTACGCCGACGAGCTGGACTGGCTGGAGTCCGTGGACGACGGGCCCAGGCCGTTCTCGTGGCGGCTGAGCCCCCGCATGGTGCGGCTGTTCGTGCTCGGGTCCGAGCGTTCCGACGGGCTCGACCGCGAGATCAAGCAGAAGTGGTTCGGCGACCGGAGCCTCGTCGAGCGGGCCATCGTGACGCTCGCCTCCGACCGGGGCCTGCTGCTGATCGGCGACCCGGGCACCGGCAAGAGCTGGCTGGCCGAGCTGCTGGCCGCCGCGATCTCCCGTAACTCGACGCTGGTCGTCCAGGGCACGGCCGGCACCACCGAGGACCACATCAAGTACTCGTGGAACATCTCCATGGTGATCGCCAAGGGGCAGTCCCGCGAGTCGATGATCCCCTCGCCGATCATGACCGCGATGGAGCAGGGGGTGATCGGCCGTTTCGAGGAGCTGACCCGCTCCACCAGCGACGTCCAGGACGCGCTCATCTCGATCCTGTCCGAGAAGTACGTGTCGATCCCCGAGCTCGACGACGACAACGTGGTCTTCGCCAAGCCCGGCTTCTCCATCATCGCCACCGCCAACAGCCGCGACCGGGGCGTCAACGACCTGTCCTCCGCCCTGAAGCGGCGCTTCAACTTCGTGCGCATCCCCGTCGTGACGAACAAGCGCAGCGAGGCGGAGATCGTCCGCTTCCGCACCACCGAGCTGCTGCGCCGCCACCGCATCGAGCTGGACGTGCCGCCCACGCTGCTCGACATCCTGCTGCAGAGCTTCGCCGACCTGCGGGCCGCCTCCGAGTCGGCCTCCAGCGACGACGAGCGGCTGGAGTCGTCGCTGTCCACGGCCGAGCAGATCGGCGTGCTGGAGGACGCGATCCTGCACAGCCACTTCTTCGGCGACCGGACGCTGCGCGCGCAGACCCTCGCCGGCTCGCTGGTCGGCTCGCTGGCCCGGCGCAGCCCGGAGGACCTGGCCATCCTCAACAAGTACTGGCACGGCGTCGTCGAGCCCCGCAGCAAGAAGGAAGGCGGGCAGTGGCCGGACTTCCTCGAAGGCGGCCGCCAGGCGATCGCCACCCTGTCATGAGCGCGCCCGGGGCCGTCGAGGGCCCGTTCGCAGCCCTGCGCGAGCAGTTGCTGGAGGCCGCCGCGGCCTTCGCCGGCGCCCCGGCCTCCCTGTCGGAGATCCTCGCGGGCCTGGTGGACGACGTCGACCGGGCGCTGCGCGAGCAGCTTGAGATCTTCCCGGTGTGTCACCACTCGCCGGCCTCGGCCCTGGCCATGGCGCGCCGGCTGCGGGAGAAGCGGCCCGAGGTCGTCTACCTGGAGCTGTGCGAGGACCTGCGCCCGCTGCTGGACGAGCTGCGCAACTGCCGCCTGCCGGTGGCGTTGCAGGCGTTCGCGACGGAGCTCGACGGCTTCCCCGCCGGCTCCGGGCCGCTCAGCGTGGTCGCGCCCATCACCGAGGCGTCGGCCGAGTACCAGGTGATCGCGTACGCGCTGGAGACGCCCGGCGTCGAGCTGGTCCTGGTGGACCGCTCGGCCGACCACGTCTTCCAGTGGCTGGACAAGGACAAGGACAAGGACAGGGACGACGCCCCGGCGCCGGACCCCGAGCACGGTGAGGACGCCGCGCTGCACGGCGACGCCGTGGGCATCGAGATCGGCGACCTGCGCCCCCGCTTCGCCGAGCTGGAGGCCCACCTGCTGCACCACGGCAAGGTGCGCCACTGGTCCGAGTGGTGGGACCAGTACGTCGAACGGCCCCTCCTCGACGCCGACCACGACACCTACCGGCAGGTCATGGTGCTGATCGGCAGCCTGTTCCGGCGGCTGGCCCCGGAGCGGGGCGACCGGCTCGCGCGCGACGAGGAGCGGGAGCGCCACATGTGGACGCGCATCCGCGAGCACCTGTCCACCTCCGGCGCCGACCCGGCGCGCGCCATGTACGTGTGCGGCGCCTTCCACGCGGCCAGCCGCGTCGAGGAGTTCGGGCTGGCGGGCTCCGACACCTACACCGTCACCCCGCGCACGGGCACGCGCTGGCTGTACGGGCTCATCCCGTCGAGTCACTCGGCCATCGAGGCCCAGTTCGGCCTGGCCTCCGGCTCGGTGTCGATCGCGGCGGCGACCTGGACCAAGGCCGTCTCGCGCGGCGGCGTCAAGCCGTACCGGCTGGAGGGGCAGCAGACCAAGGCGAAGCCGAAGAAGGCGGCGCAGCCGCAGGTCACCGTGCCCGGCCCGGTGCCCGACCGGCTCAGCGGGTTCCTGTCCAAGCCGCCCGAGCTGGGCGGGCTCGACGAGACCGAGCTGCTCGGCTGGTGCGTCGACCTGGTCCGGCTGGCCCGCCGCAACGGCTACCTGTCGAGCACCGCCGACGCCATCGCCGTGTACGAGACGTCGATCCTGCTGGCGGGCATGCGCGACCGCGCCCGGCCGACGCCGTACGACTTCCAGGACGCGGCGGTCACCTGCATCGAGAAGGACGTGGTGCCCGGCCGGCGCGACGTCCGGCACCTGTGCGAGATCCTGCTCGGCGGTGACCGGATCGGGCAGGTCGGCTACGCGTCGATGCCGCCGCTGGCCCGCGAGGTCTACGACCGGCTGGAGCCGCTCGGGCTCGACCTGCACAAGCGCACGGTCCAGCGGGCGCTGATGAACCTGGGCGCCGAGCCCGAGCTCGCGCCCTGCTCCCACCTGCTGTGGATGCTGCGCTACCTGCTGCCCGACGGCGTGGTGCGCCCGATCATGGGCACGCGGCGGCTCGGCGAGCGGTCTCTCCAGGAGAGCTGGGACCTGTCCCTCGGGCAGCACCAGCGCTCGCTCATCGAGCTCGGCTACGAGGGCGTCACCGTCGAGCAGGTGCTGGAGCGGCGGCTGCGCCGCGCGGTCTGGGACCCACAGGCCACGGCCGCGACCGCGCTGGAGGCGGTCGAGGACTCGATCGTGTTCCTCGGCAGCCGGCGCTTCACCGACGAGCTGGGCGCGCGGGCCGTCGAGCTGCTGTCGGCCGAGCGCACCGTGGACGACGCGCCCGAGGTGCTGCGCCGGATGCGCCGCCTGCTCGCCCACTTCCGGGCGGCCGAGCCGGAGCTGCCGGCCTGGTGCGAGGCGTTCGTCACCACCGGCTACGCGCACTACTGCACGCTGCTGCCCACCGCGTTCGTGGCCGAGGACACCGGGGTCCGGCAGGTGGGCGCCATGCTGGGCTTCCTGTTCTCGATGGAGGGGCTGGCGCTGTCGCTGGGCTGCGACCGGGCCCAGCTCGAACTGGCGGTCCAGCAGTCGCATCCGCAGGCGCCGGCCAAGGTGGCGCTGCTGTGGGGGGCGCAGTCGCAGCTCGGGCTGCTGCCGCTCGCCGCGCTGCGGGAGCGGTGCGACGGGCTGCTGGCCAACCCGCTCGTGGTGCCGTCGTTCCCGCTCTACATCAGCGGGTTCGTGCAGGCGCTGGAGTCGGTGCCGGCGCTCACGCCGTTCGTGGTGGAGGTGATCTCCAAGGCGTTCGGCCGGTTGCCGGACGCGGTGCTGCTGCCGTGGCTGCCCAAGCTGATCACGACGCTGCGGGACCAGGCGCGCGAGCTCGTCCCGGTGCTGGTCCGGGAGGCGGGCCGCACGTTCCCGGCCGGGCTGGTGGAGCTGGACGCCTGGGTGCCGCCCTGGGAGCGGCCCGCCGCACCGCCCGCGACGGCGGGTGGCCAGGGGGTCGCGGCGAGCGGGCCGGTGGCGGAGCTGCTGCGTGCCCACCCGGACACCTGCGACGCCGTGGCCGCGCTGCTCGGCTGCGAGGGCGGCTGGCAGGCGGACGAGCCGCCCGCGTACGCGGAGGCCGTCGCGCTGCTGGCCCGTCACCCGGAGACGGCGCTCGCGGTCGCCGGTCTGGTGGCTCCCACGGGGTAGGGGTGCCGGGAGAGCAGGGGCCGCTGAGAAGGGGGCAGGGCCAGTGCAGACATTCCTCCCGTACCCCGACTTCGTGCGTTGCGCCGAGGTGCTGGATCTCCGGCGCCTCGGCAAGCAGCGGGTGGAGGCGCTGCAGATCCTGCGCGCCCTCACCGTCCCCGGCTACGGCTGGCGGCACCACCCGGCGGTGCGCATGTGGGCCGGCTACGAGGAGGCCCTGGCCCGGTACGGCCTGGAGGTGTGCCGCCGGTGGTGCGCGGCCGGGCGCCAGGACACCTGCGCCGGCACGATCAGCCGGGAGGTGGCCGAGCACTGCGGCCACCGCACCGTACGCGCCCAGCCGGAGCTGGCGACGGACGGCGAGCTGCCGCCGTGGCTGGGCGACGCCGCGCTGCACCTCAGCCACCGCTCGGCCCTGCTGCGCAAGGACCACGCCTTCTACGATCCCCTCTTCGGCCCCGAGCCGGACGACCTGCCCTACGTGTGGCCGCCCTCCGACCGGCCGCCGTCGTGCCTGCCGGGCAACGCGTTCTCCTGATCCGGCCGCGTGCCGGCGAGCAGGCGGGTGAGCGTGGCGACGAGCCAGCGCTCGTAGCCGTCCGCGTCCCAGCCGATCATCTTCCTGGCCAGCAGGTAGGTCTCGGCGTGGACGAGGATCGTCGTGGTGTCGGTCAGCCAGGCGAGATCGCTGCCGGGCGGCACGAGGCCGTCGTCGTCCATCCGGGACCAGAACGCGCCGATGTTCTCGCGCGTCGCCTCGCGGGCGGCCTGCGCGGCGGCGGCCAGGTCGGGCTCGACGGCGCCGGCCTCCAGGGCGACGGCCAGGATGTCGCCGGCCCGCTCCATCATCAGCCGCCCGCCCACGGCCAGCGCCTCGATCCGCTCGGCGGCGGTGGGCGCGGTGAGCGCGAGCGTGAACCACGGCCTGCCGCGCACGTCGACCGGCTCGGTGTCGCCGGCGAAGGCCACGTCCACGGCGCGCTTGAGCAGCGCGGCCTTGGTGCCGAAGCGGACGTACAGCGTGCGGTGCCCGACCCCGGCCCGCTCGGCGACCGCGGTGAGGGTCGTGCCGGCGTAGCCGTTCTCCAGGAACAGCTCGACGGCGGCGCTCAGGATCCGGGTCTCGGTCTCGGCGACGCGGGCGGCGCGCAGGTCGCGCTTGACGGGGTCCGACATGCGTTGCAGTATAACTGCAACGATGCAGTTCGACTGCAAGGAGGCTGGCCATGACGGACGCTCCACGGCTCGACGGTATCCACCACGTCAAGCTTCCCGTCAGCGACTTGGAACGTTCCCTGACGTGGTACAACACCAGGCTCGGCTACGAGGTGGAGATCGAGTTCCGGGAGAAGGGCATCCTCATGGGCTGCGCCCTCCGGCACCCCAACGGCGGCCCCATGCTGGCCCTGCGCCTCGACCCGGCGCGGGCCGAGGCCGCCGCGGGGTTCGACTACTTCGCCATCGGCGTGCCCGGCAAGGAGGAGATCGACGACCTCGCCCAGAGGCTCGTCGCGCTGGGCGAGACCCACGCCGGCGTCCACTTCGCCACGATCGGCTGGATCCTGCCCGAGCTCCACGACCCGGACGGGCACGAGGTGCGCTTCTACACCACGAGCCACCACACGGAGCCGGGCCCGGACGTGCTCACGGTGGACGACGCCCGCGAGAGCGCCGAGCGCCGCGAGCGCGAACTCACCTGACCGGGCCTCCCCGCCTCATCCCGCGGCCCGGGTGGTGCGGCCCGGTTCGACCGCCTCGTCCGTCTGACCGCGGCCCCACCGCGATCCCCGGTAGGCGCCCCGGCGCAGGCGCGCCAGCCACCCCGTCAGGCGCAGGGCGGGGTGGCCGTTGAGCACCGGGTCGAAGGAGACGTCGGCGCCGGGCAGCGGGGTGTGCACCCGGAGCGTCGCGACCCGTACCGGCCGCCGGCCGGCGGGCGCGGCGAGCAGGCGGAACACCAGCGGGCCCCGCTCCAGCGCCCGCCGCAGCGCACCGATCCGCGCGGGCACGCCGCCCGTCCCCCCGTCCTGCTCCGGGTGCTTCTCCGGGTACGCGAAGAGCCGGACCGGCATCGATCCGTGCCGGTACGCGGCCAGGCTGGAGTACGGCCCGGCGGTGAAGTCCAGACGCGGACCCGGCAGCCACGGCACGCCCGGGACGCACGTGGACAGCAACAGGTCCACGTCGCCGTGCGAAGGCCCCGCGCCCGGCAGCCGCAGCGCCAGCCCCAGCACGTCGGGCAGCGGGCCGGGCAGCGACCCGCCCCTGGACAGGCGGGCCACCACCTCGTACGACCCCGGTTCTACGAGCGCCGGCAGCCCCGGAGCCGGGCCCCGCTCCTGCACGAGCGTGGCGGCGACGGTCAGGCCGTCGCGGTGCAGGGCCCGGCCCCGGCGCAGCGTGGCGACCAGCCGGGCGACGACGGAGGCGGCGCGTTCCGACAGAGATCCGGACGACATGCCGCCCCCCTGCCCGGCCGCCCGTCCTCCACACCGGCGGGACCACGGCGGCCCCGCTCGACCGACCGGACCGCCCGCGAGCCGGACCGCGCGAGCCGGACCGCGCGAGCCGGACCGCGCGAGCCGGACCGCCGACGACCGGGCCGCCGACGAGCCGGGCCGTCCCTGAGCCGGACCGCGCGTCGGCCCGGGCCGTCCCGCGTCAGGCCGTCAGGAGGCGGTCGCCGATCCAGCCCTCCGGCGTGCACCCGGGCGGGATCGCGAAGACCGCCGAGCCGATCGGCGTGATCCACTCGTTCAGCAGGTCGCCCTCCGCCAGCCGCCGCTGCACGGGCACGAACTGCCGCTCGATGTCGGCCTGGTAGGACGCGAAGATCAGCCCCGAGTCCGCGGTCCCGTCGGCCCCCACCGGCTCGTCGTAGTTGTACGGCCGCCGCAGGATGCGCTGCCCCGCGTCGGCGGCCCGGGCCCGCCTGATGTGCGCGAACTCCGGGATGACGGGGAAGCCGAGCTGGTTGAGGCGGTCGAAGTCGGGCTCGTCCCGCTCGTCGCGGCCCGTGAGCGGGGCGCCCGTGTCCAGACGCCGGCCGATCGTGAACTCCCGCGCCGACCGGTCCGCCGCGTCCCACTGCTCCAGCTTCATCCGGATCCGGCGCAGCACCATGGTCGTGCCGCCCCGCATCCCCTCGGGCCCGTCGCCCAGCCACACGGAACGGTCGAGGTTCGAGGGGTTGACCGTGCCGTCGAGCTGGCCCATGAGGTTGCGCTGCGTCGTGCCGGGCGCCTGCGTGCCGGCGGCGCGCCGGAAGCCGCGCTGGCTCCAGCGCACCGCGGCGAACGCCCGCGCGTCCTTGACGATCATGCGCAGCGCGTGCGCCACGGTCATCGGGTCGTCGGCGCAGAGCTGGACGAGCAGGTCGCCGCCGCTCCACCGGTCCTGCAACCTGTCGGTCTCGAACGCGGGCAGCGCCCGTACCGGCGAGGTCACGCCCGCCGCCGCGAACAGCCCCGGCCCGAACCCGAAGGTGACCGTCAGCCGGGCGGGCGAGACGGCCAGCTCGGGCTCGGTGTCGGCGAGCGCGGGACGTCCCTGGGTGAGGCGCCGGGCGTCGTCGGTGAGCAGCCGCATCAGCCGGACGACGGCCTCCTTGCCGGTGCCCGGCAGCAGGTCCAGCCCGAGGAACACGGCGTGGGCCTGCGGCGCCGTCGCGATCCCGGCCTGGTGCGGGCCGTGGAACGGCTCGACCGCGTCACCGGTCCCGGCCGCCGCTGCGACGGCCTGCCCCGGGATCGCGGCCACGGGCAGTGCCGCGCCCCCCGCCAGCAGGCTGCGGCGGCTGATCGCGGCGCCCATCAGTGCTTCATCCCCGGCTGGTAGTCCTCCCGGCCGCCCGCGAAGTCCTTGCCGACCGCGGTGAACTCCAGCGGCGAGCCACCCTTCACCGTCAGCGTGAACGGCACCTCGACCCCCGGCTTCACCTCCTTGGTGACGTCCATGAGCATGATGTGGTCACCGCCGGGCCGCAGCTCGTGGGTGCCGCGCGCGGGCACCACGATGCCGCCCTCCTTCGGCCGCATGATCATCTTGCCGCCGGAGTCCACGACCTCGTGCAGCTCCACCCGCGACGACAGCGGCGTGCTGCCGGCGACGATCGTGATGTCGGAGTCGGTCGGGTTGACCAGGGTGCCGAACGCGGCGGTCATCCCCTTCTTCGTGGTCTTGACCCACGGGTCGGTGATGGACAGCGCGGCCGCCTGACCGGAGGCGGCGCCGGCCCGGGCGGGCGAGGCGGACGCGGAGGTGGCGGCCTGCGGGGGCTGCTCGGCCTGCCGGCCGCCGCCGCACGCGCTGACCGCGACGAGAGCGGCCACCAGCATCAGGACATGACGAGAGAACACGGGTAACGCCTTTCTCCACCCGGGCACGCCGGACACGCGGCACCACCCAGGTGTGGTTGTCGACAAGAGGGGAGATGTCAGAAGAGGTCGACAACCAGCGGTGGCCCGCGCCGGGTCACCGCGTACCGCAGCACGGCCGGCCGCAGCACCGGCGGCTGGGCCGTACAGGTGGGAAGGAACGACGTCCAGAATGCGGGCAGCCGCACCAGCAGCAGCCGCACGGCCAGCCGGCGCAGCAGCGACCAGAGCAGCGCCTCGCCCCTGGCCAGCCACAGCCCGGTCAGCAGCGTCGCCCACCCGTGGGCGACCAGCATGCCGAGCCCCGGCACGAGCCCCGTGTGGGCGTGCGCCGCCGCGGCGACCGGCGAAGCCTCGTGGGCCAGCGAGAACACCAGGTGCAGCACGGCCTGCGCCCCGCCGAGCAGCGGCAGGATCACGTGCGGGGTCCGCTCGCGCCCGGCCAGCGCGTACGCCGCCGCGAACGCCCCGCCCAGCGCCGCGGCAGACGCGCCCGGCGCCACGCCGCCCCCGCCGAACGCGTGCGCGCCCCAGCCCAGGCCGACGCACACCACGGCGAACACCGCGGCACGCGCGAACCGGAAGGGAACCGACGCGGGCAGGGACACAGCCTGGATCCTCCCACGAGCACCCCACGCCCACTGATCCGAACCGTCAAGACCTGACATCGCGCGGTGAAGAACCTCCTACGCGCCGGACCCCGCAGGCATAATGGCGGCCGATGCCGATAAATCCTGAGTCGACGCCCCAAATGCACGTATCTCATGACTTGGCGTCCTACGCCGCGACGATCGCGCCCGTCATCAACGCGGTCCACGTCAACGTCCACGCCTCGGCCCGCCAGGAACGCGACGACCACGCCGAGGCGTGCGGCCTGACGCCCGGCTTCCTCGGCGACCTGCGGTACGCGCTGCCCGCCCGCCCGGTCACCCGCGACGACCTGTCCGTCGTCTACCGCTACGGCAGCGCCGCCGACCTGGACGCCGAGATCGGCGACCACCTCCGCCAGGGCACGCTCGCCGAGGACGGCGACGGCGTCCTGCGGCTCACCGCCGCCGGGCTGTCCTACGTCCACGGCCTGTACGAGGTCCACGCGAAGGCCGTCGCCCGGCTGTGGGCCGCCTACGACGTGCCGGCCCTGGCCGCACTGCTCGGCGAGGTCCTGGAGGGCGCCGTGGCCGAGCCGGGCGGCGCGTTCGCGGTGATGGCGCCCCCGTACGAGCCGGAGGGGACGCCGCCGGGCGTGCTGCTGTTCAACCGGGTCGCCGCGCTGCGCTACCACCGGGCCGACGCGCACGCCGCCGCCTGGCGCGAGGCCGGGCTGACCGCGGACACCGTGGTCGAGCTGGGGTGCGGCCCGCTGCGCGACCGGATCGAGGAGGACACCAACCGGCGCGCCGCCCAGCCGTACGCGACGCTCACCGGCGGCGAGCGCGAGACCCTGTTCGAAGGGCTGCTCGCGCTCATCTGACCCGGCGACCGGGGCCGCTCATGGCTCGCCGAGCAGGCGGCCCACCTCCGTCCGGTCGTTGACGCCCAGCTTGTCGTACACCGCCTGCAGGTGGTTCGCGGCCGTCCGCGTGGACACGGCCAGCCGGGCGGCGATCTGCCGGTTCGTCAGCCCGGCCGCCGCGAGCCGGACGATCTCCCGCTGGCGCGGTGTGAGCTCGGGCGTGGCCAGCTCGACCAGCGCCGGAGTGCTCACCCCGGGGCAGCGCCTGGCCAGCGCCCACGCCTGGGTCCGCGCTCCCCTGGCCTGCGTGCCGCGGCCCGACCGCAGGTACGCCGCGGCCTCGTGGGCGGTGGCCTCCGCCGCGTACAGCACCATGCCGAGCCGTTCGAACTCCACCGCCACCGCCCGCAGCTCCCCCGGGTCGCCGGCGGCTCGCGCGTGGCGGGCGAACAGCCGCACCAGCGGCCCGTCCACCCGCTCCGCCAGCCCGGCCAGCCGCCCGGCCGCCTCCCCGGGCCGGCCCAGCCGCACCAGGTCGTGCAGCGCGAACATCAGATAGCCGGACTGCTCCCCCTCCTCCGCGTGCCGGACGGCCGTCAGGCACGCGGCCACCGCGCCGTCGAGGTCGCCGTCGGCCGCCGCCACCCACACGGCCGCCTGGAGCGCCGGCTGCCGGGTGAACGCCCAGCGCGCGGCGAGCCGCTCCGCCTCCGCCAGCGCCTGCCTGGCTCGTTCTGTCCGGCCGAGCAGCGCGGACGCGTGCGCCAGCTCGGCCAGGCAGCGCCCCAGGTACGGCGTGCCGGCGGGCAGCCGCGCCGCGTCCTCGCCGGCCCAGCGGGCCGCGCCCGCCACGTCGCCCCGAAGCCTGGCCACCACGGCCCGGTGGGCGCCGAACCCCGTCACCGCGGGCTCGCCCTCGCCGAGCGCCATGCCGCGTTCGGCGGTCCGCGCGGCCTCCTCCAGCCGGCCGGAGAACACCCGCGCCGCGCACGCCGCGTCCAGCAGGGCCGGCAGCGCGTGCGGCGCCCCGACCGGCCACCCGTCGTCCGCCTCATCGGGCCGTACGGCCGCGTGGTCCGGCTGATCGGTCCGGCCGCCCGCGTCGCCCGGCTCCCCCAGGACGCGGTGGACGACGGCGAGGCTCTGCTCGGTCCGTCCCGCGTACGCGCCGATCCACGCCTCCAGCCCCGCCGCCTGCAGTTCCCACCCGGTGAGCGGGCCACCCGCGCCCGACGACGGGCGAGGCGGCGCCGGCGAGCGGGCCGCCGACGTCAGGCGTCCCGCGAGGAAGTCGGCCATCCCCCGGTACAGGCGCACCTCCCGGCGCAGAGCCGGATCCGTCACCGACTCCTCCGCCGCGTCCAGCACCGCGCACGCCTCGGCGTCCGCCCCCGCCCACGCCAGGTTGATTCCCAGGCTGGCCGCGTGCCGCGCCCGCTCGCCCTCCGTGACCGCCGCGCCCGCCGTCCGCCGCAGCGCCGCCACCGCCGTCTCCGACTCCCCCAGCACCACGAGCGCCTGCCCGAGCAGCGCCACGGCCGACACGCCCGCCCCCGCCTCGTGCGCCGCCCGCGCCAGCCGGGCCGCGAGCCGCGGGTCCTGCCGCGCCAGCGCCACGCCGGCCGCGTCCAGCAGCGTGCCCGGCTCGACCGCCGAGCCGCCGTCCAGGCGCCACACCGTGGCGCGCAGCACGTCCTCGCGCCGCCGGGGCCGGCCCGCCTCCAGCGCCCCGGCCAGCGTCCGCAGCCGGCGGCGGGCCCGCAGGGTGCCGCAGCCGTCCCGGACCACCTGGCCGTAGAGGGGGTGGCCGAGCCGCAGGTGCTCGCGCCGCCCGTCGGCCACGGTCGCCACCAGTCCCCTGTCCTCCAGCCGCTCGACCGCCTCGGCGGACGTCAGCCCCGCCACCAGCGCGGCGCCCAGCGGCTCCCCGAACGCCACCAGCTCCAGCGTCTCCCGCTCGTCCGGCTCCAGCGGCCCGATCCGGGCATCGACCAGCTCCCGCAGCCGGGCGGTCAAGGACAGCTCACCGCACCACCGCCACGCGCCGTCCCGCACCGCCAGCCGGCCGGACGCGCGCCCGGCGTGGACGAGCTCACGCAGGTAGAGCAGGTTGCCGCCGGTGACCTCGGCCAGGCGGCGCACGGTCGGCGCGGCCACCTCCCCGCCCAGCGCCTCCGCCAGCACGGCCTCGACCCCGTCCCGGTCGAGCGGGCACAGCTCGATGCGGTCCAGCAGCTCGTCCTTCCACAGCGCCGTGATGGACGCCGGTTGCCGCGCGCCGCTGCGCACCGTGACGACGACCGCCGCCGTGCCGCTCGACGCCAGGTGGTGCACCAGCGCGGCCGAGGCCGGGTCCAGCCGGTGCGCGTCGTCCACGCTCACCAGCAGCCGTCCGCCCCCGGCCCGGGCCCGCAGGTGGCGGGCGGCCCAGCGCAGCAGGTTCTCCCCCGCGCCCGGCGGGCCGGTCAGCGCGTGCGCGAACGCGCCGAACGGGATCGTCGCCGCCGTCGCCGTGCCCAGCGCCCGGACCACCCCGTACCCGCCGAGCCCCGACAGCGCCTGCGCCGCCAGCCTGCTCTTGCCGACCCCCGACTCGCCCACGATCATGACGCCGGCCCGCGCCCGCAGCGCCTCCCGCACGCGCGCCAGCTGTCCCCCTCGCCCGACGAACGGCCAGCAGCTCCCCAGTTGCTCGCTCATCGTGCCTCCTCTCCCGACTCAAGGGTCGTGAGGGAGGTTCGCGGGAGGTTCAGGGCGGATCGCGGCGCAGCCCGGCCGCCGCGTACAGCAGGTCGAGCGCGGCCTCGGTCCCGTGGAACGGCACCGGCTCGCCCCCGACCTCTTCGAGCAGCCCGCGGAGCTGGCCGCCGGACTGCTCCGGCTCGACCAGCCGTACGATGACCGTCCTCATGGGCGCACCATCTCGCCGCCCGGTTCAGGTCAGGTTCAGGTGGGGTTCGGGCGGGCTCGGCTCAGGCCCGGCAGGGCATCGGCTCAGGCCGGGTAGGGCATCGGCTCGACGTCCAGTTCGCGCATCCGCTCCGCGTACAGGTGGTAGCGCCGCCGGGCGTCGCCGCGCCGGCCGGCCCGGTCGAGCACGCGGACCAGCCCGAGGTGGGCCCGCTCGTCGTAGGGGTCGCGTTCGAGCAGCCGCAGCCAGTAGCGGGCCGCCTCGTCGTGACGGCCTCGGCGGGTGCGCTCGTCGGCGAGCCGGGCCGCGGCCTGCACGTAGGCGAGCCGGGCCTGCTCGCGCAGCCCCACGGCCCAGTCGGCGTACGGGTCCTCCTCGCAGAAGTCGCCCCCGTACGCGGCCTCGGCGGCGGCCCAGCGCTCCAACGCCTCCGCCTCCCGGCCCGCCTGGTCGAGCCGCGCGGCGGCGGCCACCAGGCCGAGGAACCGTTCGACGTCCACCTCGACATGGGCCAGCTCCAGCCGCAGCGCCCCCTCGTCGGAGACGACGACGTCGTCCGGCGGGCGCTCGTGCGCCGGGTCGAGGACCGCCCGCAGCGTGGAGACCATGACGTTCAGCCGCTTCAGCCCGACCGCGTCGTCCTCCTGGCCGGGCCAGAGGATCTCGACCAGCCGTTCCCGGCCGACCGGACCGCCGCGCCGGCTGACCAGGATCTTCAGCAGGTCGCGGGCCTTGCGTGACTGCCAGGCCGAGCGCGGCACGGGCACGGAGTCGCGCAGCACCCGGAACGTTCCCATCGTCTCCACCACCAGCCGCCCCGCCGGGGCGGGGACGCGCCGGGCGAGCAGCGCGTCGACGCGGTCGTCGAGGGCGCGGCAGCCGATGGCGTGCATGCGCTCCCTGACCTCGGCCGCCACCCGGGCGGCCTCCGCCGCCGTGCTCCCCGCCACCCGGGCGGCCTCCGCCCCCGTGCTTCCCGCCACCCGGGCGGCCTCTACCCCCGTGCTCCGGGCCCCGCCGGGCCCCGAGCCGGCCGGCTCCTCCCATGTCAGTTCGGCCCGCACCAGCTCGGCCCTGGCCAGCCCGACCGGGTCGCGCAGCTCCGACCAGCGGCGCACCGCCTCGGCCGCGAGCGCGGGGTCGCCGTCCAGCTCGGCGCGCAGCTCCGCCGCCTCGGCCAGGGCCGCGTGGTCGCGGCGGCTCCCGGCCACCCGTTCCGCCTCGTCCAGCAGTCCCCGCGCCTCCTCCGGCCGCCCGGCCGCGAGCGCCACCCGGGCCGCGGCCAGCCGGGCCTCCACCCCGGCCATGCCCTCGGCGAGCCGCAGCGCCTCCTTGGCCACCCGCCCCGCCTCCTCCGGGTCGTCCGCCGCGAGGAGCACGGCCAGCGCGTTCAGCGCGTGCGACAGCTCCTGCACCTCGCCCGAGCCCGCGGCGTCCGCCACCACCCGGCGGTAGAGCGCGATCGCCGACGCCCGGTCGCCGCGCAGCGCGTGCACGTCGGCCAGCCGGACCAGCCCGTACGCGACGAAGCGCGAGCCCATCGCCTCCCACCGGGCCACCGCGTCGGCCGCGTCCACGGCCGCCTCCTCCAGCCGTCCGAGGGCGATGAGGGCCTTCGCCCGGTTCGCCACGTTCAAGGCGGCATATGGGGCGAACGCCACCAGCTCCGACAGCCGCCCGGCGATCTCCGTCTCCTCCAGCGCCTCGGCGTAGGCGCCCTCGTCGAGGTGGCGGGAGGCGCGGTTGGCCCGGATCCGGATGAGCTGGGCGATGTCGCCCGCCCGTTCGGCGTACTCCAGCGCCCGCAGGTAGTAGGCGTCGTTGGCCCGCCGGTCGCCGTCGAGCGCGGCGAGCATGGCCAGCACGGTGTTGGCGGCGGCCAGCGCCCCCGGGTCGCCCAGCGCGCCGGCCTGCTCCAGCGCCCGGTCCGCCAGCTCCGCGCAGCCCGCCCGGTCGCCCTTCAGCCACAGCACCGACGCCGACGCCGCCGCGCAGGCCGCCGCATCCTCCGGAGGCGTGCCCCACGCCGCCCCCCTGTCGTACATCGCCAGGGCCGCGTCCAGGTCGCCGCGCAGGTGGTCGACGAGCCCGAGCCGCCGGGCCACGAACGCGTCGAACGCCGGGCCCTCCGCCACCTGCGACAGCAGCTCGCGGGCCCGGGTCCAGTCGCCGCGGTTCTGCTCGGCGACGCCGGCCAGCCGCAGCATCCCGGGGGAGTGCCGGGTCGCCTCGGGCAGCAGCGCGAGCGCCGCGATCACGTCGTCGCCGCGCTCGGCCAGCCGCCGGCCGTACGTGCCGAGCAGCGAGAGGACCAGCGTGGCGTGGCCGGTGTCCACGGCGGCGCGCAGGGCCGCCTCGGGCCGGTCGTGCTCGGCGTACCAGCGGGCCGCCACGGCGGCGACGTCGTGGGCCTCGTGCCGGTCCAGCGGCGCGTGCCGCACCAGCACGTGCCGGCTCGTCACGGTCAGCCGGTGGCCGTCCGGCCCGGCGTCGAGGAACAGCCCGCGGCCGGCCAGCGCGGCGAGCGTGTCCGGCGGCGCGCCCAGCGCGGTGGCCAGGCCGTCGGCCAGCACGGGCAGGACCGTCGCGGCCCGCAGCAGCTCACGCATCGCCGACGGCAGGTCCCGGAACGCCGCGAGCGTCAGCCGCTCCAGCGTGGCCGAGGTGGCCGCCAGACCCGCGGCCGTGCGCCGCCACTCGGCCGGGTCCGTGCGGGCCAGCGCGTCGAGGGCGGCCTGCACCGCGGCCGGCCAGCCGCCGCACGCCTCGTGCAGCGTCCCGGCGAGCGCGGCCCCCGGCTCGCCCAGCCGGGCACGGGCCCACGCGGCGGTCTCGTCCGGTGTGAGCGCCAGGTCGGAGGCGTCGAAGGCCAGCACCTCGTGGTCCTGGCGCAGCCGCGCCGTCGGGAACGGCAGCGGAGAGCGCGAGGCCGTCACCACGTGCAGATGGCGGGGAGCGGCCCGCACCAGCGTCTCCACGTACCTGATCGAGCCGGGGGAGCCCGCGATCACGTCCAGGCCGTCGAGCACCAGGGCCAGGCCGCGCCGCAGCCGCGCCGACAGCGCCTCGGCCAGCGCGCCCGCCAGCGCCGCGGCCCGCGACAACTCGTCGGCGTCGGGCCCGAGCGGCGCCCCCGCGGCGGCGGCCAGCTCGGTGGGCAGCCCCGGGACCGCGGCCGACAGGGCCCCGGCCAGCGCTCCGGCGAGAACCGGCAGGTCACGGTCGGCCGGGCCGAGCCGGTGGAGGACGCCGCCGACGGCCTTGCTCCAACCGGATAACGCGAGGGACTTGCCGTAGCCGGTGGCGGCCACCAAAGTGGTGAGCCTGTGCGTCAGCGCCCCGTCGAGCCGCCGGTCGAGGGCGGGACGGGGCTGCACCCAGCCTCGTTCCACCCCCGCATGCTACGCCCCGGGGTAGCGGGCAACTCCAGAGTTCGCAAAGTGCCACCTTCAGGTAACCAGCGGCAAGGAGCAATATGGTCGAGTACCCCTTCGAGGAGGGTGCCGTGGATCATGACCTGCCCGGCGGGCCGAGGCTGATCGTGGGGATCGACGAGACCCCGGCCTCGCGCTGGGCCCTGGCGTGGGCCATCGGGGCCGCCCGGCTGCACCGCATGGCGCTCGTCGCGGTGCACGTCAGCCGCGCGCCGGTCCACCCGTTCCCCGAGGCGCTGCCGGTGCAGCAGGCGCTGCGCGCGGGGGAGGAGGCGCGCTGCGCGGAGATCGTCGCGGGGGTGTTCGAGGACGTGGCGGGCGGCATGCCGGAGGACCTCGCCACCGTCGTGGTCGGCCGCGTCGGCGACCCCGGCTACCACCTGGTCGACCTCGCCCGCGAAGGCGACCTGCTGGTCCTCGGGCGCAGCCGGCGCGGGTTGCTCAGCCGCATGCTCCTGCCGTCCACCAGCATGTACTGCGCGCGCCACGCCAGGACGACGGTCGTCATCGTGCAGCAGCCGTCACCGCCGGACGAGCCGGCGCTGTCGGGGGAGCGGGCCAGGCGCTTCTGGACCCGCCGGCACTTCTAGCCGTCCAGGATCGACTTCTGGAGCAGGCGCAGGCCGGTCGGGATGTCCGGCTGCCGGATCGCGCCGTAGCCCAGGACCAGCCCGGACAGCGCGGGCGGCTCCTCGCAGTACGCGTCCAGCCGTTCCACCGCCAGTCCGGGCGCCGGCCGTACGGACACGCCGGGGGAGAGCCGGGCGCAGAGATGCAGGCCCGCGACCGACGGCACCGGGCGCAGCCGCTCGTCGCGCTCCAGCGCGGCGCTGATCAGCGCGTGGCGGGCGGCGTACTCACGGGTCGCCTTCCTGATGTGGCGGGCCAGCAGCCCCTCGTCGATGAAGCGGGCCAGCGCGGCCTGCGTGGGCAGCGACCCGTGCCAGTCGGTGAGCTGCTTGGCGGCGCGCAGCGCCGCCCCCAGCGAGGCCGGCGCGACCAGGAACCCCAGCCGCAGCGCCGGCAGCAGGGTCTTGGAGAACGAGCCCACGTACACCACCCGGCCGGCGCGGTCGAGGCTCTGCAGCGGTTCCAGCGGGCGCTCCCCGAAGCGGAACTCGCTGTCGTAGTCGTCCTCGATCACCACCGCGCGGCGCCGCTCGGCCCACGCCAGCAGCGCCGTGCGCCGCGCCAGCGACATGGGCGTGCCGAGCGGGAACTGGTGGGACGGCGTCACGTACACGAGCCGGACCCCGTTCGGGATGGCGGAGACGTCGATGCCCTCGCCGTCCACCGGCACGCCGACGACCCGGGCGCCGAGCGAGCGGAACAGCAGCCGGGCCGGCGGGTAGCCCGGCTCCTCGACCGCCACGCACGCGCCCGGCTCGATCAGCACCCGTCCGACGAGGTCGAGCGCCTGCTGCGCGCCGTTGGTGATCAGCACGTCCTCGGCGCCCGCCCGTACGGAACGGCTGACGCCGACGTGCCGCGCGATCGCCTCACGCAGCCCCTCGTGGCCCGCCGGGTCGCCGTAGCCCGGGGTGATCGCGCTCACGCGCAGCTCCCTGGCCACCAGCCTGCGCCAGGTCTCCATCGGGAACAGCCGGGGATCGGGCACCCCGGCCCGGAAGTCGTACCGGGCGGGGGACATGGGCGTCGCGGCGGGCGGCATGGAGCGCCACAGGGCGCGCGGCAGCACCACGCCCCGGGGCGCGGCCCGCCCGCGCACGGGCTCCGCCGACACGAACGTGCCCGCGCCGGCCCGCCCCACCAGGAAGCCGTCGGCGACGAGCCGGTCGTAGGCCACGGCGACGGTGTTGCGGGAGATCTCCAGGCGCCGCGCCAGCTCCCGCGTGGGCGGCAGCCGCTCGCCGGAGCGCAGGCGGCCGTCGAGCACGGCCTCCAGGAGCTGCCGGTAGACCTGTGCGGCCAGGTCACCCCGGCCGCTGAGCGTGATGTGGACGTCCATGCCGGCCTCCCGCCGTTGACCCCGCTTGGCCCAATCCGTTTGCCGGAAATTGGAGCTTATCTCGGGACAAGATGCTCCTTAGGGTCGGTGTCATGACCGAACGCATGAACCTCGGCGCCCTCGCCGGAGAGGCGTACCGCGCGATGGCCGGCCTCGACCGCTACGTCACGCAGAGCACCCTGCCCGCGCCGCTGCTGGAGCTCGTCCGGCTGCGCGCCAGCCAGATCAACGGATGCGTGTACTGCGTGGACATGCACAGCTCCGACGCCCTGCAGGCCGGCGAGAGCCACACCCGCCTGCACGCCGTCGCCGTGTGGCGCGAGGCGCCGTTCTTCGACGACCGGGAACGCGCCGCGCTGGCCTTCACCGAGGCCGCTACCCGCCTGTCCACGCACGACGTCAGCGACGAGATCTGGGCCGAGGCCGCCCGGCACTTCGACGAGCAGGAGCTCGCGGCGCTGGTGGTCGCCGTGGCCACGATCAACGCCTGGAACCGGATGGGCGTGGCCACCCGCATGACCCCCGAGTCGTACAAGGGCTGACCCGTGCGCCCGGCCCCCAGGACCTCCGCCGGCCCGTATCTCGGGACCTCCGCCCGCCGGAACGCCAGGACCTCCGCCCGCCAGAACGCCAGGACCTCCCCCCGCCCTGGAGGCGCGACCTTGGTGCGACCACGACCCGATCTCAGGGTGCTCACCGCCGCCCAGCTCATCGCCTCCACCGGCGACGGCGCGTACATCGTCACCTCGGCCCTGTACTTCACCGGCGTCGTCGGCATGTCGCCCGCGCAGGTCGGCGTGGGGCTCACGCTCGGCTGGGCGGTCGGCGCGGTCACCGGGGTCCCGCTCGGCCACCTGGCCGACCGGCGCGGCCCGCGCGGCGTCGCCGTGCTCCTGGCCCTCGCCACCGCCGCGGCGGTCGCCTCGTACGTCCTGGTCCGGTCGTTCGTGCCGTTCGTGATGGTCGCCTGCGCGTACGGTGCGGCGCAGACCGGCCTGTCGGCCGCCCGCCAGGCCCTGCTGGCCGGCCTCGTCGACGCGGCGGGCCGGACCCGCGCGCGGGCGGCGCTCCAGTCCGCGCACAACGCGGGGCTCGCCGTCGGCGCCGCGCTGGGCGGGATCGCCCTGCATCTGAACGTCCGGGAGGCGTACCTGACGGTGCTGCTGGTGGACGCCGCCTGCTTCGTGGCCGCCGCCCTGGTGCTGCTCCGGCTGCCGTCCGTGCCACCGGCGCCGGTGTCGAACGGCCCTCGGCTGGCGGTGCTGCGCGACCGGCCGTACGCGCTGGTCACGCTGATCAACACGGTGATGCTGCTGTACATGCCGATGCTCAGCCTGATCGTCCCCCTGTGGATCGCGCAGCGCACCGCCGCCCCCACCTGGACGGTGTCCGCGCTGCTGCTGCTCAACACTGCTGGGGTGGTGCTGTTCCAGGTACGGGTCGCCCGGCGCATCCGCGGCCTGGCCGACGCCTCCTCCTCGGTACGGCTGGCCGGACTCGTCATGCTGGGAGCCTGCGCGGTGTTCGCGCTGTCGTCCTTCGGCTCGTCCCCCTGGGCGGCCGTGGCCGTGTTGCTGGCCGGGGTGGCGCTCCAGGTGACGGCCGAGCTGCTGCTCGCCTCCGGCTCCTGGGAGATCAGCTTCACGCTGGCCCCCGAGGACAAGCAGGGGCAGTACCAGGGGTTCTTCGGCAGCGGCACGGCGGTGGCCCGCATGCTCGGTCCGGCGCTGCTGACGACGCTGGTGATGGGGTGGGGGACCTTCGGGTGGGTGGCCTTGGGGCTGGTGTTCGTGGGGGCGGGGGCGGCGATGCCGCCGGCCGTACGGTGGGCTCGGCGACGGGCGACGGTCCCGGCGGAGTGATCACGCTCAGCGGGAAGAGTGTGAGCGAGAACATGGAGAAAACCCGCGCGCCATGCCCCCGCCAGATCCGATCATTGTCCAAGATGGGAGGGGTGAGGCGGGTCTCACCTGCACCGGTCTGGCCCCGCCTCGCACAATCCGTACATCTGGTTCGTGCGCAACACAGGGACCACGGCGATCCCTTGCTAGGCTGCATGTCAACCGTTGGGTCTCACCCCGGCAGGTGAGGCCGTCGAAGAAGTGGGGTCACACCGTGAAGAAGCTGCTTGTTCTGGCGCTGGTCGCCCTTGGGGGGTTGCTGATCTGGCGCAAGGTGCAGGCTGACCGCGCCGAGCTCGATCTCTGGACCGAGGCCACCGGCAGCGAGAACTAACCGACCTGGCGAGGCGATGAGTGACGTCGTCCCCATCAGACTGGCGTGCCTCGACCTGGCGGGCACAACAGTAGGTGACATCGCCATGGTGGAGCGCGCCTTCGCTGAGGCGATCGCCACACAGGGCATAGTCCCCGGGACCGGAGCGTACGCGCGCGCCATGGTGCACGTACACCGGTCCCGGGGCTGTCCCAAGATCGATGTCTTCCGAGGGATCTTCCCCGACAACGAAGCCCAGGCACAGGCCGCCAACCTGACCTTCGAGCGCTCCTACGAGGGCGCCCTGGAGCGGGCCGGCCTCGTTCCCATGCCCGGAGTCGTCGAGGTCCTCGACAAGCTCCGCGGCTCCGGCCTCCGCCTGGCCCTCGTCACGGGCTTCAGCCGGACCACCCTGAGCCGCATCCTCAGCGTGCTCGGCTGGGACGACAAGATCGACCTCGCCATCTCCCCCGAGGACGCCGGCGGCCGCGGCCGCCCCTGGCCCGACATGATCCTGCACTCCGTGCTCCGGCTCGGCATCGAGGACGTCCGCCAGGTCGCCGTCATCGGCGACTCCGAGAGCGACATGCTCTCCGGCCGCCGCGCAGGCGCCTCGATCGTGGCGGGCGTCATGACGGGCGTCCACAGCCGCGAACGCCTCCTCAAGGGCGGCGCCACCCACATCCTCGACACGATCGCCGACTTCCCCAGCCTCGTACTCAGCGCGGACGTGACCACGCACCACATAGGGACGCCGGGCCGGTAAGCTATCTTCGTCGAAGGGGCCTTAGCTCAGCTGGCAGAGCGCCTGCTTTGCAAGCAGGATGTCAGGAGTTCGAATCTCCTAGGCTCCACGCATACGAAAGCCCAGGTCAATGGCCTGGGCTTTCGATCTTTGTAGGGGCTGTTTTCAGGGTCGTGCCCGTTGCGTGCCCAATGGGTCCTTGTCAAGCGCTCCGCGTGCCAGGGCGTCGAGCTTGCGTGCGACCTCGCGTTGTCTCTCGTCGGTGGAGTGTTGGTAGATGAGGGCGGCCCGGGTGCTGGAGTGGCTCATGCGCGCCATCAGCTCGCGGATCGAGGCTCCGGCGCTGGCGGCGAGGGTGTTGCCGGTGTGGCGGAGGTCGTGGAAGTGGATCTTCGGTAGGTCGGCGTCCTGGAGCGCCTTGGCCCAGACGCGACGGTTGAAGTTGGTGTTGCGGAGAGGGCCGTCGTCGGGGCCGACGAAGATCAGGCCGTCGTCGCCGTTCTGAGCGAAGTCCTTCACGTGCGCTTTGAGCTCGTCGAGGATCAGGGCGGGGATGGCTACGGTGCGCTTGCCGGCTGCGGACTTGGGATCGGTGAAGACCAGACCCTTGCCGGTGATCTGGATCAACTGGCGTTCGACCTTGACCGTGCCTGCGTCGAGGTCGAGGTCCTTGCGTCGGAGTCCGGTGAGTTCGCCCCATCGCAGGCTGGCGAACGTGCCGAGGAGCACCAGGGCGCGGTAGCGGTGTTCGATGACGTCGACGAGCCGATAGACCTGGGCCACGGTGACGACGGGTCGTTCGGGTGACTTCTCCTGGCCTGCGCCTTTGATCCGGCACGGGTTCCGCTTGATGAGCTGGTCATCCACAGCTGTGGACAGAATCGCCTTGAACAGCCGGTACGCCTTCGCGACGGTCACCTCGCTGACGCCTTCGTCGAGCAGCTTCTTCCGCCATCGCCTGACGTGCGGCTCCTTGATCTCGTTGAGCGGTATGTCGCCGAAGGTCGGGGCGATGTGCTTGCGCAGGAGGTAGCCGTACAGCTCAACGGTGCGCGGGCGGAGCTTGGGGCGTTCGTCGATCCAGTCGGTCGCGTACTTGCCGAGAGTGATCTTTCCGGCGTCTGGGTCGATCCACTCGTCATCGAGGATCTGCGCCTCGGTCCTCGTAAGCCAGACTTCCGCGTCGGTCTTGGTCGCGAAGGTCTCGGGAGCCGGGCGGTCCACGCCGTCCGGGCCTTGATAGCGGGCCTGGTACCGGCCGGAGGGTAGCTTGCGGACACGGCCGAACCGCCGCTTGGGAGGCTTCGGCTCTTGAGCCCCCAGCCGGGAGGAAGGCCCGCAGATGCTCGAGAACATTCCCAATGTCCAACTCCGTGCCTGGCGCAATGAGCACCAGCTCACGCGTGCAGAAATGGCCGACCGAATTAACGGCACCCAAATCGGTATTTCGGAACGCCTGACCTGCGACGAGGAGCGCATTCGACGTTGGGAGGCCGGGGAAGTCCGCTGGCCACGTTCGCCGTACCGGCTGGCACTGACGCAACTCACGGGTTTGCAGCCGGAGGCGTTGGGGTTCTTGCAGGCCAGACAGACGGGAAGCCGCTTGATCGAGGCGACGGCCATCCTGCCGATGGACGCACTACGGGCCGAAGCCGACCTGTACGGCACCATGGAACTCGCCCAGCAACTCCAGGCATCCGACGTCGGCACCGGCACCTTGGAAGCCCTTGCCGAGGCCGTCGATCTGCTCTGTCGTGCCTATCCGGTCGTGCCTGCCGCGACGCTGCGAGACCGCACGCAGAAGCGCCTTGCCCAAGTCAACCGGCTGCTTGCCGGGCGCCTCACCCTCGACCAACACCGCGAGCTGCTCGTCATCACAGGTTGGCTCACGGCCCTCCTGGGGTGCGTGCACTACGACTTGGGCGAGCGAGAGGAAGCAGAGACCGCGCGGCGAGCCGCCTTCGAGATGGGCCGCCAGGTCGACCACGGTGAACTCATGGGCTGGGCGCACGAGATGTCAGCCTGGTTCGCCCTGGTAGAAGGCCGCTATGAGGACGTCGTCAACGCCGCCCGCATGGGCCAGGCCGTCGCCGGCCAGACCAGCGCCATGGTGCAGCTCACCTTGCAGGAAGCCCGCGGCCTGGCTCGCATCGGTGACCGCCGCGAGGCAGATCGCGCACTGACACGCGGAGCAGAAGTCCTCAGTCGCCTGCCCATGCCCGACAACCCCGATCACCACTTCGTGTTCGACCACGCCAAGTGGGTCTTCTACGCAGCCACCTGCTACACCTGGCTGGCCGACGACGACCGCGCCGAAGAGCATGCTCGCGAAACGATCCAGATGCACACCCGCCCAGACGGCACCTCCAACGCCCCGATGCGAGTCGCTGACGCTCACATAGATCTCGGCATCGTGCACGCCCGACGCGGCGACCTCGACGCCGCAGTGGCAGACGGCATGGCCGCATTCGACATCGACCGCCGATCTCTGACCGACCTCGTCAACCGCGCCGCGGACCTCGACCGCGTACTACGCCAGCGATACCGCCGCGAAGCACTTGCCGAAGAGTTCCACGAGCGATTCGTGACGGCCCGCAGAGCTCTCACCAGCCGCCGACCCGAACTGCTCGACTGATCCGCTTGCCGGCCGCAGTGCCGCATTGCCGAATTGTTCTTATAGGTATCAAGGCGGTGGCGCGGCGTGCCGCCGCACCTCCGGCCCTCCGCCCGCCCGCCGTCCGGGCGTGCGGCCTGGGGGCCGGTCCCGAACGGCGGCGGGACACCGGGCCGGGCACCGCACGCCCGCCGCGCCGTACCAACCGAACGCCCCGACCGGGGTTGCCGCGCCACCGCACAGATGCGACCCTCACGATCGCCACGGCATGGTCCGCCGCCGTACAAGTCGGGGGCGATCGACGGTCCAGGGCTTCGTTCCTCAGCCCTGGCCCACCGGGCAATGTGGTTGCGGTCTGCTTCCAAGCCAAGGCAAGTCCTTGAGCTTTGCGATCAGCGGGAGCCGTTAGAGGTGGGCGACCGGCGAGACTTGCTCAGGACGAAGCGTGGGGGTGTCGTCTGGCGGTGATGTTCGCCGCAATGAGCAGCCCGGCCGGGACGGCTGCGAGAAGGAAACCGCTCGGTCCGATCAGGCTGACGCCCAGCGCTCCCCAGGCGAGGATCACCCAGCCGACATACCCGGGGACGTGTTGTCCCTGCCGCCCCGCCCGTGCCACCAGTAGTCCTAGCAGCACCAGCACCACGACGAATCCACCGGGCAGCGCCCAGAACGTTGCCACCGAGTCGCTGTCCGCGGCACGGTTGCGGAGGTCCCCGGCGAGCCAGCTAGACCAGGGAGCGAGGCGGGCGAACACGGCGGTGTGCGCCACGGCGATCAAGATCATGGTTCGGCCGGCCCAGACGGTGAGCCGACTCGGGGGCACGGACAATGCAGGTGGGTAGGCCGCGGGTGTAGTGCTCATGGTTGCCAGCTTCTCTGGGCCGCGGTCCGGCGTGACTCCCCCCGCGGGGGGATGCCGCTCCCTCGCTCCGGCTAGTGGCACAGGTGTGGCGCCTACGGGCGCAGCCGTGGTCGACTCTTTTCGCCATAGCGCCAAGATGGCAGTCACTCGCGCTCCAGATCTGCGCCGCCAGCCTGTACATGGAGGCCGTTCTGGGAGCCGCCTGGAGCCACCCGGACGGACGATCACGAACTGAGCCGAACGAACCTGAACGGCGGGGCGACGGCCGACCAGCCCGGCGAACGCGTCCGGACGGCTCTGAAGATCGTTTGCGGACCTACGGATCAGAAGGCCATGCTGTAACGCGCGTACTGGTCGCCAGGCGGAGTGAACTCCATGCCGTTCTCGTCAAGCGCGTTGTAGATCGTCATTTGGCCGTTCGGAAAGCCGAACCCTAAGGACGCGATCGTTCCCTCCACGAGATCCCTGTTCCTCCACATCAGCAGTTCCACTGCCGAACAGGGCTGCCCGACCAGTGCAGTGAGTTCATCCGGTACGTCGTCTCGCCACGCGAGGTGAAAGTCCGGCCAGTCCGGCGAGCGCGCTGGATTGATGGTGTTCCAGGTGATGGAGAGCTCGTCGAACTTCCAGTAGTTGATCTCGACCTGTTCGCCCTCGAAGTCCAGGAGGACCGGGCAGTCGGCGAACCACTTGTCCTCGTCAAGGTCCCACACCAGCAGCGCTCGGGTCAGTCGCCGGCCGACGAGGTGGCCCAGTCTCACCCCATGAGTGGCAGTGATCGCCAAGCGTTCGCTCAACCATTCCGGCCTGTATCCGGGGATTCCGAAGTTGAACATTCCGTGATTGTGCCGGATGCCGTCGCCGGGGCTTCTCGGGGCTGTCGGCCTCCGCTCACCCGGTGAGAGCATCAGTCAGGAGGCGAGACAGCATCGCCGACGAAGTCTCGGAATGCTTCTAACACCTCACCGAGGTTCAGAGGCCCACATGCTCCTTCGAAGTGGACCCCGTTGCTCCAAGCGTGTACCCAGCCGTCATCGGCGCGTTCCACCACTAGGCGGTCCAGTAAGGCCCCGGCAAGAGGCGTGTTGACGAGGTCGATCTTCAGGCG
The DNA here is from genome assembly GCF_013363995.1 of Nonomuraea rhodomycinica. Classification (GTDB taxonomy): domain Bacteria; phylum Actinomycetota; class Actinomycetes; order Streptosporangiales; family Streptosporangiaceae; genus Nonomuraea; species Nonomuraea rhodomycinica. Next base: position 162,020 of record NZ_JABWGO010000009.1, on the reverse strand, counting down.
CCATCCCGGATTGTCCAAGGTGTCGATTGTCACGCCGTACCTGTGCTCCCAGTCGTCATTGCAGCAGGAGGCATACCAAGATTGAAGGAAGACGAGTGCATCCGTGATCACGTGGTGAGTCTGCCAGCCGTGCCCGTCGCGTGCCCGATGGGGCGGGAAACGAGGGGGAACAGCGGGGAGTCATAGGGAAAGCGATCAGCGCCGTGAGCTGCGTTTCAGCTGGTCGAGCATGATCGGCATGCGTCTTTGCGAGCAGGATGTCAGGAGTTCGAATCTCCTAGGCTCCACGTAGGTTCACAGGGGCACCCACCCGCTACCCGACTCGGTGGGTGCCCGTCTGCTTCCCGCCCCTGGTCAAAGGCCCTCGCTCCGCTCGGACGTTCCTTCTTGATGGGCGCTTGCGCGCCGGGAGGCTTCGCCGTGGGGCGCTTCGCGCGATGGGCTTCGCTTGGGGCCGCTTCGCGCGATGGGCTTCGCTTGGGGGCGCTTCGCGCCGCAGGGCTCAGGCGTTGCTTCCAGTCGGGCCACGGGCCCGACCCCTGCAGGGCCTCGCTTCGCTCGCACGTCTTTCAGCAGGCGAGGAGGGCAGAGATTCGCGCAGGCGAAAGCAGATCCGATCGGCTATGTGGCTGACAAAGCCGAGGATCGCGAAATTCATGCGGGACGCCGACAAGTGGTGCGGACAGCACCTCCGACAGGCCTCATGGTCTGTGCCGATCCTCCGAGAGGGTCGGCATCGGTCCGGCGGGCCTTCATCGCCAACGATGATCGTCTCAGCTCATTGAGCGCGATCCCCGCAGTCCAGCAGCAGATCCCCGCCATCCAGCAGCAGATCCCCGCCATCCAGCAATTCCGCCAGGAGACCCTCGGCGCTGACCCGCACCAACTGCTCAAGCTCCAAGCCGACTCGCTGGCCCCGGCAGTCCCGCACTTCAAGGGGTGTCCGTACAAGGGGTCATGGCGTCGAATCAGGCGGGCTGAATGCGCGGAGGGCGTGTGCCACGAGCATGTGGAGTTGTTCGGCGTCGGGCATGCCGAGGTGGAAGATGAGTCGGTGGTAGATAGGCCCGTAGAACAGGTCGAGGGCAGCGTCCAGGTTGGCGTCGGGAGCTAGCTGCCCATCGCGTTGGGCCTTCCGCATGCGTTCTTTGAACGCGATGATGCGTGGCTTGATGAGTCGTTCCCGCAGGTCGTGCGCCAGCTCGTCGTCCTGGAGCGCTTCGGCGATAAGCCCGGTGATGGCGGAGTTGTTCGGCGGGCTGAGCAACGTGATGACGGCGGACAGCTGGGCGTGCAGGTCGGCGGCAAGGTGGCCGGTGTCTATGTGGTCAGTGACCAGGCTCGCCGCATCATCGACGGCATCCAAGACGACAGCCCCTTTGGAAGGCCACCAGCGGTAGATCGTCTTCTTGCTGACGCCGGCGCGGGCGGCGATCGCCTCGATCGTCAGCCGGCCGTAACCAAGCTCGGCACATAGCTGGAGCGCCGCATCCAAGATGGCGCGGCGGCTGGTCTCGCGGCGGCGTAGCGGGTTCGGCGATGTTGGCATGCTCAGCAGTCTATGGGAAACGACACGTAGCGTGTTGACAGCTGTTTGAACGACACGTAGCGTGTCGCCATCGAACTACACGACACGTGTCGTATCGGTCCCAGGCCATGGCGGGCAGATGTCGGCCGCCGGCGATTGCCAACGACCTTGAAGGGAACGCTCATGGATTTCGCTCTATGGATCGTTGCCGCTCTGCCGACCGGCCGTCGCCTTCCTGCCGAGCGGCGCCGGCACATCGCTCCAGATGGTCTTCACGGTTGCCGCCGCGAGGCGGGCCGAAGACCTCAGTCAGGGCCAGCGGCGTGATCGCTGTGGTCGTTGAGTCCCCGGTCCGGCTGGGCTGATCTTTCGTGCCGTACTCGGTACTGCGCCGGTCTGAGCGCCGCGGGCACTACGGGTGCGGCGTTGCTGTCCGCCGGTGCGGTGGCCACACGCCCGCGCGGCGGGTGCGGGCGTACCGCAATGGTCGCGGGTGACCTGGTTCATCCCGCCATGGCCGTCGGCCGCCTTCGTGACATCGAGCCGTTTCGGCCCGCCTCCCCTACCGACCGCAACGGAGTGAAGACGCTCTGCTGCAGGCCGAGCGCCAACTCCAGAACGGAACCTTCATGTTCATCACCCATGTCACGGCAACCGAGTTCGCCGCTGCGCATGTCGGCTGCCGTCGGTCTCGTGCCGTATCTCGTCGGCGCGCTCATTGCCCGCCTGCGAATGGACTCCCGCGGTCACGTCGCATGGGCCGTCTTCTTCGTCGCCGCGGTGGCCGTCCTGGCCGTGAACCCGGGCCACCCCAACCCCTGGTGAATCAACAGATCACGAGAAATCCCCGTGATCCAGCCGACCGGTCAGCTGATCAGCTGATCAGCACTCGGCAATCAAGCTGCACGGCGCTGCTGTCGTCACCCTTGTCGCACGCTCATGAGCGTGGCCGGCGCAGTCGCCGCCAGTCCCGGGCCCGGTGTGAACGCGCGCTCGCATGCCTTCCGCGATCACGACGGGCCGCGTTGAAGGAAAGCGAAATATGAGCGGGTACGCCACTGAGGCGACCGAGGTATTTGTCGCCCACCGCAAGTTGTTGTTCAGCGTCGCCTACGAGATGCTCGGATCGGCGGCCGACGCCGAGGACGTCCTGCAGGAGACCTGGCTACGGTGGGTCAAGGTCGACCTTGGGCAGGTGTCCGACCAGCGTGCCTACCTGATCCGGATCACCGCCCGGCAGTCGCTCAACCAGATGCGCAACATGAAGCTCCGCAAGGAGGCGTACGTCGGCCCCTGGCTGCCCGAGCCGCTGATCACGACGCCGGACGTGGCCGAGGACGTCGTGCTCGCCGAGAGTGTGTCGATGGCGCTCATGCTGGTCCTGGAGACGCTGTCGCCGACCGAGCGTGCCGTGTTCGTGCTGCGCGAGGTCTTCGACGTCGGCTACGACGAGATCGCGGCCGCCGTCGGCAAGACCCGCGACGCCGTCCGCCAGATCGCGCACCGCGCCCGCCGGCACGTCGACGCCCGCCGACCACGAAGAGCGGTCTCTCCACACCAGACCCGGGCGGCTCTGCGGTCGTTCCGGCGCGCGCTCGAAACCAGGGACCTGCAGGGCCTGCTTGACGTGCTCGCCCCCGAAGTCGTCCTGACCGGCGCCGGCGGCGGACTCGAGCAGGCTCCGCCGCGGCCGGTCGCCCGCGCAGACAAGGTGGCCCGCATGATCGGCGGCGTCGTCGGCAAGGCCCGTGTCACGCTCATCCGTGACCCCGCGGTGAGCAACAGTACAAGTACCCAGCGATACTCTCGCGCGTGGACGGCGAAATCGACGGCGTCATAGCAGGCCGTCTCGGCACATCCGCGTCACCTACCCTTACGGCATCGACCTGCCCGGCGGGACGCCTCCGGCGGGGCTCACCGGAGAACGTGGCTGATATCCCGTTGCGGTACCGGCCGTGCATGCGGCCTGGGGCCGGTCACGGCCAGGGCCGCAGTCGGGCCGCCCGGCCGATCGCCAACCCGCCGTGGCTTACGAACCCGCCGCGCTGAGCCACGCCGCCGCAAAAGTCGTTAAGAGGCCTGCAGAATCTCCCGAAGCCGCCTCGTGGCCGTCTCCGCGGCGGACCTGGTGAGCGAGGGATCGAATTCGCCCACGTGGCCGTCGTGGTCCAGCACCATCATGGTGTTCTCCACTCTGATAATCACGATGTCGATCGCGACCATCGAGTCCTTGTCGAGGTTTTTGCCCGGGAACCCGCTGCGGAGCTTGATCCCATAGACACCGTCACCGAGCTTGCCGACAGGCAGCTTGCGGATGGTGTCCTTGGCAGCGTCCGAGGTGACCGTGACGTGGCTACAGTCGCGGACCATCTTCTTGGCCGCCCGCTCCAAGGCTGAGATCTTGCCGCGAGTGCCGCTCACTATGTACTGGCTCATTCCCTCCCACTTGTCTTTCTTCTTCAGCCAGGTCGCGCTCTTGGCTCGATAGAGCGGGACGATTCCCTTGACCGCCGTGGTGCACGCCTTCGAACGGGTGACCATGTCATACAGAGGATCCCTGTTTCGAGTCGTGTTGTGCGTGAAGTCCTCACCGAGATTCTCCGGCAGAAGCAGGGCCGCTTTGAGCTGATCCGGAGACGGTGGCTGGGGAGAGATCGCAGCCGAAGCGGGAGTCGGTGTGAGAAGCATTCCGCATAAAAGGCCGGTGGCCAGAAGCGAACGATGAATGATCACGGCGGGCACTCTAGCCGACGATCCTTTGGTTCACAGAGGGAGACGGCCGTTCTGGTGTACGAGGCTGAAGCCGCATCGGTCCATCTGCGATCACCTAGAACGGCCAGGATCAGAGCTGCGAACTCGGTCTGGTCGCAAAGCGCGCCGTGCGCACCTCGCGCCGGCCCCGCCGTACCGATCGAGCGCTCTGACGGGGTCGGCGCGCCGAAGTACGAGATGCAGCCCTGCGATCGCCACCGCACGGATGGCCGCCATGCGCGCTTGAGGGCGGTCGACGATTCAGGTTCGGTCCTCACCCTGGCTCACCGAAGCAGAGTGGTTGACGTTTGATCAGGCATGCGACGCCAGGCGAAGGCAGGGCGCTATGGGGCCATATTGATGAAATGGACTGCCAACACAGCGCGATGTGTCACCATCTCCGGATGGCGAACCATCGTGATCCGATTCAGCGGGTCGGGGCTTATGCGATATGCATCAGCGAAGAATCCGCCATACTTCTGTCCCGGTTCGCGGAACCGGACTGTCGCTGGGGGCCGCCGGGTGGCGGCGTGGAGCACGGCGAGCATCCCGCTGACGGAGTTGTTCGCGAAGTGCATGAGGAGACCGGATATCGGGTGAAGGTCGTCCGGATGCTCGGAGTTCACTCCAACGTATGGCGCAGTCCGGATGCCGAGGTCCACGCGATCAATCTGTTGTACGAAGTGGCCGTGGTGGGAGGGTGCCTTCAGGATGAAATCGGTGGCAGCTCTGACCAGGCGGCGTGGATCCCGTTGGCAGAGCTACCGGAGCGACGCCGTACGGAAGCGTCCATGGTCAGCTACCTTGATCAGCCCGGCTGTGGTCCCGGTTGCGGAGTCCACTGGGTGGAGCGAGCCCAGGCTTCCGCGTGTTCCGTGATCTCGGCGATGAGCGGGCTCTTGGCCGCCGCGTAGGCGTTCATGTCGGGCCAGTCCTGAGCGGCGAGTCGCTGTTTGAGTTCTCCGTAGAGTTCCCGGTCGGCGGTGTCGTGGCGCAGCCAGTCGCGAAAGAGGAGATGGCGGCGTTCCCAGTCGCTGCCCGTGGTGCAGATGTGCACATGGACGGCGCGGTCCTGGGTGCGCACCATGCGGTGGCCGGGCTGTCGGACGCGCAAGTGGTAGCCGGCGGAGACGAGCCTCGGAAGGTAGGCGTCCTCGTCGTTGGCGTCGGGCACGCTCAGGTCGATGTCGACGATCGGTTTCGCCGCCAGCCCGGGGACCGCGGTCGAGCCGATGTGGTCGACGCGGCGGGCCAGCGGGCCGAGAGCGATGATGATGCGTTCCCGTTCCTGCGCGAAGCGCCTCGGCCACATCGCGTCGTACGGGACGACTTTGATGTCGCGCCTTTCCTGTCCGCCGATCAACTCGATGTCCTCCGCCATGGTGGTCATCATCTCAACAGGGCGATGTCGGCTGGTCAGGCTTCTTCCAGCTGGGGTGGTCGGCCGGTGAGGGCAGATCGGGCTCTATGGCGGGTCTTCGGCAACGTCTGCCATGGCGTGCGACATGCGACATGCCACATGTGGGGAACGCGCTGCTCCGTGTCGAAGCCGATATCGCTGGTGGAGTGGTCACGAGCCGTAGAGCCGCCGGGTGTCGCCGGCGCACTCCTGGTCGCCTTCCAGTCGCCGGCGCACCAGGACGATGAGCCGTACCTGGATGACAAGGAGCACCAGTGCGATCAGCCCCGATGCGGCGCTCATCTCTTCTTCTGAAAGCCCACCGGCACATTCCGTTATGTTGCCGCCCTCGTATGAGGAGGCGCAGTCGTGTCCAAGGATCCCGGCGACGATGAACCAGTTGGCAAACAGAAGGGGGACTGCGCCCAGGGCGATGAGCAGCGTGGTGTGGTTGGCCCTTCCGCCTGCGGAGTTCGTCTCCGCCGGAACAGGTTCGAGACGGCGGTCTACATCGAAATCACGACTCACGTGGAACACGTAATCATAGGAAAGCTGCCCGCTGTGCGATATTCGTGCAGTGAGCGGGATTCCGCAGGTGTGGAACGCGGCTGTGTCCTAAGGTCGCGATCATGACGAGGTGGATGGGGGGCTGTTTGGTCGCTGCTGTCCCACCCCTCTTAGGCGTTATCAGGATCGTTCTGCGGACCGAACGCACGCAGGAGGAGATCCGGAAGTACTACCGCGAGGCCACGATCAGAGGAGCCGAGGAGAACGCGACGATCTCCTTGTCCTTCAAAGAGGCAGGAGACACGGCGGACCTCCGGGTGATCGTCGAGGTTCACGACAGGCACGGCAGCGACTGGGACTGGCGCTGCGAGTAGACGGGCCTTCTCCACACGCACGGCAGGGGTCCTCGCCTCGTGCCTGCGGAAGTCACCGGTCGCCCCGCGGCCCTCCTCCTGGTGCGTGGCATGCTGGCAACCGCCCCGATCAGCGCCGCCGCGAAGCCCGCGAGCACGCGGCAACCCTGGGAGTCATCGCGTGACCGAACCCGGCAAGGTCCTCTACGTCATCGTCTGCGCCGCCGGCCCCGCTCCCGACGTCGGCCGTCTGGTCACTCTCGCCCAGGACGCCGGCTGGACCGTCCAGATCATCGCCACGCCGTCGGCGCTCGACTTCATCGACGTCGGCCAACTGGAGAAGCAGACCGGCCGTCCGGTCCGCAGCCGGTACCGCAAGCCGCATGAGCCCAAACCACCGCGCGCCGACGCCATCGTCGTCGCGCCGGCGACCTACAACACGGTCAACAAGTTCGCCCAGGGCATCGCCGACACCTACGCCCTCGGGCTGCTCTCCGAAGCGCCCGGACTGGGCATCCCCGTCGTCGTCCTGCCCTTCGTCAACACCGCGCTCGCTTCCCGGGTGCCGTTTCAGCGCAGTGTCGCCGCGCTGCGCGCCGAAGGCGTTCGCGTGCTGCTCGGTCCCGGTGAGTTCCAGCCGGGCCCGCCCAGCTCGGGGGCCGAGCGCATCGACAGCTACCCCTGGTCGCTGACTCTGGAGAACTTGCCGCATTGATGTCTCAGGGATCGAGCGGTACGTCGGAGAATTTCGGGGTTCAGTGGGCTTCTGCCGAGGGGGTGTGCGCAGAGGGGCCGGCGGCGGTCCAGCTGCTCAGCAGTCGCAGGGCGTCGGCGGTGGCGGAGCCGGGTTCGACGTTGTAGACGCACAGGGTCTGGTCGGGGTCGCCGGGAGGCTGGAAGGACTCGTAGGCGAAGTGGAGATCGCCGACCACGGGATGGTGGTAGTGCTTGGTGCCGTGGGTGCGGCGCAGGACGCGATGGTCGTTCCACCAGGTGGTGAACTCCGGTGAGCGCAGGGTGAGCTCGCCGACGAGGTCGGCGAGCCGCCGGTCGTGCGGGTGGCGGCCCGCTTCGAGGCGGAGGATGGCGACGGTCTCGGCGGCGATCTGTGCCCAGTCTCCGACGCGGTCCCGGGCCTCGGGGTCCAGGAGGTAGTAGCGGGCGAGGTTGCGCTGGGGGACGGGGAGGGCGTCGAAGTCGGTCAGGACCGCGCGCGCCAGCCGGTTGCTGGCCAGCACGTCGGTGCGCCGGCCGAGGACGAAGGCGGGGACGTGCTCCAAGGTCTGGAGCATGAGGTGCAGACCTGGGCGGACCCGCTGCGGTTCGGCGGGGGCGCGGCGGGCGGGTGCGGGGCGGGCCAGCAGGTCGGTGAGGTGCTCGCGCTCCGCGAGATCGAGCTGGAGCGCGCGTGCGAGAGCCTCGACGACCTCCGGGGAGGGGGTTCCGGCGCGGCCTTGTTCGAGACGGGTGTAGTACTCGGTGCTGACGCCGGCGAGGCGGGCGACCTCGTCGCGGCGCAGTCCGGGCACCCGCCGGGGGCGGCGGTCCTCGGTCAGTCCCGCGCGGTCGGGGGTGATGCGGGCGCGACGGGAGCGCAGGAAGTCGGCGAGCTCGCTGCTACGGTCCATGCTCCTAGTGTGGGGGAGCCGTGTGTGGCGCACTCCGCCCTGGGTGGCCCTGCCAGTACCTGCCTTCCCGGTACCTGCCCCCGCGGTGCCTGCCTTCTCAGGGCCAGCTCAAGCCCCCTGACGGGGCCTCGGGGGTGGTGTGCTGGATGCGTGGCCGATGGCTGTCGGCCACAGGGTTCCACCCCTTGATTCCTCACCCTTCGGAAGGTGTGCATCCATGTCCACGGAAACTCTCGCCAAGCCCCTGACCGGCCGCGTGGCAGTCGTCACCGGCGCTTCCAGCGGCATCGGCGAGGCCTCGGCCGAGCACCTGGCGAGGCTGGGCGCGCGGGTCGCCGTCCTGGCCCGGCGCGCGGACCGGCTGCGGGAGCTGGTCGCCCGTATCGAAGAGCACGGTGGCACCGCCCTGCCGATCGCCGTCGACGTGACCGACGCCGCGGCGGTGCGCTCGGCCGCCGATCGGGTGGCGGCCGAACTGGGCGACGCCGACCTGCTGTTCAACAACGCGGGCGTGATGTTGCCGGCCCCGATCGAAGAGCTGGCCGCCGATCAGTGGCAGCGGCAGATCGACCTCAACATCACCGGGCTGATGAACGTCATCGGCGCGTTCACCCCGCAGTTGGTCAAGGCCGCCGGTGAGCGTGGCGTGGCCGACCTGATCAACACGTCGTCGATCGCGGCGCAGAACATCTTCCCGACCTTCGCCGTCTACTCCGGCACCAAGGCGTACGTGAGTCACCTCTCGCGTCATCTGCGTGCCGAGCTGGGCGCGAAGAACGTGCGGGTGTCGGCGCTCGAACCGGGCATCGTCGGTACCGAGCTGCAGAGCCACGTCACCGACGACGGTGCGCTGCAGTGGCTGGAGGGCTCCAAGGAGACGATGGACTGGCTCACGCCGCAGGACGTCGCCGAGACCGTCGGCTTCATCGCCACGCTGCCGCCGCGCGCGAACCTCCAGCAGGTCACGATCATGCCCACCGGCCAGCCCAGCTGACCTCCCCACTGGTCAGCTCAGCTCCCCGGCACGGGTCTGGCACGATCACCACATGGATGCGCACCGGATTCGGCTCATGCGGCGCGTCGAAGGCATTGTTCCCTGGGACCACCAGGAGGCGGCGCACGCGGCCGGGGCGCTGGACTGGATCGCGAGTGGTGCTCCGCTGTATCGGACCCGGAAGCCCGACATTCCGGACCCTCACCTGGTCAGCTACTTCGTCGTGCTCAACGGTGACGGGCAGCTGTTGCTCGTCGCCCACCGCAAGGCGGGACTATGGCTGCCCAGCGGAGGCCACGTCGAACCGGAAGAGGATCCGTGGCGGGCGGTCGAACGTGAATGTGCGGAGGAACTGCACATACCCGCCCGCCCGATCCGCCTGACGGGGCCGGAGCCCTTCTTCATCACCTGTACGAGAACGCGCGGGGCGGGGTCGCACATCGACGTGTCGCTGTGGTTCCTCCTGGAGGCGGACGCGGTCACCTCGTACGACCACACCGAGTTCGCGGACGTCACGTGGTTGGCGCCGCGGCAGGTGCTCGACGAACCGATCGAGATCCTCGATCCGCACATGCACCGCTTCACGCGGAAGCTGGTCAGCGCTCTTCGGTGAAGAGCGCTGACCAGCCTCCGCCGGGGTGCTCCGGTTGCGAGCGTGGTCTACGTCCCGGCCCGCTCCGCTGTCGTTGGACGTTCTACGAGGTGACGGGCCAGGTCCGTCAGGTGGTGCGGACGCAGGGTCCGGCCGCCGCTTCCCGGCAGCGGGACGTGCAACGGCCCGGTCCAGGCGGTGGGGATCGCCGCCGGTCCGTACACGGCTCCGGCCAGGCCGCCGGCGACGGCGGCGACGGTGTCGGTGTCGCCGCCCAGGTCGATCGCGGCGCGGACGGCGGCCTCATAGCTGCGGGTGGTGCGCAGAGCCCACACGGCTGAGCCGAGGCAGGGCCAGACGGCGCCGTTGACCTCGGTGGCCTGGCCGGGATGCCAGCCGGGGGCGAGGACGGTGGCGTAGCGTTCCCGATGGTCGGGGTGGACGGCGGCGAGGGTCCGGGGGAGCTCGTCCAAGGGGTTCGCGCCGTCCAGGGCGACGCGTACCAGGTCATGGAAGATCGCGGAGCCTTCCCAGGCCGCCGGGTCGCCGTGGGTGAGGGCGGCGAGGCGCCGAGCCGCGTCCATGGTGGCCTGCCGCCCGTCGCGGGCGAAGTACACCGCCGATGGGGTGGCACGCATCAGGGCGCCGTTGCCCGCGGCGCGGTGAGTGCTCCGGTAGTGGGCGGCGGCGGCCTGATCCCAGGGCAGGCCGCGGGCCAGTACGTCCCTGGTCTGCAGTCCGATGTCCTTGGGCCGGTCGGCCGCCCACCGTTGGAAGCGGGCGAAGATGTCCGGTAAGTCCAAGCCGCCGCGCTCCAGCAGCGACTCGGCCACGTGAACGGCCATCTGCGTGTCGTCGGTGGCCTCCCCGGCGTCCCAGCCGCGGCCGCCGCTCATCTCGCCGCCGGCACCCGGCACCGGATGGCGGGCGGAGAACGCGCCCGCCGGGCCGAACTCGAACGGAGCACCCAGCGCGTCACCCACGGCCGAGCCGACGACAGCGCCGACGGCGCGTTGCACAAGATTCACATCAACAGGCTAATCGGCCGTGAAGGGTCGGTCATCGAGCGTTTCACGGCGAGGTTGTGACCGGTCAGCGGTTGAGCGGCGGCGCTCGCGGATCCGCCGCGCGTGCTCGTGTGGAGCTGAGGAGACGGCGCAGGGCCCGGATCGCGGGGATCCGGGCCCTGTCGGTCGGTGTGGCGGGTCAGCCGGTGACCGGGATGTCGGTCTTCACCGGCGTCGGGGTGGGCGCGGGCTTGGGCTCGTCCTGCAGCTGAGTGACGGTCTCGTCCCAGGTGAACCAGTCCTGGGTGGTCGCCGTTCCGCGGTCGTCGTTGCCGGGGTGCGTGCGGGTGGGCGTGTTGCTCGGCGTCGGCGTCGAGGGCGGCGTCCGCGTGGGGGTGGTGGTCACCGTGGGCGTCGTCGTGGGCGTCGTGGTCGGCGTCGTCGTGGGTGTGGACGTCGGAGTCGGCGTCTGCGAGGGCGTCACCGTCGGCGTGGGCGTCTGGGAGGGGGTCACCGTCGGGGTGGACGTCTGGGAAGGCGTCACCGTCGGCGTGGGCGTGGGCTCGCACTCGACCCAGAACGCCTTCTGCTTCGCCGCCCCCTTCTCCCCGGCGAAGTTCCAGAACAGCTTGTAGTGCCCGTTAGGCAGGGTCATGTCAGCGGTACGGCCATGCCCCTTCGGGTCCAGCACCAGGGTGCCGCTCTCCACCGTGGTCCGGTCACCCGTGGGCGGCCAGGACTTGATCTCCCAGCTCACCCGCTGGGCCGCGTCGAAGTTGAACCCGACCAGGTAGAACACGCAGACGTGCGGCTCGTCGCGCTGGTCGTCCTCCGGCGTCGTCCACTTGTGGACCTTGACGTCGCCGTTGTCGCCGTGCGGCGTCGTCTGGACCGCTCCAGCGGAGGCCGTGTTGGAGATGGCGAGCACCGCGAGTGCCGCCACTGCGAGCATGAGCGCGGCTGTCAACCAGCGCCGCACCGGGGAGAATCTGGGGGGTGTCACGGAACCACACCTCTGGCGTATGAAGAGAGCTACAGCCTCACAGGGCTCATGTGTGTAAAAATGTCACACTCTTTGGCCATGGATCTTCAAACGTTCCAAACCGTTATCTAGCGGGGCCAAAAGGTGACGTTCATGTGTGTCCAGAACCTCCGGAGCCGATCGTGCCCCTCGATGCCCCCCGCCGACTCCTCGGCACGACGCTCGTCGCCATGAGCCTCGTCGCCTCGACCGCCACCACGGCCACCGCCGCCACCGCCGCCGCCGCCTCACCGGCGGCTCCCAGCGCCGCGCCGGCCGCCGCCGGCGGCGCCGGTGCCTCGGTCACGGCGACCGCGCTTCCCCAGGCCACCACGTTCACGCAGTTGAGCGGCCTTCCTCAGGACACGGACACGTTCGGCAAGCTGAGCGGCGTCGTGGTCCACCCCGTACGCACGGTCGCCGTCCACGCCCAGCCCGGCGGCAAGCCGGCGGCCACCCTGCCGGCGAAACAGCTCGGCAGCCTGACCTGGGTCCCCGTGGTGGAGGCGCGCAAGGGCTGGTATCGCGTGCTCCTGCCCAGCAAGCCCAACCACGTGACCGGCTGGATCAGCGCCAAGGGCCTGAAGAAGGCGCGCAGCCGCTACCGCGCCATCGTGAAGCTGGGCACCAGGCAGCTGACCGTGATGAAGGCAAGCAAGAAGCTCGGCACCTGGACGGTGGCGGTCGGCGGCCCCCAGACGCCCACCCCGGTCGGCAGGACGTTCCTGCTGGCCTTGATGTCGCCGAAGAAGAAGACCTACAGCCCGCTGATCCTGCCGCTCGGCGCGCACTCGCAGACGCTGGACACCTTCGGCGGCGGCCCGGGCACGGTCGCCTTCCACGGCTGGCCGGACCGGAAGGTGTTCGGCCAGGCGGTCACGCACGGCTGCGTCCGGGTGCCCGCTCGCGCGCTCAAGGTGCTGGCGGGGCTGCCTCTGGGGACCCCGGTCCTGATCGCCCCCTGAGGGAGGCGGCGGCGGTCGGCCGGCCGTTGAGCAGCGCCCTGCCGAGAGTGGTGACGTGATGGAAGACGGTGTTGCGCTCCCGCCGGGAATGGACGAGGCCGGCATCGCGCAGCACCGTCGCGTGCCGGCTGGCCATGGCGAGTGAGATGCCGAGGCGCAGCGCCAGCTCCGTCGTGGTCATGGGGCTGGAGACCTCCGCCAGCACGTACGCGCGGGTCCGCCCGAGCAGGGCCACGATCGGTTCGGCCTCGCGCTCCGTCGCGCCGTTCTCGCGGACGCGCGGCAGCCAGCCGACAGGCGGCCGCGCGGGAAGGCACAGCACGGGTGGGAGATCGGTGTCGCGCAGCGTGATCGGGTGGCGGCGGCAGAACGCCGACGGCAGCAGAACGATCCCACGCCCCTCGAGGCGCACATCATGGTCCACGTAGTCGCGCACGCACAGGACCGGCGGCTCCCACACCACGTCGGGATGCAGGTTGCCCAGCAAATGGTCGATGCCGCCGTCGGCCAGCCCCCGCAGCATCCGGTCGCGCTCGGTCTGCAGATGCGGCAGCAGCACGCGCTTGTACGGAGCTATCGCGGCGCGGTGGTACTCGGTGACGGCCCTGCCCAACCGGTCGAGCATGGGCGCGCCGCCGTCCAGCAGCGCCCTGATCGACGAGGAGTTCGGCTGCTTGTCACTGAAATAGCTCAGCTCCTCGCGGAAGCGCTGCGTCGGGGTGGACAGCAGCCAGTCGAGTTGCTCCTCCAGCGCGACGCCGCCGCGTCCCGGCGTGAGGAAGTCCGGCGAATATCCCCGGGGCGGCGTCAATGACAGCAACAGGCGGAAGTCCGTGACCTTCACCCGCCGGGTCCGCCGCCACCACTCCCCATAGACCAGGTCCCGCCCTTCCTGCAGGACGTGCAGGCTCAGCAGCACGTCCCACAGCGGGTCCGCGTCCTCGGCCAAAGTGATCCGGCGCAGGTCCTGGCTGGTGAAGTGTATGCGCAGCACTTTCGCCCTCTCATCGCGTCCGGACATGCCCGCATTCTTCGACTGCGGTCCCGGCGGAATGGTTTGACCTCATTTCCGGGTTCTGCCCGGCCGCCCGGCCGGGACGGCTGTGAGCTGCGATGTTGCGTCAGCGTGCAAACGTTTGACCCGGCGGAGACCCGCCCAGCATTCTCGGAGAGGTCAAGGCAAGTCGCGGTATGCATATCCGCCGATGCGGGCCTGAGGATTCATTCCCATGGCGCGTTTCACGTCCGGCTGGGGCGGAGTTCTTCGTTTGTTCAGCGGATTTCAGCCGGACGGGCTTGCAGCGTCCCCGAATGCGAAGGGAACACTCGTGACCGAACTCATCACCCGGCTCGGTGAACGCATGATCAGCGCTTTTGTGCCGCAGGAGAAGGCCGAGGCGGTCGGCGGCTGCAAGACGTACGCGTGCTGGATCTGCACGAAGGACGGCTGCAAGCAGTACGCGACCTACGCGTGGGACCCCGTGCACGGCACCTACTGCTGGCGCTGCCCCGTCTGACGTCCCGGCCTGCCTTGCCGGCCCGGCCCGGCTGTCCTGGCCGGGCCGGGCGGGCAAGTGGCCTCGGTGAGACAGGGTCCGGGCCGACGACTGGGGACCGACGACTGAGGAGGGATGACGTTGACAGTGCTCGCCATGGGCCTCGTACTGACCGGGATCGTGTGCGTGCTCAATCTGTTGCTGCTGCTGGCGCTGGCGAGACGGGTGAGAGACCTCGCGGCGGAGGTGGCGCGCACGCGTGACACCGGGACGGCGCGGGACGGCTTCCTGGCGATCGGCGAGAGGCCGGCGGATTTCACGGCGCGGACGGTTGACGGCCGCCAGGTGACGCCTGACGCGCTGACGGCCGGAACCCTGGTCGGATTCTTCAGCACCAGCTGTGGCGCGTGCCGCGAGAAGATACCGGCGTTCGTCGAACAGGCACGTGAACTTCGCGACCAGGGACGGCTCGCGCTGGCCGTGGTCGTGACCGGGCCTGAGGACCCGAGGTCCTACGTGGAGCGGCTGGAAGAGACCGCGCGCGTGGTGGTGGAGGATCACGAGGGGCCGGTCGGCCGTGCCTTCAAGGTCTCGGCCTTCCCCTCGTTCGGCGTGATCGGTGAGCACGCGCGGGTGCTCGCGGTGAGCGCCGATCCCGGCGAGGCGGTCCGGGCGCTCGCTCCGACCGCCCCGGGCGGGGCGGGAGCGTGATGGGCCGGCCCTTCGCCGGTCCGGTGCTCAGTGCCGTCCGGCACGGCGGAAGGCTCGTCCGGCTCTGCGGGCGCGCGGCCATGCCGCAGGTCTGGGGTTATCTCCTGCTCGAAATCCTCATCGGGGCCCAAGGAGTGGCGGCCGCCTGGCTCACCAAAGCGGTCATCGACGCTCTGATCGGGCGAGCGCGGCTCGCGGACGTGGTGTGGCCGGTGGCGATTCTGTCGGTGCTGGGGCTGGTACGCGGGGTGGCTCCGCTGATCCGCAGGTACGTGGTCGCGGAGATCGACCGCCGGGCGGCCTTGACCGCACAGGACGAGCTGTTCGCGGCGGTCGAGCGCTTCGTCGGGCTGGACCGCCTGGAGGATCCGGTCTTCCTCGATCGGCTCCGCCTCGCGCAGCAGAGCGTGACGGCGCCCGGCGGGTTTCTCGAGGCGGCCTTCGGCGTCATCCGGGGCGTGGTGTCGCTCGTCGGCTTCGTCGGTTCTCTCGCCCTGATCAGTCCGGCGGTGACGGGCATCGTCGTCATCGCGGCGGTCCCGGGGTTCGTCGCCGAGTTCCGCGTGTCGCGGCGCCGGCACCAGATGTTCATGGACATCGGCCCGGCGCAACGGCGGGAGATGTTCTACGCGAACCTGCTCACCAGCGCGCAGGCGGCCAAGGAGATCCGGCTGTTCCGGCTCGGCCCGTTCCTGCGCGGCCGGATGACCGGTGAACGGCGGGCCACGGACGCGGCCAGGCGCCGGCTCGACCGGCGTGAGCTGACGACGCAGACCACGCTGGTCGTGCTGTCGATCGTCGCCTCCAGCGCCGGCCTGCTGTGGATGGTCGCGGCGGCCGGCCGGGGTCAGCTCACGATCGGGGACGTGTCGGTGTTCATCGCCGCTGTGGCCGCCACGCAGTCCGGTCTCACCGACATGATCGTCTCGACGACCGCCGCCTACCAGGATGCGCTGATGTTCGAGCACTACGAGGCCGTCCTGCGCGCCGCCCCCGCGCCTGCCCCGGTGCCGCCGACGGCCCGGCCCGCCACCCTGCCGCCCACGCCGTCCACACCGCCCGCAAGCGTGCCCGCCGCCGTTCCCGCGCTCCGCGACGGCATCCGGCTGCGTGAGGTGTGGTTCCGCTACAGCGACGACCACGACTGGGTGCTGCGCGGCGTGGACATGTTCATCCCGGCGGGCGCCACGATCGCGCTCATCGGGGCCAACGGCGCGGGCAAGAGCACGCTGGTCAAGCTGTTGTGTCGCTTGTACGAGCCGACGCGAGGCGCCATCCTCTGGGACGGCACCGACATCCGGCACCTCCCGCCCGAGGAGCTTCGCGACCGGATGGGCGCCGTCTTCCAGGACTTCATGGCCTACGACTTCAGCGCCGCCGACAACATCGCCGTGGGCGAGCTGTCCGCGCTGGACGACGAGGTCCGCCTGCGCGAGGCCGCCGAGCTCGCGGGAGTCCATGACACCATCAGCGCGCTGCCCCGCGGCTACCGGACACTGCTGACCCGGATGTTCGTCGCCGGCCCCGGCCCGGCCGGCTCGGACGTCGGAGTGCTGCTGTCCGGCGGGCAGTGGCAGCGCGTCGCCCTGGCCCGCGCGTACGTGCGCAAGGACCGCGACGTCATGATCCTTGACGAGCCCAGCTCCGGGCTGGACGCCGACACCGAGCATGACCTGCACACGAGACTCAAGGACGTCCGGAGCGGCAGGACCAGCATCCTGATCTCACACCGCCTCGGCGCCGTACGGGACGCGGACATGATCTTCGTCCTGCGGGACGGCGTCGTCGCCGAGCAGGGCACGCACGCCCGGCTGCTGGCTCTCGACGGTGACTACGCGCGGATGTTCGGCCTGCAGGCGGCCGGTTACCAGAGCGAGCACCCCACGGGCGAAAGGGTGGGTTGACCATGCACATCGCACCGGCCTGCGGCCTCGCCGCCGCCGCCGTCGCCGCCGCCGTGGCATGGGGCGGGCTCGCCCTGCGGCGCCGGCTGCTGGTCATCACGGTGATCGGCCGCAGTATGGAACCGACCTACGCCCCGGGAACGCGGCTGCTGGCCCGGCGCACGTCTGACGTCTCCAGGCTGCGCAGGGGCGACGTCGTCGTCCTGAGATCACCCGCCGCCGAACGGCCGGTCAGCGTCAGAGTGCCCACCGCCGACGGCAGGACGGTGGTCGCCGGCTCGACGCCGGTGACCGACCTGGTCGTCAAGCGGGTGCACGCGCTGCCCGGCGACCCCGTGCCGCGCGCCCGCGTCCCCGCACTGGCTCACGTCGAGGAGGAGACGGTCCCCGCCGGCCGCATCGTGGTCCTCGGCGACAACCCGGAGGAGTCGGTGGACTCCCGCCGGTACGGGTACCTGGCGGCGGACACGCTGGTCGCGGTGGTGATCCGCGCCCTTCAGGGACAGACCGCGCCGGGCTCCTCCGGACGCACGTGACAGCCGTTCGACGGTTACTGGATCCAGCCGCGTTCCTCGGCGCGCAGGGCGGCCTGGAAGCGGCTCCCGGCGCCGATGCGGGTGTCGGACGCCAAGGCCGAGGCCGACCTCGGCTGGGCGCCCAGCCTGCCGGGGTACCGGGAGGGGATCCGCCGCGACGTCACGTCGTAGTGCGGCGGCGCCGGTGGTCAGGGCGTGACCCCGTAGAGAACGCGTTTCCCGATGTCGTCCCCCTCACCGGGATACTCGGTGACCGACCAGAGCAGGACCGGGTTGCCGGTGGTCGGCGAGCGCTGCCAGTAGAGGTCCTGGACCCCCTTCCCGGCGAAGTGCGGGACGGGGGTCTGACCGGGGACGGCCTGGTAGCTGTCCCACTGACGCCCTGCGTCACCCAGCGCGGCTCGTTGAGCTTCTTCTTCACGGTGGCGTCCGCCTTCTCCAGGCAGAACCAGTTCTGGGTCACCACCCTGTCCGAGCCCAGGCGCAGGGCGCCGTCGTTCTGCATCGCCCGCGGGCAGTTGCGTGTCGCGTGCCTGGTCGCGGCGGCCAGGAACTCGGTCGGATTCGTGTACTCCAGCGGGCCGAGTCCGAGGTCGTCGCGCAGGTCGTGGATGAGGTCGGCATAGGGGTCGCCGGTGACATCGCTTCCGTCCCAGGTCAGGACGAAGTCATCGGCGTTGGGCAGCTTCCGCATCGGCTGCGGGGTGGGTTGCCGCAGGGCCGCCTCCGGAGCGCTGCCCACTGCCGCGGCCGGGCTGGTGAGCGCGGTGACGGCGAGCACCGCGGCGGCCGTTCCCCGCATCAGGGAACGCAGTGAACGTGACATCGGCCATCACCTCCGTGAGGCCATCGGCCGGTGCCGCGAGCCCGGCTCCCGGTGAAATCGCAGGCGGCGGGCCTGGACCGCGGTGTCGGCGCGGCCGGTTCCGACCTCGGTGCCGGCACTGCCGGACCCGGCGTCGGAGCGGGCGAGGGTGATGCCGGACGTGGTGCCGGACGTGACGCCTGCGGGGTCGGGCACGGGCACGGGCTGCGTGGGCGGTTCGATCTCCTCCAGGTATCCGTTGGCCAGCAGCCAGCTCACCGGCACTTCCCGGTCCGCCTGCGGTGCCTCCGGAATGTACTTGCTGACCACGTGGTACTGCGTGCCGCCGCCCGGCTGCTGGAACGCGGGCGCGGCCGGGCCGATCTCGACGCGGAACGTCTTGAGCACCTTGAACGCGTGGTAGTTGCACGGGTGCGTGGGATCCTGCGGGTTGGTGTTGAGATTCCGCGGCGGCAGCGCGCGCCTGATGAACAGGTCGCCCAGCGGCGACAGGAATGCTCCGGAGTAACCGCCGAAACGGTCGAGCTTCATGCCGATCTGCAGGAACGTCGTCTTGAGCAGCAGCCGGCCGTTGGGATAGTTGCCGGAGCGGCCGAATCCGTCGTCGGGCGGGAAGCGGTAGTTGTTGACGGCGTAGTCCCAGTAGCGCGAGAGAAAGTGCTGGGGTTCGAGCCCGCCCAGCGGCACATAGCCGCGGAGAATGGCGCCGAGATAGCCGGTCCGCGGCAGGACTTTCGGCCCGAGGTCGGGGTCGCCGGTCACGTACGGGGGCCCGCAGGTGTGGGCGTCGGCGCCGTTCCTGCTGGTCTCCTTCTTGCCGGGGGCCTGCGTGGGCAGGAGGGCCCGCGACCGGACCGG
The DNA here is from genome assembly GCF_013363995.1 of Nonomuraea rhodomycinica. GTDB lineage: Bacteria > Actinomycetota > Actinomycetes > Streptosporangiales > Streptosporangiaceae > Nonomuraea > Nonomuraea rhodomycinica. The sequence continues at coordinate 142,944 of NZ_JABWGO010000009.1, read as the reverse complement.
CCGGATGTCGAACGGAGCGGCGCTGTCGGCGTGCGCGGCCGGGATGCCCATGGTGGCTGCCGTCGCGCAGATCGCGGTGGCCAGCATGACGCTGTGTCGGTGATACCGCATGACTTCCCTGTCGATCGTGCGTGAGAAACGAAAGAGGCTCGATCACGCGCGATTCGATGACGGCGACGAGCAGCCGAATCGCACTCACGGTTTCTCCTGCGGCGGAGCGGATCCGGCCGGCTCGGAGATATCGACGGAGAGGTTCGATTGCCGCGCGTCGGCGCGCGGCCATGGGATGCCGTCGCGTACGTGAATGCGGTGATCGTTCTCTACGTGCCCGACGCGACAGGAATGGCATCGCGAAATTCATAAGGGGAGGGCAAAGAATTGAGCATCAAAAGGGGGCAGGATATCGCCTATTGCATTTCTGTGAAACGCCAGGAATTTATGCGTCTTGTCCGCATATAGGCGTCCAATTCGCAGTTGTAGGGGGCCTGCCTCGGTGCCGCGCGATGATCCGCGGCAGGCCGGCGCACAGCCGGAGCCCGCCATCCGTGATCACGTCGAAACGTTGCGTAACGCCTTCATAACGTCGCATCTACACGTGTTGCTTCTCGCGGAAGCCGGACCGAATACTGCGTCAACACGAGTAGATGGGACTTGCGTAGTGGTCACACGCCGCGATGTGGCGCGGCTGGCCGGCACCTCAGAGGCCGTCGTCAGCTACGTGCTCAACAACGGGCCGAGGAACGTCGCCCCGCACACCCGCGAACGGGTGCTGCGCGCGATCGACGAGCTCGGCTACCGGCCGAACGCCGTGGCGCGCTCGCTGCGCACCAGCCGCACGCACACGATCGGGCTCGTCGTCCCGGACAACGCCAACCCCTTCTTCGCCGAGCTGGCCCGCGAGATCGAGGACGTCGCGTTCGAGAACGGCCTGACGGTGCTGCTCGGCAACGCGATGGACGACGACGACCGCGAGGCCGCCTACGTGCGGACCCTGATCGACCGCCAGGTGGACGGGCTGATCCTGATTCCCGCCCACGGCCCGCGCGCCTGGCGGTCCCAGCTGGCCGCGTCCGGGGTGCCGTGCATCGTGCTCGACCGCGAGCTCGACGACACCCCGGCCAGCCACCTGCTGCTCGACAACGAGGGCGGCGCGTACGAGGCGACCACCCACCTGCTGGAGCACGGGCAGCGGCGCATCGGTTGCGTGGCGGGGCCGAAGGACATCCACCCGACCGTCGACCGCGTCGCCGGCTGGTCGCGGGCGCTGACCGAGGCCGGTATCGACCCGGCGTCGATGCCACTGGCCCACGGCCCGTACGGGCGGCGGCAGGGTTACCTCAGCGGCCGGCGGCTCCTGTCGCGGGAGGACCGGCCCACCGCGCTCTTCGTGACCAGCGACGAGCAGGCGATCGGCGTCATGCGCGCCGCGGCCGAGCTGGGGCTGAGCGTGCCAGCGGACATCGCGCTGTGCTCGATCGACGGCATCGCCGCCTCCTCCTACACCGTGCCCGCGCTCACCACCATGCGTCAGCCGATCGAGGAGCTGGGCAGGCGCGCGGTGGAGCTGCTGGCGGCGCAGATCGGTGACTCGCCGGGCGGCGAGCGCGTGGTCCTGTCGGCCACGCTGATCAGGCGCGGCTCCTGCGGCTGCCCCGACCCCGCGGGTGGGCTGGACGATGCCTGAGACGACGCCTCGGAACGCTGCTGAAACGGCGCCCGGGACGACGGCTGGGACGGCGCGGGAGCTGGAGCTGGTCGTCGTCGGCAGCCTCAACATGGATCTCACGGTCCCCGTGACGCGCCTGCCGGGCAGGGGTGAGACGGTGGCGGGCGCCGCCGTGGTGCGGGCCGCCGGGGGCAAGGGCGCCAACCAGGCCGTGGCCGCCGCCCGGCTGGGCGCGCGGGTGCGCCTCGTGGGCCAGGTCGGCGACGACGCGCTGGGCCGCGAGCTGCTCGCCGCCGTGGCGGGTGAGGGTGTGGACGTCTCGGGAGTACGGCGGGTGCCCGCCGCCACCGGCATGGCGATGATCGTCGTCGAGGACGGCGGCGAGAACATGATCACTGTCGCCCCCGGCGCCAACAGCCTGTTCCACCTCACCGATCCGGGCTCCGCCGCCACCGGCCCCGGCTCCGTCACCACCGGCCTCGACCTCGCCGGCCCCGGCTCCCCCGCCACGGGCCTCGACCTCGCCCGCGCCGACGCGCTCCTGCTCCAGCTGGAGATCCCGGTCGCCGCCTGCCTGGCCGCCGCGCGGCAGGCCCGAGCCCACGGCGTGCCGGTGATCCTCAACGCCGCGCCGTACACCGACGGCCTGGACGACCTGCTCCCCCTGGTGGACCTGCTGATCGTCAACGAGAGCGAGGCGGACGCCCTGTGCCGCGGCGCCGACCCCGCCGGGCTGCTCGCGCTCGGGCCGCGCGCCGCGGTGGTGACGCTCGGCGGGCGCGGCGCGCGGGGCCGGGACGCCTCCGGCGCCTGCGAGGCGCCGTCGTTCCGGGTGCCCGTGGTGGACGCGGTCGGCGCGGGCGACACGTTCTGCGCGCAGCTCGCGCTCGCCCACGCGGCCGGCCTGCCTCTCGCGGATGCGGTACGGCGGGCCTGCGCGGCCGGCGCGCTGGCGACCACCGCCCACGGCGCCCAGACCGCCATGCCGACCGGCGGCCAGGTGGAAAGGCTGCTCGCCCGTGCGTCATGACGGCCTCTGGCATCCGCGCCTGCTGCAGATCCTGTCCGCGGCCGGACACACCGACCTCATCGTGGTGGCCGACCCCGGCCTGCCCGTCCCTCCCGGCGTCGAGACGGTGGACCTCGTCTGGCGCCGGGGCGAACCCGCCTTCCTCCCCGTACTCGAAGCGGTGCTCGGCGAGCTCGTCGTCGAGGCCGCCTACGTCGCCGAGGAGTCGCCGCCCGGCTTCCTCGACGAGCTGCTGAAGAACACCACGAGAACACAACGCATCCCTCACACCCGGCTCAAGGAGCTCACCGGCCGGGCCCGCGCGGTCGTGCGAACCGGTGAGGCGACGCCGTACGCGAACGTCGTCCTCCAAGCGGGCGTTCCCTTCTGAAGGAGACACCAGATGAACAAGAAGATCGTCGCCGTGGCCGGTCTGGCCCTCGCGCTGACCGCCTGCGGCAAGGAGGGCGGCACCGCCGCCGAGCCGGCCGCCGCCCCCAAGCCGGGTGAGAAGCCAGGCGTCTGCCTGGTGATGAAGTCGCTGGCCAACGAGTTCTTCCAGCAGATGCAGAAGGGCGCGGAGGAGCACGCGGCCAAGCGCGGCGACCTCACGCTCAGCGTCGTCGGCATCCAGAACGAGACCGACATCGACAACCAGGTCGCCGCGGTCGAGAAGTGCGTGACGCAGCAGGCCAAGGCGATCGTGATCGCCCCCGCCGACTCGCGGGCGCTGGTGGCGCCGCTCAAGCGGGCCGTCGACGCGGGCGTGAAGGTCGTCAACATCGACGTCCAGCTCGAAGAGGGCGCGATGAAGGCCGCCGGCATCGGCGACAAGGTGCCCTTCGTCGGCCCCGACAACCGCGAGGGCGCCAAGCAGTCCGGCATGGAGCTGGCCAAGGCCGTCGGCAAGGACGCCGAGGTGGTCATCCTGGAGGGCAACCCGGGCGCCGCCAACGCCGCTCAGCGCAAGGCCGGCTTCGAGGACGCGGTCAAGGAGGGCGGGCTCAAGCTCGTCGACTCCAAGACGGCGCACTGGGAGACCAACGAGGCGCACACCGTCTTCAGCAACATGCTCACCGCCCACCCGAACATCAAGGGCGTGCTCGCCGGCAACGACAACATGGCGCTCGGCGCGCTGAAGGCGATCGACGAGCAGGGCAAGAAGGGCCAGATCAAGGTCGCCTCGTTCGACAACATCCCGGCCATCGCGCAGTACGTCAAGGACGGCACCGTCGTGTCCACCCTCGACCAGTACGGCGCGCAGCAGGCCGCCAACGGCATCGACTACGCCATGAAGATGATCGGCGGCGAGAACTTCAGCGGCTGGCAGAAGACCGAGATCAAGCTCATCACCAAGGACAACCTCGGATGATGACGGTCACCGGCCTCGTCAAGCGCTTCCCCGGTGTGGTGGCGCTCGACGGGGTCGATCTCGACATCCGCGCGGGCGAGATCCACGCCCTGGTGGGGGAGAACGGCGCGGGCAAGTCCACGCTGGTCAAGGCTCTGGCCGGGATCCACGCGCCGGACGCCGGCACGATGACCTTCGACGGCGTGCCGTACACCCCGGCCGGCGCGGCCGACGGTCTGGCCGCCGGGATCTCGGTGGTCCACCAGGAGCTGGCGCTGCTGCCGTACCTCACCGTGGCGGAGAACCTGTTCCTGCGCGGGCTGCCGCGCACGGCGGGCGTCGTCGACCGGAAGCGGCTGCGCGCGGACGCCGCGCGGCTGCTGGAGCAGGTCGGTCTGGACGTCGCGCCGGACACGCCGGTCGAGCGGCTCGGCATCGCGCAGATGCAGCTCGTGGAGATCGCCAAGGCGATCTCCACCGACTCCAAGCTGCTCATCATGGACGAGCCGACCGCCACGCTCACCTCGCGCGAGGCGGGACGCCTGTTCGGCATCCTGCGCGGGCTGCGCGAGCGCGGCGTCGCCATCGTGTACATCTCGCACCACCTTCAGGAGGTGCTGGAGCTGGCCGACCGGGTCACCGTGCTGCGCAACGGGCGCAGCATCGAGACCCGTGAGATGGCCGGGGTGACCGCGCCGGACCTGGTCCGGCTGATGGTGGGGCGGGACCTGGCGCAGGAGTATCCCGTCAAGCCGCCGACCGCGCCGGGCGAGGTGGCGATCGAGGTGCGCGAGCTCAAGGTCGCGGGCTTCGAGGGGCCGCTCTCCTTCTCGGTACGGCGGGGCGAGGTCGTGGGGCTGGCGGGGCTGGTCGGCTCGGGCCGTACGGAGGCGATGCGCGCGATCTTCGGCGCCGACCCGGCCGTGTCCGGAAATATCAAGCTTTACGGCGAGAAGGTGCACATCCGGCACCCCAAGGACGCGGTGCGGCACGGCATCAGCCTGCTCACCGAGGACCGCAAGTCGCAGGGCCTCGTCCTCGACCTGCCGATCAGCGCCAACGTCACGCTCGCCAAGCTGCGCGGGCTCCTGCTGCGCTTCGGCCAGGAACGCTCCCTGTCCGAGGACCTCGGGCGGCGCCTGCACCTGCGCTCCGCGGGCGTCGGCCAGCACGTGCGCACCCTGTCGGGCGGCAACCAGCAGAAGGTCGTGCTGGCCAAGTGGCTCAACGCCGGCTCCGACATCCTGATCGTGGACGAGCCCACCCGCGGCATCGACGTGGGCGCCAAGTACGAGATCCACGAGCTGCTGCTCGGCCTGGCCGCCGAAGGCAAGGCCCTGATCGTCGTCTCCTCGGACCTGCCGGAGCTGATGGGCGTCTGCGACCGCATCCTGGTCTTCTCCCGCGGCAAGATCGCCGGCGAGGTCGCCAGGCCGGACTTCGACGCCGAGCACATCCTCACGCTCGCCTACTCGGGCTACCTCAAGAACGGTGAAACACAATGATCAAAAGGCTCGTGCTCGGCGAGGCCGGCATCGGCGTCGCCCTGGTAGTGCTCGCGGGCTTCTTCGTCATCGCGGCACCGAACTTCGCGACCGAGCAGAACCTGCGCAACATCATGACCCAGATCACCCTGAACACCGTGCTCGCCGTGGGCATGACGTTCGTGATCCTGGTCGGCGGCATCGACCTGTCGGTCGGCTCGGCGATGGCGCTGTGCGCGGTCGTGTCCGGCACGATGATGGCCGGATCGCACTCCGCCGTGACACTGCTCGGCGCGATCCTGGTCAGCGTGCTGGTCGGCGGCGCGGTCGGCTGGATCAACGGGTTCGTGTCGGAACAGTGGCGGGTGCCGTCGTTCATCGTCACCCTGGCCATGCTCAACGTCGCCCGCGGCGCCGCCGAGCGGTACACCGACGCGGCCACCATCTACAACCTGCCCGCCGCGCTCAACGACTTCGGCACCATCACGCTGCTCGGCGTCCCCGCGGTGTTCTGGGTCGCGCTGCTGCTGGCGGGCATCGGCTGGTTCGTGCTGTCGCGCACGGTCTTCGGGCGGCTGATCTACGCCACCGGCAACAACGAGGAAGCGGTCCGCCTGTCCGGCCACAAGACGTCCCGCATCAAGATCGCGGCATTCATGATCGCCGGACTGACGGTGGGCATCGCGGCCGTCCTGTACATGGCCCGGCTCAACATCGCCAGCCCGATCCTGGGTCAGGGCTACGAGCTGAACGCGATCGCCGCCGTGGTCATCGGCGGGGCCAGCCTGATGGGCGGGCGCGGCTCGATGGCCGGCACGTTCCTCGGGGCGTGCCTGCTCGGCGTGCTCACCAACGGGCTGCTGCTCATGGGCGTCTCCGACTTCGAGCGGCAGATCATCACCGGCCTGGTGATCCTGGTGGCGGTGGTGCTGGACGCGTACCGGCTGCGCCTGGCCCGCAAGCTGGCCGTCACCCAGCCCGCGAAGGAGCCCGTGCCGGCGGCGGTCGCCTCCTGACCGCCGTCACGCCGTCTCGTCGCGTCCCCTCTCGCGTCCCTCGTCGCCTCCCTCGTTGTGCACGAGGAGCAGGAACGTCCTGGCGTAGGACATGCCGCCGGCCGGCCGGGGCCAGGGCAGGCCGGCCAGCACCTCCGAGGCCGCCTCGTGGTGGATGCCGTCGACCCGGATCTCGGCGGTCTCGGAGTCCCCGCCGCTGCCGAAGAACGCCTTGACGCCGATCAGGTGGTCACGGTCGAACGAGCTCCGCAGCGCCGGGGCCAGATGGGGCGCGAGCGGGTTGTCCGCGGCCCAGCGCTGGACGGCCTGGAAGTCGTCGCCGATGCCCCAGCCGGTGATGCCGCCGTGGATCATGTGCCAGCCGGGGAACCCGTCGGGGTCGTCGGCGGCGTAGTGCCCGGCGAAGGAGCCGTCCTGGGCGAGGAGTTCGAGCAGGGCGCTGCCGGTGGTGCCCAGCCAGATCTCGATCGCGCGCTCCACGGTCTCCTCGGGAGTCGTGCCGTATCCCGTGGCGCAGTCGCTGATCGTGGTGTTCCCGGGCCGGTCGACATTGAGCACGAAGTCGATGTCCACATGACCGGGGTGGCCGGTGTGGTCCTCGCCGAGCACCACGGCGAGGCTGCCGGGGCCCTTGGCCAGGTCTCCCGTGACGTGCCAGGGCTGGTCCATGGCCTCGGACAACCGCCGGGCGATCATGCCCAGGACGACCTCGTCCGGTAGCCGCTCGTCCATCGCGCCCGTTCTCCCGTCGTTCATCATGATCATTGCAGGGTAGACCGTACCGGCTCACGAGCGGGGACGGGGATCAGCCAGGGGCCGGCGACCAGCGCGACGGCGACCTGCGCGGCGCCCGCGACGACCAGCGTCGGCCCTGCCCCGGCCAGGCCGATGACCGCCCCTCCGGCGAGCAGGCCGAGTGACACCGCCCCGTCGTGCACCAGGCTCTCGGCGGCGAAGGCGGCCCGCCGTTCCGCGCCGTCGGTGCGCACGGTGATCAGCCGGTTCATCGAGCCGATGCCGAGCGGCATGGCGAAGCCGCCGGCCGCGGCCAGGCAGGCGATCAGCGGCAGCGACGAGGTGACCGCGGGCAGGGCGATGAAGGACGCCCCGAGGATGACCCATCCGGTGGCCATGGTGCCCAGCGCCGGCAGCCGGGGCACGACCGCCGGCGCCAGGAGCGCGCCGACGAGGGAGCCCGCGCCGTAACCGGTCATGCCGGCCGAGATGAGCAGCCCGGGACGGCCGGTCTCGGCGCCGAGGATCGCCAGCCCGAGGGTGAAGGCGAACCAGACGAGCCCGCCGACGCCCGACATCGTCACGGCGCGGCGTATCTCGGGGTGACGGGCCAGGACGTGCCTGAGCGCCGGCGCGTCGCCGCCGGGGGAAGCCGACGCGTCGTCACCGCCGGGGGTGGCGGACGCGTCGTCACCGCCGGGGGAGGCGGACGCGTCGTCGCCGCCGGTGGTGGCCGTCGCGGCGCCGCGCACCGTCAGCAGCACGGCCGCGCCCAGGCCGACGCCCGCCGCCTCCGCCCAGAGCAGGTGGAAGGGGCCGGTGGCGGTGATCGCCCAGCCGGCCAGGGGCGGGGCCAGGATCATCGTGCTCCGGTGGGCGAAGTCCTGCCAGGCGAGCATCCGGGCGGCGACGCCCGCGCCCAGCCGGTCGCAGAGGTCGGCGAGCAGCGCCCGCTGGGCGGGCGCCCCCACGGCGGTCGCGCAGCCGGTGATCAGGCCGGTGGCGGCCAGGTGGATCGAGCCGACGGTGCCGAGGGCGGCGCCGACCGGGACGACGAGCAGTCCGGCCACCTGGACGGCGAGCACGCCGGCGAGGGCGCGGCCGGTCGTCAGCCGTTGCCGCAGTCCGCGCGCCCACCACGCCGAGGTCAGCATGGGCAGCCCGACGGCGCCGCCGACGAGCCCGGTGGTCCAGGGGGACCCGGTCTCGGCGAGCGCGACGAGGGGGAGCGCCACGGCGGTGGTGCGCTGTCCCATCCAGGTGAGGAACGTGGTCAGGAGCATGGCGGCGATGTCGCGGCGAGAAGTCACGGAGCAATCCTGAAATCTGGCGAAATTTCGGGGTAGGTCGTGGATCGTGCCGTGAGCTCATAACGTTGGCTTATGAGGTCATTGCCGTCGGTGGAGGATCTGCGGCTAGTCGAAGCGCTCGTCCGGCACGGCTCGCTCGGCGCGGCCGGGCGGGAACTGCTCATCAGCCAGCCCGCCGCGAGCAATCGGCTGGCCGCGCTGGAGCGGCGGATCGGCGAGCGGCTCTTCGACCGGGACACGACCGGAGCGCGGCCGACGCCGGCCGGCCGGGCGCTCGCCGCTGAGGCGGCACACGTGCTGGAGCACCTGGAGGCGATCTTCGATCGCACCCGGGCGGCGGCCCGCGCGGGCAGCCTCAGGGCGGGCACGTTCGGCAGCCTCGCCCCGTGGGTGTTCCCGGCGTTGGAGGACCTGCTGGGCGAGGTGACGGTGCACCAGGTCGCCGACCACGGCGATCGGCTGGTCGAATGGGTCGGCGAGGGCTCGATGGACGTGGCCTTCGTCGCGATCGCCGATCAGATGCGGTTGCCGGCCACGGTGACGGCGCTGCCCGTGGCCCGCGACCGGCTGGTCGTCCTCGTCCCGGCGGGGGCGCGCCTCGGCTCCGGGCGCAAGCCGTTCGCGGGGCTCGACGTGGTCGCGTACACCTACGACGCCTCCACCGCCGCGCTGCACCGGCGGCTCTCCGAGCTGGGCGGACGGCCGCGGCGGGCGGCCACGGCGGAGACGGCCGTGCGGATGGGCCGCCTGCTCGGCTGCCCGATCGTCCTGCCGAGCGGGCCGGCCGTCTCCTACGCCGGGCCGGGGGAGGAGATCGCGGCGATGACGATCCCGGGCAGGCTCACCCTGTTCATGGTGACCCGCCGCCCCATGCCGCCCGAGCTGTCGGCCGCCGCCGCGGGCCTGGCCGCCCGCCTCGGCCTGGAACCGGCGTCGGATTCGAGCCCGCCCGGCTAGCAGCCGAAACAGGTGAACAGAATTTCACGCCGTTGCGGAAATCGAATTCGTGCATATGAGAAACGCCATTTCCAGGGCGTCTGGAACGTTCCGTCCGCACGCTTGGTCATCGGTCGGTGTCAGGCCGAACGCATTGCAAGAGATCTTGACACGGAATCCCCGACTGTTAGCATTGCGCTGATATCGGACAGGCTGTAATGGGCAGAAGGGACACGCAATGTCGGCACTTCTGAGGATGGAACCCCGAGTGGCCGGGACCGACGTGATGGAGCCGGTCGTCGAGTTCGAGCAGCGGTGGGAGAGCCAGGTCGACCAGGACCGCTGCCCGGTGACGCGACCTGGCGTCTCGAAAATCTGCTGATCACCGGGGTCGGCGTGGCCCGGACGTACCGGAATTCACCCAGACGGGGGCTGGCGGAAGATGTGCGAGGCGGGTTCCCAGGACTGGGTGGAACAAGTCGTCAGGCAATGCGTCGGCGCTGACCACACGGTGACAGGCGGCTCTGTCTGGCTGGTTGTCAGGCCAGATAGGGCCGTTTTACCGGACCACGGATGGAAGTTACACGTATCTTCTCGCGCCTCGAACTTTCCCGCGCTCGTGGAGAAACTCGTCCCCTTGCTGGTGGCCGAGGGATGTGTGTTCAAGCTGGCCCGTTCGCGGCAGGTGCTCCACGAGTTGAACGACGGCCGGACGGTCCCGGAGAGCGTCGGCAAGGCGTTCACCGTCTATCCCGACCAGCATCGCGTCCGTGACGTCGGGCTGCTGCTCGCCCGGACATTGACCGGCCACCAAGGGCCGCGCGTGCTCAGCGACCGGAGAGTGTCCGCGGACGCTCCGGTGTACTACCGGTACGGAGGGTTCGTCACCCGGCGGAGCACCGACGTGCGCGGACAGTCCATCACACAGCTGCGCGGGCCCGCCGGCGAGGAGTTCGACGAGGCCGCCGGGCTCAGCTACCGGCAACCGTCGTGGGTCGAGGACCCGTTCACCGGCGCTCGGCCCGAACCCGGCCGCTCCGGCGACGACCTGCTGCTGAGCGGTCGCTACCGCGTCGTCGTCGGGATCCGGGAGGCCGCCCAGGGCAACGTCTACCGCGCGATCGACGAGCGGACCGGCGGGCGGGTGGTCGTCAAGCAGGCGCGCGCCTTCGTCGCCGAACACGGCGACGGCAACGACGGCCGGCTGCGGCTGCGCAACGAGCGCCGCGTCCTGGAGGCCCTCGACGGAGTCGCCGGTGTGCCGCGCTTCCTCGACCACTTCCGGTACGGCGACGACGAGTTCCTGGTCACCACCGACCGCGGCCCGGCGACCCTGGCCGAGGACGTGCGGCGGAACGGTCCGTACCGGACAGGACCCGGCGCGGGCGCGCGGAGCCTCGACCGGCTGGCGGGCGAGCTGGCCCGGATTCTCACCGCGGTGCACGAACGCGGCGTCATGATGCGGGACCTGTCCGCCGCCAACGTCGTGATCGGTGACGGCGCCAGCCTCATCGACTTCGGACTCGCCTCCTACGACGGGCTGCATCTGTCCGGGCTGACACCGGGCTACGCCCCCGCGCGGCAGGTGCGCGGCGAGCCGCCGCGAGCCGCCGACGACCTCCACGCGCTCGGCATGACCCTGGTGTACGCGGCGACAGGGCTCCACCCGGTGACCCTGGGCGACGACCCCGAGCTGCCGAGGACGCGGGCGCTGCAGACGGTCTCGCGGTACCACGGCCCGACGCCGTCGGGGACGATGTCCGCCGTGGTGGACCTGCTCGGCGACGAGGAACGTGCGCGCGCCGCGGTGCTGCGGCTCGCGTCAGGGGACGACCGCCGGACGGTCTCCCCGCCGACGCCTGTCGCCACCGCGCCTGTCGCCACCGCGCCTGTGGTCACCGCGCCTGTGGTCACCGCGCCTGTGGTCACCGCGCCCGTGGTCGCCGGGCCGGTGGTCGCCGCGCCCGTGGTCACCGCTGACGTGGCCGCCGAGGTGCTGGACAACCTCGTGGGCGATCTGCTCGATCTGGTGGACGGCGTCCTGGAGGCTCCGGCCGGCACGAAGGCCGCCAACGACGCGAGCGTCTACAGCGGCAGCGCGGGCATCGGCCTGGAGCTGCTGCACCACCGGCACCGGCCGGCCGCGGAGCGGAAGCTGCGCGAGCTGGTGGACTTCACCGTACGCGTCACGGCGCCGTTGACGCCGCAGCCCGGCCTGTTCACCGGCGTGACCGGGACGGACGTCTTCCTCCAGGAGGCGGGTGACCGCGGCATCAGCCCGGCGGGGGGCCGGCCGGGCAGGAGCCTGCCGCCGCCGGAGTGGCGCCCGGAGGCCGCCGACCTGACCGACGGGGACGCGGGCGCCGGCCTCGGGCACCTGTACTTCCACCGCCTCACCGGCGACCCGGCCGACCTGGAGGCGGCGCGGCGCTGCGCGCGGGCCGTCGTGGCGGAACGACCGCTGCCCCGCGCCTCCAGGCCGGGCGAGGCCGACGTGACGGCCGGACGCGCGCACGGCCTGGCCGGCACCACCGCGTTGCTGCTCGGCCTGGCCGAGGAGACCGGCGAGTCGTGGGTGCTCGAAGCCGCCGCGGACCGCGTGCGCCTCCTGTCCGAACGCGCCCGGGTCCTGGTACGCGAGGCGGAGGACCCGGCCGCCGAACCGATGACCATGTCCTGGTGCCGCGGCCTCGCCGGGGTCGGGCCGACGCTGCTGCACGCGAGCAAGGTGCTGGGCGACCCGGCCCTGGCCGACCTCGCCCGTCGGGGAGCCGACGTGTGCGTCGCCCGCATGTCGCGCCTGAGCGCGCTCGGCCAGTGCTGCGGCGTGGCCGGCGTCGGCAACTACCTGCTGACCCTGGCCGAGCTGGAACAGTCGGAGCGTCATCGGGCGGCGGCGTACGACCTGGCCACTCATCTCCTGCTCCGGAGCGCCGGCTCGCCCCTCCACCCCACCTTCTTCGCGCCCGGCGACCCTCCCGCCCGCTCGCTCTCGTGGGCGCAGGGACTGACCGGCGTCGTGACGTTCTTCCGCCGGCTGGCGTACGGGGGCCCCGACTGCCTCCCGGTCGGCTGAGCCTCCCGGTGAGACTTTCCTGCGCCGGAGAGCGATTTCCCAGCTCCTCGGAGGCTCCGTCCGCCGTTCGTCGACGTGGCCGCGCGGCTCAGGAACCCTCCCGGAGCGGAAGGGGTTCCTGCCGAGCCGCCACGGAGGAAGGGCGGTGGCGGTGGCAACGGGTGGGTGATCCTCCTGCCCTGCGCCACGTCCCTGCTCGCGCGGGCCCGGGCAGGCGCGGGACCGAGGAGTCAGGCGACGAGGGCGCGGACGAGGCGGATCAGCGCTTCGCGCCGGGCGGCGGGGCTGTCGTCCGGGACGCCGGCCCGGATCATGCGGGCGAGTTGCGGGGTGGAGAACCACCAGCCGGCCAGGGCGATCACCGCGTACACGAGGTCGGCCGGCGGCAGCGCGCCGGTGAGGGAGCCCTCCTCCTGGGCGGCGGCCAGCGCGGCGACCTTGCCGGCGTAGTGGGCGGTCCTGGCCGCCTCGGCGGGGACCTCGGCGTCGCCGGCGTGCAGGCCCTCCCAGTGCAGCAGCCGCACCAGGTGCGGGTGGGAGCTGTGGTAGTCGAAGACCCGCCCGGCGTACCCGCCGAGGTCGGCGGCCTGCGCGGCGTCCAGGGGGACGGCGGCGGCCAGCCGTTCGAGCTCCTGGGTGAGCACGGCGCCGAAGAGCTGGTCCTTGTTGCCGAAGTACTGGTAGATGCGCTCCTTGTTCACCCCGGCCTTGGCCGCGACCCGGTCGACGCGGGCGCCCTGCGGGCCGTGCTCGGCGAACTCCTCGACGGCGGCGTCGAGGAGGAGTTGCCTGGTTCGGGCGGTGTCCCATGCCATGACCTCAGCATACGACATTCTCCAACTGGGCGGTTGGAGTTTTCGGCGCGGGTGTGGCAAACTCCAACCATCGAGTTGGATTCGGGGCTCGCCCAGAGCCCTCACCCGTCCCAGAGAGGGGATCGCCATGCCGGTCGCCCAAGCCGCCCATGCCACCTCCGCCGCCCCCGCCAGCCCCGCGAGGCCGGCGAGGCCCGCCGCCGTCGCGCCCGCCCCGCCGTCGGTGCACCATCGGGCGCTGCTCACCTGGCTGGCGGTCTATTCGATGATCATGGTGGTCCAGCTGCTGCTCGGGCCGGCCATCGCGCCTCTGCCGATGCCCCTGCGCACGCTGATCCTGACCGGCGTCGTCGTGCCGACGGTGGTGTACCTGCTGATGCCGCTGCTGCTGCGGGCCCACGCCAGGATGCCGAGGCGCGGGAGGCGGCCTAGCTCCGCGGGACGTCCTTGACGAACACGATCCCGTCGCTCCCCGTCAGCTGCTCCGGATCCAGCGGGAAGTAGCCGAACCAGGGCGACGTGCGGGCCGCGAGCGCGGCGCCGCCGAGGGCGGCGGCCAGCCGGCCGGTGCCGACGACGCAGCGCTCCTGCGGGAGCGCGTACAGGAGCCCCTCGACGGTGTCCGGGGGCGGGGTCTCCACTCCCTGGTGCCGCATCGTGCCGAGGGCCGTGGCCAGGAACGCGAACTCCTCGCCCAGATGGGCGCGGACGATCGCGCCGGCGCTCCACCACTCCACCGGCAGCTCGCCCAGCCGCATCGTGCTCCTGTGCCGCTGGAAGTGGAGGTTGTGGGCGTGGACCAGCGCCGGACCCCGCTCGGCGACGGCGAGGAGGTTGGCGGCGATCATCGAGCTGCGCAGGCCCAGCAGCCTTGTCATGCGTCCCGGTGACGTGTCGGCCAGCCAGAAGTGGTAGCGCAGGAGGCCGGTGGCGGCGCGGCCGTACAGGCGGGCCCGGTCCCAGCCGTCTCGTGCGGACGCGGCGATCAGGCGCGGCGTCTCCGCGTCGAGCAGCGCCACGAGATCGTCGGCGAGCAGCAGCAGCTCCCTGGCCTCGGCCGACCGGCCCACGGACCGGGACGGGTCCGTCGTCGCGGCGGGATCGGTCCACCGGTCGTCGGCCCCGAGCAGGCCGTCGAGGGTGTCGGCGGTGCAGGGCAGCAGGTCGGCGTCCACATGGGCCGCGAGGTAGCCGTGGAGCGCGGTGAGGGGCCGCCGGGGGCTCGCGGCGTGGGTGATCTCCAGCGGGCCGTCGCAACCGGCGAAGCGCAGCCGCTCGGCCGGGGCCCGGCCGTCGTTGTACGCGCGCATCCAGCGCACGAGCTCCCGGTTGGCCGCCGACGCTCCCCACCCGTGGCTGAAGCCGCGCTCCATGACCTCGTCGAGGGTGCCCGTGCCCGAGGTGACGTAGTCGTCCACGGCCAGGCCCAGCACGCAGTCGCTCTCGATCCCGATCGTCCGGTAGCCCTCCTGCTCGACGAGCTGCCGGAACAGCTCGTTGCGCAGGCGCAGCAGGGCGTCCTCGCCGTGGGTGGGCTCGCCGAGGGCGAGCAGTCGCGGCCGGGCCGGGAACAGCCTCAGGACGGCGGCGGCGTCGACGGCATGAGTGGCGTCCTTGACGCTGATGTCCATGCCTTCAACGGTATCTCTGAACCGTCTGTGGAAGCTTTTCCGCGATCCGGCCGCGACAGGAAGGGACAACCTTAAAAGCTCAGAGAGCGAAGTCCACGGCGAACTCCTGGTACACGCGCTCCTTGGCCGCCCACGCCCTGGGCGAGTAGGCGGCGTAGAAGGACTTCCCGCACTCCAGGTCCTTCAGGGCCGACCTGATCTCCTTGTCCAGGTACGGCTTGGCCTCCGCGGGCTTCAGCTGCGGCTTCAGGATGATGGTGCGGCCCTCGGGGGCCTTCGGCAGCTCGCCCTTCCAGTTCTTCCTGGCGACCTCGCCGGCCTGCTTCGTGTACTGCGACCGGCCGAGTACGGCCAGGACCGAGGGCTTGGCCTGGCCGACGCCCAGGCACTTGGCGAACTGCCGGCCGAGCCGCGTGAGCTGCCCGTCCTCGTCCAGCGGGACGAGCGACGCGTCCAGCGCCGCGTCGAGCCGGGTGAGGTAGCCGTCGTAGGAGGTGACGGTCTTGCCCAGGTGCTGCTCGGCGGCCTTGGCGAAGCAGCGGTCGTCGGCCGCGCGCCACTTCTTCAGCTCCTCCGCGGACATCGCCATCATGGTGTCGTTGTTCGGGTTCTCCCCGGACACGGGGTTGACCACCGGGTCGCGCGGAAAGACGAGCGGGGACCAGACGCCGAAGCCGTACTTGGCCCGGTACGCACGCAACGCCGCGTAATCACCCGTGATCCGTTCGCGCTCCCCGGGCTGCCGCTTGCGCTTCGTCACCGGCTGGGCCAGGTAGGTCAAGCCCTGCTCCTTCATGCAGGCGACCCGCGTCTGCTCGACGGCGGCCTTCTTCTCGTACGCGGCCTGCGTCTCCGGCGAGGTGGAAGCGCCGAACGAGCCGACGAGCAGGGTGACCGCGACGGCCTTCGCTGCGATGAACATGGGTGTGCTCCTTCTCTCGAAAATGGGCATGCGAAACAGAACCTCCGGCCGAAAAGGCCGGATCGGGGGGAAGACTCAGCAGGGAATCTCCATGCGGGACGCGTCCGGCGACACCTCCGGCAGCGCCGGGACGAGATCGACGGCGAGCACGGCCGTGCCGTTCGCCGCGCCCTTGCGCGCGGTGACCTCGCGGTTGGGCAGCCTCACCTTCCTGTCCCTGGTGTTGACCGTGCGCTCGCCCAGGTAGCGATAGGTGTGCCGGTCGAAGATGAGCTCCGACCGGGTGCCGTCGCCCTCGTCCATGGCGACGGCGAGGCCGGGGCGGCCGGCGGCGTCCACGGCGTCGGGGACGAGCACGATGCCGTCGAGCCCGGCGGCCACCTGGTACAGCGCGGCGCTCAGGCTGGGACGTACCACCGACTCGGCGACCAGACCCTGGAGCGCGGACCAGACGCGCAGCGGTTCCTCGCCGCCCGTCTCGGCCACGAGCTTGGCGCGCACCTGCGCGGGGTCCGTCGGCCAGGCGCCCAGCCGGGCGTACGCGGGCCGGCCGGGGCAGGTCGCCGGCTCGTACACGGTGTCCTCGGTGCCGTGGTCCCAGGAGGTCCGGGGCGCCGGACCGATGGCCGAGACGGCCTGCTCGCGGCTCAGCCAGGGCTTGCCCACGTCCGCGGCCTCCCAGCGCTCCTCGTTGACCAGCACCTTGGTGTACTGCGTCCTGCCCGCCTCGTCCTCGGTGTACAGGCTCTGCTGGGCCAGCCGCCTGGTGTGGACGTACTCGCCGCGGGCCGGCACCATGTCGGGCTGGTCGGTGGCGGCCCGCGCGGCCAGCGAGAGCAGCGTCTTGGCGTCGGCCGGCGGCGCGCCGATCAGGGATCCGGGGCCGTGCGGGCCGGAGCCGCCCAGACCCACCTCGGCGACGAGGACGCCGGCGGTGAGCGTCACCGCGATCGCCCCGGCGAGCGCGACCCGCCGCACCGGCAGCGCCTCACGCCACCCGCGGCGGGGACGGTCCGACCGGGACGCGAGCGCCCCACGCCACCCGCGGCGGGGACGGTCGAACCGGGACGCCAGGACGGCACGGGAGCCGGCCAGGTCGCGCTCGGTCGCCTCGGGGACCTCCGCCCACAGCCGGGCGAGCTCCGCCATCTCATCCATGGTTCGCTCCTTCCAGCGCCTGGCGGACCTTCCTGCGCGCCCGGTTGAGCCGGGACCGCACGGTCCCGACCGGGACGTCCAGCGCCTCGGCCACCTCCTCGTACGTCAGCTCCGCCCACGCCACCAGCAGCAGCACGTCCCGGTCACCGGTGCGCAACCCGGCCAGAGCGGCCACCAGCGGCCTGTTGACCGCGAGCGTGCCCACGCCGTCCTCCACCGGCCCGCCGACGATCTCCGCGGGGTCCACACCGCCGCGCACGTACGCGCGGTAGCGGGCCACCTCGCGCCGCCGCCGTTTGCCGATCACGTTCGAGGCGATGCCGTACAACCAGGGCCGGGCGTCGGCCTGGCCGGACTGGTAGCGGTGCCGGTGCTCGAACGCCGCAAGGAACGTCTCGGACACCACGTCCTCGGCCGCGTCGGGCCCGAGCCTGCGGGCCGCGTAGCGGTGCAGGGCCGGCGCGTGCCGGTCGAACACGGCGGCGAACGCCTCCGGCTCCTCGAACGACCGGCCGATCAGATCGGCGTCGGAGGCCTCGGCTGTCGCCGGTCTGGCCATGGACTGGTCAGCTCCTTCACGCGGTGCCGAGGTGCGGCAGGCGGGCAGATTCGCCTGTACTTACCGCTGCACCGCCGAAGAGTTCACGCCGGGCCGATACCGCTCGAAGGACGCAAGCCGTCGAGGTCAGTGGCGCAGCAGGGTCAGACCGGTGTCGGTCCCGGCGCCGCCGACGACGAGCCTGCCCCGGCCGCCGACGGGGAACGTGGCCAAGGGGTGGGTGTGGCCGACGTCGATGTTGGCCAGGACGGGGACGCCGGCCGGGATCGGCTGGTTGGCGATGATCTGTTCCAGCAGCGGGCGGGACATGCGGCTGGCCTTCTGGAACCGGCCGATCGCCAGCCCCCGGATGTTCGCCGCGTCGGGGAGCTGCAGCAGTGAGGTCAGGTCGCGGGCGAACGTCGCCGGGTGCGACTCGAAGTCGTCCTCGACGATCAGCAGCGCGCCGTCGAGCGACGGCAGGTACGGGGTGCCCTGCAGCAGGTTCAGCGTGCAGAGGTTGCCGCCGACGATGCGGCCCTCGCCGCTGCCGGGCCGCATCGGCCACCACCCGTCGTTGGGGATCTGCTCGCGCTTGTCCTGGTCGAGGAACCACAGGTCGTCGCTCCAGTGCGCGGCCGGGGTCAGCGCGACCGGATCGGTGTCGAACAGGACCGACGTGAACCAGCGCAGGGTCTGCTCGAAGTGGTCCCGCATCCCGAACGTGGACCAGTGCGGGCCGGAGTAGGTGACCAGCCCGGTCCGCGCGAGGACGGCGTTCTGCAGGGCGGTGATGTCGGAGTACCCGCACAGGATCTTCGGGTTGGCGCGGATCAGCTCCCAGTCCAGGTACGGCAGGAGCTCGTTGGAGTTGTAGCCGCCGATGACGGTCAGGATCGCCGCCACCGACGGGTCGGCGAACGCCTCGTGCAGGTCGGCGACCCGCGAGGCGACGCTGGAGGAGTCGAACGCGTCCCGCTCGTCGACATGGCCGCCGTAGGTGAGCGTGAGGCCGAGCTCGGCGAACCGTGACGCGATGACGCCCGTGTGATCGTGCTCCATGACCATCGCGCGGGACCTGGCCGGCGCCACGACGCGGACGACGTCGCCCGCCTTCAGCTTGGGAGGGAAGATCACGTCCGTCATCGTCGAAGCGTAACGGTACTACCGGGGAACCTGGGGCTTCCGGGTCATGTGTGGTGTGGCTACTATCGGGCACCAATCGCCTACTTTGGCGATATTCGCGATGAACGCACCGAGGAGAGTGTCCCGCACGTGGCTGGCTTGGGCAGGGTCGGGCGACGACGAACGGAACCCGGCCGCGACGGCTTACCGGAGTCCGCCGGAGCCGGGCCGCGGCGGCTGCCCGGTCGCCGCCGGCTGCGCCTGCGCACCGTGCTGATCATCGTCGTGGTCGTGCCGACCGTGACCTTCGCCCCGCTGCTGGGCTCTGGCATGTTCCAGCTGTTCAGCCAGTGGCAGGCGGAGGTGGCCCAGCTGGAGCTGGCCGCCGTCACCGTGGGCCGGCCCGCGGCCAACCTGTTCTTCAACCTCGACCGGGAGCGGCGGATCACCGCGGAGGCCCAGGCCGAGCCCGGTGAGGACACCGGCGACAAGCTCGCCAAGCAGCGCGCGGAGACCGACAAGGCCGTGGCCGCCTTCCGCCCGGTGGCGAACCTGGACACGTCCAAGGGCCCGGAGGGCACCACGGACGCCATCGCGCGGACCCAGCGCGCGCTCGGGCTGCTGGAGCAGCAGCGCCGGGCGGTGGACGCCGGCTGGTCCAGCGCCCAGAACGCCTACGACTACTACAACAGCGTCATCGAGGCGGACCTCGGCCTGCTGACCGCCCTCAGCCGTACCGACCACGGCGAGGTCAGCACAGGCGCGCAGACGCTGGTCGACCTCTTCTGGGTCGTCGACATGATCGGCCGTGAGGACGCCGTCCTGGCCCGCGGCTGGGGGGCGGGGCGCCTGACACGGGACGAGTACGCCCTCGTCACCGACGCCGCCGGCACCAGGAACCACCTCATGCGGGACCGGGTGGTGCCCAGTCTCGGCGGCAACGAGAGCCGCTACCGGACGCTGACGACCAGCAAGGCGTGGAAGACCATGGCCGACCTGGAGGAGCGGCTGGTCGCCTCCGGGGGCGGGGCCGACGACAAGCAGGTGAAGCTGCGCCCGGTCGGCTCCACGTGGCGTTCCTCGGTGGACGCGATCAGCCCCCAGCTGCTGGACCTGCTCGCCCTCCGGCTCGAAAACGTGGCGAAGATCGGCTACAGTCACGCCAAACAGCTCTTCGTGATCTTCATCAGCATCACCAGCGTGGGAGTGCTCGCCCTGGCCCTGGTGATCATCACGAGCTGGCGTCTCACCGCCGTTCTCCGGCGGCGCATCCTCCAGCTCCGGCAGGAGGCCCTGGAACTCCAGGAACGGCTGCCCGACGTGGTCACCCGGCTGGAGCGCGGCGAGGACGTCGACGTGGAGGCGGAAGTACACATGGTCGACCCCACGCCCGACGAGCTGGGCGAGCTCGGGCAGGCCCTCAACATGGCCAGCCGCAGCGCCGTCGCCACCGCCGTGCGCCAGGCCGAGCAGCACCGCGGATTCCAGCGCATGCTGCAGCGCATCGCCCGCCGCACCCAGATCCTCATCGGTCTCCAGCTGAAGAAGCTGGACGAGCTGGAACGCAGGTACGAGGACCCCGAGGTGCTGGAGGGACTGTTCGACCTGGACCACCTCACCGCCCGCCTGCGCCGCTACGAGGAGAACCTGGTGATCCTCGGCGGCGGCCAGCCGCAGCGCCGCTGGCGCAAGCCCGTACGCCTGCTCGACGTGCTGCGCGCCGCGCAGGGCGAGGTCCAGGACTACCGGCGGATCACGATCGACGTCGAGGGCGAGCCCTGGGTGGCCGAGCGCGCCGTGGGAGCGCTGGTCCACGTCCTGGCGGAGCTCATGGAGAACGCCACCGCCTTCTCCAGGCCGCCGACCCCCGTCGAGGTGCGGGCCGCCATGGTCAGCCGGGGCATCGCCGTGGAGATCGAGGACCGCGGCCTGGGCATGGAGCCCGAGCAGTACGCCGCCGCCAACGCCCTCATGCGGACGCCGCCGCAGCTCGACGTGATGGCGCAGGCCGACGACGTGCGGCTCGGCCTGTACGTGGTCGCCCGGCTCTCCGCGGGCCTGGGCCTGCAGGTGGAGCTGCGGCAGTCGGCCTTCGGCGGCACCCGGGTCATCGTGCTGCTGCCGGACTCGCTGGTGGTGGAGCGACCCCGCCTGGTGCCGGGCCCGGCCGCGCGCCCCGAGGAGGCCCCCCAGGACCCCACGGGCCCGCACCCGCACCCGTACCCGCAGGAAGGCGCGGCCGGTCCGCGCCGGCCGCAGGAAGGGTCCCAGGAAGGGTTCCAGGAAGGGCCTCAGGACAGGCCCGGCGAAAGCCCCGACGAGAAGCCTCACGACAGGCCCTACGACGGGCCCTACGAGAAGCCGCGCGACACCACGCAGCTGCCGACTCGTTCCCGGGGACGCGCGATGGCCTACGTCACGGCGCCCGGCGCCGGATCACCGGACCGCGGCGACGCGCCCGCGCCGCCCGGCAGCCGGCCGCTGCCCCAGCGGGTGCGCCAGGCCAGCCTGGTCACCGAGCTCAAGGTCCCCGCGGACCGGGAGGAGCGGACCGAGCAGGACCTCTGGACCGTACGCGACCAGCCCACCCGGTCCGGCGCCACGATCGGCGCCTTCCAGAGGCAGTCCCGCAGGCGCCGGGCCGGTGACGACGCCCTCCAGCCGGGGCCGGACGGATCCGCCGAGCCCCCTTCCCCTACGACGGAAGATCGATGATGACGCAGCGAACCACCGCCACCGACACAGACCTGGACTGGCTCCTGGACGGCCTGGTCGATCAGGTCGCGGGCACCAGGCACGCCATCGTGCTGTCCGACGACGGCCTGGTGATCAGCCGCTCCCGGACCATCGAACGCTCGGACGCCGAACGCCTCGCCGCGATCGCCACCGGCCAGCAGAGCCTGGCCCGCGGCGTGGGGCAGCTGTTCAGCGGCGGGCCGGTCCACCAGGTCATCATCGAGATGGCCGAGCTGTGGCTGTTCATCACGGCCGCGGGCCGCGGCACCCACCTGGCCGTGGTCGCCTCCCAGGAGGTCGACGCCGAGCTGATGAGCGTCGCGATGCACACCCTGATCCAGCAGGTCGGCCAGAAGCTGGGCACCGACGCGCGTACCCCGCCGGCCGACGAGGCGGGGAGACGCGGATGAAGCACTGGACGGAGGGCTTCGACGACGACCACGCCGACGAGCCCCTTGTCCGTCCCTATACGATCACCGGCGGGCGAACCGCTCCGGAGCGGGACGACCTCACGCTGATCACCCTGGTGACGGTGATCTCCGAGGCCCCCGCGGACAACTCAGCCGGCATGCGCCGGCTGCAACCGGAGCACCGCACCATCCTCGCTCTGTGCAAGCAGCCGCTGGCGGTCGCCGAGATCGCCTCCGCGCTGCACCTCCCGGTGTCGGTGACCAAGATCCTGATCGGTGATCTGATCGAGGCCGGTCACGTGCGGTCCCGGCCGCCCCTGGCCTTCGCGCAGGCGGGCGGCTTACCTGGCATGTCAATCCTTGAGGCGGTGAGGGATGGGCTTCGCAAGCTCTGACCACGGGGCTCGCGCCCCCCTGGCAGTGAAGATCCTTATCGCGGGTGGTTTCGGCGTCGGGAAGACCACCCTGGTCGGCGCGGTCAGCGAGGTCGCCCCGCTCCGCACCGAGGAGTACCTGACCCACGCCAGCATCGGTGTGGACGACCTCGAAGGGGTGGGCGGAAAGTCCACCACCACGGTGGCGCTGGACTTCGGGCGCATCACCATCAACGGCGACCTCGTCCTCTACCTGTTCGGCACCCCCGGGCAGGAACGCTTCTGGTTCATGTGGAACGACCTGGTCAACGGGGCGATGGGCGCGGTCGTCCTGGTCGACACCCGTCGGCTGGAGGTGAGCTTCGCGTCGATCGACTTCTTCGAGAGCCGCGGCATCCCCTTCGTCGTCGGCGTCAACTGCTTCCACGGCGTACGGGACCGGACGCAGGAGGAGATCCGCAGGGCGCTCGACCTCGACCCGCAGGTGCCGCTGGTGCTGTGCGACGCCCGCGACCGGGCGGCGGGGCGCGACGTCCTGCTGGCGCTCATCGACCACCTGATGGCCGCGCACACCCGCGCCTCTGCGCACCCCGTCTCCTGAAGACCTAGGGACCGGAGGACGCGTTCAGGTAGGTCAGGACGGCCAGCACGCGCCGGTTGCTGTCGTCGTCGTCGGTGATGCCGAGCTTGCCGAACAGCGAGGTGGTGTACTTGCTGATGGCGCTCTCGCTGAGGAACAGCCGCCGGCCGATGGCCTGGTTGGACAGTCCCTCGGCCATGAGGCCGAGCACCGAGTGCTCGCGTTCGGTGAGCTGCCCGAGCCGCCGGGTCGAGGAGCCGCTGGACAGCAGCTTCGCGATGACGGCCGGGTCCATGGCGGTCCCGCCGCCGGCGACGCGCTCCAGGGCGTCGATGAACTGGTCGGCGTCGAACACGCTCTCCTTGAGGAGGTAGCCGACGCCGCCCGCGCCGTCGGCGAGGAGCTCGCGCGCGTAGAGCTGCTCGACGTGCTGCGAGAGGATCAGGACCGGCAGCCCGGGCACCTCGCGGCGGGCGGCCAGGGCCGCGCGCAGGCCCTCGTCGGACTGGGCGGGCGGCATGCGGACGTCGACGACGGCGACGTCGGGCCGCCACTTCAGCAGCGCCTCGACCGTCTCCGGGCCGGTGGTCGCCGTCGCCACCACCTCGTGACCGTACGCCTCCACGAGACGGACCAGCCCGTCGCGCAGGAGGTAGAGGTCTTCGGCTACAACGATGCGCATGGCACTGCCATCCTCACTCGGGTCGGACCGCCCGCCGGACTGGTGACCTCCAGAGTGCCGTCGAACACCGCGAGACGGCGTCGCAGCCCGTCGAGTCCGCCGCCGGGCCGCACGCCGGCCCCGCCCCTGCCGTCGTCCTCGACGTCGACGACGATGCCGGTCCCGTCCTCGGCGATGGAGATCCGCGCCCGGGTCGCGTGGGCGTGCTTGACCGCGTTGGTCATCAGCTCGGCCACGCCGAAGTACACGGCGGACTCGATCGGCGGGTCCAGGCGCAGCCGGACGTCGGCGTCGACGGTCGCCTCGAGCGGGCTGTCCAGGGCTAAGGCGCGGACGGCGTCGACGAGGCCCCGCTCGTTCAGCACCGGCGGGGTGATGCCCCTGACCAGCTCGCGCAGCTCGTTCAGCGACGTGGCGGCGCCGGCCCGCGCCTCCCGTAGCAGCGCCACGGCCCGGTCGGGGTCGCTCCGCATCAGCTTCTCCGCGGTCGCCAGGGAGAGCCCGAGCGCGACCAGGCGCGCCTGCGCCCCGTCGTGCAGGTCCCGCTCGATACGGCGGATCTCGGCGGCCTGCGCGAGGGTCGTGTCCGCGCGCTGGCTCGTCAGCTCGGCCACCCGCTCCGCCAGGGCCGCCGCGGGCGGCGGGCGCAGGAGGCGGACGGCCAGCGGTACGGCGGGCCGCCAGGCGTACGGGGCGGCGGCGACGGCCACGACCAGGCCGAGCACCCCGGCGAGGGGCCATGAGGTGCCGAACCCGAGGACCGCCGCCACGAGCCCGGCCGGCGGGACGGCGGCGACCACGCCGGCGGTGAGCGGCGCGATCGCCGTGAACCGCAGGTCGCGCCAGACGGCGGGATCCCGCCACCAGATCCGCATCCGCTGGTCCATGAGGGCGTCATGCCGGGTGCGTTCGTAGCTGAAGCCGTTCCACCAGTAGCCGGTGGACATCCGCGTCACCGGAGCGGCCCGGAGGTACCCGGCGGGGATGACGACGCCCGTCCACGTGGCGACGAGCGAGCGGGTCGTCCGGCACACCGGGCGTGACAGCGCGAACGTGCCGATGCCCGCCCACAGGAACGGCGCGATCCACGTCCACGCGCCGCCGCCCCACCACATCCACAGCGCCACGGCGAGGGCCCACACCGCCGGCACCAGCATGGAGAGGCCCACCACGACGCACGCGCGCACGAACCCCACGCAGGCGCTCGCCCCCCACTGTCGCATCATCGTCCCTTCTCCCGGTACGGCTCGGCCTCTCCACTGTGCGGCCTCCGGAGCCCGGCTCCCGCCGGATCGGCCCCGGAGTGGGTCCAGCCCCACCGATCCGGACGTCCAGCCCCATCCTCGCGCTCCGTCTCCCCGAGGCCCGCTGATGTGGCTCGTCAGTCATCGACCGGATACGGACCGCTCCGTACGGTCCAGGGGACTCTTTGGCCGGCGTCGCCAGGAGGCATCATGACAGCACGGTCGAGCACCCCATCACCCTGGCCGGACCTGCCGCCCGGTCCGCTCGGAACCCCCTCTCCCGACCTGGCCTCGCCGGCCGGCAGCCGCAACCTGCGCGCGCCCGGCCTTCCCGGATGGTCAGCGGCACCTCGCTGGAGGACGACCCCTCGGCGCTGATCAACCAGGACCCGCCCGAGCACACCCGCTACCGCCGCATCATGCAGGGCACCTTCACCCCCGGCACATCGAGCGCTGGCGGCCGCGCGCCGCGGCCATCGTCGCCGAGCTGATCGAGACGGCCGGTCACGAGTTCGACCTGGTCGCCGAGTTCGCCCTGCGGCTGCCCGCGCGGGTGATCTGCGAGATGCCGGGCGTCCCGATGGACCGGTTCGAGCAGTTCCGCGGCTGGACCGAGATGTTCCTGTCCACCTCCGAGGCCAGTGCCGAGGCCAGGGGGGGAGGGGTTCGCCGCGTTCATGGCGTACGCGGGCGAGCTGATCGCGGAGCACCGGGACAGGCGCGGCGGCGACCTCATCGACCTGCTCATCGAGGCGCGCGACGAGGGCGACCGCTGTGCCACCCCGAGCAATGCTGCCCAACCCCTCAAGCGACGGGCTGATCCACCGCCCGCTCCGGCTCCCGGTCAAGGGCGGGTGAGACGCTCCTGGCGCCCGACATCGTCACTGCTGCTACGTTTAGGCACTTTAGTCCCTGAGTAATCAGAGGTACGGAAGTGCGAAGGTACGGCTGGACGATCGGCGGCGTGATGGCGGGATGCCTGCTCGCGGGGTGCTCGGCCCTGCCAGGCCTGGCCGGGAAGGCGAGCCCTCCGGCGAGCCCTCGGGCGAGCACGACGGCCACGCCCGCCGCGAGCGACGCGCCGGTGGCCGCCCGCGCCGTCACCGACCAGGAGGCCGCCGCGATCCTCGCGGACTACGTCAAGCGCAACAACGCCGCCAACAAGGCCCGCAGCGCCGAGCTCCTGGCCGGCTACGAGGGCGGCTCCAGCTTCACGATCGACAAGGCCGCCTACACGTCGAGCCGCCGCCTGGGCAAGACCGTCACGTACCAGCCGTTCGGCTACACCAGGCCCGCCTTCCACGTGCCGGCCGCCGGCCGGCAGCCCTGGTTCCTGGCCACGGCGCACTGGCGGCGCGGGACGACCACCGCGAAGGAGCCGACGTACCTGCTCTTCGCCCGTCAGGGCGACGGCTGGCGGCAGATGTACTCGCCGGACGCCTTCGACGGCACCACCGCCGACGACCTGCCCGAGATCGCCGTGGGCGCCTCGGGGCTGGCCACCGAGGTCGCTCCCACGGACTCGACCGGGCTGCTGATGTCGCCGGCCGACTTCGCCGAGAAGTACGCCGCGCACCTGGCCGGCAAGGGCGGCGCCGCCGACAAGAGCCTGTTCGCCGCCGACCGGATCACCACGCAGGCCGCGTCCACCCGCATCAGGATGAACCAGTACGCCCACAGCACGGCGACCGCCCGCCCGGCCGGCCGCTACCCGTCGTACACGCTGCGCACCGCCGACGGCGGGGCGCTGACCTTCACCACGATCGAGCGCACCCTCCGCTACGACGTGCGGCCGGGGCCGGAGCGCAACTACGTCTTCCAGAAGGACAGCGGCATCCTGCGCGGCAAGTACTACACGTACATGACCGTCACCGACCTGTTCCAGGTGGTGGCCCGCATCCCTCCGAAGAAGGCCGGCCCGGACCAGGTCAAGGTGATCGCGTCCTACTCCGGCCTGGTCGCGGGCGACGGCAGATGAGACGGGGCTAGTTCCAGATCCCCGGGACGTCCTCCGGCACGGAGTCCTTGACCTGTCCCTGGTCGATCACGTCGCCCTCCAGGGGCAGCAGGACGGTGGCCTGGCGCCCCCAGTCGGAGAAGCGGGTGCTCGACTCGACCTGGACGGAGCCGTCGTAGAACGGGATGACGGCCTTGGCCGCCACCCTTTCCACCAGGCCGGTCGGGCCGAGCCAGAGGGTGTAGGCGACCTTGCCGTCGCGGCCCTTCTTGCCCTTCTTGGAGTGCGAGCCGAAGCGCGAGGCGAAGGCGGGGGACACCGCCGCCAGCTTGCTCGTCCTGATGGACCCCTTGACCACGCCGTCCCGCACCGACGCGGGCTTGGCCAGGAGCGTCTTGAGCGTGTCCGGCTCCAGGACCTCGACGATCAGGTTGCTCGGCGGCAGCTCCGTGTTCCGGTAGCGCACCCAGCTCGCCCCCTGGCGCTGCAACGTCTGGTCGACCACCGGGCCGGCGACGTAGCTCGCGGTCCGCGACGAGATCAGCTGGACCGGCCCCTGCTGCAGGGCCTCGGTCTCCTCGCGGTCCAGCCTCGTCATGCTGCGCAGCAGGTCCTTGCTGTAGCGCACGGTCTGCGCCACGTCCGACGCGGCCGCGCCGCGCTGGTCGAACCCGATGGTGCCCTCCAGGCTGGAGGTGGTGACCAGGGTGGGCGTGAAGGTCATCTTCGCCGTGGCCTGGACGTTGACGGCCCTGCCGCGGGCCAGTTCGGCCTTGAGCGCCTTGACTGCGTCGATCTTGGATTCGGCCTGCGCGGGCATGGCGGTGAGCTGCACCGCGCCTACGATCGCGACGGCGCCGAGGATGGCTCGATTCATGGGGTTTCCCTGGGAACGGTCGGAAAGACGCGATCAATCTTGTGCATCTAAGATCGCTAGTCAAGCCGAACCGTCTCATTCGGCATCATCGGGGATCACTCCAGGCTCAACCACCTCATTTCCTCTTCGCACAGCCCTCCGGCGGGGCGGGGCGCTGCGTGGTCCAGCCGGTTTCCGGAGCGGTGGCGTGGTAGCTCATCGCGTCGCCCTTGGCGACCCAGGAGACCGTGCTGGCCGCGTAGTCGACCGTGGCGAGCGTCGCGCCCGTACCGGGATCGAGGAGTGTCCTCTGCTCCATCCACAGATCGCCGGTCCGCTCGCCGACGTAGCGGACGTTGGGCCCCCTGGTGCCGAAGTCGACGGACAGGGCCGGGCGGCCCAAGGGATCCGTCACGGTGCCCACGACCTTGGTGCTCGGCAGTGCGGCCAGGAGGCGGATCAGCGCGGCGCGCTGATCCGGGCGGAGCGGCTCGCCGAGGAGGTTCGCGGCCGTGGGCAGGAACTCCTCGAAGGACTGCGTGAAGCCGTTCCTGTGCCAGATCTGGTGGTATGTGCGGAGCTTCTCCCTCAAGGCGTTCTGGTCGGTGGGGAACGCCGCCAGCTCGGCCATGGTGATGGTGCCGACCGAGCGATTGGCCAGGGCGCCTCCCGCGCCGGGGTCCCACCTGTAGAGGCACTGCTTCGGCTGGTCGGTGAACGTCACGTCCGCGCACCGCTCGCCCTTCCCGCACGGCTTGACCCGGATCGGGCTCCCGGCGGCCCGCCAGGCGCGCTCGTCCGCCGGCGTCGCCGGACGGGCGGGCTCCGCCCGTGTCGTCACGAGCATCGGATCGACGGGATCGCGCGACTGCCAGATCTCCAGGCGGCTGGTCGTCCGGTAGGTGAAGCCGCCGGCCCTCCCGTAGGTGCCGTAGATCGACACGTGCCGCCAGTAGAGGCCGCTCGGGGCGGGCAGCCTCTCGATCCGGTCGGCCAGGTCGTACAGCGCCTGGTCGGGCTTCGGCGCGACCGCCGCCGGAGGGGCCGTGGTCAGGTGCGCGACCAGGGAGAAGACCAGCGTGACGATCGCCGCCGTGGCCGCGGCGGCCGTCACCATCCACATCCAGGTACGGCGCCTCGCCGGGAGGCGCGGCGGACCGGTCAGGCGGGCCCGGGCGCGGGCGACGACCTCGGCCGACGGCGGCCGGGCGTCGGGCAGGGCACGGTCGAGCAGGTCCAGCTCATCCATCGGAGTCCTCCTTCAGCGGGTTGACGTCGCCGAGCGCCCGGCGAAGCTGCTTGCGTGCCCGGTTCAGCCGGGACCCGACGGTGCCGGCGGGGATGCCGAGAGCCTGGCCCACCTCGGCGTGGCTCAGCCCGCCCAGCGCGACCAGCAGCACCACGTCCCGGTCGCGCCGCTTCAGCCCGGCCAGCGCCCCCGCGAGCGGGCCGGTGAAGCGGGCCGCCGTCACCCGGTCGAGCACCTCGTCCTCGTGGCCGCCGCTGTCGCGCTCGGCCGCCCGGCTGATCGCCTTCCAGCGCCTGGTCTCGGCGCGCCGGTGCCGTGCGACGAGGTGGGTGGCGATGCCGTACAGCCAGGGCCGGACCGCGCCGACCGCCGGGTCGTAGGCGCTCTGCAGGGCCGCCACGAAGACCTCGGCGGCCAGGTCGTCGGCCACGTCCTCGGACAGCCGCCGCGCGATGTAGCGGTGGATCTCGGCGAAATGCGCGTCGAAGAGGTCAGGGGGCATCCCCAGACCGGCTCTGTGGCGCGTGTTGTGGCCTATCACGCCCGTTCTTTCCCGCTGGGCGGAAATGCTTTCACGCGGCCGGGGCGATGCGTGCCGGTACGGCAGAAGGCCACCACCCGGGAGCCGGGTGGTGGCCTTCGCGGTCGAGGCGGGGGATCAGCCGGGCGTCACATCAGCCGGGCGCCACATCAGCCGCAGTGTTCGAAGCCGCTGGTGTACGAGCTGCTGCCGACCGAGCCGCCCCACCGGACGCACTGCCCGGCCGCGTCACGCCTGACCGGTCCCGCGTAGTAGTCGAAGCTGCCGGAGTCGGTCGTCCTGGTCTCGCCCTGCGGCTCCAGGAAGGCCGACACCGCCGACGGCGAGCCGAGGTTCGACGTCTTCAGCGTGACGACGCAGTTGTAGCCGTTGCCGGAGTTGTAGAGCAGGTAGGTGCGACCGCCGGTCAGGCCGGCCGAGTCGATGACGGAGTACCCGCTGCCGCAGACGCCCTCGGGGGTGTACGGGTTGCTGCCGCCGCAGGCGTTGCTGCTGGAGATGGCCTTCTTCTGGCCCAGGGAGACGGTCACGCCCTCCACGGTCGGGCTGGTGTCCATCCCTCCGTCGGAGTACCGCTGCTCGTAGTGCAGGTGCGGCGCGCTGGAGTTGCCCGTCGAGCCGACGGTCCCGATCGCGGTGCCCTGGCTGACGGACAGGCTGCTGCCGGCCGCCTTCACCATGCTGGCCAGGTGGGCGTAGCGGGTCCTGGTGCCGTCGCTGTGGCGGACCTCCACCCACTTGCCGTAGCTGGTGCTGCCCGCGTCGTAGAAGTAGGCGGTGCCGGCGGCGGTGGCGCGCACGGTCTCGCCGTTGACGTCGTCGCCTCCGTAGTCCTGCCAGTCGATGGAGCCCTCCGGGTTGTGACCACCCGTCCAGTTGTTGGCGTAGAAGGTCTTTCCGCAGTTGAACGGGCTCTTGTGGGTCACGGCGAGGACGCCGGAGGCGTGCGCGGACGCGGGAGCGGGCAGGGCGAGCACCGCCGCCGCGAGGGTCACCAGGAGAGCGGGGATCGTTAAGGTGAGGGATTTCGGCCAGGTCAGCCTGCTGGGTGCGGGCATGTTCGCCTCTCTGAACAGGTGCGTATGGGGGGATACGGCGCCCAGTTCCTCGATGCCGATGAGCCCTCTGGCGACAGGTACGCGTCGACGGCCATGATGATCTGATGATGGACTCGACGGGAAGGGAGGGCCGCTGTCAGGGAACGTCTCGACATCTCACCGCCTGGGGGGAACGACGGGTTGATCGTGAAGGTATCTCCGAAAGTTCTTTTCATCAATCATTTCTGAAGGAAAATTTCCGGCTTTTGTCATCGACCGATTCCCCGGCCGGTCGGGCGGCTCGTCCGCTGCTGTTCCTCGACGTGGACGGAACGCTCATCCCGTTCGGGACGCCGCCCGGCGGAGCGCCGGCCCGCCCGCCCGCGCCACCGCCGCCCCCGGGCTCCCACCCCCTCCTCTCCCGCATCGACCCCCGGCACGGGCCGCGGCTCGCTGCGCTGCCGTGCGACCTGGTGTGGGCGACGACATGGATGGCCGAGGCGAACGACGTCATCAGCCCGCTGCTCGGCCTGCCCGAATTGCCGGTGGT
Source organism: Nonomuraea rhodomycinica (assembly GCF_013363995.1). Lineage (GTDB taxonomy): Bacteria > Actinomycetota > Actinomycetes > Streptosporangiales > Streptosporangiaceae > Nonomuraea > Nonomuraea rhodomycinica. Next base: position 111,956 of record NZ_JABWGO010000009.1, on the reverse strand, counting down.
GGACTGGCCGGACGCCCCGGACGACGAGGGGCCGCTGCACTGGAAGACCCGCGGCCTGGTCGGCTGGGCGGCCGGGCGGCCGTTCGTCTGGGTCGACGACGAGATCACTGACGCCGACCGCGCATGGGTGGCGGCGCACCACCGGGGGCGGGCCCTGGCGTACCGCGTCGACCCTTGCCGCGGCCTCACCGAGGGCGACGTCATCGTGATCGCACGGTGGCTGGCCGAGGTGTGAGACGGCAGGTCAGGACCGGTTGGCGTCCTGATGTGGCGACGGCGGGAGACGCTTGGCTCACCCTTTGGTGCGCGGAGTATCGCTGCCACCACTTCTGACTTCCTGGTAAGGGTGGAGTCATGATCTTCTTGAGGCGGGCGGTCCAGGTCGCCGTACTCACCCTCGTGGCCCTGCCCATCGCCGCCGTCGTCGCGGCCCCTCCAGCGGGAGCCGCCCCGCGCAAGCGATCACAGGTCGAGGCCGAGGCCGAGGCCGGGGCGCTGGCCCGGCGCATGCTGGTCCAGCTCAAGGTCGCCCGGCCCCTGTCACTGCGCGGCTACAGTCACCGGCGCTTCCAGCCCAGATGGGCGCACCACAAGGGCACCTGCGACACGCGCGAGGTGGTGCTGGCCCGCGACGGGCGGCGCGTGCGCAGGAACGCCGCCTGCCATCCGGTCAAGGGACTCTGGTACAGCCCGTACGACGGCAGATGGCTCAAGAGCGAGAAGCAGGTGGACGTCGACCACGTCGTGCCGCTGGCGTACGCCTGGCGCTCCGGGGCCCGCAAGTGGAGCCAGGCGCGGCGACGGGCCTTCGCCAACGACCTCACCCGGCCGGAGCTGATCACGGTCAGCCACTCCGCCAACATCGCCAAGGGCGGCCAGGGGCCGCAGAGCTGGCGTCCGCCGCGCCGCGCCCACTGGTGCCGCTACGCCACCTCGTGGATCACCGTGAAGCACCACTACCGGCTCTCCGTCACCCGCCGGGAGCGGGTGGCCCTGCTCAACATGCTCCGCACCTGCCGCGGGTGAACGGCGGAGACCCCTGGCGTCGCCGGTTCGGCCGCCGCCCGCATGACGGTCGCCCTGCGCGCGCTGATCACCTCAGAGGCCCGGCGCTTCCCCGAGCTCGGCCGCGCCTGGCGGGAGCTGCTGTACCCGCATATCGTGCACAGCCGCTACGGTGACAGACTCGACCCCGAGCTCGCCGATGACCTCATCGCCACGGGTGTCGACATGTCCGTCACGCGGCTCACCAGGAGGTCTGCCAGGTGTCCGAGGCCAACAAGCTGTTCCTGCGAGGAGTCTTCGCCGAGACCGCGAAGGGCAACGGGCGGCCCTTCGTCGACGCCCTGGCCGACGACGTCCGCTGGACGATCATCGGGCACACCGCGTGGTCGCGCACCTATGAGGGCAAGCGGGCCGTGCTGGAGGAACTGCTCCGCCCGCTCTCGGAGCAGCTCGGCGGACGCAACGTCGTCAGCGCCGGGCGCTTCGTGGCCGATGGCGACGTGGTCGTCGTCGAGGGCCGCAATCACAGCGTCACGGCGTCGGGGCGGGACTACCCGAACCGTTACTGCTGGGTCTTCGTCATGCGCGACGGCGAGATCGCCGAGATCACCGAGTACACCGACACGCAACTGATCGCCGAGGTTCTCGCTCCGCCTGCGGCTCGGCCCGGGCCGCAGGCGGAGGGGCCGTCCGGTCAGTAGCAGCGCATGTCGAAGCCGCCGTCGTAGGCGCCGTCCAGGTCGATGATCAGCGATCTCCTGGAGGTCGGCCCGCTCTCCGGCGTCCCTGACTCGTCGAAGATCGTCCAGGCCGTGACCTCGTAGTCGCCGAGGTCTCCGTCGGGGTCCTCGATCCTCGCCTGGCGGTAGTGGCTCAGCACCTCCTGGACGGTCGCGCCGGTGGACAGCTCGAAACGGATGGTGTACCAGCAGTCGCCGGAGTCGCCGCTCACCTCGACCTGCGGGTCGAAGTACCCCCATTCGGCCGTGGCCGGCAGCGGATGCTCCTGGATCCGGTCCACCATGCGTGCCAGCTTGTGGTCGCTGATCCAGACGGGCGCCATGACGACCATTCCGAGCAGCGCGAACGGCGCCAGCAGCGCCGACGGCACGACCAGGCAGCTGATGCGGAGGGCCCTCCAGAAGCCTCGGGACCGTCGGGGCGATGGCGCCTCTGGCGCCTCTGGCGCGTCTTGGGGGGACGACATGCGTCACATGATCGCGTACCGAGGGCTCACGCGCGGGGCAGGCGGGCGGCGATGCCGTCGAGGACGCAGTCCAGCCCGGTCTCGAACGTGGTGTCCGCGTCGGTGTGGCTGGCGTCGCGGACGAACCGGGCCAGCGTCGGGTAGCGCCCCGTGGCCAGCATCCGGGCGAGGTACGGGTAGGCGGCGTGCTGCCACTCCCGTTCGTCCATGCCGGTGGCCCGGGCGGCGCGCAGGTCGGCGATCTGCCGCTGGAGCGCCCCGAGCACGTAGACGTTCACCGTCCCGACCGCCAGCATGATGGTGTCGATGTGGTCGAACCCCGGGGCGCCGTCCAGCGCGGCCAGTGACGCCTCGCCGTGGGCCAGGGCGTGGGGGCCGAGATTCGGCCGGCCGCTGAGCAGGTTGATGAGCCACTCGTGGCGCAGGCCGGCGGCTCTGACGCCGTGGGCCAGGGAGCGCAGGGCGCCGCGCCAGTCGTCGCCGGCGCGCACCGGTGGCGGGATCTCGCCGTACACCGCGTCGGCCATGAGGTCCAGCAGCTCTTCCTTGGTGGACAGGTAGCCGTACAGCCGCATCGGGCCGGCGTCCAGCGCGGCGGCGACCTTGCGCAGCGACACCGCCTCCAGCCCGTCGGCGTCGGCCAGCTCGATCGCGGCCCGCACGATCCGGTCCCGGCTCAGGGGGCTCGGCGCAGGCCGGCTCGGCGGCTCGGGCCGCTCCCAGACCAGCATGGGCTCGCCCTCCCCGGCTTCTCGTCGCGCCGCCATCGTGCCGCCTCCCCTTGCGCGGTGCCGTTCGTACGAGCTTAGGATACGGCACATCGGTACGATACGGTGTATCGAGTATATACGCCGTATCGAGACATCTGGAGGAGAACCCATGAGCACGGACATCGCCATCGTCGGGGGCGGCCCCGGCGGCCTCACCCTGGCCCGCGTCCTGCGCCTGCACGGCATCGACGCCGTCGTGTACGAGCGCGAACCGTCCCCCGCCGCCCGCGGCCAGGGCGGCATGCTCGACCTGCACGTGGACAGCGGCCAGCGGGCCCTGCGCGAGGCCGGGCTGGAGGCGGAGTTCCACGCCATCGCCCGCGGCGAGGGCCAGGACATGCGGCTGCTCGACCACACCGGCGCCCTGCTGCTCCAGGAGGACACCCCCGACGACGCCCCGCTCCTCCGCCCCGAGGTGGACCGCGCCGACCTGCGCGACGTCCTGCTCGGCTCGCTCCCGGAGGACGCCGTCGTGTGGGGGCGCGCCTTCCGGCACGCCACGCCCCTGCCGGGAGGCGGCCACACCCTGCACTTCGCCGACGGTTCCACCGCCGTCTGCGACCTGCTCGTCGGCGCGGACGGCGCCTCCTCCCGGGTGCGCCCGCTCGTGACCGACGCCCGGCCGTTCCACTTCGGCGTCAACTTCGTCGAGCTGGGCGTCCCCGACATCGACCGCACCCATCCCGAGCTGGCCGCCGCCGTGGGACGCGGCACCTACTGGGTCATGGGGCCGGGCCAGTCCCTGTCGGCGCAGCGCAACGGCGACGGCCGCGTCCGCCTCTACCTCGGCTTCCACACCCCTGAGGACTGGTTCGCCACCTGCGGCGTCCCCTTCGACGACCCGGCACGCGCCCGGGCCGCCCTGGCGGAGCTGTTCGCCGGCTGGGCGCCGGACGTGACCGCCCTGATCCGGGCCTGCGACGACACCGTCATCCCGCGCCCGCTCACCATGCTGCCCGTCGGCCTGACCTGGCCGGCCACGCCCGGTGTCACGCTGATCGGCGACGCCGCCCACCTGATGCCCCCGGCCGGCGAGGGCGTGAACATGGCCATGCTCGACGCCCTCGAACTCGCCCTGGCCCTCGCCGCCGACCCCGGCGACCCGGCGGCGGCCGTCGCGCGCTACGAGAAGGAGATGTTCGAGCGCACCGCCCCCGTCGCCGAGCGGTGCGTCCGGATCACGGAGATCATGACGGCCCCGGACGGCGCCCAGCGCATGCTCCGCTTCTTCCAGGGACACTGACCGGCGCGTCGTAATCCGGTTGCGGGACGGGGTGCGGGTTGCGCATCCTCACCAGGATGAACGTCCCCCATCGGCAGATCCGCGCCGTCCACACCGACACCTCCATCACCGTCTACCAGGCGTACGACCTCGCCATCGCGGAGCCGGCCGTCGCCGCGCGGCGCTTCGTGCCGCCGTTCAAGCGCGAGCGGATGACCTGGATCAAGCCGTCGTTCCTGTGGATGATGTACCGCTGCGGCTGGGCCACCAAGCCCGGCCAGGCGAGGGTCCTGGCCGTCGAGATCACCCGCGCCGGGTTCGCGTGGGCGCTGGAGCACGCCTGTCTCAGCCATCCCGAGCCCGGGGCCGACGCGGCCGGGTGGAGGCGGCGGCTGCGGGCCAGCCCGGTGCGCGTCCAGTGGGATCCCGAGCGCGACCCGCACCACCGCGCCCTGCCGTACCGGTCGATCCAGGTGGGCCTGTCCGGTGAGGCCGTGACCCGCTACCTCGACGAGTGGATCACGGGGATCACCGATGTGACCGGCATGGTCCACGACGTCCACCGGGCCCTGCGCGCCGGCCGGGACGTCACCGACCTGCTGCCCCGCGAACGCCCGTACCCGCTGCCCGCCGACCTGGCCCGGACCGTCGGCGCCACCCCGGACGATCCGCTTCCGGGAGGGCAGGGCGTGTAGCGTCGTGGGCATGCGGCTTCACGTCGGATGCGCCATGTGGACCCACGCCCCGTGGCAGGGACGCTTCCTGCCGCACCCCCTTCCCCCCTCCGAGCGCCTGAGGGCCTACGCCACCTGGTGCGACGCGGTCGAGGGCAACACCACGTTCTACGCGACCCCGTCGCGCGGCACGGTGGAGACATGGGCGGAGCAGACCGGTCCCCACTTCCGGTTCGTGGTCAAGCTGCCCAGACCGATCACGCACGAGCGCCGTCTCACCGGCGCCGAGGAGGAGCTGCGCGCGTTCCTCGACGCGATGGAGCCGCTCGGGCCGCGCGCCCACACCCTGTGGATCCAGCTCCCGGGCTCGTTCGGGCCGAACGACGTCGGCGCGCTCGCCGCGTTCCTCCACCGGCTGCCCCCGCACCACCGGTACGCCGTCGAGGTGCGCCACCGCGCCTTCTTCGCCGACGCGCGCGCCACGGGCCTGCTGGAGCGGGTCCTCGGCCGGGCCGGGGCCGAGTGGATCCCGTTCGACACCACCGCGTTCTTCGACACCCCGCCCACCAGCGACGCCGAGCGCGACGCATGGATGAAGAAGCCGCGCGTGCCCCGCCGCGCCGCCGCACTCACCGACCGCCCGATCGTCCGCTACCTCGGCCGGGACGACGTCACCCGCACGGTCGAGGGCTGGCGGCCGTGGGTGGCCACGGTCGCCGGGTGGCTGCGCGAGGGCCGTTCGCCGACGGTGTTCATCCACACCCCGGACAACGCCGAGGCCCTGCCGCTGGCCCGGCGCTTCCACGAGGACGTGCGCGCCGTGCTGCCCGGGCTGGAGCCGCTGCCGGAGCCCGTGTCGCCGTCCGACGTCCCGTCCTCCGGCGACGAGCCGCTGACGCTCTTCTGACCTCCGGCTCTCTGACACGCCGGGCGCCCTCTGTCACGATGGGCGGGTGACCTCTGACGCCTTAGAGCGCTTGCAGCGTCTGCACGGGTTCTACCGCGACCCGTACCCGGTGTACGCCGAGGCCCGCCGCGCGCGTGGCCTGACGTTCGTGCCGGAGCTCGACGCCTGGCTGGTCAGCCGGCGTGCGGACGTCCGCGAGGTGCTGAGCAGACCCGACCTGTTCTCGTCGGCGGGGGCGCTGCGGCCGGACGTCCAGCCCGGCGGGCGCGCCCTGTCCGAGCTGGCCAAGGGGTACGGCGGGGCGCGGGCGGTGCTCTCGGCCGACGGCGAGGCGCACCGGCGCCTGCGCAGGCCGCTCGTCCGGGGCCTGTCCGCGGCGCGGGTCGCCGCGGCCCTGCCGTTCGCCACCGGACGCGCCGAGGCGCTGATCGGCGCCTTCGCCGGCGACGGACGGGTGGAGTGGATGGCCGCCTATGCCAGGCCGCTGCCCGCCGAGGTGATCGGCCACCTCATGGGCCTGGACCCGGCCGACACCCCCGGCGCGATCCACGGCGGGCACCAGGCCGAGGCGCTGCTGTTCGCCCCGCTGACGGAGGACGAGCAGGTCGAGGCCGCCCGGGAGGTCGTGGCCCTGCACCACCTGCTCGACCGGTACGCCCGCGCGCGCAGGGCCGAGCCCCGCGACGACCTGATCACGGAGCTGGTCCGCGCCCTCGCCCCCGGCTCCGGCGAGCTCACCCACGACCAGCGCAGGGAGATCGTCTCCAACGTCCAGAACCTGCTGCTGGCCGGCCACCTCACCACCACCGCCCTGCTCGGCACGGTCATGCTCAACCTGCTGCGCGACCGGAGCCAGTGGGAGCTGCTGTGCGAGCGGCCGGAGCTCGTCCCGGCGGCCGTCGAGGAGGCGGTCAGGTTCGAGGCGCCGATCCAGGGCTTCCGCCGCACGGTCACCGAGGACGTGACGCTCGGCGGCACGCGGCTGCGCCGGGACGACGTGGTGTTCGTCTCGTACGCCTCCGCCGGTCGCGACGCCGACCCCGCCACCCGTCCGGACACCTTCGACATCACCCGGCCGGCCGCGCGCCACCTGTCGTTCGGCCACGGCGCCCACGGCTGCCCGGGCTCGCAGCTCGCCAGGGAGCAGGTGCGGATCACGCTGGAGATCCTCATCCGCGAGCTGCCGGGCCTGCGCCTGGAGCGCGCGGACGTCACGATGGCCCCCACCCTGATCCACCGATCTCCGGAAGAGCTGCACCTGACCTGGTGACCGCTCGATGCGGATTTCTCGCGCTCCGGAAAGACTGCCCCATTCGCTGATTCAGGGTGCCCGAGTTCCGTACCCGATAAAAGAATTCTGAACGGTTTCATTCGGCGTAAAGCGACGAGGCGGGTTTTCTCCGGCGGTCGCCGTACGCCATGAGGTGGGTGGCGGCGAGGGCACGCCAGGGGCGCCATCGGCCGGCCGTCCACGAGTCCGCGTTTCGCGGGGGCACGCCCAGCTCCTCCAGCGCCGCCCGCAGCGAGGGGTCCGCGAGCGGGAACGCCTCGCGCCGCCCCAGCCGGAGCCCCAGGGCCTGGCGCAGGTCCTCGTCCAGGTACGGCAGCGCCGCGAACGCGTCGGGGTCCGTGCCGTACCCGAGCCTCCCCGCTCCTTCGGCCAGAGCCGCGACCGCCCCCACCTCGTCCGCGGGCAACCGCCTGCCGGGGGTCACGGTCAGGGACGCCAGCCGGGCGCGGGTCAGCGCCTCCGGCGGCGGGAACGCGTGGGTCAGCCCGTCCGGCAGGCCCGGTACGGGCGTCCCGAGCGCCTCCACCAGCGCCTTCAGCCACCGGGCGGCCTCCTCCGGGTCCCGGTCCCGGCCCAGGACCTCCCGTACGCCCACCTCCAAGGCGCTCCACGCGCCCGGCACCGCCAGCCCGGGCCGCTCCCGCACCACCGGTCCGAGCACCGGGTCGGCGGACAGCGCGGCGACCCCGGCCGCGTGGTCGGTCTCCGTGCCGAGCAGGCGGCCCACCTGGTCGACGACATGGATGAGCCCCTCCCAGTACGGCAGGTGCGCCACCAGCAGCAGGTGTCCCGCGGCGTCGCCGGGCGACACCTCCAGCAGGCCCGGGGCGCCGTCCACGGTGATCGTGCGCCGGTACGTACGGCCCCGCACCGCCTCGACCCCCGGCGTCGCCCGCGCGGCGAGGAAGTCCCGCACCGCGTCCCAGTCGTAGCCGGGCAGGACCGGCAGCCGCAGCGCGAGCCCGCCGTCGGCGACGAGCCGGTCCGCCCGGTGCCGCCGGTCGCGCAGGTCGGTCGGCGAGGCGCGGAACACCTCCCGCATGATCCGGTTGAACTGCCGCAGGCTGCCGAACCCCGACGCGAACGCGATGTCCAGCACCGTCAGGTCGGTGTCGTCGAGCAGCCGGCGGGCGAAGTGCGCCCGGCGGGAGCGGGCGAGCTGGTCGGGACTCGCCCCCAGGTGCCTGAGGAACAGGCGCCGCAGGTGGCGCGGCGACAGGCCGACCCGCTCCGCGAGCGCCGCCTCCGTGCCCTCGTCCAGGATCCCGTCGATGATGAGCTGCCACGCCCGGCACACCAGCTCCGGCGTCTCGGCGGCGACGGGCCCGGCCACCCGGTACGGCCGGCAGCGCAGGCAGGCCCGGAACCCGGCGGCCTCGGCGGCGGCGGCCAGCTCGTACGTGCGGGTGTTCCTCGCCAGCGGCTTCGCGCCGCACCCCGGCCGGCAGTAGATGCCGGTGGTGACGACGGCGGAGTACGTGGTCATGGACCAGATCTACGGCACCGCCCCCGCCGACGCCAGACAGATCCGGACATGACCGGACGCAGGAGGCGTGTCCGCATCTGACCGGACCCCGCCGGGGCGCCGGGTCGAGGATGTCGGTCGTCCGATCACAGCGCCCGGGCTCCGGAGGCGCTGCCCGACCGCGGCGCCCGAGCGACGCGGGCGCCCGACCGACCAGGAGGATCCGTGCTCGCCAAGGTGTTCCCCATCAAGCTCAAGGACGGCATGCAAGAAAGGGCCGAGGAGATCGTGCGGGAGTTCGCCCCCGAGGGACCGGCGGTGGAGGACGGCACGCTGTCGTTCCGGGTGTACCGGGACCCGGCCAAGCCTGACTACCTGCTGTTCGTGGAGCATTTCGCGGACAAGGCGGCCTACGACGTCCACACGGGCTCGGCGGCGTACCAGGAGCTGATCGCCGGCCGGTTCGGCGAGCTGATCGTGGAGTTCGTGGAGATCGACCACGAGCTGCTGGTCGCGCTCTAGCGGGTCAGAGGAAGCGCCTGAGCCGGAACGGGCGCACCACCAGGGGCACGGTGAAGCGGCTGATCACGCGTACCTTCCTCAGACGCGTGTGCTCGTCGATCGTGACCTTCACGCACTTGAGGTGCGCCAGGTGGTCGCCCGGGAAGGCGTAGTAGGAGATGCCGACGCCGCGCCGGCCGAGCCCCCGGTCGGACAGCCCGAGCCCCACCTCGCGGTAGATCCGCCACGAGCCCTTCAGCGTGAACGCGGTGGACCCGATGAGCGCGTGGTTGGCCTTCGTGGGGCAGTGGACGAAGACGCGCACGGTGTCGTTCTGACGCGGCCACTGCGGCAGGATCCGCAGGGAGGTGCGCTTCTTCCAGTCCTTGGGCAGCGGGCCGCGGGAGGCGGCCACAGGGGCCGCGGCGTTCGCGGCGGCGGGCGGGCACGGGACGGCCGCGAGCGTGGCCGTGGCCGGGCTCGCCAGGAGAACGGCGGCGGCCGTTCCTGTCACGGAACGCATGGGAGCCTCCCCGCCGGGCGTTCGCCACCAGGATGATCACCTCATTATGGCGAGCGTTCACGGCGGAAAAGGACGCCACGCCGTACATCCCCTCATGAATGCTTCACCGCCGAATTCGGCACCGAAATCAGCGGCCGGCGCGGCATAACCGAGTACGTGATCAATATGTGATCGCACATGTCCTTGATGGCGTTTGACGTGTTTTAGGATCGCTGTCTTGTGAACCCGCCTGAAGACCAGCCCGAGCTGGACGTCGACGCGGCCTTCGCCCGCCTGACGGCCGGCGTGCGCCTGAAGCCGCCGGGGCTGGGCTGGCGGCTCCGGCTCGCCTTCGCCCCGGGCGGCCGCCTGCGCCGGCGCGTGCTGATCGTGGTGGTCTGCCTGGTCGTCCTGGCCGCGGGCGCGCTCACCCTCCAGGCCGTGGACCGCCGTCCGGATCCGGTGCCGCCCCCCGCCGACGACACCCCGCCCGTCCTGACGGCCCTGCCCGCCGTCGGGAAGGCCCGGGCAGAAGGGGCGAAGGTCTACCTGGCACTACTGACCTCGGGCGCCGTCCGCGGATAGTGTCGCCGGGTGCTCGTCAGGACCGCGCTGGAAGCGCTCGCCCAGCGGCCGATCCCCTTCCTGCGGTCGGCCTGGCCGTGGCGCTCCCTGGCCTACCTGCTGGCCGGGGCCGTGCCCGGCCTGCCCGTTCTCGGCGTCGTGGCCGCCGTGGCGGTGACGTCCTCACCGGCCGTCCTGGCCGCCGGCGTGGCGGTGGCCGCGCTGATCACCCCGATGGCGGGGAGGTACGAGCGGTGGCGGCTGCGGCTGGTGGACGGCGTGCCGCTGCCCGCCGGGGACACCGCCTCCCGCGGGCGGCGGGAGGAGGGCCGGGTGGTCGCGCTCGGCGGGCTCGCGCTGCTCGTGCTGTGGTGGATGGACCTGGTCATGGCGGCGTTCGGCGCGGCGGGGCCCGTCCTGCTGATCCTGTCGCCGGCCGTGCAGCCCGAGGTGGAGCCGGTCGCCGCCGTCGCGGCCTCGGCCGCCGGGGTGCTCCTGGTGCCCGTCGCCGCGTACACGCTGACCGCCTGGGCGGGCGCCCGGGGCGCCATGACCCGGGCGATCCTCGCCCCGCAGGCCACCGAGCTGGCGGAGGTGCTGCGTTCGCGCGCCCGGCTCGTCGACGCGTTCGAGACCGAGCGGCGCCGGATCGAGCGCGACCTGCACGACGGCGCCCAGCAGCGGCTGGTGGCGCTCACGATGACCCTCGGCATGGCGCGGCTGGACCTGCCGGAGGACAGCCCCGCCGCCCGGGCGGTCGAGCGGGCCCACGGCGAGGCCAAGCAGGCGCTGGCCGAGCTGCGCGCGCTCGTCAGGGGCGTGCACTCCCAGGTGCTCACCGACCGGGGCCTGCCCGCGGCCGTGCGCGATGTCGCCGGCCGCTCGCCCGTCCCGGTGGAGGTGGACCTCGCGCTGGAGGAGCGGCTGCCCGCGGCCGTCGAGGTCACCGCGTACTACGTCGTGACGGAGGCCCTCGCCAACGTCGCCCGGCACAGCGGCGCGAGCGCGGCCCGCGTCACCGGCGGCGCGGCGGACGGCACGCTCCTCCTGGAGATCCACGACGACGGCCGGGGCGGGGCCGACCCCCGGCGCGGCACCGGCCTGACCGGGCTGGCCGACCGGCTGTCCGTCGTGGGCGGCAGGCTGTCGCTGTCGAGCCCGGCCGGCGGCCCGACCCGGATGCGAGTGGAGATCCCGTGCGCGTCGTGATCGCCGAGGACGCCGTCCTGCTCCGCGAGGGCCTGATCGGTCTCCTCGAACGCTTCGGCCACACCGTGCCCGCCGCCGTCGGCGACGCGCCGTCGCTCGTCGCGGCCGTCGAAGAGCACCGGCCGGACGTCGTGCTCACCGACGTCCGCATGCCGCCCGGCTTCTCCGACGAGGGGCTGCGCGCCGCCCTGGAGCTGCGCCGCTCGCGCCCGGCCCCGGCCGTGCTCGTGCTCAGCCAGTACGTGGAGCAGACGTACGCCGCAGAGCTGCTCGACTCCGGCGGCGGCGCCGGGGTCGGCTACCTGCTGAAGGACCGCGTCGGCGACGTGCGCGAGTTCGTGGACGCGCTCGGCAGGGTCGCGGCGGGCGGCACGGTCGTCGACCCCGAGGTGGTGCGCCAGCTCCTGCGACGCTCCCGCGACCCGTTGCTGCGGCTCACGCCCAGGGAGCGCGAGGTGCTGGCGCTGATCGCCGAAGGCCGCTCCAACGCCTCGATCGCCGGCGAGCTGTTCGTCACGGAGGCGGCCGTGGCCAAGCACATCGCCGGGGTCTTCACCAAGCTCGACCTGCCGCCCGCGGCCGACGGTCACCGGCGGGTGCTGGCCGTGCTCGCCTACCTTCGCCGTCAGTAAGGTTTCGTCCATGAGAGAGCAATGGCGGGAGGTCGGCGACCGGGTCTACGTCCGGCGCCACAGGTCGTACGACATGAACGTCGGCCTCGTCGTGGGCGACGGGCACTGCCTGGTGCTCGACACCAGGGCGTCGCACCGTGAGGCCGCCGACCTGATCGACGCGGTCCGGCGGATCACGAGCAGCCCCTGGACGGTCGTCAACAGCCACACTCACTTCGACCACGTGTGGGGCAACGCGCTGTTCCGCCCGGCCGAGATCTGGGGACACATCCGCTGCGCCGAGGAGATGGAGCGGCACGGCGAGGAGCAGCGGGCCAACGTCATCCGGATGATGCCCGAGGAGCGGCGCGAGGAGTTCGAGGAAGTGGTGATCGTGCCGCCCGACCACACGTTCACCACCGCGGCGTCGCTCGACATCGGCGGGCGGATCGTCCACCTGCGCCACTTCGGGCTGGGCCACAGCAGCAACGACATCGTGACGTACGTGCCCGACGCCGGTGTGGTGTTCGCCGGTGACCTGGTCGAGCAGGGGGCGCCGCCGGCGTTCGGCGACTCCTACCCGCTCGACTGGCCGGTGACGACGGCCGCCATGCTGGCCGAGCTGCCCGGCGAGGTGATCGTGCCCGGTCACGGCGCGGTGGTGGACCGCGCGTTCGCCGAGGCGCAGGGGGCCGAGCTGGCCGCCGTGGCCGAGCTGGCGAGGCGGGCGCACGCGGAGGGGCTGCGCGACCTGATCAAGCAGTTCCCGTATCCCGAGGACGTCAGCCGGCAGATCATCGAGCGCGCCTTCCTGCAGCTCGACAGCAGCCTCGCCTGACGCATCCCGCCCCGGCGGGCCCTCGACAGCCTCGGCGGCTCCTTCTATAGTGCAAAATGCACTATAGAAGGAGGCACTATGGCGCAACGCCATGACCTGGTCGGGCTGACCGTGCTCGCCCTGCTCTCGGTACGCGCCGGTCACCCGTACGAGCTGCACCGCCTCATCGTCGACACGCACAAGGACTACGTGACCGGGCTGCCCAGGAGCCTGTACCACGCGGTCGCGCGGCTGGCCCGCGACGAGCTGATCACCCCGTCCGCCACCGGACGTGAGGGGCGGCGGCCGGAGCGGACCGTCTACGAGATCACCGCCGAGGGCCGCGAGGAGCTGGCCACGCGCCTGCGCCGCCTGCTGGAGCGGCCGGACCCCGACCAGCGCGTGCTCGTCGCGGGGATGTCGCTGATCGGCGCGCTGCCGGTGCCCGAGGCGCGGCGCGCGCTGCGCAGCCGGGCCGCGGCGTTGGAAGCGGCGGTCGCCGGCCTCGACGCGCACCTCGCGGGCATGGCCGACAACGGCCTGCCGGAGGTGCTGGCGCTGAAGCTCGACTGTCAGCGGGCCGCCCAGGCGGCCGAGCTGGCCTGGGTGCGGGGGGTGCTGGAACGGCTGGAGAGCGGCGCGCTCGACTGGCCGGACACGGTCAAGCGGTCACTGCTGGAGCGGGCTTCCCAAGGAGGCGGGCATGAGCGGCAAGGACAGGAAACTGATCACTGAGGTGTCGGGCGTGGTCGAGGCGCCGGTGGGGCGCGTGCGAGAGGCCCTGCGGAAGGCGCTGCTGCCGGACCCGGTGCCCGACGGCGACCGCTTCACCGTCGAGGACTTCCCGGGGCACAGGAGCACCGTCGAGGTCACCGACCGGATGATCGCCCTCCAGGGCGGCTGGTGGTACCGGGCCGAGTGGACGCTCGCCCCCCACCCCGACGGCACGCGGCTCACCCACCGGGTCTACAACGTGGCCACGAGCCTGCGCTGGGGGGTGCCGCTGGCCAACCGGTTCTTCGTCGGCTACGACCGGGCCACACGCGACTCCTTCGCGACCGGCCTGACCCGGCTGGGCGCCGACCTCGGCTGCCCGGTCCACCTGACCCCTTAGCCGAACGCTCAGGTGGTCGTGAGGAGGGCGGCACGGTCATCAGTCGAGACCGCGGGGAGGGCGGCGCCGTCAGGGGAGATCGCCGGGAGGGTGGCGCGGAAGCCGCCGTCGATCGCCACCAGCGTGCCGCCGTGCAGGCCCGCGATGTCCCGGGCTATGGGGAGCCCGAGCCCCGCGCCGCCGTCGTCCCTGGCGCGGGCCTCGTCCAGCCGGGTGAACCGGTCGAACACCGCCTCCCGGTGCTCCGGCGGGATCCCCGGCCCGTCGTCCAGCACCTCCAGCACCGCCACGCCGTCGCCCGGCCGCACCCGGACCGTCACGGTCGTCTCGGCGTGCCGGCGCGCGTTGTCGAGCAGGTTCGTCACCAGCCGGGCGAGGTGGCCGCGCGAGCCCCGGACCACCACGTCGGGTTCGATGTCCACGACGACCTTCGGCTCCGCGGCCGGGCCCGAGCGCACCGACTCCTCGAAGGCCACCTGCCCGAGGTCGAGCGAGGTCGTGCGCACCGGTTCGCCGGCGTCGAGCCTGGCCAGCATGAGCAGGTCGCCGGCCAGGGCCTGGAGGCGTTCGACGTCGGCCAGCGCCTCGCGGGTCAGCTCGCTCGGCGGGGCCAGCTCCAGCCGGGCCCGCAGGGTGGCGATCGGGCTGCGCAGCTCGTGCGCGGCGTCGGCGACGAACCGCTGATGGGTCCCGACGGCCGTCTCCAACCGGTCGAGCGTGCCGTTGACGGTCGTGGCCAGGGCCGCGATCTCGTCGCGCGAGCGCGGCACGGGCACGCGCTGGTGCAGGTCCCGGGCGGTGATGTCGGCCATCTTGGCGCGGATCGCGGCGACCGGCTTCAGCGCCCGGCTCACCGAGAACCAGGTCATCGCGGCCACCACGCCCAGCAGCGCGGGCACGCCGGGCAGCAGGGCGCTGTCGAGCGTCTGCAACGCCTCGTCGGCCCCCGCCCGGGAGGCCCTGGCCCACACCGTGGACGTGCCCTGCTTGGTGTCCACCTTCAGGGCCGCCACCGCGTACTGGTCGGGCTCCGCCCATCCCTTGTCCACGGCCGCCTTCCCCGCCGCGTCGACGAGGACGACGTCGGGATCGCCGACCGGCTTGAGCTCCGTGCCCTGCACCACCGAGGCTTTCGTCGTCCCGTCGGCGGGAGCGGCCGGGGTCCCCTGGATCCGGCCGACGAGCGCCGCGACGTGGCCGGCGGGTGACACGGCCACGGTCTCGGCGGGCGATACGGCCACGGTTTCGGCGGGCGGTACGGCCAGGGTTTCGGCGGGTGGTACGGCCACGGTGCGAGCCGGTTCGGGCATGGTGCGCGAGGTGCCGGCCACGCCGTCGGGCCCGGCGCCGGTCGTGGGCGCGGCCTGGATGCCCTCGATCGACTGGATCAGCATCGGCGCGGCGGCCACCGCGCGTCGCGCGGCCTCGGCGTCGGTGCTGGCCTCCAGGCTGCCGCGCAACGTGACGACGAGCACGGCCGCGGCGGCGCCCAGGGCGAGCGCCACCACCAGCGTCGCCGCCGCCGTGGCCCGCAGCCGCACCGACGACAGCCCGGCCGACAACCCGGCCGGCAGCCCGGCCGGCAGTCCGGCCGACAGCCTCGCCGACAGCCTCGTCGGCAGCCTCGCCGGCAGTCCGGCCGGCAGCCTCGCCGACAGTCCCGCTGACAGCCTGCTCGGCAGTCCCTTCGGAAGCATCGCGGGGATCCTCATCCGCGGCCGGGCCGGCGGCGGATGAGGATCCCCGCTCGTCCCGCCACCCGTCGCGCGACTCCTCCCGCCGCGCGCGTCGCCCCCCGTGTCACCGTCCATGTCGCCGTTCATGTCGCCTCCAGGCGGTAACCGGCGCCTCGCACCGTGATCAGCGAAGACCGGCCGAACGGCTGGTCGATCTTGCGGCGGAGCGCGCTGATGTAGACCTCGACGATGTTCGGGTCGCCGTCGTAGGCGAAGTCCCACGCCTGGGCCAGCAGCTCGCTCTTGGAGACCACCTCGCCCGGCCGCCGCGCCAGCCCGTGCAGCACCGCGAACTCCTTCGGCGTCAGCGCGATCTCCACCTCGCCCCTGCGGCAGCGCAGCCCGGCCGGGTCGAGCACGAGGTCGCCCACCGTGATCGACACCGGCCGCTCCCTGCCGCCCCGCCGCACCAGGGCGCGCAGCCTCGCCAGCAGCACCACGTACGAGAACGGCTTGGACAGGTAGTCGTCGGCGCCGGTGTCGAGCGCCTCGGCCTCGTCGTAGACGCCGTCCTTGGCGGTGAGCATCATGATCGGCGTCCAGTTCCCGGCCTCGCGCAGCCGCGCGCACACGGTGTAGCCGTTCATCCGGGGCAGCATCACGTCCAGGACGATCACGTCGTAGGCGTGCTCCGTGGCCATCCACAGCCCGTCGCGGCCGTCGTGGGCCACGTCGACCGCGAACCCCTCGCCCGACAGCCCGTCCCGGACGAGGCCGGCCAGCCGCCGCTCGTCCTCCACCAGTAAGACCCGCACGCCGACCAGCGTGCCGTACGCCACCTAAAGCCAACCTGAAGATCATTTCGGCTGTGTTCAGGCTCGCTTCAGGTACGACGGGCCACTGTTCGGTCCGTCAGATCGCTCGATCTCTTCCACGAGAGGGAGATTCCATGTTCAAGAGGCGTGTCGGGATCATGGGCGCGGTGGGCGTCCTCGCGCTGTCGATCCTGAGCGGGTCCGCCATGGCCGACGAGACCCCGGCCCCGGTGCCGGACGTCACGATCGTCTGCCGGACCGGCGACGGCCAGGTGGTGCGCTTGGCGAAGGCCGCCAAGGCCGTCAAGGTCGAGAAGCTGAAGGACGGCAGGGTCGTCATCTCCGAGGGCGAGCCGGTGGAGCCGGGCAAGATGACCAGGATCGAGCGGAAGCCGCTCTCGCCCGAGGAGGCGGAGAAGCTCGCCAAGGCCCTCCCCGAGGGCACGCCGCGGATGCACGTCGAGCGGGCCGAGCCCGCGGACGAGGCGGGCGCCGCGCGGATCGAGGACGACGAGAAGGCGTGGATCCAGGACGGACGGAAGGTCAAGGAGGGCGAGATCCTGGACGCCGTGCCGGCCGTGCCCGCCCTCCCGGCGGACGGGCCCGACGGCGCGCCGCCCAAGGGCGTGACGGCCCCGGCCGCCACCGTGACCTGCGAGGCGGGCGACAAGTAGCGGCCCGGGGCCCGGTCAGGCGAACGACGGGTGCGGGCCGAGCGCCCAGTACTCGAACAGGCCGTGCCCCACCAGGCCGTCGTACTCGAAGCGGCCCACGGCGTCCACCATGCCCCACATGCGGGCGGCGTCGGCCGGCAGCGTGTAGGTGACCCCTTGCACGACGGGCCCGGCGCCCTGGTACATGCCGTGCTTCCAGTCCGGCTCCAGGCCGTACCCGGTGCCGACCATGAGGTGGACCGGCAGGAGCGGGGTGCAGCGGACGTCGAAGGGCTTGCCTCCGGGCGGCGCGAAGGTGATGGTGGCCTCGACCACGTCGCGGGTGCCGGGTGCGTACACGGGGCGGTACTCGGGCCGGCCGAGGTACTCCTCCTCCCGGCCGTCCGACCACACCCGGGTGGCCTCCTCCAGCACCCGGCGGCCCCGCTCGTCCTCCTGCACGATGCAGAGGATGGCGTGGTCGTCGAACATCATCGGCGCGTACAGCCAGTAGAACGTGCCGGGGTTCTTCGCCTGGACGCCCGGAGGCTCGGGCTCGCCGACCGGTCTGATGCCCCAGGACCGGTCCCTGGTGCCCAGCCAGCGGTCCGGGGTGACGGGGATCTCCTCGGACCCGACCCGGATGTGCCCGCTCCAGCGCCCGGTCTGCGCGAGCCGGACGGAGTCGAACATGACCCGCTCCTGCCAGCGCAGGAAGTGCCGGGGCTCCAGCGTCGCCGGGATCGTGCCCGTCCAGGTCAGGTCGAAGGACAGGCCATGCTCGTTCGGCTCCAGCACCACGCGCAGCCGTTCGAGCCCTTCGATGACCTCGACCCGGAACGGGCCGATCCCGGTGTCCATCCGGTCGGCGCCGAGCTCGCGGGAGGCGCGCACCACCCGGTGCAGGTCGTCGCCCGCGCCGCGGCGGCGCACGCAGGCGAACGCGTCGGTGACGCCGAGGTTGGGGTACTGGCCCAGGCCGACGATCAGCATCAGGTCGTCCGTGCCGGCGTGGCAGTTGAAGTAGTAGCGGTCGTAGAAGTTGCGGTCGGAGGTGGTCACGTGCCGCATGACCTGGGCGGCCTGGTGGACCGGGTAGTCGTCGAGCGGTGACAGGCTCATGCCGCCGGTTCTAACAAGCGCTTGGTACGGAGTCAACGAGGAACGGGCCGGGAAACGCGAAAGTGCGCCCCCCTCAGCTCGGGGGCGCACTTTCGCGCTGATTCACTGCGTCTTGTGCGCTGCCTCGTCCGCCTTCTCCGAGACGGTGGACGCGGCGTTCTCCGCGGACTGGGCGGTCTTGTCCGCCTTCTCACTCACCCAACGCGACGCGTCGGACGCGGAGTCCTTCATCTGCTCCGTCCACTGCTGCGCGTTGCGGCGATAGGCCATGTAACCCATCGCGCCCACAGCGAGACCGGTGATCAGAACCATGATCGGCCAACGCCGCGATCTGGCGGGCGTCGGGTCGATCTTCTCGGCGGCCGCGGTCAGCATCGAGCTGACCTTGGGAGCGAGCTGGTCCTCCACCCGATGCGCGGCGTCCTCCAGCACCGGGGCCGCCCAGTAACGGGCGTCCTCGATCCGCTGGGCGGCGCTCGTCCTGGCCTGGTCGGCCATGACCTTCGCCTGGTCGGCCATCATCCTGGCCTGATCCGCCATCGGTGTAACACGCTGGCCGGTCTGGACGGCCCGGGCCTTCATCCGGCCCATCCACGTGGCGGGAACCTCTATGACCACGCGGCGTTTCCTCAGTGTCAGGGACACGACAACCTCCCCTGTCGTTGGGGCCCCGAGCCTGACCTTCCCGGTAGAAGGCGGCTCAATCATGACGAGCCGTGGGAGGATGGCCCGGAGGCCGAACGGCCATAGTCAACAAAAGACCACAGAACCAACCCTGTGTATAGAGGGGGGCAGCTGTCTCGTGGCTGAGAAGCTGATCGCAAACCTGCAGACCAATCACGGCACCATCAAGGTCGAACTCTTCCCGAACCAGGCGCCCAAGACCGTCCGCAACTTCGTCGAGCTCGCCGAGGGCGGCCGCGAGTGGACGCACCCGGGCACCGGCGAGAAGAGCACCGGCAAGTACTACGACGGCACGATCTTCCACCGGGTGATCTCCGGTTTCATGATCCAGGGCGGTGACCCGCTCGGCCAGGGCATCGGCGGCCCGGGCTACGAGTTCGACGACGAGATCCACCCGGACCTCTACTTCAACCGCCCGTACCTGCTCGCCATGGCCAACGCCGGCATCCGCTTCGGCAAGGGCACCAACGGCTCGCAGTTCTTCATCACTGTCGTGCCGACGCCGCACCTGAACGGCCGGCACACCATCTTCGGCGAGGTCGTCGAGGGCCAGGAGGTCGTGGACGCGATCGCCAAGACCCGCACCGGCCGCAACGACCGCCCGGTCGAGGACGTCGTGCTGGAGTCGGTGACGATCGACCGCGTCCAGGGCTGAGGCCCGGCCGGGGACGCAGGGGCCGGCCAGGCCCGCGGACCGCGACGCCCCGCGCGCGGGCGGGGCGCACGCGGCACGGTCGGCGAGGCCGTAGGCTGCGGGCATGACCAGCCAGCCGCCCCTGCCCCCGGAGCAGCCCGCGGAGGCGGTGCCCACCTGTTACCGGCACCCCGAGCGCGAGACCTGGGTCCGCTGCCAGCGCTGCGAACGGCCCATCTGCCCCGACTGCATGCGCGACGCCGCCGTGGGCTTCCAGTGCCCCGAGTGCGTGGCCGAGGGCAACAAGGGGCTGCGGCAGGCGAGGTCCACGTTCGGCGGCGCGGTGGTCGGCACGCCGTACGTGACGTGGATCCTGCTCGGGCTCAACGTCGTGGTGTTCGGCATCCAGCAGCTCACCAACGAGGGCATCACGAGCCAGCTCATGATGTGGCCCAACGGGGTGGCGCGGCTCGGCGAGTACCACCGGCTGATCACCGGCGCGTTCGTCCACGGCAGTTTGATGCACGTCCTGTTCAACTGCTGGGCGCTCTACGTCCTCGGACCCAGCCTGGAGCGCGCCTTCGGCCACGGCCGGTACCTCGCCCTCTACCTGCTCAGCGCGCTCGGCGGCTCGGTGCTCGGCTACTGGCTCGACCCGCTCAACCAGCCCTCGGTAGGTGCCTCCGGGGCCATCTACGGCCTGTTCGGCGCGGCGTTCCTGGTCGGCCGGAGGCTCAAGCTCGACGTGCGCTACCTCGCGGTGCTCATCGGCATCAACCTGGTGATCACCTTCGTGGTGCCGGGCATCAGCTGGACCGGCCACATCGGCGGACTGATCACCGGCTCGGCCGTCGCCGCCGCGCTCGCCTACGCGCCCCGGAGCAACCGGCTCCTGTGGCACGCGCTGGCGCTCGCGGGGGCACTGGTCGTCCTGGTGGCGCTCGTCGCGCTGCGGACCACGGCCATCACCGGCACCATGGGGTGAACGATCGGTGACCCGGTGTCCCCAGGGTGTGGAAAAGACTGTGGAAAGATCTAACGCCAGCGGGTGGAGAGCACCACACCGAAGATGATGAAGACGAACCCGATCAGCAGGTTCCACGCCTGGAGATCCTTGATCAGCGGCGCCTGCTGCGGGGCGACGTAGTAGGTGGCGATCCACAGGATGCCGATGATCCACGACGCCACCATCGTCGGCGCCAGCCAGCGAGGGCTGATCTTGACCTGCTGGGACTTCTGCGGCGGCGTGTAGACCGCCTTCTTGCGCGTCTTCGACTTGGGCACTGGATGACTCCTGCTGAGCGCCTGGGCTTCCGGATCGTCCACAGGCTCTTCGATAAGCGTAGTTGAGACTGGGCCAGGATAGTCGCCACGCGAGGAAGATGGCGATCCCTCACGGAGTGTGGTCGCGCGCTTACGCTGATGTGGTGAGGGCCACGTTCCGGGCCGCGGGAGAGCTGTGCATCACCGCGGGCCTCGTACTCCTGCTGTTCTGCGCCTACCTGCTCTGGGGGACGGGCGCCTACACCGACCGCGAGCAGCCGCTGCTGGAGCAGGAGCTGGCGCGTGAGCAGGCGGACCCGGGCCCGCAGGGCGAGGACAAGCCGAAGCGGCTGAAGAAGATCAAGCTCGGTCACGCGGTGGCGCTGCTGCGCATCCCCCGGCTGGGCGACGACTACAAGTACGCGGTGATCGAGGGCGTGACCACCGAGCACCTGCGCAAGGGGCCCGGCCACTACCCCGGCACCGCCATGCCCGGCCAGACGGGCAACTTCGTCGTCTCCGGCCACCGCACCACCTACGGCGCGCCGTTCAACGAGATCGACGAGCTCAAGCGGGGCGACGAGATCGTCGTCGACGCGCGCGAGGCCCGTTACACCTACCGCGTGACCTACCACGAGGTCGTGCTGCCGACCGACCTGGACGTCATCGCCCCGGTGCCCGGCAAACCCGACCGCAAGCCCTCCAAGGCGTTCATCACGCTCACCACCTGCCATCCCGAGTACTCCGCCGCGCAGCGCTACATCGTGCACGGGGTGCTCGACCGCGTCGAGCTCAGGAAGGTCTGATCACGTGTACGGCTGGATCTGGCGAAGGCTCCCCGGTCCCAAGCCGGCCAAGGCGCTCATGGCCGCCGTGCTGGCCGGCATCGTGGTGGCCGTACTGTGGTACCGGGTGTTCCCGCTGCTCGAACCCCTGGTGACGCTGGACGAGGTGACCGTTACGCAATGACCCGTGTGCTGGTGGTGGACAACCACGACAGCTTCGTCCACACCATCGTGCAGTACCTCCGCGAGCTGGGCGCCACGTGCGACGTGCGCCCGCGCGACGAGGTGGCGGTGACCGACTCCGCCGGCTTCGACGGCGTCGTCATCAGCCCGGGGCCCGGCACGCCCGAGGCCGCGGGCGTCAGCGTGCCCCTGGTGCTCCGGGCCGCCGAGGAGCGCCGGCCGCTGCTCGGCGTCTGTCTCGGGCACCAGGCCATCGCCCACGCCTACGGCGCCACCGTCGAACGCGCGCCCGAGATCGTCCACGGCCGCACCAGCGCGATCTCCCACGACGGGCGGGGCGTGTTCGCGTCGCTGCCCTCGCCGGTGCGGATGACCCGCTACCACTCCCTCGCCGTGCGTCCCGGCACGGTGCCGGACGAGCTGGAGGTGACGGCCCGCACCGCGGACGGCGTCATCATGGGCCTGCGCCACCGCACGGCCCCCGTCGAGGGCATCCAGTTCCACCCCGAGTCGGTGCTGTCCGAGCACGGCCACCGGCTGCTGGCCA
Source organism: Nonomuraea rhodomycinica (assembly GCF_013363995.1). Taxonomy (GTDB): domain Bacteria; phylum Actinomycetota; class Actinomycetes; order Streptosporangiales; family Streptosporangiaceae; genus Nonomuraea; species Nonomuraea rhodomycinica. The sequence continues at coordinate 89,735 of NZ_JABWGO010000009.1, read as the reverse complement.
ACTGGCTCCGCACTCTCCCGTAAACAGCCCGCCGAATCGTGTAACGCGCGGGCCCGCCGGCACGACTCACAGATGAGCGTCCCCGCCGTTGCCCCCGAGCGGCGGGGGCGCTTCTCGTTGTCCCGGACGGCCCCGGAGAGCCGCCAGGGCGTCCAGAGGGTTCCTGGACGCCCGGAGCGCCACCCGGGGCCCCGGGAAGCGGAAGGGCCGCCTCCCGCCCGGGAGGCGGCCCTCCAGCCGCTCAGAACTCCGTCGGCGTCAGAAGCCGTCGTCGCCCGTCGGGTCCTCGATCGTCGTCTGCTCGTCCGTCGGCTCGTCGGTGGGCTGCGTCGGGTCGGGCTGCTCCGTGAACGTCGGCTGGTCGGTCGGCTGCTGCTGCGACTGGTCGGGCCCCTTGGAGACCACGATCGTGATGGTCGTGTTGGGCGACAGCTTGGCGTTGGGCCCGGGGTTCTGCTGGATGACCGTGTCTTCGGGCTGGTCGCTGAACTGCTTGGAGATCCTGACCTGGAAACCGGCCGACTCCAGCGCCGCCTTGGCCTCGTCGGCCGTCATGCCGGTGACGTCCTGGAGCGTGATCAGCTCCTTCGGCACGTACAGCGTGACGCTGCCGCCGTCCTCGACCTCCTCGCCGGCGGCCGGGTCGGTGGAGATGACCGTGCCCTGCTTCCTGGACGACGTCTTGGTCTTGACCGTGGTGGTCAGCCCGAGGTCCTTGAGGCGCTGGGTCGCCTCCTCCTTGGTGAGCCCGACGAGGCCGTCGGGCACCTTCACCTTCTTCTTGCCCTTGGAGACGAAGACCTTGACCGTCGCGCCCTTGTCGACCTCCGTGCCCTCGGCCGGGTCGGTCTTGATCACGGTACCGGCGTCGAACTCGTCGCTGAACTCCTTGACCACCTCGGACTTGAGCTGGAGGTCCGTGAGCTCGGCGACGGCCGCCTTCTCGGTCTGCGTCTGCAGCGACGGGACCTTGATGGCCGCCGCCTTAGGCCCGTCGTTGTTGCTGAGGAACGCGTAGCCCACGCCGATGAACGCGCCGATGACGAGCAGCGGCACGAGGATCCACGCGGCGGTCTTCAGCGCGGTGTTGCCCCCGCCGTTGTTGGCCCGGCGACGGCCGCCGCCGCCCCTGCCCCCGCCGCCGTCGTCGTCGTACTCGTACGGCGGCACGGCGGTGGTGCGCTGCGTGGCCGGACCCGCGGCGGCCTGCGTGGAGGTCATCATGCGGGTGGACGGGGCGTAGGTGTTGTTCATGGCCATCGTCTGGGCGTCGACCGGCATGCCGGTCATCGCCCGCTGGATGTCGGCCCGCATCTCGCTCGCGCTCTGGTAGCGGTGCGCCGGGTCCTTGGCCATGGCCTTGAGCACGATCGCGTCGGCCCACTGCGGGATCTCGGGGTCGATCTGCGACGGCGGGATCGGCTCCTCGCGCACGTGCTGGTAGGCGATCGCGACGGGGGAGTCGCCGGTGAACGGCGGCTGGCCGGTCAGCAGCTCGTACAGGACGCAGCCGGTGGAGTAGATGTCGCTGCGCGCGTCGACCCGCTCGCCGCGCGCCTGCTCGGGCGACAGGTACTGGGCGGTCCCTATCACCTGGGCGGTCTGCGTCATCGTCGCGGCCGAGTCGGCCATCGCGCGGGCGATGCCGAAGTCCATCACCTTGACGTCGCCGGCCCGGGTGATCATGACGTTGGCCGGCTTGATGTCGCGGTGCACGATGCCGCCGCGGTGGCTGTAGTCCAGCGCCCGCAGGATGCCGTCGACCAGCTCGGCCGCCCGCTCGGGCATCAGCCGCCGGTCGGCGCGGAGCAGGTCGCGCAGCGTGCGGCCGTCGACGTACTCCATGACGATGTAGGGCACGGGGGTGCCGTCGGTGACGTCCTCGCCGGTGTCGTAGACCGCGACGACGGCCGGGTGGTTCAGCGAAGCCGCCGACTGCGCCTCACGGCGGAAACGGGCCTGGAAGGTGTGATCGCGCGCCAGGTCCGACCGGAGGGTCTTGATCGCGACTATGCGGTCCAGCCGGATGTCTCGGGCACGATACACCTCGGCCATGCCGCCGCGCCCGACGACACCGTCGAGCTCGTAGCGACCTCCGAGTAGCCGAGGCTGAGTCATTTCCTGCACTGTCCCTTACCGTTCATCTTGGGTACCGCGGTCTGCGCGGAGCCGCCGGTGTCCATCATCGACCCCCATGGCACATCACGTCCCTTCCTTCGGCGGGTTTGTCTCCCCAGGGTCAGGTGAGGCGCTCTGTGTCGGACTTGTTGGCGTCGTCGTGGGCTTCGGAGTCGGTGTGGGGGTCGGGGTTCGGGTGGTCGGGGTGGGTCGGGGTGTCGGCTTCTGGGTAGGAGTCGCCGACTTGTCAACGGTAGCCGACCGTGAGGGTACCGGCCGCGTGGACTTCGCCGTAATCGCGGGCGGCCTTCGCGTGCGCTTGGGCTTGGGGCGGGTCTTGTCCGGCGTCGGGGTGGCCGAGCCGGCCCGCGACGGATCCGTGATGTCCGGCGGCCTGGCGGGCACCTCGCGCTGCTGGACGATCGTCATGGCGCTGAGCCCCACCGCGGCCAGGCAGCCGGCCGTGGCCACGACGGCCAGCGCCCGCGCGCCCGTGCCGCGCCGCCGCCCGGGCCCGCCGGGGTGGCGCCGCGACGGGGACGCCGACATCGTGGCCGGAGCGGCGCCGCCCATCAGGTCGTACGTGGACTCCCTGTCGTGGGGGCGCACCGGGCTCGCGGCCGGCACCGTGCCACCCGGGCCCTCGCCCGTCCCGTACGGGTCGCGCCCGTGGGCGCGGAAGCCGTCGGGGTCGGTGAGCATGCTGAGCTCCACGCCCCGCTCGTGCCCCACCAGCGAGTCGCGCAGCACGTACGCCCGGTCGGCCAGCGCCCGCGCGGACCCGGGCCGCGAGGCCGGGTCCTTGGCCAGCAGCGCCATGACCAGGTCGCGCACCGGGGCGGGCACGTCGACGCCGAGCGGCGGCGGCTGCTCGTTGAGGTGCTGGAGCGCGATCGCCACCTGGGTGTCGCCCCGGAACGGCGTGCGGCCCGCCAGGCACTCGTAGACCACGATGCCCAGGGAGTACAGGTCGGTGGCGGGCGTGAGCGGCAGGCCCTGCGCCTGCTCGGGGCTGACGTACGGGGCGGTGCCGAGCACGGTGCCGGTCTGCGTCACCGGCGCGGCCTCCAGCGCCCGGGCGATGCCGAAGTCGGTGACCTTGATGTGGCCGTCGGGCGTCACCAGCAGGTTGCCCGGCTTGACGTCGCGGTGGACGACCCCGGAGGCGTGGGCCACGTGCAGCGCCTTGGCCGTCTGGTGCAGCACGTCCAGCGCCACCTCGGGGCCCAGGGCGCCGTTGCGGGCCAGGATGGCCGACAGCGGCTCGCCGTGGACCAGCTCCATCACGAGGTAGGCCAGGTCGTCCTGCTCGCCGTAGTCGAAGACCTGCGCGATGCCGGGGTCGGACAGCGCCGCGGTGATGCGCGCCTCGTTGCGGAACCGCTCGCGGAAGGTGGGGTCGGCGTGGATGTGGCTGCGCAGCACCTTGACCGCCACCTCGCGGCCCAGCAGCTCGTCGCGGGCACGCCAGACCTCTCCCATGCCGCCCGCGGCGATCCGGGAGAGGAGGAGATAGCGGTTACCGAGCCGCATGGCCCGGCACGTTGCCGTCGATCAATTCTTCAGCACCGCCTCCATGACCTGCTTGGCGATCGGCGCGGCGGTGTGGCCGCCCGTCGCCTCGGCGCCCACGTTGGCGGCGCCCGACTCGACGATGACCGCGAGCGCGATCTGCGGGTCGTCGGCCGGGGCGAAGGAGATGAACCAGGCGTGCGGGGGGCGGTTGTCGGAGGTCTCGGCGGTGCCGGTCTTGCCGGCCACCTGGACGCCGGGGATCTGCGCGAGGTTGGCCGTGCCGTTGTTGACGACGCTGACCATCATCTCGCGCAGCTTGCCGGCGGTCTCGGGGCTGACCGCCTCGCTCAGCTCCTGCGGGTCGGCGTCCTCGATCGAGTCGCCCTTGCTGTCGGTGATCTTGTTGACGAGGTACGGCTTCATGACCGTGCCGTTGTTGGCGATGCCCGCGGCGATCATGGCCATCTGCAGCGGCGTCATCCGGTTGCTGCGCTGGCCGATCGAGGCCATGGCCAGGGCCGCCTTGTCCTCTTCGGGGCCGAAGTCACTCTGGGTCACCGACATCGGGACGCCGATCTGCTCTCCCATGCCGAACTTCTCGGTCTGCTCCTTCATCTTCGCGTAGCCGAGCTGCATGCCGATGGAACCGAACGGCGTGTTGCAGGACTTCTCCAGTGCGAAGACCAGCGGGACCTGGCCCGCGCCGCACGCCGCGCCGCCGTAGTTGGGCAGGCTGATGGTGGTGCCGGGCAGGGGCAGGCGCTGCGGCGCCTCCACGGTGGTGTTCGGACCGCGCGAGTCGTCGTCCTCCAGGTACGCGGCGGCCGTGACCACCTTGAACGTGGAGCCGGGCGGGTAGGTCTGGCCGATGGCCCGGTTGAGCAGCGGCTGGCTCTTGTCCTTGGCCAGCACGTCGTAGCGGGCGAACACCTTGCTCTTGTCGGTGCCCGACAGCTCGGCGGGGTCGTAGCTGGGCAGCGACACCATCGCGAGGATCGCGCCGGTCTTGGGGTTGAGGGCGACCAGGGCGCCCCGCTTGCCGCTCGCGCGCAGCGCGTCGTAGGCGGCCTTCTGCGCCCTCGGGTTGATCGTCAGATCGACGTTGGCGCCCTTGGTGGGCTCGCCGGTGAACAGGTCGATGCTGCGCCGCAGCAGCAGGTCGGAGCTGGAGCCGTCGAGCAGCTTGTTCTCGGCCGCCTCGATGCCGGCCGCGCTCTCGGGCGAGAAGAAGCCCGTGATGTGCGCGTACAGCTTGCCGTCGGTGTACTGGCGGACGAAGCGGAACTCCGAGCTGTCGGTCTCGCGCGACTGGGCGAGGATCTCCTTGCCGCCGGCCGTGATGCGCCCGCGCTGCACCGCGTAGCGCTCGTAGAAGTTGCGCAGGTTGCGCTGGTCCTCGGAGTACTTGTCGGCCTTGACCGCCTGCACGTAGTTCACGTTGACCATGAGCAGCGCGAACATGGCCAGGCAGGCCACGGCGATGCGCTTGACGGTGCTGTTCATCGCTGGAACACCTGTGTGAGTCCTTCGTTCTGGATCGCCTGGGGCGGCGGTTGGCGCGCCGCGTCAGAGGTGCGTACCAGGAGGGCGACGAGGATCCAGTTCGCCAGCAGGGCCGAACCGCCCTGTGACATGAACGGGGTGACCAGACCGGTCAGCGGGATGAGGTTGGTCACGCCGCCGACGATGATGAACACCTGCCAGGCCAGCAGGAACGACAGGCCGCCGGCCAGCAGCTTGGTGAACGGGTCGCGGGCGGCGAGCGAGGTGCGCAGGCCGCGCTCGACGATCAGCGCGTAGACCATCAGCAGGGCCATCAGGCCGGTCAGGCCGAGCTCCTCGCCGGTGGCCGAGAAGATGAAGTCGGAGAACGACAGCGGGACCAGGTAGGGGTGCCCCTGGCCGAGGCCGGTGCCGAGGATGCCGCCCGCGCCCATCGCGAACAGGCCCTGCATGAGCTGGGCGCTGCCGCCCAGCTCGCGGTCGAAGAACTCCTGCCGGCCCGGGTCGAGCCAGACCTCGAAGCGGGCCTGCACGTGGTCGAAGATCTGACCGGCCAGGAACGCGCCGCCGACGAAGAGCAGGATACCGATCAGCACCCAGGACGTGCGCTGCGTGGCGATGTACAGCATCGCGATGAAGGTGCCGAACAGCAGCAGCGACGAGCCGAGGTCCTTCTGCAGCACGAGCACGCCGAGGCTGACCGCCCAGGTGATGAGGACGGGCCCGAGGTCACGGGCGCGGGGCAGGTCGATGAAGAGCAGCCGGCGCCCGGCCAGGGCCAGCACGTCGCGTTTGGCCACGAGGTAGCCGGCGAAGAAGACGACCAGGGCGATCTTGGCCAGCTCGGCGGGCTGGATGGTGGCGGGGCCGAAGCCGATCCAGATGCGGGAGCCGTTGACGGTCTTGCCCAGCCCGGGGATGAGCGGGGAGATCAGCAGGAACAGGCCGACGAACCCCGCGGTGTAGGTGAGCCGCTGCAGGGCGCGCTGGTCGCGCAGCACGATCAGCGTGACGGCGAACAGGACCACGCCGACGCCGGTCATGATGAGCTGGTTGGTGGCCGAGGCTCCCGCGGTTCCGCGCGCGTGCGACTCCTCGATCCGGTAGATGATCACCAGGCCGATGCCGTTGACCAGCGTGACCAGCGGGAGGATCAGCGGGTCGGCCCACGGCGCGAACTTGGCCAGCACCAGGTAGGCGGCCAGCATGAAGCCGCCGAGGCCCAGCCCGTACGTCAGCATGCCCGCCGGGACCTTGCCGTTCATGGCGAGGCCCACGTTGGCGTAGGCGAACATGGTGATGCCGACGGCGAGCGCCAGCATGAGAAGCTGCGCCCCTCGCCGCTTGGCCGGAAGGGGGACGGGGGTGGCGGCCATTTCGCTCATCTAGGGCTTCGTCCTCGTGGCGCTCGGAGATGCCTTCGTGGCGCTGGGGGACGCCTTGGCGGAGTCGGGAGAGGGCGACGCGCTGGCGTCGGGCGCCGCCTTGTCTTTCGAATCGGTCTGACCGTCGGTGAACTGCAGGCCGTTGATGCGGTCGACGCCCTCGTCGACGCTGGCCACCTCGATGCCGTCCTTGACCAGCTCCCGGTCGAGAGGGGAGAGCTGGGACAGGGGCTTGCCGGTGTGCCTGGCCACCGAGAAGAACTGGAGGGGACCCACCTCCTGCTGGATCCCCTGGAAAACGACCACCTCGTCGCCCCGTGCTCCGACGAAGAACTGCTCCTGGGTCCACTGCCAGCCGAAATAGCCGCCGACACCGACGACCGCGGCCCCGACGCCGAGCACGGAGACCAGCACGGGCCACACGCGACGACGCCGGCCCGGCCGGCCGGACGCCTGCGCGCCCGGCTCGTCGAACTCGTCGTCAGTGATCACCGGCTGGGGCGCGGTCACCGCGCTCGATCGCCCCGGGGAGGTCTCCTGCGGGCCGGGTCTCAGCCGGTTCATGCCGGCCGCGCCGACGACCGCGGCGTCCACGGGCACCTGCTGGCCCTCGGAGATCTCCAGCACGTCGGCCAGCACGCAGGTGATGTTGTCGGGCCCGCCGCCCCGGTTGGCCAGGTCGATGAGCTGCCGGACGACCTCTTCGGGGTCGTCGATGTTGGTCAGCGTCGCGTGCAGCGTCTCCGCGCTCACCACGCCCGACAGCCCGTCGGAGCACAGCAGGTAGCGGTCGCCCACCTGGGCCTCGCGGAGCGTCAGGTCGGGATCGACCTCGCCGCTCCCGTCGAGCGCCCGCAGCAGGATCGAGCGCTGCGGGTGAGTCGCCGCCTCCTCGGGGGTGATGCGCCCGTCGTCGACCAGTTGCTGCACCAGCGTGTGGTCGTGGGTGATCTGGTAGAGCTCCCCGCGTCTGAGCAGGTAGGCGCGCGAGTCGCCCACGTGCACCAGGGCCACCTGGGTGCCGTTCCAGAGCATGGCGGTGAGCGTGGTGCCCATGCCCTTCAGGCTCGGGTCCCGCCCCACCATCTCGTGCAGCCTGCGGTTGGCGTCGCGTACTGCTGCCTCGATGGCGTTGAGCAGGTCACCGCCCTGCTGGGCCTCCTCCAGGGAGGCCATTGCGGCGATGGCGACGGAGCTCGCCACCTCGCCGTGTGCGTGCCCGCCCATGCCGTCGGCGACGGCGAGCAGGCGGCCGCTGGCGTACGCCGAGTCCTCGTTCCCTTCGCGGAGGAGGCCGACGTCCGAGCGGGCGGCGTAGCGGAGTGCGATGGTCATTTGCGCAATTCAATGACTGTCTTGCCGACGCGGATCGGAACACCGAGCGGCACCGGGGTCGGACGGGTGACTTTTGAGCGGTCGAGATACGTGCCGTTGGTCGAACCGAGATCTTCCACGATCCACTGACCGTCCTGAGGAAAGAGCCGGGCATGCCGGCTGGAAGCGTAGTCATCGCTGACTACCAGCGTGGCGTCGTTCGCCCGGCCGATGGTGATGGGCGTCTCCGTGAGGTTAATGGTGGTGCCCTGCAAGGGGCCACCGGTCACGACGAGCTGGCGTGGCTCGCCCTTCTTGCTCTTCGGCTTGGCGGCAGGTTTGGTGGGTTTCGCGCTCTTTCGTGGGCCCGCCGCAGCCGTACGTGATCCGAACAAGTCAGTCCGGATCACGCCGACTGCGGCAATGACGAAGAACCACAGCACCGCCAGGAAGGCGAGCCGGATCAGCAGCAGCGTGAGCTCGGACATGGACCGTTTGTCTACCCCTAATCGCGCCGGAACACCAGAGTCGTGCGCCCCAACGTCACTCGCGTGCCGTTCTGGAGCTCGATTCTGCGTACCGGCTGGCCGTTGACGAAAGTGCCGTTGGTCGATCCCAGGTCCACCAGGTGGACCTGGGGCCCTTCCACGCGCAGCTCCGCGTGGTGGCGCGAGACGCCGGGGTCGACCAGGCGGAGATCGCAGTCGGTGCCCCGGCCGAGCAGCGTCACCGGGGTGGTGAGCTCGTAGGAGCGGTCGCCCTGCGGGTCGTCCTGGGTGGAGACGAGCAGCCGGGGCCGCCCGCCGAACGCGTTGGGCCGGGAAGGGGGCAGGTCGCTGGCGGGCTGGCGGATCTCGTCCTGCTCCACCGTGGCGCCGCGGATGACGCCCGACCTGATGCGGAACAGCCCCACAGCCAGGTCCGCCGCGGTCTCGAAACGCACCCGGACCGGTCCCACGAAGGAGTAGCCCTGCTCCTTGGCGTACTCCCTGGCGAGGTTGGCCAGCTCGTGGCTGATGCTGTCGGCGTAGACCTCGAGCCGCTCACTGTCGGTCGTGGACAGCTCCACCACGAAGTCGTTGGGCACGAGTGTGCGACCCTGTGCGACGATCGCCGCACGCTCGTCCATCTCCCGCTGAACCGCGCTGGCGACCTCGACCGGCTGAAGGTCAGATTTGAACGCCCGCGCAAAGGCCCCCTCAACCAAGCCTTCGAGCCTTCGCTCGAAGCGCTGAAGGACTCCCACCGGGTACCTCCCTTCCTCCGTGCATATGATCGCGGCCTCCAGGCGCTCGCACGCCTGGCTCCGCTCGTCCCACGTCGCGGCGATCCCGGCGCTTGGTCAGCCGTCGCGCCCAGCTCATCCGCTCCCGTGTCTTATGCGATCGTATCCGGGTTCAGTACCACCGGCTGTTCCGTGCTACTGTTTCTCCGCACCCAACAAAGGGCGGGTGGCGGAACGGCAGACGCGCACGGTTCAGGTCCGTGTGTCCGAAAGGACGTGAGGGTTCAAATCCCTCCTCGCCCACCACGGGTTCGCCGATGGAATCGGCAGACCCACCTTGACGAAGTCAGCCCCGGTTCGCAAGAGCCGGGGCTTGTTCTTTGTCCGGAGCTGGTGCGCGCGCCCGTCCTCCGCGTGTGCTCCCCGGAGACGACCGTAGACGCCTCTCCTTGCAGATCACTTTCGGATGGCTTGCGTGATTTAGCTCACATCGGCGGTCTGGACCGGCGCGGCGCCACCGCGAGCTTCACGCGGGCGAGGGGCCGCAGCGGATTCACCCGCGGGCGAGGAGCCGGCGGGCGGCACCGAGCTGCCGGTCCTTGTGGGTCTTGAGCGTCCGGAAGTATTCCGCGTGGGCGAGAACGACATCTCGCTGGATGCGTTCCTCCGCCGCGGCCCAGGTGGCGACGAGATCGCCGTCCTTCTTGCACGACACGTCCGCCTCCGCCGCGATGATCTCCTGGCGAGAGGGCTGCTGAGTGTTCAGCCACCGGTCATCGGTGACGGCCGCGATCGGATCCGGGTAGGGAAAGCCCTTGTTCCTCATGCATGCGCTCCAGGCGCGGAAGGCCCGCACGACGTTCCCGTCACGCTGTGATTCCTCGAAGGTCTGCCTGACGAGCGTGTTGAACAAGGACGCGTCGACCTTCTGGGTGTCCTTCGCCAGATGTGCCTCGGCTTCGCCCGAGCATCCGTTCGCGTCCCCGCCGGGATCGCCGTAGGCGGCACGCCGCGCCGCGGGCGACAGTCGCGTGAGCCGGTCGTTCCGTTCCGTGTCGTACCGGGCCACCGACGGCCGGTCGGGAGGGGCGTGGTAGCCGAAGAGCCGGGCGATCCGTGGCTCGATGACGCCGTAACGGCGGCGGTTCGGCGGTTCGACGTCGGCCTCCGCCGGGAGGGGCAGGAGTCTCCACTCCATCCCCTGGCCGCGCATGCAGTCACGGATGAGGAGATCCTGCGCGGCCTCGATCGTCATGATCTCGGCAGGGGAGAAGTTGTATGCGTCGAACGGGACGGCGAGCGCCCGCGCCTCCTCCCCCGGGGGCGGAACGTGCATGGCGGACGCTGCTCTCGCCCTGCTCTCGGCGGGGGGACCTGCCGTGGCCGCCGAGCAGCCACTCGCGGCGACAACGAGGACGAGAGCAGCGATCTTCAGCCGCACGGACACGTCGAACTCATTTGATCGAGCTCGGCTTGTTGTCGAAACCGTTGTTGGTGAGGTCCTTGTCCGCGCTGTGGGGCTTGGCGGTGTAGCCCGCCGGGCCGGCGCAGTTCTTGCGGTCGTACAGCCTGACGTGGCGGCCCGAATCATTGATCATCGAGCTCGCCCTGTTGTCCATGCTGCTGTTGACGTTGTAGCAGGGGCCGTGTGGCCAGAGCAGCACGTGGCGCCCGTCGCGGAACATGTTGAAGTCGTCGTGCTCGTACAGGCAGAAACTCGGGCAGTCGAATGCGGTCGAGCTGGCCTGGGCGGTCGCGTTCGAGCCGATCAGGCTTGTGGCGCCGATCAGCATCGCGGTGATGACGAGGGTGGTCCTGCGCTTCACGTGTCTCGCTCCTATCGACGGGTTCTCCCCTGGCGCCTGCCTGCTGTCTCGCAGGCGGGACCGCGCCTGGCGGACGGGCCAGGGATTCGGCGGTATCGACGGGCTGGGAACGGCCCGGAGGCGGGTCTCCCTCGCTCCGGCGCCGAGAGCAACGATACATCATTCTAGAGCGCTTGATCTGTTATTCGGCGCGCGTGCGCCACCGCGGGCGGTCCCTTCCGGGCCGCCCGCGGCGGCGGGGCCGTCGAGCCTCTCGGGCGCGCGTCAGGCGGGCACAGGGGCTGTCAGGGCGGCGCGGGTGTCCAGCAACTCCCCGATCAGGTCCGAGAGCGTCACCATGCCGATGACCTCGCCGTCCTGCCCCGTGACCAGCGCCAGGTGCGCGCGGGCCTCCTGGAGCGCCGTCACGGCCTCGGGCACCTGCGTGACGCACGCCAGCCGCGGCGCCGGGCGCGCCAGGCTCCCGGCCGTGGCGTTCGGCTGCAGCAGCGCCTCACGGGCGTGCAGCACCCCCATGACCGCGCCGGGGACGCCGACGAGCAGCCGCAGGTGCCCGCTCTCGCGGGCGGCCCGCCTGATGGCCTCGGCGCCGGCCTCCGGGGGCACGGTCACGGCGCGGCCGATGGGCACCATGAGCCGCTCGATGCCCTCCGCCTCCAGTCGGAGCGCCCGCGTCAGCAGGTCGTGCTCGTCCCTGTCGAGCAGGCCCATCCGGCCCGACTCGCCCACCAGCATGGCGAGCTGGCGCGGGGTGCGGGTCGTCGCCAGCTCGTCGCGCGGGGTGACGCCGAAGGCCCGCAGGATGAGGTTCGTCAGGCCGTTCAGCGCCGACAGCAGCGGACGCGTCACGGTCACGAACGCGCGGAAGGGCACCGTCAGCAGCATGGCGGCCCGCTCGGGCGCGGTGAGCGCCCACGACTTGGGCGCCATCTCGCCGATGACCATGTGCAGGAACGTCACCAGCGCCAGCGCGATGGTCAGCGCGATCGGCATGCGCAGCGACTCGGGAACCCCGACGGCCGCGAAGACCGGCTCCAGGAAGTGCTCGATCGCCGGCTCGGTGACCTGGCCGAGGCCCAGCGTGCAGAGCGTGATGCCGAGCTGGGCGCCCGCCAGCATCATCGACAGCTGGCGCCCGCCGCCCACCGCCGACCTGGCCGCGAAGCGGACCAGCCGGTTGCCGCCGCCGGCCGCCTCCTCCAGGCGGTGGCGCCGGGCCGAGACGAAGGCGAACTCCGCGGCCACGAAGACCGCGTTCAGCGCCAGCAGCACCAGGCTGAGCAGGATCATCGTCATCGCGCGGCCTCCGTCTGCAGCACCGGCGACAGGCGCACCAGGCCCGGCACGCGGCGGTCGAGCGAGAGCACGGTCAGCTCCGCCAGCCGCTCGCCGCCGTCGTCGTCGGCGAACAGGTCGGGCTCGGTCTCCAGCGGCACGACCACCTGGTCGCCCGCCTCGGGCATGCGGCCCAGCCGGGCCAGGATGAGACCGGCGAGCGTGTCGTAGTCGTCGCTCTCCGGCAGGGCCACGCCGGTGGCCCGCTCCACCTCGTCGAGGCGGAGGCGGCCGGGCACGTCCCAGCCGCCGTCGGGGCGCTCCACGGCGCCGGCCGGCTCCGGGTCGTTCTCGTCGACGAGCTCGCCGACCAGTTCCTCGGCCAGGTCCTCGATGGTGATGACGCCGGCCAGGCCGCCGTACTCGTCGATGACGCAGACGATGTCGTCCTTGGCCGCCCGCATCTCCTCGACCACGGCCGGCAGGGGCAGCGAGTCGGGCACCAGGCGGGCCGGGCGCATGACGTCGCCGACCCTGCCGCCCGCGGCGGCGTCCAGGCCGGAGGCCAGCAGCTCGCGCACGCCCGTCACGCCGGCCACGTCGCCGTCGGCGCCCAGCACCGGGTAGCGGGAGTGGCCGCGGTCGCGCATGACGTCCACGAGGTCGGAGATGGGCTGGGAGTCGCGCAGCGCGACCACGCGCGGGCGCGGCACCATGATCTCCTCGGCGATGCGGTCGCCGAACTCCAGGGCCCGCTCCAGCAGGTCGGACAGCCGGGGCGGCAGCTCGCCCGCCCGCGTGGACTCGGCGATGATCCGCGACAGTTCCTCGGGCGTGGCGCCGTGCTCCACCTCCTCGACGGGCTCGATGCCGACGCGCCGCAGCACGCCGGTGGCCGCCGAGTCGAACAGGCGCACCACCGGGCCGACCACGGCCAGGTAGGCCAGCGTCGAGCCGGCCAGGAACTTGGCGACGGCCTCCGGCCGGGCGATGCCGAGGTTCTTGGGCGCGAGCTCGCCGAGGACCATCTGCACGACGGTCGCGACGAACACGCCGGCGGCCACCGACAGTCCGGTGACGGCCGCGCCGGGCAGCCCCGTGTCGCTCAGCCACGGCCGTACGAGCGTGGCGATCGCCGGCTCGGCCAGGAAGCCGACCAGCAGCGCCGTCACCGTGATGCCGAGCTGCGCGCCGGAGAGCATGAACGAAAGACGGGAGGTCACCTGCAGGGCGTTGTCCGCGGCCTTGTCACCGGCCGCGGCCTGCTCGCGCAGGACGGTCCGGTCGGCCGCCACGAAGGCGAACTCCTGGGCGACGAAGTAGCCGGTCGCCGCGGTGAGAAGGAGGAGGGCCAGCAGGCCCAGATAGGCGCTCACCATGGTGAGCTCTCAGAGGCACCCGTGCGCACGCACGGGCCGCTACTCCAGGGGTCCGGAGCGGACACGATCATCCCTTCGATAGAGGTCGTCCATAACCGTAACGATCCACCTCTCCACTATGTTTCCAGCGTGACTGCCCGCTAGTTCTGCGTACTTTTCCGTGGGAAAAGCCGAGCGGGCCGTCTTCACTGGCGCAGGTACGACGTAGCGTTTATGGCAGCCGAAGGGAAGTAGGGGGAAGTGTCTGAGGACGACCGCACGCGGGCCATGCGCTCGCCGGGCGACGGGCGCCCGCTGCCTCCCCGCACCGACGGTGGCCCGCTCTCGGGCGGCGCCCCGGCGCACCAGCGACCCGCGATGCCCGGCCGTGACGCGTCCCGCCCGCCTTCGGGCCCGCCGCCCGGCGCGCGGCCGGGCGCCGGCCCCGAGTCGGCGTCCACGCACCTGCTGCCGGCCCACTCCGAGCCCGCTCCGCCCTCCGGCGACGCGCCCCGCCCCGGGGCCGGCCGCGTGTACGGGCGTGAGCGCTCGGGCAAGTCGCCCGTCAGGCCCCTCGGCCGGCGGGACGAGCCCCCGGGCCCCGGCGAGCCGCCCGGCCCGCCGCGCCCGCGCTCGCCCAGGAAGCGGCCCTCGGGCCGCACCATCCTCAAGATCGTGGCGGCCGTGGTCGCCGTGCTGCTGGTCGCCACCGTGGGGCTGTTCTTCTGGATCAACTCGCGGCTGGCCGGCATCGAGGGCGTCCTGGACAACTACCCGGGCCGCGTGGCCGACACCCCGGGCACCAACTGGCTGCTCGTCGGCTCCGACAGCCGCAAGGGCCTGTCGGCGGCGCAGCGCCGCAAGCTCGCCACCGGCCGCGCGGCCGGGCAGCGCACCGACTCGATGATGCTGCTGCACATCCCCGACGGCAGCGACAGGCCCACGCTGGTCAGCCTGCCCCGCGACTCGGCCGTCACCATCCCCGGCAAGGGCCGCAACAAGCTCAACGCCGCGTACGCGATCGGCGGGCCGAAGCTGCTGGTCCGCACCGTCGAGACCGTCACCGGCGTGCACGTGGACCACTACATGGAGATCGGCTTCGCCGGGTTCGTCGGCATCGTGGACGCCATCGGCGGCGTCGAGATCGACGTACGGGCCGCCGTGGACGACCCCAAGGCCGGGCTCAAGCTGAAGAAGGGCCGCCAGGTGCTCAACGGCAGCCAGGCCCTCGGCTACGTGCGCACCCGCAAGGGCGGCGCGCTGCCCGACTTCGAGCGGACCAAGCGGCAGCGGCAGTTCCTGGGCGCGGTGGTCAAGAAGGCGGCCGGGCCCGGCGTGCTGCTCAACCCGTTCACCTCGATCCCGCTGGCCATGAGCGCCACCGACGCCGTCACCGTCGACTCCGACACCGGAGCGCTGGACATGCTGTCGCTGGGGCTCGCGATGGGCGACAGCCCGGTGACGACCGTGGTGCCGTTCGGCGGCAACGAGATCGCGGGCGGCGGCTCGGCGGTCAAGTGGGACCGCACCCGCGCGCTGGCGCTGTTCGACGCGCTGAAGAACGACAAGCCGGTGCCGCAGGAGATCCTCGACGCCAACTGACCGGCCTCCCGGGCCCGGCCCCCACGCGGGCGGCCGGGCTCGGCCCGTGCCGGCTCAGCTCGTGCCGGCGCTGCTCGCGGCGGCGACGGCGGCGGAGGTGACCGCGGCCATCATGGCCGCGTTGATGGCCGCGATGGTCTTGGCCACGGCGTCGGCCGCCCACGCGCCCTCGGCGATCTCCTTGACGCGCTCCTTGCTCGCCCCCGGGAACGCCTTGCGGTCGATCTTGGCGGCGTGCAGCAGCGCGATGAGCACCGCGGTGCGCGGGTCGGGGTCGGCGCCCGCGAGCGCGCTCGCGACCCGCTCGCGCACGTTCGCCTCGACGGAGCCGTCGGCCTCCGGCCAGCGGGTCGTCGTGAAGATCCCCAGCACCTTGCCGCGCTGCTCGGCCAGCACGCCCCGCTCGACGAGCCGGGTCAGCAGCCGCCGGCGCGGCTTGCCGGACATGAGCTTCTGCACCCACCAGACGGGCTTGCGCTCCTTGCCCTCGGCCGCGATGCGGGCCAGGACGCCGTCCAGCTCGTCGTCGCCGAGAGGGGTGGGGTCCTTGACCGTCACGGTCTTGTCCGACAGCTCGATCCGGTCGTTGACGGCGAGTTCGGCCAGGAGCGCGCCGCCGATCGCGGGGTCGAGCTGGGTGGAGCCGACGAGCTGCTTGCCCTCGTCCTCGCTGTGGGCCAGCAGGAGGAGTTCCTCGGCGATCGTCACAGTCATGCCCTCGACACTAACGCGCGGCCCCGCCGGTTAACGTGGCCGTTCATGGCCATCTCCGAGAAGTTGCACGCCGTCGGCCGCCCGCTGCTCGACGCCCAGCTCGCCCACCCCACCGTCGCCGGGATCGGGCGCGGCGACCTGCCCGAACCGGTGTTCCGGTCCTGGCTGGAGCAGGACTACCTGTTCCTGCTCGACTACGTGCGGGTCTTCGCCCGGCTGGCCTGGCAGGCGCCCGACGGGCACCTGGGCGACCTGGTGGACCTGGCGCACGCGACCTTCCACGACGAGCTGAGCCTGCACCGGTCGATGTCGGCGGAGTTCGGCGCGGACCTGGAGGGGGCCGTGAAGGGTCCGGCGTGCGCCGCGTACACGTCGTTCCTGCTGGAGTCGGCCGCCACGTACGCGGAGGGGCTGGCGGCGCTCTACCCGTGCATGTGGGGGTACTCGACGCTGGGCCGGATCCTCGCGCAGGACCCGCCGGCCGAGCCGCGCTACCGCGCCTGGGTCGACACCTACGCCGACCCCGGCTTCGCGGCGCTGACCGGGCGCATCGCGCAGATGATCGACGAGGCGGCTCCGGACCCGGCGCGGGCCGAGCGGCTCTTCCGTGAGGGCATGGCCCACGAGCTGGCCTTCTGGGACGTGCCGTGAACGTACCCTGATTGCATGCCGGAACTTCCCGAAGTCGAGTCGCTGGCCGGGTTCCTGCGCGAGCGGGCGGTCGGCCGCACCGTGCTGGCCGTGGACGTGGTGGCCATCCAGGCGCTCAAGACGTTCGACCCGCCGGTGAGCGCGCTGGGCGGGCTGACCGTGACCGGCGTGTCCCGGCACGGCAAGTTCCTCGACCTCGACTGCGACGGGCTGCACCTGGTCATCCATCTGGCCCGGGCCGGCTGGCTGCGCTGGCGCGACGACCTGTCGGGGGCCAGGCCCGTGCGTCCCGGCAAGGGGCCGCTCGCGGCGCGGGTGCGGCTGGCGCCCGACGAGGAGGGCCTGGCGCCGGGGTTCGAGCTGACCGAGGCGGGCACGCAGAAGCGCCTCGCCCTGTACGTGGTGCGGGACCCGGCCGAGGTGCCCGGCGTGGCCTCGCTCGGTCCCGACCCGCTGGCCGAGACGTTCACGGCCGACGCGCTCAAGCGGATCGTCGGCGGCAACCGCACCCAGATCAAGGGGCTGCTGCGCGACCAGAAGGTCATCGCGGGCATCGGCAACGCCTACTCCGACGAGGTGCTGCACGCGGCCAGGATGTCCCCGTTCAAGATCGCTTCCACGCTGACCGACGCGCAGATCGCCGACCTGCACGAGGCCATCGTCCAGACGCTGCGCGAGGCCGTGGAGCGGGCCCGCGGGCTGGCCGCCAAGGACCTCAAGGCCGAGAAGAAGTCGGGCCTGCGCGTCCACAACCGCGCCGGCCAGCCGTGCGACGTCTGCGGCGACACCATCCGCGAGGTGTCGTTCGCCGACTCCTCGCTCCAGTACTGCCCGACCTGCCAGACGGGCGGCAAGCCGCTCGCCGACCGGCGTCTGTCGCGCCTGCTCAAGTAGTATCGGTTACCTCTTGTAACCGACCGCCGCCTGAGCCAGCATGGGATGCCATGGACGACCCTGCCTCCTGCGAGACGACCGACGACTACGACGTCCGGCAGTGGGACACGCGTGAGGGCTGCGAGGTCCGCCAGATCCTGGACCGCGTCGCCGACAAGTGGTCGCTGCTGGTCATCGCCCTGCTCGACTGCCAGAGCCTGCGCTTCAGCGAGCTGCGCCGCGAGATCGACGGCGTCAGCCAGCGCATGCTCAGCGTGACCCTGCGCCACCTGGAGCGCGACGGCCTGGTGAGCCGCACCGTCCACCCCGTGGTGCCGCCGCGCGTCGACTACGCGCTCACCCCGCTCGGCCGCACCCTGCACGAGACGATCAAGGCGCTGGTGACCTGGACCGAGGACCACCAGCGCGAGATCGCCGAGGCCCGTGCGGCCTACGACCGGGGACGCGAGATGATGGACGCATGACGGTTCCCGAGGTAGAGGCACGCGACGTCCCCGCCGACGCTTTCCTGCTGGACGTGCGTGAGCGCGAGGAGTGGGTGGCGGGCCACGCTCCCGAGGCCGTGCACATCCCGATGACCGAGATCCAGGGACGGGTGGACGAGGTCCCCGCCGACCGGAAGGTCTACGTCGTCTGCCGGGTCGGCGGCCGGTCCTACCAGGTCGCGGCCTGGCTCAACCACCTCGGGCGCGAGGCGGTCAACGTCGGCGGCGGCATGCAGTCGTGGGAGGGCGCGAGCCGCCCGATGGTCAGCGAGACCGGCCGGCCGCCGTTCGTGGCCTGAGCCGCAAACCGGCCGCAAACCGGTTGCCGGGTCCGTGTCCCGGCTGATGAGCTGTGCCGGTGAATCGTGACGAGGTGCTGGCGGCCTACGAGCGCCAGGTACGGATCCGCCGGGGCGAGCGGGTGGGCCGCGTGGTGCGCAAGGCGGCCGAGGGCGGCTGGAACGGCATCCTGTGGTCGGACCTCGACGAGGACACGGCCGACGCGGAGATCGCGGCGCAGGTGGCCTACTTCACCTCGTTGAACCGCGACTTCGAGTGGAAGCTCTACTCCCACGACCGCCCCGCCGACCTGGCGGAGCGGCTGCTGGCGGCGGGCTTCGCGGCCGAGCCGGAGGAGACCCTGCTGGCCGCCGAGGCCGCCGCCATGGCCGCCGAGCCGCTGCTGCCCGACGGCGTCGCCCTGCTTCCGGTGGAGGACCCGGCCGGGATCGACCTGCTCGTGCGGGCGCACGAGGACGCGTTCGGCATGTCGCTGCCCGGGCTGCGCGAGCGGCTGGTGCGCCGGCTGGCCGAGCGGCCCGAGTCGATGGTCGCGGTCGTCGCGATGGCCGGCGACCGGCCGGTCAGCGGGGCGCGGCTCGACCTCGACCCGGACACCGAGTTCGCCGGGCTCTTCGGCGGCGGCACCGCGCCCGGCTGGCGCGGGCGCGGCGTGTACCGGGCGCTGGTGGCCCACCGGGCGCGGGTGGCCGTCGAGCGCGGCTACCGCTACCTCCACGTGGACGCCTCCGACGAGAGCCGCCCCATCCTGCTGCGCCTCGGGTTCGAGCCGCTGGGCACCACGACCCCGTACGTCCGCGCGCCGGGCGCCTGACGTCACGAGTCCGGGGATCCCGAGCACTCGGCCGCCGAGACGCCGAGGGTGGCGAGGAACGCCGCGGCGACGGGGGAAGGCGCGAACCGGCTCCAGATCAGGTGCTCCATGCGGGCGGGGGCGTCGCTGAGCTGGAGGACGGGCAGGCCCGGGAGCTCGGAGACGAAGGCGGCGGGCATCATCCCGATGCCCAGGCCCTCCCGGATCAGGCGGGCGATGAAGTCCACGGTCGTCACCTCGAAGGCGACCTCGCGCCGGACCCCGGCCGCCGCGAACGCCTCGTCCGTCTGGGCCCGCGCGGCGGTGCCCGGGGGGAAGTCGACGAACGGCTCGTCCGCGAGCCGGCGCAGGTCCACGCGCTCCTCCTCCGCCAGCGGATGACCCGGCGCCACCACGGCCACGAGGTCGCCGCGCGCCAGCTCGCGGCCGCGGACGCCCTTGGGGCGCATACCGAGGGGCAGCCCCAGGAAGGCGGCGTCCAGGGTGCCCTGCTGCACCTGCTCGATGAGCCGCTCGCTCGCGCCGGAGCGGAGGGTGATCCGTACCTGCCGATGCCGCTGGTGGAACCGCTTGAGCGCGGCCGGCAGATCGACCGCCGCGACGGTGGGGATGGCGCCGACGGCCAGCCGGCCGCGGATCTCGCCCGCGGCCGCCGCCACCTCGGCGCGGGCGCGTTCGGCGGCGTCGAGCGCCTGACGGGCCGCGGGCAGGAACGCCTCGCCGGCGGGGGTCAGCCGGACGCGGCGGCTGGTGCGCTCGAACAGCTTGGCGCCCAGCTCGCGTTCGAGGCGGGCGATCTGGTGGCTCAGCGCGGACTGGACGACCAGGCACTGCTCGGCGGCGCGGGTGAAGTTGCTCGTCTCCGCGACCGCGACGACGTAGCGCATCTGCTGCAGCTCCATGGATCAATCGTGATGCACGATCGGTTCGATGACAAACATGCGTTGGACTCATAGATGCTCCGGGTCCGAAGCTTGGGGGCATGACGGCGACGACACCTCACCCAGCCGGCGGCCTGCCGCGCGGGCTGCTTCTGCTCATGTCGGTCGCGACCGGGCTGGCGGTCGCGGGTAACTACTTCGCGCAGCCGCTGCTCGACCTGATCGGCCGGGAGCTGGAGGTCGCACCGGCGTCGGCGGCGCTGCTCGTGACCGCCGCGCAGGCCGGGTACGCGCTGGGCCTGATCCTGCTCGTGCCGCTCGGCGACCTGATGGAGCGGCGGCGGCTCGCCGTGACGCTCTACGGAGCGACCGCGGTGTTCCTGCTGGTGTCGGCCATGGCGCCCAACGGCGCGGTGCTCATGGTGAGCACGGCCCTGACCGCGCTGACCTCGGTGGGCGCGCAGGTCGTGGTGCCGTTCGCGGCGACGCTGGCGGACCCGGCCGAGCGCGGCAAGGTGGTCGGCACGGTGATGACCGGGCTGATGCTCGGCCTGCTGCTGGCACGCACCGCCTCAGGGGCGCTGTCGGAGCTGGGCGGCTGGCGCACCGTCTACTGGGCGGGCGCGGTGCTGATGGCGCTGATGGCCGTGCTGCTGCGCGCCTTCCTGCCCCGGCTCGGCGGGGACGGCGCGCGCCAGTCGTACCTCGGCCTGCTGCGCTCGACGGTGGCGATGTTCCGGCTGGAGCCGTTGCTGCGGTGGCGGGCGGGCATGGTCGCGTTGAGCCTGGCCACGTTCAGCGTGCTGTGGACGTCGCTGACCTTCCTGCTGGTGGGGGCGCCGTACGCGTGGTCGGAGTCGGCCATCGGCCTGTTCGGGCTGGTCGGCGCCGTGGGCGCGCTGACCGCCACGGTGGCGGGGCGGCTGGCCGACCGCGGGCTGGTCCAGGTCGTGAGCGGCGCCGGGACGGTCCTGCTCGTCGCGTCCTGGGCGGCGATGGCGGCCGGGGCGAGCTCGCTGGGCTTCCTGCTCGCCGGCGTGGTCGTGCTGGACCTGGCGCATCAGGCGGTGCTCAACAGCAGCCAGAACGTCGTCTACGCGCTGCGGCCCGAGGCCCGCAACCGGATCAACTCCGCCCTCATGACCAGCATGTTCGTCGGCGGCGCGGCCGGGTCCGCGCTGGCCTCCGCGGTCTGGGCGCGCGGCGGCTGGACCGGCGTGTGCGTCCTGGGCGCCGCCCTCTCGGCCGGGACCGTCGTGCTGTGGGTCCTGGAGCGCGTCACCGTCAACCGGGCCGCGGGCAGGCCCCCGCTGGCCCTGGTCCGTACCCCCGTCACCACCACCAAGGGAGAATGAGCGTGCCTCGCACCGTGCTGATCACCGGAGCCACCGGCACCGTGTCCACCGCGCTGATCGACGCGCTGGACGGCGCCGAGGTGAACCTCCGCGCCCTCGTCCGCGACCCGGCCCGGAGCCCGCGCGCGGGCCGCGCCGAGGTCGTCCGCGGCGACCTCGAAGACCCCCGGTCCCTCGCGCCCGCCTTCGAGGGCGTGCAGGACGTGTGGCTGCTCGTCCCGAACGGCCCGCGCGCTCCTGAGCACCACATGAACGCCCTGTGGGCCGCGCGCCAGGCCGGCGTGGAGCGCGTCGTGCGCCTGTCCGTCGTCGGCGCGGCGCACGACGCGCCCAACCGCAGCGGCCGGCTGCACGCGCTGTCCGACCGGGAGATCGAGCAGTGCGGCATGCGCTGGACGATCCTGCGTCCCCACTGGTTCATGCAGAACCTGCTGAACGAGGCGGGCGACATCTCCGCCACCGGCACGTTCCCGCTGAACATGGCCACCGGGCGGGTCGGCATGATCGACGTGCGCGACATCGCCGCGTGCGCCGCCCGCGTGCTGCTCGACGACCCCGATCGCCACCACGGCAGGACGTACACCCTCACCGGCCCGCGCTCGCTCGGGTTCGACGAGGTCGCCGGCGAGCTGGGCCGCGTCCTCGGCAGGCCCGTCACGTACCTGCCGGTCAGCGACGACGCCAAGCGCAAGTCCCTGCTCGGCCACGGCGTCCCGGCCTGGATCGTCGACATGCTGGAGGAGTACGCGCAGGCGTACGCCGCCGGCTGGGGCGACTTCACCACCGGCACGGTCGCCGAGCTCCTCGGCCGCCGTCCGCGCGACATCGCCGACTTCGCCCGCGACCACGCCGCGGCGTTCACCGCGGCCCGCCACGACCAGGAGGACGTCCGATGAAGGTTCTCGTCGCGGTCACCGCCGCGCTCGCGCTGGCCGTCACCACGGGCGGCTCCGCCGGAGCGGCGACGGACGGGCAGGCCGGGAGGTTCCCGCGGTCGATCCCGCTGCCCGACGGCTTCCGGCCCGAGGGGATCGCCATCGGCCCCGGCCCGTACGCCTACATCGGCTCCATGGCCGACGGCTCGATCTACCGCGCCGACCTGCGCACCGGGCGTGGTGAGATCTTCAGCCGGGGACCGGGCACGCCGGCCCTCGGCATGACCCTCGACTCCGGCGGACGGCTGTTCGTGGCCGGCGGCACGGGCGGTGACCTGCGTGTCCTCGACGTGCGCACCGGCGGGACACTGGCCACCTACCGGTTGGCGAGCGGCCCGGCGTTCGTCAACGACCTCACCATCACCCACGGCGCCGCGTGGATCACCGACTCCACCAACCCCGTGCTGTACGAGCTGCCGCTGCGCGGCGGACGCCTGCCCGCCGCCGCGCGGCGGATCAGGCTCACCGGCGACCTGGTGTACCACAAGGGCTTCAACGCCAACGGCATCACACCCACGCCGGACGGCCGGGGCCTGCTCGTCGTGCAGTCGAACACCGGCGGGCTGTTCCGCGTCAGCCGGTCCGGCCGGACCCGCCGGGTGAACCTGCACGGTGAGTCGCTGAAGGAAGGCGACGGCCTGCTGCTGCGGGGCCGGACGCTGTACGCCGTGCAGAACCGGCTCAACACCGTGACCGTCCTGCGGCTGAACGAGACGGGGACCGACGGCCGCGTCGTACGGCGCGTGACCGACCGCCGCTTCGACGTACCGGCGACCATGGCCGCCTTCAGGGACCGGCTCTACCTGCCCAACGCCCGCTTCGACACCACCCCGACCCCCACCACGCCGTACACCGCTGTGGCCATCCCCCGCCCCTGAGCCTGAGATATCGGGGGCTCACTGTGGCCAGATGTCCGCTCATGAGGCAATATGAGGGCGCCAACTTCATGAGCCAACGCGGGAGCTCGGGGTCACCGGGCTGAGAGGGCAGCTATCGCTGCTGCCGACCGCATGAACCTGTCCGGGTAATGCCGGCGTAGGGAGTGTGTGATGACGCATGCCGTCAACGAAGTCCCGCTGACCCTCGACGAGCCGCCGCCGAAGACGCTCGGCGTGCTCGACCAGGGGGCGCTCTGGGCCAACCTCGGCGTCAGCCTGCTGGGCTTCTCCGGCGCGCTCTTCCTGCTCGACCCGCTTGGCGGCGCGCCGCTGAGCCTCGCCGCCGCCCTCACCGCCACGGTCGTGGGCAGCCTGATCGGCACCGCGATGGTGGGGCTGGCCGCCATCCCGGGCACGCAGACCGGCCGGCCGGCGATGGTGCTGCTGCGCGGCCTGTTCGGGGCGCGGCAGTCGTACGTGCCGACCGTGCTCAACATCATCCAGATGGTCGGCTGGGGCGCCTTCGAGCTCTGGGTGATCGCCATGGGCGCGAGCGCCATCTTCGGACCGGCGGTGCCGTACGCGGTGTGGGTGGTCGCGGCCGGCGTCCTGACCACCTCGCTGACCCTGTGGCCGCTCGGCTCGGTGCGGCTGCTGCGCCGCTACGTCACGGTCGCCGTGATCCTCGCGCTGATCTGGTTCGCCGTGGACTTCCTCGGCCACGTCCAGCCGCAGACCGGCGGCTCGTGGCAGGCGTTCGCGCCGGCCGTCGACTACGTGATCGCGCTGTCGGTCTCGTGGGTGCCGATGGCGGCCGACTTCGCCCGGCACTCGCGGTCCAGCGCCGCCGCGTTCACCGGCGTCGTCGGCGGCTACACGGTGGCCCAGGTGGCGTGCTTGGGGCTCGGCGTGTACGCGGTGGCCATCACCGGGGCGGCCGCGATCCAGGCCGACTCCACCGCGGTGTTCGGCGCGTTCGTCGCGGCGCCGCTGGGCGCGCTGTTCTTCGCCGTGCTCGTGGTGCGCGAGACGGACCAGTCGTTCGCGAACGTCTACTCCACCACCGTCTCGCTGCAGAACCTCATGCCGCGTGTCGACCGGCGGATCTTCACCGTCGCCATCGGCGTGTTCACCACCGGGCTCGCGCTGCTGGTCGACGTGAACTCCTACGGCGCGTTCCTCGGCGTCATCGGCGCGGTGTTCGTGCCGATGTTCGCGGTGCTCGCCGTGGACTACTTCCTGCTCGGCGGCGCCGCCCGGTGGAACACCGAGGAGGACGCGCCGGCCCGCCGGTCGATGCTGGTGCCCTGGGCGCTCGGCTTCGTGGCGTACTGGCTGACCACCTCGACGCCGACCGTCGCCGTCTGGGACGAGTTCTGGGCGTGGGCGCGCGCGGCGATCGGCTTCACCCGGCAGCCGTGGATGAACGGCGCGCTGGGCGCGGCGCTCGTGGCCTCCCTGGTCACGCTCGCCATCGGCCTGGTCGCGCGCCGGGCCGGCCGGTCGCCGGCGGTCAGGAGCGGGACTCCACGGTGAGCAGGTGCCGCTTGGCGGCCACGCCACCGGCGTAGTCGCCGAGCTCGCCGTCGCCGGGCACGATCCGGTGGCAGGGCACGACCACGCACACCGGGTTGGCCATCAGCGCGTTGCCGACCGCCCGCAGCGCGCGCGGCCGCCCGATGCGCTCGCCGATCTCGCCGAGCGTCGTCGTCGTGCCGTACGGCACCGCCATCGTCTTCTGCAGCACCGTACGCGCGAACGGGGTGGCCAGGGCCAGGTCCACCGGCGTGGTGAAGGCCCGCAGCCGCCCCGAGAAGTACGCGTCGAGCTCGCGGCGCACCGGGTCCAGCCGCCCGGGGTCGGGCCCGATGAACGTGCCCACGTGCCGCATCACCCGCTCGTACACCGTGTTCTCGTCCTCGAAGCTGCACGCCACGACGCCCTTGCCGGAGACCGCGAGCACCAGGCGTCCCACGGCGCCGTCGTAGGTGCCGAACGCGATGTCCGGGGGCGTCTCCCCGCGGTAGGTGGCGGAGGTCACCCGTAGCAGGGCATCGAGATCACCGCTCGACATCCGCTCACCCTCTTCTCACCTGGTAGGTCGTGATCGGCAGCGTATCGGACGGATCGGCCGACGGTGGCCCCGCAGCGCGGGCACTATGGAGGTGTGGGTGACGAGTGGGCCGGCAGTGACGACGAGATCGCTCGCGCGGTGCTCGCCGGCTCGCCCAACGCGCTGATCGCGCTCGACCGGGACCAGACCGTGCTGGTGTGGACCCCGGCCGCCGAGCGGCTCTTCGGCTGGAGCGCCGAGGAGATGCTGGGCCGCAGGGCGCCGATCGTGCCGGGGGAGCTGACGGCCGAGCACAACGCGGTGCTCGAACGCGTGCGCACCGGCGACCAGGTGACGCTGCGCACCAAGCGGTTACGCCGCGACGGCCGCGTGCTCGACGTGACGGTGGACATCGGGCCGCTGGTCATGGGCAGCTCGGTGGTGGGCTACGTGTGCGTCCACCACCGCGCGGCGGCCGAGGAGGCGGCGAGCGAGCGCATGGCGCGCCGGG
Source organism: Nonomuraea rhodomycinica (assembly GCF_013363995.1). Taxonomy (GTDB): domain Bacteria; phylum Actinomycetota; class Actinomycetes; order Streptosporangiales; family Streptosporangiaceae; genus Nonomuraea; species Nonomuraea rhodomycinica. The sequence goes on along the minus strand of NZ_JABWGO010000009.1, from coordinate 64,143 downwards.
TCCGCCTGGTGCGCCGGCTGACCGACGTGGTCGGCGACATCAACGCCGAGCTGGAGCTGCCGGCCGTCCTCGACCGGATCGCGGGCAGCCTGACCGAGCTGACGGGCGCCGACGCGGGCGGGTTCGTGCTCATCGAGGGGGAGCGGCTGCGCCTGGTCAGCGCGCACCGGCTGCCCGAGACGCTCAAGGGCGCCACGGCCGGCCTGCGCACCAGCCTGGTGGACAAGCTGCTGCGCACCGGCAAGACGGTCCTGCTGGAGTCGCAGGGGCTGGACGAGCTGGTGTGGGCCGAGCTGAGCGGCCTGCACACGATCGCGCTCGGCCTCGCCGCCGTGGGCGGGCGGCCGTACGGCGCGCTCTACGCGCTGTACGCCCGGCGCAAGCCCGGCCACCTGGAGCTGGAGCTGCTGGAGCTGCTGGCCGGGCACGCCGGCATCGCCGTGGGCAACGCCATGGCCTACCAGGAGGCGGTGCGGCAGCGGGCGCACGAGCAGGCGGTGTTCGACGCCAGCGCCGACGGCATCGCGGTGCTCGACGGGGCGGGCCGGGTCATCCGGTGGAACCCCGCGGCGGCCGAGCTGACCGGGCTGGCCTCCGACGCGGTGAAGGGCGGGCCGCCGCCGTTCCCGCTGCCCAGGCCGGGGGAGAAGCTGACGTTCCAGCTCGGCACGGGCCGCTGGCTCGACGTGGTGAGCGCCCGCGTGGACGCGACCGGCGAGACTGTGGTCGACTTCCGCGACGTGACCCGGGCCAAGGAGCTGGAGGAGGCCAAGGACCTGTTCCTGGCGACGACCAGCCACGAGCTGCGCACCCCGATCACGATCGTGCGCGGCTTCGCCAGCACGCTCGACGCGCGCTGGGACAAGCTGAGCGACCCGGAGCGCCGCTCGGCCGTCCACACGATCGCCGAGCGGGCCCGCTCGCTGGGGCAGCTCATGGACCATCTGCTGCTCGGCTCGCGGGCGGGCGCCGACGAGCTGAAGGTACGGGTGGAAACCTTCGACCTGGCTGAGCGGATAAATGCGGCGACGTTAGGATTGCCCGAGTTGTCCGATACGCACCGGGTCGAGGTGGACATCCCCGACGGCCTGCCGTACGTGAAGGGTGACGCGCTGGCCACCGACATCGTGCTCGGCCAGCTGCTGGAGAACGCCTTCAAGTACTCACCGAAGGGCGGGCTGATCAGGGTCGAGGCGTGGCCGGAGGACGACAGGGTGGTCGTGGTCGTGGACGACGAGGGCGTCGGCATCGCCGCGCCCGACCGGGAGCGGATCTTCGAGAGGTTCGTCCAGGTGGAGAGCGGCGACCGGAGGAGGTTCGGCGGAGTGGGGCTCGGGCTCTACATCGTGCGCAGCCTCGCGCGGGCCCAGGGGGGCGACGTGAGCGCCCATCCGCGACCGGGTGGAGGCACCCGGATGCGGATGGTTCTCGCCGCGGCTCCCCCTATCGGATCCGACACACCGGTGTGGTAACGAGGTGGTCACGGTTGAGCTGACCTATCGTCCGATGTGGACAAGCTGTGATCGAGATCCGGTTTCTGGGATTGAGTAACGGGGCATTTCGGTCGTACCGGGGGTGTTCCCGCGGGGGGCACATGAAGACGGGGAGGTGGGTGTGTCAAGCGTGGTGCTGCTGCCGTACGCGCCGTCCAGCGTCGCTGTTGCCCGCCAGCGTCTGAGCACTGACCTGCACGATTGCGGGGTCTTCGCCGCCGCGATCGACGACGCGGTGCTCGTGGTGAGCGAGCTGCTCAGCAACGCGCTGCGGCACGCGCATCCGCTGCCGTCGGGCATGGTCAAGGTCGCGTGGCTGCGCAACGACGACCACATCGAGGTCGCGGTGAGCGACGGGGGCGCGGCCACCGAGCCGCGGGCCGGCCGTCCCACGCTGTCCTCGCTCGGCGGCCGGGGGCTCGGCATCGTCGAGTACGTCGCCGAGAGCTGGGGCGTGCGCCACGACGGCGACACCACCACGGTCTGGGCCATCCTGCCCGCGCCCAACGGGACGGGCAACGGCATGAACGGGCAGGTCGCGGCCCTGCGCGAGGCCGGCTGAACCGGCCTCGGGCATCGTGGGGGCGACTCGTCAGGCGAACCGGCGGGTCAGCACCGTCCGTTCACCGTACGTCCACGCGGTGGACACCAGCAGGTAGAGACCGGCCGCCAGCGGGAGCACCAGGGCGGCGAGCACCGAGCCGAACGGCATCAGCGGCATGATCCTCCGCAGCAGCGGCGGCTGCTCCGCGGGCAGCGTGGCCGCGATCCGGCGCGCCTGGAGCCACGCCACCAGGATGACCAGGGCGATCACCAAGGCAAAGACCGAAACAGGCCAACTGATCAGTCCGTAATTGGCGACAATTCCGGCAACCTGCTGGCCCAGCGGGGCGCCCAGCAGATCGTGCCCGGCCAGAGCGGTCGGGTGCGTGGCCACCCGGTAGACCAGCCACATGAACGGCGCCTGCGCCAGTCCGGGCAGGATGGCGGCCATCGGCGAGCTGCCCTCCTTCGCGTAGAGGGCGGACATCTCCCGGGCGAGCCGTTCCGGGTTGCGCCCGAACCGCTCGCGCAGGGCGCGCACCTTCGGCGCCAGCCGCTCGGTGATGCGCGCGGCACGCGCCTGGCGGACGCTCAGCGGGAGCAGCAGCAGCCGTACGGCCACCGTGAACAGCACGATGGCCAGGGCCGCGTGGCCTCCGGACATGCCGATGAGAAACGCGACAAGAGAATCGAACATGAGCCCTTCCTCGACGAACGGGGTGAACGAGGGCTCTGCATCGAGACATCGGCATGTCGGCGTATCGACATACCGACGAACAGGCCCTCGGCGGGCTCGACAGGAACGGCGAGCCCCGCTAGACGGAAGCGGGGCGGGATGAGGGCGCTCTCGGCCGGGGCCGGCCGGCGGCCCCGGGGTCGCGCTGGCGCTGGAAGGCCGTGCGGCGGGCGTACACCAGGGGGAAACTCGGCGCCCGGCCGCTCGCGACGGGCAGCAGCCTGGCGGCCCAGCTCACCAGGAGCAGGACCGCCACCATGGTGACGCCGGCCAGCCACGGGTCCAGCAGGAACAGGGTCACGTCAGCTTCCCGGCGGGATCACCGCGAGGACGTCTTGCCGACCAGCGAGACGGCGACGAAGACGAGCAGACCGATCACACCGATGATCAGCGCCACCTTCAGCAGTCCCACCACCATGGGCAGGACGAAGTTGAACAGCACGAAGAGCGCCAGAAGGGCGCCCAGCACGAGCATGACGACTCGACTCATGAGCACACCGTACGTCCTGCGACCAAGATCCGCGAGGCTTACGAACCGATGACGTGAGTGTCTCACCGGGGCCGCGGGCCGTACGGTGAAGGTGTGAGCGCGCGCATCCTGGTGGTCGACGACGACCCCACCGTGGCCGAGGTGGTGGCCCGCTACCTGGAGCGCGACGGCCACGAGGTGGAGTGCGTGCGCGACGGCGCCGAGGCCTTGCGGCGCGCCCTCGCCCGGCCGCCCGACCTGATGGTGCTCGACCTCATGCTGCCCAAGGTCGACGGGCTCCAGGTGTGCCGCAAGCTCCGGGAGCGCTGGCCGGTCCCGGTGATCATGCTGACCGCGCTGGGCGAGGAGATCGACCGGGTCGTCGGGCTGGAGACGGGCGCCGACGATTACGTGACCAAGCCGTTCAGCCCGCGCGAGCTGGCGCTGCGGGTGCAGTCGGTGCTGCGGCGGGCGCGCGGCGCGTCCGTGCCCGGCGGCACGGGGGTGCTGCGCGACGCCGACCTGATGGTGGACGTGGGCGCGCACGAGGTGCGGCTGGGCGGCGCCGAGGTGATGCTGACGGCGCGGGAGTTCGACCTGCTGGCGTACCTGATGCGCAACCCGCGCCAGGCGTTCAGCCGGTCGGCGCTGCTCGACCAGGTGTGGGGATGGTCGTTCGGCGACTCCTCGACGGTGACGGTCCATGTGCGGCGGCTACGGGAGAAGATCGAGCCCGACCCGACGGAGCCGCGCCGGATCGTGACGGTGTGGGGGGTCGGCTACCGCTTCGAACCACTGGAGGCCGGCGGGTGAGCTTCGCGGCGGTCCTGGGCGGTGGGAGGGTCGCTCTCGCGGCGGCCCTGGAAGCCGGGGCGACGATGGACGACCTCGGGATGATCGTCGCCGTCACCGCCGGGCTGGGGCTGCTCGTGGCGCTCGTCGGGGTGTGGGCGATGTGGGCGCTGCGCCGCAGGTCCATCGGCGTGATGCTGGCCGTGGTCATGGTCGTCTCCATCGCGGCCACCCTGGCCGGCGTCGTGGCCATCACCCTGAAGATGATCATCGAGGGGGAGGTCAGGGACATCGTCCTCAGTGTCGTCGCCGTGGGCGGCCTGGTGGGCCTCGGGGTGGCGTACGTGCTGGCCAGAAGGGTCGTGGGCGAGAGCAGGAGGCTGGTCGCCGCCGTACGCGAGCCGCCGTTCACCGCCCCGTCCGGGCTGCCGGCCGAGCTCCAGACGATCGCCGACACCCTGGAGGAGGCGTACGCCCGCGAGCGCGCCCTCGAAGGCGCGCGGCGCGAGCTCGTGGCGTGGGTGAGCCACGACCTGCGCACGCCGCTCGCCGGCATGCGCGCCATGGCCGAGGCGCTGGAGGACGGGGTCGTCACCGACCGGGCCACGGTCGAGCGCTACCACCGGCAGATCAAGCTGGAGGTGGAGCGCCTGTCGGCGATGGTGGACGACCTGTTCGAGCTGTCACGCATCCACGCGGGGGCGCTGCGGCTGTCCCGGGCCCGGGTCGGGCTGGCCGACCTGGTGGCCGACACGGTCGCGGGCGCCGAGCCGCTGGCCAGGGCGAAGGGCGTGCGGCTGACCGCCGAGGCCGCCGAGCCGGTGCCCGTGGAGGCCGACGCCACCGCGCTGGGACGGGCGCTGGGCAACCTCGTGGTCAACGCGATCCGGCACACTCCCTCGGACCGGGCCGTGGTGCTGCGCGCGGGGGTGGACTCCGGGATGGCCTGCCTGTCGGTGTCGGACGGTTGCGGGGGGATACCGGAGGAGGACCTGCCTCGGGTGTTCGACGTCGCCTTCCGGGGGGAGGCCGCCCGTACCCCCACCCGGGAGGCCCGGGAGGGGGGTGGGGCCGGGCTCGGGCTGGCCATCGCTCAGGGCATCGTCGAGGCGCACGACGGGATGATCGGCGTGGTCAACGACGGGCCGGGCTGCCGGTTCGAGATCCGGCTGCCGTTGGTGCGTTGAGGCCGGGTGCGTCGAGGTGTTCGCTCGGAGGCTCGCCGCGTACGGGACGGCTGCCGCCGCCCTCGCCCGGGGACAGGCGGTTGGCTTCAGGACCGGACGGGCTGGTTCAGACGGGTGAAGGACTTCATGCGGGCTCTGAGAGGCCGTCGAGAGCCCCGCCGAACGACTCCGACATTGCTCGAAATGTCGGGCACGGCCAGCGCCACATGCAACTCCGGCAGCGCAGGATCGGATGGGCGGAGTCGCTGGTGATGCCGCCGGCGTCACGGGGCTGATGCAGGTCGAGCAGTCGCAGGGTCAGCTCGGCGAACGTCAGCACTTCCTGGCGGGCGCCCGCCAGGAACTCCAGGTCCTCGATCGCCAACCGCGTGCGTACAGGGACGAATCCCTCGTGATTGACCAGGCTGCGCAGGCGTCCGGCCTCGTCATGCCAGGGCGCGGCCTTCTCGGTGCGGATGAGGATGGTCTCCAGGTGCTCGCGGAGCCGTTGACGCTGAGGATCTTCGGGTTCTTCGGTATTCATCAGATACTCGGGCCCGTGGTCGCGCCCAGCCCCTCCTTCTCGGTGCGGCGATCCGTCTCGGTGCGGCATCGGAGCGGTGACCGGACGCGGGTGCCGGGCCGCCCCCTTCCGGCCGTGCCGGTGTCACACCGTCAAGCTTCGCGTACTCTGCGTTCCTGTGGAGCCCAAACGGAGGACAAAAACCTGCGGTTCGCCTCTCGGCGTGACAACGTGACCGGAAGGCTCCGCGCCGCTAGCCTGCCCCTGTGGAGCTCAAGGTCTCGACTCGATCACATGCCGGTCAGGCGCTCGTCGCCATCACCGGCGAAATCGACCTCTACACGGCACCCCACCTGCAGTCCGAGTTCACTCGCCTGCTGCAGGACGGGCCCAGCCGCGTGGTCATCGACATGTCCGGCGTGGATTTCTGCGACTCCACGGGGATGAACGTCCTGCTCTCTGCGCTCAAACGCATGAAGGAGCGGGGCGGCGCCCTGGACGTGGCCGCCCCTCGTCCCGCCGTACGGAAGATCCTGCAGGTCACGGGGCTCGACTCGGTCTTCACCGTGTACGACGCGGTGCCGCAGGAGCTCCTGATCACCGAAGGGTCGTGAGGCCGCCCTTGCAACGCGCGTACCCGACCCCCCGGCCCACCACGGACCAGCCGCCCTCGCGAGGGGCGGGCCGTACGACCATGCCAGGTGCGGGCCCGACGCCCGCACCTGGCGCGACACCTGCACCTTTCGCGCCGCCGGCAGCTATGGCGACGCCGGTAGGCATGGCGACGCCCGCACCTGGCGCGAAACGCACACGCACCCTCGGCCCCCGCCTGACGCCCGCACGCAAGACGACCCCCACGCACGCCTCGGCCGCCACGGCGCCTGGTTGCGCGGCGAGCCGCACGCACGCCCTGGCCGTCGCCCCGGCGTCTGGATGCGCGCCGAGCCGCACGCGCACCCCGGCCGCCGCCCCGGCGCCTGAATGCGGGGCGAGCCGCGCACACACCCTGGCCGTCAGCCTGACGCCCTCGCCCATGGCGAGACGCGGAACCGCACGGAGAGCGGCGCACCGGACGAAAACCTTCGCGGGCGTGAGAAGCATCGCGGGCGCCGGGGCGGGGACCTTCGCGAGCATGGAGACGTCCACACACGCGGCCACCGTCGGGAGCGCGAGGTACAGCAAACGGACCGGCCCCCACTCACCTGACCCGATCCTGACCCGGTTCCCGACGCTCACGCCGTTCCAGATCCCTATCCCTATCCCGATCCCGATGACTGACGGGGAGGCATGGTGAGCGGCGACACAGCGGTCATCATTCCCGCCAAGGACGAAGCCGGGCGCATCGGCGCCACCGTGACCGCCGCCCTGGCGTTGCCAGGTGTGGACCTGGTGGTGGTCGTCGACGACGGATCGTCCGACCAGACCGGCAAGGCGGCGCGTGCGGCGGGGGCGCGGGTGGTGCGCCACAGCCGCAACCGTGGCAAGGCCGCCGCGATGGAGACGGGCGCCGAGGCCGTGCGCCTGCTCGACGACGGCACCCCGCGCCACTTACTGTTCCTGGACGCCGACCTCGGGGACACCGCCCGCGCGGCGGCTGCCCTGATCACCCCCATCCGCGAGGGCAAGGCCGACATGTCCATCGCGGTGTTCGCCACGCGCGTCAAGCTCGGCGGCCACGGCGTGGTGGTCCGGCTCTCGCGTGACGGCATCCGGCGCGCCACCGGCTTCACGGCCGCCCAGCCGCTCAACGGCCAGCGCTGCCTGACCCGCGACGCCTTCGAGGCGGCCCGGCCGCTGGCTCACGGGTTCGGCGTGGAGACGGGACTGACCATCGACCTGCTGCGCAAGGGGTATCGCGTGGTGGAGGTCGAGGTGGAGATGAGCCATCGCGCGACGGGCACCGACTGGCGCGCCCAGCTCCACCGCGCCCGCCAACTGCGCGACGTGGCACTCGCACTCGCGGCGCGCGAGCCCCTAATCACCCAAAACCTCAACAAGCTCCGCCCCAACCGCTGACCCGCCATACGCAAACCCGGTCGATCCCCCGCACCCCCTCCACGTCCCGCCAAATCCCCGCACGAACACCCCCCGACCGGGCCCTTCGCCCGGCAGTTCTGCTGGGACGAGGAGCGTCTTGCTGGGAGAAAAAGAGGCGCCTTCGCCCGACTTGTCCGCCAAGGGCGAGGGGCCCGAGGTGAGGGGCCTGAGGTGAGCGGCTTGAGGTGAGCGGCGTCTTCGGCCGATGTCGCCGCTGAGCCGGGGGTCCCTTGCGTCCTCGACCGGCTTCCCGCCCGAACGGCTGTCCGGCTCCGGCGACTGGTCGGTCCTGTTCGCCGCACCCGCGCAGAAGCACCGTTCGCCACACTGGGGGAATCAGGACCGCCCGGAGCAAGCAGCTCGAACCCGCCCAGAATCAAGCATCCGACAGGACCGAAACCGATCCGGACGGTCCCAGACGGCCTAGAGCGCCCTCCCCACCCCCCTTCATCCACCAGAAACGCGAAGTTATCCACAGCCTGGGGACAGACGGACCAGATGCTCGGACCGGTGTGCTGGAATTTGCGGGTGACTTCGGAGAACGAGAGCGGAAAGCCGGCCCACCGGCTTCCGAGGCCGGCCATGATCGCGATCATCGCATCCATCCTGCTGACGATCGCCATCGGCCTCCTCGGTCCGTCCGCCATGGTCCCTGACCTTGGCGGTCCGGCCTGGCTGCCGCCGTTCTCGCTGGACGTCCGGCCCGACCCCCACCTGGTGATCGGCATGGCCGTGGCCGCCATCGTCCTCGGCGGCCTGGGCCTCTTCACCGGCCTGACCGCCACCCGCCACGTCTCGCGCCGTCCCTCAGCCGTCCCCGCCCACGTACAGAGCGCCCCTCACGCTGCCGCCAACGCGTCCCATCCCGCCACAGGCGGTGCCAACGACGTGGAGAGCGCTGTCACCGACCGCACAACCGCCGGCAGTCCCCCGGGGCACCGCACCGGCATTGGCGAACACGCGGAAGGCACCGCACCAGACCACATCACAGAAGATTCCAACCACGCAGAAAAGAGCACTTCGGGCCCCGCCGCCACAGCACACCGGTCAAGCCGTGACGGCCTGTCAGCCGCCGCCCGCCTCCTCGTCGTCGTCGGCTGCATAGCCGCCGGTCTGCTCGCGCTCCTGCCGCCCTCCGGCTCCGGCGATCACCTCAACTACGCCGCGTACGGCCGCATGGTCGTGCTGGGCGTCAACCCGTACACCCACGGCGCGGTGGACCTCCCCGGCGATCCCATCGCCCGAGCGGTGGAGGAGCCGTGGCGCGAGGAGCCCAGCGTGTACGGCCCCGTCGCGACCGGCGCGCAGGCGCTGGCGAGCTGGGTGGGCGGAGACTCGCTCAGGCTGACCATGTTCGTGCTGGCTGTGCTGAATTCCGCCGCGTTCGTCGGCACGGGCCTCCTGATCGACCGTTCCACCAGGCGTGATCCCGGCAGACGGCTCCGGGCGGCGTTGCTGTGGACGGCCAATCCGCTGCTGCTGTACCAACTGGTCGCCGGCATGCATGTGGACACCCTGGCCGTGGCCTGCATGATCGCGGCGCTCCTCGCCCGTGGCCGTCCGCTCCGCGCTGGGGCGTTGCTGGGGCTGGGTGTGGCGATCAAGGTCAACGCCGGGCTCGTGGCGCTGGGTCCCGCATGGGAGCTGCGACGCCGGCCGGGGCGGCTCGCGCTGATGGCCGGCGCGGCGCTGGCCGTGGTGATCGCCGGATACGCCGTCGTGGGCACGGACGCCATCGAGCCCGTGACCCGCACCAGCAAGGCGATCTCGCACGCCTCCTACTGGAAGCTCGTCCAGGGCTGGCTGCAGACGCTGGTCGGTCCGGGGAGCGCCTACCGGGGCGAGATCCAGATCGGCTCTCTGCTGGTCCTGGTCCTCGTCGCGTGGTCCCTGTTCCGCCTGTCGCACCGGCTCAATCCAGCGGGGACGCCGCCTGCCGGACCGGTACGGCCTCAACGAACACGAGCGCGCTCCCTGATACCGCCGTCACCGTCGCCCTCGTCGTCGGCGGTGGCGGCGTCGCCCTCGTCGTCGCCCCTGTCGTCATCGTCGCTGTCGCATGCGCCGAGCGCCGGGCAGGCCGCGGGTCTCCCGGCCGAGGTGGTGGCCGCCGTGCTGGTCAGCGCGTACGTGTTCGCCACCCCGTACATCCTGCCCTGGTACGACGGGATGGCGTTCGCGCTGCTGGCCCTGGTGGCGGCCACGGCGTTCGACGGCTTCCTGGTCGCGCACCTGCTGGCGCTGTCCCTGGCCTACCTCCCGGCGCGGGTGATCGTCCTCCCGGACGACCTCGGCTGGCTCAGGGACGTGGTCAGGCCCCAGATCGTTCCGTGGGTGCTGCTTGCTCTGACGGCTGCGCTGGTGTGGTGGGCCTGGAGAGCTGCAAGGCCCGTACGGACGCGGCCAGCGCCAGCGGGACGGCCATCGTGAGCGCCATGGCGGGGATGGCGATCCCCGAGTCGTTGATGAGGAACCCGATGAACGCGCACGTCAACGCCCCGAACAGCCCAGCCCGCAGGGGCGGGGCGAGCGCGTACGCCTGGCCGAGCGCCGAGGCTCCCCAGCGAGACGGGCGGTCCAGCACCAGGAAGAGGAAGGCCAGCGCCACCACCGACAGCAACGTCAGCGACCAGTTCCCGACGGTCACCCCGATCATGGCGCCGAATTTGCGGCCGACCACGGTCAACGCCTGGCCGTCGATGATCTGCTGGACGAAGTTGCCCAGATGGGTGCGCTGCGCCGCCGGCCGTAGCCAGTCGAAGAACGCGATGGCGCCGATCAGCGCGGCGCCCGCGAGCGCCACCAGGAACAGCTTCACGACGGAAACCCGGCGACCCGCGAGCATGATGAGGAAGACGGCCAGTCCGATCACGAAGGCCGGCACGCCGCCGAAGTCGGCTCCCCACGCCGGCCACCCGTCCGCGAAGACCGCCAGGCCCCCGTAGGCGGCGCAGACCAGCAGCGTCACGAGCCGTGGCACGCCCCTGCCGAGAAGCCAGTGGGCGATCCCGGCGAGGCCGAGGATGGTGCCGGTCGCGTAGACGGCGAAGGCGATGTTGCTGAAGCCGTAGAACCGGCCGCCGGTGACGGGCTCGTACCCGGTGACGGCGTTCACCTGGAGCGTGGAACCGGTCATCACGTCCGCGAGCAGAGCCACCGAGGTGACGGCCGCGACCACGGTCAGCGGCCCGAGCACGTGCGTCCGCCACGGCCCGCCGAACGCGACCCCGCTGATCAGCACGGCGATGCCCAGGATGGTGCCTATCACGCCCGCCATCGGCATCGGCAGGCTCCACCAGGGCACGAGCTGCGCCAGGAACGTGGACACGGCGATGGCTCCACTGACCACCGCCACGACCTGCACGACGCTCAACAGGCGAGACTCCCCGGCAACGTCACCGGCAGATCCCGCCCATCCCGCCGCGGTCAGGTTGGGGGTTGCTTTCGGGTCATGTGGTGACTGCAGGTTCTGGGGTGACCTTTGGTTGCTTGGTGAGCTTGGTGAGCTTGGTGAGCTTGGGGTGCGGGGTGAGGTCGGGTTCGGGCGTGGTGTTGGGCTAGAGGTCGGGGCTTCCCCTTGCTTCGCCTCCGCAGGAGGGACTCCCGTGGAGGCGGCCTCTACAGGCAGGATCTCCGTAGGAGTGAGCTCCGCAGCCGGGTTCTCCGTGGGAGTGAGCTCCCCGGGCGGGATCTCCGTGGGAGTGGCCTCCACGGCGTGGGTCGCCCCAGTCTCCGCGGCGGCCTGCACAGGCTGCGTCTTTGCTCGCTTGGCCTCCACAGGCTCGGTCTTCGCCGGGTTGGCGCTCACAGCGCCGGTCTCTGGAAGGTGGCTCTGTGCTTTCGGGGTGCCGTCTGCGAGGGAACGGGCTCCGTTGCCGGGGGACTTGCGGCGGCGGCGGAGGGCCAGGGCCGCGAAAGCGTAGAAGAGGAGCTGCACCGAGACGAAGACCGCGAAGAACGGGCCACGCACTTCGCGCAGCACCTGACTGGCCAGGTCGGCGTCCGCCAGTTCCGCCACCGTCTCGGCGGTCGTGGCGGGGGCGGGACCGCCGTTCTCCCAGACGCGGCCGACGACCTGGCGCGGAGGCTCCAGCCCGAGCGCCCCGATCGCCGTGGCCGTCAGGTCGGTGATCGTGACGAGGGCGTCCTGGCGCGTGGAGGTGGCGGTCAGGTGGCCGTGGCGGTAGGTGTCGGCAGAGCCGCGGCTCTGCTCGGCCGCGCTGGCAGAGGTGTGGGCCTGGTGAACCACGCCGGTGGCACCGTGGGTTTGGTCGCTCGCGCCGGTGAAGTCGTGGCTCTGGCCGGCCATGTCGGCGGCGCTGTGGGTTTGGTCGGTCGCGCTGATGGGGTTGTGGGTCTGGGCCGCGGTGTGGTCGGCGGAGAGAAGGGCCGCGCTGGGGTCGGCCAGCCGAAGGGCCGCGCTGGGGGCGGCTGGGGAGAGGGCCGTGGTGGGGTCGGTGGTGGCGGTTGGGCCGGTGGCGAGGGCCACGTGGAGGTGGGCGTTCGGGGTGACGTCCGAGATGCCTGCCACCAGAGTCGTCGTGCCCGCCGGGAGCCGGGACAGGAGGGTCCCGATCTGGCGGTCGGCCTGTGCGGCGGCCTGCCGTCTGGTGTCGGCCGGCATGGGCGTCGGCACGCCGTACTCGTCCAGGGGCCGGCGGAGCCAGGCGTCGGCCAGAGAGGAGACGTCCTGAACGATCAGGTGATAGGACGACAGGTCGGGCAGGGCTTCTGGGGTGTCCGCGTATGTGGTGATATTTCCGGCCTTGTCAGCGGCGGCCAGGGCCGCGCCCGGGCCGATGGCCGCGACCCGGCCCCCTCCCTCGGCCACCACCTGGCCGAGGGTGCCGAGCTGCGCGTCGTACCCGGTCTCCGACTGGTACGCGGCCAGCGCCGCCCATCCCGGGACACTGGCCCCCTCGCCGTTCCGCTGCGGCTTGGGCGCGGCGGGGCAGCCCCGGCCGGGCGTTCCGGAGCGCTGACCCGCCGAGACGGTCAGCCAGCCCGCCATGGGGCAGGTGATGCCGCGGTCCGGGGGCGGGACGGCGCGCGTGGACAGTGACGCGGAGCCGGCCTGTCCGGCGAGTTTCCACAGGTTGGGGGTGCGGGAGGGGTCGAGGTCGCTCCATTCGAGGCCGGGTACGCCGATGAGGGCCACCCTGCCGGTCAGTTCGCGCCGCGCTGCTTCGCCGGTCGATTCGTGCCGCGCTGCTTCGCCGGTCAGCTCGCCTCGCGCGATTTCGCCGGTCAGCTCGCTCCGTGCTGCTTCGCCGGTCCTGGCCTGGTTCGTTCCGCTGGTCCTGGTGTGCTGCGTTGCGCCGCTTGCGGCGTATGCGGTCCGGGTGGTCGGGAACGACACCGTCCCAAGGGCGCTCGTCCCACCACTGGGAGCGTGCCGCGTATCGCCGCCCGCCGTGAGGTCGGTCCTCTGGGCGGCCGTGGCGAAGGAGGGGGCGGCCGTCGCGGTCGCGGAGGCGGGCTCGGCGCCGAGGGGGAGGGCCCGGGCGCCCGGGTGACTCAGGAAGGCGGTGGTCGCCACTGCGCTGAGGGCGACGGCCGTGACTCTGGAGGCGGCGGACAACCACAGGGACCGCTGGGCACGTGAGCGCGCGCTGAACGTGGCATGCGGCATGTACGGGACCCCCGGTGTCTGACCCTCGATGGCAACAGCCACGGTAACGTGCCACACCGTGACAGGTGGCGAGACGTCGGTGCGCCGGCGGCAGTGGTGGGCGTGGGCCGTGGCGGCGGTCGTCGTGGCGTGGGCCGTGGCCCCCCTCGTGCTGCACTGGCTGACGAACCCCGACGACCAGCGCCTCGTCGACCTCGATGTTTACCGTACCGGCGGCCAGGTGCTCCTGGACGGCGGCGAGGTATACCAGTACTTCACCCCGGCGCCCCAGCTTCTCCCGTTCACCTATCCGCCGGTCGCGGCGATGCTGGCCGTGGCGCTGGCGGAGATGTCCTGGGGGACGGCCCAGTGGGTGTGGACGGCCGGGATCTTCGTCTCGCTGGCCGTGACGGTGGGATTCGCCTTCCGGGACGTGCTGACGCGGCCCCTGGCAAGCGCCCAGGGAGTAACCGGTGCGGACGTCCGTGAGGAGACGGGTGCACCGGGTCTTCCGGAAGCGGTCCGGCGGACCCGGGTCACGCTCCGGCGCGTCCTGACCGGCGGCACCCGGCACGCCCCCTGGCTGTTCGCGTTCCTGATGGTGGCGTGCACGTACCTGATGCCGATCCGCGACCAGGTGCGGTTCGGGCAGGTGGACATCATGCTGGTGGCCCTGTGCCTGGCCGACTGCGTGGCGCGGCGGCCGTGGTGGCCGCGCGGGTTCCTGATCGGGCTGGCCACCGCCGTCAAGCTCACCCCCGGCGTCTTCCTCGTCTACCTCCTGATCACCCGGCAGTGGCGGACGCTGTTCATGGCGTCGTTCGTGACGGCGCTGCTCACGCTGCTGCCCTTCGCGGTGATCCCCCGGGACGCGGCCGGCTTCTGGTTCTCGGCGCTGTTCGACCCCAACCGGCTCGGCTCGAACGCCGGCACCACCAACCAGTCCATCCGCGGCATGCTGATCCGCCTGTACATGAACGACACGTTCACGGCGGTCCTGTGGGTGGCGCTCGTGGCCGTGGTCGGCTGGTACGGCTTCCGCGCCGCCCGCGACGCGTACCGGGCGGGCGATCACGTCGCTGCTGTCGCGCTCGTCGGCCTGATGGCGGTGCTCCTGTCGCCCGTCGCGTGGATCCACCACCTGGCCTGGGTGGTGGTCGTGCTGGGCGCCCTGGTGGGCGACGGCCGCGATCCGGTACGGCTGCGCGTGGCCGCCGGCGTGTGGCTGTACTACGTGCTGCCCATCCCCTGGTGGGGAGTGGCGCTGAAGGCGGCCGAGGTTCCGGTGCTCAGTCCCGTGCTGGGCAAGATCGTGCAGAACGCGTACGGGCTCGGCGCGCTGGCGCTGGTCTGGCTGCTGGCGTCCTGGCTGCCGAAACGGCGGGCCGTCCAGCCCTCGCCAGGCGCCTTGCCCGCCCATTACCCTCTGTAGCGTGCTGATTGCCGTGGGGATGTGCCTCGCCGCCGCGACGGGCGGCGTGGTCATGGGCTACCTGACGCTCCGGCGGGCTCGCGAGGAGATCGACGACTGCCGCCGCATGCTCGTACGGCAGGCGTCCGCCGCCGCCGGCGACCTGAGGGCGATCCGCGACGTGGCCGTGTGCCGGTACGACGCGCTGGAGGAGATGGCCGGCCGCCTGTCGTTCTCCGTCGCGATGATCAACGGCCTGGGCGACGGCATCGTGCTGACCTCGATCAACGGCTGCTCCGAGACCCGCACGTACGTGCGGTGCGTGGTGGGCGGCAAGGGCGAGCAGCCGCTGTCGCCGGAAGAGGAGGAGGCGGTGCGGGCCGCCCGGCTCGGACTCGGGTCGGTCGCGGCAAAGCCGCGCGCAGCCCGACAAGCTGCGGATACTCTGTAGTCATGCCCAGACTCGCCTATCTCGGGCCCGAAGGAACCTTCACCGAGGAAGCCCTGCGGCTCCTCGACCCCGTCGCCGAGCGGCTGCCCTGCGCGACCGTGAGCGCCGCGCTGGCCGCCGCCCGCGGTGGCGAGGCCGACGGCGCCGTCGTGCCGCTGGAGAACTCCGTCGAGGGCGCGATCACCACGACGCTCGACGAGTTCGCCTGGGGCGAGCCCCTGCTGATCGACGCCGAGCTGCTGCTGCCGGTGCGCTTCTCGCTGCTGGCCCGGCCCGGCACGGAGATCCCGCACATCAAGCGCGTCTACACCCATCCCGCCGCGATCACGCAGTGCCGCGCGTTCCTCTCGCGCGAGCTGCCCGACGCGGTCGTGGTGGCGGCGCCTTCGACGGCCGCCGCGGCCCAGGAGGTGGCGCTGCCCGGCTCCCCGTACGACGCGGCGATCGCGGCGCGCATCGCGGGCGAGCACTACGGCCTGGTGGAGCTGGCCGGCGACATCGGAGACCGCACCGACACGGTGACGCGGTTCGTCAAGGTGGCCCGTCCCGGCCGTCCGCTGCCCGAGCCGACCGGCTCCGACCGCACCACGCTCGTCGTCTTCCTGGCCGACGACCACCCCGGCGCGCTGCTGGAGATGCTGACCGAGTTCTCCGTGCGCGGCGTCAACCTGACGCGCATCGAGTCGCGGCCCACCGGCGACGGCATCGGCCGCTACTTCTTCCACTTCGACTTCGAGGGCCACGTCGCCGACGCCCGGGTCGGCGAGGCCATCGCGGGGCTGCACCGCATCTGCGGCGAGGTGCGCTTCCTCGGCAGCTACCCGCGGGCCGACGGGGTCGCGCCGCGGGTCAAGCGCGGCACGACGGACGAGGAGTTCGCCGAGGCCGGCGACTGGCTGGCCAGGATCCGCGCCGGCCAGGTCTGACGCCGGTCCCGGGGGTCCAGGGCTGACGCACGTCCCGGACGCCAGGGCTGACGGCCGTCCCGGGCCCGGGTTCGCGCGGGTCAGGCCGGGTGCCGTTCACGGCGCGGGACACGGTAACGGGTAATCGAGAGGCGAGGAGACGCCTCGCGCCGGTAGCCTTTTCCTTGTGATTGACCTGCGTACCCTTCGTGAGGACCCCGACCGGCTCCGGGCGTCGCAGCGTGCCCGCGGTGAGGACGACGCCGTCGTCGACACGCTGCTCGACCTCGACGAGCGCCGACGCTCCGCGCTGACCAGGTTCGAGTCGCTGCGCGCCGAGCAGAAGAGTTTCGGCAAGTCGGTCTCCAAGGCGCAGGGCGAGGAGAAGGCCGCGCTGCTGGCCCGGGCCAAGGAGCTCGCGGCCGAGGTCAAGGCCGCCGAGGCGGAGGCCGAGGCGCTCGGGGCCGAGCTCGACGAGCTCATGCAGACCGTGCCCAACATCGTCGACGAGGACGCCCCGCACGGCGGCGAGGACGACTACGTCGTCCTGGAGACCTGCGGCCAGCCGCGGCGGTTCGACTTCGAGCCGCGCGACCACCTGGCGCTCGGTGAGCTGCTCGACGCCATCGACATGGAGCGGGGCGCCAAGGTGTCCGGCTCGCGGTTCTTCTTCCTCAAGGGCGTCGGCGCCCGGCTCCAGCTCGGCCTGCTCAACATGGCGCTGCAGCAGGCCATCGCCAACGGCTTCACGCCCATGATCACGCCGGTGCTGGTCAAGCCGGAGACCATGCAGGGCACGGGCTTCCACGTGGCCCACGACAAGGAGATCTACCGCCTCCCCGAGGACGATCTCTACCTGGTCGGCACCTCCGAGGTGTCGCTGGCGGGCTACCACGCCCAGGAGATCCTCAACGCCGACGAGCTGCCGCTGCGCTACGCGGGCTGGTCGTCCTGCTTCCGCCGCGAGGCGGGCTCGTACGGCAAGGACACCAGGGGCATCATCCGGGTCCACCAGTTCGACAAGGTCGAGATGTTCTCCTACGTACGGCCCGAGGACTCCCGTGAGGAGCACCGGCGGCTGCTGGCCTGGGAGAAGGAGATGCTCGACGCCCTGGAGCTGCCCTACCGGGTCATCGACACGGCGGCGGGCGACCTCGGCATGTCGGCGGCGCGCAAGTTCGACTGCGAGGCGTGGATCCCCAGCCAGGGCCGCTACCGTGAGCTGACCTCGACCTCCAACTGCACGGAGTTCCAGGCCCGGCGGCTGGCGGTGCGCTTCCGCGACAAGGACGGCAAGCCGCAGCACGTGGCGACGCTCAACGGCACGCTGGCCACCACGCGCTGGATCGTCGCCATCCTGGAGAACCACCAGCAGGCCGACGGCTCGGTCGTGCTGCCCAAGGCGCTGCGCCCGTACGTGGGCCTTGAGGTGCTGGAGCCGCCCAAGTAGCGGGACGCGCGGCCTGGGCACGTGACAGTCGTGCCCGGGCCGCGACCCGTCGTCCCCACCTGACGGGGGCTGCGTGAGGTGCGGTCCGCCTCGGAACGCGTCTCACAGTGGGGTGTCTCCCGGCGGGCGGCGCTCGTCGGGGCAGAAGCCCGGGACCGAGCGGTCCGTCCACAGGTTGAGGCCCGTGTGGAGCAGCCCGGCGCTCGCGATCGCGGCGCGGAGGGCGTAGGCGACGTCGAGCCGCCGCATCGCGGCTCCGCGGCGCCCAGCAGCACGACGAGGGCGACGGCGTACGCGGCCCTGCGCCCAGGGCCCAGCAGAGCCCACAGGTCCACCTCGAGCCCCTGGGACGCGCCGAGCCTCGCGCCGGCCGGTGGGACGACGCCCGGGACGACGCCGGCGGTGGCGGCCACGGCCGGCACCGCGAACGGCGCGGTCACCAGCACCCGTACGCGCCCCGGGCCGGCGTGGAGGGTGCGCCGCCGTGCCCACGCCCCAGGCGAGGGCGAGCGCGGGCAGGCGGCCAGGACGTCCGCGAGGTCGTCCAGGACGCGCGACGGACCCGCCACGAGGGTGAAGACATGGGAGGCGGCCTCAGCGCCCGTCTGCGTCGTCTTGACGAGCGCGCGGAGCACACCGGTGAGCACGGTGGCCGCCAGCTCGGCCCGTCCCCAGAACAGCAGGGCGACCGGCGGCGGCGCGACCACGAGCCCCGCGACGTCACTCAGCTTGCCCATGACGAACCCGAGGCCAGGCCTGCTTGAGCACGGGTCGTTGATGAGCGCGCCGCGGCCCGGGCGCAGCGGGTTCGGCGATCCGTGAGTTGAGTCACATTCGTGATCAGGAAGCCGGGCGGCCCCGGGAACGCGAAAGGCCGGGGTTCGCTGGAAGCGAACCCCGGCCTATCTCGCTGCTACAGGTCAGATGGAGCGGACCTGAGAGGCCTGCGGCCCCTTCTGGCCCTGGGTGATCTCGAACTCGACCCGCTGGCCGTCTTCAAGGCTGCGGTAGCCGTTGCCGACGATCTCGGAGAAGTGCACGAACACGTCCGGCGCACCGCCGTCCGGGGCGATGAAGCCGAAGCCCTTCTCAGCGTTGAACCACTTGACGGTTCCCTGAGCCATAAAAGCTCTCCCTCAGGATGTGAATCTATGGGACCCGCACCTCGCGAGTCCCGGTGTGTCGTACAGCAGGCACCCGGGGTGGCTCAGACAATGTCATGCTGGTTTTCACTACGGGATCAGCTAATACAACGCCTCCACATCTAACACCATTCTGGCGCGTCGGTGTTCCCGTCCCTGGGAAGATTTCTGGCCGGCGGCATCACCCGGCAAACTGGAACGTGTTATGCAGAGTCTCCCCGCGCCGCGTCTCGTGGCCACCGACCTCGACGGCACCGCCCTGCGCGCCGACGGAACCATCTCTCCCCGCACGGCCGCGGCGTTCGCCAGAGTCGAGGAGGCGGGCGCCATGCTGGTGTTCGTCACCGGCCGGCCGCCGCGGTGGATGAGCGGAGTGGCGGGTGCGCTGCGTCACCGGGGGCTGGCGATCTGTGCAAACGGGGCCCTGATCTACGACCTGCATACGGAACGCATAGTCGAATCACACCTGATCGAGGTGGATGTACTGGAACAAGTCGTCGCTCAGCTAAGAGCGAACGTGCCCGAACTCGCATTTTCGGTCGAGTATGAGGGGGGATTTGCGCATGAGTCCCAATTCCCGCTCGGCGGTTGGGACAGCAAGGCCGTCGGAGGTCTGCGGGTCGGCGCCGGCACGCTGACGTCGCAGCCCTGCGCCAAGCTGCTCGCCCTCCACCCCCGCATGGACCCCGACACCCTGCACGCGACCGTCCACGAGCTCGTGGGGCACCTCGTGACGGCCACGCACTCCAGCGGCCGCAGCCTCATCGAGATGAGCGCTCACGGTGTGACGAAGGCCACGGCGCTGGCCGTGCTCGCGGAGCGGCACGAGGTCAAGCCGTCGGAGGTGGTGGCGTTCGGGGACATGCCGAACGACCTGCCCATGCTGAGCTGGGCAGGCACGTCGTACGCCGTCGCGAACGCGCATCCCGACGTGCTGGCCGCGGTCGATCACGTGACGGCGGCCAACGACGACGACGGCGTGGCCCGCGTGCTGGAGCAGCTCTACGGGCCGCGCCCCTTGGACTACAGGTAGGGGCCGGAGCCGCCGGGCGGGACGTCGCCGTGCGGCACGCCGGGCAGCGCCCTGCGCATCTGCTCCAACTGGGCCCGGGCCGCCATCTGCTGCGCGAACAGCGTGGTCTGGATCCCGTGGAACAACCCCTCAAGCCAGCCCACGAGCTGCGCGTGGGCGATGCGCAGCTCCGCGTCGCTCGGCGGCGTGCCGTTGTCGTCGGTGAACGGCAGCGACAGCCGCTCCAGCTCGTCGACCAGCTCGGGTGCCAGGCCGTCCTCCAGCTCCTTGATCGAGGACTGGTGGATCTCCTTCAGCCGCTTGCGGCTGGCCTCGTCCAGAGGGGCCGCGCGGACCTCCTCCAGAAGCTGGCGGATCATGCTGCCGATACGCATGACCTTGGCGGGCTGCTCGACCAGGTTGGTGACCGAGCGCTCCTCTTCACCACTGTCACTCTGACCCTGGAAGTCGGGACCGACCACCACGATGCGAGAGGTGTTGTTGTCCTCAGCACTCATAGGTTTCACCGTACTAGCAGGATCTTGCCGATGTGTTCGCCGGAATCCAGCATGCGGTGCGCCTCGGCCGCGTCGCTCATCGGCACCCGCGCGTACACCACGGGACGCACCGCCCCCGCGCCGACCAGCGGCCAGACGTTGTCGGCGACGCTGCGGACGATGACGCCCTTCTCCTCGACGGGGCGGGCGCGCAGCGTGGTGCCGTGGACCGACGCCCGCTTGGTCAGCAGGACGCCGAGGTCGATCTCGGCCCTGGCGCCGCCCTGGAGGGCGATGATCACCAGCCGGCCGCCGGGGTTGAGCGCCTTGAGGTTGCCGGCCAGGTAGGAGCCGCCGATGATGTCGAGGATCACGTCGGCCCGCACCAGTTCCGAGAAGTCCTGCTCGCGGTAGTTGATGGTCTCGTCCGCGCCGAGCTCCCGCAGGCGCCGCAGCTTGGCCTCGCTCCCGGCCGTGGCCACCACCTGGGAGCCGAGCGCCTTGGCGAGCTGCACCGCGAACGTGCCGATCCCGCTCGCCCCGCCGTGGACCAGCAGCGTCTCGCCCTTGCGCAGCCGGGCCAGCATGAACACGTTGGACCACACCGTGCACGCCACCTCCGGCAGCGCCGCCGCGTCCACCAGCGGCACGCCCTCCGGCACCGGCATCACCTGCTCCCACGGCACGGCCACCCGCTCGGCGTAGCCGCCGCCGGCCAGCAGGGCGCACACCTGGTCGCCGGGCGCGAAGCCCGGCACACCCGCGCCGACCTCCGCCACCACGCCGGAGACCTCCAGCCCCGGGTACGGCGGGGCGCCGGGAGGCGGATCGTAGAAACCCTTGCGCTGCAGGACGTCGGCTCTGTTGACCCCGGCCGCGGCCACGTCGATGACGACCTGGCCCTGCTCGGCACGCGGGTCGGGCACCTCGCGCCACTCCAGGACCTCTGGGCCGCCCGGCCGGACGATCTCGATGGCTCGCATGGCACCACCGTAACCGGGCAAAGAAGTTGTGGGTTGGCTGCGACCATGGGAACACATGGCGTTAATCTTCAGAATATTTGCTGCCCCTTTACACCCACCCGAGGGGGAACACGGTGGCGAGACACGATCGCGAGGAATCGCTCGAGGAGCAGCTTGCCTGGCTCGACGCGATCAAGGAGACGGAGGAGGCGTCCGTCCCGGGCGGTTCCGCCGGCTCCGGTGACGAGCGGTCCGCCTCGCCGTACCCGCAGGACCCCTGGAGGTCGGTGACACCGCCGGAGGCGCCGCCGCAGCCGCTGTTCCGCGCCGCGGCCGGCTCGCTGTACGGCCCCGACCTGCCGTCCGGCGCGGGGGCCGGCGCGGACCAGGAGGCAGGGCGCGAGAGCGACGCCTCCACGCAGTGGCTGGAGCCGCCGTCGCCGTTCGGCCGCACGTCGCCCGGTTACGAGGAGACCTCCGGGTACGAGCAGACGTCGGGATACGAGCGGACGTCCGGGTATGAGCAGGCGTCCGGATACGACCGGTCCGGATACGGTGCGGAGCCCGTCGGGCGGCCCGGCGCGTTCGGCGAGGCGTCGGCCTTCGAGACGCCCGCGGCGCCGTTCGACGCGCAGCCACGGGACGTACGCGACGACCTGACGCAGGCCGGGCCCGACGCGTTCCTGGAGCCGCTCAAGCCGCTGCCCCGGGCCGACGACGCCGACACGTACCCCTCGCTGCCCGAGCCCCGGCCGGCGCGCGACGGCGACGACCCGGCGGCCGGCGGACGGTCGGCGGACGAGCGTGCCGGGTGGCCGGAGCCGCTGGAGTGGCCGCTGCCGCCGGAGCGCTTCAGCGCCTTCGACGCGCAGACGTCCGAGACCCATCCCTCCCTGACGCCTCCCTCCGCCGAGTCGGGCCCTTCCACGGGTTCCGCGGCTTCCCCGATGTCCGGCCTCGGCGAGACCTCAGGCCCTTCCGCGCCATCGGGCCCTTCGGCGACGTCCGGCCCTTCCGCGACGTCCGGCCCGTCCGAGGCGTCCGGCTCTGCCGAGACGCGGGCGCCCGAGGCGGGCTTCGCGGAGGCCCCTTCCGTCGCCGGCCACCCCTCCGAGGCGCGCGGCCGGGAAGAGGCGGGCGGCTCCGAGACGGCGCGCTCCGAGACGGCGGGCTCCGAGGCGGCGGGCGCGGCCGCCGATCAGGACTCCCCGGACGCGACCTCGCCCAATGTGCGGCCCCCGTCCGCGTGGGACCCCCGCCCGGTACCGCCGTCCGACACCCCGCTGTTCGCCCCCCGCCCGCCG
The DNA here is from genome assembly GCF_013363995.1 of Nonomuraea rhodomycinica. Taxonomy (GTDB): domain Bacteria; phylum Actinomycetota; class Actinomycetes; order Streptosporangiales; family Streptosporangiaceae; genus Nonomuraea; species Nonomuraea rhodomycinica. Next base: position 41,639 of record NZ_JABWGO010000009.1, on the reverse strand, counting down.
GAGGGCCGCCCGTCGGAGGCTCGCCCGTCGGACGAGACGCACCAGTCCAGTGAGGTGCGTCCGTCCGGAGAGGTGCGTCCGCTGGGCGAGGGCCGTCCCGCCGACGAGGTACGCCCGTCGGACGACGCCCGGACCGCCGACAGCACAGGGCCCACCACCGACACACGGCCCACCACGGAGACGCGATCCGCCGCGGACGCACGTTCTGCCGCGGACGCACGTTCCGCCGAAAGCGCGACGACCGCCGCCGACGTGTGGTCCCTGGAGGACGCACACGCTCCCGAGGGCGGAGGAGTCGCCGACGACACCCGGCCCGCCCTGTCCCGCTTCCGTGACGAGCGCGCCCCATCCCGCCCCCGTGACGACGAGGCCGAGTCCGGCCACGCCGCGGGCCGCCTTCACGACGACGAGGACGGGCACACCGTCGATGTCAGGCCGCTCGCCCACCCGCCCGCGTTCGGCGCGCCGTCCGGCCGCCGGGCCGCGCAGGGCAGCGCACTGGACCGTCCCGAGCCGCCGGAGTACCCGGAACCGGCGCCGGACCGCTCCCGGCCGCCCGCGGCCTCTCAAACGCCTGCCGCCTCTCAGCCACCCACGGCCTCTCAGCCGCCCGTGCAGCGAGCCGAGCCGCCCGTGCAGCGAGCCGAGCCGCCCGTGCAGCGAGCCGAGCCGCCGGCGCCCAGGCCGCGCCGCCCCGCCCCCGTCCCGGTCTTCAGCGCGTCCCCGCGCCCGCCGGTCACCGGCAAGCCGACCGCCGAGAGCCTCGACCCCGAGACCCTGCTGCGGGGCCGCCGCAACGCCCCCTCCAAGGGCTGGCGGCGCCTGATCTACAAGGCGTCGGGCGGCTGGATCAAGCCGGGTGAGCCGCCGGAGGTGCGCCGCCGCCGCGAGCTGCTGTCCAGGGCCCGCACGCCGGTCGCCACGGGCCACCACCGCGTGGCCGTCCTCAGCCTGAAGGGCGGCGTCGGCAAGACGACGACCACGGTCGGCCTCGGCGCGACGCTCGCCTCGACGCGCGGCGACCGCGTCATCGCCGTGGACGCCAACCCCGACCGCGGCACCCTGTCCGACAAGCTGGTGCTGGAGACCTCGGCGACGGTCCGCGACCTGCTCAACGAGCGCGAGCAGGTCAAGAGGTACGTGGACATCAGGGCGTTCACCTCGCAGGCGCCCTCGCGGCTGGAGGTGCTGGCCTCCGACCGTGACCCGTCGGTGTCGGAGGCGTTCAGCGGCGCCGACTACCAGGCCGTCTCGCAGGTGCTGGAGAACTTCTACTCGATCTGCATCACCGACTGCGGCACCGGCCTGCTGCACTCGGCGATGGGCGGCGTGCTCGGCCTGGCCGACCAGATCGTGCTGGTCAGCTCGCCGTCGGTGGACGGCGCGCGGGCGGCGTCGGCGACGCTCGACTGGCTGGAGGCGCACCACTACGGCGACCTGGTGCGCAACGCCACCGTCGTGCTGTGCAGCGTCCGGCCGCGCACGAAGTCGGCGGTCGACATCAACAAGCTGGAGGCCCACTTCGCGGCCCGGTGCCGGGCGGTGATCCGCGTGCCGTACGACCCGCATCTGGAGGAGGGCGCGGAGATCGACCTGGACCGGCTGCAGGAGCCCACCCGCGACGCCTTCCTGCAGCTCGCGGCGTACGTGGGCGACGGTTTCGCCGGGACGAGGGAGGCGATGGCCGGCGCGCGCGACTAGGCCGCCCGAAGGCGGGAGGACCGAGCGGAGGGTGTGGGATTCGAACCCACGAGGCCATCGCTGACCTGGCCGCTTTCAAGGCGGCTGCACTCGTCCACTATGCGAACCCTCCAGTGCGCACACCACCTTAGCGGCTGCCGTGGCGCCGGGGTACCGGAGCGGCGGCTCCTACCGGTCGAGCTGTGACAGCAGCCACCTGGGGCCCACGGTGGTGGCGCCGAGGTCGGTGACGCGCTCCTTCAGGCCCCGGTCGGCGGTCACGACGAGCACCCGCTCCCACGGCCGCGCCCGGCGGACGACCTCCACGATGGCGTCGTCGCCGCTGCCCGTGGCCGCCACCACCTGGACGCCCGGAACGTCGGGCACCTCGCGGGCGCCGCCCTCGACGACGGCCACGATCCGCGGGTACCAGCGCTCCAGCACGGGGTGGGTCAGGCCGAGCCGTGACACGTCCTCCAGCAGGCGGGTGGCGGCGCCGAGCCGGTCCTTCCACCAGCCGTGCTGGGCGCGGGCGCCGACGATGTTGGCGACGTCGAGGACCAGCGTCTCGGGCCGCAGCTCCTCCTGGACCTCTCCCCAGGTCTCGGCGAAGCCGGGGTGCAGCCGCATCGCCGAGATCTCGGGCAGGCGCAGCCAGCGCAGCTCGACGCTCTCCCGGTTGGCGGGCACGGCGGGCAGCAGCTCGGACGCCTCGGCGATCACCGTCTCGAACGCCCACCCGCCGTGGTCGTCCACGTACACGCCCTTGACCCGCAGGGCGTCGCCGGGGACGGCCGCCTCCTCGCGGGCCTCGCGCAGCGCTCCGGCGACGGCGTCCTCGTGGCTGTCGAGCGCGCCGCCCGGCAGCCCCCACGTGCCGCCGTGGTGGCTCCACCACGAACGCTTCTGCATGAGCACGTACGGCACGCCGTGCGCGTCGTGGTGGACGGCCAGCAGCCCGGAGGCGCCGTGCAGCCCCCAGTGCCGGTGGCCCCGCCCGCACTCCGTCCACCCGTCGCCGTCGCCAGCCGCCATGGTCTTCGTTCCCCCTGTTCACGCCGCTCTCGTGGACCCCCAGGAACCCTCAGCCTAGGCGGACGCGGAGCCATCGGCCGCGGGGCGAGGTCATGTGTCCGTCAGCCGGGAGCGGCCGTGCTCGCGCGTACGACGAGGGTGGTGGGCAGCTCCACCCGGGCGGGGGCGTCGGCCGCCAGCAGGGCGGTCAGCGCGGCGGCGCCCAGGCCGTTCCAGGGCTGGCGGACCGTGGTCAGCGGGGGCGTGACGTGCGCCGCCGCCACGGAGTCGTCGAAGCCGACCACGCTGACGTCGGCGGGCACGCGGTGGCCGCGCTCGGCGAGCGCCTGCACCACCCCGGCGGCCATCGCGTCGGAGCAGGCGAACACGGCGGTCGGCGGGGCCGGCAGCCGGTCGAGCAGCTCGTGGGTGGCCCGCCGGGCGTCCTCGCTCCGGAAGTTGCCGCACGCCTCCCAGCGCGGGTCCGCGGGCAGCCCCGTGCCGGTCATGGCCTGCCGGTACCCGGCCAGCCGCTCGGCGGCGCAGGGCACGCCGGGACGGCCGGTGACGACGGCGATGCGCCGGTGGCCCAGGCCGATGAGGTGCTCGACGGCCGACCGGGCGCCGGCCTGGTTGGCGGAGACGACGACGGGCACGCCGGGCGGGGGATCGCGGCGCGGGTCCACGATCACCGCCGGGATCCCGCGGTCCTTGAGCCAGGAGCGCTGGGAGGCGGTCGGCGCGGTCCGCACGAGCAGGATGCCCGCGCTGTCGCGGGCGCTCATCCGGTCCAGCCAGGCGGCCGGCGGCTGGCCGTTCCTGGTGCGGCCGGTGGCGGCGGAGACGACGACGTCGACGCCCAGCCGCCAGGCCGCCGCCTCGACGCCGCCGAGGACCGCCAGCGCGTACGGCGAGTCCAGGCCCTGGAGCATGACGTCCACGAGGCTGCCGCGGCGCCGCTTGAGCCGCTGCCTGGGGTAGCCGCGGCGTTCCAGCACGTCGGCGACCAGACGGCGGGTGTGCGCGGAGACGTCGGACCGGCCGTTCAGAGCTTTGGAAACGGTTGCGACGGACACTCCGGCCTCGCGGGCGATGACTGCCAGCTTGGGCAACCGGGGTGGCGTGCTTTCGGCCGTCATGTCCCAACTGTGCCTGTAGCCTCGCGTCCAGGCCACCCCTGCGAGCGCGAAAATTTCGAGGTTCGGGCGTTTCCGCTGCTCGGCGCGGCGGGGGCGGTCGCGAGCCGTTGACGTCGCCCCGGCGCTCGCGCATCGTTCATGCAACCGGTTGCACCATTTTTTTGGCCCTGATCGACCCAGGAGACTTCCACCGTGGCGCCCCTCTACCGCAACCCCGTGCTCAACGCGGACTGGTCGGACCCCGACGTGATCCGCGTGGGCGACGACTTCTACCTGACCGCCTCCAGCTTCACCAAGGTGCCGGGGCTGCCGATCCTCCACTCCCGCGACCTCGTCAACTGGACGATCATCGGCCACGCCGTGACCCGGGGATACGACGACGTGCGACCCGGCTGCGGCGTGTGGGCTCCGTCACTGCGTCACCACGACGGCCGTTTCTGGATCTTCTACGGCGACCCCGACGTGGGGATCCACCAGGTGAGCGCCGTGGACCCCCGAGGCCCGTGGACCGAGCCGCACCTGGTCAAGCCCGGTCTCGGCCTCATCGACCCGTGCCCGCTGTGGGACGCGGACGGCCAGGCGTACCTCGTGCACGCCTGGGCCAGGAGCAGGGCGGGAGTGAGCAACCGGCTGACCCTGCACCGCATGTCGCCCGACGCCCGCGAGGTGCTCGACGAGGGCACCCTCGTCGTGGACGCCGACCTCCTGCCCGGCTACCGCACGCTGGAGGGGCCCAAGCTCTATCGGCACGACGGCCACTACTGGATCTTCGCCCCGGCCGGCGGCGTGGCGACCGGCTGGCAGTCGGTGTTCCGGTCCCGTTCGATCTTCGGCCCGTACGAGGACCGGATCGTGCTGGAGCAGGGCGGCACCGACGTGAACGGGCCGCACCAGGGCGGATGGGTGGACACGCCGTCCGGTGAGCACTGGTTCATGCACTTCCAGGACCGCGGCCCGTACGGGCGGGTCGTCCACCTCCAGCCCATGCGGTGGCGCGACGGCTGGCCGGTCATGGGCGCGAACGGCGTGCCGGTGCCGGGCGGCCCCGTGCCGGTGCCCGGCGGGCAGCCGGCCGCGCCGGCCACGTCCGACGACTTCGCCGGGCCCGGGCTCGGCCTGCAGTGGAGCTGGCAGGCCGAGCCCGACCCGTCCTGGTGGGAGCTGCGCGACGGGACGCTCCGGCTGACCTGCGTGCCCGGCCCCGCCGACCTGCGGGAACGCCCGGCCGTCCTCACGCAGCGGCTGCCCGGCGACCCCTGCACGGTGACCACGCGGGTCGTGCTCAAGGGCGCGGGCCGGGCCGGGCTGGCCGTCGTCGGCCACACCTCCGCGTCCGTGGCGGTCGAGCCGGCGCCGGACGGGTCCGCCGTCGTGCGCGCGGGCTCGGCCGAGGTGACCGTGCCCGGGGGGACGGCCGTCACCCTGGGCGCGCGCGTGAGCGAGGGCGCGGTGGTCACGTTCCTGGCCGACACCGGGGACGGTCCGCGCCCGCTCGGCGAGCCCTTCCACGCCACACAGGGCCGCTGGGTGGGGGCCGTGCTCGGCCTCTTCGCCGAGGGCGACGGGACGGGGCAGGCGATCTTCGAGGAATTCACCGTGCACATCGCAAGGTAGGCACCTCCGGTCAAGGCAGGCACCTCCGGTCAAGGCGGGCACCTCTGGTCAAGGCGGGCACCTCCGGTCAAGGAGCGCTCATGAGGTCCGTCCTCGCACTCGCGGCGGCGACACTGGTCGCCACCTCAGCCCTCACCGCCCCGGCCGCGGCGGCGGACACCGCCGCCCGGCGGGACCTCGTCGTGGCCGCCGACCGCCCCCAGCTCACCGCCGCCCAGGCGGCGACCTTCACCCCGCGGCGCTACCTCGCGGGAACGGACGGCTGGAACCCCCTGACATAAGATCGCGGACCGGCTGCAACCTTTCGCCCGCCGGGTGGCGTTGGCAACGGGCGAGAGGAGATCACCTTGGATCGTCACGACGGCTTCCGCGAGTTCGTGCTCGCCCGCCAGCAGGCGCTCATGCGCACCGCGTACCTGCTGACGGGCGACGCCCACCTCGCCGAGGACCTGCTGCAGAGCGTCCTGATGAAGGTGGTGCGGCAGTGGCACAAGCTGTCGAAGGACGGCAACCCCGAGGCGTACACCCGCAAGGCGCTGGTCAACCAGTACATCTCCTGGAAGCGGCGGCCCCGCCCCGAGGTGCCGAGCGGCGAGCCGCCCGAACGCGGCGTCTCGCACGACGACGCCACGCTCGACCGCATGGTGCTGCGCCAGGCCCTGGACAGGCTGGCGCCCAGACAGCGGGCCGTGATCGTGCTGCGCTTCCGTGAGGACCTCAGCGAGGCCCAGACGGCCGAGCTGCTCGGCTGCTCCGTCGGCACCGTCAAGAGCCAGACCCATCACGCGCTGGCCCGGCTGCGCGCCGTGGCGCCCGAGCTGGCGCACCTGCTGTCCGAACCGGAGATCGTGGAGGTGGCCCGATGACGCGGCTGCGGGAGACGCTGAACGACATCGCCGACGAGGCGCCCCTGGTGAACCTGGCCGACGTGGCCATCGCCGGCTACCGCAGGCGCCGCCGCTTCACCACGGGCGCGGCGGCCCTGGGCACGGCCCTGGTGCTGGCGGCGGCGACGGCCGCCACCACGGTTCCCTGGCAGCGCCAGCAGCCGGTCGCGTCCCAGGGCGCCGGCACGGTGCCGGACCTGCCGGCCGGGAAGGTCGGCCCGCTCGGTCACGCGTACCAGACGCGGTGCAAGACAGTCGGGCAGCACCTGAACTGCGACGATGTCGAGTGGCGGGTGGTCACCGCCGCCGGCGCCACGTACCGCCTGCCGCAGGCGCTCGCCTGGACCACCAAGGAGGGGAGGGCGCCGGTCTCGATCAGCCGGGACGGGCGCATGCTCGCCTACTACAGCCGACAGGCGCAGGCCCACGTGGTCCGTGACCTGATCATGGGCACCGAGGTGACCTCTCCCGTCACGATCAAGGAGGACCGGATCGGCATGGGCTCTATGCTGGTGGTCTCCGACGACGGCCGGTACGTGGCCTTCGACCCCCGCGAGGGCAGCAAGGACCCCGGAACCCTGATCGACATGCGCACGGGCAGGACGGTGCCGCTGAACGGCAAGTACGAGGTGGTCAGCGTCAGGGGCGGCGTCGCCGAGCTGGTCCGGTACGCCAGGACGGACCTGTGGCTGATGCCCGTCACCGGAGGCGGCGAGCCGGTGCGCTTCAAGGGGCCGTACATCATGTTCAACGAGGTGGGGCCCGACGGCCACACGGTGGTCGCCGTGCGCTGGGACCGGCGGAACCGTGACCTGGCGACCGGCACCGTGACCATGCTCGACGTCAGGACCGGACGGGTCGCGCGCAGGCTCCCCATCCGTGGCCTGCCGAAGGGCAAGTACGCCAGCCTCATGAGCACGGGTCCCTGGACGAGCGGGCACGAGTTCACGGTGGTGTACGCGACGAAGGGGAGCGTGGCCACGTACGCGGTGGACGCCGGTACCGGGCGCGCCCGGCGGCTGGCCGGCTACCAGGGAACCTTCGACGGACTGGTCCTGCCGGGCGTCGCCGAGCCCGTCCGATAGCGCGGGCCGCTCACCCTGAGGGGGGTGAGCGGCCGGAATCGCCGAGAGGCGACAAGGCTCGTCGTCGAGCCCCAGCCCACCACTGACCCGCGCTGAGTGGCCTCGGGAGCGGGCCGCGATCTCGGCGTCTCGTGGGAGCCGGGCCGTTTCGGTGCCGATGTCCCGGTTGATGCCCTTGGCGTACCACCTCATGGAGATCGGATCCGGATTGAGCGCAATGAGGAGCGACATCCGGTGCCCCGCGGCGCGACCTCGATCGTGACCGCGCCGGCCGCGTGCTGGGCGGCTTACGCCAGGGCATCGCCGGAACGGTCGCGTCGCAGCAGCGTGCGGAACATCAACCGGGTGCGCTGCCCGGACCGGATGCAGATCAGCCCGGCAAGACCCACCCGCCCATTCCCCTTGCCGGTGACCCTGACGGCGGCGAAGCTGCAAAGCGACAAATGGTATTTAAAGCCACAGCAACCGTTGGAGCGGAAGGCTTAATTCTGACAATCGGCACAGATTGACATCAAATAATCACTATGAGTGAAATTAGCCGACAAAACGATGCGAAACTATTGATCTACTTCTTTTCTGGCTTCTATGATCAAGGCGGCCACGAAGCCGTGCGACACACTCACGTCAGGGAGAGGGCTATGCTGCAAGTCATTGCAAAAACCGCCGACAGGCTGCTGTCCGCACTCGCCCCCAAGGTCGAGGCCGAGGCGGCCTGCATTTACCTCGGCCGATCCTGCAGCTCGGGGAGTTGCAACCAGGTGTGCTGTGACTACTACGACAACTGCCCTGCGAACAATTGTGAAACCAGGTGGATCTGCTAATCCGGGACTCCGTCATCGAGTTCGGTCGTCCTGGGGGTCACCTGGTGTCGAGTCTTTCGACGCCGAGGCGGGCAGCGAGGTCAATGTGCGGCGAAACGGGATAGGTATTGTTCCACGCCTTCCATGACGGTTCATGAGTCGGCCATGGGTCGGCTCATGAACTCGGCGTGGACGGACTTGATGTGAGGATGATGGTGTTCAGGGTTTCGCTCGCCGGCTTACGGCACTCGTGGCGGCGAGCGTTCTTTCTCGGTCTTGGAATCCTCGTAGCGAGCAGCAGTTTTCTGCTGCTGACGGCTGCCGTCCGGACAAGCCGGCTGGAAACTGTTGGCCTAGTGCAGGGAAATAGCCGGTCGGCCTACGATGTGCTGGTCCGACCGAGGGGATCTCAATCCGCGCTGGAGAGAAAGCGCGCGCTGGTTCAGGCTAATTACCTTTCTGGCATCTTCGGTGGCATCACGCTGGACCAATACCGCGCCCTGAAGCGTCTTCCGGGAATCGATGTCGCCGCGCCCGTCGCGAACCTCGGCTACATGCTGGTAGACGGTCGGCTCCGTATGGACGTCACACCGTTTCTCACCAAGGCGCCTCGCCAGCTTTTCCGGCTGAAGCCGACATATGTCGTCGGCTCCGGATTGCGCACCTATCCCGAGCAGAACCTCTATCTGTATGTCACTGAGAGTCCATTGCGCGAGGATCGCGGTATTCCGGCTCTCGAACCGAGCAGCCGCCTGGTCGAATCCGGAAAACACCAGGTCTGCTGGTACTTCAATCAGAACCCATCCGGAGGCGATGACAAGCCGACAGACCGCACGCTCAACCCGTTCGGGGTCCTCAGCCAGGCATCGTCGCCTTTCGACCCGAAAGTCCGGTCGACCATGACGTGCCAGTCGCTAAACGGGGACGGGAGGCCAGCGCGACCTATGGTGCTCGAGATTCCCGTGACCTATCCCGTTCTGCTCTCCGCCGTCGACCCGGAGCAGGAGGACCGGCTCGTCGGGCTGAGTACGGCGCGGGTCGCCGGCCGCGCCCTGACGGGGAACGACACGGTGAAGGCGACCGTCGACCCGGCCTTCCCCGACATCGTGGACCTGAAGGTACCCGTCCAGATGAGCGTCCGCCCGCCTGTCGACGGGACGATGACGGCCGAAGTGGAGAGGCTGGAGATCGGGAGCCCCGGCGCTGTCCCCGCGAAGCTCGGTTCACCGTCGGCCAGACGTTGGGCTGAGCACTTGACGGGCGAGGTGGTCGGCCGTCAGAAGGTGTCGATCACCCAAGGTTATCCAAGGATCGACGACTCGACCGCGCGGCAGTGGCGAAGTCAGTACTGGACCGTAGGACCCGTCTCCTACCGGGAGAGTGGTCAGAAGCTGACGCTCACCACACAGGCGGCACAAAACCCCGCCATCTGGTCCGTCGGTGAGATCGACAAAATCTGGGAGACCGCGGTCCCCGTCGAGAACACCGGTGTGCAGGCCCGAACCGTGACGCGGAACGGACACGCCAGCGACTCTGGCGCGCGACGGTGGAAGGACACCAAAGGTATTCCGTTCCCCCATGTGGAACTGGTCGGCGCCTTCGATCCGCAACGGCTGAAGGGCTTCTCGTCGCTGACCAAGGTGCCGTTGGAGACTTACCGCTCTCCCGACGTCGACGGCGCGGATGCGGCGAGCCGGAAGGCATTGGGAGACCGGCCGCTAAGCCCGGACCGCAATCTCGGTGGCTACCTGGCCCAGCCGCCCGGCCTGCTGACCACACTCGCCGCGATCGACGCGTTCACCAAGACACGCGTGGACAGGAACACCCTCCAGGAGCGAGCTCCGATCAGCGCCATCCGGATCCGCGTGGCGGACGTGAACGGTGTCGACGAGCTGTCAAGAGCACGGGTCAACGCGGTGGCGACGAAGATACGCCGAGCCTTCCCCGACCTGGACGTCGATGTCACGATGGGTAGCTCGCCCGCGCCGCAGACGGTGGAACTGCCCCCCGGCGTCGCGGTTGACGGAACGGCGATCCGGGTGAACGAGTACTGGGTGAAGAAGGGGGTGGCGCTCCAGCTCGTCAGTTCCGTCGACCGCAAGAGCCTCATGCTCAACCTCCTGGTGCTGACTGTGTGCGCGCTCTTCCTGGCCCAGGCGGCGTTCGCCTCGGTTCGAGCGCGGCGCCAGGAGATCGCCACCCTGCGCTGCCTGGGGTGGAGCAAGGGACGGGTCTTTTTGCTGATCTCCTCCGAACTGGTCGTCGTGGCATCCATCGCCGGCGTCGCCGGCGCAGCCCTGTCTCCCCTCATCGGTGCTGTCTTCGGTGTCGAGCCGTCATGGAAGCGGTCGGTTTCGGTCGTCCCGCTGGCATGGGGCCTCGCGGTGCTGGCCGGGGCCTTCCCCGCGTGGCGGGCGGCGCGCATGACGCCGATCGAGGCTCTCACCCCGCCGGTGTCGCCCTCGGGATCGGGACGGAGCATTGGTTCCGTCGCGGGCCTGGCGATGGCCAACCTTCGACGGGTACCGGGCCGTACCGCGATGGGCGCACTGGGCCTGGCCCTCGGGGTGGCCGCGGTCACGATCCTGTTGGCCATCACGTTCGCCTTCCGCGGGGAGGTCATCGGCTCGATGCTCGGCGACGCCGTCGTCGCGCAGGCGAGGACCGTCGACTACATCGCGATCGTCTTGACGGTCCTTCTGGGCGCGGCGGGGGCGTTGGACCTTTTGCTGATCAGCCTTCGCGAGCGGGCCGGCGAACTGGCCGCGCTACGGGCCCTGGGGTGGAGCCGTGGCGATCTGGTGCGGCTGGCTTCGCTGGAAGGTGCGGGCATCGGTGCCTTCGGCGGGGTGCTGGGAGCGATTGCGGGGGTCCTGGTCGTGTGGTCGTTCAGCGGAGCAGTACCCGGGGACGCGCTCGTCGTCGCGGGCGTGTCCGGGATCGCAGGCTTCGTCTTGCTGATGGTCATGCTGGCGCTTCCGGTGTGGCGATTCGCGGGGCTGGAACCGGCGGTTGCGCTCTCTGGAGAGTGAAGTGAACGGGTGGAACGAGGGAAACCGTGATGAAACAGGCGCCGATGACAGGTCGGATCGAGCTACGCCAGGTGACGAAGGTGTACCGGCGTGGCACAGACCAGGAGGTTCGCGCGCTGGACGCGGTCGACGTGAAGATAGACCCGGGATCATCGGTCGCCGTGACCGGACCTTCAGGAGCGGGAAAGTCCACGATGCTCCACCTGATCGGTGCGATGGACCGCCCCGACAGCGGCGAGGTAGAGGTGGACGGCGAACGGCTGGAATTGATGCGGGACCGGCAGTTGGATGACTACCGCCGCAGGATCGGTTTCGTGTTTCAGAGATTCCATCTTCTGCCCGCGCTCACGGCCCTGGACAACGTGCTCGCACCCGTCATCACCGACCGCCGACGGGCCAAGGCAGCCAGAGCAAGGGCCACGGACCTGCTCCGGCTTGTCGGGCTGCGGGATAGGGCTGCCTCGCTTCCCTCCCAGCTGTCCGGCGGTCAGATGCAGCGCGTCGCCATCGCCCGAGCCCTGATCGGAGCCCCTCGGTTGCTGCTCGCCGACGAGCCCACCGGCAATCTCGACAGTGACACGGGCAAGGAGATTCTGGAGCTGCTGCTTTCCCTGTGTGAGTCCGAGAACATGACCCTGGTCATGGTCACGCACAACGACGAAGTCGCAGCCGCCTGCCAGCGGACCATCGTGTTGCGCGACGGCAGGATCACCTCTGACACCCGTGGATCCGGTGGCTAGCTTTCGCGATTCTTCGAAGTCCTGGTTCAGTCCGCGTTGGAATCGAATAATCCCTGAGGCGGTACGTGGTGCCCTATCTCGTCGTTGCCGTTGCCCTGGTCGGCGTCCTCTGCCTGCTGAACCTCCTGCTTCTGTTCGGGGTGATCCGTCGGCTGCGGGAGCAGTCGTCGATGCTCGAACCGCCTTCACTGACGCTGCCCGTGGGGGGAGCCGTCGGTGACTTCTCCGCCGTCACCACGACGAGAGAAACGGTGTCCATGGATTCACTGGGAGACGGCACCCTGGTCGGCTTTTTCTCATCCACGTGCCAACCGTGCCATGAGAAGCTTCCCGAGTTCGTGGCGTTCGCCGAGACCACCGCGGCGCGCTCCCTGGCAGTGGTGGCCACCGCACCCGACGAGGGAGCCGAGATGATCTCCGCGCTGGAGTCGGTGGCAGACGTCGTGGTGGTCGAGTCGCTCGGCAGCCCCGTAGCCAAGGCGTTCGATGTTCGAGGCACACCGGCTTTCGTAACGGTCGAGAGAGGCAAGGTGTCGGCGACGGGGCTGCCGGCCAGTCATTTGCGGGCCTGACTCATGTCGACGCGCATCTCTGTCCGCGGCTCGTCGTCCTGGTTGAAGGGAGTCCTGTCGGCCACGGGCCTGGCGTGGAAGGCCGGCCCGGATTCTGTGACCCTCCTGACGCTGCTCACCGTTATGGCGGCTGTGCTCCCCGTGGGCATGGCCTGGCTGACGAAGATGACGATCGACAGCATCGTTGTCGGTGATGACGTGATTCCGCTGGCCGTCGCTCTGGCCGTCGCTGGGTTGCTGTACGGGCTGGTACCGAATGCCAACCGCTTTCTGCGGGCGGAGTTGGAGCGCGCCACGGGTGTGCTGGCTCAGGGGCGGTTGTACACGGCAGTCAACGCTCTCCCCGGTCTGGCTCGTTTCGAGGATCCTGCTTTCCTGGACCGGCTACGGCTGGCAAGCCAGTTCGGAGGGCGGACCCCCGCCCAGTTACTGGACGGCACCTTGGGCCTGTTCGGAGGAGTTCTCACGATCAGCGGCCTCCTCGGCTCCTTGTTCACCCTCTACCCACTTCTCGCGGGAGTGGCGCTGACTGGGACCGTGCCGATGCTCATCGCGGAGATCGCTCTGGCCCGTCGTCGAGCGGCTCTGATGTGGGGACTGGAGCCGGCGCAGCGGCGGGAGTTCTTCTACGGTCAGCTGTTGTCGGATGCCGAGGCCGCGAAGGAGGTCCGCCTGTTCGGGCTAGGGGCTTTCCTGCGTGACCGTATGCTGTCCGAACGGAGGCAGGCCGACGTTCAGCGGCGCCGTCTGGACCGTCGTGAACTTCTCGTGCAGAGCGTCCTCGCGGCGCTGGCGGCTGCTATTTCCGGTGCTGGAGTGGTATTCGTCGTGGCCGCGACCACGGCCGGCGGTCTCGGCGTAGGAGACGTTTCGATGTTCCTACTCGCGATGACTGGCGTGCAAAGCGGGGTGGCCGGTCTGGTCGCGCAAGCGGCCGGTGCTCACCAGCAGTTGCTTCTGTTCCGGCATTTCCAGGACGTGGAGACGGTCGAGCCGGATCTCGCTGCTCCCGAGCGTCTCACTGTCACCCTTCCGCTGCAGACCGCTATAGAATTGCGCGACGTCTGGTTTCGATACAGCCCAGAACACCCGTGGATCCTGCGCGGAGTGAACCTTGTCATTCCTCGCGGCAAGGCGGTCGCACTGATAGGACGAAACGGTTCAGGGAAGAGCACCATCGTGAAGCTTCTCTGTCGATTCTACGATCCGGAGCGGGGTAGCGTTTTCTGGGACGGTACGGATATTCGGATGCTGGACCCAGCAGAACTACGGAAGCGCATCGGGGCTGTCTTCCAAGATTTCATGGCCTACCACCTCTCCGCTGCCGAGAACATCGGATTGGGTGACCTATCGCTGATGGCGGACCAGGAGCGCATAGAGGAGGCCGCCAGGCGCGCGGGCGTGCACGACGAGCTGAGCGCTCTGCCTCGCGGCTACGACACATTGCTCACGAGAATATTCGCCGATAACGCGGACAAGGACGACCCCACCACAGGTGTTTTCCTCTCCGGAGGCCAGTGGCAGCGGGTCGCACTCGCTCGCGCGATGCTCGGCGAGGATCACGACTTGCTCATTCTCGATGAACCCAGTTCGGGCTTGGACGCGGAGGCTGAGCACGAGATCCACGTGATGTTGAAGGAACATCGGCGCGGCAGGACGAGCCTGCTGATCTCCCACCGGCTGGGTGCGGTCAGAGACGCCGACTCCCTGGTCGTGCTGGACGGCGGGCAGGTCGTCGAGCAGGGCACTCACGACGAGCTCATGAGGAAGGGCGGGGTCTACACACGCCTCTTCACGCTTCAGGCGTCTCGTTACCAAGGAGAACAGATGGAGGTCGGCTGATGTGGACGTGGATCGCGGCCGGAGGCGTCGTGGTCGTGGCCACCGCGCTGTTGACCATCCGGCTGCACCTGCTCATCGCCTCTGTGAGCGGGCCGAGCATGCTTCCCGCGTACAAGGACGGGGACAGGTTGCTCGCCGTGCGTCTACGCCGTCCGGCTCGGTTCGTCGTGGGAGAGGTCGTAGTGCTGCGCAATCCACGGCTCGCCGGGATACGAGGATCGTCCAGGACACCTCTTCTGGTGAAGAGGATCGCGGCGGTCGCGGGTGAGGCCGTCCCAGTGGGGATTCCCGGCGATGTGGTCCCACGAGAGCATGTGGTGGTCCTCGGGGACAACCGTGAGCAGAGTCTCGATTCTCGGCACCTCGGGGTCATTCCGGTCGATCACATCGTCGCTCGCGTTGTTGGCCGGCTGGATCGCTGATGGGCTACGTCTGCTACCGCAGGCCTGGATGTGGAGTCGGAGTACTGGCGATTGTTGCTGTCCGGCGTGGGAACGGCCGAGGCGCGTCGAGCCACTTCCGGTCCTCGGCCACGCCCTTTCGCTTCACTCGTGATCAAGTGCTCAGGGCAGGGACCGTTGCGAAGCCGTCGGCGAGATCGGCCATGGAGGAGACGGCCACCGCGTCGGGGGGAGCGGCGAGGTGCTTGCGGGGGCCACGCTTGTTGACCACTCCGAGAGAGCGGATCCCGGCGAGCCTGGCCACGAGCGTGGACTCCGGGCTCAGGGTGACCAGGGCGCAGTCGGCGGGCTTGGCGTCGAGCGCGTGCGCGGCCTTCTTCAGGAGGGTCTCGCCCGTCCGGTCGCCGGCGGGCAGTGGGAAGAGGCTCTCGCGGCCGACGACCGCTCCGACGAACTGCCGGAGGCCGTGCAGGTCCAGGTAGGTTTCCATCGCGTGGGAGGAGGTGTCGCCGACCACCGCGATGCCTCTGCCGCTGGCGTGGCAGGCGTGCAGCGCTTCGCGCACTCCTGGTACGGGCATGGCCGTGCGTGCGGCCGCGATCTCGGCGTCGCGCACGAGCCGGGCCGCTTCGGTGCCGATGTCGCGGTTCACGTCCTGGGCGTACCACATCCTGGCGATCGGGTCCAGGTTGAGGGTGACGAGGAACGGCATCCGGTGCCCCGAGGCGAGGAGCCGGTCATGGATCTCCCAAGCGATCGGTGCCGGGTCCATCTGGTGAGAGAGGCCACAGACCGCGTCGTCGAAGACGAAGAGGGCGGCACGGGTCTGCTCCAGGACTCGGGCGACATGGGGTCGGGGCGTCCTGACTGTCAACCGGACTCCTCACCGAGTCATGCCGCGATGCACCGGATCGGGTTTCCGGCCGCCTGTGTACTGGAAGGTATCGCAAGCACCTCCGGCGATACCTTCCAGGCGCAGGGCACAACGAGGGCACACGAGGGTGTGAGGCGACCGGAGAAGCCGAGAAACGGTGAGTGACCGCACCGCAGGTCAACGGCTGGGTCGCGGCATCGCCCCAGCTCTCAACGCCCGCTGCGGGAGAAGTGCTGGTAGTCCTTGGTGCCGGACCAGGAGCCGCCCCAGCCCCAGCCCACCGAGGCGAACGCGCGCACCACGCGGTCGCCCGGGTTGATGACGCCCTCCCCGCGCATCGGCCGGTGGGCGTACTTCTTGGCGTTGGCGTGGGCGGTGCCGCCGGAGGCCGTCACGTACGGGTTCTCGCGCGGGTTGAGGTCCACGGCCTCCCCGTACGCGTGGTTGGACCAGTTGCTCGAACCCGTGGCGGCGCGGCAGTTGAAGGCCGAGGTGTTGTCGGCGTCGATGGAGTCGTAGTCGTCGCCCTTGTAGACGTCCACGAGCCGCATCTGCCTGATCGGGTAACGCATGGCGTACAGCTTCTTGAAGACGGTCACGACGTCGTCGGTGACGGTCTTGCGCACGACCAGCTCGCCGGTGTGGGCGCGGTCGTCGAAGCCCCAGTACGTCATCGTGATCAGGCGCAGGTCCCGGTAGGAGACCGGGCAGCCGGGACGCCAGGAGTACGGCAGGCGCTTGCGGGCGATCGGGGTGACCTTGGCGGTGAACGGCGGCGGACCGGTTCTCGTGGGTGACGGGGTGGGTGCCGGTGTGGTGGCGCCCGCCCCGCTGGCCGAGGACGTGGGAGCGGCCGGCGGGCTCTGCGTGGACGGAGCCGCCGAGGACCCGGCCGGGGCCTGCTGGCCGCCGCCGCACGACAGGGACGCGAGCACCACGAACGCCATGGTGGCAGCACCTTTCATCTGGCCACCCTACGCGAAGCCGGTCAGGAGCCCCACTCGGGAGACGACGGCCCGGCGGGAAACAGGCAATCCCCTACCAGGTGACCGCAAACCGGTATTGACATCCGCATTCCGCACCCGCACTCTGTTGCGTATAGCGCTAGACGTTGCTCTTTGTGAAACCGGGGTGTGCCACGATGATCCCAGCGTGCCCTCTCGCGTCACTGCCGCGAGGCGAGGCCCTCCGCCTCGACGTCGATCCGCCCATCGCCGTCTTCCACACCGACGACGGTGAGATCTTCGCGATCGACGACACCTGCACCCACCAGGACGCCTCGCTGGCGGACGGCTGGCTGGAGGGCTGCGAGGTCGAGTGCCCGCTGCACGCCTCGCGCTTCGACCTGCGGACCGGGCAGGTGGACGCTCCGCCCGCCAAGCGGCCGGTCCGCACCCACGAGGTCGTGGTCGAGGACGACACCATCTACGTCGTGCCGTCGGACGCGCCGCCCAACCTCCCGCCCGGCGTCACCCTGAAGGGGCAGGCGTGAACACGGTCTGCGTGGTCGGCGCCTCGCTCGCCGGGCTGCTCACCGCCCGCGCCCTGCGCAGCCAGGGCTACGGCGGACGGCTCGTCGTCATCGGCGAGGAGCCGCACCGGCCCTACGACCGCCCCCCGCTGTCCAAGGACTTCCTCAAGGGCGCCATCGGCGAGGCCGACCTGGCCCTGGAGGGCGAGGACGAGGAGCCGGGCATCGAATGGCGGCTCGGCGTGGCCGCCACCCGCCTCGACGCGACCGCCCGCCGCCTCACGCTGAGCGACGGCACCTCCCTCGCGGCCGACGGCGTCGTCATCGCGACCGGCGCGTCCGCGCGCACGCTGCCCGGCACCGAGGGGCTGGCCGGGGTGCACACGCTGCGCACCCTGGACGACGCCCGCGCCCTGCGCGCCGACCTCGGGACCGCCAGGCGGCTGGTGGTGATCGGCGGCGGCTTCATCGGCGCCGAGGTCGCCGCCACCGCCCGCGAGCTCGGCCTCGACGTCACGCTCGTCGAGTCGGGTCCGGCGCCGCTGGCCGGCGTCATCGGCCTCACGATGGCGCAGGCCCTGGCCGGCCTGCACGAGCAGCGCGGCGTCCGGCTGGTCCGCGGCGTCCAGGTGACGGAGGTGACCGGCGCGGACCGCGCCGACGGCGTGCGGCTGTCGGACGGCACGCACCTGCCCACCGACGTCGTGGTCGCCGGGATCGGGGCCGTGCCCAACATCGCCTGGCTGCGCGGCAGCGGGCTGGAGCTGGGCGACGGCGTGCTCTGCGACGAGGGCGGCGGCACCTCCGTCCCCGGCGTCGTGGCCGTCGGCGACTGCGCGGCCTGGTGGGACCCGGCACGTGGCAGCCACCACCGGATCGAGCACTGGACCGGCGCCCGCCAGCGGTCCGTCGTCGCGGCGGCGAGCCTGCTGTCCGGCGGCACCGCCCGCCCCGAGCCGGCGCGGCCCGCCTACTTCTGGTCCGACCAGTTCGACGTGAAGATCCAGTTCATCGGGCACGCCCGCGACGCGGACACGGTGACCGTGGAGGAGGGCGACCCGGCGGGCGGCAGCTTCCTGGCCGTCTACCGGCGGGGAGACCGTCCGGTGGCGGTGCTGGGCGTCAACCAGGTCCGGCTGTTCACCCGCTGGCGCCGCCACTTGGAGACCGCGCCGGTGCAGGCCGGCTGAGACAGGAGTGAAGCATGGCTCATGAAGTACGCGGAGTGGTCGCGACGGGCAAGGGCAAGCCGGTCAGCCTGGAGACGATCCTGGTGCCGGACCCGGGTCCGGGCGAGGCGCTGGTCAAGGTGCAGGCGTGCGGCGTCTGCCACACCGACCTGCACTACCGCGAGGGCGGCATCAACGACGACTTCCCGTTCCTGCTCGGCCACGAGGCGGCCGGCGTGGTGGAGGCCGTCGGCCCGGACGTCACCGAGGTCGCGCCCGGCGACTTCGTCGTCCTCAACTGGCGGGCGGTCTGCGGGTCGTGCCGCGCCTGTCTCAGGGGGCGCCCGCAGTACTGCTTCGCCACCCACAACGCCACCCAGAAGATGACGCTCCTGGACGGCACGCCGCTCAGCCCGGCGCTGGGCATCGGCGCGTTCGCGGACAAGACGCTGGTGGCGGCGGGGCAGTGCACCAAGGTCGATCCGGCGGCCTCCCCGGCCGCCGCGGGCCTGCTCGGGTGCGGCGTGATGGCCGGTCTCGGCGCGGCCGTGAACACCGGCGCGGTCGGCCGCGGCGACTCGGTCGCGGTTATCGGCTGCGGCGGCGTCGGCAACGCGGCGGTCGCCGGGGCGCGGCTGGCCGGCGCCACCACGATCATCGCCGTCGACGTGGACGACCGGAAGCTGGAGTGGGCGCGCGGCTTCGGCGCCACGCACACCGTGAACGCCAAGGAGAGCGACCCCGTCGAGCGGATCAGGGAGCTCACCGGCGGGTTCGGCGCGGACGTGGTAATCGACGCCGTCGGGCGTCCCGAGACGTACAAGCAGGCGTTCTACGCCCGCGACCTGGCCGGGACGGTCGTGCTCGTCGGCGTGCCGACGCCGGAGATGACGCTGGAGCTGCCGCTGCTGGACGTCTTCGGCCGCGGCGGCGCCCTGAAGTCGAGCTGGTACGGCGACTGCCTGCCCAGCCGCGACTTCCCCATGCTGGTCTCCCTCTTCCTGCAGGGGCGCTTCGAGCTGGACGCCTTCGTCACCGAGACCATCGGCCTGGAGGACGTCGAGGAGGCGTTCGCCAAGATGCACCACGGCGAGGTGCTGCGGTCGGTGGTGGTGCTCTGATGATCGACCACATCATCACGAAGGGGACGTTCTCCCTCGACGGCGGCACCTGGGACGTCGACAACAACGTCTGGCTGATCGGCGACGACGACCAGGTGCTCGTCATCGACGCGGCCCACGACGCCGACGCGATCGAGCGGGCCGTGGCCGGCCGGCGCGTGGCCGGGATCGTGTGCACGCACGCCCACGATGACCACGTGAGCGCCGCGCCCGAGCTGGCCGCGCGCACCGGCGCCCCCGTGCTGCTGCACCCGGACGACGAGGTGCTGTGGAAGCTCGCGCACCCGTCGGCGACGCCCGACCGGGCGCTGGCCAACGGGCAGATCCTGCGGGTCGGCGACCTGGCCGTGCATGTCCTGCACACCCCGGGGCACGCTCCGGGAGCGGTCTGCCTGTACGTGCCCGAGCTCGGCGCGCTGTTCTCCGGCGACACCCTGTTCCAGGGCGGGCCGGGGGCCACCGGCCGGTCGTACAGCGACTTCCCGACGATCATCGCGTCGATCAGCGGGACCCTGCTCACCCTCCCCGCCGAGACGGTGGTGCACACCGGCCACGGCGACGACACCACCATCGGAGCCGAGGCTCCCCATCTCGAGGACTGGATCCGCCGAGGACACTGACCCGGCCCGTACCAGAGGAGTACTCCCGTGACCGCCTCAACATCCACGACCTCCAGCGTGATCCCCACCCTGCCGGGCCGCTACTACACCGATCCGGAGCTCTTCGCGCTGGAGCAGAAGAACATCTTCGAGGCGATGTGGTTCTGCGTGGTGCGCTCGTCCGACCTGCCCAAGCCGGGCTCGTTCAAGACGGTGCAGGTCGGCACCGAGAACTTGATCATCAGCCGGGCGCGGGACGGGTCGGTCCGCGCCTTCTACAACGTGTGCCGGCACCGCGGCGCGACCCTCTGCACGGAGGAGTCGGGCGAGGTGAAGCGCGCCTTCCAGTGTCCGTACCACGCGTGGACCTACGACCTGGACGGCAAGCTGATCGCGGCGCCCAACCTGAGCAAGATGGCCGACCTGGACCGGGTGAAGTACGGGCTGGTCAAGGCGCACGTGCGGGAGTGGCTCGGCTACGTGTGGGTGTGCCTGGCCGAGAACCCGCCGTCGTTCGAGCGGGACGTGCAGGGCGCGGTGGCGGAGCGGCTGGGCTCCGTGGAGCTGATCGACAACTACGGCATGGCCGAGCTGGAGGTGGGCCGGCGCGTCGTCTACGACGTCAAGGCCAACTGGAAGCTCATCGTCGAGAACTTCATGGAGTGCTACCACTGCGCCACGATCCACCCTGAGCTGACCGAGGTGCTGCCGGAGTTCGCCGACGGCTACGCCGCGCAGTACTTCGTGGGCCACGGAGCCGAGTTCGGCGAGCAGATCGAGGGCTTCACCGTGGACGGCTCGGCCGGGCTGGACCGCATCCCGGGGGTGAGCGAGGACCAGGACCGCCGCTACTACGCGATCACCATCAAGCCGCAGGTGTTCATCAACCTGGTGCCCGACCACGTCATCCTGCACCGGATGTTCCCCCTCGCGGTGGACCGCACGGTGGTGGAGTGCGACTGGCTGTACCTGCCCGACGTCGTGGCGAGCGGCAAGGACCTCGACAAGTCCGTCGAGCTCTTCCACCGGGTCAACGTGCAGGACTTCGACGCCTGCGAGCGCTGCCAGCCGGCGATGAACTCGCGCACGTACGCGGAGGGCGGCGTGCTCGTCCCCAGCGAGCACCACATCGGCGCCTTCCACGAGTGGGTCCAGGACCGGATCGGCTAGCGGTGAGCGCAGAGGACGAGGAGGAACCGCGCGTCCGCCCGCCCAAGGACTGGGCGGGCGGGCTGCCCGCGGTGGGGCACGCGATGCGGATCGCCCACCGCCAGATGGGCGCCGCCCGCTCCGTGCGGACGCTGGCGCTGGTCAACCAGAAGAACGGCTTCGACTGCCCCGGCTGCGCCTGGCCGGAGGGCGAGCACCGCAGCCCCGCGGAGTTCTGCGAGAACGGCGCGAAGGCCGTCGCCGAGGAGGCCACCACGCGCCGGGTCGGGCCGGAGTTCTTCGCCGCCCACCCGGTGGACGACCTGGCGACCCGCACCGACTACTGGCTCGGCCAGCAGGGACGGCTGACCGAGCCGATGCACAAGCCGCCCGGCTCCGACCGCTACGTGCCGATCGGCTGGGCGCGGGCGTTCGAGATCGTCGCCAGGGAGCTGCGCGCCCTGGACAGCCCTGACGAGGCCGTCTTCTACACCTCGGGCCGCACCTCGAACGAGGCGGCCTTCGCGTACCAGTTGCTCGTGCGCCGGCTGGGCACCAACAACCTGCCGGACTGCTCGAACATGTGCCACGAGTCCAGCGGCTCGGCGCTGACCGAGACGCTGGGCATCGGCAAGGGCACGGTGTCGCTGGACGACCTGCACCGCGCCGAGCTGATCCTCGTGGTGGGGCAGAACCCCGGCACGAACCACCCCCGCATGCTGACCGCGCTGGAGCGGGCCAAGCGCGGCGGGGCGCGGATCATCGCCGTCAACCCGCTGCCCGAGGCGGGCCTGCTGCGCTTCAAGAATCCGCAGCGCCCCTCGGGGCTGGGCGGCGGCACCGCGCTGGCCGACCGTTTCCTGCAGATCCGCCTCAACGGGGACATGGCGCTGTTCCAGGCGCTGTCCCTGCTGCTGCTCGACACCGCCGACCGGCGCTTCATCGACGAGCACACGTACGGGTTCGAGGCGTGGGAGAAGCACCTGCGCGACCTCGACTGGGAGAAGGTCCTGGCGGCGACCGGCCTGTCGCGGGCGGAACTGGAGGAGACGGCCCAGGACGTGCGGGCGGCCGGCTCGGTCGTCGTCTGCTGGGCCATGGGCCTGACGCAGCACCGCAACTCGGTGGCGACGATCAGGGAGGTGGTCAACTTCCTGCTGCTGCGCGGCAACGTCGGCCGCCCCGGCGCGGGCGTGTGCCCGGTGCGCGGCCACTCCAACGTGCAGGGCGACCGGACCATGGGCATCTACGAGAAGCCCTCGGCCGCCTTCCTCGACGCGCTGGGCGGGGAGTTCGGCTTCGAGCCGCCGCGCCGCCACGGCCTCGACACGGTGGACGCGATCCGCGCCATGCGCGACGGGTCGGTCAAGGTCTTCTTCGGCATGGGCGGCAACTTCGTCAGGGCGACGCCCGACAGCGACGTGACGGAGGCGGCGCTGCGCCGTACCCGGCTGACGGTGCAGGTGTCCACCAAGCTGAACCGCTCGCACGCGGTGTGCGGCGAGGAGGCGCTCATCCTGCCGGTGCTGGGACGCACCGAGCGCGACGAGGCCGGCTACGTCACCGTCGAGGACTCCATGGGGCTCGTCCACACCTCCCGGGGCAGGCTGAAACCCGCCTCGCCGCACCTGCTCTCGGAGGTGTCGGTCGTCTGCCGGCTGGCGCGCGAGCTGTTCGGCGCGGACCCGCACGTGCCATGGGCGGAGTTCGAGCGCGACTACGGCGCGATCAGGGACCGCATCGCGCGGGTCGTGCCCGGCTTCGAGGACTTCAACGCGCGGGCGCCCGGCGGGTTCGCCCTGCCCAACGCGCCGAGGGACGAGCGCCGCTTCCCGACGGCCACGGGCCGGGCCAACTTCACCGTCAACGAGCTGGAGGTGCTGGACGTGCCTCCCGGGCGGCTACTGCTCCAGACGGTCCGCAGCCACGACCAGTACAACACCACGGTCTACGGGCTCGACGACCGCTACCGCGGGGTCAAGGCGGGCCGCCGGGTGGTCTTCGTGCACCCCGGCGACCTGGCCGAGCGCGACCTGGCCGACGGCGACCTGGTGGACCTGGTCAGCGAGTGGCCCGACGGCGAGCGCACGGCCCCGGGGTTCAGGGTGATCGCCTATCCCACGGCCCGCGGCTGCTGCGCTGCCTACTTCCCGGAGACGAACGTGCTGGTGCCGCTCGACTCGGTGGCCGAGACGTCCAACACCCCGACCTCGAAGAGCGTGGTGATCCGGCTGGTGCGGGCTAGCCCGCGTAGCCCAGCCGGCGGCTGATCTCCTCGGCCCCGGCGACGAGGACGGGGGCCAGCTCCCGCATGCGCTCGCCGCTGAAGCGGTAGGCGGGCCCGGACGCGCTGACCGCGGCGACGACCTCGCCGTGGTAGGCGCGGATGGGCGCGGCCATGGCGTTCAGGCCGTCCTCCAGCTCCTCCAGGGTGTAGGCGCAGCCCGTCGCGCGGACCTCGGCGAGCTGCTCCTGGAGCTTGTCGACGTCGGTGACGGTCCGCGGCGTGAGGCTCTCCAGGTGGGCGCCCGACAGCAGCCGGGCGCGCTCGTTGTCGGCGAGGTAGGCGAGGAGCACCTTGCCGCTGGAGGTGGCGTGCAGCGGGGTGATCTGGCCGACCCAGTTGTACGCGGTGACGGCCGACGGGCCGCGGACCTGGTCGAGGTTGACCGCGTAGGCTGAGCGCAGCACGGCGATGTTGACCGTCTCGCCGATCTCCTCGGCCAGGCGGTGGCAGACGGGCCGGGCGCGCTGGGTGACGTCCATCTGCGTGCTGACCCCGCCGGCCAGGCGGATGATGCCGAAGCCGAGGCGGTACTTGCCCCGGTCCTCGGCCTGCTCGACCAGGCCGCGCGCCTCCAGCGCGCCGAGCAGCCGGAACGCCGTCGACTTGTGCACGTCGATCTCGGCCGCGACCTCGCTCACTCCCGCCTCGCCCCGGCGGGAGAGGATCTCCAGGACGCTGATCGCCCTGTCGACCGACTGCACACCGCCACTGCCCGACTCGTTGCTCATAGCGAAACTGTAAGTGCTTTGAGGAACTTCCGTCGATCGCAGCACGAAAAGATCTCTTGTTGCGACTAGTGAAACGCAGTGCGTATGGCGCTACGATTTGGTGAAACGTGCGATGAGACGAGGCACTATGACGTCACACCACTACGACTTCGTCATCGTCGGAGGCGGCTCGGCCGGCTGCGCCCTGGCCAACCGGCTGTCCGCGGATCCCGGCACGCGGGTGCTGGTCCTGGAGGCCGGCCGGCCGGACTATCCGTGGGACGTGTTCATCCACATGCCCGCCGCCCTCCCCTTCCCCATCGGCAACCGCTTCTACGACTGGCGCTACGAGTCCGAACCGGAGCCGTTCATGCACGGCCGGCGGATCTACCACGCCCGCGGGAAGGTGCTCGGCGGCTCCAGCAGCATCAACGGCATGATCTTCCAGCGGGGCAACCCCATGGACTACGAGCGCTGGGGCGCCGACCCGGGGATGAAGAACTGGGACTACGCCCACTGCCTGCCGTACTTCAAGCGGATGGAGAACTGCCTGGGCGACCCGGGCACGCCCTTCCGCGGCCACGACGGACCGCTGGTCATGGAGCGCGGGCCGGCCACCACGCCGCTGTTCGGGGCGTTCTTCGAGGCCGTCCAGCAGGCCGGCTACCCCCTCACGGACGACGTCAACGGCTACCGCCAGGAGGGCTTCGCCCGCTTCGACCGCAACATCAGGAACGGCCGCCGGCTCAGCGCGGCCCGCGCCTACCTGCACCCCGTGCTCAAACGGCCCAACCTCACGGTCAAGACCCGCGCGTTCGTGTCGAGGATCCTCTTCGAGGGCACGCGGGCGGTCGGCGTGGAGTACGACGGCGGCACCGTGCGGGCCAAGGAGGTCATCCTGGCCGGCGGCGCCATCAACTCCCCGCAACTGCTCCAGTTGTCCGGCGTCGGCAACGCCAAGGAGTTGGCCGCCCTCGGCATCGACGTGGTCCACGACCTGCCGGGCGTCGGCGAGAACCTCCAGGACCACCTGGAGGTCTACATCCAGCACGGCTGCTCCCAGCCGGTCTCGATGCAGCCCAACCTGCAGAAGTGGCGCCATCCGTGGATCGGGGCGCAGTGGCTGTTCCTGCGCAGGGGACCGGGGGCGACCAACCACTTCGAGGCGGGCGGGTTCGTCCGCAGCAACGACGACGTCGACTACCCCAACCTGATGTTCCACTTCCTGCCCATCGCCGTGCGCTACGACGGCTCGGCGCCCGCGGGCGGGCACGGCTACCAGGTGCACGTCGGGCCGATGTACTCCGACGCCCGCGGCTCGGTGAAGATCAAGAGCACCGACCCCCGGGAGCATCCGGCCCTGCGGTTCAACTACCTGTCCACCGAGCAGGACCGCAGGGAGTGGGTGGAGGCCGTCAGGGTCGCCCGGAGCATCCTCGGCCAGCCCGCCCTGGGGAAGTTCAGCACCGGCGAGCTGTCGCCCGGGCCGTCCGTGGAGACCGACGAGGAGATCCTCGACTGGGTCGCGCGGGACGGCGAGACGGCGCTGCACCCCTCCTGCACGGCCAGGATGGGGATCGACGAGATGTCCGTGCTCGACCCGGAGACCATGCGGGTCCACGGCGTCGACGGGCTGCGCGTGGTGGACGCCTCGGCCATGCCGTACGTCACGAACGGCAACATCTACGCGCCGGTCATGATGCTGGCGGAGAAGGCGGCCGACCTGATCCTCGGCAACACCCCGCTCCCGCCCGAGACCACCGAGTTCTACCGGCACCGCGCCCAGGCATAGAAAGGAGGCGGTGGGGGCCCGCCGCGGTCCCCACCGCCTCCTTGCCTGTTTCTTCCGCCTCAGCGGAAGACGACTGTGCGGTCCCCGTTGAGCAGGACGCGCTGCTCGCTGTGCCACTTCACGGCGCGGGCGAGCACCTGCGCCTCGACGTCCCTGCCCACCGCGCTCAGCTCGTCGGGGTCGAGCTCGTGGTCCACCCGCGCGACGTCCTGCTCGATGATCGGGCCCTCGTCGAGGTCCGCCGTGACGTAGTGCGCGGTCGCGCCGATGAGCTTCACGCCGCGCTCGTGCGCCTGGTGGTACGGCTTGGCGCCCTTGAAGCCCGGCAGGAACGAGTGGTGGATGTTGATGGCCCGGCCTTCCAGCCGCTTGCACGTGTCGTCGGACAGGATCTGCATGTAGCGGGCCAGCACGACGAGGTCGGCCTCGTACTCCTCGACCAGCTCCAGCACCCTGGCCTCCGCCTCGGCCTTGGTGTCCGGGGTGACCGGCACGTGGTGGAACGGCACGCCGTAGGAGGCGGCGAGCGGTTCCAGGTCGGGGTGGTTGGAGACGATCGCCGGGATCTCGATGTTCAGGCCGCCCACCTGCTTGCGGAAGAGCAGGTCGTTCACGCAGTGGCCGAACTTCGAGACCATGATGAGCGACCTGGTGGGCGTCGCGGCGTCGTTGAGCTGCCAGGTCATCTGGAACGACTCGCCGACGTAGGCGAAGCCGGCGCGCAGCTCGTCGAGGCCGTGCCGGGCCGCGAAGTGCACGCGCATGAAGAAGCCGCCGCCCCTGCGGTCGTTGAACTGCTTGCTCTGGAGCATGTTGCCGCCGTGCTGTACCAGGAAGCTCGTCACCGCGTACACGATGCCCGGCTTGTCGGCACAGGAGACCGTGAGGATGAACTCGCGTCCAGGATCGGGCCGAGGAGACATCGCACCTCCTGGGTGTTGCGTGTTGCGTATGGCGCAAGACGGTGATGTATACGCAACAGCGTGATGTCCTGGCACGCTCCAGTCAAGAGGGGACGGCGAAGAGCGAAAGCGCAGCGTAAGGATTCGGCGGGGATTTGCCCCAGGTCTTGACGAATCGGGAACGGCCGTCGATTCTGTTCCCCATTAAGCATTGCCTTGCGCAGTACGCAACGATCAAAGGTGTGCCGATGACCGATCTCTACATCGGCGGCACGTGGACCAAGCCAGCCGACGGTGGCCAGCGCAGCATTCACTCGCCCGCCGACGGCAGTCTCGTTACCACGGTCGCAGAAGCCACCGCGACCGACGCCGTGGCCGCGATCCAGGCCGCCAGGCAGGCGTTCGACCACGGCCCCTGGCCGGCCACCCCGGCCCGCGAGCGCGGCGCCCTCCTCCACCGGGTCGCCGACCTGCTGGAGCGCGACCGGGCGCAGTTCGCCCGCGCCGAGTCGGGCGACACCGGCAAGCGCATCGTCGAGAGCGAGTACGACGTCGACGACTCCGTCGCCTCCCTACGCTACTTCGCCGGCGTCGCCGGCACCGACGCGGGACGCGTGGTCGACACCGGCCGCGACGACGCGATCAGCCGGATCGTCTACGAACCGGTCGGCGTGTGCGGCCTGATCACCCCGTGGAACTACCCCCTCCTGCAGGCGACCTGGAAGGTCGCCCCCGCGCTGGCGGCGGGCAACACCTTCGTCCTCAAGCCCAGCGAGCTCACCCCCAGCACCGCGATCCTGCTGATGCGCGCGCTGGAGGAGGCGGGGCTGCCCGCCGGTGTCGCCAACCTGGTGCTGGGCGCCGGGGCGGCGGCCGGCGCGCCGCTGGCCGAGCACCCGGACGTGGACCTGGTGTCGTTCACCGGCGGCCTGGCCACCGGGCGGCGCCTCATGGCCGCGGCCTCGGCCACGGTCAAGCGGGTGGCGCTCGAACTCGGCGGGAAGAACCCCAACGTGGTCTTCGCCGACGCCGACTTCGAAGCGGCGGTCGACTTCGCGCTCACGGCCGTGTTCCTGCACTCGGGGCAGGTGTGCTCCGCCGGCGCCCGGCTGCTCGTCGAGGACTCCCTGCACGACGCGTTCGTCGACGAGGTCGTCCGGCGGGCCGAGCTGATCCGCCTGGGCGGGCCGGACGACCCCGACGCCCACACGGGCCCGCTCATCTCCGCCGCGCACCTCGCCAAGGTGGAGGAGTACGTGGCCGCGGGCCTGGCCGAGGGCGCCGTCCTGCGCTGCGGCGGTCACCGGCTCGACGGCCCCGGCCACTTCTACCGGCCCACCGTCCTCGACGAGTGCAAGCAGGGCATGCGCGTCGTGCGGGAGGAGTCGTTCGGTCCCGTGCTGACCGTGGAGCGCTTCACCACCGAGGACGAGGCCGTCCGCCTCGCCAACGACACCGAGTACGGCCTGGCCGGCGCCGTCTGGACCCAGGACGCGGGCAAGGCGCAGCGGGTGGCCGGCCGGCTGCGCCACGGCACGGTGTGGATCAACGACTACCACCCCTACGTGCCGCAGGCCGAGTGGGGTGGCTTCAAGCAGTCCGGCGTCGGCCGCGAGCTCGGGCCGACCGGGCTGGACGAGTACCGAGAGATCAAGCACGTGTGGCAGAACATCCGCCCGCGCGCCCAGAAGTGGTTCCCAGCGAACTGACGCTCCGAAGACCAACGCTCTGAGAGGTGGTCATGACCGCACCGTCAGTGGCCGAACGTAGTGCACCCGACACCGATGTCCCCCCGATCCTCTCCGTGCGCGAGCTGTGGAAGGTGTTCGGCCCGAAGGCGGAGAGCGTCGTGGGCAGCTCGCTCAGCCGCAAGGAGCTCAAGGAGCAGTCGGGCTGCGTCGCGGCCGTCCGTGACGTCTCCTTCGAGGTCCGGCGGGGCGAGGTGTTCGTCGTCATGGGACTGTCGGGCTCCGGCAAGTCCACCCTGGTCCGCTGCCTGACCAGGCTGATCGAGCCCACGGCCGGCGAGATCCTGCTGGACGGCGAGGACGTGCGCAAGGCCGACGAGCGCCGGCTGCGCGAGCTGCGCAGGCACCGCATGGCGATGGTCTTCCAGCACTTCGGCCTGCTGCCGCACCGGTGCGTGCTCGACAACGTCGCCTTCGGGCTGGAGATCCGCGGGGTGGCCAAGCAGGACCGCTACGCGCGGGCCCGCGAGGTCGTCGGCCTGGTCGGGCTCAACGGCTTCGAGAACTCCTACCCCGACCAGCTCTCCGGCGGCATGCAGCAGCGCGTGGGCCTGGCCCGGGCGCTCGCGGCCGACCCCGAGGTGCTGCTGTTCGACGAGCCGTTCTCCGCGCTGGACCCGCTGATCAGGCGCGAGATGCAGAACGAGGTCATCCGGCTGCACCAGGAGGTCGGCAAGACGATGATCTTCATCACCCACGACCTGAGCGAGGCGCTGAAGCTGGGCGACCGGATCCTCATCATGCGCGACGGCGAGGTCGTCCAGGTCGGCACGCCCGACCAGGTCGTGGGCGCCCCGGCCGACGACTACGTGCGCGACTTCGTCAGCGACGTCCCCCGCTCCCACGTGCTCACGCTGCGCTGGGTCATGCGCCCGCCGCAGCCCGGCGAGCCGCTCGACGGTCCCGAGCTCGGCCCCGACGTGGTCATCCGCGATGCCGTCCACGCCGTGCTCTCCGCCGAGCGGCCGGTGCGCGTGACGGACGGCGGACAGCTGCTGGGAGTGGTCACGAGCGCGGAGATCCTCGAGGTGATCGCCGGGAAGGCGGAGGGATGACGGCCCTCTCCGCGACCAGGGGGGTCGCCGCCAGGCTGCCCGCCCGCAGGTACCTGATCGCCCTGGCGCTCGCGGTGTGGGCGGCGGGCTGGGCGCTGCTGCGCGGGCACGACACGTTCGCCCTGGGCGGGGCCGAGCTGACCCCGCTGCACGGCGCGCTGAACGAGGCGATGGACGCGGTCGACGACAGCCGCAACAGCAACCCGCTGTTCCTCTACTTCATCAACTACATCCGGCTGTTCATCGACCAGGCCGTGACGGCCGTCCAGGCGCTGATCAGCCAGCCGGCGCTGGGCCGGCCGGTCCCCGTGCTGGGCTGGCTCGGCGTGACCGGCCTCGCCACCGCCGTCGCCCTGCTGTACGGCAACAGGAAGGTCGCGCTGCTGACCGCCGCCGGGTTCCTGTCGTTCGGCGCGCTGGGCCTGTGGCAGGAGAGCATGGACACGCTGGCGCTCACGCTGACCGCGGTGGCGCTGTCGCTGGCGGTGGGCATCCCGCTCGGCATCTGGGCCGGGCTGAGCGACCGGTTCAACCGGCTGGTGACGCCGGTGCTGGACTTCATGCAGACCATGCCGACGTTCGTCTACCTCGCGCCGCTCACCCTGTTCTTCCTCATCGGCCCGGCCAGCGCGACGGTCGCGACGATGATCTACGCGATCCCGCCGGCCATCCGCATCACCGCGCACGGCATCCGGCAGGTCTCCTCCGACACGCTGGAGGCCGGCACCTCGCTCGGCGCCACGCCGGCTCAGGCGCTGCGGCACGTGCGGCTGCCCATGGCCAAGCAGACGATCATCGTGGGCGTCAACCAGACCATCATGGCCGCCCTGTCCATGGCCACCATCGCGGCGCTCATCGACGCGCCCGGCCTGGGGCAGACGGTGCTGAAGGCGCTGCAGACGCTCGACGTCGGCACCGCCTTCAACGCCGGGCTGGCCATCGTGATCATGGCGGTGGTGCTGGACCGGGTGACCTCCGCGGCCAGCCGCCGGGTGGAGGTCCAGCGCCGGGCCGGACGGCTGCGCACGACGCGGGGACGCCGCCTGGAGGTGGCGGGCGTCCTGGGCGTCGCCGGGGTGCTCGCGTACCTGTCGTACACCTACGTGTGGGCGGCGGAGTTCCCCGTCGCGGCGAACGCCGGCCCGTACGTGCGCCGCGCGGCCGACGCCGCGAGCCAGTGGGTGCAGGACAGCCTGGTCGCCTACACCGACGCCGTGAAGAACCTGCTGACCAACCAGTTCCTCAACCGGCTGGAGGCGCTGCTGACCGGCACGCCCTGGTGGCTGGTCACGATCGTGGCCGTGGTCCTCGCCCTGCTGGTGGGCAGCGTGCGCGCCGCGCTGGTGACCGCGGCCGGGCTGCTGCTGCTGGTGCTGCTCGGGCTGTGGCAGGACAGCATGGTCACGCTGGCCTCGACCATCGTCGCGACGGTCCTCGTCATGCTGCTCGGCGTGGTCGCCGGGGTGTGGATAGGCCGCAGCGACCGGGCGGACACCGTGCTGCGGCCCGTGCTGGACGCCGGCCAGACCATGCCGGCCTTCGTCTACCTGGTGCCCATCCTCGGCCTGTTCGGCGCGACGCGGTTCACCGCGATCATCGCGGCCGTGGTGTTCGCGGCGCCCGTGGCGATCAAGCTGGTGGCCGAGGGCATCAGGGGCGTCTCGCCCACCACCGTCGAGGCCGCCACCTCGGCGGGGGCCAGCACCTGGCAGCTCATCTCCAAGGTCCAGCTCCCGATGGCGCGCAGCGCCGTGACGCTGGCGGCCAGCCAGGGGCTCATCTACGTGCTGTCGATGGTGGTCGTGGGCGGTCTGGTCGGCGCGGGCGCGCTCGGCTACGACGTCGTGGCCGGCTTCTCGCAGCACCAGCTGCGGGGCAAGGGGCTGGCCGCCGGGCTGGCGATCGTCGTGCTCGGCATCGTGCTCGACCGGGTCATGCGGGCCGCCACCCAGCGGGCGGACGTGGCGGCTCACGGCGGGCCGCACCACAAGTGAACGACACCGGCCGGTTCTCGGCCCGAGACACCCAGGAGGACCAGGTGGCAGTTACCAGGAGCGGAAAGGTCAGGGTCGCCGCGCTCGTGACGGGCGCCGGCCTCCTGCTCACCGCGTGCGGCGGAGCGAAGGTCGGCGAGACCGGCGGCACCGCCTCGGCCGGCGGCTCGAAAGGCTGCGGCACGTTCAACCTCGCGGTCAACCCGTGGGTCGGCTACGAGGCCAACGCGGCGGTGATCGCCCACGTGGCCGAGAAACAGCTCGGCTGCAAGGTGGTGAAGAAGGACCTGAAGGAGGAGGTGGCCTGGCAGGGCTTCGCGACCGGCGAGGTGGACGCGATCGTCGAGAACTGGGCCCACGACGACCTGAAGAAGAAGTACATCGACGACCAGAAGGTGGCCGTGTCGGCGGGGCCGACCGGCAACAAGGGCGTCATCGGCTGGTACGTGGCGCCGTGGATGGCCAAGAAGTACCCGGACATCACCGACGGCAAGAACCTCAACAAGTACGCCTCGCTGTTCAAGACCTCCGAATCCGACGGCAAGGGCCAGTTGCTTGACGGCGATCCCTCGTTCGTCACCAACGACGCGGCCCTGGTGAAGAACCTCAAGCTCGACTACAAGGTCGTGTACGCGGGCAGCGAGACCGCGCTCATCACCGCCTTCCGCCAGTCGGAGAAGCAGCAGAAGCCGGTCATCGGCTACTTCTACGAGCCGCAGTGGTTCCTGTCGGAGGTGAAGCTGGTCAAGGTCAACCTGCCCCCCTACACCGAGGGCTGCGACGCCGATCCGGCCAAGGTGGCGTGCGACTACCCGCCGTACGAGCTGGACAAGATCGTGAGCAAGAAGTTCGCGGACTCCGGCAGCCCCGCCTACACCCTGGTCAAGAACTTCACCTGGACGAACGACGACCAGAACCTGGTGGCCAAGTACATCGCCGAGGACAAGATGTCGGCCGACGAGGCGGCCGCCAAGTGGGTGGCCGACAACCCCGACAAGGTCAAGGCCTGGCTCCCCACGAGCTGACGCCTGCCCGCGCCGTCCCGCGCCCGGCCCGATCGACGACTCGCGATCGGGCCGGGCGCGTTGGCGTTCCGGGGCGGCCGGAGAACCGCCTGGAAATCCGCCCGAAAAACCGTACGGAATCCGACGAACACCCCCTTGACACCCGGAATGCGGCGGGTGACTCTTGTTGCGGAAAGTGCGCTTGGTTGCATATATCGCAACAACGGAGGTGGCTATGACGGTCCCGAGCGTCGTCATCATCGGCGCGGGCGTGGTCGGCGCGGCTCTGGCCGACG
This sequence comes from Nonomuraea rhodomycinica, assembly GCF_013363995.1. Classification (GTDB taxonomy): domain Bacteria; phylum Actinomycetota; class Actinomycetes; order Streptosporangiales; family Streptosporangiaceae; genus Nonomuraea; species Nonomuraea rhodomycinica. The sequence goes on along the minus strand of NZ_JABWGO010000009.1, from coordinate 8,665 downwards.
AGCTGTCCGCCCGCGGCTGGACCGACGTCACCGTCGTGGACCAGGGAGACGTGCCCGCCACCGGCGGCTCCTCGTCGCACGCCCCTGGGCTGGTGTTCCAGATCAACGGGTCGAAGACCATGACCGAGATGGCCCGTTACACCGTGGAGAAGTTCGTCGAGCTGGACAGCTTCCACCAGGTGGGCGGGCTCGAAGTGGCCACCACCCCCAAGCGGCTCGCCGAGCTGCACCGCCGCCACGGCTGGGCGACGGCCTGGGGGATCGAGACCCACCTGCTCACGCCCGAGGAGTGCGCGGCCAGGCACTCCCTGCTCGACGCCGGCAAGGTGCTCGGCGGGCTGCACATCCCGACCGACGGCCTGGCCAAGGCGGTCAAGGCGGTCGACGCCCAGCTCACCCGGGCCCGCGAGCGCGGCGTGCGGGTGCTCGCCCGCCACGAGGTGCTGGACGTCAGGACCGAGGGCGGCAGGGTCGCCGCGGTGGTGACCGACCAGGGCGAGATCCCCGCCGACATCGTGGTGTGCTGCGCCGGGATCTGGGGCCCGCGCGTGGCCCGCATGGTCGGCATGAACCTGCCGCTCACCCCGCTCGCCCACCAGCTCGCCTGGACCGGGCAGGTGCCCGGCCTGGCCGGCCAGACGGTCGAGTGCTCCCGGCCGATCCTCCGCCACCAGGACGCCGACCTCTACTTCCGCGAGCGCTTCGACACGCTCGGCATCGGCTACTACGGCCACCGGCCCATGCCGATCAGCGCCGACGACATCCTGTCCGTGGACGAGGCCGAGGTGATGCCGTCGGTGCTCACCTTCACGCCCGACGACTTCGCCGAGGCGTGGAGCGAGACCCAGGAGCTCCTGCCGTCCACCCGCTCGGCCAAGGTGGAGGAGGGCATCAACGGCCTGTTCTCCTTCACCACCGACCACCTGCCGCTGATGGGCGAGTCGCCCGACGTCAAGGGCTTCTGGGTGGCGGAGGCCGTCTGGGTCACCCACTCCGCCGGGGTCGGCCGCGCCATGGCCGAGTGGCTGGTCGACGGCCACTGCACGACGTTCGACCTGCACGAGTGCGACGTCAACCGGTTCGAGCCGCACCAGGTCGCCCCCGACTACGTGCTGGCCCGTGGCTGCCAGAACTACGTCGAGGTCTACGACATCATCCACCCGCTCCAGCCGATGCGGGAGCCCCGGCCGCTGCGCACCAGCCCGTTCCACCCGCGTCAGCAGGAGCTCAGCGCCGCCTTCCTGGAGGCGTCGGGCTGGGAGCGCCCGCAGTGGTACGCGGCCAACGCGCCGCTGCTGTCCGGACGCGACATCCCCACGCCGGGGGACTGGGCGGCCCGGTACTGGTCGCCGATCGTCGGCGCGGAGGCGCAGGCCACCCGCGAGGGCGTCGCCATGTACGACATGACCGCGCTCAAGCGGCTGGAGGTCTCCGGACCGGGAGCCGTCGCCTTCCTCCAGCGCCTCACCACCGGCGACGTGGACAAGTCCATCGGCTCCGTGACGTACTGCCTGCTCCTGGACCATGACGGCGGCATCCGCAGCGACGTCACCGTGGCCCGGCTGGGCGCCCAGGAGTTCCAGGTCGGCGCCAACGGCAACCTGGACCTCGACTGGATGGAGCGCCACCGGCCCGCCGACGTGTTCGTCCGCGACATCACGGCCGGCACCTGCTGCGTCGGCGTCTGGGGCCCCAAGGCGCGGGACCTGGTCCAGCCGCTGACCGACATCGACCTGACCGCGTTGCGCTACTTCCGCGGCGCCCGCGGCTACATCGGCAACGTGCCGGTCACCATGCTGCGCCTGTCGTACGTGGGCGAGCTGGGCTGGGAGATCTACACCACCTCCGACATGGGGCTCAAGCTGTGGGACACCCTGTGGGAGGCCGGCCGGGACCACGGCGTCATCGCCGCCGGCCGCGGCGCCTTCACCAGCCTGCGGCTGGAGAAGGGCTACCGCTCCTTCGGCACCGACATGACCTTCGAGCACGACCCGTACGAGGCCGGGCTCGGCTTCGCCGTCAAGCTCGACAAGGGCGACTTCATCGGGCGCGAGGCGCTGCTCGCCCGCAAGGAGTCGGTCACCCGCAGGCTCACCTGCCTGCTCACCGACGAGGTCGTCATGGGCAAGGAGCCCGTGTACGACGGTGAGCGGCCCGTCGGCTACGTCACCAGCGCCGCCTACGGCTACACGATCGGCAAGGGCGTCGCCTACGCGTGGCTGCCCGCCTCGCTCGCCGACCCGGGCCAAGCGGTCCAGATCGGCTACTTCGACCGCAGGGTGGACGCGGTCGTGGCCGAGGAGCCCCTGTTCGACCCGGCGATGACCCGGCTGCGCGGTTAGGAAAGGACCTGCAGATGATCGACACCCCGCTGGACGTGGTGGACCCGGAGATCCACGCCGCCATCGGCGCGGAGCTGGCCCGGCAGCGATCGACGCTGGAGATGATCGCGTCGGAGAACTTCGCGCCCCAGGCGGTCATGGCCGCCCAGGGCTCGGTGCTGACCAACAAGTACGCCGAGGGCTACCCGGGCCGGCGCTACTACGGCGGTTGCGAGCACGTGGACGTGGTCGAGCGGCTGGCCGTCGACCGGGTGAAGGCGCTGTTCGGCGCGCAGGCGGCCAACGTGCAGCCGCACTCGGGCGCCCAGGCCAACGCCGCCGCCATGTCGGCGCTGCTGGAGCCGGGCGACACCATCCTCGGCCTCGACCTGGCCCACGGCGGGCACCTCACCCACGGCATGCGGATCAACTTCTCCGGCCGGCTCTACAACGTCGTCGCCTACCACGTGCGCGAGAGCGACCACCTGGTCGACATGGACGAGGTCGAGCGGCTGGCCCGCGAGCACCGGCCCAGGCTGATCATCGCCGGCTGGTCGGCCTACCCCCGCCACCTCGACTTCGCGGCCTTCCGCCGGATCGCCGACGAGGTGGGCGCGTACCTGATGGTGGACATGGCGCACTTCGCCGGCCTGGTGGCGGCGGGCCTGCACCCGTCGCCCGTGCCGCACGCCCACGTGGTCACCACGACCACGCACAAGACCCTCGGCGGCCCCCGCGGCGGCGTGATCCTGTCCACCGAGGACCTCGCCAAGAAGATCAACTCGGCGGTGTTCCCGGGCCAGCAGGGCGGGCCGCTGGAGCACGTCATCGCCGCCAAGGCCGTCGCGTTCAAGATCGCGGCGGAGGAGGCGTTCCGCGAGCGGCAACGGCGGACCCTGGAGGGCGCGCGGATCCTCGCCGACCGCCTGCTCGCCCCCGACGCGGTCGCCGCCGGCGTGAAGGTGCTCACCGGAGGCACGGACGTCCACCTCGTCCTGGTGGACCTGCGCGACTCCGAGCTGGACGGCAAGCAGGCCGAGGACCGGCTGCACGCGGCGGGCATCACGGTCAACCGCAACGCCGTGCCGTTCGACCCGCGCCCGCCGATGGTCACCTCAGGGCTGCGCATCGGCACGCCCGCCCTGGCCACCCGCGGATTCGGCGCCGCGGACTTCACCGAGGTCGCCGACGTCATCGCCGGCGCCCTGACGCCGGGCGCCGACCTGGACCACCTGCGCGGCCGGGTCGAGGCGCTGGCCGGCAAGCACCCGCTCTACGGAGCCGGCCTCTGCGGAGAGCCCCGATGAGCCCCCGCCCGCCCGGCGCCGACCTGCCGGACCACCCCGACCGGCTGTGGAGCGCCGCCGAGCCGAAGTCGTCCTACGACGTGGTCATCGTCGGCGGCGGCGGCCACGGCCTGGCCACGGCGTACTACCTGGCCAGGAACCACGGCATCACCAACGTCGCGGTCCTGGAGCGCGGCTGGCTGGCCGGCGGCAACATGGCCCGCAACACCACCATCATCCGCTCCAACTACCTGTGGGACGAGAGCGCCGGGATCTACGAGCACGCCCTGAAGCTCTGGGAGGGGCTGGAGGAGGAGCTGGACTACCCGCTGTTGTTCAGCCAGCGCGGCGTGCTCAACCTGGCGCACAGCCTGCAGGACGTGCGCGACAGCGTCCGCCGGGTGGAGGCCAACCGGCTCAACGGCGTGGACGCCGAGTGGCTGGACCCGCGGCAGGTCAAGGAGGTCTGCCCGATCGTCGAGATCTCCCCGGACGTGCGCTACCCGGTGATGGGGGCGACGTTCCAGCCCCGCGCCGGCATCGCCAAGCACGACTACGTCGCCTGGGGGTTCGCCCGCGCCGCGGCGGCGCTCGGCGTCGAGTTCATCGAGAACTGCGAGGTCACCGGGCTGCGGGTGAGCGACGGCCGGGTCACCGGCGTCGACACCACCCGCGGGAGCATCGCGGCCGGCCGGGTGGCGCTGTGCGCCGCCGGGCACACCTCGGTCGTGGCCGCCACCGCCGGCATCGACCTGCCGCTGCAGAGCCACCCGCTCCAGGCGCTGGTCTCCGAGCTGCTGGAGCCGGTACACCCGACGGTCGTCATGTCCAACGCCGTCCACGTGTACGTCAGCCAGGCCCACAAGGGCGAGCTGGTGATGGGCGCGGGCATCGACGCGGCCAACTCCTACCGGCAGCGCGGCGCCTTCCACATCATCGAGCGGCAGATGGCCGCCGCGCTGGAGCTGTTCCCGATCTTCGCCAGGGCGCACGTGCTGCGCACCTGGGGCGGCGTCGTGGACGTCACGCCGGACGCCTCGCCGATCGTCGGGCTGAGCCCGGTCGACGGCCTGTATCTCAACTGCGGGTGGGGAACCGGCGGGTTCAAGGCCACCCCCGGCGTGGGCTGGTGCTTCGCCCACACGGTGGCCCACGACGAGCCGCACCCTCTCGCCGCTCCCTTCTCTCTTGACCGATTCGTCACCGGGGCGCTCGTCGACGAGCACGGCGCCGCCGCGGTCGCGCACTGAGGACGTCACATGCTGCTGATTCCCTGCCCATGGTGCGGCCCTCGCGAGGAGGCCGAGTTCCACTACGGCGGACAGGCCCACGTCGCCTACCCGGAGGACCCGGCCGCGCTCTCCGACGAGGAGTGGGCCCGCTACCTGTTCTTCCGCGACAACCCCAAGGGCGTCTTCGCCGAGCGGTGGAGCCACTCCGCGGGCTGCCGCCGCTGGTTCAACGCCCTGCGTGACACCGCGACCAACCGGATCCACGGCGTCTACCGGGTCGGCGAGCCGCGGCCGGTGGCGTCGTGAGGCGCGACGACGGCGGCCGGATCGACCGCTCCCGCGTGCTGCGCTTCCGGTTCGACGGGCAGGAGTACACCGGCCACCCCGGCGACACCCTGGCCTCCGCGCTGCTGGCCAACAGCGTGCGCCGGGTCGCGACCAGCGTCAGGCTGGGCCGCCCGCGCGGCGTCTTCGCCGCGGGCGGCGAGGAGCCCAACGCGGTCGTCCAGATCGAGGAGCCGTTCCCCGAGCCGATGCTGCCCGCCACCACCGTCGAGCTGTACGACGGCCTGGTGGCGAGCAGCCTCGCCGGGCAGGGACGGCTGGCCGCCGGGCCCGACCCGGCACGCTACGACGCCGTCCACGCCCACTGCGACGTCCTGGTGGTCGGCGCCGGTCCGGCCGGACTGGCCGCGGCCCGGGCCGCCGCCGCCACCGGCGCGCGGGTGATCCTCGCCGACGACCAGCCCGAGCCGGGCGGCAGCCTCCTCGGGACCCGCGACGAGGTGGACGGCGTGCCAGGCGCCGACTGGGCCGCCGCGACCGCGGCCCACCTGGAGGAGCGGCCCGAGGTCCGGGTGCTGCGGCGCACCACCGTCTTCGGCTACTACGACGACAACTACCTCGTCGCCGTCGAGCGGCGCACCAACCACCTGGGAGCGGCGGCTCCCGCTCATATGGCCCGTGAGCGGATCTGGCGGATCCGGGCGCGGCGCGTGGTGCTCGCCACCGGGGCGCACGAGCGGCCGATCGCCTTCGCCGGCAACGACCTGCCCGGCGTCATGCTGGCCGGCGCGGCCCGCACCTACGCCACCAGGTACGGCGTGCTGCCGGGCCGCCGGGCCGTGGTGTTCGCCGCCAACGACGGCGCCTACGCCGCCGCGCTCGACCTCGCCGACGCGGGCCTCGACGTGGCGGCGGTCGTGGACCCGCGGCCGGCTCCCGGCGAGCTCTGGGCCGCCCGCCTGCGCGAGCGCGGCGTCGAGCTGCTGTCCGGGCACGTGGTGACGGCGGCCCGGGGCGACGGACAGGTCTCCTCGGTCGAGGTCTCCCCGGTGTCCTCGGTGTCCTCGGGTGGCGTCTCTTCCATCGACGCCGACCTGCTGCTCGTGTCGGGCGGCTGGAACCCCGTCGTCCACCTGTACAGCCAGTCGGGCGGAACGCTGCGCCACGACGAGGCGATCGGCACGCTCGTCCCCGACGCCTCCACCCAGGCGGTCGAGGCGGCCGGGGCGGCCAGGGGCGTGTTCGCGCTGCCGGGCTGCCTGGCCGACGGCACCGGCGCGGGCGCCCGCGCGGCGTCGGCGTCCGCTCCCGCGCGTCCCGTGGACGTGCCGCGGGCGGAGGAGCCGCCGGAGGCCGCTCCGCTGGCGTACTGGCTGGTCCCGGCCGCCGACTACGCGGGCCACTTCGTGGACCTGCAGCGCGACGTGACGGTGGCCGACGTGCGCCGGGCGACCGGCGCCGGGCTGCGCTCCGTCGAGCACGTCAAGCGCTACACCACCGCCGGCACGGCGCACGACCAGGGCAAGACCTCGGGTCTGCTCACCTCGGCGGTCGTGGCCCACGCCCTGGGCGTCCCGGTGGCCGAGCTGGGCACGACCACGTTCCGCGCCCCGTACCAGCCCGTGAGCTTCGCGGCGCTGGCCGGGCGGGACCGCGGCGCGCTGCACGACCCGGTCAGGGTGACGGCGCTGCACGAATGGCACGTCGCCAACGGCGCGCTGTTCGAGAACGTCGGCCAGTGGAAGCGGCCCTGGTACTACCCGCGTCCCGGCGAGGACATGGAGGCCGCGGTGCTGCGCGAGTGCGCCGCCGCGCGCGAGGGCGTGGCCGCCATGGACGCCTCCACACTCGGCAAGATCGACGTGATCGGGCCCGACGCCGGGGAGTTCCTGGACCGCCTCTACACCAACCTGATGAGCTCGCTGAAGGTCGGCTCCATCCGCTACGGCGTGATGTGCCGGCCCGACGGGATGGTGTTCGACGACGGCACGGTGATCCGCGTCGCCGACGACCACTTCCTCGTGACCACCACGACGGGCAACGCGGCGGCCGTGCTCGACTGGATGGAGGAGTGGCTGCAGACCGAGTGGCCGTGGCTGCGGGTCCACCTCACGTCGGTCACCGAGCAGTGGGCCACGGTCGCGCTCGTCGGCCCCGGCTCGCGCGAGGTGCTGGCGGGCCTGGCGCCCGGCCTCGCGGTGGGCGTCGACGACTTCCCGTTCATGACGTGGCGCGAGGCGGAGGTGGCCGGCGTCCCCGCGCGGGTGTGCCGGATCAGCTTCTCCGGCGAGCTGGCCTTCGAGATCAACGTGACGTCCTGGGACGGCCTGCGCCTGTGGACAGCGATCATGGACACCGGCCTGGTGACCCCGTACGGGACCGGGACCATGCACGTGCTGCGGGCCGAGAAGGGGTACCCGATCGTCGGCCAGGACACCGACGGCACCGTCACGCCGCACGACCTGGGCATGTCCTGGGTCGTGTCGAAGAAGAAGCCCGACTTCGTCGGCAAGCGGTCCTTCTCGCGGGCCGACACCATGCGGGCGGACCGCAAGCAGCTCGTCGGCCTCCTGCCGGAGGACCCGGACGTCCTGCTGCCCGAGGGGACCCACCTGGTGGCCACCGGCACGCTGCCGGAGCCGCCCGTGCCCATGCTCGGCCACGTGACGTCCAGCTACCGCAGCGCGGCGCTGGGCCGCACGTTCGCGCTCGCGCTGGTGCGCGGCGGGCAGGGCCGGCACGGCGAGCGCCTGTACGCGCCCGTCGGCGACGCGCTGGTGCCCGTCACCGTCACCTCCCACGTCCTGTACGACCCGGAAGGAGCGCGCCGTGATGGCTGAGCGCAGGAGTCCGGCCGCGGCCTACGCCGGCCGGTTCGAGGCCGCGTCCCGGGGTGAGGCGCTGCGGCTGGCGGAGCTGCCGTTCCTCACCCAGATCAACGTGCGCGTCGATCCGTCGTCCCCGGCGGCCGGGGACCTCGGGGACGCGCTCGGCGTGCCCCTGCCGGTCGAGCCGAACACGGCCGTACGGGCCGGGTCGGGGGCCGACGAGGTGACCGTGGCGTGGCTCGGCCCGGACGAGTGGCTGGTCGTCGCGCCCGAGGGCTACCGGCTGGAGCTGCTGCGCAAGGCGCGCGGCGACCGGCACGGGTCGATCGTGGACGTCTCGGCCCAGCGCACCACCCTGCTGGTCACGGGCCCCCGCGCGCGGGACCTGCTGGCCCACGGCTGCGCCCTCGACCTGCACCCCGGCGTGTTCGGGCCGGGCGCGTGCGCGCAGACCACGCTGGCCCGGGCCCAGGTCGTGCTGATCCCGCGGGAGGACGGCTTCCTCGTGCTGGTCCGCTCGTCCTTCGCGGCGTACCTGGCGGAGTGGCTGCTGGACGCGGCGGCGGAATACGTGGCATGAGCATCGGCGTCTTCGACCTGTTCAAGGTCGGCATCGGCCCGTCGAGCTCGCACACCGGCGGCCCGATGGCCGCCGCGCACAAGTTCGCGCGCGGCCTCGACCAGGACGGCCTGCTGGACCAGGTCGCCCGCGT
>NZ_JABWGO010000090.1 GCF_013363995.1 Nonomuraea rhodomycinica | reverse complement strand
TGATCGAGCGGGCGGTGGCGCTGGGCGTCCCCGTCCTCGTCGGCGTCGGCGGCCACCCCGCCACGGACGACTCCCCGGACGGATCCCCAGGCGGCTCCACGGGCTCCCCGGCGGGGGAGGGCGTGGAGCGGACGGCCGAGGAGGCGAGGGTGGCGGCCGGGCTCGGCGCGGCGGGCGTCCTGGTGGTCCCCTCGGCCGGTGACAGTCCGGCGCTGCACGACGCCGTGTGGCGGGCCTCCGCGCTGCCGATGATCGCCTTCGACCTCTACACCCGGCCG
>NZ_JABWGO010000008.1 GCF_013363995.1 Nonomuraea rhodomycinica | reverse complement strand
GGATGTCCAGGACGGCGGTGATCGGGGCGGCGGTGTCGAACTTCTGCATGGTGTGCTCCTTGTGCTGTGTTCTTTCGAGATCAACCATCGCCGACCGTTCTGATACCGGGCCGTCGCCGCCCTGACACCGCCGCTGACATACGGGGGAGAGGCAGCCGGCCGGGCCTCAGCTCAGGAACAGGTAGTCCGCCCTGTAGGGGACGCGGGCCTTCGCCCCGGGCCTGCACGAGCCGGCCGGAGCCGGCCCGCCCTCGGTGTTGAGCCGCAGCACCTGCGTGACTCCTGACAGCAGCCCGCCCTTCGCGCCCGACCGGGTCGCGGTCAGCACCAGCTCGGGGATGGCCCGCTCGCCGTTGGGCGTCTTGGTGACGACCTTGCCGCGCACCGCGCTGCCGTCCGGGGCGATCCACTGCGGCGGTCCGGCGGCCGGGGTGACGAAGGAGTGCTCGATGCCGCGCCGCAGCGTGGCGCGCACGCCGTACTGGGTGAAGGCGTGGCCGCCGCCCGGCTGCTTCGTGCAGGCGTAGAGCTGGGCGCCGCGCAGCACGTCGGCGGTGACCGCGTGGGGGTGGGTGAACGACCGCCCGGAGAGCCGGCCGCGCACCGCGCCGCCGCCGAACTCGGTGGTGTGCAGATCGCTGGAGTAGCTGCCCGGGTGGGCGGCGATGCGCCGGACCACGGCCGCGGGCACCCTGGCCTCGCCCGCCACGCCGGTGATCCCGGCCGGCAGCCCCTTCGGCGCGGCGAACAGGTCGGCCACGACCGCGCCGTCGCGGCCCCGCCCGCCCCGGTGGATGTGGCCGTTCGTCACGGGCGCGAGCCCCGACCAGAGGGCGGTGTAGCCGACGGCCCCGCCGTGCGGGCGCAGCCACCACACCGCCCGGCCGTCCTCGTCGCCCCGCCTGGCCCCGTCCTCGGCCCGGACCTCCTGCGCCCCGTCGGCCCGCGAGCTCAGGGTCGCCCGGTTGCTGCCCTGCAGGACGCCGCCGAGGTCGGCGGGGGCGGCGAGCCGGTGGAACTGGCCGCGCACGGCCCCCTTGGGGTGGCGGGCGTCGTGCACGTTGGCGTAGAAGCCGCCCGGGTCCTCGACCAGCGCCCGGACCACTTCCGGGTCGGCGTCCACGGCGCCGCTCACGCCGAGCACGCCGGCGGGCAGCGGCTTGGTGAGGAACTCCAGCCGCACGTCGCCGTTCACGCCGCGCGCGCCGAGGTGGAGGTGCGCCGCGGTGGGGGAGCCGATCCTGTTCCAGCGGATCGCGAAGGCGACCCGGCCGCCGCTGACACGGAGCACGACGGTGGCGCGGCCGTCGGCGTCGCCCTTGACGCCCACCTCGTTCGCGCCGCGCAGCCCGGCGGCGAGATAGACGTCGCCCGCGTCGGCGCGGGACACCCCCGCGTGCGGCCCGGCCGGCCGCGGGACGGCCGCCTGGGGCGCGGGAGGCGACGCGGCGGCGGAGGCGGGCAGGGCCGTGGCGGCGAGGGCCGCGGTGAGCAGGCCGGCGGCGGCGACGGTGCCGGTGCGGGCGAGCCGGAGGCCGCGGGCGGGCCGGGAGCTGGACGTGACAGAGCTGGTCATCACAGACCTCCGCGTTCGGGCGTTCGGGCGTTCGGTTCGGTACGGCAGGCAGTACGAGGCCCGGACGCGCGGAGGTTCAACCCGCGAATGTGTAAAAGTACCGGCAGCCGGCCGGGCATGGAAAAGCCCTCCCACCACAGGTGAGAGGGCTTTTTCGGGCGGCGTGGCTCCACGCGGTCACCCGGGGCGCGGCCACCGATCGCGGTCGCGCCCGCGCACCGGGAGGCGCGCGGGCGCGGACGTCACACGTTCACGGTGAGCAGCTTCTGGCCCGTCGTGGTGACCACCTCGAAATGGTCGATCTTCTCCAGCGGATCGGGGCTTCCCCCGTGCGTGTACAACGGGTCGGGCTGGCCCGGCACCCCGTAGCCGGCCGGCGGCACGGCCCACCCCGTCATGACCCGCCGCTGCCCCGACTTCGCGACCGACACCAGTTCGCACTCCAGCGGGCCCTTCACGCCCGACAGCTTGAGCGCGGCATGGGTGCCCCACGCCTTCGACTCGATGACCAGGCCGCCCGTCACGCCGGCGGCGCCGGTGCCGGCCACGGGGGTGCCGTCGGCGTAGAACTGCTCCGCCGGGCCGAGGTGGTCGTGCTGCCCGGACGCCGCGACCGCCGGCGCCCCCGAGTCGCCGAGCTGGGTGCCGATGGTCAGGCCGCCCGCGACCAGCGTCACCGCGGCGGCCATGCCGATCACGATCGTCCCCCTGCGCGCGCGGCGGTCGGCCGCCCGCTTGCGCCGCATCAGGTCGACGACCTCGGCCTCCCCGCGCGGCGGCGGGCCGAGGTCCTCCAGGGGGCCGATGCCGACGAGCGCGCCCGCCACCCCCGACAGGTCGGCGAGCTCGGCGGCGCACGGCGGGCAGGTGGCCAGGTGCTCCTCGAAGGCGGCCTTGTCGTCGTCGTCCAGCAGGCCGAGGGCGTAGGCGCCCACATCGGTGTGCTCCACTCGCGACGTCACGCCGTCACCCCCCTCTCCTCCAGCGCGACGCGCAGGGCGCGTACCGCGTAGTACACCCGGGACTTCACGGTGCCCACGGGAATCCCGAGGGCCTCGGCGGCGTCGTTCACCGACCGGTCCCGCAGGATCGTCTCGTTGAGGATCTCGCGGTGCGCCGGTGACAGCGCCCTCAGCGCGTCTGACACGAGCACCTGGTGCAGCAGTCCCTCCATCTCGTCGGGCACGGGCACGCTGTCCAGCGGCCCGTCGCCCGACTCCTGAGGGCGGGCGTCCCTGCGCCGCCGGTCATCGATGACGATACGTCGCGCCACGGTCGCGAGCCAGGGCATCAGCGAGACCGATGCCGGGTCCAGCCGCTCCGCGCTGCGCCAGGCCCTGATCATGGTTTCCTGCACGACGTCCTCTGCCCACTGCCTGTCACCCCCCGTCAGCCGTACCACGAAGGCGAGCAGCGGTCCGTGGTACTCCCGATAGAGAGCCGAGACGACGAGATCGTCGTCGGGCCGCACACGCCTGATCCAGTGGCTCAACCGTGGCTTGCCCATGAGGCCGGCTCCCTCGGCCGAGGGTGGGGGATACGTGCTGGTCCGCATCATTCCCCTTTCTCGAGCTGTCGGCAGGAAGTACGGCCGGGACTCCGGGCGGGGTTCAACGACACGCCGAGAAAAATGCGATTGCGCCCGGAAGGCGAGCTGCGTAGAGTCTCGGCGACGCCCGGACAGCGGTGCGTCGGCGCGGCCCCATGCGGTGGCCGCGCAGCGTGGAGAGATCGCGGAGCGCGTCGCGCGCGACCGCGGTGCGTGAAGAGGAGGTGGAGACCATGCGGATTGTTCTGTTCCGCCTGCGTGCCGTCCACTTCCGGGTGCCCGCCTGAGCCACCCGGCCATCCCTTCTCAGCAACTCTTCACAGCAGAGGAATCACTCCGTTGTCTTACGATCTTTCGCTGCTCGGCTGGACCGCGTCCCGCGCCGCCGAGCTCCCCGCCGGCACCGTTCCCGGGCGGGTCGCCCGCGTGGACCGCGGCGCCGCCGAGGTGATCACCGAGGACGGCCAGCACCACGCCCGCCACTCCGCGCGCGTGCGCCGGGCGTCCGCCGAGAACCCGGTCGCGCTGCCGTGCGTCGGCGACTGGGCCGCGCTGCGCGCGCTGCCCGAGGGCCGATACGAGCTGGAGGCCGTGCTGCCGCGCACCACGGCGTTCGTCCGCGGCGGCGTCAGCCGCGACTCGCGCGGCGGCCTGTCCGGCGACGGCCAGGGCCAGGTCCTGGCCGCCAACGTCGACGTGGTGTTCGTCGCCGAGCCGTCCATGCACTCCACCGACTTCGCCGACCTCGGCCGCATCGAGCGGCTCGTCGCGCTGGCCTGGGAGTCGGGCGGCACGCCGGTCGTGCTCGTCACCAAGGCCGACCTGTTCGAGCAGGGTCTGGAGGACCTGCTCACCGACGTCCACGCCGCCGCGCCGGGCGTGGACGTGCACGCCGTGTCCTCGCTGCGCGGCGAGGGCGTCGAGCTGGTGCGGGAGTACCTGGAGGGCTCGCGCACCGCCGTCGTGCTCGGCCCGTCGGGCGCCGGCAAGTCCACGCTGGTCAACGCGCTCGCCGGCGACGTCGTGATGGAGACCCAGCAGGTGCGCGCCGCCGACGGGCGCGGCCGGCACACGACGGTCCACCGGGAGCTCATCCCGCTGCCCGGCGGCGGGCTGGTCATCGACACGCCCGGCATCCGCCGGATCGGCCTGTACGAGATGCACGAGGGCGTCGACATGGTGTTCTCGGACATCGACGAGCTGTCCGCGCGGTGCCGCTTCCACGACTGCGGGCACGACTCGGAGCCGGGCTGCGCGGTGCTGGCGGCCGTGGAGAGCGGCGACCTGCCGGAGCGGCGGCTGCAGAGCTGGCGCAAGCTCCAGCGGGAGGCCTTGTGGATGGCCGGCCGCACGGACGCCCGGCTCCGCAAGGAGCAGCAGAACCGGTGGAAGATCATCCACAAGGAGATGCGCCGCTCCGGCCGCGCCCGCCCCTGACCCGTCCTGCTCCTCGGGTCCGCGGGCGCGTTCATGGTGCGGGTGTCCTGTCCGCATCCGTGTGCACGTTCGGCGTGGCGGGCGTCTTGTCCGCACGCGCACGGGGAGCGGATGGGGGGAAGGCCGTGCGCCCGGGCACGCGGCGGGGGCCGGCCGGGTCCATGCGCCCGGGTGCGCGGCGGTAGCCGGGGGAGCGGGGCCGGGGTGGGGGTAGGACCAGGGCATGGACGTGTTCGCGGACCGGGCCGAGGCCGGTGAGCTGCTGGCCGAGCGGCTGCGCGACCTTCACGACCCCGTGGTCCTCGCCCTGCCCCGGGGCGGCGTCGCCGTGGCGCTGCCCGTCGCGCGGCGGCTGGGCGGCGTGCTGGACGTGCTCGTCACCCGCAAGATCGGCTACCCGCCGATGCCCGAGCTGGGCGTCGGCGCGATAGCCGAGGGCGGCGAGCCCGTGCTGGACCTGCCGCTGCTCGCCCGCCTCGGGCTGCGGCCGTCGTCGGTGGCCGGCGTCGTCGAGGACGAGCGCCGCGAACTGGCCCGGCGGGTGCGGGTCTACCGGGGTGACCGGCCGCTGCCCGAGCTGGCCGGGCGCGAGGTGGTCGTGGTGGACGACGGGCTCGCGACCGGCGGCACCGCGCGGGCGGCGCTGCGGGCCGTGCGGCGCGCGAAGCCGGCCTGGCTCACCCTTGCGGTGCCCGTCGGGGCCCGCGAGACGGTGTACGCGCTGCGGGAGGAGGCCGACGAGGTGGTGGTGCTGGCGATGCCGCCCGACTTCCGCGCGGTCGGCCAGTGGTACGCCCACTTCGACCAGCTCAGCGACGCCGACGTGCTGGACCTGCTGGCCCAGGGCAGGGGAGAGCCGGGTCCCTGACCGGCGCCCGGGCATGTGTGGCCCGGCCTGACCCCACCGCCTGGAATATACCTCGGGGGGTATATGTTGAGGAGGAGTGAGCGCCGGACCGCTTCCTCCGAGGACGCCGCGCTCATGCACCCCAACGGCACACCGGATCCCGAGGTGGACACCATGGAGATGGACGCGACCGTCCTGGCCGACGCCCTCACCCGGCTCAAGCGGGCGCACGGTCAGTTGGGCGGCGTGATCGCCATGATCGAGAACGCCGCGGACTGCGAGCAGGTGCTGACCCAGCTCGCGGCGGTGTCCAAGGCGCTGGACCGGGCCGGATTCAAAATCATTTCAACCGGCCTGCAGCAGTGCCAGGTGGCGCGCGAGCGCGGCGAGGAGCCGCCGATCAGCCCCGAGCGGCTGGAGAAGCTGTTCCTGGCTCTGTCCTGACCCGGCCGGAAGCGGGTTCCCGCTCGCCGGGCCGGCGGGCGGGGACATGTCACATCTTTTTGCCGTCTGGATACCCCCCCGGGTATATTCGCAAAGGAGTTCCATGAGCACGTACCGTGAGATGAGCCTTGACGGGATACGGCGCGGCGACCTGACGCCGACGTCGGCGAAGGCGGCGAGACGATGAGCACGATCCACGTCGAGGTGGTGGAGACCACCTCCCTGGGCGACCGCAGCTACCTGGCCCACGACGGCCGCGTGGCGCTGGTGGTCGACCCGCAACGCGACATCGACCGCATCCTGTCCCTGGCCGGCCGGCTGGGGGTGCGCGTCACGCACGTGGCCGAGACCCACCTGCACAACGACTACGTCTCCGGCGGCCTGGCCCTGGCCCGCCTGACCGGCGCCACCTACCTGGTCGCCGGGGCCGACGCCGTGGACTTCGAGCGGAGCGCGGTCGCCGACGGCGACGAGATCGTCCTGTCGGAGACGATGCGCCTCTCGGTGGTGGCCACCCCGGGCCACACCTTCCACCACCTGTCCTACGTCCTGTCCGGCCCGGCCGGGCCGGAAGGCGTCTTCACCGGCGGATCGCTGCTGTTCGGCACCACCGGCCGCACCGACCTGCTCGGCGCCCGGCACGCCCACACCCTGGCCCACCACCAGCACGCCTCGGCGCGCCGGCTGGCCGACCTGCTGCCCGACGGCGCGCACATCTGGCCCACCCACGGGTTCGGCAGCTTCTGCTCGGCCACCCAGTCCGACGCCTCGGCGTCCACCATCGGCCGGGAGAAGCGGTCCAACCCGGTGCTGCGGCTGGAGGCCGACGACTTCGTCACCCAGACGCTGGCGGACCTGGACGCCTACCCGGCCTACTACGCCCACATGGGCGCGCGCAACAGCGCGGGCGCCGAGCCGATCGACCTGACCCCGGTGCGGAGCGCCGACGCCGACCAGCTACGGGAGCGGGTCGCGGCCGGGGAATGGGTGGTGGATCTGCGCTCGCGCAAGGCGTTCGCGCAGCGGCACCTGACCGGCACGCTCAGCTTCGGGCTGGACGGGCCGATGTCCACCTGGCTGGCCTGGATGGCCCCGTGGGGAGCGCCCATCACCCTGCTGGGCGAGAGTCCCGAGCAGGTCGCCGCCGCCCAGCGCGAGCTGGCCCGCATCGGCATCGACCGCCCCGCTGCCGCCGCGACCGGCACTCCCGAGCAGTGGGCCGGCGGCGACGAGTCCCGGCTGGGCGAGGTGCCGGTGGCCACGTTCGCCGACCTGGCCGCCGCCCTCGCCGGCCGTGCCCCGCGGCAGCTGCCCGCCCCTGACGTGGTGCTGGACGTGCGCCTGGAGGGTGAGTGGCGGGCCGGGCACATCGACGGCGCGACCCGCGTCCCGCTGCCCGAGCTGCCCGCGCGCCTGGCCGAGGTGCCGGAGGGGACAGTGTGGGTGCACTGCGGCTCCGGCTACCGGGCCGCCGCCGCCACCAGCCTGCTGAAGCGGGCCGGACGAGAGGTGGTGCACATCGACGACGCCTACGCCGAGGCCGCCGGCGCGGGCCTGACCATCACCGGCCCCGAGACCTGACCGTCCGGAGACCGCCCTCGGGACGGGCCGATCGGAACGAGGCCGCTTCCCGGAACCCCTCATCCCTCGAGAAGGAGACCGCATGACCGCCGATGCCCCGAAGGCCCCCGCCGACCTGGATGCCGCCGCCCTGCGGCGGCTGCTGGAATCCGGCGCCGGACCCCGGCTGATCGACGTACGCACCCCTGGTGAGTTCGAGACCGCCCACATCCCCGGATCCCATAACGTGCCGCTGGACCTGCTGCGCGAGCACCGCGACGAGCTGCGCGCCCACCTGGATGAGCAGGTGGTGCTCATCTGCCACTCCGGCCGGCGCGCCGATCAGGCCCGGCAGGCCCTGGCGGGCGCGGGGCTGCCCGGCCCGCGCGTCCTGTCCGGCGGGATCACCGCCTGGCGGGCCGCCGGCGCCCCGGTCGCCACCGGCCGACCCCGCTGGGAATTGGAGCGCCAGGTGCGTCTGGTCGCCGGCTCCCTCGTGCTGGCCTCGGTCGTGGCCAGCACCGCGTACGAACCGGCCAAGTGGATCGCCGGCGTCGTCGGCGCCGGGCTGACCTTCGCCGCCCTGTCGGGCACCTGCGCCATGGGCATGGCCCTGGCCAGGCTCCCCTACAACCGCGGCCCCCGCACCGACATCGCCACCGTGCTGGGCGCCCTGGTCAAGGAGCACAGGTGAGCTCCGGGACGGGCCCGGTCCTCCCGCCCCGGCCGGAGCGCCCGCCGCACCCGGCCGAACCGGCCGAACCGGCCGGCCCGGGCGACTGAACGGGGACGGCGATGCTGACCGCACTCGGTCTCGGTGCCGTGATCGGTGTCCTGCTCGGGCTGCTGGGCGGCGGCGGCTCCATCCTGGCGGTGCCCGCCCTGGTCTATGGCGCGGGTCTGCCGCTGGCGTCCGCCGTGCCGGCCTCCCTCCTCGTGGTGGGGATCTCCTCGGCCACCGCCGTGCTGCCCCGCATCCGCGCCCGTCAGGTGCGCTGGCGCGTCGCCGCCGTCTTCGGCGGCGCGGGGGCGGCGGCCGCGTTCGCCGGTGCCGCTCTGGGGCGCCTGCTGTCGCCGCAGGTGGTGCTGGTCGGCTTCGCCGCCCTGATGGCGGTGGCCGGCTGGCGGATGCTGGCCGAACGGAGCGCCGTGGGCGGGGCGTGCGCGCTGCCCGGCGGCGGCGTCAACTGGCGCAGTTGCCTGCCCAAGAGCATCCTCGCGGGCGCGGTCGTGGGCGTTCTGACCGGGCTGTTCGGCGTCGGCGGCGGCTTCCTCGTCATTCCCGCCCTGGTGCTCGGTCTGGGGCTGCCGATGACGGACGCGGTCGGCACCTCGCTGCTGATCGTGGTGGTCAACGCGGTCGCCGGGTTCGCCGCGCACGCCGGGGACGCGGAGCTGGACCACGGCGTCATCGCGCTCTTCACCGCGGCGGCGGTGGCCGGGTCGCTGGCCGCCGCCCGGCTGGGCCGCCGCCTGGAGGCGGTGCGGCTGCGCCGCTGGTTCGCCTACCTCATCTTCGCCGTGGCGCTGTTCGTCGTGGTGCGGGCGCTGGTGGACCCGGCCGCCCTGAGCACCTGAACAGGCCCGGCGGCGAGGCTCGACGCGCCGGACGCCGACGAGTCGCGTCAGAAGCCGCTGAGCCGCCGCATCCGGGGGCGATCGCGGAGTTGAGCTGGAGCAGGAACGATCAGCAGGATGCTGACGTACGTGATGCTCGCCAGCAGCATCGCGCCGAGCAGCAGCAGCTCCAGCCAGTAGACGGCCAGCGTGGTGCCGCCCTCCCAGACGGGTCTCTGGTGGTGCACGGCCTCCAGCACCGGCAAAACGGGTGTAGAGGGCGGGCATCAGGCGGGCTGGCCGGTGGGACGCACCACGACGGTGTTCACGTCCACGCCCTCCGGCTGGGCCAGCGCCCAGGCGACGGCGTCGGCGATGTTGCCGGCGGTGAGCAGCGGCCCGTCGGGGCGGCCGTCCGGCCAGAACGCGGTGTCCACCCGGCCGGGCGCGATCAGCGTCACGCCGACGCCGTCGCCGGTCACCAGCAGGCGGGTGTTCTCGGCGAGCGCGGTCACCGCCCACTTCGTCACCGAGTACATGTTGCCCGGCGCGTGGCGGAAGCCGGCGACGCTGCCGATCAGCACGATCCGGCCGCGGGTCTCGCGCAGCGCGGGCAGCGCGGCCTTCACCAGCAGAGCGGGGCCGAGGACGTTGGTGAGCACCATGTCGCGCAGCCGGTCCGGGTCCGTCTCGGTGAACGGGCCGTGGGTGGAGAAACCGGCGTTGGCGACGACGTGGTCGAGCCTGCCGTACTCCTTGACGGTCGCCTCCACGGCGTCCCGCACGGAGTCGTGATCGGTGGCGTCGCCGGGCAGCCGCAGCACGCCGGGCACCTGGGCCAGCCTGCTCTCGTCGCGGCCGGTGACGGCGACCGCCTGCCCGTCGGCGACCAGCCGTCGCGCGAGCGCGAGCCCGATGCCGCTCGACCCACCCGTGATCAATGTCGTCTTCACCGGGCACACAGTAGGGGCACCACCCCCGAGGGGCCAATAAATGCTCTTATGGCAGGTCAGAAGTAATGCGATCCCTTACGCGGCGAGGACGGCCCAGACGACTTTGCGCCGGGTGCTGGAGACCACCCAGCCCCACGTGGTGCAGATCGCCTCGACCAGCCGTAACCCGCGCCCGAACTCCGCGAACAGGTCGGGACGGACCGCGACCGGCGCGGCCGGGCTGCGGTCGGTGACCACGCAGGCCAGCTCGGTGCCGTAGGCCAGCAGCCGCAGCTCGTCGATGCCGCCGCCGTGCCGCATCGCGTTGGTGACGAGTTCGGAGACCACGAGCTGCGCCTCGAACGCCACGCCGTCCGAGCCCCAGCCGGCCAGCGTGCGGTCGACGAAGCGCCGCGCCGAGGAGACGCACGCCGGCTCGACCAGCCCGTGGAAGGGGAAGACCGCGTCGCACGGCGTCGGCAGCCCGCCCAGCAGGACGGACGCCAGCCACTCCGGCGGCCGGGCCCCCGCGGCGGCGGCTTGTGGCCGTGCGTCGAAAGTCGTCATCGTGGCCCCCGATGCGCGGTCTGTTAAGTGATCCACAGCCATCTTTACGGGATGCGCTTTCCGATGCAAGACTTTTCGTCGTTTACGGATGCAAATCGCATCTGCACGTGCAGATGATCTAGGAGTGGACGGCGTGAGCGCACCGAGCGCGGAGGGAAGGGTCGTCGGCTTCACGCCGGGGAGCCCGACGGTCCTGCGGATCCTGCTGGGCACCCAGCTGCGCAGGCTCCGCACGGAGAAGGGTATCTCGCGCGACGACGCGGGATACGCGATTCGCGCTTCTCACGCCAAGATCAGCCGCCTGGAGCTCGGGCAGGTCAGCTTCAAGGAGCGCGACGTGGCCGACCTGCTCACCCTGTACGGCGTCACCGACGAGGCCGAGCGGGCCCCGCTGCTGGGACTCGCCCGGCAGGCCAACGCCCCCGGATGGTGGCACAAGTACGGCGACCTGCTGCCCTCCTGGTTCGAGGTGTACATCGGCCTGGAGGGCGCGGCCTCGGTCATCAGGACGTACGAGAACCAGTTCGTCCCCGGCCTGCTCCAGGCGCCCGGCTACGCCCGCGCGGTGATCCGGCTGGCGCACGAGGCGGCCCCGGAGGAGGAGATCGAGCGGCGGGTGCGGCTGCGCACCACGCGGCAGCGCCGGCTGGAGGGCGCGGGCGCGCTCACCCTGTGGGCGGTGATCGACGAGGCGGTCGTGCGGCGCGCGCTCGGCGGCCCCGAGGTGATGCGCGAGCAGATCGACCACCTGCTGGAGATGACCGCCCTGCGCAACGTGACCGTGCAGGTGATGCCGTTCGAGCGGGGCGGGCACGCGGCGGCCGGCGGGCCGTTCAGCATCCTGCGCTTCCCCGAGCGCGACCTGCCCGACGTCGTCTACATGGAGCAGCTCACCAGCGCCCTCTACCTGGACAAGCCCGCCGAGTCGGAGAACTACACGCGGGTGATGGACCGGCTCAGCATCCAGGCCGAGTCGCCGGCGCGGAGCAGGCGTTTCCTGGAGGGGCTCCGCTCGTCGCTGTGACCCACTCCATACGGGGGAATTTGGCCATCAGGGGAGTGGCCGGCCGCGCGCTGCCGTAATCTCAGCTCGCAAAGCACGGATGCACGTGCATTTGCAAGCGAGGAGCTTCTTCCATGCATGGGTTCCGCAACGGAACGCCCGCCGGCCGTCTTCCCGTCGTGTGGCGGAAGAGCAAGCGGAGCAACCCCAACGGCAACTGCGTCGAGGTGGCCACCCTTCCGACCGGGGAGATCGCGATGCGCAACTCGCGCTTCCCCGACGATCCCGCGCTCGTCTACACGCGCGCCGAGATCACCGCGTTCGTCCTGGGGGCCAAGGACGGGGAGTTCGATGACCTGATCGTCTGATCGCGGCGGCTGATCCGCTCGAAACGGGGGTTTCCGGAGACGACGAGAGCCCGGCGCCGAGGGAAGGCGCCGGGCTCTTTCGCGTGCTCGGGTTGAGAAGCCTGCCTGATCATGCAGTTGTCCCGACCGGGTTCGCCGGGGTCCGGCGGGGGGCCGGGCCCCGGTTCATCGGGACAACTGCGGGATCACGCGGTGCTCGTGGCGCGCTCGCGGCGGCCGGGCGGGTCAGGCGGCGGAGATGCCGGCGCTGGCGGCGCGGCGCATGCGACGGCGACGCTCGGAAGCGCGCTCGTCCTCGTTGAGGCCGCCCCACGTTCCGTACTTCTCCGGGCGGGACAGCGCGTAGTCCAGGCACTCGGTGCGGACCGGACACTGCGCGCAGATCGCCTTGGCCTTCCGCTCGCGTACGTCACGCTCGGGCTGGCGCTCCCCGTCGGGGCCGAAGAAGAGTACGAGGTCCTCACCCCGGCACGCGGCATCATCCTGCCAACCCCAGCTGGGGCGCGGGCGGGCGAGCTGCCGACGTACCTGAGACATGAGAAAACCACCTTCGTGAGAGGTATTTCGGTAATTGAGCCGCATTGGACGCTTTCGGCGTCACTGTTCCAACGCAAGGAGGGGCCGTGATGTTCCCACAGTCAGGTGAGCGCCGGCGTGGCGTACCGCACAGGCGAGAGCCTGTCCAGCGAAACCAGCCGGTAGGTGGTGATCGTCTCGGCGCAAACCGTGCCGCACGGCGCTCGGAACGCCGAGGGCGTGACCACAACCCGGAGCCGGACGTCGCCGCAGCGCACGATGGCGTCGGTGACGTCGCCGTCCAACCTGGAGGATTCCACGGCCACTGCGCCGACAGAGCACTCTCCCGTATGGGCTCGGGCGAAGTGCTCGACGGCTTGCAATGGCTCAGGGATGCCTGCGCGTCCCCGGTAGCGGTCGAGAATGATCTCGCCCGACCGGTACGCGTTCGCCGCTGCGATCGCAGCAGCCTGAGACATGCTGCCGTAGAAAATTCCGTGTGGCAAGCACACGAGGTTGGCGGCGTAGCGATCGCCGCCAACGTGTGACGTTTCCCATACTCTGTCCGGCCAAACCTCTGCCAGGTCACGAGCGAGGGGTAGTCCAATGCGGGCGCAGCACGCATTGCGCTTGGCGTGCGTGCAGACCAGAAATACCGGCTCGTCTTCAAGTATGCAGGACTCCGGGACCACTCCGGCCACCAGCGCGTCCAGGTCAAGATCGTCCGGACCTGCGACGACGCCCGAGGCCAGCCACGGTTCGGGGCCCGCGCCGTAGGCGACTAGCACACGCAGGCCCTGCCCCGCCTGGCGGGTCCGGCGGCCGGGGCGGCGGATCAGCTGGGGCCGTACGCCGCGTTCCAGGGCCCGCTCGACGAGCCGCGCGACGTCGTCCGGGAGCTCCAGATTTTCCAGGTGGGAGGGCCAGGCCCCGGAGTACTCGACGAGCAGCCACAGCCGGGCTCCCACGGTGGCGCTGGCCAAGGTGGGCACGGTGCCGGTGTGGCATCCGTCCGGATGTTCGCAGCCCCTGGCCAACGCTCCCCCTCCGCGCCTGTACGAGATTAGGTAAGACTAACCTAACGGTAAGACGGGGCGGATGCGGGGATTCCGCCCGACGTGTCCGCGCGGCGAGTCGGACACCCCCGCGCCGGCCCGCGACGTCAGGCGCCCGGCAGGTCCCCGGCGGCGGCGCGGGCCAGCATGGCGCGGGCGGCGGGCAGCGCGGCGGCCCGGTCGGCCGCGACCAGGCCGACGCGGGTGCGCCGGTCCAGCAGGTCGGCCTCGTCCAGGGCGCCCTCGTGCAGCGCCGACCAGAGCAGCTCGCCCGCCGTGACGCCCGCCCCCACCTCCTCGGGGTACGCGCGGACGAGCGGCAGCACGGCGGCCGCCTCCGCGCCGTAACGCTCCACCAGCCGCGCCGGCGGCCCGCCCTCGGCGCCGAGCGCCCCCCGCGCGGGCGGACCGTTCCCGGCGCCGGACGCCTCCCGCGCCGCCGTCGCGCCGACGAGCGGGAGGCGGGCCGTGCGGCACGGCCCCGCGCCGAGTCCGGCGGCCGACACGGCGCGGTCCACCGCGTCCTGCGCCATCCGCCGGTACGTGGTGAGCTTGCCGCCCACCACCGTGACCACCGCGTCGCCCCGATCGCCCCACCGGCCCCTCTGGCCCCCGAGGACCGCGTGGCGGCGCGAGAGGTCGGCCGTGCCGCCTTCGCCCGCCAGCAGCGGTCTCAGGCCCGCGTAGGCCCCTGCCACCGCCTCCCGGGGCAGCGGGACGTCCAGCACCGCGTTGAGAACGGCGAGCAGCGCCCTGATGTCCTCCTCGGGCGCCTCCGGCACGTCCGGAACGGGCCCGTCCACTGGCTCGTCCGTCAGCCCCGCGTACGCGCGCCCGTCGGGCTGGGGGAGCAGCAGCGCGAACCGGTTGCCCGCACCCGGGATCGGCAGGTGCAGCCCCGCCGTGAGCCCCGGCAGCGTCCCCGGCGCGAACACCAGGTGCGTGCCCCGCGACGGCCGCAGCCGCACCCGGGGGTCCAGGCCGCCCGCCCACACGCCGGTCGCGTTGACCACGACCCTGGCGCGGATCTCGAACTCCTCCCCGGTCAGCTCGTCGCGCGCCCGGGCGCCCCGCCCGGTCAGCTCCAGGACGCGGCACCGGGTCAGGATCCGCGCGCCGTGCGCGGCGGCCGTGCGGGCGAGGGCCACCACCAGCCGGGCGTCGTCGAGCAGCCGCCCGTCCCACGACAGCAGACCGCCGCGCAGGCCGTCCGGGCTGAGGAACGGCGCGAGCCGGCGCGTCCGGGCGGCGTCGAGCCGCGAGGGGCCGGGCAGCAGGGGCCGCGGGGTGCGCGCGGCGGCGCGCAACGCGTCGCCGAGCCGGTAGCCCGCCATGACCATGGCCTCCTGGGCCCGGGAGACGTCCCCGGTCAGCGGCAGCACGTACGGGTGCGCCCGCACCAGGTGCGGCGCCGTGTGCCGCAGCAGGACGCCGCGCTCCACGGCGCTCTCGTGGGCGATGCCCACCTCGCCCTTGGCCAGGTAGCGCAGCCCGCCGTGGATCAGCTTGGAACTCCACCGGGACGTGCCGAAGGCGAGGTCGTGCGCGTCCGCCGCGACCACGGACAGGCCGCGCGAGGCGGCGTCCAGGGCGGCGCCCGCGCCGGTCGCGCCGAGGCCCACGACGAGCACGTCGGCCGTCTCCTCGGCGCTGCGCGTCAGCTCCGCGCGCCTCCTGGAGGCGTTGAGCGAGCTACGGGCGTCGATCGAGCCGCCCCCGAGGCCGTCCCTCAGGCCGTCCTTCGAGCTGTCCTTCGAGCTGTCCAAGGTATCCCTCCAGCAGGGCCGCGAGCTCGGCGTCGAGGTCGTCCAGGGTGACCCCGCCGTCGCCGCCGGGGCCGGTCATCGCGGGCGCCGAGATCAGGAACGACTGCGCCACCAGCAGCACCGCCCGCGCCGCGCGCGGGTCGCCGGTGACGCGTTCGAGCAGGGTCAGGACGGCGTCGTGGGTGGCGCCCCTGCGGTGCAGCAGGTACGGCAGGAGCAGCTCCGGGTCCGCCTCGACGATCTTGACCCAGAGCGGGTGGGAGCGCAGCCGCCGCACCCCCTCCACCACGGCGGCCACCGGGTCGGACAGGTCGAGGTCCTCCACCGCGCGCAGCCACTCGCGCGTCATCAGGTCGGCGACCAGTGAGCGCACGTCCGGCCAGCGCCGGTAGAGCGTCATGCGCGAGACCCCGGCCCGGCGGGCCACGTCGGTGAGCGTGGTCCGCCGCACCCCGTAGGCCAGCACGCAGTCACGCGCCGCGTCCAGAACGCCGTCATTGTGACGAATCAACGTCATGTGTCACAGTGTAGACATGTCCGCTGAACCCATGCTCTGGTCCGGATGGGGAGACCCCGCTCTCGCCCGCGAGCTGCCCGAACCGGTCCGCGGCCTGCTGCGCGACCTGCTCGGCGTGCGCGGGCCCGGCGCGCCGGCCGTGCCGCTGGAGTCCGTACGGCTGCCCGGGACCGCGCTCGACGGCCGCGTGCTGGCGGCCCTGGCCGGGATCACCGGAGCCGGGCACGTGCTCACCTCCCACGAGGCGCGCGTCCGCCACACGCGCGGCAAGTCCACGCCCGACCTGCTGCGCATGCGCGCCGGCGACGCGCTCGACGCCCCCGACGCGGTCGTGCTGCCCGGCTCCCACGCCGAGGTGGCGGCGCTGCTGGAGCTGTGCTCGCGAGAGCGCGTGGCCGTCGTCCCGTTCGGCGGCGGCACCTCGGTCGTGGGCGGCCTGACGCCCGACCGCTCGCCCGGTCCCGGGGGAGCGGCGTTCACGGGGGTCGTCGCGCTGGACCTGTCCCGGATGAACCGGCTCGTCGGGTTCGACGCCGAGTCGCGCGTCGCCGAGCTGGAGCCCGGCCTGCGCGCCCCGGAGGCGGAGCGGCTGCTCGCCGCCCACGGGATGACGCTCGGCCACTTCCCCCAGTCGTTCGAGTACGCCACGCTCGGCGGCTTCGCGGCGGCCCGGTCCAGCGGGCAGGCGTCCGCCGGGTACGGCCGCTTCGACGACATGGTGGTCGGCCTCACCGCGGCCACCCCGACCGGCACGCTGGAGCTCGGCCGCGCCCCCCGCTCCGCCGCCGGGCCCGACCTGCGCCAGCTCCTGCTCGGCTCCGAGGGCGCCCTCGGCGTCATCACCTCGCTGCGCCTGCGCGTCCGCCCCGTGCCCGCCGAGAAGGTCTACGAGGGCTGGCGCTTCCCGACGTTCCGCGAGGGCGCCGCCGCGCTGCGGGCGCTCGCCCAGGACGGGCCGGCGCCCACGGTGCTGCGGCTGTCGGACGAGACCGAGACCATGGTCGGCCTGGCCCGCCCGGACGCCCTGGGAGGCGGCGGCGCCGGATGCCTGGTGATCGCCGGCTACGAGGGCGCGTCCGTCGCCGCCGCCCGGTCCGGGGCCGGCGCGGTGCTCGCGCGCCACGGCGGCGAACCCCTCGGCGAGGAGCCCGGACGGGCCTGGGAGCGGGGCCGCTTCTCCGCGCCGTACCTGCGCGACTCGCTGCTGGCCGCCGGCGCGACCGTGGAGACGCTGGAGACCGCCTGCTTCTGGTCGGGGCTGCCCCGCCTGTACGACGCGGTGCGGCTGGCGCTGCTCGGCGCGCTCGGCTCGCCGCTGGTGATGTGCCACATCTCGCACGTGTACGAGACGGGCGCGTCGCTGTACTTCACCGTGGTGACCGCGCAGGACGGCGACCCGGTGGAGCAGTGGGCGAAGGCCAAGCGGGCCACCCTGGAGGCGATCGCCGGCGCGGGCGGCACCGTGTCGCACCACCACGGCGTCGGCCGCGACCACCGGGACGCGTACGCGGAGGAGCTGGGGCCGGTGGGGGTCGAGGCGCTGCGCGCGGTGAAGGCGCGGCTGGACCCGCGGGGCGTGCTCAACCCCGGCGTGCTGGTCCCCTGACGGTCACGGGGGCGGCTCGGCGGCGGCCTCGGCCTCGCGCGCCGCCGCCGCGGCCTCGCTGTAGCGGTGCAGCGCCTCGTACGTCTCGGTCAGCGTCGCCAGGCACATCACCAGCGCCGGGCCGCCGAGCGGCCGGGCCAGCGCGACGGCCTCCAGTGCGTGCGGTAACGCCTCGTCCGGCTGCCCGCGCCCGAGCAGCACCCGGGCCAGCGCGCGCAGCGCGCGCACCAGCAGCGGCGTGTGCGTGAGCGGATCCAGGCCGGCCAGCGCGCGGCTGCGCTCGACCGCCTCCCTGACGCCCCGGACCCGCGCCCGGCTCCTGCGCCGGCGCGTGTGCGCGTACGCCAGTAACCCCTCGACGGCGGCCACCTCCGAGGTGTCGCGCCGGGTCGTATCGTCCGGACCGTTCCGGGCCATGGCAGCCCCTCCCGCGGCCGACAACCGCTTGCTTGGGGCGTGAGGCTACACAGGGGAACCTTCCGTGTCGAGAGCGGCACGGAGCGTTCGGGATGCGCGCCGGAAAGATCACGGTAAAGATATGGTCATGGTGGAAGCGGCGGCCGAACGCGGAAAGCAGCTCTCGTCCCGGGTGTCCGAAGAAGGGGCGGGCTGGACCTGTGCCCGGATCGGCACGTTCGACCGGCTGCGCCCGAAGACCAAGGGCTTCACCTGGCTCGATCCCCGCACCCTCTGGCGCTCCCGCAACGAGATCCTGGCCGGACTGTTCGGCGACCCGTCGCCCGAGGTCCGCGAGCGCTGGGTGAGCGGACAGCTCGACGGCGGCGCCGACCCCGGCTTCCGGATCCGGCCCGGCCTCGGCGGCTCCTACGACTTCCTGCTGCTCGGCGACACCGGCGAGGGCGACGCCTCCCAGTACGCGGTCGTGCCGGGCCTGCTGCGCGTCGGCCGGGGGACGGCGTTCGCGGTGGTGGCGAGCGACGTCATCTACCCGGCCGGATCGGGCAACGAGTACGGGGACAAGTTCTTCCGCCCGTACCAGGACTACGACGCCCCCATCTACGCGATCCCCGGCAACCACGACTGGTACGACGGGCTCGGCGGCTTCATGCGGGTCTTCTGCGACGCGCCCCCGCTCAAGCCCCGCCCGGTCACCGGACGGCTGCGCGGGCTGCTGTGGCGCCGGCCCGAGACCATCGACGAACCCCGCCTGGCCGAGGCCCGCAAGCTGCGCGCGCGCCCCTCCCAGCAGGCCGCCGGCCCGGCCGCGCAGCCGGGACCGTACTGGGCGATCGAGAGCGACAGCCTGCTCGTCGTGGGCGTCGACACGGGCATCAGGGGCCTCATCGACCGGCGGCAGACCGCCTGGTTACGCGAGGTGTCGCTGGACCCCCGGCCCAAGATCCTGGTCACGGGCAAGCCCATCTACACCCGCAACGTGTACAAGCCCTCACCGCTGGAGGAGGGCGGGACCATCGACGACATCGTGCGCGACCCCCGCCACCGCTACGTGGCCGCCATCGGCGGCGACGTCCACAACTACCAGCGCTACCCCGTCCGGGTCGGCGACCGGGTCATCCAGTACGTCGTCTCCGGCGGCGGCGGCGCCTTCATGCACGCCACCCACACCATCGACCGGGTGGACGTCGCCGGCGTCCACGAGGACGACTTCAAGTGCTACCCGCTGCGCGGCGACTCCCTGTCGTTCTACAGCCAGCTCTACGCCCGGCGGCTCGGCATGAAGTGGCTCTACCTCACGCCCGCCGAGGCGGCCTGCGTCATGTCGGAGCGCATCGGCGGCACGCCCGTACGGCCGGTCGCGTCACCGGTGCGGATGACGGCGCGGATCAGATGGGCGGCGCGGCTGCTGGGGGGCTGGCCGTGGCCGCTGCGGCTGCCGGTCGACCGGGTCTTCCACCGCTACCTGTCGGAGCTGTCCGACTGGGACACGCCCCCGTTCTTCAAGCAGTTCCTCCACCTCTCCGTCACCCCGGACACACTCACCCTCCGCTGCTTCGCCGCCACCGGCTGCCTGGACCAGGAGCTGGAGCCGCCGCTGGAGGACGAGGTGCGGATCGCTTTGTCGTAGGCGCCTGGCACGCTGGGGGCGTGTACGTGGTGGTTGCGGGGGACGAGGTGCTCCCCCTGGGGTCTTCCGGTGTCACGGCCTGCGCCGATCTCGCGGCGGCCGTCCGGGAGATGGAGCGCGAGCAGCCCCGCTGGGTGTGGGCCGACACCCGCGACGACTACGTGCCCCTGCTGCGCGCCGGCGTGCGCGTCTCCCGCTGCCACGACCTCGCCCTCACCGAGGGCCTGCTGCTCGGCTTCGAGGGCCGGCACGGCGAGCCCCGCTCCGTCCGCGCCGCCCACGCCCGCCTGCGCGGCCTGCCGGTGCCCGACGAGCGGCCCAGCGAGCCGGACACCCTGTTCGCCCCCGAGCCGCCGCCCGCGGCCATGGTGGCCGAGGTGCTGGCCGACCAGCGGCGCCGCATCGAGGCGCTGCCCGACCCCGGCCGCTTCCGGCTGCTCGTCGCGGCCGAGTCCGCCGGGGCGCTCATCGCGGCCGAGATGGGCCACGACGGCATGCCGTGGCGGCGCGATGTGCACGACGCGCTCCTCGCCGACCTGCTCGGCCCGCGGCCCGTGCACGGCATGCGGCCGGCCCGGCTCCAGGCGCTGGCCGACGAGGTGTCGGCCGCCTTCGGCCACCCCGTCAACCCCGACTCGGTGCAGCAGCTCGTCAAGGCGTTCAAGGGGGCGGGCGTCGCGCTGAAGAGCACCCGCTCCTGGGAGCTCAAGCAGGTCGACCACCCCGCCGTCGCGCCCCTGCTCGCCTACAAGGAGCTGGCCCGCCTGCACAGCTTCCACGGCTGGACGTGGGCCGACCAGTGGGTCCGCGACGGCCGGTTCCGGCCCGAGTACGTGGTGGGCGGCGTGGTGTCCGGACGCTGGGCCACCTCGGGCGGCGGGGCGCTGCAGATCCCCAAGGTGATGCGGCGGGTGGTCGTGGCCGACGACGGCTGGACCCTCGTCGTGGCCGACGCCGCCCAGCTGGAGCCGCGCGTGCTCGCCGCGATGGCCGGCGACGTCGGCCTGGCCAGGGCGGCGGGCGAGATCGACCTGTACTCCGCGCTGGCCCAGGCGTTCGGCGGCGACCGCGGCCACGCCAAGATCGCGATGCTGTCCGCCATGTACGGCGGCACCAGCGGCGACGCCCCCAAGCTGCTGGCCATGATGCGCCAGCGCTTCCCCCGCGCCTACCAGTTCGTGGAGGACGCCGCCAAGGCGGGGGAGGAGGGGCGGCTGGTGCGCTCCTGGCTGGGCCGCACCTGCCCGCCGCCGTCCGAGCGGTGGCGCGGGCTCGTCTCGGGCCCCGAGGGCGGCCGGGCCGCGCGCGACCGCGGCCGCTTCACCCGCAACTTCGTCGTGCAGGCCACGGCCGCCGAGTGGGCGCTGGCCCTCATGGCGGTGCTGCGGGGGCTGCTGCCCGACCCGGCCAGGCTGGTGTTCTTCCAGCACGACGAGGTCATGGTCCACTGCCCCCTGGAGCAGGCGCCGCGGGTGGCCGAGGCGGTGTCCGCGGCGGCGGAGGAGGCGACGCGGCTGATGTTCGGCCGCACGCCGGTGCGCTTCCCCATGGAGGCGGTGGCGGTCTCCTCCTACGCCGACGCCAAGTGATTCCTTGCGCGTCGTCCCCGCGCCGTGGGCGCGCGCGTGGCTCCTGCCGAGGCTCTTACGCCGTCGGCGCGTGGCGTCTGCTGAGGAGCAGCCAGAGGGCGGCCAGCGTCACCATCAGCCCCACCACCAGCCCCAGCACCCCGTACGACAGCCCGCCCACGATCGCGCCCGCCACGACGGTGCCGGTGGCGCCGCAGACGTTCATCAGCAGGTCCGACAGGCCCTGCACGGCGGGCCGGCGCTCCACCGGCACCGACTCGCTGAGCAGCGCCGACCCGGCGACCAGCCCGCACGACCAGCCGAGCCCGAGCAGCACCAGCGCCGTGGTGACCTGCCACACGCGGTGGCCGGCCGTCCCCGCCAGGCACGCGGCGCTCAGCAGCAGCGCCATGCCGAGCAGCAGCACCGGCACCTTGCCCGCCTTGTCGGACAGCCAGCCGACCACGGGCGACAGGACGTACATGCCGGCGATGTGCAGGCTGATCACCAGGCCGATGACGTCGAGGGCCGAGCCGTCGTGGTGGAGCTTCACCGGGGTCATCGACATCACCGAGACCATCGCGGTGTGGCTGACCGCGACCATGACGAGCGCCCGCCGGGCCATCGGCGTGGAGCGCAGCGTCTGCCACGCCGGGCCGATCGTCCGCACACGGCCGGCGGGCACGGGGCGGGCGCCGTCGCGCTCGCGGGCCAGCTCGAGCGGGTCGGGGCGCAGCCCGGCCGCCACGATGACCAGCGCCCCAGCGAACGCCAGGGCCGCGAACGCGAACGGCCCGGCCTTGTCCACCAGGCCCAGGTCGATGCCGATCCGGTCGGTGGGCTCGGCCAGGTTCGGCCCGGCGACGGAGCCCACGGTGGCCGCCCACACCACCAGCGACAGGTGGCGGGCGGCGTGCCCCTGGGGCGACAGGTCGGTCGCGGAGTAGCGGGCCGCGAGGTTGCCGGCGCTGCCGCCGCCGACCAGGACCAGGCCGGCGAGCAGGAGCGGCCAGCTGCGGACGGAGATGGCGGCGACGGACAGCAGGCAGCCGGCCAGCGCCGCCACGTACGCCAGCGACAGGCCCGCCCGCCGTCCGCCGCGCGCGGCGGCCTTGGCCGCGGGGAGCGCCAGCAGCGCCGCCCCGAGCACGGTGGCGGTGCCCGCGAAGCCGCTGATGACCGTCGAGCCGGACAGCTCGTCCACCACCACCGAGCTCAGCGCGAGGCCGACCGCGACGCCCACGCCGCCGACGATCTGCGCGCCCGACAGGACGGCCAGGGTGCGACGCTGAATTCGGCGAATATCCTCATCGGAGGAAATGGATGATGATTTTGTGGGGGCGCTGGTCACCCGTGAAGTCTCCCATAGCCCGCAAGATCCTCCCAAAGAGGACAAGGCGCCTTTCCCGCCCGGCCGGCCCCATTCCGTGTCGGCGTGACATCAGCCCGCGGTTTCCGGAGGAGTGGATCAGAGCACGGTGACCGGGTCGCCCTGGGTCAGGACGCCGGGGCCGTCCGGGATGAGGTTGACGCCGAACCAGACCTTCCCGTCCCACTTGCGGTGCCGGGCGAGCGTGCGCGTGGGCTCCTTGCCCTTGGCCAGCGTCACCGGGTCGATCGTCGGCAGCACGCAGCGGTCGCAGCCCTTGCTGACCCGGAAGCCCACCTCGCCGATCCGCACCCGCTTCCAGGTGTCCTCGTCGAACGGCTCCGCCACGCCGTCGATCACCACGTTGGGCCGGAAGCGGCGCATCGACAGCGGCGGCCGGGGCTCCTCGCCCCGCTCGGCGGCCGTCTCGGCGACCCAGGCGTTGAGCCGGTCGAGGGAGGCGGTGGTGGTGAGCAGCAGCGGGTAGGCGTCCGCGAGGCTCACGCGGTCCTCGGGCCGGCTGTAGAGGGGATCGACGGCACGGCCTCGCGGGTCGTCCTGCCAGGCCAGCCGGGCCGGCTCCCCGAGCAGCCCCGACAGCCACGCCGCCGCCTCGTCGCCGCAGTCGGCCAGGTCCAGGACCTCCCTGGGGTAGGCCACCGTGATCCTGCGCGGCTCGCGCGGGACGACGCGCAGGGGCGCCTCGTGCGGCCCGGTCAGCGTCAGCGCGCCGCCCGCCGCCGGGTCCCCGTCGAGCTCGGCCACACAGGCGAGCAGCCGCGCGTGCGTACGCGCCGTCAGCAGCTTGCCGTCCCCGCCGACCACGACGAAACGCCGGTCGCCGGCGAGCCCCCACGGCTCCACCTCGGCCCGGCGCACCTCGTGGCCGCTCGTGGACTTCACCGGGTAGAAATGGATGCTCGCCAGCCTCATGCGTGGACCGTACCGCACGGCCCACGGCACCCCGCGCGGCGCCCGGGGCGTCGGGCGGAGCGCCTTCGCGGGGCACCACGGCGTCGGGGCGGAGCCTCTCCCCGGGGCGTCAGGAGGTCGGGCGGAAGGTCTCCAGGAAGACCTTGCGGGTCTGGGCCTGGTCGTCCCAGTTCAGCTCCGGCATGTCGAAGGTGATCTTGAACGCGGTCTTGTCGTCGATCGTGACGTACCGGGTCAGCGCGTGCATCGGGACGCCGTTGGAGCGCGCGTAGGTGTACTCCCAGTCCGCGGCCTTCCACGTGCGGAACGGCGTCGCCTGGAGCTGCACCTGGATGTAGCCCTCGACGCCGCCGTCCGCCTCGGCCCGGCCCAGCTCGGCCAGGCCGCCGTCCTGCTGCGGCGCGACCGGCTCGACCGCGATCCGCATGCCCGAGTCCTTCGGCCCCGCGAACGTCGTCCCGTCGCCGGACGTGGCCGCCTTCCAGGCGGCGGGCACGGCGGCCTTGAAGCCGGGCGGCGTGTGCTCCTTGTAGCCCTCCGGCACGGCCGCCACCTGGAGCGGCGCCGCCGTGGCGGCGGGCTCCGAGGTCGTCCCCGAGGTCGCGGACGTCGCCGGCGCCGGGGGAGCGGAGCCGGAGCCGGACGCGAGCACCACGGTGGCCGTCACGACGGCGCCCACGGCGGCCACCGAGGCGAGGACGAGGCGGGCTGTCGGCCGGCCGTCGCGCAGCCACGGGCCATCGTCGTCGCTCGGCCGCCGCCGGCCCTTCCCCGGGCGCGCGCCGTCGCGGGGCGGCGCGGACGGGCGGCGCCGCCGTACGTCCGCCGACAGGTCGCGGGAGTGTTCGCGCAGGTGGTCCTCGGAGGCCAGCGGCCAGGGGGTGGCGCGGCTGTCGGTGGTCAGCGGCAGGATGGGCTGCGGCCCCCGGCGGGGGCCGGACAGGGCGTTCGGGCCCGGGTGGTCGCCGAAGAGAGCGGCGGCGTCCAGGCGCTCGTCCGTGCCCGCGGCGGCCCGCAGCCGCCCCGCGAGGCTCGACGGATCGCCGGCCCCGGCGACTCCCGCGTCCCCGCGGGCTCCGGTGGCTCCCGCGCCTCCGCCCGTTCCGGCGAGTCCTGCGACTCGGCCGGTCCCGGTGGCTCCCGCGGGGCCGCCGGTGGGGAAGGAGGGCCCCGAGAGGCCGGGTCTCCCGGAGAGCACGTCAGCGCCGAAAGCTCCTGAGGTCCCGGAAGTCTCCGGCGTGCGCACGGCATGCGGTCCCGACGTGCCGCCGAAGGCGTCGAACCCCTGGGGCGGCGCCGGGATCCGTTCGGTGCGGTGGCCCCCCGACGCGCCGCCCGGCGTGTCGGGGCCCCCCGCGTACGGCCCCGCCACGTCGCCCATGCCCGGGTCGTACGGCACGCGCACCGGCCCCGACGGCGTCTCGACGATGCGCGACGGCATCGGCCCGGACGGCGGGTCGAGCGACGGCATCGGCCCGGACGGCGGGTCGAGCGACGGCGGCCCGGCCGGCGTCGGGTCGGGCGGCGCGGGCAGGGGCGACGACGGCGCCTCCGGGTTGCGCGGCCGGACGGAGCCGTTGGCCAGCAGGATGTGTTCGAGGGCGTCGGTGACCTGTGCGGCGGTGAGCCGCTCGGCCGGGTTCTTGCGCAGCAGCCCCTCGATGACGGGCAGCAGCGCCCCGGCGCGCTGCGGCCGGACCGGGTTCTGCGTGAGCACCGCGCCGAGCACGGCGATCGCGTCCGGCCCCTCGTACGGCGGGCGTCCCTCGACGGCCGCGTACAGCGTCGCGCCGAACGACCACAGGTCGGCCGCGGCCGTGATGGCCTGGCCCGACAGCCGCTCCGGCGGCACGTAGGCGGGCGAGCCCATGAGCAGCCCCGTCTGCGTGATCGTGACATCGCCCTCGATGGCGGCGATGCCGAAGTCGGTGAGCACCACCCGGTCGGCGGTGAGCAGCACGTTGCCCGGCTTGACGTCGCGGTGCAGGATGCCCGCCGCGTGGGCGTGCCGCAGCGCGTCGAGCACCCGGATGCCGATCTCCGCCGCCTGCGCCACCGGCAGGGGGCCGCTCTGCCGTACGGCCTGCTCCAGCGACCACGCGCGGAACAGCTCCATGACGATCCAGGGCCGGCCGTCCTCCTCGACCACGTCGTGGACGGTCACGATGCCCGGATGCGTCAGCCGCGCGGCCGAGCGGGCCTCGCGCAGCATGCGCCGGTACGCCACCTGCTTGCCCGCGTGGTCGAGCCCGAACGGCAGGATCAGCTCCTTGACCGCCACGTCACGGTCGAGCAGCACGTCGTGCGCCTGCCACACCATGCCCATGCCGCCCCGGCCCACCGGCGACATCAACCTGTAGCGCCGGCCGATCAAGCGTCCCTGGCTCCGTGACACGTCCCCCTGTGTGCCGGGCCCGCCGAGCAAGCGGTCGGCTGCCATTTCCGCCCCCAATGTCTCCCGCCTCATCGGTCACATGCGTCGCGCCACGCTTCCAGATTATGAGGTTCGACACGATATAGGCACGCCATTCCGGAACGGAAGCAGCATCAAGTCCTGACAAATCCCATTACGTCCGGAAATATCACTGATCAAATGGATCAAGCGCTGATTCTGCCAGGGCCAGCAAAGCGCTCGTGAACGCCTCCACCGGCGGGCTCACCAGCCCCGCCCCGACCTGCCCCGTGCCCGCCACGCGCCCGGCGATGCCGGTGTTGACGACCGGCAGCAGCCCCGTCCGCGCCACCAAGGTGACGTCGATCCCGACCGGCGTCCCGCGGAAGCCGAGCGCCGGGATCTGGTACGCCGGGTGCTCGGCGAGCGTGATCTCGTACATGGACCGGGTCGCCGCCACGGCGTCGGCCACCTCGCCGCCCACGAAGCGCACGATGGCCGGGGCCGCCGCCATCGCGAACCCGCCCAGCCCCGCCGTCTCGGTGATCGTGGAGTCGCCGATGTCGGGGTTCGCGTCGGCCGGCCCGTACGCGCCGAGGTAGAGCCCGTCCGGCACCCCCGCCGGCCCCGTGAACCACCGCTCGCCCAGCCCCGACACCTGTACGCCGAAGTCGGTGCCGTTGCGCGCCATGGCCACGACCAGCGACGAACCCGGCACGTCGCGGGCCGCGTCGGCCGAGACCTTGGCGGCGGCCATGGCGGCGTTGAGGAAGAAGTGGTCGTTGCCGCCGACGAAGCGCAGCACCTCGGCGGCGTGCCCCGGCGCCGCGTTCACCACGTACGGCGCCAGCTCGCGCAGCAGCAGGGAGGTGGCCGCGCGGTTGCGGTTGTGCAGCTCGTCGCCCATCTGCAGCGCCTGCGCGGCCAGCGCCCGCAGGTCGATCGGCCCGGCCAGCTCCACCGCCGCCGACAGGACCGGCCCCAGCACGTGGTCCATCCAGCCGAGCCGGTCCAGCACCTCCGGGCCGTACGCGCCGTAGCGCAGCACCCGGCCGAGCCCCTCGTTCAGCGAGCAGTACGCGACGCCGCCGTGGACGTCGTCGCGCACCTCGAACATCCACATCGACGGGCTCACCACGCCCGCCATCGGCCCGACGGTCCGGTGGTGATGGCACGGCTCCAGCCGCACCACGCCGGACTCCAGCCGGGCGCGGGCGTCCTCCTCGTCGATCGCGTACCCCTCCAGCAGCATGGCGCCGACGAGCGCGCCGCGCATCGGCCCCGACGCGCGTTCCCAGTCGAGGGGCGGGCCGGCGTGCAGGAACATCGGCTGCGGCAGGTGCAGCAGCTCCGAGGCGCGGCGCACGCCGACCAGCAGCGGGCGGGACGACGTCAGCCGGTCCACGGCCCGCTCGTTGGCGGCGCGCCGGCGCGGGTCGGCCAGGACCCGCGCGAGGGCGCCGGCGGTGCCGGGCAGCGGCGGCCGCCAGTCCACGGGGGTGGTGGGAACGGCCTGGGCCTCCAGGGCCTCGCGCAGCAGGTCCACGCCTGCTGTGACCACGTGGGGCGGGCCGGAGAGCAGGGTCATCGCAGGTCCCTCGCGTACCGGGCGGCCTGGGCGTTGGACACGAAGACGGACGCGCCGGCCTCGCGGAAGGCGGCGGCCTGCCGGTGCAGGTCCTGCGGGTCGCCCTCGGTGCCGACGAGCGCGACGACCACGGCGGCGGCGGGGCAGCGGGCCACGGCGGGCGCCAGCGACGCGGCCGGGTCCGGGTCGGCGCCGTGGCCGAGGACGACGTCGAGCAGCGCCACCTCGTCCGGGCCGACGCGGGCGAGCGCGTCCAGGCGCAGCGCCGGGTCGATCAGGGGATGGGCGCGGCCCCGCGTGTAGGCGTCGTCGCCGAAGTCGACGAACTCCTTCCCCTCCGCGACGGCGGGGGCCCCTCCTGCGATGGCGGCGGCCTCGGCGCACAGGGTTCCGCCCGCGTACAGGCCCCTGACCGCGCCCGGCCTCGGCGGGCGGCGCGCGGGAGCGGGCCAGGAGGGCCAGCCGGGCACGGGCGCGCCGAGCGCGCGCAGCGCCCGTTCAGCCGCCTCGGTCAGGTCGTCGCGCCCCGTCAGCGCGGACACGACGGGTGTGCGCAGCGACTCCACCACCTCCTGCACGGCCCGCGCCACCTCCGGGTCCGGCGGCTTGGACACCAGCACGACCAGCTCGGTCGCCGGGTCCTCGTCGAGCAGCCGCAGCGCCCGTACCGCCGACAGCCCGCCCACCTCGCGCGACAGGTCCCTGCCGCCGACGCCGAGCACATGACTCACGCCCGCGCCGGCCAGGTCCAGCAGCGAGGTCACCTGCTGCGCCCCGGTGCCCGACGCGGCGACCACGCCCACCGGGCCCGGCCGCAGGACGTTGGCGAAGCCCAGGCCCACCCC
The DNA here is from genome assembly GCF_013363995.1 of Nonomuraea rhodomycinica. GTDB lineage: Bacteria > Actinomycetota > Actinomycetes > Streptosporangiales > Streptosporangiaceae > Nonomuraea > Nonomuraea rhodomycinica. The sequence continues at coordinate 382,898 of NZ_JABWGO010000008.1, read as the reverse complement.
CGCGATCACGGCCGTGCCGCAGTCGGGGCCCATGACGAGCACGCCGCGCTCGGCGGCCAGCCGCTTGAGCAGCACCTCCTGCCGTACGGGGACGCCGTCACTGAAGATCATCACGTCGAGGCCCGCCTCGATGGCGTCCACCGCCTCCGGCAGGACGTGCTCGCCGGGCAGCGAGATCAGCGCCACCCCGGCGTCCTCGCCCGCCCGCGCGGCGGCCGAGCGGGTGGTGCGCGGGGCCGGCCCCTCCGCCCCCGCCATGCCGTACGCGGAGGAACCGGACGGGCCACGCGCGGACGACACGGCCGCCAGGAGCCGGTCCAGCTCCCGCTCGGCCGCCGCGACGTCCCGGCCGCGCAGCGCGACGAGCAGGTCGGCGGGCCCGGCCGGGGGAGGGTCGAAGCCGAGGTCGCGGGCCATGGCCAGGTTCAGCTCGGTGGCCATGGCGACCAGCGCCACGTCCATGCCGGGCAGGTCGGACAGCGCCCGGCTGACGCGCATGAGCGTCACGGAGTCGTGGTACACCCCGGCCCGCACCACGACCGCCGCCTCACCGGCCGCCGGGCTCACGCGCACTCCCGGGACGGGAAGGACCGCCGCGAGGGGCGGCAGGACAGGACCGAGCGGACGCCGATCGCGATCCCCTGGGCGAGGTCCGACCCCGACGTGTGGCCGAGGCCGTGCAGGCGGCGCAGGGCCGGCTCCAGCGGCCCCCGGCCCGCCAGGGCCCGCAGCACCGCGGCCACCTCCGGGCTGGCCTGTCCCAGCGCCGCGCAGTGCAGCAGCGTCGCCGACAGCGGCGTGGTGCGGGCGCGGGCGTCGTAGGTGACCGTGGCCGCGAGCCAGTCCGCCAGCCACACCGCCCGGCCGGCGCCCGTGGCCGCGCCGAGCAGCCGCAACGTCACCATCAGCCCGGCCAGCACGTCGTCACCGCTGGGCGTCAGCCCCGGGCCGAGCCCGACCAGCCGCTCGGCCGCCGTCAGCACGTCCAGCAGCCTCCCGCTCGCGCACCCGGACGCCAGCAGCTCCACCGCCGGCTCACCCGCCAGCGCGGGCTCCCCGGGCGTCAGGCCGGCCGCCGCCTCCCGCAGCCCGGCCGGGTCCGCCGCGCCCAGCGGCGGCGCCGGATCCCACCAGCGCGACGCGCGCAGGCGCAGCCGTCCCAGGCGCACGGCGCCGTCGCCCACGGACGCGTCGTCACCCACCGTGAGCCGCGGCGGCTCGCCCGCGAGCAGCACCGCGTTCGGCAGCCGGGTCGCGCCCGGCGCGAGCAGCGCGATGACCGACGGCTCCCGGTCCGTCCTGACCTGGAGGTAGGCCCCGGCGGGGAAGGCGGCGAGCACGCGGGCCGCGCGGCGCGGCGCGTCGAGCAGCGGCCGGACCGCCGTGCTCGCGGCACCGGTCGCGTGGACGTGCGGCCGCCTCGGGCGTGTACCGACGGTCACCGGACCTCCTCACCGCCTCTGGGCCTTGACGGTAGATCGATCGTTCAATCACGCCGTACGGAGAAATTTGCCAACAGTGCGCGAGAAGGTTGGCTCTTCCTGACAGACGCGTCCCGGGTCACAATCACCCCATGGAACCCCCCGTCCGCCCGGCCAGCACGGGAACGATCATCCATGGTCTGTCCGTCGGGGAGGTGCTCGGCGTCTCGACGCTCGCCCAAGCCCGGCTGATCGCGGGCAGGAGCGGCCTCGGCCGGATCGTGCAGCGCCTGAACGTCATGGAGGTGCCCGACGTCCTCGCCTGGGTCAAGCCGCACGAACTGCTCCTCACCACCGGCTACCCGCTGCGCAACACCCCCCAGTCGCTCGGCCGGCTGGTCGCCGACCTCGACGAGCGCGGGCTGTCGGCGCTGGCCATCAAGCTCGGCCGGTACGTGGACGAGCTGCCGGAGGAGATGGTGGAGCAGGCCGACCGGCTGGGGTTCCCGCTGATCCAGCTCCCCGACGACGTCGGCTTCGACGACATCCTCAACCAGGTGCTGACCGACATCCTCAACCGGCAGGCGGCCGTGCTCGCGCGGGGCGAGGAGGCGCACCGGGCGCTGGTCCAGGTGGTGCTGGCCGGCGGCGGGCTCGACGAGGTGACGGACGGGGTGGCGGGGCTGCTCGACGTGGCCGTGGCGGCGGTGGACGGCGCCGGCCGCGTGCTGGCGACTGCCGGGCCGCCGGGCGACGTGACGGTCCTGCGCGAGTCGATCGCCTCCGACGGCCCCGCCGTCCCGCCGCAGACCGTCCCGCCGCAGACCGTCCCGCCGCAGACCGTCCCGCCGCAGACCGTCCCACCGCACACCGTCCCGCCGGTGGACGCGCAGGCCGGGGGACGGGACTTCGTCTCGGTGCCCGTCGTCGCCGGGGGTCACCACCACGGCCGGATCGTCGCCTACAGCCCGTCGGGCGCCATCCGCGACACCGACGTCGGCATCCTGGAGCGCGCCGCCACCGTCGCCGCGCTCGTCGTCATCCGCCAGGAGGCGGTCAACGCCGTCGAGAGCAAGTACCGCGCCGACTTCCTGCGCGACGTCCTCACCGGCCGCGCCGGCACGGCCGAGCGGGTCGTCGCGCGCGCCCGGGCGTTCGGCTGGGACCTCGAACGGCCGGTCACCGTGCTGGTGGCCGAGCTCGACCCGGACAGCGACGAGCGCACCGCCCAGGACCGCCTGGTCACGAGCTGGACGGCGGCGACCCGCCGCCACGACGCGCGCGGCGCCGTCGCCGGGTTCTCCCACGAGGTGGTCGCCGTGCTCGACGCCAGGGTGGACGCGGCCCGGGTCGCCAAGGACGCGGCCTCTGCCTTCTCCGACACGCCGCCGGCCACGTTCTCCACCGGCACCTCCCGGCCGTCGCCCGGCGTCGCGACGCTGCCCGAGGCGTACGCCCAGGCCCTGAAGGCGGCGCGCGTCGGCCGCCAGCTCCACGGGCCCGGCGCGGTCGCCCACTTCGACCAGCTCGGCGTCTACCGGCTGCTCTCGCTGGTGAACGACACGGAGGAGCTGCACGCGTTCGTCCGCGAGACCCTGGGCCCGCTGGCCACCGACGACGACGCCGAGAACGCCGACCTGCGCCGGACGCTCCAGGCGCTCCTGGAGACCAACCTCAACGTGGCCGAGACGGCGCGCCGGCTGCACTTCCACTACAACACGCTGCGCTATCGCATCGGCAAGCTGGAGCGCCTGCTGGGCAACTTCACCGACGACCCGCACCTGCGGCTCAACCTCACGCTGGCGCTGCACGTCCTGCGGATGCGCGGCATCTAGCCGCGCCCCGGCCCGGGGGCGCCGTCTAGGCTTGGGTGCCGTGGAATTCGAACTGCGCTCCGAGTACATCCCGCTGTGCGACCTGCTGAAGTACTGCGGCATCACCGAGACGGGCGGCATGGCCAAGCACCTGGTGGCCGAAGGCATGGTGCTGGTGGACGGCGAGGTGGAGCTGCGCAAGACCGCCAAGATCCGGTCGGGTCAGGTGGTGAGCGGCGAGGGCTTCACCATCCAGGTGCGCTGAACCGCCTGCCGCACGGGAACTGACCTCGCCGTTCAGGTGCGACGGCGTGAGTGCGGGGAATGCTGGTGCTGGACGTGAATTTGGCAGATCATGCCCGTGTGCGGCCGCTGCCCGACGGCCCGGCTGAAGAGGGGCTTCCATGGTTTTTGGCTGGACCAAACACGGCGACGGCAAGCATCTGGCTCCCGGCGAGGTGGTCAGGCCGGACGAACGGCTGACCTGGCCGCGCATGATCGGCTTCGGTGCGCAGCACGTCGTGGCCATGTTCGGCGCCACCTTCGTCTTCCCCCTGGTCATGGGGCTCGACCCGAACATCGCGATCATGATGTCCGGCGTCGCGACGATCCTGTTCCTGCTGATCGTCAAGGGCCGCATCCCCAGTTACCTCGGCACCAGCGCCTCGTTCGTGGGCGGCGTGCTCGCGATCCGCGCGATCGCCGGCGGCGACACGGCCGGGGCCGACGCCGTGGTCACGGGCGCCATCCTCGTCGCGGGCCTCGTGCTCGCCCTGGCCGGGCTCGCGGTGCACTTCCTCGGCGTCCAGGTCATCCACAAGATGTTCCCGCCCGTCGTCACCGGCGGCGTCGTCATGCTCATCGGGTTCGGGCTGGCGTACGTGGTGGCCGACGTGTACTGGCCGCAGGACCAGTGGATGGCGCTGGTCACGATGCTGGTGACGTTCGTGCTCGTGGTGGCGTTCAAGGGGTTCGTCGGCCGGATCGGCATCCTCGTCGGCCTGGTGATCGGGTTCGTGCTGTCGTGGGCCGCCGACAAGGTGTTCGGCCAGGTGCCCGCCTACACCGACGGCGCGATCCACCTCGCCCCCCACTACCGGGTGGACCTCGGCAAGGTCGCCTCGGCGCCGTGGGTCGGGCTGCCGGACTTCCACCTGCCCGACATCCGCTTCTCCGCCGCGCTCCTCGTGCTGCCCGCCGTCATCGCGCTGATCGCCGAGAACATCGGCCACGTCAAGGCCGTGGGCGAGATGACCGGTGTCGACGTCGACCCGTACGTGGGCCGGGCCATCGCCGCCGACGGCCTGACCACCGCGGTCGCCAGCGCGGTCGGCGGCTCGCCCACCACCACCTACGCCGAGAACATCGGCGTCATGGCCGCCACCAAGGTCTACTCCACGGCCGCCTACTACATCGCGGGCGTCATCGCGATCCTGTTCGGGCTGAGCCCGAAGTTCGGGGCGCTGGTGTCGGCCACGCCGTCCGGCGTGCTGGGCGGCGTCACGGTCATCCTGTACGGCATGATCGGACTCCTCGGCGCCAAGATCTGGGTCGAGAACCGGGTCGACTTCTCCGATCCGCTCAACATGGTGCCCATCGGCGCCGGCATCATCCTGGCGGTCGGGCCGGTGAAGTTCCTGATCAGCTCCGACTTCCGGCTGGAGGGCATCGCGCTCGGCACCATCGTGCTGGTGGCCGGGTACCACCTGCTGCGGGTGATCTCCGGTCGCCCGGTGCCCGTGCCGGCGCGGCCCGGTGCGGAGGGCGACGACGGGAGGGACGCCGGGTGAAGCCGCCGCCGTTCACCTACCACGCCCCCCGCGACCTGCGCGCGGCGCTGGACCTGCTGGCCGAGGTGGACGGCAAGGTGCTCGCCGGAGGCCAGAGCCTGATCCCGCTGCTCAACATGCGGCTGGCCGCCCCCGCCCACGTCGTCGACGTCAACCGCCTGCCGGGTCTGTCCGGGATCGAGGCGGGCCCCGGGGGTGTGACCGTGGGGGCGCTGGCGCGGCAGGCGGAGGTGGCGCGCGCGGGCGTCCACCCGCTGCTCGGGCAGGCGCTGCGGCTCGTCGCCCACCCGGTCATCCGCAACCGCGGCACCGTCGTGGGCAGCCTGGTGCATGCCGACCCGGCCGCCGAGCTGCCGGCCGTGCTGGCGGTGCTGGGAGGGTCGGTACGGCTGGCCCGCCGCGCCCCCGGCGGCTCCGGGGAGCCGGCCGTGCGGGAGGTGGCGGCGGACGCGTTCTTCGCCGGCCCGCTGGAGTCGGCCGCCGAGCCGGGGGAGCTGGCCGTGTCGGCGTTCTTCCCGGCGCTGCCCCCGAGGTCGGGGTCGGCGTTCGAGGAGGTGGCCCGGCGGCACGGCGACTACGCGCTGGCCGGCGTCTGCGCCGTCGTGACCCTGGACGAGGACCTGCACGTCGCCGCGGCCCGCGTCGCCTGCGTGGGGGTCGGCCCGGTGCCGGTCGTGGCCGACGTGAGCGAGGTGTGCGGGCGGCGGCCCGCCGCCACGGTCCCGTGGGAGGCGGTCACCGAGGCCGTCCGGCGGGCCGTGGAGCCGGAGGACGACATCCACGCGAGCGCCGCGTACCGGCTGCACCTGGTGGGTGTCCTCGCCGAGCGGGCCCTGCGGGAGGCGGCGGCCCGCGCGGCCGCCCCGCCGTGAGCGGCGGGCGAGGGGCCGTGAGCGGGAGGCGAGCAGGGGAGTACGGGCGGCGCGACGGTGAGCGCGCCGCGAGGCGCGGGTGAGGAGAGCGGTGGAGCACGAGATCACGCTGGTCGTGAACGGCACCGCCCGCCGGGCGCGGGTGCCGGGGCGGCGGCTGCTGTCCGACTGCCTGCGCCACGACCTGGGCCTGACCGGCACCCATGTGGGCTGCGAGCACGGCGTCTGCGGCTGCTGCACGGTGCTGCTCGACGGCGAGCCGGTGCGCTCGTGCCTGACGCTCGCGGTGACGGTGGACGGCCGGGAGATCACCACGGTGGAGGGGCTGGCCGGGCCGGACGGGCTGTCGCCGGTGCAGCGGGCGTTCGAGGAGTGCCACGCCCTCCAGTGCGGCTTCTGCACGCCCGGCTTCCTCTGCACGGTCACCGCGCTGCTGCGCGACAACCCCGCCCCGGCCGAGGACGAGGTGCTGGAGGGCATCTCGGGCAATCTGTGCCGCTGCACCGGCTACCAGAACATCGTCAAGGCCGTCCACCGCGCCGCCGACCTGCTCGCCGAGGAGCGGCGGTCCTCCGCCGGGCGGCCACCCTCCGCCGGAGAGCCGCCGCGGGACGGGAAGCCGCCGGGAGACGGAGAGCCGCCGAGGGCCGGAGAGGGGCCGAGGGCCGGGGAGGCGTCATGAGCACCAGGTTGTTCGGCGAGCCGGTGCGCCGGCGCGAGGACCGGCGGCTGCTCACCGGCCGCGGCCGCTACGTCGACGACCTGGGCCCGGACGCCCTGGCCGCCGCGTTCGTCCGCTCCCCGCACGCCCGCGCCCGCATCCGCGACATCGACGTCTCCGCCGCCCTCGACGTCGAGGGCCTGGTCGCCGTCTACACCTGGGAGGACCTGCCCGAGCGCGTCGGACGGCCCCTGCCGCTGCTCATCCCGCACCCCGCGCTCACCCACGGCCGCACCGCGTACCCGCTGGCCCGCGACGTGGTCCGGCACGTCGGCGAGCCGGTCGTCATGGTGGTCGCCGCCGACCGCTACCTCGCCGAGGACGCCTGCGCCCTCATCCACGTCGACTACGAGCCGCTCAAGCCGGTCGTCGGCCTGGAGGAGGCGGCGCACGGCGCCCGGCTCGTCCACGACGACGTGCCCGGCAACGTGGGCGCCCGCCTCCTCCAGGAGGTGCCGGGCCGCGACGGCAGGAGCGCCCGCGAGGCCATCGAGGAGGCGCCGCACACGCTGGCCTTCCGGCTGGACATCGAGCGCAGCGCCAGCATGCCGCTGGAGGGCCGCGGCGTCCACGCCCGCTGGGACGGCACCGACCTGCGCGTCCACTCCAGCACCCAGACCTCGACCAGCGTCCGGATGGCCGTGGCCGCCGCGCTCGGCCTGCCGCTGCCGCACGTGGAGGTCGTCGCGCCGGACGTCGGCGGCGGGTTCGGCGTGAAGATCGTCCACCCGTGGCCGGAGGAGATCCTGGTGCCGTGGGCCGCGATGACGCTCGGCCGCGAGGTCAAGTGGAGCGAGGACCGGCGCGAGCACTTCATCTCCTCGGCGCACGAGCGGGCGCAGGTGCAGTACGTACGGGTCGGCTTCGACGACGACGGGCGGGTGCTCGGGCTGGACGTGACGATCCTGCACGACCACGGCGCCTACACGCCGTACGGGATCATCGTGCCGATCATCACCTCCACCCAGCTTCTCGGCCCGTACAAGATCGGCGCCTACCGGGTCGAGTTCTCCTCGATCTACACCAACACCGTGCAGGTCACGCCGTACCGGGGGGCGGGCCGGCCGCAGGGCGTGTTCTGCATGGAACGCACCATGGACAAGATCGCCCGCCATCTCGGCAAGGACCGCACCGAGGTGCGCCGGGCCAACTTCATCGAGCCCGACGAGTTCCCGTACGACCAGGGCATGACCTTCCAGGACGGCCGGCCGCTCATCTACGACAGCGGCGACTACCCGCGGATGCTGGCCATGCTCAAGGAGCTGATCGGCTGGGAGGCGTTCGAGCGTCGGCCCGGGCGCGGCATCGGCGTCGGCTGCTACGTCGAGGGCACCGGCGTCGGCCCGTACGAGGGCGGCCACGTGCAGGTCACCTCCGACGGCTGCGTCCACGTCTCCACCGGCCTCACCTCGCAGGGGCAGGGGCACGAGACCGTGTTCGCGCAGATCGCCGCGAGCGAGCTGGGCGTGCCCATCGAGCGGATCTCGGTGGTGACCGGCGACACGCGCCGGTTCGGCTACGCGGTCGGCACGTTCGCCTCGCGGGCGGCCGTCGTCAGCGGCAACGCCATCGCGCTGGCCTGCCGCAAGGTGCGGGCCAAGGCGCTGCGCATCGCGGCCGACGCGCTGGAGGCCGACCCGGCCGACCTGGAGATCACCGACGGGACGGTCCACGTCGTGGGCGCGCCGTCGGCGTCGATCCCGCTGGCCACGGTCGCCGTGCTGGCCAACCCGCTGCGCTACGCCTTCGACGAGGAGGCCGCGCGGGCCACCCAGTTCGCGGGCTCGTCCGCGCCCGACCGGCCGCCGGTCGCCGAGGGCGACGAGCCGGGGCTGGAGGGGCGCGACTACTACTCGCCGATCCGCTCCACGTTCGCCGCCGGCATGCACGCGGCGATCGTCGAGACCGACCCGCTCACGGCCGAGGTGCGGGTGGTCAGGTACGCGGTGATCCACGACTGCGGGCGGCTGGTCAACCCGATGATCGTCGAGGGGCAGATCCACGGCGGCGTCGCGCAGGGCGTCGGCGGGGCGCTGTACGAGCGCATGGTGTACGACGGTGACGGGCAACTGCTCAACGCCTCGTTCATGGACTTCCTCATGCCGTACGCCACGGAGGTCCCGCGTATCGAGACCGGGCACCTGGAGACGCCGTCGCCGCTGAACCCCCTGGGTGTGAAGGGCGCGGGGGAGGCGGGGGTCATCCCGGTGTCGGCGGTCATCGCCTCGGCCGTCGAGGACGCCGAGGGCTTCCCCGTGGACCGGATGCCGATCTCCCCGTCGGAGCTGTTCGACCTGCGACGCCGGCACGCGGAGGGCTGACGGCGGCACGCGCACGGCTGACGGCGGCGCGCGGACGGCCGACGGTCACGCGCGGGGCGCCGCGGGGGCGCCCGGCCGCGCGAGACGACGGGAGCCGGCGTGAGATGATCGGCCACCATGGCGACACAGGCCGGGCACGACACACCCGCACGGGACGGTGGCAGCACGGGGAAGAGCCCCCTGGCGGGGCCGGACGACGACGGCGCGCCGACGGGGCTGCGCGCGCCCGGGGCGGGGCTGACCGAGATCCCCGCCACGGCCGGCGACCTGGCCGGGGCGCGCGTGATCGACCTGGCGTGGAACGAGCTGTCCGAGCTGCCCGGCTGGATCGGCGGCCTGACCGGCCTGCGCGAGCTGAGGCTCGACGGCAACCGGCTGACCTCCGTGCCCGACCTGACCGGCCTGGCCGGGCTGCGCGCGCTGCACCTCGACGGCAACCGGCTGAGCGCCGTCCCGGACTGCCCGCCCGGCCTGGAGACGCTGTTCCTGTACGGCAACGCCGTCGAGGCCCTCCCCGAACGGTTCGGCGGGCGGCTGCGGCACCTGTCGGCGGGCGGGAACCGGCTGACCGCCCTCCCGGCGGGCCTGTGGGAGGAGACCGGGCTGGAGTCGCTCAACGTGGCCGAGAACCGGCTCACCGAGATCCCGCCCGCGATCGGCCGGCTGACCCGGCTGCGCATGCTGGACCTCGGCCACAACCACCTCACCTCGCTGCCGTCCGAGCTGGGCGACCTGCCCCTGACCGACTACCTCTACCTGAGCGACAACCGGCTCACCGAGGCGCCCGCCTGGCTCGGCCGGCTCGACCGCCTCGCCTACCTGGGCCTCACCGACAACCTGCTGACCCGGCTGCCCGAGGAGATCGGCGGGATGGCGGCGCTGGTCGAGCTGCGGCTGTACGGCAACCGGCTGGCGGAGCTGCCCCGCTCCATCGGACGGCTGGGCCGGCTGCGGGAGCTGCACCTGCGCGGCAACCGGCTGACCGCCCTGCCCGCGACGATCGGCGACCTCGCCGGGCTGCGCCATCTCGACCTGCGCGACAACCGCCTCACGGGGCTGCCCGAGGAGCTCGGGCGGCTCGACCGGCTCGCCACGCTCGACCTGCGCAACAACCGGCTGAGGCGGCTGCCGGACGGCCTGGCCACGCTGCCCGCGCTGGAGAAGCTCGACCTGCGCTGGAACAAGCTGGACCCGGAGGGCGACGGCGAGCCCGAGCCGCTGCGCCGGCTGAGGGAACGCGGCTGCGTCGTCCTGAGGTGACCCGGCCGCACCACCGTCACGTCCTCATCGCGAAGCAGGGGCGATTTCGGGGCGGAACCGGCTGAACCACCCCCGCAAACGGTGCGTATCTCGGCACATGACGACACTTCCACGTCTGGCCGCCTCTGCGCTGCTGGTCGGACTCGTCGCCGCCTGCTCGTCCGGCGGGGCCGGGGCCGGCGGCGGCCAGTTCGCCGCCGGCGTCCAGCAGGGCGGCGCCAAGGCCGCCGCGCCCGCGAAGATCTACACGGTGGAGCAGCTCGCGGCCAAGGTCGGCTGCAAGCCCAAGATGCAGGTCGACGCCGCCGACATCCGCACCGGCTACTGCAAGACCAAGGTCGGCGAGTTCTTCGTCAACACCTTCAGCACCGAGGAGGGCAAGGACGAGTGGATGGACCGGGCGCCTGAGTACAACCCGCACCTGGTCGGGCCCCGGTGGACCGTGCTGTCCAGCCTCAAGGTGCTGCGCGCGCTCCAGAAGCCGCTCAACGGCGACCTGCACCTCAAGGACCACCGCACCAAGTCGCCGACGCCGTCGCCGCCCGCGGCGGACGACGGCGGCGACACCGGCGGCTACTGACGGCGGTTACCGACGGCGGCTACCAACGGCGCTCCGGGTGGCCGCGACGCGCGCGGCCACCGGCGGGGCGGCCACCGGCGGGGCGTCCACCGGCCGCGAGGGTCAGCGCGGCAGGGCGACCCGCTTGCGGAACACCCAGTACGTCCACGCCTGGTAGGCGAGCACGAACGGCAGCGTGATGAGGCCGATCCAGGTCAGCATGGTCAGGGTGTAGGGGGCGGAGGCGGCCTCGGCCAGCGTGAGGCCGGGCAGCGGCGCCTCCTTGAGGCGCAGGAACACCGCCGCCGAGGTCAGCGCGATGCCCGCGGCCGTGGCGGTGAACGCCCAGCCCTCGCGCCGCCGCCAGATCAGCGCGGCCGCCGCCGCCAGCGCCGCCATGGCCGCCAGCGCCGGCACCGTGGCCGCGCCGGACACCGAGGCCAGCGTGGACAGAGCCACCACGGCCAGCGGCAGCGCCGCCGCGCCCGTCGCCAGCGCCGCCACGCGGGCCCGCCGGCGCACCCGGCCCTCGGTGCGCAGCGCCAGGAAGACCGCGCCGTGCAGCAGGCTCAGCGCCAGCGTGAACGCCCCGCCGAGCAGCGCCGGGAGCGCGCCGTCGAGCAGCAGGTCGGCGAAGATCGCGCCCCACAGGAACGCCGGCAGCGCGCTGCCCACCACGATGCCGAGGTCGCACCACGCCGGGTTGGCGACCTTGCCGCGCCACTCCAGCCCGACGCCGCGCACGATGAGCCCGGCCAGCACGAGCACCACCGGCAGGTAGAAGGAGCTGAGCAGCCCGGAGTACCAGGCGGGGAAGGCGGCGAACATCGCCCCCACCGCCGTGATCAGCCACACCTCGTTGCCGTCCCACACGGGGCCGATGGTCTGCAGGCTCTGCCGCTGCTCGTCGTCGTCGCCGCCCACGAACGGCGCCAGCATGCCGACCCCGAAGTCGAAGCCCTCCAGCACGAAGTAGCCGGTCCACAGGAAGGCGATGACCAGGAACCACAGGTCGATCACGGTCTTCTCCTCAGTACATCAGGGACGGTTCGAGCCGCTCGGCCGGGACCTCGGCGGGCGCGGGCTCCTCGGGGCCCTTGCGGACGTGCCGCACGAGCAGCACGGCCTCGGCCACGGCGAGCCCGCCGTACAGGAGGGTGAACAGCGTCAGCGACAGGGCGACCTCGGTGAGGCTCACGCCGGGCGAGACGCTGGCGGCGGTCAGCAGCTCGCCCGCGACCGTCCACGGCTGGCGGCCGACCTCGCTCAGCAGCCAGCCCGCGATCACCGCGAGCAGCGGCAGGGGCAGCGCCAGCACGAACAGCCGGGCCAGGAGCCGGGGCATCGGCCGGCGGCGCCGGGTCAGCCACAGGCCGAGCACCGACAGCCCCACGGTGCTCAGGCCGAAGGCGAGCATCACCCGGTAGGACCAGAACACCACGCTCTGGTCGGGACGGTAGTCGCCGGGGCCGAACCGCTCCTCCAGCCTGCGCTGGATGTCCTCGGTGCCCTGGACGGTCGCGTCGAGGTCGCCGGTCGACAGGAAGCTGAGCACCTTGGGGATCTCGATCCCTGGCACGAGGGTGAACCCGGCGCCCGCGGTGTCACGCTCCAGGCCCTCGGCGGAGGCCAGCTTCATCGGCTGCTGCTCGTAGGCGAGCTTGCCGGACAGGTCGCCGCTGCCGGCCACGACGAGCCCGGCCACCGCGGTCATGACCAGCGCGGCCCGCGCGGCGCCGCGCCACATGCCGTCGCGGGTGCGCAGCAGCCACCAGCAGCTCACCGCCAGCACGAAGCCGCCCGCCACGATGAACGCCGCCCCGATCACGTGCGGCACCTGGGCCAGCGCGGTGGAGTTGGTCAGCACGGCCCACAGGTCGGTCATCCGGGCCCGGCCGTCGACCACCTCGTAGCCCACCGGGTGCTTCATCCAGGCGTTGGCCGCGAGGATGAAGTACGCCGACAGGTTGGAGCCGATGGCGGCGGCCCAGATGCACGCCAGGTGCACCCGCTTGGGCAGCCGGTCCCAGCCGAAGATCCACAGTCCCAGGAACGTGGACTCCATGAAGAACGCCAGCAGCGCCTCCATGGCCAGCGGCGCGCCGAACACGTCACCGACGAAGGTGGAGTACTCACTCCAGTTCATCCCGAACTGGAACTCCTGCACGATGCCGGTCACCACGCCCATGGCGAAGTTGATCAGGAAGAGCTTCCCGAAGAACTTGGTCAGCCGGAGGTAGTGCTCCTTGCCCGTGCGGTGCCACGCGGTCTGCAGCCCGGCCACGAACACGCCCAGGCCGATCGTCAGCGGCACGAACAGAAAGTGGTAGACGGTGGTCACCCCGAACTGCCACCGCGCTAGGTCTAGTGCGTCCATCTTCCCCTCGCCGGTCCCGGCGCTCTACAAGCCGTAGTACATCTACTTCAAGTAGTACTACAGGCCGTAGAGCAACGTGCTGCGATCTTCGTCACAGCGCGCTCACTCCTCGGTGTCCAGTGAGGATGTCGCAGCGGGCGGGGGCTTCGCGTCAGCCCGTGGGCTGATTCCCGGCTAAGCCCCGCGACGGACCCCGGGACGCGACGCGTACCGCTCTCTGGCAGGTGTTGCCCTTATCCCGGGGCGGGTCCGTGCTTAGGGTGGCGATGTGAAGGTCGCAGGTAGCGCCGTGATCGGCGTCGACAGAGATCGGGTGTGGGCCGCGCTGCGGGACCCGGCGGTGCTGGTGCGCACCATCCCGGGCTGCGAGCGGCTGGAGGAGAGCGGGCCCGACACGTACCGGATGACGGTGAACGCGGGCGTGGCCTCGGTCAGGGGCGTCTACCAGGGCGAGGTGGCGCTCGCCGACCCGCTCGCGCCGGAGAGCTTCGTGCTGCGGGCGCGCGGCCAGGGCGCGCCGGGGACCGTCGACGCCACGGTGCAGGTACGGCTGAGCGAGGTGGACGGGGGCACCCGGGTCGACTACGACGCCGACGCCGTGGTGGGCGGCATGATCGGCGGGGTCGGGCAGCGGATGCTGGGCGCGGTGGCGCGCCGCACGGCGGGGGAGTTCTTCTCCGCGGTGGACCGGCTGCTCAGCGGACCCGCGCAGCCGTCCGCCGCGCAGCCGTCCGCCGCCGTGCCCGTGGGGGCGCCCGGCGCGGGCGGGGCGGAGGCCGGCTCGGGCGCTGTCGCGGTGGCCGCGCCGGGGACGGCGGTCCGCGAGCGGCCGGCCGTCCACGAGCGGCCCGCGGGGGAGCGCGCCCCCTCGGTCCGCACGGAGACGCGGCCGTGGGTGATGCTGGCCTCGTTCGGGACGGGGGCCGGGGTGGCGCTGACGGGCGTCGCGGTGGGCTGGCTCCTCGCCCGCTCGGGCCGCCGCCACTGAACGGGCGGGCGTGGGGGCCCGCGGGAAAGCGGCGGGTGCGGGGCCTGCGGGTATGGGGGTTTCGGCTCTCGCGGAAAAGGATCTCCGGGCGTAGCGTGGCGGTATGCGGCAGGCACATGCTGAAGACGCGCGGACCGAGGCCAGAAGAGTCGTGAGCACCCTGTTGGGCACCGAACGCCCCACGGCCGAGGCGCTGGTCGGCGACGCCCGCGCCGAGCTCGGCGACGAGCGCGCCGGCCGCTGTCTCGACCTGGCGCTGGGCGCCGGCCTGACGCGGCGGTCGGCCGAGCTGGCCGCCATCGCCGCGCTGCTGGTCGGCACGCGCGACCTGGGCGCGCAGTGGTGGGGACGCCCGCGCGGCGGCAAGCTCCCGGCGCCGGACGAGGTGCTCGGCACGGCCGTGGCGATCGAGCCGTGGACCGACCTGACCGCCCTGGAGATGCTGGCCGCCTGGATGGCGGACGACGCCGCCGACGCGCTGTGGGGCTCACCCGTCGCCGAGGTGGACCTGAACTCGTGGCAGGCCGAGGATCGGTTCGACCTCCCCGGCGGGGTGCGGCCGGGAGATCGGCTGGTCGTGCACTTCGACGCCGGCGGGCGGCTGGACGCGGTGGTCACGCGCCGGCCCGACGACGAGCTGGGCTCCAACCTCGACTTCCAGTCGCTGCGCTACTCCCGTCCGGCCGAGGCGCAGTGGAGCTGGGGCGTGGCCGCCGGGCTGGGGCCGCACCGGCTGCCCGGCGAGGACCCCGACCCGTACGCCCGGGAGGTGGACGGGGACGCGGCCGAGATCCTGCGCGACTGGGCCGTGCGGCACGGGGCCACGCTGGAGCAGGTGGGCGAGCCGTGGCGGACGGTCGGCGAGGTGGTGGCGGCCATCGAGCGGGCCGACTGGATGTGGCGCAGCGGCGAGTGGTTCGGCTGGTGGCGCGGGGCGTCGGCGCTGGTGGACGACTCGGCGTACCTGCCGTTCCGGCTGGAGGAGCTGGCCTCCGGCTGAGCGGCTCCCGGCACGGCGGTGCCGGTCATTTCCGATTTTTCCGGAATGACCGCCGTCGCGGGGCGGTTGGCGATGTGCATGAAGGTGGAAATATTCTCCGACGTCGTCTGCCCGTGGTGCTACATCGGCCACACCCGCTTCGCCCGCGCGGCCGAGCGCTTCCGTGCCCGCGGCGGCACGCTGGAGATCACGATGCGGCCGTTCCAGCTCAACCCCGACGCCCCCGCCGAGGGCGAGCCGCTGCTGGACGCGCTGGCGCGCAAGTTCGGCCCGAACGCCGCCCAGATGACCGGCCGGGTCACGGAGGTGGCCGCCGGCGACGGCCTGGAGCTGCGCTTCGACGACGCGGTCAGCGCCAACACCTTCGAGGCCCACCGGCTGGTCGAGCTGGCCACCCGCCAGGGCCGCGGCGAGGAGATGGCCGAGCTGCTGTTCCGCGCCCACTTCACCGACGGGCTGAACGTCGGCGACCCCGACGTGCTCGCCAAGCTGGCCGCCGAGGCCGGGGTGCGGGACACCGGCGAGGGCGCCGACGAGGTGCGCGAGCAGCTCTCCCGGGCCGCGGGGCTCGGGATCAGCGGGGTCCCCCTCTTCCTGTTCGAGGGCACGTTCGCCGTGTCGGGAGCACAGCCGGAGGAGACGTTCGACGCCGCCATCGCCGAGGTGGCCGAGCGGACCGGGCAGACCCCCGTCACGCTGCTCGCCGCCCCCGCGGACGGCTGCGACGACGGCTTCTGCGCCGTCTGAGGACGAGCCCCTACGCGGTGCCCTCGCCCAGCAGGCCCGAGCGGTGGTGGCGGCGGCAGAGCACCTGGTAGCGGACCGGCGAGCGGTCCGTGTCGCCGATCACCACCTGCTCGCCCGTCCTCACCAGCTCGCCGCCCACGATCCGCCCGTTGAGCAGGCCCGGCCGCCCGCACCAGCACAGCACCTCGACCTGGAGCCGGCACACCTCGTCGGCCAGCTCGAACAGCCGCTGCGCCGCCGGGAACATCACCGACCGGAAGTCCGAGGCCAGCCCGAACGCGTACACGTCCACCCCGTGGTCGTCCACCAGGTCGGCGAGCTGCTCGATCTGCGCGACCGTGTAGAAGCACGCCTCGTCGCAGATGAGATAGTCGACGGAGTCGTGCGCGGTGACCAGCGCGACGAGGTCCAGGGAGTCCTCGACCTCGATCGCCTCCAGGCCGAGCCCTATCCTGCTGGTGACCTGGGGGCCGCCGGACCGGTCGTGCTTGGTGAGCACGAGGCCGCGCCTGCCCTGGCGGCTGTGGTTGTAGTTCATCTGCAGGGCCAGCGTGGACTTGCCGCAGTCCATGGGGCCGAAGAAGAACTTGAGCACCGCGTCGCGGGCACCAGGGGGAACGGGGGACAAGGCAGACAGGTCGGTCACGGGGTGCCACCTTAGCGGGCTTGGCGTGCTCCCTGACCTCATGGGAGATTTCTCCCCTGAACCTCAGGAGGAAGCGTGGTCACAGACAGGGGCCGGTCGGCGCGGGGCCGGCATGCGTAACGTGCGCATCGGCGTCGACACCGGCGGGACCTTCACCGACGTCGTGGCGGTGGACGAGGACACCGGTGAGATCGTCACCACGAAGACGCCCTCCACCCCGGCCAACCCGGCCGACGGCTTCGTCACGGGCGTGCGCAAGCTCGGCGAGCTGGACGTGACCTCGGTCGTCCACGGCACCACGGTGGCCACCAACCAGCTCCTGGAGGAGCGCGTCGAGGGGCTCGGGTTCATCACGACCGAGGGCTTCGAGTTCGTCCTGGAGATCGGCCGGCAGAGCGTCCCCGACGGCTACGGCAACTCCTACTTCTGGGTCAAGCCGCCGCGCATCGTCCCCGTGCACCTGGTGCGGACCGTCGGCGGCCGGCTCGACCACACGGGCGCCGAGGTGCGCCCCTTCGCCGAGGACCAGGCCGTCGAGGCGGCCCGCTGGTTCCGGGCCCGCGGCGTCACCGCCATCGGCGTCTGCTTCCTGCACTCCTACGCCAACCCGGAGCACGAGCGGCGCATGCGCGACGTGCTGGCCCGCGAGCATCCCGACGCGGTCGTGTCGATCTCCAGCGACGTGCTGCGCGAGTACCGCGAGTACGAGCGATCGGTCACCACCCTCGTGGACGCCGCGGTCAAGCCGGTCATGCGCCGCTACCTCGCCGAGCTGTCGCAGCGCCTCGGCATGCCGTTCTCCGTGATGAAGTCGAACGGCGGCGTGCTGTCGGCCCGCGAGGTCGTCAACCAGCCGATCACCACCGTGCTGTCGGGGCCGGCCGCGGGCGCGCTCGGCGCCGCGATGCTGGCCGCCAACGCCGGGCACCCGTCGGTGATCACGCTGGACGGCGGCGGCACCTCCACGGACGTCGCCGTGGTGATCGACGGCGAGCCGTCCGTCACCACCGAGGGCACGGTCGGCCGCTTCCCGGTCAAGATCCCCATGATCGACATCGTGACCGTCGGCGCGGGCGGCGGCTCGATCGCGTGGATCTCGCCCGAGGGCACGCTGAAGGTCGGCCCCCGGTCGGCCGGCGCCGACCCCGGGCCGCTGTGCTACGGCCGGGGCGGCACGGAGGTGACGGTCACCGACGCGCACGTCTTCCTCGGCCGCGTCCCGCCGCACCTGCTCGGCGGCGAGATCCCGCTCGACGCGGACGCGGCGCGGGCCGGCGTCGAGGCCCTGGCCGGCAAGCTCGGCCTCAGCCCCGAGCGCACCGCCACGGGCATCCTGGAGATCAGCGCCTTCAACCAGAGCAACGCGATCCGGCAGATCACGGTCAAGCGCGGGCTGGACGTGCGCGACTTCCCGCTCGTGACGTTCGGCGGGTCGGGTCCGCTGCTGGCCTGCCGGCTCATCGACATCCTGGGCCTGCCCGCCGTGGTGGTGCCGCCGGAGCCGGGCAACGTCTCCGCGTTCGGGCTGCTCACGGTGGACGTCAAGAACGACTACGTGCGCACGTACGTGACCCGCGACCTGTCGCTCCAGGCCGCGGCGCGGATCTTCGGCGAGCTGGCGGAGGAGGCGGCGCGGGCCCTGGAACGCGAGGGGTTCGACGAGCCGGTCCACGCCCGCAGCGCCGACCTGCGCTACCACGGCCAGGCGTACGAGGTGCGCGTCCCGGCCCCGCCGGGCCCGATCGACGAGGCGTGGCGCGCGCAGGTGGTCGAGCGCTTCCACGACGCCCACGAGCGCCTGTACGGCTACGCCTACCGCGACGACCCGCGCCAGGGCGTCGAATGGGTCAACCTCCGGGTGTCCGGCATCGGGCCGATCGCCCGGCCGCCGATCCGGCGCCGGCCGTACCCGCGGACCGAGGCGGTGAGCGCGACGCGGAAGGTGCGCTTCGAGGAGGAGCACGACACGCCGATCCTCCAGCGGGCCGCGCTGGAGGCCGGGGCCGTGGTCGAGGGTCCGGCGGTGATCGAGGAGTACGGCTCGACCATTCCCGTCCATCCGGGGTTCACCGCGACGGTGGACGCTTTCGGCAATGTGGAGGTGCGGCGTGGCTGACCCGATCCTCGTCGAGATCGTCGAGGGCACGCTCGCGTCGGTGGAGAGGGAGGTCGAGACCGCGATCGCCCGGACCGCCCGCTCGCCGATGATCCGCGACGCCCACGACTTCCGCGCGGGCATCCACGACGCGCGGCTGCGCAAGCTGACCGGGCGCTCCTACAGCGCGCTCGTCCAGCCGGTCGTGCGCGACTTCCCGGTGGAGACGATGCGGCCCGGCGACGTCTACTTCCACAACGACGTCTACCTGTCCGAGGGCGGCATCGGCCACCTGCCCGACCTGTGCGTGACCGTCCCGGTCTTCCACGAGGACGAGGTGGTGGCGTTCGTGCAGGCGTTCGGCCACCACGACGACATCGGCGGCTCCGTGCCCGGCTCGATGCCCTCCCACGCGCGCAGCGTGTACGAGGAGGGGCTGATGGTCCCGCCGATCAAGCTGCGCGACCAGGGCGTGCCGAACGAGGCCGCGCTGCGCATCATGACCCGCAACTCGCGCATGCCCGACTCGCTGGCCGGCGACCTCGACGCCGAGTGCTCGGCCTGCCTCATGGGCGCGCGCCGCCTGGGCGAGCTGTTCGACCGGTACGGCCGGGCCGCCGTCGAGGAGTGCTTCGACGCGATCATCGACAAGACGACCGAGACGTTCCGCCGGGAGCTGCTGTCGAAGATCCCGGAGGGCGTGTACGTGTGGGAGGACTACGCCGAGCACGACGGCGTGGACGAGCCCCGCCTGCACACCCAGCGGATCACGCTGACGGTGGACCACGCCGCGCGGTCCCCGCTGACGATCGACTTCACCGGCACCTCGCCGCAGGCCAAGGGGCCGATCAACCACGCGGGCGACTACGCCGACGGCGTCTTCCTCAAGAAGTGGCTCGCGCCGGTGCTGCGCAACCTCGCCGACACGCCGGAGCGGATGGCCGAGCTGGACGTCAACGAGGGCGTCGTCCCCCTCATCACGATGATCTTCCCGGAGAAGGGCACGCTGCTGACGCCGGTGTTCCCCGCCCCGACCAACGCCCGCACGTTCGTCATCCTGCGCCTGCTCGGCGTGCTGGCCGGGGTGCTGGCCAAGGCCACGGGGGGCCGCATGCCGGCCGACCAGGAGACGATCCGCTACACCGGCGTGCACGGCGTCGACGCCGACGGCGTGCCGTACCTCATGCGCGAGGTGCTGGGCGGCGGCTCCGGCGGCCGCTGGTACGCCGACGGGGAGGACACCGTCCACGTGGTGCCCGACTCGCGCAACATCCCGGTCGAGTTCGCCGAGGCGCGCTGGCCGTTCCGGGTCGAGCGGCTGGCGCTGGCCTGCGACTCGGGCGGGCCCGGCCTGTTCCGGGGCGGGCTCGGCTACGACAAGCACATCCGGATGCTGCGCGACGCCTCGTACATGTCGATCGCCGACCGGTCGATCTTGTCGTGCTGGGGCGTCAACGGCGGGCTGGCCGGGCGGCCGTTCCGGGTGGAGATCGCCGGCAAGGAGATGGACGGCCTGGTGGACGACCACCCGGTGCAGGCCGGCGAGGTGATCCGCATCCGCACGACGGGGGGCGGCGGCTGGGGCTCGCCGTACGACCGCGACCCGCGGGCGGTGGCGGCGGACGTGCGCGACGGCAAGGTGTCGATCGCCGGCGCGCTGGGCGACTACGGTGTGGTGCTGGACGGCGACCGCATCGACGAGGAGGGCACGGCTCAGTTGCGCGCGAACCTGCGGCCTCCGGCGGGCCGCTTCTTCGATCGCGGTCCCGGATACGCGCGGCTGTCCGGCGGCCGCACCCACGCGGAGGTGGACGACCTGTGACCGGCGCCGAGGGCTCCACGATCCGGCAGATCACCACCAAGATCGTCTACTCCAACCCGTGGATGACGGTCCGCGAGGACGAGGTGGAGCGGCCCGACGGCTCGCGCGGCCTGTACGCCTACATCGACAAGCCGGACTACGTGCTGGTCATGCCCTGGGAGAACGGCGGCTTCCACCTCGTCGAGGAGTACCGCTACCCGGTGCGCCGGCGCACGTGGAGCTTCCCGCAGGGCTCGGCGCAGGCGAGCACGCTGGAGGAGGAGGCCCGGCTGGAGCTGGCGGAGGAGACGGGGCTGCGGGCCGCGCACTGGCGCCGGCTCGGCGCGCTGGACAACGCCCACGGCGTGGCCACCCAGCAGATGCACGCCTACCTCGCGACCGGCCTCGAACCGGGGCCGCCGCGCCGGGAGCACACCGAGCAGGACATGCGCCAGCGGTGGGTGAGCCGGGCGGAGTTCGAGAAGATGGTCCGCGCGGGCGAGGTCACCGACTCGGGGTCGGTGGCGGCGTACACGCTGCTGCTCATGAGCGGCGAGCTCCCCGACTCCTGATCTACTTTGTAAAGGCGCCGGCCCGGACGCCGCTCACGTGCGGTGGACGAGGTCGGCGCGCTCGCGGGTGCCGTCCTCGGCGAACCACGCCTGCTCGGCCTTGAACCAGGCGTGCCACGCCTGCTCCAGGCCGGGACCGTCGCGGCGGAGCACCCGCCGCAGCCGTACGTCCGGCGGCGCCTCGACCCAGACGGTGAACGCGATGAGCCGCGCGGCGGAGCGGCGCGCCGTTCCGACGCCCTCGATCACGAGCGCGGGGGCGACGGGCACGGTGACGGTCTCGGCGTAGGCGCCGCGCGCCCAGTCGTAGCGGCGGTACGCGCCGGGCCGCCCGGCGGCCAGCGGGCGCAGCACGCTCTCCTCCAGGGCGGCGAACCAGGGGCCCGGCCCCTCCTCCCACGGCACGGGGAAGTCGTCGCTGTGGACGACCTGGCAGCCGAGCGCGGCGGCGAGCCGGTCGGCGTACGTGGTCTTGCCCGACCCGGCGGGGCCGTCGACGGCGACCAGCCGGACCGGCCCGCACGACGGTTCGAGCGCCCGGATGCGGCGGGCCAGGGATTGCACCCACCCAGGGTAGGTGAGGTGGGGTGGATGGGGGGAGAATGACGGTTCACCCCCGGAACGTGTGCTGGAGGATGACGTGCTCGGACCGCTCGACGACATCGTGGTCCTGGACCTGTCCAGGGCCCTGGCGGGTCCGCACGCGGCGCAGATGCTGGGTGACCTGGGCGCCAAGGTGATCAAGGTCGAGCATCCGGAGGGCGGGGACGAGTCGCGGCACTGGGGTCCGCCCTTCGTCGGCCCTGATCACGATATTTCGACCTATTTCCTGGCGGCGAACCGGAACAAGGAGTCCATCACCGTCAATCTGAAGTCGGCGGAGGGCAAGCGGCTCGTCGAGCGCCTCGTCCGGCAGAGCGACGTGCTGGTGGAGAACTTCCGCACCGGCGTGCTGGACCGGCTCGGCTTCCCGGTGGAGCGGCTGCACGAGCTGAACCCGCGCCTGGTCGTCCTGTCGATCACCGGGTTCGGGCACGACGGGCCGGAGGGCGGCCGGCCGGGCTACGACCAGATCGCCCAGGGTGAGGCGGGCCTGATGTCGCTGACCGGCCCGTCGCCGGACGAGCCGTACCGGGTGGGCGCGTCGATCGCCGACCTGCTGGCCGGCATCCACGGCGCGTACGGCGTGGCGGCGGCCCTGTACGAGCGGGAGCGCACCGGCAGGGGCCGGGTGGTGCGCACCTCCCTGCTGGCGGCGGTGACCGGGGTGCACTCCTACCACGGCACGGCCTGGACGGTCGGCGGCACGGTGCCGGCGGCGGGCGGCAACCACCACGCCTCCATCACCCCGTACGGCTCGTTCCGCTGCGCGGACGGCATGCTGCAGATCGCGGCGGCGAACGAGGGCCAGTGGCGCAAGGTGGCCGCGCTGCTGGGCATCGACCCGAACCAGCCGCGGTACGCCTCCAACCGGGAGCGGCGGGCCCACCGCGACGAGCTGGTGGCGGACATGGAGCAGGCGCTGGCCGCCCACGACCGGGGGCACTGGCTGGCGCTGCTGGCCGAGGCGGGGGTGCCGGCGGGGGCGATCAGGTCGCTGGACGAGGTCTACACCTGGGACCAGACCCGCTCGCAGGGCCTGGTGGTGGAGGTGGAGCATCCGGTGCTGGGCCGCATCGAGCTGCCGGGCCCGCCGCTGCGCTTCGAGTGGCCGGCGTCAGGCGGGCCGGAGCAGGGAGAACGCGGCGAGGCGCGGCACACGGCGCCGCCGCTGCTGGGCCAGGACGACGCGGCGGTGCTCGCCTGGCTCGAAGATCGCGAGAGATGACGGCCGCGCCGGGGCACCGGCCGGCCCGTTCGTGCGTCAACATTGCAGCAGTGCTTGACACGAAGGAGCCATGGTGAGCCGTCCGGACGCGCGCACGCTGATCGACACGGTCCTCGACAAGGGGTCGTGGACGTCGTGGGACGTGCCGCCGGTCGATCCGGCAGCCCCGGGGTCGTCGTACGCCGAGGAGCTGGCCGCCGCGCGGGCCAAGTCCGGCTACGACGAGTCGGTGATCACCGGTGAGGGGCTGCTGGACGGGCGGCGGGTCGCGGTGGTGGCGAGCGAGTTCTCGTTCATGGCGGGCTCGATCGGGGTGGCGGCGGCCGAGCGGATCACCACGGCGGTGGAGCGGGCGGCGCGGGAGCGGCTGCCGCTGCTGGCGGCGCCGGCCTCGGGCGGCACCCGGATGCAGGAGGGCGCGGTCGCGTTCGTGCAGATGGTGAAGATCACCGCTGCGGTGCAGGCGCACCGGGCGGCGGGGCTGCCGCACGTGGTGTACCTGCGGCATCCGACGACGGGCGGGGTGTTCGCCTCGTGGGGGTCGCTGGGGCACGTGACGGCGGCCGAGCCGGGGGCGCTGATCGGGTTCCTCGGGCCGAGGGTGTTCGAGGCGCTGCACGGCTACCCGTTCCCGGAGGGGGTGCAGCTCGCGGAGAACCTGTTCCGGCACGGGCTGGTGGACGCGGTGGTGCCGGCGGAGGACGCGCGGGAGATGGCGGCGCGGGCGTTGTCGGTGCTGTGCGCCGACACGTCGCGGCTGCGGCCGGGGGAGCCGCCGGAGGAGGACCTGCGTCCGGTGGAGGCGTGGGAGGCGATCAGCAGGTCGCGCCGGGACGACCGGCCGGGCGTGCGGTCGCTGCTGAAGCTGGCGGCGCGGGACGTGACGCCGTTGAACGGCACGGGCGCGGGGGAGAACGATCCGGGGCTGCTGCTGGCGCTGGCCAGGTTCGGCGAGGCGCCGGCGGTGGTGCTGGGGCAGGACCGGCGCAGCCAGCGGTCCAGCGCGCCGCTCGGCCCGGCGGGGCTGCGGATCGCGCGGCGCGGCATGCGGCTGGCGGCGGAGCTGGGGCTGCCGCTGGTGACGGTGATCGACACGGCGGGGGCGGCGCTGTCGAAGGCGGCCGAGGAGGGCGGCCTGGCGGGGGAGATCGCGCGCTGCCTGGCGGACATGGTGTCGCTGGACGCGCCGACGGTGTGCCTGCTGCTGGGGGAGGGGGCGGGGGGTGCGGCGCTGGCGCTGCTGCCGGCCGACCGGGTGCTGTGCGCGCAGCACGCGTGGCTGTCGCCGCTGCCGCCGGAGGGCGCCTCGGCGATCCTCTACCGGTCGGTCGACTTCGCCCCGGAGATCGCGCAGGCGCAGGGGGTGCGGGCGACGGACCTGCGCCGTGCGGGGATCGTGGACCGGGTGATCCCGGAGCGGCCGGACGCGGCCTACGAGCATCGGGCGTTCTGCGAGCGGGTGGGGCGGGCGCTGGAGCACGAGATCGCCGGGCTGCTGCCGCAGCCCGTGGGGGACCGGCTGGCGACCCGGCTGGCCCGCTACCGCAACCTGGGGCTCTGACGCTGGGGGACGGCGGGAGGGGTCAGGGCACCGGGATGCGTTCCACGCGGATGGAGAAGACCTCCTCGCGGGGCACCACGACCTCGTAGGCGCCGTGGTCGACCATCCAGTAGCCGAGGGCCTCGGCCTTCATGCCGCTGTGGCCGAGGTAGGCGATGTGCAGGCCGTCGTCGTCCTCGTCGAGCACGACGCACGGCTCGCCGCCGAACGCGCCGACGGTGCGGATGAGGACGAGCCACTCCAGCTCGTCGCGGCGGACCTCGCGCCGCCAGTAGCCGGAGGCCGCCTCGAAGCCGTCGAGTTCGTCCTCGCTGAACAGGACGACCTGGTCGCTTTCGGGGCCGAGGGCGGCGGGCAGGGTGTGCTCGCCGAAGCGGGCGATGAACCCCGACGCCACGGGGGTGAGCTCGTCGTTCATGCGGCGGGCCGCCAGGTGAGTCCGTCGTAGACGGCGAACGGGCGTTCGCCGTCGTCGGTGAGGTGCACGATCTCGGCGCCGGCGGGGATCGGCATGGGGATGGTGTGGAACTGCGGCACCACGTGGTGGGTCGAGGTGGTGAACCCGTTGCCGGCGAACGGCGGCACGTCGCTCCAGTCGCCGCCCATGTGCGGTCCGTACGGGACGACGTAGGTGTCGACGTCTCGCGCGTGCCACCGCATCACGTACAGCTCGGGCACGTCGGCGGTGAGCTCGGACCCGTCGAAGGACAGGTCGAGCCCGAGGTAGAGGTCGCGGGGCGTGGTCAGCCGCGCGCAGTCCTGCACGCGGTAGACGTACCCGGAGATCACCGTGCGCTTGCCCGACAGATAGGGGACGAGCAGACGCGGTGGGACCACCTTCTGCATGTGCGTTCTGCTCACCCGTTCATTTTACGATCTGTTGACCCCTAGAACGCGATGTTCGAGGCAGGGGAGTGTGGCGCGTGCGGCGGCGGTGGTCTCGGGGTCGATCGTGACGAGCTGGACGCGGGGGGCGGTGCCGAGGTCGGCGCGGGCGACGCCGAGGGGGTCGACGAGCATGCTGCGGCCGACGCCGAACCCGTCGGACGACTCGGCGGGGTTGGGCGCCTGGCCGACGGCGACGGTCCACATGGTGTTCTCCAGGGCGCGGGCGCGGACCAGGGTGACCCAGTGCTCTTCCTTGAGCGGGCCGGAGCCCCAGGCGGCGATGACGGCGAACAGGTCGGCGCCGCGGTCGACCAGCGCCCTGGTCAGCTCGGGGAAGCGCAGGTCGTAGCAGGTGACCAGGCCGACGCGCAGCCCGGCCAGCTCGGTGACGACCGGTTCGGAGCCGGGGGCGACCAGTTCGGACTCGCGGGCGCCGAAGGAGTCGAACAGGTGGATCTTGCGGTAGGCGGCCGTGAGCCGGCCGTCGGCGTCGATCGCCACGGCGGTGTTGTGGACGCGGTCGCCGGCGCCGCCGGGCTCGAACACCCCGGCGATCACGGCGGTGCCGTGCTCGCGGGCGGCCTCGGCCAGGCCGGTGACGAACGGCCCGTCGAGCGGTTCGGCCAGCTCGGTGATCCGCCTGCCGTAGCGGGTGAGCGTGGCCTCCGGGAAGACGGCCAGGTCGGCGCCCTCGGCGCGGGCCAGCGCCTCGCGTACCCGCTTGAGGTTGGCTCCCGGGTCAGGGGAGACGGGGATCTGGCACAGCGCGATGGTGGTCACGGCCCGACTCTAACCGGTTGGGCACCAGTCGGGCCCAGGTCAGGCACCGCCAGACCCACTCCAGCGGGCCGTACCGGTGGCGGGCGAGCCACCAGCGGCCGAACAGCGCCTGGGCGGTGACGGTGAGGGCGGCGACGGCGACGACCGACCAGCGGGTGGGGTCGGCGTGGACCAGCGGAGAGGTGAGGACGACGACGGCGGTGCCGGTGAGGTAGTTGGTGAGCGCCATCCGGCCGAGCGGCTCCAGCACGCCGGACAGGCGAGCGCCGGGCCGGGTGCGCAGGGCCAGCAGGACTCCGGTGGAGAGGGCGGCGGCGCCGGTGAGCGCGGCGACGGTGTAGACGGTCCAGACGCGGGGGTCGCGGGGGGCGGCCCAGCCGTCTCTGGTCGCCCAGGCCAGGACGAGCAGCGCGGAGGCGAGGGCGCTGACCGCGAAGAAGGGCAGGAGCAGCCGCGCGGGCGGCCGCAGCTGCATGAGGGCCATGCCGAGCACGAACATGCCGGGGATGAGCAGGACGCCGCCGCCCGCCCACACGCCCCAGCCGGTCACTCCCGCGGCGAGCAGCAGCAGCGGGATCCCGGCGGACAGGAACGAGGCGGGCAGCAGCAGGACGACGCCGTAGAAGGCGTAGTCGGTCAGCACCTCGCCCTCGTAGAAGGTGTGCTGGGCGAGGCCGAGGCAGAACAGCCAGAGCAGGCGGGCCAGCAGCCTCAGCCGGCCGGCGCGCCGGAGGAAGAGCACGAAGCTCATGCCGAACAGCAGCGAGAAGATCGGGTAGAAGCGGCTCTGGAACAGGGCCTCGATCGTGGTGTCGATCCCGGTGCGCGGCTGGTGGGGGCCGTGCTGCCAGGTGTTGACGAGCATGATCCCGGCCACCGCGAAGCCGCGGAGGGCGTCGAGGGCGCGGATGCGGGGGGTCACGGCGGCCAGGACAACTCACCTCATGTCACAGGAACCAGGCGAACCACCATACGAGGAATCCCGCTCCGGTGAGGGCCGCTCCGGCCCGCCACCAGGTCCGGCGCAGGGCGAGGTCGGCGAGCGTGAGCGCCACCGCCCCGGCAGCGAGCCAGCCGTACGCCGTGACGACCGACGGCAGGCCGACGGCGAGCGCGGTCTCGTTCTCGCTGACCAGCCCGTACGCGGCCTGGACGAGCAGGCCGGCCGCGGCGGCGCCGGCCAGGCCGGCGAACGCGGCGAGGGCCCGGCCGCGCAGCGCGCCCGCGACGAGCTGGACCAGCGCGACGAGCGCGAACAGGGCGAGCGGGGCGGCGAGCCAGGGGGAGCGGGAGATCACGTACGGGGAGCCGGTCACGTGCAGGTCGCCGGCCGCCAGCCGGGGCGGCACGCCGCCGGGTGCCGCGCAGTCGCCGCCCGTGGCGGGGGAGGCGGCGGTGGGGGCTTCGACGAAGGCGGCCATCAGCCGGCGGGCGCACGGGTTGGACAGGAACACCGCGTGCCCGGTGCCGTCGAACTCCGCGAAACGGGCGCCCGGCAGCGCCTCGGCGGCCGGGCGGCTGGTGCGGGGCGGGGTGGTGGGGTCGTACCGGCCGCCCACCACGAGGACGGGGGCCTTGGCGGTGGCGGCCGACGGCTGGGCGGCGGGCAGCTTCCAGGCGTCGCAGACGGCCTTGTCCATCTCCACGGTGAACAGCCGCGACGGGGCGGCGAAGGTGTTGGCGGGGATCTCGTCCTGGCACTGCACCGCCTCGTACAGGCCCAGCTCGTGGGAGACGAGCCCGTCGCCGACGGCGTCGGCGAGGGGCCGCAGCGGCTCGTCGCGCCCGGCGGCGAGCGCGGCGACCAGCGGCGCCGAGACGGCGATCACGCCGGTCTCGTGCAGCGCCTCGGCCATGACGGTCGCCACGTCGTCGCCGTCGAGGCGGGCCACGACCTCGGTGCCGCGCAGCGGGTCCACGGTGGTGACGCGCGCGGGCGCGGCGTCCAGCCGCCTGGCTGCGGCGGCGAAGCGGTCCTTCAGGCCGAGGCGGGCGAGGGTGTCGTCGAGGTTGCGCCGGGCGTCGTCGTACCAGGCCACGCTCTGCGGGAGGAACGAGTCGAGCAGCACGGAGCGCGTGCCGGCGGGGTCGGCCGCGGCGGCGTCCACCATGACACGGGTGGAGTAGCTGACGCCGAACAGGTTCCAGGAGGGGTAGCCGAGCGCCGAGCGCAGGGCGACGACGTCGGCGGCGATCTCCTTGGTGGTGTAGCCGCGCAGGTCGACGCCCTGCTGTTCGAGCCGGGCGCGGCACCTCGCGGCGGCCCCGGCGGTGTCGTCGGCGGCGGTGGTGAGCCGGTCGAGCACGGCCTGCGCCAGCTCGGGGCAGCCGAGCCGCGGCCAGGAGTACCTGCCGCCGCGCTGCTCGACCGTCACCACGTCGCGGTCGGGGAACATCTGGCTGAGGAAGCCGGTGAGCTGCAACGACGCCGAGCCGGGGCCGCCGCTCATGTAGACGACGGGGTCCGGCCTGCGGGCGGGGGCGGTGGAGCGGTGGACGGCGTACCCGACCTTGATCGTGCGGCCGGGCGCGTCGCGGCGCTGCGGCACCACGAGGGACCCGCACGTGGTGCCCGGCGGCACGGCGACCGGGCACGGCCCCGCCTCCAGCGCGGCGCTGGGGCCGGGCGGGAGCGTGGGCGTGGCGGTGGGGGTGGGCGCGGGGGGCGCCGGGGGCGTGACGGTCAGGGCGAGGGCGAGCAGGACCCGGGTGATCACGTGGTCGAGACTAGAGCAGCCGCCGGGCGAGCGGGGGTTCGCGGACTAAGGTGGTCACGTGACGGAACCACTGGTCTCGCGGATGCGCGCGTTCGGGACGACGATCTTCGCCGAGATGAGCGCGCTGGCGCTGCGCACCGGCTCGATCAACCTGGGGCAGGGCTTCCCGGACACCGACGGGCCGGCGGCGATGCTGGAGGAGGCGGTGCGGGCGATCAGGTCCGGCGCCAACCAGTACCCTCCAGGGCCGGGCGTGCCGGAGCTGCGCCGGGCGGTCTCCGAGCACCGGGCCGCCCGTTACGGGCTGGACTACGCCGCCGACGGCGAGGTGCTGGTGACGGTCGGCGCGACCGAGGCGATCGCGGCCACGATCATGGCGCTGTGCGAGCCGGGTGACGAGGTGATCGCGTTCGAGCCGTACTACGACTCCTACGCCGCCTCGATCGCGCTGGCGCAGGCGCGGCTGGCCGCGGTGACGCTGCGCCCCGTCGAGGGCCGGTTCACCTTCGACCCGGAGGAGCTGCGCGCCGCCGTCACCCCGCGGACCCGGGCGATCCTGGTCAACTCGCCGCACAACCCGACGGGCACCGTGTTCACCCGCGAGGAGCTGACGGTCATCGCGGAGCTGTGCCGGGAGCGCGGGCTGGTGGCGATCACCGACGAGGTGTACGAGCATCTGACGTTCGACGGGGTGGAGCACGTGCCGCTGGCGACGCTGCCCGGCATGCGCGAGCGCACGGTGATGATCTCCTCGGCGGGCAAGACGTTCTCCGTCACCGGCTGGAAGACGGGCTGGGTGTGCGCGCCCGCCGAGCTGGTGCGGGCGGTCTCGACGGTCAAGCAGTTCCTGACGTTCACGGCGAGCGCGCCGTGGCAGCTCGCGGTGGCCCACGGCCTGCGTCAGGAGTCGGCGTGGGTGGAGGAGCTGCGCGTCGGGCTGCAGGACAAGCGCGACCGGCTGATGGAGGGGCTGGCGGCGGCCGGGTTCGGGGTGCTGCGGCCCTCGGGCACGTACTTCGTGCAGACCGACATCCGGCCGCTGGGCTTCACCGACGGGCTGGAGCTGACGCGCCGGCTGCCGGAGCTGGCGGGGGTGGTGGCGATCCCGACGCAGGTGTTCTACGACCATCCGGAGCGGGGCCGCCACTTCGTGCGGTTCGCGTTCTGCAAGAAGGAAGAGGTCATCGACGAGGCGGTGGCCCGGCTCAAGCGCCTGTCGGGCTGAGCCCGCTCACCCCCGGGGGCGCTCCTCGCGGTCGGGAGCGGGGCGGCTCTGCCGGCCGGTGTCCGGCCGGCCGGTCTCCGGCCGGCCGGTGTCCTGGCGGCCGGTGTCCTGCCGGTCGTCGTGGCCGGGGGCCTCGACCGGGGCCAGGGCGGCCCCGGCGGCCTCGGGGTCGGCGCCGGTGGCCAGCATCAGGTCCACCACGATCGAGCGGACCTGCGCCAGGATGACGTCGGCCGAGAACCCGAGCCGCTCCGGCCGCTGGCGCCCGGCGGTCGCGGTGAGGGCCTGCCGGGCCAGCGCGGGGTCGCGGCCCGCCGCCAGCTCCAGTTGGAGCAGCAGCGCGGCCTCCGACACCTCGCGCAGGGAGGCGGCCAGCGAGACCGGCGGGGGGCTGTCCTCGCCCAGCGACACCAGGGTGCGGCGGGCCAGCACGCGGGCGTTGCGCAGCGCGTGGTCCATGGGCACGGCGGCCTTCTGGTAGCGGGCCAGCCGGGCGCGGCGGTGCCAGTGCAGGGGCGAGATCAGCGCGATCTCCTTGCTGGTGGTCAGCGCCTGCTGGAAGTCCTCGATGGCCGACTGGGTGCGGCGTCCCTCGGCCAGCGCCTCGGCGGCCAGGTCGGCGTCGTGGTTCTCGATGGCGTCGGCGGCCCGTTCCAGGACCGTGGACAGCGCGTCGAGCACCGCTGAGGCGTGCTTGGCGGCGAGCGTGAACGGGCTGATCGGCAGCAGCGCCACCGCGGCGACGGCGATGAGCCCTCCGGTGAGCGCGTCGAGCATCCGGTCCAGGCCGCCTCCGCCGGCTCCGGGCAGGAGCGTGGCGACGAGCACCGCCGAGGAGCCGGCCTGGCCCACGAACAGCGGCCCGCCGTTCAGCAGCAGCGCCGTGCCCATGGCGAGGGCGACGACCAGGGCGATCTGCCACGGCCCGGTGCCGATCCAGGCGACCAGCAGGTCGCCCACGCCGACCCCGAGGCTGACGCCGACCACCAGCTCGATGACGCGGCGCAGCCGCTGTCCCAGGCCGACGCCGAGGCAGATGAGGACGGAGATGGGCGCGAAGAACGGCCGGGGATGGCCGAGCAGGTGGACGGCCGCCGTCCAGGCCAGTCCGGCGCCGACGGCCGACTGGGCGATCGCGGGCCCCATCAGCCCGAACGACGCCAGCCTCTCCCGCATGTGATCGCCGAGCCTCGTTGCCACTCCTCCACCCTGGCGGATCTTTATGACATTACGGTCACACCACGCACCGTAGAAGATACCCCTCCGTAACTCCCGGACTCGGCGGCCGTCCCCGCCGCCGGATCCGCGGGCGCCGGGAGCGCCTTATCGTCGAGGCGTGGAACCAAGGAGCCGGGAGGGCACGCGCAGGCGCATCCTCGACGCGGCCTGCCGCCTGTTCGCCGAGCACGGGTACGACGAGGTGACC
Organism: Nonomuraea rhodomycinica; assembly: GCF_013363995.1. Taxonomy (GTDB): domain Bacteria; phylum Actinomycetota; class Actinomycetes; order Streptosporangiales; family Streptosporangiaceae; genus Nonomuraea; species Nonomuraea rhodomycinica. Next base: position 351,489 of record NZ_JABWGO010000008.1, on the reverse strand, counting down.
ATGCGCATGCTCGGCGCCGCGGCGAACGCCAACATCGCCCTCATCAACCGGTATTTCGGCTCCAAGCGGGAGCTGTTCGCCGAGGTGCTGGCGCAGCAGGGGCGCTTTCCCGGCGTCCTGGACGAGGGTGACGACCTGGCCGTGCGGCTGGCCGAGTACGTCGCCGACCGGCTGGCCGCCGAGGGCGACAGCCCGGTCATGGCCACGCTGGAGCGCTCGGCGTCCAGCCCGCAGATCCGCGAGCTGGCCCACGACCGGGTCCGCACGGCGGTCCTGGAGCCGCTGCTGGCCCGGCTCGGCGGGGAGGAGGCCGAGCTGCGGGCCTCGCTGGCGACGATGATCATCTTGGGGAGCGGGCGGTTCCGGTACCTGTTCGGCGCGATCTCGCCGGGCACGCGCGAGGAGACGGTGTCCCGGCTGACGCGGGTGTTCCGCGCCTGCCTGAGCTGAGGCGGCGGCGAACTGGGGCGTCCCCCCGGCGGGGAGCCCTGGAGGGAGTCCTGGCCGGGTGTTCACCCGGCCAGGAACCTGGTGGGGAGCCCGGCCGGGGTGTTCACCCGGCCAGCAAAGGGTGTTCACCCGGCCAGGAACGCGTCCACCGTGCGCTGGAAGTCGCGCCGCGCCGAGACGTGGATCAGGTGCCCGGCGTCGATCGTCGCCAGCCGCGCCCCCGGGATCAGCTCGGCCAGCAGCTCCGACCGGAACGGGCTCGCCGTCCCGCCCGACAGCACCAGCGTGGGCGCCGTGATCCGCCGCAGCCCGTCGCGCCAGGCCGGGTCGGGGTCGGTGAGCTGGGGCTCGGTCTGATGCATCATCCGCCAGTCGAACCCCGTCGAGTCGTCCTCCTCGATGGGTGCGCGCCCCTCCAGCGGGTACGGCTGCGGCGGGTCCTCCAGCACCAGCCGCCCGACCAGGCCGGGATGGCGCACGGCCAGCAGGTACGCGACGACGCCGCCCAGCGAGTGGCCGACCAGCACGGCCCGGTCGATCCCGAGGTGGCGCAGCAGCTCGGCGACGTCGTCGGCCATGTCGGCGAGGGCGTAGGAGCCGGGGTGCTCGCTGGCGCCGTGGCCGCGCAGGTCGGGGGCGATGACGTGGTGGCGGGCGGCGAAGTGCTGCGTGATGCCGTTCCAGTCGTTGTGGTCGGCGGTGCGCCCGTGCAGGAGCACCAGCGCGGGGGAGGCGGGGTCGCCCTCCTCGCGGAAGGACAGCTTGATCCCGTTGACGGCCGCTTCGCGTATCACAGCCGAGACCTTATCGCCCGGACACCCGGCAACCCCCACATGAGATGACATGTCAGACATTGGCAGAGATTGCCCATGAAGGGGATGCCGCGAGATGAGTAGCGTCTCCAGGGGCGGGCCGGCGGGTTTGGCCTGATGTTTGCGCGAGCCGGTGACGCGCCCGCCGGACGGCCGGGTATCTCGCCCCGGGAACCGACCCGGGCAGGGGTGGAGAAAGGGCGAACCAATGCCGGATCCGATCGAAGTGCGCAAGGTGCCGATCGAGAGCGTGACCGACGCCTCCGGCCTGGCACGGCTCATCGACGACGGCGTCATCGAGGCGCACCGCGTACTGGCCGTCATCGGCAAGACCGAGGGCAACGGCGGCGTCAACGACTACACCCGCATCCTGGCCGACCGCGCCTTCCGGGAGGTGCTGGCGGCCAAGGGCCATCCGGCGCCCGAGACGGTGCCCCTGGTGTGGTCCGGCGGCACCGACGGCATCCTCAGCCCGCACGCCACGATCTTCGCCACCCTCGACCCGGCCAGGGCCGTCCCGACGGACGAGCCGCGCGTGTCGGTCGGCGTCGCCATGAGCGACGTCATCCTGCCGGAGGACATCGGCCGGCCCGCCATGGTGGAGAAGGTCGCGGCCGGTGTCCGCGAGGCCATGAAGATCGCCGGCATCGACGACCCGCGCGACGTCCACTACGTCCAGACCAAGACCCCGCTGCTCACCCTGGCCACCATCACCGAGGCCAGGAGCCGCGGGCAGGACACGGCCATCGAGGAGACCGGCCCCTCCATGGACCTGTCCAACTCCACCACCGCGCTCGGCGTCGCCGTCGCCCTCGGCGAGATCGAGCCGCCCCGGGCCGACCAGATCCACAAGGACCTGTCCCTGTACTCCTCGGTCGCGTCGTGCTCCTCCGGGGTCGAGCTCGACCGGGCGCAGATCGTGCTGGTCGGCAACGTCCGGGGGATCGGCGGCCGCTACCGGATCGGCCACAGCGTCATGCGGGACGCCCTGGACGCCGACGGCATCTGGGCGGCCATCCGCGACTCGGGGCTGGAACTGCCCGACCGCCCGCACCCCTCCGACCTGGGCGACCGGCTGGTCAACGTCTTCATGAAGTGCGAGGCCGACCCCTCGGGCCGGGTGCGGGAACGGCGCAACATCATGCTGGACGACTCCGACGTCCACTGGCACCGGCAGATCAAGGCGGCCGTGGGCGGGGTGGCGGCCTCGGTGACGGGGGACCCTGCGGTGTTCGTGTCGGTCGCCGCCGTCCACCAGGGTCCCTCGGGCGGCGGCCCGGTGGCCGCCATCACCACCCACTGACCTCCCCGGCTCCCGGCCCCGTTCCCGGCCACGCTCCCGTGCCCGGCGCGCGTGCCCCGAACGCGGCGTCAGGGGGGCCGCGTGACCAGCGGATGCGTCAGGGCGGGCTGGAGGAGAGCGGATGTGCGGGTCGATGACGATCTGGCCCACCTCGACGCCGAGGTGGGCGAGCGCCGCGACGCACCGTACTCGGGCGCCTCCGCGCGGGTCGTCTTCAGGGCCGGGCACTTTCAGGTGGGATGCCTTCGGGCCGAGAGCCCTCAGGCCAGGCGTACCAAGCGCGCTCAGGGTCGAGCACCTCAGTCCGGGTGCCCGCGAATCCGGCGCGCTAAGGCGGGGTGTCCTCGGGCATGAGCGCCCGCACGCCGGGTGTCCGCAGGGAGCGTGTCCTCACTGCTGAGCGCCCCAGGGCTGAGCGCCCTCAGGGCTGACCGCCCTCAGGGCTGACCGCCTCAGTCCGGGTGCCCGCAGGCGGAGTGTCCTCAGGGCTGACCCCCCGAAGACCCGGGCCCGTAGGCCGGGCGTACTCAGGCTGAGCGCCCACAGGTCAGGAGCCGCTGGGCTCGGTGCATTGAAGAGTGAACCGGATTCCTTCGGCAGAATGAACTGGCGGCTTCAGAAAGTGAAGCGGCGGGCGGACGGTGTCAGCACGGTCGTCTTCGAGGCGGCGCCCCAGATGGCGTCCAGCTCGCCCGCGAGCGTCTCCGCGAGCCGGGCCACGTCGCGCGCCGCCGTCTCGTGCAGGGCCTCCGCGACCACGAGCACGGAACGCGTCGTGTCGCGAACGGCCGAAAGGCCGCTCTGCCGGTTCGTCCAGCGCCGGGCGTGGGCCCGGCCGGCGCCGTCGGCGAAGATCACCTCGCCGGGCGCGGGATGCTCGGTCTCGCCGGAGAAGGTCAGGTACGTCTCGTCGCCTCCGGCGTGCCGTACCTCCAGGAAGTCCGTGACGTGCTCGACGTCGAACACCGCCACCGGGATCGCGTACGCCACCGACACCGCGTTGCACAGGTCGATCAGCGGGTGGATGCTCGGCAGCGATCCCTCCTTGCGCAGACGCCGCAGCAGCGACTCAGAGGCGCAGCGGTACTGGGTCGGCTTGAGGCCCATCCGCCCGAACGCCCGCCGCCACGCCTGGATCTCCGGCAGCTCGCCCTCCGGCGAACCCTCCAGCCGCCCGGCGGCCGTCGCCGAGAACTCGGCCACCCGGGCGTCCACGGAGACGTCCGGCCGGATGCCCTCCGCGTACAGCACCGCCGGAGCCAGCTCCGGGAAGTCGCGCCAGATCGTGTCCGCGTGCTCGAACCGCATGGCCACCTCCAAGATCAAGAGAGTCCAGCCTACCGGGCGGCGCCCGCCGCCCACGTGGCCGACACCCGCACATCGCCGCCTACGCGGTCGACACTCGCTCACCGCTGTCTACATGGCAGACACCCGCTCACGGCCGTCCACGTGGTCGACACCCGCACATCGCCGTCTACGTGGTCGACACCCGCTCACGGCCGTCCATGCGGGCGGCACCCGCTCGCGGCCGTCCACGCGCCCGGCACCAGCTCACGGTCGTCTGCCCAGCACCCGCTCACCGCTGCCCACGCGGGCGACACCCGCTCATACGGCCGACACTGCCCATGCGGGCGACGCCCGCTCATCGCCGCAACTGGACCGGCGCGTTCGAGGGGGTGCTGCGTCGGGAGGGCGGTCGCGTTCAGGGGTGCGGTGCGTTCAGGGGGCGGCTGCGTTCATGAGGGCGGGTGTCCTGAGGAGTGCAGGCGTGTGGAGAAGGGGCGGGCATGTTCGGGATGGCGGGTGTATTGGGAGGCTCGGCGCAAGAGGAAAGGCGCGCGTGTTGGGTGGGGCGGGCGCGTTCGGGACACTGGGCGGTGGGCGGCGGCAGGCGTGTTCAGGGCGCTGCGCGGAGCACGGGCGGCGGCGGTCTCAGCGGGGCGGGCGGGAGACGCCGTCCCACCGGTCCCGCTCGTTGAGGGTCGGCCTGTGTGTTCAGAGGGTTGGGCGTCTTGGGACGGCGGGCGTGTTCGGGATGGTGGGCCCATTGGGGATGGCGGGCGGGTCGGCGGTCGTACTCGGGACGGTGGGCATGTTCGGGCGGTAGGAATGGTGAGGACGCCTGGGCGTGGTCGGGACGGTGGGCATCTTGGCGAGGGGCTGGGCGTGTTCGGGGGGTGGGGAAGGCGGCGGTAGTGTCGGGAGCTGTGCCGAGCATCCCGCAACCTCTCGACCCGGACGACGACGGCAGCGCCGCGCCCGCCCTGGCCGCCGCCCTCACCTCCTACCAGGAGGGGACGGCCGGTCCCGGCGACGTGCTGGCCGCGCTCACCGGGGCCCGGCTCCTCGTGCCCGTCGTGGCGCTGCTGACCGAGTCCGAGGTGGGCGAGCACGGGCTGCGGCAGGAGAAGGAGAGCGAGATGGCGCTGCCCAAGCTCGTCGGCAAGGACGGCAGGGAGGCGGTGCTGGCGTTCACGGGCACGGAGGCGCTGACGCGGTGGCGTCCGGACGCCCGGCCCGTGCAGTCGACCACCCCTCAGGTGTGTCAGGCGGCGGCCCATGAGCGGGCCGCGGCCGTGGTGGTGGACGTGGCGGGGCCGGTGCCGTTCGTGATCGAGGGCGAGGTTCTGGAGGCGCTGGCCGCGGTCGCCTCGGGCAGGCTGGACCAGGTACCGGGGGTGACGGTCGCCCGCATGCGGCCCGCTCCCGCGCCCCGGCGGCGCCGCTGGTTCTCCCGCAGAGCCACCTGACGGACCGATCTCCGCCTGCTGACGGACGGATCTCCGCCTGCTGACGAACCAAATTCCGCCTGCTGACGAACTGATCTCGGCCTGCTGACGACCGGTCTCCGCCTGGCGCGCCATCTTCGCCGAGGGCCGAACCGTGCTCCCTGTGGCCGTGCCGCTCCCCGCCCTCACCTGACGGGACGAGCTCCCGGGCGTCCCGCCGCGCGTGTCCCGTGTGGCCGGAGGGGGACGGGTGTGTGAAGAAGGCCGCGCGGAGCGGTGCGTCGGACTAGGGTCGCCCTGTGGCGGGAGTGGTGGCACTGGCGGCGCTGGTCGGGCTCCTCGCCGGCCCCTACGTCCGCACCCTGGCGAGCGGCTTCCGCCCCGCCCCCGACACCTCGCCTCCGGACACGCCCGCTGCGTCTCCAGACGTTCGTGCTGCGTCTCCGGACGTTCGTGCCGGGTCCCTGGACGCCCGTGCTGCATCCCCGGACGCGCGCGCCGCGTCACCAGAAGCTCCTGCCGCGCCTCCGGACACGCGCGCCATCTCCCCGGACACGCGCGCCATCTCCCCGGACACGCGCGCCATCTCCCCGGACACCCGCGCCGAAGCCAGGGAGGCGTTCGCGCGTACCCTGCGCACCCGGCCCTTCCCCGCCTGGCCGCCGTGCCTGGAGGTCGTCACCGCGGCCGTCGCCGCGCTGGTCACCTGGCGCGCCGGCCTGCCCTACCTCTACCTCGCCCTGGCCGGCACCGTCCTCGCCGTCATCGACTGGCGTACCTCACGGCTCCCGGACGCCATCACCCTGCCCTCGTACCCGCTGCTGGCGCTCAGCCTGCTCCCCACCGGCGAGCTGCCGCGCGCGCTGCTGGGCGCGGCGGCGCTCGCGGCCGTCTACGGCGCGCTGTGGCTGGCCAGGCCCGCCGCCATGGGTTTCGGCGACGTCAAGCTGGCCGGGCTCATCGGCATGGCCGCCGCCGCGCGGGGCTGGGAGGCGTGGGTCGTGGCCGCCGTCGCCGGGCAGCTCCTCGCCGCCCTGTACGCCCTCGCGCTGCTCCTGATGCGGCGGGCGAGCCGCGACACCCAGTTCCCGCTCGGACCCTTCCTGCTGCTCGGCGCTCTGGCCGCCGTATGTCTCGCCAGGTGAACGTTCGGCCATCCCACCGGCCGGGACATGGAAGACTTGTACGCATGTTGCGCTGGTTGACCGCCGGAGAGTCCCACGGGCCGGAGCTCGTTGCCATCATGGAGGGCCTGCCGGCCGGGGTCGAGGTGACCACGGCCGCCATCGACGAGGCGCTGCGCCGCCGCCGTCTCGGCTACGGCCGCGGCGCCCGGATGAAGTTCGAGCAGGACCAGGTGACGATCGTCGGCGGCGTCCGCCACGGCCGCACCATGGGCAGCCCGGTCGCGGTGCGCGTCGGCAACACCGAGTGGCCCAAGTGGGAGAAGGTCATGGCCGCCGACCCGGTCGACCCGGCCGAGCTGGAGGGGCTGGGGCGCAACGCCCCGCGCTCGCGGCCCCGGCCCGGCCACGCCGACCTGGCCGGCATGCAGAAGTACGGGTTCGACGACGCGCGGCAGGTCCTCGACCGGGCCAGCGCCCGCGAGACGGCGGCCCGGGTGGCGCTCGGCGAGGTGGCCCGGCGCTTCCTCAAGCAGGCGCTCGGCGTCGACATCGTCAGCCACGTCACCGAGATCGGCGGCGCGAGGACATCGGCCGACACCCTGCCCGGTCCGGGCGACCTGGCCCGGATCGACGCCGACCCGGTGCGCTGCTCCGACCCCGAGGGCAGCGCCGCCATGGTCGCCGTCATCGACCAGGCGCACAAGGACGGCGACACGCTCGGCGGCGTCGTCGAGGTGCTCGCCTACGGCCTGCCGCCGGGCCTGGGCAGCTACACCCACTGGGACCGCCGCCTCGACTCCCGGCTGGCCGGGGCCCTCATGGGCATCCAGGCGATCAAGGGCGTGGCCGTCGGCGACGGCTTCGAGACCGCGCGCCGGCCCGGCTCCCGCGCCCACGACGAGATCGAGTACACCACCGAGAACGGCGTCAAGCGCATCACCAACCGCGCCGGCGGCATCGAGGGCGGCATGACCAACGGCGAGATCCTGCGGGTCAGCGCCGCCATGAAGCCCATCTCGACCGTGCCGCGGGCGCTGGCCACGATCGACGTGAGGACCGGCGAGGCCGCCAAGGCCCACCACGAGCGCTCCGACGTGTGCGCCGTCCCCGCCGCGGGCGTCGTGGCCGAGGCGATGGTCGCGCTCGTGCTGGCCGACGCCGCGCTCGAGAAGTTCGGCGGCGACTCCGTCGAGGAAGTCGCCCGCAACCTGTCCGGCTACCTCTCCTCCATGGTGATCAAGTGATCAGAGCCGTGCTGATCGGACCGCCCGGGTCCGGCAAGACCACCCTCGGCCGCCTGCTCGCCGAGCGGTTCGGCGTCGCCTTCCGCGACACCGACGCCGACGTCGAGGCCGTCGCCGGCAAGCCGGTCTCCGACATCTTCGTCGAGGACGGCGAGGGGCGCTTCCGCGAGCTGGAGCGCGAGGCCGTGCGCCGCGCCCTGGCCGAGCACGACGGCGTGCTGTCGCTCGGCGGCGGCGCCGTGCTCGACGAGGGGACGCAGGCGCTGCTGGCCGGTCAGCCCGTCGTCTATCTCCAGGTGGGGCTGGCCGACGCGGTGCAGCGGGTCGGCCTCGCCTCGGCCCGGCCGCTGCTCGTGCTCAACCCGCGCAGCCGGCTCAAGAAGCTCATGGAGGAGCGGCGGCCGATCTACGAGCGGCTCGCGGTCCTGACCGTCGTCACCGACCAGCGCGCCCCGCAGGAGCTGGCCGACGAGATCGTGAAGGGGCTGGCGTCATGACCGCGACCAGGATCACCGTGCGCGGCGACAGCCCGTACGACGTGGTGGTCGGCACGGGTGTGCTGGGCGAGCTGCCGACGCTGCTCAAGCCGGGGGTGCGCACGGTCGCCGTGGTGCACCCGGCCGGGCTGCCGGAGATCGCCCGCCCGGTGTGCGCGTCGCTGTCCGACGCCGGGTACGACGTGGTCGCGCTGCCCGTGCCCGACGGCGAGCAGGCCAAGACCGTCGAGGTCGCGGCGCAGTTGTGGTCGGCGTTCGGCCGCTACGGCGTGACCCGTTCCGACGCCGTGGTGGGCGTCGGTGGCGGGGCCACGACCGACCTGGCGGGGTTCGTGGCCGGCACGTGGCTGCGCGGCGTCCAGGTGGTGCTGGTGCCGACGACGCTGCTGGCCATGGTCGACGCCGCGGTCGGCGGCAAGAACGGCATCGACACGCCCGAGGGCAAGAACCTCGTCGGCACGTTCCTGCCTCCGGCCGGCGTGCTGTGCGACCTGACGACGCTGACCAGCATGCCGCGCGCCGACTACGTCGCGGGCCTGGCGGAGGTCATCAAGGGCGGGTTCATCGCCGACCCGGTCATCCTCGACCTCGTCGAGCAGGACCCCGCCGACGCCACCCGGCCCGAGGGCCGCCACACGCGCGAGCTGATCGAGCGCAAGATCCGGGTCAAGGCCGACGTCGTGGGCGCCGACCTGCGCGAGGCCGGGCTGCGCGAGATCCTCAACTACGGCCACACCCTCGGCCACGCCATCGAACGCGCCGAGCACTACCAGATGCGCCACGGCGAGGCCGTCGCCATCGGCATGGTCTACGCGGCCGAGCTGTCCCGCCTCGACGGCCGGGTCGGCGCCGACCTCGTCGAGCGCACCCGGTCCATCCTCACCGCCGTCGGCCTGCCCACCGGCTACCGCGCCGACGCCTGGCCGCGCCTGCGCGACCACATGCGGCTGGACAAGAAGAACCGCGGCGCCAAGCAGCGTTTCGTGGTCCTCGACGGGCTGGCCCAGCCGGGCCGCCTGGAGGACCCGTCGGAGGAGCTGCTCGAAGCCGCCTACCAGGAGATCTCCCGCTGACACCGTCATGAGACATCACGGTTCCTTCGTCGCGCTCGGCGACAGCTTCACCGAGGGGCTCAACGACCCCGGCCCCGACGGCCGCTTCCGCGGCTGGGCCGACCGGGTCGCCGAGCGCCTGGCCGAGGACAATCCCTCCTTCCGCTACGCCAACCTCGCGGTGCGCGGCAAGCTGCTCGACCAGATCGTCGAGGAGCAGGTGCCGCAGGCCGTCGCGATGGCGCCCGACCTGGTGAGCCTGTGCGCCGGGGGCAACGACCTGCTGCGGCCGGGCAGCGACCCCGACGTCATGGCCAAGACCCTCGCCCGGGCCGTGCGCGACCTGCGGACGTGCGGGGCCGACGTGCTGCTGTTCACGGGCGTCGATCCGCGCGACACGCCGCTGATGCGGCGTCTGCGCGGCCGGTTCGCGATCTTCTACCTGCACATCCGCTCGATCGCCGACCTGTACGGGTGCAGGCTGGTCGACCAGTGGTCGATGCAGGGGCTGCGCGACTGGCGGGCCTGGAGCGAGGACCGGCTGCACATGAACGAGGACGGCCATCGGCTGGTCGCGGCCCGCGTGCTCGACGTGCTGGGCGTGCCGTTCGACGACTGGCGCAAGGTGTGGCCGGAGCGCACCACCGACCCCCGGGCGCGGCGGCGCGAGGACGCGCAGTGGGTGCGCGAGTACCTGGTGCCGTGGGTGGGGCGCCGCCTGCGCGGCACCTCCTCGGGCGACGGGCTCGACCCGAAGCGGCCCGAGCTCGCGCCCTGGGCTCCTGACGTTCCCTGAGGGCCTTTCGAGGCTCCCCGGGCGTCCCCGTGCGGGTCGCCGCACGGGGCTGAGGACCTTTCGGGGCGGAAGTACGAGACGGGCGGGGGTCGCCTGGCGCACGGTCGGTGCCTCCAGGGGAGGGACTTCCGGAGGAAGGGCGGGCGTCCCCGAGGCGGGCGGATGCGGTCCTGAGCCCCTGGGAGAGTGCGCGTTTCCGGGGGAAGGGCGAACGCCGCTGCCGAGCCCTGGGAGAGCGCGCGTCCCGGTAGGGGGAAGGGAGATCCGGCGCAGGGCGTCGCCGCGCGTGGGCCGGAGGCGATGGTGCCGCAGGCCGGTCAGGCATGCCGGCGAGGCCGCGGCCGCCCGCTGCGGGCGAGTGCCCGCGGCCTGCTGCCGAGCAGGCGGCTGATCGGCAACGGCGATCCAGCCGCGGCCAGGAGCTCAGGACGTCGTCAGGACGGCTCGGTGGACAGGCGCTTGAGGGCGGCGCGGGGGACGGCCGGGTCGGTGGTGCGCCAGAACGGCGGCAGCGACCCGAGCAGGAAACCGCTGTAGCGGGCCGTGGCCAGCCGGGGGTCGAGCACCGCGATGACGCCCTTGTCGTGCTGCGAGCGCAGCAGCCGCCCCGTGCCCTGGGCGAGCAGGAGCGCGGCGTGGGTGGCGGCGACCGACATGAACCCGTTGCCGCCCTTGGCCGCCACGTGGCGCTGCCGGGCGGAGGTCAGCGGGTCGTCCGGGCGCGGGAAGGGCACCCGGTCGATGATCACCAGCCGGAGCGACGGCCCCGGCACGTCCACGCCCTGCCACAGCGACAGCGTGCCGAACAGGCACGTCGGCTCGTCCTCGGCGAACTGCTTGACCAGCAGCATCGTCGAGTCGTCGCCCTGGCACAGCAGCGGCACGTCCAGCCGGTCGCGCAGCGCCTCGGTGGCGGCCTTGGCGGCCCGCATCGAGGAGAACAGGCCCAGCGTCCGCCCCCCGGCCGCCTTGATCAGCTCGGTGATCTCGTCGAGGTATGCCTGGGGGAGCCCGTCGCGGCCCGGCTGGGGGAGGTGCTTGGCGACGTACAGGATGCCCGCGCGCTGGTGGTCGAACGGCGAGCCCACGTCGATGCCCTGCCACTCGCCGGCCTTGACCGGCTCGGCGGCGGAGGCGTCGGCGCCGCCCGCGCCCGGGCCGCCGGCGCCCGGGCCGCTCGCGCTGGGGCCGGCCAGGCCCCACTGGCGGGCCATGCCGTCGAAGGTGCCGCCGAGGGCCAGCGTGGCCGAGGTGAGCACCACCGTGCGGTCACCGAACAGCCGCTCGCGCAGCATGCCGGCCACGCCCAGCGGCGCGACGCGCAGCGTGGGCGGGCGCCGGTCGCTGCCCGCGTCGAGCCAGACCACCTCGGCCCGGTCGGCCTCCGTGGCGTGGCCGTAGGCCTCCAGCATGCGCACGGCCGTGTCGTGCACCTCGTCCAGCGCCGTGAAGGCGGCCTTGCGCTGTCCGGCGCGGTCGGGGTCGTCCTTGTCGGCGCCGCGCGGCCCGAGCGCGGTGACGCAGCGCGCCGCGGCGTCGCGCACCAGCGCCAGCGTCATCCCGAGCACCTGCGGCAGCTCGTCGACGCGGCCCGCGGGCGCGGCGGCCAGCAGCGCCTTGAGGTCCTCGCCGGCCTCCATGAGCTGGTCGGCGATCGGCTGCTCGATGAGCCGCGCCACCCGTCGTACGGCCAGCGTGACCGACGTCTCCGACAGCTCCCCGGTCACCACGGACGTCACCCGGTCGACCAGCTCGTGGGCCTCGTCGACCACGACCGTGTCGTGCTCGGGCAGCACCGGCAGCTCGCCCATGGCGTCGATGGCCAGCAGCGCGTGGTTGGTGACGACGACGTCCACCTCGCCGGCGCGGGCGCGGGCCATCTCGGCGAAGCACTCGGCGCCGCTGGGGCAGCGGCTGGCGCCCAGGCACTCCTGGGCGCTGACGGAGAACTGCCGCCACGCCTGCTCGCTGACGCCGGGGACCAGCTCGTCGCGGTCGCCGGTCTCGGTCTCCTCGGCCCATTCCTGGATGCGCTGGACCATGCGGCCCGTGGCGCTGACCTCGCGCGGGTCGAAGAGCTGGTCCTGCTCGTCCTCCTCGGGCCAGCCGGCGGTCGCCTTGTAGCGGCACAGGTAGTTGCGCCGGCCCTTGAGGATGGCGAACGTCGGCTCGTGCGGCAGCTCCTTGGCCAGCGCCTCGGACAGGCGCGGCAGGTCGCGGTCGACGAGCTGGCGCTGCAGCGCGATGGTCGCCGTGGAGATCACCACGGGCTTGTCGGTGTCCATGGCGTGCCGGATCGAGGGGACCAGGTAGGCCAGCGACTTGCCGGTGCCCGTGCCGGCCTGGACCGCGAGGTGCTCCTTGCGGTCGATGGCCCGCTGGACGGCGTTGACCATGGTGATCTGCCCCTGCCGCTCGCTCCCTCCGAGAGCGTTGACCGCGATGCTGAGCAGTTCGTCCACTGCGGGGAGATGGGAGTCCGGCACGGCACTAAACGCTACCCGCATTCGCGGGTCCCCGGCGCCGAACGCGGTGTGATCGGCCATGCGCATCCCGGCGTTCGCGGGACACACCCGGCGGCCCGCATGGCACACTGAACGACCGGGACTCCAACTGGTCTTCCTCCTGTGACCAGATGGGTCCAGGATGGGGATGGTGAATCCGGTAAATCCGGTTAAGTAGAGTTATCCGGGGTTGAGTGGACGAATAAGGGCTGGTTATCGCAGGATGTCCCCTATGTCGGAAGTTGTCCCGTTGCCGTCGTTCGGCGAAGTGTTCTTCGATGCCCGGGGGCAGGAGCGGTGTCTCCGGGTCACCTGGCACGAGGGCACCCTCGTTCTCAGCCTCTGGCGGGGAGAGATGTGCACCGCCAGCTTCCGCATGCCGATGGACGACGTCGGACGTCTCCTCGACACCCTCGACGACGGCTACGCGGAGGCCAGCGGCGAGCAGCCCGCCGCGCCGGCCGAGCAGGACCCGGGCACCGAGGTGATCCCCGGCACCGGCCAGTACCAGCGGCCCCAGAACCTCACGCCGCCGCCGGTCCCGCAGCAGCCCGAGGAACGCCCCACGGCCACCCTGTCGCCCACCGACGTGCTGGTCGCGCGCGGCACCCCGCCGCGGCAGGACAAGCTGGTGGCCTCCTACAGCGAGCCGCCCGCCCAGCGCGACCCCTACACCGACTCCTCGGCGGGCCAGTACGGCGACCCCTCCCCGTACGGCGACCCCTCCTACGGCGACTCCTCCGCGTACAGTGACTCCTCCGCGTACGGCGACTCCTCCGCGTACGGCGACTCCTCGCCCTACGCCGACACCTCGTCCGCCCGGCGTGATGCCTACGCCGACCCCGGCCAGTACGCCGACTCCTCCCCGTACGCCGACACCTCGGCCGGCCAGTACGGCGAGCGGCCGCCCTTCTCCGGCCCCCAGTACGCCGACCCGTCCGCCGGCCGCTCCCCCTCCGGCCAGCAGTACGCCGACCCGCAGCGGCAGGAGCCGTTCACCGGCCCCCAGTACGTGGACGACACCCCGAGCGGCCCGCAGTACAGCCTCGACCCCGATCCCTTCTCAGGCCCGCACCCGGTCGCCGGTGAGCCCCGATACCAGCTTCCCCGCGAACGGCAGGCGCCGCCCCACTCCACCGACCCGCTCGGCTTCCCCTCGCAGGCGTCCGACCCGTTCGGCGGGCGGGCACCGGACCGGCACGGCCGTGACCGCTACGCCCACGACGACCTCGGCTACCAGCAGCAGGGGCGTGCCGCCGCGCCCGAGGCCGACCTCGGCGCCGCCGGGCTCGGCACGCCGATGCACGGCATCCCCGGCGCCGGGCGCCGCCGCTCCATGCCGCAGCGGGCCGCCGCCCGCCGGGCCGAGCCGGAGCCGTACCGGCAGCAGGAGCCGTACCAGAGCGGCGACTCCTACCGGGTGCGCGACGGCTACGCCTCGCTGGACCAGCCCGCCCCGGCCCGCGACTACTCCGGCCAGGACTACCCGGCCTACCCGCCGCCCGCCAACCCGGTGGACCCGCTGCTCGCGCTGGGTACGCCCGAGCAGGGCCAGGCGTACCGGCACGACGACCCGCTGTCGCGCCCGTACGTCGGGGACCCCATGTTCTCCACGGGCGAGCGCCTGCGCCCGGACCAGCAGCACGACGACCGGGACAATCGCCGCGACTGGTGAACCCCGCCCCTGAGCGGGCGGTCCGGGCGGGAGGCAGGTGACCTGGTCGCGGCCGGGCACGGCATGATGGAGGCGGCGCGTCCCCCGGCGGGGAGGCCGTCCCCGCGGTGGGTCGTCCCAGTGGTGCGGCTGTCCCAGTGGTGCGGCTGTTCCAGTGGTGGGTCGTCCCAGTGCTGCGGCTGTCCCAGTGGTGCGGCTGTCCCAGTGGTGCGGCTGTTCCAGTGGTGCGGCCGTCCCGGCGGTGGGGGCGGGCCCGTCCCCGCACGGAGCGGGGCCGCGTCCCGACCCGTTGCCGAGGAGGGCCCGAAGTGTCCCATCGTCCCGCGACCTCCCCTGGGCGTGCCCGGTGAACGCGACCACGGGACTCCAGCTGCTCCTCGTCGCCGGCGGCGCCGTGGCCGTGGCGGCCGTGGCCCGTCGCCGGGGCTGGCCGGCGCCGCTGCTGCTCGTGGCGGCCGGGCTGATCGTCTCCCCGGTGGTCCCGGCCATCCCGCTCGACCCCGAGCTGGTGCTGTTCGTGTTCCTGCCGCCGCTGCTCTACTCGGCCGCGCTCGACAGCTCCTACCTGCGGCTGCGCGACGTGTGGCGGCCGGTGGCGCTGCTGTCGGTGGGCCTGGTGCTGGTCACCACGGCCGCCGTCGGCATGGCCGTCCACCTGCTGCTGCCCGAGCTGCCGCTGGCGGCGGCGTTCGCGCTGGGCGCGATCGTGGCGCCGCCCGACGCGGTGGCGGCGATCGCGGTGGGCCGGCGGCTGGGCCTGCCGCGCCGGACGCTGACGATCCTCGTCGGCGAGAGCCTGTTCAACGACGCGACCGCGCTGACCGCCTACCGGGTCGCCATCGGGGCGGCCACGGGCGCCACGGTGGACCTGGCGATGGCGGCCGGCGAGTTCGTGTACGCGGCGGCGGCCGGCGTGGGCATCGGCCTGGCGCTGGCGCTGGCGTTCGCCTGGGTGTTCCGGCACACCCGCGACTCGCTGGTCGAGAACACGCTCATGCTGCTCATCCCGTTCGCCGCCTACCTCGCGGCCGAGTCGGTCCACGCCTCGGGCGTGATCTGCGTGGTCGTCGTCGGCCTCTACCTGGGCAACCAGATGCACCTGCGCGGGTTCGGCACGCGGCTGGTGTCGGCGTCGGTGTGGAAGGTGACCGACTTCTTCCTGGAGACGATCGTGTTCGCGCTGATCGGCCTCCAGCTCGTGACGGTCGTGCGGGGCGTCGGCGGCTACGGCGCGGCGGAGCTGGCGCTGTACGCGGGCGTGGTGTTCCTGGTGACGGTGCTGGTGCGCTTCGCCTGGATGTTCCCCGCGGCGTACGTGCCGAGGCTGCTGCGGCGCGGCGACGACAGGCCCGCGCCCGCGCAGGTGGTGATCGTGAGCTGGGCCGGCATGCGGGGCGTGGTGTCGCTGGCCGCCGCGTTCGCCATCCCGGACGACGTGCCGGGCCGGCCCATGCTGCTGTTCCTGACCTTCACCACCGTCATCGGCACGCTGCTGGTGCAGGGGCTGTCGTTCCCCGCGCTGATCCGGCGGCTGCGCGTGTCCAGCGACGAGGAGCGCTACCAGGACCTGCTGGCCGAGGCCAGTGCCCAGCAGGCGGCGCTCACCGCGGGCCTGGAGGCGCTGGACCGGGCCATGGAGGCCGAGGGCGGCGAGCCGGACGAGATCCAGAAGCAGGTCGTCGACCAGCTCAAGGAGAAGTCGTGGCGGCGCTCGCTCACCGCCTGGGAGCGCCTGGGCGGGGGCACCGCGCAGGGCGGCGCCGAGACGCCGAGCGCGCTCTATCGCCGGCTGCGCCGCGACATGCTGCGCGCCGAGCGCGAGGTGTTCGTCCGGCTGCGCGACGAGCGCAGCCTCGACGACGAGGTGATGCGCGAGGTGATGGCCCAGCTCGACTTCGAGGAGGCCATCCTGGACCGCTAGGCGCCCCGGGGCTAGCCCATGGCGTTGTCGACGTAGCACCACTTCCACTGCTCGCCCGGCTCGTACGACTGGACGACCGGGTGGGCGACCTCGTGGAAGTGCCGCGTCGCGTGCTTGCCCGGCGAGGAGTCGCAGCAGCCGATGTGCCCGCACTCCAGGCAGCGCCGCAGGTGCACCCACCGGCCGCCCGCCGCCAGGCACTCCTCGCAGCCGTCCGGGGTGCGGGGGGCCGGGTCCGCCGCCTGCGAAAGATGTTCACAAGTTGCCATAGGCGAAATCCTAGAACTCCACCCGCAGATCGGTGCTCCCGCACCCCTTGCTGACGGCGGGGTCGCAGGGGAGATTGTGCACATCGGGGATGTGACCTGGACCACTGTCCCGAGGAGCCCGGGTGCTGGAGGTGCGCAATCTCGAGGTCGTCTACGACGACGTGATGCTGGTGCTGCGCGGTGTGAGCCTGACCGTGCCGCCCGGCTCGGTCGTCGCGCTGCTCGGCGCGAACGGCGCCGGCAAGACCACCCTGTTACGCGCGGTGTCGGGGCTGCTCGGCGTCCACGACGGCGAGGTGGTCAAGGGATCGGTCATGCTGGAGGGCGAGCCCGTCCACCGCCTGCGGCCGGCCCAGATCGTCCGGCGGGGCGTCAGCCAGGTCATGGAGGGGCGCCGCATCCTGGGCGAGCTCACCGTCGAGGAGAACCTGCGGGCCGGCGGTCACACCGCCCGCGTCTCCCACCTGGACCGGGTCTACGAGCTGTTCCCCCTGCTGCGCGAGCGGCGGGCGGCCACGGCCGGCTACCTGTCGGGCGGCGAGCAGCAGATGCTGGCGATCGGCCGCGCGCTCATGGCGGGCCCCCGCTACCTGCTGCTGGACGAGCCGAGCCTGGGCCTGGCCCCGGCGCTGGTGGCGCAGGTGCGCGACCTGGTCGCCGAGATCAACCGGCAGGGCGTCACGGTGCTGCTGGTGGAGCAGAACGCCCGCATGGCGCTGTCCGTCGCCACCCACGGCTACGTCATGGAGACCGGGAGGATCGTCATGGACCGGCCGGCCGGCGAGCTGCTGGCGGACGACGACATCAAGGAGTTCTACCTCGGGACGGTCCGCTCCTTCCGCGACGTCAAGCACTACAGGCGCAGGAAGAGGTGGCTGTCGTGAGCGGCCCGGAGCCGGTGCTCCGGGTCGAGGACGTCCGGCTGGGCTTCGCCGGGGTCACGGCCATCGACGGCGTCACCTTCGACGTGCGCCCGTCCGAGCTGCTGGCGGTCATCGGGCCGAACGGCGCCGGCAAGACGTCGGTGTTCAACGTGCTGTCCGGGGTGTACCGGCCGCAGCGGGGGCGCGTCACGTTCCTCGGCCAGGACCTGCTGCGGCTGCGGCCGCACCGGATCGCGGCGATGGGCCTGGCGCGCACGTTCCAGAACGTCGAGCTGTTCCACAACCTGACCGTCCTGGACAACCTCATGCTCGGGCGGCACCACCACTTCCGCTACGGCGCCGCGGCGGCCGTCCTGTGGTTCGGCCGGGCGCGCCGGGCCGAGCTGGCGGCCCGCGAGCGGGTGGAGGAGATCGTCGAGTTCCTGGAGCTGGAGCGGTGGCGGCACCACCCGGTGCGGCTGCTGCCGTACGGGATCCAGAAACGCGTCGAGCTCGGCCGCGCGCTGGCCATGGAGCCGCGCCTGCTGCTGCTCGACGAGCCGGTGGCCGGGATGAACGTCGAGGAGACCGAGGACATGGCGCGCTTCGTCATGGACGTGCGCGACGAGCTCGGCGTGCCGATCGTGATGGTGGAGCACGACATGGGCCTGGTGATGGACCTGGCCGACCGGGTGCTGGTGCTCGACTTCGGCCGGCCCGTGGCGCTCGGCACACCGGCCGAGGTGCGCGGCGACCCCGCCGTGATCCGGGCGTACCTGGGAGGCGCCGCATGACCGCCGCCGACGCCACGGCGACCGGCACGACGACCACGATCGTGACCCGGGTGCGCGAGCGCGCCCGCTCCGCCCCCGGCGCGGTCGCGATGCGCCACAAGGACCTCGGCGTGTGGCGCGAGATCACCTGGGCCGGCTACTGGGACCGGGCCGAACTGGTCGCCCACGCGCTGCTCGCCCTCGGCGTCGAGCCGGGTGACCGGGTGGCCGTCCACTCCGAGAACCGGCCCGAATGGCTCTACGCCGACCTCGGCACCGTCGCCGTGCGCGGCGTCACCGTCGGCCTCTACCCGACCGACCCGGCCGCCGAGGTGGCCTACCTGCTGGCCGACTCCGGCGCCCGGATCCTGATCGCCGAGGACCAGGAGCAGGCCGACAAGGCGCTGGAGGTCCTGGACCGCTGCCCGGACCTGCGGCACGTGGTCTATGTGGAGCCGCGCGGCATCCGCGGCCGCTACGCCGACCCGCGCCTGATGGGCTGGCCCGAGCTGCTCGCGCTGGGCGCGGGGCACCGCGCCGAGCATCCCGGCGCGGTCGCGCAGCGCATGGCCGGCGCCGGTCCCGGCGACGTGATGACGCTCATCTACACCTCCGGCACGACCGGGCCGCCCAAGGGCGTCATGCTGACGGTCGGCAACGTGGAGTTCGCGGTGGAGACGCTGGTGACCGGCGGCGGTTTCACCTGGCCGCCGCCCTCCGAGCGCGACCTGCTCCTGTCGTACCTGCCGCTGTGCCACGTGGCCGAGCGGGCGTTCACGGTCTGGTTCAACGCGGCCTCCGGCGCGCAGGTGAACTTCGCCGAGTCCATCGACACCGTCCAGGCCAACCTGCGCGAGGTGCAGCCGACGATCCTGTTCGGCGTGCCGCGCATCTGGGAGAAGACGCTCGCCCAGATCGACATCCGGCGCGCCTCGGCCACCCCGGTCAAGCGGGCCGTCACCGGTTTCTGGTTGCGGGTGGCCGACCGGCTGGGCGACACGCTGGCGCGCACCGGCGGACGCCACACCCCGGCGACCCGGCTGGCGTACGCGGCCGGATGGGTGTGCTGCTACCGGGCGCTGCGCGAACGCTTCGGGCTGCGCCACGTCCGCTACGCCGCCTCCGGGGCCGCGCCCGTCGCGCCGGCCGTGCTGAAGTTCTTCATGGGCATCGGCGTGCCCATGCACGAGCTGTACGGCATGAGCGAGAACACCGCGATCGCCACCGCCAACCGGCCCGGCCGGGTCCGGCTCGGCACGGTCGGCGAGCCGCACCCCGGCGTGGAGCTGCGGATCGACGAGGCCACGGGGGAGATCCTGACCCGGCACCCCGGCACGTTCGCCGGCTACTGGGGCAGGCCCGAGGCCACCGCGGCCGTCCTCGATCCGGACGGCTGGCTGCGCACCGGCGACGTGGGCGAGCTGGTGGACGGCACGCACCTGCGGATCACCGACCGGCTGAAGGACGTCATCATCACCGCCGGCGGCAAGAACGTCGCGCCCAGCGAGATCGAGAACGCGCTGAAGGCGTCGCCGTACGTCAAGGAGGCCGTCGTCGTCGGCGACCGGCGGCCCTACCTCGTCGCTCTCGTCGGCATCGAGCCCGACACGGTGGGGGAGTGGGCGCGGCGGCGCGGCATCCCCTACACCACCTACCGCGACCTGTCGCAGCGGCCGGAGACGCGGGAGCTGGTCCAGGGCGTCGTGGACGCGGTCAACGCCCGCCTGGCCCGCGCCGAGCAGGTCAAGCGCTTCGCGTTCCTGCCCAAGGAGCTCGACCACGAGGACGGCGAGCTGACCGCCACGCAGAAGGTCAGGCGCGCCGCCGTCGTGAAGCTGTTCGAGGACCTGGTCGAAGGGATGTACGGGCGGTGAAGGGGCTGCTGGAGACGGTCATCAGGGGGCTGGGCAACGGCTCGGTGTACGCGCTGCTCGCGCTCGGCTTCGTGATCATCTACAAGGCGACGCGGGTGATCAGCTTCGCGCAGCCGGCGCTGATGCTGGCCGGCGGCGTGGCCGTCAGCCACCTGGCCGAGGTGACGGGGTTCTACGCGGCCGTGCCGCTGGCCGGGCTGCTGGTCGCCGGGGTGGCGCTGGGCGTGGAGCGCGCGGCGATCCGGCCGATGGTGGGGCGGCCCGCGTTCGTGGTGGCGATCATCACGCTGGGCGTGGACGTGGTGGTGCGGGTCGTGGTCAACGCCTTCATCGGCCGGGACGTGCGCCAGGTGGGCGACCCGTGGGGGTTCGCGCGGGTGGAGCTGGGGCCGCTGGTCGTGCAGCAGCGCTGGCTGGCCATGCTGGCGGTGACGGCGGCGCTCGTCGCCGTGCTGTTCGCGTTCTTCCGCCACACCCGCCACGGGCTGGCGATGCGCGCCGCGGCCCACGACCAGGAGGCGGCGCTCGCGCAGGGCATCTCGGTGGGCGCGGTGTTCGCGCTGTCGTGGGCGATCGCCGGGTTCCTGGCCGCCGTCGCGGGCGCGTTCGCGGGCACGGGGCAGGGCATCGAGCAGTCGAGCTGGGTGATCGCGCTCAAGGCGCTGCCCGCGATCATCGTGGGCGGGCTCGACTCGCTCGGCGGGGCCGTGGCCGGGGGGCTGGTCGTCGGGGTGGTGGAGTCGCTGTTCCAGTCGTACCAGGGCGAGTACGCGCCGTGGCTGGGCCAGAACTTCGCCGTGGTCTCGCCGTACGTGGTGATGCTGGTGGTCCTGCTGGTCAGGCCGTACGGCCTGTTCGGCACCCGGGAGGTCGAGCGCGTGTGACGGATCCACGATCCTGGACGATTCCGAATGTCCCCGACATACCGACCGGACGGTTTCGCCGGGTGCGGGGCCGGCCACTGCTGCGCACGTCCTACGCCCAGGACATGGCGCTGCTCGACACGCCGGCCGAGCGGCTGGGGACGGCGGTGCTGGTGGCGCTGGCCCTCGCGCTGCCGGTGGTGCTCGCCGACCGGTCGCTGGAGGTGCTGTCCGGGGCGTACGCGCTGGCCATCGGCGCGATCGGGCTCAACATCGTCACCGGGTACGCCGGGCAGGTGTCGCTCGGCCACGCCTTCTTCGTGGCCGTCGGCGCCTACACCGCCGCCGCGCTGTCGGCGCCGCCCGGCGGCCGGACCCTCGGGTTCGGCCTGGCCGAGATCTGGATCTGGCTGCCCGCGGCCGGGCTGGCCGCCGCGGCGGCCGGGGTGCTCGTCGCGCCGCTCGCCACCCGGCTGCGCGGCCTCTACCTGGCCGTCGTCACGCTCGGCCTGGTCTTCCTCGGCGAGCACGTCTTCAAGGAGTGGAAGGCGCTGACCGGCGGCCCCGGCGTGGGCCGCGAGGCGGCCGTGCCCCGGCTGCTCGGCTACCCGCTGGACCGGGACGGGCCGCTCGGCACCAGGGAGCAGGTCCTCTACCTGCTGATGCTGGCGCTGCTCGTGCTCTTCGCGGTCGCGGCGCGCAACCTGGCCCGCTCGCGCGTGGGCCGCGCCTTCGCCGCGATCCGCGACCGCGACATCGCCGCGGCCGTCATCGGGGTGCCGCTCACCCGCTACAAGGTGCTGGCGTTCGGCGTCTCCTCCTTCTACGCCGGGTGCGCGGGCGGCCTGCTCTCCACGGTCTCCGGGTACGTGGAGCCGGGCTCGTTCAGCCTGCTGATGTCGGTGCAGTTCATCGCCATGGTGCTGATCGGCGGCGTGGCCACCGTGTCCGGCTCCATCGCCGGTGCCCTGTTCATCTGCCTGCTCCAGCCGCTCACGCGGACGCTGCCCGCGCTGGTGCCGCTCGTCAGCGCCGACACCACGCGCACGCCCAACGTCTTCCAGGTCGAGACCGTGCTCTACGGCCTGCTCATCGTGCTGTTCCTGGTCTTCGAGCCGCGGGGCCTGGCCGGGCTGTGGATCCGGGTCCGCGCCTACTGGAAGTCCTGGCCGTTCTCCTACTAGAAGAGGGGTAACCCATGAGAAGTCGGTGCCTGGCGGTGGCGGCCGCGCTGGTGGCGCTCGTTCCCGCGTGCGGCGTCATCCGGGGCGACGACGAGCGGGGCGGCGGCGTCCGCGCGCCGGGGGTCACGGCCGAGCCCTGCCCGTTCGCCGTGGACAAGAAGAAGGGCTGCATCTACCTGGGCACCGTCTCCGACCTCACCTCGGGGCCGTTCGCGGCGCTCGCCGTGCCGATCACCGACGCGCAGAAGGCGTTCTGGGCCCGGGTCAACAAGGCGGGCGGCATCGGCGGGACGTACGAGGTGGACGTCACCACGTACGTGCGCGACAACAAGTACAACCCCGAGGTCCACCGGCAGGTCTACAACGAGATGAAGGACCGGGTGCTCGCGCTGGCCCAGACGCTCGGCTCGCCCACCACGGCGGCGATCCTCGGCGACCTCAAGGCGGGCAGCGTCGTCGCCGCCCCCGCCTCCTGGACGTCGGCCTGGGAGTTCGAGGACGTGATCGTCGAGTCGGGGTCGAACTACTGCGTCGAGGCGATGAACTCCGTCGACTACGCCGTGGAGGCCCACAAGCCCAGGAGCGTCATGGCCGTCCACCTGGCCGGCGACTACGGCGCCGACGCCGCCGCCGGGGCGAAGATCGCCGCCCGGCGCAACGGCCTGACCTTCACCGACGTCGAGACGCCCTCGGGCGCCACCGAGCAGGGCCGCGCCATCACCGAGATCACCAAGCGCAGGCCGGACCTCGTCATCCTCACCACCGGGCCCGCCGACGCGGCCACCATCGTCGGCCAGGCCGCCGCGGCCGGCTTCCGGGGCCGCTTCATCGGCACCGGCCCCACCTGGAACCCCGCCCTGCTCAAGTCGCCCGCCGCGCCCGCGCTCAAGGCCCTGTACGAGCAGTCGTCGCCGGGCCGGCCCTGGAACGCCGACACGCCGGGCCACCGGGCCATGCGGGAGGCGCTGCCCGGCGTCACCCCCAACGACGGCTACACCTCGGGCTGGGCCTGGGCGTACCCCATGAAGGCGGCGCTGGAGGCGATGGTGGCCGGCGGCGACGTCAGCCGCAAGGGCCTGCTCGCGGCCGTCCGGAAGCTCAGGACCGTCGACTACGAGGGCATGCTGCCGCCCGAGGCCGGGAACTACGCCGACGACCCCGACACCGCGATCTTCCGTCAGACGGTCGTCAACCGGGTGGACGACAAGGCGCCGACCGGCGTGACGATCGTCAAGGACTTCTACGTCGGGCCCACCGCCAGGGCGTACACCTTCGACGGGCCCTGCTTCGCCAAGCTCTGAACCCCGGCGCCCGCGCGGAGGCCGCGGCGGCGGAGCGTTGGGTAGGGTCACCGATATGCGCCCCTTCACGACCCGGATCGCCGCGCTCGCCGCCGTAGCCGCCCTCGCCGTCACCGCCGCGGGATGCGCCGAGGTCAACAACACCATCGACAAGACCCAGGCCTGTCTGGAGGCGCCCAAGATCGTCGCCGACCTGGGCAGTGAGATCACCAAGCTCAAGGACGACCCCCAGGCGATGGACAAGGCCCTCGACGACGCCGGCAAGAAGCTGAACGAGGTGGCCGACAAGGCCGCCAACACCACGCTCAAGGAGGCCACCGACGACCTCGCGCGCACGCTGCAGGGCATCGACGTCAAGGACGTCAACGACGCGGTGGACGCCGTCCAGAAGGTCGGCACCGACACGGCCGCCTACCTGAAGAAGGTCGCCGAAGCCTGCGGCTGAGCCGCGCCAACCCCGGCTTCTCTAGGGGAAATGGGGACGAACTAGCTTCACAGGTATGGAGCCGGATCCCCGTTTCACGCTCGCCAACGAGCGCACGTTCCTGACGTGGCTCAGCACCGCGCTGGCCCTCAGCGCGGGCGGGGTGGCCATGGCCGCGGTGCCGGAGGGCGTCTTCGTGCCGTGGGCGCGCACCCTGCTCGCCGTCGTCCTGGTCACGCTGTCGGCGCTGGCCGCCGGCATGGCCTACCCGCGCTGGCGCAACATCCAGCGCGCGCTGCGCAGGCAGGAGCCGCTGCCGCCGCCCGCCCTCGCGGTCGTCTTCGGGGTCGGGGTGACCGCGGTCGCGGTGATCGCCTTGATCTGCATCGTGATCGCGGCCTGACATGTCCGGGCCGGCGCACGACGACATCTGGGACCCCGGGCTGCAGAGCGAGCGCACCCGGCTGGCCTGGGTGCGCACGGCCGTGGTGCTGTCCACGGGCGGCATCGCCGCCGCCGGGCTGACCCTGCGCCACGGCCTGCCGGCGGCGGCCGCGGCCGGGTTCGCGCTGGCCGCGCTGTGCGGGGGCGTGCTGCTGCTGCGCACCGGCCTGCGCTTCCGGCGGGTGCAGGAGGCGCTGCACGGCGGCCGGCCCACCGACAACCGGGCGGACGCCCTGCTGGCCTGGATCGGCACGCTGTGCGCCGTGGCCGGTGCGTTCGCGTTCGTGCTCACCGCGTGATCATGCCTGGTGAGGGCATTGATGGCGGCTTGCCGGAAACGCCCCGGTGGGATGACACTCGGTCTAGGGGGTGAACCCATGGAAGAGGTACGCAGAGTAGTACCGTTCGAGTGCCGCCGCTGCTGGAACGTGTGGGAAGAGGAGTACCTCGTCAGATACGGCGAGGACCGTCACGGCAACGAGAGGGTCGTCTGGATCAAGGACGGGGTGGCCGTCCCGCCGCCCACCGAGGGCATGATCTGCCCTCGCTGCCACTGCCAGCAGGCCACCACGTTCCCCGACGGCTACCTGAGGCGTCATCCGGAGCTCATTCCGTCTCAGGAGCCCGCCAAGCCGGATGACAAGCCGCTGCTCAGCCCCGTCCCCAAACGGCCGCGGTACCTCTGATCCACCAGGGCCCGGGGCCGGCGCGACGCCCGGCCCCGGGCCCTCCGATCACATGACTCCGGCTCATGTAACGTGACGGCTGGTGAGCATTCTCTAGCCTCTGGTGTCACAAACCGCTGCTTGTGGCGTGCCGCGGGCGTGACGGAGACTCGAAACGGCGCCCGCGCTCCTGACGGAACCCGTGGCGGCGGCGCCGGGCGCGCCCGCCGCCAGGCGAGGGCGGCACCGCGGCGCGCGGGCGCCCTCGCCTCAGCTCCGAGGACTCAGCTCCGAGGACTCAGCTCCGAGGACTCAGCTTCGAGGACTCAGCTCCGACAGCTCAGGCGGCTCAGCTCAGGCTCTCCAGCCAGGCCCGGTGCAGCCCGGCGAAGCGGCCGGAGGCGGCGATCAGCCGGTCCGGCGGCCCGTCCTCGACGATCTCGCCCCGGTCCATCACCAGCACCCGGTCGGCGATCTCCACGGTCGAGAGCCGGTGCGCGATGATCAGCGCGGTCCGGTCGGCCAGGATCGTCCGCAGCGCCCGCTGCACCAGGCGCTCGCTCGGCACGTCCAGGCTGGAGGTCGCCTCGTCCAGGATCAGCACCGCCGGGTCGGCGAGGAAGGCCCGGGCGAAGGCGACGAGCTGCCGCTGGCCCGCCGACATCCGGCCGCCCCGCTTGCCCACCTCGGTGTCGTAGCCGTCGGGCAGCGCCGCGATGAAGTCGTGGGCGCCGATGGCCCGCGCCGCGTCGCGCACCTGCCGGTCGGTGGCCTCCGGCCGGCCGAACCGGATGTTGTCGGCGACCGTGCCGCTGAACAGGAAGTTCTCCTGCGTCACCATGACGACGGCCGAGCGCAGCGTGGCCTCGTCCAGGCGGCGCAGATCCACGCCGTCGAGCAGCACCCGGCCGCCCGTCGGGTCGTAGAAGCGCGAGATCAGCTTGGCCAGCGTCGTCTTGCCCGCGCCGGTCGCGCCGACCAGCGCCACGCTCTGGCCGGCCGGGATGGTCAGGTCGAGCCCCGGCAGGATCGGCATCTCCTCGACGTAGGCGAACCTGACCCGCTCGAAGCGCACCTCGCCGCGCGGCTCGGCCAGCGGCTGGGGGTCGCGCGGCTCCGGGACCGACGGCTCCTCCTCCAGCACGCCCGACAGCTTCTCCAGCGCCGCGCCCGCCGACTGCAGCGTGTTGTAGAACTGGCTGATCTCCTGCATCGGCTCGTAGAACTGCCGCAGGTACAGCAGGAACGCCGCCAGCACGCCGACCGTGACCTCGCCGTGCAGCGCCAGCCACCCGCCGTAGAGCAGCACGCCGCCCACGGTCAGGTTGCCGATCAGCTTGATGCCCGGCATGAACAGCGCGACGAGCTGCATGCTGCGGGCGTTGGCGCCGCGGTAGTCGTCGTTGAGCCGGGTGAAGATCTCCTGGTTGCGCGGCTCGCGGCGGAACGCCTGCACCGCCCGGATGCCGGTCATCGACTCCACGAAGTGGACGATCACCAGGGCGACGGTCTCGCGGGTGCGCCGGTACACGATCGCGGACTGGCGGCGGAACCAGCGGGTGAACAGCAGCAGCAGGGGCAGCGGCAGCAGCGCCACCAGGCCGAGGTGCACGTCCAGCACCAGCAGCAGCACCGCCGTGCCGAACAGCGTGAGCACCGCCGTGACCAGGCTGTCGAAGCCCGACTGCAGCAGCTCGGCGATGGCCTCGATGTCGGAGGTCAGCCGGGAGATCACGCGGCCGGAGGTGTACTTCTCGTGGAAGCTCAGCGACAGCCGCTGGAAGTGGTCGAACACCCTGCGGCGCAGCTCCAGCAGGATGCCCTGCCCGATCTTGCCGGACAGCTGCAGGAACGCCTGCCGGGTGAGCGCCTGCGTGACCGCCGCGGCCAGGATCACGCCGATGACGGTGAGCAGCGTGGCCGGCCCGCTGCCCTTGAGCATCGGCGGGATGCCCGCGTCGATGCCGACCTTCACCAGGTACGGGATGGCCAGGCCGGCCGCGTTGGAGACGACGATGATGCCGGTGAGCAGGGCGATCGCCCTGCGGTGGGGTGAGAGCAGGTCGCCGAGCAGCCGCCGCGAGCGGACCCGCAGCAGCACCGACACCTTCTCCGACAGCTCGTCCTGCTCCTCGGAGGCGACGCCGCGCCAGTCGGCGACCGCGGGCCCCTTGGCGGCGGGGTCGTCGGCGGGTTCGGCGGCCGGGCCGGCGGCCGTGCCGGTGGACGTGTTGGCGTCCGCGCTCAACGCAGGGCTCCTTCCGAGGGGTCGAGGTCGGCGTCCTGGGCGAGCAGCTCGCGGTAGGCGGGCACTTCGGCCAGCAGTTCGTGGTGGCGTCCGACGTGGGTGATCGTGCCGCCCGACAGCAGCGCGACCTTGTCGGCGAGCAGCACGGTCGAGGCGCGGTGCGCGACCACGATGCCGGTGGCGTCGCGCAGCACGTGGCGCAGCGCCTGCTCGACCAGCGCCTCCGTCTCGACGTCCAGCGCCGAGAGGGTGTCGTCCAGCACGAGGATCCGCGGCCGGCTCAGCACGGCCCGGGCCAGCGCGAGCCGCTGCCGCTGCCCGCCCGACAACGACATGCCCTGCTCGCCGATCCGGGTGTCGAGGCCCCACGGCAGGTCGTGGACGAACATGGCCTGCGCGGTGCGGATCGCGTCCTCCAGCTCCTCCTCGGTGGCGTCGTGGCGGCCGAGCGTGAGATTCTCGCGCACGCTCATCGAGAACAGCGTCGGCTCCTCGAAGGCCGTGGCCACCACCTGGCGCAGCGCGGGCAGCGTCAGGTCGCGCACGTCGTGGCCGTCGATGGTCACCCGCCCCGCGGTCGGGTCGATGAGCCGGGGCACCATCGCGGTCAGCGTGGTCTTGCCCGACCCGGTGGCGCCGACGATCGCGACGGTCTCGCCGGGCCGCACCTCCAGCCAGACGTCGCGCAGCACCGGCTGCTCGGCGCCCGGGAAGCGGAACTCGACGCCCTCGAAGCGCAGGTGGCCGCGCGGGTTCTCGATCACCGCGGTGCCGCCCTCGATGGCCGGGGCCGTGTCCATGACCTCCATGACCCGGTCGGCGGAGGTCATCGACTCCTGCGCCATCGCCAGGATGTAGCCGAGGCTGGCGATGGGCCACACGAGCTGGAGCATCATCGTGGTGAAGGCGACCAGCGTGCCGAGCGTCAGCGCGCCCGAGCCCACGGCCAGCGCGCCGAGCAGCAGCACCAGGGCCAGCGTGAAGTTCGGGATCACCTCCAGGAAGGTGAAGAACCGGGCTGACAGCCGCACCTTGTCCATCGACGTGCGGTACACCTTGAGCGCGGCGTCGTCGTAGCGGTCGTAGACGTGGTGGCGGCGGCCGAACGCCTTGATGGTGCGGATGCCGATGGCCGACTCCTCGACGAGCGTGGCCAGGTCGCCCTGCTCGTCCTGCACCTGCCGGGAGATCTTGATGTAGCGCTTCTCGAAACGCATCGACACCAGCACGATCGGGACGGCGGAGGCGGCCACCAGCAGGCCCAGCGGCCAGTACATGTTCAGCAGCAGCACCGTGACGGTGGTGAGCTGGAGGACGTTCATGACCAGGAAGAGCATGCCGAAGCCGAGGAAGCGACGGATGGTCGACAGGTCGGTGGTGGCGCGGGACAGCAGCTGGCCCGACTGCCATTCGCCGTGGAAGGCCATCGGCAGGCGCTGCAGGTGCGCGTACAGGTCGTCGCGGATGCGCGTCTCCAGGCCGAGCACCGGACCGACCTGGGTCCAGCGGCGCAGGAAGATCAGCACCGCCTCGGCGGCGCCCACGCCGAGCGCCAGCAGGCCGAGGGGCAGCAGGGCGCCGGAGTCGCCGGTGCGCACGGGGCCGTCGACGACGTCCTTGCCGATGAGCGGCAGCGCGATGCTGGCGGCGATGGACAGGACCGCGACGAGCCAGATGAGCACCAGCTTGCCCACGTACGGGCGGAGGTAGGACTTCA
Organism: Nonomuraea rhodomycinica; assembly: GCF_013363995.1. Lineage (GTDB taxonomy): Bacteria > Actinomycetota > Actinomycetes > Streptosporangiales > Streptosporangiaceae > Nonomuraea > Nonomuraea rhodomycinica. The sequence continues at coordinate 322,754 of NZ_JABWGO010000008.1, read as the reverse complement.
TCCGCCACAGGGCGACCGACGAGAGCGCGGGGAGTGAGAAGGGCAGGGAACGGCGAGGTGAACGTGTATCGGGAGGCATCCCCACCAGGCTAATACGTGGGATCAACCCATTTTCGGTCCGCCACGCTGAGGGTCAGCGCCGCCGTCATGGCCGTCGTGCTCGGCGTTCCCGCCCTTCTCCACCCAACCGAATTCGGCCTGATATATCGCCTGGGTTAGCTTTTTCGAGTAATTGATGGGCGATGGTGTGGCCGTTCTCCTCGGTCAGGACGCCTCGCGGCTGCGCAGCGCGTTCATCGCCTGCACCAGCGGCGGGGCGTACGTGCCCGAACCGCCCGGAGTCTTCGACCCGCCCCACTGCGCCTGCCACTGCCCGGTCGCGGTGGTGCGCATCGCCGTGTGGCTCAGCGTCCCGCCGGTGGAGCTCTTGTTGTAGATGGCCCAGTGGTGCGCGGTGTAGGCGTTGGTGGCCGACGACCTCGACACCGTGTCGTCGTAGGACGAGGCGAGGAAGGTGTAGTCCGTCCCCATCTGCGACTGCGGCTGGGCGCCGAGCCACTTCAGGAACCCGCTGCCGTCGCGCATGTCGCTGCACTGCTCGTGGGTCAGGGCGCACAGGTCCACCACGGCCGTGTCGATGCCCTTGTGCGGGGTGGCGAGGGTGACGACGTCCTCGATGTACAGGTACGGGGGCCAGCCGCTCGGCCAGGCCGTCGCGCCGACGTCCTGGGCGTCCATCGACAGGGCGCTCAGGTCCGGGGCCTCGGCGGCCACGCCGTACCGGTTGACCCCCTCGATGGCGGCCTTGGCGATGAGGCCTCCCATGGAGTGCGCCATGATGTCCACCGGGACGCCCTGGCTGGAGTAGGAGGAGTAGACGGTCCAGGCGAGTTGGCGGCCGACCTCCTGGATGCGGGTGTCGGTCGTGCCGTTGAACCTGATGTCGCAGTTCGTGCTCTTGTTGTAGTAGCCGAACGTGTGGACGTCGGTCCACCCGTTGGCGAGGAGCAGGTCCCTGGCGTTCTGCCAGGAGCTCGCGCAGTTGGTGTCGGCCTCGCGGTCGAACCCGTGCACCAGCAGCGTCACCCGCTGCCCGTCGCCGCGCGAGGGCTCCGCCGAGGCGGGCGTCGCGCCGCCGGCCAGCACCGCCGTAGCGACGACCGAGGACATGACCGCGGCCAGGCCGCACCTGAGGAGTCTGTGCATCCGCGCACTCCGTTCCGTGGGATCGCAAGCACGGTAGAGCGCGGACGATCATGCGCGAATCTGCCGCCGCGCCCGCGGGGAGCGGACGTCGCGGCGCCTCGACTAAGTCGGCGGGAGCCCGCGAGTAGGTCGGTCGGGCTCGGCGCGCAGGTCCAGCCCGGCGAGCTGGCCGCGCGAGGAGACGCCCAGCTTGGGGAACGCCTTGTAGAGGTGGTGCCCGACGGTGCGGGGGCTGAGGAGGAGGCGGACGCCGATCTGCCGGTTCGACAGGCCGGCGGCGGCCAGGAGGACCACCTGCCGCTCCTGCGGGGTCAGCCGCGCGAACGCCGCCGTACGCGGGGTGGCGGCCTCGCCCGCGGCCTGGAGCTCGCCGTGCGCGCGCCGCGCCCACGGGGCCGCGCCCAGCGCCTCGAACGTCGCGAACGCCGCGCGCAGCTGCCGCCGCGCCTCCGTCCTGCGGTGCGCGCGCCGCAGCCACTCCCCGTACAGCAGCGCCGTCCGGGCCTCCTGGTACGGCTGCCCGGCCGGGACGGCGACGGCCCTGGCGTAGTGCCGGCCCGCCTCGTCGCCCTGGGCCAGCAGTCCCTCCAGGCGCGCGGCGACCGCCTGGGCCCAGGGACGCCCGGAGGCCGCGGCCCAGCGCGCGTACCCGGCCGCCGGCTCCGCGGCCAGCTCGCGCAGCCCGGCCCGTACGGCGGCCTCCACGAGGTCGGGGGCGACGTGCGGCGCGACGAGGGGGTGACGGCAGGAGCCGGACCAGACGGCGGCGAGCCGTTCGACCGCCAGGAGCGGCCGTCCCAGCCCCAGCTCGCACAGGCCCTGGGCCCAGGTGGCGACGGCCCGGGCGACGCCGCCCGCGCCGGGGAGGTCGGGGGACGGGGCGGCCAGAAGGGGGCTGAGGCCGCCGCCCGCCGTGGTCAGGAGGGGGCCGGCACCGGTCCCGGTCGTGGTCAGGAGGGGGCCGGCACCGCTCCCTGTGGTGGTCAGGAGGGGGCCGATGCCGCCGCCGGTCGTGGTCATGAGGGCGCCGACGCCGCCGCTGGTCGCAGCCAGGTGGTGGCAGCGGTCCTCGTCGCCGCCCACGGCGGCCAGCCAGGCGAGAAGGGCGCGAAGGCGCGCGTCCCCGTGGCCTAGCGCGTCCCCGTGGCCGAGCGCGTCCCCGTGCACGAGCGCGGAGGCCGCGCGCAGTCCCGCCGTGGCCGCCGCCTCCGCCTCCGCGTGACGTCCGCGCAGCAACTCGGCCTCGGCGAGCAGCGTCAGGGCATCCGGCAGGACCCCGAGCAGCCCGAGGCGGCCACACCGCTCGGCCAGCAGGGCGGACAGCTCCCACCCGGCGGCCTCGTCCCCGGCGGCGAGGCCCATCCACGCGGCCGTGGCGAGCACGTCCGGGTGCTCCGCGCCGGACACCCGTACCGCCTGGATTGCGGCGCGCACAGGGGAAAAGTCCGTGACGTCCTGTCCCGCCACCATCCGCCCCACCACGGCCGCGCCGCGCGCGAACGCCGCCAGGGCCGCGTGCCGCTCGTCCGGCGTTTCCGCGTCTCCCGCGTCGACGCCGCGGCGAGGAGGGTGAGGCGCGCCGTCATCTCCGTCGTCGCCGGGCGGGGACGGCACAGTGAGCCCGTCTTCGCCGGGCGGGGACGGCACAGTGAGCGCGGACAGCAGGGCGGCGGCGGTGGCGGCCGACGCGGGATCGCCCGCCGAGGACGCCGCCCGCACGGCCCGCGCCGCCAGCTCCGTCGCCCAGCGGGTGTCGCCGGCGGGCACGTGCCCGGGGCTCGCGCCAGTGGGGCGAGGGAGACCGGCGGCACCGAGGGCGGCGTCGCCCGTGCGGGTGGGGACGGGGGTTCCGCGTCCGGCATCCGTGCCGTCACAACGGTCGTGCGGACGGCGCGCCTGCTCGGCTCCGGTCAGGAGCAGGCGCACTGCCCTCTCGGGGAGGCCGTGGGCGGCCTCGACGCCCGCGCGCACGGCGGCGAGGCGGGCGCGGACGACCGGCGGCGACGGATGCGCCCCGGCGCGGTCCGCCAGCCCGGCGGCCCGCCTCGTGAGCCCCGCCTGCAACGCCAGCTCCGCGGCGGCCGTCAGCCGCTCGGCCGCCCGCCGGGGATCCGGGCTCAGCTCGCCCGCCCGCTCGTAGGCGGCCGACGCCTCGACCACCCCGTGCTCGTAGGCGGCCGGCGCCTCGATCACCCCGCGCTCGTAGGCGGCCGGCGCCTCGATCACCCCGCGCTCGTAGGCGGCCGGCATCTCGGCCACCCCCCGCTCGTGGGCGGCCGGCACTTCGATCACCCCCCGCTGGTGGGCGGCCGGCGCCTCGACGACCTCGCGCTCGTGGGCGGCCGGCACTTCGATCACCCCCCGCTCGTGGGCGGCCGGTCCCAGGACGGCCCCGTCCGGCGACCCCGCCCCCTCGCCCCGTGCGGGCGGAAAGGCGTGGGCGGCGGCCCGGTGGAGGGCGGCGGCCAGGGACTCGTCGGGAGCCGTGGCGACGGCGGCCAGGTGCCACGCGCCCCCCGCCCGCTCCGGCCCGTCCTCCGGCGACAGCGCCTCGGCCAGCGCCCGGTGCGCCGCCACCCGCCGGAAGTACGGCGCCGACCGGTAGACCGCGGCCCGGAACAGCGGATGCCGGAAGGTCAGCCCGGTGGGGGAGAGGTGGACCAGCTCCTCGCGTTCGGCCGGCGCGAGGTCGGCGGGCGTGACGCCGAGCCGGCCGGCGGCGCGCAGCACCAGGTCGAGGTCGCCCCGGTCGTCGGCCGCCGCCACCAGAAGCGCGGTCCGGGTCGCCTCCGGGAGGCGGTGCAGGGGCGCCTCGAACGCGCTCCGCGCCCGGCCCGACAGAGGGCCGCACGCGCAGGCCAGCGGCAGCGGCCCGAGCCGGCCGGCCCGCTGCTCGGGTGTCAGGGCGGCCGCCAGCTCGACCAGCGCCAGCGGGTTGCCCGCGGCCTCCTCGGCGACCCTCCGGCGCACCTGGGGCGCGAGGCCGGGCGCGCGGGCGGTGAGGAGCTCGCGGGCGGCCGCCGCGTCCAGCCCGGCCAGCGGCATCCGCGGGACTCCGGCGGCCTCGCCGAACCCGGTCCCGCGCGGCCTCGCGTCCCCCGGTACGCCGTCGCCCGCGGCGAAGATCATGGCGACCCGTTCGCCACCGAGCCTTCTGGCGGCGAAGAGCAGCGCGTCCGCCGACGCCCCGTCCAGGCGGTGCGCGTCGTCCACCACGCACACCACCGGCCGCTCGGCCGCGAGATCCGCCAGCAGGCCCAGCACGGCCGGTCCCGCGAGCCGGGCCCGCGCGTGGTCGGGCGCCCGTTCCCCCGCCTCGCGCAACGCCTCGGCCTGGGCGGCGGGCAGCCGGTCGGCGCGGTCCAGGAACGGGCGGAGCAGCGGGTACAGCGCCGCGAACGGCAGCTCGCGCTCCGCCTCGATGCCGAGCGCGCGCAGGACCAGGAAGCCGGCGCGCTCCGGAGGCGCGGCGTGGTCCAGCAGGGCGGTCTTGCCGATGCCGGTCTCGCCCGTGACCACGACGGCTCCGCCGTGCCCCTCCCGGGCGGAGGTCAGCAGCGCGTCGATCCGGGCCTGCTCGCCGGCGCGTCCGTACAGCATCCACCCTCCTGACGATCAAGTCAGGAGTCAGTATGAAACCTTGTCCACTCCCGGGTAAGGGCCCTCTCGCGGTGCGTGGTCAGATGACGAGCCGCTGCTCGCTCTGGGTGCGCCATTCGACGAGCATGACCGTGGCGTCGTCCTGGAGGCGGTCCTGCTGGTGTTCGAGCAGCGTCTGGATGAGCCGGCGCAGCGTCTCGGGCGGCGGCACGCCGTCGGCCTCCCGGCGGATGACGAAGTCCACGAACCGCTCCAGGCCGAACACCTCCCCGTCCGGGCTGCGCGCCTCGATGACGCCGTCGGTGTAGAACAGCAGTCTGTCGCCGGGTTCGAGCTGGTAGCGGGCCGGCGGGTGGACGGCGCCGAGCCGGAAGCCCATGGGCGGGTCCGGCTCGGTCCTGAGCGTGGCCACCAGGCGGCCGTGGCGCAGCACCAGCGGCGGGTGGTGGCCGCGGTTGATCCACCGCAGGACCCCCGTGCGCAGGTCGAGGGCGGCCAGGACGCCGGTGGCGAACTGGGTGCCGGCGAACTGCTCGAAGACGGCCGCGTCCACGGCCTCGCCGATGCCGGGAAGGTCCACGTCCTCGCGGCGGGTGTTGCGGCAGGCGCCCACCGCGATCGTGGCCGTGAGTCCCGCGGCCGTGTCGTGCCCCATGGCGTCGAACACCGCCAGGTGCAGCAGGTCGCCGGCCACCGCGTAGTCGAAGGCGTCGCCGCCGGCCAGGTAGGCGGGCTCCAGGGCGGCGGTGACCACGACCCGTCCGGTCGCGAACGTCCGCACCGGCAGCAGGGTCCACAGCATCTCCGCCGACAGCTGCATGGGCTGGGCGCGGACGAGCCGGGCGTAGGTGTCGCTGGTGCTGCGCTTGTTGGCCAGGACGAGCGCGGTGAGGGCGGCGAGCTGCGAGGCCCGCCACCGGACGCGCTCGTCGTCGCGGGGCACGGTGAGGGCGAGCACGCCGAGCCGTTCGGTGCCGTCCAGGAGCGGCAGGTACATCCGGCGCGGCTCCTGGGCGGCGGGCGGCTGCGCCGCCTCGGGCTCGTCCGTGGCGGGGCCGCTGGTGGGCCTGGTCTGGACGATGTCCAGCATGCGGAACGCGCGGCCGGCCACGGTGGAGTCGACGCGGATGCGCTCGAACGGCGTGCCGTCCTCGTGCCGCTGGCCGGGCAGCGGCACGAGGTACTGCTGCTGCAGGTCGGCCACGTAGACGAGCACGTCGGAGAAGCCCACGTGCTCGGCGTGCCGGCTGATCAGCCAGGGCAGCTCCTCGAGCGTGGCGAGGTGATGGGCGGCGATCAGGCCGCCCAGCATGCGCTCACCGTTGTCCCGCACGCGCTCACTCCTCGTAGTCCTCGACGTCCTTTCTACCGGTGTCCTGCGGGTTTGGTACTGATGTACGGGCCGGTCCCGGGTGGTTTCCCCGAGCGGCGTGGTCGCCCCGGGGACACGCCGGTGGGCGCGCCAAAGAAACGGCAAAGGTTGACCGGCGACCCTGGCGACGTATCGGGGCCGCCGGATGATGGAATCCGGGGGTAATGCTGATGAAAACGATGAAGCAGAGCCACGAACTTCGCTGGGGCGGCATCGCGGGCATCGCGGCCGTCGTGGTGGCGATCATCGGCAGGATCGTCATGGGGAACGCCCCGAGCGTCGCGGAGTCGGCGTCGAGCATCGCGGGATACCTGTTCGAGTACCGCACCCAGGTCATGGCGGCCTCGGTGCTGTACGGGATCGCCACGATGCTGTTCCTGTGGTTCGGCGTGGCGCTGGCCACGGCGTTCCGGCGCGCGGACGACACGAGTGACACGCCGGCGCTGGTGCTGGCGGGTTACATCCTCGTCTCCACGATCATGTTCATCGGGGTGGCGATCTTCGCGGGGCTGACGTACGCCATCACCACGCACCGCGGCGCCCTGATGGCCCTGGCCGCGGGCCCGTACACCGCGTTGACCGTGATGAACATGATCGCCGGCATCGCGGTGGCGGCGACGTTCGCCGTGACGGCCGCCGCGATCATGCACACGCGGGTCCTCCCCATGTGGATGGCCTGGTTCGCGATCGTCGTCGCGGCGCTCAAGCTGCTGACCGCGCTGGGCGTGGGCAGCACGGCGCGGGCTCTCGCGCCGGACGCGCCGCTGATGGTGGTGGTCCCGGGGGTGCTCCTGGCGGTCTGGGTGCTGGTGGCCAGCTACATGCTGATCCGCGAGCACCTGCCCATGCCCGCCGCGGGCGCGCGGCCGGTCATGGGGCACTAGACGGCCTGTCCCGCGGGACCGGGCGGGACGCGCGGCGCCGCGCCGAAGGTCCCTGACATCGCGGACGAAGGTCACCACACCGCTCGCCGGACCGGTTTTCGGAACATCCGCCTACTACGGTGATCCGAGGGAAGACACCCGTCGTGGAGATGGAGAGCGATATGTCGGATCTCGGGAGCTTCGGACGCAGGATCGCCGAGCGGCGCGCATCGCTGGGCCTGACCCGTGAGCGCCTGGCCGAGCAGGCCGGAGTCGACGAGGGGTACGTCCGGTGCCTGGAGGAGCAGTCGGACCCGTCCGCGCGCGAGACGGCCGACCGGCTGGCCCGCGCGCTGGGCACGACGGTGGCCGAGCTGCTGGACGAGGCGCCGGTCGGCGCGGGCGAGGCGGCGCCCGGCGCGGACCTGGCCGAGCTGGACGAGAAGGAGTGCCTGCGGCTGATCGCGCCGGGCGGGATCGGGCGCATCGCCTTCGAGGGCCGCTACGGCCTGACGGTGCTGCCGGTGAACTACCGGCTGTCCGACGGCGGCGCGATCGTGTTCCGCACGACGCCCGGCGGCGCGACGGACGCCGACCTGCGCACCGGCATGCGGGGCGTCGAGTACAAGGTCGCCTTCGAGGTCGACCGCGTCCACGAGCTGACCGGCGGCGGCTGGAGCGTGCTCGTGCAGGGCTCGCTGCACCACGTCACGGACGAGGAGGAGGCCGACGCGGCGGCGACGGGCGTCGAGCCCTGGGCCGGCGGCGACCGCCGGCAGTACCTGCAGATCAGGCCGTCGCGCGTGACGGGCCGCCGCATCGTCACCGGCTGACAGAAATGTGGGGATAAGGCGGGAGTCGTTCGGGTACGGATCGAGGGACCAAAGACCCTGACTGGGGCGGATGCGACTGAAGGAGCCTGGCAGGGCACGCCAGATCCGCCCAGTTTCTCCGGAAGGTGCCGATGACCGCCGTTCCACCAGTCGCGCCCCGCGCCACGACGGCCGGACGCACCAAGGCACTGGTCCTCGCCACGACCGCGTTCGCGGTCAACTTCTGGGCCTGGGCGCTGCTGAGCCCCCTCGGCCCCGTCTACAAGGAGCTGCTCGGGCTGAGCGCGACCGCGGTCTCGGTCCTGGTCGCCGTCCCCGTGATCGTCGGGTCGCTGGGCCGCATGGTGCTCGGCGCCCTGACCGACCGGTACGGCGGGCGGCTCGTCTTCGGCGTCACCAGCCTGCTCGGCGCCCTGCCCGTGGTGTTTCTGGCCTTCGCCGAGAGCTATCCCGCGCTGCTGGCCGGCGGCCTGGTGCTGGGCATGACCGGGGCGACGTTCGCGATCGGCGTGCCGTTCGTCAACGCCTGGTACCCGCCCGAGCGGCGCGGCCTGGCGCTCGGGATCTTCGGGATGGGCAACATCGGCACCGCGATCTCCGGGTTCCTCACGCCGTGGCTGGCCGCCGAGTTCGGCCGGGCCACGCCCTTCTTCGCGGTGGCCGTGGCCCTCGTGCTGGTCGGGATCGCCTTCCTCGTCCTGGGCCGGGACGCCCCCTCCGGCGGCGCGGCGCCCGCGCAGTCGTTCACGGCCAGGTTCGCCGCCGCCGCGCGGCTGCGCGTCACGCGGGAGCTGGCCGGCATGTACGCGCTGACCTTCGGCGGGTTCGTCGCCTTCGGCGTCTACCTGCCGCTGTACCTCAAGGCCCAGTACGGGCTGACGGTCGCCGACGCCGCGGCCCGCACGGCCGGGTTCGTGGTGCTGGCCACCCTGGCCCGCCCGGTGGGCGGCTGGCTGTCGGACCGGCTGGGCGGCGAGCGGGTGCTGAGCTGGGTGCTGGCCGCGGTGTTCGCCTGCGCGATCGTCGTCTCCTTCGCGCCCGGCATGCCGCTCGCCACGGCCGGGTTCCTGGCCATGGCCGCGGCGCTCGGGCTGGGCAACGGCGCGGTGTTCGCGATCCTCGGCCGGGCCGTGCCCGCCGCGTCCGTGGGCAGCGCCACGGGCGTCGTCGGCGCCGCCGGCGGGCTGGGCGGTTTCCTGCCGCCCATCGTCATGGGGCTGATCTACCAGGCCACCGGCTCGTACGCCATCGGCCTGATGCTGCTCGCGGCCATGGCGTTCGGCGCGTTCGTCTACTGCTGGGCCGTCCTGCGCCCCGCCGCCCGCGCCACGACCCCGGACCCCAGGACGTCCGAGACATGACAGACAAGAAGGAGGCCCCGCCCATGGCCGCCACCGACGGTCCGCTCAGCGACGCGCTGCTCAGGCTCGGCCGCCACCTGCGGCCCGGCCGGGTCTCCGGCGACCTGCGGACGCTGCACCAGATCGGCGGCCGGGACGGCGACGTCTTCTACCGCGACCGGTGGAGCCACGACAAGGTCGTGCGCTCCACCCACGGCGTCAACTGCACCGGCTCCTGCTCCTGGAAGGTCTACGTCAAGGACGGCGTGATCACGTGGGAGACGCAGCAGACCGACTACCCGAGCGTCGGCGGCGACCGGCCCGAGTACGAGCCCCGCGGCTGCCCGCGCGGCGCGGCGTTCTCCTGGTACACCTACTCGCCCACCCGGGTCCGCTTCCCGTACGCCAGAGGCGTGCTCGTGGAGATGTACCGCGAGGCGAAGGCCCGGCTGGGCGACCCGGTGGCCGCCTGGGCGGAGATCACCTCCGACCCGGACAAGCGGCGCCGCTACCAGCAGGCCCGCGGCAAGGGCGGGCTGGTCCGCGTCACCTGGGACGAGGCCACCGAGCTCGTCGCCGCGGCGCACGTCCACACGATCAGGACGTACGGGCCCGACCGGGTGGCCGGCTTCTCGCCGATCCCGGCCATGTCGATGGTGTCCCACGCGGTGGGCGCCCGGTTCGTCTCGCTGCTCGGCGGGTCGATGCTGTCGTTCTACGACTGGTACGCCGACCTGCCCGTGGCCTCGCCCCAGGTGTTCGGCGACCAGACCGACGTGCCCGAGTCGGCCGACTGGTGGGACGCGGCCTACCTCATGCTGTGGGGCTCCAACGTGCCGGTCACCCGCACGCCCGACGCCCACTACATGGCCGAGGCCCGCTACCGGGGCCAGAAGGTCGTGGTCCTCGCCCCCGACTACAACGACGCCGCCAAGTTCGCCGACGAGTGGCTGGCCCCGCATCCCGGCACCGACGGCGCGCTGGCCATGGCTATGGGACACGTGATCCTCGCGGAGTTCTACCGCGACCGCGCCGACGACCGCGCCGACGACCGCGCCGGCGCCGGCGGTGGCCCGCCGTTCGCCGGCTACGCGCGCCGCTACACGGACCTGCCGTTCCTGGTGACGCTGGAGCCGCGCGGCGACGCGTACGTGCCGCGCCGCTTCCTGACCGCCGCCGACCTGGGCGAGCAGGGGGAGAACGCGGCGTTCAAGACGGTCGTGCTGGACGAGGCGACCGGGCAGCCGGTCGTGCCCAACGGGTCGCTGGGGTTCCGGTGGGGGCCGGAGGGCGAGGGCCGCTGGAACCTCGACCTCGGCGAGGTGACCCCGCTGCTCACCGTCCTCGGGCAGGACGCGGCGCCGGTGTCCCTGCCGCGCTTCGACGGCCACGGTGAAGGCGTGCTGGAGCGGGGCGTCCCGGTGCGGCGGGTGGGCGGGCACCTGGTCACCACGGTCCTCGACCTGATGCTCGCCCAGTACGGCGTGGCCCGCCCGGGCCTGCCGGGCCGCTGGCCGGCCGGCTACGACGACGCGGCCGAGCCGTACACCCCGGCCTGGCAGGAGGCGCTGACCGGCGTGCCCGCGAGGAAGGCGGCCCGGATCGCGCGCGAGTTCGCCCGCAACGCCGAGGAGTCCGGCGGCCGATCCATGATCATCATGGGGGCGGGGACGAACCACTGGTTCCACTCCGACACGATCTACCGCGCGTTCCTGGCGCTGACCACGCTCACCGGCTGCCAGGGCGTCAACGGCGGCGGCTGGGCGCACTACGTCGGCCAGGAGAAGTGCCGGCCGATCACCGGCTGGGCGCAGCTCGCCTTCGGCCTGGACTGGTCGCGCCCGCCCCGGCAGATGATCGGCACCGCCTACTGGTACCTGCACACCGACCAGTGGCGCTACGACACCTACCCGGCCGATGTGGTCTCCTCGCCGCTGGGCGAGGGCATGTTCGCCGGCCGGGCGACGGCCGACCTGCTGGCCCAGTCGGCGCGGCTCGGCTGGATGCCGTCCTACCCGACGTTCGACCGCAACCCGCTGGACCTGGCCGACGAGGCCGCCGCGGCGGGGGAGGAGCCGGGCGCGTACGTGGCGGGGCAGGTCGCGGCGGGCCGGCTCGGCTTCGCCTGCGAGGACCCCGACGCGCCCGCGAACTGGCCGCGCGTGCTGACCGTGTGGCGGGCCAACCTGCTCGGCTCCTCGGCCAAGGGCGACGAGTACTTCCTGCGCCACCTGCTCGGCACCGACGCGTCGCTGCGGGCCGAGGAGGCCCGGCCGGAGCAGCGGCCCCGCGACCTCGCCTGGCCGCCGGAGGCGCCGCGCGGCAAGCTGGACCTGCTGCTGTCGCTGGACTTCCGGATGACCTCCACCACGCTGTTCTCCGACGTCGTGCTGCCCGCGGCCACCTGGTACGAGAAGCACGACCTGTCGTCCACCGACATGCACCCGTTCGTGCACGCCTTCACCCCGGCGATCGACCCGCCCTGGCAGGCCCGCACCGACTTCGCCGCCTTCCACGCCATCGCCCGCGCCTTCAGCGACCTCGCCCGCACCCACCTGGGCACCCGCCGCGACGTGGTGGCCGTGCCGCTGCTGCACGACACGCCGGACGAGCTGGCCACCCCGCACGGGCAGGTGCGCGACTGGCGCGGCACCGGCCGCGCGCCCGTGCCCGGCCGCGACTTCCCGAAGATCGTCGTGGTCGAGCGCGACTACGCGGCGGTGGCCGAGCGGATGGCCACCCTCGGCCCGCTGCTGGAACGGCTGGGCGCCGCCACGAAGGGGCTGACGTACGACGTGTCCGCCGAGGTCGAACGGCTCGGCCGGACCAACGGCACCGCGGCGGACGGCCGGCCGTCGCTGGCCACGGACGTCGCCATGTGCGAGGCCGTGCTGGCCCTGTCGGGCACCACCAACGGGCGGCTGGCCGCCCAGGGCTTCGAGACGCTCGCCCGGCGCACCGGGACGTCCTTCGACGGCCTGGCCGACGAGCACCGGCGCATCACCTTCGCCGACACCCAGGCCCGCCCCGTCCCGGTGATCACCTCACCGGAGTGGTCGGGCAGCGAGACGGGCGGGCGGCGCTACTCCGCGTTCACCGTCAACGTCGAGCACCGCAAACCCTGGCACACGCTGACCGGACGCCAGCACTTCTACCTCGACCACGACTGGATGCGCGAGGCCGGCGAGGCGCTGCCCGTCTACCGGCCGCCGCTGAACATGACCGCGATGTTCGGCGAGCCCGCCGTCGGCGAGGGCGGCGAGGACGGCATCACGGTGCGCTACCTCACGCCGCACTCCAAGTGGTCCATCCACTCCGAGTACCAGGACAACCTGCTCATGCTGACCCTGTCGCGCGGCGGGCCGACCATCTGGATGAGCCCCGCCGACGCCGCCAGGGCCGGCGTCTCCGACAACGACTGGGTGGAGGCGGTCAACCGCAACGGCGTCGTCGTCGCCCGCGCGGTCGTCTCGCACCGCATGCCCGAGGGCACCGTGTACATGTACCACGCGCAGGAACGCGTCGTGGACGTGCCGAAGAGCGAGACCTCGGGACGGCGGGGCGGCATCCACAACTCGCTCACCCGGCTGCTGGTCAAGCCGACCCACCTCATCGGCGGCTACGCCCAGCTCTCCTTCGCCTTCAACTACCTCGGCCCCACCGGCAACCAGCGCGACGAGGTCACCGTGATCCGCCGCCGCTCCCAGGAGGTGGACTACTGATGCGGGTCATGGCTCAGCTCGCCATGGTGATGAACCTGGACAAGTGCATCGGATGCCACACCTGCTCGGTCACCTGCAAGCAGGCGTGGACCAACCGGGCGGGCACCGAGTACGTCTGGTTCAACAACGTCGAGACCCGGCCCGGCCAGGGCTACCCACGCACCTACCAGGACCAGGACAGGTGGAAGGGCGGCTGGGAGCTGAACCGGCGCGGCCGGCTCCGGCTGAAGGCCGGCGGGCGGCTGCGCAAGCTGCTCACCATCTTCGCCAACCCGCTCATGCCGTCCATCCAGGACTACTACGAGCCCTGGACCTACGAGTACGACCGCCTCTTCTCCGCCCCCGCCGGCGAGGACACGCCCGTCGCCCGGCCCAAGTCGCTCATCACCGGCCAGGACACCCGGATCACGTGGAGCGCCAACTGGGACGACAACCTGGCCGGCGCGCCCGAGCTGGCCCCGGCCGACCCGGTGCTGCGCAAGGTGTCGGACCAGGTGAAGCTGGAGTTCGAGCGGGCCTTCATGTTCTACCTGCCGCGCATCTGCGAGCACTGCCTCAACCCCTCGTGCGTGGCCTCCTGCCCCTCCGGCGCGATGTACAAGCGCTCCGAGGACGGCATCGTCCTGGTGGACCAGGACCGCTGCCGCGGCTGGCGGATGTGCGTGACCGGCTGCCCGTACAAGAAGGTCTACTTCAACCACCGCACCGGCAAGGCCGAGAAGTGCACGTTCTGCTATCCCCGGGTCGAGGTCGGCATGCCGACCGTGTGCTCGGAGACGTGCGTGGGCCGCCTGCGCTACCTCGGCGTGCTGCTCTACGACGCCGACCGGGTCGGCGAGGCGGCCGCGGTCCCGGACGAGAAGGACCTGTACGAGGCGCAGAAGAGCGTCCTGCTGGACCCGCGCGACCCTGAAGTGCTCGCCGCCGCCCGCGCCGCGGGCATCCCGGAGGACTGGCTGGAGGCGGCCGCCCGCTCCCCGATCCACCAGCTCATCTTCGAGTACGGGGTGGCGCTGCCGCTGCACCCGGAGTACCGCACGATGCCGATGGTCTGGTACATCCCGCCGCTGTCGCCCGTCGTGGACGTGCTCGCCGACACCGGCCACGACGGCGAGGACGCCGGCAACCTGTTCGGCGCGATCGACGCCCTGCGCATCCCGATCGGCTACCTGGCCGAGCTGTTCACCGCCGGCGACCCCGAGCCCGTGCGCGCCGTCCTGCGCCGCCTGGCCGCCATGCGCTCCTACATGCGCCGCCTCAACCTCGGGCAGCCGGCCGACGAGTCGATCGCCGCCGCGGTGGGCCTGACGGGCAGGCAGGTCGAGGGGATGCACCGGCTGCTCGCCCTCGCCCCGTACGCCGAGCGCTACGTGATCCCCACGGCCCATCCCGAGCAGGACGGCCGGCCGGAGGAGCTCGTCACCGGCTGCAGCCTCGACTACGCGGGCGGCCCCGGCATGGGCGGGCCGTTCGGCGAGGCGTCCGGCCGGCCCGCCCCGGTGGCGGTGGAGACCTTCCACGCCCTGAAGGAGCGGCAGGAGACGGGCGCCCTGGTGGACCCGGCCGACCGGGCCGAACGCGTGAACCTGCTCAACTGGGACGGCAAGGGCCTGCCCGAGGGGCTGTTCCCCAAGCGCAAGGAGGACTCGTGAGCGAGCGCGCCATCCACATGACCGCCTCGGTGCTGCTCGGCTACCCGGACGAGCGGCTGGTCGAGGCGCTGCCCCTGCTGACGATGACGGTGGACCGGCTGCCGGCCGGCGAGGCGGCCTCCCGGCTGCGCGCCTTCCTGACGCACCTGGCCACGACCCCGCTGCCGCGGCTGGCCGAGGACTACGTGGCGACGTTCGACCTCAAGCGCCGCTGCTGCCCGTACCTGACGTACTACACCTACGGCGACACCCGCAAGCGCGGCATGGCGCTGCTGCGCTTCAAGCACGCCTTCCGCGAGGCCGGGTTCGAGCCGGCCGGCGGCGAGCTGCCCGACCACCTGGCCGTGGTGTGCGAGCTGTCCGCGCGGGGCGGCGTCACCCAGGCGGGCCGGCTGCTGCGCGAGCACCGCGCCGGCGTGGAGACGCTCCACCGGGCGCTGCGCGAGGAGCGCTCGCCGTACGCCGACGTCGTCGCCGCCGTGCTGGCCACGCTGCCGCCGCCGAACGCGCGCGAGCGCGCCGCCGCCCTGCGGCTGGTGCAGGAGGGCCCGCCCGAGGAGCAGGTCGGCCTGGAGCCCTACGCGGCGGGAGAGCCGCGGTGAGCGGGCTGGACCTGCTGCTGTGGGCGGTCCTGCCGTACGTGGCGCTGACGATGTTCGTCGTCGGCCACGTGTGGCGCTACCGCTACGACAAGTTCGGCTGGACCACCCGCTCGTCCCAGCTCTACGAGTCGCGGCTGCTGCGGATCGGCAGCCCGCTGTTCCACTTCGGGATCCTGGTCGTGCTCCTCGGCCACATCGGCGGGCTCGTGATCCCCAAGTCCTGGACCGAGGCGGCCGGGATCAGCGAGGCGGCCTACCACGTGACGGCGGTCGCGCTCGGCACGGTCGCCGGGGTGTGCACGCTCGCGGGCCTGGCCATCCTCGTCTACCGCCGCCGCACCGTGGGGCCGGTCTTCACGGCCACGACCCGCAACGACAAGCTCATGTACGCGGTCCTCACGCTGACGATCGTGCTCGGCCTGGCCGCCACGGTCCTGGCCAACCTCGCGGGCGACGGGTACGACTACCGCACCACGATCTCGCCCTGGTTCCGGTCCGTCTTCGCCCTCAGCCCGCGGCCGGCGCTGATGGCGGGCGCCCCTGTGCTGTTCAAGCTGCACGCGCTGAGCGCCCTGGCGCTGTTCGCCATCTGGCCGTTCACCCGGCTGGTGCACATGCTCACGGCCCCGATCGGCTACCTGACGCGGCCGTACGTCGTGTACCGCTCCCGCGACGTCGCCCGCACGCGACCGGCCCGCCGCGGCTGGACCGCCTGACCGGCAGCCGGCCCGTTCGCCGGGAAGGGGCGTGGGGAAGGGGCGTGGGACCAACGGCCCCCGCATCCGGGACTTCGTCCCCGGGCGTCCCGGAGGCCCCGCGACCAGGCTGGAGGTGACAGTCCTGGGACGTGGAGGCGATGGGTGATGGGCGGACGGATCGTGGTCGGCGTGGACGGGTCGGCGCCTGCGACGGCGGCGGTGGAATGGGCCGCCGCGGACGCGCGGCGCCGCGGGCTGGGGCTGCGCCTCGTGCACGTGTGCGAGCAGTGGGCCTCGGCGGTGGGCAGCACGCAGTACTGCTCCGGCGTGCTGGAGGCGGCCGCCGAGCGGGCCCGCTCGCTCGCGCCGGACGCCGACGTGAGCACCGCCATGCTGAGCGGCGGCGTGATCGACGCGCTGGTCGGCGAGTCGGTCCTGGCCGAGAGCATGGTGCTGGGCAGCAGGGGGCTCGGCGGGTTCGCCGGGATGGTGCTCGGCTCCGTGAGCATGGCCGTGGCCGGCCACGCGGCCTGTCCCGTGGTGGTCGTGCGCGGCACCGCGGTGGTCCAGCAGGGCCAGGTCGTCGTGGGCTACGACGGTTCGGAGCACTCGCAGGCCGCCATGGAGTACGCCGTCGAGCAGGCCCGCGCCCGCGACGCGCAGCTCCACGTGGTCTACGCCTGGCAGCTCCCGGTCTTCTCCCCGTACGCAGCCGGATACGGCCCCATCCTGGAGGACGCCTACCAGCAGGAGGTCAAGATGGCCGCCGAGCGGGTCGTGCCCTGGCGGGAGAAGAACCCCGACCTGCGGATCGTCGACGACCAGGTGTGCGAGCACCCCGTGTCGGCCCTGATGAAGGCGGCGCTCACCGCCGACCTCGTGGTGATCGGCTCGCGCGGGCTGGGCGGGTTCGCCTCGGCCGTGCTCGGATCGGTCAGCCACGGCGTGCTGCACCACGTGGCGTGCCCGGTCGCGGTCGTACGCCCCCGGCGCGGACACGCCCACCGCGAACGTCCCGGAAAGGAGCGGTCATGACCACGTCCCCGGACGGCACCGGCTCTGACATCCGGTCGCTGCGAGCCGAGCAGGTGATGAGCCGCGTGCTCGTCGCCGTCACACCCGACGAGTCGCCCCTGATGGCCTGGGAGCTGATGCGCCGCGCCGGGGTGCACCATCTTCCCGTCGTGGACGGGCGGCACGTGCTGGGCATCCTGTCGCGCGAGCAGCTGGCCGCCAGCTGGTCCGGCGGCCCGGACGAGCAGTCCGGCCGCCGGGTCGGGACGATGCTGGGACGCGAGCCCCGGCCCCGCGTCGGGCCGCGCGACACGCTGCGCCGGGTCGCGTGCGTCATGGCGGACGCCGAGGCCGACGCGGTGCCGGTGGTCTCGGAGCGCGGCCTGGTCGGCCTCATCACGGCCAGGGACGTGCTCAACGCCGTCGCGGGCCGCGCCTGCGCCGAGGACCGGCCGGGCGAGCCGAAGGACCGGCCGGGCGAGGTGATCACCGGTATGTTCCACCTGCAGCCGGTCCTCCCGCCCCGGCCGTGAGAGTCCTCCCGCCCCGGCCGTGACCGTCCGCCGGTCCGGGCCGTGACCGTCCGCCGGTCCCGGTCGCGTCGCGGTCAGTCGTTGCCGAGCTCCATGGCGGCGCGGTCGAGCATCTCCTCCTCCTCGGAGACCTCGCCGCGCGAGGCGATGGCCTCGGCGCCGCCCTGCGGCATCGCGCCGATCAGGCCGGTGGAGGCGGCCTGGGCGGCGCCGATGAGCGCGGGGTGGTGGGTGCCGACCATGCCCAGGCTGGCGTACTGCTCCAGCTTGGCGCGCGAGTCGGCGATGTCCAGGTTGCGCATGGTGAGCTGGCCGATCCGGTCCACCGGGCCGAACGCGGAGTCCTCGGTGCGCTCCATCGACAGCTTGTCCGGGTGGTAGCTGAAGTTCGGGCCGGAGGTGTCGAGGATCGAGTAGTCCTCGCCCCGCCGCAGCCGCAGCGTCACCTCGCCGATGACGGCCGTGCCGACCCAGCGCTGCAGCGACTCGCGCAGCATCAGCGCCTGCGGGTCGAGCCAGCGGCCCTCGTACATCAGCCGGCCGAGCCGCCGCCCCTCGTTGTGGTAGGTGGCGATGGTGTCCTCGTTGTGGATGGCGTTGACCAGCCGCTCGTAGGCCGCGTGCAGCAGGGCCATGCCCGGGGCCTCGTAGATGCCGCGGCTCTTGGCCTCGATCACCCGGTTCTCGATCTGGTCGGACATGCCCATGCCGTGCCGCCCGCCGATGGCGTTGGCCTCCATCACGAGGTCGACCGGGGTGGCGAACTCCTTGCCGTTGATCGTGACCGGGCGGCCCTGGTCGAAGCCGATGGTCACGTCCTCGGCCGGGATCTCGACCGAGGGGTCCCAGAACCGCACGCCCATGATCGGGTCCACGGTCTCGATGCTGGTGTCGAGGTGCTCCAAGGTCTTGGCCTCGTGGGTGGCGCCCCAGATGTTGGCGTCCGTGGAGTACGCCTTCTCCGTGCTGTCGCGGTAGGGCAGCCCGTGGGCCAGCAGCCACTCCGACATCTCCTTGCGCCCGCCGAGCTCGGAGACGAACTCCGCGTCGAGCCAGGGCTTGTAGATGCGCAGGTGCGGGTTGGCCAGCAGGCCGTACCGGTAGAACCGCTCGATGTCGTTGCCCTTGAACGTCGAGCCGTCACCCCAGATCTGCACGTCGTCCTCGAGCATCGCCCGCACCAGCAGGGTGCCGGTGACGGCGCGGCCGAGCGGCGTGGTGTTGAAGTACGCCCGCCCCGCCGAGCGGATGTGGAACGCGCCGCAGGTCAGCGCGGCCAGGCCCTCCTCGACCAGCGCCGCGCGGCAGTCGACCAGGCGCGCGACCTCGGCACCGTAGGCCAGGGCACGGGCGGGCACCGAGGCGATGTCGGGCTCGTCGTACTGGCCGATGTCGGCGGTGTAGGTGCACGGGACTGCGCCCTTGTCGCGCATCCAGGCGACGGCCACCGAGGTGTCGAGACCGCCGGAGAAGGCGATGCCGACGCGCTCGCCGGTGGGCAGGGAGGTGAGAACCTTGGACATAGGAAAAGATTATGCATTGCTACGCATGGTCATGCAAAGCGGGTCCGGGTAAAGAACCCCGCCGGGCTCGCTTCTCGTGCCTCGGAGGTGGCGTGCCTCCAGGGGAACCGCCCGGGACGATGGTCCCTCCGCGGACGGGACCTCGTTCTCTGTGCGCCCGATCAGCGCAGGTGTGTCCTAGATGCGTGGACTTCTGCAACCGGAGGGGGCGGCCATGACGAATCCCGTAGTTGTGGGGATCGATGGATCGGACGCGGCGTACGCGGCGCTCGGCTGGGCGGTGCAGGACGCCACGCGCAGGGCGCTGCCCCTGCGGATCGTGCACGTGCGCGAGCCCTGGAGGAGCGAGCACCGGGACGACGCGGGAGGCGGCGGACTGTCGCTGACCGAACGGAGCGAACTGCTGCTCGCCGGCGCCGAGGAACGCGCGCGGCGGCGCGCCCCGCGCCTGGAGGTCTCCACGGCGCACCTCGTCGGCGCGGTCGTCGAACGCCTGCGCACCGAGTCCGAGACGGCCGACACCGTCGTGGTGGGCAGCCGGGGGCTCGGCGGGTTCACCGGGCTCGTGCTCGGCTCGGTCGGGCTGGCCCTGGCCGGCCACGCGCACGGCCCGGTCGTCGTCGTGCGCGCCCCCGAGGGGGGCGCGGGGGGCGGGGGCGAGGTGGTCGCCGGGTTCGACGGCTCCGCCGACTCCGAGGCCGCCCTGGAGTACGCCATGGAGCAGGCCGCCGCCCGCGGCGCGCGGCTGCGCGTCGTCCACGCCCGGCACACCGTGGTCCTCGCGCCGCAGGCCGCCGGGTACGGGCCGCTGGTCGCCGGCGCCCTGGCCGACGAGGCGGCCGAGGTCGCGCGGCGGCTCCCGCTGTGGCGGGACAAGTACCCCGACGTCGAGGTGGTGGAGTCCGTCATGTCCGGGCATCCCGTGCCGGTCCTGGCGGCGGCCTCCCGGACGGCCGCCCTGGTCGTCCTCGGCTCGCGCGGTCTGGGCGGGTTCGCCGCGTCCGTGCTCGGCTCGACCTGCCACGGCGTGATCCACCGGGCGCACTGCCCGGTCGCCGTCGTCCGCGCCCCTTGGAGGAGATCATGACCGTGGTCGTCGCCCCGCGCTGCCTGACCGACGTGGCCCGCCGTGACTGGGACCTGCTCCAGGCCCCGACCCCGGACCCGGTGCCGTTCGAGCCCGAGATGGCCGGGATGCTGCCCGAGCCCGCGCGGAGCTGGGTGCTGCACGCCATCGCGCCCGGCACGCCCCTGCGCCGCGGGGTCGTGCTGGACAGCCACGGCGTCATCCGGCTGAAGGACTGGCACCCCTTCCGCGCCGCGCAGGTGCTGCGGCCGCCGGAGGGCTTCGTCTGGTCGGCGGGCGCCCTCTTCGGGCCGCTCACCGTGCGCGGCTTCGACCGGTACCGCGACGGGACGGGGGAGATGCGCTGGAGGCTGTTCGACGCCGTCCCGGTGATGTCCGGGGCCGGACCTGACATCACGCGCAGCGCGGCGGGGCGGCTGGCGAGCGAGATGGTGCTGGCGCCCGCCGCCGCGCTCGACCCCCGGCTCACCTGGAAGCAGGTGGACGAGCGCCGGGCGACCGTCCGCGTGCCCGTCGCCGGCGAGGAGCACGAGGTGACGCTCACGGTCGCGCCGGGCGGCGCGCTGGAGGCCGTGACCCTGTCCCGCTGGGGCGCCCCGGACGGCGGGCCGTACCGGCACGAGCCGTTCGGGGTGGAGGTGCTGCGCGAGGCCACGTTCGGCGGGTACACGATCGCGGCGCGGGCGCGGGGCGGCTGGTGGCCCGGCGCCGCCCGGTGGGCCGAGGGCGAGTTCATCCGCTTCACGATCGAGCAGGCCGTCTTCCGCTGACCCGGCGCTCCCGCGCGAGGGTTGCGGTCAGAGGCCGCGGATGCGGCGGCCGGTGACCTGGTGCGGGAGGATCCGGATGTACAGCTCCCGCGCGCCGCCCGCCCAGGGTGAGACCCCGGCCCCCATGACCGCGTCCAGCTCCTCCTCCTTCACCAAGTGGGCGGGGCCCTGCACCAGCACGCTCCACCCTTCGCGCCGCGCCTCGTCGATCTGGTCCACCTCGAACCCGATCTTGACCTCCACCCCCTCCAGGCCCGTGCGCAGCGTCCGGTCCATCTGGCCGCCCTGAGCCGTGCGGAAGACGAGCGCGCCCCCGTGCAGCTTGTAGTTCACCGGCAGCACGGTCGGGCCGTCCGGCCCGCCGAAGGCGACCCGGCCGATGCCGCCCGGCGCGATCAGGCGCAGGCACTCGGCGCGGTCCAGCTTCTCCAGCACGGGCGCCACCCGCGCGTGGCCGGGGCCGGGAGGCCGGTCGGCGGCGCCGCCCAGCAGCTCGCCGGGGGAGACCCCGAGCGCCCCGGCCAGCCGGGTCAGCGCGCCGGTGGTGACGGTGTCGGGGTGCTCCTCGACGTACGCGATGTACCCGGGGGCCATCGCGGCGCGCTCGGCGAGCTCCTCGCGCGTCAGCCCGAGGCGCTCGCGGTGGTAGGCGATGCGGCGGCCGAGGTCGCCGGTCATGACCGGCCCTCCTGCTCGCCCGAGCCGACGGTGCTCCGGCGGGTCTCGCCGTCGCCGGTGCCGGCGTGCGGAACGCGGCCCGTCACGGACAGCTCCGCGAGGTCCTCCACGACGACGCCCGCGCCCGCCGCCCGCAGTGCCGCCGCCCGCTCACCCGACCGGTCGACGCCCACCACCAGGGCGAACCCGCCGCGCCGTCCGGCCTCCACACCCGGAAGCGCGTCCTCGACGACGGCCGTCCGCCCGGCCGGCTCGCCGAGCCGGCGGGCCGCCTCCAGGAACAGCGCCGGGTCCGGCTTGCCGGCCAGCCCGAGCCGGGCGGAGTCCACGCCGTCCACGGTCACGTCGAACAGATGGGTCAGCCCGGCGGAGGCCACCAGGGCCCGGCAGTGCCGGCTCGCCGACACCACCGCCGTGCGGCAGCCGCGCCGCCGCAGCTCGTGCAGCAGGGCCACGGTCGAGGGGAAGGCCGCCACGCCGTGCCGGCCGATCTCGGCCACGAACAACGCGTCCTTCGCCAGGCCCAGCCCGTGGACGGTGGCGGCGTCCGGACCGTCGTCCGGGCTTCCCTCGGGCAGCGTGATGCCGCGCGAGGCGAGGAACGTGCGCACCCCGTCCAGGCGCGGGCGCCCGTCGACGTGGCGCAGGTAGTCGTCGCGGACGTCGAAGGGCGCCGAACGGCCGCGCAGGAAGGCGTCGAAGACGTGCTTCCACGCGGCCGCGTGGACCCGCGCCGTGTCGGTGACCACGCCGTCGGTGTCGAAGACGACCGCGTGAACGGTCGCGAGGTCGATGGCGGCCATGCACAGGAGGTACCCGCCATCCCGGCATTTGAGACATGTGTCGCGCGGACCGCGGAGGACCTTGGGCCCGCGCACGCGGGACGTTCGCCGCTGCCCCGCGCCGGGCGGGCAGAGGAGTCTGGGAGGAGAAAGGCGAAGGAAAGAGGTGGACACCATGGCACTGGAAGTGAAGGACGTGATGGGCCGCGTGGCCATCGCCGTCCTGGAGGACGCGTCGTTCAGCGAGATCATCGGTGCGATGAGGCGGTTCGCCGTCGGCGCCGTCACCGTCATCGACGCCGAGCGGCGGCCCGTGGGCGTGGTGTCCGAGGACGACCTCCTGCTGAAGGAGAGCGATCCGGTCGGGCACAGCGTCTCGATGTTCGAGTCCCACCGGCGGCACGAGGAGCACCACAAGGCGGCCGGCGTCACGGCGGGCCAGCTCATGACCTCCCCGGCGATCACCGTCACCCCGGACACGCCGCTGCGCGAGGCGGCCCGGCTGATGCGCGACAAGCGCGTCAAGCAGCTGCCCGTGATCGATCCCGTCAGCGGGCGCATCGCCGGCACCCTGCACCAGCAGGACGTGCTGCGCGTCTTCACCCGCCCGGCGGCCGACCTGCTCGCCGACATCCAGGCCCGCATCCCGGACCTCGCGGCGTACGCGATCGAGATCGACAAGGGCGTCGTGACCATCAGGGGGAAGTGCCGGCGCAGGTCGCAGGCCATCGCGCTGGAGCAGACCATCCGCGGCATCGAGGGCGTGGTGGACGTCGTCTCCGAGCTCGACCACGAGGAGGAGGACCTCCTCGTCGTCCCCCCGCTGCTCTGAGCAGGCAGGACACGGCCGGAAAAATCTCGGGGAGAAGTGGCGCGGGATGTCGAGAACCCGTGGGCGGCTCCGACCAGGCGGTGAACGACGGCCCGGGGGCGCCCCGGGCGGTCACCGAACCGACAGCGAGGAGCCGGCGCCATGCGCAAGATCATCTACTACGTCCACACCTCCCTCGACGGCCACATCGACGGCCCCGGCGGGGAGTTCGACTGGCCGGCCGTCGGCCCCGAGATGTTCGCCCACTCCGACGAGCTGACCGCCCGGGTGGACACCTTCCTGTACGGGCGCGGCGTGTGGGAGGTCATGTCGAGCTACTGGCCGAACGCCGAGGCGTACTCCGACGACGAGCACGACCTGAAGTTCGCCCCGATCTGGCGGTCCACACCGAAGATCGTCTTCTCCACCACCCTCGACCAGGCCGGCTGGAACACCAGGATCATCGGCGCGAACCTCGCCGAGGAGGTCGCCGAGCTGAAGCGGCAGCCCGGCAAGGACATGCTGCTCCTCGGCGGTTCGGCGCTGGGGGGCGAGCTGGCGCGGCTGGGCCTGATCGACGAGTACCACGTCGTGGTCCACCCGGTCGTGCTCGGCGGCGGCCGGGCGTTGCTGGCCACACGGGGGGAGCGGCGCGCCCTGCGCCTGGTCGAGACGCGCACCTTCGACGGGCGCACGGTGCTGCTCCGCTACGTCCCCGCCGGTGACGAGCACGTCTCCAGTGATGACGAGCACGTCTTCACCGGTGACGAGCACGTCCCCGCGGGTGACGAGCGGGAGGCCCGATAGGGCGAGCGCCGTTCGGGCCGGCCGTCCCTTCCCGGGACGGCCGGCCCCGACCTCAGCCCGCCTCCCACGTCGAGTCGTCGTGCTTCCAGGTGAGCCGGTCCACGACGTCCACCACGCCGTGGACCCGGCCGGTCATGCGCGCGGCGATGGCCGCCTCCGTGCGGCGCTCCATCCACCCGCTCAGCGTCACGACGCCCTGGCGCACCTCGACGGTGACGCCGGAGGTGTCCATCCACAGCGCCCGGTCGAGGATGTCGTCGCGGATCTCCGCCGCGATCTCCTGGTCGCCGCGCAGGAACAGCTTGACCAGGTCGCGCCGGCTGACGACGCCCACCAGGCGTCCCTCGCCGTCCACCACGGCCAGCCGCTTGACGTCGCGGGAGTCCATGAGACGGGCGGCCGCCGCGACCGGCGCCTCCGGCGGGATCGTCACCGGGGGCGACGTCATGAGCTCGGCCGCCGTGTCGCCGGCGGCCTTCTCCCGCCCCTTGGGGTGGCGCAGCCGCGCCCGCAGCGGCGGCCGGTAGCCCTCGCGGTAGAACTGCTCCCGGAACTCCTCCTTGCGCAGCAGGTCGGCCTCGGACACGACGCCGATCACCCGGCGGTCGTCGTCCAGCACGGGCACCGCGCTGATGCCGCCCTCGATGAGCGCCTGGGCGATGTCCTTGAACGGCGTGCTCCCGGTGACGGTGACCACGTCACGCGTCATCACGTCCCTGACGGTCGTCCTCATCGTCGTGTCCGCCTTTCCGTGTCGGTTCTGGATTCTCATCACGGCCGCCCCTCAGCGCAGGCGGCGCAGCAGGGGCGACGGCTGGGGGTCACCGGGCGCGACCCGGATCCGGGCGTCCACCGTCACCGCGCCGTCCGGGGAGACGATCACCGGGTTGAGGTCCAGCTCGGCCACCTCGGGCAGCTCCTCCAGCAGCCGCCCGACGCGGACGACCTGCCGCGCCAGCGCCGCCACGTCGGCGGGCCGCGCGCCCCGGTAGCCGTGCAGCAGCGGCGCGCACCGCAGCTCGCCGATCATCTCCGTGGCCGCCGCGGTGGTGACCGGCGGCACCCGGAACGCCTGGTCGGCGACCAGCTCCGCGGTGACGCCGCCCATCCCCACCATCACCAGCGGCCCGAACACGGGATAGTTGACCCCGCCCACGATGATCTCCACGCCCGGCGGCAGCATCGGCTGCACGGTCGCGCCGGTCATCGCGGGCCCGATCCGGGCCGCCATCTCCTCGTACGCCTCGCGTACCTCCTCCGGCGTGCGCAGCCCGAGCCGGACGCCGCCGACGTCGCTCTTGTGGACGGGACCGGCGGCCTTGAGCACCACCGGCAGGCCGAGCGACACGGCGGCCGCGGCCGCGGCGTCCGGCCCGTCCGCCTCCGCCGACCGGACGAGGTCGAGCCCGTAGCAGCCGAGCAGGCGCAGGACGGTCGACGGGGCGAGCCAGCGCCCGCCGGGACTGTCCGCCAGCTCGGCCAGGACCAGGGCGCACGCCCGCTCGGTCTCGGCGGGCGGCGGCTCCTCGGGCAGCTCGGCGGGGCGCGCCCGCCACTCGGCGTACCGCACGGCGTGCGCGAGCGCCTCGACCGCCTGCTCCGGGTAGGCGTAGCCGGGGACGCGGCCCTCGATGAGGCCGTCGTGGCCGACGACGCACGCGAGCACGGGCTTGCCCGCCCCGCCCGGGCCTCCGGCGACCCTCTCGGCGGCCGCGACGATGGCGCGGCGGGTCTCCTCCGGACCGGACCCGAACGGCGGCGTGTAGACGACGATGACCGCGTCCACGTCGGGCGAGCCCGCCACGGCCTCGACCGCCGCGCCGATCTCGGCGGCGAGCGCCTCGGCCGTCAGGTCGACGGGGTTGCCCACGGCCGCCGCCCCGCGCGCCCGCACCAGCCCGGCGGGCAGCTCGGGCACGACGAGACCGTGCCGCTCGCAGGCGTCGGCGGCCATCGCCTGCGGACCGCCCGAGTTGCCCACGATCGCGACGCGGCGGCCCCGGGGAAGCGGCTGGGAGGACAGCAGCCGGGCGGTGTCGATCAGCTCGTGCACGCTGTCCAGCCGGATCACGCCCGCGGCGCGGACGAGCGCGTCCACGGCCACGTCCGGGGTGGCCTTGGCGGCGGTGTGCGAGCGGACCGCCCGGTCCCCCGCGCCGGTCCGGCCGCTCTTGACGAGCAGGACGGGCTTGGCGCCGGCCACGCGGCGGGCGATGCGGGCGAACCTGCGCGGGTTGCCGAACGACTCCAGGTACAGCACGACGACGTCCGTGTCGGGGTCGTCCTCCCAGTACTCCAGCAGGTCGTTGCCGCTGACGTCGGCCTTGTTGCCCACCGAGACGAACGACGACACGTCCAGCCGCTCCAGCAGCGCCGCGCCCACGGCGCCCGACTGCGACATCAGCGCGACGCGGCCCCGGGCCGGGGCGATCGGCAGGAAGCTGGCGTTGAGGCGGGCGCCGGTGTTGACCACGCCGAGGCAGTTGGGGCCGATCAGCCGCATCCCCGCGGTCCGGCAGACCCGCAGCAGCTCGGCCTCGGCGCCGGCCCGCCCGGCCTCGGCGAACCCCGACGTCACCACCACCAGCCCCGCCACGCCGGCCTCGGCGCAGTCCCGCGCCACGTCGAGCACGCGCTCGGGCGGCACGGCGACCACGGCGAGGTCCACGGGCCCGGGCACGGCGCGCAGGTCCGGGTAGCACGTCAGGCCGGCGATCCGGTCCGCCTTCGGGTTGACCGGGTAGAGCGGCCCGGCGTAGCAGCCGTCGATGAGGTTGCGCAGCACCCGGTGCCCCACGCCCGCCGGGTCGCGGCTCGCGCCGATCACCGCCACGGACCGGGGCGCGAGCACGTGCGCCAGCGACGCGCGCTCGGCGACGTGGTCGCGCGCCTCGACGCCGGCCCGCAGCAGGGCCGTGGGCCGGCAGGACAGGGCGATGCGCAGGGTGCCCGAGTCGGCGTGACGGGTCGTGTCGAGGCCGAGGGCGGACAACACGCTGATCATGGCCCGGTTCTCGGCCAGCACGTCGGCGACCAGCTCCCGCACGCCGTGCGCCGCCGCGTCCAGCGCCACGTGCTCCAGCAGCAGCGTGCCCAGCCCGTGGCCGTGGACGGCGTCGTCGAGCAGGATGGCCAGGTCCGCCCGGCCGTCGCCGTACGGGATGTACTCGGCGACGCCGACCAGCCGGCCGCGCACGGTCGCCACCAGGGCGCGGCCCTCGTAGCCGGGACCCGTGACGCGGTCCATGTAGGAGTGCGCCGTGTTGCGGCCGCCGGTGAAGAAGCGCAGGTACGCCGAGTGCTCCGACGAGCGGTCGACCAGCTCGTGCAGGGCCCGCCGGTCACCGGGGCACAGGGGGCGGACGTGCGCGATGCCGCCCTGCCGCAGGAGCACGTCGTACCCGGCGTCGGGACCGGCCTTGCGCGCGGATCCGATGAGGGCGTCAGACATGGGAGATCTCCAGCTCGCGGGCGGGGCGGCGCGGGGCGCGCGCCACGTACGGGCCGTACCCGAGCCTGATGATCATCTGTGGGTGGCCGCGCCGGTGGCGCGGGTCGCGGCGGCCGCGCATGTCGCGCAGGTCCAGGGGCTGGTTGAGGAACGACGCCGACACGCCGTGCAGGGTGGCCACCAGGAGCATGCGCTGCAGGGCCTGACCGGCGCGCAGCCAGTCCACGGGCCGGTCGCCGGGGGTCGTCAGCACGGCGATCTGCGGGTGCCGCTCGAACCGGGCGCTTCCGGCGCGCCGCCCGAAGGAGCGCACCGGCACCGGCTCCCCGGCCGGGCGCGGCCCGCGCACGTACGGCGGCAGCCCGTCGTGGCGCGGCCCGGGCGTCGTCCAGGCGGCCAGCTCGGCCTGGTAGTCGTGGTCGCCGGTCAGCTCGTCGTCGGCCGTCGCGGCCTGGTCGAGCACCTCCTCGGCGCCGGCACGGTCGAGGAGCACGAGGTTGGCGCCCTCCCGCGACGCGGCGATCCGCAGGCCGGCCAGCACGTCCGGCGGGACCGGCTCGGCGGAGAACGGCTCCCGGTTCGTGCGCCGCCGCCAGATCAGCTCGTACAGCTCGCGCCCGCCGTGACGGCCGCCGGGGGCCTCGGCGGCGCGGACGGCGGCCAGCAGGTGCGGCTCGTCCTGCCCGCCGGGCAGCAGCCACACCACCGGGCGGAACCCGGCAGCGCGCACGGCGAGCCGGAGGTTGAACAGGGCCGCGCCGCAGCTCACGTGCTGGGAGCGGCCGCGCGGGTCGCTGACCCGCAGCCGTCGGTCGGGGTCGGCGAGCAGCTCCACGAACTCGTGGCGCACGACGTCGAGGCGCCACGGCTGGGTGTTGAGCACCGACGGCGCCTGGCCCGCCGCGGCGAGCAGCCGCCGGACCCCGAGCTCCGTGGTCATCGGCGTGGCGGCGGTCGCGGCGGCCCGGGTGGCCGCGGTCGAAGCGGTCGGAGTGGACATGACGTACCTCCCGCCCCGACCCTCCCGCGGGGCCGCCGAGCCCGGCAGAGCCGGAGGACCCGCGTGATCGCGCCGAAGGTCCCACCAGCGGGGCAGAGGCATCGAGGACCAAGGTCCCGCCGGTCGGGGCCGGGTGACCCTACGTGACGGCACGGCCGATGCCGGAACCTAGCCGCCATGGATGTCCTCGATCTCTCGCGCTGGCAGTTCGGCATCACGACCGTCTACCACTTCCTGTTCGTGCCGCTCACGATCGGCCTGTCGGTGGTCGTGGCCGGGCTTCAGACGGCGTGGTACCGCACCGGCAGGCAGGAGTACCTGCGGCTGACGCGGTTCTGGGGGCGGCTGTTCCTCATCAACTTCGCGATGGGCGTGGTGACCGGCATCGTGCAGGAGTTCCAGTTCGGCATGAACTGGAGCGCCTACTCCAGGTTCGTGGGCGACGTGTTCGGCGCGCCCCTGGCGATGGAGGGCCTGGTGGCCTTCTTCCTGGAGTCCACGTTCCTCGGGCTGTGGATCTTCGGCTGGGACCGGCTGCCGAAGCGGGTCCACCTGGCCACGATCTGGCTGGCCGCCATCGGCACCACCCTGTCCGCCTACTTCATCCTGGCCGCGAACTCCTGGATGCAGCATCCCGTGGGCTACCGGATCCACGACGGCCGGGCGGAGCTGACCGACATCTGGGCGGTGCTGACCAACTCCACCACGCTGGCCACGTTCCCCCACGTCCTGTTCGGGGCGTTCCTGACCGCGGGCGCGTTCGTCCTCGGCATCAGCGCGTGGTTCCTGCTGCGCGGGCGGGACGTGGACCTCTTCCGCCGCTCGGCCCGCCTCGCGCTGGTCGTCAGCCTGGCGGCCGGGATCGGCGTGGCCCTCTCCGGGCACTGGCAGGCGCAGATCATGACCCGGCAGCAGCCGATGAAGATGGCCGCCGCCGAGGCGCTGTGGGAGGACGAGACGTCGGCCGGCTTCTCGCTGTTCGCGGTCGGCGACGTCGAGAACGGCCGCAACCACGTCAACCTGCAGATCCCCTACGGTCTGAGCCTGCTGTCGACGAACACGCTCGACGGCAAGGTGGAGGGCATCAACGACATCCAGGCCCGCTACCAGGCCCTCTACGGCCCCGGCGACTACCGGCCGGTGGTCGGCCTGGCGTACTGGTCCTTCCGGCTGATGATCGGGTTCGGGGCGCTGTCGGCGCTGCTCGCGCTGGCCGGGCTCTGGCTGACCCGGCGCGGCCGGGTCCCGGCGGGCCGCTGGGCCCACCGCGCGGCCATCGCCGGCATCGGCCTGCCGTTCCTGGCGAACTCGCTCGGCTGGATCTTCACCGAGATGGGGCGCCAGCCGTGGACCGTCTTCGGCGTCATGCGGACCGCCGCGGCCGTCTCGCCCGGCGCGGACGTCGCGTCGGTGGCCGTCACCCTGGTCGGGTTCACCCTCGTCTACGCCGTGCTGGCGGTCATCGAGGTGCGGCTGCTGCTGAAGTTCATCCGCATCGGCCCGCACGAGCCCGAGGCCGAGGCCGAGGCCGCCACCCCGGCCCTGGCCTACTGAACGCCCCCCGAACACCCGCCTGAACGCCGCGCAAGAGCTTGTGAGGACACGCCGTCATGGAACTCACCACCGTCTGGTTCACGCTCATCGCCGTCCTGTGGACCGGCTACTTCGTCCTGGAGGGCTTCGACTTCGGCGTCGGCGTCCTGCTGCCCTTCCTGGCCCGCGGCGAGGCCGACCGGCGCGCCGCCGTGGGCACGATCGGCCCCGTGTGGGACGGCAACGAGGTGTGGCTGCTGGTGGCGGGCGGCGCGACGTTCGCCGCCTTCCCCGAGTGGTACGCCACCCTGTTCAGCGGCTTCTACCTGCCGCTCTTCCTCATCCTGCTGGCGCTGATCGCCCGCGGCGTGGCCCTGGAGTACCGCAGCAAGAGCGACGGCACGCGCGGCTGGGACCGGGCCTTCTTCTGGGGGTCGCTCGTCCCGGCGCTGCTGTGGGGCGTGGCCTTCGCCAACATCGTGCGCGGGGTCCCGCTCGACGCCCGCCACGAGTTCACCGGCACGCTGCTGACCCTGCTCAACCCGGTCGCGCTGCTCGGCGGCGCTGCCACCCTGCTGCTGTTCACGCTGCACGGCGCGGTGTTCCTGGCCCTGCGCACCACCGGCGAGCTGCGCGGGCGGGCCGTCCGGGCGGCCCGCGTGCTCGCCCCGGCGGCCCTGGTCGTGGTGGCGGCGTTCCTGCTGGTCATCCGCTCCGGTCCGCTGTCCTGGGCCGCGGTCGCGGTGGCCGTCGCCGGCCTGCTCGGCACCGTGGCCGCCACGGCGGCCGGCCGCGACGGCTGGGCGTTCGCCGCCAGCGCCGCCGGCATCGCGGCGTTCACCGCCACCCTGTTCACGAGCCTGTGGCCGGACGTCATGCCCGCCCTCGACCCGGCCAACAGCCTGACCGTGGCCAACGCGGCCTCCTCGCCGTACACGCTCACGGTGATGACCTGGGTCGCCGCCGTCTGCACGCCGGTCGTGCTCGCCTACCAGGCGTGGACGTACTGGGTGTTCCGCCGCCGCCTCACGGGCGAGCCGTCGCACGCGGCCCTGCACTGACCTGCCCGCGCGTCCGCGAAGGTCCCGGCGGCGGGGGCGCAGGGCCCCCCGTCACGGGACCTTCGGCCCTGCCCGCGGCATGGCGCCCGTGATGGTCTGGTCTCATCACCTCTGGGAGGTATCGCCATGATCACCCGTACGGCAGAGCACAGGGAACGCGCCATCCAGGGCGCGCTCGAAGCGGCGCGCTGGGCGCCGTCCGTGCACAACACCCAGCCGTGGAGCTTCGCCGTCTCCGGCGAGGAGATCAGCCTGCGCGCCGACGTGGACCGCAAGCTGCGCCTGGGCGACCCCTCCGGCCGCGAGCTGCTCATCAGCTGCGGCGCCGCCCTGTTCACGATCCGTACGGCGCTGCGCTGCGAGGGCATCGAGCCCGTCGTGCGCGTGCTGCCGGACCCGGACCGGCCCTCGCTCGTCGCCACGATCACGCTGGGCGAGCCCGCCGAGCCCGACGAGAAAGTGCGCGCGATGGGCCGGCAGATCGAGCGGCGGCGCACCCACCGGGCCGGGTTCACCGACCTGCCGGTGCCCGAGCGGCTCATGGACGCCCTGGTGCGCGAGGCCCGGATCGAGGGTGCCCGGCTGACGCCGGTCCGCGCACCGGTCGCGGTGGCGATGCTCGCCGCGCTCACGCAGGCCGCGCAGGGCGCGCAGTCCCAGGACCGCGTGCTCACCCTGGAGGTCATCCGCTGGGCCCGGCCGCCGGGCAGCTCCCGCCGCGACGGCGTGCCCGCCGAGGGCTACCCGCGCACCGCGCCGCCCACGGACCCCGACTTCCCGCAGCGCGACTACGCCTGGCGCCACGAGTGGGGCAGCCAGGCCGACCTCAGCCGCTCGGCGTCCGTGGGGGAGGTGGCGTTGCTGACCACGACCGGCGACACCCGCGAGCAGTGGATCGCGGCCGGCCAGGCGCTCCAGCGGAGCCTGCTGCACGCCTGCGCGCACGGCGTCAGCGCCGCCTTCCACACCCAGGCGCTGGAGATGTACCACCTGCGGGAGTTCCTGCGTCACGAGCTGTGCTCGGACGAGTACCCGCAGATGATCATGCGGCTGGGCATCACGTTCGACGACAAGGAGAGCGTCCGCCGGTCGCTGGCCGAGATGCTGCAGTGACATGCGGACCCCGGCGGGTGGGGGTGCGAAACTGGTCGTATGACGCAAGGGGAGCACCGCCCGCTGATGCCCAACATGCGCCTGGACGAGCTTCTGGCGGAGCTCCAGGTCCGGCTGAACGCCGTTCTGGCCACCCGTGACCGGGTCCACACGCTGCTGGAGGCGGTCGTCTCGGTCGGCAGCGACCTCGATCTGGAGACCGTGCTGCGGCGCATCGTCCAGACGGCCACCAACCTGGTCGACGCCAGCTACGGCGCCCTCGGGGTGATCGGCCAGGAGAGCACGCTGCTGCAGTTCATCCCCGTCGGCCTGACGGAGGAGGAGATCGCCAGGATCGAGCACTGGCCCCACGGCCTCGGCCTGCTGGGGCTGCTCATCAAGGACGCCCGGCCGCTGCGGCTCGGCCGTATCTCCGACCATCCCGAGTCGTACGGGTTCCCGCCTGGCCATCCGCCGATGGGCACGTTCCTCGGCGTGCCGGTGCGGGTCCGCGACGAGGTGTTCGGCAACCTCTACCTGACCGAGAAGCGCGGCGGGGGAGAGTTCGACGAGGAGGACGAGGCCATCGTCATCGCGCTGGCCACCGCCGCCGGCGTCGCCATCGAGAACGCCCGCCTGTACGAGGAGACGCGGCGGCGCGAGACCTGGCTGGAGGCGTCCTCCGACGTCACCACCCGCCTGCTGTCCGGGGCCGACCCGCGCGAGGTGCTGGCCCTGATGGCCGCCCGGGCCCGCCAGATGACGGACGCCGATCTGGTGCAGGTCCTGCTGCCGGGCGAGGATGGAGCGCTGCGGGCCCAGGTGGTCGAGGGTGACCTGTCGCCCGAGGCGGCCGGCCTGGCCTACGAGCTGACCGGTTCGGCCGCGGGCGAGGTGTTCACCAGCGGCCAGGCGCTCAGCGCGGGCGACCTGCTCGACTCCGAGTCGCCGCTGCGCGTGCTCGGCTACGGCCCCGAGCTGCTGATGCCGCTCGGCGCGGGCCAGACCGTACGCGGGGTGCTGGCCCTGGCCAAGCGGTCCGGGCGGCTGCCGTTCAGCGGCTCGGAGCTGCGCATGCTGGAGGCGTTCGGCGGCCAGGCGGCGATCGCGCTGGAGCTGGCCGAGGCGCGCCGCGACGCCGAGCGGCTCACGCTGCTGGAGGACCGTGACCGCATCGCCAAGGACCTGCACGACGTGGTCATCCAGCGCCTGTTCGCCATCGCCATGACGCTCATGAGCACCGTGCGCCTCGTGGAGCGTCCCGAGGCGTCCGGCCGGCTCCAGCACGCCATCGACGAGCTGGACGAGACGATCCGGCAGATCCGCTCCACCATCTTCGCCCTGCAGAACGTGCCCGACGTGGCCGCGCCGAGCCTGCGCGCCCGCGTGGTCGACCTGGTGGAGTCGGCGCGCGGCCACCTCGGGTTCATGCCCGGCCTGCGCATGGAGGGCCAGCTCGACCACCGCGTGCCCGAGGAGCTGGCCGAGCAGCTGCTGGCCGTGCTGCGCGAGGCGCTGTCCAACGTGGTGCGCCACGCCAAGGCGTCGCGGGCCGAGGTGTCGGTCGAGGTCGTGGGCGATCGCCTCACGCTCACCGTGCGCGACAACGGGGTCGGCCTCGCCCAGGACGGGCGGCGCAGCGGCCTGCGCAACATGGCGGAGCGCGCCGCCGCGCTCGGCGGCGACTTCGAGATCGGCTCCCCGGAGGACGGGGGCACCCGGCTGTGCTGGAGCGTCCCCGTGTGACCCGCGGCCCGGCAGCGGCTCCGTCGAGGGTGGACCGCCGGCCTCGGCGGCGGCTCACTCGCGGG
Source organism: Nonomuraea rhodomycinica (assembly GCF_013363995.1). Classification (GTDB taxonomy): domain Bacteria; phylum Actinomycetota; class Actinomycetes; order Streptosporangiales; family Streptosporangiaceae; genus Nonomuraea; species Nonomuraea rhodomycinica. Next base: position 288,913 of record NZ_JABWGO010000008.1, on the reverse strand, counting down.
TGATCTCCCGGCCCGTCACCTGCTCCATGTCCACCACGATGTAGTGGTTGCGCTCGCCCGGCGCCCAGGCGGCCGGCGGCAGCTCCGACAGCCGGGCGATCTCGTCCGGGTCCCGCACGGCGCGGGCGCGGCCCACGGCGGTCACCGACCAGCCGGTCCGCCGCTCCACGTCGAAATCGTCGGCCTCGAACGCCACCACGGCGTGCCGGGTGGCCGCGGCCAGCTTCGAGCCCGGACTGGTGCGGATCACCACGCTGTCGCCGTCGAGGCGGAAGGTCACCGGCTGCACGGCGGGAAGGGCGCGGTCGGTGAACACGATCCGCCCGATCGGCGCGCGCGACAGCAGGCGCAGGCACTCCTCGCGGGTGAGCACCCGCAGTCCGGACGAGTCCAAGGTGTGCATGTCTCCAGGATCGGCGGCCCGGGCCGCCCGCGCTCAGGGCCGAAGGTCCCCTTGTCGCCGCCGTTCGGCGCCGGACACCGCTGAACGCCCCGATCGTCCTGTTCCCGCCTGTTCGGGAGGCCGTCAGTCGCGCTTGTCGGCGCGCAGGCGGGCGGCCAGCGCGGCGGCCTGCGTGCGGCGCTGCATGTTGAGCTTGGCCAGCAGGTTGGACACGTAGTTCTTGACCGTCTTCTCGGCGAGGAACAGCCGCTCGCCGATCTGCCGGTTCGTCAGGCCCTCGCCGATGAGGTCCAGGATGTGGCGCTCCTGGTCGGACAGGGCGGCCAGCGGGTCCTGGCGGGTGGCCTGGTCGCGCAGCCGCTGGAGCATCGCCGCCGTGGTCTGCGGGTCGAGCAGCGACTGCCCCGAGGCCACCGTGCGCACGGCGCCGACCAGGTCGGAGCCGTGGATCTGCTTGAGCACGTAGCCGGACGCCCCGGCCATGACCGCGTCGAACAGCGCGTCGTCGTCCGCGTACGAGGTGAGCATGAGGCAGGCCAGCCCGGGCAGCCGGGAGCGGGCCTCCCGGCACACGTCCACCCCGCTGCCGTCGGGCAGGCGCACGTCCAGGACCGCCACGTCCGGCTTGAGCGCGGGGATGCGGGCGACCGCCGACTCGGCGGTGCCGGCCTCGCCGATCACCTCGATGTCGTCTTCGGAGTCCAGCAGGGCGGCCACGCCCCGCCGCACCACCTCATGATCATCGACGAGGAACACACGAATCATGGCTCCGACGCTAACCGGAGGTCCGGACCTTTCGGAAGGGCCGAAGGTCCCGGAAGCCGCGCGTCTCGGAGCGGAGCCGGGCCGCGGGTGCCGGCGGCGCGAGCGGGGAAGGACTCGCAGGGGGGCTGACGGGGGCCAACGGGGGAGGACGTCGATGATCGTGGCCGGTGTGGACGGGTCGCGGGCCGGGCTGGAGGCCGCCGGGTGGGCGGCGGCCGAGGCGGCCCTGCGCGCGGCGCCGCTGAGACTCGTGCACGCCCTGCCGTCCTGGGCGTGCGAGCCCGCCGGCGGCCGGTACGCCGAGGTGGCGCGCTGGATGCGCGAGGGCGGGCGGACCGTGCTGGCCGCGGCCGAGGAGCGGGTGCGGCGCGAGCGGCCGCAGGTCGCCGTCGAGGCCGCGCTGCTGCCCGGCGACCCCCGGGCCGCCCTGGTGAAGGCCGCGGCCGGCGCGGACCTGCTGGTCATCGGCGGGCACGGCCTCGGCGGCGTGCGCGGCATGCTCGTGGGGTCGGTGGCCTACGGCGTGGCCGGGCACGCGCCGTGCGACGTGGTCGTGGTGCGCGAGGCGGCGGCGCCGGCGCGCGGCGAGGTGGTGGCCGGCGTGGACGGCTCGCCGTCGTCCGGCCGCGTGCTCGGCTTCGCCTTCGCCGAGGCGCGGCTGCGCGGGGCGGCCCTGCGGGCCGTGCACGCGTGGGCCTGGCCGAGGATCGGCGGCTTCCCGCCGGCCGACCCGGAGCGCGAGGGCGACGAGCTGGCCGCGCTGAAGGCGGCCCTGGCCGGCCCGAGGGAGCGCCACCCGGACGTGCCGGTGGTCGAGGAGGTCGTCCACGGGCATCCGGTGGCCGTGCTCCTGCAGGCCGCGAAAGGGGCGGACCTGCTGGTCGTGGGCTCCCACGGGCACGGGACGTTCGCCGGCATGCTGCTCGGCTCCGTCAGCCAGGCCATGCTGCACCACGCGCCCTGCCCGCTCGCCGTGGTCCGCGGCGGAGCGTGACCCCGGCCCGCGGCCCGGAGCCGTTCGCGCGTTCCGGTGATCCGGAAAGGCGATCCTTCCAGCGGTGATCGGGAAAGGCGATCTTCCCCGCGGCGGACCGGAGTAGGATGGCGGCGGACCCGACCCGTACGGCGTTCGGATCGAAGGAGGCGCCCCCGTGAGCGAGCTGGAGCGAGTGCCGCCGGGTGTGGACCCCCGCGTCCCGAGCGTCGCCCGGGTCTACGACTACCTCCTTGGCGGCAAGGACCACCTCGCGGTCGACCGCGCCTTCGCCGACAAGCTGCTCGCCGTCGCCCCCGAGACGCGGCTCGTCGCCCGGGCCAACCGGCTCTTCCTCGTCCGCGCCGTACGCCACCTGGCCCGGCGGGGGGTGCGCCAGTTCCTCGACCTCGGCACCGGCATCCCGACCTCGCCCAGCGTCCACGAGGTGGCCCGCACGGTCGCGCCCGACAGCCGGGTCGTCTACGTCGACTACGACCCCGTCGTACGCCTCCACAGCGAGGTGCTGCTGGCCAGCTCGCCCGGCGTCGAGGCCGTCCAGGCCGACCTGCGCGAGCCCGGCGTCATCCTCGGCGACCCGCGGGTCACCCGCCTGATCGACTTCTCGCAGCCCGTCGGCGTGCTCATGGTCGGCATCCTGCACTTCGTCCTCGACAGCGAGGACCCCGCCGGCATCGTGGCGGACTTCCGCAAGTGGATGGCGCCCGGCAGCCACCTCGTGCTCACCCACGCCATGGCCGACAGCTCACCCGAGGCGATCGCCCAGCTCAGCACCGCGACGGCCGGCACGTCGGCGCAGTCGGTGTTCCGCACCCGCGAGCAGGTGCTGCGGCTGACCGAGGGGTTCGAGCTCGTCGGGCCGGGCCTCGCGCCGGTCCACGAGTGGCGGATGCCGGGCGACGAGGAGGACGAGCCGCCCATCCCGCTGCTGGAGGGCGTGCCGGCGGTCCGCATCGACGCCGCCGTGGGCCGCCTGATCACCCCGGCCGAGCCCGGCCGCCGCTGAGCGGCCGGACCGGTCAGGGGGCCGGGGTCAGCGGTCGAGGCGCAGGCTGCCCACCGGGTGCGGCCCCTCGGTCTCCAGCCGGTACTCGTGGCCGGACTTGTCGGCGTTCTCCTGGACGACGGCCTCGGACGGCGCCTTCTCGCCGCCCATGAGCGCCTCCTGCATCTTCTCGAACCGCTCGTGGGCGTCCTGGACGTAGCCGGTGCCGAGCGTGGTGTAGTCGATCTGCGTGGCGATCAGCTCACGCAGGTACTCCTTGTTCGGCTCGAAGGTGACCGGAGCGGGCAGCGCGGGCGCCACCACCTCCTCGGGATCGCGGCCGTCGTGCCTCTTGAACAGCTCGGCGGCCAGCCGCAGGTGCTCCAGCTCCATGTTGAGGTGGAGCTCCCAGATGTTCCTCACCTTCGGGTCCGACTCGGTCTGCATGAACGAGTGGTACAGGTAGCACTCGTTGTACTCGTGGTTGAGCAGCATCTCCCACCAGCTCTCGCCCGGGTCGACCAGCGACTCGTAGTGGGTGACGTGCTCCTCCTCGATCAGCCCGATCTCCTGGTAGAGCTGCCGGGCGATCGGCTCCATGTAGGTGGGGCCGACGTTCATGTAGAAGTTCATGGTCTGCTGCTCGGCGGCCATGATGGTCAGCGCGTGCAGCTTCGAGACGGGCTGGGCCGAGATCCTGTCGTACGGCTCGCGGACGTTGTCGACCGGGTCGCGGTGGTGCAGGTACGTCGGGCGGCCCGGCATGACCTCGGTGAGCTGGTCGACGATCTTCTCGGCCCTGCGGTGCTCGATCATCTCGTACAGGTTGGCGTACCGGTAGAGGTGGTCGAAGTCCTCCAGCACGCCGAACTGGTAGGCCTGCTTGAGGTACGGGTCGGGCTCCATCCGCGCCACCCACGCGGTCAGGTCCACCGCCACCTGCTCGTACGCGAGCGTGGTCTCCAGCACCGAGGCCAGGCCGGGCAGCAGCCAGTTGACCGCCTTCTGCTGCTGGGCCTCGATGTAGCGCACCCGGGCGAGCTGCTGCTTGAGCTCCAGGTCGGGGCAGTGCCGGGCGAGCTGGTGGCTGAACAGGATCGCCTCCACCTCGATGCCGTTCATCGCGATGATCCTGCACCGGGTGTAGGGATCGGAGTGGTCCGGGTCGATCGGGGTGACGTTCAGCTCGCGCCAGTTGCGGAGCTGCTTGTCCAAGGGGATGCCGCGCTCCCGCAGCGGGTCGAAGGTCATGTGGCCGCGCTCCCTCGCTGTCGGCTCCGTGAACCAGCCGCCCTACCCGGAGCCGTGGGGGGCAATCGCCGGGCCGCGAGTGAAGCGGGCCACGCAGGGTAGCCGGACGGTGAGGAAGCGCCACACCCTTGTCGAGGGAGGCTCTCGATGGACACCCCGAGAACCAGAGCGGACCGCACACCCGTCCAGACCGCCGCGCTCATCGTCGGAGCGGTGTTCCTGCTCGTGGGCGTGCTCGGCTTCATCCCGGGCATCACCACCCACTACGGCGCCATCGCCTTCGCCGGCCCCGACTCCGGCGCGTTGCTGATCGGCGTGTTCCAGGTGTCGATCCTGCACAACATCGTCCACCTGCTGTTCGGCATCGCCGGCATCGTGCTCTCCCGCACCTTCAGCGGGGCACGCGGGTTCCTGATCGGCGGCGGGGTCATCTACCTGCTGCTGTGGATCTACGGGCTGATCATCAGCAAGGCCAGCGCCGCCAACTTCGTGCCGTTGAACACGGCCGACGACTGGCTGCACTTCCTTCTCGGCGTCGTGATGATCGCGCTCGGCTTCCTGCTGGCGCGCCGTCCGGCTCTCACCAAGTAGGCCTGTCCCGAGCGGGCCCGTCCCCGCGGGGGCGCAGCGGCTCAGGCCGGCGGCGCAGCGACCGTACGCTGTGCGCGGCGCGCCGCAGTCTGCGCCCCGCGTACGGCACGCCGCCGCCCAGCGCGGCGCCCACCGCCAGCCAGGCGCACGTGGCCCGCTCCAGCACCCACACCGGGGCGAACAGCGACGCGGTCCACGGGAACACCCGGCGGCCGCCCGCCCTGCGCCGGCCCGCCTCCGCCAGGCCCACCGCCAGCCCGGCGGCCATGGCCAGCGTGCCGAACCGGCGCCGCGCCAGCCCGGCCGCCACCGCGGGCAGCACGGACAGGAACAGCGCCAGCCGCGCGGGCTGGGCCAGGTCGTCGTAGGCCTGGCGGACGCGCTGGGACCAGAACCGGGACACGTCCGGGGGCAGCCGGCGCACGTACAGGCCGGGGGCGTGGTACTCGACGCCGCCCCGGGCGCGGACGGTGCGGATCAGCTCCAGGTTCTCGAACAGCACATCGCCGTCGTAACCACCCATCTCCCAGAAGAAGGAGCGCCGGACCCCGAACGTCCCCGGGTAGTCGGCGCCCAGGGCCCGGTTCAGCAGCGTGCGCGCGGTGTCCCAGCGGGCGTGCCAGGGGAGCGGGTCGAAGTGGTTCTGCGGCCGGACCAGGTCGGCCCCGGCCAGCAGGGCGTCCATCCCGGCCAGCGCGGCGGGCTCGTAGCGGACGTCGTCGTCGGCGATCACCACGTGCTGGGCGCGGGCCAGCCGCAGGCCCGTCGTCACGCCGTTCACCTTGCCGTTGGCGAACCGGAGCCCGGAGTCCGGGCGCACGTGCGTCACCAGCCCGCGCCAGCGCTCGGCGTGCCGGTCGAACAGCTCGTCCCGGCTGCCGTCCACGACGATCACCCGCGCGTGCCGCGACAGCTCGCGCAGGTACGCGGTCAGCTCCTCCAGGCCCGCGTCGTCGTCCCAGCGCAGGGGCAGCACGTAGTCGAGGGGCGTCGCGCTGGCCTCGCCCGGGCTGCGGGTCTCGCGGGGCGTACGGGCGAGGCGGGTCATGCTCCTCATGCGGTGCTCGCCACCGCGCTCTCCGGGCCGGCCGTCCCCGCGCTCTGTGCGCGGGCCGTCCTCGGGCGCGCCTCGGCGGCGTCCGGGCGTGACCCGTCCGCCCCGGGCGGCTCCAGGGAGGACGTCCCGCGCCGCCAGCACCCCAGCACGTGCTCGGCCCACAGCCGCTCCACCTCCAGGGCGCACGCCGCCCCGTACAGGATGTCGCCCGCCAGCGCCGGGTCCTGCGCGGCCAGGCCCGCGCACAGGTCGTGCGCGGCGATCTGCTCGTGGACGGCGTCGGCCTGCACGTGCTCGTCGAAGAAGCGGGCCGTCGTCGCGTCGCCGCCGAGCCGCCGCAGGCCTTCGGCGTAGTGCCGGTTCGGCAGCGAGGACGTCATCTCCAGCGCCGCGAGGTGCCCGGCCGCCGCGCCCCGCAGCCTCCGGTGCAGCCCGAACAGCGACATCACGTTGGACACCGCCAGCGTGATGCCGGGAACCCGGTCCAGGTAGGCGCCGTAGGAGTCGTCCAGGCCGAGGCCCCGCATGGTGGCGCGGAACAGCTCCGCGTGCATCCGCTCCGTCCGGCCGCCGCCGTACTCGTCGGACTGGATCTCCACCAGCGCCGCCTTCGGGCCGCCGCGCAGCCGGGGGATCGCCCACGTGTGCGGGTCGGCCTCCTTGAGGTGGTACACCGAGCGGTGCGCCACGAACTCGCGGAACTGCGCCAGATCGGCGTGGCGCCGCAGGAACGCCGCCGTGGACGGCCCCGCGCCGGGCGCGGTCATCGCGGCCAGCGCCGCCCGCACCTCGCCGGGAGGAACGGCCGGCGGCCGGGGCACCGCCCGCGCCAGGGCCCGCTCGAAGCGCCGTTCGAGGACGGCCCGCAAGGCCAGCAGCGACGGCTCCCACTCCCAGCGCGGATCGACGCCGTCGAAGCCCTGGTAGTGCAGCTCGTAGCAGGCGAACAGGGCGAGCTGGAGATCCCCGTCGCCCAGCTCGGAGGGCGCCGGGGCGGACCCGTCCGCGAGCCGCCCCGGCGCCGGGGCGGACCCGTCCACGAGCAGCCCGCCTCCGCCGTCCGCCCACGGCTCGGCGGGCGGGGCGGTGGCGAGGCGGGCGAACAGGGCCGCGGTGACGGGCCCGCGGGGACGCGGCAGGCGCATCACGTCTCCCCGGTCAGCCGGTAGACCGACACGTGCGCCCGGCTGTCGTCGCCGAACGGCGCGCCCTCCCAGTCGGCCCAGCGCGACTCCAGCGTCATGCCGGCCAGCCGGCCCATCAGGTCCAGCTCGGCGGGCCAGGCGTAGCGGTGGTTGGCGGGCAGCAGCCGCAGCCCCTCGTCGGTCATGCGGACGCGGGTCGTGTACATCATCTGCGTGGCGGGCGCCAGGCGGGCGGCCTCGGCGGTGACGGCCTCCTCCGACAGGGACAGCAGCCGCAGCGCCGGCCCGCGGGCGAAACCGCTCAGATCCGGCACCCACGCCTCCACGACGAACCGGCCGCCCGGCTCCAGATGCGCGGCCGCGTTGCGGAAGCACCCCACCTGGGCGTCCTGGGACGGCAGCGCGAAGATCGTGTTCGTGGTCAGGGCCACCAGGGCGAAGCGGCCCTCGACCCTGGTGACCGAGAAGTCGCCGACGGCCACCGGGATGCGGTCGCCGCCCGGTTTCCGCCGCAGCTCCGCGACCATCTCCGGCGAGCCGTCCACTCCCGCCACGGTCAGCCCCCGGGCCGCCAGGGGCAGTGCGAGGCGCCCCGTCCCGATCCCGAACTCCAGCACGGGACCGCCACCGGCGAGCCGGAACAGCCGCTCGACGGTCGCCTCGGTCGGCAGGTCCCGGGCGGTGGCGTCATAGATGTCGGCGATGCTCCGCCCGTAGGCGGAGGCGTCGAATGCTGCCGCCATGAGACCCCCGTTCCCTCATGTTTCCGCAGGTGAAGTGCTGCCCGCGCGGTTCCGGGGCAAACTCGGCCGGCCCGGGGCGGGAGGACGGCCCGCATGGAAGACGGCACGTATGGAAGACGGCACGCACGGAAGACGGGACGCCCCGCGACGGAGTGCCGTCGCGGGGCGTCCTTCGGGGTGGGGGCGGTCAGCGCGCCGCGAAGTCCTGGGTCCAGTAGATCTGGCCCTTGGAGTTCTTGGCCGCGCCGACACCGATGAGGGTGTACTTGCAGTTCATGATGTTGGCCTTGTGCCCGGAGCTGTTCATCCAGGCCTCGACCACGGAGGCCGGGCTCGGCTGGCCCATGGCGATGTTCTCGGCCCAGCCCGTGCCGCCGGTGAAGCCGGCGCCGCGGATGCGGTCCATGAAGCTGCGGCCGTCCTTGGAGGTGTGGCTGAAGTAGTTCTGCGCCGCCATGTCGGCCGAGTGGTCGTAGGCGGCCTTGTGCAGCTGCGGGTCGTGCTTGAGCGGCTGGCAGCCGCCCTTGGCCCGTTCGGCGTTGGTCAGCCGGACGACCTCGTTCTCCTCCGTGCTGCCGACCGTGCCGGACGTCGAGGTGGAGGTGGGGGTCGGCTTCGTGGTCGGCGTGCGGGTCGGCGTCGCGGTCACCGTGCGGCTCGGCGACGGGGAGGCCGTGGGCGTCGGCCTCGGGGACGAGGTGCGGGTCCCGCTCGGGGACGGGGAAGCCGTCGGCGTCCCGGTCGCGGTCGCCGTCGCCGTCGCGGTGGCCGTGGGGATGGAGCTCGAGGTTGGCGACGGGGACGGCGTCCCGGTGGGGGAGCAGGTCAGCTTGACGGGCTTGGACTTGCCGCTGTTGCCGCGGTAGTCGGTGGCTGTCGCGTAGTAGGTGCCCGGCGCGCACGCCATGGCGACCGTCACGCGGTTGACGCGGCCGCGCGCCGCGGCGCTCTTGACGACCGGGTCGTCGCCCGGCACGGCGCGCAGGATGCGGACGCGGACCAGCCCGGGACGGGCGCAGTCCTCCCGTACGGCGGACGCCTGGATCCGGCCGGCGGTGCTGAGGGTGGGCTCGTTCACGGTCAGCCGGCACGCGGCCAGGGACACCGACTCGGCGTGAGCGGTGGCCATGGGCGCGGAGAGCGCCGCGACGCTGACGAGGCCGGCGAGTACCCCTAGGGGTCTACGCATATGGGGTTTCCCTCCAGTTTTGCGGTAAGGCTGGATGGACTCCGCATTCTGTCGAGATCTGACACCCCTGTCATGAAATTCCGGATATTGGGGTGACCAGAAGAGATCAGCGAGGCGCGAGGGGCGGTCCACGGCGCGGACCGGAGCGGCCTACGATGTGATCGTGACCAGCAGCCCCCGGCGTGAGGCGCGCGCGGCCGCCCGTGGCGGGGCCGTCCCCAGCATCCGCGACGTCGCCGCCGCCGCGGGCGTGTCCCACCAGACCGTCTCGCGCGTCCTCAACGACTCGCCCCGGGTGAGCTCAGCGACCCGCGCCGCGGTGCTCGCCGCCATCGACCGGCTCGGCTTCCGCCCCAACCGCGCCGCGCGCGCCCTCGGCCTCGGCCGCGCCCACGGCGTGACCGTCGTCATGTCCGACACCATGCTGTACGGCTACGCCTCGACGCTCCAGGGCATCGAGGAGGCGGCCCGGGTGGAGGGCATGGCCGTGGGGGTGCGCGTCGTCGAGTCCGACGGGCCGGGCGACGTCAAGCAGACCGTCGACTACGTCAGCGACCCCAGCGCGGGAGCCGTGGTGGTCATCGCGTTCGACCCGTCGGGCGCGGCGGTGCTGGAGGCGCTGCCCCCGCACGTGCCCGCGGTCGCCGCGACCGAACCGGCCGCCCCCGACACGGGCCGGGTCGCCATCGCCCTCGACGAGCGCGGCGCCGCCGCCGACGCCACCCGGCACCTGCTCGGGCTCGGTCACCGCACCGTCCATCACGTGGCGATCCCCTCCGAGGGCCGCTCCGGCGGGCGCCACGCCGGCTGGCACGACGCGCTGCGCCAGGCGGGCGCCCCGGTGCCCGAGGTGATCGACTGCGGCTGGGACGTCGCGGGCGCCTACGAGGCCGGCCGGCGCCTGCTGGCCGGCGACCCGGAGGTGACGGCCGTGCTGTGCGGCAACGACGACATCGCGCAGGGCGTGCGCCGGGCCCTGTACGACGCGGGCAGGGACGTGCCGGGGGACGTGAGCATCGTCGGCTTCGACGACATCCCGGGCTCCGCGTACTGGACGCCGGCGCTGACGACGGTGCGGATGGACTTCGCGGGCCTGGGCAAGGCGTGCTTCCGGGCGGCGGTGGCCGAACTCCTGGGCCGGCCGCAGCCCACCCTCACCCTGACCCCGCCCCGCCTGATCATCCGCGAGTCCACCGCCCCTCCCCGCTGACCCTCCCACCCCGCCGCCGCGCCGTCCTCGTCGGTGCCTTCCTCTGCACCTGCGTCCATCGACATGGGCCGGTAACAATCCGGCAAAGGAGGGTTCCTCTGGGTGCGTGTTACCGCTCACACTTACGCCAACGGGATGCATGTGACCGGTCACATAGGCCGTACCTGAGGAGATGTGCCCATGCCCGCTGACGTGATCCAGACCTTGCGCTGGGGCCATGACGCCCTGACGGCGGTGGTGGAGATCCACCCCGACCGGCCCGTGGCGCTGCGGACGCTGGCCGCGCCTGGCGGCGGGGCGGCGGGCGGGGACGGAGCGCCGGCGCAGCCCCTGGTGGAGGTGCTGGTCCCCGGAGAGGGTCGCCGGCGGGCGTCGCAGCGGCTCTCGGAGACCGCCGTGGGCTGCCGGTTGCGGTACGCCGGGGCCGAGCAGTCGCGGGAGGGCGGCCGGCACGTGCTGCGGATCGCCCTGCGTGACGACCGCACCGGCCTGGCCGCCGAGCTGACGCTCCGCTCGTACGAGGGCGTGTCCGCCTGCCAGGCCCGGGTCCGCGTGACGAACCAGGGGACGGCGCCGGTGCTGCTGCTGGGCGTCAGCTCGTTCGCGGCGGGCTTCCCGGGCCGCCACGCCGGCGACCTCGACGTCCTGTACGCCGACAGCGAGTGGCTGGGGGAGGGCCGCTGGACCCGGCGGCCGCTCGGCGAGCTGGTCCCGGATCTCGGGCTGGACGGTCACGGGCAGCACGGCCGGGGCGCGTTCGCGCTGACCAGCTCGGGCACCTGGTCGAGCGGCCGGCACGTGCCGATGGGCGGGCTGGTGGACCGGCGCACGGGCGAGGCGTGGGTGTGGCAGATCGAGCACAACGGCGCGTGGCGCTGGGAGCTGGGCGCCCGCCGGGACGGCGTGTACGTCGCCGCGAGCGGCCCCACCGACCTCGACCACCAGTGGAGCCAGACGCTGGCCCCCGGCGAGTCGTTCACCACGGTCCCCGTCTCCGTGGCCGTCTCCCCGCGCGCCGACGGTCTCGAAGGCGCCGTCGCCGCGCTCACCGCGCACCGCCGCGCGCTGCGCCGCCCGCACCCCGACCGCGACACCCTGCCGGTCGTCTTCAACGACTACATGAACACCCTCATGGGTGACCCCACCACCGCCAAGCTGCTGCCGCTGATCGAGGCCGCCGCCTCCGCCGGGGCCGAGGTGTTCTGCGTGGACGCCGGTTGGTACGACGAGGACGGCGACTGGTGGGACAGCGTCGGCGCCTGGCGGCCGTCCAGGACCCGCTTCCCCGGCGGGATCGAGGAGGTCCTCGGGCACATCAGGGCCCACGGCATGACCCCCGGCCTGTGGCTGGAGCCCGAGGTGATCGGCGTGCGCAGCCCGATGGCCGACGAGCTGCCCAAGGAGGCGTTCCTCCAGCGCGGCGGCGAGCGGGTCGTCGAGCACGGCCGCTACCACCTGGACCTGCGCCACCCCGCCGCCGTCGAGCACCTCGACCAGGTGGTGGACCGGCTGGTGGGGGAGCTGGGCGTCGGCTACGTCAAGCTCGACTACAACATCAACCCGGGGGCGGGCACCGACGTGGACGCCACCAGCGCCGGCGCGGGCCTGCTCGCCCACAACCGGGCCCACCTGGCCTGGCTCGACGGCGTCCTCGACCGGCATCCGGCACTGGTGCTGGAGAACTGCGCCTCGGGCGCGATGCGGATGGACTTCGCGATGCTGTCGCGGCTCAACCTCCAGTCCACCAGCGACCAGCAGGACTTCCTCCGCTACCCGCCGATCGCCGTGGCCGCGCCGCTCGCCATGCCGCCGGAGCAGGCCGCCAACTGGGCCTACCCGCAGCCGGAGATGACCGACGAGGAGGTCGCGTTCACGATGTGCACCGGCGTCCTCGGCCGGCTCTACCTGTCGGGCAACCTGCACGCCATGAGCCCGGAGCGGTTCGCCCTGGTCCGCGACGGGGTGCGGCTGCACCGGGCGCTGCGGCCGGACGTGGCGTCGTCGGCGCCGTGCTGGCCGCTCGGGCTGCCCCGCTGGGACGACCCGTGGTGCGCGCTCGGCCTGCGCGCCGGCGCGGTCACCCACGTGGGCGTGTGGCGACGTCCCGGCGCGGAGGAGAGGGTGGTCCTGTCGTTCCCGCACCTCGCCGGCTGGGACGTCCGGGTACGGGTGGCCTATCCCCGGCAGGCGCCCGGCTGGGAGCACTCCTGGAACCCGGCGACCGGTGAGCTGACCGTGACCACGACCGTCGCCGCCCCCACCGCCCGCGTCATCGAGCTCCGCGAGCTCCGTCCCGAGTAAAACCCCATCTGCCCCCCCATGGGATTGTCCGGCACGATGGTGCCGGACACGGACAAAGGAACCACACCGTGAACCTGGCACCGCGCCTCACCACCGCCGCCACGGCCGCGGCCACCGCGCTGCTCGTCCTGACCGGGTGCAGCGACCCGGCCTCCGGCCCGGCCGCCCAGGCCGGGGACGCGACCCCCGCGGCCTGGCCCTCCCCGACGGGCCGGCTCGACGGCGTCACGCTCACCATCTGGGCCGCGCAGAACAGCACCACCGTGCCCGAGCAGGTGACGGCCGCCTTCTCCAAGGCCACCGGCGCCAAGGTCGACGTCGTCACCATCCCCGACCCGTACGAACAGGGCGTGCAGACCAAGGTGGCCACGGGCGACAAGCCGGACCTGGCCTTCTGGCAGCCCACCGCGTCCATGCTGACCGCCCTGAACGCCCGCGCCAACCTCCAGCCGCTGGACGACGCCCCCTGGCTCCCGTCGATGTCGCCCGAGCTGCGCGACATCACGGGCCTGCTGGACAGGACCCGCTACGCCGCGCTCATCACCAGCCCAGCCGTCGAGGGCGTCTACTACAACAAGGAGGTCTTCGCGGCCAACGGCGTCACCGAGCCGCCCGAGAACTTCGGCGAGCTGGTCGAGACGGCCCGCAAGCTCAAGGCCAAGGGCGTCACCCCGTTCTTCGAGATGGCCGGCGACAAGTGGGCGACCCAGTGGTGGGTGCAGGTCCAGCTCGCCGACGCCGCCCGCGACGGCCTCTGGGACCGGATCAACACCGGCAAGGAGACCTTCGCCGACCGGACCATCGTCGGCGCGATCAAGACGTACAAGTCGCTCATCGACGAGGGGCTGTTCAACGCCGACATCAAGACCGCCACCTTCGAGGACCAGGGCGCGGCGCTGCTGTCCGGCAAGGCCGCGATGGCCGTCCAGGTCAACTCCTTCTTCGGCCAGCTCCAGGCCAAGGCCGACACCGCCGAGCTGGACAAGAAGATCGGCTTCTTCCCGATCTCCCCGAGCGGCAACGTGGGCACGTTCATCCCCGACCAGTCCAACGCCCTGGTGGCGTTCAGGACCGGCGACGCCAGGCGTGAGGCCGCCGCGCGCCAGCTCCTCGCGTACTGGATGGGCCCCGGCTACCAGGAGTTCGTCACCGCCCGCAAGACCGTGTCGCTGAAGACGGACGTGCCCACCCCGGCCGGCGTGCCGCAGGCGCTGCTCGACGTGCACAAGTCCCTCGGCGGCTCGGTCGGGTCGATGCAGGCGCTGGCCGTGGCCAACCCCGACCTGTACCTCAACCTGGCCGACATGATCACCGGCAGCCTCACGCCCGAGCAGGTGGCGGCGGCCACGCAGAAGCAGTTCGCCCAGCTCGCCAAGGCGGCCGGCGCCTCCGGCTTCTGATGCGGCCCGCACCCGCCGGAGCGGGGCGCCGCACCCACCCCATGTGGTTCCTGGCGCCGGCCTTCGCGATCCTGTTCGTCTTCTTCTTCCTGCCCACCCTGTTCAACTTCGTCTACGCGTTCACCGACTGGTCCAGCTTCAAGAGCGAGATCCGGCCGGTCGGCTGGGACAACTTCGCCGACCTGCTGTCGGACGGCACCCTGTACGGCGCGCTGCGCGTCACGCTGGTCTACGCCGTCCTGGTCGCGCTGTTCCAGAACCTGTTCGGGTTCGGCCTGGCCGTCCTGCTGGAGCGCGACACCTGGCTCAACCGGGCGGCCCGCCTGGTGTTCCTCGTCCCCGTGCTCATGTCGGCGCTGGCGGTGGGCTACGTCTTCCAGGCGCTGCTCAAACCCGACGGCAGCCTGAACGACCTGCTCGGCGGCGTGCTCGGGACGAGCGTGACGATCCCCTGGCTGGGCGACACCACCTGGACACTGGTCGTCGTCGCGCTCATCCACGCCTGGAAGTGGATGGGCCTGTCCATGCTCATCTACCTGGCCGGGCTGAAGACGATCCCCGAGGACGTCACCGAGGCGGCCCGCATCGACGGCGCCACCGGATGGCAGGCGTTCTGGTCGATCCGCTTCCCGCTGCTGGCGCCGGCGGTCACGTTCAACGTGGCCACCGCGCTGCTGGGCTCCATGAACGGCTTCGACATCGTCCAGGCCACGACCGGGGGCGGGCCGGCCCGCAGCACCGAGATCCTCAACATCTTCATCTACCGCACCTTCGGCCAGGGCCTGTTCGCGCAGGCCACCACGATGAGCCTGGTGCTGTTCCTCATGGTGGCGCTGCTGGCCTTCCCGGTCATCCGCGTCCTGCGCAAGAGGGAGGAAGTCGTATGACGCGTGGAATCGCGGCCCGGCTGCGGCCGCCGGCCGTCGTCGCCCTCGTCGTGCTCGTCATGGGCGTGCCGCTCTGGCTGGTCGTCGTGACGGCGGCCAAGTCGCAGGGCGAGGCCCTGTCGCCCGACCTGTCGCTGCCGTCCCGGTGGCTGCTCTGGGAGAACCTGGCCCGGGTGTGGGAGCAGGGGGACGTGCCGAGGGCGTTCCTCGGCAGTGTGCTGGTCGTCGCGCCGTCGGTGCTGCTGGTGCTGACGTTCGGCTCGATGGCGTCGTGGGTGCTGGCCCGGCGGGCCACCCGGCTCAACGCCGTCCTGTACGCCTGCGCGATCAGCGGCATCGTGCTGCCCCCGGCCGTGGTGACGATCGTGCTGCTGCTGCGGCAGCTCGGCCTGGCCGGCAGCGCCGTCGGCATGATCGGCGTCTACGTCGGCATCTACCTGTCCACGGTCGTCTTCTTCGTCACCGGCTTCGTGCGCACGGTGCCGCTGTCGATCGAGGAGGCGGCCCGCATGGACGGCGCCGGGCCGGTGCGGGTGTTCTTCTCCGTCATCCTGCCCATGCTGCGCCCGGTGCTCGCGACCGCGACGATCCTCATCTGCCTGTACGTCTGGAACGACGTCTTCTACGCCTTCTTCGTCGTCGGCGGCCGGCTCGACACGCTGCCGCTGAACCTGTTCCAGGTGGCCAACGCCGGTCTCTACCTCAACAACTGGCACCTGATCTTCGCGTACATCATCCTCATGAGCCTGCCCCTGCTGGTGGTCTTCGCGGTGGCCCAGCGGCGCATCATCTCCGGCATCACCGGAGGCGCGGTCAAGTGAGCCGCCCGGACATGGGAAGGGGCGGGCCGGACGGCCCGCCCCTCACCCGGTGCGACGGATCAGCGCGCGCCCGCGCCCGCCCGCCGCTTGGTCCACACGTCGAAGGCGACCGCCGCCAGCAGGACGATGCCCTTGACCAGCATGACCCGCTCGCTCGGCGAGCCGATGAGCGACATGCCGTTGTTGATCACACCCATGATCAGGCCGCCGGTGATCGCGCCGACGACCTTGCCCACGCCGCCCTGGACGGCCGCGCCGCCGATGAACGCCGCGGCGATCGCGTCCAGCTCGAACGAGTTGCCGGCAGTCGGACCGGCCTGGTTGAGCCGGCCGGCGAAGATGATGCCGGCGATGGACGCCAGCACGCCCATGTTGACGAAGATCCAGAACACCACGGACTTGACCTTGATGCCCGACAGCACCGCGGCCTGGAGGTTGCCGCCGACCGCGTAGATGCGGCGGCCGAACACCGACCGGTTGGCCAGCAGCGAGTAGCCCAGCACCAGCAGGGCCAGCAGCACCAGCACCCACGGCAGGTTACGGAAGCGCGCGAGCTGCACCACCACGGCCATGATGAGCACCGCCGCGGCGGCGATCTTCAGGACGAACACCGGCAGCGGGTCGACGCTCTGGCCGTACCCGGCGCGGGCCGCGCGGGTGCGCCACTGGGCGGCGGCCATGCCGGCGATGGCGATCAGGCCGATCAGCAGGCTGAAGACGTCGGCGCCGCCGAGCGGGCCGAGCCCGACGTTGCCCAGGTAGGTGTCGGTGAAGCCGTTCGACAGGGTGCGCACGGCGTCGGGGAACGGGCCGATGCCCTGGTTGCCGAGCACGGTCAGCGTGAGCGCCCGGAACAGCAGCATGCCGGCGAGCGTCACGATGAACGACGGGATGCCGAAGTAGGCGATCCAGTAGCCCTGCCACGCCCCGATCAGGCCGCCCACCACCAGGGTGATGAGCAGCGCCAGCGGCCAGGGGACCCCGTAGTTCACCATGAGCACGGCCGCCACGGCGCCCGTGACCGCCACCACCGAGCCGACCGACAGGTCGATGTGCCCGGCGATGATGATCAGGATCATGCCGATGGCCAGGATCAGGATGTAGGAGTTCTGGACGACGATGTTCGAGATGTTCTGCGGCTGCAGGAGGGCGCCGTCGGTCAGCACCGAGAACAGCACCACGATCAGCGCGAACGCGATGTAGATGCCGCTCTGGCGGATGTTGATGGACAGGCCGCCGAGCTTCAGCCGGCCGGGCGGCTCGCCCTTGGCGTCCCGTCGCGGGCCCGCCTCAAGATCGGCGGGGGTCGTACTGCTGCTCATCCGGACTTACTCCTGTCCCATGGTCATGTGGTACATCAGGCGCTCCTGGGTCGCCTCCTCGCGCGGCAGCTCGCCGGTGATCCGGCCCTGCGACAGCGTGTAGATGCGGTCGCACAACCCGAGCAGCTCCGGCAGCTCCGAGGAGATGACCAGGACGGCCTTGCCCTCGTCGGCGAGCTGGTTGATGATCGTGTAGATCTCGTACTTGGCCCCGACGTCGATGCCGCGGGTCGGCTCGTCGAGGATGAGCACGTCGGGATCCGTGTAGATCCACTTCGACAGCACGACCTTCTGCTGGTTGCCGCCGCTCAGCTTGCCGACGACGCTCTGCACGCTCGGCGCCTTGATGTTCATGCTGCGCCGGAACTCGTCGGCGACCCGGTACTCCTCGTTCTCGTTGACCCAGCCGTTGCGGCTGAGCCGGCCCAGGCTGACCGAGGAGATGTTGCGCTTGATGTCCTCGATGAGGTTGAGGCCGTACCGCTTGCGGTCCTCGGTGGCGTACGCGATGCCGAGCTTCACCGCGTCCTGGACGTTGCGGATGTGCACCTCGCGGCCGTCCTTGTAGACGCGGCCGGAGATGCCGACGCCGTAGGTGCGGCCGAACAGGCTCATCGCCAGCTCGGTGCGGCCGGCGCCCATGAGCCCGGCCAGGCCGACGATCTCGCCGCGCCGCAGCGTGAGGCCGGCCCCGGAGACGACCCGCCGGTCGGGCTGGGAGGGGCTGTGCACCGTCCAGTCCTCGATGCGCAGAACCTCCTCGCCGACGTTCGGCTCGTGCGGCGGGAAGCGGTGGTCCAGGTCGCGGCCGACCATGCCGGAGATGATCCGGTCCTCGGTCACCTGGCCGCCGGCCATCTCCAGGGTCTCGATCGTCTGCCCGTCACGGATGATGGTGATCGAGTCGGCGATGTCGATGATCTCGTTCAGCTTGTGCGAGATGATCACGCAGGTGATGCCCTCGTCGCGCAGGCCGCGCAGCAGGTCGAGCAGGTGGGCCGAGTCCTGGTCGTTGAGCGCCGCGGTGGGCTCGTCCAGGATGAGCAGCTTCACCTTCTTCGACAGGGCCTTGGCGATCTCGACGAGCTGCTGCTTGCCCACGCCGATGTCGGCCACCTGCGTGACCGGGCTCTCCTCCAGGCCGACGCGCCGCAGCAGCTCGCCGGCCTGGTGGTTGGTGCGGTTCCAGTCGATGAGCCCGCGGCTGGCCCGCTCGTTGCCGAGGAAGATGTTCTCGGCGATGGACAGCTGCGGGCACAGCGCCAGCTCCTGGTGGATGATGACGATGCCGGCGTCCTCGCTGTCCTTGATTCCGCCGAACCGGCACAGCTCGCCGTCGAACTCGATCCGCCCCTCGTAGCTGCCGAACGGGTAGACCCCGGACAGCACCTTCATCAGCGTCGACTTGCCGGCGCCGTTCTCGCCGCAGATGGCGTGGATCTCGCCGCGGCGTACGGAGAGGTTCACCTCGTGGAGCGCGCGCACTCCGGGAAAGGTCTTGGTGATCCCCCGCATGTGCAGGATGTCATCGGTCATCGAAGGTCCTTCCCGAGGGGCGTCAGCCGCCGAGCTGGGCGGCGGTGTAGTAGCCCGTGTCCACCAGGGCCTTCTGGTAGTTGCTCTTGTCGACGATCATCGGCTCGAGGAGCTGGGCCGGGACGACCTTGTTGCCGTTGTCGTAGTCCTTGGTGTTGTTCACCGCGGGCTTGCCGCCCTTGAGGACGGTGTCGGCCATGGTGACCGTGACCTTGGCCAGCTCACGGGTGTCCTTGAAGATCGTGGAGTACTGCTCGCCCGCGATGATCGACTTCACCGACGCCAGCTCGGCGTCCTGGCCGGTCACGATCGGGTACGGCTGGCCGGAGGTGCCGTAGCCGTTGGACTTCAGCGCCGACAGGATGCCGATCGACAGGCCGTCGTACGGGGAGAGCACGCCGTCGACCTTGGTGTCGCCGGAGTAGGTCTTGGTGAGGATGTCCTCCATGCGCTTCTGGGCGGTGGCCGGGTCCCAGCGCAGGATGGCGACGGTCTTGAAGTCGGTCTGGCCGCTCTTGACCTTGAGCGTGCCCTTGTCGATGTACGGCTTGAGCACGGACATGGCGCCGTTGAAGAAGAACGTGGCGTTGTTGTCGTCGGGGGAGCCGGCGAACAGCTCGACGTTGAACGGGCCCTTGGCGCTGCCCGCGGAGCCGTCGGCGTTGAGCAGCTTGAGGCCGACGAGCAGCGAGGTGGCCTGCTGGACGCCGACCTTGAAGTTGTCGAACGTCGTGTAGTAGTCGACGTTCGGGCTGTTGCGGATCAGGCGGTCGTAGGCGATGACCGGGATCTTGTTGTCGGCGGCCTGCTGGAGCTGCGTGGTCAGGGCGGTGCCGTCGATCGAGGCGACGATCAGCAGCTTGGCGCCCTTGGTGATCTGGTTCTCGATCTGGTTGACCTGGGTGGGGATGTCGTTCTCCGCGTACTGGAGGTCGACCTTGTAGCCGAGCTTCTCCAGGCTGGACTTGACGTTCTCACCGTCGTGGATCCACCGCTCGGAGGACCTCGTGGGCATGGTGACGCCGATGAGGGCGCCGCTGGTGGTGCCGGAGGCGGCCTCCTTGTCGATCGTCTTCTCACTCGATCCGCACGCCGCGACGGTTGCGGTGAGTGCGAGGGCTGAGACGACCGTCGCGATCCGTCCGAATCTCATGTGTGTCTCCTTGCGAGGTTGCGCGTACGCGAAGGGGATGCCGTCCCTCTCGGACGTGCCGGGCGGAAGGCCGCGAGCCCGGTGCCGGGCATCGACCTGCGCGGTAGGATACGTCCGATTTGTGGCACTTCGTCCCACCCCACTGCATGATTGTTGTGGACGACAACTTGCCTAGGGCCTTGAGTGTTATCGCTAACAATTTGCCTGTCAACGGTGTGCGATAACGTCTCGGAAACAGACCATTCACATTCTGGGACGCTCTTGTCCCAGGTAAACGGCCTGTCATCCCTGTCCTCGCAGCCGATCCGGCGTGCCGGACCCCTCGGTGGGCGGCGTTTGCCATGTGAGCGAGAACACCGGACCCCCTCCGGCCGGGCCCGCGCCGCCCGGAGTCCGTAGGGTGTGGTGTGCGCGTCCGCCTCGCGTGCCGTAGTCTGCGCGCACGAGCGGGCGGGAGGTGAGCATGGCTCGGATCGTCTTCGTCGGCGCGGGTCAGGTCGACCTCATCCGCAGGGTGGTCTCCGACCTGTTCCTCGCCTCCGCGCTGAAGGGCCGCCTGGAGATCGTGCTGCACGACGACGACCCCGGCCACCTGGCGACGGCCGAGGCGCTGGTACGCGCCCTCGACGCCGAGTCCGGCGCGGCGGCGCGGATCACCGCCTGCCCCGACCGGCGGCGCGCGCTCGACGGCGCCGCCTTCGTGATCAGCCATGTCGACCGCGGCGGGTTCGAGGCCGCGCTGCGCGACTTCGAGATCCCCCGCCGCTACGGCCTGCGCCAGACGATCGGCGACACCATCGGCATCGGCGGCGTCTTCCGCGGCCTGCGCTCCATCCCGTTCTTCGTCCGGCTCGGCCACGAGATGGCCGAGCTGTGCCCCGAGGCGTGGCTGCTCAACGGCAGCGACCCCATGGCGATGATCGGCTGGGCGGTGCACGAGGCCACCGGGTTCGAGCGCTTCGCCGGGATGTGCCACGCCGTCTGCGACACCCACGCCTACCTCGCCGACCTGCTCGGCCGCGACCTCGACGAGGTGACGTTCCTCAGCGCCGGGCTCAACCACCAGTCGTTCGTGCTGCGCTTCGAGGCCGGCGGCCGGTCCCTCTACCCCGAGCTGGACGCCGCCCTCGCCGCCGACCCCGACCTCGGGCGGCACGTCCGCATGGAGATGTACCGGCGCTTCGGCTACTTCCCGACGCAGTCGAGCGAGCACGCCGCCGAGTACGTGCCGTGGTTCATGCGCCACGAGGCCGAGACCGAGCGCCTCGGGGTGCCGATGGAGGAGTTCCTGCGCCGCTTCGGCAAGGACATGCACGCCTACGAGGAGACGCGCCGCGCCCTGGCGGCCGGCCGGCCGCTGCTGATCCGCTGGCAGCACCAGGAGCCGGCCGCCGCCGCGATCCTCGCCATGCTGACCGGCCGCGGCAAGGAGGTCTACGTCAACGTCCGCAACGGCGGCCTGATCGGCAACCTGCCGGAGAACTGCTGCGTGGAGGTGCCCGCCACGGCCGACGCCACGGGCCTGCACCCCCGGCCCGTGGGCGACCTGCCGGTCCAGCTCGTGGCGCTGCACCGCACGTTCCTCAACGTCGTCGAGCTGACCGTCCGGGCGGTGCTCGACGGAGATCGCCGGCACGTCCACCACGCCGCGATGCTCGACCCCAACACCGCCGCCACGCTGCCCCTGCCCGCCATCGAGGAGCTGTGCGACGAGCTGATCGAGGCGCACGGCGAGCTGCTGCCGGAGGCGATCCGCCGATGACGGAGTCCATGCCGACCGAGGTGCGCCGCGAGCGCATGCTCGGGCTGCTCATGGAGCAGGAGTTCGCCCGGGTCGCGGAGCTGGCCGAGGCGTTCGGCGTGTCCACCGTGACCGTCCGGGCCGACCTCGACGCGCTGGAGGAGCAGGGCAGGGTCCGGCGGGTGCGCGGCGGCGCGGTGGCCGCCGGGTCGCCGCCCCGCGTCGAGCCGTCCTTCGAGCTGTCGCTCGGCACCGCCGCCGTGGAGAAGGCGCTGATCGCCAAGGCGGCGGCCAGGCTGGTCGCCTCGGGGGAGAGCGTGCTCATGGGGGCCGGCACCACCACGGCGTACGTGGCCAGGGAGCTGGTCGCCCGCGCCGACCTCACCGAGGTCACCGTGTTCACCAACGGGCTGCGCACCGCGCTGGAGCTGGAGCCGGCGCTGCCGCGCTTCGCCGTCGTCGTCACCGGCGGCAGCCTCCGCCGCCAGCAGCACTCCCTGGTCGACCCGCTCGCCACCCGCGTCCTGGAGGGCATCCGGGCCGACCTCGTCTTCCTCGGCTGCGGCGGCGTCCACCCGGAGGCCGGCGTGACCAACGTCAACCTGCCCGACGCCGAGATGAAGCAGCGGATGCTGCGCGCCGCCGGGCGGTGCGTGGTGGTCGCCGACTCCTCCAAGCTGGGCAAGGTGGAGATGGCGCCGGTCTGCCCGCTGACGGAGGTGGACCTGCTCATCACCGGGGAGTCGGCCGACCCGGCGACGGTGGCGCTCCTGCGCGAGCGCGGCCTCAAGGTGGACCTCGTCGGCTGACGCCGCCGGGCCCGGGTGCGGTCAGGGCGTGAGGGTGACCCGCAGCGGTTCGGGGAGCAGGTCGCCGTGGGCGCGGGTCAGGTCGTCGCACATCCGCCAGATCGCGTCCAGCGACAGCGTGGCCGCGGTGTTCGGGTCGGCCATCAGCGCGTGCCGCACGTGCTCCGGCCGCCCCTCCTCGGCCGCCCGCACGGTCAGCTCGTTGACGCTGACGTACGCCCGGTTGAGCGCCGCGCACTGCGCCGGCAGCGCGCCCACCCGGGTGGGCCGCACCCCCGTCGCGTCCACCACGCAGGGCACCTCCACCACGCAGCCGGGCGGCAGGTTCGCGATGAGCCCGTCGTTGACCACGTTGCCGTAGACCACGCGCGGCACGCCGGTCACGACGCTGTGGATGATCTGCGGCGCGTACTCGCCGGTCCCCTCGACGGGCAGGTCCCCGCCGGTCCGCACGGCGTCGCGCGTGCGCTTGTACTCGCGGACGTTCTCCTCGCTGATGCCCACGTACGCGCCGACCGGGATGCGCAGCCGCTCGATCTCGGCGTCGTGGCGCAGCAGCCACGGCACGTACTCCGAGGAGTGCTCGCTCGTCTCGGTCGGGTAGTGGCCGAGCCGCCGGTACATCTCCACCCGGACCCGGCGGCGCAGCTCGGGGTCCGCCTCGATCCGCGCGTCGAGCCGCTCGTACAGGTCGGCGCCCGCGCGCTCGAAGCGCAGCACCCACGCCTGGTGGTTGACGCCCGCCGCCAGATAGGTGACCTCCTCGTACGGCACCCCCACCAGCGCCGCAAGGTCGTGCATCGTCCAGTAGACCGAGTGGCACAGGCCCACCACGTTGCGGACCCGGGAGGCCAGGTACCACACGTTCATGGCCATGGGGTTGGTGTAGTTGAGCAGCAGCGCGTCCGGGCAGACGGCGCGGATGTCGGCGGCCAGCGCGTCCAGCACGGGGAACGTGCGCAGGGCGCGGAAGACGCCGCCCACCCCGATCGTGTCGGCGATCGTCTGCCGCAGGCCGTGGCGGGCGGGGATCTCGAAGTCGGCCACGGTCGCGGCGTGCCCGCCCACCTGGATCATGTTGATGACGAAGTCCGCGCCGTCGAGCGCGGCCCGCCGGTCGAGGGTCGCGCTGACCTCGGGGGCGGCGCCCCGGGCGGCGGCGATGCGGCGGGCCACGGCCTCGGCCGTCTCCAGCCGCTCCGGGTCGATGTCGTGCAGCGCGATCCGGGCCTGCCGCAGCTCCGGATGGGCCAGCAGGTCGGCCAGCAGGCCATGGGTGAACACGACGCTGCCCGCGCCGATGAAGACGATCTTCGGGTTGCTCATGAGGTGGCTTCCTCCCAGGTGGGCTGTGCCGCTGTGCCCCCCGCGGCTCGGGTGGAGAGGGTGCCGCAGGCCACGGCCACCTCCAGGCTCCGCCGTACGGGCAGGCCGCGCCGGCGGGCCGCGATCAGGCCCGCGTCGAAGCTGTCGCCCGCCCCGACCGTGTCCACGGCGTCGTTCGCACCCTCGCCGGCGTCCTTCGCCGCCGGGGCGGGCACGTGCAGCGGCTCGCCGTCCACGATCGTCATGGCGCCCTCGGCGCCGCACTTGACCACGGGGGTCGTGCCCCGGGCGGCCAGCTCGCGCACGGCGCGTCCGAGGTCGGCGACGCCCGCGATCGCCAGGGCCTCGCGCTCGTTGGGCAGCAGGACGTCGGTCAGCGGCAGCACCTCCTCCAGGCCCTCCCAGCGGCCGGCCGGGTCGTCGTTGGTGTCGAGCGAGGTGGTCGCGCCCGCCGCCCGGGCGGCGCGGAACAGCTCCGGCACGCCCTCGGCCAGCAGCGGCTGGAGGTAGAACGAGGAGACGTGCACGTGCGCCGCGCGCGCGAGCAGGCCGGGCGGCACGTCGCCGGCCGAGGTGCGGCCGAGGCAGCCCGGGGCGGTCAGGATGGCCCGGTCCTGCCCGTCGGCCAGGATGACGGTGAGCGCGGTGGCCGCTCCCGGCTCGACCACGCAGGCGGAGACGTCCACCCCGCGCCGCCGGAGCGCGTCCAGCACGAACGCGCCGGCCGGGTCGTCGCCCACGCGCCCGGCGAAGGCCACGCGCAGCCCGAGGCGGGCGGCCCCGCACGCGGTGATCGCGCCGGAGCCGCCGAGCACCAGGTCGCCGGTGTCCACCAGGTGTTCGCGCTGGCCGTAGGCGGGCCGCCGGGGCGCTCCCGAGACGATCACGTCCGGGTTGGCGTCGCCGACGACGAGCAGGTCGAAATCCGTGAAGGCCATGGGCAGGACGCTCCCAGGACCTTCGAACTCTTGTCAATACTTTCGAAGATTGTCGGCCATCGCGCACGACATGGCGCGTTTCCCGAAGGTATTGACAAGTTTTCGAAAGTCACCATGATGGGCTGCACCACGGCCGCTCGGCCGGCTCCCTCGCCCCCAGGAGGTTCGGAGATGCTGCTACGACAGGGCGAGCCCGCCGCGCCACCCGTGGCCGGGCCCGCCCACCGGCTCAAGGCCGGCACGCGCGGCGACGGGCGGCTCGCCGCCGCCTTCCTCGCGCCGGCGCTCATCGGGTTCGGCCTGTTCTACCTGTATCCGGCGCTGCGCGGCGCCTGGTACTCGATGACCGACTGGAACCTGCTGTCGCGGCCACGCTTCGTCGGCCTGGACAACTACGCCCGGCTCCTCCACGACCCCCTGTTCTGGAACGCGCTCAAGGTCACCGCCGGCTACGTCGTGCTCAACCTCGGCATCCAGCTCCTCGCCGGCCTCGGCCTGGCCGCCCTGCTGCACCGCCTGACGCGCTCCCTGGTGCTCCGGTCGCTGCTCGTGGTGCCGTGGCTGGTGCCCAACGTGACGACCGGCCTGCTGTGGATGTGGCTGCTCGACGCCGACCTCGGCTTCGTCAACCACCTGCTCACCGGCGCCGGGCTGCCCGCCCAGGGCTTCCTCACCTCGCCGGACCTGGCGCTGCCCAGCGTGGCCGTCATCACCTCGTGGAGCGGCACCGGCTACACCGCGCTGCTGCTGTACGCGGGGATGCTCCTGGTGCCGCGGCACGTCTACGAGGCGGCGGCCCTGGACGGCTCCGGCGAGATCCGCACGTTCTTCCGCGTGACGCTGCCGCTGATGCGCCCCATCCTCGCGTTCGTGCTCGTGGTGTCGCTGATCGACTCGTTCCAGCTCTTCGACGCCGTGGCGGTCACCACCAAGGGCGGCCCGGTCAACGCCACCCGGGTCATCTACCACTACATCTACGAGCAGGCGTTCACCCACTTCAAGATGGGCTACGCCTCCGCGCTGGCGCTGAGCCTCGTGCTCGTCCTCGGCGTGCTGACCTTCGTCCAGATGCGCCTGCTGCGCGCCTCCACCTCGGACCTCGCATGAACCGCCCCTCCCGGATCCGGATCGGCCGCCCGCTCGCCTGGGCCTGCCTGATCCTGGCCGTCCTGATCTCGTTGTTCCCGCTCTACTGGATGCTCCGCACGGCGATCACGCCCGGACGCGAGCTGGCCGGCGACAACGCCGGGCTGCTGCCCCGGCACCCGACCCTGCTCAACTTCGAGCGCGTGCTGGGCCTCACCACCCGGGAGGAGGCGCGGGCGGCCGGCGGGTCCGGGGCCGACCTCGACTTCTTCCGCTACCTGCGCAACTCGATCCTCTACACGGGCCTCGTCACGGCGGTGCAGACCCTGCTGTGCGCGATGGCCGGCTACGCCTTCGCCCGCCTCCGCTTCCCCGGCCGCGACCTGCTGTTCGGGATGTTCGTGGCCGCCCTCATGGTGCCGCCGATCTTCACGCTGCTGCCCAACTTCGTGCTGGTCAAGGAGCTGGGGTGGCTCGACACCGTCCCGGGTCTCGTCGCGCCCGGCCTGCTCATGACGCCGTTCGCGGTGTTCTTCCTGCGGCAGTTCTTCCTCGGCGTGCCGCGCGACGTGGAGCAGGCGGCCCTCATCGACGGCGCGGGCAAGGGCCTGATCTTCTGGCGGGTGGTGCTGCCGATGAGCCGCGGCCCGCTGCTCACCCTCGCCCTCACCACCGCGGTCTGGACGTGGAACGACTACCTGTGGCCGCTGCTGGTGGCCCCGGGGGAGGAGACCCGCGTGCTCACGGCGGCGCTCGGCATCTTCCTCAAGCAGTCGCCGAACACCGCGCCCGACTGGACCGGCCTCATGGCCGGCTCCGTCCTGTCGATCATCCCCGTGCTGCTGCTCGTGGTCTTCTTCGGCCGCCGGCTCGTGGACTCCATCCAGTTCTCCGGCATGAAAGGTTAGACATGAACAAGGCGCATCTGGCGGCGGGCGCGCTGCTGCTGCTCACGGCGGCCTGCGGCGGCGGCTCGGGCGGCTCGGGCACGGACGACGGGCCCGTCACGCTGACGTACGCGCTGTGGGACGACGCCCAGCAGGGCGCCTACCAGCAGTGCGCCGACGCCTTCCAGAAGGCGAACCCCGGCATCACCATCAAGATCAACCAGGCGGCGTGGGACCAGTACTGGCAGAACCTCACCACGCAGATGGTCTCCGGCAAGGCCCCCGACGTGATCACCATGCAGACGACCTACTACCCGCAGTTCGTCAAGAACGGCCAGCTCCTCGACATCGGCCCCATGGCCGAGGCCGACAGGATCGACTTCGGTCAGTACCGGCCCGGCCTCGCCGACCTGTGGGTCAAGGACGGCAAGAGGTACGGCCTGCCCAAGGACTGGGACACGATCGCCATCGTCTACAACACCGCCATGGCCGAGAAGGCCGGCCTCGACCTGGGCGACCTCACCTGGAACCCGGCGGACGGCGGCACCTTCGAGAAGGCCCTCGCCCGGCTCACCGTCGACACCTCCGGCCGGCGCGGCGACGAGCCCGGCTTCGACAAGTCGAAGATCGCCGTGTACGGGATCGTCGCGGAGCTCAACGACGGCTCCCAGGGGCAGAACGGCTGGGGCGACCTGGCCGTCTCCAACGGCTTCCGCTACATCGACAAGAACCCGTTCGGCACCCGGTACTTCTACGACGACCCCAAGCTGGCCGAGACCGCCGCCTGGTTCAAGCGGCTCATGGACAAGGGCTACGCGGCGCCCTACGACAAGAAGAGCTCCCTCGGGCCCGACGTCGTGCTCGGCTCCGGAAAGGGGGCGCTCGGCATCACCGGCTCCTGGATGATCAAGACGTACCTGGGCTCGACGGAGCAGAAGTTCGCCTTCGCCCCGCTGCCGACCGGGCCCCAGGGCCGCAAGTCCGCCTTCAACGGCCTGGCCGACACCATCTACGCGGGCACCGAGCACCCGGAGGCGGCGTGGAAGTGGGTGAAGTTCCTCGGCTCGACCGCCTGCCAGGACATCGTCGCCGACAGCGCCGTGGCCTTCCCCGCCATCACCTCCTCCACCGAGCGCGCCGTCGCGGCGCACAAGGCGGCGCACCGGGACGTCAGCGCCTTCACCAGCCAGGCCGACGCGCAGGGCGGCACGTTCCTGCTGCCGGTCAGCGACCACGGCGACGAGATCGACCAGATCGTGGGCACGGCGATGGAGGAGGTCTGGCTCGGCCAGAAGGACGCCCGCACCGCCCTGACGGCCGCCAACCAGCGGGTCAACGCCCTGTTCACCGCGGGCGGGTGACACTCGGCCCTGGGGAAGGCGTGCGGGCGGGGGACAGTCGGCCCCGGGGGCGGCGGGGGAGGGGCGATGGCCGGCCGGGCGTGGGCGGCGTGGCAGGGTGGCGAGTGGCAGGCCCGCCGCGGGCGGGGGAGCGGCCGAAGGAGATCGTCATGCGCACGTGGCTCACCGAGCGGTTCGACCTGACCGTGCCCCTGGTGGGGGCGCCCATGGCGGGGGTGGGAGCGGGCCGGCTGGCCGCCGCGGTGTCCGCCGCCGGGGCGCTCGGCATGTTCGGCGTGCCGGCCACGGCCACGGCCGAGTGGATCGGGGAGCAGGCGTCGGTCGCCGCCGCGACCGGCCGGCCGTACGGGATCGGGCTCATGGCGTGGGCGCTGCCCGGCAACCCCGCCCAGCTCCAGGCCGTGCTCGACGCCCGGCCCGCGGTCGTGTCCGTGAGTTTCGGGCCGTACGAGCGGTATGTCGGAGAGCTGCGACGGGCGGGCATCACGGTCGTCACCCAGGCCGGCACCACGGAGGAGGCGCTGGCCGCCGAGCGGGCCGGGGTGGACGCCGTCGTGGCCCGCGGCGCCGAGGGCGGCGGCCACGGCCGCGCCGACGTGGCGACGCTGCCCCTCCTGGAGGGCGTGCTGGACGCGGTGCGGGTCCCGGTGCTGGCCGCCGGGGGCGTGGCCACGGCCCGCGGGCTCGCCGCCGTGCTCGCCGCGGGGGCCGAGGGCGCCTGGGCCGGCACGGCGTTCATGGGCTGCGAGGAGACGACGATCTCGCCGGCGGCCAGGCGGCGGCTGCTGGAGGCCGCGGAGACCGACACCGCGTACGGGCGGGTCTTCGACGTGGCCCAGCGGCTCGGCTGGCCGGTCGAGTACGGCGGGCGCGCCCTGCGCAACGCCTTCTTCGAGCGGTGGGCGGGCCGCGAGGACGAGCTGGCCGCCGACGAGAGCGCCCGGGCCGACCTGGAGGCGGCCCGCCGCGACGAGGACTTCGACACCGCCTACATCTACGTGGGCCAAGGGGTGGGGCTGGTGCGCGAGCCCCGCACGGCCGCCGACGTGGTCGCCGCCTTCGCCGGGGCCGAGAAGCTGCTCGCCCGCTTCGCCCGGTAGCCCGCCGGCCCTCGACCGTCCGCGCCCGAGCCGGCGGACCGCTTCCCGAAAACAGGACGCGGCCTGGGCGAACGTCGCCCATCCGGTGGGAGAACCATGGCCGGGAGGGCGTGGTAAGCTCATACCCGTTGCAGTGTGGTACCCATGAACGTGTGTGCGCCTGACGGGATCCGACCCCTCGGGCGCCTTTTGTTTTCCGGTCATTTCCGGCGGGGGATCGCGGCGACGCGGGGCTCGTGACGTGCGAGTCCCAGACCTGCGCCTATCGAAGGAGATTGACATGGCGACCGGTACCGTGAAGTGGTTCAACGCGGAAAAGGGCTTCGGCTTCATCGAGCAGGACGGCGGCGGCGCCGACGTCTTCGCCCACTACTCCAACATCGCGGGCCGCGGCTTCCGCGAGCTGCACGAGGGCCAGAAGGTGAGCTTCGACATCACCCAGGGCCAGAAGGGCCCGCAGGCGGAGAACATCACCCCCGCCTGACGCGAGACGTCCTCGGCTGAGCCGGTCCCGCCCCTGACGAAGGGGCGCGGGCCGGCTCTCCGCTTTCCGGCCCCCGACCGCTTCATGGCGCGAGGCTTACGAGGCCCGCAGCGCCTGGACCGCGTCGTCGGCCGTGTCGTACGTCTGGAAACGCTTGTCCAGGCCCGTCACGCGCAGCAGCCGCGCCATGCGCGGCCCGATGCCGCTCAGCACCGCCCGGCCGCCGGCGCCCGCCGCGCCGTTGATCGTGGACACCAGCACGCTGAGGCCGGTGGAGTCGCAGAAGTCGACGGCCAGCATGTCGATCACCAGGAGCGGCGGCTCGTCGGGCGCGCCGGACAGCGCGTCGGTCACGGCCTGGCGCAGGGCTCCCGCCGTGGCGATGTCGAGCTCGCCGGCCAGGGCGACCACCGTCACGCCGTCGTGCCGCCCGCCGGTCCAGGAGAAGCCGGCCCGCCTCGCGCCCGCCCGTTCCACCTCGTGCCCTCCCGCCGCCGCGCCTGGGCGGTATCTCGGCTCTGCGCTTACGGCGCATACGTTCCGAGACACCATGATTGCACAGCGCGAGAGAACGGCGTAACCCTGCCCCGCCGCGCGCTGCCGGTCGGCGCCTCGGCGGGGGCGCGACCTCGCACACGCATCGGTTGACGATGTTTCGCCGGTGTGGGTACGTTCTCATGTGTGTGATCGTTGCCACACGGGGCAGCGCCACGTCGCCATCCCTCGCTTGACCCCGCGTGAAAGGCGAACACCTATGAGGTCCCGTCTTGTCCGTTGGTCCGTCGTGCCGATGTCGCTGGCCCTGGCCCTCAGCGGCTGCGCCAAGGGCACGGGCGGAGGCGCCCGGCCCGCCGGCGGCGTCACCTACGACCCCTCGGCCACGTTCCACGGCACGTTATCCATCATGGGCTTCGGCACCGGCGACGAGATCGGCAAGGTGCGCGCCGACCGCGCCGAGGCCGCCCTCGGCGGCATGGACGTGAAGCTCGCCGAGGGCGACCTCGACATCCAGCAGTTCCTGTCCTCGGTCGCCGCCGGCTCCGCGCCCGACCTCGTGTACGCCAACCGCGACCAGATCGGCACGTTCGCCTCGCGCGGCGCGATCGTCCCGCTGACCGACTGCGTCAAGGGCGAGGGCGTCGACACCACGATGTTCGACCAGAACGCCCTGGCCCAGGTGACCTTCGGCGGCGCGGTCTACGCCATCCCCGAGTTCAACCAGGTCCAGATCACCATGGCCGACTCCTCGCTGCTGGACAAGGCCGGCCTCACGATCGCCGACGTCAACGGCTCCAGCTGGGAGTCCCTGTCGGCCGCCGCCACGAAGCTGCTCCAGGCGCCCGGCGGCAAGCTCAAGGTGATCGGCTTCGACAGCAAGCTGCCCGAGTTCCTGCCCCTGTGGGCCAAGGCCAACGGCGCCGACCTGCTGTCGGCCGACGGGAAGACCGCGCAGCTCAACAGCCCGCAGGTGGTCAAGGCGCTGGAGTTCGCCGTCGGCCTCTACACCGCGCAGGGCGGCTTCGCCAAGGTCAAGGCGGCGCGCGACTCGGCCGACTTCTTCGGCAAGGGCAACCAGTTCGCCAAGCACGAGCTGGGCGCCATGCCGATGGAGCAGTGGTACGTCAACGTGCTCAACGACGTCTCCCCCGAGGCCACCCTGGCCTTCGACACCTTCCGCACACCGCGGGGCGAGCCGATCGCCTACTCCTCCGGCTCGGCCTGGGCCGTCCCCAAGGGGGCGAAGAACCCGCAGGCCGCCTGCCGCTTCGCCAAGACGATGACGCTCGTCGAGTCCTGGAAGGCCGCCGCCGAGGCTCGCGTCGCCAAGCGCAAGCAGGACGGCAAGCCGTTCACCGGCATCCTCACCGCCAACGACCGCGCCGACGAGGAGATCAGGAAGATGGTCACCTCCGGCGGCCGGCCGTGGGACAGCGGCGTGCAGGCCATGTACGAGGCGAACGACCACACCTTCAGCCTGCCCGCCAACCCGGCGGACAACGAGTTCAAGACCGCCTGGCAGGACGCCGTCAACCGGGTGCTCAACGGCCAGGAGAAGCCGCAGCAGGCCCTCGACCGGGCCCAGCGGGACGCGCAGGCGGCCCTGGACAAGGCATGGGCCGAGTGGGCGGACAAGAAGACGAACTGACCGGCCCGCCATGTCCCTCGCACGCGAACACGCGAACCGCCTCCCGCGACGGCGTTCCACGCGGTGGATCGAGACCCGGGCGGCCCTGCTGTTCATCAGCCCCTGGCTGATCGGGCTCCTGGTCTTCACCGCCTGGCCGATCATCAACAGCGCCTACCTGTCGCTGACCGACTACGACGTCATCAACGACCCGTCGTTCGTCGGCTTCGACAACTACGTGACGCTCTTCGAGGACCCCAAGGTCGGGCTCGCGATCCGCAACACGTTCCTGTTCGCCGTCATGTCGGTGCCGGCCCACCTCGTCGTCTCCCTCGCGCTGGCGCTGCTGCTCAACAGCGCCGCCAAGGCGACCGGCTTCTTCCGCACCGCGTTCTTCCTGCCCAAGATGACGCCGCCGGTGGCGATCGGCGTGCTGCTGGTCATGCTGTTCAACGGCCAGAGCGGCCTGGTCAACGGCGCGCTGGGGCTCGTCGGCATCGACGGCCCGGCCTGGACCACCGACCCCGGCTGGGTCAAGCCGGGACTGGTGCTCATGAGCCTGTGGACCGTCGGGGCGTCGGTCATCATCATCCTGGCCGCCCTGCGCGGCGTGCCGCAGGAGCTGTACGACTCGGCGCTCGTCGACGGGGCCGGCTGGTGGCGGCGCACGCTGCGCATCACGGTCCCGATGATCAGCCCGACGCTGTTCTTCCTGTTCATCGTGGACACCATCAACGCCCTGCAGTCGTTCACCGAGGCGTACACCGCCTTCTTCGGCGCGGGCAACACCACCTACAGCAACGACGCCGCCCTGTTCTACGCCATCTACCTGTTCCGGCAGGCCTTCGAGTTCCTGCACATGGGCTACGCCTCGGCGCTGGCCTGGCTGCTGTTCGTCATCATCATGGTGATCACCGCCGTGCAGATCCTGGTGACCAGGAGGTACGTGCACTACGAGGGGGGACAGTCATGAGGAGGGCCCGGCTCGTCCTCACCTGGGCCGCGCTCGGCGTGCTCACGGTCGCCTTCATGTACCCGTTCGTGTGGCTGCTGAGCGCGTCGTTCAAGCCGCGCGGCGAGGTGTTCGACCACCGGATCATCCCCGAGACGTTCACCTTCGACAACTACATCCAGGTGTGGCACGCGGCGCCGCTCGGGCTGTGGCTGGTCAACACCCTGTTCGTGACGGTCCTCGCGGCCGTCGCGGTGACCGTCACCAGCGCCATGGTGGCCTGGGGCTTCGCCTACTTCCGCTTCCCCGGCCGGAACGCGCTGTTCGGCGTGCTGCTCGGCACCATGATGCTCCCGGGCGCCGTCACCATGATCCCGACGTTCCTCATCTGGAACTCGCTCGGCATGGTCGGCACCCTGACCCCGCTGTGGGCGCAGAACCTGTTCGGCAGCGCCTTCTACATCTTCCTGCTGCGCCAGTTCTTCCTCGGGCTGCCCCGTGAGCCGTTCGAGGCGGCGAAGATCGACGGGGCGAACAACTGGAAGATCTTCACCCGCATCGCCCTGCCGCTGTGCCGGCCGGCGATCGTGGTGACCCTGCTGTTCGAGTTCCAGGCCGCCTGGACCGACCTGATGCGACCGCTGATCTACCTGCGCGACTCGGCCACGTTCACCGTGCCGCGCGGGTTGAAGGCACTGCTCGACCAGTTCGGCTTCGGCGGCGAGTGGCACTGGGAGATCGTCATGACCGCCGGCGTCATCACCACCGTCCCCATGATCATCCTGTTCTTCCTCGGCCAGAAGCACTTCGTCAAGGGCATCGCCACGACGGGCGGCAAGTGACGGCCCTCCCGTGTCCGCACGATCAAGGGTTGCGGCCGCTACCATCCCATGCTCACCACCGGGGCCGGCCAGGTCCCGCCCGCCCCGGATCGAGGCCCTCGGGTAACCCATGCACATCACCACCTCCGGCGACGCCTTCGGCGTGCGCGCCGACACCTACACCCTCACCGTCTCCCGGACCGCGCCCCGCGCCGAGCTCGACGGCTGGGGCACGCTCAGCCTGATCGCCGCCGTCAACACCACCGGGCGGCGCGACGAGACGTACGAGACACTGCCGCCCGTCCTCGTCGAGCGGGGCGAGCGGGCGGTGTTCGAGATCCCCCAGCGCACGGCCGTGTGGGACGCCAAGACCGTGCGGCTGGTCTGCGAGCCCGACCGCGTCGCGGTGGAGGTGAGCGTCGAGGGCGAGGCCGCCGTCGCCGACGTGACGCTGCTCGGCGGCCGGGCCGTGCTCAACACCGGGCCCGCCGGGACGTTCCGCTCCCACATCCGGGCGCGCAGCGTCTTCAACCCCACCCCCACCCAGCCCGTCCAGGTCGTGCGGCCCGCCGGCGAACCCGTGACGCTCGGCGTGATCGGCGACGCCGACCCCGGCCGCCTGCACGCCGTCTTCTCGCCCCCGCCGCTGGTGCTGGCCTTCGGCAAGGAGCCGGCGAGCACCCGGCCGGGGCGCGCCACCCGGGTGCCCGGGGGCCCGTGGCTCGGGCTCTCGCTCCGCGCGGGCGTGGCCGGGCTGACGTTCACGCAGTTCGGGTACGAGCCGCTCGACGGCGGGGCGCTGCTCCGCCTCGACTACGAGGGCCACACCCTCACCCACGGCGCCTGGACCTCGCCGGCCGTCGTCATCCGGCCCGCCGCCTCGCCGTGGGAGGCGATCGCCCACCACCGCGCCGACCTCGTCGAGCACGGCCTGGCCCCCGAGGGTCCCGTGCGTCCCGCGCACGACTGGTGGCGCCGCGTCATCTTCTGCGGCTGGGGCGCGCAGTGCGCGCGGGCCGGCGGCGGCGTCACGCCGATGCAGCTCTCCCGCCAGGACCTGTACGACGAGTGGCTCGACCGGCTGGAGCTGCACGGCATCGTCCCCGGCACGATCGTCGTGGACGACCGGTGGCAGGCCCACTACGGCCGGCCGGAGCCCGACCCGGAGCGCTGGCCGGACATGCGCGCGTGGATCGCCGCGCGGCACGAGCGCGGCCAGCGGGTGCTGCTGTGGTGGCGGGCCTGGGCGCCGCACGGGCTGCCCGCCGAGGAGTGCGTCACCGACCCGGCCGGGCGCCCGGTCGCCGCCGACCCGACCAACCCCGCCTACCGGCGCCGCCTGGCCGGCACCGTGGCGGAGATGCTCACCGGGCTGGGGGCCGACGGGCTGAAGATCGACTTCACGCAGTGGTTCCCGAGTGGCTCCCATCTGCGCGCGTACGGCACCAACTGGGGCATCTCCCTGCTGCACGAGATGCTCGCCACCATGTACGACGCCGCCAAGCGCGCCAAGCCGGACGCCCTGATGGTCACCCACACCCCGCACCCCGCCTTCGCCGACGTGACCGACATGATCCGGCTCAACGACGTGCTGGAGACCGACCCGCGAGGCCGTCCGGTGGCGGCCGTGGACCAGCTCCGCTTCCGGCACGCGGTCGCCGCCCACGCCCTGCCCGGCCACCTCGTCGACACCGACCAGTGGCCGATGCGCACCAAGGCCGACTGGCTCGCGTACGCGCAGGCGCAGCCGGAGCACGGGGTGCCCGCGCTGTACTACGTGGAGGCCATCGACGGCACGGGGGAGGAGATCACCGGCGAGGACCTGCGGCTCGTGGCCAAGTGGTGGGGCCTGTGACCGACGGGTCCGCCGCGGGCCGCCCGACCTCGCCGTAGGCACGGTCGCACGCTCCCGCTCTCCCGCCGGGCCCGTGCCCGCTCTCGCCCGCAGCCTCGCTCATCCCCTCTGAGCCTCGGACCTCGATCCGGACCCGTCCGTCGACTTCGGTGGACGGTCGATCGCGGGGACGGCCTCGACGTGAGGTGTGCGGGTTGCGGCTGTGGTGTCGGCGGTGGTGGAGCCGGACGCCGCCGACTCGGCCCCGGCCCTGGTCACGGAGCGACGGGGTCCGCGGGGGAGGGGGCGGTCGCGGGGGCGGGCATCGTGGTGGCGCGGAGAGCGGTGGTGACGGGGGCGGGTGGCGTGACGGCGGGGGCGGCCCGGTCGAGGACGGCGCGCACGAACGGCGGCAGGACGCCGCGCAGCACGTTCACCTCGTGCTGCTCCGCCCGCGCCAGCGCCTCCGCCACAGCCCGCGCCGCCTCGTGCCCGGCCTGTCGCGCGGCGGTTTCCGTGTCGTCTCGTGTCGTCTCGTGCCTGGCCTGTGGTGTGGCGGTTTCCGTGTCGTCTCGTGTCGCCTCGTGCCCGGCCCGTGGCATGGCCCCCTCCGCCGCTCCCTGCGCCGCCTCGTCCGTGGTGGCGGGCGGGAGCGTGGTCAGGAGGTCGAGCGCGGCCAGGGCGGCGGTGGCGATGTCGCGGGCGGCGGCGATCCAGGGGCGCAGCTCCTCGCCGATCCGCCCCGGCGCGCTCGTGGGCAGCGCCGCCAGCCGCTCCAGCTCGAAACGCAGCCGCCGCGCGGCGCCAGCGTCCTCCCCGTCCCGCTGCGCCGCGCCAGTGTCCTCCGCGCTCCGCAGCGCCGCGCCTGCGTCCTCCGAGCCCTGCCGTCCCGCGAGTGCGTTCGCCCCGTCCGGCCGTACCGCCACGTTGGCGGCCCTCTCGCCCCGCGGCCGTGCCGCAGCCCTGGAGGTGCCTGCGAGGACGGACGCGCACAGCGCCGACAGCGCCGGGCTCTGGTCGGCGCTCGGCGGCCACGACGAGCACGCCTCGACGAGCGGGGCGAGCTCGGCGGCCCCCGGCACGAGCCGCACCGCGCGTTCGTGGGAGAGCTCCGGGTCGTAGGCGGCGGGCTGCCAGGCGTAGTCGGCGACC
The DNA here is from genome assembly GCF_013363995.1 of Nonomuraea rhodomycinica. GTDB lineage: Bacteria > Actinomycetota > Actinomycetes > Streptosporangiales > Streptosporangiaceae > Nonomuraea > Nonomuraea rhodomycinica. The sequence continues at coordinate 252,544 of NZ_JABWGO010000008.1, read as the reverse complement.
GTGGCGAGCGCGAGCCGCGAGGCGGCGGCGTGGACCATGGGGTTGGCCGTCACTCCGGCCAGGGGAACGGTGTCGAGCCGGGTGTCGCGGCCGGTCAGCGGCCCCAGGAACACCCGGGTGAAGTCGAAGTCGTTGACCGGGAAGTTGTCCCACAGCGCCACCCGGTGCCCGTAGGAGGCCGCGGCGGCGGCGATCTCGTCGGCCGTGACCGTGCCGACGACCACGTCCCGGCCGGTCCACCACACCAGCACGCCGGGCGGCAGTTCCTCGGCCAGCCGGTCGCGGTAGGCGGTGCGGGACGTGCCCGCGTAGTCGGTCGGCACCATCGTCAGGGGCCGCTCCGCGCCCCGGGGTTCCAGGAACGCCTCGGTGAAGTCGCGGCACACCGCGGCGTGCGCGCGAGCGCTCGCCCCCGGCGCGGTGCCGAAGGCCGCGCGGTCGCGCTCGTGCTCCAGCTCGGCCGGGATGTCGTCGAACAGCAGGGCGAACTCCCGCACGCCCGCCTCCCACACCTGCGCGGCCTTGGCGCGCAGCGCGGCCCGCTCGGCCGGGTCGCTGTAGACCATCGACAGTCCGGGGCTCAGCGCGAACACGAACCGCACGTGCCGCGCCGCCGCCTCGGCCACCAGCTCGCCCAGCCGGGCCAGCTCCGTCGCGGGGTACGGCTCGCGCCAGCGCTCCCGGTGGTACGGGTCGTCCTTGGGCGCGTAGACGTAGGCGTTGAGCTTGTGCCGGCCGGAGAAACGCAGGTGCTCCAGCCGGTCGGCGTGGGACCACGGGGTGCCGTAGAAGCCCTCGATGGTGCCCCGCAGCGGCAGGTCGGGCCAGTCGCGCACGTCGGCGGCCGGCACGCAGAGCGCGTGCTCGGCGCACGGGGCGGCCACGAGCGCGATGAGGGTCTGCGCGCCGTAGAAGGCCCCGGCGGGGTCGGCGCCGGTGACGAGCACGGCGTCGCGGCCGGTGGTGAGCGTGTAACCCTCGGGCGGCAGCGCGGCGCCGGAGTCGACCCGCACCTCGACGCGCACGACGCGGCGGGACCCGGCGGCGGGTCCCGCGGCCGGGTCGGCGGGACCCGTGGGGAGGCCTGTGGGAAGGTGCGTGGGAAGGCTCGTGGGCAGAGCGTCGTGGAGCGCGGCGACGGCCGTGGCCGTGCCGGGGCCGCCGTCGACGTGGAACGCCTCGCACTCCAGGTGAGGGGCGCTGACCGAGGCCTTCTGAGGGGTGGGGTTCAGCCACTCCAGCGTCTGCATTGTGGGAACGATACCCGATAGCATGCGCACTCGTGAGTGCCGAAGTCACCGAAGTCGCCCCAGGGGTCTTCCGCGTCCTGGACACCTGCCACGTGTACGTCGTCGCGGTGCCCCCGGGGCCCGGCGGGGAGCGCACGGGCGTCGCCGTCGACTTCGGCTCCGGCCGGGTGCTCGACCTGCTTCCCGAGATGGGGCTCGACCGCCTCACCGACGTGCTCATGACCCACCACCACCGCGACCAGGCGCAGGGCTTACATCGGGCGGCCGGCGCGGGCGTGGCGGTCCACGTGCCGCCGGTCGAGCGTGAGCTGTTCGACGAGGTGGACGTCATGTGGGCGGGCCGGCGCCTGGTCAACGACTACGACCTGCGTGACGACCGGTTCTCGCTGCTGGAGCCGGTGCCGGTGGACGGGGTGGTCCCCGAGTACCGCACGGCGAGCTTCGGCGGCGTGGACGTGCGGGTCCTGCCCACGCCGGGCCACACCGTCGGGTCGGTGACCTACCTCGTGGAGACGAGGGGCGGCCGGGTGGCGTTCACCGGCGACCTCATCTACGCCCCGGGCAAGGTGTGGTCGCTGGCCGCCACCCAGTGGTCGTACACCGAGAACGAGGGCCCGGCCATGGTCATCCTGAGCTGCGAGCTGCTGCGCGCCGAGCGGCCGGACCTGCTGTGCCCGTCGCACGGCGAGCCGATGCCCGATCCCGACGCGGCGCTCGCGCGGCTGTCGGCCACCATGCAGCGCTACGTCGACGCCCGCCGCGCCTACCCGTGGGACGTGCGCGGCCTGCTCGACAACCCGTTCGTCCAGGTCACGCCGCACCTGCTGATGAACAGGAGCAGCCTGTCCCACAGCTACGCGCTGCTGTCGGAGTCGGGCGCGGCGCTGCTGTTCGACTTCGGCTACGACATGACGACCGGGCTGCCCGCGAGCACCGACCGGGCGGCCCGCCGCCCATGGCTGGCCTCGCTGCCCGCGCTGCGCCGCCACTACGGTGTCACGGACGTCGAGGTCGCGCTGCCCACCCACTACCACGACGACCACGTGGCTGGCATGCCGCTGCTGCGCGACGTGGAGGGCACCGAGCTGTGGGTGCCGTCCCACATCGCGCCCGTGCTGGCCGCGCCGCTCCACCACGACCTGCCGTGCCAGTGGTACGACCCGATCCCCGCCGACCGGGTGCTCGGGCTGGGCGAGACCGTGCGGTGGCGGGAGTACGAGATCACCGTCCACGACCTGCCGGGGCACACGCTGTACGCGGCGGCGTACGAGGTCGTGGTGGACGGCCACAAGGTGCTGGTGACGGGCGACCAGCAAGACGGCCAGGGCATTCCAGGCGAACGCCATGAGATCCTTAATTATCAGTACAAGAACCGGTTCCGGATCGAGGACTACCGGCGCAGCGCCGCCCTCTACCGGCGCCTGCGCCCCGACCTGATGATCAGCGGCCACTGGAAGCCCCGGTGGGTCGACGACGACTACCTGCGCATGCTGGCCGAAGGAGGCGAACGGCTCATCGACCTGCACCAGGAGCTGTTGCCGCTGGACCGGCTCGACCTGGGCGCCGACGGCGTCCTGTGCCGTCTCACCCCGTACCACACGCGTGTGGCGGCGGGCGGCGAGGTGGTCCTGACCGCCACCCTGCGCAACCCCTGGCCCGAGAAGGTCGCGGCCTGGGTGGAGCCCGTCGTCCCGCCCGGCTGGCGGCGCGAGCCGGGAACGTTTCCGGTGACGCTGCCCGCGCGGGGTACTGAGCAGGTGCACCTCCGTCTCGGCGCCGCCGCCATGCCCGGCCGGCGCGTCCGCCTGGCCGTCGACGTGACCATCGGCGACCTGCGGCTCGGCCAGCACGCCGAGGCGCTGGTGGACGTGATCCCGGAATGACCCTCCAGGAGAGGACCCGATGACCACAGAGCGCGGCGCCTCGCCCCTCGGCCGCGGCCGGCGACCGACGATCAAGGACGTGGCGCAGGCCGCGGGAGTGTCCCGCTCCACGGTCTCGCGGGCGCTGACCGGCCGCGGCTACGCCGCCGACGACGTCCGCGAGCGCGTCCAGCGGGCGGCGGCCGAGCTGGGCTACGTGCCCGACGTGATGGCCCGCACCCTCAAGCAGCAGGTCAGCCGGTCGATCGGGGTGATCGTCAGCGATCTGCGCAACCCGTTCTACGCCGACCTGGCGGCGGGGGCCGGCGCCGAGGCGCGCAGTCGCGGCTACACCATGGTGCTGGCCGACACGGGGCTGTCCGCCGACGCCGAGAACGAGGCGGCCGAGGCGTTCGTGGCGCTGCGCGTGGCGGGCGTCGTCGTCACCCCCAACTCGCCGAAGGTGTCCACGTACCTCGGCTCCCACGGCATCCCGGTCATCGAGGTGGACCGGCAGTTCGCGCCCGGCGTCACCGACGGCGTGGTGGTGGGCAACCGCGTCGGCGCCCGCGACGCCACGACGCACCTCGTGTCGCTCGGCCACCGCCGCATCGCGCTGTTCATCGACGAGACCAACTGGACCACCGGCTACGAGCGCTACCAGGGCTACTCCGAGGCGCTCGCGATGGGCGGCGCCACCGTGGAGCCCGAGCTGGTGGTCTCCTCCGGCTGGGACGTGGCCGACTCGCGGCGGCGGGCGCTCGACATGCTGCGCCTGCCGGACCGGCCGACGGCGGTCTTCGCCGCCAACAACGTGCTGGCCGAGGGCGTCTGGCGGGCGATCGCCGAGCTGGGGCTGCGCGTGCCCGCGGACGTCAGCCTGGTGGCCTTCGACGACGCGCCCTGGATGAGCATGGTCTCGCCCACGGTCACGGCGGTCGCGCAGGACACCATGGGGCTGGGCGCCGCGGCGGTGCGGCGCCTGCACGAGCGGCTGGAGACGCCGGACGGGGAGTCGCTGACCACGGTCCTCGCCGTCCGCCTGGTGACCCGCGGCTCCACCGGCCCGTGCCCGGACGGGGCTCGCGGTACCGGCTGACCCCCCTTGGCACGTCCGGCTCGCGGCACCGGCTGGCCCCCCTTGGCACGTCCGGCTCGCGGCACCGGCTGGCCCCCTGGCACGTCCGGCTCGCGCCGCTGGCGCGTCCGGCTCGCGGCGGAGTGCGGAGATTGACCCGGCAGGGGTGCGCTCCTAGGACCCGTGTGGGAACGATGCCATATCGGTTCCGCGTGCAGGGCTGCCGATCGGAGGCACATGGACCCGCACCTTCCCGCGGCCGAGCCGCCGCCCGTCCTCGCCCTCGACATCGGCGGCACCAAGCTGGCCGTCGGCGTGGTGACGCCCGACGGGCGCGTCCACGGCTGGCAGAGCGCGCCGACCCGCCGGGAGGAGGGGCCCGAGGCCGTCCTGACCCGGCTGTTCGACCTCGGCCGCAAGGCCGTCGCCGAGGCCGGGCGGCTGACCGTCGGCGCCGTCGGCATCTCCTGCGGCGGGCCGCTCGACGCCGCCGCGGGAGTCGTCCAGTCGCCGCCCCACCTGCCCGGCTGGGCGGACGTCCCGGTCCGCGCCCTCGCCTCCGAGGCGTTCGAGGTGCCGGCCGTCCTGGAGAACGACGCGACGGCCGGGGCGCTGGCCGAGTTCCGCCACGGCGCGGGGCGCGGCACCGCCACGATGGTCTACCTGACGGTCTCGACCGGCGTCGGCGGCGGCACCGTCGTCGGCGGGCGCCTGCACCGGGGCGCGGCCGGCAACGGCGGCGAGCTGGGACACCTGGTGGTACGGCCGGGCGGGCGGCGGTGCGCGTGCGGCCGGCTCGGCTGCGTCGAGGCGTACGCCTCGGGCACGGCCATCGCCGGGCGCGCCCGCGAGGCCCTGGCCGAGGGCCGGCCGTCGAGCCTCGCCGCGCTGCCGGCCCCCACCGCCCGCGACGTCGGCGAGGCGGCCGCGGCGGGCGACCCGCTGGCCGTGGAGATCTGGGACGAGTCCGTCCGGGCCCTGGGCGCGGCGGTCACGGACCTGGTCAACGTGTTCGAGCCCGACCTGGTCGTGCTGGGCGGGGGCGTTGCCCGGGCGGGCGAGCGGCTCATCGGGCCGGTCGCCGCGATGGTGGCCCGCGAGGCCATGCCGCCGGCCGCCCGCGCGGCGCGCGTCGTCCGGGCCGAGCTGGGCGCGGCGGTGTGCGTCGTCGGCGCGGGCGCCGTCGCCCACGACTTCCTCGCCGCGCCCACCGGCGCGACCGGATCCGCCCATCCCGCCGCCGTCTCCGGAACGAGTGGAACGAACCATGCCTGACCCCACCGAACCGCTGACCTCCCCGGCGGGCGCCTCCACTACGGGCGCCTCCGCGGCCGTGCGGACGCCGGCCGTCGCCGCCGCGGCCGGCCTGGCCGAGCAGGTGGCCGCGCACGTGGCCGCCGCGCGGGCCGTCGAGGCGATGCTCCCCGCCGTCGAGGCGGTCGGCGAGCTGCTCATGAAGGCGTTCACCGCCGGCGGCACCCTCTACACGATGGGCAACGGCGGCAGCGCGGCCGACGCCCAGCACTTCACCGGCGAGCTGATCGGCCACTACCGGCGCGACCGCCGTCCGCTGCCCGCCGTCACCCTCACCACCGACGCCACCGTCATGACCTGCATCGCCAACGACTACGCCTACGACGAGGTGTTCGCCCGGCAGGTCCGCGCCCTGGCCCGGCCGGGCGACGTGGTGGCCGCGTTCACGACCAGCGGCAACTCGCCGAACATCGTCGCCGCCCTGGAGGCCGCCCGCGCGGGCGGCGCGGCGACCGTGCTGTTCGGCGGCGGGGACGGCGGCGCGGCGGCCCGCCACGCCGACCACCTGCTCCTCGCCCCCTCCTGCCAGACCCCTCGCATCCAGGAGATGCACACCCTCATGCTGCACATGATCAGTGACCGGCTCGACGCCTGGGCCGCCGCGTGAGCGGCCCCGCCGCCCGGCGCGCCGCGCCCATGGCCAACGCCCCCTCCGGCCCGCAGCCGGACGGCATGCCGTGGGCGCCCCGGCCCGCGGCGGCCCCCGGCCGCACCCTGCACATGATCGGCAACGCCCACCTCGACCCGGTCTGGCTGTGGCCGTGGCAGGAGGGCTACCAGGAGGCGCGGGCGACGTTCTGGTCGGCGATCCACCGCATGGACGAGTACCCCGACTTCGTCTTCACCTGCGACCAGGTGGTGCTGCTGTCGTGGGTGGAGGAGGCGGACCCCGAGCTGTTCGCCCGGATCAGGGAGCGGGTGGCCGAGGGCCGCTGGCACCTGGCCGGCGGCTGGTGGGTGGAGCCCGACTGCAACATGCCGTCCGGCGAGTCGTTCGTCCGCCAGGGCCTGTACGGCCAGCGCTACCTGGAGGACCGCTTCGGCGTCATGGCCACGGTCGGCATGAACGTGGACCCGTTCGGCCACAACGCCATGCTCCCGGCGATCCTGCGCGGCCAGGGCATGGACTCCTACTGCTTCCTGCGGCCCGGGCCGCACGAGAGCGACCTGCCCGGCACCATGTTCTGGTGGGAGGCCCCCGACGGCAGCCGGGTGCTGGCGTACCGCATCCCGTTCGAGTACTGCAGCCCGCCCGGCGACGTGGCGGGGCAGACCGAGAAGGCCTTGGGCCAGCTCGACCGCTCCCTCGGCGACCTCATGGTGTTCTACGGGGTCGGCAACCACGGCGGCGGCCCGACGAAGGCCAACATCGACTCCATCCACCGCTACGACCGGATGGGCACGTTCGGCGAGATGGTCATGTCGTCGCCGCGCCGCTACTTCGACGAGACGGCCAAGCGGCTCGGCGAGGAGGGGCTGGCCGCGCTGCCGGTGTGGCGCGACGACCTCCAGCACCACGCCGCCGGCTGCTACTCCGCCCACTCGGGTGTCAAGGCGTGGCAGCGCCGGGCGCAGGCCGCGGTCCTGTCGGCCGAGCGGTGGGCGGCCGTCGCCGGCCACGACGCCCGCGCCGAGCTGGAACGGGCGTGGAAGCAGGTGCTGTTCAACCAGTTCCACGACGTGCTGCCCGGCTCGGCGATCGAGCCCGCCTACGACGACGCCCGCGACCAGCTCGGTGAGGCCGTGGCGATCTCCAAGCGGATCATCACGCGGGCCCACAACGTGATCGCCCGCGACGTGCGCGTCCCCGCGGAGCCGGACACCTCGCCGGTGCTCGTCTTCAACCCGCACCCCTGGCCGGTCGCCTGCGACGTCGAGATGCAGTACGGCCTCGCGCCGGGCGGCGTCCACGTCGTGGACGCCGGCGGCGGGGCGGTCGCCTCGCAGGGCACCCAGCCGGTGGCGACGACCGACGACCAGGGGCGCGGCGCGACGGTGTTCCGGGCGGAGCTGCCGCCGCTGGGCTACCGGCTCTACCGGATGCGGCCGGGCGCGCCGCTCCCGCGCCCGAGCCGGCTGACGGCCACCGCGAGCCGGCTGGAGAACGACGTCCTGCGGGTGGAGTTCGACCCCGCCACGGGCTGGCCGGCGAGCCTGCTCGACAAGCGCACCGGCGCCGACCTGGTGCGCGGCGCCCTCGGTGAGCACACGCGGATCTGCGCCGACCCGACCGACACGTGGGGCCACCGCGTCGTCTCCTACGACTGGCCCGGCGACGAGATGGCGGTCACGTCCGTCGTGCTGCGCGAGAGCGGGCCGCTGCGGGCCCGCCTGCGCGTCGAGCGGGAGTGGGGACGCTCGTCGATGGTCGAGGAGTTCCTGCTCGGCGAGGACTCCGACGCCGTCGAGGTGCGGGTGAGCATCGACTGGCGGGAGCGGGCCCACCTCATGAAGCTGCGGTTCCCGCTCGCCGTGGAGGAGCCGGTCGCCACGTACGAGATCCCGTTCGGGCAACTGCGGCGGCCCGTGGACGGCGCGGAGGAGCCGGCGCAGTCGTGGGTGGACATGTCGGGCACCGTGGACGGCGTGCCCGCCGGCCTGGCCGTGGTCAACGACGCCAAGCACGCCTACGACGTCGCGCCCGCCGGGCCCGGCCGGAGCCCGAGCATCGGCATCACCGCCGTGCGCAGCCCCGTCCACGCCTGGCACGACCCGCGGCTGCTCGACCCCGACGGTTTCTACGCCTACCAGGACCAGGGCGTCCAGCATTTCCGCTACCTGCTGGTGCCGCACGGCGGCGACTGGCGGGAGGCCGGTCCGACCCGGCGGGCGGCGGTGCTCGGCTCGCCCGTACGGGCCATGCTGGAGAGCTTCCACGACGGCTGCCTGCCGCCCGAGCGGGCCTTCGTGGACGACGGCGGCGGCCAGGTCATGGTGACGGCGGTCAAGTGCCACGAGGACGAGCCGGGCGACCTGGTGGTGCGGGCGGTGGAGACGCACGGCCGCGCGGTCACCGCCACTCTGGACGTGCCGCTGGCCGGGGTGCGGATCACCGCCGCCTTCGGGCCCTGCCAGATCCGCACGTTCCGCATCCCGCGCGCCGACCCGCTGGCGGCCGTGGAGACGGACCTGCTGGAGCTGGGCGCGCGCAAGGGCGCCCTGACGGTGGAGCCGCTGTGACCGGGACCGTCTCACCCCTGGAGGTCCCGAGGACCCAGGGGACGACCGTGGTGGTCGCCGAGCCGGGCGGGGGAGAGCTGGTCGTCGAGGTCGGCGGCGGCGGCCCGTACATCGTCGTCCCGGAGTGGGGCGCCCCGCTGCCGTCCGGCCGCCGGGAGCTGCGGCTGCGCGTGCGGCACGACGGCGCCGCGCCGGCCGAGGCCCGCGTGCGGGTCAGCCGGTCGGTGACCGCGCGCGCCCCGTGGTGGCTGATCCCCGGCCTGTTCTACGGCGAGAACCGGCCGGAGGGCTGCCACCGCGTCTTCCCCCGCTTCGCGGCCGGCGCCGACCTGCCGGAGGAGATGGTCAGCTCCCGCTGGGGGTTCCGCGCGGACCGGGCGGCGACGCCCGCGGTCATGGTGTGGGGCGACGCGGGCGGGGCCGCGCTGCTCGCCGGCGAGGACTCGCCGCTCGGCACGACCGGGCTCGCGTTCGAGCACGCGGCCGGGGTCGCCACCGTGTCGCTGCTGTTCCCGTACCGGGAGTACCCGGTCACCTACTACGGCTCCGCGCCGCCCCTGCCGCCCGAGGCCGCCGCGCACGTGTGGCAGCCAGGCGAGGAGCACGTGCTGACGCTCGCCACCTGCCCGCTGCCGGCCGACCGGCACGCGTACGCGGAGCTGCTGCGCGAGGACCACGCGCTGCGCGCGCCAGGCGCGCCCGTCGAGCCGTGGACGGACGTGGAGAGCGCGGCCGGCATCGCCGCCGAGGGGCTGTACCGGTGGCACTACGACCCCGACCCCGGCGTGCTGCTGGAGACGGTCGGCTTCGACCGCGAGGTGTGCGGCACCAACGGCGAGCGGGTCGACCGGCAGGCCATGCACGTCGGCTGGGTGAGCGGCGTGCCGTGGGCGGCGGCGCTGCTGGAGCACGCGCTGCGGACCGGCCGCGCCGACCAGGCCGCCGCCGCGGAGCGCGTCATCGACTTCGTGTGCGCCGAGCTGTCGCCTTCCGGGACGTTCTGGGGCACCTGGTACCGCGACGCGGGCTGGTCCCAGAGCTGGACCCCGATCGAGGACGGGCTGCACGCGCGCACGCTGGGCGAGGCGACGCTGTTCCTGCTGCGGGCGCTGCGGCTGCGCGACCGCGAGCGCCGGCCGCCGCGGCCGCGTGGCGGAGGGCGGGGGGCCTGGCGGGAGGCGGCCCGCTCCAACCTGGACGTCATGGCGGGCCGCCAGCGCCCCGACGGCAACCTCGGCGCCATCCACCACGCCCGCACGGGGGAGGTGCTGTCGTGGTCGGGCGCCTCCGGCCTGACCTGGGTGGCCGCCCTGGCGGAGGCCGGCGACCTGGACGGGGACGGCCTCTACCTACGCGCCGCCGAGCGGGCGGGCGAGTACTACGCCGCGTTCGTGGACGACGAGTTCATCTACGGCGCGCCCGAGGACGTGGACCTCGCGCCCACCTCGGAGGACGGCTACGCCGCGGTGATGGCGTACATGGCGCTGCACCGCCGCACCGGCCGGGCCCGCTGGCTGGACCTCGCGCGCCGGGCGGCCGACTGGATGCTGACCTTCCGCTACAGCTACAACGTCCGCTTCGGGCCGCGCACGCCGCTCGGCGCGTACGGCTTCGCCACCCGCGGCGGCGACCAGGCGTCGCCGTCCAACCAGCACCTGCACGCCTACGGGCTGGTCTGCACGGCCGAGCTGCTGGAGCTGTCGGCCGCGCTGGGCGACCCGTACTACGCCGAGCGGGCGCACGAGACGCTGGACTGCTTCCGCCAGCTCCTCCCGGCGGCCGACGGCGACCTCAACGGCTACCGCGGCATGATCACCGAACGGTACTACCAGACGGCGTGCTTCCAGCCGAAGGGCATGTACCTGACGCTGTCGCACGCCTGGAGCGCCGGGGTGCTGCTGCTGGCCTGCGAGCAGGTCCTCCGCGTCTGAAAATTTCATCAGCGCACCGATAATTTCGGCCGCCCAGGGCCATACGTCACCCTCGAAGCCCCGCGCCGCGTTGACCGGCGCATGCCCGACCTCTACCGTCCGGGGAGCTCGGCCCGTCGCCGGGCCGAAAATTTCGGAATCCGGTACGCCGCGGAGGTGGACCCCCATGCCCCCGTCCCCGCCCCACCGCTCCAGGAACCTCGCCCTGGCCGCCCTCCTCGGGCTGCTGGCCACGTTCCTCCTGCACGCGAGCCCGGCCGGCGCGTCGGCCGCGCTGCGCGTGCACGCCGCCGCCCGCGCGAAGTTCATCGGCGCCGCCCTGGCCACCGGCCCGCTGGCGAACGAGAGCGCCTACCGCGGCCTCGCCGCCGCCGAGTTCAACCAGGTCACCGCCGAGAACGCCATGAAGTGGGACGCCACCGAGCCCAGCCAGGGCCAGTTCACCTTCGGCGGCGCCGACGCGGTCGTCTCCTTCGCCACCCAGAACAACCAGCAGGTCCACGGCCACACGCTCGTCTGGCACAACCAGACCCCCGGCTGGGTGCAGGGCCTCGGCGCCAGTGCCATGCGCGCCGCCCTGCAGAACCACATCAGCCAGGTCGTCGGACGCTACGCCGCCAACCCCGCCGTCGTCTCCTGGGACGTCGTCAACGAGGTCTTCGACGACAACGGCACCCTGCGCACCTCGTTCTGGTACAACACGCTGGGCCAGAGCTACATCGCCGACGCCTTCCGCGCCGCCCGCGCCGCCGACCCCGACGCGCGGCTGTGCATCAACGACTACAACACCGAGGGGATCAACGCGAAGAGCACCGCCCTCTACAACCTGGTGCGTTCGCTGCGCCAGGACGGCGTGCCGGTCGACTGCGTGGGCTTCCAGAGCCACCTCGCCATCCAGTACGGCTTCCCGAGCCAGCTGCAGCAGAACCTCCAGCGCTTCGCCGACCTGGGCGTCCAGGTCCGGATCACCGAGCTGGACGTGCGCATGGTGATGCCCCGCGACGCCGGCAAGGACGCCACGCAGGCCGCCTACTACCGGGACGTCGTCAACGCCTGCCTGGCCGTCACCGCGTGCGCCGGGATCACGATCTGGGGCTTCACCGACAAGTACTCCTGGGTGCCCGACACCTTCTCCGGCCAGGGCGCCGCGCTGATCTACAACGACAGCTACCAGGCCAAGCCCGCCTACACCGCCGTCCACGACGCCCTGGCCGGCGGCACCGGCGGCACCGACACCACGCCGCCCACCACGCCCGGCACACCCGCGGTGTCCGGCGTGACCGCCGGCTCCGCCACCCTGACCTGGGCGGCCTCCACCGACTCCGGCGGCAGCGGCCTGGCCGGCTACACCGTCTACCGGGAACAGGGCGCCACCGACCCCGAGCTCGGGCGCAGCACCGGCCCGACGATCACGCTCAGCGGGCTGAGCGCCGCCACGCAGTACCAGGTGTACGTGCGGGCCCGCGACGGCGCCGGCAACCTGTCCGCCGCATCGCCCACCGCCATGTTCACGACCTCCACCGGCGGCGGGGACACGGGCGGCTGCTCGGCCACCGGGACCGTGCAGAACCAGTGGGACGGCGGCTACGTGGTGCAGCCCGTGACCGTCACCAACACCGGCACGGCCACGATCAGCGGCTGGAGCGTCACCTTCACCCTGCCCGCCGGCCACGCCGTCACCGGCTCGTGGAACGCCGCCCTCACCGTCAACGGGCAGACGGTGACCGCGCGGAGCCTGCCCTACAACGGCACCCTCGCCCCGGGGGCGAGCGCCACCTTCGGCTTCCAGGCGTCCCGCCCGCCGGGCGACACCTCCACGCCGAGCCGCTACACCTGCGCCTCCTGACCCGGCCGGGGACTCCCGCCCGCGAGCGCTCGACCCCGAGTCCGAGACCGACGTCGGCGGCTACGGCGTCCTGAGGTTCGGCGCGTTCCACCTGATCATCGACAACCGCAAGGACATCGGCGACAGGAACCCCGAGCCGGGCCGGATGATCCTCAACTTCGAGGTGCCGGACGCCCGCGCCGTGGTGGCGCGCATGGAGGAGCTGGGCGCCTCCTGGGTGGCGGAGCTGGAGGACCGCGACGGCAGCCTGTTCGCCACCGTCCTCGACCCGGACGGCAACTACGTCCAGATCCTGCAGCTCGGTGAGGAGGCCCGCGCGGCCATGTGACGTCGCGGGCCCCCGGTGTCAACGGCCGGCGCCGGGGTTGCGCGTGTAGCCGAGCAGGTCACCGGGCTGACAGTCGAGGACCTCGCACAGCCGGGCGAGGGTGGAGAACCTGATGGCCCGGCCCTTGCCGGTCTTGAGGACGGACAGGTTGGCGATCGTCACCTCGACCCGGTGGGACAGCTCGGTCAGCGTCATGCCGCGCCGGGCGAGCAGTTCGTCGAGCCGGACCTCGATGCGCCCGTCGAGCTCCCCGGGCGGCACTCAGATCGTGCCTTCGAGATCGTCGAGCATGGCCAGCCCACGCCCGATCACCTCGGCCGCCACGAACGCCCCCACGCCCATCAGCACGGTCACCACCGGCACGTCGACGTCGCCCGGCACCGGACGCGGATCGACCGTCAGCAGCCGCGCGGCCACGGTCTTGGCGGTGAAGTCGAGGGCGAGGGCCGCCAGCGAGCCGAGCGTGAGGACGGCCCCGATCCTGCGCAGGTCACGGACCGTCCCGGCGGAGAAGAACGCCCGGTCGCCGGCCACGCCCCTGCCGGTGATGCGCACCAGCCAGAACGGGGACAGCAGGATCGCCAGCATCCCGGGCAGCCAGGTGAGCAGGTGCAGCACGGCCAGCAGCGGCGCGTGGGCCGGGTCGTACAGGGCCGCCTCCACGGTGACGGCGACCGCCCTCGCCCCGGGGGTGAGGGCGCCGTCGAACGACACGCCGGTGTGGGACGGCCGGAGCCCGGTGAAGCCGAAGTCCGGCTTCGCGGCCGGGACGGCGGCCAGGATGACGTCACCCGCCAGGCGCGCGAGGAGAGCGAGCGCGCCGAGCACGAGAGCGGTGCACAGGATCGCGTGCAGACGCCGGGTCCACGCACCGGCCGTCGAGGGCATGTATCCGGCCGCGGCCTCACTCATCGGACGCCTCCTTATCGAATATCGATGCGACCCTGGCCACGATAGCATCGAAAAACGATAAAACAAGTCCGGCTTGTGACGGGTGTTGCCTGCTGTGTGACGGGAAGGCGGGCTGTATGGGGAGCAGCACGAACGCGGCCGGCGGGGAGAGCGGCGACGGCCGGATCGTCACGGTGTCGTCCTGGCGGGAGCTGGACGACGCGATCAGCGAGGTGAGCGGACCCCGGGGGCCGCGACCGCGCGGCGGCCCCTCGCACTCCGCCATGGTGTTCCGGGGGCGGTCGCGCCCCCCGCACTCGCACCTGTCCGGGCTGGCCCGGCTGGCCGGGGAGTACCCGGCGGTGGAGCGCCACCTCATCCGCAACTTCCGCAAGTACGCCCACCGCCAGGCGCCCGGCCCGACGATCTGGGACTGGCTGGCGCTCGGCCAGCACCACGGGCTGCCCACGCGGCTGGTCGACTGGACGTTCTCGCCGCTGGTCGCGCTGCACTTCGCCACGGCGGCCTGGCCGCACGACGAGGCGATGCTCATCGGGCTCGACTGCGAGGCGGCGCACCGGCTGCTGCCCGGGCCGCTGCGCGAGGTCCTCGACCACGAGGGCGCCGTGCTGTTCACGACCGAGATGCTCGCCCGGCGCGCCCCCGACCTGGACAGCTTCGGCAAGCTGGCGGGCGCGGAGCCGTTCCTCGCCCTGTTCGAGCCCCCCTCGCTGGACGAGCGGATCGTCACCCAGTCGTCGGTGCTGTCGGCGCTGTCGGACGTGACGTGGCCGGTGGAGCGGTGGCTGAACGCCCACCCCGACCTGTGGCGGGCGTGGCGCATCCCGCCGGAGGTCAAGGCCGAGGTGCGGGAACGGCTCGACCAGGCCGGCATCACCGAACGGGCGCTGCTGCCCGGCCTGGACGGGCTGGCGGCCTGGCTGCGCCGCTACTACTCGCCGGAGGCGTGCCTGGAGCACCAGGGCGACGAGTGCGCCCCCGGCAACACCGGCAACGCCTGAGCGGCCGGCCCGGAGCCCCCCGAACGCCTCAGGACGTCTGGAACTGGGCGACGTTGGCCTTCGTGGCGACCTTCACCGGCACGGCCACCGTCTTCGCGATCGTCTCGCCGTTGGCCGCCTTGACCGCGGCCTCCACAGCCCGCTGGCCGAGCAGCTTCGGCTGCTGGGCGATCGTCGCGGTCATGGTGCCCGCCGCCACCGCCTTCAGCCCCTCGGGCGTGCCGTCGAAGCCGACCACCTTGACCTGCTGACCGGCCTTGGCGCCGAGCGCCTTGACCGCGCCGAGCGCCATCTCGTCGTTCTCGGCGAAGACGCCGTTCAGGTCGGGGTGCGACTGGAGCAGGTTCGTCATGACGTCCAGGCCCTTGGTGCGGTCGAAGTCGGCCGGCTGCTGGGCGACGACCTGGATCCCGGGGTACGCCTTGATGCCCTCGGTGAAGCCCTGGCCGCGGTCACGGCTGGCGGACGTGCCGGGCACCCCCTGCAGGACCACCACCTTGCCGCTCCCGCCCACCGCCTTGGCCAGCTCCTGGGCCGCGTACCGGCCGCCCGCCACGTTGTCGGAGGCGACGGTCTGGGCCACCTCGGCGCCGTTGACGCCGCGGTCGGCGGCGATCACCGGGATGGAGACGCGGTCGGCGGCCTTGACCGCGGGCGCCGCCGCGTCGGAGTCGACCGGGTTGATGATGATCGCCTTCATGTTCTGGCTGGTGAAGTTCTGGACCTGGTTGACCTGCTGGGAGGCGTCGTTCTGGGCGTCGGTGACGGTCAGCGCGGCGCCGAGCCGGGCGGCCGCGGCCTGCGCGCCGTCCCTGAACTGCACGAAGTACGGGTTGTTCAGCGTCGAGACCGACATGCCGATCTTGACGCCGGCCCCGCCGGCCGAGCCGCCCCCGGCCGAGCCCGCCGAGGCCGCCGAACCCGCCGAACCGGACGAGCCGCACCCGGCCAGGCCCGCCACCAGGGCGGCCGTGGCCAGGACTGTCGCGGAAATCCGCATGATCTTCCCCCTCCTAGGACGTTTCCCTGCGGCGCAGGGTGTCGACGAGGACCGCGAGCGCGATGACCACGCCGATCACCACCTGCTGCCAGAACGCCGAGACCGACAGCAGGTTGAGGCCGTTGCGCAGGACGGCCAGGATGAGCGCCCCGACGAACGTGCCCAGCGCACGTCCCTTGCCGCCGGACAGGCTGGCCCCGCCGATGACCACGGCCGCGATCGCGTCCAGCTCGTAGCCGGTCGCGGCCTGCGGCTGGGCCGAGGCCAGGCGGCTGGCCAGCACGATGCCGGCCACCGCGGCGAACCCGCCCGACAGCGCGTACGTGATGAGCTTCTGCCGGTCCACCTTGATGCCGGACAGGCGGGCGGCCTCCTCGTTGCCGCCGATGGCGTACATGGCGCGGCCCGCGTAGGTGCGGTTGAGGATCACGGCCGCGACGACCCCCATGACAACCATGACGATGACGGGGACGGGCAGGTAGCGCCCGATCGTGTCGCCGAGGTGGGCCACCTGCGCCGGCAGCTCGATGGGGCTGCCCTGCGAGATCACCAGGGCCAGGCCGCGGGCGACGCCCAGCATGGCCAGCGTGGCGATGAACGGCGGCAGCTTGCCGTACGCGATGAGGACCGCGTTGACCAGCCCGCACGCCACGCCCACCGCCAGCCCGGCGACGGTGGCGACCGGCCACGGCCAGCCCGCGGGCGTGGCGCCCCAGGCCAGCGCGATGGCCGACAGCGCGGCCACCGACCCCACCGACAGGTCGATGCCGCCGGTGACGATGACGAACGTGGAGCCGAACGCGAGGATCGCGGTGACGGCCGCCTGCACGCCCACGTTGAGCAGGTTGGTGACGCTGAGGAAGTCGGACGACAGCACCGACAGCCCGACGACGAGCACGACGAGCGCGACCAGCGCGCCGTTCTCGGCGAGCCACACCGCCGCCGGCGAGCGCCGCTGGACGAGCACGTTACTGGACACGGCCACCCTCCACCTCCGCGACGGCCATCGCCATCACGTCGTCCTGCGTGGCCCCGGCGGCCGGGAGCTCGCCGACCAGGCGGCCGCGCGCCATGACGAGGATCCGGTCGCTCATCCCGAGCACCTCCGGCAGGTCGCTGGAGATCATCAGGACGGCGTCGCCCGCGGCGGTCAGCTCGTTGACGAGCTGGTAGATCTCGACCCGGGCGCCCACGTCGACGCCCCGGGTCGGCTCGTCCAGGATGAGCACGCGGGCCCCCGCCACGAGCCACTTGCCGATGACGACCTTCTGCTGGTTGCCACCGGACAGGGTGCGGACCTCCTGGTCGAGGCCCGCCATGCGGATGCCGAGCTGGTCGGCGACCTTGGCGGCGGCGCTGCGCTGGCCCCTGCGGTCCACGAACCCGGCCCGGGTGGCGTCGCGCAGGGTGACCAGGCCCAGGTTCTCGGCCACGGCGGCGCCCAGCACCAGGCCCTGGCCCTTGCGGTCCTCGGGGACGAGGCCGAGCCCCGCCTCCATGGCCGCGTGCACGTCGCCGGGCGGCAGCCGCCGGCCGTTCACGGTGACCTCGCCCGCGTCGTAGTGGTCGGCGCCGAAGACCGCCCGCGCGACCTCGGTCCGGCCCGCGCCGACGAGCCCGGCCACGCCGACCACCTCGCCCGCGCGCACCTCGAACGACACGTCCGCGAACACCCCGCGCCGGGTCAGCCCCGTCACCCTCAGCAGCGGCTCGCCGGGGCGGGCGCGCTGCCGCGGGTACTGCTGGTCGATGGGGCGGCCCACCATGAGCCGGACCAGCTCGTCGTGCGGCGTGGAGGCGGGCACCTCGGCCACGGAGCGGCCGTCGCGCAGCACGGTCACCCGGTCGCCGATCTGCGGGATCTCCTCCAGGTGGTGGGTGATGAACACGATGGACACGCCCTCGTCGCGCAGCTGCCTGACGATCGCGAACAGCTTCTCGACCTCGCCGGTGGTCAGCACCGCGGTCGGCTCGTCCATGATGAGGATCCGCGCCTCCAGCGCGAGCGCCTTGGCGATCTCGACCATCTGCATCCGCGCGATGCCGAGCCGGCCGACGGGCGTGCGCGGATCGACCCGCACGTCCACGCGGGCCAGCAGGCCGGCCGCGTCCCGCTCCATGCGGGCCCGGTCCACGAGGCCGAAGCGGCGCGGCGGGCGGCCGAGCGCCAGGTTCTCCGCCACCGTGAGCTGGGGGACCAGGTTGAACTCCTGGTAGATGGTGGCGATCCCGAGCGCCCGGGCGTCGCCCGCCGACCGGATCCGCACCGGCCGCCCGTCCATGACCACCCGGCCGCCGTCCGGGTGGTAGGCGCCGGACAAGATCTTGATGAGCGTGCTCTTCCCGGCGCCGTTCTCGCCCAGCAGCACGTGCACCTCGCCCGCGCGCAGGCTCAGGTCCACCCCGTCCAGGGCGAGGACGCCCGGGAACTGTTTGCGCAGGCCCTCGGCCCGGAGAATGTCCCCCGTCACGTCGTGATACTTGCCGATAACACGCCGTACGAACCTGAAAGGCGCAGGTCAGGTGCGCCGTCAGGGTTTCCGGAGGGTCACGGCCGGCGCGGCGGGGGAGGGGCGGTGCTGCCGCGGGGCACGAGCCGGGCGTCCTCGTCGCGCACGCCCTCGACCAGCTCGCCGCCGATGAGCGCCAGCAGCGCGCGCGCCGCGTGCGCCCCGTACGCGGGGATGTCGCGGGTGAGCGCGCTCAGCGCGGGCCGGACGATCTGCGACAGCGGGGAGTCGTCCCAGGCCACGATCGACAGGTCGCCCGGCACGTCGAGCCGCATCTCCTGGGCCGCCGACATGCCGGCCACGGCCATGATGTCGTTGTCGTAGACGACGGCGGTGGGCCGGGTGGGCGAGCCGAGCAGGCGGCGCGTGGCCCGGGCGCCCTCGCCGCCGGTGTAGTCGGTGTGCATGATGGCGTGCTGCTCCAGGCCGAGCTCCTCGCACACGGCGGTGAACGCCTGGTCGCGCAGCACGGTGTGGACCAGCTCGGGCAGGCCCGCCACCCGGGCGATGCGGCGGTGGCCGAGCGCGGCGAGGTACTCGACGGTCTCGCGGACGGCCGCGGCGTCGTCGGACCAGACCGGCGTCAGCGCGCCGGCCTGCGACGGATGGCCGATCACCACGGCCGGCAGCCCCAGCTCCTCCAGCGCGCTCACGCGCGGGTCGTCGAAGCGCAGGTCGACGAGGATGGCGCCGTCCACCCGCCGCTCGCCCCACCAGCGCCGGTGGACCTCCGCCTCCTGCTCCGGCGTGGCGGCCACCTGGAGCATCAGCGCGTACGAGCGGTCGGCCAGCTCGCCCTCGATGCCGCTGATCAACTCCATGAAGAACGGCTCCACGCCGAGGATGCGCGCGGGCCGGCACAGGGTCAGCCCCACCGATCGGGCCCGCGCCCCGCTCAGCGCCCGCGCGGCGCTGTTGGGCCGCCAGCCGATCTCCTCCGCGATCGCCTTGATCGCGGCACGCCTCGCCTCCGACACCCCCGGCCGGTCGTTCAGGGCGTACGAGACCGCCACCTTGGACACGCCCGCCCGACGCGCGATGTCGGCGATCGTCGGTCGCTTCACCGATCCCCCTCGATACGCCGCCGAGTGAACCGGTTAGCCACTCGTGCACACGCACCTTACTACCGCGCCGCCCGGATGGCACGACCAGGGTCCGGCGCCGGAAGCGGCGCGATCAGAACGGGTCTTGACGCCGCGCCCGGACCACTTTACGTTCGCGTTACTTCACCGGTTCAGTGGGAGCGCTCTCATACGACCGGTCGGAGCTTCGGGGGCTGACACAGACGGTCGAGCCTCCGCCGCGCGAAAGCGGGCGGGGGAAGGAGAGACAGATGCGCAAGCGGACGCCGATCCTCGTCCCGCTCCTGGCGGCGGCGGCCCTGACCGCCGCCGCGTGCTCCGGCGGCGGCCCCACCGTGGGCCCGACGGCGGCTCCTCCCGGCTCCCAGGGGGCGACCGGGGCGAACCCCGGGGCGCTGCCCCGCAACGAGACCCTCTACACCACCGGCACCCAGTGGGGACCGCCCGCCAACTTCAACCCCATCCGCGAGTGGGACTCCGCGACCGGCACGAAGGGCCTGGTCTACGAGACCCTGTTCCACTACGACCCCAACGCCGCCAAGCTCGTCCCGTGGCTGGCCGAGAGCGGCTCCTGGACCAGCCCCACCGTGTACGAGGCCAAGCTGCGCGCCGGCGTGAAGTGGTCCGACGGCAAGCCGCTGACGGCCGAGGACGTCGCCTTCTCCTTCGGGCTCGGCAAGATGGCGACCAGCCCCTACCACCACCTGTGGGACTGGCTGAAGAGCGCCGACGCCGTGGACGAGCGGACCGTGCGCTTCACCTTCTCCACCGCCAACTACCAGGAGTGGGACTTCAACCTCTACAGCCGCTCCATCGTGCCCGAGCACCTGTGGTCCGGCCGGTCGGAGGAGGACGTGCTCAACGGCGTCAACGACAAGCCCGTGGGCACGGGCGCCTACACGTACCAGAGCCACGACCAGGACCGCGTGGTGTGGAAGCGGCGCGACGACTGGTGGGGCAGGAGCGCGCTCGGCGTCGAGCCGAAGCCGCGCTACATCGTGGACGTGGCCACCCCCGGCAACGAGGTGGCCATGGGCATGCTGCTGCAGAAGGGCCTCGACCTGAGCAACAACTTCCTGCCCGGCGTGGCCAACCTGGTCAAGGGCAACTTCGGCATCGTGTCCTACTACGATCAGCCGCCGTACATGCTGTCGGCCAACACCGCCTGGCTGGTGCCCAACACGCGCAAGAAGCCCATGGACGACCCGGCCTTCCGCAAGGCGCTCGCCTCGTCCGTCGACACCAAGAAGATCGTCGAGGGCGTGTACGGCAACCTGGTCAAGGCCGCCAGCCCGACGGGGCTGCTGCCGCAGTGGGAGCAGTTCGTCGACCAGGCGGTGGTGGGCCGCAGCGGCTTCACCTTCGACACCGCCAAGGCCAAGAAGACGCTCGCCGACGCCGGCTACCGCGACCGCGACGGCGACGGGCTGGTGGAGAACAAGGACGGCTCCAGGATCAAGCTGACGCTCATCGTGCCCACCGGCTGGACCGACTGGATGGAGGCCGCCCGCACCATCGCGGCCGGCGCCAAGGCCGCCGGCATCGACGTCACCCCCGACTTCCCCGACTTCAACGCCCTGGTCGAGAAGCGCGGCAAGGGCGACTTCGACCTGCTGCTCAACAACGAGCGGCAGCTGTCCAGCACGCCCTGGACCTACTACGACTACATCTTCCAGCTCCCCGTCCAGAAGACGCAGAACACCGTCAACTTCGGCCGCTACGAGAACAAGCGGGCCTGGCAGCTCGTCCAGCGGCTCGACCAGGTCAGGACCGACGACACCGCGGGCATGAAGGCGATCATCTCCCAGCTCCAGCAGATCCACCTGGACGAGCTGCCGATCATCCCGCTCTGGTACAACGGCCTGTGGGCGCAGTCCAGCGTCAGCGTGTGGAAGAACTGGCCGTCGGCCAAGCCGGGCGCCCCCAAGTCGGCGCCGGCCATGTGGCGCAACTGGATGGAGCTCGGCGGCTTCGAGACCCTCACCCAGATCCAGCCCGCCGCCTCCTAGCGCTGGAGCCCCACGTGCGTCGTTACTTCGGCAGGAAACTGCTCGTCTACGCGCTGACCTTCGTGGTCGCCGTCACCGTCAACTGGATGATCCCGCGCTTCATGCCGGGCGACCCCGTGGCCGGCATGCTGGCCCGGGCCGGCGTCTCCCAGCCCGCCGCCGTCGAGGCCATGCGGGTCTACTACACGAACCTGTTCGGCCTCGACCGGCCGCTGTGGCAGCAGTACGCGAGCTTCTGGGGCACGCTGCTGCGGGGCGACTTCGGCATCAGCATCTGGCTGTTCCCCACCCCGGTCAGCACGGTCATCCTGCGCGCCGTGCCGTACACGCTCGGGCTCATGGTGCCGGCCGTGCTGCTGAGCTGGGTCGCCGGCAACCGGCTCGGCGCGTTCGCGGCGCGGCGCCGGCTGCTCGACAACACCGTCCTGCCCCTCGGGTACGTCCTGACCGCCACCCCGTACATGTGGCTGGCCGTGATCCTCGCCTGGGGGCTCGGCGTCGTCGCCGGCTGGTTCCCCGTGGCCGGCGGCTACAGCTTCTCCCTGCAGCCCTCCTTCACCGCCGGCTTCCTGCTCGACCTGCTGCACCACTGGGTGCTGCCGTTCCTGTCGTTGTTCCTCGTCGCGCTCGGCGGCTGGGCCATCGGCATGCGCAACATGATCATCTACGAGCTGGAGTCCGACTACGCGTCCTACCTGGCCGCGCTCGGCGCGCCCGCGCGGCTGATCCGCCGCTACGCCTTCCGCAACGCCGTCCTGCCGCAGATCACCGGGCTGGCCCTGCAGCTCGGCGTGCTCGTGGCCGGCGCGCTCGTCACCGAGATCGTCTTCTCCTATCCCGGCCTGGGCAGCCTCATCCTCAAGGCCATCCAGAACCAGGACTTCTTCCTCCTGCAGGGCACGTTCATGTTCATCGTGATCGGGGTGCTCGTGGCCAACTTCGTCATCGACCTCGTGTACGTCGTCGTCGATCCCCGTACCCGGGCCGGGATGGCGGGGGCGCGGGGATGACGGCGGCGCCCACCGAGACCCGGCCCGAGCCGCGCGTGGTGCGGCGCGAGGCCCTGCACTTCGCCGTGCGCAACGGCAAGCTGGTCACCGGCTTCGCCGTCGTGCTGGTCCTGCTGCTGACCGGCCTGCTCGGGCCGCTGCTGCTCGGCTCGGCCCCGCCCAACGAGTACGTCGCCGCGCCCATGCTGCCGCCGTCGGCCGAGCACTGGTTCGGCACCACGACCTTCGGCCAGGACGTCTTCACCCAGTTCGTCCACGGCCTGCGCACCACGTTCGCCGTCGGCGCGCTCGGCGGCGGCATCGCCGCGCTGATCGCGATGGTGGTCGGCTTCACCGCCGGCTACCGGGGCGGGCTGCCGGACGAGGCGCTGACCATGCTCACCAACGTCATCCTCGTCATCCCGACGCTGGCGGTGCTGCTCGTCGTCAACGCCTACCTCGGCGTCCGCGGCGTCGCCGTGCAGGGCCTGTTCATCGGGCTCACCTCCTGGCCGTGGGCGGCCCGCGCGATCAGGGCGCAGACGTTCTCGCTGCGCACCCGCGACTTCGTGGACCTGGCCCGGCTCAGCGGCCTCGGCACGGGCCGGATCATCGCCCGGGAGATCGCGCCGAACATGAGCTCCTACCTGTTCATGACCTTCATCCTGCTGTTCGGCGGCTCCGTCCTCATCGCCTCCTCGCTCGACTTCATCGGCCTCGGCCCCACCGAGGGCGTCTCGCTCGGGCTGATGCTGCAGAACGCCACCCAGTGGAGCGCGCTCCAGCTCGGCCTGTGGTGGTGGTTCGTCCCGCCCGGCGCGGCGATCACCGCCGTCGTCGGCGCCCTGTACGTCGCCAACGTCGGCCTCGACGAGGTCTTCAACCCGAAGCTGAGGACGACATGAGCCTGACGGTCACCGACCTGCGGGTCTCCTACCAGACGCTGCGCGGCGAGGTGCGGGCGCTCGACGGGGTGTCGTTCACCGTGGCCGACGGCGAGATCCTCGGCCTGGCCGGCGAGTCGGGCTGCGGCAAGACGACGCTCGGCAAGAGCCTCATCCGGCTGGACGGCCGCATGCGCCACGCCGGCGGCACCGTCGAGCTGGACGGCCGGGAGCTGCCCATCGCCGACGACCGGGCCATGAACGCCTTCCGCTTCCGCGAGGTGTCGCTCGTCCCGCAGTACTCGATGAGCGCCCTGAACCCGACCCGGAAGATCGGCCGCATGGTGGCCGAGCTGCTGCGCTCGCGCGGCGAGACCCCCGACCGCGCCAAGCTGGAGTCGCGCCTCGCCCAGGTCGGGCTGCCGCGCGAGGTGCTCGACCGCTACCCGATCGAGCTGTCCGGCGGCATGAGGCAGCGCGTGGTCATGGTGATCTCGACCCTGCTCGACCCGTCGCTGCTGATCGCCGACGAGATCACCTCCGCGCTCGACGTCTCCACCCAGCAGGCGGTCGCGCGGGCGCTGCTCGGCTTCCGCGACGCCGGGCACGTCACGAGCATGGTCTTCATCACCCACGACCTCGCGCTCACCGCCCGCATCGCCGACACGATCATGGTGATGTACGCCGGGCGGCTCGCCGAGAAGGCGCCCGCCGAGGTGCTGGTCGAACAGCCGCGCCACCCGTACACCCGGCTGCTCGTCAACGCGCTGCCCGAGGTCGGCGCCCGGCACGCGGGCCGGCGGCTGACCGGCATCGCCGGCAGCCCGCCCTCGCTGCTCGACCCGCCGCCCGGCTGCCGCTTCCGCGAGCGCTGTCCCCTCGCCGACGACGGCTGCGCAGAGCAGCCGCCCGTCACCGAGGTCGCCCCCGGCCACCACGTCGCCTGCTGGAAGGTCTGATGCTCACCTCCGACATGCTGAAACTCGACAACGTCACCAAGACGTACCGGGTCGGCGCCCTCGGCGGGAAGGCGGTGACCGCCGTGGACCGCGTCAGCTTCGACGTCCGGGCCGGCGAGGTGGTCTCGCTCATCGGCGAGAGCGGCAGCGGCAAGTCCACGATCGGCCGCATGATCCTCGGCCTCACCCCCGTCACGGGCGGCTCCATCACCGTCGCCGGCGCCCCCGTCCGCCCCGGCCGCGACTACTACCGCTCCGTCCAGGGCGTCTTCCAGGACCCGTTCAGCTGCTACAACCCGGTCTTCAAGGCCGACCGGGTGTTCCGGCTGATCAAGGAGACGTACCATCCGGGCGTGCCCGAGGACGAGTGGGCCGCGCGGGTCCGCGCGGCCGTGCGCGACGTCCGCCTCAACCCCGGGGAGGTCCTCGGCAAGTACCCCCACCAGCTCAGCGGCGGCCAGCTCCAGCGCATGCTCATCGCCCGCGCGCTGCTGCTGGACCTCAAGCTGCTCGTCGCCGACGAGATCACCAGCATGCTCGACGCCTCCACCCGCGTCGACGTGCTGAACCTGCTGGCCGACCTCAAGGCCCGCGGTCTCGCCGTGCTGTACGTCACGCACGACCTCGCGCTCGGCACCTACCTCGCCGAGCGGACCGTCGTGCTGTGGCGCGGCACGGTCGTGGAGCGCGGCCCGACCGAGCAGGTGTTCGGCGACCCGCTCCACCCCTACACCCGCCGGCTGCTGGCGGCCGTGCCCCGGCTGCACGCCCCCTGGGAGGACGCGCCCGAGGTGCGCTCCTGCCTCTACCACGACACGGGGGCCGTCGGCGGCCTGGCGGAGGCCACGCCGGGGCACTTCGTGGCCTGCGCCCGGCTCAGCGACTGCCAAGGAGACGTTTCTTGACTGTGTACCACCCGCTGTCCGACGGCTGGACCCTGCGGCCCGCCGGCACCGCCGTCCCCTCCGAGGTCCTGGACGCCGGGGCGGTGCCCGCGACCGTGCCCGGCTGCGTCCACACCGACCTGCTCGCCGCGGGCCTCATCGACGACCCCTACCTCGACGACAACGAGAACCGGCTGGGCTGGATCGGCGACACCCCCTGGACCTACGCCACCGCCTTCACCTGGACGCCCGACGGGCACGAGCGCACCGACCTCGTGTGCGAGGGCCTGGACACCGTCGCCACGGTCACGCTCAACGGCGTCCGCCTCGGGCAGACGGCCAACCAGCACCGCTCGTACCGCTTCCCGGTGCGCCACCTGCTGCGCGAGGGCGCCAACACGCTGGAGATCCGCTTCGACCCGGCCCCCGCGTACGCCGAGGCGTGGCGGGCGGCCCTCGGCGACCGGCCCGGCGCGTACGCGGCGCCGTACCCGTTCGTGCGCAAGGCGGCCTGCAACTTCGGCTGGGACTGGGGCCCGGCCCTCGTCACGGCCGGCGTCTGGCGGCCCGTCGGACTGGAGAGCTGGAGCGGCGCCCGCCTGGCCGAGGTCCGGCCCGTCGTCCGCGTCGCGGGGGATCGGGGGGAGGTGGAGGTGCACGTCCGGGTCGAGCGGACGTCGGAGGAGCCGCTGGTGGTGACGGCCGAGGTGGCCGGGGAGAGCGTCGAGGTGCCGATCCCCGCCGGGCGGCGCCGCGCGGTCGCGCGCCTGTCGGTGGAGGAGCCGGCGCTGTGGTGGCCCCGCGGGTACGGCGCCCCGCACCGCCACGACCTGACCGTCCGGCTCGGCGACGGCAACGGCCGGGCCGCGGGGGAGTGGCGGCGGAAGATCGGCTTCCGGACCGTCGAGCTGGAGCGCGAGGCGTTCCGGCTGACGGTCAACGGCGTGCCGGTGTTCGTGCGCGGCGTCAACTGGATCCCCGACGACTGCTTCCCGGCCCGCGTCACCCGCGAGCGCCTGGCCGGGCGGTTCGCCCAGGCCACCGGGGCGGGCGTCAACCTGCTGCGCGTCTGGGGCGGCGGCCTGTACGAGAGCGAGGACTTCTACGACCTGGCCGACGAGCTGGGCCTCATGGTCTGGCAGGACTTCCCGTTCGCCTGCGCCGCGTACCCGGAGGAGGAGCCGTTCCGCGCGGAGGTGGAGGCCGAGGCCCGCGAGAACGTCACCCGTCTGGCCCCCCACCCCAGCCTCGTGCTGTGGTGCGGCAACAACGAGAACCTGGAGGGACACGCGGACTGGGGCTGGCCCGAGCGCCTGGAGGGCCGCACCTGGGGCGCCGGCTTCTACCACGACCTGCTGCCCTCGATCGTCGCCGAGCTCGACCCCACGCGGCCGTACTGGCCGGGCAGCCCGTACTCCGGGTCGCCCGAGCTGCCGCCCAACGACCCGGCGAGCGGCACCGTGCACATCTGGGACGTGTGGAACCGCGAGGACTACACCCGCTACGCCGCCTACACCCCGCGCTTCGTCGCCGAGTTCGGCTTCCAGGGCCCGGCGGCGTACGCGACCATGCGCCGCGCCATCACCGGCGAGCTGGCCTGCGACGCGCCGCTCGTGCTGCACCACCAGAAGGCCGACGACGGCAACGGCAAGCTGCTGCGCGGCCTCGGCGACCACCTGCCGCGGCCGGGCACGTTCGACGCCTGGCACTGGCTGACCCAGCTCAACCAGGCCCGCGCCGTCAGCTACGGCATCGAGCGCTTCCGCGCGCTCGCCCCGCACTGCTCCGGCACGATCCTGTGGCAGCTCAACGACTGCTGGCCGGTGACCTCCTGGTCGGCGGTGGACGGCGACGGGCGGCGCAAGCCGCTGTGGTACGCGCTGCGCCGCGTCTACGCCGACCGGCTGCTGGCCGTGCTCGACGGCGAGGTCGCCGTCGTCAACGACGCCGACCGGCCGTGGCGGGGCGAGCTGCTGCTCGTCCGGCACGGGCTCGGCGGCGAGCCGCTGGCCAAGGAGGCCGTCCCGGTCGACGCGCCGCCCCGGTCGGCGGCCCGCATCCCGCTGCCCCCGGCCGTGGGCGTCCCGGGCGACCCGCGGCGCGAGCTGCTGGTCGCCCGGCTGGGCGAGAGCCGGGCCGTGGGCTTCTACGCCGAGGACACCGCCGTGGACTTCCCGCCGGCCGCCTACGAGGCGCGCGCCGAGCCGGTCGCGGGCGGCTACCGGGTCACGGTCACCGCCCGGACGGTGCTGCGCGACCTGGCGCTGTTCCCCGACCGGCTGGACCCCGGCGCCTCGGTGGACGACATGCTCGTCACCCTGCTGCCGGGGGAGTCGGCGACGTTCACCGTGGCGACCGGCCAGGAGCTGGACCCTGGCGCCCTGACCGGCCACCCCGTCCTACGGTGCGTCAACGAGACTGCGCCCTGACGCGTTGACCGGGCCGTCCCGCTCCGGCAGGGCGGCCCGTGCGGCCACCTCCACCCGGCCGTCCGCCACCCGCGCCGGATAGGTCGGCACCGCCGTGCCCGGCTCGTCCAGGCAGGCGCCCGTGACCAGCGAGAACACCTGCTTGTGCAGGGGGGAGGCCACCGTCGGCTCGCCGCCCCGCGTGCCGACGATGCCCCGGGAGAGCACATGGGCGCCGCTGAACGGGTCGAGGTTGCCGATCGCGTACACGGCGCCGTCGAAGGTGCGGAAGACGGCCACCTGCTCGCCGCCCACCAGGGCGCACACGCCGCGCTCCGGCAGCAGCACGTGGTAGTCGCACACGGTCGTCCAGGTCATGGGAAGGGTCACGGTCACGGGGTCACCACCATCGGCTTGATCTGGTCACGTTCGCGTTCGAAGACGATCGAGGGGTCGGGGACGCCGGGGGCGTTGACGAAGCTGACGAAGCGGCTCAGCTTCTCCGGGTCCTCGATGGTGGCCCGCCACTCGTCCTCGTACGTGGACACGTGGTGGGCCATCTGGGCGTCCAGCTCGGCGCACAGCCCCAGCGAGTCGTTCACGATCACGTCGCGGACGTGGTCGAGGCCGCCCTCGATGGACTCGACCCAGGCGGCGGTGCGCTGGAGCCGGTCGGCCGTGCGGATGTAGTACATGAGGAACCGGTCGATGGTCCTGATCAGCTCGTCCGTGGTCAGGTCGGAGGCGAACAGGTCGGCGTGGCGGGGCTTGAAGCCGCCGTTGCCGCCGACGTACAGGTTCCAGCCCTGCTCGGTCGCGATGATGCCGAAGTCCTTCGAGCGGGCCTCGGCGCACTCGCGGGCGCAGCCCGACACCGCCGACTTCAGCTTGTGCGGGGCCCGCAGGCCGCGATAACGCAGTTCGAGGGCGATGGCCAGGCCCACCGAGTCCTGCACGCCGTAGCGGCACCAGGTGGAGCCGACGCACGACTTCACCGTGCGCAGCGCCTTGCCGTACGCGTGGCCCGACTCGAACCCGGCGTCCACCAGCCGCTTCCAGATCTGCGGGAGCTGTTCGACGCGGGCGCCGAACAGGTCGATCCGCTGCCCGCCGGTGATCTTGGTGTAGAGGCCGAAGTCGCGGGCCACCTCGCCGATCACGATGAGCTTGTCCGGCGTGATCTCGCCGCCCGGGATGCGCGGGACGACCGAGTAGGTGCCGTTCTTCTGGATGTTGGCCAGGTACGCGTCGTTGGTGTCCTGCAGCGCCGCCCGCTCGCCCTCCAGCACGTGCCCGTTGTGCAGCGAGGCCAGGATCGAGGCCACCGTGGGCTTGCAGATGTCGCAGCCGCGCCCCGTCCCGTGGCCCGCGATCAGCTCCGAGAACGTCGTGACGCCGCGCACGCGGATGATGTCGAACAGCTCGGCCCGCGAGTAGGTGAAGTGCTCGCACAGCGCCTTGCTGATCTCGACGCCCGACTTCTCCAGGAGCTGCTTGAGCATCGGCACGCAGCTGCCGCACGTGGTGCCGGCCCGCGTGCACGCCTTGACCCCGGGGACGTCGCTCACGCCCTTGTCGGCGATGGCGGCGCGCACCGCGCCCGCGCTCACGTTGTTGCAGGAGCAGACCTGCGCCTCGTCCGGCAGGTCCAGGCCGGCCGCGCCCGTCCCGGTGAACAGCAGGTCGGCCGGCGCGGCCGGCAGCGGCTTGCCGACGAACGGCCGCAGCGTCGCGTACGGCGCGGCGTCGCCCACGCAGATGCCGCCGAGCAGCGTCCGGGCGTCGTCGCTGATGAACAGCCTCTTGTAGACGCCGCCCACCGGGTCCATGTACGTGACGTCGAGCGCCCCGCTCATCGCCCCGAACTGGGCCACCTCGACGCCGAGCAGCTTCAGCTTGGTCGACAGGTCAGCCCCCTCGAAGACGGCCGTCCCGCCGAGGATCCGGTCGGCGGCCACCTCGGCCATCGTGTTGCACGGCCCGACCAGGCCGTAGACCTGGCCGCCGGCCAGCGCGCACTCGCCGATGGCGTACACGGCCGGGTCGGAGGTGCGCATGCCCGCGTCCACCACGACGCCGCCGCGCTCGCCCACGTCGATCCCGGCGGCCCGGGCCAGCTCGTCGCGCGGCCTGATCCCGGCCGAGAAGACGACGATCTGCGCGTCGAGCAGGGAGCCGTCGGGCTTGCGCAGGCCGGTGACCCGCCCCTCGGCGTCGGTGACGACCTCCTGGACGCCCGCGCCGGCGTGGACGCTCAGCCCCAGGTCCTCGATGTGGCCCTTCAGGACCGCGCCGCCGCCCTCGTCCACCTGGCGCGGCATGAGCCACGGGCTCATCTCCACGATGTGCGTGCGCAGGCCCAGGCCGCGCAGCGCGTCGGCCGCCTCCAGGCCGAGCAGGCCGCCGCCGACCACCACGCCCTCCGACGCGCCGTCCGACGCCGCCCGGATCGCGTCGAGGTCGTCGATCGTGCGGTAGACGTGGGCGTGCTCCGCCCCCGGCACCGGCGGCACGAACGGCGCCGACCCGGTGGCCAGGACCAGCACGTCGTACGGCACCGTGGCGCCCCCGGCCGTGGCGACCACGCGCGCCTCCCGGTCGATACCGGTCACGCGGGTCCCGAGCAGGGTCTCGACGCCCTCGGGCACCGCGTAGGTCAGGTCCGCGAGGCTCGTGCCGGTCAGGTACGACGTCAGCGCCACCCGGTCGTAGGCGGGGCGGGGCTCCTCGCCGATCACCGTGATCCGGCCGTCGAAGCCCCGCTCGCGCAGCGCCTCCACGAACCGGTGGGCGGCGGGCCCGTACCCCGCGACGACGACTCGGCTCATGCCGAAACTCCTTCCTGCTCACACAGCCAGCCGACGATGCCCTCGACGGCGTCGCGGCAGGTGCCGCAGCCGGTCGTGGCCCTGGTCGCCGCCGCTATCCCGGCCACGTCCCGCGCGCCGGCCTCCCAGCACGCCCGGATCTGGCCCTTGGTCACGTTGTTGCACTGGCACACCCGGGCCGCGTCCGGCATCAGCGTCGGGCTGTCGGCCACGTGCGCCGCCGACGACAGGCCCGGGAACAGCAGCCCGGCCCGGTCGCCCGGCAGCGTGCCGCCCCGGTCGAACAGCTGCGTCAGCGTGCCGACCGCGTCGCTCTCGCCCAGCAGGATCGCGCCCACCAGCCGGCCGTCGCGGATGACGAGCTTGCGGTAGGTGCCGCGGGCCCGGTGGCTGAAGCGCACCACCTCGGCGTGCTCCTCGGTGAGCTGCGTCTCGCCCATCGCGGCCAGCTCCACGCTCTTGGCCTTCAACCGGGTCACCAGCCGCGAGCCCCGGTAGAGCGCCTTGCCGCCGGTGATGACGTCGGCCGCCACCGTGGCCTGCTCCCAGGCGGGCGCCACCAGGCCGTACACGGTGCCGTCGTGCTCGGCGCACTCGCCGATCGCGAAGATCGACGGGTCGTCGGTGCGCATCTCGTCGTCCACGACGACGCCGCGCCGCACCTCCAGCCCGGCGTCGGCGGCCAGGCCGGTGAGCGGGCGCACGCCGCAGGCCAGGATCACCAGGTCGCCCTCGACCAGCTCGCCGTCCGCCAGCGCCACGCCGTCCGCGCGCACCTCCCGCGCGGTCACGCCGGTGCGGATGTCCACGCCCAGCCCGGCCAGCGTCTCGCCGAGCACCTGCCCGGCCTCCACGTCGAGCTGGCGCTCCATCAGGTGGCCGGCCAGGTGCAGCAGCGTCACGGGCAGGCCCCGCCCGGCCAGGCCGCGGGCCGCCTCGACGCCGAGCAGCCCGCCGCCGACGACCACGGCCCGCCGGCTGCGCCCGGCCGCCTCCAGGATGCGCTCGCAGTCGTCCAGCGTGCGGAACGGGATCGCCCGCTCCACGCCGGGGATGGGCGGCACGATCGCCTCGCTGCCGGTGGCCAGGACGAGCACGTCGTACGGCACCCGCCGCCCGTCCTCGGTGACCACCATGCGGGCGTCCCGGTCCAGGCACGTGACGGCGCTGCCGAACACCGCCTCCACCCCGTGCGCGGCGTACCACGACGGCTCCACCAGCCGCACCTGGTCGGGCCGGGTCGTCCCGGCCAGCACGTTCGACAGCAGCACCCTGTTGTACGGCCGGCACGTCTCGGCGCCGAGCACCGTGACCGTGACGTGCGGGTCGCGCGCCCGCACCTCGCTGACCAGCCGTGAGCCGGCCATGCCGTTGCCTACGACGACGAGTCTCATGCGACCCTCTCCACTCTGACGGCGCACACCTTGAACTCCGGCATCCGGGAGACGGGATCGAGCGCGGGGTTGGTCAGGCGGTTGACGCCCTCCCAGTGGAACGGCATGAACACCGTGTCGCGCCTGATCGCGTCGCTGATCCTGGCCACCCACCGGCCCTCGCCCCGCCTGCTGGTGACCCGCACCAGGTCGCCGGCGCCGATCTCCAGCTCGCCGGCGAGGTCCGGGTGCAGCTCCACGAACGGCTCGGGCGCCGCCTCGGCCAGCGGGGCGATGCGGCGGGTCTGAGCGCCGCTCTGGTACTGGGCGAGCACCCGGCCGGTCGTGAGGTAGAGGGGGTAGTCCTCGTCGATCTCCTCGACGGCCGGGCGGTGCTCGACCGCCACGAACCTGGCCCGGCCGTCCGGGGTGGCGAACCGGTCGAGGAACGGCCGCGGCGTGCCGGGGTGGTCGGGGGAGGGGCAGGGCCAGAAGACGCCCTTCTCCGCCTCGATCCGCTCGTACGTGATGCCCGCGTAGTCGGCGAGCCCGCCCGCGCTGGCCCGGCGCAGCTCGTCGAACACCTCGCGCGGGTCGGCGGAGAACGCGTGGCCGAACCGCTTGGCCAGCCCCTGCAGCAGCTCCAGGTCGCCGCGGACGCCGTCGGGCGGCCGGACCGCCTGGCGGCGCAGCAGCACCCTGCCCTCCAGGTTCGTCATCGTGCCGGTCTCCTCGGCCCACTGGGTGACCGGGAAGACCACGTTGGCCATGGCGGCGGTCTCCGACAGCACGACGTCGGCCACCACCAGCAGGTCCAGGGCGCGCAGCCGGTCGGCGACGTGCCCCGAGCGGGGCGCCGAGACCACCGGGTTCGAGCCGAACAGCAGCAGCGCCCGCGGCCCCTCCGGGGTGCCGAGCGCGTCCAGCAGCTCGTAGGCCGAACGGCCGGGGCCGGGCAGGTCCTCGGGCGGGACCCCCCACACGCGGGCGACGTGCTCGCGGGCCGCCGGGTCGTCGATCCGGCGGTAGCCGGGGAGCTGGTCGGCCTTCTGGCCGTGCTCCCGTCCGCCCTGGCCGTTGCCCTGCCCGGTCAGGCAGCCGTACCCGGAGCCCTCCCGGCCGGGCAGGCCGAGCGCCAGCGCCAGGTTGATGAACGCGGTGACCGTGTCGGTGCCCTTGGCGTGCTGCTCGGCGCCGCGCCCGGTGAGCACGATCCCGCGCCCGGCCGAGGCCAGCGCGCGGACCGCCTGCCGCATGCGGGGCACCGGCACGCCGGTGATCCGCTCGACCCGCTCCGGCCACCACGAGGCGAGCGAGGTGCGCACCGCGTCGAAGCCGGAGGTGCGGGCGGCGACGTACTCCTCGTCCACCAGCCCGTCGGCGATCGCCAGGTGCAGCAGGCCGAGCGCCAGCGCCAGGTCGGTGCCCGGGGTCGGCTGCAGGTGCAGCCAGGCGAGCTTGGCGGTCGCGGTGCGGCGCGGGTCCACGACGATGAGCCGCGGCCCGTTCAGGTGCCGCACGAACGGCGGCATCGTCTCGGCCACGTTGCCGCCGGCCAGCAGCACCACGTCGGCCTCGGCGAGGTCCGTGACCGGGAACGGCATGCCGCGGTCCATCCCGAACGCCCGCGACGATGCGGCGGCGGCCGACGACATGCAGAAGCGGCCGTTGTAGTCGATCTGGCTCGTGCCGAGCACCACCCGGGCGAACTTGCCGAGCTGGTAGGCCTTCTCGTTGGTCAGCCCGCCGCCGCCGAACACGGCCACGCCGTCGGGGCCGTGCTCGGCGCGGATCTCGGACAGCCGGCCGGCCACGTGGTCGAGCGCGCTCTCCCACGAGACGGGCCTGCCGTGCAGCAGCGGGGTGGTCAGGCGCTCGCCGCCGGTCAGCAGCTCGGCCGCGGTCCAGCCCTTCTGGCACAGGGCGCCGCCGGCGTTGGCGGGGATGTCGGTCCGGGGACTGATCACCGCCTCGGCGGTGATGGCCATGCCGCACTGCAGGGCGCAGTAGGGGCAGTGGCTCAGCACGGGAAGGTCCGTCATGTCTCAGACCCGCGCGTGGGCGAGGCTGGCCACCCGCGAGACGCCGACCGTCCGCGTGTAGCACCACCAGGTCAGGACGAAGCAGGCCACGTAGAAGGCGCCGAAGGCGGCCAGCGCGGTCGCGGGGCTGCCGGTCTGCGCGAACGACATCCCGAACGCCCGGTTGATGAGGAACCCGCCCAGCGCGCCTACCGCGGAGATGATGCCGATCGCCGCCGACGCCTGCCGCTTGCCGTACAGCAGCGCCTCCTCGCTCTCGCCGCGCTCGGCGACCGCCTTCGCCTGGAAGATCGCGGGGATCATCCGGTACGTGGAGCCGTTGCCGATGCCGGCCGTGACGAACAGCACCTGGAAGGCCAGGAAGAACGGCCAGAACGCGCCCGCCTCGACCGCCAGCCACACCAGCGCGACCCCGGCGCCCATGCCGGCGAAGTTCCACAGCGTGACCGGGGCGCCGCCGAGCCGGTCGGCCAGCCAGCCGCCCACCGGCCGGATCAGCGAGCCGACCAGCGGCCCGGCGAAGGCCACCGCCGCCCACGGCGAGTCCGGGAACAGGCTCTTGGCCAGCAGCGGGAACGCCGTCGAGTAGCCGATGAACGAGCCGAACGTGCCGATGTAGAGGAACGACATCACCCACGTCTGCGCCCGCCCGGCCACCGCGAGCTGCTCGCGCGGGCTGGCCTTGGCGCTGGCCAGGTTGTCCATGAAGAACCAGGCGCACCCGGCGGCCAGCAGGATGAACGGCACCCAGAACCACCCCGCGGCGGCCAGCCCCAGCCCGCCGATCACCAGCGGCATGACGAGCTGCACGGAGCTGACGCCGATGTTGCCGCCGGCGGCGTTGAGCCCGAGGGCGACACCCTGCCGGGAGCGCGGGTAGAAGTAGGTGATGTTGGCCATGCTGGAGGCGAAGTTGCCGCCGCCGACGCCGGCCAGCGCCGCGATCAGCAGGAACAGCCAGTACGGCGTGCCCGGGTCGCTCACCGCCACCCCGAGGAGGACGGCGGGGATCAGCAGCATGAGCGCGCTGAAGGTGGTGAAGGTCCGCCCGCCGAAGCGCGCCGGGCCGAACGTGTAGGGCACGCGCAGCGCCGACCCGATCAGGTTGGGCAGCGCGACCAGCCAGAACAGCTGGTCGGTGGAGAACTGGTAGGCGCCCATCCTGGTCGCCACGATGCTCCAGAGGGTCCAGACGGTGAAGCCCAGATGCTCCGCGAAGATCGAGAAGATGAGGTTCCGCCGTGCGATCCTCTTGCCCGTGGTCTCCCAGAAGGTCTCGTCATCGGGGTGCCATTCGGCGAGCCACCGCGCCATCATCTCCTCCTACGCTCTTCCTCTTACTGGTCGCCGAGCGTAGGAAGCGCGGGTTACGCACTCTGACGGTCCGTGGCGGTGCTCCGGTTACGTGTGTCGCACGGCTGTAACAAGGCGCACACATGGGTAACGCTCGAAACACGTCCGCAACAAAGCCATTGTGAGAAGGGACTTCAAAGGCAAGGTCCTCCCGGGGGCGCGCTTCGCGCGATCTGGGTTCGGGCTGTGACAGCGGGGGAGCCGAGCTCCCCCACACCCTCTTGCCGGTGGCCTCCGGCCCCCTGACCCCCGAGCGCCGGCCGGCTCGACGGGAGAGAGCCGATGCCGAGAGATCGGCGCCACCACGCCCCACACCGAGATCGTCCCGCATGGAGAACTCCGGCGACCCATGCCCACCACAGGCCCTAACGTTGATCTATGTCCGAAATGCCATCACGGGTCGAACTGCACCCGCTCACCCTCTCCGACCAGGACGAGTTCTGCTCGCTCGTGCGGGCCAGCACCGAGCTGCACCAGCCGTGGATGCAGCTCCCCGCGACCGCGGAGGACTTCACGTCCTGGATGCGCCGCTTCGACGACGGCCTCAACCAGGGCTTCCTGATCCGCGTCCGGGAGACCGGCGCGGCCGCCGGCACGGTCAACATCAACTCGATCATCCGGGGCCGCTACCAGGGCGCGTCCCTCGGCTACGCGGCCTTCGCCCCGTCCGCGGGCCGGGGTTACATGACCGAGGGGCTCACCCTCGCCCTGCGGTACGCCTTCACCGACCTGCGGCTCCACCGGCTGGAGGCGAACATCCAGCCGGGCAACAAGGCATCCCTGGCCCTGGCCCAGCGCCTGGGGTTCCGCTACGAAGGGCTGTCGCCCGCGTACCTCTTCATCGACGGGGCGTGGCGCGACCACGAACGCTGGTCGATCACCGCACCGAACCCCTGGACACCCGACCCCTCCCTCCCAGAGGTCTGAGCCGCGCGGCGCCGCCGGCGGAGCGCGTCCGGCCCAGACGCTGGTCGATGACAGGGCCGGACAACACCGTGGATCCTCCCCGCGCCCCCGGACGACGAGGCGCCGGGCGGCTGACCACCGTTGTCGCCGGCTGATCCGTCGAGCACGCGCGGGAGATCCACACCAGCCGCCGGGCGTTCGGCACCCCGACGTCCGCCGATGCGCGCCCCCTTCCGGCCGCGTCCGCCTCTTGGCGAAGCCGAGGGCCGTCCGCCGCGTGGTCCGGGTCAGCCCTCGATGAAGGCGAGCGGCACGCCGCAGGCGTCCTCGGCGGCGACGTAGAAACCGTCAGGGGTGGTGTGTGTCGCGACGGTGTTGCCTTCGATGAGCTTGCGCGCGACGGTCAGGTCGGTCACGGCGATGGTGTGGGCGGCCAGCAGGGGCAGGGCGGGCGGGGTGTGTCCAGGCAGCAGCTCGTGGAGCGCGGAGTGGGGGACGATCTCCACGCGGCCGTGCCGCAGCGGCAGCACTCGCTTGACGCCGTCGATCCACACGTCGGTGTCGAGCATCCGGGCGTAGCGTTCCTCGTGGGTGTCCACCTCGTCGTCGGGGACGACCAGCAGCACGCTGTGCAGCCCTGTCGCGCCGTTGGGGTGATCGAGGAAGCGCGGTTGGTGGACGTACTCCGGCGTGTGGTGCTGGGTGGCCTGGAGCGCGCCCTCGGGGGTGTGCTCCGCATCGATGCGGACGCTGTCGGCGCGGACGGTGCGGGGCCCTTCGGGGGTGGAGACCTCTCGTTCCAGCGCGCGCACGCCGGTCGAGGCCAGGCCGGCGGCGTGCAGCCGGTCGGCGGTGGCCCGCACGTCACGGGAGCCGAGGGTCATCAGCAGGCCGGGGTAGGTCTCGCGCAGCTGGTGGACGCCCCAGGGGTCGGGGGCGGCCGGGTCGACGACGCCGAGCAGTTCGATGAACGACTGGCCGAAGTAGGCGCACCGGTTGGCGGTGCAGGTGGGCAGGAGCGGGCCGCCGGGGCGTTCGGCCAGCAGGTGGGGCGAGGCCGGGCTGAGCGTGAAGCCGAGGGCCTCGAAGCGGGCGGACGCCGCGGCGAGATCGGCGGTGATGAGCACCGTGTGGTCGATGTAGTCGATGTCCGGCGAGGTGCCATGAGCGTTCATCCGTAGTCCTTCGGTGTCGTGGGCGCGAGTCCGATGCCGGTGACCGGGCAGGGCCGGACAGCCACCGATCAGGGCTGTGGATGGGGCCGTTCGTCCCTGCCATCTTGTCATGGGAAAGATTGGTGGAGATCCGGCATCTTGTCAACGTAAAGATGGTGGCCTGCGGCGCGCCGCGGTCGAGGCCGTCGTGGGTCCGGCTCAAGCGCGGCGCCGCCTGGCGACGTGAGGGAGCGGGCTCCGCGGCCTCAGCCGGTGATGGTCCGCCAGGACTGCTCCTCGACCAGCTCGCGGCTGCGCCAGCCGTCGGGGGTGCGGCACACGCGGTGGTGGTACCAGCCGCCGCCCCGCAGCAGCCCGGCGGTGCCGGCCGCCACCATCTCGCGGGACGGGGCCAGCGTGTCGGTGAACGCGGCGCTCACCGCGGCCTCGTCCCGCGCCCCGGGGCCGGGCCCGTCGAAGCTGATGGTGACGGAGCCGATCAGGTGCAGCCGGCCGGGCCACCCGGACAGCACGTCGGCCAGCCACGCCGTGACCTCGGCGCGGGTGCCGCGGATGCCGCCCGCGGAGCGGTAGTCGATGACGGCGTCGGGGGTGAAGACGTGGTCGAGGAGGTGCCACTGGCCGGAGTCGACGGCGCGGGCGTAACGGCCCAGCAGGTCGGTGATCTCCAGGCGGTCGGCGAGCTCGCGGAGGTCCATCCCTGGATCTAACCAAACGCTTGGTAGGCAATCTAGGGAGCTCCGGGACCGGGCCGCACCTCCAGGTTCGGACGCCCACTCAGGGATCAGGCCGGGCCGATGACTTCGGCGCTCCGGAAGGGGACGCCGGCGAGCCGGTGAGCAGCGCCCTGGCGCACGTGCGGAACGCCGGCACCAGGCGGTTGCGGTCGCCCGCCCGGGTCGCCAGCACGACGTGGCTCGGCTCGACGTCCTCCAGGGGAACCGAGGTGAGGTCCGGGCGGAGGTTGACGAAGATCGGGCCGGCCGCGATGGCCACCGCCTCCCCGGCGGCGATCAGCTCGAACTTGTCCTCGATGTCGGCGATGAGGGGGCCGTCGGGGGCCGGGCGGCCGTCGGGACGGGGATCGATGCGCCAGTACGCCTCCCAGGCCGGGTCCGGGTCGGCCAGCCGGGGCAGCGGCTCGTCGGCGATGTCGGCGAGCGTCACGGACGCCCTGCCCGCCAGGCGGTGGTCGCGCGAGAGCAGCAGCGTGCGCGGCTCGTCGTACAGGATCGTCACGTCGAGCCCGTCGGTCGCCAACGGCAGCCGGGTCACCACCGCGTCCACCCGGTAGCCGAGCAGCGCGGGGCGCGGCTCGTTCCAGGCCACGTGTGCGGTGCGTACGTCGGCGTCCGGGTGCAGGCGGCGCAGCTCGCGCACGGCCGGCGTGACGATGAGGCCCGTCGTGTACCCGATCGTGATCCGGCGGGGGAGAGCGGCGGCGCGGGTCTGCGCCGCCGCCTGGGCGGCCGAGCGCAGCAGCGTCTTCGCGCGCGGCAGGAAGACCTCGCCCGCCGCGGTGAGCCGCGTGCCCTGAGGGGTCCGGTCGAGCAGGAGGACGCCCAGTTGCCGTTCGAGACGGCGGATCTGCCGGCTCAGCGACGGCTGGGTGATGTGCAGCGCCTCGGCGGCGCGGCCGAAGTGCCGGTGCTCGGCGACGGCCGTGAAGTAGCGCACGAGCCGCAGATCGAGGTCGGGCGAGTCGGGCATGCCCGGCAGCCTACTGGGGTGATGCCTGAAACGTATTGCCCGATGAGCAACAGGCTTTGGACGCAGCGCGGGGCCCGCTCCGACGATGGGAACACCGCTGAAGAAGGAGATCATCATGCGTGTTTTCGTCACCGGCGCCACGGGTTTCGTGGGGTCCGCCGTCGTCCGTGAGCTCGTCGAGGCCGGGCACCAGGTGACCGGTCTGGCCCGTACGGACGAGGCCGCCGCCGCGTTGAGGGCCGCGGGAGCCGAGCCGCGCCCCGGCTCGCTCGACGACCTCGCCGTCCTGCGTGACGGGGCCGCCGCCGCGGACGGCGTCGTCCACCTGGCCTTCGTGCACGACTTCGCGAACTTCGAGGCCGCCACCCGGACCGACCGGCGGGCCATCGCGGCGCTCGGCGAGGCGCTGGCGGGGTCCGGCCGGCCGTTCGTGGTCACCTCGGGCACCGGCCTGCTCCCGCCCGGTCGCGTCGGCACCGAGGAGGACGAGCCGGGGACGCACTCGCCCCGGGGCGCGGCCGAGCAGGTGGCGCTGGCGTTCGCGGAGCGCGGGGTGCGGGTCTCGGTGCTGCGGCTGCCGCTGGTGCACGGGGAGGGCGACCCGGGGTTCGTCGCGACCGCGATCGGCATCGCCCGCGCGAAGGGCGTCTCCGCGTACGTGGGCGACGGCGGCCACCGCTGGGCGAGCGTGCACCGGCTGGACGCCGCCCGCCTCTACCGGCTGGCCCTGGAGGAGGCTCCCGCGGGCGCGCGCCTGCACGCCGTCACCGAGGAGGGCGTGCCGGTACGCGACGTCGCGGGCGTCATCGGGCGCCGGCTGGGCGTTGCGGTGACCGCGATCACCGAGCGAGAGGCGGGCGAGCACTTCGGCTGGCTGGCCCCCTTCGTCACGCTGGACATGCCGGCCTCCTCCGCCCTGACCCGGAAGCTGCTGGACTGGCGTCCCGACCGGCCCGGGCTCATCGCCGATCTGGACGCGGGACACTACTTCGGCGGCTGAGCCCGCGGCCCCGTCCGGTGGCGCCCCGGCCGAGGCGGCGATCAAGAAGACGACGAGCTGAGGGCTGCCCGGTCATCCGGTCCCATGCGATCACCTTATGGGTGCCGGCATCGGTACGCCGGCGCCCGCGAAGCTCCGGCCCGGCCCACGGCGCCGCGGGAAAACCCTTTGCGCCTTCCTCCCGCGTTCCCGTAGGTTGCCCGCGGCCCCGTCACCGTGAGGACAGAGGACAGAACCGCGTGACCCCGCCTGCTCTTCAGACCTGACACCTTCTTCCACTCACCTTCACGCCGACCCTCCCGTCGGCTCCGCCGGGCTGCCCGTGTGCGCCCGGTCCTTCAGCGTTTGAGGCCGCGCGCAATCGGCCTCGTGTCAGGTCCAGAGAGATCATGTCTTCACAACCTCATATCGTGCTGCCCTGGGTCGTCCGCCGGACCAGGCTGCCTCTGCTGTCGTTGCGGTGCGTGGACTGCGGGTCGGAGTCCGCGACCACCGGCAAGGGCAGGTTCCGTGTCAATGCCAACGGCAAGCAGCTGCACGTGTGGCTGCTGGTCCGCTGCGTGTCCTGCAACCGGACGATCAAGCTCGCCGTGCACGAGCGAGCGCCGGTCAGCTCCTTCGACCCGGCCGAGCTCGACCGCTACCACGCCAACGATCCGGCGCTCGTCGCCGCCACACTGCTGGATCCGCTGTTCGCCCGGCGCAACCGCTTCGCCCTGGACTGGGCGGGGGCCTGGCGGCTGGACGCTCCGCCGGCGTCGCCGGTCGAGGCGTGGCCGGTGCGGGTGGAGGTGGTCTTCGAGGATCCGGTGCCGGTGCGCCCCGAGCGGCTCATCGCGCAGGGGCTCGGCCTCAGCAGGAACGAGGTGCTGCGCCGGATCAAGTGCGACATCCCGCTGCGCCGTACGACGAGCGCAGGGTTCACCTTCACGGTGATGGCCGGGGACTAGCGGGGACGGAGTCGCCCCGGGACGGAGCTGTCCCGGGGCGACTCCGTCCCGGCCGGGGCGCGACGCATCGCGAACGCATAGCGATCGCATCAACGGCACGCCCCACACTCGGGAGACGTGAGGGACACACCCGGGTCGACGCCGACGGCCGCCCGGCGCGGGTCAGTGAGCCGCACGAACGAGCGAAAGTCCCCGTCCACGCACGTCAGGAGAGATCTTCATGACCACCACGCACGTCATCATCACCGTCCTCGCCGCCGCCTGGGTCGGGTTCTCCGGCTTCTCGCTGCTGCGCAGGGCCGATTTCGTCGCCAAGCCGCTGATCGAGTACGGGGTGCCGCAGTCGTGGTGGACCCTGCTGGGCGCGGCCAAGGCCGCCGGAGCCGTCGGCCTGCTGGTCGGCCTGGCGGTTCCCGCGATCGGCGTCGCCGCCGGGATCGGCCTGATCCTGTACTTCGCCGGCGCGGTCGTGACGGTGCTGCGGGCCCGCTCGTACAGGACCGTCGTCTTCCCGCTGCTCTACCTGGCGCCCGTCGCCGTCGCTCTGGCCCTGGGCGCGGCGGCCTGACCCACCGCAGCAGGGTCGCCCGCGGGCCCTCAGAGGCGGGGGCCGAGGAAGGTGCCGCCGGTGGCGTCGATCACGTCGCCGGTGATCCATCGGGCGTCGTCGGAGGCGAGGAAGGCCACGATGTCGGCGATGTCGGACGGCTGACCGATGCGGTTGAGAGCGGAGGCGGTCGCTGTGAGGGTCTCCGTCTCCGGGCTGGAATGAATCCACGCGTTGGCGTCGGTGTCGGTGACGCCGGGCGCGACGGTGTTGACGGTGATGCCCCGCGCGCCGACCGTGTGGGCCAGCGTCCTGCCGAGCACGTTGATCGCGCCCTTGGCCATCGAGTAGGCGAGTTCCTGGGGGAGGGCGACGCGGGTGTCGGCGGAGGAGATGTTGACGATGCGGCCGCCGTCGCGGAGCAGGGGCAGGGCCCGCTGGATGATGAAGAACGGCGCCCGCATGTTGAGCGCGATCAGCCGGTCGAACTCCTCGGGGGTCGTGTGCTCGATGGAGCCGGTCCTCATGGCGCCGCCGGCGTTGTTCACCAGGATGTCCAGCGGGCGCCCGGTCAGGCCGGCTTCCAGCCCGGCGAAGAGGGTGTCCACGTCGCCGGGCGCGCCGAGCTCGGCCCGGACGGTGAAGGCGCGCCCACCGGTCCGCTCGATGTCCGCGACCGTCTGCCTGGCCGCGGCCTCGTCGTGGCCGTAGTGCACGGCGACGTACGCCTCCTCGGCGGCCAGGCGCCGGGCGATCGCCCGTCCGATGCCTCGCGAAGCCCCTGTGACCAGCGCCGTCTTGCCCGCCAGCTTGCCCATGTCGTCGCTCTCCCGGCTCGTGCGGCACAACTGTTTATGCCGCATACAGTTTTGTTTATGTTATATACAGTTCTTGGACGAGGGGCAAGGCGAGCCGGGAGTGCTGATGGCGGCGAAGGGCGACGGGGGCGGCGACCCCGGCCGCGGCATGGATCTCCTGTGGGGCGCGGCGGACAGGCCCAGCCGCGGTCCGAAACCCCGCCTGTCGATCGACCAGATCACCCGGACGGCCGTCGAGATCGCCGACGCCGAGGGCCTCGGGGCCGTGTCCATGCAGCGCATCGCGGCGACGTTCGGCTTCACCACCATGTCGCTGTACCGGTACGTGCCGGGCAAGGCCGAACTGGTCGCCCTCATGGTGGACACGGCCATCGGCGAGCGGCCCGATCTGGACGCGGTGCCCGGCGGATGGCGTGACCGGCTGGCCCAGTGGGCGCGGCAGTGCCTGCGGGTCTTCACCCGGCGTCCCTGGCTCCTGGAGGCGACGAGCGGGCACCGGGTCATGGGCCCGAACGAGCTCGGCTGGATGGACGCCGCGCTCGCGGTCCTGGCGGAGGCCGGGTTCACCCCCGTGGAGCAGCATGACGCGTTCCTGCTCGTCGCGGGGCACGTGCGCAGCGTCGCGCAGTACACCGCGGGCGCCGACACCCTACGGGTCGACGAGTGGTCGGCCGCCGTCGGAGAGCGGCTGAGCCGGCACCCCGATCGCTTTCCGGCGGTGGTCGCGGCCATCCAGGGCGGCGGATACGCCAAGGCGGCGGACGAGCCCTTGGAGTTCGGACTGCGGTGCCTGCTGGCCGGCCTCGACGAGCTGCTCGCCTGAGCACCGGAGCCGCGGAGCTACGACCGCGCGGCCGCGATGATCATCGTGAGGCCGAGCACCGCCACGGCGAGGTTGGCGAACAGCGGCTGGGCGGCCAGGATCTCCACGCGGGGCACGATCACCCGGTTGAAGAAGTTGAGGAACAGCCCCATGAACGGCTGGACGGCCAGATGGTCGATGGCGCCGCTGACGCCCTGCAGCAGCAGGATCAGCCCGGTCACCTGGATGGCTCTGCGCATGATCGGACACTATGACCCGCTCCTTTCCCAGCGGATCGGTCATCAGGATGGGGTCGGGCGACTTTCGTAGGGGTCCCGCGCGGCAGCGGAGGCGCTAACCGGAGGGCCGGGCCGGCGGGGAGTGCGCGCACATCGGCGCCGCCCGCACGCCGGCGTGCCCGCCTGCGGCGCGGTGAGGCCGGGAAGGAAGCCGGCGCGCACGGTGCCGCGCGCGGGCGAGCGGGCAGGGGAGGGGGATGAGAGTGGTGGTCCTTTCCGACACGCACGCGCCCCGCCGCTGGCGCTCCTGCCCGCCCCCGGTGGCCGCGCACCTGCGTGACGCCGACGCGATCCTGCACGCCGGCGACGTGTGCGTCGCCTCCGTGATCGACGAGTTGTCGGCGTACGCGCCCGTCCACGTCGTCAAGGGCAACAACGACGGTCCCGACCTGGTCGCGCCCGAGACGCTGGAGCTGACCCTGGACGGCCTGCGTGTCGGCATGATCCACGACAGCGGACCGGCCAAGGGACGCCTGCCGCGGATGCGCCGCCGCTTCCCCGAGGCCGATCTGGTGGTGTTCGGCCACTCCCACATCCCGATGGACGAGACGGGCGACGGCCTGCGCATCTTCAACCCCGGCTCGCCGACGGACCGCCGCCGCCAGCCCCACGGCACGGTCGGCCTGCTGACGATCGAGCACGGCGAGCTGCGGGAGGCGCGCATCGTCGCCGTCACTCCCTGACCCCGGGATCGCTGCCGCGCCGGTCACGTCGATTCGGCGCTGAGGGCCTGCGCCACGGGGCGACGGGCCGCCAGGCGCGCGGGCAGGGCGGTGAGCGCCGCCGTCACCACGAGAGTCGCGAGTGCGGCGCCGAACAGCCAGGAGGACGGCGGCAGGGTCCATTTCCCGACAGTGAACATCGCGCACAGGCCGATGCCCAGAGGAACGCCGGCGACGGCGCCGGGCAGGCTCGGCAGGAGCTGGGCCGTGGACAGTCCCAGGGAGATCTGCGACGGGGTTGCGCCGAGGGTGCGCGCGATGGCCACGTTCGCCCTGGCCTCCATGGCGGTGGTCCAGGTGAACGTGATGGTGTTCACGACGGCCAGCGCGATCAGCAGGACGGTGACGGCGAGCATCACCCGGCGGTCGTGCTCGCCCCGCAGGTTGGGCAGCGCGGACGAGCCGTCCAGGCCATAGCCCCGCTCCGGCTGGGCGCCGATGACCAGCAGGGCGACGATGCCGATCACCGTGGTGGCGGTGGAGCACGCCTGCAGCACGGC
This sequence comes from Nonomuraea rhodomycinica, assembly GCF_013363995.1. Lineage (GTDB taxonomy): Bacteria > Actinomycetota > Actinomycetes > Streptosporangiales > Streptosporangiaceae > Nonomuraea > Nonomuraea rhodomycinica. The sequence goes on along the minus strand of NZ_JABWGO010000008.1, from coordinate 208,092 downwards.
ACGGCCCGGCCGGCGGGCGGTCAGCCGCAGCCCGAGCAGCAGCGGCGTGGGCAGCAGCGCGGACAGCGCGGTGAGCCAGGGGCGGTGACGGGGCTGGTGCGCGGGGGCGGACAACGCCCTGACGGTCGCGGTGCGCATGGCGCGCAGCGTGGGACGCAGCGCCGACAGCACCGCCACCGCCACGGCGAGGACGGTGGCCGCGACGACGGTGGCGCCGTCCGGCCCGGCCGCGCCGCCGATCCGGCTGGCGGTGGGGCTGGCGACGGCGGGCGCGGTCAGGTGGGCGATCACCAGCCCCAGCGCGTCGCCGGCCAGCGCCAGCGCCAGGTACTCGGCGAGCAGGACGGTGGCGATCAGGCCGGGAGTGGCGCCGACGGCCTTGAGCAGCCCGGCCCGGCGCGTCTGCGCGACGGCGCGGCCCGCGGCCAGCACCGCGATTCCGGTGACGGCCAGGAAGCCGAGCAGCCAGCTGCCGACGACCAGGATCGGCTGGCTGTTCCTGAGGATGACCATGTCCTGTCCGGCCGTGAACTGCCACGAGTGGAAGGTGATGGGGACGCGGTGGGCGTCGATGAAGCTCTCGGTGGCGGCGGGGTCGCGCAGCTTGAGGTCCAGGGCCGTGGTCACCGGGAGATCCCGGGACGACGCCAGGGCCCGGGCGTCCGCTCGGGTCATCCAGGCCAGGCCGGTGTAGTCGCTCGGCCCGCCGTACGGGCCGATCTGCGCCGCCCAGGGATAGATGGAGGTGGCCGCGGTCACCGCGATCCCGGCGACGGGGTACGAGCGGCCGGCGATGGTGACGTGGTCGCCGACGCCGACGCCCAGCGCGGTGGCGAAGCCGCGTTCGAGCACCGCGCCGCCGGGACGTACCCATCGACCCGAGGTCACCAGCGGCCGGTTGAGCGGGCCGGGCGTCTCGGCGAAGCCCTGTACCACCACGGGGGACGAGGTGGACCCGCGCGTGGTGAGGTCGGCGTAGACCACCTGGTAGGGGCCGTGGTGGGCGGTCACCTCGGGCGCGTCCGCCAGCTCGGCCAGGGCCGAGGTCACGGCCGGGCCGGTGTCGCCGGACAGTGCCACCACGTCCGGCCCGGCGGTGGCCGCGCGGGTCTGCTCGTACATCGCGTCGCTCACGCCGCGCAGGGACAGGCCCAGGGCCATCGTGGCGGTGGCCACGGTCACCGCGAGCAGGAGCATCGCGGCCTGGACCTGGTGCCGTCGCACGTCGGCCAGCACCAGACGGGCGACCAGCACGATGGAGCCCATGACGTTCAGCCCTCCAGCCCGATCAGGCCGCCGAGCCACCCGGTGCCGGTGCCCGCCTCGGGGACGGGACCGGCGCCGGCGCCGGCCAGCCTGGTGTCGTCGACGAACATCCCGTCGCGCATCGAGATCAGCCGGTCGGCGGTGGCCGCGACCCGCTCGTCGTGCGTGACGATCACGAGGGTCTGCCCGGCCGAACGCAGCTCCTCGAAGATCCGCAGCACCTCCAGGGTCGCCGCGGTGTCGAGGTTGCCGGTCGGCTCGTCGGCCAGGACGATCAGCGGGTCGTTGGCCAGCGCGCGGGCGATGGCGACCCGCTGACGCTGCCCGCCGGACAGTCGCGACGGCAGATGCCGGGCACGGTCGGCCAGCCCGACCCGTTCCAGCAGCAGGCCCGCGCGCCGCCGCGCCTCACGCCGCGAGCACCCGGCCAGCAGCGCCGGCAGCTCGACGTTCTCGGCCGCCGACAGCTCCTCCACCAGATGGAACGCCTGGAAGACGAACCCCACCGACCGGCGGCGCAGCCGCGCCAGGGCCGGCTCGCCCAGGGTGTCGATGCGCCGGCCGGCCAGCCGCACCTCCCCACCGGTGGGCCGCTCCAGACCGCCCAGCAGGTGCAGCAGCGTGGACTTCCCGCAGCCGCTGGGGCCCATCACCGCCAGCGTCTGCCCCTGGGGCACCTCCAGGTCGACGGCGTCGACCGCGCGGACCCGGCCCTGCCCCTCACCGTGGTGCTTGACCAGGCCGCGGACATCGACCACGGGACTCGGTTCGTTCATGCGTCCTCAGCTTCGTCGTCGTCGTTCGCGGACCAGGCTCGTTCGCAGGCCGCCAGCCAGCGCAGGTCCGCCTGCAGCCGCAGGACGACGCCTTCCAGCAGCAGGCCGGCGCCCGGTCCCGCCGGCTCGTCCAGCGCCGCCCGCTGCACCTCACGCAGGCGGCGCAGCAGCTCGCGGCGCTGGGCGGCCACCAGCTCGACCGGGTCGGCGAGCCGGGCCGCGGCGGCCGCGGCGAGCTTGAGGTGGAACTCCGCCAGGTCCGGTTTCGGCCAGCCCACCTCGGCCAGCCAGGCGGCCACCCGCTGCTGCCCGGCCGGCGTCAGCGCGTAGACCTTGCGGTCGGGCCGCTCGGGCAGGCCGTCGGCCCGTTCGCAGACCACGAGCCCGGCCTTCTCCAGCCGGGCCAGGGTCACGTAGATCTGGCCGGGGTTCATCGACCCGCCCAGCGGGCCGAGACTCCGCTGCAGCCGGGCGCGCAGGTTGTACCCGTGCGCCGGCTCCTTGGCGAGCATCGCCAGCACTGCGTCCTGCACGTCATCCTCCTGGGGCCGAGACCCTTGGCGACCCGTCGTCGCCGTTGCCGTTCATGGTCTCGCCGCCCGCGTCGTCCTCGGTGGACGGGTCCTGGACCGGCTCGGACGTCGGCTCGGACGTCGGCTCGGACGTCGGCTCGGACGTCGGCTCGGACGTCGGCTCGGACGTCGGTCCGGACGTCGGCTCAGGCGTCGGCCTGGACGTCGGCTCAGGCATGGGCCTGTGCACCAGGTCGTGCCGCCGGCCGCCGAAGACGGGCGCCGGGAACGGCTCGATCGGCCGGCCCGCCATCGCGATCGTCATGAAGTCGCGCCAGATCCCGGTGGGCGTGTCGGCGCCCTGGATGGCGCCGAGGGAGACCTCCTTGGACAGCGGATGGCCGTTGGCGTCCTTGACCACCTTCCCGGTCCTCGGGTCGGTCTGGGGGACCTCCTTGTACATCCCGACCGCCGTGGACAGCTGCGGGACATAGCCGACGAACCAGGCTTCCTTGTTCTCGTTGTTGGTGCCGGTCTTGCCGGCGATCGGCCGCCCGCCGGGCAGCGTGGTGCCCGCGGCGGTGCCGTACCTGACCACCTGCCGCATCGCGTAGGTGGCGTCGGCGGCGGCGTCGGGGCCGATGACCGTCCTGGGCAGGCCGGCCTCCTTCATGACGGTCATCCCCTTGTACGTCCTGACCGAGACGACCACGTGCGCGCCGTGGTGGACGCCGCCGTTGGCGAAGATGCCGTACCCGGCGGCCTGCTCGACCGGGGTGACCAGGCCGGCGCCGATGGACATGCCGTACGCGTGGTCCTTGACGGCCCGCTCCACGTCGCGCCTGTCGATCCCGGCGCCCACGGCGATCCGCTCGACCTCCTTCAGGCCGACCTCCTGCGCCATCGTGGCGAACGCCGTGTTCACCGACTCGGCGGTGGCCCGGTCGATCTGCACGGCCGCGCCCACGTCGTGGGAGTTGCCGATCGGCTTGGTGCCCGGCAGTGTCACCGGCCCGTCGCCGGACACGTAACTCCTGAGGCTGTAGCCGTTCTGGAGCCAGGCGGCCAGCACGTACGGCTTGAACGCCGACGCGGCCTGCTTGCGGGCGTCGAAGGCGTTGTTGGTGAAGCTCTTCAGGTAGTCGTGGCCGCTGTAGAAGGCGATCACCCGCCCGTTGCGCGGGTCGACGGCGGCCAGGTTGGCGCGGATGTGCCGGTCGTGGAGGGCGGCGAGGTTGCTCTCGACCGCCTTCTTGGCGGCCCGCATGAGCTTCCTGTCGAACGTCGTCGTCACGCGGTAACCGCCGCTGCGCAGCTTCTCCTCGGTGATCCCGCGCTGCTCCAGCTCGCGCCGCACGATGTCGACCATGTAGCCGTTGACGCCCTTGAGCGTCTCCCTCTTGTCCAGCTCGGCGAGCTTGGGGAACGTCGCCGTCCTGGGCAGGTGCCCGTACCTCGCCGGGTCGACGATCGCCATGCCGCGCACGGCGTAGGCGAACCGTTCGCGGGTCGGCGCCCAGTTCTGCTCCGCCTCCGCCTTGTCGAACGCGATCGGGCTCTGGATCCGGCCCGCCAGGTACGCGGCCTCGGCCGGGGTCAGCCGGTCGACGTCCTTGTCGAAGAACGCCTGGGCGGCGGCCTGGATGCCGTTCGCGCCGCGGCCGAAGTAGATGGTGTTGAGGTAGTTGGCAAGGATCTGGTCCTTGGACATCTCCTTGCTGGCGCGGATCGAGACGAAGATCTCCTTGAACTTGCGCTGGAGTGTCCGCTCCTGGCTGAGACCGTCGTAGTAGCCCCGCGCCATCTCCTGCGTGATCGTCGAGCCGCCCTGGACCTGCTGTCCGGTCACCGTGCTCCACGCCGCTCGCATGATGCCGGACACCGAGATGCCCGGGTCGGTGCGGAACGTGCGGTTCTCCGTGGCGATGAAGGCGTCCTGCACATGCCGGGGAATCCTGGAGATGGGGACGATCTCCCGCTTGGTGCCGAGCCGGGCGATCTCGGTCCTGCCGTCCCGGTAGTAGATGACGCTGCCCTGCTCGACCGCGTGGTCCTGGGTCTCGACGGGCAGCGGGGTGTGGGCGTACGCCACCGCGATCATCGCGAAGAGACCCGTCACCAGCACCGCGCAGCCGAGGAGCACGACCTTCCAGCCGGGGACGAACCGCTTCCAGTTCCAGCCGGTACGGCCACCTGGTCCCCGGTCGCCGGACCCGCGTAACCGGCCACGACCCGGCCGCGCGCGGCGAGCCCTCGCCGGCACTGCGTCCTGCATCCCACCCCCCTAACGGTTAGCCAATAGATAGCGGTTAGCCAGTAGAGGTGTCAAAACGCTCCACCCGCCGACGGCCGAGACCGGGGGAGAGCGCGAGAAGATCCGCTCGCGACACACGAGAAGGCGGCGAAAACCGGTGCGCCGGGAGGACGGCGAGCTGGTCTGCGGCGCTCAGTCGGCGCGGGCTGAGCTAGGGCCTGCAGGAGTTGAGACCAGTGAGATTCGCCTGTACCGGGCCTGCGATCCTGGTACGCCTTCGTCATGGCGCGTGGCGACCCCGGCGAGGCCCGATCCCGGACCTGCGACAGCAGTTCAATGCGGTGATGCGGCGGTCGCGTACCGGCAGTCGATGGCGGACCTGCCGGTGGAGTACGGGCCGTGGTCCACGGTCCATGACCGGTTCCGGTTGTGGGCGAGTGGGAGACCCTCGCACTCCAGTGACACTTCGCGAGCCGCAGCGGTGATCAGCCGAGCAGCCCCTTCACGGCTCGGCGCACACTCGGCCATTGGTCGCCGGCCGCGAAGTACGCATGAACGAGTGGCTGGAAGACGTCATACCAGTGCGGTTTGAAGGCGCTGGCCAGCGCCTGCGCTGCCTGCCAGCGAGCACGGCGAGGGTCCTGGTCGGGATGCACCTCGAATCGGCGGGCTTCGTAGTCCACCTGCAGCCGGGAGGTCAGCGAGTCGCGCCCCGTGAGGCCCGGTGGGTCCGCTGTGACCTGGCCGGCAGCCAGCAGCTCGAGTCCCGCGCGGACGGCGGGGTCGTTCAGCAACTCGTGCTGAGTCAGCACCTCGGTCACCGCCCGCTGAACGGCGTGGGCTTGAACCGAAGGGTCAGCGAGACGGAGCCGGGCGTCCAGGTCGGGATCCAACCCGACGATGCCACCGGACGGCACATCGGGTCGCGGGACCTTGGCCTCCCGTCGGACCACGGCGTGCGGCTGGGCGAGCCAATCGAGGTCCAGCCGGACTCCTGTGGCCGCCTCCACTACGGCCATCGCAGCCGCGGTGTGGAGGTCTGGATGGCCCGGTTCGGGGGCGGTGACCTGCTCGAGGACGGTCAGCTCCTCGTCCAGGGCATGCGGCTGGGCGCCGTAGCGCCAGTCGGGAGAGTGGATCGCCAGGGAGGTCACCAGTCGGCCGTAGACGGCGTACTGCAGGTCACCGGGAGTGGTGGCGCCCCAGGAGACGCTGCACGCCCGAGCACCCGTACTGAGGCGGAGCAGAACCTCCTGCAGGGCGGTCTGGTAGCCGTTGGGTTCGACGACGACAAAGGATGAGCCGGACCGGCCGATGAACATGCCTTCTTCGAGCTCGCCCGTCAGGTCAACCGGGCGTGCCGGTTCCAGGTCGGATTCCTGCAGTCCCATGCGCTCCAGGAGTTCGGCAAGGGTGGGAGTACCGGTCATGGGCTGGATCACGGTCCAGGTCAGGGCGTCGGAAATGGGCTCCAGGGCGCCGTTCAGGAGGTACTGATAATGGGCAGACGCGTCGTTGATCACGCGATCAGTATGGCGAGGCCTGCCGACAACGCCCCGGGTGCTGATGCGGGCTGGAGCGGACCCAAGTTCCCTTCGACCAGCGCCGCCCCGCGAACTCAGCTGACCCGCGTCGACTCCCGCAGCACCAGGCTGCACGGCACCGTCAGCACCCCCCGCGCCCGCGGCGCCCCGCCGATCGCCTCCAGCAGGTGCTCCGCCGCGATCCGCCCGATCTCGCCCAGGTTCATGTCCACGGTCGTCAGCGGCGGTCGGCACCCCTCGACCATGGGCTCCCAGTTGTCGAAGCCCACCACCGCCACGTCGTCCGGGATGCGCCGCCCGCGCTCCCGCAGCGTCTCCGACACCCCCCGGGCGATCTGGTCGCTCCCGCAGAAGACCGCCTCCACGTCCGGGTGGGCCCGCAGCAGGATGTCGGCGCCCTGCCGCCCCCACTCCTCGGTCCACTCCCCGAACAGCGGATCCCCGGCCAACCCCGTGCCCGCCTCGGCCAGCGCGTCCGTCAGGCCCTCGGCGCGCCGCCGCGCCGCCTCGAACCGCTCCGGGCCCGTGACGTGGCCGATGCGGGTGCGGCCGGTGGCGAGCAGGTGGCGGGCGGCGAGCGCCCCGCCGCCCCGGTCGTCGGGGATGACCGAGAAGTCGTCGTCGCTCGCCGACTGGGTCATCGCGTAGACCACCGGCACCGGCAGGTCGGCGCCGATGCTGGGCCGCGGCTCGGTGCGGCGGCCGGTGACGATGATGCCCTCCACGCGTCTGGCCAGCAGCCGCTCGACGTAGTGCTGCTCCCGGATCGGGTCGTCGCGCGTGTCGCACATGAACACCGAGATCTGCCCGGCCCCGAGCGCGTCCTCCGCGCCCAGCATGACGGGGATGCTGAAGCGGCCGAAGCTGTCGCCGGTCACCAGGCCCACCGTGTACGTGCGGCCCTGGAGCAGGCCCTGGGCGAGGGGGTTCGGGCGGAAGCCGAGGCGCTCGGCCGCGGCGCTCACCCGGGCCCGGGTCTCCTCGCGCAGCTTGCCGCGGCCGTTGAGGGCCTTGGAGGCCGTGCCGATGGAGACGCCGGCGGCCGCGGCGACTTCGCGGATGGTGACGACGTGCGCCTGTTCAGAGGACAAACCTTTTCCTTCCCGCCCACTCTCACTATATAGCTCTTGACGCTGACCTCGCGCTGGATCTACGTTCTGCGAAGGAAAACCTATTCCTTATTTTCCTTCATGGCGAGTGATCGCCTGGAAGGCAGCACGTGAGGAGCTCCATGGTCAACCCGTCCCAGGTCTGCGGCCCGGCCGTGCCCACCCAGGGTGCCAAGGCCGTGTGGCGCCCGCTGGGCGTCCGTGACGTCGACATCACCGGTGGGCCGATGGGCCGCTGGCAGCGGATCAACCGCGAGGCCAGCATCCCCCTCGGTCTGGAGCAGATGGAGCGCGCGGGCAGCGTGCCGAACCTGCGGCTGGCGGCCGGCGAGGCCGAAGGCGAGTACCAGGGCTACCGGTTCCAGGACTCCGACCTGTACAAGCAGCTGGAGGCGGTGGCCTGGGAGCACGCCCGGCGGCCCGGACCCGGCTACCCCGAGTTCATCGCCGAGTCGGCGGCCCTGCTCGGCCGGGCCCAGCGGGCCGACGGCTACCTCAACTCCCACTACCAGGTGGTCAAGCCCGGCAAGATCTACGCCGAGCTGGAGTACAGCCACGAGATGTACTGCGCCGGCCACCTGTTCCAGGCCGCGGTGGCCGGGGCCCGGACCGGCGCCGACGAGCGGCTGACCGCGGTGGCGCGCCGGCTCGCCGACCACCTGGTCGAGGTGTTCCTGACCGGCGGCGACGACGGCATCGACGGGCACGCCGAGGTCGAGACGGCCCTGGTCGAGCTCTACCGGGTCACCGGCGAGCGGTCCTACCTCGACCTCGCGGCCAAGCTCGTCGACAACCGCGGCAAGGGCCTCATCAAGGACAGCGGCATGGGCCCCCTGTACGCCCAGGACCACCTGCCGGTCAGGGAGGCCGACACCCCGGTCGGCCACGCCGTGCGCCAGCTCTACCTGGAGGCCGGCGTCGTGGACGTCTACCTGGAGACCGGCGACGAGTCGCTGCTGGAGTGCTCGGTCCGCCGCTGGGAGGACATGGTCGCCACCAAGATGTACCTCACCGGCGGCGTCGGCTCCCGCCACGACGGCGAGGCGTTCGGCGAGCGCTACGAGCTGCCGCCGGACCGCGCCTACAACGAGAGCTGCGCCGCGATCGCGAGCATCCACTGGAACTGGCGGCTGCTGCTGGCCACCGGCCACGGCCGCTACGCCGACCTGATCGAGCGCGTCCTCTACAACGCCTTCGCGGCCTCCACCTCGGCCGACGGAGTGCGCTTCTTCTACGTCAACCCGCTCCAGCGCCGCGACGACACCGTCGAGGACGCCTACCTGGGGCGGCGGCGGGAGTGGTTCGCCTGCGCCTGCTGCCCGCCCAACATCATGCGGACGGTCTCCTCGCTCGGCCACTACGTCGCCACGACGGCCGAGCGGGCGCTGCACGTCCACCAGTACGCGCCGGGCGCGATCCGCTCGGGCGACCTCGACCTCGCCGTCGCCACCGGCTACCCCTGGGACGGCAAGGTCGTCTTCACCGTCGAACGGGCCCCCGAGGGACCCTGGTCGCTGGCGCTGCGGATCCCCGCCTGGAGCGCGGGCCGCGCCACCCTCACCGTGGGGGGCCGGAGCGTCGCGGCCGAGCCGGACGAGCGCGGCTACGCCGTCGTCACCCGCGAGTGGCGGACCGGCGACACCGTGGAGCTCGGCCTCGACCTGACCCCCCGCCTCACCTACCCCAACCGGCGGATCGACGCCCTGCGCGGCACGGCCGCCGTCGAGCGCGGCCCGCTCGTCTACTGCTTCGAGCAGGCCGACCAGCAGGCCGACGTGGACGACCTGGTCCTCGACCCGCACGCCGAGCTGCGCGTGATCGACAAGCAGGACGTGCCGGGCCTCGGCCGGACCGTCCTCATCGAGGCCGGCGCGTACGCCGCCGAGCCGCCCGCCACCGGCCTGCCGTACGGCAGCGCACCCCCCACCACGGACCCCGGCGCCGCCCGCCTGACCGCCACGGCCGTCCCCTACTACCAGTGGGACAACCGCGGCGCGGGCGCGATGCGGGTCTGGCTCCCCCTCGCGTAAGGAACGACCTGATGAAACGACGTGACCTGTTCAGGATCGGCGGGCTCGCCGCCCTCGGCGCCGCGGCGGCGGCCTGCGGGGGCGGCGGTGGAGGCGGCGGCTCGAAGGGGAGCACCCAGCTCCAGTTCATGTACTGGGGCTCCACCTTCGAGAAGGCGGCCGTGGAGAAGATGCTGCGGCAGTACGAGCAGAAGAACGCCGGCGTCGACGTCAAGCCGCTGTTCACGCCCGACGAGTACGACGTCAAGCTCAACACCCTGGTGGCCAGCGGCCGGGTCCCGGACGTCGGCTACGTGCCCATGAGCATGTCCTACCGGCTGGCCGAGCAGGGCACGCTGGTCAACCTGTTCCCGTACGTGAAGAAGTACCCGCAGCTCGCGGGCTGCCTGCCCGACGCCTACCTGTGGTACGGCCAGGACAAGCTGCACGGCCTGGCCACCGCCAACGAGGTCATGCTCCTCTGGTACGCCAAGGACGCCCTGGCGGAGGCCGGCGTCGCCGCGCCGCCCGCCGACGCGGCCTCGGCCTGGACCTGGGACCAGCTCGTCGAGAACGCCTACAAGCTGACCGTCGACCAGAACGGCAAGCACCCCGACGAGTCGGGCTTCGACCCCAAGCAGATCCGGCAGTTCGGCATCTCCAGCAGCATCACCTACGGCGCCGCCTGGTACGGCTTCCTGCGCAGCAACGGCGCCGACTTCGCCGACGAGGCCGGCAAGCGCTGCCTGCTGGACACCCCCGAGGCGATCAAGGTGTTCCAGAACCTCCAGGACCTCATCTACAAGCACCGGGTCATGCCGGGCCCCGGCCAGCTCGCCGCCACCGGCGACGACGTGCCCGGCACGAACGTCCTGCTCAAGACCAAGCGGGTGGCCATGGTCGTCGACGGCCACTGGTCGCTGCTCGACATGAACCAGAGCAAGGTGAACTACGGCATCGGCGTGCTGCCCAAGTACGGCGAGCCGTTCACCACGACGCAGGTGGCCGGCGCGTCGGCGGTGTTCGCCGGGAGCAAGCACGTGGAGGAGGCGGTCGAGCTGTTCGCCTTCCACAACGACCCCCGCTACGTGGACCTGTTCCAGCAGGGCCTGTGGATGCCGCAGGAGAAGAGGTACTACGAGGACCAGGCGTCGGTGGACGCGTGGACCAGGAACGCGGCGCACCCGCCGGAGTTCCGCACGGCGGTCGTCGACTACACCCGCGGGCACGGCGTCCCCGACCTGCGCAACCGGCTCAAGAACATGTCGGCCGTCTCCAGCGACGTGCTGACGCCGGCGCTGCAGGAGATCGAGTCGGGCAAGCGGCCGGCCGCGGACGTGCTCAAGGAGGCCACCCCGAAGATCACCGCGATGCTGCAGGGCTGGCACCACACGCAGGAGATCTAGGATGCGCAGGTTCGAGGCGCGCTGGGGCGTCCTCATGGCGCTGCCCGCCATCCTCGGGTTCGTCATCTTCACGGTCGGCCCGATGATCGCGTCGTTCTTCTTCAGCCTGACCGACTGGCAGGTGGGCGGGCAGCCCTCGTTCGTGGGGCTGGACAACTACACGGCGCTGGCCGACGACGCGCTGTTCTGGAAGTCGCTGTCGGCCACCACCTACTACACGCTCGGCGCGGTGCCGCTCACGCTGCTCGTCAGCTTCGCCGTGGCCATGCTGCTCAACCAGAAGGTCCGCGGCCTGGCCCTGTGGCGCACGATCTTCTACCTGCCGACGCTGGTCCCGGCCATCGCGAACGTGGTGCTCTGGATCTGGATCTTCAACCCGGACTTCGGGCTGCTCAACTCCCTGCTGCGCCAGGCCGGGCTGCCGACCTCGCAGTGGGTCTACAGCGAGGAGATGGCCGTCCCGTCGCTGATCATCATGAGCACGTGGGGCTTCGGCAACACCATGGTGATCTTCCTGGCCGGGCTCCAGGGCGTGCCCCGCCACCTGTACGAGGCCGTCTCGATCGACGGCGGCGGCCCGTGGCGGCGCTTCTGGCACGTGACGCTGCCCATGATGACACCGACCATCTTCTACAACCTCGTGGTCGGGGTCGTCGGCACCTTCCAGGTCTTCACCCAGGCGTACGTCATGACCGAGGGCGGCCCCAACCAGGCCACGCTCTTCTACGTCTACTACATCTTCCGCAAGGCCTTCACCGAGAGCGAGATGGGCTACGCCAGCGCCCTCGCGTGGGTCCTGTTCATGATCATCATGGTGGTGACGTTCCTCATGTTCCGCAACGCCCGCCGCTGGGTCTACTACGAGATGGCGGGCGCCCGATGACCGCGCTCGCGACGCCGGAGAAGACCCGCGCGCGTGGCGTCGCGCCGACCGCCGGGCTGCGCCGGCCACGCAGGTACGGCAGGGCGCTGCTGTACGTGGCGCTGCTGCTCGGCGCGATCCCGACGATCCTGCCGTTCGTGTGGCTGGTGCGCAGCGCCCTCATGACCGACACGCAGATGTTCGTCGCCCCGCCGGAGTGGATCCCCGACCCCTTCCAGTGGTCGAACTTCGGCGAGGCGCTCACCGCCCAGCCGTTCGGCCTCTACCTGCTCAACACGGTGATCATCGCGGTCGTCTGCGTGATCGGCACGGTGTTCACCTGCTCGGTGGCCGCCTTCAGCTTCGCCCGGCTGCGCTGGAAGGGCCGCAACGTGGTCTTCGCGCTGCTGCTCACCGGCGTGATGCTGCCGTACGCCGTGACGATCATCCCGACGTTCGTCATGTGGCAGGAACTGGGGGCGATCGACACGTTCGTCCCGCTCACCGTGCCCGCCTGGTTCGCCGGGGCGGGGGGTGGCGTGTTCAACGTGTTCCTGCTGCGGCAGTTCTTCCTGACCATCCCGTTCGAGCTGGACGAGGCCGCCTACATCGACGGCGCCTCGCCGTGGCGGGTCTACTGGACGGTCGTCATGCCGCTGTCCAGACCGGCGATCGTCGTCGTCACGATCTTCACCTTCATCGGCACCTGGAACGACTTCCTGGGGCCGCTGCTCTACCTGCAGGACGAGTCGAAGTACACGCTCTCGCTCGGGCTCGCCTCGTTCCAGAGCGTGTTCATCACGCAGTGGGGCTACCTCATGGCCGCCTCGGCGGCCGTCATCGCCCCGATCGTCGCGCTCTTCTTCTTCCTGCAGCGCTACTTCATCGAAGGAGTCACGCTCACCGGCATCAAGAACTGAGAAGAGGACACCCCCCATGAAGCGATCAGCCGCCGCGCTCGTCCTGCTCCTCGCCTCGATCCTCGCCCCCCTCGGCACGGGCGTGCTCCCCGCGCACGCCCTGTCGGCGGCCCAGGTCGTCGACATGTTCGGCCGGGTCGTCAACGACCACGGCGTCAAGCTGGTGGACTGGCAGGGCTACCTGGCCAACCCGTACGTCGAGCTGACCGTCAAGCCCCCGCAGGACGCCCGATTCCCGGTCACGATCGACCTCAAGGCCGAGGGCACCTCCCGGCTGATGATGGACCTGCCCAGCCAGCTCACCGCCACCGGCGCCACCAAGACGCTGACCTTCGCGAGCGCGGGGGAGCAGAAGACGTTCAAGCTGGCCATCCACTCCAAGCGCGGGCCCGGCGCCGACGAGCTGCACACCCTGCGGCTGTCGGTCCGGGACGCCGCCGGGGCCACGTTCCAGCAGACCATGCCGATCATGGTCCAGCAGGACGAGAAGACCGCGCTGGAGCCGTCGATCCCGATCACCTTCGACTACCGCCACGACACGATCACCGGCTACTTCTCCGACCCGGCCTTCCGGACGGCGGCGGAGGAGGCGGTCAAGGACTGGTTCCGGTTCTTCGACATGCAGCCGTTCGACACCGTGGCGGCCGGCGCCGAGAACAACCACCTGCCGGGCGACGACTGGCAGAACACCGTCAACGTCACCAACGCCACCGCCTACAACGGCATGTACGTGTTCTTCCGCGGCATCCAGAGCCCGTACTCGACCGGTTACCCGGCGGCCAACGGCACATACAGCACCCAAGGCGGCCGGCAGGTCGCCGGCCCGCTCCACCGCTCCACCGCGATGATCTTCGAGTACGACGAGGCGGGGAAGCGGCTGTTCACCTCCCTGGCCGACGAGGACTGGTACAAGACCGACATCGCGGGCTCGGTGCTCGACGTCCACGGCCTGGTCATGCACGAGTACGGCCACGCCGTCGCCTTCCACAGCGACTGGGCCGGCATGCGGTCCTATGTCCAGAACGGCGGGAACGACCCGGACGTCGTCGAGTACCAGGGCTACCCGGTGCCGCTCGACAGCAGCTACCACATCCCCGGCGACCAGAAGTACTGGGACCGGATCAGCGGCCAGAGCGGCGGCTGGACCCACCTGTTCCCGACCCGCCGCTGGATGATGACCAAGCTGTCGCTGCTGGTCGCCGAGAACGCCGGATGGAAGCTCAACCGCAACCTCACCCCGTTCCTCAAGCCGTCGATCGTCACCACGTCCCTGCCGCAGGCCACGCCCGGCCAGGCGTACCGGCAGACGCTGGCCGCCAAGGGCGGCGTCCCGTTCTACGACTGGCAGGTCACCGCGGGCTCGCTGCCGCCGGGTCTGACGCTCGACCGCTTCACCGGCGCGATCAGCGGCACGCCCACGACGGCCGGCACGTACGGCCTCACCGTGCGCCTGCGCGACTACGACAAGCTGAGCACCCCGGTCACCCAGACCTTCCAGCTCACGGTCGGCGGTGGCGGCGGCACCCCGACGAACCTGGCCAGGAGCGCGACCCCGTCGGCCTCCTACACCTCGCCCTGGGAGAGCGTCGCGGCGGTCAACGACGGGATCGACCCGCCGCGCTCCGACGACACCGCCAACCCGCGCTGGGGCACCTGGCCCGACACCGGCCAGCAGTGGGCCGAGCTGACCTGGCCGTCCGCGCAGACGATCAGCTCCGCCGACGTGTACTTCTTCGACGACGCCGACGGGGTGCGCCTGCCGGCCTCCTGGAAGCTCCAGCGGTGGAACGGCTCGGCGTACGTGGACATCCCGGGCACGTACCCGGTCGCGGCGGACGCCTACAACCACGTGACCTTCACCGGCGTGAGCACGACCCGGCTGCGGGTGGTGCTCCAGAGCGGGCAGGGCTCGGTCGGCCTGCTCGAAGTCAAGGCATACCCCTGAGTCAGCCCTGAGAAAGGACTCCATGAGGAAGACCGCCATCGTCGCCGCGGTGGCCGGGCTGCTGGGCACACTGTCCGTGCCCAGCCCCGGCCTCGCGGCCCGGCAGGCCGCTCCCGACCTCGACGTCTTCGACATCTTCTACCGCGACGTCACCACCTACGGCGTGCAGCTCGTGGACTGGCAGGGCTACCTGGCCAACCCGTACATCGAGCTGACCGTGCGGGCGCCCAAGGTCCCCGGCATCGCCTACCCGCTGACCGTGGACCTCAAGGCCGAGGGCACCTCGCGGCTGATGTTCAACATGCCGAGCGAGCTGACCGCGACCGGGGCGACCAAGAGCTTCACCCTCACCGGTCCCGCCGACCGCGAGGTGGTGCGGCTGTCCATCCACTCCAAGCAGGGCGCCGGCCAGGACGAGCTGCACAAGTGGGTCATGAGGACGACCGACGCCACCGGCGCGACGGTCACCCAGACCATGCCCATCCGGGTCCAGCAGGACGAGAAGAAGAAGCTGGAACCCACCATCCCGATCGACTTCGACTACCGCTACGACACCATCACCAAGTACTTCTCCGACCCCGGTGTGCGCAGGGCCGCCGAGACGGCCGTGCGCGACTGGTTCGCCTTCTTCGACCTCAAGCCGTTCGACACCGTCCCGGCCGGTGATGAGGTCACGCGGCTGCCGGGCGACGACTGGCAGAACGAGGTCGAGGCGAGCAACGCCAAGCCGTACAACGGGATGTACGTGTTCTTCCGCGGCATCCAGACGCCGTACTCGACCGGCTTCCCGACGATCAACGGCAAGTTCCACACCCTGGACGGCAAGCCCACGCCGTACCACCGCTCGACCAGCATGATCCTGGAGTACGACGAGCAGCTCATGAAGCTGTTCACCGCCCTGGGCGATGAGGACTGGTACAAGACCGACCTCGGCTCGGTCATCGACGTCCAGGGGCTGGTCATGCACGAGTACGGCCACGCCGTCGCCTTCCACAGCGACTGGGAGGGCATGGCGAAGTACGTGGAGAGCAAGGGCCGCGACGACCAGGACGTCATCGACTACCAGGGCTACCCGGTGCCGCTCGACTCCAGCTACCACGTGCCCGGCGACGACCCGTACTGGGACCGGATCAGCGGCCAGAGCGGCGGCTGGCGGCACGTCTTCCCGACCAGGAGGTGGGAGCTGACCAAGCTGTCGCTGCTGATCGCCGAGAACGCCGGCTGGAAGCTCAACCGGAAGCTCACGCCGTTCCTCAAGCCGTCCATCGAGACGGGCTCGCTCGGCCGGGCGAGCGCCGGCGAGCCGTACCGGCAGCGGCTGGCGGCCAAGGGCGGCGTGCCGTTCTACGACTGGCAGGTGACGGCCGGCGAACTGCCCGAGGGGGTCACGCTCGACCGGTTCACCGGCGTGCTCGCCGGCACCCCGGCCAAGGCGGGCGCGTACACCTTCACCGTCCAGCTCAGGGACTACGACAAGCTCAGCGCCCCGGTAACGAAGGAGTACAAGCTCACCGTCGGCTAGCAGGCTGACATTCGCCCTGACCAGATTACATTTCATGACATGTCGGGTCTTGTAATGGCAGGACCCTTGCAAAGCGGACACGATCTCTTCACCCTCGACGCGTAGGCGTAAAGATCAGCTCTACCCCGGCGGGGGCCCGCCCCCGCCGGGCGTGAAGGAGAGCGTGTGCCGAACACCCCCCGCCGGCGAGCGATCCTGACCGGGATCATCGCCGTTCTCACCCTCGTCCTGCCGCTGGGCGCCGGCGCGCCCGCGGCGGGCGCGGCCGCCGCGCCAGGCGCCGACAAGATCAGCCCCGCCGTCCGGTCCGACCTCGACGCCGACGGCAAGTCCACCTTCTGGGTACGCCTCAAGGGCGCGGCCGACCTCAGCGCCGCCCGGAGGGCCAGGACCAAGGAGGCCAAGGCCGAGCAGGTCTTCGAGGCCAAGACCGAGCAGGCCGCCACCTCCCAGGCCGGCCTGCGCAAGCTCCTCGACGCCCAGGACGCCGAGTACACCCCGTACTGGATCGTCAACGCCGTCCGCGTCACCGCCGGGCCCAAGCTGGCCGCCGAGATCGCCGCGCTGCCCGAGGTCACCGGCATCGAGCCGGTCCGCACGCTCGCCCTCCCCAAGCCCGACCCGGGCAAGGCCGAGGCGCGCGTCAAGGCCGTCGAGTGGAACATCGACCGCGTCGGCGCCCCGCGCGTGTGGAGCGACCTGGGCGACCGCGGCGAGGGCATCGTCGTCGCGCACATCGACTCCGGCGCCCAGTTCGACCACCCCGAGCTGGCCGCCGCTTACCGGGGACGCAACCCCGACGGCAGCTACACCCACGACTACAACTGGTTCGACCCGGCCCACGTCTGCCCGAGCGCCGCGCCGTGCGACAACAACGGCCACGGCACCCACGTCATGGGCACCATGGTCGGCGCCAACGGCATCGGCGTCGCGCCCGGCGCCCGGTGGATCGCCGCCAAGGGCTGCGAGGTCAACACCTGCACCGACGCCTCCCTGCTCGCCGCCGGCCAGTGGATCCTCGCCCCCACCGACCTGGCCGGCCGCAACCCGCGGCCCGACCTCGCGCCCGACATCGTCAACAACTCCTGGGGCGGCGACGGCTTCGACCCCTGGTACAAGGAGACCGTCGACGCGTGGGTGGCGGCCGGCATCTTCCCGGCCTTCGCCAACGGCAACGAGGGCCCGGCCTGCCGTACCAGCGGCTCGCCCGGCCAGTACGTGAACAGTTACAGCGCCGGCGGCTTCGACGTCAACGGCGCCCTCTACGCCCGCTCCAGCAAGGGCGAGGGCGAGAACGGCGAGACCAAGCCGAACATCGCGGCCCCCGCCGTGAACGTGCGCTCCTCCGTGCCCGGCGGCGGCTACGACTCCTACACCGGCACCTCCATGGCCTCGCCGCACGTCGCGGCCACCGTGGCGCTCATCTGGTCGGCCGCGCCCGCCCTCCAGGGCGACGTGGCGGCCACCCGGCCGCTGCTGGACTCCACGGCGATCGACGTCGACGACACCTCCTGCGGCGGCACCGCCGCAGACAACAACGTCTGGGGCGAGGGCCGGCTCGACGCCTACGCCGCCGTCCGGCTCGCGCCCCGCGACGGCGTCGGCGACCTGACCGGCACCGTGACCTCGGGCGGTGCCCCCGTGGCGGGCGCCACCGTGACCGTCACCGGCCCGGTCACCCGCACCGTCGTGACCGGCCAGGACGGCACGTACGCGGTGCCGCGCCTGCTGCCCGGCGACTACCGGATCACCGCCGAGAAGTTCGGCTACGCCAAGGGCAGCGGGGCCGCCGCCGTCGTCGCCGGCCAGAGCGCCACGGCCGACGTCACCATGGCCCAGCAGCCCTCCGCCGTCGTGTCCGGCACCGTCACCGCGGCCGGCACGCCGGAGGCCGGGGCCACGGTCGAGGCGACCGGCACCCCGGTCAGAACGGTCACCGACGCCGCCGGCCGCTACCGGCTCACCCTGCCGCACGGCGACCACACCCTCACGGTCACGCCCTCCAGCCGCTGCTCCCGCGGCGCGTCCGTGGGCATCGGCCTGACCGGCGACACCGTCAAGGACATCGAGCTGGGGCTGCGCGGCGACGGCTTCGGCTACACCTGCCGCACCGGCGCCGAGCCGTACGTCGCGGGCACCGACAAGCTCGCCCTCACCGGCGACGACGAGGCCCAGCAGGTGACGCTGCCCTTCCCGGTCCCGTTCTACGGCACGGGGCAGGCCAAGGCGTGGATCGCCACCAACGGCCTGGCCACCTTCGCCGCCGACAAGGTCACCAGCGGCGGCAACGGCCGGCTGCCCACCACCGGCACGCCCAACAACGCCGTCTACCCGTACTGGGACGACCTGGTCGTGGACGCGAGCGCCGGCGTCTACACCGGCGTCACCGGCACGGCGCCGCACCGCCGGTTCGTGATCGAGTGGCGCAACGTCCGCTACTACAACGACGCCGCGCAGCGCATCTCCTTCGCCGCGCTGCTCGGCGAGGACGGCACCGTCAGCTACCGGTACAAGGACGTCGACAGCCAGCGCGACCAGGGCACCAGCGCCACCATCGGCATCGAGAACGCGACCGGCGCCGACGGCCTGCTCTACTCCTACGAGGAGCCGGCCCTCACCGACGGCCAGAGCCTCACCTTCACCGCCAGCCGGCACGGCCTGGTCATCGGCGTCGTCACCGACGCCAACGACGGCGACCCGCTGCCCGGCGCCACGGTGCGGATCGGCGACGTGGCCACCCTCACCACCGGCCCCGACGGCGCCTTCTCCGGCCAGGTGCTCGCCGGCGACTACCAGGTCGAGGTGGCCAAGGAGAACTACGGCACCTTCACCAAGCCCGTCACCATCGCCCCCGCCACGATCACCCGGATCGACACGGCCCTGGTCACCGGCCGGGTCAGCTCCTCCGTCGGCGAGCTCACCCTGGTGATGCCCGCCGACGCCGCCCGGACGCGCACCTTCGAGCTGACCAACCTCGGCTCACCCACCGCCTACACCGTCACCGCCGACCCGGCGCAGAGCTGGCTCGCCGTCACCCCCACGGCCGGCGACCTGGCCAAGGACCAGCGGGTCACGCTCAAGGTCACGGCCTCCAGCGCCGGCGTCCAGCCCGGCACGCTCCGCTCCGGCAAGCTGGTGATCAAGTCGGCCAGCGGGCGGCAGCCGGTCATCGAGGTCAAGGTGACGGTCGTCGTGCCGAAGTACCAGGTCGCGGTGGACGTGGGCGCGAGCAAGGGCCTGGTCGACGCCGCCGGCGACTCCTGGACGGCCGACCGCAAGTACGCCCAGGGCGGCCACGGCTACGTCGCCACCGCCAACCGCACCGCCTCCACCTCGAAGACCATCAAGGGCACCGACGACCAGGCGCTGTTCCGCACCGCGCGCGAGGGCGTGCTGGAGTACCGCTTCGACGGCGTGCCCGCCGGCACCTACACCGTCGAGCTGGGCTTCGCCGACATCAGGTCGACGGGCATCGGCAAGCGGGTCTTCGACGTGCTGGCCGAGGGGCAGCTCGCCATCCCGGCCCTGGACCTCGCGCTGGAGGCGGGCACGTACACGGCCGTGACCAGGCAGTACACGGTGAAGGTCACCGACGGCCAGCTCAACGTCCGCTTCGCCACCCGCGAGGGCAGCACGATCGTCAACGCCGTCCGCGTCTCCGAGCGGCCGGACAAGGCGACCCCCTGAGACCAGGCGGTTCCTGACGCGCCGGGCGCGACTCGCCCCGCCGATGCGGGGCGAGTCCTGACCCGGAGCGGATCCTTCCTTGACCCGGTGCCGGGTATCCCTGGGGGAAGGCGCTACGCGCAGGACAGGACCCAGGGGAGGGCCCGGTGACGACGCAGAAACCGGCCACCGGCGAGCCGATGACCTCACCGCTCGCCCCCGCCAAGCGGCGCCGCGCCGGCGCGGTGCTCGCCAACTGGCTGTCCACGACCGACCACAAGGTCATCGGCTATCTCTACCTCATGACGTCCTTCGGCTTCTTCCTCGTGGCCGGCGTGATGGCGATGATCATCAGGGCCGAGCTGTTCGAGCCGGGGCTCCAGGTCGTCACGGCCCAGCAGTACAACCAGCTCTTCACCAACCACGGCGTGATCATGCTGCTGCTGTTCGCCACGCCGCTGTTCGCCGGGTTCGCCAACGTCATCATGCCGCTGCAGATCGGCGCGCCGGACGTGGCGTTCCCGCGGCTGAACGCGGTGGCGTACTGGCTGTTCCTGTTCGGCGGGCTGATCACGCTCTGGAGCTTCGTGGCGCCCCTCGGGGCGGCGGACTTCGGCTGGTTCGCCTACACGCCGCTGTCGTCGATCACCTTCTCGCCCAGCATCGGCGGCGACTTCTGGATCATGGGGCTGGTGATGTCCGGCCTCGGCACGATCCTCGGCTCGGTCAACTTCATCACCACGATCATCTGCATGCGGGCGCCCGGCATGACGATGTTCCGCATGCCGATCTTCACCTGGAACACGCTGCTGACCAGCATGCTCGTGCTCATGGCGTTCCCGGTGTTGGCCGCCGCGCTGCTGGCGCTGGAGATCGACCGGAAGTTCGGCACGCACGTCTACGACGCGGCCAACGGCGGGCCGATCCTGTGGCAGCACCTGTTCTGGTTCTTCGGCCATCCCGAGGTCTACATCATCGCGCTGCCGTTCTTCGGGATCATCACCGAGGTCATCCCGGTCTTCTCCCGCAAGCCGCTGTTCGGCTACGTCGGCCTGGTGGGGGCGACGATCGCGATCGCCGGCCTGTCGATGACCGTGTGGGCGCACCACATGTTCCCGACCGGTCAGGTGCTGCTGCCGTTCTTCTCGTTCATGACGTTCCTCATCGCGGTGCCGACCGGGGTGAAGTTCTTCAACTGGATCGGCACGATGTGGCGCGGCCATCTGAGTTTCGCCGCGCCGATGATGTTCGCCATCGGCTTCCTCGTGACGTTCCTGCTCGGCGGGCTGACCGGGGTCATCCTGGCCTCGCCGCCGCTGGACTTCCACATCAGCGACACCTACTTCGTGGTGGCCCACTTCCACTACGTGGTGTTCGGCACCGTGGTCTTCGCGATGTTCGCCGGCTTCTACTTCTGGTGGCCCAAGATGACCGGCCGCATGCTGGACAACCGGCTCGGCCTGGTCCACTTCTGGATGCTGTTCATCGGCTTCCACACCACGTTCCTCATCCAGCACTGGCTGGGGGTCGCCGGGTTCCCGCGCCGCTACGCCGACTACAGCGCCGCCGACGGCTTCACCACGCTGAACCAGATCTCCTCGCTCGGCGCGTTCCTGCTGGGCCTGTCCACGCTCCCGTTCATCTACAACGTCTGGAAGACCGCCCGGCGGGCCCCGCGGATCACGGTGGACGACCCGTGGGGCTTCGGCAACTCGCTCGAATGGGCGACCTCCTGCCCGCCGCCGCGGCACAACTTCACGTTCATGCCGCCCATCCGCTCCGAACGGCCCGCCTTCGATCTGCACTACCCGCGCGAGCCCCTGGACAAGGCCGCCTGACCCGGCGCGGGAGCCGCGCGGAAGCGGATGAAGTGGTTTAAGGGCGGCCTGAGGTGCCATATGCACGGGGTGGGCCGACACGCCGGAAGGGGCACCTCGTGATGATGGACGCAATGCGGCAGAAGCGGACGGGCAGACCGCCGCACGTCGTCGTGGTGGGCGGAGGCTTCGGCGGGCTCAGCGCCGTCCGCGAGCTCGCCCGCGCCGGCGCCAGGGTCACGATCGTCGACCACAACCCCTACACCACCTTCCAGCCGCTGCTGTACCAGGTGGCGACGGCCGCCATGGCCGCCGGCGACGTGACCTACCCGCTGCGCGCCTTCGCCGCGAAGTACCCCACCGTCCGCGTGCACCCCGCCGGCCTCGGCAAGCTGCTCCTCGACCAGAAGCAGGTGCAGCTGACCGACGGCGCCGTCCTCGACTACGACTACCTCGTCATGGGCACCGGGGTCAGCACGAACTGGCTGTCCATCGAGGGCGCCGAGAAGAACGCGCTGCCCCTGTACTCCGTGCGCGACGCCAAGGCGCTGCGCCAGCGGCTCCAGACCTGCCTGGAGGAGACCGCCATGGGCAAGCGGCCCACCACCCACGTGGTGGTCGTCGGCGGCGGCGCGACGGGCGTCGAGATCGCGGGCTCCATGGCCGAGCTGCGCATGCGGACGATCCCGCTGACCTACCCCGAGATCAGGCCCGAGCAGACCAGCATCACCCTGGTCGAGCGGTTCGACTACGTGCTCGCGCCGTACAAGCCGCACCTGCGCGACGCCGCCGCGCGCGACCTGCGCGAGCGCGAGGTGCGGCTGCGCCTCGGCGCCACCGTCGCCTCGGTCGAGCCGGACGCCGTCGTGCTGTCCGACGGCACTCGCCTGCACAGCGACGTCACCGTGTGGGCGCTCGGCGTGACCGCGCCCAAGGAGATCGCCGACTGCGGCCTGCCCCAGGGCAAGGGCGGCCGGGTCGTCGTCACCGAACGGCTGAACCTGAGCGAGCATCCCGAGGTGTTCGTCGTCGGCGACCTCGCGCTGCCGCCCGAGCCGCTGCCGCAGCTCGCCCAGCCCGCCATCCAGATGGGCAGGCACGCCGGCCGGCAGATCGTCGCCGCGGCGACGGGACGTCCCACCGTGCCGTTCCACTACCGCGACCCCGGGATCATGGCGATCGTCGGCCGGTTCGCGGCCGTCGTGCAGCTCCCCAACGGCTTCACCTTCCGGGGCCTGCCCGCCTGGCTGGCCTGGATCTTCCTGCACGTCGCCTACCTGCTCGGCGGGCGCAACCGGACCAGCGTCCTGGTCAACTTCTTCTGGCGTTACTTCGGGCCGCGCAGGAGCCGCGCGTCGGTCGCGGAGTAGCCCACGTCCCGGCCAACGAGGGGGTTCGCGTCATGCGGAAGGCCGACGGTGGAAGCGTGCTGTTCATCGGCAACGCCACCACCCTGATCCGGTACAACGGCTTCACCCTGCTCACCGACCCCAACTTCCTGCACCGCGGGCAGCGCGCCCACCTCGGCTACGGCCTCACCTCGCGCCGCCTCCTCGACCCGGCCATGGAGGTGGAGGACCTGCCGCCGCTGGACGCGGTCGTCCTGTCGCACCTGCACGGCGACCACTGGGACCGCGTGGCCCGCGCCGGCCTCGACCAGGCCACGCCCGTCATCACGACGCCGCACGCCGCCCGGCGGCTCAGGAAGCAGGGCTTCGAGCGGGCCGTCGGCCTGAGGACCTGGCAGGAGCACCAGCTGCGCAACGGCACCGACGCGCTCACGGTGACCGCCGTGCCGGCCCGGCACGCCCCCGGCCCGGCCGAGGCGCTGCTGCCGCCGGTGATGGGCAGCGTGCTGGAGTTCCGCCGCGAGGGCCGCGTCGACCTGCGCCTGCACATCAGCGGCGACACCCTGATGGACCGCCGCCTGCACCAGATCCCCAGACGCTTCCCCGACCTGGACGTGGGCATCGTCCACCTGGGCGGCACCAAGCTGCTCGGCGCGCTCATGGTCACCATGGACGGCCGGCAGGGGGCCGACTGGGTGGACCTGATCAGCCCCCGGCGGGTGCTGCCCGTCCACTACGACGACTACACGGTCTTCAGCTCGGGCCTGGACGACTTCCGCGAGCACATGGAGCGCTCCGGCCACGCCGACCGCGTCGTCCACCTCGACCGCGGCGACACCTACACCCTGCCGGTCCGCCCACCGGCCCCGGCGCGCACCTAGGCGGCGGGCGGGAGACGCAGTTCGGCGAAGACGCCGCGGTGGTCCGTGCCCGGGACGTCCACGATCTCCGTGCGGGCCACCGCCGCCCGCCGGTCCACCAGGACATGGTCGATCGTGATGAACGGCGGCACCGCGCGCCCGTTCGGCCACGTCGGCACCAGCCCCTTGCCGGTCTCCTCGGCCGCGTCCACGTAGCCCCGGGCGAGCAGGTCGCGGAAGGCGCGGTGGTCGAGGCTCGCGTTGAAGTCACCGGCCAGCACGCGCGTCACCCGCGGCGAGGGCGGCGGCAGCGCGTCCAGGGAGGCGTCCCACTCCTCGGCGCGGCGGCCCAGCGGCGGGTTCGGGTGGACGGCGACCACCTGCGCGGTCGTCCCGCCCGGCAGGGTGATCGTCGCCGCGGGCATGTGGTGCCCGATGGCGGTGAACAGCCCGGTCAGCTCGGTCAGCGGGTGCTTGCCGTACAGGCCGCTGCCGGTCGAGCCGAGGTCGGCCTGGAGCACCTGGTACGGCAGGAGCGCGCCCAGCCCGGCGGCGTCGAGCGCGGCCGCCTCCCGGTAGGTGAGCTCCAGCGCGCTGAAGACGTCCGGGTCGTAGGCCCGGACGAGCCGCACCACCGCGCCGGCGTCCGCCCGGCCGAACAGGTTGATCGTCAGGACCCGCAGCACCGGCCCCGAGGCCGCGACGGGAACGGGCGCCGTGGGCGGGACCGCCCGCGGGACCACCGTCGCCGCCAGCGTCGCGCAGGACACGGCCGTGACGAGCGCCGCCCGCCGGTTCCGGAAGAGGAACAGCACCGTCAGCAGCGCCGTCACCACCACCGCGTACGGCGTCAGCGTCATCAGCTGGATGTCGAACGAGCCCTGCTCCGCCCCGGCCAGCCGCTCCAGCGCCCACACGGCGAAGCACCCGGCGACGGTCCACGAGGGCCAGCGCCTCCTGCGGGGGGCCGCCCCGGACCGGTCGCCCGCCTCCTGCCGGCGGCCGGACGTGCTGCTCACCTCGATGCCCGCCTTCACCCATGGTGACATGTCCGGGCAGACCCTAGACGCTCTCCGGCGGCCCCGGCCACCCCCGCCGGAGCCGCCCGCGCCGGACACACGCCGACCTGCGGAAACTCCGGACGTTCGCTGATAAAGCTCTCAGCCAGGACGCGGCCGGGCGCGAAGCCGGGCCGCGCGCCCCACGGGTTAGGGTGCTGGCATGCCTACCGCACTGATCACCGGCGCGACCGCCGGCATCGGCGCCGCCTTCGCCCGGCGGCTGGCCGCCGACGGCTTCGGCCTCGTCCTCGTGGCCCGTGACGAGCAGCGGCTCGGCGAGTGCGCCGACCGGCTCAAGCTCAGGTACGGCGTGAGCGTCGAACTGCTCCCCGCCGACCTCGCCACCGAGGAGGGGCTGGCCCGGGTCGAGTCACGCCTGCGCGAGAACGACGGCCGCCCGATCGACCTGCTGGTCAACAACGCCGGCTTCGGCCACCCCGGGGCGTTCCTGGACGTGCCGGTCGAGGACGAGGTGCGCATGCTCAAGGTCCACTGCGAGGCCGTGCTGCGGCTGACGCTGGCGGTCCTGCCCGGCATGCGGCGGCGCGGCCGGGGCGGCGTGATCAACGTGGCGTCCGTCGCCGCCTTCTTCACCCGCGGCACCTACAGCGCCTCCAAGGCGTGGGTGGTGAACTTCAGCGAGTCCACCGCGCTCGAGCTCCACGAGCCGAAGGTGCGGGTCATGGCGCTGTGCCCCGGCTTCGTGCGCACCGAGTTCCACGAGCGGGCGTCGATGGACATGTCCGGTGTCCCCGGGTTCCTGTGGCTCGACGCCGACGAGGTGGCGCGCGTGGCCATGCGCGATCTCGCACTGGGCAGGCGGGTGTCGGTGCCCGACGCCCGCTACAAGGCGATCGTCGCCGTCGGCAGGTTCGTGCCGCGCGGGCTCGCGGGCGCCGTGTCGGCCCGCCTGGGCCGCCGCTGACCCTCCCGGCCGAAGGGCCGCTGACCCTCCCGGCCCGAGGGCCGCTGACCCTCCCGGCGGAAAGGATGGGCCCCCGCCGCGGGAGGGGGTCGCGGTGGGGGCCCGGTCGGTCACGAGCGCGGCTCGTGGCCGACGCCTCGGGAGGTCACCGGCCGGAGTGCGCCGGCCGGGACCCTTGATTCATGTCGTCACAGGCCGCGGTTCTGCTCGTGGCCGATCGCCAGGCCGCTGGCCGGGTCGAAGAAGTGCAGGTTGTGGGTGTCCACGACCAGCTCGATGTTCTGGCCGGGACGGACGTGGCTGCGGGCGTTGACGCGCGCCGTCCACAGCGACTTGTCGCCCACCAGCGGCAGCGCCGCCTCGTCGTCCTCGCCCTGGTCGGCGGCGGCGACGGTGTCCTTGTGCTCGACCGGCGGGGCGTCGATGAGGAACAGCACGTTGATCTCGGAGCCGAGCTCCTCCGTGACCTCCGCCTTGACGGGCAGCGTGGCCCAGCCGTTGGCGTGGTTGCCGGCCGCGCTCGCGTCCTCGAAGTCGGACGGGCGGATACCGAGGATGATCTTCTTGCCGATGAACTTGTCGAGGCCCGGCTTGTCGGTGAACGTCGAGTCGGGGATCGGCAGCCTGATGTCGGCGAACGCCACGGCCGCGCCGCCGTCGCCGCGCACCAGCTCGGCGGTGACGAAGTTCATCGACGGCGAGCCCATGAAGCCGGCGACGAAGAGGTTGACCGGCTTGTCGAACAGGTTCTGCGGGGTGTCCACCTGCTGGAGCAGGCCGTCGCGCAGAACGCAGACGCGGTCGCCGAGGGTCATGGCCTCGACCTGGTCGTGGGTGACGTACACGGTGGTGACGCCGAGGCGCTCGTGCAGCGTGTTGAGCGAGGCGCGCATGGAGACGCGGAGCTTGGCGTCCAGGTTGGACAGCGGCTCGTCCATGAGGAACGCCTGCGGCTCACGGACGATGGCGCGGCCCATGGCGACACGCTGGCGCTGACCACCGGACAGGGCGGCCGGCTTGCGCTTGAGGTAGGTCTCCAGGCCCAGCATCTTGGCGGCCTCGTTGACCCGCTTCTGGATCTCCGGCTTGGGCATCTTGCGGAGCTTGAGGCCGAAGGCGAGGTTCTCCTCGACCGTCATGTGCGGGTAGAGGGCGTAGTTCTGGAAGACCATCGCGATGTCGCGGTCCTTCGGCGGCAGGTGGTTGACCACCTTGTCGCCGATGGCGATCTCGCCGCCGCTGATGTCCTCCAGACCGGCGATCATCCGCAGCGCGGTCGACTTGCCACAGCCGGAGGGGCCGACCAGGACCATGAACTCGCCGTCCTTGATCTCAAGGTTGAGCCCGTTCACGGCCTTCACGCCACCGGCGTAGACCTTGTCGACATTGGTCAGAACGATGGATGCCATGCCATTCCTTCGCGGTCCAGGGCGGTGGCCCGGATGTTGTGCGGGTGTCCACTCACATGGATACGTTTTCAAGCATCTCACCCGAAACGGACAGGGGTGTCAAGGGTTGCCGGGTGAGCGGCTTCTGCGGGAGGGGCGGGGTTCCGGTCCGGTGGAAACCATGATGGAATCGTTTCCATGGAGGCGAAGCGGGCGACCATCAAGGACGTCGCCGAGGCGGCGGGCGTGGGCGTGGCCACGGTGTCCCGGGTGCTGTCCGGGGGGTCGGCCAGCCCCGCCACCCGGGAACGCGTGCTGGCCGTCGCGGCCCAGCTCGACTACCGGCCGAGCGCGCTCGGCCGCAACCTGCGCCAGCGCCGTACGGGCGGCATCGGCCTGCTCGTCCCCGACCTGACCGACACCTTCTTCGGCCAGCTCGCCGAGGGCGTGCTGGCCTGCGCCAGGTCCGCGGGAGAGCCCGTGGTGCTCGGCTCCACCGGCGACGACCCCGAGCAGGAGGCCGAGCTGGTGGGCATGCTGCTGGAGCAGAGCGTGGACCGGGTGATCGCCGTGCCGTCGGGCGGCGCCGACACCTGGGAGCCCGCCGCCCGGGCCGGCATGACGGTCGTGTTCGCCGACCGGCTGCCCGCCGAGCGGCCCGGCGACGCCCTGTCCGGCTCCGCGCCCGGCCCCGTGTCCGGTTCCGCGTCCGCGTCCACGGCCGATCTCATGCTGCTCGACGGCGTCCCGCCGCCCCCGCCCGTCCCGCCGGTCCCGCCCACCGGGGTGCCCGCCGTCCTGGCCGACGACCGGGCCGGCATCCGCACGGCGGTGCGCTACCTGCGCGGCCTGGGCCACCGGCGCATCGCCTTCCTCGGCGGCCCCGGACACGACCGGCGCGTGGCCGCGTTCCGCGAGGCGGTCGGCCCGCAGGTGGACGACGACCTCGTCGTGTTCGCCACGGGCAGCCGCGACTCGGCCTACGCCGCCGCCTCGGGCCTGTTCCAGAGCCGCCCCGACCTGACGGCCGTGCTGGCGGGCGGCAACGTGCTGGGGGAGGCCGCCGTCCTGGCCGCCCGCGAGCTGGACCTGCGGGTGCCGCGCGACGTGTCGCTGGTCATGTACGACGACGTGCCGTGGGCGGAGCTGTGCTCACCCCCGCTCACGGTGATCGCCCAGCCGGGGCGCGACATCGGCTACCGGGCGTGCGAACTGGTGCTGCGCACCGCGGGCCGCCGCCCGCGCACCGTCGTCCTGCCCACGGAGCTGATCGTCCGGGGGAGCTGCGGCCCCCTCCGCTGACCGCCGTCATACCTGAGAGCTACGCGCGAGTGGGCTCTCCGGAGGGACGATGACCACGAGGGGCGATCCCTAGCGTCGGTGCCGGAACGATCTCCGGCTCGAAAGGACCGACAGCGATGGCACCCCCGCCCCAGGGACCCCACCCGCCTCCGTCCCGGCGAAGCGACCCGCCGGCGACGGTGGAAGCGGCCGGCCGACCCGGTCACCGCCCGACAGCCCGCCCAGTGGGCATGCCGGTGGACGGACCAGTCGGTCGCTCAGTGGGCGGGCCGGCGGGCCGCCCTGTGAGTGGGCCGCGCCTGCGACGCGCCCTGCTGGCCGGGCTCGTCGCCGCGGCGGTGGCCGTCCCGGTCTCCGGCGCGGCCCGCCCGGAAGCCGTCCCGGCCCCCGCCCCCGCGACCGTGCGGCCGCCGCGCTCCGCGACGCCCGCCGCCCTCGACGAGCGCTACGTCGCGACCCGCGCGGACATCCTGGCGGCCGGGCGGGCGGCCGAGCGCGCCGGTCATCGCCGCCGGGCCGGGAACCTGCGCGCGATGGCCGCCCCGGACCGGCGGTTCCTGTCGTTCGACGGGCGCGACGGCGGTCGCACGGTGGAGGTCTTCGGTGACCTGGCCCGGGCGGAACGGATCGCCGTGCTGGTGCCGGGTTCCGACACCGGCCTGGACTCGTACGCGAGACTGCTGGCCGGCGCCACGCGGCTGCGGGCGGCGCTCCCCGGCAGGGTGGCGCTGCTGGCGTGGCTCGGCTACCGGACGCCGGCCACGCTGAGCGCCGAGGTGCTGACCTCGGCCCGCGCCGCCGAGGGCGCGCACGCCCTGCGGGGGTTCGTGCGCACGCTGCGCCGCCTCAGGCCGGACGCCGGGATCGCGCTGCTGTGCCACTCCTACGGGTCGGTGGTGTGCGGACGGGCCGCACCGGGCCTGGAGGTGACGGACATCGTCCTGTACGGCAGCGCCGGCGTGGGCGCCGACTCCGTCGCGGCCCTGCGCACCCGCGCCACCGTCTGGGCCGGGCGCGCGGGCGGCGACTGGGTGGCGGGGGTGCCGCACACCCGGATCGTCCTGCCGTTCGCCACGCTGGGCTTCGGCACCGACCCGGTCGCGCCGGAGTTCGGCGCGCGGCCCTTCGCGGCGGGCGACGGCGGGCACAGCGACTATCTCAAGGCGGGGACGATCTCCCTCGCCAACCTCGCGGCGATCGCGTCGGGCGGGGCTCCGGTGGAGGCGGGCGCACATGCGTGACACAGGTGTCCGTCGCCCGGCAGGGCGGGTCGAGGGCATGGTGGGGCGGGTCGAGGCGGGCACGCCGGAGGGACGCGACCGGGCCCTCGACGGGCTGCGCGCGCTGGCGATCGCGGGGGTGGTCCTCGGACACTGGTTCGTCACCGCCCTCGTCCTGGACAGCGGCGCGCTGCGCGGCGCGAGCCCGCTGTCGTACCAGCCCGGGCTGGCGCCCGTCTCCTGGACCCTGCAGACGCTGGCGGTGTTCTTCTGGGTGGGCGGCAGGAGCGCGGCACGCGGGTACGCCGCCGCGCGGGCCGGGGGAGCGGGCTACGGCTCGTGGGTGCGCGGCCGGCTGGCGCGGCTGTCCCGCCCGGTCGTGCCCGTGCTGGCCGTGTGGGGCGTCGCGGCGGTGACGATGCTCGCCCTGGGCGCCGGGCAGCAGACCGTGTACGCGCTCTTCAGGCTGGTGCTCTCACCGCTGTGGTTCCTGCTGGTCTACGCCGCGCTGACGGCCGCCACCCCGCTCGCCGCCCGGATGCACCCGGCGTGGCCGCTGGCCGTCGTCGCGCTGGCCGATCTGGTCCGGTACGGGCTCGACGGGCCCGCCTGGGCCGGCTGGATCAACCTGCCGGCGGGCTGGCTGGTGCCGTACTGCCTGGGCGCGGCCTTTGCCTGGGACGGCCCGCGCGCCCGCGCCGCCGGGTGGTCGCTGCTGGCCGGTGGCGGGGCGCTGGCGGCCGGGCTCGTGCTGTGGGCGGGGTATCCGGCCGCGATGGTCGGCGTGCCGGGCGCCCCGGTCTCCAACCTGTCGCCGCCCACGCTGGCCGCCGTCGCCTTCGGCCTGGCGCAGTGCGGGGCCGCCCGGTTGCTGTACGACCCGCTGGGACGGGTGCTGCGGCGGCCCGCCGCCTGGGCCGTGGTGGCGCTGGTGAACCTGTCGGCGATGACGCTGTTCCTCTGGCACCAGACCGCCATGATGGCGGTGACGGCGCTCGGCCTGCTCGCCGGACGGCCCGTGCCCGGCCTGCACACGGTCCCTGCGGACGCGGGCTGGCTGCTGGCCCGGCTGGCCTGGCTGCCGGCCTTCGCGCTGGCGCTGCTGGTCTGCCTGGCGGCCTTCCACGCGTACGAGCGGGGTTCTTCGCGGACGGCCCGTGACCGGAGCTCCTTCGCGCGCGCCGGAACCGGGTCCGGCGGTCGGTCCGAGAGTGCCGGAACCGGGTCCGGCGGTCGGTCCGAGAGCGCCGGAACCGGCCTCGCCCGAGGGGAGGCGGTCCGGAATGTCTAGGGTAGGCGTGGTGATCGGGAGGGCGGCATGGGCGTGAACCGGGTGGCGGAGCTGGCGCGCACCCTGCGCGCGGACCTCTGGACGATCGCCGCCGACCCGCTGCCGCGCCGGACCGGGTCGCGGCTGCTGGCGCGGCTGCCGCACACGCTGGTGGTGGTGTACGCCGTCGTGCTCGCCCTCACCGGCCGGGCGTACCCCGAGTACCCGGTCTTCGCGGCGCTGGCCTGGGTCCACGCGGCGGTGCTCGTCGTGGCGATGTTCCGCCCGATGATGGCGTGGTGGGCGTCCATCGGCGTCATGATCGTCGGTTCGTCGCCCACCGATCCACGGGTGACCACGCTGCCCGGCCTGCCTCCGCCGCCCGACATGCCGGATCCGGCGGTGTCCATCGTCGAGTGGCTCCCGCACGCCTGGTCCTGGACCGGTACCGGGATGGCCCTGGAGGCCGGGGTGCTGTTCCTGGTCGCGCTCAGAGTGCGGCCCCGGGTGGCGGCCGAGACGCTGACGATCACCATCCTGGTGGCGGTGGCGTATGTGGCGTTCTCGCGCATGCCGCCGGCATCGGGCGACCCCGTGGTCGCCCTGCCGGTCTTCCTGGTCGCGACCGTGACGGGCGCCGCGTTACGCGGCCGCCGCGTGGCCCGTGCCCGCCTGGTCGAGCAGGAGGTGCTCACCGCCGACGAGCGCGCGCGCCGCGCAGTGCTGGAGACCCGCAACCGGATCGCCCGCGAGCTGCACGACGTGGTCGCCCACCACATGTCGGTGATCTCCATCCAGGCTCAGGTGGCCCCCCACCTGGTGGAGAACCCGCCCCCGGAGCTGACGGAGAGCCTCGCGGGCATCCGCGAGAACGCCGTCGAGGCGCTGACCGAGCTGCGGCGGATCCTCGGGGTGCTGCGCTCGGAGGACGCCGAGGCCGACGGCCTGCGCCACAGCCCGCAGCCCACCCTCGACCGGCTGGAGGAGCTGATCGGCAACGTCCGCGGGGCCGGGCTGGCCGTCACCGTGGAGACCGCCGGCGAGCCCCGGCCGCTGTCGCCCGGCGTGGAGCTGTCGGCGTTCCGCATCATCCAGCAGGCGCTCAGCAACGTGCTGCGGCACGCGCCCGGGGCGCGGGTGCGGGTGGGGATCGGCTACCTGCCCGCCGCCCTGGCGATCCGGGTGGCCAACACCGAGCCCACACGTCCCGCTCCGCCCGCGCACGGCCCCGGGCACGGGCTGCTGGGCATGCGGGAGCGCACGGCCATGCTGGGCGGCGAGCTGGTCGCGGGCCCGGCGCCCGGCGGCGGCTTCGAGGTGACCGCCATCCTTCCCGCACCCGTACCTGCCCGGCAGCCCGATCCCCGCGAGGACAGCACCCCATGACGACCCCCATCCGCGTAGTGATCGCCGACGACCAGATGATGGTGCGCCAGGGCTTCACGGTGCTGCTCGGCGCCGAGCCCGGCATCGAGGTCGTCGGCCAGGCCGTGAACGGCCTGGAGGCCGTCGCCGTCACGGAGCGGCTGGTCCCGGACGTCGTCCTCATGGACATCCGGATGCCCGAGCTCGGCGGCATCGAGGCGACCCGCCGCATCACCCGGCTCGGCGGCGTCAGCGCCAAGGTCCTGGTGCTGACCACGTTCGACCTCGACGAGTACGTCTACGAGGCGCTGCGCGCGGGCGCGTCCGGGTTCCTGCTGAAGGACGCCTCGGCGGCCGAGCTGGCGCACGCGGTGCGCGTGGTGGCGGCCGGCGACGCCCTGCTGGCGCCGAACATCACCAAGCGGCTCATCGCGGAGTTCTCCCGCATCGCCGATGCGCCCCGCGTCCCGCTGAAGGAGCGGGTGGGCGACCTGACGGAGCGCGAGACCGAGGTCCTGGCCCTGATCGCGCAGGGGCTGTCGAACGCGGAGATCGCCGCGAGCCTGGTGGTGGCGGAGCAGACCGTGAAGACCCACGTGAGCCGGATCCTGGTCAAGCTGGGCCTGCGCGACCGCACCCAGGCGGCGGTCTTCGCCTACGAGGTGGGCCTGGTCCGCCCGTCCGGCTACTGAGCTCCGGCCGGGGCCTGGGCCGGGGCGTCGTCCGGGGCCGTGCCGAACAGGGCGGCGTGGCGGTCGACCATCATGTCGCGCCCCTTGAGCTGCGCGACCATCTCCGGTGTCGCGATGCCGCCGTCGCCGAAGAAGCCGGAGCCGCCCTCCGGCCCGAGCGGCACCGCGATGAGCGACCCGATCGTCGCGTACTCCAGCGGCTCCCCCTCGCCGGTGATCAGCGCGCGGATGTTGCCGGCCACCACCTCCGCCTGGCGGCCGGCGGCCGCGGCCACGTCGCGGTCGGCGTTCGTGATGTCTCCGAGGGCGAAGACGCGTGTCTCGCCCTCCACCCGCATCCGCGGATCGACGCGGACGTAACCGCGCTCGTCGCGCACCCCCGCGAGCGACCCGCCGTCGAGGTACTCGGTGTGCAGTTTGACGCCGAACGCGCGGTACCAGATGTCGGCGGCGATCTCGTCGCCCTCCGTCGTCGTCACGCGGACGGTCCCGCGCGTGGCGGGCGGCGCGCTGGGCAGTTCCCGCAGCTTGACGCCGAGCCGCAGCTCGACGCCCAGCTCGGTGAGCTGACGGCGTAGCTCGTCACGCAGTTCCTGGACGAACGGGCCGGCCAGGACGTCGTCGGCGATGTCGGTGATGACGACGTGCTTGTCCGGCGCGAACGCCTTGATCTCCCCGGCCAGCTCCAGCCCGGTCGGGCCCGCGCCCACGATGAGCACCCGCCCGGCGCCGGCCAGCTCCTCGTGGGCCGCCCGGTGTCGGGCCTTGGCGGCGTCGAGGTCGGGCTCGTCGTTCTTGGCCGGGAACGGGTACGAGGAGCCGGTGGCGAGGACGAGGTAGTCGGGTTCGAGGACGCCGCCGGACTCCAGCTCGACCCGCCGCCCGTCGACCCGTACGGCGCGGTCGCGGACGAACCGGCCGTGCACGAGCAGGCGCTCGTACGGAAGGTAGATGCGGTCGACGAAGTCGGGCTGCACCAGCGAGCGCAGCGCGGCGACGTTGTGCACGAAGCCCTCGGTGGGGTCGACGAGGGTGACGTCGGCGACGTCGTCGAGCGTCTTGGCGACGCTGACGCCCCCGTACCCGCCCCCGAGGACGACGACGGAGGGACGGGCGGCGGATGTGGTGTCGGTCATGACGTGTCCAGCCTTTGCGGATCAGAGTCACTACTAATTTAGTAGTGACAAGCTACACGCTAGCCCCTAGTGAACGCGATGGGGACCCCTCTTCCTGGCGACAGGGTGAGCGCCGCGTGGCTGGAGGGCCGTTCGGAGGGCCGTGTTCGCAGCCGGATCGTCACCATCCGCCGGGCGGCCCCGTGCGCTAGCGTGGGAGCATGGCGGCGACCCCCAACCCGAGCCACAGCGTGACGTCCGAGGCGTGCGTACGCGGCGACGCCGCGCTCGCCCGCGCGTTCGTGTTCCTGGGGAAGCGCTGGAACGCCGTCATCCTCGGCGCGCTGAGCGAGGGCCCGGCGGGCTTCCGCGAGCTGTCGCGCTTCATCGACGGGATCTCCGACTCGGTGCTGTCCGACCGCCTCGCCGACCTGGCCGCCGCGGGCCTGATCACGCGGCGGGTCGAGGAGGGGCCGCCGGTCGCGGTGTCGTACGCGCTGACCGAACGCGGCGAGGCGCTGATGCCGGCCCTCGCCCAGATCTCCGCCTGGGCCCAGGAGCACCTGCTCGCCGGCGACTGCTAGAGGGCGCCGCGGCGGAGAGCGGGACGGGCATGTCCCGTGCGGGGGCGAGCTGTCACAGCCGGCCGGGCCCCGCCCCGACGGGCGGTTGAAAATCCGCCCCACCTCTGTCGGCGGCGCCTGGCCGACATGTGGACGAGGCGGAACTCATCGGCCGTGTGGCGGTGGTTGCGCATCGCGCCAGGCATCTGTGACGCATGCCTCCTCGAAGTGCCACCAGCCATCCTGCCGGCCTCGCCTCAGCAGCATCTTGATCTCCTTCAGGTCCGCGTCCGCCGGGACGGTGTAGGCGATCAGGGGGAATTCCTGGCTGAAGACTTCTCCGCTGACACCGTACGGGGCCAGATGCTCATGGACGGCGTGAGGACTGCGCCCCAAGGGGCCCGTCGGAACCGGCAGGACCCGGATGGTGCAGTTGCCGGATGCCTGCACCCGCTCCGTGGACCAGTGCAGACCATCGGCATCGGTGATGAAGCGCACGACTTCGCCTTCGGCGAGTCCGTCCTGAAGGAAGGGAGCGTTCTCCACGCGGGCGGTGTCCTCGCTCAGCCGCGTGGCCCAGAGGCCTTCGGTGTCGTAGGGGAGCCAGCCTTCTCTAGGTACGAATCGGAACCAGACCTTGATCAGGTCTGGCGATGCCGGCACGCGTTCCGTCGGAGCCGCCGAAGTCATGCATACATGATCGCCCCTTCCAAGCCTGAGTAGACGTAGGCGACCCGGCAGTGAGGTGCGGACATGCACTCCGCCTCTCCCCGGTAGACGGCCACGAGGGAGTCGCTGCCGCGCCACCAGTTGTCCGCCAGCCCGGCGACCTCGGGAACCGTCTCGTAACCCGCCAACGGGAGAGCATCGACGTCCTGGCCGGTGACCTTGGTGATCGACTTCGCGTGGGTGGACGCGTGATACGCCAACGCCAACGATTCCAC
Source organism: Nonomuraea rhodomycinica (assembly GCF_013363995.1). GTDB lineage: Bacteria > Actinomycetota > Actinomycetes > Streptosporangiales > Streptosporangiaceae > Nonomuraea > Nonomuraea rhodomycinica. Next base: position 172,430 of record NZ_JABWGO010000008.1, on the reverse strand, counting down.
CCAGCCTTCAACCGACGAGTGCAGAGGCGCCCATCGATAGCCGTAGAGGCCGAATTCGCCCTGGGGGCCGATCATGAAGCTGTAGGCAACGGCCGTTCGCGGCTCTCCTGCTTCGAACAACCACCCTTCGGCCGGCGTCCTCTCGGGAATGTCAGGATTCAAGATCCTGGGACCGCCGTCGTAGCGCGGAGCGGGAGGAAGCGCGAGCCCGCCCCATCGCCTCGCATAGGCGGTCACCCGGTCGATCTCCGTTGCGGGGATGCCCAGTCCGAGCCAACGCTTCCGGCTCTGGTCGACGTCGCATGAGGTGAACCGCAAGGCGTGCGCGGACACGAAGAACCGAGCTCGACGTGTGAGCTCCTCCGGAGCATCGACTTGGTTGAGGCTCACGCGAGGACGCTATCTCATCGGCCGGTGCCCCGGAGGCTCCGCACGGGCTCGATCACCGGCGCCACCTTGTCCTCCGGGAGCTGATCCACCAGCGCATGGCGCGGAGTACGGGGGCCGGAGGCGAGCCATGCCTTTGGTGTCCTGCCCGCGGCCCCGGCGCCGTCTTGACGTTCTTGCCTCCGGGTTTTCCTTGGGTCGCCGTCCTTGGTGGGTGTTTTACAGGGCCTTTTCGATGGCGGACACGATCGCCGGGTCCTCCGGAGTGGTCCGGGGGCGGAAACGGGCGATCACCTCGCCCTCCCGCGAGACCAGGAACTTCTCGAAGTTCCACTGGACGTCCCCCGCCTCGCCGTCCGCGTCCGGAGTCTCGGTGAGGGTGGCGTAGAGCGGGTGGCGGTCCGGGCCGTTGACGTCGGCCTTCTCCAGCAGCGGGAAGTCCACGCCGTACGTCGTCGAGCAGAACTCCTGGATCTCCTCCGCCGAGCCCGGCTCCTGGCCCATGAACTGGTTGCAGGGCATGCCGACGACGCTGAAGCCGCGCGGGCCGTAGCGCTGGTGGAGCTCCACCAGGCCGGCGTACTGCGGGGTGAGGCCGCACTTGGAGGCGACGTTCACGATCAGGAGCGTCTGGCCGCCGGCGAGCTCGCCGAGGGTGGTGGGGGAGCCCGCGAGGGTGCGGAGAGGAATGTCGCGAATGGTCATGATCCGACCCTATAGACCTCCCTCCGCGATCAGCTCCGTCGGCCGCCTTCCGGATCTCCAAACGTGATCGCCGGAAAGTGTGACGAGCCTCACATTTCGCTACAAATGCCCTGATAAGGGGCATATTACGCTCTTTGCTACGGATCTACGCACAGATGGACAACTAGCGGTAAAGGGCGCAATTCGGGCATGGTGGCGCTTCCCCGACCCCCGTTCGAAAGGGACCCCCACCCATGCCCATGCTTCGCCGCGCCGGAATCCTGATCCTCTCCGCCGCCCTCGTGACCTCCGGTGGGGCCACGGCCGCGCAGGCGCAGACCGCCCAGGCGGCCAGCAAGCACAACAAGGCCATCGCCAAGCACCTGGCCGCCAAGCGCGGCTGGACGAAGAACGGCCAGTTCAAGTGCCTCGTCAAGCTCTGGCGCCGCGAGAGCGGCTGGGACCACCGCGCCCAGAACAGCTCGTCCGGCGCGTACGGCATCCCCCAGGCGCTGCCCGGCAGCAAGATGGCCACCAAGGGCAGCGACTGGCGCACGAACCCCAGGACGCAGATCAAGTGGGGCCTGTCCTACATCAAGCAGCGCTACGGCTCGCCGTGCGGCGCGTGGGCGCACTCCGAGTCCACCGGCTGGTACTGATCCCCACGGCTATCGGGCGTCCTCGTTTCCCGTAAAGGTGGCGCAATCCCGGCGCCGGGCCGCGCCACGCGGAGCCAGCGAGACGGCGATCGGTCGTGAAGGATCTCGCAAACACCTGTCCGTCGCGTGTCGCTGTCCGTGACCGACGATTACGCAGCGTAATAGAAACCGGCTAGAGGAACGTCGCGGAGCCCTCCGGGCCGCCCAGCACGACCGGGCGGTCACAGGAACCCGGAGCGGCCGCGCGGACCGTCCTCGTCCGAGCCACGGACGCGGATCGTCAGGGCGGCCGGCCGGCCGGTGCGCCCGTCCGCACGCGACCCGACAGCAAGGATCGCATTGGACAGCAAACGCGCTCTTCACAGCGCTCTGGCCGCGACGGCAGCCGTCGTCGCGCTCGGCACCACCACAGCGGCAGCCAGGGCCGACTCGCATCCGGGAGCACTCCGGCGCGAGAGCGGCCCGCCGGTGGTCCACGAGGGCGTCTGGCACGCCCCGGTCGTCCGGATGGGCACGTGGAGCCCGTCGGCCCGACCGCGGCTCGCCACCGTGCTCATGAACGGCCGCCGCGCCGCCGACCTGCGGCCCAAGCGCAGGAACAAGGTGATCGCCCTGGACCAGGTGGTCCGCAGATCCTGGTCCTACCAGGAGTTCCGGTGCCTGGACAGCCTCTGGACCCGGGAGAGCAACTGGGACCATCGCGCCTATAACAGCTCATCCGGCGCGTACGGCATCCCGCAGGCCCTGCCCGGAGGCAAGATGAGCGGGGCCGGCGCCGACTGGCGCTCCAACCCGGCGACGCAGATCCGCTGGGGACTCGCCTACATCAAGGGCAGATACGGACGCCCGTGCGGCGCCTGGGGACACTTCCAATCGCACAACTGGTATTGACGGTCGCGCGACCGGCTTTGACGGCAGCCGTTCAGGGGAAGGGACGGCTGCCCCGCCCGGAGGGCGCCCGGTGTCAGCGGGCGCCCTCCTCGCGTGCGTGGAGCACGGTGATCGCCTGGATGAGCAGCTCGACCCCGAACTCGAACTCGGCGTCGTGGTCGCACGCCCCGAGCAGCGGCGCGAGGGCGCTCACCTCCGGGAACAGGGCCGGGTCGACGGCCTCGGCCCCGGCCAGGTGCCGGTGATGGACGGGCGCGAACGTCGGCGTCACCCCCACCTCCCGCAGCAGCGAGCCGACGATGAAGGCGATGAACAGCCGCACCACCCGCACCGCGTCGGGCCCGTCGAACCCGGCGCTGCGCAGCGTGGCCAGCGCCCGCTCGACCGGCAGCAGCCCGGCGGCGGAGGAGAGCTGGCGGCTGACCACGAGCATCGTGCAGCGCGGGTAGTGGTGCGCGATCTGCCGGAAGGCGCGCGCCTGGGTCCGCACCCGGTCGGTCCAGTCGGCGTCGGGGTCGTCGGTGAACTCGATCTCGCTGAGCACGGCCTCGGCCACGCCGTTGAGCAGCGCGTCCTTGTTGGGCACGTGGTTGTAGAGGGACATCACGCCGACGCCGAGCTCGGCCGCGATGCGCCGCATGGACACCGCGTCGGCGCCCTCCCGCTCGATGAGGTCGATCGCGGCGGTGACGATGCGCGCCCTGGACAGGGGCTCCGTGGTCATAGCTCATTCTATTGACGGACGTACGGTGTACGTGCCAGCCTCGAAAGGGTACGTACGGTGTACGTCCCCCCTTGGAGGTCCGATGTCCACGCACGATCTCTACACAGTCCCTCCCGAGCTGCGCACCTGGAGCCTGGACATGGCCGGGCAGAGCCGGTTCACCTGGGAGTACGACGACGGCCGGGACCGGATGCTCGCCCTGTACCAGAAGGGCAAGGACAAGCAGTGGGACTCCACCAAGCGCATCGACTGGGACCTGGAGGTGGACCCGTACGACGTGCTCGGCGTCCCCGACGAGACGCTCGCCATCCACGGCACCCCGCTGTGGGAGCGGATGGACGAGGCGCAGCGCCGCGAGGTGCGCCGGCACAGCGCCGCCTGGCAGTTCTCCCAGTTCCTGCACGGCGAGCAGGGCGCCATGATCTGCTCGGCGAGGATCGTCGAGAGCGTCCCCGACCTGGACTCCAAGTTCTACGCCGCCACCCAGACCATGGACGAGGCCCGCCACGCCGAGACCTACGCCCGCTTCCTCCAGGAGAAGGTCGGCCTGGCCTACCCGATCAACGAGCACCTCAAGGCGCTGCTGGACAGCACGCTGACCGACTCCCGCTGGGACATGCCGTACCTCGGCATGCAGGTGCTCATCGAGGGGCTCGCCCTGGCCGCGTTCGGCGTGATGCGCGACTTCACCACCAAGCCGCTGCCCAAGCAGATCCTCGCGTACGTCATGCAGGACGAGGCGCGGCACGTCGCCTTCGGCCGGATGGCGCTGCGCGACTACTACCGCGACCTGTCGGAGAGCGAGCTGCGCGAGCGCGAGGACTTCGTCATCGAGGGCTGCTACCTCATGCGCGACCGCCTGCGCGGCCGGGAGACCTGGGAGTACATGGGCCTGTCCAAGGCCGAGGTCGACGAGGCCATGGAGGCCACCGACCGGTCGGAGTACCTGCGGGTATTCCGCTCGCTGCTGTTCAGCCGCATCGTCCCGTGCGTGAAGGACATCGGGCTGTGGAGCCCCCGGCTCCAGCAGGCGTACGCGGACATGGGCGTGCTCGACATGGCCGGCCAGTCGCTGGAGGCCCTGATGAAGCAGGACGAGGACATCGCCGAACGGCTCGACCAGCAGCGCTTCGCCGAGGAGGAGGCCGAGCGGCACGCCGAGGTCGCCGAGACCATCGTCCTCGGCGACTCGACCTCCTGACGGCCGGCTGAGGCCCCGCGGTCAGGCGGGGCCCGCGTCGTCCTCCGCCACCCGGGCGATCAGCTCCTCCACCTGCGCGTTCAGCTTCGCCCCCCGCGACCACCCCGCGTAGTGGGTCACGAACACCACGACCTCGCGCAGCTCGCCCTCCGACAGCAGCTTCGTGCGCAGGGCGGCGTCGAGCTGGATCTCGGCCTGGTCGTCGATGCCCTGCCCGACCAGCAGGCCGAGCAGCAGCAGGCGGCGGTCCCTCATCGACAGCACGTCGCGGGCCCACAGGTCGCTGAACTGACGCTCAGCCGTCATGCCGTAGGAGTCCACGGTCTCGATCACCGGTTCCTTCATGAGAGTGCTCCCCAGTCGGAGGGATCCTCATATCTTTCGTCACTTCCTGAGAGGAACCAATGGGGGGTTGCACGAACGTTGTACGGCGGTGACCGTGGAGGGTGCCGCCCTGACTGGGGCATTGCCTGGTCTGTAACAACTGAAGCCAAGGCCCGGCCAAGATTTGGTCAAGATTTCTCACCGTACATCCGGCTCACCGAGCCTGAAAACGGGCACAACAACGGCGTCGGTCCGCAAAGCGGAGGTACCCCCCGGTGAGAACGGCACGGGCCAGGGTCGCGCTCATGGCCGCGGCCCTCATGCTGCTGTCCGCGTGCGGACAGCCCGAGTACACCTACGTGCGCGACCGGGACGGCACCACCTACTTCAAGGTGCCCTCCTCGTTCGCCCAGCTCAACGCACACCCCATCGACCTGTACCTGAGCGGGACCCAGCCCGGCTCCCTCGCCGAGGCCGAGCGCGCGCGGCGCGTCTGGTCGGTCGCCTTCGACCAGTCGGCCCAGCCGGACGTCACCCACCTGCTCGGCTCCGCCGACCCCTTCCTCTACGCCACCGTCCACCAGCTCACCGACGAGCAGCGCGACACCATCTCCCTCGACCAGTTGCGCGACTTCCTCTTCCCGGTGACCGAGCGGGTGCGCCAGCTTTACCAGGCGCGGGCGGCCGCCTCCGGCAGGCAGCCGCTGTTCAGCGGCTTCGAGGAGATCAGCGACCAGGTCCTCACCCTGGACCGGGGCGCCAGAGGCGTCAGGGTGCGCTTCAACTACCGGATCGGGACGGAGATCCAGACCTTCGACCACACCGCCATCCTCGATGAGCGGGGCGACACCGTCTCGGTCATGCTCATCGGCTGCCAGGCGATCTGCTTCCGGGCCCGCTCCGCGGAGTTCGACAAGATCGCCGACTCGTTCCGACTGCTCCGGCTGCCCGGTTAGAGGGGGCACAGTTGACCACCACCACCCACCACGAGGGGCTGCGCGCGCCCGGCAGCGGGCCGGCCGACCCCGACTCCGTCACCAGGAAGCGGATGCCGTTCTGGGACCGGAGCAAGTTCCTGCTCGGGCTGGTCCTGGCCTTCCTCGTGCTCTCCTGGAAGACCATGGCCGACTACGAGGGCATCGTCGGCTTCGCCGAGGCTGTCCGGGTCATCGCGTACGAGCACCAGTGGATCTTCTGGCTGCTCGGCGCGGAGGCCCTGCGCCAGCTCCACTTCCTCGTCAGCGAGCGCTCCTCCCGCTACCACGGCTTCTGGAGCCGCCGGGTGTTCGGCGGGCTCGAGCGCTGGTCGCAGCGGCGCTTCGACGACTGGACGCGCTACCGGATCGCCCGGGCCGTCAAGGTGGTCTTCTGGGGCGCGCTGGTGGCGCTGGTGCTCGGCGCGGTGCTGGAGACCAGCCCGTTCCTGGCGCTGTTCCGGGCCCCCGCGCTGCTGTTCCAGGCGCTGCCGTTCCTCTTCCAGATCGTCTTCCTGTTCTTCGTGGTCATCATCCAGTTCGTCGGCATGTTCTGGTTCCTGTCGCGCGGCGGCGTCGAGACGTACTTCCCCGACGACATCAAGACCCGCTTCGCCGACGTCTGGGGCCAGGACCACGTCGTCGAGCGGGTCCGCGAGAACATCGTCTTCCTCGAACGGCCCGGCGAGATCGAGCAGCGCGGCGGCTACGTGCCCAGCGGCCTGCTGCTGTGGGGGCCGCCCGGCACCGGCAAGACGCTCATGGCCGAGGCAGTCGCGGGGGAGACCGGCAAGCCGTACGTGTTCGTGGACCCCGGCGCGTTCACCAACATGTTCATGGGCATCGGCATCCTCAAGGTCAAGACGCTCTTCCGCAAGCTGCGCAAGCTCGCCCTGCGCTACGGCGGCGTGATCGTCTTCTTCGACGAGGCCGACTCGCTCGGCAAGCGCGGCCGGCTCGCCGTGCAGGGGCCGCCCGGCCAGGGCGGCGGCTGGTCGGCGTTCTCCGGCGCGCACGGCTGCCACGGCCTCGGCTACCTGTCGGAGGAGACCCGCTCGGCGCTGGCCTTCCGGCGCGCCCGCGAGCCGGAGGAGCCCGGCGCCCGCGACCGCTTCATCATGGGCGGCGGCATGAACGGCGGCGACCCCGGCACCCTCCAGGCGCTGCTCACCGAGCTGTCGGGGCTCAAGAAGCCGCGCGGGTTCTTCAACCGCCTCGTCCGGCGGCTGCTCGGCATGCGGCCCAAGCCGCCGCCCAAGTACCGCATCCTCGTCATGATGGCCACCAACCGGCCCGACGCGCTCGACGAGGCGCTGCTGCGGCCCGGCCGCATCGACCGCATCTACAAGGTCGGCTACCCGTCCAAGGCCGGACGGCTGCGCACCTACCAGGGCTACTTCGACAAGGTCGAGCACGAGCTCACCGCCGAGCAGATCGACAAGCTCGCCACCATCACCCCGTACGCCACCGGCGCCACCATCAAGGACCTGGTCAACGAGTCGCTGATCACCGCCATCCGCGACGGGCGCGAGGTCATCACCTGGTCCGACGTGCTGCGCGCCAAGCGGCTCAAGCAGCTCGGGCCGCCCGAGGACGTCGAGTACATCGAGCGGGAACGGCACGCGGTCGCCGTCCACGAGGCGTGCCACGCCGTCGTCGCCTACGTCACCCGCTTCCACCTGGAGATCGACATCGCCACCATCGAGAAGGGCGCCGACTACCTCGGCATGGTGGCCTCCATCAAGCCGGAGGACCAGTTCACCCGCTGGAAGTCCGAGTACGAGGCCGACATCATGGTCTCCCTCGCGTCCCTGGCGGGCGAGCGGATGTTCTTCGGCGAGGACAACTCCTCCGGCGTGTCCGGCGACCTGCACTCGGCGACCTACCTGACCGCGCTCATGGAGTCGCACTGGGGCATGGGCTCCGGCGTCACCTCGCTGCCCGCCCTCCAGGAGCTGGAGATCATGGGCGGCAAGGCGATGCCCCGGCGCGGCGGCGGTCCCGTCGGCATCGCCGGCAAGCCGCCCCTCCAGGGACAGGCCGAGCTGACGCCCGACGTGCTGGGGGAGCGGATCGAGTTCAACCTCGTACGGCTGCTGGAGCGGACCGAGCGGCTGCTGGAGGAGCACCGGCGCGACGTGCTGTGCGTGGCGCACGCCCTGGAGACGCACAAGACGCTCAACGGCGACGACGTGGTGGCCGTCATCCAGCGGCGGCCCGGGCCGATCATCGACGGCGCCGTCTACGCCTCGGACGAGCTGTACGAGGAGCTGGAGGCGTATCACCGGGAGGCGGCGCGGGCGCACCAGGAGCACAGCCGCATCGACCGGGACCTGCCGGAGGCCGCCGGGCCGCCGCCCGCCGGTGAGGTGGTCACCGGGGAGATCGTGCAGGTCACCACGGCCGAGCCCCCCGCGGCCGAGCCCTCCGCCGTCGGGACGTCCGCGGTGGTGGCGTCACCGGGGGCAGGGGGTGACGGGCGGCCGGAGTTCGTGCCGTGGGCGCCGGAGACCGGAACGGCCGTCGTCCCCGGGACCGGCCCCGTGGCATCGCCCGCGCCGTCCCGCCACCCGGCCGCGCCCGGTCACGGCGCCGTACCCGGTCACGGCGCCGCGCCCGGTCACGGCGCCGCACCCGGTTACGGCGCGCCGCTCCCGCAAGCCGGACCCGCCGCCGAGGCCGTCACCACCGAAGCGGTCGTGGCCTCCCACGCGCGCGGCCCGCGCGGCCGGGGCTGGGTGCCGGTCATGAGCCTGCTCGCCCTGGTGACGCTCGTGCTGCTCGTCGGCCTGGCCCTGACCGGAGTGGCGCCGTCCACCGGCGCCGGTCAGGGGGCGGGAGTCGCCTCGCCGGGGCTGCTGCTGATCGTGTTCGTCATCGTGGTCGCGGTGATCGTCGGCATCGGGCTGGCGCTCGTCGCGGTCCGCGGCATGCGCGCGGCCCAGGTCAAGGCCGAGCGCGAACGCGACGAGGCGCACGCCCGCGCGCAGCTCCTGGCCGCCGCCATGGACCCGGACACCGCGATGCGGCTGCTCGGCTACGACGGCAGGCACGGAGGGGAGGGCCGCGTCGCCTGAGCGGCGGCGGGCCGGTCGGCCGGTGAGGCGGGTCAGATCTGGATCCGCAGCCGGCCGATCGGCCCGGCCAGCTCCTCCTCCTCGTACGCGAAGTGCGACGACAGGACCTCGGCCAGCCGCACGGCCCGGGCCCTGACCTCGTCCACCTCGGCGGACCCGGCCACCAGCCGCACGCACGCCTCGTCGAGCGCCGTCAGCAGTCCCGCGATGACCTCGTGCTCCTGGGTGAGCTTGGCCACCACCGGCGCCAGCGCCGGGTCGCGCTCCGCGATGGCGGGGAACAGGTTCTCGTCCTCGATGGTGTGGTGGATCGTCACCAGCCGGCAGAACGAGGCGCAGAACGCGCCCAGCGTCCAGTGGTTCTGCCGCATGGTGAGCCGGTTGATCTGCGAGCGCAGCGCCTCGGGGTCGAGCGTGCCCGCCGCCACCTGCTCGACCGCCGTCACCACCTGCCGCATCTCGTGCCGGTAGCCGTCGTGGACGGCGGCCAGGTGCTGCCCGAGCCGGCGCTCCTCGGGGGTGAGCTCCGCCGGGTCGGTCCTGGGCGCGTGCGGCCGGGCCGCCTCGTCGAGCTCCGTCGTCGCGGCTTCATGGTGGATGTGCATGGGGGAACCTCCAGCCCGACATGATCGCACGATCCGCACAGCGGAACGTACGGACCGGTGCTGATTAACACGACGTTCACATTCGGGCAAAAACCGGGAAACGGCCGTCCGGAAGACTCGGCGTGGCTGAGAGAGACCCCGAAAGGACCGTTCGTGAGCTACAAGGCTGAGTACATCTGGATCGACGGCACCGAGCCCACCGCTCTGCTGCGCTCGAAGACCAAGATCCTTGCCGACGGCGCCGAGCCGCCCGTGTGGGGATTCGACGGCTCCAGCACCAACCAGGCCGAGGGCCACTCCTCCGACCGGGTGCTGCGCCCGGTGTTCACCTGCCCGGACCCGATCCGCGGCGGTGCCGACATCCTCGTGCTGTGCGAGGTCGAGGAGATCGACGGCACCGCGCACAAGAGCAACACCCGCGCCCTGCTGCGCCCGATCGCCGAGCAGTTCGCCGACCAGGACTCCTGGTTCGGCATCGAGCAGGAGTACACCTTCTTCAAGGGCAGCCGCCCGCTCGGCTTCCCCGAGGGCGGCTTCCCCGCGCCGCAGGGCCACTACTACTGCGGCGTCGGCGCCGAGGCCGTGTTCGGCCGCGAGATCGTCGAGCTGCACCTCGACCGCTGCCTCGCCGCCGGCCTGGCGATCTCCGGCATCAACGCCGAGGTCATGCCCGGCCAGTGGGAGTTCCAGGTCGGCCCGGCCGGCCCCCTCGAGGTCTCCGACCACCTGTGGGTCGCCCGCTACCTGCTCTACCGGACCGCCGAGGAGTTCGGCGTGGAGGCCACCCTCGACGCCAAGCCCGCCCGCGGCGACTGGAACGGCGCCGGCGCCCACACCAACTTCTCCACCAAGGCGATGCGCGAGAACTACGACGCGATCATCGCCGCGTGCGAGGCCCTCGGCGAGGGCGACAAGCCGATGGAGCACGTGACCCAGTACGGCGCCGACATCGAGCTGCGCCTGACCGGCCACCACGAGACCGCCCCGTGGAACAAGTACACCTACGGCGTGTCCAACCGCGGCGCCTCCGTCCGCATCCCGTGGCAGGTCGAGGTGGACAAGAAGGGCTACATCGAGGACCGCCGCCCCAACGCCAACGTCGACCCGTACGTGGTCACCCGCCTGCTGGTGAACACCTGCTGCGCGGCGCTGGAGAAGGCCGGCCTCGTCTGAGCGTCAGCCGCTGACGGCTGAGGGAACGCGGGCACCCCCGATGGGGCCCGCGTTCCCGTGTTTCCCGGCTGCGCACCGTCGCCGTTCGGAGCCGTTCCGTAACCGGGGTACGCCCATCCTGGCACGACGCCGCTCCGCCGGCAGGCGAACGCCGGCCGGCGGAGTGGCTTTCTTGGCTTCCGGCGGCAGGATTGTCCACCTGAGGCGCCGTATTGCCGTGTTCGTGCTACGGGAGACGGAAGTCGAGGTCCGGCGTGATGTCGGCGACGTCCATCTGCGCCTTCTGCAGGCGGCCCGAGTGGTCCCAGTTCATGGCCTGCCAGCGGGTGAACTGGTCCAGCACCCACATGCCGGACTGCCGGCTGCCGTTGCCCGACTTGCCGTTGCCGCCGAACGGCAGGTGCGCCTCCGCCCCCGACGTGGAGTTGTTGACGCTGACCATGCCGGCCGAGACGCCCTCACGGAAGCGGAAGGCGTTGCGGGCGTCGGTCGTGTAGATGGAGCTGGACAGGCCGTACCCGGGCAGGTTGGCCAGCTCGATCGCCTCGTCCAGGGTCCGGAACGTCGTCACGCCGACGATCGGCCCGAACGTCTCCTCCAGGAACAGCCGGTCGTCCGGCCGCACCCCGTCGACCACGACCGGGTGGTAGTACAGCCCGCCCTCGCCGGTGAAGTCCTGGCGCGGGCTGTCCTCGGTGACGCGCCCCGTCGGGCCCGAGACGACCCGGTGGTGGGGCTGGATCCAGGTCAGGTACTCCTCGTACCGGTCGGCGAACTTCTGGTCGAGCAGCGGGCCCGCCAGCACGTCCTGGTCCGGCTCGCCGATCCGCGCCGCGCGCACGGCCTCGGCGAAGCGCCGCAGGAACTCGTCGTGGACGCTCTCGTGCACGATCACCGTGCCGAGGCTCGTGCAGCGCTGGCCGGCCGTGCCGAACCCGGAGAACAGCGCCCCCTCGACGGCCAGCTCCAGATCGGCGTCCGGCATGATCACCATGGGGTTCTTGCCGCCCAGCTCCAGGCACGCCGACTGCAGGTGCCGTCCGGCCAGCTCGCCGACCTTCCGCCCGACCTCGCTGGAGCCGGTGAACCCGACCTTGTGCACCGTGCCCTCCTCCAGCGCCCGCTCAAGGCCCCGGAACGTCTCGGCGCCGTCGGCGAACACCACGTTGAGCACGCCGTCCGGCAGCCCGGCCGCGGCGAACAGCCGGTACAGGGCGTGCCCGGACGCGGCGGCGTACTCGGCCGGCTTCCACACCACGGCGTTGCCGCACAGCAGCGCCGGCACCAGGTACCAGGACGGCACGGCGACCGGGAAGTTCCCCGCCGTGATCACCGCCGCCACGCCGACCGGGTTGCGGAAGGTGAACAGGTTCTTGTCCGGCATCTCCGACGGCACCGTCTGCCCGTACAGCCGCCGCCCCTCGCCGAGGAAGAAGTCGCACGTGTCGACGATCTCCCGCACCTCGCCCAGCGCCTCCGCGTACGGCTTGCCGATCTCCTCGGTGACCAGCCGGGCCAGGCTCTCGGCGTTCGCCTCGACCAGCCGCCCGATGGACGCGATCACCCGGCCGCGCACCGGCGCGGGCACCTTGGCCCACTCGCGCTGGGCCTCCTTGGCGGTGCGGCAGGCGGCGGCGAACGTGTCGGCGTCCGCCATCCCGACGCTCGCGACCACCTCACGGGTGCGCGCGGGGTTGGTCGACTGGTACGTGCTCGCGCTGGCGGCGTCCTTGCCACCCACGACGGAGACGATCTGACGGGTCACCGGTGCCCTCCTCATAGTTCCTACGGTCAGACAATCATCCCGCCGCAAAAAACCCAACCTCATGGCGCTCCCGCGCCTGCTCCCGTACGCCGGGACCAGCTCGTCCCGGTGATGTCGTAGTCGTGAGTACTCCCGGCGTCGCAGTCGCGGGCCGGTCGTTGATCCCGGTGTGGTAGGGACGAATGACCTCCCACGGGGACGCCTCGGAGCGGCGGATGGCCGACGATTACCGGTCATGAGGACCCCAGTCAGGTACATCCACGGCGCGGCGTTGCTCGCCACCGGGCTGCTCGCGGGGGCGTTCGGGTACGGCGCGGCCAACGTGATCCCGACGTTCGGCGCCGTTCCGCTGGAGGTGCGCCTGACCTTCCACACCACGATGATGAAGGTCAACGAGCCGGTCATGCAGAGCGCGATGGCGCTGGCCGTCGTCACCACCTTCGGCCTGGCGGTCGCCGGGCGCGCGTGGACGCGCCGGCTGGCGCTCGGTGCCGGCGCGCTGGCGGTGCTCTCCTTGCTGATCACTCTGTTCGGCAACGTTCCGCTGCACGCGTCCTTCCGGAAGTGGGCCGCCGGCCCGGTCCCGGCCGGCTACGCCGAGGTCTTCCAGCGCTGGGAACTGTTCCACACCCTGCGCACCCTGACGGCGTTGGCCGCATTCGTGCTGATCGTCGCCGCCGCCGTCGTCCCCCGTCCCGCCACTGCCTGAGGTGGTCTGATGCCCGACTTCCACGCCTTCCTGACGCGATTGCCGTACGAGCTGGCCTTCAGCCAGGAGGACCCCGCCACGATCGTGGACCGCTACCACACGCCGGACCTCGAGTACCGCGCCGACGGCGTCATCTTCGACCGCCGGCGGCTGATCGACCACGCCGCCCCGGCCCGCAAGAACGCCCGCGAGCTGGACGTCGAGGTACACGAGACGCTGATCGACGGCGACCGGGCCGCCGCCCGCTACACCATGACCGTCCGGACCAGGAAGGACAAGGCCCTGCGGATCGAGGTCCACCTGTTCGCCCAGCTCGCCCCCGACGGGCGGGTGCGCCGCGTCGACTCCCTCACCAGGACCGTGACCCCATGAACCTGACTCTCGTCGGCTCCACGGGCCGCACCGGACGCCACGTCCTGGCCGAGGCCCTGCGGCGCGGCCATCGCGTCACCGCCTTCACCCGCGACGCCGCCGGCCTGCCGGCCGAGCCGTACGCCGTCGTGGAGGGTGACGGCCGCGACCTGGAGAAGATGCGTGCGGCCGTCGCGGGCGCGGACGCGGTGATCTCCATCATCAACGGCGGTGACCGCGACGACCCGCACCGCGCGGCCGAGGCCACCCGCACCGTCATCCGGGCCATGGCCGAGACCGGAGTGCGGAGGCTCGTGGTCACCACGCCCTATCCGATCGTCGCCCGCCGGCCGTACCCGCTGATGTGGCTGCTGCGCCGCCTGCTGGCCACCCCGTACGCCGACGCCCGCGACCTGGAGCGGGCCGTGAGCGCCAGCGACCTCGACTGGACCGTCGCCCGGCTGACCCGGCTCACCGACCGGCCCGCCACCGGGGCGGTCGTGATCCGCCGCGAGCTGCTGGCCAGGCCGCGCGCCCTGACCCGGGCGGACGCTGCCGGCACTCTGCTGGACATCGCCCAGGAGCCGCACCTGAGCGGCGTGGCCGTCAACGTCCACGGACGCTGAGCCCCGCGAAGGCCGGGAAATCCGCTGATCAGGGAGGAAGAGTGGCTGTTATCGTCCCTCGCATGGCAGAACTGATCGCTCCAACGGCACGGCTGCATTCCTCCTGGCTGGCGGCGCGTGGCGAGTGGCGGCCCGGCGCTCACCAGGACGGGGCGGGCCTGCGCCTGGTCGCGGACGACGACCTCGACAGTCCGGAAGGGTTCGCCTCGTGGGTCGAACGGCTGCGTCGGCAGTCGGACCGGTCGCTGCCCATGGGGGAGGGTCACGTCCACGCCACCCACTGGTGGATCGCCGACGGCGAGACCTACCTCGGAGCCATCGACCTACGCCACTACCTGAACGCCTTTCTGCTGGAAGGCGGCGGAAACATCGGTTACAGCATCCGGCCTTCCGCCAGAAGGCGGGGCCTGGCCACGTGGGCGTTGGGAGCGGTTCTGCGGAAGGCGCCGGCGCTCGGCCTGGACCGCGTCCTTCTCACCTGTGACGACGGCAACGTCGGCTCGGCGCGCACGATCGAACGCAACGGCGGTGTCCTGGAGGACGTGCGCGCCACGGAGATCGGGGTCAAGCGCCGTTACTGGATCGCTCTCGGCGACGCCGCTGCTCACGGCTGTTGATCGAAGACGATCCAGCGCCCGTCCGACGTTGCCCGTTCCGAGAATTCCGATCTTCATGGCGTCGAGGCCGGCTCGTCGGGCGGGCTCTTAGTGGTCAAGGGCGCTTACCTGGTACGTAATTGGCACCCCTACCTCCCCACGCCAGACTTGTCTCATCAGTGCATCGCCCTGGACCGGCGCGGCCACGGCCGTTCCGACCGTCCCAGCACCGGCTACGACATGGACACCGCGGCCGACGACCTGGCCGTGCTGATCGAGCTGCTCGACCTGCGCGACGTGATTCTCGTGGGCCACTCGATGGGCGGCGCCGAGATCGCCCGGTACCTCGCCCGGCACGGCGACGAGCGGGTCGCGCGGATCGCGCTCATCTCGGCCATGCTGCCGTTCATGCGGCAGACCGACGACAACCCCGAGGGGATCCCCGGCGCCCTGCTGGACGCGTCGATGGCCGCGATGGACGCCGACCGGCCCAAGTGGCTGGCCCGGCAGGCCCAGGCGTTCTTCGCCACCCACCTGGGCAACGACGTCTCCCCGGCGCAGGTCGACTTCACCATGCGCCAGTGCCTGGAGACCTCGCCGTGGGCGGTGCGCCAGGCCCAGCGCAACGTGGTGAACTTCGACCACCGGGCCACCCTGCCCGAGATCAAGGTCCCCACGCTGGTCGTCCACGGCGCCGCCGACTTCTCCGCGCCCATCGACGTCACCGGCCGCCGTACCGCCAAGATGATCCCCGGCGCCCTCTACCACGAGTACCCGACCGCCGGCCACGGCCTGTTCGTCAGCCACCGTGACCAGCTCAACGACGACCTGCTCGCCTTCGTCGAGGCGCGTTGAGCCGGCGCCGGCGCCGCTCCTCAGCGGCGCAGGCGCTCCAGGACGAAGGCGACGCGGGCGGCGACGTCCGCCCTGGGCAGGGGGATCACCTCGTACCCGTGCCGCCCGTACGCCTCCACCATGGCGTCGTGCGTCCGCTCCGCCTCGTCGAGGTCCTGGCGGCGTTCGGCGTCGTGGGTGTAGATCTCGGGCCACGGCGGGGCGGCGAACACGCGGCGGTGGTAGCGGAAGAGACCGGCGGCGGCCGACACGTGCGGCGGGACGGGACGGCCCAGCAGGAGGTGGTAGCCGACCACGTCGGGGACGCCCCGGTCGAAGAACACCGGGCCGGCCAGGGCGCGCGCCTCGTGGTGCGAGCGCATCTCCCAGGCCAGCATGACCTCGGCGAACAGCGCCGTGTCGCCCTCGTGCAGGGCCCGGCCGCCGATCGCGGCCTGATCGCGGATGATCGCCCGGCCCGCCTCGGCGACGCAGGCGTGACCGGCGGCGCGCAGGGCCTCGATCAGCGTGGTCTTGCCGGCGCCGGGCCCGCCGGTGATCACGACGAGGTCGTCGGGCGTGTTCATGTGGATCACCACCTCTGGTGTGTCGCGTCTGCTCGGACTCACGGGCGGAAAACGCGATGCCGTCACGCCGGAAGGGGCGGTACGGTCCGTCGCATGGCCATGATCTCGAACGACGACCTGATCGCCTCGGCCCAGGCGGTGCTCAACCCGCGCGAATCGGGTGACATGGCCTCCGGTCAGGTGGCCTCGACCCTGGTCACCGCCCAGGGCACCCTCTACTCCGGCGTGTGCATCGACACGCCCTGCGGCATGGGCTTCTGCGCGGAGCACGCGGCCATCGCCGCCATGGTCACCGCCGGAGAGTACCGCATCGCCCGGATCGTGGCGGTACGGCGCAGCGAGGAGGGCGCCCTCCACGTGCTGCCGCCGTGCGGACGCTGTCGCGAGTTCATCCGGCAGATCGACCCGGCGAACCTGGAGGCCGAGGTGGTTCTGGGCCGTGAGCGTTCCGTGCCGCTCAGGGAGATGCTCCCGTACCACGAGTGGCCCGCCGCCATCTAGGTGTATCGCCCCGCGGGCTTGCTGGTTCTGGGATTCATCGAGGGCTTCCTGCGGTGGGGTAGTCGGCCGAGCGGCTCACATCGGCCCATTTCTCGGTTTCCGCGGCGCGGATCTCGGCGGCCTTCTGGGCGGAGGCGACGGCGTCGCTGCCGAGAAGGAGTCGCCGGGGCGGGTCGTCGTCGCGGACGACGTCGATGATGATCCTGGCGGCGCGGGCGGGGTCGCCGGGCTGGGTGCCGTCGGTGTCGTGCCGGTAGCGGTGGATGGCGCCCACGGTCTGCTCGTAGTCCGGGCCGACGGGGTGGATCTCCATGGAGGAGCCCTGCCAGTCGGTACGGAACGCGCCCGGCTCGACGATGATGACCTTGACGCCGAAGGGTGCGACTTCGCTGGCGAGGACTTCGGAGAAGCCTTCGACGGCGAACTTCGCGGTCTGGTAGGCGCCCATGCCGGGAGTGCCGCCGACGCGTCCTCCGATGGAGGAGAACTGGACGAAGACCCCTGATCGCTGGGCGCGCAGGACGGGCAGGGCGGCCCGCGTGACGTTCACGACGCCGAAGAGGTTGGTTTCGATCTGGGCGCGGAAGTCGTCTTCGGCCATCTCTTCGATCGGCGCGCTGTTGCCGTAGCCGGCGTTGTTGACGACCACGTCGAGGCTGCCGAAGGCGTCGGTGGCCTCCTTGGCCGCTCGGGCGGCCGCGGCGGCGTCGGTGACGTCGAGTGCGACCGCTCGCATCCGGTCGCCGTGGCGGACCACCAGGTCGTCGAGTTGCCTGGGATCGCGTGCGGTGGCGATGACCTGGTCGCCTGCCTCGAGGACGGCTTCGGTGAGGTGGCGTCCGAAGCCGCGTGACGCTCCGGTGATGAGCCATGTCTTGGCCATGGGTGTTCCCTCTCTCTAACTGCCTCATCAATGTAGCGCTTATAGCGGCAATTGCCACGAAAATGAGACAGAGGTCTCTTCATCGGCTGTCACCGATCCCAGCCGGCCGGTTCCCCGCAGGTCTGCTCGATCCCGATGCTGACCGTCGACCGACTGATGTGCCGGTCCCGGCCTGAGATGGTCAGAAGCGGTCCACGTCGACGACGGCCTGGGCGAAGGCCGTGGGTGCTTCCTGCGGCAGGTTGTGGCCGATGCCCGGCAGGGTGCGGTGTTCGTAGGTGCCGGTGAACATGTTCCGGTACGACGAGCCGTCGCCCGGCGGCGCCGTGAACGGGTCGCGCTCGGCGTCCAGGGTGATGGTCGGCACCTTGATGACCGGCCGTGCGGCGAGCCGCTTCTCCAGACCGTCGTAGCGGCGCTCCCCGTCGGCCAGGCTCAGCCGCCACCGGTAGTTGTGGATCACGATGGCGGCGTAGTCGGGGTTCTCGAAGGCCGCGGCCGTGCGTTCGAAGGTGGCGTCGTCGAAGTCCCAGGTCGGGGAGACGGTGTCCCAGACGAGCCGGGTCAGGTCGTGGCGCTTGTCCTTGTCCTCCATGGCGAGCCGGCCCCGCTCGGTGGCGAAGTAGTACTGGTACCACCAGGCGAGTTCGGCCTTCGGCGGCAGCGGTTCGAGGTTGGCCGCGAGGTTCGTGATGAGGTAGCCGCTCACCGAGACCAGGGCCTTGCACCGCTGCGGCCACAGGGCCGCCATGATGTCGGCCGTCCTCGACCCCCAGTCGAAGCCGGCCAGTACGGCCCTGTCGATCTTGAGGGCGTCCATCAGCGCGATGATGTCGAGTGCGATCGCCGACTGCTGGGCGTTGCGGAACGTCTTCGAGGACAAGAACCGCGTCGTGCCGTGACCACGCAGGTAGGGGACGATCATCCGGTAGCCCTGCGCCGCCAGCAGCGGCACGACGTCGACGAAGCTGTGGATGTCGTACGGCCAGCCGTGCAGGCAGATGACCACCGGCCCGCGGGCGGGGCCCGCCTCGGCGTAACCGATGTCCAGCAGCCCGGCCTTGACCTGCTTCAGTGAAGTGAAGGACGTGTGCGTGCCCGGCGTGACCGCGGGCAACGCCGGGGCCGCGCCACGCGTGGTGGCGGCGGCCGGGACCACCTGCATGCCCGTCAGTGAGGCGACGGTGGCCAGCCCCAGTGCCCTGCCGAAGGTACGCCTGTCGATCATGTGAGTTCCTCCGTGTCGTGTCGCTGGGAATGCGACATCTCTCTTCCTTCGCTTCTCTACGCCGTTAAATGCCTCACTACTGTGACACTAAATTCCGTCATGTGCTACGTGAAGGGGGTATCTTGGGCGGGTGAGAGCAGACGCGACACGCAACCTGGAACGCGTTCTGAGCACGGGCGCCCGCATGCTGGCCGCCGACCCCTCGGCGAGCATCGCCGCCATCGCCGCCGAGGCAGGAGTGGACCGCCGCACGGTCTACCGCCGCTTCGCCTCCCGCGAAGACCTCATGGCCGCCGTCTACGGAGCGCGCTACGACGCGGTCGAGGAGGCCATCGAGGCCGCCAGGCTACGCGAGGCCCCGGTCGCGGTCGCACTGCATCGCTACGTCGAGGGCATCATCGCCGTCAACCGCGCCTGGCCCGTGGAGACGAGCCGCATGCTCCGCGACGTGACGATCCGCCAGCGCCGCCGTCGCCTGATCGACGAGGTCGACGCCTTCCTGCGGCGCGCCACCGACGAGGGCCTGCTGCGCTCCGACCTGCCGCCTGGTTGGGTGGCCACGGTTCTGCCGCCGCTGATGGAACGCGCCGCCGAGGACCTGTCCGAGCTGAGTGCCGCGCAGGCCGCCGACGTCGTGGTCGACACGCTGCTGCGCGGCGCCGGCACCCCGCAGGCGCGCTGACCTGCGTGCGGCGGTGATCTGGCCGGCCGACCCGCCGCAGGCATGGCCAGACCAGCACCTGGACGAGGAGCTGTCGGCGGAACGGCACCGAAGGGCGCGCGGCCACCGCGCCGGACCCCGCGCAGCGGGCCTACGACGCGGACGAATGGCTCGTGCGGTCCTGCCTGTGAAACCCGGAGGGGCAATATGGTGCGCATTCCCCCGTCCATGAGAGCGCTGGCCGTGGCCGTGATCGTGGTGGCCGTCGCCCTGGGCTGCCTCGCCCAGGTGTTCTGAGCAGTCGGCGCCGCGGCATGGCAGGGGTACGGCAAAAAGCGGTGCGTGCCGGTGTCGTCCGTCCCGCGCGGGGATAGGGATCGGGGTGTCAGGGCCCGGTCCCGGTTCTCAAGCAGGAGATGACACATGGTCACTCCCCTTCTCGTCGCCGTGAGCGCCACCTCGGCCGACCTGGGCGCCGCGCGGGCGCAGATGGCGCTCTCGCTCGGCTGGCACATCGTCCTGGCCTGCCTCGGGGTGGGCATGCCGGCGATCACGCTGCTGGCCGAGTGGCGGGGTCACCGCACCGGGGACGTCCACTACCGGCTGCTGGCCCGGCGCTGGGCCAGGGCCATGGGCGTGCTGTTCGCCGTGGGCGCCGTCTCGGGCACCATCCTGTCGTTCGAGATGGGCCTGCTGTGGCCGGGGCTCATGGGCACCTACGGCGAGGTCATCGGGCTGCCGTTCGCGCTGGAGGGCATCGCGTTCTTCATCGAGGCGATCTTCATCGGCGTCTACCTGTACGCCTGGGAGCGGCTGTCGCCCGTCCAGCACCTGCTGTCCGGCGTGCCGATCGTCCTCGCGGGCGTGGCCAGCGCCTTCTTCGTCGTCACCGCGAACGCCTGGATGCAGCAGCCCACCGGGTTCACGCTGCGCGCGGGCAAGGTGGTGGCCGTGAGCCCGTGGGCGGCGATGTTCAACCCGGCGACGCCGCCGCAGACGGTCCACATGATCCTGGCGGCGTTCATGGTCGCCGGGTACGGCATGGCGAGCGTGTACGCGGTCGCCATGCTGCGCGGCCGGCGCGACCGCTACCACCGGCTGGGGCTGCTGCTGCCGATGACCGTGGCGGCGGTCGTCACGCCGTTCCAGATCGGCGTGGGCGACTGGGCCGCGCACTTCGTGGCCGACTACCAGCCGGTCAAGCTGGCCGCCATGGAGGGCGTGTTCGCCTCGGGCCGCGGGGTGCCGCTGCACCTGGGCGGCATCGCGGTCGACGGCGAGCTGAGGTACGCCCTGGAGATCCCGTACGGGCTGTCGCTGCTGGCCCACTGGGATCCCCACGCCGTCATCCAGGGCCTGAACATGGTCCCGCCCGCCGACCGGCCGCCCGTCAACGTCGTCCACTGGGCCTTCCAGATCATGGTGGGCATGGGCATGGCGCTGCTGCTGCTCGCCGCGTGGCTGGCGGTGTCGTGGTGGCGGCGGCGCGACCTGCCGCGCACGGCGTGGTTCGCGCGCGCCGCGGCGGTGTCGGGGGTGGCGGCGGTGGTGGCCCTGGAGGCGGGCTGGGTCGTCACCGAGGTGGGGCGCCAGCCGTGGATCGTGTTCCGCGTGCTGCGCACCGCCGACGCCGTCAACCCGGCGCCCGGCCTGGTGTACGGCTTCGCGCTGGTCACGGCGGTGTACGTGGTGCTGACCGTCGCCACCGTGTACGTGCTGCGGCGGCTGGCGCGGGACGTGCCGGTGCCGGTGGCGCCGCAGGAGCCCGACGTCGCCGGCTACAAGGTGGTCTGACGATGGGGCTGCCGGAGATCATGCTCGCGGTGCTGTGGGTGGGACTGACCGCGTACGTGCTGTTCGGCGGCGCCGACTTCGGCGGCGGCGTGTGGGACCTGCTGTCCGGCGGGGCCGGGACGGGGCACCGGCGGCGGGAGCTGGTGGAGCACTCCATCGGCCCCGTCTGGGAGGCCAACCACGTGTGGCTGATCTTCGTGATCGTGCTGATGTGGACGGGCGTCCCCTCGGTGTTCGCGGCCGTCGCCTCCACCCTGTACATCCCGCTGACGCTGGCGGCGCTCGGCATCATCGCCAGGGGCTCGGCCTTCGCGTTCCGCAAGGCGTCGACGCGGCTCTGGCAGCGCCGGCTGTTCGGGGCCACGTTCGCGTTCTCGTCCGTGGTGACGCCGTTCTTCCTGGGCACGGCGGCGGGCGCCATCGCCTCCGGCCGGGTGCCGCCGGGCATCGCGCGGGGCGACCTGGTGACGAGCTGGGCCAACCCGACGTCGCTGACGGCGGGCGCGCTGGCCGTGGGCACCGCCGCGTACCTGGCCGCCTGTTACCTGACCCGCGACGCCGAGCGCACCGGGCAGCCGGACCTGGCGGAGGAGTTCCGGCGCCGGGCGCTGGTGACGGGCGTGGTCGTGGGCGTGCTGTCCGCGGCGGGGCTGCTGGTGCTGCGCGCCGACGCGCCGGGGTTGTTCGCGGAGCTGACCACGGGGCGCGCGCTGCCGTTCCTCGTGCTTTCGGTGGTGGCGGGGGTGGCCTCGCTGCCGCTGCTGTGGCTGCGCCGCTACCGGGAGGTGCGCGTCACCGCTGCGCTCGCCGTCGTGGGGCTGCTGTGGGGGTGGGGCGTGGGGCAGTACCCGGTGCTGCTGCCCGGCGTGACGCTGCGGGAGGCGGCGGCGACCACGTCCGTGCTGGCGGCGAGCCTCGGCTCGCTGGCGTTCGGCGCGGTGCTGCTGGTGCCATCGCTGTGGTGGCTGTACGCGACGTTCCAGCGGGAGCACACCGCGGGCGGCAAGCAGGCCGGGCCCTGACCCCGCGCCAACTCCTTACGCCATAAGCTATCCTCTTCCTCCGATAACTCTTTATGGCATAAAGAATCAGAGGAGAAGCGGATGACGACCACCACGGTCAAGCTGCACGACGGGGCCGCCCTCGACGTCGAGATCAGCGGTGACGGCCCCACTGTGCTCCTGCCCGTTAACCCCCGCCCCGTCGAGGGCCCGAAGGCGGCGGAGATGCGCAAGTGGGGCGTGGACCCGGCGCTGGGCCGTACCCTCATCGACGGCCTCGCCGACGCCTTCCGCGTCGTCGCGTTCGACTACGAGAACCACGTCCTGGCCCACCCCAAGGCCGACACGCTCACCCCCGCCAACGTCGCCGCCGACCTGCTGGCCGTGGCCGACGCCGCCGGCGCCGGGCGCTTCGCGTACTACGGCTACTCCTGGCTGGCGCTCAGCGGCCTCCAGCTCGCCATCCGCACCGACCGGCTGTCGGGGCTGGTCATGGGCGGCTACCCGCCGATCGGCGGCCCGTACGCGGAGATGCTCGCCGTGACCATGGCGACCCACGCGATGGCCTCGCCCGAACCGCCCGCCGCCCCCGCCGAGCCCGCGGAGCCCGCGGAGCCGGGGGACTGGTCGAAGGCCGAGGTGACGATGAGCCCCGACCAGACCAAGCAGTTCGTCACGCTCTACGAGGGGCTGCGCGGGTTCGACGACCGGGCCGTCCAGGGCCGGGTCACCTGCCCGCGGCTCTGCTTCGCCGGCTCCGCCGACGTGATCGAGTACGACCAGCGGTGGGGCGGCGTCCGCGTGGACATCGCCGGGCCGTTCCTGAACCGGCGGGCCGAGCTGGAGTCGCTCGGCTGGGAGGTGCGGGTGCTGGACGGCCTCGACCACACCGGCGCCATGCAGCCGTCCGCCGTCCTGCCCGTGCTCCGCCCCTGGCTGCAGGCCCACCTGGCGGTGGACTGACCGGGCCTCAGACGTAGTAGCCCTCCACCGGGACCCGCGCCTCCGCGTACAGGGCGGGCCCCTCCAGGCGGGGACCGGCGGCCGTGGCCGGCGGCTTGAGCCCGCTGAGCTGCTCGGCGGACAGCGCGAACACCACCCGGCCCAGGAACGAGCGCTCGATCGCGCCCGCGCACATGCCGCACGGCTGGCAGCTCGTGTACATGGTGGTGGCCGCGGCGGCGTCCGGCGTGAGCTCGCGGGCCGCCCAGCGGGCCAGCTTCAGCTCGGGGTGGGCGGTGATGTCGCCGCCGGTGACGGTCGTGTTGCGCTCCTCGGCCAGCACAGCGCCGTCCGGGCCCACCAGCAGCGAGCCGAACGGCGGGTCGCCGCCCTCGCGGGCCTCGGCGGCCAGCTCGATGGCCCGGCGCAGGAAACGCTCTTCGTCGCTGGTCATGATGTCTTCTCCGTTCGTACGAGGGAATCGGTGGGGCGGGCGGCGGCCAGCGTGGCGAGGTCGCGCCAGGCCGCCTCCGGGTGCAGGGTCTCGCGCGGGTCCGTGCCGAACGGGTCGACGACCACGGTGTCCACGCCGAGCAGCCGCAGTTCCTCCAGGTCGCCGAGCACCTGGTCGAGGGTGCCCTCGCCGGCGAGCCGGTCCGGGCCCGTGACCGGGGCGCCGGTGAGCCGGAGCCGGATGCGCGGGACCATGGCGGGCACGGGCCGTCCCAGCTCCGCGGCGGCGGCCTCCATCCGGCCCGCCGCCTCCCGCATCCAGGGCACGGTGCGCCGCAGCGGGTGCCAGGCGTCGCCGAGCCGTACGGCCCGGCGGATGCCCGCGTCGCTGTTGCCGCCCACCCACAGCGGGATGTGGCCCGCGCGGTAGTCGTCCTCGTCCTCCCACGCGGCCCGCATCGCCAGCAGGTGCTCCTCGGTCAGCCTGCCGCGCCGCTCGAACGGCACGCCCAGCGCCTCGAACTCCTGCCGCGCCCACCCGACGCCCACACCGAGCACCAGCCGCCCGCCGCTGAGCCGCTGGAGGTTCGCGGCCATCCGCGCCACCAGGAGCGGGTGGCGGTACGGGACGATGAGCACGGTCGTGCCGAGCCCGATGCGGTCCGTGACGCCGGCCAGCCACGACAGCGTGGTGAACGGCTCGTAGAACGGGGCCGGGTACTGCTCGGCCACGTCGGGCGTCACCACCACGTGGTCGGAGACCATCAGCAGGTCGAAACCGAGGCCCTCGACGGTCCGAGCCCACCGGCGCAGGGTGGCGGGGTCGGTGCCGGGGCCGAAGTTGGGGACATTGACTCCTATACGCACCCGTCCCACGCTATCCACCCCTACAGGCGGTGTGGAAGGGAATCCTCGCGGGGTATCGGCGGTGTTGCCGTGGATTCATCGGTAGTTTTGGCATATGACCGAGAATGTCGACATGACCGACTGGGCGATCATCTCCGAGCTCCAGCGGGACGGCCGGATCCCCCTCACCGAGCTGGCCCGGCGCGTCAGCCTCAGCGCCTCGGCGACGACCGAGCGGGTCAGACGGCTGGAGGCGGCGGGCGTCATCACCGGCTACCGGGCCGAGATCGACCTCGGCAAGGTGGGTTTCACGGTCCTGGCGGTGGTCCGGCTGAAGTACCCGGGCAACCGGCACGAGCCGCTGCACCGGCTGCTCGGCGAGCGCCAGGAGATCCTCGAATGCCTGCGCACCACCGGGGACGACTGCTACACGCTCAAGGTGGCGGCCGTCTCCATGGGACACCTGGAGCGGATCGTGGACGAGCTCGCGCAGTTCGGCAGCACCACCACGAACGTCGTCTACAGCCAGACGCTGCCCTACCGGGCGCCGTCCGCCCCCTGCTCCTGAGCCTCATCCTGCCCGGGTGTCCGCGCGTCCCAGCCCTTCCGTCCGCGCCTCCTCCGGCGCGCGGTCGGGGCGCAGGCCCCGCCACGAGGGGTGGCGCAGCCGCCCGTCACCCGTCACGTCCGCGTATCGCACCTCGCCCACCAGCCGCGGCTCCACCCAGCGGGCGTCGCGGGCGTACTCGCGCGGCACCGGCTGCCCGAACGGCGAGGTGGGCCGCTCCAGCGGCGCCAGCTCCGCGCGCAGCGCCTCCAGCATGGCGTCGGTGAAGCCCGTGCCGACGTGCCCCACGTACAGCAGCCGGCCGCCCGGGTCGTACGCGCCGAGCAGCAGCGACCCGATCCCCCCGGCGCGCCGCCCCGCGCCCGGCTTCCACCCGCCGACCACCACCTCCATGCTGGAGAAGTTCTTCACCTTCGTCCACTCCGGGCCGCGCCGGCCCGGCCGGTACGGCGAGTCGCGGCGCTTCACCACCACGCCCTCCAGGCCGAGCCGGTGGCTGGCCTGCAGCGCCGCGCGCGGGTCGCCGAGGAACGCCACCGGCGTCTGCCACCGGAAGCCCGGCCGCACCAGCCCCTCCAGCAGCTCCCGCCGTTCGTCGTACGGCAGCCGGACGGTGCTGTGGTCGCCGACGTGCAGCACGTCGAAGACCATGTACGTGACGGGGACCGTCTTCACCAGCTCGGCGATCCTCATGGGGCGGCGCTGGTGCATCCGCAGGGCCAGGGCGCCGAAGCTGGGCAGCCCGCTCTCGTCGAACGCGACGATCTCCCCGTCGAGCACCACGTCCTTCCCGCCCACGGCCCCGGCCATCGGGTACAGCTCCGGGTAGGCGAGCGTGACGTCACGCCCGTTGCGCGACATCAGGCGCAGCGCCCCCGCCTCGACGTACGCCAGACCGCGCACGCCGTCCCACTTCATCTCCGCCGACCACAGCTCCCGCTGCGCGGGCGGCGGGAGGGGGCCGAGCTGGGCGAGCATCGGCCGGTACGCGGGCAGTCGCCCCATGACCGATGGCCTTCCCGCCCGCGGGACGGCTACGGTCGGGCGCGGGTACAGGGCAGGCCAAGTCCCGGCAAAACGCCTTCCCGGCTGGAAAGGCCGGGCTCAGGTGGAGAGGGCCGGGCTCAGGTGGAGAGGGCCGGGCTCAGGTGGAGAAGGCCGGGCTCAGGCGGAGAAGTCGGCGAAGTCGAAGCCCGGCGACACCACGCAGCTCACCAGCACGGCCTCGTCCCCGGCCGGGCGGGCCGCCTGCCAGACCCCGCCCGGGACCACGGCCTGCGGCACCTGCCCCTCCTCCACCAGGGGCCCGAGCACGACGGTCTCGTCGCCGACGGTGAGCGCCAGCGGCCCGCCCCGGTGCCACAGCCACACCTCGTCCGACCGTACGCGGTGCGGCACCGACTCCTCGCCGGGCTGGAGCAGGAAGTAGATGCCCGTGGCGCTGGCGCGCGGGCCGGGATAGCCGTCGGGCCGGAACTCGACCGGCGCCCTCCAGGTCTGGCGGTACCAGCCGCCCTCGGGGTGGGGCAGCAGGTCGAGGGCGCGGGCGATCGGCGGGCGCTCCTCGAACCCGACCGGAGTCCCGTGGACGTCGCGGCGCAGGAACCGGGTGCCGTCCAGGACGAGCTGCCCTTCCAGGCCGCCGGCCAGGGCTTCCGCCTCGTCCGCGACCTCGATGGACGGGCCGTCGGGATAGATCATCAGCTCCACGGGCCGAGTCTATGGTCCAGGCTCTGACTAGGGTGTCAATGAGGGCTGGAAATGTCAGCCGGAGTGGCTAGTGTGCCAAGGTGATCGAACGGTGGAGCCCGGAGCAGGTGCTCGCCCTCGCCCCCGACGCGCCGTCCCGCAAGGCCGCCCAGGGCGTGGCGCGGGCTGAGGCGTGGCCGCTGCTCGGGGTCGCGACGGCCGCACCTCCCGCCGCCGTGCCCAGCAGTGTGCCCGCGACTGTGTCCGCCACCGTTCCCGCCGCCGTGCTGTTCGGCGAGTGCGAGGGCAGCGGGGCGACACCGTACCAGGTCTGCGTCGATCTCGACGACCCCGCCTACCGGTGCGGTTGCCCGAGCCGGAAGTCCCCGTGCAAGCACGCGCTCGGCCTGCTGCTCCTCTGGTCGGCCGGTGACGTGCCCGCCGCCGAGCCGCCGCCGTGGGCGGCCGACTGGCTCGCCCGCCGCGACCGCGGCGCCACCCGCTCCGGCGCGGGTGAGACCGCGCGACAGTCGCGCCAGGGCGCGACGACCGGCGGCAGGGCCGGCGCGCGGAGCGCGGCCACGGAGTCGGCCCGGCACGCGCGCGTGGCCGCCGGCCTGGCCGAACTGGAGCGCTGGCTGGCCGACCAGATCCGTCAAGGGCTGGCGACGGCCGGCGACGGCGCCTGGGACGACCTGGCCAAACGGCTGGTCGACGCCCAGGCGCCCGGGGTCGCGAGCACGGTGTCGCGCCTGCGTGAGGCGCGGGCGGCCGACGACTGGCCGGAGCGGCTGCTGGCGGAGTACGCCCTGATCGACCTGCTGGCGGTGGCCTACCGCCGCCGCGCCCACCTGCCCGCCCCGCTGGCGCAGACGGTCCTGTCGCGGGTCGGCTTCCCGGTCATGCGCGAGGAGGTGCTGGCCGGTCCGGCCGTCCGCGACCGGTGGGACGTGCTGGGGCGGCGCGACGAGGTGCAGGAGCGGCTGACCTCCCGCCGGGTGTGGCTGCGGGGGCGCGACACGGGACGGCCCGCGCTGGTGCTCTCGTTCGCCCCGCAGGGCCAGGCGCTCGACCCGTCGTTCGTCACGGGCTCCACCGTGGACGCCGACCTGGCCTTCTACCCGGGCGCCGCCCCCCTCCGCGCCCTGCCGGTCACCGCGACCACGCTCGCCTCGCCGATGGGGGAGCCGCCGGGGATGACTCCGGAGGAGGCGATGGACGAGGTGGCCGCCGCGCTCGCCGCCGACCCGTGGACCGACTCCTGGCCGCTCGTGCTGGCCGGCGTCGTGCCCGGGCGCACGGGTGTCGGCGGGTTCCCGCTGCACCGGAGCGCGTACGACCCGTGGCGGCTGATCGCGGTCTCCGGCGGACGGCCCGTCACGGTGGCCGCCGAGTGGACGCCCCACGGCCTGCGGCCCCTGACCACGTGGGCCGACGACGGGACGGTGGTGCTCCTGTGAACTGGGACGATCTCGCCTCCACGGCCCTGGTCGGCACGGACCGCCGGCCGTACCACGCGGACCTGCTGGCCGACGCGGCCGTGGAGGTCGCCCGCCGCCGCGCCGGCCGCCGCCTCGCCACGCCGCCCGCGGACGGCGGGGTCGCGGCCGGGGAGGAGCAGGAGGCCGTCGGCCGTCGGGCCGCCGAGCGGCTGGCGCGCATCCTCGGCGGCGAGTACGAGCGGCTGCTGCCCGAGTGGCTGGCCGCCGCGGCGGCGACCGGCCGCCGGGTCCCCCCGTACGTGCTGCCCGAGCTGCTCGACCGCGGCCGCCGCGACCACTCCATCCGCGCCCACCTCGGCGTGCTCGCCGGCCGGCGCGGCCGGTGGCTGGCCGGGCTCAACCCCTCCTGGGCCTACCTCCTGGAGGAGCCGACCGGCGAGACGTGGGAGCTGGGCAGCCCCGCCGACCGCCGCGCCTACCTGCGGCGGCTCAGGGCCGGCGATCCCGGGGCGGCGCGGCTGCTGCTGGAGAGCACGTGGGCGAGCGAGACGCCGGACGACCGGGCGGAGTTCGTGACGGTGCTGGCCGACGGGCTGTCCATGGCCGACGAGCCGTTCCTGGAGAACGCCCTGGACGACCGCCGCCGCGAGGTCCGCCAGCAGGCCGCCAACCTGCTGGCCCGGCTGCCCGGCTCCCGCCTGTCCGGGCGGATGGCCGAGCGGGCCCGCGCCTGCTTCACCATCGCCGCCGACGTGATGCACGTGCGCCCGCCCCAGGAGTGCGACCGGGCGATGGAGCGCGACGGCGTCAAGGCCAAGCCGCCCCGGGGCATCGGGGAGCGGGCCTGGTGGCTCCAGCAGGTCATCGCCCGCGCCCCGCTGGAGATCTGGGGCCCCGACCCGGCGCCGCTGCTGGCGCTGCGCATCCCCGACTGGGACGCCGAGGTGAAGACCGCCTGGGTGCGGGCCGCCCTGTTGCAGCGCGACCCGGAGTGGGCACGGGCGATGTTCGCCTGGGACCCGATCGCCGACCTGCTGACCGTGCTGCCGCCGGGGGAGCAGCAGGTACTCGCGGCGGCGTTCGTGCGGGACCACGACCTCGACAGCCAGTTGATCATGGTGTTGGGCGGCGTGTCCCCGCAGTGGCGCGAGGAGCTGGCCACGGCCGTCCTCGCCAAGATCGTCAAGGTGGCCGGCACCCAGCCCTGGAACCTCGGCGAGCTGGTCAAGCTCGCCGGCGAGCGCGTCGCCCCGGCGCTGGCCGAGCCGGCCGCCCGTTACTCGACCGAGCCGGCGGTGCAGCAGGTGGCCGCCCTGCTGCGGTTCCGCGCCGACATGATGGAGGAGCTCTCGTGAACGACCTCAGCCCGGTGAGCAGCCCCCGCCAGGGGAGCGACGCCGAGGTGCTGCGTCCCCACGCGGAGGAGCAGTACGCCGAGGAGCTGCACCTGCTCGCCAAGGAGGACGACCGGCCCCGGCCGCCCGGCTGGAAGCTGTCGCCGTGGGCGGTCACCACCTACCTCCTCGGCGACGGCGACCGCGTCACGCCCAAGTACGTGGGCGCCCGCCGCGTGGTCGAGGTGGCCGTCGCCACGCTCGCCACCGACCGCGCGCTCCTGCTGCTCGGCGTGCCGGGCACGGCCAAGACCTGGCTGTCGGAGCACCTGGCCGCGGCCATCAGCGGCGACTCGACGCTGCTCGTGCAGGGCACCGCCGGCACGCCCGAGGAGGCCGTGCGCTACGGCTGGAACTACGCCCGGCTGCTCGCCGAGGGCCCGTCGGTCGAGGCGCTGACCCCGTCGCCGGTGATGCGGGCCATGGCCGAGGGCCGCGTGGCCCGGGTCGAGGAGCTCACCCGCATGCCGTCCGACGTGCAGGACGCGCTGATCACCGTGCTGTCGGAGAAGACGCTGCCCATCCCCGAGCTGGGCCGGGAGGTGCAGGCGCGGCGCGGCTTCAACCTCATCGCCACCGCCAACGACCGCGACAAGGGGGTCAACGACCTGTCCAGCGCGTTGCGCCGCCGCTTCAACACGGTCGTGCTGCCCGTCCCGGCGACGGCCGAGGAGGAGGTGGACATCGTCGCCCGGCGCGTCGACCAGCTCGGCCGGTCGCTGGAGCTGCCGGGCGCGGGCACGGGGCTGGAGGAGATCCGGCGCGTGGTGACGGTGTTCAGGGAGCTGCGCTCGGGGGTCACCGAGGACGGCCGCACCCGGGTGAAGTCGCCCAGCGGCACGCTGTCCACGGCCGAGGCCATCTCGGTGCTCACCAGCGGCATCGCGCTGGCCACCCACTTCGGCGACGGGGTGCTGCGGCCGGCCGACGTGGCGGCGGGCATCGTCGGGGCCGTGGTGCAGGAGCCGGTGTCGGACCGGGTGGCGTGGCGGGAGTACCTGGAGACGGTCGTCCGCGAGCGCCCGGGCTGGCAGGACTTCTACCGCGCCTGCCGCGGCGTCTCCTGACCCGTCATGACGCTGCGCCTGTGAGGAGATGCGATTGACTGTCTCGGTCCTGGGGGTGCGCCACCACGGGCCCGGGTCGGCGCGGGCCGTCCGCGAGGAGCTGCGGCGGCTGCGGCCCGACGTGATCCTCGTCGAGGGGCCGCCGGAGGCCGACCCGCTGGTGGCCCTCGCCCCCGAGCTGGAGCCGCCGGTGGCATTGCTGGCGCACGTCCCGGGGTCGCCGTCGAGCGCGGCGTTCTGGCCGTTCGCCCGGTTCTCGCCCGAGTGGCAGGCCATCCTGTACGGGGCGGAGCGCGGCGTGCCCGTGCGCTTCTGCGACCTGCCCGCCGCGCACACCCTCGCCGACCCCGCTTCGGGGCCGCCCGCCGGGGGCCAGGAGGACCCCGGTTCGGGCCCGCCCGGCGGCGGCCACGAGGATCCCGGTTCGGGCCCGCCCGGCGGCGGCCCGGAGGACGCCGGTGAGGCGGCGCCCGTGGAGGTGCGGGCGGATCCCATCGCCGCCCTGGCCGGCGCCGCCGGCTACGACGACCCCGAACGCTGGTGGGAGGACGTCGTCGAGCACCGCGGCGACACCCCGTTCGAGGTGATCGCCGAGGCGATGGCCGCCGTGCGCGAGGGCCACCTGCCCGACGCCCGGGAGGCCCGGCGCGAGGCGTACATGCGCAAGACCCTGCGCGCGGCCCGCAAGCAGGGGCACCAGCGGATCGCGGTGGTCTGCGGCGCCTGGCACGTCCCCGCCCTGACCGGGCCGCCGCCTCCCGCCAGGGCCGACGACGCGCTGCTGCGCGGCCTGCCCAAGGTGAAGGCGGAGCTGACCTGGGTGCCGTGGACGTACGGGCGGCTGGCCTGGTGGAGCGGCTACGGCGCCGGGGTCGCCTCCCCGGGCTGGTACGACCACCTGTTCGCCGCCCCCGACCGGCCCGTCGAGCGGTGGCTGGGCGCGGCGGCGGCCGTGCTGCGCGAGGAGGGCCTCGCGGTGTCGTCCGCGCACGTGATCGAGGCGGTGCGGCTCGCCGACGGCCTCGCCACCCTGCGCGGACGTCCCCTCGCCGGGCTGGGCGAGGTCACCGAGGCGGTCCGGGCGGTGCTGTGCGAGGGGGACGAGCTGGCGGTCGAGCTCATCCAGCGCCGCATGGTCGTCGGCGACCGGCTCGGCCACGTCACCGACCGCACGCCCATGGTGCCGCTCCAGCGCGACCTGCGCGACCAGCAGCGGCGGCTGCGGCTCAAGCCCGAGGCGCTCGACCGCGACGTGACCCTCGACCTGCGCAAGCCGCTCGACCTCGAGCGCAGCCACCTGCTGCACCGGCTGCGGCTGCTCGGCGTCGGCTGGGGCACGCCGGGGGAGTCGCGGGGCAAGGGCACGTTCAAGGAGACGTGGCGGCTGCGCTGGCGGCCCGAGTTCGACCTGACGCTCATCGAGGGCGCGGCGCTCGGCGTCACGGTGGTCGAGGCCGCCACCCGGCGCGCCCGCGATCTGGCCGCGGGCGACGGCACACCGTCCGGCGGCGGCACACCGTCCGGCGGCGGCACACCGTCCGGCGGCGGTGGCTCCTCCGCCGCGGGGCGGGGCCGCACCGCC
Organism: Nonomuraea rhodomycinica; assembly: GCF_013363995.1. GTDB lineage: Bacteria > Actinomycetota > Actinomycetes > Streptosporangiales > Streptosporangiaceae > Nonomuraea > Nonomuraea rhodomycinica. The sequence goes on along the minus strand of NZ_JABWGO010000008.1, from coordinate 140,212 downwards.
GTGGTGTCGCTGGCCGAGCTGGCGGACCTGGTCGAGCAGTGCCTGCTGGCCGAGCTGCCGGACGCGTTGCCCGAGGTGCTGGCCGCCCTGTCCGCCAGGGCCGCCCTCGACACCGACGTCACCCGCCTCATGGCCGCCCTGCCCGCGATGGCCCGCGCGCAGCGCTACGGCGACGTGCGGGGCACCCCGGCCGAGGGGCTGGCGGTGATCGTCCGCTCGATGCTGGACCGGATCCGCGTCGGGCTGCCGGCGGCGGTGACCGGGCTGGACGACGAGGCGGCGGCCACCCTGCTCGGCCACATCGACGCGGTCCACGCGGTGGTCGCCCTGCTCGACGCGCCGCCCGCGCGCGACCCGTCCCCCGAGCAAGCCGATGTGGGGGCGGCCGCGGAGGCCGAGGAAGCCGGTGTGGGGGCGACCGCGAAGGCGGTGGAGGCGGCGGAGGCCGAGGGAGCAGACGGGAGCGTGCGGGCGCGGTGGCTGCGCGCGTTGCGCAACCTCAGCGAGCGGCCCGGCCTGCACGGGCTGATCGAGGGACGGCTCACCCGGATCCTGCTCGACGCCGGCGAGCTGGGCGACGCGGCCGAGCGCATGTCCCGGGCGATGTCGCGCGGTCAGGCGCCGGCCAGGGCGGCGGCGTGGGTGGAGGGGTTCCTGGCGGGCGGCGGGCTGCTGCTGGTGCACGACGCCCGGCTGCTGGAGCTGGTGGACGGGTGGCTGACCGGGCTTTCCGGCGAGCAGTTCACCGAGGTGCTGCCGTTGCTGCGCCGCACGTTCGGCGGTTACGCCGTACCGGAGCGACGGGCGATCGGCGAGCGGGTGCGGTCGGCGGGGCGGCACGTGCGGCGGCCGGAGCGCGACGTGGACGAGCGTCGCGCGGCTCCCGCGGTCGCCACGGTGCTGGCCATCATCGGCGCCCGCGCCGGGGGAGCGGACACGGATCAGGAGAACACGGGTGAGTGACGGCACGGAGGAGCGGCTGCGCAGGTGGCGGATGGTGCTGGGCGGCGGGGAGGCCGACGGCACCGGCGTGGCGCTGCACGGGTCCGACGCGGCGATGGACGGCGCCCTGTCCGCCGTCTACGAGCGCGACGGCGGGCTCGGCGCCTCCGCCCCGCGCGTGGCCCGCTGGCTGGGCGACATCAGGACGTACTTCCCGTCCACGGTCGTCCAGGTGATGCAGAAGGACGCCATCGAACGGCTGGACCTCACCCGCCTCCTCCTCGAACCGGAGATGCTGGAGGCGGTCGAGCCCGACGTCCACCTGGTGGGCACGCTGCTCGCGCTCAACCGGGTCATGCCCGGCCGGGCGCGCGAATCGGCCCGCGCCGTGGTGCGCAAGGTGGTGCTGGAGCTGGAACGGCGGCTCGCCCAGAAGACCAGGGCGGCCGTCACCGGGGCGCTCGACCGCTCCGCCCGCACCCACCGGCCGCGCCGGGCGGCCGACATCGACTGGGACCGGACGATCCGGGCGAACCTGTCGCACTACCTGCCGGAGCACCGCACGGTCGTGCCGTCGCGGCTGGTCGGGCACGCCCGCAGGCAGCGGGCGGTGCGGCGGGAGGTGGTGCTGTGCGTCGACCAGAGCGGGTCGATGGCGGCCTCGGTGGTGTACGCGGGGGTGTTCGGCGCGGTGCTGGCGTCGCTGCGGTCGCTGCGGACGTCGATGGTGGTGTTCGACACGGCCGTGGTGGACCTCACCGACCGGCTGGACGATCCGGTGGAGGTGCTGTTCGGCACGCAGCTCGGCGGCGGCACCGACATCAACCGGGCCGTCGCCTACGCCCAGGGGCTCATCACCCGGCCCGCCGACTCGATCTTCGTGCTGGTCAGCGACCTGTACGAGGGCGGGGCGCGGGAGGAGCTGCTGCGCCGGGTCGCCGCGATGACCCAGGCGGGCGTGCAGGTGGTCGTGCTGCTGGCGCTGTCCGACGAGGGGGCGCCGTCGTACGATCGCGACAACGCGGCCGCGCTCGCGGCGCTGGGCGTGCCCGCCTTCGCGTGCACGCCCGACGCCTTCCCCGAGCTGATGGCCGCCGCGATCGAGCGGCGCGACCTGGGCCACTGGGTGGAGAGCCACACCTCATGACGGGCGCCGCCGTCAGTGGCCCGCCTGGTCGGTGCGGGCCCGCTTCGGGAGGAGGAACGACAGCGCGAGCGTGAGCCCGAGCAGCCCGATCTCGACCCACACGGTGGCCTGCATCGCCGCGCCGAAGCTCCACCGCGCCTTGAGCAGGTGGAAGAAGAACGTCCCGAGGACGGCGGTGCCGAGCGCGGCCCCGAGCTGCTGCACGGCCGTGAGCGTGCCGGAGGCGGAGCCGGACTCGTGGTTCTCGACGCCGGCCAGCACGATGTCGAAGAACGGCGCCATGATCATGCCCATCCCGATCCCGGCGATCGCCAGGCCGGGGGCGAGCTGCCACGGGGAGGCGTCCAGGCCGGTGAGGTGGACGGTCACGCCGAACACCGCGGCGCCGGCGGCCATGATCACGGCGCCGATCTGCAGCAGACCGCGGCCGAGCTTCTCCTGCAGGCCCGACATCGCCAGGCCGAAGCCGGCCACGGAGCCGAGCGCCTGCGGCAGGGACGTGAGCCCGGCCTTGAATGGGCTGTAGTGCAGACCCACCTGGGTGAACAGGGACAGGACGAGGCTGAAGCCGATCAGGCCGGAGAAGAACGCGAGCCCCGCGACCAGCCCGCCGGTGAACGCCCGCTTGCGGAACAGGCTGGGCGTGACCAGCGGGTCCTTGCCGCTCCTGGCCCGGCGCGTCTCGAAGGCGGCGAAGACGGCGAACAGCACGATCGAGCCCGCCATCGAGGCGAACGTCCAGACCGGCCAGTCGAGCTCGGGACCCTGGATGAGCGGGTAGACGAGCAGGAACGCGGCCGCGGACACGAGCAGCACACCGACGAGGTCGAGCCGGGTGGCGGCGGAGAGCCGGATCTCCGGCAGGAACTTCAGCCCGGCCAGCACCGCGGCCAGCCCGAGCGGCAGGTTGATCAAGAAGATCATCCGCCAGCCCATGCCGAACAGGTCGGCGTCGACCAGCCACCCGCCGAGGATCGGCCCGCCGACCGATCCGAGCGTCATGACGGGGCCGAACGCGCCGAACGCCTTGCCCATCTCCTCCGGCGGGAACATCTCCTTGATCATGCCGAGGCCCTGCGGGAGCATGACCGCCCCGAACAGGCCCTGCAACGCCCGGCCGGCGATGAGCAGCTCGGGGTTGCCGGCCAGGCCGCACAGCAGTGACATGACCGTGAACCCTGCCGCGCCGATCAGGAACATCCTCTTGCGGCCCAGCAGGTCGCCGAGCCGGCCCCCGGTGATGAGGCCGACGGCCATGGCCAGGGTGTAGCCGGCGCCGAGCCACTGCACCAGGCTCTCCTCGCCGCCCAGGTCCTGGCGGATGGTGGGGGCCGCGATGGTGGTGATGAGGGCGTCGAGCATGTCCATGACCTCGGCGGCCAGGATGACGCCGAGGGCCGGCCAGCGCCAGCGGTGTGGTTGCGGCGCCGTGACGACGCCGGGTGCGGTGAGGGTCATGGGGGAACTCCTTGGGAAACATCGTTCGTGATCTACGAACGCCGTTCGTCAACGAACACCGTTTTATGGGCGAACGGTGTTCGTGTCAAGTACAGTGTTCGTATGCGACGCGCGAACAGTGACGATGACCTCCCGGAAGTCCCCCTGCCGCCCTGGCGCAAGGCACGCAAGCCCTCCCAGCCCAGACCCCAGCTCAGCCGCGAGCTGATCGTCGAGACCGGCCTGCGGGTCCTCGACGCCGAAGGGCTCGACGCGCTCAGCATGCGGCGGGTCGCGCAGGAGCTCGGCACCGGCCCGGCCTCGCTGTACGCGCACGTCTCGGCCAAGGAGGAGCTGCTGGAGCTCATCTACGACCGGGTGCTCGGCGAGGTCAGGCTGCCGGAGTACGACCCCTCCCGCTGGCTGACGCTGCTGCGCCAGTGCGCGCTGGAGCTGCACCGCGTCATCGTCGGCCACGCCGACGTCGCCCGGGCGGCGCTGGCCAGCATCCCCACCGGGCCGAACGCGATCCGGCTGTCCGAGTACATGTTCGGCCTGCTCATCGACGCCGGCATGCCGCCGCGCGACGCCTCGCTGGCCTTCGACCGGATCGTCCTGTACGTCTGCGCGGACGCCTTCGAGGGCTCGCTGCACTACCCCCGCATGAAGGCGCTGGGCCACACCAAGCTCAACGAGTACTTCCACATGTACGTCGCGCAGATCGAGGAGTACTTCTCGTCGCTGCCGTCCGACCGGTTCCCGCACCTCAGCCGGCACGCGCGGGCCCTGGTGGCGGACGGCGGCGAGGCCCGCTTCCGCTACGGGCTGGACCTGCTGTTCGACGGCCTCGTGGCGCGCATGCCCGGCGGCGGGGGCAAGCCCGCGACCTGAGCCGCCCACGGGCGGGGACCCGACGGGCACGGGCCCCGCCCCCAGTCCTCAGGCCCCGCCCCCAGTCATCAGGCCCCGCCCCGAGTTCTTAGGCCCAATTGCCTAGGACCCGGGCCCGATGTGCCGCGACGGCCGTGACCCTAGCGTGCCGGTATGACAACGACTCTTGAAGCTCCCCCCGTCCCCGGCGTGGTCTCCGCCAGCTACCGGACGCTCAGCGTAGGCCTGGTGGCCCTGGTCATCCTGGTGGCGTTCGAGGCCATGGCGGTGGCCACGGCCATGCCCGTCGTGGCCCGCGAACTCGGCGGCATGCCCCTGTACAACCTGGCGTTCAGCGCCACCCTGGCGGCCAGCGTGATCGCGACCGTGCTCGGCGGCAGGTGGAGCGACGTGCGCGGCCCCGTCGCGCCGCTGGCGGCTGGTGTGGCGAGCTTCGTGGCCGGGCTGCTGGTGGCCGGGTTCGCGCCCACGATGGAGGTGCTGGTCGCCGGCCGGTTCGTGCAGGGACTCGGGGCGGGCCTCGTCCAGGTCTCGCTGTACGTGCTGGTCGCCCGGCTCTACCCGCCGGCGATGCACCCCAAGGTGTTCGGGTTGTTCTCGGCCGCGTGGGTGGTGCCGTCCATGGTGGGGCCGGCCATCGCGGGGTTCGTCGTGGAGAACGCCGACTGGCGGTGGATCTTCCTCGGTGTGTCGCTGATCGTGGTCCCCTCCGCGCTGCTGCTCTGGCGCGGCATCGCGGGCCGGGCGGAGGCGGCCCGCGGCAGCGCCGGCGACCAGGAGGGCGCGCCCCCCGCGCGCCTCGGCGGCAAGCTGGTCTGGGCCACGCTGACGGCCGTCGCCGCCGCCCTCGTCCAGTACGGCAGCGCGCTCAAGCTCGCCGGGCTGCCCCTGCTCGCCGCCGGCGTCGTCCTGCTGGCCGTCGGCCTGCCCAAGCTCCTGCTGCCCGGCTCCCTGCGCGTCGCCCGCGGCCTGCCCACCGCGCCGGTGCTGCGCGGCCTCGCCTACGGCGCGCTCATGGCCACCGAGGTGCTCATCCCGCTCATGCTGAGGAGCGAGCGCGACCTGTCGCCGACGGGCGCCGGCATCGTGCTGACGATCGGCGCGCTCGGCTGGTCCACCGGCTCCTGGATCAAGGGCCGCGGCGTCATCGGCAACGTGGCCGCGGTCCGCGGCGGCGCCGCCATGATCGCCGTGGGCATCGCGCTCGTCTCGCTCGTCCTGGTCGACTCCGCGCCGCTCGTGGTGGCCCACGTCGCCATGGCGATCTCCGGCCTCGGCATCGGCGTCCTGCACCCGACGGTCTCGGTCATGGTGCTGGAGATGTCGCGGCCGGGCGAGGAGGGCGGGAACACCGCCGCCGTCGGCGTCGGCGAGTCCGTCTTCACGGTCGTGGCCGTGGCCGGCGCCGGGGCCCTGTTCACGGCGTCGGGCGAGTCGTATCTGGTCGGGCTGGCGTTCACGTTCGCGCTGGCCGTGCTGGCGGTCGTCGTGGCGCCCCGTTTTGCCCAGTCCGCCGAGGCGGGCACACTGGAGGGAGCCGCGTCATAAAGGGGGGCACATGCCGCGAGTGCGGGAGGCGGAGGTCTACCGGATCGTCCTGCCGTTCGGCAGACGGTCCGAGAGCCTGCTCGTGAAGCTCACGGACTACGCCGGCATGACGGGATGGGGCGAGGCGCTCGCCCCCCACCCGAAGACGTTCTCCCGGCTGGAGGAGACGCTCGGCGCGCTGCTGATCGGCGTCGACTGGGAGCACCCCGACGCCCTCCCCGCCAGCGACCCGGCGGTCGACATGGCCTGCTGGGACCTGTGGACCCGCATGCGCGGCGTCCCCCTCGCCCACGCGATCGGCGGCGACCGCACTTCCCTCATGGCCACCGTCCGCCTCACGCCCGACACCTCGGCCGAGAACCTCGTCGCGCGCGTCAACCAGCAGGTCTGCGCCGGATACGGCCACGTCACGCTCGACGTCCGGCCCGGCTGGGACGTCGAACCGGTCCGGGCCGTGCGCCAGGCGTACCCCGCGCTGACGCTCGCCGTGGACGGCGGCGGCTCCTACACCGACGACGGCCAGCTCGTGGCCCTCGACTCCTACGGCATCGAGGTCATCGAGCGGCCGTTCGCCGCGGGCGACGTCTACCGCCACGCCTCGCTGCAGGACCAGGTGTCGGCCGCGGTCGCCGTCGAGGTCCGCTCGACCGCCGAACTGGACGACTACCTGACGCTGCGAGCGGCCCGCGTGCTGCTGCTGCGGCCCACGGCGTTCCCGTCGCTCACGGAGGCCCGCCGCGCCCACGACCGCGCGGCGGCGGCCGGCTGGGACATCCAGTGCGCCGGCGGGCAGGGCGCGGGCCTGGCCCGGGCGGCGACGGTCGCGGTGGCCAGCCTGCCGGGCTGCACGCTGCCCTGCGACGTCACCCAGCCGCCGCGCGCCAACCAGATCGTCACGCCCATCGTGGGCGCCAACGCGGGCGTCGTGGCGGTGCCGCTCACGCAGCCCGGCCTGGGACACACGATCGACGAGGCCCGCGTGCACCGCCTGGCCAAGGACCACGCGCGGGCGTGACCCGGGTGTGATCCGGCCGCCCTACCTTGATCGCCTACGGGTGAGGGAAGGGGCGAGGCGTTGGGGGACTCCGCGACGATCGCCGCAGAGCTTCGCGAAGGGGGCGGCATGAGCGGATTTCGTCCGGCCGGCGGGCTCGGGGTGGGCGAGATCGAGGACCTGCGCGAGCCGGGGCGCCGCCGCCGGGCGGCGCCCCGGACGCCGGTCAGGAGGCCCGTGGCAGCGAGAACGTGACGTCGTCGAAGTCGAGGTGCGTGAAGCCCTCGGCGTAGAAGCCGACCTTCCCGGACGGGTTGTGCGCCGGGTTCTCGCCTTCGAGGACGGTCTCACCGCCGACGCTGACGCTCACCGACGCCCCCCGCACCGCCATCCGCACGTCGTAGACGGTGTCGGGGCGCAGGCCGCGCTCGGCCGGCAGGACGGCCTGCCTCAGCGTCCGCCACTGCGCGTCGTAGAGCGTCCAGGTCGGCCCGGCCGCCGCGTGCCGGTAGCGGACGTAGCCGCCGCCGGCGCCGCCCTGGCGGTCGTACATGATGAGCACGGCCCCCTCGGGCACCTGCGCGGGCGTCCGCAGCCGGTACGACAGCGCGTAGTCGGTGAAGGGGCGGTCGAGCAGCGCGTTGGCGCCCTTGACGATCCGGTACCAATGGTTGCCGGCGGCGTCGGCGACGATGGCGCGGTTGGGATCGACGGGCCAGCCGTTGCCGCCGGACTCGAAGTCGGTGGCGTGCATGACGCCGTCGCCCTCGCTCACGGTGACGGCGGCCGTGTCGGTGATCTCCGGGTGGGCCTTGGAGGCGACCGAGACGGTGGTGGTGCCCGGCATGAGCGCGGTGACCGTGCCGTCGGCGCTCACCGTGGCCACCGCCGGGTCGCTGCTCGCGTACGTCACCGCCTGGTCGGTGGCGTTCCACGGCACCGGCTCGGCCCGGACGGACACCGTCTTGCCGAGCGGGACGGTGAGCTCGTCGCCGGGCAGGTGGAGGGCGGTCAGCTCGATCCGGTCGGGCCCGCCCGGCAGCCCCACCTTGCCGTGGGTGCCGATCTCGGCGAACGGGACGGCCTTGAACCCGGGGATGCGCCGGAAGACCTCGGCGTCCGCGGTCAGGGAGAAGTCACCGGCCTGCCAGTCGGTGAAGCCGGGGTTGCGGTCGGCGACCCAGTTGCCGGCGTAGTTGAGCAGGTTCTTGACGTCCCGTGCGCCGTGCTGGTTGACGCTGGACGCCCGTGCCAGCTCGGGGTTCCAGACGAGGTTGTTCTCGAAGAAGTTCTTCGCCGGGAAGTAGTGGTTCTCGTCGAAGAAGGTGAGCAGTTCCGGGTACTTCGCGGCGTACGGGGTGCCGGCGAAGCCGCCGTTCTCCTCGAAGAGCTTCCGCCAGGCCGGCAGGTAGTTCTTGTCCACCGTGTTGCCCGGCTGGTCGCCCATCCACAGCTCGTAGTTGTCGTACGGGACGTGGGTGTCGACGAAGACGTTGTTCCTGGCCTTGATGTGGTCGCCGGAGCCGCTCTTGATGGCGTCGTTGCCCATCCGGTAGAAGAGGTTCTCGTCGATCGTCAGGCCCATCGTGAGGTTGTCGGGGTAGATGCCCTCGACGCCGCCGCGCCCTTCGCCGATGTGGTGGAAGTAGTTGCGCCGGATCACGGTGCCCCGCTCGTGCGGCGTCATGCCGGCGTTCATGTAGATCGCGCCGAGGTCCTGGAAGTCCTGGCAGATGTCGTGGATGTCGTTGTACTCGATGAGGTGGTCGTTGCCGTGGACGATGATGCCGGGATGCGGCGCGTCGTGGATCTCGTTGCCGCGGGCCGTGTTCCCGACGCCGTCGAACATCACGCCCGGGTTGTACGCCCTGTGGTAGTAGGCGAAGTCGTGGATGTGCGAGTTCTCCACCCGGTTGCGGCCCGGCTCCAGGGTCTTGCCGTCGCCGCCGTTGAGGACGACGCCCACGCCGCCGACGTGCCGGATCGTGGAGGACACCACGGCGTGGTCGCGGCCCTTGCTCTTGTCCGGGATGCCGTCGTAGACGTAGCGGCCGGCCGCGTTGATGTACACGCCGCCGTCGGCGAAGTTCTGGATGTCGCTGCGTTCGATGGTGACGTGGCTGCCGCCGAGGATCACCGCGGGCAGGCTGCGCCCGTACTCCAGCGCCAGCTCCTGGAAGGAGACGTGGGAGGCGCCGGCGGTTCTGATCATCGGCTCCTTGAGCATGGTGACGGTGACGTCGCCCTGCTTCGCGCGGAAGGCCGCGTTGGGCATCAGGTACAGCACGCCCTTGGCCCGGTCGATGTAGTACTCGCCGGGGGCGTCCAGCTCCTCCAGCAGGTTCTGGGCGAAGTGGAAGTCCGGGTACCACGACTTCATCAGGCCGGACATCTCGCCGTAGCGCAGGGTGATCGTCTTCGCCTCGGGGTCGATCGCGGAGATCTTGTTGTACGACCACTCCCAGCTGTAGCCGAAGATGCCGTCCAGCCAGACGTCCTCGGCCTGCGTCCAGTGGCGCGGCCGGTCGTAGCCGTAGCTGAACGTGCCGCCACGCTTCTGCAGGTCGGCGTCCTTCACGGTGGGCCCGGCGTCGATGATCTTGTTCATCTGGACGGTACCGTCGTTGGGCCAGCGGGCCAGCGTCATGCCCTGGCCCGCCACGTACAGCTCCATGGGCGGGACGGCGCTGACGTCGTTGGCCTTCCAGTAACCGTGCCGGCTGAGCTGCCCGTAGTCGGTGATGCCGAGGGCCGCGAGGTCGGCCCGCAGCACCTTGCCCCGGGCCGGCTCGTCCACGATGCGCCGCAGCACGGCCTCGTCGGTCACCGGGGTGAAGCTGTCGTGGTCGAGCTGCCGCCCGCCGGTGAGCCGGGCCGTTTCGCCGGGGTAGGAGCGGTAGACGACCGGTGCCTTCGCCGTGCCGGAGTCCCGCTGGTCGAGCGTGAACGACGCGCTCCGCTGGTACGTGCCTTCGCGCAGGTAGACGGTCACCCCGCCGCGGGGCAGGCCGTGGCGGGCCTTGAGCTTCCTGATGGCGTCCCTGGCCCCTTCGAGGGTGCGCAAGGGGCGGCCTTTCGTCCCGCTGCCGGCGTCGTCACCGCCGGGCGCGACGTAGAGGATCTTTCCTGGCGGCCGCGGGGCGGTCTCCGCGTGCGCCACCGCGGGCGTCGCCGCCAGGGATAACAGGAGGCAGGCCGCCAGGGTGGCGCCCAGCCGTCGGGTGATGGACACTCTTCCGCCTTTCCGGGGGTGGGGGATGGGGCCCGCTCAGCCCTTGAGCGCGCCGACCGTCAGGCCGCTGATGATGTGCCGCTGCATGTGGACGAAGAAGACGATCACCGGGGCCACGGCGAGGAGGAGGTTGGGGAAGACCTTGGTCATGTCGGTCGAGTACTGGCTGATGCCGGCGTAGACGGCGGTGGTGACCGTGTAGGTGCCGGACCCGGGGCTCAGCAGGATCTGCGGGCTGATGAAGTCGTTCCAGATCCCGATCGAGTTGAGGATCAGCACCGTGATCACGGCCGGTCGGGTCAGCGGGAAGATGACCTGCCAGTACGTGCGCAGCCGCCCGGCCCCGTCGATCGCGGCCGCGCGGTCGATGTCCCGGGGGACGGTGCGGATGAAGCCGACGAACAGGAAGATGCTCACCGGCAGCGTCATGGCGACGTCGTGCAGGATCAGCCCGGTCACCGTGTTGCCCAGCCCGATCGCGCGCAGCACGTGGATCAGCGGCACGACGAGGGCCGAAGCGGGGATGAACGTGCCGGCCAGGAAGAACAGCAGCAGGAGCTGGGTGCGCCGCTTGAGGCTGCGCGCGATCACGTACGCGGCCGGCCCGGCGAACAGGACGCACAGCAGATCGACGGCGACCACCAGCGCGAGCGTGAAGCCGTAGCTCTTGAGCACGTTGTACTGGGGGCTCTGCACCGCCGCCGACAGGTGGTCCAGCGAGATGCCGGCGAACGGCAGCGAGAACGGGCTGTTCTGGATGTCCTGCCGCGGCTTGAAGCTGTTGACGAGCAGGAGGTAGACCGGCACGGACATGACGGCGAACAGCAGGGTCAGCAGCGCGGCGCGGACCGGCGACGGCCGCCGCGCCCCGGCGCGGGGGTTGAGGGTCATGGGGGCTCCTGGGGGTACCTAGCTCGCCGCGGCCCGGTCCTGCCGGTTGCGCAGGGCGGTGACGGCGACCGACAGCGCCGCGCAGGCCACCATGAGACCCACGGCCTGCGCGGTGGCGAAGCCGACGTCCGTGCCGGCGAACGACTGGGTGAGGATGACGTACGCGATGGTCTCGGTGGCCCCGGCCGGGCCGCCGCCGGTGAGGCTGACGACGATGTCGTACACCTTGATCAGCCCCACCAGGTCGAGCACCATGGCGACGGTGACCACCGGCGCGATCATCGGGATGACGATCCTCCGGTTGATCTGCCGTCGCGACGCGCCGTCGATCTGCGCCGCCTCGACGAGCTCGCGCGGCACCGTCTGCAGGCCGGCCACGAACAGCACCACGTTGAAGCCGAAGCCCGCCCACACGACGACGCCCACCAGGGTGATCACCGCGAGGTTCTCGTCGAACAGGAAGCCGACGGGGCCGACGCCGAGGTCGGCGAGGCTGTTGTTGATCGCGCCGTTGGTGCCGAGGATGGCGCTCCACAGGAAGCCCAGGATGAGCGAGCTGATCACGTGCGGGTAGTAGGCGAGGGTGCGGAAGAAGGAGTTGGCCCAGTTCCGCTCCTTGAGCTGGAGCGCGTAGACCAGGCCCAGCCCGAGCATCCCCACCGACCCGAAGCAGGCCACGATCACGGTGACCACCCCGGCCCGGGCGGTGTCCGGGTCGTCGAACAGGCGGGCGTAGTTGTCCAGGCCGACGAAGGCCGCCGAGGAGAAGCCGTTCCAGTCGGTGAGGCTCAGGTACAGCGCCACGACCACCGGGACGACGGTCATGACCGTGTACACCAGGACGGCGGGGGCGAGCATGCCCGCGCTCAGCGCCGCCTCGCGCAGGCGGCGGCGCCGGCCGCCCGGCGTGCTGCGATCGGAGCCGGGACTCCGCGCGGCCACCCGCACGGAGTCCGCGCTCAGCCCTGCGAGTCCCACCACTGGTCCAGCCTCGTGGCGACGTCACCGGCCGAGGCGCCGGTGAACAGCGACTGGATCTGCTTGTTCAGCTCGTCGGCGTAGCCCTGGACCGGCTGCCGCTCGCCCTGCTTGACCAGGACGGCCGGCGCCTCGTCGAGGATCTTCTGCACGCCGCCCCCGAGGCTGGAGACGTCGCGGGCGAACCCCTTGCGCAGGTTGCCGTCGGCGGCGAGCTGGACCTTGATGGCCTCCTCGTCGGTCACCAGCCACTCGACCAGGTCGATCGCCGCCTCGCGGTGCTTGGACTGCGCGACCACCGTGTACGGCTGCGCCATGTTGCCGAACTGGCCGGGCGGGTACGCGCCGTCGGACGGCACGGGGAAGACGCCGATGCCGTCGCTCTTGCCCGCCTCGTCGGCCGCGGGCACGAAGTAGGAGCCCATGACGTACATCGCCGAGTCGCCCTTGAGGAAGGCGGCCTGGCCGTCGGGGTACTGCAGCCCGAGCGCGCTCTTGTCGAGGAAGCCCTGGTCGAGCCAGGACCGGTAGAGCGCGTAGTAGCGCTGGTAGCCGCCGGCCGCGAAGGACGTCTCGCCCTTCTTGCGCTTGAGCGTCCAGTCGGGGTCGGCGGTGAGCACGCCCGCGTCGGCCAGCATGCTGAACTGCGCCCCGGTCACCCACTGGCCGGCGGTCTGCAGCGGGACCAGCCCGGCCTTCTTGAGCCTGCCCATCGCCTCCTCGAACTGGGCGATGGTCCGGATCCGGGTGGCGTCGAGGCCCGCGTCGGCGAACGCCTTCTTGTTGTAGAAGACCAGCGACTGGATCTGCTCGCCGACGCCGACCACGTAGTGCTTGCCGCCGATCGCGTAGTCGTCGTACAGCGGCGTCCCCGCGGCCCACGGCTCGCCGGCCAGGTCCACGAAGAGCTCGGCGGTCTCCGGGGTGGGCACCACGTGCTGCGCGATGTCGGGCGGGTCGCCGGCGGCGAGGTCCTGGCGCAGCTTGGCCTCGGCCTCGATGGTGCCGGTGAGCTCCAGTCGCACGGTCACGTCCGGGTGCTTGGCCTCGTAGCGGTCGAACAGTCCGTTCCAGAACTGCTCGGTGAGGTTGGGCGTGATGTTGACGATCATCCGCAGCGTGGTCCTGCCCGCTCCGCCGTCCGTGCCGCCACCGTCACCGCCGCACGCCGACGTCGCCGTCAGCGCGAGAGCCGTCGCCGCGGCCGCCAGCAGTCGCCTCTTCATGTGGCCTACTTCCACCGTTAATCGTCTATCGATAGCAAGGGTATTTCGCCGGTCCTCACATGTTCAAGAGCCAGTTCGTGACCGGCATCGGCGCGGCGGCGCCGTCTACCGGCGAGCCGCGCCCTCCGCCGCCAGGGCGTGGCGGAGCAGGGCGCGGGCGGCGTCCGGATCCGGCAGCCCGGACGTGTCGCCGGGCGTGGCGACGACGCGGCCGGCCAGCTCGGCGCCGAGGCGGGTGGCCGCGCCCGGCCCGGCTCCCGACAGCCGGGCCGCCAGGTAGCCGCCGAGGAACGCGTCGCCCGCGCCGACGGGGTCGCGCACCTCGCGCGCGGCGCTCGGCACGTGCGCGGGGCCCGCTTCCCCCGCGTACCAGGCGCCCTCGGGGCCGCCCTTGAGCACCACCTCGCCCACCCCGGCGGCCCTGGCCGCGGCGAACACCCGCGCCGGGTCGCTCTCGCCGAACAGCACCCGCGACTCGTCCTGGCCGAGCACCAGCAGCCCGACCCTGGGCAGGAGCGGCGCGAGCGCGGGCACCGGCAGGGCGGGGCGCAGGTTCGGGTCGAGGACGACCAGGGCGTCCCCCGCCCGCTCGCACAGGGCGGCGACCAGCCGGGCCGGTCCGGGCCCGAGCGCGGCGGTCAGGCCGGACACGACGACCGCGCGGGGACGCCGGGCCAGGATCGGCCCCGCGTCGGGGACGTCCATGGCGGAGGCGGCCGAGCCCGCGCGGTAGTAGTGGACGCGCCGCCCGCCGTCCGGCCTGATCTCCTTGAAGAACACGCCGGTCGGACGGCCGGCGTCGGTGACCACCAGGCCGGTGTCCACGCCTCTTTCCGCCGCGTCCCGCAGCACCCGCCTCCCGAACGGGTCGGTCCCGACCCGCGAGGCGAACGCCGCCCGCAGGCCGAGCCGGGCGACCGCCGTGCACACGTTCAGCTCGGCGCCCGCGACGGAGGCGTCGAAGCGCTCCGCCCCCGCGAGGTCGTCCGCCTCCAGCAGCACCATGGCCTCGCCGACGCCCACCACGTCGAGCCGCCCGGCACCGGCCTCCGGGCCGGCTCCGCGGCCGGTCACGGGAGGAACCGGGCCCGGAGGTCCGGGCGCAGGTAGGCGGCGGGCGAGGCGATCGACAGCCCGCCGTCCACCGGCAGGACCGCCCCGGTGATGAACGCGGCGCCGGGCGAGGCGAGGAAGGCCACCGCCTCGGCCACGTCCCGCGGCGTCCCGGTGCGCCCGAGCGGGTAGCCCTCCGCGGCGTTCTCCAGGCCCTCCCCGCCGATCAGGCCGGGAGCCACGGAGTTGACGCGGATCCCGGCGGGGCCGTACTCCAGGGCGAGCTGGCGGACGAACGCGTCCAGGCCGCCCTTGGCGGCGGCGTACGCGGGCACGCCCGGTGCGGCCAGGAACGCGTTGACCGAGCTGACCGCGACGACGGCGGAGCCCGGCGCGAGGCGGGGCAGCGCGGCCCTGCACAGGTGGAAGGCGGCGTCCAGGGTGGCCCCGATCGCAGACCTCCACTGCTCGTCGGTGGTGCGCACCACGGACGCGACCGGCATCACGGCCGTGGCCAGCACCAGGACGTCCAGCCGACCGAGGAGGCCCTCAGCCTCGGCGACGGCGGCGTCGGCCTCGGCGGGGACGGCGCAGTCGCGGACGAGGAAGGCGTCGTAGACGGGGTCGGCGCACGGCTGCAGGCCGATCCCGGCCACCCGGTCGCCCCGCTCGGCGAACGCGGCGGCGACGGCCAGGCCGATGCCGGAGTTGCCGCCCGCCACCAGCACGCCGCGCACCTCGGGCGTGGCCGGTGATCCGGCGCCCGCCGTCACCACAGCTCCGCCGTGAGCGCGTCGAGGAGGGCGCGGCTGTCGCGGTCCAGGGGGCGGGCGGGGGAGCGTACGGCGGCCGAGTCGATGAGCCCGCGGCGGACCAGCACCTCCTTGTGCACCGCCCAGGCCAGGCCGGGCTGCATGCCGAAGCGGATCAGCGGCAGCAGCCTGGCGTGCCCCGCGCGGGCCCGCTCCGCGCGCCCGGCCGCCCAGTCGGCCAGCACCGGCGCGAGCAGGTCGGTGAACTCGCAGGCAGGCATCGTGCCGACGGCCCCCAGCGCGTACTCCTCCAAGCAGAACAGCGCGTTCTGCCCGCCGAAGACGGCGAAGCCGTCGGGGACGCCCGCGGCCACCGCCCCGACCTTGGGCGCGGTCGGCGGCGCCTCCACCTTCACCGAGGTGACGCCGTCGAGCTTGCTGAGCTCCACGATCAACGGCTCCGGCATGCTGACGCCGGTGGCGCCGGGCGCGTCCTGCACCATCACGTCGATCCCCGCTCGCTCGGCCACGACGCCGTAGAAGTCGACGAGCTGCGCCCCGGACGGCTTGACCAGGTACGGCGGCAGCACCATGAGGGCGTCGGCGCCGCCGTCCCGCGCGGCGAGCGCCTGTTCGAGCGCGGTGGCGGTGCTGGTCGCGCCGACGCCCGCGACGACCGGGGCGGCGCCGGCGGCGGCCCGTACCTCGGCGAGCACGCGCGCGCGGTCGTCGGCGGTCAGGGCGAAGCCCTCGCTGGCCATCCCGAACACGGCCACCCCGTCGGCTCCGGAGGCGAGCTGCCACTCGGTCAGCCTGCGCAGGCTCGGCAGGTCGAGCTCGCCGCCATCGGCGAAGGGGGTGGCGAGGATGGGGATCAGTCCAGACAGAACCAACGGATACTCCCTTTCAGCTGCGTCGGAGGTGGTGGTCACAGGGCGGCGGGGTCGACGTCCACGCCGAGGCCGGGCCCGGACGGCACGGGGAACCCGGTCGCGTCGCCGGGCAGCGGCGCGGTCAGGATCGAGCCGGCCGCCTCGCAGGTGGTGGGCTGGTACTCGAAGAACGCCAGGTTGCCGAGGGCGGCGCTGACGTGGACGCCGGCGGCCAGCGCCACCCCGAGCCCGGTGGAGTGGTGCGGCGCGACCCGGACGTGGTGCGCGGCGGCGAGCTCGGCGATGGACATCAGCTCGGTGATGCCGGTGCGCCCGACATCGGGCTGGACCAGGCCGACGGCGCGGCGGCCCAGCCAGTGGGCGAACTCGTACCTGTTGCGCAGGGTCTCGCCGACGGCGACGGGCAGGTCGGCGCGGCGGACCAGCTCCCTGTGGCCCTCGACGTCCTCGGGGGCGAGCGGCGCCTCCAGGAACAGCGCGCCGCGCTCGGCCAGCCCGCGGGCCAGGCGGACGGCCTGCGGCACGTCGTAGACCCAGTGGGCGTCGACGGCGACGCGCAGCCCCGACGCGGCGACGGCGTCGTACGTGGCGAGGTCCTTCTCGACGCCGTGCCCGAGGTGGAGCTTGACCATGGTGGCGCCCTTGGCGGCCCACTCCCCGGCCAGCTCGGCGCGTTCGGCGTCGGTGGGGCGGGGCAGGCCGCTCACGTACACGGGGACGCTCTCGCGGAAGGCGCCGCCGAGCAGGGAGGCGACGGAGCGGCCGGTGAGGCGGCCGGTGAGGTCCCACAGCGCGATGTCCACGGCGGCGAGCGCGTCGGCCTGGTGGCCGGTGAGGTGGCCGCGCTCGCGCATGAGGCCGGTGAGCTTGTCCCAGAGCGGGCGGATCCGGGTGGGGTCCTCGCCGACGAGCACGGGGGCGAGCAGCTTCTCGACGATCGCGGCGGGCACCTCGGGCGCCACGGGTGCGAGCGCCTCGCCCCACCCGACGGTGCCGTCGTCGGCGGTGATCGAGACGAGCAGCGTCTCGAACCGAGCCGAGTAGAGGCTGCGCCACGGTGGGCGGACGAAGTAGCCCTCCTCCTGCGCGGGTGCGCCGAGGTAGGCGTCACGGTGCCGTAGCTTCACCGGAAAACATCGCACTTGACGGATTTGCGCCATGTGCGTGACCATCCCACATAGTGCAAGCCGATTGCAATGGAGACAGGGTGGCTTCCGATCAGAGCAACAACCAGAGCGTCGAACGGGCGATCTCGGTCCTGCGCGCCTTCCTGACGGGCCGGCCGGAGCTGCGGGTGTCGGACGTCGCCAAGGCCACCGGGCTCGGCGTCTCGACGGCGTCGCGCCTGCTGGCCACGCTGGAGACGCTGGAGTTCGTCGAACGGGACGAGGTCAGCGGCCTCTACCGGCTGGGCACCGCGCCGATCACGCTCGGCGGCGTCGCGCTCAACCAGAACCCGGTGCACCGCGAGGCCCGCCAGGTCGCCCAGGACCTCGCCGCCGCGCTCGGCCTCGGCGTCAACGTGGCGGTGCGGCGCGGCGAGTCGATGTTCTACCTGCTCAACTTCGAGGGCAGGCTGGCGCCGCGGTCCTTCGTGCTGACCGGCCAGCGCAAGCCGCTGTACGCGACGGGCATCGGCAAGTGCCTGCTGCTCGCGCTCACCCCGCAGGAGCGGCGCGAGCTGATCCCCGAGGCGTCGATGCAGCCGTACACATCGCGCACGATCGTCACGCACGAGCGGCTCGACCAGGAGCTGACCGCGGTGCTCGGCCGCGGGTACGCGACCGAGGTGGAGGAGCTGGCGTTCGGCCGGGCCTGCGTCGCGGCCCCCATCCGCGACATGTCGGGCGCGGTGGTGGCGGCGATCTCCATCTCGGGCCCGCTGTCGGCGATCGCCCTGGAGGCGCGCGAGGCCGAACTGGCCCGCACGGTCATCGAGACCGCCGACTCCATCAGCATCGGCCTCGGCTACGTCGGGCCGGTCCACGCCGTCGCGGCGGACACGGCGTGAACCGCCGGCTGACCGACGGCCAGTTCGCCTGGCTGCTCATGGTGCCGGGCCTCGCGCTGTTCCTCGCCATCATCGCCTACCCGCTGGTGTCGGCGCTGGTCACGGGCTTCTTCGAGCAGAGCCTGGTGCTTCCGGGACGCGCGTTCGTCGGACTGGACAACTTCGCCGACCTGCTCGGCGGCGACTTCTGGCCGGTGCTGCGCAACACGCTGGTCTTCACGCTCGGCGCGACGATCGCGCCGTTCGTCATCGGGTACGCGCTCGCCCTGGCGCTCGACGCCGGGCTGCCCGGCTGGCTGCGCGGCGTGTTCCTGTTCCCCTGGGTGATTCCCGGCGTGGTCGTCTCGTTCCTGTGGCTGTGGATCTTCAACGCCAACTACGGCGTGCTGAACGGTCTGCTCGGCACGCACGTGAGCTGGCTCGGCGCGCCTGCCACCGCCATGATCGCGGTGATCGTGACGAAGACCTGGGCGAGCTTCCCGTGGATGATGGTCATGCTGCTCGCGGGCCTGCAGACGATGCCGAAGGAACTGCACGAGGCCGCCTCCGTCGACGGCGCGGGCGCGATCCGCCGCTTCAGGTCGGTGACGGTGCCGCACATGCGGGCGATCGCCGGCATCGCCTTCCTGCTGGAGTTCATCTGGAACTTCCAGCACTTCGACACCATCTACGTCCTCACCGGAGGCGGCCCCGCCGGGGCGACGAAGACGTTCGCCGTGGCCGTCTACGACACCGCGTTCAAGGGCTTCGACCTGGGCCACGCCACCGCGCTCGGCGGCCTGTGGATGCTGTTGCTGCTCGTCCTCATGGCCTTCTACCTGAGGAAGGAGAACGCATGACGGCCACGCTGTCGCGCTCCGTCCCGATCACCCGCGCGCCGCGAGGGCGGAGGCCGCGCTCGCGCGCCGCCGCCTGGGCGGCCGTCGCGGTCATCGGGCTCTTCGGGCTCGCCCCGATCTACTGGCTGGTCGTCACCGCGTTCACGCCGGACGAGCGGGCCTTCACCTTCCCGCCCTCCCTGGTGCCGACCGAGCTCACCTTCGACCACTTCACCAAGCTGGCCGACAACGAGAAGCTGTTCGGCTACCTCGTCAACAGCGTCGTCGTGTCGGTCGTGACGGCCTTCCTCAGCGTCGTGGTGTCGGCGTACATGGCGTACGCGTTCTCCAAGTTCCGCTACCGCGGGCGCAAGTCGCTCATGCACCTCGTGCTCGCCTCCCAGCTGTTCCCCCAGGCGCTGCTGCTCGTCACCCTGTACGCCGTCTTCAGCGCGTCGGGGCTGCTCGGCGGCTACACGTCGCTCATCCTGTCGTTCACGACGTTCACGCTGCCGCTGTGCGTGTGGATGCTGAAGGGCATCTTCGACACGGTGCCGTCCACGCTGATGGAGGCGGCCGCGATCGACGGCGCCTCCCGGTGGCGGACGCTGCACCGGATCGCGCTGCCGCTGGCCGCCCCCGGCCTGGTCGCGGCGGGGCTGTTCGCGTTCGTCCGCGCCTGGAACGACTTCATCTTCGCGCTCACCCTCACCGACCCGGACCGGCAGACCCTGCCCCCGGGCCTGGTGCACACCTATCTCGGGGAGTTCCAAACCGCCTGGCCGGACCTCATGGCCGCGTCCTTCGTCGTCTCGCTCCCGGTCATCGCCGCGTTCATGTTCCTGCAGCGGTACCTGGTCGGCGGGCTGACGGCGGGCGCGGTCAAGGGCTGACCCCCCCCTCCCCACCCCGGAGGAGAGACATGGAAACGCTCAACCGCCGCGCCGCCTTCCGCCTGGCCGGCCTGTCCGCGCTCGGCGCCGCCCTGGCCGCCTGCGCACCCGACGCCGCCGGAGGAGGCGCGCCCAAGGGCGACGCCGCGGCCAAGAGGTTCGGCTTCACCTCGTGGTCGCTGAACGAGGAGGCGCAGAAGGCCGCCGTGCGGGCGACCGTGGACGCGTACGCGGCCAAGCACGGCGTGCGGATCGACACCGCATCGTTCCCGTACAACGAGTACCTCAACCAGGTGACGCTGAAGCTGCGCGGCGGCCAGCTGTCCGGCGCCGTCCAGCTCGACATCTCCTGGCTGGCCGCCCTGGCCGCGATGGGCAAGCTGAAGGACCTCGGCGCGCAGGCCGCCAAGGGCGGCTACACCGACGTCGCGCTGTCCAGCGGCCGGTTCCAGGACAGGCAGCTCGGCCTGCCGTGGACGACCGGCTCGATCGGCCTGGTCGCCAACACCGAGGTCCTGAAGAAGGCGGGCGTCGAGGGCATGCCGGCGACCGTCGAGGAGTTCGAGGACGCCCTGCGCAAGGTGGCCAAACTCGGCGGCGGCATCACGCCGTACGCGGCGGCGACCAAGGCGGCGCAGCTCAAGGACATCCTGCCGTGGATGCGCACGTTCGGCAGCCCCCTGATGGAGGGCGACACGATCACGGTCGGCGACGACGCGTCCGTGGCCGCGGTCGAGTGGTACAAGAAGCTGTACGACGCCAAGCTCATCGCCCCCGACGTCGACCGCTTCGACGCCCGTGCGCTGTTCGCCCAGGGCAAGGCCGCCTTCTACGACGACGCGGTCATCGCGCGGGGCGTCGTGGCCGCGCAGTCGCCCGACAAGTCGCTGACCGAGAAGATGGCGCCGCTCGCCAGGCCCGTGCTCAAGGCGGGCGACCAGCCGCAGGCGCTGCTGTGGGGGCACGTCATCGTGGTCGTCGACGGCGAGGGCTCCGACGCCGCCGCCGATTTCGCCTCGTACGCGACGTCCGACACGGCCACCGTGACGGCGTTCTTCGAGAAGGTGAAGCTGCCGCCCACGACGACGGCGGGCCTGGCCGACCCGAAGGTCGCGGGCGACGCGTTCACCACCGAGTGGACCGAGAAGATCACCAAGACCGCGACGCCGAACCCGTTCTGGCGCTACGCGGGCTACGCCCAGATCGAGACCGCCATCGCCGAGCAGGTGCAGGCCGTGCTCGTCGGGCAGTCGCCGGCCAAGGACGCGCTGGCCAGGGCCGCCGAGACGGCCAAGCCGCTGCAGAAGTAGGACACACCTTCCACCCCCCTCCCCTGAAACGAGGAACGGTGCTCCGTCCAGTCATCCTCACCGCCGCCGCGCTGCTCGCGGCCTCCCTCGCCCCCCTGCCCGCCGCCGCGAGGACGACCGCGCCGTCCGTCGCGGCCGCCACCGCGATCGCCGAGCCCTCCGTCGAGCAGGTGCCCGTCACCGTGGACTCCTCCAACCAGTCCGGCTGGTGGCGTCCGCTCGACTCGTTCGGCGGCACCGACTACTTCGCCTACAACGCCCCCGCCTCCACCGCCGGCCGCCACGAGGTGCACATCGCCTCCCGCGCCGAGGACGGCACCTGGCGCGACGGCTGCCTGCCCGACGCCTCCGGCGCCTGCGTCACGTACGTGGACGACGTCGGGCACAACCAGCCGTCGATCGTCCTGGACGGCGAGGGCGTCATCCACGCCTTCGTCTCCATGCACGGCGACGGCTGGCGCTACTACCGCGCCACCAGGCCCGGCGACGTCACCTCCCTGACCGAGGCGTCCTCCACGCTGCCCGACGCCGGGCTCGGCTTCACCTACCCGGTCACCGCGCGCGGCAAGGACGGCTCCGCGTACGTGATGGTCCGGGCGCACAGGGACGCGGCGGCCGTCCGGGACGGACGCCTGTACCGCTTCGACACCGCCGCCCACGCCTGGAGCCGCGTCGCCGTCATCGCCTCCGGCACCAACTACTCCTTCTACCCCGACGACCTGCAGGTGGACGCCGCCGGGCGGGTGCACGTGCTCTGGGAGTGGGGCCCGTGGCCGGCGACGACGCACCGGCACCTCGGCTCGTACGCCGTGTTCGACCCGGCGGACGGCTCCTGGCGCGACGTCACCGGCGCCGCGCTGACCGTGCCGCTCGCGCCGGGCGCCGGGAACGCCGTCGTCTACCAGCCGTACGAGGACGGCGAGACCATCACCTCGACCAGCCGGGCCGTCCAGAGCGCCAAGCTCGCCGTGTACGGCGACCAGCTCGCCGGCATCGCCTACCGGTACCTGACGGCGCGCTCCGGCAGCACGTTCACCGGCTTCGACGTGCGCTACGCGAGCTGGGACGGCGCCGCGTGGAAGCGGGAGACCGTCCTCGCGCGGGCCGACCACGCCGTGGACAACTCGGCCACGATCGGCGTCACCCGCGCCGGGGCCGTCACCCGGATCTACTTCGTCGCCGAGGCGGGCGGCTGCGGCGGCGTCCGCAGCCAGGTCGTGCGCGCCGAGCGGTCCGGCACCGGGCCGTGGGCGTTCAGCGCGCTCGGCGACGTCCGCCAGGGGCTCCAGCGGCTGCGCGCCCAGCGCTCCGTCAACGGCACCGACCTGCTGTACGTCACCGCGCCCGTCATCGGCGCCCTGTGGCGGGCCACCGTGCCGCGCGACGGCGAGCCGGGAGCGGGCGGGCCGTTCTCGGAGATCGCCGACCGGCTGCTCGCCTCCGGCGCGGGCGGCTTGAACGTCGCGCTGAACGCCTCCGTGACCGTGTCGTCCGTGCTGCGCGCCGGGACCGAGGGCGGCAAGGCCGTGGACGGCCTGTGCTCGGACGACAGCCGGTGGATCTCCGCCGAGGGGGACACCGCGCCGACGATCACCGTGAGGCTCGCCCGCGCGTACCCGATCAGCGAGATCCGGGTGCACTCCGGCTACACCAAGGCGCCCGTCCCCGGCACGGACGTGCTGCGCGACTTCGCCGTCGAGGCGCACACCGCGTCCGGGTGGCAGCAGGTCGCCGCGATCACCGGGAACACCGCGGGCACGGTCCGCGTCCCGGCCTCGGTGACGGCCGACCAGGTGCGCATGTCGATCTCCGACCCGTCCGGCAACGCGCTCGACGTGGCCCGCGTGTACGAGATCGAGGTCGTGTCCCGTGGCTGAGCCCCGCTGGGCGCTGACCGCCCGCCTCGTGGAGCGGCGGGTGATCGGCATCGTCCGCGCGCCGTCGCCGGACGCCGCCGTCGAGGCGGGCACCCGCCTCACGGCGGCGGACGTGACGGCCGTCGAGATCTCGCTGTCCACCCCGGGCGCGCTGTCCGCCGTCACCGCCCTGCGCGCCGCCGCGCCGCCGGGGGCGCTCGTGGGGGCGGGGACGGTGCTCGACGCCTCCCAGGCGGTGCTCGCGATCCAGGCGGGGGCCCGCTTCCTGGTGTGCCCCTCGCTGAGCCGTGAGGTGATCAGGGCCGCGCATCGCCACGGCGTGCCCGTCGCGGCGGGGGCGTCCACGCCCACGGAGATCGTGACCGCCCTGGAAGAGGGCGCTGACCTGGTCAAGCTCTTCCCCGCCTCGCAGAGCTCGCCCCGGGTGCTGCGGGACGTCCTGCAGGCGCTGCCCCACGCGCCCCTCGTCCCGACGGGCGGCGTCACCATCCGTACGGCGTCCGAGTGGATCGCGGCGGGAGCGGTCGCGGTCGGCATGGGCGGCGAACTCACCCGCGCCGCCCCCGCCGACGTCCGCGCCTTCCTGTCCGCCCTGACCTCCCTGGCCCCCTGACCTCCCCGGCCCCCTGACCCTCGGGACGGAACCGGCCGCCTGGAAGACCCCACGGGCCTACCAGGCGGCTCCCGCACAGGCCCTAGGCGAGGACGGCGTCCAGCAGCAGGGAGCCCGCTCCGAGCAGGGCGGCGTCCCGGCCGGCCCGTGCCGGCGCGATCTCCAGGTCGCGCGTGGCCAGCGGCAGGCACCGCTCGTACACGGCGGCCCGGATCGAGGTGATGAGCGGCTCGGCCGCCGACAGGCTGCCGCCCACGGCCACCACGTCGGGGTTGAAGAAGTTCACGAGCACGGTGAGCACCTCGCCGATGCGGCGCCCGGCGGTGCGGACCATGCTGGTCGCCTCCGGCACGGCGTCGTTGACCAGGTCCACGATGCCGGAGGTGTGCCGCACCTCGACGCCCGCGTCGGCCAGCGCGGCGATGAGGGCGGCGCCGCTGGCGTACGCCTCCAGGCAGTCGTGGTGGCCGCAGGCGCAGATCACGGAGGAGTCGGAGCTGACCCGCACGTGGCTGATGTCGCCGGCCGCGCCCCGGCCGCGGTGCAGGCGGCCGTCCACGATGGCGCCGCACCCTATGCCGGTGCCGACCTTGAGCACCATGAGGTTCTCGCGGCCCGGCCAGGAGCGGGCCTCGCCGGCGGCCATGAGGTTGGCGTCGTTCTCGACGAGCACGGGCAGGTCGTAGCGGGCGCGCAGGTGGTCGGCGACGGGGAAGTCGTTCCAGCCGGGCATGCGCGAGGGCGTCACCACGCGTAACGTCGCGGGGTCCACGGGGCCGGGCACGCCGGTCCCGACGCCGCGCAGCGGCACCGACGGCGGCACCCGCTCGGCCAGCAGGCGGTCGAAGGCGTCCGACAGCAGGTCGAGCGTCGCCTCGGGCCCCTCGGCGATCTCGCACGGGACCTCCTCGACGACCAGCGGGGCGCCGCTGAGGTCGAGCAGCCCGAGCCGGGCGTGGTGGGCGCCGAGGTCGGCGACCGCGAGCACGCCGGCGGTCGGCGACAGGCACAGGCGGCGCGGCCTGCGTCCGCCGCGCGAGGTGCCGGAACCCTCCTCGACCAGCAGTCCCGCCTCGATGAGCTCCTCCACGCGCAGCGACACGCTGGACGCCGCGAGGCCCGACAGCCGGGCCAGTCCGGCGCGAGACTCGGCCGCGCCGGTGGCGACGAGCCGTAACAGGTCCCCCTGAGCCCCCTGTACGGGCAGCCGCTGCTTCATGGGAGATGCATACCATCGATCTACTTCCGCCAGCAACGTGTTGACTTCGTACGAAATCCACCATTACGGTCCCCTTTATCTTCGACATCGAAGGAAGTGGACGCTCATGAAGAAGATGCTCGCTGTGCTGGCCGTCTCCGTGTTAGGCCTGACGGCCTGCGGCGAGACGAGCAACACCGCCGTGCCCGCCGTGCCCGGCGAGTCGAAGACCGCCGCTGCCGACGTGCTGGCGAACGCCCCCGTCGCCGAGGCGGCCGCGATCCTGCCCGGCTCGACCATGGAGAAGATCAAGAAGCGCGGTGAGCTCCTCGTGGGCGGCTCGCTCGACGCCCCGCTCCTGTCCCAGCAGAACCCCGCCACGGGTCAGGTCGAGGGCTTCGACGCCGACCTGGGCAAGGCGCTGGCGAAGTACATCCTCGGCGAGCCGAAGGTCAAGATCGTCAACTCGGCGTCCGAGACCCGCGAGGCCCTGCTGTCCAACGGCACCGTGGACGTCGTCTTCCAGACGTACACGATCACCGAGGAGCGCGCCAGGCAGGTCGCGTTCGCCGGTCCGTACTACACCTCGGGCCTGACGATCGCCGTGAAGAAGGGCACGTCCGGCATCACCAAGCCGGAGGACCTGAACGGCAAGAAGGTGCTCGCGGGCGCCAACACCCCGGCCATCCCCGCGATCAAGAAGCTCGCCCCCCAGGCCGAGATCATCACCTTCGGCAGCGACCCCGAGTGCGTGCAGGCCCTCAAGCAGGACCGCGGCGTCGCCTACGTCCAGGACGAGACGCTGCTGATCGCCGACGCCAAGAAGGACCCCTCCATCGAGATCGTCACCAAGCCCTTCACCGTCGACCCGTACGGCATCGGGCTCAAGCACGGCGACGACCAGATGAAGAAGTTCGTCAACGACTGGCTCGGCAAGATCCAGGGCAACGGCGTCTGGCAGGGCATCTGGAAGAACTCCATCGGCACCGTCGTCACCGGCGACGCGCCCCAGCCGCCCAAGATCGGCTCCGTCCCGGGATCCTGATGTCCGTCATCCTCGATCACCTGCCCGAGCTCTGGCAGGGCCTGGTCGTCACGCTCCAGCTCACCGCCGCGTCCTTCCTCGGCGCGGCGGTGCTGGGCGTGGTCGTCACCGCCCTGCGCGTGAGCCCCGTACGCGTGCTGCGCGCCATCGGCACCGCGTACGTGGAGACGTTCCAGAACCTGCCGCTGCTGGTGCTGCTCGTCCTCGCGGTCTTCGGCCTGCCCGAGATCGGCATCCAGGCCGACCTGCTCGTGACGGCGATCGTGGTCATCGCGGTGTACGAGGCGGCCTACATCGGCGAGGCGCTGCGCTCGGGCGTCAACGCCGTCTCCAAGGGGCAGGGCGAGGCGGCCCGGGCCATCGGGCTGACGTTCACCCAGTCGCTGCGGCACGTGATCCTGCCGCAGGCGCTGCGCACGGTCGTCCAGCCGCTCGGCAACATCTTCATCGCCCTGACCATGAACACCGCCCTGGCCGGCGCGGTCGGCGTCATCGACCTCACCGCCGCCGCCAACCGGGTGAACCTGGTCGAGGCGCAGCCCATCCCCATCTTCGTCGGCGCCGGGCTCGCGTACGCGCTGCTCGCCGCCTGCGCCGGCTTCGTGACCGGCCGCCTGGAGAAGAGGCTGGTGGTCCTCAGGTGAGCGCGCCCAGCACCGTCCTGTTCGACGAGCCGGGACCGCGCGCCCGGCGGCGCATGCGGATCGCCACCGTGCTCGGCGCGCTGGCCACCGTGGCGCTCGCGGTGCTCGCCGTGCGGCAGTTCGCCGCCAACGGCCAGCTCGACGCCGCCCGCTGGCAGCCGTACGCGACCTGGCCCATGTGGCGCTACCTGCTGAACGGCCTCGGCTCGACCGCGCTGGCCGCCGTGGTGTCGGCGGCGCTCGCCATGGCGTTCGGCCTCGTGCTGGGTCTCGGGCGCCTGTCGCCGCGGCGGTGGGCGCGCGGGCCCGCCGTCGGCTACGTCGAGGTCGTGCGGACCGTCCCGGCGCTGCTGCTGGTGTACGTGGTGCTGTTCGCGCTGCCCCGGTACGGCCTCGACCTGCCGCTGTTCTGGAAGCTGGTCGTGCCGCTGAGCGTGTCGCACGCGGCGTCGTTCGCCGAGATCTTCCGCGCCGGCATCCTGTCCGTCGAGCGCGGCCAGAGCGAGGCCGGCCTGGCCGTCGGGCTGACCCCGGGGCGCACCATGCGCCTCATCGTGCTGCCCCAGGCGGCCCGGCGGGTGCTGCCCTCGATCGTCAGCCAGTCGGTGGGCCTGCTCAAGGACACCTCGCTCGGCTTCGTCGTCAGCTACACCGAGCTGCTCTACAGCGCCAAGGTGCTGGCCAACTACAACGGGCTGCTCATCCAGACCTACATCGTGGTGGCCCTGGTCTACCTGGTGGTCAACATGTCGCTGTCCAAGCTCGCCCGCACGCTGGAGGCCCGCCAGCGCGCCGTCCTCAGGAGGAGAATCGCCCGTGGTTGACTCCACAGCGCCTGACCCCGCCCCATCGAGTCTCGCCGTCCTCGCCGAGGTCGTGCGCTCCGGCTTCACCGAGAGCGTCCACTACGGCAGCGCCGTCGGCCTGGGCCCGTCGGGCCACGCCGAGGTCGCGCTCGGCCCCGTGGACGCCCCGGTGCTGCCCCGCTCCTCCACCAAGCCCTTCCAGGCGCTGGCCTGCCTCACGGCCGGCGCCGCGCTGGCCGGCCCGCGCCTGGCCATCGCCGCGGGCAGCCACACCGGCGAGGACTTCCACGTACGGGTGGCCGGCGAGATCCTGGCCGACTACGGGCTCGGCTTCGACGCCCTGGCCTGCCCGCCGTCCTGGCCCGAGGACCAGGCCACCGCGCACGGGCTCGTCCGGCAGGGCCTCGGCCCCACCCGCGAGCGCATGAACTGCTCCGGCAAGCACGCCGCCATGCTGGCCGCCTCGGTCGCCAACGACTGGGACGTGCGGTCGTACCTGTCCGCCGACCACCCGCTCCAGCAGCGGGTCCGCTCGGTCACCGAGGAGCTGGCGGGGGAGAAGGCCGCGCACGTGGCCGTCGACGGCTGCGGCGCGCCGCTGTTCGGGCTGTCGCTGACCGGCCTCGCGCGGGCCGTGCGCGCCCTCGTGACCGCCGCCCCGGGCAGCGGGCCGCGCCAGGTCGCCGACGCCATGCGCACCCACCCCGAGTACGTCGGCGGCACCGGGCACCAGAACACCGAGCTGATGCGCGCCCTGCCCGGCGCCCTGGTCAAGGGCGGCGCCGAGGGCGTGCTGGTCGTGGCGCTCGGCTCCGGGCACGCGGTGGCCGTGAAGGTCATCGACGGCAGCCCGCGCGCCACCACGGCCGTCGCCCTGGCCGTCCTGCGACGCATGGGGGTGGACGTGTCGGGCGCCGAGGAGTTCGAACGCGTGGACGTGCTGGGCGGCGGCGTCCCGGTGGGACGGATCGTCACGCCGCTCCGCAGCCCTCGGTGAGGGACCTGGCCGGGGTGTCGGACGACTTGGCCTTCGGGGTCCTGCGCGGCCCCGGGGTGCCCGTCTCGGCCGACGGCGTCGTCCGAGGAGTGGCGGACTCGGTGGCGGCGGCCGGCGTGGGCGTCGAGGTGGCCAGGTCAGCGGCGGTCGGCGCGGGCGTGGCGCTCGCGACCGCGCCGGCCGGGACGCTGCGCGTGGACTCACGGATCGCGTCGTGGGTGATCTGGCGGATCTTCTCCCAGTCGGGGTAGCCGGTGTTGATCAGCGGCGGCACGAACTGCACGCTCGTCACCTTGGCGCCCTTGACCTTCAGCGCCAGCGGCACCAGGTCCTTGAGCATCGGCCGCGGGATGTCGGTGCGGATCAGCTCCTTGGTGGCCAGCGCGATCCGGCGGAACCGGATCAGCACGGTCGCCGGGTCGGCCTGGTCCAGCAGCGCCCCGATCACGCAGCGCTGGCGGCGCATCCGCGTGTAGTCGTCGCTGTTGGTGCGCGAGCGGGCGTACCACATGGCGTCGGCGCCCTTCAGCCTCCGGGTGCCCGCCTTGACCAGGCCCTCGTTGTACTTGCCGAAAACGACGTCCTGCTCGACGTGGATCCGCACCCCGCCGATCGCGTCGATCAGCCGGGCGAAGCCCCACATGTTGACCAGCGCGTACCAGTCGATCTTGAGGCCGAGGGTGTAGCCGATGGTGTCCATCAGCACCCCGGGGCCCTGGTGCTGCCGGCCGCCGAAGATCTCCGGGTGCGCGTCGGCGTACTCCCACACGCTGTTGAGCAGGTCGCTGCGCCCGCCGCCCGGGTCGGGCGGCAGCCGGAAGCCGTCCGGGAAGTGCTGGGCCATCGGCGTGCCCGGCCGGAACCGGACGTCCTCCAGGTTGCGGGGCAGGCTGATGAGCACGGTGTTGCCGGTCCGCACGTCGACGCTGGCCACGTTCATGCTGTCGGTGCGCACGCCGATCCGGTTGTCGTCGGCGTCGCCGCCGAGCAGCAGGATGTTGACCCGCTCGCGGCCCGCCCACGGGTCCTCCGGCCGGGACGAGCCCTGTGCCAGCGGCTCCGGGGTCTCGGGCGCGGTGAAGATGTCGTTGAGGCTCTCCCGGTAGGTCCACACGTTCTGCGCGGTCAGCCCGAACGGGATCACCACCACCACGGCGAGCAGCCCCGCGAGGGTGCCCGCGAGGACCTGACCGCCCTGGGGCAGCCCGCCCGGCCGCAGCACGACGAACGAGTGGACGACGAGGGCGAACCAGGCCACGCTCAGCACCGCCGCGCCGACCGTGATCGACATGAGCCAGGTGTCGTCGCCGGCCAGGTTGCCGAGCAGGTTGTCGGTGGTCAGCGCCACGGCGAGCAGCGCCAGCAGCAGCGCCACGTACAGGCTGAGCAGCACGAGCCCGGTCCTGCGCCACCCGGCCCGCAGGTGCGCGGCTCCGGGGGCGAGCGCCGACAGCGCGAGCCAGCCGAGGACGCCCCAGGCGCTCACCGGTTTCGTTGCCTGCCCCACGCCATCCCCGTTCCCCGTGAACCACTTCGTAGGCCGAATCGAGGCGGCAGCCTACGCGTCGAATGCGAAAAATCTCGTTATGCCGGAGTGAACATCAACAGCCGATTCGCCGTCGGGCTCGGCCGCGCGGCGGCCCGCCTGACGCGGGTGACCGCTCTGCCGGATATTGAACCGCCCCGCCGGGCCCCGCGTCCCCCTCTTCGCCAGGACCGGAGGGTCCGTCCGGGATGCCCATCAAAGCGGTGAAACCCTATGGTGTCTCTTATGTACGAGATCACCGTTCTGCCGATGAAGCCAGACTTCGAGGGCGAGGTCGTCGCCACGCTCGTCTCCCGGCGCACAGGCTCCCGCCGGGCGGTGCTCTACCTGCACGGATTCACCGACTACTTCTTCCAGGACCACCTCGCCGAGCACTACCTCGGCCGCGGCATCGACTTCTACGCCCTCGACCTGCGCAAGTACGGCCGGTCGCTGCTGCCCCACCAGACCAGGGGCCTGGTCAGGAGCGTCACCGAGTACTTCCCGGAGATCGACGAGGCCGTCCGCCTCATCGGCCGCGACCACGACGAGGTGACGATCAACGCCCACTCCACCGGCGGGCTCGTCGCGTCCCTGTGGGCCGACCGGGTCCGCGGCCGCGGCCTCGTCCGGGGGCTCGTCCTCAACAGCCCGTTCTTCGACCTCAACGTGCCCACCCCGCTCCGCGTGGCCGCCGACCTGCTCAAGACGCCGCTCTCGTACAGCAAGAGGGCGCTGCCGCTGCCCCCCAGCACCGTGTACGGCCGCACCCTGCACCGCTCCGAGGGCGGCGAGTGGGACTACGACCTGGAGCTGAAGCCGCTCGGCGGGTTCCCCGTGCACGCCACGTGGCTGGCCGCGATCCGCCGCGCGCAGCGCCGCCTGCACGCCGGGCTGTCCGTGGACGTGCCCGTGCTCGTGCTCGCCTCGTCCCGGGGACTGCGGGTGCGCGACCTCGTCCCCGAGGCCAGGTCGGCCGACGTCGTCCTCGACCCCGAGCACATCGCCCGCTGGTCCACCTGCGTGGGCCCGCACGTCACGTGCGTGCGCGTGCCCGACGGCGTCCACGACCTGGTGCTGTCGGCCGAGCCGGTGCGCGAGCGCGTGTTCGCCGAGATCGACCGCTGGATGGACGCGTACGTCACCGCGCCCCTTCGGGACGCTCACCAGGGGAACGCGAACAAGCCGTAATAGGCGGCCGCCACCAGCAGCAGCCCCGTGCCGCCCAGCACGCCGGCCATCGCCACGTGCTGCCAGCGGCTCGGCCGCATCCCCTCGCGCAGCGCGGACACCACCGCCGCGACCGCGGTCACCTCCTGCACGAGCATCAGCGCGGCCAGCACCCGCACGATCACCCAGCCGGCCAGCACCGCCGGCCACGCCCCGGCCTGGTTGACCGCGAACAGCACCAGCACCGTGATGAACAGCACCACCGAGGCCAGCAGCCCCAGCCCCGTCCACGCCATCCTGGTCAGCCGCCGCCTGATCGGCGGCCACAGCCGCGCGTCGGTCTCGCCCAGCGCGAGCGGCCCGCCGCGCAGCCGTACGAGCATGACGGCGACCGGCCCGGCCACGTAGCCGACCGCGGTCAGGCACAGCGTCAGCCCGAGCATCGCGCCGCCCGCGTACCACGGCGCGGCCGGCACGTCCGCCGCCTCGAAACGCTGGACCGGCGTCGCGCCCGCCAGGTGCACCGGCGGGACCGCCGTACCGGGCAGGCCGATGATCCAGTTGGCCATCGTGTCCAGGTAGCCGGGGGTGAAGTCGCCGCCGTTGATCCGCATCGCGTGGTCGCCGCCGGCCATGAACCGAATGGTGTAGCGGTTGTTGCCCGACTCCGTCAGCGCCGTGGTCAGCGCCCGCGTCGACTCCACGAACGGGATCGACGGGTCCTGCGTGCCGTAGAAGGCCAGCACCGGCTGCCTGATCTGGCGCAGCGCCGGCATCGCGTCGTAGCGCAGGAAGTCGAAGCCCACCCCGCCCATGGCCCGGGTCAGCAGGTCGCGCACCCCGATCGGCGCGCGCAGCCGCAGGAGCTGCTCGTTCAGCGCCCACGCCACCTGCCGCAGCGGGGAGACGTTCGGCGAGGACACCAGCACCGCGAACCCCACCGCCGGGCTCTTGGCCGCCGCGATCGGCACCACCCAGCCGCCCTCGCTCACGCCCCACAGCCCGATCCGCGACGGGTCCACGTCCGGCCGCTTGGCCAGCAGCTCCACCATGCGCAGCGTGTCGTCGGCCAGCAGGCCGAAGTCGCGGTCGCGGAAGTTGTAGCCCACCGTCCGCTTGTCGTAGGCCAGCGTCACCACGCCCGCCCGGGCCAGGAACTCGGCCTGCGGCGTGAACTCCGTCCGCGACCCGTTGCCCGACCCCGACACGAACACCAGCGCCGGATGCCGCCCCGGCGTCAGCGGCGCCCGCACGGTGCCCTCCAGGCTCTGGCCCTCGGCCGGGACCGTCACGCTCTGCTCGGCGAAGCGCGCGTGCCGCGCCACGGGACGCAGCTCGCCGCGCGGCTGCGCCGGGATCGCCTGGAAGGCGTGGTCGGCCTGGAGCGGCGGGGGGTCGAACGCGGGAGGCAGGACGTAGCCGACGCACGCCAGAACCACCAGCACCAGACCGGCGGCGACGCTCAAGGTGCCACGGCCCGCGCCCATCGGCCTCCCCATGTGCGTTGGTTTGCCCGCTGATCTTCCAGCCTACTCCCGGGTTCTGTGGCGTATGAGGCCGCATTTGTCGGTGGGAACTGTTAGCTTCCTGCGACATGCGGATCCTGCACACCTCCGACTGGCACCTCGGGCGCTCCTTCCACCGGGAGAGCCTGCTGGAGGGGCAGGCGGCGTTCGTCGACCACCTGGTCGAGACCGTGCGCGCCGAGCGGGTCGAGGTGGTCGCGGTGTCCGGCGACGTCTACGACCGGGCGCTGCCCCCGGTCGACGCGGTCTCCCTGTGCAACGAGGCGCTGGCCCGCCTGCGGTCCGCCGGTGCGCGCGTGATCCTCATCAGCGGCAACCACGACTCGGCGCGGCGCCTCGGGTTCGGCGCCTCGCTGTTCGACGCCTCCGGCGTCCACCTGCGCACCGACCCGGCCCGCGCCTGGGAGCCGGTGCTCGTCGACGACGTCGCCTTCTACGGCATCCCCTACCTGGAGCCCGAACTGGTCCGCACCCCCTGGGAGCTGGACGAGCGCAGCCACACGGCGGCGCTGACGTACGCGATGCGGCGCGTGCGCGCCGACGCGGCCCGCCGCCGCGCCTCGGTCGTCCTCGCGCACGCCTTCGTCACCGGGGGAGAGGCGAGCGACAGCGAGCGCGACATCACCGTCGGCGGCGTCGCCCACGTGCCGCTCACCGCGTTCGACGGGGTGAGCTACGTCGCGCTCGGCCACCTGCACGGCCGCCAGCGCATGTCCGAGACCGTCCGCTACTCCGGCTCGCCGCTGGCCTACTCCTTCTCCGAGGCCGACCACGTCAAGGGCTCGTGGCTGGTGACGATCGGGGCCTCGGGGGCCGTGGACGGCGCCGAGTTCGTGGCGGCGCCGGTGCCCCGGCCGGTGGCCCGCCTGCGCGGCCTCCTCGACGACCTGCTCGCCGCTCCTTCCCTCGCCGTCCACGAGGACCACTGGCTGCAGGTCACCCTCACCGACCCGGTGCGGCCCAAGTCCGCCATGGACCGGCTGCGCGCCCGCTTCCCGCACACGCTCGCCCTGTCCTTCGACCCGGTCGGCGCGGCGCCCGCCGCCGCGCCCGTGCGGCTCAGCGGCCGTCCCGAGGCGGAGGTCGCGCTCGACTTCGTCCGCGAGGTGCGCGGCGAGCCCGCCGGCCCCGACGAGGAGGAGCTGCTGAGACAGGCCGTCGAGGCGTCGCGGATGAAGGAGGCGATGGCGTAGATGCGTCCGCACCTGCTCTCCCTGACCGCCTTCGGCTCGTTCCCCGGCACGGAGACCGTCGACTTCGACGCGCTCGCCGAGGCGGGCCTGTTCCTCGTGCACGGGCCCACCGGCGCGGGCAAGACCACCATCCTCGACGCGCTCTGCTTCGCCCTGTACGGCCAGGTGCCCGGCCAGCGCAACAGCGCCCGGGCCCTGCGCTGCGACCACGCCCCGCCCGGCACGGGCCCGTCGGTCACGCTGGAGGTCACCATCCGGGGCCGCCGGCTGCGCGTGCGCCGCTCGCCGGCCTGGCAGCGTCCCAAGCTGCGCGGCACGGGCGTCACCGAGGAGAAGGCCAAGGTGGTGGTGGAGGAGCGGGCCGGCGGCGGCTGGCAGGGGCTCACCACCCGCTCCGACGAGGCCGGCGACCTCATCGGGGGGCTGCTCGGCATGAACGCCGACCAGTTCTGCCAGGTCGCCATGCTGCCCCAGGGCGACTTCGCCCGCTTCCTGCGCGCCGACGGCGACGACCGGCGCCGGCTGCTGGAGCGCCTGTTCACGGTCAAGGTGTTCACGCAGGCGGAGTCGTGGCTGGCCGAGCACCGCAAGCAGACGTGGCGGGAGCAGGTCGAGCTGCGGCAGCAGGTGGACTACGCGATCCAGCGCCTCCAGGAGGCCGCCGGCCCCGACCTGCCGACGCCCGCGACCGCCACCCAGGAGCCCACACCCGACCCCGCCTCCATGAACGGCCCCGACCCCGCCTCCATGGACGGCCCCGACCCCGCCTCCATGGACGGCCCCGACCCCGCCGCCGTGGACGGCCCCGACGCCGCCTACAAGGACGGCCCCGACCGCCCGAGTGACGCCACCAACTCCCGGATCAACGTCCCCTCCCCAAGGGCCCCCGTCCTCTCCCCGGCGAGGCCCGCGTCCGAGGCCGGCGCGACGACCGGCGCGACCCCGGCTTCGTCCTCGGCCGCGACCCCGGCTTCGTCCCCGCCGTCGCCCGAGAGCGACCCGCTGGGCTGGGCGGGAGCCCTGCTCGACGCGGCCCGCGCCGTCGTGTCCCGTACCGGCGCCGGCCACGCCGAAGCGGAACGCGCGCTCAGAGCGGCCCGCACCCGCTACGAGCAGGCCGCCGCCCTCGCCGCCCGTCAGCGCCGCCACGCCGAGGCGCTGACGATGCGCCGCACCCTCGACGAGCGCGCCGACGAGCGGGCCGAGCTCCAGGCGATCCTGGACGACGCGCTGCGCGCGGACCGCGTCCTGCCGCTCATCACGGCCGCCCGCCAGCGCGCCGAGGCGGCCGCCAAGGCCCGCGCCCTCGCCGCCGACGCCCTGGCCCGCGCCCGCCCTCTCCTGCACCCCACGTCCGCCACGTCCGCCGGCGCCCGTACGGGGGAGAGCACCGCACGACACGACGGCCTCTCCATGGGTCACGCGGACGACGCGCGCCGAGAGGGCGTCCCGAGCGGTCACGGCGACACCTCGGAGAGACCGGCCCAAGCCACCCCCACTCCGCTCGGCATGGTGGAGCCGGAGCGGCTGGCCACGCTCGAACGGGAGCGGCAGGCGGAGATCGCGCGCCTGTCCGAGCTGCTCACCGAAGAGGCCAGGCTGCTGGTGGTCCGCCGCGACCTGACCCGCGTCGAAGGCGAACTCGCCCAGCTCGTCACCGAGGAGGAGAGCACGACGGCCAGGCTGGCGACGTTGCCCGCCCTGGTGGAGGCGGCCGAGTCCAGGCTCGCCTCCGCGCGCCTGGACGCCGCCCGCGTCCCGGCCGCCGAAGCCGTGCGCGCCTGCGCCGCCGAGCTCATCGGCGTCGACCGCGACCACGTCCGGGTGGGCGACGACATCGCCCGGCTGGAGCGGCAGGCGGCCGAGGTGGCCGCCGCCGAGAGCGAACTGCCCGCACGGCTCGCCCACGCCCACGAACGGCTCACCGCGACGCGGGCCGAGGCGGCGGCGATCCCGGCCGCGAGCGCCGCGCTCGACGCCGCGAGGGCGTCCCGCGACACGGTCCGGCGCCGCGACGCGCTCGCGGCCGAGATCGAGGCGGCCTCCGCCACCCGCCAGGCGCTCGTGGACCGGGCCCAGGAGCTGCGCGAACGCTGGCTCGACATCCGCCAGGCCCGCATCGACGGCATGGCCGCCGAGTTGGCCCGCGACCTGACCGAGGGCCGTCCCTGCGCGGTGTGCGGCTCCGACCACCACCCCGCGCCCGCCTCACCCGCGCCCAGCGCCCCGTCACCCGACGACGAACGTGCCGCCGAGAGCGCCCACGAACGCGCCCTCGCCGAGCGGGAGGCGGCCGAGCGCGCGCTGGCCACCCTCCAGTCCCGCCACGCCGACGCGGCCGAGGCCACGCACGGGCTGGACCTCGACGCCGCCGAGTCGGCCGTCCGGGAGGCGGAGCAGGAGGTGGCGCGTCTGGAGGCGCTCGCCGCCCAGGAGCCGGGGCTGGCCGCCGCGTACGAGCGGATCGAGGCCGAACGCGACCGGGTGCGGGAGCGGTCCCGGGAGCTGGGCGAAGCGCTGGCCGCCCGTCGCGCCCACCAGAGCCGTCTGCGCGCCGAACACACCCGTCTGGCCGCCCGCCTCCTCCAGAGCGACCTGACCGTCCTCGCCCCCTTCCGCCGGGCGATCCCCGAGGGGCTGTCCGGCGCACACCAGGAGGAGACACCCGACACCGTCTCCGAACCGGGCGCGATCTGGGACGCGGACGCGTACTCGCGAGAGGACGCGTCGTCACAAGCGGGCGCGCCCTCCCAGGGTGGCGCGTCTTTGGACGGAGGGGCGCTCTCGGATGGTGGCGCGTCCTCGGGTGAGGCGTCGTCGCAGGGTGGCGCGTCTTTGCGTGGAGGGGCGTTCTCGCGGGGTGGCGCGCCCTCGCTCGGCGACGCGACTTCGCGTGAGGGTGGGTTCTCGGATGGTGGCGCGTCCTCGGGAGAGGCGTCGTCGCAGGGTGGCGCGTCTGCGCGAGAGGTCGCGTCCGCGCGAGAGGCCGCGTTCTCGCTCGGCGATGCGACTTCACGAGGGGATGCGGCCTCGTGGGGAGACATGGAGGGTTCGCAGCAGACGGAGTTTTCGCAGGGCGGGGAGCTTCCGCCGGAGGTCGGGGCCGCCGCGCTCGCCGAGGCCGAGGAGGCGGTGCGGCGGTTGCGGGCGTCGGCGGGGCGGGAGCCCGCGCTGGCGGCTGAGGCGGCGAGGCTGGCGCGCGAGCGGCTGGAGCTGGAAGAGCGCGCCCGCCGGGTCACCGCGCGCCTGGCCGCGGGCCGTACCCGGCAGGAGGAGCTGAGCGGCGACGCGGCGCGGCTGACCGCCCGGCTCGACAGCGCGCGCGGCGGCGACGCGACACTCACCGCGCGCCTGTCCCGGCTGAACGACGAGGCCGAACTGCTCCGCGAGGCGCTGGAGGCGACCCAGCGGGCCGCCATCGCCGAGCGGGAACGCGCCGAGGCGGCGGGCGCCGCGGAGCGGGCGGCGGCCGAGGCCGGGTTCGGCGACGCGGCCGAGGCGGCCGGCGCGGCCCGCCCCCTGGCCGAGCAGGAACGCAGGGCAGAGGCGCTGCGGCGGCTGGACGACGAGTACGCGGCGGTCACCGCGACCCTCGCCGACCCCGAGCTGGTGGCCGCGGCGGCCGAGCCAGTTCCCGACCTGGAGACCCTGGAGGCCGAGCGCGACGAGGCCGAACGCGCCCACACCGCCCTCGCGTCGGCCCGCGACCGGGCGGAGGCGAGGCAGCGGCGGCTGCGCGAGCTGATCGCGGAGCTTGAGGCGGACCTCGACCGGTGGCGTCCGGCCGCCGAGCGGCACCGGCTGGCCGAGCGCCTGGCCGCCCTGGCCAGCGGAACGTCCGGTGACAACCGGTGGAGCATGAGCCTGTCGTCGTTCGTGCTGGGGGAGCGGCTCAGGCAGGTGGTCGACGCCGCCAACGAACGGCTCGACCACATGTCGGCCGGCCGCTACCTCCTCCAGCACGACCTGCGCAAGACGGCCGGCGCGCGGGGGCGCTCGGGCGGTGGGCTGGGGCTGCGGGTGTCCGACGGATGGACGGGCGTGGACCGCGACCCGGCCACGCTGTCCGGCGGCGAGAGCTTCATCACCTCGCTCGCGCTGGCGCTCGGGCTGGCCGACGTGGTCACGGCGGAGGCGGGCGGGGCGGAGATCGGCACGCTGTTCGTGGACGAGGGGTTCGGCACGCTGGACGAGGACACGCTCGACGGGGTGCTCGACATCCTCGACGGGCTGCGCGACGGGGGGCGCGCGGTGGGCATCATCAGCCATGTCGCCGAGCTGCGCAGCCGCATCCCGGCCCAGCTCAAGGTCACCAAGTCCCGCACCGGCTCGACGCTCACGGCGCACGTCTCCTCGCTCGCCTGAGGGCCGATCGCCTCCCGCCGGCTGGCGGTCTCCGCGTGGTGGGCGCCGGAAGAGCCGGGTCGGATAAGGTCCCCCGGCTCGTGCGTCCCGGCGGCGTCGGCGTCAAGGGTCCCGGTCGGTCGCCGTCCGCCAGGGGCGGTCGCCGTCCGCCGGGGGCGGTCGCGGTCTTTCTGGGTCGGGTGCCCTGGCGTGGTCGGCGTCGAGGGGTCGGGGCGGGTGTCATGGCGTCGTCGGTGTCGAGGGGCTGGGTCGGTCGCCGTCTGCCGCGGCGGGTGTCCTGGCGTGGTCGGTGTCGAGGGGTCGGGGCGGGTGACCGGTGGGTCGGTGCGCATCGGTGACATCGCCGGTCCCGCGCCGTCCCGCACAGCGGGCCTTTATCGGACGGCCGGTCCGCGTGACACTCTGGTCATGTCGGCCCCCCGCCCCGCCACCCGCCCACCCGCCGCCCTGTGCGGTCGCGCCGAGGAGGAGGACGCCGTACGGCGGATCCTCGACCGAGCGCGTCACGACGACGGCGGCGCGCTGGCGCTGCTCGGCCCGCCGGGAATCGGCAAGACCGCCGTGCTCGACCTGGCCGTCACCCTGGCGGGAGGCTTCACCGTGCTGCGGGCGCGCGGGGTCCCGCAGGAGACGCGGCTGGCGCTCGCCGGGCTGCACGCGCTCCTGTGGCCGGTCGCGGACCGCGTCGGGGCGCGCGTGCTGAGAAGGGCGCTCAGCCTGGGGGTGGCCGGCGGCGGGCTGGCGTTGCGGGCCGCGTTCCTGGAGTTCCTGCGCGAGCTGGCCACGGTGGAGCCGGTGCTGGTCTGCGTCGACGACGCGCACCTGCTCGACGAGGACAGCC
The DNA here is from genome assembly GCF_013363995.1 of Nonomuraea rhodomycinica. Classification (GTDB taxonomy): domain Bacteria; phylum Actinomycetota; class Actinomycetes; order Streptosporangiales; family Streptosporangiaceae; genus Nonomuraea; species Nonomuraea rhodomycinica. The sequence continues at coordinate 101,396 of NZ_JABWGO010000008.1, read as the reverse complement.
GCGGGGTGCTGTCGTTCGCGGCCAGGAGGTTGGCGGGCGAGCGGATCGCGGTGCTGTTCGCCGCGCGCGAGGACGCCGGCCTGCCCGACGACGTTCCGGCGCGCGTGCTGGCCCCCCTGGACCGCACGGCGAGCCGGGCGCTGGCCGACGGGCTGCTGCCCGGCCGGCTCTCGGACGACCTGCACGCCTGCCTCGACCGGGTCGCCCGCGGCAACCCGCTGGCCCTGCGCGAGCTCGTCGAGTCGCTGACCCCCGACCAGGTCGCGGGCCTGGCCGCACCGCCCGACCGTGTCCCGGCAGGGGGACGGCTGCACCGCGCTCACGCCGGCCGCCTGGCGTGCCTGCCGGCGGACACCAGGTTCGTGCTCCTGCTGCTGGCGGCCCATCCCCCTCTCGACACCGCGACGCTGATCCGGGCCGCCGAGCCCGCGGACGCCCCGGCCGTGCTCGTTCCCGCCGAACGGGCCGGCGTGGTGCGCGCCGAAGGGGAGCGGTACGTCTTCGCCGACGACATGGTGCGCGACGTCGCGTACGCCGAGGCGCCTCTCACCCGCAGGCGGGACGCCCATCGCCTCCTCGCGGGCCTGTTCGGCCAGGGACACGACCGGCTCGCCGGAGCATGGCACCGCGCCGCCGCGCTCGACGGGCCGCCCGAACGGCTGGCCGCCGAGCTGGCGGCAGCCGCCTCCGCCGTCCCGCACGGCGCTCACCCCGGCGGCCGGCCCGGGAGCCACCCCGGTCCCTCGCTCGCGTTCGAACGGGCCGCCGAGCTCACCGGGCACCCGGAGCGCAGGGCGGAGTGGCTCGCCGCGGCGGCCCACCACGCGTGGACGGCCGGCGACCCGCGACGGGCGGCGTCCCTGCTGTCCCGGCTGCGCGGCCCCGTGGTCCCGGAGACGTCGCGGGCCCGTGCCGAGCTGATGCGCGGACGGCTGGAGCTGATCAGCGGGCCGGCCGGCAGCGCCTGCGGCAAGCTCCTGGCCGCGGCCGCGCACCTGCTGGAAGGCGACCGGGACGCCGGGGTCAAGGCGCTGGTCCACGCCGCGGAGGCCAGCTACCGGGCCGGCGACCTGCGCACGTTCCTGGCCATCGCCGGGCAGGCGGCGGTGCTGCGGCGCGCGGACGACTGCCCGGCGGCGCAGTTGATGTTCGAGTACCTGGACGGGATGGCGGCGACGTTCAGCGGCCGGCACGAGGACGCCGCCGCGCCGCTGCGCAGGGTCGTGGAGCTGGCGCCGGCGGTGCGGAGCCCGACGAAGCTGGCCTGGGCGTGCGTGGCGAGCCTGCTGCTCGGCGAGGACGCCGCGGCGCTCGAACTGTCGAGCCGGGCCGTCGACACGGCCCGCCGGCGCGGCGCGGTCTCCGTCATGCCCCGGCTGCTGGAGGCGATGATCCAGGCTCATCTCTCGCTGGGCCACTACTCCTCGGTCGCGGCCCACGCCGCGGAGGGGCTGCGGCTGGCCCGGTCCTCGGGGCAGCTCAACACCGCCGCCCAGCACCTGGCGTGGCTGGCGCTGACGGCGGCCGTCCAGGGCGACGCGCAGAGCTGCCGCGACCACGCCCACGCCGCCATCGACCTGGCCGACGTCAACGGCCTGGGCATCACCACCACCCTCGGCAACTGGGCGCTGGCTCATCTGGACCTGGCCGCCGGACGCCCCGCCGACGCGGCGGCGCGGCTGCGCGGCCATCGCGGCAACGACCATGTCGTCATCCGGGTCATGGCCAGCCCCCAGTTCGTCGAGGCGGCCGCGCGCACGGGCGACGTCGAGCGGGCCGGGGCCGCGCTGCGGGTGCTGGACCGCTGGGCCGGCAGCACCCGCAGCGCCGACCGGCTGGCGCTCGTGGCGCGCTGTCGCGCCCTGCTGGCGTCGCCCGCCGAGGCCGACGAGCTGTTCCAGGAGGCTCTGGAGCTGCACCGGCAGGGTTTGTGCCGGTTCGAGACGGCCCGCACCCAGTTGCTGTACGGCGGAGCCCTGCGCAGGCAGCGCCGGCCCGGCGCCGCGAGGGAGCACCTGCACGGTGCGCTGGAGACCTTCCAGCGGTTCGGCGCGCGGCTGTGGGCGGAGCGGGCGCGTGAGGAGCTGCGCGCCTCGGGGGAGACCGTCGCGCCCGCCCGCTCCGCCGGGGCCCCCGAGCAGGTGCTGACCGCGCAGCAGTTGCAGATCGCCCGGCTGGTGGCGGAGGGCGCGACCAACCGGGAGGTGGCCGCGCGGCTGTTCCTCAGCCCGCGCACCATCGATCACCACTTGAGGAACGTCTTCGTCCGGCTGGGGGTGCGCTCCCGCGTCGAGCTGGCCCGCCTGCTCGCGTGAGTCGCGCGTGAGACGCCGGCCCGCCTGCTCCCGTGAGTCACCGGGGAGACGCCGCCCGCCTGGTCGCGTCAATCGCCTGTGAGACGCCTGCCCGCCTGCGTGGCCGCGAGACCGGCGATTCCGCCGATGCGGGGTTTGACCGGCGATCCGACAATCTCCACGGAAAGCGGTTGACCCCCCAGCGAACGGAGTCCCCACGTGTCTCTGCCAGCCGCGAGAACCCTCACCAAGCTCACCCTCGCCACCGCCCTCGCCCTGACCGGCGGCGCCCTCACCGCCGCGCCGGCCGGCCACGCCGCCGCCCAGGCCGCCCCCCTCGTGCCCCGGACGGCCGGCGTCGCCGCCGCTCAGGCCGCCGGGCCCTACGAACGCGGCCCCGCCCCCACCGACGCGCTCCTGGAAGCCCTCCGCGGCCCGTTCACGACCTCCGAGCAGGCCGTCTCGCCGCTGAGCGTGCGAGGGTTCGGCGGGGGCCGGGTCTACTATCCCGACGACACCAGCCAGGGCACGTTCGGCGCGGTCGCCATCTCACCCGGGTACACCGCCTCGTGGGCCAGCATCTCCTGGCTCGGCCCGCGCATCGCCTCGCACGGGTTCGTGGTGATCGGCATCGACACCCTCACCCGCACCGACCAGCCCGCCAGCCGGGGCCGCCAGCTCCTGGCCGCGCTGGACTACCTGGTGCAGGACAGTCCGGCGGCGGTCCGCAGCCGGATCGACGCCTCCAGGCTCGCCGTCGCGGGCCACTCGATGGGCGGCGGCGGGTCCCTGGAGGCGGCCGAGGACCGTCCGCAGCTCCAGGCGGCGATCCCCCTCGCGCCGTGGAACCTGACCAAGAACTGGTCGGGCGTACGGGTGCCGACCCTGATCATCGGCGCCGAGTACGACACCGTCGCCCCGGTCGCCACCCACTCCCAGCTCTTCTACGAGAGCATCCCCGCCTCGTCGGAGAAGGCGTACCTGGAGCTCAACGGCGCCGGCCACCTGTTCCCGGCGACGGTCGACACCACGACCGGGAAGTACATGGTCGCGTGGCTGAAGCGGTTCGTGGACGACGACACGCGCTACGAGCCGTTCCTCTGCCCGGCGCCCCGTGGCGGCGCGATCGAGGAGTACCGCGACACCTGCCCGCACACCTGACGGACCCCGGATCCCCCGGCGACGGCGCTCGCCGGGGGTCCGGCACGTGCGGGAGCGGCGCGACCGGGCGGCTCAGGACGCGGTACCCGTCCCCGGCTCAGGACGCGGTACGCGTCCCCGGCTCAGGACGCGGAACCCGTCCCCGGCGCGGGCGCGGTGCTCCGGCGCACCACCAGGCTGGTGGGCACGAGGTCGGTGCCCGGCCGGGACGACTGCCCGTCGCGGATCTGGGCCAGGACCTGCCGCACGCACCTCCGCCCCACCTCGGCGAAGTCCTGGTGGACCGTGGTCAGCGGCGGCACGAAGTACGCCGACTCCGGGATGTCGTCGAAGCCGACCACGCTGATCTCGCCCGGCACGTCCCGGCCGCGCTCGTGGAAGGCGCGCAGCAGCCCGAGCGCCATCTGGTCGTTGGCCGCGAACACCGCCGTGCACCCGGGCTCGCCGGCCAGCGCCAGCCCGGCGGCGTAGCCGGACTCGGCCGACCAGTCGCCCGGCAGGGGCTCCGGCACGGGCCGGCCGGCCGACTCCAGCGTGGCCCGCCAGGCGCGGGCGCGGCTCTGGGCGGCGTACGAGGTGTGCGGCCCGGTCACGTGCCAGACGGTGCGGTGGCCCAGGTCGAGCAGGTGGCGCACGGCCCGGCGCGCCCCGTCGGCCTGGTCGGTGTCGACGACGCTGTAGCGGTCGCCGGCGTCGGAGTCCACGACCACGACGTGCACCCCCGGCGGCAGCGTCACGGTGATCGTGTCGAGCAGGTGGATCTCGATGATGACGATGACCGCGTCCACGGCCAGCTCGCCCATCCGGGTGAACGCCCCGAGCACGTTGTCCTGGGTCGGCACGTCGATGGGGATGAGCGTGATGGCGTACCCCTCGGCGGCGGCGTGGGTGGCGATCGCCTCCACCGTGCGGCTGTTGCCGGTCGAGGCCAGGCTGAACAGGATGACGCCGATGGTGTTGAACTGGCCGTACCGCAGCGCGCGGGCGGCGCTGTTGGGCCGGTAGCCCAGCTCGCGCATGGCGGCGAGCACCTGCTCGCGGGTCGCGTCGATGACGCCGGGATGGCCGTTGGAGACCCGCGAGACGGTCTGCGACGACACGCCCGCCAGCTTGGCGACGTCGGCCATGGAGACGCGCTGCTTGCGCCGCCCGCCCGGGATGTCGGACCCGCCGCGCCGGGCGCTCCCGCTGATCGGGGTGCCCGGGCGCTCCGGGCGGGTGTCCCCGCTGCTTGGGGTGCCCGGGCGCTCCGGGTGGGTGTCCCCGCCGCTTGGGGTGCCCGCCTGCTCGCGGCGGGTGTCCCCGCTGTTCGGGGTGCCCGCCTGCTCCCGGTCGTCCCGGTTCACTGCTCCCATGCTGCCCGCCCTTCGTCGCCGGGCGAGGACGCGACCTCGTGCGAAGTCGTGACCTCCCGTACGGCCGTTAACGTCCGGGAAACCTTGACGGCCCGTGTGGGCGGTGCCACGATACCGCACGGACGTTTACGTAAACATCCCCTGCTCGATCTTCTCCGACAACCCCCGGCCGCCTGGGCCGGGGGCTTCGTCGTCCGGACGATGTTTACGTAAACACGACGCGAGGTCGGGGATCCCGGCAGGGAGGAGGAACCGGTGGTCGCAACACCGCGGGCCGGCGCGCCGAGCGGGAGGAGGGCGGCGTCCCCGGGGCGGCGCTCGTGGACGGGCTGGCGGTTCGTGGGGCCGTTCATGGCGGTGTTCGCGCTCGTCTTCCTGGCGCCGATCGCGTACTCGATCTACCTGAGCCTGTTCCGCACCCAGCTCATCGGCGGCACCACGTTCGTCGGCGCCGACAACTACGTCAAGGCGCTGGGCGATCCGCAGTTCTGGTCCGCCTTCGGCAGGGTGGCGCTGTTCCTGGTCGTGCAGGTCCCGATCATGCTGTTCCTGGCGCTGCTGGTGGCGCTCGCGATCGACAGCGGCCGGCTGTACGGGGCGAGCTTCTTCCGCATCTCGGTCTTCCTGCCCTATGCCGTGCCCGCCGTCGTCGCGGCCCTGATGTGGGGCTTCATGTACGGCACCCGGTTCGGCCTCATCGGCAACCTCAACGACGCGCTCGGGGTGTCGCTGCCCGACCCGCTGTCCTCCGACCTGATCCTCGCCTCGATCGGCAACATCGTGACCTGGGAGTTCGTCGGCTACAACATGCTGATCCTGTACTCCGCCCTGCGGGTGGTGAACCCGTCGCTGTACGAGGCGGCGGAGATGGACGGCGCCGGCCAGCTCCGCATCGTCTGGGCGATCAAGCTGCCCGCCCTGCGCGGCGCGCTGCTGATCGCCACGATCTTCTCGATCATCGGCAGCTTCCAGCTCTTCAACGAGCCGGCCATCCTCAGGGACCTGGCGCCGAACGCGATCACGACGTACTTCACGCCGAACTACTACGCCTACTCGCTGTCCTTCCGCGGCCAGCAGTTCAACTACTCGGCGACCGTCGCCATCGTCATGGGCGTGATCACCATGGTCATCGCCTACGTCGTCCAGCTCCGCGGCATGCGCAAGGGGGCCTGACCATGACCGCCACCACCTCCTCCGCCACCGCCGGCCCGCTGGTGATCCGGCGCCGCCCGCGACGCAGCCGGCGCAGCGTCACGCTGACCGTCCTGACCACGATCATGCTGGTCTACACGCTCCTCCCGCTGGCCTGGCTGGTGATCAACGCCACCAAGACCCAGGAGGGGCTGTTCCGCTCGTTCGGCCTGTGGTTCGACGGCGACTTCGCGCTGTTCGGCAACATCGCCGCCACCTTCACCTACGGCGGCGGCATCTTCACCCGCTGGCTGCTCAACACGCTGCTGTACGTGGTCGTCGGCGCGGGCGGCGCGACGCTGCTCGCCACGATCGCCGGCTACGGGCTGGCGAAGTTCGACTTCCCCGGCAAGAAGGCCGTGTTCGCGACCGTCATCGGCGCGGTCGCGGTGCCCGGCACGGCGCTGGCCGTCCCGACGTTCCTCATGTTCTCCACCATGGGCCTGACCGACACGCCGTGGGCGATCGTCATCCCGTCGCTCATCTCGCCGTTCGGCCTCTACCTCATGTGGACCTTCGCCTCCGACGCCGTCCCCGACGAGATCCTCGAATCGGCGCGCGTGGACGGCGCCCGCGAGTTCCAGACGTTCTTCCGCATCAGCCTGCCGCTGCTGGCGCCCGGGATCGTCACGGTCCTGCTGTTCACCGTCGTCGCGACGTGGAACAACTACTTCCTGCCGCTGATCATGCTGAAGGACCCGGCCTGGTACCCGCTCACGGTCGGCCTCAACAGCTGGAACGCCCAGGCGACCACCGCGGGCGGCGAGGTCGTCTTCAACCTGGTGATCACCGGATCGCTGCTCACCATCGTCCCGCTGATCGCGGCGTTCCTGCTGCTCCAGCGGTACTGGCAGTCGGGACTGGCCGCCGGAAGCGTCAAGGGCTAGCCGCCCGCCCCGCGCCCGCCACCCCCGACCTGGCACACCCATGAAAGGGACATCCATGACGACAACCCGCCGCCACGCCCTGCTGCTGGGCGCCGCACTGTCGGTATCGCTGTTCGCCACCGCCTGCGGCTCCTCCGGCGGCACCGGATCCGGGACCGCCGCCGCCACCCAGAGCGCGTCGGCCGACGACCTCCAGGCCGCGCTGGACGCCGGCGGCAGCATCACGGTCTGGGCGTGGGAGCCCACCCTGAAGCAGGTGGTCGCCGACTTCCAGACCAAGTACCCCAAGGTCAAGGTCAACCTGGTCAACGCCGGCACCGGCAACGACCAGTACACGGCCCTGCAGAACGCGGTCAAGGCCGGCTCCGGCCTGCCCGACGTCGCCCAGATCGAGTACTACGCCCTGCCGCAGTTCGCGCTCGGCAAGGCGGTCACCGACCTGACGGCCTTCGGCGCGGACAAGCTCGACGGCACCTTCACCCCCGGCCCGTGGAACTCCGTGCACTCCGGCGGCGGCATCTACGGCCTGCCCATGGACTCCGGCCCGATGGCGCTGTTCTACAACAAGGACGTCTTCGACAAGCACAAGATCGAGGTGCCGAAGACCTGGGAGGAGTACATCGCGGCGGCCAAGAAGCTGCACGAGGCCGACCCGAAGGCGTACATCACCAACGACGTCGGCGACGCCGGCTTCACCACCAGCATGATCTGGCAGGCCGGCGGCAAGCCGTACAAGGTGGACGGCACCAAGGTCGGCATCGACTTCGGCGACGCGGGCACCCAGAAGTTCACCGCGGCCTGGCAGCAGCTCGTCAGCGGCAAGCTGGTCGCGCCCGTCGCCTCGTGGAGCGACGCCTGGTACAAGGGCCTCGGCGACGGCACCATCGCCACGCTGGTGATCGGCGCCTGGATGCCGGCCAACCTGGAGACCGGCGTCAAGGCCGGGGCCGGCAAGTGGCGGGTCGCCCCCATGCCGCAGTGGGAGAGCGGCGGCAAGGCCACCTCCGAGAACGGCGGCAGCTCGCTGGCCATCCCGGAGGGCGCCGCCGACAAGAAGCTCGCCTACGCCTTCCTCAAGTACGCCAACGTGGACGAGGGCGTGCAGGCCCGCGTGGACGGCGGCGCGTTCCCCGCGACCACCGCGCAGCTCAACGCGCCGGAGTTCACGGACAAGAAGTTCCCGTACTTCGGCGACCAGCAGGTCAACCAGGTCCTCGCCGAGTCGGCGGGCCAGGTCGTCAGCGGCTGGTCCTACCTGCCGTACCAGGTCTACGCCAACAGCGTCTTCAACGACACCGTCGGCAAGGCGTACATCAGCGGCACCACGCTGCAGGACGGCCTGAAGGCGTGGCAGGACGCCTCCGTCAAGTACGGCCAGGAGCAGGGGTTCACCATGCAGTAGCCCCCGGGGGAGCGCGAAGGCCGGTCGCGGACCGTGAGATCCGCGACCGGCCTTCGGCGTCCCGGTCGGCGACCGGCCGGTCAGGAGGGGCGGCGCAGCACGCACACCTGGCGCGGCCCCAGGGTGAGGTCCGCCGCCAGGCAGGGCCCCCGGAGCACCTCGCCGGCCACGCCGTCCACCACGACGGCGCGGTCGGTGCGGTTGACGAGGAACCAGTAGTCGGCCTCGCCGTCGGTGCGGACCGCCAGCTCCACCGCTCCGGCCACGGCGGCCGGCAGCTCGGAGCGCACCCCGCTGGTCGCGAGGAGGTGCGCCAGCACCGGGGCCAGGCCCTCGGGGCCGAGCCGGGTCGAGACGTACGAGGCCGAGCCGGTGCCCACGGGGCGGGTCGTGACCGCGGGCCGGCCCGCGTGGTCGCCGGAGGTGTAGGCGGCCACGACCTTGACCCCGGAGTCGGTGACGTCGATCCGGTCGCTCCACAGCGTGCCGGAGACGCCCAGGTCGAGGTCCACCCGCTCGTCGTCGAGCAGCGGGCCGAACTCCTCGATCCGGATGCCCAGCAGGTCGCGCAGCGCGCCGGGGTAGCCGCCCAGCCACACGTGGTCGTTCTCGTCCACGACGCCGGAGAAGTACGTGGTCACCAGGTGGCCGCCGCCCGCCACGTACGCCTCCAGCCGGCCGGCCAGCTCCCGCGGCACGACGTGCAGGATCGGCGCCACCAGCAGGTCGTAGCCGGTGAACGCGTCGGCCGAGCCGATCACGTCCACGCGCACCCCGGCCGCGGCGAACGCGGAGTACCAGTCGAGCGCCTCCTGCCGGTAGCGCAGCCGGGACGAGGGGTGGGAGTCCAGCTCGCCGGCCCACCACGAGTCCCAGTCGAACACGATCGCCGCGGCGGCGGGGCGCCGGCGCGTCCCCGCGACAGGGGCGAGCGCCTCCAGGGTCGCGCCGAGCTCGGCGACCGAGCGGAAGACCTCGCTGTCGGTGCCGGCGTGCGGGATCATCGCCGAGTGGTACTGCTCGGCCCCTCCCGCCGACTGCCGCCACTGGAAGAAGCACACGGCGTCCGCCCCGTACGCGACGTGGGTGAGCGAGTCGCGGGCCATGCCGCCGGGCCGCTTGGCCTTGTTGACCGGCTGCCAGTTCACCGCGCTGGTGGAGTGCTCCATGAGGAACCAGGGGCGCCCCCCGGCCAGCATGCCGGTCAGGTTGGCCGAGAACGACAGCTCGTCCTGCGCCTGCGGGCCGGTCAGCAGGTAGTGGTCGTTGGAGACGAAGTCCACCTCGCGCGCCCAGGCGGCGTAGTCCATGCCCTTGGTCTCGCCCATGACCATGAAGTTGCTGGTGACCGGGATGCCGGGGGTGAGCTCGGCCAGCAGGTCCCGTTCGGCCCGCAGGTGGTCGCGCAGCGCGTCGGAGGAGAAGCGCCTGAAGTCGAGCTGCTGGGTCGGGTTGGGGTAGGAGGCGGCCAGGCGCGGCGGCAGCACCTCCTCCCAGGCGCCGTACGCCTGCGACCAGAACGAGGTGGCCCACGCCCGGTTCAGCTCCTCGACCGTGCCGTACCGCTCGCGCAGCCAGGCCCGGAACGCCGCGGCGGCGTCGTCGGAGTAGTCGTGGACGTTGTGGCAGCCCAGCTCGTTGTTCACGTGCCAGGCGGCCAGGGCCGGGTGGCTCCCGTACCGCTCGGCCATGGCGCGGACCAGGCGCAGGGCGTGCTCCCGGAAGACCGGCGAGGTGGGGCGCCAGTGCTGGCGCGCGCCGGGCCACAGGGTGCGGCCGTCGTGGTCGACGGGCAGGATCTCCGGGTGCCGGGCGGTCAGCCACGGCGGCGGGGACGCGGTCGCGGTCGCGAGGTCCACGGCGACGCCGTTGGCGTGCAGGAGGTCCATGACCTCGTCCAGCCAGCCGAAGGTCCACGTGTCCGCGCGCGGCTGCAGGCGCGCCCAGGAGAAGATCGCCAGCGAGACGATGTTCACCCCGGCGGCGCGCATCGCCCGGACGTCCTCCTCCCACACCTCCCGGCCCCACTGCTCGGGGTTGTAGTCCGCGCCGAAGGCCAGCCGCCCCCGGCCGGGGTCCGTGGGCCAGCGAAGCCAGCGAGGCTGCCGATGAGCTGTCACTACCACTCCTCACAGGGAGACCGGCCCTCACAGGGAGACCGAGCGATGTTCACGTGAACATGTTTACGTAAACATGCGTCGGCGGCAACCCGGGAACGCGGCGCGGGCGGCCGCTCCCCGTGGGAGCGCCGCCCGCGACCGGCCCCTGGGCCGCCTGAAGGCAGGCCGCTACTTGCCGACGCCCTCCGTGAGCCCGCGCAGGAACTGCCGCTGCCCGATCAGGAACAGCAGGATCGTCGGCAGGGCCGCGATGGTCAGGCCCGCCAGCACCACCGGCCAGTCCGTCAGCAGCCGGCTCTGCATCGACACCAGGCCCACCGGCAGTGTCTTCAGCGACTCGTCGCTGACGAACACCAGCGCGAACGCGAACTCGTTCCACGCGAACAGCGCCTGCAGCAGCGCCGCCGACACCAGGATCGGCCGGCTCATCGGCAGGATGACGCGCCAGAAGATCTGCGCCCGCGACGCCCCGTCGATGGTGGCCGCCTCGTCCACGGAGCGCGGCAGCTCGATCATGTACGCCCGGATCAGGAAGATCGTGAACGGGATGCGGAACGCCGTGTAGAGCACGATCAGTGCCCAGTACGTGTCGAACAGCCCGATCGCGGTCAGCAGCCGGAACAGCGGGATGAGCGCCACCGTCGGCGACAGCAGCAACCCGCCCAGCACCAGCAGCGCCACCCCGTTGCCGAAGGGCAGCTTCAGCCGGCACAGCCCGTACGCCGCCCACGCGCTGATCAGCGTGGTGGCCACGATCGAGGCCGAGGTCACGATGACGCTGTTGGTGAAGTAGCGGACCACGCCGAGGTCCCAGGCGCGGGCGTAGTTCTCCCAGCGCAGCTCGCCGGGCAGCCCCCACGGCTGGTTGAAGACCTCCTGGTTGTCCTTGAACCCGCTGAGCACCATCCACAGCACCGGGTACAGCACGGCCACGGCGAACGCGCCGAGCAGGGTCCAGCCGAGCACCCGGCCCACCACCGAGCGGAAGCTCACGGTGGCGCGGGGCCGGTGCTTGGCGGTGGTCCGGCGGTCGACCCCGGAGTCCAGCGCGATCACGAGTCATACCTCCGGCGTCGGGAGAGGGCCAGTTGCCCGGCCGCGATGGCGAACGTGATGACGAAGATCACCGTGGCCACGGACGCGGCGTACCCCATGTCGTCCTCGAAGAAGGCCTTGCGGTACAGCCAGGTGCCGAGGACCTGGCTGGAGTTGTCCGGGCCGCCGGCCGTCATCACCATGACCTCGTTGAAGACCAGGAACGCCCCCGAGATCGTCAGGATGACGATCAGCGTGGTCATCTCGCGCACCATCGGCAGCGTGATGGAGAAGAACGTGCGCACCGCGCCGCTGCCGTCCACCTTGGCCGCCTCGTAGTACTCGCGGGGGATGCGCTGCATGGCCACCACGAACAGCACGGCGGTGTAGCCGACCGACTGCCACTGGCTCATCGCGATGACGCTCCAGATGGCCGACGACTCCTCGCCGAGCCAGGCGCGGGCGAGGTGGCCGAGGCCGACGGCCTGCAGCGCCTCGTTCACCAGCCCGTACCGGGGGTTGTAGAGGAAGGAGAACAGGACGCCCGCGACGGTGATCGACATGGCCGCCGGGATGAAGTACAGCGTCCGGAGCAGTCCGCGCAGCCGCTTGCCGACGAGCTCCTCCAGCAGCGCCGCGAGCACCAGCGACAGGCCGGCCTGGAAGACCAGGGAGACGACGGCGTAGGCGACGTTGTTGAGCAGGGCCCGCCAGAACACCGGGTCGGTGAACATCTCCGTGTAGTTGTCCACGCCCACGAACCGGGGCTCGGGCGAGAAGGCGTTCCAGGAGAAGAAGCTCAGCCGCAGGTTGTCCACGATCGGGTAGTAGACGAACACCAGCAGCAGGGCGACGGCGGGCAGCACCCAGACCCAGGCGCGCCAGCGGGTCAGCAAGGCGCCCATGGCATCAACCCACTTCCTTCTTCGCCTTCGCGGCCGCCGCGCGGACGCCGGTCATGACCTGCTCGGGGCTCTTGGAGCCGGACAGCATGCCCTCGACGCCGGACAGGTACGCGCTGGCGACCTCGGCGTGGGTGATGGTGTCCAGCCAGATCGCGAAATTTCCGGCCTTGTCCATGTCGGCCAGGGCGTCCGTGAGCTGCTTGTTCGCGTTGGCCGCGCTCGCCGACCCCTTGACCGGGCTGAGCCAGCCGAGGTCCTTGGTCAGCGCCGCCGCGTTCTGCTGGCTGGTCATGAACTTCAGGAAGTCCACCGCCAGCCCGGCGTTCTTGCTCTGGGCGTTGACCAGGAACCCGTCGGGCGCGCCCGTGAGCGCCGAGGGGTCGCCGGCGGCGCCGGACGGCGCGGGCAGCCGGAAGAAGCCCCAGTCGAGCGGCGGCTTGGCCTTGTCGACCGCCTCGAACTCGACCGACTCCAGGTAGTGCATGCCGGCCTTGCCGGACAGGAACTGCGCCTGCGCGGTCTCGTGCGACAGGCCGTTGGCGTCCTTGGTGCCGCAGCGGCCCACCAGATCGGAGAACTGCTTCAGCGCCGTGACGTAGCCGGGGTCGGTGAACGCCCCGGTCGCCGGGGTGTAGTCGGCGGTCAGCGTCTTGGCCGGCACGTCGTAGGCGTTGAGCTGGGTGATGTAGTGGATGGCGGCCCAGCCGTACTGGTTGCCGAACGCGATCGGCTGCACGCCCGCGGCCTTCAGCTTGTCGCAGGCCGTCAGCAGGTCCTCGAACGAGGCCGGCACCGTGACGCCCGCCTTGTCGAAGACGGCCTTGTTGTAGGCGAGGTACTTGCCGTCGAGGTCGAGCGGCATGCCGTAGTTCTTGCCGCCGTACTCGAACGCCTTGAGCGCCGCCGGCGCGAACGTCGAGCCCCACGGCGTGCTGGGCCCGATGACGCTCGTCAGGTCGGCCGCCAGGCCCGCCCGCACGAACTTGTTGGCGAAGTCGCCCGCCCACGAGAAGTAGATGTCGGGCAGGTCGCGCGAGGCGCTCAGCACCCGGATCTTGTCCTTGTACGCCTGGTCGCCGACCTGCTCCAGCTTGATGTCGACCTTCGGGTTGGCCTTCTCGTACTCGGCCACCACCTTCTCGAAGTACGGCGCGTACTCGGGGTTGGCGAACTTCGTCACCATCGTCAGCGTGCCGGACTTCTCCTTGGGCGCGGCCAGGTCGGCCTTGCCGGGCGTCGCGCTCGTCCCGCCACCGCCGCAGCCTGCCGCGGCGACGATGAGGGTGGCCAGGGAGAGCGCGCTCCAGCGGTGCTTGTTCATGCTGACTCCTTGCTGTTGGGCAGGACCGCCGCGGGGGCGTCACGGGGGGTGGCGAGGGTGGCGTCGAGGGGGGCCTCGTGCCCGAAGGCCCCGTAGGAGGCGCAGGCCGCGGACGCGTAGGCCGTGGCGGCGGCGGCGAGGTCCGGCAGGTCCTCGCCGCGGACGGCGCCGACGAGCAGGCGGGCGATGAACGCGTCTCCCGCTCCCAGGGTGTCCACCACGGTAACCGGCTCCGCGGGTGCCCAGGCCGTCTCGTCGCCGCTGATCAGCACGGCCCCCTGGGAGCCGAGCGTCACCGCGACGGTCGAGGGACCCAGGTCCCGCACCCGGCGGGCCAGCGCGTGCGCCTCGTCGCGCGCGCCGGACGGTGCCGACAGGATCGCGATGCCGGCGTGGCGGGCGTGTGCCTCGACGTACTCCCAGGGGCGCTCGGAGAAGTCGAACGACAGCAGCCGCGCGGCCGTGGCCAGCTCGGGAAGCTGGTCCTCCAGTAAAGAGCACTCGCCGGTGTGGACCACGTCGGCCTCGGCCAGCCGGTCGAGGTCGGCGGCGGTGAGGCGGAAGCGGGACACGCCCTCCTGACCGCCGGTGAACTTGCGCTCACCGGCGACGAGGCGGACGGTCGCGGAGGCGTTCGGTCCCTCGACGACGCGCAGCAGCGACAGGTCCACGCCCTCGCCGGCGAGCGCGGCGCGCACCACCCGGCCCGCCGCGTCGGTGCCCACGGCGCCCAGGTAGCCTGATGCGGCGCCGAGCCTGCGGGCATGGACGGCGACGTTGACGGCGTTCCCGCCGGGATACATGACGCCGAGGTCGGGGTAGCAGTCGACGACGTTGTCGCCGACGGCAACCAGGCGTGGGTTCACACGGGCTCCTGTGACTGGGAAGGTTCTCACTCACTTGGGTGAGAACGTTCTCAATCTGTGGGACCCATGTCAAGAGTTGCCGCCGAATCCGCTACGGTGGCCCGTTGATCACCCCTTTCGTTCTTCCCGAGGGGGGATGATGTCCAGGACACGACCAAGCAGCACCGGGGGTGCGCATGAGCGGCAGCGTCCGGCGGACGACCATGCCGTCGATCGAGATCGTCGCCAAGGAGGCGGGCGTCTCCACCGCGACGGCCGGCCGGGCCCTCGGCGGCTACGGCTCGGTGAGCAGGAAGAGCCGCGAGGCCGTCCTGGCCGCCGCCGAACGCCTCGGCTACCGGCCCAACAGCCTGGCCCGCAGCATGATCACGGGGCTGACGCACACGCTCGGCGTGCTCGTGCCCGACATCGAGAACCCGTTCTTCTCGCGCGCCCTGCGCGGCATCGCCGACGCCGCCCACGAGCGCGGCTGGGAGGTGCTGCTCGTCAACACCGACGAGGACCTCGCGCTCGAACGCAAGGCGCTGAGCGTGCTCACCGAGCGCCGCGTCGACGGCCTCGTCGTGGCCCCGACGGACGTCGCCGACCGTGACGCGCTGCAGGCCGTCGTGGACGCCGGCATCCCGGTCGTGCTGCTCGACCGGCGGGTGCCCGGCCTCGAAGCCGACACGGTCGGCATCGACAACCGGGCCGCCGCCAAGGACGCCACCGAGCGGCTGCTGAAACTCGGGCACCGGTCGGTCGCCTTACTGACCGGCGGCGATGAGAAGCTCCGTCCCAAGCTGTCCCGTCCCGGCCTGCGGGGGGTGGAGCGGCTGGCGGCCACCACGGTCGGCGCGCGCGCCGCCGGCTACCGCGACGCGCTGGTGGAGGCGGGGATCGAGCCCCGGCCGGAGCTGGTGAGCGCCGAGGGCTTCCGCCGGGAGGACGCGGCCGCCGCCACCCGGCGCCTGCTCGCGCTGCCGGACCCGCCGACGGCGATCCTCGCCCTGGACAGCCTCCTGGCGCTGGGGGTGCTCCAGGCGCTGCGCGGGCTCGGGCTGCGCTGCCCGGTGGACGTGTCGCTGGTGGCCTTCGACGACGCCGACTGGGCCGAGGCGATCTCGCCGCCGCTGAGCGTGGTGGCGCAGCCGATCTACGAGCTGGGGGCGGAGGCGGGGCGGCTGCTCCTCGACCGCGTCCAGGGGAGCGACAAGCGCTTCACCCACCGGCGGCTTCCGACGCGCTTCATCGAGCGGGAGTCGGCCACTTCTCGATGATCTTCAGTTACGGCTGAGCCCCGCCGGCGCCAGTCGCCGTACGGGGCTGAGGGCCTCCAGGGAGACGGCCGCTGACCCCGCACGGGGCCGGGCGCCGTCACGCGCGCCTCCTCGGCCGTCGCCGAGCGCCCCGGGTCAGGGCAGCAGGCCGGCCGCCGCGTGCGGCCGTACCGGGGTCAGCCAGTGCCGGTAGCGGGAGTCGCGGCCGTGCACGGCCTCCGCGTAGGCGGCGGCCAGCGCGCTCGTCACCGGCCCCGGCGCGGCCAGGTCGCGCCCGTCGATCGAGCGCACCGGCACCACTCCGGCGGCCGTGCCGCACAGGAACACCTCGTCGGCGCCGTAGAGGTCGGAACGCATCACGTCGCGCCTCGTCACCGGCATGCCGAGGTCGGCGGCCAGCTGCTCGACGGTGTCCTGCGTGATGCCCTCCAGCGCCCCGGCGCTCGCCTGCGGGGTGCTCACCCGTCCCTCGCGGACCACGAACAGGTTGGCGGCGGTGCACTCGCTGACCTGGCCGGCCGCGTTCAGCAGCACCGCCTCGTCGTAGCCGCCCTCGACCGCCTCGGCCTTGGCCAGCACCGAGTTGAGGTAGGGGCCCGTCGCCTTGGCGGCCGTCGGCACGGCCGCCTGGTCGTTGCGCCGCCACGAGCTGGTCATCAGCCGCAGGCCGGCGGCCGGCGCCGCCCACTCCCACGTCGCGATCGACACCACGATGGGGTTGGCGCGCGCGGCCAGGCCCAGCTCGCCGTAGCCGCGGTGCACGAGGTGGCGGATGTAGCAGGCGCGGTGGCCGTTGGCGGCGACGGTCTCCAGCGTGGCCGCCTCCAGCTCCTCCAGCTCGTACGGCACCCGCATCCCGACGATCCGGGCGCTGCGGTAGAGCCGTTCGAGGTGCTCGCGCAGCCGGAAGACCGCCGGCCCGGCACCGGTGTCGAACGCCCGCGTGCCCTCCAGCACTCCCGTGCCGTAGTGCAGCGCGTGCGAGAGCACGTGCACCCGGGCCTCGCCCCACGGGACGAGCGTCCCGTCCATCCAGATGCGGCCTGTCTCCATGGATGCCACCTCCTCAAGTGGCTCAGCACGGTACGCCACTGATCGGCAAAGTGGCAAGCTACTATGGGCCTCATGGAACCGCTCGTCACGCTGGTCATCGACCGGATCCGGCTGCACCAGGGGCCGCCGAGCCGTCGCCTGGCGGGTGCGCTGGCCGACCTCGCCCAGACCGGCGCCCTCGCGCCCGGCGAGCGGCTGCCGTCGGAGCGGGAGCTGGCCCAGGCCGTCGGCATGAGCCGGGGCACGGTGGCGGCCGCGTTCAACGCCCTGTGCGAGGAGGGGCTGTGCGAGCGCCGCCACGGCAGCGGCACCTACGTCACCCGGACGGGATCCATGGCCGGGCTGCTCACCGACGCCGTCCTGCCCGCCCACCTGTCGACCTCCGTCGTGCCCGACCCCTCCCACCTGGCGATGCCGCCGCTCGATCCGGCCACGCTGCTGCGCAGCCCGAGCGGCCACGGCTACGACGCCATGGGCGACCCGCGCCTGCGCGCCCTGCTCGGCTCCGGTGACGCCGCGGCGGCGGACGGGTCCGTGCTGATCACCGGAGGGGCGCAGCAGGGCATCGACCTGACCGCGCGCACGCTGCTGCGGCCGGGGGAGCGCGTGCTCGTCGGCGACCCCACGTACGTCGGGGCGTTGGCGGCGTTCCGCCGAGCCGGGGCGCACGCCGTCCCCGTGGACCTCACCGACCCCGGCGCCGCCGAGGCCGCCTTCGCCCGCCATGGCCCGGCCGCCGTCTACGTGGCGGGCGTCGGCAACCCGACGGGAGCCGTGCCCGACCTGCGGCACGTCGCCGAGCTGGCGAGGGCCGCCGGAGTGCCCCTGGTCGAGGATCGAGCCCTGGCCGGCCTCGTCCACGACGGCGCCGCGCCGCCCGAGCCGCTGTCGCGGCTGCACCCGCACGGCACCGTGACGGTGGGCTCCCTGTCCAAGGTGCTGTGGGGCGGCCTGCGGATCGGCTGGCTGACGGCTCCCGAGGCGCTGCTGTCCCGGATCACCGAGGTCAAGCTGGACTCCGACCTGGCCACCAGCGCCGTGGCGCAGCGGCTGGCCGCCGAACTGCTGGAACACAACCCCGTCGGCCCGTGGGTGGACGAGCTGACCCGCCGCCGCGACCGCTTCACCGCCGTCCTGGCCGACCGGCTGCCCGACTGGACCTGGACCCGGCCCGCCGGGGGCCTGTCGGTGTGGGTACGCCTGCCGGGCGCCGACGGCGACAGGTTCGCGGCGCTGGCCCGCGAGGAGGGGGTGGCGGTCGCGCCCGGCTCGCTGTTCTCGGCGGACGGCCGCCATCGCGACCACCTGCGCCTCAGCTTCGCCCTGCCGGCGCCGGTGGCCGACCAGGCCGTGGCGGCGCTCGCGCGCGCCTGGGCCCGAGTGAGCTGACCTCGACGCGACGGCGGGGCCAGGCGTCGGCCTCCCTCCCCGTCCGCTGCGGGACCCGGGACCGGGATCAGCCGCGCAGCAGTGGCCGGCCGGGGAGCTTGACCTTGGCCTTCATCAGGCTGGGCGCGCCGTTGCCGCCGATGTTGACGAAGTAGAGCGTCCTGCCGTCGAAGGCCATGCTGGCCGGGCTGTCCAGTTCGTCGGCGAGGAGCTCCACGCCGCCGCCGGTGCGGATGACGGCGAGCGTGTTGCCGGTGAAGCTGGAGACGTAGAGCTGCCCCCGTACGTCGAAGGCCACGCCGTCGGCGCCGGCCAGCTCGGCGTCCTTGACGTGGACGGCCGGCACGCCGGCCTGACCGCCCCTGCCGTAGGGGATGCGGACGATCTGCGCCTGATCGGAGACGGCGACGTAGAACGCGCCCGAGCGCCAGGCGACGCCGTTCGCTCCCACACCGTCCGCGCCGGGGGCCAGCAGCGGCGACTTCACCCAGACCGCGGCCTTGCCGTCGGCCACCCGGTAGATCACGCCGTGCGTGGAGTCGGTGACGTAGAGAGCGCCGTCGGGCCCGAAGGCCAGCGCGTTGGCGAAGCCGACCGGCAGCGCGGCGTGCAGCTGCGCGTCGCCGTCCGGGGTGATCCGCCAGACGCCGTTGGTGGCGGCCTGACCGGAGTTGAGCAGGGCGTAGACGGTGCCGCGCCGGTCGGTGGCGAGGCCGTTCAGCCGCCCTTCGCCGATGGGCAGGGCGGCCAGCAGGCTGTCGGCGCCCGTGGCGTCGACCTTCCTGATCTCGCCCTTGGACAGCAGCCCGACGTAGACCGTGCCGTCCGGCGCGACGGTGACGCCCTCGGTGAGATCGGCGTAGGGCCGCACGACGACCGGGTGGAGCCCGGCGGCCTGAGCGGGCGTGGCGATCAGCGTCAACAGCGCGATCGCGGCGAGGAGGAGGGGGATGCGCTTCATGGGTGTGATCATGTCGTCGCCGGCTCGCCATTGTGTCACCGGAACTTCCGCGAATCGTCACGTGGGAATCTCCCGGCATCCTGAACGCCGCATCAGCATCGGCGCGACCTCGCGCAAGAACTGCCTTATTACGGCTACTTCCCAGGTCAAAGCCATGGCCGACATTGTGGCGCAGAATGGCGGGCCGAGATTTCCGGCCCGCGGGCCGAGGGGCGAATCGGCCATTCCCTGCCGTCGCCACACTGCCTCGAAAAGGGCCGCCGGAATAGCGGATTTCGGAGGCCCGGCCGAGCCTGACGGGTCAGACCAGCCAGCCCTTCTCCTCGGCGATCTCGACGGCCTCGGCCCGGGTGCGGGCGCCGAGCTTCTGGATCGCGGCCGACAGGTGGTTGCGTACGGTGCCCGGCGACAGGTAGAGCTCGCGGGCCAGCTCGGCGATGGTGCCGTGCCCGCGCGAGGCGGCGAGGATCTCGGTCTCGCGCGGCGTGAGCGGGGAGGAGCCCTCGCTGAGCGCCTGCACCGCGAGCGCCGGGTCGATCACCCGCTGCCCGGCCGCGACCCGGCGGATGGCGTCCGCCAGCTCGGTGACCGGCGCGTCCTTGAGCAGGAAGCCCGAGGCCCCGGCGGCCAGGGCCGCGTGCAGGTAGCCGGTGCGGCCGAACGTGGTGACGATGATCACCTTGGTCCCGGGCACCGCCTTGGACAGCCTGCGCGCCGCCTCCAGCCCGTCGATGCCCGGCATCTCGATGTCGAGCAGGGCGAGGTCCGGGCGGAACGCCTCGCAGGCGCCCACGACCTCGTCACCGCGTCCGACGTCGCCGACCACCTCGATGTCGGGCTCCATCCCCAGCAGGGTCGCCATGGCGCCGCGGAACATGGTCTGGTCCTCCGCGAGCAGCACGCGGATGGTGGTCATGCGGGTCTCCCTCGGATCGGCGGGGACGCGGTCGGATCGGCGGGACGCAGGGGGCGGGGCGGGGCTGGAGGAGGCGGTGGCGGGTCAGGTGAGGGGGACGCGGACGTGGAGACGGAAGCCGCCGCCCTCCGGGCGTTCGCCGGCGGTGATCGTGCCGCCCAGGGCGGCGGCGCGCTCCGACAGCCCCACGAGCCCGTTGCCCCCGCCCGATCGGCCCGGTCCGTCCGATCCGCCCGGTCCCTCCGATCCGTTCGGTTCGCCCGGGTCTGCGGGGGCCGCGCCGTCGTCGCGGATCTCCACCCCGGCCGAACGCTCGTCCAGGGTCAGCGTGATGGAGCAGGTCCGGGCCCTGCTGTGGCGCAGGACGTTCGTGATGCCCTCCCGTACGGTCCAGGCCAGCAGTCCCTCCACCGGCACCGGCAGGTCCCAGGTGTCCGGCATGGTCACCGCGCACGGGATGTCCACCGAACGGGTCGCCGAGACCGCCCCGGAGATCTCCGCGGCCAGGGTCGGCTGCTTGTAGTTGGTGACCGCCTGCCGCACCTCCGCGAGGGCCCGGCGGACCACCGCGTCGATGTCGGCCAGCTCAGTCTCCGCCCGTCCGGGGTCGACGGCCACGAGCCTCCTGGTCAGCTCGGTCTTCACGGCCACCACCGAGAGGCTGTGGCCGACGAGGTCGTGCAGGTCACGGGCGATGCGGTTGCGCTCCTCGACCACGGCGAGCCGGGCCAGCTCGCGGCGCGTCTCGCGCAGCTCCTCGATCAGGTCGGCGGTCCGCCGGCTCTGGGCGGCGAACAGGCCAGGCAGCAGCACGAACGCCCCCATGACGACCACCACGCTCGGATCGGCGCGATGCGCCAGGGCCAGCAGGCACGCCGCCGCGGTGATGCCCGCCACCTCCTTGCCGCGCAACCTCCAGCCGGCGACCCGGGTCGCCCACGTGGCCAGGACCGCCCAGGGCCAGCCCGCCCACGCCTCCAGCGTCAGCACGGCCGCGACGAGCGCCACGTACCAGTGCCGTTCGGGGCGGGCCTTGGCCAGGCCGCCGAGCGCGACGACGCCGAGCGCCCACGGCACGACGACGACCTGGCTCCACAGCGGGGGCCGCTGGGCGATGTGGAAGAGCACCGCCCACCCGGTGGCCAGCAGCATGAGCAGCGACCGGACGTCGTAGAGCCCGGCGAGCGAGGCTCGCCGGGCCCTCCATCGGCTCCACCGGCTCATCGGGCGTGGGACTCGCGTCGCCACAGGGCCAGGGCCGCGGCCCCGGCGACGAGCGCCCAGGCGCCGAGCACCGCCAGGCCCGTCGCCGCCGGCCCGTGCCCGCCGACGATCGCGAAGCCGGCCTGGGCGAGGTTGTAGGTGGGCAGGTAGTGCCGGACCTGCTCCAGCGCGTACGGCATGGTGCCGGACCCGATGAGGCCGCCCAGCGCGGCCAGCGCGAAGAACACCACCACGATACCGATCTGGGCGCTCTTGCCCTTGAGCGTCAGGCCCAGGGACAGCCCGAGCAGCGCGAACGGCAGCGAGCCGAGCAGCAGCAGGGCGAGCAGCGCGGCCCACCGGCCGGCGGACAGGTGGACGTGTCCCGTGGTCACCGCGGCGATCGTCACGCCGGCGACGCCGGGCACGATCATCAGCACCCCCTGGACGATCTTGCCGGCCAGCCAGTGCCGGTCGGCCAGCGGGGTGACCTTGAGCTGGCGCAGCCAGCCGCGCATCCGGTCCTCGGCGACGCCGCCGCCGGAGCCGATCAGGCCGCCGGCCGTGGCGGCGTACACGGTCATGGCGACCATGGCGAGCGCCGAGTCGGACGTCCGGCCGTAGATCAGGTACAGGCCGACGGGCGTGACGACGAGGAAGAGGAGGTACTTGACATTGCGAAGAGCTCTGAAGACCTCGAACCGCACGAAGCTGAACATTACGCACTCTGCCTTCCGGACGTAAGGGGATCTTGGGGGAGAGGGGCGGGACGGCGGCGTCAGTTCCGCGCCGAGGTGAGCTTGATGAGGGCGTCCTCCAGGTCGGCGCCGGAGACGTGCAGGTCGCGTACGCCGCCGATCGAGGAGTACAGCGCCGCGACGGCGCGGTCGGCGTCGCCGGCCCGGAGGGTGACGTCGTCGCCGTGGACCTCGACCTCCAGCACGCCGGGCAAAGCGAGCAGCCGCGCCGGGTCGGGGGAGTCGAGCACGCACCGGATGGTCCTGGCGCCCGCCATGGCCTTGATGGTGGAGGGCGTGCCGCTGGCGACGACCTTGCCGCCGGCCATCACGATGACCCGGTCGGCGTGGGCGTCGGCCTCCTCCAGGTAGTGGGTGGCGAACACCGTGGTCGTCCCGCTCGCGCGGACCGCGGTCCAGAACGCCCGCCTGGACTCCACGTCCATGGCGACCGTCGGCTCGTCGAGGAAGAGCAGCTCCGGCCGGCCGGCCATGGCGACCGCGAAGCGCACCCGCTGGGCCTGGCCGCCGGACAGCTCGTCGCATCCGCGCCGGGCGAGGGGGGTGAGGCCGGCCAGCTCCAGCACCTCGGCGACCGTGCGCCTGCCGCCGTAGAGCCGGACGGCCAGCGTGACGACGTCGGCGACGGAGGTGTCGGCGGGCAGCCCGCCCGACTGGAGCATCGCGCCGACCCGGCCCTGGGCCACCGCGCGGCCCGGCTCGGTGCCGAGGATGGCGATCGTGCCGCGGTCGGGCTTGGCGAGCCCCAGCATGAGGTCCACGGAGGTGGACTTGCCCGCGCCGTTGGGGCCCAGCAGCGCCACGGTCTCGCCCTGTGCCACGTGGAAGGTGACGTCGTCGAGGGCGCGCACCCGTCCGTAGCTCTTGCTGACTCCGGTGAAGGTCACGGTGTTCGTCATGTCTTCGACGGTAGGTCCGCGATCTTCCCGGGATAAGTGTCCCCGGTCGTGACCTGACCCCTGACGACCGTCACAGGCGTACCCCTGACGTCGGGGATCGGCGCAGGTCAGAAGCGGTGAAGGGGCCGCCCCGGGTGAGGTCCCCGGACGGGGCGGGCGGCCCCTGGGGTCAGCCGAGCGCGGCCCCTGGGGTCAGCCGAGCGCGGCCCCTGGGGTCAGCTGAGCGCGGCCCCTGCGGTCAGCTGAGCGCGGCCCCTGTGGTCAGCCGAGCGCGGCGACGAGGCCCGGCAGGACGGCGGGGTCGTCGAACAGGCCCGTGGCGCCCAGCCCGGACAGGCGCTCCGGCGGCGTGAGCCCACCCGTGAACCCCAGGCAGCGCATGCCCGCCGCCCGCGCGGCCCGCACCCCGAAGGGGCTGTCCTCCACCACCACGCACCGCTCCGGCGGCGTCCCCATGGTGGCGGCGGCGTGCAGGAACAGGTCCGGGGCCGGCTTGCCCCGGGCGACGTCCTCGGCGCTGAAGACGCGGCCGGCGAAGCGCGCGGCCAGCCCGGTCAGCCGCAGGCTGCGCGCGATCTTGGCGTGGCCGCCGTTGGAGGCGACGCACGCGGGCACGGTCAGGCCCTCCAGCGCCTCGGGCATGCCCGGCACCGGGGTCAGCTCGGCCTCCATGGCCGCGTCGTGCTCCTCCGCCAGCCGTTCCCGCCACCCCGGCGGGACGTCCGCGCCCACCTCGCGCCACCAGTGCTCGTCGCTGCACCCGACGAACCTGGCGGCGTACTCGCGCTCGTCGATCTCCCACCCCAGCCGGCGCAGCGCCGCCGTGCCGACGCGGACCGAGATGCGCTCGCTGTCCACCAGCACGCCGTCGCAGTCCAGGATCACCAGCTCGACGGGCACCCCTCCTCCTCTCCCGACAGGGGCCCGTTCACGGGCCCCTTCCCCGGGGCCTTTCACCGGCCCCCGTCATGGCGGTCCCCCCGCCGGAGCTCCGGCGGGGGGACCGTTCCGGTCCGCGTGCGGGATCAGTAGTCGACCTTGAACATGTAGTTGCGCTTGTCCAGGTCGTGGCCGCGCACGGCCTCGTAGTGACGGGCGACCCGGTCCATCAGCACGGCGATCGCCAGCGGCGAGAACTCGCCGCGCAGCTCCGCCGGGATGCCCGGCAGGGTCAGGTTCTTCGTGTCGATGTGGAAGGTCTTCTTGCTGGCGTACGTGTCGAGGAAGCGCTTGGCCCGCTCGGCCATGGGCCGCGACGGGTCCTCGCCGAGCAGGTTGATGACGGCCACGTCGTCGTTGACGACCTCGAACGCGCCCTGGAAGAACTCGCCCGAGTTGAAGCCCGCCGCGTGCTTCCACTGCATCTCCTGCAGGAAGCACATGGCCAGCCCGTACGCCCAGTTGTAGCTGGGGCCGGAGCCGAGGACGTAGGTGATGGGCTCGTCCTTGAGCGTCTCGGCGATGATCCGGGCCCGCTCCTCGTGCTCCTGGGCGGCCGACAGCAGCGCCTCGGGCAGCGCCTCCAGGGCCTGGTCGAGCAGCGCCCAGTCACGCTCGACGCCGCTCTGCCGCATGACGGCGTACGCGGCGAGCTGCAGGAACAGGTCGCTCTGGCCGGTGAAGGCGACGTTGGCCGCCTCGGCCAGCGGGCCGCCGTCCTTGCTCACGATGGCGACGGTCGCCCCGGCGCTGCGGGCGTACTGGGCGGCGGCCACGGTCTCCTTGGTCTTGCCCGTGTAGGAGGCCAGGAAGACCAGCGAACCCTCGCCGAGCCGCTTGGTGCGGCCGGTGTTCAGCTCGTCGCTCTGCAGCTTGTAGACGGGGACGGTGTCCTCGCGCTCCAGCAGGTAGTGGCCGGGGTAGGCGGCGATGAGCGAGCCGCCCGCGCCCACGAAGAACACGTTGCGCAGGCCCTTCGAGACGGCCTCCGCGACGAGCTCCTCCAGCTGGGGGCGCTGGGCGATGGTGTTGCGCGCCTTCTCCGTCAGGTCGGACTCGATGGGCTTGAGCGGCAGCTGGTCGGTCACGATCTCTCCGTTCGCTTCTCAAGAAATTGAGAACGTTCTCAACGATGCGTTGGTAACGTTCTCACTCGAAGTGAGAGCCCGTCAAGAGCCGGATCGGGAAGAAGGCGTGCTGGTAGCGTCAACATGTCAGATGTTGAGACGACCATTCAGATGATGAGACGAAATGCCCTCACGCCCGGAGCCGGAACGCTGGGCCGCCCTGGTTGGCCCAGCGCCCGGGGGTGGGGGAGCGGCCGTCGGGGGGTACGTGGGCGCGACGGCCGTGCTGAGCGTGGTGTGCCCGCTCGCGCTGCCCGAGACTCGCGGCCGAGCGCCGGACGTCGACGGAGCGTCATGAACAGGGGGTCGGCCGGGGGGTGATCCGGCGGGGAGCGGTCAGTGCGGTGAGGGGTCAGGGCGGTGAGAGGCCAGGGTGGGGAGAGGTCAGCCGGCCTCGTAGCCCGGGAACAGCAGCGACAGCTCGCGCGGATGCGCCGCGATCAGCCGCAGCTCGTCGTCGGTCAGCGGGCGGCCGGTCATCGCGTTGCAGAGCTGCACCACGCGGAACGTCAGGTCCTCGTCGCCCACCTCGGCGCCCAGGCCCTCCATGACGTGGCGGAACCCCGCCTTGCCGCCGTACTCGCCGGTCAGCACGACCCGGCCGGCGCGCTCGTGCCAGTCGGCCGGGAACGGGCCGAGCGTCGCCTCGTCGTACAGCTCGTAGTTGCCGTGGTCCTTCAGCGCGCCGTCCGCGTGGATGCCGCTCTCGTGGGCGAATGCGTTGCGTCCCACACCCACCTGGTTGTACGGCAACGGCTGCCCGAACGCGTACGACGCCCACAGCCCGAACCGGCGCGCCCACGACAGGTCGAGCGGATCGCCGATCCCGGCCTCCTCGGCCTCGAGGCCGAACCCGTGCCGGAAGGCGAGGATCGTGGACAGCAGGTCGGCGTTGCCGGAGCGCTCGCCGATGCCGTTCACGCAGGTGTTGACCCACGCGTCCTGGCCGGCCTCCAGGTCGCCGAGGGCGCCGGAGACGGAGTTGGCCACGGCCATCCCGAGGTCGTTGTGGCAGTGCGTCTCGACCGGCATGCCGGTGGCCGAGGCCAGCGCCGCGAACCGCTCGCGGACGCGGCCGGGCGTGTCGCCGCCGATCGTGTCGCAGTACCGTACCCGGTCGGCGCCCGCCTCCTTGGCGGCCAGCGCGAACTCCACCAGGAACCCGATGTCCGTACGCGACCCGTCCTCGGCGTTGACGCCGACCGTCTCGGCGCCCGCGTCCTTGGCGGCGCGGACGGCGGCCGTCATCTCGCGCACGATCGCGTCGCGGTCGAGCCGGCCGCGGAACTTGTTCTGGATCATGTAGTCGGACGTCGAGATGGACAGGTTGTAGTGCCGCAGGCCCAGGGGCGCCGTGCGCTCCACGTCCGCCGCCACGCCCCGGCACCAGCCGGACAGCCGCAGCCCGCCGAACGCTCCGGCCTCGGCCAGCGCCACCTGCGCCCGGACGTACGGGACCTCGTGGAACAGGAAGGGGAAGCCGATCTCGGACTGCGCCACGCCGAGCTTGGCCAGATAGAAGTTGACCATGGTCTTGCCGAACTTGGACAGGCCGGTGCGCGCGGTCTGCACGCCGTCCCGGTTGGTCACGTCGAGGAAGTGAATCTGGGGCATGCCCTCACGTTGACATGGCTGTTCAATGTGTATCAATATTGATTTTCGTCAACATGGATCAGGTGGACGGGTTCCGGAGGGCGCGGGGACGTGGAGTGGATCGACGCCGCCACGGCGGCCGAGCGGCTCGGGGTCAAGCCCGCGACGCTCTACGCGTACGTGAGCCGCGGGCTGCTCACGCGGCGGCACGGCGACGACCGCAGGAGCCTGTTCGACGCCGCCGAGATCGAGCGGCTGGCGCGCCGCGGCCGGCCCCGGGGGCAGCCGCCGGAGCTCGTGGTGGAGTCGGCGGTCACGGCGCTGGGGCTCGACCGGCCGTACTACCGTGGGCGCGACGCGTTCACCCTGGCCACGACGTACGGGTTCGAGGCGGTCGCGGAGTGGCTCTGGACCGGGGACCCCGCCGCCCTGGCGGGGCCGCCGGAGGGCGCCGCGGGGTGGGCGTGCGAGGAGGAGGCGCTGCGGGCCGCGGTGAAGGCGCAGCAGGGGCTCCCCGCCGACCTGCTGCCTCTGGACCGGCTCCAGGTCATCACCACTGTGCTGGGGGCGTCCGACTCGCTGCGCCACCAGCTCGACCCCGCCTCGGTGGCCGCCACCGGCCGCCGCCTCATCGCGGGCCTCGTGGACGCCCTGCCCCGCGCGGACGCCCTGCCCGCCGGGGAGACGCTGCCCGGTGCGGGCGCGCTGCCCCGTGGGGAGGCCCCGCCCCCTGCGAGCGCCCCGCTCCGGGCGGGCGACTCCCTCTCGGGTGGCGTGACGTCGGGCGGCTCCGCGTCGGGTGGGGTGACGGCGGGCGACGGGCCCTCAGGGGGCGGTACCCCGGGAGACCGGGTCGCGGAGGACGGCGGGGCGGTGGCTGAGCGGCTTTGGGCGCGGCTGTGTCCGCGTCCCGCCACGCCCGGCCTGCTCGCCGCCCTGGAGGCCGCCCTCGTCCTGCTCGCCGACCACGAGCTGGCCGCCTCCACCCTGGCCGCGCGGGTGGCCGCCTCCGCCCGCGCCGACCCGTACGCGGTCGTGCTCACCGGCCTCGGCGTCCTCGGCGGCCCGCTGCACGGCGGAGCCTCGTACGGCGCGGAACGCCTGCTCGCCGAGGTGACCGAGCCCGGGCGCGCGGCGCGCGTGATCGCCGACCGGGTGCGGCGCGGCGAGCGCATCCCCGGATTCGGGCACAGCGTCTACAAGAACGGCGACGCCCGCGGCGAGCTGCTCCTCGCACTCGTACGGGAGGCGGCGCCCGGCCATGAGCGGCTCGCCGCCACGCAGGCCGTCCTGGAGGAGGCTCGCAGGCGCCGGCTCCCCGAGCGGAACCTCGACTTCGCCCTGGCCGCCCTCACCACCGTCGCCGGGATGGTGCCGGGCGCCGGAGAGGCGATCTTCGCGGTGGCCAGGACCGCCGGCTGGCTGGCGCACGCCATGGAGGAGTACGAACGCGGCTCCCTCCTACGGCTGCGCGCCTCGTACACGGGCCCGCCCCCCGAGCGCGCCACCGACGACCCGGCGGCCCCCTGAACCCGTCACCCCACCCAGCCCCCGGGCACGCGTCACGACGGGAGGGCGGCGCGTCACCTCATGTGGTCGGCCATGACCCGCCGCATGTCCGAGGCGGCCCGCATCGTGCCCCGGACGGTGCCGGTGACCTTGGAACGGCCCGCTCTGCGCAGGTAGTCCACCTCCACCTCCGCGATCCGCCAGCCGGAGGCCGCCGCGCGCAGCACCATCTCCAGCGGGTAGCCGAACCTGCGGTCGGTCAGCCCGAGCGCCAGCAGCTCGGACCGCCGGGCGGCCCGCATGGGGCCGAGGTCGTGCAGCGGCGCCCCGGTGCGGCGGCGCAGGCCGCGGGCGAGGACGGCGTTGCCGAGCCGGGCATGCCACGGCCAGGCGCCCGCGGCGCGCGGCCGGCGGGCGCCGAGCACCAGGTCGGCGCGGCCTCCCAGGACGGGTTCGGCGACTGCCGGGAGCTGGCGGGGGTCGAGGGAGGCGTCGGCGTCCATGAAGCAGACCACCTCCGCGCCCGCGGCCAGCAGCCCCGCGTGGCAGGCGGCGCCGAAGCCACGGCGTGGCTCGTCGACCACCCGGGCGCCGAGGTCGCGGGCGATCTCGGCCGAGCGGTCGGTGGAGCCGTTGTCCACCACCACGGCGCGGTAGCCGTCGGGCATGCGCCCGAGCACCCAGCCGAGCGCGGCCTCCTCGTTCAGGCAGGGCAGGATCACCTCGACGGTCATGACCACGCGAACTCCTTCATGCCCGCCTCGAACCCGATCTCGGCGTGGAAGCCGAGCTCGCGGCCCGCCCGCTCGGGTGAGGCGACGATGTGGCGGACGTCCCCGAGCCGGTAGCCGCCGGTGATCCGCGGAGCCGGCCCGCCACGCTCGGCGGCCAGCGCGGCGGCCATCTCGCCGACGGTGTGCGGGGTGCCGCTGGCGATGTTGTAGGCGCGCGCCTCGCCGGGGCGCGGGGGCGCCAGGGCGGCCGCCAGGTTCGCCCGGGCGACGTCGCGCACGTGGACGAAGTCGCGCGTCTGAGCGCCGTCCTCGAAGACCTTCGGCGGGCGTCCCGCCTCCAGCTCGGAGCGGAAGATCGCGGCGACGCCGGCGTAGGGGGTGTCGCGGGGCATCCGGGGGCCGTAGACGTTGTGGTACCGCAGCGCGACGACGCTTCCGGAGGTCTCCCGCGCCCAGTTGGCGGCCAGGTGCTCCTGGGCGAGCTTGCTGGTGGCGTAGGCGTTGCGCGGGTCGAGCGGCGCGTCCTCGGCGATGGTGGCGCGGCGGACCGGCCTGCCGCAGCCGGGACAGACGGGGTCGAACCGGCCCTCCTCCAGGTCCCGTCTCGTACGCGGGCCCGGTCGCACCGGGCCGTGCCCGGGACACTCGTAGGAGCCTTCGCCGTAGACCACCATCGAGGAGGCCAGCACCAGCCGCTCGACCCGATGGCGGGCCATGGCCGCCAGCAGCACGGCCGTGCCGTACACGTTGGCCGAGGCGTAGTCCGGCAGGTCGGAGACGTCCACGCCGAGACCCACCTTGGCGGCCTGGTGCACCACGAGGTCCACCCCCGGCAGCAGCCGGTCCAGCGTCGCGCCGTCGCGCACGTCGGCGCCGGTGCGCAGATCGAGGCCGGTGACCTCGTGCCCGTCGGCCGCGAACGCCTCGGCCACGTGACCGCCGACGAATCCGGCCGAGCCGGTGACCATCACTCTCACCCCGCCGACGCTAGCCCCGCGCGCGGCCCGACCGGGGCGACGTTCGCACTTCGTAAGAGTTCTTGTGAAGTGCGAACGTCTCGCGCTCCGGCGGCCAGGAACCGCCTCCGAGATGTGAGGCTGCCTGCGTGATGCTCATCGTCGTGCTCGTGGGCCTGGCCCTCGCCGTGGTGCGGACGGTGGCCGGGGCGCCCGGTCTGGGGTGGTACCTGCTCACCTGGGCGCTGTTCGCCGTGGCGGTGTGGCTGGCACGCCGGGAGCCGGACAGGCGGCTGGCCGTCCTGGTCGTCGCCGGCGGCGTCGTGATGGCCACGGCGGGGCTGTCGGCGCAGCCGAGCAGCAGCACCGACTCCTTCCGGTACGCCTGGGACGGGCGGGTGCAGGCGGCGGGCGTCTCCCCGTACGACCACCCACCGGCCGACCCGGCGCTCGCCGGGCTACGCGACGGCTGGCTCTTCCCGTCCGAGTGCGCGGCCCGCGACCGGTGGCCGCTGCCCGACGGGGGATGCACCAGGATCAACCGTCCCACCGTGCCCACCATCTACCCGCCGGTCGCCCAGGGCTACTTCCTCCTGGTCCACTGGCTGTCGCCGGACGGCGCCCGGCACAAGGTCCTGCAGCTCGGCGGCTGGGTGATGGCCGTCGCCGTGCTGCTCGCACTGTGCGGGTGGAACGTCCGGACGGCCGCGTACTGGGCGTGGTGCCCCGCCGTACCCGTCGAGGCCGTGAACAACGCGCACGTGGACATGCTCGCCGTGCTGCTGGTCGTGCTCGCCATGCGCGCGGGGCGCGGGCGGGGGGCGCTGCTGGGCGCCGCCGTGGCGGCCAAGCTGCTGCCCGTCGTGACGCTGCCCGGCGCGCTGTCGGGAGTCCTGGCGAACGGAGCGGACCGGCGACGCATCGTCAGGACACTGGTGCCGGCCGCCCTGGTCGTGGTGCTCGCCTACCTGCCCTACGTGCTGCTCTCGCGGGCGCCCGTCGTCGGCTACCTGCCGGGCTACCTCCAGGAGGAGCGTTACGGGAGCCCCGCCGACGGCCACCGCTACGCCCTGGTGCGGTTGGTGCTGCCGGACTCCTGGGCGCCCTACGCCGCGATCGCGCTGCTCGCGCTGGTCGCTCTGTTCGTCCTGCGCCACGGCGATCCCGACCGGCCGTGGCGCGGCGCGCTGATCGTCACCGGGTCGCTGCTGCTCCTCCTCACGCCGGGTTACTCCTGGTACGCGCTGCCGGTCGTCGCGCTGGCCGCGATGGACGGCCGGTGGGAGTGGCTGGGGGTGGCGCTGGCGGGCGGGGTCGCCTACGTCGCGGGACCGATGGCGTCCACCAGCCCGGCGACCGCCTTCTACCTGGCGGCGGCACTGGCCGTGCCGGCCGGCTGGGCCGTACGCCGGCGGGCACGGGCGTCCCACGCGACACACCCGCAGACCCACGGGACGCACCCGCAGACCCAGGCGACGCACCCGCAGACCCACCGGACACACCCGCAGACCCAGGCGACGCAGCCGCAGGCCCACGCGACCGGGCCGCCTTCCCACGAGACCGGGCCGCCCACCCACGAGACCGGGCCGCCCACCCACGAGACCAGACTGCCATCCCATGAGACCGGCGCCGCCCTCCCACGCCCAGGAGATCGAGGGCCGGGCGCGCACGATGCGGGAGCGCGCCGATGACCTCCGGTAAGCGATCACGTACGTCCCCCTTGTCGGCCTCCGTCACGGAAGGACCACGCATGCCGCCCAGCGGTTCGGCGCAAATCCTGATCATCGCCAAGGAGCCGGTGGCGGGGCGGGTCAAGACCCGGCTGACGCCGCCGTTCACCCCGGCCGAGGCCGCCGCGCTCGCCGAGGCCGCCCTCCGCGACAGCCTGCGCGCGGTGTCCGCCACGCCCGCCACCCAGCGGCTGCTCGCCCTGGACGGGCTGCCGGGCGGCTGGCTGCCCGCCGGCTTCGCGGTCATCCCCCAGCGTGGCGCGAGCCTGGACGAGCGTCTTGCGGCGGCGTTCTCGGACGCCCACCGGCTCCGGCCGGACCCCGTCGTACTGATCGGCATGGACACCCCGCAGGTGACCCCGGCCCTGCTCGGCGAGGCCGTCGCCGCGCTTGAGGGCCACGACGCGGTCTACGGGCCGGCGGCCGACGGCGGCTTCTGGCTGCTCGGCCTGCGCAGGCCGGATCCCGCTCTGGTGCTGGGCGTACCGATGTCGCACCCGGAGACCGGCAAGCTCCAGCTCGACCGGCTGGACCGCGCCGGGCTGGCCGTTCACCTGCTGCCCGAACTGACCGACGTCGACACCGCGGCCGACGCCGCCACCGTGGCCGCCCACGCGCCGCACACCCACTTCGCCGCCACGCTCCGGGAGCTCGACCGATGATGGGGGAGCTGTACGCCGACGCGCTCGGCGGGGTGCGGGCCGAGCTGGAGTACGTGGACGGCACGCGCGTCGCGCTGGACACCGCGCGCTGGTTCGACCTGATCGACGGCGACGAGACGCTGCTGGAGCGGTGCGCCAGCCCGACGCTCGACATCGGCTCCGGCCCCGGCCGGCTCACCGTCGAGCTGGCCCGCCGCGGCGTGCGGGCGCTCGGCATCGACATCACGCCCCGTGCCGTCGCGCTGACCCGCCGGGCGGGCGGCTTCGCCCTGCTCCGCGACGTCTTCGACGAGGTTCCGGGCAGCGGCCGGTGGACGACGGCGCTGCTGGCCGATGGCAACATCGGCATCGGCGGCCACCCGGAGGCGCTCCTGCGCCGGGTCGGGCAGCTGATCCGCCCGGGCGGCGCCGTCCTGGCCGAGCTCGCGCCGCCCGACGCGACCAGCCGCGTGGACCGGGTACGGCTGCGCCGCGGCCCGCTCGCCGGCGACTGGTTCGGCTGGGCGACCGTGTCCACGAGCGACATCCGGCGGCTCGCCCACGCCGCCGGTTTCCGGCAGGTGGAGCACTGGACGGCACACGGCCGGTGGCTGGCACGCCTCAGCCGCTAGCCCCGGCCGACGCTCCTGAGCCGCAGGCCCACGCACCTGAGCCGCCGGCCGACGCGCCTCAGCCGCCGGCGCCGGCCGACGCGCCTCTGCCGCCGGCGCCGGTCGACATGCCTCAGCCGCCGGCGCCGGCCGGTGCGCCTGAGTCGTCGGGCGCCGCCGCGGCCGGGGTCCTGTCCACGTACGCGGCCAGCGCCCGTACCCGCTCGGCGTGCTGGTCGTGCCCCACGATCACCGGCGGCTCGTTGTACGGCATCGCATCCGACGACCGGCGCAGCTTGATGTACTGCCCGCACGCGTCGATCGCGTACGGCTCCATGTCGTCCTGCAGCGCCCCGATCACCGTGATCCCGTACGTCTCGCCGATGCGCCGGAACAGCGCCACCGCCTCCCGCCGGTGCTCCTTGCCCAGGTTGCGGCCCAGCTCGTCCAGCACCAGGCACAGGTGGCCGCCGCCGGACGAGGCGATCGCCGCCGCGCACACCAGCTTGACCGCCTTCTCGTCCATCAGCGCGGTGTTGGCCCGCCGGTTGTAGGGCACGAACCCCTGCCCCTCGCCGCGCCGCCACTTCGGCGTCACCCGCCACTGCCAGCGCTGCTCCGGGTCGGCCGGCGCGGGCGGCACCGGGAACTCCAGCGTCGCGCCGTAGCCGCCGTACGAGGTGTCGAGCTTCTCGAACTCCTCCGCCACGCGGGTGAGCCGCGCCTTGATCGCCGCGCTGAGCGCCGCCCGGTGGACGGCCGTCGACTGCGCCGCCTCCTCCGCGCCCTTGTCGGCCGCCGCCAGGTCGCGCTGCCGCGACACGAGCTGCGCCTCGATCTGCCGCCGCTGGTGCTTCTCGTACTCCTCCTGCCCGCGCAGGTAGGACGCGAGCGCCCCGCACACCGCCGCGAACGTCGCCTGCTCGCGCGCCGTGCTCCCGCCGCGCTCCGACAGCAGGAACGCCAGCTCCTCGGGGATCTCGGCGTCCTCCTCCGGGAACGTGTCGCGCAACGCCTGGTCGAAGTGGCGCTCGGCGATCCGCCACCACTCCTCGGCGGTGCGCGGCCGTTCCTCCTCGGGCAGCGCCCGCAGCCACTCGCGGGCCGTCTCGGCGGGGCCGCCCCAGTCGGCCGCCAGCACGGCCAGCTTCAACGCCTCCCGGTCGGCGCCGACGCGGGTCTCCTGCTCGCGCGCCTGGACGCGCTCGGCCTCGTGCCGCTGCCGCCGGCCCTCCAGCCGTTCGATCTCCATGTCCCGGGTACGGGCCCGGAAGTCGAGCCCGGCGGCCTGACGCTCGGCCTCGGCCACGGCCGGGACCACCTCCTCCAGCGCACCGGCCAGCTCCTCCAGCCGCGCCCGCCGCTCGGCCAGCCGTTCCTCCACCTCGGCGAGCCGCACCCCCGCCCGCGCGCCGTCGAGCCGGCGCTGCGCCTCGGCGACGGCCTCCTCCTCGTCGTGTACGGCCTGCGCCGCGGTCTCCTGCGCGTCGCGGGCCCGGTTCAGGCGCTGCTCGGCGGCCTTGATGCGCGCCTCGCGCCCGGTCGCCACCCCGTCGAACGCCCCCACGACGCTCACCCCGGCCGCGCTGACCAGCACCGACCCGGGCAGGTCGCGCAGCGCCCGGGCCGCCTCGTCCAGCCGTCCGGCGTCGACGATCACCGCGTGCTCGTGCGGCCAGCCGCGCAGCCCGCCCAGGCTCAGCCCCGGGGCGCGGGACTGGTCGCGCGCCTGCTCGGCCACGTCCAGCGCGTCCAGCAGGCCGGTGGCGGGAAGACCGTTCGCGGCCAGGGCGTTGAGCTGCGCCGCGGCCGGGCCGCCCTCGGCGTCGTCCAGGGCCGCCTGGGCGGAGGCCACCTCCCGGTCGGCGACGCCGAGCGCCTTCAACGCCTCGTTCAGCCGCAGCCGGGCCTCGCGCAGCTCCCCCTCGGCCGCCGGGACGTCCCGGCCGTCGGCGAACCGGCGAGCCTCCTCCAGCTCCGGGATCCGGCCGCGCAGCTCGTCGGCGGAGTTCTCGGCCACGGCCCGGTCGGCCTCCAGCTTGGCGGCCCGCGCCTGGAGCGCCGCCAGCTCCCGCCGCGCCTCGGTGACGCGCCGGTCCAGCGTGTCGTCCTTCAACGTGGCGATCTCGGCCTTGACCATGGCGATCGCCTCGGCCGCCGCCTCGTTCGCCGCCCGGTGCGCGGCGAGCTCCTCGGCCAGCGCCTCGTCCTTGGCCGCCGCGTCGGCCAGCTTGCGCGCCTGCCTGCCGCGCCAGCACCGCAGCGCCTCGGCCAGCCGCACCCGCGCCTGGTCGCGACGGTCGAACGTGGTCAGCAGCGCCTTCGACTCCGCCTCGAACTCGGCCAGCCGCTCGCCGGCCTGCGCCGCGCGCACCCGCTTGGCGTGCTCGTCGCGGCGTGCCTCGCGCTCCTGCTCCAGCTCGGCGTCGAGCCCGGTCAGCGCCGCGATCGCCTCGAACACCCGCTCCGGGGAGATCTCGTTGAGCGGCTGGGACAGCAGGTTCGTGGCCACCTTGCTGCGGACGGAGGTGGACAGGAACGACACGCAGCGGACACGGTCGCCGTAAAGGACCTTGGTGAGGTCGCGCGCCACCACGTCGCGCCGCCCGGCGGAGCGGGGGAGCGACGCCCAGATCTCGTCGGCCCGCGCGACCCGCTCCGCCTCGGACGCGGCGGACGCCAGGTGGACGCCGTCACGCCAGCGGATCTCCAGGTGCGGCGCCTCCTGGTTGACGCGCAGCCACACGGTCATGGCGCCGCCGGAGGTGTCGGGGACGGCGAAGAGCTCCCCGCTCTCCAGCGGTTCACCGCCGTCTCCCGCGGCACCCCCGCCGTCTCCCGCGGCCCCGGCGCCGCGGGCGCCTCGACCGACCTCGAACCCTTCCGCGCCCGCGCTCGCTGCACCCCGGTTTTCCGTGCCCGCGCTTGCTGCACCCCGGCTTTCCGCGCCTGGAGCTCCCGCGCTGTGGGCTTCCTCGTTCGGGGCCGCCGCGTCGAGAGCTTCCGCGCCGGGGCGGGGCTCACCTGCGCCGGTGACCGCCGTCGCCCTGGACTGCAGGACGCGCGCCAGATCACCCGTACGCACCTCGGGCGGGCCGAAGACCCCCACGATGTAGCCGTGGTCGGCGCTCGCCCACTGCCGCCCGCCCGCCCCGCTGGCCAGCTCCGCGTTGAACAGCAGCTCCGACACGGCCTTGGCGCCCGAGGCGAACCTCCACTGCTCGTCGCCCAGCAGCGCCGTGATCGACGCGATGAACGACGACTTGCCGGCTCCGTTGGAGTCCTTGGGACCCGCGCCGGCGACGACGATGAGCGTGCCCGGGACGGTCGGCACCGGATGGGTCGAGAGCCGCGAGATGTTGACCGCCTGCACGGCGATCAGCACCCGGTCCCCGACCACGTTCTCCACCTGCGACACTCGAACTCCCGCCACCCTTCCTGCGCGCTCACGCCATCCACTGACCCGGCTCGCCGCCGGACAG
Source organism: Nonomuraea rhodomycinica (assembly GCF_013363995.1). Classification (GTDB taxonomy): domain Bacteria; phylum Actinomycetota; class Actinomycetes; order Streptosporangiales; family Streptosporangiaceae; genus Nonomuraea; species Nonomuraea rhodomycinica. The sequence goes on along the minus strand of NZ_JABWGO010000008.1, from coordinate 65,099 downwards.
CCTCGTACCTGTCCACCACCCGCACGGCCCTGAGGCCGCGCGGTCCCGCCTCACCCACGCGATCCGAAAGCCGCGCGGTCGTGCCCAATCCACGCGGCCCGAGAGCCGCGCGTTCCTGCCTCATCCGCGGAGCCCGGAAGCCCGCGCAAGCCCGCCTCGCCCACGCGACCCCGAGGCCGCGCGGTCCCGCTTCATCCGCACGGCCCTGAGGCCGCGCGGTTCCGCTTCATCCGCACGGCCCTGAGGCCACGCGGTCCCGCCTCACCCACGCGATCCGAAAGCCGCGCAATCCCACCTCACCGCCCGACCGTGAGGTCGTCCGGTGCCGCCGCCTCATTCATCCGGCCCTGACGCCGACCGGGCAGGCGGTCGTGTCCCTCCACGCCCGTCCGGTCGCATCCGACGGCACAGTGACGCCGTCTCCAGCGACGCCCACATCCGGTCGCCGGCCCGGCGGCCTCCTATCCGGCCGATCTTCGGGCCCGTACGGCTGCCGCGAGCGGTGTGTGCGGGCCGGCCGCCAGGATCAGCTCCTCCTGCAACCGCCGCCGCGCCGCCGGGGTGAGCCGATGGAACTGGGGGCCGGGCACGTAGCCGCCCGCCTCCTCGCCCGCCTTCACCTGCGCCAGCAGCCCCGCGTGCCGCAGCACCCGCAGCGCCGCCTCCAGCTCGCCGATCGGCACCTGGGTGTGCCGCCGCAGCTCCTCGACCGGTGTGGGGTGCGGGGACAGCCACGTGTCCTCCGGCAGCACGCCTTCGGCCCGGGGGATCGCCACGGAGTGCACGAGCACCAGCGTGAGCACCGCCCGCTCCGCCTCACCCAGCCCCGTCGAGCCGCTGGGCCCGTTCGAGACGCCGAAGCCCGCGGAGCCACGCTGGCTTCGGGGCCGCCCTGGCGAAGCGAGGGAGCCGCCGTTCCCGAGTGCGTCTACGGTCGAGACGGCCGCGGGCACGACCCCGGCAGCAGCGTCTGCGGGCGAGGCGGTGGCGTCTGCTGGTGAGGCGTTCGCGCCTGCGTGGGACGTATTCGGGCTGCCGGGCGCGGTGGCCGTGCCTGCGGCGGACATGTCCGTGCTCGCGGACACGGCCGTCGCGCCTGCCTCGGGGGCCGTGGTGCCCGCGGCGTGGGCCCGTGCGCCTGTGCCGGTGCCCTTCGGCCCGGGCCGGGTCGCGTCACCGGCCCCGCCGGACCGGCCGAGAAGGCCGGAACCCTCTGCCTCGCGGGACGGGTCGAGAGTGCCGGGCCCCGCTGCCTCGCGGGACGGGCCGTGAGTGCCGGGCCCCGCTGCCTCGCCGGACGGGCCGTGAGTGCCGGGCCCCGCTGCCTCGCCGGACGGGCCGTGAGTGCCGGGCCTCTCCGCCTCACGGGACGGGTCAAGAGCGCCGGGCCTCTCCGCCTCGCCGGCCCGGTCGAGAGCGCCGCCAGCCTCACCGGCGATGCCCGCCCCGCCCGCAAGACCCGTGCCGGCAGTCTCGCGGAGTTGCCGGAGCGCCCGGGCGGCGGTCTCGTCGGAGTATCCGGAGATCCAGCGTTCGCGGTGCTGGATCAGCGTGCGACCGCGCCGGGCGAGCATCTCGCCGAGCGTGTGCCGCAGCGCCGGGTCGCGCAGCGCGGCGAAGCGCGCCTCCTGGACGGGCTCGGCGGCGTACTCCACCACCATGTACGCGGCGACCAGCTCGGCCCGCCGCCTCTCGTCGTAGCCGTCGAGGAGATCGTCGAAGTCGGGCACCCCGGCCTCGGCCCGCCCACCGAGAGCCGGCAAGGCACCCGCCCCGGCCCCGGCGGCCCGGGACCCCGCCGCCTCGGCCTGGGACGGCCGCGGCTCGCCGCCGAGGGCGGTCTCCGCCGCCGCTCCTTCGGGACGGGACCCGGCCGCCGGAGCCTCGGCCCGTTCGGTGGCGGCCGACCGGCTCTCATCCTCGCGGGTTTCGGGCCCGGCGGCATCCGCGTCCGCCTCGGCCCGTTCGGCGGCGGCCGAGCGGCTCTCGCCCTCGCCGGTTTCCGGCCCGGCGGCATTCCCGTCCGCCTCGGACGCGCCCTGGTCCGCTCCGGCGGCCGTCGCCGCGCGGGCCGCCGCGACGATGTCGGAGTCCGCCACCACCCTCAGTTCCTGACGCTCCGGCTCCGGGATCCGGCGTACGAGCTCCTTGAGCTGCGCCAGCGACGACACGGGCCACAGCGCGCACCTCGGCCCGAGGGTCACCAGCCCGTCGGCCATGACGACCCAGGCCGAGTCGTGCAGGCGGCGCAGCGCCCCGATCGCCCAGTTGCGCATGAGGTCGTCCGTGCGGCCGATCAGGGCCCGGTACGTGGCCAGCACCAGCTCCACCGGCGCGGGCTCTCCCGGCCACGGGTCGATGGAGTGGTCGGTCCAGCAGCACTTGAGACACGCGGCCAGGACACGGCGCGTCTCACCGGAGCGCTCCACCGGCACCGGGGCCACCTGGTGCTCCTCCAGCAGCGCCGGGGTGACGCCGTCGGGCCACACCGGGAGCGCCTGGCCGGTGGAGTCGGGCCGGGTGAGCCGGAGCATGCCCGGCGGGGCCGCCGCCCCCGCGCCCAGCGCCAGCGGACCACCGGCGCGGGCCAGCACGTGGGCGGTGGCGCCGTCCGCGGGCGCGCGCTTCGAGGCCCTCGTCATGACTCCCCTCCGGGAAGGCTCGACACGCCCGCGCGAGGAAGACGCGTCGCGTCCCCATGAACGCGAACACGAACACGAACGCCGCCGCCAACGCCAACGCCAACGCCAACGCGAGCATGAACACGAGCGCGAACGCCGACGCCGACGCCGACGCCGACGCGAGCGAGCGGCGTCGGACAGGAACGGGTGCGGATCATGAGGTGCGCTCCAGGTGCCCGTGGGACAGCCAGGCCGGTTCCCGGTCCGGGTCGATGCTGAGGTCGTCGGACCAGGTCAGCCGGTACGGCAGCTCCGGCCGCAGGTCGATCGTGGTCAGGTCGGCGAGCAGCCGCCGGGCGGAGGGCCAGTCGTCGCCGAGCACGTCGGCCAGCGCCACCCGCGACGAGGCCCCGAGCAGCGACTCCGCGACCCCCGTCAGGCGCTCCACGACGGCGCCGGGCGAGGAGTCGAGCGAGGCCTGTGGGCCCGGGTCGGGCAGGGCCGAGCGCGGGGGAGTGGGCTGCGCGGGCGCCGGGCGGGGCGCCTCGTCGACCGCCCGCGCGATCGCCGCCGGGTCGTGCCACGGCGCCGGCGCGTCGAACACGAACCCGTCGAGCACCGCCGCCAGCCGCTCCTTGGAGGCGGTCTGCGTGAACGTGCGCCACGTCTCGGTCGGCAGCAGCGTGAGGTTGCGGGTGGTGCCCGCCGAGTCGGCCAGGCGGCCGGCCGCGCGCCGGGAGGCGTCGCTGTAGGCGTAGATGGCGGCCCGCAGGTCGGTGCAGACCCGGTCGAGCTCGGGCCAGCGGGTCAGGATGGTGCCGTGCAGGCTCTGGGCGCGCCGGGCGATCTCCTCGGTGCCCCACAGCTTGGGCGCCTGCTCGCGCAGCTCCTCGATCGTGCCGGTGGTGAGCGTGATCAGCTCCAGCGCCCACAGCCGGAACGCGCGGGCGAGGTTGGCGGCGCTCTGCCGGGCCTCGTCCATGGTGGTGCGCGGGTCGGCGACGTTGAGGTCCTCGAGGGCGAGCAGCCGGTGCATCTCGGACTGGCCGCCGTCGTCCATCATCCGCCGGATGAACATCAGCCCCACGACGCTGGTGAACGACGCGCGGTAGCGGAGCTGGTTGGGCTTGGGGAACACCTCGCGGATGGCCCCGAGCCCCTTGAGCACCCGCAGCCGGTTGTCGAACTGGTCACCCGGGTAGGCCCGGCAGGCGAAGCGCATCTGCTCGTGCGTCAGCCACTCCTCGCCCGCCTCCGCGAACGCGGCGAACAGGGTCTCGGCGATGTCGACCAGGGCAGGGTCGTCCACCACGGCCCCGCTGTCACGGGCCAGGGCCGCGAACATGCGGCGGTAGGTCGACAGGACCGCCTCGTCGGAGAGCGCGGCGTCGAGGGTCAGGGGCTGATCGGGCACGCGCTCTAAGGTAAGGCTTCCGGCCGACAATCTCGGACCGCGGCGGGACGCGGCCTTCCCGCTCCGGTTCGGCTCCGGGTGGGCGATGCGGCAGAATCCAGGCGCACCGGTACAGGTCGGCGAAGGGGCGGGTGGGCGTGCGGAGTGTCGAGGCGCAGCTGCTGCACCGGCCGCCGGGCCTGGGCGCGGGCGAGGTCGTGCGGCGCCTGCTCGCCGTGCAGGCCCAGGACGTCCCCTCCGCCTGTCTGGCCTTCCGCGCCCGGTCGCCGTCGCTGCTGCTCGCGGACGTCGAGTCGGCGTGGCGCGACCGCGAGATCGTCCGCGTCTGGGGCCCGCGCGGCACCCTGCACTTCGTCCACGCCGACGACCTGCCGTGGCTGCACGCTGTCACCCGGCGCGACGCCGCCACCCTGCGCCGACTGGCCCAGGAGGGCGTCTCCGGCGACGACCTGCTGCCCCTGATCGAGGGCGCCCTGTCCGGTCAGGGGCCGCTGACCAAGGCCGAACTGGAGGAGCGGCTGGCGGGCAGGGCGCGCGGGCAGGGCGTCGTGCACCTGGTCGCGCTGGCCGCCTTCCACGGGCTGGCGGTGCTCGCGCCGCCCCGGGGCGGCAAGCCCACGTACGTCCACGCCGCCGACTGGCTCGGTGCCCCGATCACGCCGGAGCCCGACCGGGAGCGGGCGCTGGCCGAGCTGGCCCGCCGCTACCGCCGGGCCCACCGGCCGTCCGAGCCGGAAGACCTGGCCGCCTGGTCCGGGCTCTCCCTCGGCGAGGCGCGCACGGCCTGGCGCCTGAGCGGCCCCGGCCCCAGCCCGAGCCCCGGCCCCAACCCCGACACCGGCCTCGGCACCGGCACGCCGGACCCGCTCCCCGCGGAGGACGTCCCGGTACGGCTCGTCCCCGCGTTCGACGAGTTCCTGCTCGGCTGGAAGAGCCGCGACCCCGTCGTGCCCGCCGCCCACGCCAGGCAGGTGTTCCCCGGAGGAGGCATCCTGCGCCCCGTGGTGCTGGCCGGCGGCGTGGCGGCGGGCGTCTGGGAGCGCAGGGGCGCGGAGGCGACCGTGAAGCCCTTCGGCCCGCTGCCGGCGGAGGCGCTCGCGGAGGAGGTGGCCGACGTCCGCCGCTTCCTCACCCCGACGAAGGGGTGATGATCTCGTCCGCCGCCCACCGGGCCACTCCTGCGGGGAACGGCGGGCGCAGGTTGAGCACGATGTGGGTCAGCCCGATCCCCGCCAGCTCCTTGACCACGGCGCGGGTCGCCCCCGGGTCCTCGTACGAGACGGTGACCTGCGTGGAGCGGATCAGTGACGCCGGGTCGCGTCCGATGGCCGCGCACCGCTCGTCGAGCGCCCGGTTGCGCTCCGCCACGAACTCCAGGGAGTTGTGCGGCGGGCCGGGCACGTTCCAGATGTCGGCGTGCTCGGCCACGACGCCCAGCGTCCGGTCGCCCCAGCCGCCGACGAGCAGCGGCGGCCGGCGGGCCGGCTTGGGCTCGCAGACCACGTCGCGCAGCCGGTAGTGGCGGCCCTCGAAGTCGAAGCGGTCCTCGGTCCACATGCGCCTGATGATCTGGCAGGACTCCGCGAGCCGGGCCACGCCCTCGCCGGGGGAGGCGATGTGCAGCCCGTACGCGCCGTACTCCCGCGGCACGAGGGTGTCGCCCGGCTGACGGGTGCCGCCCACGCCGAGCCCGAGGACGAGCCGGCCGGGCGCGACGGCGTCCACGGTGGCCGCCATCTTGGCGAGCAGGGCGGGCGCCCGGGTGAGGTTGCCGGTCACGAGATGGCCGAAGGAGAGGCGCTCCGTGCGGGCCGCGAGGGCCGCCAGCATGGTCCAGCCCTCGTGGATGGGCGTGTCCACCGGCCCGAACAGCGGCAGGAGGTGGTCCCACAGCCACGCGTGCTCGATGGCGGGCAGCTCGTCCGCCTCCTGCCAGACCCGCAGCAGGTCGGTGTACGTGACGCCGACGGGAACGGTCTTGATGCCGAAACTCAGCAATGTCAGCTCCACTGATCGTCAGTAAGACTGATGATTACCGTAGTGCGAGAATCTCCCTGTGTCGAGACGCCGCCTGGGTTACCTGTTCAAGCACGCGCAGCTCCGCCTGACCCGGCTCACCGGGCCGGCGCTGGAGCCGCTGGGCATCGACGGCCGCGAGCTGGCCGTGCTCACCGTGCTCGACGCCCGCTCGCCGGTGTCGCAGCAGCAGGCCGCCCAGGAGCTGCGCATCGACCGCACCACGATGGTCGCCATGCTCGACGCGCTGGAGGGCAAGGGGCTCGTGGCGCGCCGCCCCCACCCCGACGACCGGCGCAAGAACGCGGTGGAGCTCACCGCGCACGGCCGCGACGTGCTCACGCGCGGCGCGGCGGCGGTCGAGGAGGCCGAGCGCGCGTTCCTGGAGCCGCTGCCGGAGGACGAGCGGCGCCTGCTCCGCGCCGCCCTCGACCGCCTGGCCTCCGACGGCTAGAGCCGGTGATCTCGTCCTCGCTCCCGGCCAAGCCGGAGACGGCCCGCGGTCTCGCGCCGTGCTGGAGCGCATCGAGATCCGCTCCAGAGGGTTCGCAGCACCATCAGTGCCGCGGCGTAGGCCATGCCGTAGCCCGCGGGGAGCCAGCCGCCTCCGGTCACGGCGACGGTGAGGCTGATCGCCGAGACCGCGGCGAGTATCGCCACGCCGGCGATCCGCTCCCGGCCGGCTTGCGCCGCCACCCCGGCCGCCCCCAGCATGCCCGAGGCGGCGAGGAGATCCGCGATGAGCCACATGTCGAGCAGCCCCGCCCGTGCCAGCAGGTCGAGCAGCGGCAACGGGAGCCCCGGCGTCCAGATCGAGGTGAACCCGCCGATCAAGTTGGCGGCCGAGGGGAGCGCGAGCAGCAGCGACGCCGCGGCCAGTGCCCACCCGCGCCGGCGCCCGCCGATCAGAGTTTCACCCCGGGCCGATCGGTGACCCCGGTGTCCAGACGGACGCCGAGCGGGCGCGGCAGCCGCCGCTCGGCGTAGCCGTGCATCGACGCACCGTGGCGGTGGAACAGCGCGGCGAAGCTCGCCAGGGCTCCGGATGTCATCGGCCGTCTTCCGTTGCGTGGATCCATCGCCCCTTATTCACCGATCGCCCCGAGAGCGTTCAGTCGCGAGGATCCGGAGCGCAGTGACCGCGTGGGTTTCCGTACGGAGCGCGGACGCGGAGGAGGCGGCGACGACGGGCCGGCGCCTGACGAGCGCGCGACGGCGGACGTGCAGGCGTCGCGGGCGGCCGGGGGACGGACAGGGCCGTGGTCAGTGGTCCTGGCGGGAGGGGATCACAGCGGGTTCATCAGGTACGCGCCCGCCGCCACCGACGCGCACGCCACCACCAGGAAGAAGAACACGTAGAAACCGCCCGGCAGGAACGTCAGCCGGGCGAGCTGGTCGGCGTCGGAGTCGCGGGCCTGCCGCAGCCGCCGCTTGCGCTGTAACTCGATGATCGGCCGCACCCCGCCGAACAGCAGGAACCACACCGCCACCATGGCCACCGCCTGCTGCACCTGGCTGGGCGCGTACATCGACAGGGCGAACACCGCGCCGCCGGTCGCCAGCAGGATCAGCGCGCCGTACAGGTTGCGGATCAGCAGCAGCATGCACACGAGGAAGAGCAGCACGCTCCACATGAGCAGCGTGATGCGCCCCTGCTCGGTCAGCCACGCGGCGGCCAGCCCGAGCAGCGACGGCGCGAGGTAGCCGGCGAGCGCGGTCAGCACCATGCCGGGCCCGTTGGGCCGGCCCCGGGTCAGCGTCACGCCCGAGGTGTCGGAGTGCAGCCGGATGCCTTCGAGCTTGCGCCGGGTGAGCAGCGCCATCAGCGCGTGGCCCCCTTCGTGCGCGATCGTGACCAGGCCCCGGCTGAGCTGCCAGGACGTCCTGAACGACACGATCGCGAGCGCCGCCAGAGCGGTGGCCGGCACGACCCAGGGGGCGGGATCGGGTTGTGCCTTGATGAGGTGGGCCCAGAGCTCGTCCATCAAGACGAGACCCTATCCGGGCCGCGGCCCTCGTGCGGAGGCCGCTTGACGGCGGGCTCGCTGGGCAGGTGGGGGACGCCGGCGTTTTCGCGTGCGGGCGCGTTCTCGCGCTGGTCACAGGCTGTTCGCCGGGACGACGGGACGAACGTGATCTGATACAAAAGTGAAGGATCGGCTGGATACATGGCACGACACCACCCGGGACCGGGACAGACGGTCACCCGATCAGCCGGCGGGAAGAGGAACGGCGTGGCACGCATGAGGAGTTTCAGGCGCGGCGAGGCGACCCGCCAGGAGGCGCCCGAGCACGAGATGGACCCGCGTGCCGTCGAGGAGGCGCCGTACCGGCCGACCGTCATCGACAACGCCGTCTACCAGGACGGCCACCGGGTCGACAACCCCGGCTCGCTCGCCGACGCGTTCGAACGGCTCAAGAAGACCCCCGAGAGCCTCGCCTGGATCGGCCTGTACCGGCCGAAGGAGTGGGAGCTGGTCAAGCTCGCCGAGGAGTTCGAGCTGCACGAGCTGGCGCTGGAGGACGCCATCGTCGGCTCCCAGCGCCCGAAGGCCGACCGCTACGGCGACACGCTGTTCGTGGTGCTGCGCGCCGCGCGCTACCTCGACGACGTCGAGGAGGTCGCGTTCGGCGAGGTGCACGTGTTCGTCGGCCCCAACTTCGTCATCACCGTACGCCACGCCGAGGCGCCCGACCTGCACGCCGTGCGCAAACGCATGGAGTCCGACCCCGACCTCCTCCGGCAGGGACCCCAGGCGGTGCTGTACGCGATCCTCGACGCCGTGGTCGACGGCTACGCCCCGGTCGTCGCCGGGCTGCAGAAGGACCTGGAGGAGATCGAGGCCCAGGTGTTCAGCGGCGACCCGTCGGTGTCGCGGCGCGTGTACGAGCTGTCCGGCGAGGTCATCGAGTTCCAGCGGGCCACCGCGCCGCTGGTGCGGCTGATCGACGGCTTCATCGCCGGGGCCGCCAAGTACGGGGTCAACGAGGAGCTGCAGAGCTACCTGCGTGACGTGGCCGACCACGCCATCACGGTCAACGAGCGGGTCGCCGCCTTCCGCCAGATGCTCCAGGACATCCTGGTGATCAACTCCACGCTGGTCACCCAGGCGCAGAACGCCGAGATGGCCAAGATGACCGAGGCGAGCATCCAGCAGGGCGAGGAGGTCAAGAAGATCTCCGCGTGGGCGGCCATCCTGTTCGCGCCGACGCTGGTCGGCACCATCTACGGCATGAACTTCGACCACATGCCCGAGACCCACTGGCTGTTCGGCTACCCGTTCGCGATCGTGCTCATGGGCGTGGTCTGCGTGACCCTCTACCTGGTCTTCAAACGGCGCGACTGGCTGTGACGCGGCGGCTCACCCCGAGGAGGGGCCCTCGTCGGTCCAGCCGGCCGCCAGCACGATCCGCGTCTCCCGGCCGTCGCCCGTGCCGGGGCTGTCGCTGCTGGAGAGCACCTGCGAGCTGGCCGGGTCGAGGACCAGCGTCCGCCGCACGCCCGTGGCGGGGTCCAGCGTGAACGCGAACGCCTCGCCCGGCCGGCCCTTCGGGTCGGCCGAGCGGCCCAGGTAGCGCACGTTCGGCAGGTCCGCGAGCAGCCGGTACGCGGCGGCGCGCACGGCGGGCGGCGACGGCTTGCTCCACAGCAGCCCGCTCACCGCGTCGGCCAGCACCCCGTCGCCGGAGCCGGGGGGCAGCAGCGCCACCACCCGCCGCCGGAGCGCGCCCGCGTCGGCCGGCAGCCCCTCGATCTCCGCGACCGACAGGGGGCGGCCCGCCATGGTGAACGGCCTGGCGACCGGCCGCACGCCGCTCCCCGCCCCGGGCCCCGAGATCCAGGCGCGGCCGTCGCGGGCCGCCCACAGGGTGGTCACCTCGGCGCCGGTCTGCCGCGTGACGCGCCAGTACGCGCCCCGCGCCGGCGGCTCGGAGGCCGCCGTGGTCGCCGCCGCCAGCAGCACGGCCCGGCCCGTGGCCGCCGCGTCGATCCGCACGGGCGCGGGAGGGCCGCCCAGGGCGCCCGAGGCGCCGAAGGCGACGACCACGGCCGCCAGCGCCGCCGCCGCGCCCGCCAGCGCCCCTCCCCACGAGAGCCGCCGCCGCTGGGAAGACGGCCGGGAAGGCCGCCGCTCCTGCCGCGCCGCCCACGGCAACACCCGCCACCGCCGGGTACGCCGCCGCTCCAGGCGGGCCCGCACCCGGGCCCGCGCCGCCGGGTCCGGCCGCGGCGGCTCGCCGTACAGGTCGCGGACCAGCTCCAGCTCATCCACGGCCGGCCTCCTCCATCTCCACCATGGGATTGCTGCCGCCGAGCGCCGCGCGCAGCTTGCGCCGGGCCCGGCTCAGCCGCGACCCGACCGTGCCGTACGGGATGTCCAGGGCCGTGGCGATCTCCTCGTGGCTCAGCCCGGCCAGCGCCACGAGCAGCACCACGTCCCTGTCGCGGCGGTGCAGCGCCGCCAGGGCGGCGGCCAGCTCCGGCCGCAGGCTCTGCGCGCTCACCTGCGCGCTGACCCGGTCCTCGTGCCCGGGGGCGCTGTCCGCCTCGGCCCCGTGGCGGCCCAGCGCGCGCAGCGCCCGCGCCTCCTGGCGGCGGTGCCGGCCCACGAGCTTGGTGGCGATGCCGAACAGCCACGCCCGCGCCGTCGCCCGCGACGGGTCGTACTGGCCGCGCTTGCGGAAGGCGATGAGGAACGTGTCCGAGGCGACGTCCTCGGCGTGGTCCGGGCCGAGCCGCTGCGCGACGTAGGCGTGGATCTCGCCGAAGCAGGCGTCGAAGACGGCCGCGAACGCGTCGGCGTCCGTCAGGGGCGCCCCCTCCAGCCGTTCACGCGCGTGCGCGTCGCCCGCCCGCGCGCCGAGCCACGGCATCGCCGTCACGATGCTCTCCCCGTCATGTGCCACCCTCCGGACGCGATCAGCCGACATGGTTGTTCTCCCGATCCGCCCGATCGCTTTCACGCCCGGTTCCACGCGGGCACCCGCGCAAGGGTACGGCCCCGGGCCCGCCGACGGGAGCGGGACCGGGGCCGTACCGGATCTTGCGGAGTGGCCCTACTGGACGGGCGGGTTCGCGTTCTGCAGGAGCTGGCGGAACTGGGCGGAGAACCAGTGGCCGGACAGCGGCGCGTTGGGCAGCGCCCCGGTCAGGTTGTTGCCGTTGCGGTCGTTGCCGGTGTACGTCGGGTCGCACATCCGGTCGAAGCCCTTGCCCTCGTCGTTGTCGATCGCGGTGCTGGAGCCGTCGGACTCACCCGGCGGCTTGATCCACACGTACGCGTCGAGACCGGGCGCCGGGTTGGGCCGCGGCCGCTCGCCGAGGCCGGCGCCGCTCTGGTTGCACCAGTTGCCGGCGTGGATGCGCCGGTCGACGCGCGACTGGTTGACGAACTCGTCCACGTTGGTGGAGGTGCTGGGGCCGGTGGGCCGGGCCGAGCCGCCCCAGCCGTTGCGCGAGGTGTCGATGAGCATGCCGATCGTCGACGGGAAGCCCTTGGACACCAGCGCGTTGCGGAACGCCTGCGCGAAGGTCAGCTCGTCCACGTAGTCGTTCCAGTCCAGCCACTTCGACTGGCGCACGGACGTGCCGTTCACGGTGGTGCTCACCGTGAAGTACGGCTCGGTCAGGGCGGAGTAGTTGGCGGTGTTGGTGATGAAGCCGTCCACGCTGGCGTAGCCGGCCGTGGTGCCGCGGGCGGTGGAGGCCATGAGGTCGGCGGTCGGGCCGAAGTTGCTGGACCAGCCGATCCAGCCGTGGTGGGCGGCGTCGAGGTAGGTGTAGACGTTCGGGATGGCGTGCAGCTTGTTCAGCGCGTACTGGATGCCCTGCACGTACGCGCCGGACGACTGCGCCTCGGCGCACTTGGCCAGGTTGGTGTTGGTGACCAGGTTGGGCAGCGAGTCGATTTCGACGACGGTGACGATCCGCAGGGCCGCGTACTTCGGGTCGGCCATGATCTCGGCGATCGGGTCGATGTACTCGGTCTTGTAGCGGGCCAGGCCGTTCTGGGAGATGAGCAGCTCGCCGTTGGAGGCCAGCGCGGAGCAGTCGCGGTTGGGCAGGTTGTAGATGACGAACTGGATGGTCAGCGGCGCGCTGCCGTTGGCCGCGTCCTGGGTGAGGGCGGCGTCGAGGTGGGCGCGGACGCCCTTGGCGCCGCCGGTGCCGGCGATGGCGGCGATGCGGTCGATCCACACGCCGGTGGAGGTGTTGGCGACCGCCGAGCCGCCGGGCTCGGCCGCGGCCTTGGCCGACCAGTCGCTGTTGACGTAGCCGGTGGCCCCGGCGTACGGGTTGTCGACGTGGCCGGGCCCGCCGCCGCCGGTGTCGTTGTCGGCCTCGGTCGCGGTGACGGTCACGCTGGTCAGGCCGCTGGAGGCGACGGTGATCGGGCGGGTGCCGTTGGTGGTGTCGCTGTCCTCGGCGGCCGAGACGGTGACGTTCTGCGCGGTGTTCCAGTTGGCCGAGGTGAACGTGAGGCTGGCTCCGCCGGTGACGGTGAGGTTGCTGTCGCCGGTGCCCGCGGTCGAGGTGACGGTCACGTTCGAGGTGGGCTGGACGGCCAGGCGCACCGCGTACGTGGCGCTGCCACCCTCGGGCACGCTCAGGGAGGTCGGCGTCACCTGGAGGGCCTGCTGGCCGGGGTTGCCGGGGCCGCCTCCGCCGCCGCAGGTCACGCCGTTGAGGGCGAAGCCGGTGGGGTTGGTGTTGGTGCCGCTGTAGGAGCCGTTGAAGCCGATCGTCCACTGCGCGCCACTGGCCTGGGTGCCGTTGTAGCCGAGGCTGGCCGCGGTGACGTTCTGGCCGGACTGGCTCCAGTCGGCCGACCACCCGTTGGTCACCTGCTGGTTGCCCGGCCAGGTGTAGGTGAGCCGCCAGGACGTGAGGGCGTCGCCCGTGTTGGTGATGGTGACGTTGGCCCCGAAGCCGCCGCCGCTGTCCCAGGTCTTGCTGTACGCGACCGAGCAGGCGACGGCGGCCTGCGCCGAGGGCGCCGACATCAGCGCCGTGGCGAGCCCTGCGAGCAGGGCGCACACCGCGACGAGAAGGCGGTTTCTCATGTGGGGGGTCCTCTCAGAAGTGGGAGCGCTCCCATCCATAGCCCGGAATCACACCGGTGTACAGACTCCGGTGAGCCGGAGTCCCGAAGCCGCACCAGAGCCGTGAAACTTTCATCCAGCGCCGTGATCCCGCACGCCGCGCGGTGAAACTTTCACCTCGCCGCCCGTCCCGACCTGGAAACCGCCGTCCCGGCGCCGCCGTCCCCTGGGCGCGGCACCGGCACGCGCTTAACATCCGCGTAACCCCAGCGTGTTGGGAGCGCTCCCATTCGGAAGTCGAGAGGACCTTCATGAGACACCGCCTCCTCGCCGCGCTCGCCGTCCTCGTCCTGTCCGTCTCCACGGCGCTGGCCGGCGCGGGCACCGCCATGGCCGCGGTGGCCTGCTCGGTCACGTACGTGAAGTCCTGGGACAGCGGCGGCGGCTTCGGCGCCAACATCACCATCACCAACACCGGCGACCCGCTGACCAGCTGGCGGCTGACCTACGGCTGGCCCGGCAACCAGCAGGTCACCAACGGCTGGTCGGCCGCCTGGAGCCAGTCCGGCCAGAACGTCACCGCCACCAACCTCAGCTACAACGGCACCCAGGCCAAGGGCGCCCAGTGGACCATCGGCTTCAACGGCTCCTACAGCGGCACCAACACCAACCCCACCGGCTTCGCCCTCAACGGCGTGACCTGCGGCGGCAACGGACCCGGCCCCGACCCCGGCGAGCAGGCCATCCAGGTCAGCCCCACGGCGGTGACCGTGCCCGAGGGCGGCACCGCCACCTACGGCGTCCGCCTGGCCACGCAGCCCACCTCGAACGTGACCGTCACCTCCACCGCCGGCAGCGGCGACGCCGACCTGACCGTCACCGGCGGCGCCAGCCTCACCTTCACCTCCGCCAACTGGAACACGGTCCAGAACGTCACCGTCTCGGCCGCCCAGGACAGCGACACCACCAACGGCAGCCGGTCCCTCACCGTCGCCTCCAGCGGCCTGGCCGGCGTGACCGTCACCGCCACCGAGGCCGACGACGACGCGCCGCCGGCCAACAACTACGTGGCCGAGTTCACCACCCAGTACAACAAGCTCAAGGACCCGGCCAACGGCTACTTCTCGCCCGAGGGCATCCCGTACCACTCGATCGAGACCCTCATCGTCGAGGCCCCCGACCACGGCCACGAGACGACCTCCGAGGCGTTCAGCTTCTGGCTGTGGCTGGAGGCGCAGTACGGCAGGGTCACCGGCAACTGGGCGCCGTTCAACAACGCCTGGAACGTGATGGAGCAGTACATCATCCCGTCGGCCGCCGCCCAGCCGGGCGGCTCCTCCACCTACAACCCCAACGACCCCGCCGACTACGCGCCCGAGAAGCCGCAGCCCAGCGGCTACCCGGTGGCGCTCGACTCGAGCGTCGTCGCCGGCCAGGACCCGCTCGCCAACGAGCTGCAGAGCACGTACGGCAACCGCAACGTCTACGGCATGCACTGGCTGCTCGACGTGGACGACGTCTACGGCTACGGCACCGGCCGCGGCGCCAACCTCAGCGAGTGCGGCGACAACACCAAGCGCGTCACCTACATCAACACCTTCCAGCGCGGCCCGCAGGAGTCCACCTGGGAGACCGTCGCCCACCCGTCGTGCGAGACCGGCCGCTTCGGCAAGTCCGGCGCCGGCTACCCGCCGCTGTTCATCCAGGGCGGCGGCGCCAACCAGTGGCGCTACACCGACGCCCCCGACGCCGACGCGCGCGCCGTCCAGGCCGCGTACTGGGCGCTGACCTGGGCCACCGCGCAGGGCAAGCAGTCGCAGATCTCCACCACCCTGACCAAGGCCGCCAAGATGGGCGACTTCCTGCGCTACGCCTTCTACGACAAGTACTTCAAGAACCCCGGCTGCACCTCCAAGTCCTGCACCCCGGGCAGCGGCAAGAGCAGCTCGTCGTACATGATGACCTGGTACTACGCCTGGGGTGGCGACACCGGCGGCGCCTGGGCGTGGCGCGTCGGCTCCAGCTCCTGGCACCAGGGCTACCAGAACCCGCTGGCCGCCTGGGTACTGTCGTCCGCCGGCCCGGCCTCGCTGCGCCCGCAGTCGCCGACCGCCGCCTCCGACTGGCAGACCAGCCTGAACCGGCAGCTCGACTCGTACCTGTGGCTGCAGTCCGCCGAGGGCGGCATCGCCGGCGGCGCCACCAACAGCTGGAACGGCGACTACCAGGCGCCGCCCGCCGGCACGCCCACCTTCTACGGCTGGGCCTACGACTGGCAGCCCGTCTACCACGACCCGCCGAGCAACCGGTGGTTCGGCTTCCAGGCGTGGTCGCTGGAGCGCGTGGCTGAGTACTACTACGTCACCGGTGACGCCAAGGCCAAGGCCATCCTCGACAAGTGGGTGCCGTGGGCGCTGGCCAACACCACGTTCGGCGCCGGCGGCGACTACCGCATCCCCAACGACATGACCTGGACCGGCGCGCCCGCGGCCAGCTACAGCGGCGGCGGCACCCCGGGCCCCAACCCCGGCCTGCACGTCACCGTGGTCAACACCACCAACGACGTCGGCGTGGCCGCCGCCTACGCCCGCACGCTCACCTGGTACGCGGCCAAGTCCGGCAACGCGGCGGCCAAGACCGGCGCCAAGAACCTCATCGACGGCATCCTCGCCCACAAGGACGCCAAGGGCGCCGTGGTGAGCGAGACCCGCGAGGACTACAACCGCTTCGACGACCCGAACGACGACTCCACGAACACCGGCCTGTACATCCCGCCGGGCTACACCGGGACCATGCCCAACGGCGACCAGATCGCCCCCGGCAAGACGTTCCTCGACATCCGCTCCTTCTACAAGAGCGACCCCGACTGGCCCAAGGTCCAGAGCTACCTGAACGGCGGCTCCGCGCCGACGTTCACCTACCACCGCTTCTGGGCGCAGGCCGACATCGCCATGGCCGCGGCCGACTACGGCACCCTCTTCCCGAACGGATGACCGCTCGATGACGCGACCGATCATCACGAGCCTCCTCGCGCTGCTCGCGCTGGTCGGCGCGATCCTGCTGACCCCCAGGCCCGCCGCCGCGGCGACCGGCCTGCGGGTCAGCGGGACCCGCGTCGTCGAGGCGAACGGCAACGCGTTCGTCATGCGCGGCACCAGCCACGCGCACACCTGGTACCCGGACCGGACGGGCTCGTTCGCCGGCATCAAGTCGCTCGGCGCCAACACCGTCCGGGTGGTGCTGAGCGGCGGCCGGTGGAGCGCGAACTCGGCCTCCGACGTGGCGAACGTCATCTCCCTGTGCAAGCAGAACCGGCTGATCTGCGTGCTGGAGAACCACGACACCACCGGCTACGGCGAGCAGAGCGGCGCGTACCCGCTCGACCAGGCCGTCACCTACTGAATCGGCCTGCGGAGCGTGCTGGCCGGCCAGGAGAGCTACGTCGTCGTCAACCTCGGCAACGAGCCGGTCGGCAACAACGCCGTCACCCCCGCCTGGACGCAGGCCACCTCCGCGGCGATCACCCGGATGCGCGCCGCCGGGTTCCAGCACCTGCTCATGGTCGACGCCCCCAACTGGGGCCAGGACTGGAAGGGGGAGATGCGCGACAACGCGGCCACCGTGTTCGACGCCGACCCGCAGAAGAACACGGTGTTCTCCCTCCACATGTACGGGGTCTACGACACGGCCGCCGAGATCAACGCCTACCTGGACGCCTTCCGGACCGCCGGCCTGCCGCTGGTGATCGGGGAGTTCGGGAACATGCACTCCGACGGCGACCCCGACGAGGACACCATCATGGCCCAGGCTGTGGCCCGGGGCATCGGCTACCTCGGCTGGTCGTGGAGCGGCAACGGCGGCGGCGTGGAGTACCTCGACCAGGTCACGGCGTTCGACGCCACCCGTCTCACCCCGTGGGGCGAGCGGCTGCTCAACGGCGCCGACGGCATCCGGGCCACCGCCCGCGAGGCCACGGTCTACGGCGGCTCCACCGACACGAGCCCGCCGACGGCGCCGGCGAACCTCGCGGCGTCCGGCGTGACGTCCGGCCAGGCCGCCCTGTCGTGGTCGCGGTGTCCGGCACGGTGACGGTCACCACCACCGGCGGCCCGGGCGGCGGCGGCTGCACGGCCACCTACAGCCAGGTCGGCAGCTGGCCGGGCGGCTTCCAGGGCCAGGTCAGCGTCGCCAACGGCACCACGCCGACCACCGGCTGGAGCGTCACCCTGACCTTCGCGGGCGGCCAGCGGATCACCCAGATCTGGAACGCCCGCACCACCCAGACGGCCGGTCCGTACACGATCGTGAACGAGTCGCACAACGGCGCGATCCCGGTCGGCGGGACGGCCACCTTCGGATTCCTGGGCAGCTGGAGCGGCACCAACGCCGCGCCCACGCTGACCTGCGCCCGCACCCCCTGACCTCGGGGGCGCTCACCCCAGGGCCGCGGCGATCTCGGCGAGCAGGGCGTCGAGGTCGCCGCGCAGGCCCGGCTCGACCGCGCCCTCGCGCAGCCGGTCGCCGAGCTTGCGCCGCACCTCCGCCACCCCGCCGCGCGAGGTGACGTGCGCCATCGTCTGGCGCAGGTCCAGCGCCGCGTCGGCCCGGATCCGGCCGGCCGCGGCGCCGGCGCTGAGCTCGTCGTGGAAGCGGTCCAGGGCGTGGGGGAGGGGGCGCGCCGCGAACGAGTATCGCGGCGATGAGGAGACCAGGGGCGCCGCCGCCGGGAGGCCGGCGGCCGTCTCCTGGGGCTGCGGCTCGGCCACCGCCGACGACGGGCCGACCGGCACGTGGGGCGCCTGCTCGGCGGCTCCCGGATCGAGGGGCGGCTGCTCGGCGGCCCGCGGGCCGAGCCACAGCGCCGTCCCCGCGACCGGCGCCAGCGCCAGCACCGCCAGCCCGTAGCGCAGCCTGCGGCGGACCGCCGCGCGGCGCAGCGCCGCGGCGAGCCGCAGCGCCACGTCACCGGCGGTGGGCCGCCGCGCGGGCGACGGGTCGAGGCAGCGCTGACAGAGCGCCGCCAGCTCGCCCGGCACACCCGCCGCGCGCGGGCACGGCCGCGTCCTGCGCGCCCCCTCCAGCTCCTCCCAGGTGGTCTCCGGGTACGGCGGGGCGCCGGTGACCATCTCGAACAGCAGCACCCCGAGCGCGTACACGTCCACGGCCGGATGGACCGGCGCGCCCGCCAGCCGCTCCGGCGAGACGTACGGCGGCGTGCCCCGCTGGTCGTCCGGGTCGCCGATCGGCGCGGCGATGCCGAAGTCCAGCAGCTTCGGCCCGGACCCGGTCAGCAGCACGTTCTCGGCCGACACGTCGCGGTGGACGATGCCCTGCCGGTGCGCCGCCTCCAGCACCCGGGCGATCCGCGCTGCCGTGGCCGCCGCCTCCCGCCACGGCAGCGGCCCCGCCGACAGCCGTTCGGCCAGGGGCACGCCGTCGAGCAGCCGCATCACCACGTACGCCGCGACCCGGCCGCGCGCCGTGACCGTCTCGCCGTAGTCGTAGACCTCGATGGCGTCCGGGTGCTCCAGCCGGGCGGTGGTCCTGGCCTCCCTGCGGGCCAGCTCCCGCTCCTCCTGCAGCACCTTCACCGCGACGAGCCGCTCCAGCGCGGTGTCACGCGCCCGCCACAGCACCGACGTGCCGCCGGAGGCGATGCGCTCCAGCAGCACGTACCGGCGGGCCAGGACGTCCCCCGGCTCATGCTGATGCACGGACGACCAGCTCCGCGGGCAGGATCGGGTTGACCGAGACGGTTCCGGACAGCAGCAGCCGGGTGGCCAGGATGGCCAGCTCCTCCACCGGCTGGCGCACCGTCGTCAGCGCCGGGACCGCCCGCCGCGCCAGCGGTGAGTCGTCGAACCCGATCACCGCGACGTCGTCCGGGACCCTGCGGCCGGCCCGGGCCAGCGCGTTGAGCGCCCCGGCGGCCATGAGGTCGGAGGCGGCGAACACCGCGTCCAGGCCGGGGCAGCGGCGCAGCAGCCACTGCATGGCGTGCGTGCCCGACGGCAGCCCGAAGTCGCCGTACGCGACCGGGACGTCGTCCATCCCGGCCTGGCGCAGCGTCGTGACGAAGCCCTCCAGCCGGTCCTGCGCGGCCGGCAGGGTCGGCGGGCCGGCGATCACGCCGATGGACCGGCGTCCGCCGAGCAGCAGGTGCTCGGCCGCCTGCCGGGCCCCGTCGCGGTTGTCCACGTCGGCGTACGGCACCTTCACGTCGTCGGGCGGCCGGCCGATCCCGCGCACCGGGATGCCGGAGGTGGACAGCGTGATCGCCAGCGGGTGCTGCTTGCGGGCCGCGATCAGCAGCACCCCGTCGGCTCCGGCCGCGAGCGCGGGCAGCGTGCCCGGATCGGCGGGCGGCACGGTCATCACCATCATCGGCAGGCCGAGCTCGGCCAGGACGTCGCCGCTCGCCGACAGGAACCGCGCGTAGTACGGGTCCGAGAACAACCGGTGGAGGTGGTCGCAGACCACCACCGCCACCCCACCGGCCGCCCGCCGCGCGGGAGCGCCGCGCGGCGCCCGATGGCGCACGTACCCCAGACGCGACATCGCGTCGTAGACCTGACGGCGGGTCGACGTGCTGACCCTGACCGTGCCAGTCAATACGCGAGAAGCCGTCGCCTGGGAGACCCCGGCTTCGGCCGCTACCTGTGCGAGCGTGGGCAAATCGGTCACGGCGCACCTCGCCCAAGATCTATTGGGAGCGCTCCCTAAACTACCAGTGTTTCGGGGCTGTTAACAGATGCAGTCACGCTCGCGGTCAGGAAGTGCACGTCAGGGCACACGGGAGAAATCGCGCGCGGTGGCCTCCCCGTGCGCGCCGCTTTTCCGCGCGGGCCGCCTGCTTTTCCGCGAAGGCCGCCCGGCTCTGGCGAGGGCCGTCCGTCCGATCCTCAGCCGAGCAGCTTGCGGGCCGCCTGCTCGATCTCCTCTTCCGACAGCAGCACGTGATCGGCGGCGGCGCCGAGCGGCACGAAGCTGTCGGAGGACGTGACCCGGGCGATCTGCCCCGAGAACCCCGCGTCGACCAGCTCGGCCACGATGCCCTCCGACACCGCGCCGGTGTGGCGGGTCTCGTCGGCGATGAGCACCTTGCCGGTCAGCTCGGCCGAGCGCAGCAGGTCGTCGATGGGCAGCGGCGCGAGCCAGCGCAGGTCCAGCACCCGGCAGCTGTAGCCCTCCTGGGTCAGCCGCACGGCGGCGCGCAGACTCATCCGCACGCCGTTGCCGAAGGTCGCGATCGTCAGGTCGCGCCCGTCGCCGTAGGAGCGCGCCCGGCCGATCGGCACGTGCGTCTCGCTCCAGCGCGAGGGCGGCGTGTACGGCGCCAGCCAGCCGCCGTCGCCGTCCTCGAACAGGTCCTTGGTGTGGTAGAGCGCGATCGGCTCCAGGAACACGCACACCGATCCCTCGGTGCGGGCCGCCGCGAGGCAGGTGCGCAGCATCGCCGAGGCGTCGTCGGGCCGCGACGGCGAGGCGATCACCAGGCCCGGGATGTCGCGCAGCGCGGCCACCGCGTTGTCGTTGTGGAAGTGGCCGCCGAACCCCTTCTGGTAGGCGTAGCCCGCCACCCGCACCACGAGCGGGTTGCGGTAGGCGCCCTTGGAGAAGAACGACAGGGTGGCCGCCTCGCCGCGGATCTGGTCCAGCGCGTTGTGCAGATAGGCGAGGTACTGGATCTCCGGTACGGGCAGCAGCCGCGACACGCCCGACCCGAGCGCCAGGCCGAGGATGGCCTGCTCGTCGAGGTGGGTGTCGAAGACCCGGCCCGCGCCGAACCGCTTCTGCAGGCCGCGGGTCACGCCGTACACGCCGCCCTTCTTGGCGACGTCCTCGCCGAAGACCATCATCTCGGGGTGGACGGCCAGCGCGTCGGCCAGCGTGCGGTTGATCGACTGGGCGAGCGTCATCGGCTTCTCGGCCTCGGGCGGCGTGCCGGCGAAGGCGCGTTCCCGGGCGGACGGGTCGGCGGCGAGCGGGGCGATCTTGGCGATGAGGTCGGGCCGGCGTGGCGCGATCGGCGCCATGATCTCCGCGGCCGAGCCCAGCCGGGGCGCGCGGGTGGTCTCCAGCGCGATGCGCAGCACGTGCTCGCGCGTGGACTCGTACTTCCTGAGCAGCTCCTCGGGGGTGACCAGGCCCGCCTCGACGAGCAGGCGGGCGCCCGCGACCAGCGGGTCGCGCTCCAGGTCGGCGCGCAACTCGCGCTGGGTGCGGTAGGCGACCTCGACGTCGGAGCCGGCGTGGCCCATCAGCCGCACGGTCCTCAGGTGCAGGAACGCGGGGGAGCGGTGGGTGCGCACGTGCTCGGCGGCGCGCACGGCGGCGTCGTGGGCCTCGACCAGGTCGCAGCCGTCGGCGGGGAAGTAGGCGATGCCGGGGCGCCGCGCCGCGGCCTCCACCCAGCCCTTCGGGGTGCGGACGCTGATGCCGATGCCGTTGTCCTCGCAGACGAACAGGATCGGCATCGCCTGACCCTGGTGGGTGGCGTAGGCGGCGGTGTTGAGGCCGGTCAGCGCGGAGGCGTGGTTGACGGAGGCGTCGCCGAAGCTGCACACCACGATCGCGTCGTCGGGCCAGGCCGTCGGGACGCCGAGCGCCCGGCCGCGCTCGACGGCGAAGGCGACGCCGACCGCGCGCGGCAGGTGGCTGGCGATCGTCGAGGTCTGCGGGATGATCGCGAGGTCCGGATGGCCGAACACCTTGTGCCGGCCGCCCGCCACGGGCTCCTCGGCGGCGGCGCACAGCCCCAGCAGGACGTCGCGCAGGCCCTGGTCGGGCAGTCGTCCGGCCTGCTCGGAACGGGTGAGGTAGAAGGCGCCGGAGCGGTAGTGCAGCAGGGCCGGGTCGGTGGGCCGCAGGGCGGCGGCGACGGCCGCGTTGCCCTCGTGACCGGCCGAGCCGATCGTGTAGAAGCCCTCGTCGCGCTCGCGCAGCCAGCGCGCGGCGATGTCGAGGAGGCGGCTGTCGACCTGGCGGTGGAACAGCGTGCGGGCTTGCTCGCCGGTCAGCGGGCTCCCCTCTCGGACGGGACGGCCCGGATCTCTCGCCGGGGCCGCCGTCAGCGCCGCTACCGCTTCGATGAAGTGAGTCTCAACTGTGTCCCGCGCCACAAGCCCGATTATGTCTCCCCGCCGCCGCCCGCGTCTGCCTTCGGCGGTGACATGTTCTGGACCGGTCCGATTGACGGTGATCTATGCGAGTTTGTCAGGTTTATGAACACTGAGGGCTTCCTGTGCGTCTACTGGGGTGAAACGTGGCACCCTCAAACGCCGCGTTGAACCACTGGGGTCTCTGAAAGGAACCCGAATGTTACAACGCATCCGTGCGGCCGCCGTCGTGCTCGCGATGGGAGCCGGGGGCCTGGTCCTGGCCCCGGCCGCCTCGGCCGCCGCGGCACCCGCCATCACCAAGGTGGACGTGGACCCCGGGCCGCCGATCGTGGTCTCCGACAAGGCCGTGACGGCGACCTTCTCGTTCGCCACCAAGGACGCCGGCTCGGCCGAGCTCCAGCTCAAGGCGCCCGGCGTGAGCGCCGGCAGCCCGATCACGCTCACCTCGAAGCCGTTCGGCCAGTGGACCAGGTGGACCGGCACCCGCTCCTTCGAGGCCAAGGACGCCGGCACGTGGAACGTCCTGGCCGTGGCGCACGGCTCGGGCGGCTCGGGAGAGAAGTCCGTCACCGGGACGTTCGAGGTCAGCAAGCAGCTCGACACCAAGATCGTCGACTTCGACGCCGACCCCGACCGCGTCTCCCGCGGTGACACGATCAAGGTCTCCGGCACGCTGCTCGCCGGCGGCAAGGGCTACGCCGGGCAGAGCGTGACCGTCACGTTCCGCGAGCAGGGCACCGACGCCTACCGGCACGTCGCCAAGGCCGCCACCGGCCCCGGCGGCGCCTTCGCCGTCCGCGTCAGGGCCGACGCCACCGGCTGGTGGCGGGCCGAGTTCGGCGGCAACGCCGAGGCCGCGTCCTCCGTCAGCGACACCGACCGGGTGGACGTCCGGGCCGGTGACCGCGACACCGACATCGCCGGCTTCGACGCGTCGCCCGAGCCGGTCGACAAGGGCGACACGCTCCGCTTCACCGGCGCCCTGCGCTCCGACGGCCACGGCGTGCCGGGCCAGCGGGTCGCCATCCTGTTCAAGGCCCAGGGGTCGGACCGCTGGGAGTACGTCACCAGCGACGTGACCGGCCGCCACGGCCGCTTCCTCGCCTCGGCCACGGCCGCCGGGTCGGGCTGGTGGCGCGCCGTCTTCCGCGGCGCCCGCGGCTTCGACGGCTCGGCGAGCGACGCCGACTGGGTGCGGGTGGACCAGCCCACGCCGCCGCCGGCGGAGAAGGCCGGCACGCGCGTCGTCGCGTTCAACGCCTACCCGGAGCCGGTCAAGCGCGGCAAGTACCTGAAGGTCCGGGGCCTGCTGCAGATCGACGACGAGGGCACCTGGGAGGGGTACGCGGGCAAGGTCGCGCTGTACTTCAAGCCCGCGCACGCGCGCTCCTGGCAGTACGTCAAGACCACCCGGTCCGGTGACAGCGGCAAGCTGTGGACCAAGGTCAAGGCGTGGAAGTCGGGCTCGTGGAAGTTCGTCTACGCCGGGGACGGCGACACGTACGGCGACACCAGCCGTGCGGACTATGTGCGCGTCGTGAGGCGGTAGCTCTCACCGGCGCACGACGTGAGGCCCGGGGCGAGAGCCCCGGGCCTCACGCGTGTCAGTTCTGTTCGGGCGCCTTCGCCCCGAGGCTGAGAAGCATGGCCTTGATGTCGGTCATGTCGCTCTCGACTCGCCCGAGGCGCTGGTCCATGGTGTCGAACCGCTGGTCCATGGTGTCGAACCGCTGGTCCATGGTGTCGAACCGCTGGTCCATGGTCTCGAACCGCTGGTCGATCGCCTCGAACTTGCGGTCCATCGCGTCGAACCGCAGGTCGATCGACTCGAAGCGATCACCCATCAACCGGAGCCGGTCCTCGACCGGTCCGAGGCGGAGGTCGATGAGGTCCAGCCGTCGGTTGACGTTCTGGAACCCGGTGCCCATCTTGGTCAGGATGTTGTCTCCGACCATGTCGACGCGGTCGTGCAGGGATCCGAATCGCTCCGCGACAGTCATGTCACCCATGCCGTTCATCGTATGAGCTTCGAGAGCCTTGACCCGGAGCTTCAGGTCTTCGACTTCCATCTGCAGATCGACCATTGGGGGTTCCTTTCGGAAGCGGACTGGGGGGTGAGCGCCCACGCGGAGAAGACTACATTCGGTCACCAGTTCGTCGCACATCGAATCCGAGAACTACTCAGCGCGCCGGAACTGCGCGATGGCGGCCGTCATCAGGGCCAGTCCCAGGGCCGCCACCAGGCCCAGCTCCAGCCCCACCGGCACCTGGAAGTCGAACCAGCGCACCCCCGGGTTGAGGACCGCGTCGACCTGGGCCGGGACGTCCAGGTGGCTGAAGACGGCGTGCCGCATCGGGTCCACCGCGTACGTCATCGGGTTGACCACCGTCAGCACGTGCAGCCATGAGGGCAGGTTGGCCAGCGGGAACATCGCCCCCGACAGGAACATCATCGGCATGATCGCCATCTGCATGAGCCCGAAGAACGTCTGCATGTTCTTCATGCGCGCCGCCAGCGTCACCCCGAACGCGGTGATCGTGAACGCCGCGAGGAACATCTCCGCCAGCAGCGTCAGCATGAGCGACGGCGAGTAGGGCACCCCCACGAGCCCCGCCATGGCCAGGATGACGACGCCCTGGCCGGTGGCGACGAGCGCGCCGCCCAGGCACTTGCCCACCACGATCGCGCTGCGCGAGACCGGCGCGACGAGCATCTCGCGCAGGAAGCCGAACTCGCGGTCCCAGACGATCGAGCCGGCCGAGAACATGCCGGTCATGATGACCGTCATCGAGATCATGCCCGGGTACATGAACGTGCGGAAGTCGACGCCCGGGATGGAGCCGCGCACCAGCGAGCCGAGCCCCGTGCCCATGACGAACAGCCACAGCACGGGCTGCAGCAGCATGGACGCCATGCGGGTGCGGTCGTTGACGAAGCGCAGCAGCTCCCGGTGCAGCACCACCTTGACCGCCCGGAGGTCGTGGCCCGCGCCGCGGGCCGGGATCCGGACGCTGATCGCCTCGGTCGCCATCGTCATCGCCTCGCCATCGTCATCGCCTCGCCATCGTCATCGCCTGGCCATCGTGCGCATCCACGACATCGCGTCGGCGCCCGACTCGGCGTCGCGGATGGTGGAGCCGGTGTAGGACATGAACACGTCGTCCAGCGACGGCCGCGACACGCTGACCGACGTGATGGGCATGCCGAGCTCGGCGAACAGCCGCGGCACGAACTCCTCGCCCGAGGCCACGGCGAACGTCACCGCCCCCTCGCGCACGGCCGCCTCCACCCCGAACCGCTCGCGCAGCGCCGCGATCGCCGCGGCGTCGTCGCCGGTGTGGATCTGCACGCGGTCCTTGCCGACGCTGGCCTTGAGCGCCTCCGGGGAGTCGATGACCACCACCTCGCCGTGGTCGATGATCGCGATGCGGTCGCAGTACTCGGCCTCGTCCATGTAGTGCGTGGTCATGAAGATGGTGATGTCCTCCAGCCGGCGCAGCTCGTTGATGTAGCCCCAGATGGCCGAGCGGGTCTGCGGGTCGAGCCCGACGGTCGGCTCGTCGAGGAACAGCACCCGGGGGGAGTGGAGCAGGCCACGGGCGATCTCCAGGCGCCGCTTCATGCCGCCGGAGAACGTCATGACCTTGGCGTCCTTGCGGTCCCAGAGCGCCACCATCTCCACGACCTGCCGGATCCGGTCGCCGACGACGTTCTTCGGCACGCCGTACAGCTCGGCGTGGAAGCGCAGGTTCTGCTCGGCGCTGAGGTAGCCGTCGAGGGTGGGGTCCTGGAAGACGAGCCCGATGTTGCGGCGGACCTCGTCGCGCTCGCGGACCACGTCGTGCCCGGCGACGAGCGCGCTGCCGCCGGTGGGGTCCACCAGTGTGCACAGCATGCTGATCGTGGTGGTCTTGCCGGCGCCGTTCGGCCCGAGGAAGCCGAACACCTCGCCGGGCGCCACCTCGAAGTCGACGCCCTTGACGGCCTCGACCTTGCCGTAGTTCTTGCGTAAGCCGTGGACGGCCACGGCCGGTCCGGTGCTCATTCAGCCCTCCGCGAGGATCTGGAACATGGACTTGCGTGTCTGCTGGAGCAGCTTCTTGGCCTGCGCGACCTGCCGGTCGTTGGCCGTGTGCGTCAGGTGGGTGAACGCCTCGCCGAGCTGGCCCCACAGCAGCCGCAGCTCGTGGCGGTCCTCAGGGATCGTGCGGGCGACCTCGTCCCAGGGGGCCGAGTCGCGCAGGTGGCGCTCGGCCTGCTCGCGGCCCCGCTCGGTGAGCCGGTACGCGCGGCGGCCCCCGCCCTCCTCGCCGACGATCAGGCCCTCGTCCTCCAGTTGCTGGAGCGCGGGGTAGACCGAGCCGGGGCTCGGCCGCCAGATCCCGCGGCTGCGGGACTCGATGTCCTGGATCATCTGGTAGCCGTTCTTCGGCTCCTCGGCGAGCAGGCTGAGCAGCGCCGCGCGCACGTCGCCGCGCCGCACGCGGGGCGCCTCGCCCTCCCAGCCCGGCGGGATGCCGGGAAGGTGCAGATGCGGCGGTGGCGGCGGTGGCGGCCCCGCAGGGCCGGGCGGGCCTGGCGGGCCCGGGTGGCCATGGTGGCCGTGGTGGCCGGGGTGCCGGCCCGGGGGCATGGGCGGGAACGGCGGATGGTCGCGCCAGTCATGGGGGTCGAACGTCATCATGATCCTCTCCAACTATCGAGATACTGTGACGATATATCTAGATAGTTGGCAGGACAATGCCCTATGTGTCGCAAGCCCGACAAAAGGCGGCGGTGTTAGCGGACGTTAACAGCGGCGTCGACGGCCGCCCGGGCCATCGCGCGCAGCAGCGGGCGCATGTCGCGCGCCGGCAGCTCACCCGCGCTGTGCGGGGTCGAGTTCAGCAGCCCGAAGACCGCGTGGGTGGCGGCGCGCAGCCGGGCCGCCGGGCAGCCCGGGTGCAGCTCGGCCAGCACGGTCACCCACTCCTCGACGTACAGGCGCTGCAGCCGGCGGATCCGGCGCCGGTGCGGCTCGGGCACGTTGCCCAGCTCCCGGTCGTGCACGGTGATCAGCGCCGGCTGCTCCAGGGCGAAGGTGATCTGCACGTCGAGCAGCGCGTCCAGCGTCTCGGCCGAGGAGGCGGCCGGTGTCGCGACGGAGGTGACGACGGCCGCGGCCGACTCGCGCAGCCGCGAGCTGACGTCGAGGAGCATCTCGGCCAGCAGCGCCTCCTTGCCCGCGAAGTGCCGGTAGAGGGCGGGGCCGGAGACGCCGACCGCCGCGCCGATGTCCTCGATCGACACCCCGTGGAAGCCTCGGGCGGCGAACAGCCGGGCCGCGGCGTCCAGGATCTCGGCGCGCCGGTTGCCGCGATTGCGGGTAGGGGTACGGGCGATCGTCACGTCTCACATGCTAGACGGTTACGTTAACGGTGACTAACATCTCGACCAGGACGAGAGGGGAGTCATGAGCGACTGGCCCGTGCTGAAGTCGTCCGCCGACCCCGGTGGCGAGGACTTCAAGCACAATGCCGAGCACAACGAGCGGCTCGCCGCCGAGCTGCTCGACCGGCTCGCGACCGCGGCGCAGGGCGGCCCGGAGCGGGCGCGCCGCCGCCACGTCGAGCGCGGCAAGCTGCTGCCGCGCGACCGGGTCGACGGCCTGCTCGACCCCGGCTCGCGCTTCCTGGAGCTGTCGCCGCTGGCCGCGAACGGCCTCTACGACGACCAGGCGCCGGCCGCCGGCATCATCACCGGTGTCGGGCGGGTCTCCGGGCGCGAGTGCGTGGTCGTGGCCAACGACGCGACGGTCAAGGGCGGCACGTACTACCCCGTCACCGTCAAGAAGCACCTGCGCGCGCAGGAGGTGGCGCTGCACAACCGCCTGCCCTGCGTCTACCTCGTCGACTCCGGCGGCGCCTTCCTGCCCAAGCAGGACGAGGTCTTCCCCGACCGCGAGCACTTCGGCCGCATCTTCTACAACCAGGCCACGATGTCCGCGCAGGGCATCCCGCAGATCGCCGCGGTCCTCGGCTCCTGCACGGCGGGCGGCGCGTACGTGCCCGCCATGAGCGACGAGGCCGTCATCGTCCGCGACCAGGGCACCATCTTCCTCGGCGGCCCGCCGCTGGTGAAGGCCGCCACCGGTGAGGAGGTCAGCGCCGAGGAGCTGGGCGGCGGCGACCTGCACGCCCGGGTCAGCGGCGTCACCGACCACCTGGCCGCCGACGACGCCCACGCGCTGGCCATCGTCCGCGACATCGTCTCCACGCTCGCGCCCCGCGCGCCCCGGCCGTGGCCGGTGAGCGCGCCCGAGGAGCCCCGCCACCACCCGCGCGAGCTGTACGGCATCGTGCCCGGCGACACCCGCCGGCCCTACGACGTGCGCGAGGTCATCGCGCGCGTCGTGGACGGGTCGCGGTTCCTGGAGTTCAAGGCCGAGTACGGCCCGACGCTCGTCACCGGTTTCGCGCACGTCCACGGCCACCCCGTCGGCGTCGTCGCCAACAACGGCATCCTGTTCAGCGAGTCGGCGCTGAAGGGCGCCCACTTCATCGAGCTGTGCGACCAGCGCGGCATCCCGCTGGTGTTCCTGCAGAACATCAGCGGCTTCATGGTGGGCAAGGCGTACGAGGCGGGCGGCATCGCCAAGCACGGCGCCAAGATGGTCACGGCCGTCTCCTGCGCCCGGGTGCCGAAGTTCACGGTCGTCATCGGCGGCTCGTTCGGCGCGGGCAACTACGCGATGGCCGGGCGGGCGTACTCGCCGCGGTTCCTGTGGATGTGGCCGAACGCCCGCATCTCGGTCATGGGCGGCGAGCAGGCGGCCAACGTGCTGACCACGGTCGGCTCCGCCGACGCCGACGCCGTCCGCGCCCAGTACGAGCACCAGGGCAACCCGTACTACTCGACGGCCCGGCTCTGGGACGACGGCGTGATCGATCCGGTCGACACCCGCACCGTCCTCGGCCTGGCCCTGTCCGCGGCGGCCAACGCCCCGCTCGAACCCGTCCGCTACGGCGTCTTCCGGATGTGACCGCGCGCATGAGTCCTTCGCTGTTCGACACCGTCCTCGTCGCCAACCGGGGCGAGATCGCCGTCCGGGTGATCCGGACGCTGCGCCGGCTGGGCATCGCGTCCGTGGCCGTGCACACCGCGTCGGACGCGGGAGCGCGGCACGTGCTGGACGCCGACCAAGCCCTCCAGATCCCGAAATATCTGGATATGGAGGCGATTGTCGCGGCGGCCCAGGCGTCCGGCGCCCAGGCCGTCCACCCCGGCTACGGCTTCCTCGCCGAGAACGCCGCCTTCGCCCGCCGCTGCGCCGAGGCCGGGCTGGTCTTCGTCGGCCCGCCGCCCGAGGCCATCGACGCCATGGGCGACAAGATCCGGGCCAAGGCCACCGTGTCGGCCGCCGGCGTGCCCGTCGTCCCTGGCGCCGCCGAGCCCGCCGAGTCGCTGGCCGGCTGGGCCGACTTCCCGGCCCTGATCAAGCCGTCCGCGGGCGGCGGCGGCAAGGGCATGGTGCTGGTCCGCTCGGCCGCCGAGCTGCCCGAGGCCATCGCCTCGGCCCGCCGCACGGCCCGCGCCGCGTTCGGCGACGACACGCTGCTCATCGAGCGCTACGTGGCCAACCCCCGCCACATCGAGATCCAGGTGCTGGCCGACGCCCACGGCGGCGTCGTGCACCTCGGCGAGCGCGAGTGCAGCCTCCAGCGCCGCCACCAGAAGATCGTCGAGGAGGCACCGTCGCCGTTCGTGGACGAGAGCCTGCGCGCCCGCATGGGCGCGGCGGCCGTCGAGGCGGCCCGCGCGGTCGGCTACACGGGGGCCGGCACGGTCGAGTTCATCGTGGACGGCACGACCGGCGAGCACCACTTCATGGAGATGAACACCCGTCTGCAGGTGGAGCACCCCGTCACCGAGCTGGTCACCGGCCTCGACCTGGTGGAGCTCCAGCTCCGGGTGGCGGCGGGCGAGCCCCTGCCCTTCGGCCAGCAGGACGTCCGGCTGCGCGGCCACGCCGTGGAGGCCCGCGTCTACGCCGAGGACCCCGCGCGCGGCTTCCTGCCGACCGGCGGGCGCGTCCTCGCCCTGCGCGAGCCCGAGGGCGAGGGCGTCCGGGTCGACTCCGGCCTGTCCGAGGGCATGGTCGTCGGCAGCGAGTTCGACCCCATGCTGGCCAAGGTGATCGCGTGGGCCCCGTCCAGGGACGCGGCGCTGCTGCGCCTGGACCAGGCGCTGGCCCGCACCGCCGTGCTCGGCCTCACCACGAACGTGCCGTTCCTGCGCGCCCTCGTCACCCACCCGGCGGTCCGCTCCGGCGCGCTCGACACCGGCCTCGTCGAACGGGTCCTGCCCGACCTGCCGCTCGCCGGCGAGCCGCCCGCCGAGGCGCTGGCGGCCGCCGCGCTGGCCTTCCACGCGCTGCCCCAGGGCGCGGACCCGTGGGAGGTCACCGACGGGTGGCGGATCGGCGAGCGGGCCTGGACGACGTGGCGGCTGGAGTCGCGCGGCGGGGTGCACGCCGTCCAGGCGCGCGGCCTGCCGTACGAGGCGGCCGAGGTGCGCGTGCCCGGCGGCCACCCTGACGACCACCCCGGCGACCGCCCTGAGGACCACCCCGGTGACCTGTCCGACGGCGCGGCCATGCCCGCGCGGATCCGGCGCGACGGCTCCCGCCTGTCCGTCACGCTCGGCGGGCGCACCGGCCACTACGCCTGCGCCCGCGACGGCGACACGCTCTGGCTCGGCCGCGACGGCTCCGCCTGGGCGTTCACCCGCCACCTCATCGGCGACCCCGGCGACCGCCCCGGAGCGGCGGGCACGGGCGACGGCGTGGTCCGCAGCCCCATGCCCGGCACCGTGCTCGTGGTCAAGGTCCAGGCGGGCGACCTGGTCGCCGAGGGGGAGCCGCTGCTCATCGTGGAGGCCATGAAGATGGAGCACACCGTCACCGCCCCGCTCGCGGGCCGCGTCACCGAGCTGCCGGCCCAGGCCGGCCGTCCCGTCGACATGGACGCCGTCCTCGCCGTCGTCACGCCCGGGGAGGAGTCGTGATGCGCCGGCCGTACGGGCTGGAGGGCCTGCCCCACCAGGTCACCGTCTACGAGGTCGGCCCGCGCGACGGGCTGCAGAACGAGGCCGCGGTCGTCCCCGTCGAGGCGAAGGCGGAGTTCGTCGCGCGCCTGGCCGGCGCCGGGCACAAGGTGATCGAGACGACCAGCTTCGTCCACCCGAAGTGGGTGCCGCAGCTCGCCGACGCCGAGGAGCTGCTGGCCCGGGTCGAGCGCCGGCCCGGCGTCCGCTACCCGGTGCTGGTGCCGAACGAGCGCGGCCTGGACCGGGCGCTGGCCATGGAGGTGGACGAGATCGCCGTCTTCGCCAGCGCCACCGAGACGTTCGCCGCCAAGAACCTCAACCGCAGCCTGGAGAGCCAGTTCGACATGTTCGAGCCGGTCGTCGCCCGCGCCGTGGCGGCGGGGGTGCGGGTCCGCGCGTACGTCTCCATGTGCTTCGCCGACCCGTGGGAGGGGCCGACGCCGATCCCGCAGGTCGTCGAGGTGGGCGAGCGGCTGCTCGGGCTCGGCTGCTACGAGCTGTCGCTCGGCGACACGATCGGCGTGGCCACGCCCGGTCACGTCACCGCGCTCATCGAGGCGTTCGGCTCGCCCGACCGGCTCGCCGTCCACTTCCACGACACGTACGGCCAGGCGCTCGGCAACACGCTGACCGCGCTCCGGGCCGGCGTGACCACCGTCGACGCGTCCACGGGCGGCATCGGCGGCTGCCCGTACGCCGAGTCGGCCACCGGCAACCTCGCGACCGAGGACCTCGTCTGGATGCTCGACGGCCTCGGCGTCGAGACCGGCCTCGACCTCGGCAAGCTCGTGGAGACCAGCACCTGGCTGGCCGGGCTGCTCGGCCGCCCCAGCCCGTCCCGCGTCGTCCAAGCCCTCTCGAAAGGCTGACCACCCATGCTGACCGGCGAGTACGAAGAGCTGCGCAAGACCGTCGAGGCGTTCGCCCGCGACGTCGTCGCCTCGGTGATAGGCGACCACTACGAGCGGGAGGAGTTCCCGTACGGCATCGTGCGGCAGATGGGCGCGATGGGCCTGTTCGGGCTGCCGCTGCCCGAGGAGTACGGCGGCATGGGCGGCGACTACTTCGCCCTCTGCCTGACCCTGGAGGAGCTGGCCCGCGTCGACTCCAGCGTGGCCATCACGCTGGAGGCGGCGGTGTCGCTGGGCGCCATGCCGATCTACCGGTTCGGCACGCCCGAGCAGCGCGAGGAGTGGCTGCCCAGGCTGGCCACGGGCGAGCTGCTGGGCGCGTTCGGGCTGACCGAGCCGGGCGGCGGCTCCGACGTGCCGGGCGGCATGCGCACCACGGCCGTGCTCGACGGCGCCGAATGGGTGATCAACGGGACGAAGGCGTTCATCACGAACTCCGGCACCGACATCACCGGCGTGGTCGCCGTCGCCGCGCTCACCGGCGAGCGGGAGATCTCCACGATCCTCGTGCCGAGCGGCACGCCCGGCTTCACCGTGTCCAAGAAGTACTCCAAGGTCGGCTGGAACGCCTCCGACACCCGGGAACTGGCCTTCAGTGACTGCCGGGTGCCCGCCGCCAACCTGCTCGGCGAGCGCGGGCGCGGCTACGCCCAGTTCCTGCGCACCCTCGACGAGGGGCGCGTCGCCATCGCCGCCATCGGCGTCGGCCTCGCGCAGGGCTGCGTGGACGAGTGCCTGCGCTACGTCCGCGACCGCCGGGCCTTCGGCCACCCGATCGGCCACTACCAGGCCATCCAGTTCAAGATCGCCGACATGGAGGCCCGGGCCCACACCGCACGCCTGGCCTACTACCACGCCGCCGAGCGGATGCTGGCCGGGCAGGCGTTCAAGAAGGAGGCGGCCATCGCCAAGCTGGTCTCCTCGAACGCCGCCATGGACAACGCCCGCGACGCCACGCAGATCTTCGGCGGGTACGGGTTCATGAACGAGTTCCCCGTGGGCCGCTTCTACCGCGACGCCAAGATCCTGGAGATCGGCGAGGGCACGAGCGAGGTGCAGCGCATGCTCATCGCCCGCCAGCTCGGCCTCGGCGACCTCTGACCCGCGCGGCCCGCGGCCCGCGGCCGTCAGCCGGGGCGGCCGGCGCGGGCGAACCACGGCTGGTGGGCGCCGCCGAACGGGTCCTGACGGGAGCCCACGGCCGTCATCAGCATGGCGGCCGTCTCCTCCGCCCTGGCGATCACCTCCGCCGGGTAGCCCAGCAGCACCTGGTGCTCGGCGAACTCGTCCTCGTCGTCCAGGAACAGCCGCCCGTCGCGCATCCGGATGACGTCGAGGTCGAGGTCCACCATGGTCACCTCGGTGACCTCGCCCTCGCGCCACTCGGGCACCGTCGTGACGTCCACGTACACGTCGGTCCGGTGCGGCGGGACGTGGAAGCTCGCCGTCCACCACGCGTCACGCGGGAACAGCATGACGATCCCGGTCTCCCACCTGACCGGCGGGTCCGTGCCCTTGCGGGCCAGGGTGCCGTCGGGGACCCCGACCCACACGCCGTGCTCGTCCTCGCCGAGCAGCGTCCCCCGGTGGTGCCAGTGCAGCGCGCCCCCGTACTTGCGGTAGACCACCATGATCTCGCTCACGCCCGGAACGCTAACCCAAGGCCCGCGCCCCGCCCAGGGCAGGGGGTGACGTACGGTCGGATCATGACGCCGATCGACACCGTGGGGACGGCAGGGGAGCTGGTCGTCAGACGGGCCACGGAATCCGACGCCGACGAGCTGTTCGGGCTGGCCCGGGAGTTCGCGCTGACGTTCCGGCCCGAGCGGGCCGCGTTCGACGCGGCTCTGCCGCGGCTGCTGCGCGACGAGGACGCGCTGCTGATCACCGCCGTGATGTGCGGGCGGGTCGACGGCTACCTGCTGGGGTTCGCGCACCTGACCCTGTTCGCCAACGGGCCGGTGGCCTGGGTGGAGGAGGCCATGGTGCGCCGCGGGTCGAGGCGGCAGGGCATCGGGCGGGCGCTGCTGGAGGAGTGCGAGCGGTGGGCCCGCGCCCGCGGCGCCCGGTACGTGTCGATGGCCACCCGGCGGGCGCCGGAGTTCTACCACGCGCTCGGCTACGAGGAGTCGGCCGCGTTCTTCCGCAAGATGCTCAGGTAGGAGCGTACGGGGCGGGCTCGTCCTGTCGGAGGCGGATGGCATCCTGTAGGGCGTGACGATCCACACGGTGAGCCCCCTCTTCGTCGGCCGGGCGGGTGAGCTGGCCGCGCTCGGCGACGCCCTCTCCCGCGCCCGCGCGAGATCGTCGTCCACCGTGCTCGTCGGCGGCGAGGCGGGCGTGGGCAAGACCCGGCTGGTCAGGGAGTTCACCGCCCGGGCCGGAGACGCGCTGGTGCTGGTCGGCGGCTGCCTGGAGCTCGGCACCGACGGCCTGCCGTTCGCCCCCTTCAGCGCCGTGCTGCGCGGCCTGGTGCGCCAGCGCGGCCGCGACGGGATCGCCGCGCTCGTGCCCGGCGGCACCACGCGCGGGCTGGCCCGGCTGCTGCCCGAGTTCGGCGAGCCCGACGGCGACGGCGCCGAGGCCCGGGCCAGGCTGTTCGAGCAGGTGCTCGGGCTGCTCGAACGGCTGGCCGAGGACCAGCCGGTGGTGCTCGTCGTCGAGGACGCCCACTGGGCCGACCGCTCCACCCGCGACCTGCTGTCGTTCCTCGTCCGCTACCAGCGTTCCGACGCGGGCCTGCTCATCGTCGTCACCTACCGCACCGACGAGCTGCGCCGCACCCACCCGCTGCGCCCGCTGCTGGCCGAGCTGGGCCGGGTGGGCTGGGTCGACCGGATCGAGCTGCGCAGGCTCACCCGGCGCGAGGTCGTGAAGCAGGCGGCGAGCATCCTGGAGCGCGAGCCCAGGCCCGCCGACATCGAGCTGATCTACGCGCGCAGCGAGGGCAACCCGCTGTTCGTCGAGGCGCTGCTCAGCGAGGCCGGCGGCGGCCTGTCGCTGCCCGAGTCGCTGCGCGACCTGCTGCTGGCCGGCGTCGAGCGGCTGCCCGAGGAGACCCAGGAGCTGCTGCGCGTGGCCAGCGCCGGAGGGCAGCACATCGAGCACGCGCTGCTGTCGGCCGTCTCCGGCCTCGACGACGCCGAGCTGTCACGCGCGCTGCGCCCGGCCGTCGCGGGCAACGTCCTCGTCGTCGACGGCGAGGGCTACTCCTTCCGCCACGCGCTGATCCGCGAGGCCCTCCACGACGACCTGCTGCCCGGCGAGCACACCCGCCTGCACACCCGTTTCGCGCAGGCGCTGGAGCGCGATCCGTCCATCCTGCCCGCCCCGCGCGGCGCGATCGAGCTGGCCCACCACTGGCACTCCGCCCACGACGCCACCTGGGCGCTGGTCAGCGCCTGGGCGGCGGCGGCCGCCGCGCGCAAGTCCACCGCCTACGACGAGCAGCTCCGCATGCTGTCGCGGGTGCTGGAGCTGTGGGGCCAGGTGCCCGACGCCGCCGAGCGCATCGGCGCCGACCACGTCGAGGTGCTGTCCCAGACCGTGACGGTCGCCCATCTGGCGGGCGAGTACGAGCGCGGCATCGCCCTGGCCGGGGCGGCCATGGCCGAGCTCGACCGCGACGCCGAGCCGATCCGGTCCGCCGTCCTGCTGCGCAAGCGCGGCATCCTCCGCTACGACGCGGGCCGCTTCGGCCACATCGACGACCTGCGCCAGGCGGCGGCCCTGACGGCCGACGGGCCCTCCCGGCTGCGCGCCCGCGTCCTGGAGAACCTCGCTCGCATGCTGCACACCAACGACGTGTGGGACGAGAAGATCGCCACCGCCGAGCAGGCCATCGCGCTGGCCCGCGAGGTGGGCGACGCCGCCTGCGAGGCCCACGCCCTGATCGCCCTCACCTGGGCCCGCGCCCGCGACTACGCCCGGTCCGAGGACCACCTCGGCGGCTTCGCCGAGGCCCGGCGGCTGGCCCTGGGGGCCGACGCCTTCAACGCGCTGCTCGGCTGCGCCATCTCCGAGTCCGACACGCTGGAGGGCGCGGGCCTGCACGAGCGGGCGGCCCGGGTGGCCCGCGACGGCGTCGCCGAGGCCGAGCGGTACGGCGTGGCCCGCACCTCGGGCGCGTTCCTGTCGATCAACCTGGCCGAGCCGCTGCTGTCGCTCGGCCGCTGGGACGAGGCCCTCGACGTCATCGAGCACGCCCTCGACCTGCTGCCCCCGCCGCCGCACCAGGCCAGCCTGCAGGGCTTCAGCACCGACATCGCGCTGGCCCGCGGGCAGCTCGACCGGGCGGAGGAGTCGTTCGAGCGGGCCCGCTTCGTCCTGTCGCGCGGCGTCTTCCGCGACCAGAACGTGCTGCCGCACGCCGGCCGGGAGGTCGCCCTGCTGCTGGCGCGCGGCCGGCCGGACGACGCGCGGGAGGCGGCCGTGCGGGCCCTGCGGGAGCACGCCGAGGGCGCCGGGCCGCGTTACCTGTGGCCGCTGCTGGTGACGGTCGCCCGCATGGGCGGGCCGCTGCCGCCGGAGGCCGTGGAGGTGGTGGCGCGGATGGAGGTCCAGGGCGCCCTCCAGCGGGCCCACTGGCTGACGTTCACGGCCCTGACGGGACCGCGGCACGCGGACGGCCCGGCGGCCGTCGGCGTCGGCGGTGCGCGGGACGGTGGTGCGGGTGGCGGTGCGGGCGTCGGCGGTGTCCGTGACGGTGGTGCGGGTGGCGGTGCGGGCGTCGGCGGCGTCCGTGACGGTGGTGCGGGTGGCGGCGAGGGCGTCGGCGGCGTCCGGGACGGAGGTGCGGGCGTCGGTGGCGGTGCCGACGCCGCGGGTGCGCGGGCTCTCGGAGGCGGCGGCGAGGGGGACCTCGCGTGGCGGCTCAAGGCGTGGGACGAGGCCGTGGCGGCCTGGGCGGCGCTGCGCCAGCCGTACTCGGAGGCGCTGGCCCTGGCCGACGCGGCTCGCGCGGCGCTGGCGTGCGGCGAGCGCCAGGAGGCGGCGGCCCGCGTGGCGCGGGCCCGCGAGCTGGCCGAACCCCTGAAGGCCGCGCCCCTGCTCGACCGGCTCGACGCCATGCTGGG
Organism: Nonomuraea rhodomycinica; assembly: GCF_013363995.1. GTDB lineage: Bacteria > Actinomycetota > Actinomycetes > Streptosporangiales > Streptosporangiaceae > Nonomuraea > Nonomuraea rhodomycinica. The sequence continues at coordinate 27,808 of NZ_JABWGO010000008.1, read as the reverse complement.
CCGCCCCCAGGCCGCCCCGGGCCGGTCACGGGCCGGCGGCGCCGACGGCGCCCCGGTCGGAGCGCCGCTGGGGCTGACGGCCCGCGAGCTGGAGGTGCTCCGGCTCGTCACGGCTGGGCGCAGCAACCGCGAGATCGCCGGCGAGCTGGTCATCGCGGTCAAGACGGTGAGCGTCCACGTGTCCAACATCCTGGCCAAGCTGGGGGTCGCGTCCCGGGGAGAGGCCGCCGCCACGGCCCACCGCCTCCGCCTCTTCGACGGCCCGCGGTAGCCCTCAGGGCACGGCGCAGCGCTCGGGAGAAGGGCTCAACGCTCGGGAGAACGGCCTCCCGACGTCCCTCCCTCGGACAGGGTGCGTGGGTCAGGCCGAGGGCGGGTCCTGCCACCAGTCGAGCACGCGGAGCGCGCGGAGGGTGTTCCAGCGGCTCGGCCTGCCCACGCCGTCCTCGACGGCGAAGTGGACGCGACCCGGATGGACGCGGTCGAGCGGCCAGCGGCCGTCGGGCCGCCGCTTCGAGCGGACGATCTCCACGGCCTCCGCCAGACGGGGATCCGGCCCGGCGTCCGACCGCCTGAAGTAGTCCAGCGCGCGCAGCACGTCGTGGTGCCAGTAGTACGGGAAGGCGAAGTCGAGATACGCCGCGTCGGCGACCTCGCCGGTGCTCCTGCGGCGGAACAGGCCCCGTTCGAGCAGGTACTCCTCCCCGCCGCGCCGCGCCTCGCGCACCTCGGCGGAGCCGCCGGTCGCGCGCTCGAACGCGAGCAGCCCGTCCAGGACGTTGACCGTCGTGTGGAACGACGAGCGCACGGACCCGTTCTCGGCCTCGCAGTTCCACCCGCCGTCGGGGAGCCGCTCGCCGACGATCCGCTCCACGATCGCCGAGACGTCCACCCCGAAGTAGGCGCCGGTCTCGATCGTCCGGCCGTTGATGCACGGCTCGACCTCGCCGTCGAAGTAGCGCTGCCCGGCGTGCTCCCACCGTCCGTGCTCGGCGACGCGCGAGATCGCGCGGCGCGCCGCCTCCGACGCCGGGTCGAGCCCGAGGATCTGCAGGGTCTGCAAGGTGTGCATCGTCGCCGTCCACGGCTGCCCCGGCTCGTCGCCCGGGTAGGAGGCGGGGAAGCAGGCGCCGCCGTCCCACAGGCCGTCGGCGCCCTGCAGCGTCAGGAGACGAGCCCCCCAGCCCTCGTGCTCCACGCGCGCCCGCTCCGCGGCGACCTCGCCGGGCGAGGCGGGCGTGAGATCGCGCAGCACCTGCCAGCGGATGGCCGGGTCGGACGCGAGCAGCCAGTCGATCACCCTCATCGCCGCACCCTAAGCCATCCGTGACGAGGGATTCAACGCGCCACGGGAGGAGCTCCCCGGACGCGGCTCACCCGCCTCCGGGGGCTCCGCACGGTGACGCCGCCGGCCGGCCGAGGCCTCTGGACCGTGGTGCCCCGCTCTTCAGGGTCAGCCGGTGAGCTGCGCTTCGAGGCGGTAACCGTCCACCGTGACGTACACCTGGTCGCCCGGCCGGGCGTTCAGGCGCATCAGCACCGGCTGGAGCGAGTCGAAGACCGGCTGGTGGCCCTGCCACACCAGGACGATGGCGTTGTCCCCCGGCCCCGTCACCGACAGGAGCGTGCCGGGGCGCATCCCGAGCTGCGCCGCGTACCCCTCCGGGACCGGCACAGGGCCGCCGCGCAGGTGCTCGGGCGTCACCTCGATGCGCTGCCAGCGGCGCGGTTCGGACGACGGGCCCGGGATGGGCGGCGGCGGGGTGGACGGCGCGCCCGCGAGGCTGGGCAGCATGGGGGAGCGCCCGCCCGACAGGGCCGAGAGCGTGGCCAGCGCCGCCGACGGGTCGATGGAGCCGGCGCCGGCCGCGGGGATCGGCTGGCCGCCGCGGTGGTGGTGTCCGTTGGCCCCGGGCGTGCGCCGGGGGAGCGGCTGCGCGGGCGAGGGGGCGGCCGCCGCGTCGTGCGCCGAGGTCTCCGGGGGCAGCGCTTCGAGCCACGCCTTGGCCGAGTGCGCCCGGATGCCGAGCTCGCCGAGGAGCTCCACCACGTCGGCGTCGGCCGGCTGCGAGGCGAGCAACTGCCGGGTACGCGCCTGGAGCCGCTGGATGTCGCCCACGACCAGCCACCCGTCCTGGAGACGGCGGTCGGGCATGAGCGTGACGAGCACCCGCCACAGCGGCGTGCGCAGCGACGGCACGATCACCGGGTGCGCCGGGTCGGCGCCGATGAGCTGCTCCTGCGTGGCGGCGGCGCCGAGCCACTCGGTCAACCGGAACATGTGGCCCGTCACGGGCGCCGACTCCGAGGAGCGCAGCCAGTGCAGGACGCGCTCCTCCGCGGTGCGCTGCGCGTGGGAGAGCGCCTCCCGGTCGACGAGCATCTTGTGGGCGAGCGTACGGAGGCTGACGGGGTCCTCGGCGAACAGCCGGTGGACCGCCACGGCGAGCTCCAGCTTGTCCAGCCCGCGGAACAGGCTGTCCACCACCCGGACCATCGCGTGGTCCATGTCGGACGGCACGGGCGACGGCGCCGGGGAGGCCGGGGCTCCGGTGTAGTCGCCCATGAGGGGCGAGGAGACGGGGACCGCCGGGCGCTGGCCGTTGGTCTGCGGGCCCGGCTGTCCCGGCTGTCCGGGCTGTCCCGGCTGGGCGGAGCCTGGGGCCTGGCCGTCCTGGGCGGGGACGCCCGGACGGGGGAGGGGACCGGTGGGGGTCGCGCCGGGCCGGACGGGCAAGGCGCCCGTGTCCTGCCGGCCGGCGGTGCCGGGCCGGGCGAAGGCGCCGGTGTCGTTGGCGGCACCCGGCCGGCCGGGGAACGCGCCCGTGTCCGGCGAACCGGCGGTGCCCGGGCGGGGGAACGACCCGGTGTCGGAGCCCGGCTGCCCGGGGAAGGCGCCCGTGTCGCGCTGCGAGGTGCCCCCGCCCTGGCGCGGCTCGGAGCCGGCGGCGGGGAAGCCGCCGGTCTGGTGGGTTTCGGGGCCGGCGGCGGGGAAGCCGCCGGTCTGGTGGGTTTCGGGGCCGGCGGAGGGGAAGCTGCCCGTCTGGTGGGCTTCGTGGCCCGCGGCGGGGAACGAGCCGGTCTGGTGCGGCCGGGGGCCCTGGCCGGCGGCCGGGAAGGGGCCCGACTGCTGCGGCGCGACGCCCGGCTGGGGGGCCGCGTCCTGGCCCGCGGCGGGGAAGCCGCCCGTCTGGTGCGGCGCCCCCTCGCCCTGCGCGGGGAAGCCGCCGCTCTGCTGGGCGGCGGCCTGCGCCTGGGCCGGGAACCCGCCGCTCTGCTGGGCGGCCTGCGGCTGCGCCGGGAAGCCGCCGCTCTGCGACTCGGGCTGCGCGGGGAAGGCCCCGCTCTGCGGCTGCACCGGGAACGAGCCCGTCTGGTGGGCGGCGGGCTGGGCGGGGAACGGACCGGAAGACACGGCCGCGCCCTCACCGGAAGCGCCGGCGGGGCGCGGGACGAACGGGCGGGTGACCTCGGGATGACCGGCCCGTACGGCGGCGGTCGCGCCGGTCTGCGTCAGCTCGTGTTGGATGCGGCCGAGCACCTCGCGCAGCACGGAGTCGATGACCACCTCCGGCGTCGCGGAGGGCGTGGCCAGGTCGGCGGGGGAGAGCCGGCGCAGCCGCTGCCAGCCGCCGAGGCCGGCCACGGCCGTACGGGTGGCGTCGGACCAGCCGGGCAGCGCCGGGTCCACCCGGTGCACCGAGAGCGCCGGAAGGAGGTCGGACAGCGGAAGGTGATCCCAGCGGGCCGCGGCCAGGCGGGCGACCCGTTCACAGATCCAGTCGAGTCCGGCTGTCGCGAGCGCCCGCGACAGCGACACGGAGGACCACCACGCGGCCGGCAGACGCGGGTCGCCCAGCGCCTCCGCGACCTGCTGGGGCCTGCTCCAGCGCAGGGCGGGGACCAGGTCGCTCAGGCAGATCGATGACTCGACTTCCATCGGCGGACCTTAACCTCCCCAGAGTGAACAGCGTTGCCAGGCGATACGCATGTGGCTCATGGTGCAGCCTACGCGGCAAGCTATCAATCGGCGTGAATAGGGTAAAGACGGTGCACTTCCAAACCGTACCGTGGCCGACCGCCCACCAGGGCCACACATTCCGCACCCGCCTGGCATCCCGCCCGCAGAGCTGCCGCTTCGCCCTCGCCGTTGAGACGGGCTGTGAGATATCCGGCAGCGAAGGCGTCGCCCGCGCCGGTCGTGTCGAGGGCGTGGACGCGCACGCCCTCCGCCGCCGCCACGATACGGCCCCCGCTCGCTGAGAGCGCCCCCTGGGATCCCAGCTTGACCACCGCCGTGCCGTACCGCTCGCTGAGGAGTTCGGCGGCGCGTTCCGGATCGCCGACGCCGGTCAGCACGAGGGCCTCGTCGCGGTTGGGGATGATCAGGCCGGCGGGCGCCGACTCGTCCAGGAACCGCTCGACCCCGAACTCGCGCAAGGGCCCGGTAGACGCGGGATCGACGCTGATCGCGATGCCCGCGGCGGTGGCCCGTTCCATCGCCAGCCGGGCCAGGGCCAGGCCCGGCCCGGTGAAGAACGTGTAGCCCGACAGGTGCAGCAGCGCGACGCCGTCGAGGAAGGCGTCGTCCCAGTCGGCGGGGGAGATTTGGCCGCCGGCGCCCCGGTTGGTGAGCATGGACCGTTCGCCGGTGGCGTCCACCATGGCGATCACCACGGCCGTCGGGTGGGTGGGGTCCACCTGGGCGTGCGGGCGCACCCCCGCCCTGACCAGCTCGGCGGTGTGCCACTCGCTGCTGTCGTAGCCGAGCCGGGTCAGCAGGCGGGTGTCGGCGCCGAGATGGGCGGCCCAGCTCGCGGTGTTCGCGCCGGACCCGCCGGGCCGCAGCGCGATGTCGGCGGCGGTGTCGGTGCCTGGTGCGACCGGGGCGCTGTGCAGGGCCACGACGTCCGTCACCACGTCGCCGACCACCAGCAACCCGCCGCCACCCACCACGCCGGCCGCCGAAGCCGCCCGCTCCGGCACCTCACCGTGCGCGCCGGCCGCGTCCGGGGATGCCTCCTCGGGTGCCTCACCCTGCGCGCCCCCCGGGTTGGGGGGTGTCTCCTCGGGCGTCTCATGCTGCGCGCCCGCCGGGTCGGGGGACGCCTTCTCGGGTGCCTCATCCTGCGCGCCCGCCGCGGTCGGGGATGCCCCCTGGGGGGACCCACCCTGCGCGTCCCCCATGTCGGGGGATGTCTCCTCGGGCGTCTCGTCCTGCGCGCCCGACGCGTTCGGGGACGCCCCCTCGGGCGACCCACCCCGTGCGTGCGCCGCGTCAGGTGTGTCCGGGCCCGCGACGGAGGGGAGCGGCGCGCTGGGGGAGGGTTCCGGTGTGTCCGGGCCCGCGACGGAGGAGAGCGGCGCGCCGGGGGTGGCCGGTTCCGGGGTGGCGGGGGGCGCCGGGGGTGGGGCGGGCGGCTGGGCCGCGTCGGTCACGGCCGGGACCAGGCGAGCGCGATGCGGGCCGCGAGCGCGGTGTTGCCGCGGACGGCGGCCAGGTTGGCCTCCAGGGAGGCGCCGCCCGTGCCGCGCACCAGGTAGCCGAGCAGGAACGGCGTGATCGCCTGACCGGTGACGCCGTCGCGGTCCGCGGCCTCCAGGGCCTCGGCGAGCACCTGGTCGTGCAGCGCGGGGTCGAGCTGCTGGTCCACCGGCACCGGGTTGGCGACGATGAGCGCGCTCTCCGGGCCGCCGAAGGCGTCCTGGGCGCGCATCACGTCGGCGACCTCCTCGGGCGTCTCCACCCGCCACTCGACGGGCAGGCCGGAGGAGTGCAGGTAGAAGCCCGGGAACAGGTCGGTCCGGTAGCCGGCCACGCTGACGCCGCGGGTCTCCAGGCGCTGGAGCGTCGCGGGCACGTCGAGGATGGACTTGACGCCGGCGCACACCACCGTGATGCGGGTGCCGGCGAGGGTGCCGAGGTCGGCCGACTCGTCCTGGTCCTCGGTCCAGCCGCGGTGGACCCCGCCGAGACCGCCGGTGGCGAACACCCGGATGCCCGCCCGCGCCGCCAGGAACGAGGTCGCCGAGACGGTCGTCGCCCCGCTGGCCTTCAGCGCCGCGGCCATCGGCAGGTCGCGCTGGCCCAGCTTGCGCAGCCCCGGCTCGGACGCGACGCGCTCCAGCTCGGCGTCGGTCAGCCCGGCGCGGGCGACGCCGTCGAGCACGGCGATGGTGGCCGGCACGGCGCCCGCCTCGCGGACGATCCCCTCCAGTTCCCGGGCGACCTCGAGGTTGCGCGGCTGCGGCAGGCCGTGGGAGATGATCGTGGACTCCAGGGCCACGACGGGCGCACCGGTGGACAGGGCCTCGGCGACCTCGTCGGACGGCTGGAGAAGGGGGTCGGCGGCGGTGCGCATGTGGCTGTGGTGCTCCTTCGGACGGTCCGCCCACGGGCAGGGCGAAACGTGGACTTTAGTGCATTTGAGGGGTTTGCGGCTAATTGGGGCGCGCGTCCCCTGGGGGCCGCCCCGCCCCAGCTTACGGCTCCGCGACGGCGCCTCACGGGGCTGCCACGGGGAGGGGCGCGGGGGGAGGGGCGCGGCCGGGGGCGAGGTCGTAAGGTGCCCGTATGGCGAAATATGACGTTGTAGTGGCTGGCGGTGGGCACAACGGCCTGGTGGCCGCGGCCTACCTCGCCCGCGCCGGGCGGCGGGTGCTCGTCCTCGAACGCCTCGGCCACGCCGGCGGGCTCGCCATCTCCGCCCGCGCCTTCCCCGGCGTGGACGTACGGCTGTCGCGCTACTCCTACCTCGTCAGCCTGCTCCCCACGAAGATCGTCCAGGACCTGGGCCTCGACCTGGAGCTGCGCCGCCGCCGCTACGCCTCGTACACCCCCAAGGACGGCACCGGGCTGCTCGTCGACAACGAGGACGAGGCCCGCACGGCGGAGTCGTTCCGGAACGTCACCGGCGGCGACGCCGACCACAAGGCGTGGCGCGACTTCTACGCCATGGTCGCCCGCACGGCGCGCGCCCTGGCCCCCACCCTCCTCCGGCCCCTGCCCACCCGCGCCGACGTGGAGCGGCTGGTCGGGCCGGAGGCGTGGCGCGACCTGTTCGCCCGGCCCGTCGGCCAGGCGGTGGACGAGCGCTTCGGCGACGACACCGTACGCGGCGTCGTGCTGACCGACGCCCTGATCGGCACCTTCGCCGACCCGGCGGCGGACCTGGCGGCCAACCGCTGCTTCCTGTACCACGTCATCGGCGACGGCACCGGCGAGTGGAACGTCCCGGTCGGCGGCATGGGCGCCGTCTCGGGCGCGATCGAGGCGGTGGCCAGGCGGGCCGGCGCCGAGATCAGGACCGGCGCCGAGATCGTCGGCATCGCGCCGTCCGGGGAGGTCACCTTCCGCGACGTCGACGGCGACGGCGACGGCGACGGCGAGCACACGGTGACCGGCGGCCACGTGCTGGTCAACCTGCCGCCCGCCGTCCTGGACCGGGTGCTCGGCCGTCCGGCCGACGTGCCCGAGGGGGCGCAGCTCAAGGTCAACATGGTGCTGTCGCGGCTGCCCCGGCTCCGCGACGCCTCCGTCGACCCCCGGGCCGCGTTCAGCGGGACGTTCCACATCAACGAGGGCCGCGACCAGCTCGCGGCGGCCCACGCGCAGGCGTCGCGCGGCGAGATCCCGCACGTGCCGCCCGCCGAGGTGTACTGCCACTCGCTCACCGACCCCTCCATTCTCGGGCCGGAGCTGCGGGGACGGGCCGAGACGATGACGCTGTTCGGCCTGCACATGCCGGCGCGGCTGTTCCGCGCCGACCCGGAGGGGGCGCGGGAGGCGGCGCTGCGGGCCACGTTCGCCTCGCTCGACGGCGTGCTGGCCGAGCCGATCGAGGACTGCCTGCTGCGCGCCCCGGACGGCACGCCCTGCGTCGAGGTCAGGACGCCGGTGGACCTGGAGAACGAGGCCGGGCTCCCGGGCGGCCACATCTTCCACCGCGACCTGAGCTGGCCCTACACCGAGGAAGGGGGCGGTTGGGGGGTGGAGACCGAGCACGAGCGGATCCTGCTGTGCGGCGCGGGCGCCCGCAGAGGCGGCGGCGTGAGCGGCATCCCCGGCCACAACGCCGCGATGGCCCTGCTCACCCCCTGATGCTCACGGGCTGATCGTTCTCATCCAACCCGGCCGGTGCCGTTCATAGGGTTCTCATGATGTGCCCTTAGTTTGTGAGCATGAGTGAGCCCGCACGGTTGCTGGTGGTGGACGACGAGCCCGCGTTGCGCGAGGCGCTGCAGTCGAGCCTGGAGTTCGAGGGCTACAAGGTGGGCACCGCCAACGACGGCCAGGCCGCGCTGGACGCGCTGGTCCGCGAGCCGTACGACGCCGTGCTGCTCGACGTGATGATGCCGCGCCTCGACGGGCTGACCGCGTGCCGCCGGCTGCGCGCGGCCGGCAACCACGTGCCCGTGCTCATGCTGACGGCGCGCGACGCCGTGGGCGACCGGGTGTCCGGCCTCGACGCGGGCGCCGACGACTACCTGGTCAAGCCGTTCGAGCTGGACGAGCTGCTGGCCCGCGTCCGCGCGCTGCTGCGGCGCGGCGCCCTGCACGCGAGCACGCCGGAGAACACTCTCGCCTACGGCGACCTGCGCATGGACCCGGCGACCAGGGAGGTCACCCGCGGCGACCGGCCCCTCGACCTGACCCGGACCGAGTACCTGCTCATGGAGCTGTTCCTCACCCATCCCCGCCAGGTGCTGACCCGCGAGCAGATCCTCGGCGAGGTGTGGGGCTTCGACTTCGAGCCGACCTCCAACTCCCTCGACGTGTACATCATGTACCTGCGGCGCAAGACCGAGGCCGGCGGCGAGCCGCGCGTGATCCACACCGTGCGCGGGGTGGGCTATGTCCTGCGGGCGGCGACATGAGACGGTCCGGCAGCCTGCGCTCGCGGCTGACGCTGCTGGTCACGGTCGCGGTGGCGCTGGCCATCGCGCTGGCCTCGGCGCTGTCGTGGGTCGTGGCCAAGCAGCAGATGCTCGGCACGCTGGACCAGGCGATCCTGGAGCCCGAGAAGCCCGGGGACCAGAAATGGCTGCAGGAGCACTGCCGCCCCGAGGGCACCGAAGGACACTTCGCCGAGACCGTGACGCTCCTGCTCGCCGACCACACCACCTGCTCCGTGGGCTCGCCCGTCAAGGCCACCGAGGAGGACCTGGCCCGGGTCGCCCGCCCCGGCGAGCCGGTCTTCCGGAACGGCCAGACCATGGACGGGCACAGCGTGCGCGTGGTGACCACGAACTTCGCGCCCGGCGTCGCCGTCCTGGAGTCGCGGCCGCTGGACCACCTGAACAGCTCCCTGCGGCGGATGGCGCTCGGCCTGGCCGGCCTCACGGCGCTCGGCGCGCTGGCGGCCGCCTGGACCGGCCTGGCGATCTCCAGGACCGCCCTGGCCCCCGTGGGCCGCCTCACCAAGGCCGTCGAGCACATCGCGCAGACCGAGGACCTCAGCACCCGCATCCCCGTCCAGGGCACCGACGAGATCGCCCGGCTGGGCACGTCGTTCAACGCCATGACCGCGGCCCTGGCCGGGTCGCGGGAGCGGCAGCGCCAGCTCGTCGCCGACGCCGGCCACGAGCTGCGCACGCCGCTGACCACCCTGCGTACCAACATCGACCTGCTGCTGCGCAGCGAGGAGACCGGCCGCAGCATCGAGCCCGGCGCGAAGAAACGGCTGCTCGTCAACGTCAAGGCGCAGTTCGCCGAGCTGTCCACGCTGGTCGGCGACCTGCTCCAGCTCGCCCGCGGCGACACCGACCACGAGCCGCACACCGAGCTGGGGCTGCACGACGTCGTGCGGGCCGCCGTCGAGCGGGCGCGGCTGCGCGGCGCCGAGGTCACCACCGACCTCGGCGAGTGGTACGTCGTCGGCGGCGCCGCCTCCTTGGAACGTGCCGTGCTGAACCTCATCGACAACGCCGCCAAGTTCGGCCCCGGCCAGGTGGACGTGGTGCTGCGCGACGGCACGCTGACCGTGCGCGACCACGGGCCGGGCATCGCGGAGGAGGAGCTGCCGCACGTCTTCGACCGGTTCTGGCGCTCGCCGTCGGCCCGCGCCATGCCCGGCTCCGGGCTGGGGCTCGCGATCGTGGCGCAGGCCGTCGCCGAGGCGGGCGGACGGGTGCGCCTTGACAACGCCCCGGGCGGGGGAGTCATCGCCACTGTCGAGATTCCTGGGAAATCTCACTCATCGCTCAGATAGCCACAAGTCTGTTCAAAGAAGGATGTTCTGCACTAGTAGCATGCAGACATCAGTCAAGACGCGCCTCGTCGAGGTGGTCGTCCCCGTCCACAACGAGCAGCGGGCGCTGCGCGAGAGCATCGTCCGGCTGCACGGCTACCTGACCCGCACCTTCCCCTACGGCTTCCGCATCACGATCGCCGACAACGCCAGCACCGACGGGACCTGGCACGAGGCCCGGCTGCTGGCCGCCGAGCTGTCCCACGTGCGGGCCGTCCACCTCGACGCCAAGGGCCGCGGCCGGGCGCTGCGGCAGGTGTGGTCGGCCAGTGAGGCCGACGTCGTCAGCTACATGGACGTCGACCTGTCCACCGACCTCGACGCGTTCCTGCCCCTGGTGGCGCCGCTGCTGTCGGGTCACAGCGACCTCGCGATCGGCACCCGGCTCTCGCGCGGCGCGAACGTGGTGCGCGGTCCCAAGCGCGAGTTCATCTCCCGCGCGTACAACCTGCTGCTGCGCTCGGTGATGGGGGCGCGCTTCTCCGACGCCCAGTGCGGCTTCAAGGCCGTGCGCACCGAGGTGGCGCAGGCGCTGCTGCCCGCCGTCGAGGACGAGCAGTGGTTCTTCGACACCGAGCTGCTGCTGCTGGCCGAGCGGCACGGGCTGCGCATCCACGAGGTGCCCGTCGACTGGGTGGACGACCCCGACAGCCGCGTCGACGTCCTGCGGACCGCCCTCGACGACCTGCGCGGCATGGCCCGGGTCGCCCGCAGGACGCTGTCCGGCGCCGCCCGCATCCCCGTCCCCGCCCGCGTGCGCCAGGCCGAGCTGCCCCGCGGCATGGCCCGCCAGCTTCCCCGCTTCGCCGTCGTGGGCGTGTTCAGCACGCTCGCCTACCTGCTGCTGTTCTCCGGCCTGCGCCAGGCCGTCCCCGCCCTCACCGCCAACGCCGTCGCCCTGCTCGTCACCGCCGTGGCCAACACCGCCGCCAACCGCCGCTTCACCTTCGGCGTCACCGGGTCGTCCGGGGCGCTGCGCCAGCAGTTCGAGGGGCTCATCGCGTTCCTCGTCGGGCTCGCCCTGACCACCGGGGGCCTCGCCCTGCTGCCCGACGGCGTCTCGCACGGCGTCGAGCTGGTCGCCGTCGTGGTGGCCAACGCGCTGGCCACGCTCGTGCGGTTCCTGCTGCTGCGCGTGTGGGTCTTCAACCCCCGGAGGAACGCCCGATGACGACCGCCGTGAGCCTGGCCGCCCGCCGCCGCGCGTCCCGGCGCGCCGCCGCCCCCGCACCGCGCTGGTCGCGGCCCGCCCTGTGGGCCGTGCTCGCCGCCGCGTTCGTCCTGTACGCCTGGGCGCTCAGCGGCTACGCCAACGAGTACTACGCCGCCGCCGTCCTGTCCGGCACCAAGAGCTGGAAGGCGTTCTTCTTCGGCGCCATCGACGCGGGCTCGTACATCACCGTGGACAAGCCGCCGTTCGCGCTCTGGGTGATGGGGCTGTCGGCCCGGGTGTTCGGGTTCGGGACGTGGAGCATGCTGCTGCCGCAGGCCGTCGCGGGTGTGGCCGCCGTCGCCCTGGTGCACAGCGGTGTGCTGCGCGCCTACGGCGACGCCCGGCAGGGGCACGTGGCGGCGCTGCTCGCGGCCGTCGTCATGACCCTCACGCCCATCACCGTGGCCATCAACCGGGACAACAACCCCGACACCGTCCTCGTGCTGCTGCTCGTGCTGGCCGCGTGGTTCTGCCTGGAGTCGCTGCGGACCGGGCGGCTGCGGTCGCTGCTGCTGTGCGCGCTGTTCGTGGGGCTGGCCTTCAACACCAAGATGCTCCAGGCGTACCTGGTGGTGCCGGCGTTCGCGCTCGCGTACCTGGTGTGCGCCCGAGGGGCCGTGGCGCGGCGGATCGGGCACCTGCTGGCGGCCGGCGCCGTGATGGCGGTCTCCAGCGCCTGGTGGATGGTGATCGTGGACCTGTGGCCGGCCGCGTCCCGCCCGTACGTCGGCGGCTCGACCGACAACTCCGTCTGGGACCTCGTCATCGGCTACAACGGCCTGGGCCGGATCTTCGGCCAGGGCGGCCCCGGCGGCGGCGGATTCGGGGGCGGAGGCGGCGCGTCGTTCGGCGGCGAGTCGGGCGCGGGAAGGCTGTTCAACGCCATCATGGCGGGGCAGATCTCCTGGCTGCTGCCGTTCTGCGCCCTCGCCCTGGCGTTCGCGGCCCTGACCCGCTGGATCGACCGGCGCGCCGGCGCGGAGGGGGCGGCCGGCGCCCAGGACGACACGACGGTGACGCGCCTCGCGGCCCGCGACCAGGGCGAGACGCCCGCGGCCCCGCCCGCGGCCGGTGCCCGGGAGGGTGCGAGCGGCGCCGCGTGGCTGGTCTGGGGTGGCTGGCTGGCCGTCCACTACGTCGTGTTCAGCTTCTCCAGCGGCACCTTCCACCCGTACTACACCACCGCCATGGCCCCGGCCGTGGCCGCGATCACCGGCATGGGCGGCGTGCTCATGTGGCGCGCCTTCCGCCGGACGCGCGCCTGGGCGTGGGTGCTGCCCGTGGCGGTCGCGGTCACGGGCGGCTGGTCGTTCGCCGTGCTGCGCCGCACCCCCGACTTCGTGCCGTGGCTGGCCTGGGCCGTGCTCGCCGCCACCGTCCTCGCCGTCGCCGGGCTGGCGCTGGCCCGGCTGGTCCTCGCCGGCCGCGGTCGCCTGGCCGCCCGGGTCGCCGTGGGCGCGCTGGCCGCCACGCTGGTCGCCGGGCTGGCCGGGCCCGCAGCGTACGCGCTGTCGCCCCTCGGCTCGCAGGTGAACGGCACCAACCCGACCGCCGGCCCGTCGGCGGGCGGCATGGGCTTCGGCCCCATGGGCGGGACGCGCCCCGGCGGCCTGCCGCCCGGCCAGTACGGCGCCTTCCGCGGCGGCCGGCCGCCCGAGGGCATGCAGCCCCCGCAGGACGGCCTCCCGCAGGACGGCCAGAACGGTCAGGAGGCGCTGGACGACGGCCGCGGCGGCCGGATGACGGGCGGCCCGGGAGGCGGCGTCAGCGCCTCCATGGTCACGTACCTGCTGGCCCACCAGGGCCGGGCCGAGTGGCTGGTCGCCGTCGACAGCGCCCAGCAGGCGTCCTCGATCATCCTGTCCACCGGCGAGCCGGTGATCGCCATGGGCGGCTTCACCGGCAGCGACCCGGCCATGACCGTCGACCGCCTCAAGGAGCTGGTCTCCTCAGGCCGGCTGCGGTACGTGCTCAGCGGCGGCGACCGCGGCGGCCCCGGCCGGGGCGACAGCGAGGTCTCCACCTGGGTGCGGCAGAACTGTGCCGCGGTGGACGGCCAGGACGGCCTCTACGACTGCTCCGCCGCGCTCTCCTGACGGATAGGCTGGCCCGGTGCGGAGTACGTCCCGGGCCGATCAGGCTGACCAGCGCAGGGCCGAGCTGCTCGAGGCCACGCGCAAGGTGGTGCTGGAGCGGGGTCTGGCCCACACCAGGATCGCCGACATCGCCAAGTCGATCAACGTCAGCGGCGGCCTCATCCACTACCACTTCGCGACCAAGGACGAGCTGATCACCGCCATGCTCCGGGCCACGCTCGACATCGAGAGCGCCAAGCTGGACGAGCTGGTCGCGGGCCCGGGCTCGGCGGTGGAGCGGCTGGACCGGGTGCTGCGCTACTACATCCCGGAGTCGCCCTCCGACCAGAGCTGGCTGCTCTGGATCGACGCCTGGAACACCGCGCTCAGGGAGCCGGCCGTCAACGAGATAATGCTGGAGCTGGAGACGGCCTGGCTCGACGCGCTGGCCCGGGTGCTGTCCGACGGCACGGAGTCGGGGGAGTTCGCCTGCGAGGACCCCGCGGGCGCGGCCGAGCGGATCGACGCCATGCTCGACGGGCTCATCATCCGCTACACCCTGCATCCCGACGTGCTCGACCGGGGGCGGCTGCTGGCCCACGCCCGCACCGCCGCCGCCGGCGAGGCCGGCATCCCGGTGACGGCCTTCTCGTGACGGCCTCCGGCATGCGCATCGGCGAGCTGGCCGAGCGGTTCGGGCTGGCCGCCCACGTCCTGCGCCACTGGGAGGCGATGGGGCTGCTCACCCCCGCGGCCCGGGTCAACGGCCGCCGCGTCTACACCGAGGACCACCTGGTGCGGGTGGCCACGATCGTGCGCGCCAAGGCGGGCGGGATGAGCCTGGAGCGCATCGGGCGGATGCTCCAGGCGTCCGGCCCGGACGAGCGGCGCGAGCTCCTGCGGCGCCAGCACGCCGAGCTGGAGCGGCGCCTGGCCGAGATCGCCGCCTCCAAGCGGCTGATCGAGCACGTCCTGGAGTGCGACGCCGAGGACTTCACCCGGTGCCCTGACTACCGGCGGGTCATCGAGAGCGGCATCGGCGCGGAACCGGACACCTGCGTGGGCCCCGCCTGACGGCCCGCGCGTCTCCTCGCTCTCAGGCGGGCAGAGCGGCCAGCAGGAACGCCAGGCGGGCGGCGGCCGACTCGACGTCGTCGGCCGTGCCGAGCCGGTAGCCCCACGAGGTGACGAAGCTGCCGTCCTCGGCGCACGTCACGGTCTCGGCGAGCGTGGTGGAGAAGCGGTTGCGCACCGACACGTACGCCGGGTCGCTGGCCAGCGAGAGGCTCTGGACCGTCAGGTCGGCGTGACGACCCGCGTACCACGCGAACCGCTCGAGGCTGAGCGCGGTATCAAGCATCATGCGTCACCTCCGCAACGTCTTCCGCGACAGAATTGCACGATCTTGTGGAGGCGGGCAAGCAATTGCGAGGATCAATGCGCGGATTGTTTCCGGTATTCGCCAAGAACGCGGATGATGACGTCCCTGCCGTCCTCGTCGAAGGCGGCCACCTTGGCGAAGTCCTCGAACGCCCGGACGTAGAAGGCGATGTCGTCGGGGTCCCGGAGCACCAGGTCCTTGGTCAGGGTCGCGACGCCGACCATGGCGTCGTTGTAGATCCAGAACCCGTTGATCGGCGCGGACGGCATCTCGGCGGTGTAAGGGATGACCCCGAACTCGACGTTCGGCAAGGTGCTGACGGCGAGCAGCCGGTCGAGCTGGCCGCGCATGACGTCGAGCGGGGCGAGCCGGGTGTGCAGCGCCGACTCGGGCAGCACGAAGCGGAACGTCCGCGCCCGGTCGTACAGGATCTCCTGGCGCTGCATCCGCACCCGGACCGCGGCGTCGATTTGCTCGGGCGCGCTGTAGAGGCGCTTGACCTTGCTGAACACGTGCCGGGAGTACTCGGCGGTCTGGAGCAGGCCGACGACGATGTTCGGCTCGAACACCCGGAACAGCCGGGTGCGGGCCTCCAGGTCGCGGATGTCCTCCTGGATCGCGGCCAGGCCGCTGCGGTGCCGCTGCTTCCAGTCGTCGTGCCGTTCCAGCAGCGCGATCGCCTGCCGGATCAGGTCGTCCGCGGTCTCCGGGCCGGCCCCCACGGCCTGCGCCCACACCACGACGTCGTCCTCGGTGGCCGTCTGCCTGGCGTTCTCCAGGCGCGAGACCTTGGACGGCTGCCAGCGCAGCCGCTCGGCCAGGTCCTTGCCCGACAGGTGCGCGGCCTCGCGAAGCTGCCGCAGCTGGCTGCCGAGGTCGATCCGCGCCTGCTGAAAGGACGTCACGCCGCAAGAGGCTAGACGGGAGCGGGTGGATCATGCCAGAGGCAGTGGCGCAATCGTGACCAAGCAACAGCGGAATGTGGCGAACCGGATGTCGGACCGGCCTCGGCTAGGGCTTCGGGGGCTCCGGCAGGACACGGCGGGCGATCTCGGTGATGAGTTCCCGGGGCACCTCCACCGCGTCCTCCCCGTCGAGGACGTCGCGCAGGTCGGCGAGGGCTTCGGGATCGGTGAGCCGCAGGCCCTGCACCACGATGGTGCCGCGGTCGGTCTCGTACAGGGTGGGGCAGGCGCCCGCCTCCGACGTGGAGCCGAGGAACCGCATGCGCATGGTTGGGTCCTTCCCCCATGGACAAAGATCTGCAATTGCGCGCAATTGTACGGCCCGACAGGACACATCTGATCGTTTTTGGAAAAATCACCATATTGGGAGATCGAAGGGATTCTCCGGTCAGAAAGGTCGACAAGGAGAGTCAGCCCACGAGCGAGGCCTGCCAGGATGGGTCGTCATGAGGACCCACTCCGCGGCCGCGCCTCGCCGGGCTCGACGGCGGGCGGCTGGTGGAGGGTGAGAGCGAGCGTGCCGACGAGGAGCCGGGCCGCGAGCCGGCGCCCGGCACGGAACGGGCGGTAGCCGTACCCGCTGCGGGGTCGGTCCCGCCGGCACCCCCCGCGACGGAACGCGCGGATCAGCCCAGGGCCTGCATGAACGGGAGGAACTGCCGGGTGCGGTCACCGGGCAGGCTGCCGTTCCTGACCATGAGCGACACCGCCCACGGCCGGCCCATCCCGTGCGCCACGGCCCAGGCGACCAGCTCCTCCTGGGCGAGGTCGAGGTCCATGCGCACCTCGCCCCCGGCGTCGAGGGCCAGGTCGCCGATCAGAGCCTGGGCGGTGGCGAGATCCCGCGCCACGACGGGGCCGATGACGACGTCCGTATCGTTGCGCCAGCAGTGACCGAAACCCTGGTCCGCCACCCGGACGGAGACCCCGAACCCGAACATCCGACGCAGCACGTGCGAGCGGTCGGTGCCGAAGGTCTCCGCGTCGAGGGCCAGGATGGCGCCGAGGTCGTCGCCGGTCGCCGGGCGGGTCGCGCCGGACGGCTCGCCGGCGAACACGCCGGTGTGCTTGGCGACCCGGCCCACGGTGCGGAAGCCGAGCCGCTCGTACAGCGGGCGGCCCTGCTCGGTGGCGTGCAGGGAGACGGTACGGTCGCCGGCCTGCTCCAGCGCGTGCTCCATGAGCGCGCGGGCGAGCCCCTGGCGGGCGTGGCGCTCGGCGGTGAGGACCATGCTGATCACGGCGTGGTCGTGGCCGTAGCGGGTGAGGATGTTCGTCGCCGCCAGTCCGTCGCCGTCGGGCGCGTCGATGCCGTAGCCCTGGCCGACGTCGAGCAGCAGCGCCCACTTGTGGCGCTCGGGCCCCCACTGGCGGGAGATGGCCAGGCGGGTGCAGGCGTCCAGGTCGGCCGGGCCGAGGTGGCGGATCCTCATCACGCCCGGCATCCTTCCGTATCCGGATGTGGGCTCACAAACCTTTTTGTACGGCTGAATCCCCTTCTGGTGGGGTATAAGTGAAGGGAGTGTGTCGTGGCGGTTGATGTGGGTGGGACTACCCGGCAGGGCGGCCTCATCAGCCGCGACGGCGCGCTCCGCTCCCGGAACCCGCGCCCGAGCCCCGTGGGTCAGCCGCTCACCCGCGCCATCCCGAGCAGCAGCATCGCGTCGTGGTCGGGGGTGCCCGGCTCCGCCTGGTAGACGACCAGCCGGTGCCCGTCGCTGCGCGCGACCGTCAGCACCTCGTACGTCAACGTCATGGCGCCCACGGCCGGATGCCGGAAGCACTTGCGGCCGTTGGCCCGCTTGCCGACGTCGTAGCGGTCCCACAGGGCGGCGAACTCCCGGCTCTTGACCGCCAGCTCACCCACCACGGCAACCACGTCGGGCGCGTCGGGATACGTGCCCGCGGCGGCCCGCAGATGAGCCACCGTGGCCGCGGCCACCTCGTCCCAGTTCTCGTAGAGGCTCCTGCCCCGCGGGTCCAGGAAGGTGTAGCGCGCGGTGTTGCGCGAGGCGGCCGGCCACTCCTCGATCCCCGGCAGCAGCCGCATCCCCGCCTCGTTGGCGGCCAGCAGGTCGTTGGCCCGGCTCAGCACCTGCGCGGGGTGCGGGGCGACGATGTCCAGCAACCGGCGCACCCCGGCCCTGATCTGCCGGGGAGGAGGGGCGGCGGCGGATCGGGCCACGGGAGCGTTGGCCAGCTCGAACAGGTGCCTCCGCTCGTCCTCGCCCAGCCGCAGCACCCCGGCGATCGCCTCCAGCACCGCCGGGCTGGGGTTGCCCTGTTTGCCCTGCTCCAGGCGGGTGTAGTACTCGATGCTCACGCCGGCGAGCATCGCCACCTCCTCGCGGCGCAGCCCGGGCGTCCGGCGGCGTCCGGTGGTGGCGGGCAGCCCCGCCTCCTTGGGCGCGATCCTGGACCGCCGCGCCCGCAGGAACTCGCCAAGATCGGTCTTCGCTGGCATTCCCCCAGTATGTCGCTCCGCCGGCGGCCCGAGGGTGGCCCTGCGAGGGCACCCCTCGGGCGGGCCTGCCTCACCGCCTTCCACGGCGGGCACGATGACACCGCACGTCGATCAGGCACTGACCAAGGAGAGAACGATGGCAGTCGTGGCAATCGTCGGAGTGGGCATCATGGGCCGGGGCATGGCCGCCAACCTGGCCGGCGCCGGGCACGAGGTGGTCCTGTGGAACCGCAGCCCGCTGCGCCCCGAGGTGCTGTCGTCGATCTCGGAGGCCGCGCGGGTGGCGGGCACCCCGGCGGAGGCGGCCCGCCATGCCGACGTGGTCTTCGAGGTGACCGCCGACGACGGATCCTCGCGCGCGGTCTGGACCGGCCCCGACGGCATCCTGGCCGGCGCCCGTCCCGGCACGACCTTGATCTCCTCCGCCACCCTGTCGGTCGACTGGGTCGCCGAGCTCGCGGCCGCCTGCGCCGAGCGGGGGCTCACGTTCTTCGACATGCCGGTGACGGGCGGGGCGGAGGGCGCCCGGACCGGCAACCTCACGATGCTGGCCGGTGGCGACGCGGCCCGGCTCGCCGAACTCGACCCGGTGCTGACCGCCGTCGCCCGGGACGTCCGGCACTTCGGCCCGGTCGGCGCCGGCACGCGCTTCAAGCTGGTGCTCAACACGCTGCAGGCCGTTCACATGGTCGCGTTCGGCGAGGCGATGAGGCTCGCCGGGGAGGCGGGTCTGGACCTCGGGCAGGTGGGGGCCGCGCTGGTGGAGCGGCCCGGAGGGGTCGTCACCAGGCTGGCGCACGACAACCTCGTCACGCCGCCCGATCCGATCAACTTCTCCGCGGAGTGGGCGCGCAAGGACCTCGACTACGCGTCGCGGCTGGCGGGGTCCGGCGGGTACCCCTTCCTCGACGCCGTGCTCACGGCCTTCACCCGGGTCGTGGCCGAGGGCCGGGGCGGGGAGGACTGGAGCGTCGTCAACCGCACCGCGTCCTGAGCCCGGTCCGTGGCCTGTGCCTGGCCCGTGTCCTGTGCCCGGTCCCCTGTGCCCGGTCCGTGTCCTGGGCCCGGTCCGCGTCCTGGACGGTGCCCGTGTGCCGGGCCGGTCAGGCGGGCGGCTCGGCGGGGCCCGGCAGAAGGTCCTCGGGGACGTCGATCGGACAGGCGCGCAGCTCCTCACCCAGGGCCTTGGCCTGGGGGTCCATGCGGGGGCTGGCGGCCACGCCGCGGCCCAGCAGGCCGTGCACGACGAAGTTCAGGGCGTGCAGGTTGGGGAGGTCGTGGCGGTCGATCCGGTACGGGGCCAGCTCGGGCAGCAGCTCCTTCAGCCGGTCCACGGTGAGGGTGGCGGACAGCCAGGCGTGCCGTTCCGGCGTGCCCACCCAGACGCCCAGGTTGGCGTTGCCGCCCTTGTCCCCCGAACGGGCCCCCATGATGCGGCCCAGGGGGATGCGCCGGACGTGTGCGGTGGCGGGTCTGTCAACGGACGGGGGTCGGTCGACGGCTGGGGGTCGATCGACGGGGGGCGGGGCGCCGTTGCCGGGCGCCGCGCTCCGCCGTACCTCTTCCCGCCGACCCGGCGCCAGAGGGGCCGCGGCTGGTGCAGGACACGCCGAGTCCTTCGCCACGGAGGCCAGTGCAGGGCCTTGGGGGTCCTGCGGGTCCGTCCCCATGGCGGCCGGTGCGGGGGCCTGCGGGGTTCGGGGCCGGGAGGCCGGTGCGGTTTCCTTTCCGTCCTTCGCCACGGCGGCCGGAGGGGCGGGATCCGGAGGGAGGGGACAGCCGTCGAGGTGGACGGTCCATGGGACCTCGGCCGCCGGGACCAGGATCGGCCAGTAGATCCCGTACGGCGAGGCGTCGCCCGGCGGCGTCAGCGCGTGGAAGCCCGGGTAGCCGGCCAGGCCCGTCTCCACCACCGCGGAGGAGAAGACGCGGCCCGCCTTGCGCCGGTCACGGTCCATGACGGTGACCCGCAGCAGTCCCCGGTCGGTGAGCGTGACGTCCACCTGGTCGAACGACTCCCGCGGCACCCGCGCCCAGATCGCCTCCTCCGCGACCCGCGCCTTGTCCGCCACGTCCAGGCCCGTCAGCACGAGCGTCATCGTGTTGCGGTAGCCGGCCGGCACGGTCACCGCGACCTTGAGCGTGTCCGGCGGCGGCTCGCCGCGCACCCCCGAGATCCGCACCCGGTCCGGGCCGTCGTCCGACAGCGTGACGGTGTCGAAGCGCGCCACCACGTCCGGGCCGGGATAGCGCGGCCCCGCGATCTCGTACACGAGCTGCGCCGTGACCGTGCCCACCGAGACGAGGCCGCCCGTGCCGGGGTGCTTGGTGATGACCGACGAGCCGTCGGCGTGCAGCTCGGCGATCGGGAAGCCGCAGTGCGCGAGGTCCGGGACGTCCTGGAAGAACGCGTAGTTGCCGCCCGTGGCCTGACAGCCGCACTCGATGACGTGGCCGGCGACCACCGATCCGGCCAGGGCGTCCAGGTCGTCCGGGCCCCAGCCGTACCGCCACATGCCCGGGCCGGTCACCAGGGCGGCGTCGGTGACCCGGCCGGTCACCACGACGTCCGCTCCCGCGGCGAGCGCGCGGGCGATGGGCCGTCCGCCGAGGTAGGCGTTGGCGGTCAGCGGCTCGGCGTCGAGCCGTTCGCCGGTGTCGGCGTTGACCAGGTCGAGCGGCCGTCCCATGAGGTCGTCGCCGGTGACGTGCGCGACGGCGGGGGACAGGCCGAGCCGGGCGGCCAGCTCGTGGACGGCCTCGGCGCAGCCCGCCGGGTCGAGGCCGCCCGCGTTCGCGACGATCTTGATGCCGCGGTCGAGGCAGGGGCCGAGCACGTCCTCGAGCTGCCTGAGAAACGTCGGCGCGTAGCCGGGACGGCCCTTGAGGCGGTTGCCGGCCAGGATGAGCATGGTCAGCTCCGCCAGCCAGTCGCCGGTGAGCACGTCGACGGGGCCGCCCTCGACCATCTCGCGGGCGGCAGACAGCCGGTCGCCGTAGAAGCCGCTGCAGTTGGCGACGCGGAGCACCGTCACACCTCCGGCGAAGGCGCGGTCGTCATGACTGCTTCTCCTCGCCCGGCTTCTCCTCGCCCGGTTCCGCGTCCGGCTTCTCCTCGTCCGGCGCGGCCGGGACCCAGGAGGGCGGGCGCTTGGCCATGAACGCTGCGATCCCCTCCTGCCCCTCCTGGGACGTGAAGCGCTGCGCCGACAGCGCCGTCATCCGCCGCAGCCCCTCCTCGAACGGCATGGCCGGCACCTCGCGCACCAGCCGCTTGGTGATCGCCAGCGCCTCGGGCCCGCCCTTGACGAGCATGTCCGCGTAGTGCGCGACCGCCGCGTCCAGCTCCTCCGCCGGTACGGCGCGCGACAGCAGCCCGATCTCCACCGCCCTGGCGGCGTCGAACACCTCCCCGGTCATCAGGTACTCGGCCGCCGCCCTCGGGTTCAGCCTGCGCAGCACCGGTACGGAGATCATCGCGGGCACCACGCCGAGCCGTACCTCGCTGAACGCGAAGGACGCCGTCAGCGGCGCGACGGCGAAGTCGCAGGCCGCCACCAGGCCCAGGCCGCCGGCCCGGGCGGTGCCGTTGAGCCGGCAGATGACCGGCTTCGGGCTCTCCCACAGCAGCGCCATGATCTCCGGGAACGACGCCGTCACCGGGGCGTCGGCGGCGCCCGAGGCGGGCTCGATCCGCTGCTCCTTCAGGTCGGCGCCCGAGCAGAAGACCGGGCCGGTGCCGGTCAGCACGATCACCCGCGCCTCCGGTTCGGCCAGCGCCCAGGTCAGCCGTTCCTCCAGGTCACCGAGCAGCCGCACGGACAGCGCGTTGCGGTTCGGCGGAGAGTCGAGGGTGATCGTGGCCACTCCGCCGGCGAGCTCCCTGTGGACCAGGCGCGTCATGTGTTCTCCTCGTCGATGATCGCCAGCACCGCCCCGGCCTCGACCTGGTCGCCCTTCCCCACGCGCAGCGCGGACACGATCCCGGCGGCGGGCGCGGTGATCCGATGCTCCATCTTCATGGCTTCCAGCACCAGCACGGCCTGCCCCTTGCCCACGCGCTGCCCTTCCTTGACCTCCACCCGAAGGACGCCGCCGGGCATGGGCGCGAGCAGTGAGCCGGGCGCGGCCCGCTCGACCGGCTCCGGCAGGCGCGGGAGCGGCGTCAGCTCGGCGTGGACGCCGCCGGAGTCGACGTACACCTTGCCGCCGTGGCGGGCGACCTGGAACGCCCGCCGCACGCCGTCCGCCTCCAGCACGACCAGGTCCGGCTCGGCGGACACCACGGCGACGCCGTCGGGCAGCGGGTCGTAGACCGTCTCGGCCTCCTCGAAGCGGGCGGTGCGCGGCTGCGAGCGGACGTTGCGCCAGCCGCCGGGCAGGCTCGCGAGGACGCGCGCGTCGCGGCGGTTGGCGGCGGCCCCGGCCAGGGCGGCGGCGAGCACGGCGAGCGGCGGCGGCCCCGGCGGGTCCGGGGGCAGGAGCGTGTCGCGGTGCTCGTCCAGGAAGCCGATGTGCGTGTCGCCCGCGCGGAACGCGGGATGGTCCAGGACGGCGACCAGCAGGTCGCGGTTCGTGGTGACGCCGTGCAGCCGGGCCCGCCGCAGCGCCGCCGCCAGCTTCCGGACCGCCTCGCCGCGCGTGGCGCCGTGCGCGATCACCTTGGCGAGCATCGCGTCGTAGTACGGCGGCACCACGGAGCCCGGCTCCACCCCGGAGTCCACCCGTATGCCGTGCCCGTGCCCCGGGAGCTCGACGTGCGACAGGACGCCCGTCTGCGGCAGGTGGTCGCGGTCCTCGGCGTACAGGCGGGCCTCGACGGCGTGGCCGCGCGGCTCCGGCGGGTCCGCCGGCAGCGCGGAACCCTCGGCGATCTCGATCTGGAGCCGCACCAGGTCCACCCGGTACACCAGCTCGGTCACCGGGTGCTCCACCTGGAGCCGGGTGTTCATCTCCAGGAACGCCACCCGCTCGCCCGCGACCAGGAACTCCACGGTGCCCGCGCCCACGTAGCCGATCGCCCGGGCCGCGCGAACCGCCGCCGCGCGCAGCCTCTCGCGCACGGCGTCACCGATGCCCGGCGACGGGCACTCCTCGACGACCTTCTGGTGGCGGCGCTGGATGCTGCACTCGCGCTCGCCGAGCGCCCACACCGTGCCGTGCCCGTCGGCGAGGACCTGCACCTCGACGTGCCGGGCGCCCTCCAGCAGCGGCTCCACGAACACCGTGCCGTCGCCGAACGCCGCCTCGGCCTCCCGCCGCGCCGACTCCACCTGCGCGGCGAGGTCGGCGGGGGAGCGCACCACGCGCATCCCGCGCCCGCCGCCGCCCGCCGACGCCTTCACCAGCAACGGGTACGCGGGCTCCCCGGCGTCATCGCGCGAGCCGTCCGCGCCGGCCTCCCACGAGGGCAGGACCGGGACCCCCGCCTCCGCCATCAGCCGCTTGGCCGTCACCTTCGACCCCATCGCGGCGACCGCCTCCGGCGGCGGCCCCACCCACACGAGCCCCGCCGCCAGCACGGACCGCGCGAACTCCGCGCTCTCCGACAGGAACCCGTAGCCCGGGTGGACCGCGTCCGCCCCCGAGGCCCGGCACGCCGCCACGATCCGGTCGATCGCCAGGTACGTCTCCGCCGGCCGCGTGCCCGGCAGCCGTACCGCGACGTCGGCCTCGGCCACGTGCGGCGCGCGGGCGTCGGCGTCGGAGAACACCGCGACGGTCTCGACGCCGAGCTCACGGCAGGTACGGAAGACGCGGCGGGCGATCTCGCCCCGGTTGGCCACCAGCAGGCGGGTGATCATGGCCGGAACACCCCGTATCCCGCCGCCTCGGGCACCGGCGCGCTGTTGACCGCCGACAGGCACAGCCCGAGCACGGTCCGGGTGTCGCGCGGGTCGATCACCCCGTCGTCGTACAGCCGCCCGGACAGGAAGAACGGCAGCGACTCCGCCTCCACCTGCGCCTCCACCATGGCTCGCATCGCCGCGTCGGCCTCCTCGTCGTACACCTGCCCGCGCGCCTCGGCCGAGGCGCGGCCGACGATCGACAGCACTCCGGCGAGCTGCGCGGGTCCCATGACCGCGGACTTGGCGCTGGGCCAGGCGAACAGGAACCTCGGGTCGTAGGCCCGGCCGCACATGCCGTAGTTGCCCGCGCCGTACGAGGCGCCCATGACCACGGTCAGGTGCGGCACGGTCGAGTTGGACACCGCGTTGATCATCATGGCGCCGTGCTTGATGATGCCGCGCTGCTCGTACTCCTTGCCGACCATGTAGCCCGTGGTGTTCTGCAGGAACAGCAGCGGGGTGCGCGTCTGGTTCGCGAGCTGGATGAACTGGGCCGCCTTCTGCGACTCCTCGCTGAACAG
Source organism: Nonomuraea rhodomycinica (assembly GCF_013363995.1). Lineage (GTDB taxonomy): Bacteria > Actinomycetota > Actinomycetes > Streptosporangiales > Streptosporangiaceae > Nonomuraea > Nonomuraea rhodomycinica. Next base: position 3,090 of record NZ_JABWGO010000008.1, on the reverse strand, counting down.
CACGCCCCGGGCGTTGGCCAGGACGCCGAGGGGGTAGCCGTGCAGCCGCGCCCACCCGGTGACCAGCGACGCGCCGTACAGCGGCTTGAACTCGTCGAACTCGCTGCCGTCCACGATCCGGGCGATCACCTCGCGCGGGTCGAACGGGACGCGCAGGTCGTCCGGGACGAGCCCGAGCAGCTCCTCGGCCGGGCGGGCGGGCTCGCGCACCGGCGTCAGCGGCCGGGCGCCGAGCTTGCGCCAGCCGAGCGAGCGGACGATCCGCCGCCCGAGCCGCAGCGCGTCGTGCTCGTCGGCGGCGAGGTGGTCGGCCAGGCCGCTGACGCGCGCGTGCATCTCGGCGCCGCCGAGCGACTCGTCGTCGGACTCCTCGCCGGTCGCCATCTTCACCAGCGGCGGACCGCCGAGGAACACCTTCGCCCGGTCGCGGACCATCACCACGTGGTCGCTCATCCCCGGCACGTAGGCGCCGCCGGCGGTCGAGTTGCCGAAGACCAGGGCGATCGTCGGGATCCCGGCCGCCGACAGCCGCGTCAGGTCGCGGAAGACCTGACCGCCCGGGATGAAGATCTCCTTCTGCGTCGGCAGGTCCGCGCCGCCGCTCTCCACGAGGTTGACGTACGGCAGGCGGTTCTTCAGGGCGATGTCGGAGGCGCGCAGGGTCTTGCGGAGCGTCCACGGGTTGGAGGCGCCGCCCCGCACCGTGGGGTCGCTGGCGCACACCACGCACTCGACGCCCTCGATCACCCCGATCCCCGTCACGACGCTCGCGCCGACGTGGAAGTCGCTGCCCCAGGCGGCCAGCGGCGACAGCTCCAGGAACGGGGAGTCGGGGTCGAGCAGCAGCTCGATCCGCTCGCGGGCGAGCAGCTTGCCGCGGGCCCGGTGCCGCTCGCGGTACTTCTCGCCGCCGCCCGCCACCGCCTTGGCGTGCTCGGCGTCCAGCTCGGCCAGCTTGGCCAGCATCGCCTCGCGCCGCCGCGCGTACTCGGGGTCGCCGGTGTCGAGTCTGCTCCCGATCACGTGTCCTCCGCAGAAGTCGACGCGGGTGTCAACCCGATGGCCCGGGCCCACAGCCGGGTCAGCAGGTCCACGGCCGCGCGCTCGTCGGCCGGCTCGCCGAGGTCGAGCCAGACGCGGGCGAAGTGCTCGACCATGCCGCCCAGCATGATCGCGGTCAGCCGCGGGTCGAGCGCCGGGTCGGCCAGGCCCTGCTCCTGGAGGCGGCGCAGCCCGTCGGCGCCGCGCCGCACGAACACCTCGCGCAGCTCCAGCAGCAGCTCGCGCAGGCCCTCCTCGGCCGTGGCGGCCTGCTCCAGCATGCGCACCAGCCGCGAGTTGGCGGACCAGGCGCGCAGGTAGAGCCGGTTGGCGGCCTCGATCCGCGCGTACGGGTCGCCGGAGGCCGCGGGGCCCACCACGCTGGCGGCGAACATCTCGCCCACGACCGCCGCGGCCACCTCGCGGAACAGCGCCTCCTTGGAGGCGAAGTAGGTGTAGAAGGTGCCGTGCGAGACGCCGGCCCTGGCGCACACGTCGTCCACCCGCACGGCCTCGTACCCGTGCTCGTCGAACGCCTCCCGGCCGGCCCGCACCAGCGTCTCCCTGGTGCGCCTGCCCCGGGCCGTCAGCGCGTCCGACTTGACGATCACGTCAACAGCGTAACCCGGGGCCGTGCCGGGGGGAAGGCACGGTCACGGAGACCACGGGCCCGCACAGCGGAAGGCGCCCGGCCGGGAACCGGCAGGGCGCCTTCGGCGACGCTCAAGGGACGCTCAGGGGACACGCCCCCGGTGGGTCAGCCGCAGTGGCTCCAGCCCGACTTCCAGGTCAGCGTCTTCCAGGTGCCGCCCCAGACCACGCACTGCTTCTTCGCGCTCAGGCGCACCGGGCCCGCGTACGCGGTGAAGCTGCCCGGGTTCGAGCCGCTGGAGCCGCCCTTGACCTGGAGGATCGCGTTCATCGCGACCTTGCCCGGATACACGTACTTCGACATGGTCGCCACGCAGTTCTGGCCCGAGCCCGAGTTGTAGAGCAGGTAGATCGTGGCGTTGCCGCCGAGCGCGTGGCTGTCGATCACCTTGTAGCCCGCCCCGCACACCTGGGTCGGCGTGTACGGGTTCGGCTTGAGCGGGGCCGCGGTGGTGGGCTTGACCGTCGGCTTCGCGGTGGTCGGCTTGACCGTCGGCTTCACGGTGGGCCTGGCGGTCGTCGGCTTGGCCGACGGCTGCGGCACCTGGTCCTCGCCCGGCGTGTCCGTGGGCGCCGTCGCCGGGTCCACCATGTCGTCCGAGTGCGTCTTGGTCTTGCTGGGCTTGCTGGTGGGAGCCGGCGCGGAGGTCTTCTCCTCGTGCTTCGGCGGGGCCACCGTGGCGGGGATCTGCGCCTGGGTGGCGACCGGCTGGAGGGGGCTCGGCTGGCTCGGCTGCTTCTGCGCCGCCGCCGTCTTCGTCGGCTCCGGCTCCTCCAGGTCGGGAGTGGGGACCGCGCCGGTCGTCGGCAGGCCCGGCTCGGGGGTGGCCTCCACGCCCGGCGGCTCCAGGGGCTGCCCGCCGGCCGAGCCGTCGGTGGGGGTCGCCTGGCTCTGGTTGCCCACGGCGACGACCTCGGTGGGCTTGCCCTGGGACTGCACGATGACCGCGCCGGCCACGACGAGCAGGGCCGCGGCGGCGGCGCCGGACAGGGCGAACGTGAGGGTGCGGCGCTGCTTGGCGGCCTGCTCGGGCTGGCCCTGCTGACCGCCGGGGCCGCCGGGGCCGTCGGCGCCGTTGGCGCCGTGACCACGCTGGCCGCCCCGGCCGTTCGCGGGGCCGGCGTGCGGGGCCGGGCCGTTGGGGTGGCCGGAGTGCGGGGCCGGGCCTTGAGGGTGGCCGGCGTGCGCGGCAGGGCCGTGGGGGTGGCCGGGGGCGCGGCGGACGACGGGGAGGTTGAGGTCGTCGCCTTCGTCGGGGATGGCGGTGCGGCTGACCTGGGGGTCGAGGCCGGCGCGGGTGGCGTCGTGGTCGCGGGTTTCCCAGTAGAGGTAGCGCGTGACGTCGGGGCGCGATTCGAAGGCGTGGACGGCGTCGAGGTCGTCGGGGGTGAAGGGGC
>NZ_JABWGO010000089.1 GCF_013363995.1 Nonomuraea rhodomycinica | reverse complement strand
CCCGCCCGACCGGGCCGACCAGCTCGCCGCGGTCTCCGCCGGCCTGCTGAGCCTCACCGTGGGCGCGTCCCGCGTCTTCGAGGGCGGCTCCGTGACGCAGACGGTCGTCGAGATGGAGCGCGGCCTGCTCATCGTGATGGCGATCAGCGACGGCTCGGTGATCACCGTGCTGGCCGCGCCCGACTGCGACATGGGTCTGGTGGCCTAGCAGATGACCCTGCTCGTCGACCGGGCCGGCCAGGCGCTGACGCCGGCCCTGCGCGCCGAGCTCCAGGCTGC
>NZ_JABWGO010000088.1 GCF_013363995.1 Nonomuraea rhodomycinica | reverse complement strand
AATGACGTGCCGAAACGAAGTCAATGGGAAAAATCCACTTTGTTCGGGACACTTATTTCGAGGTAGGGTCCGCATCGGGAACTTCCTGCGGCGGGCCGCGTGCTCGATGATGGAACCTGCGAGACGCGTCAAGAGGAGAGGCATGTCGGATCCCGGCAGTCTGCGCGAGCAGGCGCTCCGCCTGCTGGCCAGTGGCCAGGCCGCCGCCCGTGCGGATCGGGTGGAGACGTTGCAGGTCGCGCCCTCGACCGTGTCCAGCGTCGTGCGCCGCCTCCTGGAG
>NZ_JABWGO010000087.1 GCF_013363995.1 Nonomuraea rhodomycinica | reverse complement strand
CAGCTCGGCGCGGCGGAGCTCGTCGCGTTCTGCGCCGTCGTGGCCGTTGGCCACTGCCTGGGGCACATGACGGCGTCCCGCGTCCTGGCCCGGTTGCGGCGTAGCTTCGACGGGCGGCAGCGTGACGTCCTGCGGGACACGGCCGCCGTGCTCACCGCCGGACCGGACGCCGGCGCACTTCGCCCGTCGATGCAGCGCCGCCTGGACAGGCTTCATGCGGCCGTGCTCCTGTTCGGGGACTTTCTCGGTGAACGCGCGGTCGATGGGGCAGCCGACGGCC
>NZ_JABWGO010000086.1 GCF_013363995.1 Nonomuraea rhodomycinica | reverse complement strand
GTGCCCGCCGTCGGTGGTCACCTTCGGCGTGATCCCGGACCCCACGTTCGCGTCGGGAGTAAGCGTGATGTAGTTCCGGGTCGAGGTGTAGGTCTTGCCGTCCACCGTGACGTCGGCCCAGTAGCTGTACATCGTGGGGGTGGCGACCTTGCGGGTGAACCGCATCGTGTTGCCCGTGACGACGTACGGTGACTGGCCGGCCGGGATCTCGGTGACCACGATCTTCCCCGCGGGGTTGTCGCGCCGGCCGTCGACCGTCGCGTAGTGGTACGTGACGGTC
>NZ_JABWGO010000085.1 GCF_013363995.1 Nonomuraea rhodomycinica | reverse complement strand
CTCTTCGGCTACCCGCCGATCACGCCGGCCGAGCTGATCGGGCACACCGCCCGCTGGGTCGCCGGCGGCGGCCCCCTGCTCGGCAAGCCGACCAAGTTCGAGCGCCGCGACGGCCGTTTCTGACCCCGCGTCCGCGAAAGCGCACCCGCGCCCGCGAAAGCGCACAGCTCCTGATCCGCGCCCGCCCCACCCTCATCAGCGCGCGGGCACCGCAGCCACCAACCGTGACACAAGGGGGATCCCACGTGCTCAGCACGGCTCCAGAGGCGCAGACGTCCGT
>NZ_JABWGO010000084.1 GCF_013363995.1 Nonomuraea rhodomycinica | reverse complement strand
CCCCACCAGGCCCTCGACCACCGAGCCCACGGCGGGACCCACCACCGGACCCACCGCCGGCCCCGCCGACCCCGGGGCGAGCCCCGCACCCACCGGCCGGCCCACCGCCACGCCGACCGGCAAGGCCACCGCCGCCCCCACCGGCAGGACGACGGGCGACCCCACGGGCAAGCCGTCCGGCCGGCCCTCCGCCCGTCCGTCCAGCGGAGCACGCCCCTCCAGCGGAGCGCGGCCCTCCAGCGGGGCCCGTCCCTCACAGGGCGCGTGCCAGCCGGGCGTTC
>NZ_JABWGO010000083.1 GCF_013363995.1 Nonomuraea rhodomycinica | reverse complement strand
CGGCGCGGTTGGCGGGGGAGGAGTTGCTGACGTCAAGGACCTTGCCGGAGTGGCGTGACTTGAGCCGGTAGTAGCCGCCGCCGGAGTCCACGAACTGCCAGTGCTGCTGGTTGCCGTCGTTGCGGGTCCACTGGGTGATCCGGCCGCCGTCGGCGGTGGAGTGGTTGTAGACGTCCAGGGCCTTGCCGCTGTTGCGGTTGACCAGGACGTACCACGCGTTGGTGTCGACCGTCGCGGCCGACGCCGTGGGCGTGAGGAACACGCCCACGGCGAGCAGGGACG
>NZ_JABWGO010000082.1 GCF_013363995.1 Nonomuraea rhodomycinica | reverse complement strand
CCGATCACACCCTCCCGGGCGCGGAACGCCCCTGCTCGGGGGCCGGCTCCTCCGGAGATCGCGGCACAGCCGCTCCGCGTGAGGGCCGACCCTGTGTGGAGCGTCCGGCTCACCTGGGCGTCCCGCACGTGGGTGTCCGGCACACGTGGGTGTCCGGCACACGTGAGGCCCGGACCCACGCGGAGGCAGACGCCCCGCCGGGCGACACCGCGCAGGGGCGGGCTCTCGCAGAGAGGCGACCACCGCGCAGAGCGTGGGCGCCGCACCGGGCGTCGGCGCCGCA
>NZ_JABWGO010000081.1 GCF_013363995.1 Nonomuraea rhodomycinica | reverse complement strand
GGGTTCGCCGGGATCGTCGCCGTCAAGCGCTGCCGCCGAGGAAGGGTCCTGCGGGAGTTTTCCGGAGGACTGCTCGTTGACGGCCTGTCCAGCCGCGCTCCGCCTCTCCTGGGCAGACTGCTGCCTTGCTCTTCGCGGACGGAGGCTCGGTGACGGCGACGGATTTTCTCTACGGTGTGGTGCTGGTCTACGCGACGACGGTGGAGGGCGGTTCCGCGACTCCGAGTTTCAGCGAGGACATCACCGTGGTACGGGCCGCTTCGGAGGAAGCCGCTCGCCGGAT
>NZ_JABWGO010000080.1 GCF_013363995.1 Nonomuraea rhodomycinica | reverse complement strand
AGGGCGGCCAAGGACGGCGGGACCGGAGCCGACAAGGAGAGCGAGCGCGCCGGCAACGCCCTGGCCCAGGGCATCCGCTACGCGGTCGACCACGGCGCCCGGGTCGTCTCCATGTCGCTGGGCACCTCGGAGTGGGGCTGGGGCGGCTACGCGGACGACTCGGCCGCGGCCGTCGCCTCCGCCGTCGGCAAGGGCGCGATCCTCGTGGCCAGCGCCGGCAACGGAGGCTCCACCGACCCGCTGGAGGTGGACGCCTACAACACCATGTCGTACCCGGCCGGCT
>NZ_JABWGO010000007.1 GCF_013363995.1 Nonomuraea rhodomycinica | reverse complement strand
CTCCATTAAAGGTCTGATCTCTAACTTAAAAGGAATCCGTCACCGGCTTTCGCCGATATGACGGGGTCATGCATTGTTCATGCACTGGCTTTTAACACACTGTTGAGTTCTCAAGAAACGGACGCGTTCTCCCCGGTCCTGCGAGAGGCGCTTTTCGTTTCGTTTCGTTCGTTGTGTCTTTATTCTTTCAGCGACCGTATTCTCTGTCAAATTCGGCGCTTTCGGAATTCCGACCGCACCCCGTCTCCGGGGCAACCCCTCTAACTTACCAGCCCGCAGCCATGCTCCGAACCGACTCGCCAGAGGGAGGTTGTCGACGACCATCGACACAGCCCATGCCGAATCCACCTGAGTGGAGGAGGAGGGTTGTGCCGCACCGCGTCGGCTTCACAAGATTAGCAGCGCCCCTGAGTGCTCGAGCCGTCTTCGTCAAGCTTCCCGGCCACAGAAGGATTACGGCCGAACATAGACTCGCCCACGTGAGCAGCGAAACCCAAGCGACGACGCCTCCGGTGGCGAAGAAGGTTCCGACCGAGCGCATCCATCACGGCGACACCGTGATCGACGAGTACGCCTGGCTCGCCGACAAGGACGATCCGGACACGGTCGCCTATCTGGAGGCGGAGAACGCCTATCTCAAAGAGCACACCACCCATCTGGGCGATCTCCAGGAGCGGCTGTTCCAGGAGATCAAAGGCCGGGTCCAGGAGACCGACCTGTCGGTGCCGAGCCGCAAGGGCGGCTGGTGGTACTTCTCCCGCACCGAGGAGGGCAAGCAGTACGCCGTCTCGTGCCGCGTGCCGGCGACGGGCGAGACCCCGCCGGAGATCAAGCCCGGCGAGCGGCTCGACCAGGAGCAGGTCCTGCTCGACGGCAACGAGCTGGCGGGCGACAGCGAGTTCTTCTCCGTCGGCGTGAGCACGGTCTCGCCCGACGGCACGATGCTCGCCTACTCCACCGACTACAAGGGCGCCGAGCGCTTCACGCTCAGGTTCAAGAACCTCGTGACCGGCGAGGTGCTGGCCGACGAGATCGAGGACATCTTCTACGGCGGCTCGTGGTCGTCCGACGGTTCGACGTTCTTCTACACGCGCGTGGACGACGCGTGGCGGCCGTACCAGGTCTACCGCCACACGCTGGGCACGCGCGACGACGTGCTCGTCTACGAGGAGTCCGACGAGCGCTACTGGGTCGGCGTCTCGCTCACGCGCAGCGAGAAGTACATCGTGCTGGGCGCCGGCAGCAAGATCACCAGTGAGGTGCGCATCCTGGACGCCGCCGACCCCACCGGCGAGTTCCGGGTCGTGCGTCCCCGGACGGTCGGCGTGGAGTACGGCGTCGAGCACGCGGGCGACTTCTTCTACGTGCTGCACAACGAGAACGCCGTGAACTTCGAGCTGGCCACCGCCCCGCTGGACGACCCCGGCACGTGGACGCCGCTGATCGCGCACCGCGACGACACGCGGCTGCTGGAGATCGACGCGTTCGAGGGTCACGCCGTCGTCCACTTCCGGCGCGACGGCCTCACCGGCATCCGGGTGCTGCCCTACGGGGAGAGCGGGGACGGCTGGCGGGCGCGGGCCGAGGCCGCCGCCGGGGCCTCCGCGTACGAGATCGAGTTCCCCGAGCCGCTGTACGACGTGAGCCCCGCGGGCAATCCCGAGTTCACCACCGGACGGCTCCGGCTGGGCTACACGAGCATGGTCACCCCGTCGAGCGTCTACGACTACGACCTGACCTCCCGCGAGCTGATCCTGCTGAAGCGGCGCGCGGTGCTGGGCGGCTACGACCCGGACGACTACGAGCAGTTCCGTGAGTGGGCGACCGCGGAGGACGGCACGCGGGTGCCGATCTCCCTGGTCAAGCGGAAGGACACCGCCACGCCGGCGCCGACCGTCCTGTACGGCTACGGCAGCTACGAGACCTCCATCGACCCGGGCTTCTCGGTGCCCCGGCTGTCGCTGCTCGACCGCGGCTTCGTCTTCGCCGTGGCCCATGTGCGCGGCGGCGGCGAGCTGGGCCGGCGCTGGTACGAGGACGGCAAGCTCACCCGCAAGCGCAACACGTTCACCGACTTCGTGGCCGCGGCTCGGCATCTGAAGCAGGCGGGCTGGAGCGGGCGGGTCGTGGCCCGCGGCGGTTCGGCCGGCGGCCTGCTCATGGGCGCGGCGGCCAACCTGGCTCCGGAGGAGTTCGCGGGCGTGGTGGCCGAGGTGCCGTTCGTCGACGCGCTCAACACGATCCTCGACCCGTCGCTGCCGCTGACGGTCATCGAGTGGGACGAGTGGGGCGACCCGCTGCACAACGCCGACGTGTACGCGTACATGAAGAGCTACACGCCGTACGAGAACGTCGACGGCCGGGCGTACCCGCCGATCCTGGCCATCACCAGCCTGAACGACACGCGCGTGCTCTACCACGAGCCGGCGAAGTGGATCGCCCGGCTGCGGGCCACCGCGGCCGGCGGGCCGTTCCTGCTGAAGACCGAGATGGGCGCGGGTCACGGCGGCCGGAGCGGGCGCTACGACGCGTGGCGCGAGGAGGCGTTCACGCTGTCCTGGATCATCGAGCGCGGCACGGAGGAGCTGGGCGCGGAGGAGCGGGACGCCGAGGGGAGCGCCGCGTGACGTACATCGCTGACGCGGGCCGCTACGAGCGGCAGCCGTACAACCGCAGCGGCCGGAGCGGGCTGCGGCTGCCGGCCGTCTCGCTGGGCCTGTGGCACAACTTCGGCGACGACCGGCCGATCGCGACGTCGCGGGAGATCCTGCGTCGCGCGTTCGACCTGGGGGTGACGCACTTCGACCTGGCCAACAACTACGGCGTGCCGTACGGCTCGGCGGAGCGCACCTTCGGCCGGGTCATGCGCGAGGACTTCGCCCCGTACCGGGACGAGCTGATCATCTCCACGAAGGCGGGCTACGACATGTGGCCCGGCCCGTACGGCGAGTGGGGGTCGCGCAAGTACCTGCTGGCCAGCCTCGACCAGTCGCTGCGGCGGATGGGTCTGGAGTACGTCGACGTCTTCTACAGCCACCGTCCCGACCCGGACACGCCGCTGGAGGAGACGATGGGGGCGCTGGACCGGGCGGTGCGCTCGGGCAAGGCGTTGTACGCGGGAATCTCCAACTACTCCGCCGAGCAGACGGCCCAGGCCGCGCGGATCATGCGCGAGCTGGGGACGCCGCTGCTCATCCACCAGCCGTCGTACTCGATGATCAACCGGTGGATCGAGGGCGACCTGCTCGACACGCTGGAGGAGGCGGGCATGGGCTGCATCGTGTACTCGCCGCTGGCGCAGGGGCTGCTGACCGACCGCTACCTGCAGGGTGTGCCGGCCGGGTCGCGGGCGGCGACGAGCAGGTTCCTGAGCGCCGACGACATCGACACCAAGCTGGCGGGCGAGCTCGATGAGGTCGCGCGGGGCCGTGGTCAGACGCTGGCGCAGATGGCGCTGCTGTGGACGCTGCGCGACCCGCGGGTGACGAGCGTGCTCATCGGCGCGAGCAGCGTGCGCCAGCTGGAGGACAACGTGGCGTGCGTGGACGGCCCGGCCTTCACCGAGGACGAGCTGCGCGAGATCGACCGCATCACAGAGCCTCGTCGCGCTGGAGATGGGTGAACGCGGCCCAGCCGGGCAGCACCGGCAGCCAGAACGTGAGCAGCCGGTAGAGCAGCACGGCCGAGGTGGCCAGTGACGCGTCCAGGCCGGCGACGGTCAGGCCGAGCGTGAGCGAGGCCTCGACCGCGCCGAGCCCGCCCGGCGTGGGCGCGGCCGAGCCGATGGCGTTGGCGGTGAGGTAGACGACGGCGACGGTGGTGAAGCTGAGCGAGCCGCCGAACGCCGCCACGCACGCGTCGAGGCAGGCCACGAAGGCCAGAGTGATCATGAGGGTGCCGGAGCACGCCTCGATCATCTTGCTGGGCGACTGGAGCACGTCGAGCAGCCGGGGCAGCACGTTGGAGAACAGCCGCCGCATGCGCGCGGTGAGGAGCCGGCGCAGCTGCGGCACCCCGAGCAGCATCACGGCGAGCACGGCGACGGCGAGCATCGCCACGACCAGCCCGCGTGACGGGGTGAAGGACGTGGCGGTGCTCGACCCGGTGATGTAGGCGAACAGCAGCAGCAGCCCGATGTGGAAGATCAGCATGACGAGCTGCGAGGCGCCCACGCTGGCCACCGCCGACGCGGGTGGGATGCCGCGCTTCTGCAGGTAGCGGGTGTTGATGGCGATGCCGCCCACGGCGGCCGGCGCGACCAGCTTGACGAACGACGAGGCGAACTGCACGAGCACGGTGCGCCAGAGGGGCAGGCGCTCGGGCACGAACCCGCGCAGCATGAGCGCCGCGGCCACGAAGCTGACGAACGAGGCGACGAGCGCGACGCCGGACCACGCCCAGTTGGCCGTGGTGACGACCTGGACGAGGTTGACCCGGCTGAGCTGCGACAGCAGGAAGTAGGCGGCCAGGGCGCTGGCGATGATGGTGACGAGGGTGCGCGGCCGGAAGCGCTCCAGCCGGATCTCCTCGACCTTGCTCTGCGGCTTGAGGGCGACGATCTGCTCGCGCAGGTTGCCGAGCAGGGCCTTGTCCTTGGCCAGGGCCGCGCGGGTCTCGCGGGTGAGCGCGATGCGCTGGAGCAGCGGAAGTGCGGCGGCGAGCGCGTCGGGTCCCATGACGGCGGCGGCGGCGCGGACGGAGCGCTCGGGCCCCACGCGCAGCGCGAGGTAGGTCAGGAGCTGGGCGACGTCGAGCCGGAGCAGCAGGTCGCCGGCCGCGATCTCGCCGCTGCGCGCGTCGGTCAGCACGACCCGGCCGGCGGGGTCGAGGTGGATGCCGTCGCCGGTGAGCCGCCGGTGGGCGAGCCGCTGGATCTGGAGCAGCTCGATCTGCTCCCAGATCTGGGCGAGCACGTTGTCGTCGATCTCGGCGTCGGGCACCTCGTCGAGGGGCCGGGTGTCGAGGTGCTCGTAGGCGAGCAGCGCGGCCTCGGTGCCGATCTCGCTGGTGCCGAGGAGGCGGGGCGTGCTGGCGCCGGCCGCCTGGGCGGCGTAGGCCATGAGCGCCTCGCGTTCCAGCTCGGCGCGGAGCGAGCGGATCGCGCGGCGGCGGGTCTCGGAGTTGAGCCGGATGCGCCGCCACAGCCGGTACGGCAGGCCGGCGACCTGGCGGTCGCGGTCGAGCACGGTGACGTCGAGGCTGGTGCCGTCCTTGAGCCCGATGGCATAGCGGCGGCTGCCCTGGTGGTCGTCGTCGATGCGGCGGGCCGAGACGGGTGTGAAGGACAGCTTGCGCAGGGCGGTGACGACGGCGTTGCCGGGGGGCCGGGTGTTGGGGCTGCCGACGCCGTACAGGGTGCCGTAGCCGATGGCCATGCCGAGCAGGACGGTGATGATGCCGCCGACGAGCGTGATCTGGTAGCCGGTGAAGAAGGCGAGGGCGTACAGCCCGATGACGGTCCACATGAGGGCGCGCCAGGTGGGGCGGCGGGAGATGCGGACCGCGGTGGAGTAGGCGATGACCGAGGTGAGCAGCGTGTTGAGCGGCTCGATGTCGCGGTTGCCGGTCAGCAGCAGGCGCAGGTCGACGGGGCCGGCGGTGACGATCCAGCTGCCGAGCAGGAACGAGATGACCATGCCGAGGATGGCGGCGACCAGGCCCTCGGCGACGCGCAGGCCGTCGCGGTGGAAGACGCGCTCGACGGCGAAGGCGACGGGCACGACGAGCAGCGCTGCGCCGCCCAGGAACGTCGCGACCCGGCTGAGCAGCTCGGGCAGCCGGGTGGCGCCCTCGGTGACGTCCTTCTCCAGCCCGTTCAGGGTCTGCTTGGCGACCAGCGCGATCAGCAGCACGGCGACCATGACGGCCAGCGTGGCGCCGAAGCGCAGCAGGTCGGAGGGCCTGCGCAGGCGTTGTGGGAGGAGCGGCTCGACCACGTAGACGTCGTGGTCCGGGCGTGCCTCAGCCACGGCGGGATCCCCTTCCGCGAGGTCCCCCGTGTCGTCACGTTCCCTGATGTCGGCCACCGACAGCGATTCTGCACCTTCCCGGCCGGACCGTTCGATCTTTGGCCGTTAGTGTCCCCAATCGTCACCTCGGCTCTCGAACCGGGTGGTCTCCCTTCGATTTCTACCGCCGCGAGCACCGTGGCGCGTCACGGGGTACCCGCGGCGCTCTCGGAGGAAGAGATGCTGCCCGCATAAGCTGACCACATGTCGGGTGAATTGCGAGTTTTGGGGGCGTGTCCGCTGGACTGCCCGGACGGCTGCTCCTGGGTGGTCACCGTCGAGAACGGCGAGGCCGTGAAGCTGCGCGGCAACCCGGACCATCCTTACACCCGGGGCGCCCTGTGCGTGAAGGTGAACCGCTACCTGGAGCACACCCGGGCACAGGACCGCATCCTGTACCCGATGCGCCGCACCGGCCCCAAGGGGTCGGGGCGGTTCGAGCGGATCTCGTGGGACGAGGCCCTGGAGGAGATCTCGGCCCGGCTGCGCGGGATCGTCGAGGAGCACGGGGGCGAGGCGATCTGGCCGTACCAGGGCACCGGCTCGCTCGGCTATCTCCAGGGGTGCGAGGGCGCGGCCGGACGGCGGTTCTGGAACATGCTGGGCGCCTCCAAGCACTGGCTGAACATCTGCTCCGCCGCGGGCACCTCCGGACTGACCCTGTCCAACGGCACCGCGGGCGGCATGGACACCGAGGACTTCGCGCTGTCCCGGCTGATCCTGCTGTGGGGGACGAACCCGCTGACCAGCGGCCACCACCTGTGGAAGTTCGTGCAGGAGGCGCGGGCGAACGGCGCGTACGTGGTCGCGATCGACCCGATCCGCACGAGGACGGCCGACCAGGCGGACGAGCATCTGGCCATCCGGCCGGGCACGGATGCGGCGCTCGCGCTCGGGCTGCTCAACGTGGTGCTGGCCGAGGGCGCCCAGGACGAGGAGTTCCTGGCCGAGCACACGGAGGGCTGGGAGACGTTCCGCGAGGAGATCCTGGCCCACCCGGTCGAGCGGGTGGCCGAGATCACCGGCATCCCGGCCGAGGCCGTCCACAGCCTGGGGACGAGGCTCGCGCGCACGAGGCCGACCGCCATCCGCGCCACGATGGGCATCCAGCGCCACGAGGGCGGCGGCACGGCGGTGCGGACGATCAACGCGATCGCCGCCGTCACCGGCGACTGGCGCCACCCGGGCGGCGGCGTGGCCTACTCCACCAGCGGCCACGTGCACCTGAACATCGACCCGCGCGACGACCTGCTCGCCCGGCCGGTCCGCACCCGGACGATGACGCGCCTGGCCTCCGAGCTGGAGTCCGTCAAGTGCCTGTGGGTGTACGGGGCGAATCCGCTCGGCTCCACCTCCGACTCCGGGGCGATCAGGCGCGGGCTGGCCCGCGAGGACCTGTTCACGGTGGTCATGGAGCACTTCCCGACCGACACGGTGGACTACGCCGACATCGTGCTGCCCGCGACCATGCAGATCGAGCACGCCGACCTGCACGCCGGCTACGGGCACATGTACCTGCACTGGAACGAGCCCGCGGTGGAGCCGCCCGGCGAGTGCCTGTCCACGACGGAGACGTTCCGCCGCCTGGCCCGGCACATGGGGCTGACCGAGCCGTCGCTGTACGACTCGGACCTGGAGCTGGCCGAGCAGCTGCTGGCGAGCGACCACCCGTCGCTGGAGGGCGTCACGCTGGACCGGCTGCGCAAGGAGGGCTGGGTGCGGATGAACTATCCCAAGCCGTTCACGCCGTTCGCCGAGGGCTTCCCGACGAGGTCGGGCCGGATGCGTTTCCCGGCGCGGGGCAAGGCGTACGTGCCGTCGCTGTCGGCGAGGGAGGGCGGCCGCGGGCCGTACCCGCTGACCCTGATCACACCCGCGGCGCACACGTTCCTCAACACGACCTTCGCCAACAACCCGGAGCTGCGGCGCCGCGCCAAGGACCCGGTGGTGCTGGTCAACCCGGCCGACGCGGCCGCGCGGGGGCTGGAGAGCGGGCGGCTCGCGCGGGTGCACAACGGCGGCGGCGAGTTCCTGGCCGTGGTGGAGGTGAGCGACCGGGTGGCGCGGGGCGTGGTGGCCTCGCCGAAGGGGCACTGGCCCAAGCACGTGCCGGGCGGCGCCAACCCGAACGCGGTCGTCCGCGAGGCCGACGCCGACCTCGGCCGGGGCGCGGTCTACCACGACAACCTGGTCGAGGTCACCCCTTGCCCGCCGGACGGTGCCGGTTCATGAACGTGAGGACCCGGTCGAGCACCTGGGGGCCGTAGGAGGCGCGGAACATCGCGGAGGCGTGCGCGCTCTCGCCCTTGACGACGAGGAGCTCGTTGGCGGCGGCCTTCGTGGCGGCGTCGTGGGCGGCCTGGAGGTCCGCGGCGCCGCCGTAGCCGTCGTTCTCGGTGCCGATCTGGAGCAGCGGTACGGTGATCTTCGCGGCGTCGCCGGGGTCGATCGCGCCTGACAGGGCCACGATCCCGGCCGTCCGGCCGCCCAGGCGGGCCGCCGCGAGGGGCGCGGTGGTGGCGCCGATGGAGCCGCCGACGAAGAACAGCCGCTTGACGCCCTTCTCCTTGGCCAGCCGCTTGGCCATGGCCACGGCCACGTCCTCCGGCGGGATCCTGCTGTCCCTGGCGTACAGCAGGACGCGGTAGCCGGCCGCCACGAGACGGTCGGAGAGCGGGCGCCAGGTGCAGACGTTGCCGTTGCGCTCGTACGTGATCACCACGCCGGTCTCGCCCTTGCCCGTGACGACGCCGGGCAGGTCGTCGCCGTGGGTGAAGATCTTGCCGTCGTCCTCGGTGAAGCAGCCGCTGACGTTCGGGCCGGTGACCACAGGCGACGACGACGGCGACGGAGTCGGGGTGGGGCTCGGGGTCGGGGTGGGGGCGGCCGACGTCGCGGGCGGCGGGGCCGCGGTGCTCACCGTGCCCCCGCAGGCGGTCAGCACCACCAGGAGTCCCGCCAGGCCGATGGTCGCGCGCATGCCGTCCCCTCTCCTCAGACTATGTCAGAAGTGACATAGTCTGGCGGCAGAATATCCTTGGGGGCACGATGACCTCAACGCTTGGGTACGCGATTCTGGCCGTGCTGGCGCGCGGCGAACGCACCGGTTACGAGATCGCCGCCGCCATGCGCCGGCCGGTGTCGTACTTCTGGACGGCCCGGCACAGCCAGATCCACGCCGAGCTGCAGAAGCTGGCGACCGGCGGGCTCGTCGCGTTCGACGCCCGGCACGGGCCCGGCCCCCAGGACAAGAAGGTCTACCGGCTGACGGCCGAGGGCGGCGACGCGCTGCGGGTGTGGGTGACCGAGCCGCCGCGCGAGCGGCCCGAGCGCGACGAGCTGGTGCTCAAGACGTACGCGTCGTGGCTGGCCGACCCCGGGCTGGTCAGGCGGCTGTTCGCCGAGCAGCTCCGGGTGCACGAGGAGCGGCTGGCCGAGTACGAACGCGAGGAGGAGCTGTTCGAGGGGCCTCCCGACCCGGGAGACCCCCGATTCGGCAACTACGCGACGCTGCGGTGCGGGCTCGGCTACGAGCGGCACCGCGCCGAATGGTGCAGATGGATGGTGGCTCAGCTCAGCGCGAGCTTGTAGCCCTCGTGGGAGGCGGCGAAGCCGAGCGAGTCGTAGAAGCGGTGCGCGTCGGTGCGCGTCTTGTCGGAGGTGAGCTGCACCACCGCGCAGCCCCGGGCCCGCGCCCGGTCCACCGCCCACTGGATCATCTTGCGGCCCAGCCCCTGCCCCCTGCAGGAGGAGGCCACCCGGACCGCCTCGATCAGGCAGCGCTCGGCGCCCAGGCGCGACAGGCCGGCCAGGTAGGTGAGCTGCATGGTCCCGACGACCTTGCCGCCGACCTCGGCCACGATCAGCTCGTCGTAGGGGTTCGCGTCGATGCGGGCGAACGCCTTCAGGTAGCGCTCGTCGGCCGGGTCGCCCTCACGACGGGCGCCCAGCGGGTCGTCGGCCAGCATGGCCACGATCGCGGGCACGTCCTCGGCCCTGGCCGCGCGGAACAGCAGCGACAGCGCGTACTGCGACTCCCCCACGTCCGGCTTGGACGGCAGGCCCATGGTCCGGCCGGTGGGGGTGAATCCCTTGCGCCGGTAGAGGGCCAGGGCGGCCTCGTTGGAGTCCACGCACCACAGCCGCACCTCCTCGGCGCCCGCCGCGCGGGCCCCGGCGATCACCTCGTCCACAAGCAGCGAGCCGACCCGGCGGCCGCGGGCCTCCGGCGCCACCCACATCGCCAGCAGGTGGACCCCGCCCTCCTCCTCCCGGGCGCACACCAGCCCGAGATCGGCCGTGCCGTCGGTGGCCACCAGCCACCGCGACTCCGGCGCCGCCAGCCGCTCCGCCCACTGCTCGGGCGAGAAGTCCCGCTCCCTGGCGTACGTGGACGCGAACGCCTCCGGCGCGTCGAGCAGCGCCCTCAACCTGATCTCCCGCAGGCGGTCCACGTCGCCCACGCCCAGCTCCACAAGCACGATGTCCGACATACCGGGCATCATGCCAGTAACCGGCTTGACGGCTTTGCCGGTGTCACGATTGGGTGATCACATGATTGAGATCCATGCCGTGACCGTCGACGCCGCCGACCCGTACGAGCTGGCGAGCTGGTGGAGCAAGGTCACCGGGCTGCCGCTGGGCGACGACGACCAGCCGGGCGACGACGAGGTCATGCTCCGCACCAAGCAGGACCCCTTCCTGCTGTTCATCCGCGTCCCCGAGGGCAAGACCGTCAAGAACCGCGTCCACCTCGACGTCAACGCCGTGGAGGGCAGCCGCGACCAGGAGGTCGAGCGGCTGCTGGAGCTCGGTGCCACCCTCTTCGAGGACCACCGCAATCCGGACGGGACCGGCTGGGTGACCATGCACGACCCCGAGGGCAACGAGTTCTGCGTGTGCCGCAACCAGGCCGAGCGGGACGGGCTGCTGGGCTGAGGCCGCACGACGCCCAGGAACACGAGGCTCAGGAGGACGAGCGCGCGCGGCCCTTCATGGTCACGGTCAGGATGCCCGCGATCAGGTAGACCAGCGCGCCGTGCCAGATCGACTGGAAGGCCGAGCCGAACACGCCCTCGCCGTCGAGCACCAGCTGCACCGGGTAGTCCAGGACCGTGGCGATGCCGGCGGGCAGCAGCGCGAACTTCCACGGATGGTTCAGCGCCCACCGGCGGGCCTGCCGGGTCACCCGGTCGCCGTCGTCCGGCTTGGAGACCGCGCCGATCGCGGCGATCAGCGCGAACAGGTTGATGCCCAGGCCCAGCGCCCACACCAGGTCGCCGTCGCCGAGCAGGGCCCCCAGGCCGAAGCTCGCACCGGCCACCACACCGCCGCCGACAGCCGCGGCCTTCCAGGGCGCGCCGCGCAGCGCGGCGCCGGACAGCGAGACTTCGTCGCGTCGAGTGATTTCGTTCATAGGGCCAGAGTGCCCCGCCGGTCACCCTGGCCACATCGGGGTTCGTCCCTGATAAGTCCCCTACCGGGCGCCACGAGCGGGGTCACTCCCACCAGATCGTCACCCAGCGCTCGCGCGGCAGCGGCCACATGCCGAGGGAGAGCGCGGCCTCGGCGACCTCCTCCGCGCGGGACGGATCGAGGCAGATCCGGCGGCACGCGCCGGCCGCCAGCTCCTCCAGGCTGCTGAATCGTTCCAGCGGCGCCTCGCGCTCCTCGACGTTGACCCGGTACCCGAGGGCGGCGGCCAGCGCGACGCAGTCCTCGGCGATCGGGCGCACCGGCCGGTTGACGCCGTGGAAGTGCTCCCACAGCGGGGCCAGCCAGCTCATGGGGTGGCGGTGGGTGAGCTCGATCACCACCCGCCCGCTCGTGCGCTCGTCCAGGGCGCGCAGGAAGCCGGCCAGGTCGGGCACGTTGTAGACGACGTGCGCGGCCACCGTCACGTCCGCCACCGGCACCTGCTCGGCCGCGTCGGGCCAGCGGCCCTCGACCGTGGTGTGCGCGACGCCCAGCTTGTCGGCGCGCACCGCCAGCTCGGCCAGCATCGCGGCGGAGGTGTCGACCGCGTGCAGGTGGCCGATCCGCTCGTGCAGCGGCAGCGAGGCGGCGCCGGTGCCGGCGCCCACGTCGAGCAGCGTGCCGCCTTCGGGCAGGGCCTCCGCGAGCCGGGTCATCGTGGGCCCGTCGTCGGGCTCGGCCAGCGCCCTGTCGGTACGCGCGGCGAAGCGGACCGGCGAGTGGCCCCACGGGTCGACGGGGGCGTTCGCCAGGATCCGGGGCGGGATGGCCCACGACTCCAGGCGTTCTCGCCAGCGCGCGGCGAGTTCTTCGGCGTCCATGGAGATGAGCATGCCACGCATATCCGCTGTTACCCGCGGGTAGCATTGGGAGTAAGGTTACTAGCCAGTAGATAAAGACCTCGGGTCAAGGAGATCAGCACCCATGGGCCACTACAAGAGCAACCTGCGTGACCTGGAGTTCAACCTCTTCGAGGTGTTCGGGCGAGGCGAGATCCTCGGCACGGGCCCGTACGCGGACATGGACGAGGACGTCGCGCGCAGCATCCTCGACGAGGTCAACAGGCTGGCCACAGGGGTGCTCGCCGATTCGTTCGAGGAGGGCGACCGCAACCCGCCGGTCTTCGACCCCGAGACGCGCACCGTGACCGTCCCCGCGGGCTTCAAGAAGTCGTACCAGGCGCTGCTCGACGGCGGCTGGGCCAACCTGGACCTGCCCGAGGACCTCGGCGGCCCCGGGATCCCCCGCAGCCTCGCCTGGGCCACGGCCGAGATGGTCCTCGGCGCCAACCCCGCCCTCTACATGTACGCCGCGGGCCCCAACTTCGCCTACACCCTGTGGAAGCTCGGCACCCCCGACCAGAAGCGCTTCGCCCAGCTCGCCATCGAGCGCAACTGGGGCGCCACCATGGTCCTCACCGAGCCGGACGCGGGCTCCGACGTCGGCGCCGGCCGGGCCAGGGCCGTCCGCCAGCCCGACGGGAGCTGGCACATCGAGGGCGTCAAGCGCTTCATCACCAGCGCCGAGCACGACATGACCGAGAACATCTTCCACCTCGTGCTGGCCCGCCCCGAGGGCCACGGCCCCGGCACCAAGGGCCTGTCCATGTTCCTGGTGCCCAAGTACCACGTGAACCTCGCCAACGGCGAGCTCGGCGAGCGCAACGGCGTCTACGTCACCAACGTCGAGAAGAAGATGGGCCTGAAGGTCTCCA
This sequence comes from Nonomuraea rhodomycinica, assembly GCF_013363995.1. GTDB lineage: Bacteria > Actinomycetota > Actinomycetes > Streptosporangiales > Streptosporangiaceae > Nonomuraea > Nonomuraea rhodomycinica. Next base: position 420,672 of record NZ_JABWGO010000007.1, on the reverse strand, counting down.
CCACCTGCGAGCTGACCTTCGGCGACCGGCACCCAGCGGTCGGCTGGCTCGTGGGCGAGGTCCACGAGGGCATCAAGCAGATGTTCATGGTCATCGAGCACGCCCGCATGATGGTCGGCACCAAGGCCATCGCCACGCTCTCCACCGGCTACCTCAACGCCCTGGAGTACGCCAAGTCGCGGGCGCAGGGCGCCGACCTGACCCGGATGGCCGACAAGTCCGCGCCGCGCGTGACCATCACCCACCACCCCGACGTGCGCCGCGAGCTCATGCTGCAGAAGGCGTACGCCGAGGGCATGCGGGCGCTGGTGCTCTACACCGCGACGTTCCAGGACGCCATCCAGATGGACCCGGACGACCGGCACGCGCACGCCATGAACGACCTGCTGCTGCCCCTGGTCAAGGGCGTCGGATCCGAGCGGTCGTACGAGCTGCTGGCCCGTTCCCTGCAGACCCTGGGCGGCTCCGGCTACCTGCAGGACTACCCGATCGAGCAGTACATCCGCGACGCCAAGATCGACTCCCTGTACGAGGGCACCACCGCGATCCAGGGTCTCGACCTGTTCTTCCGCAAGATCCTGCGCAACCAGGGCGCCGCCGTCGGCGCGCTGCTCGCCGAGATCAACGCCTTCGCCGGCTCCGAGGCGGGCAACGGCCGGCTCAAGGAGGAGCGCGCGCTGCTCGCCGAGGCAGCCGCCGACGTCAAGGTCATGGGCGACACCATGGCCGGCTGGGCGCTCAGCTCGCTGGAGCAGCCGCAGGAGGTCTACAAGGTCGGCCTCAACACCACCCGGCTGCTGCTCGCGCTCGGCGACCTGGTGATCGGCTGGCTGCTGCTGCGCCAGGCCGAGGTGGCGCTGGCCCGCCTCGCGGACGGCGAGGACCCCTTCTACCAGGGCAAGGTGGCCGCCGCGTCGTTCTTCGCCAAGACCGTGCTGCCGCGCCTGGCGGCCGAGCGGCGCGTGCTCGCCGGCACCGGGCAGGAGCTCATGGAGCTGCCGGAGGAGGCCTTCTAGCGCCGCCCGGCCTCAGCACCTGGACGCCCGCTCCGGCCCCGGAGCGGGCGTCCTGGCGATCCGGCGGGGTGTCCCGGCGGTACGGTCGGGGCCATGAGCGCCACTCCCCACGACCACCCGCTCCCCCCGCCGCGCGTCGAAGAGGTCTCCGACGGCGTGTACGCCTACGTCCAGCCCGACGGGAGCTGGTGGATCAACAACACCGGGTTCCTGGCCGGGCGGCGCGGCGTCATCGGCATCGACTCGTGCTCGACCGAGCGCCGCACCCGGGCCTACCGGGAGGCCGTCGCCCGGGTGACCGACCGGCCGTTCACGACGCTGGTCAACACCCACCACCACGGCGACCACACCTTCGGCAACCACCTGTTCCCCGAGGCCACGATCGTCGCCCACGAGCGCACCCGCGAGCTGGTGCTGGCCGAGGGCATCCCCGCCTACCGGGCCGCGTGGTCGCCCGAGGTCGAGTGGGGCGAGCTGGAGGCCGTGGCGCCGTTCCTCACCTACACCGACGGCGTGACCCTCCACTCCGACGAGCTGCGCTGCGAGGTGCGCCACGTCGGCACCGCCGCGCACACCACCAACGACTCGTACGTGTGGATCCCGGAGCGCCGCCTGCTGTTCTCCGGCGACCTGCTCTTCAACGGCGGCACGCCGTTCGTGCTCATGGGCTCGGTGGACGGCGCGCTGGAGGCGCTGGACCGGCTGGAGGAGCTGGGGGCCGAGACGATCGTGCCCGGCCACGGCGACGTGTGCGGGCCCGAGGTGATCGGGCGGGTGCGCGGCTACCTGCGCTTCGTGCGCGAGAGCGCCGAGCGCGGCCGGGCGGCGGGGCTCACGCCGCTGGAGACGGCCCGCGAGACCGACCTCGGCGAGTGGGCGGCCCTGCTCGACCCCGAGCGGATCGTCGGCAACCTGCACCGCGCCTACGCCGAGCTGGACGGCCTGCCGAGGGGCGGCGACATCGACCTCGTCGCGGCCGTCGGCGACATGATCACCTTCAACGGGGGCCGTCCACTCTCGTGCCTCGCCTGAGGGTGTGATCGCCTTTACTCGGGTATGACCGTGGGCGTACTCGCCGTTCGCCTCCGGAGGTCGTCATGGGTGTCGGGGTCAGCATCTTCATCCTCACGCTCGGCGCCATCCTGAAGTTCGCCATCGAGCCGGACGTGTTCGGCGACGCCGTCCACATGGACGTGATCGGCCTCATCTTCATGATCGTCGGCGGTATCGGCATCGTGCTCAGCGTCGTGCTGGCGCCCCGGCGCGGCCACACCTCCGACGCCCGGCTGATGCACCGCGAGAACAACCCGCCGGAGATCTGACACTTTCTTCGGAAGGGTCCCCCGGGAACGGGCAATCACAGGTGCCCGTGTTCCCCGGCAAGGAGACCCTTGCATGACCGCATCGCTCGACGGAGCGGTGGCGGACCCCGAGCGGTTCGCGACCGTCTTCGACGCCCACTACGAGGAGATCCGCCGTTACATCGGACGCCGGCTCGACCTCGACGTGGCGGAGGACCTGGCGGCGGAGACCTTCCTCGTCGCCTTCCGCCGCCGGCACAGCTTCGACGCCTCCCGGGGCGGGGTCAGGCCCTGGCTGTACGGCATCGCCACCAGGCTCGTCGGCCGGCACCGGCGCGCCGAGGTACGGCGTTACCGGGCGCTGGCCCGCTCCGGGCCGCCGCAGGACGACGACGGCCACGACCAGCGGATCGTGGAGCGCGTCTCCGCCGGGGTGACCGTGCGGGGGCTCTCGGCCGCGCTGGCCGGCCTGTCGCGCGGCGAGCGCGACGTGGTGCTGCTCGTCGCGTACGGCGGGCTCACCTACGACGAGGTGGCCGCGGCGCTCGGCGTCGCCAACGGCACCGTCGCCTCCCGGCTCAGCCGGGCCCGTACCAAGCTGCGCGACTCCCTGGGGGTGGAGCTCTGATGAGGGAATTCCAGCTCGTGGACGACGTCATGCCGGACGTCCCGCCCGCCGACCACGCGCGGGTGCTGGCCGTACGGGCGGAGGTGCTGGGCGGGACCCGGCGGCGGCGCCGGACATCCGTCTGGCCGCGGGTGACGCTCGCGGCGGCGGCCGTCACGGGCGTGCTGGCGGCCGGGGCCGTGGTCGTACCCCGGCTGGGTGGTGACCGGACCGGGACGGTGTCCCCCTCGACCACGGCCACCGCCGTCGCGACGACGTCCTCTCCGACGGCGTCCTCGCCGGAGGAGGCCCTGGCGACGGCGGCGGACCGGCTGGCCGCGCAGCCGCCGGGCACGGGGGCGTGGTGGCGGCGCGAGGCGATCCGGACCCGGCGCGCCTGGACCAAGGCGGACCCCCCGTTCACCGTCGAGCACCGGCTCACGGAGGTCGTGTGGATCGACCGCCAGGGGCGGCGGCGGAGCGAGCAAGGGCGCGTCTCCTCCAGCCTGCCGACCGCCGCCGACAGGAGGGCGTGGAAGAAGGCAGGTTCGCCGAAGCTCTGCGGCGATCACGACGACTGCCAGATCGGCAAGGTCTTCTTCATGCCGATGAGGCTCAAGCAGGCGACGCTGCCCGAGGAGGCCGGGGCGCTCAAGGCCCTGTTGCTGAGGCAGCGTCCGAAAGACCGCGTGGACAAGGACGAGGAATGGCTGTGGGCCGCGGCCCGCTGGATCCTCCTGGACAGCGCGGCGACGCCCCGCGCGAGGGCGGCGGTCTACCGGATGCTGGCCGGCCTCCCCGGCGCGGACGTCGTCGGGCGGGCCCACGACACCGAGGGGCGTACCGGCATCGCGCTGGAGCACGGCAACGCGTTCATCCGGCAGCAGCTGGTCATCGACCCCACGAGCGGCGACCTGCTGGCCGTGCAGACCGTGGTGAGCGGCGATGTGCTCGACGCGTACGCGGTGCGGCGGCTCGGCTGGACGGACGAGCGGCCGCCCGAGGCTACAGACTGAGCTGGACGGCGGCGCGGCTCGCCAGGATGGGCTTGATGTGCTCCGCGATCACGGCCTGGTGCACGGCGTCGTCGCGGTAGATCACGTAGTCGTCGAGGTTGTCGAAGTCGGCGACCACCGCGAAGTCGTGGTTGCCCTGATTGATGCCCGCGTCGGGACCGAAGGTGTAGGCGCGGATCTGCGGGATGGCGGCCGGCAGCTTCTCCAGCGCGGCCGGCACCGCCGCCTTCTGCTCGTCGGTGGCGTCATCGGTCCAGGTGAACAGCACGACATGGCGAATCATGCGATCACCCTACCGAGGCGCGGCACGCCGGTCCGGCGTGGGGCGGACGACTCGCGGGGGCCGTCCGCCCCGAGCCTCACGCGTCAGTTCCAGGCGAGCATGCGCAGCGGGTCCTCCAGCATGGCGCCGACGTCGCGGAGGAACAGCGAGCCCAGCTCGCCGTCCACGATCCGGTGGTCGAACGACAGCGCCAGCGTGGTGACCTTGCGCACCGCCAGCTCGCCGTCCACCACCCAGGGCATGTCCCTGACCTGGCCGAAGGCGAGGATCGCGGCCTCGCCGGGGTTCAGGATGGGGGTGCCCGCGTCGACGCCGAACACGCCCACGTTCGTGATCGTGAACGTGCCGCCCGCCATGTCGGCGGGCTGGGCGCGGCCGGCCCTGGCCGTCTCGGCGAGCTCGGTGAGCCGCCTGGCCAGCTCGGGCAGGGACAGCTCGTGGGCGTCCTTGACGTTGGGCACCACGAGGCCGCGCGGGGTGGCGGCGGCGATGCCCAGGTTCACGTAGTGCTTGACCACGATCTCCTGGGCCTGCTCGTCCCAGGCCGAGTTGATCATCGGGTGGCGCCGGGCGGCGACGAGCACCGCCTTGGCCACGAGGAGCAGCGGCGAGACCTTGACCTCGGCGAAGTCGGGCAGCTCGCGCAGCCGGCGGACCGCCGCCATCGTCTCGGTGACGTCCACCTGGAGGAACTCGGTGACGTGCGGGGCGGTGAAGGCGCTGGCCACCATGGCCTGGGCCGTCATCTTCCGCACTCCCTTGACCGGGACGCGCTCCTCGCGCGGGCCGCGCTCGGCCGTCCAGGTCGTCGCGCGCTCCCCAGCCGGCGCGGCGGGCTGGGGGGAACGGGCGGCGGCGTGGACGTCGTCGCGGGTGATGGTGCCCTGCGGGCCCGAGCCGGTCAGCGTGGTCAGGTCGACGCCGAGGTCGCGGGCCAGCTTGCGGACCGGCGGCTTGGCGAGCACCGCCACCCGCCCGGGGACGGGGGCGGCCGGAGCCGGCGTGGCCGGAACGGGAGCGGGCGGCACGGCGGAGGGCCGGGCCGGCGCCGTCCGGGCGGCCGCCGCGTGCTGGGCACCGGGGGCGGCCGGGGAGGGCTTGCGGGGGCGGCGCTTGGTGGCGCCGGTCTTCACCCCGTAGCCCACCAGGACCGCCTGGCGCTCCTCCTTGGGCGCCGGGCTGCCGTGGACGCCCGGCTCGACCGCGCCCTCGGCGGGCGGCCGCGGCACCATGTCGTCGGCCAGCGCCTCGCCGCGGCCGGGGGCCTCGGCCGCGCCGGACGCGGCCTGCCCGGACGGGGCCTGCGCGGGCGCCTCGCCCTCCTCGGCCGTGTCGACGGCGATGATGGGCACGCCCACGTCGACTGTCTGGCCCGCCTCGGCCATCAGCCCGGCGACCACCCCGTCCCAGGGGATCGGCAGCTCGACGATCGACTTGGCCGTCTCGATCTCGACGACGATCTGGTTGACCTTGACCGCGTCGCCTTCCTTGACGTGCCAGCGGACGATCTCCGCCTCGGTCAGCCCTTCGCCGACGTCGGGGAGCTTGAACTCACGTCGCATGAAAACGAGTCCCCTCTCAGAAGCCGAAGGAGCGGTCGACGGCGTCGAGCACCCTGTCCAGGTCGGGCAGGTAGTGCTCCTCCAGCTTGGACGGGGGGTACGGGGTGGAGAACCCGCCGACGCGCAGCACCGGGGCCTCCAGGTGGTAGAAGCACTGCTCGGTGATCCGGGCCGCCAGCTCGGCGCCGAACCCGCTGTTGACCGGCGCCTCGTGCACCACCACGACGCGGCCGGTGCGGCGGACGGAGTCCATGACGAGCGGGGTGTCGAGCGGGTTGAGCGAGCGCAGGTCGATGACCTCCAGGGACCTGCCGTCGTCCTCGGCCGCCTTCGCGGCCTCCAGGCAGGTCTTGACCATCGGCCCGTACGCGACGAGCGTGGCGTCGGTGCCCGGCCGGACGACCTTGCCCTTGTCGAGGGGGGTCCACCAGCCGGTGTCGGCGGTGTCGATGTCGGCCTTCTCCCAGTAGCGGCGCTTGGGCTCGAAGAAGATGACCGGGTCGTCGCAGCGGATCGCCTGCTGGATCATCGTGTAGGCGTCGGCGGGGTTGGAGCAGGCGACGACGCGCAGGCCGGCGGTGTGGGTGAAGTACGCCTCGGGCGACTCGCTGTGGTGCTCGACCGCGCCGATGCCGCCGCCGCACGGGATGCGGACGACCACGGGCAGCTTGATCGCGCCGAGCGAGCGCATCGGCATCTTGGCGAGCTGGGTGATGATCTGGTCGGCCGCGGGGAAGACGAACCCGTCGAACTGGATCTCGCACACCGGCCGGTAGCCGCGCAGCGCGAGGCCGATGGCGGTGCCGATGATGCCCGACTCGGCGAGCGGGGTGTCGATGACCCGGTCCTCGCCGAAGTCCTTCTGCAGGCCGTCGGTGACGCGGAAGACGCCGCCGAGCTTGCCGACGTCCTCTCCCATGATGAGGACCTTGGGGTCGTCCTCCATCGCCTTGCGCATGCCCTCGTTGAGCGCCTTGGACAGGCTCAGGATCGTCATCGCTGCTCGAAGCCCTCCAGGTAGGCGGCGAACTGGGCGCGCTCCTCGTCGATCAGCGGGTGGGGCTCCGCGTAGACGTGGTCGAAGATGTCGAGCGGCCCGGGGTCGGGCATGGCCAGGCAGCGCCTGCGCAGGTCGGCTCCGAGCTGGTCGGCCTCGGCCTCGACGGAGTCGAAGAACGCCTGGTCGGCCAGCTCGTTCTTGAACAGGTACGACTTGACCCGCTCGATGGGGTCCTTGAGCTTCCACGCCTCCAGCTCGCTGGCGACCCGGTAGCGGGTGGGGTCGTCGGTCGTGGTGTGGGCGCCCATCCGGTACGTGTACGCCTCGATCAGGGTGGGGCCCTGGCCCTCGCGGGCGTTCTTGAGCGCCTGCCGGGTGACCGCGAGGCACGCGAAGACGTCGTTGCCGTCGACGCGGATGCCGGGGAAGCCGAAGCCGGACGCCCGCCGGTAGAGGGGGATGCGGGTCTGCTTCTCCAGCGGCTCGGAGATCGCCCACTGGTTGTTCTGGCAGAAGAACACGATCGGCGCGTTGAAGACGCTGGCCCAGATGAACGACTCGTTGACGTCGCCCTGGGAGGTGGCGCCGTCGCCGAAGTAGGCGATGGTGGCCGAGGGCGCGTCGTCGCGCTGGACGCCCATGGCGTAGCCGACCGCGTGCAGGGTCTGGCTGCCGATGACGATCGTGTAGAGGTGGAAGTTGTGCTCCTTGGGGTCCCAGCCTCCGTGGTTGACGCCCCGGAACAGGCCGAGCAGCTTGACCGGGTCGACGTCGCGGCACCAGGCGACACCGTGCTCGCGGTAGGTGGGGAAGGCCATGTCGGCGTCGGTCAGGGCGCGGCCGGAGCCGATCTGCGCCGCCTCCTGGCCGAGCAGCGAGGCCCAGATGCCGAGCTCACCCTGACGTTGCAGGGCGACGGCCTCCAGGTCGATGCGCCGGACGAGCACCAGGTCGCGGTAGAGCGACCTGACCTCCTCGGGCTTGAGGTCGATGTCGTAGTCGGGGTGCTCAACGCGCTCACCCTCCGGGGTGAGGAGCTGGACGAGCTCCGGAGGTGCTGCGGCACCACGAGAGGCGTCGGCGGTCACGTGCCACTCCTGTGCGGTCGGGGCCGATTCGGGCGGGATTGCCACCTCATGCCGGCCTTGTGAGCGTCGGACCATGTGGTGGTGGTTCGTACGCATGTGGGGACATCGTGGCAGACGTCACAGCCCTCCGCGCAAGCCCCATGCACTTCCCCGTTCCCGTTGTACCGTCTGCCACACGCGCCGGTAGGCTGGCTTTCCCAACCCGCCGTACCAGGAGGAACGCAGTGGCGCGCGTCATCGTAGACGTCATGCTGAAGCCGGAGATTCTCGACCCCCAGGGGCAGGCGATCGCCCGTGCGCTGCCCCGGCTGGGCTTCTCCGGGGTGTCGGAGGTACGCCAGGGCAAGCGGTTCGAGATCGAGCTGGACGGCCCGGCCGACGAGACGGCGCTGGCCGAGGTCCGTAAGATGGCCGAGACCCTGCTCGCCAACACCGTGATCGAGGACTACACCGTCCGGGTTGAGGGCTAGACGTCACATTTGGCGGCCGGATTTCCCCTTGGGGGCTTAAAGCCGGGTTCGGGCGTGCCACAATGCCACGGGCGTGCCAACAGTAAATAACAACAGCGTGATTTTGCGGTTAGCCCCGTTTTCACGGGGAAACCTACTCCAGGTGACATTCCGGAGCCCGGAGGAGTCCGGTGGATATTGAGTTCTCGTTGGCACTGCCCCGGGATGCGATCGGCATACCGATGGTGAGGCGGGTGCTCGGAGACGCGATGCGCTCGCTCAGCGTGAGCGAGACCTGCATCTCCGACATGCTGCTCGCCGTCTCCGAGGCGTGCTCCAACGCCGTCCGGCACGGCGGTCCGGGCAACCGGTACGAAGTGACCGCGGCGATCGGCTACGGCCGCTGCGACGTGCGCGTGGCCGACAACGGCGGCGGCCTCCCCTCCATGCCGCTGCACTTCCCTCCCTCCGACACCGAGAACGGCCGGGGGCTGCTCATCATGCGCTCCGTGGTCGACGAGATCTCCTTCGGCGTCACCCCCGGCCGGGGCACCACGGTCCACCTGCGCAAGCTGCTGTCCTGGGACGACGAGGCCGAGGCCCGTCCCCGCGAGCTCGCCGCCGTCTGACCCGCGCGCGACCCTCCGGTGCGCATGCCCGGCGAGGAACATCCGGTCGCACCCGATAACCTGGGGTGTGCCGCCCCCGTACACCCTTGAGAGACGGTGGCGTGCGTGCGCATTCCTCAGAAGGGGACGACTGTCATGAGCGCTGCCCGTGTGGGCGTAGTCACGTTTCCAGGAACTCTCGACGACCAGGACGCCGCCAGAGCCGTGCACCTCGTGGGCGCGCAGGCGGTTCCGCTGTGGCACGCCGACCACGACCTGAAGGGGGTCGACGCGGTGTTCCTGCCGGGCGGCTTCTCCTACGGCGACTACCTCCGCTGCGGCGCGATCTCCCGGTTCGCGCCGCTCATGGACGAGCTCATCCCGGCCGCCCGCGCCGGGCTGCCCGTGCTCGGCACCTGCAACGGCTTCCAGATCCTCTGCGAGGCCCACCTGCTGCCGGGCGCGCTGACCCGCAACGCCTCGCTCCACTACGTCTGCCGCGACCAGCGCGTGCGCGTCGAGCAGAACGACACCGCGTGGACGTCGGCCTTCGGCCAGGGCCAGGAGATCGTGCTGCCGGTCAAGCACGGCGAGGGCCGCTACGTCGCCTCCGCCGACACCATCGCCGAGCTGGAGGCCACCGGCCGGGTGGTCGTGCGCTACATCGGCAACCCGAACGGCTCGATGAACGACATCGCCGGCATCACCAACGAGGCGGGCAACGTGGTCGGCCTCATGCCGCACCCCGAGCACGCGGTCGAGGAGCTCGTCGGCGCCCCGAGCACCGACGGCCTCGGCTTCTTCACCTCCATCCTCAAGAAGCTGGTGAACGCATGAGCACCGACTCCGTCAAGCGCGCGCAGAGCACCCCTGACGAGCCGATGCCCTTCGCCGAGCTGGGGATGAAGCAGGACGAGTACGACCGGGTCAAGGAGATCCTCGGCCGCCGTCCCACCGGCTCCGAGCTGGCCATCTACAGCGTCATGTGGTCCGAGCACTGCTCGTACAAGTCGTCCAAGGTGCACCTGCGGCAGTTCGCCACCAAGGCGCCGAAGTCCGAGGCGCTGCTCGTCGGCATGGGCGAGAACGCCGGCGTGGTGGACATCGGCGACGGCTGGGCCGCCACGTTCAAGATCGAGTCCCACAACCACCCGTCGTACGTCGAGCCGCACCAGGGCGCGGCCACCGGCGTCGGCGGGATCGTGCGCGACATCATGTCGATGGGCGCCCGCCCGATCGCGGTCATGGACGCGCTGCGCTTCGGCGCCGCCGACGCCCCCGACACGCGGCGGGTGCTGCCCGGCGTCGTCGAGGGCATCAGCCACTACGGCAACTGCCTGGGCCTGCCCAACATCGGCGGCGAGGTCGTCTTCGACCCCTGCTACATCGGCAACCCGCTGGTCAACGCGCTGTGCGTCGGCCTGCTGCGCAAGGACCAGATCAAGCTGGCCACCGCGCCCGGCCCCGGCAACAAGGTCGTGCTGTTCGGCGCCTCGACCGGCCCCGACGGCATCGGCGGCGCCTCGGTGCTCGCCAGCGCCACGTTCGAGGACGAGTCGCACGCCAAGCGGCCCGCCGTGCAGGTGGGCGACCCGTTCATGGAGAAGCTGCTCATCGAGTGCTGCCTGGAGCTGTACGCGGCCGACGTGGTCGTCGGCATCCAGGACCTCGGCGCGGCCGGCGTCTCCTGCGCCACGACCGAGCTGGCCGCCAAGGGCACCGGCGGCATGGCCGTCGACCTCAACCTCGTCCCGCTGCGCGACCCGTCGCTGCGGCCCGAGGAGATCCTGATGAGCGAGTCCCAGGAGCGCATGATGGCCGTCGTGCGTCCCGAGGACATCCCGGCGTTCATGGCGATCTGCGAGAAGTGGGACGTGCCGGCCACCGTCATCGGCGAGGTCACCGACACCGGCCGCCTCGTGATGACGTGGGACGGCGAGGTCATCGTGGACATCCCGCCGGGCACCGCCGCCGACGAGGGCCCCGTCTACGAGCGCCCCTACCAGGAGCCCGCCGGTCAGGCCGCGCTCAACGCCGACACCCCCGACCGGCTGGAGCGGCCCGCCGACCTGCGCGCGACCCTGCTGCGGCTGCTCGGCTCACCCAACCTGGCCGACAAGGAGTGGGTGACCTCCCAGTACGACCGCTACGTCCGCTCCAACACCGTGCTGGCCCAGCCGGCCGACGCCGGCGTGCTGCGGGTCTCCGAGGTGATGGCGGGGGCGGAGCCGACGACGCGCGGCATCGCGCTCGCCACCGACGGCAACGGCCGCTACGCCAAGCTCGACCCGTACGCGGGGGCGCAGCTCGCGCTGGCCGAGGCGTACCGCAACGTCGCCGTGACCGGCGCCAAGCCGCTCGCCGTCACCAACTGCCTCAACTTCGGCTCCCCCGAGGACCCCGAGGTCATGTGGCAGTTCGCCGAGGCCGTGCGCGGCCTGGCCGACGCCTGCCGCACCCTGGGCGTGCCGGTGACCGGCGGCAACGTCTCCTTCTACAACCAGACCGGCTCCGCCGCCATCCACCCGACGCCGGTCGTCGGCGTGCTCGGCGTGATCGACGACGTGGCCCGGCGGGTGCCGTCCGGGTTCACCGGCGAGGGGCTGCGGGTGGCACTGCTCGGCGAGACCCGCGAGGAGTTCGGCGGGTCGGAGTGGGCGCACGTCGTCCACGGCCACCTGGGCGGGCTGCCGCCGCAGGCCGACCTGGAGGCCGAGCAGGCGCTGGCCACCGTGCTGGTCGAGGCCGCCCGGGGCGGGCTCCTGGAGGGCTCGCACGACCTGTCCGACGGCGGTCTGGCGATCGCGCTGGCCGAGGCGTGCCTCGCCCGGGGCGTCGGCGCCACCGTGACGCTGAACGACGACCCGTTCACCGGGCTGTTCAGCGAGTCGGCGGCGCGGGCGCTGGTGGCGGTCCGGCCGGAGGTGTTCGAGGAGTTCGCCGCGCTGTGCGCCGAGCACGAGGTGCCCTGCTACGGGCTGGGCGTCACCGGGGGCGACGCGCTGGTCGTCGAGGGCGTGCTGGAGGTGCCGGTCTCCGAGCTGCGCGAGACCCACACGGGGACCTTGCCCGCTCTGTTCGGCTGAGGTCTGTGACATGGTGAGGGCCGGTACGGTACGCCGTACCGGCCCTTCGCCGTCCGCTCAGGAGGTCTTCTTGAGGCAGACGACGTAGACGGAGCCCGGGCTGACGTCGTTCTCCTTGCCGTTCTTGATCGCGCTCACGGACCAGCCGTTGCCGCTGGGCATGCTGGAGGTCACCGTGTAGGCCGGGCTGACACTGAAGCCGCCGCCGGTGACGAGCTCGCCGGTGCCGCAGGAGACCGATCCGGAGCCGCCGCTGAGCGAGGCGTTCTTGGTGTAGCTCGTGTAGGTGGCGCCGTCCTTGCCGTCCTTGCCGTTGAGACCGTCCTTGCCGTCCTTGCCGGGGAGGCCGGGCTTGCCGTCCTCGCCGTCCTTGCCCGGCTTGCCGGGGAGGCCGTCCTTGCCGTCCTTCCCGTCGACGCCGTTCTTCCCGTCCTTGCCGTCCTCACCGTTCTTGCCGTTGAGACCGTCCTTGCCGTCCTTGCCCGGAAGGCCGTCCTTGCCGTCCTTGCCGTTGACGCCGTCCTTGCCGTTGACGCCGTCCTTGCCGTTGACGCCGTCCTTGCCGTTGAGGCCGTTCTTGCCGGGCAGGCCCTGCGGACCGCGGGGACCCTGGGGGCCGGTGTCGCCCTTCGGGCCCTGAGCGCCGGTGTCTCCCTTCGTGCCCTCCGTGACCGTGGTGGTCGAGGTGCCGCCGCCGATCACCATCCGGATCTCGGTCTTCCGGCACGGCGTGGAGGGGTTGACGATGCGGGCGTACCGCGACTTCTTGTTGACGCACGCGTACACCTCGCCGCCCGACGAGGCGGTGGCCACGCCACCGACGGCGAGGAGCGACAGCGCGAGCGCTCCGACAGTGGCGAGCGTGAGCGTGCGCCCACCGCGAACCTTCATAGCCACGGCTTTCCTTCCCAAGGGCTGGTGCTCATGTTGAGCATGAGGTTCACGTTTCAACCGTTCCAGCGGATGACAGCTGCTACATAACGTGTTCATCACGGCACAAATCGTGACTATGACCATTGACGCCACTTGACCCGTCAAGATGATCGGCTCTGCGTAAAAGGACGCGTTCGGCGGAGGCGCCCCCGATGGATAATCGGGTCAGCCCACGCGACGGAGGATGCACCGTGCCGACGGAGAGCCCCTACCTCCCGCCCGCCACCCAGCCCGTGCGGGGGGTCGTCTGGGCCCTTCACCTGGCGCTCCCGCTGCTCGGCCTCTGGCTCCTGCTCAGTGAGCCGCACCTGAACGTCATGTGGCAGCACAACCCCGGCCACTTCTGGATGATCATCATGGTGGCCGGGGTCAACGTGGTGCTCGGCGGGCTCATCAGCCAGGCTTCGTCCCGGCGTGCGGACGCCCGGCTGTTCCTCGTCTCGATGGTCTTCCTCACCAGCGCCGGATTCTTCTTCCTGCACGGGCTCGCCACGCCGCGGGTCATCCTGCCGACCGGGTCGGTCGGGTTCGACCTCGGGCAGCAGGCCGGGCTCACCCTCGCCGCGGGGTTCGCGTCCGCCTCGGCGCTGCCGCTGGGCGAGCGGGCGGCGGCGGCCGTGCTCGCCGCCCGGCACGTGATCCGCGGCGCGCTGGTCGGCTTCATGGTCCTGTGGGGACTGGCCTCGCTGGTCGACGGGCTGACGCCGCTCAGCGAGCCGCCGCTGACCGCGTACGCCTCCTGGGTGGCGTGGGCCTCGGTGCCCGGCATCGTGCTTTACGTGGCGGCGGCCGTGATGATGTTCCGGCTGCACCGGCGGCGGCCCTCGGCCATGCTGGTCAGCCTCGTCACCGCGTACGCGCTGCTCGCCGAGTCGATGGCGGCCGGGATGTCACAGCACAACTGGCACCTGACCTGGTGGGAGTGGCACCTCCTGCTGACCTTCGCGTTCGGGTTCGTCGCCTACAGCGCCTACCTGCAGTTCCGGCGCGAGGGGTCGAGCGCGGGCCTGTTCGACTCGGTGGCGCTGTCGGCGACCGTGGCGCGCATCCAGGCGCAGTACGACGAGGCGCTGGAGGAGCTGGTCGAGCACGTACGGCGGGGCGAACCGCTGGCCGCGACCCGGCTGTCCGGGAAGTTCCGGCTCAACGAGGGCCAGGCCGCCGTGCTCGACCGGGCGGGCCGGGCGCTGGCCGACGAGCGGGAGCTGTCGGAGCGGCTGGCCGCGCTCGTGGACGTGAGCACGCGCACCCGTGTCGGCCTGCCCGAGAGCGAGCTGCTGACCGACGCGCTCGAACGCGTCCGCCAGGCGTTCGGCGAGGTGCGGATCGGCCTGGTCTCGGAGGGCCGCGCCCACATCGGCTCCCGCTCGTACGACTTCCCCGGCCACCAGCCGGAGCGGCGCGACCACCTGCTCGCCTTCCCGCTGACCGTCAAGGGCCGGCTGGCCGGGGCGCTGGAGGTGCCCGTCGGCCGTACCCGGCAGGACGAGGCGCTGGCCGCCGCGCTGGCCGGGCAGCTGTCGATCTCGCTGGAGAACGCCCGCCTCTACCAGGAGCTCGACACCCTGTTCCGGCAGTACATGTCGCCCGACGTGGCGCAGGCCCTGCTGGCCGACCCGTCGCAGGCCGAGCTCGGCGGCCGGCTCAAGGAGCTGACCGCGCTGTTCGCCGACCTCAAGGGGTTCACCACGTTCTCCGAGCGGGTCACGCCCGACGAGATCGTCGAGATGCTCAACCGCTACCACTCGGCGGCCGTGCCCTGCATCCTCGACAACGGCGGCACGATCGTGCAGTTCGTGGGCGACGCGCTGCTCGCGCTGTTCAACGCACCCGCCGCGCAGCAGGACCACGCCGCGGCGGCCTGCCGGGCCGCCCTCGCCATGCAGCGGGCCGCCGCCGAGATCGCCGAGGAGGTCTCCTGGGAGCGGGTGGACGACGTGGAGTGGCCGACGTTCCGGGTCGGGGTCAACACCGGGCCGGCCCTCGTGGGCAACATCGGCAGCCCGCGGCTGCGCGGCTTCAACGCCATGGGCGACTGCGTGAACGTGGCCGCCCGGCTCCAGTCGCTCGCCGAGCCGGGCACGGTCGTCATCGGCGAGACCACGCTGCGGCAGCTCGGGTACGGCGCCGAGGTCACGCCGCTGGGCAGGCTGAGCCTCAAGGGCAAGGAGGAGCCCGTCGCGGCGTACGTTCTGACCTCCTTGCCGTAGAACGGGCGGCCACTTCGCGGACATAATCGGGCCCATGAACCCTGAGCCCGGCGAGTTCCTCTCCATGCTCACCCCCGACGAGGTCGCCGCCCTGCGCGCCGCCGGCCGGCCGCGCCGGTGGGAGCGGGGGTCCACCGTGATGGCCGAGGGCGACACCACCGACTGGGTGCTCGTGCTGACCGAGGGCCGGGTCAAGGTGTCCTCGCACACCAGCGGCGGCACGGAGGTGGTGCTGGCAGTCCGCGGGCCGGGGGCCCTGCTCGGCGAGATGTGCGCCATCGACGGCTCACCGCGCTCGGCGACCGTGACCACGCTGGAGCCGGTCGCCGGCGTCGTGATCCGCGACTTCCCCGCGTTCCTCCAGGCCCACGGGCGGGTGGCGGTGCTGCTCATGCGGCTCATCACCGGACGGCTGCGCGACGCCGACCGCAAGCGCGTCGAGTACGGCGCGTTCGACACCACCGGACGCGTGGCGACGCGGCTGCTGGAGCTGGCCGACCGCTACGGCGAGAAGACCAACGGCGGGGTGCGGGTGGCGCTGCCGCTCTCCCAGGACGAGCTGGCCGGCTGGACCGGCGCCTCCCGCGAGGCGGTGAGCAAGGCGTTACGCACCCTGCGCGACCGGGGCCTGATCGAGACCGGCCGGCGGCGGGTGGTGATCCACGACCTGGAGGGGCTGCGCAAGCGTGCGCGCTGAGCAGCTCGGCTCCCGCGGCTCGGCGGCCGAGTACTCCTCCCGGATGCGCTACGCCTGGCGGGTGTGCTCGGTCACGAGCCTCGGCCTGGTGCTGATCGGGATCGCCGGGAGCACGCTCAACGTGGCGCTGCCCTCGGTGGTGCGGCACTTCCACGCGGGGCCGTTCGAGTCGGGCTGGATCCTGCTGTCGTTCCTGCTGGTCAACACGGCCAGCCTGGTGTTCTTCGGCCGGGTGGCCGACCTGGTGGGGCGGCGCGAGGTGTACCTGGCGGGCTTCGCCCTGTTCACCGCCGCCTCGCTGCTGGCCGGGTTCGCCCCCGGGGTGTGGTTCCTGGTCGCGATGCGCGTGGTGCAGGCCGTCGGGGCGGCGATGATCCTGGCCAACGGCACCGTCATCATCACCGACGCGTTCCCGCCGGACCGGCTCAGCCAGGGCATGGGCGTCTACATCGGCACCCTGTCGGTGGCCCAGCTCGCCGGGCCCACGCTGGGCGGGCTGATCGCCGAGACGGCCGGCTGGCAGTGGATCTTCTGGGTCAACGTGCCGGCCGGGATCGTCGCGGTGGCCTGGGGCGCCATGACGCTGCGGCGCATGCCCCGCGGGCCGCGGCAACCGGTGGACGCGCTGGGCAACGCGCTGGTGTTCGCGGCGCTGTCGGCCCTGCTGCTGGCCCTGTCGGAGGCGGGGTCGGCCGGCCTGACCGCCCCGGTCGTGGTCGCCGGCGGGGTGGTGTTCGCGGTGCTGGCGCCGGTGATCGTGCTGGTGGAGCGGCGGGCCGCGCATCCGGTGCTGGACCCGCGGCTGTTCGGCGGGCGGCTGCTGGCCTGCGCCAACCTCGCGTCGTTCTGCAACGCCATGGCGCGGGCGTCGCTGATCCTGCTGGTGGCGCTGTACTTCCAGGCAGCCCGGGGCGTGGACGCCTTCACGGCCGGGCTCGGCGTGCTGCCGGTGCCGGTGGGTATGGCGGTGGCCTCGCCGGTGACGGGCGCGCTCGGGCGGCGGGTCTCGCCGTACGCGCTGGCCGTGGGCGGGGCGCTGATGAGCGCGGCGGGGCTGGCGGCGCTGGCGCTGACGGCGGGGGCCGGCACGCCGTACTGGGTGATCGGCGTGGGGCTGTTCGTGGCCGGGTGCGGCAGCGGCGCGTTCCTGACCGGCAACACCACGCACGTGATGCGCGCGCTGCCGGGCGGGAGCCTGGGGGTGGTCAACGGGTTCCGGCTGATGGTCATGAACGTCGGCGTCGTGCTCAGCGTGGGGGTGTCGCTCAGCGTGCTGGCCGCCTCCGTGGGGCCGTCGCTGGGGGCCCAGGTGTACGCGGGGACGCTGTCGGAGCTGTCGCCCGTGGGGGTGGCGCGGCTGATGGACGGGTTCGCGCGGGCGTACACGGTGCTGTGCGGCGTCGCCCTCCTCGGCGCTGCCCTGTCCGCCCTCGCCCGCTCGCCTTCCCCCGTCCGCTCACCTGAGGGCGGCTGACAGGCGCGCCTCGACGTCGCGGTAGCGGCTGACCGGGATCAGGTGGACGCCGTCGAAGGCGCCGGAGTCGCGGATGGCCAGCACCCGCTCGCAGGCCGCGTCCACGCCCGCCATCCGGTCGGCCGCCACCCGGCGCACCAGGTCGTCCGGGATCGCGATGTCGGGGATCGCCGCCGACAGGGCGTGCGCGTGGCGCTCGCTGGCGATGACGATGACGCCCGCGTACACCGGCGCCTCCACCTGGTTGGCCTCGCGCCAGCGCAGCAGCGCCTCCGTCGAGAACCCGGCCTGGACGAACAGGAAGTCGGCCGCCCGCTTCCACGCGGGCAACGGGCGCAACCCGGCCGCCGCGCCGACCTGGACTCCCGGTGAGAACTCCCTGGCCTCCTCGATCATCGAGCGCACCGTCAGGTCGCTGGTGCGGTTGCCGCTCGCCGGCTTGTCGCCGTAGACGAACAGGAAGCGCTCGACCCCGTAGGCGGCGGCCGTCAGCAGGTCGCGCCGGAACCCGAGCAGGTTGCGGTCGCGGGAGTTGAGGCAGGCGATGCTGCGCCCGCCCATCGCCTGCACCTCGTGCGCGACGGCCACGCTCGACACGGTCGCCCGGCCGATGTGGTTGTCGGGGATGAGGAAGGTGTCGGCGATGGTGCTCAGCGTGCCGATCTGGTGGCGCACGCGCTTCAGGTCGGGCTTGGTCGGCGGCTCGATCTCGCACACGAGCTGGAAGGTCATGATCAGACCCTAGCGGCGCGCGGCCAGGGATTCGATGCCGCTGAGGATGAGGTCCACGCCGAAGGTGTCGTACGTCTCGCGGGAGATGCCGCCGACCATGGGCGCCGCCATCTCCACCAGGTACGGGTAGCGGTCGGCGGGCAGCGACTGGAGGGTGACCCGCTTGCGCCGGACGATCTCGGCCGCCTCCTCGGGCGTGTACCGCGCGGAGTAGTGGACCGGCGCGTCGGCGATGGCGATGGCGCTCTGCAGGATGTACTTGGAGATCAGGCAGCTCTGCTCCGTGTCGAAGCCGGCCCGCCGGGCCAGGCCGAGGGCCAGGTCCCAGACGGCGAGGAAGCTCGGCACCGCGACCTGGTCGACCTGCTCCAGCACGCTCTTGGCGCACGGGTGGGTGCGCAGCAGCCTGACCAGCCCCTCGATGAGGTCGCGCATGCGCTCGCGCCACGGCCGGTCGTCGTCGTCGGACTCGGGCGCGAACCCGGCGATGAGGTGGTCGGCCAGGCCGACCACGAGCTGTTCCTTGTTCTTGAAGTGCCAGTACAGCGCCATCGGCGTGACGCCGAGGTCGGTGGCCAGGCGGCGGATCGTCACGGCGTCGAGCCCCTCGGTGTCGCCGATCTCCAGGGCCCGCTCGACGATCGCGGTCGCGCTCAGTTTTCCCATCACGGTTGACAACTATACGCCGTACAAGTTAGCTATACGACGTACAAGTACGGCGTATAGGAGACCCCCGTGGACCGGAAGAAGTGGTGGGCGCTCGGAGCGGTGACGCTCGGCACCTTCATGACGTACCTCGACAACAACATCGGCAACGTGGCCCTGCCGACGATCCAGCGGGAGCTGGGACTGACGATCTCCGGGCTGGAGTGGATCGTCAGCGGCTACATCCTGGTCTTCGCCGGGTTGATGCTGGTCGGCGGCCGGCTCGCCGACGTGATCGGCGCGCGGCGGACGTTCCTGGCCGGCCTGGCCGTCTTCACGCTGGCGTCGCTGGCCGCGGGCCTGGCCACCGGGCAGGCGGCGCTCATCGCGGCCCGCGCCGTCCAGGGCGTCGGCGCGGCGCTGCTGACCCCGACCACGCTCTCGCTGATCGGCCAGATCTTCTCCGACCCCGGCGAGCGGGGCAGGGCCATCGGCATCTGGAGCGCGACCGGCTCCCTGTCGATGGCGCTCGGGCCGCTGGCCGGCGGCTTCATCAGCGAGCGGCTGCACTGGGGCTGGATCTACCTCATCAACGTGCCGATCGGCGCGGTGACGCTCGGGCTCGCGCTGTGGGCGGTGCGCCCCTCCTTCACCCGGGTACGGCGCAGCCTGGACGTCCCGGGCCTGGCCAGCTCCGCCGTCGCCCTGGTCGCGCTGACGTACGCGCTCATCGAGGGCGAGGGCGCCGGCTGGACCTCGCCCGAGATCCTCGGCGCGCTCGGCCTGACGGTGGCCGCCGCCGTGGCGTTCGTGCTGGTCGAGACGCGGGCCGCGGAGCCGATGATCGACCTGTCGGTCTTCCGGTCGCGGGTGTTCTCCGGCGGCGCGCTGACCAGCGGCCTGTGGTCGTTCGGCGTGTTCGGCGTCTACTTCTTCAGCGCCCTGTGGCTGCAGAACACGCTGGGCTTCTCCCCCATCGAGGCGGGCGCCGCGTTCGTGCCGATGGCCCTGGTCATGGCGGTCGTCGCGATGCTGTCGCAGCGGATCAGCACGGCGATCGGCATCGCCCGCACCGTGGCCGCCGGCATCGCGCTCATGGGCGTCGCCCTCTTCCTGATGTCCGGTGTCGGCGCCGACGGCGGCTACACCGACGTCCTGCCCTGGTTCGTGCTGTACGGCGTCGGCGCCGGCCTGCTGGTCCCGCTGACCGCCGCCGTGGTCGGCGCGATGCCCCAGGGCCGCTCGGGCGTCGCCTCCGGCGTGCTGAACGTCTCCCGCCAGGTGTTCGGGCTGCTCGGCATCACGGTCCTCGGGGCGCTCCTGAACGCCCACCGGGGCGGCAGCGCGGACCCGGCCGCCTTCCTGGACGCCTACCGGTTCACGCTGGTCGTCGCCGCGACCATCGTGCTGGTGGGCATCCCGGTCAGCCTGTACGCGCTGCGCTCCCGGCGGGCGTCCTCCGGCGCGCCGGAGGACGCCCTGCCGGCTCAGGCGCCGGCCGCCACCGGCTCCCCGGCCGCGGCGGCCTCGGCCACCGCCGGCTCGGCGAACTGAGTGCGGTACAGCTCCTCGTAGCGGCCCCCCGCGGCGAGGAGCTCGGCGTGGGTCCCCCGCTCGACGACCCGCCCGTCCTCGATCACCAGGATCTGGTCGGCCGCGCGGACCGTGGACAGCCGGTGCGCGATCACCACCGCGGTACGGCCGGCCAGCGCCTCGCCCAGCGCCTCCTGCACGGCCGCCTCGGAGGTGGAGTCGAGCGCGGCCGTGGCCTCGTCGAGGATCACCACCTGGGGCCGGGCGAGCAGCAGGCGGGCGATGGTCAGCCGCTGCCGCTCGCCGCCCGACAGCCGGTAGCCGCGCTCGCCCACGACGGTGTCGAGCCCGTCGGGCAGCGACTCGACCAGCGCGCCGAGCCGGGCGCGGCGCAGCGCGTCCCAGACCTCCTCCTCCGTCGCCTCCGGCCGGGCGAACAGCAGGTTGGCCCGGATCGTGTCGTGGAACAGGTGGCCGTCCTGGGTGACCATGCCGAGCGTCTCGCGGATCGAGGCGGCGGTCAGGTCCCGCACGTCCACCCCGGCCAGCCGGACGGCGCCCTCGTCCACGTCGTACAGGCGGGGCAGGAGCTGCGCGATCGTGGACTTGCCCGCGCCGGACGAGCCGACCAGGGCGACCATCTGACCCGGCTCGGCCCGGAACGAGACGCCGTGCAGCACCTCGACCCCGCCGCGGTTGTCGAGGGCGGCGACCTCCTCCAGCGAGGCGAGCGACACCTTGTCGGCTGACGGGTAGGCGAAGCGCACGTCGTCGAACTCCACCGAGACCGGCCCCTCCGGCACGGCCACCGCGCCGGGCCGCTCCTTGATCAGCGGCTCCAGGTCCAGCACCTCGAAGACCCGCTCGAAGCTCACCAGCGCGCTCATGACGTCCACCCGGGCGCTGGCCAGCGCCGTCAGCGGGGCGTACAGGCGGGTGAGCAGCAGCGCCAGCGCCACCACCGAGCCCGCGTCGAGCTGGTGGCGCAGCGCGTAGAAGCCGCCCAGGCCGTACACGAGGGCCAGGGCGAGCGCGGAGACCAGCGTCAGCGCGGTCACGAACACCGACTGCGCCATCGCGGTGCGGACGCCGATGTCGCGCACCCGGCGGGCCCGCGCGGCGAACTCCTCCGACTCGCGGACCGGCCGCCCGAACAGCTTGACCAGGGTCGCGCCGGGCGCCGAGAACCGCTCGGTCATCTGCGTGCCCATCGCGGCGTTGTGGTCGGCCGCCTCGCGCCGCATCCGGGCCAGCCGGACGCCGACCCGCCGCGCCGGCAGCACGAACGCCGGGAGCAGCAGCAGGGCCAGCAGCGTGATCTGCCACGAGATGCCGACCATCACGGTGAGCGACAGCACGAGCGTCACGACGTTGCCCGCGACGCTGGACAGCGTGTCGGTGAACGCCCGCTGCGCGCCGATCACGTCGTTGTTGAGGCGGCTGACCAGCGCACCGGTACGGGTCCTGGTGAAGAACGCGATCGGCATGCGCTGCACGTGGTCGAAGACGGCCGTGCGCAGGTCGAGGATCAGCCCCTCGCCCAGGCTCGACGACAGCCACCGGTTCACCAGCCCGAGGCCCGCCTCGGCGACGGCCAGTCCGCCGATCAGCGCGGCCAGGCCCACCACGACGCCGAGCGGCTCACCCTTGCCGATCGCGTCGAGCACCCGGCCGGCGAGCACGGGAGGCGCGACCGCCAGCGCCGCCATCACGATGCTGAGCCCCAGGAACAGCGTGATCCTGCGGCGGTGGGGCCGGGCGAAGCCCCAGACACGGCGGAGCGTCGCCCGGGAGATCGGGCGACGCTCCTTCTGGTTGCCCATCGAGTAGAGCTGCTGCCATGCGATCACTTCCATGCTCATGCATGGAAGAGTAGGACCTCAAGTTAACTTGAGGGCAACAGCTTTTTCAGGCGCCGATCTTCTTGCCCTGGGAGTGCCAGGTGACCGCGACCGACGGCCGGGGCTGGCCGCCCTCGCCGTCGGGCCAGTGGCTGACCGGGCTGTCGGGGGTCGCGCCGTCCACCTCGCCCGGGTGCTGCACCGCGACGAACACGCTGCGCTGGTCCGAGGTGACCATGGGGCCGCAGGTCTCCGCGCCGATCGGCACCGTGAGGAACTGGCGCACGTGCCCGCGCTCCCTGCCCCGCACCGGCGTCACGAACAGGCCGTCGTTCGACCCGAGCGCGTTGCCGTCGGTGGCGATCCACAGGTTGCCGTCGCGGTCGAAGGCCACGTTGTCGGGGCAGGAGATCGGCGAGACCTTGGTCTTGTCGTAGCCGGCGAAGTAGGTGGAGGCGTCGTTCGGGTCGCCGCAGACCAGCACCAGCGACCAGGCGAACGTGGTCGAACCGGCGTCGTCGCGCCGCTCCACCAGCTCCAGGACGTGGCCGTGCTTGTTCGACGGGCGCGGGTTGGCCTCGTCGACCTGCGCCGGGACGCGGTTGGAGTTGTTGGTCAGCGCGACGTAGACGGCGCCGTTGACCGGGTTGCGCTCCATGTCCTCGGGCCGGTCCATCTTCGTGGCGCCCACCTTGTCGGCGGCGGCGCGGGTGTAGACCAGCACCTCGGCGGCGGTCATGCCGTCCACGAACGACGTGTCGCCCGAGACCAGCGGGATCCACTCGCCCGACCCGTCGAACGCGCCGTCCGACGGCAGCTTGCCGGAGCCGTCGATCTCGGCCGCCGGGCTGTCGCCGGTGAACTTGGCCACGTACAGCGTGCCCTCGTCCAGCAGCTTGCGGTTGTGCCGGTCGAAGCCCTGGATGTAGCGGTCCTTGGAGACGAACTTGTAGACGTACTCGAAGCGCGAGTCGTCGCCCATGTAGACGACGACCCGGCCGTCGCGGGCCAGCGTCGTGTTGGCGGCCTCGTGCTTGAAGCGGCCGAGCGCGGTCCGCTTGACCGGCGCCGCGTCCGGGTCGAACGGGTCGATCTCCACGACCCAGCCGAACCTGTTGACCTCGTTCGGGTGCTTGGCCAGGTCGAAGCGCTCCTCCACGCGGTCGAAGCGCCGGTTGCCGGAGGCGATGCCCGACGGGATCGTGTAGCGGGAGATGTACGGCTTCTGCGCGGCGGGCACCTTGTCGCCGTTGACGAAGTACTGGTCGAAGTTCTCCTCGGCGGTCAGCACCGTGCCCCAGGGGGTGGTGCCGCCGGAGCAGTTGTTGAGCATGCCCACCGGCTTGAGCCCGGCCGGGTCGGCGGCCGTCCTCAGCAGGTCGCTGCCCGCGGCCGGGCCGGTGAAGCGCATCGGCGTGAGCGCCGTGATCCGGCGGTTGTAGCGCCGGCGGCCCTTCGTCACCAGCTTCCACTGGCCGGTGCCGCGCACCCGCTCCACCTCGACCACCGAGCCGCCGTGGGCGGCCAGCGCGATCCGGATCTGCTCCTCGGGGGCGGCGGTGCCGTCCTTGTAGCCGCGGAACATCAGGGCCTCGTTGGTGTACTCGTGGTTCACCCACAGCAGGGCCCGGTCGCGTCCCATCGGGAACATCGTCACGTAGTCACAGTTGTAGCCGAACTGCTTGGCCTGCGCCTCGGCGCTCTGGTTGTCGAAGTCGAACGCGGGGGCGTCGGGCAGCACCGGGTCGCCCCAGCGCACCACCACGGCCGAGGCGTAGCCGTCGGGGACGCGCAGCGCGTCGTCCTTGTTCGGGGGCACGGGGCTGAAACGCAGGTCGCCGCCGCCACCGAACCGGGCCGCGTCCTCGGGGACGGCCTCGGGGGTCGGCTCGGCCAGCGCGGGCACGGCGCCCGCCACGCCGGCGCCCACGACCAGCGCGCCGAGGGCGCCGGCGCGCAGCACGCCCCGCCGGGTCAGCGCCTCGGCCACGACGTCGCCGAAGTAGGCGTTGCCGCTCGCGTTGCCCACCTCGTGCGCGCACGCGTTGCCGCAGCGGAACTGGCAGGTCATCGCCGAACGGCCGGACTTGTGCGGGCTGGGAAGCAGCGGAAGGTGCCGGTTCGCCACGGGTACTCCAAAGGTGTGCACGGTAGTTCGGCCAGGACGCTACGGCGGGTGTCGAAACCACAGGTGAACGGGAACCTCCGGCACGATGAACGCTCCCAGGGAGGAAACGGGCACCCGCCGGGACGGCCGGACCCGATCGCACCGCCGGACGGAGCAGAATGGGCGGGTGCCACCACGCAGACCGGACCCCGAGAAGCTGAGGGCCGCGCTCGACGCCCAGCTCGTCGCGCTCGACCAGCCCGCGTACGACGGCCCCGCCGCCGCGCTGCCCGGCGCGCTGGTCGAGGCCGTGCTGACCGCCTACGACCGGGGCCTGGAGCCCGAGCGCGACGCCGCCCGGCAGGCCGTACGCCACCTGCTCGACCGGCTCGCCACGACCGCGCCCGGCCGCACGGTCGAGGTGCGCATCCCGCCGTACGCGGCGGCGCAGGTCATCGAGGGGCCCCGGCACACCCGCGGCACCCCGCCGAACGTCGTCGAGATGAGCCCCCGCACCTGGATCGAGCTGGCCGTCGGCCGCCGGGGCTGGGACGAGGCCGTGGCCGAGGGCGCCGTCGCGGCGAGCGGGTCACGGGCCGACCTGTCCGCGCACCTGCCCCTCGCCTGAACGCCCCTGACCGCTGGTCACCGGGGACGGTCGATCCAGGGGAACCTGCTCCGGAAGCACTGGTCGGCGAGCTGCCCCGGCAACCGGCCGCAGTCCTGCACCACGCTCCAGAACCACATGGCCACGATCGTGAAGAGGATCAGCGCGAGGACGCTGATCACGATCCCCGCCAGGGCGCGGCCCTTGCCCACGCCCCTGCTCAGCGCGACCCCGCCGAACACGATCGACAGGATCGCGGTCAGCACGCCGGCGAAGCAGACGAACACGAGGAACGGGCTGGCCACCCCCAGCACCAGCGACGCCGTGGCCAGGCCGCTGCCCGGCGGGGCCTTCTGGTAGGAGGGCGGGTAGCCGCCGGGCGGCGGCGGCACGTATCCGCCGGGGCCCGGCATGGGGCCGTAGGGCCCTCCGCCGGGCGGCCCGCCGTACGGGCTGGAGGGCGAGGTGCCGGGCGGGGCCGGCTCGCCCCACGAACCTCCGGCCCCTGGCGTGCCCGAGGCCGGAGCGCCCGCCGCGTACGGACCGGACGGGGCCCCCGGCCCGTACGGACCTCCCGCAGCACCGGGCGCGCCTTCAGGAGAGCCAGGAGCGCCCGCGGACGGCTGTTCGAAACGGGACGGGGCCGACGTGCCCGGCGGCGTGGGAGGCGGCTCAGCCGTGCCCTCCCAGCCGGGATAGGCCGGGGTGGCACCCGGCACCGGGTACGCCTGCGTCGTCTCCGCGTCCGGCTCCTCCGCGCCCGGCCGGCCGCCCTGGACCCGCGTCGGGTCCGGCACCTCCGGCGTGGTGGGCTGGTCGGGCCCCGGCGGGTGCACCGGCGGCTCACCACCGGGCTCGGGCACCGGCGCGGGACGCGGCTCACCGCCCGGACGCGGCCCCTCGGGCTGCGGCACGACCGGAGGCACCGGGCCGAGCGGCGGCTCCGGCGTCCCCGGACGGGCCGGCGCCGAGCCGCCCGCCTCGTCGGGCGCGGAAGGGCCGCCGGAGCCGAGGTAGTCGTCGCCGTCCTCGCGGCCGTCGCGCGGCTCCCGCCCCGGACGGGGCTGGTTCGGATCCCCAGGTGTGGTCACGTCTGCGTCTCCCGACGGGTCTCGCATGCCGAACACTTCACCCTTACGCGCGCACCAGCCCGGAATGGGCGTGACACGGTAAAACCCCGTCCATCCTTGGGACACCATGCGTCCAAGCCGGCCCTGCCGCCCCTGACGTGGCCGCGATCCGCACCCGGGTGTGCGAGCAGCGAAGCGACCGACCTAAACTGAAGTACGTGCTGAAAGGCGACGGCCGGCTCGGCCATGACCTGGACCCCGACGATCGAGCTCCCAAGGACGCCTGCGGCGTCTTCGGCGTGTGGGCCCCAGGCGAGGAAGTGTCCAAACTCACCTACTACGGGCTGTACGCGTTGCAGCACCGCGGCCAGGAGTCCGCGGGCATCGCGGTCAGCGAGGGCAGCCGCATTCTCGTCTACAAGGACATGGGCCTGGTGGCCCAGGTCTTCGACGAGTCCGTGCTGGGCACCCTGCGCGGTCACCTGGCGATCGGCCACTGCCGCTACTCCACGACCGGCTCCAGCGTGTGGGAGAACGCGCAGCCCACGCTGAGCTCCACCGAGGTCGGCGGGCTGGCGCTGGCCCACAACGGCAACCTCATCAACACCCCTGAGCTGGCCCAGCGCCTCAACCCGGGTGTGACCAGGGCCACCACCGACACCGAGGTGCTGGCCGCGCTGCTGGCCCAGGACCGCAGCAGGTCCGTCGAGGACGCGGCCGCGGAGCTGCTGCCGCAGGTCAAGGGCGCGTACTCGCTCGTGTTCATGGACGAGACCACCCTCTACGCGGCGCGCGACCCGCAGGGCATCCGCCCGCTGGTGCTCGGCCGCCTGGAGCGTGGCTGGGTGGTCGCCTCCGAGACGGCCGCCCTCGACATCGTGGGCGCCACGTTCGTGCGGGAGATCGAGCCCGGCGAGCTGCTCACGATCGACGAGCAGGGCGTCAGGTCGCGCCGCTTCGCGCTGGCCGAGCCCAAGGGGTGCCTGTTCGAGTACGTCTACCTCGCCCGTCCCGACACCACGATCGCCGGCCGGGGCGTCCAGGTGACCCGGGTCGAGATCGGCCGCGTGCTGGCCCGCGAGCACCCGGTCGAGGCCGACCTGGTCATCCCCACGCCCGAGTCCGGCACGCCGGCCGCCGTGGGCTACGCCGAGGCGAGCGGCATCCCGTACGGCCAGGGCCTGGTGAAGAACTCCTACGTCGGCCGCACCTTCATCCAGCCGTCGCAGACCATCCGCCAGCTCGGCATCCGCCTCAAGCTCAACCCGCTGCGCGAGGTGGTGCAGGGCAAGCGTCTCGTCGTCGTGGACGACTCGATCGTGCGCGGCAACACCCAGCGCGCGATCGTCAAGATGCTGCGCGAGGCCGGGGCCAAGGAGGTGCACGTGCGCATCTCCTCGCCGCCGGTGTCGTGGCCGTGCTTCTACGGCATCGACTTCGCCACCCGCGCCGAGCTGATCGCCGGCTCGCTCTCGGTGGAGGAGATCCGGGCCTCGCTCGGCGCCGACTCGCTCGGCTACATCTCGCTGGAGGGGCTCACCCGGGCCACCACGATCCCCGCCGAGCGGCTCTGCCGGGCCTGCTTCGACGGCTCGTACCCCATCCCCATCGACCAGGACAACGTCGGCAAGTACGTACTGGAGAGCAAGGCGTGACGAGCTACGAGGCCGCCGGTGTCGACATCGAGGCGGGCGAGCGCGCGGTCGCGCTGATGAAGGACAAGGTGGCCCGCTCGCGCCGGCCCGAGGTCGTGGACGACGCGAGCGGCTTCGCCGGGCTGTTCGACGCCTCGGCGCTGCTGAAGTACGAGCGGCCGCTGCTCGCGACCTCCACCGACGGCGTGGGCACCAAGGTCATGATCGCCCAGCGGTACGGCAAGCACGACACGATCGGGATCGACCTGGTCGGCATGGTCCTCGACGACCTGGTGGTGTGCGGGGCCGAGCCGCTGTTCATGACCGACTACATCGCCTGCGGCAAGGTGGTGCCCGAGCGCGTCGCCGAGATCGTCGGCGGCATCGCCGAGGGCTGCCGGCTGGCCGGCGCCGCGCTGGTGGGCGGCGAGACGGCCGAGCACCCGGGGGCGATGGGGCCCGACGAGTACGACCTGGCGGGCGCCGGCACGGGTGTCGTGGAGGCGTCGGCCATGCTCGGGCCCGACCGGGTGCGCGAGGGCGACGTGGTGCTGGGGCTCGCCTCCTCGGGCGTCCACTCCAACGGCTACTCGCTGGTGCGCCACGTGGTGCGCGAGGCGGGGCTGTCGCTGGAGGCGGAGCTGCCCGAGCTGGGCCGGCCGCTCGGCGAGGAGCTGCTGGAGCCGACCCGGATCTACTCCCTCGACTGCCTGGCCCTGGCCCGGACGGTGGAGGTGCACGCCTACGCGCACATCACGGGCGGCGGCGTCGAGGGCAACCTGTCGCGCTCGCTGCCCGGCCACCTCGACGCGCTGCTCGACCGGTCGTCGTGGACGCCGCCGGCGATCTTCTCGGTGCTCGCCGGGCACGGCCGCATCGAGCAGAAGGACATGGACCGGACGTTCAACCTGGGCGTCGGGATGGCCGCCATCGTCGCCCCGGAGGCCGCCGACGAGGCGGTGCGGCTGCTCACGGAGCGTGGGGTGCCGGCGTGGGTGCTCGGCGAGGTCGTCCCCGGCTCCGGCCAGGCCCGCTACCGCTGAACGACCGGCGACCACTACGTGGAGGTGCCGGACCGCTCAACCGAGCGGCCCGGCACCGGGTCTGCCGTGGCTCTGTCCACGTCGCCGACCTGCCGGTCCTCCGGGGGGCCGTTCACGTCTACGCGCGGCCCCGCAGCCGCGGGCCGTTCAGGTGTTCGGGTCATCGGGCGCCCCGGAGCCGCCCGAGGCGCGACGAAAGCCCCACGGGCGGGTGTCCCGTGGGGCCCTGCGCGATGGAACACGCTCTCCCACCCGGCGCCGAGAGATCTCGCCGGGTGAGCGGCCGCGTCAACGAGAAGAGCGGCTACCGGCGGCCGGAGCGGCCGTCGTCGTCGCCCGCGTAGTCGTCGGCGTAATCGGCATAGCGATCCGCGAGCTCGTCGTTGAGGTCGTCGGAGTCGTCGTTGCTGGAGTCTCCGACCCCGAGTTCGTCGCGAAGACGGTCAAGATCTGTGCCACCGCTGTTGTACTTCAGCTGGCGAGCAACCTTGACCTGCTTGGCCTTTGCTCGGCCGCGCCCCATTGGCTCGACCCCCTCATGTGGGGTCGTCCCCGACCCCTCGTCGCTAACGCACCACACGCTGACGCCGCCTGACTATGGGCGTCAGCCTATCGTTCGCCTATTACCGTACCTGTTTTGTGCCCAGCTCGGTACGTCGTATGGGCGCGGGGCGTCAGTGGCCCAGCCAAATGGCCCGAATCCGCCCGACTTCCGACATTCTGCGCTCCGCTAGCCTATCGGCTGCGACGGCCGGAGGGACGCCCTCGTCGCCCGCGATCGCGAAAATCTTGAGCGTGGTGTCGTAGATCTGGGCGGCCTTGGCCCTGGCCCGTTCCATGTCGAAACCGCGGATCTCGTCGGCCACCTGGATCACCCCGCCGGAGTTGACCACGTAGTCGGGGGCGTACAGGATGCCGCGCTCGGCCAGCTGCTTCTCGACTCCCGCGTGCGCGAGCTGGTTGTTGGCCGCCCCGCAGACGATCTTGGCGCGCAGCCGCGCCACGGTGACGTCGTCGAGGGCGCCGCCCAGCGCGCACGGGGCGAAGACGTCGATGTCGGCCGCGGTCAGCGCGTCGGCGTCGGCCACGACGTCCACCTCGGGGTGCCGCAGCCGCACGCGCTCCACGGCGCGCTCGTCCACGTCGCAGATCACGACGTCGGCGCCGTCCTCGCGCAGCAGCTCGACCAGGCGGTGGCCGACCTTGCCGACGCCCTCGACACCGACCCGCCGGCCGCGCAGCGAGGGCGTGCCGTACACCCGCTCGGCCGAGGCCCGCATGCCCTGGAAGACGCCGAACGCGGTGAGGATGGAGGAGTCTCCGGCGCCGCCCTGGGCGAGCGTGCGGCCGGTCACGAAGCGCGACTCCCGGGAGACGACGTCCATGTCCTCGCTGTAGGTGCCGACGTCGCAGGCGGTGATGTAGCGCCCGCCGAGCGACTCGACGAAGCGGCCGTAGGCGCGCAGCAGCGCCTCGCTCTTGTCGCGCGACGGGTCGCCGATGATGACGGCCTTGCCGCCGCCGTGGTCGAGCCCGGCCAGCGCGTTCTTGTAGGACATGCCGCGTGAGAGATTGAGCACGTCGGCGAGCGCGGCCTGCTCGCTCTCGTACGGGTAGAACCTCGTGCCGCCGAGGCCGGGGCCGAGGGCCGTGTTGTGGATGGCGATGATGGCGCGCAGGCCACTGCGCGGGTCGGCGCAGAAGACGACCTGCTCGTGCGCGTCCTTGTGAGACGGGTCGAAGACGTCGGTCACGGTAGTGACTCCCTGTCCGGTCCGCCGCTCCTTCGCGACGGGAGATCACCTCTCAGGGTAGTGGCCGCAACGGTGCAAGCAGGTTGTCTTCATGACACGATGCCTCCGTGCTGCCCTATGCCGCGTATCTCCGTGTCTACGAGCCGTTGACCGCCTTCCCCGAGAACGAGCGGAAGGCATGGGCCGAGTACGCCGAATCACGAGACCGTCCGCGCCGCGCGAACGCCCTGAACGCCGAGCACGGCGAGTCGATCAGGCGCCTGCTCGGCCGGCCCCCTCACCCGGTGCCCGCCCAGGAGAGCCCCAACGCGTATCTGCGGCGCGTGGAGGACCGTCTCTATGTCTGTCCCTGGCAGACGCGGTTGCGCTCGTGGCTGGCGTTCTCACGGCTGCGCGGCGCCACCCCGGCCAAGCTGATGGACCGGCTGGTCCCCAAGGCGATCGCCGACCAGACGGCCGACGACTTCGACAGGTACAAGCGCGCGGCCGGCTCCTCCGCCCTGCGCACCCACATCCGCACCACGGCGTGGCACGTACCGTCGTCGTGGTTCGTGCCGTTCGACGGCAACGAGCGCTGGCTGGTGCTCGGCGGCGCGGCCCCGGGGCAGGACGTGACGACGGCCACGGGGCGCAACCTCATCTACGTCACCTCGATGGCGCAGGCCCGCAGGCGCGCGGCCCGGGCCCTGCAGGTCCTGCGGCGGCACCTGGGCGAGGTGGCGAGCCACATCGACGTGGAGGACGTGGCGCGCTGGCTGGAGGAGTTCCACCCGCACTCGCTGGTGGAGCTCGACTACGGCGGGCTGGTGCACCTCATGGACGACGACGCGCTGCAGGCCGACCAGTCGGTGGCGGAGCTGTCGGCCGCTCTCACCGGCCTGGACACGGGTCAAGAAGAGCTTGCCTACGCCATGTATCAGAGGGTCATCCTGCGCTGGAAGTCAATGCAACTTCTGGAATCTGCCAACTGAGCCCCAATACAACCGTCTGACCTGCATGAGTGGGTCATGACTAGCGGCTGCTCGCTTCTGCGAACTGAGCAGTTTGCCGTTTTCACTGCGATACCACGAAACGTGTCGCTAGAATCACCGAGCGTGACATCGCCATGGGGGCGGGCAGTTGGGTCAAAGAAGGGCTCGCCAATCGCTCTGCGTGGCGGTATGGTCACTTCGGGTGATGCCGCATATGGGCCAGAAAAGCCGCACGCTTTGGGCCATAGGGGGACATCCGTGACACGCGCACAGGCAGTCACAGGATCGCTAAGCCGGTCCACACGGAGGAGAGGCCGCACAAATGTCAGCTCGTACACCCGAGGCCGAGCCACTGCTCACGCCCGCCGAGGTCGCGACCATGTTCAGGGTCGACCCCAAGACCGTCACGCGGTGGGCCAAGGCGGGCAAGTTGACGTCGATCCGCACCCTCGGAGGACACCGGCGTTACCGGGAGACCGAGGTCCGCGCGCTTCTGGCGGGCATCCCGCAGCAGCGCTCGGAGTAAGACCGAGGTCGTCACGGACCTCAGGGGGGTTGAAGGGTGGGCCTGGCCGGCGGCCCGGTCCACCACTGTGACGACGGACGTCGCTCTGGGAAGTTGGCGCCGCCCGCCCGGCGCCATTCTTCCGGCCCGGCAGGCGCAGTTCTTGCGGCCCGGCAGGCGCAGTTCTTGCGGCCCGGCACTCGTGAGGGGCCACACCCGCCCGTAGGGGTCAACCCGGGCGGTCTCCCGTCAGCGCGTGGAGGAGCCGGGCGGCCTCACCGTCATGGCGTGCGGCGACACCCAGCAGGGCGGTCATGTGCTCCACGAGGAGCCGCTCCAGCTCCACGCGTTCCATGTCGCGGTGTTCGAGCCAGTCGAGCCCCGCCGTCTCCACCGAGGCGATCCACGACCGCAGCGTCGCCCGCAGCACCGGGCTCGGCTCCGTCACCCGCATCTGCCTCTGGACCAGCAGGAACAACCGCCGGCGCACCCCGTCCACGATCTCGCCGACCTCGTCCGCGCGGCCGGCCGGGCCGCCGCGCAGCAGCGCCGCGTAGCCCGCCGCGTGCTGCTCCACGAAGTCGAAGTAGCTCGCGAGCCCCGCGGCCAGGTCCTCCAGCGGCCGGCCGCCACCCTGCGGCACCAGCCGGGACTCCAGCCGCTCCGCGGCGCTCCTCAGCGCGGCCACGTAGAGCTCCTGCTTGCCGCCGAAGTAGTGGTAGACCAGTGCCCGCGAGGCCCCCGCCCGCGAGGCGACGTCGTCGATCGAGACGTGCTCGGCGTCGCGCCCGCCGAACAGCTCCAGGGCGGCCGCGATCAGTTCCTCGCGGCGACGGTCGACGGTCAGCCTGCGCCGCGCCGGCCGCGTCGTCTCTGTCACAGGCAGAACAGTACAACCAGCGCGGTATCCGACCGGATGCGCCATAGCGGACAACTGTCCCCATGGTCAATATGAGGCTTCCCTTACCCGAAGCCGTACCCTGCGGGGAACTCGATCGTTTGGTGAGACAGGTGCCCATCTTCGCATCGCGGGGGAGACACATGTCAGGACCACCCGTCAAGGCTTCCGCCATCAACGACCTCCGGGACATACCTCGACCAAGACCCACCATCCGCAACGTCGCCGAACGCGCCGGCGTCTCGAAATCGCTGGTCTCGCTCGTGCTGCGGGGCTCACCGCACGTCAGCGAGCACCGGCGGCAGGCCGTGCTCCAGGCCGCCCGCGAGCTCGGCTACCGGCCGAACGCGGTCGCGCGCAGCCTCGTCGAAGGCCGTACCCACCTGGTCGGCGCGCTCGTCGCCGACCTGCACAACCCGTTCTACGCCGAGGTCCTCGACGGCCTCCAGGAGAGCCTGCACGGCGACGGCCTGCGCATGCTCATCGGCAACAGCCAGTGGGACCCCGCGTTCGAGGACGAGGCCGTGGAGGCCTTCCTGGAGCTGCGGGTCGACGGGCTGGTGCTGTTAGGCATCGCGCCGACCAGCGAGACGCTGATGGAGGCCACCTCCTACACCCCGACGGTCGTCGTCGGGGAACGTGACATCGAGCTCGGCGGCGTCGACATCGTGGTCGACGACGACCAGCTCGGCGCCCGCCTGGCCATCGACCACCTGGTGCAGCTCGGCCACAAGCGGATCGCGCACATCGAGGGCGCCCGGCCGACCCGCTGCGAGGGCTACCTCGTGGCGATGCGCCGGCACGCGCTCGCCCCGTACATCATGGTCGAGGCCGCGGAGTCGACCGAGGAGGGCGGGCGCGAGGCCGCGCTCGCGCTGCTGACCCGCGACCCCAGGCCCACGGCGATCTTCGCCGCCACCGACGCGGTGGCGCTCGG
Organism: Nonomuraea rhodomycinica; assembly: GCF_013363995.1. Lineage (GTDB taxonomy): Bacteria > Actinomycetota > Actinomycetes > Streptosporangiales > Streptosporangiaceae > Nonomuraea > Nonomuraea rhodomycinica. The sequence continues at coordinate 387,065 of NZ_JABWGO010000007.1, read as the reverse complement.
CGTGCTCTCCGCCGCGGCGGAGCTCGGCCTCGGCGTGCCGGGCGACCTGTCCGTCGTCGGCTACGACAACACCCACCTGTCCGCCTCGCGCCACATCTCCCTCACCTCCGTCGACCAGCCGCGCCGCGCCATGGGGCGCTCGGCGGCGGCCCTGCTGAGCGACCGCATCGGAGACCCCGCCAAGGTCGCGCGGCTGCGCCAGGTCACCCCCGAACTCGTCGTACGGCGCAGCACGGGCCCCGCCTAAGAGCGGCCAAAGCCTCGGTCAACAACACCCCGACCCCCCATCGCCTGGAGGTTTACTCGTCAGGGTCATGCGATGCGCGGCCGTGCACGGTGCGGTCGCGAATCTGATCCGGGGGACAGTCATGCGTGATCCAGAACTGGTTTCCTGCGCCCAGCGCGCCGCGTCGGAGCTCGAACGCGCCTGGGCGCAGTGGCGGGCGAGCCGGGGTCGTGCCGGCGACACCGGCGGCGAGTCCGTGGCCAGCTACGTCGCCCACTCCCTCGACCACCCGTGGGGGCGTCCCCGCGTCGTCCTCGGCCTCGACGCCGAGGACGCGCGGGAGCTGGCGGCCCTCCTGCAGCGCCAGGAGGCCAGCGAGCGCGTCTGGTGAGAGCTTCCCGCCGCCTTGGGGGGAACACGCGGGGTCACGGCGCGCCGTGACGTAAGTTGGAGTTCATGCGTGCTCTTCCCGTCACCCTTCTCACCGCCTGCGGCCTGATCGTCACCGCGTGCGGCACGGCCGGCGCGAGCGGCTCCGCGAGCCCCGCGTCCGGAGTCCCGGCCGGGCGGGTCGCCACCCAGGCCCCCGCCCCGTCGGCGGCGCCGGGAGCCGGGCGGGGAGCCGGCGGGGCGTCGCGCGAGCAGGCCACCGGCACCGCCCGGGCCGAGTCGCTGGCCGGCAAGGTCGTGGTCATCGACCCCGGCCACAACGGCGGCAACTACCGCGACCCCAAGGCCGTCAACCGCAAGGTCAACGTGCTGACCCAGTGGAAGGCGTGCGACACCACCGGCACGTCCACCGACGACGGCTACACCGAGGCGGCCTTCAGCTGGGACGTCTCCAACCGGCTGGCCAAGATCCTCAAGAGCCGGGGCGCCACGGTCAAGCTGACCAGGTCCGACAACGACAGCGTCGGCCCGTGCATCACCCAGCGGGCCGCGATCGGCAACCGCGCCAAGGCCGACGCCGCCATCTCCATCCACGGCGACGGCTCCGCGCCCGGCAACCACGGCTTCCACGTGATCATGCCGAAGAAGATCAACGGCCCGGTCGACCCGGTCGTCGGCGACTCGCGCAGGCTCGGCATCGCGGTCCGCGACGCCTACCACAAGGGCACCGGCCTGCCCTACTCCACCTACATCGGCAGCAAGGCCCTCGACTTCCGCTCCGACCTCGGCGGCCTCAACCTCTCCACCGTGCCGAAGGTCTTCATCGAGTGCGGCAACATGCGCAACGCGGCCGAGGCGGCCAAGTTCCGCGACCCGGCCTTCCGGCAGCGGGTCGCGCTGGCGCTGGCGAACGGCATGCAGCACTATCTCCAACCATGATTCCTCGCCCCCGCCTGATCCGTCACCTGTCCGGCTCCTACGAGCTGACCCCCGGGTCCGTGGTCTCCGGCCCCACCGAGGCGGCCGACGCCGTCCGCGTGGCCCTGCCGGGGCTCGACCTGCGGCCCGGCGACTCCGGTGACATCGACGTACGGCTCGACCCGGACCTCGGGCCGGAGGCGTACCGGCTGGTCACCGGGTCGCGCGGGGTGGAGATCACGGCGGGCGGCCGGGCCGGGGCCTTCCACGCGGCGCAGACGCTCCACCAACTCCTGCCCGACGCCTCCTACCGCACCCCCGCAGGCCCCGGTCACGGCCGCGCGTGGAGCGTGCCGGGCGTGCGGGTCGAGGACGAGCCGGTGTTCGGCTGGCGTGGGCTCCACCTCGACGTGGCCCGGCACTTCTTCCCCAAGCGCGAGGTTCTGCGCCTCGTCGACCTCATGGCGGCGCACAAGCTGAACCGGCTGCACCTGCACCTCGTGGACGACCAGGGCTGGCGGGTGGAGAGCAGGGCGTACCCGCTGCTGCACGAGGTGGCCTCGCACCGGCCGCGCACGGCGGTCCACCAGCGCGGCGAGCCCGAGCTCTACGACGAGACGCCGCACGGCGGCCACTACACGCTGGACGACCTGGCCGAGATCGCCGCCTACGCGCGGGCCCGCGAGGTCGTGGTCGTGCCGGAGATCGACGTGCCGGGCCACGCCTCGGCCGTCCTGGCCGCCTATCCGGAGCTGGGCGCCACCGGCGAGCGGTACGACGTGCTCGACCGCTGGGGCGTCTCCCCCGCGATCCTGTCGCCCCTGCCGCCCACGGTCGAGTTCCTGGCCACGATCTTCGACGAGCTGATCGGCGCCCTCGGCCCGACCCCGTTCGTCCACATCGGCGGCGACGAGGTGGTGCTCGACCACTGGACCGCCTCGGCCGAGATCGACGCCTACCGCGTGTCGCTGGGGCTGGAGTCGATGCCGGCGCTCCAGGCGTGGTTCCTGCGGCGGCTGGCCGACGCGCTGGCCGAGCGGGGCGCGCGGGCCGTCGTGTGGGACGAGGCGTTCGTCAGCGGCGAGCTGCGGCGGGACACGGTGGTCATGCCGTGGCGCGGCATGGGCGTCGGCCGCCGGGCCGCCGCGGCCGGCCACGATGTGGTGGCCACGCCGGTGTTCCCGCTCTACTTCGACTACGCCGAGTCGTCGTCGCCGGAGGAGCCGGCGGCGATCGGCGACACGATCACGGTGGCGGACGTGGCGGCGTTCGTCCCGGCCCCCGCGGACTGGACGGACGAGGAGCGCTCGCGGGTGCTCGGCGCGCAGGCCCAGCTCTGGACCGAGCGCATCGCCGACGCCCGCACGCTGGACTACCGGATCTGGCCGCGGGCGTGCGCCCTGGCCGAGGTCACCTGGGGCGGCCAGGCCGGGCCGGACTTCGCCGAGCGGCTCCGGGCGCACCTCGGGCGGCTGGACGCGCTCGGCGTGGAGTACCGGCCGCCGGCCGGGCCGCGGCCGTGGCAGCGGCGCCGGCCGTACCGGGCGGGCGCCGTGCGGGTCGCCGACGTCATGGACCGGCTGGAGAGCATGACCCACGACGCGGAGTCCACCCGGCCGAGCGTCTAGGCCGGCCTCGCCCGCGCTCCACGGCTCGCGGGCCTCGGTCAGAGCCTGGGCGGGCGGTCGTTGAGGATGCGCTGGAAGAGGCGGTGGTCGCGCCACTCGCCGTCGATGTGGATGTAGTTCGGCGCGACGCCGTACACCTCGAAGCCGGCCTTCTCCAGCACCCGCTGGGAGGCCACGTTGTGCAGCAGCGTGGCCGCCTCCACCCGGTGCAGGCCGAGCCGCTCGCCGGCGTCGCGGCAGACCGCCATGACGGCGCCGGTGGCCAGGCCGCGGCCGGTGTACTCGGCGTCGAGCCAGTAGCCGAGGGCGCCGCTGGCGAAGGCGCCGTACACGATGCTGTTGAGGTTGACGCAGCCGACGATCCGGTCGCCGTCGGCCAGCACCCACGGCATGACCCGGCCGGCCCGGCACTGCTGGAGCTGCGCCTCCAGCCGCTCGGTCTGGCCGGTCAGGGTGAAGAACGTCTCGGGCCGGCGCGGGTCCCAGGGCCGCAGGTGCTCGCGGTTGCGGGTGAAGGCGTCGGTGAGCGCCTGGGCGTCGCCCTCGGCGACCGGACGCAGGACGACTCCGCCGCCCAGGGGGATCTTCATCGCGTGGCCCCCGGAGCGGTGCCGGCGCCTGGAGCGGTGCGGGCCTCCGGAGCGGTGCGGGCCTCCGGAGCGGTGCGGGCCTGCGGAGCGGTGCGGCCGATGACCTCGGTGATCGAGGTGAAGCCGTGGCGGCGGACCCGGCGCGAGAGCTGCCGGTGGATCGTGGAGGCCCACAGCGGCCCGCCGTACACCCAGCCGGTGTAGCCCTGCACCAGCGTGGCGCCGGCCAGCAGCCGCTCCCACACGTCGTCCACGTCCTCGACGCCGCCGACGGAGACCAGCGTGATGCGGTCGCCCACGCGGGCCCGCAGCCGCCGCAGCACCTCCAGCGAGCGCCCCTTGAGCGGCCGGCCCGACAGCCCGCCGGTCTCGCCGCCGTGCCTGATCGTGGTGTTGGTCGCGATGACGCCGTCGAGGCCGAGCTCCAGGGCCAGGTCGGCGACCGCGTCCACGTCCTCGTCGGCGAGGTCGGGGGCGATCTTCACCAGCAGCGGGGTGCGGCGGGGCGTGCCGTCGGCGACCTCCTTGACCGCGGTGAGCAGCGGGCGCAGCAGCGAGACGGCCTGCAGGTCGCGCAGGCCCGGGGTGTTGGGCGAGCTGACGTTGACGACGAGGTAGTCGGCCAGCGGCGCGAGCCGTCTGGCGCTGGCGACGTAGTCGGCCGTCGCCCCGGACTCCGGCACCACCTTGGTCTTGCCGATGTTGACGCCGACCACCACCGGCACCCCGCGTACGCGGCGCAGGCGGCGCGCGGCGGCGGCGGCCCCGGCGTTGTTGAAGCCCATGCGGTTGATGACCGCCCGCTCGCCCACCAGCCGGAACAGGCGGGGCCGCGGGTTGCCGGGCTGGCCGTGGGCGGTGATCGTGCCGACCTCCACGTGGCCGAAGCCGAGCGCGGCGGCCCCCTCGGCGCACGCGGCGTCCTTGTCGAAGCCGGCCGCGAGCCCGAGCGGGCCGGGGAAGTGGACGCCGAACGCGCTGACGCGCAGTGCCGGGTCGTGGGGCGCCAGCGCCTTGTGGAGCAGCCGCTTGACCAGCGGCAGCACCGACAGCAGCGTGAGCGCGCGAACAGTGAGGTGGTGCACGGCCTCGGCGTCGAGGCGACGCAAGACCTGCGAGAAGACGAGGCGATACATCAGAGGTCAGGCTACCAAGCCGGCCTCGTGGGCGATGATCGCGGCCTGCACGCGATTGCGCACGTCGAGGCGGGTGAGGATCGCGCTGACGTACGCCTTCACCGTGCCCTCCACGATGTGCAGCCGCCTGGCGATCTCCGCGTTGGACAGGCCGGAGCCGAGCAGCGCGAGCACCTCCCGCTCCCGCTCGGTGAGCGCCGCGACCCGGTCGCGGGCCACGGCGCCGCGCGACACCCGCCCGGCGGCGAGCTGGGTGATGACGCGCTGGGCCACCCTCGGCGACAGGTACGCGGCGCCCTCGGCGACGGCGTGGATCCCGGCGATCAGCTCGCGCGGGTCCCCCGACTTGAGCAGGAAGCCGCTGGCGCCCACGTCGATGGCCCGGGCGATGTAGTCGTCCTCGCCGAACGTGGTGAGCATCACCACGGCCGTCCCCGGCGCCGCGCGCCGGATCTCGGCCGCGGCGGCCAGTCCGTCCAGGACGGGCATGCGGATGTCCAGCAGGGCGACGTCCGGGTGGTGGCTGATGGCCAGGTCGACCGCCGCGCGGCCGTCGTCCGCCTCGGCCACCACGTCGAGCGACGGGTCGGAGGCGAGGATGGCCCGCACGCCGGCCCGGATCATGGCCTCGTCGTCGGCCAGCAGCAACCGGATCATTTCCCTATAGTGGCGCACATGGCACAGGTGAAGTTCTACGGGCGGCGCGACGTGTGGGCGGAGCGGCGGCGCGAGGTGTCGGACCTCGTCCACTCCTGCCTGGTGGAGGCGTGGGGGCTGCCCGAGGACAAGAGGTTCCACCGGTTCCTGCTGCTGGACGCCGACGACCTGGTCTGCCCGCAGCGCGGCGACGGCTACCTGATCATCGAGGTGCTCTGCTTCACCGGCCGCAGCGACGAGGCCAAGCGGGCGCTCATCCGCGCGCTCTACGACCGGCTGCCCTACCCGGCCGAGGACGTGGAGATCACCATCGTGGAGATGCCCAAGGTCAACTGGGGGATCCGCGGGGTCCCGGCGGACGAGCTGGCGCTGACGTACAAGGTGGACGTGTAGCCGCGGGCCTCAGCCCAGGGTGCCGAGGACCACGGCGCCCGCGCCGATCGCCAGCGCCAGCGGGACCGCCCACCACCGGGGCGCGGGCCCCTCGCGCAGGACCCGCACCCCGTACGGCACCAGCGCCACGCACAGCCCCGCGACGGCCAGCACCGACATCGGGCCCGTGCCCTTGAGCACCCCGATCGGCAGCGCCGTCATCAGCCCGAGTGCGACGCTCCGCACGAGCCCCAGCGTCCCGGCCCGCCACAGGCCGGCGGCCAGCACGGCCCACCCGGCGAACACCACCACGTTGAGCGGCTGGAAGACGTGGAACGCGCCGTAGGCGGACGCCACGGCCCGTTGCGCGGGGGCCAGGCCCTGGACGTCCACGAGCTGGAGGGCCAGGTGGCTCACCCCGGCGTGGAAGGCCCGGGCGAACAGGCCGGACAGCACCATCGCGCCGCCCCAGAGCACCGGCCGGGAGCCGGGCGAGCGGCGCACCAGCCCGAGCACGCCGGGCCACAGCAGCGCGCTGCCGAGCGCGAAGCACCCGTACGAGGCGGACATCAGGGCGGGGGCGTCGGCGAAGGCCGCGAGCTGGGCGGGGAAGAACCCGTCGTACCCGATGCGGAGCAGCACGCCGGCGAGCATGAGGGCGGGCGCGACGGTCAGGCTGACGCCTTCGGCCCAGCGGCCGGGGAAATCGGTCATGGTCCGATCCAAGCCGCCGACAGGCGCCGTTTCACTGGGGCAGGGGCGAGGGTCAGGGGTAGACCTGGGTGGACGGTATGGTCCGACTCATGAGCACTCACTATGACGTCGTCGTTCTCGGCGCGGGTCCCGGAGGGTACACGGCCGCGGTCCGCGCCGCCCAGCTCGGGCTGCGCACAGCGGTCATTGAGGAGAAGTACTGGGGTGGCGTCTGCCTGAACGTGGGCTGCATCCCCTCCAAGGCGCTGCTGCGCAACGCGGAGCTGGCTCACATCTTCAACAAGGAGGCCAAGACCTTCGGCATCAGCGGCGAGGTCACCTTCGACTACGGGGCCGCCTTCACCCGCAGCCGCAAGGTGGCGGACGGCCGGGTCAAGGGCGTCCACTACCTGATGAAGAAGAACTCCATCACGGAGTACGACGGCCGCGGCACCTTCCTGGACCCCAACTCGATCCAGGTGAACGGCGAGACGATCACGTTCGACCACTGCATCATCGCCGCCGGCGCCACCACCCGGCTGATCCCCGGCACGTCGCTGTCGGAGCGCGTGGTGACGTACGAAGAGCAGATCATGACCGGCGAGCTGCCGGGCAGCATCATCATCGCGGGCGCGGGCGCGATCGGCGTGGAGTTCGCGTACGTGCTGCACAACTACGGCGTCAAGGTGACGATCGTGGAGTTCCTCGACCGGATGGTCCCGCTGGAGGACGAGGAGGTGTCGGCGGAGCTGGCCAAGCGGTACAAGCGGCTCGGCATCGAGGTCCTCACCTCCACCCGCGTGGACGCCATCGACGACACGGGCTCCTCCGTCAAGGTCACCGTGACGCGTGACGGTCAGCAGCAGGTGCTGGAGGCCGACAAGGTCATGCAGGCGATCGGCTTCCAGCCGCGCGTCGACGGCTACGGCCTGGAGAAGACCGGCGTGGCCCTCACCGACCGGGGCGCCATCGCCGTCGACGGCCGCTGCCGCACGAGCGTGCCGCACATCTTCGCCATCGGCGACGTCACGGCCAAGCTCATGCTGGCCCACGCCGCCGAGTCCATGGGCATCATCGCGGCCGAGACCATCGGCGGCGCGGAGACCATGGAGCTGGACTACGTGATGATCCCCAGGGCGACGTACTGCCAGCCGCAGGTGGCCAGCTTCGGCTACACCGAGACGCAGGCCCGTGACCTGGGCTACGACGTGAAGGTGGCCAAGTTCCCCTTCACCGCCAACGGCAAGGCCCACGGCCTCGGCGACAGCGCGGGCTTCGTCAAGGTCATCAGCGACGGCAAGTACGGCGAGCTGCTCGGCGCCCACCTCATCGGGCCCGAGGTGACGGAGCTGCTGCCGCAGCTGACGCTGGCCCAGCAGTGGGACCTGACGGTGCACGAGGTCGCGCGCAACGTCCACGCCCACCCGACCCTGGGCGAGGCGGTCAAGGAGGCGATCCACGGCCTGGCCGGTCACATGATCAACATGTAGGTCCCGACGAGAGACGAGATCGGTACGGCCCTCGCCGTACCGATCGTGCCCGGTCAGGTGTCTAGGGGACGACGAGCGCCGCGGCGGCCAGCACGACGGCGGCGACGCACGACAGGGTGCGCACGTGGTTCCACGTCGTCCAGCGCGGCGCGTACGCGGACCACTCCATGCCGCCCGCCTCCAGCGCGTTGTTCATCGGCACGTTGAGCGCCGCGGTCGTCGCCAGCGTGCCGAGCAGGTAGACGGCCGCCGCCGCCAGGAACAGGACGCCCGCGGTGGTGGCGCCGCCGACGAGCAGGAGCACCCCGGTCACCAGGGACGCCACGGGCGCCAGCAGGAAGACCGGCAGGAACAGCGGATTGAGGATCTTCGTGTTGATGCTCCGCATGGCCGCCGTGGCCTGGGCCGGCTCGATGGCCTCGAAGGCCGGCATGATCGTGGTCGAGAAGACGTAGAAGAGCCCGGCCATGAGCCCGTTGAACAGCAGGGAGACGATCGCGAAGGCCGTGGACATGTCCCGATGATCCCAGTCTCGCGCGTGGCCGGCCACCGGGTGTCCCGCTCGCCGTCCCTACCAGGTGACGGTGGGGCTCTCCCTGCCGCCGCCCCACGTGAGCGTGCCGGCGGGCTTCCACCGCTGGCGCACGTCCTGCAACTGCCCCGTCCGGGGCACGTCCACCTCGTACGGGCCGCAGACGGCGACGCCGTTGGCCGCCGGTGAGGCGTTCTTGCAGATGTACGGCTGAGTGGTGACGCGCTCCGCTTCGGTGTTGTAGAGCTGCACGTGGATGTTCCACTCGCCCGGCGCGGCCTGCTTGAGCTTGCCCTTGACGAGGATCGTGTCGCCCGCCACGGCGATGCACGGCGACATCAGCGCGCGCGTTCCGGGTCCCGCGGAGATCCAGGGGCGGCACTGCCAGTCCGGCGTCGTATCCCGGCTCGGGGGGTCCGTCTTCGTGCCGTCGTCGGGTTTGACCTCGTCGGCCTCCTCGGTGACGCGCGGCTTGGGCGAGTCGACGGGCTCGGTCTCCCGGGCCGGCTCAGGGGTGGTGGTCTTCTTCTTCGGGCGAGTGGACGGGGGGTCGGCGGGCTCGGTGTTGATGTCCTCACGGACCTGGCGGGCCGTGCCGTCCTTGTGCTCGTCGCGCTTGGCGGTGCCGGGGGTGGTGGCGGGGGTCGTGGGCGTGGACTGCGCGGCGAGCGGGGGCTGCGGGTCCTGGGCCGTCACGGTGCCCGGTGAGCTCCAGGGGGCCACGTAGGCGACGGCCGCGGCGCTGACCGCCAGGGCGGCCCCGGCGGCCGAGAGCACGACCAGCCGCTTGCGCGAGCGCCGCCCGGGGCCCGCGGGATTCGGGCCGGCCGGATGCAGGCCGGCCGGATGCAGGCCGCCCGGAGAAGGCGCGGTGGGACCGGTCAGACCGGTCGGAGGAGCCGCGGTGGGGCCGGTCAGGCCGGTCGGCGTGGGCGCGGGCGGAGGAGGGACGGACGGGCCGGACGCAGTGGGTGCGGGCGGGAGCTGCGGGCCCAGCGGCTCGGAGGTGACCGACGGCGCCTCGCCCCGGGCGACCGGCGGAAGCGCCGCGAGACCCGCCAGCGCGGGCGCGGCCGCGCGCAGCGCCGCCACGACCGCCGCCGCGGCGGGGCGCGCGGCCGGGTCCTTGGCCACGCACGCCGAGACGATCGCCCACAGCGCGTCGGGCATCCCGGGCAGCCGCCGGGGCGCGGCCATCGCGTGCTGCCGGATCAGCACCATCGGGTGCTCCCCCACGAACGGCGGACGCCCGGCGAGCAGCTCGTACAGGATCAGCCCGAGGGCGTACACGTCCACGGCCGGCGTCGCGGCGTCCCCGTCGGCCACCTCGGGCGCCAGGTACACGGGCGTGCCGATGACGGCGCTGGTCTGGGTGATGCCGGGGCCGTGCAGGATGCGGGCCACCCCGAAGTCCGTGAGCCGCACCTGGCCGGTGGCCCGGTCGAGCAGGACGTTGCCCGGCTTGACGTCGCGGTGGACGACGCCGAGCTCGTGCGCGGCGGTCAGCGCCCCGGCGATCTGCGCCAGCAGCGCCGCGGCCTCCGCCGGGGGCAGGGTGCCGCGCCGCTGGATCAACGCGCGCAGGTCGCCGCCCTCGACGAGGTCCATCACCAGGGCCAGGCGCTCGCCCTCGACGACGAAGTCGCGCACGGTGACGATGTTGGGATGGCGTAAGGTGCGCATCACCTGACGTTCCTGGACGAAGCGCAGCACCAGGTCCTGGTCGGCGGCCAGGCCGTCACGCAGCAGCTTCACCGCGACGACGTCGCCCGAGTCGCGGTGCCGCGCCCGCCAGACGGTGCCCATGCCCCCGGCGCCGATCACTTCCAGGAGCACGTAGCCACTGCCCAGCGAAACCTCGGGCCCGTCCGCCTTCAACCGCTTTCCCCCTCCCGAAGATGGAGATCACAATAGTGAGGAAGATCCGCCTCCAGGTAGGTGAAGGCAATCCGCCCTTCACGATCACGTCCATCGCCACCGATCGGTTCGATCTGCTTCCGCTGACCGTCGGGCACGCCGCCGAGATGGCCGTGGTCCTCGCCGATCCCGCCCTGCACACGTTCATCGGCGGCGAGCCGCTGGACGAGGACGCCCTGCGGGCCCGCTACGCCCGGCTGGCCGCCGGCTCGCCGGATCCGGCCGTGTCCTGGCTCAACTGGGTGATCCGGGTGCGCGACGAGGACCGGCTGGCCGGCACCGTGCAGGCCACCGTCCGGCACGAGGGGCCGGTGGCCGAGGTCGCGTGGGTCGTCGGCACCGCGTGGCAGGGCCGGGGCATCGCCACCGAGGCCGCGCGCGGGCTCGTCGCCTGGCTGCTGGAGGCCGGGGCGCGTACGGTCGTGGCGCACATCCACCCCGGACACGCGGCGTCGGCCGCCGTGGCCGCCGCCGCCGGCCTGTCCCCCACGGACGTGTGGCAGGACGGCGAGATCCGCTGGACGACACCGCCGGAACCAGCGCGAGGCCCGGAACGTCCCACCGAGGCACAGCCCAGTAACTCCTGAGATCTGAAAGGCCCCAAGTGGTGTCAGTGTCAGGCCGCGCGTTATCCGCAGTGCTCTCGGTGCTCACGACGGCGAGCGCCCTCCTTCTCATGAACGTCTCGCCCGCCCTGGGCGAGTCCCCCGCCCCGGTCGAGGCCCGCCCCGCCGCCTCGGTCGAGGCCCGCCCCGCCGCCTTGGCCGAGGCGCCCGCGAGCGTCCCCGACGAGCCCGTCTGCGTCCGCGTCAAGGGCGCGGCGGCGTGCGTGGGCCCGGACGGCAGCGACCGGCCCGGGGTCACCGTCGAGGACACTGCGCCGGACAAGCTCCACGCCGTGGTCGAGTACTACCTCGACGGCTACCTCGGCACCAAGTACGTCATCCACAACCTCGGCCGCGAGGGCGACGTCCGGGGCAGCCGCGGGATCGGCTCGGTCGTCACCTTCCGCGCCTCGGTCTACCAGGGCGGCCACCGCGTCAGGACGAGCCGCTGGAAGACGGTCCGCGACGCCACCAAGTACCCGGTGCGCAGGGAGACCCGCGTCACCCCGGCCTCGGCCCGGGCCCGTTCCCAGGTGTGCACCTCGACGCGGAACGCGGCCACGCTCTGCTTCTCCGGCAAGGAGGGCCGCAACACGGTGGTCTTCGCCTGCGACACCCGCGCCGACGAGTACCAGGCCCGCGCGGAGTACTACCTCGGCGGCGACCCGACGGCCCGCTTCGAGATCCACCAGCTCGCCGGCGAGAACACCTGCGGCAAGGCCGAGCACGACGGCGTGGCGATGAGCATGTACCGCGCGTCCCTGTTCGACCAGGGCCACCGCGTCGCCACGCGGCTCTACAAGTACCACTAGGCGGGCGGCGGTCCCGCCCGTCCCGCGGGCCGGACCAGGCCGCTCTCGTACGCGAGGATGACGAGCTGGACCCGGTCGCGCACGCCGAGCTTGGCGATGGCCCTGGTGATGTGGGTCTTGGCGGTGAGCGGGCTGATGACCAGGCGCTCGGCGATCTGGTCGTTGGACAGCCCGAGCGCCACGAGCCGGACCGCCTCCAGCTCCCGCGCGGTGAGGGCGGCCAGCCGCCGCCCGTCGCCGGGGGCCGGGTCCTGCCGGTGGGCGAACTGCTCGATCACGCGGCGGGTGACGCCCGGGGACAGCAGGGCGTCGCCGGCCGCGACGGCGGCGACCGCGCGGCGCAGCTCGGCGGGCTCGACCTCCTTGGTGAGGAAGCCGCTGGCCCCGGCCCGCAGCGCGGCGAAGACGTGCTCGTCGGTGTCGAAGGTGGTGAGGATGACCACCCGGCAGGCGGCCCCGGCGGGGCCGGTGAGGATGCGCCGGGTGGCGGTGATGCCGTCGCCGCCCGGCATGCGGATGTCCATGAGGACGACGTCGGGCCGGGCGCTCGCCGCCAGCGCCACGGCCTCGTCGCCGGTGGCGGCCTCGCCGACGACCGTGACGTCCCGCGAACGGGCGAGCAGGCTGCGGAACCCGGCCCGGACGAGCGCCTGGTCGTCGGCGAGCAGCACCCTGATCGTCATGCCTTCCAGCCTGCCACGGGGATCTCGGCCCGCACGGCGAAACCGCCCGGCACCGGGCCCACGGTGAGCCCGCCCCCGAGCGCGCTCACCCGTTCCCGCATGCCGACCAGGCCGTGCCGCTCCCTCATCCCGGCTCCGGAGTGGCCGCCCCGGCCGTTGTCCGCGACCTCGACGGTGACGATCCGGGCCCCGTACTCGACCGTCACCTCGACCTTGGACGCCCCGGAGTGCTTCAGCGTGTTGGTCAGCGCCTCCTGGACGACGCGGTGGACGGCCACGGCCGGCGCGGCCGGGACGGCCGAGGGGTCGCCGCGCTCGTCGAGGACCACGTCGAGGCCGGCGGCCCGGGCGTCGGCGGCGAGCGTGTGCAGGGCGGTCAGATCCGGCTGGGGAACGGTGTCGCCGGCGCCGTCGCGCAGGACGCCGATGAGCGAGGCGAGGTCGGCCATCGCGCGGTTGCGGACGTTCTGGGCCACCCGCAGCGCGGCGGCGGCCTCGTCGGGGGCCTCCTCCAGCGTGTCGGCGGCGACGTTGAGCTGGACGCCGACGACCGCCAGGGTGTGGGCGACGATGTCGTGCACCTCGCGGGAGACCCGCAGCCGCTCCTCGGCGTCGCGGGCTCGGACGTCGCTGTCCCGCAGCCGCTCCCGCCAGCGCGCGACGCTCCCGTAGGCGAGACCCCCGGCGATGAGAAGCACCAGCAGCAGCCCCTCCCCGGCGATGTGGGCGACGAAGCGGGCGACGTTCCGGTCGAGGATCGGCCAGAAATCGACGGCCGCCCAGCCGAGCTGGGCGACGCCGATGAGCGCCACCCACCGCACGTGCCTGGTCGTGGCGGCGCTGAAGTACGCGGCCGACGCTGGCCAGATCCAGCCGCCCTGGAAGGAGCTGCCGGTGCGGTAGACGAAGATCGCGGCGATGGACAGCAGGAGGACCGTCATGGGCAGGCGTCGCCGCACGAACATCAGCGTCCCGAGGAACAGCACGAGCGGCACCAGGCCGTCCCACGGCGCCCCGCGGACCTCGGCGGCCATGACGCCGGTGAAGACGCCGACCACGGTGAGCGCGGCGAGCGCGGCGTCGCCGAGCCTGGCCGCGTGACGGACCAGGGCCGGCTGCCGCGGGACGGTGACCGCGGCCTGTCGCGGTGGGGGGATCACGGCCAACCGGATGAACCTTTCCGCGTGGGTCCCAGGGGAGTCAGACGTAGGTGACCATGAGGGTCAGACGTCGGCGACCAGGAGGGTCAGACGTGGGTGACCAGGAGGGTCACGCCCGCCTCGCCGCCGCAGTCCACCATGATGGGGCCGACCCCGTTGCCGATCTCGCGGGAGAGGGTGGCCTTCGCCACGAATCCCTTCGGGTTGTCGTCGATGATGCGGATGTTCGTCAGGATCGGTCGCTGCGTGAGCCCGCCGATCACGGCCTTCAGCTTCTCGCCTCCCCCGCAGTCGCCGGTGATCGTGATCTCCTGGCCGCGCCTGGTCGTCGGGTTGGGGCTGACCTGGACCACCGCCCTGGCGCCCTTCGGCGGCTTCGGCGCGGCCACCGTGGCCGCGGCGGAGGCGGGAGCCTGCGCCGCCCTGTCGGCGGCCGACGCGGTGACGGTTCCCGATCCCAGCAGCCCCGCCGTCAGGAGCAGCCCGGTGACCGCGGCGATGGATGTTCTCGTCATGGTGGTTCCTCCGTGAGTGCGTAGGGCGATCCCGGTTCGGAGCTCGCCGGCGCAACGTTAGGGCGCGCCGCGGCCGCTCCGCGTCCTCCGTCGGCCGTCATCCGGGGACGCACCGTTCGGGGTACGCGCTACACCGGATGGTGCAGCCGGGCCGAGCTAGTCGCACCCGCGGGTGCCGGCGGGCGCGGTGGCGGTGGCGGCCAGGCGGGCCTCGGCGGACACCTCCGAGGCGGTCAGCGCGTACGCCGTCTCCGCCTTGCCGGTCACGGCGGCGAAGACGACGCCCAGCACCTGGCCGCCGGGGGTGAGCAGCGGCCCTCCGGAGTTGCCCGGCCGGACCGAGCCGCGGATCAGGTAGACGTCCCGCGTCACGTCGGCCTCGCGGTAGATGTCGGGGATGGGGGTCTTCTGCCGGGCGGCGATCCGGGCGGGGCTCGGCGCGTACCCCTGCCCCTGGGGATAGCCGGCCACGATGGCGTCGTCGCCCTTGGCGGCCTCGCCGTGGAAGGCGAGCGGTGGCAGGCCGGCGTTCGGCACGTAGAGGACCGCGACGTCGCGTCGCGGGTTGAAGCGCACCACCGTGGCCGGGCGCGACTGCCCGGTGTGGTCGATGATCTGGAGCGCGGTGTCCACGCCCGCGACGACGTGCGCGTTGGTCATGACGTGGTCGGGCGCGAACACGAATCCGGTGCCCTCGATCTGCTTGTTGCAGGAGCGCGCGGTGCCCCGCACCTGCACGATGCCCGGACGCGCCTGCTGGAGCCCGGCGGCGTTCAGCACCGCCGGGTCGGGCGCGCGCACGTCGACGGTGGCGTCGCCCCTGATGGCGTCGAGCACGGGCGGGAATTCCGACCGGTCGATGAATTTCTTGAACGGTTTCTGCCACGCGCGCACGCCGTCGGGCATCGCGTGGTCGACGGCCGACAATAACAGCGAGCCGCGAATCTGCTCCACGACCAGTGTGAATGTGCTGGAGACCAGCAGGCTGCCCACCATCCAGGAAATGACGAGCACCGACAGGACTCCGGCCATTGTGCCGCCCACCGCGTCCAGCAGCCTGGCCCGCTGTTGTTCCCGCACATAGGAGCGCGCCACGGCGCCCAGCGTGGAGCAGACGAGCTGGCCCAGGATGGCCGCGACCAGCACGACCACGACCGCGACCAGGGTCTCCATGACGTCCCCGTCGACCAGCGCCGCGGCGACGGGCGGCGCGACGTACACGCCGAACACGCACCCGCCGACGAAACCGACGAAACTCATCACCCCGAGGACGAATCCCTGCCGGTAACCCGAGACGCCGAATCCGATCGCCATGGCGAGCAGAACGAGATCCAGAAGATCACCACGCACGCGGCAAGGAAACCACAGCCCCATCCCGTTTCCCAGCCCGGTTTTCCCCTGGATTCCCGACGACCGGAGAAAAGGGCCGGAGAAAAAGGGTCCCGCCGGCCTCCCGGGTCACCCGCCGAACATGGCGACGGCCTCGCGGCCGTGCTTCTGGTTCTCCGCCACGTACGGCCGCAGCTCCTCCTCGTACGCCAGGAACGCGGCGGCGTGGTCGCCGGCCGAGGCGGCCAGGTGCCGGGCCAGCGTGTGCGCGCCGATGAGGGCCTGCGAGGTGCCCATGCCCGAGGTCGGCGCGGCGCAGTACCCGGCGTCGCCGACCAGCACGACGCGGCCGTCCGACCAGCGCTCCATCTCCACCTGGCACGCCGAGGAGAACAGGAAGTCGGAGGCGGAGGCCATGTCCTCCACCAGGCGCGGCACCACCCAGCCCGCCCCCGCCATGCGCTCGCGCACGATCTCTTCCTGGCGGTCGCGCTCCATGAGGTCGAGCCGCGCCGAGTCGGTGCCGAAGGACATGCTGACCGTCATCCGGGCGGGGTCGGCCGCGCTGAACAGGTAGACGGCCCTGCCCGGGGCGGTCTGGAGCACTCCCCTGTGGTCGAGGGCCAGGTGGTTGGCCGTGGTGAAGCCGGCTCCGGACATGCCGAGGTGGCGGACGAACCGCTCGTGCGGGCCGAACGCCAGCCGCCGCACCGTGGAGTACACGCCGTCGGCCCCGACGACGAGGTCGAAGACGGCGGGCTCGCCGCGCTCGAACTCCACCCGCGCGCCCGAGCCGTCCTGCGTGATCCGGCTGATGGAGTCGCCGAACACGTAGCGGACGCCCCCCGCGGTGAGCCGGTGCAGGATCGCGGTCAGCTCACGCTTCGGCACCTCCAGGTCGCCGGCGAACGCCTCGACCGGCAGCTCCCCGATCTTGCGCCCCTCGTCGTCCACGAGATCGGTGCCGCGCATCATGGTCTCGTGCCCGCGCACCTCCTCCAGGACGCCCATCCCGTCCAGCACGTCGAACGCGGCGCCGCGGAAGTCCACCGCGTACCCGCTGTCGCGCAGCGCCGGGGCGCGCTCCACCACCGTCACCTCGAACCCGTGGCGGTGCAGCCAGTACGCCAGGGCGGGCCCGGCGACACTGGCACCGGAGATGAGGACCTTCACGTTCCACTCCTACGAACAGGGAGGATTCCGACAAGGCCCCCAGCATCGGCTAGGGTGCCTGGCTGGAACAACGACGAGTCCCGCAACGGTGCGTCAATCCGGAGTTAACGATCCAGAGGGATCATGGAGCTGCGCGACATCGAGATCTTCCTGACCCTGGCGGAGGAGCTGCACTTCGGACGCACGGCCGAGCGGATGCGCCTCACCCCCGCCCGGATCAGCCAGGCGATCAAGAAGCAGGAGCGCGACCTCGGCGGCCTGCTCTTCGAGCGGAACAGCCGCACCGTGCGGCTGACCCCCCTCGGCCGGCAGCTCCGCGACGAGCTCCAGCCGATCCGCCTCGCCCTGCGCGACACGATGCGGCGGGCGCGGGCCGCCGCCGGCGGCGTCACGGCCACCCTCCGGATCGGCGCGATGAACGGCAACGGCCACGACCTGCGCCCGTACTGGGACGCCTTCCGCGCCCGCCACCCGGGGTGGGAGCTGCGCTTCCGGCACGCCCCCTTCGTGGACCCCTTCGGCGGGCTGCGCAGGGGCGAGGTGGACGTCCTCGTCACCTGGCTGCCCATCGCGGAGCCGGACCTCGTCATGGGGCCGGTCCTCTTCACCGACGAGCGGGTGCTGGCCGTGGCCCTCGACCACCCGCTCGCCGCGCGGCCGTCCGTCACGGTCGAGAGCATCGCCGACTTCCAGCACTCCGGCACGACGTCGGTCCCCGACTACTGGGAGTCGTCCTTCGTCCCCTCCCACACCCCGGGCGGACGTCCCATCGAACGCGGCCCGCTCGTCACGTCCGCCGACGACATCCTCACCCTCGTCAGCACCGGCGAGATCGTCAACGTCTTCCCCGCTCACAGCGCCCGCTACTGGGCCCGGCCCGACGTGCTGTGGCTGCCCCTCACCGGCATGGAGCGCTTCAGCTTCGGCCTGGTGTGGCGCGGCGAGGCGGAGGACGACGTCATCCGCGCCCTGGCCGCCGTGGTCCGCGACCTGGGCTCGCCCGCGTTCTGACGCGCGAGGTCAGTCGCCGATCGCCAGGGCCGCGTGGAGGGGCCCGCGCTCGTCCAGGCACCGCAGCACGCAGTCGGCCAGGTCGGCGCGTGACACCCGCACGCCGCCGCGCACGTTCCGGTCGACGGCGCTGCGGTAGGCGCCGGTACGCGGCCCCTCGGTGAGCTGCGGCGGGCGGACGATCGTCCAGTCGAGCCCGCTCGCCCGTACGAGCTCCTCCATGTGCCGCATGTCGGCGAAGGCGTGCCTGAGCACGCGGTTGAGGATCGGCTTGGCCACCAGGCGGGTGAGCGGCCCGTCGCCCTCCCGGACGAAGCCGCTGGCGCTGACCACGACGAGCCGGCGCACCTCTTCGGCGGTCATCGCCTCGATGATCGAGGCCGTGGCGTCGGCGCACACGGTGGTGGGGCCCCGCCCGCGCGGGCCGATGGCCGACACCACCGCGTCGCGTCCCGCGACGGCCGGCCCGATCGCCGCGGGGTCCATGACGTCCGCCCGGACCACGGTGAGGCGGGGGCCGCGGAGGCCGTGGCGCTCCAGGGCGGCGGGGTCCCTGACCACGGCCGTCACCTCGTGGCCGGCTTCCAGCGCCTGCCCGACCACTCGCCACCCCGTGCGCCCGGAGGCGCCGAACACAGTGATTCTCATGACGCACCTCAGCCAGGTCGGCCCGGACAGCTCGGATAGTGAGTACTAACTAACCAGCCCAGCATGAGTGAGTGTTCACTAACCTGTCAACCACGGATGCGCGTACCGCGGCTCAATCCTCCAGCGCCGTGAGATCGAGCCCGTTCAGCCGCTCGGGGTCGGACAGCACGTCGATGGCGACGATCCGGCCGCCCGCGACCGTGAACGCCATCACGGACACCGGCCGCCGCCCCTCCGCCGCGACGACCACACCGGCCGACCCGTTGATCAGCACCGGCCGCGCGAACGGCGAGAGCCGTCCGAACGTGACCGCCTGCGCGGCCACCGCCCGCGCGCCGGAGATCAGCACCGTGTGGCGGCCACGCGTGGTGCCGCCGTCCGAGCGCAGCACGACGTCCGGGTGCAGCGCGGCCACGAGCCCGTCGAAGTCGCCGTCGCGGGCGGCGGCCAGGAACGCGTTCACCACGTCGCGCTGCCGCCCGAGATCGGGGTCGGGAGAGGGTGCCTGGCCGCGCACCCGGCGGCGCGCCCGGCTCGCGAGCTGCCTCGCCGCGGCCGGCGACCGGTCGATCATCGGAGCGATCTCCTCGAACGGCACTGCGAACATGTCGTGCAGCACGAACGCGAGCCGCTCGGCCGGCGTCAGCGTCTCCAGCACCACGAGCATCGCCAGCCCGACCGAGTCGGACAGCACCGCCTCGTGCTCCGGATCGGCGCCCTCCTCCGGGCCGATGATCGGATCGGGGACGCGCACGTCGAGCGGGTCCTCGCGCCGGTGCTCGCGCGAGCGCAGCACGTTCAGGCACACCCGCGCCACCACGGTGGTCAGCCACGCCCCGAGGTTGTCGACGTCACGGGTGTCGGCGCGGTCGAGCCGCAGCCAGGCGTCCTGCACGGCGTCCTCGGCCTCGCTCACCGAGCCGAGCATCCGGTAGGCCACCGCGCGCAGATGCGGCCGTTCCTCCTCGAAACGCCTGGTCAGCCAGTCCCGTTCGTCCACTGTGGTCACGTTCCTCTCTCGCAGGTACGAACGGTAGACCCGCGAAACGCGACGGATGTGACAGGGCCGCCCTTGACGGGACAGGCGTGGACCGTCCGGCCTGAACGAGCTCCGCAATCTCCCGTGAACCAATGCTTAACGCGCCGCATCTCACGCAGGGAGTGATCATCACTCGCTGAAGAGACGGGGACGAAGATGACAAGAAACCTGCTGGTGAAGTTCGGCACGGTGCTCGCCGTGGTCGCTTCGGGGGCCGCGCTCATGGCCACGCCGGCCGAGGCGTCCGCCGGCAAGCGGCTCAAGCTGGCCAACTACGACCTCTGCCTGGACGTCAAGGACTTCAACGGCAAGAACGCGGCCACAGTCCAGCTGTGGAAGTGCAACCACAACGCCAACCAGCTCTGGACCATGGGCGGCGACGGCAGCATCCGCAGCACGCTCAACGGCAAGTGCCTCGACATCAAGGACTTCAACGGCAAGAACGCGGCCGTCATGCAGATGTGGAAGTGCAGCGGAAACTCGAACCAGCAGTGGTACCTGGGCGGTTCCAAGTACAGCAAGTCCGGCTACCGCACCATCCGCAGCCGGATGAACAACAAGTGTCTCGACGCGCGAGTCAGGCTGCACACCACGGAACGCCCGCACAACGGCACCCCGATCCAGACGTGGAGGTGCCACGGCGACTACAACCAGTCATTCCTCTGGAGCTGAACCGATCCCGGCCGGGGGACGCGCCCGGCCAGCGCGCGTTCGAGCCAGGAGGGCGGTCGGCCGGCACCCACTGTCCTCCTGACCTGAGCAGACGCAGTCGATAGAAGGCCGAGATCGCCGGCGGTCCTACCAGAGCGGAAGCGATCAGCTTGGCGACTTTGGGGCCGCAGGCGGCACGAAACATCGCGTGGTGACGCAGCGTGATTCCATGGTGCTCTTCATGAGCGCCGACACCTTCATCGAGGAGCCCTTGAAGCCCCTCAGCGTCATCCATTTCAACGGCGAGATGAGCGGGACTCATGCCATGGTCCAGCGGATGCTCCACCGCGACGTTGCTGTCACAGAACACGAAAACGCCCCGGAGCGGTAATCCCTTCGGGCATCTCGGCTGTTCAAGAAGGTGGTCAGGGGCAGCGCCGAACTGCCGACCTTCCGCTTCTCAGGTGAAGCCATCACCCTGCTCGGGTGATCGAGCCCGTGGTCAGGCGTGTGTGGACGGTGCTGCGGATGCGTCGGCGTGTGGGGACGTCGCTGTCAGCGCTGCTGTCACCTGAGCCACGGACACCCGGCGGCAAGGCCCGATGGAGGAGGGCCTTGCCGCCGGCCGCGCACGGCGCGGGCCAGGCGGCTCAACCGATGCCGATGTCTGGCACGCGGTCATGGCGAACACGTCGAAGCTGTCCGAAACTCAGGTCACCGCGCGGGACCCACATCGATGGTGTATTCGATCTCGTAGTCCCACTCGCTCCACCCGAGTTCCCCTGTGTCTGCAAGGGTGATCGGGTACTTATCCGCGAACTTCCACTTGAACGGCCCGCTGCGCCCATCCGGGTAATCGACTACATTCACTCTCTTCTGCACCGTCCCGAGGACGTCGTCCTCGTAGATGCTCGCCCGAGCCTGAACCCGGGCAAGAGCCAGCGGCGTGGCGGCAAGGATCGCTCCCGCGACCGCGCCCTTGACGGAAGCGTTCGCGGAGCCGGCTCCAGCTCCGACGTCTGCGGTGAGCGCCGAAACCGACGCCGGGTACTTGTCATCGAAATCGCCCTCATCGACATCGGCGTTCGAGCTCCGAAATTGAAGGCCGAATTCGACGAAGTCATCGACATGTACGTTACCGTCGAAGATCACACAATCATCACCAGCGAGAAGCTTTGCCTGACGGCTGTTGATCTCGACCAGGCCGGTCAGGACCGTCATGCTCTTGGAGCCGGACAGAGGGCCGGTGGCCGCTCCGCCCGCGACGTAGAACAAGTCGACGTCCATAACGCCTTGGGCATTATGGCAGTACACGGTCTTCAGCGCGACGGTGACATGTCTCTGGTTGTCGCTCGACTCCGCCATGTTTTTCTCCTGTCAGGAAATCATCTGAAGCACGTCCCTGCATCCGACGGTGCAGATGAAGTCAGCCCCCAGCCTCCGCGAACGGCAGGAGTCGTTCTCCCGTACGGCCAACGACCGACATGATCATGCCCAGTCCGATCGAGGATGGCAAGGAGTGTCCAACCAATGACATAGCGACTCATTTTCTTGGAGGACGGCGCTGGGCAGCGATACGGGTGACACATCCGAAATCCGCTGCTTGTACCACACTGTGTCTCGGCACGCTGCGGAGCATCCGCGGGCAAGCTTGCTGCGGCACCGGGAACGCGAGGGTGGACCTGCAGCGCTGATGCGATCAAGGCATTGAGGTCGGATCGCCCGTTACAACTCGTTCAATGATTGAAGGCGAGGGCCGTCCCGCTCCCAAGCCCCTTCGCGCGTACGGAGCCGGCGTACACGTCACTATTGGTAGTGGCGGTACTCGGAGGCGGACACGACTCCATATGCTCCGTTTCCCCGGCTGACCTGTATCCCTTCCTCAGGGAAAGTGATCCGTCCGTTGTCGTTGCTTCTTCCTCCCACCCATTCGGTGTAGATGCACCAGAGTTCAGCCATGCTGGCGTACAGGTTGCCCGGGAAACCGGAGCCGCGCGCGGTCCAGACTTTCACCCCGCCCGGGATGAAGGTGATGTCTCCGTCGACGTCATTGGCCCCGCTCACGTACTCGGTTCTGATGCCGCCGGCGTACAGGATGCCCCGGTCCCGGGAGTTGAATGCGCTCACGACTTGCACCACGCCCCGGAGAAAGGTGATCATTCCGTCGCTGTCATCAAGCCCCTTCACGTACCGGGTGGCGATGCCGCTGAGGTTGGCCTCGCCGGCGTACAGGGCGCCCCGGTCATAGGAGCCGCGATTGCGCCAGACCTTCACCTCGCCCGGGAGGAAGGTGATGTCTCCGTCGGCGTCATCAGGCCCACTCACGTGCTCGGTTCTGACGCCGCCGGCGTACAGGGCCCCGCCTTCCTGGGCGCCGGATTCGCGCCGCACATGCATCGCGCCCTTGGAGAAGGTGAAGGCTCCGTCCCCCTCGGTCGCCCCCTGTACCCACGGGGTGGTGACGCCCTTGATGGCGGTGAGAGCTTCCAGGATGGGGTTGCGCACCTGAACGGTCGCGGTGAGGAAATGCTGCCGCTGAGTGTTGGGGTCGGTGGCGATGAGGATGTAGGTGGTGGCCCGCTTCGGGGCGTCGGGCGGTGACCAGCTACCTCCGGAGACGGGGACGGGCTGTGGCGCGCCCGGGTACAAGATCTCGTAGCCGAAGTCGGCAGTCCCTTCCCAGCGCAGGGTGAGCTCTTCGCCGGCGTCCACCATGGCCTTGTCCGGACGGAAGTCGCGCGGCACGGGGAGCTCCTTCGGAGCGGTCTTCAGCAGCGCCACCGCCGCGAAGCCGCTGCTCAGGCGTCCGGTCTTGGTTCGGCTGGCGGCCTCGGCCACCTTCAGCACGGCTAGCCCGGCGGTGGGGGCGACGGTGACGTCCTCCAGCGTCAGCACCATGTAGTCGCCGGGGTCGAACCGCGCTCTGCCGCCAGGGGCGGTGGCCTGGAAGGCGTTGGAGCCCTGTGGTCCCGGTTGGACCTTCACCGACGACCGGGTGCCCGACCGCGTGCTGCACTCACCCTTGGGCTTGATCGTGCTGAAGTTCGGGGTGAGGTCGCCGGCGCCGTTGCCAACGGGCAGCTCCACACTGATCGTGGACCAGAACGCCGCCTGCTGCCCGATGTTGGTGACGAGCAAGTACACCGTCCCTGTGGACTCGGACTGCCGCCCGGCCCCTGACGCAGCCAGGGGCGCCGGGTCGGTGATGAGGGTGTAGGCCAGCATGGTCAAGGTGGCGACTCCTTTCCCCGGAGGACAGCGCAGGCCGATGACCGGGGCGCCCAGACAGGACCGGGCTGGGCAGGACGGGCAGCAATACAGGGGATATGTCTGAAAATCCGCCGCCTGTGGACCGCGGTCACCCCTCGATCCAAACGCCAGCATTGGAGCGTGACAAGAGCGCTCAAGGACGCATAAAAGAGCGACTCGGCAACATCCTCAGCGTCTTGACACGCATTCGGACCATGCGTCACTGCGCCCACAACGAGCGGCAGACAGCGTCTCTTCACGCTGCGGACCATCCGGCTCAAGCCTGCTTCGGCACAGGACGCAGGGGGACCTGCAACGGAACCGTTTCGTACGGTACGTCGGCATGTCAGCGAGAGTCGGGTGTTCGGCACCGACAACGAGATGGCGGAATGGACACCCCGGGAGCTGCGTATCGCTGCTCTCAGCTCATGACGTCCCGATCGAGCACATCGCACGGCTGGTCGGCCATACGGACACCCTCATGACCGAGATGGTGCACCGCAAGCAGAGCCGACCCGTCATGCAGCAAGGCGCGACGGTCATGGACGAGATCTTCCCGCTCGCTCCGGAACCGTGGTCACCCAGTTGGACACGCGAACACAAATATGCCCCGTCCATGTGATCATGAGCGGGGCATTCGTGCTAATCAAAAAAGGTGGTCAGGGGCAGGGTCGAACTGCCGACCTTCCGCTTTTCAGGCGGACGCTCGTACCAACTGAGCTACCTGACCCAGAGCGGTCCTGACGGGACTTGAACCCGCGACCTCCACCTTGACAGGGTGGCGAGCACTCCAAACTGCTCTACAGGACCTTGCTTGTCTTGCTGTTCTTGCCTTGCGACTCGCTTAGCTTACCAGTTCTTCGGAGGTCTTCGACCTGCCGTTTTCCCGGTAGCGCCAGGCGCTTCGCGGTGCCCCCAACGGGATTCGAACCCGTGCCGCCGCCTTGAAAGGGCGGTGTCCTAGGCCGCTAGACGATGGGGGCTCAGGTTTCCCTGTCGCCTTCCGTCGGAGACCTCTGAAGCATAGGGGACGATTGCCCCTGATGCCAAAGTGGCGGGCCGGCGGCCGGCGTTCGCGTGCCGCTCACGGTTCCCGATGGCGTCGGGGCGTTCGTCGGCGCTGGGGAAATCATACGTCCCGGGTTCTCCTCCACGTGACGCTGGATGTACACCGATTGCTCCCCCAGCCCGCCGAGGGTGATGTCGTCCCAGGCCCGCAGGCGTTTCGTCTCCCGGTCGAAGTACAGGACGGACGCCTGCACGGGCGTCGGCTCGGCGTGTTCGAGGGCGCGCAGGCCGGCGCCGCCGGTGGAGCCCTGGACGAGGACGCGCGTGCCCGTGGGCAGCATGGTGGTCGACCGGGCGTGCGCGTGCCCGGCGAGGACCATGGGCGTGGCGCCGGAGAAGCCGCGGCCGATGATGCCGTCGTGGACCGCCACCAGGTCCGGCTTGCCCACCTTGGCGAGGTGGTCGCGCCCCCATTGCTCCAGCTTGGCGGGGTCGGAGTCGACCGCCACCGACTTGTCCGGGGTGAAGCGCGGGTCGCCCAGGCCGTAGATGGTCAGGCCGCCCACGCTCTGCGACCTGTCGTCCAAAACGACGGCGTTCTTCTGCTTCGCGACGGCCTTCTGGGTGGTCATGGAGTCGTGGTTGCCGCGGATGTAGACGTACGGGACGCCGAGCCGGCCGATCTCCTCCACGAACTTGTTCTCGGGCTTGGTGCCGTGGTCGGAGATGTCGCCCGTGTCGATGATCATGTCCACGGCGAACTGGTCCTTCAGGGACCGGATCACGTTCCACGCGATCGGGTTGAGGTGGATGTCCGAGACGTGGAGCACCCGGATCGAGCGCGGGTCACCGTCGTACAGCGGCAGCGTCGAGACCGTGTCGTACAGCTTCGAGACGTTCGTCACGAGCTTGGTGAGCTGCGACCGGTACGACTCGAACTTCGTCACGATCGACTCCGCGCTGCCCACCAGCGACGGCGCGGCGGCGATCAGCCCGGAGTAGCGCGGCTCGACCAGCGAGTTCGGCCGGAACGTGTACGCCGCCAGCGCCCCCGTGCCGGCCAGCCCCACCGAGGCGGCCAGCAGGCCGAGCAGCGCGACCTTGGGCCGCCTGAACACCAGCACCCCCGCCACCAGCGCGCCCGCCCCCGCGCACAGCAGCGAGCGGATCACCAGGGCGCGCACGCCGTCGAGCAGGTCGCGCTCGATGATGCCGGGCAGCCGGTCGGCCAGGCGCGGGTCCTCGATGAGGGCCTTGGCGCGCTCCTGGTCGATGTTCTCCAGGGTGATGCGCAGCCGCAGCGGCGCGTCGTGGGTGTGGAAGGCGAGCGTGCCCAGCGGGCTCGCGTCGACGACGGTCTCGCCGCGCCAGGCCGGGCGCAGCGACATCCCGGTCTCCACGGGGCCCACCTGGGCCCGTACGGTGCCGCTGAGGAAGATGCCGAGCCAGGCGCCGACGGCCGCGACGACGAGCACGGCCGCGATCCGCGACGCTCTGGACGTGAGGACGGTCCGGAGGATGCGAGCGACGTTCATACGGTTACGTGCCTACCCGCCTCGCGCGGCAGAATGGCATCTGTGATCGAGGTTACGCGGGAGAAGTTCGAGGAGCTCGTCTCCGAGGCGCTGGACACGATCCCTCCCGAGCTGACCCGCGTCATGAGCAACGTCGTCGTCACGGTGGTGGACGATCCGCCCGAACCCAACCTTCTGGGCCTGTACACCGGAATTCCCCTTACCGAACGTGGCGACTGGTACTCAGCGGTTCTTCCCGACCGCATCGAGATCTACCGCAATGCGATCTGCCGGGTCTGCGACACCGAGGAGCAGGTCGTACGGGAGGTGCGGATCACGGTGGTGCACGAGGTGGGGCACCACTTCGGCATCGACGACGCGCGCCTGCACGAACTGGGCTGGTGACCCCGAGGGCGCCGGTTGCCCTCTTCTGCTTGCGGTACGTGGCCTGATCAGGCACCTTAGGTGACGTACTGAATACTCAGAGTCAGGCACAGCGGAGTCCAATGGGGGCCATGCGGACGCGACGGCTGCCGGGACGGCATCGCCGTGCTGAAGATCACCAAGCCACCTACGGCGAGGTCCTCGCCATCGGCGAGTTCCGGGCCCTCTGGTACGGCCAGGGCCTGTCCCTCCTCGGCGACCAGCTCGCCCAGGTGGCCCTCGCCGTCCTCGTCTACGACCGCACCGGCTCGCCGCTCGCCACCGCCGCCGTCTACGCGCTGACCTACCTGCCGTCGATCGCCGGCGGCCCGCTGCTGGCCGGGCTGGCCGACCGGTTCGCCCGCCGGGGCGTCATGCTGGCCTGCGACCTGGTGCGCGCGGTCCTGGTGGCCGTCATGGCGCTGCCGGGCATGCCGTTCCCGGTGCTGTGCGCCCTGGTGTTCCTGGTGGTGCTGCTCGGCGCGCCGTTCTCGGCCGCGCGGGCGGCGTTGCTGCCGGAGGTGCTGGAGGGCGACCGGTACGTCGTCGGCACGGCGCTGCAGAACATGACGAACCAGGCGGTCCAGATGCTCGGCTTCGCCGCGGGCGGCGCGGTGATCGCCACGCTGGGCCCGTACCGCGCGCTGGCGCTCGACGCGGCCACGTTCCTCGGCTCGGCGCTGATCCTGGTCTCGGGGGTGCGGCGGCGGCCGTCGGCGGCGCCCGAGGGCCAGCGGCCGTCCATGTGGGCGATGACGAGGGAGGGCGCGCGGCTGGTCTTCGGCGACAAGGGGCTGCGCACGCTGGTGATGTTCGCCTGGCTGTGCGGGTTCTACGTGCTGCCGGAGGGGCTGGCCGCGCCGTACGCGGCGACTCTGGCCACCGACACGCTGCCCGCCCCGGTGGTCACCGGGCTGCTGATGGCGGCGATGCCGACGGGCACGGTGCTGGGGGCGTTCCTGTTCAGCAGGTTCGTCTCGCCGTCGCGGCGGTTGCGGCTGATGGGCTGGATGGCGGTGCTGAGCTGCCTGCCGCTGGCGGTCAGCGCGCTGCGGCCGCCGCTGGTCGTGGTGCTGGCGGCCTGGGTCCTGTCGGGGGTGGGCGGGGCCTACCAGCTCGCGGCCAACGCCGCGTTCGTGCAGCGGGTGCCCGCCGAGCGGCGCGGGCAGGCGTTCGGGCTGGCGCAGTCGGGGCTGATGGCCGCACAGGGCGCCGGGATCCTCGTGGGCGGCCTGGCCGCCGAGAGACTCGGCCCGGAGCTCGTGGTGGCGCTGTCCGGCGTCATGGGCGTGACGTGCGCGGCCGCGCTGGCCATGCTCTGGACCGAGTCCCGGACTGACGGCCCCCGCCGGGTCCGCGCCTCGGCGCCCACCTGATCACTGCTGGGGCTTCTGCTCGTCGTCCCAGGAGGCGGGCCTGTCGGTGCCGGTCTGCCAGGTGGACTTGGCCTGCTGCTTGGCCAGCATGTCCTGGACGATCGAGGTGTCCCTGCCCTGCTCCGGCATGAGCAGCCAGCCGATCGCGTACAGGCCGACCCCCACCCCGCCGAAGAGCGTCGCCACCGCGAGCGCGATGCGGACCAGGTTGGCGTCGACGCCGAGGTACTCCCCGACGCCCGAGCAGACGCCCGCGATGATCCTGCCGTCGTGAGTCCTGCGCAACTGCTTGATGTTGTCGTTCATGTCTCAAGAGTGCCCCCGCGGCCCTCTTTGGCACATCGGGAATCACCCTGTAGAAACCCTGGTAGCCCCTTACGTGTAGGCGCTTGTGCGGGGAGAGGATCGCGATGGACGACCTGCTGCGCGTGGACGACCGGCTCAACGGTGATCAGCGGCTGATCCGCGACACGGTGGCCGCGTTCGTGTCCGACCGCGTCCTGCCGCACGTGGCCGACTGGTTCGAGGAGGGCGTGTTCCCGGCCCGCGAGCTGGCCCCCGAGCTGGGCTCGCTCGGGCTGCTCGGCATGCACCTGGAGGGGTACGGCTGCGCCGGCACCGACGCCGTGTCGTACGGCGTGGCCTGCCGCGAGCTGGAGGCCGGCGACTCGGGGCTGCGCTCGTTCGTGTCGGTGCAGGGCTCGCTGGCCATGTTCCCGATCTGGCGCTACGGCTCCGACGAGCAGAAGGAGGAGTGGCTGCCGCGGATGGCGGCCGGCGAGGCGATCGGCTGCTTCGGCCTGACCGAGCCCGACCACGGCTCCGACCCGGCCGGCATGCGCACCTACGCCAAGCGCGACGGGTCCGACTGGATCCTCAACGGCTCCAAGATGTGGATCACCAACGGCTCGGTCGCGGACGTCGCCGTCGTGTGGGCGCAGACCGACGAGGGCATCCGCGGCTTCGTCGTGCCGACCTCCACGCCGGGCTTCTCCGCCCCTGAGATCCACCGCAAGCTGTCCCTGAGGGCCTCGGTGACGTCCTCTCTGTACTTCGACGACGTCCGCCTGCCGGGCTCGGCCGTACTGCCCGGGGTGACGGGTCTGAAGGGCCCGCTGTCGTGCCTGTCGGAGGCGCGCTTCGGCATCCTGTGGGGAGTGGTGGGAGCGGCGCGCGCGTGCCTGGAGGCCGCGGTGGAGTACGCGAAGACGCGCGTGCAGTTCGGCAAGCCGATCGCGTCGTTCCAGCTCACGCAGGAGAAGCTCGCGTGGATGTACGTGGGCATGGCGCAGGCGTCGCTGACCGCCTTCCACCTGGGCGAGCTCAAGGACGCCGGGCGTCTGGAGCCGAAGCAGGTCAGCTTCGGCAAGCTGGCGAACGTGCGCGCGGCCCTGGACATCGCCCGGGAGGCGCGCTCGGTCCTGGGCGGCAACGGGATCACCCTGGAGTATCCGGTCATCCGGCACATGAACAACCTGGAGAGCGTGCTCACGTACGAGGGCACGCAGGAGGTGCACCTGCTGACGCTGGGCAAGGCCCTCACGGGGCTCGACGCGTTCCGGTGAGCACGCGGTTATGGTGATCTTCCATCCGGACGGAGGAGATCACGTTGACGATGCCCGGCGGCGGACACACCGGCGACGCGAACATGGACCGGTTACTGACCGACTTCGGCAGGCTGGCCTCGCAGTTCGAGCGGATGCAGGAGCAGCTCGCCGAACTGCGCGGACAAGGAGAGGCGGCGAACGGCAACGTACGGGTGGAGGTGGCGCCGGGAGGCGCGCTGCTCGGCGTGAAGATCGACCCGCGGGCCATGCGCCTCGACTCGGAGGAGCTGAGCGAGGCCATCATGGACGCGTTCACGCGGGCCGCCGAGGACGCCGCCCGGCGGATGAGCGACATCGTGGAGCCGCTCACCGACCGGGTGGAGGTCTTCAACGAGGCGATGCAGGGGCGGATGCCGCGCCTGGAACCGGGGATGGGCGTGGCATCCGACCCCGGGGTGGCGGAGGCGTTGCGCAGCCTGCAGGAGCTGCGCGCCAAGTACCGCCTCTGAGGCTCGCGGGACGGCTTCTGAGGCTCGCGGGTCGGCTTCGCGGGCTCAGCTGCAGGTTCGCGGGCTCGGACGCCGGCTTCGGAGGGTCAGATGTAAGACCAGCCCTCGCTTCCGGACTTCTGCACGCTGCGCCGCCTGATGTCGTCGAAGTCCATCTTGCCGTCGTTGCCGTTGCTGTCGAGGTTGGCCTGCGGCCTCGGGAACTGGTTGTCCGCGCTGTGCAGCGCCGAGAGGTTCCCGAGGCTGAAGATCAGGGCGGCCATGATGCCGGTCACCGCGTTGACGGTCGTACCCATGAGCAGCATCGCGTGGGTGTCCTTGGTGGCCGTGGCGGTGCTCTGCATCCTGGCCCCCGTCGTGACCATCTGGTGCGCCGCCTTGGTCATGGCCACCTTGACCGCGAGAGTGGCCGGGTTTCCGGCGACCATGGCGGAGGCACGCGCGGCCAGGCTTGCCCCCGCCTGGGAGATCTGCTTGCCGACCAGCTGGAACAGCTCCGACAGGATGATCAGGCCCAGCAGGACGTCCACCATGATGCCGGCGTTGTTCACGATCTTGTGAATGTCCGACTGGGCGTTCTGCACGGCGGCCGCCATCTGCATGGCGGCCGTCTCGAACTGCTGGATCTCCTGGTAGACGACGGCGGCGAACTCGTCGAAGGCCTTGCGGTCCTCCCCCTCCGGCCAGGCGTCCTTGATCGCCTGGAGCTTGCCGTCCCACTCCCTGGTCCGCAGGTGCATGAGCTTGAGGTTGACGGTACGCCAGTCGTTCCACACCTTGGTGATCTGCTCGTCGTCCCACGGCTGAGCCATGATCCAGATGGCCGCCGCACCCGCCGCGGGCCGAGCCAGCTTCCCGGCCAGGTCGATACGGGCCATGGTGCTCGCCCAGGACGGACCGATCTTGCCCAGGGTCTTCATCACCGCGAGGCCACCGACCTCGTAGAGGGCGGTGGTGAACACTTCGTCGCCAGCCATGGATCAACTCCCTAGTCGGTGAGCCCCTGGTTCTTCTTCCGCGCCTCCGCGAGGTCGGCGTCGTCCTGCCGCAGCCGCGACCGCAGGTCGGTGACTTTGTCGATCTGGCCGGCCGCCTCGGCGGCGTCCAGATCGACCTTGCGGTAGTGCACGACCACGCTGAGCAGCCCCGCGAACGTGCCGTTGAGGCAGTCGACGAAGTCGCCGGCCTGTTTGACCTGGTACTCGCGGGCGGGACCGTAATCACGGGCCACGGTGAGCGCTCCGATCGCCCCCCACTGGTAGGGGGACAAGGTGGTGCCCTCGGCGAGGACCTTGACGTCCTCGGCGATGGGAAGGAGCGTCTCGACGAAGTCGCGTGCTGCTGTCTTCAGTGCTTCCGTCTTGACATCGACCATTCAGCCCTGCCTCTCGACTGCGACGCACGAGAACTTTGTGAAGAATGTGAACACCGAGTAAACCAGGACCAACTAGGACATATCAATCCTCTTGATCTTGATGTCTCAGTCGTGATCCACTTGATGGCCCGCCC
The DNA here is from genome assembly GCF_013363995.1 of Nonomuraea rhodomycinica. GTDB lineage: Bacteria > Actinomycetota > Actinomycetes > Streptosporangiales > Streptosporangiaceae > Nonomuraea > Nonomuraea rhodomycinica. The sequence goes on along the minus strand of NZ_JABWGO010000007.1, from coordinate 355,755 downwards.
GCGCGACCTGCCCCGCCCGCGGCGACCGTAACCGGGGCGCGGCTTCCCGCAAGCCTCCGCCCGACCCGGGGCGGGGCGCCGATCCGCTACTGTGATGAGGCGAGAACGGCGTCGCGTACCGGACGGTAGTCTCTGTACCCTTGCTGTGCATGGGGCGTTAGCTCAATTGGCAGAGCTGCGGACTTTTAATCCGTAGGTTCCGGGTTCGAGCCCCGGGCGCCCTACCAGCTCAAACGCCTCTCCTCGATCTTGTCTGGCGAGGTCGTACAGCCAGCTTTTACAGCCAAGAGGGCCGGAACCCATTTTCTGGGAGTCCGGCCCTTCGTGGTTTTGAGGCTCATCCAAAGAGCCGCTTCGCGACCGCGTCGACGGCCGCTCGTCTGATGTCGGGGAGCACATGGGCGTACGCGTTCATGGTCAAGGCGATCTGACTGTGGCCGAGCGTCTTCATAACCGTTCACGGCGAGGCGCCGCAGGCCAGGAGGTAGGACGCGCAGGCGTGGCGGAGATCGTGCAGCCGCAACCAGTCGAGGCCGGCCTCGGCCCTTGCCGTGCGCCAGCGCGTGCTGAGATTCCCGGGTTCCAGCGGGGTGCCGATCGACGTCGAGAAGACCAGCCCGTGATCCTTCCACCGCTCCCCCGCCGCCAGTTGTTCGGCGGCTTGGGCACGCCTGTGCTTGCGGAGCGCCGCGAGCGTCGGCTCCGGGACGGGGACGGTACGACGGGAGCGGTCAGTCTTGGGATCGACGAGCAGCAGGCTCCCGTCCGCCCTCTGGAGCGTCTGCCGGACCATGAGGTGGCCGTTGCCGAAATCTATGGGCGCGCACGGCCGATCTTGACCGAGGCCAAAGCACCCGAGGCCATGATCTCGTAGATCTTGGTCCGGCCTACGCCGAGCGCCCGAGCGGCTTCGACGGGCGTGAGCAGGAGCCTCGTCATGCCGCCCTCCCCGCGATTGCCGAAGGATCTTGTCCGTCTGTTTGGGCTTGGAGTTGTGCCATGTGGGTTCGCCAGCGTTGACGGTCGGCGACTGAGCGGAGGAGACGCATCGCGAGGGGTGGCACGTTGGCGTCTCCCGCCGGGACGGGGTTCCAGACGCAGCGGTGCGGGTCGGTCGCCTCGCTCGTCTGGCCGAGGGCTTCCAGGACCCAGGTGCGGCGGTCCTGCTTGTGGTCGGCGAGGGTCTTGTTGGACCACTTGCGGGAGACCAGGACACGGCGTCCGGCGTAGCCGAGGTGGTCGGGCTTGTGGGCCTTGCCATGGCAGCGGCCCGGAGCCATTCCGGGTTTGGCGTTCTTGGGCTGGATGCCCTAGTGCAGCCAGTTGGCGCAGGTGGGTGAGCACGGCTCGGTGCGCAGGGCCTCGATGAGGCGGGCGGCGTGCTCGCGCCGGGCCGGGTTGTCGGCGGTGGCTTCGAGGGGGTCGGCCAGGCTCTTGGTCAGGTACTTGGTGAGGTAGCCCAGCCACTTGCCGGCCGCCGGTGTGCCGGCGAGCACGCCTTGGATGTTGTGCTGCTGGCCGAAGCGGACCACGTGCAGGGGTTCGGCGTCCGGGTCGGCGTCGAGCCGGTCTAGAGCCTGGTCCCAGGTGGGCAGCACTTCGCCGGTGGCTGGGTCAAGCGGCCACGCCGCCGCACAGTCCGCGCCCCAGGTGCCCGGATGACCGGTGTTCCAACGTACTGAGCCCCGGAACTGGCAGCGGTGCCGCTCAGCCACGACATGCAAAGGGCATCATTCTTTCGCCTTCGCGATTGCACTCATCCATTCCCGACGGCGGTGCACGACGAACTTAATTCGTTCATCGCTCCGTAACGCAATTTCCATGCCATTCGGCACGATGACGAGTGTGTTGACTGGTGCCGTCGAGAGGATCTCCTCCAGGGGCCACGCCCAGACGCCCGCCTGAAAGTTCATAGAGTGCGAACGGAATACCAGCCATTTACTGGTCAACCAGAGACGACCACCCACAGCCTCTCGTCCACGCCACAGGTTTGCGCCGCCTTTGCGAAGCAATACCTCGCCGGGCGTAACGATAATATCCGTACCCTGGAACACCTCGAATAGTTCCCGTTCATCCATGACGGGTCGCTTCTCCTAGCTGTCTAAGAGGTCCTCCATCGATGCCCGCTCGGCTCCCTCACCTCGACCTCGATCGCGCAGTTCAGCGACCCAGCCTCTCTCACCTCTCAATAAGGGAGGCACTAGAAGGCGAGGTCGATTGAAAGCGTTCACGCTCGCATGCAGTAGTGCCGCAGGCAGGGTGAGAGCGAATACGATCCACCCAGTCGCCTCCATCCATGCGATCTTGAAGGCAACTCCCGCCACCAGAACTAACAGGCCTCCTGTAAAACAGTTGCACGACAGCACGTGAGGGAGGAAGCTCCGTGGGCGAACATCCATTCGCAATACGTTCATATCCGGCATCCATCGAGATCGGAGAATGCCGGTACGCCATAGATGAGGCAAGCGGGGAAGATCCCAAGCCGCCACCAGCCACATAGCCAGGAACACCAAAAAAGGCCATCCCTTGCCCCAGTCCAAGCTAGTTCCCCAATTCATCCTCCGCGTCGATTTACATGAAAACGAAGAGTTGGCGAATCAAGTTCCCGAAGCCGCGTAGATCAATCATGCTTCTCTCGGACGAGAGGTCCCGCGCGTCACCCATGCCCACTGGCCTCAGTGATGCATGTCCTCCGCCGTGCCCGTTACGTGCCCGTTCCTACAGCGGTCAGCGGGGAGTCACGGGAACTCAGGGCCACTCGACCAGCGTATGACCAGATCAGCGTTCCCCCTGCTCAGACGCCATGATCTTGAAAGACTTCCCAAGCTGAGCGTGCTTTGACCGTACAACCACGAGTACAGCCAAGAGGATGAACGAGGGCGGAACTCAGCGAACGTCCCCGCGGACTCCCCTCTTGGCGATCGGGAAATCCGCCCAGGGTTGCAATATGGGTTGCAATCAGATCTCCCAGAGCGCACGACCAATGCGTGTCGCCGCCTCCGTGGCGAGCGTTTCCGTGATGTGGGTGTAGCGCTTCGTCGTGGTCAGCTGGGAGTGGCCGAGTACGGCTTGAACCACACGGATGTCCACACCCTGTTCAAGGAGCAGGGTCGCAGCAGTGTGGCGGGCATCGTGAACGCGAGCGTCCTTGTCGATGTCGGCTTCCTTGAGGGTCTCCTTTCCATTCGTCCCAGTCGTCGCCCGCGTCGATGGGGCTTCCGTCCGGCATGCACCAGACGAGATCCCAGTCCTGCCACCTCTCCCCCGCGGCTTCACGTTCGGCCTGCTGCGCTTCCCGGTGCAGCTTGAGAAGAGCGATCAGCGGGGGCGGAAGGGCGATCGTGTGCTTGCCGCAGTCCGGCGGGCAGAATTTCGGGCACTCGCCATGATGCTTGGCGCAGTCCGTACGGCACGCGGTCAGGCACACGTGCCGCCGGCCGGAGGTGCGCTTGGCCTTCGAGCAGTCCTTCGCGCATGGGCACCGGTGGAGGCGTTCGCCGTAGGCGTGCCGGTCATGCGGCGGCGCGGCGCATCGCCGTACCCCGGCCCTCGGGACACCGGGCCGGGCAGCGCACACCGCCCCCGCCGTACCGACCGAACGCACCGGGCGGGGTTGCCACGCCGCCGCACAGATGCAGCCAACGATCGCCACGGCATGGCCGGTCGCCGTAGACAGTTGGAGGCGATCGGTGGTCCAGGGCTTCGTTCCTCAGCCCTGGACCACCGGATGACGTGGAACTCTCCACATTCCAAGGGGTGCCTGCGGAGGGTGTGGGGTTGGTGGTCAGGCGTCGGGGTCGACTTCGGGGTGCGTGAACCGCACGGGTTTGCCCAGCGACCGGGCGTAGGCGATTTCGGCTCGGGTGCTGTCTCCGATGTAGTCGCCGACCACGAGCACCTCATCAGCGAGCCGGATCTTCGCCCGGTGCAGATCGTCGAGTCGAACCTTCAGCGCCTCGGCCTCGACAGGATCGGACCAAAGTTCGTGCGGCGACTTCATGTCGCAACCCGGCTTGACGACGATCTTTCCGGCTCTGGTCTCCCGCAGATCGGCCTCGGTCATCTCGGTCATGAAACGGGTGGAGCCGCAGATCACGACGATACGCGGGAGGCCCAACAGCTTCTTCGCGTCGGCGAGCTTCTCCTCGGGGCTGAGCGGTTGCGGGCATGGCACTGGTTTCCTCCTGGCGGTGTGGTCCAAGGGGTGCCTGCGGAGACGAGAACGAGGGTGTCCAAGATCGTCCTATGGCGAACGACGTGGACACCCTCGCGACAGCACGCGCTCTCTGAGGTCCGGCGACCTCTTCATCGACGACGAGCCGGATGTCCGGCTCTTCGGCACCAAGGCGGTGGAGAACCTCCGGGCCGACTCCCGAGTCTTGTGCAAAGACGCGGGCGACCTCGACCACCTCGCGATTCGCGGGTGAAATAGGCCTCGCGAACGTGAAAGGAGATCATGCCGCTCCCGCCGATCCTGCGGCCGTTGGACTCGGCCCGTTCCCGGATGCCGGGAGTGCCGGGAGGACGGACGAGGCGCGCCATGCGCATCGAGCGAAACGAGGAGTCCGACATGTTGGGCAATCTACTCATGATCGCAAACTCGTCTGAGAGCAGCGAGGCGCCGTCAGGGTTGCGGGTCGGGATGCAATACGAGGTCATGCGGAGCCGTTGCGGGTAGACCGCGCACGGCTTCTGACCTGCACTGAACGATCTGGAACGGCTTGAACTGGATCTTTTGCTCCGTAGGTTCCAAGTTCGAGCCCCCCGATACGACGGAGGACCCCGAGACGTCTCGGGGTCTTCACACGGAGCATCACGTCCACGGCATGCCCGGCGTTCGGCACGGGAACCCGATCTGGCGACCGCCTGGCCGGCGATGATCGAGGAAGACGGCTACTCTGAAGCGATGGACGCGACGGATGTCAGCGGGCACTTATGGCGGGAGGGCAGGTCGGATGGCTATTCGATCGAGCGCGACCGCGATGCATTGGCCAGGCTGATCGCATCTGACGCCGATCCGTTCGAGCTCGAGCTGTACGAGTGGGCGTCCGACCCTCAGGCACGGTTCCTGGACAGGGCACGGCGCTCCCGCCTCGGCCAGTACCGACGCCGGCTGCGCCGATCCCAAGAGCGCGCCAAGCGTGGTCGGTGACAGCGAGGCTGTGCGACATACGTGCAATGATCTTGCCGGCCGCAGGGGCCGGCAGCTTGCCGGCTGCTTGTCAGTGGCCGCGATCGGCCAGCTTCTCAAGCACCTCCGACCAGTCCTCCATCACGTCACATGACGGCCAGGACGGATTCGTCTCCCTACGCCAGGTGAGATGAACGATCGCCCAGCTCTGCCGATCAAGCAACTTGAACAGCACGTCATCACACGCTTCGCAGCGAGCTACGGCCTCGACTCGCTGTCCCGCCAGGGGATGCTCATTGCTGCCGCACTCATGCGCCAGCTCACTTCCCAGCATCCGAGCTCGCTCTGGATCCCTGAGGTGGTACCAGCTGCCAGGCAGATCATCGGTCTCGTAGGACACTCGGCCATCCTGGCAGGAGCACACAAATGAAGCGGGCGGCGGCCGGTGGCCGGCGCCCGCCATTGTCAGCCGACTACCTGGTGGGGTCGGCGTGCTTCGGGGTGGCGGCGCCGGTGAGCCGGACCGTTCCGGGTAAATGGATGACGATTCTCTTCATTGCGAAGTCGGCCTTTCTCGTCGGCATGAATGCATCGGCGATCGCCTTCACGAGAATCCGTTAGATCTTCATATCTGTCAAGATCCGGATATTTTCTGGCAGCGGGTGATGCCTTCGGCCGCACGTGCCCCCTCATGCTTGCTGCCGGCCGCCTGGGCCAGTTCGTGTGCCGCGCGAAAGGCGGCGAGGGCCGCCTCCGGCGCGTTCCTGCCGTCGAGCAGCACCGTGCCGAGCCGGTTGAGCGCCTCGATCTGCCCCAGCCGGTCCCCCGTCGCCTCGAACAGCTCAAGCGCCTGCTCCAGCAGCTTGACGCCGCCCTCGGGGTCGCCATCGAGGTACGCCACGAAGCCCAGCTCGCGCAGCGCGTCGGCCTCGCCCACCGGGTAGGGCAGCTCCCGCGCCACCTCCATCGCCTCCTGGGCGCTTGACCGGGCGGCCACGAGGTCGCCGGTGCGGTACTGGACGACGGTCAGGCACGTGAGCGCGTTCACCGAGCCCATCCTGCTCCCCAGCTCACGGTAGACGGACAGCGCCTCGGTCAGCGTCCCGTAGGCGCCGTCGAGGTCTCCGGTGAGCTGCTGCACGACACCCAGGTTCTTGAGGGCGTTGGCGGTGCCGAGCCGGTCGCCGAGTTCGGTGAAGAGCACGAGCGCGGCGCCGAGATGTTCCTGCGCGGGCGGGAAGTCGCCGCTCAGGTAGTGGGCGAAGCCCAGGTTCTTGGCCGCCCGGGCCATGCCGGGCCGGTCTCGTTCACGCTCGAAGAGCGCACGGGCGGCGGCGAAGGACTCCAGTGCGCCGGCGCAGTCCCCGGTGAGATGGCGGACCGTGCCCAGGCTGTCGAGTGCCCGTGCCTCACCGAGACGATCGCCCAGTGAGCGGTACAGCGCTATCGCCCGGCTCAGATGTGCCGCCGCCGCGGATGAGGCGCCCATCGCGTATTGCACCTGCGACAACTCCACCAGCGCGTCGGCTTCTCCACGGGGATCACGCGCCTCTTTATACAAGGTGAGAGCCGTTGTCAATGCCATTTCCGCGAAACGGAATTCTCCTGCTTTCCTGTGCTCGATTCCGCGGTCCACATATGTACGAGTCGGTGGCACCATGGACATTCTATCCCCTGCCGGAGATAATCCCTAAACTAAATGATCCGGACAGGAGAAGGGCGGCTGATGTCCCGAGCCAGTTCCCTCTGGCGTAATCGCGACTTCATGCTGCTATGGGCGGGCCAGTCGGTCAGCATGACGGGCACCGAGCTGACGGCGGTGGCGTTGCCGTTCGCCGCCTTGACCGTGCTGGGCGCCTCGCCCCTGCAGATCAGCCTGCTGACGGCCTGCGGCTTCCTGCCCCATCTCGTGGCCTCGTTGCCCGTAGGCGCCCTGGTCGACCGGCATCGCCGCCGCCCTTTGATGATCTGGTGCAACGTGTGCCAGGCCGTCGTGCTCGGCTCGGTCCCGCTGGCCGCCCTGCTGGACGGGCTCGGCTTCGTCCAGCTGTACGCGGTGGCCGTGGTCGCGGCCCTGCTCTCGGTCGTGTTCGACACCGCGTACCAGAGCTACCTGCCCACGTTGCTGCGCGGCGAGCAACTCGTCGAGGGGCACGGCAAGCTCAGCGTGTCGATGTCGTTCGCCACCGTCGCCGGGCAGAGCGGCGCCGGCGCGTTGATCACAGCGATCGGGGCGGCGCGGGCCGTCACGGTGGACGCGGTCTCCTACCTGGTCAGCGCGACGACCTTGGCGCTGGTCAGAGCCGAGGAGCCGGCGCCCGCTCCCCGGCCGGCCGGGGCCAGGCTCCGCACCGAGATCCTGGAGGGTCTGCGCTACGTGTTCGGCGACCCGCTGATGCGGCCGGTGGTCCTCGCCAACGCGCTGGTCTCCGCGGCGATCGGAGGCGTGTGGTCGCTGTGGATCGTCTACGTCTACGACGAGCTGCACTGGACGGCCGCGCAGACGGGGATCTGCATGGCCGTCAGCGCCGCCGGCGGCATCGTCGGCGGGCTGCTCACCCGGCGTCTCACCCAGCGGTGGGGACTGCCGAGGCTCATGCTGTTCGGCGTCGTCGGGTACGCCCTCGACCTCGTGCCCACGCTGCTGGCCGGTCCGGGCACGGCCGGATACGTGCTGGTCACGGTCGGGCACTGCCTGGCCATCGCCGTCCAGATGACCTACGTCGCCGCCAACCGGAGCTTCCGCCAGCTGATCTGCCCGCCCGAGCTGATGGGCCGGATGAACGCGACCTCCCGCTGGCTCGCCCTGGGCTCCAAGCCGCTCTTCGCCGTCCTGTTCGGCCTGCTCACCACCTGGATCGGTCTGTGGGCGACGCTGGCGCTCGGCGCGCTGACGTTCGCCCTCCCGACCGCGGTCATGCTCGCCTCACCCCTCCGCACGCTGCGCGGGGTCCCGTCCCGCACTCTCCAGGAGAAATCGTGTTAGAACTCACCGTCGACGCGCACAGGCGCCACGGCCCGTTCACGATCGCCGCCGCGCTCGCGCACGCGACCGTGCCCATGGTGGCCGCTCCGGAGCTCCACGACCTGGAGCTGCGGGCGGTCGCGCCGGACCTCGACATCCCGGTACGGCGCACGTCGGTCGCCGACCAGCTGGCCAGGTCCGAACGCATCCTGATCCCCGGCCCCCGCCACACGCTGCGCCTGGCCAACGGGCTGGTGGAGTACCTGCGCCCGCTCCTGCCCATCAGGCTCACGGTCGCCAACCTGGCCCAGGCGGACCCCACCGACCACGAGTTCCTGGAGGTCGTCCGGCGTCGCCTCGCGCTGGACGTCATCGACTCCGGCGAGGCTCCGGAGCCCGAGCTGACCTCGGAGGAGCACGATTCGCGGGCGTCCGAGCTCGAAGCGTCAGGGCTGATCCGGCCGCGCTTCGGCGAGCTCGCCCACCACCGGGAACGGGGCAGCGATCCCGAGCTGGCGGCCAAGGCGCTGTGGGAGGCGATGGGCCACTGCCTCATGGCCGGCTTCCACCACGCCGCGGCCGATCTCGGCGAGCGCGCCCTCGCGCTGGCCGGCCCCGACGACTGGTGGCGGATCGCGTACGGCGTGGCCCTGGCCTGCTCCTCCATCGACCGCGAGGACGACGCCCGCAAGCTGCTCGACGAGGCGCGGCGGCGCGGCGTCGGGCCGAAGGAACGCGCCACGTCCGCCTACCTGACGGCGATGCTCCTGGTCCGCCATCACGATCCGGCGCGGCGCGACCCGGAGGAGGCGATGGCATGGATCAACGAGGCGATCACCATCACCTCGCTGCTGCCCGACCGGCGCGAGCGCGCCTTCCACCTCAGCTTCGACCTCAACGGCGCGGCGCTGGTGCAGGTACGGCGGGGGCGGCACGGCGCCGCCCGTGACCTGGTGGAGCAGGCCATCGACCTGGCCGAGCGCGACCTGGCCGAGGGCGAGCACCCGATCCACCGGCTGGTGTTGCGGGCAAACCGCGCGACGCTGCTGGCCATGGCGGGCGAGCCCGAGCAGGCGCTGCCCGACCTCGACGCCGCCATCGCCGCCGACCCGGGCTATCCCGACTACTACATCGATCGGGGGAACGCGCTGCACCAGCTTGGACGGCACGACGAGGCGGTCGCCGACTACGAGACCGCCATGGAGGTCGGCCTGCCGATGCCCGAGCCGTACTACAACCGGGCCGAGATCCGGTTCGCGCGCGGCGACCTCCAGGGAGCGCTGGCCGACCAGTCCTACGTGCTGGAACTCGACCCCGAGTTCGTGCCGGCCTACGTGAACCGGTCCGGGATCTGGGCGGCTCTCGGCGAGCACGCCAAGGCCAGGGCGGACGCGCTCCGCGGCCTGGAGCTGGAGCCGCGCAACGCGTACCTGCTGGCGGCCCTGGGGCAGGCGGAGGCCGCGCTGGGGCGTCACGACGCGGCGCGGACGGCGTTCCGCACCTCGCTGGACCTGGATCCGGAGGCGGCGACCACGTGGGCCAGCCGGGCAGTCCTGGCGTACGAGACGGGCGACCTGGACGGAGCGGTCGCGGACCTGACGCGCGCCATCCAGCTGGAGGAGAGCCCCGCCTTCCTGTTCAACCGGGCCGTGGCCCTGCGGGACCTGGGCGAGAAGGAGAGCGCGCGCTCGGATCTGGAGCGCGCGGCGCGGCTGGATCCGGAGGACGAGGACATCCGCTCCCTGCTTTCCGCGCTCTGATGGAGGGTCTTTCCGCGCTCTGATGGAGGGTTCCGTGGACGACTACCGCCGGCTGCTCGACCGCCACGGGGTGACGTGGGGCGAGAAGCTGATCCCCTACGTCGGGGAGGTGCGCACGAGCGCATACCTCATGAACGGTCACGACTACTGGAGCGCCTGCTTCCGCCAGCTCGGCGGGGCGCGCCGCGACATGGACGCGCGGATGGGCGAGCTCGACCTGGACCGCGTGGTACGGGACGCGCTGGGTGGCGATGTCCTGGACAACCTGGCGGCTCTGCGCCTCACTCCCGAAGGCTGCCGGTTGGAGGCCAGGACGCTGGCCGTACTCGACGAAACGCCGCTTTCGACCACGCTGCTGCTGGACTCCGGGATGCCGGAGGAGGTCACCGTGACGGTCGACGGCGTCGCGCACGTCGTCCCACCCGGAGGCGCCAAGCTGGTGGCGATCACCAGCGCCAGCACGGTGGTCGCCGGAGAGCCGATCGACCTCGGCGCGCTGACCCGGCGGGCCCGCGCGGCCCGGGTGCGGCTGCGTGCCGGGTTCCCGTGCAGGTGGAGCGTCACCAGCGGGGACGGGCAGGGATGGTATCCGCGGGGTGCCGTCCGCGCTCTGGACGCCCGGCTGCGACCGTACTTCCACGGCGACGACCTGGAGCTCGACGTTCCCGCGGAGCGACTCACGGTGTCCGTGACGCGCGGCATGGAGTACGGCTCGGCCACGGTGGACGTGGAGCCCGCGCCGGGTGAGGAGCTGACCGTCGAGCTGACGCCGGAACGCCTCTACGACGCGGCCGCCCGCGGCTGGTACGGCGGCGACCTGCACGTCCACCTCAACTGGATGGGCGACGAACCGGCGACTCCCGAGCGGGCCGCCGCCGCGCAGATCGGCGAGGACCTGCACGTGCTGAACCTGGTCGCGGGCAACGTGGCCGGTGAGCGGGTCTACGACCGGGAGCTGCTGGAGGAGTGGGTCGGCCGGGACCTGCCGTGGTCGGACGAGAGCCACGTCGCCAGGTTCGGCGTGGAGTACCGCAATGACCTGCTCGGACACTTCTCCGCCTTCGGCCTCACCGGCATGCCCACGCGCTTCCACAGCGGCTTCGGTGACAGCCCGGACACGCATCCCAACAGCGCTCCGCTGGCCGAACTGCGCGGCCTCGGCGCGGTCACCGGCTACGGCCACCCGTTCCACACCGATCTGAGCGACACCGACCCGCCGGACAGGGCCGTCGCCGCCGGACGCAACTGCTCGGCCAGGGAGATCGTGGTGGACGCGGCGCTCGGCCTGATCGACAGCCTGGACGTGCTCAACCACTCCTCCATCCAGGCGACCGCTGTGGTCTATCGCCGGCTCATCGGGGCGGGCAACCGGCTCGCGGTGACCGCCGGCACCGACGCGGTCCTGTCCATCTCACGGCGCGGCACCGCGTCGAGCCCGCCCGGCTGGGAGCGGGTGTACGCCTGGGTCGACGGGCCGCTGACCGCGGCCTCCTTCGCCGAAGCCGTACGGCGCGGCCGGACGTTCGCCACCACGGGCCCCTGGCTGGAGCTCGACGTCGATGGTCACCGGCCGGGCGACACGATGCGGCCGGCCGAGGGCGACACCGTCACGATCACCGCGCGCACCGTCGGCCCCGAGGTCGAGTGGCTCCAGCTCAGGACCGCCGACGGCGTGATCGCGGAGGGCGGGCCCGGCCTGCTCACCGCCGAGCTCACCGTGCGCGAACCGACGTACGTGGTGGCCGTGGCGGGAGGCGGGCCGCATCCCCGGTCGATGCACCCGGGGGGCGCCTACGCGCACACCAGCCCGGTCTACATCGGAGATCACGTGGCCAGGCGGGCCGACGTCGAGTGGTGCCTGCGCTGGCTGGACCTCCTGGAGCCGCTGCTGGACGCGGACGGCACGTTCGCCTCGGCCGCGCAGCGCGCCGCCCACCGGGAGCTGCACGATCAGGCTCGCCAGGTGTACCGGGCCAGGTTGCGCGAAGGCCGGGCCATCGCGTAATGCGGTGGCCCGCCCCTCGGGGCTTCAAGTCGAGGCGGTCAGCGGCCGGGAGTCACCGTCGCGCCCGGCAGTGACTCCCGCTGCGCCTCCCGCGTGCCGACGACGACGTTGAGTCCTCCGTTGAAGACCTGCGCGACCGCGTGACCGGAGACGGAAGGCTTCGAGGTCTCCCCCTCGACCCTGATCAGCATCCTGGTGGGGGTGCAGAACAGGCCGACCTTGCCCTCGTTGGAACTGCCCACCTCCGGTTCCTCCGGTCCGGAGAACCCGTCTTCCCGTGCGGGGTCACCGGCATCGGACCTCGTCAGGTCGGCGTAGATGCTCCAGCCCGGACCGGTCAGACCGCACAGGCCCGAGGAGTTGATCCAGGCGGTCAGGTCGACGGAGCCGACCCTGATCTGCGCCAGCGTCCGCTCCGCCTGCTCGGGCAGTTCACGTTGACCGGTACGCACGGTGAGCGCCTCCAGTCCGGCCAGCGGCCATCGCGCCGGGTCCTTGAGCAACGGGTCCTTGACCGACGGGCCCTCGGCCGGCCCGGAGCACCCGCCAAGGGCTGACACCACCACGAACGCGGCCACAGCCGACGTCAGACGCTTGATCACCATGGTTCCCATCGAAGCAGCCGGCAACGACGAGTGGCGACTGCCGGCACCGGGCCGTTCCGTAGGTGGCAAGGGGTGATCACCACTTGGTCCACTCTTCGGTCTCGAAGCACTTGTGCAGCCACCACGAGAGCTTCGCCGGGCCGGTCCAGCCCACGTAGGGTCCGTGCCCTGACAGGCACCGCATCTTCTTGACGGTCGGCAGTTCCCACTTGCCGTGCGTGCAGGCCGGGACCAGCCTCTTGACGATCCGCTTGCCACACAGCCACCTGACGCTGGGGCGGGGCCCGGCCGTGACGGCCTGGGCGGCGGCGGGAACGGCCGCGGTCATGGCGGTCGTGGTGGCGGGGGCGGCCATGGCCGCGCTCGGCGACGTGCCCGCCAGAACGAGCGTGAACGCGCTCGCCGCAACCGCGCTCCCCAGCTTCGCTGCCATCTTCATCCTGCTGTCCTTCCTCGTTGTGTCTGTCGCGGTGTGAGAAAGGTAGGCAGGCGGACGTTGAGCCTCTGTTGAGGGCGTGTTGAGCGGGCGGTGGAAGCCCCCACGGCCGCAGGCCAACCTGACGATCCTGGTCTCCGCGGCCCTGCTCAAGAAGCCCGCCGACCGCCCGACCGCCCAGGACATCCCGGGCCATTTCAGCGCGTCCATCCCGTTGCCCGCCGCTCCCGAGAGTGAGAGCGAGAGCGAGGCGGGCGGGAGCGCCGAACGAGTCGGCCTGACACAGCCACGCCGGCTCCCGTCCCCCGCGATCCCTCCGGCGCAACCAGCGGGCGTCGTGGACGAGGGGACGGACCCGGCGGCGGGTGGACGCGGCCGGAGCCTCAGCGGGCGCGGAAGTGGGTGGCCGGGGCGGCCGTCGTGGTCGTCGCGGCGGCCGGGGTGGCGGCGCTCGCGTCACGGGGACAGGGACCCCCGGCCGGCGTCCGGGATCCGGCGGCCAAGGGCACCTCCGGGACGGAGGGCGGGACCTCTCCACCCGCCGCCGCGCGGAACCCCCTGCGGGCCGGGCAGGACGCACCAGCGCGACGCCGCCGACGCCGAGCAAGGGCTCGGCGTCATGTTGCGCCGCGCGGGCCGGCTGGACGAGGCCGCCGACCGGCTGCTGGCCGCCGTGGGTCGCCTGGCCGAGCTCGGGGACCGGCACCGGCAGGCCGACACGCTGCTGGAGCTTTCGGCGGTGCACCTGGCACAGGGGGCGAAGCCGGACGCGCGTGCCGCTGCGGAGCGGGCCAGGGGCATCGCCGTACGGCTCGGCGACCGGCTGCTCGACGCACAAGCCCTGCTGGTTCTGGCGAGGGTCAGCCGGGCGGAGGGCGCGGCCGTACGCTCGCGGGAGCTGGCCCGGGCGGCGCTGGAGATCTTCGAGGAGACCGGCGACCGCCAGGGCGGCGCGAACGCCCGTTCCCTGCTGGCGCTGCTCTGAACGGCCCCGTCCTCATCGTGGACGGAGGACACGGCGCCGAGTTGTCAGCCGCCTCCGCCATGATCATCGCGATACGGCTTCCACGGAAGGGGCAGGGATGAGCGGCGCGACGGCGGCGACCTACGCATGGCTCTGCGAGGAGTTCACCGACGGCACCGGCGAGACCTGGCTCTGTGCCTGCTTCGTACGGGACCTGTCCCCGCAGGAAGCGTTGCGGCGGATCGACGTCACCCCAGGCTCCCCGAGCGAGTCGGGGGAGGGCGTCGCGGCCTACGCGGCCGGCGGCGGAACCGTCCTGATCGAGTACGGCTGGGCGAGAACCGTCTACGACAGGGTCGATCTGCTGTCCGTGGGCACCTCCGCGGCCGCGATGTACATGAACATCAAGAACGACGGCTTCACGTACTGCGCCGACGGCCGGCGGATCACCACGTTCAGCCTGTACGCCTATTCCCTCCGGAAAGGGACCGACCCTGACCGGCTCCAGACGGACGTCGAGGACCTCGGCATGGACGTCGACGGCGACCAGCTCGGCTTCCTCGACGACCCCGTCTCCAGCGCTCTGGCCCTCGCCGAACGCGCTACGGGCGTTCACCTGTCTTCCGCCCGTTTCGCCCGTCCGGCCCTGATCGGATCGCTGTGAGGGGTCGTCAGGTCAGGCGGGCGCGCACAACCGGTTGAGCTCCGCGGCGTCCGTGTTGATGTCCGCGATCACCTCGTTGGGGTCGTCGAGGATCATGCCGGTCAGGCGGAAGCTCAGCTCCTGGAACTCGCGGGCCAGCCGGCCGATCTTCGCCCCGACCACTCCTTGAGCGGCGAGGCCCGCGCCCATCAGGTCTTGGTACGCCTGCTGAGCCGCGGCTGCCTGGCTGCTGCGGACGGTCCCGGCGTTCCGGCGGTACGCGGTCAGCGCCGCTGCCGCCTCGTCGCAGCCGCCGGGCCGGATGGGCGGCAGCGGTGTGGCGGAGACCGGAACCGCTCGCGTGGGGCTTGGTGGTGGCGGCGGCGTGCTGGGCTCGGGCGACGGAGTCCGGGTCGGAGTGCGGGTCGGGGTGGGTCGTGCATGCCGGGTGGTGACCGGATCGGGCGACGGTGACTCCGGGGCCGGAGTGGGCACCACCGTGTCGGGCAGAGGCCCGGGCTGGGGCTGTGGACGCGGGACCGGTGGCGCCAGGTAGGCGATCAGCGCGACCACGGCGGCGACCGCACCCGCCAGAGCGCTCACTGCCGTCCAGTCCAGACGCGGGCCTCCTCCCCCGCCTGCCGTCCGCGGCGGCCGCGCTGATCCGCTCTTCGTCATGCCCTCATCGTGGCCGAGTCGCCGAGCCCGGTCCAGAACGCCTCCCGCCGATCTTCTCGAGCCGAACTCGGCCCTGGGGGCGGGGGCGGTGAAGCGGTTCGACGGCCTGAGGCGATGGCCCGGTGAAACGGATCTTGTTGGAGTAGCCTGCCGTTGATCGTTTGCCTGGCTCGCCGGGTACGCCCCGCGCCCCGGCGAGGCGGTGACGCGCCCTCCATCAAAGATGAGGAAAGCTCGTGATCCGACGCTCCAGGGCATCGTTAGCCGTGGCGGCCATCCTGCTGGCTTCCGCCGTCGCGCAGCCCGCATTCGCGGATGATGCCGCATCTCCCACACCCGCCGTCGTACGGCCGGTCTCGGGCTTCAGCCCCCTGCCCGCGGGCTGCGGGCTTCCCCCCGCCGACGGCTACACACTCAACCCCAACACCGAGGTCCTGCCCGCGCTCGCGCGGGACCCGAACCGCCCGTGGCACCTCGTCACGGTGTTCCAGCAGGACCGCTGGAACCGGTACGGCAGCAACGGCGCGGTCACCGCCGTGTCGGAGGACTACGGCCGGACCTGGCAGAGGTCCGAGAACCTGCCCGCCTTCTCCCGCTGCAACGGCGGCACGGCGGCCAACGGCGGGGACTACGACGTCACGACCGACAACTGGATCACCGTCGCACCGACCGGTACCGCGGTGGCCGCGTCGTTCTCGCTGTCCCGCACCGGCGAGGTGACCGCCATTCTGGTGTCCCGGTCCGCCGACGGCGGCTGGACCTGGGACGCGCCGGTCACCCTGCAGCGGGACGACAACCCGCGCTTCTTCAACGACCGCCCCACGGTGACCGCGGACCCCTACCACCCGGGCGTGATCTACGCGGTGTGGGACCGCATCGACAACCAGTCGACCGACACGGAAGAGAACTGGGTACAGCCCATCTATCTGGCGAAGTCGACCGACGACGGACGCACCTGGACCACGAGCAAGGTGTACGACGTACCCACCAACAGCGGCGTCATCGGCACCCAGCTCGTGGCGCTCCCCGACGGGACACTGCTGATCGGCATGCACCACGAGACGGACACCGAGGGCGCCACCCAGGTCATCCGCTCCACCGACGGCGGCCGGACCTGGTCGGCGCCGACACTGAACGTTCCGGCCCCGCTCGCGGTGGGCCCCCGCATCCCGGACCCCGACAACTCGGGCGACCCAGTGCGTAACGCCTCCCTGCCGCTGCTGGCCGCCCAGCCGGGCACCCAGGTGGTGAACGCGGTCTGGCAGAGCCAGGACACCGACGGCACCTTCCACGTGGCCTACTCCCGCTCGACCGACGGCGGGAAGAAGTGGTCCAGCCCGGTCCGCGTGGACCGGACGCCCACCGGCTCCGCCGCCGTACCGGTCGTCGCCGTGTCCCGGACGGGGACCGTGGCGGTCACGTACTACGACTTCCGCAACAACACGCCCGACCCCGCCACCCTGCCCACCGACGTATGGGCCGTGACCTGCGCCAAGGACTGCACGCAGTCCGGGGCGTGGCGCGAGCAGCACATCGAGGGGCCGTTCGACGCGCGGAAGGTTCCGGCGACGAGCGTGGGACGCCTGGTCGGGGACTACACCGGCCTGGTCTCGACCGGCTCGGGCTTCACGGCCGTGTACGGCGTCGCCACCGGCGACGCCGCCAACCCGGTGGACGTGCACAGCGCCGCCTTCTCCGGCTGAGCTCGCGGCCGACACCCGCGACGAGCGCAGGCCAGCCGGGAGCACGTCGCCCGGCTGGCCGCCCGGCTGTGGATCGTGGACCGGCCGTGCCGGGATCCCGCGCCTCCGTCCGGGCGATCGCAGCGTCCCGGGCGTGAAACGATCGGAAAGGCGGCTCCTCAGCGGGCCGACGCACGGGAGCTCACGGCAGCGAGCCGGGCTTCCAGCACCGATCTGACGGCGGGCCATTCCGTGGCGACCACCGCGAACATGGCCGAGTCACGGACCCGACCCTCCTCGCCCGGCGCCCACGACATGGACCAGGCGCGCAGCACGCCCTCGAAGGGAATGCCGAGTCGCTCCAGGGCCCGGCGGCAGCGGTGGTTGCGGGCGTCGGTCTTCAGATCGACGCGGGCGACGCCGAGCACGTCGAACGCGTACGAGAGCAGCAACAGCTTCGCCTCGGCGTTGATCCCGCCGCCCTGCGCCGAGGCGGCCAGCCAGGTGAACCCGATCTCGATCGCCCGCAGGCCCGGCCGGTCCGGCCACCCGCGCGGATCCCACAGGCCGGTGCATCCCACCGTCGTGCCGTCGGCCACCCGAACCTGCGCGAACGGTGTCAGCCCGCCGCGGGCGAGTTGGGCCGCCACGTAGTCCGGGACCTCACTGGCGCGAGGCACCAGCGTGAAGTCGTAGGAGGACCGATCCTCCTCGGCCGCCTGCGCGAGATCCGGGACGTGCCGCATCGCCAACGGCTCCAACCGCACCAGTTCACCGGCAAGGACAGGAACGTCAAGCCGCACGCTCATCAACTCTCCTCATCGTTCCTGGCATTGGCACCTTTCCCGCGGCTCGCCCGCCGGGGAGGTTGCCGGACCGTCACAGGGCCAGGTCCCTCGGATCCTCTGGATGAATGACCAAGTAACGATCATGCCTGTTCAGGCGGACACCGTCAATGAGAGCTCTACGCTGGCCGCATGGATCCACAGGCTGTGGACTGGGCGGCGGTCCCAGGGCCGAGCTGGTACCGGCCTGAGGACGTCGTGGGGGCCTTCGACGAGCTGATCGACAGCGCCCGCGGTGCCCGCAGTGACCGGGACGAGGGGTACGGCATTCGGTCGGCCGTAGGAAACGATCACGCGGGGACGCTCTATCCGGCGGCCGTGGCCGCGACCGACGTGTTGTTGGCGGTCATCGCCGACCATCCCGGCTTGCCGAGGCGGCAGCCCATCGAGGTCATCGCGGCGATCGTCGAGCGGGTGGAAGGAGCGACCGACGCCCTGCGAGCGGTCGCCGGACGCGATCCCCACGCCCGCGGCCTCGTCCGAGAGCTGATCAAAGCCCACAGTCAGGGGTGGACGGTCGGTGGTTGAGGCCTGGACGCGGCGGGCGGGCGGGGTGGTCAGGTCTGCCCGGCGTCCTGGGCCCTGCGGGACAGGCGGTCGCGGGCCCAGCCGAGCACCGACGGTCCGCCGGCGAAGCACCACAGGGCGATCACCGGGTCGCAGATGGCGCAGCCGAAGGAGGAGAGCGGGGCGAAGGGCAGGAGGGGGCTGTCGACGAGGTGGTGCAGCACGTCCCAGGTGGTGTGGAGGAGCCAGCCGATGCCGATCCATGTCCAGCTGTCGAGCCCGCGGTAGGCGACGTAGGTCATCACGATCGGCAGGATGAACTCCGCGTACCCGAGACCGCCTCCGCTGAGGTAGGCGGCGCCCGCGCCGGCGACCAGGACGGCGTTGACGAGGCGGCGCTGCGGCTCGGGGATCAGGGAGACGAGCGTGACGGCGATCAGGCCGATGACGATCGGCATGACGATGGACATGGGAGGTCGGGTTCCGTTCTGAGGTAGGGGCGGGCGTTTCCGCTCTGTCGCGTTTCGCGGCGCGAGCCGTTCGCGCAGCGCAACGTTAGAGCGGTTCACCCCCGGCGCCCCATGGGCTGGATCGACAACTTCCAACGGGTTCTCGCCATCGGGCGCGCCGCCGGCGGGGACTCAGCCGCGGCGGGTCAGCACATCTGCGGGATGCACGTGAACGGGTTCTCCATGGTGGGCTGCTGCATCCACGGAGGTGGGGCGGCGGTCGTCTCGGGCTGCCGGTCCGGGACGGTTCCGGAGGTGGGGTCGGCGGTCGTGTCGCGCCGCGGTTCGTCGTCGAGCGGCGTGATCACGGCATGGCCCGTACGGGCGGGCTTGGCGGTCGGGGCCGGGGTCCTGAGGTGGGTTGTCTGCTTGGGAGCCGGGGGTGGCGTCCGGTGTTGCGTCTTCGTGGCCGCCATGGGGGACGCCGCCGTGGCGGCTGCCGTGGTCGGCCGCGACGCGGGCTGAGACGTCGTGTCCCCCACCGCGGGTGACGAGCCGACCGGGTCGTCGACGCCGCCGTTGATCAGCACCCCGACCGTGACGAGGAGCGCCGCGGCCGCCACGCTGCCGGCGATCGTCACGGCGACCGTACGGCGGCGGCGTCCCCGGACAGCCGGCGAACCCACGGGCTCCCGGGCAGGTGCCCCCGAGCTCTCGGGGCTCGCAGGCGTTCCGGAGTGTCCGGGAAGCGGCCCCGATCGTCCAAGGGGGCGCCCGGGGTGGGAGGTCAGCCCCGCCGCCAGCTCCTCCGCGCTGGGCCGCCGGGCCGGGTCCTTGGACAGGGCGGCGGTGACGAGGGCGAGCAGCGTCCCGTCCAGCCCGGTGAGCGTCGGCTCCTTGTTGAGGATGCGGTTGATCACCGCCGGGGTGGAGTCCGCGCCGAACGCGGGCCGCCCCGAGGCGGCGAACACCATGGTCACGCCCCACGCGAAGACGTCGGCCGCCTCCGTCACCGCCTCGCCGCCGAGCTGCTCCGGCGCGAGGTAGGACGGCGTCCCCATCGTCGATCCGGTCGAGGACACGCCCGGCGCGTCCAGGGCGCGCGCGATGCCGAAGTCGATCACCACGGGACCTTCCGGCCCCATCAGGATGTTGGCGGGCTTGAAATCCCGGTGCAGGACCCCCGCGCGGTGGATGGCCGCCAGCGCGGTGGCGGTGCTGATCGCCAGGCGTTCCAGCGCGGCGCCGCGGCGCGGCCCCTCCGCGGCGACCAGCTCGCGCAGCGAGGGCCCGGGCACGTACTCGCTGACGATGTACGGCCGCCGGCCCGCGAGGTCGGCGTGCAGCACGGGCGCGGTGGAGAAGCGGGCCACGCGCCGGGCGATCTCCACCTCGCGCAGGAACCTGTTCCTCGCCTCGGGGTCGCCGAGCAGGCCGTGGTGGAGGAGCTTGACGGCGACCTGCTCGCCGGTCGCCGTCCGTCCCAGGTAGACGACGCCCTGGCCGCCCTCGCCGAGGCGGGCCGTGATGTCGTACGGGCCCAGCCGCCGCGGATCGTCGTCCATCAGCGGTTGGTTCACTCTGGCCCCCCAGAACGCGTCAACACTGCAGGAAAGGTATCAGCGCGGCCGTCGGGGCGTCCCCCTGTCGCGATCAAGTTCTGGCGGGCGCGGCTCGACTCCGCAGGTCGCGGTCACGAGGCGCGGGTCATGGCTGGCCGACCTTGCGGAGCACCACGCCGAGCAGCCGGTCCGTCGTCATATATCCGGCATGGCGGGAGTCGTGGGACCTCTCTGGATTGTCCCCCAGCACCACCAGATGCCCGTCGGGCACCCGCGTACCCGGCGCCGTCCGCAGCGCCGGCACCGTGTCCCGCGGGATCGGGTCGCCCGGCACCGCCGCGACCCGCTTGACGATCCAGCGCGGGCTCATGTCCGGCTCGTCCCCCGCCCGCTCCCCCGGCTGCCCGTCCGCGGGCGGCCGGTGGCCGAGACCGGCGAGGACCACGACCTGCCCGTCGCGCAGCGAGCGGGCCGACACGCGCCGCACCACCAGCCGCTCCCCCGGCCGGTACGTCGGCAGCATGCTCTCCCCGTGAACGGTCACCACCACGTACCGCCGCCGCACCCACACGGCGGCCAGCGCGACGACGGCACACGCGAGCGCCACCACCACGACGACCCCGGTCACCGCGCCGCCCCCGTCGGCTGGACGTCGTCGCGGTAGCCGGCGGCCTGCCGGGTGAACAGCCGGGCGTACGTGCCGTCGTCCGCCAGCAGCGAGGCGTGCGTGCCCTCCTCGGTGACGCGGCCGTCGGTCAGCACCACGATCCGGTCGGCCTCACGGACCGCGCCGAGCCGGTGGGAGATCACCACGCTGGTCCGGCCGGACCGCAGCCGCGCGAGCCGGGTGTGGATCTCGTGCTCGGCCTCGGGGTCCAGGCCGGCGCTGGGCTCGTCGAGGATCATCAGGTCCTGGTCGCACCGCAGGAACGCCCGCGCGAGCGCCAGCCGCTGCCACTGCCCGCCCGACAGCAGCACGCCCGGGCCGGGCCCGTCCGAGGCCGGCCCCCGCCCGGAGCCCGAGCCGGGGGCGGGGGTCCCATCCACGTCCGGGCCCAGGTCCGGATCCACGTCCAAGTCCAGGTCCGGGTCCACGTCCAGGCCCGCCTCAGGGTCCGCGTCCGAATCCGCCTCCTGGTCCGGGTCGAACTCGCGGCTCAGCAGCGTCTCGTAGCCGCGTGGCAGGGCCGCGACGGCGTCGTGGACCCCCGCCTCCCGCGCCGCCCGCTCGATCCGCGCCCGGTCCCGGACGGCGCTCAGGTCGCCCACCGCGATGTTGTCGGCGGCCGTCAGCTCGTACGCCACGAAGTCCTGGAAGACCGCGCCGATGCGGGAGCGCAGCGTCTCCGGCGGCACGTCGCGGATGTCCACGCCGTCCCAGAGGATCGCTCCGCGCGTCGGCTCGTAGAACCGGCACAGCAGCTTGACCAGCGTGCTCTTGCCGGCGCCGTTGCGGCCGACGAGCGCGACCGTGCGGCCGTGCGGGATGAACAGGTCGACGCCGCGCAGCACCCACGGATGGTCGTCGCTGTAGCGGAACCACACGTCGCGCAGCTCGATGCCCCGGCGCAACGCGGGCAGCGACCCGGGGTCGCGCGGTGCGGGCAGGTCGCGGCCGGCGGACACGACGGCGACGTGATGGTGGAACGTCAGCAGCTGCTCGTAGGCCATCACCCCGGCCGACACCATGACGTTCAGCGCCGCCTGGACACCGGCGGCGGCCGCCACGAACATCGCCACGTCCCCCACGCCGAGCTCGCCGCGGCCGGCCGCGAGGATCGTCCAGACCAGGCCCGCGCCGACCAGGCCCGCCGAGAGCGCCGACAGGCTCGCCTGCACGGCGAACTCCCGCCGGCCCATCCGGCGGCGGGCGGCGTTGGCGGTCCGCAGCTCGGCCAGCATGCGCAGGCGGAGGAAGTCGCCGAGGCCGAACAGGCGGATCTCCTTGGCGGCGTCCGCGGTGGACATGAGCTGCGCGTAGAACATCTCACGGCGCTCTGCCGGCCCGATCCGCCACAGCATCGCGACCCGCTGCCGCGACATCCGCAGCTCGATGAGCAGCGCCGGCACGGCCGACAGCAGGACCAGGACGGTGAACGTGGGGCTGATCACCACCAGGGAGCCGACGAACCCGGCGACGGTCACCGCGCTGCGCGCCGTGGAGGTGGCGGTGTCGACCAGCCTGCCCGGGTTGCCGGCGCTCTGCTGGGCCAGGCGCAGCCGGTCCAGGAAGGCGGGGCTCTCGAACGGGGCCAGTCCGGTGAAGCGGGTCACCGCGGCGAACAGCTCGTCCTTGGCGCGCAGCGCCGCCCGGCGGTCCACCTCGGCGCGCAGGTACTCCGTGGCGTGCGCGGCCGCCGCGGCGACCGTCGTCACGACGGCGATCGTCACGGCGAGGCCGAGCAGCGCGGTGGCCCGGCCGTGCGCCAGGCCGTCCAGCACGGCCTTGGTCAGCCAGGCCAGGGCGACCGGGGTGACGGCTCCCACGAGCGTGGTCGCCATGTACCCGAGGACGTGGGCCGGCGCGGCCCGCCACACCATCCCGGCGGCGCGGGCCGCGCATCCCGCCAGCCCGCGGGGCGTCGGCGTCGCGTCCGGCGGGCGGGTGGTCACGCCGGCGACCCGGCCGGCAGCCGCGAGATCCTGGGCGCCGTCGCGAGCAGCTTGCCGCCCGCGGCCACCTGGTAGAAGGTCGGGAACGCCTGCAGCTTGAACGCCTCGGCGACCTGGGGCGGCGTGGACTCCTCCACGATCACCTGCGCCACGGGGGACAGCGTCGAGACCAGGTGCGCCACGTCGCCCTCCCGGCCGTCGACCACCGCCACCACGCGGGAGCGGTCCTGAGCGGCGGCCCAGGAGGCCAGCTCGGGGAGCTGCTCGCGGCAGCCCGCGCAGTCGGGCGACAGGAACGCGACGACGGTGCCCTCGGGCAGGTCGTCCCGGGTCACGCGGGCGCCGTCCACGGTCGTCGCGTCGAAGTCGCCGACGGTCTCGCCGACGGCCGCGCCGGCGCTCACCCCGGACAGGCCGCCTGAGCCGACGACCTCGTACAGGGCGTCGATGAGCTTCGTGTGCTCCTTGATCCGCCGGACCAGGCCGAGGGTCAGCAGCAGGTTCAGCAGGCACAGGAGGCCCACGAGGACCATGATGGCGACCAGATAGGGCACAGGACACCTCCGTGTCGAAAGATCAAAAGGTGTGCCCGGCGGCGGACGGCCGCCGCCGGGCACGGGTCGTCGCGACGGGCTCGTCACCGTGGGGACGGGCGCGGGCGGCCTGGGGGCCGCGGCCCGCGCGTCTCGCGGGGACGGGCGTCCGGAGGTGTCGTCAGGCGCAGGACCTGGTGGACACGCAGCCGCCGCAGTGGTGGGTGCCGTTCGGGTAGTAGCAGCAGTACTTCCAGGTGGACTTGCTGCAGCACTGGTAGTCGCAGTCGGTCGCCCGAGCCGCGGTGTGGGGCGCGAACAGCTCCAGGAGCCGGTCGGCCATCCTGTTCATGACACGCATGGAACCTCCCTGTCGACGCGCCGGGCGGGCTTCCCGCGCCCGGCGCGGCGGGACGGGCGGCTCACCTCACGAGGCCGCCGTCCCGCCGCTCGTCGCAGAGACTGCGTCAGAGGTCTGAGCGATTTCTCAATGATTTCTCAACGGCCGCGCTCCGCTGACCATGGGCGGCGACGCGGTCGCGCACCGTACGGGCCCGGGCGTCGCCGACGGCGTCGTAGCATCGGGCCGCCCGCTCCCAGGCGTCGAGGGCGGCCGCGGTGTCGCCCGCCGCCACGTGGGCCTCGCCCAGGCGGACCAGCGTCTCGGCGGCGGGGTACAGGTCGTCGCACCAGCGGAACAGCTCCACCGCCCGCTCGTAGCAGGCCACGGCCTGCGCGTGCTCGCCCATGGCCTGCAGGATGTAGGCGATGCTGTCCCAGGCGTGCGCCTCGCCCTGGGCGTATCCGTGCTCGGCGAGGATGCGCTGCGCCCGGCGGCAGTCGGCCAGCGCCCGCTCGTGGTCGCCGTGCTGGGCCCGCCACCATCCCGCGTTGTTCAGCGCACGGGCCTCGCCGATGAGGTCGCCGGCCCGCCGGAACAGGTCCCGCGCGGACAGCACGTGGTCCAGGACCTCGCCGGGTCGCACCCCGGTCAGCGAGGCCGACAGGCCCATGTGGACGTGCGCCTCCAGTGCCGGCTCGTCGAGTAATCGGTGCAGTTCGAGCGCCTGCTCGAAGTGCCCGACCGCCTCCTTGTGGCCGCCCAGCCTGGCGTGGGCGCGGGCGATGCTGTTGTGGCAGCGGGCCTGGGCGAGCGGGTCGCCGGCCCGGCCGGCCGCCTCCAGCGCCACGGCCTGGACGCGCAGGATCTGCTCCCACGGGCCGCGGCGCTGCATGAACTCGGCGAACGCCCACGCCAGCTCGTACGCGTGCCGGTCCAGCCCGGCACCGGTCGCCTCCGCCAGCAGCCCGGGCAGCGCCACGCATTCGTCGGCGTACCAGCGCAGGGCGTCGGCCTGGCCGGTGAACCGCTCCGTCACGGCTCCTCGCGCCCGGGGGCCCAGCACCGGCTTCTCGCGGTGCGGGTAGCAGACCTCGCTCGCCGCGCACGCCGAGTGGAGGTAGTAGTCGAGCAGCCGCCGGGTCGCCCCGCGCCGCACCGCCCGGCTCTCGGCGGCCCGCTCCTGCTCCGACGCGTACGCGCGCAGCAGGTCGTGCAGCCGCAGATGGCCGGGCGCGCGGACGTCGACCAGGTTGGCGCGTTCGAGCCGGGCGACCAGCTCCCTGGCCCGGTCCACCGGCACGGCGGCCAGGCTCGCCGCCGCGGCGAGCGGCAGGTGCGGGCCCGGGTGGCGGCCGAGGCGGCGGAACAGCCGGATCGCCGGCTCGGGCAGGTCCCGGTACGACCGCCCGAACACGGTGCGCAGGTCGATCGCCGGGTCGCTGTGGGCGAACGGCTCCAGGTCCGCGCCGGTCCGGGCGAGGTCGGCGGCGACCTCGGGCAGCGACTGGTCGGCGCGCCCCGCCAGCTGGGCGGCGACGATCGCCAGGGCCAGCGGCAGCCGGCCGCACCGGCGGATGATCTGCTCCGTGGCCTCCGGCTCGGCCACCAGCCGGGGCTCGCCCAGCCGCGCGGCCAGCAGGTGGCGGGCGTCGTCGTCCGGCAGGACGTCGAGCCGTACGAGGGAGGCGCCCTCGGCGACCGCGAGGCCGGACAGCTCGGCGCGGCTGGTGATCAGCGTCATGCAGCCCGGCGCGGCGGCCAGCAGCGGGCGCACCTGCTCGGCGCCGTGGGCGTCGTCGAGCACGACGAGGACCCGGCGGGAGGCCAGCATGCTGCGGTAGAGCCCGATCCGGGCCTCGACGCCCGACGGCACCCGGGCCTCCGGGACGCCCAGCGCGCCGAGGAAGCGGGGCAGGATCATGGCGGCGTCGGCGGCGTCCACCCTGCTGAGATCGGCGTAGAGCTGCCCGTCGGGGAAGCGGTCGCGATGGAGGTGCGCCCAGCGCAGCGCGAGGGACGACTTGCCCACCCCCGGCGGTCCCGAGATGGCGCAGATCGCCGCGGTCGCCGCCGGGTCGCCGGTCGCGACCGCGGCGAGTCGTTCCAGCTCGGCCGCCCGTCCGACGAAGAACCGGAGGTCGACCGGCAACTGGGCCGGGACCACGCCGGCGGTCTCGGCCGCGTCGCCGGACAGCAGCAGCGTCCGGTGCACGCGGCGCAACTCCGTGCCCGGCTCGACGCCCAGCTCCTCGGCCAGCGTCCGGCGGACCCGGGCGAAGTGCGCCAGCGCCTCGGCGGTCCGTCCCCACGCGTGCAGGGCCTCGATGAGCGCGGCGGCCAGCAGCTCGTCCAGCGGGTACTCGTCGGCCAGCGGGGACAGCGCCGCGACGGCCGCGGCGGCGTCGCGGCCGGTCATCAGCCGCGCCCAGCGCAGCGCGGCCTCCTTGCGCTCGTCGCGCAGGCGGCTGCGGGCGCGTTCGGCCCACTCGCCGGGCAGCCCGGTCAGCGGGTCGCCGCGCCACAGCGCGAGGGCCTCGCCGAGCAGCGGTGCCGGGTCCGGCTCGGCCATCGCCTGGTCGGCGAGGCCGCGGAACCTCGACACGTCCACCGCGGACTCGTCCACGTCGAGCAGGTAGCCGCCGAGCCGGTGGACGACCGCGCCGTCGTCGCCGAGGATCTCGCGGCGGATGCGGGTGATGACCGTGTAGAGGGTGTGCCGCGCGCCGGCCGGGACCTGGTCGCCCCACACGCGGGCGAGGAGCGACTCGACCGGCACGACCCGGCCGGCCTCCCAGGCGAGCGCGGCCAGGGCGAGCGCGACCTGCGGGGGCCGCACGGGCCGGGGCCGGCCCATGCGCTCCACCTCGACGGGTCCGAGCAATCGAATCAGCACGACGTCCATCCCTTGCTCGTGGATCTTCGAGCGTAACGAACGCGGTGGCGCCGGCGCCGAGGGTTCGGCCGCGCCGATGATCTTTTGCCGGCGACTTAGTCATCCGACTGACTTGCTGTGGACAGAGGCCCTCGCGACCCGCTAAGGTCTTTCTCAGTCAGTCAGCTAACTAACTTTCTGGGAGAGATCATGATCGTCGTCACCGGAGCCACCGGCAACGTCGGCCGCGCGCTCGTCGACACGCTCGCCGCCGCCGGGGAGCAGGTCACGGCCGTGTCCCGCCGGCCCGCCCAGGTCCCCGACGGAGTACGGCACCACAGCGCCGACCTGGGCGACCCCGCGAGCCTGCGACCCGCCCTGGACGGCGCCGCGGCGCTCTTCCTGCTCGTGGCGGGCGACGACCCGCACGCGATCCTCAAGCAGGCCGCGGGCGTCGGGCGGATCGTGCTGCTGTCCTCGCAGGGAGCGGGCAGCCGCCCCGAGGTCTACCGGCACCCGGCCCTGTTCGAGCGGGCCGTGCGCGAGTCGGGGGCGGACTTCACGATCCTGCGGCCGGGCGGCTTCGCCTCCAACGCCTTCGCCTGGGCCGAGTCCATCCGGACCACGCGCACCGCCGCCGCGCCCTTCGGGGACGTCGGCCTGCCGGTCATCGACCCGGCCGACATCGCCGAGGTCGCCGCCGCGGTGCTGCGCGGGGCCGGGCACGCCGGCCGTACGTACGAGCTGACCGGACCGGCGCCCGTCACCCCGCGGGAGCGTGCGGCGGCGATCGGCGCGGCGCTCGGCGAGCCGGTGCGGTTCGTCGAGCAGACCCGCGAGGAGGCGCGGACGCAGATGCTCCAGGTGATGCCCGAGCCCGTCGTCGAGGGCACGCTGGCGATCCTGGGCGCGCCCACGGCGGCCGAGCGGGCCGTCAGCCCCGACGTCGAGCGCGTGCTCGGGCGCGCCCCGCGCACCTTCGCCGAGTGGGCTGCCCGCAACGTGCCCGCCTTCCGATGAGCGCGACCGCCCGCCCCAGTGCCGCGGCCGAGCGTTTCCTCGCCGAGCCGCGCCTGGCCACCCTCACCACCCTGCGCCCCGACGGCTCACCGCACGTGGTCGCGGTGCGCTTCACCTGGGATCGCGCCGCCGGCCTGGCGCGGGTCCTGACCACCGGCTCCACCCGCAAGGCCAGGAACCTCGCCCGGCCGGGCGGGCGCGTGGCGCTCTGCCAGGCGGACGGGTTCCGGTGGGTGACGCTCGAAGGCGCCGCCACCGTCCACGACGCCCCCGAGCGGGTGGAGGAGGGCGCCCGCCGTTACGCCGCCCGCTACGGGGCGCCGCCGCCGAACCCGCCCGGCCGCGTGGTCATCGAGATCACGGTCGACCGCGTCATCCGGCTCAACCTCTGAACCCCGACAAGGAACCGATCATGCCTGTTCAGCACGTCCTCGACTCCACCGTCCACTACCGGGAGTCCGGCGCCGGGACGCCCGTCGTCTTCCTGCACGGCAACCCCACCTCCTCCTACCTGTGGCGGAACGTCATGCCGGCCGTGGGCCCCGGGCGGCTGCTGGCCCCCGACCTCATCGGCATGGGCGAGTCCGGCAAACCCGACATCGCCTACACCTTCGCCGACCACGCCCGCTACCTCGACGCCTGGTTCGACGCGCTCGGCCTGCGCGACGTGGTGCTGGTCGGACACGACTGGGGCGGCGCCCTGGCCTTCGACTGGGCCGCCCGCCATCCGGACCGGGTGCGCGGCATCGCGTTCACCGAGACCATCGTCAAGCCGATGACCTGGGAAGAGTTCCCCGAGGGCGGCCGCGAGCTGTTCCGGGCGATCAAGACCGAGGGCGTCGGCGAGGCCATGCTCCTGGACGACAACGCCTTCATCGAGCAGGGCCTGCCGGGCAGCACCGCGTCGCCGATGTCCGAGGGCGACCTCGACGTCTACCGCAAGCCGTACCCGACGCGCGAGAGCAGGCTGCCGCTCCTGCGGTGGGCGCGCTCGATGCCGCTGGGCGGCGAGCCCGCCGACGTCGTGGCCAGGGTCGAGGCGTACGACCGGTGGCTGGCGGCCAGCGCGGAGGTGCCCAAGCTGCTGATGACGTTCGCGCCCGGGGCGGGGGTGATGGTGGGCGACGACATGGTCGCGTGGTGCGCCGCCACGATGGCGGCCCTGGAGATCGAGCGCTCCGACGCCGTCGCCGGGCACCACACGCCGGAGGACCAGCCCGCCCTGATCGCCGCGGCCGTCTCGGCGTGGGCGGACCGGCACGGCCTGCGCTGACCCGCTCCCGGACCGCCATGCCCGGCGGGCGTACCCCCGATGACCTCCAGGGTCCTGACGACGCTCAGCGGATGATGCGCTCCCGGGCCCGCAGCAGGGCGGCCACGATCGCCTCCTCCCGCTCGGGGCTGAGCCGGACGATGGGGATGGAGCAGCTCAGCGCCTCGTTCGGAGCCGGGCCGAAGTCGAGGGCGACGGCGAAGCAGCGCAGGCCGATGGTCGACTCCTGCTCGTCCACGGCGTGGCCCCGGCGCCGGATCTCCTCCAGCTCCGCGCGCAGCGCCGCCCGGTCGGTGATCGTGTGCTCGGTCCGCGCCTGCAGAACCGGCGGCAGCAGCGCGTCCACCTCCTCCCAGGGACGCCCGGCCAGGATCACCTTGCCGAGCCCGGTCGCCCACGACGGCAGGCGCCGGCCGGGCCTGGAGACCACGGCGAGGGAGTGCCGCGAGATGTTGGTGGCCAGGTAGACGACCTCGGCGCCGTCGAGTCGCGCCAGGTGCACGGTCTCGCCCAGGTCGCGGTGCAGGTCGTCCATCACGGGCTGCGCCCGCTGGACGACGTCGTCCCGCTCGACGTACGCGGCCCCCGCGCGCAGGGCGCGGATGCCGATCCGGTAGCGGCCGTTGCCGTCGGTCTCGACCCAGCCGGTGTTTACCAGTGTGGTCAGCAGCGCGTAACCGCTGGCCCGCGGCATGCCGAGGGCGGTCACCACCTCGCGCAGCGAGCACGCCTGAGCCGCGGAGCTCAGGTATTCGAGCACCGCGATGGTCCGCTCGGCCGACTTGACGCTGCGGACGCCACCACCTCCTCCTTCGCCGGGCTCGGCGGAAGGCTCCAGAACCTGTTTCGTCATCGACCACCTCTTGACGCCTGCGGAAACGCCAACTTAATGTCTCGGCTACAAATATAGACGCCGTCTCCATATATAGACAAGAGGTTGCCGTTGATGACCCCCGCCCTGTCGCGAGTCGCCTCGCTCTCCGGTTTGCTCGCCTTCCCCGTCACGCCGTTCACGGAGACCGGGGACGTGGACCTGGCCCGTTTCCGAACCCACCTCGACGACATGCTCGCCGCCGAACCCAGGGCGATCTTCGTCGCCTGCGGGACCGGCGAGCTGGCGTCGCTGACGGCCGGCGAGCAGCAGGCGGTGGTCAGGACCGCCGTCGAGCACGTCGCCGGAGCCGTGCCCGTGCTCGCGGGAGTGGGCGGCGGCACGCGGACGGCCGTGGAGTTCACCCGCGCCGCCGAGGCCGCCGGAGCCGACGGCGTGCTCGCTCTCCCGCCGTACCTCCAGGTCGGCCCGCCGGCCGGGCTCGTGGCGCACTACCGGGAGGTGGCCGCGGCCACGGACCTGGGCGTGATCCTCTACCAGCGCGGCACCGCGATCTTCTCCCCCGAGGCGGTGGCCGAGCTCGCCGAGGTGGACAACATCGTCGCGCTCAAGGACGGGCACGGCGACATGGAGCTGCTCCAGCTCATCCACACCGCCACCGGCGGGCGGCTCCCCCTGCTCAACGGCCTGCCGACCGCCGAGATCTACGCCCGCTCCTACGCCGGCGTCGGGGCCCGCGCCTACTCCTCGGCGGTGCTCGCCTTCCTCCCCGAGGTCGCCACCGCGTTCTTCCGGGCGTTCGACACGGGCGACGACGCGACCCAGGAGCTGCTGCTGCGCGAGTTCTACGCGCCGCTCGCCCGGCTGCGCCAGACGACCCCCGGGTACGCCGTGTCGCTCGTCAAGGCCGGCCTCGACCTGCGCGGGCGATCCTGCGGCCCCGTGCGGGCGCCGCTGGCCCAGGTCACCCCGGAGCACCGCGAGCAACTGGCCCGCATCATCGACCGCGGCCTGGCCGCCCTCGGCGCGACAGCCGTCGCCTAGCACGCGGCCCGCCCGGCACCCAGGGCAGACCATCGGAAGGATCATGATCAGTCCCAGGTTCCGGACCCGCTGCTGGAAGGCCGAGGACGTGTGCGCCCGGGAGGCGCCGCCCTGGCGCCGTCGGCCGGCGAGCCGGCGCACGCGGCGGCCTGCCACTTCCCCCTGCAGGACGCGGCGGCCCGGTGAGGTCAGCGCCCAGCAGGGCGGACGCTGTCGGCGGGACGGACGCTGTCGGCGGAGCGGACGCTGTCGGCGGAGCGGACGCTGTCGGCGGAGCGGACGCTGTCGGCGTAGTGGCGCAGGTGGGCGGCGGCCGTGGTGAGGTCGGCGGCGGCGGTCACGCAGGCGGCCAGGTGGGCGTTCACCGCCTGGCGCAGCCAGCGCGGCGCGACACCGCCCGCCTCCAGCCGCTCGGTGATCCCACGCAGGCGCTCGGCGCACTCGGCCAGCGCGCGGGCGTCGGTCTCCAGCACGACGGCGTGCGCGATGATCGACGCCGGGTCGGCCGGACGCCGGGCCGATCGCCGAGCGGGGTGACGGCGCATGTGGTCCTCCGATCAGATGGTCGGCACTCGCGGACGGTGGCGGCACCGGCGCGGCCCACCGGCCGCGTTCCGCCAGGTCAGGTGGTCGGCACCGGGACGGCGGCGTCACGCAGGGTCCGGCGGGCGGCGGCCGACAGGCAGAGCAGCGGGCGGGCGCCGTCGAGACCCAGCTCGCGCAGCAGGCGGGCCAGCGGGTGGGCCGATCCGGGCTCCACAGTGAGCCGGAGCCGGGGCGCGGGGTGCAGCAGCGCCCGGCCGCGGGCCCGTACGCAGGAGCGCAGCGTCGTGCCCGCCGCCCGCGCGTAGCCGACCAGGTCGCGCTCGCTCACCGGCAGCCCGGGGCCGAGCCGCCCGCCCAGGACGAGCAGCCGCTCTCCGTCGCCGCGAGCCTCCGCCCCGGCGGTGATGCGGGCGACGCCCCTGGCCAGCCCGAACTCCAGCGGCAGCAGCGACGGCTCGCCGCCCCACAGCCGCGGCGCCAGGGCGGCGACGACGGCGGTGTCCACCACGGAGCCGGCCAGGAAGACGCCCGAACGCCGCCGGTCGGCCCCGCGCACCAGGTCGTACCAGCCGAGCGGCCCGCGGGCCCGCCACGGGCCGGGCACGACGACCCCGACGTGGAGCTCGCGGTGGACGCCCACGCTGGTACGCCGGTTCCAGGCGGCGTGGACGGCGACGAGGGCACGGCCGGCGACCCGCACGGCGGGGCCGAGCCCGGTGCCCTCCAGGAGGGCCGCCGCCACCGCCGGGTCCGCGGCGAAGTACGCGGTGAGCGCGCCGCCGTCGTGACAGCGGATCGGCAGCTCCACCCGGCCGCCCGGACCGGGCACCGCGTGGGTCGGCACGGTCAGGAAGGGGAACCCCTCGGGTTCGGGCGGGTGGTCGAACAGCCGGTAGACCTGCGAGCGCACGACCGGCCCCCGGTACGGCGCGAGGCGCCCGTCGATGTGGTCGCGGGCCTCGGGCAGGTCGGTGGCGATGTTGGCGATGTAGCGGTCGATGCTGTGGCAGAGCGGGAACAGGTGGGTGGCGTCGGAGTAGTCCACCACGTACCAGTCGGGATGCAGGTCGAAGCAGCCGCCGGCGCCCTGGCCGTCGAGAGTGGGGACGATGTCGTGCTGGTTGGTGACGCTGGCGACCCAGGTGTCCGGGTCGGCGGGCCGCTTGAAGTCGACGGGCGCGCCGACCGCGATGGCGTGGGTGACGGTGTGGCGGGCGCAGAACCCGGGGTCCTGCGCCAGGTTCATGACGGCCGCGCCCCCCGCGCTGTGCCCGATCAGAGCCACCTCGGCGCCCTCGGGCAAGCCGTAGTCGGCGACGGCCTTGGCCAGGGCGCGGCTGTACGGGCTCGCGGCCAGGACGGCGCTGCTGAAGGCGCCGAGCAGGTCCTGCGGCGAGTCGTGGTCGGGCCGCCCGGCCCGCATGCCGGGCGCCTGGACGACGTGGCGCACCACCCCGTCGGGGCCCTCGACGCTCTGGATGAGGACGCGGCCCGTGGTGCCGATCACGCTGAGGTTGCCGAGGAAGCCGAGCAGGGATCCCTTCGTGGCCAGCCGCGCGGACTCGGCCTCGGCCGGCTCGACCCGGCGCGCGGCCCCCTCGCCCCGGTCGAGCACGGCCACGGCCCGGTTGCTCATGCCGGTGACCGGGTCGGCCGTGGCGTAGCCCGTTCCCGTGGCGATCAGCCAGGCGGTGGCGTCGTTGAGCGGGTTCTCGTCGAGCAGCGCCCGCAGGGCGAGCACCTCGCCGAAGACCGGGGCGAGCTGGCTGAGGACGCGTACGGCGCCGCGGTCGCCGAGCAGCGCGCGCAGGGCGCGGACGGCCTCCAGGTCGCGGTCCGCCGCGGCCGCCTCGATGAGCCGGCTGAGCATGGGGTCGCCGGTCAGCTCCGGGTGGTCGAGGGCGACGGCCTCGACCCGCAGCCGCAAGGAGGTGGCCAGGACGCGTACGGCCAGGCTCTCCGCGCCCGCGAGCGCGCCCAGCGCGGCGGCCACGGAGGCGGAGCGGCTGCCCGCGGGCGCCCACCCGAGGCCCCTGCCGTTGGTGATCGCGCGCAGCAGCGCCCGCTGGGTCCGCCAGCCCGGGGAGGGCGCGTGCGGCAGGGCCTGGAGCAGGGCGCCGTCGGTGAGGGCGGCCGTCGCGTGGACGGCCGCCCCGCGGATCACGACCCCGATGTCGACCAGCTCACGCGCCGCCCCCCGCAACGACTCCGCGGCCGGACCGGTCGCGTCACCCCCCTGACCGGCCGCGTCAGCCCCCGGGCCATGCGGCGGCTCGCCGGACGCGTTGAGGTCGGCGGTCATCGGCGCGCGCCGCGGGTCGTGCCGGGGCGGGAGGCGGCGGCGCCGGGGACGACGGCGCGGGTCATGCTGACGAAGCGGGGACGCGGGTCCTCGGGCACGTTGCGGCGCACCACGTCCGACAGCGTCCTGGTGGTGGCGATGATCCGCATGCCGGTCGGCGAGAAGGTGGCGGCGTTGAACACCCGCGGCGCCAGCAGCGGGTTGGTCAGCGCCTGGGAGAACGCGTCGATCGCGATGATCTTCGTGAGGAGCGGCGGCAGGATGGCGTCGGGAGATCCGGGCTCCTCGGCGAACAGCCCCACGTACAGGTCGAGGTCGTCCACGCCGCGATACAGCTCCCGCAGCGCGCCGCTGACCCGCCGGTCGCCGGAGACGTGCTCGAAGCGGCGCACCCGGGGGAAGCGGCAGTGCTCGCGGTAGCTGTTGTAGGGCGCCAGGTCCAGGGCCCGGGAGTCGGCGATGCTGGCCGCGTCCACCTCCCGCAGCAGCGGGTCGGTGTTGAACAGGCCGATCCGGCCGGCGCGCTGGCGGGAGGCGTCCTCGAAGAGCCGGCCGAGGCCCGGTCCGGGGATCAGCGCGCCGCCCACGAGCGTGTCGGCCATCGGCAGTTCGCGCCCGCCCACCGACAGCCGCGAGGGGATCAGGCCGTGCCAGCGGTAGACCAGGTTGAACTCGACCGACGCCCAGTTCTCGCGGTGCCAGGGCGCGCGGGCCAGCAGCGTCGTCAGCCGCGGGTCGAGGGTGAAGCGGAAGTGGTACGGGGTGATGTGGTTGATGTACTCCTCGACCACCAGCTTGATGAGCAGCACGATGAGGATGTTGCGGGCGGTCTGGAACAGCCGCTCGTCGTCCCAGCGCGGATGGGCCTCGGCGAGCTGCCGGGCCACCCTGTTGTGCTCGCGCAGGAACAGCACCGTGAGCATGGTGAAGCCGATCTGGATGTTGCCCCGGTCGCTGCCGGTGGCGAACAGGGTGTCGCGCTGGGCGTCGGTGAGCTCGTCGAAGCGGATCACGCTCAGCGGCGCGAACTCCGGCTTGATCTTGCCGTTCTCGCACAGGTGGGGCGGGAACTCGCCGCCGTCGATGAGCTGGCTCTTGAGCAGCCCGCCGTCGAACGCGCGCAGCGCCGCCGTCGCGTCCGGGCGCAGGCCGTAGAGCTGGTTGAGGTCGATGTGGTGGTTGGAGCTGTTCTTGCGCGGGTCGCGCGGGATGTTGACGTCGCCGCGCAGGAAGCCGTCGGTGAACCACTGGGCGAAGTAGGCGAACAGCACCGTGGAGCGCGGGCAGGGGATCATGGCGTCGCCGCGGGTGAACAGCTCGGCGGCCCGCTCGGGAGTGGGCCGGCCGTCGCCGGTCGCGGTGTGCGGGGGCAGGTGCCTGCCGCTGTAGGTGCGGTCGGTGAGCGACGCCCAGGAGGTGTAGCCGGCCATCGTGCTCAGCGGCTCGGGCCGCGGGGGCATCTCGCGGACCGCGTGGTCGATCAACGAGGCGTTGAGGCGCCGCCGGAGCGGCGGGACGGCCTGCGCCAGGTCCCAGAACGGCCGGCCGTTGGTGAGCGCCAGGAACCTGAGCCGGTTGGCGGCCCCGTCGACCGCGATGCCGCGCGCGCTGGTCATGCCCGCTCCCCCTCGCCGCCGAGGCCGAGGACGAACCGGTCGGGGAAGATCCCGTGCGAGCGGACGAGCCGCCCTTCCGGCGGCGGGAGCAGGCGTACGCCGGGGCGCAGCAGCAGGCGGCGGACGACCTCGCAGATGACGACCCTGGCGGGATGGACGCCGAGGCAGGCGTGGTGGCCGTGACCGAAGAACAGGTGGTGGTGGCCGGGCCGGTCGAGGCGGAACGCGTCGGGCTCGGCCACCACGTCCTCGTCGAACATGGCCGAGGCCGGGGCGGCGAGCACGAACGTGCCCGCGGGGACGAGCGTGGCCCGCGGGGTGCCGGCGGCGAGCACGTGGTCGCGCTCGCACAGCCGGGGAAGCAGCTTGAAGAACGGGTTGAACCGCAGCGCCTCCCAGACGTGGGCGTCGAAGCGGGCGGGATCGGGCTCGGCGGCCGCCTCGACGGCCCGCGCCAGCACCTCGGGACGCAGCAGGAGCTGCTCGACCGCCTCGGCCATGGCGCCGGGCGCGCTCTCCACGAAGCCGAGCGGCAGCCCGGCCATGTTGACCACGACGCGCTCGTCGTCCACGCCGATCCCGGCGGGCAGGGCGGTGCCCGCGAGCCGGGCGAACACGTGGTCGGGCGGCTGCTCCCCGGCGCGCCGGGCGGCCCGCAGCTCGGCGAGCCGGTCGCGCAGGTACGCCGTCATGTCGGCGCCCGCCTGCACCGACGCGGCCTGGAGGTCGGGGTCGCCGGCGAAGTTGGCGAAGCCGTCGGTGACGATCGCCCGCGTCCACCGCGACAGGGTCTGCCGGTCGGGGCCGGGGAGGCCGAAGTACGTCGCGCAGACCTCCAGCGCGACGTGGCGGAACAGGGCGTGGACGGCCTCGATGCGGCCGTGCGGCCAGGCGGCGTCGAGCGCCTCGTCGGCGACGCGCCCGGCCAGCTCGCGCACCCGGGCCGTGTCGCGCTGGTCGAGCATGACCTGCATGAGGCCCCGGTCGCGCCAGTTCATCGCCGTGGCGTCACGGCCCAGCATGAACGGGCCGCCCAGCGCGGCGTCCAGGCGCGGGCCGAAGGCGCGCACCGAGAAGACCGACTCGTGGGAGAGCACCTCCATCACGTCGGCGAAGCGGGTCACCACCGTGAAGGCGGGCGTGACGAAGACGGGGCGCCGCTCGCGCAGCTCGGCGAACAGGTCGCGCCAGTCGGTGCGCATCCACTCCCGCACGAGGCCGAACGCGGACACCGGGTCGCGGGCCAGCGCCTCGTCGTACCGGTCGAGATAGCCGCCCGTGGTCGTCGGACCGGCAGCGCCCATGCCAGTGGCCCCTTCCGTCTGAAGCCGGAGCGAAAAGAGATCATCACGTTGTGTAGCCACAATCTAGACAGGGACGCGGCGCCGGCTCAGGGTTACGGTGCGCAGTGTTTTGATTCCTCACGGTGACGATGTCGTCACTTCCCGGCCATTGCCGTGGGCCGGGGACACGGCCTTTGAATGAGGGGCCGCAGCACCTGAACGAGGGGCCGCGGCGTCCCCTTCGCCGATCACGGGAGGCAGTGTGACCTCGTCGGCCATCCCCCAGCCGGGCCCGGGCACGGCGGAGACGGTGACGGTCACCACCGGCCGCCGCACCGTCTACCTGGTCGTCCTCGTCGTGCTCCCCGTGCTGCTGCTGGCGCTCGCCGTGCCCGCCGCGTGGGGGTGGGGCGTCGGCCCGCGCGACGTCGTCATCGCGGTCGTGATGTACCTGATCAGCATCTTCGGGATAGCCGTCGGCTACCACCGGCTGTTCACCCACCGGGCCTTCCGCTGCCGCCGGCCGCTGCGCGTCGCGCTCATGCTGGCGGGCGGCATGGCGGTCGAGGGTCCGGTCACGCTGTGGACGGCCGAGCACCGGCGGCACCACAAGTACGCCGACCGCGAGGGCGACCCGCACTCGCCGTGGCGTTACGGCGACGACGGCTGGGCCCTGCTGCGCGGCATGGCACACGCCCACGTCGGCTGGTTCTACACCGCGCGCCGGCGCTCCAGCCCCCGGCACTGGGTGCCCGACCTGCTGGCCGACCCGGACGTGCGCCGGTTCGACGCCGCCTACCCGGCCGTCGCCGCGCTGTCGTTCGCGCTGCCGGCCGTCGTGGGCGGGCTGTGGTCGTGGTCGTGGGCGGGCGCGTGGACGGCCTTCTTCTGGGGCGGGCTGGTCCGTTACGCCGTGGTCCACCACGTCACGTGGTCGGTGAACTCCGTCGCCCACACCTTCGGCGACCGCCCGTTCCGCACCCGCGACCGTTCGTCGAACGTGTGGTGGGTGGCGCTGCTGACGCTCGGCGAGGGCTGGCACAACTGGCACCACATGGAGCCGACCTGCGCCCGGCACGGGGTGCTGCGGGGGCAGGTCGATCCGAGCGCGCGGCTGATCCGCTGGTTCGAGCGGGCCGGCTGGGCGTACGGCGTGCACTGGCCCGACCCCGCCCGGCTGCGGGCCCGCCTCGCCGGCCGCGACGCCTCATCCGGCTGACGCGGCCGCCGTTGCCGGGGGCCCTGTGCCCGTGACGGCTCCGGCGAAATATCGTCGGAGGCGTGTCATCTCCCATGCGACCGCCGGGCACCAGGCTCCGCATCCCGATGAGCGCGCGGGCGGTCGACGAGCCGCACCGCGTCTCCAGCCAGCTCGAGCTGCTGTTCGACCTCACGTTCGTGGTGGCGGTCGCGGCGGCGACCGCCCAGCTCGCGCACGACGTCGCCGCGGCTCACGTGACGGCCGGGCTCGTCCTGTTCCTCCAGGTCTTCTTCGCGATCTGGTGGGCGTGGATGAACTTCACCTGGTTCGCCTCGTCGTACGACACCGATGACGTCGCCTACCGGCTGCTGACCATGGTGCAGATGGGCGGCGTGCTGGTCCTGGCCGCCGGCGTGCCGGCCGCGGCGGCCGAGGCCGACTACCGCGTCGTCACGATCGGCTACCTCATCATGCGGGTCGCCCTGGTCGCGCAGTGGGTGCGGGCCGCCGTGGAGGATCCGGCGGGCCGGCGCACCGCGCTGCGTTACGCGACCGGCATCGCGGCCGTGCAGGTGGGCTGGGTGATCCGGCTGGTGCTCGCGGAGTCGGACGCCCTGCCTCCGGCCGCCCGGGTGCCGTCCTTCGCCGCTCTGGCAGCTCTGGAGCTCATGGTGCCGTGGTGGGCGGAGCGGACCCGGTCCACCGCGTGGCACCCGCACCACATCGCCGAGCGCTACGGACTGTTCACGATCATCCTGCTGGGCGAGAGCGTGCTCGCCGTGACCCGCGGGGTCACGGCGGCGCTGGAGTCGACCAAGGCCGGCGGCTCCCTGGTGGTCATCGCCGTCTCGGGCCTGGTCCTGCTGTTCGCCCTGTGGTGGCTGTACTTCCTCGCGCCGGCGGGCGAGGGGCTCAGCGACCGCCGCCACCGGTCGTTCCGGTGGGGATACGGTCATTACGGCGTGTTCGCGGCTCTGGCGGCTCTGGGCGCCGGCCTGGAGGTCGCGGTGGAGCAGACCGGGCACCATGTCGCGGCGTCGCCCCTGGTGATCTGCTACGCCGTGGCGGTCCCGGTCGGCGTGTTCCTCGTCCTGCTGTGGCTGGTCCACGCGGCGATCGCGGACCGGCCGGTCGTCCGTCCCGCCGTGCTGCTGGGCGGGGTGGCCGTGGTCGAGCTGCTGCCGCTCGCGGCGGCGCCGATCGGCGTGGCCGCGGTGGTGGCGGCGATCGCGGGCGTCTGCGTCCTGCTGATCGGCGCCGCCGTCGTGACGCGGTCCGCGTAGACCCGACTGTCCGGGCGTATGGTGGCCATACGGTCGGCGACGCGAAGGAGTCCTCATCAGCGAACACGCCGCGTCATCCCCGGCCCGGCCGGCGCGCCGCCGCGTGACCGAGTCGGCCGTCTTCGGCGCTCGCCCCCAGTCGCAGGCGGAGGCCGACCGCTGGACCTGTCCCCACGGCCGGCACGCCACGCAGGGCTGCGTGACGTGCTACCAGGCCGGGGCAGGGGCGGACGCGACCTCGCCGGTGTGGGAGGTGGCGGTGTGGTTCACCTCCGCCCGGCCGATCCCGATCAGGGCGCTGCACGACGTGCACCGCCACGGCCACCACTTCTCGCTCGACCAGCCGTCCACTCCGCTGATCTTCCTCCTGACCGGGCAGGTCCGGGCGGCCCAGGGGGTGGAGGCGGTGGCGGGCCTGGTCGGGTTCCTGGTGCAGAACCGGCACATCGTGGACGAGTTCACCGTGACGGAGGTCCGCGCCGTCCACTCGTTGACGGGCTGATCCGGCGGCGTCCTACTTCGACAGGTAGAGGACCTTCCAGGTGCCCGCGTACAGACAGGTGTTGGAGGGCCTGGTGGCGCTCTTGGGCTGTGCGCAGACCTTCAGCTCGACCTGGTAGACGTCGTGGTGGTCGAAGGAGAACCGCTTCGGGCTGCCGTACGAGCAGTCGCGGAAGCTGTGGTGCATGAACGGCAGGTTGTTCGAGGAGTCCCGGTACGTGACGCGGAAGACGGCCCAGCCGCAGGTCGCGGTGGAACGGGTGGAGTCCTGGACCGTACCGGCGATCTTGACGACGTCGGCGGCCGGGATGTCGGCGTGGTCCTCGCCCGAGGCGGTGAGGGTTCCGGCGGCCTTCGCCGCGTGGCCCGGGGCGTAGTACGGGCCCCAGGAGGCGGCCGTGGCCGCCTGGGCGGCCGGGGTGAAGGCGATGAGGGTGGCGGCGAGACCGGACAGAGCGATCAGGGGACGCGCGATCGACATCGGAGAGTTCCTCTCTCGTGACTGACCTCTCGTGACTGACCGCAATGTCCGTCATACCGCTTTCAACCGGCTTGCGAGACGACGGCAGGCGCCGGGCCCCCGCGCACGCGCCGGACCTCAACGCCGCCGGCGACCGGCGTCCGGAGTCGCGCACAGGGCGTCGTCGATCAGCTTGCTCGCGGCCCGTTCCACGCGCAGGACCTCGGCCGTGGAGTCGGCGACGACGCCCGACAACGAGAGCGCGACGCTGCGCCGGCCGTCGGCGGTGACGCCGGCGGCGCTGATCCAGCCGGAATCGCCGCCCTCGTGGCCCCAGTACACCCCGCCGCAGGACAGCGGGCGGGAGAGGAGCCCCAGCCCGTCACGGGCGCCCGGCATGAACTGCTCGAACTCCTTGCCGACCGGCATGGTGCGCTTCATCAGCGCCAGCTGTGCCGGTGGCAGGAGCCGGCCGCCGAGCAGGGCGCGGAAGAACCGGTTGAGATCGGCGGTGGTGGAGACCAGCCCGGCCTCTCCGTTGGTGCCCCAGCCGACCTGCTCGGTGACGTCCACGAGCGGGCCGCCGGGCTTGAACCTCTGGTAGGTGGCGGCGTGCGGCCGGGGCAGCTTGGCT
Source organism: Nonomuraea rhodomycinica (assembly GCF_013363995.1). Taxonomy (GTDB): domain Bacteria; phylum Actinomycetota; class Actinomycetes; order Streptosporangiales; family Streptosporangiaceae; genus Nonomuraea; species Nonomuraea rhodomycinica. The sequence goes on along the minus strand of NZ_JABWGO010000007.1, from coordinate 315,167 downwards.
GAGGCACCCGGCCAGAAGGTGTGACGGAGCCCGAGCGGCCGGGCGATCCGATCCCGCACCTCCTCGTGCCAGGGGCGCCCGGTGGCCCGCTCGATGACCATGCCGAGCAGGACGTAGCCGGTGTTGGAGTAACCCCATCTCGTCCCGGGCCGGAAGTCCGGGCGGTGGCGCATCGCCCGGGCGACGGTCTGCTCGGGTGTGTGGGCGTCGTACCGGTGCCGCTGGAAGTCCTTGGCGGAGGTGTAGTCGGGGTAGTCGTCGTGGATTCCGCTGGTGTGCTGGAGCAGGTGGCGGATGGTGATCGCGCGACCGTCGTTGCCGTTCCCGGACACCACGCCGGGCAGCCATCGCTCCACCGTGTCGTCCGGGGAGAGCCTGCCCTCGCCGGCCAGTTGCAGGACCACGGTGGCGACGAACGCCTTGGTGATGCTGGCGATCCGGAAGTGGCCGTCGCGAGGGACCGGCCGCCGGGCCGTCAGGGCGGCGGCGCCGCTGGTGGCGGTCAGGTTCCGGCCGTCGGGGGTGACCAGGCGGGCCTGCACTCCCGTCACGCCGAGCGCGGCGATCGCGTCGGCGTCGCGCCGCAGCCGGAGGTGGTCGTCGGACCCGCCGGCGGCGCTCGCGCCGGACACGCAACCGGCGGAAAGGGTCGCGGCCACGATGGCGGCCACGGTCAGGTTCCGTCGGACGGATCGGCCGCGCCGCCGCGGTGAGGCAATCGGTGAACTGGTCATGGGCGTCGACGCTAGGTCCGGCGAGGGGTGGCGGGCGATACAGCTCACCGGCGGGAAAAAGGGGTAGTGGGCTGTAGTGCCAGGCTTGGTGGCCATGGCTCAGACTTGTCCGGATGAACCACCATGGGGTCAGCCGGCTCGCGGCGATGTGGCGCGGTCTGGGTTATCTGCTGGGGAGCCTGGTCACGGCCGTGGTCGCCCTGGTCGCGCTGCCCGTACTCGTCGTCCCCGCGATGGCTCGCGCCTGGGCGTCCTGGCATCGCGGCCGCGCCGACCGGTTGCTGCTCACTCCGAGCTCTGGTCCGGTCGGTGTCGGTGCCTGGCGTGTCCTCGGGTGGCTGTGCGCGTTCATCGTGACGAGTCTGGTGTTCGGGCTCGTCGCCGTGGTGCTCGCGGGCAACGCCGTCACCACGGCGGTCACGGTGCCGTTGTGGTGGGCGTTGCCCGCCGGCACCCCCGCGGGCGGCTTCGCCATCGGTGTCCCGCTGACCGGGTGGGGCACGGCGCTGACCCTGGGGACCGCACAGATCCTCGTCCTCGCGGCCCTGACCTACTGGCTGGTCCCCCCGCTGGCGCGCCTGCACGCCCGGATCTGTGTCGCGTCGCTGTCCCCCTCGGCCGCGGAGCGGTTGGCGCGGCGGGTGGAGACGCTGACCGAGACGCGGGCCGGCGCCATCAACGCGCACGGCGCCGAACTCCGCCGGATCGAGCGTGACCTGCACGACGGCACCCAGGCCCGGCTGGTGGCCATCGCGATGCGGCTGGGCGCGGCCCGCGAGTCCCTGGGCGAGGACCCCGAGATGGTGAGCAGGCTCCTGCGGGAGGCGCACGAGGGCACCGAGGAGGCCATGGCGGAGCTGCGTTCGGTGATTCGGACGATCTACCCGCCGATCCTCGCCGACCGCGGCCTCGCCGGGGCGCTGACCGCCCTGGGGACCCGTTCGGCGATCAGCACCACCCTCGATGTCGGCGACCTCGGCACGGTCCCCGCCGCGGTCGAGGCCGTGGCCTACTTCGCGATCGCCGAGGCGCTCACCAACGCCGCCAAGCACAGCCGGGCCACCCGGACCACCGTCCGGGTGGCCCGCGCCGGTGACCGGCTGTCGATCGCCGTCACCGACGACGGGATCGGCGGCGCCGACGAGACGCTGGGCACCGGCATCGCCGGAATACGCCACCGCGTCCTGGCGCTCGACGGCACCGTCCGCGTCCACAGCCCCGCCGGCGGCCCGACCACGATCACAGTGAGCCTGCCGTGCGCGTCGTGATCGCCGAGGACAACGTCCTGCTGTCCAGCGGGCTGGAACTCCTGCTGACCGCCAAGGGCTTCGACGTCGCCGCGATCACCGAGGACGCCCCCGGCTTCCTCGCCGCCGTCGACGAACACCGGCCCGACGTCACCATCGTCGACGTACGGCTGCCGCCGACCTTCCGCGACGAGGGGATCCACGCCGCTCTCCACGCTCGCCGCCGGCATCCCGGGCTGCCGGTGCTCGTCCTCTCCCAGTACGTCGAGCAGCAGTACGCCGGCGAGCTGGTCTCCGACGGCCGCGGCGGCGTCGGCTACCTGCTCAAGGACCGAGTGAGCCGGGTCAGCGAGTTCGTCGACGCCCTGCGGCGGGTCGCCGCCGGCGGCACCGTCATGGACGCCGAGGTGATCGCGCAACTCCTCAGCCGTCCCGCGCACGACCCGATCACCGGCCTCACCCCGCGCGAACGCCAGGTGCTCGCCCTGATGGCCGAGGGGAAGGACAACGCCACGATCGCGGCCGGGCTGGTCATCACCGAGAACGCCGTGCACAAGCACATCGGCGGCATCTTCGCCAAGCTCGGCCTGTCACCGGAGGACAGCGGCCACCGCCGCGTCCTCGCGGTCCTCGCCTACCTCAGCAGCCAGTGAGAGCGCGGGGGTGAAACTTTCACCCCCGCCCCGCTGGTCCCCGGCGTCTACCGGCGTCTTCTCGCCCGTGCCGGCCCCTGGGCCCGGTGACCCTTTACAGCGGGCCGGGGCGAACCCAGCATGAGGCCACCTCGATCACCGCGCGTCGATTGGACCTCCATGCGGACTCACCGACTCCGCGCCGCCACCGTCTCGGCGGCGCTCCTGGGCGCACTCGTCCTCGCCGGTCCGGGCACGTCCGCGGCGAGCGGGGCCGACGCGCCGGTGAAGATCACCGTGAACGCCAACGCCGGCCTCGCCACCATGCCCGAGACCGGGCTGGGCATCAACGACGCGATCTGGGACAAGGAGCTGGGCACCACCGCGGTGTCCGACCTGCTGAAGAGCGCGGGCGTGCGGATGCTCCGGTACCCGGGCGGCTCGTACGGCGACATCTACCACTGGAAGACCCACACCGCGCCGGGCGGCTACGTCGCCCCGGGCACCGACTTCGACACGTTCATGGCCGCCGCCCAGCGGACCGGAGCCCAACCCATGATCATCGCCAACTACGGCACCGGCACCCCGGAGGAGGCGGCCGACTGGGTGCGGTACGCGAACGTCACCAAGAAGTACGGTGCCACGTACTGGACCGTCGGCAACGAGAACTACGGCAACGGCCACTACGGCTCGGAATGGGAGGCCGACAACCATCCGGACAAGAGCCCCACGGCCTACGCCAACGGCGTGGTGGCGTTCGCCGACGCGATGAAGGCCGTGGACCCCACGATCAAGGTCGGCGCGGTGCTCACCATGCCGGGCAACTGGCCGGACGGGATCGTGGCCGGCGGTGACCCCGCCACGTGGAACCGGACCGTGCTGACCGTCGCCGGATCGAAGATCGACTTCGTGGACCTGCACTGGTACCCGGGCGGCAGCACCGCCGCCGAGTCGCTGGCCAGGACGGAGCAGATCACGGACGCGGTGCACCTGGCGCGGGAGCAGATCGCCCGGTACGCCCCGGCGGACGCGGGCCGCATCGGCATCAGCCTGACCGAGACGAACGTGGGCGTCGGCCCGAACACCCAGCCGGGGGCGCTGTTCCTCGCCGACGCCTACAGCGGGCTGCTGGAGAGCGGCGTCTTCACGGTCCAGTGGTGGAACGTGCACAACGGCATCGGCACGGTCTCGACGGTGGCGGGCCAGACCGACTACGGCGACTTCGGCCTGCTGTCGAGCGGCACCTGCCTGGCCGACGGCACGGCCTGCGAGCCGCCGCTGAACACGCCGTTCGCGCCGTACCACGGCCTGACCATGATGAACGCCTTCGCCCGGCCCGGCGACCGGTTCGTCCGGGCCGGCACGGACGACCCGCTGGTCACCGCGCACGCCGCGCGCCGCCCCGATGGCGACCTGGCCGTGCTGCTGGTCAACAAGGACCCGGACGCGGCGCGCACGGTCGCCATCGCGTACACCGGTTACACCCCGGCCGCCGCCGCGCCGACCGTCCACACGTACGTCAACGGCGGCACCGGCCTCACCACCGCGCAGACGGGCACGGCGACGAGCCGGACGCTGCCGCCGTACTCGCTGACCACGCTCGTGCTGCACCCGGCGAGCCAGGTCACCGGGGCGCCGGGCGCGCCCGGCGCGCCCACCGTGTCCGCCGTCACCGACCGCACGGCCACCGTCTCCTGGCCGGCCGCCGCCGCGGGCGGGCATCCCGTCGCCAAGTACGAGCTGCACCGGCAGAACGGCGCGACCGACGAGCAGCTGGGCGAGACGACCGGCACGTCGTTCACCGTCGCGAACCTGACCCCGGGCACCCGCTACACGCTCAACGTGCTGGCCCGCGACACGGCGGGCAAGGTCGGTCCGCCCTCGCCGCCGCTCACGTTCACCACCGGCAGCCCGGCCACGAGCACGTGCACGGTCAGGTTCACCGACGACAACGACTGGGGCAACGGCTACGTCGCGGGCGTGGACATCACCAACAACGGTCCGGAGCCGATCGACGGCTGGACGCTCACGTTCGACTGGCCGACGGCGTGGCAGCGGATGAACGGCGGCTGGAGCGCGACCTGGGAGCAGGACGGCCGCACGGTCAAGGCCACCAGCCTCGACTCCAACGGCCGGCTCGCGGCGCGCGGGGGGAGCGTGAGCGCGGGGTTCGTGGCCGGGTACACGGGTCCGAACATCCTGCCGCCGGTCTTCACCCTGAACGGCACGGTCTGCCACACGACTTGACGTTCAGGCGCCCGTCCGGTTGACGTTCAGGCGCCCGTCCGGCCCGGTCGGCCGGTCACCCGCCGGACTCCCCCGCGGGGGTGAGGCGGATGAGCATCTTGCCGGTGTTCGCACCGCGCAGGAGGCCGAGGAAGGCGTCGACGGCGTTGTCGAGGCCGTCCACGACGGTCTCCTGGCTGCGCAGGGTCCCCTCGCGGAGCCAGGAGGCGGCGAGCCGGGCGTACTCGCCGGCCAGGTGCTGGTGGTCGCCGACGATGAAGCCGCGCAGCGTCAGCCGCTTGCCGACGGCCAGGAAGAGGTTGATGGGGCCGGGAACGGGCTCGGTGGCGTTGTACTGGGAGATGGCGCCGCAGAGCGCCACCCGCCCGAAGGTGTTCAGCGCGTCGAGCGCCGCCTGCAGGTGGTCGCCGCCGACGTTGTCGAAGTAGACGTCGATGCCGTCGGGCGCGACGGCCGCGAGCTGACCGCCCAGGTCTCCGGCGCGGTAGTCGATCGCGGCGTCGTAGCCGAACTCCTCCACCAGGCGCCGGGTCTTCTCCGGGCCGCCGGCGGAGCCGATGACCTTGGACGCGCCGAGGTGGCGGGCCACCCGCCCGGCGACGATGCCGACGGCTCCGGCCGCGCCCGAGACGAACACGACGTCGCCCTCCTTGACCGGCGCGACCTCCTTGAGCCCGGCGTAGGCGGTGAGCCCGACCATGCCGAGCGCGCTGAGATAGGTCCGCGCCGGGGCGATCGCGGTGTCCACGACCCGCGCGTGGGAGGCGTCGAGGAGCGCGTGGTCGCGCCAGCCGCGGGAGTGCAGCACGGTCGCGCCGACCGGCACGTCCGGGGCGTTGGAGGCGATGACGGTGCCGACCGCGCCGCCGTCCATGGGCGCGCCGAGCCGGAACGGCGGGACGTAGGACTTGACGTCGTTCATCCGGCCGCGCATGTAGGGATCGACGGACAGCCAGTCGTTGCGCACGAGGATCTGCCCCTCTTCAGGGTCGGGCAGCGTCGACTCGACCAGCTCGAAGTCGGCCGGCTTCGGCTCGCCGACGGGACGGGCGATCAGGTGGACCTCACGGCTGGTCACCGGCATGACGCGCCTCCAGAGTTCCGTTTTATGGCCTTATGTCCAGTTTGTCGGCTTAGCTGAGCGATCATTGACTCGGGCTCGCATACCGAACTAGATTCTACATACCGACTGGTCGGTCCACCCGGAGGGCAGAGCGCATGAAGGCTGCACGGCAGGCGTGGCGGCGGCTGGAGCCCCTCCACGGCATGATCTACTTCGTCCCCGAGGCGACCCGCCGGTACGCCGCGCTGGGACTCGAGGGCCGCGCCGGGTACTTCGCCTCCCGTGGCGCCGCGCTGGGACGCGCCTCGGCCGAGCAGGTCATCGCGACGTTCTACAACTTCTGCCCCGATCTCGTACGGCGAGCGCTCCCGGCCGCCTGGGACGTCGTCACCCCCGAGGACATGCTGACCGCACGGTCCGACGCCGCCGCCGAGGCGCTTCGCCGGGCGGGCGTCCACGAGCTCCCCCGGCTGGAGGAGATCGCCGGGCTCGCGCGCCGGGCCGCCCTCGCGGCGTGCGAGCACCTGGAGGGCCGTCCGCTGTTCGCCGCCCACGCCGCCCTGCCGTGGCCGGAGGAGCCGATCCGCGAGCTGTGGCACGCCCAGACGCTGCTGCGCGAGTTCCGCGGGGACGGCCACATCGCGGCGCTGCTCACCGAGGGCGTCGGCGGCCTGGAGGCCCTGGTGCTGCACGGGGCGAGCGGCGAGGTGCCCTCCGCCGTCCTGCGGGTCAGCCGCGCGTGGCCGGAGGAGGAGTGGGCCGCCGCCGTGGACCGCCTGCGCGGGCGCGGCCTGCTCGACGCGGACGACACGCTCAGCGCCGACGGCGCGGCCCTGCGCCGGCACATCGAGGAGCGCACCGACGCTCTGGCGCTGCCCGCGTACGGCGCCCTGGGCGAGCAGGGGTGCGAGCGGCTGGCCGAGCTGGCCCGCCCCTTCGGCCGCGCGGTGCTCGACGCCGGCCTGCTCGACCTGGGTGCGTTCCGGAGGTCCGCGGACCAGGTCAGGGAGTCCGCTTCGGCGGCCGCGCCGAGATCATGAAGAGGTAGGGGGCGGCCACGACGCAGGCGAACCCCAGCAGGGACAGCGCCATGACCACGCCCGAGTCGCTCACGGCCGGCATGCTGAGCGCGATGACGCCGAAGACCGCCGCCAGCAGGTGCCCCCAGACGCGAGGCCGGACGCGACCGGCCGGCCGGCGGCTGAGCAGGGGCGGCGTCCGCCCGGTGAGCGACATGTAGACGCCGGCCGCCATGTGGACGACCGTGAAGACGCCGATGACCACCCGCGCCACCGTCGCGAAGTCCATCGCCGTCAGCCCCCCGTCTCCCGCGGGACAGCCTGCCGGACGGGTGAACGGAGATCAAGCGCGGGCCGGCGCCGGTCCGGCCTCTGACCGCCGCTACAGCGGGTGCGTGAGCAGGCGGCGGCCCTCGTCGCGGAAACCGCGCCTGCCGTAGTAGGCGAACAGGTGGCTCACGTCGTGGCCGTTGGGCGCGACGACGAGCTCGACCGCCGTGCATCCCCTCTCGGCGGCCCAGCGGAGGCTGTCCTCGATGAGCCGCTCCGCCTCGCCGCGCCGGCGCGCGCCCGGGACGACGTACAGGTCCTCCAGCTCGGCCAGCGGCCCGGACTCCAGCCCGAACGACGTCGTGGTGATCGCGAAGGCGACGGCCCGGCCGTCCTGCTCGCTCACCGCGACGCGGGCGGCCGGTGAGGCGAGGAGGTGGGTGAGGTTGGCGCGCAGGTCGTCGCGCGAGGTGGTGAAGCCGTCCTCGGCGTAGAAGTCGACGGCCATGGCGAGCAGCGCGGGCAGGTCGCCGGGGAGCGCGGCGCGGATCGGCATGCGGGCCATGATGACCGCCCCGCCACCCTCCGGGCCAGCGGATTTCCGTCTTGCGCGACGGAACGGGGCGGGATGGGGCGGGGCGGTCAGGGGTGGGCTGGGTGGTCAGGCGGCGGGCGGGGTGTCCGTTCCCGCCGTACGGGGATGCAGGTGGCGGGCGACACCCGCGACGCACGCCGTGATCGCCGCCAGGAGGCCCATCGCGCCCTCGACGCCGACGCCGGCGCGCAGGAGCAGGACCGCCGCCCCCGAGACGATGACGACGACGACGATCACGGCGGCCCGCGAGCCGGGCGCGGGCAGCGCCGGGAGGTGACAGTGCAGAATGCCCATCGGAGATCCTTTCAACAGGTGGGTCGGCGTCGCCCCGGAGACGGCAGGTCGCCGGACGCGGTCTGCTCGTCGGCCCAGAACTCGATCAGCTCCTCGGGGGTCAGCCGGTCGGCGGGGCGGCCGGGCGGCGTGCGGCCCGTGGCCAGCGCCCACGTCGTCACCAGGAGGATGAGGAGCTGGTCGTCGTCGTGGGCCCACGGCCCCGGGGGACGACCCGGCCGCCGGTCGCCGGTGACGCGCAGGAAGATGTGCGGAGCGGCGGCGGCGCACGGCATGAGCTTCTCCATCGTCGGCGGTCGGGACACGGTCAACACTGCCGAGGCGACTGGCTCGGGTGCCACCGATGCAAACACCTCCGGACAACTCCGGAGCAGATAGCGCTATATCCGGATAAGCGTGTTGATGCAGTGACGTGTGTCGTCGAAACCGCCCCAAACTCGTACGGGCTCGTCCGGACGCGTACGGACTCGTCCGGGATCGTCCGAAATAGTTCTTCTATCGACGGATGCGGCCGAATGCGCACGCGGCGGGACGGCGGCGCGGGAAGTCTGAGGCGGTGCGGTCGCCGGTTGATCCCGGACGATGGGAAATATCGGATCTCGCCGTGCTTGTGCGCCTATTGGTGCCAGGATGACTTCAGTTATTCGCCGTTTATCAAAGATCACTCATTTTCCGGCTGGGACGATGGCTGAACTACCTCACGACGGGCCCCCGCACCCCTTCGTCATGCGGCTCAACGAACTCCACGCGCTGGCCGGGTCCCCGGCGCTGTCCGAGCTGTGCCGGTTGTCACGCTCCAACAAGGCATGCATGGAGCTGAGGAAGAGCACCGTCTCCGACGTCCTGACCGGCAAACGGAAGCGGGTGCCGAAGTGGACGTTCGTCCACTCGTTCGTCACGACCTGCGCCATGGCCGCCGAGCAGGGCGGCCTGGACGTGGGCGACATGGGCGACATCCAGGCGTGGTACGGGTGCTGGCGGGCCGCGCACGACGCCGCCACCGCGCTCACCCCCGTCCCCGCGCTCAGCGGGGCCACGGCGCTGGCCGTCGCACCGCCCGCCGCCGTCCTGGCGCCGCCACCCCACCCGGCCCCCGACTACCCGCCGCGGCCCGTCGCCGGGCTCGCGCCGGCGGTCGGCGCCGAGCCCGCCGACCCGGGTTCCGGCGTGCTGCCGTGGCGGTCCCGCAGGACCGCCCCCGGCGACCCGGCGGAGCACCCCGCGCCACACGGACCGCACGACGCCCCCGGACGGCTCGTACGCGTCGGACGGCCGGAGCCCGTGCCCGACGTAGGGGCGGAGCCCTGCGAGCCGGTGTCCGAGGAGGAGCGGGAACTGCTGCGGATCTACGGCAGGACCGGGCTGCGCCTGCTGCGCGAGAGCGACCCCGCCGACGGCCGGGACTGCATGCGGCTGGCCGTGGTCACGCTGCTGAGGAACCACCCGGACGTGGCGCGCGACTGGCTGCGCCGGGCCGGGGACGCGGGCAGGCACGAGGCCACCGAACTGTTCAACCACCCCAGGCCCGAGGAGCGCGCCGCCGGGCACGCCTACCTCCACGGCGTCGGCTACCAGGAGGCCGAACCGCCCCGGCCCAGCTACGCGATGTTCTTCTTCCTGCTGGCGGCGGCGCGGGGTCACGCCGGGGCGGCGTTCCGGCTGGCCAAGGCGCACCGCGCCGGACGGGAGGACGGGACGGCCGAGAAGTGGCTGCGGCGTGCCGCCGAGGCAGGGGATCCGCTCGCCGCCTCCGTGCTGGACGGCGCCCGGACGGCCACGGGCGGGATCGACCCGGCCCTGCTCGCGGACCTGCTGGACCGGATGCCCGTACCGGAGGTCCCGCAGGCGTAGGCGCGAGGAGGAGCGTGGTCGGCGAGGCCCGAGGGCGAGCAGGGTCAGCGGGGCGCGAGGGCGAGCGGGGTCAGCGAGGCGCCAGGGCGAGCGGGGTCAGCGGGGCCTGGAGGCCGGGCGGCGACCCAGGGCGCGTTCGACGGCGATGCGGGTGAGCCACCCGAGCCCCGCCGTGAACAGCGGCGGCCAGGAGACCTGCCCCACGGTGTAGCCCACGAGGATCGCGAGCGGTATCCACACCCTGTGGACGGCCCCGTACAGCGGGCCCGGCGGACGGACCCCCGCGAACCTGGCCAGGTCGGGCAGCGCCAGGAACACCAGCATGGCGAGCGTGGTCGGCAGGCCGTACTTCTGGCTCTCGAAGATCGCGAAGGCGGCCAGGAACAGCGCGAGCGCTCCCCAGGCGATCCTGCGCGCCCATGCGGCGGCGCCCGGAGGAGCCGCCGGACTCTCGGTGGTCACGGGGGAAGCGTAGTGATCCATCAGATTCCGGGTGATACCGGAAGGGGGTGGCGAGCGCGGGGAAGAGGTCCGCGCTCGCCACGAGCTCAGGTCAGGACCCCAGCGTGTCGGTCCAGCCGGCCTCGTACGTCGTGACGGACGTCTTGGCCTTGACCGGCTCGCCGTCGCGGGTCGTGTCGACCGACGTCTCGACCACCGCCATGGACCCGGTGTCCACCACGATCCCGAACTTCACCTCGTAGCCCGACGTGTCGTAGCCGTACGTCAGCTTCGCCACGTTCCCGGCCCGCTTGGCGGACTTGACGCCCGGCAGGGCCGACAGCGCCTGGTACGCGGCGGCGCGGACCGGCTTGGGCGCCGGCAGCCGGTAGAGGAGGCTCGTGTACGCGTCCTTCACCCAGAGGTCGAAGTTCTCGGGCAGCACGGGGTCCTCGCCCACGGCGGACGCCTCGACGAGCCAGCTCCTCAGCCCCTCGGGCGTGGTCGGCAGGCTCTGGATCTCCTGGAACGACAGCTTCCGCTCGCCGATCAGCCAGTCGTTGCCCTTCATCGGCTTGACCGGCGTCTCGTGCGGGTTCGCGGTGAGCTTCACCAGCATGCCCTCGGTGCGGTACGTCCATTTCTGTGGCGAGCCGTCCCGCTTCCACGCGGCCAGGTCGGCGGCGCTCTTCGGCCGCGCCCGGTCGCTGTAGGACGACCACATACGGCCGTCGTGATCGGCCCAATGCTCGGAGACCTGCTCCTTGACGACCCAGTACTTCTCCTTGGTCCCCACCTGGCGGGGATGCGTCGCGGTGTAGACGCTCTTGACGTGCCAGTACTTGCCCTGCGGCTCCGCCGAGATCACGGCCGAGGCCGGAGGCGCCGCGGCGGCGAGGACAGGGATCGCCGCGGCCGCCAGGGCGAACGCGGCGACGGTGATCACGAAGGGCTTGCGCATGTAGGTTCCTCAGTTCTCGTCGTCGAGGGGATGGGGGTTGGGCAGGTCGGGTCTCCGGTCGGTCCAGACGCTCGACTCGACCGCGGTGAACCGGATGATCTCGCCCGTGTCCGGGGCGAGCGTCTCCACCGCCAGCGGGGCGCCGGTCCCGGAGTCCACGATCAGCCGTGTCCGCACCTGGCGGTCGGAGCGCAGGAAGTCGGGCCCCGTGTAGGCGACCGCCTGGCCGGTCCGGCCGAGCTGGTCGGTGACCGCGCCTTGCGCGGTGACGCCCGGCAGCGAGGCCATCAGCTCGTAGGCGGCGGCCCGGGTCGCCGGCGAGACCGGGACGTGCGCGATGAGGCTGGTGAGGTTGCCCAGCAGCGCGGCGGTGGCGCCCGGCTTGGGCTCCAGAAGCGCGCGCAGCCGCGCCGGATCCGTCGGGAGGTCGTCCATCCTGGTCAGCGGCTTGCCAGCGAACATGATCCGCCAGTCGATGTCCGCCGACTCGGTGGACTCCGCCGGGCCGGGCGCCGCCTCCAGCCGGTCGGGGTCCGCGCCGACCAGGACCGCCGCGCCGGTCGTCGTCTTCTCGTACGTCCAGGCGGAGGGCGAGCCGTCGGCCCGCCACGCCTCCTGGTCCCGCGGCGTGGCCGGCCGGGCGCCCAGGTAGCGCCGCACGAGCCAGTACGAGTCCTGCTTCGCCACGGGGATCCAGGTCTCCTCGGACCCGGTGACCTGGAGGATGTAGCGGCCACCCGGCTCGCGTACCCGGACGCCGCGTACGAGCTTGTTGCCCCACCAGTCGCCGTCGGCCGGCTGCCGGACGGCCGAGGTGGCGGCGGCCAGCAGGATCTGCTGGGCGCTCTGCCGAACCGGCGGCGCGGCGGGCGGCGGAGCGGCCGAGGAGAGCACCAGCGTGACGGCCGCCGCCGCGCCGGCCAGGCCCATCCCGAGCGCGGGCCACAACGCCGCCCGCATCGGCCGCCGCCCGGCGTGGTGCCCGGTGTGGTGCGCGGCGTGGTGCCCGGCGACGGACCCGGCGCGTTCCTCCTCGATCAGCGCCCACAGCCGCGCCCGGCCGCGTGCCTTCGTCTCCGCCGAGGGCCCCGGCACGGCACACCGCTCCCGTACGGCGGACAGGTCATCCATCTGAGTCTCCGTTCATGGGATTGACGTCGCCGAGGACGGCCCGCACCTTCCTGCGCGCCCGGCTGAGCCGGGAGGCGACCGTGCCGTACGGGATGCGCAGCGACTCGGCCACCTCCTCGTAGGTCAGGCCGGCCAGCGCGACGAGCAGCAGCACGTCGCGGTCGCCCCGGGACAGACCCGCCAGCGCCGCCGCGAGCGGCCCCCGCGCGCCCGCCGCGTCGACCCGGGTGGTCACCCAGTCCTCCAGCCCGGCCTCGACCTCGTCGGCGAGCGGCGCGCGGCGGAAGGCCGCGAGCATGCGCGACAGCCCCCGGCGGTGCAGCGCGACGAGGTTGGTCGCGATGCCGTACACCCACGGCCGTACGGCTCCGCGCTCCGGGTCGAAGGTGTGCCGCTTGCGGAAGGCGGTCAGGAACGTCTCCGCGGCCATGTCGTCGGCGGCCTCGGGGCCGACCCGCACCGCGAGGTAGCGGTAGATCTCCTCGAAGTACCGGTCGTAGAGGATCGCGAACCGTTCCGGCTCCCGCACCGACGCGACGATGGCGTCGGCGTCGTCGGCTGCCTGGGTCAGGGGATCGCCCACCTCGGGTGGAGCGGTCATGCGGAGGTCCCTTTCTATTGCCTACACCGCTTACTCCACCGATCCCGGCAAATCCCTTCGCGCCCCCTCGGAGCGGGTCACGAGGTGCCCCTTTCACGAACCCCGAGGCGGGTCACGGGGCGTTTACAGCCTGTTGACACGGCGGTCGGCACCCACCGCTCTGGCTGGGCATACGTAGATTTCCCGATGTGGTGACATGCCGGATCTGTCTACTCTCGGCCGCGTCGAGCGGCGTCCGAGCAAGGTGGGTTCATGCGCGCGTTATCCATGTTGGTCTCCACCGTCCTGGTGGTCACGACTCTGACCACCCCAGCCGCTGGAGCGGTCCGGGCCAAACCGGCGACCGGCACCTCGGACGTCGCCTACCGGCGCTCCGACTTCTCCACCGGCACCCCCGAGGGAACCGCGGGCAACGGTGACGGGCTGACCTTCGCCGCCGCGATCGGCACCACCGACTACACCGACGCGCTCGGCACCAGGACGTGGGAGTACGCCCGCTGGACCGGTCCCGAGGAGCAGATCGGCTTCCCCGCCACCGAGCTGATCGCCTCCTGGACCGCCGACATCCCGGCCGGGAGCTGGATGCAGGTCGAGGCGCGCGCCCGCAACTCCGCCGGGCTGACCAAGTGGTACGTCCTGGGCCGCTGGGCCTACGGCGAGGACGCCATCCGCCGCACGTCGGTGCCCGGCCAGGGCGACGCCGACGCCACCGTCTCCGTCGACACGCTGGTCGCCACGGCCGACCGGCAGATCGAGGCCTACCAGCTCCGCCTCACCCTCTACCGGACGCCCGGCTCCGGCGTCACGCCCCGGGTGCGCACGCTCGGCGCGATGGCCTCGTACGTGCCGGAGCGCAAGACCGTGCCGGCCAGCCCGGCCGGCGGCGCGTGGGGCGTCGAGCTGCCCGTGCCGCGCCGCTCCCAGAACGTCCACGAGGGCCACTACCCAGAGTGGGACGGCGGCGGGCAGGCCTGGTGCAGCCCCACCTCGACCACGATGGTCCTCGGCTACTGGGACAGGTGGCCGAGCGCCGAGGACACCGCCTGGGTGGACCCGTCCGACCCGAACCCCGAGGTCGACTACGCCGCCCGGTACAGCTACGACCACGCCTACCAGGGCGCGGGCAACTGGCCGTTCAACACCGCCTACGCGGGGCGCTACGGCATGGACGGGTTCGTGACGCGGCTGCGGTCGCTCACCGAGCTGGAACGGTTCATCTCCGCGGGCATCCCGGTGATCACGTCGCAGTCGTTCAAGAAGGGCGAACTGCCGGGCGCCGGGTACGGGACCAACGGGCACATCATGGTGGTCGTCGGCTTCACCGCCACCGGTGACGTGATCGCCAACGACCCCGCCTCCTCCAGCAACGACGCGGTGCGCCGGGTCTACCCGCGGGCCGACTTCGAGAACGTCTGGCAGCGCAGCTCCAGCAGCGGCGGCATCGTGTACGTCATCCACCCGCCGGGGCACGCCTTGCCGGCGAACGTCCCGGGCACGCCCGCCAACTGGTGAACCACGAGCCCTGACCTCTCCGAACCCTGACCTCTCCGGGCCCTGACCTCTCCAGACGTCGAGCCTGTGGGGTCAAGGCCGTGTGAGGTCAGGGCCCCTGAGGTCACATGCCCGTGGGATCACGGGCTCAGGGTCGTGGGGTCGATGACGCGCAGGCGGGGGTCGGCCGGGTCGTAGCCGAGGCGGGCGACCAGGTCACCCGTGCCACCCGGCCCGTCACCCGCGCGCCCGTCCCAGACGACGACGGCCCGGAGCCCGGGGTCGAGCGCCCGGGCCGTCTCCACCATCCGCGCGTTGGCCCGCGCGAAGACCCGCGCGTCCACCTCCGCACGACCCCCGGCGCCCGGCGCACCCTCCCCCTTCTCGCCTGGCGCCGCGGCCGAGCGCGCCCCCGCGCCCGCCTCCGCGCCCGGCGCAGCGCCCACGTCCGGCGCAGCGCCCACGTCCGGAGCGTCCACGTCCGGCGGAGCGTCCACGTCTGCGTCCGGCGGAGGCAACCGGACCTCCGCCCGGGCCGTCACCGCCTCGAAACGCTCCCGCCACTCCGCCCCCGCGGGACCGGGCATGTCCACCGACTCCCGGACGAAGTCGTCCGGCGGCAGGGCGAGACACACGACGACCCGGGCACCGCGCCGCAGCGCCAGCTCGGCGCCGATCAGGTCGGCCCCGCGCGCCCCGCCGCACACGACCGTGGTGCCCGGCCCGATCCCCCACTCTTCGAAGACGGCGTCCATCTCGGCCGCGACCCGGCCGGCCACGCTCTGCGGGAAGCGCGGTGGCCGGCGGTCAGGCAGGTCGACGAGATGGCCGCTGACGATGAGCGCGCGTGTCACCGGTCCATCATGACCCACCGGCCTCCCCAGCCCTCTGTATCGACTTATCCGGGAAACAGGCCGTTTCAAAGTCATTTTTCGGGTTCGGGGAGTTGGCTGGTCGCGGCCGGCTCCTCCGCCACGGCGGCGGACTCCTCCCTCTGCACCAGGAGCTGCCCCCACTGCCCGTTCTCGGTGCGGAAGATCAGCTCGATGCGGTCCACCTCGGCGGTCACGTCGGCATCCGGCCCGGCCGCGTCCCAGTCGATGGCCGCCGCGTCTAGGTTGAGCGCGGCGTCGCCGTACAGCTTCTCCAGCTGGGCGAATCCGATGAGCGCCTCGAACCCCGTCACCGCGCCCGCCAGCGCCGCCAGCACGGCCGCCGCCACCCCGCACGCGGCCCGCCCGATGCCGGCGGCGAACTGCCCTACGACACCGGCCAGCGCCGACAGGAACAGCAGCAGGTTGCGCGCCATGAGCGCCTGCCGGTGCGCGGCCGCGTACTCGTCGGCGCGGGCATGGTAGAACGCCTGCTGGTCGGCGATGCGCAGCTCCCGATAGAGGGCGCGGAAGGACGCGTCCCGGACGCCCGCCTCCACGGGAGCGCCGCGCAGGGACACCTCCTGGCCCGCCGGCGGCCCGTCGCGGGAGGACGACACCGCCCGGCCCGCCGCCTCCGCCGGCCTGTCGCCCTCGCTCATTCCGGCTCCTTGTCGGCGTGGATGGCGTGCACGGCACGGCGCAGCGCGATGTCACGGTCGCGGCCGGCGTACGGCCCGGTCATGGACAGGTAGCGGAAGTGCAGCGCCCGCAGCCGCTCGGCCTTGCCCCGCGCCTCCAGGTAGCTGCGCAACGTCTCGCTCTCCCCCGCGTACCGCGCGCTGGTGGCCAGCGCGACGCCCACGACGGCGAGCAGGATCGCGGGCCACCGCTCGCCCGAAAGGACCGCTTGGAGCCCGCCCAGCCCGGTGATGAGCGCGGAGCCGAGCAGCACGAGCATCTGCTGGCGGCGGTAGCGGTTCTGGTCGCGCAGCGCGATGGCGTCGTAGCGGGCGAACGCCGGGGCGACCTCCCGGTCCAGGACCGCGAAATCGGGGGCCAGCTCGGGATGGGCGGCGCGGCGCTCGGGCGGGATCACGGGCGCCGAGACGGCCGAGGAGCGCAGCCGGGGGAATCTCGCGAACAATGCGTGCCGCACGGCCACCTCCAGATCCCGGAAAAGGCTCACCTGAATGTACGAGAACGGAGATGGGCCTTCAACGGAGTCGCCCATTGTTAGGCTTGGCGGTGAAGCATCGGCGTCCCGACGGGCAGCGGCACGACCGGAGAGGTGATCCCGGCGAGCGAATTCTCCCCATTCCCGGCGAAAGTGCCGATCGTTTACGACGCCTTCATCTCGTACAGTAGGACCAAGGACGCCCCCACTGCCAAGGCGCTGCGCGATGAACTGCATAGATTCATCCGCCCTTGGCACAAAATGCGCGCTTTACGGATTTTTCTTGATCAGGCGAGCCTGTCGGCGAACCCAGGGCTGTGGCCGTCGATCCGCGAGGCGCTCGACTCCTCCCGGTGCTTCATCCTGCTGGCCTCTCCGGAGGCGGCGGCCTCACCCTGGCCGTCGAGGGAGATCGAGCACTGGCTGGCCGGCCATCCGGTGGACGACCTGCTCCTCGTACTGACCGACGGCACGCTGGAGTGGGCCGGCGACGGCTTCGACCTGACTCGCTCGAACGCGTTGCCGCCCGTCCTGCGCGACGCATTCCCCCAGGAGCCACGCTGGGTCAACCTGACCTGGGCGCGTTCGCGCGACGGGCTCGACATGCGCGACCCCCGCTTCGCCGACGCGGTGGCGGAGCTGGCCGCGCCCCTGCACGGGCGGCCGAAGGAGGACCTGACCGGCGAGGACGTCCGGCAGCACCGCCTGACCCGGCGGCTGATCGTCGCGGTCGCCGTGGCGCTGGCCGTGCTGGCGGCGTCCGCCTCGGCCGCGGCCGTGGTGGCCACGCGCAACGCCGACGAGGCGAACCGCCGGTTCCTCGCGGCCGAGTCGGGGCGGCTGGCCGCGCTCGCGCTGACCGAGCGGGCCGGCCGGATGGACGCGGCCCTGGTCCTCGCCGCCGAGGCGTGGCGCACCGCCCACACCGCGCAGGCGCGCGGCAGCCTGCTGTCGGTGACGCACGAGGCGATGCGCGGCGTCGTCGCGTTCCCGCGCATCCGGCCCGGCGATCCGGTGCCGTTCTCCCTGGGCACGGTCGCGGTCGCCCCCGGCGGACGCGTGATCGCGGCCTCCCACTACGCCGAGGCCGGCTCGGCCGGCGCCCCGCTGGACGGGCGGATCTACGTGTGGACCGAGGGCCGGCCGTTCGCCCGGGTGCTGCGCGGGCCACCCGAGGAGATCAGCGAGGTGCGGCAGCTCGCGTTCGGCCCGGACGGGCGGTTCCTGGCCGCCGCGGGACAGGACGGCGACGTGCGGGTGTGGGACCTGACGACGGGCTCCGCGCGGGCGCTCGCCGCGTTCTCCTCCGAGGACGTCAGGCCCATGGCGGTGTCGGCCGACCATCGGCGGGTCGCGGTGCAGGCGGGAGCCGGGCGGGTCGTGCTCGCCGACCTGCTCACCGGCGAGGCCGCCGGTGAACGGGCCGGCACCCTGTTCGGGATCGGCCCCGACGGGCGGCACGCGTTCGGCAAGGACCGCGCCGAGTACCCGGTGCTGTGGGACATGACCTCCGATCGCACCGTACGGCTCCGGCACCGCGGGCCGTACGAGAACGCGGGGCTCAGCCCGGACGGACGGCTGGTGCTGCTGGCCACCGGGGGCGGCGCGGACCGCCTGTCCGTCTTCGACGCCCGTACCGGGGAGCCGCGCTGGAGCGTCCGCCCGTCGAAAGGGTCACGCATCGTGGCCATGACCGCCCGCCCGGTTCCGACTCCGGGCGCACCCGCCGGAAGGGGCGCCTCCCTCGTCGAAGGCGTGGGTTCCGGGAGAGGGGCGCCCTCCGTCGAAGGCGCGGGCCTGAGCCAGCGGGCGAGTCTCGGAGACGGCGCGGGCCCCCGAGACGGCGGGCGCGGCGGCACAGCCGAAGCCGGTCGCGAGGACGTGGAGGACGTCGAGGACGTCGAGGACGTGGAGGACGCGATCGTGGCCGTGTGGACGGCCGACGGCCGGATCGGCGCCTACCGCGCGTCCGACGGGCGGCGCACCGCCCTGTCCGCGCGGATGCCCGTGCCCGACCTCCCGGACCCGCGCCCCGTCCTCCGCTTCAGCCCCAGGGGGACCGTGCTGGCCGCCGGAGTGGCGGCCGGCTCGGGCGCGCGGGCCCTGAGCCTGCTGGACGCCCGTACCGGCGCGACCCTGTCGCGGGCGCGGGCCGACGGCGTCGCCTTCTCCCCCGACGACCGGACGGCCGTGCGATGGGCCAGGGACGAGGCGGCGGCCGTCACGACCGCCACCGGGGACGTCGGCGCCAAGCAGTCCCTCGACACCCTCTACGCCTCCGCTGCCTCCCCTGACGGCCGCCTGCTGGCCCTCGTCTCCTCCCGGACGTCGGCGGCCGAGGTCACCTTGTGGGACCTGACCGAGGAGCGGCCGCGCCCCCACCCGCTCCCCGGCGCCCTCGACGGGCTGGAGGCGCTCGCCTTCGGCGACGACGGCCGCCGCCTGGTCGCGGCGGGCAACGGGGGCGTGGCGGTCGTCTGGGACACCGAGACGGCGCTGCGGCCGGCGCGGGTGGCGACGATCCCGTCCGGGACGGACTCGCCGCCGCGGATCGTCCCGGCTCCCGACGGCACGCGCGCCGCCCACCCGGGGCCCGGCTCCTCCGTGGCGCTGCGCGACCTGCGCACGGGCCGTGACGCCAAGCTGCTGGACCTCCCGCCGGGGCAGACCCTGGACGGCTTCGTCTTCTCCCCCGACGGCCGCCACCTCCTCGTGACGACCGGCGGCGAGCATCTGCTGTGGAGCATGGCCGAGGGCCGGATCGCGGGGCGGCTGCCCGCCACCGGCGAGGCCCGCTTCAGCGGTGACGGGCGGGTGCTGGGCATCGCGGACGAGGACCCGGCGACCGGTCGCACGACCGTGGTGGCGCGCCGCGTACCGGGGCTGGCGGAGACGGGCCGGGTCGTCCTGTCGGACTACGCCCAGCCGGAGGGGCTGACCAGCACCCGGCTGAAGGTCCAGTGGACGCTGAACCAGGTGGGCGACCGGCTGGCCGAGACGCTGACCCCCGGCCAGTACGCGGAGCGCGAGGTGGCCACCGGGCGCCGGGTCCTCGGCTGCGACCAGCGGGCCGTGGTCACCAGCACCGGCTCGGGGCAGCCCGTGTACGCGCCGGGCGAGCGGGAGCTGGCGGTGCCCGGCGACGACGGCGTGCTGCGCCTCCTCGACCTGCGCGCCTGCGGGACGCGGCGGACGCTCAGGACCATGTCGGGCGACCTGGCGTTCAGCCCCGACGGCGCGCTGCTCGCGGGCGGCGAGCCGCTGCGGCTGTGGGACGCGGCGACCCTGGAGCCGCTCGGCGAGCCCCTGATGGACGTCCTCCAGGGCGGGCTCCAGTTCACGACGCGCGGCTCGCTGCTGGCCGCCGACCTCCAGGGGACGCTGCGGGAGTGGCCGCTCGCGCCGGAGGCGCTGGCGCGGCGGGCGTGCGTGCTGGCGGCCCGGGGCCTGAGCCGGGAGGAGTGGGAACGGTACCGCCCGCCGGGCGAGCACACGGGCAGGTGTCCGGCATGACGCGGCTTGACCACACCGGTACGGTTCTTCTGACCGTGCCAAACGACTGTTTACTTGCCGGTACATTCGCAGCGCGGCCAAGCGACCGGCCGCCCGTTATGCCCCATATGGCGATAATGATGTTCGAGCATGCGCCCGCATGCGGTTCAGCGGAACGAGGGTGGAGATGGGCGAGACGACGGCCGGCGGCTCCCGCCAGCAAGCACGCCCCGGCCGGGGTGTGAGCAAGGCGCAGGAGCCTGAGCTCCGGCAGCTGCTGGCCGGGCTGACCGCCGTGCGCGACGGCGACTTCGGCACCAGGCTGCCCACCGACGACGGTGGCCTGCTGGGTGAGATCGCCCTGGTCTTCAACGGCATGGTCGACCAGCTCTCGCTGTTCACCTCCGAGGTGACCCGCGTGGCCCGCGAGGTCGGCACCGAGGGGCGGCTGGGCGGCCAGGCCGAGGTGCCCGGCGTGTCGGGCACGTGGAAGGACCTGACGGAGTCGGTCAACGCCATGGCCGGCAACCTCACCAGCCAGGTGCGCTCCATCGCCGAGGTCACCACGGCCGTCGCCAAGGGCGACCTGTCGCAGAAGATCACCGTGGACGCCCGGGGCGAGATCCTGGAGCTGAAGAACACCGTCAACACGATGGTCGACCAGCTCTCCTCGTTCGCCGACGAGGTCACCCGCGTCGCCCGCGAGGTCGGCACCGAGGGACAGCTCGGCGGCCAGGCCGACGTGAAGGGCGTCGCGGGCACGTGGCGCGACCTCACCGACTCGGTGAACTACATGGCCGGCAACCTCACGGCCCAGGTCCGCAACATCTCGCAGGTCGCCACCGCCGTGGCCCGCGGCGACCTCTCCCAGAAGATCACCGTGTCGGCCCGGGGCGAGATCCTGGAGCTGAAGAACACGCTGAACACGATGGTCGACCAGCTCTCCTCGTTCGCCGACGAGGTCACCCGCGTCGCCCGCGAGGTCGGCACCGACGGCCGGCTGGGCGGCCAGGCCGACGTGAAGGGCGTGTCGGGCACCTGGAAGGCGCTGACCGAGTCGGTCAATGTCATGGCCGACAACCTCACCGCCCAGGTGCGCTCCATCGCCGAGGTCACCACCGCGGTCGCCAAGGGCGACCTGTCGCAGAAGATCCGGGTGGACGCCCGGGGCGAGATCCTGGAGCTGAAGGAGACCATCAACACGATGGTGGACCAGCTCTCGGCCTTCGCCGACGAGGTCACCCGCGTCGCCCGTGAGGTCGGCACCGAGGGACAGCTCGGCGGCCAGGCCACCGTGCGCGGCGTGTCGGGCACGTGGAAGGACCTCACCGACAACGTCAACTTCATGGCCTCCAACCTGACCGGCCAGGTGCGCTCCATCGCCCAGGTGGCCACCGCGGTCGCCAAGGGCGACCTGTCGCAGAAGATCACGGTCGAGGCCAAGGGCGAGGTCGCCGCGCTCGCCCAGACGATCAACACGATGGTCGACACGCTGTCCGCGTTCGCCGACGAGGTCACGCGGGTGGCCCGCGAGGTCGGCACCGAGGGACAGCTCGGCGGCCAGGCCCGGGTGCCCAACGTGGCCGGCACCTGGAAGGACCTCACCGACAACGTCAACTCGATGGCCGACAACCTGACCAACCAGGTCCGCTCCATCGCCCAGGTCACCACGGCCGTCGCCCGCGGCGACCTCACCAGGAAGATCGACGTGGACGCCCGCGGCGAGATCCTGGAGCTCAAGACCACGATCAACACCATGGTCGACCAGCTCTCCTCGTTCGCCGCCGAGGTCACCCGCGTGGCCCGCGAGGTGGGCAGCGAGGGCCGGCTGGGCGGCCAGGCCGAGGTCGAGGGCGTCTCGGGCACGTGGAAGCGGCTCACCGAGAACGTCAACGAGCTGGCCGGCAACCTCACCCGCCAGGTGCGCGCCATCGCCGAGGTCACCAGCGCCGTCACCTCCGGCGACCTGACCCGCTCCATCACGGTCGACGCCGAGGGCGAGCTGGCCGACCTCAAGGACAACATCAACTCGATGGTGGGCTCGCTGCGCGAGACCACGCGGGCCAACCAGGAGCAGGACTGGCTCAAGTCCAACCTGGCCCGCATCTCCAGCCTCATGCAGGGCCACCGCGACCTCAGCGCCGTGGCCGAGCTGGTCATGAACGAGCTGGCCCCGCTCGTGTCCGCGCAGTACGGCGCGTTCTTCCTCGCCGAGGAGGCGCCGGGCGGCGCGGTGCTCAAGCTCATCAACGCCTACGGCTACCCGGCCGACCCCCAGCGGCCCGAGCGGTTCGGGCTGGGCGAGTCGCTGGTCGGCCAGGCCGCCCGCACCCGCCGCACGATCGCGATGGACGGCGTCCCGGCCGACTACGTCAAGGTGTCCTCCGCGCTCGGTGAGACCGCGCCCACCTCGGTGATCGTGCTGCCGATCGTGGTGGAGGAGCAGGTGCTCGGCGTCATCGAGCTGGGCTCCATCTACGCGTTCACGGCGGTCCACCGGGCGTTCCTGGACCAGCTCATGGAGGCCATCGGCGTCAACGTCAACACCATCATCGCCAACGCCCGCACCGACGAGCTGCTGGTCGAGTCGCAGCGGCTCACGGCCGAGCTGCAGGCCCGCTCGGAGGAGCTGCAGAACCAGCAGGAGGAGCTCCAGCGCTCCAACGCCGAGCTGGAGGAGAAGGCGGCGCTGCTGGCCAGCCAGAACCGCGACATCGAGACCAAGAACCTGGAGATCGAGCAGGCCCGGCAGGAGCTGGAGACCCGCGCCCAGCAGCTCGCCCTGGCCTCGAAGTACAAGAGCGAGTTCCTGGCCAACATGAGCCACGAGCTGCGCACCCCGCTCAACAGCCTGCTCATCCTGGCCCAGCTCCTCGCGCAGAACCACACGCGCAACCTCACCCCGAAGCAGGTCGAGTACGCGAGCATCATCCACTCGGCCGGCTCCGACCTGCTGCAGCTCATCAACGACATCCTCGACCTGTCCAAGGTCGAGGCGGGCAAGATGGACATCGCGCCCGAGCGGGTGCCGCTGCGGCAGCTCCTCGACGACATCGAGGCCACGTTCCGCCCGATGACGACGCAGAAGAGCCTCGACTTCGTCGTCACCACGGCCGCCGGGGTCCCGGTGGACGTGCTGACCGACGACTCCCGGCTCCGCCAGATCCTGCGCAACCTGCTGTCCAACGCGGTGAAGTTCACCGAGACGGGCAGCGTGGAGCTGCACATCGAGCCGGCCTCGACCTCCGAGGTGCCCGCTTCGGTGCGGATGCACGGCTCGGCCATCGCCTTCCGCATCAAGGACACCGGCATCGGCATCGCCGAGCAGCACCTGGAGGCCATCTTCGGGGCGTTCCAGCAGGCCGACGGCACCACCAGCCGCAAGTACGGCGGCACCGGGCTCGGCCTGTCGATCAGCCGCGAGATCGCCTACCTGCTCGGCGGCGCGATCACCGCGCAGAGCGCGCCGGGCAAGGGCAGCGTGTTCACCCTCTACCTGCCGGTGGCGCGCCCCGACTTCGACGAGCCGCCCGCGGGCTCGGCCGCGCAGGAGCGGCCCGCGCGCGAGGCGCTGGAGGCCGGCTCGGCACCGGCCGCCCCGCCCGTCCCGGCACCGCAGCCGCAACAGCAGCGGCGGCTGCTGGTGATCGAGGAGCGCGACCGCGGGCTGCTGTCGCTGGTGGCCGAGAGCGCGGTGGCCGACCTGGCCAACAACCGCGACCGGGGCGACCTGCGCGGCCCCGTCGAGGTCATCACCGCCGTCGGGGTGCAGGAGGCCGCCACGGCGCTCGCCGCCCAGGCGTACCACTGCATCGTGCTGGAGCTGGACATGGCCGACGGCGCGGCGCTGCGCTTCCTGGAGGACATGGACGGCGACTCGGCGCTGCGGGGCGTGCCCGTGCTCGCCTACAACAACTGGCGGCTCGACCCCCGGCAGGAGTCCAACCTGCAGGCCCGCACCGGCACCCAGCCGCTCGAACTGCTCTCCAGCCTGGACGAGCTGCGCGAGCGCATCGCGCTGCACCTGTCGGCCGAGGGGCCGCACGACGTGCTGCCGCTGGTCCGGCCCGAGGAGGTGCACCGGCAGGTCACGCAGGAGATCGACGACACGCTCGCCGGCCGCACGGTGCTGGTCGTGGACGACGACGCCCGCAACCTGTTCGCGCTGACCGGCATCCTGGAGATCCACGGCCTCCAGGTGCTGCACGCGGAGAACGGCCGCAAGGGCATCGAGACCCTGACCGCCCACCCCGAGATCGACCTCGTCCTGATGGACGTGATGATGCCGGAGATGGACGGCTACGCGGCCACGGCGGCCATCCGCAAGATGCCGCAGTACGCCGACCTGCCCATCATCGCGGTGACGGCCAAGGCGATGCCGGGCGACCAGGAGAAGAGCCTGGCCTCGGGGGCGAGCGACTACGTGACCAAGCCGGTGGACGCGGACGACCTGCTCGCCCGGATCCAGCGCTGGCTGAACCGGTAGCCCTGAGGGGTGTCATCCGGCCCGCCCGGCTCGTCAGCCGGCCCAACCAGCGTCGAGGAGCAAGACGTGCACGACCCGCAGCAGCCCGCCGATGAGGGCACCCGCCTCGGGCGGCTGGCCGCCACCGTCGAGCGG
The DNA here is from genome assembly GCF_013363995.1 of Nonomuraea rhodomycinica. Taxonomy (GTDB): domain Bacteria; phylum Actinomycetota; class Actinomycetes; order Streptosporangiales; family Streptosporangiaceae; genus Nonomuraea; species Nonomuraea rhodomycinica. The sequence continues at coordinate 290,428 of NZ_JABWGO010000007.1, read as the reverse complement.
CTGCGCCGCGAGGTGCGCGAGGCGCACGCGGCGGCCGACGGCCGTGCCCTGATCGAGCTGGCCAAGGGCATCCTGGTGGAGCGGCTGGGCTGCAACCCGGGCGAGGCCGCGAGGCAGCTCTCCTCACTCGCCGAGCAGGCCGGGCTCTCGCAGCTCGAACTGGCCGCCGACATCGTCAACCAGGCCGCGCAGGACCGGCTGACCGAGGCGGCCAGCCAGTTCGTCAGCGCGGCCACCGGCCAGGGCTCGCCCGCCGAGGGGGGCGAGCCGGGCGACGGCCGGGTGTCGGTCGCCGTGCGGCTGCGCACGGCGGAGAGCGGCGTCCTCGCCGCGGACGACACCCAGGCGGTCAGCGAGTCGTTGCTCCAGCACGCGCTCGCACCGCTCGGCGCGACGGCCGTCGCCGTGTGGGCGGCCGGCACGGACGGCTCGCTCACCCTGGCCGGCGCGGCCGGGTTCGCGCCCGGGGAGCCGGGCCGGTGGCGGTACGTGCCGCCCGGCGTCGCCACGCCCGCCCGGCAGGCGCTGGTGGAGCGGGGCACCGTGTGGTTCGGCGACGTGTCGGAGGCCGGGCTGCCGTCGATCGGCCAGCTGCCCGAGGAGCGCGGCGGCCGGGTCGTGGTCCCCGCGGGCACCGGCGGGCGCATCCTCGGGGTGCTGGAGATCGTCTGGCCGCATCCGCTGCCGCCGCAGCCGCCGGTGCTGCAACGGCAGGTGGAGGCGCTGGCCGAGCTGATCGCCCACACCCTGGAGGACCACCCGGAGACGCGCTGGATCCCGCGTCCGCCCGATTCCGAGCTGCTCGACCTGGCCAACGGCCTGCACGACCCGGCCCTGGTCCTGCGTCCGCACCTCGACGCCGACGGCCGCCTCGCCGACTTCCGCATCCAGCACGTCAACACGAACTTCGTCGACTTCGCCGGCCGTCCGCGCAGCGCGGTCAACGGGGCGCTGCTGCTGGAGGCGTACCCGCTGGCGGCCGGCGAGGGCGGCCTGTTCGAGAAGATCGAGCGCGTCCACGCCACCGGCGAGCCGTTCCGCGCCGAGCGGATGCCGCTGACCGCCATCATCGACCAGGTGCCGCTGACCGCGGTCGCCAACGTCAGCATCAGCCGCCACGGCGACTGCGTGCTGCTGCTGTGGCGGGTGCTCGACGAGGCGGCGCGGGTGGCCGGCCTGCTCCAGCACGCGCAGCGGCTCGGGCGCATGGGCGGCTTCGAGGAGAACCTCGTCACCGGCGAGATCACCTGGAACGGCCAGCTCTTCACCCTGCTCGGCCTGCCGCAGACCGCGCCGCCCATCCCGCTCCAGCAGCTCCCGAGGCACGCGCACCCGGACGACGCCGTGGCGCTCGGCCGCTTCCTGCGCGCTCTGATGCACCACCAGCGGCCCGCGTCCACGGCCTTCCGGCTCCAGCGCAGCGACGGCGTGTCGCGGCACATCCGCGTGGTCGCCGAGCCGGTCCTCGACGTCCACGGGCGGCTCCTCGGCGTGCGCGGCGCGTACCAGGACATCTCCGCGCAGCACTGGACGGAGGTGGCGCTCGCCGCCACCCGTGACCAGCTCGCCCACACCGAGCAGCAGGCCGCCGAGCGCAACCGGCTGGCCCTGCAGCTCCAGCAGGCGATCATGCCGCCCACGCACGGCCCGATCGAGGCGTTCGACCTGCGCATCGCGGTCCGCTACCGGCCCGCCGAGGAGGAGCACCTGGTCGGCGGCGACTGGTACGACTGCGTGGTGCTGCCGTCCAAGCAGGTGCTGCTGTCGCTCGGCGACGTGGCTGGCCACGGCATCGAGGCGGCCACCGGCATGGTCGTCCTGCGCAACGCCTTGCGCGGTCTCGCCACCACCGGGGCCGGGCCCGCTCAGCTCCTGACCTGGCTCAACCTGGTCGCCCACCACCTGACCGAGCAGGTGACCGCGACGGCCGTCTGCGCGCTGTTCGACCCGGAGACGCGCGTCCTGCGCTGGGCGCGGGCCGGGCACTTCCCGCCGATCATGTTGCGCGACGGCGAGGCGTCGGAGCTGCCGCTGATCGAGGGTGTCCTGCTGGGGGCGCTGTCGGAGGCCAGGTTCGAGGAGGGCAGCGTGCAGCTCCACAAGGACGACGTGCTGCTCATGTACACGGACGGGCTGATCGAGCGCAAGGACCGCAGCCTGGAGCACTCGCAGCGCCAGCTCCTGACGGTCGCCACGGCCGAGGTGTCGTCGCTGGAGCAGCGGCTGGACCACCTGCTCACGTACAGCAAGTCCGACACGGACGACGACACCTGCGTCATCGGCATCCAGCTCCGCTGAGAGCCTCGCTGACGGCACCGTTGACGACGCGCCGCGCTCGGGCGGGCGTTGACCGGAGCGCCGGGGCGCTGCTGCACTGGGCGTCATGGCGAGGGTGCTGTCCGTGCTGGCCGGGCTGGCCGTGGCCCTGGGCGGCGGCGTGGCCTCGGCCGCGTCCGGGCGTCCCTGCGCGGTGCGCTACGACGGCGCCATGGCGGCGCCCGCGCTGGTCGCCGACCGTACGTTCCACGCGCGTCACGGCGCGGTGGTGACCGCGCACGGCGGACGCGTGCTCTCCCTGCCGCGCGGCGGGGGCGACCGGTTCCTGCGCTTCCCCGGCGGCGCCTGCGCGACGGCCCCGTGCCCGCAGGCGATCGTCCGGCCCCTGCGCTCCGGCGGGCTCGTGCCGGACGGCGGGACGGGACGGTTCAGCTTCGGCGCGGACGTGCGGCTGACGGCCGAGCCGCCGGAGCGGGCCGGCATGAACGTCTGGCAGCACGGACTCGCCGGGCCGGGGCACGCGCAGTGGAAGCTCCAGGTGGACGGCGGCCGGCCGTCGTGCCGCTGGTCAGACGGCACGCGCGTGGTGCTGCTGGGGGCGGGCTCGTACCGGCTGGCCGTCGGGCGGTGGTACCGGCTGCGGTGCGCGCGGCTGGGGACGGCGCTGTTCGAGCTGCGGGTCCTCGACGCGGCGACGCGCGAGCCGGTGACGCCGCCCGCCCGGACGGTCGCGCCGATGGGACCGATCGCGCCGCTCGGCGGGGCCACGATCGGCGGCAAGCGGGTGCGCGCCGACCAGGCCGACGAGTCGACCGACCAGTTCCACGGCGACCTGGACGAGGTGTTCTTCCGCGGCGCGACCACGGAATGAGCATGCTGTCCTTCCGCGGCGCGACCACGGAAGGAGCATGCTGTCCTTCCGCGGCGCGGCCACGGAAGGAGCGTGTTGTCCTTCCGTGGCGCGACCGCGGAGCGAGTACCCCCTCCTCCGAGGCGACCGCGGAGGAGGCGGCGCGCTAGTCGACGCGCTCGGCGTTGGAGTCGTAGCCGCCACCGCCCGGGTAGACCCAGGCTCCGGTGAGGGTGCGGTCGTCCGGGCTGAAGACGCCCCGGAAGTAGGCGGGGGAGTCGCGCTCGCCCGCCCAGATGGTGAGGGTGTCGCCGGCGAGCTCGTAGGTGTAGTCGAGGGTGCTGCCGTCGTCTCCGTAGTAGCGGGACTTGATGTCGGCGCTGGGCTCGGCCATCAGCTTCCGCTCCCGGCCGATGATCTCGATGCCGTGGGTGTCGCCGAGCTGGACGTCCTGCTGGAGGAAGAAGTCGTTCAGCCAGCGGTACGTCACGGTGCCCTCGTGTCCCCCGGAGATCTTCCAGGTGCCGACGAGCCTGGACAGGGCCTGCAGTGCGGGGTCGTTGATCATCTTCGTCTCCCTTGGGTCGTCTGATGTGCAGACCGATGCCGGCGCGGAAACTCATCGGTCCGCGGATTATCTGTTTTTTGCGAAACTTCCTCAAGGTAGGGAGGCGCATTACCCCGCGGGTAATCGACTCCGGTCAGGCGCGGTCGCGAGACTGGGGTCGCACCACCGCGCAGAGAGAGGAACGCCTGATGAACGCCACCCGTGAAACCGTGGCCGAGCTGCTCGGCCGGATGGCCAAGGGTGACCACGACGGGGCCGCCGAGCTGTTCGCCGAGGAGATCGACTGGCAGCTCGACTGGCCGGAGGGAGAGCACCCCGCGACCCCGTGGATCCGCCGGCGCACCGGCCGGGGCGACGTGGCCGGGCATTTCCGCATGCTGGAGGAGTACCACGTGCCCGAGCTGAACGGCACGTCGGTGGCGCGGATCCTGGTGGACGGGCCCGACGCGGTCGTGCTGGGACACATCAGGCAGACCGTACGGGCGAACGGGCGCGCCTACACCTCGCCCTTCGCGCTGCACCTCACGGTCGAGGACGGCCTGATCACGCGCTACCACATCTACGAGGACAGCCTCACCGTGGCCCGCGCCCATCGTCCCATCCCGGAAACCGATATTTCCGAATAATTCTCATTATGTCGCTGCGCTTTTCCGACGCCCCGCGAGAAATGCCGCCCAGAATCCCCGGACATATTCCGGATTGAGCCGTCCGACGCAGGGCGCAAATGTCATGATGTGCTCCGTACCGCCGCTCGACGGAGCCGTTCCCGGCTTCCGCGCACCACCTCCCACGACAGGGTGCGGCTCGCCGCCTTCGCGGACGGAGACAGGATCTTGCCTGAGGATCGGTCCGGCGGCCGGCCCGGGGGCCGGCTCGACCGTCGGCTCCCGCCCGTCGAGCCGGGCGGCTCGGGCCTGGCCGGGGTGGACGCCGGGGGCATGACGGCTCTGGTGCGACACGAGCCCACGGGCGAGACCATCGGGTTCCGGGCGGCCGACTTCGGCTCGCTCGACGCCCTCCTGCACCACTGCCTGACGATGATCGGGCGGACGCCCCGGCTCCTGGTCGCGGGTGTGGCCGGGCAGCCGCGCCCCGACGGCGACGTCCGCGTCACCAACCGGCCCGACTGGCCGCTCTTCCGGCGCGACCGCTTCGCCGCGACGTACGGGATCCAGGTGGAGACCGTGAACGACATGGAGGCGATGGTCGCCGGCGTCGGAGAGCTCGACGAGAACGCCTGCCAGCGCCTCACCCCCGGCCTCGGCACGAGCCCGGGAACGCCGGGGGCTCCCGGCCACGGCCCGGGAGCGGTCGCGGGCCCGGGAGCGGTCGCGGGCCCGGGAGCGGTCGCGGGCCCGGGAGCGGTCGCGGGCCCGGGAGCGGGACAGCCGGCGGGCGGGCGGGCGCGGCTGGTCGTCGCCGTGGACTCCGGGGTCGGCGTCGGCCACCTCGACCCCCACGGGCGCCCGCACGGCACCGAGGGCGGCCACATCCCCTGGCAGCCGCGCACCCGCCGCGAGAGCGACTACCTCGCCTGGCTGCGCGAGCGCCGGAGCGGCTCCCGCGCCCCCGCCTCCGTCCCCGCCCCGCACGTCTCCGTGGAGGAGTCGATCTCCGGGGCCCGGGGGTTCACGCACCTGTACGACTTCGTGGCCCTGAGCATCGACCCCGCCCCGCTGCTCGCCGCGGGGGTCGAGCGCGCGAGGAGCGAGCGGCTCGGCATCGCCCCGCTCGTCATCGCCGGCGCGCTGGCCGGTGACGAGTTCTGCGTCCAGGTGATGCGGCTGTTCGGCGGGATCCTGGGGCAGTTCCTGCGCTCGATGGCGCTGGTGACGCTCGGCCGGGGCGGCTCGGTCTGGCTGTGCGGGAGCGTGCTCCGGTCGCCGGGGGTGGCCGACTTCCTCATGGCCGACGGCTGCCTGATGGCCGCCTTCCGCCCGGCGGGCGCCGAGCACGCGGATTTGATGCACGAGATTCCCGTCCATCTGGTCCACGACCGCGAAATCGGCGTCAGAGGCGCTCTCCTGCTCGGCCGTTCGCGATTTCAATCCGCCGGGCGGCATCGACCTGATGATTTTTCCGTCGCGCCGCCTTTACCCGGGACGACGTGACGGTCCGCCTCTAATCCTTATTGACGTGTTGAAGCTGGAAATCATTGGCGGCGTGCATTAGTGGGGATACGCTCATTATCAACAGCCCGGCGGGGCCCATAGGCCGTCAACCAGCGGACCCCGCCGGACCATTACCCGCCCGAAGGAGGGCGTCATGCCGAAGTCCTCTCGCAACCTGAGGATCAGGATCGACGGAGAGTTCCGGGTACGGCCGCCGCGCCGCACCTTTCTCGTCGTCGGCCTGATCGCCGTAGTCGTGACCATCGTCCTGGTAACCGGTGACAACGCGACGGTCCAGCTCTTCCTGTGACCGGCGGCGCAAGGCCGCCCGCCCTCGCGGCGAGCGGCCTGACGCGCCGGCGCGCACGCCGACGACGGGCCCGCAAGGCGACTCCGATGCGCTCATGATACCCCGGGGCCCGGAAAACGAAAGGGCCGCGGCGCCCATTCACAACGGCCTTCTTCAGGCCGCCGGCATTCCGAAGACTTTCCGGTGGGAGCAGTTTGGCATTGCGCGCCGCGGGTGATGTCCACGGCGTTTTCCGGCGCGTCCCGCGCAGGGAATTCCGGGGTGGCGGGCGGGCTACGACGCGGCGGGCACCAGCTCGAATCCGGTCACCATTTCCGGGCGGATGCGGATCACCTGGTCCATCTCTCCCGCCACCCAGGGGGTGAGCCGCTCCCGATAGAGGGCCGCCTCCTCCGGATCCTCCACGAGCCGGGCGACACCGGTGACGATCACGCTCCAGCCGAGCCGCTCCGCCACGTCCAGCTCGTCGGCCTCGAAGGCCACGACGGCGCCGGCGGGCGCGACCTCGGCGCTGATGACGGTGCCGGGGTTGGAGCGGATGACGATGTGCCCGTCCACCACGATGTGGTTCACCGGGCGCACCGCCGGGAGGGCGTGGCGGGTGAAGACGATCCGGCCGAGGGGCGTGCCCGCCAGCAGCCGCAGCGCGTCGGCCTGCGACAGCTCCTTGAGGTCTCGCGCGGTCATCTCACCGGCCCGCCCGCCGTCATGCGCAACATCCGAATGCGGAACATCCGAACAGTCTCCTGGCCGGCGACTCGCGGGGATAAGGGCCAAAAGTCCCTTTATTCCGGGAAATCGGCCATCTGCGTCACCCGGAGCGCCGCTCGTCGTACGCGGCCTGCGCCTTCAGCACCTCGGGCATCTCCCCCTCCAGCAGCTCGATGAGCGCCCACAGCTTCACGGCGGTGCGCTCGCCGAGCGGGGTGAGGCTGTAGTCGACCCGCGACGGGAACCCCTCGCGGGCGCTGCGGTGGACGAACCCGTCGCGTTCGAGCGCCTGCAGCGTCTGCGTGAGCATCTTGTCGCTCACCCCGTCGACGCGGCGGCGCAGCTCGTTGAAGCGCATGGGGTGCTCACGCAGGCCGAGCAGGACGAGTGAGCCCCAGCGGCCGGTGATGTGCTCGAAGGTCGCGCGTGAGGGGCAGGCGCGGGCGAAGACGTCGAACTCCAGCGCCGGCAGAGTCCGCTCCGCCTCCGTGGCGGGCTGTGCGAGTGCTTCCATGCCCTGATGCTACCCCCTGGTTAGCACTTTCTTTTAGTTTGCACTTTCTCAGAGAAAGTGCCAAGGTGGGGGTGTCCGCACGACAGGGGGTCCGCCCCCGCAGACCACCAGGAAAGGGACAACCATGTACGTCGTCACCGGAGCCACCGGAGCCTTCGGCCGCCTCGCCGTCAAGGACCTGCTCGACCGGGTCCCCGCCGACCAGGTCGCCGCCGTCGTCCGCGACAAGGACAAGGCCGCCGACCTGGCCGCCCTCGGCGTCGAGATCCGCCTCGCCGACTACGGCGACCCGGCGAGCCTGCGCTCCGCCTTCGCGACCGGCGACCGGGTGCTGTTCATCTCCGGCAACGAGGTCGGGCGGCGCCCCGCCCAGCACCAGGCGGTCGTCGACGCCGCCAAGGAGGCCGGCGTCGGCCTCCTCGCGTACACCGGCATCCTCGGCGGCCCCAAGGCCGACTTCGACCTGGCCCGCGACCACCAGTACACCGAGCAGGCGATCCTCGACTCCGGCCTGCCGTACGTGTTCCTGCGCAACGGCTGGTACTCCGAGGTCTACACGCAGAACCTCGACCAGTTCCTGGAGCAGGGCGCCATCCTCGGCAGCGCCGGCGACGGCCGGGTCGCCTCCGCCGCCCGCGCCGACTACGCCGCCGCCGCCGTCGCCGTGCTCACCGGCGAGGGCCACGAGAACAAGGCGTACGAGCTGAGCGGCGACGTCGCCTGGAGCTTCGACGAGTTCGCCGCCGAGCTGTCCCGGCAGTCCGGCAAGGAGATCACGTACCGGGCCGTGACCCCCGAGCAGCAGCGGGAGATCCTCGCCGGCGCCGGCGTGCCCGAGCCGATGATCGCCTTCCTGCAGGACATCGACGGCGCCATCGGGCGCGGGCTGCTCGCCGTCAGGACCGGCGAGCTGTCGCGGCTCATCGGCCGCCCGACGACCCCGCTGGCCGACAGCATCGCCGCCGCCCTGCGCCCCTGACCTCCCCCGCCGGGCCGGAGGTCGGCGCTCCGGTCCTCCTGCGCCGCGCCGGAGCCCACCGCTCCGGTTCCCTCCGCCCGGCCGGCGGCCCTCGTACGGGGGCGGGCCGCCGGTCTAGGCTGTGGCGCATGCGCGTAGCGGTGATCGGAGCCAGCGGACACATCGGCACCTACCTGGTCCCCCGGCTGGTCGACGCCGGCCATGAGGTGGTGGCCGTCAGCCGGGGCAAGCGGGAGCCGTACACGCCCCACGGCGCCTGGCAGCGGGTCACCACCGTGACCGCCGACCGCGAGGCCGAGGAGGCGCGCGGCGAGTTCGGCCGGCGCGTCGCCGAGCTCGACGCCGACGCGGTCGTCGACCTCATCTGCTTCACCGAGGACAGCGCCCGGCAGCTCGCCGAGGCCCTGACCGGGCGCGTCCGCCACTTCCTGCACTGCGGCACGATCTGGATCCACGGCCCGAGCACCCGGGTGCCCACCACCGAGGACCGTCCACGCCGCCCCCTCGGCGAGTACGGCCGCCAGAAGGCCGCCATCGAGGCGTACCTGCTCGACCGGGCGCACCGCGACGGCTTCCCCGCCACGCTGATCCACCCGGGCCACATCGTGGGGCCGGGCTGGGTGCCGGTCAACCCGGCGGGCAACCTCGACCCGGGCGTCTTCCAGGCCCTGGCCGACGGCGACGAGGTCACCCTGCCCAACCTCGGCATGGAGACCGTCCACCACGTCCACGCCGACGACGTGGCGCGGCTGTTCATGGACGCGCTGGCCAACCCGTCGGCGTCCGTCGGCGAGAGCTTCCACTCGGTCTCCACGACCGCGCTCACGCTGCGCGGCTACGCCGAGGCGGTGGCGGGCTGGTTCGGCCGCGAGGCGCGGCTGGCGTACCTGCCGTGGGAGCGCTGGCGCGAGACGGTGCCGGAGGAGCACGCCCGCGTCACCTACGACCACATCGCGCACAGCCCGCACTGCTCGATGGAGAAGGCCGCGCGCCTGCTCGGCCACCGCCCCCGCCACACCTCGCTGGAGGCCGTCGCCGAGGCCGTGGACTGGCTGGTGCGGGAGGGCCGCATCACCCGCTGACCGCGCCGGTCAGCGGCCGGGGTGGTCAGCCGTCACGCCGGTCAGTGGCCGGCGACGAACGTCTTCAGCAGGACCACGATCAGCCCCAGCACCAGGTTGATCACCGCCGACGCCATGATCCCGGTCCTGTCCGACCCCGCCGTGACCGCCGCCGCGACGGCCCAGGCCACCTGGCTCGCCACCGCCACCCCCAGCGCCACCCACGTGGCCACGGCGTCCGACAGCCCCAGCGCCCAGGCGATCGCCGCCGCCGCGGCCGGGGGGAACGCGGCCTGGGCGACCGGCCACTCCACCCGTCCCGCCGCGCGGACCCTGCGCCAGGTCATCGGGTGCAGGCCGTGCTCGACCAGCCGGACGTACACGTGCGCGATCCAGAACACCACCCCCGTGCTGATCAGCAGAGCCACCAGGTCGGCGGCCGTGCTCGGCGTGCCGGCCGCGCTGCCGGCGACCACGGACGCGGCCAGCAGCGAGCCGTACACGGCGCCCCCGTACTCGACGTGCTCCGGGGCGGCCTCGCTCTCGCGCGCGTTCATGGCACCAGTGTCCCGGCGGGCTCCACCGGCCGACAGTGCGGCGTGCGGGCCTATGCCCAGATTTGGGACGACCGCCGGGTGCGGCCACCGCCGGGAGCGCGAACGGCGGCCGTCATCGGACGCTGAGCGTGCGCAGGCTCTCGGCGTGGCGGGCCCGGCCGGCCAGCTCGTGGTCGAGATCGTGCATGGCGCGTACGGGCGCGCTCTCCTCCCGCAGCTCGGCCGCCGTGATGCGGTCCAGCCGGAAGCCGCGGCCGGCCCGGCGCTCCCGGCACCATCCGATCAGGTACCACGACCCGGACGCCGCCAGCAGCCCGCTCGGCTCGACCTCCCGCTCGCTCTGCCTGCCCTCGGCGTCGGCGTAGCGGATCCACACCACCCGCCGCCGCGCCACGGCCTGTTCGACGGCGGTCAGGACGCCCGCGGGCGCGCCGCCGGGCAGCACGTGCACGCGCTCGGTCAGCGCCCGCACCTCCTCGGCCGCCGACGCGCCGAGCGCGGCGGCCAGCTTGCGCATCGCCCCGGGGCCGGCGGCCGAGAAGGGGGTGGCGTGCTCGGCCCCGGCCAGCGCCGCCGCCACGGCCAGGGCCTCGGCGGCGGTGAGGTTGACCGGCGGCAGCGTGGTGTCGCGGTCGACGAACCACCCGCCGTGCCGCCCGGCCTCGGAGCGCACCGGCGCGCCGGCCTCCATCAGCGCCTGCATGTCGCGCTGCACGGTGCGCCGCGACACCCCGAACCGGGCCGCCAGCCAGCCCACGGTACGGGGACGGGGCGCGATCGCGCGCAGCTCCTCGACGAGGGCGTACAGGCGTTCGGTGCGGTTCATGGCTTCACACGTTAGACGCCGCCGCCGGCGTTGACCGCGGCGCGGACGAACTCGTGCTGCGCGGCCAGCTCGCGGCGGGCGAGCGTGGTCGGGAAGAGGGTGAATCCGTGCCAGCCCTCGGCGGCCACGACCAGCTCGGTCTCGTTCCCGGCGGCCCACCAGCGGGCCGCCATGAACAGCGTGTCGTCGAGCACCGGATCCTCGGTGCCGACCACGAACCGGGCCGGTGGGAGCCCGCGCAGGTCGGCGTGCAGCGGTGAGATGTCCGGGTCGAGCCGTTCCTCCGCCGACCGGCCCGGCAGCGTCCGCTCATGGAACCAGGCGAGGACCGGGGTGTTGATCAGCCGGTTGCGCTCGCCCGCCCCGCGGGCGCTCGGGGTGCCGAGTGCCAGGTCGTACGTGCCGAAGGAGAGCTGCGCGGCCCGGAACACCTCGGCGGGCGGCACCCCGTGCCGGTCCCGCAGCCGTACCAGGGTGGTGACGCTGAGGCGGGCGCCCGCGGACTCGCCGCCGATCACCAGCCGGTCCGTGCCGAACTCGGCGGCGGCGTTCTCCACCAGCCACAGAGCGGCCTGCGCCGCGTCGTCCGTGCCCGCGGGGTACGGGTGCTCGGGAGCCAACCGGTATTCGACGCTGAGCACGGCCACGTTGGCCGCCTGCGCCAGGTCGCGCAGCCGGGAGTCCTGGCCGTCGGCTGAGCCGATCACGCCCCCGCCGCCGTGATAGTGCAGGTACACCCCGTCCGGCTGCCCTCCGCCCTCGGGGACGACGACCCGCAGGGGGACCCGGCGGCCGTCCGGCGTCGTCACGGTACGCCACCGGGCCTCGGGGAGCAGGACGACGGGAGGGAATCCGCCGCCGCCCGAACGGCGCTCCTCCCGGGCGGCCGGCGCGTCGTCCTGGAGGTGCAGGGGCGTCTGGCGGTCCAGCATCCGCTCCGTCCGGGCGTTGACGGCGCGCGTCTCGGCCAGCTCGTCGGGGTCCAGACCGGTGAGAGTGCCGGAGAAAGAGAGAGTCGTCATGAGGACGACGATGGCGGGAGGGCGCGACACCGTTGTGTCACGGTTGCGTCCGTGATCCGCGTCACACAGGGCCGGTTCCAGGAGAGGCCGCCAGGACGCGCCGCGCCCGGTCTCACGACAGCGCGCGGACCGTGGCGGTGAACACGGCCGGGAGGCGCTGGGCGGCCGGCACGACCAGGCGGGCCGTGCCCGGACGGCCGGCAACGTACACCAGCGCGCCCGTGAGCAGCCGGTGCGCCCGCGAGATCCGCGCCCATGCCCGCTCGTAGTCCCGCGGCCGGCCCCGCCGCAGGGAGTCGACCAGGGCCCGCGCGCACCGCGCCGCCAGCGACACCCCCTCGCCGGTGAGCGCGTCGGTGTAGCCGGCGGCGTCGCCCACCAGCAGCACCCGCCCGGCGACGCGCGAGCGCACGCGCTGGCGCAGCGGCCCGGCGCCGCGCACCGCCGTCGCCGGCGCCCCGTCCAGGCGGGCCAGCAGGCCGGGGAACGCCTCCAGGTGCTCCTCGTAGCCGCCCCGGCGGGTGCTGAGGATCGCCACCCCGACGAGGTCCCCGGCCACCGGCGTCACGTACGCCTCGCCGGCGCCGGACCAGTGGACCTCGACGTGGTCGTTCCAGGGGGCCACCCGGTAGTGGCGGCGCAGGCCGTACCGGCGTGGCCGCGCGTCGGGCAGGCCGAGCCCGAGCGAGCGGCGGACCGGCGAGTGCAGGCCGTCCGCCGCCACGAGCCAGCGGGCGCGCAGCCCTGCCGCCTCGACGCCGTCGCCGTCCTGGCGCACGGCCGACACCCGGCCGGTGACGGTCTTGACGCCCAGCTCGGCGGCGCGGCGGGCGAGGGCGGCGTGCAGGACGGTCCGCCGCACCCCGAGTCCCTCGGCGTCGTGGAACGCGGCCCGCGCCGAGTGGCGGCCGTCGAGGTAGTGGATGCCGCGCAGCGGGCGGCCCGTCAGCTCCACGCCCATCGCCGTCAGCGCCGCCACCCCGCCGGGCATCAGGCCCTCGCCGCACGCCTTGTCCACGGGCGTGGCGCGCGGCTCCACCACCACCGCCTCCATCCCGGCCAGGGCGGCGTGGATCGCGGTCGCCAGGCCGGCGGGCCCGCCCCCGGCCACGAGGACGTCGATCACGCGGCGGCCCGCCCGGCGGCCATGGCCAGCGCCGCGTTCTCGCAGCGGATGCGCACGACCATGAGGACCGCGTTGAGCACGGTGAACGCCAGCGCGGTGATCCACGCGGTGTGGACGAGCGGCAGCGCGGCGCCCTCCACGACCACGGCCACGTAGTTGGGGTGCCGCAGCCACCCGAACCGGTACGGCCCGCGCGTCACGAGCGGCAGCCCCGGCACCACGATCACCTGGGTGTTCCAGCGGGGGCCGAGCGCCGTGATGCACCACCAGCGCAGCGCCTGGGCGGCGACGACGAGCGCCAGCATCGGCCAGCCGAGGGCGGGCAGGAACGGCCGGTCGGCCAGCGCCACCTCCAGCGGCGCGCCGGCGAGCAGGCCGGTGTGCAGGGCCACCATCCAGGGGTAGTGGCCCTGGCCGGTGACGACACCGCCGCGTTCGCGGCTCCAGCGGGCGTTGCGGCGGGCGATGCGCAGCTCGGCCAGGCGTTCCAGGCCGACGAGCAGGACGAGCGTCAGATACCAGAGCATGGGGTCACCAGCGCAGGAGGACGAGTTCGGAGCAGAAACCGGGGCCCATCGCGAGCAGCAGCCCGTACTCCCCGGGCCGCGGGCGCCGCTCGTCGAGCGTGTCGCCCAGCACGTGCAGGACCGACGAGGACGACAGGTTGCCGTTGGCGGCCAGGGACCGCCAGGTCAGCTCCAGGGCGCCGGCGGGCAGGTCGAGCACCTCGGCCACGGCGTCCAGTACCTTGGGCCCGCCGGGATGGCACACCCAGACGGCCATGTCGCGCGCGGTGAGCCCGTGCCCGGCGAGGAAGTCGCGCACGTCGTCGGCCAGGTAGCGGCGGACCATGTCCGGGACGCTGGCGTCCAGCAGCACGCCGAACCCCGTGTCGCGCACCTCCCAGCCCATGACGTGCGCCGAGTCCGGGTACAGGTGCCCGCGCGTGGCCACCACGGCCGGCCCGTGCGCCGCCCGCTCGGCGCCGCAGGCCACCACGGCCGCCGAGCCGTCGCCGAACAGCGCGCTCGCGACCAGGTTGGCGGGCGAGGAGTCGCCGCGCTGCACGGTCAGCGAGCACAGCTCGACCGACAGCAGGACCGCGACGTGGTCGGGCCAGCCGCGCAGGTAGTCGTGCAGCCGGGAGATCCCCGCCGCCCCGGCCACGCAGCCGAGCCCGAACACCGGCAGCCGCTTGACGTCGGGCCGCAGCCCGACCCGCTCGACCAGGCGGGCGTCCACCGAGGGCGCGGCGACGCCCGTCACCGACGTGAACATGATCATGTCCACGTCCTCCGGTTCCAGCCCGGCCGCCTTGATCGCCCCGCTCACGCTCTCGGCGCCCAGCTCGACGGCTGTGGCGATGTACGCGTCGTTGGCCGCGCCGAACCCGTCGAGCCCGGCGTACTCCTCGATCGGCAGCGCGAGGTTGCGGAAGTCGACGCGGGCGCTGCGGTGCAGCCGGTCGAGCAGCCGCCGGTCGGCGCCGTCGGGCAGGCACATCCGCGCCGCCATGTCCGTCAGCTCCGCCTGGGGGTAGCGGTTGGGCGGGAAGGACGTACGGACGGCAGCGATACGGGTCATGTGCGGTCTCCGGCTCGTGGCGCTGTACGACTCCGACCTTCCGGACGCTTCCCCTTCGGACGACCGCTAAGCCATCGAGATGACCACATTCCCCTGCCTTTTCGATCATCCCGGCAAGGCGCGGCCCACGACGGTGTGCGGTGGCGGCCTACGATCGGGGGGTGACTGGCGGTGAGGCGGTGCGGCCGGGCGGCCTGTGGCGGACGGCCGCCGGGCTGGCGCGGGCCTGCCATCCCGGCCCGACCGTCGCGGTGACGTCCCTGGTGACCGCGCTCGCGGTGGCGAGCGGGCGCGACGCGGCCGGCTGCGCGCTGGTGGCCGCGGCCGTGCTGGCCGGGCAGCTCTCGGTCGGCTGGTGCAACGACGCGGTCGACGCCCGTCACGACGTCGCGGCCGAGCGGGCCGGCAAGCCGATCGTGGACGGCACGGTCAGCGCCGCCGCCGTGCGGAACGCCGCGTTCGTCGCCCTCGCCCTGTGCGTGCCGCTCTCGCTGGCCTCCGGGCTGCTCGCCGGGTCCGCGCACCTCGTGGGCGTGGCCGCCGCGTGGGCCTACGACCTGGGGGTGAAGGCCACGGTCCTGTCCTGGGCGCCGTACGCGGTGGGCTTCGGTTCGCTGCCCGCCTTCGTGACGCTCGGCCTGCCTGGACACCCGTGGCCGGCGTGGTGGGCGGTGACCGCGGCGGCCCTGCTCGGGTGCGGCGCCCACCTGGCGAACGTCCTGCCCGACATCCCGCACGACCTCGCCGCCGGGGTGCGCGGGTGGCCGCAGCGGCTCGGCGCGGAGCGCACCCGGCTGCTGGCCCCGCTGCCGCTGCTGGCCGCGACGTGGCTGCTGGTCTTCGCGCCGCCGGGCGAGGCCGGTGTCGCGGGATGGCTGGCGGTGGCGGTGACGGGGGCGCTGGTGGCGGCGGGGACGCTGCTGCACGGCCGGTCGGCCCGGGCGCCGTTCGCCGCCGCGATCGGGGTGGCGGCGGTGGGCGTCCTCGTCCTGCTCGCCAACGGTCCTTCCCTGGTCGCCTGAGGTTCACCCGCGACGAGCGCCGGGGAGCAGGTTCGACACGGACTCGCGCAGCCAGCGGCGGCCCACGGCGAGCGCCATCGGCAGCGGCACCATCCCCGCGCCCAGCCCCACCTCCACCAGCAGGTCGAACACCTCCTTGCGCCGGGCCGCCGTGCCGATGGCCGCGTCGATGAACCCGGGTGACTGGGCGAGGCGGGCCAGCACGTCGGTGGTCCGCAGGTGCGGACCGAGGGCGGCGCGCAGCTTGCGCCGGTAGGCGGGCAGCGGGTCGGCGGGCGCCTCGACGGCCGCCTCGCCCGCCAGCCGTCCCGACAGCAGGGCGTAGTAGATGCCCTCGCCGGTGAGCGGGTTGATCAGGCTGGCGGCGTCCCCGGCGAGCATGACGCGGCCCGCGCCCGGCGCCGGCCGTCCGGACGACAGCGGCAGGTGATGGGCGCGCAGCTCGCGGGCCGGGCGGTCGGGCAGCAGCTCGGCGAGACGGCCGTGCAGCACCTCCCGGCCGGGCGTGCCGAGCGCGTGCAGCCGGGGCAGCAGCATGCCGAAGCCGACGTTCGCGGTGCCGTCGCCGATCGGGAACGACCAGGCGTAGGCGGGCCAGCCCTCCTTCTGCATGGCGATGAGCTGGGCGTCGTCGGAGCCGGGCACGTCGGCGTACCCGCGTACGGCGATGGCCGTGTGCTGGGCCGCGTTGGGCGGGATGCCGACGAGCCGGCGGACGGCCGAGTGGGCGCCGTCGGCCGCCACGACCGCGCGGGCGGCGATGACCGCGTCGATGACCGGGTACGGGCCGGACTGGTCGATCACGCGGACCCGGTGGCGGCGTACCTCGACGCCGCGGGCCCGGGCGGCCTCGACCAGGCGGGCGTCGAACACGCGGCGCGGCACGACGTGGTTGGGCCGGGCCGCCTCGGCGCTCACCCGCGAACCGCTCGGCGACACCACGGACAGGCGGGAGGTGGGCCGGTAGTCGTCGATCAGGCCGGGCAGACCGAGCAGGGCCAGCTCGTCGCGCCCGTGGGCCGCTATGCCGTCGCCGCACGCCTTGTCACGCGGGAAGCCGGCCTTGTCGAGCAGCAGGACACGGGCGCCCGGGCGCAGTTGCCGTGCCCGCAGCGCCGCCGCCGCGCCCGCCGGCCCGCCGCCCACGACCACGAGATCCCAGACGTCGTTCACATCCGGACTGTGCCACGCCGGCCCCCGCCGAAACCGCCCGGCGGGTGACCACTCGCTGGGGTCACGCCGCGGCGGGGGCCATCATGCGTGCGGTGGAGAGGTACACGGCGGTCTCCCCGGGCGCCCGGACCGGGGTTCTGGTACTGGCCGGGTCCAGCGGCCGGATCGAGTCACAGCGCTGCGACCTGCTGGCGCGGCACGGCGTGACCGCGATGTCCGTCCGCTGGTTCGGCGGGGCGGGTCAGCCGCCGGGCATCTGCGAGGTGCCGCTCGAGACGTTCGTCGCGGCACTCGACCTGCTGGCGCAGACGGGTGTGTCGCGGCTGGCGGTGCTCGGGAGCTCGAAGGGCGCGGAGGCCGCACTGACGCTCGCCTGCCTGGAGCCGCGCGTGGACGCCGTCGTCGCCCTGTCGCCGTCGTCCGTGGTCTGGGCCGACGTCGCCCCGTACCCGGCCGAATGGCCCGATCACGGGCCGGCGCCGACGTCCTGCTGGTCGCGGGCGCGGACGACCAGATGTGGCCGTCTCCGTCGTTCCTGTACGGGGGATCCGCCGCGGCTGACGCGGCCCTGGGAGCGGAGGCCTGGCCGCACGTCCTGGCTGTGCTCGGTGCATGACCGGCGAAATACCTGAGCAACTACCTAAGCGCGACAGATTCCCCGTCGACGGCGGCTCCGTAACTTTGTGGTCAGAACGAACGACCACGAAGGAGAGCAAGATGAGCGACATCAACGAGCTGGTCCAGCGCTACCTCGCCGCCTGGAACGAGACCGACGCGACGGCCAGGCGGGCCGCGCTGGCGGAGGTGTTCGCCGAGGACGCCACCTACACCGACCCGCTGGTGTCGGTGCGCGGCCTCGACGGCCTGGACGCGACGATCGCCGCCGTCCAGGGCCAGTTCGGCGGGCTGGTCTTCAGCCTCGGCGGGGCCGTGGACGCCCACCACGACATCGCCCGGTTCACCTGGAACCTGGGTCCGGAGGGCGGCGAGGCGCTCGCCGTCGGGTTCGACGTCGCGGTCGTGGGCGAGGACGGCCGGATCAGCCAGGTGCTCGGCTTCCTCGACAAGGTGCCGGCCGGGGCCTGACACCGGCGGGCGGAGCCTGACGTCGGCGGGCGGACCCGGTCACCGGTCCGCCCCCGCCCCGACGACCACGACGACCACGACGACCACGACGATCGTCGCCGGGCCCGGTCACACGTCGTAGTTGAAGCCGAAGGCCCGCACGCCGGTCTCGGAGCGGGGCCGATGGCTGGTCCTCGGCCCGAAGGCGACGTAGGTGCCCGGGCCGTGGGTGCGCTCGCCCTCGATGAGCTCGCCGTGGACCACGAAGTACGCCTCGCCGTACGTCTCGTGGACGTCCAGCTCCGGCCACTCCGCGCCCGGCGCGAGATCGACGACCCAGGTCCTGATCCCCTCCATCCCCGGGAGCATCCGCACGTGCACTCCGGGGCCGAGCTCCACCGCGGGGACGGCGTCGACGTCGACGGGCAGTGTCTGCCCAGGTAGGACCTGTTCTGGCGGGGTCATCGGGCCAAGGTACTCACAGCCCCGGACCGACGGCAAGGTCCTTGAGCTCGCCGCGGGAGGCGACGCCGAGCTTGGGATACGCCTTGTAGAGGTGGTAGCCGACCGTGCGGTGGCTGAGGAACAGCTGCGCCGCGATGTCCCGGTTGGACAGGCCCTGCGCGGCGAGCCGGACGATCTGCAGCTCCTGCGGGGTGAGCGTCGCCGCCGCTCCCTCACCGGCGCGCGCCCCCTGGTCCTGGGCGCCGGTCGCGGTGAGCTCGCCGCGGGCCCGTTCCGCCCACGGCGCCATGCCGAGCCGGTCGAAGACCTCCAGCGCGCCATTCAGCAGGCCGCGCGCCTCCGCCTTGCGGCGCGCCCGGCGCAGCCACTCGCCGTACAGCAGCGCCGTCCTGGCGTACTCGACCGGGCGGCTGTCCTGGTCGTGGAGCTTGAGTGCCGCCGCGTACGACTGCTCGGCCCGCTCGTCGGCGCCCAGCAGGCCCCGGCAGCGCAGGACGAGCGCGTCGGCCCAGGGCTGCCGGACCGACTCCGCCCACCGTTCGAAGCGGGCCAGCGGCTCGGCCGCGCGTTCCGGCGCCCCGACCCGTACGGCCGACTCCACCAGGTCGGGGGTGGAACGGGTGGCGCAGATGTGGTGGCGCATCGGTTCGCGGGCCAGGCGCTCGAAGCGCGAGAGGGCGGCTTCGGCGCGCCCCAGGCCCAGGTCCAGCAGGCCGAGGGCCCAGTACGCCCAGGGAGCCCCCGGAGAGATCGCTCCGGCGGCCCCTCCGGCCAGGCCGGCCTCGGCGTGCCGCCCGCAGGCGTCCTCCTCGCCCCTGGCCGCGTCGAGGTAGGCCAGCACGCTGCTGAACTGGCTGACCCACTGCTGCTGCCCGGTGTCGCGGGCGAGGCCGAGCGCCTCGGTCGCCGTGGTCAGCGCGTCCAGGTGGCGGCCGGTGAACACCTCGCCCTCGGCCGCGAAGAACAGCACCGTGGGCAGCCGTCCGGCCCTGCCCCGTGCCCGGTGTCCGGCCGCGAGCGTGTTCGCCAGCAGGTAGGCGTCGGCGTCCTGGCCCCGGGCCAGTGCCGCGCCGCACAGGATCATCAGGGCCTGGTCGGGCGCCTCGCCGCGACGGCGCACCGTGTCGAGCGTCTCGCCCAGCAGCGGAGGCTGCTCTGTCCCGCCGGTGTGCAGCAGGTGCACGAGGAAGCGGGCGATCGGCGCCAGAGGGTCGGTGTCGGCGAGCGGCAGCGCCGACAGCCGCTCCAGGGTCGCCGCGAGCTGCCGTTCTCCGAGGTACCAGGCGGTGTGCAGGGCCTGGATCAGCATCTGCGCGGCCTGGGCGGGGTCTGCGCCGCCGATGCGCTCGGCGGGGTCTTTGCCTCCGATGCGCTCGGCGGGGTCGGCGCCTCCGAGGCGCTCGGCCGAATCGGCACCGACGACGAGCCCGGCCGGGTCGGCGCCGCTGATGAGCGCGGCGCCGTCGAGCAGCCGCTGATGGGCGACCGGATAGGAGCCCTTCCAGAAGTCGGCGAGGGCCTGGACCTGGGCCAGCCTCGCGCGCACGGCCGGAAGGCCGCCGGCCCCTGCGTCCGCGCGGCGCGCCAGGTCGCCGGCCCGCTCCAGGTCGCCGGTCTCCAGGGCGGCCTCGGCGGCCATGGCCTCCCGGCGGGCCCTCGCCCCGGGGTCGGCGCTCAGGCGGGCCGCGCGTTCGCAGGCCGCCGCCGCGGCCTCGTAGCCGCTGCGTTCGCGGGCGCGGGCCGCGGCGTGTTCGAGGGCGTTGGCGGCCTCCTCGTCGGGGCCGGTGGCCGCGGCCGCCAGGTGCCAGGCCCGGCGGTCGGCGTGCTCGGGGCCGTCGAGAGCCGCGGCCAGCGCGCGGTGGACCGCCAGGCGGTGGGCGAGCGGCGCGCGCTGGTAGACGGCGGCGCGGATCAGCGGGTGGCGGAAGCGGAGAGCGTCGTCGGGGCCGCCGCGGACGACGAGCCCCGCCCGCTCGGCCGGCAGCAGGTCCTCGACGCCCGCCCCCAGGGTCGCGGCGGCCCGCAGGATCGCGGCCAGGTCGCCGGCGTCGTCGGCCGCGGCGACCAGCAGCAGCGTCTGGGACGCCTCCGGAATCCGGCTGACCTGGCCGTGGAAGGTCAGCTGCAGCCGGCTGGTCATGGGCAGCGCCCCAGGGGCGAACGCGGCGGCCGGTTCGGCGCCCAGCGCGACGGGCAGCTCCAGCAGGGCCAGCGGGTTGCCCCGCGCCTCGGCCAGCAGCCGGAAGCGCAGCGCGGGCGGCAGCGGGTGACGGTCCAGCAGCGCCGCGGCCGCCTCCGGGCGCAGCCCGGGCAGGCGCAGCTCCGGAAGGCCGGGCGCCGGGAAGGAGCCCTCGCCGTCACGCGCGGCGAAGAGCATGACCACCCCCTCGGCCCGCAGCCGCCGGGCGGCGAACAGCAGCGCGTCCCGGGACGCCCGGTCGAGCCATTGCGCGTCGTCGACCACGCACAGCAGCCCGTCCTCGTTCGCGTACTCGGTGAGGAGCGACAGCGTCGCGAGCCCGACGAGCATCGGGTCGGCGCCGGACCCCGAGCCGAGCCCGAAGGCCGACTCCAGCGCCGCACGCTGCGGAGCGGGCAGCGCCGGAAGGCACCCGAGCGCCGGACGCAGCACCATCTCCAGCCCCGCGAACGGCAACTCCGCCTCGGACTCGACCCCCGTGCCCCGAAGCAGCCGCAGATCGCCGGCCGCCGCGACCGCGTGGTCGAGCAACGCGGTCTTGCCTATGCCGGGCTCGCCGCGCAGCACGAGCAGGGCGCTCTCGCCGCGGCGGGCTCCGGCCAGCGAGGCCGCGATCGCTCCCGCCTCCGCTTCTCTCCCACACAGCTCCACCAGCCCGGACATGCGCCAATCCTGGCACCCTCCGCGGCGGAGGCCGCCGCCGGGACCGTCCCTGCCTCAGCCGGGCCGGGTGGCGAGCCGGGCTGCGGCCCCGTCCGGCGCGGGCGACGGGTCGTGAGAAGACGACCGTTGGTGAGGAGACGACCGTTCGTGAGGAGACGACCGGTCGTGAGGAGACGACCGGTCGTGAGGAGACGACCGGTCCTCCCGGGACGACCTGTCATCCCCGGAGGACCCCTCCTCCCCCGACGTCTCGTCCGGCGGGGACGGCAGGGACGGCGGAGAGGGCGTCGGGAGGGGCGGGCGGGGGTGGTCGTGGGGCGGTGGGAGGGCGCCCTCGGCCACGTGGGCGAGAGTGATCTCCGACAGCAGCGTCTCCTCGTGGTCCCGTAACGCGCTCCACACGTCCGCCAGGGGCCGCGCCACCCCCGGGTACCCGCCGTGGTCACCCCCTTCCGGCACGCCCTCCACCACCGTGATGATGTCGGCCAGGCTGATCTGCTCCTTCGGGTGGGCGAGCCAGTAGCCGCCGTCGGGGCCGCGCTGGCTGTGCAGGAGGCCGGCGCGGCGCAACTGGAGCAGGATGTTGTCGAGGAACTTGCGGGGAATGCCCTGGGCCGCCGCGATGCGCTCGGCGGGCACCGGCCCGGGCGGGGCGGCGGCCAGCTCGGCGGCGGCTCTCAGGGCGTACTGGGTCCGGGCGGAGATCCGCATGTCGTTCAGGCGGTCACCTGGTGCAGGCCCCAGCGGCGGCGCAGGGCGTTGTCGGCCAGCCCGAACAGCCGGTCCACGAGGATGCCGACGACGAGGATCACGATCATGGTGGCGAGCAGGCCGGGCGAGTCGGCCAGCTCGCGCGCGAAGTGGAGCTGCTCGCCGAGCGACGGCCGGTTGGCGATGATGACGAGCAGTTCGCCGGCCATCAGGGAGCGCCAGGCGAACGCCCAGCCCTGCTTGAGCCCGGCCAGGAACGACGGCAGCGAGGCCGGCAGGATGACGTGCCGGTACAGCGTGAGCCGCCGGAAGCCCAGCATGTGCCCGGCCCGCAGCAGGATGGGCGGGGTGTAGTCGACGCCGGCGATCAGGCCGTTGGCGACGGACGGCGCGGCCCCGAGCACCACCACGAACAGGATCGCGCTCTCGCTCAGCCCGAACAGCAGGATCGCGAGCGGGAACCAGGCGATGGACGGCATCGTCTGGAGCCCGGTGATGAGCGAGCCGACGGCGCGGCGCAGCGGCCGGATGCGCGACACCAGCGCGCCGACGACCAGCCCGACGGCGATCGCGAGGGCGAACCCGGCGACGGCGCGGCGCATGGTGACCGTCAGGGCCTGGTAGAACTCGGCCTCGCCGAGGCGGTGGCCGAGCTCGGTGAGCGTGGTCACGGGCCCGGCGAAGACGTACTCGGGCCACCACCCGGCGAGCACCACGAGCTCCCAGGCGGCGAGCACGAGGACGACGGCCAGGACGACGGGCCACGTGCCGGCCCAGACGCGGGTGAGCAGGCCGGCGCGGCGGGCGGGCGCCAGCTCCAGGGCGTCGAGCCCGGCGATCTGCCGGGCGTGCGTGTCAGCGGCCATCGGAGGCGACCTCCAGTGCGAGGGGCGGGGCCGGGGTTGCGGCGGCCGGCGGGTCAGCGGCCATCGGCGGTCGCCTCCCGGGGGACGCGGTTCGGCGCGGCGCCGTGGCGCATGACCTCTTCGCGCAGGCGCCGGGTGATCTCGCCGGCCTGCTCGGCGACCTCGGCCGAGTCGGTACGGCGGGGCCGCGGCAGCGTGACCGGGAAGTCCTCGACGACCCGGCCGGGGCGGCTGGACAGCAGCACGACCCGGTCGCCGAGCCGGACGGCCTCGCGGACGTTGTGGGTGACGAACAGGACGGCGAGGTCGCGCTCGCGCCAGACGCGCTCCAGCTCGTCGTGGAGCAGGTCGCGGGTCATCGCGTCGAGCGCGCCGAACGGCTCGTCCATGAGCAGCACGTCGGCGTCCTGGGCGAGCGCCCGGGCCAGCGAGACGCGCTGCCGCATGCCGCCCGACAGCTCGTGGGGTCGCTTGTGGCCGAACCCGCCGAGGTGGACGGTCTCCAGGTACTCCGCCGCCCTGGCGCGCCGCTCCCGCTTGCCGAGCCCCTTGGCCCGCAGCGCCATCTCGACGTTGGCCGAGACGGTCAGCCACGGGAACAGCGCGGGCTCCTGGAACATGAGCGCGATCCGCCGCCGGTCGACGTCGATGCGGCCCGCGGTGGGGGCGTCGAGCCCGGCGACCAGCGACAGCAGCGTGCTCTTGCCGCAGCCGGAGGCGCCGAGCAGGCAGACGAACTCGCCGGGCGCGACGTCGAGGGCGACGTTGTCCAGGGCCGGCAGGCTCGCCTTGCCCTGCCCGTACGTCTTGGAGACGGCCTGGAGACGGACGGCGGGCTGCTGCCCGTCGGTCCGCCCGCCGGCCTGCTCCGTCAGCGGAGCGGTCATGGCACCTCCGTCACTTGTCCGGGAGTCACTCGTCCGGGAGTCACTTGTCCGGGAGTCACTTGTCCGAGATGGCCGACTGGCCCTTGGCGGCCAGGACCTCGTTGAGGATCTTGAGGTCGTAGATGCCGTTCAGGTCGACCTCGTCCAGCAGGCCCACCTTGGTGGCGTGCTCGGCGCTGGTGACCAGCGACGAGGCGATCGGGTCGTCGGTGAACGTGATGTTCTTGAACGCGCTGTCGAGGACCTCGGGCTTGAGCGCCTTGCCGGTCAGCTTCTGCAGGGCGGCGTTGGCGGTCTGCGCCGACCCGGCCGGGTCGGACTTGATGAGGTCGTTGGCCTCGACGTGCGCCTCGATGAGCTTGCGGACCGTGTCGGGGTGCTCCTTGAGGAACTCCTGCCGGACGATCAGGTGGGTGATGACGAACTGCTTGTTCGGCCACAGGTCGCGCTCGTCGACGAGGACCTTGCCGCCGCTCTCCTTGATGAGGCGGCTGGCGAACGGCTCGGGCACCCAGGCGCCGTCGATGTCGCCGGTGGCGAACGTCTGGATGGTCTGGGAGTTCTCCTGCGGGACGATGTGGACGTCGCCGCCGCCCTTGGTGTCGGTCTTGAGGCCCTTCTCGGTCAGCCAGTAGCGCAGCGCGACGTCCTGGGTGTTGCCGAGCTGCGGGGTGGCGATCTTCTTGCCCTTGAGCTGCTCGGGCGTGGTGATGCCGGGCTTGACGACGAGGAACACGCCGCCGGAGGCCGCCCCCGCCACGATCTTGATGGCTTTGCCCTTGGACTTGGACCAGGCGTTGATGGCCGGGTTGGGGCCGACGTAGGTGGCGTCGACGGCGCCGGAGAAGACGGCCTCGATCGCGGCGGGGCCGGCGTTGAAGGTGCTGGTCTTGAGCGTGGTGCCGGCGCCGAGGTGCTTGGCGAACAGGCCCTTCTCGACGCCGACGAGGGCGGTGGCGTGGGTGATGTTCGGGAAGAACCCGAGCCGCACCTCGGCCGGTGCGGCGCCGGCCCCGGTGTCGCCGCCGCCGGACCCGCCGCAGGCCGCGGTCAAGGTCGTGAGTGCCAGAGCCGCCATGGCGGCCACCACCCCGCGAAGCCCGCGTGCGTTCATTGGTTCTCCCTATTCCCCACTTATTTAGTAGATATAACCTGTTTATAGGGGCATGGGAGCAGGGCGTCAAGCCGGGTGTTCCAGCTACTCGGGTGATCTCAGGGGTGCTTCAGCAGCAGCAGCGCGATGTCGTCCGTACGCTGCTGGACGTCGAGCGCGTGGTCGATGAGCGTCTGCGCGACGACGGCCAGCGGACGGCCGGCGCAGCGGGTGAGGCGGCGGCCCAGGGCCTCCATGCCCTCGCCGATGTCGATGCCCGGCGCCTCGATCAGCCCGTCGGTGTAGAGCGCCAGCATCGACCCGGGCGGCAGGGGCAGCTCCATCGTCGGGTAGTCGGCGTCCGGGTCCAGCCCGAGCAGCAGCCCCGCGGGCAGCTCCGCGATCCGCGCGGGCTCGCCGGGCGGCAGCAGCAGGGGCGGCAGGTGGCCGGCGCTGGCCAGGCACGCGACGTGCCGCTCCAGGTCCAGGTTGACGTACAGGCAGCTGGTGAACAGGTCGGGCGCGAGGTCGATGAGCAGCCGGTTGGTGTGGAAGAGGACCTCGCCGGGACTCGCGCCCGCGGTCGCGTGGGCGTGGATGGCGGTGCGCACCTGCCCCATGAGGGCGGCGGCGGTCATGTCGTGGCCCTGGACGTCGCCGATGACGGCGGCGGCCATGCTCTCGTCCAGCCTGATGAGGTCGTAGAAGTCGCCGCCGATGTCCATGCCGCGCGTGGCGGGCAGGTACCGCGCGGCCACGTCGAGCCCCGGCACGCTGGGCAGCGCGCTCGGCAGCAGGCTCGCCTGGAGGGCCTCGGCCAGGTGGTGCTTGACGTCGTAGAGCCGGGCACGCTCCAGGGCCTGGGCGACGAGCCCGGCCAGCGAGGTGAGCGTGGCCCGCTCGTCGGCGGTGAAGACGCGCGGGCGCTCGTACGCGAGGACGACGGTGCCGATGGGGCGGTCGGAGGCGATGAGCGGGAGCACCGCCCAGGCCGCCATGCCGGGCTGGGGCACCGCGTCGCGGTGCCGGCCGGCCATTTCCTCCCAACTACCGAAGAACTCGGCCTCGCCCGTGATCATGACGTGCTGGCTCGCGGTGTGCGCGGTGAGCGGCAGGCCGTCGAAGTGGTCGATGATCTCCGGCTCGTAGTTGCGGGAGCCGACCACCAGCATCCGGCCGTTCTCGGCGAGCAGGACGGCCATGCCCTGGGCCTCGCAGACCACCATGACCTGCTCGGCGACGAGGTCCACGACGTCCTGGACGGTGACGGCCCGGGTGAGGGTGGTCGCGAGGTGGACCAGGTTGTAGAGCGTGTCGGCCCGGATCGGCCTGATGAGGTGCCCGGTCTCCCCCGGCGCGTCCTGGCGGACCGGTCCGGGGACGGGGACGATCCGGACGCTGATGCCCGACGGGTCGGAGTGCAGCTCGAAGGCCAGCCGCTCGCCGCGCGGGTTGCAGGCGGTGAACGCGGTGATCTGGTTGCTGAGCGCGGCGGCCCGGTAGTTGTCCTCGAAGACCGGGTCCCGCAGCCACGGCAGCACTTCCCACGGCCGGGCCCCGACCAGCTCGGACAGCTTGCCGCCGAGCAGGTCGGCCGCCGTCTGCGTCATGAACGTGACGCGGCCGTCCATGTCGAGAGCGCAGCCGCCCTCGGGCAGCCGGTTGACGTAGTCGAGCGCGGCCCGCGCCTCCTCGGGATCGGCCTCGACGCTCCGGCCGACGGTGAGGAGCCGGGGCCGTTCGCCGGGCACGACCGGGTACCCGCTCTCGGCCGCCCGCCGCAGCAGGACCGCCATCCGGCGGCAGTCGAGCTCGATGACGTCCCGCTCCTGCCGGCTGAGCTCGGGGGCGTGCGGCGCGGGCCACAACAGGACGAGCACGCCCCAGTCGTGCTCGTCGGTGCGGATCGGCGCGGCGACCGTCGAGAAGGGATACGGCAGGGTGAGGGCTGCGTCGGGGTAGTGCCGCGCCATCTCCTCCTGACCGGGCACCCACACCAGGCGCCTCTCACGCACCGCGGCCGGGCCGGGGACCCGGCTGTCCAGGCGGAGCCTGGACCACTGGCTGGCGATGGGCGTGGGGAGCCCGATCGTCGACTCCATGCGCAGGGTGTCGCCCTCGGGCGCGAGGAGGTAGAGGGCGCCCATGTGCGCCCCGGTGCCGCCCACCGCATGGGCCAGCAGCTCGTCCAGGCCCGGGGCGTCGTCGCCCTCGGGGCCGAAGATGGTGGTGGCCTGGTCCTGCATGGGAGGCGCCTCACTCTCAGGGTGAGTCCTGTACCCGGAAGAACGCTACTACCCGAAAAATGCCTCTAAAGGACAATATGCCCGAGTTTCCGTGATCAGCGCCACCCTGGGGTCCCTTACCCGGGTCCGACGGACCGGGGGTTACCCTGCCGCCTATGCACACCCAGCCCGCCCCCACCGGTGTTCCCGTGCTGTCCCGGCGGCTCATCGGAGCCGAGCTCCTCGTGGTGTTCTCCGTGTCGCTCGGCGCCAGCGGCCTGGTCGCGCTCGTCCGGCTGGTGGGCGCGCTCACGGCCCCGAGCGGCCTCAGGAGCCAGCACGCCGTGCTCACCCCCACGCTCGCGCCCGGCCGCCCCTGGCTGGACCTGACGCTCCAGCTCGTGAACGTCGCCATCACGGTGGCGCCCGTCGCGCTGGTCGCCTACCTGCTGGTCCGCTCCGGCGAGTCGCTGCGCACGATCGGCGTGGACGGGCGGGAGCCGGGCCGCGACCTCGGCCGGGGCGCCGCCCTCGCGGCCGTGATCGGCGGCACGGGGCTGGCGTTCTACCTGGCCGTGTACGCGGCGGGGGTCAACCTCCAGGTCGTCGCCGGAGCACTGCCCGACGAGTGGTGGCGGGTGCCGGTGCTGGTGCTCGCCGCGGCGCAGAACGGCGTGCTGGAGGAGGTGCTGGTCGCCGGCTACCTGCTGCACCGGCTGGACCAGGCGGGGTGGAGCCCCTGGCGGGCGGTGGCGGTCTCGTCGCTGCTGCGCGGCTCGTACCACCTGTACCAGGGGTTCGGCGGGTTCGTCGGCAACGTCGTGATGGGGCTGGTGTTCGGCCGCCTCTACCAGCGGTGGGGCCGGGCGATGCCACTGGTCGTGGCGCACACGCTGATCGACGCCGTGGCCTTCGTGGGGTACGCGGTGCTCCACGGCAAGGTGAGCTGGCTGCCCTGACCCCTGGCTCCCCTGACCCCTGGCTGCCCCGACCCCGCCCGCGCCTGGATGAGGCGGGCGGGGCGGAGTGATCGTCAGTAGCCGTAGCGGCTCTTGAGGTGCCGCCACCAGTCACGCAGCATCCACGCGTCGAAGTCCGTGATGGACGTGGCGCTGCCCGCCTTCATCAGGAAGCAGCACTGCCCCGTGGGCGTCCAGTCGTAGAAGTCGTCCAGCCCGAACGAGTGCCCCATCTCGTGCAGCAGGATGTGGATGTTGTCGGCGTTGAGGTTGCCGATGAAGTACTCGCTGCCGATGCGCTGGCCCCAGTCGCCGCCCGCGCCGCCGCCGAAGCCGGCGGTGAGCCAGAGCGACATGTCGTAGTGGTGCGACGCGCCGCCCGGGCAGTCGGGGTAGGTGCCGCTCTGGTTGAAGAAGCGGCCGCACGGCTCGGCGCACTGGGGCGCGTTCTCGCGGATGTCGTTGACGTAGATGTCGACGGAGCTGTCGCTCCACTGGAGCTGCGCCCGGTCGCGCACGGCCCAGCCGACCACCTTCACCGGCACCGTGCTGTACGGCCAGCCGTTGTGCCCGGCCATCACGTCCATCCACTTCTTGAACTGGCGGGCCAGGGCGGCGTGGATCTGGTCGCGCTGGGCGGCCGTCACCGTGGCCGAGCTGTCCCACCGGACGCAGTAGTTGATGGAGCCGCGGTTGGCCATGACCTGGTCCCAGCCGTAGTTCCGGAAGCCGTACAGGTCGGGGTAGGTGCTCTCGACGTGCTGCCAGACCTCGTTGAGCGGGGTGACCAGGTTGGCCGGCGGGTTCCAGGCGCCGGGGGTGCCGCCGCCGTCGGCGAAGAAGTAGACCTCGGCGGCCCGCAGGGTCTGCGCTCCGCCCCAGGTCAGCTCGGCCCACTGGGCGCCGGTGTCGGGCCAGGTGCCCCAGCGGCGGTTGGCCGTGTCGTTGGAGCGGGGCGGGTCGATGCCGTCGTTGAGCGCGGCCACGCTCTCCCAGGGAGAGGTGTAGGACGCGCTCGGGGTGGCGGACGTGGCGAGGTTCGTCGCGGCGTACGCCGCCTGCGCCGGGACGAGGAATGCGCTGACGAGGAGCAGCGGTAAGAGGGCCAGGCGTCTCATCGGGCCTCCAGGGCGGGGGCAGGTGATCACGGGCCGAACGCCTTGACCTCGAGGAGGCCGACGGAGCTGGACCCGTTGCCGGTGAGCAGCACCCGCAGCCGGGTGGTGCTCGTGGCCGTGAACGTCACGGTGTTGTAGGCGTTCTTCGTCAGCGTGTACGCGCTCGCGCCGGGGACGTCCACGTACGCGCTGCCGTTCCAGTACTGCAGCTTCCACGACGCCGGCATGTCGATGCCCTCGTCGTCGTCGAAGAAGTACACCTGCGCCCGGCTCAGGTTCTGCGCCGACGA
This sequence comes from Nonomuraea rhodomycinica, assembly GCF_013363995.1. Lineage (GTDB taxonomy): Bacteria > Actinomycetota > Actinomycetes > Streptosporangiales > Streptosporangiaceae > Nonomuraea > Nonomuraea rhodomycinica. The sequence continues at coordinate 261,195 of NZ_JABWGO010000007.1, read as the reverse complement.
CCACGTCAGGTCCACCCACTGCTGCCCGGTCTCCGGCCAGCAGCCCCAGCGGGGGTTGACGGTGTCGTTGGAGGACGGCGGGTCGATCCCGTCGTTGACCGCGTCGACGCTCTCCCAGGACGAGGTGTAGGAGGCCGTCGGGGTCGCCGAGGCCGCCAGGTTGCCCGCGGGCGGCTCCTGCGTGCCGCCCCGGTTGAACACCTTGATCTCGGTCAGGCCGGTCTTGGCGCCGGAGGCGTTGGTGGCCAGCACCCGCATCCGCTGGGCGTTGACCGCGCCGAACGTCACCACGTTGTAGTTGGCCCGCGGCGTCGCCGGGCTCTTGGCCTGGCTCGGCACGCTGACCCACGTGCTGCCGTTGTGGTACTGGACGTCGTACGCCGACGGCGCCCGGTAGGTCGCGCTGGCCGGGCGGCTGTCCTTGAAGTACAGGCGCACCTCGTTGAAGGTGCGGGCCGCGCCGAAGTTCAGCTCGTACCAGTCCTGGCTGTTGGGCGAGCCGCCCGCGCCCCAGAACGGCTCGTTGACCGGGTAGCCGTCCACGGCGCCCGCGACCGTGCTGCCCGAGCCGGTGTACGAGGCGCTCGCGGTGGCGCCCGTGGCCAGGTTGGTCAGGTTGGCCGTCAGGTCCACGCCCGCCTTGGCCAGCATGTCCACCATGCCGGCGCTCGTGTGCGTCACCTGCGTCGGCGCCTGGAGCCCCGAGACGGCCACGTGGTGGGTGACCGTGCCGCTCGTGGTCACGTCACCGGTGGCCGGGTCCCAGGTGAAGGGCACCAGCGAGCCGACCGTCGCGGCCCGGTTGCCGTTGACGTAGATCGAGTAGCCCTCGGGCACGCCCGGGTAGCGCACGACGCCGTCGGACGGGTCGTCCCAGACGATGGTCAGGTCGGCGTTGCGGTAGCGCAGGTTGTTGACGGTGAAGTGGGACCAGCCGATGTTGATCGGCGACAGCTCCACCTTGGCGTCGTTGCGCGGCCGCAGCCCCGCCACGTCCTCGATCACGGTCCAGTTGCCGCTGCCGAGGATGTTGTGGTGGATCCACGACCGGTAGGTGATCGCCGAGCCGTTCCAGTCGGCCCAGAACTCGTTCGCGTCGGGCCACTGGGTGTCGCCGTTGACGTACTGCGCCCAGGCGTTCCAGTAGAGCAGCTTCTTGTACCAGGTCGCGTCGATCCACGCGTTGGGGTAGTTGCGCAGCACCGAGGAGATCAGGCGGAACTGCACGGTCGAGTTGATCGTGGAGAAGTTGTTGCTGCCGGTGCCCGAGGCCGCCTTGTCGGCCTGGTTGGCGGTGTAGAAGGGGAAGATCGGGTACTGCGCCGGGTCGTCGAACAGGCGCAAAGCCTGCTTGTAGGTGGCGGTATTGGGGATCGCGCCGACCGCGAACGGATAGTAGTTGTTGATCTCCTTCCACGGCACCCACTCGTTGGTGGACTTCAGCCGGTGCTCGAACAGCTGCCGGTTCGGGTTCCACAGCACGTTGACGATGGCGTTCTGGATCTGCGTGGCCAGGGTCCGCATCTCGGTGGCCTTGGCGGTGTTGCCGACCGCCTCGTACGCCTGGGCGGCGGCCAGCGCGCCGCTGTACTGGTAGGCCGACTCGGCCCGGTCCATGTTGCCGCTCTTCCAGTGGAAGGAGACGGCGTCGGCGTCGTTGCCGGTGAGGGCGCCCCAGTCGTACTCGATGAGCTTGTTGTTGTCGTGGTCGTAGTAGGCGAGCTGGCCCTTGACGTCGCCCTCGGCGTAGCGGGCCAGGTTGCCCGCGATGGCGGGCTGGCCGCCGTGGATCTGGTAGCTGCGCCAGGCCGCCTCGGCGATGTACTGGGTGTAGCTGTTGGACCAGTTCTCCGGGTCGCCGGGGTTGTCGACGAAACGGCCGTTCTTCGACACCTGGCCGACGCTGAGCCAGTCGCCGTAGGCGTACTTCGGGTCGCGCAGGTACTTCAGGTCGTCGATGTGCATCGGCTGGGTCAGCACGATCGCGTTGTTGTAGCCCAGCACGCCCTCGGTCGAGGTGGGGAACTGGAAGGTCTGCCCGGGGATGTCGGCGTCGAGGTGGTTGAAGCGCATCAGCCACCAGCGGTAGTAGATGTTCTTCTTGATGGCCGGCTCCGGCACGTCGATGTAGGGCACGTTCTGCGCCCACCACCGGTTGTAGGCCCGCACGTGGGTGGCGAAGGCCGTGGCGCCCGAGTAGCCGGCGTACGCGTCGTACTCGGTGCGCGACTCGGGGATCTCGTTGGTGACGAAGCCCATGACGACCTTGGCGGTCACGGTGGCGCCGGCGGCGACGGTCACCGACCGGTTGAGCCCGCCGCCGGAGGCCGTGAACCCGTCGCCGGTGAGCCGCGGGTAGATCGTCGTGAGGTTGTTCCTGGCGTTGACCTGGCCGGTCAGCTCGCTGCCGCTGCCCGAGGTGGCGTACGGGGAGGTGGCGCGGAGCTGGAGCGTGGCCGGGCCCGACCCGCTGTTGGTGATGGACAGGTTGGTCACGGCGACGTTGTTCTCGGTGATGAACTTCGTCTGGTTGACCGTGATCGAGCCGCTGGTGTGCACGCTCTTCCAGTGGCTCGGCGCCTGCCAGCGGGAGTTGACCTGCTCGGTGAAGGTGCCGGGCGTGATGGCGATGGTGTAGGCGTTGTTGTCGCTGATGCTCTCCCAGTACGCGACCTGGCCCGCGAAGCCGAGCGTGCCCGGCGTGTGGGTCTTCATGAACAGGGCGCGCCCGCGCGACATCAGCCAGGTGCCGGCCGGGTCGTTGCCGGGCCGGGCGAGCAGCCGGTCCATCCAGAAGTCGGTGCCGGAGCTCTCCGCGTCGTAGATGGCCTGCATCATGTTGCCGGTCGTGTACGAGCCGGGCGCCGCCGGGATCGCCGGGCCGCCGAACGTGGGGTAGCCGATGGTCTGCGCCGCCTGCGCCGGGGCCCCGGCGACGACCATCCCGGCGACGAGCAGGAGGGCCACCACGGCCCGCCGCATGACGTGTCTCATCACAGGTCTCATCACAGGGCCATCCATTCGAGGACGCCGGTGGAGTAGCCGGACTTCGAGGTGATGCTCAGCCGCAGCCGCGTCGTCGAGACCGCGGGGAACGTCGTGACGTTGTAGGTGTTCGCAGCCGTCCCGCAGGCCGACTGGCCCGGCACGTCCACGTACGCGCTGCCGTTCCAGTACTGCACCTCGCAGGAGGCGGGCAGGTCGATCCCGAGATCGTCGTCGAACCAGTAGGTGGCCACCCGGCTGATCGACTGGGCGCTGTTCCAGCGGTACTCCAGCCACTCGGTGCCCTGGTGGTCCCAGTTGCCGTAGGCCCCGTGGCTGTGGTCGGCCGAGCTGGTGGGCACGTACCCGTCGTGGACGGCGGCGAGCGTCTCCCACGGCGAGACGTACGAGGTGGACGGCGTCGCGGTCAGCGCCAGGTTGGCGCCGGTCGGCGGCCCGCCGGGACCGCCGCCCGGTCCGGTCGTCTGGACGACCTTCTGCATGGTGCCGTCGGCGTTCCAGTAGAGCTTGTCGAGCGTCACCGAGCGCCGGAAGTCGCCGCCGCCCGGGCTGCTCGCGTTGTGGTAGACCATGTACCACTGGCCCTTGAACTCGATGATCGCCGGGTGGTTGGTCGTCGAGGTGACCTGGTCGAGCACCACGCCGCGGTGGGTCCACGGGCCGAGCGGGCTGCTCGCGGTGGCGTAGCGGATGCAGGCGTAGCCGGAGGCGGCGCAGCCGGAGTCGTTGGCCGCGTAGGCGAGGTAGTAGACGCCGTTGCGCTTGAACATCCAGGGGGCCTCCCAGAAGTTCGAGACGCCCTGCGGGGTGATGACGGAGCCGTCCAGGTTGATCATGTCGGGCTTGAGCTTGGCGGCGCGCAGGCCGTAGTAGGAGCCCCAGTAGATGTAGGACTGGCCGTCGTCGTCGGTGAAGACGGTCGGGTCGATGTTGAGCGGCGAGGAGTTGGGGGTGCTGTCGCTGATCAGCGGTCCGCCCTTGGCGTCGCGGAACGGGCCGAGCGGGCTGTCGCCGACGGCCACCCCGATGTCCATCCAGCCGGCGCCGTTGCCGTTGACCGGGACGTACCAGTAGTACTTGCCGTTCTTCGGCTCGACCTCGCCGGCCCACGCGTCGGCGCCGGCCCACGGGAAGTCTGCGATTTTCAGCTTGGCGCCCTGGTCGGTCCAGGTGGTCGCGTCCCCTGAGGTGAAGACGTGCCAGTCGCGCATGACGAAGTTGGTGCCTCCGACGGGGGCCTCGTCGTGGCCGGTGTAGAGGTACATGGTGTCGCCGACCACCAGGGCGGCCGGGTCCGCTGTGTAGAGGGCGGTGGTGATGGGGGCGGCGGCGGGAGCGGGTGCCGCGGACGCGACGACCAGCCCCAACGCGGCTAAGGCGCCGAGGACCGTGGTGCGTAGGCGGGTCATGCGGGACTCCTGGGGGGTGTTGACCTAGCTCTAGCTTGGTTAGCGCTAACATTTGTCGACGGCAGATGGTTGATCTTTCGACAATTGCCTTGATCAACGCGCCGGAGCGCGGCGCCCTGAGTGTTTGCGATATCAAAAGAGCCGTCAAGACCCAAAATGATCGCGCAGTTCACAGCCCCGGCTGGCGAGCGGTGAGGCGTTGGGCGGAAGCCGAAGGGCAAGGCCCCTCGCTGGGGGGCGCTTTGCGCCTTTCGAGTCGGGACAGCCTTCCCAGGGGCTCCCGCACCCCTTCGACCCCCGTTGACCGCCCATCTGGACAAGGGGACGAAAGCGCTGGACCATCCAGGAGTGATCGCTCCCGGTTAGAGTGGGGGCATGCTTTGACGCCTGCCCGGTACTCGGGCGCCTCCGTGACCTCCTTCGTTCCTCGCACTGATTGTCTGAGCTGACGAAGGAGAGTTCTCCGTGACCAAGTCGATCTCCATCGACGTTCCGGATGTGTTCGCCGCGTCCTATGGCGCGCACGGCGCCGAGGCGCGGGCATGGATCGGCGAGCTGCCCCGGCTGGGCGGCGAGGTCCTCGATCGCTGGGGGCTGCGGCCTGACGGCCGGCCCGCGTACGGCATGGCTTCGCTCGTCCTGCCGGTGCTCCGGTCCGACGGGACCCCCGCTGTCCTGAAGTTCCAGCAGGTCCGGGAGGAGACCGCCGGCACGGCCATCGGCCTGCGGGTGTGGGACGGCAACGGGATCGTCCGCCTGCTCGATCATGACGAGAGCAGCGGCACGCAGCTGCTGGAGCGGCTGGACGCGACCCGGCCCCTGTCCTCGGTCCCCGACGACACCACGGCCCTGCGGATCCTGGCCGAGCTGATGGCGCGGCTGACCTCGGCGCCCGCCCCGCCGGACGTCCGGCGGCTGGCCGACATCGCCGCCGCGATGCTGGACCAGGTCGAGCGGGCGGTGCCGGCGCTGCGCGACCCCGCCGAACAGCGGCTGGTGCGCACCTGCGCGGCCGTCGTGGCCGAACTGGTCGGCGAACCCGGCGACCGGCTGCTGCACTGGGACCTGCACTACGACAACGTCCTCGCCGGGGAGCGCGAACCCTGGCTGGCGATCGACCCCGAACCGCTGGCCGGCGACCCGGGCTTCGAGTTGCTGCCGGCGCTGGACAACCGGTGGGACGAGGTGGAGGCCACCGGTGATGTGCCCGGCACGGTGCTCCGGCGCTTCGACCTGCTGACCGAGGTCGTCGGCCTGGACCGGAAGCGGGCGACCGGCTGGACGTTCGGCCGCGTGCTGCAGAACGCCCTGTGGGACATCGAGGACGGCAAGGCGGCGCTGGAACCCGCCCAGGTCGCCATCGCCACGGCCCTGCTCCCCCGTTGGTGAGTGCCCGTCCGATGGTCGAGCCGCCTCACCTGAGCAGCAGCTCCCGTACCTGCGCCAGCAGATCGACCTGCGCCCGCCAGTCGCCCCCCGATATCCCGATGACCGCGTGACCCGCACCGGCCTCCCGGTAGGAGTGCAGCTTCTCGGCGGCCTCCTCGGGCCGGCCGGTGAGCGGGATGTCCATGACCTCGTCGAGCGGGCGGCCGTAGGCAGCGCTGATGCCGGCCGCGAGCTGCGCCCGGGACGGAACGCCGGGCCCGGTTCCCAGAGCGGCGGCGCCGCCGATCGCGATGACCGGAAGGGGCCGCCCATGTCCGGCGGCCAGCTCCGCCAGCCGAGCCCGTCCCTCGGCGACCTCCCGGGGCGGGATCAGGGAGGGGAACCACCCGTCGCCCAGCCGCGCGGCCCGCCGGATGGCCACCTCCGACGCGTTGCCGACCCACACGGGCGGCATCTCGGCGGCAGGGGCCAGCGTGACAGCCGGCTGCCCCGGCTCGTCCCGCAGGCGGGTCTCCTCGCCCGCGAGGAGCTCGGGCAGCAGTTCGAGCGCGGTGTCCGTACGGGTGCCGCGCCGCCGGTACGCCACCCCGGCGGCGGCCCACTGCCCCGGCCCGCCCCCGGAACCGACGCCCAGGACCAGCCGGTTGCCGGACACGTACTGCAGGGTCGCGATCTGCTTGGCCGCCCAGACCACGGGACGGATCGCCGGCACGAACACGCTGGTGCCGATCCTGATCGTCGAGGTGGCCGCGGCGGCGGTGGCCAGTGCGATCGACGCGTCCAGCGTCGCCCCGCCGACAGCCAGGTGATCACCGTGCCAGACGCCGTCCAGCCCCGCGTCCTCCGCGTGGCGGGCGGCCTCTCGCAGGCCGAGGCCGTTCTCCTGCTGCGTGCCGACCCCGGGCAGGATGACGCCGATCTCGAAGCTCTTCACGAACCCGACTCTGCAACCTCACGTCAGCTTGAGGTCAAGCCGGTGGTGCGGCGTCGGCGATCAGCGGGGGTTGGGAATGGCGCGGGTCAGCAGCAGCCGGCCCCGGACGCCGCCGGCGCGTTCTCTCCGTCGGCCCGCTCGGCGGTCGGGCCGCAGGCGCACGGTGCGGCGGGGCCGGGGGTGGCGGACCTGCCGAGGGTGTCGGCGTCGGCCTTGACCACATACACCTCCCAGGGTTCGGCGCCGGGGCCGCGCACCCACACCTTGTCCTGGAGGGCGTAGCAGCAGGACGTGTCGTTCTCGGCGAAGGTGACCAGACCCGCCTGCTCAAGGCGCTCGGCGGCGGCCGTGACGTCGTCGGTGGAGGCGACCTCGACACCGAGGTGATCCATGACGGCCTCCTGGCCCTGCTCGCCCTCCAGGAGCACGAGCTTGAGCGGAGGCTCGGCGATGGCGAAGTTGGCGTAGCCGGGACGGCGCTTGGCCGGCTCGACGCCGAACAGCTTGGCGTAGAAGGCGATCGAGCCTTCCAGGTCGCCGACGCGCAGGGCGAGTTGGACGCGGGACATGGTGATCCTCCATCGGAGAAGCCTTGTATCGACAGGTGTCGATACAAGAGAGGTTGCCACCGTGATTAGACGGCTGTCAACATAGATGCATGTCGAAACAGACGCTGCCGATGTTCCCCGCCGGCGAGGGGTGCTGCGCGCCGATGGCACGCGAACCGCTGGGCGAGGACGACGCGGCCGAGCTGGCGCGGATGTTCAAGGCGCTCTCCGACCCCGTCCGGCTGCGCCTGCTGTCCCTGATCGCCTCGCACGAGGGCGGGGAAGCGTGCGTGTGCGACCTCACCGGCCCGTTCGACGTCTCCCAGCCGACGATCTCCCACCATCTGAAGGTGCTGCGGGAAGCCGGGCTGGTCGGCTCCGAGCGGCGCGGGACATGGGTGTACTACTGGGCGGTCCCGGCGGCGTTGAACCGGCTGTCCGGCCTGCTCCAGGCCCCTGTTCGGGCATCGGTCCCGGCCCGCTCGGGCGCATGAACGGCCACCACCGGGGCTGTGGTCCGTGGCCGCCGAAGGCGCCTCGATCTTGCCTGGGTCCGGGGGACCGACGTTATGATGAGTCCATGCGTCTTTCGTCGTGTCTGAGCTGGTGGCGCTCCTCATAGGAGCGGCCGCCTCTCAGGCATGAAGAAAAGGGCCGTTCGGACGGACGGCCCTTTTTGTGTTCCCTGGACCAGGGTCGTGGCGTCCTGACGGCGACACCGACCCGACCCACCAGGAGAGCACCTCATGGACACCACCCTGCAGGCCACGGATTCCGAGGCCCTCATCCCCGACCCAGCCGCGGGCTCCGCCGACCCGCTGAAGACGTCCGCCGCGCACGCCCGCAGCGCCGTCCTGGAGGAGCTGATCCGCCAGGATCCGGGGCGGTTCCGGGTGCTGACCGGTGACCGCCCCACCGGACGGCTGCATCTCGGGCACTACTTCGGCACGCTCCACAACCGGATACGGCTGCAGGACCTCGGCGTGGAGACGTACGTGATCATCGCGGACTACCAGGTCCTGACCGACCGCGACATCGCCGACAACCTGACCGAGTACGTCGAGGAGCTGGTCCTGGACTATCTCGCCATCGGCGTGGACCCGGCGCGCAGCACGATCTTCACGCACAGCGCCGTCCCTGCTCTCAACCAGCTCATGCTGCCGTTCCTCAGCCTCGTCTCCGTCGCCGAGCTCAACCGCAACCCCACGGTCAAGGACGAGATCGCCCACTCGCGCCAGTCCGCCGTCAGCGGCCTGATGTTCACCTACCCCGTCCACCAGGCCGCCGACATCCTGTTCTGCAAGGCCAACCTCGTCCCGGTCGGCCAGGACCAGCTCCCCCACCTGGAGATCACCCGGGCCGTCGCCCGCCGTTTCAACGACCGTTACGGCCACGGCGGCGCCGTGTTCCCCCGCCCAGACGCCCTGCTGTCGAGCGCGCCGCTGCTGCTCGGCATGGACGGCGCCAAGATGAGCAAGAGCAGGGGCAACGCCATCACCCTGGCCGCCGACGCCGACGAGACGGCCCGGCTGATCAAGGGAGCGAAGACCGACTCCGAGCGCTTCATCACCTACGACCCGGCCGCCCGCCCCGAGGTGTCCTCGCTGCTGCTCCTGGCGGGCCTGTGCCAGGACCGCGCCCCCGAGCAGATCGCCTCAGAGATCGGCTCCGCGGGAGCCGCCGCGCTGAAGAGGACCGTGACCGAGGCGGTCAACGAGTACCTGGCCCCGATCCGGGCCCGCCGGACCGAGTACGCGCAGGACCGTGCCTATCTGCGCCGGGTTCTGCGCGAGGGCAACGAGAGGGCCAACGCCGTGGCCGACGCCACGCTCGCCGAGGTGCGTACCGCCATGAACAGCCACTACTGAACGCAGCGGCGCCCGTGCGCCTACCCAGATTTCCCCAAGTTCGGACAAGATCGACAGATGCCCGTGTTCCTTGATCAACTAGCGTTACCGTGAGGCCATCCGCACGGCGGCGCGCCTGCGCCGCCCGTCGAGGAAGGACGATGTCTTGCGACAGAAAGCCGCACGGTTCGGCGTGACCCTCGCCATGGCCGGCACCCTCGCTGTCGGTGCCCTCGCCGCCGCCACCCCGGCCAGTGCCACGGCTACCGGCTGGAAGCCGTACAAGGGCTTCCGGACGCTTGAGAACTGCGTCAAGGCGGGGACGGCCAAGCTCATCATGGAGAACTACAAGGAGTACGACTGCCGCTGGGACAGCCCGTACTACATGCTCTGGCTGAGGAAGTAGCCGCGAGGCAGGAGACGGACCCCGTACCCGGTCGCGCCCCGCGTGCGCCTGACGTCGCGGCGCCTGACGTCGAGGCGGGCCGGTGTACGGACTCATGACGGGTTCTCAGCGGCAGCCCTCCGCCGACGGCGAGCAGAATCGGACCTCGGGGCAGCGCGCGGAGGCCTTGTCGAGCAGCGGCTGAGCCTTGCCGCGCAGGTGCAGGTCGAGGAAGGCTTCGACGTACGCGCGGGTGACGTTCACCGAGCGGGTTCCCTTCAGGTCGCCGCCGAGGTCCACACCGAGCTGCTGGAGCGGCATGTCGTAGTCGGTGAAGGACGGGTGCACCGCGCCCTTCACCACGAGCCAGCGCCTCCACCCGGCATGGTCTCCGGTGCGGCGGCCCCTCCGATGGACTGGCCCGCCATCGCGATCCGGGCGGGATCGATCAGGCCGGCGCCCTTCCACGTGGGGTCGGGACCGGTCAGCTGGTCGAGCACGAAGGAGATGTCGAGCGCGCGGTTCCGGATCACCTTCTGGCCGAAGCCGTCGGCATTGACGTTCTCGCAGGCGGCGCAGGTGGTCACGCGCCCGTCGGGGAAGGTGGTGGCGAAGTTCTCGTAGGTGTGGTCGACGCTCGCCACCACGTACCCTCTGCTCGCCAGGTCCTCGGCCAGGCTCGTGAGCGAACTGCGAGGCAAGGTGAAGCCGGGCGACATCACCACCAGCGGCAGGCTGTGGCGACGTCCCGCCGGCTCGGCGCCGGCTAAGGCGTTCGTCCGCGTCCGGCTCAGCCCGTCCGGCGGCATCTTCTCCAGTTCCTTGACGCCCGAGCCCTTCAGGAGCAGCGCCGACTCCTCGGGCGTGACGTACGGAGCTCGGCGGCCGTCGCGTGCCGCCGTCGGATACCACAGCGAGACCATGAGCTCCCTCGCTTCGGCCGTGGGAACCCACGGGTCGGGGCGAGAGGTGTCCGTCAGATGCAGGGACGTCGTGCCGACCCGGTGGGGGCCGGTCGGTTCGGGGAGGTGCGGCGCGCTCGGTGCCGCGGCAGCGGCGGGGCCCGGAGTCGAGTACAGCGCCCCCGGAACAGCGCCCTCGGTAGGATCCTTTCACCTCGTGCGCCTGATCGACGCCGAGGTCGCTCGGGTGGTACGTGAGGATCGTCTCCAGGTTCCGGCCGAGGTACTCGAAGATCTCGGGGGTCGGGAAGTACGGGTTGCAGGGGATGCAGACCTCCATGGGCACGCGTCGGACGTGGGGAGGTAGGCGCCCGCCCGTCACCCGGTTCAGGCCATGACCGGGTGTCAGGCGCCGATCGCACGAACCACGGCCCGGTCGAGGCCGTGCCGGGCCCCGTCGCGGAAGGCCGTGGTGAAGTCGCGGTCGCCCAGCACCCGCCGCGACTGTTCCACGCACCGCTCGTGCCACGTCGCGTGGTACCACAGCCGGGTCGGCGAGGAGTCCACCGCCTGCCACAGCGCGTGCGCCGCCCCGAGCACCCAGGCCGCCCGCGCGTGCTCCCCGTCCGCGCAGGCGATCCACGCCAGCACCTCCAGGCACTGGGTGAGGCACCAGCGGTCGTTGATCTGCGCGGTGAACGCGGCGGCCTCGCGCACCAGCGACTCCGCCCGCTCCCGGTCGTCCAGGCTCCAGGCGGCGATGCCGAGCGAGAGCTGGGCGTAGCCGCGCGACAGGGCCGCCCGGCGCGCCTCGCACAGCGCCAGCAGTTCCTTCCCCAGCGCGGCGGCCCGCTCCGGGGCGTGGACGGAGCCGTAGGTGGCCGCGAAGTACAGGTCCAGCGCCACGCCGGCCACGTCGTCCACGGCCCGGTGCAGGATGATCGACTCCTCCAGCAGCTCCAGCCCCCGGCGCGCGTCGCCGGCCACGTACGCGGCGATCCCCGAGGTGCGCACGACGTACGGCAGGAGGCGCTCGTCGCCGGTGGTCACCGCGAACTCGTGGCTCTCCGCCAGCCGGGGCATGGCCGAGGCCACGTCGCCCTGCCGCACGGCGAGCATGCTGTCCACCCAGAGCGCCGTGGCGCGCGCGGCGCACGGCTCGGGCGAGAGCTCCAGGCTGCGTTCCAGCCAGTAGCGACCCTCGGTGAGCGAGCCGGCGGGCAGGCTGAACGACCACATCGTCCCGGCGGTCTCCAGCGCGACGCCGCCCATGCCGGGCCGGCTGAGGGACAGCTCCAGGGCGGCGCGCACGTTCGGCTGCTCGCGCTGGAGCAGCCGGTAGCGGTCGAGCTGCTCGGGGACGAGCTCGTCCACCCGGTTGTCGCGGACCAGGGCGTGGTAGTGGCGGAGGTAGCGCCGGCGCATCATCCGGCCCTCGTCCGGCTGGAGCCGCTCACCGCCGTACGCGCGGATGCACTCCAGCATCCGGTACCGCATCCCGTCGTCGCAGCGCTCGCTGACCAGCACGGACTTGTCCACCAGCCCGGCGATCAGGTCGAACACCTCGCCGGCGGCGATCCCGTCGCCCTCGCAGACCGCCTCGGCGGTGTCCAGGTCCACGCCTCCCGGGAACAGCGACAGCCGGGCCCACAGCCGCTGCTCCGCCGGCGAGCACAGCCGGTAGCTCCAGTCCATGGTGGCGCGCAGCGTGCGGTGGCGCGGCAGCGTCACGGCGCACCCGGGGGCCGGGAGCTCCAGGAAGTCGTCCAGCTCGCGCATCAGCCCGTCGAGCCGCAGCGTGCGCAGCCGCACGGCGGCCAGCTCGATGGCCAGCGGGATCCCTTCGAGGCGCTGGGCCAGCCGCGCGACGGACTCCGCGTTGCGGACGTCGACCTCGAAGCCCGGCCACACGCTCGCCGCGCGGTCGGCGAACAGCCGCACCGCGTCGTGACCGGCGATCTCGCGCGGCGGGCAGGCGGGGTCGGGCACCGCCAGCGACGGCACCGCGAGCACCTGCTCGCCGTACACGCCGAGGATCTGCCGGCTGGTGGCCAGGATCCGGACGCGGGGCGCGCCGCGCAGGATCCGGTCCACCAGGCGGACGCAGTCCTGCAGCAGGTGCTCGCAGTTGTCGAGGACGAGCAGCATGCGCTTGTCCGACAGGTAGTCGACGAGCAGCGCCGTGGGGTCGGGCCCCTCGTCGCGCAGGCCCATGCCGGCCGCGACGGTGGCCACCAGCAGGTCGCCGGTCTCCAGCAGGCTCAGCTCGATCACGTGGACGCCGTCCTGGTACGTGCCGCGCAGCCCGTCGGCGATGCGCAGCGCCAGGCGGGTCTTGCCCACCCCGCCCGTGCCGGTCAGTGTCAGCAGCCGCTCCCGCGCCAGGATCTTGCGTGCCGCGGCCAGCTCCCTCCTGCGGCCGACGAAGCTCGACGCCTCCTTGGCGGGGTCCGGCCGGCCCCGGTCACCGTCCGCCACCGGTCTCATGGCGCGCCTCCCTGCTCGTCGGCGGGGCGTTCCTGGCGGCCGACCCAGGAGGCGATCTGCACACGCGAGCTGAAGCCGAGCTTGCTGAGGATGTTCTCGACGTGCCCCTCGGCGGTGCGCTGGGCGATGACCAGCGAGGCCGCGATGGCCTTGTTGCTCATGCCGCGCGCGACCAGCCGGGCGATCTCCATCTCCCGCTGGGTCAGCGGCGAGGACTCGCCGCGCCGCTCGTCGCCGCGCCCGGCGTCGCGCAGCGCGTACGCGACGACCTCGGCGGAGCTCATCGCCTTGCCCTTGCGGAAGGCCGTCTCGAACGAACGGTCGCCGACGGCGGCCCGCGCCGCCTCCTCGCACGCCTCGTGGTAGATCGACAGGCTGCCGAACAGCGGCCCGCCGAACCCCCGCCGGATCTCCTCCAGCCCGCCGAGCAGCGTCGCGGCCCGCCGCCCGTCGCCCTCCCCGGCCGCCATCCAGGCCAGCGCCTCGGCGCACAGCGCGATGCCGAGGGGGTCCTTGAACGGCTCCTTGAGCCTGATGGCCGCGCGCTCCATCTCGACCGCGCGCCGCGTGTCGCCCTGTTTCCACGCCTCGATCCCGTACGTCCACAGCGTGTACGACCGGAACCAGCGCTCCTCGCGGGTCTCGCACAGGCTCAGGCACTCCTCGAAGCTCCCGACCGCCTCGGCGGGCCGGCCGAGCAGCGACCGGGTGGTGCCGAGGTAGATGAGCGCGTTGGCGACGAGCATGTCGTCGCCGGCGCCCCGGCCGCAGGCCAGTGCCGCGTCGAGCAGCCGCTCCGCCTCGGGCAGGTCGCTCTGGAGGAGCGCGGCCAGCCCCTCGACGTACGCGGCGCCCCCTTCGGCGGTGTCGTCGCCGAGCGTGCGGGCGAGTTCGCGGTACTCCTTCAGCAGGGCGGCCGCCACCGCGAAGTCGCTCTGCAGCACCGCGATGCGCGCGTCGACGCCCAGCGCCCACAGGCGGGCCGGCACGGGGGCGGGGTCGGCGGCGAGCAGGTCGTCGAGCCAGCGGCGCGCCTCACGCGGGGCGTCGGCGGCGATCCAGTAGAAGCGCAGCGCCGCGGCCAGGACCATGCCCTGCTGGGCCTCGCCGGGCGTGCACAGGCAGTGGTCCAGCGCGGAGCGGAGGTTGTCGTGCTCCAGGCGCATGCGCTGGTACCAGGTCACCTGGGCGGGGCCGAACCACTCGTGGTGCATCCGGGTCGCCAGGTCCACGTACCAGGCGCGGTGGCGGCGGCGCAGCTCCGCCTCCTCGCCGGACTCGCGCAGCCGGTCGCGGCCGTACTGGCGGATGGTCTCCATCAGCCGGAAGCGCACCATCGGGCCGTGCTCCTCGCGCACCAGGATGGACTTGTCGACCAGGCCGGTGATCACGTCGACGATGTCCTCGGGGGCGATGCCGTCACCGGAGCAGACGTGCTCGGCCGCCTCCAGGTCGACGCTGCCGGAGAAGACCGACAGCCGAGCCCAGAGCAGCTGTTCCTGCTCGGTGCAGAGGGCGTGGCTGTAGTCGATGAGCGCTCGCAGCGTCTGCTGGCGCGGCAGGCGGGCCCGGGAGCCGGTGGTGAGGAGCCCGAAGCGGTCCTCCAGCCGGGCGAGGAGCTGGTCGGCGGAGATCACCCGCAGCCGCACGGCGGCCAGCTCGATGGCCAGCGGGATGCCGTCCAGGCCCCGGCAGATGCGCGCCACGGTCTCGCGGTTGTCGTCGGTGATCTCGAAGTCGGGCACGACGGCCTGGGCCCGCTCGGCGAACAGCCGCATCGCGTCGAACCGCTCGGCCGGCTCGCCGCCGGGGCGCGTGCCGTTCGTCCTGGGCACCGGCAGCGCGGGCACCACCATGGTCTGCTCGCCCGCGGCGCCGAGCGCCTGCCGGCTGGTGGCGAGGATGCGCAGGCCGGGCGCCGCGCGCACGAGCGTCGCGGCGAGGACCGCGCAGTCGCGGCGCAGGTGCTCGCAGTTGTCCAGCACCATGAGCGTCTGCCGCTCGCGCAGGTGGTCGGTGAGGACCTCCATGGGCTCGCGGGAGGAGTGGTCCATGATGCGCAGGCTCTCGATCAGCGCCTGGGCCAGCACCCCGGGGCTCTCCAGGGCGGCCAGCTCGATCAGGTAGACCCCGTCGGGGAAGGCGCGCTGCACCTCGGCGGCGACGCGCAGGGCGAGCCGGCTCTTGCCGACCCCGCCCACGCCGACGAGCGTCACCAGCCTGGAGCCGGCCAGCAGCCGCTTGACCTCGGCGATGTCGTGCCGGCGGCCCACGAAGCTGGTCAGCTCGGCCGGCAACCCGGCGGCGCTCCAGCTGTCAGTTCCCCGTGACGTCATGACTGCTCCACGACCCGATGGCCGGTCCCCTCCTCGCCGTCGCCGGCCGTCAAACTCAGCGTACGCCTCCTGCGTGAACCGCTTCCTGAGATCGTCGCAGGTCAGAGCCACGCCGAAGATCGGATCTCGCTGTGGATCTTGCGCATCGCCGACGGGTTGGTACCGTCTTCGTCAGGAGCGGTCAGGATCGCCGGTCACCCGGGGGGACACATGACGGACACCTCGCTGATGCCGCTGCACATGCGCCGGGACGGCTTCGGCCCCATCCCCGAGCTGGGCGCGCTGCGCGACGAGGAGGGCGTCCGGCGGGTCATGACCCCGTTCGGCGTGGAGGCGTGGCTGGTCACCCGCCACGCCGACGTCCGCGCGGTCCTCGGTGACGCCGAGCGCTTCCCGCTGGCCCAGATCGGCCTGGCCCGGCTGCCCGGCGCGCCGCCGGTCAGCGACGAGGAGCTGGCCGTGCTGCGGGCGGGCAACCTGCTGGCGCACGACCCGCCGGAGCACACGCGGCTGCGGCGGCTGCTGACCCCCGAGTTCACACTGCGCCGGATGCGCCGCCTGGAGCCGCGCGTCACGCAGATCGTCGAGGACCATCTGGACGCGATGGAGAAGGCGGGCCCGCCGGCCGACCTGGTGCAGGCGTTCGCGCTGCCGATCCCGTCGCTGGTGATCTGCGAGCTGCTGGGCGTCCCGTACGGCGACCGTGAGGGATTCCAGCACCGCACCAGCCGGATGCTCGACGTGTCGGTCCCGGTCGAGCAGCGCGTGAAGCTGCAGATCGAGTCGCGCGCCTACATGTCCGGGCTGGTCGAGCGGGTGATGGCCGACCCCGGCGAGGAGCTGCTGGGCATGCTGGTGCGCGAGCACGGCGACGAGCTGACACCGGCGGAGCTGGCCGGCATCGGCAGCCTGCTGCTGTTCGCCGGCCACGAGACCACCTCGAACATGCTCTCGCTCGGCACGCTGGCCCTGCTGCGCCACCCCGACCAGCTCCGGCTGCTGCGGGAGGAGCCCGAGCGGGCCGACGCCGCGGTGGAGGAGCTGCTGCGCTGGCTCAGCATCGTCCACTCCGGCACGAGCAAGGTCGCCGCCGCCGACACCGAGATCGCCGGGCAGCAGATCCGGGCGGGTGAGCTGGTCATCTGCGCGCTGCCGACCGCCAACCGCGACCCCGGCCTGCTGTCCGACCCCGACACGCTGGACATCACGCGGGGCGCCCCGGGCCATGTGGCCTTCGGCCACGGCGTCCACCACTGCCTGGGCGCGCCGCTGGCCCGCATGGAGATGCGGATCGCGTTCCCGGCGCTGCTGCGCAGGTTCCCGGAGCTGCGGCCGGCCGAGCCGGGGCCCGCCTTCCGCTCCTTCCACCTCGTGTACGGCCTGACCTCGCTGCCCGTCACCTGGTGAGCCGGGCCGCTACGGCTCGGTGACCTCGGCGACGTCCACCCGGTGGTGCCGGTCGCGCAGCCGCTGGATCGCCTCTTCCGGGGCGCGCGAGTCGACCACGATGATGTCGAACGCCTCCAGCGGGGCGACGCGGTGCAGGGCCACCCGGTCGAGCTTGGTGTGGTCCACCGCGAGGACGCAGCGTGTGCCGGAGGCGAGCATGGCCCGCTTGACCAGCACGATCTCCTGCTCCTGGTGGAAGGCGTGCCGGTCGGACACGGCGGAGGTGGAGACCACGACCGTGTCGGTGTTCATCGCCTCGACCGCGTCGACGCAGGCCACCCCGAGGAACGAGTCGTGCGTGGGGTAGTACTCGCCGCCGAGCGCCATGAGCCGGATGCCCGGCACGGGCGCGAGCAGCCGGATCGCCTCCAGGAAGTTCGTCACCACGGTCAGCGGGGTCACCTCGACCAGGTGCCGGGCGACGGCCAGCGCGGTCGTGGAGTCGTCGAACATGACCGAGCTGCCCGGCTCGATCAGCCCGACCACGTGCCGGGCGATCGCCTCCTTCTCCGCCGTCTGGGCGGTCTTGCGGTAGGCGATGTTGCTCTCGAACACGCTGGACGCCTGAGCGCTGGCGCCGCCGCGGAACTTGCGCACCATGCCCTGGCTCTCCAGCAGGTCCAGGTCGCGATGGACGGTCATCACGCTGACCTCGAAGATCTCCGCGAGCTCCGTCATCGAGACCGAACCCTGGCGCATGACGTGCTCGGCCATCGCCTGGCGCCTGGTGGCCCCACTGGCCGCGCGTGGACGCGACTTCACTGCTAGCGCTCCCATGTCTGGATGCCGATGTCTGGATGCTCGTACCGTGAGGGTCATGCCGCGTACGGCCGAGTTCGTTACGCGGACTCAATCTCTCACACCCTTGACACCTCGGGGAGTGGCTCATAGTCTCCACGCAACATCACAAGTTCACACTCTTTAGCGTTAGATTTAACGCCTCCCCTCAAGATGTCGTCAGCCGGCCCGGCATCTTGGCACCTCCCGATTAAAACGTTCGCATAACGCCCCACCCCCCGCCCGCGTGGGACCTGCCCGGAGGAGACCCCCATGACCGACCTACGCGAAGCCAGGATGAGCCGCGCCCAGTTCTTCCGCATGATGGGCGGGCTGGCGGCGGCCGCCGCGGCGACCGCCGCCTGCTCCACCAAGCCGCAGACCACCACCGCGCAGGGACAGCAGACCGCCACGCAGCTCAAGTTCGTCGGCGTCGCCGACCAGAAGGCCGCGATGGACCAGCTGGTCGCCGCCTACAAGCAGGTCAAGCCCGGCGTCTCCCTCACCACCACGTTCGCCCCCACCGACCAGGTGCAGACCTCGGTGCGCACGCAGCTCGGCGCCGGCAACGCCCCCGACCTGCACGTCGTCTACCCGGGCGACGGCAGCGCCATGTCGATGAGCCAGATCGCCAAGGCCGGCCTGCTCGCCGACCTGTCCGACCAGGCGTGGACCCAGACCATCCCCACCGGGTTCAAACCGGCCTTCCAGAACGACGGCAAGACCTACATGTACTCGGCGGGCTCGTCGGTCATCGGCGCCGTCTACAACACCAAGGCGTTCCAGAAGGCCGGCATCGACGCGCCGCCCACCACGTGGACCGAGTTCCTCGCCGTGTGCGACAAGCTGAAGAAGGCCGGGATCACCCCGATCGCGCTCGGCGCCCAGACGCCGTGGGTCACCCAGCTCATCACGTACGCGCTCGTCCCCTCCACCGTGTACGCCAAGGACCCGACCTTCGACGACAAGCAGCGCGCCGGGCAGACCAGCTTCGCCCAGTCGGGCTGGCGCCAGGCCATGGAGATGTACCTGGAGCTGCAGAAGCGCGGCTTCTTCAACGACAACCCCAACGGCACCACGTTCGAGCAGCAGACCTCCATGGTGGCCACCGGCAAGGCCGCCATGGCGATCCAGGTCTCGGCCGTGCTGCCCGACTTCCGCAAGTCGGCCACCAGCCCCTCCGACCTGTCGATGTTCCCCGTGCCGGGCGCGGACTCCGCCGACCAGGTGTGGATCCCCGCCGGCGTGGTCGTCGGCCTCGGCGCCTCCGCCAAGGGCAAGAACCTGGCCGAGGCCAAGGCGTTCATCGACTTCCTCGGCAAGCAGGAGAACATCAACCTCTGGGCCAAGGCCATCTCCGCCATCCCGCTCACCCAGGACGCCAGCTCCACCATCGACCCGGCCGTGCAGTCGTTCCTGCCGTTCACCAAGGACCGCGCCGTGCCGTTCATGGACCAGCGCTGGCCGAACGCCGAGGTGCAGCCCGTGCACTTCGCGGTCGTCCAGGAACTGCTCGCCGGAAAGATCAAGATTGACGACGCCCTGAAGAAGATGGACGAGGCATACGCCAAGTGACCGCGAACATCGCCCGCGGGAGCCTTCCCTCCACGGCCCGCAAGCCGTGGGGGAGGTTCAGCTCCCTGTCCCCGTCGTGGGTCTTCGCCCTGCCCGCGCTGCTCGTCTACGCCGCGGTCGTGCTCTACCCGAGCCTGGCCGGCATGGTCTACGCCTTCACCGACTGGAGCGGCATCGGCGAGGACAAGTCGTTCGTCGGGCTGGCCAACCTCACGGCCATGCTCCACGACGAGCAGGCCATGGGCTCGATCGGCAACACGCTGCTGCTGACCGTGACGATCGTCGCCGTGCAGAACGGCGTGGGCCTGCTGCTCGCGCTCGGCGTGCACGTCAAGCTCAGGAGCCGCGCCGTCCTGCGGGTGGTGTTCTTCGCCCCGGTCGTGGTCAGCCCCGTCATGGTGGCCTTCCTGTGGAAGTACATCTACAACCCCGACCCGGCCGCCGGGCTCAACGGCCTGCTCGGCACCCACATCGACTGGCTCGGCGACCCGTCGCTCGCGCTGTGGTCGATCGCCGGCACCGTGGTGTGGCAGTACGCGGGCTACTCGATGGTCATCTTCCTGGCGGGGCTGGAGGGGATCCCGCCGGAGCTGCACGAGGCGGCCATGATCGACGGCGCCGGGACGTGGCAGCGCTTCCGGTACGTCACCTGGCCGCTGCTCGCGCCGTCGCTGACCATCAACCTCATGCTGTCCACGATCGGCGGACTCAAGCTGTTCGACCAGGTCTTCGCGGCCACGAACGGCGGCCCCGGCTACGCCACCGAGACGCTCTCGACGGTCCTGTACAAGCAGGCGTTCGTCTTCGGCAAGTTCGGCTACAGCACGGCGATCGCGCTGGTGCTGGCGCTGTTCGTGGCGGCCGTGTCGATGGTGCAGCTCTACTATCTCCGCAACCGTGAGGTGGCCCAGTGAAGCGGACGTTCCTGCTGGAGATCGTCATGGTCGCCGTGGCCGTGGCGTTCCTCTTCCCGGTGTACGCGCTGATCACGCTGTCGCTGAAGGACCCGGCGCAGATCGCGCACAGCCCGCTCTCGCTGCCCGCGCCGCCCACGCTGGACAACTTCGACAAGGCGTGGACGGCGGCCGCGCTCGGCCCGTCGCTGGTCAACAGCACCGTGATCACCGTGGTCAGCCTGGTCGCGCTGGTGGCGCTCGGCTCGTTCGCGGCCTACTACCTGGCCCGGGCCCAGAGCCGCATGGGCTACGGGCTGTACATCCTGTTCCTGCTCGGCATCGTGCTGCCGTTCCAGCTCGGCATGATCCCGCTCTACCAGCTCGTGTCCGACCTCGGGCTCATCGGCAGCCACGCCGGGATGATCGTCTTCTACACGGGGATCCAGCTCCCGTTCACCGTGTTCCTCTACACCGGCTTCATCCGGGCCCTGCCGCGCGACTACGCCAGCGCCGCGCAGATCGACGGCGCCTCCCACTTCACCGCGTTCACCAAGGTGGTCTTCCCGCTGCTGCGGCCCATCACGGGCACGGTGCTGATCCTCAACGCCGTGTTCATCTGGAACGACTTCTTCACCCCGCTGCTGTACCTCGGCGGGTCCGGCTTCGAGACGATCCCGGTGAGCGTCTTCGCGTTCGTCGGCCAGTACGTCTCCGACCACGGCCTGGTCTTCGCCGGCCTGGTGCTCGGGGCGCTGCCGGTCGTCGTCGCCTTCCTGCTGCTGCAGCGCTACGTCATCAAGGGCTTCGCCAGCGGTCTCAAGGGATGAGCGGGCGCCGGGTCCCCGCCTTCCCACCCGTGGTGACCTGCGCATAACCTTGAGGGAACGGCTCGGGCGTAACCCGGTGGCCCGGCCGGCGGGGCTTTCATGATGCTGGCGATGAACGACACCAGGCGGCAGCAGTGCGTCAGGCTGCCCGCGGAGGTGACCAGCTTCGTTGGGCGTCGGCACGAGGTGGCCGAGGTCAAGCGACTGCTGTCCGCGTCACGCGCGGTCACCCTCACGGGCGTGGGCGGGGTCGGCAAGACCCGGCTGGCGCTGCGGGTCGGGCTGGACATGGCGCGCGACTTCCGCAGCGGCGTGTGGTTCGTCGAGCTGGGCGGGCTGGAGAGCCCCGACATGCTGGCCCAGGTCGTGATCGAGGCGCTGGAGATCCGCCACCAGAGCGCCGGCTCGCCGCTGCGGGTGCTCACCGACTTCCTCGCCGACAAGAGCGCCCTGATCATCCTGGACAACTGCGAGCATCTGGTCCGCGAGAGCGCCGTCCTCGCCGAGGCGCTGCTGCGCGCCGCGCCCGACCTGCGCATCCTGGCCACCAGCCGCGAGGCGCTGGGGTTCGCGGGCGAGCGGATCCTGCCGGTGCCGACGCTGCCCATGCCCGGGGCCGACGGCGCGGAGCTGCCCATCGAGTCGCTGGCGCGCTCGGACGCCGTGCGCCTGTTCACCGAGCGGGCCATGGCCGTCCTGCCGTCGTTCCAGCTCACCGAGGACAACCGCGACATCGTCCTGCAGATCTGCCGCCGGCTCGACGGCCTGCCGCTCGGCATCGAGCTGGCCGCCGTCCGGCTGCGCGCCCTGTCGCTGCGGCAGCTCCTGGACCGCCTGGACGACCGGTTCCGGCTGCTCACCGCCGGCTCCCCGGCCGAGCCGCCGCGCCACCAGACGCTGCGGGCGCTCATCGACTGGAGCTACGCGCTGTGCTCCGAGAAGGAGCGGATGCTGTGGGCGCGGGCGTCGGTCTTCGCGGGCGGCCTCGACCTGGAGGGCGCCGAGGCCGTCTGCTCCGGCGACGGCATCGACCGCGAGGAGGTGCTCGACCTCGTGTGCGCGCTGGTCTCCAAGTCCATCCTGATCAGGGAGGAGCACGGCTCGCGCGTCCGCTACCGGCTGCTGGAGATCATCCGTCAGTACGGCCTCGAACGGCTCAGCGCCCAGGGGGAGCAGGGCGAACTGCAGCGGCGCCACTGCGACTACTACCGGGAGCTCGCGGCCGAGGCCCGGGGGCAGCTCTTCGGACCCTCGCAGGTCGCCTGGTTCACCCGGCTGCGCCACGAGCACGCCAACCTGCACAGCGTCCTGGAACGCTGCCTGGCCGACCCCGACGAGGCCGGAGCCTGCCTGGAGATGGCCACCGACCTGCTCTACCACTGGATCACCGGCTTCTACCTGGGGGAGGGCCGCCGCTGGCTGGACCGCGCGCTCTCCAGCGGCGCGGGCTCCCCCGAGACGCGGGCGCGGGCGCTGTGGGCGGGAAGCTGGCTGGCCATCATCCAGGCCGACGTCCCGGCCGCGGCGGAGATGCTCAAGGAGAGCCAGAACCTGGGTGAGCGACTGGGGCTGGAGGACGTCCTCGGGTACGTCGCGCTGTACTCCGGGATGATCGCCATGTGCGAGGGCGACACCGACGGGGCCATCGAGCTGTACGAGCAGGCCCTGGCCCGGCACCGCGCCCTGGGCGACCCGGTGGGCACCACCCTGGCCCTCATCCGGCTCTCGCTGGCCCACTCCTTCCGCGGCGACTCCACCCGGGCCATCGCGATGGGCGACGAGTGCCTGGCCGTGGCCGACGCCTACGGGGAGGGCTGGCACAAGGCGTACATGATGATGGCGCTCGGCGTGGACGTCTGGCGGCAGGGCGACCTGGCGCGGGCCGCGGCGCTGGAGGCGGAGAGCCTGACCTTCAACCGCGCGCTCGGCGACCCGCTCGGCGTGGGGGTCAACCTGGAGGTGCTGGCCTGGATCGCCACCACCGAGCGCGACCACCGGCGGGCGGCGCGGCTGTACGGCATCCTGCGGACCATCTGGCAGATGATCGGCGCGCCGTTGTCCGGCTTCGGGCATCTGGCCCGCTACCACGAGCAGTGCGAGCGCCTCACCCGGGAGGCGCTCGGCCGTTCCCCCTTCGAGGCGGCCTTCGAGGAGGGCGCCCGGCTCTCCTACGACGAGGCGCTCGACTACGCGCTCCAGAGGGACGAGCGCGTCGGCGAGCGCTCCACCGGCGGCGGTGAGCGTCCGGCGGCCAAGGGAACCGGACCGCTCACCCGGAGGGAGACGGAGATCGCCCGGCTCGTCGCCCAGGGGCTGACCAACAAGGAGATCGCCACCGCCCTGGTGATCTCCCAGCGCACCGCCGAGAGTCACATCGAGCACATCATGAGCAAGCTCGGCTTCCACTCGCGGGCCCAGGTGGCGGTCTGGGTCAACGAGCACGACGGCTGACGCGGCCCGCGGGCGCGCGGGCGGTCAGGTCAGAACGGGAGGCGGCGGCCGGACGGCGTCCGCAGGTCCAAGCCGGACTGGCCGGAGCTCGGCTTCTTGGACTTGCGGATCTGGATCCTGCGCACGGATTGCTGTTCCTTTCGCGCTTGGTCTACCGCCTCAGGCGGCCGTTCCACAGCAGACGGGGCCGATGGAGACGCTTCGGCCGTCCGGCATCAGTTCGCCCGTGTCATCGAAGATCACTACGCCGTTGCAGAGGAGGCCCCACCCCTGCTCGGGGTGGAAGGCCACCAGTCGGGCGGCGTCGTGGCACGGGGCGTCCGCCGGTGGACACGGCGGCTGGTGCTGGCACATGGCTCGTCCCTCTCTCCTGCGGCTCGGGTCGGCTGAGCCCATGTCTAAGCACCTACACTGCCCGGTGCGGGGCAACCGAACGACGGGATAAATCCCTATTTCGGTACCTAGACGTAGGTACGTAGGTAGAGAGAGGCCAGGGAACGGTCAAGAACCGGACGCCCCGCGCCGTCAGGACGGCGCGGGGCGTCGTGGCGCGGGTCCGCGCGGGTCAGGCGGGCGGGGCGCTCTCGCGGACCACGCGGAACTCCCCCGAGGGGATCGTGAGCTCGCCGTCCACCGGCCGGCCGCCGGGCAGCGCGACGCCCGTGGCCGCGACCGCCGCCGCGGCCTCCGTGTGGTTGATCGCGAACAGGTACGAGCGGCCGTCGGGGTGCGCCCGCCGTACGAGCTCGACCCCGGGGTGGGACGTGGTGGCCAGGCCGGCGTCCGCGCAGACCTCGGCCACCACGCGCCCCAGCAGGTCGCCGTCGGGCAGCGTGGTCAGGTAGTGGGCGGTGCCGTCACCCCAGGTGTTGCGGGTCCAGGCCGGCTCACCGGAGGCGTACGTGTCGAGGACCTTGGCCGTGGTGGCGTGCGCGAGCTCGCTCCACACCGTGCCCGTGCCGCCGCCCGCGACCGTCACCGGCTCCCCTGGCGCGAGCGGGAAGAACTCCTCGACCGTCACCCCGAGCAGGTCGCGGAACGCGCCCGGGTAGCCGCCCAGCCGCACCCGGTCGTGCTCGTCCACGATCCCGCTGTACGGCGCGACGAGCACGGTGCCGCCGGCCGCCGCGAACCGCTCGACGTTCGCCGCTCCGGCGTCGCTGATCAGGTAGAGGGCGGGGACGACGACCAGCCGGTACCGGGACAGGTCGCCCTCGGGATGGGCGACGTCGCAGGTGACGCCCGCCTTCCAGAGCGCGCCGTACCACTGGCGGATGATCTCCACCGGGTCGCGGTGCTCGGTCGGCTGGGCCGGGTGGTCCTCCGCCCAGATGCTGGCGTAGTCGAGCAGGATCGCCGCGCCGGCCGCGACCGTGCTGCCCTCGACCTCGGCCAGGTCCGTCAGCAGCGCGCCGAGGGCCTTGACCTCCCGCCAGATCTTGGTGTCGGTGCCCGCGTGCGGGACCATCCCCGAGTGCCACTTCTCGGCCCCCGCGCGGGAGGCCCGCCACTGGAAGAACATGATCGCGTCCGCTCCCCTGGCGAGGTGCTGGACGGAGTTGCGCAGCAGCTCGCCGGGGCGCTTGGCGGGGTTGTGGCCCTGCCAGTTGACCGCGCTGGTGGAGTGCTCCATCAGCAGCCACGGCCGGCCGCGGTTGAGCGAGCGGGCGAAGTCGGCGGAGAAGGCGAGGTGGATGTGGGGGTCCTCGCCGATGAGGTAGTGGTCCGAGGAGACGGGGTCCATCTCGGGGGCGTACGTCCAGTAGTCCATCTCCCAGTGCATCCCGGCCATGAGGTTGGTGGTGGCGGGGACGCCGGGGGTCAGGCGGGCGAGCAGGTCGCGCTCGGCCCGGTAGAGGTCGAGCACCGCGTCGGAGCAGAACCTGCGGTAGTCGAGCTGCTGGCCCGGGTTGGTGAAGGTGGGCGTCGCCCGGGGCGGCAGGATCTGCTCCCAGGCGCTGTAGCGCTGGGACCAGAAGGCGGTGCCCCAGGCGTCGTTGAGGGCGTCGAGCGTGCCGTAGCGCTCGCGCAGCCAGACGCGGAAGGCGGCGGCGGAGGCGTCGCAGTAGCAGCGGACGTTGTGGCAGCCGTACTCGTTGTGGATGTGCCAGATGGCCAGCGCCGGGTGGTCGCGGTAGCGCAGGGCCACCTGCTCGGCGACGCGCAGCGCCCGCTCCCGGTAGATCGGCGAGCTGGGGCAGAAGCCCTGCCTGCTGCCGTGGGACAGCCTGCGGCCGTCGGCGTCGACGGGCAGCGCCTCCGGGTACGTGTGCCCGAACCAGGGGGGCGGCGCGGCCGTCGGCGTGGCCAGGCACGCCTGCACGCCGTTCTCGGCCAGCAGGTCCATGGCCTTGTCGAGCAGGCCGAAGTCGAAGCGGCCCTCCTCGGGCTCCAGGAACGACCACGAGAAGATGCCGACGCTGACCCGGTTGACCCCGGCCTCGCGCATGAGGGCGACGTCCTCGGCCCAGGTCTCCTCGGGCCACTGCTCAGGGTTCCAGTCGCCGCCGTAGACGATCAAAGGGTGCTCCTCGCGGGGACGCGTTCGTGGGGACGCGGGGCCGCGCCAGGGGGTATTAAAACGTTCTTCTCCCCCGGCGACAAGGCGCTTCCGCACTCCGGTCCGGAGAAAATTGACCACTCGTTCCAGAAAGGAGTAGGGTCGCGGACATGGCCAGGAGCAAGGAGTTCGACCCCGGCGCGGCGCTCGACGCGGCGCTGGAGTTGTTCTGGGAGCGCGGGTACGAGTCGACGTCGATGGCCGACCTGGTCGAACGGCTCGGCATCGGCCGGGCGAGCCTGTACGCGACCTTCGGGGGCAAGCACGAGCTCTACATGAAGGCGCTGGAGCGCTTCACGCAGCTGCAGAACCCGTCGCCGGTCGAGCTGCTGTCCCAGCCCGGGCCCGCGCTGCCGGCCGTCCGGCGGCTCGTCGAGACGTTCGCCCGGCAGTCGTCCTCCGAGGAGGGCAAGCGCGGCTGCATGATCGTCAACGCGGCGGCCGAGCTGCTGCCCCGCGACGAGGAGGTGTGCCGGTTCGTCGACCGCAACTGGGACGGCCTGGAGACGGCCCTGACCTCGGCGCTCATCCGGGCGCGGGCGCAGGGCGAGCTGGCGGCGGACAAGGACCCGCGGGCGCTGGCCCGCTTCCTCGTCGTGGTACTCCAGGGCATGCGGGTCATGGGCAAGGCGTCACCGGACCCGGCGAGGATGCGCGACGCGGCGGCCCACGCCCTCAGCCTGCTGTGACCCGCCGAGCGCTCTTCGGCATGCCCGCTATCTGGAACGTTCGGTCTAATTGAATGCCCGCCGCGAGGCGGCGGGCAGCGAAGAAAGAGGTTCATCATGAGGTTCGCCGACAAGGTCACGCTGGTCACCGGCGCCGGCTCCGGCATCGGCCGGGCCACCGCGCTCGCCTTCGCCCGCGAGGGGGCGCGCGTCGTGGTCGCCGGGCGGAACAGGGAGCCGCTGGAGCAGACCGTGAAGCTGGCCGAGGAGGCGGGCGGCACGGCCACGGCGGTCACGGCCGACGTGACCCGCGCCGCCGACGTGGAGCGGCTGGTGGCCGAGGCCGTCGCGGCGTACGGGAAGCTGGACGTCGCCGTCAACAACGCCGGCGTCCTCACGATGGGCCGAGCGGGCGAGATCGACGAGGCCGACTGGGCCCGCACGCTCGCGGTCAACACCACCGGCGTGATGCTGTCCATGAAGTACGAGATCGCCCACATGCTCACGGCCGGAGGCGGGGTCATCGTCAACGTCTCCTCGCAGATCGGCGCCCACAAGCGCATCCCCGGCCTGGGCGCGTACGCGGCGAGCAAGGCGGCGGTGACCGCGCTGACGCGGACGGCGGCGCTGGAGTACATCCGGGACGGGATCCGGATCAACGCCGTCAGCCCGGGGCCGCACGACACGACGATGTCCCTGCGCCCGGGCGAGACGGAGGCCGACCGAGCCGCCCGCATGCGGGAGCTGCTGCCCATCGGGCGGGTGGGCGCGCTGGAGGAGGCGGCGTCCGGGATCCTCTGGATCGCCTCCCCGGAGGCGGGCTTCACCGTGGGCCACGACCTGGTGATGGACGGCGGCTCCACCATCTGACCCACGACAAGGGTCGCTCGACGCCTGTGTCCTCTGGGACGCCAGAGGACAAGGTGACGATCTTCAATAAGGCGGATAAATCGTCATATAGAGCATTAATGCGTCCAAGGGCAGGACCCATCGATAAAGGGGGCCTAGCCGGAGAGATGACGTTCTTGATAAACATTTTCGCGCCACCCGCACGCGATTTCATGAACCGGCCATCCATTAAGGACGATAGTGAGCGAACCGATTCGGTTGCTGGCCGATGATTTCTTCCTCGTCGCGTGGGACACGACCGGCACCGGCAAGCCGCGCCTGTACCTCCAGGGATTGACGCTGGGCCTGGCCGGGGCGCTGATCGGCGAGCTCGTCCTGGAGAACCGGCTCACCGTGAGCGGCACGCGGCTCCGGCTCCTCGACCGTCTCCCGCTGCGCGAGAGGGTGGCCGACGCGATCCTCGCCGATATCGTGAATTCCCCCCAGCACACCGAGGTGCGCACGTGGCTGGCGTACCTGGCGCAACGCTCCCTCGACGACGTCACCGGCCGATTGCTGGCCGTCGGGCTGCTGGAATGTGTGACGCCTAAATTGTTGAAACACAAACAGAGTCGCTATTTCGCCACGGAGTTCGGATCCGCCGTCTGGCCGTCCACCCGGCTGCGCCTCTCGCTGGTCCGCCGTCAGCCGCTGAACCCGTACGACATGCTGCTGGCCGCGCTCGTGGACGCCTGCGGCATGACCGACACCGTCGTCGAGGACCCCGACCACCGGCCCACCGCGCACCGCTACCTGGCCGCCGTGCTCGCCGCCATGCCCCAGCCGCTGAGCGACCTGAGCCGCCACGTCAGCGCGGCGGTCGGCGACGCCGTGCTCACCTACCGCACCTGACCCGTCCCGAACCCGTTCTGACCCCCCAGAGAGGTACCGGATGCCCGTCGCCCCCTCACCCACCCGGCCGGATCCGATCGCCGGAGCGCTGGCCGCCGACCGGCTCGGCGCGCCGTCGGTGGTCTACTTCGTGCTCTCGGCCGCGGCCCCGCTGACCGTGGTCGCCGGCGTCGTCACCACCGCGTACGCGGTCACCGGCATCACCGGCCTGCCCGTCGCCTTCCTGGCCGTGGGCGCCGTGCTCGCCCTCTTCGCCGTCGGGTACGTCGCGATGGCCCGCCACATGGCCAACGCCGGAGCCTTCTACACCTACATCAGCCGGGGCCTCGGCCGCCCGGCCGGCATCGCCGCGGCCTGGGTGGCGCTGATCGCGTACAACGCGCTCCAGGTGGGCCTGTACGGCGCGTTCGGCGCGGCGGCCACGCCCCTCGTCGAGCGGTGGACCGGCGTCTCGCCGCCCTGGTGGTCGCTGTCGCTGGTGGCGTGGGCGCTGGTGTCGGTGCTCGGGGTGATGCGGATCGACGTCAACGGCCGGCTGCTCGCCGTCCTGCTCACGGCCGAGGTCGCGGTGATCCTGCTGTTCGACGTGGCCGACGTCGCCGGGCCCGCGCCGGCCGGCCTCTCGCTGGAGACCCTGTCGCCCGGGGCGCTGTTCGTGCCGGGAGCCGGCGCGCTGCTGATCATCGCCACGCTGGGCTTCGTGGGGTTCGAGTCGGCCGTGGTCTTCTCCGAGGAGAGCCGCGACCCGCGCCGTACGGTGCCGGCCGCCACGTACGCCTCGATCGCCATCATCGCCGGCCTGTACGCGCTGTCCGCCTGGGCGATGACGCTCGCCACCGGGCCCGCGCACATCGCCGAGGTCGCCCGCCGCGACGGCGCCGAGACCATCTTCGTCATCGCCGCCTCGCGGCTCGGCCCCGCCGTGGTGGACATCGCGCGGGCGCTCTTCGTCACCAGCCTGTTCGCCGCGATGATCTCCTTCCACAACACCACGGCCCGCTACTTCTTCGCCCTCGGCCGCGAGCGCGTGCTGCCCGCCGTGTTCGGCCGCACCCGGCCGCGCACCGGCGCGCCGAAGGCCGGCTCGATCGCGCAGAGCGCGCTGGGCCTGCTGGTGATCGTCGGGTACGCGGCGCTGGGCCTGGACCCGCTGGTGCAGCTGTTCTTCTACGGCGGCACCTTCGGCGGCTTCGGCGTGCTGCTCCTGGTCCTCACCACCTCGATCGCGGTCATCGCGTTCTTCTCCCGCGAGCCGAGCGGCGAGGACGTCTGGCGGCGGCTGGTCGCGCCCGTGCCGGCCGCGGCGGCGCTGGCCGTCATGGTCGTGCTCGCGGTGAGCAACTTCTCGACCGTGCTCGGCGTGCCCGAGGGCGATCCGCTGGCCTGGATCCTGCCCTCCGTGTACGGCGTCGCGGCCGTGGTGGGCCTGGTCTGGGCCATGGTGCTGCGCTCCGGGCAGCCGGCCGTCTACTCCCGGGTCGGCCTGGGCGCCAAGGCCGCTACCGTCCACGACCTCGCCCGCTGAGGAGCCCCCATGACCTCGTTCCCCCGTACCCCGGTCATCCGCCGTGCCGGCGCCCACGACGTGCCGCGCGTCGCGGAGCTGATCGCCACGGCGTTCGCGCCCCTGGCCGCCGTGTCGTACCTCGTGCCCGAGCCGAGCGGACGGCACGAGATCATGACCGCCGACTTCCGGATCCTGGTCGAGCACGCCGCCCGGCACGGCGAGATCGACCTGATCGACGACGCGCCCGCCGCGGCCGTCTGGTTCCCGCGCGTGGGGCCGCTGCCCGAGCCGCCCCACTACGAGCAGCGGCTCGCCGCGGCCGCCGGGCCGTGGCTGGAGCGCTTCCTGCTGCTGGATTCGCTGTTCGACAAGCACCATCCGGACGAGCCGCACCACCACCTGGCGTTCCTGGCGGTGCACCCGTCGCGGCAGGGCCGGGGGCTCGGCAGCGCGCTGCTGCGCCACCACCACGCCCGGCTCGGCGGGCTGCCCGCGTACCTGGAGGCGAGCAGCCCGCGCAGCCGCGACCTGTACCTGCGGCACGGTTACCTGCCGCGCGAGACGTTCGCGCTGCCGGACGGCGCGACGTTCTGGCCGATGTGGCGGCCCGGCGACGTCCCGTCGGCCGCCTGAGCGCGGGGCCCGCGTGACGTCACACGGAGGTCACCTGGTGCACGCGGTTTAATGCCGCCGCAATGCCACGGATCGTGGCCGCGTAACAGCCGGTGGTGAGACTGGCGGCCATGAGCGATGCACCCAGGGCGATCCGCCCGCGTACCGATCCCGGCCGCCCGCGGCACGCGCGCTCCTGGCGGCGGGAGGCCGTCGAGGTCGCCGCGCTGTTCCTGGCGGTCGGCCTGGCCCACCTGCTCGCCACGCTCCTGGGCCACACGGAGCCGGGCCCGTTCGTGCTGGTGGGCCTCGGGGCCGCGCTGGTCGTCGGCTCGGCCGTCCACAAGCGGCTGCACGGCGGCCCGCCGCCCGGAGCCGGGCGGCGGGGCGCGAGAGGGTCCGGCGGGCCCCTGCCCGAGGGCGGCGCCGGGACCGTCATGAGCCTGTGGCGGATCCGGATGCGCGTGGTCGAGCGGCCCGGCCGCCTCGCGGAGGTGGCGGGCGCGTTCGGCCGTCTGGGGTGCAACATCCTGTCCCTGCACATCGCGCCCACCGGCAGCAGTGCCATCACGCCGGCGGGCTGCGACGCCCTGGACGAGTTCGTCGTGGAGGCGCCCACGGGGCTGGGGCCGGAGGCGCTGCGCGCCGCGCTCGCCGCCGCGGGCGGACTGGACGTGTTCGTCGTCCCCGCCCGGGTCGAGGACCTCACCGACCCCGGCGTCCAGGGCCTGCTGCTGGCCCGCCGGGTGCACGACGACCCCGGGCAGCTTCCCCAGGCGATGGGCGAGCTGCTGCGCGCCCCCGAGGTCGAGTGGCGCCGCCCGGGCGAGACCGTGGCGGACGAGTCCGAGCCGAACAGCACGATGGTGGTCTCCGTGCACCCGGAGCGGGCGCTGCTGCTGCGACGTCCCGGCCTGCCGTTCACGCCGACCGAGGCCGCCCGGGCCGCCGCGCTCGCCGCCGCCGCCCGCGACGCCCGCTACAGCAGCTCCTGAGCGGCCCGAACGGTCCGGTAGGGCGCCTGAGCGGTCCCGTCGCGCGCCGGCGCGCGACGGGCGCCGGCTGAAAGTTTCAGCGCGCGTTGCCGGGCCCGCGACGCCGTGTTTCAATGCGCACACACGGATGCCGCCGGGCGGGGCGGGTCGTGGACGGGTTCCTCTTTCGCTCGAACAAGGGACTCCTCCATGAGACCGATCCGGTCGGCGGCCCTGGTGGCCGCGACCGCCGTGGCCCTGGTCACGAGCCTGCTGGTGGCGTTGTCGCCGCAGCAGGCGCAGGCCCACGGCGTCACGATGTTCCCCGGCGCGCGCACGTTCCTGTGCTGGCAGGACGGCCTGCGCGAGAACGGGCAGATCATCCCCTACAACCCGGCCTGCGCGGCGGCGGTCGCGCAGAGCGGCACGACCCCGCTCTACAACTGGTTCGCGGTGCTGCGCTCCGACGGCGGCGGCCGCACGTCGGGGTTCATCCCGGACGGCCAGATCTGCAGCGGCGGCCAGGGCGGGCCGTACGACTTCACCGCCTACAACGCGGTCCGCTCCGACTGGCCGCTCACCCACCTGACCTCCGGGGCGACGATCCAGGTCCGGCACAGCAACTGGGCGGCGCATCCCGGATCGTTCGTGTACTACATCACCAAGAACGGCTGGAACCCCAACGCTCCGCTCAAGTGGTCCGACCTGGAGTCGTTCGGCAGCGTGGCCAACCCGCCGCAGTCCGGCGGGACGGGCGGCCTGAACTACTACTACTGGAACGTCCAGCTCCCGTCCGGCAAGAGCGGGCGCCACATCCTGTTCATCCACTGGATCCGCTCCGACAGCCAGGAGAACTTCTACAGCTGCTCCGACGTGGTCTTCGACGGCGGCAACGGCGAGGTCACCGGCGTCGGCCCGAACGGCCAGTCGCCCGGCACGACCCCGACCGTCACGCCCACCGTGACGCCCACGGTCACCCCGACCGTCACGCCCACCGTGACCCCGACCGTGACCCCGACCTCCTCCGGCGCCTGCACCGCCACGTGGCGCACCATCGCCACGCCCGGGTGGGCGGGCCACTTCCAGGCCGAGGTGACGGTCCGCAACCCCGGCTCCACCCCGCTGAACGGCTGGACGGTCAAGTGGACCTACTCCGGCGGCCAGGGCTTCGAGGGCCAGCCGTGGAACGGCGTGCTGTCCTCGCAGCCGCCCGACGTGACGGTCAGGAACGCGACCCACAACGCGCAGATAGCGGCGAACTCCAGCACCGCGTTCGGGTTCAACGCGACCGGCACCGCCCCCGACCCGGCTCCCGCGCTGACGTGCACGAGCCCGTAGGCGACGCCCGGCCCGGGGCGGGCGGCGTGGTCCTGACCCGGCGGAAGGGGGCCGTGGCGGCGGTCGCCGCGGCCCTCGTCCTGCTCGCCGGGGTGAGCGTGGTGCTGGGCGTCCAGCAGGCGGGCCGGCGCGACCTGGAGCGAGGCCTCGCCGGCCAGGTGACCGCCCTGCTCGAACGGTCGACACCGGCCGAGCACCACGAGCACGGCCACGACTTCGGCGAGGACGCCGGGCAGGTGGTGTGCGCGGTGGAGCCGTTCGGCTTCGACCCGCCGGACGCCCGCGCGGTCTCGCAGGTGCGGTGGGTGTACGCCCGGCACATGTGCGCGGTGACGGGCGCGGGGACGAACTGGGCCATGTCGGTCCGCGCCTCCGGCCCGATCGCGGTCCGGCTGGGCGGCACGCCGTGGGTCAGGGTGCCCGAGCCGGGCCCGGGCTATCCGGACCGGGTCAGGGAGATCGTCCCGGAGCGCTACCACGAGGAGGCGTTCGAGGAGTTCGCGGACGAGGGGGTGATCGAGGCGGCCCGCGAACGGTTCGAGCGGCTGCAGGCGGCCCGCTGAGCGTGGGGCGCGCGACGACGTGAAGGACGCGGCCGGCGGAGAAGGGGGAGGTCTCACGGCCGGCCGCGTCCCTGCCATCCGGGCGGGATGGTGTCATGGAACGGTCACACGGTTCGGGGGCGGCCTCACCTCCTGGATTTTCGGGGCAGCGCGAAATGGGAGCGCTCCCAAGCAGGATTGTGCGAGCCGGCGGCCGAATGTCAACGAGAAGCGGCTCGGCGCCGGGATGCTTCCGGCCTCACCTGGCGTCCCGCGTGAAACTTTCACGACCTGCTCGTGACGCCCTCCGGAATCGGTCATGGCGCGCGTGGCCCCCGGCCCCCCGGGTAGACGGCGGCGTAGCCGAAAAGGAGACCGACATGACCGACAGCTCGCGCCGGCCGGAGACCATGGAGGAGAAGGACGTCATCGACCTCCTCCTCGCGCAGCACGCGATGATCAGGGACATGTTCGACGACGTCGAGCAGGCGGCCCCGCAGGAGCGCGGGCCCGCCTTCACCCGCCTGGTGCGCATGCTGGCCGTGCACGAGACGGCCGAGGAGGAGATCGTCCACCCGTACGTCCGCAAGGTCGTCGACGGCGGCGAGGCCGTGGTGGACGACCGGCTGGCCGAGGAGCGGCAGGCCAAGGAGCTCCTCCAGCGACTGGAGGAGGCGGGCCCCGACGCCCCCGACTTCCTGGAGCGGCTCACGCTGCTGCGCGCCGCCGTCACCGCGCACGCCCGCAGCGAGGAGAGGTACGAGTTCGTCAGGCTGCGCGCCGAGACCGGGCCCGCCGAGCGCCGCGCGATGGCCGCCGGAGTCAA
Source organism: Nonomuraea rhodomycinica (assembly GCF_013363995.1). Classification (GTDB taxonomy): domain Bacteria; phylum Actinomycetota; class Actinomycetes; order Streptosporangiales; family Streptosporangiaceae; genus Nonomuraea; species Nonomuraea rhodomycinica. The sequence goes on along the minus strand of NZ_JABWGO010000007.1, from coordinate 227,210 downwards.
GGCCGCCGAGGCGCTGGCCCCCACCCACCCGCACCCCGGCGTGGAGTCGGCCACCATGAACCTCCTGGTCGGCACGCCCGTCGCGATGGTCGACCGCATCCGCGACGTCATCCGCCAGGCGATGCGCTGACCGCTCGGCCTGCGTGCGGGGGCAGCGCCGCGCCATGCGCGTGGAGGTAGGGCTGTCCCTACCCCCGGCTGACCTGCCGGCGGCATCGTCCGGCGCCGTCCGGCTCCGTAGCGTTCTCGTCATGACGAACCTCCGGCACCGCATCGCCACCGACACCCGCTACACCTTCATGGGCCTGCCGGCCTCGATCGCCTCCTTCGGGCTGGTCGTGGCCGGTGTCGCGGCCGGGCTCGGCGGCGCGGTCGCCGTCGTCGGCCTTCCCGTGCTGGCCGGCACCGCCGTCCTCGCGCGCGGCTTCGCCGAGAGCGAGCGGGAGTCGCTCGCCGACGTCCTGCGCCGCCCGGTCGGCCGGCCGGAGTACGCCGGCCCGCCGGCGGACGCGGGCCGGTGGCGGCGGACGCTGAACCCGCTGGCCGGCCCCCAGGCGTGGCTGGACCTGCTGCACGCCGTCGTGGCGCTCCCGTTCGCCGTGGTCGCGTTCGTCATCACCACCGTGTGGTGGGCGGGCGCCGTCGCCGGGCTGACATTCCCGCTGTACGGCTGGATCATCGCCGGGATCCCGGGCGTGGACGGCGGCCTGCCGCAGCTTCTCGGCCTGGGCACCGGCACGGCGACGTTCGTGATGTTCAACACGGCCGTGGGCGCGCTGTTCGCGCTGACGCTCGCGCCCGCCGTGCGGACGGCCGCGCTGCTCAGGGCGGTGCCCGCGCAGCTCCTGCTGGCCCGCCCGGTCGCGGAGAGCCCGTACGACCCGCACGTGTACGGCGCCGCCCAGCCGGCGTTCCGCGCCGCCGCCCGCCTCTGAACCGCCCGCCTCCGAACCGCCGGCCTCTGAACCCGTGCCGAGACGAATCAGGACAGGTCCCAACGAAAGGGGCCGGCCGCTGCGGATTCCCTCCCGGTCAGCGGCGGCCGGCCCCCTCCCCCCTCCACGTCAAAGCTTGGCGGCTACCGCGCTGACCTGGAAGGATGCGTCGTTCCGAGGAACGGTTTTCCCCGGTGAAAGCTCCGTATAGATGCCATAATCCCGGTGATGCGACCACCGGACGCGAGCCCGAGAGGGCCGCTGGGCGACTTCCTGTGCGCCCGGCGCTCCCTGATCACCGCGGCGGACGTGGGCCTGCCGGAGACCGGCTACCCGCGACGCGTGCCCGGTCTGCGCCGGGAAGAGGTGGCCCAGCTCGCCGGCATCAGCATCGACTACTACACGCGCCTCGAACAGGGCCGCGTCCGCACCGCCTCCCGGCCGGTGCTGCACGCCATCGGCCGCGCCCTGATGCTCAACGACGACCAGCAGCGCCACCTCATCCAGCTCGCGCACCCCGACGAGGCCGAGCGCCGCGGCGGCTCGGCCCCGCGGGTGAGCCCTCAGGTGGAGCGCCTGCTGGCCAACCTCGCCGACACCCCCGCCCTGGTCCTGAGCCGCTACTTGGACGTCCTCGCCTGGAACCGGCTGGCCGTCGCGCTGCTCGGCGACCTGGCCGCGATGGAGCCCGGGCACCGCAACTACGTGCGGATGACGTTCCTCGACCCGTACGTCCGCTCCATGCTCGTGGACTGGCGCGAGCGCGCGCAGGAGGCCGTGTCGGCGCTGCGGCTGGCGGCCGGCGTGGCGTGCGACGCGCCCCGGCTGCGGGAGCTCGTGGGCGAGCTGTCCGTACGGGACCAGGACTTCCGCACCTGGTGGGTCCAGCACCTGGTGACCATGCGCACCTCGGGCAGCAGCCGCCTCGACCACCCGGTGGCGGGCCGGTTCAGCGTGGACTGGCAGGTCCTCACCTGCGTGGACGACGGCGAGCAGGCGATCGTGCTCATGAGCGCCCCGGCGGGCGGCCCCGACCACGCCGCCATCCGCAGGCTCGACGCCTGGGCCGAGGCGCACGGCCTCACGCACGGCACCGCGGCCCCGGCCGCTCCCCTGCTCACCACACCTCACGCAGGGGCATCGGGAACCCCGTCTTGACCCGGGCAAGGGCGTAGCCGCTCACAGACGAGGGCAAATCCCCGGCATTCCGCTCTTTTTCGAGGTGTTGCCATGGTTTCCGCGCGGCGGCTGATCAGCCGGATCGTCTACGGTTCCCGCTACGACCGTGTCCACTGGACTCAGCGCGTCTACGTGCGTCCCGGCGAGCGGCTGGTGCGCGAGGCGCAGTGGCGCGGGCGGCTGCGGCGCGCGCCGGTGGTGCCGCTCGCGGACTACGCGGCGCGCACGCCGCTCGGCGCGATCGAGGAGTTCGTGAGCTGCCTGATGTGCGGGCAGTCGCGCCAGCAGCCGCTGTTCCGGCCGGCCAACGGCGACGGGTGGAGCTACCGGGTCGTCCGCTGCCCGTCGTGCGGCTTCCTGTACCGCAACCCGAACGTGCGTCCCGAGCATCTCGGCGACCTGTACGCCACCGGCTACAGCGGCTTCCTGACCGGCGACTACGCGGCCAACCGGCAGCGCCGCTACCGCCTGACGATGGACGCGTTCGCGCCGGTGTTCAGCGACGGGCGGGGCCGGCGGCTGCTCGACTTCGGCTGCGGCGCCGGGCTGTTCCTCGAACTGGCCGAGCAGCGGGGCTTCGAGGCGTACGGGGTGGACCTGTCGCCCGACTCGGTGGAGCAGGCCAACGCGCGGCTGACCCGGGCGCGGGCGTACTTCGGGGCGCCGGAGGACGTGCCGGAGATCGCGGAGGGCGGCTTCGACGTGATCACGCTGTGGTCGGTGCTCGCCCACCTGCCGCGGCCGTTGTCGGACTTCTCGCTCTTCAGGCGGCTGCTGGCGCCGGGCGGCGTGCTGCTCGTGCTGACGGTGAACGCCCGCTCGCTGCTGCTCAAGGCGTACGGCCCGACGTGGAGCGGCTTCACCAAGAACCACCTGATGTTCTACTCGGCCGAGACGCTGCGCACGCTGCTGAGCCGTACCGGCTTCGCGGGTGTCTCCTACGCCCCGCACTACGGCGACGCGGTGGAGGCCGGCACGGACCGGCTGACGGAGCCGCTGCGGCGGCGGCTGCGCCGCACGGTGGAGGCGGCCGACGGCGGCAACATGATGCGCGCGCTGGCCTTCGCCGACCAGGAGGCGATCGTCCGCTGGGGCGGCGACCGGCGGGTCCACCGGCTGCGCACGCGCGCGGAGGCGCCTCCGGTCCCCGCCGCCGATTGACCGTTCCGTACGGACGGATCTACATTCGGCCGCGTGAACCTGCCCGTCACGGGGAGCACGGCCGAGGAGCTGCTGGCCGAGGTCGCCCGCCTCAAGGAGCACGACCTGCCCGTACGCGGCGGCCAGGTGACCGCGTACGTCTACGACACCGGCCGCCTCGAGGTCCACGAGGCGGCGACCCGCGCGTACGTCGAGATGCTGGAGGTCAACAGCCTCGACCCGACCGCCTTCCCGAGCGTGGTGGAGATGGAGCGGCAGGTCGTGGGCGCGGTGGCGGACCTGCTCGGCGGCGGCCACGGCATCTTCACCAGCGGCGGCACCGAGTCGGTCATGCTGGCGGTGAAGGCGGCCCGCGACCTGGCCGGCCGGGAGCGGCCGGAGATGGTCGTGCCGGTCACCGCCCATCCGGCCTTCCACAAGGCGGCCCACTACCTGGGCGTGCGCGTGCGGCCGGTGCCGGTGGACCTGGGCACGTACCGGGCGCGGGCGGCGGACGTCGAGGCGGCGCTCACGGCCGACACCGTGCTCGTCGTGGCCTCGGCCCCGTCCTATCCCCAGGGGGTGATCGACCCGGTGGCGGAGATCGCCGCCGTGGCCGCCGCCGCGGGCGTCCCCTGCCACGTGGACGCGTGCGTGGGCGGGTGGCTGCTGCCGTGGCTGCGCGAGGCCGGGGCGCGCGTGCCGCCGTTCGACCTGTCGGTGCCGGGCGTGACCTCGCTCTCGTGCGACCTGCACAAGTTCGGCTACGCCCCGAAGGGCGCCTCCGTCGTGCTGTTCGCCGACCCGGCGATGCGCCGCGCGGCGTACTTCGCCTCGGCGGCCTGGCCGGGCTACACCGTCATCAACGCGACCGTGCAGAGCTCCCGCTCCGCCGGGCCGCTGGCCGGCGCCTGGGCGACGCTGCGGGCGCTCGGCCGGGAGGGCTACCTGGAGCTGGGCCGCGCCACGCTGGAGGCGGCGGCGGCACTGCGCGAGGGCATCGCCCGCGTCCCGGGCCTGCGGGTGCTCGGCGAGCCGGACTCGGCGCTGGTCTCCTTCGCCTCCGTGGGCGGCGAGGTGGACGTGTTCGTGCTGGCCGACGAGGCGCGGGCGCGCGGCTGGTTCCTGCAGCCCCAGCTGTCGTACGCGGGGATCCCGGCCAACCTGCACGTCACCGTGACCGGGGTGACCCGGGCCGGGGTGGAGGCGATGCTCAAGGTGATCGCCGAGTCGGCGGAGGCGGCCCGGCTGCGTGGCCCCGTCGTGCTGCCCGAGGGGCTGGTGGAGCTGGTCGCCGGGCTCGACCTGGCGGCGCTGGACGACGCGACGTTCGCCGAACTGGCCGCCTCCGTGGGCGTGGACCTGCGGCCGGGCCGGGGCCAGCCGGAGATGGCCGTGGTGAACACCGTCCTCGACGCCCTCCCGGCGGCTCAGCGGGAGGCCGTGCTGGTCAGGTTCCTCTCGGTCCTCTACGGCTGACCCCGGCCCGGCCGCAGGTCCGTACGCGACGGATGTCAGGTGCGGCGCCAGCGCGACTCGCCGAAGCAGTAGCCGGCGAACAGCAGCAGCCCGAGGGCCACCACCACGAGCAGCCACGGCCCGACCGGGGTGTCGGCGAAGGCCCGCAGGGTGGCGTCGATGCCGCCCGCCTTGTCCGGGTCGTAGGTGATCGCCGCCTGCACCACGAACACGCCCGCGAGGGCGGCGATGGCGCCGCGCGCCACGTAGCCGGCCGTGCCCAGGCGGTCCATGAGCTTGCGCGCGTTGGGCGACATGCGGCCCTGGTCCAGCTCCTCGCGGAACTTCTTCTTCCACCCCTGGTAGATCCAGTAGCCGCCGAGCCCGATGATGGCGAGCCCGATCAGGCCGACGATGAACTGGCCGCCCGGCAGGTCGAGCAGCTTGGCGGTGACGTCCTGCGACTTCTTGTCGTCCGAGCCGGGCTTCCCGGACAGCAGCAGGGTCAGCAGGGAGCCGACGATCAGCGCGTACACGACGGCGCGGAACGCCGCCTCGACGCGGTCCTTGGTGATCCTGAGCCCGCCGAACAGCGCCTCGGACGCCTGCCAGAGGGCCAGCCCGGCGAAGCCGACGACCATGATCCACAGCAGCACCGAGCCGAACGGCAGGCTCGCGATCGTGGTCATCGCGCCGCCCTTGTCGGCCTGCTTGTCCCCGCTGCCGAGAGCGATCTGCACCGCCAGCACCCCGATGAGCGCGTACAGCACCCCCCGGCAGGCCAGGCCCACCCTGGCCAGCCGGTCGAGCATCGGATGGTCGGCCGCCCGCCGCGCCATCGTGCGGGCCTGCCGCCCGGCGTTCTCCACAGTGGTCACCGGAACCTCCTCAAATCGCCCGAAGACGACCTTCCAGGTGCCCCGGAACGCGGCGTCCAAGCCTCTGTGGGACGTGTGCGCAGGTCAGCGGGGCGTGAGGACCCAGCGCCAGGAGTCCTCGCCGTCGCTCTTGCCGGTGGCGGCGAGCTGGGTGGTCCTGGTCCCGTCCACGCTGACGAGCACGAGCCCGTTGTCGAACTCGTCGTCGCACTCGCGGGCGCAGCCCAGCGCGACCACGTTGTCGTCGTCGGCCCAGGCGAGGAGCTGGAGCACCCTCTGCCGGCCGACGACCTTTCCCGACTCCGCGTCCGTGATCTCCGTGGGCAGCCCGGACTGCCGCGGGCCGATGACCAGCTTCCCGTCGGGCGACAGAGCGGTCGTGCCGGTGTAGGGGATGTACCGGTCGGCGGGCGGGTCGTGGCGCTTGCCGTCCAGGGTGTAGAAGAGCCGGTCGGGCGTGGTGTTGGTGGGGGCCCAGATCAGCGAGCCGTCCAGGCTCCATCCGAGGTCCTGGCGGCTGTTGCTGTTGCCCGGGCCGCTGCCCGCCGGGGCGTCCATCATGTCGGACAGCGCGGGCAGCGGGTGGTACTCCTTCTCGCCCGTGGTGACGTCGATGAGGTAGTAGCCGGTGCGATGCCCTCCGCCGTTGATGTGCCAGTCGGGAGAGTCCGACGACCCCTTCCACTGATCGGGATAGTCGGAGTAGGTGGTGACCAGGAGCTTGGTGCCGTCCGGCGACCAGACGAGTGAGCCGGCGTCGTGCTCCAGGCCGATGACCGACAGGTTCCTGCGCGTCGCCATGTCCACGATCACGATCTGTCTGCCCAGCAGGCCGCCCGAGATCGCGGCGGCGGTCCGGAGCCCGGGGGCGACGTCCACCCAGGTCCAGTCGGTCTTCTCGTAGCCGTCGTTCCTGGGGTCGTACAGCCACCACGTCCGCCGGAAGCGCTGGAGCTTCGCCGACGCCTTCTCCGTGGCGGTCGTCCAGTAGGCGGACACCGCGACGTTCCCCGCCGCGATGAGCGTGCGCGGCGGCCGTCCCTCGGTGTACGTGCGGATGTCTGTCGGCGCGGGCGACGGCCGCTCCGGGAGCGTCAGCCCCGTCGCGGGCCGTACGGTGGCCCCGCGGTCCTGCACGCCCGCCCCCGGGACGACGAGCGCGGCCGTCACCCCCGTGGCCAGGGCGACCGCGCCCGCGACCAGCGCCCACGGCCGGACGCGCCCCCGCGGCGCCCGTGCCGGACGCCGGACGCCGAGCGCCCGGTCGGCCAGGTCGTGCGGCACCCGGGCCTCGCCGGCCCACTCCTCCAGGGTGTCGCGCAGCAGTCGGGTCATCGGACGGCCTCCAGTTCCTCGGCGAGCTCGGGAGCGATCTCGCGCAGCCGGGCGAGGGATCGGTGGGTGGTGCTGCGTACCGTTCCGACGGAGCAGCCGAGTTCGCGGGCGACCTGGTGGTCGGGCAGGTCCTCGAAGTACCGCAGCACGAGCATGGTGCGCTGGCGCGGGGTGAGCCGGGCCAGCGCGGAGCGCAGCACCATGCGCAGCTCGCTCTGGTGGGTGCGGTCCTCGCCGGGCAGCTCGGGCGGCGCGGCCTGGACGACCTCGCCGCGCCGGGCCGCCGTGCGCCACCAGCTGATGTGCTGGCGGTACATGATCTGCCTGACGTACGCCTCGGGCGCCTGGACGCGCCGCCACCGGGAAGCCAGCTTCGCCAGCGCGCCCTGCACCAGGTCCTCGGCGGCGTACTGGTCACCGCCGGTGATCAGATAACCGAGGCGCATCAGCGCGGGCGAGCGGGCGGCAACGAACTCGCGGAAACCTCGCTCGTCTGCGGGGTCCACGGTCACCTCCAAGAGATGTGGATGTCCTCCATCAGACGCCACGGCGCGCCTTCCGCTATGCCTCTGATCTCGGGCACGCGAAAGGGCGGCCGCCTCACGGCGACCGCCCTCGGGACGGACAGGGTCAGCTCGCGGTGCGCAGGGCGACCCGGGAGGTGCCGGCGGTGCCGGCCCGCTCCGGGATGGAGCTCAGGTTGAAGGCGTAGCGGGCGGTGGAGTCGGCGATCGCGTCGGCGTTGACGTCGAGCGCGGTCGCGTTGATGTTGGCGGTGGTGTCGCACGCCTGGTGGTAGCAGGCGTCGTAGGCGGTCCCGGCCGTGCCGCCGAACACCGCGGCCTCCTGAGCCGTCTTGATCCCCTCGGCGCCGGTGAAGATGCCGCCGGACGGGATGCCGACCGCGATGAACGGCCCGTAGTCGGACCGGCCGTCGAAGTCGGTGCCCACGTGGCCCAGTCCTCGCGCGTCGTAGAACGCCTCGAGCTGCTTCTCGATCTGGGCGGATCCGGGCGGGCCGGCCGGGGAGCCGGTGGCGTCGGAGTCGTCGCCGTCGTACAGCTTGTAGGCGTAGTTCGGCGAGGCCACCATGTCGAAGTTCAGGTACAGCCGGATCCGGTCGCGCTCGGCGTCGGTCAGGTTCTCCACGTACTGGTCGGAGCCGAGCAGGCCGATCTCCTCGGCCGCCCAGAACCCGAACCGGACCTTGTTGCGCACCGGGTAGTGCGCCATCCGCAGGGCGGTCTCCAGGATGGTCGCGCTGCCGGAGCCGTTGTCGTTGATGCCCGGCCCGGCCGTCACGCTGTCGAGGTGGGCGCCGAGCATGACGACGTTGCGCGGGTCGCCGAAGCGCGTCTCGGCGATGACGTTGTGGTCGGTGCCGAGCTTGAGCGTGGCGTCCACCTTGAGGTGGACGGTCGCGCCCGGGGTGGAGGCCAGCTCGTTGCCGACCGCGAAGTCGGCGAAGACCATGGGCACCCCGGCCCGCCACTCGCCGATGTTCAGCGGGAACGCGTCGGTGCGGCCGGGCTGGCCCTCGTTGAAGACGATGATGCCGGACGCCCCGGCGAACCCGGCGTTACGGATCTTCTGCGCGAACGCGCACGTGCCCCGCTGGATCAGCGCGATCCGGCCGGCCACGAACCCGTCGAAGTCGGCCGCCTCGCAGCCGCTGGTGGAGGTCGGCGTGGGGGTCGGCGGCAGCGTCAGGTCCACGCCCTGGACCTGCGCGGTGACCTCGCCGGCCGGCGAGGGCTGGAAGGTGTAGAAGTCGTCGTTCGGTGCGTACGTCTTCTGGCTCGGCGCGGTCAGCTCCAGGGTCGGCGGGCTGTCCTCGGTCCAGCTCTCGACGAAGTGGATCGGGTTCAGCGTGACCTTGTAGCCGGCCTTGCGCAGCTTGCCCGCCACGTAGTCGCGCGAGGCGGCGTAGCCGGGCGTGCCCGCGGCGCGGGTGCCCCCGTTGGCGTCGGCGATGCCCTGGAGCGCGGCCAGGTGCTTCTGCACGTTCGCCCCCGTGACCTGCTTCATCAGCAGCTTGGCGAAGGCGTCGTCGAGCCCCTTGGCCTGCGCCGGAGCCGAGACGGCCAGGGGCAGGGCGAGGGCCGCGACGACAGCGGTGACCCCTTTGATGATGGATACGCGCATATGGCTCCTCCACAGCGGAAAAGCGGCATGATCCCCCGATGCCGCCTCACTGGAAGGTAACGCCGCATCTGATGCGCGCCTAGAGCCCAATTCCCCGGCGGCGGTCATGCCGGCACATGGTTGATTGACCGGATCTCGCGAACAGGGAAGGCCGTAACCGGCCGCCCGGAGCCGCCGGCGGGGCGCCCGCCGACATGAGCCCGCCCGTCGCGGGCAGGGGCCCGATGTCCGCCGCCCGCCGGCCCGCGGCCGTGGGCGGAGCATCCGAGCGCAGGAGGAGCCATGTCGCAGCCCGACGAGCGGCCGCTCGCCGACCGGCGGGAGAATCCCGAGGAGTACGACGACGCGGACTTCGCCGAGGAGTTCGACCCGTCGCCCACGGACCCGGCCAACCAGCCGGAGCAGGACCCGAACCGCGGGGTCCACGGCGAGGCCGAGGGCTACGACCGGCCCACCGAGGTGTGAGCCGCGCCGGACGCCGAGGTCCCATGGGCTTTCCCCTCGCTCCGCGAACACGCGCCGGACGAACCGGCGAGATCATCAGAACGGGAAAGGCGCGGAAAGTCCACTCGCACACGCACGCCATGAGGACCTGCTGACCGGGAGACCACCCGGAAAAGGCCGGTTCCGGCAGGGCCCCGCCGCCCCGCCGGAACCGGCACGCCTTGGACGGCCCAGTGGCCGTGCTGTCAGTGGCCGTGCTGTCAGTGGCCTTGGTGCGCGGCGTGCTGGTGCGGCTTGGCCTCCACCCACACCCGGGTCGCGTCGGCGCGATCGCGCAGCTCGGTCAGCAGCGCGGCGAGGCCGGCGTGGTCCATGTAGGAGCTCTTCCCGATGGCCGAGGCGTGCGTGGCCACCTGGTCGGACAGTGCGCGGATCTCGCTCAGGGAGTCGAGAACGTCACGGCTTTCCTGTGGGTTCAGATCGCACATGACTCCGAACGTAAGGGCGCCGTCGCGGACGGTACATAGACGCGATCGCGTCAAAGACCTTCCCGCCGGGACGCCCGTACCGCCCCTGACGAGGGCATTGACAGGGAATTACCAGGAACGCTCGGTAGCCTCCAACGGCATGACCTGGCAGCGAAAGCTCAACGACGCGCTCGGGAGGTACGCCGGCGTCCGCTTCGAACGCGTCACCCCCACGCGTCCGGAAGACTCCTCCGACCCGGTGGAGAGCCCTCCCCGGCCGCCCGCCGACCCCGCGCACGACCGCCTGCTGACCGCGCCCGTGTTCATCCTGTCCCCCGTCCGGTCCGGCTCCACGCTGCTGCGCGCGATGCTCGACGCGCACCCCGAGCTGCACGCCCCGCACGAGCTGCACGTGCGGCGACTGAGCGTCGGCTTCGGCACCCCGCTGGCGCGCAGGGCGATGGAGGAGCTCGGCCACGACCGGGCCGACCTGGAGCACCTGCTGTGGGACCGGGTGCTGCACCGGGAGCTCTCCCGGAGCGGCAAGCGGTACATCGTGGACAAGACTCCCGCCAACGCCTTCGCCCACCAGCGGATCGCCACCTGCTGGCCCGACGCGCGCTTCGTCTTCCTGCTGCGCCACCCCGCCTCCATCGCGGCATCCTGGTACGAGGCGGGCGCGGGCAAGCGCACCCCGGAGGAGGCCGCGGCCGACGCGCTGCGCTACATGAAGGCGGTCCAGCGGGCCCGGAAGGCGCTCGACGGCCTGACCGTCCGCTACGAGGACCTGACCGCCGACCCCGAGCGGGTGACCAGGGAGATCTGCGCGTTCCTGGACGTGCCGTGGGCGGCCGGGATGCTCGCGTACGGCACGCCCGGCGTGGTCCGCAAGGGGCTCGGCGACTGGCAGGAGAAGATCCGCTCGGGCACCGTCCAGCCGGGACGCGGCCTGCCGGCCGCCGAGGAGATCCCCGACGTGCTGAGACCCATGTGCCGCGACTGGGGTTACCTGTGAAGATCCGCTACGTGCTGCTCCACGCCTACGGGGTCGGCGGGACGATCCGGACGGTGTTCAACCAGGCCTCCGCGATGGCCGCCCTCGGCCACGAGGTGGAGATCGCCAGCGTCGTGCGCCGCCGCGCCAAGCCGCAGTTCGCGCTCGACCCCCGGGTGCGGCTCGTCCCCCTGGTCGACCAGCGGGAGTCGGTGGCCGCCGACTCGCTCGGCCGCAAGGTGTGGCGGCGGCTGCGGGGCAAGCTGGTGCCGCCCGGCGAGTTCGCCGCCGGATACTTCACCGAACGCGTGGAGAAGACGGTCGTCGACTACGTCTCCGCCCTGAGCGACGGCGTCCTGGTGACCACCCGCCCGGCGCTGAACCTCATCGCCGCCCGCCGCGCCGCCAAGGGCGTCGTGCGCGTGGCGCAGGACCACATGAACCTCGACGCCTACCCCGAGCCGGTGCGCGCCGACATCGCCCGCTACTACGACCGGTTCGACGCCGTGGTGGTGCTGACGCGCGGCAACCAGCTCGCCTACCGCGAACTGCTGCCGCGCACGCCGATCGTGCGCATCCCCAACGCGGTCCACCCGGCGGGCCGCAGGTCGGCGCAGGAGCACCCGGTCGTGGTGGCGGCCGGCCGGCTGGTCTGGCAGAAGGGCTTCGACCTGCTCATCCCCGCGTTCGGGCAGGCGGCGCGGCGGCACCCGGAGTGGCGGCTGCGGATCTTCGGCTCCGGGCCGAAGAAGGAGCGGCTCGCCGAGCTCATCGAAAGCGAGGGCCTGACCGGCCGGGTCAGCCTGATGGGCCGGACCGCCCACATGGACGAGGAGCTGGCCGGCGCCTCGATCTACGCGCTGTCCTCCCGCTTCGAGGGGCTGCCGATGGTGATGATCGAGGCCATGGGGCACGCCCTTCCGGTCGCGGCCTTCGACTGCCCGACCGGGCCGGGCGACGTGGTCACGCCCGGGGTCGACGGGCTGCTCGTGCCGCCGCAGGACGTCGGCGCGCTCGCCGCGGCGCTCGACCGGCTCATGGGCGACCGGGAGCTGCGGCTGCGGATCGGCGAGCGCGCCGCCCGCACGGCCCGCGGCTACGCGCCCGAGGCGGTCATGCCGCTGTGGGAGGACCTGTTCAGCGAGCTGATGGCGCACGAGCCGATCATGGACACCTACTGGACCGACCCCTCTCACCCGGCTAGGCGGGGATCACCCGGTCGATGACGAAGCCGCTGGCCGGCAGGGCGGGCGCGCGCCGGCGGGGCATGCTGAGGTCCTGCTCCGGCACCACGCCGTACGACATCCAGCGGGTCAGCGCGGTCACCGCCACCTTCATCAGGTCCACGGTGAGCCACTCGCCCGGGCACCGGTGGCCGCGGTGGTGGTCGCCGCCGCCCTGCGGCACGAAGTCGAAGGCGCCGCCGTCCCACGTGCCGAACCGCTCGGGACGGAACTCCTCCGGCCCCTCCCACACCCGGGAGTCGTGGTCGATGCCGTGCAGGTCGAGCAGGACGCGACGGCCCTTCGGGAAGCGATGGCCGTTCCACTCGAACGGCTCGGCCACCTTCGCGGCGACCATCGGGAAGAACGGGTAGAACCGCCGCACCTCCTGGACGAAGTACTCCAGGTAGGCGTCGTCGCCGGAGCTGATCCGCTCGTGGCAGTGCGGGTTGGCGTGCAGGGCGAGGGCGGCGAAGGTGACGAACCGGCCGACGGCCACGATCGGCCGCAGCAGGTTCAGCACCTCCACGGCGGCCACCCGCGGGTCCAGCGGCGCGCCGTCGGCGTCGCGGTGCAGCGCGACGGCCTGCAGCGGGGTGCCCGCGAACCGCTCGGGCCGCTCGCGCACCCGTCTCACCAGCTCGGCGATGCCCTTCTCGGCCTGCACGCGCGCCGTGCGGCCACGCAGGTAGCGCGGGCCGACGGCGGCGGGCGCCTCGATCATCGCGAGCAGCCGCGCGGTCGCGTGCGGGATGCTCCTGCGGTCGAGCCGCACGCCCGTCCACGCGCACGCCACCTCGCACAGCAGCTCGCTGACCTCCTCGAACAGGTTGACGCGCGGCATCCGGCCCCAGCGGCCGATCCGCTCCCGCCACGCCCGCCCCGCCAGCTCGCGCATGCGCTCCCGCTCCTCGGGCGTCATGAGCGACATGAACATCGCCTTGCGGACGGCGTGCGCCTCGCCGTCCAGCGACTGCACCCCGCCCCGGCCGAACAGCGTCAGCAGCAGCCGGCGCGGCGCCGCCCCGTGGCGGACGAGCCGGCGCTCGCCGTAGAAGACCCTGGCCGCCTCGGGCCCGGTCATGCAGGTGGTCGGCCGCAGGAGCAGCCGCGTGTCGAAGACGTCCGTGCCGAGCTCCCTGGCCCGTTCGGAGATGAAGGTGTACGGGCTGAGCCGGAAGGCGGGGGTGTCGTCCACGCCCAGGACCGGCGGCGCCGACATCTCGGCGCCGCTCCTCGGGCATCGCGCGGCCGGCTCCCGCTCACCCTGGCGTGAAGGCGATTCCAGAGTGGTCATGGCCTGGCCTCTTTCCCGGGCCGGGCCACGGAAACCTCTCCCGTCACCGCCGCCCGGGGGGCCGCTGGTCGGTCCAGCCGATCCGCTCGTAGGCGGTCTCGGCGTGCAGCGGGATCTCGCCGCCGTCGCGGGCCGTGTCCAGGGTCGTCGTCTGCCTGGCCAGCGTCCGGCCGGTGCGGGGGTCCACCACGATCCGCGCCTTCACCCGGCCGTCCGAGCGGTAGACGATCGCCTGGCCCTCGCGGCCGAGCCGGTCGGTGGCCTGGCCCTCGGCGCGCACTCCGGGCATGGTCGCGAGCAGCCGGAAGGCCGACGCGCGCACCCGCGGCGTCACCGGGAGATCGGCGGCGATCCGCACGGCGGCCTCCCCCAGCAGGTCGCGCAGCTTCTCCGGATCGTCGGCGGAGCCCTTGGCGCCGGTCTCGGTGACGAGCCTCGTCAGGTACGCCCGCAGTCCGTCGACGTCGCCGGGGATCGCCGCCAGGTCGTCCCAGGACAGCGACTGCTTCGCCAGGTCTCCCCCGGAGCCCCGCCACGTGCCGCGCAGCTCGGAGACGACCGGCTCGCCGGGCTTCGCCTCGACCACGTCCGCGGCCGGCGCCCCGGAGGGCCCCATGTTCCAGGAGGACGGCGATCCGGCCTTCCGCCAGGCCGCCTCGTCGCTCGCCGTGGCGGGCTTCGCGCCGAGGGGGCGCTTGATCCGCCAGCTCTTGTCCCCCGGACGGCGGGCCAGCCACATCTCCTCCGACAGGCCCAGCTCAAGAACGTACGCGCCGTCGCCCGTGGGTGTCTGCCACCAGGTGACCGTCGTCGTCCGCCAGTAGGCGCCCTGGCCGGCGGGCTGCCCGGCGACCGCGTCGGCGGCGGCGAGCAGCACCGCGCGGGCCTTCCCGGCGCCCGCCGAGGTCGTCGAGGAGGCGCTGGGCGGGTCCTGCGCGGTGGTGGCGGGCGCGCCGGGCCCCGTCGAGGTGACCGGACCGCCGGGCGCGGCGACGACCGCCGCCACCAGGATCGTCGCCGCCGCAGCCAGCCCCGCCCCCGCGGTGGCCAGCCGCCTCCTCATCCGCCCGGCCGTACGGGGCGCGTGGTCGTGCACGGCCCGGAGCGGGACGGGCTCCTCCCGGATCTCCGCCGGCGCCGCATCCCCGGCACCGACGCCGGCGTAGGGACCGGCGTCGGCGAGTGGGCCGGTGTCGCCGACGGTGTCGCCGGTGTCCCGGGCCAGCGCCGCGAGCAGGCGGGCCCGGCCGTCCACGACGGTCTCCAGCGACGGCTCGGGCGAGCCGAGGAGGGCGCGCACCGCGTCGAGGTCCGTCCGGTCGTCCGGCAGGCCGGGGAAGGGACGCCCGTTCAGGTCAGTCATCGGTTGCTCCGATCGCCGGGTCGGCGCCGCCGAGGGCCGCGCGCAGCTTCCTGCGGACCCGGTTGAGCCGGGATCCGACGGTGCCGGACGGGATGTCCAGGGCCTGCGCGACCTCCTCGTAGTTGAGGTCCGCCAGGGCGACGAGGAGCAGCACGTCCCTGTCGTGGTCGGGCAGCCGCCGCAGCTCCGCGGCGAGCCGCCCCCGCGCGCCCGCCGCGAGGAGCCTGGCGGCCACCCGGTCCTCGTGCCCGCCGTCCGTGCCGTCCTCGGCCGGCGTCCGCCGCAACGCCTCCAGCCTGCGGGTCTCGCTCCTCCGGTGCTGGGCCACGAGGTTGGTGGCGATCCCGAAGAGCCAGGCGCGCACGGCTCCGCGCCCGGGGTCGAACGTCGCGCGCTTGCCGTAGGCCACGACGAACGTCTCGGCGGCGAGATCGTCGGCGACCTGCGTGCCGACCCGCCCGGCGACGTACCGGTAGACGTCGCCGAAGTAGCGGTCGTAGAGCACCGCGAACGCGTCGGGACGCCGCCACGACTCCTCGATGAGCGCGGCGTCGTCGGCTCTCACGGGTACTCCGGGTGGAGCGGTCATCCGGCTGGGTCCCTTCGACGGGGTCACATTGGTACTCCGTCGAACCGGCGATCCGTCTTCACGCGGGATCTTTTGGGAATGTTGGGGGTATTGGGGGTTTTGTAGTAAATCCGGCGGGAGCAGAGAAGCTTGACAAGTAAACTTCGTGCGTCCTCGAAAGAGAAACGGTGACGCGACCACATGACGGCAACGCTGATCGATCCTGGCGCCGAGGCCGCGCGGCTGGAAGCGCTGCGCCGGTACCAGGTCCTCGACACCCCGCCCGAGGGGGCGTTCGACCGGGTCGTCGCGCTCGCGGCCCGCGCCTTCGGCGCGCCGATCGCGTCCGTGACGTTCGTCGAGGACGAGCGGGTCTGGATCAAGGCCCACACGGGGCTGGCGGGGGTCCCGCACGACCTCGCGCCCGACCCCGGCCTGTGCGTCTCCGCGATCCTGGAGTCGGAACCGTACGTGGTGGCCGACACGCTCACCCACCCGGAGGCGTGCGACCACCCGCTGGTCCGTGACGAGCCCCATGTGCGGTTCTACGCCGCCGCGCCGATCGTCACGGCCGACGGCCACCGCCTGGGCACGGTCAACGTCATGGACGTCGAGCCGCGCGAGGTGGACGAAGCCGGACTGCACACGCTGACCGACCTGGCCGCCCTGGTGGCCACCCAGCTGGAGACGCGGCTGTCCGCCCGCGCCGCCCTCACGCTCGAACGCCGCCTGCGCCAGCAGGCCGAGGCCGAGCGCGGCCGGCTGGAACTGCTCACCTCCACGCTGCGCAAGGTGCTGCTCCCGCCCTCCCCGCCGAAGGTCCCCGGGCTGGACATCGCCACGCACTACCACGTCGCCTCCGCCGACCAGGTGGGCGGCGACTTCTTCGACGTGTTCCGTCTCGACGAGCACAACTGGGCGTTCTTCCTCGGCGACGTGTGCGGCAAGGGCGCCGACGCGGCCGTCGTGACCGCCCTGGCCCGGCACACCCTGCGCGCCGCCGCCGTCTACGCCGGCGACCCCGAGGCCGTGCTGGCCAACCTCAACATGGTGCTCATGGACGAGTTCCTGGGCGCCGACCCGTGCTACTGCACGGTCCTGTACGGCGTGCTCACGCCGACCGACGAGGGCACGCGCGTCAAGGTCGCCGGGGGCGGACACCCTCCGGCGCTGGTCGTCCGCGCCGGGGGCGACGTCGAGGCGCTGCGCACCGAGGGCGGCATGCTCGTCGGGCTGCTGCAGGAGGCGCGCTTCGCCGTCGCCGAGACCACGCTGCTCCCCGGCGACGGCATGCTGCTCTACACCGACGGCCTCACCGAAGCCCGCACACCGGCCGGCCACATGTACGGTGAGGACCGCCTGCGAAGCCTGGCCGCCGGCCTGGCCGGACAACCCGCCCAGGCGGTGGTGACGCGGCTGGAGGAGACTCTGTCCGCGTTCGGGCCCGGATTGACCGACGACACGGCCATCCTGTCCATGACCGTTCCTCCGATCGTGAAAAGGCACTCGCGGTGACCACACCCGTTCACCTGACGCAGATCTCCGCCGACCCGGCCACGGGCACATGCGTCCTGGCCCTGGCCGGTGAGCTCGACTACATCAGCGCGGCCCAGCTCCGGGCCGACATGGAGAGCACCCTCCGGCCCGAGCACCGTCACCTGGTGCTCGACCTCAGCGGGCTGGACTTCTGCGACTCCACCGGCATCCGCCTCTT
This sequence comes from Nonomuraea rhodomycinica, assembly GCF_013363995.1. GTDB lineage: Bacteria > Actinomycetota > Actinomycetes > Streptosporangiales > Streptosporangiaceae > Nonomuraea > Nonomuraea rhodomycinica. The sequence goes on along the minus strand of NZ_JABWGO010000007.1, from coordinate 210,070 downwards.
CCTGGTCTTCCGCAAGCTCATCCTGGAACGCGGGGGGTCGATCGCGCTGGCCGGGCTGACCAGCCGGCTGGAACGCGTCTTCCACATGACCGGGCTGTCCCAGGCGTTCAACCTCTATCCCGACGCCGAGCAGGCCCGGGCCGCCATCACGGCCGACGCCTGACGCCGGTCCCGGAGGCACGGCACAGCCAATTCGCGAGGGCCGGCAGACGCGCCGCGATATTCGTGATGCGAATGCCGGGATCTCCGGCCCGGTCGGCGGGGGCCCGGCGGGATATCGTCGGCTCATGGCGACGTGCGCCGTTCGACCCAGCGGCCGGCTGGTGCCCTGATGTCCCGGCTGACCTTGGCCTGCCGGCACCTGCCGGGAGCCACCGTGATGGTCGTGGGCGGCGAGATCGACTCGGCCAACGCCGCCCGGGTGGAGTCGTTCATCGCCAAGTCGCGCCGCCGGCCCGGCGATCATCTCGTGTTCGACCTGACCGAGGTGCGGTTCATGGACAGCGCGGGGCTGCGCACGCTGCTCAACGCCTACCTCGACGCGGAGGAGCACGGCGGGAGCGTGCGGCTGGCGGCGCTGCAGCCGATGCCGGCCCGCCTGGTCGAGATCACCCGTGTCGGCGAGCACCTGCCCGTCCACGCCACGGTCCAGGAGGCGCTCACCGCCGTCCTCAGCTCCCCCGAGCCCCCGCGGCGCCCGGCCACCGGCACGAGCAGCGACGTCGCCTGACCCTCCGGACGGGCCGGCCCGGGCCGGGAGGGCCCGGGCGATCACCTCGCGCCCTCGCCTCGCGCCCTGATCAGGAGCTCAGGGAGGGCTCCGCCACCGCCGCGCCGTCCTCCTGAGCGGGCCGGGCCGCGTCCGGGGCGGGCCGGCGCAGGACCAGGAGCCCCACGGCGAACGCCGCGACCAGCAACCCGGCCGAGATGCCGAAGGCCAGCCGGTACCCGCCGGTCAGCGCGGCCGCCTGGCCCGCCCCGGCGGCCAGCAGCTCGCCCGTGCGCGAGGCGGCCATCGTGGACAGCACCGCCACGCCGATGGCCATGCCGACCTGCTGGGTGGTGTTGAACAGCCCGGAGGCCAGCCCGGCGTCGCTCTCCCGCGCGCCGGACATGCCCAGCGTGGCCAGCGCCGGCAGCACCAGCCCGCCGCCCGAGATCAGCACCATCACCGGGAGCAGGTGGGTGAGGTAGCCCGCGTCCACCGAGACCCGGGTGAGCAGGAGCATCGCGGCGATCAGCAGCACCAGACCGGACAGCAGGACGGCGCGGGCGCCGAAGCGGGCGCTGAGGCGGGCCGAGACGAACAGGGAGATCGCGCCGATGCCGACCGCGGCCGGGAGCATGGCGAGGCCGGTGTCCAGCGCCCCGTAGCCGAGGACCCGCTGCATGTAGAGGGCGACCAGCACCTGGAAGGCGAACATCCCCGACAGGGTCAGCATCTGGGCGAGGTTGGCGCCGGTCACGTTGCGCGAGCGCAGGATCCGCAGCGGCATGAGCGGGGTCCTGGCCGTGGCCTGCCGGACGACGAAGGCGGCGAGCAGGGCCAGCGACACCGCGCCGAGGCCCAGCGTGTGGGCGGCGAGCCAGCCGTACTCCTCGACCCTGACGACCGTGTAGATGCCCAGCATCAGGCCGCCGGTCACCAGCGCGGCGCCGACGACGTCGGCGCCCGCCGCGAGACCGGCCCCACGGTCGGCGGGCAGCACCAGCAGCGCCAGCGCGACGGTGACCGCCCCGATCGGCACGTTGATGAGGAAGATCCACGGCCAGCTCAGGCCGTCGGTGAGCACGCCGCCCAGGACCTGGCCGATCGAGGCGCCGGCCGCCCCGGTGAAGCTGAAGATCGCGATCGCCTTGGCCCGCTGCGCGGGCTCGCTGAACAGCGTCACCAGGATGCCCAGGACCACGGCCGAGGCCAGCGCGCTCCCGACGCCCTGCAGGAACCGGGCGGCGATCAGCACGCCGGGGCCGGTGGCCGCGCCCGCCAGCAGGGATGCGGCCGTGAAGATCGCGTTGCCGGCCAGGAACATCGTCCGGCGCCCGACCAGGTCACCCAGCCTGCCCGCCAGGAGGAGCAGGCCGCCGAAGGGGATCAGGTAGGCGTTGACGATCCAGCTCAGCCCGGCGGGCGAGAAGCCGAGGTCGTGCTGGATGGCCGGCATCGCCACCGTCACGATGCTGCCGTCGAGGATGGTCATCAGTCCGGTGGCGGACAACACGCCCAGCGCGGTCCAGCGCGAATTGCGCACGTACGACATGGTCTCTCCTGTCTCAGTTCGACAAGAGAGACCGTAGCAGATAGTTCCGTAATAGACGATCCTCTTCGGACCTACTTCTCGCCTACTTCGCCCGCTCCCGCGCCCGGCGGGCCGGCTGCGGCCCCTCCGCGGGCTCGGCGAGATGCCCGCTCACCAGGCGGTTCAGGGCGCGCACCATGACCTCGCGCTCGTCCTCGGGCAGCGCGCGCAGCGCCTCCCGGTGCACGCCGTCCACGATCTCCTGGCTGCGCCGGGCCACGGCCGCGCCCGCCTCCGTCACCGCGATGATCCGCGCCCGCCGGTCGGTGCTGGACGGGCGGCGCTCGGCATACCCGGCCTTCTCCAGCGCGTCCACGGTCACCACCATCGTGGTCTTGTCCATGTCGCCCAGCTCGGCGAGCTGGATCTGGGTGCGCTCCTCCTCCAGCGCGTGGACCAGCACGCAGTGCATGCGCGCCGTCAGCCCGATCTCGGCCAGGGCCGCCGCCATCCGGGTGCGCAGCACGTGGCTGGTGTGGTCGAGCAGGAAGGACAGGTCGGTCTCGGTGCGCGCGGGCGCCATCGCGGTCATGCTCCCAGCCTACCCAAGTCGTCCAGCTGTGGATTATCTGCAAAAGGATGATTCCGACAGGTCACCTGGGCTCCGGCACCCACCGGCGGCCCAGCACCACCACCAGGCCGCCGGTGACGGCGAGCCCCATCAGCACGGCGCCGAAGAGGGTCGCGCCGCCGGTCAGGCCGATGGCGTCGCTGAGGTAACCGGCCGACACCGGCAGCAGGCCGGCCAGGACGTACCCGCCGACGTTGAGCGCCGCGTTCGCCTCGGCCAGCCGCCCCGCCGGGACGGTGGAGTTGAGCAGGGACAGCCCCCCGAGCTGCCCCATGCCCTGACCGGCGCCGGCCAGCAGCGCCGCGACGGCGAGGGCCTCGACCGACGCGACCCGCACGGCAATGACGAGCGCGACCATGGCGAGGGCGGTGGAGGCCGCCCCGGCGATCAGGATCGCGCCGCGGCGCAGCCTCTGGACCGCGAACTGCACTCCCGTCGAGGCCAGGAACATCGCGAACGCCATGACCCCCGGGACGATCCGGTTGGTGCCGTCCAGCAGCCCGGCGAGCAGCGAGGGGCCGAGCGACAGCACGAACGAGGTCGCCGTGATGCCCGGCGCGAACACGGCGACCCCCAGGGCCAGGTGACGGCCGTTGCCGCGCGGCACGGCGGGCACCCGCACCCAGGAGCCCGCCGCCCGCGCGCGCCCCTTGGCGCCCTGGGCCGGCACGGCCGGACGGCGGACCGGCATACGGAGCACGACCGCGACGGCGGTCGCCAGCAGCGCCGCCTCCACGGCGAAGACGGTCACGGTGGGCGCCGGCAGAGCCTCGGACAGCACTCCCGACAGGAGCGGGCCCAGCCCCGCGCCGAAGACCATGGCGCAGGACGCCAGCAGGGCCCCGAGCCGTGAGCGGGCGGGACCGGCCACGTCCGACACGGCGGCCATGCCGCCGGAGACCACCGCTCCGACCGCGACGCCGGTGAACAGCCGGGCCACGATCAGCGCGGCCACGCTGCCCGCCGTCGCGAAGACCAGGCAGGCCGCGAGGGCGAGCCCGAGCGCGGGCAGGAGCACGGGCTTGCGCCCGAGCCGGTCGGACAGCACTCCCGAGACGAGCAGCGAGCCGATCAGCCCGACGATGTAGGAGGCGAAGACCACGGTCAGGGTGCCCTTGGAGAACCCGATGTCGCGCTGCCACAGCACGTACAGCGGAGTGGCCGCGTTGGACAGCACGAAGACCGCGGTGACCGGCCAGGCCGCCAGCCAGACCCAGCGGGTGGGAACCGCCGCGGCGGCCGTCCCCGGGCGCTCCGCCGGCGCTCTCACGGGCATCGCTCGACTCATGGACATGGCGGCTCCTTCCGGCCGACACAGTACGAACAGAATCGAACTTAGCATGCAGTACGATCGGACTCGTACAACCGACAACCGGAACGAGGAGCCGCACATGCCTTCCACGACGCGTCCGGGGCCCGCCATCAGGACGCTGCCGGAGCCCGCCGGACTGCCCGAGCCGCTGCCCGAGCCGGCGGTCGAGGACCTGCGGCTGGAGACCGTCCTCGGCGCGCTGAGCGACCCGCTGCGCCTGACCATCGTGCGCAAGCTGCTGCTGGAGTCGGAGGCGTTCGACCACACCTGCGGCTGGTTCGGCCTCGACCGCCCCAAGTCCTCCCTGACCCACCACTTCAAGGCGCTGCGCGAGGCGGGCGTCACCCGGCAGCGGCAGTACGGCCTGGAGCGGCGCAGCCACGTACGCGTCGCCGACCTCGAAGCCCGCTTCCCCGGCCTCCTCGCCCTGGTCGCGGCCTGGACGCCGGACGAGAGCTGACCCTGCCGCAGCTCCACCCGCTCGGCCCGGCGACCCGCCACCGGCGGCTCTCGCTCACCGAGCAGGGCTCGGCCGACTTCCCGGACGTAAGTCCCGTCGTCGTCCAGCTCGGCACCGTGAAGAACGGCGTCCCGAACCCCCTGTTGTGGGGCGACCCGGTCACCGAGAATCCGGCCCTGGACCCCACCGAGGTCTGGGAGCTGTACACCTTCACGGCGGACGCCCATCCCATCCACCGTTCGACGGCGGCCCCGCGGCCCCCGGAGCCATGGGAGCGCGGCTTCAAGGACACCGTCATCGCGCCTCCCGGCGAGATCACGCGGGTGAAGGCGACGTTCGACCTGCCCGGCCGGTACGTCCGGCACTGCCACATCCTCGAACACGAGGACAACGAGATGATGCGGCCCTACCAGATCATCGGGTGACCCGTGGCTCAGGGCCGGCCGCCGACCCCCGTGGTGGTCTCCTTGAGCCGCCCGGCCAGGCCCTCGTCGGGCGCGAGCGGGGCGGTGTCCGCCCCGGCGCCCTCGTGCAGCCCCTCGACGACCGCCTCCATCGCCTCCTGCGAGGAGTGCGCGGGCGTCCACCCGAGCACCTCCCGGGCCCGCGTCACGTCCATGAGCGGGACCTGGAGCAGCATCTCCAGCAGCCCCGGCGCCGCCGGCAGCAGCCGCAGGTGCCACCCCGCCGCCATCGCGGTCCTGGCCAGGAACGGCGGGACGGGCACCGTGCGGGCGCCCAGCAGCCGGGCCAGCGCCGCCGCGTCCAGCGGCGGCTCGGCGGCCAGGTTGAACGCCCCGCTCACCTGACGGACCACCGCCAGCCGGTACGCCTCGGCCGCGTCCTCGGCGTGCAGGCACTGGAAGCGCAGCCCCGGCATGTCCGGCACGAACGGGATCAGCCCGGGCCGCACCAGCCGGCGCGGCACGAACGGCCCGCCGAACAGGCGGCGCTGCTCCGTGGCGGACTCCCGCTTGAAGATGAACCCCGGCCGCATCCGCACCACGCGGATGTCGGGGTGGTCGTTCTCGAAGACGTCCAGGACCCGCTCGACGTACGCCTTCTCCCTGCCGTACGCGGCGCCCGGCCAGCCGTGCGTGGGCCAGCTCTCGTCCACCGCCCGGTCCTTGGGGCCCGGCGAGTACGCGCCCACCGAGGAGGCATACACCAGGGCGGGCACCCCCGCCTCGGCCACCGCGCGGAAGACCCGCATGGCGCCCAGCACATTGGCCCGCCACGTCACGGTGGTGTCCCTGGTCGGCTGGAACAGCCACTCCAGATGGACCACCGCGTCGGCGCCCTCGAAGACCGGCGTCAGATCGTCGGTCACCACGTCGCCCCTGCGCCACTCGACCTTCTCCGGCTGCCACCCGGGCAACCGGCGGGCCACGCCCACGACCGACCTCACCTGGTCGTCCGTCCGCAGGGCCTCCACCACGCTCGTGCCGACGTTGCCGGTCGCCCCGACCACCACCACCTTCATACCGGCCGGGCTGCCCCCGGAGAAAGGACCGAAACCCTAGGGCCGCAACAGCACCTTGATGGCGCCGTCCTGCTTCTTCTGGAAGATCTCGTACCCGCGCGGCGCCTCGTCCAGCGGCAGCCGGTGGGTGGCGAGGTCCATCACGGCCAGCGGGTCGGCGTCGTCGGTGACCAGCGGCATGAGGTCGTCGATCCAGCGCCGGACGTGCGCCTGCCCCATGCGCAGCGTGACGCCCTTGTCGAACATGCGCAGCATGGGCAGCGGGTCCGTCATGCCGCCGTAGACGCCGATGACGGAGATGACGCCGCAGCGCCGCACGGTGTCGATGGCCTGGTTGAGCACGACCAGCCGGTCGATGCCCGCCTGCTTCATGAGCGGCGCGGCCACCGCGTCCGGCAGGTATCCGGTGAGCGTCTGGGCGAGCTTGGCGCCGGGCGAGCCGTGCGCCTCCATGCCGACGGCGTCGATGACGGAGTCGGTGCCGCGCCCGCCGGTCATCCCCCGCACCGCGTCGGGCACGTCGTCCGCCGCGCGCGCGTCGACCACCTCGATCCCGTGGCGGCGCGCCATCTCCAGCCGCTCCGGCACGCCGTCCACCGCGATCACCCGGTAGCCCCGGTGACGGGCGATGCGGGCGGTCATCTGGCCGATCGGGCCGAGCCCGAAAACCGTGACGCTGCCGCCCTCTGGCACCTCCGCGTACTCCACGGCCTGCCAGGACGTCGGCAGGACGTCCGACAGGTAGACGAAGCGCTCGTCGGCCGGGCCCTCCGGCACCTTGATCGGCCCGAAGTGGGCCTGCGGCACCCGGAGGTACTCCGCCTGCCCGCCGGGGACCTGGCCGTACAGCTTCGTGTAGCCGAACAGGGCGGCGCCCATGCCGTGCTCGCGCACCTGGGTGGTCTCGCACTGGGCGTACAGCCTCATGCCGCACATGTGGCAGTGGCCGCACGCGATGTTGAACGGCACGACCACCCGGTCACCCGGCCTGATGTGCTCGACGTCGGCGCCGACCTCCTCCACGACGCCCATCGGCTCGTGACCCAGGATGTCGCCCTGGGTCATGAACGGCCCGAGGACCTCGTACAGGTGCAGATCGGATCCGCAGATCGCGGTGCTGGTGATCTTGATGATCGCGTCGGTCGGCTCCTTGATCGCCGGATCAGGGACCTCCTCGACCCGCACGTCCCGCTTCCCGTGCCACGTGACGGCCTTCATGGCTGCTCCTCCCGCCGGCACCCCCATACCCCCACACCCGCCGCCAAACGGCTCCGGCCGGGCGCGGCCCGTGCCCCGGCCGGAAGCCGCCGTACGGGATCAGGAGCTGTCCGCCTCGCGCAGCATGGCCAGGTGGTGCTCCAGGGACGGCAGGGTGGACTTGGCCAGCGAGACGATCTCAGGGGCGGAGCCCTTCTTGATCTCCCGCTTGGTCGAGCTGATGGCCCGCCTGTGCGACTGGGCCATCTCCTTGACGAAGCGCCGGTCGAACCGGGCGTGCCCGGCCTTCTCCAGGGCGACGGCCTCCTTCTGCTGGGCGGTCGACAGGCCGGTGGGCAGGCGGACGCCGTGCCGCTCGGCCGCGCGCACGAGCTGCGCGTCCAGGGTGCCGCGGTCCCTGACGAGCGTGTCGCCGAGCGCCTTGACGTCCTGCGACCCCTTGTCCTGAGCCAGCTTGGCGGCGTGCAGCTCGGCCAGGCCGCCCAGGTGGATCTGCCGCATCCAGGCCCGGTCCTGACCGGAGGCCTGCGCGGCGGGAGCGGACGCGGACGACGCCGCCCCGCTGGAGGCGGAGGAATCGGTGACGCCGCCGCCGCAACCGGCGGTTGCGGCGGCGGCCACGGCGGCGATGAGCAGGCTCAGATGTGAGCGGCGCATGGACATGGAATCCCCACTTGTTTGGAAACGCACTGCGTGTAATTACAAGTAGACACCTTTCGGATGCGCTCCGTAGTTATGCGCGCCAGCGTGTCGCCGGGTCCTCCCAGCTCAGAGCCCTTCGGCCGGCGCGCGGCCCGCGCTCAGGCCACCTGGAGCCACAGAAGAGACTTTACACACTCCGTGTTCGATGAATAACTACATGTAGTGTGGCCTTGGCGGAAGGGGCCTTCAGTCATGACAGTCGGCTTCACTCATAACCTGGTCGGAGATCGCGTTGACCAGCGCTTGACCGGCTTCCTCGAAGCGTGGCGGGCGCCGGTGTCCGACCCCGACGTGGTCGCGGCGTACGAGCTGCTGACCGACTTCATCCTCAGCGGCGGCAAGCGGGTGCGCCCGCAGCTGTGCTACTGGGGCTGGCGCGGGGCGGGCGGCGGCGACTGCGACGAGATCATCAGCGCGGCGGCGGCGCTGGAGCTGTGCCACGCCGGCCTGCTGATCCACGACGACATCATGGACGGCAGCGAGCTGCGCCGGGGCCACGCGACCGTCCACCGGCGCCTGTCCCAGCTGCACGCGGGGCCCGGCGCCGAGACCTTCGGCCAGGCCGGCGGCATCCTGCTCGGCACCCTCAGCCTGGCCTGGGCCGACGCGCTGCTGTCGTCCTGCGGGGTGGAGCCCGGCCGGCTGCGCGTGGCCCACCACCTGTTCGACGCCATGCGCAGCGAGGTCATCAGCGGCCAGTACCTCGACATCCTGGCCCAGCTCCGCGCCGGCGCCTCCGTGCCCGAGTCGCTCACCGTGATCCGCTACAAGACGGCCAAGTACACCGTGGAGCGCCCGATGCAGATCGGCGGCGCCCTGGCCGGCGCGCCGCCGGAGCTGCTGGAGTCCTACTCCCGCTTCGGCCTGCCGCTGGGCGAGGCGTTCCAGCTCCGCGACGACGTGCTCGGCACGTTCGGCTCGTCCGCCGAGACGGGCAAGTCGGCGCTCGACGACCTGCGCGACGGCAAGCACACCGTGCTGTTCGCCCACGCGGTCCAGCGGGCCACGCCCGCGCAGCGCTCCTACCTGCGCACCTGGCACGGCCACCCCGACCTGACCGAGGAGCAGGCCGACGAGCTGCGCCAGATCATCGTCGCCACCGGCGCGCTCGCCGAGGTGGAGGACATGATCGCCGAGCGGGTGCGTGAGGCGACCGCCGAGCTGCGGGCCGCCCCCATGACCGCCGAGGCGCGCGAGGCGCTGGCCGTGCTGGCCGAGCGGCTCGCCCACCGCGACCGGTAGGCGACCGGCGGCCGGCACGGCCGCCCGCCCCGGGTTCTGGAACGTTCCATCCCCCCGCGCCGGGCCACCGGCGTCGTTCCCCATGAAGATTGGTGGTGCAGTATGACCGAAACGTTCGAGTCGGCTCCCGAAGGACACAACCAGCAGCTCAGTCTCAGCACCGAGGCCGCGCGCAATCTGGCGACGACCACCAAGACGGTCCCCCAGATGCAGGAGATCACCTCCCGCTGGCTGCTGAAGCTGCTGCCCTGGGTGCAGACCTCCGGAGGCGTCTTCCGGGTGAACCGCCGGCTCACCTACACCCTCGGCGACGGCCGCATCACCTTCACCACCACGGGCGCCGAGGTGCGGGTCATCCCCGCGGAGCTCACCGAGCTGGCCCCGCTGCGCGGCTTCTGCGAGATGGAGGTGCTGGAGGCGCTGGCCGCCCGGTTCATCCAGCGCGAGTACGAAGCGGGCCAGGCGATCGTCACCGAGGGCAGCCCCGTCGACCAGCTCGTGCTGATCGCCCACGGCCGGGTCGCCAAGAGCGGCCACGGCGCCTACGGCGACGAGCAGGCCCTGGGCGTGCTGGCCGACGGCGACCACCTCGGCGAGCAGCTCCTGACCGAGCCGGGCCGCTTCTCCTTCACCGCCAAGGCCGCCACCAGCTGCACCGTCCTCGTGCTCTCCCAGCACGACTTCCAGCAGATCCACGACCAGTCCCCCGAGCTGCGCGACCACCTGGCCGGCATCCGCGACGTCGAGAACCGCGCCCGTAACGACTACGGCGAGGCCGCGATCGACATGTCGTCGGGCCACACCGGCGAGCCGACGCTGCCCGGCACGTTCGTCGACTACGACCTCGCGCCGCGCGAGTACGAGCTGAGCGTCGCCCAGACCATCCTGCGCGTCCACACCCGCGTCTCCGACCTGTACAACCAGCCGATGAGCCAGCTCGACCAGCAGCTCAGGCTCACCATCGAAGCGCTTCGCGAGCGCCAGGAGCACGAGCTGGTCAACAACCGCGACTTCGGCCTGCTGCACAACGCCGACTTCTCCCAGCGCATCCGCACCCGCAGCGGCCCGCCCACCCCCGACGACCTCGACGAGCTGCTCGCCAAGGTGTGGAAGGAGCCGGCCTTCTTCCTCGCCCATCCGCAGGCCATCGCCGCCATCGGCAGGGAGTGCTCCAAGCGCGGCCTCTACCCGCAGGCGAGCGAGGTCGGCGGGCACCGGGTGCCGGCCTGGCGCGGCGTGCCGATCTTCCCGTGCAACAAGATCCCCGTCACCGACACCCGCACCACCTCGATCATGCTCATGCGCACCGGCCAGGAGAGCCAGGGGGTCGTCGGCCTGCACCAGACCGGCATCCCCGACGAGTACCAGCCGGGCCTGTCGGTCCGCTTCATGAACATCAACGAGAAGGCGGTCATCTCCTACCTGGTCACCGCCTACTACTCCGCCGCCGTCCTGGTCCCCGACGCGCTGGCCGTCCTGGAGGACGTCGAGCTCGGACACGAGCACTAGCAGGATGGAGGGTGCCGGTTTGACGGAGCAGCAGCGGGACGCCGCGCGGCAGAGCCTCGGCACCGAGGCCGTACCGCAGAGCCTCGGCACCGAGGCCGCGCGGCTGCTCGCCACGACGACCAAGACCCCGCCGCAGGCGCGCGAGATCACGCCTCGCTGGCTGACGCGGGTCCTGCCCTGGGTGGAGGTGGCCGGCGCCGTCTACCGGGTCAACCGCCGGCACACCTATCCCGTGGGCGGCGGCCGGGTGGGCTTCGCCTTCGAGGGGGCGCGGGTCCGGGTGATCCCGCCCAGCCTGGCCGAGCTGCCGCCGCTGGGCGGGTACGACGACGCCGCCGTCCTGGAGCGGCTGGCCGGCCTGTTCGAGCAGCGGGAGTACGCGCCGGGCGAGGCCGTCGTGCGGGCCGGCGAGCCCGCCGACGGCCTGGTGCTGCTCGCGCACGGCAAGGCGGTCCGGCTGGAGCGCGGCCCGTACGGCGACGCCCTGGTCCGGGCGACGCTGTCGGCGGGGGACCACGCCGGGGCGGAGCGGTCCTGGGCCGCAAGCCTCGGGGCCGCCGAGCGGTCCGGGGCCGGACCGTCCGGGGCCGAGGGGCGCTGGCCGTACACGCTGGAGGCGCGCACGCCCTGCACGGTGCTGTACCTGCCGTGGGAGGCGTTCGACGCGCTGGCCGACCGGTCGCCGTCGTTGCGCGCCCGGCTCGACCGGCACCGCGCCGAGCTGGCCAGGCCGCGCAACAAGCACGGCGAGGCGGCCATCGCCGTGGCCGCCGGGCACCGGGGCGAGCCGGTGCTGCCCGGCACGTTCGCCGACTACGACCCCGGCCCGCGCGAGTACGAGCTGAGCGTCTCCCAGGCCGTGCTCCGGGTCCACACCCGGGTCGCCGACCTGTTCAGCGAGCCGATGGACCAGACCGAGCAGCAGCTCAGGCTCACCGTCGAGGCGGTCCTGGAGGCGCAGGAGCACGCGCTGGTCAACGACCCCGGCTTCGGGCTGCTGCACAACGTCGATCCCCGGCAGCGCCTCCCCACGCGCGGCGGCCCGCCCACCCCCGACGACCTCGACGAGCTGCTCAGCCGGCGCAAGAAGACCCGCTACTTCCTCGCCCACCCGGCGGCGATCGCCGCGTTCGGCCGCGAGTGCAACCGCCGGGGCGTCCACCCCGAGCCCGTCACCGTCGAGGGGCGCGCGCTGCCGGCCTGGCGCGGGGTGCCCATCCTGCCCTGCGACAAGCTGCCGGTCAGCCGGGCGGGCACGACCGCGATCCTCGCGTTCCGCACCGGCGAGGACGACCAGGGCGTGGTGGGGCTGCGGCAGACCGGCCTGCCCGGCGAGCGCCTGCCCGGCCTGAGCGTGCGGCGCACCGGCATCGACGAGCGGGCCATCACCTCCTACCTGGTCAGCGCCCACTATTCGGCGGCCGTCCTGGTGCCCGACGCGCTCGGCATGCTCACCGACGTCCAGGTTCACGATCAGAGGTTCACGAGCGCAACGGAGTGATCCCATGGCCGACCAGCCGTTCGAGCTGCCCGACTTCTACCTGCCGTATCCCGCCCGGCTCAACCCCCACCTGGAGGAGGCCCGGCGGCACTCCCGCGAGTGGGCCCGCGCCATGGGCATGCTGGAGGGCTCCGGCGTCTGGGAGCAGCGTGACCTCGACTCCCACGACTACGCCCTGCTGTGCGCCTACACCCATCCCGACTGCGACGGGCCCGAGCTGAGCCTGATCACCGACTGGTACGTGTGGGTGTTCTTCTTCGACGACCACTTCCTGGAGCTGTTCAAGCGCACCGGCGACCGGGAGGCCGGCAAGCAGCACCTCGACCGGCTGCCCGCGTTCATGCCGCCGGACCTGGCGGCCGGCATGCCGGAGCCGGCCAACCCGGTGGAGGCCGGCCTGGCCGACCTGTGGCGGCGCACGGTGCCCAGCCGCTCGCAGCAGTGGCGGGAGCGCTTCGCCGAGAGCACCCGCAACCTGCTGAACGAGTCGCTGTGGGAGCTGTCCAACATCAACATCGGCCGGGTGCCCAACCCGGTCGAGTACATCGAGATGCGCCGCAAGGTGGGCGGGGCGCCGTGGTCGGCCGGTCTCGTCGAGCACGCCGTGGGGGCCGAGGTGCCCGCCCGCATCGCCGCCTCCCGGCCCATGCGGGTGCTGCGCGACACCTTCTCCGACGCCGTCCACCTGCGCAACGACCTGTTCTCCTACCAGCGGGAGGTGGAGGAGGAGGGCGAGCTGAGCAACGGGGTGCTGGTGCTGGAGACGTTCCTCGGCTGCACCACGCAGGAGGCCGCCGACTCCGTCAACGACCTGCTCACCTCCCGGCTCCAGCAGTTCGAGCACACGGTGGCCACCGAGCTGGGCCCGCTGTTCGCCGAGCACGGCCTCGACCCGCTGTCCTGCGCCGGCGTGCTCGCCTACGTCAAGGGGCTGCAGGACTGGCAGTCCGGCGGCCATGAGTGGCACATGCGCTCCAGCCGCTACATGAACGAGCGCGCCGGGCGCGGCGCGGGGCTCGGCATGCGCGCGGTCGTCGACATCCTCGGCGCCAAGCGGTTCCGCTCGTACGCGCACGTCCCCCACCGGCGGGTCGGGCCGTCGGTCATCCCCGAGCTGCTCATGCCGTTCGAGCCCCGGCTGTCGCCCCACCTCGGCGCGGCCCGTGTCAACGTCATCACCTGGGCGCGGGAGATGGGCATCCTGGAGGCGCAGCCCGGCGTGGTGGGCTCGGCCGTCTGGGACGCCGACAAGCTGGCCGACTACGACCTGCCGCTGTGCGCGGCGGGCATCCACCCCGACGCCTCCCCCGCCCAGCTCGACCTGTCGTCGGCCTGGCTGGCCTGGGGCACCTACGGCGACGACTACTTCCCCGTGGTGTTCGGCCGCACCCGCAACCTGGCCGCCGCCAAGGTGTGCGTCGAGCGGCTGCCGATGTTCATGCCCCTCGACGGGCCGCCGCTCGCGGTGCCGGTGAACGCGCTCGAACGCGGTCTGGCCGACCTGTGGGCCCGCACGGCCGGGCCGATGGAGCCGGCGGCGCGCCGCAGGTTCCGCGGGGCGATCGAGGACATGGTGCAGAGCTGGCTGTGGGAGCTGGCCAACCAGATCGCCAACCGGGTGCCCGACCCCGTCGACTACGTCGAGATGCGGCGCATGACGTTCGGCTCGGAGCTCACGATGAGCCTGTGCCGCCTGGCCCACGGCGACCGGGTGCCGCCGGAGATCTACGACAGCGGGCCGCTGCGGTCGCTGGAGAACTCCGCCATGGACTACGCGGCCCTGCTCAACGACGTGTTCTCGTACCAGAAGGAGGTCGAGTTCGAGGGTGAGACGCACAACGTCGTGCTGGTCACCGAGACGTTCTTCGGCTGCCGCTACCCCGAGGCGCTCGGCATCGCGACCGACCTGATCAACTCGCGGATGCGGCAGTTCCAGCACGTCGCCGAGCACGAGCTGCCGGTGCTCTACGACGACGCCGGGCTGAGCGAGGAGGCGCGCGAGGTGCTGCGCGGCTACGTGCGGGACCTGGAGAACTGGATGTCGGGCATCCTGGTGTGGCATCGCGACTGCCGCCGCTACGACGAGGAGTCGCTGCGCCGCCACCACCAGCCGCCCCGGTGGCGGCTGGCCGGTCCGACGGGTCTCGGCACCTCGGCCGCGATGATGTGGGGCTCGGCGGTCTAGGGAGTGGCCTGCGGCGCGGCGCTGTCGGGCTCGGGGTCCAGCTCGTAGAGCCAGCCGATCAGCTGCAGCAGCCTCTCCTGGTACGGCGTGACGTTGCGCAGGCGCACCCAGCGCTGCGGCGCGGGGAGCGCCGGCATGATCAGCGCCCGCAGGCCCGCCAGGTCGATGAAGCTCAGCCGGCCGGTGTCGACGGTCACGTGCCCGCCACCGGCTCGGCAGGCGGTCAGCGCCCGCGTCAGCGCCTCGCAGTTGCTCACGTCGATCTCGCCGACGAGTGTGACCACGGGGCCGGTGCCGGCCGTCGCGAACAGCAGGTGGGGTGTGGTCCGCGGGTCCCGGAGAGGCATCCGCAGGGAGATCCGGACGAGCCGGTCGGCGTAGAGCAGCCGCTCGTTCGTGTCCGTGTCGCCGCTCATCGGCCGCGCACCCCCATCTCTCCGAGCGTGGGGGTCGTCCTCCGGCCCCTGCGCACTGGGGGAACGGACCGGCGCCGCGTGTCTCGCCAGTCCGGAACCAGGCTACACGAATTGTCGTTCGCTAAGTGATATTGACCCTAAAGGGCTGGTATGGCTGTGGGGGTATGAGCCGGTCTGAGGAGGCTCTGTCCGGTACGTACCCAACCCGGCCCAACCCCTCACCTCGCCATGGGCCGTACGCGTCGGGCCGCCGCGGACCTGATGGCCCGGGCGGCCCCCTTGACCCTCGCGTCGGTCTCCGCCGGACGGGGCATGGGCTCCCCTGTACAGGATCGCCATCACCCGCCCACACCCGCCGGCGGATCACTTCTCGCTCGTCACCGCGCACACGCGGGCCCGGGTCCACCTGGGAGTGCACCATCCCACCGGCGCCACCGGCCCGATCCGGGTGAGCACCGCCGCCATCCAGCTGGTGCTCTCCCTGTCGGGCGTCGTCGTGTACGAGCCGCTCGGGAGGGCTCGGACACGGGCGCCGGCCGGACCCAGGCCGTCTGAGGACGCGGGCCCCCGATCAGACGAGCGCGGCCTGAACGCGGGCCTCCGGAAGCAGGCCGGAGGCCGGTCCGTGCCTACCCGTGGCTCAGCAGGGGGCGAGCACGGAGGTGGCCGCCGCCTGGTGGTTGTTCAGCACGCCCACGTTGACCTTGTCGAGCTTGCCGACGTTGAGCACGTCGATGTGCTTGACGGAGTTGTTGGCCACGTCGTTCAGCAGAACGAGGTCGTTGGCCGCGGACCACTGGCTGCCGATCTGGTTGCCGGTGTTGAGCGGGCCGCTCATCGGCACGTAGCTGATCGAGCTCGTGGCGGTGGAGCTGGTGGCCGTGGAGTGCGTGGACGAGGACTGCGACGACTGCGACGACTGGGTGGACTGCGTCGAGGAGGACTGCGTGGCCCCGGAGTTGGTCACGCACTTCGTCGTGCAGGTGGTCGTGCACTGCGTCGCGGTCGTCACGATCTTGGTGGCGCAGGGAACCGCGATGACCGGCTTGGGAGTGAGGACGACAGGCTTGGGGGCGCAGTCGGTCACGACCGGCTTGGGGGTGCAGAGCGCGCTGGTGCCGCTGTCCGCGTGGGCGCTCACGGTCGAGAGTCCGAAGACGGCACCGGCGAGGGCTGCACCGACGAGAATGCGACGCATCATTTTGATTTCTCCTTCGTGGGAATCAGCGCGGAAGGGGAGGCGCTTCTTCTGAATCGCGCTCTCACGGACCGCGAGAGGCCGAATAACGATCCCGCGCGACACCGGCTCCCCGCAACTCGAATTCGCTAAGCCCAAGTCAAATACAACCCTCAATTGCTTGGCGCTTGATTATGCGTCGCCCGGATATGTCCACAAATGAAGCATTCAGCACAATATTGCGAGGCGGCGGCGAATGTCCGATACCGGCAGTGGCCACGACGGGCGGACGCGGACGGCCTCCGGGCCCGGAGAAACGACGACGGCGGCCCGGGACGTCTCGCTCTGGAGCGGAACGTCCCGGGCCGCCGTCGCGTCGGGCTCGGCGAGCCGGACGGAGCGCGCTCCCGCACGGGGAGTCGCGGCCGTTCTGTGCAGTTGACGAGGCGCCGGACCACGCGGGGATGGCGGCCGCCGGCCCGCGCCCTCGACAGCGGGTCAGCCGTTGTTGAGCACCATGACGTTGGCCTCTTCGAGCTTGCCGACGTTGAGGACGTCGATGTCCTTGACCGAGTCGTTGAGCACGCCGTTGAGCACGGTGGCGTTGTGGAGCGCGCTGAACTGGCTCAGCACGCTGTTGCCGCTGTTGTACGGGGTGTCGTCGGCCGAGGCGGCGGTGGCGGAGAAACCGAACGCGATGCCCGCGATGGCAGCACCGGCGAGAATACGACGGATCATGTTTGTTTCCTCCATTGATCGGCGCGGAAATCACCGGCGCCATAGTCGCTTGTACGGGGCGGTGAGGTGCCGTCAATAACGATCCCGGCACCGGACGGGCGTCGCAACCCAAGAAAGCCTCATGGCGGTCAAGGAGCCACCTCGTTTTCTTGGTACATCGGCGCTTTCCGCGGCGCCTGCCGAATCACCGCCATATACAGAATGGCGCGACGCGCGGACGTCGTTGTTTAAGCACGATCATCCAAATCTTTGAGCGCGCCGTTCGCTCAGGAGGAGTCCCGCTCAGGGGGAGTCCCGCTCAGGGGGACAGGTCGTCGAGGGCGGAGGAGAGGAGGCGCAGGGCGCGCAGGCACTCGCGGGCCTCCGCCTCGCCGAGCCGGGCGACCAGGCGTCCGGCGAAGCGCCGGTGCCCCGGGGTGATCAACGCGATCGCGTCGCGGCCGGCCGCGGTTGGCTGGAGCAGCTTGGCGCGGCGATGGGCCGGGTTGGGCCGGTACTCGGCCAGCCCCCGCTCCACCAGCAGGTCGGCGATCCGCTGCACACCCTGGCGGGTCATGCCCATG
The DNA here is from genome assembly GCF_013363995.1 of Nonomuraea rhodomycinica. Lineage (GTDB taxonomy): Bacteria > Actinomycetota > Actinomycetes > Streptosporangiales > Streptosporangiaceae > Nonomuraea > Nonomuraea rhodomycinica. The sequence continues at coordinate 192,693 of NZ_JABWGO010000007.1, read as the reverse complement.
ACGCGGGCGACGCCGGCCACGGGCAGCGGCTCGGCCAGGACGGCGCCGAGCACCTGCCACCAGGCCGCCGTCAGCCCGGCGGGCCGGGCCAGCTCCTCGGCGACCTCCAGGAACTGGCCGTTGAGCCGGAAGGCGGTCAACGCGGCGGCCGACAGGAACGCCGCCGCGTCGTCCGCGTCCGGCCCGACGTCACCGGCGGCACCGGCGGGGCCGGGAGCGGCGGCGGCACCGGCGGAAGCGACCGACGCCACGGACTCGCCGGCCCCGGTGGACCCGCCGGACGACGCGGCAGACTCGGACGACGCGGCAGCCCCCGAAGACGCCGTAGACCCGGAGGACGCCGTAGACCCGGAGGACGCCCCAGACCCCGAAGACGCCGTAGACCCCGAAGACGCCCCAGACCCCGAAGACGCCGTAGACCCCGAAGACGCAGTGGACCTGGAAGGCTCGCCGTCTCGCGTCTCACCTCCGGGCGTCGCCTCGTGGCCGGCATCGTCCGTAAAGGGGGGCTCCGTCCCGGTCATGCCGACATCAGGACGCCGAACGCCGACGGGTCGCTCTTGGCGAACAGCCTGTACCAGGCGTCCAGCACCTCGGGCCGGTACGCGTCGAGGCGGCTGAGGATCTCCCGGGCGAAGGCCACCGGCTCCGTGGGCCCGGCGGTGATGAGGTCGCCGTCCGTCACCGCGTCGCGGTCGAGATAGCGCTTGGCGCCCCCGTAGCCGGGCTGCGCCTCCAGGTACGGCAGCGCGGCACTGGTGTGGTCGCGGTCGTCGAGCAGCCCCTCGCGGGCCAGCCCGGCCGTGGCCCCGCAGATGGCGGCCACGGGCACGCCCGCGTCGAGGAACGCGCGGGCCGCCCGGGCGAAGGGCGCGAGCGCGTCGCCCGCGTCCCACAGGTCGGCGCCCGGGAGGATCAGCATGGTGCTGGCGGCGGGCGAGAGGTCCTCCAGCGCGAGGTCGGGAACGACGCGCAGGCCGCCCATGGTGGTGATCGGCTCGGTGGACAGGCCGACGGTGACGATCTCGTAGCCGCCGGGCTCGCGGTGGAACCGTTCGGCCCGGAGGTGGGCGATGGCGTGCCCGGCCTCCCAGTCGGCCCAGGTGTCATAGATCCCCACATGTACCGGCTTTTTAGTCTTCATCATGACAACACGCTGTCATAACGACAACATGCTGTCAATGCGTCCACGTGCGAGGATATGCCCATGGCACAGATCGTCGGCGGGGGACGTCCGGTCAACGACGCCGAACGGCGCGTGATCGCCTATCTGCGCGACCACGCCCCGGCCGAGTGGTTGCTGCTGCACAACGTCGAGGTGCCGCGTGGCGACGACGTGTTCGAGGTGGACCTGCTGGTCCTGACCGGCCACTCGCTGGTGGTGGTCGACGTCAAGGGCACGCGTGGCCGCATCCAGGTGTCGGGGTCGCGCTGGTTCCCGCCGCGCCGGGAGGCGTTCGGCTCCCCGGTGACGAAGCTGCGCGGCACCGCGCGGGCGCTCAAGGGCCTGCTGGTGTCCCGGGCCACCCAGCTCGAACGCGTCTACGTCGACAGCATCGTCGTGCTCACCTCGCCCGACGCCGAGCTGGTCGATCCCACCGGGCGCGACTCCGCGCACGTGACCGACCTGGCCGGCCTGGTGCCGATGCTGGCCGACGCGTCGCGGGTCAAGCGAGGGTGCAGCCCCGACGCCCGGCCGTACCTGACGGCGATCCTCGACGCGCTGAACCAGACCGTACGGCGCAGCACCGCGCCTCCCAGGTACGGCAACTGGGAGGTCGAGGAGCAGCTCGGCGGCGACACCAGGGTCACCGAGTACCGCGCGTTCAACGCGACGCTGCCGGGCAGCGAGACCGTGCTGCTGCGCGTCTACCAGGCCGACCCGCTGGCCGACGAGGCCGCCCGGGCCGCCGAGCGGCAGCGCATCGCCAACGCCTACCAGTCGCTGGCCCGCATCCCGCCCCACCCGTGCGTGGTGCGCTCGCGCGACTTCTTCGCCATCGACGACGAGAGCCGGTTCGTGCTCGTGCTGGACGACGTCCACGGCGAGGCGCTGCACCTGAGCCCGGGCCGGGGCGCCGGGTCGCCGTTCGTGATCCCGGACCTGCTGAGCGGTCTCGCGCACGCGCACGCCCACGGCGTCATCCACCGCGCGCTCACGCCCGCGTGCGTGCTCGTCACCGACGACGGCCACGCCGTGCTGACCGGCTTCGACTACTCCAAGCCCGGCCCGCGCAACTTCACGGTGGCCCACGAGCTGAGCAACGTCCTCGACGGTCACTACGCGGCGCCCGAGTGCCAGGACCGGCCCGACCGCATGACGGCCGCCTCCGACGTCTACGCCGCCGGGGTGATCGCCTACCAGCTCCTCGCCGGCGAGCTGCCGCCCGGGCCCGACGCCCTCGGCCCCGAGGTGCCCGACGTGGTGCGGCGGATGCTCGACCACTCGCCGGCCAAGCGGCCCTCGGCGGCCGAGGCGCTCGACGGGCTGCGCGGCATCCCCCAGCGGTCCCGCCTCAGGCGGCTCGTCCGCCGGATCGTCTCCGGCTCCTGACGGCGGTGTGACGCCCGCCTGACGCCCGACCGGGCCGGGCCCGGCCGGACCAGCCGATACGTCCGGACGTCCCGAGACGGGAGTGCGTACGGACGAAGCGATACGACCGGACGTCCCGGTACGTGCAGGCGAACGTCCCGGCGTCGGGACGACCGGAACGATCCGGCACGTCCCGACGGGACGCCCCTGTGAACACGCGGGGACAAGAGGTGGGTGTGTGTCTCAGACGGGCAGGCGGCGGCGCAGGTCGCTGGCCTGCCTGAGGTAGTCGAGCGCCAGCCCCGTGCGGCCAGCCGTGCGGTACAGCTCGCCGAGGAGCTGCGTGCTCGACATCTCGCCGCTACGGTCGCCGAGCTCCTGGAAGACCTCGAGCGAGCGCTGGAGCCCGGTCGAGGCGGGGGCCAGGTCGCCGCTGCGCACCTGGAGCCGGGCCAGGCTCTGCAGGGCGTACGCGCCGCAGTGCCGGTCGCCGAGCGACTCGAAGATGTCCAGCGCGTGGTGGTGGAAGGACACCGCCTCGTGCAGCTGTCCCATCTGGAGGCAGACGCAGCCCTCGCGGTGGGAGTCGCCGAGCTCCTGGGCCAGCCGCATGGCCTGGGCCAGCGACTCGGACGCCTGGGTCAGGTCGCCGGACTTGAGGCAGACCCGGCCGATGGCCTGCCGGGCGAGCGCCTCGCCCTGGGGGTCGTCGGCGGCCAGGAACATGGCCAGGGCCCGCTTGAAGTGGCCGAGCGACTGCGCCGGCCGGCCGCGGAACTGGCTGACCGCGCCGAGCCCGCAGATCGTCGTGGCCTCGGCGCGTACGTCGCCCAGGTCGTGGAAGAGCCGGCGGGAGCGCAGGAACCCGTCGGCCGCCTCCTCGTAGCGGTCCTGGTAGAGCGCGACCTGGGCGAGCCCGCGCAGCATGGCGGCCTCGCCGTACGTGTCGCCGCCGGCGCGGGCGGCCTGCAGGGCGACGCTGTGGGTGCGCTGCCAGGTGTCGAGCCGGCAGTGCAGGTCCAGGTACGGGACCATGGCGGCGGCCAGGCCCCAGGCCGACTCGGCGAGCCCGGCCTCGGCGGCCACGCCGACGGCCGCGACGAGCGAGTCGTGCTCGGCCTCGAACCAGCCGAGCGGGTTGGACGTGAGCCGCTCCAGCGTCTGCTCGGGCAGGCGCCAGCGCGGCGTGCGGGGCGCGGTGAGGCTGAAGACGGTGGTGGGCAGCCGCGCCATGGCGTGCTCGGTGGTCGCGGTCCAGGCGGCCAGCACGCGGCCGAGGGCGTCGCGGTCGGGCGTGCGTTCGAGGGCGTGGCGGCGGATCAGGTCGGGGACGCGGTAGCGCGGCTGGCCGACGGGGTCGGTGCCGACGAGCTCCAGCAGGTTCACGTCGACGAGGAGATCGGTCACATCGTCAGCGCGATGCCGGTCGAGCGCCGCGTCGACCACCCAGCCGGGCTGTGCGAGGGCGCCGAGCCGGCCGAACGTGCCGAGCATGCGGGCGGCCTCGTCGGGCAGGTCCCGGTAGCTGCGGTCGAGGCAGACGCGTACCTCCTGCAGCTCGTTGAGCCGGTCGTCCTCCAGCCGTTGCCGCAGGACCGCCAGCGACCAGCCGGGCCGGCCGGCGAGCCGGGCCCCGGCGCTGCGCACGGCCAGCGGCAACCCGCCGCACGCCGCCACGATGGCGCGGGCGTCCTCCTGCTCGCGGGCCACCCGGTCGGGGCCGACGATCCGGCCGAGGAGCTGCAGGGCGTCGTCGACCGGCAGCTCGCCGAGGTCGATGTGGCGGGAGCCGGGCAGCTCGGTGATGCGCCGGCGGCTGGTGACGATGACCACGGAGTCGTTGCCCGGCAGCAGCGGCCGTACCTGTGAGGCGTCGAGCGCGTCGTCCAGCAGGACGAGCATCGGGCGCTCGGCGAGCATCGAGCGGAGGAGCGCGGAGCGCTCGTGGACCGTGGGCGGGGGCGTGTCGGCGCCGAGCGCCCGCAGCGCCTCGGCGAGGAGGTCGGCCGGCTCCCGGCCGTCGAGGTCGAGGTGGAGCTGGCCGGCGGGGAACTTCTCGCGCAGCGCGTGCGCGGCGTGCACGGCCAGCGCGGTCTTGCCCACTCCGGGCCGCCCGGAGATGACGGCGACCTGGAACGGCTCGTTCAGCGCGGCGAGGGCGTCGGCCCGGCCGGTGAAGTCCGGCACGTCGGGCGGGAGCTGGCGGGGGGCCGCGGGCGGGGCCTCGTCGGCGAGGATCGACTCGTACGCGGCGCGCAGTCCGGTGCCCGGCTCGACGCCGAGCTCGTCCACGAGGAGCTGCCGGACCGTGGCGTAGGCGCGCAGCGCCTCGGCCTTCCTGCCGCCCCGGTGCAGGGCCAGGAGTAATCGTCCCCACAGGTCCTCGCGGTAGGGGTGCTCGGCGAGCAGCCCGCGCAACTCGCTCACGGCGCCGGCGTGGTCGCCCTGGTCCATCCTCCGGCTGATCAGCTCCTCGGCCGCGCGCAGCCGCACCTCGTGGAGGGGGTCGAGGCGGCGGTCCCAGAGGGGGCTGCCCGGCAGGTCGGCGAGCGGGGCGCCGCGCCACAGGGACAGCGCCTCCTCGTAGCGGGCCTGGCCCACCAGCTCCTCGAAGACCAAGAGGTCGAGCGCGCCCTCCGGCACGTCGATGGCGTAACCCGAGCCGTTGCCGCGCAGGCATCGGCCGTCCTCGCCCAGATCCGTCCGGAGCGAGCTCACATAGGTGCGCAGGTTCGCCTGCGCGGATCGGGGCGGGCGCTCGGGCCAGAGCACCTCGACCAACTGGTCGGCACCGACGACCCCGCCCGCTTCCAGCAACAACGTGGCCAGCAGCAGGCGAGGTTTCTTGCCGGAGATCCGGACGGGTTGACCCGATGTCCGGATCTCCAGCGGTCCAAGCACGTGAAAAGTGACCGTCATGACCGCATCTGCTCCTTATGGAGGCGTGACAGCTCTTTGTACCGGGTCTGGACGTTTCTTGTGCGCCATATGCACACCCTTGTCTCAGAGATCCCACCAGAAAGGATCACCCGATGAAGCTCAACGGGGCGCTGATCACGGGTTTCGCGCTCTTAGTCAGTCTGGGGACAGGTACGGCCGCTTTCGCGGACCCCGCGCCCTCCCCCACGGCTTCGCCGGTGCCCGCGCCGACCTCCACCGCCACGGCGGAGACGGCGACGACCCTCGCGGCACCGACTTTCCAGCTGCCGTTCCCGTGCGGCCAGAGCTGGACGGGTGACTCCAGCGGAAGCAGCGCCCACCAGTCGTACGAGATCGACTTCAACCGGGGCGGCACCCCGGACGCGGACCTCGGCGACACCGTCGTCGCCGCGGCCTCCGGCACGGTCGTGATCTCCGCGCACCAGGGCTCGGCCAACGGCTTCGGCAATCTGGTCAAGATCGACCACGGTGACGGCTACGCCACCTACTACGCCCACCTGAACAGCCGCACGGTGAGCGCCGGCCAGAGCGTGTCGCAGGGTCAGCCGGTCGGCACGGTGGGCAACACCAGCAAGCCGGGCAACGACATCACCCCGCACCTGCACTTCGAGGTCCGCAGGGGCACCAGTTACCCGGCGAACATCCAGAAGGCCGTCTTCGACGGCGTGACCTTCGGCTACCCGGTGCAGACCGTCACCTCCCGGAACTCCTGCGGCGGCGGCACCACCAACCCGCACACCGCGGAGTCCGTCTGCGGCTCCGGCCACAAGGTGATCGACTCCGCGCCCCTCGGGTCCGACGGCACGGTCTACCTGCTCTACAACAGCTCCACCGGCAAGAACTGCGTAGCCACGATCAAGTCGACCTCGGTCGGCACGGCCACCGCGGTCTCCGCCTATCTGGAGGTCGCGGGCGCGGCGCGCCAGACCGACACCGGCAACTTCGCGTACTACGCGGGCCCCGTGACCGCCTCTGCCGCCGGCAAGTGCGTCAGATGGGGCGGCTCGGCCGGCTCCACCACCTACAACAGTCCCTCTGAGCATTGCGGATGATGAAGACTACAACTCTTGTGATCGCCGGACTCATTGCTCTGTCCGGCCCGGCGGTGGCCCAGGCCGCCACCGCGACCCCCGCCGCCACCACCGCGGCCACCCCCCTGGCCGACGCCTTCACCAAGGCCGCCTCCACCTACGAGGTGCCCCGCGACCTGCTGGTCGCCCTGGGCTACGCCGAGACGCACCTCGACAACCACGAGGGCGAGCCGAGCGCGAGCGGCGGCTACGGCGTGATGCACCTGGTCAGCAACCCCAAGACCAAGGCGCTGGAGGAGGCGGCCAAGCTCACCTCCCTGCCCGTCGCCAAGCTGAAGACCGACGACGCGTCCAACGTCCTGGGCGGCGCCGCCGTGCTGCGCGCCAAGGCCGACGCGCTCGGGCTGGACGCCACCGCCCGCAAGGACCCCGCCAAGTGGTACGGCGCGGTCGCCGCGTACGGCAACCTGGCCGACGACGCCACGGCGCGCATCTACGCCGACGCCGTCTACGAGGCCCTGGCCTCCGGCGTCGACGCGGCGGGCGTGCAGACCGAGCCCGTGCAGGTGACGCCGGACCGCGGCAAGTACGCCGACGACGAGCCGCGCGCCCTCGCCTCGTCCACGGACTACCCCGGCGCCCTGTGGAAGGCGGCCAGCTCCGCCAACTACGCGGTCTCCAACCGGCCGACCAGCAACAAGATCGACCGGATCATCATCCACGTGACGCAGGGCTCCTACGCCGGCTCCATCTCGTGGTTCCAGAACCCGGCGGCCAAGGTCTCCGCCCACTACGTGGTGCGCTCCTCCGACGGCCAGATCACGCAGATGGTGCGGGAGAAGAACCGCGCCTGGCACGCGGGCAACAGCACCTACAACCAGCGCTCGATCGGCATCGAGCACGAGGGCTACATCAGCGACGCGTCCTGGTTCACCGACCAGATGTACCGCGCCTCCGCCGCGCTGACCCGCAACATCGCCGACCGTTACGGCATCCCGAAGGACCGCAGCCACATCATCGGCCACGTCCAGGTGCCGGGCTCCGACCACACCGACCCGGGCTCGCACTGGAACTGGACGAAGTACATGAGCTACGTGACCGGCGGCACGGGCGGCGGCGGCGCCACCAACCCGCACACCGCCGAGGAGGTCTGCGGCTCCGGCTACAAGACCATCGACTCGCAGGCCCTCGGCACCAGCGGCACGGTCTACCTGATGTACAACAGCTCGGCCGGCAAGAACTGCGTCGCCACCATCAAGAAGACCTCGCTCGGCAAGGCCAGCGCGACCAGCGCCTTCCTGGAGGTCAAGGGCGCCGCGCGCAAGACCGACACGGGGAACTTCGACTACTACGCGGGCCCGGTCCAGGCCGCGGCCGCGGACAAGTGCGTCAAGTGGGGCGGCTCGGTCGGCACCGCCACCTACACGAGCGAGTTCGAGCACTGCGGCTGACCCTCTGAAGCCATCTCCTTCCCTCCTCCCGGTGGCCCGGCGTCCCCTCCTGACGCCGGGCCACCGCCCTTTTCCCCAGGCTGTGGAGGGAAACGCTCAGGAAGGCTGCAGGGCGTCGAGGATGTCGACGACGTACACCGTCCGCTCGCCCGCGGCCCGGCCCGGCTCGGGCAGGGCCAGGCGGGCGCCCACGTGGCCGCCCACGAGCCCCGACACCCACGACGCGGGCGCCGCCCCCGGCGCGAGCGTCACGGCGCTCGGCCCGCCGCGCCGGTAGGAGGAGTCCACGACCCGGCGCTCGGGCAGCCGCATCGCCAGGTACTGCACCACCACCCTCGCCCCCGCCCGCACCTCCGGGCCGGAGCCGTCGATGAGCGTGCTCGGCCCGTCCAGCGGCAGGCCGTCGGGCACGCTCGGCAGCGGCTTGCCCACCAGGCGGGCGTCCGGCGGGTAGCCGCCGAGGACGTCGAAGACCACCACCACGACCGCCTCGGGATCGACCCCGTCCAGGGGGACACCGGGGCCCGCCGCCTCGGCCGCCGTGCCGACCAGCACGACACGGCTGCCCGCCGGCCGGTCCAGAAGCGCCTCGCGCCAGGTCGCGGGCACCGCGCGGCCGTCGAAGGACACCGACACGGGCTGCCGGGCGTCGTACGTGCCGGCCTGCCTGCTGCCGTCCGACCACAGGCGTACGGACACGTCCGCGAGCACCACGTCGCCGGGGGCGGTCCGGCGGCCCTCGCCGGCGGACAGGACGGCCACGCGCGGGATGCGCCCCGGCTCGCCGGCGGGGATCGCGACGGCCGGCTCCGCCCCGAACGCGCCGGTCACCACCGGCAGCCCGCTGTCACCCACTCCGCAGGACGTCGCGAGCACGAGCATGGCCGGCCAGAACAGGCGCACGATCCCCTCCGGAGGTGCCGGAAAAATCCGGAGCGGCGTGGTCTCTCCGGAACTGCCCGATCCGGCGCGCCGGATCCGCTGGGATCCTTGCCGTGATCGGCCCAAGCGAAGCCGATCGGAGGTCAAAGAGGCGGCACACTGGGGTGCGTGAGCAAGCCCAACCTGTCCCGCCGGGTCGCCGAGGCCGCCGGGATCGCCCTGGCCAACCGCAAGTACGTGACGTTCGTGGACGTGGTCACCGGACTGCGGTGGCTGCACTCGCGCCACGTCGACACCTGGCGGCAGGGCCGGGCCGCCACGCTGGCCGAGCTGGCGGCGGTGGACGACGACCGGCTGCTCACCGCGGCGGCGCTGCTGCGCGAGTGGGCCGAGGGGCGAGGGCTGCGGCCGATGGAGGCGTCGTACGTCTCGGGCGGCCGTGACCGGCGCGAGCTGCGGTTCACGACCGGCGACCACCCGCAGGAGGCGTTCCGCGTCCACTGGGTGTCGCCGGAGCTGAGCGAGGCGCGGGTGCGGCGGCTCGCCGAGCGCCAGAGCAAGGCACCGGACCTGGTGGCCGTCGCCCCGCTGGAGGCGTGGACGTGCGCCTCGTGCGGCGACACCGGCCCGTACCTGATCATGGAGGACGACCGGCCGCACTGCCTGACCTGCGCGGACATGGACCATCTGGTGTTCCTGCCGTCGGGGGACGCGGCGCTCAGCCGCCGGGCCAAGCAGGAGAGCGGCCTTTCGGCCGTGGTCGTGCAGTACAACCGCCGGCGCAAGGTCTACCAGCGCAAGGGCCTGCTGGTGGAGGAGCGCGCGCTCACGCTGGCCGAGGAGCGCTGCCTGGCCGACGAGGAGGCCCGGCTGCGCCGCCGCGAGCGCGACCGGGAGCGCCGGGCCGAGCAGGACGTCGAGTACCTGACGCGGATGGCGGCCGAGATCCGGTCGCTGTTCCCCGGCTGCCCCGCCGAGCGGGCCGAGGAGATCGCCGCGCACGCCGCCCTGCGCGGCAGCGGCCGGGTCGGCCGCACGGCGGCGGCCAAGGCGCTCGACGCGAACGCGATCACCCTGGCCGTGGTGGCGTCGATCCGTCACCTCGACACCGACTACGACCGGCTGCTGATGGCGGGCGTCCCCCGGGCCGAGGCCCGGGACCGGATCCGCGACGCCATCGAGGCCAGGCTGGCCGACTTCAGGAGGACGACATGACCGAGTGGTCACGCGTGCGCGACGAGCTGCGGGACTTCGCGCTCGGCCTGCCCGAGACCCGCGAGGACCACCCGTGGGGCGAGAGCGTCGTCAAGGTCGGCAAGAAGGTCTTCCTGTTCCTCGGCCTGGACGAGCCGTCCGAGAAGTGGGCGCCGGGCTTCAGCGTGAAGCTCCTGTCGGAGGCGCACGGCCACGCCCTGACCGTCGAGGGCGCGGCGCCCACCGGTTACGGGCTGGGCAAGGCCGGCTGGGTGACGGTGCCGTTCCGCGCCGAGCTGCCCGAGACCGAGATCCTGCTCGACTGGGTCGAGGAGAGCTACCGGACCATCGCGCCGAAGCGGGCGGTCAGGGCACTGGACGAGCGGCCCTGACCGCATGAGTCCTCACTTCGCGAAGGCGGCCAGCGCGATGCGCAGGGTCCGCTCGTTCTGGCCCTGCGCCTTGGCGTCGGTGGAGTTGACCGAGTAGGCCAGGGTGCGGCTCAGGTCGCGGGTGGCGCCCAGGCCGGCCGAGGAGCCGTACCTCGCCCCGGTCTTGCCGTAGGCGACGATGCCGCCGGGCAGCTCCAGGCGGGTCAGGCCGGAGGTGTAGACGGCGGGCTCGTCCGTGCCGTACATCGTGACGTCCGGGACCGTGAACATCGCTTCGAGCTGCGCCGCCGGCACGACCTTGCCGGAGAACAGCGCCTTGACGAACCTCTCCAGGTCGGCGGTCGTCGAGATGAGGTCGCCCGAGGCCCACGTCGAGGTGACGCTCGTCTCGGTCATGTCCACGAGGTACGCGTCGCCGTAGGCGAAGGAGCCGGGGAAGCCCTTGGGCACCACCTGGTAGCCGTGGTTGTGCCGGCCCTTGATCCGGACCGAGTCGCCCGGCAGGTAGCTGTCGCGCATGCCGACCGGGCGCAGGATCCGCGTGGTGACCTCGTGCTCGTACGAGTGGCCGGTGACCTTCTCGATGATCATGCCGGCGACGAACGTGTTGGTGTTGAGGTAGTGCTGCCGCGTGCCGGGGGTGAACTCGATCGGGTTCTCGACGGCCTTGGCGACGTACTCCTCGGGGGTCCACTTCTGGAACCGCGTCCGGTAGACCCACTCCAGGCCGCCGGGGACCTTCGGCGACGGCAGGCCGCTGGTGTGGTTGAGCAGCCGGCCGACGGCGATGGCCGGGTAGTCCTCGGGGAGCAGGCCGGGCAGGTACTCCTGGACGGTGCCGTCGAGCGAGATCCGGCCCTCGGCGACGAGCTGGAGCACGACCGCGGTGGTGAAGATCTTCGTGACGCTCCCGGCGCGGAACCGGGCGCCCTCGCGGGCGGGCCGTTCGGTGCGCACGTCGGTCACGCCGGTGACGCCGTGCCAGGAGCCCTTGGTGCCGCCGATCCGGACCTCGGCGGCCGTGGCGTCGGGGCCGGGGATGCCGGCGATGGCGGCCTTGAGCGCCGCCTCGTTGATCGGCGGGATGTCCGCGGCCGTCCCCCGCGTCGAGGTGACGGCGGCGGCAGTGGCGGCGGTGGGGGTCACGGCGAGGGCGGCCGGGCCGGCGGCGACGGTCGTGAGTGCGGCGACGGCGAGCGCGGCGGCGGCGAGGCGGGTGCGGTTCATGGTGGCGGATCTCCAGGTCGGAAGGGGTTTTCGAGCTGGCTCCATCCTGTCGATCACGCCCTGGCGGCGGATCGCCGAGACCGGCGATCTTCCGCCTCCCTCTCGCGAGGGAGCCCGCCTCGCCCCGCCGGGCGAGCCCTCCGCCGTCAGGCTCGCCCGTCAGCCTCCGGCGTCACCGCTTGGGGGGAATGGTGGCGATGACCCGGTTCACCCCTTTCTCGTAGCGGCGGGCGTACCAGTTCTGCACCGGGCTGTGCGTCGCCGGGTCCAGCCGGAACGTGCCGCGCGGACTGTCCACCTGCCGCACCTCGCCGAGCGCCCGCGTCAGGTCGCCGCTGTCGGCCCCGCCCTCCGACACGGCGAGGTCGATCAGCCGCATGGCGTCCCAGCCCTGCACGGCCACCGAGGACGGATCGCGCCCGGTCGCCGCCCGCCACCTGGCCGTGAACGCGGTGTTGGCCGGGTTGGCCAGCGCCGGCGAGTACAGGCCCACGCTGGTCATCCCCTCGGCGTCGGCGCCGACGGCCGCCACCACGTCCTCGTCGGCGAGCTGCTGGCAGGCCAGCAGCTCGACCTTCCGGTCGTAGCCGAGCTGCCGGTACGTCCTGGCGAACGAGACCGCCTCGGCCCCCGCGTAGAACGCGTACAGCAGCTCGGCGTCCGCCGGGACGCGGCTCAGGTACGGGCCGAGGTCGGTGGCGTCGCCGAACGGCGTGAGCACGCGCTTGACCGGCTCGGCCCCGAAGCCCTCGGCGAACCCGTCGAGCGTCTGGACGCCCGCCGAGTAGTCGGAGGCCATCGCCACGGCCCGGACCCGGCCGTGAGCCTGCGCCGCGTACCGGCCGGCCGCCTCGCCCTGCTCCCGGTTGGTGAACGACACGCGGAACACCGCCGGTCCGCCGAGCTCGTCCGCTCCCGCGTTGGCGATCACCACGGGGGTGCCGGCCACCTCCCGCACCACCTCGACCGCCACCGGGGAGGAGACCAGGCCGGTGACCACGCTCACGCCCTCGTCGGACACGAGCCGCCTGGCCTGCTTGCGCCCCTGGTCGGGGCTGCCCGCGTCGTCGGCCACCAGCAGCCGCGCCGGCCTGCCGCCCAGCATGCCGTCATGGGCCGTCAGGTAGAGGCGCATGGCGGTCTCCATGTCCTCGCCGAGCCGGGCGTACACGCCGGTCCGCGAGACGATCGCGCCCACCTTGACCACGGGGTCGTGCCGCACCTGCATCGCGGGCGAGGCGCCGCACCCGCTCACCAGCAACGCCACCGCCGCCGCCGCGGCCCTCCCCGCCGTGCCGATCACCGGCCGGACCCGGCTCACCACCGCGATCCGGGTCCTCCCCCGGCTCCGGATCACCGCTCGAACACGGCGCGCACGGACCCGAGTCCCTCGATCCGCGCCTCGAACACGTCACCCGGCTCCACCGGCACCACCGGCCCGAGCGCCCCGGTCAGCACGACGTCGCCGGCGCGCAGCGGCCGGTCGGTGCGGCCGACCGCCCCGGCGAGCCAGGTGAGCGCGTTCAGCGGGTGTCCCAGGCAGTCGGCGCCCGAGCCGGCCGACACCTCCGTGCCCGCCCTGGTCATCGTCATCGCGGCGCCCCGCAGGTCGAGCCCGGCCGGCGGGACGGGCGTGCCGCCCAGCACGAACCCGCCGGCCGAGGCGTTGTCGGCGATCGTGTCGACCGGCGTGATGTCCCAGCCGGCCACGCGCGAGTCGGCGATCTCGATCGCGGGCAGCGCGAAGTCCACCGCCCTGATCACCTCCGCCACCGTGAACGGCCCGCCCACCAGGTCACGGCCCAGCACCAGGGCGACCTCCGCCTCCGCCATCGGCTGGAGGAAGCGCTCCACCGGCACGGGCACGCCGTCCAGGAACGCCATGTCGGCGAAGAGCACGCCATGGGAGCACTCGCGGGCGCCGAACCGCTCCCGCACCGCCGCGCTGGTCAGCCCCACCTTCCGGCCGACCGGGCGGCGCCCCTCCGCGAGCGCCCGCCGGGTCGCGATCTCCTGCACGGCGTAGGCGTCGCCGGGCGTGCCGATGAGATCCCTGACCGGCGCGACCGGCTTGCCCGAGCGCACCGCCTCGGCCAGCCGCTCGGCCGCCTGTCCCCTGATGTCCACCGCGTCCGACCATTCGTCCTGCATGCCGTACCGTCCTGTCCGCGTCGCCCGACATCTGCCAGCTTCGCACCGCGGGACGCCGCGCGGCAGCGGCCATTCCGTGCGGCTCTCGTACGGGATGCGCGATCCTGGACACCATGGACAAGCGCATCGATCAGGTGACCGCACACGACGGCTCGTTCGACGTCCACCTCTGGCTTCCCGACCGGGGCAGCGGGCCGGGCATCCTGCTGGTGCAGGAGATCTACGGCGTGGGCCCGTACATCACGAAGGTCGCCGAGGAGCTGGCGGCGCGCGGCTACGTGGTGGCGGCGCCCGACCTGTTCTGGCGCCTGCGGCCCGGCTGGATCGGCGAGCACACCCCCGAGGGGACGGCCGCGTCGATCGAACTGGCCTCCGGGTTCGACCTGCCGCAGGGCGTGGCCGACTGCGCGCTCACGCTCGTCCACCTGCGCGACCTGCCCGAGGTGACGGGCGGGCTCGGGGCGCTCGGGTTCTGCCTGGGCGGCTCGGTGGACTACATGCTGGCCACGCAGGCCGACCTCGACGCCGTCCTGTCCTTCTACGGCTCCGCCGTGCCGGAGGCCACCGGGCTGATGGAGCGGATCACCTCGCCGCTGCTGCTGGTCTTCGGCGGGAGCGATCCGTACATCCCCCGGGAGCAGGTGGCCAAGGTCGAGGAGGCGGCGCAGGGACGGCCGGGCGTGCGGGTGTACGTCGACGAGGAGGCCGGGCACGCCTTCCACAACAGCGAGGCGCCGATGTTCCACCACCCGGAGGCGGCCCGGCGCGCGTGGAGCGTCGCCCTCGACTTCCTCGACAGCCACCTCCCCGTCTCCTGACCGGCGGCGCCCGACACGGGCGTGTCAGGGAGACGGGTAAAGGGCGTGACGGGGCTGTCCTGGAGGACAGGTTCTCGTACCCATGATCCGGCCTCATGATGGTCCAGTGGCGCGGACGTGGGAGCTGTGGGGAAATATCATCATCGCCGCGCTTTTGGCGCTTCCGCTGGCGGCGGCCCTCGCCTGGCTCCTCGCCCGGCGCCGGGCCCGCGCCGGCCACCCCGCGCCGGTCCGCACGGCGCTGGCCGACGTCGGGATCCCGGCCGGCACGCTCCCCTGGCTGTGGATGATCCTCACCCCGGCCACCGGTCAGGAAGGTGTCAGCCTCGTCCCGTTCACCGACCTCGTCACTCTCGCCGACGCGCCTGCCGGAGCGGTGTTGACGCAGGTCGGAGGCAATCTGCTGGTGTTCGCGGCCCTGGGCGCGCTGCTGCCCGTGCGCGGCCCGCGCCTCGCCTCCGTGCCGCGCGTGGCGGCCGTGGCCGCCGCCGCGTCGGTCACGGTTGAGGTGCTCCAGTACGTCCTGCGGCTCGGCCGCTACTCGTCCGTGGACGACGTGCTCGTCAACACCGCCGGCGCCGTGCTGGCGGCGCTGGTTACTCGCCGCTGGTGGGCGCCGCGGATAAGGGCGCGTCCGGTCCCCGAATAAGGGGCGGCGCAAACCCGTTCCGGTTCGCCACATGGGCACGATTCGCTGAAAAGAAGCACGCGACCAACCTGCGTATCTGTGCGATCGTGGACAAGACGGGGCAAGTTCTCTGGAGACGCCAAACCCGGTTGGTGACAGAGGGTGGTCAAACGTGTTTGAATCCCCGGTACCCCACGATCCCCCCATCTATCGACGCATCGCCGACGGCCTCCGCGCCCGGATCCTGTCCGGCGAGCTGCGCGACGGGGACCGGCTGCCGGGCGAGAACGCGCTGATGGCCGACTACTCGATCGCCCGCGCCACGGCACGCCAGGCGCTGGCCGTCCTCATCAACGAAGGTCTTGCCGTCCCCAAACGAGGGTCGGGGGTCTACGTGCGCCTGTTCAAGCCGATACGCAGGCACGGCTCGCGCCGCCTGGCGAGAGACCAGTGGGGTGAGGGACGCGCCATCTGGGACGCCGACACGCGCGGCCGGCCGTTCACCGTGGACGAGGTGGAGGTGCTGCGCGAGGAGGTGCCCGAGGACGTGGCCGACATCCTGGACAGCCGCGAGGCGTGGACCCGGCGGCGGCGCTACTCCGTGGACGGGCGGCCGGTGCAGCTCGCCACCTCGTACTTCCCCGCGCGGGCGGTCGAGGGCAGCGCGATCACCACGGCCGACACCGGGCCGGGCGGCGTCTACGCCAGGCTGCGCGACCTCGGGCTCGCGCCGGCGCACTTCACCGAGGAGATCCGGGCCCGCATGCCCGCGCCGAGGGAGACCGAGCTGCTGGGCCTGCCGGGCGGGACCCCGGTGATCGTGATCGCCCGCACCGCGTACACGGCGGGCGGCATGCCCGTCGAGTACAACGAGATGGTGCTGGACTCGGCGGCCTACGTACTCCAGTACGACTTCGACGCCTAGGTCAAGCGAGGCTGTCAAGCGGGTAGGTTGACCTGACCTTTGCGATCATAGACTTCTCTAGAGAAGACGCGCACCCTTCAAGGAGATGGAACCTCGCAGGAGGCCCCGGAAGGATGACCCGAATGTCCTTTGACCGGCACCTCGCCGACATCGCCCGGGAGTTTCCCCAGTGGACCATCTGGCGAAGCGACGCGGGCCGCTGGTGGGCGACACGTCACCAACCGCTCAGCGACGCGCAGCGCGACGCCGGATGCGCGATGACCATCGACGCGGACGACCCGGAGGACCTGCGCGAGCGGCTCCGGGAGCAGGAGATCAGGGCCGGCGATCCGGCCGCCGCGGCCGGCGACCCGGAGCGGCGCGCCGGGCCCGCGCCGTCCTAGCGCACGCCACCGGCCGCACCAGGCCGACGGCGGGCGCGCAACGAGCAGCCCGGTGCCGGGTCCAGCGTCTCGGCGGCCCCGGCACCGGGCCACCAACGGGGCCATGTGCGCGGAAGCCTCCGACCCGATCGGGGGCGGAGGCTTCCGCTCTCCTGGACCACGTCCTCACGGCCGTCGCGGTGAGAGTGCGGTCCGGGTGAGGACGGCGTTACTGGTGCAGGTCCGACAGGCGGCCCAGGTTGACGTCGGTGTCGTCGGACACCCGGGATGTGTTCGGCGTCCCCGGTCGCGGCGCGTCGTCCTGCACGATGATGCGGACGTCGTCCTGGTCCGTGGGCTGCCGCGGGGCGCCGGACGCCTCCTGCCCCTCGAAGGCCCGCTGGTCGAACGGCCGCTCGCCGGGCTCCTCGGCCTGGCCCTGAGCGTGCGGCGCGGCGTGGGTCTCCCGCGGGTTGTGGCCGACCGGCGCGGTGCGCGCCTCGTGCCCGGCCTGGCCGGCGGGCGCGGCGTGGTCGTCGCGCGCGGACTGGTCGGCGCGCGCGGGCTGGTCGGCGCCCACGGGCTGGTCGTTGCCCGCGGGCTGGTCGTCGGGCGCCGGGCGGTCGGACGGCGCGGCGGCCGCCTGGCCCTCCATCTCCACGGAACGTCCGGCCGCCCGACCCTCACGGACGTCACCGGCGGCAGGCTCGCGCGGCGCCTTGGCCTGCTCCAGCACCAGCGGCCCGGCCGCGCTCTCGTTCCGCATCAGGTCGCCCAGCACCGAGCCGATCTCGCTGAGCCGGCGCACGACCTCGGTGTGGGTGTTGGTGAGGTACTCGACGCGGCGGCCCGCGTGCTCGTCCAGCGCGGCCACGCGCCGGTTGGCCTCCTCCAGCGCCGACTCCGCCTCCGTCCGGGCGGCGGTGAGGGTGCGCTCGGCCTCGGCGCTCGCCGACTCCAGCAGCCGGGCCGACTCCTGCTCGGCCCCGGTGACCAGCCGCTCGGCCTCGGTGCGGGCGGCACGCAGCGTCTCGTCGGCCTCCGCGCGGGCGGTGGTGAGCTGCTCCTCGGCGTCGGAGCCCGCCTGCGCCAGCATGCCCTCGGCCGCCGCCGTGGCCTCGGCCACCCGGCGCTCGGCCTCGGCCTGCGCCGAGGTCAGGATCTCGTCGGCGGTCGCGCGGGCCGAGGACACGAGCCGCTCGGCCTCCGTCGTGGCCGTCTCGCGCAGCCGGGCCGCCTCGGCCTCGGCGTCGGCCCGCTTGGCCGCCGCCTCCTCCTCGCCGAGCTTGAGGATCTGCGCCAGCCTCGGGCTGAGGTCCTCGTAGTTCTGCGGCGCCTCGACCATGCGCCGCCGGGCCTCGGCCAGCTCGACCCGGCCCTGCTCGGCCTGCTCGATCGCCCTGGCCAGCCGTTCCTCGAGATCCCGTACCTGGTTGCGGGTCCGCGTCATGTAGTCGTGAACCTGACGGCGGTTGTAACCGCGCATCACGACCTCGAAGGTGTCCTCTTGCATCAGATCGGGAATGCTCTCGTGCTGGTTTGTCATGGGGGTTACCTAAAGGTTTGCGTGAGCCGGGGGATAACTGCGGGTTGTGAGGGTCTGGCAGCGAGACGTCAGGAAACGACTCTCCTGCCATCTGCCCACGTCCGCAAGCGGAACGCCTGACGTGGAGCGGGAATTACGATGGGCCGGGTGTACATCGCAGCGCTGGACGGCGGGGCCGTCCCCGACATTCACCCCGAGGCGTACATAGCGCCCGGCGCGGTCGTGGTCGGCAGGGTGCGCGTGGGACGCGCCTCCAGCATCTGGTACGGCTCGGTCCTCCGCGGCGACGACGAGCGGATCGAGATCGGCGAGGAGTGCAACGTCCAGGACCTGTGCTGCCTGCACGCCGACCCGGGCGAGCCGGCGATCCTGGAGCCACGGGTGAGCCTGGGCCACAAGGCCATGGTGCACGGCGCGCACGTGGAGCGCGGCGCGCTGATCGGCATCGGCGCGATCGTGCTCGGCGGCGCCCGCGTCGGCGCCGGCACCCTGGTGGCGGCGGGCGCGGTCATCGGGCCCGGCAAGCGCATCCCGGCCGGCGTGCTCGTCGCCGGCGTGCCGGGCCGGATCGTCCGCGAGCTCACCGACGACGACCGCGCCTCCTTCGCCCGCACACCCGACAACTACATGGCCAAGGCGGTCAGGCACCGGCAGGCGTCAACGTCTTGATCAGCGCCGCGTCCGACACCGAGGCGGTGTTGAGCGGGTCGGCGTACTCCGGGAGCTCCGGGCGCAGGAAGTGCACGAAGTCGACGGTCAGCTTGAGGTCGGGCAGGCCCTTGACCTGCTTGGCGTTGCCCTTCACCGCGTCCTTCTTCAGCGTCGCGTAGCTGTCCCAGTCGGTGTACGCCGTCACGCCCCACTGGAGCACCTCGGGCAGCTGCGACGGCCAACGCTGGGCGACCTTCCAGGAGCCGCCCTGCTCCCGGTACAACGCCGCCACGAGCCGTCCGGCCCTGGCCAGCACGAGATCGACCCAGCCGCCCTTGACCGCGATCTCCAGCGGCTTGGAGCTGCCGTTCAGCGTGTACTTCGCCTCGACCTGGCCGCTCTTCTCGGCGGTGCCCGTGGTCACGGACACCCATGTCGGATTGCCGTACGAGGCCGGCACCCGGGCCATCAGCCCGCCGAGCGAGAACTTCCGCCTCGGCTTGGCGCCCTTCTTGCCCTCGACCTTCACCCGGGCGTACATCACGATGTCGCCGGCCAGCTCCTGGTACACGAACGGCCCGCGGAAGCCGTCGAACCACGTCGACGTCCTGGGCTCCAGGTAGAGCGAGCCCTTCACCGTGGTGTTCACGTCGAGCTTGGCGATGCGGTCGACGTCCTTCTCGGTGTCGCTCAGCTTGGCCCAGGCGGCCAGGTCGCCGGCCGCGGCGAACTCGGTGGACGCCCCGCCCACCTCGCCGCCGGGCGTCGGCGGTAAGGCCCTGGCCACGTCCAGCACGCCGGCGGTGGTGGGTGAGGGCCGCGCCGCGGTGGTCGACCCGCACCCGGCGAGCCCGATCGCCACCGCCAACATCCCTGCCACTTTCGCCCTCATAGTCGGACATTCTGCCGTGTAAAGGCGGTTGTTGATCCCCAAGCGGCAAGTACGATGGCCGCCGTGCGCCCCTGGGATGCGTTCGCCGCCGTCGAAGCGGACGTCCGCGCGATGGTCGCGGACCCGCGCTGGCAGGACCTTCCCGTACCCGTACGCGCCCAGGCGATCGCGTCGCGGACGCTGGTGACGCCCGACGGCGACCGGTGGCTCTTCGGCGCGCACGCGCGCTGGCACCTGCACGATCCGGCCGACGGCCGCTGGCATCCCGCGCCGCCGCCCCGGGGGGCGCGGGTGCGGCCGGCCGAGCACGCCGCCGCGGTGCTGCCCGCCCGGGTGATCCCCCGGGGGCCGGACTTCGCCGCCGAGCCGGGCTCGACGCAGGCGTTCGTCGGGCCGGACGTGCCCGACCACCTCACGGAGCAGGTCCGGGTGCTCGTACGGGCGGCGGGGCGGCGTTCGGAACTGGACTTCCCGCTGACGGCGTTCGGCGAGATCTTCGCCGGTGACGTGCCGAGCACGGTGGCGGCCGTGTGGGGGGTCGTGATGTGGTGCGCGTACGCGCCGGCCTTCGACGGCAACGAACGGCTGCTGACCATCTTCGGCGAGTACCTGCGCCGGCCCCTGCCCGGCGACGAGTGGGTGCGCTGGCTGCCCGCGCCGCCGCTGCTGGACCTCGTCCGGCTCGTCGCCGAGCGGCAGCGGGCCGGCCGCCCCCGCGAGTCGCTCCGGCTGACGGCGATCATGGCCGACACGGCGCACATCCTGCTGTCCGACACGCGTTTCCGGCCGCGCGCGCTGGCGCTGCTCACGATGGTGGAGCCGGCGCTGTCGCAGCCGGGGCTCGACGAGCGGGCCGCGCGGCGCGACGACGAGTCCGTACGGCAGGCGTGGCTCGAACGCTGCCCCGCCCGGCTGGCCCGGGCCCTCCTGCCCGAGACCGACCCGGAGACGCACTTCGCGCACACGGTGTACGACCTGGTGGACGCGCTGTCCTTCACCCCCGACCCGGACCGGGCCGCCGCGATGCTGCTGGCCGACCTGTCGGACTCGCGCGGGCTGCTGCCGGGGCGGCTGGACCACCGGCTGCGGCACGCGTACGAGGAGTTGGCCCGGGCGGGGCTGACGGGGACGTCGGCGGCCGAGACGACGCACCCGGACGGCTTCGAGGTGCTGGGGCCGTCCCAGCCCCTTCCGGGCCCTCCGGGGGCTCTGGGCACGCCCACGGGGGCCTGGGCCCCGCCGCGCCCGCCGGACGCCACGGGAGCCTGGTCACCGGGCGGCCCCACCGGCTCCCGCCCCACGGCGGACCCCACGGGCGCCTGGACCCCTGCGGACACGACGGGCTCCCGGAGAGCGGCCCCGCGGGGGGAGGGCGACCGTGGAGAGAGGGACGGCCGCGGTGGCGCGCCCGCGGACCCGGGCGAGGCCACCGGCGCCTGGACGCCGGCGGACGACGCCGACAGCACCGGCGCGTGGGCCCCCGGCGGCCCCGCGGCGGTCTCCGGGTCCCCCGGCACAGGCGCGCAGGACCGTCACGCGCGAGCCCCGAAGCATCCCCTCGACCCCTCCGGGCCCCACACGGGCTCCTCCTGGCGTCACACGGGTGGGCCGGACGACGCCGGCGCGCCCGGGCCCACAGGGCCGGACGCCCTGGGCCGCCCCACCCCTCCTCGCGCGGCCGACCGTGACGCCCAGGACGCCGGCGACCGCACCACCCGGAAGACCGGCGAGCGCGGCGCCCAGGAGGCCCGCGACCCCCGAGAGGACCGCGAGCGCGGCGGGTCCGGTCTCTTCCGTCGTTCCGGCGGACTCGGACGCGCAGGAGAGCGCCGGCGCGACGGCATCCCCCAGGCGGGAGGCAGCGGCCGGACGGGAGGTAGCGGCCGGACGGCAAACGGCGACGCGGGAGCAGACACCGGCCCAGGAAGCACCGACTCAGGCAGCACCAGCTCAGGCAGCAGCGGCCCAAGAAGCACCGGCGGGGGAAGCACCGGCACAGGCAGCACCGGCGCGGGCCAGGACGCCGGCCCCCCGGACACCGGGACGGGTGGGATCGGACGGGCGCGGAGCGCCGCCGGGCGCCTCCCCCAGATCGTGCGGAGCGCCTCCGACGGCGAGGGGACGCGGTCAGGGCGTCTGGCGGCGGCGGTGGCGAGGCGGGTGCTGTCGCGGAGGCCGCGCCGGCGCGTCACGTCCGGCTTCGAGATCGAGCCGCCCGACCGGGCCACGGCGGCGGCCGTGCTGGGCGCCGCGTACGCCGCCGGGCTGGCGTGGCAGGCCGTGTCGGGGGCGAAGGTGCCGGAGCGGGGGTTCGCGGGGCAGGCCGCGCTGGTGCGAAGGATCGTCCACGAGCGCGACGATCTTCCCACCTAACCCACTAATACCGTTATTTCACTCTTACCCCTCCTATATCGTTCCAAGACGCCAAGGACCGCTATTTAGCTGAATTGTGATCTCTGATTGGGGAAATGACCCCCGTGGGGCCCCGGCGACGCGCAAAGGAATGACTCCGATGGGCCATGTCGCCCGAAGGGCCCCGGCCGTAACCTCGTAGAGGGTGTGGGCTGCGGAAGGAAGGACGACGCGGTGGGGCACGACGACCTGGACTCTCGGGTCCACGACCGTGTCGCGTTGGACGAGATTGCGCTCTACGCCGAGGTACTTACCGCCGTTGCCATCAGCGAGCGGCGGCTGACCTTGGACGAGCTCGACGACGCGCTCGGATTGCGGACTTCAGCGAGTCGCTGAAGACGATCACCATGACGTGGTCCCGGACTCCTGAGGGGTCCGGGACGGTGGTGTGGAGGGTGGCTCACCTCCCACGACATGACTAGTCAGTTCGCCGGCCACCCTCCTCCGAACGGACGACTCCTCACGGACGACCGACCGGCCGGCACGACAGCCGACCAACCGGCCATCACACGCCGCCGACCGACCGGCCATCGCGGGAGACGACCGGCCGACCGGCGCGGGAGGCTACGACCGCACGAGGCGGGCGATCGCCGCCGACGCCTCCTTGACCTTCGCCTCGGCCTCCGGACCGCCGCTGTTGACGGCCTCGGCCACGCAGTGCGCCAGGTGGTCCTCCAGGAGGCCCAGCGCGACCGCCTGCAGCGCGCGCGTCGCCGCCGAGACCTGGGTGAGCACGTCGATGCAGTACGCGTCGTCGTCCACCATCCGCTGCAGGCCCCTGATCTGCCCCTCGATGCGCCGGAGCCGCGTCAGGTAGGCCTGCTTGTCACCGGTGTAGCCGTGCATGGTCACCACGATATCCGCATCCGTTACGAGTCATCTGAGATCCGCGATCAGCTTCTCCCACTGCGACCCGACCTCGGCGGCCGAGTGGCGCAGCGCGGTGTCGAGCGCCCCGGCGGCCAGCGACCGCCGCCTGCGCTCGTCGTCGATGAGCGCGAGCAGCGCCGACGCGAACATCTCCAGCTCGACCTCGCCGTCGCCCTCCGGCACCAGCACCCCGTTGTAGCCCGTGGCCACGAACTCCGTGGGCCCCCGCGAGCCCTCGAAGGCCACCACGGGGACCCCGCACCCCATGGCCTCCAGCACGGTCATGCCGAGGTCGCCGTTGCGCGAGGTGTTGGCCACGATCGACGCCTTGGCGAACTCCCCCGCGAGGTCGGGGGTCATGCCCATGAAGTAGACGTGGTTGTGCAGGTCGAGGTCGCGCACCAGCGCGCGCAGGCGCCGCTCCTCGGAGCCGCCGCCGTACAGCCGCAGCCGCCAGTCGGGCCGCTTGTCGGCCACGGTGGCGAACGCCCTGATCAGCCGGTCGTACCCCTTGACCGGGATCCACCGGCCCCCGGCGGCGACGATGCGGTTGTCCATCCGCGAGCGCGGCCACGGACCGGCCGGCAGCGCGTCGGGCACCGTGTGGACGGCGGCCGAGCCGTCGAGGAGCCTGGTCCACTCCTCGGCGGCCGCGTCGGTGGCGGTGGCGACCGCCCGCAGCCGGGGGTAGAAGCGCCTGACCGGCGCGGGCACGGCCGGGCGTCCCCACTCCCGGGCGATCTTGAGCAGGTCGCGCGGGGCGTGCCG
This sequence comes from Nonomuraea rhodomycinica, assembly GCF_013363995.1. Lineage (GTDB taxonomy): Bacteria > Actinomycetota > Actinomycetes > Streptosporangiales > Streptosporangiaceae > Nonomuraea > Nonomuraea rhodomycinica. The sequence goes on along the minus strand of NZ_JABWGO010000007.1, from coordinate 169,020 downwards.
GGCGGCCTGGACGCCCAGCGCCGGCCTGGTGGTGATGAGCACGTCGGACTTGAGGTTGCGCAGCAGCCGCCACAGGGCGACCTCCGCGCGCACCTGCCCGCGCGGCAGCAGGCACCGGCTCCCGGGCCTGGCGTCGATGATCGCGCGCATGGTCACGTCCGGCCCGACGGGGAAGAACGGCCGGTCCTTGTGCCTCCTGACGCTGATCACCTCGACGTCGTGCCGCTCGGACAGCGCGGTGGCGAGGTTGAGCGTGGAGCGCACGTCGCCGCGCATGCCGTACGCGGAGGAGAGCAGCAGGGTGATCTTCACCCGCCCACCTCGATCCGCAGCTCGTCGTCGGCGGTGTAGCAGGGCCGGATGGGCACCCCGTCGATCCGGGCCGACGGGTAGTGCAGGCGGCGGCGCTTGCCGTCGACGTCGTCGAGCCGCGAGCCGAGCTTCAGCGGCGTGGCCACACCCTCGACCTCCAGTGCCGGCTCCCAGGTGCCGGCCTGGTCGGGGTCGGCCGCGAGCACGTCCACCAGGGAGAACGCGGCGTGGAAGCGCACGCCCTGCACGGTCGCCCAGGTGCGCCGCATGAGGTCGCCGGACTGCCTGCGGTGCAGGGCGAGCCTGGCCTCGTGGCGGGCGTCGTCGTCCTCCAGCCCGGTGAAGGCCAGCAGGCCCATGACCTCCATGCGCCCCTCCCTGAACCAGATCGAGCGCACCTCCGCGATCGGCTCGGCGTCGGCGATCTTCAGCGCGAGGTAGCCGTTGCGGGTGCGGTAGGAGCGGTAGGCGAGGGTGCGCTTGCACAGCGCGTACGCGTCGAGGTGGTCGAGGGAGAAGCCCGGGTCGACGCTGCGCAGCCGCACGCGCCGGCCGTCGCGCCGCAGGTAGGCGTCCCAGCGCCCGGCCGTCAGCATGAGCGGCGCCAGCGAGACGGCCAGCGTGGCCTCGCCCGTGCGGGCGCCCGGGGTGCCCAGCAGCACCTCACGTTCGACCCCCGTCGTCCGGTGCCTGAGCACGAGTTCCGTGCCGTCGCTCAGGGGCTCCTCCATGGCCAGCCGGAGGGAGAGCACATCGGCGAGCGTGACTTCCGCGTCTGTGACCACGACGCGCATCGCGAGCCCCCTCCCCGTCGAATGAAGCCATGCGACGTTGAGGTTACCGTGATTTTCCCGTTATGTGGATGGCGGATTTCTTGCGGGTGGCCGGCCTGACATGCGGAACTCCTCCACATTACCTGTGGAGGAGTTCCGACTTCCCGTGTCAGGTAGGGCTTTTCACGGATTTGATCAGGAGCTGGGCGACGTCCACGACCTCCAGCGACTCCTTGGCCTCACCGTTGTTCTTCTTCTCGTTGATCGCGTCGCCGAGCATCACCATGCAGAACGGGCACGCGGTGGAGACGGTGTCGGGATTCGTGGTCAGCGCCTCGTCCACCCGCTCGGTGTTGATGCGCTTGCCGATGCGCTCCTCCATCCACATGCGCGCGCCGCCGGCGCCGCAGCAGAATCCGCGGTCCTTGTGGCGGTGCATCTCCTGGGTCTGCACGCCGGGCACCTTGGACATGATGTCGCGCGGCTGGGAGTAGACCTTGTTGTGGCGGCCGAGGAAGCACGGGTCGTGGTAAGTGATCTTCTCCTCGATCGGGGTGATCGGGGTGAGCTTGCCCTCGTCGACCAGCTTGGCCAGGAGCTGGGTGTGGTGCACGACCTCGTACGTGCCGCCGAGCTGCGGGTACTCGTTGGCCAGCGTGTTGAAGCAGTGCGGGCAGGTGGCGACGATCTTCTTGACGCCGGCCTCGTTGAGGGTCTCGATGTTCTGCTGCGCGAGCATGTTGAACAGGTACTCCATGCCCAGGCGGCGGGCCGGGTCACCGGTGCACGCCTCCATGGGGCCGAGCACGCCGAACTTGACGCCCGCGATGTGCAGCAGTTCGGCGACCGCCTTGGTGGTCTTCTTGGCGCGGTCCTCCAGGGCTCCGGCGCAGCCGACCCAGAAGAGGTACTCGGTGCCCTCGGGCATCTTCTCGTCGACCAGCTCGACCTCGAAGTCGAGCTCCTCGATCCAGTCGGCCCGCTTCATCTCGGACATGCCCCACGGGTTGCCCTTGTTCTCCAGGTTCTTGACCATCACCCCCGCCTCGGACGGGAACGACGACTCGACCATCACCTGGTAACGGCGCATGTCGAGGATGTGGTCGATGTGCTCGATGTCGACGGGGCACTGCTCGACGCAGGCGCCGCAGTTGGTGCACGACCACAGCACGTCGGGGTGGATCACGCCGTCCTCGCCCACCAGCGGCTTCTCCAGCAGCGCCAGCACGTCGGTGTCGGCATGGCTGGTGTCGGCCCCCGCCAGCAGGTACGGGGCCACCTTGAAGGCGTGGTCGCGCTGGTCGATGATGAGCATCTTCGGCGACAGCGGCTTGTCGGTGTTCCACGCCGGGCACTGCGACTGGCAGCGTCCGCACTCTGTGCAGGAGTAGAAGTCGAGGAAGCCCTTCCACGTGGTGTCGCCGATCTTGCCGCGGCCCAGCCGTTCCGCGTCGAGGTCCTCGTCCTCGAAGTCGACCGGCTTGCCGTCCACGCGCAGCTCGGGCGCGCCGCCGAGGCCGTCGGGGCGGCGGGAGAAGAGCACGTTCAGCGGCGCGGTGAAGATGTGCAGGTGCTTGGAGTTGAGCACGATCACCAGGAACACCAGCATGAAGCCGATGTGCAGGAGCAGCGCGATCTCCTCCAGCAGCGAGCTGTGCGGCAGCACGTCGCCGAGGGCGAGCGAGACGAAGGCGCCCGAGGAGTAGGGGAAGTTGCCGTTGGCGGCCGAGGCGCCGCGGGCCAGGAACAACGTCCAGATGATGTTGAAGATCATGAACAGGACGAGCCACGCGCCGCCCAGGTGGGAGCCGGTGAAGCGCGAGCCGCGGCCCAGCGTCTTGGGCGAGTTCTTGATCCGGATGGCGGCGAACGCCACGAGGCCCAGCAGACACGCGACCGCGATGAAGTCCTGCAGGAATCCCAGCACGGCCCACTGGCCGACGAGCGGGATGTGGAAGTCGGGCCGGCCGGTGATCGCGCCCTGCACGATCGCGCCGTACGCCTCGACGTAGACGGTCAGCAGGATGAAGAACGCCCACATGACGAAGAAGTGGGCGACGCCGGACGGTGTCCACTTCAGCAGCTTCTTCTGGCCGAACACCTCGACCAGCTGCGTCTTGATCTCCTCGCCGGCGTGCGTCCTGGCGTACTCCAGGCGCTCGGGCGCGGGCGGGCCGACGGTGGCGAGCTTGTAGAGGAACAGCGCCCGACGGCCCGCCACGGCCACCGCCAGGACGGTCATGACGAGTCCGATGATGGCTACCCAGAGCACGGGCCCTCCCACAGGTGACGTTGGCTGCCAGCGTACGAGCGCCGGTCCGCCACGCAACGACCAGGTGTCCCCAGAATCCTACCCAGCGGTAACATAACTGGGGTAACGCGACCCACCCTACGACCGCGGGTCGTTACCGAACAATGCTCTATGGTTCGCTACGGCGTGAAATAGCGCTGGATCGTCGGCGCCAGCAGCTCCACCAGCTCCTCCGGCTCGGCCCCCGCCATCGGCTCCAGCCTGAGCACGTAACGGGCCATCACCACGCCGAACATCTGGGCGAAGGCCGCCTCGATCCGCAGGTGCGGCACGCCGATCGTGTCGGCCACCCTGAACAGCAGCGCGTTCGAGACGAACTCCCGGAACATCGACGCGGCGTACTCGTGCGTCATCGCCGAACGGATGAGCGCGATCATCGGCTCGCGCGTCTCGGGCGTGGCGGTCACCTCGAGGAGCAGCCGGACCAGCCGCTCCCCGATCTCCTCGCGCGGGCCGTCGAGCAGGGCCGGCACCACCACCTCGGGCGTCAGCGGCAGCCGCATCGCCGCCGCGAACATGCCCTCCTTGGTGTCGAAGTAGTGGTGCACGAGCGCCGGGTCCACCTGCGCCTCCCGGGCGATGCCGCGGACCGTCGCCTTGTCGAACCCCTTCTCGGCGAACACCCGCCGGGCCGCCGCCAGGATCTCCCCTCTGGTGTCGGCCGACCCCGGCCTGCGCCCGGGACCCCTCTTGACCGTCATGCGGACGCCGCGAGGTGCAGGCGGGCGAACGCGAGCCCCTCGGCCAGGTCGTCGATCCGCTCGGTGCGGCTGGCCGCCTTGCGCGTGTTGATCTCCAGCACCACCAGCCCGCCGTAGCCGGAGTTCGCCAGGCGCTCCAGGATCGGCGCGCACGGCTGGGTGCCCCGCCCGGGCACCAGGTGCTCGTCCTTGTTCGTCACCCCCACGCCGTCGGCCAGGTGCAGGTGCGCCAGACGGTCGCCGAGCTTGGTGGCCATCTCCATGGCGTCGGAGCCCGACACGGCCGTGTGCGACAGGTCCAGCGTGACGTGGGGGAAGTCGTAGTCGATCGGGTTCCAGTCGGGAGAGTACGGAACGACGTCGTTGTTCCTCGCCCGCAGGGGGAACATGTTCTCCACCGCGAAGATCACGTCGGTCTCGTCCCGCATGCGGGCGATGCCGGTCTCGAAGTCGCGAGCGTACTCGCGCTGCCAGCGGAACGGCGGGTGGACCACGACCGCGGACGCGCCGAGCCGCTCGGCCGCCTGCCGGGCCCGGACCAGCTTGGCCCAGGGGTCGCGCCCCCAGACCCGCTGCGTGACGAGCAGGCACGGGGCGTGGATGGCCAGCACGGGCACCTGGTAGTGGTCGGACAGCCGCTCGATCACGTCGATGTCCTGGCTCACGGGGTCGGCGCCGACCATGATCTCGACACCGTCGTAGCCCAGGCGAGCGGCGAGCTCGAACGCGTCAGGGGTGCGTTCCGGATATACCGAGGCGGTGGACAATGCGATCTTCGCATTGGGCACACGGATGACGTCAGCCACCTTGCCAGCCTAAGCCGGTGACGGGGTTCTGGCGCGCGACGCCTACGGTTGGGTCATGCCCCGGATCGCAAAAGGCGCCATCCCCAGCCCCAACATCTGGAACACCCCGCAGCTGTACGAGCTGGAGAACCGCGCCGTCGACCCCGACGGCGCGGCCGAGGCCGCCATGCGGGCGATCCGGCCGTGGGACGGCGCCACCGTGCTCGACATCGGCTGCGGCACCGGCTACCACCTGCCGGGCCTGTCGGCCGCCGCGGCGCGGGTGATCGGGGTCGAGCCGCACGGCGACCTGGTGACGCTGGCCCGCCGCCGCTGCGCCGGGCTGCCCAACGTGGAGGTCCACGCCGCCGCCGCGCAGGACCTCCCGCTGCCCGACATGTCGGTGGACGTCGCCGTCGCGCGCTGGGCGTACTTCTTCGGGCCCGGCAGCGAGCCGGGGCTGCGCGAGCTGTCCCGGGTCGTGCGGCGCGGCGGCGCGGCCTTCGTCGTCGACCTCGACGCGGGCCGCGGGGCGTTCGGCCGCTGGTTCTCGCGCACGGTCCCCACGTACTCGGCGCGCGAGGTGGAGGCGTTCTGGACGCGGCAGGGCTGGCAGCGGCAGGAGCTGGACCTGCGGATGGTGTTCGAGCGGCGGGCGGACCTGGAGGCCGTGCTGCGCATCGAGTTCGCGCCGGACGTGGCCCGCCAGGCCATCGCGGAGACGCCCGGCCTGGAGCTGGACTACCCCAACGTCCTGCGCTGGCGCCTGTTCTGACCCCCTTGACCTTGACATTGGCGTCAACGTTTACCGTGGGGCCATGCGCATCGGAGAGCTGGCCGGACGTACGGGGGCGAGCACCCGCTCCCTCCGCTACTACGAACAGCACGGGCTGATCACCTCACGTCGGGGCGCCAACGGCTACCGCGAGTACGCCGAGGACGACGTCCGCCTCGTGGAGGAGATCCGCACGCTGCTGTCGGTGGGCTTCACGCTGGAGGACACCCGTCCGTTCGTGAACTGCCTGCGGGCCGGTCACGAGAAGGGCGGCGCGTGCCGCGACTCGGCCGAGGTCTACCGGCGCAAACTGGCCGAGATCGACGACGAGATCCGCACCCTGCTCGCCCGCCGCGCCGAGGTCTCGGCCCAGCTGGGCGAGTCCTGCTCCGGCTGCATGTTCTCGATCCAAGGAGAGAAATGATCACCCTCACCACCGCCAACTTCGACGAGCAGGTCCTGCGCGCCGACAAGCCCGTCCTGGTCGACTTCTGGGCCGAGTGGTGCGGGCCGTGCCGCATGGTCGCGCCCGTGCTCCAGCAGATCGAGAGCGAGTACGGCCTCGCCATCGGCAAGCTCAACACCGACGAGAACCCCGAGATCATGTCCCGGTACGGCGTGCTCAGCCTGCCCACGCTGCTGCTGTTCGAGAACGGCGAGCCCGTGCGCCAGGTCGTCGGCGCCAAGCCCAAGCGCATGCTGGTCTCCGAGCTCGGCCTGGCCTGACACCGGCGGCGAGCCCCCCGCCTCACCGTGGTCGTCCGCCGGGCAGCCTGACCGCGATTGCCGCCGGGCAGCCTGACCGCGATTGTCGGTCCGGGCCGCTAGCCTGCTCGGCATGGCCAAGACTGCCCCCAAACCCGGTTACCGCTGCGCCGAGTGCGGCTGGCGCAGCCCCAAATGGGTGGGCCGGTGCGGCGAGTGCCAGGCGTGGGGCACGGTCGACGAGGAAGGCGCCCGCGCCGGCGTCAACGTCGTCCAGGCCGGCGCCACCACCGCCCCCGCCCTCCCGATCGGCAACGTCAAGGCCGAGGTGGCGATCGCCCGCACCACCGGGGTGAGCGAGCTCGACCGGGTCCTCGGCGGCGGCCTGGTGCCCGGCGCGGTCGTCCTGCTGGCCGGCGAGCCCGGCATCGGCAAGTCCACGCTGCTGCTGGAGGCCGCGGCCCGCATCGCCGAGCGCGACACCGTCCTCTACGTCACCGGCGAGGAGTCGGCCGCGCAGGTCCGCCTGCGCGGCGACCGCATCGGCGCCATCCGCGACCGCCTCTACCTCGCCGCCGAGACCGAGCTGTCGGCCCTGGTGGCCCACGTCGAGAAGGTCCAGCCCCAGCTGCTCGTCGTCGACTCCGTGCAGACGATCGGCTCGGCCCAGGCCACCGGCGTGCCCGGCGGGGTCACCCAGGTCCGCGAGGTCGCCGCCAACCTCGTGCGGCTGGCCAAGGAGCGCAACATGGCGACCGTCCTGGTGGGCCACGTCACCAAGGAGGGCTCCATCGCCGGCCCCCGCACCCTGGAGCACCTGGTCGACGTCGTGCTCAACTTCGAGGGCGACCGCCACTCCCGGCTGCGCATGGTCCGCGCGATCAAGAACCGGTTCGGGCCCACCGACGAGGTCGGCTGCTTCGACCTGCACGAGCGCGGCATCGAGGGCATCACCGACCCGAGCGGGCTGTTCGTCTCCCGGCGCAGCAGGCCGGTGCCCGGCACCTGCGTGACCGTGACCGTCGAGGGCACCCGGCCGCTCCCGGCCGAGGTGCAGGCCCTGGTCGCCCGCACCGAGGCGCAGCAGCCCCGGCGCACCTCCTCGGGCCTCGACACCTACCGGGTGCAGATGATCCTGGCCGTGCTGGAGCGGCGGCTCAACGCCAAGCTCGGCGGCTGCGACGTGTTCACCGCGACGGTGGGCGGCATCAAGCTGGCCGACCCGGCGGTCGACCTGTCCGTCATGCTGGCCGTGGCCAGCGCCGCCGGCGACAAGCCGCTCCCGGCCGGGCTCGTCGCCCTCGGCGAGGTGGGCCTCGCCGGCGAGCTGCGGCCGGTCAAGGACGTGCGCCGGCGCCTGAGCGAGGCCGCCAGGCTGGGCTTCCGCCGGGGTCTGGTGCCCGCCGGCTCCCTCGACGAGGGCACGCGCAAACGTGACGGACAGCGCTCTCTGGTGCCGGTGGGATCGGTCACGTTCGCCCCCGGATTCGAGGTGGTGGAGGCGGAGAACGTCTGGGACGCTCTCACACACGTCACATAGCGCGGCTAAGCTGGGCTTGACTATTTCGACACGGGGGTCTGGTGCCAAACGACAGGAGTCTGGACGACCGCCGTCGCGAAGCCCTGGCCGCGGTGGCCCCGGGCACACCTCTGCGCGACGGCCTGGAGCGGATCCTGCGCGGGCAGACCGGCGGGCTCATCGTGCTCGGCTACAACAGCGAGGTCCAGCAGCTCTGCAGCGGCGGCTTCGAGCTCGACGTCGACTTCTCGGCCACCCGGCTGCGCGAGCTGGCCAAGATGGACGGCGCGATCGTGGTCAGCGACGACCAGAAGATCGTGCGCGCCGCGGTCCACCTCGTCCCCGACCCGGCCATCCCCACCGACGAGTCCGGCACCCGCCACCGCACCGCCCAGCGGGTCGCCCGGCAGACAGGCCTGCCGATCATCGCGATCAGCAAGTCGATGCGGATCATCGCCCTCTACCTCGACGGCATCCGCTACGTCCTGGAGGAGTCGGCGGCCATCCTGTCCAAGGCCAACCAGGCCCTGGCCACCCTCGAACGCTACAAGCACCGCCTCGACGAGGTGTCCGGCACGCTGTCGGCCCTGGAGATCGAGGACCTGGTGACCGTGCGCGACGTGGCGGCCGTCGCCCAGCGGCTGGAGATGGTGCGGCGCATCTCCGACGAGATCAAGGGCTACGTGGTCGAGCTCGGCACCGACGGCCGGCTGCTGTCGCTCCAGCTCGACGAGCTGGTGGCGGGCGTCGACTCCGAGCGTGAGCTGGTGGTGCGCGACTACCTCCCGGCGCCGTCGGGCCGGCGCGCCCGCCGCCTGTCGGAGGCCATGCACGACCTCGACGAGCTGTCCGGCAGCGCCCTGCTCGACCTGACGACGGTGGCCCGCGTCCTCGGCCACGACGGCGGCGAGACCCTCGACACTCCGGTCAGCCCGCGCGGCTTCCGCCTGCTGGCCAAGGTCCCCCGGCTGCCGGCCACGGTGGTGGACCGCCTGGTCAACCACTTCGGCGGGCTGCAGAAGCTGCTCGCGGCCAGCATCGACGACCTGCAGGCGGTCGGCGGGGTCGGCGAGTCGCGCGCCCGCAGCGTCCGCGAGGGCCTGTCCCGCCTCGCCGAGTCCTCCATCCTCGAACGCTACGTCTGACCGCGTCCCCGCACGCCGCGCCTCTCCGCATCCTCGACCGCCGCGCCTGACCGGCGCCCCCGCTTCCCGTCTCCCGGTTCCCCCACGCCTCAACCGGCTCGCCGGCGAAGGGAAGGGATCGTCGCCTCTCGCGATCGTCGGGGTCACCTGAGGTGGAAGACGCCCTTCGGGCTCTTCAGCTTGCCCATGCGGGCCACCGCCACGTACGTGCCCGGCAGGGCCGAGGGCGGCGTGGTGCGGCAGTCGGCGCTGGAGCGGCGCCGGTCCCAGTCGAGCGTGCGGACGTACGGGATGCCGCGCTCCAGCTCGCGCTGCTCGGCGGCGGGCCCGCTCACGCAGTCGGCGGTGGACCAGATGCGGTCCTCGCCCGAGGTGATGCGCACTTCCAGGGCCCGCGGCCCCACGTCGGCCCGGCACATGACGGGCCCGGTGTTGACCAGCGTGATGAGGAAGTTCGGCCACGCGCCGCCGGTGTAGACGTCCTGCTTGCCCTGCAGGCTCAGCACCAGGTCGTCCTCGGTGCACGGCTGTCCGGGACGGCCGGGCCTGGCGTCGGCCACGGCAGGGGTGTCGGCCGCGCTGGGACTCGGCTGGGGCGTCGGGGTGGCCGTGCCGAGGGCGAGGGTGCGCAGACCCGCCAGCAGCGGGTCGGCGGAGGGCGACTCGCTGGCGGAGGACTCGGCGCTGGAGGAGCGCTGCGGCCCGTCGGAGCCGCTGGAGCACGCCCACGCCACCACGGCCACGACCACCAGCACCGCGATGAGCACGCTCATCCGCCGTCGCCAGTAGACGTCACCGCCACCGTCGCCGTCGTCGCCACGTATCGTATCCGGGTCCATACTCACAGCATGGTAATGGTACGGCTACTTAGCGTGACGACACGCCGATGCCGTCGGTCTGGGCATACGCTGGGGCGCGTGGTTGAGCCGAACCTCCTGCACGTACCCATTCTGGAGTGGTACGAGTCCAACGCCCGGGATCTCCCGTGGCGCGCCGCCGACGCGACGCCGTGGGGCGTCCTGGTGAGCGAGATCATGCTCCAGCAGACCCCCGTCGTGCGCGTGCTCCCCGTCTGGCACGAGTGGATGGAGCGCTGGCCCACCCCCGAGGCGCTGGCGGCCGAGCAGCCCGGCGAGGCCGTGCGCCACTGGGGGCGGCTCGGCTACCCGCGCCGCGCCCTGCGGCTGCACGCCTGCGCCCGCGCCATCACCGAGGAGCACGGCGGCGAGGTGCCGTCCGACCACGCCACACTGCTGTCGCTGCCGGGCATCGGCGAGTACACCGCGGCGGCGGTCGCCAGCTTCGCGTACGGCGGCCGGCACGCGGTGCTGGACACGAACGTGCGCCGGGTGTTCGCGCGGGCGGTGCGGGGCGAGGAGTACCCGCCGGTCGCCACGTCGGCGGCCGAGCGGCGGCTGGCCGAGGCCCTGCTGCCCGAGCTGGGCGCGGCCCGCTGGGGCGTGGCGGTCATGGAGCTGGGGGCGCTGGTGTGCACGGCGCGCGCCCCGCGCTGCGCCGACTGCCCCGTCACCCACGCCTGCGCCTGGCGGCTGGCCGGCAAGCCGGCGCACGACGGACCGGCCCGCAAGGGGCAGACGTACGCGGGCACCGACCGCCAGTGCCGTGGCCGCCTGCTCGCGGTGCTGCGGGCGGCGCACGGCCCGGTGCCGAAGGAGGCGCTGGACGCGGTGTGGGACGACGCGGTGCAGCGAGAGCGCGCCCTGGACGGCCTGGTCGCCGACGGCCTGGCCGAGGCCCTGGAAGACGGCACCTACCGCCTTCCCCACTCCTGACGCACGCCGCCGAGGTCGCCCTCGCCACGCCAGGCCATCACCTGACCCAGAGCGGCACGATGCGCTCCGAGCCCTTGGGCGCCAGGTCGCACGCGTCCGGCTCGGACTCTCCTTCCGGGTTGTAGGCGTGGGCCTCGGCGGGGGCGACCACGATGGAGACGAACCCGCGCTCCGGGTCCGCGAACATCTGGCGGCTGACGTCGGCGGGCAGCACCATGGTGTCCCCCGCGCCGACCTCGAACCGCTCACCACCGAGCTCCACGACGGCGGACCCGTCGAGCCAGGTCCACACCAGCTCGGCGTCGAACGCGTGCACCGGACCGACCATGCCCGGCTTGGCGTCCACCCGCCACACGGCCTGACGGGCGCCGCCCTGCGTCGGGGAGGCCAGGGTGGTCATGACGCCGTTCGGCGTCTCGGTCTTGCGGGTGTCGGCGGACAGGACGACAGACATCTCGGATCCCCTAAGATAGGAAACTACGTTGTCTATATAGTTAACCGGGTTGTCTATCATGTCAAGCCAAGGCTTCGAACTTCCGCTGCGCCTGCTGCTCGCGTTCCGGGTGCTGATCGACGAGCTCCACGCCGAGCTGGCCCGGCAGGGACATCCGGACATACGTCCCATGCACGGGTTCGTCATGCAGGCCATCGGGCCGGCGGGCACCACGGCCGTCGAGCTGGGCCGCACGCTCGGGGTGTCCAAGCAGGCCGCGGGCAAGACCATCGACACCCTGGAGCGCATCGGTTACGTGGAGCGGAGCATCGACCCCCACGACACCAGACGCAAGATCGCCCGGCTCACGCCGCACGGGATGGACGCGCTCAACCGGTCGGCGCGCATCTTCGACACCCTCCGCGCCCGCTGGGCCGAGGAGCTGGGCGAGGAACGACTCCACGCCCTGGAGTCGGACCTGCGCAGGATGACCCCGGACAACCTGTGGCGCCTCGACATCCCCGGCTGGTTCGGCACCCTGTGACCCGCTCGGCCCCCTCAGGCCACCTGCCACCCGCTCCGTCCTCTCAGGAGGCGCCCCGCGGGCTCCCGGCGCGCCTCACACCAGACCCGCAGCACCGCCGGCCACCCGCGAGGGGACGGGCCACAAGGAGGGCCTGGCCGGCGCATGAGGCAGGGCGGCTCAAGAGCCATACGCCACACAGGGGCCGCGACGCGCAAAAGGCCGCGCCGCACAGGGCACCGCCGCGCGGGACACCCACCGCACAGGAACCGAAGCACACAAACGCATCAGCCGCGGACCCGCACACCGGGTCCTCAGCGGCCTCGACGCACCCGCCGCTCCCCCTCTGCGAGGCAGCGGGCCCGAATGTCGTCAGGTGCTTCCGAGCCCGCGTCCCCTCAAAGGGCCTCAGCGGTCTCCCAGCCCGACGGCATGTGACCCCCGGAAGGACCGCCCCAGCTCGGAACCCGCTCAGGCGGCGAGCTGGAGGCCGAGGCCCGTGAGGTTGGTGCGGGCCCAGTCGAGCTCCTGCGCCAGCATGGACACCAGGGCGCCCGGACCCTTGGCGCGGCCCGGGACCGCGAGGTTGTGCGTCTCCACCTCGATGTGCGCGCTGCCGCTGACCGCTCCCGACAGCAGCGCCGTGAGCGTGTCGTGCAGCACCGCGCCCGTGCTGGGCGTCTCGCCGGTGTGGTTGTGGACGTGGCCCAGCTTGACCACCGGCGCGCCCGCGGCGGCCAGGCCGCGCAGCGCCGCGCCGGGCTCCTCGGAGCCGCAGGCGAGGTGGCAGGCGTCCAGGCACACGCCCAGGTGCTCGGAGTCGATGCCGCACACCCGCTCCAGCGCCTGCTCGGTGGTCTCCAGGACGCAGCCGGGCCACGGCTCGAAGCCGACGCGGATGGTCTTGCCGGTGACGCTGTAGATGCCGCGCAGCTCGCGGGCCAGCCGCTCCAGGCGGCGGGTGGCGATGGCGTGGAGGTCGGCCGGCCAGTCGCGGCGCCAGCCGATGGGGATGGTGGAGATGCTGCCGAACCTGACGTCGTCGGGCAGCAGGAACGCCAGGATCTTGGCCAGGGCCATCGTGTAGCGGTAGCGCTCCGGCTTGGCCCAGTCGGGGCCCGGGACCTCCTGGTTGCGCCCGCCCGTGCCGTTCAGGCTCACGACCTCCAGACCGCGCTCCTCCAGGGAGCGGCGCAGCCGTACGAGCTCGATGCGGTCGGCCGTGAGGTGGTCGGCCACGCTCGGCGACAGCCACAGACCGATGCCCATCCGCTCGACACCCAGCCGCTTGCGCACCGGGACCGCGTAGCGGGTCAGGTGAGCGATCAGGTTCTCCAGGTCCTCGGCGGGGTGGACGCCCGCGTTGTAGGCGAGGTGTACGAGCGTTCCGTCGTCGTGACGCAGGCGCATCGGTTTCCTCCACGGCTTCGCTTGGATCGTTGGCATCACCCGGTCAGGGATCGCGTAGACCCTGCCGAGCATGCCCGCTCCGGGAGGCGTACGCGTCCGCCCTGGGTTGACTGCCTCGTACTCCCCAGGGAGCAGTCCCACCCTAGGTAAACGATCTTGCGGCTTACTTGGGGAAGACTTGGTGGTGCTCTACACAGAGTAGTACTACTCGCCGTCGCAGGCACACTTTTCCGGCCCAACAATTCCGCAACGACCCTGTGAGTCCTCCCACGCCGCTGCTCGGGCCGGAAGTGGCTGAGCGGCCGCACCGGGAAACCGGCAGCGGGCACTCCCGCGAAAACTCCCGCGAGAACTCCGCGAGAAAAGGCGAAGCCCCCGTGTGAACGAGTCACACGGGGGCTTCGGTGCGCCCTGGCGGGCGTCAGCGCTGGATCGAACCGGCGATGGCGGCTGCCGAGTCGGGCACTGGGGACGGCGCGGTCTCACCGGTGAAGATGAACTTCGCGTTGTCGCCCTCGCCCTCGATGGTCACCTTGATGACCTGGCCCGGACGGAGCTCGCCGTACAGGATCTTCTCCGACAGCGAGTCCTCCAGCTCGCGCTGGATGGTGCGCCGCAGCGGACGGGCGCCCATGACCGGGTCGTAGCCGCGGTCGGCCAGCAGCTGCTTGGCCTCGGGCGAGACCTCGAGCCCCATGTCGCGGTCCTTCAGGCGCGCCTCGACCTGCGAGAGCATCAGATCCACGATCTGGATGATCTCGACCGGCGTCAGCTGGTGGAAGACCACGATGTCGTCGACACGGTTGAGGAACTCCGGCCGGAAGTGCTGCTTGAGCTCCTCCTGGACCTTCGCCTTCATCCGCTCGTAGTTGGACTCGGTGTCGTTGGACTTGGCGAACCCGACCCCGATGCCCTTGGAGATGTCGCGGGTGCCGAGGTTGGTGGTCATGATGATGACCGTGTTCTTGAAGTCCACCACGCGGCCCTGGGCGTCGGTCAGGCGACCGTCCTCCAGGATCTGCAGCAGCGAGTTGAAGATGTCGGGGTGGGCCTTCTCGATCTCGTCGAACAGGACCACGGAGAACGGCTTGCGCCGCACCTTCTCGGTGAGCTGGCCGCCCTCCTCGTACCCGACGTAGCCGGGCGGGGAGCCGAACAGCCGCGAGACGGTGTGCTTCTCCATGAACTCCGACATGTCCAGGCTGATCAGCGCGTCCTCGTCGCCGAACAGGAACTCCGCCAGAGCCTTGGACAGCTCGGTCTTACCGACGCCGGACGGGCCGGCGAAGATGAACGAGCCGCCGGGACGCCGCGGGTCCTTCAGGCCGGCGCGGGTGCGCCGGATGGACCGCGACAGGCCCTTGATGGCGTCGTCCTGGCCGATGATCCGCTTGTGGAGCTCGTCCTCCATGCGGAGCAGGCGCTGCGACTCCTCCTCGGTCAGCTTGAAGACCGGGATGCCGGTGGCCGTGGCGAGGACCTCGGCGATGAGCTCCTCGGTGACCTCGGCGACGACGTCCATGTCGCCGGCCTTCCACTCCTTCTCGCGCCGCTCGCGCTTGAGCTGGAGCTGCTTCTCCTGGTCGCGCAGGGCCGCGGCCTTCTCGAAGTCCTGCGCGTCGATCGCGGACTCCTTGTCGCGCCGGACGTTGGCGATCTTCTCGTCGTACTCGCGCAGGTCCGGCGGAGCGGTCATCCGGCGGATGCGCATCCGCGAACCGGCCTCGTCGATGAGGTCGATCGCCTTGTCGGGAAGGTAGCGGTCGCTGATGTAGCGGTCGGCCAGCTGCGCGGCGGCCACCAGCGCGCCATCGGTGATGGACACCCGGTGGTGCGCCTCGTAGCGGTCGCGCAGACCCTTGAGGATCTCGATCGTGTGGCTGAGCGAGGGCTCGGCCACCTGGATCGGCTGGAAGCGCCGCTCCAGCGCCGCGTCCTTCTCGAGGTACTTGCGGTACTCGTCGAGGGTCGTGGCACCGATGGTCTGCAGCTCGCCGCGGGCCAGCATCGGCTTGAGGATGCTGGCGGCGTCGATCGCGCCCTCGGCGGCACCCGCACCCACGAGCGTGTGCAGCTCGTCGATGAACAGGATGATGTCGCCACGCGTGCGGATCTCCTTGAGCACCTTCTTCAGACGCTCTTCGAAGTCGCCGCGGTAGCGGGAGCCGGCGACCAGGGCGCCGAGGTCAAGCGTGTAGAGCTGCTTGTCCTTCAGCGTCTCGGGCACCTCGCCCCTGACGATCTTCTGCGACAGGCCCTCGACGACGGCGGTCTTGCCGACGCCGGGCTCGCCGATGAGAACGGGGTTGTTCTTGGTCCTCCGGGAGAGGACCTGCATGACCCGCTCGATCTCCTTCTCGCGGCCGATGACCGGATCCAGCTTGCCCTCGCGGGCGGCCTGGGTCAGGTTGCGGCCGAACTGGTCGAGCACCAGGGACGTCGACGGGGCCGACTCCTGAGGGCCGCCCGCGGCGGCCGGCTCCTTGCCCTGGTAGCCGTGGAGCAACTGGATGACCTGCTGCCTGACACGGTTGAGATCGGCTCCAAGCTTGACCAGCACCTGGGCCGCCACACCTTCACCCTCGCGGATGAGCCCGAGCAGGATGTGCTCGGTGCCGATGTAGTTGTGGCCCAGCTGCAGAGCCTCACGGAGCGACAGCTCAAGAACCTTCTTGGCCCGCGGGGTGAACGGAATGTGCCCCGACGGAGCCGACTGGCCCTGGCCGATGATCTCCTCGACCTGCTGGCGCACTCCTTCAAGGCTGATGCCGAGGCTCTCCAGAGCCTTGGCGGCTACGCCCTCTCCTTCGTGGATCAAACCAAGAAGAATGTGCTCAGTGCCGATGTAGTTGTGGTTGAGCATCCTGGCTTCTTCTTGCGCCAGGACGACAACCCGCCTCGCTCGGTCGGTGAACCTCTCGAACATCTCGTCGCTCCTCACAGAGCGGTCAGTCAGGCCGGTTTAGTCCGGTCCCGTCATCCCGCATGCTAGCCCTGGCTCGGCGAACCGTGCCCACTGCCGCTGACACGCTCTATAGCAGAGACGTTCCCCGAGAGCAGGGCGTTCACCCTCTATCCAACTACCGTTCGG
The DNA here is from genome assembly GCF_013363995.1 of Nonomuraea rhodomycinica. Classification (GTDB taxonomy): domain Bacteria; phylum Actinomycetota; class Actinomycetes; order Streptosporangiales; family Streptosporangiaceae; genus Nonomuraea; species Nonomuraea rhodomycinica. The sequence continues at coordinate 152,744 of NZ_JABWGO010000007.1, read as the reverse complement.
GGGTGGCGTGTTCCCGATACGCCGCAAGCGAACGATGTTTAGGGGACTCGGGGAAGCGACTCCAATTCGCCGCTCCAGCAGGGGTGGATCGTTGTGTCCGAACGTGGGATCACCTTGTCATCGGACACCGGCGGCGGACACCGCCGGGACGCCCGGGAGAACCGGTCTCGGGTGCGACCGCCGCCCGCACATGACGCGTAACCATGTCCGAAACCCCTGCGTCATCATCCTACGTGCCGACTCAATGGGTCGCCAATCGTTCATGAAGGGGTTCACGACCGGCGAAATCCGCAGTCTGGTCAGCCCGGTTACCGGAGCTCGGGGACCGCCCGCCGGGCCGGTCAGCGGGCGTCGGGGCGGGCGGCCGGGATTGCGCGGGGCGAGGGGCCCGCGGGGGGTGGAACGGGCCATGGCGAAGAAACGGTGTCCGGGAGGCGCCGGGCGAAAACCCTTACGCGGGGCGGCATTCGGCGGCGGACGGGAGAACGGACGTCAGGCCCCAAATACCCGCCCATGCGGCGAAACCAAGATCAATAAGCGCCCGGAGTGTCCAGCATTTGAGAGGGATAAAAATGATCATGCGCTTATGGCGTTCGCCGGGGTCCTAGGCGAGCGCCATAAGCGCATGGTCCGCAGTCGCTCAGTGGGCGGCTTCGTACTTCTCGACGACGGTGGAGGCGATGCGGCCACGCTCGCTGACCGGCAGGCCATGAGCCTTCGCCCACTGACGGATCTCCGAGCTCTTCTCGCGGCTCATCGCCCGCTGGCTTCCGCGCCCGCGCCGCCTCGCCGACACGGCGCCTGCCCGGCGTGCGTGCTGGACGAAAGGCGAGAGGGCGTCCCGGAGCTTCTTGGCGTTAAGGTCGCTGAGGTCAATCTCATAGGAGGAGCCGTCAATGGCGAAGCTGACCGTCTCATTGGCCTCGCCCCCATCGAGGTCATCGATGAGAATCTCCTGGATCTGCTTGGCCATCTACGCAATCCTTTCCCGGAGCATTGTTTCATTCGCTGGCCCAAACATATACCCGGAAAGGCGCGGAGACAATTCAGCGCCGCCGCGAATCGGCTGACTGACCGGTCAGTGCCGATCAGTTGTGCTTCTCGGCCTCACCCTGCCGGTTTGACCTGCGCCCGGCGGCCTCGGAGCGCCACAACTTCACCACGCCAAAGATGAAGGCGCCGCCGACCACCACCGGGGGGATGAGCGCCGACAATACGTCCGTAACGGCTTGCATTCGTCCTCGCCTCCACAGCGGACGGGGTTTCAGGGGACTCCCTTTATGCACGACGGGCGCGGGGAGCATGAGCGGGGCTCATGCCGCTCGGGGTCGCTGGCTTCGGCTCCGGACCATGGCGGCACGTGAGCGCTCCGCGCCAGACCGGGGCGCCGACTTGGGCCGCCCTGGTTGCCCCATAGCCTAATGCCAGTCTCTCCAGGCTCCTTACCGGATCAAGCGAAAATTTTGCTGAATGGCATCGCCGCAGGTACACCCACCTCAACGAAGATCTTTGACCACCCGCGTTCCGGCCAGCCGGTCATGCGGACCACGCTGCGCCGGCCTGTCGATCAGGATGAGCATCCCCACGGCGAAGAGGAAGATTCCGGCCAGCAGATTGACCAGCGGAATGCCCAACAGCATGACGGGTCCCGGATACAGCAGGGCGCGTTTCAGCAGAGCCCGCCGAGGAAGGTCGTCCGGCGTCACCTGAATCTTCATGATCGCCTTGCCGAACGTGCGGCCGGCGCCGCAAAGGGCCTCCCACTCATACGCGGTATATGCCAGGCCCGCCGTGAACCAGGCCACCGCCCCGGCCAAGCGACCGGCCGACAACTCGGGCGCCCCGACAGTCCGGAAGGACACCCATAGGGCGATGAACAGAATGTAATAGAACACCCCGAAGGCCAGGCCCTCTATGAGCCGCGCGGCAAGGCGCTCCCACCATTCAGCGGGTCTCACGCCCGTCCGCGTCGCCTCCATAACGCACCTCGGCTCGGCACCGGACCAGTGACCCCCATATTGACACGGTCCGGGTACAAAACAGAGGCCGGCGCGGAGCCGGCCTCTGCTTCGGTGCGCGGATTACTTGATCTTGACCACCACGGTGCCCGCCACCTTGTCGGCGAACGTCTGCTGCAGCGGCTTGTCCCAGAGCTGGGAGGCGCCGTTGAGGGCCACCACCAGTCCGCCCAGAGTCGTCGAGAACGGGATCGGAAGCGCGGCCAGGACGTAGCCGCCCCAGGTCACGCCGGCCCGCTTGAGAGCGACGTCCGTGGACAGGCCGTCCGGCGGCACGGGGCCGCCGACCGGGGCGATCTTGATGCCCATGACCATCTTGCCGAGGGTCTGCCCCCTCATCTTGGTCATGAGGAACTCGTAGCCGACGTACAGCAGGGTCAGCACCAGGCCGACGAGGAACCCGACGGCCTTCGCGCTGAGCCCGCCGGACATCGTGCCGGTGGACCAGTCGTAGCTCGACAGCAGGACCGCCACGAAGATCCCGTTGATGATCAGGCTCAGCACGCCGAAGATCACGCCGTCGATGATCCTGGCCACCAGCCGCTGCCACCACTCGGCGAGCGGCGCCGGGGCGCCCGGCGGCTGCAGGCCGATCGGCTGGCCGAAGGGCTGGCCGTAGCCGGGTTGCTGGCCGAAGGGCTGGCCGTACTGCTGGGCCTGCCCGTACTGGTTCTGACCGTAGTCCTGCTGCCCGTACTGCTGCTGGCCGTACTCCTGCTGGGCGTACTGGCCCTGGCCGTAGTCCGGCTGGCCGTACTGCTGCTGGCCGTACTGCTGGCCCGAGGAGGGCTGCTGGCCGTAGCCGGGCTGCTGGCCGTACTGCGGTTGGCCGTAGCCCTGCTGCGGCTGGCCGTAGCCGGGCTGGGAGGGCGGCTGCTGCCCGTACTGCTGCTGGCCGTAGCCGGGTTGCGACTGGCCCTGCTGGCCGTAGCCCTGCTGCGGCGGGGGCGCGTAGCCGGGCTGGCCGTACTGCTGGCCGGAGGGCGGCTGCTGGCCGTACTCCGGCTGGGAGGGGGGCTGCTGGCCGTACGCGGCGTTCTGCCCGTACTGCTGGCCCGAGGGCTGGCCGTACTGCTGCTGGCCGTACTGCTGGCCCGAGGGGGGCTGCTGGCCGTAGCCGGGCTGAGACTGGCCCTGCTGGCCGTAGCCGGGCTGCTGGCCGTACTGGGGTTGGCCGTAGCCCTGCTGCGGCTGGCCGTAGCCGGGCTGAGACTGGCCCTGCTGGCCGTAGCCGGGCTGCTGCCCGTACTGCGGCTGGCCGTAGCCCTGCTGGCCGTAGTCCTCGGCGCGGTAGCCCACGACCGTCGCGTCGGGGTCGGCCTCACCGTGGGGGCGGTTCGGAGTGGGTTGTCCGTACTGGGGAGTCCCGGCAGCGTTCTCGCCGGATTCGTCCTGTGGATACGGCGGCTGTCCGGTGCTCACCGTGTCACCTCGCTTCGAGAGTGCATGTAGCACATGTCAGGACACATGCCTGTGCTGCCCAACGTATCGACATAGGTATCAACAATCACCTTTCTCGTCGGTCAAGGTCGGCGTCACCGGATGTCAGATGGAGCAGCATGCGGGTGTTGCCCAAGGTGTTCGGCTTGACGTGCTCAAGGTCGAGGAACTCCGCCACACCCTCGTCGTACGAGGCCAGCAGCTCGGCGTAGACCTCCGGGGAGACCGGGGTGCCCTGAATCTTCCGGAACCCGTGGCGGCCGAAGAAATCGACCTCGAAGGTCAGGCAGAACACCCGGCTCAGCCCGAGCTCCCTCGCGGTACGGATCAGCGCGGAGACGATCCGGTGGCCGATGCCCAGCCCGCGGAAGGCGGGATCCACGGCGACCGTCCTGATCTCGGCCAGGTCCTCCCAGAGGACGTGGAGGGCGCCGCAGCCCACGACCACGCCGCCCCGCTCGGCGACCCAGAACTCCTGCACGTCCTCGTACAGCGTGACGGTGGCCTTCTCCAGGAGACGTGGACCGGCACCGGCATAGGTGTCGACCAGGCGCCTGATCGTCCTGACGTCCGACGTGCGGGCACGGCGCACCACGATGTCGGTGTCAGACACGGCGACTTCGGCGACCTGTTCCATGGGCATCCAGAGTACAGATCCCATTACGGCTCGTACCAAAATCCTCTCTGCCTCCGGCATCCGACATGTCCCTCCAGGGTGCTGCGCCCGGGCAACGCAGGGATCAACTCATGGCAAAGTAGACATAAAGTCGGACAGGCAGCACGGGACTCGTTGTCACCTGGTGACCCTTCGGTAGCGATACCTCTACAGAGTTGGCAGTTCTGGTTGAGCAGGAACCCGAGGTGCACTAATGTCCAGCGACGATGTCACCCGCGACCCCCGCGTGGAGACGCGCCCAATCCCCGCAGGGGAGCCGGGGACCCGCCGGTGGCGAGCTCTCGAGTGCCACCACCTGGGGTGAATCCGAGCATCACGCTCGGTAGGGCTGCTCCGGCCCGAACCCGTCAGCTAACCCGGTAGGCGTCGATGAGAGGAGCTGGTCGGTGAAGCGCACGCGCGGTCGCGCAAGGACGAGGGCGGGCCGGCATGCCCGCCCCCCGAAACGGGCTCTGCTGAGCCGTTTCGCCGTCCTGAGCGCCGCCGTGGTGGCGCTCTCCTTCGCGATCCCGTCCGGAGCCGCCACCGCCGAGCCCAAGCCCTCCCTGGAGGAGCTGTCCAAGCGGGTCGAGGCGATGCACACCGAGATCGAGACCCTCAGCGAGCAGTACAACGGCCAGCGCGAGAAGCTCAAGAACGCCCGCAAGTCGGCGGAGCAGGCCAAGAAGGTGCTGGCCACCAGCGAGGCCGACCTCGCCGCCAAGCGGTCGAGGACCCGGCAGCTCGCCCAGCAGGAGTACATGACGGGCGGCCTCGGCCACGCCCTGGCCATGATGGGCGCCGACGACCCCGACGGCTTCCTCGACCGGGCCGCCACCAGCTACGCCCTGCAGCAGGAGGCGGGCGCGGAGGTCAACCAGGTCGTCCAGGCCATGGAGCAGGCCAGGAAGGCCAAGGACGAGGCCAAGGCCCACATCGACGAGGTCGAGAAGCTCGTCAGCGACCTCGACACCAAGCGCGACAAGATCGTCAAGCTGGTGGCCAAGGTGGAGAGCAACCTGTTCAGGCGGGCGATCGGCGAGGCGGGCCGTCCCGGCACGCGCGCCCAGCGCGTCGCCCTGCCGATCGCGGGCGAGGGCAAGGCCGCCGCCGCGGCCCGGTGGGCCCTGACGCAGCAGCTCAAGCCGTACGTGTGGGGCGCCGAGGGGCCGAGCTCGTACGACTGCTCCGGACTGGTCATGGCCGCCTACCAGCGGGTCGGCATCTCGCTGCCGCACTACACCGGCAGCCAGTGGACCGCCGGCCGGCACATCTCCCGCGACCAGCTGCGCCCCGGCGATCTGGTCTTCTTCTACGGCGACCTGCACCACGTCGGCATCTACATCGGCGGCAACATGATGGTCCACGCGCCGCGCACGGGTGACGTCGTCAGGGTGGCGTCGCTGGCCAACCGGCCGTTCGTGGGCGCCGTCCGCGTCGCCGACTGAGCTCCTGCGCGCCGCGGAGGCGACGGGGCGAGCGGCGTCAGATGAGCTGGCGGCGGGCGGCCCACGCCACGGCCTCGATGGCCGTGGCGACTCCGATGCGGTCGCAGATGCCGCGCAGCCGGCGGCGTACGGTGCGCCCGCTGATGTCCAGGCGTCTGCCCACCCGATCGACGGTGACTCCCTTGGCAAGCTCCGCCAGCAAGGCTAGATCGGCGTGGCTAAGCTCAACCTGATCGGTGAGCACATCCATCGGGAGCCCTCCCCCCAACAGCAGTCTCGGAGTCGTCGTCGGCCCGTGCAAAGCTGTTCGCTCCGCAGACGTTAAACGCATACGGGAAAGGCCGTCAAGCGCGATATTCGTGGCACTTGACGGCCATCATTGACTTGATCCGTCGTATGTGGGGGACTCGGCGGATGTCGGCACTTCGGAGCACGCTGCGCGATCACAGCAGCCCTTACAGACCCTCACAAAGGTTCCTGACGCGGTCGCGGTGCGTCGCATTTCGTCCGGCACGATCCCGCAATTGCGCGCGACCCGTACTCCGGCCGCCTTTCCGCGGCCCCGTCATCCCGCCGCCCGGTGCGGCGGGATGCCGGGAGACCCGTCAGCGGTTGGGCTTGACCAGCGGGAAGAGGATGGTCTCGCGGATGTTCTTGCCGGTGAACGCCATGATCATGCGGTCGATGCCGGCGCCCATGCCACCGGTCGGCGGCATCGCGTACTCCAGGGCCTGCAGGAAGTCCTCGTCGAGCTGCATGGCCTCCGGGTCGCCGCCCGCGGCCAGCAGCGACTGCTCGACCAGGCGGCGGCGCTGCTCGATCGGGTCGATGAGCTCGGAGTAGGCGGTGCCCAGCTCGGTGCCGAACCCGATGAGGTCCCACTTCTCGGTCAGCAGCGGGTTGTCGCGGTGCTGACGGGTCAGCGGCGAGGTCTCCAGCGGGTAGTCCATGACGAACGTCGGCTGGATGAGCGTGTGCTCCACCAGCGCCTCGAACAGCTCCTGGACCAGCTTGCCCGGCCCCCACTTGGGGTCGTGCGGGACGTCGTGCTTGTCGGCCAGCTCGCGCAGGCGGCCGATCGGCGTCTCGGTGGTGATCTCCTCGCCCACCGCCTCCGACACGGCGCCGTACAGGGTGACGCGCGGCCACTCGGGGATGCCGAGGTCGATCTCGACGCCGTCGTGCACGACCACCGAGGTGCCCAGCGCCGCGACCACGGCCTTCTGGTACATCCGCTGCGTCAGGTTGGCCATGTCGTTGTAGTCGAGGTAGGTGCCGTACGCCTCGAGCATGGTGAACTCGGGGTTGTGCGTGGAATCGGCGCCCTCGTTGCGGAAGTTGCGGTTGATCTCGAAGACCTTCTCGATGCCGCCGACGACCAGCCGCTTGAGGTAGAGCTCGATCGCGATGCGAAGGTAGAGCTCCATGTCGTAGGCGTTGATGTGGGTCTTGAACGGCCGGGCCGTGGCGCCGCCGTGGATCGGCTGCAGCATGGGCGTCTCGACCTCGAGGTAGCCCTCCTCGTGCCAGAAGTCGCGCACCGCGCGCACGGTGGCGCTGCGGATGCGGGCCATCTGGCGCGCCTCGTCGTTGACGATGAGGTCGACGTAGCGCTGGCGGACCCGCGCCTCCGGGTCGGTGAGGCCGATGTGCTTCTCCGGCAGCGGGCGCAGGCACTTGGAGGTGATCTGCCAGCTCTCGACCATGATCGACAGCTCGCCGCGGCGCGAGGTGATCACCTCGCCGATCACGCCCACGTGGTCGCCCAGGTCGACGTCGCGCTTCCAGGCGGCCAGCGAGTCCTCGCCGACGCGGTCCAGCGAGATCATCACCTGGAGGTCGCCGCTGCCGTCGCGGAGCGTGGCGAAGCAGAGTTTCCCGCCGATCCGGTTGAGCATGACGCGGCCCGCGACCGCGACCTGCTCACCGGTCGCGGTGTCGGGCTCCAGGCCCTCGTGTGTCGCCCTGACCTCGGCGTTGGTCGCCGTGCGCGGGAAGCTCACCGGATAGGGGTCGACGCCCTCGCTGCGAAGGCGGTCGAGCTTCTCCCTCCGGATGCGCATCTGCTCGGGAAGTTCGTCGCTCACAGCATCAAAGAGTAGGGGATATGGCGAACTGCAAGGGCTCGTCGGTTCGTTGCAGTTGCACTGCAACGCCTCTGCAAGACTCCCGGGTTACCCATGACTCAAGAGCTCAGGGGGCCTGGCAGGGAGCCGGCCCGGGAAAGAGCTCAGGGAGAGATCATGATCAAGCAGATCGCGACCGGTGTCCTGGCCGCCGCGGCGACCACCGCCCTCGCGCTGTCGCTGTCGGGCGCGGCGAGCGCCACCACCGCCTCCGCGGCGCACCGCGACAGCGACTCCTGGGGCCCGGTGTTCTCGCGCAACCACCTCGCCAAGGCCGACGGCTGGATCAACGTCGACTGGGACGAGGACCAGGAGTCCAACACCGTGGACGTCCGGGGCCGGCTCTTCGACCTGGACGACCGCGACTACGACGAGGGCGGCAAGTGCGCGTACGTGAAGTTCGAGTCCAGCGACTTCGACCACGACTGGTCGCCCGTCTACAGCAAGAAGTACTGCGGCTTCCCCGGCTTCAAGCGGTTCAGCTTCCACACCGAGGACTCCACCGGCGTGCGGGTGAAGGTCTGCCAGATCGGCGAGCACGGCTCGTACCAGACCAAGTGCAGCCGCTGGGAGTACATCTACACCGCCGAAGACGAGTAACCGGCGCCCGTCGCCACACGCCCGAGCGGCCCCCTTCCCGAGCGGGGGCCGCTCGTTCACGTCCGCGGCCTGCCGTGCCTGCGCGCGGGTGCGGGACCGCCGTCAGGCGGTGTTGCGGTTGTAGATGAGTCGCAGGCCGATGAGGGTCAGCCACGGCTCGTGCACGTCGATGGAGCGCGACTCGCTCACCACGAGCGCCGCGTGGCCGCCGGTGGCGACGACGGTCACGTCGTCGGGGTCGTCGGCCAGCTCGGCCGCCATCCGCTCGACGATGCCGTCCACCTGGCCGGCGAAGCCGTAGATGATGCCCGCCTGGAGCGCCTCGACGGTGTTCTTGGCGATGACCGAGCGGGGACGGACCAGCTCCACCTTGTGCAGCTGGGCGCCGGCCGCCGCCAGCGCGTCGACGGAGATCTCGATGCCGGGCGCGGTGACGGCCCCGACGTACTCGCCCTTGGCCGACACCGCGTCGAACGAGGTCGCGGTGCCGAAGTCGACGATGATGCAGGGGCCGCCGTACTGGTCGATGGCGGCGAGCGCGTTGACGATGCGGTCGCTGCCGACCTCCTTGGGGTTGTCCATGCGCACCGGCACACCCGTGCGCACCCCCGGCTCCACGATCACGGCTGTCACGTCGCCGTAGTAGCGCCGGCACATCTCGCGCATCTCGTTGAGCACGCTGGGGACCGTGGAGCAGATCGCGATGCCGCTGATGTCGGCGCCCTTGAGCAGGGGCGACTGCGCGAGCAGCCCCTGCAGGACGACCGCGATCTCGTCGGCGGTGCGGCGCGCGTCGGTGGCGAGCCGCCAGTGCTCGATCACGTCCTCACCCTCGAACAGGCCGAGCACCGTGTGCGTGTTGCCGACGTCGATCGTGAGCAGCATCCGTTTACCCCCGTAGGTCCAGTGCGATGTCCAGGGCCGGCGCCGAATGGGTGAGCGCTCCCACCGCAAGGTAGTCCACGCCAGTTTCGGCCACAGGCCGGGCCGATTCCAACGTCAGGCCGCCGCTAGCCTCCAGCTTCACCTGACCGCGCTCCGTCGTTCGATCCGTGCTCGTCTGATCACTCGTGTTACTCGTCTGATTTTGAACTATTTGTACGGCTTTGGCGATCTCCTCGACGCTGAAGTTGTCGAGCAGGATCTCCTGGGCACCCTCCCGCAGCACGGGCTCGATCTGGTCCAGGCGGTCCACCTCCACCTCGATCGGCAGGTCCGGGTACCGCTCGCGGACCGCGCGGAACGCCTCGGCCACGCCGCCCGCGGCCACCACGTGGTTGTCCTTGATCAGCGCCGCGTCCGAGAGCGACATCCGGTGGTTGACGCCTCCGCCGCAGCGCACCGCGTACTTCTCCAGCGCCCGCAGGCCCGGCAGCGTCTTGCGGCTGTCGCGCACGCGCGTCCGGGTGCCGCTGACCGCCTCCACCCATCGCGCGGTGAGGGTGGCGATCCCGGACAGGTGGGTGAGCAGGTTCAGCGCGGTGCGCTCGGCCGTCAGCAGGCCCCGCGTCGGGCCCGCCACCGTCATCAGCACGTCGCCCCGCCCCACCCGCTCGCCGTCCTTGACCCGCCGTTCGGTACGGGTGGCGCCCAGCCGCGTGAACACGGCCTCGGCGACGGCCAGCCCGGCCACGACGCCGTCGGCGCGGGCCACCACGTCGGCGACGGCGCGGGCGTCCGCCGGGATGGTGGCCAGGCTCGTCACGTCACCGGCCTCCTGGAGGTCCTCGGCGAGCGCCCGGTCCACCAGCGCGTCGATCTCGTCCGGGTCGAGCCCGGCGGCGGCCAGGTCCTGCGCCAGGCGCGGCGGCAGCCCGTCGGCGTGCGGGGTGTAGGTCATGCTCAGGCCCTCCTCGGTCAGGGTCACGTCCAGGTGGCCCAGCCATTCGTCGTCGTCGCGGTCGGGGAAGTCCTCGCGCCAGTGGGAGCCGCGCGTCTCCAGCCGGGCGGCGGCCGCGGCGGTGAGGACGGTCGCGACCGTGAGCAGGTTCGTCGCCTCCCACGACTCGGTGCAGGGGGCCACCTCGACCGGGGTCCAGCGGGCGTCGCGCAGCGCCCGGGCCGTGGCGGCCACCGACTCGCGCTCCCGCAGGACGCCGGAGCCGCGGCTCATGTGCGCCTGGACCCGCGCCCGCACCCGGGGGTCCACCAGCCCGGCCGGCACCGCGCCGCCGGCCGGCGACACGACCTCGGACGCGGCCGGGGAGGCGTGCGTGCGGCGGGCGGCGGCCACCGTGTGGATGTCCGCGGCGATCTGCTCGGCGAACACCAGGCCCTCCAGCAGCGAGTTGGAGGCCAGCCGGTTCGCGCCGTGCACGCCCGTGCAGGCCACCTCGCCGCACGCGTACAACCCCTCGACGGATGTACGGCCGGCCAGGTCCGTGCGGACGCCGCCGCTGGCGTAGTGCGCGGCCGGGGCGACCGGGACCAGCTCGGTGACCGGGTCGATGCCGTGCTCGCGGCAGGCCGCGAGGATGGTGGGGAAGCGCGTGGCCCACAGGTCGGCGCCGAAGTGCCGGCCGTCCAGGTAGACGTGGTCGCGGCCCGTCCGGCGCATGGTCCGGATGATGGCCTTGGCGACGACGTCGCGCGGCGCCAGGTCGGCCAGTTCGTGGACGCCCCGCATGAACGCGTTCCCCTCGTGGTCCACCAGGAAGGCGCCCTCCCCGCGTACCGCCTCGGAGATGAGCGGCTGCTGGCCCGTGGAGTCCGCGCCCAGCCAGAGCACCGTGGGGTGGAACTGGACGAACTCCAGGTCGCGCACCACGGCGCCGGCCCGCAGCGCGAGGGCCACGCCGTCGCCCGTGGAGACGACGGGGTTCGTCGTGGCCGCGTACACCTGTCCCATGCCGCCGGTGGCGAGCACCACGGCGCCGGCCCGCACCGCGCCCACGCCGTCGCGCGCGCCCTCGCCCATGACGTGCAGCGTCACGCCGGCCGCCCGGCCCCGCGCGTCCTTGAGCAGGTCGAGAACCAGGGCGTGCTCGATGACCTCGATCGAGGACGAGGCGCGGACCGCCTCGGCCAGGGCGCGCTGCACCTCGGCGCCGGTGGCGTCGCCGCCCGCGTGGACGATGCGGTGGCGCCGGTGACCGCCCTCGCGGCCGAGCTGGAGGTCGCCGTCCGGGGTCCGGTCGAAGCGGGCGCCGCGCGCCATCAGCCGCCGCAGCGCGCCGGGGCCCTCGGTCACGAGCGTCCGGACGGCCTTGGCGTCGCACAGGCCGACACCGGCGACGAGCGTGTCGCTCAGGTGCTCCTCCGGGGTGTCCGCGGGGTCGAGCACGGCCGCGATGCCGCCCTGCGCCCAGCGGGTGGAGCCGGAGGACAGAACGTCCTTGGTGACGACGAGGACCTTGGCGGCGGGGTCGAGCTCGGCGTGGCGCAACGCCACGGTGAGGCCGGCGACGCCGGAGCCGACAACGACCACGTCCGCCTCGACCTCCCAACCGGGAGCCGGCGCCGTGAGCCGCAGGGGGATCGGCGGGGTACTCATGGGATCTCCTCGCGCTGGGCGATTTCGTCAGAATGACGATAACGCCTCGGCGGGGATGCGCCGCCCGCGGGGTCCCAGGAACGTCGGGGGCTCCGGCGGGGGTCTCACCGACGGTCTGGGTCGCTTGCGGTTCTCGTCGACGTTCGGGGCGCGCGCGGTTCCCGCGACGTGGCGGCCATAGGCGAGCGCGCCCTCCCGCCGGGGGACGCCGCTGGGAACGGCGGCGCGGACCATGGAGATGCGGAGGTGACGCTGCGGGTCAGGGGGCGCGGGCTCGGCGCGGCCAGAAGGCGCGGCGAGCCAGGAGGCGCAGGGGCGGAGGCAGGGACGCGGCCGAGTCGAAGGCGACGGCCGCGGCCAAGACCCCGGCACGGTCCGGTACCCCGGCACGGTCCGTTACCCCGGCAGCGTCGCGGGCGTCCCGGTCGTCAGGGGCGCGACGACCCGGCGCTCAGCTGACGTGATCCTCGTGGGCGCCCAGCGTGAGGACCATGTTGTCGATCAGCCGGGTGCTCCCGACCCTGGCGGCCACGGCGAGCACGGCCTCACCCGTGTACGCCTCGTCCACGGGGGTGAACGTGGCCGGGTCGACCAGCACGACGTAGTCGAGAGAGATCTCCGAGGCCGCCGCGTCCAGCACGGCCCGCGCCGCGGCGAGGATCCGCGACGGCGCGCTCTCGGCCGCCCCCGCCCGCAGCGACCGCGACAGGGCCAGCGCGGAGCCGCGCTCGGCGCCGGACAGGTAGCGGTTGCGGCTCGACAGAGCCAGCCCGTCGGGCTCGCGGACCGTCGGCGCACCCACGATCTCGACCGGCACGTCCAGGTCGCGCACCATGCGCCGGATCAGGGCGAGCTGCTGCGCGTCCTTCTGCCCGAAGACGGCCACGTGGGGCTGGACGAGGTTGAACAGCTTGAGCACGACGGTCAGCACGCCGTCGAAGTGGCCGGGACGGCTGGCGCCCTCGACGACCTCGCCCATCGCGCCGGAGGACACGCTCACCTGCCGGTCGGGGCCGTACATGGCCTCGGCGGACGGCGCGAACACCACGTCGACGCCCTCGGCCCGGCACACCTCCAGATCGGCGTCGAACGTACGGGGATAGCGGGAGAAGTCCTCGCCCGGCCCGAACTGGAGGGGGTTGACGAAGATGCTCACCACCACCCGCTCGGCCCGTGTCCGCGCCTCCCGCATGAGCGAACGGTGCCCCTCGTGCAGCGCGCCCATGGTCGGCACCAGGGCCACGCGCTCGCCGGCGGGCCATTCGCCGCGCGCCTTGGCCAGGTCGGTCCGGTCACCGGCGACGGTCACGTCCATATGTTCCCTCCGAGCGCGTCGAGCAGGCGCTCGGCCTCCTCGGGTTTCAGCAGTCCGGCGGCGAGGGCGCGGTCGGCGGTCAGCCGGGCCAGCGCGACGTAGGCGTCGGCGGCCTCGGGCGCCGCCAGGATCAGCGCGTCGACGTGGCGGCGCACGGTGCCCGCGTCGCCGCGCACGACCGGCCCGGTCAGGCCCGAGATGCCGAGCCGGAGCACGTTGTCGAGGGCCGCCCCGAGCAGCGGCCCGAGCATCCGGCCCGGGTGCTCCACGCCGATGCGCCGCAGCAGTTCGGACGACTCGGCGATGAGCGTGACCATGTGGTTGGCGGCCCCGGCCAGGGCCGCGTGGTAGAGGGCGCGGTCGGCGTCGGCGATCCAGACCGGCTCGCCGCCCATCTCGATGACCAGCGCCTCGGCGATGGGCCGCAGCGGGTCGGGGGCCGTCACGCCGAACGAGCACCCGGTGATGCGGTTGAGGTCGTCGTCGCGGCCCGTGAACGTCATCACGGGGTGCAGCGCGAGCGGCAGCGCCCCGGCCCGCGCCGCCGGGTCCAGGACCGACAGCCCGTACGCGCCGCTGGTGTGGACGAGCAGCTTGCCCCGCAGGTCGACGCCCGCCTGGGCGAGGCCGGCGACCAGGTCGGGCAGCGTGTCGTCGGGCACGGTGAGCAGGATCAGCTCACCGGCGGCGACGACCTCGTCGGGCGGCGAGGGCACGACGCCCAGCCGCTCGGCGGCCCAGCGCTGCGAGGCGTCGGAGACCCCGCTGGCGGCGACGACGCGGTGCCCGGCCTGTGCCAGCGCGGCGCCGAGCGCGGAGCCCACCTTGCCTGCTCCCAGCACGCCCACGGCCAGCCGTGCCGGGCGATCGCCTGCGTCCATGCGTTCCCACCCCTGTCGACCTGATGGCCTGCCGACCAGCGTAACGGCCAGGCGTGAGTGCCGATGTGACCGGGGTTTTGCTGCATGTTGAGTTAGCGACAATTGGGACAAGGGAAGCAAAAAGTGAGCGTATCTCCTGTCGGAAGAGATGAGGAGAGGGTCCACCCGCACGGTCACGGCCACCGGGTCGCCGACCCGACCCGGTGACCGCGCCGGTGTGCGAGCCCCTTGGAGGTGCGCGCCCCTGGCCGTCCATCCGCCGACTGGCCGGCCGGGAAACTGGAGCTCGGGCAGGCCGCCATTGGCCGCCCGAGCTCCGCACGCCTGGCGTCGCCAAGCGCGTCCGGCCCCTCCTCCGTGCCGGCCGCGCCCGGCGGCGCGCCGTCGACCCGCGATGATGTGCTCGACCGCCGGGTCCGCGGCGGCGTAGGCAAAGATTAGCGCAAGGCGATGACAATAGGTAGTGTCGCCATGACGGTACGTGTCATCGCGAGATCATGAGATAGTCCATCCATGTGGCTCACCTGGCGCGCCGCGATGGAGCGCGCGCTCTACGGCGAGGGCGGCTTCTACCTCCGCGAGCGCCCTTCGGGCCACTTCCGCACCTCGGTCAGCGCCAGCTCCGCCTTCGCCGACGCGGTCCTCGCGCTGCTCGCCGAGGTGGACGCCGAGCTCGGCCGCCCGGACCCCCTCGACCTCGTCGACATCGGGGCCGGCGAGGGCCTGCTGGTGCGGCACGTGCTGGAGGCGGCCGGCCCGGCGCTGCGCCGGCGGCTGCGCGTCACGGCCGTCGACCTCTCCCCCCGGCCGCTCGGGCTGCCGCTCACGATCACGTGGGCGTCCGAGCCGCCGCCCGTCGTCACCGGCCTGGCGATCGCCAACGAGTGGCTCGACAACGTCCCGGTGGACGTCGCCGAGCAGACCTCGGAGGGGCCCCGCCTGGTCCTGGTGGACACCCGCACCGGCGAGGAGCGGCTCGGCGACCCCGTGAGCCCCGAGGACCGGGCCTGGCTGGACCGCTGGTGGCCGCTGCCCTGCGTGGGCTCGCGCGCCGAGATCGGACGGCCTCGCGACGCCGCCTGGGCGTCGGTCGTCGGACGGCTCGCGGGCGGGCTCGCGGTCGCCGTCGATTATGCACACCCTGTGGATAACCGTCCGGCGCGGGGCACTCTGACCGGGTACCGCGACGGGGCCGTGGTGGCGCCCATCCCCGACGGCACCTGCGACATCACCGCGCACGTCGCGCTCGACGCGTGCGCCGAGGCGGGTGCGCGCGCCGGCGCGATATCCACAGCCTTGTCCACACAACGCGCCGCGTTGCGGTCGCTGGGCCTCACCGGGACCCGGCCGCCGCTGGAGCTCGCGCGCAGCGATCCGCGGGCCTACCTCCGGGCGCTGGCGCGCGCCTCGGAGGAGGCCGAACTGATCGACCCGCACGGGCTGGGCGGCTTCGGCTGGCTCGCCCAGCGCCGCTGAGCCCCAGGCGACCCGGCCTTGCGCCGGCGAGCGGCAGGAGATTCGGGCGCCGGCGAGCGGCAGGAGATTCGGGCGCCGGCGGGCCGGCGCCGCCGAGTCCCCCGGTGGTCCGGGGTCAGGCCGCGGCGGCGCGCAGGTCCAGCGAGTGCAGCCCGCGGATCACGTATCCCGGCTTCCAGACCGGCTCGCTGACGAGCTCCAGCTCGCTCGTCCGGTCCAGCAGCGCGCCGAACGACTCCACCATCTCGATGCGGGCCAGCGGGGCGCCCAGGCAGAAGTGGATGCCGGCGCCGAAGGAGATGTGCGGGTTGTCGGCCCGGCCCACGTCGAGCCGGTCCGGGTCGACGAACACCTCGGGGTCGCGGTTGGCCGAGCCGAACAGCAGCGCCACCTCCGACCCGCGCGGGATGCGCACGCCGTGGACCTCGATGTCCTCCAGCACCCACCGCTCGAAGAGCTGGAGCGGCGTGTCGTAGCGCAGCAGCTCCTCGACCGCCGTGGGCAGCAGCGACCGGTCGGCGCGCAGCCGGGCCAGCTCCTCCGGATGCCGGAACAGCGACCACCAGCCGTTGCCCGTGCCGTTGACCGTGGCCTCGTGGCCGGCGTTGAGCAGCAGCACGCAGGTGCCGGCCAGCTCGTCCTCGGTCAGCTCCTCGATGCCGGCCAGCGCGCTGATCAGGTCGTCGCCGGGGGCGGCGGCGCGCTCGCGGGCCAGCCCCTTCAGGTACGCCTCGAACTCCTCGGCCGCGCGCACCGCCGCCTGCTGCGCCTCCGGCGTGGGGTTCAGCTCGTACATGCCGCACATGTCGGCCGACCAGGGGCGCAGCAGGTGCCGGTCGGACTCGGGGATGCCGAGCATCTCCGCGATGACCGTCACCGGGAGCGGCTCGGCGACCTCGGCGATGAGGTCGCCGCCGCCCTTCTCCACGAACGCGTCCACCAGGCCCCCGGCGATCGCCCGCACGCGGGGACGCAGCGACTCGACCATGCGCGGCGTGAACGCCTTGGACACGAGCCGCCGCAGCCGCGTGTGCAGCGGCGGCTCGACCTCCAGCATGCCGTTCCTGCTGACCCGCCAGAACGGCTCCTGGAAGTCCGGCTCGGGCCGCCGGCCGAACTCCTCGTGGGTGGCCACGTGCAGGTAGGTCCGGCCCAGGCGGCGGTCCCTGAGCAGGGCGTTCACGTCGGCGTGCCGGGAGATGAGCCACTGGTCGGTGGGCTCGTAGTAGGTCACCGGCGCCGTACGGCGCAGCTCGTCGTAGACGTCGTACGGATGGGCGACGAAAACCGGATTCCGGGGGTCAAAGCGCACTACTGCATCTTAGGAGGCTCCTCCGAGGCGGCGAGCTGCCTGGCGTGACGGCTGCGCATCCTGATGTTCAGGAGCTCCACGATGACGGAGAAAGCCATGGCGAAGTAGATGTAGCCCTTGGAGATGTGCTGGCCGAGCCCCTCGGCGATGAGCACCACACCGATCAGCACGAGGAAGGCCAGCGCCAGCATCTTGATGCTGGGGTGCCGGTCCACGAACCGGCTGATCGGCCCCGACGCGAACAGCATCACGATCACGGCCACGATCACGGCGGCGATCATCACGCCCAGCTCGTCCACCATGCCCACGGCCGTGATCACCGAGTCGAGCGAGAAGACGACGTCCAGCACCATGATCTGCACGATGACCGAGACGAACGAGGTCGCCGCGCGCTTCTTGCCGTCCTCCTCCTTCAGCTCCATGCTGTGGCCGATCTCGGTGACGCTCTTGGCGAGCAGGAAGAGCCCGCCCAGCAGCAGGATCAGGTCGCGTCCCGAGATCTCGTGGCCGAACACCTCGAACAGCGGAGCCGTCAGCCGCACCACCCACGACAGCGCCAGCAGCAGGAGCAGCCGGCTGACCAGCGCCGCCGCGAGCCCCATCACGCGGGCCCGGTCGCGCTGCTCGGGCGGGAGCTTGCCGGCGAGGATGGAGATGAAGATGATGTTGTCGATGCCCAGGACGATCTCCAGGGCGACAAGGGTGAAGAACCCTATCCAGATCTGAGGGTCGGTCACCCAGTCCAGCATCTGCTTACCTCCACGTTCGCACGGCCTCTACGGGTTTCCCCGGACCAACGACTCAGGGTCCGGGGAAGTTCGCGAGCTTGCGATCCGGTCGGGGGCGTCGGTTATAGTTCGGGACGTAGGTCATGAGTGCCAGCGCCAAGCCCCGGCTCGCTGGCCGGCAACCCTCGCGTCCGCGGCGGGGTGCCCCGGGTGAAGACCTGGTCCGTCACGAGGTGTGGCGGGCAAGCGCGGGCTCCGAGGCTGCTCCAGGGGCCCGATGGCCCTCCAGGAGGTTCGCCTTGTCCACGTTGAGCATCTTCGGCGCCGTCCCCGCCCAGTCCGCCGCCGCGCCGGCGCAGCCGCGCGAGCGCCGCCCGATCCCCGCCGTCCTCGGCGCCGACCTGGAGGTGCCGGTCAAGGGCGGGCGCCTCGTCGGGTACGCCAACCTGGACTACGCGGCCAGCGCTCCCTGTCTGGAGCCGGTCAGCGCCGCCGTCACCGCCGCGCTCCCGGCCTACTCCAGCGTCCACCGCGGCGCCGGCTACGCCTCCCAGCTCACCACCGCCCGGTACGAGCAGGCCAGGCACACGGTCCGCGCCTTCGTCGGCGCCCGTGCCGACGACGCCGTGATCTTCACGCGCAACACCACCGACGCCACGAACCTGCTGGCCGGCTGCCTGCCCGCCGGCGCCACGGCCGTCGTGTTCGACACCGAGCACCACGCCTCGCTGCTGCCGTGGGAGCGGGTGGTGCGGCTCGCTCCGCCGGCCTTCCCCGGCGAGGCCGTCCGCGCGGCCGACGAGGCGCTGGCCGCCCTGGACGGGCCCAAGCTGCTCGTCGTCACGGCCGCCTCGAACGTCACCGGCGAGCTGTGGCCGATCGCGGCGCTGGCCCACATCGCGCACCGCCACGGGGCCCGCATCCTCGTGGACGCCGCCCAGCTCGTACCGCATCGGCGGCTCAACCTGACCGCGCTGGACCTGGACTACGTGGCGTTCTCCGGCCACAAGCTGTACGCGCCGTTCGGCGCCGGGGTGCTGGTCGGGCGGCGCGACTGGCTGGCGGCGGGCGAGCCGTACCTGAAGGGCGGCGGAGCGGTGCGCTCGGTGGCCCCGGCCGGCTCCGGCGACACCGAGTGGCACGAGGACCCGGAGCCGCGTCACGAGGCCGGCACGCCGAACGTGCTGGGCGCCATCGCGCTGGCCGCCGCCTGCGACGCGCTCACCGCCACGGGCTGGACCGCGCTGGTGCGCGAGGAGGAGCGGCTGATCGCGCGGCTGCGCGCCGGGCTCGCCTCGATCGAAGGCGTACGGGAGCTGTCGCTGTGGGGGCCGGACCACCCGCGGGTGGGCATCGTGTCGTTCACCGTGGACGGGCTCGCGGCGCGCGAGGTCGCGGAGGCGCTGTCGGGCGAGTACGGGATCGGGGTGCGCGACGGCAAGTTCTGCGCGCACCCGTTCGTCCGGCACCTGCTGGGAACAACTGACGGCGGCTGCGAGGACGGCACCGCGTCGGCCGTGCGGGCCTCGATCGGGATCGGGACGACGGAGGAGCACGTGGACCGCCTCGTCGCCGCCCTCCGCGTCCTGGCGGCCCGCGGCGCCACCGCCTGAGCGCGCCCCCTTCCTGTGCGGCCGGGCCGTCCTCGTCCGGCCGGGCCGTCGCGGTCAGCGGTTGGGCGGCTTGCGGGTGGGGTGGTCCTCGGAGAACAGGGCGTCGATGTCGCTCATGTCCTCCTCGTTGAGGTCCCCGGGACGGCGTCCCTGGTCACCGTAGGGATGCCGGGGCGTGGTGTCGCCCGCCTCCCCCGGTGTCGCGCTGCCGCGCATGGGTGTCGTCTGCTCCCCCGGAGGTGTCGCGGGCTGCGCCGGAGGTGTCGTGGGCTGCGCCGGAGGTGTCGTGGGCTGCGTCTGCGGCGCCTTCGGCACGGCCGGGATCGGCCCCCGGTACATGGGCTCCGTCGGGGCCGATGCCGTGCCCGCGCCGGCGGGGGCGACGGCCGCCCGCTTCTCGGCGCGACGGCGCCGGTACGAGGCGGACAGCACTCCGTCGACGCCGATGCGCCCGCCCCCCAGCGCGAGCAGCAGCACGCACCCCGCCGCCAGGGCGCCCACGAACTCCCAGCCGCCGGTGTTGCTGGAGATCCCGTGCCCCATGTGGACGAAGGCGAAGGCGCCTCCGAGCACGACGAGCAGCCCCAGCGACGCCAGCCGCACAGCGAGCCCGATGACCAGCAGGGCGCCCCCCACGGTCTCGGCCGTCATCGCGTACGCGGCGGCGAGCTGCGGCAGCGGCACACCACTCTGGGTGAACATCTTGGACGTGGCGCCCAGCCCGGCCTGCCACTTCTGCAATCCGGTGGACACGAAGATCACGCCGATCAGGACGCGTGAGATCAACGCGGCTACGTCGAACACGATTCTCTTCATGGAAATACCTCCCCCCGATACCGCTTTATCTCCCCTAGTCCGGTTTTAGCGATGCGCATCCATACCGTTCCTTGACCCTGCTCCAGGGACGACGGCCGGCCACCCCGCGCTGGATCACCACGGCGGCCGGTGGCAGCATGGCCCTATGACGGAACGCGTGGTCGGCATCGGCGCGGGCGCGAAGGAGCTGGCGACCGAGGACATGATCCTCAACATCGGCCCGCAGCACCCGTCCACCCACGGCGTCCTGCGGCTGCGCCTCACGCTCGACGGCGAGCGCATCGCCACCGCCGAGCCGATCATCGGCTACATGCACCGGGGCGCCGAGAAGCTGTTCGAGGTGCGCGACTTCCGGCAGATCATCATGCTGGCCAACCGGCACGACTGGCTGTCCGGCTTCGCCAACGAGCTGGGCGTGGTCATCGCCGCCGAACGCCTGCTCGGCATGGAGCCGCCCGTCCGCGCCGTCTGGGCCCGCACGCTGCTGGCCGAGCTCAACCGGGTCCTCAGCCACCTGATGTTCCTCGGCTCCTACCCCCTGGAGCTCGGCGCGATCACCCCGGTCTTCTACGCCTTCAACGAGCGCGAGCGCATCCAGGCCGTCATGGAGGAGATCTCCGGCGGACGCATGCACTACATGTTCAACCGGGTCGGCGGGCTCAAGGAGGAGCTCCCGTACGGCTGGCTGGACCGGGTGTCGGAGGCGGTCGCCGAGACCCGCCGCCGCGTCCCCGACATCGAGGACCTCATCCTCCACAACGAGATCTTCCTGGCCCGCACCAAGGGCGTGGGCGTGCTCCGGCACGAGCAGATCATGCAGTACGGCGTCAGCGGCCCCATCGCCCGCGCCTCCGGCGTGGACTTCGACCTGCGGCGCGACCAGCCGTACCTCGCCTATCCCGAGCTGCCGGTGAAGGTCGTCACGCGCGAGGCGGGCGACTGCCACGCCCGCTTCGAGGTGCTGCTGGAACAGCTCAAGGTCTCCCTCGACCTGGCCGACGCCTG
This sequence comes from Nonomuraea rhodomycinica, assembly GCF_013363995.1. GTDB lineage: Bacteria > Actinomycetota > Actinomycetes > Streptosporangiales > Streptosporangiaceae > Nonomuraea > Nonomuraea rhodomycinica. The sequence goes on along the minus strand of NZ_JABWGO010000007.1, from coordinate 131,818 downwards.
CGTGGAGCGGCTCCGCTCGCTGCCGCCCGGCCCGGTCAACCAGCGCCTGCCCAAGGTGCTGAAGGTGCCCGAGGGCCACACGTACGCCTGGACCGAGAACCCCCTCGGCATCAACGGCTACTACCTCGTCTCCAAGGGCGACAAGACGCCGTGGCGGCTCAAGCTCCGCTCGGCCTCCTACAACAACATCCAGGTGCTGCGCGAGATGCTGCCCGGCCACCTGGTGGCCGACATGGTGGCGATCCTCGGCTCGATGTTCTTCGTCGTGGGTGACATCGACAAGTGACCGCCCCCGAACCCCCGGCACCCCCCGCCGTCGTCCGCGACAAGTACGTCGACTGGCTGCGCGCCCTCAGCCTCATCGTCGTCGTGGTGTGGCACTGGGCGTTCACGATCCTGCAATGGGAGCCCGGCGGTCCCGAGCCGACCAGCCCGCTCGGGTTCACCTCGGGGCTGTGGATCCTCACCTGGCTGCTCCAGGTGCTGCCGCTGTTCTTCTACGTCGGCGGGCACGTCCACCTGCTGTCGTGGGAGCGGGCCAGGGCGCGCGGCGTCGGCATCGGCGCGTTCGTGTGGCGGCGCATCCGCGCGCTGGCCGTCCCAGCGCTCTTCCTGTCCGGCGCGTGGACGGTCGTCGGCGCCGTCGTGACCTGGGTGTTCAAGGTCGACTGGATGTGGCGGGTGGTGCTGCTCGTGCTCAGCCCGCTGTGGTTCCTCGGCGTCTACCTCGTGCTCATCGCGCTGCTGCCGGTGGCGCTGTGGCTGCACCGCCGCTACGACGTGCTGGCGCTCATCTGGCTCGGCGGCGCGGCGCTGGTCGTGGACGTGGTGCGCTTCCGTTACGGCGTGGAGTGGGCCGGCTGGCTCAACATGATCGTGGTCTGGGGCCTCGCCCACCAGGCCGGCTTCTTCTACGACCGGATCGTCGTCCTGCCCCGCCGCTACGACGTGGGCGTGCTGTGGACGGGGCTGTTCGCGCTGTTCGGCCTGGTCTACTCGGGCATCTACCCCGGGTCCATGGTCGGCGTGCCGGGCGACAAGTGGTCGAACATGGCGCCGCCCACGTTCGTCATCGTCGCCCTGCTGATCTTCCAGATCGGGCTGGTCGAGGTGCTGCGGCCGGCGATGGAGCGGGTCCTGGAACGGCCGGGCTGGCGGCGCGTCAACGACACGATCAACCGCTTCGCGCTGCCGCTGTTCCTCTTCCACACCACGGGGATGGCGATCGCGCTGGGGGTGTCGTGGTGGCTGTTCGGCACGCTGGGCGGGAAGGTGCCGCCGGACCTCAAGTGGTGGCTGGAGCGCCCGATCGCCATCCTGGGGCCGCTGATCTGCACGCTCCCGGTCATCTACCTCTTCGGCCGCCCCCGCCCCGCCCGGACCGAGGACACGAGCCCGGCGCCCCGCCGCCCTTGAGACATGACTGTCACCGTGTTCCCGACCGGCCCCGAGGACGAGCGCATCATCCGGACCGCCGCACGGCCCGGCGAGCGGTCCGGCGACGTGATCCGGCGCGCCCTGCGCCTCCTGGGGCATGAGGTCTGGCTCAAGCAGGCCCGCGCCGACGCGCGACGACTCGCCGACGAGGACCTGTCGGCCGAAGAGGACGCCTGGTGGTCCGCGGTGCGATCCACCGTGCCGAACATCCCGGCCTCCACCAGCGTGAGGCCGTCCGTCTTCAGACCCGGGACCGGGTTCGGCGCACTATCCGGCAGAGACGAGACGGCCTAGCGCGGGCCGGTGTCCTCGGGGCCCTCGGGGATGCGGCAGGAGTGCTCCAGGAACAGCGCGGCGCAGATGAGCGCCACGAACGCGAGGAACGAGCCTGTCGCGATGAAGAACTCCGTGCGCGGCGTCTCCCGCGTGAGCAGCTGCACCGTGTGCAGGGCGAACCCGGCGAACATCCCGCCGAACACCGCCCCCGCGTACGACGACGCCTTGGCCAGGGCGGCCAGCCGCGCCACCGCCAGCGGCTCCACCGGCTTGGTGCCCGGCTTGCGGTCGAGGCGCGCCTTGGTCATCCACGCGCTGTACGCCTCGCCGAGGGCCAGCAGCAGCACGGTCGGGATCGCGGTCCACGGCACGATGGGCAACTCGGCGTAGAACTGCCGCACCACCATCCAGGTGAGCAGGGCCACGACGACGACGAGACCGACGAGCACGCCGGGACGGGTCGGCCTCAATCGGGCCTCTGCAGCTTCAGGTCGTCGCGCAGCCGCACGCCCCGCTGGTCGAGGCCCGCCAGCACGTCGGCCACCCGGCCGTGACCGGGCAGCTCGGCATCCGGGTCGGCCCGCGACCACGGCACCAGCACGAACGCCCGCTCGTGGGCGCGCGGGTGCGGCAGCGTGAGGTCGGGGTCGTCGCACACCGTGTCGCCCACGACCACGAGGTCGACGTCGAGCGTGCGCGGACCCCACCGCTCCAGCCGCTCCCGGCCGAACGCGTTCTCGACGCTCTGCGCCCGCTCCAGCAGCGCGCGCGGCGGCAGCGAGGTCTCGGCGATCACGATCGCGTTGAGGTACGGCCGCTGCCCGGCGGGGCCGCCCACCGGGTCGGTCTCGTAGACGGGCGACGCCGCGACGAACTCCATGCCCGGAGCGTCGAACAGCGTGTCGACGGCCCCCTGCAACGTGTCGAAGCGCCGGCCGAGGTTGCTGCCGAGGGACAGGACGCATCTCATGGGCGACTCCACTCGATCGTCACGTACACATCGTCCACACCGTCGGAAACGGGCACGCCGCCGAGGGGCCCGGGCGTGCGCCGGCGCGCGGGCCGGCCGGCGGGGCCACCAGCCGGGCGACGCATGGGCCGGCTCAGGAGGGGACTCATTGGCGGCTCCGCCGGATCGTCACGATCACGTCGTCGAACGGCAGGGGGATCGGCGCGGCCGGCTTGTGCACGCTGATCTCCGCCGCGTGGACCCGGTCGTCGGCCAGGCACACGTCGGCCAGGCGCTGCGCCAGCGTCTCGATCAGCTCGACGGGCTCCCCCTCCACGACCTTGACCAGCGCCTGGGCCAGCTCGCCGTAGTGGACCGTGAGCGTCAGGTCGTCGGCAGCCGCGGCGGGCGCCAGGTCGAGGAACAGCGTCGCGTCGACCACGAACTCCTGCCCCAGCTCCCGCTCGGCGGGCAGCACCCCGTGCCGCCCTCTGGCGCGCAGGCCCTTCAGCGTGATCCGGTCAGTGCTCAAGCTCGTCGTCCTCCTCCTCGTCGTCGTCGCCCTGGAGCACCGGCGAGCCGTGATGCATCCACAGCCGCCACCCCTGCGGGGTGCGGACGTAGACGTTGCTCGCCACGACCTTGCCCGCGGCGAAGCTCGACTCACCTTCGTCGCCGGCGGTGAGGATGTTCTCGACACAGGTGAGGACCGCCACGTCGCCCAGCACGGTCGTGCTGACGTCGGTCAGCACGAACTGGATGTAGGTGGTGTTGGCCATGATGAGCGCCCAGGAGCGCAGCACCTCCGAGCGCCCCGCCAGCAGGGTCCAGCCCGGGTGGACACAGCTCACCTGCTCGTCGGCGGAGTCCTCGGCCCAGATCTCGGTCATCCGGTCGAGGTCGCCGGCCTCGATCGCGGTGTAGAAGTCCTGGTTGACCGTCTCGATGGCGGCAGTGTCGACGCTCATGTATCGGCTCCTGCTCTCTCCCATGCGGCGGCCACGCGGACGGCGTCGGCGTTGGGCGCCACCTTGTGAACCCTGACGCACCAGGCGCCGGCGCGTGCGGCCAGCGCCGTCACGGCCACGGTGGCGTCGTCACTACGGCTGAACGGGCGGGGCGCGCCGTCGTCGCCGGCCAGCAGCCGCCCCAGGAACCTCTTGCGGGAGGCGCCCACGAGCAGCGGATAGCCCAGCTCGGCCAGGCGCGGCAGGCCGGCCAGCAGCGCCCAGTTGTGGGCGGCGGTCTTCGCGAAGCCGAGGCCCGGGTCGAGCACGACCTGCTCCTCGGACACGCCCTCGGCCAGCACCAGATCGACCCGCTTGGCCAGCTCCTCGCGCACCTCGGTCACCACGTCGGCGTAGACCGCCCGGGTGTCCATGTCGGCGCTGTGGCCGCGCCAGTGCATCACCACGTAGGGGACGCCGGTGTCGGCGACCACGCGCGGCATCTCGGGGTCGGCCAGGCCGCCGCTCACGTCGTTGACCAGACGTGCTCCGGCCTCCACGGCCGCCCTGGCGACCTCGGCGCGCATCGTGTCGACGCTGACCGCCACCCCGCGCGCGCTGAGTTCCCTGATGACCGGCACCACGCGGGCCAGCTCCTCCTCCAGGGACACCCTCGCCGCTCCGGGGCGGGTGGACTCGCCTCCCACATCGACGATGTCGGCTCCCTCATCGACCAGCTCCAGCCCGTGCCGGATCGCGGCCTCCTCGCCGAACCACAGACCGCCGTCGGAGAAGGAGTCGGGCGTCACGTTGACCACGCCCATGACGAGGCACCGCTCTTCGGCTGCCAGTCCTGGCACGCTTGTCGGCCCGCTTGTCATGGCCCAAGCCTAGGCGCTTGCCCAGACCTGTTGATGTCATGGGTACCCCATTGTGGATAACGAATCCCACGCAGGCAGGCTTGCCGCTGGTCCGCACATTTTTGGCGCCTTTTTACACCCCACCCGGCAAGCCCCCACACCCACGACACGCCCCGACCACGCGGGCGACTCCCGGGCGGCGGCCGGAGACCACCGATCCCGGCAAAGGAGGGCCCGCACGGCTCCGGCGGAGAAGGGGCTTGCGCCTCCGGCGAAGGAAGGGGTGTAGAGCTACGGCTGAGGAGGGGGTGCGGTTCCGGTCCAGGAGGGGGCGGAGAGCCACGGCTGAGGAGGGGGTGCGGCTCCGGTCAACGGGTGAGGGTGCCGCTCCGGTCCGGAGAGGGGGTGCGGCTCCGGCCGACGGCGGAGGGAGGCCATGGCCGGCGTCGCGCGCGTAACGGCGGCCGGCCATGTGCGGGGTCAGCGGGCGTCTCCCTGGAGGCCCTCAGCCCTGGACGGCGACTGGCGCGAAGCCGGCTGTGCCGTGACAGAAGAAAATTACAGTCGTCCCAGAATCAGGGCCATCGCCTCGGCGCGGGTCTTGTCGCTGGTGCGGAAGTCGCCGCGGACGGCGGAGGTGACGGTCTTGGCGCCCGGCTTGCGAACCCCCCGCATGGTCATGCACAGGTGCTCGCACTCCAGCACCACGATCGCCCCGCGCGGCTCCAGCACGTGCATGAGCGCGTCGGCGATCTGCGACGTCATCCGCTCCTGCACCTGCGGGCGCCGGGCGTAGACGTCGACCAGGCGGGCCAGCTTGGACAGGCCCGTCACCTGGCCGCGGTCGTTGGGGATGTACCCCACGTGCGCGAAGCCGTGGAACGGCACCAGGTGGTGCTCACAGGTGGAGTAGACCTCGATGTCCTTGACCAGCACCATCTCGTCGTGGTCGACGTCGAAGACCTTGTTCAGCACGTCCTCGGGGTTCTGGCCGAGGCCGGAGAACTGCTCGGCGTAGGCGCGGGCGACCCGGGCCGGGGTGTCGAGCAGGCCGTCACGGTCGGGATCCTCGCCGATGGCGTAGAGGATCTCGCGGACGGCCTTCTCGATCCGGCCCAGGTCTACGTCGTGCGAACTCACGCACCGTCTCCGGAGGGAAGCGCGCCCTGGTGGCCCGGCGTGAGCGAGCCGTTGGCCGACTGCTCCTTCGGGGTCAGGATCGGCGGACGGTCGGACGGGAGCCGCTTGCCGTAGCCGGCGTAGGACGGGCGGTGCTCCTTGACCACGACCGGGGCGAAGATCTGGAGGACCTGGTCGCGGGAGAGCGTCTCCTTCTCCATGAGCTCCAGGACGAGGTTGTCGAGGACGTCGCGGTACTGGACCAGGATGTCCCACGCCTGGTCGTGCGCCGTCTCGATCATGCGGCGGACCTCCTCGTCGATCGTGGAGGCGATCTTCTCGGAGTAGTCGCGCTCGTGGCCCATCTCGCGGCCGAGGAACACCTCGGCCTGGCCGGTGCCGAACTTGCGGGCGCCGAGCTGCTCGCTCATGCCGTACTCGGTGACCATGCGCCGGGCGACGGCCGTGGCCTTCTCGATGTCGTTGGAGGCGCCGGTGGTGGGCTCGTGGAAGACGAGCTCCTCCGCCGCGCGACCGCCGAGCAGCATCGCGAGCTGGTCCATCATCTCCGAACGCGTGGCGAGGAACTTGTCCTCCATCGGCAGCGTCATCGTGTAGCCGAGCGCGCGGCCCCGGGACAAGATCGTGATCTTGTGGACCGGGTCGGAGTTCGGCAGCGCGTGCGCCACCAGCGCGTGACCGCCCTCGTGGTAGGCGATCATCTTCTTTTCCTTGTCGGACATGACCCGGGTCTTGCGCTCGGGCCCTGCCATGACGCGGTCGATCGACTCCTCGAGGACGTCCATCGTGATCAGCTTCTGGTCGGCGCGCGCGGTCAGCAGCGCCGCCTCGTTGATCACGTTGGCCAGGTCGGCGCCGGTGAAGCCCGGCGTGCGGCGGGCGATGACGTCGAGGTCGACCTCCGGCGAGAACGGCTTGCCGCGGCCGTGGACGCGCAGGATGCCCTTGCGGCCCTCCAGGTCGGGCCGGTCGACGGTGACCTGGCGGTCGAAGCGGCCGGGACGCAGCAGCGCCGGGTCGAGGATGTCGGGCCGGTTGGTCGCGGCGATGAGGATCACGCCGCCCTTGACGTCGAAGCCGTCCATCTCGACGAGGAGCTGGTTGAGGGTCTGCTCGCGCTCGTCGTGACCGCCGCCCAGGCCGGCGCCGCGGTGGCGGCCGACGGCGTCGATCTCGTCGATGAAGATGATCGACGGGGCGTTGGCCTTGGCCTGTTCGAACAGGTCACGGACGCGGGAGGCGCCGACACCGACGAACATCTCGACGAAGTCGGAACCGGAGATCGAGTAGAAGGGGACGCCGGCCTCGCCCGCGACCGCGCGGGCCAGCAGGGTCTTGCCGGTGCCGGGCGGGCCGTACAGGAGCACGCCCTTGGGGATCTTGGCGCCGATCGCCTGGAACTTGGCCGGGGCCTGCAGGAACTCCTTGATCTCCTGGAGCTCCTCGATGGCCTCGTCGGCTCCCGCGACGTCGGCGAAGGTGGTCTTCGGAGTGTCCTTGGTGATCAGCTTGGCCTTGGACTTGCCGAAGCTCATCACCCGCGAGCCGCCGCCCTGCATCTGGTTCATGACGAACAGGAAGATGAGGACGATGATGACGAGCGGCAGGAAGCTCACCAGGATGCTGACGAGGAAGTTCTCCTGCGGCACCTCGGTGGTGAAGCTCTTGGTCTTCTTGGCGTCGACCTGGGCCTGCAGCTCCTCGGTCAGCTTGGTGCCGTAGCCGCCCACCCAGTCAGACTGGATCGTCTTGGTCGGGGTGTCGCCCGGCCGGACCACGATCGGGCTGTTGAGCGTCAGCTCGATCCGCTGATCCTTGTCGACAATCTTCGCGTTGTTGACGTTTCCATTGCGAATCTGCTGAAGGACCGTGGACGTGTCGGCCTGCTTGAAGTTTCCGCCGCCGCTCCAGAGCTGGGTGACGAGCAGGAGCAGCACGACGATGCCCAGGATCCACAGCAGTGGCCCACGTGTAAATCGCTTGAGATCCATCCGATGCGGAACCCCTTGCGGGCCCGTCCCTTCCTGACCATGGCCTTGAACCCCGGGACGCGTCCCGGGGGCCGCGGCATCCGATACCGCGAGATCTTCCGACTACCCGAAGAGGACACGCGGTCACCCTTCAGGAGTCAGAAGGTACACCGGCAGAGCGCGCGGAGGGACCGCCCGCTACACCGGTCTTGCCCTACCAACGTACGTCAGGTCTGGTAGTGTTCCCGGCTCCTCTTCGGATTGCTACTCGTAAACGTGCGGCGCGAGCGTTCCGATGAACGGCAGGTTCCGGTAGCGCTCCGCGTAGTCGAGTCCATATCCGATGACGAACTCGTTGGGAATGTCGAAGCCCACGTACTTGACGTCGATCGGCACCTTCACCGCGTCGGGCTTGCGCAGCGCGGTGCAGATCTCCAGCGACGCGGGATTGCGCGACTTCAGGTTCTCCAGAAGCCAGTGCAGAGTCAGGCCGGAATCGATGATGTCCTCGACGATCAGCACGTGGCGGCCCATGATGTCGGTGTCCAGGTCCTTCAGCACCCGCACCACGCCGGACGACCTGGTGCCCGCGCCGTACGACGACACGGCCATCCAGTCCATCTGCACGGGCACGTGCAGGGCCCTGGCCAGGTCGGCCATCACCATGACCGCGCCCTTCAACACGCCCACGAGCAGGATGTCCTTGCCCGCGTAGTCCTGGTCGATCCGCTCGGCGAGCTCCTTGATCTTCGCCTGGAGCTCGTCCTCGGGAATGAGGACTTTCTCCAGGTCCTGGCCCATGTCGGCAGCGTCCACCTGAGGTTCCTTACGGGATGGGACTGATGGCGACTATCAGGGTGCCATACCGCCTGACGGCGGCCCGACCCCCGGGCAGGTCGACGGGCTTCTGCCCGCGCCAGTGCGTGACCAGGCGGTCCACGGCGCGTACATGCGTCGCCGACAGCGACCCGGGTGGCGACCCCGCCGCGACCGCGGCGCGCCGCAGGACCCGCCTGCGCACCGCCCCCGGCAGGGCTTCGAGCGCCGCTACGGACAGCGTCACTGATCCGCCGATATCGCTAAGAGCGCAATCCTGGTAGACCCGATCCGCCCACTCGTCGAGCGCGTCGGCGTCCTCGCGGGCCAGCGCGGCGGTCCGGGCGAGCGCCTCGGCCACCCCCGGCCCGAGCTCCGACTCCAGCAGCGGCAGGATCCGCGTGCGCACGCGGACCCGGGTGAAGCGCGGGTCCTCGTTGTGCGGGTCGTCCCACGGGTCGAGGCCGAGCGCGCGGCACGCCGCCACCGTCGTCGCCCTCGGGATGTCGAGGAACGGCCGGAGATAGCGTCCGCTCCGCGCGGCCATCCCCGAGATCGAACGCGGCCCGCTGCCCCTGGCCAGGCCGAGCAGCACGGTCTCGGCCTGGTCGTCACGGGTGTGCCCGAGCAGCACGGCCCGCGCCCCGAGCCGGTCGGCGGCCTCGGCCAGCGCCCGGTAGCGGGCGTCGCGGGCCGCCGCCTCCGGTCCCCCCTCGGTGCCCACCTCGACGGTGAGGACCTCGGCCAGGTCCAGCCCGAGGGGCGCGGCCAGGGCGGCGACCTTCTCGGCCCGCTCGGCCGAACCGGGCTGGAGCTGATGGTCCACCGTGAGCAGCCCCGCCTTGAGGCCGGCGCGGGGCGCCACGAAGCCGAGCGCCGCCGCCAGGGCGAGGGAGTCGGCGCCGCCGCTGCACGCGACGAGCACCGGCCCCTCGGGCGCGTCGTGCGTCAGCGCGGCCAGCGCCTCGCGCACGGCCCGCCGGACGTCTGCCACGGCCGGATGCGGACCCACGGGCGGCCGCTCCGGTCAGGCCGGCAGCGCCGGGGCGCCGATGACGCGGCGGATCCAGGCGTCCGGGTCGGAGATCTCCCCCGTCGTCGGCAGCGTCTCCGCCGAGGTCCACACCCGGTTGAACCCGTCCATGCCGGCCTTGCCCACCACCGTGCGCACGAAGGCCGACCCCTCGGCGTACTGCTTCATCTTGAGCTCGATGCCGAGCAGGCGGCGGATCGTGCGGTCGAGCTTGGACCCGCCCTCGCGGCGCTGGGCGAACTTGGCCCGGATGTCGGCGACCGAGGGCACCACGGACGGGCCCACGGCGTCCATCACGTAGTCGCCGTGCCCCTCCACCAGCGTCATCACGGCCGTCAGCCGGTCGAGGATCTCCTTCTGGGCCGGCGACTGGATGACGTCGATGAGGTTGCCCTCGCCGCCGCGCACCACGTCGGCCACGGTGTCGGCGGCGCCGCGCAGCCGTTCGATGATCGTGCCGAGGTCGAGGTCGGAGGCGAGCAGGAACTCGGTCATCTGCGAGCGGATGTACTCGCGCAGCCACGGCACGCCGGTGAACTGCACCCGGTGGGTCTCCTCGTGCAGGCACACCCACAGGCGGAAGTCGTGCGGGTCGACGTTCATCTCCCGCTCGGCGTGGACGATGTTGGGCGCCACCAGCGTCAGGCGGCCCGCCGGCTCGCGGCCCGACGGGTCCGGCGGCAGGAACAGCTCGTACTGGCCGAGCACGCGCGAGGCGAGGAAGGCGAGCACGGCGCCCACCTCGACGCCGGTGATGCGCGAGCCCACGGCGGTGACGATCGGCGGCGGCGGGTTGGCGCCGCTGCCGATGCGCTGGGTCAGCGGCTCCAGCACGACGCGGAAGCCCTCGACGTTGGCCCTGATCCAGCCGGGCCGGTCGACGACCGTCGCCGGCTGGGGCGCGGTGTCAGCATGAATCCTGGTGAACTCCCGCACATGGCCCTCGGCCTCGCGGGAGAGCGTGCGGAGCTCGGTGACGGCCTGTCTGGCCTCTTCACGGCTCACTTGGGGACCGGGGCGCACGAGACGCGTGCCGGTCGAGACGGCCAGATCCCAGTCGATCACCTGCATACCGTCCACCGTACGTTGTCCGCTCCGGACCCGCGAAGGAGCGCCGGTGTCTGGACTGAGGAGGGAGGGAGCGAAGCGACCGAACGACGAAGGAAGACACCGGATCAAGCGACTGAGCCGCGATCCGCAGGATCGCCATCAGACCCGCGAAGGAGCGCCGGTGTCTGGACTGAGGAGGGAGGGAGCGAAGCGACCGAACGACGAAGGAAGACACCGGATCAAGCGACTGAGCCGCGATCCGCAGGATCGCCGTCAGACCCGCGAAGGAGCGCCGTGAGGAGAGCTGTCAGGAGCGGGCCACCAGGGCGGCGAGTTTGTCGAGGACGGGTTCGGCGTTGAGGGGGACGCGGTCGGCCATGAAGGCGAACGTGACGAGGCGGCCGTCCTTGGTGGTGGCGAGCCCGGCCAGCGTGTTGACGTTGTTGAGCGTGCCCGTCTTGGCGCGGACCAGCCCCACCTGTCCCCTGCTGTCGGCGGAGGTGAAGCGGCGGCCGTTGCCGAGCGTGCCGGAGAAGCCGGCGACGGGCATGCCGGAGGCCACCGCCCTCAGCTCCGGGTGGGCGGCGCTGCCGGCGGTGGCGATGACACGGGCGAGCGCGTCGGGGCTGATGCGGTTGTACGGCGACAGCCCGCTGCCGTCGCGGATCTGGACCCCGCCCGGGAAGCCGAGCCGCTTGAGCACCGCCAGGGTCGCCGCGGCGCCGCCCTCGAAGGAGGCGGGCTGGCCTTCCTTGACGGCCACCTGGCGGGCCAGCGCCTCGGCCAGGTCGTCGTCGCTGAACGTCAGCGTGTGCTCGACCAGGGCGTAGACGGGCGGCGACTCGACGCGGGCCAGCTCGGCCGCGCCCGCCGGGGCCTTGGCGGGCCGCGCGGAGCCCGACACGCTGATCCCCTGGCGGCCGAGCAGCCGGGCGAACGCGGCGGCGGCGAAGCGCGGCGGGTCGGTGACGCGCGGCGTGGACTGGCTGGGGTAGCGGCGCCCCTCGTCGATCACCAGCGCGGACACCGGGGCCACCTCGCCGTCGGGTATGTAGTTCGGCTTCCAGCAGGAGCACACCCGCTCGCCGGTGTAGAGGGTGGCGTCGTACGAGAGCGTGACCTTGGTGACGCCCTTGGCCTTCAGCGCCGCGGCGGTGCGCGAGGCGAGCGTGGCCAGCGACGCCGGCTTGGGGTAGGCGCCCGGCTTGGCCGACGGACCGGCCAGCGTGGGGTCCCCGCCGCCGACCAGCACGACCGCGCCCGGAGTGGCGCCCTGCACGACGCGGGTGGCGAAGCGGGTGTCGGGTCCGAGCGAGGCCAGGGCCGCGGTGCTGGTGACCAGTTTCGTGGTGGAGGCGGGGGTGATGCCGGTGTCGGCGTTGGCGGCGAAGATCCGCTCTCCGGTGGCCGCGTCGAGGACGACGGCGCCCACCCGGGCCCCCAGCTCTTTGTCACCCAGGGCGTCGGTGAGCTGACGGGTCAAAGTACTCTTAGTCGGGAGAGGTCCGTCTCCGGCCCTCGCCGGAAGCCCGGGCAGAACCGGGCCAGCGGTGACCACGGGGGCCGCGGGAGACCCCTCGGGAGACGCCGTCGGCTCGTCCGGTGACGACTGCCTCGTCAGGGCGTCCAGGTCCAGGCCGCTCGTCACCGCGTACACGCCGGTGACGATCGTCAGGATCTGGAGCAGGGCGAGCGTGGTCAGCATCACCCACCGCTCGTGCCGCGCCACGTCCCTGACCTCTCTCCTGGTGTTCGCCTACGAGACATTAACGCCCGCCCGGGGGTGCCGGGGGGTATGAGCGGAGGAACCGCGGTGGAGTTCGACGTTGTCGTTGAGATTCCCAAGGGACAACGGAACAAGTACGAAGTGGACCACGAGACCGGGAAGATCAGGCTTGACCGGCTCCTGTTCACCTCCACGCAGTACCCCGCCGACTACGGCTTCATCGAGAACACCCTCGGCGAGGACGGCGACCCGCTCGACGCGCTGGTGCTGCTCCAGGAGCCGACGTTCCCGGGCTGCTACATCACCTGCCGGGCGGTCGGCATGTTCCGGATGACCGACGAGAAGGGCGGTGACGACAAGGTCCTCTGCGTCCCGTCCACCGACCCGCGCATGGAGCACATCCGCGACATCCACCACGTGCCGGAGTTCGACCGGCTGGAGATCCAGCACTTCTTCGAGGTCTACAAGGACCTGGAGCCCGGCAAGTCGGTCGAGGGCGCCAACTGGGTGGGCCGCATGGAGGCCGAGGTCGAGATCAAGCGCTCCTTCGACCGGGCGCGCGAAGAGGGCCACGCCCACTGACGCACTCCTCTCAGGCCGGCCTGGTGGCGCCCACCAGGTCGGGCCGCCACATCGAGGCCACGCGCACCACGTCTCCGGTCTGGGGCGCGTGGACCATCATGCCGTCGCCCACGTAGATCCCCACGTGGTGGATGGTGCCGGGGTCGTCGCTCTCGTAGCCGAAGAAGAGCAGGTCGCCGCGGCGCAGCTGGTCGTAGGGGATGTGCGGGCCGGCGGTCCACTGGGTGCCCGTCCAGTGGTCGAGCCGCACTCCCACCTGCTCCCAGGCCCGCATGGTCAGGCCGGAGCAGTCGTAGCTCGACGGGCCGGCCGCCGCCCACACGTACGGCTTGCCGAGCTGGGTGAGCGCCCAGTTGGCCGCCAGGTCGCCGCCGGACGAGCCCTTGGCGACCAGGCCGGCCGCCCCGAGACCGGCGAGCCGGGCCTGACGGGCGGCCTCCCGCTCCCTGGCCAGCCGGTCGGCCCTGCTGCGGGCCGCGTCGACCCGGTGCTCCAGCTCGTGGAGCTCCCTGCGCAGGCCCCTGGTCTGCTCCCGTTGTCTGGCGACGGCCCGCTCGGCCGCGGCCTTGGCCCGCTCCGCCCGCTCGGACGCCTCCTGCTGCGCGGCGTAGGCGTCGGCCGCCTGGGCGCGCAGGATGCCGGCGACGGCCTGGCTGTCGCGCAGCTGGGACAGGATGAGGGCGCGCTCGGCGCTCATGTGCTCCAGCACGCTGGCCCGGTGCAGGTAGCCGTCGGCGTCGCCGGTGTCGTTCATCATGAACAGGTACGGCTTGCTCAGGTCGAAGCCGCCGTAGCTCTCCACGGCGAGCGCCGCGACCTTCGTCCGCGCCGACTCGACCTGCGCGTCGGCCGACTCCAGCCGTGCCCGCGCCTGGTCGTAGGCCTGGCTCGCCTGCCGCATCCGGACCATCTCGCCGTTGTACGCCTCGACCAGCCGCTCGACGCTGGCGGTGAGCTCGTCCAGGCGGGCGCGGGCCTCGACGAGCGCGGCGCTGGCGACGCCGAGCTCCTTGGTGCGCTGCCGTACGGCGCGGCGGGCGCGCGAGACCTCGCGGGTGGACGGCGGCCGCCAGGCCGCGTCGACGGAGCCGGGTGCGAGGACGGGGCCGGGCGCGAGGACAGGGGCGGACGCGGGGGCGGACGCGGAGTTGGCCGGCGGGCACAGGGCGACGACCAGGCAGGCGGCGAGGCCCACCCTCACGGTGCGCATGCTTCCCCCTCCTCGTTGGTGGCATTACGCACCACCTTTCCCAGAGGTCACTCTTCGCACACGTGAGGCTCACCGAGCGTGTTCACTCAAGGCGGAACAGCCGTTGGATCCAGGGTCGTACCCCGAGGGGTGGCGGGACGGCGCCGCGCGGATAGGTGAAGACCGGCGTCGGCGACTGGTAGCGGGCGCGCAGGTCGGCGGCGTTGCACCAGTCGGCCCCCACCCGGGCGGTCGCCCAGGCCGCGGCGATGGCCGGGCGCGCCTCGGGGTGCCGGTCGTAGGTCTGGTACAGCGTCATGGTCGCGTCGGCCGCCAGGAAGCCGTCGCTCCGGTACGCGGCCCCGGCCAGGTAGGACGCGGTGATCCGGCCGCCGTGGGGGCTGGCCAGGGCCCACGTCCAGTTGGCGACGACCAGGGCGAGCACCGGCTCGGGCACCGCGGCGGCCGCCGCGTACATGCGTTCCTGCCGCGATCCGGTCAGCCGCAGCGAGATCCAGAACCAGTCGAGCTCGCCGGGCGGCAGGTCGGCGGCCAGCCAGTGCAGCAGGGCGAGGCCCCGGGCGGTGCGCAGGCGGCACAGCTCCAGGACGTGGCGGAGCATGCGCGGCCCCCGGTCGATCCAGGTGGGCCAGGTGATCCGGTGGCTCCTGGTCACGGCCTCGGCCAGCTCCGCGCGGACGGGCAGCGGGCAGACCCGGCAGCCGAGGTGCGGGTCCTCGCGGAGCTGGTAGGCCTGCATCGGCGGGGTCAGGCGGTCGCCGAGGAAGACGACGTGGGGGGCTGCTCGGGGGTCGGGACGGGCGTGGTGGCCGGGGACGGGGTGGGGGTGGGAACGGGGGTGGGGCGGGGATCGACCGGCGGGCTCGACACGTGGCTCGGGACGGGCTGACCTGAGGGGTCGCCGGTGGGCTTGCCCGTGGGCTTCCCGGTCGGCTTGCCGGTGGGCGCGGCGGTCGGCTTGCCGGTGGGGCAGGGCGTGGGGGCCGGGCCGTGGCTCTGGTGCTCCCTGCCGCCGCCGGGGTCGGCGGGGGTGCCGGGGGGCGGCGGCGTGACGGGGCCCGGCGGGGTGAGCGGAGCGCCCGGGTCGCGGGGCGTGCGGGCCGGCGACGAGGGGGCCGCGGGCGCGCCGGTGGCGCCGGTGGTGGCCGGCAGAGAGCCCTGGGTGGGGACGATCCCCGCGGTCGGCGGCGGCTCGACCGGCGTGATCGAGTGGAACATCCCGTACGGGAACGTCGCCCGGGAGTCCACGATCGGCTCGGCGATGGGCCGGACGTCGACGGACGGGCCGCCCTGCCCGGGAGGCCACGGCATGGGGGCGCCGGGCGATCCGGCCGTCGCGGGGAGCGCCACCGGGGTGCCGTCCGCCCTGTGCAGGTCGCCCTGGAACTGGTGGAAGACGGCGGCTATCGCCACCATGGACGCGACCGCCGCCAGTGTGCCCGCCAGCGCCTGAGGCCACCGGCGAGGCCGCCTGTCACCGGGTTCGGGAAACCCGTCGGGGCCGAGCGCCCCCGATCGCCTCGCGACGTAACGCCGGTACGGCAGCAGCTCGGGGTCGGCGAAGCAGCTCAGCACCCTGACCCGCAGCGCGCCGGGCAGCGGGACCGGCGGCACCAGGTCGAAGACCTTGGACTCCGACACCGGCCGGTCGCGGTGCGGCGCGCAGGTCTCGCACCGGGACAGGTGCCGGACGAGCTGCTCGCGCATCCGCGGCGTCAGCTCGCCGGCGAAGCCGCTGAGGATGCGGGCCCTCATGGGGCAGTCGTAGGGGCCCTTGCGGGCCAGCACCTCGGCCGTGATCGCGTCACGCAGGCGGTCGCGGGCCTGCGCGCGGGCCGCCTCGACCTGGCGCGGGCGTACGCCGAGGACCGCCGCCACCTCGGGCACCGTCAGGCCGTGCCGGGTGGTCAGCTCCAGCACCGCCCGGTCGGCGACGGGCAGCCCGCGCACCGCGTTGGCCGCCATGACGCGCAGGTCGGCGTCGGCGGGGTCACCGGGCGGCTCGGCCTCGACGGGCGGCTCGGCCGGGAAGGCCGGCTGGGCCGGGAAGGACCACTCGGACCGGAAGGGCGGCTCGCCCGGGAGGGACGGCTCGCCCGGAACCGACGGCTCGCCCAGAAGGGACGGCCCGTCCGCCGGCTCTCCGGCGTCGGGGCGGACCGCGGCCAGCCGCCGGCGCAGGCACTCGGCGTGGGCGAGCGCGTAGAGCCACGTCCTCAGGCGCCCGGGATCGGAAAGGGAACCGGCGTGCTCGGCCGCCGCGATCAGGGTGTCGCGGAGGGCCACCTGGGCGCTGTCGGAGTGCGGAAGAAGGGACCAGCAGTATCTATAGATGCCCTCGGCGTACGCGTCGTAGAGCGCGGCGAGGGCATCCGGGTCGCCGGCGCGGAGCGCTTCGACCAGGACGCGGTCATTCATATGACCGAATGTAATAGATTAGTAACTTGTAGTTCTACCGTTTCCGAGCCTACGGCGTGGCTCGTTCTCCCGGCCGCGCGGAACGGCTCGGCAATAAACCACCCAAACCCATTTATCGGCTAATTTAGAGAATATTTCGCATTACTCGGCGGGCCGCGTCCCGGGAGGAACGGACGCGGCCCCGATCACTCCTTGTGCTCGGTCAGGGCCGAGCTGCCCCGGTCCACGGCGAACGGCGGCATCGACGGCTTGATCGTGTGCAGCGGCACCGCGCCGCCCAGCGCCAGCTCCTCGTACGGCCGCGCCGTCGAGCCCCACGTGCGGGCCGTCACCTCGGCGTCGGTCGGCTTCGCCTTGGCCGGCAGTCCTTCCACGGTCAGCACGAAACGCGGCGTCCGGCCCGGCTTGACGTCGTCCACGAACGTGCTGCCTCCCCCGAGCAGCTTGCCGTCCCGGTCGCGGACCAGCGCGTTGACCACCAGGCTGCCCGCCGGCAGCCGGTACGGGTTGCCGACGTAGCCGGTGACCACGACGGAGCCGTCCTTCTGCGGCAGCGTCTGCACCCGCGTGACCGGGAACGGCCGGAACGCCGACGGGACGCGGGCCGCGGTCCGCCACTGGGCGGGCCGGTACTCGATGGACACCTTCACCGGCTTGTGCTCGGCGTTGGCGTGGCCGGTGAAGGCCAGCTCGCCGCCGGGCGGCACGGCGTCGAGCGGCTGGTCCATCCTGACCACCTCATGGCCGCCGGCGTCGCGGCCGACGATCGTGGCCACCACGTGCTCGCCGAAGTGCCACGGGTTGTCGTTGGCGAGGACCCCCGCCCAGTTGACGACGTACCCGTCGGACGACTTCGTGACGTGTGACACCTGCTCCTTGAGCGTGAGCGGCTTGAGCTTGGGTTCTGACGGCACCTCGGTAGAGCACCCGGTGAGGCAGATCGCCCCGAGTGCGAGGAGGCTGACGGTTCGGCTACGCGGGATCACTTTGCCGTGATAGCCGCTTCATGGGTACGGCTGGCAGAGGACACGCGCCTGCCGTACCCAATCTTTAACGCGCGCGCACGACCCTGGTCTCGTCCCACACCGGGTGTGGCGACTCGTAGACGGTGCCGTCGGAGCCGAAGACGAGGAAGCGGTCGAAGTCGGCGGCGAACCAGCGGTCGTGGGTGACCGCGACGACCGTGCCGTCGAAGGCGTCGAGGCCCTGCTGGAGCGCCTCGGCGCTGGCCAGGTCGAGGTTGTCGGTCGGCTCGTCGAGCAGCAGCAGCGTGGCGCCGGACAGCTCCAGCAGCAGGATCTGCAGCCGCGCCTGCTGCCCGCCGGACAGCGTGTCGAAGCGCTGCTCGGCGATCAGCCCCGCCAGCTCGTAGCGGGCCAGCGCCTTCATGGCCTGGCTCTTGTCGCGGGCGTGCTCGGTCATGACGATCTCGACCGGGGTACGGCCGAGCAGGTCGGGGCGGGCGTGGGTCTGCGCGAAGTGGCCGGGCACGACGCGGGCGCCGAGGCGGGCCGTGCCGTCGTGGCGTACCGGCTCCCCGGCGAGCAGCCGCAGGAAGTGGGACTTGCCCGAGCCGTTGGAGCCGAGGACCGCGACCCGCTCGCCGTACCAGACCTCCAGGTCGAACGGCCGCATCAGGCCGGTCAGCTCCAGCCCCTCGCAGATGACGGCGCGCTTGCCGGTGCGTCCGCCCTTGAGCCGCATGCTGATGTTCTGGTCGGCGGGCGGCACCTCCGGCGGGCCGGCCTCGACGAACTTGCGCAGCCGCGTCTGCGCCGCGTGGTAGGCGGCGGCCATGCCGTCGTTGTAGCGGGCCTTGTTCTTGAGCATGTTGACCAGGGCCTTGAGCTTGGCGTGCTCCTCGTCCCAGCGCCTGCGCAGCTCGTCGAGGCGCTCGTTGCGGGCCCTGCGCGCCTCGGCGTAGGTGGCGAAGCCGCCGCCGTGGATCCAGATGTTGCCGGCCTCGACGGTGACGATCCGGTCGGCGGCGTTGGCGAGGAGCTGGCGGTCGTGGCTGACCAGCAGGACCGTCTTGGGCGTCTCCCTGAGCTGCCGCTCCAGCCACTCCTTGCCGGGCACGTCGAGGTAGTTGTCGGGCTCGTCGAGCAGCAGCGTCTGGTCGGGGCCGCGCAGCAGCGCCTCAAGGACGAGCCGCTTCTGCTCGCCGCCCGACAAGGTGGACACATCACGATATTTCACGTTGTCGTACGGCACGCCGAGCGCGGCGACCGTGCACGTGTCCCACAGGACCTCGATGTCGTAGCCGCCCGCGTCGGTGTAGTCGGTGATGGCCTGGGCGTAGCGGAGCTGCGCCTTCTCGTCGTCGCGCTCCATCATGACCAGCTCGGCCGCCTCCAGCCGCTCGGCGGCCTTGCGCACGGCCGGCGGGGCGACGCTCAGCAGCAGGTCGTGGACGGTGCTGCCGTCGCGGACGCTGCCCACGAACTGGCGCATCACGCCGAGCCCGCCGGAGCAGGCCACGCTCCCCTCGACGGGCTGGAGGTCGCCGGCGATCAGCCGCAGCAGCGTGGTCTTGCCGGCGCCGTTGGGGCCGACGAGGGCCGCCTTGACCCCCTCGCCGATGCGGAAGGACACGTCGTTGAGGAGCGGCCGCCCGTCGGGCAGCACGTACGTCAGGTGCCCGATCTCCACATGTCCCATGACCCGTGTCCCTTTCCCGATTCGCCCCGCGCAGGGTATCCGGGCGCGGGCGACCGGGTCATTCCGTTTTCAGGCCGAGTTCACCAGCCACGCGGCCCGCGTGCTCCAGGATGCGCGCGTTCACGAGGTCGGGCACGTCGAACGCCACCGAGTGCCCGCCGCCGGGCACCAGGACGGGCACGGTGACGGCGGCCGGCGCCTCGTCCGTCAGCGGCACCATCGGCGGGAGCGCCTGCTCGTACAGGAAAGCGCCTGGCGACCATGAGCGGCTTGCTGGGCCGGTTGATCGAGTCGGTGTGGATGAGCCGGGCCGGGGACCGCCTGATCCACGGCGGGGCGTGCAGGCCGAGCCCGCAGGCGAAGCCCCAGGCGGGACGGGGCTCCAGTCGAGTGTCCTGGCCGGGCAGTACGACGGTTCGGAGGCCGTGGCTCTGCTGCCCGCCCACCTGGACCGGTTGTTCACCTGAAGGCGGGATGGACGCCGAACGGCGGCGCCCCCAGCGCCGCCCCGGTCACGGGCGGAGTCGCCGCACCGGTGTGCCGAGGCCGGCGACCAGGACACACATGGCAGCCATCAGGTACGGCCAGCGCGCCAGGTCCGTGAGGCAGATCGTCTCGAACGGGTAGCCGTGAACCGGCAGGGCCAGCAGCGACACCCCAGCCGCGGTGACGAGGGCGACGACACGGGCGCCGCGCGGCCCGAGGCCCGCGACCGCGACCGCGGCGGCCACCAGCACGATCACGACGGCGTGGAACGCCACCGCGGCCGTCAGTCTGAAGGTGATCAGCCCGTCGTCGGCCAGGACCGCGTCGACGTAGTCACCGCACCCGGCCAGGCGGTTCACGAGCCCGAGGCGCAGGCGGAGCGCCGGCCACAGCGAGAGGAGCAGCGCGGCCGTCCAACCGGCCGCCGCCCTCCGACCCGCCGTTCCTGGAACGGGGCGGGTGAGCGCGAGCAGGAGCGCCGCCGCTACCAGGGCCGCGAGGGCGGCCTCCTGACGCGGCAACGCCGGGACCCACGGGTAGCGGAGCGGGATCACCACGTCGGCCGCGATGACGAGCAGGGTGATCGGCAGCCCGAGGAGGCGGGTCCGCGTGGGCGCCCACAGCACCAGCAGGGCCAGCGCCACGGGGAGCAGCGGGTCCGCCCAGGCCAGCACTTCCGTCGCCACCAGACTGACCGGGCCCCGCACCAGCGGCCCGTAGGAGGACCAGCCGTACGTCCCCCAGGGCG
Organism: Nonomuraea rhodomycinica; assembly: GCF_013363995.1. GTDB lineage: Bacteria > Actinomycetota > Actinomycetes > Streptosporangiales > Streptosporangiaceae > Nonomuraea > Nonomuraea rhodomycinica. The sequence continues at coordinate 111,509 of NZ_JABWGO010000007.1, read as the reverse complement.
TCGCGGCGAGCACGACGGGCGCGCCGGACAGGCAGACGGCGCCAAGGCGGGACAGGCGGGCGATGGCTGGGGGCATCGGCGGACTCCGGCTCGGCTGAAGGGGGCTCGCGGCGCGGTGGAGCTCGAGGAGGCGACAGTAGCCGATCTTCACCGTAAGGGTGGACAGCAAGTGATCTAATGACTAGAACTGTAGGAATCGCCCCCCTAAGGACGTGCCATGACGCGATTCCGTGCTGCCCTCATCCCCCTGGCCGCCACGCTCCTCGGCCTCACCGCACTGCCTTCCCAGGCCGTCGCCGCACCCCCGAAACCGGTGCCGAGCGTCTCCGCCGACCGGTCCGCCACGACGCTCACGAGCTCGTCCGCGTGCGCGCCGACGGTCAAGGGCGCCTCGACCGACGCCCGGCTGACCAGCCTGTTCACCGCGTACGGCAACGACAACAGCCGCCTCGACGACTGGACCGGCGCGGACGGCACCTACTCGCTGCGCATGCCCGACGGGCGCGAGCTGTGGATCTTCTCCGACACGTTCCTCGGCCGGATCAACCCCGACGGCTCCCGGCCGCCGGTGGTCGAGGAGGGCGGCACCACCGTCTTCCTCAACAACACCTTCGCCGTCGAGCGCGCCGGCCGGCTGGCCACGATCCACGGCGGCACCCCCGACAAGCCGGCCGCCGTGATGCCGCCGCGCGACAAGAACCACTGGTACTGGGCCGGTGACGCCACCCTCGCCGGCGGCCTGGTCGAGGTGACCTACCAGGAGTACGAGCGCTACGGCACCGGCGCGTGGGACTGGCGCTGGCACCGCAACGTGGTGGCCAGGTTCGCCCCCGGCCGCCTGGACCGCCCGATCAGCGTCCACGACCTGCCCTCCGGGCACGGCGTCTCGTGGGCCTCGGCCACGCTCAAGGACGGCGGCTACACCTACGTCTACGGCGTGGAGGACCTCGGCTCGCCGAAGTACATGCACATCGCCCGGGTCAAGGGGCAGAGCCTGCTCGGCGGCTGGGAGTACCTGAAGGGCGACGGCACGTGGTCCCCGGACGAGGCCGACTCGGCCCGGATCATGAGCGGCGTGGCCAACGAGTACAGCGTCACCAAGGTCGGTGACGGCTACGTGCTCATCACGCACGACACGACCGAGGTGCTGAGCGCCGACATCGTGGCCTACTCCTCGTGCTCGCCGTTCGGGCCGTTCACCGGCAAGCAGCACGTCTACACGACGCCCGAGACGAACGGGAACATCTTCACCTACAACGCCCACGCGCACCCCGAGGTGTCGGGTAAGGGACTGGTCGTGTCCTACAACGTCAACAGCTTCGTGAACACCGACCACTACCGGGACTCCACCATCTACCGGCCCCGCTTCATCGACGTGAGCTTCGGGTGAGGCGCAACTGGGCGGCGCGCCTGCGGTCCGTCACCATCGACGGGCTGCGGGCGGTCGTGCTGGAGAACGAGCGGCTGCGCGTGACCGTGGTGCCCGGCAAGGGCGGTGACGTGGTGGAGTTCCTGCACAAGCCCACCGACACCGACTTCGTCTGGCTCTCGCCGCAGGGCCTGCGCGACCCGGCCCACCATCTCCAGGGTGCCGCCGACGACGTCGCCCAGTTCGTCGACCACTACGAGGGCGGCTGGCAGGAGATCTTCCCCAGCGGCGGCGCCCCCAGCGAGTACCGGGGGGCGCGGCTGGCCCAGCACGGCGAGGTCGCCGGGCTGCCCTGGGACTGCGAGGTCACGGCCGACTCCGAGGAGGAGGTCGCGGTACGGCTGAGCGTGCGGACCCGGCGCCTGCCGTACCGGGTGGACAAGACCTTCCGGCTGCGGGCGGGCACGGCCGCGCTGGAGGTCGAGAGCAGCGTGAGCAACGAGTCCGACCTGGAGCTGCACGCGATGTGGGGCCAGCACATCGTGTTCGGCCGGCCGTTCCTGCGGCCGGGAGCGCGGATCCGGCTGCCGGAGGGCGTCACCGTGATCCCGCACGAGACCGCCGTGAACCCGCGTGGCCGCCGCGTGCGGGCCGGCGGGCCGTGGAGCTGGCCGGTCGTGCCGGCCGACGGCGGCGGCGAGACGGACCTGAGCGTGGTGCCGGAGCCCGGGACGCCCGGCGACGTCGTCTACCTGACGGGGTTCAGCGAGGGCTGGTACGAGATCACCGGCGAGGTGGGCATGCGCGTCGAGTGGGACGCCCGGGTGCTGCCGTACCTGTGGATGTGGCAGGAGCTCGGCGCCTGGGAGGACTACCCCTGGTGGGGCCGCCTGTACACGGTGGGGCTGGAGCCGTTCGCCGGCATGCCGACCGACGGGCTGGCGGCGGCCGTGGCCAACGGGACCGCGCTCACCCTGGGACCGCGCGGGACGAGGACGCTGACGATGCGGGCGGAGGTTCTCGCATGACGGAATTCGGCGGGAAGGTGGCGCTGGTCACCGGCGGGTCGATGGGCATCGGCCGCGCGGTGGTGGACCGGCTGGCCGACGGCGGCGCGTCCGTGGTGTTCTGCGGCGCCGACGAGGACGCGGCGCTCGACAGCGAGCACGTCACGGGCGTCGTCGCCGACGTGCGGCGCGCCGGCGACATGCGCGACCTGGTGGACCTCGCGGTCGCGAAGTACGGCGGGCTGGACATCGTGGTGACGTGCGCGGGCGTGCAGCGGTACGGCACGGTCGAGGACACCCCCGAGGACGTCTGGGACGAGGTCATGGACGTCAACCTCAAGGGCGTCTACCTCACCTGCAAGGCGGCCGTGCCCCGGCTGCGGGCGCGCGGCGGCGGCTCGATCGTGGTGATGTCGTCGGTGCAGGCGTTCGCCTCGCAGGCGCAGGTGGCCGCCTACACCGCCAGCAAGGCCGCCCTGAACGGCCTGACCCGGGCGATGGCGCTGGACCACGCCGCCGACGGCATCCGGGTCAACGTGGTGTGCCCCGGCTCGGTCGACACGCCCATGCTGCGCTGGGCGGCCGACCTGTGGCGCGGGCCGCTGTCGCAGGAGGAGCAGGTGGCCCAGTGGGGCCGCGCCCATCCGCTGGGCCGGGTGGCGCGGCCCGAGGAGGTGGCCGAGCTGGTGGCCTTCCTCGCGGGCCCCCGTTCGTCGTTCATCACCGGCGCGGAGCACCGCGTCGACGGCGGCCTGCTGGCGCGGAACCCGGCCGCCCTACCCGACTGACCACGCCCGCGCGCCGCCGCCCCAGCGCGCGGGCGTCAGCGTTCTAAGACCTCGGCGGCCCGGTCGAGGCGGGCGCGCAGGTCGTCGCGCAGGCTCGCGAAGCGGTCCGGCTCTGCGGCGATGACGGCCCGCTGCGCCGCGGCGTCGGCGGCGAACCAGGCGGGCACCAGGCCCGAGGACCACTTGCAGGCCGTGTCGGCCGTCGCGGTCCGCTTCTCGCGGGCCGTGACGGCGGCCGAGCGCAGGTCCCAGCGGGGGTCGGCGATGGCCGCCTCCGGCGACGGGTACGGGTGCCCGGCGCGTTCCATGCAGGTCTTCCAGCGGGCGACGGCCGCGACGACGGCGGGGTGCCGGGCGGTCCGCTCGACCGTCCGCCCGTCCTGGAGCGCCAGCCACTGCCAGTCGGCTCCAGGAGCGGTACGGCGGGACAGCACGGTCGTGGCCCGCTCGTCGCAGCCCGGACGGCCGGGCGTGCCGTCGAGGTCGCGGCGGGCGGAGCGGCCGAGGGCGGCGTCCCAGCTCTGGTCCGACGGTGCGGACGGGGGCAGGTGGTAGCCGTGGCGGCGGGCCCGGGCCGGATCCGCGACGCCGTAGCGGCGGCTGTTGCCGGGGTCGCCGGCGGCGTAGGCGGCGGCGTCCGGGCGGGGCGGCGAGACGGCGTGGCCGCGGCGGTGCATGCAGCGCGCGAGCAGCGCGGCGCGGGCCCGGGCCATCAGCGCGCGCTGGCCCGGGGTGGGGCGGTAGGCGTCGAAGGGCAGCACGAGATCTGCGACACGGGCCGGCGGCAGCGCTCCGGGCGGCAGCGACGCAGAGGGCCGCAGCGGCGCGGAGGGCGGCAGTGGTGCGGAGGGCCGCAGCGGCGCGGAAGGCGGCAGTGGCAGGGCGGGCGGGGCCGCCGGAGCGCAGGCCGCGGCGGCGCAGGTCACGGCGGCGCAAGCGCTGGTCAGCAGCGCGCCGAGGACGGCCGGGCCGCGCGCGGGTCCGCGGCGGCCGGTCTCCGGAGGCCCGATCCGGAAACCGGCCCCGCCGCATCGGGTCAGGCGCACCAGATGCTGAGGGAGCTCGCGGTGTTGTTGCCGACCGTGCTGCTGGCGAGGAACGGGTCGGCGCGACCGGCCGCGAACGTGCTGTGTGCGCCGGTGAAGAGGGGGTTCTGCCAGAGGACGGCCTCGCAGCCGCTGCGGTTCTTGACCGAGCTGGCGTCGTTGTTCACGGTCCGGGACGACTCGATCGCCGTGTCGCCCTGGAGCCACAGGTCGTCGCCGAGGTAGGCGTCGCTCTCGGTGAAGTCGCGCCACAGGTCGCGCGGGTAGGCCCCGCTGTAGTTGTAGCCGTAGTACGCGTACAGGCACACCGCGCCCCGCTCGCAGCCGGCGTCCGGCCCGGCCAGCGCGGACGCCGCCGGCAGGGCGAGGCTGAGCGACGCGGCCGCGGCGCAGGCGCCGGCCAGGCGGATGATCGTCCTCACTGCTGCCTCCCCGACGAGGAACCGTCCTTGATCGGTAACCTAGCGTGTCGTTTCGCATACGAGCCGCTATGACATGCCGAGTCGGGTAAGAGGCAGCGGTGGGGCCGGTGGCTACCGGGGGACCTCCTCGGAGACGGACGGGTCGGCGAAGCGCTCGTTGGGCACCCGGGCGTACCACCCCGGCCGGCCCGGGTCTCGGTCGTAGGGATAGCCGCCCAGCTCGCGGTAGAGCTCGGCGTAGCGGGCCACCTTGTCCTTGTCCAGCCGCACGCCGAGGCCGGGGGCGGTGGGCACCGCGATGGCGCCGCCCTCGTACGACAGCGGGCCGCCCTCGATGACGTCGTCGCGGAGCTGGTGGTAATGGGCGTCGGCCGCGTACGTCAGGTTGGGCAGCACCGCGCCCAGGTGCAGCATGGTCGCGAGCTGGACCCCCAGCTCGCCGGAGGAGTGCACGGCGATGCCGAGCTGGAACGTCTCGCACACCCCCGCCGCCTTCACGCACGGCCGGATGCCGCCCCAGAACGTGGTGTCGAGCAGGACGACGTCGGCGGCCCGGCGCAGCACGTTGGAGGCGAGCTGCTCGAAGTTGACGACGACGGTGTTGGTCGCCAGCGGCACCCGGACCTGCTCGCGCACGGCCCGCAAGCCCTCCATGCCCCAGACCGGGTCCTCCAGGTAGTCGTTGTCGAGGTGCTCGATGGCCTTGCCGAAGCGCAGCCCCTCGGCCAGCGACAGCACCGCGTTGGGGTCGTAGCGCAGCCGGTCGCCGGGGAACGCCTCCGCGAGCGCCCGGTAGCACTCCAGCTCGTGGTCCGGCGGGAACACGCCGCCCTTGAGCTTGTGGACGGTGAACCCGTGCGCCTGCTTCAGGTCGCGGGCGTGCCCGACGAGCTGGTCGGGGGTGCGGATCTCGGGGTGGCCCTCGGCGGCGTACCGGAAGAACAGGTACGACGCGAACGGCACCTCGTCGCGGACCCGGCCGCCGAGCAGGTCGCACACGGGCACGCCGAGGCGCTGCCCGATCACGTCGAGGCAGGCGAACTCGATGGCCGCGAGGAGCTGGGTGCGGTTGTTGTAGAGCGACGCCGTCGGGTTGGCGATCTTGAACCGGAGCGCTTCGAGCTGGAACGGGTCGTGGCCCTTCAGGTACGGCAGGAGCGCCCGGAAGGCCGCCTCGGCGCTCTCGCCGCCCCCGCCCATCTCGCCCAGCCCGACGAACCCCTCGTCGGTCTCGACCTCCACGAGGGTCCGGACGAAGCGCCCCCAGTGGGCGCCGTTGCTGTGCCGCAGCGGCGCCTCCAGCGGGACGGCGACCGTGGTGGCCCTGATGTCGACGATCTTCACGCGCACGTCCCCCAGACCGCGGCGACCCCGCACGCGGGCAGCCGTACCTTGACCGATTCGCCCGTCACCTCGGCGGGTTCGCGCCCGCGCTCCAGCCCCGCGCTGACCTCGGCCGAGCGCAGGCCGGGCACGGTGAGCGTGACCTCGACCGGCTCGGCGGCCAGCGACTGGAGGCGGACGACCCGCTCCGCGCCCGCCTGCCCGATCGAGGTGATCAGCACGTCCGGGTGGTCCACGGACGCGTACGAGCGCGTGGCCTCGCCCGTCGGCCCGGTGACGAGCACGCCCGCGAACGGCTCGGTCAGCCCGGAGGCCGCGAGCGCGCCCAGCCGCCGGCCGTCGGCGCCCGCCTGCGACATGACCGCGTAGCGGAAGGTGGTCTCGCCCTGCTGCTGCGACGGGAAGTTGGTGTCCCAGATGTTGTTGAGCGCCCAGGAGTACACCGTGCCGTCCTCCTGCTCCAGCGTCGGCGGGAACGGCGCGTACGGCATGTGGATGGTGCCGAGCTGCACCAGCGGCGCCTCCAGGGTGGCCCAGGCGACGGTCAGCTCGGGGTCGTCGAAGGCGATCCAGTGGCGGATGGGCAGCATGTACGCCGCCGAGCCCGGCACCTGCGGCACGTCGCGCCCGCCGACGCCGCCGGTCAGCTCCCACGCGGTCGCCGGGCCGGTGGCGAACGGGAAGGCCAGGAAGACCGCCTCCTTCGCCGGGGTGCCCTGCTTGGCGAGCTGGTAGGTCAGGTCCAGCCGGGGGACGCCGCGGTGCAGCTCGATCGTGGTGCGCAGCCAGTCGACGCCCTTGCCGTGGAGCTCGACGACCAGCCGCTCGCTCACGGCCGTGCGCTGCGCCTTGACGATCGTGGCGCCCCGGCCGATCGCCCGGTCGCCGAGCAGGGTGCGGTCGTGCGCGCCCACGTGCCCGGACAGGTGGTTGAAGTGCGGGGCGGTGGCGTAGCTGTCGTGGACGTACTGGCCGAAGCCGGCCGCCGCGTCGCGGTTGACCAGCTCCCGGCCGGCGACCTTGTCGAAGATCGAGCCGATGTAGCCCTCGCGGACGTCGTACGTCACCCGGTAGAACTCGTTCTCGATGACCCCGCCGGGATCGGCCTCGACCGGCTCGGCGGCCTGGCGCTCGGCCGTGACCACGTCGATCCGGGCGTAGCCGTTGCCGGGGACGTCGGGCACCACGGCGTGCAGGTGCCGCCCGATGGGCCGGGTCGGCCAGTCCTCCGGGTGGACGTACTCCTCGTGGTGGGCGAGCGTCTCGCCGGTCCGCGCGTCCACGAGCGCGATCGGCACGTCGGCGGCCACCACGTCGCGCGGCAGGAACGCGCGCACCAGGTCGGTGCGGGCCCGCGTCGCGGGGTTGAACACGGCGAACGACGCCAGCGTGCCGTCGGGCAGCTCGCCCTCCCGCGCCAGCGCGGCGCCGAAGCGGCGCACGGCGGCGTGCAGCAGGTCGGCCGCGTCGTCCTGGGCGTCGTAGGCGCCCGACGACTTGCGGGTCCACTGCAGGCCGCCCGAGTCGCCGGCCTCCTCGGCGTCCTCCCACGGGTTGGCGGCGCCCCAGGTGTGCTCGTTGAACAGCGCCACCTTGTCGTACGCCGCGTCGATGCGGTCGGTGGCGTCGGCCCCGGCGAGCGTGTGCAGGGTCTCGGCGGCCCGCAGCGCGGACTGCGCCCGCCGCACGTAGCCGAGGGGGCGCGCGCCCGAGCCGAGCCCGTCGGCCCACCAGTCGGTCCAGTCGCCCTCGTGGACGGCCAGCCGGTCGTGGTAGTGCTCCTCGACGTGCTCGAAGAAGTCGCTGTTGACCGCCGAGCGCAGGCGCGGCCAGGCCCACCGCTCGTTCCAGGTGCGGGCGATCGCCGCGGGCACGATGGACGGGCCGGCGTTGTCGGCGTGCGCGCCCTGGACGCGCATGTGCAGCACGTCCAGCTCGTACGGCTCGCGCGGCGCGTCGGGCCCCTGCCAGCCGAACGTGCCCGGCCCGTACGGGTAGCCCCGCGTGGCCAGGGCGGCCAGGTAGCGCGGCAGCAGGTCGTCGGCCAGCTCGTAGGAGTCGGTCAGCCCGACCGTGTTGCCCTCCATGTACGCCATGCCGTGCGGGGTGTCGGTGAACCAGACCAGCAGCTCCTTGCCGCTCGGCGCCCGCCAGCGGAACGGCCGGGTCAGCTTGTCGCCGCCGTGCAGGTACGGCACCGACCGGCCGGCCCAGTTGTGGGCCGCGGCCAGGTAGCGGACGCCGGCCGCGTCGAGCGCGTCGATCAGGCCGACCACGGCGCCGGGCACGTCCGTGTGCATGGCCGAGCGCGTGGCGAAGCCGTACCTGCGCTGGAGCTCGGAGGTGAAGCGGAGCTGCCGGTAGAGCTCCTCGGTGGAGCACGCCTCGGTGTGGAGCTGGAACGGCAGGGCCGTCACCTCGATGACGCCCTCGCGGGCCGCCGCGGCGAACGCCTCGACCTGCTCGGCGGGCCGGGCCGCCAGCCACTTCAGCGCCGGCATCGACGACTCGACCGTCCAGCGGAACTTCGCGTCGTCCGGCCAGGACGCGGTCTCGGCGGCCAGGCGGACCGCGGCGTCGAGGTATTCGAGGTGGTGGCGCAGCACCGTGCCCTGCGGGTCGGTGTAGCCGATGTCGAGGTGGGAGTGGTGGACGACGAACACGCTCCACTTGCGCTGCGGCGTCACCGTGATCCGCGCCGTGCCGACGAGTCCTTCGTCGTCACGCGACTCCAGCGTGAACGCGCGCGGCGCGGACACCTCGGGCACGAGCAGCGTGACGTCGGAGCCGGTGGCGCTGTCGACCCCGACCAGCACGTGCGTCAGCGGGCGCGTGCTCGACACCCGGACCGCCTGGCGGCCGTCGTGCGTGAACAGCGGCAGCACCGCCACCCGCACCTCCAGCCCCCGCAGCTCGATGACGGGGGTCGAGGTGTCGTTGCGCAGCGCCTGCCTGATCCCGTCGTAGTCGGGGGAGCCCAGGCTCCGCTGCAGCAACCGGCTGGTCAATTCAGACACTCCCTAGGGACAGGCCTCGGGCGAAGAGGCGCTGGGTGGCGAGGAACAGCAGGACCGTCGGCAGCGAGCACATCAGGCCCGCGGCCAGCCCCACGGGCACGGGGGTGCCCGCGTAGACGTCGGTCATCAGGCCGGCGAGCGCGGTCATCACAGGCCGCACGCTCTCGGTCGTGGTCAGGGTCAGGCCGAACAGCAGGTCGTTCCAGATGAAGGTGAACTCCAGGATGAACACGGCCGCGAGCGCGCTGGTCGAGATCGGCAGGTAGACGCGCCAGAAGATGCGGAAGGTGGACGCGCCGTCCATCCGGGCCGCCTCGAAGATCGAGAACGCCACCCCGCTGTAGAAGTTGCGCAGCACGAACGCGGCCAGCGGGACGTTGACGGCCGTGTAGACGAGCAGCATGCCGGCCCTGGTGTCGTACAGGCCGGCGTCGCTGTAGCCGACGAAGAGCGGCACCAGCAGCATCTGCGACGGGAACACCGTGCCGCCGAAGATGAGCAGGAACCACCAGAAGCCGTGACGCAACCGCAGCACCACGATGGTGTACCCGGCCATGGCCCCGATGACGACGCCGAGCAGCGGCGACACCACGCTGTAGAGCGCGGTGCTGGCCAGGCTGGCGCCCAGGTCGGCCTTGTCCAGCGCCGCGGCGAAGTTGGCGAACAGCGCGAAGTCGCCGGAGGGCGCCCAGGCGGTGGCCGGGTCGTACGACGCGGCCGGGCGCGCGGCGTTGACCAGCAGCAGGTACGTCGGGTACAGCCAGACCAGGCCCAGCACCACGAGCACGGCGCGCCTGATCATGAGGCGACCTGCCTCTTGAGATAGAGGTAGGAGGCCAGGCCGGTGACGACGGTCAGCATGACCGCCACCGCGGAGCCGTAGCCGTAGTCGCTGGCCACGAACGTCTCCTTGTACATGGTCACCGCGAGCGTCTCGGAGTTGCGCCCGGGGCCGCCCTGGGTCAGCACCCAGACGATGTCGAACGTCTTCAGGCTGGCCACCAGCGCCAATCCCACGACGACCGCGGTCAGCGGGCGCATCAGCGGCCAGGTGATGTGCCGGAACAGCCGCCACCCCGACGCGCCGTCCAGCCGGGCGGCCTCGATCGGCTCCTTGGGGATCGACTGCAGGCCCACGACGAACAGCAGCGTGTTGACGCCGAGCTGCTGCCAGGTCCACACCAGCAGCATGGCCAGCGTGTTGACCGGCGCGCTCTGCAGGAACGCGGTGTCGACGCCGAGCAGCACGTTGGCGATACCGCCGTGCGACAGGATCGGGCTCCACACCAGGGCGAGCCCGGCGCCGCTGAGCGCGTACGGGAGCATGAACGGCACCCGGTACCACGCGCCGCCCTTGATGTCGTGGGACAGGACGGCCACCAGCAGGCCGAGCCCCACCGGCAGCACCATCGTGCCGACGACCCAGAGCAGCGTGTTGCGCAGGGAGGTCAGCAGCGCGGGGTCGTCGAAGAGCTTGCCGAAGTTGGCCAGGCCCGCCCACTCGGGCGGGGCCAGGCCGTCGTAGCGGGTCAGGCTCAGGTACGCGGTCCACACGAACGGGGCGTAGAGCAGCCCCGCGACCAGCAGGGCCGCGGGCGCCACATATCCGTACCGGAACCGGCCCAGGATCGGAGACCGAGTGGTCACTGGTGGGTGCTCCAGTACTCGTCGGCCTCCTTCTGGATCGTCGCCAGCACGTCCTTGTACGTGCCGGGCTCGGTGACGAACTTGCCGAAGCCGTCGAGGGCGGCCGTCAGGACGGGCGGCGGCGTGGCCTCGAAGTAGCGGTTGACCAGGCGGTACTTGCCGCTGCCCGCGTCCTTGGTGATCTGGCCGAGCGCCTCGTCCTTGATCTCGACCTTGGGGTTGGCGCTCACGTCGCCGCGGGTGGTGGCCCACTTCTCCTGGGCCTCGGCGGTGGTCCACCACTTGAGGTACTTCGTGCTGGCGTCCGGGTCGGCGGCCTTGGCGAGGGAGCACAGCGGGCCGCTCTCGAAGATCACGGAGGTCTTGGGGAGGGCGGGGTTGACGTTGGGGATCACGAAGAAGCCGTAGTCGGTGCCGGCCTTCATGTTCCGCTGGGTCATGCTGGTGTTGAACCAGGTGCCTAACGAGATCATCGCGGCCTTGCCGTTCTTCATCACGTCCCCCGGGTCGGTCTTGTCACCCGGGTTCACGAAATATCCGGCGTCGATGAGCTCCTTCCACTTCTCCATCACCTGGACCACGCCCGGATCGGTGTACTTGGCCTTGCCGGTGGACAGCCGGTCGTACAGGTCGGGGTCGGAGCCGGCCATGAGCTGCTCGAACCAGACGAAGGAGAACAGCACGCTGGTGTGGTAGAAGGGCGTGACCCCGGCCTTCTTCAGCGTGGCGGCGGCCTTGACCAGCTCGTCCCAGGTCGTGGGGGGCTTCAGGCCGTGCTGGTCGAAGAGCTTCTTGTTGTAGAACATCCCCCAGTAGGCGACGTTCATCGGCACGCAGTACTGCTTGCCGTCGATCGTGTAGTACGGCGCGAGGTCCTGCGACAGGTCGCCGGCCTTGATCGCCTCCTGCCAGAGGGCCGTGGTGTCGGCCACCTGCTTCTGCTTGACGATCTCCGCCAGCATCCCCCCGGTCTGCCAGGTGAACAGGTCCGGCTTGACGTTGGTGCGGAACGACGCCTTGATGAACGCCTGGTACTGCGCCGAGTCGGTGTAGCCCGTCGGCTTCATGCCGAGGCCGATCTGCTGCTTGGACAGCGCGCCCATCTCGTCGAAGTACTTGGTCCAGGCGCCCTTGTCGTTGTAGAGCGTCAGCTCGGTCTTCTTCTGCGGGGTTCCGCCGCCGGTGCCGCCACAGGCGGCGAGGAAGAGGGCTGCCACGCCGAGCGTGGCCATGCCTGACCGGATCATGCCCCGGCCTCCTTGTTTCACTTGGGGGGGTTGTGCAACCTCTGCTCGACTACGGTCTTGACGTCCACCAGGTGAGCCCGCATGCGCTCCTCGGCCGCCGCCGCGTCGCCCGCGACGATGGCCTCCAGGATCGCCCGGTGCTCCTCGTAGTCCCGGCGGCGGTCGTCGAAGATCTGCAGGATCGCCCGCTGCTCGGGCCCGTGGACCGTGAGCAGCGAGTCGACGATCTCGTGCAGCACGCTGTTGCCGGCCAGCCGCGCGGTGGCCCGGTGGAAGGTCATGTTGGTCTCGTGCAGCTCGGCGTCCTCGCCGCGCAGGTGCCGGGCGGCCTCGTCCAGCACCCGCTCCAGCGCCGCGAGCTCGGCGCCAGCGGCGCGCCGGGCCGCCATGGCCGCGAGCGGGGGCTCGATGACCACGCGGGCGCCGAGCAGCTCCAGGAGCTGCTCGCCGTCCATCTCACGCATGTTGGGGTTGGGCAGCACGACACGCTCGATGTCGGCTCCGACGTAGATGCCGGAACCGTGCCGCATCTCGACGGCCCCGGTGGCCTCGAGCCTGCGGAGCGCCTCGCGCAGTGTCGGGGTGGTGACGGCGAAGCGCTGGGACAGCTCCCTGGTCGAGGGCAGCCGGTCGCCCGGCCGGAGCCCACCGGCACGGATGAGCTCCAGCATGCGCTCGGTCAGAGCGTCGGACAGGGTTGGCCGCACCACCTCGGACATATCAAGTGATCTAATCACTTAACGCGCTTCGCGTCTATGAGGGCTTCATGTCTTTAAGGAGAGTATTTTCCCGGCCATGAAGCGTCTCAGGCGTGTCCTGGCGTGGGTGCTCGCGGTCCTCCTCGTGCTGTCCGTCACCGGCGTGGGCGCGGCCGGGTGGTACTACTCCGGCCTGGTGATCGAGCCCTCGCACGGGTCCTCGTACCCGCTGGAGGTGGTGGCGTACACGGGCGACCTGGTGACGCTGCGGGGCGGCGACGACACCGCGGCGCCCGGCACGTACGGGCTCACCTGGGACGGCGGCAACGCCACGCTCGGCGCGGTCGTCTCCACCGGCGGCGGGAGCGTGGTGCGGCGCGTGGAGAAGGTGCGGCGCGGCACGCTGCGGCCCGGCGTGCGGGCCTACCTCGACCGGTGGATGTGGGGGCACGAGGATCCCGGCACGGCGCTCGGCCTGCCGTACCGGAAGGTGAGCGTGCCCGGCGAGCTCGGCGACCTGCCCGCCTGGCGCACCGAGGGCTCCTCCACGACCTGGGTGATCGCCGTCCACGGCCGCAACGCCACCGCGGCGGAGGCGCTGCGGTTCGTGCCGCTCTTCCACAGCCTGGGGATGCCGGTGCTCGGGATCAGCTATCGCAACGACGCGGGCGCGCCCGCCGGCGACGGCCTGTTCCACCTCGGGGCGACCGAGTGGCGGGACGTGGCCGCGGCCATCTCCTACGCCCGCGGCCAGGGGGCGACCGGGGTGCTGCTCCACGGGTTCTCCATGGGCGGCGGCATCGCGCCGATGACCGTGCGCCGGATGCCCGGGGCGCCGGTCAAGGGGCTGATCCTCGACAGCCCGGTGCTCGACTGGAACGCGCCCATCGACCTCGGCGCCGACCAGCGCGGGGTGCCGCGGTGGCTGGCCTCGGTGGGCAAGTTCGTGGTCGAGCGCCGCACGGGCGCCTCCCTCGACGACGTCGACCACGTGCGGCACGCGCGGGAGTTCCGCACGCCGGTGCTGCTGTTCGTGGACGACGCCGACGCGTCGGTGCCGGTCGGGCCGGCGCTGCGGTTCGCCGCGGCGCGGCCCGACCTGGTGACGCTCGTACGGACCCGGGGCGGCGGCCACGTCGGCTCGTGGAACACCGACCCGGGCCGCTACGAGCGGGCGTTACGCGACTTCGCGACCAGGGTCACTCGCTGACCTCCGTGTCACTGATCTCCGCGTCACTGATCTCCGCGTCACTGATCTCCGCGTCACTGGTGGAGCAGGCTCCTCATCTGGGCGATCTGGGCGCGGCGGGACTCGCGCACCCGCTCCGCCCAGTTCCTGACCTCCGGGTTGGCCCCGCGCGCCACCTCGGTCCCGGCGAGCTGGACCGCGTCGTCCTGGTGGGCGGCGAGCAGGTTGAGGAAGTCCCGGTCGAACGCCTTCGACCTGGCCAGCGCCGCGATGCGCGCGCGGTCGGTCTCCGGCATCCCGCCGTGATGGTCGTGCGCACCGGAGGGGGCGGTGAGCGGCTGCTCCCAGGCGTACAGCCAGCGCAGCATCGTCTCGACCTCGTCCTGCTGCGTGGCCGCGACGGCCGCGGCGAGGGTCCGCACCTCGGGCGAGCGGGCCCGGGCGGCGCCCAGCTTCGCGATCTCGATGCCCTGGCGGTGGTGCGGGATCATCATCTGCGTGAACATCACGTCCTGGGCGTTCACCGGACCGGCCGCGGGAGCCGGGGTCCCGCGGGCGCCGCAGCCCGGCAGCGCGAGCAGCAGGGCCGCCATCAGGACGAGCGCCGGGGCCGTCCGCCTCATCCCTCGCCGCCTCTCCCTAGGACGGAAATTGATAAGTAAACCTTCTTAATAGTTCACGATCACCGCCGGCCTCGCAATGCGGAAGCGGATCGACCGCATCTCCTCCTAATCTCGCCGTCCATGAGCCACGACATCACGCCGTTCCGCATCGACGTCCCCCAGCCCGACCTGGACGAGCTGGCGCGCCGGCTCGACGCGGCCCGCTGGCCCGACGAGCTGCCCGGCGCCGGCTGGGACTACGGCGTCGCCTCCGGCTATCTGAGGGAGCTGGCCGCGTACTGGCGCGACGGGTACGACTGGCGGGCGCAGGAGCGCCGGCTCAACGAGCTGCCGCAGTTCACCACCGAGATCGACGGGCAGAACATCCACTTCGCCCACGTACGCTCCCCCGAGCCGGACGCCGTGCCGCTGCTCGTCACCCACGGCTGGCCGAGCACCGTCGCCGACTTCCTGGACATCGCCCGCCCGCTGGCCGAGCCCGGCGAAGCCGGCGTGCCCGCCTTCCACCTGGTGCTGCCGTCGCTGCCCGGCTTCGGCTTCTCCGGACCCACCCGCGAGCGGGGCTGGGACGTCACCCGGATCGCCCGCGCCTGGGCCGAGCTGATGCGCCGCCTCGGCTACGACCGTTATCTCGTGCAGGGCGGCGACTTCGGGTCGCTGATCTCGCCCGAGGTCGCCCGGGTGGCGCCGGAACAGGTCATGGGCGTCCACCTCAACGCCATGGTGACCGCCTCCACGCCCGCCCCCAAGACCTCCGGGCTCACCCCGGAGGAGCTGGCCAAGGCCCGGGCCACCGCCGAGAAGTGGCGCGAGCGGTCCGGCTACGCCACCATCCAGTCGACCCGGCCGCAGACCCTCGCCTACGCCCTCACCGACTCGCCCCTCGGCCTGCTCGCCTGGAACCTCGAATGGTTCGTCGACTACGACCCCGCCCGCGCCGTGCAGGCCCCGGTCGGGCGCGACGCGATCCTCACGAACGTCACCACGTTCTGGCTGACCTGTACCGCCGGGTCGTCGATGCGCCTCTACAGGGAGGCGAGGGCGGCCTTCGGCGGCGGCCCGCGCGTCGAGGCGCCGACCGCCGTCGCGCTCTTCCCCGGCGACAGCACCATCCGCACGCTCGCCGAGCGGCAGTTCGCGATCGTCAGGTGGACCGAGTACGACCGGGGCGGGCACTTCGCCTCGCTGCAGGCGCCTGACCTCCTGGTCGAGGACGTCCGCGCCTTCGCCGCCGCCCTGCGGTGACCAGCTCAGTAGCCGACGGCCGCCAGCGCGCGGTGGTGCCGGGGGTTGTCGGCCTCGTCGACCAGCGCCACCGCCAGATCGGCGTACGCGAACAGCCGCTCGTCCGCGTCGGGCAGGACCGCCGAGCCGCCGATCCGGTACTTCCCGGTGCGCGGGGCGTCGGCGTCCAGCATGGCGGGCGGCGGGGCGAGCACCACCCAGTCGAGGGCGGGGTCGGCGTCGCGCAGCGCCTCCACCGCGGCCAGGTGGCCGAGCGAGAAGGCCCGGTGCTCCGCCGGGAAGCCGGGCGCGTCGTGGACCAGCACGCCGGGGGCGCTCTCCAGCGTGGTGCCGATGCCGACCAGCACCAGCCGCTTCACGCCGGCCCGGCCCAGGCCGTCGGCCAGCGCGGCGGTCGCGACCGGCAGGAAGTCCAGCGACGGCATGTCGAGGCGGAGCGCGGTGTTCACGGCCGCGTCGTGGCCGGCCGCGATCCGCGCGACGTCCTCGGCGCTGGTGACGTCGCCGGCGACCACTGTCACGCGGTCACCGCCGAGGTGGGGGTGGCGGGCCGGGTCGCGGACCACCGCGGTGACCCGATGGCCCCGTCCGGCCGCCTCGGCCACCGTGGCCCGCCCCGCGCGGCCACCGGCGCCGAACACAACGATCTCGCTCATGGGATGACTCCGTTCGCACAGGCCGATGGGGTCATCGGCGCTGTGCGGACGCTAACGGCCGTCCCCTTGGTTCCCGCAACGATAGTTACGTACGCTCGGCAGAGTGACCGACGCCCTCGACCCGGACATGTTCGCCCAGTGTGCGAACGTCACGCCGCTGATCCAGATCGGCGACAAGTGGACCGGCAAGATCATCCGATGTCTGGAGGACGGCCCCCGCCGCTTCTCCGAGCTCCAGGTGCCGCTTCGCGCCATCACCCCCAAGGTGCTCACCGAGACGCTGCGGGCGATGGAGCGCGACGGGCTGCTCACCCGGACCGCGTACGCCGAGATCCCGCCCCGCGTCGAGTACGAGCTGACCTCGCTCGGCCGCACCTTGCTGGAGCCGATGGCGGCCATGTGCGCCTGGGCGCAGGAGCACATGGAGACGCTTCTCGACGCCCGCGATCGCCACCTGGCCTGATCGTCCTCACAGGCCGGCCGCGGAGACGTTCGTTAACGTTCTGCTCACTCTGCGTCGCAGTCAGGTTTGTCCGGGTTTTGTGACACTTGCCTCCGTCTGGACCCCCGAAAATGACCGCCCGACGGCGCGTCATCGCAGCTCGAAGCGCTTTCCCGCGCAGAGAGATCATGTCGCGACTTTGTGTAGTGACCTGACTGTTATATCAACGCTTTGCTAGCTGCGAGGTTTGGATGGATATTCTGCGGCTTGCGGGTCGCCGTCACGTCAAGTGATTTTCTGGCGACGCGACGGCTTTTCCTTGCGGGGGCCCTCCACCTCGGATTTCGACCCCCGTGCACGGTGTACGGAGGGAAATGGGCAAGTTCCTGCTCCGCCGGCTGGCAACCAATTTGATCTTGGTTGCCCTGGCGGCCAGCCTGGCGTACATGCTCGCCGCCACGACGATGAATCCTCGTGGCGCGTACGAGGGTCGGCAACCGCCGGTCGCCGAAGAGGTCATCGACGCCACCCTGGACGCCTACAACCTCAACGACAAGACGCCGGTCTTCGAGCGCTATCTGACCTGGGCCGGCGGCGTCGTGACCGGCGACTTCGGCAAGACGTGGAACGGCGGCTCGGTCAACGAGGAGATGGGCCGCCGGATCATGGTGAGCCTGCGGCTGCTGCTCATCGGCACGCTGCTCGGCTTCGCGCTGGGCGTCGCGGTCGGGGCCTACTCGGCCGTCCGGCAGTACCGGTTCAGCGACCGGGCCATCGGCGTCAGCTCGTTCGTGGTCATGGCGGTCCCGGTGTTCCTGCTGGCCACGCTGCTCGCGATCGCGACCTACAACCTCAACCGGGGGCTCGGCTTCACGCTGATCGAGTACACCGGCGAGTACAACCCGCGGCTGTCGGGCTGGGACCAGTTCCTCAACCGGCTGAACCACCTCATCCTGCCGACCATCTCGCTCACGCTCGGCTCGATCGCCTTCTACAGCCGCATCCAGCGCAACATGATGCTCGACGTGCTGAACCAGGACTTCGTCCGCACCGCCATGGCCAAGGGCCTGCGGCGCCGGACGGCGCTGTTCAAGCACGCGCTGCGCACGGCGCTGATCCCGTCGGCCACCTACTTCGCGTTCGCGTTCGGCACCATGCTCACCGGAGCGATCTTCACCGAGAAGATCTTCTCCTGGCACGGCATGGGCGCCTGGCTCGTCGATGCGATCAACCAGAACGACGTCAACTCCGTCGCCGCGGTGAGCCTGTTCACCGCGGTCTGCGTGCTGTTCGCCGCCTTCCTGTCGGACCTGCTGGTGGCGTCCCTCGATCCTCGGGTGCGGGTGAGCTAGGTGCGTTCCAAGGTCGTACTCGGGCGGCTCCTGCGCAACCGGCAGGCCCGCTATGGCGGCATCGCCCTGCTCCTGCTCATCGCGCTGGCCTACATCGGCCCGTACCTCGGCGCGTACGACTGGACGGACAAGGACTTCCTGGCCTTCCTGTCGCCGCCCGACGCCGATCACTGGTGGGGCACCACCTCGATCGGCCAGGACATGTACGCGGTGACGCTGCGCGGCATGCAGAAGTCGATCGTCATCGGCCTGCTGGTGGCGCTGTTCGCCACCGGCCTGGCCGCGCTGGTCGGCGCCTTCGCCGGATATTTCGGCGGCTGGGTGGACAAGCTGCTGATGTGGGGCGTGGACCTGCTCCTCGTCCTGCCCAGCTTCCTCATCATCGCCATCATCTCGCCCCGGCTGCGGGGCGCCTCGTGGCTGTGGTTCGTGGTGCTGCTGGCCGCGTTCGCCTGGATGATCACCTCCCGGGTCGTGCGCAGCATGACGCTCTCGCTGCGCGAGCGGGAGTACGTCCAGGCCGCGCTCTACATGGGCATCCCCCGCTGGAAGATCATCCTGCGGCACATCGTCCCCAACCTGTCCTCCCTGCTGATCATCGACGCCACGCTCAACGTCAGCGGCGCCGTCATCGGTGAGGCCGCGCTGTCGTTCTTCGGCTTCGGCATCCAGCCGCCCGACGTCTCGCTGGGCACCCTGATCGCCGAGGGCGCCCGGAACGCCACCGGCTACCCCTGGCTGTTCGCCTTCCCCGCCGGCCTGCTGGTGCTCCTCGTGCTGGCCATCAACCTGATCGGCGACGGACTGCGCGACGCGCTCGATCCCGGGAGCAACTCATGAGCATCTTGGAGGTCCGCGACCTCACCGTCACCTTCCCCGGCGGGATCCAGGCCGTGCGCGGCGTCAGCTACGACGTCGCCCAGGGCGAGGTGCTCGGCATCGTCGGCGAGTCCGGCTCCGGCAAGTCCGTGACCTCGCTGGCCATCATGGGGCTGCTCCCGCAGAACGCCGTGGTCAGCGGCTCGGTGAAGCTGCACGGCCAGGAGCTGCTCGGCATGGACGAGGGCGAGCTCACCCGGGTCCGCGGCAAGGCGATCAGCATGATCTTCCAGGACCCGCTGTCGGCGTTCACCCCCGTCTACACGATCGGCGACCAGATCGCCGAGGCCGTCCGCGTGCACCAGAAGGTCGGCAAGGACAAGGCCGCCAAGCGCGCCGTCGAGCTGCTGGACCTGGTCGGCATCCCGCACCCGGACGTGCGGGCCAAGGCGTTCCCGCACGAGTTCTCCGGCGGCATGCGCCAGCGCGCGATGATCGCGATGGCCATCGCCAACGACCCCGACCTGCTCATCTGCGACGAGCCCACCACCGCCCTGGACGTCACCATCCAGGCGCAGGTCCTGGAGGTGCTCAAGACCGCCCAGGCCGAGACCGGCGCCGGCATCGTGATGATCACCCACGACCTGGGCGTCATCGCGGGCATGGCCGACCGGGTGCTCGTCATGTACGCGGGCCGGCCCGTCGAGCAGGGCGTGGTGGACGACATCTACTACCGGCCGCGCATGCCGTACACGATGGGCCTGCTGGCCTCGATCCCCCGGGTCGACGGCGAGCAGGACACGCTCGTGCCCATCGAGGGCAACCCGCCGTCGCCGGCGGCGCTGCCGCCCGGCTGCCCGTTCGCGCCGCGCTGCCCCATGCACATCGACGCGTGCGACGACGAGGAGCCGCCGCTCACCCAGATCGGCGGCGGCCGGTACGTGGCCTGCATCCGCTCGCGCGAGATCGAGCACAAGGGCATGACCGGCGCCGACGTCTTCCCCGTGCCGGTCATCCCGCCGAGCGACGTGGCCCGCGTCCCGCGCGAGGAGCGCGAGACCGTGCTGGAGCTCGACAACCTGGTCCGGCACTACCCGCTGATGAAGGGCGCGGTGTTCAAGCGGCGCGTGGGCACCGTCCACGCCGTCGACGGCATCACGTTCGACATCGCCGAGGGCGAGACGCTGGCCCTCGTCGGCGAGTCGGGCTGCGGCAAGACGACCACGCTCCAGCAGATCATGCAGCTCACGCCGCCGCAGAGCGGCCGGGTCGTCGTGCTCGGCAAGGACAGCTCCAAGCTGGACAAGGCGGCCCGCAAGGCGCTGCGCGGCGACCTGCAGATCGTCTTCCAGGACCCGATGGCGGCGCTCGACCCGCGCATGCCGGTCGGCGACATCATCGCCGAGCCGCTGCGCGCCCACGGGCGCAAGAACGTCCCCCAGCGCGTCGCCGAGCTGCTCACGCTGGTCGGGCTGGCGCCCGAGCACGCCGAGCGCTACCCGCAGCAGTTCTCCGGCGGCCAGCGGCAGCGCATCGGCATCGCCCGCGCCCTCGCGCTGGAGCCCAAGCTCATCGTGCTGGACGAGCCGGTCTCCGCGCTCGACGTCTCCATCCAGGCCGGCGTCATCAACCTGCTGGAGGAGCTGAAGAACCGGCTCGGGCTGTCGTACCTGTTCGTGGCGCACGACCTGGCCGTGGTACGGCACCTCGCCGACCGGGTCGCGGTCATGTACCTGGGGCGGATCGCCGAGATCGGCGCCGTCGAGAACGTCTACGACCGGCCCGCCCACCCCTACACGCAGGCGCTGCTGTCGGCGATCCCGCTGCCCGATCCGGAGATGGAGCGCAGCCGCAAGCGGATCCTGCTCGAAGGCGACCTGCCCAGTCCGGCCGATCCCCCGTCGGGATGCCGGTTCCGTACCCGCTGCCCCAAGTTCGCCCGCCTGAGCGAGGCGGAAAAGCGGCGGTGTGTGGACGAAGAGCCCTCGGTTGCCCGGCTCGCGCGCGCCAAGGATCACGGCGCCGCCTGCCACTACGCGGAGGAGATCGAGGTCATCACGGCCTCGGAACACCAGGAGGAACAGTGAAGGTTGGATACCGGGCGGCGGCGGGAATCGCCCTCCTCGCCATGGCCGTGGCGGCCTGCGGCGGCGGTGGCGGAGAGGCCAAGAAGCCGAGCGCCGAGCAGTCCCAGCAGGCGCAGAAGCAGATGTCCGAGACCCCGGCCATCAGCATCAACCCGGTGCCGTACGAGCAGGTCAAGGACGGCGGCACCCTGACCCTCACGGTCGGCCAGTGGCCGACCCAGTGGAACGGCAACCACGTCGACGGCAACCAGGCCGACACGGCGGACATGCTCGACACGATCATGCCGCAGCCGATGGTGTCCGACGCCGAGGCGAACTTCAAGCCGAACCCGGACTACCTGAGCGACGTGAAGATGGACACGTCCTCCGGCAAGCAGGTCGTCACCTGGACCTTCAACGAGAAGGCCACGTGGTCCGACGGCACCCCGATGGGGTGGAAGGACGTCGAGGCCATGTGGAAGGCCAACAACGGCAAGAACAAGAAGTACAAGCCGGCCTCCACCGACGGCTGGGACCGGATCGAGTCGGTCACCAAGGGCTCCTCGGACAAGGTCGCCGTCATGACCTTCTCCAAGCCGTACCCGGAGTGGGTCGGCCTGCTCTCGCGCTCGCCGCACCTCTACCCCGCCTCGGCGAACGAGACGCCGGAGGCCGAGGAGAAGAACTACCTGCAGAAGATCCCGGTCACCGCCGGGCCCTTCAAGGTGGAGAAGATCGACGAGGCCACCAAGACCCTCACCGTCGTGCGTGACGACAAGTGGTGGGGCAAGAAGGCCAAGCTCGACAAGATCATCTTCCGGACCATCGAGACGCCCGCCGCGCAGGTCAACGCCTTCGCCAACGGCGAGCTCGACGGCGTGGAGATCCCGCCGGGCAGCCCCGCCGACCTCAAGCGGGCCAAGGAAGTCCCGAACGTGGACATCCGCAAGGCGCTCAGCCCGAACTGGCGGCACATCACGGTCAACAACCAGAGCGCGTTCCTGAAGGACAAGTCGGTCCGCCAGGCCGTCGAGTACGCGATCAACCGTGACGTGATCACGCAGTCCGACCTGAAGGACATGGACTGGCCGCTGCAGACGCTCGGCAACCACGTCTTCATGAACAACCACAAGGGCTACGTCGACAACTCCGGCGACCTCGGCAAGTACAACCTGGACAAGGCCAAGCAGCTGCTCGACGCGGCCGGCTGGAAGCAGGAGGGCGAGTACCGCAAGAAGGACGGCAAGGAGTTCGCGCTGAGCTTCACCGTCCCGGCGGGCCTGCCGTACGCCAAGACCGAGGGCGAGCTCACCCAGGCCATGCTCAAGGAGGCCGGGATCAAGCTGACGATCCGCCCGGTCCCCGATGACAAGTTCTTCACCGACTACATCATCAAGGGCGACTTCGACCTGGTCCCGTTCTCGTGGATCGGCACGCCGCTGCCGATGGGCGGCCTGCCGCAGATCTACAAGACCGGCTCCGAGAGCAACTTCCCGAAGGGCAGCGACCCGGCGCTCGACGCCGCGATCGACGCCGCGGTCAGCGAGATGGACCCGGCCAAGGCCATCGAGAAGGCCAACGCCGCCGACAAGCTGATCTGGGACATGGTGCACACGATCCCGCTGTACCAGCGCCCCGACATCCAGGCGACCAAGAAGACGCTGGCGAACTGGGGCGCCAAGGGCTACCAGTCGCTGGACTACTCGATCGTCGGCTTCACCGGCTGATCACGCCTCATCCTCTCTCCGGTCTCCCGGAGGAGTACCGACGACCCCCGGCCCGCTTCGGCGGCCGGGGGTCGTCCCGTCTCTCGTGAGGAACGACCCCTGACGCCCGTCACCTCGACCGGAGCAGTTCGAGCGTGACCCCGGTGTGGTGGGCCACCAGCCCCTCCATGAACCGGCGGTCGGGGAAGTCCCCGTCGAGCAGCCGCAGCGGCCCGGCCACCAGCGACAGGTGCTGCGCGAGCCGGTAGAGCTCCATCCTGCGCTCGTCGAGCCCGTCGACGCGCAGGTCCTCGTAGTGCTCGCCGAACCGTATCCGCAGGAACACGTGCTCCCACTCGACGTCGAAGAACATCGTCCCCTCGATGTCGATGAGCACCGGCTCGTCCCGATCGTCCACCAGGACGTGATCCGGCCCGAGCTCGCCGTGGATCAGCCCGTGACGCGTCCGCGGCTCGATGCCCTCGGCCAGCTCCTCCAGCACGGCCCGGCACTGTTCCCGCACCTCCGCGATGCTCCCGACCCGTGCGGCGGCCTCGTCCAGGTGGCGAAGCGCGCGATCGAGCACCACGGCCTGCGCCTGACGGATTCTCGGTGGCCGCCCCGCGCGCGACCCGCCCTCAGCCGTCTCCGGACCGTCGAGCACGTCGGCGACCTTGCCGATGCGCGGGCTCGTGCGCCGCCGCATCAGCTCCAGTGCCTCGCCCAGCCTGGCCAGG
The DNA here is from genome assembly GCF_013363995.1 of Nonomuraea rhodomycinica. GTDB lineage: Bacteria > Actinomycetota > Actinomycetes > Streptosporangiales > Streptosporangiaceae > Nonomuraea > Nonomuraea rhodomycinica. The sequence goes on along the minus strand of NZ_JABWGO010000007.1, from coordinate 88,089 downwards.
ACCGCCCTCGCCCCTAGCGGGTCATCCGTGAGCCGCTCCTCCAGCGTCCCGCCCCGCACGTCCTCGGCGAACGCGAAGTCGTACGGGCGGCGGGACCGGGTGCCGTCGGCGAAGCGCAGCCGGGGCACGCGCACGCCCGCCCTCTCCAGGCACGCGACGCTCGTCTCGAAGAACCGCAGGCCGGAGGCGTGCGAGAACGGCCCCTCGCCGCTGGAGGCGGCGGAGTCCCCCGAGGTGGCGGGCCAGTAGTCCTCCTCGGCAGACCAGACGTACAGGACGGCGCTCGACCCGTCCTCGAAGAGGACCCGGTAGACACCCTTCTTGCTGCCCCCGCGCAGCCGCTGGGCCTCCGCCACCCGACGGCCTCTCCCGAAGACCGGCTCGGCCAGCTCGGCGATCTCTCCACGGCCCAGGAAACTCCGGCCTCGCGCAGGCGTCATGCGCCCTAGGCTCCCAGCCGCTGCGCGTCGGTGGCGAAGGGATTTCCTGCCCGGGAGCGGCGGGCGCGGACGGCGTGGACGGCGCGGGCGACGATGACGGCGGCGCCGGCCAGCGCGGCGGTGGCGGCCCAGACGTAGAGCGCGAGCCACACGTACGTGATCATGTCCATCGTGCCGACCCGGTTCATCAGCAGGCCGATCAGGTCGGCGAGGCCGGCGAACAGGGCGATCGGCAGCGCGTACGGGATCAGGCGCGCGACCAGCCGCCAAGCGGGACGACCCGCGCGGCGGCGGGCCCAGCGGCGGGCGCGCACGACTCCGAGGGCGCCGAGCCCGAGGTTGAGCAGGGACAGGCCGGCCAGCCAGGGGTCGGCGGACATGGTGAAGGGCGCGGCTCCGGCGTCGGGGCGGCCCTCGATGAGGTCGATCAGCCCGTCGGTGATGAGGAGGGCGTCGTCGCCGGAGATCATCCCGGTGTTGGTGACGACCGCGATGCCGTACCGGCTGCCGGGCAGCACGGTCTGGGCGGAGTTGTGGGTGAGCAGCCAGCCGGTGTGCTGGAGTTCGGGCGCTCCGCCGGCGGTCTTCCCGCTCTGCCAGCCCATGCCGTACGTGCTGCCCCCCACGCCGGACGGCGTCTGGGCGGTCCTGATCGTGCGCTCCGGGACGGCACGGCTGGAGCCGTTCTGCGCGATGAGCCATCTGGCCAGGTCGTCGGCGGTGCTGACGACCCCGAACGAGCCGTTGAGGAACCACTTCGGATGCGCGCGCTCCACCACCTGGCCGTACGCGCGGATGTAGCCGGCGCCCCCGCCGGGCAGGTCGCGGGTGGTGTTCACGGTGGTGGTGGAGGTCATGCCGAGCGGGCGGAACACGCTCGTGGCGAGGTAGTCGCCGAACGGCACCCCGGCCACCACCTCGGCCAGCCGGGCCGCGACGGCGTAGTTGGGGTTGTGGTAGGCCATCTTGGTGCCCGGGGCGGTGGCGAGCGGGGCGGTCCGCAGCATCGCGACGGCGTCCTTGAGGGTGTCGGGCGCGGGGAGGGTCAGCTCGGGGAAGGTCCGGTCGCTCATGCCCGAGGTCTGCTGGAGGAGCTGCCGCACCGTGATCTTCCCGGCGCGGGGGTCGGCCATGGTGAACTCCGGCAGGTAGCTCCGGACGGGCGCGTCCAGGCTGATCTTGTGCTGGTCGGCGAGGCGCAGCACCGCCAGGGCGGTGAACGACTTGGAAAGCGAGGCGAGCGGCATCGGCGTGTCCTTGGTGATCGCCTTGCCGTCGGCCGTGTGGCCGTAGCCCGCGACATGGACCACCCTGTCGCCCTTGGTGACCGCGACCACGGCGCCGGGCAGGCCGGTCCGCTCGGCGTAGTCCCGCACGTAGGCGTCGATCGCGGCCGCGGTCGGCTCGCCGGCCTTCGGCGCATGGGCGGCCTTCGCCGCGGCGGTCGCGGCGGTCGCTCCTGTCAGCAGCAGCACACCTGTCAGAGCGGCGACGGCCGCGCTCTTGCCGGTCTTCATCATGGTTCCTCAAGCTGTTCGTCCGTAGGTAGACGAACGCTAAGAGCCGGCGAGACGGCCGCACAGCGCCCGATCGGCAGGCCCTGACCCCGACTTTCGTCAGGTGGCGGGGCACGGCGAAGGCGGCTCGCGGATGCTCCCGGCGTTCCGGCGCGGGGTGCGGGCGCGCCGGCCGACGGGGATGCGCGCACCGTCGATCTCACCTCCCGGCCCGATCGCGTGGCCGCCGACCGGCTGTACGAGCGGCCCGGTTTCCGGCCGCGGGAGTCGACGGTCTTCCGGCTGGCCGAGTAGCGGCCGCCGGACTGTCGGACGTCGCGCGGTCAGCTCTCGACGGTCATGCGCTGGGTGCCGATGACCTTCAGCAACTGCAGGGACCGGTAGGCGGGCGAGTCGGGCTCGGCGGTGAAGATGACCACCTGCTGCTCCTGGTCGGGCACGGTGAGGACGTCGAAATCCAGCTCGATCGCTCCGACCTGCGGATGCCGCACGCTCTGCTGCAGGTGACGGTCGATGCGGAACTGATGGGACTCCCACAGGCGGGCGAAGTCCTCGCTGCCGGCCACCAGTTCCGCCACCAGGTCCTGCACCTCGCGGCTGTCGGGGTAGCGGGTGGCCGCCATGCGCAGGTAGCTGACCGCCGTGACGGCGAACTGATCGGAGGCGCCCATCCCGTAGTGCCGCAGGTCCGGGTCCGGGTGCAGGAAGTAGCGCCGGATGAGGTTGCGTTCCTGGCCGGGAGCCAGGGCGGAGAAGTCCTCCAGCAGGGCCGCGGCCAGCGGATTCCAGGCCAGGACACGGCAGGTGGGGTCGACGACGATCGCGGCGGTGTCGCTGAGCCGTTCGATCAGGTTCAGCGTGCTCGGCTGCACCTCGCGTACCGGTGCGGCCGCCTCGCTCTCCTCCCTCTCCCCGGCGAGCTGGAACAGGCGGGCGCGCTCCTGGTCGGTGAGGCGCAGCGCGCGGGCGATGCCGCCGAGGACGCGCCGTGACGGGTGCCGGCCGCGCGCCTGCTCCAGTCGTGTGTAGTGGTCGACCGAGATGTAGGCGAGCTGGGCGACCTCCTCGCGCCGCAGGCCCGGCGTGCGCCGGCGGTGCCCCTGGGGCAGCCCCACGTCCACCGGGCTGATCCGCGCCCGCTTGTTACGCAGGAAGTCCGCCAACGCTCGTCTGTCCATGTGCCCCACGGTATGTCCCGCGCCGGACCGCAGCCACGGACTCCCGGTCCCTGGCTGCGCGGGACCGGAGGAGGCGACAGTGGGGTTCGCCAGACGGGGGACGCCCGGGTCTGTCCCGCAGACGTCCATCCGTGCAGATCGGACCGAAAGGCAGCGCGAAGCATGCGCATCTTCATCACCGGCGCCAGCGGCTACGTCGGCGGCGTCGTCACCGAGCACCTCCTCCGGGCCGGCCACGAGGTGGTCGCCCTGGCCCGGTCGGACCGGGCCCGCGAGCGGGTCGAGGCGCTGGGCGCCAAGGCGGCGCCCGGCGGGCTGCGGGACCTGGACGTCCTGCGCGCGGGAGCCGCCGGCGCCGACGCCGTCGTCCACACCGCGGTGGACTACTTCGACGCCGGCATGGGAGACATCGAGCACGACGCCCTGCGCTCCATGCTGGACGCGCTCACCGAAGGGGCCGCGTTCCTCTACACCAGCACCGGTCTGGTCTACCCGGACACCCGAGGAGCCACGGTGGACGAGGAGCACCCGGTCGACCCGCGGAGCCCCCAGCCCTTCAAGATCCTCGGCGAACGGCAGGTCCTGGACGCCGGCCACGTCGCGGGCACGGTGATCCGGGCGGGGCTCGTCTACGGCCGCGCCGGGTCGGGGCTGTTGGAGGGCCTGCTGACCACCGCCCGGCAGCAGGGCACGGTCGCCTACATCGGCGACGGGACCAACGAGTGGTCGTCGGTCCACGTCGACGACCTCGCCGCGCTGTACGCGGCCGTGCTGGCGCACCGTTCGCCCGGAACGGTCGTCAACGCCGCCGGGCCCGAGCGGACACCCATGCGCAGGATCGTCGAGGCCGTCGCCACGACGGCCGGAGCCCGCGCCGTGTCCGTCACCCCCGAGCAGGCCGCCGAGATGATGGGACCGGCCGCCGCCGTACTCACCCGTTCATCGCCGCTGGACTCCGCCAAGGCACGGCGGCTGTTCGGCTGGAACCCCACGTCGCCGAGCCTGCTCGACGAGCTGACCTCCGGCTCGTACGCCCAGGCCACCGCCCTGAGGCAAGGCGACCCGATCGGAGACTCATCGCCGGGCGACGGGCGCGGCTGAGTGCACAGGCCGCGCTAGGTGCTCGATGCCGGACTTCGACTCATCCCTTCAGATCGGTCTCGGCGGCGAACAGAGTTCCCCGTTCCATGCCACGCTCCCGATGAACGTTGAGCCCCTCCTTGCGGAAGCTGATCCATCCGTCATCGTCTCTCAGCCCCCGCACGATTCTCGTTTTCACGATGTCGTGGGTCGCATAACCGACGTCCAGATGTGTCAAATGGCTGTCGTCCTTCCGGTGGACTTTGAGCCCTTCCACCGGGAAGGTGATCCATCCGTCGTCGGCACTTCTCCCCTGCACCCATGCGGTGTTCACACCGTTGAGGTCGGCCTTGTCCGCGAACACCGATCCCCAGGCTTGCCCCGCTCCCTTGCGTACGTTCAGCCCCTCCTTCGGGAAGCTGATCCATCCGTCATCGGTACTTCTCCCCTGCACCCAACCGGTGTTCACACCGTTGAGGTCGGCCTTGTCGGCCGTCACGGTGCCTTTTCTGTTGGAGTTGTCGGAGATCTCCACCCCTCTGCCGGTGAAGGTGACGCGTCCCTTCTCTCCGTCCGCCGCCCCTCGCACCCACGGCGTGTCGATCCCGGTGGTGGCGGTGAGCGTTTCCAGGACGGGATGGCGTACTTGGACGGTGGTGGTGAGGAAGTGCTGCTTCTGGGTGACGGGGTCGGTCGCGACGAGGGTGTAGGTGGTGGCCCGTCTCGGCGCGTCCGCCGGCGACCAGGTGCGCGTGCCCGAGGGAATGTCCGCGTGCCCGCCGGGGAAGAGGATCCTGTAGTCGAGTTCGGGGGATCCCTCCCAGCTCAGCGTGAGGTTTTCTCCGGCGCCCACCATGCCCTTGTCCGGGTGGAAGCCGCACGGCGCCGCAATCTCCGCCGGAGACGTCTTGAGCAGCGCCACCGACGTGTAGCGGGTGTGCTCTCCGTCGTCGTCCTCGGTCTTCTCCCTCACCGTCAGCACGACCGGCCCAGCGGTGGAGGCGATGGTGACGTTCTCCAGCGTCAGCACCATGTAGTCGCCGGGTTTGAAAGAGGCCGCACCCCCGGCCTGGGGGGTGACTTCGAAGACGTCGCCGCCCTGCTGCCGGCCGACCTTCACCTCCTGGCTTCTGGGCCGTGCCCCCCACCGGTTGTCGGTGTACTCGCCCTTCATCTCCGTGAGGTCCGGGGTGAGGTCTCCGGCGTCGTCACCGACGGGGACCCTCACCTCGATCTTCAACCAATCGGTCCTCCTCGCGGTGTTGGTGATGACCAGGTACACCGTTCCCGTGGACCTGGACCTTCGTCCCGCCGCTGAAGCCTCCAAGGCCGCCGGGTCTGTGAAGATGGCGTAGGTCAACGCGGTCATGATCAGCACTCCTTCACTTCGAGAACGGAGAAGCGCAGGCCCATCAGTCGCTCACCACGAGAGCACCGAGGGCAGGACAGGACAGGCGGCCAAACCGGGACACGCGTGAGACCCGCCCTTTGAAGATGCGCCTCAGAAGATCGCCTCTTAGATCCAAACGTGCGCATTGGAGCGCGACAATAGAACGCGAGGAGGCCAAAACAGCGCGGTTCAGCAATGAACTCAGCGTCTTGACATGCCTTTGTCGACGCATGCGAATTCAAGAATTGCTGGACCGACCGGCCACGCCGCGCCGCCGTATGACGGTCACCTCGGAGGCGGTTCTTGCCGTTCTCGAACCTAGGTCGGCTTGTGCTGAACCGGCAGCATGAGGAGCGCTCTGAGAAGCCTCGCGTACGGTGGGCAAAGGAAGCGGCGCTCGATGGGTTCGTGCGTATCGCGGGGGAGCATGGGCGCGCCCGGGCGTAAGAGGTGGGGGCAGGCGCCGCGAGACAGGAGAGCCGGACTCTCGGTCACCCGACAGAGATCCAGAAGCCTCCGGACGAGTTGGCGAGGCTCGATAAGCGGAAGCCCCAACGGACAGCACCCTGCAGCCGATCGCCCCGCCATGCACACTGAGCAGCGAAGTGAGCGATCGTCACGGCGTCAGCCATCTGGAGCGAACAACGATGGGCGTCCCGACCTTCGAAGATTCTGCGAGCGATGCTGTCGGGGCATCATGGTGTGGTGTCTCAGCCGAAGGTTCAGGGCCGTGTTCTGAACCCGCAATCCTGGTCGGTCGTCGGGCTGCCTGCGGAAGGCCGTGACGCCGACTACTGTCAGCAGCACCAGCTCACCGAAGGAGCTCCGGAGGCTCTTGCGGAACTTGCGGAACCTGCGGGAGATGATCTGGAACTTGCCGGTATCTCGGATCTCGTTCGGAAGGTGCGGGATCATGCTGTTCGCCGAAAGTATGGTGGCCGTGTCGCACCTACCAGCCGTAGAGCTGTTCGTCGCTCAGGCTGGTGGTCCTGCCGACCGGACGTTGCTGGTGATCCACGGTGGTCCGGATTGGGATCACACCTATCTGCGGACGCCGCTCGACCAACTTGCCGGCCATCACCAATTGATCATGCCGGATCTCCGCGGCTGCGGGCGTTCTACCTGCGGCCTTCTCGATGACCAATACACTCCTGCCGCGACTACTCGGGACCTCATCGCTCTCCTAGACGCCATGGGTCTCGGTCAGGTCGACGTCCTCGGCTTCTCCTATGGTGGCTTCATCGCTCAGCGCTTGGCCTTGGCCGCTCCCGAGCGGGTTCGACGCCTGATCATCGCCTCCAGCAGCGTCTTGCCCGTACCTCCAGGCGCCTTTGACGGCTGGCATGAACGAAGCAGGCGGCTCGCCGCGGAAAGTGCCGTGTGGCGTGATCCGTCGCTCTCGGGGCCCGAGCTGACCCGTGCGGCTGCCATCGCCTCGGCCCCAGCAAACGTTTGGCGTTCGCAAGCCCTTCCCGATTACCTCAATCGCCTGGCGCGCGTCCATTTCACCGCTGAGTGGATGCGGCCCTGGCGGGCTGGCATTCTGCCTCCAGCTCGCCCGGAGGATTCCGCTCGAAGGCTCGCCGCCGGCGGCCATTCCCTGCTCTTGTTGCATGGACGGCAAGACATGCTCTTTCCCGCAACGCTGATCGAAGCCGCTGCCAAGGTGATCCCCTCCGCAAAGGCTGTTGTGATCGAGGATGCGGGCCACATGGCGCATCTGGACCACCCTCAGGCGTGGCTCGACACCATTGCGCAGTTTCTGGCCTGACCGGCGCAGCAGGACCGCCGCGTCACCCACCGAGACCTTGCCCGCCTGCACACCTACGGCGTCACCGACCACGCCGCCCGCCTGATCAGCACCGCCTGCCGTACGACCCGACCAGCACCCTCGTCCTCGCCCACTGGAAGGACACAAGGCGAGCCTTCACACCATGCGAATCCGCTTTGATCTCCTCACCGTCTCGCTTCCGCTCCCGGCCCTGTGCGTCACCGCACTCAGGCACCGACGCCGAGTGCAGGAGGAGGCTTGCAAGAAAGCCGGCGACAAGTGGAAGGACTTCCGCCTCGTCTTCACCGCGACACCGGCCACACCTGTGCCTCGATACTCGGCGCTGGCGCAGATCTCGGTCATGATGAACGTCTTCACGCGGATCGCCGGCCCAGAGCCCAGAGACCCGCAAGGCGCTCGATCAGCTCAACGAGAGCCTAGATCGTTGGAGGCGGTTGCTGTACGGCGCTGCCGCATGCCATGCAAAAGGCCCTCCCGGATCATCCGGGAGGGCCTTTTGTGCTGGGAGCCGCCTTGGGGATTCGAACCCCAGACCCCTTCATTACGAGTGAAGTGCTCTGGCCGACTGAGCTAAGGCGGCGTGCCGTGCGGCGTGACTGAGTCTACAGGAGCCCAAGGGGTTCTCGCTCCCGCCAATCCCCGATCTTCCCGCGCTACGGGCAGGTGGTGCCGTTCTTCGGAGGGGCGCCGGTGATGAGGTAGTGGTCCACGGCCGTGTCCACGCAGGTGTCGCCGCTGTTGTACGCCGTGTGCCCGTCGCCGTCGTACGTGAGCAGGACCCCCGATTCGAGTTCGCCGGCGAGGGAGCGGGCCCAGGTGTACGGGGTGGCCGGGTCGCGGGTCGTGCCGACGACGAGGATCGGCGGTGCGCCCTTGGCCGTGAGCGGGTGGCTCTGGAAGGTGGGGCGAGCCGGCCAGTAGGCGCAGGGCAGGGAGCTCCAGGCGATGTACGGGCCGAAGCGGGGCGCCGTGCGGGACAGGTCCGCGGCGGCCCGCTCGTACGCGGCGACGTCCTTCGGGTAGCTGCCGTCGACGCAGTTGACGGCCATGTTGGCCTCGGTCTGGTTCGAGTAGCCGTCGGCCCGGCGGTCCATGAGCGTGTCGGCGTTCTGCAGCAGCAGCGTCCCGTCACCCTGGAACGCCTGGGACAGCGCCTCGGTGAGCATGGGCCAGCCGCTGCGGTCGTAGAGCGGGGTCAGCGCGCCGAGCAGGGCCAGCGGCTCGGTGACCGCGCGGTCCCCCGCGTCTCCGCCGGCTCCGGCGGGCAGCGGGTGACGGTCCGTACGGCGCAACAGCTCCGAGAGCTCCTCCAGGGCGCCGTCGGCGTCGCGGCTGCGGAACGGGCAGTCGCCGCGGGCGAGGCAGTCGTCCGCGTACGCCCGGAACGCCACCTCGAACCCGGCCGCCTGGTCCGCGTTGAACCGGAACCTCGACAGGGCCGGGTCGACGGCCCCGTCGAGCACGAGCGCCCGCACACGCCCCGGGAACAGGTCCGCGTAGACCGCCCCCAGGAACGTGCCGTAGGACTTGCCGAGATAGGTCAGGGCGCGGTCGCCCAGCGCCTCGCGCAGCGCGTCCATGTCGCGGGCCGCGTCGACCGTGCCCACGTGCTGGAGCAGCTTGCCCGCGTGCGCCGCGCAGCCCTGCGCGAACTCCCGTGACCCGCGCTCCAGCGCCGCCCGCTCGGCCGCGTCGTCCGGAGTGGCGTCCAGCGCCAGGAACGCGTCGAGGCGCTGGTCGTCCAGGCAGTCGACCGGCGCGGACTCCCCCACGCCGCGCGGGTCGAACCCCACGATGTCGAACCGCGCCCGCACGGCCGGGCTCACCACCGACTGCGCCGCTCGCGCGTACTCCACGCCGGAGCCGCCGGGGCCGCCCGGGTTGAGGAGGAGTGACCCGATACGGTCGCCGGTGGCGGGCAGCCGGATGACGCCGATCCGGATCCGCTCACCGTCCGGAACGTCGTGGTCGAGCGGCACCGCCAGCTTCGCGCACTCGAACCCGTCCCCGCAGTCCGACCAGGCGAGAGCTCCGGACGCCGGGAGCGGCCGTTCGTCGCGGACGCAGCCGGTGGCCAGCAGCGCGACCGCGACGAGGACGGACAGGGCACGGGACCACATGGGTGGCGATCCTACGCCCCGCCGATCCGCGTCCCGCGGGAACCCGTGGCCGCCTGTGGACATCTGTGGACAGGCGGCGGATACCTGTGGACAGGCTGCGGACGCCTGTGGACGACGCCCTGCGGGCCCCTGATACCGCAGGGCTCCTCCTGGTCCCGGCCCGGGCCTCGCGGGACGAGGCGGTCAGGAGGAGGGGACGTCGCCCGGCTTGTCGACGACGCCGGACGCCAGGACCCACAGGGCGCTCTTGCGGGACTCGGTCACGGTCATCGCGCCGAGGTAGTCGTAGCCGTCGGCGTCCAGAATGGTGTAGTTCTTGCCGGCCTCCCCCAGGTCCAGGACGACGCCGATGCCCTTGCGCCCTTGAGGGGTGACCACGTTCTCCTCGATCTCGACGTTCGGGATCTTGGCCATCGCCCGGTACATCGCCGCAGCCTTGGCCGGCGGAACCAGCGGCCCGTACTCCAGGTACCACTGGATCGCCCCGTACGCCTGCGCGTCCGCCCTGACGCCCGCCGGGCACTCGTTCCCGCAGACCGAGAGGCTGTAGGGCGCCCGCTCAAGGCCGCGCAGGTGCTTCAGCAGCGCGTCCGGGTCGTCGGGGAAGGCGTCGAGCTCCCGCTGTGTCTTCAGCGGGTACGTCGGCCCCTTCTCGTGGCCCATCTTGATCTGGCCGCCGTTCTCGCGCAGGGCGTCCTGGGTGCCGTCCATCCGCGCCCAGATCTCGAACGTGGGCCCCGGCGTGTCCGGCTGGCTGACCTTCTCGTAGAACCACTGGTCCGGCCGGATCTCCCGCATCGTGGACTTCTCGGCCACGAGCGCGATGTTCTCCAGCACGGAGGCGGCGCTCGGCTGCTGCGCGCGGGTCTGCTCGGAGGACGCCTGGATCCGCTGGGACGGCCCGGCGGCGATCCGGTCCGGCCCCGTCACGGCCGTGGTCACGACCCCGGCGACCACGGCCATGCCGAGCGCGCCGGCCAGAGCCATCCCCCAGCGCGGGCGCGGCCTCGACAGCCTGGCGCGAGCCGGGGCCGGAGCGCTCGATCCGGTCCGGATCTCGGCGAGCAGCCGGTTCTCCTCGGTCCGCAGCTCGGTCTCCAGCGGCACCTCGTCACGCAGGCGGTTGAGCATGGACATCTCGTTCATGAACGGAACTCCTCGGTCACAGCGGTCGGGTCGATGTCGCCGAGAGCCCGGCGCAGCTTCTTACGGGCCCGGTTCACCCGGGAACGCACGGTTCCCACGGCCACATCGAGCGACAGGGCGGCCTGCTCATAGGTCAGCTCACCCCAGGTGACCAGCAGCAAGGCGTCCCGGTGTCCGGCCGGCAGGCCCGCGAGGGCCGCGGCCAGCCGGCTGCGCGCCCCGTCGGCCGTGACCCGCTGGTCGATCCGGTCGGTGAACGGCTCCGTGACGGGGTCCACGCCCGTCCGGCTCAGCGCCTTGTACTGGCCGATCTCGTGACGGCGGTGCCGGCCGATCAGGTTCGTCGCGATGCCGTACAGCCACGGCCGCGCGTCCGCGCGGGTCAGGTCATAGGTCGCGCGCTGCTGGAAGGCGGCCACGAACGTCTCCGCCACCACGTCCTCGGCCGCCTCCACGCCCAGCCGGCGGACGGCGTACCGCTTGACCGCGGGGGCGTGGCGGGTGAACAGGGCGGCGAAGTGCTCGGGGTCGTGCCGGGACCGCGCGATCAGGGAGGCGTCGTCGGAGGGCTCCCGCTCCGGCTCCGGCCCCGGTCTCGGCCCGGGCTCCCACTTCGGTCTTGGCCCCGGCCCCGGCTCCGGCTCCTGCTCCGGTCTCGGGATCACCGCGGCATCACGGGCCGATCCGGGCGCCCGGTCGGGCGTCAGCCGGCTCTGTTGTCGCATCTGGTCGCCTTTCGGTGTCGGCAATGACTTCTGTGATTGCCGTGGGACCGAGGTGTGGTTCCCAGTCGCCGCCGATCTTCTGCAGAATTTTCCGGAGGGTGCCGCGGCTCAGGGCTTCGCGGACGGCACCGTCCCGGCCCATTCGGCCCAGCCCGCCAGGGCCTCGTACACGCGGACGCCCGCCTCGATGGCCACGCCCATCGACTGCGTCTGCGGGCTGTGACCGCATTCGCCGCGGTCCTTCGCCTCGGCGTAGGACTGGCAGCGCCGGGCCGTCGAGGCCGTCGGCGCGGAGGTGCGAGCCAGCCAGTACTACGACCGGCACGATCCGGTCAGATCCTCGGCGGCCCCCTACGACCAGGCCACGGCCCGGCGGCTGTGGGAGGTCACCGAACGGCTGCGCGGTCCCTTCCCTGGCCGCTAAGGCGCCTCCCTGCTGGCGAGCTGTCATACGCGCACACGGTTTATATGCGTCGCGCGTCCGGGCCGCCGCCGTGCAGACTGCTCCATGAGGTCCGGCCGCGGTGACGTCGCGGCGGGCGGCCTCGTCGCGGTTCCTGACAGGGGTGGTGGCATGGGTACGAGGCTGCGGACGTTGTCCACAGGCGGCCGCGCGTTCGTGTGGACGGCCGACATCCGGCATGTGTCCGGCTCCGGGGACTGCCACCGGTGCATCCGGTTGCGCGTGTGGGGCTCCGGGAAGAACGGCCGGGCCCTGCAGGCGGACCTGCTGTCCACCGGTCTCGGCCCGTGGGGGGCGTGCGTGACCGACAACGCGTACCCTCTCCCGTCGGACGTCCGCGCGGTCATCGAACGCGGCCTGGCGTCCGGCTGGGACCCGGACGCCCGAGGCGGGACGTTCCCGCTGACGGAGCGCGAGCACGCGCACGACTGGGAGCTGCCCGGCTTCCTGGTGACCGATCGCCTCCAGGACCCCGAAGCGCCGGACCCGACCGCACGCGTCCTGCGCGCCTTCGAACGGCGAAAGGGCGGCGAGCAGGAGGAGTGACGGGCTTGTCCCCACCGCGAAGCGACACCGAGCCGGGAGACGAAGCCCTCGTTGTCTCCCGGGAACGGCCTCAGGGCGTCGTCACGCCTCCGGCTGTCGGGGAGCGCCCGGCGGTGCGTCGGATCCGTACATCTTCTCGTGCTGCTGGCGAGGCGAACAGACCGACGCCGACGGGCAGGCACACCGGCGCCCGCCGTCGTCGAGCCGGACCGTCACCGTGTCGGACGGGACGTTGTGGCCCACCACGCTTCCCTCGCCCTGCGGGGTGCTGACGCGGCTGCCGACCCGGGGCATCCGGTAACGGGTCTCCATGTACAGCGGGTGCTCGTACTTCAGGCAGCACATCAACCGGCCGCAGGCGCCCGCGATGCGCAACGGGTTGACCGGCAGGTCCTGGTCCTTGGCCATGCGCACCGACACCGGCTCGAAGTCCTTCAGGAACGTGGCGCAGCACAGGTCACGCCCGCAGGGACCGATGCCGCCCTGCAGCCGGGCCTCGTCGCGGGGGCCGATCTGCCGCAGCTCCACCCTGGCCCGCAGGTTGCGGGCCAGGTCGCGGACGAGGGCGCGGAAGTCGACGCGGTGCGGGGCCGAGAAGTACACGGTGAAGACGTTGTCCGCGTCGAGGTAGTCGACGCCCACCACCTTCATCGGCAAGGCGTGCCGCTTGATCAGCCGCTTGGCCACGCTGCGCGCCTCGGCCCGCCGGCGTTTGTTGGTCTCGTCGCGGGTGAGCTGCTCCTCCTCCGCGATGCCCGCGCACACGGGCAGTCCGTCGATGTCCTCGCTCACGTACTGCGGCGCCCACACGCACTCGGCCACCTCGGGTCCCGCGTCGGTGGGCACCAGCACCTTGTCGCCCACCTTGGGACTGTGCGGGCCCGGGTCGAGGTAGTAGAGCCTCCCGTAGCGTGTGAAGCTCACGGCCATGATCATGCCCATGGGCTGCGGCTCGCCTCCTGTCGGCCTCGGGGGTCTTACGGCCTTCGGTTGCCACACTACGTGCGCGGGCCCGCTCGTGGTGAGGGGTGTCAGCCGCAGACGTCCGTGAGCATGCGCGAAATGCCGTGGTCCGCCATGAGCCTGAATTGGGTGAGGGAGCACTTCTGGTCGACCACCTGTGCGACACCCGGCCGTGTCCGCAAGGTGGCGGCCACCTTGGCGGAATCGGTCCCGGCTCTCAGACGGACGCGGAACGACATGGGCATGTCCGTGACCTTCGTGGCGGCGAGAAGGGCCTTGTTGCCGGTGAACGCCTTCTTGAAGTTCTCATACGCCTGCTCCTGATCTTCGAAGATGACCTCCTGGACCCCGGGCATCGCCTTGATCGCGCGCGCCAGCTCGTCCGTGTCCTCGGCGGTGATGCCCTTGCCGTGCTTCGAGGTCCTACGGCTCGCCTCATAGCTCTTGCAGGAGGGCAGGTCGGATGAGCCGACGCAAAGGAACACCGAGATGTCCACCGGCTTGTCGCGGAAACGCGCGGCGGTTTCCGTCACGGTCCGGTCGGAGACCTGCGCCACGCCGGGCAGAGTCTTGGCCGCAGCGGACACCGGCTGCGGCCGCACGCCCGGGCCGAGCGTGAGCCGGTAGGACGCCGGCACGTCGTCCGCCTTCACCCGGGCGACGATGCCCGGTTGGCCGGCGAACGCCTTGCGGAAGCGCTCATAAGCCGCTTCGCGGTCCTCGTAGAAGACCCTGGCGACCCCGGGCAGCCGGCCCAGCGACTCGGCCAGAGCCTTGGTCTGCTGCTCGGTGGCGGCGCGCCCCTGGCATGCCTGCTTGTCCTCCTCCAGCCCCGTGCACAGGAACACCGACACGTCGGCCGGGTCAGGAGCCTGCGCCCGGGCCGACGCCACGCTCACCTCTTCCCCGGCGCCCGAGACCGTGAAGCCCACGACCGTCGCCGCCCCCGCGACCACGACCGCCGCGGCACCGACCGCCGCGAGCCTCATGCTCACCCCGAACCGCCGTCGATCCGGCACCACCAGCGGCCTCAGCGCGCCGACCTCGACCGTGGCCCCCGCTTCGCCGAGCGCCTCGCGCAGGCGGTCCTCCACAGGGCTGTTCACAGTGCCTCCCCAAGTGCTCGGCCGAGGGCCGCGAGCCCTCGTGCGATGGTGGACCTCGCCGTGCCGCCGCTGATCCCCATGGTCTCGGCGATCTCCTGGTCGGTGAGGTCGAGGTAGTAGCGCAACGTCAGCGCCTCGCGCTGCCTGGGCGGCAGCGCGCTCAGGGCGATGAGCACCTGGCGACGCTCCTCCCCCACCAGCGCGGCGCTCTCCGCCGACCAGACAGGCGGTTCGTACGGCACGGCGCGCCGGAACACGGTGGCGCGCCTGCGCAGCACCGAACGGCACCCGTTGAGCACCGCCGACCTGACATAGACCAGCGCCTTGCCGGGGTCGCGCAACCGGGACCGCCCGACATGGGTGCGCGCGAAGGCGTCCTGGACGACGTCCTCGGCAGTCGCCCGGTCACCGACCATGATCAGCGCCAGGCGCACGAGACCGACGTGATGCTCGGCGAAGATCGTCGCCATATCCACGCGATCCCGGGTCCGGGCCTCCCGATGGGAGAGCAGTTCGACTTCCACATCACAGAGACGCACGGGGAGCCAGTCTGCTGCTCGGCTCCGCGATCCGGTTGAGATCTCTCACCTGGGGGCCGTCTTTCGGTGGCGGCGAGAGGTGTCGCTTACCGAAGAAGACGGCCGGCTGTGCGCTCGTCACGGCGCCCAGCCCGTGAGCCTTCACGACCGGCCATGACAGACGGCCACCGACGACGGCGGGTGGGGCAACTTGGCTTTGCCGTAACCCCGAAGCCATGAACCGCGCTCAGCACGTCCTCACGGCCGGCCATGAGAAGTCCATTCACGACGGCGGGTGGGAAGCCGGCTGTGCCGTAACCCCGGAATCAGAAGCTGCACTCACGGGCGGCCACCCACGGCGGCGCACCTCATCCAAAGCGAGCGTCAGCCGCAGAGATCAGATGAGATTCCGTGGCCCACATACAGCTTGGTGTTGAGGGAGAAGCACCTCACGTCCATCGCCTGGGCGACCCCCGGTCGCTCACCCAGGACGGCGGCCACCCTCGGCGAGTCGGCATCGGACTTGAGCCGGATCCGGAACGACTCCGGCATGTCGCTCTTCCTCGTGGCCGACAGGAGCGCCTTGTTGTCGGCATAAGCCTCCCGGAAACTCGCGTACGCCTCGGCCTGGTCCTCGAAGTGGACCTTCTTGACCTCGGGCATCGCCTTGATCTCGCGCTCCAGCGCGTCCCTGTCCTCGGCGGTGATGCCCTTGCCGCGCTTCGAGGTCTTGCTCTTCTCGTATTTCTCGCACGCCGACGACGACGCCAGGGACGAGGCCCCGCAGAGGAAGACCACGACATGGTCCGTGTTCTTGTCGTCGGTCAAATCGTAGCCGCCGGTCATGGTCCGGTCGGAAACCAGTGCCACGCCCGGCATTCTCTTCGCCGCCCCAACGACCTTCGCCAGCTTCGTGCCCTTTCGCACCGTTATCTGGTACGACTCCGGAACATCCTCCGGCCGCACCTTCGCCACGATGTCCGGCTGGTCGGCGAATGCCTTGCGGAAGCGCTTGTAGGCGGCCTTCCTGTCCTCGAAGGTCACCTTGGCGACTCCAGGCACCTTCCGCAGGGACACGGCCAGAGTCCTCTTCTGCCGCTCGCCGGTGGGCCGCCCGTGGCAGAAGTCGTCGCGCTCCTCCCGTCCCGTGCAGAGAAACACCGACACGTCGGCCCGCCGAAGGGTCTGTGTCCAAGGAGCCGCAGCCGCGCCTTCGCCGGCGCTGGACGCCGCGACACTTCCGGCGGTTCCCACTCCCAGGACCCAGACCGCCGTCGCCGCCACCGCCAGCCTCGTGGCCACCCGCCGCCACCGGCCGCCCAGCACCTCAAGCCGCCTCAGCGCGCCGCCGTCCGCCTCGCTGAGCCCCTCGTGTAAGTGGTGTTTCACAACGCTGTTCACCATGCCTCCAAGGGCGCAGCAGGCGTACCGGCCTGTGCGCATGATCCGTCGTCGCACACCGTCCGCGTGCACCCGAACGTCCGGGCCGGCGCCCCACGCTGGGCGACGATCGGGCAGTTGCGGATGTCATGCCGGAGTCGCATATGACGATCATGGCACCAGTCCATGGTGAGCACGTTCGCGCAGCCGGCCGAAGAAAGCGACTGAGAGTCTGAGCGAAGAAGACGGCCGGCTGTGCGCTCGTCACGGCGCCCAACCCGTGAGCCTTCACGACCGGCCATGACAGACGGCCACCGACGACGGCGGGTGGGGCAACTTGGCTTTGCCGTAACCCCAAGAACAAGGAACAGCGCCCTCACGGCCGGCAAGCCAGGGCAACAGCGACGGCCGTAACCCCGAAACGCCCGACCGGCCGTAACAGAGGGGGCCAGGTCGTGAGAACTACGCTGCACGCAAAGACAGCATCATCGCCTCGACGGCGATCTGGGGGTTGACGCTGGCTTCGAGGCGTTCGCGGCAGCGCATGATCGCGTCGATGCGCCGCAGCGTCTCCTCCGGCGTGGACTCCCGCGCCATGCGGTCCAGGTCGAAGCGGATGTCGTCGTTGGCCAGCTCCACCGCTGCCCCGAACTGCATGGCCAGCACGTCGCGGTAGAACGAGACCAGCTCCAGCAGCGCCGCGTCCAGCGAGTCGCGCTTGATGCGCGTGGCCCGCGACTTCTGCCGGTCCTCCAGCTCCTTCAGCGCCCCGGCGCCGCCCCGCACCAGGCCCCGGTTGAGCCCCTTGCCCGTGGATCCCTCCCCGTACAGGCGGCGCAGCTCGGCCGTCTCCGCCTCGTTGAGCGTCGCGGTGGCCGCCGCAGCCTCCTCCTCCGCGGTCTTCACCAGGCGCTCCGCCGCCGCCACGCACTCCCCCACGCCCGTGAGCGAGCGGGGGATGCCGAGGACGGCCTCGCGCCTCCGGCGGACGTTCTCGTCCATGGCGAGGGCGCGGGCCCGGCTGATGTGGCCCTGGGCGGCGCGGGCCGCGAACCGGGCCGTCTCCCACGGCACGCTGTCACGTGTCGCCAGCACGTGCGCGACCGCCTCGGTGCCGGGCGTGGTCAGCGTGATGACGCGGCACCGCGACCGGATGGTGATCATCATGTCGTCGGGCGCCGGGGCGCACAGCAGCCACACCGTACGCGGCGGCGGCTCCTCGATGGCCTTGAGCAGGGCGTTCGCCGCCGACTCGGTGGCCCGGTCGGCGTCCTCGAACAGGATCACCCGCCACCTGCCCTGCGTGGGCGCGCCGGCGGCGCGCAGGATCAGCTCCCTGGTCTGCTTCACGCTGTACGACAAGCCGGCGGGGCGCACGGTCTCCAGGTCGGGGTGGGAGCCGATCAGCACCTGGTGGCACTGGTCGCAGTGGCCGCAGCCGCCCTCGGGGCAGAGCAGCGCGGCGGCGAACGCGCGCGCCGCGTCCTCCCTGCCGGAGCCGGGCGGGCCGGTGAACAGCCACGCGTGCGTCATGCCGGCGCCGCGCCCGCCGTCGACCACCTCGCGCGCGGCCGCGGCGGCCCGCGACAGGACGGCGACGGCCTGGTCCTGCCCGACGAGATCGGCGAAAACTGTCACGGACAAAGGCTAGTCGCGGATGGCCGGCATCGTGCCCGTGGCGTCCTCGGCCTCCTGGGGCACCGGGTCGGGCAGGATCTCGTGAACGCGGTCCTGGATGGCGCGGGTGATCTGCTCCGGCGTGAGCGTGCCGTCGACCACCAGGTAACGCTCGGGGCTCGCGGCGGCCAGCGCGCGGAACTCCTTGCGCACCCGCTCGTGGAACTCCAGCGGCTCGGACTCGATGCGGTCGGCCGCGCCGCCCAGCCGGGTCAGCCCGATCGAGGGCGGCGTGTCGATGAGCACGGTCAGGTGCGGCAGCAGGTCGCCCGTGGCCCAGGAGTTGACCTTGGCCACCTCCTCCGGGTCGAGCGCCCGCCCCGCGCCCTGGTAGGCCAGCGACGAGTCGACGTAGCGGTCGCAGACCACGATCGCGCCCCGCCGCAGCGCCGGCCGGATGACCTTCTCCACGTGCTCGGAGCGGTCGGCCGCGTACATCAGCGCCTCGGCGCGCGGCGACAGGCCGCGCTCGGCCGCGTCGAGCAGGATGGCGCGCAGCCGCATGCCGACCTTGGTGGAGCCCGGCTCGCGGGTCTGCACGACGTCGTAGCCCTGGTCGCGCAGCCAGATCGCGATCATGCGGGACTGGGTCGTCTTGCCCGAGCCCTCGCCGCCCTCGAACGCGATGAACAGGCCCGGCATGTCCTCGCCCCCCTCGGGCCGGAACCGCTCGCCGCGCACCGCCGCGATCAGGTCGTCGGACAGCGGCACGCCCTTGCGGTCGTCCATGTGGCGCAGCGCGAGGAAGCCGACGGCCACGGCCAGCGCCCCGCCGAGCAGCAGCACCAGGTTGGACCCGTCGAAGCGGTAGGAGAGCTCCCCCGCGTCGAACCGGTGCTCGCCGAACAGGGCCGCCAGCGGGTTGGCCACGGCGACCACGAGCAGCAGCGTCACCCGCGCCGTGGACTGCAGGAACGAGAACGTACGGCCGCGCATCGCGTCCTGCACCTCTAGGCCGATCAGCGTGTAGCCGATGATCCAGGCGATGCCCGCGCACGCCCCCAGCACCACGGTCAGCATGACCACGATCGCGAGGTTGTGGATCAGCGCGATCGCGGCCAGCACCAGGCCCGCGACGGTGATGGCCAGGCCGAACAGCCGCCGCCTGGACAGCTCGCTCAGCAGCCTGAGCCCGAAGAACATGCCCAGCGCCATGCCGACGAAGACCGCGCCGAACACCACGCCGTAGGCCGCGTCGCCGCCGCCCAGCGCGATCACGTAGATCTTCGCCACGCCCACGACCGCGCCGCCCGCCGCGAACGCGCCCAGCATGCCGATGATCAGCCCGCGCACCAGCCGGTCGCCGCCGACGAACCGCCAGCCCTCGACGACCTGCTTGAGCACCGACGGGGTGGAGATCGCGCCGTCGCGCCTCGGGATGTCGCGCAGCGTGAAGATCAGGAACGCCGACACGAGGTAGGCCAGGGCGTTGAGCACCAGGGCCACGCTGGTCGGGTCGAGGCCGGACAGCGACGGCACGAGGCTGCGCAGGGTGTCGCCCGCCACCGACAGCGCCGCGAACAGCAGGGCCGCGACGGGCGCGCTGCCGTAGGTGACCAGGAGGTTGAGCCGGTTGGCCGCCTCCAGCTGGTCCTTGGGCACCAGGTTGGGGACGGTGGCGTCCTTGGCCGGCACCCAGAACAGGTTGACGCACTCCACGAGCAGCGTCGCGACGATGATCCACTGGTAGCTGCCGATGACCGGGATCGACAGCACCACGGCGAAGCGCGCCAGGTCGGAGACGAACATCGTCAGCCGCCGGTCGAACCGGTCGGCGAAGGCCCCGGCCAGCGGGCCGAGCAGCACGGCGGGCAGCATCTTGGCGATGAACACGCCGCCCACGGCCAGCGACTGGACGCGGTAGTCGTCGCCCCGGGTGAGATTGCCGGCCAGGGCGGTCAGGGCCAGGATGTTGAGCCAGTCGCCCAGGCTGCACACCGACATGGCCGTCCACAGCCGGCGGAACGGTGCGTTTGCCAGCACGTTGGCGGGTCGGCGTCGGCCAGGGACGGTCATGATGTCAGCGTATCCAGGTGCTCGCCGGGACTGGGAAGGCATGCGACGGACCGGGCACGCCCGGCTGTCCGCCGCCTGAGAGTATTACGTCGGCAGGCCGGCGCGCAGGTTTCACACCGCGAATGGGCCCCCGAGACGACCACGCGGTGTTCACACCCCGCATGGGCCACGGAGACGACCACGGCCGCGCCACTCCGCCCGCGCACGTACGGCCCGCCACGACCACGACCACGACCACGACCACCGTTACGGCTCAGGTTCACCCCGGGCATGCCGGACCAGCGGCAGCCAGGCCGAGCGCACGGCGGCGGGCAGGGGCAGCTCGTCCCAGAGCTCGACGAGCAGCACTCCGTCGACGTGCGCCAGCAGGTCATCGGGTCCGCCTGCCCTGAGCAGCGCGGCGTACGCCTCCCGCCGCTGCGCGCGGTCGGCCAGCTCGTACGTCCGCCCTCGCACGTTCACCGTGGCGAGCGCCCGCGCCGGCGGTAACCTCGGCAACCGGCTCGGCACATGGAACGGCCTGCCGTCGTCGGCGACGCCGCGTGTGAACTCGACCTTGGGCTCCAGGGCGAGCCGGAACCCGGCGGCGTCGAGGATGCGCCCCGCCGTCTCCAGCGTCGGCGATTTGCGGCCGTGCTCGTACGCCGACAGCGTCGTGCGCGACGTGCCGCTGGCGCTGGCCAGGGCCGCCTGCTTCATGCTCGCGGCATGCCTGGCCTGCTTGAACAGCCAGCCGCCGCGCTGTGCCCAGAACGTGACGTCGGGGACGCCGCCCCGCTCGTACATGCTCCCGGCCGGTGAAGACGTCATCGCCACCTCCCGAGTATCCCGTCGGATACTACGCCAGGCGGGCTCCGGTGACCAGGGGATCGCGGAAAGTCACGATCGCAGCTCCAGCAGCGTGATCTCCGGAGGCGCGCCGACCCGTACCGGCGGGCCCCAGAACCCGGCGCCCCGCGTCACGTACACCTGCACCCCGTCCACCGTCGCGAGCCCCGACACGACCGGCTGCTGCAACGGCACGAGCAGGTTGAACGGCGCGATCTGCCCGCCGTGCGTGTGTCCCGAGAGCTGGAGGTCCACCCCGTACCGGGCGGCGTCCGTGACCTGCACGGGCTGGTGCGCGAGCAGCACGGTGGACCGGCTCGTGTCACGCCCGCCCAGGGCCTTGGCGAAGTCCGGGCCGTCGTCCATGGTGGCGCCGTTGACGTCGTTGACGCCGGCGAGGTCCAGCACGCCGCCCTGGTGGCGGATCTCGACCCGCTCGTTGCGCAGCGACCGCACGCCGAGCTGATCCAGCTCCTCGATCCACTCGCCCGGGCCCTTGGACGTGTAGTACTCGTGGTTGCCCGTCACGAAGAAGGCGCCGTACCGGGACTCCAGGTCGCGCAGCGGCCGGGCCAGCGGGCCCAGCTCGGCCACCGTACCGTCGACCAGGTCGCCGACGATCGTCACCACGTCCGGCCTCAAGGAGTTGATCATCCGGACGATCCGCTCGGTGTGCGCGCGTCCCGTGAGCGGTCCGAGGTGGATGTCGCTCACGACGGCGAACCGCAGGCCGCTCAGCCGCTGGTCGAGGTGGGGCAGCGTGACCTTGACCGGCTCGATCACGGGGTCGCCCAGCGCGGTCCGCACGCCGTACCCGACGGTGCCGATCGCGCTCACGCCCGCGACGGCGGCGGTGGCCCGCCCGAGGAACAGCCGCCGGCTCATCTCGGACGGCGACGCCGGACCAGCGCCCACCGCGGACGCCGGCTCCGGAACGACTCCAGCCGCGCCGCCGTCACCGCCGGCGCGATCGTCACCGCCCGCACCGTCACGGTCCGGCGCCGCGACCCCGTCCCCGGCCGGGACCGTCTCCAGGACCCGCGCCTCGGCGCCCGCCCGCCGTCCGCCCCGGCGCACGACCGCCCACGCGACCGCCCGCGGCACCTCCAGCACCAGCAGGAACACCAGCAGATAGAACATGATCGCCAGCCACAGGTACCCCGGCCAGGCCAGCCAGTGCCCCGCCTCCACCCGCGAGCCCACGAACGTGACCACGATCAGCGCCCCGAGCCCCGCCAGAACCCAGGTCAGGGCACGGCGCAGCCGCCCCGGCCGGGTGGTGGAGCGCACCAGCCGGTGCCACAGGTACAGGTGGACGGCGCCGACCGCGGCGACCATCATGACGACGAAGCCCAAGACCACGCCGTCATGCTACGAGCCGCGCCGCCCGGCGCGACGGCCGCCCTGAGAGGGCTCTCAGCGAGAGGCCCCGGCGGACCAACCGGGATCCCGACCAACCGGGATCCCGACCACCCGGGGGCCCCGGACCACCCCGGGGGTCTCCCGACCACCCGGGGGCCTCCCAGTGGGAGAGGCGGCTCAGGACTTGGCCGCGGGCTTCTTCGCCGCCGTCGTCTTGGCGGTCGCGCTCTTGGCCGTCGTGCTCTTGGCCGTCGTGCTCTTGGCCGTCGTGCTCTTCGCGGCCGTGCTCTTGGCCGCGGCCGGCTTCTTGGCGGCGGGCTTGCGCGCCGCCGGCTTCTTCGGCGCGGGCGCCCGTTCGCGCCGCTCGGCCAGCAGCTCGGCGGCCCGCTCGATGGTGATGTCCTCGACGGTGTCGCCCTTGCGCAGCGACGCGTTGGTCTCGCCGTCGGTGACGTACGGCCCGAACCGCCCCTCCTTGACCACCACGGGCTTCTTGGAGTTGGGGTCCTCGCCCAGCTCGCGCAGCGGCGCGGCCGCGGCGGCCCGCCCCCTGCCCCGCTGCTTGGGCTGCGCGAACAGCTCCTTGGCCTGCTCGATCGTGACCGTGAGCAGGTCGTCCTCGGAGGCCAGCGACCGCGAGTCGGTGCCCTTCTTCAGGTACGGGCCGAACTTGCCGTTGTGGGCGACGACCTGCTCGCCCTCCAGCTCGCCGACGACCCGCGGGATCGACAGCAGCTTGAGCGCGTCCTCCAGCGTCACCGTGTCGAGCGACATGGTCTTGAACAGCGAGCTGGTGCGCGGCTTGGCCGCGTCGGCCTTCTTGGTGCGCCGCTTCGGCGCCCCCTCCTCCTCCTGCGCGGCGGGCAGCACCTCGGTGACGTACGGGCCGAACCGGCCGTCCTTGGCCACGATCATGTGCCCGGTCGCCGGATCGTGCCCCAGCTCCCGGTCGCCCGTCGGCCGCGAGAACAACTCCTCGGCCTTGTCGGCGGTCAGCTCGTCGGGCGTCATGTCCTCGGGGATGTTGACGCGGGCGCCGTCGCGGTCGAGGTACGGGCCGTACCGGCCGACCCGGATCACGATGTCGGTGCCCCTGATCGGGAAGGAGCTGATCTCCTTGGCGTCGATGTCGCCGAGGTCGGTGACCATCTCCTTCAGGCCCTCGTCGCCGTCGTGGCCGAAGTAGAAGCGCCGCAGCTCCGGCACCCGCTCGGCCCGGTCGTTGGCGATGTCGTCGAGGACCTTCTCCATCTCGGCGGTGAAGTCGTAGTCGACGAGGTTGCCGAAGTGCTGCTCCAGCAGGTTGACCACGGCGAACGCCAGGAACGACGGCACCAGCGCCGTCCCCTTCTTGAACACGTAGCCGCGGTCGAGGATCGTGCCGATGATCGAGGCGTACGTGGACGGCCGCCCGATCTCGCGGTCCTCCAGCTCCTTGACCAGCGACGCCTCGGTGTAACGGGCCGGCGGCTTGGTCGAGTGACCGGCCACGTCCAACCGCGTCAGGCCGAGCACGTCGCCCTCGGCCAGGTTGGGCAGCCGCTTCTCGGAGTCGTCGCGGTCGGTCGACGGGTCGTCGGCCCCCTCCACGTACGCCTTCAGGAAGCCGTAGAAGGTGATGGTCCGGCCCGACGCGCTGAACTCGACGTCCTCGCCCGACGACGACCGGCCGCCCACCTTCACCGAGATGGACTCACCGGCGGCGTCCTTCATCTGCGACGACACCGTGCGCTGCCAGATCAGCTCGTACAGCCGGAACATGTCGCCGGACAGCCCGGTCTCGCCCGGCGTGCGGAACTCCTCGCCGGAGGGCCGGATCGCCTCGTGCGCCTCCTGCGCGCTCTTGACCTTGCTGCTGTAGACGCGCGGCTTGTCGGGCACGTACGCCGCGCCGTACAGCTTGATCGCCTGCGAGCGGGCGGCGGCGATCGCGGTCTCCGACAGCGTGATGCTGTCGGTACGCATGTACGTGATGAAGCCCTGCTCGTACAGCCGCTGCGCGACCTGCATCGTGTACTTGGCCGAGAAGCCCAGCTTCCGGCTGGCCTCCTGCTGCAGCGTGGTCGTCCGGAACGGCGCGTACGGCTTGCGCGTGTACGGCCTGCGCTCGACGGACCGGACCGCGAACGAGGCGCCCTGGAGCCGCGCGGCCAGCTCGCCGGCGGCGGCCTCCGACAGGTGCAGCACGTCGTTGCTCTTGAGCAGGCCGGTGCTGGCGAAGTCACGGCCCTGCGCCACCCGCTTGCCGTCGACCCCGGTCAGCGTCGCGGTGAAGTCGCGCGGCTTCTCCTCGGGCTTGTTGCTGTCGAACAGCGCCTGCAGGTCCCAGTAGTGGGCCGCCGTGAACGCCATGCGGTCCCGCTCGCGCTCCACGACCAGCCGCGTCGCCACCGACTGCACGCGCCCCGCCGACAGGCGCGGCTTGACCTTCTTCCACAGGACGGGGCTGACCTCGTAGCCGTAGAGGCGGTCGAGGATGCGCCGGGTCTCCTGGGCGTCGACCAGGCGCAGGTTGAGGTCGCGGGGGTTGGAGACGGCCTCGCGGATGGCCTGCGGGGTGATCTCGTGGAACACCATGCGGTGGACCGGCACCTTCGGCTTGAGCACCTCGCGCAGGTGCCAGGCGATGGCCTCGCCCTCGCGGTCCTCGTCAGTGGCCAGGAACAGCTCGTCGGCGTCGCGCAGCAGCTGCTTGAGCTTGTTGACCTGCGCCTTCTTGTCGGGGTTCACGACGTACAGCGGCTCGAAACCGTGATCGACGTTGACGCCCAGGCGTGCCCACGCCTCCCCCTTGAACTTCTCGGGGATGTCATCGGCCTTCTCCGGCAGGTCGCGGATGTGGCCGATGCTGGACTCGACGATGTAGCCGCGCCCGAGGTACCCGGCGATCGTCTTCGCCTTGGCGGGCGACTCGACGATGACCAGGCGTGTTCCGCCGGCGCTGCCGTTGTTGGCTGGCACGCTGCTTCCTACCTCGCTGTTCGCTTGCAATTCCCCCTGCCGGGAGCCGGCACAGATCTGAAAGGTAACCCGACTCGCGGAAATTTCCTTCCCCCGGGGCTACCCACTAGCTTTCGGGTCCACCCACAAGCACGCAGAATAAGGCCCAACGAGCGGCACCGCGCCCTGACTCACCCTGGAGACTAATCGTTGTGCTCGACTACTCCTACATGGATATCTTCATTCCGCGCGACCTCTCCCGCGAAGCCGCACGTCAGCTGCTGACCGAGCACGCGGAGTACGGACAGTGGGAGCTCTCCCGGGTGCGCCTGCACCCTGACGGGAGCCGGCACGTACGGCTGCGTCGCAAGGTCATGCGGGTCCGCAGCACCCTCTGACCTCTCCGACCTCTGCCGACGCCCTCCGACATCTGTTCAACGTCCAGGGCCGCCGACGGCTTCCACGGCCCCTCCGCGGGCTCGCGCCGCCCTCCGGACGCGGACATGGCTTTGCCCGTCCCGGGCCGCGCCCCCGAGACGGGCAAAGCGTCTGTGGACCCGCCCGCCTCCTGGTGCGGAGCCGGGCGGGGTTTTCGGTCCGGCCGCCCATGGCGTGAGCGGCGGTCCGTACCTCTTCTTATGGGTGTCGACGTCAGCCCTTACCAACGGGTGAGAGGCGCGGGACGTCAGGTAAGGCTGGTCGGTCGCTTACTCCGCGTGCCTGTGCCGCACGGGCTTCGGCGACCTGCTGTGCCTGCTTCTCGCTTCCGGCTACTTCCGGCTACTTGCGGCTATTTCCGGCTACTTCCGGCCGAGGCGGAAGCGGCGGGTCGCCGCGAACAGCGTCGCGGAGGCGGCGCACATCCCGCCCAGGAGCAGCGCGACCAGGGCGCCGAAGCTCATCCCGGTGACCCCGGCGGGCCGGGCGGCGCTCATGAGACCGATGTCACCGACCGGGAGGGAGCGAGTGGCCGAGGTGGCGGCGCCGCCGACCGGGGTGGAGGCGACGAGCGAGGTCGCCGGGGAGACCACGGACAGCGGGCCGGACACGCCGCCGGCGTTGGTCGCGACCTCCTTGGCGTGCTTGCCGCGCTTGACCGGCTTGGCGGGCTTGGCCGGCTTGGCCGGGTGCGCGGGGGTCGCGGGCCGGGCGGGACGGTCGGGCAGGCCCGGCAGCGACGGCAGGACCGGCAGACCCAGCGAGTCGGACATGTCGCCCACGACGGGGAGCCCGGCCGCGCCCTGCATCTGACGCGTCACGTTGCCGGCGCCCGCCAGGCCGCCGACGGCCGGGACCGCGGGCAGGGCGGGCAGCATCCCGCCGCCCTGGGCGGTGGGGCTCGCCGCGTACGGGTGACGCCCCGGGCCGCCGTGCCCGCCGTGGCCCTCGTCGGCCGGCTTGCCGACGTGCGCACCGCCGAGGCACCCGGCGGCCGCGTCACCCAGGACGGCGACGGCGTTGCCGCACACGTTGATCGGAGCGGTGATCGGGGCGACGACCTGGTTGCCGCCGAGCACCGAGCCCCGGCCGGACGTCGTGTTGCCACCGGCGCCGGAGCCGTGCTGCGGCGAGACGCTGGCGCCGCCCTTGCAGCGCGCCTCGGCCAGGCCGAGGGCCGCGACGGCGTTGCCGCAGGCGTTGATCGGGGCGGTGATCGGGGCGACGACCTGGTTGCCGCCGAGCACCGAGTTGCGGCCGGACGTCCGGTTGCCGCCGGCGCCCTGGCCGCCGCCGTTCTTCACCGACGCGCCGCCCTTGCACCCGGCGAAGGCCCCTCCGAGCACGGCCACCGCGTTGCCGCAGACGTTGATCGGAGCGGTGATCGGCGCGACCACCTGGTTGCCCGCCAGCACGCCCGAACGGCCGGACGTCGTGTTGCCGCCGGCACCCGACCCACGGCCGCCGGAACCCTCCACGGACGCCCCGCCCTTGCAGCCGGCGACCGCGTTGCCCACGGCGTTGCCGCAGGCGGTGATGGGCAGGCTGATCGGGGCGATGACCTGGTTGCCGCTGCCGGCGCCGAAGCGCCCGTCGGTGTCGTTGCCCCCCGAGCCCGGCCCGCCGTGTCCGCCGTGACCGCCGCCGTAGCCCTTGCCGCCGCCGTGGTGCCCGCCCGGGCGCCCGGTCGTGACCGACGAGCCGCCCTTGCAGCCCGCGAACGCCTCACCGAACGCCGCGACGGCGTTGCCGCACACGTTGATCGGGGCGGCGATCGGCGCGACGACCTGGTTGCCGCCGAGGACCGAGCTGCGTCCGGAGGTGGTGTTGTGGCCGGCGCCGCCGCCGCGGCCGTTGTTCTTGACCGAGGCTCCGCCCTTGCATCCGGCGGTGGCCTCGCCGAAGACGGCGACCGCGTTGCCGCAGGCGTTGATCGGCGCGGTGATGGGCGCCGTCACCTGGTTGCCGCCGAGGACGCTGTGGTCGCCGGAGGTGCGGTTGCCGCCCGGGCCGCCGCGGCCGTCGTTCTTGACGGTGGCGCCGCCCTTGCAGCCGGCGTCGGACCTGCCGAACAGGGAGACGGCGTTGCCGCACGCGTTGATGGGGGCGGTGATGGGTGCGTTGACCTGGTTGCCGCCGAGGACGCTGGAGTCGCCGGACGTCCTGCCGGGGATGCCGGAGCGGCCGGTGTTCTCCACCGACGCGCCGCCCTCGGAGGAGGCGCGGGACTCGCCGACCGCGGCGACGGAGTTGCCGCTGATGTCGATCGGCAGGGTGACGGGCAGGTTGACCTGGTTGCCGCCGCCGACGGAGTGGTCGCCGGAGGTGTCGGCGAACGCGGTGCCGCCGCCGAACGACATGACCGCGACCGCGAGCAGAGCCGCGGGTGTGGAAGCCTTCGCCCACGTACGCATGATGAGTGCTCCTATGACTTCTGGGGGGAATGAATTGCGCCTGACGATCCGCGGGAGGCGAGGCCGTACGGGAGCGTGACGCATCGCCGTACAAGCGGGACCTCGCGGACCGCGGATCAGTGATGACTGACGTGTCGCCCGCCGGCGGAGGGGCTCATGCCCCACCGGTTCGTGCGGGCGGGCTCACGGTGCCGCCGGCCTGGTCGCCGGCGGCCCTGCCCGTCGCGGACGGGAACCATGACTCTCGCCCGTGTCGCCCGGCCCGATCCGGCCGGGGGCCACTTCGCGTGACGGCCACTTCGCGTGACGACCACTTCGCGTGACGGCCGGTTCCCGACGACGAGCGTCTTCGCCGGACGACCGCCCTGGCGTGACGGGCGTCCTGCCCGACGCCTCGCCGTGGTTGCGACGAGCGTCCCGCCTGACGCCCCGCCTTGTGCGGCGGGCGCCCGGCGTGACAGGCGTCTGGCTGCGTCGGCCGCGGCCCGTGCGGGCCGGTGGCGAAGGGAACTGCGACAGTCCCGGACGAGTGGAACCGGGCGGAACCCGCCGGTCCCGGATGAGCGGGGCCAGGATGGAACCCGCCGGTCCCGGGCTGGCGGAACCTTGCCGGTTCCGGGCGAGTGCGGGCCATGGCCGCGCTCCGCCGCCGGCCCGTGAGGACCGGCTGCAACGGCGGGGTCAGTCAGGTGAGAAAGAAGGGTCGTCCGCCGCTGTGCGGACGACGGGGGGAAGCTCGCGCGCCACGACGACGTGCCTGGCCTGAAGCGCCGGGTCGTACACGGACCTCGCGATGTCCCCCATGCCTGGCCCGAACGGGCCGCCACCGCCGCCGGGCACCAGTCCGTCGGTGCCCAGGATCTTGTTCGCGGTGGAGGAAGGCGGCAGGCCGGGGTCGGACTGGCTGGTGAGCCCGTCGACCGTGCGCCCTGCCATGGCCTCGGCGTCGTCCGCCGCCGAGATGCCGCCGTCGCCCGTGGGGAAACCGTCCATGATGGACCCGGTGACGGTGGTGCCGGAGGTGCTGGAGCGGGAGTCGTCGAGTGCCGCGATTCCCGTGGCGGCTCCGCCGGCCGCGTCTGCCGCGGCCGTGTGCGCCGCCGTCGTGCTCGCGGCCGTGTGCGCCGCGGCTGTGCTCGCGGCGGCCGGAGCGGCGGAGAACGTCCCGAACAGGACGGCGAGCAACCAACCGGCGGCGATCACGCCCCCGGCCACGGCCGCCCGCGCGACCACCCGGCGGGCACCGGCCGCGAACCGCGCCATCCGGTGCGCCCGCTCGGTGATCGCCTCGCCTGCCGGGACGGCCACGGGCACGGGCGCGCCGAAGACGGCTCGGGCCATCGCCCTCGGCCGTCGCACCGGCGTGCGTGTCACGTGACCTCCTGAAGCTCCGGAACCGGCCCCATGTCGTGGGGCCGGTTCCTGGACTCACCCCTCAACGGTCCGTAACCGTAGCAGCACCCAAGGTGATCGCAAGCCGTTTTCAGCGGAGTCCCATGAATCAGTCAAGCCACAGCTTCACCAAGCCTCACCAATCACCATGAACCGGCCCAGCGGCAGCCCCCGCCCCGTTTCGCGGCCGGCCAGCACGGCCGCCACGAAAGAGCGCCGGGGAGAAGCGACCCGCAGGAGAAGGGACCGGCAGGAAGAAGCCCGCACGGAAGAGGCCGGCGGACGCGGAAAGCCCCGCGCGGCGGGCGGTCCGGCGGCGCGCAGCATGGCCGCGCGCCGCCCGCCGGACGCCACGTCACCCGGCTCTCTCGGATTCGCGGTATCACGCACCCCTCAGAGTTTGCTAACCTAACTGAGCCGACGCGAGATGACGGTCCCGCGTGCAGGCACCAAGTCCGGGTGGCGGAATAGGCAGACGCGCTAGCTTGAGGTGCTAGTGCCCAGTGATGGGCATGGGGGTTCAAGTCCCCCCTCGGACACAGACCCGTACCCCATATGGTCCTGGTCGCTGGAGACGGCGACCAGGACTTTGTGTTGTGAGGGGTGGTAGACCAGCTCCAGGCCAAGGTTGGCGTAGATCTTGGCCTTCCGGGTCGGGTCGGCTCTCCCCAAAATTTCTACGAGGCTCCCCAGACCGCGCAGGGACGCGGCAAGGCTGTCGCGGTCCAAGAGGCGGGGCCGGGCCACGGGGAGCCGCGTAAGCCTGTGTTGGAGCTCAGTCTTTCGACCTTGCTCCTCCCTCATCCAGCTCGCGATGAGCACCGGGTCGGCGCCGGCCTCCAGAGCCGCGCGATGGCGAGCCAGCTTCCGATCGCATTCGGCCATCTGCCGCTTGATGGCCTCACCCTCATGCAGCTCCGTGGATGGCGCTTCGTGCGCTGCCACCAGGAGGTCCAAGGTGCGGTCGATGTTCGACGGAGTGAACAGGCGTCCCAACCAGCGGTCGAGCTTGGAGGCTATGTCGATCTCGCGCAGGTAGACATTGCGAGGGTGCATCACGTGGTTGGCGAGCGCGTACTCCTCGGGGAACCTGCACCGGTAGTAGGGCATCTCGTTCGCCCAATGTCCTTGCATCTTGCGGGCGCAGAGTCCGCAGATGAGTCGTCCACGGAGCTGGTACACATGCTGAGCCCGCCGGACCGTCTTGTCGGTGTAGCGATCACCACGACTGTGGAGCGTCTGTTGCGCCGCCTCGAAGTCCTCCCTGCTCACGATCGGTGGATGTGCCGGGGCGTCTGACCAGATCCACTTGTCCTTGGGGTTCCAGCGGAGCTTGGGCATGTGCCCGAGGCCCACGTCGTCCACATCGATCAGGACCTCGTCCTTCCGCTGCCTGTTCCAGACCTGGTAGCCGGTGTAACGAGGGTTCAGCAGGATGGCGCGTACGGCGCCCTTGGACCAGGCGACCCCAGAACGGTGGCGATTGCGCTCGGGGTCGTGGGCGGAGGGGCACAGGATGCCGTCTCGCGTCAGCCTCTCAGCGATGGAGAAGAGGCCGTAGCCCGCAAGGAAGTCGGCGAAGATCCGAGCGACCACGGCTGAGGCGACGGGATCGAGTTCGAGCCGATGCAGCCGCCGGCCATCCGCCGCTTTCGCCGGGTTGGGGTGCGGACCGGCGTCCGCCAGGACGTAGCCGTACGGCGGGCGCCCACCGAGGAAGCGGCCTTCCACCTGTGCTTGAGCTCCCATGGCGCTACGTACTCGGATCTTGACTCTGTTGCGCTCCCCCTTGCTCATGCCACCGAAGACGCTCATCACGAGGTCATGAGCCTCGTTGGCCGGGTCGATGGGGCCACCCACTTCAGGCACCCACAACGGCACTCCGAAGTGCTCGAAGATCGGAAACGTCAGACCGTACTGGTTGCCGTAAAAGGCACGGTGCGGCTCTCCGATCACGACCGCCTCGAAGCCACGATCAGGGCTTCGCAACTCCTTCAGCAGCGCCGCCGCATGGGGACGACGCTGCCAGGGGATCGAGCGTGACTTGTCCACGTCGAAGAACTCGGCGACGATCACTCCCCCGCGCGGCTCGATCAGCGCACGAGAGCGCGTGAGTTGCCAGGCTCGTGACGAGGCCGGGTCCTGGTTGTCCTCCGTGGAAACACGGCCGTAGAAGCCGAACCGAATGGTGTCCATATGTCTCCTCAGGCGGCATCCGCGTGGACGCTCGGCGATTCCTGGTGGACCTCCAACAGGATCGCAAGCAGCTCCACTGCGGCGCTCGCGTTCAGGCTGGGAACCCCAGGGGGGAGGACGACCACCAGCTCGTTGTCTGCCTTCATGCCGCCCTCCCCTCGGTTGCCGAAAGTTCTTGGTCCTCTGCTTCCGCCTGGAGGCGAGCCATGTGGGCACGCCAGCGTTGCCGTTCAGCCACCGACCGCAGGAGCCGGACGGCGAGCGGCGGCACGTTGGCGTCTCCGACCGGGACGGGCCTCCAGACGTAGCGGTGCGGGTCGGGTGTCTCGTCGGACTGGCCGAGGGCTTCCAGGACCCAGGTGCGGCGGTCCTGCTTGTGCTCGGCGAGGGTCTTGTTGGACCACTTGCGGGAGACGAGGACGCGGCGTCCTGCGTAGCCGAGGTGGTCGGGCTTGTGGGCCTTGCCCCGGCAGCGGCCGGGGAGCATTCCGGGTTTGGCGTTCTTGGGTTGGATGCCGTAGCGCAGCCAGTTGGCGCAGGTGGGTGAGCAGGGTTCGGTGCGCAGGGCTTCGATGAGGCGGGCGGCGTGCTCGCGGCGGGCCGGGTTGTCGGCGGTGGCGTCGAGGGGGTCGGCCAGGCTCTTGGTCAGGTACTTGGTGAGGTAGCCCAGCCACTTGCCGGCGGCTGGTGTGCCCGCCAGGACGCTTTGGATGTTGTGCTGCTGGCCGAAGCGGACCACGTGCAGAGGCTCGGCGTCCTGGTCGGCGTCGAGCTGGTCGAGGGCCTGGTCCCAGGTGGGCAGCACCTCGCCGGTGGCCGGGTCGAGGTAGCCGACCCCGTCCTGCCAGACCGGGAGGTGATCGCCGTCGAAGCGGACGTCGTCCACCGGTGGCCACCAGACCTGGTGGTAGGTGGCGGCGATGATCTGCTTGAGTTCGGCGCGGGGCAGTGTCCCGCGGATGGCGATGTGCAGGTGTGGGGCGAGGCGTTGCTGTGGTTCGACGGTGCCGAAGTACTGCACGTCGTAGCCCGCGACCCGGCGCAGGTTCTGCACGAACCGGTCCACGAGCTTGGAGAAGTGCAGCGCATCGCGGGCGGCCCGCGCGTAGTCGTAGGTGTCGGGATCGACTGGAACGCCGTCACGCACCTTGCCATAGGACGGAAGGGTCAGGGTGACGAACAGCGACGGACGGAACACCTTGCCGTCCGGGGTGGCGAAGGTGCGGCCGAGGGTGGTGCCGGCCATCTTGCGCTTGGGCAGATCCGGCGCGTCCTGCCGCCGTCTGGTCGAGCGCACCCGCTTGGCGGCGGTCCGGCCG
This sequence comes from Nonomuraea rhodomycinica, assembly GCF_013363995.1. Classification (GTDB taxonomy): domain Bacteria; phylum Actinomycetota; class Actinomycetes; order Streptosporangiales; family Streptosporangiaceae; genus Nonomuraea; species Nonomuraea rhodomycinica. Next base: position 55,143 of record NZ_JABWGO010000007.1, on the reverse strand, counting down.
AGGACGCTGCCCCGCATGCCCGCCTCGTTGATCTCGGCGTCAACGCCCTCGATGGCGGCGTCCCAGTCGGCGGTGTCCTCGCCGAGCCGTTCCGCCTCCTCACGCCGGGCCTGGAGGTCGGCGCGGAACTCGACCAGCCACCACTGATCGTCTGACGGCTCATCCGGTGTGATGGCGGGTTCGTGGTCGAGGTGCCAGCCCTCGCGGCACTGGGCGATGCGGAGCTGCCGGTTGCGCTTGGCGCACGGCGGGCACTTGGCCTCCAGCGTGGCGCCGCACGGGACGTCGATGAGTTCCCACTGTCCGGTGTGGGTGTCGAGCCGCTTGAGCGGGACGGGCCGGATGCACACGCCGTGCAGCTTGGCGACCTCTTCCACGACATCGCGGGCCAGCGGCATCGCCATCCGGATCGCCCGGGGTAGTGCGCGGTCGTGCGGGTTGGTCATGCGGCCTCCTCTCGCTCGGTGAACAGGGCGACCATCTGGCGGATGTCGTCGTCGGAGACGTACGCGGCGCGCACGCGGACGGGTTCGGGTGAGGTCTCCAGCCGCATGTAGGCGACGCCGGCGCCCAGCTCGGGGATGGGTGAGATGTGATCGGCGAGGGCTCCTCGGTCGCGGGCGCCGTCTCCGAGGACCATGTCCACCTGCTCGGACTCGTCCAGCCGCAGGGCGATCTTGTCGGGGAACAGGTTGCGGATGTTCACGACCTCCTTGCGCGGATCCTGAAGCGCCGCCATCACGCCGACCCCCACGGAGCGGCCTTGGGTCGCAAGGGTGGCCAGCGCGGCGGAGACGCGTTGCCGGAGTTGCTTGTCGGGCTGGTAGGCGGTCAGGAACGCGACCTCGTCCACGAGCACCAGGACGAACGGGTCCTCCACCGTCGGGGTGTGGGAGCGCTGAAGACCGGCGAAGCGGGCCGCCCTCTTCTGCATCACCGAGACCGCCTCGTCCAGCAGGTCGGCGCAGTCAGCGGGATCGCTGGCGTAGCGGCCCTGGAAGAGTTCGCGACCGAAGGACAGCTCCATCAGCTTCGGATCGAGTGCCCAGACCTCGGCCAGGCCCGCCCGCATGGCAGGGAGCAGGCCCCGGATGGTGTCCCACAAGAACGAGCCCTTACCGGCCCCCGTCGCACCCGCGATCAGGACATGCGTGCCATGGACCTTGAGCCGCAGAGGCCGGCCATCTTCTTGCTTGCCGATCTCGACCGGCCCGACCGATGGCTGATCGGGGATCGGGAGAGCCGGGATCGAGGAGGCGAGTGGGTCGCTGCGTGGGAAGGTGAGCAGCAGTCGGCCGCCCTTGATGAGCCCGATGCGGCAGGAGACGGCGCCGAAGCCCTGGGCGAGGTTGTCGGTACGGTCGGTCCAGTCCTTGACCGCCTGCCCGCCGAGCATCCGGACGGTGATCCGATCGGCCCAGCCGTCACAGGCCACGCGGAGGAGCCGGGGCATGTAGACGCGGCCGTTGATGCGCTTGGCCAGCCCGGAGACCTCCATGACCGCCCGCCAGTGACGCCGATAGACCCACACCAGCCGCCACCAGGCCAGCAGCCGCCACCCGACGAGCCGGGCGAAGCAGTCGCGAGCCAGGAAGGCAAAGGCAAGCAGGACCAGGACGACGAACCCGAGCACCGAGACCGCGAGCTGCCAGCCGTACAGCACCCACAGCACGCCCAGAAGGGCCGGAATGGCGCAGGCGATGGGATGCCGCCAGAGAGCGCGGACCAGTGCGGAGACGAAGCGCCAGCCGTAGATGACGAGTGTGACGAAAACCGGAGTCTTGACGACGGCGGGCCGGAAGACCACGGCCGTGTCGGGAGTGGTGGAGACGAGGTTGCGCGCCTCGTCCCCGGGGAGTCGCTTGAACATTAGGCTTGAGCCCTCTCGTGATTCGCGTCAGGGGAGAAAAGGGGCCGCCGGAAGGACCAGTTCCAGCGGCCCCGCTTGCGTGTCAGGCCGCCGCCGGCTGTTCGGCGTGCAGCCGCTCGCAGTCGGCCAGGAAGGCCGCAGCGGCGTCGAGCAGTCCGCGAGCGAAGCGCACGTGCTGCTCGGCGACCTCGGAGCCGTGGGTCAGGCCGATGCTGACCCGGGCTCCGGCGTGCTCGATGTTGAGGAACGGACACCCGCGCTCGGCGGGGTAGTACTCGACCCGCGCCCGCTCATCCGGGTAGAGCGAGACCCTGATGCGGGGCTCCCCGTCCGAGGTGACGTTGATCGTGGTGTAGCTGTAACCGCTCATGCTGCGACCTCCTTGCCGTTGGACTTGGCCGTGTTGGTGGTGGTGTTGGTGCGGGGCGCGAGCATCTGCCGCGCCTTGATCGAGTACGCGAGACGCCCGGCCCCGTTGACGTACGGCGTGACGGTCAGCCCGTCGAACTCGACCGGCGTGAACGGCAGCCCCGCGACCGGAGCCGGAGGCACCGGCTGGACCGGGGCGAGGATCTTGACCGCCACCGTCTTCTGAGCCGCCTTCAGCGACGGGTCGGCGTCCATGACGGGGATCTGCCAGACGAGCTCGCCCGTCTGCTTGTCCCGCGCCTGGACGAACCTGCCGTTCGTCGACGCCTCGAAGTCCTTGACCGGCTCGACCTCCCCGACGGTGTAGCAGCCGTGCGGGAAGACCTGGCCGAACGTCACCGGAATGGGTCCCTGGATTGCCATGCTGACGATCTCCTTGTCTTGAGTGCTCAGCCACCTTGACTGGCCAAGTGCTTCTATTAACCAGCATGCTCACTTGGCCAGTCAAGTAAACCAAGACGACGTGCCCAGAAAGCTGGAGCGCCGACTAGCACATAAGGTGATCTTGATAAGGCGGGCTGTAACCCATACAGGGTTCGTGGCTATCTCTCCTGTGTGGGCCATCGCCTCGACCCGTGAGGAGCGCTTGTGACGGAGTACCGGTTCAACTCACCTCCCGGATGGCCCGTCCCGCCCCATGGCTGGAAGCCGCCGCAGGGGTGGCAGCCGGATCCGTCGTGGCCCCCGGCCCCTCCTGGATGGAACTTCTGGCTTCCGGAGAACACGCCTGCCCCGCCGGCTCCAGCCGTCGTACCGCAGGTTCCGGAACGGAAGAGCGGCGGGCTGTTCGGCGGCAAGAAGCAACTTGAAGAGGAGAACGCCCAGCTACGCGCGTGGGTGGAACAACTCGGCGGGATGGACGCCATGCGCATCGCGGCGATGACCGAGGCGCTACGCGCAGAGCACGCAGGACTACAATCCGCCCTCGACGCAGCCACTCAGCGGCTACGCGAAACCGAGCACCGGATAGTGCGGACCGAGGAGACCGTCCTCCTTCAGGAAGTCGGCATCTACGAATACCGACACCCATTGAGTGACGCGATCGCCTACAAGGACCAGCTCGCCCAGGTGAAGGCCCGCATCAAGGACATGGCCAGGGAGGGACAGGCCGTCGTCGGCGCCACGAACTGGCAAGTGAACGGGTCGGCAGCCGAAGGACGCAAGATGGTGCGCGACTTCTCCAAGCTCATGCTCCGGGCGTACAACGCCGAGGCGGACAACTGTGTGCGGACGATGCGCCCATACAAGCTGCAATCGGCGATCGACCGACTGGAGAAGGCAGTCGAGATGATCGTCAAGCTGGGGCGGACGATGAACATCCACGTCCATCCCGACTACCACCGCACGCGAATCTACGAACTGGAGCTGACTGCCGACTACCTGGCCAAGCAGGAGCAGGAGAAGGAGCTCATCCGCGCCCAGCGCGAACAGCAGCGGGAGGAGGAGGCCGCACGCCGAGACTTCGAGCGGGAGAAGGCGCGCCTGCGCAAGGAGGAGGCCCACTACCGGTCGGCGCTGGCCAAACTTCTGCAGAACGGCACGGCGTCTGCGGAGAGCGTCGAGGAGTTGAAGGCCAAGCTGGAAGAGATCGGGGCAGCGGTGGCCCACGTGGAAACACGGGAGGCGAACACCAGAGCCGGCTACGTCTACGTGATCTCCAACATCGGCGCGTTCGGCGACAATGTGGTCAAGATCGGAATGACGCGCCGCCTGGAGCCAGAAGACCGCGTGCGAGAGCTCGGCGATGCCTCGGTGCCGTTCAGGTTCGACACACATGCGCTGATCTTCAGCGAAGACGCCGTCGGACTTGAGTCGAGACTCCATGCCGAGCTGAACGACCGGCGACTCAACAAGGTGAACCTTCGGCGGGAGTTCTTCCGCGCCACTCCGGCCGAGGTACGCGACGTGTTGCGGAAGATCGCAGGTCAGCATCTCCTGGAATACCGCGACACGGCAGAGGCCCTGGAGTGGCGACAGTCGGCCGCGGTGACCGAACCGGCCTAACCAGGATCGGCAGCGTCCTTCACCACCTACCGCTAACGGATGGGATAAGCATCTTCGAGTTCGTGGCGATCCCCCGGCAGCACCGACTCCACCACGACCCAGGGCTTGCCGGTGGCGTCGCAGGCCACGGCGTACACGGTCAGCAGCGCGGCCGAGCTTTTGACGTCGAGGAGCGTGCACTCCTCCTTGGTCGGGTTGCGCGCAGTGATGTGCTCGATGATGTGATCGAGCGAAGTGCCGGCCGCGGCCTCGACGTACCGGCGAACACCCTGCTTCAGCTCCTCCGTCTCGGCCAGCGCCGTACCTTCGGCGACGGCGACCGGTAGCCAGGTCGAAGAGATCTCGGTCGGCTCATTGTCGTGCTCGACCAGCGTCCGGCGCAGCACCACCGGAGACTTGGGCTTGATCCCGAGATAGGCGGAGATCCGGTTCGGCGCCTCCACCTCTCCGGCCGCGAGCAGTCGGCTGGAGACCTGGACCTCTTTCCGGTCGAGCAGTTCCCGACCCGTCCGTACCTGCTGTCCAGTGGGGAGAGCCGGGCGACCACGCACGAAGCGGCCCTTCCCTTGATGGGTGACGATCCAGCCCTGATCACGCAGGACACCGAGAGCCTTGACGACGGTCGGCCGGGCCATCCCGAACTCGGCCATGAGTTGGTGCTCACTCGGGAGAGGAGAGCCGGGCGCGTATTCGCCCGAGTCGATGCGCCGCTCCAGTTCCGCGATCAGTTGCGCGTACTTGGGCGGCGTGTATTCAAATGACATCGGAGCCCCACATTCAACATGCCTGTCTAGCCAAGCAGGCTATCAGCGCATGGCGCTTGCGTAACCCTCTGTTGGGCGAGGAAGTCATAACCTCGAAGGTCCGACCGCGCCGCCGCCCGCACTCAACCGTCCTATCTGACCTCGCCCCCGAGCAACGAGGCCCAGACTGACTCGGCTCTCCGAAACGACCAGCGAAACGTCTCATGGGTCTCAACCGACCGGTCGAGCTGGACGGTACGCCGCACGAACGCCACACCACCCGCATGGCACAGCTCGTAGGTCGTCGCCTTGCAGTCACATGTCCAGGCGATCACCCGGACACGTTCCTGAGCCCTTAATGGGTCCTGCCAGACCAGGCGCATGTGGTCGGTCCGCAAGGGAGCCACGTGCGGGCTCATGCAGCCCGTGAAGATCTCCATCACGCCGCCCTCAGCCTGCCAACGCCGGAGCAGTCGAAGCACTCGATCTGCGCCAGCTCGACAGCCACGCCGTCAATGCGGCATTGCGCGTCCGCCCGGCTCCTGCGCACCCACCGCCAGCCCCTTCCCCGGCAGGCGCGGCACCGCTCACATGCGACTTGATCGTTGGCAGTCATAGGCCAAGGGTCGTCATCAGGACATACACAGCCCATCCCGAGACGGAATCCCTCTACCGGATGGGCAATATCCCTTGACGGGATATCGCCAGGCAGTGAGCGTGGGGTTACCGGCAGTCCACGGACACAAGGGGATACGGCAGATGCCCGCAGACGGGGCCGAACCGGTCGTCGTACCGGCTGACCTCTGGGAACGCCCCGAAATGGTCTCGGCCCTCACAAGTCGCGACATAGGCCATGTGTTCCGTTTGGTCCGTCAGTACGCGGGCGTCAGCCAGACCCGCATCGGCGTGGCGGTGGGCCTCAGCCAGGGCAAGGTCAGCGAGATCATGAAGGGCGCCGTCCAGGTCGCCTCGTTCGAGGTGTTCGAGCGCGTCGCCGAGGGCCTGCACATGCCCGACCTCGCCCGCATGACTCTCGGCCTCGCTCCCCGCGTGATCACCGGCGTTCCACTCCCCCGCATACCCATCCCGGCTCGGGATGGAACACCAGCAAGTGCCCTGCCTAGCGTGGAACAAGTTGGTCAGCTTGTTCTCGGCCCGCACCAGTCCGACGACGTCCACGACGTTGACGTGCTGACGCTGGCCTGGGTAGTGGGAAGGCTGGATACGCACGTGGACCGTCGAACGATGCTCCTCCTCGCCGCGGGCATGACCGCCGAAGCCGCGGCTTCCATCGTCGACCCCTGGGAGCGCCTGACCCGCGCGCTCAGCGGCCCCCAAGCCCTCGACGAGGACACCGTCGAACGCCTCGAAGCCCGCACGATCGGCTTCCACCGCCTCGAATACGTCCTCCCGGCCCGGGCCATCTACCAGGGCCTGACCACCCACATCACCGAACTGAGCAACCTCATCCAGAGCGGCCCGCCGGACCGCTTCCGCCGCAGGCTGGCCGCCACCGCCGGCGAAGCCTCCACCTTGGCGGCGTGGATCGCATGGGACCTCAAACAGCCGGCCCAGTCCGCCTCGTTCGACCGCGTCTCAGCCCTGGCCGCGAAGGAGAGCGGCCACCCCGTCATCCAGGCATGCACCTACGCCTACAAGTCCTACGCCCTCGAAGGCGTCCTTGCCCTGAAGGCCGTACAGCAGGCGAAGACCTACCTTCCACCCCACGGCGACGACGCCACCCGCGCCTGGCTCCTCAGCCGAGAAGCCGAAGAACTCGCCGCACTCGGCGACCGGCGGGCCGTCGAGCTCCTGCACCAGGCCGAAGAAGCATTCGACCGCGCCCAACCCCACCGGGAACGCGCCTGGACCCGCTTCCTAGACGCTGGACGCATGGCAGCCTTCCAGCTCTCCACGTACGTACAGCTCAGCGACGAACGTCATGTGCTCGAAGCTGGACAGTCCGCCCTCGACTCCATCAGCCACAAGACCGACCACAAACGAGCCGCGGTCATCTACGCCGACATAGCCAAGGCACAGTTCCAGCTCGGCGACATCAGCGAGGGAGTCTCCTACGCCCGCCGCGCCCTCGACACAGCCCAGCGCACCGAGTCGACATGGGGCCTCCAGCACTTGGCCGCAGTGGAGAAGACCCTCGCAGGGCAACAGGACCAGGCCGCCCGCGAACTCCTCGGCGACCTGATCGCTACCCGCCGGGACGCGGGGCTGTCTCCTGCCTGATCCACTCCAGATAGTCAGCCGTGCCTGCCACCAGGGGCACAGCCACGATCTGAGGCACCTCGTAGGAGTGCAGCTCACGCACCTTTACGGCCAGATCCTCAAAGCGCTCCATGGTGGTCTTCATCAACACCAGCCACTCATCAGCTTCATTGATCTCGCCCCGCCACCAGTACCGCGAGGTGATCTGCCCGGCCACCTGAGCCGCCGCAGTCAACCGGGCAGCGACAACTGCCGAACAGATCCGATCAGCCTCATCACGGCTGCTCGCGGTCACACGAACCTCAATACACTCGGCCACGCCGCATACACTGCCGAATTGTTCTCTTAAGGATCAAGCGGCGGCGCGCCGCGCCGCCGTACCCGGCCCTCCGCCGCCCGCCGACCGGGCGTGCGGCCTGGGGGCCGGTCCCGGTCGGCGGCGCCCCGGGCCGTAGCCGTACCACGCGACCGCCGTACCAAACGAACGCGCCGACCGCCGGCCCGCCGCCGCCACGCCAGCACCCGCCATGCCATCCTGTGCGCCATGGACGACCTCGAATTACTCCGACGGGAGTTCGACGCCGAAGACGGATCGTTCCTCATCCAGCTCCGCTGCGACCTCCATTGGGACCAGCAAGCCTTCAGCCGCCTGGAGCAAGCCATGCGCCGCGTCTGTGCCGAGCAGGAGACCAATGAGCGACTCGACCGATGGCTGGTCGAAGGCTTCTGGTACATGGCTGATTTCGTCCCCAGCCATACCAGCCATCCGAACTTCCCCCGCCCCGAACAACCCCAGTACTACGAAGCCGCCATCGAACGACTCCATGACCTCCAGAACTGGTTCGTTACCGGCCGGTCCCCTTATCTCGCCACGTACACATGGCCCGATCTCTAGGCAACTCATGGGCGACAAGAAGCCTCCGGCGGGGGCACTCCGGCTCTGGGATGATCGCTGTGCTGAGAGCAGATCCGTAGGTGGCTGAGGCGGAAGCTGATCATCCCGCCCACCATCGACCCGGGACAAGCCGAGCAGACCAAGGCCAGGGGGTCAAGGTCGTTCGTCCAGTGGGGCGCTCCACCTTGACCCCCTGGCCTTGGCCCGCTTCCCCTGCGGGCGGGTCGACGGCAGACGGGATGATCAGCAGGCGAAGTGCGCGCGTACCCGCGCATCGGTACATCGTCGCCGTAGGTTGCTCTGGACCCCTGGGTCGGAGGTCTGGCGCCCGAACCAAGATCCGGGATATACACGGGATGATCTACGACTCGCAGGCCGGAGCGACGACAGATTGCGGAGGTCAACACGCGGATTCGACCGTAGTCCGCGACACCCGGGAAAATCGTCGGCTCTTCCTAATCGAGCTCAAGCCATCGTTCTCCCTGCACGAGAAGATAGGCGAACGGTTCAACACGCCCCTCGGACACATAGGCAACACACATGTGGAGGCCGGGTTGATCCCGAGCCTCCACTAGTTGTTTCTACGGGTAGTACGTCGGGCGCGACGTGGCTCGGCGATCCGCCGGGTCACCAGGGACGGATCGGCGCCGGCTTCCAGTGCGGCGCGCGTGAATCGTCCCTGCTCGACGCGCCCCGCTTGGCTCCGCCGCCAACCAGGCGTCCACATGAGGACGATGAGGGGCCGTTCTGCTTCCGTCTCCGGCCGACGAGCGCGCTCCGCACGGAGTCGAAGTCATCCATGGAGATCAGCGGCTCTTAGGTGATCTGTCCCGATCGGCCGGTGAGGGTGGGCGGGTGCCCCCGCGGGCCGCCTTCCATCGGGAAGGCGGCCTTACCACTTCATGGCCGCTGGGGGATCAAGGAGCGGGACGTTCTACCAGGCGATGGGGCCAAGGCGATCGATGAAGGTCCCGGTGGGCCCGTCTGGGGGGAGCGTCGCGAGCTCGATGATCGGGTCGCTGCCCTCGGTGACCGTCAGCTCGCCCGTGTGGATGTTCATGTCGGTGGCGGTGAACTTGCCGTTGGCGACCTCGCCGGGGGTCACGGCGTTGAACTTGATGGCCGGCAGCGCCTGAGCGTATCGGACGGTGATCATGTTCAGGGCCGCCTTTGACGAGGTGTAGGCGAGTTCGTACATCTTCGAGACAGCTTGCGCGGGGTCGGTCACGACCGCGATCGACCCTCCGGCGCCGGTGACCATCACCACGCGCGGGTTGTCGGCCGCCTGCAACAGCGGTAGGAACGCGTGCGTGACCCGGACCGGTCCGTACACATTGGTGTCGTAGACGGCGTGGATGTCGTTGGCCGTCGCGTCCGCCGGGTTGATACCGCCGCCCGGCGTGCCGGCGTTGTTGATCAGCACGTCCATCCGGTCGGTGTGCTCCCGGACCAGCCGCACAGCCCCGGCCACCGACTCCTCCGAGGTCACGTCCAACGGGACCATGATGACGTGTGCGCCGTCGGCGGCCAGCTTCTGCGCGGCGGCCCTTCCTCGGCTCTCGTCGCGTGAGCCGAGGAAGACCCTCCAGCCCAGCTCTCCGAGTCTGCGCGCCGTCTCGTAGCCCAGGCCCTTGTTCGCTCCAGTGATCAATACTGAGGTCATGTTCTCTCCTGAGGTCGTTTGTGCTTACGGCGGGATCGGCGTCTTGTGAGCAGCCGCTCACCAGGTGACCGGGAGTTCGTGAACGCCGTAGATGACGGCGTCGGTCTTGAACGGCAAGTCCTCGGCCGGTACGGCGAGCCGCAGGGCGGGGATGCGGCGGAACAGCGGCCGAGGCACTGGTGCGGGCCGAAGCCGAAGGCGACATGGTGGCGGGCCCCGCGCTCCACATCCAGTTCGCCCGGGTCCCTGAACGCCGCCGGCTCCCAGTTGGCCGACAGCATCGAGACGATGACGCCCTCGCCGGCCTTGATGCTCGCCTCGCCGACCTCCACGTCTTCGGTGGCCACCCGGGAGGTGACTCCGTCGGCGATGGTGAAGTAGCGCAGCAGTTCCTCCACGGCCATGGGCGTCCTGCTCGGGTCGGCCTTGACCAGGGCCAGTTGCTCCGGGTGGGAGAGCAGCCCGACCACGCCGAGCGAGATCATGTTCGCCGTGGTCTCGTGTCCGGCGGTCAGCAGCAGGAAGGCCAGGCTCACCAGGCCCGCGGGACGATCAGCCGGTCGGGGCCGCGAACGTCGTGGAGGCCGGTGGTGCGGGCGTCCTCACGGGTCCTGCGGCGACGGTGGCGGCACGGCGCGCGCGCAGTCCGCCGACCAGGCACAGCACGACACCGAGCGTGAGCCAGGCCACCAGGACGGTGACGGAGTGGGTGGCGCCGCGGCCGTCGAAGAACGCGGTGGAGCGCAGCAACTGCCCGCCCGCCCCGGGCGGCAGCAGCCGGCCCAGCATGCCGGACCAGCCGGGCAGCATCTCGGGTGCGGTCGCGGCACCTGACAGGGGGTTGCCGACGAGCATCATGGTGACGGCGCCGAGCCCGAAGCCGACGAACCCGAGCAGCGCCTCCAGCCCGAGGATGCTCAGGGAGGTGGCCGCGATGGTCAGGGCGACGGCGCCGCTGTTGGCCCAGTAGGAGCCGTTGAGCGAGCCGAGCCAGAACTGCAGGATCGCCGCCGCGGCCAGGCCGCCGGTGATCGCGAAGGCGAGCGCTCCGGTGACCCGGCGGGCGGTGCCGCGGACGAGTCTGGTCAGCAGGAGAGCGGCGAGCAGGCCGACCATGACCAGGGGAAGGGCGCCGGCGGCCAGGCCGGCGCCACGCGGGTCGTCGGCCGGCAGGGCGGCGAGGTCGCGGATCGCGACCTCCGCGCCGCCGGTCCGTGCCTGCGCCTGGCTGAGCCCGGTCCGTGCCTGCGCCTGGCTGAGCCCGGTCGCGACGCTCTGCAGGGTCTGGGCGATCGCTCCGCTGGCGGCGGAGGCGATGACGACCTGCGGGGTGCCGGAGCTGACGTCGATCGCCCCGTACACCTCCCGGTCGCGGATCAACCGTTCGGCGGCTGCGGTGCCGGCGACCTCGGTGATCTCGAAGGCGTCCGGCAGGCGTCGGCGGAGCGCGGTGCTGACCTGCTCGACCGCGGCGGCCGGCCCGGCGACGGCGATCGGCACGTCGTGTACCGATGAGCGCACCGACGGCCAGGCGAAGGCGGTGAGCAGCACACCGGTGATCGCCGTGAGCAGGACGACTGCCCTGGCCACTGCCGGCCAGGGTGATGGCGATGTGTCGGCTGCCGGCGGGGCCTGAACGGCCATGTCCACTCCTCGAAAGAGAACGTTCGCGTGATTGATGTGGTGAAGGGATGAGCCGGTACGCGCGTTTGTGCGCTACTTCAGCGTGAGCGAGACCTCAGATCCGATGCGGGTCAGCTTGCGCGGGTTGCGGACGTAGTAGAGGCCGGTGATGCGGGCGTCCTCGACGCGCGCCGCGATGACGCCGTCGATCTCGCCGTCCACGCGCAGGAGGAGCGCCGGGCCGCCGTTGACCACGGTGGGCTCGCTGGTGAGCGCGACCTGGGCCTTGGCGAGGCCGACGACGATCATGCGGGCCACCTTGTCGGCGCCGATGATCGGCTGCGGCGCGGCCTGCTTGACGCCGCCGCCGTCGCTGATCAGGACGACCTCAGGGGCGAGCACATCTAGGAGACCCTGTAGGTCCCTGGTTTCCAGCGCGCGCTGGAAGGACTCCACAGCCGCCCGGGTCTGGCTCTGGGAGACCACCTCGCGGGGCCGCCGGGCCTCGACGTGCCGGCGGGCCCGGTGCGCGATCTGGCGGACGGTCACCGGGGTCTTGCCGACGGCTTCGGCGATCTCGTCGTAGCTGACGTCGAAGACCTCGCGCAGCACGAAGACGGCGCGTTCGGTCGGCGACAGCGTCTCCAGGACGAGCATGAGCGCCATCGACACGCTCTCGGCGAGCTCGGCCTCCTCGGCCACGTCCGGCGCGGTGAGCAGCGGCTCGGGCAGCCAGGGGCCGACGTAGGCCTCCTTGCGCCGCTTCATGACGCGCAGCCGGTCCAGCGAGCGCCGGGTGATGATCCGCACCAGGTAGGCGCGCTGGTCGGACACCTGCCCGAGGTCGACCTTGACCCACCGCAGCCAGGTCTCCTGCAGGGCGTCCTCGGCGTCGGCGACCGAGCCCAGCATCTCGTAGGCGACGGTGAACAGCAGGTTGCGGTGGGCCAGGAATGCCTCGGTCGCCTGGTCCATCCGTCCGCCACCAGCCATCGGCTCGGCTGTGCCCGTTGCCGCATCCCCGCGTTCGTTCATACCTGGCTCCTGCCTGTGCACCCGCAGATCCCGCTCCATGCACAAGGCGTCGGCGCGCACCGCTGTGTGACACCTACGACCGGTGACACACGTCACATGGCCGCACTGTCACAAATCTCGGGGCGCCGACGCCGCATGGTCGTCAGGACGCCGCGCGAACGACAGGCGCGGCACACGACTCCCCGAGCGATCACCTTGGCCCCGTCGCCCGGTGCCCGCCGCGCGAGCGCTCAGCAGAAAGAACGGATGGACATCATGAGCAAGGTCTGGTTCGTCACCGGTTCGTCTCGTGGCCTGGGCCGCGAGTTCGTCGAGGCCGCCCTGTCGCGCGGTGACAAGGTGGCCGCGACCGCCCGGACCACCGCAAGCCTTGACGAGCTGGTCGCCGCCTACGGCGACGCCGTACTTCCGCTCGAGATGGACGTGACCGACAAGGCCGCCGTCTTCGACAGCGTCAAGCGGGCCAAGGACCACTTCGGCCGCCTCGACGTCATCGTCAACAACGCCGGCTACGCCATGATCGGCGCGATCGAGGAACTGACCGAGCAGCACCTGCGCGACCAACTGGAGACCAACCTGTTCGGCGCGGTGTGGGTGATCCAGGCCGCGCTGCCCCACCTGCGTGAGCAGGGCGCGGGCCACGTCATCCAGATGTCCTCGGCCGCCGGGCTCATGGCGTTCCCGCTCGGCGGCGCGTACCACGTTTCCAAGTGGGCCGTGGAAGCCCTGAACGAATCCCTCGCCCAGGAGGTCGCCGGCTTCGGCGTCAAGGTGACCATCATCGAGCCCGGCGGCTTCGCGACCAGGAACGGCAAGAACCCCGACCCCCTGGCCAACGGCCACATGGCCGAGCCCGACCCGATCTACGACGCTCTGCGGCGGCGCATCGCCGGCATCGCCGGAAAGCAGCCCGCCGGCGACCCGGCCGCCGCGGCCCGGACCCTCCTCAAGATCGTCGACTCCGACGACCCGCCTCTGCGGGTGCTGTTCGGCCTGGGCTTCCACCCCATGATCCAGCAGGTCTACGCCGACCGCCTCAAGACCTGGGCCGACGGACAGGACCTGTCGGCCCAGGCTCACGGTCACCTCGACCAAGAAGATCGGTGACCCGGTGCCGAGCCGACCCACCCGAAGCAAGCGAGCCGACAGGAGCAACCCATGAAGCATCGCATCGTCGTCCTCGGCGCCGGCTATGCCGGGGCTTACGTGGCCGGGAACCTGGCCCGCCGGCTGTCCCCGGCGGACACCGAGATCACCGTGGTCAACGCCGAGCCGTACTTCGTCGAGCGGCTGCGGCTGCACCAGCTCGCGGCCGGCCAGGTGATCGAGGCCCCCGAGCTCGTCGACGTCTTCGCGGGCACCGGGATACGGCTGCGCCTGGCCCGCGTCACCGCCGTCGACCCCGAGCGCCAGATCGTCGCCGTGGCCGACGCCGGCGGCGGGGACGGGGGCGGCGGCGGGGGCTGCGGCAGGGGCGGGGACGGCGGCGAACTCCGCTACGACACGCTCGTCTACGCGCTCGGCAGCCACGGTGACGACGGCGGCGTCCCCGGCGTGGCCGAGCACGCCTTCGACATCGCCGCCCGGCCCTCGGCGCTACGCCTGCGCGAACGCCTCGACAGCCTGGACAGGCGGGGCGGAGGCGGGAGTGTGCTGGTCGTCGGCGACGGATTGACCGGCATCGAGACCGCCACCGAGCTCGCCGAGTCCCGGGCCGGCCTGTCGGTGGCGCTCATCGCCCGCGGCGAGTTGGGCGCCCGGCTGTCCGCCGGGGCCCGCGGCCACCTGCGCCAGGCGTGTGACCGGCTGGGCATCACCGTCCTGGAGCACACCAGCGTCGAAGCCGTCGAAGCGACGCGGGTGCTGTGCGCGGACGGCACCGCCCTGGCGTCCGACGCGACCGTGTGGACGGCCGGGTTCGCGGTCAGCCCCATCGCCGCCGCCGGCGGGCTGGAGGTCACCCAGGACGGGCGGATCGTCGTCGATCGCACCATGCGGTCGGTCTCGCACCCGAACGTCTACGCCGCCGGCGACAGCGCCTACGTCATCGGCGACAACGGCCGGCCGCTGCCGATGTCCTGCGCGTCGGCCGGCTCCACCGGCCGGCAGGCCACGGACGCGATCGTGGGACGGCTGACCGGCGACAAGATCGCGAAGAGCAAACTGGACTACCCGGGTAACCACATCAGCCTCGGGCGGCGGGATGGGATCCTGCAGCCGGTCAACGACGAGGCGCAGGCGAAGCCGGCGTACGTGGGCGGCCGGAAGGCCGCGCGCATCAAGACGGGCATCCTGAAGATCTCGCTGTGGGCGGTCTCCCACCCCACCTTCGGCCTGCCCAAGCGCAGGCGCCGCGTGACCGCCGCGCCGGACGCGGCCACCCGGGAGGGGGCCGCGACCGCCGGGCCGGGGGTTGAAGGATCCGTCCGGAAGGTCGCGTGAGCGCCTTCGAGCGGTCCGCATGAACGGCGCCGCCGCTGATCGGTTCGAGGCCAGCCGGTTGGGGCCGGGGTCCTCACCGTTGAAACGGCGAGGCTCCTGCGGCGGATCGTCCCGGGTACGCCGGTGGTCGAGCCCGTCCGGGCCGGTCAGCCCTCTGGGCGGGCGCGGCCCGCGGGTTCGCTGTAAAGGGTGATGCTCCACTCTTCGCTGTAGCCGCCCTGCGGTGCGGGTTTGAAGGCATTCGTGAGCTCGACGCCCAGCCCTATCGTCGCGGCAGCTCTGACCAACTGGACAAACTGCTCGACATCACTGCCAACAACTTTCTTGATGACTTTCGGAGCGTGGATGTTGTCCGCCGATGCGGGATGGGATGACATGATCCTCCTCCAGGCTTCGCCAATTCTCGCCTATTCGCGGCGGCGGATCCTCCCGGATGGGGGAGATTGTCGGAGATTCCCGGCGCACAACGTCAGTGGGCCGTCCAGCCGCCGTCGACGGGCAGGATCGCGCCGGTGATGTACGAGGCGGCCGGGCCGGCCAGCAGGAGCGCGGCAGCCGCCAGTTCGGTGGGCTGCGCCCAGCGGCGCGCGGGCACCTGGTGGTCGAGGAAGGCGCGTACGCGGGGGTCGTCGTCGGCGCCGTCGTTCAGCGGGGTCCGGAACGGCCCCGGGGCGAGGGCGTTGACGCAGATGCCGGTGCCGGCCAGTTCGACGGCCAGGCTGCGGGTGAGCTGGACGACGGCGCCCTTGCTGGCGGCGTAACCCGCCCGGCCGGCGGCGCCCACCAGGCCGAGCGCGCTGGCGAGGGTGACGATGCGGCCGTATCCCGCGGCCCGCATCACCGGAACGGCCGCCTGGCAGGCCAGGAAGGTGCCGACGACGTTGACCTCCAGGCAGCGCCGGAACTCGGCCGCGCTCAGCCGGCCGAGCTCGCCTCTGGCCTGGATCCCCGCGCTGGTCACCAGGATGTCGAGGCGGCCGAAGCGGCCGGCGACCTCGTCCACGACCTGTTGGACGCCGTCCTCGTCGCTGACGTCGCAGGTCAGCGACGTGGCCGGGCGCCCGGTGAGTGACGTGATCCGCGCCGCGGCCAGCTCTCCCTCGTGCTTCCGCCGCCCGACGAGCGTGACGGCGGAGCCGGCCTCGGCCAGGGCGAGGGCGATGGCGTGGCCCAGGCCGGACGAGCCGCCGGTGACGATGGCGACGTGTCCGGTCAGGTCGGTGCCCGTGCGAGGGGCCGGAGCCGGTTCGTTCATGGTTCCGCTCTTTCGTCGTGCGCTCTACCGGCCGGACGGCCGACGATCCTGGCCGAGGTAGGCGGCTCCGTTGACCCAGTTCTGGACGAGCCGGCGCGCCGCCTGATTGAGGTCTCCGTCGCGGACGGCGGCGAGGATGTCGCGGTGTTCGTCGATGCTGCGCCTGGCGCGGTCCGGGCCGCCGAAATAGAGCACGTCGTATCGCTTGAGCAGCGGCTTGGTCTGGGCGATGATCCGCATCAGGTGGGCGTTGCCGCAGGCGGACAGCAGCAGCGCGTGCCACCTGTCGTCGAGGTCGGCCAGGCCGCGCCCGTCGTCCAGGGCGGCTCGCATCGCGTCGATCTGCCGTTCGAGCGGCTCGACGAGCCCGAGCAGGTCCTGAGGGGAGCTCCATCGCAGCGCGAGGGCCTCCAGCTCGCCGACGAGCGGATACAGCTTGCGCGCCTCGTCGAGGTTCAGGGGCGGCACGCGGAAGCCACGCCTCGGCTCGGCGACCAGCAGGCCGCGGTCGGTGAGCTCGACCAGCGCCTCTCGCAGCGGCGTGCGGCTGACCTTCAGCTCGGCCGCGAGGCGGACCTCGTTGATCCGCGCCTCGGCCGGCAGCCGGCCGTCCAGGACGCGGGCGGTGACCTGCTCGGCGATGTCGCGCCGCAGGGGAGCCGTCGTGGTCTGGTCCACTCTTCCGCCCTCTTGCATGCAGAATATGGTTTCTGTATTCAGAATATAGCGCCTGACGAGCGCTGTTTATGATGTCGGGATGACGGACGCCGCCGACGCGAAGCGTGACCAGGTCGTCGCCGCCGCGCTCGAGGTGTTCGGCCGCTACGGCTTCCGCCGTACCTCGATGGATCTCATCGCCCGGGCGGCCCGCATGTCCCGCCCGGCCGTCTACCTCCACTTCAGCGGCAAGGAGGACGTCTTCAGGGCGGTGGCGCAGAGGTTCGCCGGCGACATCGTCGCGGCGGCCGAGAGGGCACGACGCTCCAGGCGGCCGATCACGGATCGGCTCTATGACGTGCTGGCGGTCAAGGTCGAGTTCTTCGTCGGCACGGTGGAGGCGGAGTACCGGGCGGAGCTGTTCGCCGAGGCCGAGGTGCTCGTCGAGGACGTGATGGTCGCGTTCGAGGCCGGCTACCTGTCCGTGGTCGAAGCGGTGCTCGACGACGCCGCGGACGAGCTCGATCTGCTCGGCGTCGATCTTCCGGCGGGGGACGTCGCGGCGGTCCTGATGGACGCGGTGGCCGGGATCGCGCGGCAGAAGGCCGACCCGGCCGTGCTGTACCTGCGCCTGCGCCAGCTCGTGGAGCTCGCGGTGCGGGGTCTCACCAGCAAGCCGGCCGGCCTCTCCACGGCGTGACGGCGCCGCCACGGGTGGAAGGCGGCGCGGCTCGCGTGAACACCCGTCGCCGGGTACGCCAGGCCGCCGCCGTACCCGACGTCCGGACACCGCTCAGACGGCGTGACGCGGCAGCGGGGCCCGCGCCAGGGACCACGCGGCCGCGCCGAGCAGGAGGACGAAGCAGGCGGGGCCGAGGGTCTGGGCGACCTCGTGCCGGGTCGCGCCGATCACGGTGTCGACGCTCTGCACGCCCGCGTTCAGGGCCAGCACCAGCGCCAGCGGACGCCACGCCCGCAGCGCCGCGAACAGGGCCAGCCCGCCGAGCAGCACGATGCTCCGCGCGGCCATGTAGGCGGCGAACGCGCGCGGCGCCGCCGCGTCGCCGCCGGGGACGAGGATCCCCGGCGCGAGCAGCCCCGAGACGGTGAAGTAGCCCGACGAGAGGACGGTCAGCACCGTCACGGCGATCGCGAACACCCGCGCCGATCGTCCGGGGCCCATATGATTCGGCAACCTAATCATATGGGCAAGCTAGCATTGCGGTCATGACGTCGCAAGTGACCGACAGCCTGGCCTTCCTGCTCAGCAAACTCGGCCAGGCGACGGCCGAGCGGTTCGCCGAGCGGCTCGCGCCGCTCGGCCTGCGCCCCCGGCACTGCGCGGTGCTGCAGTTGCTGGAGGGCGCGCCGCTCGGCCAGCTCGCCCTGGCCAGGACCATCGGCGTCACCCCCAGCGTGGTCGTCGACATGCTGGACGAGCTGGAGGGCGTGGGCGCGGTGCGGCGGACGCGCGACACGGCCGACCGGCGGCGGCAGCTCGTCGAGCTCACCGACGAGGGACGCGAGCTCAGCCTCTCGGCCGCGAGGGCGGCCGCCCAGGTGGACGCCGAACTGCTGAGCGGGCTCGCCCCCGACCAGCGGAGCGCGCTGCGCCGGGCCCTGACCGCCATCGCCACCGCTCAGGACCTGCTCCCTCGCGGTTGAATGGGCGCACCGAACCTCTCGAAAGGTGAGAAACCATGGAGTTCGCCAAGGCGCTCGACGCCCACTTAGCCGCGATCCACGCCCGTGACCTGGAGGGTTATCTCGCGACCGTCCACCAGGACGCCTCGCTGATCCTGCCGAACGGGACGCTCCTGCGCGGGAAGGAGGCGATCGCCGAGTTCCACGCCGCGTGGTTCGCCGACACCGACTGGTCGATGCGGGCCGAACCCGTGCGGGTGGAGGCGGCGGGCGAGGCGGCGTTCGCCCTGCTGTCGGTGGTGTACGACGACCTCGACCCGAAGGGCGAGCCGTACCGGAAGACCTACTACCTGACGCTGTACTTCACCCGGGCCGACGAGCGGTGGCTGCTCGTCCACGACCAGAACACCTACCGCTGAGCCTCCGGGCCGCACGCGCGAACCGGCCGGCGTCCCCGCAGGGGGCTGATCCGTCGCGGAACTCCGGGGCAGGGCCTGATCGTCTGCCCTGTATGAGTGACGAGACGCGGACCAACAGGTTCCGGCGCCTGCCGGAGCGGCCGGACCCGGCGACGTGGCGCTCCGGCCGGGACGAGGGCCCCTTGCCGCAGGCGATCGCCGAGCCGGCGAGGGCGGAGGACACCGCCCTGCGCTGGGTGGCGCCCGAGCTCGAAGCGGCACGGCGGATCAGCGACGCCCTCGTACGGCGCCGCGGTCCCCGCGACTGAGCGCGCACGTCGCCGGCCGGGGTCAGGACGCCGTTCCGGACGTGAGGTCGTCCAGGGCTTCGCGCAGCGCGGCGGCGAAGCTCGCGGCCTCGAAGATGAAGCCCAGATGGTTGCCGGGGAACTCCAGGTACGGGCAGCCGAGGCGGTCGGCCTGGACGCGGGCGGTGCGGGCGTAGTAGGCGTCCGCGCTCTCGCGCCCGGCGGCGGTGACCATCGCGACCTTGTTGCCGCGGATGGTGCCGAGATCCGGGTCGAACGTGGCGAGGGGGAGGTACTCGCGGGCCAGCCAGAACTCGGCGTTGCTCGTCATCTCCCCCGCCGCCACCCGGGCCTGCTGGGGGTCGGCGGCGTCGAAGCCGACGAGTTCGGTGGCGAAGACCTTGGACGCCGCCTCCGCGCCCTCCGCGGTGAACGTGCCGTACACGCGGTCGGCGAAGGCGAGCCAGGTGTCGGCGTCGGGCAGCAGCGGCGAGGTGGGGCCCTCGTGGGCGACCAGCGCCCGGATGACCTCGGGGTGGTCGGTGGCGAGCTGCAGGGCGATGTTGGCGCCGCCGCTGTTGCCGAAGACGAGGGCCTCGTCGCCGCCCATCGCCCGGATCACCGCGACCGCGTCGCGGGCCTGCTGCGCCATGTCCAGGTCGACGGTGGTGTCGCCGGTGCTGCGGGAGTTGCCCCGCCGGTCGTAGCGGACGACCGTGTAGTGCTCGGCGAGGAAGCCGGAGATCCGCGCGTAGTGCTCGGCGGCCCCGCCGCCACCGGAGATCATCAGCAGCAGCGGGCCGGCGCCCTCGTGGTCGTAGACGATGTCGGCGCCTTCGGTGTGGACGCTTCCGGTCGTGGCCATGTGGTCGTCTCCTTCTCGACGGCGGATGCCGCTTCCTTGGTGTGGCGCCGGCCGGGCGTGCGGCCCGGCATGGCGAGGGCGATGAGGCGTCCGGCGTCCGGCCGCCGATCGAGGGCATGCCGGGATGGAGCGGCCTCGACGAGGCCGCCCGGGTCAGGTGGTGGTGGACGGGCGGGACGCGCTAGCGCGACGAGCCGGCCGGCGGGGCCGGGAGCCCCGCGGCGACCTGCCGCAGCGCCTCGCGCAGCAGCGGGACCAGCGGAACGGGCGGATCCGCGCGCAGCCACTGCTCGGTGGCGACGTGGACGGCGGTCGCGACCGAGCCCGCGACCAGGCGCGGATACATGTCGCGGCCGGGATCGGTGCCGGTCCGTTCGGCGACCGCCGCGGCGAGCTCGTTGTCGGCCGCCAGTGTGGCCTTGAGCGCCTCGGCCTGGAGCGCGGGCTCGGTGGCGATCAGCCGGATGCCGCCGAGCACGTCCGGGTCCGGGCTCTCGTGCGCCCGCCCGGCCTCGGCCAGCGGCGACAGCATCGCGTGGGTGACGGCCTCCCACAGCGGCTCGCCGGCCGGGCGGTCGCGCAGCGCCTCGGCCGCCTGCCGCACACGGTCGACGTGCCGGGCCACCAGGGCCTCGTACTTGGTGGAGAAGTAGTTGTTGAACGTCCGCGTGGTCACCTGCACCTCGGCGGCGATGTCCTCGACCCGGACATTGTCCAGCCCCCGCTCCAGCGCCAGCCGCAGGGCCGCGAGGGTCAACGCCTCGCGGGTCGCGCGCTTCTTCTGCTCACGGAGTCCGGTGCGCCGGTCGCGTGCCGGGATGCGTTCGGTGGTCACGTCACCACCATAGCCATAACTTTCTGAACGAGAAAGATTTCTGGTTGAGAAAGTTCAACGTCAAGGTGGAGGACATCGCCGGGGAGGCGGGCGTCTCGCCGCGCTCGTCGGGGCGCCGCTGGTCACCGAGTCGGACGACCCCCGGCCCGACGCCGGCTGGGTGGCGGGGCTCCGGCTGATGACCGGGCATCCGGCGCTGCGCGG
Source organism: Nonomuraea rhodomycinica (assembly GCF_013363995.1). Taxonomy (GTDB): domain Bacteria; phylum Actinomycetota; class Actinomycetes; order Streptosporangiales; family Streptosporangiaceae; genus Nonomuraea; species Nonomuraea rhodomycinica. The sequence continues at coordinate 34,053 of NZ_JABWGO010000007.1, read as the reverse complement.
CGAGTTCCTCGAAGCCGGCATGGCCGCCGAGCGGGAGCTGGCGGCCGCCGTGGCCGAGCGCACCGGCGCCGACCCGGAACGCGAGCTCCATCCGCGGCTGGTGGCGGGGGCGGTGGGCGTCGCCATTTCCGCCTCGACCGACCTGTGGTTGCGCCTCGGCCCTCCGGCGTCGTACGCCGACCTCCTCCAGGACGCGCTCGACCAGGCGACGAGGGGCCTGCCCCCCGCGGAACTCAGGCGTCCTCGAAGAAGTGGGTGACGGTGTCGCGCAGGACGGCGGCCTGCCGGCGTACCGCCGAGAGGCGGACGTAGTCGTCGCCGAGCAGGTCTCCCTCTTCCGGCACCCCGAACATCACGGTCGGGATCCCCCGGGACGACGGGCCGCCCGCGTCGAAGCTGCCGCCGTAGATGGTGTGACGGGGTTCGCCCACGTGCGCCCTGATCGACGTGGCCAGCGGGTCGAGGACGCCGCGCCGCTCGGGCGGCAGGTACGCCGGCAGCATCGTGACCCCCTGCCGGACGCGGATCTCGCAGCCGCTTCCCGCGCCCTCGACGGCCGCGCGGATCTCGGCGACGGCCGCGGCGGGGTCGCTGCCCGGCAGCAGCCGCCGGTCCACCGTGATCCGGGCCGTGGCCGGGAGCGTGTGCGGCGCCAGCGGCTCGTACCGCACCTGGTAGGGGACGACCTGCTCGCGCCCCAGTTCCGGGTGCGAACGCGTCCGTACGACGGCGTCGAGGTCGCCGAGCCTCCGTACGACGTCGGCCGCCGCCTCGATGACCCGTCCGGCGGCCGGCGGGGACGAGGAGTGGGCCGCCGTCCCCTCGATCTCGACGAGCACGTCCACCCGCCCGCGGTTGCCGACGGTCACGTCGAAGCCGGTGGGGAAGAGCTGGATGAGCAGGTCCGGCGTACGCGGGAGGCCGTCGAGGATGGCGTTCGAGCAGTCATGGGTGCTGCGTCCCTCGTTGTTGACGCAGAGCAGCAGCGTCCCGCGCAGCGGCACGCGCTCGCTGACGACCCACCGGGCGAGGTCCAGGAGGCACGCCTGGTGAGCCTTGTTCTGGGTGATCCCCTGGCCGAACACGCAGGGTTCGTCGACGCCGAGCTCGACGGGCGTCCGGATGCGTCCCGACCACGGGTCGGCCATCAGGTTGTGGTGCTGGGTCGGCGTGTACGCCATGAGCGCGAGGCAGGGCCCGGCGCCGTCACCGAGCCGTACGGCGAACTGGTTGCGGGGCAGGTCGATGATGTCGAGGGCCCCGAGGCCCTGGAACATCGGCCGCAGGCACTCCTGGACGTAGTGCCGGAGCGTCGGGTGGTCCGGCTCGATCAGCGTGTCCGCGCCGAGCGGCACCGCGGACGGCACGCGGGCGAGCGTCACCAGATCGGCGATCAAGGGCTTCATGACGACCATCCTCACGGGTCGCCCGCCCCCGCGTTCAGCGGATTTCCCCATAAATCCTGCTTTGGGGGTTGAAATCCATCATCTGGACATCGCCGGCTGGAGCCGACCGCGGCGCGACAGCAGCCTTGCGACATGACCGGCTGCGACATCGACAGAATCGACCACTCCGTCCTCTACACCACCGACATGGACGCCACCGCCACCACCTACGAGGCACTCGGCTTCACCCTCACGCCGCTGTCCATACACCTCGGCTCCGATCGCCCCGGCGGCGAGCGCCGGCCGATGGGCGCCGGCAACCGGTGCGCGCTGTTCGGCGAGACGTACCTGGAACTGCTCGGGCTGTTCGGGGACGGCTCCATCGACCCGTGGAACATCCGCCCGCTGATCGCCCGGTACGAGGGCCTGCACGGCTGCTCGTTCGGCTGCGACGACGCCGGGACCGTCGAGAGGCGGTTGCGCGAGGCGGGACTGTCGTCGTCCGGGGTGCTCCCGTTGCAGCGGGACGTGGAGACCCCTGGCGGGGTGGTGACGGCGCGGTTCGAGGCGGTTCACCTCGACCGCGCGCTCACCCCCGAAGGACTGATCCACATCGCGCGCCACCTGACGCCCAAGCTGATCCACCAGCCCCGCTACCTGAAGCACCCCAACACCGCCACTCACCTGCACAGTGTGCTGCTCGTCGTGGACGACGCCGAGCTGGAGGCCACCGTCGCCCGCTACGCCCGCACCCTGGGCGTCAGGCCGGTGACCGAGCGGCCCCGGCACGTCCTTCCCCTCCGGGTGGGGCGGATGGAGATCGTCGCGGTGTCCGCCTTCGACGAGGTCCTGCCCGGCGAGCCGGTGCCCGCGCTGCCCTGCTTGGCGGGGCAGGCCGTGGCCGTCGGGGACGTGCGGGCGGCCCGCGCCCTGGTGGCCGGCAACGGATTCACGGTCCGTGAGCTGCCGGGCGGGTTCTTCGTCGGGGCCGGTGAGGCCCGCGGCGCGGCGATCGCCTTCGTGGGCTGAGTCATTCGGCCGGGCAGACGGTGCCGGGCCGGGGCAGCTCCAGATCGGTCAGGTAGGCGGTGGCGTACCGGATCGGGCATTTCCTGCCGGACAGGTACGTCACGTGACCGGGCCCGTCGTAGGCGACGGTCACCGATCCCGGGATCATGCGGGTGAAGCTCTCGGTGGCGACCTGGTCGACCCACGTGGTGCCGACCCCCAGGACGGGCGGCAGAGCTCCCGTGGGCAGCGGCCGGGCCGGGTTGGCCACCGGCAGCGGCCAGCCCGCGCATCCGAGCAGGGTGATCTCGGCCCCCGCGTACTCGGGGGCGAGGTCGCGGGCCTTGCGGCGGTAGTCCTCCAGTTGCGCATAGCTGCCGTACGCGCGGTCGTCCCCGCAGCTCATCACCTGTGCCCCGGGCATGGCCACGAAGCTGGCCGCGCCGAGCGCCTGATCGGCGAACCCCGATCCGTCGCCGCGCCGCGCCCTGTCCACCGCGTCCGCGAAGGCCAGCCAGGCGGCGTTCCGCGGCCCCGGATCGGGGGGAATCGTCGTGGAGGTCAGCAACCATCCGGTGAGCTCCCCTTCGCCGTACCGGGATGAGGTGACGGGGATCGGATGACGATCGGCGTCCCGGACGAGCCTTCGCCACACCGCCTCGGCGTCCTCGCCGTGCAGCGCGCAGGCGGGGGTGTCCGCGCACCACCCGGCGAACCTGGTGACCATCTTCTGCAGGACGGGCAGGTAGCGCAGCCGCTGGGCCGGCCAGCCCTCGGTCTGGTTGTTCACGCCGTCGACGTACATCGCCCGGACGCGGTGCGGGAACAGCCGGGCGTACGCGGCGGCGGCCACCCCGCCCATGCCGCCGGCCATGAAGCTCGCCCGCTCGCCGCCCAGCGCCCTGCGGATCGCCTCGGTGTCCCTGGCGACCGACAGGGCGTCCAGGTGTGCGAACAGCCCGGTCGGGTCCGCCTGCCGGCACTTCTCGAACGCGGCCTTCATGCCCGCGGCCAGTTCCGCGAAGTCCTTCTCGCCGCGCGGGTCGTGCAGGGACGCCCCCGGCTGCTTGCACACCTCGGGCATCCGGGCGATCCAGTGGGTGACACGCGTGTCGAACCCGACGAGGTCGAACCTGCGCCGCAACTCCGCGAGGTCCGCCGCGGAGCGGGACAGCTCCTGGATCCCGTAACCGCTGGAGATGCCGAGGACGGTGCCGATCCGGCGCGCGGGCTCGGTGGCCGGCAACCGGGCCACCTCCAAGGTGATCTTCCGCCCGCGCGGCTCCGCCCAGTCCGCAGGCACCTCGATCGCGGCGCAGCGCATGCCCGCGACCACGCCCTGGCCGCCGCAGTCCCGCCAGCTCAGCCGCCCGTCGTCCCGGGCGGCCGAGGCCGCCGGAGTCGTCGCCGCCAGCATCGCCGCGGCCACGCCGGCGACCAGCCACCTGCTCCTAGCCCGAATCATGATCATGATTCGAGCATGGCGTCGCGGGCGGCCGGTGTCCTCCTGCCTCGGAACCGTTCCCGCGGCGGCGGTCCAGGGTCTTGATCCTAGGCTCCGGGGAGGAGGCGGCCGGGGACACCTCCCAGGTGGCCGGTCAGTGGTCGGGGAAGTGGGTCACGGCGTTGAGGACCGGGACGAGGTAGTGCTCCTCGCGATCGAGGTGGGTGAGGAGCTCGACGGACAGGCGCTCCAGCTCCGCGCGGAAGCCCGGGGCGGCGGGGGTCGCGGCGACCTCGCGGAGATCGGTCAGGAGCGTCGCCATGACGCGGTGGTCGGCGGACAGGCGCTCCAGCACCTCGGCCAGCTCGGGATGTTCGCCGGCCAGGAAGGGGAAGATCGTGCGGTCCTCGGTGGTGTGGTGCGCGTCGAGCGCCTCGCAGAAGGACAGGCAGTGGCTGTGGAGCCGGGCGGGCAGGGCGAGCGGGTCGGCGCTCTCGCCGTCGGCGGGCAGGCGGGACGCCTCCTCGCGCAGGGCGGCGATGTCGCGCCGGAGCTCGTCGTGCAGGGCGATCAGATGGTCGCCGAAGGCGGTCAGCCGGGAGTGCTCGGCGGTGGCGGTGCGCGTCTGGTCGGACATGGGTCCCCTTACGTTGTCGATGGGTTTCGGTGATCCGGGCCGGATGGGTGGGTTTCGGTGATCCGGGGTGGTCATGCGGCGCCGAGCGAGATCCCTCCGTCCACGACGAGCTCGATCCCGGTGATGTACTTCGACCGGTCGCCGGCGAGGAACAGGGCCGCCTCCGCCACGTCCCACGGCGTGCCCATGTGGCCCATCGGCACCTGCGCGTCCCGCTTGGCCCACATGGCCTCGGTGCTGGGGCTGTCGTACGCGTCGGCGAGGCCGCTCGCCAGGGCCACCATCGGGGTCTTCATCAGGCCGGGGAGCACCGCGTTCACCCGGACCCGGTGCGGGGCGAACTCCCTCGCGGTCATCCGGGTCAGGTGGTTGAGCGCGGCCTTGCTGGCGTAGTAGTTCGCGTACGGCACGCCGTTCCAGCGGATCCCGGCGATGGAGGAGATGTTGACGATGGAGCCGCCTCCCTGCTCGACCATCCGGGGGATGACGTGCTTCATCGTGAGGAACGCTCCCTTGACGTTCACGGCGAGGACCCGGTCCCAGTCGGCCTCGTCGAGGTCGGTGACGCCGCCCACGGTTCCGGTGCCGACGTTGTTGTCGAGCACGTCGATGCGCCCGTGCTCCTCGATGATCGCCTCGACGAGGGCGCGGACCTGCGGCTCCTTGGTGACGTCGAGCTCCGCCGCGTAGGCGGCGCCGTCCTCGGCCCCGATCAGCCGGACGGTCTCGCGGGCCGAGGCGTGGTCGACGTCGGCGCAGATCACGGTGGCGCCCTCGCGGGCGAACGTCAGCGCCGTCGCGCGGCCGTTGCCCATCCCCTCGCCGGCGCAGCCCGCGCCGACGACGAGTGCGACCTTGCCGGTCAGCTCTCTCATGGTGCTCCTCAGATTCTCGTGTCGTGATCGGCCCAGAACGGCTCCCGGACCTCCCGTTTCAGGACCTTGCCGTTGCCGCTGCGCGGGAGCCGGTCGACGAAGACGACCCGCTTCGGCGCCCGGACCGGGCCGAGCCGCTCGCGGCACCGGGCGATCAGCTCCGCCTCGCCGACGTCCTGTCCGGCCTTGAGCTCGACCACGGCCGTCACGACCTCGCCCCAGTCGCGGTGGGGGGCGCCGACCACGGCGCAGTCCTGGACCGCGGGATGGCTCCAGATGACCTGCTCGACCTCGCTGGGGTAGACGTTGAAGCCGCCGGAGATGATGAGGTCCTTCTTGCGGTCGGTGATGTGGAGGTAGCCCTCCGGGTCGCGGTGCCCGAGGTCGCCGGTGTGCAGCCACCCGTCCACGACGGTCTCGGCGGTGCGCTCGGGGTCCTTGTAGTAGCCCTTCATCACCAGGTCGCCCCGGACGCAGATCTCGCCCGTCCGGCCCGGCGCCACCTCCGCCCCGTCCTCGTCCAGGATCGCCACCGTGACCAGCGGGTAGGGCCGTCCGCACGAGCGCAGCCGCTCGTCGGGCGCCACCTCGCCGTCGATCAGGTGCTCGTCGGGCCGCAGGAACGAGATCGCCGCGGGCGCCTCCATCTGCCCGTAACCGCCCAGGAAGATCGGCCCGAGCCGCTCGATGCCGGCGCGCAGCTTCTCGGTCGACATCGGCGCCGCGCCGTACGCCAGGTAGCGCAGGGACGCGGTGTCCACGGTCCGGTGCTCCAGCGTGTCGAGGAGGCGGTAGACCACCGTCGGCGGCAGGAACAGCTCCGTGACCCCGTGCCGTTCGACGGCGTCGAGGACGCACTCCGGCGTCGCGCGCGGGACGATGACGACCGTGCCGCCGCGTGCGGTGGTCTGCAGGCTGAAGAGCCCGGCCGTGTGGGTCATGGGTGCGGCGGCGAGGTTGACGACGGGCGCGCCCGCGGGGTAGGTCAGCGCCATCATCTGGTGGGCGACCATCACCGACAGGCTGCGGTGGGTGTTCATCACGCCCTTCGGCTCGCCGGTCGTCCCGCCGGTCGGCGCCACGGCGACCACGTCGTCCGGGGCGAAGCGGACGGGCGGCGGGGTGTCCGGACGGCCGGCGGTCCAGTCCTCCAGGGCGACGTCGTCGGTGCCCGCCGCCAGGGCCACGTGGAGGCCGACCCCTGTCGACGCGGACTTCATCCGCGCCACCTGGTCGGCGAGGTCGGGGTGGTAGAAGAGCACCTCCACGTCGAAGCGCCGCAGCAGCCGGATGTTCTCGTGCACCGGGTTGGCGGGGTTGAGCGGGACCCACGCCGCGCCGGCGCGCCATGCCCCGAGCACGCAGATCCATGCCGACGGCGAGTTCGGCGACAGGACGGCGACCTTGGACTCGCGTCGCACCCCGGCGCCGAGCAGCGCGTGCGCGATGCGGCACGACAGCGCGCCGGCGTCGTCGAAGGTCCATGCCTCGTCGTCGGTCCGGTAGGCGACGCCGGTCGGGTTGATCGCCCTGCCCCGGTCGAAGAAGTCGATGACGGCCACCTCAGGCCCCCCTCAGAATGATCACGGAGGTGACGGCCTCCTCGCCGCGATGGAATCCCCCGCCGTTCTCCGCGAGGGCGATCCGGGCCCCGTCCACCTGACGGGGACCCGCGGTCCCCCGCAGCTGTTCGGTGAGCTCGAAGATCTGGCCGAGCCCGCTCGCCCCGATGGGGTGGCCCTTGGACTCCAGGCCGCCGGACGGGTTCACCGGGACCCGGCCGCCCAGGCTGGTCTCGCCCCGCAGGGCCGCGGGACCGCCCTCGCCCGGCGGGACGAGGCCCAGCAGCTCGGTCTGCAGGATCTCGCCGAAGGCCGTGGCGTCGTGGACCTCCGCCACGTCGACGTCGTCCGGGCCGACCCCCGCCTGTTCGTACGCGCGCGCGGACACCATGCGGCTCTGGTGCCCCTCGAAGCCGCGCGGGTCGCGATCCGTCCCGGTGCCCATCACGGCGGCCAGCACCTCGACCCGGGCCGACCGGGCTCCGTCCCCCAGCCGCCGGAGTCCGGCCTCGCTGCACACGACGACCGCGGCGGCCCCGTCGGTGACCGGCGCGCACATGGGGACGGTGAGCGGGTACGACAGCCTCCGCGCCGCCAGCACCTCCGCGACCGTCATCCGCCGGCGATAGTGCGCCCGCGGATTCGCGGCCGCGTGGTCGTGGTTCTTGGCCGCGACCGCCGCGAGCTGCTCCTGGGTCGTGCCGTACAGGCGCATGTGGTTGCGCGCGAGTGCCGCGTAGATGTCCATGAAGATCGAGCGGCGCCCGAGGTCCGGCTCGTCGACCGCGCCGCCGAGCTCCAGCAGGGTACGGGTGAGCGCGTCGGGATCGGACACGTCGTAGGCGCTGTCGAACACCGCCATGGTCCGCTCGGGGTCGCCGACGTTCATGCGCTCCACCCCCACGGCCAGCGCGACCTCGGCGGCGCCGGCCCGGATCTGGTTCACGGCCAGCGCGAACGCGGAGGCGCCGGTGGCGCAGGCGTTCTCGACGTTCACGACCGGGATGCCCTGCACGCCCGTCGCGCGCAGCGCGATCTGTCCCGCGATCATGTGCTGGCCCTCCAGCGCGCCCTGGGTGGCGGTGCCGAAGAACGCGGCGTCCAGAGCGCCGGTGGTGGCGCCGCAGTCGCGTAACGCGTCGGTGACGGCCCAGCGGGTGAGGTCGCTGACGCTCCTTCCGGAATGCCTGCCGAACGGCGTCATCCCGACACCGGCGATCCAGACGGGGGTGGTCATGGCCTACCTCATTCCGTCAGGGCGCGGCGCAGCGCCGCGGCGAGCTGGGCGGTCTGCCGCTGGGAGATCTCGGCGGACAGGATCGCCTGAGAGCCGTGGAAGGTGCCGGGCCACTGGTGCAGTTCGACCGACACGCCGGCCTGCAGCAGGCGCAGCGCGTAGTCGATGCCTTCGTCGCGGTTCGGGTCGAACTCCGCGGTGGCGATGTAGGCCGGTGGCAGGCCGGACAGGTCGGCGGCCCGCGCCGGCGCGGCGGCGGGCGTGGCGGGCCCGGAGCCCAGGTAGTGCCGCCACGACGCGGTGACCACGTCGCGCGTGATCCAGGGCGTGTCGGTGAAGTTCCGCGCCGACCAGCTCTCCTGCCGGTCGTCCAGCTCGGGCTCGTTGAGCAGCTGGAAGCGGATCGGCGGCCCCTGCCGTTCGCGGGCCCGCAGCGTCACCTGGGCCGCGAGCCCGCCGCCGGCGCTGTGACCGCCGACCGCGATCCGCTCCGGGGCGATGCCGAGTTCGGCCGCGTGCTCCGCCGTCCACGACAGCACGGCGTAGACGTCGTCCAGGGCGGCGGGGAACCGGTGCTCGGGGGCCCGGCGGTAGTCCACCGAGATCACCACCGCGCCGGAACCCTCCGCGATCCGGGCCGCCCAGAGGTGCTCGGTGTCCAGGTCGCCCATGACGAACCCGCCGCCGTGCAGCCAGACGACGGCGCCCTGGGCCCCGTGCGGGCGGTAGATCCGCACCGGCACCCCCGGATCGGCGGGCACCACGCGGTCCTCGATCTCCAGCCCCGTGGTGTCCGGCGCCGGCCGTGCCATGGCCGCCTGGGTGTACTGCTCGCGCGCGGTCGTCGGATCGGCCAGGTCGAGCCGCGGGATCCAGGGAAGGAACGCTTCGAGTTCGGGATTCACGACGCCCATCCTCACGGTCGCCGTCTCGGGGTTCATCCGCCGTCCGTCGTCCGTTTCCCCCGGATCACGCACCGAACGGCGCGCCCGCCGCCCGTATCCTCCTGGTATGGAGGCTCTGGCCGAACGGCTGTCGCACCTCGACTCCGACATCGGGAGCGTGATCCGCGTCGTCGCGTTCTACGACACGCTGATGCGCCGGCGGGTGGACCTGCCGGCGCTCGCCCGGGCCTCGGCGGGCCTGGCCGGGTGCGTGGCCGGGATCCGGCTCCACGGCACCGGGCGGGTGCTGCGCATGTCGCCCGACGGCCGGGAGGTGTCCGGCGCGCCCGGGAGCGGCCCCGGGTCCGCGCCGTCGTCGGCGGAGTCCACCACCGCGCCCATCACCCTGGACGAGGAGGAGATCGGCACGGTCTGGCTGGAACGCCCCGGCCCGGCCCTCCCGCTGGACGTGGTGCTGCTGGACCGGCTCGCCATCGCCGCCGCGGCCGTCGTCGAGCGCTACGGCCCCGCGCACACCACGATGGCCGACCCCGCCCTGGTCGAGCTGGTGATCAGCGCCGACAGCGACGAGGCGGCCCGAGCCCGGGCGCTGCGGCTGCTGGGGTTCGCCGCCGAGCTGCCGGTCCGCGTCGTCGCCGTGCACTCGCGGCTTCCGCTCGACCGGCTCGGCGGGCTGATCTGCCCGGGCCGCCCGGTCAAGGCGGCGCCGCTCGCCGACGTGGGCGTCCTGCTGGCCACCACCGTGGACCCGGCCCGCTTCCCGGCGGGCGTGCGCGCGGGCATCGGCGCCGCCGGGAGCCCCGGCCGGTCCTGGCAGCAGGCCCGCACCGCGCTGCGCTTCACCACGCCGCGCCGGCCGGTCGTCCGCCACGACGACCTGGGGGCGCTGGCGCTGCTGGCCCGGATACCCCCCGACGCCGTACGGGACAACCCCGACGTGGTCGCGATCACCCGGCTGGCGGAGAGCCCGGAGGACCTGGAGACCCTGGACGCCTACTGCGCCACCGGCTCCCTGCGGCAGGCCGCCGACCTGCTCCACCTGCACCACAGCAGCGTCTCGCGCCGCCTCGACCAGATCGCGCGGACCCTGGGCGTCGAGCTGACCGACCCCACCGGACTGACCCGGGCCCGCCTCGCCCTCACCGCCTGGCGGCTGCTCCACGACTGAGGAGGCTCCACGCCTGCCCGTGCGCGGCGGCGGCTGATATGACTGCTGCATGCAGGAAGAAGCCGCTCAGGCAGCGATCGACATGTTCCTGTCCGCGTTCAACGTCTCGGACGACGACCAGATGACTCCCCTGCTGTCCCAGGCGCTGACCTCCGACGTGGTGTTCTGGGGTCCGCTGGGACGGAGCGAGGGCGTGGCGGCGGTCGAACGGTTCGTGCGGGACATCCGCCGCCACCCGGCCGGTGTCGGCACGATGGTCCGCTGCTCGGCCGTGGACGTGCCGGGCGAGTGGGCGCGCTACCAGTGGGTCTTCACCACGCCGCAGGGGGGCCCGCGCCTGGCCGGGACCGACGTGGTCCACCTGCGGCAGGGCCGCATCGACCAGATGATCGTCTTCGCGGGGGACGTCGAGCGCGCTTCGTGACGAGCGCCGGCGGAGGTCAGATCGTGACGGCGAGCTTGCCGACGGTCCCGCCGGCGAAGTCGGCGAGCGCGCGCGGCGCCTCGGCCAGCGGGTACGAGCGGCCCACCGGCACCCGGAGGCGCCCTTCGGCCGCGTCGGCGGCGAGCCGGGACAGGGTGTCCGGAGTCGGGTCGGCCATCACGGCCGTGGCCTTGATGGCGCGGCCGGACTCCTCGGGCCGGTAGTGGATCGTGGAGGCCAGCCGCCCGCCGTCGGTCAGCAGGGCGGCGACGGCCGGCCCGTCGCCCGCCAGGTGCAGCGCGGCGTCCACCCCGCCCGGCGCGATCGCGCGTACCCCCGCCGGCAGGTCCGTGTGGTCCACGACCCAGGTGGCGCCCAGGCCGGTGACGAACGCGGCCTCCGCCCCGGGACGGGCGGTGGCGATCACCCGGGCGCCGCGCGCGGCAGCGAGCTGGACGGCGAAGGAGCCCACGCCGCCGGTCGCGCCGGAGATCAGGACGGTCTCCCCCGGCGCCGGGGCGACGGCGTCCACGGCGTTGAGCGCGGCGGTCCCGGCCAGCCCCAGCACGCCCGCGCGGGTGTGGCCGAGCCCGTCGGGGATCCGGGCCACGCCGTACGCTTCGCTCACCACGACGTACTCGGCGAAGCCGCCCTGGCCCAGGGTGGGCCGCATGACCACGCCGAACACGTCATCGCCCGGCGCCAGACGGGTCACCTCGGGGCCGACGGCCGCCACGGTGCCGGCGAAGTCCTTGCCGAGCACGACCGGGAACTCGTACTCGTAGACGCCCTTGAGATAGCCGCCCAGCACGCCCATGTCGAAGCCGTTGACCGAGGAGGCCAGCACCCGGACCAGCACCTCGCCCGGACCCGGCTCCGGCACGGGCAGGTCGGCGGGCGCCAGTTCGGCACCGAAGTCGGGGAAGGCCATGGCACGCATAGTGATCACTCCGTTTCGTGGACCAAGGGGACGCTGCTCATCGCAACAGCACTTTCTGTGCGCTGGTTACTTCTTGTGCGCGGGTCGAGTCTCGTCCACAATGCCGTCATGGCGGAAGTAGGCACTTCGACCCGCGCAAGGCACACCGATGTGCGCGAGACGATCGGCGAGGACCATCCCACCTGCCGGCTGCGCGACGTCCTGGACCGCGTCGGCGACAAGTGGAGCGTGCTGGTGATGGACCTGCTCGGCGACGGTCCCAAGCGCTACTCCGAGTTGCAGCGCGCCATCGCGGGCATCTCCCAGCGCATGCTCACGCTCACCCTGCGCAGCCTGGAGCGCGACGGCCTGGTGGAGCGCACGGTCACCCCCACCTCGCCGCCGCGCGTGGACTATGCCCTGACCCCGGTCGGGCGGACGCTGTCGTCCCAGATCGCCGGGCTCATCGCCTGGGCGCGGCAGCATCGCGACTACGTGGCCGCCTCCCGCGCGCGCTACGACGCGTCATGACCGGGCGGGGGCACGCTCGGCCGGGCCCCTGAGAGCCGCTACCGGTCTTCGCGGTCGTCGTGGTCGTCGCGGTCGCCATCATCCCGGTGGTCGTCGTGGTCGTCGTGCCAGCGCTCGGCCGCGCGGACCATGTCGTCGCCGAGGCGCTGGAGGAGCCGGCCCATGGTCGCCAGCCGGGCACCGGCGGGCGTGCCCCGCCCCAGAGTCTCGGCTCCGTCGCGGGCGACGCGGGCCAGCCGGATGTTCCTGCGCGCGCTGGCCAGCCAGGACTCGTACCAGATGTCGCCGTCGATGACGTAGCGGTCGCGGCGCCGGCGGGGATCGCGGTCGCGCCGGATCAGCCGCTGCTCTTCGAGCTGGCCGACGGCCTTGGAGATGGACGCCGGGCTGAGGCCCAGGCGCCGGACCAGCTCGGCGGCGGTGAGGCTGCCGCTGTCGGTGACGTACAGGCTCGCGAGCACCCGGGCGGTCGTGCGCGGCAGACCGGTGTCGACGAGCATGGCGGTGAACCGCTCCTCCAGCAGCCGGACGGTCTCGGGGTCGCGGCCGTGCGCGTCGGGCAGGGCCGGTGTGGCGCCGGGCACGGCGGGCCGGCCGCGGCGGGCCCGGTCACCGGTCGCCCGCTGGGCCCGGTCGGGGTGGTAGCCGCCGGCCCCGCCGTTGCGGATGACCTCCCGGCTGATCGTGGAGACGGGGCGCTGGAGGCGTCTGGCGATCTCGGTGTAGGTGAGCCCGTCGGCCAGCCCTCTGGCGATGTCCTTGCGCTCCTCGTGGGTCAGCCTGCCGCCCGGCATCGGCGCTCAGCCTCCTGTGCTCGCCTTGGGATGTCCAGTATTGCGTTCCTCTACAACTCATTGCAAATCGCATGAGCATTCACCTACATACCATTGCAAATAACCGGCTCAACGGCCAGTTATTTGTTGACATAATGGCGAAGGCAAATTAGCTTTTGGGATCACGCGAACACGTAATATCTCGTTTGAAAGGAGTTCCGGTGTGATCCCCTCCAGCGCGCCCGCCACCGCGCCGCCCGCCGCGCCCGCCCGGTCCCTGGCCCCCGACCTCGCCCGCGGCTTCATGCTGTTACTGATCGCCCTCTCACACGCCCCGGCCTTCGTGGACGGCGACGCCGGCCCGGCCCCCCTCGACGCCGCGGCGAGGTTCCTCAAGTCGCTGCTGGCCGACAACCAGGCCCGCAACATGTTCGTGTTCCTGTTCGGCTACGGCCTCGTGCAGCTCGCCCGGCGGCAGGAGGACAGGGGCGCCGGCTGGGCCTCCGTCAAGAGCCTGCTGCGCCGCCGGGCGCTGTGGCTCGTGGTCGTCGGCTTCCTCAACACGGTGCTGTTCGTGCCCATCGACATCGTCGCGGTGTACGGGCTCACGCTGCTGCTGCTCGCGCCGCTGGTGCGGGCCAGGGAGCCGGTGCTGTGGTGGACGGTCGCCCTGACCCTCGTGCCCGCCACGCTGCTGCTGGCCTGGCAGAGCGTCATGGCGCAGACCAGGCCGTCCACCATCGCCGAGATCATGGAGCCGACCCTCGGCGCCCACCTCGTCGCGAGCATCCCGTCCTGGCCCGCCAAGACCGTCGTGTCCGTCCTCATCGTGGTGCCCGCGATGTTCGTGGGGGTCCTGGCCGCCCGGCGGCGCGTCCTCGACGAGCCCGAACGGCATCTGCCGCTGCTGCGCCGCGTCGCCGTGATCGGGATCGGCCTCGCGGTCGCCGGCCGGCTCCCGGCCGCGCTGATGGCCGCGGGAGCGTGGAGCACCACCTCGGCCCCCGTGTCGTGGGCGGTCGCCGTCGCGCACGACCTCACCGGGTACGCGGGCGGCGTCGCCATGGCGGCCGTGGTCGGGCTGGTCGCGGCCCGGATCCGGCGTGGCCGCCTGGTCGCCGCCCTGGCCGCGCTGGGGCAGCGGTCGCTGACCTTCTACCTCTTCCAGGCCCTGCTGTGGGTGGTGCTGTTCTACCCGTTCGCCCTGAGCCTGCACGACGACATGGGTCAGGCCGCGACGCTCGGGGTCGCGGCCGGGGTGTGGGTGCTGTCGGTCGCGCTGGCCGACGGGATGCGCGCCCTGGGCCACCGGGGCCCGGCGGAGATCCTGCTGCGCAAGCTGACCTATCGCTCCTATGGGCGATAGTAGGTCGCGGGCGCCGGCTAGGGGGTGGGGGTATGTCGCGCGGGGACGGCGGCCGCGTCCCCGCGCGATCCCCGCGGGTCAGGCCCGGGCCTCCTCGGGCCGGGCGTCCGCCGCGACGGACGCCTTCCGGCCGCGCATGAGGACCAGGGTCAGCGCCCCGCCCGCGGCCGCCACCACGGCGGCACCGACGAAGGCGGCCCGGAAACCACCCGTGAGCTGGGACAGATCGCCCAGCTCGGCGGCCCCGCGCGAGGTGGCGACGGCCGTCATGACCGCCAGGCCGAGCGCCGAGCCCACGTTGTAGGTGGTGTTGACGATGCCCGAGGCCAGGCCGCTCTCCTCCGGCTGCACCCCCGACATGGCCGACATCATCGCCGGGATGTAGGCCAGCGACATGCCCACGGCGGCGACCAGCGAGGCCGGCAGCACGTCGGCGACGAAGGCGCCGTCCGGCCGCACCAGCGAGAGCACCCCGACCCCGGCCGCCAGCACGAGCATGCCGAGCACGATGAGCGGCTTGGCGCCGAAGCGGCCGAGCAGGCGGGCGGTGACGCCGATCATGAAGATCATGATGGCGACCGTCATCGGCAGCAGCGCCGCGCCGCTGGGGAAGGCGCCGTAGCCGAGGACCTGCTGCAGGTAGAGGTTGAGGAAGTACCACATCGGGATCCACGCGGCGCCGAGCAGCGCCATCGCCAGGTTGGCCGTGGCCAGCCCGGGGGTGCGCCAGATGCCGAGCGGCATGATCGGCTGCCTGGCCGTGCGCTGGACGATCAGGAACGCCACGAGCAGCACGGCGGCGCCGGCCAGCTCCAGGAGAGTGGCCGGGGCGCCCCAGCCCTGCTCGGGAGCGCGCACGACGGCGAACACGGCCAGGGCGATGCCACCCGTGGCCGTGGCCGCCCCGAGCAGGTCGACCGAGCCGCGCCTGCCCTGGACGGCCGGCAGCAGCGCGGGCACCGCGGCGAGGGTCGCGAGGCCGATGGGGATGTAGACGACGAACACCCAGGGCCAGCTCAGGTACTCGGTGACGACGCCGCCCAGGAACACCCCGGCGGTTCCGCCGGCCGGCGCGGCCGCGCCGTACAGCGCCATGGCCTTGCCGAGCTCCCGGGAGTCGTGGCCGAAGAGCATCATGAGCAGGGTCATCGCGGCGGGGGCGATCAGCGCGCCGCCGACGCCCTGGACGGCCCGGCCGAGGATCTCCACCCAGGCCGTTCCGGCCACCGCGGCGACCACGGAGCCGGCGACCAGGACGACCCAGCCGGCGGCGAAGACCCTGCGGGCCCCCAGCAGGTCGGACAGCCGGCCGCCGAGCAGCAGCAGGCCGCCGAAGGCGATCACGTAGGCGTTGAACACCCACTGCAGGCCGCCCTGGGTGAAGCCGAGGTCGCGCTGCATCTCCGGCAGCGCGACGCCGATGATGGAGGTGTCCATGATGACCATGAACTGCGCGGCGGCCAGCACGACGAGTGCCCACCACCTGCGGGGATTGACGGCGTTCATGCCGTACTCCTGATTCTTCGCACCGTACGATGCGATCCATGGGTCTGGGGTGATCGGGAAATCGGACCGGACCCGCCGGTGGGCGTGCGAGCCGACGCACGCCCACCGCTCGCGTTCCTAGGCCCCGGTCCCGGACGGCCGGCGCCCCGCACGCTCCACCGCGACGCGGACCCCCTCGTCGGAGAGGCCCGCCCCGCTGACGCTCCGGTCGCCGCCGTCCGTGGTGAGGGCCGCCGTCGCGGCCTCACCGGTGCCGCACGTACATGCCGTGCACATCTCGCCCTCCTCTGGATACCCATGGGGGGTATCTCTGACGCCGAGGAAGCTAACATACCCCCCGGGGGTTTGCAAGGGCCGTGCTCAGCGGACAGGGGCAGGCGGACGGGCCTAGAAGGAGAGCAGCTCCAGGCAGTGGTGGGCGAGCAGGGACGCCAGGCCCGGGGCGAGGCCGGTCACGGCCGGTCCCGCGAGCAGCAGGCCGACCGCGAACGCCCCGGTGACGCGCTCGCCCCGCCCCAGCGGCGGCGCGGGAGCCAGCAGGCGCCGTACGCGGGCCAGCGCGCTCTCGCCGCCGGCCCCGAGGGTGAAGGCCGGCGCGCGGCCGGTGGCCAGGCGCACCAGCGCGGAGGCGATCAGCACGCGGGGATGGCGGCGCGCGGCCAGGTCGTCGGCCAGCAGCTCGACCAGCCGGGCGAGCTCCGCCCGGCCCCGCTCGAACAGCGGCATCCCGGGGAACGCCCGGGCGAACGTCTCGCCGAAGGCGAGCACGAGGTGGTGCCGGCCGCGCAGGTGCGCCCGCTCGTGGGCGAGCACGGCCGCGGTCTCCTCGGGGCTCAGCTCGCGCAGCGCGGCCGTGGTGATCACCGCCTTGCCCTGGCGGCCGGGCACGCAGTACGCGAGCCGCTCGTCGAAGTCCACGACGATCGCGTCCAGCGCGCCGTCGTGCCGGCCGAGCAGCGCCAGCGCCTCGGCGTGGCGGCGCCGCTCGGCGCGGGCCCCGGCCAGGACGGCGGTGGCGCACCAGGCCAGGCGCGCCACCAACGCGCCGGTGACGCCCACGCCGACGAGCGCGGTCGCCGCGGTGAGACCCGGCCCGTCGGCCAGCGCCTCCGCGCACTCCGCGAACAGCTCGGCCAGGCCGTGACCGACCACCGGCGCCGGGACCGCCAGCACGAAGACGGCCGACAGCACGGAGACCACCACCGAGACGCAGGCCGCCTGCCACACCATGATCGCCAGCCGGGGGGCGCGTCCGGTCCAGGACGCCTTCCCCAGGAGCCGGGGAAGCGCGACCGCGGCGACGACCGCGTAGATCGCCAGCCCGGCGGCCAGGACGGCCGCCACGGTCACGCGCGGCCCTTCGGCGGGTAGACCTTCAGCGCCGCCTCCAGGGCGTCGGCCTCCTCGGGCGTCAGGCGCTCCAGGAAGTGGACGAGGGTGGCGGCCTGGTTGCCGCTGCGGGCCAGCGACTCGCGCATGAGATCGGCGGTGTAGGCCTCCTTGGAGGAGACCGGCCGGTAGATGTACGCCTTGCCGACGGCCTCCCGCTTGAGCAGGCCCTTCGTGTGCAGCTTGTCCATCACGGTCATCACGGTCGTGTACGCGATCTCCCGCTCGCGGCGGAGGTCCTCCAGCACGTCGCGCACGGACGCCGGCCGGCGGTAGGACCACATGCGGTCCATGATCGTGGACTCCAGTTCCCCGAGACCGCGCACCATGCGTAACCCTCCAGACGGCCAGGCACCCCCATGCTAACGGCTGACCACTGCCGCTTCTACTATGGTGCTTAGGGGAAGTAGGACATCGACGCGGGGGGCGGACGGTGCGGGGAGCAGTGGACGGGTGGCGCCGCGGCTCGCGGCTGGCCCTGCTCGTGCTGCTCGTCCTCGGGGTCTGCGGGATGCACACCCTCGGCCACGTCGGCCTCCACCGCTCGCACGGCGGTACGGCGACGCCGCAGCGCTCGCACGGCGCCACCGCGGCGCCCGCGCCGGCGGACCACGCCCGAGCCGGCGGCACCCGGCCCGACCACACCCGGCCCGGCGGCACCCGGCCCGACCACACGCGAGCCGACCCCACGCGGCCGGACCACACCGGGCGGCACGCCGCCGGTGAGGCGTCGTCCGCGGGCGGGCAGTTGCCCGACCTCGACCCGGGCAGCGTGTGCCTGGCCGTCCTGACCTCGCTCCTGCTGCTCATCGTGGCGGCGGCGCGGGCACGCGCCGGCCGGGGAGAGCACACGCCGGACGCCGCCGGGCAGGTCGCGGGCCGGACCGCCCGGCCGCCGCCCCGCCCCCTGTCGCTCCGGCTGGCTCGTGTCTCGGTGCTGCGCATATAGGCCGTTCGCCTCGCGACCACGGCCATGCACGCACCTGACGACAGGAGTCACCCGACCATGCCCACGAACCGATCCGTACGCACGCGCCTCTCGTTCGCGACCGCCGCCGGAGCCGGCGCGCTCGTCCTGCTCACCGCCTGCGGGGGCACCGACACCGCCGCCACCCCGGAGCGCGGCGCGCCGGCCGCCACGGCCCAGGCCACGACCTCCTCGGCGTCGTCGGCGCCCGCCACCCAGCCGGGAGGCTCGTTCGACGACGCGGACGTGATGTTCGCGCAGATGATGATCCCCCACCACCGGCAGGCCGTCGAGATGGCCGGCCTGGCCGCGACCCGGGCGGGCGATCCCGAGGTCAAGAAGCTGGCCGCCAAGATCAAGGCGGCCCAGGACCCGGAGATCGCGACCATGACCGGCTGGCTCCAGGGCTGGGGCAAGCCCGAGCCCACCGGCATGGGACACATGGACCACGGCATGCCCGGCATGATGTCCGCCGAGGACATGGACCAGCTCAAGGACGCCAAGGGCGCCGCGTTCGACAAGCAGTTCGTCCGCATGATGATCGCCCACCACGAGGGCGCGATCCAGATGGCCAGGACCGAGCTGGCCCAGGGCCGCGACGACGCCGCCAAGAAGCTGGCGCAGAGCATCCAGTCGTCCCAGCAGGCCGAGATCGACCAGATGAAGCAGATCCTCGACCGGCTCTGACCTGCCGCCGCCGGGCGCCCGCCCACGCGGGCGCCCGGCGCGGCCCGGACGCTCAGCCGGTGCGGAGCCCGTCCGCCGGGACGATCCGCCGCGGGGGGCGGGATGTCCGGGGGTTTGCCGGAACGGTCAGCGTCGGGGTTGCAGCCAGCCGAACGTGCGCTCCACGGCCCGCCGCCAGTTGTCGTACTCCGACTCCCGGCGGGCCGGGTCCATGGACGGCAGCCACTGGGCGGCCCGGTGCCAGTTGCGGCGCAGGCCCTCCAGGTCGGGCCAGTAGCCGACGGCCAGACCGGCGGCGTACGCGGCGCCGAGCGACACGGTCTCGGCGACCATGGGCCGCACGACCGGGACGTCCAGCACGTCGGCGATGCACTGCATGAGCAGGTTGTCGGCCGTCATGCCCCCGTCCACCTTGAGGACCCGCAGGTCGAGCCCGGAGTCGGCGTTCATGGCGTCCACGACCTCGCGGGTCTGCCAGGCGGTGGCCTCCAGGACCGCCCGGGCCAGGTGCCCCTTGGTGATGTACGAGGTCAGCCCCACGATCACGCCGCGCGCCTCGCTGCGCCAGTGCGGGGCGAACAGCCCGGCGAACGCGGGCACGATGTAGCACCCGCCGTTGTCGTCCACGGTCTTGGCCAGCGTCTCGATCTCCGGGGCGCTGTTGATCAGGCCGAGGCCGTCGCGGAACCACTGCACGAGCGCCCCGGTGACGGCGATCGGCGCCTCCAGGGCGTACACGGCGGGCTCGGCGCCCACCTGGTAGCCGACGGTGGTGAGCAGGCCGTGGGTGGAGCGCACCGGGTCCTTGCCGGTGTTGAGCAGCAGGAAGCTCCCGGTGCCGTAGGTGCACTTGGCCTCGCCGGGGGCGAAGCAGGTCTGGCCGAACAGCGCCGCCTGCTGGTCGCCCAGCGCGGCGCCGATGCGGACGCCCGGCAGGACCGTCCTGGCCACGCCGTACGTCTCGGTCGAGGGCCGGATCTGCGGCAGCATGGCGCGCGGGACGCCGAAGAAGTCCAGCAGGTCGTCGTCCCACTCCAGCGTGGTCAGGTCCATCAGCAGGGTGCGGCTGGCGTTGGTGACGTCGGTGAGGTGCAGGCCGCCGTCCGGTCCGCCGGTGAGGTTCCAGATGAGCCAGGACTCCATGGTGCCGAACAGCACCTCACCTCGCTCGGCGCGCTCGCGCAGCCCCGGTACGTCGTCGAGCAGCCAGCGGATGCGGGGCGCCGAGAAGTAGGTGGCCAGCGGCAGGCCGCAGCGCTTCTGCACCATCGACGCCTCCGGGCGGGCGGCCAGCTCGTCGACCAGGGCCGTGGTGCGCGTGTCCTGCCACACGATGGCGCGCCGCAGGGGCGCGCCGGTGTGGCGGTCCCACACGAGCGTGGTCTCGCGCTGGTTCGCGATGCCGATCGCGGCGACCTGCTCCAGGCCGACCCCGGCCTGTTTGAGCGCCTCCGGGGCGATGCGTTCAAGGTTGCGCCAGATCTCGACGGCGTCGTGCTCGACCCACCCGGGCTGCGGGAAGTGCTGGCGGTGCTCCCGCTGCGTCACCGACACCAGGCGTCCCTGCTGGTCGAAGATGATGCACCGCGTCGACGTCGTACCTTGGTCGATGGACATCACATAGCGCGTGGCCATGGCGTTCACCTCGGTATGTGTGAAGTGGGTGTCACCAGCGCGCGGCACCGAGGTCCCGGGAGACCGCGCGCGCCGCGTCGCGCACGAACGTCACCAGGGCGGTGTTGGGCTGGCCTTTGGCGTCGCAGATCCGCTCGACGGCCCCGGAGATGCCGATGGCGCCGACCACCAGGCCGCCGTGGCCCCGGATGGGGGCGGCGATGCCCGCCTCGCCCACGGTCATCTCCTCGACCTGGGCGGCCCATCCGACCTCCCGGATGCCCGCGAGGCTGCGGGTCAGGTCCTTGGGAGCGACGATCGTCCTGCGGGTGTAGGCCTCCAGCGGGCCGTTGCCGAGGGCGGCGCCGGCGCCGGAGTCGAAGGCGAGCAGCACCTTGCCGAGGGCGGTCGCGTGCATCGGCATCAGTGAGCCGACGTCGAGGGTCTGCAGGGTGTCGTCGGGGCGGAAGACGTGGTGGACCACGAGGACCTGGCCGTCGAGGACGGTGCCGATCTTGACGGACTCGCAGCTGCGCGCCGCGAGCGCGTCGGCCCAGTTGATGGCGCGGGAGCGGAGCTCGTTGACGTCCAGGTAGCTGGTGCCGAGGTGCAGCAGGGCCGCGCCGAGCTGGTACTTGCCGGTCGCGCTGTCCTGCTCCACGAAGCCGACCAGTTGCAGGGTGCGCAGCAGGCCGTGCGCCGTGCCGCGGGGCAGGCCGAGCGATGTGGCGATCTCGCCCACGCCGAGCTTGCCCGAGCTGCGCGCGAGGAGGCGCAGGATGGCCGCTCCCCGCTGGATGGACTGCACTGGACCTGGCACGGCATCGAGCCTAGTCGGGCGGCGCTCGTTCGACAATGTCGGCGCCGCTCAAAGAAAGATCTACACATATCACCTCATACCGCTCAGAGTGTGCGCCGGGCCATAGGCTCAGACCATAATCGCGGATGCCATAGCTGACTAGTGTTCGACATTGTCGGCACCCCGTCGTTGACCCTGTGGTCTTCCTCACTTAGCTTCCAAGCAGCCGTGAAGCGCTGGGAGCTTCACCGGACGTCCTGCCTGCGACGACACCTGTTCCCGCCCGAGGACCGGAGCGTGGTGAGGCACTGTGAGGAGGAAGACATGGCGGAGCGACTGAAAGCCCGTGGGATGCTCGGCGAGCTGGCCGCCGAGTTCGCGGGCACGATGGTCCTGATCCTGTTCGGGGTCGGCGTGGTGGCCCAGGTGGTCGCCGGCGGCATCGGCGACCACGACAGCATCGCGTGGGCCTGGGGCCTGGGCGTGACGCTCGGCGTCTACGTCGCGGCGCGGATCACCGGCGCCCATCTCAACCCGGCCGTCACCGTCGCCCTGGCCGCGTTCAAGGGCTTCCCCTGGCGCAAGGTCGGACCGTACGCGCTGGCGCAGACCGCGGGGGCGTTCGTGGCGGCGCTGATCGTCCGGTTCAACTACGCCGAGGTGCTCGCCAAGATCGACCCCGGCCACACCATCAAGACCCAGGGGGTCTTCTCCACGCTCCCCGGCAACGGCACCCTTCCGGTGGACACCTGGGGCGCCTTCCGCGACCAGGTGATCGGCACCGCGATCCTGCTGTTCCTGATCCTCGCCATCACCGACGTGCGCAACAACGCGCCCCTCGCCAACATCGCCCCGGTCGTCGTCGGCCTGCTCGTCGTGGCCATCGGCATGGCCTGGGGCACCAACGCCGGCTACGCCATCAACCCGGCCCGCGACTTCGGGCCCCGGCTGGCGTCCTTCCTCACCGGCTACCACACGGCCTGGCGGGACCAGTACGGCCAGCTGTACTTCTGGGTGCCGATCGTGGCGCCCGTCATCGGCGGCCTGATCGGCGCCGGCCTCTACCAGGCCCTGGTGGGGCGGTTCCTGCCGATCGAAGATGAGCCTGAGCCCGGCCGCGTGCCGGCCAAAGAGTCCTACGAGACCGTCTGACCATCCCACCCCCCTTCCGAGGAGGCACGATTCCATGCCGGACTTCGTCGGCGCCGTCGACCAGGGAACGACGAGCACCCGCTTCATGATCTTCGATCACGGCGGCAACGAGATCGCCCGCCACCAGCTCGAGCACGAGCAGATCCTGCCGCGCGCCGGCTGGGTCGAGCACAACCCCACGGAGATCTGGGAGCGCACCCGGGCGGTCATCGAGACCACGCTGAACAAGGCGAATCTCGTGGCCTCCGACCTGGCCGCACTCGGCATCACCAACCAGCGCGAGACCGCCGTGGTCTGGAACCGCACCACGGGCCGGCCGTACTACAACGCCATCGTCTGGCAGGACACCCGCACCGACCGGATCGCCTCGGCGCTGGAGCGCGACGGCAGGGGCGACGTCATCCGGGCCAAGGCCGGGCTGCCGCCCGCGACGTACTTCTCCGCCGGGAAGATCCAGTGGATCCTGGAGAACGTCGACGGGGTGCGCGAGGCGGCCGAGGCCGGCGAGGCGATCTTCGGCACCACCGACACGTGGCTGCTGTGGAACCTCACCGGCGGCCCCGACGGCGGCCTGCACGTCACCGACGTCACCAACGCCAGCCGCACCATGCTCATGGACCTGGAGAAGCTGGACTGGGACGACGAGCTGCTGTCGTTCTTCGGCATCCCGCGGCGGATGCTGCCGGCCATCGTCCCCTCCTCGCACGCCGAGGCGTACGGGCGCACCCGGGAGAACGGCCCGCTGGGCGGGCAGGTCACGCTCGGCGGCGTCCTCGGCGACCAGCAGGCCGCCACCGTCGGCCAGGTGTGCTTCGAGGTCGGCGAGGCCAAGAACACCTACGGCACGGGCAACTTCCTGCTGCTCAACACCGGCACCACCCCGGTCCGCTCGAAGAACGGGCTGCTCACCACGGTGTGCTACCAGTTCGGCGCGGAGGCCCCGGTGTACGCGCTGGAGGGCTCCATCGCGGTGACCGGCTCGGCCGTGCAGTGGCTGCGCGACCAGCTCGGCATCATCTCGGGGGCCGAGCAGAGCGAGTCGCTGGCCCGGCAGGTCGAGGACAACGGCGGCGTCTTCTTCGTGCCCGCCTTCTCCGGCCTGTTCGCGCCGTACTGGCGCTCCGACGCCCGCGGCGCGATCGTCGGCCTGTCGCGCTACAACAACAACGCGCACATCGCCCGCGCCACGCTGGAGTCGATCTGCTACCAGAGCCGCGACGTGGTCGAGGCGATGCGTCAGGACTCCGGGGTCGCCCTCGACGTGCTGCGGGTGGACGGCGGCGTCACCGCCAACGACCTGTGCATGCAGATCCAGGCCGACGTCCTCGGCGTCCCGGTCTCCAAGCCCGTGGTGGCGGAGACGACCGCGCTGGGCGCCGCCTACGCCGCGGGGCTCGCCGTGGGCTTCTGGAAGTCCACCGACGAGCTCAAGCAGAACTGGCAGGAGGACCGCCGCTGGCAGCCCGTCTGGTCGCAGGAGCATCGCGACGGGCGCTACGCCACCTGGAAGAAGGCCGTCACCCGCACGCTCGACTGGGTCGACGTCGGCTGAGCCGCCCGACCACCCGGGCCGCGGTCCCCGCACGGCCTCGCGCGGACCGCGGCCCAGGGCCCGCCTGACTTTCTTGAGATGAGGAGCTCTACTGTGACATCTGTACCGCTGGGACCCGCGTACCGCGCGGAGACGCTGCGGCGGCTGGGCGACGACGAGTTCGACGTGCTGGTCGTGGGCGGCGGTGTCGTGGGCGCCGGCGCGGCGCTGGACGCCGTGTCCCGCGGCCTGTCGGTGGCGCTGGTGGAGGCGCAGGACTGGGCCGCCGGCACGTCGAGCCGGTCGAGCAAGCTGGTCCACGGCGGTCTGCGCTACCTCGAACAGCTCGATTTCAAGCTGGTCAGGGAGGCCCTCAAGGAGCGCGGCCTGTTGCTGACCCGGCTCGCGCCGCACCTGGTGCGCCCGGTTCCGTTCCTGTTCCCGCTCCGGCACCGGCTGTGGGAGCGGTTCTACGTGGGCGCCGGCATCGCCCTGTACGACATGCTCGACGGCAGGCGGATCCTGCCGCGGCACCGGCACATGAGCCGGCGCCGCGCGCTGGCCGCCGCGCCCTCGCTCAGCCCGGACGCGCTCGTCGGCGCCGTCCAGTACCACGACGCCCAGGTGGACGACGCGCGGTTCGCGATGACGCTGGCGCGCACCGCCGCGCAGTACGGCGCGGCCGTCGCGACCAGGGCGCGCGTGACAGGGCTGGTCCGCGACGGCGACCGCGTGACCGGAGCCCGGGTGACGGACCTGGAGGACGGGCGCGAGATCGTGGTGCGCGCCCGCCAGGTGATCAACGCCACCGGCGTCTGGACCGACGAGACCGCGCGGATGGCGGGCAACAAGGGCGGTCTGCGGGTCAGGGCGTCCAAGGGGGTGCACATCACGGTCCCGCGCGACCGGATCACCCTGCACACCGGCCTGATCCTGCGGACGGAGAAGAGCGTGCTCTTCACCATCCCGTGGGGCCGGCACTGGATCATCGGCACCACCGACACGGACTGGAACCTCGACAAGGGCCGTCCCGTGGCCAGCCGGGCCGACATCGAGTACCTGCTCGACCAGGTCAACAAGGTGCTGAGCACGCCTCTCACCCACGACGACATCGACGGCGTCTACACGGGCCTGCGCCCGCTGCTGGCCGGTGACGCCTCCGACACCGCCAAGCTGTCCAGGGAGCACACCGTCGCCCGGCCCGCGCCGGGGCTCGTCGTCATCGCCGGCGGCAAGTACACGACGTACCGGGTCATGGCCAAGGACGCCGTGGACGTGGCCGCGCGCGAGCTGGGCACGGCCGTGCCGCGCTCGGTCACCGACCGGCTGCCGCTGCTCGGCGCCGAGGGGTACGAGGCGCTGCGCAACGGCCGCGCCCGGCTGGCCGCGCGCGCCGGGGTGGACGTCGCCCGCGTCGAGCGCCTGCTCGGGCGCTACGGCTCGGCCGTCGAGGACGTCCTCGGCCTGATCGAGGAGGACCCGTCCCTCGGGGAGCCGCTGACCGGGGCGGCCGACTACCTCCGGGCGGAGGCGCTGTACGCGGCCACGCACGAGGGGGCGCTGCACCTGGAGGACGTGCTGGTGCGCCGTACCCGCATCTCCATCGAGGAGCGCGACCGCGGCGTGGCCGCGGCGGCCGAGGTGGCCGCGATCATCGCCCCGGTGCTCGGCTGGGACGAGGAGGACGTGCGGCGCGAGACGGAGCGCTACCGGACCATGGTCCACGCGGAGATGTCCGCGGAGCTGCAGCCCGACGACGTGTCGGCGGCGGCGGCCCGCGCGGAGATCTGCGAGGAGGCCGGCCCTCGCGCCGACGATCGGGCGGTCGGCGTCTGACGGCCTGGGCCGGTGGGCGTCCCGGGGCCCGCGGTAGGGACCCGGGACGCCCGCCGCGCCCGATCCAGGAAGGATCTCCGTGGTCGTTTCCGGCAAGCCGTGGAGCCGGGCCGGGGTGTGCGGATAAGCTGGACAGCATTCCCGCTGGTCATGGGTGGCGACGGCATCGACGCGGCGACGGAGAGGCAGTGCCATGGCACGCCTGAAGATCGATATGGAGCGGCACGGCGACGTCGACGTGGTTCGCCTGACCGGTGAGCTGGACATGAGCTCCCAGCACCTGCTGACCGCGGCCCTGGCCGGGCCGCTGGCCGCGGAGCGGCCGCGCATCGTGCTCGACACGGCCGAGCTGCGTTTCTGCGACTCCAGCGGGCTGTGGCAGCTCATCGACTGCCAGCGCCGGGCAGAGCGCCGCGGCGGCGGCCTGCGCCTGGTCGGGGTGCGCGGCGTGCTGGCCCGGCTGCTGACCATCACGCAGCTCGTCGACCAGTTCCCGCCCTACGGCTCGTTGGAGGACGCCTGCCACTGGTCGTCGCTGCGCTGAGCCCGCCACTACGATGGCCGTCCGGCGATCTTGGAGGAGGGCATCGTGGCGGGACTCGGGGTGCTGGCGGTCCACGCCCATCCGGACGACGAGGCCGTCTGGACGGGCGGCACGCTGGCCAGGTGCTCCGCCGAGGGCGCCAGGACCGCGGTCGTCACCTGCACCTGGGCGGAGGGCACCGTGCGGGCCGGCGAGCTGGAGCGCTCGCTGGACATCCTGGGCGCGGGCGAGCCGCGGCTGCTGGGCTACGCCGACGCGCGCAAACCCGAGTCGGCGCCCGGCGCCCCGCGCTTCCTGGACGTGCCGTTCGACGAGGCCGTGGGCCAGGTGGTGCGGCACATCAGGCAGTTCAGGCCCGACGTCGTGCTCACCTACGACGGGTACGGCGCCTACGGGCACCCCGACCACGTCCACGTCCACCGGGTCACCCTGGCGGCGGTGGAGGCGGCCGGGTACGACCAGCTCTACCCGGACATGGGCGAGCCCTGGTGGCCGCGGGCGCTCTACCTGTCGGTCATCCCCCGGTCGGTGGTGGTCTCGCACTGGCGGGCGGTGTTCGGCGCGGATCCCGAGCCGGGGCAGACGCTGCCGGGCGTGCCCGACGAGCGGGTCACGACGACGCTCGACATCGCGCGGTGGGGCGAGCGCAAATGGGCGGCCATGCACGCGCACCGGTCGGAGCTGGAGCGGGGCGCGTCGATGACCCTGCTGACCGCCCTGCCCGAGCAGGCGCGCGCCCAGCTCCTCGGCACCGAGTGGTACCGCCGCGCCGGCCACACCGGCCCGGCCGAGACCGCGCTCACCGTCTGACCCCGGCCTCCTCAGCCGAGGTCCCGGCGGCGCAGGGCCAGCAGGCCGCCGGTGACGAGGGCCGCCGTGAGCGCGAACAGCACCAGGTAGGGCCGGGCGTCGACGGGGCCGCCCGCGAAGGTGTTCGGGATGTAGTGGAACGGCTCCAGTGGCGTGCCGGCCCACATCCCGTACAGCGGCCCCATGACCTGGCCCAGCGCGGCGGTCATGATCCACACGGTCCACGAGAGCGCCACACTCGCCCGCGGGAGCAGCCCGTACGCGAGCACGCACACCGCGCCGACGCACCAGACCGCGGGAACGTGGCCGAGGACCCCGGCCAGCACCCGGGGCGGGTCGGTGGCGAGGTCCCCCACGAGGAGCCCGTGGAGCACGCCGTGGACGACCCCGGCGACGGCCAGCAACGCGGCCGAGCCGAGCCCGGCCAGCACCAGGTGGCCGCCCGCCCAGCGCAGGCGGGTCGTCGGGGTGGCGAGCACGATCTCGGCCCGGCCGGACGTCTCCTCCGAGCGCAGCCGCTGGACCATGAGGACGGGGTAGAGCGCGATGACGTGGGCGAAGATGAGCGTCATGTACCGGAGGAGGACGTCGAGAATGTCTCCGGTGCTCCAGCCCATGCTCCGCAGCAGGTCCTGGCTCGCCGCGGGCGCGGCGGCGAGCTGGCCCGCGATGGTTCCGGCCCCGGCCACCGCGGCGGCGAGGACGGCGACACCGGCCGCCCATCGCACCAGCAGCCCGCGGTGCAGCCGCCAGGCCACACTGACCGGACCGCGCTCCCCGGGGGCCGACGCGGGGCCGAGCCGTTCGGGCACCAGGCCCGCGCCGAGGTCGCGCCGGTCGAGCAGCGCGTACGCGAGGACGCACAGCCCTGCGGCCACCGCCGCCGGCAGGCCCAGCAGCCACCACCGCTCGTCCTGGTAGGGGCGCACGAGGTGGCTCCAGCCGATCGGTGACAGCGCCTTCAGCCAGTACTGCCGCGTCGCGTCGCCGGTGTACCGCATGACGTAGGCGACGCCGAGCACGGACAGACCGATCATCGTGGCCGTGCGGGCGCTCCGCGAGAGCTGGACGGCCACCGCGGCCACGCCGGCGAACACCCATCCCGCCACCGCGATGGCGGCGCCGTAGGCGGCCGCGCCGGTGGCTCCGAGGCCGGAGGCGACCAGGGTCAGCGTGGCCGACAGGCCGCCGGCCACGCTGATGCCGGCGGCCACGAGCAGCGCGGCCGTCAGGGAGGCGCGGCGGCCGGTTCCGGCCGCGCGCAGCAGCTCGGCCCGGCCCGCGTCCTCCTCCGCGCGGGTGTGCCGGACGACGCACATGACGGCCGCGAACGCAGCGGCCACGTAGAGGAACCCGCCGCTGCGCCACGTCGCGAGGACGTCGAGGCGCGGCTCGACGAACCCGCCGCCGAGTGCCTGGAAGAAGGTGTTCTTCGCGATGACCGCGGTGTAGGTGGCCTTGACGGCGTCGGTCGGCATCTGGCGCTCGATGTACGAGATCAACGCCAGGGTCATGCCCACGTTCAGCAGGATCCACCAGGGGGCGACGGCCCGTTCCCGGCGCAGCGCCAGGCGGACGAGCGCGCCGGTGCCGGCGAGCGCGCTCATCGGGCCGCTCCGGCGGTCCCGGCCGCTCCGGCGGCTTCGGCGGTTTCGCTGTGGCGGTAGTGGCGCAGGAACAGCTCCTCCAGGCTGGGCGGCCTGCTGACCAGGCCGCGCACGCCCGCCTCGGCCAGGCAGCGCAGCGCCGCGTCCAGGGCGGAGGGATCCGCGTCGAAGGTCACCCGGCCGCCGTCGACGACCACGTCGTGGACGCCGGGCAGGGCGGCGAGCCCGTGCGGCGGGCCGGCGAGGTCGGCCTGGACCGAGGTGCGGGTGAGGTGCCGCAGCCCGGCGAGCGTGCCGGTCTCGACCGTGCGCCCGTCGCGGACGATGGTGACCCGGTCGCACAGGGCCTCGACCTCGGACAGGATGTGGCTGGAGAGCAGCACGGTACGGTCGCCGCGGCGCAGCTCCTCGCGCAGGGTCTCGCGGAAGACCTCCTCCATCAGCGGGTCCAGCCCGGAGGTCGGCTCGTCGAGGATCAGCAGCTCCGCGTCGCCCGACAGGGCGGCGACGAGGGCGACCTTCTGGCGGTTGCCCTTGGAGTAGGTGCGGGCGCGTTTGCGCGGGTCGAGCTGGAAGCGGTCCAGCAGCTCCTTCCTGCGCCGGCGGTCGAGGCCGCCGCGGAGCCCGCCGAGCAGGTCGATCACCTCCCCGCCGGTCAGGCCGGGCCACAGCGTGACGTCACCGGGCACGTACGCCAGGCGGCGGTGCAGGGAGGTGGCGCGCGTCCACGGGTCCTCGCCGAGCAGCCGCGCGCGGCCCCCGTCGGCGCGCAGCAGGCCGAGCAGGACGCGGATCGTGGTGCTCTTCCCCGCGCCGTTGGGGCCGAGGAACCCGTGGGCCTCGCCGGTGCGCACGGTGAGGTCCAGGCCGTCCAGCGCGCGGGTCGAGCCGAACGCCTTGGTGAGCCCGGACACCGAGATGGCGTCAGTCATGGTGATCTTCCTGGATCGAGCCGTGGCTGTCCGTATGTGAAGCGGACTACCCTGACGAGAAGCAAGCTACACGCTTGTGTAGTCAGCGTCCAGCGCGTGTAGTCTTCATCCCGTACGTACGCGTGAAGTCTGGAGGGACGGCGGTGGCGAGCATCGAAGCGGACCTGGAGGATCTGACCGCCCGCGCCCGCATCAGGGAAGCGGCGCTGCGGCAGTTCGGCGAGCTCGGGTTCGAGCGGGCCACGATCCGCGGCATCGCCGAGGCCGCGAGGGTCTCCTCGGGGCTGGTGCGCCACCACTTCGGCTCGAAGGAGGCGCTGCGCGAGGCGTGCGACGAGTTCCTCGTCAAGCTGCTGCGCCGGGTCAGCGACGCCACCTTCGACGACCCCATGCTCACCAGGTCCAACCCGGTCGCCATGTCCCAGGCCGTCTTCGGCCCCTACCAGCCGTACCTGGTGCGGGCCCTGGTCGAGGGCCGGGCCGAGCCGCTGTTCGACGAGATGGTGCGCGCGGGCGAGCAGTGGCTGGCGGAGATCGACGCCGAGCGCGCCGACCCGCCCTTCGCCGACCGGAAGGCGCGCGCGACGGTCAGCACCGCGATGGCGCTGGCCGTCACGGTCCTCCACCGGCACGTCTCCAGAAGCCTCGGCGTGGACGTGGCCAGCCCTGAGGGGGCGCACCTGCTGGCCACCGTCATCCTCGACCTCCACTCCCACCCCGCGCTGTCGCCGGAGAGGGCCGCCTCGATGCGCGAGGCCCTGGAGCGGATCCGCCCGTCCTGACGGCGGGCGCGCGCCTCAGGCACATGGAGACCGGGCCCGCGGCGCGCCTCCCGCACCGCGGACCCGGTTGTCTCGGGGCGGCTCAGCCGGTCGGGAAGTTGTCCGGGGTGCGGATGCGGTCGCGCATGTACGTGCCCGACTGCGTCAGCACAGCCGTCCCCGCGTACGTGCCGCCGTCGCAGGTGCCGGGCTTGAAGGCGGCGCTGCTCTCGTCGGCGTCGGAGTAGGTCCAGTTGGCGTAGCTGATCTTGTACTGGTCCAGCAGGTTGAGCCATGTCGTGGTGCTGGCGAGGTCCACCGTGCCGCCTCCGGTGTAGGTCACCGTGCCGAACTCCGTGACGAACATCGGGATGCGCGTGGCCGCCCTGCTGAGCGCCGCCCGGTAGGTGTCGGTGTGGGAGGCGGCGTAGAAGTGGAAGGTGTACATGATGTTGGCGGCGTTGACCGGGTTGTTGACGACCTCGCTCTCGTTGCCGCCCTCCGAGACGCCGAGCGACGACCAGCCGCGGGTGCCGACCAGGACGACGGCGTCGGGGTCGTTGGCGCGGATCACGGGGATGACCTGCTCGGCGTAGCTCTTGATGGTCGCCCAGCTCACCCCGTTGGGCTCGTTGGCGATCTCGTAGATGACGTTCTTCTTGGCGGCGTTGCGGGCCGCGACGGCGGCGAAGAAGGTCTTGGCCCGGTCGAGGTTGTACATCGGGTCGCCGGGCGTCAGCGTGTGGAAGTCGATCAGCGCGTACAGGCCGCGCGCCTCGGCCATGTCCACGAGGTTGTTGACCTGGGCGGTGAAGGCCGGCGGGTTGGTCTCGTAGCCGTCCTCCTGGACGTACATGGAGATCCGGAGCAGGTCGGCCTTCCAGTCGTTCGCCAGCGCGTCGAGGGAGGCGGTGTTGTAGCACTTGGCGAACCACTGCAGGCCGTGCGTGCTCATGCCGCGCAACTGGATGGGCCGGTTGTACTGGTTGCAGAGGTTGACGCCGCAGACGCGGAGCTGGCCGTTGATCCCCACCGGGGTGCCGTTGGTGGGCGGCGTCACCGTCGGTGTCACGGTCGGCGTCACGGTGGGCGTGGGGCCCGGGGTCGTGGAGCCGGTGCAGGTGACGCCGTTGAGGGTGAAGGAGGTCGGCGCCGGGTTGGCGCCGGTCCAGCTCCCGTTGAAGCCGATCGTGGTCGAGGCGTCGGTGGCGAGCGCGCCGTTGTAGCTCATGCTGCGCGCGGTCACGGCGGCGCCCGTCTGGCTGTACGTCGCCGACCAGCCCTGGACGACCTTCTGGCCGGAGTCCGGGAAGGTGAAGCCGAGCGTCCAGCCGTTGACCGGGTCGCCGAGGTTCTTGATCGAGATGTTGGCGCTGAAGCCGCCCTGCCAGGTGCTGGCCGTGTAGGTGACGGCACAGCCGGTGGCTGCCGCGGCGGTGACGGCGGGGCTGACCGCCACTCCGCCGAGGGTGAGCGCGGCGACGGCGCCGATCGCGAGAGCGGCACGTCCGCGCAGCGGGCGTGGGAGCAACGTCACGGTGGTGGCCTTTCGCGTCCGATGGGCCGGCGGGGTGATCGCGCGGGCGTGCTGCGGAGGGGGGTGCGCGCGATCCGGGGCAAGGTATCAACGGGGCGGCTCTGAGCTGTAGGAACGCGGGCCTCCCGGCCGCCCGGGAGCGGACGGCGTGGGAGGCGTTTGTCCTGTTCGGCGGCGTTTGTCGGGGGCAGCCGGTGGTTGAAAGTTTCAGGTCGGCCGAAAATCTTCAGGTGTTGAATTCCTCCTCCGGTCGTCCTAGCGTGGAGATCGTCATGTCAACGGCGACGACGAGGAGCGACATGCTGGAGGTCATCGGGGCGGGCCTGCCGCGTACCGGGACGTTGTCGATGAAGGCCGCGCTGGAGCGGCTGGGATTCGGCCCCTGCTACCACATGTTCGAGGTCATGACCCATCCCGACCACGTGGACCGGTGGCTCGCGGCCACCTCCGGCGAGGTCCACGGCCGCGAGGGCTGGGACAAGGTGTTCGACGGGTACCGTTCGGCGACCGACTGGCCGGCCAGCCACTACTGGCGCGAGCTGGCCGAGACCTATCCGGACGCCAAGGTGGTGCTGACCGTGCGCGACCCGCGCGCGTGGCACCGCAGCATCGACATGCTCATGTCCGGCCCCGGCGCCTCCGCCGCGGCCCTGGACGGACGGTCACTGGAGGAGCTGCCCGAGCAGGCCCGCACGATCACCACGAGCATGGGGCGGATGCGGCCGGCTCTGGAGGTGATCGGCCGGTGCTACTTCGGCCCCGACTGGAGCCACGGGCAGGGCGTGCCGAGCGAGAAGCTGGCCGTCGAGGCGTTCGAGCGGCACGTGGCCGCCGTCAAGGCCGGCGTCCCCGCGGAGCGGCTGCTCGTCTTCGACGTGCGCGAGGGGTGGGGGCCGCTGTGCGCCTTCCTCGGCGTCGAGGCCCCCGACGAGCCGTTCCCCCGCCTGAACGACGCCGAGTCGATGAAGCAGATGTTCCAGCGACTGGCGGCGGGCGAGCCGCTCAGCGTTCCGCGGCCTCGCTGACCGGCTCGTCGTCCTCTCCTTCGTCACCGCGGGAGCGCAGCAGGCTCGCCGTGACCGCGGTGACGAGGATCGCGGCGACCACCCCCAGCGAAAGCGCCGTCGGGATCTTGTACACGTCCAGGAGCAGCATCTTCACGCCCACCCAGACCAGCACCAGCGCCAGGCCCAGCTTGAGGTAGGTGAAGCGGTGCATCAGGCCGGCGAGCATGAAGTACATCGCCCGCAGGCCGAGGATGGCGAAGGCGTTGGAGGTGAAGACCAGGAACGGCTCCGAGGTGACCGCGAAGACGGCCGGGATCGAGTCCACTGCGAAGACGATGTCGCTGACCTCCACCAGCACGAGCACCGCGAGCAGCGGCGTGGCCACCCAGCGGCCGCCCTGGCGCACCAGGAACCGCTGGCCGTGGTAGTCGTCGGTGACGGGGACCAGGCGGCGGAACAGACGCAGCGTCCTGCTGCTGCCCGGGTCCACGCTCTCGTCGCGGTGACGGGCCATCCGGATCCCGGTCAGCACCAGGAAGGCGCCGAACACGTACAGGATCCACGAGAAGCTCGCGATGAGCACGGACCCCGCCGCGATGAACACGCCACGGAACACCAGCGCGCCCAGCACCCCGAGGAACAGCACGCGGTGCTGGTAGCGCGCCGGGACCGCGAAGTAGCCGAAGATGATCGCGAAGACGAAGACGTTGTCGACCGCCAGCGACTTCTCGATGAGGTAGCCGGCGTAGTACTGCCCGGCGAGCTCGGCTCCCCACAGCCACCACACCACGGCGCCGAAGCCCAGGCCGAGGGCGATCCACAGCGCTGACCAGAGCGCGGCCTCGGGCACGCCGCCGGCGGGCGCGCGCCCCTGGGGGAACACGTCGATCGCGAGCAAAACCCCGCTCACCCCCCGCCCGGCCGGCCCGGCCCCGAAGGGGGCTGCCCACCCGTTAACACCGGAGCCAGGGCGGCCACCGCGTCAGGACGAGCCGCTGGAAGACGGTCCGCGACGCCACCAAGTACCCGGTGCGCAGGGAGACCCGCGTCACCCCGGCCTCGGCCCGGGCCCGGTCCCAGGTGTGCACCTCGACGCGGAACGCGGCCACGCTCTGCTTCTCCGGCAAGGAGGGCCGCAAC
>NZ_JABWGO010000079.1 GCF_013363995.1 Nonomuraea rhodomycinica | reverse complement strand
CGACGAGTATAGGCTGTTCATGGCCGTCGGCGGTGACCTCGGCCAGATAACCGCCGAGCAGGCGGCCACCGCGCTGCGCGAGCTCGCCCCCGATCCCGAGGCCAACCGAGCCGCCCATCCGGGGGCCGGCGAGGAGCGGCTGTACGAGCTGGTGCACTCCGACTGGTTGTTCCGGATGCCTTCCCTCCGGCTGGCCGTGGCCCACCGGCGGCGCGGCCGGGTTCACCTGTACGAGCTGACCTGGCCGGCCCCCGGCATGGGCGGCGTCCTCGGCGCCTGTCACG
>NZ_JABWGO010000078.1 GCF_013363995.1 Nonomuraea rhodomycinica | reverse complement strand
TCCATCGACACGGGCACCCCCGTGGCCGAGGGGCTGGCCGAGGGGCTCCCGGCCACCGCGAAGCTGGCGGGGACGGCGGTCGCGCTGGCCGTCCTGATCGCCGTGGCCGTCGCGTTCGCCTCCTGCCACACCCGGCTGAGCCGGCTCCGGGGGGCGCTGCAGGCCGTGCCGTCGCTGTTCGTCTCGGTGCCGGCCTTCTGGCTCCGCATCGTGCTCATCCAGGTGTTCTCGTTCCGGCTGCGGCTGGTGCCGGTGATCGGCGGCAGCGAGGTCCAGCAGCTCCT
>NZ_JABWGO010000077.1 GCF_013363995.1 Nonomuraea rhodomycinica | reverse complement strand
GAGCTGATCCGCAAGGAGCTGGAAGCCAGGCCCGCCACCGAGGACGCCTGGACCGCCCTTCTCAACGCGCTGCGCCACACGCCTCGGCCCGGCCAGGACGACGCTACCACGTTGCAGATCTCGAAGATGCTCTACGGGACCCCGTCCCTGCGGGCCCGCAGCCTCGAGAAACACCTCCACTGGCAGGCTCTGCTCACCCCGGAGATCCGCCGCCGCCTCGGCGTCGCGCCGGACGACGAGCACGACCTGCGCGCCGACGCGATCGTCGCCTGCGTCCTCACCTG
>NZ_JABWGO010000076.1 GCF_013363995.1 Nonomuraea rhodomycinica | reverse complement strand
CGTCGTCCACCAGCCGTCACGCGTGACCCCGGCGTCGTCCATCGGCCATCCGCTGATCACCCGGCGGTTGTCCACAGCTCCCCGGAATTCGGGGGGCGTCGTCCACAGATCGCGCACGAGCATGGCTCCCGCCGAGCCGCTGGCGGTAGCGTCCCGGGCATGAGCAGCACATCCCTCCACCGGCGTTCCGTCGTCGCCGACGCCCACAACGACCTCCTCCTGGCCGTCTCCGCCCGGCCGCCCGCGCGATGGGCCGCCTTCTTCCGCGAGCAGTGGCTGCCGCAG
>NZ_JABWGO010000075.1 GCF_013363995.1 Nonomuraea rhodomycinica | reverse complement strand
CGACGAGCACAAACCCACCCGGGATGACGGCCGCGACGAGGCCAGGACCGGCGACGACCACAAGAAGACGGACGACCACAAGAAGCCCGACGAGCCAAAGAAGGACGACGAGCCCAAGAAGGACGACGAGCCGCGGAAGGGCGACGAGCCGAGGAAGGCCGAGGACGACAAGAAGGGGCAGGACGCCAAGAAGTCCGTCGAACACAAGCCCACCAAGCCGGACGCCAAGCCTGACGACGAACACAAGCCCACCAAGCCGGACGCCAAGCCCGACGACGATCGGAAG
>NZ_JABWGO010000074.1 GCF_013363995.1 Nonomuraea rhodomycinica | reverse complement strand
CAGGCGAGGGCGAAGAGCGAGAGCGAACTCGTCGCCTTGCGCAACAGCCACCCTGTCTGCCACGACCGCGGCCTGGTCGTCCTCTACCTGATCGACCCGACGAGCGAACCCGCAAACCAGCAGCAGAGCGCCGACGTCGAGCACCCGCCGCGCACTGAGCTCGGCGCGGCGCAGCCGGTTGTCGGCCTCGGCATCACCTTCCCCGGGGACGTCCAGACGAAGAGCATCCAGGCCACCCCCGTCGCGGTGGACCTCACCGACGTCGAGAGCGAGAACGTCGACGAGGC
>NZ_JABWGO010000073.1 GCF_013363995.1 Nonomuraea rhodomycinica | reverse complement strand
AGCAGGCCGCCCAGGCCGCCACCGACTCCTGACGGATCCCCCTTCGCCTCCTTCACGAGCCCTGGTGGGTGATCTCCGGCTCTACGATGAGCTGTCATCGGCGACGTATCGGGAGTCGCCCGTGTTGTGAGTCGCCTGTGTCGTGATTCACCTGTGTCGTGATTCGCCTGTGTCGTGGAGGAAACCAGTGCCAGCGCCGATCCTTCGCCCCAGTGGCGAGACCGCCCGGGTCATGCCGGTCGAGCTGTTCTTCGACCTCGTGTACGTGTTCGCCATCACCCAGCTCT
>NZ_JABWGO010000072.1 GCF_013363995.1 Nonomuraea rhodomycinica | reverse complement strand
AGGATCCCACGCCCCAGGATCACGCTGTCGGGACGGCGCCCGGCAGCCGCACGGTGACGCTCAGGCCGCCCTCGGGCCGGGCCTCGGCGGGGACGGA
This sequence comes from Nonomuraea rhodomycinica, assembly GCF_013363995.1. Taxonomy (GTDB): domain Bacteria; phylum Actinomycetota; class Actinomycetes; order Streptosporangiales; family Streptosporangiaceae; genus Nonomuraea; species Nonomuraea rhodomycinica. The sequence goes on along the minus strand of NZ_JABWGO010000072.1, from coordinate 193 downwards.
GCCGCCGTGCGCGTCGCAGATGGCCCGCACGATGGACAGCCCCAGTCCCGCCCCCCGCGCCGAGCGCACGCGGTCGCCCTGCAGCCGCCGGAACGGCTCGACCAGGTCCTCCACCTCGTACGGCGGGACCGCCGGCCCGCTGTTGGCCACCGTGGCCACCGCCTGGCCGTCCTCCTCGCGCACCCGCACCCAC
>NZ_JABWGO010000071.1 GCF_013363995.1 Nonomuraea rhodomycinica | reverse complement strand
TCCTCGTCGGTCAGCGCCCGCTCGCGCTTGGTGATCCACTTGCGGGCGCGCCCGCCCTCGTAGACGTCCACGCCGCGGATCGTCATGATCTTCCAGGGCACGGCCGGGCCGTCGATGGCCAGGGAGGGCACGACCTGCACGTCGCGGCCGTACGCCTTGCTGATCAGCTCGCTGGCCGCCGACGCCTCCATCTTCGCCTCGGCGAGCCGGGCCTTCTTGTCGACCGGGCCGTGGAAGAGCTTCTTGCCCATCTGCACGCGGACGGGCAGCTGCTTGTCCCACTTCTCGGA
>NZ_JABWGO010000070.1 GCF_013363995.1 Nonomuraea rhodomycinica | reverse complement strand
AAGCCGTCCGCGACCGCGAGACAGGGCTGAAGCCCCATTTCGGAACCGTCGACTGGACGGCTCCGCCCAGCTACCGGGCTTTCCTCGCCGAGCACAACACCGTTGCCTGCAAGCGCCGGGACGTCTCATCCGACGGGTACATCGAGTTCGTCGTCGTCGGTGACGACGCCATCGTGGAGCTGAACGCCGATCTCGTGCATATGCCCGAGCATGTGGACCGCGGCGACGGCCGGTGGCTGTCCACCAACCACCTGGTCGGCGTCGCCCTCGCCGACGCGGACAACGAGGCG
>NZ_JABWGO010000006.1:165480-510461 GCF_013363995.1 Nonomuraea rhodomycinica | reverse complement strand
TGGAGAGCATGTCCGCATCCTGGATTCTGGCGCCGTGGTGGTCACCACCCCCTAGCAGGGCCGGGTGATCTTCGCCAGGAGGGCTTGGGAGCAGCAGTGGCTGAGGCCGCCCAAGCGGCCGGCGAGCGATATCTGTTCCGGCCGCGCCGCCCGCCGCCCGGGGACCACCGGCCGCCCCGGCGCCGCGCGCGCGGGCCGGAGTGCCGCCGAGGTTGAGCGGCGGCGCCGACCCCGGACGCGGCGCGGGCACCTGCCGGGACGCCGCCTTGCCGCCCTGCTGGTCGGTGCCGAGCGGAGCCGCCGTGGCGGGCACCCGCGTGCCCTGCTGCGTCGCGCCGGCCGCCGCCTCCTCGGCGCGGACCCGGCCCTGCGCGACCGCGCTCGCCGCGGCCGTCCCCGCCGCCGCGCCGGTCGCCGCGGCCTGGATGAGCGGCTCCGCCTTGCGCACGCCCCAGCGCCCGATACGGGCCGAGGCCACCGGCGGCAGCGCCACGGCCGACCGCTCCAGCGTGCGGGAGCTGGCCGCCTCGCCGAGCATCCGGGTGGCCAGCGTGTGGCCGTTCATGGACGCGAACAGGTGCTGGAACGGCCTGCGGTAGAAGAACACCGCGATCGTCAGCAGCGCCATGAACAGGATCTGCAGCCCCCACGGCATCGCCGTCGAGATGATCAGCGCGTAGCCGTACACGAGCACACCCAGCACCAGCGCCAGCACGGCCTGCCGGAGCAGCGTGCCGACGAGCATCTCCACCCAGCGCATCGCGATGATGCGCCCGCTGCCCGGGTGCACGCCGATCAGCAGGAACACCGGGCCGAGGATCAGCAGGAGCAGGAACCCGACCTTGAGCACCAGCAGCGAGACCGCCACCAGGAAGATCAGCACGCCCGCGACCAGGGCCGCGATGAGCGCGCCGATGGCCACGCCGAGCCGGGAGGTCCAGTCCTTGCCCTGGAAGATGGCGAAGCGCGGGTCGTTCTTGAGCTGTTCGGCGATCTCGGCGTACTTGGCCTGGTGCGCCGCCGCGTCGGCGGCCTGCTGGCCGGCCTGCGGCGCGGGGATCGCCTGCGTCTCCAGCATGAGCCGGCCGTAGTCGCGCACCACCGGCGCGTTCGGGTCGGCCGTGCCGAACAGGCCCACCAGCCACGGCTTGCAGACGAGCGTGGACCACAGGGCGTCGGCGTTCTGGTCGACGCCCGGCGTGCCGGTCTGGCCGTACCCGCCGGCCTTCACCACGGGGTTGGTCTGGCCGGGGCCGGGCAGGCAGGAGGCGCCGCCCGCGCCGGGCAGGCCGGAGAAGGCGGAGTTGACCACCTCGCCGGTCTTGTCCGTGACGACCTTGCCGAGGCCCGTGAAGTCACCCGGGCGGCTGAAGAACCAGGTGGCGACCGTGACCGCCAGCACCATCCAGATGACGCCCTCGGCCGTGGTCGTGGCCCGCTTCCGGATCAGCCCGTACCAGGCCAGCCAGATCGCGCCGAGGATCACGATCGGGCGGAGGAACGGCCAGTACATCGCCTCCGACAGGTTCGTCACGATGTCGTCCACCACGTCCTTGATGGACTGGAGCGGACCCTCCGTGGCGGCGGCCTGGTAGGTGGTGATCGTCACCCGGTCGATCGCCTTGGCCCACAGGAAGACCGTGTTGGCCCAGCCGTTGCCGAGGACGGCGACGATGTCGGAGCAGCCCAGGCCGTAGGTGTGCCAGAACTGGCCGCTCATGCCGAACTGCGCGTAGTTGGTCGGCGCCGCCGGAGCCGTGCCCTCGGGCTTCGGCGGCTGGATCATGCCGTCGACGCCGCTGCCGATCACCTCGGGGGTGAGCGCGGGCGACAGGTCGCACGGGCCCGCCGCGGCCGGCGACATGCCGCCCACCACGATCGGGACCACGAGAATGCCCGCGATCAGGGCCAGCGCGAGCGCGAGCCGCCTGGGTAGCCGGACCTTCATGACCGTACCTCCTGCGCTCGGCCCACTCCCCCTTGAAGATCATGCCCGCTGTCGCCGGGTTTGTCGTGGGTCGGATTCGTGTCGAGCCAGCGCAGCAGTTCCTCCGAGATCAGGTCCACTGCGATGCGGCCGGCCCGGCCGTCCAGATCACGGAAGATGCACTCGCCGTTGCCGAGCGAGCGCAGCACCGCCTTGTGCTCCTCCGACGGCTCCACCCCGAGCAGGGACATGACGTGGTCCACCTCGACGCGCTCGGTGGACCGGAACGCGAACACCGACGACAGGCAGTTGGTCACCTGTTCGTTGAGCAGGTCGCCGGCGTTCTGCGACACGAGGACGAGCGCGGTGTTGCGGGACCGGCCCATCCGGCTGACCTCGGGCACCAGCTTGGCGCCCTCCGGCGTGGACGTGATCGCCCACGCCTCGTCCAGGAAGATCGCCTTCGGGGCGCGGCGGTCGAGCCCGTTCATCAGCCGCCGCGCGAACTGTGACACCAGGTAGAGCAGCGCCACCGACAGCCGCTGCTCGTAGGAGTAGTCGTCGCGGCCGGTCGCCGCGTCCGGCAACGTCAGCCCGCCCAGCGTGAACACCGTCGTCCAGCCCTCGCTGTCGACCTGCTCGCCGCCCGACGGGTCGAAGCACAGCCTCGCCAGATGCATCTCCGACATGGAGCGCAGCACCGCGCCGAGGTTCTTGGAGGCCGCGTCGTCCGACTGCTCCAGGAACTCGACGACCTTGCCCAGCGACGGGTCCGGCTGGTTGGACACGGCGGCGACGGCCTGGATCATCGCCGACTCCCGCTCCTCCGACATGCGCGGCAGCAGCAGCCGCAGCGTCTCCGTGGCCATCGTCTTCTTGGCCGCGATGTCGTCGCCGAACGAGAACGGGTCCAGCAGCCCCGGCGCGGCCGAGCCGAGCGGGATGACGCGTGCCCTGCGACCCCGCTTCTGCAGCAGCTCCACCAGCGACTCGGCGTCGCCCTTCGGGTCGATCACCGCGACCGTCACGCCGCGCAGCGCCATCTGATAGATCATCAGCAGCGCGAGCGTGGTCTTGCCGCCGCCCGGCTCGCCGGTGATCGCGATGGCCGTCGGCCGGTTGCGGGTCGCCGCCACCAGCGGGTCGAAGTGCACGATGCTGCGCGCCCGGCCCACGGTCTCGCCGATGTACGGGCCGTGCCAGCCCTCGCTGCCCTCGCCGAGCCGGTCACCGAGATCGACCGTGGCCGTGGCCATGCCGCCCGCGATCGTGCGCAGCGGCTGGCGCTGGGCGTAGGCGTTGACCCGTACCTTCTCGCCCGGCAGCGCCTCGCAGAACAGCGAGAACTGGTCGCCGGTCGAGTTCACCACGTCGATGCCCATGTCGCGGTAGTGCTCGACGACCGCCTCCACCCGCTGCACGCAGATGTCCTCGGTCGGGGCCGCCACGATGAGCCGGTGCCAGCCGTATACGAAGGGCAGCCGCTCCTTGGTGATGCCATGCTCCAGCATGCGGGCGGCGTCGATCTGCTCGGCCAGCGCGATCGGCGCCTCGGCGCCGGCCTCGCGGATGTGGATGTCCATGTCGCGGGCGTGCGCCAGCTTGCGCGCGACGTCCTTGGACGCCTTCACCGGCGGGATCAGCCGCATCCGCGACGAGATCTCCACCGGGAACGGGAGCTGGTCGGCGAAGTGCAGCCACGGCTCGCCGTCCGGGAACGGCATGAGGTCGGGGAAACGGGCGAACGACAGGTGCGCCACGTACGAGTCGCCCTGCGGCTGCACGATGCGCAGCAGCGACCGGCCGTTGTGGATCTCCCCCTCCACCAGCGACTCGATCTCGCCCCTGCCCCAGCGCCGCTTCGGGCTCGCCGACGGCGGCGGGTCGCCGATGCCGCCGGCCGCCGCGTGCTGGAACAACCACGCCACCTCGACCGAGGTGGCGTGCCGGGCGTACAGGGCGCTGGAGGCCAGCGCCCTGCCGAGCCGCTCGGCCTGCTCGGTCCAGCGGGCGATCTCGCCGTCGGGCACGTGGTCGTCGTCGATGCCGAGCACCTTCTCGGTGCGCTGGTAGAAGCCGAACAGCTGCGACAGCACGCCGCCGCCGATCTGCCGGCCGCGCGGGCCCAGCCGTACGCCGAGGTAGACCTCCTTCGTCCAGAAGTCCTTCGCCCAGACGTGGCGGTACATCTCCTCCAGGTAGTCGCGCCAGCCCGGCCCCTCGTCGGAGGTGCCGTTCAGCGCCATCGCCCATTCGGCCGCCGGGTACGTGCGGTGCGCCACCCGCAGGTGGACCTCGGCGTCGGGCATCCGGATCGCGGCCAGCGCGATCGTGATGTTGGTGGCCAGCGCCTCGCGTTCGTCGGGGGTGACGAACTCGTAGCTGACCGTCGGCAGGCGGAAGTACGCCCATGCGCTGGTGTCGGTGAGCAGGATGCGGTCGTCGAAGTAGCGGACCGCGAGGCGCTGGTGCGCTCTGGACGCCCGGCTCATGCCACCCCCTCGGCGCATGAGCCGGGCGTCCCCGCTCGCTCGTTCACTTAACGTTCACCGATTCTCGTGCCCGGGGGGTCACTCGCCAACTCCTCTTCGCTCACTCGGACGGACTGTGCCGCGAAGCCCGCGACCACCACGCCGGCGAGGGCCAGGTAGGCCCGGCGCCCGGCCGCGCGCAACTGCCCCGGGTCGACGAGCTCGGCGCCCCCCGGCGCCAGGTCGTCCTCCCAGGGGACCCGGACGATGGCCCGGCACCTGCCACGGGCCACCGCCTCCGCCTGCTCGACGTCGGACATCGAGCGCCTGCTCACCCCGTTGACCACCATGACCGCCCGCCTGCGCAGGTCGGCGCAGCCGTGCCCGTCCAGCCACTCGAACGTCATCGCCACCGCCTCCGCCGCCTCCTCGCTCGCCGGGACCACGAGGACGAGCTGGTCCGCGTACGGCAGGACACGGGCGGCCAGCGCGGCGGCCGGGTCGATGACGGTCAGCTTGTAGTGGCGGTCGAGCAGGTGGATGACCTGGCCGAGGCGGTGGTCGGAGAAGAGCGTGCGGTCCGACAGGCGCCGCTCGGCGTCGGCGTCGTTGTCGGCCCCGATCACCTCCAGGCCGGAGGCGGTGCGGGTGGTGTAGCCCCGCATCGACAGGTAGCCGCCGACGTGGTCGAGCCCGGCCAGCAGCGAGGCCAGGGTCTCGGGGGTCTCGGGGGCCACCCTGCTGGTCAGGGTCTCGCCGCCGGTGTTGGCGTCGACGGCGATCACCTTGTCGTCGCGGTACCTCGCCAGGGTGTGGCCCAGCATCAGGGCCGTCGTGCTCTGGCCGGCGCCGCCGGTGCAGCCGAGGACCACGATCCTGCGGCTGCCGTTGAAGACGCCCCTCGCCCGGGCCTCGTCGATCTCGGACCCGTCGCTGCGCACCCCACCGCCGCCGACGACGACCTGGGCGATGCGCCGCCACCCGCCGGAGTCGCGCCCGACCACGGACTCGACCCTGCGCACGCGCCCCTCACGGGACCCGCCCCCGCCGACCCGCTGCACCGGCCGCCCACCGGACTGCCCGGCACCGCCGGCTCCCTCGACCGGCGCGACGGACGCCCGAGGACCACCCTCCCGAGACGTGGCGACCGTCTCACGCTCACCGGACGGGGGTGCGGCCTGCTCCCGGTCACCCGGCGCGGGGACAGTCTGCTCACGGTCACCTGCGGCAGGAGCGGCCCGCTCGCTGTCGCCGGGCGTGCGCGGATCCCCGTGCTCGCCCGTCGCGGGCGCCCTACGGTCTTCGGCCGCGGACGCGTCGCGGCTTTCACGCGCGGACGCGTCACGGCTTTCATGTGCGGACGCGTCACGGCTTTCATGTGCGGGGACATCGCGGCTTTCACGCGCGGACGCGTCACGGCTTTCACGCGCGGGGCCGTCGCGGTCCACGCGTACGGAGGCGTCGCGGTTCTCCGCCGCGGGCTGGTCGCGGTCCTCGGGCGGGGAGAGGTCGCGATCTCCGGGCGCGGGGGCGTCACTGCCGCCGGACGTCGGCGTCACGTCCTGGTCGTCGCCCGGCGCGGGGGTGACAGAGTCGCGGGCGTCCGGCTGCTTGGCGTCGGGGCCGCCGAGGACGGACGGGACGAGACGTACGGGCTTGGCGCCAGACCCCTGCGGTGGCCACACCTGCTGAGTGCCGGGCATCGGCGGCACCTGCCGGGGCGGCTGCCCCTTGCGGTGCTGCATGCGCGCCACCTCGTCGTCACGCGGCTCCGCGCTTCCCGACCGCCCTCCGGGGTGCCCGGCCGCCCCACCGGACGCGCCCGGAGCCACCGCGCCCGAGACCGACCCGCCCGGAGCAGCCGCCCCGCGAGCCTCGCCGCCTTCGGGAGACGGGATGACGTCGGGAGAGGGGGTGACGTCGGGAGAGGGGGTGACATTGGGAGACGGGGTGATCTCAGCAGAGGTGGAGGCGTCAGCGGGGCTGGAGACGTCGGCAGGCGCGGAGGCGTCCGCGGGCGGGGAAAGCTCATCAGGCGCGGAGACGTGGGCAGGTGCCGAGGCGTCCGCGGCCGAGGAGAGGTCAGCAAGCGAGGAGGCGTCGCCACGGGACCCCTCAGGCTCCGCCGACCCTCCGGGTGCACCGACGGACCCCGACACCTCCTGTGGCGCGGACGATGCGGGCGCGTCGGCTCGCGGGCCGGGCAGAGCGGACGAGCCCTGACCAGGCAGCGTGGACGTACCCTCACCAGGCAACGTGGACGTGCCCTCACCAGGCAACGTCGGCGAGCCCTCACCGGGCGGAGTGGACGCACCGGGGCCGGGCGGCGTGGGCGAGTCCGGGCCGGGCAGCGCCGGTGATCCGCCGCGTGAGGTCGAGCGCTGCGGGTCGGCGCTGGCCGCGAGCTTGCGCAGGCGGCGGAGGGCCTCCGTGTCGATGGGCTTGCCCACCACGGGCTCCTGACGGGCTCCGGAACGCTCGTCACGCCGCCCGGCACGCCCGCGCTCCCCGTCCCCAAGGACTCCGCCTCGCTCGCCTCCAGAGACCTCGACTCGCTCGCCTCCAGGGACCCCGACTCGCTCGTCCCCGGCGACTCCGCCTCGCTCATCGGCCCCCTGCGGAGCCCCAGGTCGGCGATTCCCGTCCTCGGCGAGCTCTCGGCGCCCCGACCGGCCACTGCCCTCTGCGGCGGGCTCCGGGCGTCCCGACGCACGGCCGCCCTCTCCCGCGACGTCCCGATCCTCCGACCGTCGGCCGCTTCCCGATCGGGTCGCTTCCCGGCGCTTCGACGGCCGGTCGCTTCCCTCCCCGGGCGCGCCGCCGTCCGCGAAGGGCACGTGCTCGTCCGAAGACCCAGAAGGCGCCGAGGACCTGGAAGACTCCACACCCTCCTCGCCGTACAGCTCGCCCCACCGCACCGGCGCGGACGTCTCCCCCCGTACGGTGACCTCGCCCTCCACGTGGACGTCGCCCCGTACCGTCACGTCCCCCCCGACCGTGACGTCGCCCCGGAGGGTGACCGTCGACGCCTCGCCCTGCACGGTCACCGGCTCGTCCCGGTGGCCGAGAGCGGGGGCCGTGCCGCGCCGGGCGGTGACGCCGCGGCCCGCGCGGCCCGCGGAGACGGCGGTGACGGGGGTGGGCTCGGCCACCGGAGCCTGTGCGGCGGCCGCGGCGGCGGCAGCGACGGCGGGGCGCACGGCGCGCGGCCCGGAGGGCGTCTCGACGGCCCGCGACCTGCGCTGCGCGGCGCCGGCCTTGCGGGCCTTCTTCGGGCGCTTCACGCGTACGGGAGCGGGCGCGGTGTGCCAGATGCGGCCGGAGAAGCTGACGGTCTCGGGCTCGGACATCGGCGAAAGGCGGTACCAGGCGCGCGGCTGCCCGAGGTAGCGAAGCTGGGACTCCAGCAGCTCGGTGAGCCGCTTACCCTCGATGACGGGGCGGGTGGACAGCCAGGTCACGATGCCCGGCGGCACCAGGAACAGCACGTGCCACGGCATCGCCACGGGCACGCCGATCAGCACGAGCAGGAGCGACCACGGGACGAAGACCCCGACGAACACGCCTATCCAGACGATCGGCAACGGCATCGGCAGCCGTAGGTCGTACAGCTTGTAGAGCCGCTTCTCGATGCGCCAGATGTTCGTGTACGTGGGCAGGTCCACGCGGTCCTCCTCTCCACCCGCTCGTTCATGACCGCCGTGGAGCGGTCTCAATCCTTTACTTGATGCCCAGCGCGCCCGCGATCGCCTTTGCCGTCACCTCGATGATGTTGGGCACGTAGAAGATCACACCGATGGCCACGGCCAGGATCAGGAACTGCACGAATCTGGTGATCTCGCGGGTGAAGAGGAAGAACAGCGCGACCACCGACACGACGACCAGGAACAGCGGAGCGAAGAAGGCGCGCAGGAAGTCGGCGAGCCCCTCGGTGTTGACGCCGGTCGGCGCGGGCGACGGCGTCATCTGGATCAGGTTGAGCACTATGGTCTTCAAGATCACTTCTTGTCCTCCCGGGGGGTGCCGATCAGCAGCGCGGTCGTGCGTCTATCCAACGGCCCGACCGGCGCCGCGGATGTCCTTGACGTACCACTTGTCGCCCTGCTTCTCGACGGTGAGGCGGTAGGCCTGCTCGATGCGGCCGCCCGTCGCGCTCGCGTCGGCGCCGGCGTCGGCCGACGGCGAGGCGCCGGGCACGACCCACACCACCACTGCCTCGACCTCTCGGGTGGCACCCCCCACAGGCACCACGAGATCCTGCAACCCGCCGAAGGTGAACGCGCCGCCGAAGCTCGGCACGCTCGCGCCGACGGCGAGGTAACGCTGCAACCCCGCGGCGTCCCCCGAGGCGTAGTCCTTGAAGAAGCCCTCCATCTGAGGCTTGAGCTCCGCCTCGGCGACGTCGTCGGTCTCGGCCGCGGCGACCTGGGGCAGGTCGGCGGGCGCGGGCGCGGGCAGGATCGCGGGCCTGCCCGAGACGACGAAGCGGCCGCCGGCGTCGTCGCCGGAGTAGTAGATCGGCACGGACAGCAGCATCCTGCGCGTGCCCGACTGGAAGGCGACCGAGACGACGGCGTTGTTGGCGTCGTCGGCCTTGATGTCGTACGGCTGGATGGCGACGGCGGCGAACTTGCCGTTGCCGTCCCATCCGAGCTGGGGCGCCATGCCCTCGGCCAGGAACGCGGCGAGCTTGCCCTGCCTGCTCGTGGCGTCGGCCGGGCTGAAATTCAGATAGACGCCGGCGAACTGGGCGGCGAACGCCATGCCACGCTGGGTGGGGAATCCGGTGCCCGTCGCGGGTGACGCATTGGGCGCTGGGGCGTTTTGCTGGGTAAACCGCTCAAATGGTGCACGGACCCCATTGACCACGATTACTACGATAAGCGCCCAGAGAATGGCGCGGCCCATCCAGACCAGCCAGCGCCCGCCGCCACCCGACCAGCGCCCGCGACGCGGACGCCGCGAGGGTGGCAGGTCGTAGTCGGAGAGCTCAGGGCGCGCCGAAAGCTCGGGGTCGCCAGCGATCCGAGGACCGTGCTGGACGGTTGACCTACGAGCCATCACGCCTCCGCTCGCGCCAATCCCCCCGGCTGGCGCGGTGTCGTCCGTTGCCGATCCCCATCATCCGTGGTGAAGCAGTCACCCTATCCGGTCTCCGCCATTGTTCCAGGAAAGCCACGCCCATGCTGCAGGCATCGCCGTCCGGGAGCAAACCGAGTACGCATGACTCCCCGGAGTGTTGGTTCTTGCGCCGAACGCGCGGAATAGGCATTTGACCAGGCCAGACGCCCTTTGTCGCATTACCCGGCGGCCAGAGGTTCCTGTCCAAATGGCGTAGGGACTGTCGCGACCTGCGCATTTGGTATAAGACGGGCAGGCCGCACGCCGCTGTGGGCGTGCGGCCTGGTCAGCGCCTCTACCGCGGGAGCAGAGCCGCCCGCAGGCGTTACGCGCTCCGCGTACGCGCCGCGTGCCGTCCCCTCCGCGAGTCGCGTCCCCTGACGGAACGGTTCAGGCGGCCGGCTCGGAGTCGCCCGCGGCGGACGAGCGCCGCACGGCGCGCACGTCCCGGGCCGGACTCGGCAGGTCACGCCCGGCCGCGGCCGGCAGGTCGCGGCCGACCGGAGCGGGCAGGTCGCGCCGGGGGACGGTGCGCTCCAGGGCGCCGCGCAGCTCGGCGAGCATGGCGGCGGCGTCGCGCTCGCGCACCCACGTCGCCAGCTCCTCCCGCTCGTCCGCCTTCCTGCGCAGGTACGCCTCGCGGTTCACGCGCAGGCCGTACATCAGCTCGACCCTGAGCAGGGCGAGCTCCTCCTCAAGGGTGATCCCCGTGAGCGAGGGTGCGGGACGTCGTTTCCGGATGATGCGACGGATCATGAGGGCCCTCCCGAGTCAGCGTGAACGCCGTGACGATTCGACGCCCAGGTGCCCAAAGTGGTTGACGCATCATCCTTTTCCCGGGTGGGGGAACCCTCAACCGCGCGCGGCGCCCTCCTCCGACTCCAGCCGGTGCGGCATCCGCCAGCCCTTGGCCAGACGCGACGGGCGCAGGTTGGACCCGCCGCCGAAGAACTCGCAGAACTTCATGATCAGCGGGTCCCAGCCCACCGGGTCCACGTAGTGCGTGCCGGGGATGATCAGCTCCTCGTCCACGTGCGCGCGCACCACCTTGACCTGGAAGGCTGTCGCGTTCCCGTCCGGGCCGCCGAACGGACGGCTCTCCTCCACGACGCATTCGAGCTGCACCGGGCACTCCAGCACCCTCGGCGCCTTCACCAGCTCGGCCGCCTGCTCGGTCAGCCCCGCCACCGCGAACTTGTTCCGCTCGTGCCGGTAGCCCTGCTCCACCCGGCGCTCGTTGATCACCGTGTTCGCGGTCAGCAACGCCAGCCGGTCCACGGCGTCCACCAGGGACGACGGCACCAGGTTGAGCACGCACTCCCGTTCACGGGCCAGGTTGGCCGAGGTCTGGGAGCTGTTGCCCACACCGAGCATGGCGTGCTCGCCCAGCCACCAGGCCGACGACATCGGCATGAGGTTGGCCGAGCCGTCCTCGTTGCGCGAGCCGATCAGCACCACCGGCGTGCCGAAGTACAGCACCTTCAGGTCGGAGATCGTGTGCATTACCGCTGGTCCTCAACTTCCGCATAGGGGTCGGTCGTGACGACTCTCCCCGATCCGGACGCGGGACGCCGGTGGAAATCGGACCTCGCGTACGCGCTCCGAGCGAAGCCTCGTGATCGTGTGCGGCCTCAGACGTTGAAGCGGAACTCCACCACGTCGCCGTCGCGCATGACGTAGTCCTTGCCCTCGATGCGCGCCTTGCCCAGCGAGCGGGCCTTGGCGATCGAGCCGGCCTCCATCAGGTCGTCGAACGAGACGACCTCGGCCTTGATGAAGCCACGCTGGAAGTCGGTGTGGATGACCCCGGCCGCCTCCGGCGCGGTCGCGCCCTTGCGGATCGTCCAGGCCCTGGTCTCCTTGGGCCCGGCCGTCAGGTAGGTCTGCAGGCCGAGCGTCTCGAAACCGACCCGGGCGAGCTGGGACAGGCCGGACTCCTCCTGGCCGACGGACTGGAGCAGTTCCAGCGCCTCCTCGTCGTCGAGCTCGACCAGCTCCGACTCGATCTTGGCGTCGAGGAACACCGCCTCGGCCGGGGCCACCAGGTCGGCGAGCTGGCCCCGCAGGTCGGCGTCCGTCAGCTCGTCGGCGTCGAGGTTGAAGACGTACAGGAACGGCTTGGCCGTCAGCAGGTGGAGCTCGCGCAGCCCCTCGCCGTCGAGCCCGCTCTCGAAGATGGTCTTGCCGGTCTCCAGGACCTTCAGCGCGCTCTCGGCGGCCTCCAGCGCGGCCTTCTTGTCCTTGTTGTTGCGCGCCTCCTTCTGCAGGCGCGGGATGGCCTTCTCGACCGTCTGCAGGTCGGCCATGATCAGCTCGGTGTTGATCGTCTCGATGTCGCGCTTGGGCGAGATCTCACCGTCGACGTGGGTCACGTCGGGGTCGCCGAAGACCCGGATCACCTGGCAGATCGCGTCGGTGTCGCGGATGTTGGCGAGGAACTGGTTGCCCCGGCCCTGGCCCTCGGAGGCGCCCTTGACCAGGCCGGCGATGTCGACGAACTCCACCTTGGCGGGCAGGATGCGCGCCGAGCCGAAGATCTCGGCCAGCTTGGGCAGCCGGTCGTCGGGCACGCCGACGATGCCCACGTTGGGCTCGATGGTGGCGAACGGGTAGTTGGCGGCCAGCGCGTTGCCGGTCTTGGTCAGCGCGTTGAACAGCGTGGACTTGCCCACGTTGGGCAGGCCGACGATGCCGATGGACAGGCTCATGCGTGCTCCTTGACCGGCCGCACGAGCCTCCGGCCGCTGCTGGTGGTGGTTGCCTGGCTGCGCTCGCTCACGTCCAGCGAGTCTACTTGCTGACGAGACGCAGGCAGGTCACCGGCCGGTAGGCCCCACGGGCCCGCAGGTAGCGCTGCGAGCCCTTCGGGCAGCTCTCCGGCCTGGTCTCGAACGAGGTCACCCGCGCCCACGCGCCGCGCGAGCGGCACCCCACCCGGGTGATCGCGGCCCGGTCCACCGTGTCGCCGGCCGGTCTGGCCACGCACATGCCGCGGTCCAGCACCTGGCCGCCCGGCCCCAGACAGGCGACGGGGCCGGTGCCGACCGTGTCCAGCGTGCCGGAGGGGCAGGCCGAGGCCCGCGTCTCGATGGCCAGGGCCCTGCCGTACCAGCCGCGCTGCGCGCAGGGCCGCTCGCGGCCGTCGAGCGTGACGCAGTCGCCCGCCCTGAGCATGCCCCCGCCGGCGCCCGGCGCGCCCAGGTGCGGGTCGAGGTAGGCGCGGACGCAGGCCGTGCGGCCGTCGCCGATCCGCACCACGTCGTCGGTGTCGTCGGGACAGCCGCCGTGGCCGGGCGGGTCGGCGGCGATGGCCAGCACCTCGTACTGCCCCCCGTTGCACGGCGTGAGGACGTATCCGGCGTCCGAGCCGTTCACGCAGGCGCCCGGCTCCCAGTGGAGCGGCGCTCTGGTCGCGTCAGGAGCGGTCGGCCCCGTGCGGACGGCCGTCCCCGCCAGCACGACCACGCCCGCCACCCCGAAGGCCGCCACGGCGAGCGACAGCGCCGCGCGCAAACCAGTAGTCATGTGGGTACTCTGCGTGACGGCCGGTGCCCGCGCAAGCGTGTCTGGCGGATCGGGCGGGGTGATCCTGCCATCATCGCTGTGATGGACGTCGTCTCGCTTCTCCTCGGACTCGCCGCCGGTCTCGCCATCGGCTTCATGATCGCCCGGACGAGGGCGGCGGTGCGGGTGGCCGAGGCGGAGGCGCGGGCCAGGACCGCGGGCGACAAGCTCGCCTACGTCGAGGAACAGCTCACCGAGCGCTTCCAGGCCCTGTCCACGCGCGCCCTCGACGTCAACAACCTGCGCTTCCTCGAACTCGCCGAGACCCGGCTGGCCGCCACCCGGGCCGAGGCCGCGGGCGACCTCGACCAGCGCAGGCAGGCGGTCGAGCACCTGGTCGAGCCGCTGAAGGACGCGCTCGCCCGGGTCGAGGCGCAGCTGCGCGACACCGAGGCGGGCCAGCGCGCCGCCCGCGCCGAGCTGGCCAAGCAGATGGAGTTCGTCCGGCAGAGCAGCCAGGAGCTGCGCGCCCAGACCACGGCCCTGGTCCGCGCCCTGCAGCGGCCCGAGGCGCGCGGCCGGTGGGGCGAGCTGCAGTTGCGCCGGGTCGCCGAGATCGCCGGCATGCAGCGCCACTGCGACTTCGACGAGCAGGTCACCGAGGGTTCCATGCGCCCCGACATGGTGGTGCGGCTGGCCGGGGGCAAGAACATCGTCGTCGACTCCAAGGTGTCGCTGGCCGCCTACCTGGAGGCCGCGGAGGCGTCCGACGAGTCGCTGGCCTCCGTGCGCCTCGACGCGCACGCCCGGCACGTCCGCGAGCACATCGACCGGCTGGCGAGCAAGTCCTACTGGCAGGCGTTCAACCCGTCGCCGGAGTTCGTCGTCCTGTTCATCCCCGGGGAGGCGTTCCTCGCCCCGGCGCTGGAGCGCGATCCCGGGCTGCTGGAGTACGCGATGACCCGGCGCGTGCACATCGCCACCCCGACCACGCTCATCACCATGCTGCGGACCGCGCACTACGCCTGGCAGCAGGCCGCGCTCAGCGAGAACGCCCGTGCCGTGTTCGAGCTGGGCAAGGAGCTGTACGAGCGGCTGGCGTCGCTGGGCAGGAACGTCGACACCCTCGGTAAGTCGCTCACCCGGGCCGTCGAGGCGTACAACAAGACCGTGGGATCCCTGGAGAGCCGCGTGCTGGTCAGCGCGCGCAAACTGCACGATCTGGGCGTCGTGGACGGCGAGCTGGGCTCGCCCGAGATGCTGGAGGGCCTGCCGAGGCCCCTCGCCTCACCCGAACTGCTGGAAACCCCGTCTCTGATTTCCCCGGTCAACGGTAAGTTGGCCAACGGATCGCAGTAAGGGGGCGGGGGCCAGTGAGTGAGAAGGGCAGGCGCTCGGGCGTGATGTTGACCGCCCGCGGCGCCATCGTGCTCGCCCTGGCCGTCACCGTGGCCGCCTACGCGCTGGCCGGGCAGCTCGACCTGGGCTTCCTGGTGGGCGCGGCGTTCGTGGCCGCCAGCCTGGTCGGCGTGCTGCTGGTCAACCCGCGCGACCTGCTGTCGCTGGTGGTGACGCCGCCGCTGGTGTTCTTCGCGGCGACGCTCGTCGTCGAGTTCGTCCGCGCGCTCGGCTCCCCCAACCTGGGGCAGTCGCTGGCGATCGGGCTGTACACGTCGCTCTCGGCGGGCGCGCCCTGGCTGTTCGCGGGCTCGGCCGTGGTGCTCGGCGTGGCCCTGCGGCGCGGGCTGCGCGACAACGTGCGCGAGCTGCGCGAGGAGTTGCGGGCGGGCGCCGAGGCGGCCCGCCCGTCACGCAAGCAGGCGTACGAGCCGGAACCCGAGGGCTACTTCGAGCCCCGGGTCTACGGCACGCCCCGGACGCAGACCGAGGACTGACCCCCAGGGGGACGGTCCGGTCGTCCGGGGGACGGTCCGGTCGCGAGCCGGGTCAGGAGACGCGCAGGTCCTTGCGCAGCTCGTGGGGCAGCGCGAAGCGCATGCTCTCCTGCACCGACTCGACCTGCTCCACGTCGCCGAACCCGTGGCGGGCCAGGTGGGCGAGCACCTCGTCCACCAGCTCCTCGGGCACCGAGGCGCCGCTGGTCAGGCCGACCGTGGTGACGCCCTCCAGCCACTCGTCGCGGATGAACGAGGCGTTGTCGACGAGGTAGGCGGCGTCGGCGCCGTGGTCCTTGGCCACCTCGACCAGGCGCTTGGAGTTGGAGGAGTTGTCGGAGCCGACGACGATGACCAGCTCGGCCTGCGCGGCGATCTCCTTCACCGCGACCTGGCGGTTCTGGGTGGCGTAGCAGATGTCGTCGCTCGGCGGGTCGATCAGCGTCGGGAAGCGCTCCTTGAGGCGGGCGACCGTCTCGGTGGTCTCGTCGACCGACAGCGTCGTCTGCGACAGCCAGACCAGCTTGGACGGGTCCTTCACCTGGACCTTGCCGACCGCGTCGAGGCCGTCGACGAGCTGGATGTGGTCGGGCGCCTCGCCGGAGGTGCCCTCCACCTCCTCGTGGCCCTCGTGGCCGATCAGCAGGATGTCGTAGTCCTGGGCGGCGAACCGTCTGGCCTCGTTGTGCACCTTGGTGACCAGCGGGCAGGTGGCGTCGATGGTGCGCAGCCCGCGCTGCCGGGCCTCACCGTGCACGGCCGGGGAGACGCCGTGGGCGGAGAACACCACGATCTCGCCCTCGGGCACCTCCTCGGTCTCCTCGACGAAGATGGCGCCCTTGGCCTCCAGCGTCTTGACGACGTGGGTGTTGTGGACGATCTGCTTACGGACGTAGATCGGCGCGCCGTACTGCTCCAGAGCCTTCTCGACCGCGACCACGGCCCGATCGACGCCGGCACAGTAGCCGCGGGGCTTGGCTACGAGGACTCTGCGGGAAGTACGGGGCTCCATACTTGGTAATGCTACGTGGAGGACGGGCAGGACCGCGCGTGCACGCCCGCTCGCCGTTTGCCACACTGGCCCTCCGATACAGACCTCCCAGGGAGACGTCATGTCCCTCAGCGACGTGATACGCAACATCGCCAAGACCGTCACCGACAAGGAGAAGGCCAAGGAGCTTCCTCTCATGGTCGTCCAGTCCACGTTGAGCGCCGCCGGGCAGGCGTTGCTGCTGGTGGACCGGGTGAAGAACTCCATCAAGGGGCTGGGCTCCAAGGAGGACGAGACCGAGACGCGGTCCCCGGCGGCGGCCGACGCCACGGCCGCGCCGGCCGAGGAGGAGCGGCCCGCCCGCAAGGAGCCCGTCATCTTCGCGCCGCGCCCGTCCGGAGCCGCCGAGAAGACCGGGGAGCAGAACGGCTCCGCCGCCAAGGCCAGGCCCGAGCCGGTGATCTTCACCCCGGCCAAGCCCGCCGCGGAGACCACGGCCGCGCCCGCCACCCCCGAGCCCGCCGCTGCCGAGCCCGCGGCCCCGGCCGCCGAGCCCGCGACTCCGAAGTCGAGCGCCGCCGAGCCCGTCACCGCCCCTGAGCCCGCCGCGGCGCCTGAGCCCGTCGCCGCGGCCGAGCCGGCGGCGGGCGCGGAGCCCGCCGAGCCCGCCAAGCCGGTCGCCGTGGAGCCCGAGCCCGCTCCCGCCGCCGAGGCCGAGCCGGAGGTCAAGCCGGAGACCGCCGCCGAGGCCAAGCCGGAGGCCGAAGCCGAGACGAAGACCGAGGCCGCGCCCGCGGTTGAGGTTGAGACGAAGGCCGCGGCCGCGCCCGAGGCTGAGGCCGAAGCCGCAACCGAGGCTGAGACGAAGGCGGAGGCCGCAACCGACGCGGAGGCCGCGCCCGCCGCCCCCGAGGCGGAGGCGAAGCCGAAGGCCGCCGCGAAGCGCACCGCCAAGCCCAAGGCAGAGGCCGAGCCCAAGACGGAAGCCAAGCCCAAGGCAGAGGCCACGCCGAAGGCAGACGCGAAGGCAGAGGCCAAGCCGAAGGCAGACGCGAAGGCGGAGGCCAAGCCGAAGGCCGCCGCCAAGGCCGCGAAGCCGGCGAAGGCCGCCAAGCCCGCCGCCGAGCCCGCGGCCCCGGCCGCCGAGCCGGCCGGCGCGCTCGCGGAGGCCGTCGCCGCGACCCCGGAGGCCGCCGCGATCGCCGAGGCCGACGCCGCCGCCGGCGCGACCACCCTCGCCGAGCCGCTGCCCGGCTACGCCGACCTGACCGTGGCCTCCCTGCGCGCCAGGATGCGCGGCAAGTCCGCCGAGCAGATCAGCGGTCTGCTGACGTACGAGCAGGCCACGGCCGGCCGCCCCGAGGTGATCAAGATGTTCGAGAACCGCCTGGCCAAGCTCCAGGCCGGGGAATAGCCGCCGCGGCCCCGTAGTCTTCCGGCATGACCACGAAGACCTCGCCCGAGTCCCCGCTGCCGATCCGCACCGTCCTGCAGATGGTGGGCGGCTGGATCGGCAAGCTGGGCACGGTCTGGGTGGAGGGCCAGATCACCGACCTGAGCGCGCGGGGCGGCACGGTGTTCCTGACGCTGCGCGACCCGGTGGCCAACGTCTCGGCCCGGGTCACCGCGCCACGCGGCGTGTACGAGGCGGCCGTGCCGCGTCCGGCCGACGGCGCCCGCGTGGTGGTCCACGTCAAACCCGACTTCTGGGTCAACCGGGGGTCTTTCGCCTTCACCGCGCTGGAGATCAGGCCGGTCGGGGTGGGCGAGCTGCTGGCCCGGCTGGAGCGGCTGCGCCAGTTGCTGGCCGCCGAGGGGCTGTTCAACACCGACCGCAAGCGGCGGCTGCCGTTCCTGCCGGGCACGGTGGGCCTGATCTGCGGGCGCGACTCGGCGGCGGAGCGCGACGTGCTGGAGAACTCCCGGCGCCGCTGGCCCGCCGTGCGCTTCAAGGTCGAGGAGGTCGCGGTCCAGGGGCCGTATGCCGTGGGCGAGGTCACCGAGGCGCTGCGGAAGCTGGACGCCGACTCCTCGGTGGACGTGATCGTCATCGCCCGGGGCGGCGGCTCGCTGGAGGACCTGCTGCCGTTCTCGGACGAGACGCTGGTACGGGCCGTGGCCGGCTGCCGTACCCCCGTGGTGAGCGCGATCGGCCACGAGCAGGACAGCCCGCTGCTGGACCTGGTGGCCGACGTGCGGGCCTCCACGCCCACCGACGCCGCGAAGAAGGTGGTGCCGGACGTCGGCGAGCAGCTCACGCTGGTGCGCCAGCTCCGCGACCGGGGGCGGCGGGTGCTGGGCGGCTGGCTCGACCGGGAGATGTCGTGGCTCACCTCGGCCCGCTCGCGGCCGTCGCTGGCCGACCCGGTGCGCGAGCTCGAACGGCGCGCGGAGCAGGTGGACGCGCTGCGCGACCGGGCCCGGCGCTCGCTGACGGGCTCGCTCGACCGGGCGGGTGACTCGCTGACGCATCTGCGCGCCCGGCTGGTGGCGCTGTCGCCGGCCGCCACGCTCGAACGCGGCTACGCCATCGTCCAGGACCCCTCGGGCGACGTCGTACGGCTGGCCAAGGACGTCTCGCCGGGGGCGCTGCTGACGATCCGGCTCACCGACGACCGGCTCTCGGTCCGGGCCCTGGGCCCGGACGCGGAGGACTCCCCCGAGAGCCCGCAGGACCCGCCGAAGCCCGCCAGAGCCCGCAAGCCCCGCGCCAAGCCCGCCGCCGACGAGGGCTGACGCCGACCAGAACGGGCGCCGACCAGAACGGGCGCCGACCGCCACTGGCAGGGACCGCCACTGGCGCAGACCGCGGCTTCCGCTACGCCTCGCCGGGACGCCCGCCCCGCGGGGCGTGGAGGACGGCCGTGATCAGGGCGTCGAGCCCGGCCTTGAACTCGTCGAGCGACCTGCCGCGCTCGACGAGCTGGGAGTGGATCAGGCGGGCGTTGACGGGGGCGAGCAGGGCGTTCGCGAAGAAGCCCGCGTCGAGATCGGGGCGCGCCTCGGCGAGCAGCGCCGCCACGTGCGTGTGGTGGATCCAGTACGGCCCGCTGTATCCCGCCTTGGACGCCCCCAGTTCGAGCTGCAGGTAGATGTCCTGCTGTGCCACCATCCGGTCCACCCGTGCCCGCAGGAAGGCGCGCAGGCGCGCGTCCGGGGGCGCGCCGGGGCCGACCGGCGGCGGCCCGGTCATGAACGCGGCCTGGAAGCGCCGCTCGTGCTCGTCGATGAGCGCCCACACCAGCCCGGTCCGGTGGCCGAAGCGGCGGTAGACCGTGCCGACGCCGACGCCGGCCTCGCGGGCGACCTCGTCCAGGGAGAGCTGGTGGGCGCCGCGCTCGGCGATGAGCCTGGAGGCGACGTCGAGGATGCGCCGGCGGTTACGGGCGGCGTCGGCGCGTTCGGGCTGGGGTTGCCCGAGGACGGGCAGGGGCTCGCGTCCGCACACGTCGCAGAGCATACCTCCGCCTTCTCCGCGGAACGGCTTGTAAGCGGAATTTTCTCCGCTTAGGCTGTGCTCCACTCAAGCGGAGAAGTTTCCGGTTCAAGGAGCGTGGTCATGGCCAACGATTTCAACCAGCAGGTGATCGACGAGTTCCGCGCCAACGGCGGCAAGGTCGGCGGGATGTTCGAGGGCGCCCCCCTGGTGCTGCTGACCACCACGGGCAGGAAGAGCGGCAAGCAGGTCACCACGCCGGTGATGTACCTGAAGGACGGCGAGCGGGTGATCGTGATCGCGTCCTACGCGGGCGCCGACCATCACCCCGCCTGGTACCACAACCTGGTCGCCAACCCCGAGGTCACGGCCGAGGTCGGCACCGAGACGTACCGCGCCAGGGCGGAGGTCGTGGAGGGCGAGGAGCGCGACCGGCTCTTCGCCCGGATGGTGGAGCAGGCACCGGGCTTCGCCGAGTACCAGAACAAGACCGAGCGCCGCATCCCCGTCGTCGCCCTGGACCTGCAGCCCGCCTGACGACCGGTGCATCGCCCGAAGCGGACAGCCCGCCTGACGACCGGTGCGCCACCCGAAGCGGACAGCCCGCCTGACGACCGGTGCGTCGCCCGCAACGGACAGGGCGCCGGGAGGGCGGGAGTCTAGAACGGGGCGTCGTCGTCGCGGGCGGCGCCCGCCTCGGTGCGGCGGGCCATCGCGGCGGCGAGCTTGACCCTGGCCCCCTGCAGCCACTCCTCGCAGATCGCGGCCAGCTTCTCGCCCCGCTCCCACAGCTCGATCGACTGCTCCAGGGTGAGCCCGCCGGTCTCCAGGCGGCGCACCACCTCGGTCAGCTCCTCGCGGGCCTGCTCGTATGAGGGCGTCTTGTCGTCTGCCACGTCACCACCCTAGAGTCACGGGCGCGCGGGCGCGCCCAGCCCCGCCGCCCGGCCCGGACCGGACGACGGCGGTCAGCTCTTGGGGCGCTGCTGGAGCGTGGCCGCCAGCTCGCCGAGCTCGGGCCAGTCGGCCGTGCCCGTGACCACCAGCGTCACGTCCGGCAGGACGCGCACCAGCGACCGCTGCTTCTTGTCCTCGCGGAAGCGGCGCTCCCACGTCTGCCCGGCCACCTGCTGGCCGCCGATCGCCTTGTCGGTGTTGGCCATGCGGCTGGCGAACCCGGCCGCCGGCTTCTCGTCGCTCTGCGCCAGCATGGCGTGCTCACGCTTGGCCGTAGCGTAGCCGATGGACAGGACCTGGGCGCCGTTCTCGCCCTTGGCGATGCGGTTGCTGTTGGGGATCCAGCCGGCCGGGTCCTGCTTGGGGGCCCACACCTGGTACGGCACGGTGCGGGCGAAGTTGGCGACGGTGATCGAGTAGTCGCGCCGGGGGATGTGCTCCTGGCGGCCCTGCGGTGCGACCAGCAGGAACAGGCCCGCCGCCCCCAGGCAGACGAACAGCGCTACCGCGTAGCCGTAGAACCCCTCAGTGAACCGTCGCACACCTGGCGAGATTACCCGCTGGCCGCGCCGGTCGCCGAAGCGGCCGGTCGGATCTGGCCGATGATGGCGAGCACGTCCTCGGCCAGGTCGCGGTCGCCGGTGCGCACGACCTCCGACACCGCCGCCGCGAGCGCGCCCGTGATCACCACGACCAGGGCGCCCTCGTCGTCGTCGAACAGGGCCGCGTTGCGCTCGGCCCACTTGCGCAGCCGGTCGCGCATGACCACCTCGAAGCCGGGCGGCCCGTCGCCGCGCAGGAACAGCGCGGCCACCTCCCGCTCCTCCAGGCACCCGTCGAGGTAGGCCCGGGCCGCGCGGATGAACACCTTCATCGGGTCGCTCTCACCCTCGGCCCGCGCCTCGCGCGCGGCCTGGCTGGTGCGCTGGGCCTGCTTGGCCTGGAACTCCTCGAACAGCGTGAGATAGAGGTCGGCCTTGCCGGAGAAGTGATGGTAGAGGCTGCCCACGCTGGCCTCGGCCCGGCCCACGACGTCGGTGACGCCGGCCTCGGCGAAGCCCTTGGAGACGAAGACCTCCTTGGCGGCCTTGAGTAGCGCGGTGCGCGTGGCAGCGCCCCGCTCGGAGGTGCGGGCTGTGACCGGCTGTTCCACATCGCTGCTCATGGCAGGCACATTATCCTCCGCTGTCCGGGGATACATGGGCAACCGGCATCCACCTGGCGGGGGTACACGGACGTGGCTTCCGGGACGGCTCGGCGCCGTCACCAGTGATCGTTCAGCGGGCGATCCGGGCACACGGGCCGGGCCCACCCGAGAACGGCCGCGCACCCATTTCTCGGTTGACCTTGGGTACGCAACTACCATCGAGTCAGTTGTCCACGAGGAGGGCCCGCCATCATGTCCGATCAGACGTCCGTACCCCCAGCGCTGGCGACGGGCGAGCACGCCCCCGACCGCAACCTCGCCCTGGAGCTGGTACGCGTCACCGAGGCGGCCGCGATGGCCGCCGCCCGCTGGGTCGGGCGGGGGGACAAGAACGGGGCGGACGGCGCCGCGGTCAACGCGATGCGCCAGCTGATCAACACGGTGTCCATGAACGGCGTGGTCGTCATCGGCGAGGGCGAGAAGGACGACGCCCCCATGCTGTTCAACGGCGAGCACGTCGGCGACGGCAGCGGGCCCGACTGCGACGTGGCGGTCGACCCCATCGACGGCACCCGGCTGACGGCGCTCGGCATGCCCGACGCCGTGTCGGTGATCGCGGTGAGCGAGCGCGGCTCGATGTACGACCCGTCGGCCGTCTTCTACATGGAGAAGCTGGTCACCGGGCCGGAGGCGGCCGACGTGGTGGACATCGAGGCGCCGGTCGCGGCCAACATCGCGGCGGTGGCCCGGGCCAAGGGCTGCTCGGCCTCCGACGTCACCGTCGTGGTGCTCGACCGGCCCCGGCACGAGCAGCTGGTCAAGGAGATCAGGGAGACCGGGGCGCGCATCAAGTTCATCGTGGACGGCGACGTGGCGGGGGCCATCATGGCCGGCCGCGTCGGCACGGGCATCGACCTCATGATGGGCATCGGCGGCACCCCCGAGGGCATCGTCGCGGCGTGCGCGCTCAAGTGCCTGGGCGGGGTCATCCAGGGCAAGCTGTGGCCGCGCGACGACGCCGAGCGCGGGCGGGCCGTCGACGCCGGGCACGACCTCGACAAGGTGCTCACCACCAACGACCTGGTCCGCTCCGACGACGTGTTCTTCGCCGCGACCGGCATCACGCAGGGTGAGCTGATGCAGGGCGTGCGCTACGGCAAGGGCGTGGCGATGACCAGCTCGCTGGTCATGCGCGGGCGCTCGGGCACGATTCGCAAGGTCGACAGCGAGCACCAGCTCTGGAAGCTGCGGGCCTACAGCGCGATCAACTTCGACACCGCGGGCTGAGGCACCGCGGGCTGGGACACCACGGGCTGGGACACCACGGGCTGAGGCACCGCGGTCCAGGCACCGCGGGTCCGGGGACCAGGGGCGGGCGGCCCCGTCAGCGGCGGCGCTTGCGGCGGGGTGGCTCCTTGACCTTGACGTCGCCGGCGAAGTTGGTGGTGCGCACCTCGACCACGGGCGCGCCCGGCTCGGTGGGCTGCTTGGTCAGCCGCACGGTCTTGTCCTTGGTCACCCGGATGACCTCCAGGTCCTCCGGCACGTGGATCTCCAGCCCGCCGAAGACGAGCGTGGCGTTGATCACGATGCGCCGGTTCTGGAGGATGGCGTCGCGCAGGTCGAGCTTGGTCGTGCCGAACATGGCGGTCACGTCCAGCTCGGCCGGCACCACCCAGCGCCCGCCGCGCTGCTCCTGCTTGAAGAACGCCGACACCGGCCGGCCGTCGAGCCGCAGCGGCTGCTCGTCGGCCGGGAGCAGGTCCTCGGTGAGGTGCGCGAGGTCGCCGAGGGTGCGGGCGGAGTAGAGGGTCCCGAGCCGCTCCTCCAGCTCCTCCAGGGTGATCCGGCCGTCGGCGTGGGCGTCCTGGAGCACCTGCGCGACGCGTTCGCGGTCGTCGTCGGAGGCGCGCAGCTCCTGCGGCTGGGGGGTGTCGGGCCGGGCGGGGCGCCGGGCACTGATCCACTCCTCGGCCAGTCGCTCGCCGACCTCCTGCAGGCGGGGCAGCCACGCTCCCGGGCGCTCGTTCACATCTCGACGATATCCGGCGCACGGCCCGCGTGCTCGCCTCCGCGGGTCCGGCCAAGGTGACGAGTCCGTACGAGTCCTGGTTTCGTACGGTCATGGGGTGCCAAGGGCGGAATCCGGCGCCGGGCCCGCCCGTTGACCGGAGCGGGGCCCGCCCGTACGGCGGCGGCCCGGAGGGAGGCGGCTGGTGCGGCACGCGGCGCGGTGGGGGCTCGGCGCGGTGGGCGCCGGCGTGGCGGTGGTCGCCGGGCTGGACCTGGCCGGCGCCGGGACGGGCGAGCTCAACCCGCTGCGCAGGACCATCAGCGAGCACGGCCTCGGCGCGTACGGCTGGGTCTTCGGCCTCGGCGTCGCGCTGCTCGCGGCGGGCTCGGCGGCGATCGGGGTCGCGCTGGCCCGCACGCGGCTCGCGGGGGTGTTCGGCACGCTGGCGCTGATGGCGTGGAGCGCGGGGCTGCTGGTGACGGCCTGGTTCCCCAAGCACGACTGGTCGGTCGGCCCGAGCCTGAGCGGCAGCATCCACCGGGTGGGGAGCCTGGTGGCCTTCCTCAGCCTGCCGGTGGCGGCGCTGGTCATCGCCCGTCCCTGGCGGCACGCCGGGCGGCGCGGTCCGGCGCTGGCCGCCTTCGGCCTGGGCCTGGGCTCGGTGCTGTGGGTCGCGGGGATCGTCGCGGTGGTGCTGGTGGGGGCGCGCAGCGGCCTGGCGTGGTGGCAGGTCATGCCGCTCGGCCTGGTGGAACGCGGTCTGGCGGTCACGGAGGTGGCCGCCGTGGTGGCGCTGGGTGTGTGCGCCCTGGCGAAAGGGCCGGTCGACCGCTAACCTGACCGCGCCTCACGTTTGCCGAACCTCCCCCGCTGAACCCCCACGCTTGAACCCCCACGCTTGAACCCCCCACGCTGAACCCCCCACCTGGAGGCCGCCGTGCCGACCCCCCGTGATTTCCAGGCCCGCATCGCCGCGTACGTCGCCTACGCCGTGCAGGGACTGTCGTTCGCGACCCTGCTCACCCAGGTCGCCAACCTGCAGAACCGGCACGGCCTCGACGAGGGCACGCTGACCCTGATCCTGCTGGTCGTGCCGGTCTTCGCGGGCGTCGGCAGCGTGGCCGCCGGCTCCTACGCCGCGCGGCGGGGCAGCAAGCCGCTGCTGCGGGCCGCGCAGCCGACCGTGGCCGCGGGCGTGGTGCTCGCCGGGCTCGCCCCGAACGTACCGGTACTGCTCGTCGCGCTGCTGGTGTTCGGGCTGGCGGTCGGCGCGGTCGACGCGGGCATCAACATGCAGGGCGTGGCGGTCGAGCGCCGGTACGGCCGCGCCGTGCTCAACGGCTTCCACTGCGTGTGGAGCGTGTTCAGCCTGTTCGGCGCGCTGTGGGCGTCGGCCGCGTCGGGGCTCGACCTCGGGGTGGTCATGAGCGTGCCGATGGTGCTGGCCGTGGCGGCCTCGCTCTACGCCGGGCCGCGGCTGTGCACGGCCGAGGAGGAGAAGGTCGAGCACGCGGAGGCGGCGCCCGGCGCGCGGTTCCCATGGCGGCCGATCATCCCGCTCTGCCTGGCGATGGGCTTCCTGTACGTCGGCGACGCCGCGGTCTCCAACTTCAGCACGGTCTTCATGAAGGACGTCCTGTCCGCCTCGCCCGGCGTGGTCCCGCTGGCCTACGCCGCCTACCAGGCCACGACGCTGGCCGTACGGCTCGGCGGCGACCTCGCGGTGCGCCGGTACGGCTCGGCGGCCATCGTGCGCATCGGCGGGGCCATCGCGACGCTCGGCTTCGTCGGCATCGTGGCCGCGCCCAGCCAGCCGCTGGCCATCGTGGCGTTCGGGCTGACCGGCGTGGGTCTGTCGGTGGTGGCGCCGCAGTCGTTCTCGGCGGCGGGCCGGCTGGACCCGGCGGGCACGGGGGTGGCCATCGCCCGGGTCAACCTGTTCAACTACGTGGGCTTCATCGTCGGCGCCGCGCTGGTGGGCGCGCTGGCCGACTCCTTCGACATGCGGATCGCGTTCGCCGCGCCGCTCGTGCTGGCCGGCGTGATCATCGTGCTGGCGAGGGGGTTCGAGCCCGCGGTCAAGACGGCGGCCTGACGCCGCACCCGCGGTCAGGACGGCGGCCCGGCTCCTCCCCCGCCGCCAAGGCGGTCAGCCCGCGTCGCCTCCCGACATGCGCAGCTTCAGCCCTCGTACGGCTTCCGCCGCCCGGTGGACCGGCAGCCGGGAGAAGCCCACCGCCACCGCCGGGCGGCCCGGCGCGAAGCGCATCGGGCCCACGGCCTCCATCGCGAGGCCCAGCTCCCGCGCCACCGCGACCACCCGTTCCTCGTCCCAGCCGGCCGGCAGGTCGAGATAGGCGTGCAGGCCCGCCTCGATGCCCCGGACGCGGACCTCGGGCAGGTGCTCGGCCAGCGCCCTGACCAGCGCGTCGCGGCGCCCCCGGTACTCCCGGCGCATGCGGCGCAGGTGCCGGTCGTAGCCGCCGGTGCGCAGGAAGGAGGCCAGCGCGTACTGCTCGATCACCGGCGAGCCGAGGTCGAACTCGCCGCGCGCCAGCCGGACCGCCCCGGCCAGCGCGGGCGGGGCCACGACCCAGCCGAGCCGCAGCCCCGGCGCCAGCGCCTTGCTCACGCTGCCCACCAGCACCACGCGGTCGGGAGCGAGCCCCTGCAGGCAGCCCACCGGGTCGCGGTCGTAGCGGAACTCGGCGTCGTAGTCGTCCTCCAGCACGATCGCGTCGGCCTCGCGGGCCCACTCCACGAGCGCGGCCCGCCTGCCGGGCGAGAGCACCACGCCCGTCGGGTACTGATGGGCGGGCGTGACCAGCACGGCCCGGGCCGGGAGGTCGCGCAGCGCCGCCACGTCGAGGCCCCGCCCGTCCACCGGCACCGGCAGCACGTCGGCCCCGGCGCGGCGCAGCAGGGGCACCTGCCGCTGGCTGGTCGGATCCTCCACGGCCAGCCCGAGCCGGCCACCGCGCCCGCCCGGCCTGATCCGGCCGTCCCGTCCGGCCGCCCCCGGACCACTCTCCCGTCGGGCCGTCCCCGGATCGCCGTCCCGCCGGGCTGTCCCGTGGCCACCGTCCCGTCGGGCCGCCCTGAGCCGGCTGTCGCGTTCGGCCAGCACGTGCAGCACCAGGCTGAGGCCCTGGGCGACGCCGCCCACGATGACGAGGTTCGCCGGGTCCACGTCGGCGGCGCGCACCCGCCGCAGGTAGCCGGCCAGCTCCTCGCGCAGCTCCGGGATGCCGGCCGGGTCGCCGTAGTCCAGGGCGTCGGAGGGGATGATGGCCAGGGCGTCGCGCAG
The DNA here is from genome assembly GCF_013363995.1 of Nonomuraea rhodomycinica. Taxonomy (GTDB): domain Bacteria; phylum Actinomycetota; class Actinomycetes; order Streptosporangiales; family Streptosporangiaceae; genus Nonomuraea; species Nonomuraea rhodomycinica. The sequence continues at coordinate 483,691 of NZ_JABWGO010000006.1, read as the reverse complement.
CGCCGCCAGCCAGCGCTCGCGCGGGAAGTGGCCGAGGTCGGGCGAGGTCGCCCGGCTCTGGTAGTCGCAGTACGACTCCGGGAGCTCGGCCGTGACCGCGCGGCCACGGGTGGCGGCGGGGGCCACGCGGGTGCCCGAGCCGACCCGCGAGACGAGGAAGCCCTCCGCGACGAGCTGCTCGTACGCCTCGACCACCACCCCGCGCGACACCCCCAGGTCTGCCGCCAGGTCACGGCTGGACGGCAGGCGGTCGCCGGGGGCCAGGCGACCCGAGCAGACCGCGTCGCGCAGGCCGGAGGCCACCTGCGCGGCCACGCCGCCCCGCGCGTGGTCCAGCGGGACGTACAGATCGCCCATATTGGCCCCCATTCACAGCCGAGGATTGGACTGTTTGCGTGGACCATTGTCTCCCTAGCATCCTCGAACATGAGAAACGGTGTGCTCGGCGCCGCGTGCGCGATGTTCCTGGTGGGAACGCTGGCCGGGGTGTCCGGCCTGGTCAAGGACTATCCGGTGTACGGCGGGCAGGCGGTGCGCTACCTGGTCGCCGCGGTCGTGCTGCTGGCCATGGTCCGGGTCATGGGGCAGCGGTTCGTCCGGCTGATGCCGCGGGAGTGGGCGCTGCTCGCCGCGCTGTCGTTCACCGGCCTGGCGCTGTTCAACGTGTGCGTGACCGAGTCGGCCCGCGCCGCCGGGCCCGCGCTGGTCGGCACCGTGCTCGGCGCCGTGCCGCTGGCGCTCGCGCTGGCCGGCGGCCGGCCCGCGCCCCGGCTGCTCGCGGGCTCGGCGGTCGTGGTGGCGGGCGCGACGCTGGCCACCGGGCTCGGCAGCGGCAACCTGACCGGGCTGCTGTGGGCGCTCGGGGCGTTCGCCGGGGAGATCGCCTTCTCGCTGCTGGCCATCCCGCTGCTGCCGCGGCTGGGGGCGCTGCGGGTGAGCGCGTACTCGACCACGCTGGCCGTGCCCATGCTGGCCGCGATCGGGCTGGTCAAGGAGGGGCCCGGCATGCTGCGGGCGCCGAGCCTCGCGGAGGCGGCCGGGTTCGCCTACCTGGCGCTCGTGGTGACCGTGGTGGCGTTCTTCCTGTGGTACTCGGCGCTGCCGCGGCTCGGGCCGGGGCGGGCGGGGCTGTTCGCGGGGCTCATCCCGGTGGGGGCCATCGTGACGGGGGCGGTGCTGGGCATCGCGACGCCGTCCCGCTACGACCTGCTCGGCGCGGGGCTGGTCGTGGGCGGGATCGTCATCGGTCTCACCGCCCGCCGTCCCGCTCCGCCCGCCGCGTCGCCGGGCTCGCCGCGCTCCACGCCGCGCGTGGTCGCCGAGCGCACCTGACGGCCGGGCGGGAGCGCGCCTCGCGTGGGCGTACGCTTTGGGGGATCGAAAGGATGGGCATGGCCGAGTTCGACTACACCGATCTTCTCCCGTTGGGCGCCGACGACACCACGTACCGGCTGATCACATCGGAGGGGGTGCGGAGGGTCGAGGCGGCAGGCCGTACGTTCCTGGAGGTCGACCCCGAGGCGTTGCGGCTGCTCACCGAGACGGCCGTGCACGACATCTCCCACTTCCTGCGCTCGTCGCACCTGGCCCAGCTCCGCAAGATCATCGATGATCCGGAGGCCAGCGGCAACGACCGGTTCGTGGCGCTCGACCTGCTGAAGAACGCCTCCATCTCGGCCGGCGGCGTGCTGCCCATGTGCCAGGACACCGGCACCGCGATCGTCATGGGCAAGCGCGGCCGCCACGTGCTGACCGACGGCCGCGACGCCGAGCACATAGCCAAAGGCGTGTACGACGCCTACACCCGGCTCAACCTGCGCTACTCCCAGATGGCCCCGCTGACCATGTGGGAGGAGAAGAACACGGGCAGCAACCTGCCCGCCCAGATCGAGCTGTACGCCGAGGACCCCCACGGCCACCCCGACGAGTACAAGCTGCTGTTCATGGCCAAGGGCGGCGGGTCGGCCAACAAGTCGTTCCTGTACCAGGAGACCAAGGCGGTCCTCAACGAGAAGCGCATGCTGGCCTTCCTGGAGGAGAAGATCCGCTCCCTGGGCACCGCCGCGTGCCCGCCGTACCACCTGGCGATCGTCGTCGGCGGCACGTCGGCGGAGTACGCCCTGAAGACGGCCAAGTACGCCAGCGCCCGCTACCTCGACTCGATCCCCACCGAGGGCTCGCCCTCCGGGCACGGCTTCCGCGACCTGGAGATGGAGGCGAAGGTCTTCGAGCTGACCCAGAAGCTCGGCATCGGCGCCCAGTTCGGCGGCAAGTACTTCTGCCACGACGTGCGCGTCATCCGCCTGCCCCGCCACGGCGCCTCCTGCCCGGTGGCCATCGCCGTCTCCTGCTCGGCCGACCGGCAGGCACTGGCCAAGATCACGCCGGAGGGCGTCTTCCTGGAGCAGCTGGAGACCGACCCGGCCCGCTTCCTGCCGGAGACGACCGACGAGCACCTCTCCGACGACGTGGTCAGGATCGACCTCAACCGGCCCATGCCGGAGGTCCTCGCCGAGCTGACGAAGTACCCGGTGAAGACGCGGCTCTCGCTCACGGGCCCCCTCGTCGTGGCCCGCGACATCGCCCACGCCAAGATCGCCGAGCTGCTCGACAACGGCGGCGAGATGCCGCAGTACCTGAAGGACCACGCCGTCTACTACGCGGGTCCGGCCAAGACGCCCGAGGGCTACGCGTCGGGCTCCTTCGGGCCGACCACGGCCGGGCGGATGGACTCGTACGTGGAGCGCTTCCAGGCGGCCGGCGGGTCGATGGTCATGCTGGCCAAGGGCAACCGGTCGCGGCAGGTGACCGAGGCGTGCCAGAAGTACGGCGGCTTCTACCTGGGCTCCATCGGCGGCCCCGCGGCCCGGCTGGCGCAGGACTGCATCAAGAAGGTGGAGGTCCTGGAGTATCCCGAGCTGGGGATGGAGGCGGTGTGGAAGATCGAGGTGGAGGACTTCCCCGCGTTCATCGTGGTGGACGACAAGGGCGACGACTTCTTCACCGACCGCACCGGCCCGGTGCTGTCGATCGGCCGCCGCTGAGCCGGGCGCTCGGGCCGCTCCGAGCGCGCCGGTCCGAGCCGGCCGGCCTCACCTGAGCCGTGATGCCGTGATCAGGCCCCGCCGGCCCGCCGGCCGGGGCCTCACGGCCGCGTGCCCCCGGTAGGTCGTTCAGGCGAGCGCGGGGGCGCGGTGGGGCGCCACGACGGTGCCGTCGGGCAGCAGGAGGCCGGTGTCCTCGAAGAGCACGACGCCGTTGCAGAGCAGGCTCCAGCCCTGGTCGGGGTGGGCCGAGACCACGTGGGCCGCCTCACGGTCGGCCGATCCGGCCGCGGGGCAGGCGGGGAAGTGACTGCACATCGTGCACCTCTCAGAGGACGCTCCTGCGATGGGGGTTTTCAGAAGGGCAGCTTGCGCCCCGACGGCGTGCGAAGGTCGAGGGAGGGGCCGGCCGGCTTCCTCGGCCGGGGGCGAACCTGGGTCTGGCGCATCCTCATCACGTCCTTCGGGTGAAGCCGTCATGGTCGCTGACTTGGTCGTACCTCCGACGCGTGCTCCCCATTCTGCCGATCGTGGCGCACACTTTCCGGATTCTTGAGGAGTCGCCTCGTAAGTAGCTTCACTCTGCCCCCACCCCCTTACGACACCCTTACAACCGGCCTACCTCACCCCAGAGTTCCCCGCGTAACCCTGGCCCCCGCGGCACGACACCCTTTATCGGCGTAATAAGCATTTCTCCGCAGCCGGACGAGTCACCGCGAAACGGGCCCGGGACCTGGGCGAACGCCATTCCGCTCCGCCCGGGAAGGGACGGGAGCCCCGGCGGCGCCGGAGGGGACGGGCGGCGGGCGCGGAGGATCGGGGTGACGCGCGTCTCTTGCGGCGAGGCCACCCGGACCCCCACCATGTGGACGGGCACGACAGTTCGCGTGCCCGTGGGCGCGCTGAGCAGGCTCGCTGACCCGGCGAGTCAGACGGGTTGACTTGGATTCGCAACATTTTATCGGCCGGGCCTCTACTGGTCGGTTTACACAAATAGGTAAGCTGCCAGGCATGCGTGCGCCCTCCGGTTACCTTCTCGCCGCGCGCTACCGGCTCCTCGAACCTGTCGGACGCGGCGGCATGGGCACCGTGTGGCGGGCGCACGACGAGCTGCTCGACCGCTACGTCGCGGTCAAGGAGGTGCGCCTTCCGGCGGTGCTCGACGAGGAGCTGCGGGCCGAGTTGTGCGCCCGCACCGAGCGCGAGGGCCGGGCCACGGCGATGGTGGCGCACCCGTCGGTCATCACGGTGTTCGACGTGGTGACCGAGGACGACCGGCCGTGGATCGTCATGGAGCTGCTGAACGCGAGGTCCCTGGAGCAGCTGATCCAGCAGGAAGGACCGCTCCATCCCCGCCGCGTCGCGGAGATCGGCCGGCAGATCCTGGGCGCGCTGCGCGCCGTCCACGCCAAGGGCATCCTGCACCGCGACGTGAAGCCGAGCAACGTGCTCGTCACCGACGACCGGGCGGTGCTCACCGACTTCGGGCTGGCGGCCCTGGAGGGCGACGTCTCGATCACGCAGGCGGGCATCGTGCTGGGCTCGGCCGGCTACATCGCGCCGGAGCGGGTCCTCGGCGCCAAGGCCAGCCCTGCCGCCGACCTGTGGTCGCTCGGCGCGACCCTCTACACCGCCGTCGAGGGCCGCGGCCTGCACGGCAGGCGTACGGCAGCCGCCGCCCTGGCCGCGCTGACCAGCGGCGAGCCCATCCCCATGACCAAGGCCGGCCCGCTCGCGCCGGTGCTCGACGCGCTGCTCCGCATCGACCCGCAGACCCGCCTCGACTCCGTGCGCGCCTCGCTCATGCTGGCGCGCGTCGCGGCGGGCGGCTCGGCCGAGGAGCCGCTGGCCTCCCGCCGGCCCGCCCGGCAGACCCAGACCCGGCAGGCGCAGGCGGTGACCGTGCCGTCTTTTCCACGCCGGCCCGCGCACCGCGGGCTGCACCGGGCCGACGCCATGGGCCGCGCCGACACGATGGCGGCGCCGGTCCCGGTGCCCTCGCCCCGGCAGGAGCGCAGGTCCGGCGAGGGCGTCCATCGCCGGCGCGTGGAGCCCCGGCCGGCGGTTCCCTCGATTCCTGCCCGCTTCATGACGACGGTGATAAAGTTGTTCCTTCCTCGGCGGTTCTGGCCAAGAGAACTTCGCAAGCGAGGCTAAAGCACTTTCCAAGCGAAATAGATATCTTCTTCTCATGCCGGAACCACAGACACGTGTGCTCGCCGAGCGCTACGAGCTGATCTCGCCGCTCGGGCGGGGGACGATGGGCACGGTGTGGCGTGCCAGGGACCGCGCCCTGGGCCGCGAGGTGGCGGTCAAGGAGATCCGGCAGGACCCGGGCCTCACCGAGGAGCAGCGGGCCGAGCTGCGCGAACGCATGGTCCGCGAAGGTCGCATCGCCGCGCGCATCAGCCACCCGGCCGTCGCCGCCATCCACGACGTGCTCATCCACGACGACAGCCCCTGGATCATCATGGAGCTGGTCGAGGCGCGGTCCCTGGAGCAGGTCATCGACGAGGAGGGGCCGCTGCCGCCCCGGCTGGTCGCCGAGATCGGCGTCGACCTGCTCGGCGCGCTGCGCGCCGCGCACGCCCAGGGCATCACGCACCGCGACGTCAAGCCGGGCAACGTGCTCATCACCGAGACCGGCCGCGTGGTGCTGACCGACTTCGGCATCGCCAAGGCCGAGGGCGACCCCAAGCTCACCAAGACCGGCATGGTCATCGGCTCTCCCGGCTACACCGCGCCGGAGCGAGCGCGGGGCGAGTACACCGGCCCCGAGTCCGACATCTGGTCGCTGGGGGCGACGCTGTACTTCGCGGTCGAGGGGCGCCCCGCCTACGAGCGGGCCTCGATCGCCGAGACGCTCGCGGCGCTGCTGAGCGAGAACGCCGACCCGCCCACCCAGGCGGGACAGCTCGGGCCCGTGCTGACCGGGCTGCTGCACAAGGACCACAAGAAGCGGCTGAACGCGGCCAAGGCCGAGACCATGCTGCGGATGGTCGCCGACACGCCCACCCACGAGATACCGGTCATCACCGCCGAGAGCCTGACCGGTCAGGAGACCTCCGTGCCCGACGCCACCGATCCCGCCAGCGGCTCCAGGACGCCAGGGGCGTCCGGCCCCCAGCAGGGAGCGGGTGCGCGTCCTCAGGGCGGACGGCCGGCCGGCGCACCGGGCTCCGGCCCGCGGGGCGCCGCACCGCACACGGCACCGGGTTCCGGTCCGCAGAGCGCCGCACCGCACGGCGCGCCCGGCTCCGGCCCCCAGCGCGCCACACCGTACGGCGCGCCGGCGTCCGGCCCGCAGGGCGGCCCGGGCGGGCGCCCCGCCGCGCAGGGCCCCGGCGGTGAGGGCGGTCAGGCCGGGCTCGACCCCGAGCGCACCGTGAGCCTGAAGCGGCCCAAGACGCCGCTCCCGGGCCGCCCGCAGCCGGGCCCGCCCGTGGACGAGGGCGCCATGGCCACCCAGCGCGTCCAGACGCCACGGCCCTACAACGCACCCGGCCACCAGGTCTACCCGCCGGCGCAGCAGCCCGGACGTCCCGTTCCCCCGGGCGGCCCGCCCCCGAGGCCGGTGCCCGCCGGGCACGGCATGTCCCGCCCGGGGCCCGGCCAGGGGCTTCCGCCGGGCCCTCAGGGGCCGCAGGGCATGGCCATGGAACGACCGGACTCCAAGGGGCTCGGCACCGACCTGTTCGCCATCGCGGGGCCCGAGGAGCGCCCCACGGGCAACCGCACGGGCATGCTCATCCTCATGGGGGTGGCCGCGGCGGCCGCCGTCATGATCGCCATCCTCATCGTGGCCGTCCTGCAGGGCTGAGCACGCGCCGGGCCGGCCACGCGCGCCGGGCCCGCTTGAGCCGGACCTCGTGGGACAGACTGGGGGCATGAGCGAGTTCCGTATCGAAACAGACTCGATGGGCGAGGTGCGCGTGCCCGCCGGAGCCAGGTGGCGCGCGCAGACCCAGCGGGCGGTCGAGAACTTCCCGATCTCAGGACGGCCGCTGGAGCCGTCGCACATCGCCGCGCTCGGCCTCATCAAGGCCGTGGCCGCCGAGGTGAACGCCGAGCTGGGCGTCCTGGACAAGGACCTGGCCGAGGCGATCGCGCAGGCCGCGGCCGACGTCGCCGAGAACGAGCACGACGACCACTTCCCGATCGACGTCTTCCAGACGGGCTCCGGCACCTCGTCCAACATGAACGCCAACGAGGTGATCGCCCACCTGGCCCAGGAGCGGCTGGGCCGGCCGGTCCACCCCAACGACCACGTCAACGCCTCGCAGTCGTCCAACGACGTCTTCCCCACCTCCATCCACGTGGCGGCGGCGACCGAGGTGACCTACCACCTGCTGCCGTCGCTGGAGCACCTGGCGGCGAGCCTGCGGGCCAAGGCGCTCCAGTTCGACCAGGTGGTGAAGTCCGGACGGACCCACCTGATGGACGCGACGCCGGTGACGCTCGGACAGGAGTTCGGCGGCTACGCCTCGCAGATCGAGCACGGGCTGGTGCGGGTGAAGTCGGCGCTCGGCCACGTGCTGGAGCTGCCCCTCGGCGGCACGGCCGTGGGCACCGGCATCAACACCCCGCCCGGGTTCGCCGAGAAGGCCATCGCCAAGCTGCGCGAGGCGACCGGCATCCCGTTCCGCGAGGCGCTGGACCACTTCGAGGCGCAGAGCGCGCAGGACTCGATCGTCGAGCTGTCGGGCCAGCTCAAGGTGGTGGCGGTCGCCCTCAACAAGATCGCCAACGACCTGCGCTGGATGGGCTCCGGGCCGCGCGCCGGCCTGGGCGAGATCAACCTGCCCGACCTGCAGCCCGGCTCGTCCATCATGCCGGGCAAGGTCAACCCGGTGATCCCCGAGGCCACGACCATGGTCGCGGCGCAGGTCATCGGCAACGACGCCGCCATCACGTTCGCGGGCGCCTCGGGGACGTTCGAGCTGAACGTGCAGCTCCCGGTGATCGCGCGCAACATCCTGGAGTCGATCCGGCTGCTCGCCAACGTCTCCCGGCTGCTCGCCGACCGCTGCGTGGCGGGCATCACGGCCAACGTCGAGCGGATGCGCGAGTACGCGGAGTCCTCGCCGTCGATCGTCACGCCGCTCAACCGGTACGTCGGCTACGAGGAGGCAGCGAAGATCGCCAAGCAGGCGCTGGCCGAGCGCAAGACCATCCGCGAGGTGGTCGTCGAGCGCGGCCACGTGGCGTCCGGGAAGATCTCCGAGGAGCAGCTCGACGCGGTCCTCGACGTGCTGGCGATGACGAACTCCGCCGGGGAGGACTGACCGGGCCGGGGCTCAGCGGGTGGCGCGGGCCCAGCGGGTGAGGAGCGTGGCGGCGGCCCCCGACTCGACCGCGTCGGCCGCGCGCTTGCGGGCGGCCGCCAGGACCGGCGTCAGCTCGGCGGCCGGCGGTGTTCCGTCGGCGGCCACCAGCGCGGCGGCGGCGTTCAGCAGCACGATGTCGAGCACCGGCCCCGGCTCGCCCGCCAGGACCGCGCGGGCCACCGCGGCGTTGTGCTCGGCGTCGCCGCCGCGCAGGTCCTCCGTACGGGCCCGCGGGACGCCGAGGTGGGCCGGGTCGAACGGGGTCGCGGTGACCGTGCCCCGCCGTACCACCCAGATCGTGGACGGGCCGGTGGTGGTCAGCTCGTCGAGGCCGTCGTCGCCGCGGAAGACGAGCGAGGAGCAGCCGCGCTCGGCGAGCACGCCCGCGATCACCGGCGCCATGCGGGCGTCGGCCACGCCGACGGCCTGGGCGGCGGGCAGCGCCGGGTTGGTGATCGGGCCGAGGAAGTTGAAGAACGTGGGCACGCCGAGCTGGCGCCGTACGGGCGAGGCGTGTCTCATCGCCGGGTGGAAGGTCCCGGCGAAGCAGAAGGTGATGCCCACCTCCTCCGCGACCCGCACGACCTCGGCGGGCGGCAGCTCCACGCGTACGCCGAGCGCCTCCAGCACGTCGGCCGCGCCCGTCGTCGAGGAGGAGGCCCGGCCGCCGTGCTTGACCACCCGGGCCCCGGCCGCCGCGGCCACGACGGCCGCCATGGTGGAGATGTTCACCGTGCCCGCCCGGTCGCCGCCGGTGCCGACGAGGTCCACGGTCTCGCCCGGCACCCTGATCGCGTACGAGCGGGCCAGCATGCCGTCGGCCAGGCCGGTCACCTCGGCCACCGTCTCGCCCTTGGCGCGCAGGGCCACGGCGAAGGCCGCGATCTGGGCCTCGGTCGCCGCGCCGGACATGATCTGCTCCATCGCCCAGGCGCTCTCGTGCGCGCGCAGGGACGAGCCGTCGAGGAGCGTGCCGAGCAGGGAGGCCCAAGTGATCGTCATGTGAACGCCCTTTCGCTGGTCGAGGTGCTCGACGGGGGGCGTCCCGGACACGCGGGCGGCCGCCTCGTCGAGGCGGCCGGGATGCGTATGCGCGTGCGGGTCCGCCTAGGAGGCGGGCCACCACTGGTGCGAATACGCGGTCATGCCGCAGATCGTACCATCCGGCTTCACCCACATACCTGGATCATGATCTGTGTGGCCCGGCCCCATGCTGCGGGTCGAGCCCCGGGCTTAGGGTCGAGACATGGCGAACGAAGTGACCGGTGGGCTGTCGGGGCGGACCGCGCTGGTGACCGGGGCCGGCGGCGGCATCGGGGCCGCCTGCGCGCGGCGGCTGGCCGCCGCCGGGGCGCACGTGCTCGTCGTGGACCGTGACGGCGACGCCGCCGGGAAGGTGGCGGCCGGGATCGGCGGCACGGCCGTGGTCGCGGACCTGGGCGAGCCGGGCTTCGCCGAGCGGCTGCCCGCCGACGTGGACATCGTGGTCAACAACGCCGGGTTCCAGCACGTGGCGCCCATCGAGGAGTTCCCGCCCGAGGTGTTCTCCACCATGCTGCGGGTCATGGTCGAGGCGCCGTTCCTCATCGCGCGGCGGGTGCTGCCCGGCATGTACGCCCGGGAGTGGGGCCGGTTCGTCAACATCTCGTCGGTCCACGGGCTGCGCGCCTCGCCGTACAAGTCGGCCTACACGACGGCCAAGCACGCCCTGGAGGGGCTGTCCAAGACCATCGCGCTGGAGGGCGGCCCGCACGGGGTGACCTCGACCTGCGTCAACCCCGGGTACGTGCGCACCCGGCTCGTCGAGGACCAGATCGCCGACCAGGCCAGGGCGCACGGCATCGACCCCGGTAAGGTCGTCGAGGACATCATGCTGAGGCCCGCGGCGATCAAGCGCCTCATCGAGCCGGAGGAGGTGGCCGAGCTGGTCGCGTACCTGTGCGGGCCGGGCGGCTCGTTCATCACCGGCGTCTCGCTGCCCGTGGACGGCGGCTGGACGGCCCGATGACGCGCCTATGATCACCCGCTACCTGGAGCTGCTGGGGCGTGAGGCCTCGGCGGTGGAGTTCGAGGGGCCGATCATCGAGGCGCGGGCGGCCGGGGCCGACGCGGCGACGATCGAGGAGCTCGAACGCGCCAAGGTCGAGGCGCTCAAGGTGCGCGCGCTGCTGAGGCGGCGGGCCAGGCGCGAGGCGGAGCTGTCCGCCCTGTACGACACGGCCGGCGACCTGGCCGCGCTGCGCGACCTCGACGCGGTGCTGGAGGCGATCGTCCACCGGGCCAGGCAGCTCCTGGCCACCGACACGGCGTACATGACCCTGCACGACCCCGAGCGGGGCGACACCTACATGCGGGTCACCGACGGGTCGATCTCGGCGAAGTTCCGGGCGCTGCGGCTGGCCATGGGCGCCGGGCTCGGCGGGCTGGTGGCGCAGTCGGCCACCCCGTACGCGACGGCCGACTACTTCGCCGACGCCAGGTTCCGCCACAAGGACCACATCGACGAGGCCGTCCAGGAGGAGGGGCTCGTCGCGATCCTCGGCGTTCCGCTGCGGCTGGGGCAACGGGTGATCGGCGTGCTGATGGCCGCCGACCGCAGCGCCCGGCCGTTCCACCAGGAGGAGGTGTCGCTGCTGGCGAGCCTGGCGGCGCACGCGGCGGTCGCCATCGACAACGCCCGGCTGCTCCAGGAGACGCGCAACGCGCTGGAGGAGCTGTCCACCGCCCACCGCACCGCCCGCGCGCACGCCGAGGCGGTGGAGCGGGCCGCGCTCGCGCACGACCGGATGACCTCGGTGGTGCTGCGGGGCGGCGGCATCGAGGACGTGGCGGCCGTCGTGACCGACGTGCTGGGCGGGTCGCTGGCCGTGCTCGACGACCTGGGCCGGCCCATCGCCGGGCCGCTCGACGGCGCGGTGGGCGAGCTGGACGCGGGCGTGTTCGAGGCCGCGCAGGCGTCGCGGGCGCTGGGCCGTACGGTGCGCAGGGGCGATCTGCGGATCGCGTCGGTGGACGTCGGCGGGGAGCCGCTGTGCACGCTGGTGCTGCGCAGCGACGACGCCGACGAGCGGATCCTGGAGCGGGCGGCGCTGGTGTGCGCGCTGCTGCTGCTGTTCCGCCGGAGCGTGGCCGAGGCCGAGGGACGGGTGCGGGGCGAGCTGCTGGACGACCTGATCTCCCGCCCGGAGACGCCCGGCCTCGCGGACCGCGCGCGGCGGCTGGGCGTCGACCTGAGGGCGCCGCACGTGGTCGTGGTGGCGCGGCACGACGGGCAGCGGGAGCGGGCCGCGTTCTGGGCGTCGTCGCAGGCCGCGGTGCGGCGCGGGCTGGCCGCCGGCCGGGCGGGCGAGGTCGTGCTGCTGCTGCCCGGCGAGGACGCGGGGGCGCTCGCGCAGCGCGTCGCCGCCGAGCTGAGCGCCTCGCTGGGCTCCCCCGCCACGGCCGGCGCCTCCCGCGCCGACGGCACGGGAGCGGACGGCGGCACGGGAGCGGGCGGCGGCACGGGAGCGGACGGAGCGGGCGGCGGGGCCGTGCGGGCGGGCGTCGTCGCGGCGGCCTACCGGGAGGCGCGGCGGTGCGCGGAGGCGCTGGTCGCGCTGGGCCGGGCCGGCGACGGCGCGAGCGCCGCCGAGCTGGGCTTCGTCGGCCTGCTCATCGGCGAGGGCCGCGACGTGCGCGGCTTCGTCGGCTCGGTGCTCGGCCCGGTCGTCGACTACGACGCCCGCCGGGGCACCGCGCTGGCCGCCACGCTCGCCGCCTACTTCGGCACCGGCGGCTCACCCTCCCGTACGGCCGAGGCCATGCACATCCACGTCAACACGGTCACCCAGCGCCTCGACCGCATCGGCAAGCTCCTCGGCGAGGGCTGGTCCGACCCGGAGCGGGCCCTGGAGATCCAGCTCGCGCTCCGCCTGCACCGCCTCGGCCACACATCACAGCCGTAGACTGTGGGCTTCGCCCCCATATGAGTGACCCCCGTCACTCCCTAGCGTGACGGCATGGCCACTTCCATCAAGAAGGTCGTCGGCGCCAGCCTGATCGGCACCACCATCGAGTGGTACGACTTCTTCCTGTACGGCTCGGCAGCCGCCCTCGTGTTCAACAAGCTGTTCTTCCCCGAGGCCGATCCGCTGACCGGCACCCTCCTCGCGTTCCTCACCTACGCCGTCGGGTTCGTCGCCCGCCCCCTCGGCGGCCTGGTCTTCGGTCACTTCGGCGACCGGGTCGGCCGCAAGACCCTCCTGGTGGTCAGCCTGCTCATGATGGGCGCGGCCACGTTCCTCATCGGCTGCCTGCCCACGTACGTGAGCGTCGGCGCCGCCGCGCCGCTGCTGCTCACGACGCTGCGGCTGGTGCAGGGCTTCGCGCTCGGCGGCGAGTGGGGCGGCGCGGTCCTGATCGTCTCCGAGCACGGCGACGCCGAACGCCGCGGCTTCTGGGCCTCCTGGCCGCAGGCGGGCGCGCCCGGCGGCAACCTGCTGGCGACCGGCGTGCTGGCGATCCTGGCCGCCACGCAGTCGGACGCGGCGTTCCTGAGCTGGGGCTGGCGGGTGCCGTTCCTGCTGTCGGGCGTGCTGGTGCTGATCGGGCTGTGGATCCGGCTGTCGATCACCGAGTCGCCGGTCTTCCAGCAGGCCGAGCCCGAGCCGACCGCGCCGATCGTCGGCGTGCTGCGCCACCACTGGCGCGACGTGCTCATCGCCATCGGCGCGCGGCTGGCGGAGAACATCTCCTTCTACCTGCTCACGGTCTTCGTCATCACCTACGCCAAGACCACCGGCCTCGCGAACTCGACCGTGCTCAACGCGGTGCTGATCGCCTCGGCCATCCACTTCGTCACGATCCCGATGTGGGGCGCGCTGTCGGACCGGCTGGGCCGCCGCCCGATCTACCTGGCCGGCGCGGCCGGGATCGGGGTGTGGATCTTCGCGTTCTTCCCGCTCGTGGACACCGGCAACTTCCTGGCGATCACGCTGGCCGTCACGGTCGGGCTGCTCTTCCACGGCATGATGTACGGCCCGCAGGCGGCCTTCTTCTCCGAGCTGTTCGGCACGCGGATGAGGTACACGGGCGTGTCGATCGGCGCGCAGCTCTCGGCGATCGTGGCCGGCGCGCTGGCCCCGATCATCGCGGTGGCCCTGCTCAAGGACTTCGGCAGCAGCCTGCCGATCTCCGTCTACCTCGGCGCGGCGGCCGTCCTCACCCTCGTCGCCGTCTTCGCCGCCCGCGAGACCCAGGGCCGCGACCTCGCCGAGAAGGTGCGCGCGTGAGCACCCCGCCGGCGTTCGTCTCCACGCGGATCACCACGCCGCGGCTCACCCAGCACGTCGTCACCGTCGAGGGCCGCGGCGGCGCGCCGGTGCTGTTCGTCCACGGCAACGTCTCCTCCTCGGCGTTCTGGCACACGAGCATGGCCGCGCTGCCGGACGGCCTGCGCCCGATCGCGGTGGACCTGCGCGGCTTCGGCGGGACCGACCCGGAGCCGATCGACGCCACCCGGGGCCTGCGGGACTTCTCCGACGACCTGCTGGAGCTGGTGGACGCCCTGGAGCTGCCCGCCGTCCACCTCGTCGGCTGGAGCATGGGCGGCGGGATCGTGCTGCAGATGCTGCGCGAGCGGCCCGCGGCCGTGCGGTCCGTCACGCTGGTCAACCCCGTCTCGCCGTACGGCTTCGGCGGCACCGAGGGCCCGGACGGCCGGCTGACCCATCCGGACGGTGCCGGGTCGGGCGCGGGCGCGGTCAACCCGGAGTTCGTGGCCCGGCTGAAGGGCGGCGACCTGTCGGACGAGGACCCGGCCTCGCCGCGCTCGGTGTTCCGCTCCACGTACGTGGTGAGCCCGGTGGACGACGAGGACCGCTACGTCGCCGCCATGCTCACCACCCGGGTCGGCGACGACCACTACCCGGGCGACGCCGCCACCTCGCCCGCCTGGCCCGGCGTCGCGCCCGGCCGGCGCGGCGTGCTCAACGCGCTGGCGCCGACCCGCTTCCGCCTGGACGACCTGCACGAGATCACCCCCAAGCCGCCCGTCCTGTGGATCCGCGGCGCCGACGACGTGATCGTCTCCGACACGTCCCTGTTCGACCTGGCCCACCTGGGCGCCATCGGCGTGGTGCCCGGCTCCCCCGGCACCCCCGCGCAGCCCATGGTCGCCCAGACCCGGGCCGTGCTGGACCGCTACGGCCCGTACCACGAGGCGGTGCTGGACAAGTGCGGCCACAGCCCCCACCTGGAACGCCCCGACGACTTCCGGCGCCTGCTGGCCCGGCACCTCCTGGAGAACTGATGCTCGTCGCCCTCACCCTCGTCGCGAGCCTGCTCACGCCCTTACCCGCCGCGGCCCAGGCCGGGCCGCTGACCGTGCCGGGCGCCGAGCGCGCCGTCACGGCCGAGCTGGACGACCTCACCACCGCCGGCACCGCCCGCACCGGGCACACCGACCCGGCCGACTGGGCCGGCCTGCACTCGGCCGCCACGGTGAACCCCACCGGTGTCCCCGGCGTCCAGATCGACGGCTACTTCCCCGACACCTCCACCACCAACGCCACCCACGGCTGGAACCACGACGCCCAGTTCGTCATCAGGCTCCCCGAGCACTGGAACGGCGGCCTCGTCGTCGCCGGCACGCCGGGCAACCGGGAGCAGTACGCCAACGACTTCACGATCTCGGACTGGGTGCTGGCCAAGGGCTACGCCTTCGCCTCCACCGACAAAGGCAACACCGGCCTGAACTTCCACACCGACGGCCGGCGCCCCGGCGACGCCATCGCCGAGTGGAACGAGCGGGTCACCCAGCTCACCATCGCCGCCAAGGCCGTCGCCGCCCAGCGGTACGGCCGGGCCCCGAGGCGCACGTACATGGCCGGCATCTCCAACGGCGGCTACCTGGTCAGGTGGCAGCTGGAGAACCGCGGATGGCTCTACGACGGCGGCGTGGACTGGGAGGGCACGCTCTGGCGGGTCAAGGGCGACAACCTGCTGAACTACCTGCCGCAGGCGCTCAAGGCGTACCCGGACGAGGCCGGCGTGCGGCAGGCGGGCTTCGCGGCCGGGTCGGAGTTCCTGTGGCCGTTCCACCGGCAGTACTACTGGGAGCTCACCCAGCAGCTCTACCAGAAGGAGCTCGACCCGTCCTACGACGGCGCCGCGGCCGACTACGACTACGACGCGCGCCGTCCCTACGCGGCGGTCGCGAGGATCGCGCTGACCGGACGCATCACGAAGCCGCTGATCACGCTGCACGGCACGCTCGACTCGCTGCTGCCCATCGAGCGCGACTCCGACGTGTACGCGCGGATGGTCGGCCCGCACCGGCCCTTCCGCTACCACCGGGTGGAGGGCGGCAACCACCTCGACAGCCTGGTGGACGTCTACCCGGACCGGCTCAGGCCGATGCTGCCGGCCTTCCGCGACGCCTTCGCCGAGCTGGAGGAGTGGACCGGCCGGTAGGCGCCGGTCCTCCCGGTACCGGCGTCAGTCCTTCAGGTAGCGGTGCCTGCCCGCGCGTGCCAGCCGTACGAGGTGGCGGGCGCCCGGCAGGCGCCGGCCGATCCGGTGCAGGGCCGTGTCGCGGCCGAGCGGCGAGCGGCGGGCCGGGTCCACGGCGGCGGTGGGGCGCACCATGACGGCGCCCCGCCGGATCTCCAGCCCGAACCGCAGCCCCACCTCCTCCTCGGCGGTGCGCAGCGACGGCAGCCACCGGCCCGGCCCGAGCACGTCCGGCGGCGCGAACATCCGCCGGATCGGCAGCTTGGCCACGAGCTGGCCGGCGATGCGGCCGGCCAGGCCCGGCTCGACGAGGGCGGGCGCGCTCACCTCGCGCTCCCGGCGCCCGGTGCCGCGCAGCACCAGCTCCAGCGGCGGCCCGCCGCTCGGCGGCACGTACGGCACCGGCAGCACGACGTACAGGTGGCCTTCCTGCCGTCTGACGGTGACGCCCGGCGAGACCAGCGCGATGGACTCGGCGAACGAGCGCGGCTCGACGGCCAGGCCCAGCTCGCCCTCGTCGGTCCAGCAGGGCACCACCAGGCGCGTCCTCGGCCGCTCGGCCAGCACGCCCAGGCAGTTGAGCGGGCCCTCGGAGCGGCGCACGCGGCTGCGGGCCTGGTGCGCGCCGCCGTACATGCGGACGTGGACCTCCCACTGGCCGGAGCGCAGCGGCCGGCCCATGGCGGCCTCGGTGGCGTCCACGCGGGCCTCGCCGACGATGCGCACCCGGATGTGGCGGCGCCCGTCCTGGACGCGCTCCACCCGGTACGCCACGGGCAGGAAGTGGATGACGCCCGTCTCCGAGTGCCGGACGTAGACCTCGATGCGGGCCCGCTCGACCGCCTGGGTGACGTCGGTGACGCCGTCCGGCAGCAGCGTGGTGTCGAGCGAGCGGGGCGGGATCCAGTGCAGCCGGTCGCCGTCGGCGCGGAAGACGGTGGGCCGGCCGTCGCCGCTCAGCACCTCCACGGTGAGCCCGAGCACGAGCACCTGCCCGTCCCAGCGGACCTCGGTCAGATCGGCGCCCAGGCCCGCGCGGCGGGTGGAGTTGGCGAGCAGGACGAGCTGGTCGAGCCGGCCGGCCCGCAGCAGCGCCGCCACGGCGCGCAGGTGGACCGGCAGGTAGCGGTCGAGCCGCTCCGGGAAGCGCTCCAGCACCAGCTCCCTGAGCAGCGTGAAGTGCATGCCGCGGTCGATGGAGGAGCCGGCGAACCTGCTGGTGAGGAACGGGCGCAGCGCGGTCGAACGGAACCAGTAGGCGTACATGCGGTCGCGGTGGCGGCCCTCGCCGATGCGGGCGTCGATGCCGTCGAGCAGCTCGCGCAGCTCCGCCACGACCGTGGCGGGGTCCTCGTCGGGCTCGGGCCGCTCGCCCAGGTGACAGCAGACCTGCTCGGCCAGGACGGCGACGACCTTGGCCTCCAGGTAGGCGCGCACGGAGAACGCCTGCTCGGCGAGCTGGCCGCCGGGCACGGCGAAGGCGAGGGTGTGCTGCTCCAGGAACGCGCGCCGGTAGAGCTTGTGCGGGGTGAGGAGCGAGAAGAGCCGGTCGCGCAGGATGTCGGCGCGGGCCCGGCTCTGCTGGAAGGCGCCCATGGGCGGCCCGGTGTCGCGCGCGAGCCGCCCGACCAGGACGTCGGCGTCCGTCTCCACGGCCCGGTCGTACATGCGCTCCAGCGCCTCGCGGGCCAGCCGGTCGCCCTGGGACATCAGGTAGACGTACTCGCCCTTGGCCGCCGCGATGCCGACGTTGCGTCCCCTCATGGGCGAGCCGCTGTGCGGCAGGTGCAGGACGCGGACGTTGCGGCGTACGGCGGCGACGGTGTCGAGCCGTTCGGCGATCCCGTCGGTGGACCCGTCGTCCACGAAGATCACTTCGTAGTCGTCGGCGGGCAGCGTCTGGTCCAGGACGGACCGCAGGCACGCGTCGGCCGAATCACCCGGGTTGTGGACATCGACGATCACACTGACCTTCACAGCCATGGGCCCAGCGTGCGCCCGCCCGCGTGGACGGACGCGACGGCTTGCCGATTGCTGAGGGAAAGATGACCTGTCAGTACCAACCCGTGGACTGGGAGTGTCCCCAGGCCCCGCACGGCGTGCCGTAGCGGCCCTTGATGTAGCCGAGGCCCCACTTGATCTGGGTGGCCGCGTTGGTCTGCCAGTCGGCGCCGGCCGAGGCCATCTTGCTGCCGGGCAGGGACTGCGGGATGCCGTACGCGCCGGAGTAGCGGTTCATGGCCCGCTCGTTCCAGCCGCTCTCCTTCTGCCAGAGCCGTTCGAGGCAGCCCCACTGGTCGGCGCCGAAGCCGGCGCTGGCCAGCATGCTCCGGGCGATGGCCTTGTTGCTGCCCGGCGACGGGGTGCTGCCCGGCGGGAAGTTGGCGGGCGGGAAGCCGTTGCCGCCCGGGGCCTTCTTCTTGACCTCGACCCAGTCGAACCCGGTCTTCGCCCCGGAACGCGACGCCTTGAGCTTGTCGGCCCGGTACGCCTGGACCGCGGCCTCCTTGAGCTTGTCGGTCTTGGGGTCGGCGGCGGCGCTGAAGTCACCACCGGCCAGGGCGCCCATCTCGGGGAGCGACAGAGGCTCGGCCGCCTTGGGCGCGTTGGCGTTCTGGACGGCGCGGTAGGCGGTGAAGCCTCCGCCGCCGAGCACGACGACGGCCGCCAGGCCGATGCCGAGCACCCGCTTCGGGCTCACGCGCGAGGAACGGGCCGGTCGGCTTGCCGAGCGGGGGGTTTCGGGGGCGCGGCGCTCACTCAACTGCGGACCTGGGCTCACGAGCAATGAGCTTGCCCTGTCTTGGGGGGTGGTCCGCAACCGAAACGGGACATTCGGCAGGACAACACTGGCCCCACCAGCCACCTGGCGTGGAGTTTCCCATACGATGTGATTTTCGTCACACCTGACGCTGCCTTTTCCCGGGGCTGGGGCGGCCCTGACAGTGCCCCGTCTTTTTTGTGGTCGTGTGAGTGAGATGTCACAGTTCTATGACGCTCGTCTGATGCATCCCTCACCTGGGCGAATAATGTGCAGGTGGCCGGCATCCTCCTCATCGAAGACGACGCCTCCGTGCGCACAGCCCTGGAGCTGGCGCTGACACGGCAGGGGCACTCCGTCACCTCCTACGCCACCGGCGAGGAGGGCCTGGACCACATCAGGTCGCGCCGGCCCGAGATCGCCATCCTCGACGTCATGCTCCCGGGCATCGACGGGGTCGAGGTGTGCCGCCGCATCCGCCGGCTCGACCAGCTCCCCGTCATCCTGCTCACCGCCCGCGGCGACGACCTCGACATCGTGGTGGGCCTGGAGGCGGGGGCCGACGACTACGTGGTCAAGCCCGTCGAGCCGCGCGTGCTGGACGCCCGCATCCGCGCGATCCTGCGCCGCGCCGAGTCGGCGGCCTCCGACCGCATCACCTTCGGCGACCTCGTGATCGACCGGGGCGCGCTGAAGGTCACGCTGGCCGGCAAGGAGATCCACCTGACGCCGACCGAGCTGCGGCTGCTGCTGGAGCTGGTCCGCCACCCCGGCCAGGTGCTCAACCGGCGCTACCTGCTGCGGGAGGTGTGGGACCACACGCACGTCGCGGACTCCCGTCTGGTGGACGCCTGCGTGCAGCGCGTGCGCGCGAAGATCGAGCCGAAGCCGGCCGAGCCCGTGTTCATCCACACCGTGCGCGGATTCGGCTACCGGTTCAGCCCTCCATGATCAAGAAGTTGCTCGGACGCGTGGTCCGGCTGCCCACCGGGCTGCGCGCGCGGCTCGTCATCACGTTCACGCTGGTCGCCGTCACCGCCTCGGTCCTCGTCGCGACCATCGGCTTCGAGCTGGCCAAGACCGCGCTGGTCGAGCGGGCCGAGGACACCGCCGTGGACGTGGTCGAGCGCGAGCTGGACCGCATCGCGTTCCCGATCGGCCGGCTGCGGCCCGGCGAGGCGCCGCCCACCGCGAAGAACCTGGAGGAGCTCGGCCAGTCACTCGACGGCCCCGGCCGCGGCGTCGTCGTCGAGTACCGCGGCCTCCTCTACGCCGACGGCCCCATGACCATGGAGGACGTGCCCAACGAGCTGTACGGCCGGGCCAAGCAGAACATCGTCACCCAGCGCAGGGTCATCCACAACGAGCTGTGGCTCATCGTCGGCGCCGAGGTCTACCGGCGCGCCGGCACCGTCGCCGAGCCCACCGGGCTGCGCACGTTCGTCTTCTTCCCGCTGCGCGACGAGCAGAGCCGGCTCGCCACCCTGCGCAGCAAGCTGACCCAGGGCGGCGCCAGCATCGTCGCCATCGCCCTCGTCGTGGCGCTGCTGTCGGCCCGGCAGGTGCTGCTGCCGGTGCGCCGGCTGAGCGCGGCGGCCCAGGCGCTCGGCCAGGGCCGGCTCGACACCCGGCTGCCGGTCCACGGGCAGGACGAGCTGGCCGAGCTGACCGCCCGGTTCAACGACGCGGCGGCGGCGCTGGAGCTGAGCGTGTCGGAGCTGCGGGCGCTGGAGGCCATGTCGCGCCGGTTCGTCGCCGACGTCTCCCACGAGCTGCGCACCCCGCTGACCGCGATGACCGCCGTGGCGGACGTGCTCAACGACGACCTCGAACGGCTGCCCGACGACACGGCGCAGGCCGTCCGGCTCGTGCTCAGGGAGGTCGAGCGGCTGCGCGAGCTGATCGAGCACCTCATCGAGATCAGCCGCTTCGACGCCGGCACGGCCACGCTCAACCTGGAGCCGGTCAACGTCGCCGAGGCCATCCACGGCTGCCTGGACGTGCGGGGCTGGGGCGAGGAGGTGGGGGTGAGCGCCTCACCGGGCCTGACCGCCAGCCTGGACCCGCGCAGGTTCGACGTCATCGTGGCCAACCTCGTCGGCAACGCGCTCAAGCACGGCGGTGCGCCGGTCACGGTGAGCGCCAGGGGCACCGAGAACGGCCTGGAGGTGAAGGTGCGCGACCACGGCAGGGGCATACCGCCCGAGGCTCTTCCCCACGTCTTCGACCGCTTCTTCAAGGCGGGGGCCGGGCGCACCCGCAGCCAGGGCAGCGGCCTCGGCCTGGCCATCGCCCGGGCCAACGCCCAGCTCCACGGCGGCACGATCTCGGTGCGCCCGCAGACTCCGGGCACGCTGTTCACGGTCTGGCTGCCGCGCGCATGAGGGGCCGCGCGAGGAGGAAGTGCCACGGCCGGCGCGCGAGGGGCGCCCTGGTCCTGCTGACGGGGGTCATGCCGGTGGTGGCGGGCTGCGGCATCGCGCCGACCGACGCGCGGGAGGTGGCCAAGCCGCCGACCGTCCAGGTGCCGCCGCCGTCCAAGACCATCTACCTGCTCAAGGACGGCAGGCTGACCAAGGAGCCGGCCGACGTCGAGTCCGACACCGTGGAGAGCCTGCTGACGGCCCTGTTCGCGGCCTCCACGCAGCCGCTCCAGGACGGCCGTGACACCGCGCTGCGCGGCTTCACGCTGGAGGGCATCAAGGACTCCCTCAACCCGATCCGGCGCGACGAGGTGCAGCTCCCCCGCACCTCGACGCTCACGGTCATCGTCAAGGGCGAGGGCACGCTCTCGCGGCCCGCCAAGGCCCAGATCGTGTGCACGGCGCAGCAGGAGGCCGCGTTCGAGCAGGTCAAGATCGTCCACAGGTACGAGAACCGTCCCTCCACGGTGGAGGGACGGTTCATCTGCGGCGACCTGAAGTGAGTCCCGCTAGAGGGTGATGTCCTCCAGCATCTCGGTCACCAGGGCGGCGATCGGCGAGCGCTCGGAGCGCGTCAGCGTCACGTGGGCGAACAGCGGATGGCCCTTGAGCTTCTCCACCACGGCCACGACGCCGTCGTGCCGGCCGACGCGCAGGTTGTCGCGCTGGGCGATGTCGTGGGTGAGCACCACGCGGGAGTTGGCGCCGATGCGGCTCAGCACGGTCAGCAGCACCCCGCGCTCCAGCGACTGGGCCTCGTCCACGATCACGAACGCGTCGTGCAGCGACCGGCCGCGGATGTGGGTGAGCGGCAGCACCTCCAGCATGCCGCGGTCGTGCACCTCCTCGATCACCTCGGGCGTGGTGATCGCGCCCAGGGTGTCGTAGACCGCCTGACCCCACGGGCCCATCTTCTCGCCCTCGGTGCCGGGCAGGTAGCCGAGCTCCTGGCCGCCGACCGCGTAGATCGGCCGGAAGACGATCACCTTGCGGTGCTGGCGGCGCTCCAGCACCGCCTCCAGGCCCGCGCACAGCGCCAGCGCGGACTTGCCGGTGCCGGCCCGGCCGCCGAGCGAGACGATGCCGATGTCCGGGTCCATGAGCAGGTCCAGCGCGATCCGCTGCTCCGCCGAGCGGCCGTGCAGGCCGAACACCTCACGGTCGCCGCGCACCAGGCGCACCGACTTGTCGGGGAGCACGCGGCCGAGCGCCGAGCCCTTGCTCGACAGCAGCCGCAGACCCGTGTGGGTGGGCAGGTCCCTGGTCTCGTCGAGCTCGGCCGAGCCGTGCTCGAACAGGCTCTGGACGCCCTCGTCGGTCACCTGGACCTCGGCCATGCCGGTCCAGCCCGACTCCACGACCAGCTCCGCGCGGTACTCCTCGGCGGCCAGGCCGATCGAGGCAGCCTTGACCCGCATGGGCAGGTCCTTGGAGACCAGCACGACGTCGCAGCCCTCGGCGGCCAGGGCACGGGCCACCGTGAGGATGCGCGTGTCGTTGTCGCCCAGACGGAAGCCCACGGGCAGGATGGACGGGTCACTGTGGTTGAGCTCCACCCGGAGGGTGCCGTCCCCGGCCGGCATGGGCTCGTCCAGCCGGCCGTGTCTGACGCGCAGGTCGTCGAGGTAACGCAGAGCCTTGCGCGCGAAGTAGCCCAGTTCGGGGTGGTGCCGCTTCGCCTCCAGCTCGGTGATGACGACGATCGGGAGGACGACCTCGTGCTCGGCGAACCGGGTCATCGCCGCCGGGTCGGCGAGCAGGACCGAGGTGTCGAGCACGTACGTGCGCTTACCGGGCTGAGTGGACGGGTTGCTCGAGGACACTGCCACACGTTCTCCCCCGGGCGCCCCTGGCGGGGGGCACCCTGCAGACGAGGTGGGAATCGGACCGGACCCGTGTCCCCGGCCGCGACGTGCCGGCGACGCCGGATTCCGGCCCCCTCGGCAGGTGTCGGCGCAAGGATGGGGCCCTCTCCGGAGTGTCCGGCCTGTGGCCGGACACTTCCAACGTTACGTCTTGGATACCCAGATGTCGGGTCAGGAACCGTAACGCCGGTGCCTCGCGGCGTAGTCGCGCAGCGCCCGCAGGAAGTCGACCCTGCGGAAGTCAGGCCAGTAAGCCTCGTGGAAGTAGAACTCGGAGTGAGCGCTCTGCCAGAGCATGAAGCCGGACAGCCGCTGCTCGCCCGAGGTCCGGATGAGAAGGTCCGGGTCGGGCTGGCCGCGAGTGTAGAGATGCTCCGCGATGTGCTCCACATCGAGTACCTCGACGAGGTCCTCGATGCTGGCCCCCTTGCTGGCTTGCTCCTGGAGGAGTGAGCGCACCGCATCGGCAATCTCACGTCTTCCTCCATACCCAACTGCAACGTTCACAATCAGGCCAGGACGGTGCGATGTTGCTTCTTTCGCGTTTTTCAGGACATTGGCCGTCCGGTCGGGGAGCAGATCGAGCGCTCCGACCGGGCTGATGCGCCAGCCCTGGTCCACGAGCTCCTGCGTGACGTCCTCGATGATCCGCAGGAGCGGCTCCAGCTCCTCGCTGGGCCGGTTGAGGTTGTCGTTGGACAGCATCCACACCGTGACCACCTCGACGCCGCTCTCGCGGCACCAGGTCAGCAGCTCGGAGATCTTGTCCGCGCCCTTGCGGTGCCCGCGGGACACGTCGCGCATGCCCATCGCGCGGGCCCAGCGGCGGTTGCCGTCGATGATGACCCCGACATGCCGGGGGACGCTGTCCTTCGACAGCTTGGCCTCCAACCGGCGCTCGTACAGCCGGTAGACCAGGTCGCGCAGGCCCACGGAGTCCCTCCCCAGCGGTGCTGTGCCTCAGGTCGAATGACCTAACAGGCAATTATCACCGCGTTTCACGTGTGTCCGCGCCCTCATGGGATTTCCCGGGGCCGCCCAGACAGCCGTCGGCCTCGTCGACGAGCGTGTGCACGAAGCGCGCGAGCTCCGCTGAGGTGAGCACCGCCCGCATGCCGACGCCTTCCACGCCCCACGCCTCGACGATGGCGCGGCGCGTCAGCCGCCATCGCCCGGGCCGGTCACGCCCGGGGACCCAGAGCGGGATCGTGCGCAGGCAGCAGCGCAGCTCGCCGCCTCCCACCAGGGCCGACCTCGTACGGTACCGGAAGGCGAACAGCTCGCTGTCCGGCTCCTCCTCGGGGAACCTGTCGTCCGGATCGGGCCAGCGCGCGGCCTCGCCACGCCCGGCGCGGGCCTCGTCCACGCCGTGCGCCAGGCGCCGCAGCAGCCAGCCGCACCGCTCGCCCACGGTGCCGTACGGCGTGCCGTCGCGCGACAGCTCCAGGGTGATCTCGTACGGCATGCCGACGCTGTCCGTGCACGCGACGGGCGTGACGGTCAGGAAAGATCCATCGACACAGCGTAGTCCCCCCACACCGGCAGCTTTTCCATCCCAAACTTCCCTAAACCCAGGAAAACGCCTAGCCATAATCCCTGGGCCAAGATCACCCGATTCCGTAAAAACGCCGCGCGGTTTCCCCCAGGACCAGGTCCCGGTCCGTGCCTCCCAGCAGGGAGGACGTCACCTCCCAGACCGTCCGGTAGTCGGCGGCGAGCAGCGCCACCGGCCAGTCGCTGCCGGCCATCAGCCGCTCGGGGCCGAACGCCCCCACCGCGTGGTCCACGTACGGCCGCAGGTCCTCCACGGTCCAGTCGGCGTGGTCGGCCTCGGTCACCAGCCCCGACACCTTGGCGTACACGTTGGGCAGGGCCGCCACGCGCGTGATCTGCGAGGCCCACGGCTCCCACACGTGCTCCCTGACGCGCGGCTTGGACAGGTGGTCCACGACGACGCGCAGCCCGGGGTGGCGCTCGGCCAGCGTGACGACGTGGTCGAGGTGCCGGGGCAGCAGCGAGACCACGTCGAAGGTCAGCCCGGCCTCCGCCAGCAGGCCCAGCGACTCCAGCACGGTGTCCTGGACCAGCCAGTCGGGGTCCGGCTCGTCATGGATGAGGTGCCGGACCCCGCGAAACTTCGGATGTCTGACGTAGCGCTCGATGGCGCGGGCCGTCTCCTCCGGACGGGTGAGCGGCACCCAGCCGACCACCGCCGCCACGAAGTCGTGGGCATCGGCCAGGGCCAGCAGGGCGTCGGTCTCCGCGTACGAGTCGGCCGCCTGCACCAGCACCGTGGCCTCGACCCCGGTCACGGCCAGCTCGGGCGCCAGGTCGGCCGGCCGGTAGCTGCGGTACAGCACGCCCTGGTCCGGGGTCAGCCACGGGTAGGAGCCGGTCTCGAGGTCCCAGAAGTGCTGGTGCGCATCCACGATCACGCAGCAAAACCTAGGATGTCTGGCTCGCTCCGGCAAGACCTCCGAAGGCCACGCGGCCGGCCCGGCGCCGTTGACGGGCCGGCCGCGGAAGGCCGGGGGGTGGCTCTGGACGCGCGCTAGGACAGGCGGTCGAGCAGCGCGTTGTACTCGTCCCACAGCTCCTTGGGCAGATGGTCGCCGAAGGTGTCGAAGTGGGCGCGGATCTGCGCGGCCTCGTCCCGCCACACCTCCGGCTCCACCGACAGGAGCATGCGCAGGTCCTCCTCGGGCAGGTCGAGGCCCTCGGTGTCGAGCGTCTCGGGCACCAGGCCGATCGGCGTCTCGACGGCCGTCGCCTCACCGTTGAGGCGCTCGACGATCCACTTGAGCACCCGGCTGTTCTCGCCGAAGCCCGGCCAGACGAAGCGGCCGTCGGCGTCCTTGCGGAACCAGTTGACGTAGTAGATGCGCGGCAGCTTCGCGCCCTGGCGGCGGCCGATCTCCAGCCAGTGGCCGAAGTAGTCGCCCATGTTGTAACCGCAGAACGGCAGCATGGCGAACGGGTCGTAGCGCAGCTCGCCGACCTTGCCCTCGGCCGCGGCGGTCTTCTCGGAGGCGACGTTGGCTCCGAGGAAGACGCCGTGGTCCCAGCTCAGCGACTCCGTCACGAGCGGCACCGCGGTGGCGCGGCGCCCGCCGAACAGGATCGCCGAGATGGGCACGCCCTCGGGGTCCTGCCACTCCGGCGCGATGGTCGGGCATTGGGAGGCGGGCGTGGTGAAGCGGGCGTTGGGGTGGGCGGCCGGCTCGGCGCTGTCGGGCGTCCAGGAACGGCCCTTCCAGTCGGTGAGGTGCGCCGGCGGCTCGTCGGTGAGCCCCTCCCACCACACGTCGCCGTCGTCGGTCAGCGCGACGTTGGTGAAGATGCTGTTGCCCCAGAGCGTCCGGACCGCGTTGGCGTTGGTGATCTCGCCGGTGCCGGGGGCCACGCCGAAGAACCCGGCCTCCGGGTTGATCGCGCGCAGCGTGCCGTCCTTGCCGAACCGCATCCAGGCGATGTCGTCGCCGACGGTCTCGACCTTCCAGCCCGGGATCGTCGGCTGGAGCATGGCGAGGTTGGTCTTGCCGCAGGCGCTCGGGAAGGCCGCGGCGATGTAACGCGCCTCGCCGGAGGGCGGCGTGAGCTTGAGGATGAGCATGTGCTCGGCCATCCAGCCCTCGTCGCGGGCCATCGTGCTGGCGATGCGCAGCGCGTAGCACTTCTTGCCGAGCAGCGCGTTGCCGCCGTAGCCGGAGCCGTACGACCAGATCTCACGCGTCTCGGGGAAGTGGCTGATGTACTTGGTGGAGCTGCACGGCCAGGGCACGTCCTGCTGTCCCGGCTCCAGCGGCGCGCCGACGCTGTGGACGCAGCGCACGAACTCGCCGCGCTCCTCGATGAGCCGCAGCGCCCGCTCCCCCATCCGGGTCATGATCCGCATCGAGACGGCGACGTACGGCGAGTCGGTGATCTCCACGCCGAGCTGGGAGATCTCGCCGCCGAGCGGGCCCATGCAGAAGGGCACCACGTACATCGTCCGGCCGCGCATGCAGCCCTTGAACAGCTCGCCGAAGGTCGCGCGCATCTCCGCGGGCGCGATCCAGTTGTTCGTCGGCCCGGCGTCCTCCTCGCGCTCGGAGCAGATGAACGTGCGGTCCTCGACCCGCGCGACGTCGCTCGGGTCGGACTTGGCGTAGAAGCTGTTGGGCCGCTTGGCCAGACGGGTGAAGGCGCCCTGCTCGACGAGCAGGTTGGTCAGGCGGGTCCACTCCGCCTCCGAGCCGTCGCACCACTCGATCCGGTCGGGCTGGGTCAAGGCGGCGATCTCGTTCACCCAGGCAACCAATTCGGCATTGCTCGTCGGGGCGGGTACTTCGACGGAAAGCGACACGGCTACGGCTCCTCCACGGTGTTCAGGGCCCAGTCATCATTAACGACGAAGCCGTGTGAAAGCCAATTGGCATAGACCTTTTCACGTCGGCGTCGCCGCAGGCAGGGGCCTTGACGATTGGGGGAGCCTACCCATCACGAACGGTTTTAAAAGAAATTCCTCCGGCACCTCCACCGGCCTCCGAAGCATGGTCTAAACCAATTCCCGGAGTGGTATAAACCATTTCCCGATTCGTTTTCGCTGCGTGCTCTCAGTTCTGGACGTCGGGCCCGGAGGAGCGGACGCGGTCGACGTGGCTCAGGGCGTCGCGCAGATCCGCCAGCCACGTGTCGGTGTGCCGGCCGACCAGGCGTACGCACCAGGCGAGCGCGTCGCTGCGGCTGCGGGCCACGCCGGCGGCCACGAGCGTGTCGAGGACCTGCCGCTCCGACTGCCGCAGCCGGGTCATCACCGGCACGGAGAGAGTGGTGAACATCACAGTCTGCTCGCCGCAGGAGACGCCCCAGGACACCTTCTGCCGGAACCTGCGCTCGGCCTCGCGCGCGATCTCGATGCGGCGCTCCCGGGTCTCCTCCCTGAAGCGCAGGACGAGCCCCTCGACGAGGGCCGCCCGCTCCTCCTCCGGCGTCTCGCCGGACGGCTCGGGCAGCGTGCCGATGACCGCGATCTCCTCGCGGTCGCGGACGATCTCGGGCGCCCCGGTGAACCAGTCCTCGGGCAGGCGGCCGGTGAACCAGGCGCGTACCTGTGCGGTGCTTTCTACGCTTTCCATGTAATCAGAATTACACCATTGCTCGGCGTACGCACCCACCGGAGGGTATGAAGCGGATGACCGCGGGGTTACCTGACCCTGGCCGCGAGGGCAGGGCTGATCCGGACGACGCCGGCGAGGTTGCGCGTGTGCACCGGGCTGATCTTGACCACGTCGCCCGTGCGCGGCGCCTGGATCATCTTGCCGCCACCCCAGTAGATGGCCACGTGGGAGATGTAGCCGGGGTTGGTCGGGTCGCTGCGCCAGAAGATGAGGTCGCCGGGTTGCGCCTGTGACAGCGGCACCTGGGGGCCGGTCACCCACTGCTGGTGCGTGACACGCGGCATCTTGACCCCCGCCTGCGCGTAGGCCCACTGCACGAGGCCCGAGCAGTCGAACGTGTCGGGCCCCTCGGCGCCCCACACGTACGGCCGGCCGAGCTTCGAGGCCGCCGCCTTCAACGCCACGGTGATCTGCGCGGCCGAGACGAGCGCGCCGGCGGCCCACACCCGGGCCTGCTTCTTGGCCGGCGGCAGCACCGGGTTGACCATGGCCACCTGCGTGCCCTTGGGCAGCACCTTGAGCAGGGAGTCGCGCAGCTTCGCCGAGTTGGCCCTAGGCGCGCTGACGATCAGCGCGTTGTCGCGGGGCAGGCCGAGCCGCCGCCCGGTCTGCCGGGAGACGACGGCGTCCACCGCGCCGAAGCCCGTCGTGGCGTACGCGCCGATGCGCAGCGGACCGGCCGGGCCGTTCACGCGGCTGTGCAGCGACAGGCCGCCGTCGTTGCCGAGCACGAACGAGACCGCGACGTCACCCGCCGCCACGTTCTTCCACAGCGCGTCGGAGGCGGCCGTCACCTTCGGCGTGTAGGCCCGGAACGTGGAGGGATCGACCGCGAGAGTCTGCACCCGTTTGCCGTCGAGCGTGATGGAGGCCGCGTCGGCCAGCTCCAGCGCGCGCACGCCGCGTAAGCGGGCCACCTTCTCCAGCAGCTTCGTGGTGAACGGCTTGCGCGTGACAACGAACAGGTTGGGCTTGTGCAGCGTGCCCAGTGGCTTGACCTCGGGGGCCGGGCCGGACTCGGCGACCAGCGTCTGCCGGGGCGACGGCCTGTCCTGCGCGGGCGCCGTCGCCGCGGCCTGCCCCTGCCTCGGCGGCTGCTTCGGGGCGCGGGGCTGCGCCAGCAGCAGCACGTCGGCGGTCAGCACCGCGACCAGCGCCACCACGATGACCGGCACCAGCCGCGAGTGGTCACGCCGGCGGCGCGGAGGCGGCCCGTACGGGCCCTGCGGGTGGCCGTACGGGCCGTGCGGGCCATGTGGGCCGTAGGGCGGGTGCGGGCCGTACGGGCCCGGCGGATGGCCCTGTGGGTTCCGGGGCGCCGGGGACCGCAGCAGGTAGCTCAGGTCCTGCTTGATGGCCGAGCCGCGGCGCGGCCCCAGGGCAGCGGAAGACGCCGCCGGGCCGTCGTGGGCCCGGCGGTGCGTTTCTCCGGGAGTCAGTTCCCGATGTACGGCACGGCCTCGAGGATCTCGACCGTGTTCTGACGGCCGTTGGGCATGCTGTACGTGGCCTTCTCGCCGATCTTCTTGCCGTTGATCGCCGCCCCGAGCGGGGACTTGGGCGAGTACACGTCGATCGGGGCGCCGCTCTCCTCGCGGGAGGCGAGCAGGAAGGTCACCTCGTCGTCGTCGCCGACGAACCGGATCGTCACGGTCATGCCCGGGCCGACGATGCCCTCGGTCTTGGGAGCCTCCCCCACCTGCGCGTTGTCGAGGATCTGGCGGAGGTGGAAGATGCGGGCCTCCATCTTGCCCTGCTCGTCCTTGGCGGCGTGGTAGCCGCCGTTCTCCCGCAGATCACCCTCTTCGCGGGCGGCCTCGATCTTCTTGGCGATGTCGACGCGCCCTGGGCCCGAGAGATATTCGTACTCCGCCTTCAGGCGGTCGTACGCCTCCTGCGTCAGCCATGTGACGTTCTCATCGCGAGAGTCGGCCACGGGTTCTCCTTGCTTGCCTAGGGGCCCTGGAACACTGAGGACGCCTGTGCGGTCGAATTGCGAAAGGC
Source organism: Nonomuraea rhodomycinica (assembly GCF_013363995.1). Classification (GTDB taxonomy): domain Bacteria; phylum Actinomycetota; class Actinomycetes; order Streptosporangiales; family Streptosporangiaceae; genus Nonomuraea; species Nonomuraea rhodomycinica. The sequence goes on along the minus strand of NZ_JABWGO010000006.1, from coordinate 453,617 downwards.
TAACAAGCCGGCCGCGCCAACGCTTCCCCAAACGTCTTATTCTATGAGATTGCAGTACTGGATGTGGACTGAAGCGGCCTCGGCGGTGGTGTCCAGCCGCTCCTTGAGCTGCTTACTACCCTCTCCCGGCCCGATTCTTACGTCCTTGGTGCCCACCTCGGCATGCCCGGCGTCCAGGGCCCTGAGCTGACAGACCGCCGCGCGGTCGTCCGGCTTCGCCACGGTGAAGACGATCTCGGCCTGCCCGGGCTGCACGGTGAACGACACGACCTGCGCCACGGCGCCGGACGTGCTGCCGGTCATCGACCACATCACGTAGCCCCATCCGCCCGCGATGATGGCCACCAGCACGCCGATGACGACGTGCACGACGAGACGGCCGCCTCGCTTGGGACGGTCCGGGTAGTCGTCGGGCGTGCCGAGAACCGGCCCGTTCCCGACATCTCTCGTGGCCATGGCGGAATCTCCCTGCACTCCCTCAGCGTTATCCGAGACAATTGTCGCCCGCGGGGGCAGTGCCCTCGCGACCGCCCAGCAGAAAGTAACCTCTCTGGGCGCCTGTTCGGTCCGACTGAGGAGACATCGAGCCCGTGAGTGCACCGCTGAGGCTGATGGCCGTCCACGCCCACCCTGACGACGAGTCCAGCAAGGGCGCCGCGACGATGGCCCGCTATGTCCGCGAAGGCGTTGAGGTGCTGGTCTGTACCCTCACGGGCGGTGAGCGGGGCTCGGTGCTCAACCCGAAGATGGACCGGCCCGAGATCGTGGCCAACATCGCCGAGGTGCGCAAGGCCGAGATGGACCGGGCGCGCGAGATCCTCGGCGTGCGGCAGCAGTTCCTCGGCTTCGTCGACTCCGGCCTGCCGGAGAACGAGGACGAGGCGCTGCCCGAGGGCTGCTTCGCCCTGCAGAAGCTGGAGGACGCCTCCCGGCCGCTGGTCGCCGCCGTGCGCGAGTTCCGCCCGCACGTGATCATCACCTACGACGACGACGGCGGCTACCCGCACCCCGACCACATCATGACCAACAAGGTCTCGGTGGAGGCGTTCGACGCCGCGGGCGACCCCGACCGCTACCCGGGCACGGGCCAGCCGTGGCAGCCGCTGAAGCTCTACTACCAGATGGGCTTCACCAAGGAGCGGTTCGAGGCGCTGCACGAGGCCATGACCTCGCGCGGCATGGGCTCCCCGTACGCCGACTGGATCGCGCGCTGGGAGGACCGCCCGGCCAAGTGGCCGGTGACGACCCGCGTGCCGTGCGGCGACTACTTCGACATCCGCGACGAGGCGCTCAAGGCGCACGCCACCCAGATCGACCCCGACAGCTGGTGGTTCGTCTGCCCGCGCGAGCTGCAGCAGGAGATCTGGCCGACCGAGGACTACCACCTGGCCCGCTCGCTGGTCGACACCGACCTGCCCGAGGACGACCTGTTCACCGGCATCCACGCCGACGAGGTCTCGCCCGCCTGCCAGTGAGCCCGCCTGCCCGTGAGCCCGCCTGCCCGTGAGCCCGCCTGCTCGCTGACCGGCCCCTGGGCCGACCACGGCACCCCGGTGGCACACTGGAACGGTGACAGTTCTCGCAGCCGGTGACGTGAGCCCGGGCCTGCTCGGTTTCGTCGTCGTCGCCCTCATCGGGCTGGCCCTGTACTTCCTCATCAAGTCGATGAACAAGCAGATGTCGAAGATCAAGGTCCCGCACGAGGGCGACACGGACGACAGGAAAGCCGAGTAGATGGCCATCGAAGTAGTCGACGACCCGGCGCGGAGCCGGTTCGAGGTTCTCGTGGACGGCGAGGTGGCCGGGTTCGCCGACTACCGTCTGCTGCCCCAGAAGATCGTCTTCACCCACACCGAGGTGCGGCCCGAGCACGAGGGCCAGGGCCTGGCGGGCCGGCTGGTCGGCCACGCGCTCGACCTGAGCCGCGACACCGGCCTGCGGGTCGTCCCGCTCTGCCCGTACGTCGCGAAGTACATCGAGCGTCACCCCGAGTACAAGGACCTCCTGGCCCCCGAAGGGTCCTGAAGCCGGTCAGTACTCCTTCGGCGACCAGGCCCGCTCCAGGGCCAGCGGGAGCCCCCACCACCCGAGGGGCGTGAGCACGTCGTCGGCGTCCACGATGCCCAGCTGCCCCCACAGCGTCACCACGGGCGTGAAGAGCCGCTCGCTGCCGCGCAGCTCGTCGGGGTCGCTCATGTCGACCTCGGTCGTGATGTCCGGCGACTCGGCGATGAGCCGCGCGATCCGCTCCGGGGAGGCCAGCACGCCCGGGCCGAGCCGGACCAGCGCGGCGACCGCCGCGAGCCAGTCGGCGTACTGGATCTCGCACAGGGCGGCGAGCACCTGGTCCTCGTGGCTCACCTCGCCGTCCAGGTCGGTGAACTCCTCGACGGTGTCGTCCTCCTCCGACAAGTCGGAGATGGGCCCCGCGATGCCCGCGGCCACCGACAGCCACAGCTCCATGTCGTCGTCGGGCATCGGCCGGTCCTCGAACCCGGCGCAGGCCCGCAGCACGTTGGCCGGGTAGCCGGGCTGGCCGAGCAGCACCCGCAGCCGCGCCGCGACCCCCTCCAGGTCGGCGACCGGCAGCTCCGGCTGCCTGGGCAGGCCGGCGACGATGCGGCGCAGCTCGCTGAGCGCCGTCGCCTCCTGCTCCTCGAAGACGGCCATCAGCTCCTCGTTCTGCTCGTCGGCGACCGCGAAGCCCGGCACCCGGCCGTCGGGCAGCGGCGTGTTCAGCCACCGGTCCTGCAGCTCCTCGTACGCCCGCCGGGCCCGCTGGTCGCCCCGCAGCAGCGCGTCGGAGTCGATCTCGCCGGCCCGCACGCGCTCCTCCAGGTGACGCACGAGCCGCGAGAACATCTCCTCGCCCACCGGCCCGCGCTCGTCCTCCTCCGGCCAGATGAAGAAGCCCGGGGTCAGCAGGATGGGCTCGGTGCCGGTGGACTCGACCCAGCGCTGCACCTCGCCCACGGTGGCTACGCACGCCTCGATGAGCAGCAGGATCTCCTTGGCGGAGTCCCAGAAGACCGGCGACAGCGGGTTGCCCGCGGCGGCCATCGCGCGCCGCAGGTCGGGCAGCGCCACCAGCGCCATGCCCGACGGCACGGACAGCAGCGCCCGCGCCACGTCCCTGCGGGTCAGGTCCGTGACGCGGCGCCCGGCGTGGGCGCGCACGTACTCGAGGTCCACTCTCCGTAACCTACGCCTCCACGCCCGGGTACGCGCGCGAAGCCGGTATGTGGCCGGGAGCCGCGGGCAGGTAGGCCCCGTAGGGTGACCCCGGGGAGGTCATGATGAACCGCTTGAAGGACTCGACGAGCCCGTACCTGCTCCAGCACGCGGACAATCCGGTCGACTGGCATCCGTGGGGCGAGGAGGCGTTCGCCGAGGCGCGGCGGCGTGACGTGCCGCTGCTGGTCAGCGTCGGTTACTCGGCGTGCCACTGGTGCCATGTCATGGCGCACGAGAGTTTCGAGGACGCCGAGACGGCCCGGCTGATGAACGCGAACTTCGTCAACGTCAAGGTGGACCGCGAGGAGCGGCCCGACGTCGACGCCGTCTACATGGGCGCCACCCAGGCCATGACGGGCCAGGGCGGCTGGCCCATGACCGTGTTCGCCACCCCTGACGGCCATCCGTTCTACTGCGGCACGTACTTCCCGCGGCGCGACTTCCAGCGGCTGCTGGCGGCCGTGCACGAGGCGTGGACCGGCAAGCGCGAAGCGGTGCTGCGGCAGGGCTCCCAGGTGGTCTCGGCGCTCACCTCGCAGACGACGCTGCCCAGCGGGCCGCTGCCCACGGCCGAGACGCTGGAGCGGGCCATGGACGACCTGCGGGCCTCGTTCGACCCGGCGCACGGCGGCTTCGGCGGGGCGCCCAAGTTCCCGCCGTCGATGGTGCTGGAGTTCCTGCTGCGTTCGGGCGAGCGGGGGATGAGCGGCAAGACGCTCGACGCGATGGCGCGGGGCGGCATCTACGACCAGCTCGGCGGGGGGTTCGCCCGCTACAGCGTGGACGCGCGGTGGGTCGTGCCGCACTTCGAGAAGATGCTCTACGACAACGCCCTGCTCCTGCGGGTCTACACCCACTGGTGGAAGGCCGGCGGGGGCGAGCAGGCCCGGCGGGTCGCGCTGGAGACCGCCGAGTGGCTGCTGCGGGAGATGCGCACGCCCGAGGGCGGCTTCGCCTCGGCGCTCGACGCCGACAGCGAGGGCGAGGAGGGCAGGTTCTACGTCTGGACGCCGGAGCAGCTCGCCGAGGTGCTCGGCGCGGACGACGGCGCCTGGGCGGCCCGGGTCTTCTCCGTCACCGGCACGTTCGAGCACGGCACGTCGGTGCTCCAGCTCCTGGAGGACCCGGACGACGCCGAGCGCCTCGCGTCCGTGCGCGCCCGGCTGCTCGCCGCCCGGGAGAGACGGGTGCGCCCCGGGCGCGACGACAAGGTCGTGGCCTCCTGGAACGGCCTGGCCGTCGCGGCGCTGGCCGAGACCGGCGCGGTGTTCGACCGGCCCGACCTGGTCGAGGCCGCGGTGGGCGCGGCCACGCTGCTCGACCGCGTCCACCTGCGCGACGGCAGGCTGCTGCGCACCTCGCGCGACGGCCGGGCCGGGACGAACGCGGGGGTGCTGGAGGACTACGCGAACGTCGCCGAGGGTCTGATCGCGCTGCACGGCGTCACCGGCGACACCCGCTGGTTCCGGGCGGCCGGCACACTGCTCGACGCCGTGCTGGCCCGCTTCGCCGACGGGACCGGCGGGTTCTTCGACACCGCCGACGACGCCGAGCGGCTGTTCCAGCGACCCCAGGACCCCACGGACAACGCCACGCCGTCGGGGCAGTACGCCGCCGCGGGGGCGCTGCTGTCGTACGCGGCGCTGACCGGGTCGGAGCGGCACAGGGAGGCCGCGCACGCGGCGCTCGGCACCGTGTCGGTGCTGGCCGGCGCGCACGCGCGCTTCGCCGGTTGGGGGCTCGCGGTGGCCCGGGCGGCGCTGGACGGGCCGGTGGAGGTGGCGGTCGTGGGGCCGCCGGACGACGCGCGCACGCGGGCGCTGCACCACGAGGCGCTGCTGGCGGACGCGCCCGGCCTCGTCGTGGCCCTGGGGAGCCCCGGGGCCGACGCCGCGCAGGACGGCCCCGCCCTGCTGGAGGGGCGCGGGCTCGTGGGCGGGGCGCCCGCGGCGTACGTGTGCCGGGGGTTCACCTGCCGCATGCCGGTCACCACCCCCGAGGAGCTGCGCCGCGAGCTGTCCGGAAGCTGACCCCGGGGCCGCAGGCCTGTGCGAAGGAGACCTCAGGGCCGCCGGTCGGCCGCGGGATGGCCTCGAGGCCGCCGGCTAGCCGAAGGGGGTCCTCGCGGGGCCGCCCTGGTCGTCGGGCGGCCCGTCGGGGGTCTGCGGCTCCTGGGTGAAGCCGCCGCCGTCGTCCGGCAGGTCCGGCGGGCCCTGCTCGTCCGGCCGCCGCGTCTGCGGCGGCTCGGTGAACTCGGGCTGCGTGGTCTCGGGGGGCCCGCTCGGCTGGGGGGCGGGCGAGTCCCCGTTGTCGTCGGGGACGCGCGGGTCGCGCTGCCCGTACGGGTCGGCGTACGGCGAGGTGTAGGGGTCGCGGTAGCCGTAGTCGGACGGCTCCGGGAACTCCTCGACGGGCTTGCCGCGCATGGCCTCGGTCATGAACGCCCGCCACACCTGCGCCGGGAGCTGCCCGCCGAACTGCACGCCGTACCCGGGGATGGTGACCGTCTTGTTGTCGGAGCGGAACATGTCGACGGCGACCGCGAGCTGCGGCGTGAAGCCGTTGAACCAGACCGACTTCGACTCGTCGGTGGTGCCCGTCTTGCCGGCGACCGGGCGGTCGTCGAGCCGGGCCCCGGTGCCGGTGCCGTACTTGACGACCTGCTGGAGGGCGTAGGTGGTGTCGGCGGCGGCCTGCTCGCCGATCACCTGCCGGGACGCGGGCTTGACGACGTTCTTGACGCCCTTGCCGTCGGTGACGGACTTGACCACGTGCGCCTCCACGTGGACGCCCTTGTTGGCGAAGGTGGAGAAGCCCGACGCGTTCTGCACGGCGCTCACCGAGGCGACGCCCAGCGGGAACGTGGCCGCGGCCTGGTGCGGCTGGAGCTGCGCGGCGGGGATGCCGGCCGCCTCGGCGGTGGCGGCCACCTTGTCCAGGCCGACCTTCTGGCCGAGGTCCACGAACGCCGTGTTGACGGAGTTCTGGGCGGCCCGCACCAGGTCGATCGTGCCGTACGAGCGGCCGCCGTCGTTGGGGATCGGGTGCGTGGGGTCGGAGGCCACGCGCATCGGCGAGTTGCCGTTGACCTGGGTGGACAGGTCGTAGCCGTTGTTGAGCGCGGCGGCCAGCGTGTACGCCTTGAACGTGGAGCCGGCGGGCACCTTGGCCGAGAAGGCGTTGTCGTACCCGGTGAGCTTGGGGTTGCCGCCGTAGAAGGCGACGATCTCGCCCGTGGCCGGGTCGACGGCCGCGAGACCGGTGCGCACGGCCTTCGGGGTGGCGGCGGGCACGGTGTCCTTGACGGCCCGTTCGGCGGCCTGCATGAGCTTCTTGTCGAAGGTGGTGACGACCCGCAGGCCGCCGCTGTTGATGTCCTCGTCGCTGTAGCCGCGCCGGTTGAGCTCGGCGGTGACCTGGTCGAGCATGTACTGCGCCTGGCCCCTGAGCACGAACGGCTTCTTCGGCGCCTTCAGCGTGGGGAACGTCTGGGCCGCCGCCTCCTGGGCGCCGAGCGTGCCGGTCTGGCGCATCGCCTCGATCACGGCCCGCCAGCGGGTCTGAGCGGCCTCCAGGTCGGCGCCCTTGGGGTCGGCGAAACGGCTGGGCTGCTGGATCACCGAGGCGAGGTAGGCCCCCTCGGCCACGGTGAGCTTGCCGACGTCCTTGCCGAAGTACGCCTGGGCGGCCGCCTGGATGCCGTTGGCGCCGCGGCCGAAGTAGATGGTGTTGAGGTACTGCTCCAGCACCCAGTCCTTGGGCTTGGACTGGTCCACCTTGATCGAGATCATGATCTCTTTGATCTTGCGGGTGATGGAGCGTTCCTGGCTGAGCCCGCTGTAGTAGTTGCGCACGAGCTGCTGGGTGATGGTGGAGCCGCCCTGGAGCTGCTGGCCGGTGAGCGTGGACCACAGGGCGCGGCCGGTGCCCTTGACCGAGACGCCGGCGTCCTCGTAGAAGGAGCGGTTCTCGGCCGCGATGACCGCGTCGCGCACGTGCTGGGGCACCTGGGCCAGCTCGACGAGGCGGCGGTCCACGCCCTGCCGGGCGAGGACGCTCTTGCCGTCGCGGTAGTAGATGACCGAGCCCTGGGCCGTGGCCTGTTTCTGGGTGCTGTCGGGGATCGGCGTCATGGCGTACGCGATGCCGAACGCGACGATCGCGAGAAGGAGTCCGGCACCCCCGGCGATCAGCAACCGCTTGAGGATCCGACGTCTCCGCTTGACCATCCCACCACCGCTCCGCACCTCGCAAACCCCCGTATGCTGGGCGAACGTCAAGGTTAGACGACGGGCGACGATGCCTCGTCCCTACGGGGATCGTACGTACTGGTGCCCGCCGTGGCGCGGGACATCCTCCACCAGCGGGAGCACCCGGTAGGGAACGGGCGTGTCCAGGGCGATGACGGACGAGGTCCGGCGCACGCCCCGCACGTCCACGATCTGGTCGATGACCCGCTGGAGATCGGCGTTGGTGCGGGCCACGACCCGGCAGAGCAGGTCGCTGCCGCCGGTGATCGTGTGGACCTCCAGCACCTCGGGGATGCGCGCGAGGCCGTGCGACACCGGATCGTGCCCGGCCTCCTGCCTGATCTCCAGCGTGACGAACGCCGTGACGGTGTAGCCGAGGGCCGCGGGCGACACGTCGGGCCCGAACCCCGTGATCACTCCCCTGGCCAGCAGGCGGTCGAGCCGGGCCTGGACGGTGCCCCGGGCCACGCCGAGGCGGCGCGAGCACTCCAGCACGCCGAGGCGCGGCTCGGCGGCGAGCAGCCCGATGAGGCGGGCGTCGAGATCGTCGATCGTCATGGTGTACAGGAACTCCGGCGTTTTCGCTGACTCACTGGGCAGATTGTCCACTGATCCAAGCAACTCTTGCACAACCAGACCAGATAAGTCGAGATTTAATGGCATGACTGATGTCTTTCCGGTTAACGGCATGGACGCCGTGGTGTTCGCCGTCGGCAACGCCAAGCAGGCCGCTCACTACTACTCGACCGCCTTCGGCATGCGGCTGGTGGCCTACCGCGGGCCGGAGAACGGCAGCCGCGACGAGGTCGCCTACGTCCTGACCTCGGGCTCGGCCCGGTTCGAGCTGCGCTCCTCGATCCGGCCGGGCACCGACCTGGCCCGGCACGTGGCCGAGCACGGCGACGGCGTGATCGACCTCGCCCTGGACGTGCCCGACGTGGAGTCCGCCTACGCCCACGCCGTACGGCACGGCGCGCGGGGGCTCGTCGAGCCGTACACGGTGGAGGACGAGCGCGGCAAGGTGACGCTGGCCGCCATCGCCGCCTACGGCGAGACCCGCCACACGCTCGTGGACAGGTCCAACTACGGCGGCGTCTACCTGCCCGGCTACGAGCCCGCCGAGCCGCTCGTCGCGGCGCCCGCGGTCAAGAACGGCCGCCTGTTCCAGGCCGTGGACCACTGCGTGGGCAACGTCGAGCTCGGCAAGATGGACGAGTGGGTGGAGTTCTACCGCCGCGTCATGGGCTTCACCAACATGGCCGAGTTCGTCGGCGACGACATCGCCACCGAGTACTCCGCGCTCATGTCCAAGGTCGTGGCCGACGGCACCCGCAAGGTCAAGTTCCCGCTGAACGAGCCGGCCGTCAGCCGCAAGAAGTCGCAGATCGACGAGTACCTGGAGTTCTACGGCGGCCCCGGCGTCCAGCACATCGCGCTGGCCACCAACGACATCCTCACCACGGTCGACCACATGCGCGCGGCCGGCGTGCAGTTCCTCGACACGCCCGACTCGTACTACGACGACCCGGAGCTGCGGGCCCGGATCGGTCAGGTGCGGGCGCCCATCGAGGAGCTCAAGAAGCGCCGGATCCTGGTGGACCGCGACGAGGACGGCTACCTGCTGCAGATCTTCACCAAGCCGGTGCAGGACCGGCCGACCGTGTTCTTCGAGCTGATCGAGCGGCACGGCTCGCTGGGCTTCGGCAAGGGCAACTTCAAGGCGCTGTTCGAAGCCATCGAGCGCGAGCAGGACCGCCGGGGTAACCTCTGAGAGGTCCGAGCGTGACCGCGCCGAGGCCGCGGGGCTCCCCGCGCGCTCGTGACACCGCGTAAGCTACGTGTCACGCTACGAAGGGGGAGCGCGACTCCGATGAGGTTCACCCGCCAGGCGACCGCCGCGCTGGTCGCGCTCCTGACCCTGCCCGCCTGCGCGCCGAGCGACGGCGCCGCCGCCACCCCGGCGGCCTCCGGCAAGGGCAGACCCGCCCCCGTCGCCGACACCGGCGCGGGGGCGCCCGGCATCGGCGACGCCGACTTCCCGCTCGACGGCAACGGCGGCTACGACGTCGGCCACTACGGCGTCACGATCGGCTACACGCCCGCCACCAAGCACCTCGACGGCGTGACGACGATCGACGCCACGGCCACCCAGGCGCTGTCGCGCTTCAACCTCGACCTGCGCGGCCTGGAGGTCAGCGAGGTCACCGTCGACGGCGCCAAGGCCGCCTTCGACCGTCAGCGCGACGAGCTGGTCATCACCCCGGCCACGGCGCTCGTCAAGGGCGCCCGCTTCACGGTCAAGGTCACCTACGCCGGCGAGCCCAAGCCGGTCAAGGACCCGGCCAACCTCGGCACCTACGGCTTCATCCCGACGACCGACGGCGCGTTCGTGGCCTCCGAGCCGTCCGGCTCCAAGACCTGGTTCCCCAACAACGACCACCCGGCCGACAAGGCCACCTTCGACTTCCGGATCACCGTGCCGAAGGGCCTGACCGCCCTGGCCAACGGCGAGCTGACCGGCAAGACGGCCGCACCGGGCGGGCGCACCACGTTCACGTGGCGCGAGACCCACCCGATGGTCACCTACCTCGCCACGGCGACGCTCGGCAAGTTCGAGCTGCGCCAGGGCAGGACCCCGGGCGGCATCCCCAACGTCGCCGCCGTCGACCCCACCTACCACGACGCGCTGGGCAAGCTCTACCGCGTCTCCGGCGAGGTCACCGACTACTGGAGCAAGGTCTTCGGCCCCTACCCGTTCTCCGCGACCGGCGGCGTCGTCGACAACTTCTCCGCGGGCTACGCCCTGGAGAACCAGACCAAGCCGATGTACGGCGGCTTCGACCCCGACACCAGCATCATCGCCCACGAGCTGGCCCACCAGTGGTTCGGCGACAGCGTCAGCATCGAGCGCTGGAAGGACCTCTGGCTCAACGAGGGCTTCGCCACCTACGCCGAGTGGCTGTGGTCGGAGCACACCGGCGGGGCCACGGCCGAGGCGCTGTTCCGCCGGCAGTACGCCGTGAAGAACGACCCGATCTGGAAGTACCCGCCGGGACGGGCCAAGCCCGGCGACCTGTTCAACCAGTCCGTCTACCGGCGCGGTGCCATGACGCTGCAGGTGCTGCGCCGCGCCATCGGCGACGAGACGTTCTTCCGGCTGCTGCGCACCTGGGTGGCCGACCACAAGTACGGCAACGCCACCACGCCCGAGTTCGTCGCGCTGGCCGAGCGGCTGTCGGGCAAGCAGCTCGACACGCTGTTCGACGCCTGGCTCTTCCAGTCCAGCCGTCCCGAGACGTGACGGCGCGCGGGGTCAGCTGCCGGCCGGCGGCTGACCCCCGCCGTCGACGTCGTCCCAGCTCGGGTCCTTCACCACGACGCAAGGCTTGACCGGGCCCTCGATCACCAGGCCGGCGTACTGCCAGAGCGCCCGCGGCTTCTCCGGCCCGGAGGTCTGGTCCTCGTTCTCGGTGTACATGAGCACCAGCGTGCGGCCCTTCCCGATGTACCTGGGGTCGATGTCCACTCCCGCCTTGCGGTGGCGCACGGCCCGGCCGGAGATCGACTTGTCCCAGTCCTCGGGCTTCTTGGCCTCGCCTCCCGCGACGTGGCCCCTGTCCGCCTTGCACCAGGTGCCGGGCTTGAGATAGGTCACGTCGGCCGTGACGCCCATGCGCGCCAGGTCCGCCTCCAGCTTGTCGGCGTCCCTGAACTCCTTGATCTGGACCCGGATCGTGCCGTCGGTGTTCTTGGTCACCGCGTACGCGGGCGACTCGGTGCCGGTCAGCAGCGGCACGGCCACGGCCGCGGCGGCGGCCAGCCCGGCCACCGCCGTCCCCGCGAACAGCCGGCGGACGGTCACCCGGCGGCGGTGCTCCGCCCCGCGGGCGGCGACTTCGGCTTTCAGCTCCATCAGCAGGCGCTCCTCGAAACTCATCCTGTGGTTCCTTCCATGACGAGGGGGACGTCGCGCAGCACGCGGCGAGCGCGGTGCAGCCTGACCCGGGCGGTCCCCTGCCGGATGCCGAGGGCCTGCGCGGCCTCCGTGACGGTGAGCTGGTCGATGGCGACCAGCTCCAGCACGGCGCGCTCCCCTTCCGGCAGCCCGGCTATGGCCTCGAAGGCCCGCCTGGCCCTGCTCTCCGCGTCGATCCGCTCCTCCAGGCGGGCCACGTCGTCGGAGTCCAGCAGCCGCCGCCCGCTCACGCGGTCGGCCAGCCTCGACTCCCTGAACGCGCGGCGCCGCTCGGCCGAGAGCGTGTTCCGCGCCACGCCGTACAGCCACGCGATCTCGCTGCCCCGGCTCTCCCGGTAGGTGTGGGCGGAGTCGAGCACCGCCACGAACACCTCGGCGACCAGGTCGGCGACCGTGTGCGGGTCCTCCACCCGGCGGGCGAGGAAGCGAGTGATCGCGTCGACGTGCCGCCGGTAGAAGGCTTCGAAGGCCACGGGATCCGTGGCGATCTCCGCCTGTTTGCGACGCACCGGCCATGCTCCCTTCGTCGATCTACACCCCTGCTTGGAAGGAGCCCGCGGAAGCGTTACAAGCCTGACAGGAGTGACGTATGCCACGAATCACCCGCCGGTGGGCCGCCGTCACGTGCGCCTGCGGCTCACACACGCGGTTCGCGCGGGATCCGCCGGGCGCGGGAGCCTCTACCCTGGCCGTCATGCGCAAGATCGTGGCCCTCCTGGGCGTCGCTGTCGCGGGCGTCGTGGCGACCGGGTGCGGCGTGCCGGCCCCGCCTCCGGCGCCGGGCGTGCTGGGGCGGCAGCAGCAGGTCATGGCCGCGTGCATGAAGGGGCGGGGGCTGGCGTACACGCCGGCCGCGCCGGGGACCCCCGCGCCGCCGGCCGCCGACGAGCTGCGGCGCCGCTCGGGCGACTACGCGGCCATGCGCGAGTACCGGGCGCGGTACGGCTTCGGGGTCTTCGCCGCGCTCGTCCACCCGGAGGACCCGCTGGCGTACGTCCCGGAGACGCCTCCGCCGCCGGCGGCCCTCCCGGGCGCCGACCCGCTGCTCGCGACCGACCCCTCCGAACGGCCCGCCGTCTCCACCGCCGCGCCCGCGCCCACCCGCGCACCGGAGCCGCCCGCCATCGGCACCCCCACCATGGAGGCGCACGTGCCCGACAGCCCGGCGGGCACGCCCCCGGCCGTCGGGACGCCCGTCGCCGTCGAGCCCGGCACTCCCCCCGCGCGCGAGCGGGGGACGGACGGCAGCTCCGCCGACGCGTACGCCGCGGCCGGCGCCGAGTGCTACGTCAGCACCATCAGGCAGACCCTCGGCCGGGACGTCACCGACGCGGCCCACCTGCGCAGGAAGTACCTCCGGGCGCTCCGGCTGGCCTGGAAGAACGAGCTGGACACCGACCCGCAGCTGATGGGCCTGGCGGGGTCGTACGCCACCTGCCTGACCGGCAAGGGGTACAAGATCGACACCACGGCGCCGACCGAGCTGGCCACCCTGGAGCTCGACCGGTTCACCGCCCTCAAGGACACCCTGGAGGAGGCCGCGGCGCGCCGCCACAAGGACGGCCAGGGCGAGCGCGAGGTCGGCCGGGGCGACCTGCGGGGCAGCCGCGACGACCTCAAGGGCCGCCGCGACGCCACCAGGACCGGCCGCGGCACCGTCGAAGCGGGGGGACGGCCGTCCGCCGTCGTGGACGTGTCGGCCGAGGCGCCCCCGGCGCTCCCCGCGCGCCTCGCGAAGCCGTACCTGCGCCGGGAGATCGCCGCCGCCCTGGACGACCTGGAGTGCGGCAGGCGGTTCTTCGCCGTCTACCGGCCCAGGCAGGAGGCCGTGGCCGAGCGGCTGGCCGCGACCTGGGGGCTCGACCAGTAACGGTCGCCCGCGAGGACGAGCGCCGCCGCGCCGACCAGCCCGGCGTCCTGCCCGAGCGCGGCGGGCGTCACCCTGACCCGCCGGGCGAACCCCATCCGGGCGTGCGCGCGCAACGCCTCCTCCAGCGGCCCGAACAGCGGCTCACCGGCCTGCGCCACGCCGCCGCCGACCGTGACGAGGTCGAGGTCGCACAGGTGCGTGGCGGAGGCGATCGCGACGCCGAGGGCGTGCCCGGCGCGCCGCATGGCCGCCATCGCCACCTCGTCGCCCGCCCGCGCGTCCGCGGCGAGCGTCCGCGCGGTCACCTCGCGCTCCTCCCGGTACGCCCTCCCCGGGACGTCCTGAGGACGTCTCGGCAGGTCCCGGGGACGTCCCCCGAGGCGTCCCGGACGTCCTTCACCGTCTCCCCGACGTCCTCCGCGTCCCCAAGGACGTCCCGCGACGTCCTCAGGACGTCCCCCTCGACGTCCAGGAGGTCCGCCCACGTCCTCAAGACGTCCCCCTCGGCGTCCGGGACGTTCGCCCACGTCCTCAGGAGGTCCCCCTCGGTGTCCGGGACGTTCGCCCACGTGCTCAGGAGGTCCCTCTCGGCGTCCCCGGGGTCCCGCGACGTCCTCAGGACGTTCTCCGGGACGTCCGAGACGTCCCGGCCGCTCCCCGGGCGGTCCCTCCACGTCCGCGGGACGTCTCTTCCCGTCCCCCAGACGTCCCGGGAGGTCCGCCGGTACGCCGCCGCCCGGGACCCAGCCGCGGGCCAGCGCCCACGCCGTCAGCGCCGGTCCACGGGCCACCGCCTCCAGGCAGCCCCGCCCCCCGCACCCGCACGGCGGGCCGTCCACGGGCTGCACGACCACGTGGCCGATGTGCCCGGCGTTGCCGGTGCCGCCGTCCATGAGCCGGCCGCCCAGCACGAGCCCGCCGCCCACCCCGGTCGAGACGACCATCCCCAGCATGTCGCGCGTACCCTGGCCGGCGCCCCGCCAGTGCTCGGCCACGGCCACGCAGACCGCGTCGTTGTGGAGGCGTACCGGCACCCCGGGGAACCGTTCGGCCAGCCGGGCGCGCAACGGGAACCCCCGCCACCCCGGGATGTTGAGCGGCGAGACCTCGCCCGCGGGCCACCGCATCGGCCCGCCGCACCCGACCCCGACCCCCTCGACCGGCCCGGGAAACCCCACGGCCCCGACCCCCTCGACCGGCCCGGTGAACTCCACCGACCCGTCGAACGCACCCGTCAGAGGGCCGCGCGCGCTCACGAGGGCGCCCGGCGCGACCAGCGACTCCACGAGGCCGGAGAGCGTCTTCCACAGCGTCTCGGCGTCCGCCCCCTGCGGGGTCGCGACGCGCCGCGCCGCCAGCACCGCCCCGTCGTGACCGACCAACCCGGCGGCCAGCTTGGTGCCGCCGACGTCGATCGCGAGGATCACGCGCCGCCCGCCGCCCCCGACGAGAAGACGAGCACCGACGCGGTGAAGCCGTGCACGTGGTTGTGGCCGCCGACCGGTCCCACCTCCCCCGCCGCGAAGAAGCCGGCCATGCCGATCGGGCCGAGCGTCTCGCGCAGCGCCACCGGGTCGTGGTCGGCGCTGCCGAACATGGCCGAGCCCCGCCCGTTGCAGGAGAACAGCAGCGCGCCGTCCGCCTGCCCGAACTCGGCCTTGTGCGCGTCGAGCAGGTCGTACAGGTCCTCGTCGGCGGTGGCGGCGTCGCGCACCTGGAAGCGGACGGTACGCCCGACCTCCACGATGTCGCCGATGGCCACGGCCTCGTGCTCCGGGTCGATGCCGATCACGCCCCGGATGAGGAAGTCGCCGCGCTCGTGGCGCTCGGCGTACTCGTCGATCGCGATCCCGATCTGCAGGCCGGCGGCCACCAGCTCGCGGTCGTCCTCGTCCAGCTCGCTGACGATGTCCTCCAGGCGGGCCAGGGCGGGCTGCCCGGCGAGCTCCAGCAGGAGGTTGTCCTCGGCGCGGGTGACGACCATGGACGGACCGATGGGACGGCAGCCCTGGCTGACCACGGTGCGGATCCGCACGGGGCCGCTGAGCACGACGCCGATCGCGCCCTCGGTGTAGACCTCGCCGTCGGCGAACAGCCGGACGGAGCCGCGCCCGCCGACGCCGTTGGCCAGGCCGCCGATCAGCGGGAGGTCGCCGAGCACGTCGGCCGAGCGCTCGACGAACGCGTCGGTCGGGAACGAGTAGGGGTCGGCGAGCAGGATCGCCACGTGGTCGTCGGGGTTGCGGTCCGGCAGGCCGACCACCACGAACCGGTCCTCGGCGTTCAGGGTCTCCAGCGCGAAGGTCGTCAGCCGCGCCTCGCCGAGCGTGGCCGCCCAGGCGCTGACGGAGGGCGTCAGCTCGACCCCCTGCCCGCCGCCGATCACTCCCGTGGCGCTGCAGCCGATCACGTGGGCGTCGGGGGCGAGCGCCATCGCCCGCTGCCCGGCTCTCGCGACGTCGTCGGGGTCGTCGCCGCAGATGAAGAAACAGACCAGGTCGGCCTGCTCGCCGAGTCGTGACAGCGCCTGCCCGACGGCGCGCTCGGCGATCTCCTCAAGGTCCGCACCCACGGCGAGGCCGTCCGCGAAGCGGCTCGTCATCAGGGCCACGCTTCCCGCCTCCCTCGGCAGCTCCAAGTTCCCTAGGCTCCGATTCTCCCCACTAAAGGAACAAGCACGCACACAACGCGTCACTCAATCCTCAAGATCCGTAATCTGCGCCGGACGCGAAACCTCTGCCGCATTCGTGCCGGGGGACGTAGTCTCGATCCCGTGCATCAGCCTCTAAATCTCCGCGAGTTGCGAGAAAGCGGTCACGTTCATCGCACCGTGAAAGCAGAGGTCCGCGAGAACCTGCTGGCCAGGCTGAGGGCGGGCGAGCCCCGCTTTCCAGGCATCGTGGGCTTCGACGACACCGTCCTGCCCCACCTCGAGCGGGCGCTGCTCGCCGGGCACGACCTGGTCCTCCTCGGTGAGCGCGGCCAGGGCAAGACCCGGCTGATCCGCACGGTGACCGGGCTGCTCGACGAGTGGACCCCGGTCGTCGAGGGCTGTGAGATCAACGACCATCCGTACGCGCCGGTCTGCACGCGCTGCCGCGCCCTCGCCGAGGAGCTGGGCGACGAGCTGCCCGTCGCGTGGAAGCACCGGGACGAGCGCTACGGCGAGAAGCTGGCGACGCCCGACACGTCCGTGGGCGACCTGATCGGCGACGTCGACCCCATCAAGATCGCCGAGGGGCGGCGGCTGGGCGACCCGGAGACCGTCCACTACGGGCTGGTCCCGCGCACCAACCGGGGCGTCTTCTCCGTCAACGAGCTGCCCGACCTGGCCGAGCGCATCCAGGTCGCCCTGCTCAACGTGCTGGAAGAGCGCGACATCCAGGTACGCGGCTACAACCTGCGGCTCCCGCTGGACGTCCTGCTCATCGCCAGCGCCAACCCGGAGGACTACACCAACCGCGGCCGGATCATCACGCCGCTGAAGGACCGGTTCGGGGCGGAGGTGCGCACCCACTACCCGCTGACGGTCGAGGACGAGCTGGCGCTGATCCGGCAGGAGTCGACGCCCGACATCGGGGCCGACGTGCCGGAGCACCTGGTCGAGACCATCGCCCGGTTCACCCGCCTGGTCCGCGAGTCCACCTCCGTCGACGCCCGTTCGGGCGTCTCGGCGCGCTTCTCCATCGCCGCCGCCGAGACCGCGGCCGCCTCCGCCGTGCGCAGGGCCGCGATCACCGGCGAGGAGCGGCCGGTCACCCGGGTGTGCGACCTGCCCTGCGTGGTCCACAGCCTGCGCGGCAAGGTGGAGTTCGAGGTCAGCGAGGAGGGCCGGGAGACCGAAATCCTCGCCCACCTGCTGCGCCGGGCCACGGCCGAGACGTTCCGGAGCCGGCTGGGCGGGATGGACCTGTCGGCGCTGACCGACAAGTTCGCCCAGGGCAACCAGGTGGAGTCCGGCGCGCTGGTGCCGGCCGGCGAGCTGCTGCGCCGCATCGGCCCGGTCGAGGGCCTCGCCAAGATCATGTCGCGGCTGGGCATGGGCGAGGGCGAGGAGTCGCCGGGGCACGCGGCGGCGGCGCTGGAGTTCGCCCTGGAGGGCCTTTACCTCATGCGCCGGCTGTCCAAGGACGACCTCGACGGGATGACCGTCTACCGCACGTGAACATCGGGGGCCTCTCCCGCGTCAGAGTGGATGATCCAGCACTCTGACCGGGGGGACCCGCCCATGCGCCTGCTCGCCCACGCCACAGCCCTCGCCCTGTGCGCTCTCCTGTGCGCGCCCGCGGCGCCCGCCGCCGCCGCCACCACGACCGGACGGACGGAGGCGGTGTACGGCTACGCCTGGGCCGACGGCGCCGGCACGCTGCGCCTCACGCCCCGCGCCGCCAAGTACCGCCGGCCGCTGCACCGCTTCACGGCCCTCGCCGGCGCCCGGCCGCTCCGGCTCGCCTACACCGGGGCCGCCTACCGCCGCGTCACCGTGGCCTGCGACCTCAAGGAGACCGAGGGCCGGGTCGCGATCGACGGCAAGGGCCGCGGCACCACCCGGTGCACCCCCGACGACCTGGCCGACAGCCTCCGGCGCGGCCCGGTGCCGGTGCGCGTCGAGCACCGCGACGGACGGGCGGTCACGGTCAGCGAGGTCCTCGCCCAGCCGTCGCCGTCCCGGGTCGAACGGGGCACGCTCCGGTGGGCCGGGGACTCGGCCGTGCTGTTCACCCGCGCCGGCCGTACCGTGTGGCTCGGCCACACCGGGGCGGTGTCGTTCAGCCGCGTGACGCGCGGGTGCGGCGACAAGTGGCTGGCCGGCGCCCCCGTCAACGCCGGCCGGAACGGTCTCGGCCGCAAGAGCTGCACGGCGGCCGACCTGGTCAGGGCGCTCAAGGGCGCCCGGCACCCGGTGGCGGTCCAGATCGACTACGTGCCCGTCACCGAGGAGGTCCAGCAGGTCTGGGAGGTCTACGGGGACGCGTGAGCGGGCCCGTGGGGTTAGCGTGGGTCCGTGATGGCCTACCGCTATGGCGAGTACCACGACGGCCCCGACCCCCTGGCCCCGCCGTACGACGTGCGGGCGGCGCTGGACGAGATGGGCGACGCCATCCTGTCCGGCTCCACCCCCGTCCACGCCCTGCGTGACCTGCTCAAGCGCGGCCTGCCCGGCGCGCACGACCGCAAGGGCCTCGACGACATGCTGCGCGAGGTGCGCCGCCGCCGCCGCGAGCTGCGCGAGAGCGGCCGCCTCGACGGCACCCTCGAACATGCCCGCGCCCTGCTCGACAAGGCCATCGGCCAGGAGCGGGCCGAGCTGTTCCCCGACCCGTCCGACGACGCGCGGCTGCGCGAGAGCGAGCTCGACGCGCTGCCCGACGACACGGCGAGCGCCATCCAGGAGCTGAGCTCGTACGAGTGGCGCTCGGCCGCCGCCAGGCGGACGTTCGAGGAGCTGCGCGACCTGCTGCGGCGCGAGGTGCTCGACAGCCAGTTCCGGGGGCTGCGCGACGCGCTGGCCGACCCCGACCCGGCGGCCATGGAGCGGGTCCGGCAGATGATGGCCGACCTCAACGACATGCTCGACAAGGACGCCAGGGGCGAGCACACGCCAGACGACTTCGCCGCTTTCATGGACAAGTACGGCGACCTGTTCCCCGAGCACCCGCGCGACCTGGAGGAGCTCGTCGACATCCTGGCCCGCCGCGCCGCCGCCACGCAGCGCATGCTGGCCTCGATGACGCCCGCCCAGCGCGAGGAGCTCAACAACCTCATCAACCAGACGCTCGACCAGGCGGGGCTGTCCGACCAGATGCGCCGGCTCGGCGAGTCGCTCTACGCCCGCCGCCCCGACCTGGCCTGGAACACCCCCGAACGGCTCAGCGGCGAGGAGCCGCTGGGCATGGGCGACGCGGTCTCGGCGCTGGAGGAGCTGGCCGACCTGACCCGGCTGGAGTCGGCGCTGCGCCAGGACTACCCGGGGGCCCGGCTCGACGACATCGACGAGGCCGCGGTCCGCCGGGCCCTCGGCCGTTCGGCGGTGGACGACCTGGAGGCGCTGCGCCGGATCGAGCGCGAGCTGGAGGAGCAGGGCTACCTGCTGCGCCGCAGGGGAAAGCTGGAGCTCACCCCCAAGGCGGTGCGGCGGCTCGGCGAGACCGCGCTGCGCCGGGTGTTCTCCTCGCTGGACGCGGGACGGCGCGGCGACCACGACCAGCGCGACGCGGGCGCGGCGGGTGAGCTGACCGGCTCGTCGCGGCCGTGGCGCTTCGGCGACGAGCAGCCCATCGACGTGGTGCGCACGCTGGTCAACGGCGTCCGCAACGGCGGCCTGCGCCAGGCCCGGGGGACCGCGGGTTCCGCGGTGCGGCTGTCGGTGGACGACTTCGAGGTGGCCGAGACCGAGCGGCGCAGCGCAGCGGCCGTCTGCCTGCTGGTCGACCTGTCGTACTCGATGGCGTTGCGCGGCACCTGGGCGGCGGCCAAGCAGACCGCGCTGGCCCTGCAGGCGCTGGTGGCCTCGAAGTTCCCGCAGGACGCCGTGCAGATCATCGGGTTCTCCAACTACGCGCGCGTGCTGCAGCCGGACGAGCTGGCGGGCCTCGACTGGGACATGGTCCAGGGCACCAACCTGCACCACGCGCTGCTCATCGCGGGCCGCCACCTCGACCGGCACCCCGACTTCGAGCCGGTGGTGCTGGTGGTCACGGACGGCGAGCCGACGGCGCACCTGATGCGCAACGGGCACTCGGCGTTCGAGTGGCCGCCCTCGGCCGAGACGCTGGAGCTGACGCTGGCCGAGGTCGACAAGATGACCAGGCGGCGGGCGACGCTCAACGTCTTCATGCTGGCGGCCGACGAGCGGCTGAAGGAGTTCGTGGACGAGGTGGCCCGCAGGAACGGCGGGCGGGTCTTCTCCCCCAGCGCCGAGCGGCTCGGCGAGTACGTGGTCAGCGACTTCCTGCGGCTGCGCCGGGCCCGCTGACCTGGTCCGCCGGACCGGGACGGTCAGGCGTCGACGAGCCGGGTGTAGAAGTCGAGGGCGACGTCGAAGCCGTCGCGGCAGTTGCGGTGGGAGCGGTAGCAGGGGCGCCAGGCGGTGCTGGAGCCCACGCCCTCGCGGGCGTCGGTGAGCGCCGCCGGCACCCGCTCCGGCCGGGGCAGCAGCCCGCCGCCCAGGTAGCGGACGCCCGACAGCTCGGTGTGCCGGCCGGAGCCGCCGCCGACGTAGCGGCCGAGTCGCCAGCCGCTCTCCTCGTCCCACACCAGGGCGGTGCCGTCGGCGAGCCGCACGGTGACGGCGCGGGGGTCGCACGGACCCTCCCACCAGTCGGAGACCTCGGTGCCGAGCTGTTCGACGACGAGGCGCGCGTAGCAGGCCGGCTGCTTCAGCCATTCGTCGGTGTACGGCTCGACATGCCTGATGGCCACGGAAGACACCCCCATGTGTCCAAAGGGTGAGAAAAGTGGGACGGTCCCCAACCATACCCGGGCCGAACTTATTCCGTTGCCACACCGTCTAGTCATTACGGACGATATTTACGTCCGCGGCGGGGAAGGAGGGGAGCCAAATGTTCGCCATGATCGTATTGATCGTTCTCATGGTGGTGGCCGTGGTCGCCACCGAACTCGTCACGCGCTGCTCCCCCGACGGCAAAGACTGCGCCGAGGCGCCGCTGGGTGTCGAGCCCACGGTCGAGATCGCCGGGGACTAGTCTCAGCGACATGTCGTCCCTGCTTCTCTGGCTGCACATCGGCTTCGCGATCTTCACCGTGGGCCCGCTCACCGCGGTCACCATGGCCGCGCCCCGCGCCATCCGGGCCAAGAACGTGCCCGTCCTGCAGAACATCCAGCGCACGACCCGCATCTACGGCGTCGCGTCGCTGGGTGTCCTGGTGTTCGGCATCGCGCTCGGCGCGGCCGTGGGCGGCGCGATCCTCGGCAAGTGGTACATGACGGCGTCGATGACGCTGTTCATCGTGGCCATCGTGCTCATCGTGCTCATCGACCGCGACCTGCGCGCCGCCGTACGGGTGCTCGCCAGCCCCGACGCGCAGGACGACGCGAAGGTGCAGAACGGCCGGATCGCCGCCATCAGCGGGCTGCTGGCGGTGATCTGGCTCGTCATCCTCTTCCTGATGGTGGTGCCCAGGTAGGCGCCGGCCGCCCCGGGCGCCCGGGTCAGCCCAGCGCCCGGGTCAGGTCGGCGAGCAGGTCGTCGATCGTCTCGATGCCGACCGACAGCCGCACCAGGTCGGCGGGCACCTCCAGCGGCGAGCCGGCCGCGGACGCGTGCGTCATGCGGCCGGGGTGCTCGATCAGCGACTCGACGCCGCCCAGCGACTCGCCCAGCGTGAACAGCTCGGCCCGGTTGCACACCTCGACCGCCGCCTCCTCGCCGCCCTCGACGCGGAAGGACACCATGCCGCCGAACCGCTTCATCTGCTTGGCCGCCGCCTCGTGCCCCGGGTGCTCCTCCAGCCCCGGGTAGAGCACCTGGGTGACCCGCGGGTGGGCGAGCAGGAGGTCGACCACGCGCTCGGCGTTGTCGCAGTGGCGGTCCATGCGCACGCCGAGCGTCTTCAGCCCGCGCAGCGTGAGCCAGGAGTCGAACGGCCCGGCGACCGCGCCCATGGCGTTCTGGTGGTAGGCCAGCTCGTCGCCGAGCCCGCGGTCGGCCGCGATCAGGGCGCCGCCGACCACGTCGGAGTGGCCGCCGACGTACTTGGTGGTGGAGTGGACGACCACGTCGGCGCCCAGCGCCAGCGGCTGCTGGAGGTACGGCGAGGCGAAGGTGTTGTCCACGACCAGCAGCGACCCGTTGTCGTGGGCGAGCTGGGCCAGGGCCGCGATGTCGGCGATGCCGAGCAGCGGGTTGGTCGGCGTCTCCACCCACACGACGCGGGTCTTCTGCGTCATCGCCGACGCCACCGCGTCGAGGTCGCCGAGCGGCACCGGGTCGAAGTGGAGGTCCCAGCGGGAGTTGACCTTGGCGAACAGCCGGTAGGTGCCGCCGTAGGCGTCGTTGGGGATGATGACGTGGTCCTGCGGCTTGCACACCGTGCGCAGCAGGGTGTCCTCGGCCGCCAGGCCCGAGGCGAAGGCCAGCCCGCGCGCCCCGCCCTCGACCGCCGCCAGCGCCTCCTCCAGCGCCGTGCGCGTGGGGTTGGCCGAGCGACTGTACTCGTATCCGGAGCGCAGGCCGCCGACGCCGTCCTGCTTGTACGTGGACGTCGCGTAGATGGGCGGCACGACCGCGCCGGTCAGCGGGTCGGGCTCCTGACCTGCGTGGATCGCCAGGGTTTCGAAACCGTTCGTCATAGGCCCCACGGTAACGGACACCCGGCGTCAGGCGGCGGCGGGCTCGTGCCGGTCGTCGCGGTCCCGCTTCGCCAGCCGCAGCACCCGGGCCTCCTCGCGCGGCACCTCGATGTGGCGGCCGCTGCCGCCCTCCGCGTGCTCCCCGTTGATCCGCGAGAGCAGCACCGGGTCGGCCAGCGCGAGCAGCAGCGCGACACCCAGCCCGACACCCAGCAACGTGAATCCGATGACCACCATGGCCTCGTCCCCCTTTCGGACTCCTCCAGCATCCGCCGCCGGCCCCGGCCGCCGCCTCCGCTGAAGGGCCGGTCCTGGCCCGCGGCGCTCGGCCGAACGGCCGATACGGGCACTCCGACTTCCGGCCTAGGCTCCAGGGCGTGGCCGACGGCAAGCGCATCGTGTACTGGATCAGACGGCTGAGCGAGATCGCCGTGCTCGGCTGGCTGGGCATGATGCTGCTGCTGGACCTCGTCCTCGCGGCCAAGGACGGCGGGCCGCAGTGGCTCGTGCCCCTCGCGGGCGCCGCGGGCATGGTGGCGGTGGCGCTGCGCCGCCGGTGGCGGCTGGAGGGGTTCGCGGCGATGGCGGGCATGTCCGTCGCCGTCACGCTGGTCTTCGCGGCCACCTCCACGCCCGGCGCGCCCGGGTCGGCCGAGGCCGGCGCGCTGCTCGTCCTCACCATCGGCGTGCTGCGCCACGTGGAGCCGATCCGGCGGGCGGCCGTGCTGTGCGTCGTCACGCTGGTCGTGCTCATGGCCGAGGGCATCTGGCGCCTGGCCGACGGGAACGGGATCGCGTTCTCGTTCCTGCTGTTCGCCGGCTGGTCCACCGCCGCCGGCATCGGCGGCTACCTGCGTTTCCAGCAGGAACGCCGCAACGAGGCCGTCCACGCCGTACGCCGGTCGGAGCGCTTGGAGCTGGCCCGGGAGCTGCACGACCTCGTCGCCCACCACATCACCGGCATCGTGGTCCAGGCGCAGGCGGCCCGCACGGTCGCCGAGACGAAACCCGAAGCCGTGGTGCCCGCCCTCGACGCCATCGCCGGGGCCGGCGGCGACGCGCTCAGCGCCATGCGGCGCCTGGTCACGGTCCTGCGGGCGGAGGACGAGGCGGCCCGCACCCCCGGCACGTCGCTGACCGACCTGCGCGAGCTGACCGAGCGGTTCTCGGCGAACGGGCCGAGGGTGGCGTTCGAGATCGGGCAGGGCATCGACGACCGCACGCTGCCGCCCGAGGTGATGACCACGCTGCACCGGGTGCTGCGCGAGGCGCTGACCAACATCCGCAAGCACGCGCCGGGGGCGTCGTGGATCGAGGCGGGCCTGCGGCTGGCCGGCCAGGTAGCGGTCCTGCGGGTCAGCAACTTCGGGTCAGCGTCGGATCCGCGGCTCGCGCGGCTGGGCGGCGGGTTCGGCCTGGTCGGGATGGCCGAGCGGGTGGAGGCGCTCGGCGGCAGGCTGTACGCCGGGCCGACCCCCGAGGGCGCCTGGGAGGTGGTGGCCGAGTTCCCCCTCCCCTGAGCCGCGCCGTCCCGAGGCGTAGGCGTCCCACCACGCCGCCTCTCCGAGCGCTTCCCGTACCCGGGTGGTGATCCGGTCCACGTCGAGCCGCTCGGCGGCGGGCAGCGGCGCCCCCGCCTCCTCCCGCGCGGCCGCCGCCGCGCCCAGCAGGCGCGCCGCCTCGGCGTGGTCCCCCGCGAGGGACACCGCGCCCGCGAGCCCCTCCAGGGCCAGCGCCATCGCACGGGGGTCGCCGCTGGCCAGGGCGGCCTCGTGCCCGGCCCGCTGCCGGGCCAGCGCCGTCGCGGCGTCGCCGCGCTGCTCGGCGGCGAAGCCCAGCTCCGCCATGACGAACGCGATGCCGGGCGTCCCGCGCACCTCCCGCAGCCAGCCGAGCCACGGGGTGAGCAGCGCCTCCGCCTCCGCGTACCTGCCCTGCCGCCGGGCGCTCACCGCCAGGCCGAGCACGGCGTACTCCTCGGCCGACTTGTACGACTGCGCCACGGCCAGCCGCCGGGCCCGCTCGTGCCGCTCGTCGGCGGCGGCGTAGTCGCCGGCCAGCAGGGCGATCCGGCCCAGCGCCGACAGCTTGAAGGGCACCTCGAAGCCGAGCCGCTCGGCCAGGCGCAGCCCCTCCTCGCGCAGCCGGGCCGCCTCCGCGTGGTCGCCGCGGGCCTCGGCGAGCCGGTCGAGGGCGTCCATGGCCTCCATCCGGCCCCAGTCGTCGCCCAGCTCGGTGAACAGCGCGAGGCCGCGCTCGCTGTCGCGCCGCATCGCGTCCAGGTCGCCCCGGACCAGGGCCAGCTTGGCCCGCAGGGTCAGCGTGGCGGCGACGCCCCACCGGTCGCCCATCCCTTCGAACACGGCCAGCGCCCGGTCGGCGGCGGCCCGGTGCTCCTCCTGGTCGCCGTACGCCCACCGGACATGGCTGAGGAACCACGAGGCGAGGGCGTCGGCGTGGGCGTCGAGACCGGCGCACAGGACCTCGGGCGGGGTCTCGCCGCTGAGCAGCGTCATCCCGGCCAGCCACACGGACGCCACGGCGGCCTCGGCCGCCTGGCCGGACGAGCCGCCGCGAGCGGGCGCGGCCGACGTCCCGCCGGGGACGGTGGCGAGGGCGGCGGTCAGGGAACGGCGGGCCTCCCCCAGCCGGCCGCGCAGGTACCAGTACCAGGCCAGCGCGTTGACCAGGCGCAACGGCTCGGGCCCGGCCAGCGCGAGCCGCAGGTTGGCGGTTTCCAGGTCGAGCCGTTCCAGCCACTCCACCTGGCGCGGCCCGCGCAGCTCCGCCCGTACCGCCAGCTCCGTGTAGTGGCGGGCGTGCCGTTCCCTGATCGCGTCCAGCTCGCCCGCCTCGGCGAGCCGCTCGGCGCAGTACGCGGACACCGACTCCAGCAGCCGGTAACGCGGCCCCGGCGTGACCACGACCAGCGACCGGTCCACGAGCCGGGCCACGGCGTCCAGCACGTCCACGCCGGGCTCGGCGCAGACCTCCTCGGCGGCCTCCAGCGTGCAGCCGTCGGCGTGGACGGACAGCCGGCGCAGGACCACCCGCTCCGGCTCGGTCAGCAGCTCCCAGCTCCAGTCGATCGCGGCCCGGAGCGTCCGCTGCCGCGCGGGCGCGTCGCGCATGCCGGCGCTGAGCAGCCTGAACCGGTCGTCGAGCCGCTCGGCCACGCCCCGCACGCCCAGCGCGCGCACCCGCGTCGCCGCCAGCTCCAGGGCGAGCGGGATGCCGTCCAGGCGGCGGCAGATGGTGGCGACGGCGTCGTCCGGCTCGACGCCGGCGCGGGCCGCGAACAGCCGCACGGCCTCGGGCTCCGGCAGCGGCGCCACGGACAGCAGGCGCTCTCCCGTCACGCCCAGCGGCTCCTGGCTGGTGGCGAGGGCGCGCAGCCCGGGCGCCGCCTTCAGCAGCCGCGCCACCAGGCCGGCCGCGTCGGCCACGACGTGCTCGCAGTTGTCGAGCACGAGCAGGGCCCGCTTGCCGGCCAGGGCCCGCGCCAGGCGGGGCGGCAGCGGGCCGGCGCCGTCGTCGCGCACGCCCAGCACGGCCGCCACCGCCTCCGCGACGTCCCCGGCCCCCGCCAGCTCGACCAGCCACACCCCGTCGGGGAACTCCTCCGGGCCCGTGCGGGCCCGGGCCGCTTCGAGGGCGAGGCGGGTCTTGCCCACGCCGCCCGGCCCGGTCAGCGTCACCAGCCGGCTCGCGGCCAGCAGGTCCCGGACGGCGGCCAGCTCATCGCCCCGGCCGACGAGGTCGCTGAGAGCCGCGGGCAGGTTCGTGCCCGACGGGTGCTGCGTGCTGGTCAGGCGCGGCCGGTCGGAGGCGGTCGTGGGCGGGACGGGGACGGGCGCCGTCAGGACGGGCGCGGAGAGCCCCCTGAAGGGCCCCGCGAGGGCGCCGGCGGACAGGGCGGGGTCCTGGCGCAGGATGGCCGCGTGCAGCGCCCTGAGCTCCGGTGACGGGTCCAGCCCCAGCTCCTCGGCCAGGAGGTCGCGCAGCTCGCCGTAGCTGGCCAGGGCCTCGCTCTGCCGTCCGCGCCGGTAGAGCGCGAGGATGTGGAGCGCGCGCAGCCGTTCGCGCAGGGGGTGGAGGGCCACGAGACCCGCCAGGTCGGCGTCCTCGCCGAGCGCCAGCCGCGCCTCCGCCCGCTCTTCGAGGGCCGCCAGCCGCGCCTCCTCCAGGCGGGCGACCTCCGGCCGGGCGAAGCCCAGGTCGGCGAACTCCGCGTACGCGGGCCCGCGCCACAGCGCCAGCGCCTCCTCCAGCCGTGCCAGCCGCTCCCTCAGCGCCACGGCCTGCGCCTTCCCCGGCTCCGCCCGCGACGGGGAGCGGCCGACGAGGTCGAGGAAGCGGGACGCGTCGGTGTCCGCCGGCGCCAGGCGGTAACCCGCCGGCCCGTAGGTGATCAGCCCCGGCACCCCGAGCGCCCGCCGGAGCTGCGAGACCCGCGCCTGGAGCGTGCCCGCCGGGTTGCGCGGCAGCCGCTCGCCCCACAGGTCGTCGATGAGCCGGTCGACCGGCACCGGCCCGCCGCCGTGCGCCAGCAGGTCGGCCAGCAGGGCACGCACCTTCGGCTCGGCCACCCGGACCGGGCCGCCGTCGTCCGCCCACACCGCCAGCGGGCCGAGCACACCGAAACGCACCACGATGATTGCCAACCCGTAGCGGGCCCGAAGGAATTCCGTAGCGCCCGGGCGCAGGCTGGGCCGCATGAATGATGTGACGGTGATCGGCCTCGGGCCGATGGGTTCGACGATGGCGGCGACCTTCCTCGCCGCCGGCCACGACGTGACGGTGTGGAACCGCACGGCGAGCAAGGCCGAGCCGCTGGTGGCCAGGGGCGCCAGGCTCGCCGCCTCCCCCGGTGACTCGGGCGAGCTGCTGGTGATCAGCCAGCTCGACTACCAGGCGATGTACGACAGCCTCGGCGATCTGCGGCTGGACGGGAAGGTGCTGGTGAACCTCAGCTCCGGCACCCCGGAGGAGCTGAGGTCGGCGGCCCGGTGGGTGGCCGAGCGCGGCGGCACGCTGGTCACGGCCGGGATCATGGTGCCGCCTCCCGGCATCGGGCAGCCCGGCGCGTACGTCTTCTACAGCGGCCCCGAGGACGCCGTGGACCGGCACGCCGCGACGCTTAAGGCCCTGGGCGACGTCCACTACATGGGCGCCGACGAGGGTTTGGCGATGATGTTCTACCAGGCCCAGCTCCTGGTCTTCTGGTCGAGCCTGACCAGCTACATGCACGCGCTCGCGCTGCTCGGCACGGCCGGGGTCGAGCCCGCGGTGTTCCTGCCGTACGCCCGGGAGATGTTCACCCAGCTCGGCGGCGAGGGCCCGATGGGCTTCGCGAAGATCCTGGCCGAGGAGGTCGAGGCCGGGGTGTACCCGGGCGAGCTCAACAGCCTCACCATGCAGGCCGTCGGCATGGGCCACGTCGTCCACGCGCTGCGGGACGCGGGGGTGGAGACCACGGTGCCCGGCGCGCTGAAGGCGCTGTTCGAGCGGGCCGCCTTCGCGGAGGGGCGCGGCCACGAGGGTCTGGGCACCGTGTTCGAGTCCATCAAGAAGCCGTAACCGTCGCCGGGCGGCAGGCCTGTTACGTTACGTCCCGATGAGACACCAGGTGCGTGTTCCCCTGCCGGACGGCGGCTCCCTGACCGCGATGGTGGCGCTGCCCGACGGGGAGGCGCCGGCGGGAGGATGGCCGGGCGCCGTGGTCGTGCACGAGATCTACGGCGTCGAACCCGACATGCTCGACGTGGTGGACCTGTTCGCCGCGCACGGGTACGCGGCGGTGCTGCCCGACCTGTACAGCCACGGCAGCAGGGCCGGATGCCTGGCCCGGGCCATGCATCAGCTCACGACCGGCAGACCCGGCCGGCCGGCCGCCGACATCGACGCGACCCGGCGCTGGCTGGCCGGCCGCGACGACGTGGACGGCGACCGGCTCGGCGTGATCGGGTTCTGCATGGGCGGCGGGTTCGCCCTGGCGTACGCGGCGAGCGCGCCGCCCGGGGTGCGCGCCGCCTCGGTGAACTACGGCATGGTCCCCCGCGACCCGGAGGAGCTGCGGCCGGTGTGTCCGGTCGTGGGCTCCTACGGCGGTCGCGACCGGGGGTTCCGCTCGCACGGCGCCCGCCTGCGCGCGCACATGCGGGCGCTCGGCATCGAGCACGACGTCGAGATCTACCCGGCCGCCGGGCATTCCTTCATGACCGACGGCCACCACCCCGTCGCGCGGCTCGCGCTGTTCCCGCTGAGCCACGGCCACGTGGCCGCGGCGGCGGACGACGCGTGGCGGCGCACGTTCGCCTTCTTCGACGAACATGTCGCCGGCCACGCGTAGCGCCGCCGGGGAGCCGTCCCCGTGGCCGGCTCAGAGGTCGGCCCAGCGGGTCGGCCAGTGGTCGGCCAGCGGTCGGCCCAGCGGGTCGTCCAGCGGTCGGCCCCGTGGTCGGCTCAGTGGTTGGCGAGGAAGGCGAGCAGGTCCTGGCGGGTGATGAGCCCGGAGGGCTTGCCGTCCTCCAGCACCACCGCGGCGTCGGCCTTCTCCAGCGCCTCGACGGCCCGCGCCACCGGCTCGCCGCTGCCCAGCGTCGGCAGCGGCGCCGACATGTGCTCGGCGATCGGGTCGTCGGACGACAGCTTGCCGTGGTAGAGCGCCTCCAGCAGGTCGCGCTCGACGATCGAGCCGACGACCTCGGCGGCCATGACCGGCGGCTCCTCCTTCATGACCGGGAGCTGCGAGACGGAGTACTCGCGCATGATCGCGATGGCCGTGCCGACCGACTCGTGCGGGTGGGCGTGCACGAACTCGGGCATGTGCGCGCCCTTGCGCGCCAGCACGTCGCCGACCAGGCCCTCGTCCGAGGTCTCGGTCAGGAAGCCGTAGTCGGCCATCCAGTCGTCGTTGAAGATCTTGGACAGGTAGCCGCGCCCGCCGTCGGGCAGCAGCACGACCACGACGTCGTCGGGCCCGGCCTTGGCCGCGACCTGGAGGGCCGCGACCACGGCCATGCCGCACGAGCCGCCCACGAGCAGCCCCTCCTCGCGGGCGAGGCGGCGGGTCATGGTGAAGGAGTCCTTGTCGGACACCGCGATGATCTCGTCGCAGATCCCGGTGTCGTAGGTGGCGGGCCAGATGTCCTCGCCGACGCCCTCCACGAGGTACGGCCGGCCGGAGCCGCCGGAGTAGACCGAGCCCTCGGGGTCAGCCCCGATGATCTTCACTCGGCCGCCGGAGACCTCCTTGAGGTAACGCCCCGTGCCGCTGATCGTGCCGCCCGTGCCGATGCCGGCCACGAAGTGGGTGATCCTGCCCTCGGTCTGCTCCCACAGCTCGGGCCCCGTCGAGTGGTAGTGGGAGTCGGGGTTGTTGACGTTGGAGTACTGGTCGGGCTTCCAGGCGTTGGGCGTCTCCCGGGCGAGCCGGTCGGAGACCGAGTAGTAGGACTCGGGGTGGTCCGGGGCGACGGCGGTCGGGCAGACCACGACCTCGGCGCCGTAGGCCCGCAGCACCGCGATCTTGTCCTGGGCGACCTTGTCCGGCACCACGAACAGGCACCGGTAGCCCTGCTGCTGGGCCACGATGGCCAGGCCGACGCCCGTGTTGCCCGAGGTCGGCTCGACGATGACACCCCCGGGCCGCAGCTGGCCGGACGCCTCCGCGGCCTCGATCATGCGGACGGCGATCCGGTCCTTGACCGAACCACCGGGGTTGAAGTACTCGACCTTGGCGAGCACCTGGGCGGGCACCCCCGCGGAGACCTTGTGCAGCCTGACGAGCGGCGTGTTGCCCATGAGCTCGACCAGGGAATCGTGTACGCGCACCGAGGTGTTCACCTTCTTTGCCAAAGCTTGATCAGCTTGCCCGTCGCCGAGGACCCGTGGGGGTGGCGGGCGCTCGGCTAGTTTTCAAGCAAACGCTACCGCCGAGTTCGGATGAGGGGAGAACCCACATGGTCTGGGCAGCGGGGGTGGCGAGGGCCGCCCGGAAGATCGCCATCGCGGCGGCCCTCGGAGGCGGCGGCCTGACGGCCCTGGGAGCCACGGCGTACGGGCTGCTGCTCGTGGAGGGCCTGGTCGCGCGCAAGGCCATCGGCCGGCCGCACGGGCTGGACGGGCCGCCCTCCGACGGCCTCTACGGCGCCTACACCGGCCCGCCGGTGCGGCTGGTGATGCTGGGCGACTCCACCTCCATCGGGCTCGGCGTGAGCACTCCCGGCAGGACGCCGGGCGTGCTCATCGCGGAGGGCCTGGCGCACGTGGCCGAGCGGCCGGTGCGGCTGGACGTGCTCGGCAAGTCGGGCGCGCCGTCGGCGGCGCTGGCCGAACAGGTGGACCGGGCACTGCGCCTGGACCCGGACGTGGCGGTCATCTTCGTCGGCGCGAACGACGTGGTGACGCAGACGCCGCCCGCGATGGCCGTGCGCCACCTGGTCAAGGCCGTGCGGCGGCTGCGGGAGGCGGGCGCCGAGGTGGTCGTGGGCACCTGCCCGGACCTCGGCACCGTACGTCCCATCGCGCAGCCCCTGCGCTGGGTGACGCGGCGCTGGAGCCGCCAGCTCGCCGCGGCGCAGACCGTGGCCGTCGTGGACGCGGGCGGCCGGACGGTGGCGTTCGCCGACCTCCTGGGCCCGGAATTCGACACGAATCCGGGCGAGATGTTCGGACCGGATCGTTTCCATCCATCTGACCGAGGTTACGCCTCGGCCGCTTACGCGGTGCTACCTTCTGTATGCACTGCGTTGGGGTTGTGGCCCGAACCGCGACCCGCGCGCGGCGAAGGACTGCAACCGATTTACCTCGCGGCGGCCACGGCCGCGGAGGAGTCCGGCACCGAGGTTTCCGCGACCCGGGTCGCGGGGCGGGCGACGGGTCCCTATGGCAGATGGGTGACGTTGTTCCGCCGCCGCCCCGGCGAGATGGTCAACGACGCCTGACACCGGTCACCCTCCGCTCCTGGGCCGTCACCCCTCGTCCCCTTTGGAGTGGATGGACCGTGCTCCGGCCTCTCAAGCAACCCGCCCTCGCTCTCGCCGGCGCCCTCGCCGCGACCACGACCCTGGCCGGCTGCTCAGGCAGCGACGCGGCCACGGCGGCCTTCCCGGCCTGGCACGACGCCCAGGTCAACGTCGTCAGCCGGATGGTCACCGCCGGCGGGGTGGTCGCGGCCACGTCGATGAAGCCCGACGGCACGCTGGAGACCGTCGCCACCGGCCTGTCCGACGGCAAGCGGCTGTGGGCGCAGCCGGCCACGATGGCGGGCCGGCTGCCGGGCATGGGCGTCTCCGCCCCGGCCCTCGTGGACTTCCCCGGACAGGGCGGCGGGCGCGAGGCCGTGGTGGTGGCGCTCGACCCCGCGCACAAGGGCCGCTGGACCGCCACGCTCGTCGCCCGCGACGCCCGCACCGGCCGGCAGCGCTGGTCGCGGCCGATCCACTCGACCTTCGGCCCGCAGCGCTGCGGCCCGTACGTGTGCCTGGCCGAGAACACCGCCCTGGCCTCGGCGCGCGTGGTCGTGCTCGACCCGGCCACGGGGACGGTCAAGTGGAAGCTGCCGGGCATCGCCGAGGTCGAGTGGTCCGACGACGAGCGGGTGCTCATGCTGCGCCTCGCCGCCGAGCCGACGATCGAGTCGTACGAGCTGAAGACCGGCAAGCCGCAGTGGCAGCAGCCGATCGAGCAGGCGCTCGGCCCGGGCATCGACCTGTCGGGCGGCTGGGCGTTCGGCGCGGCCGGCCCCGACCTGGTCGGCTACCTCGCCCCCTACACCAACCCGCGCACGAAGAAGATGTCCACGTTCGGCCTGTTCTCGGTGAAGATCGCCGACGGCACGGTCAACTGGATGCGGCCGTCGGTGGTGCGCGTCTACCCGAGCGGCAGCCCCGGCTTCGCGCCGGTGGTGCGCCCGGTCGACCAGCGGGGCGGCTACGGCGGCTTCGCCCGGCTCGACGCCGGCACGGGGCGGGTGGTCGGCCAGATCACCGCCGCCGAGGTGCCCGGCTCGGGGTGGTGGCTGGCCTTCCCCGACCGCATGGACAAGCTGGGCTTCCTCAAGCACGGCGCGAAGGGCACGGTCTTCGACCTGGCCGCCGGCCGTCCGGTGCCGGTCGAGGAGGAGCGCGGCTGGTCGTTCTGCGTGACCGACCCCAAGCCGCTGCCGCTGCGCGGGCAGCCGGCCGGGTTCTACTCGGTGGCGTCCCTGTGCGAGTACGACCTCGCGACGGGCAAGCGGGTCTCCGGGGAGCAGCCCCCGCCGTCGTGGTTCACCGGCAGCCAGAACGGCTGGCGGCTGTGGCGCGACGAGAAGGGCGGCATGCGCGCCGTCAACGACAACACCGCCCCGGCGCCCGGCATGTACGGCTGACCGAAGTTCGCAGAGCGGCAAGAAGAGGCGGACATCTCATCACCGACGGGTCCCTGGCCCCTCCGCAGCGCTGGAATATAGTTCTGGTTAGAGTGCTGACAAAGGAGGGGCCACATGCCCGAGGCAGTCATCGTCGCCACCGCCCGCTCGCCCATCGGGCGTGCCTTCAAGGGGTCACTCAAGGACCTGCGGCCCGACGACATCACGGTGCAGATGATCCAGGCGGCGCTGGCCAAGGTGCCGCAGCTCGACCCCACGACGATCGACGACATCATGCTGGGCTGCGGACTGCCGGGCGGCGAGCAGGGCTTCAACATGGCCCGCGTGGTCGCCGTGCTGCTGGGGCTGGACAACGTGCCCGGCACCACGGTCACCCGCTACTGCTCGTCCTCGCTCCAGACCACGCGCATGGCCTTCCACGCGATCAAGGCGGGCGAGGGCGACGTGTTCGTCTCGGCCGGCGTGGAGATGGTCTCGCGGTTCGTCAAGGGCAACTCCGACTCGCTGCCCGAGACCCAGAACCCGGTCTTCGGTGAGGCCGTCGCGCGGACGAAGGCGTTCGGCGAGGGCGGCCACACCTGGCACGACCCGCGCGAGGACGGCCAGGTGCCCGACATCTACATCGCCATGGGCCAGACCGCCGAGAACCTCGCCCAGCTCAAGGGCGTCACCCGCCGCGAGCAGGACGAGTTCGGCGTCCGCTCCCAGAACCTCGCCGAGAAGGCGCTGGCCGACGGCTTCTGGCAGAAGGACATCACCCCGGTGACGCTGCCCGACGGCACCGTGGTGAGCAAGGACGACGGCCCGCGGCCCGGCACCACCTACGAGGGCGTGGCGGGGCTCAAGCCGGCCTTCCGCCCCGACGGCACGGTCACGGCCGGCAACTGCTGCCCGCTCAACGACGGCGCCGCCGCGGTGGTCGTCATGAGCGACGTGAAGGCGGCCGAGCTGGGCATCACCCCGCTGGCCCGCATCGTCTCGACCGGCGTGACGGGCCTGTCGCCGGAGATCATGGGGCTCGGGCCGGTGGAGGCGTCGCGGCAGGCGCTGGCCCGCGCCGGGATGGCGATCGAGGACGTGGACCTCGTGGAGATCAACGAGGCGTTCGCCGCCCAGGTCATCCCGTCGTACCGGGACCTCGGGATCGACCTCGACCGGCTGAACGTCAACGGCGGCGCCATCGCCGTGGGCCACCCGTTCGGCATGACCGGGGCCCGCATCACCTCCACGCTGATCAACAGCCTCCAGCACCACGACAAGACGATCGGCCTGGAGACGATGTGCGTGGGCGGCGGCCAGGGCATGGCGATGATCCTGGAGCGCCTCTCCTGAGCGCGTGACGGGCCCTGGCGGGCCCCCGGCCGCCCGGTGCTCACCGGGGCGGCCGGGGCCGTCCACCGTCCGACAGCGGGCCGCTCAGCCGTGGAGGCGCCGGGCGGGCGGGCGCGGGCCGGTCAGCCGTGGACGTCCGGGCCGGCGTGGGTGGGCGTGACGAGCAGGACGACCCGCCGCTCGCGCTCCATGGCGGCGCGGTAGTCGTCCCAGTCGGGATGCTCGCCCGAGACGTCCCGGTAGTAGGAGACCAGGTGGTCCATGGCCTCCGGCAGGCTGACGACGCGGGCCGTGCCGTCCACCTGCACCCACTCGCCGAAGAAGCCGTCGGTGAACGCGCAGATCGAGACCTGCGGGTCGCGGCGGGCATTCCGTGTCTTGACCGCCGTCTCCCGCGTGCTGATCACGATCCGCCCCTCGGCGTCCACTCCCACCAGCACCGGTGAGAGCTGCGGACGTCCGTCGGCGTGCCGGGTGTGCAGAACGGCGCGGTGGGCGCGCCGCAGGAAGTCGCGTGCCTTGTCCAGATCCATCTGTCCATGATGACGCGCCCGAGCCGGCGGCACGGGCGCGTCAGCGGGAGCCTCTAGATGAAGCCCATGCGGTTACGGCGGTGGCGCTCGTGCTCGTGGACGATGGCCGCGGCGTAACCGTGTGTCAGCCCGTGCTCCTGGGCGAGCCAGTTGGCCCGTTCGTCACACCTGAGGAACGATGGGCCGTTGTCGATGGCTTGGAACCACTCGGGGAGTTCGCGTCCCGTTATCGATGGGACCCTTGCGATCAGCTTCGTCTGCGTCTCCGGTGAGTGGTTCAAGGACATGGGCACCTCCACGGAATAAGGTCCTTTGCTTGACACTGCAACACTCAACCCGTGATCGCAACCCCCAAGTCGCCACCACTTCGTTACGCGGGGTTCATCATCGAGCGCTAAGCGAAGGGGCCCCGCCGGATCGGCGGGGCCCCTTCGAGGATCCGTGCGCGGCTGAGCCGGGGCTCAGTCGCTGTTGGTGAAGTAGCTGATGAAGCGCAGCACCTCGAGGTAGATCCAGACGAGGGTCAGCGTGAGGCCGAACGCGCACTGCCAGGCGAACTTCTCCGGAGCGCCCTGGCGGACGCCCTGCTCGACGGCGTCGAAGTCGAGCAGGAGGAAGAAGCAGCCGAGCAGGATCATCGCGATGCTGAAGACCCAGCCGATCGGGCTGTCGGTGCGCAGGCCGAGGCCGGTGCCGTTGAAGATGACGATCAGCCAGTTGACCAGCATGAGGCCGAGGGCCGCGACGCCCGCGGCGACGACGTACTTCACCAGCTTCGACGTGACGCGCACGATGCGCAGCGCGTAGACCGTCAGGACGGCGCCGAAGGCCAGCGCCGTGCCGAGGACCGCCGAGATCACGATGCCGGGGAAGTACCCCTCGAACACCCGGCTGATCGCCCCGAGGAACACGCCCTCGAAGAGCGCGTAACTCAGGATCAGGGCGGGGTTGGTGCTCTGCTTGAAGGAGGCGACCAGGCCGAGGACCAGGGCCACGATGGCCGCGCCCACGGCGACGCCCGTCGGCACGTTGAAGTACCAGGCGGCGGCCGCTCCCACGACGAGCGTGCCGAGGGTCATGAACCCGCGGACCACGACGTCGTCGAGCGTCATCGTGCGGAAGGCCGGCCGGGCCGGAGGCGCGTACGAGGGCGACTCGTACATGTCCTGCAACTGCGCGGGGGTCGGGGTGGGCGCGCCCCACCCGGCTGACTGCTGTCGTGTCCTGCTGAAAACCGGGTTCTTGCTCTCCATCGCTGCCCTCCTGTGCGCCGAGCCTAGGGGACGGGTCTCCGGCCGGGCCGGCTCGCGCTCAGATCTATGTGGTTTCGAGACTTCAACGCGATGACAACGAACGCGGGCTCCGGTGAGTTCCCGTGAGTTCCCGGATACCGTTCGTGAACGAAAAAGGCATTTCCCGTGGTAGAAGCAGGTGCCCCCGGCGGGATTCGAACCCGCACGTCAACCCTTTTAAGGGGTTTGCCTCTGCCATTGGGCTACGGGGGCGCCGCAATCATACGAAACGGACCATGCTTCCGTTGAGCACAACTTCGCATCATGAGTCACAATTGTGAAGTCTGCTGTGAAGGGATAGGGCTCCTGGCGCTGTGTCCAGGAAGGGCAGCCCCATCGCATGGTCCCGTAAGTGCGGAATACCCCCGGCCAAGGAGGCATCGGCTTCGATGGTGACGGGATCTCTCGTTCCTCGCAAGCAGTGCAGGTGAGGGCATCGAAGGCCGGTGCCGCCGGAGTTGACCGGCCCGCCTGTCACGGCCGGGCCGGTTCGACGGGACGGAAGGTGATCTCGGAGTCGAGGCCGGATCCGATGACCGCGAGATCACGCTCGAGCGCGCCGGTGTCGACCGCCCGGGGCAGTTCGACGTCGGCGATGAGCACGTACAGGTGCCCGGTCAGGCGGGTGCTCATGCCGGTGATGTTGCCGCCGACGGCGGCGAGCACGGTGCTGACGGCGGAGATGATGCCCGGCCGGTCGGGGCCGTGGAGGGTCAGCACGTAGCCGTGGCCGTTGGAGGCGCAGCCGAAGTGGCGGCGGGCCTCGACGGCGGCCGCGGTGACCACGAGGTCGTGGGCCCGCAGCCGTTTGGCGATCTCCTCGGCGTCGAGGTCGCCGGAGACCAGGAACATCATCGCGATGTGGCCGCCGAGCAGCGTCATCGTCGAGTCGGTGATGTTGGCACCGCACTCGGCCAGCGAGCCGGTGACCGCGGCGATGACTCCGGGCCGGTCGATCCCGAGCACGGTCACCGCTGAGAGCGCCACCCGCGCATCCCCTTTCGTTCGGCAGGACGCGGGCGCCGGAACGCCCCGGCGTGAGGACGCCGGGGCGCTGCCGTACGTGTGCTCAGTGACGCATCGTCGCGACGGCGGCGCGGAATCCGTCACGCGGGTGCTCGACCTCGCCGAGCGAGATCGTCTCCCGCTTGAAGAACAACGCCAGGGTCCAGTCGACGACGACGCGGACCTTGCGGTTCAGCGTCGGCACCCGCGACAGATGGTAGGTGCGGTGCATGAACCACGCAGGGAATCCGCGAAGCTTCACTCCGTAGACGTTGGCCACACCCTGGTGCAGGCCGAGACCGGCGACCGATCCCACATACTTGTGGCGGTAGTCGACCAGTTGCTCCCCGCGGAGATAGCGGATGATGTTGTCCGCGAGCACCTTCGCCTGCCGCACCGCGTGCTGGGCGTTGGGGGCGCAGTACTGACCGGGGTTGGTGACGTCGGGCACTCCCGCGACGTCGCCGGCGGCGAAGGCGTCGCGGGTGCCGGCCACGGTCAGCGCGGCGGTGGTCTTGATCCGGCCGCGCTCGTCGAGCGGCAGGTCGCTGGCGTTGACGACCACGCTCGGCTTGACGCCGGCGGTCCAGACGAGGGTGTCGGCCTCGAACTCCGAGCCGTCGGAGAGCACGACGTGGCCGTCGACGCACGACTCCAGGCGCGTGTCGAGCTTGACCTCGATGCCGCGCTCGCGCAGCTGCTCCAGCGTCCACCTGCCCATCTCGGGCCCGACCTCGGGCAGCACCCGGTTGGTGGCCTCGACCAGCACCCAGCGCAGGTCGGCGGGGGTGATGTTGCGGTAGTAGCGGGTGGAGTCCTTGGCCATGTCCTCCAGCTCGGCCAGCGCCTCGACGCCCGCGAAGCCGGCGCCGACCACGACGAAGGTGAGCGCCCGGCGGCGCACCTCGGGGTCGTCGGTGGACTCGGCCACGTCGAGCAGGTGCAGGACGCGGTTGCGCAGTGCGATGGCCTCGCCGACGGTCTTGAAGCCGATGCCGATGTCGGTGAGGCCGGGGATCGGCAGCGTCCGCGAGATGGAGCCGGCGGCCATCACGATGACGTCGTAGGAGACCTTGCGCGCCTCGCCCTCGGCGGGCTGGAAGGTCACCACGCGGGCGGCGTGGTCCACCTCCGTCACCGTGCCGTTGAGGATCCGCACCTTGGGCAGCACCCGGCGCAGGGGCGCGACCATGTGCCGGGGCGACAGGTTGCCCGCCGCGGCCTCCGGCAGGAACGGCTGGTAGGTCATGTAGGACTGGGGGTCGATGATCGTGATGCTGGCCTCGCCGTTGCGCAGTTCGTGGCCGAGCTTGCGCTGGAGGCGCAGAGCGGTGTACAGGCCGACGTAACCACCGCCGACGATCAAGATGTGCTTGTTCATCGTGAGGCCCATCCCTCGAAGAGCTTGTGAAAGCATTCACAAGCTTATGTCAGGGTGCCCCGAAAACTCCAATCCGTGACCAATGCAACGCGTCACATCGACAGCTCGCGGGCCCGCAGGAAGACGTCGTCGAGCATCCGGGCGGTCACGCGGCCGGTGAACGTGTTCTGCTGGCTGGGGTGGTAGCAGCCGAGCAGCGTCACCGGCGTGCCGTCGTACGCGATCTCGACCTCCGCCCCGTGCCCGAACGGCGGCCTGACCCGCGGCAGGGTGTACCCGGCCTCCTTCAGCGCGGGCCACCCGGCCTGCCAGGCGTAGCCGCCGAGCGCCACGATCACCCGCACCGACGGCGCGGTCAGCCGGATCTCCCGCGTCAGCCACGGGAAGCAGGCGGCCTTCTCCTCGGGGGTCGGCTTGTTGGCGGGCGGCGCGCACCGCACCGAGGCCACCACCCGCGTGCCGATCAGCCGCTGTCCGTCGCCCGCGTGCGTGCTCGTCTCCTGGGCGGCCAGGCCGCACCGGTGCAGCGAGGCGAACAGCCAGTCGCCGCTGCGGTCTCCGGTGAAGATGCGGCCGGTCCGGTTGCCCCCGTGGGCGGCGGGGGCGAGCCCGGTGACGAGGATCCGCGGGTGCTCGTCACCCCATCCCGGGACCGGCCGCCCCCAGTACGTCTCGTCCGCGAACGCGCGCCGCCTCACCCGGGCGACCTCTTCGCGCCACTCCACCAGGCGGGGACAGGCGCGGCAGACGGACTGCCGGGCCGTGAGCTCCGCGAGGGTGCTGCTGGTGGCGGCGAGGCGGCGCACGTCCGCGGGGTCCTGGGCGACCGGTGTGTCAGCGGTCGCCGGGTCGCCGGGCCATCCGGTGCCGGGAGGTACGAAGCTCATGCCTCCGATGGTGCCCGATCAGTGGGACCGCTTCGGCGTGGGCGTGGCGGCGGGCTTGCCGGTGGGGTCGTCGGTGGGGGTCTCGTCGGCGGGGTTCTCCTCGGCGGGGGTCGGCGTGGCCGTGACGTCGGCCGTCGTCTCCGGCCGCGTCGGCGGCACGCTCGGCATCGGCGAGGCCGGCGAGACCGAGGGGCACGGGGCAGCGCGGGTGACGCCGGACTCCCCGGTGGTGCCCTCGTCGGCGACCAGCGGCAGCGGGTAACGGTTGAGGATGACCTCGCCGCAGGACCGGTCGACGCTGTAGCCGTAGTTCTCGGGGTGGGTGACGACCGGGTTGCCGTCCTGGTCGTAGAGGTAGACGTCGGTCAGCGGAGTGCCGTCCTTGGCGTACGGCTTGATGTTGTAGACCTCGCCGTCCACCCCCGAGGCGGTCTCCATGATGACGCGGGGGTCCGCCCGGATGCTCTGCAGTTCCTCCTGGTAGCCGGCGAGATGCCCGGCGGTCACGAAGCCGCCGAACAGCCCCAGCCCGGCCACCACGTTGACGGCGACGGCCAGCAGGCGCGCCGCCCGGTCGCGGGCCCGCCTGCCGAACCACACCGACGCGCAGACGATCGCGACGACCACCACCCACTCGCCGGGGTTCACGGGAGCGATGTGGTCATGGCCGCCGCCCGCGAGGTTGAGCACCAGCAGGGCGACGACGTAGCCGCGCAGCAGCCACCAGCCCGGCCGTAAGTCGGGCAGGAAGCCCACCAGAGCGCGGTAGGGCGCCTGCCGGAGCAGCGTGGCGTGGAGGTCGCCCAGCCGCCTGCGGAGGTCCAGGCGGCGTCTCTGGCGGCCCGCCGGCCGGCCCCCGTAGGCGGCCGCGAGCTCCTCCGCGTAGGCGGCCGGCGGGCCCAGTCGCTCCTCCAGCGGCACGTCCGACTCGGCCGCGATCTCCGTCAGGTGGTCGTCCAGGTCCTCCAGCAGCTCCTCCCGGTCCGGGTGGCCGGCCAGGGCATCCCGTACGGCCTGCGCGTACGCTGCGATGCTTGTCATGCGTGTCCCTCCTTGACCAGGGAAGCCATGGTGGCGGCGAACGAGGCCCAGATCCCGGCGTAGGAGGCGTACATGCGCCTGCCGGTGTCGTTCAGCCCGTAGTACTTGCGGTGCGGCCCCTCGTCGGAGGCCACCACGTAGGAGTTGAGCGCGCCCGCCTTGAAGAGCCTGCGGAGCGTGCCGTAGACGGAGGCGTCGCCCACTTCCTCCAGCCCCGCCTCGCGCAGCCGGCGTACGACGTCGTAGCCGTAGCCGTCGCGCTCCGCCAGGACCGCGAGGACGGCCAGGTCGAGGACGCCCTTGAGGAGCTGGGTGCTATCCACGCATCGCACACTACTGTGGTTTGCGCAGTACTGCCAACAAGAGAAAACCGGATGGCGTCACGGGACGCCATCCGGTTCAGGTCAACCGGTGTGCCGAGCGGTTCAGCCGGCGACCGGCTTCGGGCAGACCGCCGAGAAGGCGGCGTTGCCGGAGGTGGCCGAGTTCGGGCTCACGACGACGAGCTCGATGTTGCCCTTGGTCTCGGTGGCACTGTGCGTGCCGCCGATGCCCCAGGTCACGTCGAGGCTGCCGTTCACCTCACGGGTGAGGTCGCCGCCGTCCTTCTGGCCGTTGACCAGCCAGTAGTACTTGACGGTGGTGGGACCCGTGCTGGTGAGGGTGGCCTTGAAGTCCACGCCGGGGCCGCGCTTGTCGGCGCACATGTCGTTGCGCTGGCCGGTCTGGGAGACCGCCGACACCGACACGGTGGGCTTCGGAGCCTGGCAGGCGGCGTACGACTGCGTGATCGAGTCGTGGCTGCCCGCGCCGGACACCATCAGCGTGATCTTGCCGCCCTTGGAGGCGTCACCCCGCTCCGCGAGCGTGACGGTCCGCGAACCGGCGGCGGAGAAGTACTCGTAACCGCTGTCCACGGCCTTGCCGTCGACCAGCCACGTGTACTCGACGCGCGCGCGGCCGGTGGAGCTCACCGTGGCGTGGGCGCCGACCTTGCAGTTGTTGTTGTTGGTCGCGGTCACCAGGTCGGTGGCCGAGACCCGGGTGGCCGGGGCCTCGTCCTCGCACAGGACCTTGTAGTAGGCCCGGTTGGAGGAGGTGCGGTCCGGACCGAGGATCTCCAGCTGCGCGTAGCCGCGCTGGCTCTCGCGCGGGGAGATGCCGAAGCCGACCCGCTTGCTGTCGTAGACCTTGGTCCGGCCGTAGTCGACGACCCGGCCGTTCAGCACCCAGCGGTACCGCACCCAGGCGGGGTCGCTGACCCGGATGACACCGGTGAAGTCGACCTTGTCACTGGAGGTGGCGCAGGTGCCGACGTAGCGGCTCGGGCTCGCCCAGACGCGCGCCTCGACCTCGGGGCCCTGCTCCTCCTCGATGACGATCGGCTTCTGGCAGCTGACCGAGAAGTAGCCCTTCTTGGAGATCGCCTTGCGCGGGCCGAGGACCTGGACGGCCTCCCAGCCCTTGACGTTCTCCTCGAACTTCAGCTTCTCGGAGACCTTGACGTACTTGGCCCCGTGGCCCTTGAGCTTGACCGTCTTGATCTTGCCCTTGGACCCGTCCCCGTGCAGCCAGCGGTAGGCCAGCGTGGTCTTGCCGTCGACGGCGACCTTGATCTTGGAGGACACGGTCACGTTGACGGGGCAGGACCCCTCGTAGTCGCCCGTGGAGGCCTTCGGCGTGGAGATCGAGACCTTGGGCGCCTTCGAGGCGGTCGCGGCGGCGGCCAGGGCCGCCTTGCCGGCGGCTGGCGCCGGAGCGGCGGCCGGGGTGGCGGCCTGGGCCGGGCTGGCGACCAGCGCCGCGACCATGCCCGCCAGCACGGTGGCGGAGGCGCCGAACGCCGCAGCCTTACGTGCTAAGGGAGAGGACTTCATGTGAGAGTGCTCCATTCCGTGAGGGAAAAGATGCGCTCGGGAACGGTCGCCACGCCGGCACCACCTGTGCACAGCAATATGGCAAAGCCCCCGTTTTGCCCCTTTACCTAAGCACAAAACTGATTGCACGCTCAACACGAACGCGAAGATGAAATGTCCGGATTTACCGGGTTTTCAGATCAGGGACCAGGCAATTCCATCCAAGATGTCGTGTTCACTGACCACGACCTGCGAAAACGCGAAACGCCGCACGATCCGATCCAGGATGAGCGCCCCCACGCCGATGACGTCCACCCGGCCGGGATGCATGACTGCAATCGCCGCCCGCTCACCATGGGTCATCGCCAGCAGCCGCCGCGTCACCTCGTGGACCTGCTCGGCGTCGATCCGCGCGTGGTGGATGCGGGCCGGGTCGTACTCCGGAAGGTCCAGGGCGATGCCCGCGACCGTCGTGACCGAGCCCGCCAGACCCACGAGCGTGTGCGCCCGCTCCACCGGCACCGCCTCGGTCACCTTGTCCAGCGCGTCGTCGATGTCGGCCAGCACGGCCTCCAGCGCGGCCTCGGACGGCGGGTCGCCGGCCTCGCGCAGGTGCCGCTCCGTCAGCCGCACGCAGCCGATGTCGACCGACAGGGCGGCCTCGGCGTGCGCCGAGCCGAGCACGAACTCGGTCGAGCCGCCGCCGATGTCCACCACGAGGTACGGCGGCATCGGCCCCTGGGGATGCTCGGTCTCGGGCGACAGGCGCACCAGCCCCCTGGTCGCGCCCGTGAACGACAGCTCCGCCTCCTCCGAGCCGGTCACCACCTCCGGGTCCACACCGAAGATCTCACGCACTCCGGCCGCGAACTCGTCGCGGTTGGCCGCGTCACGCGTCGCGCTCGTCGCCACGACCCTCGTGCGCACGGCACCGTGCTGGTCGATCAGCTTGCGGTACCCGCGCATCGCGCCGAACGTGCGCTCCAGCGCGTCGGCGGCCAGCCGGCCGGTCCGGTCGACGCCCTGCCCCAGGCGCACGATCTCCATCCGCCGCTCCACCTCGTGGAGCGTGTCGTCGGAGACGTCCGCGATGAGCAGGCGTACGGAGTTGGTGCCGCAGTCGATGGCGGCTACACGCATGGTCCGTCACTCCACCAGTCGGGGAGGGCATCGAGCGCCTCCCTGCCGAACGGGTTGCTCCCGGGGACCGCCAGCTCGTGCGCGACGAGCGCGTGCAGGCACTTGACCCGCAGCGGCATGCCCCCCGTGCTCTGCATGCCACGAGGAAGCGGTTCCATGCCCTCGTCCTCGGCCGCCTTGTCGCGCCTGGCGACGTAGTCGTCGTGCGCGGCCTGGTAGGCGGCGGCCAGCTCCGGGTCGTCGCCCAGCCTGGCCTGCATCTCCCGCATCAGGCCCGAGCCCTCCAGCGTGCCGATCGCCGAGGCCGCCCGCGGGCAGGTCAGGTAGTACAGGGTCGGGAACGGCGAGCCGTCCGGCAGGCGCGGCGCGGTCTCGACCACGTCGGGGTTGCCGCACG
Organism: Nonomuraea rhodomycinica; assembly: GCF_013363995.1. Lineage (GTDB taxonomy): Bacteria > Actinomycetota > Actinomycetes > Streptosporangiales > Streptosporangiaceae > Nonomuraea > Nonomuraea rhodomycinica. The sequence continues at coordinate 409,735 of NZ_JABWGO010000006.1, read as the reverse complement.
GGCAGCGGTGCGCCACCGCGCGCAGCCCCCGCGGCGGCCGGCCGAGCTGCCGGCGCACCGCCTCCACGTCCCGCTCGGCGACCCGGCCCTCGCCGGCCTCGTTCTCAGGGCTTTCCAACGCTCTCCTTCTCCCCCATCCCCGCCTCGCGGTTCGCCCCTGTGCCCACCTGGTGGCCCTTGCCCGAGTCGGCGGCCTCGACCGACCGCCAGAGCGTCTGGTACCACGGCGGCGGCGCGGCGGGCTGCTTGACCGTCGCGGGCGTCCTGCCCTCGTCGGCGTCCATCACCACGTAGCACTTCTCGCCGGCGCCGCAGTAGTGCAGCCGCTCCTTGGCCGTGCGCTTGATCCAGTTGGGGTCGCGGATCTGCTGCACCCGCGCCTCCAGCGTCCGCCGGTCCGCCTCGACCCGCGCCTTCTCCGCCTGCAGCGCCGCGATGGCGCGGCGCTGGGCGATGTACTCGCGCACAGGGTAGGCGAGGCTCATCGCGATCGCGCACACCACGACCGCGAGAATGGCGGCCCGGCCGGTCAGCTGCGGTCTCCTGGCCATGCTCCCCCTCACATCGAGCCCGCGTGGCGGGCCCGGGCACGGGCCCGCGGTCGATCGGCGGCCGCGGGGACCGTACCCGAAACTAGCGGCGGAAACGCGGGAAGGCCGCGCGACCCGCGTAACGGGCGGCGTCGTCGAGCAGTTCCTCGATGCGCAGGAGCTGGTTGTACTTGGCCACGCGGTCGGAGCGGGCCGGGGCGCCGGTCTTGATCTGGCCGCAGTTGACCGCGACCGCGAGGTCGGCGATCGTCGTGTCCTCGGTCTCGCCCGAGCGGTGGCTCATCATGCAGCGGTAGCCGTTGCGGTGGGCCAGGTCGACGGCGTCGAGCGTCTCGGACAGGGTGCCGATCTGGTTGACCTTGACCAGCAGGGCGTTGGCGGTGCCGCTGCCGATGCCGCGCTCCAGCCGCTCGGGGTTGGTCACGAACAGGTCGTCGCCGACGAGCTGGACCTTGTCGCCGAGGGCGTCGGTGATGGCCTTCCAGCCCTCCCAGTCCTCCTCGTCGAGCGGGTCCTCGATGGAGACGAGCGGGTAGTTGTCGACCAGCTCGGTGTAGAAGGCGATCAGCTCCTCGGCCGACATGCCCTTGCCGTCGATCGTGTAGACGCCGTCCTTGTGGAACTCGGAGGCCGCCACGTCGAGGGCCAGCGCGACGTCCTCGCCCGGGGTGTAGCCGGCCTTCTCGATGGCGACCAGGATGAGGTCGAGCGCGTCGCGGTTGGACGGCAGGTTGGGGGCGAAGCCGCCCTCGTCGCCGAGGCCCGTGGCGTAGCCCTTCTCCTTCAGCACGCTCTTGAGCGCGTGGTAGACCTCGGTGCCCATGCGCACCGCCTCGCGGAACGTCCCGGCGCCGATCGGCGCGATCATGAACTCCTGGATGTCCACGTTGGTGTCGGCGTGGGCGCCGCCGTTCAGGATGTTCATCATCGGCACGGGCAGGACGTGCGCGTTCGGGCCGCCGAGGTAGCGGAACAGCGGCAGCTCGGCGCTGTCGGCGGCGGCCTTGGCCACGGCCAGCGAGACGCCGAGGATGGCGTTGGCGCCCAGCTTGGACTTGTTGGGCGTCGCGTCCAGGTCGATCATGATCTGGTCGATGATGCGCTGGTCCTCGGCCTCGACGCCGTGGATCTCGTCGAAGATCTCGTCGGTGACGGCGAGCACGGCCTTCTCCACGCCCTTGCCGCCGTAGCGCTCGTCGCCGTCGCGCAGCTCCACGGCCTCGAACTGACCGGTGGAGGCGCCGCTCGGCACGGCCGCGCGGCCGCTGCTGCCGTCGTCGAGGACGACCTCGACCTCCACCGTGGGGTTGCCCCGGGAGTCGAGGATCTCGCGGGCGTAAACGACCTCGATGGTAGCCACGGGATGCGCTCCTAAGTCGAAAGGCAATATGCCTTCAGAGCCTATCGGTACCCCTACCTGTCGCCCCGCAGGGTCCACGCGCGCACGGCGCCCCCGACGGCCGCGACCAGGCCCGGACGCCCGTCCACCGGGCCCGCCGCCAGGGCCGTGACCGCGCCTCCCCCGGCTCCCGCGGACGTGCCGCCTCCAGGCTCGTCTCCTGGCGGCAGCAGGGTGGCGAGTTGTTCGCACGTGCGCGCGTCCCACACGCGCAGCCCGCCGCCGTCCGGCGCCGCGGCGAGGAGGGGGCGGCCGTCGGCCTCCGTGAGCGCCAGGGCGGCCGGGCTCGGCGCGTCCTCCGCCGGGACCCGGCACACCTGCCGCCCGGTCCGCGCGTCGTACACCGCGGCGCCCCCCTCTCCCTTGACGCTCACCGCGACGAGCGCGCCGTGGCTCACGATGCGGGAGACCGGGCCGCCCACCGGGACACTGACCGGCTCCGGGCGGTTCCACAGGTCGACGATCGTGAACGCCGTCGCCCCGGTGCCGAACGCCACCCGCGACCCGCTGCCCGGCCAGGCCACCCCGGTCACCCCGGCGGCGCCGGCGAAGAACCGGCCGGACTTGCGCCCGCTGAGCAGGTCCCACGCCTGCACCCTGCCGTCGGCGCAGCCGACCGCCGCCGCCGGGCCCTCCTCGCGGCTCACCACGGCCATCACGGCCGTCGCGACGGGGGGTCGTTCGCTCGCGCACGCCTCGAACGCCCGCACCGCCCCGTCCGCCGTCCGTCCGGCGTCGCTTGTGGCGGCACGGCGCGTCTCCGTGGTGAGGGTGTACGCGGCGGACTTGGCGGGCGCGCTGTCCTCACCCGTGGATGCGGCGGGCGTCATGACCGTGCCGGCGGTCGCGGCGGCGAGTGACGGGCTCCAGCGGGAGACGCGGCCGTCCACGCTCGCCCACACCACCGCGGGCGCCCCGCCCACCTCGGCGAACGCCAGCGAGGTGACGCCTCCGCCGTCCTCCGGCGCGGTGGTGGCCACCTTCCTGCCCGTGGCGACGTCCCAAAGCTCGACGGAGCCCGCCTCGGGAGCGACGGCCACGACGGTCCGGTCGCCGATCCGCCCGACCGCGAGCGCGGCGGCCACCTGACCGCTCAGGGGGATGCCTTCCTTCGGGCCGTACGCCTCGGCGACGCCCGTGCCCCCCGTGCCGCCTGACCGTCCGCTCCCCGACGCGGCCGGACGCTTCGGCGAGTCCGCGCCGCCCCAGTTCAGGCCCAGGGCCACGCCCCCGAGCACGAGCACGGCCAGCCCGCCCGCGGCCAGCGCCCGCCCCCGCCCGGTCACCGAGATCCCGCCCCGCTCCGCGCCCCGGCGGCCCGTCGGGTCCCACCGGTCCCGCCTCCCGCGCACGTCGAAGCGCCCGGCCCCTCCCCGCGGCGCCTCCGAACGCGCGTCCGCCCCTCCGCGTGCCCTGGAGGAGCGCCCGCCTCCCTCCCCAGGCACCTCGGCAGACCGCCCGTCCACCAACCACGACGCCTGAGAAGACCACCCGTCCACCAACCCGAGTGCCTCGTCAGGGCCCGTCATCCAGGAGCGCCGCCCGGCCCTCTCGGGCGTGCTCGTCCCGGAGGAGGCCGCCCGCCCGCGCCCGGCCTCCACCCGCCGCCCCTCTCCGGGCACGCCATCCCCCGACGAGCCGTCCCGCAGCGGGTCGTCCCGCAGCGGGTCGTCCCGGATCAGGCCGTCCCTCGACAGGCCATCCCCCAGCAGGTCCCCCGACAGGTCGTCTCTCAACGGGTCGTCCCCCAACGGGCCGTCCGCGAGGAGGTCGTCCGTCGCCCCCGACCGCGCGAGCCCGCCCTCCATCAGCGCCGACAGCACGTCGGCGGCCGAGGGCCGGGCGGCGGGCCGTTTGTCCAGGCAGGCCGCCAGCAGCGGGCGCAGCGGCTCGTCGATCCCCGACAGGTCGGGCTCCTCGGTGAGGACCCGGTGCATCACCGCGGGGATGGACTCCCCCGCGAACAGCGACCGCCCCGTGGCGGCGTACGCGATCGTGGCGGCCCAGCCGAACATGTCCGAGGCCGGCGTGGCCGGTTCGCCCGCGATCTGCTCGGGCGACATGTACCCGGGCGTGCCCACCACCGTGCTCGCCGAGGTGGTCGCCTCCATGACCTTGGCGATGCCGAAGTCGATCACACGGGGCCCGTCCGGCCCGCACAGGACGTTGGCCGGCTTGAAGTCGCGGTGGACGATCCCGGCCCGGTGGACGGCGCCCAGGGCGGCCACGGTGCCGACGGCCAGCCGGTCCAGCGCCCCGCCCGTCCGCGGCCCCTCGTCCTCCACCAGCTCGCGCAGCGACGGCCCGGGCACGTACTCGCTCACGATGTACGGCCGCCCGTCCAGCAGCCCCGAGTCGATGACCCTGGCGGTGCAGAACGCGGCGACCCTGCCCGCGATGACGCATTCCTGGAGGAAGCGCCGCGTGGCCCGGTCGTGGCCCATGAGCCGCGCGTGCAGCACCTTGACCGCGACCTGCCGGCCGTCGGCGTCCTCCCCCAGGTAGACGGTCCCCTGACCGCCGTCGCCGAGGCCGCCCAGGACGCGGTAGCCGCCGATCTCGCGTGGCTCCCCGGCGTGCAGGCCGCGTGGCTGAGGCACCCTTGATCACCCCCGTAACCCCGCGATCCTGACATTCCACCGCCGCCCGGCGCCACCGGATCAGCCGATCCGGGCGGGCGGCGGGGCGTGTCAGGACGGCGAGGAGGGGCCGGCCTCCCAGGCGAGCACCCGGTCGCGGTAGGCGCGGGCCGCCGCGCGCAGCTCCGCCTCGGGGTCCACCCCCGCCGCCTGCGCCCGGCGTACCAGGTCGAACAGCTCATGCCCGAGGCCCTGGCCGATCCCCGCGGCCAGCGCGTCGGGGGCGCCCCCGCGCCCGGCGCGCCGCAGGAGCTGGGCCGCGAGCGACAGCGCCGGCTGGCCCAGCGGCACCCCGTCCAGCACGGACGGCTCCTCGTTCCTGGCGGCCCGCTCGGCGGCCTTGATGGCCTCCCAGTTGTCGTTGACCTCGTCGGCGCTGTCGGCCCGCACCGCGCCGAAGACGTGCGGATGCCGCCGCACCAGCTTCTCGACGATGCCGGCGGCCACGTCGTCCACGTCGAAGCCCTCGGCCACCCGCGCGTGGAACACCACCTGGAGCAGCAGGTCGCCCAGCTCCTCGCGCAGCGCCGCGTCGTCCCCCTGCTCGATGGTCTCCAGCACCTCGTACGCCTCTTCGAGCAGGTACGGCACCAGCGACTCGTGGGTCTGCTTGCGGTCCCAGGGGCACTCGGTCCGCAGCCGGTCCATCACCGCGACGAGGTCGAGCACCCGGGCGCCCGGCAGGTCGTACGAGCCGGGCACGACCTCGATCACCGGCGGCTCGTCCAGGGCGATCGCGGCGTGCCCGACCGCCCGCATGAAGTCCTCGTCGTCCTCGGCCAGCCACACCACGGTGCCGGCGACGGCCTCGCGGGCCAGCCGCGCGGCGTCGGGCTCGACGAGCGTCACCTCGATCCCGGCCTCGGCGAGGTACGGGAGCTGGGGGTGGGACGCGGAGCCGGCCAGCACGCGGCCGGAGCGCAGCGCCTGCCACGCCTGGTGGCTGAGCAGCCCCGGGGCGACCCGGGGCGAGCTGGTGACGACGATCAGCGGCACGGGCTAGCCCTGCTGCTGCGCGGCGCCCTGCGTCGCGGCCTTGCCGAAGCGGCCGGCGTCGGCGAACAGGCCGGGGCTCTGCTGCGAGCGCTGCGTGTTGACCACCCCGTAGCGCGGGCTGTAAGTGATCTTGATGGCGCCGGCCTCCTTCTGGATCCGCTCGCTGCCGCGCTGCTGCGCCGCCTGGTCGGTGCCGCCGCCGTACTGGGCCATCAGCTTCTGCAGCCCCACCGAGACGCGCATGAAGCGGCGGCCGTTGCTGGGGGCCATGCCCTGGGAGACCATGTACTGCTCGAAGCTGCCGCCCTGCGCGGTGGCGCCGCTGATGGCCTGGTCCACCTCGGCGTCGGTGACGTTGACCTTGGCCTTCTCGATGAGCTGCTCGGCCTGCTCGATGTTGGCGAGCTGGTAGAGGACCACCTCGGTGGTGGAGCCCGGGATGCCGAGCGCCTGGGTGGTGAGCCCGGTCCTGGTCAGCGCGGCGTCGTACTCCTTGACGTTGCGCTTGAGGTCGCCCGCCGAGATGCGCTCGTTCCCGACGACGGCCGCGGCGCCGGCCTCCACGGGCGCGGAGCAGGCGGTCAGCGCGACGAGGCTCGCCCCTGCCGCGGCGGCGGCCACAGCCATTCGAATCGACTTCACTTACGTCCCTTTCCGACAAAAACCCGGCGCTAGCTTACCCGCATGGGCTCCAGGAACAGCGCCTCGACGAGATCACCACACCACTTGAGCAGGTCCAGGTCACGCAGCGGCTGCCCGCCGAGCGGCTTGGTCTTGGGCATGGGCACGAGCAGCGTCTCGGCCGCGTGCTTGTAGACGGCCTTCTTGTAGAGCCGGTCGAGCCGCACCTGCTGCGACTCGCGCAGGCTGACCGGGCCGAACTTGATGTTCTGGCCCTGCAGCGTGACGTCGGTGAGCCCGGCCTGGCGGGCCTTGAGCCGGAAGCGGGCGACCTCCAGCAGGTTGTCCACCTCGACGGGCGGCCGGCCGTAGCGGTCCGTGAGCTCCTCGCGCACCTCGTGGATGTGGATCTCCGTGGCGATCGCGGCGATCCGCTTGTACGCCTCCAGCCTCAGCCGCTCGGAGGTGACGTAGTCGTGCGGGATGTGCGCGTTGATCGGCAGCTCGACCTTGACGTCGTGGATCTCCTCCCGGGCCTCGACGCCGGACAGCTTCGCCTTCTGCTCCTCGACCGCCTCGGCCATCAGACGGACGTACAGGTCGAAGCCGACGCCCGCGATGAAGCCGGACTGCTCGGCGCCCAGCACGTTGCCCGCGCCGCGGATCTCCAGGTCCTTCATCGCGACGTACATGCCGGCGCCCATCTCGGTGTGCTGCGCGATGGTCGCCAGGCGCTCGTGGGCGGTCTCGGTGAGCGGCTTCTCCGGCGGGTACAGGAAGTACGCGTAGCCGCGCTCCCGGCCCCGGCCGACCCGGCCGCGGATCTGGTGGAGCTGCGACAGGCCGTAGTTGTCGGCCCGATCGACGATCAGGGTGTTGGCGTTGGGCACGTCGAGCCCCGACTCCACGATCGTGGTGGAGACGAGCAGGTCGTACTCCCGCTCCCAGAAGCCCACCATGATCTTCTCCAGCTGGTGCTCGTTCATCTGCCCGTGGGCCACGGCGACGCGCGCCTCGGGCACCAGCTCGCGCAGCCGCGCGGCCACCTTGTTGATGGAGGCCACGCGGTTGTGCACGAAGAAGATCTGGCCGTCGCGCATCAGCTCGCGCCGGATCGCCGCGGTGATCTGCTTCTCGTCGTACGGCCCGACGAAGGTGAGGATCGGGTGCCGCTCCTCCGGCGGCGTGAGGATGGTCGACATCTCGCGGATGCCGGTCAGGCCCATCTCCAGCGTGCGCGGGATCGGCGTGGCGGACATCGCCAGCACGTCGACCTGGGTGCGCAGGTGCTTCATGGCCTCCTTGTGCTCGACGCCGAAGCGCTGCTCCTCGTCGATGATGAGCAGGCCGAGGTCCTTGAAGCGCACCTCGGGGCTGAGCAGCCGGTGGGTGCCGATGACGACGTCCACGGACCCCGCGCGGAGCCCTTCGAGGGTGCCCTTGACCTCGGCGTCGGTCTGGAAGCGGGAGACCGGCTTGATGCTGATCGGGAAGCCCGAGAACCGCTCGGTGAACGTCGACAGGTGCTGCTGCACCAGCAGCGTGGTCGGCACGAGCACCGCCACCTGCTTGCCGTCCTGCACCGCCTTGAACGCGGCGCGCACGGCGATCTCGGTCTTGCCGTAGCCGACGTCGCCGCAGATCAGCCGGTCCATCGGGACGCCGCGCTCCATGTCGCGCTTGACCTCGTCGATGGCTTCGAGCTGGTCGCCCGTCTCGGCGTAGGGGAAGGCGTCCTCCATCTCGCGCTGCCACGGCGTGTCGGCGCCGAAGGCGTGGCCGGGCGAGGCCATGCGCGCGGAGTAGAGGCGGATCAGCTCGCCGGCGATCTCCTTGACGGCCTTCTTGGCCCGGGACTTGGCCTTGGCCCAGTCGGCGCCGCCCATCCGGTTGAGGGTGGGCGCCTCGCCGCCGACGTAGCGGGTGACCTCGTCGAGCTGGTCCGTGGGCACGTACAGGCGGTCGCCCTTGGCGTACTCGATGACGAGGTACTCGCGGGTGGCGCCCTGGACGGTGCGCTGCACCATCTCGACGTAGCGGCCGACGCCGTGCTGCTCGTGCACGACGTGGTCGCCGACCTTGAGCTGGAGCGGGTCGACCATGTTGCGCCGCCGGGACGGCAGGCGCCGCATGTCCTTGGTGGACGCCTTCTGGCCCACCAGGTCGAGGTGGGTGAGCACGGCCAGGCCGGGCGTGACGAAGCCGTGCTCGACGAGCCCGGTGGTGACGTGCACGACCTTGGGCTCCGGCGGCCGGTCGAGGTGGGTGTGCAGCCGGGCCGGCACGTCCACGCCCTTGAGCATCTCCACCAGGCGCTCGGCCGGGCCGTGGCCCTCGCTGATGAGCACGACCGCCTTGCCCTCGGCGAGCCAGCCCTTCACGTCGGCCAGCGCCCGCGCGGTGTCGCCCCGGTACGCCTCGGAGTCGTGCGCGTCGAGCTCGACGCCCTCGCCGAACGGCGCCAGCGACCACCACGGCTGCCCCAGCACGTCGGCGTGCAGGCGGATCTCCTCCAGCGTGCGGAACGCCGCCGCGCCGAGGTCGATCGGCGCCTCCCCGCCGGCCGCCGCGTTGATCCAGGACGCCTCCAGGAACTCCTGCGAGGTGTGCACGAGCTCCTCGGCACGTCCCCTGATGCGCTCGGGGTCGCACACGAACACCGCGGAGCGCGCGGGCAGGTGGTCGATCAGCAGGTCCATCTCGCCCGCCAGGACCGGCGCGAACGCCTCCATGCCCTCGACCGGCACGCCCTCGGCGAGCTGGTCGAGCACCTCGGCCAGCGCGGGGTACTGCCCGGCCAGCTCCCTGGCCCGCGCCCGCACCTCGCCGGTCAGCAGCAGCTCGCGGCAGGGCGGCGCGAAGAGCCCGCCCTCGGCCGCCTCCAGCGAGCGCTGGTCGGCCACCTTGAACCAGCGGACCTCCTCGACCGTGTCGCCCCAGAACTCCAGGCGCAGCGGGTGCTCCTCGGTCGGCGGGAAGACGTCGAGCAGGCCGCCGCGCACCGCGACCTCGCCGCGCCGCTCCACCATGTCGACGCGGTGGTAGCCGTTGTCGACCAGCCGCGCCACGACGTCCTCGAGGTCGGCGTCGTCGCCCGCCCGCAGCCGGATGGGCTCCAGGTCGCCGAGCCCCTTCATGATCGGCTGGAGCAGGGCGCGGACGGGCGCCACGACCACGCTGAGCGGCCCGGCCGCCGGGTCGTCCTTGACCGGGTGCGCCAGCCGTCTGAGCACCGCGAGCCGCTGGCCCACGGTGTCGCTGCGGGGCGAGAGCCGCTCGTGCGGCAAGGTCTCCCAGCCGGGGAAGACGGCGACGGCCGAGGGGTCGATGAGGCTGGTCAGCGCGGCGGCGAGGTCCTCGGCCTCGCGGCCGGTCGCGGTGATCGCGAGCACGGTGCGCTGGTCGTGGCCGGACAGCGCGGCCACGGCGAACGGGCGCAGCGCGGCGGGAGCGACCAGCGCGACGTCGCCGCCCTCTTCGAGAGCGGCGGCCAGCCCAGGGTCGGCGGCAACAAGGTCAAGCAGCCCGGTAAGACTCATCAGATACGCCCACAGCCCCACGACGGCAACACGACTACCCCCGGCCGGGTCTGGTCGCGGGGGTCTCAGCCATCAAGGGTACTTGGCGGCGTCGTCGCCCGGTGACCGCGCACCGGGACGCGCAAGGGGCTCCTCGGCCTCGGTGACCGCGTACCCGGGCACGGACGGCCAGCGCACGGTCAGGACCACCGACTCCTCCTCGGCCAGCCACGAGTGGTCCACCCCCGGCCCCCACACCACGTAGTCGCCGCGCCGCTCCAGCAGGACGCTGCGGCCGGGCAGCTCGACCCGGAACCGGCCCCTGATCAGGACGAGCAGCGCCGTGCGGCGCTCGCCGGTCACCCAGGCGGCCCGCTCCTCACCGGCCGGGTGGACGCCCCACTTGATCTCGACGTCCTCGCTGTGGCGAGGGTCGCCGTACGGCTTGAAGTGCCCGAGCAGCCAGCCGGCGTCGGCCGCGCCGTCGGCTCCGGCGTTCCCCACGTACACGGATTCCCCCATGTGGGGGCAGGCTAGCCCATCGCCGCGCGGGGCGCGCCGCCGAGCCCGTGCACGGAACGTCATATGATGACGACTGTGAGTAGCACGTCTGACTTGCGACCGGTCGCCGCGCCGCGCGACCTCTTCGCCCAGCGCCTTCGCGAGCAGTGGGCCGAGCAGCTCGGCCGCCGCCTCGACGTGCTGGTCGCCGGCTGCCTGCACGACGAGCCGCGGGTCCTCGACCGGATCGACACGCGCCTGACCGGCGTCGACGAGGATCTGCCGGCAACCAGGGCCGCGACCGCGGCGCGGGCCGATCTGCCCAGGTGCCTGCTGGGCGACCTGCGCTCGGCGCCGCTCCGGCCGCGGTCGTTCGACGTCGTGCAGGTGTCGTTCCTGCTGGAGCGCGTCCACCACGCCGAGCTGGTGCTCGACCGGCTGCTCCAGGCGCTGCGGCCGGGCGGGCTGGTCCTGCTGCGCATGCGCGACCGGCGCTCGGCGTACGGGCTGTGCGAGCGGCTGGCCCCGCGGTGGCTGCGCCGCCGGCTGACGGGGAACGACCTGCCGGCCGTGTATGAGCCGCTGATCTCGCGCGACGGCATCCACGCCTTCTGTCTGAGCCGCGGCCTGATGATCACCGACGACGACACCGCGGCGAGCGCGCCGGCGCCGGCCCCGCTGGGGCGCACCGCCATGACGCTGGCCGACCGGCTGACCCGCGGCCGTTGCCCCGCGACGCACGACGAGATCACCATGGTCATCAGGAAGCCGCAGAACCACTTCGCCCGGCTCATCTAGCGACACCCGCGGCACACCCGCTAGACTCCTTTCCTACCAATTCAATCGGAATAGTTGGGATGGCGAGACGTGGAGTGGACCCCCGAGGCGCGGGAGCTGGCCGACCTTGAGCTGCTGCTGTCCGGGGCGTTCGAGCCGCTGACGGGTTTCCTCGGCCACGACGACCTGCACGCGGTCCACGAGCGCGGCACGCTCGCCGACGGCACGCCGTGGCCGGTGCCCGTGACGCTGCACCTGCCCGAGGAGGCCGCTCCCGGCGACGAGGTCACGCTGCTCGACCCCGAGGGCGTCCCGCTCGCCGCGCTCACCGTGACCGAGCGCGGCCACGACGGCCTGGCCGCCGGTCCCGTCCGCGGTCTCGGCGCGGCCGAGCACGGGCCGTTCGCCCGGCTGCGGCGCACGCCCGCCGAGGTCCGCGCCCTGCTCGGCGACCGCCCCGCCCTGGTCGTCACGATGCGCGGCCCGCTGGACGAGCCCGCCCTCACCGAGGTGACGGCCACCGCCAAGGAGCTCGACGCGGTCGTCGTGCTCCTGCCCCTGTCGTACGGCGAGCCCGGCCCCGCCGTGGTCCGCGCCGCGCTGAAGGCCAAGGACCGGCTTCCCGAGGACACCCTGGTCGTGCCCGTGCCGCTCGCGCCGCGCGAGGAGCCCGAGCTCGACCTGGAGCTGCGCGAGCACGTCGCCACGGCCTACGGCGCGGCCGAGCACCTGGCCGGTCCCGAGCCGGTCAGCATCCCCGGGCCGCCGCACCGGCGCGGGCTCGTGGTGTTCTTCACCGGCCTGTCCGGCTCCGGCAAGTCCACGATCGCGCGCGGCCTGCGTGACGCGCTGCTGGAGCTGGGCAGCCGCACCGTCACCCATCTCGACGGCGACGTGGTGCGCGCCCTGCTGTCGAAGGGGCTGACGTTCTCCAAGGCCGACCGCGACCTCAACATCCGGCGCATCGGCTTCGTCGCCGCCGAGGCGGCCCGCCACGGCGGCCTGGCCATCTGCGCGCCCATCGCGCCCTACGCGGCCACCCGCGCGGAGGTGCGGGAGATGGCCGAGTCGGTGGGCGCCGACTTCCTCCTGGTCCACGTCGCCACCCCGCTGGAGGAGTGCGAGCGGCGTGACCGCAAGGGCCTGTACGCCAAGGCCCGCGCGGGGCTCATCCCCGAGTTCACCGGCGTCTCCGACCCCTACGAGGAGCCGGACGACGCCGACCTGGTCATCGACACCACGCACATCTCGATCGAGGCGGCCGTCTCCCAGGTGCTGGGGGCGCTGCGGAGCGGAGGATGGGTCCGTTGATCGACCTTCCCCTGATCGCCGGTTCGTTTCTCGTCGCCGTCGTCGTCGGCCTGACCGGCATGGGCGGCGGCGCCCTCATGACCCCGATGATGATGCTGTTCTTCAACGTGCCGCCGCTCGCGGCGGTCTCCAGCGACCTGGTGGCCTCGGCGGTGATGAAGCCCGTCGGCAGCGTCGTCCACCTGCGGCGCGGCACGGTCAACCTGCGGCTGGTCGGCTGGCTGTGCGCGGGGTCGGTGCCGGCGGCGTTCTGCGGGGTGTTCGTGGCGCGGGCGTTCGCGGTGGGCGACGGCGTGAAGTACGCCCTCGGCGTCGCGCTGCTGCTGGCGGTGGCGGGCCTGGCCGCGAAGGCCCTGCTGGGCGGGCGGGGCGGCACGGCGGAGGCGAGCGAGATCGTCGTACGCCCGATCCCGACCCTACTGGTCGGTACGGTAGGTGGCTTGATCGTCGGCGTGTCGTCCGTCGGGTCCGGCTCGCTCATCATCGTCGCGCTCATCGCGCTCTACCCCATGCTCAAGGCCAACCAGCTCGTCGGCACCGACCTCGTGCAGGCCGTGCCGCTGGTCACCTCGGCCGCCCTCGGCCACCTGCTCTTCGGCGACTTCCAGCTGCACCTCACGGTGTCGCTGCTCATCGGCTCGATCCCCGGCGTCTACCTCGGCGCCCGGATCTCCTCCCGGGCGCCCGGCGGTCTCATCAGGGCCGTGCTCGCGGTCGTGCTGCTCGCCTCCGCGCTCAAGCTGCTGAACGTCGGCAACACGCCCACCCTCTGGGCGCTGGCCGGGGCCGTCGCCGTCATCGCGGCCGGCCGGGTGTGGCAGGTCAGGGCAGCGGCACGGGCGTCGAGCGGAAGTGCGGATCTCGTGCGAGCGCGGTGAAGGCCCGGCCGGCCGCGGGTTCGGCGTCGAAGCGGGTGTCGCCGCGCGGCGCCCGTGGCGAGTCGAAGTACACCAGCGCCTTGATCTGCGGGTAGCGGCCCACCTGGGCGCGTACGGACTCGAAGAAGGCCCGCTGGAACGCCCGGTCCTCGCCCCGCAGGAACGCCCCCCACTCGGCCACCATGACCGGCTTGCCGGGGAAGCGGAGCTGCGTCCAGCGGTAGAAGCCCGGCCAGCGGGGGTAGTCGGGGCGGGTCTTGTTGACCAGGCCGTCGAAGTCGCGCACCCGGTCGTCGGCGTACGGGTCCATGGCGACCCAGTCGACCACGTCGTCCCCCGGGTAGAGCTTCTCGAACCACGGCTTCGACGCCCAGTTCGGGGCTCCCATGTACGTCATGACCGTGACCGCGTTGCGCACCCCCTTCTCGCGCAGCCGCAGCACCACGTGCCGGTACATCGCCGCGTAGTCGGCCGCCTCCATGCCCGAGCCGGGACCCGGCCGCACGTCGTCCTCGGGCTCGTGGTGGATCGTCAGGAAGAACCGGTCGGGGAACACGCGCCGGACGTGCTCCGCCAGGCGGTCGATCCGGCCGTCGACGGCGCCGTCGGCGATCTCGGCCCACGTACGGTCCACCGACGGCTTCCAGTTGACCAGCAGCAGCCGGGGATGGGCCGGGTCGCGGGCCACGTCGATCTCCCGGCGGGTCGGGAACAGCTCCTTGCCCCGGTGGTAGACGTGGACCACGTCGGCCCGCGCGCCCATGCGGGTCTCCGCGCGGTGCAGCGCCTTGTCGACGGGGGCGCCGGTGAAGATCTCAGGCGCCACGCCCCACCAGGCGCCGCAGGACGGGATGAGCTTGTCGGTCACGGCACAGGCGGGGGCCGTCGTGCCGCCTGGCCCGGACGGGGCCCCTGCCCCCCTCCCGGCCTCCTCTCCCCCGGCCCCGTCTTCCCCGGCCCCGTCTCGCCCGGGCGCGCCCGCTCCGGGCGTACGCGCGTCCGCGCCTTCTCCGGACGTACGCGTGGCCGCACCTGCCCGCGGGCCCATCGCCCCGCCGACGCCCCCGCAGCCCGTCGCGGCGACGAGGGCCGCCGCGACCACGAGCGCCACGGCCGCGGCCGCGCGGGCGGGACCCGCTCCCGCCTTCGGCTTCGTTCTTCGCATCCCACGCCGCATTTCATGTCGCATTTCATGTCACATTCTGGATGAATGACGTGAATTGTCAGATGGCGGCCCGACCGCCAGCCCCTCTCACCGGAAGACCTCCGGCACGTCAAAACTGAACCATGCCACGGGATTCTCGCGAACGTCAGCCGGTGTCGGTGTTCCCGCTGGTGGCCCCAGGTGCAAGCCCGCCGTTTCGCACCGAAATTTCGGTTTATGGGAGGGCAAACCACTGGCCTTAGCGCAGAAAATCTCGCGTATGCGGCTTGGGCGATATCCGTCCCGCCTATAGTGGACACACCTTCCGTCCGTGACGCACCGTCGCCGCTCGGCGACGCAACGCACACACCCCCAGGGAGCCTCATGAGCCTGCCGCCGGATCTCCCGGCCCGCCGGTCCGGCGCCGACCTGGGTGACCACCTGTCCCTGCTGAGCCGGCGCCGGCTCATCTTCGCCGGGTTCGTGCTGGCCGGCGGCGCGGCCGGGCTGGGCCTCATGCGGCTGACGCCGCCCGCCTACACCGCCACCACGCAGGTGCTCGTCGCCGCCGTGGGCGGCCAGGAGCAGGGCAACCAGGTGACCAACCGGCAGCGCGAGCCGCTCAACCTCGACACCGAGGCGCAGGTAGCCGCCTCGGCCGTCGTCGCCGCCCGGGCCGCCCGGCTGCTGAAGACCTCCGCGCTGGAGCCCGTCGAGGTGACCGTGCCGCCCAACTCCGCCGTGCTGTCGCTGTCCGTCACCGCCGCCACCCCCGACTCGGCGGCGGCCCAGTCGCGCGCCTACGCCGAGGCGTACCTGGCCAACCGCTCCGCCACCGCGCAGGCCGCGCTGGCGCTCCAGCAGAAGGCCCTGCTCGCCAAGCTCAAGCAGGTCAACGCCACGCTCGCCACCGTCACCCGGGAGCTGGAGACGCTCCGCAAGGGCACCGCCGAGCACATCCTGGCGACCCACCGGCAGAGCGTGCTCAACCGGCAGGTCTACAGCCTGACGCTCAAGTACGACGCGCTGAAGACCACGACCGTGACGCCCGGCTCGGTGATCAGCGACGCCGTGCCGCCCACCGATCCGGCGTCGCCCAGCCTGCCGCTGTTCCTGGGCACGGGCCTCATGCTGGGGCTCCTGCTGGGCGCGGGGGCCGCCATGCTCCGCGACCGCCTCGACACGCGGCTGCGCACCCCTGCCGACGTCGAGCGCCTGACGGGCCTCCCGGTCCTCGCCACCCTGCCCCGCGGCGACCGCGGCCCTGGTTCGGGCTCTGGCTCTGGCTCTGGCTCTGGCTCTGGCTCGGGGGACCCGGGTGTCGGCCGGGCAGCGCGCTCTGGAGGCGCGGGGTTCGCGATCACGGGCGGGGACGGCCCGGGATCACCGGCCACGGGCAGCCCGATCGCGGGCTCGCCGGCCGTCGACCTGTCGATCGCGGGCTCCTCGATCACCGGCTCTCCGGTCGCGGGCTTCTCGATCAGGAGTCGCTTCTCGGGCGCGGGTGACTTCTCGACCGCGGATGCGGAGGGCATGGGGTCTCCGACCGCGGGCGGCTTCTCCCTCGTGGATGCGGAGGGCACGGGAGCTCAGGCCGCGAGTGGCTTCTCCCTCGCGGGTGCGGAGGGCGCGGGGTCTCCGGTCGCGGATGGGTGGCGGTGCGCTGGGACGCCTCATGACGCGGATGGGGACGGCGCGTGGCATGCGGGCACGTCCCATGTCGCGAACGCCGGGGGCGGACCGCTCACGGACGTTGCTTATGGCGCGAGCGGCGCGAGCGGCTTGGGCGGTGTGGGCGGACGGCTCTTGGGCTCGGGCCCGGCTGCCGGGTCGGGTGGAGAGGGCGGACGGCTCTCGGGTCCGGGCCCGGCCGCGGCCACGAGCGGTGTGGGCGGACGGCTCGCTGGTCCGAGTCCGGGCGCGGCGACGAGCGGTGTGGGCGGGCGGCGCGCGGGCGCGGCTCGGGGAGGCGACAGGCAGGGCGGACGGCGCGCGAGTGCCTGGCGTGCGGGCGCCAAGGGCGCGCGCGGCGATCGGGCGGGAGGCGGGCAGGCCGGTGCGGCGCTCGCCGACGCGCTGCACGAGCTGGCCGGCGCGGCGATCGCGGCGTGTCCGGGCAAGCGGCTGCTGGTCCGCGCCGTGCCCGCCGACCTCGCCACGAGCACGGTGACGTCCTCACTGTCGGCGGGCACGCTGCTGTCGGTCCTGGACGGGTCCGACACGACCGACCTGGCCCGCGCGGACGCCGCGCTGCTGATGGTGGAGCTGGGCCGGGCGACGTCCACGGACGTGCTGGCCGCCGCACGCCACCTGAGCAGGCACGGGGTGCCCGTCATCGGCGTGGTGACCACGTACGGGGAGCCCGCGTCGCCATCCCTCACGCCGGGGCCCTCGCAGGCGGGGCTCGGAAAGCTGGTGGCCGGCTCCAGGCGTGACCCCGGGGCGTTCACCGACGGCGGCCCCCCGACCGACCCGAACGCGACCTTCCTGCGGCATCCCATGACGACCCCCTCCGACCCGACCGGATCCCGGGGCCGCGGAACGACCGCCCCCGTCCCGGCAGGCTTCGGCCACCCCGGCACGACGGGGCCGGGGACGCGAGCCGAGCAGACGGCGGAGACGACGAACGGGCGGACCTCGGACACGCGGAACAGGCGGACGTCCGAGGCACGGGACGGGCAGGCGTACCGGACGCGAAACAGGCAGACGTCCGAGACACGAGACGCCCGTGAGTTCGAGACACGAAACGGGCAGACGTCCGGGACGCGAGACGGGCGTGGGTTCGAGACACGAAACGGGCAGACGTCCGAGATACGAGACGGGCAGACGTCCGAGGCACCAGGCGGGCAGGCGTCCGGGACGAGGCCCAGGCATGCGGCGGAGCCGGAGGCCGGGCGCGGCGCGAGCCGCGGGCGGGAACGCGACACCGCAAGGGACCCCGGCCCCCTGCGGCCCGGAGCCCGGTGGCCCCGCCCTCCCGGCACCCCCTCGTGAGAGGACCCGCGTGGCCCGTCGGCGCGCTGCTCCTCGGCTATCCCGTGTGGTGGGCGCTCGGGTTCGGCGGGCTGGCGGTGGTCGTGCTGGCCGTGCCGATGGCGGTCATCCTGTGGCGGCGCAGGCCGATCCGGGTGCCACGCGGGTTCGGGCTGTGGCTGCTGCTGCTCGCCGGCTACGGCCTGAGCGCGCTCATGCTGTCGGAGTCGCCCCCCGGCACCTACGGCGAGCTGGGCGCGGGCCGGATCGTCGGCTACGCGATGCGGCTGGCCCTCTACGTCTCCCTGCTGATCCTCGTGCTCTACCTGGGCAACCTGACCGATCGCGAACTGCCGCAGCTCACGCTGGTGCGGATGCTCGGCGTGCTGTTCGTGGTGACCGTGGCGGGCGGGCTGCTGGGCGTGCTCGCCCCCGGTTTCTCGTTCACCTCGCCGGTGGAGCTGCTGCTGCCCGACTGGATCGGCGGCAACGCGTTCGTCCAGAACCTCGTCCACCCGACCGCCGCCCAGACCCAGAAGGTCCTCGGCTACGCCTCGCCCCGCCCGGAGGCGCCGTTCGAGTGGGCCAACGCCTGGGGCAGCAACGTGTCGGTGCTGCTGGTCTGGTTCGTGATCGGGTGGTGGGTGTACGGCGGGCGGGCGCGCAGGGCGGCGGCCGTGGCGCTGGCGGCGCTGGCGGCGGTCCCCATCGTGTACTCGCTCAATCGCGGCCTGTGGATCGGGCTCGGCCTGAGCGCCCTGTACGTGGTCCTGCGGGTGGGTGGCCGGGCCCGCCCGGCGTTGTGCGGGGTGGCGGTGGCCGGGGCCCTGGTGTTCGCGCTGAGCCCGCTGGCGGCGTTGGTCGGGCAGCGGCTGGACAATCCCCACTCCAACGACATCCGGGCCTTCACGGTGACGGCGACGATCAAGGCCGCCGCCCACTCCCCCGTGATCGGCTACGGCAACACCCGCAACGCCCTGGGCAACCACCGCACGATCACCACCGGCAAGACCGCCTGGTGCTCCGGCTGCGGCCACCCGCCGCTGGGCAGCGACGGCCAGCTCTGGCTGCTCGTCATCACGCAGGGCTTCACCGGGGCGGCCCTGTACGTCGCGTTCTTCGTCGGCGCGATCCGCCGCCACTGGTCCGACCGCAGCCCCGTCGGGCTGGCCGGCGTGCTGGTGATGGCCCTCGTGCTGCTCTACATGCTCGTCTACGACGGCCTGGTCACCCCCCTCATCCTCTATCTCATCTCCTTCGCCCTGCTGTGGAGGAACAGCTCGTGAACGACGCCAAGATCCGCCTGGGCTACCTCGACGACACGGTCCGGCTGCTCTACCCCGGCCCGGGCTCGCCCCGGGCCCACAGCCTGCTGCCGCATCCGCTGCTGCCGCGCCGGCTGGCGCCGCGCCGCTGGTGGCACGTCGGCCGCCGGCTCGTGGTGCCGGTCGAGGGGTCCATCTCGGCCCATCTGGGGGAGCTGTTCGGCGTCCCCGTCGAGACCGTCCTGCATGTGCGGCCCGCCCGGCGGGCCAACCGCAAACCGGTCCTGGAGGCGCGCTCCGGCGGGGAACTGCTCGCGTACGTGAAGATCGGCGACACCGAGCGGACCGCCGCGCTGGTCGCCAACGAGGCCGCGGCGCTGCGCAAGCTCGCCACCCTGACGCTCACGACCGTGATCGCGCCGGCCGTGCTGCACCACGGCCGCTGGCGCAGCCTGGAGCTCCTCGCCGTCTCGCCCCTGCCCGTGCGCCGGAGCCGGACGCTGCGTCCCGGCCGGTCCCGGGTGCCCGCCGAGCTGCTGACGGCCGCCGTGCGGGAGATCGCCGGCACCGGAGAGCCCGGCAAGGCGGCCTGGCACGGTGACCTGTCGCCGTGGAACATCGCGCCGTCCTCCGACGGGCGGCTCCTGGTCTGGGACTGGGAGCGGTACGAGGTGGGCGTGCCCTACGGGTTCGACGCGGTCCACCACTTCTTCCAGCGGGCGCTGCGCCGGATGGACCCGGCGACCGCCGCGCGGGCGTGCCTGGCGCAGGCCGTACGGCTGCTGGCGCCGCTCGGCGTGTCGGGCGCGCAGGCGCGGCGGACGGCGCTGCTGTACCTCATCAAGCTGGCCGACCGGCACGCCGCCGACGGCCACAGTCCGCTGGGCCCGCCGGACGTGTGGCTCAGCCCCCTCGTCGACCACCAGGAGCTGCTGCCGTGAGAACCGGGAAGCAGGCGGTGCTGGCCATGTCGCGCACCGCCGGCAGGCTGACGTCCGGGGCGCGGCTGCTGCCGTCGTTCCTGATCATGGGCGCTCAGCGGTGCGGCACCACGTCGCTCTACCGGGCGCTGGCCCAGCACCCGGCGCTGTTCAAGCCGGTGCTGCACAAGGGCGTCCACTACTTCGACGTCGGCTACGAGCGCGGGCTGTCGTGGTACCGGGCGCACTTCCCGCTGCGGGCCGCCGCGTCGCTGCCGGCGAGCCGGTACGGCGCCCGGCCGCAGGCGTTCGAGTCGTCGCCGTACTACCTGTTCCATCCGCTGGCCGGTGAGCGCATCGCCGCCGACCTGCCCGGCGTGAAGCTGCTGGTCCTGGTGCGCGACCCGGTCGAGCGGGCCTGCTCGGCGCACGCGCACGAGCTGGCGCGGGGGTTCGAGACGGAGTCGCACTTCGAGTACGCGGTGGAGCTGGAGGCCGCGCGGCTGGCCGGGGCCGAGGAGAGCCTGCGGGCGCGCCCGTACTCCCTGCACCACTCCCACCGCCACCACGCCTACCTGGCCCGGGGCCGCTACGCCGAGCAGCTCGACCGGCTGGAGCCGCTGTTCGGTCGCGAGCGCATCCTGGTGCTCGACAGCCACGCGTTCTTCGCCGAGCCGGAGGGCGTCTACGACCGGGTCCTGGAGTTCCTGGGGGTGCCGCACCTGGGCCATCCGGTCTTCGAACGGCACAACGGCCGGCCGCGGCCCAAGACGCTGCCCGAGTCGGTGCGGCGGCGGCTGAGCGACCACTTCGAGGTGTCCGACGCGCAGCTCGTGCGCTGGCTCGGAGGTGAGCCGTCGTGGCGTCGCTGACCCAGGCCGTGCTCCGGCGCCCGCTCCTCGGCGCGGCGTCGCCCCTGGGGCAGGTGGCGCGGGCGGGCGCCGCCGGGCTGGCCGGGGCGGCCGCCGGAGCACTCGCCCAGTTCCTCCTCGTGGTGGTCGTCACCAGGGCGTTCACCGCCGAACAGGCCGGGGCGTTCTTCACCACGACCGCGCTGGCGCTCATGGCCGCCGGGGTGGCCAAGCTGGACGCGGGCAACGGGCTGGTGTTCTTCATCGCCCGGGGCGCCACCTACGATTACCGCGGCATATCCGGATATATCCGGGCGGCGTTGGTGCCGTGCGCGGTGGTCTCCGTGGCCGCCGCCGCGCTGCTGTTCCCCCGGCTGGGGCTGCTGTCCCTGGCGCTGCCGGTCATCGTCGCCGGTGACGTGCTGCTGGCCGCCACCCGCGGGTTCGGCGCGATGCGGCCCACCGTGCTGCTCGACGGGCTGCTGCTGCCGGTGGCCCAGCTCGCGCTGGTGACCGCCGCCGCCCTCGCCGCGGCCCCCGCGTGGCTGCCGTTCGCCTGGGCGGCGCCGTACCTGCCGGTGCTCGTCCTCGCGGCCTACGGCGTGCGGGGACGCGCGCCGCGCACGCCCTACCTGCCCGGCACGGCCCACGACCTGTGGCGGCACACGGCGCCGCGGTCGGTGGCCGGGGCGGTCCAGGCGGTGTTCCAGCGGCTCGACATCGTGGTCGTCGCCCTGCTCGGCGGGCCCGCCCAGGCGGCCGTCTACACGGCGGCCACCCGGTTCAAGGTCGTCGGCCAGCTCGCCGGGCAGGGCATGGCGCAGGCCGTACAGGCTCGGCTCGTACGGGCGCTGGCCGACGGCGAGCACGCGCGCGCCCGGGAGCTGTACCAGGTGACGACGGCGTGGCTGGTGCTGGTGACGTGGCCGGTCTGGCTCGGGTACGCCGCGCTCGCGCCGTGGGCGCTCGGCCTGTTCGGGCCCGGCTACCCTGCGGCGGTCCCCGTGGCGCTGGTGCTGGCGGCCACGATGATGGTGGCGACGGCCTGCGGCCTGGTGGACGTGGTCCTGACCGCCGCCGGGCACACCACGGCCAGCCTGGCCAACCTCGTCGCCGCCACGGCCGTGACGATCGCGCTCGACGTGGCGCTGATCCCCGGCCATGGGGCGCTGGGAGCCGCGCTCGGGTGGTCGGGCGGCACGCTGGTGAAGAACCTGCTCCCGCTGTGGCGGCTGCACCGCCGCTACGGGCTGCGCCCGTTCGGCCGCCACACGCTGACCGCCTTCCGCGTCCGCTCCTGGTCCGCCGCATGACGGCCGGTCCGCCCGTTCTCGTCACGGGTCTGCCCAGGAGCGGTACGAGCTGGACCGGCAAGATGCTCACGGCCGGCCGCGAGGCCGTCTACGTCAACGAGCCGCTCAACCCCCAGCGCCCGCCCGGCCGCTCCCCCGGCGTCCTGCGGGCGACCGTCACGCACCGTTTCCAGTACATCTGCGACGACAACACCCAGGCCTGGCTGCCCGCCTTCCGCGACACGGTCGCCCTGCGCTACCGGTTCGGCGCCGAGCTGCGCGCCAACCGCTCGCCGCACGACCTGGCGCGGATGCTCAAGTACGGCACGTCGTTCACGCTGGGCCGCCTGACGGGACGGCGGGCGCTGCTCGACGACCCGTTCGCGGTGCTGTCGGCCGGCTGGTTCGCCCGCCGGCTCGGCTGCACAGTCATAGCGCTCGAACGCGACCCGGTCTCCTTCGTGGCGAGCTGGCAGCGGCTCGGCTGGACCGTCTCCTTCGACGAGCTCCTCGACCAGCCGCTGCTGGTCCGCGACCATCCGGAGGTGCTGGAGCTGCACCCGCTCGCCGACTCCACCGACCGGGTCGCCAAGGCGGCGGCGCTGTGGCGGGTGACGCACCGGATCCTGGCCCGCACGCCGGGGATCCTGGTCGTGCGGTACGAGTGGCTGGCGGCCGACCCGCTGGCCGGGTTCCGGCACCTGTACGGGCACGCGGGGCTGACCTGGTCGCGGGCCGTGGAGCGCGGGGTGCTGCGGGCGTGCACGGGCGGCGGGGGCGAGGGGCGTGGGGGGTTCGCCTGGTCGGGGCTGTCGCGGACGGCGTACCGGCGGATGGACTCCCGTCAGGCTCTGACCAGGGCCGCCCGCGGGCTCACGCCCGAGGACGTCACCCGCGTCCGCGCCCTCACCACCCCCTGACCTACGGCGAGGGCAGGGTGGGGTGGCGGGTCAGCAGGCTGGTGGCGAGGAGGCGGACGGCGAAGGGCAGGTCGTCCACGAGGTAGCGGCGCGCCAGCCGTCCCGGCTCCGTCGCCAGGCGGAACGCCCACTCCAGCCCGGCCCGCCGCATCCAATGGGGCGCCCGGGGCACCGTACCGGCGGCGAACGCGAGAGCCGCACCGCAGCCCACGAACCACGCGTCCGGAAGCCGCTCGCGCAGCACGGCCACGAGCCGGTCCTGGCGCGGGAACCCGAGCCCCACGAACACGATCCTGGGCCGGGCCGCCACCACCCGGCGCAGCACCCGCGCCATCCCCGCGGCGGTGCGGTCGAAGGCGTACGGCGGGGACTCGACCCCGCAGACCCTCAGCCCGGGAAGGCGGCGGACGAGCGCCCGGGCCGCCGACACGGCCACCCCCGGCGGCCCTCCGAGCAGGTACACCGGCCATCCGCGCTCGGCCGCCCGGCCGCTCAGCGACCAGATCAGGTCGGCCCCGGTGACGCGCTCGGGCAGCGGCACGCCCAGCAACCGCGACGCCCACACCAGCGGCATCCCGTCGGCCACGACCAGGTCGGCGGTGTTGACCAGGTCCCTGAGGGCGGGGTCGGCGGCGGCGGAGCGGCAGATGTCGACGTTGGGGGTGACGATGCGCCCGCCGCGACCGGCCGCCAGCGCGGCCACCACGCGCGCCACCACCTGCGCCTCGCTCAACGCGTCGACGGTCACCCCTCCGACGAGGACGCGGCGGGGCGCCTGAAGCACCTGACCGACCCCTCCCACCAGCGCCGACTCCTCCACCGCGCGGCCAACTCTCCTCAGGGGGAACACCTCCTCCACCCGGTCACCTTCTCTCGGGGCGGACACCTCCTCCGCCCGGTCACCCTCTCCGAGGGCGGACACCTCCTCCACCCGGTCACCCTCTCCCAGGGCGGACACCTCCTCCACCCGGTCACTCTCTCCCAGGGCGGACGCCTCCTCCGCCTGGTCACTTTCTCCAAGGGCGGACGCCTCCTCCGCCTGGTCACTTTCTCCAAGGGCGGGCACCTCCTCGGCGCTGCGACCGCCTCCGGCCCCCGAGTCCTCCCCCGCGCCGCCACTCTCTGCCAGCCGGAACGCCCCCTCCGCACCGCGACCGCCTGCCAACCCGCTCCCCACGCCGCCCCTCCCTCAGCCGGAACGCCTCCTCCGGCCGGCCAGCCTCTCCCCGGCCGAACACCTCCTCCGCACCGCCCGCCTGCCTCAGTCCTTCCTCCGCGTTGCCGCCCCCGGCGCGGGCGCCCGTCCCGCGTGGCTCGCGAGCCCTGCCGATCGAGGTCGGCCCGCCGCGGTGCGTGCCCCTACCGGCGAGAACGGCCCGCCGCGGGCCCTACCGGCGGGAAAGGGTCGGGCCGGACCGCCCGTGCCCCGCCCGCAAGGCAGGATCGGCCCCGACCGCCCGCACCTCACCCCGCGAGACAGGATCGGGCCGGGTCAAATGCCGTGTCCCCGGTCGTGGAGCAGCGACAGCACCCTCGCCGCCGGGATGAGCCCGGCCGCCACCGCGAGCGCGATGGGTGCGCGCGGCTCCGAGCGCCGGGTGGCGAACGCGCGCAGCGCCCAGCGTCCCGCCTCGCGCCGATGGCCCAGCGCGGCGTGGTGGAAGGCGAGCTGGCCGTAGACGCGGGCGGCGCCGCGCGGGTCGGTGGCCAGGCCGGCGTGCCGGGCCAGCATCCACTCCAGCCCGGCGATGCGCTCGCCCCACCGCGCCGCGTAGTGGGAGGAGCCCCAGCGGACGCGTACGAGGGGGCGGTCGACGTTCGCGAGCGGGTGGCGGCGGGCGGCGCGCAGCGCGAGGTCCCAGTCCTCGTTCTGGCCGCAGGGGGCGCTCTCGTCCACCCACAGCGTTCCCCGCCGGAACAGGAACGTCGACGAGTGCACCATCACCATGCGTGAGCGCAGCAGGTCGGCCTCGGTCACGGTGGTGGCGCCGGCCAGTCGCGGCACCCGCCGCCCGCCGTGTTCGACCTCGATCCCGCAGCTCGCGAACTCGGCGCCCGTCTCGGCCAGCGCGGCGATCTGGGCGGCGAGCTTACCGGGCAGCCACTGGTCGTCGTCGTCGCAGAACGCGATCAGGTCGGTGTGGGAGGCGGCGATCCCGGTGTTGCGTGCCCCTGGGAGGCCGGGGGTGAGGCAGTTGGGCAGCACGCGGACGTCGCGGCCCGCCCGCGTCGGGACCGCGGCGAGCCGGTCGGTCACCGTCTCGTAGGGCGTGCCGTCGGCCACCACGACCACGGAGATCCGGCCCGGGTGTTCCTGCGCCAGCGCGGCGCGTACGGCGGTGGCGAGGTGGGCGGGCCGGTCTCCTCGTGTGGGGATCACCACGCCGACCGACGGCGCCGCCCCTGGGGCCGGGCGGATCATGCCGTCGCCCCTCGACGGCCGTACCGGAACCGCAGCCGCCGGCTCATGCCGTCACTCCGTCGCGGCCGTACCGGAACGGCAGCCGCCGGGTCATGCCGTCACCCCGTGGTAGCCGTACCGGGAGCGCAGCGGCCAGGTGAGGGCGGCGACCAGGCCGCGATGGGCGCCGGAGCGCCACGACTCGTCGAGCGCCAGCCCGACCGGTCCCACCGCGAACCGCATGGGGTTGCCCGACACCGTGTGGGCCGTGGTGATGTGCGCCGTCGAGCCGGTCACGAACGGGAACTCGGCGCGCAGCCCGAGCCGGTGCGCGAGATCGGTCAGCGTGGCCTCCGGTGCGGCGATGAGGTCCTCGTAGCGCAGCCGGGTGACCTGGACGTCCGCTGCGCCGCGTCGGTCACGGCGGGCGAGGAGGTCGAGGGCGGCGTTCTGGGCGCTCCAGTGGAGCGCGGTGCGGGCGGGACCCCAGCGGGTCATCGGCCGCCCGTCCTCGGGCCGGCGCACGGCCTTGCGCCAGGAGTGGGCGACGGCCCGCGGGTCGCGCACCACGTGGACGACGTGGATGCTCGCCCCGCCCTCGGCCAGGCAGTGGGCCAGGGAGGCGTGCTTGCTGGAGTCGATGACGACGGACGCTCCCGCGACCCGCGCGGCGGCGTCGTGGACGCGGCGGTAGGCGCGGACGTACTCGTCGAGGTCGGGGTGGCGGATGCGCAGGACGCGGCGGGTGCGGTCGACGCGGCGGCGCAGGGCGAGGACCCGCTCGGCCAGCGGCTGGGTCCATCCGCCGAACGCGTGCTCGCCGACGGCCGACCAGAACGGGCACGCGCCGAACGGCCTTCCGCAGCCGCACGGCTCACCGGCCAGGACGCCGCGGGCCCACAGGTGTACGACCTCACCGAGGGGCGCCACGCCGGGCAGCTCCCCCAGCAGCCTCTCCAGCAGCGTGGTGCCGCTACGGCCGAGGCCGCCCAGGAAGACCACCCGGGTGGCTGTCGAAGGGTGAGTCACGGGGGAATGGGCTTTCCTGTGCTAGTCGTTACACGGAACGTGATGAGACTAGCGCGGAGAGTAATGGGCGCGTCGGTGAAACCCCAAAAGATCTAACCGAAAAGCCGACCGGCCCCGCCCCGGAGAGGATGAAGGCCGGCGATGACGCGGGCCGGCGTCCTGAGGAGGACGTCCTGAGGAGGGAGGCGGGTGACAACCCGGCCCCGCCCCGGGGTCCCGAAGGCGGAGGCCGGTGACGACGCGGCCCCCGTCCCGGAGGGGACGAGGGCCGGGGCGGAGAGGGCGGAGGTCAGCGGGCTTCGAGGATCATGCCCGCGGCGACCGTGCCGTTGGTGGCCTCGTCCACCAGGATGAAGCCGCCCGTGAGCCGGTTGCGCGCGTAGTCGTCGACGAACAGCGGCTGCGTGACCCGCAGCGACACGCGCCCGATCTCGTTGAGGCCGAGCGAGGTGGCCTCCTCGTCGCGGTGCAGCGTGTTGACGTCGAGCCGGTAGTGCAGGTCGCGCACGAGCGCCCGCGCCGTACGGGTGGTGTGCTTGATGGTGAGCTTGGTCCGGGGCGCCAGCTTGGCGCCGTCGGCCATCCAGCAGACCATGGCGTCGAGGTCCTGGGCCACGTGCGGCCGGTTGTTGGGCCGGGCGATCATGTCGCCGCGGGAGATGTCGAGGTCGTCCTCGAAGCGGAGGGTGACCGACATCGGGGGGAATGCCTCCTCGACGGGGCCGTCGAAGGTGTCGATGGAGGCGATCCGGGTGTTCAGGCCCGAGGGCAGGTGGACGACCTCGTCGCCCGGCTTGAGCACGCCGCCCGCGACCTGCCCGGCGTAGCCGCGGTAGTCATGGAAGGCGTGGTCGTTGGCCTTCTGCGGGCGGATCACGTACTGGACGGGGAAGCGCACGTCGACGAGGTTGCGGTCGGAGGCGATGTGCACGTTCTCCAGATGGTGCAGCAGCGAGGAGCCGTTGTACCAGGGCATGTTCTCCGACCGGGAGACGACGTTGTCGCCGTTGAGCGCGGAGATCGGGATGAACGTCAGGTCGCCCACGTTGAGCTTGGAGGCGAACGCCGTGAACTCCTCGCGGATCTCCTCGAAGCGTTCCTGGGAGTAGTCGACCAGGTCCATCTTGTTGACGGCGAGCACCAGGTGCGGCACCCGCAGCAGCGAGGTGAGGAACGCGTGGCGGCGCGACTGCTCCAGCACGCCCTTGCGGGCGTCGATGAGGATGATCGCCAGGTCGGCGGTGGAGGCGCCGGTGACCATGTTCCGGGTGTACTGGATGTGCCCGGGGGTGTCGGCGATGATGAACTTGCGGCGTGGCGTGGCGAAGTACCGGTAGGCCACGTCGATCGTGATGCCCTGCTCCCGCTCGGCCCGCAGGCCGTCGGTGAGCAGCGACAGGTCGGTGTACTCGGTGCCGCGGTCGCGCGAGGTGCGCTCGACCGCCTCCAGCTGGTCCTCGAAGATGGCCTTGGAGTCGAAGAGCAGGCGCCCGATCAGGGTGGACTTGCCGTCGTCGACGCTTCCCGCCGTGGCGAAACGCAGAATGTCCATCGGTCTAGAAGTAGCCTTCCCGCTTGCGGTCCTCCATGGCGGCCTCCGAGGCGCGGTCGTCGGCCCTGGTGGCCCCGCGCTCGGTGATCCGGGTGGCCGCGATCTCCTCGATGATCTCCTCGACCGTGACGGCCGTGGACTGCACCGCTCCGGTGCAGGTCATGTCGCCGACGGTGCGGTAGCGCACCACGGCCTCGAACAGCGGCTCGTCGTCGCCGCGCTGGACGACCTCGGAGTCGGGCAGCAGCATGCCGTCGCGCTCGAACACCTTGCGGGTGTGGGCGAAGTAGATCGACGGGATCTCGATGCCCTCGCGCCGGATGTAGTCCCAGACGTCGAGCTCGGTCCAGTTGGACAGCGGGAAGACGCGGATGTGCTCGCCCTTGCGGATGCGGGAGTTGTAGAGGTTCCACAGCTCCGGACGCTGGTTCTTC
Organism: Nonomuraea rhodomycinica; assembly: GCF_013363995.1. Classification (GTDB taxonomy): domain Bacteria; phylum Actinomycetota; class Actinomycetes; order Streptosporangiales; family Streptosporangiaceae; genus Nonomuraea; species Nonomuraea rhodomycinica. The sequence continues at coordinate 381,763 of NZ_JABWGO010000006.1, read as the reverse complement.
GGGTCCCACTGGCCGAAGTCGTCGCGGAAGGAGAACACCCGCTCCTTGGCCCGCGCCTTCTCCTCGTCGCGCCGGGCGCCGCCGAAGACCGCGTCGAACTCGTGCTCCTCGATGGCGTCGAGCAGCGTGGTGGTCTGCAGGCGGTTGCGCGAGGCGCGCCGGCCGGTGTCCTCGACCACGCGGCCCTGGTCGATCGAGTCCTGGACGCTGGCCACGATGAGCCGCGCGCCGAGCTCCTGGGAGCGGCGGTCGCGGAACTCGATGACCTCGTCGAAGTTGTGACCGGTGTCGACGTGCATGAGGGGGAAGGGGATCGCCGCGGGCCAGAACGCCTTCTCGGCGATGCGCAGCATGACGATGGAGTCCTTGCCGCCGGAGAAAAGCAGACAGGGACGCTCGAACTCCGCCGCGACTTCGCGCATGATGTGAATGGCTTCGGCCTCGAGCACGTCGAGCTGCGACGTCGTGTAGTCGCGCTGGAGCATGGGAGCTTCCTCCGGCGGTTAGCGGTGCAGGTCCCGGATCCCGGCGAGCAGGGTAGACGCCAAGTCCGGTAGGGAAACAAGGATATCCGGTAGCGAGGGATCCGGTCTGTTGTAGGTGAGCGGCGTGCCGTCGATGCGACTGGTGTGGGCTCCCGCGGCCTGTGCGACGGCCACCGGCGCGGCGGAGTCCCACTCGTACTGGCCGCCGGCGTGGACGTATGCCTCGACCTCGCCGGTGAGCACCGCGGAGATCTTCGCTCCGGCCGAGCCGATGGGCACGAGGTCGGCGCCGACGAGGTAGGCGAGCTTCTGGACGAACTCCGGCGGGCGGGTGCGGCTGACCGCGATGCGGAACCTGCCGCGGTGGGCCGGCAGCTTGGGCGGCTCGCCGGTGCTGAGCGTGCGGCCCTGGGCGGGCAGCGCCACGGCTCCGGCGGTGAGCCGGTCGCCCTCCCACAGCGCGACGTGGACGGCCCAGTCGGACCTGCCCTCCTCGGCGAACTCCCGGGTGCCGTCGAGCGGATCGACGATCCACACGCGGGGAGCGCTCAGCCGGCGCGGGTCGAGGCGGTCCTCGCGGCTCGACTCCTCCGACAGCACGCAGTCGCTCGGGCGCAGGCGCGACAGCGACTCCATGAGGAACACGTGGGAGGCCCGGTCGCCGAGGGCGCGCAGCCCGGCCGGGTCGGCGAAACCCTCGCGGGCGCGGAGCGCGAGCAGCCGCTCGCCCGCCTCCGTGGCGAGGTCGGCAGCGAGGGCGTGGTCGTCGCGAATCGTCATCAGTAAGCTCCTTGCCCGCGGGCGACGGCCGACCAAGTCTTCCACAGGATCTGCAGGTCGAGCATGAGGGACCAGTTCTCCACGTAACGCAGGTCGAGGCGGACGGATTCCTCCCACGACAGGTCCGATCTGCCGCTCACCTGCCACAGGCCGGTCAGACCGGGGCGTACGAGCAGGCGGCGGCGCACGTCGTCGCCGTACCGGTCGACCTCTTCGGGGAGGGGCGGACGGGGGCCCACGAGCGACATGTGCCCGAGGACCACGTTGACGAGCTGCGGCAGCTCGTCGAGGGAGTGGCGGCGCATGAGGGAGCCGAGCGGGGTGACCCGCGGATCGTTGCGGATCTTGAACAGCACCCCGTCGGCGTCGCTGACGAGAGTGATCTTCTGGTGCTCGGCGCCGCGCCGCATCGTGCGGAACTTCAGGATCGTGAACGGCCTGCCGTCCCGGCCGACGCGGGTCTGCCGGAACAGGGCCGGGCCCGGGCTGGTCGCGCGCACCGCCACGGCCAGCGTGAGCAGCAGCGGGGCCAGCAGGACCAGCAGGGCGGCGGCCACGACCCGGTCGAAGGCGTTCTTGACGAGCTGGCGGGCGCCGGTGAGCTCGGGGTGCTCGACGTGCAGCAGCGGGAGCCCGGCGGCGGGCCTGATCGTGGTGCGCGGCCCGGCCACCTCCATCAGCGCGGGCGCGACCACCAGCTCGGTGTGGGTGCGCTCCAGGCGCCAGGCGAGCCGGCGCAGCGCCACGCCGTCCATCTCGGGGCAGGCCAGCACGGCCACGGTGTCGGCGCGCGCCTGGTCGACGACGATCGGCACGTCGCTGAAGTCGCCGCCGACGGGCACACCGGCCACCTGACCGCCGGCGGCCTCGGCAGGCAGGCAGGCGGCGACGATCTCCATGCCGTGGTACCGCTCGCGCCGGAAGAGCTGCACCAGCTCGGCCACCGAGGCGGCGTGACCCACGGCGACGACCCTGCGCATGCAGGCGCCGCGGGCCCGGCGGCGGTGCAGCGAGCGGCGCAACGCGTACCTGAGCAGCAGCGTGATGAGCGTCACCAGCGGCAACGCCAGGACGACGTAGCCGCGCGCGACGTCGGTCTTGGTGAGGTAGGAGCCGATGGCGGTGGCGGCGGTCAGCGCGACGCCGCACTGCACGACGCGGCGGAACTCGTCGGAGCCGATGCCGATCATGCGCGGCTGGTAGGCGCGGTTGAGCGCGACCGCGATGATCCACACCACCGGCAGCAGGGCGCTGACCAGCAGGTACGGCGCGGCGTAGGGCGTCAGCTCGCCGAAGCGCAGGAAGAACGCCCCGGCGGAGCCGGCGGCGGCGCCGAGCAGGTCGGCCGCGAAGGCGCGCACCCGGTAGGCCCGCACCCATCCGGGCAGCCGTGGCCGCACGGTCCACGAGGAGCCGGGACCGAAACCGACGACGGTCAGCAGGCCCTCGCCGTCGCTCACCGCAACGCCCCCTGTGATCAGTTCGTAACCGACAGTCACCAGATAGTAGCGTCAGCCACCTCGGCGTGGTCGCGAACGGACCTATGCGGGGATCAGCGTGGAGGGCCGGAAATCTTGAGATCTGCCCGGTGGAACTCGTTCTGGGTTACTTCGAGCCCGTGCTCCATGAGCGACTCGACCACGTCGGCGGCGCGGTCCACGAGGAAGGGCAGGTCCTTGCGCTCGGCGGTGGCGAAGTCGCGCAGCACGAAGGCGGCCGGGTCCATGCGGCCCGGCGGGCGCCCGATGCCGAAGCGGACGCGCAGGTAGTCGCGGGTGCCCAGCGACTTGGTGATCGACTTGAGGCCGTTGTGGCCGTTGTCGCCGCCGCCGAGCTTGGCGCGCAGCGCGCCGTAGGGCACGTCCAGCTCGTCGTGGACGACGATCAGGCGGTCGGGGCCGATCTTGTAGAAGTCGGACAGGGCCTTGAGCGGGCCGCCCGACAGGTTCATGTACGTGAGCGGCTTGGCGAGGATCGCGGCGCGGGTCTCCAGCACCTCGGCCCTGCTCTTGTGCGCCTTGAACCGGCCGCCGGCCCGCGCGGCCAGCTCGTCGAGCACCATGAAGCCGGCGTTGTGCCGGTGGCCGGCGTATTCGGCGCCGGGGTTGCCCAGCCCGGCGATGAGCCAGCGGTCCATGAAGTCTCCTCAGGCTGGAGCGGCCAAGACGCGGGGACGGGGCGGCCGGACGTCGCCGGCCGCCCCGTCGTCCGGTGACTACTCGGCGGCGGCCTCGGCGCTCTCGCCCTCGGTGGCGGCCTCGGCGGCCTCGCCCTCGGCGCCCTCCTCCTCGGCGGGGGCCTCGGTCGGCTTGGCGCTGACCTGGAGGATGACGGCCTCCGGGTCGGCGGTCAGCGTGGCGCCCTGCGGCAGCTTCAGCTCGCCGGCGGTGATGGCGACGCCCACCTCCAGGCCCTCGACGTCGACCTCGACGCCGGTGGGGATGTGGGTGGCCTCGGCCTCGACGGCGACGGAGGTCATCTGGAGGTCCAGGATGCCCTCGGAGTTGACGTCGCCGACCGTGGTGACCGGGATCTCGACGGTGACCTTCTCGCCCCGCTTGACCAGCAGCAGGTCGACGTGCTCGACGAAGCCCTTGATCGGGTCGCGCTGGACGCCCTTGGGCAGGGCCAGCTCGTCGACGCCGTCGCCCTGGAGGCGGATCAGCACGTTGGGCGTGCGCAGGGCGAGGAGGACCTCGTGACCCGGCAGCGTCAGGTGCTTGGGCTCGATGCCGTGCCCGTAGAGGACGGCCGGCACCTTGTCGGAGCGGCGGATCTTGCGGGCGGCGCCCTTGCCGAACGTGGTGCGCGACTCGGCGGCGATACGTACTTCGGACACGACATCTCCTAGGGATGCTCAGCGAACGGGATCTGTGGCGCTCTCCCTCACCCGCCCTAGCGGAAGGCGTTACGAGCGCGACCAACAAAGCTTACCGGCTCAGGTGTCGCCCTCGAACAGGCTCGTGACCGAGCCGTCGGTGAAGACCTCGGTGATGGCGCGGGCGATGAGCGGCGCGATGGACAGCACGGTGAGCTTGTCGAAGCGGGCCTCCTGCGACAGCGGCAGCGTGTTGGTCACGATGACCTCGCTGATGCGGGAGTTCTTCAGCCGGTCGACGGCCGGGTCGGAGAAGACCGCGTGGGTGGCGGCGACGATCACGTTGGTCGCGCCCTGCTCGTACAGGGCGTCGGCCGCCTTGCAGATCGTGCCGGCCGTGTCGATCATGTCGTCGATGAGCACGCAGGTACGGCCGCGCACCTTGCCGACGACCTCGTTGACCTTCACCTGGTTGGCCACGTCGAGGTCGCGCCGCTTGTGGATGAAGGCGAGCGGCGTGCCCAGCGTGTCGGCCCAGCGCTCCGACAGCCGGACGCGGCCGGTGTCGGGCGAGACGACCGTGGTGGTGGCCAGGTCGAGCTTGTTCTTCAGGTAGCTCTCCAGGACCGGCATGGCGAACAGGTGGTCCACCGGGCCGTCGAAGAAGCCCTGGATCTGCGAGGTGTGCAGGTCGATCGACATGAGCCGGTCGGCGCCCGCGGTCTTGAACAGGTCGGCCATGAGCCGGGCGGTGATGGGCTCGCGCCCGCGCCCCTTCTTGTCCTGGCGCGCGTAGCCGAAGAACGGCATGACCACGGTGATGCGCTTGGCGGAGGCCCGCTTGAGCGCGTCCACCATGATGAGCTGCTCCATGATCCACTGGTTGATCGGCGAGGTGTGGCTCTGGATCACGAAGGCGTCGCAGCCGCGGACGGATTCGAGGTAGCGGGCGTAGATCTCGCCGTTGGCGAAGTCGACCAGCTTGGTCGGGGTGAGCGAGACGCCGACGTGCTCGGCGACCTCCTCGGCCAGCTCGGGGTAGGCCCGGCCGGAGAAGAGCATGAGGTTCTTCTCGCCCGGCTGCTTGATGCTCGTCACGTCGTGCTCCCCTGCTGGTGCTGGTCCGCCGCCTCCTGCTCGGCCAGGGCGCGCTGAGCCGCCGCGGCCGACTTGGTGCCCGCGCGCCTGCGCAGCACCCATCCCTCGATGTTGCGCTGGCGGGCGCGGGCCACGCCGATCGCGCCCGCGGGCACGTCGCCGTCGATCACCGAGCCCGCCGCCGTGTAGGCGCCGTCGCCGACGGTCACCGGCGCGACGATCATGCTGTCGCAGCCGACGAACGCGCCGTCGCGCACGGTGCTGCGGTGCTTGTTGACGCCGTCGTAGTTGACGAACACGACCGCCGCGCCGATGTTGACGTCGTCGCCGATGGTGGCGTCGCCCGCGTACGACAGGTGGGGCACCTTGGAGCGCTCACCGACCTGCGTGTTCTTCATCTCGACGAACGTGCCCGCCTTGGAGCCGCGGCCGAGGACCGTGCCGGGGCGCAGGTAGGCGTACGGGCCGACGCTCGCGCCGGGACCCACCTCGGCGGAGTCGCAGACGGCGTTGCGCACGACGGCCCCCGCGCCGACCCGGGTGGAGGTCAGCGTGGTGGCGGGACCGACCTCGGCGCCGGACTCGATGACGGTGCGGCCGTGGAGCTGGGTGCCGGGGTGGACGACGGCGTCGGGGCCGATCTCCACGTCCACGTCGATCCAGGTGCTGGCCGGGTCGACGACGGTGACGCCGGCGCGCATGTGGCGCTCCAGGATCCGCCGGTTGAGCACCTGGCGGGCCTGGGCGAGCTGGACCCGGTCGTTGACGCCCTCGACCTCGGCGAAGTCGGCGGCGGTGTGGGCGCCCACCCGGTGGCCGTCCTCGCGCAGGATGGACAGCACGTCGGTGAGGTACTCCTCGCCCTGGGCGTTGTCGGTGGACACCCGCTTGACGGCGTCGGCCAGCAGGGCGCCGTCGAAGGCGTAGATGCCGGAGTTCATCTCCCTGATGGCGCGCTGCTCGTCGGTGGCGTCCTTCTCCTCGACGATGGCCAGGACGGCGCCGGCCGCGTCGCGGACGATGCGGCCGTAGCCGGTCGGGTCGGGCACCTCGGCGGTGAGGACGGTGACGGCGTTGCGGTCGGCGGCGTGGCGGGCCAGCAGCGCCGAGAGGGTCTCGGAGCGCAGCAGCGGCACGTCGCCGTAGGTGACGAGGACGGTGCCGTCGACGGCGCCGGCCTCGTCGAGCACGGTGCGGACGGCGTGGCCGGTGCCCCGTTGCTCACGCTGGACGACGACCTGCGCGTCGGGGCTGGTCTCGGCGAGGTGGGCGCCGACGCGCTCGCGGGCGTGGCCGATGACGACGATCAGCCGCTCGGGGCCGAGGTCGCGGGCGGCGGCGAGCATGTGGTCGAGCAGGGCTCGGCCGCACACCTCGTGCAGGACTTTGGGGGTCTGGCTCTTCATCCGGGTGCCCTCGCCTGCGGCGAGGACGATGACGGCTGCCGGGCGCGGCACACTCACGGACTGAGGCTCCCTGTGGCTGGACGGATCAGGGCCGGATGCGGGCCACCGCACCGCAACCCTCCCGACACCGCGAGGATACCTGTCCCGCCCCGCTTCTCCCCGCAGGGGCATGCCTCAAGGCTCCCGGAAGAGGACTCGAACCCCTACAAAGTGGACCAAAACCACTTGTCCTGCCGATTAGACGATCCGGGATTAATCAGACACGCGTGGCATCCGACACACCTACGATACCGAGCCCGCACCCCGTCGCGCGCCCGCATCGGCAACGCGGTGGGCGTCGCGCCGGATTGACGACATCCCGCCCGGGTAGGGCGAGCCAGTAGCAGATACACCTAAATCCCGCAAGATACGGAATCCACTCAGGTCCGGCGGCGAACCGTTGCTCAATCCCCATTCGAGGCTTAGGGCTTCCTTACTTACGATGGCGTAGGTTACGGTTGCGTAGCTCGGACATTCATCCTCATACACGACGAGAGAGGTAGCCCATGACCGTTGTCGCCGAACGCCCCACTCCGGGTCCGAAGCCCGAGGCCGACCCTGAACCGCGCACCAAGGCGGAGCTCGTCACCTTCGCACTGGTGGTCGGCCTTCCGCTGATCGCGTTCGTGGCCGCCGTGCCGCTCGCGTGGGGATGGGGGCTCGGCTGGACGGACGTCGTCATCATGTTCGTCTTCTACGTCGTCTCCGGCCTCGGCGTCACCGTCGGGCTGCACCGCTACTTCACGCACGGCTCCTTCAAGGCCAAGCGGCCCCTGAAGATCGCCCTCGGCATCGCCGGCAGCCTGTCGCTGGAGATGTCCGTGCTGGACTGGGTGGCCACCCACCGCAAGCACCACAAGTTCTCCGACAAGGAGGGCGACCCGCACTCGCCGTGGCGCTTCGGCCCCGGTTTCAAGTCGATGGCCAAGGGCCTGCTGTACGCCCACATGGGCTGGATGTTCGACGCCGAGCGCACCAACCGCGAGAAGTACGCCCCGGACCTGTGCAAGGACCCGGACGTGGTGAAGCTGCACAAGTGGTTCGGCGCGCTCGCCCTCACCTCGATCTTCCTGCCCGGCGTGCTCGGCGGCCTGCTCACCTGGTCCTGGCAGGGCGCGCTGACCGCGCTGTTCTGGGGCTCGCTGGTCCGCATCGGCCTGCTGCACCACGTGACCTGGTCGATCAACTCGATCTGCCACGTCTTCGGCGAGGAGGAGTTCCAGGTCCGCGACAAGTCGCGCAACGTCTGGTGGCTGGCCATCCCGTCCTTCGGCGAGTCCTGGCACAACCTGCACCACTCCGACCCCACCTGCGCCCGCCACGGCGCGCTGAAGGGCCAGATCGATCTGAGCGCCGAGGTCATCCGCGGCTTCGAGCGCCTGGGCTGGGTCTCCGACGTGCGCTGGCCGACGCCCGAGCGGCTGGCGGCGAAGAGGGTTGCCTGACAGCGACATCATGGTGACCGGTCTCGCGCCCGGCACCGCCATTATGGAAACCGTGACCGAACCCCGATCTCGCAGGCGCATGACCGGAAGAGAGCGACGCGAACAGCTGATCCGGATCAGCCGCACGCTGTTCGCCGAGAAGGGGTTCGACGGGACCTCCATCGAGGAGATCGCGGCGACCGCCCAGGTCTCCAAGCCCGTCGTGTACGAGCACTTCGGCGGCAAGGAAGGCGTCTACGCCGTCGTCGTGGACCGCGAGATGCAGAAGCTGCTCTCCATGATCACCGGGGCGCTGTCCGCCTCGCACTCGCTGATCAAGCTGGAGCGGGCCGCCCTGGCGCTGCTCCAGTACATCGAGGAGAGCAGCGAGGGCTTCCGCATCCTCGTGCGCGACTCCCACGCCGCGTCGGGCACGGGCACGTTCGCGAGCCTGATCAGCGAGATCGCCAGCCAGGTCGAGGACGTGCTCGCCGACGAGTTCTCCGCGCGCGGCTACGACCCGAAACTCGCCCCCATGTACGCCCAGATGCTGGTCGGCATGGTGGCCCTGACCGGCCAGTGGTGGCTGGACGTGCGCAAGCCCGGCCGGGAGGAGGTCGCGGCGCACCTGGTCAACCTCGCCTGGAACGGCCTGACCGGGCTCAACCCGCAGCCCGCGATCACGGTGACGACCCGCGCGCACCCGAGCGTGGCCAAGGCGTCCCGGCCCAGCGACAGGGAGCTGCGCGAGCTGGAGAAGGCCCGCGAGAAGGAGCTCAAGGAGGCCGAGAAGGCGCGCCAGAAGGAGCTGCGCGAGGCCGAGAAGGCCCGCGTCCGCGAGCTGAAGGAGCGCGAGCGCCTGCTCAAGGAGGCCGAGAAGGAGCGGGAGCGGCTGCTGAAGGAGGCGGAGAAGGCCCGCGAGCGCGAGGAGAAGCTGCGCCAGCGCGAGGCCCGGCTCGCCGAGCGCGCCGCCCGGTTGGGTCAGGGCGAGGAGATCCGGCCCAACAGTCTTGACCAGGCAGAATAGGTCGTTGCCGAGTAGTTAACGTTCTGTTCAGATAAATAGGGCATATTTCACATATGTCCGTGGAACCGCTGCGTCCGGAAAGCGATCTGCCCCTGCCTCAGGAGAGGTTCCTCAACCGCGAGGAAAGCTGGCTCCAGTTCAACGAGCGAGTGCTGGAGCTGGCCGAGGACTCCTCGCTCCCGCTCCTGGAACGGGTGCGCTTCCTCGCCATCTTCGCGAGCAACCTCGACGAGTTCTTCCGGGTACGGGTCGCCGGGCTGAAACGGCGCATGGCCACGGGCCTGCTGCTGCGGACCAAGAGCGGGCTCAAGCCGCGCGAGGAGCTGGTCCGCATCTCCACCATCGCCGGCGACCTGGCCGGCCGGCACGCGGCCCTCTTCCACGACACGATCGTGCCGCGGCTGGCGGCCGAGGGCATCGAGATCGCCCGCTGGGAGGGCCTCGGCCGCGAGGAGCGGACCGAGCTGCGCAAGCTGTTCAGGGAACGGATCAGGCCGGTCCTCACGCCGCTGGCCGTGGACCCCGCCCACCCCTTCCCCTACATCTCGGGCCTCAGCCTCAACCTGGCCGTCGTGGTGCGCAACCCGGCGACCGACCACACCGTCTTCGCCCGGGTCAAGGTGCCCTCGCAGCTCCCCCGGTTCGTGCAGGCGTCGCCGAACCGGTTCGTACCGCTGGAGGACGTGATCGCGGCCCACCTCGGGCAGCTCTTCAAGGGCATGGAGATCGTCCAGCACCACGTCTTCCGCGTCACCAGGAACGAGGACCTCGACGTCGACGAGGACGTCACCGAGAACCTCATGCAGGCCCTGGAGAAGGAGCTGATCAAGCGCCGCTTCGGCCCGCCCGTGCGGCTGGAGGTCGAGGACACGATCACGCCCGAGGTGCTGGAGCTGCTCGTGGACGAGCTGGGCGTGGCGCCGCACGAGATCTACCGCATCGCCGGGCCGCTGGACCTGACCGGCCTGCACGCCATCGCCGACCTCGACCGGGGCGAGCTCAGCTACCGGCCCTTCGTGCCCGCCGAGGTCATCAGCGCCGACGACGACATCTTCAGCGTGCTGCGCGAGCGCGACGTGCTGCTGCACCACCCGTACGACTCGTTCTCCACCAGCGTGCAGCGCTTCATCGAGATGGCGGCGGCCGACCCGAGGGTGCTGGCCATCAAGCAGACCCTCTACCGCACCAGCGGCGACTCCCCCATCGTGGACGCCCTCATCGACGCCGCCGAGGCCGGCAAGCAGGTCGTCGTCGTGGTCGAGATCAAGGCCCGCTTCGACGAGCACGCCAACATCACCTGGGCCCGCAAGCTGGAGCGCGCCGGCTGCCACGTGGTCTACGGCGTCGTCGGGCTCAAGACCCACTGCAAGCTCGCCCTCGTCGTCCGCCAGGAGCCCTCCGGGGAACTGCGCCGTTACTGCCACATCGGCACCGGCAACTACAACCCCAAGACCGCCCGGCAGTACGAGGACTTCGGGCTGCTCACCGCCGACCCGCTGGTCGGCGAGGACGTCACCGACCTGTTCATCCACCTGACCGGCTACTCCAACCACTCGGCCTATCGCAGGCTGCTGGTCGCCCCGCACTCGCTGCGCGGCGGGCTGCTGGCCAGGATCGAGCGGGAGATCGCCCACCAGCGGGCCGGCCGCCCCGCGCGCATCAGGATCAAGACGAACTCCCTGGTGGACGAGCCGATCATCGACGCCCTCTACCGCGCCTCGCGCGAGGGCGTGCCGGTGGACCTGTGGGTGCGCGGCGTGTGCATCCTGCGGCCCGGCGTCCCCGACCTGTCCGAGAACATCCGGGTCCGGTCGATCCTGGGCAGGTTCCTGGAGCACTCGCGTGTGTACGAGTTCGGGCTGGGCAGGCGACCCGAGGTGTGGATCGGCAGCGCCGACCTGATGCGCCGCAACCTGGACCGCCGGGTCGAGGCGCTGGTCAAGGTCACCTCCTCGCAGCACAAGGCGTACCTGATCGACCTCATGGACCGGGCCATGGCCGAGACCACCAACGCCTGGTGGCTCGACGGCGACGGCAAGTGGGTCCACCACCCCGGCGAGGACCTGCAGACCCAGCTCATCGCCTCGCGCCGCTGGAGGACCGTTGACGACTGACGGGGGCCTGCACGCGGCCGGGGCCGTCGTCTGGCGGGGCGACCCGGCCGCGCCCGAGGTCGCCGTCGTCCACCGCCCCCGCTACGAGGACTGGACGTTCCCCAAGGGCAAGCTCAAGCCCGGCGAGCATCCCGTCGCCGCCGCCCTGCGCGAGGTGCGCGAGGAGACGTGCCTGACGGTCGTGCTCGGCCGCGCCCTGCCGACGGTCCACTACCTGATCGGGGGCCGGATCAAGCGGGTGGACTACTGGACGGCCCGGGTCGTCGGGCAGGAGGCGTTCGAGCCGGGCGACGAGGTGGACGAGCTGCGGTGGGTGCCGGCGGGCGAGGCGCGCTCGCTGCTCACCTACGCGTGGGACACCGGCCTGCCGGACGCGCTCACGGCCGCGCCGCTCGACACCACGCCCCTCGTCCTCATCCGGCACGCCACCGCCGGGTCCCGGCGGGAATGGGACGGCGACGACGCCCTGCGCCCCCTGGACGCCGGGGGCCGGGCCCAGGCGGCGACGCTGGCCGGGGTGCTGGCCGCCTACCGGCCGGAGGAGGTGCTCAGCTCGCCGAGCCTGCGCTGCGTGCAGACGGTCGAGCCGTACGGGGCTCCGGCACGGCTGGAGCCGCTGCTGAGCGAGGAGGGCCAGGACCCGGACAAGACGGCGGCGCTGGTGGCCGCGCTGCGCGGGCCGGCGGTCGTGTGCAGCCACGGCAAAGTGCTGCCGGAGCTGATCCGGCGCCTCGGCGGCGAGGAGGCGGAGCCCGCGGAGCAGGGGAAGGGCTCGACGGCGGAGCCCGCGGAGCAGGGGAAGGGCTCGACGGCGGGGCTCGTCGAGCTGGAGAAGGGCGAGCTGGCCGTGCTGCACCGCGCGGACGGGCAGGTGGTGGCCATGGAGCGCCACATCACCTGACGCCGGTCAGGGCGCGAGCTGCTTGAGTGCCTTGCGCACCTCTTCGGACGTGCCGGCCCACACCTGCGGGAAGTCCTCCAGAGCCCGCTCGGCGCGGGTGCGCTCCAGGCCGATCAGCACGCCGTAGGTGAAGGTGTCCTCCCCCGCCTCGCGCGCGCTCCGCGCCTCCTTGGCCAGGGTCTGCTGCGCGACCACCCCGTCCTGGTGCTCGCCCAGCGCGTCCTGGACGCCCTCGGCCAGCTTGCCCAGCCGCGCCGCGCCGGGGCCGAGGACGTCCTGGAGCGCCTCGGCGGTGTAGCGGGCGCGCTTGGCCGCCTTGCGCACGTCGTGCATGGCGGTCTCATGGCGCTCCGGCTCGGTGATCTCCTGCGCCGCGTCGTACCGGCGCTCCACCCGCTCCCAGTTGGCGGCGGCCACGGCGGGCAGTTCCTCGGCCGCCGGCCGGGCCGCGCGCTTGCCCAGCTCGGGCGCCGCCGTCAGCTCGTCCAGGGCGTCGAGCAGCCGGTAGTAGCGGCCGCCGCTCAGCGCCTCGCGGATCCGCCCGTACGCCTGCGTCTCGCGCTCGCGCAGGCCGTCGCCGAGCCTGGCCCGGATCGGGCCGGTGACCAGTTCGGGCGGGAGCCCCAACAGCTCCCCGGCGAACCTCTCCCGGATCACCTCCAGGTCGCGGGCCTCGCCGAGGACCAGGCCGAGCCACTTGAGCTCGTCCTGGAGGTGGACGGTGTTCCGGACGATCTTCTTGAACGCCTTGAGCGCGCTGCGCAGCCGCCGGGAGGCGACCCGCATCTGGTGGACGGCGTCCTCCTCGGCGCGGCGTACCCGGGGATCCTGCGCGAGCAGCGCGCCGACCTGGGAGGCCAGGTAGCCGGCCACCACCTCGCCGGCGCTGCCGGGGTCGGTCGCGGCCCGGCGCGGGGCGGGCACGTCGAGGAGTCTCAGGAGCTTGCTGGACGCGCCGGCCGGGGTGGCGCCCGCCTTGCGGAGCCGCTTGCCGACCTTGGCCAGCACCTGCTCGTCACCGTCGATCAGTTCGGCCTCGACCTCGCGCCAGCGGACGATTCGCGGCACCTCGCCGAACACCGTGCCCTTGACGCGGTCGTCGGCGACCTCCACCAGACGCCGTTCGCCGTCGCGCACGACCGTGACGCTCCTGCGGGTCTCCAGCTCGGCGACCGCCTGGAGCGGGGCTCCCCTCGTGTAGGCGCGGACCAGCTCGCCCAGCTCGTCCGGCACGACCCTGACGCTGCGGGTGAGGGGGTGATGGATCTCCTGGCGGGCGCCCTTGGCCTTGGGCAGCTTGAGGTGCCATCCGGCGTCGTCGCCGCCCCTGCGGCGTCTGAGGGTGACGCCGTGCGCGGCCAGCCGCAGGTCGGGGGTGTCGTAGTAGAGCGCCACGAGCGTGTGGGTCTTCGGCCCCGCCACCTCGCCGACCCGGCTCAGGTCCGGAATCGTGTAGTCGGGGGGTACGTCGAACTTGTCCTCGATCTCGATGCCCACCGCACCTCGCAAAGGTCCTGATTTATAACAATCATGCCACTGTGGGGTGCAGAATCACATGAGTCCAGATCGGCTACTGCTCGGCGGCCCTGTGGGCCACCACGAAGATCCGGCGGAACGGGAACGGCGTGCCGTAGTCCCGGGCCGGATAGGCCTCGACGAGCCGCGGCGCGAGGTCGTTGGTGAAGGCGGTGTGCTCGCTCGGGTCCAGCCGGTCGAAGACGGGCCGCAGAGCGGTGCCGGAGATCCAGGTGAGCACGGCGTCCTCACCCTGGAGCACGTGCGTGTAGGTGGTCTCCCAGGCGTCGACCCGGAGCCCGAACCCCGACAGCAGGTCCAGGTACTCGACCGGCTCGCCCACCTCGACGTCGCGGCCCAGGTCGCCGAGCCGTTCCGCCCATCGCGGGGAGGCACAGACCTCGCGGATCGCCACGTGGCTGGGCGCGTCGAAGTTCCCCGGCACCTGGAAGGCCAGCCAGCCGTCCTCGTCGAGCGCGTCCACCCAGTGTCCGAGCACGTCACGGTGCTCGGGCACCCACTGGAGCACGGCGTTGGACAGCAGGACGTCCACCGGCCGGTCCGGCCGCCACATGGTCACGTCCGCGACGGCGAACCTCGGGGCGCCGTCCAGCTCCCGCGCCTTGGAGATCATCGCCGGGGACGAGTCGAAGCCCTCCACGGTCGCGCCGGGCCAGCGGCGGGCCAGCTCAAGGGTGAGCTCGCCGCTGCCGCAGCCCGCGTCCACGACGTAGTCGGGCTGCTCGGCGCCCACGCGGGCGAGCAGGTCACGGAACGGGCGTGAGCGCTCGTCGGCGAACCTGGCGTAGGTCGCGGGATCCCAGATATCTCTTGACATAAAGATAATTGATATCGAGACACATATCTCGATGTCAAGACAGTACACTCGATGTCATGACGCAGGATGCGCAGGACGAGGTGGACCGGCTCGTCGCGGCCTGGCGGGCCGAACGGCCCGACCTCGACGTCGAGCCCCTCCAGGTGCTCTCCCGCGTATCGAGGCTGGCCAAACACCTCGACCGGGCAAGACGTGCCGCGTTCGCCGAGCACGGCCTCGAACCGTGGGAGTTCGACGTGCTGACGGCGCTGCGCCGGGCCGGCAAGCCGTACGAGCTGAGCCCGGGGGCGCTGCTGCGCGCCACGCTGGTCACCTCCGGCACGATGACCAACCGGATCGACCGCCTGGCGCAGGCCGGGCTCGTGGTGCGCCGGCCCGACCCGGAGGACCGGCGCGGGGTGCTCGTGTCGCTCACGCCGGCCGGGCTCGACCGGGTCGACGCCGCGTTCGCCGGGCTGCTGCGCAGGGAGCACGAGCTGCTGGCCGGGCTGGGCGCGGCGGAGCAGCGGGCGCTGGCCGGGCTGCTCCGGACCCTCCTGGCCCCGTTCGACTCCTGACCCGCCGCGTTCGGGCGCGGGTCAGTCGCCGAGGCGGTCGGCGACCTCCAGCCAGGCCGCCTCGACCTCGTCCTTCTGGGCCAGCACGTCGCGCAGCTCCGCGTCCAGGGAGCCGAGCCGTTCGTAGTCGGCCGCCGCCTCGGCCATGGCCGCGTGCAGCTTGGCCTCCTGCTCGCCCAGCTTGTCGAGCTGCCGTTCGAGGCGGTTGAGCTCCTTGCGCAGCTCCCGTTCCTCCTTGGCCGACAGCCCCGCGGGTGCTTCGGCCGGGCCGCTGACCGCGTCCGTCGCGTCCTTCGCGTTCTTCGCGTCCGAGGTGGTCGCGCCGAGGCCGGTGCGGGCCGTCAGCGCGGCGCCCGCCGCCCGCCGTTCGAGGTACTCGTCCACCCCGCCGGGCAGCAGCGACAGCCGCCCGTCGCCCAGCAGGGCCACCGAGCGGTCGGTGACGCGCTCCAGGAAGTAGCGGTCGTGGCTGACCAGGATCAGTGTGCCCGGCCAGCCGTCGAGCAGGTCCTCCAGCTCGTTCAGCGTCTCGATGTCGAGGTCGTTGGTCGGCTCGTCGAGCAGCAGCACGTTCGGGTCGTCCATGAGCAGCCGCAGCAGCTGCAGCCGCCGCCGCTCGCCGCCCGACAGGTCGCCGACGACCTTCCACTGCGCGTCGCCCTTGAACCCGAGGCGTTCGAGGAGCTGGGAGGCCGTCCACTCCTTCTTGCCGACCTGGATGTACTTGCGGATCTCCTCGACCGTCTCCAGCACGCGCCGCGTGGGGTCGAGCTCGGCCAACTCCTGCGACAGGTGTGCCAGCCGCACCGTCCGGCCGCGCACGACCCGGCCCGAGTCGGCCTCCACCGTGCCGGCCAGCAGGCGCAGCACCGAGGACTTGCCGGAGCCGTTCACGCCGATCAGACCGATGCGGTCGCCCGGCCCGAACTGCCACGTGGTGCGGTCGAGGACCAGCGGCCCCGCGCCGGGGCCGCCGGCGTGCAGCGTGACGTCCTCCAGGTCGTACACCGTCTTGCCGAGCCGCGCCGTGGCGAACTTCACCAGCTCGACGCTCTCGCGCGGCGGCGGCTCGTTCGCGATGAGCGCCTGGGCCGCCTCGATGCGGAACTTCGGCTTTGAGGTGCGGGCGGGCGGGCCGCGCCGCAGCCAGGCGATCTCCTTGCGCATGAGGTTCTGCCGGCGCTCCTCGGCGGCCTGGGCGATCCGCGCCCGCTCGGCCTTGGCCAGCACGTACGCGGCGTACCCGCCCTCGTAGCGCTCGACCCGGCCGTCCACGACCTCCCAGGTGCGGGTGGACACGGCGTCGAGGAACCACCGGTCGTGGGTCACCACCACCAGCGCGCTCTTGCGCCCGGACAGGTGCGCCGCGAGCCAGGCGATCGCCTCGATGTCGAGGTGGTTGGTGGGCTCGTCCAGCATGATCAGGTCGTGCTCGTCGATGAGCAGCCGGGCCAGCGCCGTGCGCCGCCGCTCGCCGCCGGACAGCTCGCCCGCCCTGGCGTCGAGGTCCAGGTCGCCGATGAGGTTGGCGAGGATCTCGCGGACGGCCTGGTCTCCGGCCCACTCGTGCTCAGCGCGGCCGCCGAGCACGATCTCGCGCACCGGCAGGTCCGGGTCGAGGTCGTCGCGCTGGGAGAGATGGCCCACGCGCAGGCCCCGTGTGTGGGTGACGCGGCCGCTGTCGGGCTTCACGACACCGGCGATGACCGACATCAGCGTGGTCTTGCCGCCGCCGTTGCGGCCGACGACGCCGATGCGCTCACCGGCGCCGACGCCGAGGGAGACGTCGTCGAGGAGCGGCTTGGGGCCGTAGGCGTGGGAGACGGACTCGAGATTGACCAGATTCATGGCCCCACCAGCGTATCGGCCCCCACGGGGGTGACGGTCCCGTGGGCGGGTGGCCGGGGGTGCGCGCCCGGGCCTCAGCCGAGGCCGCGGACACGATCCGTGGCCGTTCTCAGGAGGGGCCGCACAGGCCGGGACGGGACCCCCGCCTCGGGAGGGACCGCAGGCGGGGACGGGATCGCGGGCGCCCTCGTGAGCGGCCTCAGGAAGGACCGCAGGCCGGGGACGGGAGCGCGGGCGCCCTTGTGAGCGGCCTCAGGGGGGTCGTGGGCCGCCTCAGGAGGGCCGTGGGCCCGGGACGGGGCCGTGGGCGGCGAGGGCCGTGCGGCAGGTCGGCAGGTGCGACAGCGTGTCGGCCAGGTGCTCGGCGTGGTCGGCGTCGCCGGCCAGGAAGGCGCAGGTGGGGCCGGAGCCGGACACGAGGGCGCCCAGGGCGCCGGCCCGGCGGCCCGCCTCCAGGGTGTCGCTCAGGTCGGGGCGCAGGGAGAGTGCGGCGGCCTGGAGATCGTTGCTGAGCTCCGCGCCCAGCGCCTCGGCGTCGCCGGTGCGCAGCGCCGCCAGCAGCGGCTCGCTCAGCTGGGGCCACGGCACCTCTACGCCCGCCGTCTCGCGCAGCCGGTCGCACTCCGCGTACACCTTGGCGGTGGACAGGCCCCCCTGAGCCACGGCGAACGCCCAGTGGAACTGCCCGCCCGTCGGCACGTCGCTCAGCCGCTCACCTCGCCCGGTGCCGACCGCCGTCCCTCCCAGCAGCGAGAACGGCACGTCGCTGCCCAGGTCGGCGGCGATCTCCATGAGGTCCTCCAGCGGCAGGCCGAGACCCCACAGCTCGTTGCACGCCACCAGCGCGCCCGCCGCGTCGGCGCTGCCCCCGGCCATGCCGCCGGCGACCGGGATGGACTTGTGGATGACGAGCTCGGCCCCGTAGGTGCGTCCGGCGTGCTTGGCGAGGGCGCGGGCGGCCTGGATGGCGAGGTTGCCGTCGTCCACCGGCACCTGGTCGGCCCAGTCGCCGGCCACCGACACCGTGATGGACTCGGACTCCTTGGCGACGACCTCGTCGAAGACGGACACGGCGTGGAAGACGTTGACCAGGTCGTGATAGCCGTCCTCGCGCAGCGGCCCCACGGACAACTGGACGTTGACCTTCGCGGGCACCCGTACGGTCACCGAACTCATGAATCTTCTGCCACTCTCATCGCCTGCCGGGAAGGACACCCGATGGTATACGGGCGCGTAGCCCGGTCACGCGGTTCTCCGGGAAGTGACCAGGGGATCCCCCCTCGGGAGTGTGCGCCATTGTACGGTTATGTGCTGAACTGGGGTTTTGCCGTCCAGGGTGGAGTAGGTGCGCTGCCCTGTGGCATCGGGGAGTTCGGTGAGGAGGCACAGTGGGGCAGACGGTCGCGACCAGGTCCGATGTGACGGTCGTCGAGGTGCCGCAGTGGCGTGGCTCCGGCGCGCCCACGGCCGAGCGGCTGCGCGAGGGCGCGAAGCTGCTGGCCGACATGGTGCCCGCCGATCACCACGTACGCGTGGAGGTCGATGACGACGACCTGCCGGAGACGGCGGCGCGGGTACGGTCGGCGGTGGCGGCGGCCACCGGCTTCGTGGTCACGGCGGGAGGCGACTGCGGGGTCGAGCTGGAGCCCGTGGCGGAGGCGATGCGGCGTCACGGCGACCGGCTGGTGGTCGTGTGGTTCGACGCGCACGGAGACCTCAACACCCCCGCCACGTCGCCGTCGGGCGCCTTCCACGGCATGGTCCTGCGCGCGCTGACGGGCGAGGGCCCCGCCGGCCTGGTGGCCGACACCCCATTGGACCCGCGCCGGATCGTGCTCGCCGCCGTCCGCGACCTGGACCCGGGCGAGACCGCGTTCATCGAGGCCACCGGCATCCGGCGGGTCACCGGCCCGGACCCGGCCGCCCTGACGGAGACCATCGCGTCGGCGACGCCTCCCGGCCGGAGCCCGGCCGTCTACATCCACATCGACCTGGACGTGCTGGACCCCGGCACCTTCGCCGCCGTCGGCTCCCCCGCCCCCGGCGGCCTGCAGCCGGACCAGCTCCTCGCCATGGTGAAGGCGACGGCGGACCGCTTCGAGGTGACCGGACTCGGCGTCACCGAGTACGAGCCGTCCCGGCCCGAGGATCAAGCTCTGCTCGCGTCCCTGGTCCCGAACCTGGTGGAGGCGTGCGCCCGCCCGCGGACCTGAGGCGCGAGGCCGCACGCCACCAGAAGACCCGGGACACGAGGCCGCACGCCACCAGAAGACCCGGGACACGAGGCCGCACGCCACCCACAAGGCCCGCGCCGCGGGGCGCCTCCGGTCGCTAATCGGTGTCGAGGCGGGCGTGCATGTGCATGTCGTGCCAGCCGTCGGCGTGCAGCGCCTCGCGGCGTTTGAGGCCCTCCAGGGCGAACCCGGCCGCCTCCGCCACCCGGCACGACGCCGCGTTGGCCGTGGAGTGGTTCAGCTCCATGCGGTGCAGGCCGAGCGCGGCGAAGGACCACGCGGTCACGGCTGACAGGGCCCGCGGGGCGATCCGACGGCCGCGCGCCGCCGGCAGCACCCAGTACGACACCTCGGCCACCCCGTCGCGGAAGTTCAACCGGCGCAGGCTCACCTGGCCGACGACCTCCCCCGCGTCCACCACGGCCCACCCGGCGCCGGTCTCCTGACGCCAGCGCCCGGGCCAGGAGTGGATCCAGTCGTCGGCCTCCTCGTCGGTCATGGACCGGCAGTGCCAGCGCTGGATGGCCGGATCGGCGTATCCCGTCAGGACAGCGGGCCGGTCGGACTGCTGCCAGGGCCGAAGGAGGACCCCTCGGGCGTCGATCGTGGGCTGCGCGAGCGTCGCCATCCTGCCGGCCGGCAACGAGGGTCGAACGAGCAAGGGCACGCGCCGATTATCCCGACGAACGGCCTGTCCCGGGAGTGTGGTCAACGGACCAGCCCGGAAGCAGGCGCGCCCTCGAAGCAGGCGCGCCCTCGAAGCAGGTGTCCGCACCCCAGGCCACGCCACGCAGGCCGCTGACGAGGCACGGCCCACGCCTCGTCCGACAGCTCTGCCCAGCACAG
The DNA here is from genome assembly GCF_013363995.1 of Nonomuraea rhodomycinica. Lineage (GTDB taxonomy): Bacteria > Actinomycetota > Actinomycetes > Streptosporangiales > Streptosporangiaceae > Nonomuraea > Nonomuraea rhodomycinica. The sequence continues at coordinate 361,833 of NZ_JABWGO010000006.1, read as the reverse complement.
CGCGAATGCCGGCGGCTCCGGCACTCCTTCCGACCTGCCAGCCCTGTCGCCACCTCGACCTCGTCGGCGACGACCCTGGTGGAGACCTGGGACCACCGCCGCTCCACCAGCCCCGCCGCCCCCTCACCCTCAGGGACATCAAGACCCTGCTGACCGGCCTCGCGCTCACCCCGCTGTGTCGTGTCAGCCGCCGCGTCAGCGCGGTGACGGCTCGGCGTCAGAGCGGTCGGGGATCGTCAATGCCATGAACGGAACAGCGACTGCGGCCCCAAGGCCGGGTGCGATCCGCTCGGGCGACCAGACCTGAGCGATCTCGACGAAACCCGGCGCTATCAGGACCGCATTCCACCAACGGTCCGTTCGATCTGAGTCTTGTGACAACTCTTGAAGGAGCACACCACCATGTCCATCACCCTCACCGACCAGAACACCCAGACCCTCCGGACCGCCGCGTGGGGCGTCGTCTCGCTGATGGCCGCCGCCGGTGCTGACGGTTCGGCCCACAAGGTCGCCACCGCCGCCTCCATCGCTCTGACCTCCGCGACCGGGCCGGTCGGGCACGTGGTCACCAAGGCGCCGAAGGGCCTGAACGGCAAGACCACCGCCGCGCTCGCCGACGAGGTGCTGCCGGCCCTGACGGCGTCGATGAGCCTGCTCAACGAGCAGGACCTGGCGGAGGCCGACAACTTCCGCCGCACCGTCCTCGTCGCCGTCGAAGCAGCCGTCCAGGCCCGGAAGGGCGCGCCCAGCCCCATCCTCGCTGAGATGGTCCGCAAGATCACCCAGGCCCTCGACGCCGCCTGATGGATGTCGAACTGCCCAGCCACCGCTCGTGTCACAGGGGTCCTGTCCGGACCCCTGTGACGTGGCGGAGTGGCGGCGTCGCGGCGCAAGCGGCGTGGAGGGCCAGGAAATGACGCTCGCGTACGCAGCCCCGTGGTCATGCCCGGCCCGGCTTCACTCCCGAATCGCTCGGCGAGCCATCCGCCCGAGCGCGACACCCGAGACGAGGAAACCATGAAAGCCCCCTCCCCAGCAGCGACCACGGCGACCCGGGCGCGCATCTTCGGCACATACCTGCGCCCGGCCACCAGCGGCAAGGCCGTCCGGCGCGTGGCGGTCACGGCGCTGGCGGCCGCGCTGCTGGCCGGGGCTGCCGCACCGGCACCGGCCACCGCGGACAGCACGCCGACGCCGAAGGCCGCCGCCGGGCAGGATCGCCCGGAACTGCGGGAAGCCGTTCAGGCGTTCATCGATGCGGGTTTCGCCGGGATGCAGGTGCGCGTGCACGACGAGCGGGGCGACTGGGTCGGCAGTGCCGGGGTGAGCAAGCTGGGCCAGAACGCCAAGCCGCCGACGAACGGGCGGTTCCCCACGGGAAGCGTCAGCAAGCCCTTCACCGCGACCCTGGTGCTGCAACTGGTGGCCGAGGGCAAGGTCAAGCTCGATGACCCGGTGGCCGGCTACCTGCCTGAGCTGGGCCTGGACCCGCGGATCACCGTCCGGATGATGCTGCAGCACACCAGTGGCTTGTTCAACTACACCGGCGACTACGACGCCGACGGGACGTTCGTGCCGGGGATTCCCGCCACGGGTGACGAGTGGCTGGCCAATCGGTTCCACACGTACCAGCCCGAGGAGCTGGTACGGCTGGCGTTGTCCAAGCCGCCGCGGTTCGACCCGGGGACCGACCAGAGGTACGCCAACACCAACTACACGCTGGCCCTGCTGCTGATCGAGAAGGTCACCGGCCGCTCGTACGCCGAGGAACTGCGGCGACGCATCCTGCGGCCGCTCGGGATGACGGGCACCATGGTGCCGGGCGCCCGGACGCAGCTTCCCGGGCCGCACGCCCACGGCTACTACCGCTACCAGGACGCGGGTCAGGAGAAGGTGGTCGACATCAGCCGCCAGAACCTCTCCCTGCTGGCCGGCGCCGGTGACCTGATCTCCACCACCAAGGATCTGCAGACGTTCATCTCCGCGCTGAACGGCGGCAGGCTCCTGCCGCCCGCGTTGCTGGCCGAGATGCGCAAGCCGCATGGGGCGCTCGGCTACGGCCTCGGGCTGTTCGCGCAGGACCTGGGTCCGAACTGCGGCATCGTCTACCAGCACAACGGCAGCCCTCCGCACGGCTTCGGGGCGCTGATGTACAGCTCGCCAGACGGCAGCAGGACTCTGACCGCCTCGGTGACCTATGTGGACGACGCCGCGAGGTCCCTGGGGACGAAGCAGTTCCCGAAGGTGGTGGACAAGCTGATCAAGGAGGTGTTCTGCGACGGACCGGACGGGACGGTCAAGGACACCGATCCGGCCCAGTGAACGGGGCGGCTGAGGGACGCCGAGTCGGCCCAGTGGACGGGACGGCCGAGGAGACCGATCCGGCTCAGTAGAGGGGCGGCCAAGGGGCGCCATGTCGGCCCGGTAGACAGGGCGGGCCGGTGCGGACCCGTTCGTCGCCCGGAGGCGGACTGCTTGCGGTCGCGCGTCACGACTTGGTGCTCGTGCTTCTAGCGTCACGATTTGGTGCTCATGCTTCTAGCGTCACGAATTGGTGCTCGTGCATCTAGCGTCACGACTTGGTGCTCGTGCATCTAGTCGTATGTGCTCGCGATCGTGTCCCGTCGGACGGGCCGGGCGGGTTGGTGCCGGCGCACGAGGTGATCTTGCTTCGACACGTACGTCGATCCCTTTCCGTGTGTGCCGAGGCTCGTGCGGACATCGCGGTAATGCCCGAACGCAAGCGCTACCAGCGGCCCGATGCCGTTCCTCGCACAGGTCAGTGATCGGGTGCAGGCATCGATGACGCTTCCGTCTGGTCGTCTCCAGGCTGCACCGGCTTGCTCAGGCGTACCTCCTCCTCCGCATATCCCAGTGCCCGGTAGAAGCTCCTGGCGCGGGCATTGGCCGCGCCGGTCTCCAACGTGATGTGTCGCAGACCACGGTCGCGTGCCCACGATTCGGCGGCGCCCACCAGAGAGCGCCCGACGCCCATGCGCTCGACCTCGGCGGAGACGACGAGCTCGCCGATGTAGGCGTCCACCGCGCCGGTGAAGTGCCGGCGGGTGGTCACGGTGACGAAGCCCGCGATGCGGCCGTCACGGACCGCCACCAGCACACCCAGGCCATCACTGCCGCTCTGGTCGAGGGAGCCGGTGACCCAGTCGTGCGCGGCGACGGCGACGGCGCCGGCATCCCGCCACGCCGCGACTCCCTCGGTCAGGCGCGGCGCCAACTTGATGACCGCATCACGGTCCTCGTCTCGGTAGGGGCGGATCGTGATGCGGTGCTGTTCACCACTCATGATCGGCAGTCTGACATCCGACACGTCCCTGAAAAAACCGCTGAAGGCCCACGAATTCGGCTTCCGTTCGCGTCGTAGAGGGAGTGGATGATGACTCGTCTTGACGTCGCGCGGGAAGCGATGCACTTCTTTCGGTCTCGTGCGGGATGCGGGCACCGACCCGTTTTGACGTCGTACCGAAGCCGGCTCCCGCTCGCCTAGGCAGCCGCGCAGTCCGCGAGAGCTGCTGGCGGCGCGGCCCTGGCGCACCGATGGGCTTGGGCGTCGCAGGTCAGGCCGGGCGTATGGCGCCTCGGTAGCGGGGGCGGTAGTGGGGTGAGTCGAGGAAGCTGGTCTTGCGTACCACGTCTCCGGTCTTCGGGGCGTGGATCATGATGCCGTCGCCGAGGTAGAGGCCCACGTGGGTGGGGTCTCCTGTGCCTCCGCCGAAGAACACCAGGTCGCCCTTGCGCAGGGCGGTCACCGGGACGCGGCGGCCTTGGCGGAATTGGGAGCCGGTGTAGTGGCCCAGTTTCACCCCCGCCTTCGACCAGGCGTACAGGGTGAGGCCGCTGCAGTCGAAGCCTGTGGTGCCGGCGCCCCTGCCGACGCCTCTGGTCGGGCCTGTTGAAGCGCCGCCGCCCCAGGAGAACGGGGTGCCGAGTTGGTCCAGGGCTGCCGCTACGGCGATTTCGCCGCTGGTGCGGGTCTCTTCGTGGTTGGCCTCTCCTCCGTTTTCCGGCTTGGCTCGGCGCTCTGGCTTGGTGTCCTGGTCGTGGGTGTCTGTGGGGGGTTCGGGAGGTGTCGGTGCGTGCGTGCGAGGCTTCTGGCTTGGCGAGGTGGTCGGCAGGCCGGTGATGGGCATCGGAAGGGTGGGGGATGCGTCCTTCTGGAAGTCCTGCCATCGAGGTTGCGGGCTCAGGAGGGCTGCTCCGGGTGCGGCCTGGTAGGGCCACAGCGGCCACCACGTGGGGAGGACCGGTGTTGTCGCGGTGGCGTGGGTGATGGTGATGCCTGCTCGGTCGAGGGCCGTCGTCAGAGGGGGGCTTCCCGCGCACGCCTGAGGAGGAAGGGTCACCACCAGGCGTATCTCTCTCTTGGCGAGGCTGCCGGGGCGGGCTGCGAAGAGGATCGGGCGGGCGGTGCCGTTGAGGGGGCGGGGTCTGTTGGACAGGGCGTCCAGGTGGGTGAGGTGCTGGTCGTTCAGGAGCCTTGCGTACGTCTTGGAGATCGTGACCGTGCCGAAGCAGGGAGCGGTCGCGGGCGTGGCGGATGCCGCGCCCGGCAGGGCGGTGAGGCCGGCGAGCAGGCCGCCGGTGATCGCCGCTGAGGCGCGGCAGAGCTGGGAGAGGGTGAGGGCGGGGCGGGGGGACATGGGGGCCTCCGGTGCCGGTGAAGGATGGAGGCCCCAGGATCGTCTGGGCGCTGATCGGGGCGGGGGGCCGAGCGGGGTTCTGGGGATGAGGGGCGAGGGTGGGGGCGGGTTGTGGAAAAGCGCCCTCGAAAAGCGCCCTCGGCGTGTGTCGAGCGGGGCGCTGCCGGTGCCGGTGGAGCGCGAGGTCGAGCACGGCTACCGGATCACGGTCGGCGCGAATGTCCGCTCGCGCACTGCCTCTCCGGGCGACTGGGCGACTGAGCGACTGGGCGACTGGGTGTCGGGTTCGTCGGCTGTGGGCGGCGATCGCTCCGGGCGTCGGGGATGCGCGCTGTACGCTCTGGTCGCCGCGGCCGAGCCCGGGTACCGCGTTCCCGCAGCGCTCTCGGTCCCACGACGAGGGCAAGGTCACCGATCAGGGGACGCGGCCGGCTCCGGCTTCTGCTCCGCGATGCGGGCGAAGGCGTGGATGTCCAGTTGCTCGCCGCGTGCCGACGGGTCCACGCCCGCCCCCCGCAGCGCCTCCTCCGCCGCCGGTGGGCCGCCGGCCCAGGACGACAGGGCCGCCCGCAGTGTCTTGCGGCGCTGGGCGAACGCGGCGTCGATCACCGCGAACACCTCCTCCCGCGTCGCCTTCGTCTCCGGCGGGTCGCGGCGCACCAGCGAGACCAGGCCCGAGTCCACGTTGGGCACCGGCCAGAAGACCGTGCGGCCCACCGGTCCGGCCCGGCGGACGTCCGCGTACCAGGCCGCCTTCACCGACGGCACCCCGTACACCTTGGAGCCCGGCCCCGCCGCGAGCCGGTCGGCCACCTCGGACTGGACCATGACCAGGCCCTTCTCCAGCGACGGCAGCGCCTCCAGCAGGTGCAGCACCACCGGGACCGCCACGTTGTACGGCAGGTTGGCCACCAGCGCCGTGGGCGTGTGGCCGCCCAGGTCGGCGAGCGAGACGCGCATGGCGTCGGCCGCGACCACGGTCAGCTTGTCGCCGAGGCCGCGCTCCCCCACCGTGAGCGGCAACTGGGTCGCCAGCACGGGATCGATCTCGACGGCCACCACGTGCCGCGCCGTCGGCAGCAACGCCAGGGTGAGCGACCCGAGGCCGGGCCCCACTTCGATCACCACGTCTTCCGGCGACAGGTCCGCTGCCCGTACGATGCGCCGGACGGTCCCTCCGTCGATGACGAAGTTCTGTCCCAGCCGTTTCGTGGGACGAAGATCTAGCTTGTCCGCCAAAATACGTATTTCTGTTGGGCCCAACAGCCTCATCATCCAACCAGTCTCCCGCATCGAAGAACGTGCGATGGCGTACGGGGGGACCACAGGGGAGGATGGCGTGGAACAGGAAGGGACGACCCTGATGGAGCCAACGGGCGCCGCACCCCTTCGCCCGACGGATCTGCGCGAGATCGGGCCCTACCGGTTACTCGGCCGCCTCGGCGAGGGCGGCATGGGCACCGTGTTCCTGGCCCGCGCTCCGACGGGGCGGTTCGTGGCGGTCAAGGTGGTGAAGGCGGAGTTCGCCAACCAGGAGGGGTTCGCGGTCCGCTTCCACGCCGAGGTGGAGAACGCGCGCAGGGTCGCCTCGTTCTGCACCGCCCAGGTCCTCGACAACGGCAACACCGGCGACGGCCGGCCGTACATGGTGACCGAGTACATCGCGGGCACCCCCCTGTCGGCCCAGATCTCCCAGTACGGCGCGCTCGACCCCGGTCCGCTGCACGGCGTGGCGCTCGGCGTCGCGGCGGCGCTGGCCGCCATCCACGTGGCGGGGCTGGTCCACCGCGACCTCAAGCCGGCCAACGTCATCCTCTCCCTGTCCGGGCCGCGCGTGATCGACTTCGGCATCGCGCGGGCGCTGGACCGCGAGACCGGGTTCACGCTCTCGGGCGAGTTGCTCGGCAGTCCGGGCTGGTGGGCTCCCGAGCAGGTACGCGGCGAGACGATCACCCCGGCCGTGGACATCTTCGCCTGGGGCTGCCTGGTCGCCTACTCGGGCAACGGCCGCCATCCGTTCGGCCGGGGTGACGTCATCACGCTGGCCTCGCGGGTGCTGCACTCGGCCCCGGAGCTGGGCACGCTCCCCGCCCCGCTCAACGATCTCGTACGCCGGGCGACTGCCATGGACCCCGCCCAGCGGCCCTCGGCGCAGGAACTCGTGATCGCCCTGGTCGGCGGCGGGCTCCCCGGCACGGGGGCGACGGCCCCGGCCGCCGACCCGCCCACGCTGGTGGCCACCGAGCTGCTGAGCGAGTGGCAGGCGCCGCAGAACGTGGTGGACGAGCCCGACATCACCGCCACCTTCGCCACCCCGCCACCGGCCGACACCCTGGCGACGCCCGGTTCGTCACCGTCGAGGTCCGCTTCCTCTCCGTCTTCTCCTTCGTCTTCCTCTTCGCTCTCTTCCGCGGCTGTTCCGCCGACGTCGGCATCCGGCTCTCCTTCTACGCCCCCGTCAGGCCCGCCCGCCGCGGACGCCCACACCCGGGTGGAGAAGCCGGCCGCCCTGTCCGAGGAGGAGCTGGCGCGGCGCGAGGAGCTGGCCGCCCGCGAGCAGCTGGCCCAGTGGGACATCAAAGCCCAGGCCCTGTCACAGGCCCAGGCCCAGGCACAGCTTCAGGCGCAGGTGGGGAGTCGGCCGCGGTCACAGGACGCATCCCGGGCCGGGAGCGAAGGCGTCCAGCCGGCCCGCGGCCAGCCGCAGGCACCACGCCCTCTGGAGACCTCCGACACCATCCCGCCCCAGGACCAGCAGGCCCGGCGTCCCCGCGGCACCCGCTGGCTCATCGCCGCGGCCGCCGCCGTCCTCGCCATCGCCGTCACCGCGGCCGTCCTCGTCACCACCTCGCCCCGCGACGTCGCCTCCCCCGTCCGCACCCGCAGCGCCTCCCCGGCGGCGCAGCGGCAGCCGGTCGACCTCGGCCGCAGGTTCCCGCTCGGCACGTCGTTCGACGATCCCGTGCTGGTGGTCGCGACGGCGCCGACCTGCGGGCTGAAGGAGTACGAGGGCACGCGGCAGACCCAGGGGCAGCTCTGCGTCGTGCGCTGGTCGATGATCAACCCGGGTGGTGTCCTGCGGGAGATCGGCAGCCCGGCCGTGTCGCTGGTGGACGACCAGGGCGGCCGGCACGACCCCGCGCCGGTCCAGCTTCCCGACGTGATCGCGCCGGGTGGCCGCCTCGACCGGGCCTACGTCTTCGACCTGCCGCTCTACCGCACCCCCGTCCGGCTCACGGCGACCCTGCTCAAGGGGGGCCGCCAGGTGGAGGTCAGGCTGTGATGACCCTGCGCGCGGCCCTCCTCACCGCGGTGCTGCTGTCCACGGCGGCCACGGGCCTGGCGAGTCCCGCGACCGCCACGGCCCGCGCGAGGACGGCCGCCTGCGCCGGTCCGAACGACTTCGACGGTGACGGCGTGGACGACGTGGCCGTGGGCGACCCCTTCGCCGACGACGACACGGGCGCCGTTCACGTGATCTCCGGGCAGAAGGTCGTGCCCGTCCCGGTGCCCGGTCTGGCGCGAGGGGACGGGTTCGGCTGGTCGGTGCGGCTGGCCAAGGTCAACGCCGACGCCTGCGCCGACCTGGTCGTCGGCGCGCCGTTCACGGACGTGCGCAGCAGCGCGGACGCGGGCGCCGCCTACGTCGTGTACGGCGGGGGCGCGGCGCCGCCCCGGCGGCTCACCGCGTCCGAGCCGCAGCGCGACGCCCACTTCGGCTGGTCCGTGGCCGGCAAGGGCGACCTGGTCGCGATCGGCGCACCGTACGAGGACGAGGCGCGGCTGGCCGACACCGGCGCCGTCTACGTGGCCAAGGGCGAGGGCCGGCCGCGCCGGATCAGCCAGGAGTCGCAGGAGGTGCCGGGCAACGGCGAGGTGGGCGACCAGTTCGGCTGGGCGCTGGCCTTCGGCGCGGGCAACCAGCTCGTCGTGGGCGTGCCGTACGAGAACGACGACGGCGCGGGCCGCCAGGTCGGCACCGGGAAGATCGACTCGGGGGCGGTGGTCGTCATCGCCGACGCGCTCGCGCCCAGGCTGTCGGGTGTCAAGCTCGACTCCCCCACCGACGCCGACGGCGACCGGTACGGCTACGCGGTGGCGTACGCCGACGGTGCGGGCCTGGCGGTCGGCGCGCCCGGCCCCGGCTACGTGCAGCTCCTGGACCCGAAGCTCGCACCGCTCAGGACCGTCCGGCAGGGCGGCGAGCAGGCGTTCGGCTTCTCCCTGGCCGCCTCGGCCGACGGCCGGCTGGCCGTCGGGGCTCCGTACGGCGGCGGTGTCCGCGTGCTGTCCTTCCGCGACCCGGCCGACGAGCGCGTGCTCCCCTCCGCGGACGGCCTCGCCGGCTACGCCGTGGCCTTCAGCGGCAACAAGCTGTACGTGGGCCGGCCCGACGCCGCCCCGTACGGGAGGGTCGCGGTGGCCGGCCGCAACGCCGAGGAGCCGCAGGACGTGCAGCCCGTGAAGGGCGCCGACTTCGGGACGTCCCTGGGAGGCTGAGCCGAGGTCACCACGCGCCGAAGACGGCCACCCCGTTGGCGTCGATCGCCTCGCACAGCGCGCCCGGCTCGACGCCCTTGACCTCCGCCAGGCAGCGCAGCGTCAGCGGGATCAGGTAGGGCGCGTTGGGCTTGCCGCGGTGGGGCACCGGCGGCAGGTAGGGGGCGTCGGTCTCGACGAGCATGAGCTCCACCGGCGCCACCCGGGCCGCCTCGCGCAGGTAGCCGGCGTTCTTGTACGTGACGGGCCCGGAGAACGACAGGTAGTAGCCCGCCGCCGCGCACTCGGCGGCCATCTCGGCGTCGCCCGAGAAGCTGTGGAACACCACGACCGGCGGCGCCCCCTCCTCGGCCAGCACCTTGAGCACGTCGGCGTGGGCGTCGCGGTCGTGGATGACCAGCGCCTTGCCGGTGCGCTTGGCGATCTCGATGTGCGCCCGGAACGAGGCGTGCTGGTCGTCGCGGCTCGCCCAGTCGCGGAAGTAGTCGAGGCCGGTCTCGCCCACCGCGCGCACCTCGGGCCGGCCGGCCAGCGCCTCGATCTCGGCCAGCGTCTCGGGGGTGGCGGCGTGCGCCTCGTTGGGGTGGATCGCCACCCCGGCGTACACGTCGGCGTGCCCGGCCGCCACCTCGGCGTTCCAGCGCGACGACGGCAGGTCGTAGCCGATCGTGACGAGCCGGGTCACCCCGACGGCGCGGGCGGCGTCGAGGATGCCGGTCACGGTGGCCGACGCGGCCTGCGCCGCAAGGGCGACCGGGTCGCCCGAGGACGCCTGCCGGTCGCCCACCATGATGTCGAGGTGGCAGTGGCTGTCGAACACCGGAGCCGGCAGCGGCTCCGGCGCGACGGGAGGCGCGGCGGGGGGCTTGCTCACGGTCACTCGCCCAGCCGGGCCAGCTCCTCGTCGACCACCTTGGGGTCGAGCTTCTTGAACAGCGGCACCGGCGGCGCGAGCGGGGTGCCCGGCTGGATCGGCCGGTGCTCCCAGCGGGCCCCGTCGGCGTAGTCGCCGGTGATCACCGGGTAGGGGGAGCCGCCGTCCTCGTCGACCTCGCGGATCTCCGGCATGCCGGACCACACGCCCTCGCCGCCCAGCATGGCGTGGACCTTGTTGGACGAGCTCGGCAGGAACGGCGTGAGCATGGTCTTGGCGTCGTCGACGACCTGGAGGGCGACGTGCAGGATCGACTTCTGCCGCTCCGGGTCGTCCTTGAGCTTCCACGGCTCCTGCTCGGCGAGGTAGCGGTTGGCGTCGCGGACCACGTCGAGGGCCTCGGTGATGGCGTTCTTGAACCGCGAGCGGCCCAGCTCGGCGCCCACGGGGCCGAACGCCTCGCGCGAGCGCTGGAGCAGCGCCCGGTCGGCGTCGGTGAGGTCGCCGGGCTCGGGGATCTGGCCGAAGTTCTTGGCGGCCATCGAGATCGACCGGTTGACCAGGTTGCCCCAGGCGGCGACCAGCTCGCCGTTGTTGCGGTTGACGAACTCCTGCCAGGTGAAGTCGGTGTCCTGGGTCTCCGGGCCGGCCACGGCGATGTAGTAGCGCAGGGCGTCGGCGTCGTAGCGGGCGAGGAAGTCGCGCACGTAGATGACGACCTGGCGCGAGGAGGAGAACTTGCGGCCCTCCATGGTCAGGAACTCGCTGGAGACCACCTCGGACGGCACGTCGAGCTTGCCCAGCGACCCGGGCCGGCCGTCGCGCGCCCCCTGGCCGTTGTAGCCGAACAGCATCGCCGGCCAGATCTCGGCGTGGAAGACGATGTTGTCCTTGCCCATGAAGTAGTAGCCGCGGGCGTCGGGGTTCTGCCACCACTGGCGCCAGGCGTCGGGGTCGCCGGAGCGCCTGGCCCACTCGATCGAGGCCGACAGGTAGCCGACGACCGCGTCGAACCACACGTACAGCCGCTTGTTGGGCTGGTCGCGCCAGCCGTCGAGCGGGATGGGCACGCCCCAGTCGAGGTCGCGGCTGATGGCCCGCGGCTGGAGGTCGCCGAGCAGGTTGAGCGCGAACTTCAGCACGTTGGGCCGCCAGTCGCCCTGCTTGGACTGCAGGTAGGAGCCGAGCACCTCGGCGAAGGCGGGCAGGTCGAGCATGAAGTGCTCGGTCTCGGTGAAGACCGGGGTCTCGCCGTTGATCCGGCTCTTGGGGTTGATGAGCTGGATCGGGTCGAGCTGGTTGCCGCAGTTGTCGCACTGGTCGCCGCGCGCGCCGTCGTAGCCGCAGATGGGGCAGGTGCCCTCGATGTAGCGGTCGGGCAGGGTGCGCCCGGTGGACGGCGAGATCGCCCCCATCGTGGTCTTGGGGAAGATGTAGCCGTTGTCGTACAGGCCCTTGAAGATCTCCTGCGTGACCGCGTAGTGGTTGCGGGTCGAGGTGCGCGTGAACAGGTCGTAGGACAGCCCCAGGCCGGTCAGGTCCTCGGCGATGACCCGGTTGTAGCGGTCGGCGAGCTCCTTGGCGGTCACGCCCTCCTTGTCGGCCTGGACCTGGATGGGCGTGCCGTGCTCGTCGGTGCCGGAGACCATCAGCACCTTGTTGCCCGCCATCCGCTGGTAGCGGCTGAAGACGTCGGACGGCACGCCGAATCCGGAGACGTGCCCGATGTGGCGAGGGCCGTTGGCGTACGGCCACGCGACGGCGGTCAAGATGTGCTGGGACATGGTTCCAAGCCTACGGGGCGGGGGCGGGCACCTCGAACCGGTTTCCGCCCCGCCGGGTCAACGGGTGGTGGTGTCCTCGCGCGGCGTCTGCTCGGCCTGCTCGCCGGCCGTCTTCGCGGCCTGCTCGCGGGAGACGATCTCGGCGGCCTCCTCGGCGGCCTTGGCGGCCACGTCGGCGGGCGTCTCGCGGGTGCGGCGGATGCCGAGGATGCTGACGAACAGCGCGGCGAAGATGGTCTGGAAGCTCATGACGAGCGCCGTGGCGGAGGGCACGACGATGCGCAGCGACTCGCGCGGGTCGAGCTCGCCGAAGCTGCGGATCTGCCAGTGGACCAGCGACATCACCAGGCCGACGAGACCGGCGAGGGCCAGCAGGCCGCCGGCCACGAGCCCCTTCTCCAGGGTGACGATGTCGATGAGCTTGCGGATGCGCGGCGACTCCGGCAGGAAGCCCTCCTCGGCCGCGTAGACCTTGGTGAAGACCGCGAACAGCACCGCCTGGAAGCCGATCACCACCGCGGCCGACGCGCCGACCAGGGTGTCGACGTCGAAGGCCAGCTCGCCGATCTCGACCGGGCCGAAGGTCAGGGCGGTGCCGGCGACCAGGCCGATCGCCATCATGACCAGGCCGGGGTAGAAGAACAGCCACTTGGGGCTGTAGAGCAGCAGGAAGCGCAGGTGGCGCCAGCCGTCGCGCCAGGAGCGCAGGTGCGGCGGGCGGGAGCGGCCGTCGGGCGACAGCGTGGTGGGCACCTCGCGCACGTCCAGGCCGGACAGCGTGGAGCGGACCACCATCTCGGAGGCGAACTCCATGCCGCCGGTCTGCAGCTGCAGGCGCAGGATCGAGTCGCGCCGGAAGCCGCGCAGGCCGCAGTGGAAGTCGCCGATGGCCGAGGGGAAGAACAGCCGGCCGATGAACGACAGCACCGGGTTGCCGAGGTAGCGGTGGAGCGGGGGCATGGCGCCCGGCGCGATGCCGCCCCGGAACCGGTTGCCCATCACCAGGTCGGCGCCGTCGCGCAACTGCTCGACGAACGGCAGCAGGGCGGTGAAGTCGTAGGAGTCGTCGGCGTCACCCATGATGACGTACTTGCCGCGGGCGGCCCTGATGCCGCCCATGAGGGCGTTGCCGTAGCCCTTCTCGTCGACGTGGACCACACGGGCGCCGGCGTCGCGGGCGATCTGCTGAGAGCCGTCCGTGCTGCCGTTGTCGGCGATCAGCACCTCGCCCTCGATGCCGTGCTCCTCCATGCACGCCAATGCCTTGCGCACACAGACTTCCACGGTCTCGGCCTCGTTGAGGCAGGGCATGACCACCGTCAGTTCCACGTCTCAACCCTTCAGTTAGGACACTTCAGCACACCATCATGCCCTCTGCCCAGACTTGGTCGCGGCAAGTCCTAGAAACGGCTGGCATTCTTTACAGCATGGTGAGCGTCGCGGAGATTACCCCTGTGGACCACTCCGCCCCAGGCCGGACGGCGCGCGCGCTGGCCTTCCTGCGCCGTCATCAGGTGTTCGCCGTGGCCTTCGCCCTGGGCGGGGTGCTGCGGCTTGTCACCATGCTCGGATACGGGCCGGCGATGTGGTTCAACGACTCCTACGAGTACGTCTCGGTGGCGCTGCACCCCCGGCCGCACCCGATCAGGCCGAGCGGCTACGGGTTCTGGATGATGATCCTGAAGCCGTTCCACAGCTTCTCCCTGGTGGTGTTCACCCAGCACCTGATGGGGCTGGCCACGGCCGCGCTGATCTACGCGCTGCTGCGGCGCAGGTTCGCGCTGCCGAAGTGGGGGGCGACGCTCGCCGCGGCGCCGGTGCTGTTCGACGCCTACCAGATCCAGCTCGAACAGCTCATCATGTCCGACACGATGTTCATGCTGCTGGTCGTGGGCGTGGTCACCATGGTGCTGTGGCACCGGCGGATGTCGTGGAAGATCGGGGCGGTGGTGGGCCTGCTGCTCGCCCTGACCTGGCTGACCCGCTCGATCGGGCTGCCGATCCTCGCGCTCGTGGTGGCCTACCTGGTGATCAAGCGGACGAGCTGGAAGGCGGTCGTGGCGGTCGTCGTGGCCTGCGCGGTGCCGATCCTCAGCTACATGGGGTGGTTCGCCGCCAGCATGGGCAAGTTCGCCATGACCAACAGCGACGGGCTGATCCTCTACATGCGCACGGCCATCTTCGCCGACTGCTCGAAGATGCACATCGACAAGTACAAGGAGATCCAGCTCCTCCTGCTGTGCATCAACGACCCGGTCGACCAGCGCAAGGACTACGCCCAGTGGTACCTGTGGGGCCAGGGCGGCGGCGGCACGGGCACCGGCGAGGTGCTGCACCGGTGGGGCGCCGGGAAGAAGTTCACCGAGATCACCAACGAGGCGGCGAGCGCGTTCGCCACGCGGGCGATCCTGTCGCAGCCCGGCGACTACCTGAAGGTGGTGGGGCGTGACTTCTTCCGCGCCTTCAGCTGGGGCCGGCCGCAGTTCCCGGACGCGGCGACGTACAACATGTACGAGTTCCGCCCGTACTACGACCTCGACACCAACGGGCGCCCGAAGCGGCTGCCCAACTGGCCGGCCTACCAGGGGCGCACCGACACCGACGCGTTCTCCTACGAGCAGGGCCCGCCCGAGACGCGCATCGTCTCGCCCTTCGCGGAGATCATGAGCAGCTACCAGGACGTGTTCTACCTGCGCGGCATCATGCTGGGCGGCATCATGCTGGTCGGCCTGTACGGCGTGGCGGTGCGCTGGCGCAGCGTCGGCGGGCCGGTGGCGCTGCCGTGGCTGGGGGCGTTCGGGCTGCTGCTCGCGCCGGCGGCGACGGCGGAGTTCGACTACCGGTACGTGCTGCCCGCGGTGCCGCTGGCCTGCATCGCGGCGGGCATCACGCTGCGCCGCGGCATCATTTCGGGGCGGCCTCGACCCACGAGCGCATCAGCATCCGAGCCCACCACTGTGCCTGCGTGATGACCTCGCCAGTCAGCACGGGATACAGCCACCAGAAGTCGATCAGCACGACGAGGGCGAGCGCGCCGGCGACGGCGGCGCCGGCCGCGCGCCGCCCGGGCCGGGCGTCCTGCCGCCCGAGCGCCAGCCCGGCGACCAGGGTGAGCCCGAGCACCATGAACGGCACGACGGGGATCATGTAGAACAGGTACATCGTGCGGTCGTCGGCGACGGCGTAGTAGAACCACGGCAGCCAGCCCGCGGCCACGGCGAGCAGCACCGCGCCGGCCCGCCAGTCGCGGGCGGAGGAGTACCAGACGACGCACCCGAGCAGGGCCAGCCAGGCGGCGAACCATAGGGCGGGCGTGCCGGCGCCGATCACGGTCTCGGTGCACTCGCGGGCGCCGCAGCCGCTCTTCCCGGTCTCGTGGGCGAACAGGACCGGCCGGAACAGCACCGGCCACGTCCACGGCTCCGACATGTACGGGTGGTAGAGGTCGAGCCCGGTGTGGTAGCCGAGCACCTGCACCTGGTACTTCAGCCACGACCGCACCGAGTCGACGACGAAGAACAGCGGCCCGGACGAGGTGGCCTGCGCCCAGCCGCGCCCGTAGCCGCCGTCGTGGGCGAACCAGCTCGCCCACGACGCGACGAAGGTGATCGCGGGGGCGAGCCCCATCGCGGCGGCGGCCCGCGGCAGGTCCAGCGCGAAGGCCCCCTTGTACGGCTCGCGCAGCCCGACGGCGCGCCTGGCCCCCATGTCCCACGCGAAGGTGAGCACGGCGAACGCGACGAGGAAGAAGATCCCGGACCACTTGACCGCGCAGGCGGCGCCCAGGCAGACGCCCGCGGCGACGCGCCACGGCCGTAGGCCGAGCCGGGGGCCGTACGAGGTGAGCGGGTGGGTCTCGCACCAGGCGGCGAGCCGCTCCCGCGCCCGGTCGCGGTCGGCGACGAGGCAGGCGAAGGCGGCCAGCACCCAGAACATGAGGAAGATGTCGAGCAGCGCCGTGCGCGACAGCACCAGGTGCAGGCCGTCGAGCGCGAGCAGCAGGCCGGCGAAGCAGCCGAGCAGGGTCGAGCGGGTCATCCGCCGCGCCACCCGGGCGACGATCAGGATCGACAGGGTGCCGGCGACCGCGGCGGCGAAGCGCCAGCCGAACGGGTTCATGCCGAACATCCACTCGCCGGCGCCGATCATCCACTTGCCGAGCGGCGGGTGCGCGACGAACGCGGCGCAGTCGGAGGGCTCCGGGCAGTGCTTCCAGATGTCGAGGTTGCCGGCCAGGATGCGCCGGTCGGCGATCGGGTCCTTGACGTCGCCGAGGGTGTGGCGCTCGACCCCGAAGGTGAGCAGGGAGTAGGCGTCCTTGATGTAGAAGGTCTCGTCGAAGACGACGGCGCGGGGCTCGCCGAGACGGGCGAAGCGCAGGATCCCGCCGAAGACGGCGACCAGGACGGGGCCCAGCCACCCCCACAGGGGGGTGCCCTGCATCGGCGGCACGAGCCGGCGCGGCGAAACCCCCCAGTTCTTCACGAGCTGCACCCTAAAGGGTGCGAGATCACCTGTGCACGGCGTCGTAGAGCTCGCGCTTGGGCATGCCGGCGGCCTTGGCGACCTCGGCGACGGCGGCCTTGCGCTGCTCGCCGGCGGCCACCCGGCGCTCCACCTCGGCGACCAGCGCCTCCAGGTCGGGCGGCCCCTCGTCGGGCACGTGGCCGGCCACCACGACGGTGATCTCGCCCTTGACGCCGCCGGCCGCCCACGCGGCCAGCTCGGCCAGGCCGCCGCGGCGCACCTCCTCGTAGGTCTTGGTCAGCTCGCGGCAGACGGCCGCGGGCCGCTCGGCGCCGAACGCCTCGGCCATCGCCTCCAGCGACTCGGCCAGCCGGTGCGGCGCCTCGAAGAACACCATCGTGCGCTCCTCGCCGGACAGCGCCGACAGGCGGCGGGCGCGCTCGCCCGTCTTGCGCGGCGGGAACCCCTCGAAGCAGAAGCGGTCGCTGGGCAGCCCGGACACGGCCAGGGCGGTGGTGACGGCGCTGGGGCCGGGCAGCGCGGTGACCGTGACGCCCTCCTCGACCGCGAGGCGGGTCAGCCGGTAACCGGGGTCCGACACGCCCGGCATCCCGGCGTCCGTGATGACGACGACCGTGCGGCCCTCCTTGAGGGTCTCGATGAGCTCCTGGGCGCGGCCGGCCTCGTTGGCGTCGTAGTACGAGACGACCCGGCCGCCGATCTCGACGCCGAGGTCGGCGGCCAGCCTGCGCAGCCGCCGCGTGTCCTCGGCGGCGACCACGTCGGCGCTGCGCAGCGCCTCGCGAAGCCGTGGCGAGACGTCTCCCGCCTGGCCTATCGGGGCCCCCGCCAGCACCAGCCTGCCGTCTTCTCTCACCCGGCCATTGTGGCAGGACGTCCCGATCGGACGGTGTTCACGGGTGAACATCGCCTTCAGGCCCGTACGATGTCCGAATGGCGGTGACCGATTTCGCGTACCACGCCTTTGGTGAGCCGAAGGCCGACGAGAGCAGTCCCCGGGCACGTTCCGTGCGCGAGCGGATGGTCCCGCCCATGCCCTCCAACCCGCTGTGGGGGTGGCTCGGGCCGCTGCTCGTCGCCGCCTTCGGCGGGATCCTGCGCTTCATCGACCTGGCGCATCCGCGGGCCGTGGTCTTCGACGAGACCTACTACGCCAAGGACGCCTACTCGCTGATCACCTGGATGGTGGAGCGGGTCACGATCAAGGACGCCGACAAGGCGATCCTGGCCGGCAACCTCGACATCTGGCAGAAGTGCGCGCCCGACCAGCTCGACAAGTGCGCCTCCTACGTCGTCCACCCGCCGCTCGGCAAGTGGATGATCGGCGTCGGCGAGTGGATGTTCGGCATGAACCCGTTCGGCTGGCGCTTCGCCGCCGCGGTCGTCGGCACCCTGTCGATCCTGATCGTCGCCCGGGTGGCGCGGCGGATGACCCGCTCGACCGTGCTGGGCTGCTTCGCGGGTCTGCTGCTGGCGCTCGACGGCCTGCACTTCGTCCTGTCGCGCACGGCGCTGCTGGACATCTTCCTCATGTTCTGGGTGCTGGCCGGGTTCGCCTGCCTCGTCGCCGACCGCGACTGGGCGCGGCGGCGGCTGGTGGAGTGGTACGAGACCGGTCCGCTGTCGCCCGAGGGCCCGTCGCTGGGCCTGCGGCCCTGGCGGATCGGCGCGGCGCTGTGCCTGGCCGCGGCCTGTTCGGTGAAGTGGTCGGGGATCTTCTTCCTGGCCGCGTTCGCCGTCATGTCGGTGATGTGGGACTTCGGGGCGCGACGGGCGGTCGGGCTGCGCCGGCCGTACGCGGGGGCTCTGGCCAAGGACGTGCCGCCCGCGGTGGCGGCCTACGGCGTGGTGTGGTTCGTCGCGTACATGGCGACCTGGACCGGCTGGTTCGCCACGGCGACGGGCTACGGCCGCAACTGGGCGCAGGCCACGTCGTCGGGGCCGTTCTACTTCGTCTTCGACTCGATGCGGTCGTGGGTGAAGTACCAGTGGCAGGTCTTCACCTTCCACAGCGGGCTGGAGACCTCCCACCCGTACATGTCGGAGCCGTGGCAGTGGCCGCTGCTGCTGCGCCCGGTCGCGTTCTTCTACGAGGGCAAGCAGAACGCCTGCGGCGCGCGCGACTGCTCGGAGGCGGTGCTCGGCGTGGGCACGCCGGTGATCTGGTTCGGGTCGCTGCTCGCGCTGGTGGCGCTCATCGCCTGGTACGTCGCCTCGCGCGACTGGCGGGCCGGGGCGGTGCTGCTGTCGTACGCGGTGGGCTGGCTGCCCTGGTTCTACTTCGCCATCACCGACAACCGGACGATGTTCCTGTTCTACGCGATCCCCATGGTGCCGTTCATGGTGCTGGCGATCACGCTGTGCGCGGGCTGGCTGATCGGGCCGGCGAGACGCACCGAGGGCGGCGCGCTGCCGATGCGGCGCACGATCGGCGCGGCGGTGGTCGGGGCGTTCGCGCTGCTGGCGTTGATCAATTTCTGGTGGTTGTACCCGATCCTCACGGCTGAGCTCATCCCCTACACCGAATGGAAGGCCCGCATGCTCTTCGACAAACGGTGGATCTGACAGTGCCGGTCCACTTATCAGTTGTTTCGTAGGGTAGATCCGTGCAAGACCCAATACGCACCGGTTTCGGGCATCGTCAGGCCCGGGGTCGATACGGCAAACTTCGAGGCATGAGTGCACCAGACGTCACCGCGCTCCTCGCCGAGCTGGAGCGCTCCGAACCGGACCTGGCCGAGGAGGCCAGGACGGCCGTCGAGTGGCTGACCGGCGGCGACCCGCTGGAGACGGTGACGCAGCTCGACGTCTGCGAGTTCCTCTGGTACACGCTCCCGATGAAGGTCGGCGGCGACCACGAGCGGCTGGCCCGCTCGCTCGGCCGCCTGCTCCACCTCGGCGGCCTGCGCCGGTACGCCGCGCTGTGCGTCTCCCCCACCACCCTGCAGATCCTGCGCACGTACGCCCGCGAGGGCGAGGACGCGGGCACCGCCGCCTACCAGGAGGCCCTGGAGGCCACGGGGGTGCTGCCGCCCGACGTGCCGGAGCTCCAGTGGAGCACCATCATGGGGCCGGAGGAGCTCGGCGCGCACGTGGCCTGCTCCGCGGCCCTGGAGCTGGCCATCCTCGCCGGTGACGACGAGCTCGACCGGGTCGCCCTGACCCGGCGCTGGCTCACCGAGCCCCGCACCGACCTGGGCGGCGACAGCTGGCTCAACCGCGTCCACGGCGAGCGGCTCAACCGCTGGGTGCTGGGCCGCGGCCCCGCCCGCAGGGAGCTGGCCCAGCCGTTCGAGGTCCGGCTGCACGCGCCGGTGCCCGCCCAGCCGGTCCCCCCGCTGCACGGGCTGCTGTCGCTGGCGGCCTCGGAGGAGAGCCTGCCCCTGCGCCTCGCGCCCTCTCCGGAGGCGCTGCGGCTGCGCGACCTGGCCGAACGGGAGCTCAACGCGCTGCGCCGCGACGGCGCCCGGCTGACCATCACCGCCGTGGGCAGGCGGCTGCTGCTGTCGCCCGAGGCGATGTGGGAGGCGGTGACCCGGCTGCTGCTGCCCAAGGGTGAGCAGGAGTTCGAGCTGGCGGCCCGCGAGGCGGCGCTCATGCTGCTGGCCGACGGGTCGCTCATCTCGCCGGGCGAGCTGCGGCGCCGCGTCGCCGAGGTGGTCGGCGACGAGGGCTGGCATCCCGCCACGGAGCCGGGCGACGTCGCCAAGCCGGTGGACGACCTGGTGGGGCGGCTGACGGCGCTCGGGCTCGCGTTCGGCGACGAGCTGGCGGTGCGCATGTCGCGGGTGGGCCACTTCGCGGCCCTGGCCGCGTTGCGCGCCCACGCGCTGCGGCCCCGGCAGTACGTCAGCGCCGGCTGAGGCCGGCGCGCTTCACGACGTGGCCATGGGCGCGTCGTCCGGGACGCTGACGTTCCGGATGGCGCGCTTGAAGTCGGGGCACTCCACGAGCGGGTCGTGGTCGCAGACGGCGGCGTGACGCAGGCTGTCGCGCAGCCGGGTGAGCTGCCGCACCCGCGCGTCCACCTCGCGCTCCTTGGCCGCCATGCGCTCGCGCACCGTCGTGTCGGACGGCCGGGCCCCCAGGAACGCGCCGATCTCCGCCAGCGTGAAGCCCGCGTCGCGGGCGCAGCCGATCATCGCGAGCCGGTCGAGCGTCTCCGGCCGGTACGCGCGGCGCAGGCCGTTGCGCGCGGCCGGCTCGATGAGGCCCTTGCGCTCGTAGAAGCGCAGCGCCGAGGGGGCCAGGCCGGATCGCCGGGCCACCTCCCCGATGTCCAGCAGCGCCTCGTCCGCTTCCCCGGTCATGACGCCTCTCCTCCCGCTCGACGTGAACCGCTCGCTTGACATGGACCGCGCTTGACTTGAACCGCGGTTCAAGTCGCATTGTAGGCCGCATGAAGATTCACCACCTCAACCTCGGCTCGATGCGTGAGATCGAGTCCACCACCGGCCTGTCCACCGCCCCGGCGGTCTGCCACGCCCTGCTCCTGGAGACGCCGTCCTCGGGCCTCGTGCTCGTCGAGGCGGGTCTCGGCCTCGACGACGTCGCGCGTCCCGGCGAACTGCTCGACACCGAGTGGGTGGAGCAGGTGATGCCCGCGCTCGCCCCCGCCGAGACCGCGGCCCGCCGGCTTCCCGCGCTCGGGTTCGACCCCGCCGACGTGCGGCACGTCGTGCTGACCCACCTGGACGTGGACCACACCGGCGGGCTGCCCGACTTCCCCGGCGCCGCCGTCCACGTCATGGCGGCCGAGCTGGAGGCCGCCGCGGCCGAGGCGCCGAGCCGGCGTTACCGGCCCGGCCACTGGGCGCACGGCCCGCGCTGGGTCACCTACGGCCAGGGCGGCGAGACCTGGTTCGGCATGGAGGGCGCGCGGCCCCTGGAGGGGCTGGACGACGTGCTGCTCGTGCCGCTCGGCGGGCACTCGCGGGGACACGCGGGCGTGGCCGTCAGGGACGGCGACCGCTGGCTGCTGCACGCGGGCGACGCCTACTTCTACCACCGCGAGCTCGAACCGGAGCCCGTCGCGCACCCGCTGATGGACGTCGTCCAGCAACTGGCGCAGGTGGACGCCGAGCTCCGGATCGCCAACCAGGCCCGGCTGCGGACGCTGGCCCACGAGCACGGGGTGGACGTGTTCTCCGCCCACGACCCGTGGGAGTTCGCCCGGCGGGCGGGCTAGGCGGTGAGGACGGCGTGCAGGCGGCGGGCCTCGCGGACCAGACCGGTCACCCGGCCGCGGCCGGCCAGCTCGGCGACCGGCTCCAGCGCCCCCCGCGCGCCCGCCCAGCCGGCCACGTCGGCGGCCAGCCTCATCATCCGGGTGTGCGTGCTCGTGGCCCGCCCGCCGGGGCCCGGCAGGTACACGGTCAGCAGCCCCGCCATCACCTCCCACACCTCCCGGTGCGCGCCGCGCCGGGCGAGCTCCTCCAGCGCCCGCAGCACCCCGGCCGGGCTGTAGGAGCGGTACTCCCACCGGGTCTCGTCGTCACGGAGCAGCGCGGCGAGCTGCCGGCCCGTCTCCTCGCCGAGCCCGCCGGAGGCGGCCAACTCCAGCAGGCGCGGCACCGCCTCCTCCCGGCCGAGGCACAGGGTTTCGGCCGCGAGAAGCCCCATGCCCGGCCCGGCGGGCCCCTGGGCGGTCACGAGCGCGGTCAGGGCGTCGGCTTCGGGCGTGCTGTACGGGGCGCACGACCGCAAGGTGTCGACGGTGAGCGAGGCGGCCACGTCCCGATGGGCGGCCAGGACCGGTAGGAGCGGGCCGAGCGTCTCCCTGGGCCTGGTGGGCGGCATCTCCCCTTCGAGCACGGTGATGCCCGTGCCGTCCCAGGACACGACGGGCCTGACGCGCGGGCCGTTGGGACCCTCCTCCCACCGCAGCTCCACGCGCGGCTCGGCGCGCTCGCCGGACAGCAGGCGGGCGACCGCGCGGCCCGCCTCACTGGTCAGCCGGGCGGCGCGCGCGGCCACCTCGGCGGGCGCGGTCCGGGACAGCCGCAGCAGCGCCTGCTCCAGGTCCACGGGCAACGGCTCGCCGCCGTCGCGCTCGTAGCCCTCCAGGCGCTCCACCAGCTCGCCCGCGTCGAGCCGGCCGCTCAGGTGGGTGGGCGTGGCCAGCAGGTACGGCGGGAGCGCGCCGTCGATCAGCGCCTGGTAGACCTCCGCGTAGCGGCGCAGCGGCATGCGCAGGCTCAGCTTCGTGTGCCCGGCCTCGGGGATCCGTTCCTCGACGGTGGCGGGCCGGTCACCGTCGAGGACGGACTCCGCGGTCCTGCGCTCGATGCCGGGATCTCCGAGCTCCTTGGCCATGGCCGTCGCCCAGAGCTCGGGATGCCACCAGGGGCGCCGCCAGTAATCCCGGACGCGGAGGAGGCCGGCGGCGGTGACGAGGGCCTCGGTCAGGGCCTGCCGGACGCCGGCGGCCAGCCGGACGAACCCGTCCAGCCAGCGCTCCGTGGAGAGCCAGTCGGCGTCGGACGGGCGCAGGCGGAGCAGCTCGGCGGGCGTGGCGACCGGTGCGGGCATCGGGGCGGGCTCGGGGACCGGCGGCAGCGGGTCCGAGGCGAAGCGGCTCTCCGGCGCGGCGGGGACCGGGTCGCCGCCGAACGCCTCCGCGAGCGCGACGCCCTCGCCCGGCGGCAGCAGCGCGACGGCGTCGCGGATCGCCGCCGCCCCGTCCGGGGTGAAGCGGGCCGCGTGCTTGAGCGCCAGCCGCGCGGCCCGGTCACGCGCCTCACCCGTCTCGCACATCAGCGCCGTGGCCAGCGCCGGGGCGTAGCCGTCGAGGTCGCCCGGATGGTCGCGGACGAGCCGCTCCAGCCAGATCAGCCCGGCGCGCACCAGCTTCCCCTCGGCGCGGAACAGCAGCCCCTCCACCGCCTCGCGGGCCTCCTCGGGCTCCGGCCCGCCGAGCGCGCGCAGCCGCTTGAGCGCGAGCTCGGCGACGTTGGCGGGGGCGGCGGGCAGCAGCGCCGCGTAGTCGCGCCGCCGTTCGGCCACCTCGCCGGCCGACGGTGCGAGGGCCTCGTGGAGGCGGACGAAGAAGCGCAGGTCGGCGGCCGTGCCGCCGCGCAGGAACCGGCTGACGCAGCCGTCGAGGAGGAGCGCGCGGGAGATCCGGCCGCTCGCCGCCAGGGCGGCCAGCCGGGCCGGGCGCTCCTCGTCGCCGCGCAGCAGCCGGCCCACGCCCTCGGCCGAGAACACGCGCGGCAGCATGGTGTCCAGCAGCGGCGCGTCGCCCGGGTCGGCCGGCCAGGCGGCGATCCAGGCCAGGGTGAGCGGGTCGTGCGCGGGCGGCTCGGTCCCGGTGCGGCGCAGCAGCTCCACCGCCAGCCGTACGGACCGGGACGAGTCGTCGTCGGTGCCGCGCAGCCGCAGAGCGAGGCGGACGGCGAGGTCGGCCTGCCACTCCGCGGGACGTCCGGCGACCACCTGGAGGATGTACGGGACGTCGTCGGGCTCCTGCCAGAAGCGCCGGAAGTCGCGGCGGCACAGCCACGCGGCCACCGCGGCGGCCCCGGCGATCGTGCCCGCGCCGGCGATCCGCATCGCCTCGGTCCAGCCCAGGTTCGCGTCGGCCGACCAGATCGACCGGCCGCGGCCGGGGTCCCTGAGCCGGGCCAGGTGTCCGGGCAGTTCGCGGGCCACCTCGCGGCGTTCCTCGTCGGTGAGCCGCGCCACCAGGGCCGCCGTGGCGGCGGCGTCCTCCTGCTGGACGGCGGCGCGCACCGCGTCCCAGGCCCCGCTCGGCGCGGCGGGGCGTCCTGACACCGGGATCTTCATGATCGGGGACCATAGCGGCGGCCACCGACAAGGACCGGGGAAGAACGCGTGGGTCAGGGCTTGCGGCCCACCCCGCAGACGGCGCTGACGGGGCCGGACGGGTCGGGGGCCTCGGGTCCGGGTCGCCACCGCGGCGTCGGCACCACGCCCGGCTCCACCAGTTCCAGGCCCTCGAAGAACGTGGCGATGCGCTCGGGGGCGCGCAGGTGGTAGGGGTAGGCGGCCCGGGAGTTGTAGCTCTCGACGGCCGCGACGAGCGCCGGGTTGACGTTCGTGCCGTCGCTGAGCGCGAGATGGCTACCGGAGGGCAGCCGGTCGAGCAGCCGGGTCACGATGCCGTTCGGGTCCTCGGCGTCGCTCACCTGGCCCATGATGCTCAGCATGGTCAGGCCGACCGGGCGGCTGAGGTCCAGCACCTTGGCCGCGCCCTCCAGGATGCGGTCCGGGTCGCGGACGTCGGCGTCGAGGTACTCGGTGACGCCCTCGGGCGTGCTGGTGAGCAGGGCGCGCGCGTGGACCAGCACGAGCGGGTCGTTGTCGACGTACACGATGCGCGACTCCGGGGCGACCGACTGGGCCACCTCGTGGGTGTTGTTGGCCGTGGGCAGGCCCGTGCCGATGTCGAGGAACTGGCGGATGCCCACCTCCCCGGCCAGGAAGCGCACCGCGCGGTTGAGGAAGCGCCGCTGGAGGCGGGCGACCTCGGCGAAGGCCGGGAACAGGTTCAGGATCGTGTCGCCGGCCTCCTTGTCGACGGCGTAGTTGTTCTTGCCGCCGAGCAGGTAGTCCCACACGCGGGCCGAGTGCGGCTTGGTGGTGTCGACCCGCTCCCAGGCGGAGTGGGCGCTCTGGTTGTCCATCGGTCTCCGATCGGAGGGGTCAGTCGCCGGCGGGCACGCGGCCGACACCGGCCAGGATGCCCGGGCGGTCGAGGTCGAGGTCGGGTCCCGGCTCCACGTGGGGGTCCCAGGCGTCCACCGGCACGATGCCGGGCGGCAGCGGCTCCAGTCCCTCGAAGTACGCGGCGATCTGGTCGTAGCCGCGCCTCGCCAGGCCGCCCGACGTGGTGCCCGCGTAGACGCTCTGGCCGGCGTGGGCCATGTCGTCGGTGGCGTTGCCCTCGTACAGGTGCGACAGCACGAGGTAGGAGCCGGGGGCCAGCCGCTCGCGGATCCGCGCCACGATCTTGGCGGCCTCGGCGTCGTCGGTGATGAAGTGCAGCACGGCGACGAGCAGGACGGCGCACGGTCGCGAGAGGTCGACGTGCGCGGCGACCTGGGGGTCGTCGAAGATCGCGTCAGGGTCTCTGAGGTCGCCAGCGAGGGCGAGGACGTCGGGGTCGCGGGCGAGCAGGGCCCGGGCGTGGGTCAGCACGATGGGGTCGTTGTCCACGTAGACGACGCGCGATCCCGAGGCGTGGCGCTGGGCGACCTGGTGGACGTTGTCCTGGGTCGGCAGGCCCGCGCCGATGTCGACGAACTGGGTGATCCCGTTCTCGGCGAGCAGGCGGACGGCCCGGCCGAGGAAGCCGCGGTTGGCCTGGGCGATCTGGCGCGCGTCGTTGCCCATGGCGCGGCCCAGCTCGATCATCTTCTCGGCCGCCTCGCGGTCGGCCGCGAAGTTGTCCTTGCCGCCGAGGTAGTAGTCGTACATGCGGGCGACGCTCGGGACACGGGTGTCGACTCCGGGCGGTGGCACGCGGTCCAGGTCGCTCACGCGACCCCCTCTCCGGGTGATCAATTTGAGCCCGATTCTAGGAAAGATCCCGGCGCCTGCCACAAGATCCGCCCATCTCACCGAGTGGGATTCGGCACAGATCGCCGCGCACGGCATCGATCACCGTGCGTGACATCGATCACCGGACGGAGGAGCCCAGCCCGTCCTCGCGCGCGGGCTCCGGCCCGGCCACGGCTCCGGGGGTGTCCAGGGCCGCAGCCGGGAGGGGCAGCGTGGCCTCCACGCGGGTGCCGCCGCCGGGCTCGGGGCCGACGACGCACACGCCGCCGAGCTCGGCCGCGCGCTCGCGCATCGAGCCGAGCCCGACGCCCGCCCGGTGCCCGTCGGGCAGGCCCCGGCCGTCGTCGCTGATCCGCACCCGCAACGCCGCCGGCTCCCGCCGCAGCACCACGCGGGCGCGCCGGGCGTCGGCGTGCCGCCGCACGTTCGTCAGGGCCTCCTGGACGATCCGGTAGACGGCCACCTCCGTTGCCGCCGGCAGGCCGCTCAGGTCGCCGTCCGCCTCCACCTCGATCACGGTCTCCGGCGAGGACTGGCCGGCCAGCTCCCGTACGGCCCGGGCCAGGCCGAGGTCGTCGAGCGCCGGGGGCCGCAGGCCGTACACCAGCTCGCGGATGTCCCCCGCGACGGCGTCCATGCCCGAGCGCAGGTCCTGGAGCAGCGCGTCGGCGGCGTCCGGGGAGTTCTTGAGCCGGCTGCGGGCGATGTTGATCGTCATGGCCATGGCCGACAGCGTCTGGCCGAGGCCGTCGTGCAGGTCCCGGCGCAGGCGGCGGCGCTCCTCCTCGCGGGTGGTGAGGATGCGTTCCCTCGACCGTTGCAGGTCGGCGGCCATGCGGACGGCGTGGGCCACGTCGGCGACGTACGGCGTGAGCGTGGCCAGCACCCGCTCGTCGTGGGCGGCCGGGAAGCGCCGCGGGCCGGGCGGCCCGACGAGCAGCCGGCCGACCCGCTCGCCGTGCCAGACGAGCGGCACCTCGCGCGGGCGGTCGCCGACCCGGCCGCTCTCGACGTGGCGGGGCTCGCCGTCGGCCACCTCCACCGCGGCGCCCTCGACCGCGAGGCCGTCGCGCAGCACCCCCACCACCGAGTTCAGCGCCTCGGCCGGGTCGGCCCGGCGCACCTCCTGGGTGAGCCGCTCGGCCAGCAGCCGCGGGTCGCCGACCTCGCCGTAGAGCATGCGGTCCACGGCGCGCTGCAGCGCCCGCCGCAGCGGCTGGAAGAACGCCCCGGCGAACAGGGCGGCGGCCAGGCCCGCGATCTGGTCGTACCCGGAGACCACCAGCCCGGCCAGTGCTCCGGCGCCGAAGTACACGGCGCTGACCACGGCCAGCAGACCCGCCGCCACGAACGTCCGGCTGATCACGGTGTCGATCCCGTACAGCCGGTAACGCGTCACCGCGAAGGCGACCGCGACCGGGATCAGCGCCGCCCAGGTGATCGACAGCCAGGCCAGCCCGGGCTCGAACGCGCCCGCGACCAGGAAGACGATGTAGCCCGCGTAGGCGAACAGCGGCCAGCCGATCTGCCGCCTGCCGACGGGGTCCGCCCGGCGCATCCGCACCAGCAGCGACAGCGCCGACAGGGCCATCGAGGTGTAGATGGCGGTCCAGGCGACCGCGGAGATCAGGTCGTTGTACGGCGCGAGCTCCGGGACCTGGAGCGGGTTGGGGATCACCGCCGGGTACGGGTACCGCTCCAGCGGCGGATCCGGGCGCAGCACGGTTCTGAGCAGTTCGGCGGACAGGGCGGCCGCGCCCAGCGCGAGGACCGGGCGCCAGCGCGGCGAGGGCAGGCGGCCGTCGGGCGAGTACAGGGGCAGCAGCGTGGTCAGCGTCACGCCGCACACCGCCCAGCCGACGGCGCCGGCGATGCGCAGGTGACCGGCCGCGACCAGGTCGCCGTCGGCGGCCACCCGGAACATCAGCGCCGACGCGAAGTCGCTGATCCCGGCTGCCAGCCCGCCCACGCACATGAGCCAGGCCAGCTTCAGGCCCGGCCGGTGATGGATCATGAACGCCCCGACCACGGGGAAGGTGAGGGCGGCGGCCGACTGGGGGGTGGAGGTGAGCGAGGGGTGCCAGGCGTCCGGGAGGTGCGCGAGGATCAGCAGCGCGGTGATCTCCAGGACGGGACCGAGGGCGGCCATCACGGCGGCCCCCGCCTGGGCGAGCACGGCCCGCGGGTCGTGGTGCGCGCCTGCGGGGGCCTCGGAGGCGTCGGCGCTCCCCGGGGTCTCGGAGGCGTCGGCGGTCCCGGCGGTCCCGGCGGTCCCGGAGGTCTCGGAGGCGTCGCCGGTCGTGCCGTCCGTACCGGTCAGTCCGGCCATCCTGTCCCCGCTCCCTCGCCCGGCGTGCCACCGCTGGACAGGATTATGACCTCTACAAGGTGACATTTCGCCCGTCGTGGCCAGGCCGTTACGGCCCGCCGGACGAAGGGCAGTGTGGCGGGGGCCACTACGTAGGCGCACCCCTACTCAGGAAATAGGTACCTATATCGGGATTTCTCACGTCCCTCTGGCCGAAGAGGTGAGGGACGCTTAAGACCTGAGCAAACCGCTCGGGGGAAGCAAGGAGCGAGGGTCCCAACCATGAGTCACCACCGGACCGCAGGCCCGTCAGTGGACCTCCACGGCGGCGACGACACCCGTCGGGGAGGCACGTCATGAACGCGCGTCCCTGGATCTCTCTGATCGCCGCCATCAGCGGCGCCGCCACCGCGGGATGCCGGGTCGCCTCATGGCGCTTCCCGTCCCGTCCCGACCAGGTCGGCAGGGCACGCCGCCTGGTCCGCAGGAAGCTGGCCGCCTGGGGCCACTCCGCGCAGAGCGAGATCGCCGAACTGCTCGTCAGCGAGCTGGTGAGCAACGCGATGGAGCACGCGTACGGGCCGGTCGGCGTCAGCCTCACCGAGGAGGACGGCCTGCTGCGCGTGGAGGTCGAGGACTCCGACCCGGAGCTCCCGCAGGTCCGGCTCTCGCGCCGCCACGACGAGCGCGGACGCGGCCTGCAACTGGTCGACATGCTCGCCTGCTGCTGGGGCGGCGACCACACCCCACGAGGGAAGGTGGTCTGGTTCGAGCTGCCGGCTCCCGTCCAGGAGCCCGCGCCGGAAGGCCCCGACGGCGCGGGCTCCGCCCAGTACGCCGGGCGCGGCCACTCCTGGGGACTGGCCGCCATGAGCGCGAAGCCATTCTGAGGTCCCCCACGGGACGCCGGGGCCGTGCAGGTCACCGGGTTAAGGACGGCCCCGGCGTCCCGACATCTCCGTGATCCGCAAGCCCACGGTCCCCTCCCCGTGGTCCCCCTTCCCCCCGGGGCCGCGGTCCTCGCACCTCTCCTGCGGACCGCGGCCCCCTCGGTCGTCCCCCTCCCCGGGGCCGCGGCGCTCCCGCCCTCCCCTTGGCGTCGCGGCCCCCGTCCCCTCCCCTCGGCGCCCCGTCGCCTCCCCTCGGCGCCCCGTCCCCTCCTCGTGCGCGAGGCGGGTCTCCGTTCCCGGATAATCTGCCCGTGCGCGGATACACCCGGCGATCTCTCCTGCTGCTGGGCGGAGCAGCGGCGGCCGGGGCGGTGGTCCCGGTGGCCGCCACCGGGCTGTGGGGTGAGGCGTTCGACCTCCTGCGCCGCCGATGGACCGCGCTGACCACCGACCCGGTGTCCCGGGTGGCCGCGCTGACGCCGTACCGGGAACGGCTCGCCGAGCTGGGACGCGCGGCGGCCCGGCACCGCGACACCATGGCCCCGGACCGCACGTCGCTCTGGCCCGGCCTGCCCTACCCGTCCTTCACCGACACGCCGGAGCGGCTGCGCGCGATGGCCCGCGCGTACGCGCTGCCCGGCACCGGGCTGACCGGCGACCCGCGTCTCGCCGCGGCC
Organism: Nonomuraea rhodomycinica; assembly: GCF_013363995.1. Lineage (GTDB taxonomy): Bacteria > Actinomycetota > Actinomycetes > Streptosporangiales > Streptosporangiaceae > Nonomuraea > Nonomuraea rhodomycinica. The sequence goes on along the minus strand of NZ_JABWGO010000006.1, from coordinate 332,129 downwards.
GTGGCCGCCGGCGTCGACCACTACCGTCGCCACGTGTACGCTGCCGGGGCGCGCCCGGAGGGCAACTGGTGGAACTGGCGGATCGGCGTGCCCAAGGTCCTGCTCGACACGGCCGTGCTGATCGCCCCGCACCTCACGGCCGAGCAGGCGGGCGGGCTGCGCGACGCCGTGGACCACTTCGTGCCGCCGAGGCGCCTGCACCGCTACGGCGGCCTCAGCACCGGCGCCAACCGGGTGGACCTGTGCACGGTCATGCTGCTGCGCGCGATCCTCGGGGCCGACCCCGTCCGGGCCGAGCTGGCCGCCTCCGCGCTGACGCCCGTCCTGCGGTACGTCGAGCAGGGCGACGGGTTCTACCGGGACGGCTCCTTCATCCAGCACACGTACGTGCCGTACCAGGGCGGGTACGGCATGGTGGCCCTGACCGGGCTCGCGGCGCTGTTCACGGTGCTGCGCGGCACGCCGTGGGAGATCCCCGAGCACCTGCGGCGGGTGGTCCACGACAGCGTGGAGCGCTCGTTCGCGCCGGTGATCCACGACGGGTTCTGCATGGACCTGGCCGGCGGGCGCGGCATCGTGCGCCGGCCGTTCGGTGACCACCGCCGGGGACGCCTGATCGCCGCGTCGATCCTCCTGCTCGCCGAGACCGCGCCGGAGGCCGAGCGGGCGCGCTGGCAGGCGATGGTCAAGGGCTGGGCGGCGCGCGACACGGCGCGGCCGATGCTCGACGCGGCGGAGAGCGAGGGCGAGCTGGGGTTCCACGCCCGGCTGGCGGCCGTCGCGGCCGACGCGCGCGTACCGGCGGCCCCCGAACCGGCCGGGCACCGGCTGCTGCCGATGAGCGCCCGTGCCGTCCACCGCGCGCCGGGCTGGTGCGCGGGGCTCAGCATGGCGTCGTACCGGATCGGCCACTACGAGCACGGCAACGGCGAGAACCTGCGCGGGTGGCACACCGGCTCCGGGATGCTCTACTGGTGGGCCGAGGGGCACGGCGACCAGTACTCCGACGGCTTCTGGGCGACCGTGGACCCGTACCGGCTGCCCGGCACCACGGTCTCCACCAAGCGGCTGCCCGACGGGGCCGGCCCGGGATGGGGCGACACGTGCCCGCCCGGGCGGTGGGTGGGGGGCGCGACCGACGGCGCGTACGCGGCGGTCGGGCAGCACCTCAACGGGCTGGAGAGCACGATGGAGGCGTTCAAGTCGTGGTTCTTCCTGGACGACGCCGTCGTGTGCCTGGGGGCGGGCATCACCTCCCGCGACGGCGTCCCGGTCGAGACCGTCGTCGACAACCGGCGCACCGGCGCGCCGCTCAGAGTCGGGGCGACGTGGGCGCACCTGGAGGGGCACGGCGGCTACGTCCTGCCCGCGGGCCCGCCCCCGCGCACCCTCCAGGAGCGGCGCACCGGCCCGGGCGGCATGGCGCGTGACTACACGACGCTCTGGCTGGACCACGGCACCGACCCGCGCGAGGCCGCCTACGTCTACCTGCTGCTGCCCGGCGCCACCGAGGAGCGCACCCGGGCCCGCGCCGCCGACCCCGGCCGGGTCCGCGCCCTCAGCAACACCCGGCGTCAGCAGGGCGTCCATGTCCCGTCACTCGGGCTGACCGCCGTCAACTTCTGGAACCCCGGCACGGCCGGCCCCCTCACCGCCTCCGCGCCCTGCGCGGTCCTCGTCCGGGAACTGCCGGACGGCGCGGCCACGCTCACCGTGGCCGACCCGCGCTGCGAGCTGGACGAGCTGACCGTCACCTGGCGCCGCCCGGTGACGGCCCTGGCCCACGGCCATCCGCTGCTGTCCGGAGCCACGACGGGCCCGGCGCTCACGGCCCGCTTCGGCGGCCTCGCCGACCGGCTCGGCGGCTCCTGCACGATCACGCTGCGCCTGCGCTGACCCGCGGGGGAATGCCCGGCGGTAGTCGCCCGGGGAGACGCCGACCTGCTTGAGGAAGTGGTGGCGCAGGTTGTTGGCGGTGCCGAGGCCGCTCAGCTGCCCCACCTTCTCGATCGGCAGGCCGGTCGACTCCAGGAGGCTCTGCGCCAGGCCCAGCCGCTGGTTGAGCAGCCACCGCAGCGGCGTGGTGCCCGTCGCGGCCTTGAGGCGCCGGTAGAAGGTGCGCGGGCTCATCGCCGCCCGCCGGGCCAGGTCCTCGACGGTGATCGGCTGGTCCAGGCGGCCCCGCGCCCACTCCAGCACCGGCCCGAGCCCCTCGTCGTCGGTGACCGGCACGGACAGGTCCACGAACTGCGCCTGCCCGCCGGGCCGGTGCGCGGGCACGACCATGCGCCTGGCGAGCTGGTTGGCGACGTGCGCGCCAAGGTCGCGGCGCACCAGGTGCAGGCACAGGTCGAGGCCGGCGGTGACGCCGGCGCTGGTGAGCACGTCGCCGTCGTCCACGTACAGCACCGAGTCGTCCACCTCGACCTTCGGGTAACGCGCGGCGAGCTGCGCCGTGTGCATCCAGTGGGCGGTGGCGCGCCGCCCGTCGAGCAGGCCCGCCTCGGCGAGCGCGAAGGCGCCGGTGCACAGCGACACCATGCGGGCGCCCGCGTCGTGGGCGTGGCGCAGCGCGGCGACGAGGCCGGCCGGCAGCGGCGCGCCGTCCTCGACGCAGGCGTCGGGCACGGAGGTCACGATGACGGTGTCCGCGCCGGCCAGGCCGTCGAGGCCGTGGCGGGTCCGCACGGTCAGCTCGTACGGCGAACCGGCGCCGCCCGCGTCCATGGCGCACAGCCGCAGGTCGTACCAGGGGTCGGCGAGGTCGGGCTGCGGCTTGCCGAAGACCGTGCACGGGATGCTCAGCTCGTACAGGTCCCAGGAGGGGATGTGGATGCCCTCGGGCACGACCAGGGCCACGGTGCCGGCGCTCACCCGGTCGAGGATATGGCAGGTATTTGTGGCAAGGCGTCACCGCTGTCACTGTCCGGACGCTTCTCGTCCTGCCAGCGTGGTTCCGCCCACCGGCACCCGTACGAGGAGAACAGGCATGAACCCCGCACCGACCACCCCCGACGAGCTGCTGACCGCCACCGCGCGGGAGTGCCTGGCGGTCCTCGGCAAGGGGGCGGACCAGGACTGGTCGCGTCCCGCCGGCGACCTCGACTGGTCCTGCCGGACGACGCTGGACCACCTCGCCCTCGGCCTGGTGGGGTACGCGGGGCTGCTCGTGGCCCGGCCCGCCGACCGCTACATCACGCTGTTCGCCTCGCTCGACCCGCAGGCGCCCGTCGCGGCCTGCCTGGAGGGCGTCGGCATCGCGGCCACCCTGCTCGCCACCACCGTCCGGTCCACGCCCGCCGAGGCGCGGGCCTGGCACGCGTGGGGGCACTCCGACGTCACGGGGTTCGCCGCCATGGGCGTGGTCGAGCTGGCCGTCCACACCTACGACATCACCCGCACGCTCGGCCTGACCTGGACGCCGCCGGACGCCCCGAGCGCGGCGGCCGTCGCCCGGCTCTTCCCGGAGGCGCCGTCGGGGCACGGGCCGGCCGAGACGCTGCTGTGGTGCGCGGGCCGCGTCGCCCTCCCCGGGCTGCCCCGCCGTACCGGCTGGCAGTGGGACGGCACGCCGCGCGGCGCTCAGGAGGAGGGGAGCGGGGCCCAGAGGCCGGCGGCGGTGCCGTCCTCGACGTGACGCTCGTAGACGGTCACCTTGCCGTGGATGACCTCCAGGCAGGCGGTCAGCTCGGCGATCCGGGCGCGGACGCCCCGCTCGTGCTCGCGCAGCAGCTCCAGGCGCTCGGGCTCGTTGCCCGGGCCGGAGCGCACCAGCGCGGCGAACCTCTTCAGCGTCGCGATCGGCATGCCCGACTCGCGCAGCCGGTTGCACAGCAGCAGCCACTCCACGTCCGCGGCGTCGTAGAGCCGGTGCCCGCCGGCCGAGCGCGGGATGCCGCGCAGGAACAGGCCCTCCCGCTCGAAGAAGCGCAGCGCGTGGACGCTCAGGCCGGTGGCCGCCGCCACGTCGCCGATGGACAGGCTCGCCGCCATCCGCACCTCCGCCGGGTTTGACCTAGAGCGAAGTCTAGATTCTACGGTCGGACCCATGACGAACAGGCAACACAAGATCGGCAGTGGGTTCGGGGCGTGGAGCACGGCACAGGAGGTGCTGGCCGGCGTCGACCTGACAGGGCGGACCGCCGTGGTCACCGGCGGCTACTCGGGGCTCGGCCTGGAGATCGTCCGGGCGTTCGCCGGGGCGGGCGCGCGGGTGCTCGTCCCCGCCCGCCGCCCGGACGCGGCCCGCGCGGCTTTGCGCGGGATCCCCCGGACGGAGGTGCGCCCGCTCGACCTGACGGACCAGGCGGACGTGCGCCGCTTCTCCGGGCGGGTGGTGGCGGACGGCGCGGCGATCGACGTGGTCGTCGCCAACGCGGGGGTCATGGCCTGCCCCGAGACGCGCGTCGGCCCCGGCTGGGAGGCGCACTTCGCGCTCCACCTCGGCCATCACGCGCTGGTCAACCACCTGCGGCCGGCGTTCGCCCCCGGCGGGGCGCGGGTGGTGGCGCTCTCCTCCTCCGGGCACTTCCTGTCCGGCATGCGGTGGGACGACCTCCACTTCCGCGCCGGCTACGACGGGTGGCTCGCCTACGCGCAGGCCAAGACCGCGGCCGCCCTGTTCGCGGTCCACCTCGACCGGCTGGGCGGCCCGTCCGGGGTGCGCGCGTACGCCGTGCACCCCGGCAGCATCCTGACGCCGCTGCAGCGGCACGTCCCCCTGGAGCAGCAGTCCGCGCTGGGCTGGATCACGGAGGACGGCACGCCGCCCGCCGGCTTCAAGACCCCGGCACAGGGCGCGGCCACCGCCACGTGGGCGGCGACCTCGCCCCTGCTCGACGACCTCGGCGGCGTCTACTGCCAGGACTGCGACGTCGCCGAGCCGGCCACGACCGACGACATGCTCGTCGGCGGGGTCAAGCCGTGGGCGGTCGATCCCGCCGAGGCGGCCCGGCTCTGGGCTCTGTCCGCCGAGCTCACCGGGGTGGACGCGTTCTCCTGACCGGTCTCCCGGTCAGTCCAGGGTGAGGGCGTGGTTGACGGCGGAGACGACGGCGTCCACGGCGGCGGTCAGGACCGAGGCGGCCAGGCCCACCCCCCACGCGCTCACGCCCGCCACCCGGCACTCCACGTACGCCGCCGCCAGGCTCTCCTCGCCGGCCGCCGCGCGGCCCGCCGCCGGGACGGCGTGCTCCGTGTAGCCGACGATCTCCACGTCGCGGCCCAGTCCGCGCAGCGCCGCGGTGAGCGCGGCCAGCGGGCCCACGCCCGTCCCCTCGCCGCGCGTCTCGACGCGCGCCTCACCCGCGCCGAGGAGCGCGAAGTCGCCGGTGAAGGCGTGCCGGCCGTCCGCGTCGTCCACCTTCCAGCGCAGCAGCTCCACCGGGCCGGTCCGGCCGACGTACGCGGCCCGGAACAGCTCCCACAGCCGCTCCCCCGTCACCTCGCCGCCGCTCGCCTCGGCCTCGGCCTGCACCGCGCGGGAGAAGTCGATCTGCAGGCCGCGCGGCAGGTCCAGGCCGTGCTCGGCGCCCAGCACGTACGCCACCCCGCCCTTGCCCGACTGGCTGTTGACCCGGATGACGGCCTCGTAGTCGCGTCCCACGTCGCGGGGGTCGATCGGCAGGTACGGCACCGCCCAGGGCGCCCGGTCCGGCGTCACGCCCAGCTCCGCGGCCCGCCGCTCGTGGTGGGCGAAGCCCTTCTTGATGGCGTCCTGGTGGGTGCCGGAGAAGGCCGTGTAGACGAGGTCGCCCCCGTACGGGTGCCGGGGGTGCACCGGGATCCGGTTGCAGTGCTCGACCGTCGCGCGGACGACGTCGATGTCCGAGAAGTCGATCATCGGGTCGACGCCCTGGGCGTGCAGGTTGAGGGCCAGCGTGACCAGGTCCACGTTGCCGGTGCGCTCGCCGTTGCCGAACAGGCAGCCCTCCACCCGCTGCGCCCCGGCCAGCACGGCCAGTTCGGCGCAGGCCACGCCGGTGCCGCGGTCGTTGTGCGGGTGGACCGACAGGATGACGCCGTCGCGCCGGTCGAGGTGACGGTGCATGTACTCGATCTGGTCGGCGTACACGTTGGGCGTGGCGACCTCGACCGTCGCCGGCAGGTTGTGGATCACCGGCCGGTCGGGGCTCGCGTCCCACAGCGCCGACAGCCCGTTGCAGATCTCCAGGACGTAGTCGGGCTCGGTGAGGTTGAACACCTCCGGCGAGAACTCGAACCGCACCCCGGGCCGGCCCTCGGCCAGCCGGGCCACGTGCCCGGCGGCCCGCGTGACGAACCCGCGCAGCTCGTCGCGGTCCTGCCCAAGGACGACGTCCCGCCAGGTGGGGGCGGTCGAGGTGTACAGGTGGACGACGGCGCGCGGCAGCCCCTCGATCGAGGCGTACGTCCGCTCGATCAGGTCGCGCCGCGCGGCCGTGAAGACCACGGGGGTGACGTCGTCCGGCACCAGGTCGCGCTCGGCCAGCAGACGGACGAAGTCGAAGTCGGTCCGGCTGGCCGACGGGTAGCCGACCTCGATCTCCTTGAACCCCATGGCGAGGAACAGCTCGAACATGCGGCGCTTGCGCTCCGGGTCCATGGGGTCGGCCAGGGCCTGGTTGCCGTCGCGCAGGTCGACCGGCACCCACAGCGGGGCGGCCGTGATGGTGCGCGAGGGCCACCGGCGGTGGTGCGCGGGGACCTCGACCCGCTCGTGGACGGGCCGGTAGCGGTGGGAGGGCATCGAGCCGGGCCGCTGGGGGTTCCAGTGGGGCTGTCCGGCGGGGATCGGCCCGGAGGGGGTGCGCAGCGTGGGGAACGGGGTGGACATGCGGGGTCCCTCTTCTCTGACGTGCTGTCTGGGTCGTGGCTGGGCAGGGCGACCGGCAGCACGGGGTCCCGCGGCGGGGTGCCGATCGCGTCAGGCCCCGCCGCGGCGGCCGAGAAGCAGACCGGGCAGCGTCATGGGCGGTAGACTAACCACACCTCAGCTCCTCAGACAACCTGAGAGGTACGGATGACATCGCTCGGCCCCCTGAGCCGCAGCCCTCTCGTGGACCAGGCCACCCGGCTGCTGCGCGAGCAGATCGCCGGCGGGCACTGGCCGGTCGGCACGAGACTCCCCGGGGAGACCACCCTGGCCAAGGAGCTGGGCGTGGGCCGCTCCACGGTCCGCGAGGCGATCCGCGCGCTGAGCGGGGCCGGCCTGCTCGCGGCCCGGCAGGGCTCGGGCGTGTACGTGATCGCCACCGAGCCGGCGGAGGACTGGCCCGCGCGGCTGCGCCGCGCCGCCGTGGTGGACCTGTACGAGGTGCGGACCATGGTGGAGGTGCGGGCGGCGCGGATCGCCGCGGCCCGCCGTACCGACGACGATCTGGACGCGATGGACCTGGCGCTGGCCCGGCGGCGGCGGGCGGCGAGGGAGGCGGGCGACGCGGAGTTCGTGGACGCCGACATCGCGCTGCACACGGCGGTGGTGGCGGCGGGAGGCAATCCGCTGCTCACGGACCTGTTCGCGGACTTCGCCCCGGTGCTGCGGCGGGGCCTGATCGACCTGATGGCCCTGGTGGACCTGCGGGCCCACGACCCGGCGCTCGGCGACGACGCCCACGCCGCGCTGGTGGAGGCCGTCCGCGCGGGCGATCCCGACCGGGCGGGCCAGATCATCGAACGCGAGCTGGAGGGGACCCTGCGCCTCCTCCGGCGGGAGAGCTCCTGAGCGGCCCGCTTCAGGAGGAGACGGCCACCGCCGTGCGGTAGGTCGCCGGGTCGTCGAGGTGGCCGAGGACGAAGGCCGCCAGCTCGGCGCGGGAGGTGCGGTCGCCGACGCGCTCGGTGGCGCCGATGCTGACGCGCGGCCGGCCCGTGGCGGGCGCGTCGGTCAGGCGGGTGGGCCGCACCGCGGTCCAGTCGAGGTCCGTGCCGGCCAGCAGTCGTTCCATGCGCAGCATGTCGGCGTACGGGTGGCGCATGACGTGGTGCAGCAGCCGTCCGACGAGGCGTGTCGCGAGCCCGGCGCCGGGCGGCGTCTCCAGCCCGGCCGAGGACACGACGACCAGCCGGCGGCAGCTTCCCATGGCCTCGACGACGGCGGCCGTGCCAGCCGAGTAGACGGTGGTGGGCCCGCGTCCGGTCGAGCCGACGGCCGAGACGACGGCGTCGTGGCCGGGCAGCGCGGCGGCGAGGTCGCCGGGGCGCAGCACGTCGGCCGCGTGCGGGGTGAGGCGGGCGTGGCGCAGGCCCAGGGTCTCGGGGCGGCGGGCGACCGCGGTGACCTCGTGCCCGAGCTCCAGTGCCCGCTCGACGAGGGCGCGTCCGGTGCGTCCGGTGGCGCCGATGACGGCGATGGTCGCCATGGGGGTGTCCTGCTCTCGTGGGGGGTCGGCGTGGTCAGCGGGTGCGCGGCTTGGTGGCCGGCTGGAACCTGAAGGAGACGGCCTCCATCAGGCCCTGCCGCTTGGTCTTCTGGATGGCGGCGATGCGCCAGCGGCCGTCCTCGCAGCGCACGACCGTGTACGTCTGGAGCTTGCCGAGCTTCTTCGGCTTGTTCTTGTAGGTGTCGCCGCGGCTGACGACCACGGCCGTGTCGCGCCCGTAGAAGCGGATGTCGATGATCTCCATAGCCAGGCGGGTGCCCTTGAGGAAGCTGTCGAACAGCGCCTGGTGGGCCCGGCCGATCTCCTCGCCGCCCCGGTAGACGGTGCCGACGAAGGTGACGTCGGTGGCGTCGTCGGTGAACTGCGCGCCGTAGGCGGCGCCGTCGCCCCGGCCCCACGCCTCGACGGTCTCCTGGAGCAGGGCGCGGACGGCGGCGGTGTCGGCCTCGGTGGTGTGCTGGTGGTTCATGTCATGCCCCTTCCATGATAGCTTCGCCGAAGAAGTTTCTTCTTTGAAGATTTCTCTTCTCTGAGGAAGAGATTATGCGGGAGGCATGACGATGTCAACACGCGGGATGCGCCCCGACGCGGGCGCGGTCTACCGGCGGTACCTGAGCGCCGTGCTGCTGCACGGCCAGGCCAGCGCGCGGGCCTGCGACCTCGGGGCGACCGACCTGTACGCGCTCAACATCCTGGAGCTGCACGGCGCGATGACCCCGGGCGAGCTGGGCGAGCGCACCGGACTGACGACGGGGCCCACCACGCGCCTCATCGACCGGCTGGAGCAGGCCGGCTACGTGCGCCGCTCCCCGTCGCCCGACGACCGGCGCAAGGTGATCGTGGAGGTCGTCGGCAAGCCGGCCCGGCTGGACGAGGTCATGGCCCCGGCCCGCGAGAGGGTCGGCGAGATCCTCCGGGGATACACACCGGAGCAGCTCGACGTGCTGTTCGACTACTTCGGCCGCGCCGCGACGGCCTACCAGGAGGCCACGGACGACCTGCGCCCGTGACCCGGGCTCACTTCCGCAGCACGACCTGCCGCGTGGAGGTCCCGGGGCTGCCGCTTTCGATCACGTCACATTCCCCTGACGTGCCTCGGCGCCCCCGCGCACGGGGACGCGGGGACGCCGGGGCATCAGGGAGGGGGTGGTCAGTGGCGCCGCACGCACCTGTCCCAGCGGTCGCTCCAGTACCAGCCCATCGGGCACCTGGGACCGGCGGCGGTGATCGCCGGTTGTGTCGTGGTCGTGGTCTGCGCGCCGGCCGCGCCCGCCGACACGACGAGCGTGGCGGCCAGGCTCAGCGAGCCCAGCAGGACGGCGCATGCCTTGCGGATGAAGGTTCTGTCCATGGCCTCATCATCGAAGACGTGCCGTGACCGCAGCGTGACGTCCGAAAACCGCCACCCTTCGACGGTCCGCCCGGTGTTGGAAGGAGGGAAGGGAGAACACCCATGCTGAAACCACAGGAACGCGTCGCCCGGGCCGACTGGGAAGGCATCGCCCGGGACATGGACGCCCATGGCTGCGCGCCGGCCGGCCCGCTGCTCACGGCCGAGGAGTGCCGCCGGATCTCCGGCCTGTACGACGAGGCCGGGCTGTTCCGCTCGACGGTCGACATGGAACGGCACCGCTTCGGGCGCGGCCAGTACCGCTACTTCGACCGGCCGTTCCCCGACCTGGTCGAGGAGTTGCGCCAGGCGCTGTACCCCCGGCTGCTGCCGATCGCCCGGGACTGGGCCGCCCGGCTAGGCCGGCCCGCGCCCTGGCCGGACACCCTCGACGAGTGGCTGGCCAGGTGCCACGAGGCCGGCCAGACCAAGTCCACGCAGATCCTGCTGCGCTACCGCGAGGGCGACTGGAACGCCCTGCACCGCGACCTGTACGGCGACCTGGTCTTCCCGATGCAGGTGGTGATCGGCCTGGACGAGCCGGGCGCCGACTACGGCGGCGGGGAGTTCCTGCTGGTCGAGCAGCGGCCCCGGGCCCAGTCGCGCGGCACGGTGACGCTGCTGCCGCAGGGCCACGGGCTGGTGTTCACCACCCGCGACCGGCCGGTGCCCTCGGCGCGCGGCTGGTCGGCCGCACCGGTGCGGCACGGCGTGAGCACGGTACGGCACGGCCTGCGGCACACCCTCGGCCTGGTCTTCCACGACGCCGCCTGACGCCCGCCCCGGGACCGGCGACTACGGCGGGGAGGCGGCGGCGCGGCCGGTGCTCCAGGCCCACGCGGCGATACCGACCCGGTTGCGGGCGCCGAGCTTGCGCTGGACGGCCGCGATGTGGTTCTTGACCGTGCCGGGCGACAGGAACAGCTCCTCGGCGATCTCGGCGTTCGTCCTGGCCTGGGCGACGAGCCGGACGACCTCCTCCTCGCGGGCGGTCAGGCCCGGGTCCGGGGCGCCGCTCCCGTCGGGCTCGGGGGCGTCCCGGCGCAGCAGGCCGACGGTGAGCTGCGGGCTGATGAGCACGTCGCCGCTCACCGCCGCCCGTACCGCCTCGACGAGCAGCGCGGGCCCGGAGCGCTTGAGCACGAACCCGGACGCGCCGTGCCGCAGCGCGGCCCGCACGTACTCCTCCAGCCCGAACGTCGTCACCACCACGACGTGGACGTCCGTGTCCGCGAGCGCCCGGGTGACCTCGATGCCGTCGGCCAGCGGCATCCTGACGTCGGCGAGCACCACGTCGGGACGCAGGCGGCGGGCCTCCTCGATGGCCGCGAGGCCGTCGGCGGCCTCGGCGACGACGGTCATGTCCGGCTGCGCGTCCAGGATGAGCCGGAAGGCGCTGCGGATGCCCTCCTGGTCGTCGGCGATCAGGATGCGGATCGGCATGTCGCTCATGGTGTCAGCACCCGCCGCGCCAGCGGGATCCGGGCCGACAGACGCCACCCGCCGGGCACCGGGCCCGCGCTCAGGTCGCCGCCGAGCGACGCGACGTGCTCGGCCAGCCCGGGCAGCCCGAACCCGCCCCGCCCGCCGGAGGTCCCGCCGCAGGTGACGCCGTCGTTCTCCACGGTGACCTGGAGGGCGCCGGCCCGGGTCGTGGCGGAGATCTCGACGCGGGCGGCGCCCGGAGCGTGCCGGCGGACGTTCGTCAGCGCCTCGGCCACGACCCGGTACGCCGCCGCGCTCACCCGGCCCGGCACGTCGAGGCTGTCGTCCACGCTCAGGTGGACGCGGGCGGGCCCGGCGGAGGAGTAACGCGTCGCCATGTCGGACAGCCGCGCGGCCAGCGCCTCCTGCTCGTCGTCGCGGTCCTCGCCGCTCTCGCCCTCCTCGTCGTTCAGGTGGAGGACGGTGCGGTCGAGGGTCGCCATGGCGCGCAGCCCCGCCTCCTCCACCCGGCGCAGCGCCAGCATGGCCTGGGCGGGGTCGGCGACCCCGGCCACCTGTCCCGCCTGCGCCTGGGCCAGCATCTCGCTGACGTCGTGGGCGACGAAGTCGTGCAGGTCGCGGGCCAGCCTGCGGCGCTGCGCCGCGCGGGCCGCGGCCACCGCGGCGGCGCGGCGCTCGTCCAGCGTGCGCAGGTAGAGGCCGACGCCGACGGCGCACAGGACGCCGGCGGACCAGAACGCGCAGATGCCCACCGCCTCCAGCGCGGAGACGGGCGGGTAGAAGCGGAACATCCAGGTGGAGGCGGCGATCCCGGCCGGGACGCCGGCGGCCACCGCCCGCCGTGCCGGTGACCGGCGGGCGAGCAGACCGGCCAGGGCGATGAGCGCCAGGCCCTCGGCCATCCCCCAGACGTCCGCCCCGCGACCCGCCCCCCGGCCGGTGAGCTGGACGAGCGTGGCCGCGAGGGAGACCGCCGCCGCGCCCGCCGTCACCGCCGGCAACCCCGCCTCCTCGCCCCTCAGGAGCCGCAGGCCGCTCAGGCGCGCGGTGCCCGGGGACCCGGTCGTGCCGCCCGCCCGGGGCGGCCTCCCGCCTCCCGGCCGCGGGGTGAGCGCCCACACCAGGGCGGCCACGGCCGCCGCCAGCGGCGCCATCGCGGCCACCCCGTAACGCGGCACGCCGCAGGCCGCCGCCAGGACCACGGCGCCGATCCCGGACCACCGCATGCGCTCTCCCACTCCCACGACCCCGACGATACGCACCCCCGGCGGCGCGGCACCCCTGCCGAACGGCACGGTCACGGCCTGCGCGAGCGGCCAGGACCTGCCGATCGGCATCTCGTGGCCGCCCGGGCACCGCTCCGAGACTGGCCGCATGACAACGAATGGCCGCAGGACAACCGATGGCGGCGTGACAGCCGTCGGCGGCACGACGACCGATGGCGGCATGACGGCCGATAGCGGCATGACGACCGATGGCGGCGTGACGGCGATGACCGGTCGCATGACGGCGATCACGCGCGCACCCGCTCTGGCCGCCGCCGTCTGGTCGGCCGTGTACCTCGTGCTGGGCGCCGCCTGGGCCCTCGGCGTGCCCGGCTTCCCGTGGGGCACCGGCGACCCGGACCCGGACGGCGCGCTGTCACTGCTCGCCGGGCTCGACCCCGGCCCCGACGCCTGGTGGGTGGCCGCCTTCGCCGCGCTGGCCCTGGCCGTCTCCCTCACTCTCGCCGCGACGCCGCGACCCGGCGGGCGCCCCGACGGGCTGGCCGGCGGGTGGGGCGGCCGGGTCGCCGTGGGGTTCGCCTGGGTGCTGGCCGCGGCCCTGGTGCTGGCGATCCCCGACTCGCGGCTCATGATGGGCGTCGCGTACACGCCGCTCCTGGTGTTCTCGGGCTTCTTCGACGGGCCGTTCGGCCAGGTCGGGCTGGCGGACGCCTGGCCGTGGCCGGTGCTCAACCAGTTGCTGTGCCTGCTCGGCGGGCTCCTGCTGGCCCGGGCGGCCGTGATCCACCGGCGGCGGGCCCGCGCGGCCTGCGCCGCCTGCGGCCGGGACGAGGAGGACAGCGGATGGACCTCTCGGGAGGCGGCGGCCCGCTGGGGACGCCGCGCGGTCGCCGTGGCCGTCGCCACGCCCCTGGTGTACTGCCTGACCCGGTGGGCGTGGGTCCTCGGCATCCCGCTGGGGGTGAGCAGGGAGTTCCTGGAGGAGGGCGCGCGCGACACCCCGGGCATCTGGCTGGCGGGCGCGTACCTGGCCACCTTCGGCGCCCTCGGCGGCCTGCTGACGCTGGGACTGGTCCAGCGCTGGGGCGAGGTGTTCCCGCGCTGGATCCCCGGCCTGCGCGGCCGGAGGGTGCCGCCGCCGCTCGCCGTCGTCCCGGCGTCGTTCGTGGCGATCATCATCACGGTCGCCGGCCTGACGTACCTGCGCTGGACCTTCGCCGGCCGCTTCTCGATGGCGGAGTGGGGCGCGTGGCTGCCCGAGTGCTTCTGGCCGGTGTGGGGCGCCGCCCTGGGCGCCGCCGCCCTGGCCTACCACCTGCGCAGGCGGCCGGCCTGCCGCCGCTGCGGGCGCGGTTCGGCCGCTCTCGTCACCACGGATGTCGGCGCGGGCTGACACAATGCCCGGCATGACCGGACCGGACCCCAAGACGTTCCTTCGCCGCTACCTCCAGACCGCCCGCGACGCCATGCTGTGGAAGCTCGACGGGCTCTCCGAGTACGACGTCCGCCGTCCCCTGACCCCCACCGGCACCAATCTGCTGGGCCTGGTCAAGCACCTGGCGAGCGTCGAGCTCGGCTACTTCGGCGAGACGTTCGGCCGCCCGTCGGGCGAGCCGCAGCCGTGGTACGAGGAGGGCGCCGAGCCCAACGCCGACATGTGGGCCACCGCCGACGAGTCCCGCGAGGACATCGTGGGGCTCTACCACCGGGCGTGGGCGCACGCCGACGCCACGATCGACGCGCTCGACCTGGACGCGACGGGGCGCGTGCCGTGGTGGCCGGAGGAACGGGCCGAGGCCACGCTGCACCTGCTGCTCGTCCACGTGATCGCCGAGACCAACCGGCACGCCGGCCACGCCGACATCGTCCGCGAGCTGATCGACGGCGCCGCGGGCCTGCGCGCCGAGGCGAGCAACATCCCGTCGGCCGACGAGACGTGGTGGGCGGAGTACCGGAACAGGCTGGAGCGGGTGGCCGCGGAAGCCGCCGGGGGCCAGCCCCGCGTCTAGACTCGTGACCATGGACGCCCCTGTGCGAGTGACGATGGCGGGGGCGGGCAACGCCTTCGGCGACGGGGGCATGCTGCAGACCTGCGTGCACGTCCAGGCGGCGGGCGGCGACGGCGCGCTGCTCGTCGACTGCGGCGCCACCGCGCTGACCGGGCTCAAGCGGCTCGGCCTGGACCCCGGCGACGTCTCGGTCGTGGCGGTGTCGCACCTGCACGGCGACCACTTCGGCGGGTTGCCGTTCCTGATCCTGGACGGCCAGTTCACGCGGCGGGTCCGGCCGTTGCACCTGGTCGGGCCGCCCGGGCTGGAGGAACGGCTGGGTCAGGCGATGGAGGTGCTCTTCCCCGGCTCCTCCTCGGTGAGCAGGCGGTTCGAGGTGCGGGTCCACGAGGTGGCGCCCGGGTCCTGCGCGCGGGTGGAGGGCGTCGGGGTGCGGGCGTTCGAGGCCGACCACGCGGCCGGGGCCGTCGCGCTGGCGCTGCGGGTGGAGGTGGCCGGGCGCACGATCGCCTACAGCGGCGACACCGCCTGGACCGACACGCTGGTCGACGTCGCCGACGGGGCCGACCTGTTCCTCTGCGAGGGCTACACGTACGAGCGGGCCGTGCGCTACCACCTGCACGTGCCGGAACTGCTGGCCCGGCTCGACCGGCTCGGCTGCCGCCGGCTCCTGCTCACCCACGCCGGGCCGCAGGTCCTGGCGCGGCGGGCCGAGCTGGGCCTCGACCTGGCCGAGGACGGCATGGTCCTGGAGATCTAGGAGCCGGCCCGGAGCTCCACGATGGCCGCCGCCACGTCGTACGTGATCAACTGCACGCCCATGCCGCCGCATCCGCACCGGACGTAGACGACCCGCCCGAGCGAGGTCGAGTGACCGGACAGGATCTCCAGCTCCGCCGCGGAGCCGCAGACTTCGCACGCCTTCAGGTCCATGACCCCACCTTCACCGAAGGGCGTAATGTCATTCTTGACGAATTGAGATTACGATGGATTCATGGCGAGAACCAGCCCCACCGAGGTGACCGGCTACCGCAACGACGGCGTGGGCACGGCCGTCGCCCTGGTCAACGCGGTCACGGCCGACTCCGGTGACCCCTCCCCCGAGGCCCTGGGCGCGCTGCTGGCCTCGTACAACTTCAAGGTCGACGGCCCGGTGAGCGACGACGAGGCCGAGGCCCTGCGCCGGTGGGCGCGGCGGCTGCGGCCCGTCTTCGCCGAGAGCGACGAGGCGCGGGCCATCGACCTGCTCAACGCCGTGATGGCCGAGGTGCCCATGCACCCGCACATCTCCGACCACGGCGAGGGCCCGCACCTGCACTACGGCCCGCCCGGCGCCGTGCTCGTGGACCGGGTCCGGGCCAACACCGCGGTCGGGCTGGCGTTCGTGATCTGCGAGTTCGGCGCCGCCCGGCTCGGCGTCTGCCTCGACGCCGCGTGCGAGCGCGTCTACGCCGACGTCTCGCGCGGGCCGCGCCGGCGCTACTGCTCCAAGACCTGCCTCAACCGCAACACGGTCGCCGCCTACCGGGCACGCCGGGCGTCGGCCCCCGCCTGACCGCTCATCGCCGGCGTCCGCTCGGGACGCCTCGCCGCAGAAGGGACCGGTCCCGTGGCCCGTCCGGACGCCCGCCGCAACCTGCTCGTCCTCGCGGGGACGCTGCTGCTGCTGAAGTCGACCTGGTTCTCCGCGACCGCGGTCATCCCGCAGGTGCGGCAGGAGTGGCAGCTCACGCCCGACCTCGCGGCCTGGCTCACCATCTCCGTGCAGTGGGGGTTCGTGGCGGGGGCCGTGCTGTCGGCGGTGCTCGTCGTGTCCGACGCGCTGCCGCCGATCCGGCTGATCTTCCTGAGCTCGATCGGCGCCGCCGTCGCCAACCTGGCGCTGCTGCTGACGCACGACGCGCTCACCGGCAGCCTGGCCCGCTTCGCCACCGGCCTGTTCATCGCCGGCGTCTACCCGCCGTCGCTGAAGCTCGTCCCCACCTGGTACCGCGACGGCCGCGGGGCGGCGATGGGGCTGCTGGTCGGGGCGCTGACCGTGAGCTCCGGCGTCCCGCACCTGATCAACGGGCTCGGCGGGCTGAACTGGCGCACCGTCATCGTGGCCACCTCGGTGCTCACCCTGGCCGGTGGGCTCATCACGCTGACCGTGGTCAAGGAGGGGCCGTACCCGTTCCCCGCCGCGGTGCTCGACCCGCGCCAGTCCCGGCGCATCCTGCGCGACCGCGGCACCCGGCTGGCCGTGGTCGGCTACCTGTGCCACATGTGGGAGCTGTACGCCATGTGGACGTGGTTCCTGCTGTTCTTCTCGGCGGCGCTGCGCCGCCACGGCATGGAGGGCTCGCCCCTCGGGGTGTACGTCACGTTCGCCGTCTTCGCCGTCGGCGGCCTGGCCAACTACACCGGCGGCGCGCTCGGCGACCGCTTCGGCCGCGAGCGCACCGCGATCGTCATGATGGGCGCCTCGGCCGCGTGCGCCGCCTTCATCGGGCTGCTCCTGGGGGCGCCCCTCTGGCTGCTCGTGGTCGTCAGCCTGGTGTGGGGGTACGCGGTCGTGGGCGACTCGGTGCAGTTCTCGGCGCTGGTCACGGAGCTGGCCGACCAGAGCTACGTGGGCACGGCGCTGACCCTGCAGATGGCGTTCGGGTTCCTGCTGACCGGGGCGACGATCTGGCTGGTTCCCGCCGCCGAGCAGGCCGTGGGGTGGACCTGGGCGTTCGCGGTGCTCGCGGTGGGGCCGCTGGCGGGCATCGTCGCGATGCTCCGCCTGCTGCGGGTACGCGGCGCGCGCGTGCCGGCCTCAGCGGGAGCCGGGACGTCCTGACCTCGTTCCGGCATCGTGGACATGGAGCAATCCAGGTGCCGGAACCGGGCGCGCATCCCTACCCTGGGCCCATGCGCCGCGAATCCTCCCTGCTGAACGTCATCGACGTGGAAGCCACCTGCTGGGACGGACAGCCGCCGCCCGGCTCGGTCAACGAGATCATCGAGATCGGGCTCACCGTCGTGGACGTATCGGCACGGCGCCGCCTGTCCCGGCACCGGGTCCTGGTCCGCCCCGTCCGATCGGCGGTGAGCGGTTTCTGCACCGAACTGACCGGGCTGACGCAAGCCGAGGTGGACCGGGGCGTCACCTTCGCCGAGGCTTGCCGGCTCCTCGTCGAGGAACACGCGGCCGGGGAACGCCCCTGGGCGAGCTGGGGCGAGTACGACCGGCGGCAGTTCGCTCGACAGAGCCGAGCCGACGGGGTGGCCTACCCGTTCGGCCATCCGACCGAGCGTACCCACACCAACGCCAAGGCTGTGTTCGCCGAGGCGTACGGGCTGCGGAAGAAACCCGGCATGCACCACGCGCTGCAGATCGCCGGGCTGCCGCTCGAGGGGCGCCATCACCGCGGCGAGGACGACGCGTGGAACATCGCGGCGCTCGTCCTCGATCTGCTGGACCGCGGGGCATGGCCGGTCACGGCGTGAGCGGCCGGGACGTCACGGGCTCGACGGGGAGCGGCCGAGGCGGGCCAGTGACGCCGCCATGAGCAGCGCCGCGATCCCCCCGCACACCATGGCCGCCGAGACGGAGACGGCGTCCACGACGACCCCGCCGAGCAGCGCCCCGAGCGCGAAGGTGGCCTGGAACGACGAGGTGAACACCACCGTGGCCGCCTCCGGCGCGTGCGGCGCGGCCCGCGCGAACCACGCCTGGGAGCAGACCGGCACCGCCCCGTACGCCAGCCCCCACACCACGAGCAGGGCGAACGCGCCGATGGCCCGCGTGCCGGCCACGGGCAGCAGCAGCGTCGCGGCGGCGATCAGGCAACCGGCGGCGGCGAAGGTCGCGCGCGGGGCCTTCGCGACGGTCCGGCCCGCCAGGAAGTTGCCCGCGATGCCCGCCACCCCGTACGCCAGGAGCGCCGCGCTGACGGCCGCGGGGTCGAGCCCCGTGACGTCCCGGAGGAACGGCGTCACGTAGGTGTAGGTGCCGAAGTGGGCCAGCACGACCAGGGCCGTGGCCAGGAGCGCCACCCTCGTGTCCCGGCCGCGCAGCAGGTCACGCAGCACCCGGGCGCTGGTGACCTGCCGGGCGGGCAGCGGCGGCACCACCACGAGCAGCGCGGCCAGGACTCCCGCCGACAGGACGGCCAGCACCACGAAGGCCGTCCGCCACCCCGCGACGTGGCCGACGAACGTGCCGGCCGGCACGCCGAGCACCGATCCCAGCGGCACGGCCGAGAAGATCAGGGCCGTGGCCGTGCCGACCGACGCCGGCGGCACCAGGCGGGCGGCCAGCCCGGCGCCGATGGACCAGAACCCGCCGATCGTGAGTCCCACCAGGACCCGGGAGACCAGCATGACCTCGTACGCGGTCGCGACCGCCGCGAGGACGTCGGCCACGGCGAGGATCCCCATGAGGACGCCCAGCATCACCCGGCGGTCCAGGCGCGCGGTGGCCAGGGTGACGGCGGGGGCGGCGACGGCGGCCACGGCGCCGGGCAGCGTCATGGTCAGGCCGGCGGTGCCGTCGGACACGCGGAAGTCCGCGCCGATGGTGGTCAGCAGGCCGATGGGCAGGATCTCGCTGGTCACGATCGCGAAGATGCCGAGCGCGATCGAGGCGACCGCGAGCCAGGCGGTGAGCGGCGGGCGCGTGCGGGGCTGGAGTGCGGTGGGCATGGGGTTCCGTTCGAGGACTGGGCTTGGGTGCTCAGGACTGGGCTTGGGTGCTCAGCCAAGCAGCGGCGCCGGCACGGGCACCGGCGCCTTTCAGACCTCACCAATCGCCCCGCCATCACGGAACGAAGCTTTCCGCGATGGCTGTCATGCTCGCGGTATGAACGACACATCCACCGGGGCGAGGGTGGGCCGCCGGACGCTCAACCGGGCCGCGCTCGCCCGGCAGTCGCTGACGGCGCGGGCGGACGTGCCCGCCCTCGACATGGTCAGGCACCTCGTCGGGTTACAGGCGCAGGCCGCCGACCCGCCGTACCTCGGCCTGTGGACGCGGCTGTCCGGCTTCACCCACGACGACCTGACCACGCTCCTGTACGACAGGAGCGTGGTGCGCTCGTCGGTGCTGCGCGGCACCCAGCACATCGTCACCGCCGCCGACTTCCCCTGGCTGCGCCCGCTCATGCGAGCGCCGCTGGCGCGGGGCCGGCAGGCCGCGTTCGGACGGGCCACGGCCGGCATGGACCTCGACGAGCTGGCCGCCGCCGGACGCGACCTGCTCGTGGGCCGCACGCTCACCCGGCCCCGGCTGCGCGACCTGCTGGCCGAGCGGTGGCCGGACCGCGACCCCGAGGCGCTGGCCTGGTCGGTGCAGATGCTCGTGCCGGTGATCCACCGGCCGCCCAGCGGCACCTGGGGCAAGGGTGGGGCGACGCCGTTCACGCTGGCCGAGGAGTGGCTCGGCGTCCCCATGGCCGCCGAACCGCGCGTGGACGAGCTGGTGCCGCGCTACCTGGCGGCGTTCGGGCCGGCCGGCGTGCGGGACCTCCAGATGCGGTCGGGGCTGCGCGGGCTGGAGGCCGACCTGGAACGGCTCCGGCCCCGGCTGCGGGTCTACCGGGACGAGACGGGCAATGAGCTGTTCGACGTGCCGGAGGCCGAGCTGCCCGACCCGGGGACGCCGGTCCCGGTGCGGTTCCTGCCCGCGTTCGACAACCTCGTGGTCGCCTACGCCGACCGTACGCGGATCATGACGGACGAGCACCGCAGGCGCGTCTGCGTCGGCGCCATGGTCGCCCCGACGGTGCTCGTGGACGGCTTCGTCCGTGGCACCTGGAAGATCTCGAAGGACCGGGACACGGCGGTGCTGGAGGTGGAGCTGTTCGAGCCGGTGACCGACGGGGAGACGATGACGGAGCTGCTGGAGGAGGGGGAACGCCTCCTGAGCTTCGCCGCGGCGGGCCGCACCCACGACGTCCGGGTCACCACTGCGCGGAACTGACCGCCTGCGCCGCCCCGGCGTGATGATCGCGGAAATGTCGGTCCCGCTCGCCATGATGGCGACGCATCGTGCCGACGACGCCGTCATCGTGAGGAGTTCCGTGGTCTACCAGCAGACCGAGTGGTCAGCCATCGGGTGGGACGACTGGAAGGACGTCGGAGCCGTCCGGGCCCGGCTCGACGCGGGCGCCGACCCGCACGGGGGCGTGCACTACTTCGGGACGCCGCTGTTCGCCGCCGCGCAGGTCGGCTCCCCCGAGGTCGTCGCCGAGCTGTGCCGGCACGTGGACGACGTGGACGCCGAGCACGAAGGGCGCACCGCGCTCTGGGAGGCGGTCTTCCACCAGCGTCCCGGCAACGCCCGTGCCCTCGTCGCCGCCGGCGCCGACCCGTGGCGGCCGATGATGAACGGCTGGTCACCCGGACGGCTGGCGTCGGCCGGTCCCACGCCCGACCTGTTCCCCGCACCCCCGGGCGAGCCGGGCCTGTCCGCCGCCGAGACCGCCGCCGCCACGGAAGCGCGACGTCTGATCGCCGCGCTGGGCGAGTTCGACTCCGACGGCCTGGGCCTGGCGTGCGTGGCCGGGATCAGCGCCGCCGAGGCCGTCCGCCGCCTGGAGGCCGTTCCCGCCGACGAGGAGAAGGTGGCGGAGCTCCTGGAGGATCCGTTCTCCGACTTCGACGGCGGCCTCCTCATCGTCGGCGTGACCGACGTGCCCGGCGGCTGCGTGGTCACCCAGCCCTGGGGCTACGCCGCCGACTGCCCCGGCGTCATCCGGCGGCTGTCGGCCGGCACGGTCTGCTACGGGCTGTTCGACAACCCCAAGAGCGGCAATCAGGGCAGTTTCGCCCGTGACGGCGTCATCGAGGACTGGGACTCGCATCCGGGCGGCGGCAGCACCTCGCCCCATGAATCGCCGGAGGAGATCCTCTCCGCGTTCCTCTACCACGGCCACGCGATCGCCGACCGGTGCGCCGCCGCCGGCCTGCGCCTGACGGACGCCCGCGCGGTGATCGGCCCACCGGACGCGTGGCTGCGGCTCCCCGAAGCCCTGATCCGCTGACGCTCAAGGCAGAGGCCGCCGCCGGGGTGGTCCGGAGGCTCAGCGGAAGTCATCGGCGTGGTCGGCGGCCCACTGGCCGAAGGTGCGCGCCGGGGCGCCCGTGAGCTGCTCGACCGTGGAGGTGACCAGGCCGGAACGCGCACGGGTCCCGGCGGCGGCCAGGAGCGCCTCCACCAGCGCGGGCGGGCGGCCGTCGGCCAGCATGCGGGCCCGCGCCTCCTCCACGGGCACGCTCTCGAAGCGTACCGGCCGCCCGAGAGCCTCCCCGATCGCGCGCACCTGATCGGCTCTGCCGATCACCTCCGGCCCGGTCAGCACATACGTCGCACCCTTGTGCCCGTCCTCGGTGAGAACCCGCGCCGCCACGGCCGCGACGTCACGCGGGTCCACCACCGCCGTCGGTGCGATCTCGGGGCCGCGCACGACGCCCGCGGCCCGGATCTGGGCGGCCCACCCGCGCGCGTTGGAGGCGATCGTGTCGGCCCGCAGCACGGTCCACTCCAGGCCGGACCCGGTGATCAGGGCCTCCATGTCGGCGTGGAGCTGGTTGATCGGGTCCGTCTGCCGCTCGGCCTGGTCGTCCACGCCGGACGACGAGAGGTAGACGACCCGCCGGACGTGGCGTCCCAGGGCGTCGAGAACGGGCGGGGCGTTCTCGGCGGTGAGGAACGGCCAGATCAGGAACGCCGTGTCCACGCCGGCCAGCGCGGGCTCCAGCGTGCCCGGCTCGGCCAGGTCGCCTCGCGCCGCCTCGACGCCTTCGGGGAGCCGAGTCCCGTCCGGGTCCCGCACGAGGGCTCGTACGGGGGCTCCGGCGTCCAGGAGCCGGGCGACGACGTGGTGGCCGACGTTGCCGGTCGCGCCGATCACGAGAATCTTGCTCATGACACAGGGCAGCGGAGCCCCGAACCCGGATATTCCTGACGGGGTGAGCTCGGAGGCGGGACCACCGTTCCGCAGGACGCGGAACGCCCGGAGCACGGGTGCCCCAAGCCGCGGGACTCCCAGGAAGAGAGATCCCCAAAGGTGAGATCACCGGAAGGCGGCCCCACCGAGAGGCGGGCCCGACGGTGGAATCACCGGGAGGGCCGGTTCACCGGAAGGAGCCGGCGATCTGGCGGGTGGCCACGTTGATCCGGTTCCAGGAGTTGATCGAGGCGATGGCCATCAGCAGCGCCGCCAGCGCCGCCTCGTCGAACTGCGCCGCCGCCTCCTCCCACACCTCGTCCGCCACACCCTCCGGCCGGTCGGCGATGCGGGTGACCGACTCGGCCAGGGCGAGCGCCGCGCGTTCGGCGTCCGTGTAGAACGGCGCCTCCCGCCAGGCGGCGACGGCCCACAGCCGCTCGTCCGTGATCCCGGCCTCGCGGCCGTCGCGCGCGTGCATGTCCACGCACAGGGCGCAGCCGTTGATCTGGCTGACCCGCAGCCGGACCAGGTCCAGCGTCTCGCGCGGCACGCCGCTGCCCGCCACGAACGACTCCATCGCCGTCAGCGCCTGGTAACCGCCGGAGGCGAGCTTGTACACGTTCGGCATCCGAGCCTGCATCGTCTGATCTCCCCTACTTGGATATGCAATAACCAGAATTAGCCCACACGTACGTGCGGCCCTCGCGCACGACGTCCCCTACAGCTCGCGCAGCTCGCGGAACCGCTGCCGGGTCACGGCAGGAGTGCGCGGCAACCTGCTCTCCACCCGCGCCTGAAGATCGGCCAGCGTCTGCGCCGCCAGCTCCTTGCGCCAGGCCAGCTCCGCGCCGCGCATCGTCTGCGACACCACACAGGCCTTGCGGTAGTCGATCGACTCGCTGCCGTCGGGCCCGCGCCGCAGGATCTCCTGGCACCGGAACGCCTCCTGCGGCCCCTCGATGGCCGTCACCACGTCCAGCACCGTGATCTCCTCCGGAGCCCGCGCCAACCGGAACCCGCCGCGCGGCCCCGAGACCGACGTCACGATCCCGGCCCGCGCCAGCGCCTGCAACTGCTTGTTCAGGTACGCCGGGGGGAGGTCGTAGAAGGCCGCCAGCCTGGCCGCCGGGACCGCCTCGCCGGGCTCTGCCCAGGCCAGGTTGAGGCAGCTGTGCAGCGCCCACTCCACGCCCTCACCCATCTGCATATCCTGGATAGTACACGTCCAGGATTGCTCGTGCGAGTCGCGGGCCGGACCAGCCGGCCGTCACGAGGCGGTAGCCCACGTCGAGGGCGTCGGCGTCCAGCAGGTCCTGATGGCGGTCGCGCCGGCGGCCGCCGGCCAGGTCGTCCGCGAGTGGCGCGTGCCGCCGTGTCCGGCCTGCGCGTCCCACGGCCTGCCGCACGCGGTCCTGGTCGAGGCCGCCGGTGACGGGAGCAGCCCACACCTGTCGTCTGGTACGGATCGGCGTTCACGAGGTCCGGCCACCTTTCCTCCTCGGCTCCTCCACCCTCGCCCTCGCGCGGTCGGGCGCCGCCCGGCGCGAGGCCCTCCAGAGCGGCGGGTCTCCTGACGCGCGGCCCTTCAGCGGCGGCCCCCCGACCCTCGCCCCTCCCGAGCGGCGCCCGCTCGTCAGGAGAGTCGCCGACTCACCCAGCCGCCCCGCCCCGGCGTCGGGAGCCCGGCCCCGAGCCGCCCGACGCCGAGGGCGTTTACCAGCCGCAGGACGACCGCTGAAGACCACGACGCGAACGAGTCGCTACGGGAACGACGAAGCCGCCGCCGTGCCCGCTCCCAGCGCCGCCTGCACGATGCGGATCGCCTCGCTCGTGTCGATGCCGACGCTGGCGATCACGGCCGCGTACTCGGCGGCGGCCCGCCGGGCCCGTTCGCGGCCCTCCTCCCCCGCCGCCGACACGAACGAGCCCGCCCGCCCGCGCGTCTCGATCAGCCCCGCCTCCTCCAGCCCCCGGTACGCCCGGCCGACCGTGTTGACGGCCAGGCCGAGGTCGGCCGCCAGGTGCCGGATCGTCGGCAGCCGGGACCCCACGGGCAGCGCGCCGTCCTGGATCTGGCGGGCGAGCTGGGCACGTAGCTGCTCGAACGGCGGAACCGGCGAGCCCGAGTCGATGACGATCATCGGATGCCCATCACCCGCCGGGCCACCGTCGCGCTCGACGGGGTCCTGGCCTGGATCGCGACGCATGCGGCCAGGCCCACGAACATGAACAGGAGCGAGGCGACGTTCCACCATGCGGGCGCGAATCCGAACAGCAGCACCACGGGCAGCACCCACAGCACGGTCGGGACGGCGACCTCGCGCGCGTCCTCGATCCGCATGATGACGTCGGCCGTCAGCGAGACCTCGTCCTCGGCCACGACCGGGCGCGCCAGCAGGTCACGCAGGTGCACGACGACGCCCGCGCCGACACCGGCCAGCCCGATCAGCAGAACCCAGGCCGCGTGGCGCACGACGGCGTCCTGCACCGTCAGGGCGCTCACCGCCAGCACCAGCGCGCCGGCGAAGGTGGCGAGCGCGAAGGCCGCGAAGGGCCGGCCCAGCACGGTGCGCCAGCCGGGCTGGACGGGGTGGGCGGCCCGGCGCGACAGCGCCACCCCGGCACGCCGGTCGACGCGCCGCACCCACCAGTCGAGCATCGACCGCAGGAGGAGCAGCCCGGCCATCGCCGCCGCCAGGACCAGCAGCGGCGCGGACGGCTGCGGCTGGGACCGGCCGAAGGCGGGCGCGGAGAGCCAGTACGCCTGCGCGAGCGCGGCCCCCATGATGAGCACGGCGACGGCGATCTGATCTGCGAGCCGTGCCCGCCGCCGCACCGCGAGCCGTGCGGCCAGCAGCGGCGTCGGGGAGGCGTCGGGCAGGCCGTGCCGGGCCAGCCACGCGCCGGCCCGCCGCAGCTCGGCCGCACTCACCGCCGCTCCCGGGCTTACCGCCGGACCGGCACCCGGCGACGAGGTGTCCGCCATGACCCCCTCCTTATGTCGCAAGTATTGTCTCAACATGATGCGTCATTGCTTGCGACAAAGTCAACGAATCCGGCGCGCGGATCGGATGACCGACGCCATAAGGACCGAGGAAGAAAACGGTAAGAACCCTCCGCCAGTGTGGAGTCATCGGAAGCGAACACCGCCGACACCCGAAGCCGGCACCCGAATCCGGAAGGAAGCACCCCATGCGCAGGCTCATCCTCCAGGTCCAGACCACCGCCGACGGCTACATGGCCGGCCCGGACGGCGAGATGGACTGGCTGACGTTCCCCTGGACCGACGACATCGCCACCTACATCACCGGCCTCACCCGGCCGGTCGACCGCATCGTGCTGGGCCGCAAGCTCGCCGAGGGCTTCATCCCGCACTGGGCCTCGCAGCCGGCGGGCGAGAGCCAGGAGGCCATCGACTGGATGAACGACACGCCCAAGGTCGTGATCTCCAACAGCCTCACGGAGTCGCCCTGGGAGAACACCGTCGTCGCGGGCGGCGACCTCGCCGAGACCATCGCCGAGCTCAAGGCCCAGCCGGGCGGCGACATGATCGTCTATGGAGGCGGCACACTCGTGTCGAGCCTGATCGCCGCCGGCCTGATCGACGACCTGCACCTGTTCGTCAATCCGACCGCGATCGGCTCCGGCATGCCCGTCTTCCCCGGCGGGGCGTACCGGCGGCTGCGCCTCGTGGACGCGCAGCCGTTCGACTGCGGCATCGCGATGCTCCACTTCGAGCCGAAGCGCTGAGGCTCGCGGGCGCGGCGGGCCGGCTGGCCCCGCAGGCACACAGGCTCGCGGGCGCGGCGGGCCGGCTGACCCCGCCGGCACGGAGGCTCGCGGGCGTGGCGGGGTCAGCGGACCCCGCACGGCACAATGGCGGCTGTGACCCCCTTCGACGCAGTGCTCTGTGATCTCGACGGCGTGCTTCGCCAGTTCGACCACGCCGTGCAGGCCGACATCGAGGCCCGTTACGGCCTGCCCCTGATGCGCACGGCCTTCGACCCCGCCCTCATCAAGCCGGCCATCCTCGGCGAGACGACCGAACGGGAGTGGGCCGACGCGATCGCCGTGGCGCTCGGCGGCGACGAGCGGGCCCGGCAGGCGGTGGCCGAGTTCATGGAGGTGCCGTTCTGGGTGGACGAGGAGGTCAGGGCGCTGCTGGCGAAGGCGCAGGAGCACGTGCCGGTGATCCTGGTCACCAACGCCATGGACACCGTGGAGGAGCATCTCGACCGGCTGGGACTGACCTACTTCGCCGACGCCCTGGTCAGCAGCGCGCGGGTCGGCGTGGTCAAGCCGGACCGCCGCATCTACGAGCTCGCGGCGGAGCTGGCCGGGGCCGCGCCTGAACGGTGCCTGTTCGTGGACGACCGGCTGGAGAACGTGGAGGGCGCCAGGTCGCTCGGCATGACCGGCGTCCACTTCCGCACACCGGCCGACCTCGCGGCCGCCCTGCCCTGGTAGTGCCGCCCGCCTCGTTGGGCGGCGCCCGGCGCCGAGCGCGGGTGTGCCCGAGGGCGGCGCACGGCGCCGAGCACGGGTGTGCCCGAGGGCGGCGCACGGCGCCGAGCGCGGGTGTGCCGGCCCGGCTGCGATGTGGTCGCGGGCGGTGACCGCGCCCTTCGCGGAAAGGCGCTCCGGGAACGCCTTCGCGAGCTGGGACTCATGGGGGTGGGCGGGCGCGGGCACAGCACCGCTCGGCGTCCCGCATGGGTGCTCCCCCCGGTAACGGGAAGGAGTCCCCTGTGCTCATCGATCTCACCGGTAGGACAGCGCTGGTCACGGGGTCAACCCAAGGCATCGGGGCGGCCATCGCGACCGGCCTGGCCAGGGCGGGGGCCCGGGTGGCCGTCAACGGCCGTACGGCCTCGACCGTCGAGGAGGCCGCCGACCGGATCCGAAGTGACGTGCGGCGGGCCGACGTGGTGCCGCTGGCGGCCGACGTGGCCACCGAGGACGGCGCCGCCCACGTCGCCGAGGTCCTTCCCGAACTGGACATCCTGGTCAACAATCTCGGCGTCTTCGGCTCGCGGCCGGCGCTGGAGATCACCGATGCGGAGTGGCGGCGCTACTTCGAGGTGAACGTGCTGGCCGCCGTCCGGCTCACCCGCGCCTACCTGCCGGGGATGAAGGCCCGGTCGTGGGGACGCGTGCAGTACGTCGCCAGCGACTCCGCGATCGTCACCCCGGTCGAGATGATCCACTACGGCATGACGAAGACCGCGCTGCTGGCCGTGTCGCGCGGGTTCGCGAAGGAGGCGGCCGGTAGCGGCGTCACCGTCAACTCCGTCATCGCCGGCCCGACCCACACCGGCGGCGTCGAGGACTTCGTGTACGAACTCGTCGACCGTGACCTGCCCTGGCCGGAGGCCCAGCGCGAGTTCATGCGGCGGCACCGGCCGCAGTCGCTGATCCAGCGGCTGATCGAGCCCGAGGAGATCGCCAACATGGTCGTCTACCTCAGCTCCCCGTACGCCTCTGCCACGACGGGAGGAGCGATCCGCGTCGACGGCGGGTACGTGGACGCGATCCTCCCCTAGGCGGCCATGTCGCTGTCGCAACCCCCAGGCGGCCATGTCGCCTCCGGACTCCCGAGGAGCCTCACCTCAGATTCTCGCGCCGAGAAAGAACAGCGGCACGGTAGAGAACCAAGCCTGGCCACAGGTCAGCTGAGCGCCGCCAGAGGCATGGTCTCGCTCAAGGCATGCCAGCGTTGGCAGCCAGGAACGACAGCACTGTCGGCAGAACGTCGGTCGATCTGTCCCAGCAGCCCTTGTGATCTGCGTCGGAGATGGACGAGAAGCTCGCGCCTGAGCGCTCGGCGAAGGCCCGCATCGGCTCGTGCCAAGGGTCGGCCGTGCCCGCGTACAGCAGCATCGGCACGCCGGAATCGGCGAGTTCCCGCTGGAGTCCAGGCTCGCGAGAGAACGCCTCATAATTGGCGCGGAAACCGGCAGGATCACCCGCCTCAATCAGGGCGGCCTGATAGGGATCGGCAGCAGCGCCTTGCTTCATCAGCTGGTACGCATCGGTGTCGGCAGGTAGGCCGAGGAGGCTCAGCGTAGGACCGATCACGGAGCGGAAACCGTCGACAGGATCAAAACCACCGGCCACCAGACAGGTCAGACGGTCAGGCGCATGCGCGGCGACCGCGTACCCCGTCATGGCACCGAGCGAGTACCCCCACAACGCGGCCCGTTCGACGCCTACCTCGTCCAGCACCGCCGTGACAGAGTCCACCCGCCGTTCCAGCGAATAGTCCTCGGCCCGGTGCGGGGCGTCGCTGCCGCCCAAGCCGAGCGGGTCGACGGCGATCACGGTGTAGGTGGACGTAAGTGCGGAGGTGTAGCCGCTGTGCGTCCAATGTGCCCCGTCCTGGAACATGCCTGGATGAAGCATCAGCGCGGGACCATCGCCGGAAACCTCGTAGGAAATCTTGAAACCATTGCTGCGCGCGATGGGCACGTGTTGTTTCCCTCATCTGTCACGAGATCCTGCGGCTGCACGCAGGATCGTTACGATTGATAACAAGGTCAATCGTGGCGCATGCTTAGAAAGCTCTGGAAGAAGGCACTTTCTTGTCGCAACGGAACACCGCGGTAACAAACCAGCTCACGCCCGCGACGACGGCACCCGCCCCCGACGATTGCCCGCTGCCCGAGGTCCTGGCCTTGATCGGCGGCAAGTGGAGCGCTCAGGTACTAGTCGAACTGGGCAACGGTCCGCGCCGCTTCACCCAGCTGGAGCGCGCGATCACGGGCATCAGCCGTCGCATGCTGACCGTGAGCTTGCGCGATCTCGAACGCAACGGGCTCATCACCCGAACCGTGTACCCGGATTCACCGCCGCGAGTCGAGTACGCCACTACTCCATTGATCGAAGACATACGCGAGCCTCTGGAAGCACTTACGGACTGGGCCCGCCTCGCAGCCCCTGCCATCACCGCAGCCCGCCGAGCCTACGACTGTTCAGCCGATTCGCATCCCTGATGCGCTGTCATTCCTCACCGACATCACTGGCGGGTACTGGGATCCGACGCTGCCGGAACTGACCGACAGACGCTGCTACCCGTCACCGACAAAACCACGCGAGAAGGCTCGGCTCACCTCGTACCTGCACACCACCGGTACAAGCCCCACACCGGCCTCTGGCCTCTCTCGTGCGAACTCGCGGTGTGCCCCGTAGATCGTCACGGACCCAGGGGAAGCGGCCGGGCGGTGAGGGGCGCGGCGCATCAGTCCCCAGGGGTGGTGGGCGCGCCGGGTGAGGGAGGCTCGGCCGAAGGAGTGGAAGCCGTGCTCGTCTCCGACGCGAAGGACCCGCCCGCGTTGAGCCGTTCGATCAAGGACAGGAGCCCCTGGCGGTCGCCGTGGGACCGCAGCCAGCGGTGCACCTGGCACGCGGACTTCGCGTACGTGGTGGCGTCCTTGCCGGCCGCCGCCAGCCATTCCTCCAGCGTCACGGGCAGCGGCCCCGCCGGCGGAGTCGTGCAGCGGTCACCGGCGGTCTCGGGACGCAGGTAACGAGGGTCGTCCGAGACCACCACCGCCAGCCCCTCGTCGAACCACTGCGGCACCTCCACGCCGGAGGTGAGGCGGGCGTGCAGCTCGACGTGGGACATCTCGTGTGACGCGATCACGGTGTCCAGCCCTCGGGGCGACAGCATGACGGACCGGTTGAGGATCGCGATGCCGCGCTCCTTCTTGCCGCCGATGCGGGCATAGCAGGCATCGGTCGCGCAGACCAGCAGGCGGGGCGAGCTGACCGGTGGGCCGTAGAAGCCCTCGATCCGGGCGCGGGCGGCCGCCACGGTGCGGTGGATCCGCTCCCGCTGCTCGGCGGACAGGCCCTTCTCCGCGTAGACGCCGGGTTCCAGCTCGGTGAGGCCGTAGCAGCCGGGACAGGTGGTCGCCGCGACGGAGGGGTAGGCCACGGCCACCCCGGCCACGGCGGCGACGAGCAGCGTCGCCAGCGCCACGGCGGCCCGTGCCCACATCCTGCGGGGTCTCTTGCGCGGGGCGTGCACTCCGCCCTCCTCCCATTCGACTCGGGGGGCCGGACACCGGCCGGCCGGTCACACTCTCGCGTATTTCCTCGGCCCGGCACATCAGACCGTGGGCTGACATACCTCGGGCTGACATGAGGCTCAGCGCGAGGGCGTCTCCGCCTCCGCCTCCGCCTCCGCGGTTTCCCCCGGAACCTCGTCCGATAGATCGTCCCGCACCTTCCACACCGCCGGGACCAGCAGCGTGGCGAGCGTGAAGACGACGAGCAGCCCCGCGCTCAGCGCGAGCACCGTGTCGGCGCCCCAGGCCGCCGCCAACGGCCCGGACATGCCCATGCCGAGCGGCGCGGCCACCAGCGCCCCCAGCATGACCACCGAGCCGGCCCGCGCCACGAGCTCCTCGGGCAGGCGGCGCTGGAGGGTCGTCGTCTGCAGCACGTTGTAGACCACGAGCTGCAGCCCCGCCAGGCTCGCCGCCGGCGCCAGCAGCCAGGTCGCGGCGGGCACGGCGAGCAGGGCCGGCAGCGGCGCCATCAGCAGGAAGAAGGCCAACGCGGCGGCCATCGGCCGGGCCGGTCTCCATCGCGCGCCGACCACGCCTCCGGCGAGCCCGCCGACGGCGTAGCCGATGCCGATCGCCGACCAGGCGGGCGCCCCGCCGAGGTGCTCGTCGGCCACGTACGGCCCGAGCACCACCACGGGAGCCACGGCGATCATGTTCGTGAGCGCGACGTGGACGATCCAGATCCACAGCCAGGGCCGTCCGGCCACCTCTCGCACTCCTTCGCCGATGCTCGCCAGCAGCCCGGCACGGTGCGGCGGCCGCTCGGTGGCGACCGCCCGGGGCAGCCGCCAGAGGAACACCGCGCTCACCAGGAACGTCAGCGCGTCCACGAGGACGGCCCACCCGGACCCCACCGTCGCCACCAGCGCGCCGCCGGCGCCGAGCGCGGCGATCGAGGTGGCGCTGCGCGAGATCGACAGCAGGGAGTTGGCCTCCTGCAGGCGTTCCTTGCCCGCCAGCGACATCACCAGCCCCACGGCGGCCGGGTTGAAGAGCGCCGATCCCGTGCCCGCCACGAGCTGGAGGGCCACCAGCGTCCACAGGTGGGCCGTGCCCGTGAGCAGCAGCACCGCCGTGAGCCCGTGCGCCAGGAACCGGACGACGTCGGCGAGCAGCATGACGCCGCGGCGCGGGAACCGGTCACCGAACGCGCCTCCCACCAGGGTGAGCGCGATGATCGGGACGCGGGTGCTCAGCACGACGATCCCCAGGTCCGCCGGGGAGCCTGTGAGATCGAGCACGGCGAACGCGAGGGCCAGCGGCGTCAGCGCGTCCCCGAAGGCCGAGGCGGTCTGGCCGAGGTAGTAGTGGCGGAAGCCCCGTACCGCGAGGGGAGCCGCCATCGTCCGCAGCGACCTACGGCCGGACTCGGTCACGAAGCGCCTCATCTCCCCCGGGGACGCGGGGCGAGCGCCGGGTCAGGACCTGGAATCGGAGTACAGCGACGGCATCGTGACAGGCCCCACCGACAGTTCTCGGCGGTCGGCGTCGCGGGTCCCTGACGCCTGACACGGACCGTCATAACCGCCATCGAGCCGCATAGCAGGACATCCGCCCGTCCAGCAGGACATGATCGGGCATCGTCGGCAGCGCTCCGTCAGATGAGGATCGCTCCTCGTTAAAGCCTAAATTTCCCCACAAGTTATCGGGGGCCACTACCATCACTCACCGTGTCACCAGAGCAGCACTCCACCACCGCCGTCTTCGTCGACCAGAGCGGCCGTCGCCGACGGCTGGTCATGCTGGCCGGGATCGTGTCCAGCGTGCTGGCCATCGGGGTGCTGGCCGTCGTGATCGGCGGCGCGTTCTCCCGTACGACACTGTCGGTCAGCGGATGGCCGGGCAACCAGCCGGACGGCGTCGGCGCCACCGCTTCGCCCCACCGCTCGCCGACCCCCCGCACGGACCCGACCAGGCGCCCGACGCCCTCCCCCGTCCAGACGCGGCCCACCCCCGCGGTCACGAGGAGCGCGACGCCCTCCCGGCGGCCGACCCCCAAGCCGAGCGAGACGCGGCGCCCCACGCCCAGCCAGGAGCCGACCGATCGGACGGAGCCCTCGGAGGAGCCCACCACCGAGCCGTCGCCCACACCCGGCGAGACGACGGCCGACCCGACGCCCACCAGGCGGGTCCCGCCGGGCCTCGACCCGGACCGGACGAAGGGCCCCAGGAAGTGACCGCCCAGGATCTGCGCGTCTGGCCCCCGCCGCCCGTCCCCGCCTGGCAGGACCCGGCCGCGGGCCGGCGCCCCGAGCAGCCACCCGCCACCCGCCCCGAGCCGGCCATCGTAGGTCCCGAGCTCGCCGCCGGACCGCACGCGCCCGCCACCGGACGTCCCGAGTCCGCCGCCGGACCGCACGCGCCCGCCACCGGACCGCACGCGCCCGCCACCGGCCCCCACGCGCCCGCCGCCCGGCATTCCGGGCAGCACCCGTCACCATCCCCGAGCGCGCCGCCAGGCGTCCCGCCGACCCGCGCGGACACTGGTTCCTGCTCGCCGTCGGCCTGCTGCTCGTCGCCGCCGCGCTCACGCTCAACGGGTACGTGACCGGCGTCACCGGCGAGACCCACGCCGCGCCGCCCGCCACCGGCCGCCCCTCGGCCGAGCTGGCCAAGGCCCGGCGCGGCGGCCCCGTGCTGAACCTGACCGCCGGCGCCCCCTCCAGCGCCCGCCCGGCCGCCCGGACGATCGCGCTCACCTTCGACGACGGCCCCGACCCCATCTGGACCCCGCGCGTCCTGGACGTGCTCAAGAAGCACGGGGCCAAGGCGACGTTCTTCACCGTCGGCTCGAAGGTCGCCCAGTACCCCGAACTGGCCCGGCGCATCGTCGCCGAGGGCCACGAGCTGGGCAACCACACCTACACGCACGCGGATCTCGCCTCCGTGCCCGGCTGGCGGCTCAGGCTGGAGCTGTCGCTGACGCAGAAGGCGCTCGCGGGCGCCACCGGCCTGCACACGACGCTGGCCCGCCCGCCGTACTCCTCGACGCCCTCCGCGATCACCGCGCCGCAGTGGGACGGCATGCGGTCGCTGGCCGCCGAGGGGTACCTGGTCGCGCTGACCGACCTCGACACCCGCGACTGGGCCCGGCCGGGAACGGACCGGATCGCCGCGTCGGCGCTGCCCTCCCGGGGACGCGGGGCGATCGTCATGATGCACGACTCGGGCGGCGACCGGCGGCAGACCGTCGAGGGGCTCGACCGGGTCCTGACCGAGCTGTCCGGCAAGGGCTACCGGGCGGTCACGGTGACGGGCGCGCTCGGCATGCCCTCCGCCCACCGGCAGGCCGACGGCACGGACCGGTTCGGCGGCGCCGTCCTGAACGCCGCCCAGCGCGCCGCCGGCGCCTTCACCGGGGTGCTGTCGTGGGTGCTGTTCGCCGCCGGCGCGCTGACGCTGGCGCGGCTGATCTTCTTCGCCGTCCTGGCGTGGGTGCACGCCCGCCGTACGCGCGGCGGGAAGCGGCGGAAGGGACGCGCCCCCATGTGGTCCGCCCCGCCGCCCGTCACGGTGATCGTGCCCGCGTACAACGAGGCGGCCGGCATCCAGGCGACCGTGCGCTCGCTGGTGGAGACCCACTACGAGGGCGAGGTGGAGGTGCTCGTCGTCGACGACGGCTCCACCGACGACACCGCCGACCTCGCCGCCGCCCTCGGGTACGCCAACGTACGGGTCATCCGGCGGCCCAACGGCGGCAAGCCCGCCGCCCTCAACACCGGCATCACGCAGGCCCGGCACGAGCTGATCATCATGGTGGACGGCGACACCGTCTTCGAGCCCGCCACCATCGGCCGGCTGATCCGCCAGCTCGCCGACCCGTCGGTCGGCGCGGTCAGCGGCAACACCAAGGTCGGCAACCGGCGCGGCATGATCGGGCGCTGGCAGCACATGGAGTACGTCATCGGGTTCAACCTCGACCGGCGGGCGTTCGAACTGCTCGACTGCATGGCGACCGTGCCCGGCGCGATCGGCGCGTTCCGCCGCTCGGCGCTGGTGGCGCTCGGCGGCGTCAGCACCGACACGCTGGCCGAGGACACCGACCTCACCATGGCGCTGTGCCGGTTCGGGTGGCGCGTGGTCTACGAGGAGCGGGCGCTGGCCTGGACGGAGGCCCCCACGTCGCTCGGCCAGCTCTGGAAGCAGCGCTACCGCTGGTGCTACGGAACGCTCCAGGCCATGTGGAAGCACCGGCGGGCCGTGCTGGAGCGCGGGCCGTTCGGCCGGCGCTGCCTGGGCTACCTGGCGATGTTCCAGGTGGTGCTGCCGCTGCTGGCCCCCGTCGTCGACCTCATGGCGGTCTACCAGACCGTTCTGGGCGATCCGCTGCCGGTGGTGGCGGTGTGGGCGGGGTTCGTGGTGGCCCAGGCGCTGACCGGCTGGTACGCGCTGCGGCTCGACGGTGAGCGCGTCTCCGCGCTGTGGGTGCTGCCGTTGCAGCAGTTCGTCTACCGGCAGCTCATGTACCTGGTGGTGATCCAGTCGGTGGCGACCGCGGTGCTGGGCGTACGGCTGCGCTGGCACACCATCCGCCGCGAGGGCACCTTCGGCTCGGCCCCGTCCGTCCCCCAGGTCTGACCCGGCGGGCCGGTCAGGGGACGGGCAGGCCGGTGGACGGATCGACCACGGCCACGAAGACGTCGCCGTTGCCCGGCGCGGCGCCGTCCGCCGGGGCGCCGTAGGTCAGGCCGGAGACGGCCACCTTCCCCGAGGGGGTGGCCGCGGCGTACAGGTCGGGCTCGGAGAACGGGTCGGCCGCGTCGTCCCGCGCCGTGCCGAACTGCGCGGCGGCCCGCCGCTGCCCCTTGCCGTCCAGGCGCACCGTCAGGACGTCGGCGCCACCAGCCATCACGCCCACCCGGCCCCTGGTGTAGCCGACGACCTCGACCTCGCCGCCGGGCAGGGGCGCCACGGCGGCGCCCTCGTCGGCGGCGGGGGTGGCGACGGCGGCGGTCCAGCGCTGCCGGCCCGTGCCGGTGTAGGCGGTGGCCAGCAGGTCACCGCCGCTGGCGCCGGTGGCGACGGCCAGGCCCGCGGTCGTGACCGCCACGGCGTTCAGCCGGTCGTCACCCGGGCCGCCGGCGCTCGTGGCCCACCGCCTGGCGCCGTCGGGCGCGTACCCGGCGATCCAGCCGTCGAGGCCGCCCAGCGCGCTCGTGCCGGGCAGGGAGGCGGTGGTGCTGCCGGTGACGTAGACGCCGGAGGCGTCCGCGGCCACGCCGTACGCCTTGTCCTCTCCGGCGCCGCCGTACTGGCGGACCCAGGAGAGCCGGCCGTCGGGGGTGAGGCGGGCGAGCAGGGCGTCCTTGTCGCCGCTGTTCGGGCCGTCGAGCGTGCCCTTGGTGTAGCCGGCCGCGTACGCGCCGCCGTCGGGCGCGGCGGTCAGGCCGTAGAGCCGGTCGGCCGCGGCGGGGTCGCCGAACTGGGTGATCCACCAGACGGACCCGTCCGCGGCGAGCCGGGCCACGAACGCGTCGTCGGCGGCGTTGCCGGGGTGACGGCCGTCCAGGTCGCCCTTGGTGTACCCGGCGGCGAGCACGCCGCCGTCGGGCAGGGCCGCGACGCCGTACAGGCGCTCGTCGGCGGCGGTGCCGAGCTGCCG
This sequence comes from Nonomuraea rhodomycinica, assembly GCF_013363995.1. Taxonomy (GTDB): domain Bacteria; phylum Actinomycetota; class Actinomycetes; order Streptosporangiales; family Streptosporangiaceae; genus Nonomuraea; species Nonomuraea rhodomycinica. The sequence continues at coordinate 296,105 of NZ_JABWGO010000006.1, read as the reverse complement.
CGTCCAGCTCCGCGTCCCCGTGCTGGCGAGCACCGCGTCGAGGCGGCCACCGTACGGCTGGCCCGCCACCGGCCCGCCGGCCGCGAACCCGGTGGTGAGCGTGCCGTCGGCGTGGGCCGCGACGCCGCCGGCCCAGTCGGCGGCGGCCGTGCCGAGCAGCGGGCCGGGCAGGCCCGCCGGGGGCGTGACGCTCAGCGCCGGGCCGAGCTCGGCCATGGCCTGTTCGAAGGCGGGCGACCAGACGGTCCAGTCGTGGCCGCCGTCGAGGACGCGGAACTGCGCGGAGAGCGCCGGTGACCTGCGGGCGGCGTTGTAGAGGGCGGCCGACTCGAAGTCCAGGTCGTGGTGCGCGTCGGCCGGCGCCGGGTTGGCGTACTCGTCGTCGCCGACGGCCACGAAGAGCCGTACGGGCCGGTCGGGGTCGAGCTTCGGCAGCAGTGCCGGGTAGTTGAGGTCCTGGTACACCTCGTCGGCGAACTTCTCGCCGTCCCGTCCGAACGCCCCGTAGTCGCGCGCGGAGGAGTCGGAGGGCGGCAGCGGCGTGTAGACGGCGGGGCTGAGCACCATGGCCGAGCCGAACAGGTCCTGGTGGGCCAGGGCGAGGCGCAGCGCCCCGGCGCCGCCCATCGAGTAGCCGCCGACCAGGCGGGCCTCGCGGATGGGCGCCGTGCGGTAGGTGGCGTCCACGTACGCCACCAGGTCGCGCGTCAGGGCCGTCTCCACCGGGCGTCCCGGCAGGTCGGAGCCGGTGTACCGGCTGTCGACGTACCAGCTTCCGCGCTCGCTCCACGGGGCGTCCGGCATGACGGCGATGACGGGCGGTATCCGCCTGGTCCGGATCATCTGGTCGAGGGTGTCCTTGACCCGGGTCCATGCCTGCATGGTGTCGCCCCGGCCGTGGAGCAGGTACAGCACGGGGTGGCGCTCGCCGCCGGTGTCGTAGCCGTACGGCAGGTAGAGGTTGAAGGCGATGTCCTCGCCCAGGGCCTTGGACGGCGCGGACCCCGTGGTCAGGGTCCCGCCCTTCGGCGCCGTCACGTCGGCCTCGCCTGGCACGGCCAGCAGGAGGACCAACGCGAGGGCGGCCAGTATCCCGGCGCCGCTCCACCTGGGCATGGCAGCTCCCGTAAACGTTTACAGCATGGGCGTTGACTGTTGCAGGAGAGTTTCATGGTGCGGGAGGTACCGTGTCAACGTCGTGGATCGTCCGGCTCGCGGCTCAGCCCGGAACCCCGGTCCGACGCGGCCGCGGCGCGGCCGAGGCGGTCGCCGACCTCGCGCAGCACCGGGACCAGCTCCGGCGGGTCCAGCACCTCGAAGTCGAACCCCTTCACCGCCACGTGCACCGCCAGCTCGCGCAGCGAGTTGGAGCCGGCCGTGAACAGGCAGGTACGCGCGTCCACGGCCGCGAGCCGCCCCGCGGCGGGCGACGTGCGCGGCGCCACCGCCTCCAGCGGGGCGTGGAAGAGGACCCGGGCCTGGTACCTGTACGGCGCCGAGGTGATGGCGTGCGCGACGTGGGCGGCGGCGTCCTCCCCGGGCGGCGTCCGCGGCGTGAAGCGCGCCCCCGGCGGCCCGAGCGGCTCCTCGATCCGGTCCACCCGGAAGGTGCGCCAGTCGTCCTTGGCCACGTCCCACGCCCGCAGATACCACCGGCGCGGCGTGTGCACCAGCCGATCCGGCTCCACCTCGCGGGCGGTCACACCGTCGCGCCCCCGGTACCGCAGCCTCAGCCGGCGCCGATCGCGGCACGCCGCGGCGATCGCGGCCAGCAGGTCGGCGCTCACCTCCGGAGCGGCCTCCCCGGGCAGCGGCACCGTCGCCGCGCGCAACGCCTCCACCCGGTGCCTCAGCCGTGCGGGCAGGAGCTGCTGGAGCTTGGCCAGCGCCCGCACCGCCACCTCCTCCAGGCCGGCGACGCTGCCGGTCGCGGCCGTGCGCAGGCTGATCGCCACGGCCACGGCCTCCTCGTCGTCGAGCAGCAGCGGCGGCAGCGCGGCCCCCACCCCGAGCCGGTACCCGCCGGCCACGCCCGGGGTGGCGTCCACCGGATAGCCGAGCTCGCGGAGCCGTTCGACGTCGCGGCGCACGGTGCGCAGGCCGACCCGCAGCCGGTCGGCGAGTTCGGCGCCGGTCCAGTCCGTACGCGCCTGCAGGAGCGACAGCAGGCGCAGCAGCCGCGCCGAGGTCTCCACCATGGATCTCATTGTGGCCGCCATTGGTGCCCGAACCTGACACCAATGGCTCATACCGTGGCCGACATGACGAACACCGAGATCCACCCGTACCGTGTCGAGATCCCGCAGGCCGACCTCGACGACCTGCGTGAGCGGCTGCTCCGTACCCGCTGGGCCCCGGAGGTGCCCGGCACCGGCTGGGAGCGCGGCGTTCCCACCGGATACCTGCGGGAACTCGCCGCCTACTGGGCCGACGGCTTCGACTGGCGCGCCCAGGAGGCGGCGCTCAACGCGTACCCGCAGTTCACCACCACCGTGGACGGCGCGCAGGTGCACTTCCTGCACGTACGCTCCCCCGAGCCCGGCGCGACCCCGCTGCTGCTCCTGCACGGCTGGCCCGGCTCGGTCGTCGAGTTCCTCGACCTCATCGGCCCGCTCACCGACCCCGTGGCCCACGGCGGCGAGGCCGCCGACGCCTTCCATCTGGTGATCCCGTCGCTGCCGGGGTACGGCTTCTCCGGCCCGCTCCCCGGCACCGGCTGGACGGACGGCCGCACCGCCGCGGCGCTGGCGGAGCTGATGTCCAGGCTCGGCTACGCCGGATACGGCGTGCAGGGCGGCGACGTCAGCGCGTTCATCGCGCCGCTGGTGGGCCGCGCCGCGCCGGACGAGGTCATCGGCGTGCACGTCAACGGCCTGCTCACGTTCCCGAACGGCGATCCGGCCATCATGGGCTCGCTGACCGACGGCGAGCGGCGGCGGCTGGCCGGGATGAAGGAGTGGCAGGCGAAGCTGGGCGCGTACATGCAGGTCCAGGGCACGCGCCCGCAGACGCTCGCGGCCGCGCTGCACGACTCCCCCGCCGGCCAGCTCGCCTGGATCGTGGAGAAGTTCAAGGACTGGACGGACCCGGCCGCCGAGCTCCCCGAGCAAGCCGTGGACCGGGACCGGATCCTCACCGACGTGAGCATCTACTGGTTCACCGGCACGGCGGGCTCGGCGGCGCACACCTACTACGAGCGGTTCAACGACGTCACCATGTGGGCGCCCAGGGAGCGCGGGACGGTGCCGACCGCGGTGGCGGTCTTCCCCACGGACTTCTCGGTCCGCCCGCTGGCCGACCAGGCGCACGACGTGGTCCGCTGGACGGAGTTCGACCGGGGCGGCCACTTCGCGGCCCTGGAGACCCCCGACCTGCTGATCGGTGACCTCCGGGCGTTCTTCCGCGCCTAGCCCTCGGTGCCGGTCAGGAGGGCTCCCGCCGTGCCCCGCGCGTGGAGACGAGCCCTCCCGCCAGGCCGCTCACGGCGCAGACCACCACCAGCCCGGCGTACTGCGGCAAGGAGTACGCGAACCACGGCTCCCCGGTCAGCGCCTCGCCCAGCGCGGTGAGGGACGCGGCGGCGATGCCCGTTCCGAGCAGCGCCCCGGCGGCCGTCGCGATCAGCGTCTCCCAGCACACCATCCTGACGAGCTGCACCGGCCCGATCCCGACCGAACCTCATGCGCCGGCACGTGCGGACCGAGGGGCGGCAGCTACGCCTCGTGGAGCGCACCGGCGTCGACCCGGTGATGACGTCGTTCACCGACCGCAGCGACGAGCGGATGGTGCCCGAAGGGCCGGTCGAGGTCCTGGTGTGCGGGATCGACGGGAGCGGACGGCCGCCGCGCCGCCTGGAACACGGCACGGAGCAAGCCCGTGACCTGGCCGCCGCGCTGAACGCGCCGGCCGCCGAGCCGGGCGGGGACACCCTGCCCGCCCTGCGCAACGAGCTCCTCCCGGCCGACCTCGACGACGACGTCCGCGATCGGCTGGCCCGGCTCGCCCCGCCGCAACCAATAAAATGATAGTAGACTTTCAAAATAAAGTACGCTCTCATATCTCTGGAGGTGGCCCGGCATGGGTGACGACGTGACCGGCCTGCATCATGTGGGGCACATCGTGCGGGACATGAGCAAGGCGACGGAGCTGTACCGCCGGCTCGGCTTCATCGTGTCGGCGCCCGCCTACCCCGTCCTGCCGCGGGTCGCGGGAGGCCCCGCCGAACCGTTCGGGGTGGCCAACAGCCACGTGCGCTTCCCCCGCGCCTTCGTCGAGCTCGTGGCCGCCGTCGACGACGCCGGGGCCATGCCGGGCGACGCCCGCCCGATCCCGCTGCGGGTGCCCGACGACAAGCTGCCAGGGCTGAGGGCGGCCATCCACGCCACCGCCGGCAGCATCAGGTCCTTCCTCCAGCGCTTCCAGGGCCTCCACATCATGATCGCCGACACGCCGGACATCGACGGCGTCGCCGCGCGGCTGACCGCGGCCGGCGTCGGCCACGGCGGCGTGCACGCCGTCCAGCGCCCTGTCGAGACCGCGACGGGGACCGCGACGGAGCCCGCCCGCTACCTGGAGATCTCCGATCCCGATCTGCCCGCGGGGCGCGTACCGGAAGGCCGGCTCGGATTCGCCCAGAACGCGCCCGCCGCCGCGGTCCAGGACCGGCGGCACACCGAGCATCCCAACGGCGCCACCGGGCTGGCGGCATGCCTGCTCTGCGTCGCCGACCCGGAGCTGCCGGAGCTGGAGCGCCGGTACGGCACGTACTTCGGCCCGCCGCGAGACAGCCCGACGCGAGACGGCCGGACACCGGACGGCCGGGTGACCTGCTTCGATCGGGCGAACGTCACCGTCGTGGCCGCGTCGGCGCTCGCCGAACTGCTGCCGGGCGAACGTCCGGCGGCTCTGCCGGCGTTCGCCGGCTACGCGGTGTCCGTACGGGACATCAAGCTCACCGAGCGGCTTCTGCGCGACAACGACGTCCCGATCGCCCGTACCGGGCCAGGAGAGCTGTTCGTGCCGGCTGACGCGGCGCTCGGCACCGCGATCGTCTTCCGCCAGGAGATGTCCGGCTGACCCGGATCACCCGGCTCCCGCGGGGCCGCGCACCATGAAGACGTCCACCGGGTCCTCGGCCTCGACCGTGAACCCGTGCCGCTCGTACAGCCGGCGGGCCGGGCTGCCCTGCAGCACGTTCAGCCGGACCACGGCGTTCTCGCGGTCGCACCGCTCCAGCAGCCGGCTCATCACGGCGGAGCCGATGCCCCTGCCGTGCAGGGCCGGGTCCAGGTAGAAGTGCTCCAGCCAGTAGGCGTCCTTCGCCGGACGCAGCGCCACGCAGCCGGCGAAGGCGCCGCCCAGCTCGATCATCCAGGTGTGCCCCGGCACGAACGCGTCCCGCAGCCGCTGCCGTACGCGGTGCTCGTCGTACCGCCCGAGCCGTTCGAGATCCGGCCGCATCACCACGGCCCGCAGCTCGGCCACCGCCTCGACGTCCGCCGCCGAAGCCGGACGAAGCTCCCAATCAGCCATGATCGCGATGATATCGCCCCGCCCGATCGGGCCCTGTTCAGCGCTTGCGGGCCAGCGTGACGCCGTCACGGACGGGCAGCATCACGCAGTCCATCCGGTCGTCACGGGCCAGGGCGTCGTTCACCCGGCGCATCGCCAGCTGGTCCTGCTCCTGGACGGCCGGGTCGAGCACCGTGCCCCCGAGGAAGACGTTGTCGAGGACGAGCAGGCCGCCGGGGACGAGCCGCGGGACGATCTCCTCGTAATAGGCGGGGTAGTTGACCTTGTCCGCGTCGACGAAGGCGAAGTCGAAGGCCGGCTCCTCGGGCAGCGCCCGCAGGGTGTCGAGGGCCGGGCCGATCCTGAGGTCGATGCGGTCCTGGACGCCCGCGCGTTCCCAGAAGGGCCGGCCGATGCCGGTCCACTCGGTGCTCACGTCGCAGGCGAGCAGGTAGCCGTCGGCCGGCAGCGCGCGGGCGATGCACAGAGCCGAGTAGCCGGTGAACACGCCGACCTCGATGGCCCGGCGGGCGCCGGCGAGCCGGACCAGCATCTCCAGCAGAGCACCCTCGTCGGGCGAGACCTGCATCCCCGCGGAGCGGCCGGTCTCCTCCCGCGTGGCAACGGCAAGCTCGGTCAGCACCTGGTCGGCCGGGGTGCAGTGCGCGAGCAGGTAGTCCTGGACGGCCGGGGGGACGATCTCCAGGGCCTCGCCGTCGGCCGGGGCGCTCCACTCGACGCGGACCTCCTCCTGAGTGGCGAAGCGCACCAGGTGCCGGGTGACGACGTCCTGCACGCCGGCCAGGGAGTCGAGATCCGCGGCGGCGGCGACCAGGACCAGCTCGTCCCGGCCGGAGGCCAGCGCGCAGGTGCCGTCGCGGAAGGTGATGCTGCCCCGGCCGGCGCCGGTCAGCTCCGCGGTGGCCTTGTGGCCCATGTGGGAGATCAGCTGCTTGACGTAGCGCGCCGGGCGGTCGGTCGCGACATGGGCCGTGGACAGGGGCATGCGGGGGTCCTTCCTCAGGCGTCGGGCGCCAAAGCGTAGAGAAAGCTAGACGCTTTGGTCGCGACGGGCAGTCTGCCCCCGGGCTCCTTGGTTTGTCAAAAGCGTCGAGGTTCCTAGACACTTACGTCATGGGAGACCCCCTGACGTTGAGCTCGCCCGCGCAGTTCAAGGCACTCGGGCACCCGCTGCGCCACCGCGTGGTGAACCTGCTGCGCCAGCGCCCCGCCACGCTCGGCGAGCTGACCGCGGCACTCGGTTCGACCAAGGGAACGGTCGGCTACCACGTGCGCATCCTGCGCGAGGCCGGGCTCGTCCGCCTCGCCGGCACGCGGCAGGTGCGCGGCGGCACCGAACAACGCTTCGAGCTGGTCAGCAAGGGGTTCCGGCTGGGCGAGGAGGCCGGGGTCGGGGCCGAGTTCCTGCTCGGCGCCGCCCTGGCCGAGATGCTGCCGGCCCGCTCCGGACCCGGTGACCACACCTCGCTGCGCCACCTGTGGCTCACTCCCGACGAGGCCCGCGCCCTGGCCGAACGGCTGGAGGCGCTGGACCCCGGACGGCACGAGACCGCGAACCCCGGCGCGGAGGCGTACGGCCTGCTCCTCAGCCTCTATCGCGCCGACATCCCCCGCCTTCCTCCGGAGGAGTGAGCCGGATGCGCCGGGTCGGCAGCCCGCGCGGCCGGCCCACGGGACGGGCGGTCACTTGACCACCCGTTTCGTCATCTTCTGGCCGTCCAGGCGCATGGCCAGGCAGTACACGGTCCGGTACCGCGGCCAGTCGCTCTCCGCCGGGCCGAGTCCCCACAGACCGATCACGTCCCGTTTCGACTCCTTGATGCGCATCCTGGGAAAGCACCCGTTCTCCATGAGCCGGGTCAGGTCCGCTCCCGGATACGGGCCGTCCGCCAGGACGTACGTGGTGGCGAACTCCGCCGAGTGCGGCACGTCGCAGGGGACGACGGTCACCATGAACGTCTCGGGCAAGGGCTCGATGCAGTCGCCGGGCCGCAGCTCGGTGGCGTGGAACTGGTGCGCGCCGGGGACGGCGCCCTGCTGGGACGGCGTCTGCGGGGACGGCGTCTGCTGGGACGGCGTCTGCGGGGCGGCGGCCGGTGTCGGCTCGGCGGGCGCCGACGGCGCCGGTCCGGCGGGCTGCCCGGCGCAGCCGGCGAGCGCGAGCAGCACCCCCAACGCCGCCGATGATGGACGGATCATGGGAACGAGGATGACGCCTCGAGATCACTTCAAGGTCGCGAACCGGCTGCCGGCGCGGGACGGTCGGCCGCGGCGGCCATCTCCTCCAGCACGTCGTCGATCGGGGTGGGCGTGACGCCGAGCGCCTCACGGGTCGCGGAGTCGTCGAGGAGGTTCGGCCGGTCGTACAGGTACAGCATCTCCGGGAACTCGGCCATGACCGAGTCGGTGCGGGCGATCTCCTCCAGCTCGCGCGACGGCATGTGCCGCAGCCGGGGAGCGGGGGCGCTGGCGGCCGCGGCGAGGCGGGCGGCCAGCAGGCGTACCGGCAGGTCCGAGGTGGACGGCACGTGCCAGGCGCGTCCCCAGGAACGCTCGGAGCGGGCGGCGGCGACCAGCGTGCGGGCCGCGTCGCCGGTGTAGGTCCAGCTGTGCGGCACGTCCAGGTCGCCCGGGTAGGCGGCCGGCGCGCCGGCCAGCACCTGGGCCCCCACCATGAGCGTGAACGGCGAGTACGCCCCCGCCCCGAGGAAGTCACTGGCCCGCACTTCGGTCACCCGCACGCGGCCGGCCTCGTGAGCGGCTCGGGCCTCGCGCCACATCCGCGCCCTGACCTGGCCCTTGCGGCTGCTCGGCGCCATCGGCGCCCCTTCGGCGACCGGCCCCTCGGCCGGGCCGTACCCGTAGGTGTTGCCGAGCATGACGTAATCCGCGGCGCCGCGTTCGGCCGCGGCCAGCAGCGCCGCGGCCAGCGGCGGCCATTCGGCGGGCCAGCGGTCGTAGGGCGGCATGGCGCAGTTGAACAGGACCTCCGCCCCGGCGACCAGCTCCGTCAGCCGGTCCGCGTCGCCGGCGTCGGCCGCCACCCGCTCGATCCGCGGATGGACCGGGCCGCCGCCGCGCCGGGTGACCAGGCGGACCTGTCGCCCGGATTCGGCCAGCAGGCGCGCGGCGGCCGATCCGGTGGCTCCGGCGCCGACGATGACGTGCAAGGACATCACTACCTCCGAGGTACGAGGGGGGTGCGGCTCCACCCTCCACCGAGGCCGATCGTTAAGGTAGTGGCCCGAATGCCAGACATCCGGAGGTTCGGGCCATGCATCGGGTCGCCGTCATCGCCGTGCCGCCGGTCACCACGTTCGACCTGTCCATCCCGGAACTGGTCCTCGGCTCGACGACCGTGGACGGCCGGCCCGGCTACGCGGTGCGCGTCTGCACCGCCGAGCCCGGCCCCGTCGCCACCGGCGGAAGCCTCCAGCTCACGGTCCCGTACGGGCTGGAGATCGTCGATGACAGCGACACCGTCATCGTCACCGGGACCGGCGCCCGCGACGACGTCGATCCGCGCGTGCTGGAGGCCCTGCGCGGCGCCGCGGACGCGGGCAGGCGCGTCGCCTCGATCTGCACCGGGGCCTTCGTCCTCGCCGAGGCGGGCCTGCTGGAAGGCCGCAGCGCCACCACCTTCTGGGCCAGGTCGGAGGAGTTCCGCCGCCGCTTCCCGTCGGTCGACCTGCGGCCGGACGTGCTCTACGTCGAGGACCGCGGCATCCTGACCTCCGCCGGCCTGTCCGCCGGCATCGACCTGTGCCTCCACCTGGTACGCGGTGACTACGGCGCCGCCACGGCCAACGCGGTGGCCCGTCTCGTCGTGGCCGCGCCGGTGCGCCCGGGCGGGCAGGCCCAGTTCATCGCGTCCCCGTTGCCGCCGGAGACCGGCACCTCGCTCGCCGCCACCCGGGCATGGGCACTGGAACGGCTGCGCGAACCCCTCACCCGGACCGCCCTGGCCGCCCACGCCCGCACCAGCGTCCGCACCCTGACCCGCCGCTTCCTCGCCGAGACCGGTCTCAGCCCGCTGCAATGGCTGCTCCATCAGCGGATCGAGCTGGCCAGGGAACTGCTGGAGAGCACGGACCTGCCCATGGACCAGGTGGCGCACCTCAGCGGACTGGTGACCACGGACTCCCTGCGCCGGCACCTCTCACGCCGGACCGGCCTCACGCCCAGCGCCTACCGGGCGGCCTTCACGCGGCGGCATCCGGCGCGCCCGAGCGCCTGACTCAGGACGGCGTCGTGGCCGTCGCCGAGCCGGCGGGCCGCGTCCCCGGCGCGGCGACCTCCGCGGACCTGGACCTCACCAGCCACAGCCCGGTGAGCACGGCGCCCGCCAAGGTCACCACGCCGGCCACGACGAAGGCGCTGTCGAGGCCCGCCTCGAACGACGCGCCACCCGCCTCCCGGGTGCGGACCACGGCACCGAGCACCGCCACGCCGAGCACCGCGCCGATCTGCCGGGTGGTGCTGCTGACGCCCGACGCCAGGCCGCCCTCCTGCGGGCTGACCGCCTGGATGGCGGCGCCGGTCAGCGGGGACATGGTCAGGGCGAAACCGATGCCGATGATCGCCAGCCGCCACCACACGTTCGCGTAGCCGGTGTCCGCGTGCGTGAGGCCCAGCGTCAGCAGCCCCACCCCGGCCAGCGCCAGGCCGATGGTGACGACGATCCGGAAGCCGTACCTGGCGGCGAACCGGCCCGCGAACGGGCTGACGACCACCATGGCGAGGGTGGCGGGCAGGGTCTGCAGGCCGGCCAGCAGGACCGAGCTGCCCTGGACGTACACGAAGAACTGGGAGAAGAAGAACGACGACCCCATGAGCGCGAAACCCACCACGACCATCGCCGTGTTGGACACCGTGAACAGCCGCTGCCGGAACAGCCGCAGCGGCAGCATCGGCGCCGGACGACGCCGTTCGACGACCACGAAGACGGCCAGGACCAGCACCGCGGCGGCGAAGGTGCCCAGGATCACCGGCGACGTCCAGCCGCGGGACCCGCCCTCGATCAGCCCGTACGTCAGCGCCCCCACACCGAGCACGGACAGGACCGTCCCTGGGACGTCGATCGCCGGCGCGCCCGGATTGCGCGACTCGCCCAGGACCCGCAGACCGGCCAGCAGCAGCAGCACGCCGATGGGCGCGTTGACGAGGAAGATGGCGGGCCAGCCGAAGGTCTCCACCAGAACGCCTCCGGCCAGCGGTCCGGCGGCCAGGCCGATGCCGCTGAACCCGGCCCACAACCCGATCGCCTTGACGCGTTCCTGCGCGACGGGATACGCGGCGGCGAGCAGGGCCAGCGAGGCGGGGCTGAGCGCCGCCGCCCCGACGCCCTGCGCCACCCGTCCGGCGATCAGCCAGCCGATCGAGGGCGCCACGGCGCACAGCACGGAGGCGGCGGTGAACACCGCGACGCCGGCCAGGAACACCCGTTTGCGGCCGAACCGGTCGGCGAAGACGCCGCCGGACAGCAACAGCATGGCGACCAGCAGCACGTAGGCGTCGACGATCCATTGCAGGCCCGTGAGCCCGGTGTGCAGGCGCCGCTGCATGTCGGGCAACGCCGCGCCGACGATGGTGCTGTCGAGCAGCACCATGAACTGGCCCAGGCAGGCCACTGCGAGCAGCACTGCACGGTTCGGGCGCATGCCTGCGGCACTCGTCGTGCTCTGGTGTGCGGTCACCGCTGTTCCCTCTCGTCAGGCGGATGCTGCCGCACAACATAGTTCGATAATACCGAACTGTCGAACAATGGTATCGTCGAGGCATGCGACGGCTGCCCGAGCCCGCCCGCGAGTCGCTGACGCTCGCGCCGGTGCTGCACGCGCTCAGCGATCCCGTGCGCCTGGAACTGGTGCGGCGGTCCTGGGCCACCCCCGACTCGACCTGCGCCGTGCTCGCCGAGGGCATGGACGTGCCGATGTCGACGCTCACCAATCACTGGCGGATCATGCGCGAGGCCGGAGTGATCAGCATGACCGCGGACGGCCGGCACCGGCGGATCCGGGTCCGCGCCGACGACCTGCGCGAGCGCCTCCCGGGCCTGCTCGACCTGGTCCTGAGCCTCGCCGCGGCGGAGCAGCAGGTGCCGGCCTGACGCTTCCGAGCCCGCCGCGTCTCAGGTGCCGGCCTGACCCCGGCCGTTGTCGCCGAGGGAGATGAGCAGACGGCGCAGCAGCGCGGCCAGCTGATCGCGTTCGGCGGCGGGCAGGTCCTCGAGGAGCCGGCGCTCGTTGGCCAGGTGATGCTCGACGACCTCGTTGACGAGGCGCAGCCCCTGGTCGGTCAGGGAGATCAGCACACGTCGCCGATGGCCGGGGTCCACCGCCCGGTCGACCAGCCCCTTGCCCACCAGCCGGTCCACCCGGTTGGTCAGCGCCGCCGAGCTCACCATGGCCGCCGCGCTCAGGTCTCCGGCGCTGAGGACGTGCGGCGGACCGGAGCGCAGCAGCGTGGCCAGCACGTCGAACTCCCACGACTCGAGCCCATGCCGGGCGAACTCCTCCTTGACCGCGCGTTCGAGCAGCCGCGACGCCCGGGACAGGCGGCCGATGACCGCCATGGGCGAACTGTCGAGGTCGGGCCGCACCGCCCGCCACTCCTCGATGATCACATCGACTCCGTCCTGCTGGATCGCGTCGGTCACGCTGACCCCTTCCGATGAGGCGGCTTCGCCCCGCAGTCTAATCTCTCGACATCGAAATGTTTGACATGTGGAGGACTCTCGCTCTAACGTTTCGACATCGAAATTTTTGAGGGAGAGATGACATGCGTATCCTGATCGTCGGTGCTCGCGGCTACCTCGGCTCGGCCGTCGCCGAAAGACTCTCGGCCGCGGGACACCAGGTGGTGGAACTCGTCCGCCCAGGTGGCGCCCATCCCGAAGGCCCGTACGAGCGGCGCGTCGGCGACCTGACCGATCCCGGCTCGCTCACCGCGGCGGTCACGCCCGACATCGACGCCGTGATCAACCTGGCGACGCCCACCGGCGACGCCGACGCCGACGCCGCGGCCGTGGCGGCGCTGACCGGCCCGCTGCGCGGCACCGGGCGCGCGTTCGTCTACACCAGCGGCGTCTGGGTGCTGGGCGCCACCGGATCGGCGACCGCCCATGAGGACTCGCCGACCGACCCGATCGCGATCGTGGGCTACCGGCCCGGCATCGAACGCCAGGTGCTCGCCGCCGCCGAGGACGGCGTCCGCGCCACCGTGGTGCGTCCGGGCATCGTGTACGGCCGCGGCGGCGGCATCCCCGCGCTGCTGGTCGGCCTGGCGCGCAGGCACGGCGCCCCTGCGGTGGTGGCGGACCCGGCGGTGCGCTGGCCGATGGTGCACGTCGACGACCTGGCGGAGCTCTTCGCCAAGGTGGTGGAGCAGGCGCCGGCGGGAACACTGTGGCACGGCGTGAGCCAGCCGGCCGTCCCGGTGCGGGAGCTGGCGGCCGCCGCCGGCCAGGCCGCGGGGGTCGCCGGCGAGCCGCGGGTCTGGCCGCTGGAGCAGGCGCGGGCGGAGCTCGGCGAGCTGTTCGCCGACGCCCTGGCGCTCGACCAGTCGGTCAGCGGCCAGGCGGCGCGCGACCGGCTGGGGTGGGAGCCGCGCCACCCCGAGGCCGTCGCCGACCTTCGCGACGGCTCCTACCGCTGAACCCGCCGCGATCCCGCCGCCGTGCTGTCATGATCTTGATGACGCCTCACCGATGGGATCCGCGATGCCCGCTCGCTCGCTCGCGCTGCTGGTCGCCTCGCTCTGCGCGGGCGGCCTCGCGGCCGAGTTCGGTGGAGATCCGGGTGACCGACGGGCGCACGTTCGCCGTGGCCCTGGACCCCCGCCTCGGGCCGCCCCCGGACCACCGCCACCCTCAATTGCTGAAGGGCGCCCCGCCGTGGAACGACGTCACACGGCCTGGCGTCTTCTCGGCCGCATGTCGAAGAAGAAGAAGATCATCAGGAACACGTAGCAGCAGAGCGCGGCCACCGCGCTGAAGGCGCCGATCACGGTCGGCACCAGGTAGGAGACCGGGCCCATGCCCCAGCGCAGGCGCAGGGCGCGCGCCTCCTGCGGGGTGATGTGCGGGCCCAGGTGACGGTGGCCGAGCGAGGCGTACCACCACACGGCGTTGTAGAAGATCCCGCCGACCACCAGCACGAGCCCGTAGAAGACGGCTGCCACCCGCTGTGCCCCGCCGTCGCCGCTGTGCAGCGCCTCCGCCAGCACATGCGTGGGGAACGGCAGGAAGGCCACGTCCATCAGCAGCAGCACGTTGAGCCCGAGCAGCATGCCGTCGGTTCTGCGGATGAAGTGGAACATCCGGTGGTGGTTCATCCACACCATGCCCACCAGCAGGAACGTGATGGCGTAGGCCACGTACGACGGCCACAGGCCGACCAGAGCGCCCCGCAGGTCGTGCTCCCAGCCCTCGGGCAGATGGATCTCGATGACCAGCAGGGTGATGGCGATGGCGAAGACGCCGTCACTGAACGCTTCCAGGCGAGATGTACTAATTGCGGGGGATTGCTCCGTCACGGCGCAGATCGTATCTTGACGGCTCACCGTCCTGACCAGGTCATCGCCCGACGGCAAGCCGGCGGGAGTGCTCCTCCCACGCGGCGACGAGCCGGTCGACCGCGGACTCCAGCGTCCGCGGGGACTCGGCGAAGGAGAGCCGGACTCCGTGGTGGTGCCTGCCGTCCACGCAGGCAGCGGCTCCCGGGGCGACGATGACGCCGTAGCGGGCCGCCAGGTGGGCGAAGGTCTCGCTCTCGGTGACCGGCAGGGAGACCCAGGCCGACAGCCCGGCCCGCGGGACCTCCGGCCGCCAGGCGGGCAGTTGCCGCCTCAGCAGCCCCAGCAGCAGATCACGCCGGTCACGCAGGGAGCGGCGCAGCTCGTCCTGCCAGGTCGCGCCGGCCGCCCCGAGCAGGCGGGCGGCGATGAGCTGGGCCGGCACGCCCGGGGCCAGATCACTCGCGGAAGCCAGCAGCAGCAGGACGTCGCGCAACCACTCGGGTGCTCGGATCCAGCCGACCCGCAGCCCTGCCCAGAACATCTTCGACAGGGATCCGAGGGCGATCACGGAGTCGTCGCGTGCCGCCAGCGGGATCACCGGCTGTCCTTCCCGCTCCAGGTCCAGCCCCGCCTGGGCCAGGTCCTCCACGAGCAGCGCGCCGCCTCGCCGTACCAGGGCGAGCAGCGAGTCGCGGCGTGAGGCGCTGAGGACCGCGCCGGTGGGGTCGTGGGCCGCGGAGTCCACGTAGACCACCGGCGTGCGGACGGCCAGGCGCCGTACGGCCTGCGCGTCGATCCCGAACGCGTCCACCGGCACCGCGATCGGGCGCTCTCCCCGGACGGCCGACGCGAGCCCCGGATGGGTCGGGCAGCCCGTGATCACGGAACGCGCTGGAGAGTCCAGCGCGGCGAGCACCAGCGACAGCGCGTGCCGGGCACCGGAGGTCACGATCAGCTGATCCGGCGTGGTCGGCAGGCGCAGTCGCGCCGTGAGGTGCGTGGCGAGCGCGGCACGCAGCGCGGGCAGCCCGGCCGGGTGCAGCCCGTGGCCGCGCAGCTCCCGCGGCGGGATGCCGCCGTCGAAGGGCGGCAGGTGATCGACGCCCGCGGGCACCGACAGGGACAGATCGATGATCTCCTTGGAGCCGGCGGAGCCGTCCTGGGCCAGCCGGCGACGCAGCAGCGCGGACGCCGCGCTCTCCACCGGCGCGTGCGCGGAGAGGGGACGCGGGCGGACGAAGGTGCCGGCGCCCTGACGGCGTTCCACCCAGCCCGCGTCCGCGAGCTCGCCGTACGCGCGGACGAGCGTGCCACGGCTGACCCCGAGCGCGTCCGCCAGCGTCCGCTCGGCCGGCAGCCGCTCCTCCGCGGCCACCAGCCTCCGCTCCATCGCGTCGGCGATCCCCTCCGCGATCCGCCGATAGTGAGGCCCGCTACGGCGCCGCCACCCGTCAAGGGCGATGCGCACCCACCACCCCAGATCATGGTCCATTTCCCAAAATTGGCACTGTCTCGTGCGTTCGGCAACGGACATGCTTGCCGTCGGCATTCTCGACCCAGGGAGACGTCATGGATCCGAGCCCCACGCTGGCCCGGCGGTTCTGGGAGGCGATCGAGCCCATCCACGCCGTCGCCTACTTCACCCCCGAACCGGCGCAGGCCGCCGAGACGGTCGGGCTCACCGGCTGGTGGACGGGCTACTTCGCGGGCCGGGCCGCCCCGGTCGGGCCGGTCGGCGAGGCCGCCGGGGCCGCGCTGTTCTTCGCGTTCGCACCGGCGAAGGTGGCCCGCGCGCTGCCCGCGGCGTGGCAGAGCGCCGACCCGGCGAAGGTGCTCGACAGCCGGCTCGCGGCGGTGCGGACGGCGCTCGGCCGGGTCCTCCCGCCCACCGCGTCCGGCTCCCTGCGACGCCTCGTCGACCTGCTCGAACGGGCGGCCGAAGGGTGCGCCTACGAGGGGCGGGCGCTGGCCGCCGCCTGGTCCCGGGTGCCCCGCCCGGCCGACGTGGCCGGGCGGCTCTGGCTCGCCACCACGATCCTGCGCGAGCATCGCGGCGACGGCCATGTCGTCGCCGTCGTCCACGGCGGGCTCACCGGACTCGAAGCGTCCCTCACCCATGTGGCGACCGGCAACGTCTCCAGGGAGCTCATCCAGCGGAGCCGCGGCTGGATCGACGCCGAGTGGGAGGAGGCGCGACGCAGGCTGGTGGCCCGCGGCCTGCTCGACCGGCACTCCCGGCTCACCAGGACCGGCGGGGTGCTGCGGCGCGAGATCGAGAACGCCACCGACCGGCTCGCCGCCGGTCCGGTCGTCACCCTCGGCGAGACCGGCGTCGAGGAGGCGATCCGGCTCGCCGCGCCGATCAGCCGGCATCTCGTCGACACGAACGTCATCCCGGTGCCCAACCCGATCGGAGCGCCCCGCCCATGACCACCATCACGTGCTCGCACCGGGACGCCGTGACGACGATCACCATCGACCGCCCGGCCAAGCTCAACGCCCTGGACTACGCCACCATCGACGAGCTGATGGCCGTGCTCGCCAGGGTGGAGACCGACGAGGCGGTCCGGGCCGTCGTCCTCACGGGTGCCGGACGGCGCGCCTTCAGCGCGGGCGCCGACATCGGCGATCTCGCCGAGAGCATCGCCGGAGGCGTCGACCGGGCTCTGCGGGACGTCGTACGGAGGGGGCAGGGGCTCACCCGCCGGATCGAGACCTTCCCCAAACCCGTCGTCGTCGCCGTCAACGGCCTCGCCTACGGCGGCGGCTGCGAGATCACCGAAGCGGCGCCGCTCGCCGTCGCGGCCGCCCACGCCACCTTCGCCAAGCCGGAGATCACGCTCGGCTTCCCGCCTCCCTTCGGGGGCTCGCAGCGGCTGCCGCGGCTCGTCGGCCGTAAGCGCGCGCTGGAGATGATCCTCACCGGTGACCCCATCGACGCGCGGCGCGCCATGGACCTCGGCCTGGTGAACAGGGTGGTCCCGGGAGAGGACCTGCTCGACGAGGCGCACGACCTGGCGGCGCGCGTCATCCGCCACTCTGCCCCGGCCGTGACGGCGTGCCTGGCCGCGGTGACCCGCGGGATCAACGTGCCGATCGACGAGGGCCTCGCCGTCGAGGCGTCCTGGTTCGCGGTGACCGTGCCCACGGAGGGCGTCGCCGCCGGCCTGCGGCGCTTCCTCGCTCGCGACAGGTGAGAGCGGGTTCCAGGGCGGGGGCGCGGCGGGGCTAGAGCCAGGAGCCGGGATCGGGCCGCTGCGGCGGGCCGCCCGCCACCGGCAGCCGCACCTCGATCCGCGTGCCGACGTCGTGACCGCCCTGGCCGTCCTGACCGCCCTGGTCGCCCTGACCGCGCTGGTCGCCCTGACCGCGCTGGTCGCCCTGACCGCCCTGGTCGGCCTGGTCGGCCACGACGACGTCGCCGCCGTGCAGCGTCGCCTGCTGGCGGACGAGGGTGAGCCCGAGCCCGGAGCCGGGACTGCCGGTGCGGCGGTGGAAGCGCGCGAAGACCGTCTCCCGGTCGGCGGGCGAGATGCCGGGGCCGGCGTCCCGCACGGAAAGGACGGCCGCGTCACCGCGCGCGGACAGCTCCACGGTGACCACGGCCCGGCCCTGATCGCCGTTGCCGTGGATCGCGGCGTTGTCCAGCAGATTGTCCACGATCATCTGCAGTCCGTCCGCCCATCCGCGTACGGGCAGGCTCTCCGGGACCGAGGCGCGGATCGTGGCGTGCGGGTGGCGGCGGCGGGCGTCCTCGATCGACGTGCTGACGACCTCGGCCAGGTCGACCTCGGCGAAGGCCGCCCGGTCGAGCAGCTCCCCGCGGGCCAGCCCGCTCAGCATGGTGATCAGCCGCAGGATCCGGGCGTGTTCGGCGGTCAGGTCCGCGACGGTCTCCGTCCGCTCCGCCGGGTCCAGGCCCGGATGGTCGAGCAGGCTCAGGTTGGCGCCCATGCTGGTCAACGGCGTGCGCAGCTCGTGCGCGGCCGTGGCGGCGAAGGCGCGCGCCGTCTCCAGCGCCTCCCCCGTACGCGCCACCGCCGCGTCGCGCCGGTCCAGCAGGTCGTTGACCAGCCCGGCCAGCTCGTCCACCTCGACGGCTCCCGAGGTGGCGGTCAGCCGGGCCGCCGCGCGCGACGGCAGGTCGATCGCCCGCGTCTGCCGGTGCAGCAGCGACACCGGCCGTACGGCGAGCCGCCCGAGAGCCAGGCCCGCCGCCACGCCCACCCCGGCCGCGACCAGCGTGGACAGCACCACACGCCGGGCGAGCTGCCAGCGTTGCCCGTTCACGTGCGCCGCCGGCTCGAACAGCCACAGCCGGGCCGGTCCGCCCTGCCCGAGGTCCGCCCGCACGAACCGCCACCGCCGCTTGTCCCGCACGAGATCGGCGGGCCGCCCGGCCACACCCGCCGGGTACGGCCCGCGGGGCACTTCTCCCACGGCGAGCGGCCCGGCCCCGGGGACCTCCAGATACACCCCGCCCGGGCCGCCTCCGGTCGCCGCCGCGGCCAGCCACCGTTCAAGCGCGTCGCGCGTCATGCCCGGATCGGTACGTGACGCGTACAGAGAGGCCACCGGTGTGAGCGCGTGCAGCCGCGCCACGAGTTGCCGGTCGCGCTCGGCGTACAGGTCCTCGGACACCAGACGCAGCAGGAACAGCCCGGACAGCAGGACCAGCAGCGGGACCAGGACGGCGAAGCAGACGGCGAACCGGGTCGACAGCCTCATCCCGTGGCTCACGGCGCCGACACGGATGCCGACGCGGATGCCGACGGGAGCGGTGCCCGTAACACGAACCCGACCCCGCGGACCGTGTGCACCATCCGGGGCCCGCCGCCGGCCTCCAGCTTGCGACGCAGGTAGCCGATGAAGGTGTCGACGGCGTTGCCGGTCACCTCGAAGTCGTAGCCCCAGACCCGTTCCAGCAGCACCTGCCGGGACAGCACGATGCCGGCGTTCCTCGCCAGGGTCTCCAGCAGGTCGAACTCGCGCCGCGTCAGCTCGACCGCGCGGCCGTCGAGGGCGACCCGGCGAGCGGCCGGGGCGATCGTCAGCGGGCCCACCCGGATCGTCGGGCCGGGAGCGCGCCCGGCCCTGCGCAGCAGCGCGCGCAGCCGCAACACCAGCTCCTCCAGCGCGAACGGCTTGACCACGTAGTCGTCCGCGCCCGCGGCCAGCCCGGCCACCCGGTCGGCGACCTCGTCCATGGCCGAGAGCATCAGCACGGGCACGTCCGAAGCGCGGCCGCGCAGCCGCGAGCACACCTCGATCCCGGACAGGCCAGGCATCGACACGTCCAGCACGACCGCGTCCGGAGGCGCGTCGCCGGCCAGTTCGAGGGCCTGCCGCCCGGATGCGGCGGTCGTCACGTCGAAGCCCTCCAGCCGCAGCCCGCGGCGCAGGGAGCGGAGGATCGCCGCGTCGTCGTCGACGGCGAGTATCCGGGGCGCGGTCATCGGTGCTCCTTGGGGATCGGCGGGTCTCATGAATTTGCCAGAGAGGTCCTGTTCACTGCCGGAGGTCGTGCACCGAGGGACACCCGAGGGAGAGGAGATTCGCGCATGCGGAGGATCCGTACAAGTGTGGCGGTGTTACTCGCCGTCCTGGCCACAGCGTACGCAGCCGGAAGCGGTGTCGCGGCGAACGCGGCGGCTTCCGGCAGGACCACCGTCCACACGATCACCGTGGACGGGCGGGAGCGGAGCTACCGGCTCCACCGGCCCGCGTCGCTTCCGGCGAAGGCGCCGCTGGTGGTGATGGCGCACGGCGGTTTCGGCTCGGCGAGGCAGGCGGAGAGGTCGTACGGCTGGGACGCCGAGGCGGACCGGCGGCACTTCGCCGTCGCCTACCCCGACGGGCCGATGGCGTGGAACGTCGGCGACGGCTGCTGCGGCAGGCCGGGCCGGGAGCAGGTGGACGACGTCGCCTTCGTCACCCGGATGATCGCCGACGTCGGCCGCCGGCTGGGGATCGACCCCAGGCGGGTGTACGCCGCCGGCATCTCCAACGGCGGCATGCTGGCCTACCGGCTGGCCTGCGACACCAGGATCTTCGCCGCCATCGGCGCGGTGGCCACGACCCGGCTCGGCGACTGCCCCGGGCCCGCGCCGTTGTCGGTCATCCACATCCATGGCCTGGCCGACGAGACGGTCCGCTTCGACGGCGCCCCGGGCACCGGAGCCGCCGAGATCGACGGGCCGCCGGTGTCGGAGGTCATCGCCGGCTGGCGGGCCGTCGACCACTGCGGCCGGCCCACCGTCACCACGTCGGGACCGGTCACCACCCGGCCGGCCCGCTGCGCGCGGGGCCGCGCCGTCACTCTGATCACCATCGAGGGAGCCGGACACCAGTGGCCGGGCGGAGAGGTCGTCCGCGAGCGGGCCGACCCTCCGTCCAGGGCCCTCGACGCCACCGCGGTCATCTGGGAGTTCTTCGCCGCCCACGCCAAGCCCTGACACCCGCCGATCCGTCTTACGGCGCCGTCGAGCCGAGCTCGACGCAGCAGGCCCCCGGCCGGGGGGCCAGCGTCGCCTGGACGGTGGTCGCCCTGAGTCCTTCGCAGTAGGCGGCGAGGAAGGCGTGGTTGATGCCGCACACCAGGTCGGGGTCCTTGGCGGCGAGGGGGTGGAAGGGGCAGTTGTCGAGTCGCAGGCGGGTCGGCGCGACGCGGGCCGGCTCGAAGCCGTGGTCCTCCAGCATGCGGGCGATGTAGGTGAGGGCCCGTTCGGTGCCGAGCCGGCCGGGCTTGAGCCGGTCGTGCTCCGCCTTCCCGAGCGCGCGCCCCCGGTCGGCGGCGACGCGCACGGCGGCCTGCGGCCCGCTCTCCTCGAGCCGCTGGTGCCGTACCGCCTCCAGCAGGATCTCGGCGAGCAGGCCGTGGTCGCGCGGCGGGATGCTGACCTGTACCTGCAGGTCGGTCGGCTGGTACAGCTTCGGGGCGCGGCCGACCCTGCGGATGCCGTCCGGTTGGGCGTACGTGGCCTTGAGCAGCCCCACCTCGACCAGCTTGTCGAGGTGGAAGGCCGCCAGCTTGCGGGAGATGCCGGCGCTCCGTGCGGCCTCGTCACGGCTCACGGGAGCCGGCGACTGCCGGATGAATGCGTACATGCGGCGCCGCAGCTCGTCGTCGAGCGCCGCCACGGCGCGCACCGCGTCGTCCGTCACCCCTTCACGATAACACTCGCCTTCCGTGGGGAAACCCCTTCACCTGCTGCGTGTCCGCATGATAAAGCTAAGAATTGTTAGCGAAATACGTCGTGTCGGGAGGCTGACATGCTCAACGGATCGACTGTCCCCACGAGAGGCGTCGACCTGGCCGCGGCCGAGCTGGCCGCCAGCCAGTTCCTCGAGGCCCTGGGCGTCCGCCTGGACAACGAGAGCCTGCGCGGCACCCCCGGGCGGATGGCGCGCGCCTACGCCGAGCTGTTCTCGCCGCGCCCCTTCGAGCTGACCACCTTTCCCAACGACGAGGAGTACGACGAGCTGGTCCTGGTCCGCGACATCCCGCTCCGGTCGGTGTGCGAGCACCACCTGCTGCCGTTCACCGGCGTCGCCCACGTCGGCTACCTGCCGGGGCCGCGCATCGTCGGACTGTCCAAGCTCGCCCGCATCGTGGAGCACTTCTCCTGCCGGCCGCAGGTCCAGGAGCGCCTGACCAAGCAGGTCGCCGACTGGCTGCAGAACAACCTGCGGCCCCGCGGGGTCGGCGTGGTCGTCAGGGCCGACCACACGTGCATGACGCTACGCGGCGCGCAGTCCCCGGGGGCTCAGACCATCACCTCCACCCTGCTCGGCGTGCTGCGCGACGACGCCCGCTCACGGGCCGAGTTCCTCTCCCTGGTCCACCCCTGACCGCTCGCGCTGCCGTTGCCTGCCGGTGGCCGCGCCGTATCCCGTACGCGTACTGAAGGCCAAGCTGGTTCCCGGGCACGGCGTGCACGCCATCTACGAGCTGCCCAAGGGCAAGACCTGGTACGCGACCGGGGGCGGCGCGCTGCCCAACCTCTACGGTCAGATCCTCAACCCGGCCGAGCTCACGACGTTGTCGGCGCTGCTCAAGAAGGGCGCCAAGGCCGGCAACAAGATCACCGGAAAGATCACTTTCGCGGACCTCGCCAAGGTCTCGCCGTGGTTCTCCCGCTCGGTCCTCAGCGACTGGGCCGACGAGACGGAGATCTCCTACACGCTGACGCTCAGCTCGGCGGGCCTGGTGACCAAGCTGTCGAGCTCGTACCGCGCCAAGGACGTCACGGAGGACTTCTCCGAGTTCGAGGGCGGCATCATCGCCGTCGACACCCGCTACTCCGGCTGGGGCAGCAAGGTGTCGGTCAAGGCTCCGGCCCCCAAGACCGTGACCCGCACGCTGCCCGAATGAGGAGTTGATCGACTGGCCGGGAGGAAGGCTCGGCGGCTGAATCACCCAGCAGGCCCATGGGGCCTGCCTGGAGTCGAACCAGGAGAAGGAAGCCGCCGAATGGCCTCACGGCCAGAGTGCGAGGAGAGCGGAAGGACTGGAGATTCTTTTATCAAAAGAGGAGAAGGAAGCCCTCCCATAGCCTCGCGATCTTCACTGTATCAGGGAGCCGTATCAGGGGGCCGTATCAGACAGCCGGATCAGGCGGGGATCAGCTCGTGCAGCGTCGCCGGCGTGTACACCCGCGCGCCCTCCGGCAGATCGGCCGGCGCCTGGAAGCCGATGTAGGTGGTGTGCCCGCTCGCCGAACCCTTGCTCCGCAGCAGGCCGGCCAGGTACCCGACGCGCAGCTGGTCGCGTTCGACGATCGAGCGCACCAGCAGAGATGACGTGACGCGGCTGCCCTCCACCTGGTTGAAGCCGGGGTGCCCCTTCAGGTAGAGGTGCAGCCACTTCACCCGCCAGGCGCCGTCGTCGCCGCGCAGGAAGGCGAGCGGCAGCGCGACCCGGCCCGCGCCGCGCAGGTCGGACTTCATCCGCACGGTACGCGGCTCGAAGGGCATGCCCTCCTGCTCGGCCTCCCTGGTCATGTACCCGAAGAACGCCTCCGCCGCCTCATCGAACGCCTCACCGGCGTAGATGTGGACCTGCGGGATGATGATCGGCCGGGTCGCCCGCGCGAGGCGGATGTCGATGAACTCGCTCGCGCCGCCGGCGGCCTCGGTGAGGTCGCCGGAGTACTCGGCGAAGTCGTTGCCGTAGTTCGTCCACGAGACGTGCTCGGCATCGCCGTAAGAGGCGTCCAGCATCAGCGCCGACAGGTCGTAGTCGGTGCGTCGCGCCGCCTGGCGCCAGTGGACGAAGAAGCGCAGCAGTTCACCGTCCACCCTCGACAGCGAGCCGCGCGGCAGCATGCCGAGGCCGGGCGCGACGGGCTTGCCGGACAGCGGCAGGGCGACGTCCAGCACCTCGGGATCGACGACCAGCGCGCCCGGGTCGGGCAGGCGCCGGGTGATCTCCTCGTCCAGGACGGCCGTGGCCCGCGCCACGACGTCCTCCTCCAGCCGCGTGCGGGTGTCGGCCGTCGTCCAGGCCCGGCCGCGGCGGTTGACGAAGACGCGTCCGGGGGCGAGGGCGAGCCGGTTCTGCAGGTGCTCCCGCAGGGACAGCAGGACGCGGCCGGAGGCGGTCGCCGCGGCCCTCTCGGCGGCGTCGAGCACCCCGCCGGGGTCGGTGCCGGTCCGCAGCAGGTGGTCGAGCCGGCGCAGCAGTGCGCCGGGTGCCCTCTCCAGCAGTTCCACCGCGTCGCCGGTACGGCCGGCCGACAGGGCCGCCTCGACCCGGCTGTCGAGGCTGGGCGCCCGGCGTACGCCTCGCGCGACCTCGAAGACCTGCGCCGCCCGCGGGAACTGCGGGTACTCGTGCGGGTGCAGCCGCTCACCGAGCCGCTTCCACTGCTCCCGGTGGCGCGGCACGTCGGCCAGCTTGGCCGGCGCCGCGACCCTGTCCAGGGCCTGCAGAAGGGCGCGGCGCTCAGGCCGCCGGAACGAGCGGAACCTGGTGGGAGCGGTCAGCGTGACATCGCCGCCGGAGGCGCCGCAGGCGAGCCGGAGCACGTCGGTCACCGTGTCCACGAGCAGCGGCCGGCCCGCGGCCAGGCGTACCTGGTTGATGACCGCGCGGTTCTCGCGTACCGGGACGCGTTCGGGCTCGTCGGCGCAGAAGGCGGCCAGCGTGTGCAGCGCCTCCAGGTCCTCGGCCGCCAGGGGCGCCTCCGAGCCGGCCAGGGAGAAGTAGAGCGCGCGCGCCTCCGACTCCAGGTCCGCTCCCAGCTCCAGCACGGTCACCCGGTCGCCGGCCAGCGGGATCAGCTCGGCGTGCGCGGCCAGCAGGTCGGCATAGGTGTGCTGGTAACGGCCGTAGCCGGGGAGAGCGAGCAGGTTGAGCGTCGTCGGCGGGACGTGCGCGGCGGCGACCGGGTCGAGCAGCGCCTCCCGCAGCAGGCCGACCCAGAACTCCATCGTGTCGGGCACGTTGCGGGGGAAGTCGATGAAGTAGGCGTTGTGCCGCACGTGATCGCCGACGAGGTGGCGGACGGCGGCCAGGACGCGCACGCCGAGATCGACCACG
This sequence comes from Nonomuraea rhodomycinica, assembly GCF_013363995.1. Classification (GTDB taxonomy): domain Bacteria; phylum Actinomycetota; class Actinomycetes; order Streptosporangiales; family Streptosporangiaceae; genus Nonomuraea; species Nonomuraea rhodomycinica. Next base: position 271,513 of record NZ_JABWGO010000006.1, on the reverse strand, counting down.
GTCTCTCCGCGCAGCTTGCCCAGGCGGTCGAGCAGGGCCGGCGAGCACGTGAAGCCGACGCTCAGCAGTGCGGCGTCGAGCTGGCGGGCGGCGACCTCTCCCCAGCCCGGGTGTGACCCGGTGGGGGCGTCGCCGATGGGGACACGCAGCCGTCGGGCGATGACGAGGCCTTCAAGATTGTCCACGGACCGCACCCTATAGCCGGAGCTTCCCGGCATGCCGCGCCTTTTCCGGCGTGGCCGACCTGCGGCTGCGAACCCGCCCGCCGTGACCGACGATCACCAACCTGTCAGCGTCACCCCCTATGAGGGAAGCCATGAAGGCCACCATGGCAGGACGCAGTCACCAGGCGTGCCTTCGGTGGCCACGTCGTACAGAACCATCGCCACCGGCCCGGCCACCGAGACCCCGATGGTGAGAGCGAGCAGGACAGGCACCGGCCACACGCGCCCGGCCAGCCAGGGAAGCCGGGCCAGCAGGTGGAACGGCAACGAGACGATCGCCGACAGAGCCGAGACCATCGGGATGACGACGATCCGGCTCAGCAGCCAGAACACGTCGGCGAACTTCTCTCCCGAGCTCGGATCCCCCTGGCAGTGGACCTGGGCGCGAGTCACCAGGAGGATGTCGAAGAAGGTCGCGGCCGTCGCGCACGTCGCCGCGATGACGACGGTGAGGCCGCATCCGAACGCCCAAGAGGCATCACCGGCCTTCGTCCGTCCTCGATTGATCACGCCGCCATCGAAGCAGACGCGTATGCGCACGTCGCGCAGCAGAGGTGAGGGTTCAGTGCAGGAACGGATCACGAGCGATCGCGGTCGAGGGACGCACCCGGCCGCCGCCCTCACACCGTCGTCCCGTCACACGTCCCAGGCGACCGGGAGGCTCTTCACCCCGTAGATGTCCGCGGTCTCCGGACGCAGGCCGACCTCCTCGGCGGGTACCGCGAGGCGCAGCGTGGGGAAGCGGTCGAACAGCGCGGGGAAGGCGACCCGCATCTCGACGCGGGCGAGCTGCTGGCCCAGGCACTGGTGGATGCCGTGGCTGAAGGCCAGGTGGCCGCCGTCCTGCCGGCGCAGGTCGAGCCGGTGGGGGTCGGGGAAGCGTTCGGGGTCGCGGTTGGCGGTGTTGAGGGACAGGATGACCGTCGTGCCGGCCTTGATGGTCTGGCCGCCCAGCTCGACGTCCTCCAGCGCGACCCGGTGGAACTGCTTGGCGACGCTGAGGTACCGCAGCAGCTCCTCCACCGCCTGGTCGGCGAGCGCCGGGTCGGCGCGCAGCGCGGCGGCCTGCTCCGGGTTCCGCAGGAGGGCGAAGGTGCCCAGTGCCAGCATGTTGGCGGTGGTGTCGAAGCCGGCCGAGAGCAGGATCAGGGCCATGCCCTTCAGCTCCTCATCGGTCAGGTCGCTGTCGAGCAGGTCGCTGAGCACGTCGTCGGTGGGGTGGGCGCGCTTGGCGGCCACCAGCTGCGCGAGGTAGTCCTGGGTCGCGAGGTAGGCGGCGATCAGCTCCTCGTCGCCGGCCTCCCCGCCGAGGAACTTGTCGATGTTGTCCTGGAAGAAGCCCCGGTCCTCGTACGGCACGCCCAGCAGTTCGCAGATCACGATGGCGGGGATGGGCTTGGCGAACGCGGTCACCAGGTCGACCGGCGGGCCGGCCTTCTCCATGGCGTCCAGGTGGTCGGCGGTGATCTGCTGGACGCGCTCGGTGAGCAGCCGCATCCGCCGGACGGTGAACTTGCCCACCAGCGGTTTCCGGTAGCGGCTGTGCTGCGGGTCGTCCATGAGCAGGAACTCGCCGGGCGGCGCCGGCGGGACCTCGATGTCGCCGTAGTCGATCAGCGGGTGCTGGAGCATCAGCTCCTTGCGCGAGCTGAACCGCGAGTCGGCCAGGACGGACCGGACCAGGTCGTATCCGGTGACCAGCCAGCCCTGGTGGCCGCTGGGGAAGGGGAAGCGGCTGATCGGGCCGTGCTCGCGCGCCTCGATCAGCTCCTTGGGCGGGTCGAAGGGACAGCCGGCCTGACGCGCCGTCGGCATCGCCGTGAGGGTGTGGACGGAGTCGTTCATGATCTTTCCTTTCCGGGTGCGGACAGGTGACGGACTAGGAGATCTTGCGGCGGTAGGTCCTCATGGCGAAGGCGTACGCGACGACGAGGATGCCGACGCACCAGGCGAGGGCGACCCAGATGTCGGTGCCGACCGGCTGCCCGGCGAACAGGGCGCGGATGGCGTTGACGATGGAGGTCACCGGCTGGTTCTCGGCGAAGGCGCGCACGGGGCCGGGCATGCTGGCGGTGGGCACGAAGGCCGAGCTGAGGAAGGGCAGGAAGATCAGCGGATAGGAGAACGCGCTCGCGCCCTCCATGGTCTTGGCGGACAGGCCGGGGATGACGGCGATCCAGGTCAACGCCACGGTGAACAGGAGCAGGATGCCCGCCACGGACAGCCACGCCAGCACCCCGGCCCCCGAGCGAAAGCCCATGAGCAGGGCCACGAGCATCACGACCCCGAGCGAGATCAGGTTGGCGACCAGCGAGGTCAGCACGTGCGCCCACAGCACCGACGACCGCGCGGTCGGCATCGACTGGAAGCGCTCGAAGATCCCGCCCTTCATGTCCATGAACAGCCGGTACGCGGTGTAGGCGATGCCCGAGGCGACCGTGATGAGCAGGATGCCGGGCAGCATGTAGTTCACATACGAGTCCGACCCCGTTCTGATCGCGCCGCCGAACACGTAGACGAACATCAGCATCATGGCGATCGGCATGATCGCGGTGGTGATGATGGTGTCGGGGCTGCGCGTTATGTGGCGCAGGGACCGTCCCAGCAGGACGGTGGTGTCGCCGAAGAAGTGCTTGCTCATCGTTGCTCCATATGCCTTTGTGGTCCGTCAGGCCTTCGTGCCGACAAGGGTGAGGAAGATGTCCTCGAGGGTGGGCTGCTTCTCGACGTACTCGACCTTGGCGGGCGGAAGCAGCTGCTTGAGCTCGGCCAGGGTGCCGTTGACGATGATCCGGCCCTCGTGGAGGATCGCGATCCGGTCGGCGAGTTGTTCGGCCTCGTCCAGGTACTGCGTGGTGAGCAGCACCGTCGTGCCCCGGTCGGCGAGCTCCTTGACGGCCTGCCACACCTCGATGCGGGCCTGCGGGTCGAGCCCGGTCGTCGGCTCGTCGAGGAAGATGATCGGCGGATCGCCGATCAGGCTCATGGCGATGTCGAGGCGGCGGCGCATGCCTCCCGAGTACGTGGCCGCCTTCCGCCCGCCCGCGTCGGTCAGCGAGAACCGCTCCAGCAGGTCGTCGGCGATCTTGCCCGGGTTCTTGAGGTGCCGCAGCCGGGCGACCAGCACGAGGTTCTCCCGCCCGCTGAGGATCTCGTCCACGGCGGCGAACTGCCCGGTGAGGCTGATCGACTCGCGCACGTCCGCGGCCTGCGTGGCGACGTCGAAGCCGTTCACGCGGGCCGTGCCCGCGTCGGCCTTGAGCAGCGTGGACAGGATCTTCACGGCGGTGGTCTTGCCCGCTCCGTTGGAGCCGAGCAGGGCGAAGATGCTGCCCCGCGCCACCTCGAAGGTCACGCCGCGCAGCACGCGCAGCTCCTTGTACGACTTCTCCAGGCCGTTCACCTGGATCGCCGGGGCTTGCTGGGTCGTCATCACTCTGTCCTGTCCTGTGGTGGGGTGGTGTCGCCGGTGGCGCGGGATGGGTGGCGGCCTTGGTCGCAGTCCGGGAGCGAGTCCGTCATCCCTCAGGACAAGGCGGACTCCGTCGGCTCACTGGAGAGTGCGATCGCTGAACTGTTCATGGCGTCCACGATCGCCGGAGGCGCTGATACCGCCCTGTCGCCGTGCTGACACGGCCGCTGACACGACAGGGCAGCAGGCTCAGACGCGCCGGAGATCCTCGCCGGCGTCGAGGGGCACACGTGAAAGTCGGGGGGCTCGCCCGTGAAAGTCGAGGGGCTCGCCCGTGAAAGGGGTGCTCGAAAGGGTGTTACTTCTCGGCCGTGCCGGATTTCCCGTTGATGGACTCCTGGTAGATGTCCGCGTAGGTGCGCGAGTCCTTGATCAGATCGTCGCAGAAAGCGGCGACGTCATTGCCGATGAGTTCCAGAACTCCCCTGCCGGCCGCGACGCCCTCCTCGAAGAAGTCGACGATCCCTGAGAGCAGGGACCCGCCGAGCAGGTCGACCGGCCCGACCTTGAAGAGGTACCTCTGCATCTCCTTGTAGACGATCTGATAGTCCGGCGGGAGCGCCTTGACCCGCGCCATGTGCGCCCGCCACTGCTTCTTGCCCTCGATGATGTCCTGGATGCCCACGTCAGCCTCCCAGCCGGCCCAGTTTCTTCGCGACGTTCCTGTTCAGCTGCTCGCGCCATCGGTCGCGATGGCTCCGCGCCCCTTCTCCGCCGGCCAGCGCCGCGCAGAAGCCCTTGATGTCGTCGCCCAGCACCTCGTGAATGCTCTGCCCATCGGACGCCGTCTCTTCGAGCAGCCCCAGAGCACTGTCGAGAATCGGCATCAGGTTTCGGCCCGTGAAGTCCCCGTAGGGAAAGAGATGGCCTTTGATCTCTTCCCACGCCGCCCGATGGTCGGCCGGCAATTTAGCGGCCCGGGCTTCGAACGCCTTCCATTCCCTGGTGAGATCGCTGCCTGTCACGGTCTCCCACAGATTCATCTGCCGCCCTCCTTGAGCTTGTCGATCCGTGATGTGACGTACTCCCATTTGGCCCAGAACTTCGCGAGTTCTTCGCGCCCCGCGTCGTTGAGCGCATAGAACTTGCGCGGCGGGCCCACCCCGGACGGCCGTTTCGTCGCCTGGACGAGTCCGTTCTTCTCCAGCCGCAGCAGGATGGTGTAAACCGTCCCTTCGACGACGTCGGCGAAGCCGAGCTCGTTCAGCCGACGCGTGATGGCGTACCCGTAGGTCTCCTCGCTGCCGATGATTTGGAGCACGCAGCCCTCGAGCGTGCCCTTCAGCATCTCCGTCAGGTCGTCCACCGTGGATCCCTCTTCGTTCGCTCGGTACTTTGTCGTACCGAGTACCACTACACAGTACCACCGAGTAGTGGACGAAGTGAATGCCCGGCGAGCGGCGAAAGGGCCGCCCCACACGACTCCGGCCCCGCCTTTCCCGACGCACGGGCGAGATCAGCCGGCGGGCTCGCCGAACCAGCGGGAGAGGTGGTCGTCCAGGTCCCGCTGATCGTCGCCAATCCAGGCGACGTGGCCGTCGGGGCGCAGCAGGACGCACGGAGCATCCAGTGCCGCAGTGGGATCCGCGAGGTGGTCGACCCGGTCCGACCAGCCGCCGACGGTCAGGCGTTCGGTGCGGTCCAGCAGCAGGCCGCGGCCCCGATGCAGCAGGCTGTAGAGGTGGCCCTGTGCCACGTCGATGTCGCGCAGGCGGCGGCCGAGCAGGTCGGGGCCGTCCCCGAAGTCGTAGCGGACGCCGATCGCGGTGATCTTCTCGATCAGGTGGCGGTTCACCTCCTCGAAGTCCATCAGTTCGGTGAGCAGCCTGCGCACGGCCCGCGGGCCCGGTTCGGTGGACAGCAGTTCCATCTGGGCGCGGGTGTTGTCGAGTACGTCCTCGGCGACCGGACGACGTTCGGCCTGGTAGCTGTCCAGCAGCGGCTCCGGCGCCCAACCGCGGATCTGCGCGGCCAGTTTCCAGCCGAGGTTGAACGCGTCCTGAACGCCCAGGTTGAGGCCCTGTCCGCCGATGGGTGGATGGATGTGCGCCGCATCGCCGGCCAGCAGCACCCGCCCGACCCGATAGCGTTCGGCCAGCCGGGTGGCGTCCCCGAAGCGGGACAACCAGCGCGGGGAGTGCACGCCGAAATCGGTTCCGGCGATGGCGCGCAGCGCCTGTTCGAAGTCCTCGAGGGTGGGTGGTTCCGCGCGATCGCCGACTCCCGCGGCGGGGACGACGACGCTGTAGATTCCTCCGCCGAAGGGCCGGAGCCAGAACGACCTGGTGGTCTCCTGGATCTCGGCCACCTTGGCGGCGATCTCCTCCTGCGGCACGCCCACTTCCATCTCACCCATCAGCGTCTCGGTCCGCGAGGGCTCGCCGGGGAAGCCGACGCCGAGGAGTTTGCGCACCGTACTGCGCCCGCCGTCACAGCCGACGAGATAGCGCGAACGCAGCCGTTCCCCGTCGGCCAGCTCGACGGTCACACCCTCGTCGTCCTGCGCGAGACCGGTCACCGCGCTACCGCGCCGGACCTGCGCGCCCAGTTCGACCGCACGTTCTTCGAGGAGGCGTTCGATGACCGGCTGCGGGATGCCCACCAGATAGGGGTGCGCGGAATCCAGGCCCTTGGGCGCGGGTTTGGGGATGGCGGCGAAGAAACCGCCGGCCGGACGCTGTCGTCCATGTCGCAGAACGCGATCCAGCAGTCCGCGCATCGCCATCAGCTCGAGACTGCGCATGTGCAGCCCGACTATGCGCACGAACGACTTGGGCGCGGTCTCCTTCTCCAGAACGAGTACCCGCACGTCGTGCAGCCGCAGTTCGGCGGCCAGCATCGCGCCGGTCGGCCCGCACCCGGCAATGATCACGTCGAACACGAGGGGCGCGCGCCCGGCCGTGTCGTTCGACGACGACGGCTCGGCGGTGAACGGCGAAGAGTCCATAGGTGTTGCCTTTCGGGAGTGCCTTGTCGGCGAGGCGCTCCCGGCGACACCTACGTCAATCGCCCGACCGTGACCGGAAGGGGGAGCACCCACATCGCTACAGCGTTCATGGGTCTCACCTCCTCGGGCGGTGTCACGGTCAGCTGCAAGCTACAAGCACGCGCGTCACCCCGTCCAACCCTTTTCCCCGGGTGACTCCAGCAGGACAGGGCTCCTACACGCGCAGGGCCCGCGGCTCACCCGACGGTCGTCCCCCTACGGCCAGCACCTCGGCCAACAGCCCCGGAAGTCCCACGGGCCGCAGAGTCTCCGTGGCCTCGGCCGCGACAAGCTCAGCCAAGGACCACCATCGATGCTCCACGATCGCCTGCCGTTCATCCGGCTCCAGGTGGGCGCGGGTGACGGCCTCCGCGCCGCGCGCCCGCGCGAGGAAGTACCGCTCGTGCACCCGCAGGGGTTCGTCACCCCACCGAACGTCCGCGTCGAGGGTCCACAGACACGGCCCCCACTCGACCTCCGTCAGCCCGGTCTCCTCCAGCAGCTCCCTGCGAGCGGCCTGGAAGAAGTCCTCGTCTCCCTCGAGCCCTCCACCTGGGGGCACCCAGAACAGCTCCCGGACCTGCGAACCGGTAACGACGATGACACCGTCGTACCGGTGCTGGACCAGCAGAATCCGATCGTCCTGATCCAGCAGCACGATCCGGGCACCTCGTCGGGTCCGCACCATCGACCTCCATCCGGAACGGTCAAGCCGAGTGCCATCGTCTCCCAGAAAGGCCCGGCGCGGACATCGACATCGCCGCTCTGGCGCCCTGCACGCCGTGCCTTCGCCGGGTTCCTCGACCTCGCCCGGCAATGGGCGGCGACCACCACCCCCGGACTGACCGACCGGCTCGTCTCAGCCCTCGACCGACACTTCATGATCACCGAAGCCCTCCCGTCCCCAGACGGCCTCGCGCCGCGGTGACCCTGGAGGCTCCCGAACGAGTTGTGTCACCATGATCGCGCCGTTCCCACCAAGGAGGCTGCTTGGTCGTTTTCGCCTGTGCGGAGTGCGGCGCCGTGATGACCGCGAGGGTGACGCGGGTGGCGCTTCCCGACCACGCTCACCAGAAGTACGGCCATGATCTGCTCCCCGGTCTTCTGGAGCCGGGGACGTACGCGGTGGACCCCGGAGACGGCCGGCCCTGGGAACCGTTGAGGCCCGAGCCGGAGGAGCGAGGCGTCCGACTGCTGACGTACTGCGTCTCGGGCCCCCCGGACAGGATCGCGATCGCGCCGGGCGACGTCCGCGGAACCGTCTTCATCCCGGAGCGGTTGGGCGGCTGCTGTTGCGGCTGGGACGGCCAGTACGGCCCCAACCTGGCGTGCGCCGAGTGCGGCCGCCCGGTCGCGACCCGCGTCGACGACTGCGGGTTCTGGCAGGTGGTGTGGCTGGAGCCGGAAGCCGTGCGCCCTGTCGCCGTCGCCGGCCCCGTCCAACGGGTGATCGACTGGACGGAACTGCCGAGCACACCGCCCGTCGATCCGCGTGGTTACTGGAGCCCGCTGTGGAGGGCCGCGGTCGCGGTGGCACTGGCGCACCTGCTGACGGTCTCGGGCGGTAAGCGGGTGTCCGTCCCGGAGGGGCCTGTGGCGGAGGTGTTCCGCCGGGCGATCGACGGCCTGCTCCCTCCAGGGCCAGCGGAACGCCACCTCGTCCTGGCCGGGCCCGGCCTGCCCGCCGAGACCCCGGACATCGCCCTGGTGCCGCGGCACCCGCAGACCGGTGAGGTATGGCCGTGCGACGCGGAAGCGGTGGTGCCCCTGGCCGCGGACGTGTGGACGTACCTGGCGTTCCACGATGACCGGCGGCTCGCGCCGGCGGCGTACGGGATGCCTGCCGTCGTTCGCCGCGACGACCCGCCCCCGCTGCTGCCGCACAGTCTTTTCCGTCCCGACGGGCGAGTGTTCCTCAGCACGCTGGAGCGCCTGGCGGCAGACGCGACGCAGCCGTGGCTGCGCCGCATCCATGACCGGGTGAAAGACCGTCCCTCCATGGGCCCGTTCGCGTAGCCGCCCAAGCAGGACGACGGCTCTGGCGGCGGCTGTTCACGGGAGCCTGACCTCGGCGAAGACCGGCCGGTGATCGGTGTGCCGCAACTCCAGCACGCGGAAGTCGCGCACCGCCATCCGCGAGTCCGCCAGCACGTGGTCGATCGTCACGCCTGGCAGCCGCCACGTACGGCCCAGCGCCCGCGGCCAAGTGGCCGTGAATCCGCGGCCCATGACGTCGGCCGCGTCCCGATATCCGGACGCCAGCAGCTCACGCATCGGCAGGTGGTCGAGCGTGGCGTTGAAGTCCCCCGCCAGCAGCCGCAACTGCCCGCGGCCGCGCGGCAGCGCCTGGAGGCCACCCTGCCAGCACGGTTGCCGGCCGACGCGTCTGGGCGCGCACGGGTGCACGGAGACGATCTCCACGCGGTCCCCACCGGGATGGGCGAGCCATGCCCTGGCCTGCCCGAACGCACCCAGCTTGATCGTCTCTCCGGCCGTCAGCGGATGCCTCGCGTACACGGCGGACCCGCCCACCCCGGGCAACGGGCGCGTGACGGCGTGCGGCAACCGCTCGCGCACCCCCGCCTCCTCCAGCCGCCGCAGGGCGTCCGGGGTGAGCTCCTGCAACGTCAGCACGTCCGGCCGCACCTGGCCGACCAGGGCCATCAGCTGGTCCGTGTCCGCCTGGCCCACCATCAGGTTGGCCGACAGCACCCGCAGCACCGGCCCGTCCGCCGCCGGGTTGCCGTCGGCGACGGCCCGGGGCACGACGGCGATCCCCAATGCCGTCACGGCCGCGATCCCCACCACCCCCGCCGCCCGGCGCCTCAGCAGCCACGCCAGCGCCGCGCCGACCACCGCCCCGGCCGCCGCGTACGGCGTGTACGCCACCACCGGCACCCACGGCCAGTCCGGCTCGAACCCGCTCAGCCGCACCAGCGCCCACCCGGCGAAGGGGACGACGGCGATCCAGCTCATCCATGTACGCACACCTCTGTATCGCCGCGAAGCGCGATAGGCGTTCACGAGCGGGCGCGAAGCGCTATGCGCCAAGGCGCTCAGGTGAGGAAAACCGTGGACTCATCACGGCCCTTGATCGTTTCGGTGGCGGCTCGTTAGGGTTGGGCGCCTTTGTTCGGACCCTGTCCGCTCGTGCCCGAGGATCTTTCGTGCGCCGCTATCGTTTCGGCAGAATCGCCGCACTGTTCGCCGCCATCTACGTGGCCGCGGTCATCGTGTCCGGCGTCCGCGCGCTGGCCACCGGCGACCCCGCCCTGCTGCGCGAGATCGTCACCGGCGGGTGGGACCCGGACTTCATGCCCTACACCTGGTGGGTGGAGCTCCTCATGGTCGCGGGAGGAGTCCTGCAGGGCTGGGCCTACTGGCAGGTACTGCGCGGGCGGCCGGCCGGCACGGCAGCGGCCGACGACAGGCCCGTCCGGCTGTTACGGGCAGCCCTGTACCTCAGCGTCGCCTGCACGCTGCTGTACCGGCTTCCGATTCCGTACCTGTGGTGGTTGGGCCTGCCGTCCGACCTGCTCAACCTCGCCGTCGTCGGGCTGTTCTTCGTGGTCCTCGCCGGGGCCCTGCCTCGATGGCTGCGGCTGCTCGGGCTCGTGGCCGGGCTGGCGAGCGCCGCCATGGGCGTGGCCTCCACCGTCGCCTACGGCCTCGGCCAGTACTCCGTCGTGCAGTTCGTCGCTCCGTACCAGCTCGGCAACGCCGTCTACCTGCTGTGGCTGGTGCCGGTCCTGGCCGGCCAGGCCAGGGACGGGCGCTGGAGGCGAGGCACCGTGCGGATGGGCGGCGCCTGGGCGGCGCTGTCGCTGCTGTCGTCGGGAAGTCATTCGATCGTCGCGTTCGGCGGTTGGGGCGTCGACTACGACCTGGTGCTGCTCATGGTCCTGAGCGTCCTGGACGTCTTCGGGACGGTGTGGCAGGCCCGCTCCGCCCACGACCTGGGCGGCCCGCCCCCGGTGCCGTCTCCGGCTCCTCCGGTACGGCTCGCACCCGCGCGGGCGTGGCCCCTCGCCGCCGTGGCCGTGGTGGTCCCGCTGATCCCCGCGGCCGTCAACCTCGCGGACGGCATGCCTGTGTGGACCGGCCCCAGGGGCGCGGTCGACGACTTCTTCCACGGGTACGTCAGCTACCCGGCGACGGTGCTCTGGGTCGCCGGGGACATGCTCATCGGAGTCGGCGCCCCCGCCGTACTGGTCCTGATCGCCGTCGTCCGCAGGACCAGGCGGCTGCTGCGTGCCACGATGCTGATCCTGACCCTCGCCGCGGCGGCCGGCGTCGTCACCTCGCTCACCACGAACCCCGAGGCGGACCGGCAACTCATCCCCGAGACGGTCGACCAGCGGCTGGCCTTGTACCCGGACGGGCTGTTCGACCGGAACGAGAACGGCGACATCCTCTTCGGGCTCTCCCCGCTGTGGTACAGCGCCGCGCTCGCCGCCTCCGCCCTCATCCTGCTCGCCCTGTACGGCGCCCCACCCGCCGCCCGCCTGCGCCACCACGTGCTCGTGACGGCGCTGGCCACCTCCGTCGCCCTGTGCTTCGTGCCGGCCGCCGACCAGTCACGCGGCCCGGTCACCACGGCCGAGGACTGCTCGCCTCCCGAGCGCTGGGACACGGACGGCCGGCCCGTGGAACCTCCGCCGCGGACCGGCTCGCTCGCCTTCATCTGCGCCGTACGCCAGCAGAACGTGCTCACGTTCGCCGCCACCACGCCTGACCAGGTGCTGCTCGCCCACGGCCGTCGCCTCTGCGCCGTCTACACCCGCAAGGACCCACGCGAACTGGCCCGCCTGCGAGAGGTGGAAGGGGTGAACGTCGGGAACCTGAGCGGGGTGCTCGCCGGGATCTGCCCGGCCGCGAAGGCAGAGGTCTCGGCGAGGGCAGCCGCCGACAATCGCGAATTCGAGGAGTTCCTGGCCGAGGAGCAGCGCAAATGCGACGCCACCCCGCGCCACCATCCGCTCATCAAGCCCGCCAAGGCGATCCGCCTCAAGGAGCCGGAGTGGCCGGAGGCGGGGTTGGGGCTGTACGAGGATGTCGCCGGCGAGGGCAGGAGCGCCTCCGCCGGCCCGGTCACCGCCGGGCCGGGCCGCGTGACGGTGGACACGCATTCCGACTTCCACGTCTGTGTCACGCTGGAGACCTACCCGCGCCGCCCACCGGTCGAGACCAAGGGCTGGGACGACGTCGTCGAGGTCGGCTACGCCAACCAGAGCGGCAGGATGAGCTTCATGGACGGTCTGAGCGGCATCGAACTGCCCGACCTGTCGCTCAACGGCCGCAAGGGCCACTACCGCATCCGCGTGCACTTCGCCTGGTTTCCCTGGAAGGGCGAGGAGTACGGCACCCAGCGGCTGCTGATCATGGCGTACCCGGGACCGGGCGACGAAGTCGTCACCTATCGCAGGCCGACCAGGCGACGTTGACGAAGTTCGAACCTGGTTGAGACCGCCATCAACGGATCTGGCCGATGACGGCCTCACCTGGGCTGCATTAGCCGACGATGCACGGCCCGCACACGGTGTACAGGTAAGAGCCGTTGGTGCAGTCCTCGTACACCGTGCATACCTTGACGCCCGTGCCAGGACACCCGGAGTTCGTACGGTATGTACTCCTCACGCATTTCCCTATGGCCGACGCGTTCAGCTTCGGCACGACCGACGCGAGGACCCGATCAGCGATGCGGCCGATGACGGAGGTCATTTCGATCACTTCCCCTCGATACAATTACTGTCTGTACGTTTACGTACTTCGGCGGCGAGTGGATTGACCTGATTGTGACGCTTGGACTTTAAGCAAGGCAATGACAGGGCGTCAAGAGCGGCCAGAGTGGGCGAAACGCTACTAGCGGTGATCCGCGCAGCTCCTCCTGGCCACAACGGCCTTGTCCTGCGCTTGCACGTGCGCGATCTCGCGATACGGGCGACAGCGCCGCTTCGCCATCATTTGACAACCTTCATCCGCGAAAGCCTTGCCGCAGATGCCGTCGCCGCGCTCCCTGACGAGCGCATGGTTGCAGCCGAGGATTGTCACGATATCGGGACAAAATCACTACATGATTCCGCGGGCTATATCGTAGGCGTTATATGAACAACTCAGATGGGATGCTCCTCATGGGTTATCTCGCCGCCGTTCTCGTCGTCGGCCTGCTCGTCGAACGGGCCGGCACCCATGCAGCCTGAGGCCGCGGAGGAGCTTTCCGGCCTGCCGCGGGCGACGACGCAGGACGAGGGCGCCCCGGCGCTGCCGCGGACCGGGCTGGGCGCCTCGCTGGCCGAGATCGTACGGATCTCGGCGCAGGCCGCGCCGGGGATGATGACGGTGCACGCCTTCGTGGTCGTGGTGCAGGGTCTGGCCCCCGTGGCGTCGGCGTGGGCGATGAAGCTGCTCGTGGACGGGATCCCCGACCCGGCGGTCGCCCCTGCCGCGCTGGCCTGGCGTGTGGGCCTGTTCGGCGCGCTCGCGGTGGCGACCGCCGGGCTGCCGCATCTGTCGCAGTATCTGGGTGACTGTCTGGGGCGGGCGTTCGCCGTGCGGGCGGCGGCCGACCTGTTCTCGGCGACCTTACGGTTCGCTGGGCTGGCGCGGTTCGAGGATCCGGGCGTGCTGGACCGGCTCAGGCTGGGGCAGCAGGCGGCGGATGCCGGTCAGACGCTGGTCACGGGCGGGTTCATGGCTGTGCAGTCGATGATCAGCCTGATCGGGTTCGCCGCCGCCCTGTGGGTGGTGTCGCCGGTGATGACGCTGGTGGCCGCGGTGGCCGCGGTACCTGGCCTGGTCGTGCAGGTGAGGCTGTCCAGGCGGCGCAACGCGATGATGATGCACATGTCCCCCCATGAACGGCGGCAGATCTTCTACGGCGGGCTGCTGGCCGATGGCCAGGCGGCCAAGGAGATCCGGCTGTTCGGCATCGGTGGCTGGCTGCGGGACCGGCTGCTGGGCGAACTCACGCTGGTCAACGAGGAGCGGCGGCGGATGGACGGCCGGGAGCTGCGCGCCGAGGGGCTGCTCGGCGCGCTGGGCGCGGTCGTGTCAGCGGGAGGTCTGGCGTGGGCGACGTTCGCCGCCCGCGCCGGGGCCCTGTCGGTGGGAGATGTGTCGATGTTCGCCGTGGCGGTCGCTTCCACGTTCGGCGGGGCCGCTACGTTGATCTCCACGGCGAGCAGGGTGTACAGCGGGTTGCTCATGTTCGGCCACCACGTGGCGATCGTCCGTGCCGCCCCCGACCTGCCGGTGCCGGCCGTGCCGACGCCGGTGCGACCGCTCGCCGGCGGGCTGGAGCTGCACGACGTCTGGTTCCGGTACTCGCCGGACCACCCGTGGATCCTGCGCGGGGTCTCGCTGCGGATCCCGCACGGGGCCACGGTCGGCGTGGTCGGGGCGAACGGAGCGGGAAAGTCCACGCTGGTCAAGCTGCTGCTGCGGTTCTACGATCCGCAACAGGGTTCGATCACGTGGGACGGGGTGGACCTGCGGGACATGGATCCGGCCGCGCTGCGGGAGCGGATCAGCGGCGTCTTCCAGGACCACATGACCTACGACCTGACCGCCCGGGAGAACGTCGGCCTTGGCTCCCTCGACGCCCTGCAGGACCTCGATCGGATTCGCGTGGCCGCCCGGCGGGCCGGGATAGACGACGTCCTGTCCGCCCTGCCGCGCGGCTACGAGACGCAGCTGTCGCGAATGTTCACCTCCGAGGCCGACAAGGAGGACCCGGAGACCGGCGTGGTGCTCTCCGGCGGTCAGTGGCAACGCACCGCGCTGGCCAGGGCGTTCCTGCGCGCCGACCGCGACTTGATGATCCTCGACGAGCCGTCGTCCGGGCTGGACCCCGAGTCCGAGGCCGATGTCCACTCCCGCATGCGCGCGCACCGTGCCGGACGTACGAGCCTGCTCATCTCCCACCGGCTCAACACGGTCCGCGACGCGGATCTCATCGTCGTCCTTCGTGACGGAGTCGTCGCCGAACAGGGCACCCACGACCAGCTCATGGCCGCGGGCGGCACGTACGCCCACCTGTTCCGCCTGCAGTCCGCCGGCTACACCGACGCCGCGGGGGGTGCCGCTCTCACCGTGGAAGGGAGCCGATGAGGCGCCCGCGCGTGTGACGCCGGGCGGCGGCTTCACCGGAGGGATCAGAAGTGGACGTTGGTCATCGTGTACCACGTCGGGACGAAGGTCAGCAGGGCCAGTGCGACGAGGACCCCGAACGACGTGAGTGCGCGTGAGGTGGTGAGGGGCGCGGGTGCGACGGGCCGTAGCCTCCCTCGTCCGACCGCGACGACCGCCGTGGCGGCACCCAGCAGGATGTTCGCGGGCACCAGCTCGTACTCGCCCCGCGTGATGTGAAAACCGGCGGCGAGGACCATCGTCAGTGTCAGGCCGGCGGCGGCGAGCGGCGTGAGCATCGGTTTGACCTTCGCCATCGCTGGCAGGATCAGGCCGACGCCGCCGAGTACCTCACAGACCCCGATGAAGACGATCAGAGGCTGCGACACCGCGGCGTACCAAGCCACGGCCCGGGGCGCCGCCGCGTACAAAGCTGCGTCGTACAACAGCACTTTGCCGAAACCGCTGCCGGCGAAGAAGAAGCCGAACAACGCTTGCAGCGACCAGAGTGCACCGTTGAGCGTGAACCTCATTCCGCGCCTCTTGGGTTGCTGCTCGATGTTCTCGACGCCGAGCAGGTCGGCGCTGACATGCCCGTTCATGCTTCGTCACTGCCTTTCTCATCGGGTTGGCCGGGGAAGGAGCTTGTGGGCGAGCCGGTGCTCGGTGTCGCGGCGGCGTCGGCGTTCATCGGTCTTGAATCAGTCCGAGGACGTTGCCGTCGGGGTCGGTGACGGTGGCCACGAGGCGGCCACCGCCGACGTCGTGCGCGGCCTCCTTCACGGTGGCCCCCGCGGCGATCACCTCGGCCAGCTTCGCCTCGATGTCCGGCACGTGCCAGTAGGCCACCGGCGAGGTCATGCCCTGCGGCCCACCGTCCGGCACCAGCCCGATGTGCTGCCCACCGGCCTCGAAGCCGACGTAGTAGGACGAGTCGGTCTGTGGCGCGACACCGAGGAGGGCCGCGTACACCGCCTTGGCCTTGGCCAGATCGGACACGGGATGGAGCACGGTCTTGATTTCCTGGGAGGAAGAGCCGGTCATGGTCACTCCTGTCGTCGTGGGCTGTTTGCGTGTGCTCAGCTTTCCGCCCGGCTTGGCCGCTGCGCATCCGTGGTGACCACGGATCGCCGGCACGGATGGTTTACGGAAGGCATGCGGCAAACTGGGGCGGTGGTGACGGGAGCGGAGATTTCCCCTCGGGAAGCCGAGGTGCTGGAACTGATCGGGGCCCATCTCAGCAATGCCGAGATCGCGGCCCGGCTGTTCATCTCGGTGCGTACCGTGGAGAGCCATGTCTCCTCGCTGCTGCGCAAGCTGGAGGTGCCGGATCGGCGGGCGCTCGCCCAGCGTGCGCCCACGCCGGCCGGCGCCGGCCCGGCACCGGTTCTGCCGACCCCGCTGACCTCGTTCATCGGCCGGGTGAGCGAGCGGGCCGAGCTGACCGAGATGACCAAGGCGCACCGGCAGGTGACCGCGGTCGGTCCCGGCGGAGTGGGCAAGACCCGGTTGGCGTTGGCGGTGGCCGCGGAGGTGAGCGGCGCGTACGCCGACGGCATGTGGTTCGTCGACCTGGTCCCGGTCACCGATCCGGGCCTGATCGCGACCGCGGTCGCGGGAGCGCTCGGCCTCGGTGAGCAGCCCGGCCGCGACATGACCGAGTCCGTGCTCGCCGCGCTGGCCGACCGTCATGCGCTGCTGGTGCTCGACAACTGCGAGCACGTGGCGGACGGGGTGACGCTGTTCCTCGAACGGCTGCTGGCGGCGTGCCCGCGGGTGACGGTGCTGGCGACCAGCCGGGCCCGGCTGATGGTGCCGTTCGAACGGGTGTATCCGGTCCCGCCGCTGTCGCTGGCCGCCGATGGCGCGTCGGACGCGGTCGCGTTGTTCATGGAACGGGCGGCGGCGGTCGGCTGGCCGCTGGATCCGCCGTCGCGCGACCAGGTGGCCGCGATCTGTGAGCGGCTGGACGGCATGGCGCTGGCCATCGAGCTGGCCGCCGCCCGCTGTCCCATGCTCGGGTTCGATGGCATCACCGCCGCCCTGTCCCACCCTCTGCGGATGCTCACCGGCGGCTCCCGCGCCGACGACCGGCACCGCTCGGTGCGGGCGGCGCTGGACTGGAGCCACACCCTGCTGGAGCCGGCCGACCGGGCGCTGCTGCGCCGGGTGTCGGTGTTCGTGGCGCCGTTCACCGCCGCGGCGGCGGCGCAGGTGACCGGGGATGAGGACGAGGAAGGCCTGGTCGCCGACGGCCTGGCCCGGCTCGCCGAACAGAGTCTGCTGACGGTGACGACATCCCTGGGCAGGACCGCGTACCGGGCGCTGGAGACCATCCGCCAGTACGGACTGGAGCGGCTGTCCGAGGCCGGCGAGCTGATCGACGCTCGATCCCGGCACCTTCGCTGGTGCCTGGCGCAGGCGGCCGGCTTGGCAGTGGTAGGCCAAGATTGGCGGGCCCGGTTCGACCTGGTGGCCGACGACCTCCGCGCCGCCCTGGCGTGGGCGGCCAACCGTCCGGAGCTGCGCGTCGAGGCGTTCGAGCTCGCCCGGTGCCTGGCGGAGCTGACCTTCACCCGTCACCTGACCGGCGAGTCCCAGCAGCGCTATGAGCAGGCCGCCGCACTCGCGACCGACCCGGCCGCCGCCGCGTCGATGCTCCGGCAGGCCGCAGCCGTAGCCGGGTGCCGGACAGCCGGCGATGACATGTACCGCCTGCGCCGCGCCGCCGCGGACGCCGCCCGCACGTGCAGCGCCGCTGCCGCCGCCGCCGACCTGGCGACCGCCGCCACCATCGCGTTCCGGTTCTCGACCACATTCGTGCGGCGCCCGTCCCAAGAGGAGGCGCTCCAGCTGATCACCGAGGCGCGGGAGCAGGCCGGCGACGATCCGGCCGCGCAGGCGGCGGTGGCCCTGGCCGAGGCCGCGGTGCTCACCGACGCGTTCGGCGCCGTCCAGGGGCCGCCCGGCAACGCCGTACCGGAGACGCGTGAGCGCGCCGAGCACGCGGTCGAACTCGCCCGCCGGACCGGCGACCCGCTCGCCGAGTCGGCCGCACTCGACGCGCTCACCGGCGCTCAGAGCTGGGCCGGCGACACGTTCGCCGCCGCGGCCACGGCCCGGCGCCGGATCATGCTCCTGTCGTCCCTGCCGATCTCGCCGGCCGGCACCCACGAGCTGATCGACGCGCTCGGCATGGTCGCCGAGGCCGGCCTCGGGGCGGGAGACGTGCAGGGCGCCCGCCGATGGGCACGGCAACTGGCCGACCATCCATCGCTGGCGGAGGTGGGTCACCGCGCCACGTGTCGGCTGCTCATGGTCGCCGCGCTGGCGGGCGACGTCGACGAGGTGCTCACCGGCAGCGTCCGGTTCCTCGACGCGTGGCAGCGGGCAGGCAGCCCCGCCCGGTCCATCCTCGCCCCGGCGGTGGCCGGTGTGGCGATGATCCACGGCCTGCGCGACGACCATGACGCCAGGCGCGCCTGGCAGGAGATCCTGGGCCGGCTCGGCAGCTCACCGGAGCACACCTACGGCTACGGGGCGGTCTTCGACGCGATGCTCCTGCTGCACCGCGGGCAGGCACCGGAGGCGCTGGAGCGGATGGCCCCCGAGCCCCGGCAGATGTGGAAGTGGATCACCTGGATCTGGCACCACTGGTACGTCGCGCTGCGCAGCGAGACCGCCGTGCTCGCCGAAAGCCGCGACGCCCGCGACATCGTGGCCGAGGCCCGCACCGTCGTGGCCGGCAACCCGGTCGCCGCCGCCATCGTGGAACGGGCTGGCGCCCTGCTCGACGGCGACCAGGAAGCGCTGCTCGCCACGACGGACGCGTTCGACGCCGCCGGCTGCCGCTACCAGCTCGCGCGGACCCTCGTGCTCGCCGGCGGCGACCACGCCGAGCGCGGCGCCGCCGCCCTCGCCGCCCTCGGTCTCGCCCCGATGACACCAACCGGCCGAAGATGGTGACCTCGTTAGTCAACGGACCTGACAGCCCTGTATGTGTCGAACCCTCGCCCCGGCCGAGTGGCGCTCCTCAGGGGTCGTCACGAAGCTGCCCCTGCCGTGCTCGGTACGGATCAAGCCGTCAGAACGCCTGCTCGTACTCGACTGGCAGCACCCCAGTTGGTGGTTCCGGCTCCACCGCCACGCCCTCGCCGACACCCCCGGCCGGCCCGTCGAGATCTTCCCCCCACGGTGACCACCACGTCTTCCTGTCCGAGGACGCGACCAACGGCACCTCACCTCATGGATGACGGGTCAACCGGGCCGCTCCTGGCATCTGCCTACGTCGAACAGCGCCGAGGACGTTCGCCGACTTTTCGCTGACTCCGTGTCCGCCCTTTGGGCGGATGCTCCGCCACCGATCGAGATCACTGATCACCGGCATAGCCTCTGACCAGCGCCCGGTTCCGAAGCTGGAACCGAGCCTTTGACCTTGTGGGGTGTTCACGAGCGGGCCAAGATCGATCTCCGAGATCGGCATGATCGCTTCCCAGATTGGACGGGGCGCTGGTCTCGGCGCAGCAGGCTCGACCGCGGCTACGGGGTTCGAAGTCGATTTTCCTGGGGGTCGAAGTAGTGCAGGCCGAGTTGGGCTGCAACGTGGACTGCGTACGCTGAGGTCTCCTCCGCGCGGCTCCACGCCATCGGGACGTAGACGTAGGGGCCCGCGGCCCCCATGATCAGCGGAGATGCCGCCCATGGGACATCATCCTCATCCACCTCGCCGTCCTCTGGCCAGCGCCGCAGGAGCCGCTGCACGAATTCCACGATCAGAGGTGTCGGCGGAACCTTCACCTCTGCCTCGAGGTATTGGTCGTACAGGGTGGCATGCATCTCTCCGGCCTCTCGATCGTTTGCGGGACGCTCGCCCTCCCAGACTGCAAGGTCATAGCTCATGCGGAGATGATGTCATTTCGAAACGAATCACACCGAGAAGGCTGAAGGTGCCAGCACCTTCGTACATGACCCATAAACCCCAGCACCCCGCTTCCCGCAGATCCCGCCCTGCCGGGCTCAAGAACGCCGCCTCATGGGGTGTTTGCGAGTAGGTTCGATCTGGCTGGAGCGAGCGCCGTAAAGATCGTTTCTCATGCCGAGATGATCTCGCATGTGGAAACAACGTTGCTACTTCAGCGCCTGAAGTGTCCGCTCCTGAGCCAGCGCGCTGATCAGCAGGCGTTCCTTGGCATTGCCGAGCAGCCGGCGGGTCCACGTGGTGAAGCCGCCGTCCCCGACCTCAAGGCCGCCGAGCCGCAGCTTGAAACAGGCGGCGACATAGTAGCCGCGCCCGCTCTCGCGGGAGTTGTCCAGACCGATCGACGCATTCGGATAACGCTCGGCCAGTGGACCTATCACCTGTTCGTCCAGGTCTTTTTTCCGTGGCCCGTCCGGGAGCTCCGTCAACTCGACGCGCAGTCCCTCGACGAGGCGGAGATAGGCGTCAAGATGCTCTGCCAGCGCAGCGAGCTCAAAGCACTTGGAGCCGCGGTCTCGCCCCGCCGTTGCCAGCGCCAGCAGACGAAAATGCGGCAACGCTCCAGGCTGGTCAAACATCTGCGCGCGTACGACGCGATGAGATGCAGCCAGACGGACCACTTCCTGGGTGCGCCGCCGCACGGCGGCCTCCAGGGCGAGCACGTTGGTCGGGTCGGCCACCACTTCACCGTTACGCGCAGTTGTCACCACGTTGTTCTGGTTCACGGTGGCCACGGTGGAGACCGTGCCGAGGGGGCACACCGGAGACAGTTCCACGGCGGTGAAGCCCAACTCCGCCAGGACAGTGAATGCCCGCAGGTCGAAGGCCGTAAGTGCCCTCGGATCAGACGCGGGCATAACGGAGAACCGGTCTTGTTGGTAGCGGCGTAGGACTTGCGCCGGCTGCAGGTTGTCGGCCCGCCGCCGGTAAACGCTCAGCAAGACCGACTGGAGGTCCGACGGGGGGAGCGCAGCGAGAATGTCGACCAGGCCTGAGACGCCAGCGTCCCGGTCAATGCGTTCGAACATGCCCACGGTCACATGATGTCAGCAGTGGATCTAGACAGACGTGCGGGATTGCGCCTGCGACCGCAGGAAGCGGCCTGTATTGAGCGGGTTCGCGAGTGCGATGTGGGGCGGTCCATGAGGTGTTCCCTTCGCTGGATGTCGCCGCCCTGCGTAACGGCAGGTTGTTCTGCCGCCATGGGTGGGGTGTGACCCTTGACGCAGAAACCTCGGCCACGATCATCGGCTACCGGCCGCAGAACGCTCCGCCGGAATGGGACCGAATCTGCGGGCACGTGCGCATGCTGGTCGCCGGCAGCATCGACCGCTCCCACCGGGGCGGAAGCGTGGCTGCGGCACGAGACAATCGATGTGTTCGTCCTGACCGGCTGTACCGACCGAACACCGGGCTGGGCGCCGACCTATCGGTCCTGGCTGCGGCACATGCGCGCCACGCTGACCTGGCTGGAACGCGGCGAACAGGCCCCGCCGTCGATGAAAGCCCCCAAGAAGGTCAGCCCGCCATACTCGCCGGCTTCCAGCACGGCCGCCTGCGCGGCTGGGCCGAACATCTGTCCGGCCAGGCCTGAGGCGACGCGTTGGCGTTGATGGCGCTCGCCTTCGGTTGCGGTCTGACCTCTGGCGAGGTGGCGCCCTCCTCGGGACGGATCAGTCGCCGTCCATCGCCTTCCCCTGCCGCTGACGAATACGGCGGATGCGCCTCCGGCCGGCTCCAGGATCGTCGATGCCCTCCCTCACCCGACGCTCGATACGCCCCTGCAAGATCTCGCCAAGGGGTGCGTCACGCAACTTCCTCCAGCGCTTGGGCCGCCTGACGTATAGACGCACTTCGACGGCTCCGCTCGACTGCTCGTCGGCGGCGCCCCGGGCGGCTTCGAGAAGCTGGTGATCACGATGGCGGTTGGCCCGATGAGGCATCCGCTTGTTGCGCCGGATGTTCTTGCGGGAACTCTTGTCGTTCTCGCCATAGATGTTGCGATGATCTTTTGCGTAGCTCAGCCGCTTCTTCTCCTGCGGAGTCTTCCTGCGCTTCCCCAGGGGCGCGTTCCGGCTCATGATTCCTTCTCCGGTCGTCATCCAGGGATCAACGGTGCCAGGCATTCCCTCAGGTCAGCAAGGCGTTATCGTCCACGCCCAGCCTGAACGCCCAATGCGCTGCCTGATGATCTCCCCAGAGGTGGCTCCCGAGGGGCGACGATCATGCTGCTTCTGTCTCCAGCGGTCCCCCGACGTCCGCAGGTCAGTCACTCACCACCCGGTCGGCGTCGCCGTCCGCAGCGCCATGTTCGTAAGCCACGACCGGGCTCGATGCCGCCTGTAGTCGACCGATTACAGTGGATGGACAGAGCGGTGGACGGTCTCGGCCGCGTCGGCCCGTGCCCTGGGCCGCGTGGCCGCCTGCCACCTTCCGCTTCGACCACAGGACTCGACATGACCGATGTCCTCGTCATCGGCGCCGGACCGGCAGGTGTCTTCGCCGCGCATCGCGCCGCGGACCTCGGCGCTCGTACCACTCTGGTGACTCGCGAGCAGTTCGGTGGGATGGCGGCCAACGACGGCCCTGTACCCGTCCGTACCCTCGCGCATGCGGCCCGTCTGATGCGGGAGGCCCGGCAACTCGGCCGGTACGGCATCACCACCGACGACGTCCGGCTGGACTATCCGCGGCTTCTCGACCGCGTGCGCGAGGTCGTTCACGACATCGGGACCCATACGGCTCTGCGCGCCCGCGTCGACGGCATGGGGGTGGCGGTCCACGAGCATGCGGGCACTGCGCGCTTCGTCGATCCGCACACGGTCGAGACCAGCCACGGGCTGCGGTTCCGGGGCGAGAACGTCATCCTGTGCACCGGGGGTGTCAGCCGGCCACTCGCCGTCCCGGGCGCCGAGCTGACCCATACCCACAGCGACGCCTGGTCGCTGCGCGAGATCCCTCCGTCCATGCTCGTGATCGGCGGTGGCGCGACAGGGGTGCAGGTGGCCTCCGTCTTCGCCGCCTTCGGTTCGCGTGTCCAGCTTGTCGAAGCCGGACCTCGCATCCTTCCGTCGGAGGACGAAGACGTGTCCGCGGTCGTGGCGGAGGCCTTCCGTGAGCGCGGCATGGTGATCATCGACCACCTGGACGCCGTCGAGTCCTTCGAGAAGACACCGGACGGCGTGCGCATGCGTTTCTCGCGGAACGGGGAAGCCGGCAGCGCCGAGGCGGCCATGGCCGTTGTGGCGATCGGCTGGTCCGCGGACACCGCGGGGCTGAACCTGCCGGCGGCGGGTGTCGAGACCGACGAGCGTGGTTTCGTGCGCGTCGACGCCTACCAGCGGACGTCCGTGCCGCACGTCTTCGCCGCGGGCGACGTCACCGGCCGGCTCATGCTGGTTCCGCAGGCGGCTCAGTCCGGATTCGTGGCGGCGACCAACGCGGTACGAGGTCCGGAACTCCCCCTGTGGGACCAGATCAGCCCCGTCGGCAGTTTCACTGACCCCGAGTACGCGCAGGTGGGACTGACGGAGATGAAGGCCCGCCGAGAACACGACGTGGTCGTGACCAGCGTCCGCTTCGACGCGGCCGCACGCCCCGTCATCGACGGCCGGACCGTCGGGTTCTGCAAGCTCATCGTCGACCGGACGAGTCATCGCATCCTCGGCTGCCATGTCGTGGGAGAGCGTGCCGTGGAGACCACCCAGGTGGCCGCCGTGGCGATGACGGCTCAGCTGCGGGTCCAGGACCTCGCCCGGATCCCCCTCTCCTTTCCCACTTACGCCGCCGTCGTGGGCCGGGCCGCCTACATCGCCACCCGCCGCCTGGGGCTGGACGCGGCCGGACCTCGGTACGAGCTGCCCTGTTGAAGCCGTCCGACTGCGGTGACCTGCGGTTTCGGCTGCCACTCAGCGCCGCGTTGTGGGAGAATTACCGCAGTCAGGCGGCTTCAGTCCCCCCCGCGAGCAGGACGAGGGAGAGGGACAAGTATGGAGATCAGGCCGCAGGCGGTCGTCATCCCGAAGGAGACCGACCACCTGGAGCAGGGCAAGTACGGTCCTGTCTATCCGCGGACCCCGGCCTGCTACGGGTTCACCATCATCGCCGACGTCAAACCCGGCCGCGCCGAGGCCATCCGCGGCTACGGCTACACGCTCGCCAAGGCCCTGGAAAGCGATCCGCATCTTCTCGCGCCGCTCAAGCTTCACTACCTGCGCTGGGTGCTGTTCGACGACGACAAGCGTTTCATGTACCAGGGGATCTTCGACACCGACTTCGACAAGTACACCGAGGATGCCATCGCCCTGTTCACCAGGGCGGGGGTGAACACGGTCTTCGAGAATCTCGAAGGTTTCCCCGAGGACTGGAAGACCAACCCTGAGGCGTTCGTCAGGTTCGTCCGCGAACACCACTGCCCGAGCTTCATCGAGTACGGCGAGTACCCGTACGTCTCCGCCGACGAGATCAAGAAGGCTCTGAAGGTCAAGAGCGCTCTGTCGGAGATGCTCGACCAATTGCAGTGACACCCACTCGCGCCCGCCACAGGGAGATGAGATGAACGAGCCCAGAACCGCGCGCACCTACAACCAGAACCATGTGCCGCGCCCGTACGACCCGGGCCGGCGCCGGTTGAGCATCTACGTGGCCTGGAGCTTCCCCGCCGAGGCGGGCCGGAACCCGGCCGAGCTGGACAACCGGTTCTCCACGATGACCGAGGTGCGGCGCGTGACGTGGCCCGCCTACGAGGACGCGAAGTGGTCGGACCCGCTGCGCTTCCAGCAAGGCATCGCGGGCGGGCTGGAGCTGTTCTTCTGGGGCTGGCTGCCCTTCCAGCAGTTCGTCCAGGAGACCACCGGATACCAGGTCCCCGTGTACCAGCGCGTCGACCAGGCGGGCTTCCACACCCCGTTGGACGAGCGCGTGCTGGCGGACACGGACACCCTGTTCGTGTGGGGACTGGACCACATGATCACCGGTCAGGACGCCACGCCCGCGGAGATCGAGGCGGTGCGGGACTTCCTCACCCGCGAGGGGACCTGCCTGGCCCTGGGACCGCATCACGACGTCGGCGCATCGGACGACATGACTGTCCGCAACATGGAATATCACCATCACGGCGACGCGCTGGTCCCCCGCCAGCAACGTTTCGGCAGGTACACCCGATCGCTGATGGAGGGTCTGGGGATCCCCGTCGAGAACCGCTACGGGCTGCGGCCCGCCGTGACGGACGGGAACAAGAGCGCACCCCTGTCCATCGCCAGGGACCTGGACACCAAGGGGTGGCTGGAAGGCGTGTCCAGCTTCAACTTCCACATGCACCTGCCGCACTACGCCGTGACCACCGACGACCCGGACGTCATCCACGTACTGGGCAGGCAGCCCATCGACATGTCCAGACCGCCGCATCCGTTCACCGAGGCCGGCAACACCGAGTTCAACATGTTCCTGTGGATGCCGCCCGCCGGCGACCGGGCGGGGGACGTCATCTTCGCCGACACCACGATCTTCAGCTCGCTGTTCGGCGTGGACGAGAGCCTGCGCACCTTCTGGCACAACCTCGTCTCGGCGAAGTAGCACGGCGGGAAGGCGGGTTCCGGTGAGTGAGCACACCCAGGCCCAGGTCAAGCTCGACCTCGACGACATCCAGCGCGGCGTTCTCAGCCCCAGGCCGACACCGTACGCGGCGACCTACATCCTGTTCCGCATCGACGACCGCGAGCACGGACGGGAGCTGATGCGCCGGGTGAGCGCCGTGGTGACCTCGGCCGCCGACACTGTCAGCCCGTTGGGTGAGACCTGGGTCAGCGTCGCGCTCACCTACCAGGGGCTCAAGGCGCTCGGCGTCCCTCACGAGTCATTGGCCACCTTCGCCTGGGAGTTCCGGCAGGGCATGGCGGCACGGGCTGCCGCCCTGAGCGACATCGGTGAGAGCAGCCCCGAGAACTGGGAGCCGCCGCTCGGCACGCCGGACGTGCACGTGGTACTGGTGGCGCTCGCACCCGACAGCGCGCGGCTGGAAGCCGCCATCGACCGCGCCCGGTCCGCCTACGACGCGCTGACCGGTGTGACGGCGATCTGGCGGCAGAACTGCCACGCGCTGCCCACCGAGACCGAACCCTTCGGCTACCGCGACGGCATCAGCCATCCCGCCGTCGAGGGCAGCGGCATCGCCGGATCCAACCGGCTGGAGGCCCCGCTCAAGGCCGGCGAGTTCGTGCTCGGATACCCCGACGAGCTCGGCGGCGTCCAGACCCCTCAGCCGGACGTACTGGGACGCAACGGCACCTACGTGGCCTTCCGCAAGCTCCACCAGCGCGTCGGCGCCTTCCGGCGCTACCTGAGGGACAACGCCACCGA
Source organism: Nonomuraea rhodomycinica (assembly GCF_013363995.1). GTDB lineage: Bacteria > Actinomycetota > Actinomycetes > Streptosporangiales > Streptosporangiaceae > Nonomuraea > Nonomuraea rhodomycinica. Next base: position 245,369 of record NZ_JABWGO010000006.1, on the reverse strand, counting down.
CCCCGAGGACGAGGAACTGCTGGCAGCGAAGATCATGGGGCGCTGGCGCAGCGGCGCACCCCTGGCCCTCAGCCCATCGCACGACGATCCCGGCCTCGACGCCGACCCGTACCGCAACAGCTTCCTCTATCAGCAGGAGGACCCGGCGGGATTCATCACTCCCGGCGGCAGTCACATCCGCCGGGGCAACCCCCGGGACGCGGCGGTGGCGGGCGTGCCGAGGCTGCACCGGATGATCAGGCGCGGCACCGTCTACGGCCCGCCGCTGCCCGAAGGCGTCCTCGAAGACGACGGAGCCGACCGCGGGCTGATGTTCGCCTTCATCGGAGCGCACCTGGGGCGGCAGTTCGAGTTCGTCCAGTCCGAATGGATGAACGACGGCGTCTTCTTCGGCTCAGGCGACGCGAAGGACCCGATCCTCGGATCCCACGAGGGCTCCGGCGACTTCATCGTTCCCCGGCGGCCGGTACGGCGACGCCTGTGCTCGCTGCCGCGGTTCGTCGTCACGCGCGGCGGCGAATACTGCTTCATGCCAGGTCTCACCGCACTGCGCTGGCTCGGCGACCTCTCCGACTGACCATGGCGACTGACCATGGCGACGCTGCTCTGGCACGATGACCGGAGATCCACATGGACACGCTCCACCTGCTGTTCAACGCCGTCACCGTCATCTTCATAGCGGCCACCATGCTCACCGCCGGCCTCGGCGCGACGCTGCCGGCGCTGCTGGCCGTCCTCGGGAACCTTCCGCTGCTCCTGCTGGTACTGCTGGCCAACCTGGTGGTGATCCCGCTTCTGGGCTGGGGCGCCGCCGCGCTGTTCGGCTTGCCCACGGCAGCGTTCGTCGCGCTCCTCCTGGTCGCGTCCTCGCCCGGCGGGCCGTTCGGGGCGAAACTCGCCATGGTCCAACAGGGGGACGTGGTCGCGGGTGCGGCGATGCAGGCGCTGCTGGCCGCGATCGGCAGCATCACCTTCGGCCCGACGGCGAACGTCATGCTCGAAGCCGCGAACGTCGGCGGCGGGATCTCCCTCGATGTCGCGACCCTGATGCTGACCGTGGCGGTCCTCCAACTCGTACCGTTCGCCGTCGGACTGATCGTGCGCCAGTTCGCTCCGTCCACCGCGCAGTCATGGCATCCCGTGGCCGGCGCGGTGTCCAACGTGACGTTCCTCGTCGTGCTGGTGGGCATGCTCGCCGGCAACTGGCGTGACGTCGTCGCGTTGGTCGGCTCGCTCAGCCTGCTCGCGGGCTTCGTCTTCGCCGTCGCCGCATTCGCTCTCGGCACGTTCCTGGCCACCGGGCCATGGGGACGCCGCAGCACCATGGGCGGCGTCGCGGCCGTGCGCAACGTGGGACCGGCGCTCGCCGCCGTCGGCATCGCCTTCGGCAACCAGCCGGCCGTCCTGGGAGCACTGGCGGCCGTCCTGCTGAGCGGCCTGGCAGGCAGCATCCTCATCGCGGCGGCACTGAGCCGCCATCGCACGGCTGAACGCCGTCGGCAGGAGAACGCGTGAACAGAGCAGGGAGCGGGGGCCCGATGGCGCCCAGGCCGCCTTACGCGATCAAGCGGCGATCTTGTTGTGGCGGGCGGTGGGCGTAGATCTGGGCCGGCAACGGGCAGCCCGACCAGCAGCGGACCACCGTCACTTGACGGCTCCTCCAGTGATGCCGGAGATGATCCGTCTTTGGGCGATGACGAAGACGACGACCAGCGGCAGGCTCATGAGCACGACGTAGGCGAAAACGAGGTTCCAGTTGTTCTGGTACAGGTTGCTGCTCGCCACCGAGTACAGGTTCAGCGGGAGCGTCGAGTACGTCCCGCCGCCGAGCACGAAGAAGGCGTAGAAGACGTCGTTCCAGATGTAGAGGCAGATGAAGATCGTGGCGGTCGCGATGACCGGGCGCAGCAGCGGCAGCACGACCTTGATGAAGATGCCGAGCGGCCGTGCGCCGTCCATGCGGGCCGCTTCCTCCACCTCGACCGGTATGGTCCGCACGAAACCGGTGACGAAGAAGATCACCAGCGACATGTACATCCCCATGTAGACCAGCATCATCCCGATCGGTGTGCTGGCCAGGTGGAGTTGCCGTAGCAGCAGCACGATCGTGACGACGGCGGGCGGCAGGATGATCCCGCTGATCGCGGCCGCGTAGAGCACGGCCATGGCGCGCCCCGCCCGCCGGGCGAGCACCCAGGAGGCCAGCGAGCCGAAGATCAGCACCCCGGCCACGGACGGCACCATCACCAGCAGGCTGCCGAACAGCCCCCACACCACGCGGCCCTGCGTGAACGCCTGGGAGTAGTTCTCCCACAGGTGCCACACCCGCGGGAGCGACAGGTCGGGCAGGTTCGCCTCACCCTGCGACTTGGCCGAGGTCACCAGGGCCAGCCACAGCGGGATCCCGATGACCACGGCGGCCAGGACGAGGACGACGGCCGGGTGGACGAAGCGAGAGATCCTCACAGGACGCGCTCCCTCTTGCGCAGGTATCCGATGACGGGGAAGGCCAGCAGGGTGACCAGGAGGAGGAGCGCGAGGCTCATCGTGGTCGCCTGGGCGAACAGGCCGTTGCCGTAGACGCGGAAGATGTAGATGTCGAGCACCTCGGTCTGCTGGGCGGGCCCTCCCCCGGTGGTGGCCAGGATCGTGTCGAACCCGTTGAAGGAGCCCAGCAGCGCGGTCGCGACGTTGAAGGTCACAGCGGGGGCGATCAGCGGGAACCTGACCGACCGGAAGGTCCTCCACCTGCCGGCCCCGTCGATCCTGGCCGCCTCCAGCACGTCGGCGGGGATCGTCTTGAGACCGGCGAGGAAGATCACCATCGCCAGCCCCATCCACTTCCAGGAGTTCACGAAGGCCACCGTCACCACCGTCCAGGTGGTGCTGCCGAGCCACGGGATCGTCACGTCCTGGCCGGCGAGCGCGCCGAGGAAGCCGTTGACCGGACCGTCGGGCTTGAGGAGCGCCTGGAAGGTGTACCCCACCGCCAGAGCCGACATCAGCACCGGGATGAAGAAGACGACCCTGGCGAACCGGTTGATCCGGGTGTCGCGCTCCAGCAGCAGGGCGAGCCCGAGCCCGAACCCGGTCTGCATGATCGCGACCAGGAAGGCGTAGACGATGGTGATCCGCAGCGACGACAGCAGGGCGCCGTTGGACAGCACGGCCTCGACGTTCGCCAGCCCCACCGGGCGGATGTCGTTGTGGAAGGCCGACCAGTCGGTGAACGCATAGACGAAGTTGAATACGGTCGGCAGGAAGAAGAAGACGGCCAGCACGGCGAACGCCGGGGCCAGGAACCAGCTCGGGTACAGCACCGCTCGCCGCGGCGGGCGACCGGTCGAGAGAGAGGAGATCATGCGGCCGTCAGAAGCCCTTGATCCCAAGTGCCTGCGCGAGCTGGGCGAACTGGGACTGCGTCGTGGAGGTCACCTGTTCGGGGGTCATGGTTCCGTTGACCATGTTCGCCAGGTTCACGTAGAAGTCCGGGTTCACCGCCGCGTTCTGCTGCATCGAACCGGCCGCGTCGTCCAGCGCGGCCGTGGCCTGCTTCACGACCTCCGGCACCCCGTCAGGAGCCGGTACGGCGGGCTCGATCGACACGGTGCCCGCCGACTTCACGTACTCGGGGTAGTAGGTCTCCAGCCAGAACCGCAGGAACTGCCGGGCGCCCGCCTCCCGCTTGGCATCTCCGCTCTTGAAGGCGACCAGCGCGTTGTCGCCGCCGGGCACCGACGTGGCGAGGTTGCCGTCCTTGGAGATGGGGAACCAGCCGATCTCCCGGTCGATGGTCGCCGTGTCCGCCGTCGACTGCATCAGCGACGCGAACGAGGTGAGCTGCAGCACCATCGCCGCCTTGCCCTTGAGCAGGGCCGGGCCCGACTCGGTGTACTTGGAGGTCTTGTCGTCCTTGTTGAACAGACCCTGCTTCACCATGTCCTGGAACTGCTCGACGGCGCCGAGGATCGTCGGATCGGTGAACTTCTCCTTGTTCTGGCTGACCCGCTCCCACAGGCCGCTCTTCGACGCCTCGGCCAGCAGGACCTGCGGCCACCACTGGGTCGGCCACTGATCGCCGGCTGCGCCGAAGAACGGCGCCACCCCCGTCGCCTTGATCTTCTGAGCGTCGGCAAGCAACTCCTGGAAGTTCGTCGGTGTGTCCGTGATGCCCGCCTTCTGGAACACGGCCTTGTTGTAGAAGATCCCGAGGACCGAGGGAACGTTGACGAAGGCCGCGTAGTGGCGGCCGTCGACCAGGCCCAGTTTCTGGATGGCCGGCGTCTGCTTGGCCAGCCACGGCGCGCCGTCCAGGCTCTGCAGGTCGGTGGCGGGCTTGAGGAGCGCGAGCATGCTGCCGGTCGGCTGCCAGGTGGCCAGATCCGGCTTGGCGCCCGTGGCCAGCTTGGTCGGCGCGTTGGTCTCGTAGACGTCGGGGATGACGACCTTGTTGACCTTCGCTCCGGTCTTGGCCTCGAACGCCTTGATGACGTCGTCGGCCATCGAGGCGGTCTGCGTCGACATCCACAGGGTGAGCGTCACCCCCTGCAGGGACGCGCCCGGGTCGGGCCACGCGGTCGCTGCGGCTGGAGCGGAGGACGTCTCGGGGTTGCCCGCAGAACAGCCGGCCAGCAACAGCGCGCCGCACATGACGGCAGCCGTACGGGAAAGACCTCGCGTCTTCATGATTCTCCTCGGTTGGGGGGTGTGAGCGTTAACACTGAAGGGTTCAATCTGTCGGCTGGAGGCGGAGCAGGCGTGCGGTCGCTCCGGGTACGGCGGGGCGGAGCGTGAGCCGCGCGGCGGGGGCCTCCCAGCGCTGCTGCCAGCTGGGCAGTGCAGCCGGGTATTCGGTCTCCACGCGGAGGCCGCGCCCGCGCAGGCCGGGCAGGTCGAGCTGGATGTCGTGCGGCCCGCCGTCTCGCTGCCACACGGCCAGGAGCACCGTCTCGCCGGTGCGCAGGCCCAGCGCGACCACGTCGTCGGACCACGCGGGCAGCCCCAGCGGCCAGAACGGCTCGGCCGCGGCGATCTCGGCCCTGATGCGCTTGTGCACTGCCACCCCGTCCGCGACGAGCTCGCGCTCGGCGGGGCTCATCCCGTCGAGGTGACCGGAAAGGTAGAGCCGCCCCGCCAGGCCGTTGACCATGGTGAAGGCCAGCTCCTCCGCGGGCATCCCGGGCTGCGGGTAGGCCCAGTTGCCCGCCTGCTCGGGGAGCACCGAGGCGGGCGCGGAGGCCGCGATGGCGGCGTAGAGGCGAGAATCCTGCTGATCCGAGGTCGACTGCAGCTGGAGGCGGGACAGCAGGGCGTAGTCGGCCCGCATCGCGCCCGAGGCGCAGTTCTCGAAGATCACCTCCGGGTGCCGGTCGAGCAGGTCGTCGAGCCATTCCAGATGGGCGCGGTTGAGTGCGAGCAGTCCCTCGCCCGGCTGGAGCGCGTCCCTGTCGGTGCCCGGTCCCGGGGTGACGTTGTAGTCGAGCTTGAAGTATCCGGCTCCGTAGCCGTGTACCAGCCGGTCGATCACCTCGTCCAGGTGCTTCCTGGCCGAGGAGTGGCGCAAGTCGAGGAAGTACCTGCCGTGCTCGACGACGCGCTCGCCGTTCCGGCTCAGAAACGCCTCGTCGGGCAGCAGCGCGGCGACCGGGCTGCGCACGCCGACGACCTCCGGCTCCAGCCACAGGCCGGGGCGCATGCCCCTGGCCCTGACGTGGTCGAAGACCCGGGCGAGCCCGCCGTCGGGGAAGCGGCCGGCCGAGGAGCGCCACTCACCCACGCTGTCCCACCAGTTCCCGCCGTCGTCGTACCAGCCCGCGTCGACGCAGAAGTACTCCGCGCCTGCCTCGGCGGCGGCGTCGACGAGCGGCAGCAGGCGCTCGGTGGTCGGGTCTCCCATCAGGGTGTTCATGTAGTCGTTGAAGACGACTGGCAGCGCGTCCCCCGCGGAATGCGCGCGGCGGATCGCCCTGCGCTGCCGGGTGAGGGCGGCCAGCGCTCCCTGGTGGCCCTCGTCGGACACGGCGACGGACACGGGAACGGTGACGAACCGCTCGCCCGGGGCCAGACGGGTGCTCCACTGGTGGTCGAGGTCCGTGGGACCGCTCAGTACGAGGGCGACGGCGTTGGCCCCGCCGCGGCGGCGGTCCACTTCCCAGCGCCAGGCGCCGTTGTGCTCGATCTGCCAGCCCCAGGCCCGGCCGGTGCGGGCGTCGGCCAGGACGCCGGTCGGCAGGTACTCGCCCGAGGACCAGGTGCTCTTGCTCACCGTGACGAGCGCGCCCCGACCGTCGTGCCCGTGCAGTTCGCTGTTGATGTCCGCCAGCCCGTCCGGACCCGACAACGGGATGCCCGCCCACCTGCCCTCGGCGCACCAGTCAGTACGCGCCCGCCACAGGACCAGGTCGCCGTCGTCCGGCGTCTCGGCCAGCGCGCCGGAGGCGAAGGACGAGACCATCTGCAGCACGCGGGGAAGCGGCCCGGTGTTGGTGACCTCGGTCCAGGTCTGGACGGCCGGGACGTCCGTCCTGGCGCGGAAGACGCTGGTGGCCTCCAGTCCGGTCATCTCGTCACGCTGCCTCACGCGCAGCTCGCGCCAGTCGCCGTCCGCGCGCTCGACGGCGTCCGCGAAGCGGAGCCGCGATCCCGCGGCGGTGTCGCTGAACCGGGTGTTGGACAGCGCCCGGCCCTCCCCCAGAACCATCAGCTCGACCAGCGGCTGCACCCGGGAGAGGAGCACCTCGCCCGGTGCGGGTGACGCGGTCCCGAGCCTCGCGATGCGGATCGGAGCGTCCTCGGGTCGATCGAGGACCAGCTCCAGGGAGCCGGGACGCCACTGGATGGTTCTGCTCGTCATCACGTTCCTTAAGCCGGACATATAGTGCGGTTCAGTCATGAAAGCGTTTATCAAGGAAGGCCGCAAGGGTGCCAGGGGAAATGCTCTGATAACGCTTTCGAAACGTGAGCCTCAGCGGGCGGGGGGAGCCGCGCTCTTGCGCATGACGAGGCGCGGGGTTGAGTGCGGCGCCTCGACGGGCACGCCGGCCAGCCGACCGAGCAGGAAGTCGACCGCCATGCGTCCCAGTTCGGCGAAGTCCTGGCGCATCGTGGTCAGCGACGGCGTCCAGATCTCCGCCAGCGGGTGGTCGTCGAAGCCGACGACGCTGACGTCCTCGGGGACCCGGAGTCCCTCGTCCTGGAACGCCTTGATCACGCCGAAGGCGATCTCATCGTTCCCGCACAGCACCGCGGTCACGTCGCCGCGCCTGGCGAGGTACGCACCGGCCTGGAGGCCCGAGCGAGGGGTCTCGTCGCTCTCCACGATCTCCGGAACCGGAGCTCCCGCCGCCTCCAGGGCCTCCCGCCAGCCCAGCAGCCGCCCGCTCGGCCTGCCGGACGCCGGTATCCCCACGTGGTGCACGGTGCGATGGCCCAGGCCGAGCAGGTAGTTGGTCGCGTCACGGGCGCCCGCGTGGTCGTCGAACAGGGCCCGCGGGACGCTCCTCCCCTGCCCTGCGGAGGAGACCGCCGCCACGGGGATCGTCTCGGGCAGGGCGGCCAGCGCCCGGCTGCCCTGGATGTCGAACTCGAGCACGATCACCCCGGCGAGCGGCTGGCCGAGCGCGAGGTCCACGGCGACCCGCGCCGACTCCTCGTCGTCGCCGTCCAGCAGCGTGAGGGCGACCACCAGGCCGACCGCGCGGGCGGCCTCCTCGATCCCGCGAATCGCGCTGGCGTAGCCGTACCTGGTGGTGTCGCTGGTCAGCACGCTGATGATCGAGCGTTTGCCGGTCGCCAGGGCACGCGCCGCGGCGTTGGGACGGTATCCCAGCTCCTGGATCGCGCGCAGGACCTGCCTGCGCTTATCGGCGCTCACCGGCGCGGACCCGCTCAGCACCCGAGACACCGTGGGGACGGACACGCCGGCCGCCCTCGCCACGTCCGCGAGGACGGGAGGACGGGTGTGCGAGCGGCGGGTCACATCGGTAAGCGTACATACCAGGAGGTGAAGGCTTAGACGGGCGGCTCCTGCGGCGTCCGAAGAGGCCCTGACGATCACCCGGGAGGTCGAACAGGACTGAACGACCCTGCCTCCCGTACGGGTGATCAGCCTCACCACCGGCATCCGCACCGAGGAGACCCGCACATCGCGGCGCACGCTGGAACTGCCCAAGCCGGCGGCTGAGGCTCTCAGGCAGCACCACGTGAGCCAAGCCGCACAGAATCACCGAGGGAGCCCAGACCGTGAACACCGTCCTCGGCGACAGCCGACACGGGTGGAGAATCCGACTGAGATCGCTTCCCGCCTGCCGAATGATCGCTTCCCGTAGGTCGGACGCCGGTAGCACCGTCGATGTGCTTGCGTGCTGGGTCGGACAGCACGCAAGCTGCACCTCTTTCTGCTCAAGAACTTCGCCGGGAGATCTTCCGGCGAAGATCTTGGCGCGAGTTGACGCCGAGCTTGGGGTAGGCGCGGTAGAGGTGGTATTCAACCGTGCGGGTGCTGAGGAAGAGCTGCGCAGCGATCTCGCGGTTGCTGACACCTGCTGCGGCCAGCCGGACGATCCGGCGCTCCTGCGGAGTCAGCCCACCGAGCGGGTCCTCGTCCGGCGAGACGGCGGTCATGGCCGGCGCTCCTGCCGCGCGCAGTTCACCGCGGGCACGCTCGGCCCACGGCGTGGCGCCGAGGCGGGCGAACTGTTCCGCGGCCAACTGCAGGGGCTGCCTCGAGTCGGCCTTGCGTCCCGCTCGTCGCAACCACTGGCCGAACAGCAGCGCCGTCCGTGCCCGCTCGAACGGTCGGCCTGCCCCTTCGTGCAGGTGGACGGCTCTCGCCAGGAGCTCCCCCGCCTCCTCCGCGGGGGACACCAGAGCGCGGGCACGAAGCGCGACAGCCTGGGCCCAGGGCCGGCCTCCAGCCCGGGCCCAGGCAGTGAGCCGGTCCAGCGGTTCGGCGGCGAGTTCCGGCCGGCCCGCCCGGACCGCGGCCTCCACCAGGTCGGCGGCGACCGTCATGGCCTCGGGCCGTGCCCGCCAGGCCGCCTGCAGGTGTGGGAGCGCCTCCTCGTAGCGGCCCCGCCCCAGCGCCAGTAGCCCCGGCTGTCCCGAGGCGTCTCCCTGGATGGCGGCGATCTCCGCCAGCAGCTCGGCGGACGGCTCGCTCCCACCAGTGGCGCCGGCGATCTCGGCCGCCTCGTCGAGGGCGGCCCGGGCCTCGCCGTACTGGCCGGCCGCGATCTGGGCCTGTGCGAGCAGGCCCAGGATGCCGGGCAACTCGCCCAGCGTGCCGCGCTCGCGCAGCTGGTCGATCTGGTTGGTCGCCAGGGCCAGGGCGGCCTGCTCGTCTCCGGCGAGCAGGGCGTCGCGGACGCTGGCGCGCCCGGCCAAGCGCGGCAACGCGCGCTCGTAGTCGTCGGAGCGCAGCAAGTTCCTCGCCGCCTCGCTGCTGCGCCGGGTCCGCTCCGCCGGAACCGGGCTGATCTGCGCCGCGTGGTCGAGCATGCAGGCCGCGAGTGCCGGATCGGCGCGCCGTGCAAGATCTTCCAGCTCGGCCGCGACCTGCTCGTCGGGGGTGAGCGTGGCAGCGGTGAGGTGTCCGAGGCGGCGGATCGGATCCGCGCTCATCTCCGCCAGCACGCGATGAACCCGCAGCCGGTCGGTCAGCGGGACCAGGTAGTAGGCCGCGCTGCGCTCCAAGGGATGGCGGAAAGCGAGCCGTATCCCGCTCACCCTCAGCGCCCCTTCGGCTCCGGCCAGGTCGCGTTCCGACAAGCCGAGCGCCGCCGCGGCGGACATGACGGTCGCCAGGTCGCCGTCCCGCTCGGCGGCGGCCAGGGTCAGCAACAACCGGCTCTCGTACGGCACGGCCGTGGCGAGGCGATGTCCGAACCTGGCCAGCACGGCGTTGCTCGCGGGCAGCACAGACACGGGCAAGACCTGGCCGAGGCGTTGCTCGGCAGTGAGCGCGCGGGCGAACTCCAGCAGCGCCAACGGATTGCCGTCCGCCTCCTGCAGGAGCCTGACTTTCACCTGCGGATTCAGCTCGATGCCGTCCAGCAGGCCCGCCGCGCGCGCCGAGCGATCCACGGCGAGTGCGCGCAGACCGGGCGCGTCGCAACCGTGCTCGGCGGCGAAGATCATGGCGATGCCATCGGCATCCAGCCGTCTCGCGGCAAACAGCAGCGCCTCGGTCGACTGCCGGTCGAGCCGATGCGCGTCGTCGATCACGACCGTCACGGGGGCCAGGCCCGACAGCAGAGTGACGATCGCGAGGCCGACCAGGTACGGGTCTTCCTCCGGCCGGGTCACCAGATCCCGCAGGACGTGCGGCAGTGCCTCGATCCGCGCGAGGCGCAGCAGCCTGTCCAGCGCCGCGTACGGCAGGGCCGCCTCTGCCTCGATCCCGCCGATCCGTATCGTCGCCGGCACGCCGTTCAGCAGCGTGGTCTTGCCGATGCCCGGCTCGCCGTACACGATGACGGCGGTGCTGGCACCGGCTGCCGTACGCTCGGCGACGGCCAGGAGCTCTGCCCTCTCCTCCTCATGCACATCGGTAACGCTATCCAGTGGCGCTACGGAATCGGCCCCAGTAGTCCCGTTCGTAGCGTCGGCGCCATGACGAAGAGCCTTTTCGACAGCGTCACCCTGGGCAAGCTGGACCTGCCCAACCGCCTGGCCATGTCGCCCATGACCCGCAGCCGCGCCTACGACGGCCTGGCCTCCGAGCTGACGGTGGAGTACTACGCCCAGCGCGCGGGCGCTGGATTGATCATCACCGAGGGCATCCAGCCGTCGGTCATCGGCCAGGGTGCCATCAACACACCCGGCCTGCACACCGACGAGCAGGTGGCTTCATGGCGGAAGGTGACCGACGCCGTGCACGATCGTGGCAGCCGTATCTTCGCCCAGCTCTGGCACAGCGGCCGGGTCGCCCATTCCAGCCTCTACCCGGATGGGCGGCTACCCGTGGCCCCGTCGGCCGTGCCCTCCGGCGGCCACATGATCAGCCACACCGGGGAGCAGCTCGACCACCCCACCCCGCACGCGCTGACGCTGCAGGAGATCGCCGAGACGATCGCCGACTTCGTCGCCGCGGCACGCAACGCGATGGCTGCCGGGTTCGACGGGGTCGAGCTGCACGCCGCCAACGGGTACCTGATCCACCAGTTCCTGTCCGACAACGTCAACCTGCGTGACGACGAGTACGGCGAGCGGACCCGCTTCGCCCTCGACGTCACCCACGCGGTGGCCGACGCCATCGGGCCCGAGCGGACCGGCATCCACCTGTCACCGGGCAACCCCTACAACGGCATCGAGGAGCGCGACCCGTCGGCGTTGTACACCTCGCTCCTCGGCGCCCTGCGGCCTGACCTGGCCTACGTCCACCTCCTGGAGATCGGCAACCGGCCCCTGACCGAGCACCTGCGATCGGTCTGGCCGGGTACGCTCATGCTCAATCCGCACACCGGGATCAAGCCCGTAGCGGGGATGTTCGCCTCCGCCGAGGAGGCCGAGGCGGCGCTGCCCGTCGCCGACGTCATCGCCCTCGGCGGACTGTGGCTGGCCAACCCCGACCTGCCCACCCGCATCCGGGCCGGCGGGCCGTACAACGAGCCGGACCCCGAAACCTTCTACGGCGGCGATCGTCGCGGCTACACCGACTACCCGCCGCTGGCCCGCTGACGTGGCCGACGACCTCCAGCGCGCCCTCGCCGTGGGCAACGAGCTGATCGCCGTCCACGCCCGCTTCCGCGGCCAGCTCGCCACCTTGCGTGCCCAGGCCGCCGGCCACCCGCCGCAGCTGGACATGGACCTCAAAACCCACTGCCTCACCTTCTGCGAAGCCCTCCACGAGCATCACCAGGGTGAGGACCACATCGGCTTTCCCCTGCTCGAACAGCACTTCCCCACGCTGCGGCCCGTTCTGGAGAAGCTGAGAGATGAGCATGTCGTAGTGGCACGCATCTACCGCGACCTGACCGAGGCCCTCAGGCGGGACGATCTCCGGCAGCTCCGGGCCGATCTCGACCGTCTGACCGCTGAGCTGGAAAGCCACTTCGACTACGAGGAGGAGCAGCTTGTGGCCGCGCTCAACCAACTGCCAGGTCCGCCTTGACGTGACGCGGGAATCCCTGAAACGACGAAATCCCGCCTGATCTCGACGATCAGACGGGATCCCGTTGGGGCGCTGAGGGTATGTCGAAGATCGCTTCCCGAGGCGCCGAAGATCGCTTCCCGCAGCATATCCAGCGAGGGCCCGGGCGGACGGGTGAGGCGTTCACGGAGGTCGGGGGCCGTCACCTGCCACTGCCTCGTCCAGAGCACGGAAGGAAACCCGGGTCGCGGCCAGGTCGGGATCGCGGACGAATTTCTTCGCCTCGGACTCGGGAATCACCCGCCGATGCCATATCTCGAACTCCGGCTGCCATTCCTGAAGCCGGACCTCCGCGCGCCAGTAAGAGCGGATGAGGACCAGGCCGAACTCGCGCCCGCGCACGCATTCGCTGCGGGAATATCCAAGCAGGCGGCTACTGATGACAGTGACGCACGCTTCTTCGAGCATTTCCCGGCGAAGGGTCTCCTCGATCGTCTCTGTTCCTGCAGGACGTCCGGCCGGGAAACCCCAGTGCTCGCCGTCATGGCTGATCAGGACCATCTCATCGGCAGCCGTCACGCAGATGCCGGCGGCTCCATGAGGCTTGCCTTCCTGTGGGTCGTCGACAGGGTGCCAGGACACAAGCCAATCCTGGCCATGCGAATGCGTCAGCATCCGCTCCCCGTCCCGGGCAGGGACGATAGGTGTCATGTGGCCCTCCCATTGAGGTTTGTGGGCAGAGGGACTGGCCACGTCCGGCTGCCGGATGACTCCGGCATCATGACAGCGACCGACAGAACTCGGCCCACGCCCTGGACCGGCGGGAGTGCCGATCCCGGCGGTGCTCGTCTGCCTGATGGTCTCGATCCACCACAGCGGCAAAGCCATCCCGACCGAAGCCTGGCCGCCTTCGGCATGTCTTCAGTCACCACATCAGCTCGGACTAACGAATACAGCTCGCCGGATGGCCTGACGGTCGACCCCGGAGCGGCGGCCAGCGCGCGCAGACTCGGACGGGGCCCGGGTACTCGCTCGCCCTCCGACCATCGCAAGCTTCTCCTATCGGTGCATGTCATCCAACAGCACGACGGCTGCTTGTCCAGCCGGTATGGATGGTGCATGACGCTCGATCCGGAAACCTCGGCCAAGATCACCGGATATCGGCCGCGGCAAGCGCCGCCGGAATGGGATCTGGTGGCCGATCAGGTGCGGATGCTGGTGGCGGCCAGCGCGACCATGAGCAACTACAGCGTCGGACGACTGCTGCACGCCACCGCCCGGTTCGCGATCTGGTGCCACCGCCAAGGACTCCCGCACGAGCCGTAGCTTTGGCTGCGGCACGAGACCATCGACGCCTTCGTCCTGACCGGCTGCACGGACCTCAAGCCCAGCGCGGCACAGACCTACCGATCCTGGCTGCGTCACATGCGCGACGTCCTGGCCTGGGCCGAACGCGGCGAGCACATCCCGCCGCCGATGAAGGCCCCGGTCACCCGTTCGGCCCCTACTCCCCGACGCAGCTGAGCCGGCTGCGCGAATGGGCCGAGAGTCTGACCGGACAAACCCGCGCCGACGCCTTGGCCTTGATGGCCCTGGCCGGCGGGTGCGGTCTGGCGCCCGGCAACCTGCCGGCAGTCCGTGGAGAGCATGTCCGCATCCTGGATTCTGGCGCCGTGGTGGTCACCACCCCCTAGCAGGGCCGGGTGATCGTCGCCAGGAGGGCTTGGGAGCAGCAGTGGCTGAGGCCGCCCAAGCGGCCGGCGAGCGATATCTGTTCCGGCCGCGCCGCACCACCGCCCAGGCCAAGAACCTCATCAGCTCCTGGTGCGTCGATCACCGACCGACCGGGGGTCTGCCCGCCCTGTCGGGATGGAGGCTGCGCGCCAGCTGGATCGTCGAGCTGTTGTCCGACCGCAGCGATGTCAGAGCGGTGGCGTTCGCGGCCGGCCTTCCGGCAGCGCACCACGCGGGCGGTGGCCTGCCGCCCGCGCCCGCTCACCGACACCCCGTTGCAGGTGCCGGACGCGATCACCGGCCAGCTGACCGCGCATCTGCTGGACCGCAGCGGCGTCGTCGATCTGATCGAGGCCGAGATCGGCACTCGTCCCGGCCCGCCCGGCGTTCCGGTGCGCACCGTGCTGCTGGCGGTCCTGCTGGACGCCTACTACAACGGCAAAACCGTCCTGGCCGAGGCCTGGCGGCTGGTCACCTTCCGCCTCGCCCCCGCCCTGCAGGAGCGCCTGGGCCTGATACCGATCACCGCTGGCGACCCGCACCAGGAGTCGGCTTCGTCCCGGCGTTTCTACCGCGGCTTCGACCGGAGAAGAGAATGATCGCTTCCCGCGTACGCAGCCCAGGCGCTGACCCTCCAGGGGTCAGCTGGTCGCGTCGGGCATGCGGACCGTCATGTAGGGATGCGGCTGCTCCAGCCACTCGCCGGTCAGCCGGGCCCCGGTGCTGTGGTCGATGACTGCCAGACAGGCGGCCCTCCAGTCGTAGTCGGCGCGGTCATCGAGGTCGTCCTCTTCCTCGTTGAGGTCCTCGGACGCGGGCGCGGCGAAGAAGTCCGTCATCGCGTGCAGCTCGGGCCATCGAGTCAGGCCGGCATGGTGTTCCTGCCGCCCGGGGAAGAGCGCGTCGATCGCGAGGATGTGCTCGCCTCCGGCCGCGAAGCTCAGCAGATTGTTGGCGTTGACGTTCCACCAGGCGCTGTAGACGTGCGCTCCCTCACTGAGCCGCCGGAGCACGGCGGGGCCTGCCCCGAGGTAGTCCCACTCGAAGAGAACGGTGGTCGAGCCGTACTGGTCGACAAGGATGGGGTAGGCGTCGTGTTCGTCCAGCACATGCCTACGCCGAGCCACTGCGTGCTGCTGATCAGTCGCCGGTAATGCTCGCGCAGGCCGGCGGTCGGCGGCTGCCCGGTGTTCAACCAGTGCCCCTTTGCTCGGCGGGAACGGATCGTCGAGATCATCCCAGGGAGCGGTACAAACGGCGACTCACAACGTGCACCTTTCGTCGCGCACTGCCGCCCTGCGGGATGCCGGCCAGGGGGTCATGGCCTGGTCAGCGGAATGAGCACCTCATCGACGATGGAGGCGATCTCGCCGGAGTCCACGAGACCGCCCTCCCATGCCTGGAAGAGGATCAGGCGTGGCCCGACTGAGACAACGCGCGGGGTGAGGCTGCCGGGTGCGGCTTCGCCGCGTTCGACCGCCTGGCGCAGGACGGACAGCAGTACTTCCTGGTGCGGGCGGACCACCAGCCGGTGGACCTGCTCGAACAGCTCGGGATGGCGGTGGCGGTGGGCGATGAGCGGGAGCAGCGCGCGGCCGCGTGGCTCGTCGAGCGCCCGTACGAAGTGCTCGAGCAGGGCTATCAGGTCATCGCGCAGTGCGCCCGTGCCGGGCGGCGCCGGCGGGTCGCCGAAGCCGGTCGCGGGGTCGCTCAGAGCGGCGAGGACGAGTTCGGCCGGGGTGGACCAGCGCCGGTACAGGGCCGCTTTCCCGGTCCCGGCCGCGGAGGCGATCTTGTCGAACGTCAGCTCCTCGAAGCTGCTCCCGGCCAGTTCGCTCAGGACGGCCTGGAAGATCGCGGTGGTGAGGGCGTCTCCGCGGCGGCGGGTAGGACTCATGAGGACGGATTATCACGCACTTCGCCGTGCTAGCCTCCGCTAGTGAACAAAGTTGTTCTCTATTTGAGGCGGGTGGCCCATGTCCACTGACGGCAGGACAGCCTTGCGCAATGTGCGGGTCTTCGATGGCAAACGGCTCGGCGAGCCCCGTACCGTCGTCATCGACGGTACGCTGATCGGCGACGATCCCGCAGGCGCGGAGGAGATCGACGCGGCGGGGGCGGCACTGCTGCCCGGGCTGATCGACGCGCATGTCCACCTGCACGACCCCGGGAACCTGGCCGCCATGGCCGCCTGGGGAGTGACGACCGGGCTCGACATGGCCTGCTGGCCGGCCGAGCGGGTGGCCTCGCTGCGCGAGGCCGGGGGGGCAGCCGACTTCCGTACTGCCGGACTGCCCGCCATCGGGCCGGGCGGCCACCACGCCCGCATGCCGGGAATGCCGCCGGAAGCCGTCATCCTGACGGCAGCCGATGCCCGGCGGCACGTCGAGGCGCGGGCGGCGGAGGGGGTCGACTACATCAAGGGAGTCGCCGAGGCCCCCGGCGAGGGCGGGCCGCCCGCGGACGCGCTGCGCGCGCTGGTGGAGGCGGCACGCGAGTACGGGCTCAAGACGATCGTGCACGCCGCCACCCCGGGCGCCTACACGATGGCCGTGGAGTCGGGAGCGGAGTTCGTCACGCACACGCCGATCGCCGGCGGGGTCCGGGCGCACGACGTGGCCGCGATGAGGAGCGCCGGCCAGAGGGCCATCCCGACGATCACCATGATGGAGGCGTTGCTCACCGCCTTCATGACCTCCGGCCCGCCGCCTGGGCGGGCCGACCACCTGGCGGAGGTGCTGGGCGACGTCGGCCGGCTGCACCGGGCCGGTGTCGAGATCCTCGCCGGGACGGACGCGAACGCCGAGCCGTCCGCGCCGCTGCCCGTGCCCCACGGCGAGAGCCTGCATCACGAATTCGAGCTGATGGCGCGGGCCGGAATGACGCCGGTGGAGATCCTGCGCTCGGCGACCGTGCTGCCCGCCCGCGCCTTCGGCCTGGTCGACCGGGGCGCCGTCCGGCCGGGTATGCGGGCCGACCTGTTGCTGGTCAATGGCGACCCGACCCGGGACATCACGGCCACCCGCGACATCCGCGCCGTATGGTGCGCCGGTCACCCCGTCACTCCGGTCGCCGCTCGCGAACTCTGAACCTGAGCGGCTGCACGAGCGGAGGTTCCCGTAACCGCGGCGGTGTCGAGCTGGTCGAGGCAGTACCGCCACAGGCCGGCGACGGCCCCGCAGCCAACAACGGCGCGCCTCGACGGGACGGATCGACCGGCTTCCCGAAGGCCACGTCACGTCACCGCTGCCGCCCACCGTCACTCAAGCAGCATCCGCCGTATTCGCCAGGAAAGACCGGTTGACCTCGATCAGGTGATCAAGCGCTTCCCTTGCGGCCGTGAGGCTGTCGATCGTCGATGTAAGGCGGGCTCGCTCATGATTCATGACGGCCATGGCCTGCAGGGCCTTGGCCGTGGTGGGCTCCGCCATGCAGGGGACCATCTGAGCGATGCTCATGGTGGACATGCCGGCGGCCAGAAATGTCTGAATCAGCGCCACCCGCTGGACGTGATCGTCGTTGTAGCACCGCTGGCCGCTGGGCGATCTCGTGCTGACCAGCAGGCCCTGCTGCTCGTAGTAGCGCAGCGATCGACGGCTTGCTCCTGTCCGGGCGGACAGCTCACCGATCCGCATCTCAACTCCTCGTGTGCATCGGGTCACAATGCCTTGCCCATGACATCGATGTGAGCGTTTAGCGTAACCCCGTAGCTCGCAACCCGACGCCGGGGCAGGCGGCCGCCTTCCCCGTGCCGCGAGGACGAAGGAAGCAAATCATGATCAAGTTCGCTTACATGATCAACCGTGCCGGGGGGATGACCCTCGAGGAATTCGTTGATTATCACCGAAACCACCACGCCCCATTGTTCGCCTCGATCCCGGAGGCGCGACGGTACGTGAAGAGGTACACCGTCTCTCACCCGGTTCCCGCCGACGGCTACCCGAGCCCCGGCTACGACGGCCTCACTGAGATCTGGTTCGAAACCTGGGCGGACCATGACGCCTTCTTCGGATCGAAGAACTACAAGGAGCTGCTGAACCCGGACGAAAGCAAGTTCATCGATGTGGATTCGGTGGTGGTCATGGTCACCGAAGAAAAGGTCGTGATCTGATACGGGCTGCCGGGGGAGCTGGACGACGAGGCGGAGCCTGTCGTCCAGCTCCGCAGCGAACGGCTCAGGACGCGACCGTCATGCTTCTTCTCTGCTTGATCGCCTTGGTGGTTCCGGTGGTCAGCCTGTTGCACCTCCCGACGAATCGGCCACATCGACGCGCTCCACAGCCTCGCCGACCAGGTCGCCGGCGACCGCTACAGCCGGGCCGGAATGAGCGCCGTCAACCACTGACCGCTCACCCGGCGCGGACGCCGACGCCGGGCGGGTGGCTTGCTGCTCACGGCTTCACCATCGTGCGGACGAATGTGGCCGCGCGGGTCATCGCCGCGTCGGCCTCGTCCCACGAGGCGGCGAATGACTGGAAGACGTGTGTCGCCTGCGCGGTGACGTCCAGCGTCACCGACACGTCGGCCGCCACGAGCCTTGCCGCGAGCCGGGTGGAGTCGTCCAGCAGCACCTCGTCAGAGCCGACCTGGATCAACGTGGGCGGCAGACCGTGCAGGTCCGCGAACAACGGGCTGTGCTGTTCTGCCGCGGATGCGTCGCCGAGGTAGTCACGCACGCGGCGTTCGAGGGCGGTGCGGTTCACGATGAAGTCCGCCTCGGCCCTGACCGTCATCGAATCGCCGCTGAGTGTGAGGTCAACCCACGGCGAGAACAGCAACGCCGCGGCGGGCATCGGCTCGTCGGCGGCGGAAAGAGCCGCCAGCAGGCCGAGCGCCACCCCGCCGCCGGCCGACTCGCCGGCGACCGCCACCCGTTGCGGATCGACGCCGGAGGCGATCAGGGCGCGATAAGCGCGTACCGCGTCGTCGGTGGCGGCAGGGGCGGGATGCTCGGGTGCCAAGCGGTAGTCGATGGTGATCACCCGTGTCTGTGACCTGCGGGCGAGATCTGCGACGATCCCCAGCGAGCTGCGCGCCGACCCGAAGACATACGCCCCGCCGTGGAAGTACAGGACGGTGCCGACGCAGGGCTCTTCCGCGAGTTCGACCAAGAGGCCAGGGATCGTGTCGTAGTGGGCTTCGGTGACGATGACGTCCTCAGGGACAGGATGGTGGGACAACAGCTGCTCGAACAGGGCACGCTGTTCGTGGACCGCACCGCCGAGGTCGAGGGGGGACGACGCGCGAAACTGCCGGATGGCCTCTCGCTGCTCACGGCTCATCTCTGCTCCTTGCTGTGGGGTTCGGTCGGCTCTGTTCCGGACGGGTCTTGAAGGTGTGAGCTCAGACGGCCCGGGCGTGCTCAATGAGAAGGTCGGCGAAGGCGTCCGGCTGGTCGATCGGGGTGATGTGACCGCAGTCCTCAAGCAGGTGCTGGGTGAGGCAGCCGGTGATCGGTTCGAGCTGGCGGGCGGTGGCCGCGCCGATCGCGCCACCGCCGATGGCGAGGGTCGGCGTCGTCAGCCGCTGGTCCTGCGCCCAGTTCCCGATCCATTCCGCGGTGGCCGGCATCGCGCGGTAGTGGTCGAAGGCATTGCCGAGACTCGTTTTGCCCCGATATGCCTCGACGATCACCCGTGTAAGGTCTGCCGGCAGACCTCGGCGACTGCCGGCGGAGAGGAAGAAGCGGACGTAGCGCTCCGCCGAGTTCTCCAGGACGTCCTCAGCCAGACCACCGGGCGCTTGGTGGAAGCCGAACCACCACGGCGGCCCCTGCCGTAGGAATGCCTCGGCGCCGGGCAGCAGTCCGATCAACCCTTCGGACAGGGTCAGGCTGATTACGCGCTCGGGCGACGATGCTGCCAGGGCGAATGCCGGAGTGACACCTAGATCGGTGCCGACGACGTGGGCCTCGCGGTCACCTAGGACGTCCAACATTCGGAGCAGGTCCGTGGCGATCGCGGATGCCTGGTAGCCGCGGACGGCGGGTGTGCTGTCGCCCAGCCCGTGCAGGTCGGGCGCGAGGGCCCGGAAACCTGCCGCTGCCAGCCGGGGTGCGACATCGCGCCAGATCGCGCGGGTGTGCGGGAAGCCGTGCAGCAGCAGCACGGCCGGCCCCTGCCCGAGAGTCTCCACGGCGAGTTCGACCCCGTCGATCGGTATCCGGTGCACGGTCGCGCCGGGAAGGTGGGGAGAAAGAGTCATCTGGCGCACGGCTGCCCTCCTTGATTACGCTTAGGAACGTGGTAACCGTAAGAGACCGTTCAATGAACGGGGAAGAAGGCACTTTTCCGACACCAGGTGACCCCGAGGTAACTGCCTCGCAGCAGGGGAACTTGTTCGATCCTCTGTGCCCGACACGGCTCCTGCTCGACCGGGTGGGGTCGCGATGGACGACCATGGCGGTGCTGTCGCTTGCCGCCGCCGAGGGCGAGCTGCGGTTCACCGAGTTGAAGCGCGAGATGGCCGGTGTGTCGCAGAAGATGCTGGCGCAAACCCTCAGGGCGCTGGAACGAGACGGACTTGTCGATCGTCGTGTCGAGGCGAGCAAGCCCCCACGGGTGTACTACCGTCTGACCGACCTGGGCGCCACGCTCGTCGAGCCGCTGCGAAGCCTGCGAGCCTGGGCTGAGCAGTACATGCCCCTGATCCAGCACAACTGCGATATGTTCGACGCCGCCGACCGCCCGGACGGCCACGGCTAGGCAGCCACGAGCCGACGAAGGACTCCTCCAAGCTGCGTGATACCGCGTTGGCATGGATTTCAAAAGGCGGGTGGAACTGCCGTTGCCCCGTCCCACGAGAGGGGCTTCTCCGCTCGAACCCGAGTACTGAGTCATCGCCGGGCTCAACCGCGATCAGAGCACGTCGGCAGCCGGCCGGCCATGAGACGGTCCGCTCCACGACCCAGCGATGTCGTCCCAACCGTTGGCTGGACTCGACCCCTCTCGCCTGGTCGGGCACCGTCACTCAGCAACGCAGAAGGCCGCTCCCGATCACTCGGAAGCGGCCTTTGACCTGGGTGGAGATGAGGGGATTCGAACCCCTGACCCCTTCGATGCGAACGAAGTGCGCTACCGGACTGCGCTACATCCCCAAGAACCTCGACCAGATTAGCAAACCTTCAGAGGTCCTCGCGCCATCCTCCACCTCCACACCCCGAGTCAGTCCCCCACCGCGCGCCGTGGAGGCTCCGCGTACTGGTCGAACAGGACATCCTCCTGCCGCGCCGACAGGTCGATGATCTCGGCCCGTTCCTGCTCGGCCACCATACGGGCGGCGCGTTCGCGCTGCTCGCGGAGGCGGCGGGCGCGTTCCGCGCGGGCCCGGTCGGCGCGCTCGCGCCGTTCCCGATCCACCTGTACGGCGATGCGCAGAAAACCCATGTACGACAGCGCGATGACCACCGAGGGCGCGACCCCCCACCACGGCATCATCTTGACCGCCGCCGTCACCACCGAGGCGATCACCAGCAGCCCGGTGAAGAACAGCAGCCGGCGGCGCCGGGCGACGATGATGGCGCGGCGCTTGGCCCGGAACTGCCGCGGGTCCACCCGCTCGCCCTCCACCACGCCGGGCGGCGGGGTGAAGGAGGCACCCAAGGAGGCGCCCAACGAAGTACCCAGGGAGATGCCCGAGGAAGCGCCCGAGGCCGCCCCCTCCTGGGCCTCCAGACGTTCGAGATCGGGC
The DNA here is from genome assembly GCF_013363995.1 of Nonomuraea rhodomycinica. GTDB lineage: Bacteria > Actinomycetota > Actinomycetes > Streptosporangiales > Streptosporangiaceae > Nonomuraea > Nonomuraea rhodomycinica. Next base: position 223,855 of record NZ_JABWGO010000006.1, on the reverse strand, counting down.
AACTGGTGCTCGCCGGTGTAGTACTCTTCGAGCTCCGCCAGTTCGGCCAGATTGGTCTTGTCGCGGCGCAGCCACATGGGCACGAGCACGCACAGCCACATGACGACGATGGCGAGATAGAGGAGGACGCTGCTCACGGCCACCTCCGGGCACGACGAAGACACCCGTGTGTCGTCGGCGTCTTCGATGTGCTCACGTCACGCACCGTAAGACCGCGTGTCACTGATTGACGAGCATTCGGTGCGGTGTGTCGCGAGATCGTCAAACCTCTTCTACCGGAGACCCGCCGTGAGAGGCCGACTCGCGAGCGCGCCGCCACTGCACGAGCAGGCCGCCGGGACAGTCCTCGACGGTCAACGCGTAACAGATGTGGTCGCGCCAGGCTCCGTTGATGTGGAGCTGGCGGCGACGAATGCCTTCTTCCCGGAATCCGAGCTTCTCAACCACCCTGCGGCTGGCCTGGTTCTCGGGGCGGATGTTGGCCTCCAGGCGGTGCAGGCCGGTGGTGAAGAAGCAGTGGTCGACGGCCATGGCCAGCGCCGTGGGCGTGATGCCCTGGCCGGCGAGGGCGCCGTCGATCCAGTACCCCACCTGGGCCGAGCGGGCCGAGCCCCAGACGATGGCGCCGACGGTCAGCTGTCCGGCGAACCGGCCACCGTACGTGATCACCCACGGTAGCGCCAGGCCCTGCCTCGCCTCGCGGCGGAGGGTGCCGACCATGGAGACGTACGGGCCCAGACCGGTACGGAACAGCGGCGTCTCCGGGTTGCTGGGCTCCCACGGGCGCAGCCAGTCGGCGTTGCGCACCCGCGTGTCCCGCCACACGCGCACATCGGCCAGCCGCAGCGGCCGGAGGCCTACGGGCCCCTCTTCCAGGGTCGCCGGCCAGCCACGAAGTCGATCCACCCCCTCATCATCCCCCCATCAGGGACGCCGCCGCCACGGATCAGGGCGAGCCCGGTTGATCGCCGCCGGAGCGCGGGTGGTCGTCGCCGGAGCGCGGGTGATCGCCGCCGTTGATCTGCTCCACCGCGTGCCGGAGAACGGGAGCGAGGACGGCGACGCCGTCGCGTACGCCTCCGGTCGAGCCGGGGAGATTGACGATCAGCGTACGTCCGGCCTGGCCGGCGAGGCCGCGAGAAAGAATGGAGGTGGGAACTCTGTCGCGGTTCGCCTGCCTGATCGCTTCGGCTATGCCGGGAATCTCCCGAGAAATCACTCGGGCGGTCATCTCCGGCGTGAGGTCGGTCGGCGTCAGTCCCGTCCCGCCCGTCGTCACGATCACGTCGTACGACGCCGCGACCCCGTCACGCAGCGCCGCCTCCACGGGCTCGCCGTCCGGCACCACCACGGGCCCGTCCACGGCGCACCCGGCCTCCACCAGCAGGGACGCCAGCAGCGGCCCCGACCGGTCCTCGTACACCCCGGCCGAGGCCCGGTTCGACACCGTGACCACCAGAACGCGGGTCACGGCCGCGTCCAGTGGCCGGTCTTGCCGCCCGTCTTCTCCTCCACCCGCACGTCGGTGATCACCGCCGCCGGGTCCACGGCCTTCACCATGTCGATCAGCGCCAGCGCGGCCACCGACACCGCGGTCAGCGCCTCCATCTCCACGCCGGTACGGTCGGCCGTCTTCACCCGGCAGGTGATCGCGACGCCCTCGTCCTCGACGTCGAGCGTCACCTTCACGCCGTGCAACGCGATCGGGTGGCAGAGCGGGATGAGGTCAGGTGTCCGCTTCGCCCCCATGATGCCGGCGATGCGGGCCACGCCCAGCGCGTCCCCCTTGGGCACCTCGCCCGACCGCAGCAGCGCCACGGCCTCCGCCGACAGCAGCACGCGTCCCGTGGCCACGGCCGCGCGCGCCCCGACGTCCTTGCCCGACACGTCCACCATGCGTGCCGCACCTGTCTCGTCCAGGTGCGTGAACTCACTGGCCAAAAGTCACCTTCTCACAGGGGGATCACCTCGACGGCCGTGCCCGCCGGCACCTCCGTCACGTCCTCGGGGACCACGATGAGCGCGTTGGCCGCGGCCAGCGCCGCGAGCTGGTGCGACCCCTGTCCGCGAACCGGCGTCACGGTGCCGTCCTCGTCCAGCACGCCGCGCAGGAACGAGCGCCGTCCCGCCGGCGACCTCAGCGCGCCGACGACGTACGCGGTCCCGGTCTTCGGCGGCCCGGCCTCCAGGCCGCGCATCTTCCGCAACGCCGGCCGTACGAACAGCATGAACGACACGAACGACGAGACCGGATTGCCGGGCAGCGCGAAGATCGGCACCTGGTCCTCGCCCACGACGCCGAACCCCTGCGGCATGCCCGGCTGCATCGCGACCTTCTCGAACCGGACCGTGCCCAGCGGCGAGAGGGCCTCCTTGACCGGCTCGTACGCGCCCATGGAGACGCCGCCGCTGGTGATGACCGCGTCGGCGCGCAGGAGCTGCGCGTCGAGCTGGTCGATGAACGCCCCCGGGTCGTCGCCCACGGTGGGCGCCCGGAAGCCCTCGCCGCCGGCGGCGCGTACGGCGGCGGTGAGGGTGAAGCTGTTGGAGTCCCAGATCTGGCCGGGCTGGAGCTGGGTGCCCGGCTCGGCCAGTTCGGCGCCCGTGGACAGCACGACGACCCGCGGCAGCGGGCGCGCCAGCACGCGCCGGCGGCCCACCCCGGCGATGATGCCGAGCTGGGCCGGGCCGATCACGGTGCCCGGCTCCAGGACGACCTCGCCGGCGTTCACGTCCTCGCCGGCCCGGCGGATCGCGTTGCCCTCCGGAGCCGTGCGCCCGATCGTGACCGTGACCGTGCCGCCGTCGGTCCACTCCACCGGCACGACGGTGTCGGCGCCGGCGGGCACGGGCGCGCCCGTCATGATCCGTACGGCGTGCCCGGGCCCGACCGCCCGTAGCTGGTCGGAACCGGCGGCCACGTCGTCGATCACCGGCAGCGTGACCGGCACCTCGGCGATGTCGGCGGCCCGCACGGCGTAGCCGTCCATGGCCGAGTTGTCGAACGGCGGCAGCGGCACCGGCGCGACCACCTCCTCGGCCAGCGTCGCCCCCAGCGCCCGTTCGAGCTCCAGCTCCAGGGGCGCCAGTGGGCGTACGGTGGCCAGGATCTCGGCCAGATGCGCGTCAACCGACTTCACCGAGTTCCCCCACTCCGGTTCATCGACACTCCATTGCTTCAGCCGACCTTTGAGGTCAGCGACCTTTGAGGTCAGCCGACTTCGTTGAGGAACTCACGCAGCCACGGCACGAACTCCGGCGCCAGGTCCTCCCGATCGGCAGCGAACTTCACCACGGTGCGCAGATAGTCCAGCTTGTCGCCGGTGTCGTAACGGCGCCCGCGGAACAGCACGCCGTGAACCGGACCGCCCTCCCCGGAGCCGCGGCCGGCCAGCGTGCGCAGCGCGTCGGTGAGCTGGATCTCGTTGCCGCGTCCGGGCGGGGTGTTCTCCAGCACCTCGAACACGGCCGGGTCGATGACGTACCGGCCGATGATCGCCCAGTTGGACGGCGCCTCGTCCACCGGCGGCTTCTCCACCAGGTCCGTCACGCGTACCACGTCGGACTCGTCGGTCGCCTCGATCGTCGCCACGCCGTACAGCGAGACCTGCTCCTTCGGCACCTCCATCAGCGCGATCACGCTGCCGCCATAGGTGTCACGCACCTCGATCATGCGCTTGAGCAGCGGGTCACGGTAGTCGATCAAGTCGTCGCCGAGCAGGCAGGCGAACGGGTGGTCGCCCACGTGCTGCTTGGCGCACAACACCGCGTGACCGAGGCCCTTCGGCTCGCCCTGCCGCACGTAGTGCAGCGTGGCGAGTGAGGCGGGCTCGCGAACCTGGGACAACCGGTGCTCGTCGCCCTTGGCCTCGAGCACCTCCTCCAGCTCGAACGCGCGGTCGAAGTGATCCTCGATCGACCGCTTGTTCTTGCCCGTCACCATGAGGACGTCGAGCAGCCCGGCGGAGGCGGCCTCCTCGACGACATACTGGATAGCGGGCTTGTCGACGATGGGCAACATCTCCTTGGGTGTCGCCTTGGTCGCCGGAAGGAACCGGGTGCCCAGACCCGCGGCGGGCACGACGGCTTTCGTCACAGGGTCGAAGTCAGCCATGAGTAGACCCTAGTGGAGGGACCTGTGGACAAGCTGAACCTGCGTCGCGAACTGATGTCGTCACGCGCCTCACTCTCCCCCGAACAGCTACGGACGAACGCCTCCAAAGTACGCGAAACACTGCTCGACCAGCCGTGGGTCCAGATGGCCGGGCTCGTCGCCTGCTACTGGTCGACGGGCACGGAGCCGGAGACGCACGGGCTGGTGTTCGCACTGTGGAAGCACGGGGCGACCGTGATCCTGCCGGTGCTGAAGGAGGACAACGACCTGGACTGGGCGGTGTACGACGGCCCCGACACCCTGGCTCCGGGGCGGTATGGGGTGATGGAGCCGGTCGACACCCGCCGCGGCGTCGACGCCATCCGCACCGCCGCGCTGGTCATCGTCCCGGCGCTGGCCGTGGACCGGCTGACCGGGGTACGGCTGGGCCGCGGCGGCGGTTCGTACGACCGCGCCCTGGCCCGGGTCGGCCCCAACGTGCCCACCGTGGCGCTGCTCCACCCCGGCGAACTCGTCGAGGACGTCCCCGCCGAGCCGCACGACCAGCGGGTGCGCTGGGCGATCACCCCTCAGGAACTCACTAGGCTTATGTGACCGAACGTACGAGAGGGGGCCAGATGCCACTGGATGTCTGGCTCCTGATCGGTGCGGCGATCGTCATCGCCGCCATCGGGTCCGTACGGGTCGCGCACCGCAGCGGGCTGCCCAGCCTGCTGCTGTTCCTGGGCTTCGGGCTGGCCCTGGGCGAGGCCGGGGTCGGCATCCCGTTCGACAACCCCGACCTGGCCAAGCAGATCGGCATGATCGCCCTGGCCGTGATCCTGGCCGAGGGCGGTCTGACCACGAGCTGGACCCACGTGCGGCGGGCGGTGCCGCTGGCGCTGATCCTGGCCACCGTGGGTGTCGCGGTCAGCATCGTGGTGCTGGCGCTGGCCGTCCACCTGCTGCTCGGGTTCGAGCCGATCACGGCGCTCATCCTCGGCGCGGTGCTGGCGCCCACCGACGCCGCCGCCGTCTTCTCCGTGCTGCGCCGGCTGCCGCTGCCGCCGCGGCTGGCGGGCGTGCTGGAGGCCGAGTCCGGCTTCAACGACGCCCCGACCGTGATCGCCGTCGTCCTGCTGAGCGCGACGGCCCACACGGAGCCGTCGATCGGCACGTTCCTGCTGCAGACCGGGATCGAGCTGGTCATCGGCGCCGCCGTCGGCCTGGCCGTGGGACCCGCCGGCGCGTACGCGCTGCGCCGGGTGGCCCTGCCCGCCTCCGGCCTGTACCCGATCGCGGTGCTGGCGCTGACCTTCGTCTCGTACGGCGGCGCCGTGCTGCTGCACGGCTCCGGCTTCCTGGCGATCTACCTGACCGCGCTGATCCTCGGCAACTCCCGGCTGCCGCACCGGGCGGCGACCAGGGGTTTCGCCGAGGGAGCGGCGTGGCTGGCGCAGATCGGGCTGTTCGTCATGCTCGGACTGCTGGCCAGTCCCTCGGAGATGCCGTCGTCGATCGTCCCCGGCCTGATCGCCGGTACCGCGCTGGTGCTGCTGGCCCGGCCGGCGTCCGTGCTGGTCAGCTCGGCGCTGGCGCGGCTGGTGCGGGTGGCGAAGGTGAGCCTGCGCGAGCAGGCGTTCCTGTCCTGGGCGGGGCTGCGCGGCGCCATCCCGATCGTGCTGGCCACCATCCCGTGGGCCGAGGGCGTTTACGGGTCGAAGGACATCTTCAACGAGGTGTTCATCATCGTGATCGTGTTCACGCTGGTGGGAGGGCCGACGCTGCCGTTCGTGGCCCGGAAACTGGGCGTGGCCGCCCCGGGCGAGGCGCACGACCTGGAGGTCGAGTCGGCGCCGCTGGAGGAGCTCCAGGCCGACCTGCTGCAGGTACGGATCCCGCCCGGCTCGGGGCTGCACGGTGTGGAGGTGTTCGAGCTCCGGCTCCCGGCCGGGGCCCAGGTGACGCTCGTGGTGCGGGACGGCAAGTCGTTCGTCCCGTCGGACACGACCCGGGTCCGAACCGACGACCAACTGCTGGTGGTGACCACGGCGGCCTGCCGGGACCAGGTGGAGCGGCGTCTGCGGGCGGTCAGCCGCAGAGGCAAGCTGGCCGGCTGGTACGGGGAACGCGGCCTCGAGTAAGCGTTGCCCGGTCGCCGGGCAACGCTCAGGTACAGGTACTGGAATAGCTGATTGACCGGATCGGTTACCATTAGCAGTCGCACAGCTCGAGTGCCAAAGCAAGCCTGAAGGAGGAGCGCGTGCCGACCTACCAGTACGCCTGCAACGACTGCGGTGAGCAGCTCGAGGTCGTCCAGAAGTTCACCGATGACGCGCTGACCGTCTGCCCCGCCTGCCAGGGCAACCTGCGCAAGGTGTTCTCGGCGGTGGGCATCGTGTTCAAGGGCTCGGGGTTCTACCGTACGGACAGCCGCTCGTCGTCGTCCTCTTCCCCCGCCTCTTCGTCGTCGTCCTCGTCCTCTTCCTCGTCTTCGAGCAAGAGCGAGTCGTCGTCCTCGTCCTCCTCCAGCTCGACCCCGGCAGCAGCCGCCGCCACGAACTGACCGAAGTTCTCCCCCCAGCGGCCGCCACGGCGAACCGAACCAGTTCTCCCGCAGCGGCCGCCAGGTCCTGCCGAGTCCGTCTCACAACGGCCGCCCCGGCGGCCCGATCCCCGCGACCGCCGCCACAAACGGCGTTCACCGTGCACCGACAGGGTCAGATGATGCGCGCCAAGGCGGCCCTGACCCCTGCCTCAAGCCGGCTCAACCTCAGCCGAGACCACGTCCCATCGGGACCCGGCGCCCAGTCGACATCCACGAGATCTCCGCGCCGGCCGGTCATACCGACCTGGGACCCCTCGCCTGTGTCGCGAGAAACGCGCGTAAACACTGCCTCCCACCGCGCCCACATCCAGACCCTCAGCGGCCCGAGCAACCCTCTATGCATCGTCACGGACCCGGATGCACCTCCTAGCGCGCTGGCACGAAATCTTCTCCCATGGGTGGAAGAACCTGAGCTGCGACACAAAGAACCACACCCTTTCCATGGGCTTTGCCTGACACGAGCGCCCACCATCTGTCACTGTGCGCTCACAGTGGGTCCCAGGGTTGGTCCCCAACCGCAGCAGACCCTTCCTCGTTTCTGCAAAGGCAGGAATGCATGGACGCAGAAGCACGTCTCCGCGACCTGACGTCGCGCGTGCGGGCACTCGAAGCAGGCGCACTCATCACTGACATGACGACGACGCTCGGCATCATCCACGTGGCCGACGATGTCGCTCAGCTCCGCAACGAGGTCCTGCAGGATCTCGCAGCCCTCGGCGACGAGGTGACGGCCCTTCGACGGCACGTGGCCGCGCTGTCAAGCTCCATCCACCGCGACAAACCCCGCATATCCGGCTCACCCTCACCCGGATCAACCATCTGACAGACGGGAGCCGGCCCCCTCGATCTCGGGCTCAGCCGAAGCACACAAGCTCAGGCTGAGCCCGACTTCTAAGCCCGTCTCAGCCCGCCTCCGCATCGCTCCTGATGAGCCCAGGTGCGACCCGATGGCTACATGATCGCCGCCATGAGTCGACCGACGCTGCGCGGAGACGTCTTCTGCTGGCTGAATGACTCCTGACAAACAATCTTTGTCGATTCGACCATCGTGCGAGTCCGTCAGCACAGCGCAAGCGTTCACAAAGCGAGAAGCAGGCAGACACCGAACCAACTCGTAGGTACCAAGACGGACAGGCGTTCGAGCGCTCACGAACTGAACTGGCCACCGAGCTGCCCCTGACCGCTGACGGCTACCCGTTCGACGCAGCCCGTTACAAACGTCGCAGCGCCGGCGAACAGCGTTTCAACCGCAAGCTCGCCGTCCATCACCGGCAACCGTCACCATCACGTACATCCTGCCCAGTCTCCGATGATCCACAAAACGGCCCGCAGGGCGCGGACACACTCGCACCCTTCACCTCGCAGAAATCTTGTCCCAGGGAAGAAAGAAACCGACCTGCGGGACAAAGAACTACACCTACAGCCAGGAGCGACGCCAGCCACGAGGGCCAACTATCTGTCACTGTGCGCTCACGGCCGGATCCCGAAGTGGTTCACCGCTGCGGAGACCCTTCCTCATTTCTGCAAAGGCAGGAATTCATGGACATAGAAGCACAACTCCTTCACCTGACGTCGCGCGTGGAGGTCCTCGAAACAGGCGTACGCATCACCGACGGCATCATGGCAACGATGATCGGCATCACCCAGGTGACGGACGACGTCACTCAGCTCCGGAACGAGATCAGGCAAGATCTCGCAGCCCTCAGGGACGAGGTCGCCGGGCTACGGCGTCATATGGCAGAGCAATACTGCCGCATTCAGCTCAAGCTGCCGCGCACCCTCAACTCAAGCGAGACCGAGACACCACGCGCTCCCGGCTCGCCCTCACCGGAAACACTCACCTGACAGTCCCGAGCCGATCGATCTCCACCGCCGGAGAGCGCCATAACTCCCAGCGGCCGAAGAGTTGTCTCCCCCTCCTCGTCCACCGAAGAGGTCATCACTCTCTCGACCGTCGAGGGGCCCAGCCGAAGCCACCGAAGATTCACACGCCCAGCACTCCAGACTGAGCCCAACCCTTGTCCACAAGCCCCACATGCCCCACAAGCCCGAAGACCCGAAAACGACCAAGACTCGAACGGCCCCAAGAGTCCCTGACCGACATCATGGCGGCCGATCGACATGGGCCCCCAGCAGCTCAGGCGTGATCCGCTCACACAACTGCTCCAACTGCGGACTATGCCCCCAATCCGCCACCAACCGCCGCAAGCTCTCCAGCGACGACCGCATGAGCCGCACACCCGCCACCCGCCCCTCATCCGTCAGCCGCAGCTGATCGCCATCCGCCGACCGCTCCACGAGCCCGCGTTCGATGAGCTGATCCGCGTACGGCCGCCCACTGGCCCTGCTGACGTTGGCACGTCTGGCCAACTCCTCGGCCGGCACCCAGTCCTCCCCGTCGAGCCTGGCGATGATCCACACTCCTTGCGGTGCGATTCCGCTCAGCCCGGCCGCCGCCCCGAGCCGGGCGTAGAAGCCCCGGCGCAGGTCGGCATCCGCGAGCCGTACCAGCCCTCGCTCCACCTCGGCCAGCGACGAGCGCTCCGCGGACGTGGCGCCGAGCCCCTCCCCCAGGTCGGCGGCCTTGGTGGTCTCCCTGAGCCGCTGCTGCGGGATGAACCACGTGAGGAGGAAGGCCACCAACATGATGGGCGCCGCGACTCTGAACACCGTGGCGATCGCGTCGGCGTACACGTGCAGGAAGTCGGCCGCGAGCTGCGGCGGCAAGCGCTGGATGACCGTCGGGTCCTGCTGCACCTGCGCGGGCTCGAACCCCGGCGGGAGCCGCGTTGTGGCGAGCACCTTGGACAGGTCCTCGTTCAGCCGGGCGGCGAACACCGCCCCCAGGGTGGCGACACCGAACGCGCCGCCGATCGACCGGAAGAAGGTCGCGCCGGACGTGGCCACACCGAGATCCTTGAAGTCGACGGCGTTCTGCACGATGATCACCAGCACCTGCATGGTCATGCCGAGCCCCATGCCGAGCACCAGCAGCTCGAAGCCCATCGTCGTCAGGCTGCTGTGCTCCGTCAGCGTGGACAGCATGAGCAGGCCGACCGCGGCCAACGCGGTGCCGGTGATGGGCAGGTAGCGGTACTTGCCGGTCCTGCTGATGATCTGCCCCGAGATGACGGACATGGTGAGCATGCCGGCCATCATCGGCAGCAGGTGGACACCCGAGAGGGTCGGGCTGACCCCGTGGACCGCCTGCAGGTAGAGGGGAAAGTACGTGAGCGCGCCGAACATCGCGAAGCCGACGACGAACCCCACCATCGACGCCATCGTGAACGCCCTGAGCCGGAACAGCTCCAGCGGCAGCACCGGCTCCCGCGCCCTCCGCTCGGCCACCGCCCACAGGGCGAGCAGACCGGCCGCCGCCGCCCCGAGCCCAAGGATGACCGGATCGATCCAGGCGAACGTGGTGCCGCCCCAGGTCGTCACCAGGACCAGGCACGAGGTGGCGCCGCCGAGCAGCACCACTCCCGCGAAGTCGACCGTGTGCCGGGTCCGCGACTTGTCGTTGGGCAGGACGGCGACGATCACGACCAGCGCGACGGCGCCCAGAGGCAGGTTGATGTAGAAGACCCAGTGCCAGGACAGATGGTCGACGAAGAGCCCGCCGAGCAGCGGCCCGATCACACTCGCGACGGCGAAGACGCCGCCGAACCACCCCTGGTACCTGCCCCGCTCACGCACCGAGACGACGTCGCCCACGATCGCCTGTGCCAGCACCATCAGCCCGCCGCCGCCGAGTCCCTGAAGAGAGCGGAACGCGATGAGCTCCCCCATGCTCTGACTGAGCCCGCACAGAGCCGAGCCGACGAGGAAGATGACGATCGCCGCCACGAACAGGTACTTGCGCCCGAACTGATCACCCAGCTTGCCCCACAGCGGCGTGGAAACGGTCGAGGCCAGCAGATAGGCCGTCACGACCCAGGACAGCTCCTCCAGGCCGCCCAGATCGCTCACGATCGTCGGCAGGGCCGTGGACACGATCGTCTGATCGAGCGCCGCGAGCAGCATGCCGAGCATGAGCGCGATGATGATGATCGCGATACCTCTTCGCCGCATGCGCCGATCCTACTGACCGTAATTTCATGATCACTCCTCGCTACGGCACTTATCCACAGCGCTCCCTCCCGCCGCTCCCTTCATCCACAGAACGCCATTCCACCCACCTCCCCCACCCACCAACCCCGGCTACTCTCAGCGCCATGCTCACTCGCGCAGACATCGGCGTCATCGGCGGTTCCGGCTTCTACTCCCTGCTGGACGACGCTGAGGAGATCCAGCTCTCCACCCCCTACGGCCCGCCGAGCGACGTCGTCACCGTCGGACGGATCGGGTCGCGTTCCGTCGCCTTCATCCCCAGGCACGGCCGCGACCACCGCTTCCCACCTCACCGCATCCCCTACCGGGCCAACCTGTGGGCACTCCGCTCACTGGGCGTGCGGCAGGTGCTCGCCCCCAGCGCGGTGGGTTCCCTGCGCGTCGAGCACGGCCCGGGCGCGATCGTCATCCCCGACCAGCTCGTCGACCGCACGTCCGGCAGGGTGCAGACCTATTACGACACGAGCGGCGCGGTCCACGTCTCCTTCTCCGATCCGTACTGTCCCTCGGGCCGCGCGGTCGCCGTGGATGCGGCCAGGTCCGGCGGCTGGGACACGGTCGACGGCGGCACCCTCGTGGTCATCGAAGGGCCCCGGTTCTCGACGCGGGCGGAGTCGCGCTGGTTCGCCTCCAACGGCTGGACGATCGTCGGCATGACCGGCTTCCCCGAAGCCGTCCTGGCCCGGGAGCTGGCGCTCTGCTACACGTCCCTGTCGCTGGTGACCGACCTCGACGCGGGTGTCGAGGCCGGCGAGGGCGTGACGCACGAGGAGGTGATGAAGTTCTTCGCGCAGAACGTGGCCCGCATGCGCACCCTGGTGGCCGACGCCGTCGAAGCCCTGCCCACGGAACGCACCTGCTCCTGCGGCTCCGCCCTGGACGGCCTCAAACTCCCCTTCGAACTGCCATGACCACCGCCTTCACCGGCCACTCCGCCACGCGATCGGACGAGCGCGGCGGCGCAGGACGCCCACAAGCCGACGCATGGGAGCGGAAGCCCAGCAGACGGAGCCTCGAAACCGACGACCGAGACCGGAACACCGGCGGCCAGCGCTCCAAGAGCCACGGGTGGAGCCAGCAGACCGACGGAGAGGGCCGGAAGGCCAACAGATCGGGCGGATTCGGCGGATGGGGCAGGCGCAGCCGGCGTCGCCTCATCGCCGCCGCCCTGGCCGGCCTCGCCGTCCTTCTCGGCTACGCCGGCACGCGCACCGAGACGTCGCCTCCCATCCTGGTCGCCGCCCGCGACCTGCGGCCCGGGGTGCTTCGTCCAGGTGACGTACGCGCCGTGCCCCTCACGCCGGCACCGGACGGAGCACTGAGAACGGGTGCGGTGGGCCGCGTCCTGGCCGGCCCCATGCGCCGCGGCGAACCTCTCACCGACGCCCGTCTGCTCCACTCCCTCCGGCTCCCGACGGGCACGGTGGCGACCCCGGTCCGCATCGCCGACGCCGACGTGGCCGGCCTGGTCTCCCCCGGCTCGACCATCGGCGTGCTGGTGGCCTGGGAGAGCCAGCCGGCCCAACTGGTGGCGGACGACGTCATGGTCATCACCGTCCCCAAGACGACGGACGACCACGACGCCCTACTGGTCCTGGCCACCACCGCCGACCAGGCGGGCCGCCTCGCAGCAGCCCAGGCGTCCGGCCGCCTCTCCATCACCATCAAACCGCCGCCGGAATAACTCCCCCGTCCGAACCGACCGGGCCGGCTTAAGAGGCAACGTCCCGCCCCTAGGAAAGGGGACGCCCACCAACCACCGACAGACCGCACCGATTCACCGACGACCGCCGTCCAGCAGGACCATAACCCGCCCCGACACTCGAAACGACAGCAATCGCAACACGCACAACGTCACCCGGGCAGCGCGCCGCACAAGGGAGCGCCACAACCCGAGAGGAACACCTACAACAGAGAGTCGATCTTCGGGTCGTACTCCCAGTGCCACGGCTCGAACGGGCTGCTGTAGGCCCAGGCCGGATGGAACCACCCGTACTTCTTGGAGTTCTGCTCCATCCACACGAACTCCACCGACTTGTACCTCTCGACCCCACCACAGAGATCAACGGCCAAGCCAAGCCCATGATTACTACGCCCAGGCACCGCCGCGAACCCGGGACGCCGGTAGTACACCGACTGCTGCGCCGCCAGACTCCGGTAGGCGTCGGTCACGCACATCTGCTTGCCGAACCGCCGCCGATACGCCTCGTTCAGGCTGACGAACGCGATCGCGGCGTCGGCCCGCAGGCTGTGCCCCTTCTGCTGCAACGGGCACAGCATGGCCTTGGGGATCAGCCCGTTCGGGAAGGAGTTCGCCGTCGCCGCCCGCAACGGATTGCAACTCAGGGCCGCCCGCCCCACCTTGTCAATCTTGATGCCCAGCTTGACCAGCGCGGCGGTCAGCGACTTCACGATCTTGTCGGAGCGCTGCCGCAACATGTCCACCTCAGCTGCCATCTGCGCCTCGGCCAGCAGGTTGTTCGCCCTGATCTCCTGCGCCTCGGCCGCCAGCCGTTGCGCCTCCCTGGCGAGCACAGCGGTCTTCTCCACCGTCTGCTGCTTGATCTCCACCATGTACGTCGCGTACGTCATGGCCCGCAGAGTGTTCGGACTGGCGTCGCCCGACAGGAACGGCATGACCCCGTCCCCGCCCACAGGCTGCTGGTACAGCGACTCCGCCATCTGCGCGACCGGCTGCCTGATCCGCGCGAGGTTCCGGTCGGCCTCCTGGAGCTTGTCCAGCTTGGCCCTCAGGTCCTTCTCGGCCGCGGCGATGTCGGCCCGCCGCTTCTCCAGGGCCTTCGTAGCGTCCTCGAGCTCCTTGGCCGACTTCTCGGCCTCTTTGCGCAGCGCGGTGAGATCGGCCGGGTCCTTCTTCTCCACCCGTTCCGTACGGCCGGCGCGCTCGGCGGCTTCGGCCTGGGCGGAAGACGTCGCGGTCAGAGAAGCCATCACCATGACGACCGCGATCAGACCCGCTGATCGAGGGGATGGCACGTCCGACTCCTCCGTTTGCGAACTCGTTACCCGGGTCAGGCACGCACGTTACTACAGCCCCTGGAGTGCCCGGACCGAACTCCTACGACCCGCTATGTCACAAAAGCGCCCTTTGTGCGCCCACCCTGCCCGGACCGGCGCGAACACCGCCCACCGAGATCAACACCCGTATCCCGAACTACGCTCACGACGCCCACACGGTTCACGTCCCACCAAGCACGCGCCACCACCGCCGGCCAACGCCCTATGCCCGCGCGGGAGCCGGCGCCGCGTCTGAACCACAGAACCCGCAGGCGTACCCCCAGCGGCAGGATCGAACGACACGACAACGAACCCACAACCACGGACCGCACAGCGGGCGACACCATAAGGCCGCCTCCAACGAACGAGCGCGATCACGACGCGTCCGTGGGGGCTCCGTCCTCGCCGCCCTCAGCCGCCACCGCCCGCTCCTGCTCCCGTTCGCGGCAGACCTCCCACAACCAGGTGTCCACCCACTCACCCGGACATTCCTCCCCCTGAGCCGCGGCGACACCGTCGTCAGCCTCCCCAGAGCTCCGCCGCTCAGCGATCCCCGGAGACATGGCCTCCGCCCCGACCGCATCCGCCCGCGCCCCACGCGAGGAACGCCCCACAACACCCAGATCCGGCACAGAGGAGACGGACACGACCTCCGGGACGGGAGCAGTCTCCTCCTTGGAACGAGCCCGCTCCCGGACGACAGGAGGCGGCGGAACAACCCGCGCATACCGCCGCTCAGCGCGCGCAGGAGCCGGCATCAAGACCGCTTCCATCGCCACGTCACCACCGTCAGCGACTGTCCTCATCTCCCGCCGCACCCCGGCGTGCTCGTACCCAGTGAGCTCGCCGACCAATAACCCGCCCGCCAAGATCATCGGCGCCACCAACGCCGCCCCCAACACCACGGGCCGTCGATGCACGTCCCGCCGCCGCCTTCTGGTCACCCGCCCGACGTTAGCCAGCCCCGCCCCCACCCGACCCGATCACCGCCATCCCTTTACGCCTCCCCACACCACCCATGACCCCGCACCCGACCCACCTCGAAGCGGACCGCCGGGACGGCCACCCCCGAACAACACACCGGAGACAGCTCCGGACCCACAGCGCAGCCCACGCCCGCAAAGTCACCCGCCCCCAGGGCCCACACAGTGCCGGAGTTTCGCTAGGCTTACGGGAGTCCGCCTCCGTAGCTCAGGGGATAGAGCACCGCTCTCCTAAAGCGGGTGCCGCAGGTTCGAATCCTGCCGGGGGCACTCATCTCCACTAGGCATTTCGCCCTCTGACCTGCGGCTTCTCAGCCGCAGGTCTTTGCTGTCCACACCCTTGATAGGCCGCCGAGGGTACCCGTATGCAGCCGTAGGGCCATGATCTGGGGACATATGGGGGATGATCTTGATGGGATCTCCCCAGGTCACGCATCGGTTCTCATACCTTGTTAAGGGTCATGGCCGCCCGGGCAGGAAAACAATGATCGCTTGCCGTGTAGCCGAGCGTTACGGCAGGTTAATCAGCAGAATCACGCGGCTCCCCCAACGGCTGACGTTGCTCGAAAGGGACGAGCTAAGGAGCTAGACACCCCTCATCACGGGTTTACGCCCTCCGGTCAAGCACCGTCTGCCGGAAGCCAGCGTTGGATGAGGTGGCGAGGGACCGAGGCATCGATGTGCCACATCTTCCGAATCTTGTCGAAGTCGTACCGCACCCCAGCGGCGCGCATCGCCTCCTTGAACGCCTCCTTGTCGTGGTAATCGACACGCAAGTACCGGCGCCCGCCCAGGGTACCGCCGGACTCCACGTCAGCACCGTCTGCCAGTCCCTGGCGTCCTGTAGGTCCCGGGCGCCACGGCCGGGCAGGACGTTCCATTCGGGCGCGCTCGACGATATGGCGTACCCGCTGACAGGCCGTCGGATCTGTGATCCGCATCATCAGCTCAGTGGGCCCAATATTGGCCAAGAGGTTGAGCGAGCCGTGCCACAGCACGTTGTCGTCGATGATGAGGACCTTTTCGTGCATACGGTCCCGTACGACGACCCGGCATCCGGCCATCTCCAGATCACGAACGAGACTCTGCCTCCTCGGATCCTCCGATTGGTCACGGGTATGGACGGTGACCTGCACACCGGCCTGGATTCGCGGGGTGAGGCGGTCGAGCCATCTCCGTACGGGCCGCGGGTCGAGAAAGGCGCAGAAGATGTCGATGCTGCTGCGCGCGCGGACGATGTCCCACTCAACGGCGCGGGGCACCTCGTCGGCGGGAAAGAAGGCCGGTCGGGACAGCTCATCCTCGGACAGGTCCGCCAGCTCCCCCGCTGCGCGGAACGGTACGAGGTCGTCGACCGACAGTCTGTGAGCGTGGTGCTCCAGGTGGTCAAGCATGCGACCGGCCTCACTGCCTGGGCTCAACCTCGAGCGTAGGAACTGGGTGTCCGCGACAACTACCAGATGATCCTGGGCTCTGCTGAGAGCCACATTGAGCAGGCGGCAGGTATGGGAGGCCAGGCCCAGGTGCTCGTAAAAGTAGCCGAGCTTGCTGCCTGCCCCTGCAACCGTGTCGATCACCACGAGGGGGCGTTGACTGCCCTGGAATCGGTGGACGGTGTCGACCAGGCCCTCGTAGCTCTGGCCGAACCGATACTTAAGACTGTCGCGGAGTGCCCTCACCTGATCCCTGTAAGGAGCGATGACGGCCATTCGGTCAGTTGGCCGCCGGTCTGTCCATTTGCGGGCTGGAAGGACGTCGTCATACTGCAGGCCACGTATGAGCTCGTGAATGACCGCTTCGTGGACAGCATTGGTGGTGTGCGCACCGTATCGGTGTTGGGGGTTCGGGAGGCGGCGCGGGGTGGTGTCGATGAGGATCAGCGGGCCGCTTAGCAGCGGTGATGACGGGAGCCTGCTGAGGTCGTCGCGGCCAGGGCGGAGCGGCGCGTCCGGGTAGGCGAC
This sequence comes from Nonomuraea rhodomycinica, assembly GCF_013363995.1. GTDB lineage: Bacteria > Actinomycetota > Actinomycetes > Streptosporangiales > Streptosporangiaceae > Nonomuraea > Nonomuraea rhodomycinica. The sequence goes on along the minus strand of NZ_JABWGO010000006.1, from coordinate 207,082 downwards.
GACGTTGACGACATCGCAGATGGCTGGCCGCATACGGTACTGAGTGTCCAAGCACACCATGCGGGGGTCGTTGCGACGAGCCGAGCCCGCGCCGTCTACCAGGCCCGCTGTCGCGAAGGCATCGCGGTCCATCCAGAGCTTCGCGTGGTCCCTGTCCTGAGGCGTCGCATCCCGGTGTCCGGAGGCACGAGTCACCGCGGGGAGCTGACGGAAATCGCCAGCGATGACCACACGACGGCTCGCCAGGCCCGCGGCGCACCAGGCCGATGGAAGATTCACCATGCCGGCCTCGTCAATGATCACCACGTCCGGCGAATCGAGGAGGCTGCGGGATTGCACTGCCTTCGCAACCGTGGTGCCCATCACACGGCAGTTCCTACGCACAGCCTCAGTGATCTTCTGCAGGTCTTGCTCCAGTGCCGTGAGGTCCCTTTGCAGTCGCTCGACGGCCCGGCGAACAGGTCCTGCGGCTGGGATCGAGCGGAGTTGGTCGCTTAGAACAGCGAATTCCCGTTCCAAAGCGCCGAATGCGACCGCGTAATGCTGCTGAGCGGAACGCGCGTCGCTCAGCTTCTTGTCAAGCTCGGCCAGGGCGTTCCGGCGTTCCCAGTGGGCGCGCCCCAGTTCGTCCAGTTGGGCCTGTCTTCTCTTCGCAAACAGCCCCGATGGGGTACCGATGTCCCGGATCCGCTGCTCAAGGTCGGCGATGACAGCCCGGTTGGACCGGAGCTCTTCTTGGAGGGTGGCGATGAGCCGACTGTTGTCGTCCCGTTGAGCGGATGCGATTCGCAGCTCTTCACCGATGCGTTCCACCTCGGCATGGACGGCGAGGAGTCTTCGGTTGGCTTCCAACTGTTCACGGACGCCGGCGATCCGACCGGTCACTGACGCCGCAAGCCGCTCAGCGATCTTGCCCGGATCGATCTGATCCCCGAACCTGGCAGCCAGCGAGGACAGCTCTATCTCCCCAGCACGCTGCACGAGGCCTTCACCAAAGGCCTCCTCGTCTGACAAGAGGTCGCAGATACGTTCCAGCGCCTGGTCCACGGCCACCTTCGTGGGGGCGACGAACAGGACCCGCAGCTGTTGGCGGAAGCAGCCCTCTGCGATGGCGGCGACCACATCGGTCTTGCCGGTTCCCGGTGGGCCCCAGATGAAGGTCGCCTCGCTGCCGAGGGCCTGCTCGATCGCCTGTCGCTGCTTGGAATTGAGAAGTCGGTCCCGGTAGTTCCGGACGAAATGTTCAGGAGTGGTGCAGCGCCCATCACGTGGATTCCCCTGACCGAGCAGCCAACCGGCGGTCGTGAGGTTGACGGTGCTGTTCTCCTCGTCGCTCGCACCCTCAAGCCGGTCGAGCATGGACTCGAGTCCTACCGTCTCGTCCTTGCGCAGTTGAGCATTGGCGGGGTGGTTCCCCAGATTCGCCGTGGTCCTGACTGTGACATTACCGTCAGGCATCCGAGTCGCCTCAGCGCGCTCCCAGGGAGTCCGGGAGCGGGACAGCCGGATCAGAAGCTTCTCTCCAGAGAATGCGTCCTTCCAGGATCTGCACTTGAATAGATACTCGTGTCTCTCTCCGGTGCCACCGACCCGCCGCCCGTCGGACAAGGAGACCTTCTCGCCGTCGCCGTCCGCCTGCAGCTCAGCGGCGATCTCCAAGCGGACGGCTCGCGACAGCTCATCGACTGGAAAGGGCCTCTGCCGCGGGCTTTGACCATTCATCGTGCTCCTGGGGTGAGAAGTTGCCGTCCATCGAATCGGAATAAGTGTGGGCGATTCAGCGGATCGTCGCATGCGGGAACCGTATTCTGGGCGGTACATCTGTAGCGGACTCGCGATATCGGCCCAGCCAAATAGCCTGATTCACGCGGGCCGCCACTGCACTCTCACATGAGAGTATCGATGGTGCCACATCGAGGCGATGGAAGGCCGAACTGTCATGAGTTAGAGATTCCTCACCGGCTCCGCACAAGAAGACTCGCCATACCCTCCCCATGGCTGCAAGACCATCCTGCATGGTCGCTGTCATGCGGGGGAAGGACATCACCGCTTACGGGGCGCCGACCATCCGTCGATGTTCCGGCCGTCTGCTCCCTTGAAGTCAGCGACCAGTCGTCCGTCTCGAACAGTGAGCGACCAGATCCCCTGGCGCCTACAGCTATTCCCACCGACAGTCAAGATCGCACTGTCGTCGCCAGCGGCTATGGGCACAAGAATGCATCTATCCGCCTCCCAGCCTACGGTTCCGGCCAGCCCGGTGGTCTTGTTGTCGAGGATGAAGTCCATCCCGTCGGCAGCCCATTTTCCGACGAGGGATTCGGGGAGTCGGAAGGACCCTTCTGCGGGCTCTCGATTCAGCGTGATGACCTCACCGTCACGAGAAAGGCTCAATCTGCCATCGTCACGTATGCTGAGTTCCATATCTCGATCCGCACATGAGTTGGGCTGCGCGAACCGCTGCCCGACGGAGAGACCTCCGTTGCTCAACCTCCTGGGTATGATCGTCCCCCTGCAGAAATGCAGCGGATATTCTACTTCGCCGCTCCTGCGCCCGCCCTGCAGCGAGATCCGAACCGTATACAGCTGGCTGGTGCCGGGATAAACGCCGGACCCGATCCAGCTACCCGAGAATTCCACTGGAATCGACGCCCGAAAGGCATAATTGGCTGCAGCGATCAAGAGGACTGCAAGGTAGCACACAAACAGGGTCACGCTCAGTGCCGTCGCCCACAGGCAGCCGTTGCGTGAAACCATACGCCTAGGCGGCCGGATCAGATACGGAGAGGCTGGGAAAGGCCGACTCCACGGTGGGGCCTGTGGAGATCGGGGTGGGGGCGCGTACCTGTTGCGGGTCGGCCTGATGCGCCGGCCCTCCTCCATGGGGGACCGGAACGAACCGTGCCGCCGAGGAACCTCGCCCCATACAGGAGGGTGATGGTGCGGAGGGACCCATGGGGGCACTCTGTCACCACCAGGCTCGGTCCAGGGACGCTCCGCCGGCCCCTTTCCCGAGGGCCGTGCGCCAGCTCCGGTGTCCTCATTGGAACCGGCCTCCGAGAACACGTCAGTCCGGGCCTCATCCCACGGGTCATACCAGGTACCGTCCTGCGGATCATCAGTGAGTTCCTCCAGTGCGGAACCCCGTCTCTGATAAAGGTCGTATTCGGCCCGACGATTCAGCAGGACGTCCCTCGCGGCGTTGAGCAGACGCATCCTCCGTTCGGCATCGGCCCGGGCATCGGGGCACTGGTTCTTGTCCGGATGCCAGTCACGTGCCTGCCTGCGGAAGGCCTGGTTGATCGCTCTGTCGGAGCAGCCTCCGGCCACACCGAGAAGTTCGTAGGCGTCATGCCCCTCAAGGTCCCTGAACCCCTTGTCCACTCCTATCTCCCGATACGGCGGACCACGGACCCCCGGTAGCACGTCAGGGACCAATGGGCCGTCCCTGGCGTGTGACCCACGGGGACGACTCGCTGTCCGACTGCCACTGTCACGTCTCGATGTCCGGCGAGGTAGAGCACGAACACTTTCAGATGGTGCTCAGAGCCTTCGTAGTGCCATCCGCAGTCCTGTACCCGCCCGCCTCTGAGGAAGGGAGCCTGAAGCAGTTCCTGGGCCTTGCGCGGCAGATTTCCTAACATCGCCAGCGCCGTCGTGGTCAACCCTGAGATCGACTCCCGTCCCCCGGGACCACCGGGAGCCTCGGAAGGGTTCGGAGCCGCACCGCGAGCCGGGGCCGGCCTATAGTCGATCGCCATGCTTCGAAGGCTCGTCGGATCGAGCAGGTAGCCGGTGATTGCATACACCGGTCGGTGCTCGGTGTCGATACGGGGCTCCGCGGCACACAGTCCCTGTTCGCCGAAGACAACCGCCTTGCAACGGCCAGCCGGATCGGAGTGGTCTTCCGCCGCATACCAGCCCAACGTCCGGCCCGTGAGTTCCTCCAACCTCGCCCTCACACGCTCGCCGAGGGACCTCCAGCACTCCTCCCGCAAGCGGGCGCCGTGGTCGAATCTCATCGGCCCCGCGGAAAGCGTGGGGAGGGGAGGAACGGTACGATTCGGCGTGTTCAGCTGCGCCGATTGCAGCGAACCCTCTTCAGAGGTCACAGCAGGCAGGCGATCCACGGGTCTGGGCCTCCGATATCCGATACCGGGAGAATGCAGACCGCAATTCTGGTATGAACTTGATCACTTCGCTACCTGTTCCTGATATGTCCTGGTGCTCAGCCGATCCTCTGTGCGTCGAGTCGGATACGAGCGGAACAGACAACCTCAACCGTGCCGCATGTCATGCGTGCGTACTGCTGCCCGAGACCAGCTGCGAGGAGATCAATACCCTGCTGGACCGCGCTCTCCTCATCGGCACGCCCGATCAACCCGACCTGGGTTTCTTCAGTGAGATCCTCGAGAAGGCCGGCCCTTCGCCGATGTCGATGCCCTCCTGCCAGTGACCGGCGGAGTATCGGCGCTCCACGCCGATCTACAGGCTTCAAGGTAGGGCCCCTCTCCTGAGCAGCACTGTCTTTAAGGTGACGTAGTGCAGCTTTAAGGTGACGTAGTGCAGCGTCTCGCTCTCTTCGATCTCGACCGGACTCTCATCGACCTCGACGCCGCCTTCCTCCGGTGGGCCGACGAGTTCGCCAAGCAACACCGATTAGGCCCCGATGGTGTCCCATGGTTGGCCGCCTTGGACCGAGCAGGCCACCCACACCGGGACGTCTTCTTCAGCAAGGTACGCGAGCACTTCGGCCTCGCCGAGGTTGCCGAAGAACTGTGGGCGGCCTACCGCCAGCGGATGCCGCACCTCGTGCGGTGCTACCCGGGCGTTGTGGACGGACTGATCGAGTTACGGACGTCGGGGTGGCGTGTGGGCATCGTCACCAACGGCACGGCGGACGACCAGCTCGGCAAGCTCCGCCGCACCGGCCTGGCCGACGCCGTGGACGGCTACGCGGTGTCCGGCGTCGAGGGTGTCCGCAAGCCCGACAGCCGTCTGTTTCACCTGCTGCGCTCGCAGCAGTGCCACGAGGGACACGTAATCGTCGGCGCTAACCGTTTGCTCAAGCCCCGCATCGATCTCCGCGTTGCGAAGCGGAGTGCCTTGCCTGGTCGCGTAGAGGGCACCCGCATCGCTACGGAAGAAGGACCAGCCGGGGAAGGTGGCGCGAAGCGCGTCGAGGTCGCAACCGGGGAGTGCCATGGGGCCAGCGTAAGCAAAGCTCGGAAGGGTTGTCTATAGGGCTCCATAGGGCCATCCGGAAAACGATGGGGCGTTACGGTTTCCTACAGTGACGTCGTGATCGAATTCCGCCAGGACCGGCCTCGCTGGGAGCAGGTCGCCGACGTGATCCGTGAGCGCATCGCCGCCGGCGTTTACCGCCCGGGCTCACGAGTGCCGAGCGAGAACGATCTGATGCAGGAGTTCGGCATCGCCCGCATGACTGCCCACAAGGTGATGCGAGCTCTCCGCGAAGAAGGCACCATCTACACCGTCCGCGGCCTCGGCAGCTTCGTCAGCCAGCCAAGCGACGCCAACCCACCGGAAGACGAGGCGTCCAGCAAGTAGGCTCTGGACCGTGACTCGCAGGATCGACTTCTACAACGACCCGCAAGCGCCAGCCGTGAACAGCCCCGTCCCCTCGGTCAACGTCGTCGTCACCAACGAAGCCGGCCACATCCTCATGATCCGCTGCTCCGACAACGACAACTGGGCCCTCCCGGGCGGCGCCATCGATCTCGGCGAGTCCATCCCGGCAGCAGCCGTGCGCGAGACGCTGGAAGAAACGGGCATCACATGCGAGGTCACCGGGCTCGTCGGGACCTACAGCGATCCCAACCACGTCATCCTCTACACGAGCAACGGCGAGGTGCGACAGGAGTTCTCCATCGTCCTCACTGCCCGAGCCGTTGCTGGTGAGCCGACAACCAGCGCCGAGTCCCGCGAAGTCAGCTGGGTTCCGCGGGATGAGATGACGAACTACCGGATGGATCGCTCTATGAGCCTGCGCATCAGCCACTACCTCCAGTCGGACGGGAGCCGCGGTCCACACATCGGCTGAACGCAGTCAGCCGCCCCAATCTAGCGCCAAGCAGTGATCGGCCCAGACCGACAGCGACGGACAAAGCCCAGGCCACAGCCATGATCGCCGTTGTCAGGTCTCAGCACCCGTGCGACAGATCCGGCTCGGGAGGTGGGTGACACTCCAGCTAGATGATCTTTGGCATGTCCTGTGGATGACAGTACCGCGGGTTGGCGCGAGCAGGGATGTTAACGGCCCGGGCCTCAGCAGAGCCAAACGGTTAAGGCAGGTCATAGACCGTGACCGAGATACACCTCGACCGCCTGATGGGGGCCGGGGCGGGCCGGTTTGGGTGCGGGCTGGATGCGGGTGCCGCCTTCGGCCAGCAGCTGGCGCAGATGCTGAGGCATCAGCCGGGACGGGACCTTCTTGATCCTGACACCGGCGGCCAGCAGTTCGACGGTGCCGGTATCGGCCCGCAGGGTGATCGTGAGGCCGGCCCGGTGGGTGCCGAGCCAGAACTGCTGTCCGCAGACGGCCAGGTTGCCTGAGGCGGGGACGATTCGGGTGAACTCGACGGCCAGGTCGACCGGGTCGATCCCGTCAGCCGGCATCACCAGTTGGGCTGGCTCGGCCTGCACTGGTGACTCCACCGCTGGTTCGGGCTCCGGTTCGGCGTGCGGATCGGGGAAGCCATGGAGGGCTGGTGGAAGCCGCAGCGGCAGGTGGTCGTCGTGGCGGGGGTGGAACCGGTCGGCGGGGCGGTCCATGTCCAGGCTCTGGTGGGGCCGGTGGGTGTTGTAGTCGGCGACGAAGGCGTCCAGGACCTGCTGGGCATGCTCGATGCTGGTGAACGGGCCGTGCTCGTCCAGGAGTTCGCGCCGCAGGGTTTGGTGGAAGCGTTCGACTTTGCCGGTGGTTGTGGGTGAGTGGGGTCGGGTGAGCCGGTGAGTGATGCCGTTCTCGCGGCAGATCCGGTCGAACAGCACTTCCCCGCCGCGGCCGAACCGGGCGGTGAACTGCTTGCCGTTGTCGGTGAGCAGTTCTTCGGGGATTCCGTAGCGGCGCATGGCCGTGGCGAGGGCCGAGCAGACGGCCCGGCCGGTGGGGCGAGCCACCACGGTGGCGGCGACGCAGTATCGGGAATAGTCGTCAACCCCGGTGACGACCTTGCACTCGGTGCCATCGGCCAGCATGATCCCGCCGACGATGTCCATCTGCCACAGCTGCATCGGCTCGGAGCGCTGCCAGCGCTTGTAGTCCTCCCGCCGCCGTCCCCGAGGGGTGACCTGCACGAGGCCATGGCGCACCAGCACCCGATGCACCGTCGCCCGCGACGGCACCGGCCCGGGGCAGCCTCGGCGGGTCAGTTCCCACACCAGCCGGCGAGCACCCCAACGCGGGTGATTACGCCGCAGCTCGCAGATCAGCGCCTCCACCTGGGCCGGTGTCCGGGTCGGTGAGGTGCGTGGGCGGGATGAACGGTCTGCCAGCCCGGCCAGGCCCTGATCGCGGTATCGGCCAAGCCATCGATGCACCGCCTGACGTGAGACCCCGAACCTGCGGGCGACCTCGGTGACACTCGCCCCTGATAACACCTGCAGCACGGCTTGGTACCGCTGCTCGACCACGCTCAACTCCACCAGCACTCGGCGAAGTGTTACGCACGTCCTGAGCACGGTGTGTCACACGGGTCATGAGACCCGACAGCACCATAAGTGCAATATACACTCCTGCCTGATGGGCGATCAGGCTACAGTCTCGTTACCAGATAGGACGCTCTACTCGATCCGGATAGTTTCATACTGTCATCTGCACGCTCCTGACGGGAGTCTCTACCTCTGCGATCCTAGGTGCCGGGCACTTGGCAACAGATGTTCGGGCCACCGCTCTGACTGCCTTGCGAAACAGGCCAAAGGGCAAGACGGTCGTGTCGGCCTGTAGGGCGAGGCGGGCTGCTCTGCAAACAGCCGAGATCCCTAGATGTCGTACCTCGCTGTAGGGTTGTGGCCGTGAATTATTCTCTGGCGCGTGAACGTCTGGCCGGTTTACTTGCACTTATTTACCGTTGGGGCGAGCTGTACGAACGGCGGTGGGGTAAGCAAGCGCCGTATCAGGAGCAGCCTGGGCTTGCTCTACAAGTGGAGGCGCTAATCGACGAGGTCCGAACAAGGACGAAGCTAGCCCACGATGTGATCACAGTGATGGGACAGAAGGACCTAGCGGCGAAGGTCGTCGAACACGAAGAGGGCCTGCATGGAGGCCCATCCGTTCACACAAGCTCGCGTCGCGATCGTCGAGGCGATTGCCATCTTGGCTCAGCGAGAGGAATTGGCTGAGATAGTGGGTCCTGTCGGTCCCCAGTTGTAGCGTCTGAACGACATCCGAACATCTGGAGTGCGGCTGGGAAGCTGTGGGACGACGGCCATATCCGTCCAGTGGTCCAGACCGCGGCTACGGCACTGGAAGCGCTTCTACAGCGCATAGCTGGATCCAGTTCGTCGGGTGAGAATCTCGCCATTCTGTTCTTGATCAACGAGCTCACAAGAGGATCACCCCGCCTTCGGCTTCGTGATGTCGACCCGGCATCGAAGACGTGGAAGTCAGCTCATGAAGATGCCGCCTACCCACCATGCCAGCACTGGGCCTTTTCCGGGAGGTTCTCCATGAGAAGCTCTCTGACGGCCAGCTTCGCTGGGCAGATAACGATCTCATCGACATGATGTACCTGACCGCAGCCGCCGGCTACTGCCACTACGTCGTAGGCGAGCGCGCGCATACTGCCCACATCGCGAACGCATCGCAACGGCTAGGCAGAGTCAATAAGCTTCATCGCGACCTTCAATCACTCATGAAACAGCTCTAAGCTGCGCTGAGAACGCTGAGCTGCCGACAAGATCGGACACCATATGTGCTCAAAGGGCGAACGTGAGCTGTCTTCTAGCCCAGGCACCAGGTGCTCGAGTTGGAGGTTTCGCTTAGCTTAACAAGCGGGAAGTCAGGCTGCCGCGGGGCTTCCGTTCCTCGGGCCTGGCGGCCCTGCGGTACGGGTCCCCTTGCCATCGAATGAGTAGAGCTGATCATCTGCCGGGGTTCTGTACAGCAGCGGGATACAGCAACCCGCCTCACAGGTTCACCTGGCACTGATCGACATCTGCCGTCTGACCAGGAGAACGAACGGGCCACGTCGTGAACGGCCCCCGTTTGCAACGAAAGCAGGCAGTCGCTCGCCGGCCTTTTGTATGGCACCCAGGTGCGGGATGCAGGCCAAGACTGTGACGATCACCGACTTCGGTGCTCGCCGTACGGGGCTGGAGGCGATCGGCTGCTGCGGACCGACTCCGTCGGCCCTTGCCACCGGGCACGCCGGGTTGCTGTAAAGGCAACCTCGGCTATCAGCCATGTACGGAATGCATCACTGTCAACCTTGGAAGCTTGGAGACAGTTGTATGCCACAGCGGTCCTTAGCAGAGCCGGTGAGACCGTCCTCTTCTCGATCATGTGACGTTCGAATGTGATGTGATCTTCCCCCAAGGCCGGCAGTTAACATTCTCTCGGTTTCGACGAGGGGACCGATGGTTGTGCTGCAGCGGTGTAGCGGCCAGGGTGGATTTTGGAGATGAGATCGCGCGTGAGCTGGCGGTATATGGTGTCGAGGGTGATACCGCGCCTGTCCCTCCAGTCTCACTGGGTTTGATGGAGGCGCTCTTTGCCCTCACCCTCCCAAATCCTGCCAAGAACAGGGCATGCGGAGGCGACGGCCATGCGACTCCATTTTCTGCATGAGGGTGAAGCCATCCTTGGCCTCGATATCCCCGTTGACTACGGCCATGGTCATGATGTCGAGCGTCTCGCGTGTGGTGATGCTCTGAAAGTGGGCATACCGTAGGGACTCTCGATCGTCGGAGATCCACCAGGAGCCGGTGAGCTCAGCCCAGTTCTTGATGACGTAGCAGGACTGGGCCTCACCCAGGTGCTTGAGGGGGAATAGGTCGTCACCGCCGAAGACCACGCGGCGGATAGACTCGATCTTGTGGGCGTCGTCCGGGTCGTCGATCTCGATGGGCTCGCCGAGCCATCCGTTCGCGTCCAGGCATGCGAGAGCGGGGAGGTGCACAGCCGACTGGGATGCCTCATAGGCGACGGCCTCGGTCCACCGTCCACGGCCGTTGAGCGTTACCTCCAGCAGGTCCAGCCGGTCAACGCAGGCGAAGTTGCACAGGACGGTGTTGTCGGGGAAGAGGTAAGTGGTCATAAGGCGGCCGGCGTCCCCTCGTCGGACTCCAGCGCGGCTCGCAGGCTGTCCACATCCTCACCGAGGAGGTTCGCGTACGGCCGGAGCGTCGCCTGACCGGTCTCATATGCGGAATAGGCGTCGCGAAGCAGGAGGCCAGGCGGGCGCGGTGTGCCCGTTTCGGTCACCCAGCGGGCATACCACTCACCCTTACCCGCGAGCCGGGCGGCGTCAGCGCCGGTCATGCGCTTGTACCGGTCGGCTCCGCCAGAGTCGATTATCCGGAGCTGGGACAGCCGGATGGCGAGGCTGGATGGGCTCACCCGCAGGTCACAAGCCAGTTCGGCGAAGGTCTTTTCGGAGAGTCCGCCTTGTTTGAGACGCTCACGGAGGAGCGCTTCGGGCATGAGGAGGGCTGAGGCGAAGGCGTTCGCCTGTAGCTCGCTCGGTTCACGCGACTGTGCTTTGTCGAAGACATCGCGATCGACGTGCACCGCCTGATCATCCCCGGCCATCAGGTGGCCCAGTTCGTGGGCGAGGGTGAAGCGCTGCCGCGCGGGCACGCGGGTGGTCGCCAGCACGATGAGCTTCACCTCCTCTGAGGACACCGCCAGACCGTCGAAACCTGTGCCGAGTTCAACCACGGCAACATCGACACCGAAAACATTTTCCGCCAAGTCGAGGAGATCTCGGCCAAGAATCGAAAGATTCTCCTCGCGGAGTCTGGCTTGGGCAAAGTCAGCGAGGCGTCGCGCCCGGTCGAGGTAGCTCCCGAATCTCAGGTCGGCATCCGGCGGCACCCAGGGTGGCTGGTAGCCGAGCGCGGCAAGGTCGGTGCGCATTGTGCTATACCGCCGAGCTATATCCAGGGCTTCGGCGGCCCGCCCGGTGGTCGTCCTGGCGGCCACTGCCAGAGGTGGCTCCTCGCCGGTGATGAGCCAGTCGACGCTTACCTTGAACTCGTCGGCGATGCGAGCCAGGTCGAGAGAGGAGAACCGGCGGGTGCCGCCGAGCGACTTGGACAACTTGGAATCATCGAGCCCGATCCGCCGACCGAAGACATGCTGGCTGAGGCCAGAGGTCTCGATCAGCTGCCGGACACGGTCGGCGATGCTAGACACATCGGCAGACTACCAAGCGTCTTGCGATTTTCGAAAAGGATCGCCAAGATAGGCGCACCGGGTGGCCCACGGGGACAAGGAGACGGACATGGCGGTCGACACTGGCGTTCGGGGATCACTCGACCGGATGCCGCCGCTGCCGGTCGCCGGCCAGGTGGTCAACGTGCGCGGGTCGATGTGGGCAGTGACCTCCGTCCAGCAACAGGGACTGCCCCGCAGCCCCGCTGATGAGGGTACGGCAGGTCTCACGCATGTCGTGGGCCTCCAATCGCTGGAAGAGGACCGACTCGGCGAAGAACTCGCAGTCGTCTGGGAGCTGGAGGTCGGCCACACTGTCGCCCCTGACCAGGGTCTCCCTGAGAAGATCAGCCTGGATGCCTTCGACGACCCCAACACCCTGGCCGCATTCGTGGACGCGGTCCGATGGGGCGCGGTCACCTCGGCCGACACCAACTCCTACCAGGCGCCCTTCCGCAGCGGCGCCAACGTCGAGGCCTACCAGCTCGAACCGCTCCGCCGTGCCCTGCAGTCGGCCCGCACCAACCTACTCCTCGCCGACGACGTCGGCCTCGGCAAAACGATCGAGGCCGGCCTGGTGGTCCAGGAGCTGCTGCTGCGCCACCGGGCCCGCTCGGTCATCATCGTCTGCCCGCCAAGTCTGGCCCTGAAGTGGCAAGACGAGATGCGGGAGAAGTTCGGCCTGGACTTCGTCATCGTCAACAGCGACCTGATGGCCGACGTCAAACGCACCCACGGCCTGCACGCGAACCCGTTCCGGCTCTTCCCCCGCGTCATCGTCAGCATGGCTTGGCTCCCGTCCCTGCGCGCGCAACGACTCCTGCGTGACCTGTTCGCCGATGTGCGAGACACGGGAACAGCACGGCGGTTTGCCTTCGACGTTCTCGTCGTGGACGAGGCCCACCATGTCGCCCCGGCCGGTCCCACTGCCGTGACTGGTGGCCGGGGGTACGCGGTGGACAGTCAGCGGACATTGGCTACCAAGGCCCTGGCCGAAAAGTGCGAGCACCGCCTCTTCCTCTCGGCCACCCCGCACAACGGTTACCCGGAGTCCTTCACTGCGCTCCTGGAGATGATCGACGGCCGCCGCTTCACCCGCGGCGCGAACCTGGACGAACAGGCACTGCGCGAGGTCACCGTCCGCCGTCTCAAGACCGACCTGAAGGACAAGGACTTCAAACGCCGCCAGCTCAAGAAGATCCCCTTCACCCCCGGCAAAGAGGAGCAGCGGCACTTCGCGCTGCTGGACGACATCCTCACCAAGAGCGCCCGAGCCAACGGCAAGGGCCGCTCCGGCGACATCGTCGCCATGCTGCTGAAGAAGCGTTTTATCTCCAGTCCCTGGTCATTCGCCCTAACCCTGGAGCAGTACGAGAGCTCCGGCGCCACCGGCCGACCGCTCAACCTGGACGAGGACGACGACTCTTACTACCAGGAAGTGCTGGGCAGCGGGCAGTCCGACGAGGAAGAGGGCCGGATCGAGCAGCCGGAGTTCACCACGCTGCGCCGGAGCAAGGGCTCCGACCCGCTGATTGCGGCGAGCGCTGGAGAGATCGAGAGCCTGATCGAGTGGGGTCAGCGTTATGAGCACCGGCCCGACTCCCGACTCGAAGCCTTGCTCACTTTCCTGGACGGTGTCTGTCGCCCCGATGGCAAGTGGGGCAACGAGCGGGTGGTGGTCTTCACTGAGTACGCGGCCACCCTGGGGTGGATCGCGCGGGTCCTCATCCAGCGCGGCTATAAGGACGTCCTCGAGATCATCCAGGGGTCCACGCCCGCCGAGGAGCGGGAGCTGATCCGCGCACGCTTCACCGCGCCTCCGACTCCAGAGCACAAGGTCCGGGTCCTGCTCGCCACCGACTCTGCGGGCGAGGGCATCGACCTACAGGACCACTGCCATCGGCTGGTCAACTTCGACATCCCGTTCAATCCCTCCCGGCTGGAGCAGCGGATCGGCAGGATCGACCGGTACGGTCAGCACCACACACCGGAGATCTACCACTTCGCCCCGACAGCGGACTCCACCACCTATGCCGCCGATATGGACTTCATGCGGCGGATCGCGGAGAAGGTCGGCAACGTCGCCCAGGACCTCGGCTCAGTCAATCAGGTCATCGACGCCGAGATCCAGAACCACTTCAGCCCGACCGGTGCTTCGCGGAAGAAGCGGCAGGTCGCCCCGGAAGACGGTAACGCCATCATCAACCGGGCCCTGGCCGGCGGCATGGAGCTGAACCGGCAGCTCACCCAGCTGTCCAGCACCTACGAGGAGCGCAAGGCCGAGATGCACCTAACGCCGGCCAATGCCCGCCGGGTCGTCGACGCCGCCTTCGCGATCACCGCGCAGCCGCCTCTGAAGGAAATCGGCGACGTTGATACCGACGCGCAGGTCTTCCAGGTCCCCATACTTGGCCGGGCCTGGCAGCCCGCGCTCCGTGGCCTGGACACCCGGCTGAAGCCGGGCGAGCTCCGCCCGATCACCTTCGACGACCAGGCCGCAAAGGACCGTTCCGATCTCGTCCACATCCACCTTGGCCACGCCCTCATGCAGCGCTCTGCCCGGGTCCTGCGCAGCACTCTGTTCAGCGTCGACTCACCCGTCCACCGGGTGACCGCGGTCATCGTGGACGACCTGGAGCAGTCCTGCGTGGCCGCGGTCTCCCGGCTCGTCCTGGTCGGCCGCGGCGGACTGCGCCTGCACGAAGAGGTCTTCCTCACCGGTATCCGGGTCCGCGGCCAGGCCCTGTCCGAGGAAAAGGTCGAGAACGTCCTCGACGGTGCCTTGGATGCCGAGAACCTCACTCTCGCTGACGAGCCGGTCCGTGCCACCCTCACCGAGTTCTGGAACGCCGACGAAGGCCATCTGCGTACTCGGCTGCTGCGGGCCATGGAACGTAAGGCCGAGTCCCGGCAGGTGAAGGTCACCGAGGCGCTCCAGTCCCGCCGCGACGCCGACATCTCCCGGGTCCGCGAGATCTTCACCGCCTTCCGCGTCAACCTGCGTGAATCCCGGGACAGGCTCGCAGCCGAGATCCTCCGCCAGGATGAGGACCAGCTCTTCACCGACGACCAGCAGCGGCAGCGCCGCATCGACCTGCGGGCCATGGAGGACCGACTGGCCAGCCTGGATGATGAGGAGCAGCGCGAGATTACCTCGATCGAGGAGCGCTACGCCGACATCAAACCGCACGTATCGGCCGCCGCCATCGTGTTCGCCCTCACCCCGCAGGACGCCGAGGCCGGAAGGATCCACACATGAGGCGCAAGCACATCCCCACCACGGCCGACCTGCACCGGTCCTGGTTGGAGCTGGTCGACACCGACGGCCCGTTCCTGGCGGTGCCGCCGCTCAAGCGGGTCTGGCCACAGGGCATCCCACAGCCGAGCCCGGACGCCCTGGCCGCACTCAAGGACGCCAAACCCGCCTTCGAGAAGGCGTGGGAGAACTGGGACCGCAACCGGGACGACGCCTCACTCGACCTGTATCGGAGAGAGCGGGACTCCTGGGTGGAGACCGTCCTGCGTGACGTGCTGGGCTGGGGTGACACATACCTCGTCGGACCGACCGGGCCTGAGGTCCGCTCCCCTGACCACACGATCACCATCCGGGCCACGGGAGCACTCGTCCAGGGGGAGGTGACCGGGGCGCTCGTCCTGGTCGTCGACCCAGTCGACTTCCTCCGCGACCCCATGGGCGACGGCTGGGCGACCAGCCCCATCGACCGAATGGAGGAGCTGCTCCGTACGGCAGGCGTGCCGATCGGCGTTGTGACCGACGGTCGCTGGTGGGCGATCGCCAGCGCCCGCGAGAAGACCATGCTCGCCTCCGGCATCGTCGACGCCCACGACTGGGTTAGTCAGCCCGAGGTCCGCAACGCCTTCATCGAGCTTCTCCAGCGGCGCCGTCTGCTTGCGGGCAAGCCAGAGGACCGGCTGAGCGAACTGTTCGGCGAGTCCGTCGCTGCAGCCGAAGAGATCACGGAGGCGCTGGGCACGCAGGTACGGCGAGCCGTCGAGCTCCTGGTGCAAGCGATGTCCGAGGCGGCGCTTGACGCCAAGCGTCGCGGCGTCCCCGATCCGCTGCCCGCCAAGCGCGCCGATGTCTACGAGGCGGCAGTCACCGTCATGATGCGGGTCGTCTTCCTCCTCTTCGCTGAGGAGCGTGGCCTGCTCCCGCAGAGCCGCCTTTTCACGATGGGTTACGGCATTAGCGACGAACTGGACATCCTCGATGACCGGGCCCGCGACGAAGGCACCGAGCCTCTCGACGCCACCCACTTGGCGTGGCATCGGCTGCTGGCTACCGGGCAGGCGCTCTACCAAGGCGCGTCCTTCGAGGACCTGCGCCTGCCTGCCTACGGTGGGTCGCTCTTCGACCCTAAGCGTTATTCCTTCCTCACTAAGCGCACCGAGCAGGGACCCCTCGCGATTACGGTCAGCGACCGGGTCATGCTGGAGGTGCTGCGCGCCGTCCAGATCGCGCATATCAAGGGCCAGCCAGCGCGGCGGATCTCGTTCCGAGACATCGACGTCGAGCAGATCGGCTACATCTACGAGGGCCTGCTCGGCTATTCTTGCGAAGAAGCGGCCGAGACCACGGTCGGCTTGATCGGAAGCCCGGGTGAGGAGCCGGAGATCCCGCTGGCCGTCCTGGAGTCGCTCGCCGCGACCACGACGACCGACACCGCCCTGGCCGACGCTCTCCTGGCTTGGGTCAAGGAGAACCAGCCCGCCGCCAAGCCGCCCACCAAGGCCGCCCTGGCCAAGGCGATCCGCACCGGCGACCAGGTCGAGGACGCCGAGAACGCGCTGCGCGACCTCACCAAGGACGAGGGCCTGCGGGAGCGGCTCCGCCCGTTCATCGGCCTCATCCGTCGCGACCTGCGCAACCGGCCGTTCGTCGTCCAGCCAGGCGGCATGCTTGTCATCGAGACCCCCTCACGAGCCTCGACGGGCGCGCACTACACCCCGCGCACCCTCGCCGAGGACGTGGTGAGGTACGCCCTAGAGCCGCTGGTCTTCGAGCCGGGACCGCACCAGACCGCCGACCAGGGCCAGTGGCGTCCGGTCTCCTCCGACCGGATCCTTGACCTAAAGGTCGCCGACATCGCCTGCGGCTCCGGCGCGTTCCTCGTGGCCGCCGCGCGCTACCTGGCCAAGCACCTGATCGAGGCCTGGCAGCGTGAGGGTGTCGCGTACGGCTCGCCGCACGTGCTGCAGACTCACGCGATCCGTACAGTGGTCGCGACCTGCCTGTACGGCGCGGACATCAACGCGATGGCCGTGGAGATGTGCAAGCTCTCGCTCTGGCTCGTCTCACTCGATCCGAAGCTGCCGTTCTCCTTCGTCGACGACAAGGTCCTGCACGGCAACTCGCTGCTCGGACTGACCGACGTCCGCCAGCTCAAGCTCCTGCACATCGACCCCGATGCCGCCAACAAGCAGATGTCGCTCTTCGGCATTAATGTCGACGACGTGCTCGCCAAGGCCACCCGCCTCCGCCGCCAGCTTGCCACCGAGGTCAACGACGCCGACCCCCAGCGCTCGGCGGCCACCAAACGGCGGCAGTGGAATGACTACCAGAAGCTGGTCGCCGACCTCACCGACATCGCCAACGGCGTAGTCGCCGCCGGCCTGCGCTGGGGCGGCAAACCGGGCAGGCAGCTCCGCGAGGCATACGAAAATCTACGCATCGCGGTCGAGCAGGCCTATCCAGGCGGTCCTAGAGACTCCGGCACGCTCTTCGCCGCAGGTAACGAGCAACCGGATTACCGTATGCTCCACACGATCATCGAGGCCGGGCTCACCCCGACCGTCCAGACCGACTACGAGCGCTGGAAGCCCCTCCACTGGATCCTCGCCGTCCCCGACGTCATGGAACGCGGTGGCTTCGACGCCATCATCGGCAACCCACCGTTCTTGGGGGGCCAGAAGCTTACTGGGGCGATGGGGACCAACATCCGGGACTGGTTTGTGAGCGTGCTGGCCTACGGCGCGAAGGGGAGCGCCGACCTAGTTGCCTACTTCTTTCTACGGACTGCTTCGCTTCTGACCAGTAGTGGCAATATTGGACTCATTGCCACTAACACAGTTGCCCAGAATGTCACACGCGAGGTTGGACTAGATCAGCTGGTCGCGCGGGGATTTTTCATCACACGGGCGATCCAAAGCAAGAAGTGGCCGGTCTCCTCTGCAAGCCTCCAATATTCTGCAGTTTGGGGCACTTGGCAACGCATTCCAGATAACATCCCTAGGAATGCGGATGGCATTGACGCAAAGTCAATATCAACACTTCTTGAGCCTGCAGGGCGCATTAATGACTCCCCTAACCGTCTATCTGAGAACCTGCATAGGTCATTTCAGGGATGCATTGTCCTTGGCTCTGGATTTGTACTATCAAAGAACGAAGCCAAAGAATGGATGCACACCAATCCAGAAACGAAGGACGTCCTCTTCCCCTACCTTGGAGGCAAGGATCTAAATACTTGGCCGGACTCTCATGCATCGCGGTGGATCATCGACTTCAATGACCGCTCAGAGGAAGATTCCAAGCTTTACACCCTTCCATACAACCGCGCCCTGACCCAGGTAAAGGAAGAGCGAGCCAAGAATAGCCGAAAGGTCTACAGAGACTACTGGTGGCAATTTGCCGAGAAGCGCCCCGCAATGCGGAAGGCCATGCGAGGCCTGGGCAAGGTTATCGTACTGGCCCAAGCCAGTTCCACTCAGATCCCCCTTCTTGTAGATGCTCGCCAAGTTTTTGACCAGCAACTTGTCGTGTTTACATCGGACAAGCATGACTTGCTAGCCGTTCTCACCTCGTCGGCCCATAGATTCTGGGCGATGGTATGGGGTTCAACGAGAACTGGTGATCCTGTCTACACACCCTCGGGAGTATTCCAGACTTTTCCGCAACCAAGGCCAACTAAGGGACTGGCCGATATCGGCAGGGTGCTTGACACCGAACGGCGGGAGATTATGCTACGGCGCGATCTCGGGCTAACCAAGCTCTATAACATGGTCAACGACCCGGACATTTCCGATGCCGCCGACCGAGATGTAGCTCGGATGCGGGAAATCCATGTCGCGCTCGATCAAATGGTAATGGACGCATATGGCTGGGCCGACCTGCCGCTGAACCACGGGTTCCACACCTACCGGCGGATGACGCGGTGGACGGTCAGTTCTGCGGCGCGAGTGGAGATCCTGGATAGGCTGCTGGAGGAGAATCTTCGCCGTGTCGCGCTCCAGGGTGAGGTTCCTCTTCCGCCCGAGGATGAGGACGAGGGGGTCGACGACCAGTGAGCGAGCAAGCCATTGGGCGCAGCAGCATAATCCAGCTCCCAGATTCCGAGCAGAAGGCCTGCCGGCTGGCGCACGAGCCAGACGGCCGGTCATGGACGGTGCGGGAGAACCTGGTCGACATCCTGGAGCGAGAAATCCTCGGCCCGGCGGGCGGGCCCGAGGAGATCCTTGAGGGGGTCCCGGACTCGGCCTATCTGATCGGCCGGATCGCTCCCGTCAAGCTGCTCAAGGGCGCGGACGACCCCCAGGACGCCGACTCCGGCAAGGCCGGGACCGATGTAGGAAACGCGCTGGACGCCGAGGAGAGCCGGGGCGTGCCGGTGACCGCAGTGGACGACAGCAGCGCCGGGTCGGGAGAGGACGACGTCGATGATCAGCCGCAGCAGCGCGGGCTGATGATTCCAGCATCGATGGGGTTGCGCTGTCAGGTCCCATTCGACTTGGAGGCGTTCACAGTTACGACCTCGTGGGGCGTCTACGAGCCGATCAAGAACGCGGAAGACGACAAGACCAACCTCCGCCGCTTCAAGCGGACCCCTATCGAGATCACGAACGTCATCAAGGTCGATTGTCTCGATCCGAAGCAGACAACGACGATCGTCCTCAAGGACAAAGTGGTCCTCCGGATCGACCGGTATGACGATCCGGAGGAAGGCCGCCGCCTTATCGAGATCGCCCTCTGCAATGACAAGGTGACACCGCGCAAGATCCCGGTGAACGCCTGGCTCTACCAGACCCAGATCTCCGTCCACGCGGACGGCGCCGAGGTCTTCCTACCGGTCCGCGACGTACTGACCGACACCAGGCCCGAACCGGACGACGAGCTCCGGCGGCTCAATCTGCAATACCGCAACCGGCTCGAATTCGCCGTGGGCCGTACATGCTCGGTGGACTGGAAGGTCGCAAAAGGTGCCAGACGCGCCAGCAAAGTCTGGACGACCTGGCTGCCTTCCTGTGAGACTCCACAGGTCACCGCCGAGGAGGTCGGCGACGCCCTGCTAGGCATGGAGGACCTGGCCATCGCCAGCGTCGACAAATTGCGTGCCGGGCTCGAACCCATCGTCCGCGGATACGCCGAGTGGCTGGATCGCGAGCAGCGCCGTACCGAAACCGACCTCCCGGAGCACCTGCGCGATGAGGCGCTGGACGCGGTCAGCGAAGCGCGGAAGGTTCAGCGCCAGCTTGCCGATGGCCTTGAGCACCTGCTCTCCGACGCTGAGGCGTTGCGCTGCTTCCGGTTCATGAACCAGGTCATGGCCGATCAGCGCATCCAATCCCAGGTGGCCGCAGATCGTGCCGCGAACCCGAGGCTCAGTTTTGAGAGCGCCCGCGAAGCCGTACGAGCCCGAGAGAAGTATGCACACTGGCGCACCTTTCAGCTCGCCTTCATCCTCATGCAGCTCCCTCTGCTGACTGACCCGGCGGCAGAGCGGCGCTCGGGTGACCTGGCCAAGGCGCAACTGCTGTTCTTCCCGACCGGTGGTGGCAAGACCGAGGCATACCTGGGCCTGGCCGCTTACACATTCGCGGTGCGCAGGCGGCAGGGGCTGCTCGTCACCCCAGACGGGCAGCTGGACGGGAGCGCGGGCATCGCGGTGCTCATGCGTTACACGCTCCGGCTGCTGACCGCCCAGCAGTTCCAGCGGGCGACCGCACTAATGTGCGCCGCAGAGATGGCCCGCGCCAAAGACCCTGCCTCCTGGGGCCACGAGCCGTTCCGGATCGGTCTGTGGGTCGGCACCGACGTCAGCCCCAAGCGCTTCGACGAGGCCGAATACCAGCTGAAGAAGTCCAACGAGGGCCACGGCTACCGGCTCACCGTGCTGCAGATCCAGCGCTGTCCGTGGTGCGGCAGCAAGATCAGCGCACGGAATGTGCGGGCCAACGCGGCCACCCGGCGTGTCTACGTGTACTGCGGGGACGACCTGTCCGGTTGCCCGTTCGCCGAGGGTGGCGAGATGGGCGACGGGCTGCCGGTGCTCACTATTGATGAAGAAATTTACAGGCTCGCCCCGGCCTTCGTTATCGCCACAGTCGACAAGTTTGCCCGGCTGGCCCGCGAGGGCGAGGCCGGGTCGCTCTTCGGCTACGTTTCGCGCCGCTGCGACCGGCACGGTTTCGTCCACCCCGACTATCCGCACTGCGACATCAAGGACGGTAGCAAGCACCCGAAGAAGGACGGGCTTCCGGCCGCCGCAGTCCGGCCAGTGCCCCGGCTGCGGCCACCGGATTTGATCATTCAGGATGAGCTCCATCTCATCACCGGGGCACTCGGCACTACGGTGGGCCTGTTCGAGGCAGCCATCGATGTTCTGATGAGCTGGCGGACTCCGGATGGGCGAGCCGTGCGGCCGCTAGTCGTGGCCTCGACCGCAACTGCCCGGAACGCCCCGGATCAGGTCCGTGCCCTGTACGGGCGGGATCTCACGATCTTTCCGCCGCAGGTGCTGGACGCAGGCGACACATTCTTCTCCAAGGAAGCGGAGATCTCCGAAAAGCACCCTGGCCGCCGCTACGTCGGGTTGAGCACCACCGGGATCCGGCTGACCACGGCGGAGATCCGGGTGGCCGAAGTGCTGATGGCCGCCGGACAGCTACTTCTGGACCGGTCCGGTGAGGCGGCTGACCCGTACATGACGCTGGTCGGATACTTCAGCGCCACCCGAGAACTGGCCGGCATGGCCCGCTACATGGGCGACGACGTGCAGACCGCGCTGGCCAAGGGGCGACCCTGGTCGCTGTTGCCACGCCGTACCGGGACGAACTTCGGGGCACTGCATATCGCCGAGCTAACCGCCCGGGTGGCCAGCTCGAACATCACCTCGACCCTGGACCAGATGGCGCTGACCTTCAACCCGACCTTTGATTCAACCGCCGGAAAACGTGAACTGCGGCAGTTCCGGGAAGCGGGCAAGCCGACCCCGAAACGGGAGCTCGCGCCCTTCGATGCGGTGCTGGCGACCTCGATGCTCCAGGTCGGGGTGGACGTGACCCGGCTGGGGCTGATGATGGTGGTCGGCCAGCCAAAAAATACCGCCGAGTACATCCAGGCGTCATCGCGTGTCGGCCGGGATCCGAAGCGACCGGGGCTGGTGGTCACCCTGGGCAACTGGGCTCGTCCCCGGGACTTGGCGCACTACGAGCAGTTCCGCCACTATCACGAGACCTTCTACGCGCAGGTTGAGGCTCTATCGGTCACGCCGTTCTCGATCACCTCGATGGAGCGCGGGCTGGACGGCGTACTAGTGAGCGCGGTACGCGTCCTCCAGGCGCCGCAGCCGTCCGGGCTTTCTCCCGAGGACGGCGCGACCCGCATTGAGAGCCACCGGGATTTTGTGGACAACCTGATTGACATTCTGGTTGCCCGAATCCGGCTGGCCAGTGGCGAGGACCGGGCGGAGCTGGCGAGGAATCGGCTGGGCAACCGTCTCTCTCAGTGGATCGATCGCCGGAAGTATCTGGCCGACCTGCGCAAAACGCTTGTCTATGAGCGAGTCTTCGACGACGCCCGGCACGGGCCACTGATGATCGGCGCGGAGAACACCCAGTCGGTCGCCGATAGCCGGGACGCTGCGCCATTCGTGGTGGCCAACTCGATGCGTGAGGTTCAGCCGGAGATCAACCTGCTCGTCAGCCCGATTAAGGAGAACCTCTTCTATATTCCGCCGTTTGACGCGCCGCAATGGGACATGCCCGGAGACAGCGATGACGACTAACACCTCATTCATCTACGACGCTGCCTCTGCGGTCGATCCGCTCGGCGACGCGGAGCGGGAGAAAGAGAAGGGGATCAAGCACAACCGGGCCAAGGTCGGCTCGGGGCGACCCTCCTCGCTGATATACACCTATGGGCCAGGCTCGATCATGGACTTGCCGCAGTTCACGATTATGCCTACCGGGTTGGACGACTGGGATCGGATCTGGAGACGGCGAGACGGAATCCCGGAGATCCGCGCCCCGCGGCTGCGCGAGGTGGTGCGCATGCTGTTGCGTTCTCCCAACGTGCAGCTCCGGCCTTTCCCATGGCAGCCCAAGAAGCTCAGCATGTCCAACGAGGGCAACGACCTGGGCGTGCCAGCCCGCGTCTTCCCACAGTGGCTGCGGTGCACCGGCTGTGACATGCTCGCACCGCTGACCTCATTTTCCTACACCAACACCCACCCCTACCGGACCGACCTGGCCTGCTTCGAACACGGCAAATGCACCGGTCGCAAGGGTGACAAGAGCCGCCAGGCGACGCGGCGGCCGGCTGTACCGGCCCGTTATCTGCTCGCCTGCGTAGACGGGCACCTGGATGAATTCCCTTATGACCTGTGGGTACATCGCGGCAAGCCGTGTGCCGAGGCGGAGTTCCCCGCGCTAAAGATGATCGATCGGACGGCGGGTCGGGGTGCCACCGCGACCATCCGGTGCGCCTCCTGTGGGCTGAGCCGTCCCATGAACGAGGCTCAGGGCGAACAGGGGGCGTTGAACTTGCCGAGGTGCCGCGGACGCCACCCGCATCTCGATGCTTTCCAGCCGGGCGGCTGCCGCAATGAGACACGCCTGCTTCTCGTCGGTGCCTCCAACTTGTGGTTCCCCGCCACACAGTCGATCATCGTCATGCCGGAATCCCCGGAAGAGCAGGAAGGCGATCTCGCCGACCGAGTCCGTATCGCCCTCGGCGACAAGCTTCTGAAATATCGCGACAACCTCGATATTCTCCGCGATGTCCTCGACGGAAAGGTCGACGTCACCGATCTCAACGACGACATGCTCGCACAGGTCGTCGCCCTGGCCACAGAACCGCCCGCCACTGCCGAGCAGCAGGAGGAGCAGCTCCGGACCTGGGACCCGGTGGACCTTCTCGTCCCTGAATGGCGCTACCTTCAGAAGGACCCGCTTGGAGCGGGCCATGAGGACCCCGTCAGCGGCCTGGCACTCTCCAGACGAGACCTCGACCCCGAGCTGCGGCTTGAGATCACCCGCGTCCTCGCCGTCGAACGACTCCGCAAGGTCAACGCCCTCGTCGGCTTCACCCGGATCGACGCAATGGATCGCGTTGGGGACTTGCCCCGCAGGCTTGTCCCACTCACCCGCGCACCCCGCCCGGAATGGACCGTCGCCACCGAAGACCGCGGTGAAGGCATCTTCCTCCAGCTCGACGAGGCGGCGGTCGCCGGATGGGAGGAGCAGATCTACAAGGCCGCCGAGTGGGCAGCGCACCGGGAAGCCCATCGCCGGAACTTCTACCGCCGATTCTCCGAAACCGCGGAGGACATCGATCCGGACAGCCGATTGAAACCGCCGCGATACTGGCTGGTCCATACCCTGGCCCACGTCCTCATCCGCGAGCTGGCCCTCACCTGTGGCTACTCGGCCGCCAGCCTCAGCGAGCGGCTATACGCCTGGCCGGAAGCCGAAGGTCGCGCCGCTGCCGCCGGCTTGCTGATCTGCACAACGGCGTCCGACAGCGATGGAACTCTGGGCGGCCTGGTCCAGTTGAGCGAACCGGCCCGGCTCGCTCGCGTCGTCCGCGACGCACTGTTTCGGGCCACCCGGTGCTCCTCTGACCCCATCTGCGCCACGCGCACTCCCCAGGACCCGGAAGACTTCCTACACGGAGCTGCCTGCCACTGCTGCGTGATGGCATCGGAGACCTCCTGCGAACGGGCCAACCGCTTCCTCGACCGTAGGTTCCTTGTGAACTTGCGGGGAAGCGACCTTGGCTTCTTCGGCCGTGGGTACTGACGGTGGCGCGGCGCGGAACTTGGGACAAAAGCTCACCGCCACCGAGGCCAAAGGCATCGCCGACCGGCTGAATGATGGCGACACCATGACCGCCGCGCTCCGTGTGCTCCCGCCGGCCCACCGCGCTGAGATCCGGGCTCTTCTGCAGCGGATCGGCCCGGATTCGGCGGTAGCTGCGCTACGGGCCATCGAGGGCGCCCGGTCGGCGGCCACCAGCGTCGCCCCGGTGTGGACGATGCCGGGTCACTTGGCCCGTTCGGGACCGCTCACCAGCTCGGCTACCCACTTAGTCGACGGCGCCCGGCAGTCCGTCACCTGTTCGACCTTCAACTTCCAGCGCTCTTCCCGACTGTGGGAAGCACTCCGCCGGGCGGCTCAGCGGCCCGAGATCAGCCTGCGGGTCTATCTCGATACCCAGGCAGCCAAGCAGGGGCTCCGCCGGGGACCGACGACAGCCCAGGTCGCTGCACACCTGCGGCCCGGGCTCGTGTTCAGCACCAAGGAGTTCGACGGCGGCTACGTACGCAACCACGCCAAGTTCATCATCGTCGACCATCGGTTCCTGCTTACGACCAGTGCCAACTTCTCATGGAGCGCCGAATACTCCAACATCGAGTTCGGTGTTCTCATCGACAACCGGAACCTCGCCGAAACTGTGGAACGCGAGCTATTTCGAGCGGAGGATTTTCTCTTTGAGCGGATTAACTTACCCTGATCCCCGCGTCAGGTAGTCAAATATAGGGCGCGCTGCTTGCTCACCAATGCCAAACGAGACACCTCCATTCGGGAAGACCGACACTAAGATCTCGACCTAACGGGGCCGTTAAGGACCGCTTCTGCCATTATAGGAAGGTCCACCTACAACAACATCCCTTGTCGGCGTTCCTGCGTTCGCTCAGCTCTTTTCTTATCCTCACCTGTAACGGCGGCGAATACGATCTCACGTTTACCCTCTCGACTGGCTTTAATCTGCCTCTCGATCAGGTCGCTTCCTGTCCCACTACTGCCAATCCATCCGTCAGCCACGAGTTGACCGAAGGTCGTGTTGTCAAGGTATCGCGGGACTGTCTTGTAACCGAATCGAATACCCTTACGACTCCCGTCGAGAACCCCAGAGGAATTCCGGAGTCGCTCGAAGTAGGCCCTAGTCAGATACATTCCCTGAACCAGCTCGTCAGTGCGCGGGATAGTCGTCTCGCTACGGCAAAGCTTGATCCAGCATGGGCCACTATTCAGGCGATAGTCGTCCCCCTCCCTTACGTTTGCGCACGTGGCATCAACGGCCCGCATGCGATCCAGTTCCCTATCCAGGCTTCGGTCACGAGAGGGATAATATGACCAATCGCCATCAGCTCGTTCCAGTCGCTTATATTGGACCAGAACGAAACTTCGTCTCGTCTCATGGAAGTATATGAGGTCGACTCCCATGGCCGTTTCGTCTGCTTGACGATTACAGTTACCGATGATGAGACGTTGCCCACCTCTACGGAATGCCCTCCACTCCACGTCAGGGGACTCTTCTCTAAGCCACCCCACGAACCGTTCAGCATCTCGAATGATCAATGGGTCTTCTCGAGCCCTCCCCTCGGGAAGTTGGCTAAGAAATCCCTCGCGGCTCACCTCTAGATCCACTGGCGGGGACCACTCGCCTAGTAGCTCTTTCCCGAAGCCTGCCATCTGGAGTGCGTTACCTACAGCATCACGCACCTGAACGAGCGCGCGACCGACGGGCCCTCTGACTTGAACAGGCTTATCAGGCTCCTCAAGTTCGGTAACGATGTCCTTGAGTGCCGGGCGCAGAAGGAAAAGCACGCTCGTGAGCGTCTGCCCGGCCTTATCGGGGAGACAAACGGCACTATTCAGGTACCGCTGCACGAAGGGCGGCACATTGTCATGGAGCTGCGACATGGGGAGCGGCTCGCCGAGGAGTCGAACGCTCGTGATCTCGACTTCTCGCACGAGGGTACCCTTCCATCGGCCGAGAGCTGACCGGCCAATGTGCGTTATCCTGGGCGCTCCACTAGATGACCGAGTCACCAGTAACGTCAGCCGTTTTCCCGTGCGCCACTTCGCGGCCGGCTGAGGCGAGGTCCATCTCTCCGCCAGGCGGTCAGGGTACGGCTCGCGCTCACGGAGGCGCTTCTGCTCATCGGCGGTGCAATAGATGATCGCAACCACGCGCGGTTCTCCTGTCTCCAAGCTATCCAGTTGGCAAGAGCCTGCTCGTCATGAGCTACGCGGAACTGATAACTCCTGCACCCCTACAGGAAGCCAATCAGTCAATTCGATGGTGGGATCTCGAAAACCTGTCGCGCCAGAGCCTCTATCTCCTGGGCGTTGATCCCTTCAAGACCAACGCCCTCGGTGGACCACACGAGGGTTCCCTCTGGACCACCTCCATCGGTCCACGGTTTGATCCCGTGGTCGGCGTACCACCGACGCTTGGCCTCCCAGTTAGCCCGATAGCTGCTCTTATCCAGCATGCCGAGATGCTCCCAATAGATGGGCGGGCGTCCCGCTCGAGAAACGGTGAAGTCCGGAAGCCTTCGTGAGGCGTCTGCCATGACCAGGGGTTGTTCGTAAACGTAGGGCACGTCTAGGTTCGCAAGGATGTTCGCGACGATCACCTCCGACTTGGAGGTGACCAGTTCCCCCCTGACGGTCAAGTGGATATGCGCTCCGTCCAAGGTCCGTCCGTTGGGTGCCTTGAACGGATCGGGCGCGTGGAACAGGCGGGTCAGTCTCCGCCCTGTGTCTGACTGCAGTGGTCCGGCAACTCTCCGCAGCTCGGCCGGATCGCCCTGAATGAACAGGACGCAACGCCCGCGGTGACGGGTCAAAGCTGTATAGAGCAGCTCAGGCGACAACAAGGGGCAGGGGTTGGGGATAATAACGAAGGTGGTCTTGAACTGGGACCCTTGCGACTTGTGAACCGTGATCGCGTACGCGAGCTCCAGGATCTCCCGCCCTAGGTCCTTGTCCTCACCGTTGAGCAAGCCCTCCCAGAAGGTGAAAACAAGATCCTCCTGCGTTGCCAGTTCCACCTTGATACCTGTGGGCTTCTGGCCCACTCGTCCTGCCGAGTTTACAACGAGACCAATCTCGCCGTTGGCAAGATCCCCCTTGATCCTTTCCCGGACGCCTGTGCGCGCAACATCATCATGAGTCCGGTTGTAACCGATCATCACTTTGTCGAAGAGGAGTATCTGGTCCGCTCCCATGGGCTTTGGCAAGTTGTTGTTGCTTCGGGCACGGCGTTGGCCCCCCTCGCGCCAGACACGCCTGATGAGCCGGTTGAGACCGACGATTCCCCCTTGCTGCGCACGGACAGGCGAGAGCAACTGCCAGTTCTCCGCGCCTCGTCCGCCATCAGGGAAGCGGGGAAACCTTTCTTCGATCACTGCGCCAAAGGACCGACATAGAGCATAGGCGTTCTTGTCCTCCAGGCTCAGCTCGGGCATTCCCACAAGGCATTCCACGATCGATTTGTGCAGATCCGTCTCGGTAGTCCACCGCCGGATCTCCAGCGTCCCATCGCCCTCTCCAGCCAGCACGCGAGCCATTGCCTCGTCCGCTGCCACCTGTGAACCATCGACGGAGAACCACGATGCCACGGCCAGATCGTCCCGACCACCCTGCGACCCATGAGGAGCGTTCTCGTCTTTCTGCCTTCGAGCGACGGTCAGCTCAGCCAAGCCGCCTCCAGACAGAGCTGTCTCGTTCCCGTTCTCGGCGCCCTCAGAGTCCCGAAGATATTGGACAAGGTCAGCGAACGGGCGTCCGGCGCCGATCGGCGGAAGCTGCCGGTGGTCGCCGCAGAGAACAAGGCGGTCCACATGCCCTAATGTGGCAATCAGCGCGGCAAGCGCCTCCTCGGGAAGCATGGACGCCTCGTCCACGATCACGGCCGTGTAGGCGTTGTTATCCTTCCTGCCGTTGGGGTGTATGTCGTACGTATTGGTCTGTGCATTCCATCGGTTGAACGGACGTAGATACTGCGCCAGCGTCCTGGCACGTGAGCCAGCTTTCTCTCCCAGCTGCACCCGCGCCTTCCCGGTCGGCGCGAGCAACAGGACCCGCCCGGAGACCGTCGGGTGGGAGCACAGCGCTTGCAGCATGGTGGTCTTGCCTGTGCCCGCCGGCCCGACCAGAACGCTTATGCGCGACCGCATCAGCGTCTCAAGCGCACGGGCCTTCTCCTGACGAGCCTCATGCTCATCCGCGTCATCAGGGTGCGCGGCTCCCTTTATCACAGCGTCGATCAACGCTCGCCAGTCACCCGTCACGTCTATCGGTCCAGCCTCAACACGGTGAAGGACCTCGTCGGTGATGAGGTCACTCGCGGCCGCAAGACGCTCAAGCTGCCAGCCCTGGCCTTTGTTGCCAGCCAGAGCCGTGGAACGAAGGACGGGTGCGAACTCGTCGGCCACAATGCGGAAGGCATCACTGGTTGGGTCACACACCGGTTCTAGAGACATGGCGCCTAGCCGGTCCCGCAACCCCGACCCGTCAAGCAAGGTATGACCATCCTCAGCCGCACGCTCCAGAATCGAGACACATGCGGCTCTGATCCGCCGGTCATCGATGGCCTCCTCGACCGGGTCAGGAAGGGGACTGCGGAGTAGAACCGCAGCCGCTCCCGCGTCTCGCGGGAACAGTCCGCGGTCGATGGAGTGCAGGCTGATGGAGTCCTTGCTGCCACGGTCCAACTCGTAAATCCGATAGGGGTTTTCAAGCAGTTCGCTGTCGGTAACCGTTATGCCGCTCCTTTTACGTGCCTCCCGATCAAAGATTCTCTTGGACTGATCAGCTGTGAGTGAGAAGCGCGCGAGCAGGCGCAGCAGTTCAAAGCGCTCGGGATCAGCCAGCAGACCCTTCCATATCTTCTGGACCATCCTTTGCGCCAGCCCCCGAGCCGCTCCCCGGCCCTGTGCAGCCTCGGACATAGCTTTCTCCAGCGCAGCCCACGGATTAGCCTCCGCGTTAGGATCGGAGGCGAATACACGGTGGGCGATCAGAGCCCCCGTCGGAATCCCCGCCGCCAGCAACGCCGACCCGAGCCCTGGATACGCCCCTCGATGGATCCAGATGTCAGCCATACGCTGGGATATCCATGAGGTGACAACATCCCAAGGGCCGTTGGCCACGCCGGTGAGCCGTTCCACGACCCTTGCGATCTCCACCAGAGCCGCCAAGGCACTGTCGTGACTCACAAGCTCCGACACGTAGGAGAACTCGTTGAAGAGCTCTGGAGCCGTGCGAGCGATGAACGGCGTCAGGTCCTCCCCAACAAGGTCGGGATTGGCCATGAGCTGCTGATATGGGAGGAGGAATCCATCACTGAACGAGGGCGCGCGAATCGAGTGGCTGACTGACCGCTCCCACATGACCGGGTCAAGCGGCCCGGGCCGAGATTTTTCCCACGGGACATGGTTGCCAACATGAGTGACCATACCTGCGCCGATGAGGATCCGGCTTCCAGGAACACGCTGTTCCAGTAGGGGAATATCCTTGGCGTAGATAAGGGCCAACGAGCTGCCTGGGCGGAGAGCTGAGAAAAAGGAGTCAAGCAGCGCGAGCTGGTTGCGACCATCTTGCACCCAAGTGCGAGCCTGTCCAATGTGCTTGTCAGCATCCTCCTCGGCCATTGCATCATAGGATATGCCCCATTCCGCCTGCATTTTTGCTGCATTTTCACGCATCAACCAACCGAAAGGCAGAGCCTCTAGACTGTATGCAGGCATTCTGAGCGACGTTTCCGCCAAATGACTGTGCGACCGCTGCTTTGCGTAAGGGTGGGTCCTCAGAACTGAGAACTCTGAGTTTCGCATGAACCCGCCGCGCTCCGTGACGCATGGCGGTACAGCCGGCTCAGGTGCCCCGTTCCTCCAACTTTGCCCTCGAACCTCCTCTTCTCGCTCTACCTGCTTACGTTTCTTAATGTTCGTCAACATCGTGCACGAGTTGTTCAGCGCGGGATCCACGCAGACCCGACCGGTCCAATCCGTGTCATGCCATGGCACACGAACAGACAGATGTGCCGGGGGAAGCAGCACTGAACCTGGCGCCATGGACATATGCACTCCAATCCAGACCGTCCAGCGTCGCACCGATGCGCTGCGCCGCAGGTTAGGTAATGGTATGCACATACTTCCATGGCCAACATCAGGCGCTCCCGAGTCGTTGCCACGTTGGCTGTGATGTATCGCGAGAAGCCTTGGACCTCGCAAGCGGCCCTCCGACGTGCGCGGGACATGCGCGGGATGATCAAGCGAAGGGCAAGTGCTCCGTAGAATGTTCCTGCAGGTCCGTCCTAGTAAGAGCGCAGTACCGGCCTCTCTCTCCTAAAGCGGGTGCCGCAGGTACGAATCCTGCCGGGGGCACTCATCTCCACCAGGCGTTCTTGCCTCTGGCCTGCGGTTTCTTAGCCGCAGGTCTTTTGCTTCCCATACCCTCGATGGGTCGCCATGGGCACCCGCATGCAGCCGTAGGACCTTGATCACGGGATATATGCGGGATGATCTCCGATGCCGATCCTCAGGTCATCCCCCACAGGGGTCACTTCGAGGGCTGAGTGATGCTCCGGGAAGGACTGCGGCCCCTGGCTCTCTTCGGAAGGACGCTCGCCCTTCGCATGGCCGCCTACATGCGATCTGGATCGACCGAGGCGCGCAAGCGACCCTGGGGACCAAGCCGACGAGGGAGGGACAGGTCAACACCGTTAGAACTTTTCGTAGCCGTCAAGCACACGGTTCGAACGAGTCCCGGTCGCCGAACGAGTCCGGCCACGGCTTGCTCTTGGTGAAGTGACTCCACCAGGCGCGAGTGATCGATAGTCCAGTCCTGCCGCCTCCGCACAGGTCATGGAAGGGATCTCCGCTGAGGCCGGTCAGGTCCCAGGAGAAGACCCCCCACTTAGGAGTGCCGATCAGGGCAATGTTCCCATCCGCATTCAGCGCGACCTCGTCCACCTGGGTGACAGGTGCTTTGAGTACGGCTATCCGGGACGGTCGAGCGCGGTCCCGCAAATCCCACACGACCGTCCTGCCGCCGGCCTCGCCGGTCATGGCGAAGCCGCCATTCGAGGTCAGCGCCGCACTGACCACCATGTGCTCGACATCTGGCAGCGAGGTGAGGCGCTGAGGGCGCGTGGGATTGCTCACGTCCCACAGCGCGCTCCCGACTAGGGCGGTGCGGCCGTCGGCGGTCAGCGCTGCAGCCGCCGACGCGGTGTCGGCCGTGTCCAGCCCACCACCCTGGATCGGCCGTGCCAAGTCAGACAAGTCCCACACCGTCGACGCCCGTTCCCTCACGGTCACTGCGATCCGTCCATCGGCGCTCAATCCCAAACTCCGCAAGACTGAGCGGTGAGTGGCCAAGGCCGCCACCCTGACTGGGCGGCTGGGCTGGGCGAGATCCCACACCGCGACGTTCCCGTCATCGTGCCCGATCAACGCCGTCTTCCCATTGCCGCTGAGGGCCACGTGGCGTACTGAGCCGCCTTCCAGAGTGGCCAGTCTTGCGGGGTGCTCGCGATCGGTCGTGTTCCACAGGGTCGCGAAGCCCTCGCCAGCACTGACCAATGCGACGCGCCCGTCGAGGCTCAACGCCACCGCCCGCACTTCGCCGCCCTGGCTTTCGAGCACGCCGGCGCGTATCGCATCGAGCCGGCCGTCGGGGCGCCCGGAAGGCGACAACGTCCACAGGGCGACGCCCTGGTTTTGGTCGGCGACGAGGGCGGTCCGCCCGTCAGCGCTTATCGCTATGGCCGCGACGATATCGGTGCCACGAAATATTGCTTGGCGTTCGGAGACCATGGTGTCAACAAGCGCAGTACGGGTCTGGTCATCGGCGTGGATCCTCACGGCGGCGACGCCTAAGGCGACGGCCGCATACGGCTCCGTTACCCGGGACGCCACACCTAGAAGCGCCAATTCGCGAGCCTCGGCAACACGCTCGGCCTCCCGCGCGGTGAGGTGCTGGTGCACGGCCATGCCAGTGGCCGCGGCTGCGATGGCGATCAGGGCAACCATGGCGCCAACGAGCGCCCATGCGCGAGGGCGCGGGATCGCCGTCACCCCCATCTGCCCTGATGTCCGTAGACCTTGGATTCAAAGTCCCACGCAACCTCAACGCGGGTGTATGGCGGGGTATTGGGGAATCTCACCGCGATCCATTGGCCTGGATTATTCTTGACGGTTTCCTTCCATTGCTGGTTAAGAGACTCCGCTTCTTTTTGGTTAGTCAGATTCATTATGGAACCAAGATAGGTGCAGGCGGTTTCCGCGATTGCAGCCGCACCTTGTATGGGTTTGACGAATTCGGCGATTACAGGGATGGCCGCACAGGGCGCACTATAATCGGCGTCCGGGTCCTCCATAAGCTTTCCTTTTCGCTTCAGCCATGCCTGCGCGGGAGAGTAGACGTCCGAACAGCGCTTCCCCTTGCTGATGTCGCCCTGAACCCTGTCCTTAAAGTCTTCGCATATATGTTCTGGCTTGTCTCCACAGCCATTCGCTTTGGGATGAGCGACACAGTGGTAGAAGAAGTCCGCCAAGTTATTACACCCTGCGGCTTTGGCTTTCGGCTCCATAAGACAGTTGAGGTGGATGATGCCCACAGAGAAGCACACGCCTCCCGGCGCACCCCGCTGCACGCATTTGCTGGCGTCGCCGGCGACCTTCCCGCATGTACCGGCCGACTGGTCGTATCCATGTCTCCCCTGGGCTGAATAGCCATCATACGCGCACTGTGCGTAGAGTTCCCGGACTGCCGCACATCTACTGGTGGTTGGCTGTGGACTGGCTGACCGGCAGCCCTCGTAGACCTTGGCCGCTCCCGAGCAAACGTTGTTCTGACCGCGCTGCACGGGATAAAGCTCATCACACAGCATGTACTGCTGGTTGCCTTCCACGCACACACTGCGCTTCGTGCCCTTGTTGGCGCGGCAGGCGTCGTAGACGGGGTTCGCGAGGTCGCATCTGTCGCCACCGCCAAAGTTCCGGCACGCGGTGTTGACGCCCCTGGTCTCGCAAGATTTCGCACTCTTCCCGCTCAACCGGCATTGGGTGTACGTCTGCGCACCCTGCTTACAGGCTGACTCCTCTTCGAAACTGTGGTAGCCAGTGACGCAATCCTTCTTGAAGCCTTTCTGGGCGATGTAAATCTTCTTGTCGTCAGCGCACCCCTTGCCCTTGAACCCGTTCTTCACGCAGGCGTTGTATTCCTTCTGCTTGGCCGTCTGGCACTTCTTCTTGCAGGAGGCGTGGCCATCAGGGTCGGTGTTGGTAAGTGGGTTGGCGTTGGCGTAGGTGTAGCGGTTGAGCTGAACAGACGGGTCAGCGGCCTGGGCGAGGGTGTCACGGGAGACGAAGCTGCCAGTGGTGGGCTGATACCAGCGGGCGGCCATGTTGATCTTGCCGGAGTCCGGATCGGTGTAGCCGCCCTGATAGCCCAGCGTGTGCGCGTTCCCCGTGCGCGTGGTCACTTCACCGAACGGGTCGTACGCCACAGAATCGGCCAGCGTGGCGCCGTCGGTGGTGAACGTGCCGATCAGGTCTCCATGCTGGTCA
This sequence comes from Nonomuraea rhodomycinica, assembly GCF_013363995.1. Taxonomy (GTDB): domain Bacteria; phylum Actinomycetota; class Actinomycetes; order Streptosporangiales; family Streptosporangiaceae; genus Nonomuraea; species Nonomuraea rhodomycinica. The sequence continues at coordinate 173,080 of NZ_JABWGO010000006.1, read as the reverse complement.
GAGAAGGCGAGTTGGGCGCCCGCGCCGTCGCTGATGCCCAGCGTGCGGCCCAGTGCGTCACGTCCGAAGGAAGCCGTCCTAGCGCCGCCCGCGTCGGTCACAGCGACCAGGTTGTTGCTGAGCCCGTCGTAGGTCATTCGGGTAGCCTTGTCACCTGAGGCGCGGCTCTCGACCCTGTCCAGGGCGTCGTAGTCGTAGGTTACGGCGCCATCGCGCACCATGCGGTCGAAAGCGTCGAACTTGGTCATGCGGACGGCGCCGCCGTCCTCCTCTTTCAGGGTTCCGCGCGCGCTGTAGGTGTAAGTGCGGCCGTCGCCCGAGGTCAGCCGGTTGCGTTCATCGTAGGTGTAGGTCTTGGCACCGGCCCTGATGCGGTTGCCTGCGGCGTCCCAGCCGTACTCGGTCTTCGTACCGTCAGGCGATGTCCAGGAGGTGAGCCGGTTGGACCAGTCGTAGGTGTAGGTGTTGGCGCCCGCGCCTGCCGTCCCCGTGGTGGTCTTGGCAGTCATGTTGCCGTCGCGGTCGTAGCCGTACTCGAGAGAGGCGATAGCCCCGCCGGCCGACGTGGTCAGTTGGTCCTTGGTCAGCCGATTCATCGCGTCGTAGGTGTAGCTGCGACGAGTTCCGGAGGCGCCGTAAGCCATTGAGGTCAGGCGGTTAGCCTTGTCGTAGCCGTAGTCGATGGTGGTGGCGCTGACGGGATCCACCGCCTGGGTAAGGCGGTCGGCGTCGTCCCAGGCGAAGGTGGAGGCGCCGGCGGCGTCCACGCGCTGGATGAGCCGGTTGTTGGCGTCGTAGGCGTAGACGTTGAGGTCTCCGCCTGGACCTGCGCTCTTCAGCAGCAGGCCTCGGTCGTTCAGCGTGAAGGTCAGGTCGTTCGCCGCAATCAGCCGGCCGACGGGGTCGTAACCGAATGTCTTGTCTTCTGTCGCCGCCTCCGCACCGGTACCCGACTCCTTGACCAGTCGACTCAGCTCGTCGAAGACCCGGTCCACCCGCACTCCGCCGGGGATCAGGCTGGTGACAGGATTGCCGGCCGCGTCGTAGAGCGTCGTCCAGGTACGGTCAGCCAGGCTTGGATGCGCGACTGTGCTCGGCTCGAGCACCGATTCGGTCAGGCCCAGGCTGTTGTAGGTGATGAAGGTGGCGTTTCCTCGCCCATCGGTAGAGCGCGTCTGCGCGCCCGCCGCGTCGTAGCCGAAGCTCGTAGTGATCGTCTCGGTGGCCGATACTGGTTCCTTGCGTTCGATCAGACGGTTCCCGGCGTCGAACGCTTGGGTGGTGGTGTGCCCCTCGGCCGAGGTCTTGCTGGTTGGGTTGCCGGCGAAGTCGTAGCCGTACTTCAAGGTCCGCAGGACCGTACCCTGGGCATCGAGTTCCTCGGTCTGGGTTTTGCGTCCGGCTCGGTCGTAGGTCGCAGTGCTGGCGTTACCAAGCGGGTTAGTCGTCTTCACCGGTCGCCCTGCAAGATCGTAGGCGAACGTGGTGGTGTTGCCCAGCGCGTCAGTCTGAGAGGTGAGCGCGCCGGTGGCGTCGTAGGTGCGCGTGGAGGCATCGCCGGTCGGTCGGATCGTCTTGGTAACCCGATCGGCGTCGTCGTACTCCATGCTCGTGACATAGGCCGCTTGGGACGGTTTGCGCTCGATCGTGGTCAGCGTGATCTGGCGGCCGAGGTCGTCGTAGGTGGACTCCGAGCGGGCGCCTATGGGGTCGGTCTGCCACAGGGTCTCGCCGAGGAGGTCGTAGCCGTAGTTCCAAACGCCCGCCTTGGGCGTGGTGACCTGGACTTTGCGGCCGAGGGCGTCATAGACCGCCTTGGTGATCTGCCCTCGGGTGTTGCTGAAGCTGATGAGGTCCCCCGCGGCATCGTAAGTGGCGGTGGACTTGGGGGTGATCGACTGGCCGCCGGGCGGGGTGTAGACGGGGAGGATCTGCTCGACCATTCGGCCGATCCGGTCCAGCACCATGGTCAGCGTTCTGCCTTCGGCGTCGACCTGATGTGTCTGCTCGCCGTAGGTGTTGTATCCCAGGCGCGTGGTCGGCCGCTGGTTGGCCGGTACCGCACCAGCGTGCTCCACCGTCACCGCCGGGAGCTGGATCTGCGTGGCGAGCCCCGCAGCGTTGTAGTGGATAGTGGTGGTGTAGGCCGAAGGATCGGCGTTCGGGACGTTGCCTCGCGGGTCGGTCATAGCCGTGACCAGGCCGCGGTCGTCTACGGTGAGCGTGGAAACCAGGTCCTGACCATCGTTGTGCACGGTCTGGCGCACAGGTCGGTCACCGGCGTCATAGGCGTACTCGGTGATCTCGACGCGGTCGGTGCCCCCCGCGCTCTGCTTGATCTTGACCAGGTTGTCGTTAGCGTCGTAGGCCGCGGTGGTGACTCGGTTCAGCCGTTCGGGATCCACTGCCTGGGAGATCACGCGTCCCGCCGCATCATGGCTCATGTCTACCCGTAACGCGCCGTTGTCGCTGGTACGGCGGGTGAGATGCCCGGCGGCGTCGTATGTGAGGGACTCCAGCACCACATCCCGCGGTGTGGTGGAGCCGTTCAGCCGCGCTCCCTTTGCGATCTTCTCGGCTGGCAGGTTGTCGTTGTAGTAGGTGAACGCGGTTGTGCGGCCCATGGCATCCGTCTGTGATGCCAACCGCCCGGCCGGGTCGTAGGCGATAGAGGTCAGCACCACATCCGCCGTCGGGTCGGGCGTAATGGGACTGCCCGTCCAGCCCTTCAGTGTGCTTGTCACCAGCTCACCGCGCGACGTGTAGCCGTAGTGGTAGGTCGTCCCGCGCTCGTCGGTGAAGTCGGTCTTCTGTCCCATGTGGTCGTAGGCGTAGCGCTGCACGCCGCCTTCGGGATCGGTGACAGTCTCCGTCCGGCCGTAGGCGTCGTAGGTGTATGTGACGGTCCGCGTGATGTCGCCGCCCGTCAGGTCCTCCTGTGTCTCTGTCAGTGGCAGGCCGTCGGGGTCGTAGGTGCCGCTCCACCTCAAGGTGTGCGTGGCCCCGGTGACCTCGTTTTTGACGCCGGAGCCCGTACGTGAGGTGACCTTGCCCAGTGCGTCGTAGGCGATGGTCGTGGTGACCCCGCTCGGGAACGCCTGCGAGATTTCGGTCTGCTTGACGACCCGGCCCAGCGCGTCGTGCTCATACTTCTTGACCAGCCCGGTCGGGCTGGTCTCGGTCGCCAGGTCGCCCGCTGCGGTGTAGGCGTAGATGGTCTCGTTGCCCTTGTAGTCCTTGACCGACTTCAGTAGGCCCGCCGGCGTCAGCCCGCCACCGACGGCGGGCTCAGTGCCTCCGGTGTAAATCTTCGCCGTAGAACGCCCCTCGGGGAAATCCGGAGTCACCGGGGTGGTCTGCTTGGTCTCCTCGCCATAGGGACTGAGGGTCCACGAGGCCATGTACGTCTCATCGGTCGCTGAGGCCGATCTGCCGTCCCGGTACACGGTCTTCAGGTCGTTTCGCGGGTCGAATGGATCATCGACGTTCAGGAAGTAGCTGTAGTACTCACTGGAGCAGTTGTCCGCAGTCCTGCACATCCTCTTGGAGAGCATGTTGCCGCGGGAGTTGAATGCCGTCTCGACCACGTTTCCGTTGGGGTCGATGACCTTGGCAGGGAAGCCACCGGTGTCATAGGTGTACCGGGTCACTTTGCCGAGCTGGTCGGTTTGCGAGACGGACCGGTACCCCCGTAGGGCGTCGTCAGTGTAGGTGAGTGTTCCGCCGTCTGGGTCAGTCACCGTGGTCATGGAGACGGTAAGGGCGGTTGTTTCCTTGACGTAGGCCGGTGACGCGAGCTTCCAGATACCGCCATTGGCGTCAGTATGCGTATTCAGTCGTCCTCCGTCGGCCGCGTAGGCGTTTTCCGCCTCTACGCGGCCCGAGGGGGCAACGGTCTTGGTCATCTGCGGCTGCGGCAGGCGGGCGGCGTAGTGTGCCTGTACGACCTTCGCGCCGAGCGGCTTGCCGTACACGGCGACCTCATCGATGTCGCCCGCGAATGGAAAGACGGCCATGGTGCTGGTGGTGGCCGGCCACGCGGAGGAGCCGTAGCCGGAGCCGATGCGGGTTGCCCACTGGTCCACATGCGTGATCTTCCCGGCGAGCGTGCCGACGCTTTGGCCGTCCAGGAAGAGCGCCTGGGTGTCCTCCGCGCCCGAAAGGACCACGTGGTGCCAGATTCCGTCGTTGACGGGGGTGGCTGAGGTGATCGGTGCGGGGGTGCCGGTGTAGAACTGGCCGCGCAGCTTGCCGTCCGTGCCGACGTACACGACGGGGGTGAAGGCGGACGGTCCGCCGCTGAAGGTGCCGGTGAAATTCTGGTAGCCGATCACAGTGCCAGATCCGGTGGTCTTGAACCACGCCTCTACCGCGAGATTGCCGCCCTGACCGCTGATGGTCGCTGGAGGTAGCTCCACGTAGGTGGAATTAGTCGTTCCCTTGAAGCGCATCGCGGTATCGGGGGTACCGCTGAGGGGTCCGGAGACGGCGGCCGTGAGGTCGGCCGCGGTCCCGGTGAGCTCGGCCTGGTCGGCGGAGATGTTCCAGCCCGCCGAGTTGGCGGTCTTTGTTCCGATGGCGGTGGCGGTCTCGTTCAGCCGCCAGTAGCCGCTGGGGCCAGCGTCCAGGACGATGCTGCGGTAGCGCGAGGCATCGGCGTAGGTGTAGGTGGTGCAAGCCTGACCGGTGTTGGGGGCGCAGACCTTGCTCAGCTTGTCGCCATCGTAGCTGTAGGTCCAGGTGAGCGGGCTACCGTTGACGGGGTCGGTGGACACGCTCGTCACGTGGCTGCCGGTCCAGGTGAAGCTCAGGGATCTGCCACCAGTGCCGGTCGCCTTGGCAAGCTTGCCGTCGGAACCATAGGTCAGATCCTGGGTGCGGTTACGACGGTCACTAATCTTGGTGAGTCGCCCGCTGCCGTCGAACCAGTAGGAGGTGGCGGACTTGTCCATCAAGCGCCAGCCACCTTCCGGGAGGCTGGCAAGTGTGGCAAACGTGCCCGCGGGCGAGGCGTAGGTGCCGTCGCCTTTGGCGGCGAAGCGCAGTTGCTCACCGCTCGGGTAGGTCACCAGAAGGTTCGTCGTCTCGGTCTCGCGGTCGACGCGCATGTCCCAGCGCGTCGACCAGCCTGCCCCGAAGACTCCGTCCGTCCGGGGGTCGAGGCTGTTGTACGTCCGCGTCACGGACAGCGGTGGACCAGCCACAGCTACCGATGCATCCGTCTCCGTGTTCGTGTAATTGCCGGACACATGGTTGAAGTCACGGTCGTCAGTACCCGAGCCCAGAAGCGAATTGAGCGTTCCCTGCTCCGGAGTGGGGATGAAGGTGCGCCAGGAGGAAGTGACGGTGTTGTTGACGGTCGCCGCCTTGGCGTACCACCAATAGGTCTCTCCCCACTTCAGCTTCCTCTCCGGGACGGTCCAGGTGCCGGACTTATCCCACGTTGAGCTCTCGCACCACGTCCAGTTCGGCTGTGTGCCCGCGCACACCTGGAACCAGTACTTGACTTCCGCTTCGTTCAGCGGGCGTGCATGTGCTGACAGAGTGGGTGTCAGGGTGCCGACCTGGGTGTTGTTGGCCGGAGAGAAGGTTTCGAACGGAAGGGCGCTTACTCTGGCGGAGATCCAGTCCGTCCACGGGCTATGGGCGCCCGAGGTCGTGGTGGCCCGCACTCTCCAGCGAACCAGCCACCCGTCCGAGAGCTTGCCTGAAGGCACCTCCATCCACGCGTTCGTGCCCGAGGTATAGGAGGTCGTCGCCGTGCCCGCGTAGATCTGGCCGGTGCCCTGGTCTGGGACGGCCGGGTCGTGTTCCATCTCAATGCTGAGGAACGAGGCGCGGTTCTCCGGGTCGGTTGCCTTCGCGTAGAGCGATGGAGTCAGCGTTGTCGCCGTCCACGACGCCGCGCCACGAATCCCCGGACTCAGGCCGGGCCCCTCAACCGAAGGCTTGTTCAGAGCCACCTTCGCAGATTGCCACTCCGACCAAGGTCCCTTGATACCGGATGACGTAATGCCCTGCACGCGCCAGCGCACCAGCCAGCCATCGCTCAGCTTCGCGGCCGGGACCTGCACCCAGGCGTTCGAACCCGACGCTGCGGGCTTCGTCCCCGTGCCGGCATAGATCAGCCCACTGCCCTGATCGGTCACGGACGGGTCGTGCTCGAACTCGACGCTCAGTGAGGAAACGCGGTTCTCCGGGTCAGTGACCTTCGCGAACACCCATGGGGTGACAGAGGACAACATCCACTGGCCAGGTCCCTCTGTACCCGGGGTTACCCCCAACCCGTCGACCGTCGGCTTCTTGAGATCCACCATCGCGGACTGCCACTCGGACCATGCACCCTCGGTGCCGCTGATGGTGACACCGCGTACGCGCCAGCGGATCCTCCAGCCATCGTTCAGCTTCTCCGCGGGTACCTGCACCCAGGCGTTCGAGCCCGAGGCGTACGAGGTCGTGCCCCTGCCAGCCCAGATCAACCCGGTCCCCTGGCTGGGCAATGATGGATCATGCTCGATCTCCGCAGCCAAGTAGGAGGCGGCGCCAGCGGGATCGATCACCTTTGTGTAGAGCCAGGGCGCCAACGAGGAGACGGTCCACAGGCCCGCCGCCTGCGTGGCAGGAACGGCGCCCAGCCCTGTGCCGGCGGGTTTGTTCGCCTCCACCTTGCCGATTTGCCATTCGGACCAGGGCCCCTTGACGGCGTTGTTGGCAGTAAGACCACGCACCCGCCAGCGGATCAACCAACCGTCTCGGAGAGAACCGCTCGACACCAGCCCGGAGGTCAACCTGGTGCCCGAGGTGTAGGTCGTGGACGAATAGTCAGACCAGATCAGCCCACTACCCTGACCCGGCACGGACGGATCATGCTCCACCTCCACAGCCAAACCAACCCCACGGCCCTCCGGATCGGAAACCACCGCCGAGAACCACGGCCTATCGCTCGAAAAGGTCCAAAGGCCGGAACTCAAGGTGCCCAGGGCTGTAGGGGAGGAAACAGCGGGCTTGCTGACGTCAACCTTGCCTGCCTGCCATTCGGACCAGGGACCCTTGACGGCGTTGCTGGCAGTAAGACCACGCACCCGCCAACGGATCAACCAACCGTCTCGGAGAGAACCGCTCGACACCAGCCCGGAAGTCAACCTGGTGCCCGAGATGTAGGTCGTCGACGAATAGTCAGACCAGATCAGCCCACTACCCTGACCCGGCACGGACGGATCATGCTCCACCTCCACAGCCAAACCAACCGCACGCCGCTCCGGATCGGAAACCACCGCCGAGAACCACGGCCTATCGCTCGAAAAGACCCACACGCCCGAACTCAGCGTCCCGAGCGCCGTTGACGCCGACACCGAGGGCTTGCTGATGTCGACTCTTCCCGACAGCCATTCGGACCAGGGACCCTTGACGGCGTTGCTGGCAGTAAGACCACGCACCCGCCAACGGATCAACCAACCGTCTCGGAGAGAACCGCTCGACACCAGCCCGGAAGTCAACCTGGTGCCCGAGATGTAGGTCGTCGACGAATAGTCAGACCAGATCAGCCCACTACCCTGACCCGGCACGGACGGATCATGCTCCACCTCCACAGCCAAACCTA
>NZ_JABWGO010000006.1:0-165384 GCF_013363995.1 Nonomuraea rhodomycinica | reverse complement strand
ACCGCTCGACACCAGCCCGGAAGTCAACCTGGTGCCCGAGATGTAGGTCGTCGACGAATAGTCAGACCAGATCAGCCCACTACCCTGACCCGGCACGGACGGATCATGCTCCACCTCCACAGCCAAACCGACCCCACGCCCTTCCGGATCGGAAACCACCGCCGAGAACCACGGCCTATCACTCGAAAAGGTCCAAAGGCCGGAACTCAAGGTGCCCAGGGCTGTAGGCGAGGAAACAGCTGGCTTGCTGGTGTCGACCTTGCCCGCCTGCCACTCAGACCAGGGACCCTTGACGGCGTTGTTAGCAGTAAGACCACGCACCCGCCAACGGATCAACCAACCGTCTTTGAGATCATCGCTCGGCATCTCTTCAGAGAACACCCTGCTGCCTGACGTACTGCTAACCGACGAGGCGTCCGACCAGATGAGTCCGCTGCCTTGTCCCGCTGCGGAGGGGTCGTGCTCAACCTCGACGCCGAGCCCGACCAACCGCCCCTCCGGGTCGGTGACGACGGCCGAGAACCACGGCGACGTTCCAGATAAGATCCACGTGCCTGAACTGTACGTTCCGAGTGTCGCGAGCGAAGTAACGGCTGGCTTGCTGGTGTCGACCTTGCCTGCCTGCCACTCAGACCAGGGACCCTTGACGGCGTTGCTGGCAGTAAGACCACGCACCCGCCAACGGATCAACCAACCGTCTCGGAGAGAACCGCTCGACACCAGCCCGGAGGTCAACCTGGTGCCCGAGGTGTAGGTCGTGGACGAATAGTCAGACCAGATCAGCCCACTACCCTGACCCGGCACGGACGGATCATGCTCCACCTCCACAGCCAAACCAACCGCACGCCCTTCCGGATCGGAAACCACCGCCGAGAACCACGGCCTATCGCTCGAGAAGACCCACACGCCCGAACTCAGCGTCCCGAGCGCCGTTAATGCCGACACCGAGGGCTCCGAAGCGGCGGTGCTCACGTCCATAACCTTGCCTGCTGCCGCTTTCGACGTTTTCACGGGCTCATCAGCATCGCGGGTGGACTTGGTCGACTTCGCGGGAGTCGACAAGCCTCCGTCGGCACGCTCGCCGGTCACCTGGTGGTGTGTCTCCAACGGGAGCGAGCCTGCGGGACGTTTCCACTTGCCGGGGCTTCTGACAGGCTCACCGGTCTCGGTGGCCTTGGAGTCCACCAAGTGGGGAAGTCCTTCAGCGGAGCGGGAGGACTTCTGTGGAAGGACGGTGGATGCGCCCTTCGTGGGTGAGGTGGGGATGTCCAAATGGGCCGGAACAGGGTCAGCGGAGACCGGCTGGAATTGCATCTGAACGAGACCGGGGATCAGCGCCATCGTGGCGATCAGTGCTGACCGGACGAGCCGGCGCCGTGGGTCGGCAGGGCTGCGTCCCGTGACGACGGCTTTCCGATTCCGTGCATGCCAGATCGCCATGGGCCACCAATCCCGCCGTAGAGAAGACGAATCGCTGGATCAGCAGGCCCCCGCGCCAGCCATAAGATCCATATAAAGAAGATCACCATATGTATAGACGGAAGGCCACGGGCGGCATAGACGCGAAGGCCTTAGCTTTCAAAAGAGGGCGATCCCCTAGCACTTGCCCCGCCTTTGACGTGGCTCTTTACCGCATGATGTGACAAGAATCACATCTATCTCCATCGTCATAGCCACGCCTTGCCGGACCATCGCATGGCAGAGCCGTAACATCATGATCACAGATGTGTACAGATGATCTTCGTTCGTCTTTCCCGGGTCACCAGGGTCATGGGGCACCGAATCGTTCTCAGTAAGCGAAGATCACGTCGTGTGACAGCGAGCCGGATGTGATGGACTCGGATGCGAGCCGTCCTGGTCCGGATTCCAGAAGAGCAGGTGACGGAATAGCTGATGGTCGAAACAGCGAAGTCATAGAGAAGGATTCGATGCGTCTCCGATCGTGGTCCCGAACGGCAACTTGTCGCTGGTGGGAACCCGGCCCAGGGCCGACGCACTGAATCGATGGGCGCTCTAGATCCTGCGGTCGGCACTCATACACGCGGCTCCAGCAACTTCTCCAAGAACTCCTGCGTAGCCGGATCAACCGAGTACACAGCGGTGCCCATCATGCCGCGAGTCAGCAGCACCTTGTAGGTGTTGCGGATCAGCCGGTCCGCCTGTTCGTCACTGACCTTCTTCCGCATCAATTCCGGGTCCTTGCTGGCATTGCGGACGGTGGCCAGCCTGCCGTCTCGATAGACCAGATCCGGGCCGAAGATCACGCCGTTCCAGTCGTACTCGAAGCCCTGGGCGGTGTAGACGCACCCCACCTGCTCGAACCCGCCGGGTACGGTGGCCCACAGAGCGCTGGCCGGAGCGTTTCCCACAGCCCTGTCACCCTTGACGTTCCACGGCCGCGCCCAGTCGCCGACCCGCACATCTGCGACCAAGCTGTCGTCCCCGTTCGGGGCACTCCAGGGCCAGCAGAACCCCGCCGTCATCCGTGCCGCGTATCCCGCGTCCAGCCGGCTCCTCAGCAGAGCTTCCAACTTGTGGGGCGACTCGGCGAGGGAAACGGTGAAGTGGTCGTCATCCGACCATGCCTCCGGAGCGTCGCCGTCCAGGCCCAGCAGCCGCAGCACCCACTCCTCGTACTTGCGGCTCCCGCCGCAACGGAACTGCGCGTCCAGATCGACCTGGTGGACGGCGAGGCCGAGAGAATGGGCGTGGGCAGTGATGTCAGCGACCCGTCCCATCTCACCCGGCCGTACCACCTGATGCTCGTCCAGCAGGAACACCGGCACCCTTGCGGCGGCAATCAGTTCGTCCAGCTGTGGCCGGCCCGTACGCTCGGTCGACTTGGTGAACCGGTTGGCCGACGTCTCGCGAATGCGGTGGGCCTCGTCACAGATCAGTACATCGAGTTCGTTGGGGTTGGCGGTCATGAAGTTGTTGAAGTACTTGAACATCGCCCTCATCCGAGTCGAGCCCTTGGCGACAACGCGCCTCATCGTCTCGGTGAAGGAGCGCGAACCGGTGGCATGCAGAGCGGAGTAGCCGCGGTCGGAAAGTTCGCCCAGCAGGGACAGTGCGATGACGCTCTTGCCAGAACCCGGGCCTCCCGTGATGATCACCACTTGCTTCGAGTTGCCCGCCCGCCTTCTCCACCGCGTGCAGAACCATCTCGTACGCCAGGCGCTGCTCGGCCAGCAGACGGAACCGGTCGCGGTTTTTGATCTCACCCGCGGCGACCTTTAGCAACTGCCTGGACGGACGGATAGCGCTGGAGAGCAGGCGATCGGCCGCCACAGCCCCGGACTCGGGCGCGAACTGGGCCTTGAGGTAGTCAATGAACTGACCTCGACGCGTCTTGCTGAAGAGCCGGGTGCGTTCGTCTTCGACGTGATCGTAGAGATCGTGAATGTCCGGATCACTGGCGTTGTGCAGGTAGCGACCCCGCGCACCGCGTTCTGGTGTTGGTCCAGGGCTCCGGCGAAATCGGCCAGGTATTCGCAGTAGCCCCGCACCTGCAAGACCGGGTGAAGCTTGGGCCGGTTCCCCATGCCCGACACCAAAACCATGTTGGCGTCGTCCTCGTACAGCTCGGCCTGGCTCCACTGCTTGAGCTCGACGATGAGGTAGGAGTCCGCTCCGGTCCGCCTGTCACGTCCGGCGAGGATGACGTCCGCCCGCTTGCTGGTTAACGGGAGTTGGTACTCGATGAGCATCTCGACGCCACCCAGGCCGGCTTCGACCAGATCCCGGGCCAGAATCGGGATGCTCCGATCCCAGGACTTGCGTTCGCTCCTGCCTGGATTGATCCCTTGGGTGGCGCGCAGGTAGTCGGCGATCACATCACTGAGGACGCGCTCGGGCACCGACTCGGACACCAGCTGGACCAGACTTTCCGCCGAATGCCGGAAAACGGCCACGGATCTACCCCCAGGCAGCACGAAAGACTCGTGCGGTATGGGGGCGTGTCCGCCATCAGAGCGGAAGCCCGTCGGGCCGCATCACCGATACGTCCTGAAGATTACCGGGATCTTCGCTTAATCCAGCCCGATCAGCCAATCAAGCGTGTGGAACGGCGTCCCCGGGTCGTCACCTGTACGCGACCGGAGGATCCTGATCGCTCGATATAGCGCGATGACTTGGAGGGCATCCCTGACGGGATATATCGGATCAGGGACTGCCGGTGCCGGCGAGATGCTCACATCTAGGGTGGCCTCGTGCAGCGCCTCGCCCTCTTCGACCTCGACAGGACTCTTATTGACCTCGACGCCGCGTTCTTCCGATGGGCAGAGGAGTTCGTCGAGCATTGGCGCTTGGGACCTGAGGGCGTGGCCTGGCTCGTCTCTCTGGATCGAGACGGGTACCCGCATCGAAAGATCTTCTTCGGCAAGGTACGCGAGCGCTTCGCTCTGGCGGAACCAGTCGATGAGCTGTGGGCGGCCTACCGCCGGCGTATGCCTCACCTTGTGCGGTGCTACCCCGGCGTTTTGGCAGGTCTTGCCGAGTTGCGCGCCGAGGGATGGCGAGTCGGCATCGTCACGAACGGCATGGCCGACAACCAACTTGGCAAGCTCCGGCGAACCGGCCTGGCCGACGCGGTTGACGGCTATGCGGTGTCCGGAGTCGAGGGCATCCGCAAGCCACAGGCCGGCCTCTTCCACATAGCCGCCGAGCGCTGCGGAGCTGCCTTCAACCAGGGCGGCTGGATGGTCGGCGACAACCTCGTCTCAGACGTGGACGGCGCCCGAAAAGCGGGCCTGGGTGCGATCTGGATCGACCGAGGAAGGCAGGCAATCGACGAGCATCAAGCCGATCACGTGGTCACCAACGTCATCGAGGCCCTACCAGCGGACGTAGGCGACTGCGGACCGGCAGGGACCGCTGAGGCGTTTCGGCTACAGGTAGCGCCTGCGGATTGGGACCAGGGTGGGCCCACCAAGGGTAGAGGACAGGGCCGCGGTGATGAGGATGGCGCCGCCGACAGCGAAGGTGGTGGTTGTGTCCACCTGCCCTCAGAACATTAGTGACCCTGCGAAGCCAGCACCTCTGCTCCTTAACCTGCGGGAACACCTCACGCAACGCCGACAAGAACCCGAGCGCGCCATCCCCGATCGCCAGCACTGGCGCTCGCATCCTACGCCGTTTGTGGTCGTGGAGCAGATTCATCCTCCTACATCAACAAGCGAACGAACCGCATCGCACGTTCGTTTGCTCCTCTCGTCGAAACTACGCTCCCGGATCTCTTGGTTTCGCCGAGATCGCCACCTTTACGGTTTTTTCTGTTACCCACAACATATGCGTAATGACTATAGCAGCAAAGGCAACACCGGCGAAGCACACAACGACGGCGACCCTATTCGCGCTGGCTTCCCTGTCAATGATTAACACAAGGAAGGAACAAAGCGTTGTAGCGGCAGTCCATCGCATACTTCTCGTATACGAGTTGAATAGACGTGGCCATTGCCTAGTGCGACGCAGTATTTCGAATCTTGGAGAGCTTGCGAAACTCAACGCGACTGCGACAGTCGCAATTATGAAGCCAAGAAGGCTACCGTGAAGGCCAAGGATCGCTGCATAGATCTCTTTTCGGCGATCCTTTAGAACGCCAAGGATTATGGCGTCAACCGGGGATATCAGCGATAGCCGATACAGGGCAGACGAGACTAGGGCAAAGACGATGAGTTCACTGGCGAAAGGGGGGACACGCCGACGGACCACCGGTTACACCTCTTAGGGGACATAGTTGGAACCCTCAGAGGACACACTAGCGGACGAGGCCGACAAAAGATCTTCACGCAACTCCACGTAGGCCAAGGCTATCTGACGGTAGGCGTCTTCGCTGTTAAGGTCTCGAGATCGCTCGTTCTGGCGGAGAAATTTCCTCCTGCTAATGAGTTGGTCTTCGAGAAGATTGATCTCATCCGCCCGACCGGTCTCACTATCTACTACCGTCGCTTTGAGCTCCTGAGTCTGGTATCGGAGGTCTTCTCTGCGAATGATTCGCCGCAAGAAGGTGATGAGATCGGACTTGAGATCGACTCGTTTGTATGGTTCGGGCTGCAGAGTCAGCCCGACGACCGCGGCGTCGCTTCCGGCAGCGGCAGTATCGAGGGCCTTACCCAGCGACTCATTCGCTTCCTGAATGACTGACGCGTACGACCTGCGGACACGAATCGTGAGCTTTCGGACGGACTTTGCCCCTTCTAGCTGCCGTGCAACGTCATTCCGGAGCAGGGCTTCGAGTACGAATGAAGGCGCGGCCCCTGACAACGCATGCGTCATATACGCCGGGAGGCGCTTGGCTCTCGGACCGTAGAAGTTATGCTCAACGCCGATGATTCCGTTGGGGAACAAGCAAATATGGGATGTCTCACAGAGCCCTTCATCATCCCCGAGGTTAAGACGCCGGAGAGTCCCCCGCCTTTCCGACTGGGGGAGCGCATTTCTGCGAATTGTTCCAAGGCGGATTTTAGCTATCTCGCTGGAAGTATCGTCGATCCAGACGCACAAGCTGCTACCGTCGGCCTGACTCATGTACCGACGGCTGTCGCCTTCGAAGGGAAGATCTTCTATCGTCTTGAGTCCTGCGAGCAGCTCCGCGTCGATGTTCTTAGGCATGCCAGATTCATCGGAAGCCAGCGTCTATTCGGTAGAAGTAGACACTGCGCTTGATGGTGGGCAGCTTGGGGCGAGACCGCCGAGGCGGGGATGTCGCGGAGCTCATATGCATAGGATGCCATGATACAGAAGCCTTTGTACGCATGGCGTAGTTTCATCGGGTATGCTGCAGGCCCCAATATCCCTTTTGTGTCGATCTGGCCCACAGCGTTCCTCCAGGTGCCGTGTTGCTTGCAGAGTTCCTGCGTAGAGCGCCCGGTGGGGTGCTTGTATGCGGGCACCGAACGAGCATCGATGTGTCCATCCAGCTCGAGGATCATTGGGTGCAGGGAACGAATCGAGGTAGGCAAACATCTGGCTGCCCACATGGACACCGCGTGGCCGTGAGCAGTTGACTCTTATGCTTCCCATAGAAGGCGATCTCGTATCTGCAGGCCGTTGCAACGTTCAGGACGTCGCCGCGAATCGGGGCGGCGGCGATCAGGTGGTGGGTGGCCTCATCAGATTCGGGTACAAACGTGGGATGATCTTTCTGATAGCGTGAGCGCCGCAGAGCTTCTATCCAGGTCAGAGCACATAAGGCAGGCGTACAGCCACCACTCTCCTAACCCGGAACCCAAGGAGGTGTTGTAGGGGACCCGGCCCCCTCTCGATGTCTGGCGCCGCCGACGTTTCCGATTCATATATGACGGGCTGATTCTTCTCAGCCCGCACCAGTCGCCTGGCGCACCTCTGCCAGGACTCCCTCCAGAAAGCCGACGACGCTTCCTCCTCCAAGCAGCAGTTGACGATCGAGCAACCTGTTGCCCGTCTCGCACGAAGTCTCGCTCACAAGGGAGCAGCCGTGGCATGCAGACAGGTTGAGTTGCGACGAGCCCTGCTTGTCCCTCTCGATGCAGACCGGGTCGTTCGAGCAGACATCTGCGTCGTCGAGCGCTGAGACGAGAAGCGGGATCAGCTTCTCGGGCCGGCCCAGCCGAACGAGTCCTCCAAGAGTTCCCTGAACATCTCCTGCCGCGGTGAAAATCAGAATCCCGGCGGTCTTGTCCTTCCGATCGGAGTTCGCATAGATCCGTTCCTGAAGGGAGGCTGACGCATAGCCACTGGCGTATGCAAGCCGACGGATGAGCAGGTGCGACAACGTGTGCAGGGCGATGTAGCGCGGCTCGGGGACGTCGAGGCGCTCCGCCCATGCGATGCCCGCACGGCGCTTCAGGAGGATGCCTGCCCGCGCCTGGACATCTGGTTGCGTCTCCCATTGCGCGAGTTTGTCCTCATCTAACCTCAGGAAGATCCCTTCGCCGAACATCTCCATGGCGGGATAGGTGGGAAACTTTTGGTGGTTGACTCCGAGGTCGGCTGTGATGCGATCGGCTTCCGCGCTGTAGCGCCTGAACCCGCGAAGAGCAGTCACCTCACGTACCCGATGTACCTGTCCGACGCCGGCGATCCGGCTGACGAGGCTCTCGGGGCCCGAGGTTGTCTTGAGGCTCCATCCGTCGACGACAAAGTCGCCACCGGTACGGTCTCGTCCACTGTCGAGCTTCTTCAGGAAGGCGGCCCACTCCCCGTCCTTGAGGTCGAGGAGCACGTCGTCGTCCGGAACATCGCCCCCTGCCACGATCTCGAGCACGGTCTCCGGCGCAACCCCGAGCTCGCCGGCAATCCATCCCGCGATCATCTCCGCCTGAGGGCCACCGTTGTCCGCGACGAGTCTCTCAAAGAGCATATGACCGCGTACTTTGTCGGCGATCTCCGCTGACTGAGGACGTTCCTCAGGGATGTCGAGCGCGGAGATCCGTTCGGCGATGTAGTTTCCCGTCGCTCCTCTCTGGACCGCGACAAGACGATGGTTGCACGGCTTCTTCGTCGGGTCTTTCGGCTCCCAGGGCTGCCGGCCCGCACACTGGAGACCGTCGCGCTGCAGGGCGTCTTTCGTCACGAGCTCTGCCAGTGACCTGGCGTGTCCGCACCCGTAACACTTGACCCGGAGGGAGGCCAGGCCCTCGCCCTGACCGGACAACCTCTCGAAGCGGAGCTCCTTGTAGGACTGACAGAAGCGAACGGCATCATCGAGAGCCGCCTCGCGGCCCCTGTGCGCCCACTGGAACCATGGGACATCCTGGGCGTGGCTGCCTTGTTCACAGATCGCGATGTAGCGCATCGGGACAAGAAGCCCTCCACACTCACAGGTGTTGCTCCACTTGCCGTGCCTCTTGCCGGTCATCTTTGAGAGCTTCGAGCACCTCTCGCAGAATCGCCAGGCGGGAAAGCGCCAATAGAGCAATGCGGCTGTGTCCTTGCCCGCATGGCCGGCGTGGGTCGGTGGCTGCCTGAGGGTACCCGGACCAAGCCTGGCGAGGAGTCGCTCACAGCTGATCTCCGGACAGTACTTCTTGTCCCACCAGGAGGTGTCGGGCGCGATCAGGGACTCACCTCGGATGTCCACGATCGCTCCGACCCCGAAGGGTGTGATCGTCTCCGACAACCGCAGGTCATGCCTAATCTTCTCCACGTTGTGCCTCCTCCTGGGGTTCCTGGACGTTCACGGCCACACTTGGTTCCACCGACCTCATTGAGTCGCCGACGAGCCACCCTTCCCCCATCTGCCCGAACCTCTTGAGCAGCGCGGTGTCGATCTTCCCCAGCCGCTCGTAGCCCAACGTCTCGTCCGTGTCGCGGGCCGAGTGCGCTCGGCGGTCCCAGTCGCGCAAGAGGCTCCAGGCGGCTCGTCGTGTCTCCTCCACCTCGAGGTCGTCGGCTCGTGCCACGTATGTGAGGAAACGATCGAGAAGAGCCGTCACTCCGTCACTGAGTGCCATGTCGTCGAGGTCGAACCGGCCTGCTGTGTCGTTCTCGGCCAGCTGGTTGAACGATTGCCGCACCAGTGCCACGAGTGCTCCGGCCAGTGAGCGCTCCCTCGAGGCCAGCGACCATGGTGTGACGCTCGTGGGTTCGACGCTGCGGTAGAGCGCCTCGTGGTATCCGCGGAAGGTTTCGAAGTGCGACCGGTCTCGGGCACGACTCGATCTGAAGAGCGTCACCACGATGCCCCTGGTGTCGCCGCGCCCGACGCGGCTCGTGGCCTGGATGTACTCCGCGGTCGTCTTCGGCTGCCCGACCATGAGCATCAGGGCGAGCCGGGGAATGTCGATGCCGACGGAGAGCATGTTCGACGACAGGACCACGTCGATCGCCGCCGGGGACTCGTCCACCCGGACCCGAAGGGCCCGCAGATCGCTCGGAAGCTGCTCCGCTCCCCGCCGGCTCGTCAGCTCCAG
This sequence comes from Nonomuraea rhodomycinica, assembly GCF_013363995.1. Classification (GTDB taxonomy): domain Bacteria; phylum Actinomycetota; class Actinomycetes; order Streptosporangiales; family Streptosporangiaceae; genus Nonomuraea; species Nonomuraea rhodomycinica. The sequence continues at coordinate 155,491 of NZ_JABWGO010000006.1, read as the reverse complement.
CACACGCTCCGCTCTGACCGTCCTTGGCGGCAGGCCCAGACGTTCTGCACGGGGCTCGAGTCGGGCCCGTACGTCGTCGACGACGAGCGTTCCGGTACGTCCGAGCTCGCGGAGGGAGTTGTGGTACATAACCAGAGTCCAGTAGGCGTCCCTGGGAACGACAGCCTCCCCACGGCTGGAGAGGACATCGGGTATCTCGATGAGCGGAGTTACCGCGGAGATGACCGCCGAGGGCTGGGACACCGACTGAGGCATGAGTCCGACGTAGAGCCGTCCTTCGCCGTTCTGGACGGGTCGGGAGAAGAAGGTCCGGTCGTCGTCCAGCCCTGATGGCGGATAAAGCGCCACCTTGCGCCCGTAGAGCCCTTGCACCTGTTCGTCCGAGGCACGAATGGTCGCGGTGGAAGCGACGATCTTAGGGCTGGTACCCATTCGGCTCAGCAGCACCTGGATCACGGCGTCGAACACGGCGACGGTGGTACCCAGCGGCCCGGACAGAAGATGCAGCTCGTCCTGGATGACCAGGGAGGGCTGCTTGAACGGGGTCCCGAGGCCCAGAAGCCTTCCCGCGGCGGGTTTGAACTGGAGCCGGGCGAACTTGTCGACGGTCGCCAGGAGGATCGTGGGCGGCTCGTCGTACAGGACCTCGTCGACGACGGCGAGCGGCAGTTCGTCGCTGAATCGACACGAGGTGTCGACACAATGCAGTACGACGTCCTTGCCGAGCAGACGCATGCCGTAGTCCTTCGGCCGTGTGCTCCTGGATTTGGGCACCATCGGTGTCAGGCACCAGGGGCAGCTCTCCACCTGGAACTCGTTGGCCTCTTCAGGTCGCGCCGCCTTCATCAGTCGATCCAGCGCTGCCTTCGCCGCGAGGCGGTTGTTCGGGGTGACGTCCTTGCCCACCCAGAGGCCGATCGTGAAGGGTGTCATGCCCATCACCCGAGGATCCGTACGACGCAACAGCTCCATTGCACAGACGAGCGCTGCTGCTCGCTGGAACTGTTGAGACGTCAGGAGCCGGAGGGTGTACCTGGTGATCACAGCGGTGCCGCCCCCCGCCGTGCCGTGAAGCAGTCGCCGGTGGAAGATCTCGATCGCTGCGAGGCCCAGGTATGCCTCGGTCTTGCCACCGCCGGTCGGGAACCAGATGAGATCGACGAGGTCACGGTCGCCGTGCTTCTCGTCGACTGTGGAGGCGAGCGAGACGAGGAGGAACCCGAGCTGGAAAGGCCTCCACTGTGGTTCCTTCGAACCGGCCTCAGGCCCACCCCTGTTAATCGAGGATTGACTCATCTGCAGACGCATCGCCGCCATGCCCAGAGCGAATGCCGTACGGAGGCGTCCCTGAGCCGGATCACGAAGCAGCGCCACGCCGGCCCGCATTCGTTCGAGCGCATCCTGGGAGCGGCTGGCAATTCGTCGAGCGACCTCCGCCTCGTCACCGAAGCCTTCGGCCCGCCACGTCTGTTCGTCCACCCATTCGGCGAACGCATCGGCGAACGCATCCAGAGACTGCAGCACCGGCTCCGGGTCCGAATCCATCCTCATGAGATGTGCGAGTTCCAAGGACTGCGCTTCGGGGGTGTTCTCCGGGAAGCCCGTGGTCTCGACGGCAGGCACGACGAAGGCCGGCACTGGCTCGAGGAACACTGCAGTACAGCTCCCGTCCGTGACGTCCCAGTCTGCGGCCATCCCGTGACCGACGGCATAGACCTTGCGGTTGCGATACCTGAGCCGAAGCTCGGCTGTCTCCTGATCACCGCCGGACAGCCGGGTGGTGTCGTACTCCATGAACTGCGCGCCCGCGGCCGGACTGACGGACAGCCCCACCTGGAAGAGCATCTGAGGGATGTCGAGACGCTCGTCTCCGGTGGACTCGGACATCACCCTGACGTGCACCGTGACCAGGAAGTTGCCTCTGAAGTCGCGCCAACGCGACCCGATCTCCACAGGCACGTCGCCCACTGTGAGAAGCTCCGGGCGCCGGCCTTTGGCCAGCGAGATCTTGCCTGAGGCAAACGGCCTACGACGCCACTTGGGGGGCCCTTCAACCGACTCCTGTGAGTACGTACCGCACGAGAGGCTTGCTTCCACGGAAGCACCGTCGGTGACAAAAGAGATCGCGACGGATGATGGGCGCCAGTCCTCGGCCAGCGGAACAGCCGCCCCGTCCTCCTCGAGATCTCCCTCGGGTACGTCCGCAGAGATTTCGTCCTGGAGTTCGGTCTGAGCCTGGCCATCGGTCTCCGGAGCGGCGGGGAACAACATCCCGACGGCGTACTGCCGATGCGGGAGGTTGCGCGTCACTTCTTCCGGTCCCGCGTCCGGCCCGACGTAAGTGTCCCGGAGATGCTGCAGTGCGGCACGCTGTGCCTCGGTGAGGTTCACTTCCCGACCTGCTTCCGGACGAGTTCCTGGAGCCGCTGTTTGTCGTCCTTGGACGCGACGACATGGAGCGTGACCCGTGGTCTGGTGACGGCGACGTAGAACCCGGCGAGCCCGTGCTCGTCATAAGCCTCGGGCAGGTCGCAGACGATCACGTGCTCCGCCTCCAACCCCTTCGCAAAGCGCGGGCTGGTCACGGTGAAACCTGCGGCGCCCCGCATGGGAGCGGCGTCGGACGTGGCTCTGATGATCCAGATGCTTTCGTGACGGACGCCGTCGTCGACGAGCTGACGTGCAACGCTCTCCGCGGCGGCTACATCGGCCTCCGCGTCGGCCCATCTCCAGTGCACTCGCTCACCATTGACGATTCCCGGGTCTCCGATGTCGGCCCCCAGGTACTCCTGGACCACGTGGACGATCGCTCTCGTGTTGCGGACATTGCGGTTGAGGTCGAGGAGCAACGCCTCGTCGGACACGAGTTCGTAGACGTCCTGGTCGAAGGAGCCGTCCACGTGTGCCTGGTTGTTGGGGTCGAGGAACATCCGCCACCGACCTTTCGCCCGCCCTCCCTTGATGACGGCGTCCAGCGCGTCCATTCCCTTGGCGTTCATGAGGTCCTGTGCCTCGTCGACGAGGACGACGTCGTACTTCTTCTCTCCGTCGAGTTCGGAGAAGGGGCGTAGGTCGATCTCACGGCCTGTGATCCGCGGTGAGAAGAAGCCGACCAACGCCGGCGAGTGGAAGGTGATCAGAACGGATCTGCCCTCGCCGGCCTCTTGTTTCGCGGCTTCGGCCAGCACGAGGGACTTCCCGGTACCGGCGCCTCCGACCACCATCATTCGCTGGTTGCGTGAGAGTGCGGCCAGCACACGTGCCTGGTCGTCCGTCGCGCGGTTCTGCTCCTCGATCACGGCCCCGCGCTGAGCATCGACGACCGGCATCCGGGTGAACTCACCGAAGAGACGTGCCCGTAAGAGGTCTGTACGCGCGATCTTCACCCCATGCGGCGGCGTCCTCGTCCCGTCGGCAACGGCCTTGAAGGCTGCGGTCATGGCAGCGACGCTCATCTCCTCCTTGGCCCACCAGTGGCTCCCCTTCCACTCGACCGTCGGAGGAGGGGCGTCGATGTCAGGGGTGATGACGACTGCCTCGCTTGCGTACCAGCCGATGCCGTCCTCGTTGAAGATCGCTCGTAGCGCGTGCATCGCCGACTGGGCCTGCCGCATCGGGGATTCACGGAGCCTCTTCCAGTCGCCGCGTCGGTCGACGGTGTACCAGAGGCCGTCGTGCTTGCTCACGCCTCCGCCCTTGACCTCGACCAGGATGACGATGTTCTCCCACAGGACGACGAAGTCGGCCTCCGCCTGTTGCTTGGTCCCGTGGGTACGGAGCGACACCGAGTGGAACGCGACGGCGCCTTCTGGTCCCTCGATCGCATTAAGGACACGTGCGACCCGGCGTTCGGCACCGCTCGTCGCTGTCGCCTCGATGTCCGCGAGGTCCGGAACAAGAATCATGCGCGATGCTCCCGCCAGAGTTGTTCGTACTCCCGGTAGCCGAGGAAGTCGTTCAGCGCACCGAAGTTGTCGGCGATGTCCACGATGAGACACTCCTCCTTGCCGCCGTTCTCCGGACCACGAAGACCCCGACCGGCCATCTGGATGTAGGCGCTCGGGCTGAACGTCGGGCGCGCGATGTAAAGAGCACGGACACCAGGAGCGTCGAATCCCTGGATCAACAGGTCGCAGTTCGCGAGCACACGGATCTCTCCCGATTTGAACTGCTCGATGACATCTCGACGTTCCTGCCGACCGGTCTGGCCGCTCACCGCGGCGGCCTCGACCTTGCGGTAGCGCAGGGTCGCCGCGAGCACCTGTGCTGACAGCACGTTCGGGGTGAACACGAGGATCGGCCATTCCGGATCCTGCTGCATGATGTGATCCACGAGGATCGCCATACGTGCTTGGTCTCGACCGATGCGATCGAGAACCTGTGGTTCGAGCTTGCGCTGACCCCGAACGTTGGCCTCCTCTGCGGGCTCCAGAGCGACGTCGATTCCGGGAAGCACCTCGTGCCGGACGCGGGCAAGCACACCCATCTGGGACAGTTTCCGGTAGGCCTCGCCCCCTTCAAATGCCTTGATCATGCGGCGTCCGAAGCGCGCTACCAGCTCCTTCGTCTGAGTGTCGCTTCCCATGGAACCCTTGAACGGCGTCGCAGAGAGGCCGACGAGAGGCCGCTCCCAACTGCGCCCGTCCACTCCCAGCCATTTGAGGATCTTCGTGTATCTGGAAGAGCCTCCCGCTCGGTGGGCCTCGTCGACGATCACTGCGGACGCGTTGCTCAGCCACGTGTATTCCGGGCGATCGATGACCTTGACCAGCTTCGCGTCCGTGGCGACGACGACGCCGAACTGCGTGTCGGGCTCGTGCACCGAATTGTTCTCCCAGAGCCTGCCGATCGTCAGTGGTCGTTCGTCAGCCAGGCCGCGCCACACCATGCTGAAGGTCTGCACCGCCTGTTCACAGAGCTCGGCCGACTGCGCGATCCAGAGCACGGGTCCGCTCAGGGAGCCGTCGATGAACAGCCGCAGCACCGTCTCTGTCGCCACGCGCGTCTTCCCTGCACCTGTAGGGAGCTCGACCATGGCCTTGAGCGAGTTGCCGTTCGGCTCCTTGAGGATCAGGACGTCCCTCAGGCGGGTGCTGAGGTCTTGCTGGAAATCGTGCAGGGGGTTCAGCTTGACGGCTCCAGGGATGACGAACTCGTCGTCCTGACGCTCGTTCCGTTGGCCGGCGTACTCGGCACCGAACCCCATCTTGCGAAGCCAAGTGATGGTCGGCGCCCCGCCGGCCCACGTCGTGGGAACGTCCGTGTATCCCTCGCCGCGGAACTGGTCGGCGAGCAATCTGATCGAATCGCTTCTGTAGACGGTGAGAAAGAGTTCCGCGACAGAGGTCGCGTTGTTCACCAGGCCTTGTCTCTCAAGTGCCGACCAGAGGCCCTTCGGCAACGCCTCCCGGAGGGTGTCGTCCCCGAAGAACACCTCCAGACGCTCCACGTCGGTGAGGGCTGCCTTCGCGGCTTGGCGCTGCCCCTCAAGACGCTGGTCCAGCCCTGCCTTGAGCACTTCGCTCAGCTGGGCGTTGTCCAACCCCAGACCGAATGCCTGGTTGATGACCTCCAGGACTTCCCGCTCGCCGAGGTCTGCCTGCACGATCAACGTATGTCCGTCGAGATACCTGTCGCGCGACTGGTCCTCCACACCGTCCTCGGTGGTCACACGCTTGGCGATGTGCACAGCCCTCGCCACCGTGGCGTTCATGACCTTGTCCACCGTGTAGGTCGAGCGGAGTCCGGTGTACAGGTCGATGATGCGTTCGCCGTCCTGCTGCCCCTCGATCAGCATGGAGAAGGAGAAACTGTCCTCGAACCTACGGCATCCCACGGCCTCGACCAGAGCTACGGCCTCGTCACCGCCTGCTCGGAGGTAGGGCTTCTGCCGAGACGCCAGGAAGCGCTGCTCCTCGTCGGTGGTAGCGATGTAGACCGTGTCCGGCCGCCGTGATTCGATCCCCTGCCCGATACGAGCCGGGATCCGAGACGGATGTCCTTGCGAGAACGCGAGTCTGCTCGCGGCAATGATGAACTTCGTCAGGGCGTGATCCTTGACGCGTGGCGGGAAGAGCTCTGCTTCGAGAGCTTCCCGCAGCACGTCCGACGGCACCTGAGCCAGCTCACGGGGCAGGTTCAGCTTGTGCTCGATGTTTCGAGGCCCTCGGTACAGCGGAAGCAGGTCCTCGTACTCGACCATGGCTGCCGACACGATCTTCTGTGGAGATTTGCGGCCCCGGGTCGAGGGGAGCACGCCTGCTCGGTCGACCGCCCATCGAAGCGGTGAGGTCACCCGATAGGTCTGACGGGAATCGAGGTCCTCGACGGTCCAGGATTCATCCTCGAACCCCAACAGCTGCGTCGTCCATCTCTCTCGTAGCTGATCGGGCGCGCCTGCGTCCCGCAGCATGAGAAGGACCGAGAAGGGGCCGGGGCCCGCATGCTCGACGAACTCGATGCGCTCGATCTCTCGTTCGCCGGGCCCTCGCCTGGCGTTGAGGAAGTCCCTCACCCATCTGCAGTAGTTCCCGAAGAAGACCTCATCCTCGGTGGGGTACTCCTTCACGGGATCGTGGACGACGCCCACTGCGTGAGCGACCTGTGGGACACACCGGGATCGGTCCAGGAGGCGCCCGCCGAACTCATCCCCCAGTCCGTCCATGTCCACTACCTGGCTGGGCCACGACCACTTACCGTCAAGGGTAGGCACCTTGATGTGTCCCGACGTGTCCTTCGACAGCATCTTCGCGGCGTCTGTCGGCGAAACGTTGACGACCGCGTCCCAGAACCTGGTCAGCGCCTCGTCGTCGGAGTCGACAGAGAGCTTGTTGAGACGTGCTCGCAGGATGGCGAGGGGGTCCAGGTCGCGGAACCCCTGGCCGCGTAGATGCTCCTCGATCTTCGGGATCGCGAGAAAGTCTTCGGCGACGAAGCGTGCGCCCTCGATGTCGACGTCGTCGACACGTCTCAGGAAGACGTTGCTCCGGTCCTTCAAGGAGCACAAGCCATCCGTGGTCGGGATCACCCGCGCGGTCTGAATCCCCTCGATGGCCGAGTGGTTGACGACAAAGGCGAAGGCTCTCGCCGCCGCACCGGGATCCGTGCCCTCGGCCCACTCTCGCAGCCATGTGAGGAGGCCGCGTTTCGGCATTGCCTCAAGAGCTCGCTTCTCGTCTCGCGGGTTGATCTCCAAGCTCTCGGCGACACTGAAGACGCAGAGCTGCCGCAGACGGGCGATTCGCTGTTGGATGGCGTAGCAGCGCCAATGCGGGACGTCGTTGCCCGTGTTCGGAGAACTGATCCAGTTCCTGTGGTCCTGCTCCGAGACACCGCTGACCATGAAATCGAGCGGGCGAAGCTCTCCGGCGAGCCTCAGCCTGCCTGTCGCGTCTGGAACGATCTCGCGCTGCGCCGCGATGCTCGGCACGTGCGTGGAGAGAATGTCGTCCCCGAACGAGAGCGCCTCACGACCACGCGCAGGCATGTACTCAAGGTGGGCGGCAGGGTCGTCACTCGACGCAACCTTGGGAAGCATCCCTACGAACATGTCGGAGAGAGTCTTCAGAATCTCTCGGTTGTAGGTGTTCTCGAGCAGCGTCGTCCGGTCGTCGTTGACGCTCCAAGGAGCGTTGAACAGCGCCGAGGCAGTGGTCTTGTCCTGCAGAGGGAAGTATGACCAGAACTCGCCGATCCTGAGCTGAGTCTGGCGGGACGGCATCGCGACCGTGACCTTGACCTGATCCCGCGAAACAGCCTCTCCGACCTCGAGCCGAGCCTCATGGGACGGAGAGTGCATCCGATGCTCCACGACCCACTCATCACCGGACCCGTCCGGGCGCTCGATCCTGAAGCTACCGTCGCCGAGGTCTCTGGACATGTGGCTCGTGCTGTAGGACTCCTCCTCGGACCCGATGACACGAAGCCGCACTTCGCGCACCTCGGTGACGAACAGGAGGAACTCCGACCGGAACTTACGGATCTCATCTTTTAAACGTTCCAAGTTGGAAGCTCGTGGCAGCTTGACCACCGTGGTTGCCCACTCAGCCAGCTCAGCGAGCACGGGGTCTTTCTCAAACGCCGCCTCAGCATCGATCAGAGTCGCGGTCCGCAGCGCAGGGAGCCTCGTCACAGGCGCTCGGACAGCATTGATCGCCGCCTTTGCCTTGTCAGAGTTGAACTCGAAGGACACCGATCGGCTGTACACCTGGGGAGCATCGGTCACCGCCAGGACCGATTTGAAGCCCAGACCGAAGCGCCCGATCTCGTCACCGCGCTTGCCGCTGAGGTGGGCGTGTGCGATCGACGTCAAGCCGCTCTTCGAGAACGGACGTCCGGCATTGGCGCAGTACAGCGTCGCGGACCGCAGGTCGAGGACGATCTCCACCCGCCCCCCACCGAATTGATCCGAAGACCCCCCGGACATGGCGTCCGCCGCGTTTTGCACCAGCTCAAGGAGCGTTCGGTTGGCGTACCCACCAACCCGGATGGACTCCTCGTGGTTCGCATGCTCGGTGATGAGGTTGGGATTCGCCCGGTACGAGGCGATCGCTCGATCGAACTGTTCCTCGACTTCTTGCGTGAGTCCGACATCCGGTGCCCAGTCCTGCCGCCTCGCCATTACGACCTCATGCCTCTCGCGTCCGGTCCTGAAAGGCTGCCGCCACCCCCGGCCTCACAAAACCGTCGCGGCGCGCATCACACCGCATTCACGCCTAATCGTGCATAAAGCAGCCAGAACAGACCTATGGCCGCGAGGGGGCGTCACCGACATCACCGGCGCAATGATAGACCCGACTACCTCCATGCTGGCAAATACGAAAATTCCTCTTAATCTGCACCGGCAATCACACGTCCCGACTCACCTTGACCGTCGAGGCAGTCAGCCGATGTCTTCCGGCTACTTCGAGGGCATCCCCACCGAGCCGAGGCCGGTCTTGCCCAGGCGCAGGGCGCAGAGGGCCGATCCGATGCAGGCGTCGCCACCCTTGCCAGCACCCAGGAGGCCACCACCCCTGCAGATATTCCGATTCTTATTCCCAATCTTCGAAAAATGCTGGAAAATCCAGCGGCTCCAGGAGCTCCGAAATTCTCCAAGCTCCGCCACTTTCATGGCCGCCTCCAGTGTCGATACGCAGGACTGAACAGTCCGCCTATGCCAGCGGCCGAGATGAAATTCGTCCCACCAGATGAATCTCAGCCTTGGCGGCAAAATACGTCCGCTCGGCCTTCCTCATGACCTCGCCGACGCAAGCGCCGAATCGCGCATCCCCACGCCGGTCACAGATTGTCATGTTCTTTGGCTCGTCAATGGCGAGCTCACCAGCAGCCGGCGCGCCGGACGCCGCCTCCGCCGGCAGATCTTGGAGCCCGGCAGGCGCCGTTTGTCCTGGTCAGCCTGAGCGGCTGCGATACCTACGCACGCATGGCGAGCAACTTCACCACTGAACCACCAGACCCGGCGCTACATCAACCAAGCCGCCAAGCTCCTCGACTTCCACGCCGGCGAAGACGTATACGCCGCCATCGAATAGCAATGCAGCCGTGGCCCAGCAGCACCGAGCCGCCGCAGAACCGTACTGCGGCGGTGGCTGGTCGACCTGCCGGACCTGGATGACCGATCGAACCAGGCACGTATGGCGCCGTGGCCACGTGCGGCCACCTGAGCGCATAGCCAGTATGGGATTTTTCGGCACAAACCGATTCGTTCCAGTCAATTCCCGTCGACGTTCATGGTCGCCTTTGCGCTTCTCGGCTAAATTTCTTTCCCTGGCAAAGGAAAGGGTGAGGAACCTTGGGCCTGTACACCGTCTTCGCGGACTGGGCCAGACGCCACGGCGTCGAGGCGGCCGTCGCCAGCTTTGCGGACTCGTTGTCCGAGGAGGTGGTCGACAAGTTCCGACGTCAGTTCGAGGCCGACAAAGCGAAGGTGCAGGCCGGCGGCCCCCCGATCATCACGGCCGGTTCGGACGACTGGTACAGCGGCCCAGGTGAGTCCGACCGTTACTGGTTGGCTCTGAAGGACCAGTTCAAGGCCGAGAAGTGGCCTGACCAACGCATCAGCTCCGTGGACCACTCGTCCAGCACCGTGGTAGCCCATACCCCCCGACCGGACCGTTCCACATGGGACTCCAAAGGCCTCGTGGTGGGATACGTGCAGAGCGGGAAGACCACCAACTTCACCGCGGTCATCGCGAAGATGGCGGACGTGCGGTACCGCCTGGTAATCGTCTTGTCCGGCATCCACAACGGGCTGCGCCGCCAGACCCAGGTACGGCTGGACGAGTACCTCAAGGACCTCAACCCCGACCGCTGGATGACGCTGACCGGCGAGTCGCGCGACTTCGTCGAGCAGACCCTTGAGGCGTCGGCCGCGCTCAGCGAGGAGAAGACGGTCCTGGCGGTCGTCAAGAAGAACGCGGCCGTGCTGGACAAGCTCATCAGGTGGCTGAGCAAGCCGAACAGCCGGAAGGCACTCGCGTCCGCGCCGGTACTGATCATCGACGACGAGGCTGATCAGGCCTCGGTGGCCACCGGCCGGATCAATCCGCTCATCCGCAAGCTCCTGAGCCTGATGCCGCGGTGCACGTACGTCGGTTACACCGCGACGCCCTTCGCCAACGTCTTCATCGACCCCACGCAGGAAGACCTGTATCCGAAGTCGTTCATCCTCAATCTCCCGCGTCCCGACGGCTACTTCGGCCCCGAGATGATCTTCGGGCGCGACGCCGTCGAGTGGGAGACTGCCGACGAGCAGGGCCCGCCGGACGGTTATGACATGGTCCGCCTGGTCGCCGAGGAGGACGTCCCCTTGCTGCGTCCCGGCAGTAAGGAGCCCGCGGACGGGTTCACCCCCACTATGATCGACGAGTTGGTGACGGCGGTCCGCTGGTTCTGGCTGGCCACAGCGGCACGGCGGGCGCGCGGCGACGACGGCCACAGCACAATGCTCATCCACACATCCGTGAAGATCGCGGTCCACGAGAGCTATCGGGCTCCTTTGCAGTGGCTGCAGAAGCAGGCCGTGGCCGGCCTCGACTCCGGTCATCCGGAGGTCCTCGACGAGTGGCGCAACCTCTGGGAGAAGGAGTCGTCGCGAGTGCCGGCCGAGGACTTCGACCGGACGCAGAACACGTTCGACGAGGTCCTGCCGCATCTGAGCGAGGTCATCGCCACCACGCGCGTCGTCCTCGACAACTACCGCAGCCAGGACCGGCTCGACTACTCCGACGCCTCCGTAGTCGCCATCGCCGTGGGCGGCAACACCCTCTCGCGAGGACTGACTCTGGAAGGACTCGTCGTCAGCTTCTTCGTCCGAGGGGCGACGGCCTACGACACCCTCCTCCAGATGGGTCGCTGGTTCGGGTATCGGACCGGGTACGAGGACCTGCCCAGGATCTGGATGACGCCGAGCCTCGCCGCGGCGTTCCGCCACCTCGCCACCGTCGAGCACGAGATGCGCGACGACATCGACCGGTACCAGCGGGAGAACCTGACGCCGTCCCAGGTCGCGGTACGGATCCGGACACATCCGTCGCTGCGGATCACCGCCAAGATGGGCGCCGCTCAGCCGGCCTTCATCTCCTACGCCGGACGCCGGTTGCAGACCCGGTACTTCAAGCACCGCGACGGGGACTGGCTGGACAGCAACCGCCAGGCCGCGGAGAACCTCGTCCAGGAGGCGGTCCGGCACGGCCAGGTCGAGGACCTGGGCTCCGCCCGACTGATCCACGACGTCCCCGTGTCGCTGGTGAAGACCTTCCTCTCCCGGTACCAGGTGCACGAGGACTCCCCGGACCTCGAACCGTCGCTCATGGTCAAGTACATCGACCGGCAGCTCACCAGCGACCCGCCGAGTCTGTCGATGTGGTCCGTCGCCGTCGTCACCGGCGAGGGCGGGGACGCGAGACTGGGCGGCCTGGACATCAAGTACTCGATCCGATCCCGGCTGAACGACAACAACGCCGAACGCGCCGACATCAAGACGCTGATGAGCAAGCAGGACCGCGCACTCGACCTCGGCCTGACGGCCGCGCAGGCGAGGGCGAAGAGCGAGAGCGAACTCGTCGCCTTGCGCAACAGCCACCCTGTCTGCCACGACCGCGGCCTGGTCGTCCTCTACCTGATCGACCCGACGAGCGAACCCGTAAACCAGCAGCAGAGCGCCGACGTCGAGCACCCGCCGCGCACTGAGCTCGGCGCGGCGCAGCCGGTTGTCGGCCTCGGCATCACCTTCCCCGGGGACGTCCAGACGAAGAGCATCCAGGCCACCCACGTCGCGGTGGACCTCACCGACGTCGAGAGCGAGAACGTCGACGAGGCCCTCGGCGTGGACACCGAGGACATGACGTGACGGACGTAGAAGTGACCATGCTGGAGCGTGCGTGGGCGGTCCTGACCCGGCCGCGCGCGAAGGAACTCGTCTCCTTTCCTCTGGAGGTGACATGCCACGCGAAGCCCTGCCGCGTGGCGCTCGACGGCAAGGGTGCCCGACACCTCCTCGTCCCCGCAGGTGACGAGGAGGTCTCCGTCGATCCCCGGCCGGCGGTGCTCGGCACCGTGGTCCGCAAGCTCGGCTTCGGCGGCGCCGCGATCGCGTACGTCGACGTGTCATGCGCCGAGTCCGATCTCTTCCCGGAGTTCGACGAGGTCGTGACCGACGTGCTGGAGGCCGTGGCGGACGCGCGGCGACCGGCGGCGGCCGCCGTCGCCGCCATCGCACGGTGGCGGCGACTCTTCCGGAGCAGTCTGCTGCGCGGACTGTCGCGTCAGGCCAAACTGGGCCTGTTCGCGGAGCTGGCCGTGCTCTCGGCCCTCGTCGAAGCCGATCCCGGGTTCCCGGTGGATGCCTGGCGGGGGCCGCTCAACGAACCGCACGACTTCGAGGCCGCCGTCCGGTGTCTGGAGGTCAAAGGCGTGAGCACCTCAGGCGACAGCATCACCGTCCACGGATTGGACCAGCTCGACACCCACAGTGGGCGACCGTTGGACCTGGTTCTCCTGCGCGTCGCGGAAGATCCCGATGGCCGGACAGTGAGCGACCTCGTCGAACAGTTACGCGGCGCTGTGGCGTCGCGGGTGGGCCTCCGCACACGGCTCTCGGCGGCAGGATGGTCGGACCGGCCGGATCTACCCGAGCTGGACACGTTCGCGATCGAGGAAGTATTCAGGATCGCGGTCGGCCCCGACACACCTCGACTCGTGCCGTCGTCCCTCGTCACGGGTTCGCTGCCGGACGGCGTCGCAGACATCCGTTATCAGATCGACCTCACCGCTCTGCTTCCGTTCAGTGTCGGGGCGTCCCTGGCCGAGATCGCTGAGGAGGCGGTCCGATGAGCGTTCGTTGGTGGTCCCAGCCATTCGCGCCAGAGGGCTCCGCCGCGGCGGAGGGCATCGTCAAGCAGTTGGGACGACCCGCGCTCGACCCGCTGACCGTCCTGGTGCGGGAGGCGGCGCAGAACAGCTGGGACGCGCACCTGCCCGACGGCGTGGTGGAGTTCCGCGTCGACGTCCGCGTGCTCGGGGACGACGTCCAAACATGGCGTGACCTGCTGCTGCCTGAACCGCCGAGCGAGTCGAACGTCGCCCTCGACAGGGCGCTGCGCCCGGAGGCCGTCGTGCTGGTGGTCTCCGACCGCAACACCAGGGGACTGGGTGGTCCGCTGCGCGCCGGTGAGCGCGCGCACGGCGGAGAGACGCCGGACTTCGTGCAGTTCCTCCGTAACGTCGGGGAGCCCAGCGACCACCAGTTCGGCGGAGGCACGTACGGATTCGGGAAGGGCATCTTCTACCGGCTCAGCCGAATCGGCGCGATCCTCGTGGACACGCACACCGTCGCGGACGATCCCACTGCCCGCCGGCTGATGGGTGCCGCACTTGGCCACAGTTGGTATCTCGGCGAGCGCCGCTTCACCGGCCGCCACTGGTGGGGCCTCGTGGCGGCGGACGACGTACCGGACCCGGTCCTCGCCGCACAAGCCGACACGATCTCGAAGTCGCTGAATCTGCCGGGATTCGACGACGGCAGCACCGGTACGGACATCGTCATCCTGGCCGCCGACCTGGGGACCGTCGGCCCCGAGGGAGACGCACGTGACCGCACTCCTGAGGAGGCCGCGACCTTCATCTCGTCCTCGATCCTCTGGAACCTATGGCCCAAGATGGTCCCGGACGAGCACGGACGTCACATGCGCTTCGTCGTGGGCGCCAACGGGGCGGCCGTCCCCGTTCCCGAACCCCACACCTTCAGCGAACTTGCACCCTTCGTCGATGCTCTGCGCGAGGTCAGGGCAGGCGACGGAGTCTCCTACTCACGTACCGTCCCACCCAAGCACGCCGGCACCTTCGCCATGGCCTTGGACGCCGCCGACAGTGCGAGCACACGCCTTCTGATCAGCGCGGCGAAACCGTTCGAAGGCCCGTCCCATCACGTCGCCCGTATGCGGGTCGCCGAGCTTGTGGTCGATTACCTCCCTGGTCCGCCGCATCCCGACCCCCGCCTCGCCTACGCGGGCGTGTTCAAGGCGTCCGAGGACGCCGACGCGCTGTTCGCCTCCGCCGAGCCGCCCACACACGACGACTGGATCTCCAAGGGCCTGACCGGAACCGCACGAGGAGTCGTCCAGGGAGCACGCACCTTCGTGCAGAAGCAACTGGACGAACGGCTCGGGCTCGGCCCCCAGACCGGCGGCTCAGGCGGCCAGGGACTGGGGCAGCTGTCGGCGCTGCTCGCCGGCATAGTCCCCGCACGGTCGAGCCAAGGTCCGAAGGACGACGACGCCGGTGGCGGAGGAGCCGGGCGAATGAGCACCAACGGCAGCGGCTCCGGTGGCGGCTGGAATAGTGGCGGCCACGCAAGCGGTGCGTCACCACGACGAGGAGGAAGACCTCGATTGCACGGAAGTCCGATGCTGCTGGTTCACGAAGGAAAGCCGTATCTGGTCGCCACCGTCAAGGTCCCTGCGGGGGACGCCACAAGAGTCCTGTCCGCGGACGTCGAGGTCATCGTGGAAGGAGGCGGCCGCGAGAGCGAACCCCCGCTCGGTGCCGCCGTACCGCAGATCATCCAGTGGCAATCCGCTACGGGAGCCGTTGCACGCGGAAGGACCGTCGTGATACCCGCGGGCGAGGAGTCGGACTGGTACGTCTACGCCACGCACGTACCCGACGCCGTCGTCCGTTTCCGAGTGAGCCAGGTGACGTCCGATGCCGGCTGACGTCCGCCCTTACCTCGTCCCGCATCCGGGCACTGTTGTGTGGGAACCGTGGTTGCTGCTCGACGCGGATGAGTGGAGGCCCATGCCGGACGCGATCGACGGCTGGGATCCGGGCACGGATCTGCGAGCAGCACGACGGGTGCGGGTCGATGTCGCTCGCTTCGTTCAGGAGACAGGACTCGATCTCACGGACGTCGCAGTGACCGTCTCCTGGACCAGCTCGACAACCGACATGACGGAGGCCGCGCCATCGGCGATATTCACCCCGAACGGCATGGCGTCGATCGACACGACGCTCGTCGGCGAGCGTCTGTCCGGAACCCTGTCGCTTCGCACCACCATCAGTCTCGCCGGCACCTCAGTCGGGCGAGAAGTAGGCGTGGCCCGGGTACCCGGCTCGGTGCTCGCGGAACACCATCAACGAGTGCTGCTGGAGAGCATGTCCTCCATGTTCCCGGTGCACGAGATCGACTTCTCCCACACACGGCTCTCCCCCACGGCCAGTTGGCATCTGGAAACGAGCACGGATCTGACCGCCCCCTTCTACGGGACGTTTCGCGTGCTCATCAACAAACGTGACCGCGAGCTGCGTACGGCGGTCTCCCGCGGTGCCAAGGACAAACGTCAGCAGGGCCTGGTCGATGAGCTCCAGGCGGGCGTCGCCACCTTGCTCCTGGAGCTCGCCCTGCACCTCCGCGCCGAACTCGCGGAACGCGAGGAATGGCCGCCCGACAGCGTCGGGGATGTCCTGGCGAGAACCATCGCCGCTTCCCCGCTGCATGTCGTCGCCCCGCCCTCGGCAGTGGACCTCGCGGAGTTCAGGACCCAGATCTCAGGTGCGGTGAGGAACCTCGGCAGGGGGCGGATCTTCCAATGAGTGAACTGTGGCCCCATCTTCCCGCAGTCGTGGGGGCAACCATGTACGCCGAAGTCGCGGCGGGGCGACCTCCCTCCCCGCAAGACAGCCATCCCGAGCAGACGTGGGCGCCCGTCGGAGGTCGTGTAGCACCGAAGCGAGTACGGGAGCTGATCGACGCCATCTCGATGTTGGCCAGTGAGTACGGCTTCCCGGCCGCGGCCGGCACCGACGCGCGGATCTCCTTCGACCGGGACGCGGCCAAAGTGATCCGCGGTCAACTGGACCTGTCGTGGGCGGAAGCGGGCAACAGGGATCTCTGGTCCTTCCTCTCCCTTGTGGCCCTACCGCACGTGACCATGTGGCGCTTCGGGGCGAGCAACAAGGAACGTTGGATCGCCACCGACCTCACCCGGCACACCTGGGCCCGGCTGTGGTGGCAGGCCGTGGTGTTCGCCGGCCACGAGCACATCCTGGCCGCGCTCAGCGAGAGCGACCTCAACCAGCTTCTGGAACGTCGGAGCATCGGCGGTGATCCTCGTCTCGTGCGGGAAACCGCCCGAGCGGTCACAGAGCTCACCGCAAATGCTTCCCGCAGAGCAGTAATCCGCGATGTCACGGCCCGACTGCGTCGATACCTGGCTTTCCTGGACGTGCGAGCCCTCTCTGATCAGCAGGTCCGAGACATGTGTCATGCATTGACGAACGAGACAGTCACACGTTTCGAGACCGACGCACCCGGGCTACCAGGAGAATCCCGGACCTGATTTAGCGCGAAAGTGCCCGTCCCGTCCATGACGCTGGCGATCCGCGCCCGTCACCCAACGAGTGTTCTCACGGAGCGCGAACATCAACTGCGAAGAACCGCATAGATGGCTCCGGCGATGGCCCGACCAAGCGGAATGGGGACAGCATTTCCGATCTGCTTTGCGATTTCGAGCTTCGACCCGCACCATCTGAAGTCGACGGGAAACCCCTGGATGCGGGCGGCTTCGTAGTGGGTGATCGGTCTATGCGCGGTGGGGTGAAGATATCTCCCCTTTTCAGGTTTGAAGAACTCCGTCCTGATGGTGACCGAGGGTTCGCCTAAACGAAGCCGTCCCATGACGTCGCCCGCACCCGTCCTGTGACTGTCCCAGCTCTTCGTCGACAAGTATTCCACGCGCGTACTCACACCTTCGGGCTCGGGTTCTCCGAAGATGCGGATAATGCCATCAACATCCAGCGTGTACCATTTGCCATAGAGATCGTTCCTGTTGCCACCAGGAGGGATCGCACGGTAGCGAGCCCGGGACAGAGGCTCAGGGTTACGGCCGATGTGCAGCTCTCCCGTTGTGAAGACGCCCGGGACATAGTCATCGATCTCTGCAAAGCGTACGCGCCGGGAGGGAAGCCCGGTACCGCGGACCCTCATGACTGCCGACTCGTCGAATACGCTGTCGACGGGGAGCCAGTGGGCAGGCCGCGATGAGTCGAACAGAATTCTCTGATCAGCGGACCGCGCGTTTCTCCCTTTTGCCTTCGGGTGCGGGACATGAGATGCAGCCGGATATCTGAAGTCCACAACTTCACAGATATCCTTGCGTATACCGATTACCACGGCTCGTCGCCGTGCTTGAACGGCGCCATAGTCGGCAGAATTCAACAGGTACCTGTTGGCCCAAGCAGCCGGCGAGTCATCCGCTTCCGCACCCGGAGGAGCCGCCAAGTGGTAGCGCTCGAGCAGCCCATGCGGTTGGACTACCTTGAGGAGGTCTTGAAATTCATCCGATTTCAAGAAGCGGTCGACGTTCTCGATGACGAAAATCTTGGGCTGGATTTCCGCCACAATGCGAACGAATTCCTCCCACAGCCGATTGCGCTCCAGGCCGAACTTCTTCCGATTCAACGCCGAGAAACCTTGACACGGAGGGCCGCCGATGATCACCTCTGCGTGAAGGTCCTCTTCGGTGGGTTCCCACTTCTCGATGTCGCCGACGTGGACGCGCGTGTCGGGTCCTACCCGATTGGCGCGGAGGCTGCCGAAGTTGGCAGCGAACGTGGCCGCAGCAGCGGGGTTGTGCTCCACTGCTGTGATGCTGCGGAACACCGGACCCAGGCTTGCCGCTCCTTGAGGGCGGAACTCGTGGAACCCCTGGGTGAAGCCACCACAGCCGGCGAAGAGATCGACGACCGTGATGGGGTCGGTGGTTCCGTTGTTGTGCATGGGCTGATTTTAGCTGCGAAGCGCTGCCGCGATGCTACAACTGATCGCCGTCGCGGCAGGCGTCGTCGAACACGCCGAGCGCGCCGGCGTCACTCGCGCCGCCCACCCGTCATGGCAGCGTAAAGATCATGTTCGACGATGACAAGGCTGAGCCTTGAAGGCATAGCCATGGCTGCTCAATGCTCTCATGAGCGGGGCGCAGGCCGTAGCACCCTACTGCCGCCAGCGGGGACGTCGAACTGCCGCTGGTCATCACCTGCCTTAGAGCTCGGTGAACCACAGAAGCCGGACTGCGATCGAGTGCTCAACATCCTTTCGACACTGCACATAGCCGCGAGGATCCGGCAAGTGGCGAAGGTCTGAAACCAGGGGGACCCCAACGGCGCTGCCGACTGTATTGAAACACGACGAGCTCCATTTGTGGTGGGGGCTGGGAAGTCATGTTCCGAACAAATGCCGCCGCTCTCGCACAACTGCCACAATGCTTTTCGCTGCCTCTGTCGGATCCTCGTGCTCCCAGACACGGATGGGCATCCAGCCAACGTCAGTCAACTTCTGGTCGGTGTCCCGATCGCGTTCCCGGTTGCGGTTGATCTTCTCACGCCAGAAATCGGCATTCGTTTTCGGCCACGTCGCATGCTCAGGGCAGCCATGCCAGTAGCACCCATCGACGAAGACGGCCACGCGCGCTGGCCCGAACACGACATCCGCCTCACGACGTAGATCGGATACGGGCCGCCGATGCACGCGGAAGCGGAGGCCGGCGCGGTGAAGCTCCTTGCGTAGCAGGACTTCGACCTGTGTGTTCCGACTGCGCTGACGACTCATGCGGTGACTCACCGCGGGCGTGGTGGTCAAAAGTCGCATCAGAGCACGCCCTCTCCTGTTAGCCGGCACATGCCGTTCTCGGTTCCACGCAGCGCGATGACTCCATTCCCGTCGATGTAGGCCACGACCGAGCTTCCGCGCGACAAGACGGCCTCGCCCGGCGTCCAGAGGGAAGGCTGCTTCTGCAGTCCTATCCCCCCGACTGGCTGCAAAGGCCTCCTGATCACGGTATACAGCCTGCCATAGCCGTGTGGCAGGGAAAGCACTGAGGTGACGAGGGTGGCTCCGTCGGGCACCTTCCGCATCTTGGTCCCGTGCAGGTGGATGACCGCCAACCCGACTCTTCTGCAGCAGTTTTCCAGCAACGTTTACTCACGGGCGACGCCCTCCCCACGTGCCCGCGACGTGGGGACCTTCATTGGATGCAGTGACATGCGCTGGACAATCTTTGGTCAGGCAGGGAGTGGCGCGAGGCATCTCCGCACGTCGGAGCGATAAACCAGTCATACAGCAACCGCCCCTCTACTGCGGACGCCGATCAGCCTGGGCATCACCGGTCACTTTGGGTTACAGGCCACGGCTTGAGCGATCTGCTCCCTCTGTCCCCTTGGCGCCGGCGGCAACAGCCGGACCGAAGCCACTCCGCGCGTCGCCAGGAACTGCGCAGGTGTGACTTTGACCGACCGCTGCCATGGTCGAGACCGCTGGATGGCACAACCGGACAGCCATGACCCGGATGCTGCAACTGATCAGGAACCGCGCATTACCCCTTTCGGCCTTGTGTTCGATATAAAGCGAATGTAAAGATCAACAAGCTTTTTCCCCTCACACCGATTGAGGTGTTCTTGAACGCAGCAACGCGATCACGACGTGCCCGCAATCGATTACTGTCCGCAGTAATCGCGCTGTCCATGACCACACCCTTCCTCCTTACGAATCAAGCAGCCGCCCAGGAATCTCCCACACCGAGTCCCTCCGCGAAGGAGGCCACGCCGCTCGCGCCGGTCGACGCGGCCAAGGCGGAGGCGAAGAAGGCCGGCCGCCAGGTGGAGATCCCCAGCCTGCAGACCGAGGCCTCGACCACCTACGCCAACAAAGACGGCAAGACGCTCTCCACCGAGTTCTACACCGACCCCATCCGCGTCAAGCAAGGCAACAACTGGCAGCCGGTCGACACCACACTGGTGACCGAGAACGGCACCATCAAACCGCGCGCCACCAAAGCCGGCCTCACGCTCTCCCCCGGCGGCAGCACAGACTTGCTCACCGCGAAGAACCAGTCCGACGGGGCAACCATCAAGATCTTCGCCCCCCGTAAGCTGTCCGCTCCCAAGCTGTCGGCCAACAGAGCCGAATATCCTGACGCTTACGGCCCAGGCGTCGATCTCGCGGTCATCGCGACGCCCACGGGGTTCCGGCAAGAAGCGATCATCAGACAACGACCGGCCAACCCGCTGGAACTTCCCGTCCCGGTCCAGCTACCCGCCGGCCTGACCCTTGACGAGACCTCGTCGGGCAAGCCGGTCTTGCGCGACAGTGCCGCCAAGGCCAAGCGCCGCACCACCGAGATCCCAGCCACGCAGTTGATCGACGCCGGCGCGAATCTCAAGGTCGGTGAAGAAGGCCATGTCGGCAAGGTGACCACCGCGGTCGAAAAGACCACAGCGGGGCAGGCGCTCATCTACAAGCCCGACGCGGGCTTCCTCGCCAGTCCGGACGTCACCTACCCGATCACCCTCGTCGTAGCGGACGACACCGTCTGGACCCAGCTGCCCAACGGCAACGACACGTTCATCAACAACTCCTCTTACCAGAACGGCTACGCCAACAGCGGCGCTTACCACCTGCAGGCCGGCATGACCAACAGCGGAACGGTCCGCTGGCGGACTTACATCCGTTTCGAGGACATCCCTCAGGACTCTCCGCTGCGCGGCGGACGGGTGACCAATGCCGACCTCGTCCTGTGGAACATCGACTCCAACGACTGCGGCCTACGAGTCGGCTCCGGCATCACCGCCCGCAGGATCATCGAGCGATGGGACGTCTCCACTCTCACGTGGAGCAACCAGCCGAGGGTGACCGACGAGGCTGCCAACACCGAACTTGGCGCCTACAAGCCGGGATGCAGCCGCGGCTACATGAACTATGAGCACGACCTGATCCATTACGTGAACGGCATCGCCCAGAAATGGGCTGACGGCGAGCCAAACTACGGATTCCAGCTCACCTCCGGCAACGAATCCGAGAACACCAACTGGCGCGCGTACCGCTCGAAGGAGTACGTCTCCACCGGCGACGCCCACGGCCCCAAACTCATCATCGGGTACGAGCCAAAGGCCGTCGACGTCGACAGCTGGCAGTACGGCGAATTCGAGCCGACGCCTGAGCAGCTCAATGACATGCACGCCAGGCAGACCGAGGACACCGTCGCCCCGTTCCGGATTCCGACGGAGGAGGAGTCCCGCCAGGCTGCGCTCACCTCCCCTCACTACGTCGTGGTCAAGGCCGAGGATTCGGTGCCTCCGGCTGAGCTGACACCGGAGGAACTGGAGTGGGAGGCCACCCAGACCGGACCGGGCTTCGAGGAGGCGCCAGAGCCGGAAGAGCCCGATGAAACGCCGCCTACAGTGATGAGCAATCCGGGTCACGGAGCCGTCGGCGTGCCAACGGATGTCAAGGTCCGTGTGGCCTTCTCCGAACCGGTGACCGGTCAGACCTTCGCACTGAAGGAGTCGGCTGGAACCGACGT
Source organism: Nonomuraea rhodomycinica (assembly GCF_013363995.1). Classification (GTDB taxonomy): domain Bacteria; phylum Actinomycetota; class Actinomycetes; order Streptosporangiales; family Streptosporangiaceae; genus Nonomuraea; species Nonomuraea rhodomycinica. The sequence goes on along the minus strand of NZ_JABWGO010000006.1, from coordinate 133,637 downwards.
CCCCACCACAGTGACGGCGCTGTCCGAGTCGGAGAACGAAGGCTTCGAACTGACTCCGGAGCAACCGCTGAAGGCGGGGACCGGTTACCGGCTGGAAGTCCGGGCGGCCAAAGACGCGGCCGGCCACACGATGACGGACTACACCGCCTCGTTCACCACGAAGGGCGACGGCACCTCACCAGAGTGCACGGTGCCGGCATGGAGCGCTCAAGAGCAGTATTTCTACGGCACCAAGGTGTCTCACGACGGCAACGTGTGGCAGGTGACCTCGATCCAGGCGCAGGTTGGCGTCGAGCCCGACCAGAGTCCGGACTGGAGCAACCTCGGACCATGCGAAGGCGGGGAGCCGACCCCTGTTGAAGGGCTGGTTGCCGCTTATGGCTTCGAGGAGGGCACCGGGACGGTCACGGGCGACAGCTCGAATCACGGCAACAACGGCACAGCGTCCAGTACCGAGTGGGTGACCGGCAAATACGGCAAGGCCCTGTCTTTCGACGGAGAAAGCAGCTTGGTGACCATCGCGGACGCCGAATCACTGCATCTGTCGGACGGGCTGACGTTGTCGGCGTGGGTGAAGCCGGCGTCCATCGGCACCTGGCGCTCGGTACTGATGAAGGACCTCAAGAACGGTGGTTCCTATGGCCTGTACGCTTCCGGCGGCAGCGGAGCCCCGTCGGGCTGGCTGACTCCTGAGGGGGGCAACGCCGCGAGCTTCTCTGCCGATCAGCCTCTGGCACTGGAGCAGTGGAGCCACCTCGCGCTCACTCACGATGGTTCGACGGCACGGCTCTACGTCAATGGCGAGCAGGTGGCCGTACAACCAGTCGGAAGGCTCCTCCTCGATGAGGGCGCCCTGCACATCGGCGGCAACAGCGCCTGGGGCGAGTTCTTCCACGGGATCATCGACGAAGTACGCGTCTACAACCGGCCGCTCGACGCCGCTGCCATCCAGGCCGACATGGCCGCGCCGGTGGCAACTCCAGGACTTAGCCCGGCCTCGGTCCCATCCTCGACTCCTTCCGTGCGCGCGAGTGCGAAGGTGATCGCGAACGCACGAGACAGGGCGCTGGCCGCGGCGGATGACGACGCCCGCGTCGTCGACTGCTGGAAGAACGAGGCCAAGGCCAGAAGCAAAACCGATGACGGATACCTCGCGGGACGGCTCAACTGGTGCGCCATCCAGAGCCTGACGAGCGGCTCGTTGGCCTTCGGCCCGCCCCCGCCGGGAAGTGACACGAGCAGCAGGTCTGGTAACGGCATCACGTCGACCGTCACGATGATCGGCTACACCTATCCAGCGGGAAAGGGAAAGACGGACCGCATCATGCAGTTCAGGATCTCCCTGAAGAACGTCATCCCGATCGGCCTGACATACAAGCAGAAGGCGTACATCGCCTTCGGCTCCAAGAGCGAGGACGGCTGCAAGACCCTTGGGGACACCTACGTCCAGGGCAAGTGGGACGAGTGGAATACCGGCAAGGTCGCCGCATTCACCTTCCAATCGGAGGAGTCCAACGGCATCGGTCCGGACAAGATCGAGCACTGCCATCCGAAGTTCTATGCGAAGGTGTGGTTGCCTGACATCCCGTCGACAAAGCCCCGCTATTTCTGGTCCGACGCCACCCCGCAGGTCCGCTGCGACTCGGCGGCATACATCTCCAAGCTAAGGGGCAGCGGCTGCGTCTTCGACAAGGCACAGCTGGTCTACAAGACCACCGAGATCTATGGCGGCAAACCCTGGCAGGCAGATGACCCACAGAACGTGGAAACCGCATACCGCAACGTGCCAGGCCACATCTGGACGGCTTTCAACAAGCCCCAACTGACACAACCGGCGACGAACACGAACAAGGTGATCCCGGGATCGATCAACGGGCCCTACCCCGGCCTCGTGCGTACCGCGAGGGCTTACTGGAAGGAGAAGAACAACGAAAAGGTACGCAAGTTGTGCCGAATCCTCTTCTCCGATTTCGACCGTAAGGACGCGGTGCTGGGTAAACCTGCCACCGACAAGGACGGCAACCCCGCAGCGGACCGGCGCGTTTACGAATGCGACGAGTACCCGTTCGAGTCCACGATCCAGGGCGCTTGGACGTCACGCAACAGGAGTGAACAGGACGGACTGCGCTACTCGATCAGACCCGTCTACTGGCGGAACAACGGGCGTGATGGGAGCCAGCTCGGCTCCTTCTACAACGACAACCGCGTACTCGGCGTCGATGGCAAGGAGCGCCAGAACGAGCAGGACCGGTTCTTCGTGGACGTCAAAGTACCCGGCTACTAGCCTGTAGCCCTCATCAGCGGACCCGGCCGATCTCGGCCGGGTCCCATCGCCTGGACAGGAGACCACCACCATGGCCGCCCCCCAACCATACTTAGGCGTGCAGTTCGTCAACGACGACGGTGACATCGCCATAGACGGGGAGATCAGGATCGCCTTCCTCACGCCGGTGACGGGTGTCAGCGTCACTCTCCACGCTCCCGAAGGCGCCGACGTCCCTCTCTCGGTGACTCCTATCGAAAAGGGCGAGGGATACGTCGTGGTCCCGCTGAAGCCGCTCGCGCCGGCGACGACCTACCAGCTCACGATCAAGGGAGCGATGGACAAGGGCGGTAACGTCATGGATGACCACACGGCGCTCTTCCGGACCGCTCCGTGAGCTGGGCGTCGGTCGTCGACTACTACGCAGGCATCGGAGAAGACGTCCTGCTCCTCGATTCCTTCTGCTACACCCTCACGCTACCTGTCGACGGTGTGCTCACCGTCGAGGAAGCGGTCAGACGACTCGGTCATGACCCCGCCGGCCTTCGCATTCCGCCGGATCCGTACCTGGTGGACCAGGAGCACGATCTGGCCCTCGTACAGATAGGGCCGGGCGTGGCCACCATCGACTTCGGGTGCCTCGGCATCGGCACGGCGATCTCCGGCCGACTGGCCGGACCAGAGATGCGGCACTGGTTCGCGGCCTGGGACATCGACGGCAACACCTTTCTTGCCAGCAGACAGCCGGACGGCGGCGGCTACTGGTCCCATCCGGCGAACCACGAGAGCGGCGACTACGGCGTACTCACGCCGTACGCCGGACTCCTGCGTCCGGCCAGTGACGAGGACGACGACGGGGTGGACGGCGACCTTCCGCCTCTCGTACTCGCTGTCGTGGAACAGGAGAGCGGAGTCCGGCTGACCCGCGACATGCTCGAGGGTGCACACCCGATCCTCCGCATCCCAGACGCCTGGGCCGAATGATCAGCGCCTCCACACGATGACAGCGCTCTGAGCCCGCGGATCGCGTGGTTGCTCTAGCGATCGGGCTCGGGACATACTCGGGATGATCTTGCACGATTTATGTGCCGGATAGGCTACCCGCCCAGCTCAAGAGGCCTGAGCAAGCAGGGCAACCCCCACTCTAAAGCGGGTGTCGCAGATTTGAATGTGTTGGCGACTGCCTCGAGCTCTCTGCCGCAGATCTTCTGCTTCTCAGGTCCTGCAGGTCTCCAAGGAGCACCCGTATGCAGCTACAGCAACATGCTTACGGAGACTCACATCCGGATGGTCTTGCGAAAGCCTTGCCTGGTCAGGCCCCAGTTCGAAGCCCTCCTGATGGCTTCGCCAAGCCCGTGACAGCTCGGATCACGCGCCGTACAGCCGGCAGCGTCCTCATCTCCCGCCAGTGCCGTTGGTGGTGGTTTCCGGGGATGGGGAAGCGGCGGCTTGGCGTGTGTCAGGGGGGCGGCGCCGGGAGGCAGTGGGGTGCGCACTGGGACAGGACCTGGCGGAAGGGGTTGGCCCAGCGGCGTTTCACGCGGAAGTAGTAGGCGCCCAGCAGGGACAGGGCGGCGGCCGTTGCGGCGTAGGCGGTCCAGCCCGTGTGGAAGCCGTAGGGGGCGAGCCAGTCGTTGAGCATCGCTCCGCTGTAGGTGATGAGACAGGCCGAGGCTGCCGGCAGTCCGAGGAAGAAGATCCAGGATCCCAGCTTCGAGCGGATGGTGATCACGCCTCCGATGGCGGCTGCCACGGCGATCACCGTGGCGATCGGCAGCCAGCCCGGCTCCCACGTCCGGTGACCTAGCACGGCGTTCATCGCTCCGAAGAGCCCCGCGCCGGCCGTGAAGAGCGTGCCCACCGTCACGCCCGTCACCAGGAGGCGGCGTAAGAACCGGGGCTCCGGCCGTTCCTCTGCCAGCAGGCTCCACCTCTGCCGGCCGCCCCAGGGTCTGTCGAGGCGTCCGGCCACGGCGGCGAAGACCGTCCACTCGAGGGCGGGCAGGCATTGGAACGTCGCGGGCCGCATGGGGCGGTGCTTCATCACGAAGTCGGCCAGGTGCAGGGCGGCGCTGTGCAGCCGGGCGTTGCCGGCGTGTTCCGCGGTGACGGCGGCCAGCCCTCGGTAGACCCGCTCGGAGAGCGACCGTTTGTGCAGGCTCGGCGGCAGCGTCCCCGCTCGCTCGAACCAGTAGAGCGCCTGCTCCTCCTCTTGGGACACGGGCAGCGGCGCCGTCCCCGAGCCGATCGTGTCGTCGCAGGCCAGGACGGCGAGAGCGACGGGTGGGAAGACGGGCGGCAGGTCCAGATCGGCGGGTCTGGCCGCGTCGCGCACGCGCAGCTCGCTGACCACCGACTCGAAGATCTCGCACAGCCGAGGCGGCCAGTCGTCGCGGTAGGGCCGGCTGATCCAGGTCGTCCCTCCCGCGCTTTCCCCTGACCACAGGGCTGCGCGGATGTCCTCGCTGTTCAGCAGCGCGGCCAGCCACCACACGGCGCGTGTGTGCTCGGTGAGCCCGGTCAGCGCGTCGGCCGCGGCCGGTGTCCCGATCCGCCCCAGCTCGTCGATGGCCCAGTCGCGCTCCACGCGTGCCAGCTCCGGAACAGCCAGGTCGCCCATCGCGCGCAGCGCGCCACGAGCGTGGGTGGAGGTGCCTGCCGCCTCCAGCAGCCGGTCCAGCGCCTCGCGCCGGCCCGAGGCGGCCAGCACGTGGTAGATGGCCGGGTAGTCGGCCTGCGCGCTGCCCATGAACTGGGCGAGCACCTGGTTGCCGCGGGCGTCGTCGACGGCGGCCAGCGCACCGAGCGCGCGGAGCGCGGGCCCCGGCAGCTCGATGCCGCGCGAGACCGGGCCGACGGAGTCGAGGACGACGTCATCGGCGAAGGCCGGTTCGACGTGCTCGGCCTCGGCCAGGCAACGCAGGACCAGCACCCGTGAGCGGGGGTCGGCGTAGAGCTCGCGCAGCAACCACGTGCAGTCGTGGGGGACGATGGAGCACCACAGGCGGACGACCTCCTGCCAGACCGCGGGGGAACGCCGGTAGTGATCCAGCAGTTCCTCGCCCCGCCCGGCCAGCTCGACGGCGGCCAGGTACTCCTGCAGGGTGAGGTGGCGGAAGACGTAACTCCGGCCGCCGCTCTGCCACAGGCGGACCAGCAGGCGGCTGCGGTCCACGATCTCGTCGATCAGCCGGTCCGCCTGCGCGTCCTGGAGGAGGTCCGCGGCCTCCGTCCTGATCAGCGCCACCAGGTCGCGGTGGCCGACCGTCCGCCCGTCGTCCTGGTTCATCAGCAGGAGCGCCAGGCGCCGCAGGATGACGAGCTTGACGTCAGGGTCGAAGCGGGTCATCGTCTCCAGCCCGCGCGCGGTGTCGCGGCCCAGCAGGTACCGGATGGCCAGTTCGTAGAACCCGGCCCGGGACCTGGGCAGTTTCTCTCCCTGCTCGCCGAAGACGCCCTCCAGGAACAGGTAGGAGATCATGGTGAGGAGCATGGGGCTGCGCGCGAGTTCCAGCACCGGTCTGGCGTCGCGCAGCGCGGCGATCAGGTGGTGTGCGCGTACGTCGTCCTTGACCAGGTGGCGTGAGAGCGCCCGCAGCGACGCGTCGTCGAGGTCGGCCACCACGACCGGGGCGCCGAACTCCGCGGCGAGCGCTCCCTTGTAGACCGAGTCCCGGCAGGTGACCGCCATGGGGCAGCGCTCGTAGCGGCTGGCCAGCTCCCTCAGCTCCCCGAGCACGGTGGGCAGATGGTCGCGGGCCACCTCGTCCAGCCCATCGAAGTACAGGCGCAGCCGCCCGTCCTGCAGCGCGTCGTGCAGCCGGTCGGCGCCGATCGGCTGTCTGCCGTGACCCAGCGTCTCGGCCAGCAGGTCGCGTAACGTGGCCGTGCCGAAGCGATGGAGGTCGATCAGTACGGGCACGCGGCGGTCCCGCCGCGGATCATCCGCCCAGTCGAGCATGAGATGTTTGAGCAGCATCGACTTGCCCGCGCCGGGCTCGCCCAGGAGGACCACGCGGTCGCGTGACCGGACCAGCCGCTCGATGTCCAGCCGCACGCCGCGGGACTCGTACTGCAGCGGTACGTAGACCTCCTCGACCGTCACCGGGGCGTCGCCCGCGCGAAAGCCCATGGTGTGCGCGCCGAACGTGTGGCGAACGAGCTTGGCGTAGCGGCCGAGCGCGCGCCGTCCCAGCGCCGGCTGCCTCGGCCCGCGCAGGAGGCCGTCCAGGGTCCGCTTGCCGAGTTCTTCGACGATGCCGCCGGTGAACTTGTCGAGCAGCCACAGGACCACGAACAACCCGAGCAGGGCGCCGCCGTAGGGCAGCAGCTGGCTGGTGTCCATGACGGTAGCAATATCAAAGAGCCCATTGTCCTGGTACGGGGACGCATAGATTCGGCCTTGGCCGTCGGCGGTGTGATCGCCGACGGCCAAGGCATGGGCCGGACGGCCACCCCGTGACGCAGCGGGCCGTCACCCGTACCGTCGTCAGTCGCCGGTCTGCCAGGACGACCGGACGAGGGCGCGTTCCGTCGCGACCAGGTGGGTGGCCGCGGCGAGCCAGGCCCGCGCGTACCGGTCGAGTCCGGGGTCGGTCAGGCGGCCGAACACGTCCCGTTCGCGCCGATCGGCCTCGGCCGTGAGGGCGGAGACCAGCTCGGCGGCGGACTTGAAGCCGGCTCTACGCAGCGACGCCTCGTGCGTCCGGGAGTCTCCGCCGCGGCCCGACTCGGCCACGGCGCGGCGTCCGCCCGCGACGGCCAGCTCGACCAGGCGCCGGACGCGCCACAGTGGCGCGCCCGCCAGCGGGTCCGCCTCCTCTGGGGAGGCCGGCAGGCCGTCGAGAGGGCCGGGCGGGGGAAGGTGGGCGCCCTGCAGGCGGTCGTAGCCGAGGTCCGCCCGGTCCTGCCACTCTGCGGGCAGGCGCAGCGTCATCTCGGCTCCCGGTACGGGTCCCACGGCGAACGGCCGTAGCGTGGTCGCGCGGTCCGGTTCCACGCGTCCCACGACGCGTACGCACAGCCCGGGGCGGGAGGCGAGTCGTCCGAGGTTGGCCACGTGCGCCAGGTCCTGGTGCCGGTTGGCCGGCACCAGGCGGATCATCGGCCCGGTCAGCGGCCGCATCTCCCCGTCGACCGCGCGAGAGCCCGCGGGAGGGGCGGCGGGAAAGGCCGCGGGAGAGCCTGCGGGAGAGGCGGGTTCCGTCGTCGCAGGCGTCGTAGTCCCTGCGCGGTCCGGCGTTGGGGTGAGGACGCGGGCCAGGACGTGGTCGCCGGACGCGCCGACGATCATCAGGTCGCAGGCGACCGGCTCCCGGGCCACCTCCTCCGTGTCCGACTCGCTCCACACCTCACCCGACAGGCGCGCCAGAGCCTGCTCGGCCAGCGGGCGGGCGAGCAGGGCGCCCACGGGTCCCTCGGACCACGGCATGCCGGCGACCGGCGTGGCGCGGACGCCTCTTCCCGCCCCGAGCCGGCCGTCCGGGGAGATCGTGGCCGCGACGATCAGCAGGCCCGACCTGGCGAGCTGCGCGTGGTTCAGCGTGGCCGAGCCGATCGCGACGCTCGCGGTGGCCGCGCCGCGGGCGCGGGCCGCGCCGCCCGGCTTGACGTCGGCGACCGAGAACCACCGGCCGTCCTGCGCGACGACGTGGGTGACCACGCCGCCGTAGCCCGTCGCGCTGATCACCGGCTCCCTGAAGACGCCGTGCACGCGGAGGCTGCCGCCCTGCTCGTACGCGCGCCGGACGGTGCCGGTCAGCGCCGGGTCGGGGTCGCCCGCGGCCAGGCGGCCGGAGATGAGGAGCAGCTCGCGAAGGGCGGACACGAGGTCCGAGAGGCGGTGGCCGACGCGCTGTTCGCGGGCCGACCTCAGCCCTCGTACGACGCGGAGGGCGGCGGCCTCGGCCCTGGGCAGGCCGGCGAGGCGGGCGGTGTGGGCGGCGCGGAGCAGCTCGGCCTGTGGCACGGCGCCCGCTGCCGACACCCCGGCCGCCAGCACGGCCGTCCCGGCGGCCCACAGTCCCGCCGCGGCCGTCACCTGTGCCGCCGTCAACGTGGAGGAGGGTCCTCCAGCGGGCGCCGCCACCGGTCGCTCCGGAGGTGACGCTGTGGACGGATGTTCCGGGGTGGAGGGGCGTTCCGGGATGGACCCACATTCCGGGGCGGAGGGCGGTTCCAGTGCGGGTTGCGGTTCCGCTGTGGACGGCGGTTCAGCGTCGTGAGCGGCCGGCTCCACGGGCGTCGGGTCCGCCAGCGGGCACGCGCTCAGCACCGCCGCCCGGTGCAGGCATCTCGGCGCGAGCAGGCAACCGCACCGTGCCTGGCCCTCCTCCGCGACCACGCCCGAAGCACCGGGCGAGAGCGTGACCACCGCGTCCTCGCCGCACGTGATCCGCACCCCCTCCCCGTCCACCACCGCGACCGGCAGGGCCGCGTACTGCGCGACGGCCGCGTCCAGCTTCTTCCGCAGCCGGGAGGTGAGTCCTTCCACGGCCGCCGCCACCACGTGCGGCGCCACCGGTGGCAAAGACGGCGGCAAAGACGGCGGCAAAGAGGGCGACATGTTCACCGGTTCTCTCCACGAAGGCGGTCGCCCACCCAGCGGGCGAGGGCGAGCGGGCTGAGCGCGGCGACCTGCATCCCGGCCGCGACGAGCTGCTGGGCGACGGGCAGCGAGTAACGCGGCGCCCCGCCGTCGTCCAGGGCGGCGCAACCCAGCAGGTGTACGCCGGAACCCGCCAGGGCGCGCACCTCCGCGAGCAGCCCGCCGATCGGACCGCCCTCCTCGAAGTCGCTCACGACCACGACGAGCGTCCGGCTGGGCACGGTCACCAGCGAGCGCGCCCGGGCGAGGCCCGCCGCGATGTGCGTGCCGCCGCCCACCCGCACTTCGAGCAGCAGCGAGAGCGGGTCGGTCACCTGGTCGGTCAGGTCGATCACCTGCGTGGAGAACGTCAGGAAGTGGGTCGACAGCGTCGGCACCCCCGCCAGGACGGCGGCGGTCAGTGCCGACCAGACCACCGACGCCTCCATCGATCCGGACACGTCCACCACGAGGATCAGCCGCCAGTCGGCCTCCTGACGCGCCCGCGTGCTGAACACCGGTCGTTCCGGCACCACCACCAGCCGCCCGTCGTCCAGGCGGCGGCTGTGCTGGAGGTTCGCGCGCAGGGTACGCGGCAGGTCCAGGGGGCCGCCGGGGCGGCGGGTGGGGCGTGGGTTGGCCAGCCCGGTCATCGCCGGGCGCAGCTTGGTGGCCAGCTCGCGGGTGAGCTCGGCGACCAGGCGCCGCACGAGCGGGCGCAACTTGGCGAGCTGCTGCTCGGGCATGCCCCCCGCCAGGGACAGCACGGACGTCAGCAGTTCGACGGACGGCCGGACGGAAGCCGGGTCCAGCTCCGCCAGCACGTCGACACGTCCGGCGTCGGCCGCGCCGGCCAGCACCTCCTCGCGGACGTCGGCCCCGAACAGCGCCTCCAGCTCCTCGGCCCACTCCCGGGCCGTCGGGAACGACTGCCCCTGGCCGCCGGTGTCGCCGCCGTTCGCGGGGTCGAAGTCGTCCGAGCCCTCGCCGCGTCCGGCTCCGTACAGTTCGTCGAGGGCGCGCGCGTAGGCACGGGCCTGGGACGGCAGTTTCCGCGACTCGCGGCCGAGCAGCAGCCGCCACCGATCGACCGGCGCCAGCATGGCTGACACCTCGGGTCGGGGTTTCCGCTCCTCTTTCTCGCTGGGCGGCGTGGGCTCCTCCGCCTGCACGGGCAACCCCAGTGAGTGCAGGACGGCCAGGGCCGCCGCGTCGGCCGCGGTCCACAGGCCGAGCAGTTCGGGTGACGCCTCCAGCGACAGGTCGGGCCGGTCGCCGAGCCGTTCGGACACCGTGCCGAGCAGTCGCGTGCGCGCCGCCGGCGTCAGCGTGTCGAATCCGCCGCGCAACGCCGGCAACCGGTCCAGGAACTCGTTGTCGGCCAGGTCGTCGATGCGGTCCATGAGGGGATGGAGCACCGCGGGAGCCGATTCGAGCAGCGGTCCGGCGGCGGTCAGCACGCCGGCCAGCAGGCGGCCGAGGCGGCGGCGGCCGTCCGGGCCGGTGGCGGCGTCGATCCAGCCCGCCGCCCGGGCTCCCAGCGCGTCCGCCCCGTCGAGGTCCAGCAGGACGCGGGCCGCCAGCGCCGCGCCCTGCATGAGCGGCGACGCCGTACGGGCCAGCTCGTCCAGCATGCCGTCCATCCGCAGTCCGAGGCGGTCATCGCCGCTCCGGACGGCCAGCGCGACCAGGGCCGCGGCGTCCTCGGGCCGGTCGCTGCCCGCCAGGCCCGGAAGCGCCCGGATCGCCGCCTCCAGCAGGGTGCCGGCCAGCTCGACAGCCTGCCGGCGGGCCTGCGGCGTGGTGCCGGGGAGGTGTGCGCGGCGGAGGGCTTCGAGCAGGTCGAGGGCGTCCAGCAGCTCGGCCGGGGTGGCGGTGGCGGGCAGCACGACGGCGGCTTCGGCGAGGCGGTCGGCGACGAGCTCGGGCAGGTCGCACTGCGCCGCCGCGCGCAGGCCGTCGAGGACCAGCCGGCACGTGGGCCCGCCGTCCGCGGACTCTCGCCGGTACGTCTCCCGCAACGTGCCCGCGGCGGCCTGCGCGAGGGTCACGCCGCGTACGCCCGCCAGGTCGAGCAGGGCCGGGACCGCCGGGGACCAGGCCAGCCGCCACCTGGTGGTGAGCGCGGAGGCGTCGCCCGTGCCGGTCACCTCGATCGGCTCGCCGTAGGGGACGCCGCAGGTGAGCAGGCGGCGCAGCAGGATCTCGCGGCGCGCGTCGAGGCCGGACCGGAGCGGGTCGAGCCGTATCTCCCGGCGTTCCGGATCGTCCGGGCCGGGCAGCCGCAGCGCCTTCAGCTCGGCCTCCACGGCGGGACCGAGGCCCGAGCGTGGCGTGCCGGGCGAGGTCCGGCCGCGTAGCGTGCCGACGAGGACGGTGTCGAGGGCGCGGGCCAGTGCCCGGCCGCGGCCGAGGGGTTCGCCCTGGCCCAGGACGGTCGTCACCGCTTCCAGCAGCTCGCCGCGGCCGGGGGCGGGCAGGTCGCGCAGCCGGGCCAGGTCGCAGGCCATGCGCAGGGTCTCGGCGGCCTCTCCCGTGCCGGCGGTGTGGCCCGCCTGGCGCAGCTCCCGGCACAGGTCGGTGATGGCGCGGGCGGCGGCGTCGGTGATCCGGTCGGGATCGCCGCCGGCCTCGAACACCGCCTGCTGCCAGCGGGGGTCCCGGATGCCGGCGGGGTAGCCGGAGCGGGAGTCGAGCAGGTCGAACGCGTACGGGACGAGCGAGACGACCGTCTCCGGCCGAGGATCGGGCCGCTCTCCGGTGGCCGACGGCGTCGCCGGCTCCAGGAGGGCGGGGGCGTGGAAGGCGCCGATCACCGCGGCGACGCGCCGGCCGCCGGTCGCGGCCTCGGTGATGACGCGCCGCATGCGGGCCTCACGTGCCAGGTCCCTGGCCGGTACGCCGCCCGACTCCTCCGCGTCCCTGCGCAGGGCCCAGCCGACGCCGAGCGCGGCCCGGCGCACGGCCTCGGGCTCGCTCTCGGGGGCGAGGACCTCCACGGCCCGGTCCCACATGTCGTCGCCCTCGCGACCGGTGCCGGACGCGGCCAGCGCGTCGGCGAAGGACCGCCGCCTCGGCACCGCCGCCCCAGGGCCCGGTTCGGAAAGGCCGGGCGCGTGCCAGTCCCCGTCCGACAGCGGCAGGTCGCAGCACACCACCTCCGCCCCACGCTTCCAGGCCCACCGGACGGCCACCAGCTCCGGCGAGAAGTCGGCGAACGGGTAGAACCCGAGCCGGCCGTCCGCCCCCGTCCCCGCCAGCGCGACCGGCGCGACGGTCTCGGGGGCGGCCAGGTGTTCCAGCCACGGCTGGAAGTCCGCGGGCAGCTCGACGCACACCACCTCCGCGTCGGCCGCCTCCAGCAGCTCGGGCAGGACCACGGACAGCGCCGGGCTGTGGTGCCGTACTCCGATCAGGTACGGCCGGGCGCAGCCGGCCAGCGCGGCGAGCGCCTCCCTGGGGTCAGGGGTCACCGGAGGTTCTCCCGCAGGTCCCACAGCCGCCGCCACATCGCCGAACCGTCCTCCGCCCGCCGCCGTACCGGCCCGTCCCAGTAGCCGAGCAGCCGCCCGTGGTCGGCGGGATCGTCCTTGCGGACCACGCCGAGCAGGTGGCCGGGCACCAGGTCGAGCACGTCACCCGCCGGCAGGTACGCCGTCGCCACCCCCAGCGAGGCGGCGACCTGCACCGCCTCAGCGGTGGACATGACGGTTCCGGGCCGCTCCACGTCCCACCCCTCGGCGGACCGCCCGGTACGCAGGTCGCGGAAGACCGTCACCAGCGCCTCCAGCACGGCGTCGTCCACCCCGAACGCCGCCCCGGCCCGCTGCACCACCGCGGTCGCCTGGCGGCGGACCAGCGCGGTCTCCGCCGTGGCGTCCGCGATGGGCCCCACGGTCTCGAAGCTGAACCGCCGCTTCAGGGCCGCCGACATCTCGGACACGCCGCGGTCGCGCAGGTTGGCGGTGGCGATCACGGTGAACCCGGGCGCCGCGGCGACCTGCGCGTCCGCGGTCCCGGCCAGCTCGGGTACGCTCACCCGCCGGTCGGACAGGATCGACACCAGGGCGTCCTGCACCTCGGGCAGGCAGCGGGTGATCTCCTCCACCCGGGCCACCCGTCCCGTGCGCATGGCGGTGAGCACCGGCGAGTCCACCAGCGCGCTCCGGGACGGGCCCTGGGCCAGCAGCAGGGCGTAGTTCCAGCCGTAGCGGAAGGCGTCCTCGGTCGTGCCGGCCGTGCCCTGGACGGTGAGGTCGCTGGTGCCGCACACGGCGGCGGCCAGCAGCTCCGACAGCATCGACTTGGCGGTGCCGGGCTCGCCCACGAGCAGCAGGCCGCGCTCGCCGGCGAGCGTCACCACGCATCGCTCGACGAGCGAGCGTTCGCCCACGAACTTGGCTTCCAGCTTCAGGCGCTTCGGGACGCCGTCGCTCTGCCGCTCCTTGGGCAGCTCGAGCGTCTCGCCGCCGCTGCCGCAGATGAACGTCACCACCGCCCGCGGGGTCAGCAGCCACCCGGGCGGGCGCGGCCCGTCGTCGTGGGCGGCCAGGAAGGCCAGCTCGGTCGCGTACCGCTCCTCGGCCGCGAGCACCTGGCGATCCGGAGGGGCCGCCGTCGCCTGGTCATCGGTCATGGTCATGGGGAGTCCTCACACAGATAGGGGGGTTCATCGGCGCCGTCCGCGCCTGACCTTCAGCTCCTCGTAGCGGGGCAGGTCGCCCTCGCGTACCCGTGCCCACGCCCTGGCGTACAGGTCGGCGGCGGGTTCGAGCGGCACCAGGGGCGCGCCCGGGCACGGCGGGAACATGGACAGCTTCCACTGCTCGACGGGGAGGCGGGGCGCGGCCTGGTCCGTCCATCCGCCGGGCAGGAACAGCGAGCGCCCGGCCCGCCGCCTGTCGGCCTCGACGACGAGGTCGGTGGCGGCCAGCTCAGTCCGGGCCGCCTTGAGCCGGGCGGGCTTCCAGCCGGTCCACCGGGCGACGTTGCGGTCGGTCGGGTCCGGCATGGCCAGGAGCATGAGGTAGAGGGCCGCGGCGTCCGCGCCGAGCCCGTGCGCCGCGGCCGCCTCGGCGACCAGGCCGGGGACGGAACGCGTGGGGTCCTGCGGCCACCACTGCTCCTCCTCGCCGCGAACGAGGCCGTCGGCGCGGGCGGGGCCGTCGGCGCCGGCGAGCAGGGCCGCGAAGCGCGGGTCCCGCGCCAGGCGCAGGGCGGTCTCGGCGGCGAACGGCCGCTCCATGCCGAGCAGCGCCCGCAGGTACGGGTCGTCCCCGTCGAGCAGGGCGACCCGGATGCCGGGCGAGGGCCGGTCGTCGGCGGTGGGCAGGATGAGGCTCCCGTACCGGACGAACCCCTCGCCGGTCTCGGTCGGCGCGCCCGCGGCCCGCACGTACTCGGGCAGGTTGACGTAGCGGTCGAGGTCGAGCACGAACCCGGGCGCGGCCAGCCGGTCGCGGACGGCGGCCAGCGCGGCGGGCAGCCCCGCGCGGACCGGGTCGCCGACGGGCAGCCGGTGGGCCAGCCACGCCGCCATGGGGACGACGGAGACGAGCGTGTCCGCGTCGAACCCCGCCGCCCGCCCGTCCACCGGGCGCACGCGGTCGCCCTGGACGGACCAGGACAGGTCGCGGCTCAGCTCGGGCGTCGCGGCCGGGTCGATGAGGGCGCGCAGCGCGCGGCCCGTGTCCCACTCCGCCCTGACCGCGCGGCCCGCCTCGGCGACCAGCCATTCGGGCACGGCCACCTGCCGGCCGACCCGGGCGTTCCACGCCTCGGCCGCGGCGGCCACGTCGGGACCGTCGGTCCAGAGCCGGACCGGGTCGGCCGGCAGCAGCGCCGAGACGACGGCCTGCCGCACCCCGGCCTGCAGGTCGCGCAGCTGGTCGCGGGCGACCGCCGCGTCGGCCACCTTCACGCCGAGCATCGCGCGCGCCTCCTTGGCGAGGAAGCCGCGCTGGTACGAGTCCACGTCCGGCATCCCGGCCACCACCAGGCCGGCGAGCGTCCGGGAGACGCCGGTCAGCCGGGCGAACTCCTCCGCCGCCTCGGCCCGCCACGGCGCCGGCCCGCGCGCCTCCAGCTCGGCGAGGAACGCCTCGGCCCAGCCGGACGGCAGGTTCGCGCCGACCGGGGAGGAGGAGGTGACGGTGTACGGCGGCGGCACCTCGAACCGGCCCCGCGGGTCGTGGAAGAGCGCGTCCCAGGTGACCCGGGAACCGCTGTGGTCGAGCATGGTCGTGAAGAGCACGAACGCCCCGCCGCCCAGGGGCAGCGGCCCCACCCACGTGCCGTCGCGGTGCTCGCCGTTGAGGTCGGTCACGTGCCGCTCGTCGAGCTGCACCGTCATCCGCCGCCACCGGTCGGGGGCGGCCGACAGCGGCAGGCCGTGCTCGCGCAGCCCCGCGAGCAGCGTCCGCAGGGTGGCGCGGTGCTCGGGGCCGGTCGTGGCGGACGCCGCGCGGAAGGCCACGGCGGGCGCGTGGTCGAGCATCGCGAGCCAGCGCAGGCGGGAGCCGGGCAGTTCTGGCAGGTCCAGATGGGTCCGGGCGGGCGGGGCGGCCTGGCCGCCGTCCGACTCCGACAGCAGCTCGCCGACGGCCTGGACTTGGCGGACGAGGCCGTCCCGTTCGGTGCGGTGCCAGTAGCCGTCGGCGTGGACGTTCAGGCCGCTGAGCGCCTCGACGATCACGTCGTCGGAGGGCCCGGCGGGCCCCCGCGACCGGCCGCCGCCCGCCAGCGCCTCCCCGAGCCTGGCCGCGACGCCACGCAGCGCGGCCTGCTGGTGGGCGGCGAATCGGGCGACCCCGGCGATGCCGGCCACCAGCGCGTCGTCGGTGACGCCCGGCAGCAGCGCCCGGATCTGGGCGGCCAGGTCGTCCCCGTCGGACGCCTTCCCGCCACCGGCGGACCCGGCGGCGGTCCCGCCGGCGGACTCGGCGGCCTTGAGCAGTGAAGCCGCGGTGTCGCCGTCGATCCCGCGCAGCACGGCCGACCCCTCGGGGTCGCGGGGCCGGAAGTACGTCCAGTACCGCACCGGCGGCAGGATGACCGTGCCCTTGCCGAACGAGCCGGGCTCGCGGTCGGTCTTCATCACGGCCGTGAGCACACCGTCGGGACCGACCAGCTCCACCCGGTAGCTGCCGCGCATCACGGCGCAGGGCCGCTCGGCGCCGGGGAACCTCAGCGCCGACACGGGGATCCCGGCGCCGTCCGGCACGGTGACGCTCATCCCGCCGGCGTCCTCGTACCGTACGGACCTGTCGGGCAGCCGCACCACCCGGCAGCCGAACACGCCGCCCACCGGCGTGCCCACAGGCGTGGGCGTGTCGGAGGGGGCGGGAAGCAGCCGCCCGGTCACGAACTCGCTGCCCGCGGGTGCGTCGCGCAGCGCGTCGGCGAGGAACCCCGGCATGCCCATGCGGCCCCGCCGCCCGCTGACCGGGTCGAACTCGTACCAGCCGACGGTGGTGCCGCCGCTCTCCTCCCAGGACCACACCCAGAACGAGGTCCCGTCACTGATCACCGCGCGCTCGGACGGCACCGCCGTGTCGCCCCGGTGCAGCACGGCATGGCCGGTGGTGCGGCCGCCGCCGGGCAGCGCCAGGCTGACGGGGTCGTCGCCGTGGTGGTAGTCGAGCTTGACGCCCCGGACGCCGGTGTCGCCCTCCAGGTCGAGGATCCGGTCGGGGGCGGTGTGCCAGTAGCCGCGCAGCCGGTAGTCGCGGGACCGCGAGCGCCAGTAGACCAGCAGTTCGCCGTCCACGTAGTGGAAGCCGTGCTCGCCCCACGTGTCGTTCGCCGGGACGCGCAGGTCGTGGGTGAGCACGGTCCCCTCCGGGCCGAGCACGCGAACCTGGCCGGGCCCGGCGGCGATCACGTACGGCCAGGCGTCGGCGACCACCATGTCCTGGGGCCTCTCCCGGGGCACGAGGGTCGCGACGGCGTCGTCCCAGGCCGGCCAGCCGTACTCGTCGATCAGCCCGGTGCGCAGGGTCCCTGCCAGCACCTCGGCGACGTCCGCGGCGGCGGCCTCGCGCACCTCCTCCTCGGCCAGCGTCAGCGCCTCGCCGGGCAGCCAGGCCAGGCGGCGCATCGCGTCGGGCAGGTCGGGCAGCCCGGCGGCCGACGAGCGCCGCGCCACCTCGCGCATCCACTCGGCCAGCATCGGCCGCCCGCCCGGTGACTCCGCCAGCAGCCGGATGGCGCGCCGGCCGCTCTCGTCGTCGCTGAACCGGTAGGCGGACGACCGGAACGAGGCCCGGAAGCGGCCGTCGGCCTCCAGCGCCACCAGGTCGCGCCGTCCCTCGCCGTCCGCCCACTGCTCCAGCCAGAGCCAGTGGTGCTCGCCGGGGTCGGCGACCGGCACGTCCACGGACAGCAGCAGGTCGAGCAGGTCGACGTCCTGCGGAGCGCCCAGCGTGCGTCCGGCGGCGGTCAGCTCGGCCCGCAGCGGGCCGCCCAGCCGCTCGACGAGCGCGTAGAGCCCGGGCAGGCGCGATGCCCGCCCGTACGCGCTGTCGCGGAACCGCAGGAAGCGGGTCAGCCAGCCGGCGACGCCGTCGGCGGGCCGCAGCGCGCCCTCGGCCAGGTCGCCGCCGGCTCCCGACGACTCCAGGATCTCCAGCCACACGGCCGGCATGTCGTGGTCCCTGGCCTCCGGCATGATCTCCAGCAGCGTCGCGCGTACGGCGGGGTCGTCCTGGGCGAGCGCGGCGATCGCGGGCGCGTGCGACTTCCACCAGCCGGTGGCGGCCCGCAGGGTGGCCGGCAGGGCGATCAACTCGGCCAGGTAGGCGCGCTCGGCCACGTCGGCGTCGGTCTTCGCGGCGCGGGCGAGCTTGCGCAGGTCCTGCGCCATCTGGGACGAGGGCGGCAGCCCGCCCGCGGTCCGCCGCAGGCAGAGCCGGGTGAAGCGGCGCAGCGCCTCGTCGGCGGGCAGGCGGCCGGCCAGCTCCCTGGCGTACCCGGACAGCACCTTGACCGGCAGCGCCCCCGCCAGCGCGAACTCCAGGAACACGGCGTCGAGCCGGTCCTCGTCCACGTCGAGCCCGTACTGCGCCTCCGCCCGGCGGGCGTGGGAGAACATCTGGCCGGCGTAGGTGGCGTTCTCCACGCCGGTGAAGACGCGGCCGGCCTGCTCGTAGAACGTGGGCAGGAAGTGCGGCACGGACGCGCCGAGCCGGCCGGCCAGCTCCTGGTACGCGTCGAGCGCGGCCTTGGGCTTGGACTTGGCCTGCCGGGCGATGCGTTCGAGCTCGGGCACGACGGCCAGCGCCTGGTGGCCGTCGCCGGGGTGGCGTACCAGCACCCACTCGGGGAAGCCGAGCGAGCGGCGCTGGCCGACGCCGACGACCTCGGGCTCGCCCTCGGGCTCCAGCCCGAGGAACCCGGCCGCCAGGTCCTCGGCCGCGAGCAGCTCGTCAGCCACCAGCCGGACGACCACCCGATCGTCCAGGCCAGGGTGCCGGTAGGCGCGGGCCACCAGCGGCACCGCGTTCTCGCCCGCCCCTTCGGCGCCGGGCGGCAGCACGGCCCCCGCCTTCAGCAGCTCCCGCGCCGTCTCTCCCGCCGTCGGCTGCGACGTGCCCGTCACGACCCCTCCTCGATCTGCCGGCCGGCGTACAGCGCCGCGGCCATCCGCATTCCCTCCGACCAGGCCACCGGCCCGACCTCGGACAGCGGCAGCGACCTGCCGTCCTGGTCGTGCCAGGTGAGGTCGCCGGTCTCCATCTCGCTGTCCCAGTACGGCTCGCCGATCCACACGGCCGCCTCCGCGACGCGTCCCCCATCGCGGACCCGGCACGTGGCGTAGCCGCCGGACACCTTGTAGCCGAGCTGCGTGGCCCGGGCCGCCAGCCCGAACCGGGAGGCGTACCTGCCGCCGGCGAACTCCGTCACCCGCGTCGCCCGCGGCTTCACCTCGGCGGGCTTGCGCCAGGTGGCCCGGTGGATCTGCTCCACCTTCTGCGTCACCCCCAGCTCGGCGGCGAACTCCCGCAGATCGTCCAGGTCGGGCAGCAGCACCGGATGAGGCAGCGTCACCGTCTCCGGGGACAGCCGGACGGTCTCGCCGTCGAGGTTGACCACCCGCAGCTCGCCCGAGGCGGTGGCGTCGCGCAGGAACCCGACCTCGTCGGGGTCGTCGCCGACGACCGCCAGGTCGCGCAGCGCCGCCTGCCACGCCTCGTCCGGCCACACCCGGGCCAGCAGCCCGGTCGGGACGGGCAGGGAGGACACCATCCAGGTGTCCACCTGCGCGACGCACGCCGCCGCGTGCCGGTCGAGCCACTCGGCCAGCCGGCGCAGCCGGTCGACCTCGGGATGCTCACGCAGGGTCCTGGGCAGGGACTTGAGCTGCCGCCCCGCCGCCCGGCCGCTGGTGGAGCGTGCCACCACCCGG
Source organism: Nonomuraea rhodomycinica (assembly GCF_013363995.1). Taxonomy (GTDB): domain Bacteria; phylum Actinomycetota; class Actinomycetes; order Streptosporangiales; family Streptosporangiaceae; genus Nonomuraea; species Nonomuraea rhodomycinica. The sequence continues at coordinate 114,383 of NZ_JABWGO010000006.1, read as the reverse complement.
CCTTCCATGAGGGCGACCTCATATCCGTCGCCCGCCGCCAGCCAACCCAACGCGCCCGCCTTTCAGAGGTCATGGGGATGCCGAAACGCCACGACCTCCGTCGCGACGTTGCGGGAACGCTAGCGGCCCGGACCGACAAATGGATCACTTTCGGGGCGCGGACGTCACCGGCCGCTGACCGCCTCGCCGGCGGTTCGGGCGATGGCGTAGGCACGCTGCGGACGCGCCGATCCGCTGGGGATCTCGATGCCGTAGACCTGCACCCGCACCGGCTTGAAGCCGACCTTCCTGACCATCCGCAGGGCGGAGTCGCCCGTCCAGTCGAGCCGGACCTCCGTGTCGGCCTCCACGATCCTGTCCTCCGCGGGGTCGCGCTCGATCTTCTGGCCCGACGCGGGAACGGGATACGTGGCGGTGACCAGCCCGGCCTGCAGGTCGTACAGGGCGATCCTGGGCTTGCGTCCGGTGACGTAGACCGCCACGGTGCGCCCGTCGGCGTTCAGCGCGGCGGTGGCCGCGTTGTCGCCGATGAGCGGGGGCGGCACGACGGCGGCGGTCCGCCTGCCCTTCAGGTCGTGGACGCTGAGCGTGCCGGACTTGTCCTTGTCCGTGCTGACGAGGATCTGGTCGCCGTCGCCGCTGAAGCTCAGGGCGTCCTCGTGCACCGACACGCCCGGCACCTTGCCCAGCAGCGCGCCGGTCGCGGCGTCGTAGACCCGCGCCGGGTGCTCGGTGTAGCCGGCCCAGCAGCAGTCCACCGCCACGAGCGATCCGTCGTACGACATCCTCACGCGCGTGACGTCGAGCTCCGACTTCGACGGCCACGCCTTGGCCCGTGACGCCCGTGTCCGGCCGTCGAGGTCCCGGATGACGAGCCGGGCGTCCTTGGCCCTGATGTAGGCGAGGCGGCGGCCGTCTCCGCTGACGGCGACCGGCTGCGTCGTGCCGGCGACCCCGTCGAGCCGGTGGCGCCTGCCGTCGGTCGTCCGGTACCACCACGGGCCGCATTGTGCGGCGTCGTGCGGGTCTTCGGCGCAGTCGGAGACGGCGGCGTACTGGATGGGGGCGACCGGCTCAGCCGCCGGCACGGCCGCGCGGGCGGCGCCCGGGACGGCCACTGCCACGAGAGCGGACAGGACGACGAGCGCCCCGCTGAAGATCTTCACACGGGATTGGATCTCTCGTCCCCGCGCGAGGTTGATGCCGATCCCATAACGGACGTCATCGCCACCCGGGGCACGGTCGTCATGGGAGTGTCTCCACGTACAGCAGCAGCGGGACCGCGTGGACGCCGTGGCACGTCGGCTGGTACGTCAAACAAAGGTGATCTCGACATGACAATCCGACAGGTAACGCCTTCGCTCATCTCCTGCGTTCTCGTCTTCTTGGCGGTGGCCTGCACACCCTCGCGTCCAGCAGATCAGACGCAGGCGCGGCGGGGCGCTACCACGTCGGCCGTCCCCACCGAACGCCCGACGCCCGCCGCGACCGTGGTGAGCACGCGGCCACCCGCTGCACGCGCACCCCTCCGTCTCCCCGGTCTCGACGCGGGCACGAAGACGGTCCTCAAGGCGGGCCCCACGAAGGGTTCCATGGTGATCGGGGACATCCCGCCCGGCAAGGACGACCTCTGGGTGCTGTTCAACTGCCGAGGCGCCGGCAAGGCCGAGATCCGGCTGGAGCCGGACGTGGCCATGCCGTTCACCTGCCTCGACGGCCTGATCAGCCCCATCATGAACCGGCTCGACCTCGGGCGGAGGAAGACCTTGACGGTGCGGGTCCAGGCGCCGGACTCGGTCGAATGGGCCCTGCGCGTCACGCGCTGAGCGTCAGCGCAGGGTGGCGGTGAAGGTGCGGCCGTAGGCGTGCCGCGTCGTCGCCCGCACCAGCGTGCCGCCCGGCACCCGCCGTACCGTCACCCCCTCGTCCGCCTTCTCCACTCTCAGCCGCGCGCCCGGCAGGAGAACCGACACCCGGTCCTGCTTCATCGTCGGGTCGGACAAGGCGACCACCGTACGGTCGTCCCTGGTCCGCACCATCACCGAGGCCGGGCCCTCGACGAGCAACCGCCCGGCCGGACGCGGCCCGTCGGCGAAGACGTTCGCGGCGACGATCCCGAGCTCCTCGTGCCTGATCGCCTGTACGTGCTCGTCGTTGGCGAGGACGGTCAGCGGGCCGCGCGGGTAACGGCGCAGAGCGGCCTCCGTCGCGTTCGGGACCAGGGCGTACGCGAACGCCGAGACCCCGCCGGAGGCCGGGTGGGTGACGGACGCGGTGAAGACGTTCTTGGTCACTGCCGTGTCCGGGTTGGAGGTGCGGACGACCCGGCGGCTGCGGGTCACCGTCTCCAGCCCGGCCGTCACCGGCTGGCGGGTGAGGAAGGCGTAGCCGATCGCGGTGCGGCGGGTGTCGTTGGCGTACCGGAGCCAGCGGGGCGGCCTGGTGTCGCCCGCCTGCCACGCCTTGCCGTCCCAGCCCTCCCCGCTCAGGGCGACCGCGTCCGAGGGGGCGGCGATGCGGCTGTCCACGGTGGTCACCGCGTCCCGTCCGCCCTGTCCGGACACGCCCGCCACCAGCACCACGATCTCGTCGTCCAGCATGAACCACGACTTGGTCGCGCGGGCGTTGCGGTACGCGACGAAGTCGTCGGGCAGGATGCCGGCCTGCTTGGCGGTGTACGCGACGTCGTCGGACTGCACCATGCCGGCCACTCCGTACGCGCCGAGCGTGGCGCCGCCGGAGAAGGCGTTGCCGGCGCGCGGGAAGTACACGTAGGTGTTCTGCGACTCCGACGAGGAGGTGAAGTTCAGCGGGTGGCCCGGGTTGTCGTACCAGAGCCGGCCGCCGTACAGCTCGGGGACGGTGCGCCGCTCCTCCACCGGCGCGGTGATCCCGGCCAGCCGGTACGGCGAGACGGTCGTGTAGTAGTCGACGCCGAAGACCTGGCGCTGGTCCTCGCCCGCGAGGTAGAGGTGGAAGGCGCCCTCGCCCTGGAACCACGGCATGAGGTTCTCGCCGCTCATGTACTCGTACTTGCTGATCCGCTCGGAGTTGCGGGCCAGGGCGAAGGCGTAGCCGGGGCGCCGGTGGACGGTACGGTCCATGGCGTTGAACGCGACGCAGCGCTCCGGCGGGTTCAGGTCGGCGGCGGGGATGGCGGCGTCGGCGCGGATGGCCGCGTACCGGGCGATGCTGACCGGGGAGACGAAGGCGGTCGTGTCGGCGGCGGGCAGGAACTTGACGTACTTCTTCAGCGGCAGCGGGTCCGCGACGTGGTCGGCGAGATCGGCGACGGCCTCCACGACCGCTCCGACGTCGGCGTACCCCGTGCCGGTGCGCGAGACCGCCCGGCCCTTGACGATCTCCATCAGCCAGCCCTCGAAGATCAGCGGGGCGAAGCCGTCGGCGATCCAGCGGTGGACCACGCCGGGCAGGTCCGCCGAGGTGCTCGTCGCTCCCTCCAGCACCTTGAGGGTCTGGACGACGCGGGTGAGCAGGGCCTTGCCGTACGAGCCGGTGTAGGCGACAGAGTGGTGCTGGATGAAGGAGCCGTCGGGGTAGTAGCCGTCGGTGTTGCCGTGCTGGAGGTCGTACGGGTCGATGGTGGCGAAGACGGTGGCCTGGTCGGAGATGGCCTTGCCGACGCGGGCGTCGTCACCGGTCAGGGCGCCCTGGAGGATGCGGTTGGCGGTGATGTCGGCCAGGTTCGCCCCGGTGTGGAAGCGGGAGTCGAGGTCGACGTCGCCGTTCTTGCCGCTGCGCAGGTAGGCGTCCATGGAGGCGATGTAGGTCGCCGTCAGGTCGGGTCGTTCCTCCCGCGCCCTGTCGGCGAGCAGGGCCAGGGTCCTGCTCACGTGGGTGGGGATGCCGATCTCCCAGTTGTGCCAGTTGCCGTAGTAGCCCTTCGACTGGTCGCCGTAGTAGCGCTCGTGCAGCCACACCAGGCCGTCGAGGACCCGCCGCTGGGCGGTCGCGTCGTCGAGGAGCGGGCCGCCCGGCGTGCGGGTCGCGAGGGCGATCTCGTACAGGTACTGGAAGGCCAGCCGCAGGTTGACGTCGTCGGTGCCGAGCCGCAGGCCGGAGAACAGCTCGCCGTCGCCTGCCTTGTCCATGGCGGTCAGCCGCTGCCTGGCGGCGGCGAGGATCGCGGCGAGCTTGGGGGCGACCTCGGGGCGGGCGTTGACGTCGGGGGTTCCGGCGAGCATCGCGACGGTGTTGGAGATCAGGCGGGCGTGGTCGATGCCGGTCGAGGTGCGCGCGAAGGCGGGGGTGGGGGCGACCGCGGCGAGCAGGCCGGCGGCGGGAAGCAGGGAGAGAACCTGGCGACGGGACATGTGCGGCACTGCGGGCTCCAGGCCGTAGGGGGGTATGCCGGGCTGGCCCTACATGATCTATTTTGTCCGAGCCGTCAAGTCAACCTCCGGGAGCGGGAACGCCTCCGGGCGCCCGGGCATCGGCGCCTCTAGAGTTCACGATCATGCGGCGACTGGTGCTCTTCGATCTGGACAACACGCTCGTCGATCGGCTGGACGCGTTCCGGCGCTGGGTGCGGGAGTTCGCGGATCGGCGGGGGCTGGGCGACGGGGCCGTCGAGTGGATGGTGCGGCTGGACGGTGACGGCGGCCTGCCGATGGACGTCTTCTTCGGCCGGGTACGGGAGCGGTTCTCGCTGCCGGAGCCCGCCGAGGAGCTGTGGGAGGAGTACCGGGACGGGATGCCGCGGCTCGTGGTGTGCCGGGAGCCGGTGCTGCGGGCGCTGGAGGGGTTGCGGGACGCCGGGTGGCGGATCGGCGTCGTCACCAACGGGATGGAGGACAACCAGCTCAGGAAGATCCGGTGGTCGGGGCTGGCCGAGCGGGTGGACGGGTGGGCGATCTCCGGGGCCGAGGGGGTGCGGAAGCCGGACGCGCGGTTGTTCGCGATCGCGGCCGAGCGGTGCGGCGCCCGTCTCGGGGGCGGAGGGTGGGTCGTGGGGGACGATCCGGTCAATGACGTCGCGGGTGGGCGGGCGGCGGGACTGCGGACCGTGTGGGTCGATCGGGGCATGCAGGCGTGGCCCTCCGACGTGGCGGCGCCTGATCATGCGGTCGCCGATGTCGAGCGGGCCATCGAGGTCATCACCGCGTCGGCGTGACCGTCGAGGTCATCACCGCGTCGGCGTGACCGTCGAGGTCATCACCGCGTCGGCGTGACCGTCGAGGTCATCACCGCGTCGGGGTGACGGCGTTCATCGCGTTCGTGGCGTTCGCCGTGTCCGGGGGGTGCCGTCCGTACCGTGAGGGGCGGGGGTGAGGCGGGTGGGCCGGGAGGAGCCGCGGGCCGGGCGGGCGGTGCTGCCGCTGTCGTTGACGCTGGTGAGCGGCATCCTGGACGCCGTCTCCTTTCTGGGCCTCGGGCACGTCTTCGTGGCCAACATGACGGGGAACGTCGTCGTTCTCGGCATGGCTCTCGGCGGCTCGCCGGACTTCTCCACCCCGGGTTGCCTGGTGGCGTTGGCGGGGTTCGTCGCCGGGACGGTGGTGTCCGGGCGGCTGGCCGGGGCCGTGCCGCGCCCGCCGGTGCCGGCGCTGGTCGTGGAGTCCGTGCTGCTGGTGGCGGCCACCGCCGTGGCGTTCGCCGGGCTCACGCCGGGACGCCGGTTCGCGGCGATCGGCCTGCTGGGGCTGGCGATGGGGCTGCGCACGGCGAGCATCCGGCTCGCGGGGGTGTCGGACATCACCACCACCGTGATCACCAGCACGCTGGCCGCGCTCGGCGCGCGCTCCGCGCTGGCCGGGGGCGACGGGGCCGGGTGGGGGCGGCGGCTCGGGGCCGTCCTGCTGCTGCTGGCGGGCGCGGGCGGCGGCGCGTGGCTGATCCTGCGCTGGGGGCCGGGCGTCGCGCTGGTGGCGGCCACCGGCATCCAGGCCGCCACCGGCGGCGCGTACGCTTACCTGTCGCGACGTCGGCCATGAGACGGGGGTGCGGCATGACCTGGTGGACGGTGGTCCGGTTCCTGCACGTGCTGTCGGCCGCGCTGTGGGTGGGCGGGCAGCTCACCGTGTCGCTGGTGGTGCTGCCGCTGGCGCGGCGCCTGCTGGACGAGGAGCGGCGGGGCGGGCTGCTGAAGGCGGTGGGCCAGCGGTTCGGGGTGTTCACCGTGGCGGTGTTCCTGCCGGTGCAGATCGCCACGGGCGTGGCCATCGCCGCGCACAAGGGCGTCACCTGGGGGTCGCTGGCCGAGCCGGGGTACGGGCGGGTCCTCGCGGCCAAGCTGCTGGTGTTCGGCCTGGTCATGGTGGCGGCCGCGCTGCACGGGTGGGCCAGCGTGGCGGGGCGGGCGGTGTTCGCGCGGGCGACGGCGCTGGCCGGGCTGGTCGGGTCGGTCGCGGTCGTGCTGCTGGCGACCGCTCTTCCCGCTACGTGAGCGGCTACAGGTACGCGCTGAACCAGGCCGTGGCCAGGCGGGCCACCTCGTCCAGGGCGCCGGGCTCCTCGAACAGGTGCGTCGCCCCCGGCACGATCTCCAGCCGCTTCTCCCCCGCCAGCCGTTCCATCGCCTGACGGTTGAGGTCGAGGACCAGCGGGTCGGCGCCGCCGACGATCAGCAGCGTGGGCTGGCGTACGCGCCCGAGGCGCTCCCCCGCGAGGTCGGGCCGGCCGCCGCGCGAGACCACCGCGTGCACCCTGTCCGGCAGGGACGCGGCGGTGACGAGGGCCGCCGCCGCGCCCGTGCTGGCGCCGAAGAGCCCGGTCGGCAGCCCCTCGGTACGGGCGTCGGTCTGCGCCCAGTCGCTCAGCGCCTCCAGCCGCCGCGCCAGCAGGCCGATGTCGAACCGCAGCTCCCGCGTCACCGCGTCCTCCCGCTCCTCCTCCAGGGTGAGGAGGTCGGCGAGCAGGGTGGCCAGGCCGGCCGCCCGCAGCCGCTCGGCGACGTGCCGGTTGCGCGGGCTGTGGCGGCTGCTGCCGCTGCCGTGGGCGAACAGCACCAGCCCGTGGGGCCGACCCGCCGGGCCGGGCGGAAGGGCGAGGTCGGCGTCCAGCCGGACACCGCCGCCCACGTGCACCCGGAGCGCCTGGTTCACGTCGCGCCCTTCACCGGCAGGCCGGACGCCGCGTCGGGTACGGAGATGTCCATGCGGGCCATCCGCCGGTACCCCGTCTCCGGCGGCCGGGCCGGGATGGCGAGCGACGGCCGGTCCACCTCGCGGTACGGGATCGACGACAGCAGGTGGGCGATCATGTTGATCCGGGCCCGCCGCTTGTCGTCGCTGTCCACCTCGTGCCAGGGCGCCTCCGGGATGTGGGTGTGGACGAGCATCTCGTCCTTGGCCCGGGAGTACTCCTCCCAGCGGATGAACGACTGCAGGTCCATCTCGGACAGCTTCCAGCGCCGCATCGGGTCCTCCAGCCGGTCGCGGAAGCGGCGCTCCTGCTCGGCGTCGCTGACGGAGAACCAGTACTTGCGCAGCAGGATCCCGTCCTCCACCAGCAGCCGCTCGAAGATGGGGCACTGGTGGAGGAAGCGGGTGTACTCCTCCTGCGTGCAGAAGCCCATGACCCGCTCGACACCGGCCCGGTTGTACCAGCTGCGGTCGAACAGCACGATCTGCCCGGCGGCGGGCAGGTGGTCGACGTAGCGCTGGAAGTACCACTGCGTCCGCTCGCGCTCGGTGGGCGCGGGCAGGGCGACGATGCGCGCGACGCGGGGGTTGAGGTACTCGGCGACGCGCTTGATCGTGCCGCCCTTGCCGGCGGCGTCGCGCCCTTCGAAGATGACGACGACCCGCCGTCCCTCGTCGCGCACCCATTCCTGGAGCTTGACGAGCTCGCCCTGCAGCCGCAGGAGCTCCTCCTCGTACGGCTTGCGTCTCAGCTTCCCGGAGTTCTTCGTCATCCGTACCACCTGCCCGCCTCACGTCCCGCCTGCCCCGCCGCACCGGCGTGATGCGGCGGGACCATGGTGACTCAGACGCCGGCGCCGGCCGCGAGCCGGGCCCCGAGGCGCTTGAGGCGGATGCGGGCCTGGGAGCGCAGCGGTTCGAGCACGATCGTGCGGGCCCCCTCCGGCACGTGCCGCAGGTCGTGCGTGATGAGGATCGTGGTGCGCCCGGTCATGAGCCGTCGCAGCGGCTCCATGACGCGGGCGGCCGTGACCTCGTCGAGCCCGGTCATCGGCTCGTCGAGGACGAGCACGGGCGCGTCGCGCACGAGGGCGCGGGCGATGGCGATGCGCTGCCGCTGGCCACCGGACAGTTGCCGGCCGCGCTGGCCGACCGGCGTGTCGTACCCGCGGGGCAGCGCGGTGATGAACTCGTGCGCCCCGGCGAGGACGGCGGCCTTGACCACCTCGTCGAACGTGGCGCCGGGACGGCCGTAGGCGATGTTCTCCCGCACGCTGCCGGAGAACAGCATGCTCTCCTGGTGCAGGATCGTGATGGCCTCGCGCAGGGAGGCCCGGGTCAGGTCGCGGATGTCGACGCCGTCGAGCAGGATCCGGCCCTGGTCGGGATCGTAGAACCTCAGCAGCAGCTTGGCCAGCGTGGACTTGCCCGCCCCGCTGGGCCCGGTGCAGACGATCAGCTCGCCCGGCTCGGCGGTGAGCGACAGGTGCCGCAGCGTCGGCCGGTGGCGGCCCGGGTAGGTGAAGCCGACGTCCTCGAACTCGATCCGCCCGTGGCTGCGCGACACCAGGGTCAGTGCGGTGGCGCGGTCGTTCACGTTGGGCCGGGAGTCGAGGATCTCCATGACGCGGTCGGATCCGGCCGCCGCCTCGGACACGGTCAGGGCGATCTCCCCCAGGCTCTGCACGGCCGGGTAGAGCAGTCCCAGGTACGCGGCGAAGGCGAGCAGCCCGCCGATCGTCAGCCGGCCCTCGGCGATCTCCCAGGCGCCGACGCCGAGGATGACGACCATGCAGATGGTCTGCAGGACCTGCACCATCGGGCCGTACAGGCCGGACAGCCGGGCCTGCCACATGTTGGCGCGCAGCCAGCCGCGGCCCTCGCGGTGCAGCCGGCGCGACTCGGTGGTCTGCCGGTTGTAGGCCTGGACGAGCGCCTGGTTGGCCAGGCTCTCCTCGATGACGCTGTTCATGGCGCCGTTGCTGAGCCGCTCGTTGGCGGCGGCCACGCGGAAGCGCGCGGCGAACATCTTCGACACCAGCAGGAACGCCGGGACCAGCGCCAGCGTGACGAGCGCGAGGTCCCACCGGATGAAGAACGCCGCGCCGGCGAAGAAGACCACGCTGACGACCGTGGTGAGCACCTTGACCAGGCCGGAGCCGACGAGCTGCTCGATGGCCTCGATGTCGTCGGTCAGCCGGGCCATCAGGTCGCCGAGGCGCCGGCTCTCGAAGAAGTCGGGTGACAGTGTCTGGACGTGGGCGAACACCCGGTCGCGCAGGCTGAGCAGGAAGCGTTCGGCGCCGAGCGCGGTGACGTACGACCCGCCGAACGACATGACTCCGGCCACCACCGCGAGGGCCAGCCAGGCGAGCGCCGGCGCCCAGAAGGCGGACAGCACGCGGGTGGTGAGCACCTTGTCGGTGATGTGGCCGAACAGCGCGATCGCGGCGACCTCGCAGACCGCCGCCAGGATGGCGAGGACCGTGCCGGCCACGAAGAGCCGGCGCAGTCCCCGTGTACCCGGCCAGAACTCGCGGAACGTCCGGCGGATGGTCACCGCCGGCGCGAGCGTGGGGCGGACCGTTCGGCCCCCGGGCGAGAGGGAGAGCCGGCGGGAGACCCGCCGGCTCTCAGGTGGATTTACCACCACCAACCTCCGCCGCCCCAGCCGCCGCCGCAGCCACCCCAGCCGCAGCCGCCCCAGCGCCGGCGCCATCCACAGCCGCCGCCCCAACCGCAGCGACGACGCCTCCAGCACGGCCCCCAGCCCTGCCGGAATCCATTTGTGGTGCCCATAGTCCCCTCCCCCGAGTTGGACTTTCACTGTCAAACGGGACCGTACCACCCATAAGACGATAAATCACCACTTATCGCGGAGAGCAAATCAGACTTGACCGGGAGGCCCGGTCAAATAGCCGGTTGCTTGGCAGCGGTAAATCGCCAGCAAAGATCCGGGCGCCATTCCATACTTCGGCCCCGGTTTAGCCGCGAGACCCGCCTCCACCTGGGGTTCCGCACTCGCTCCGACCCTCCGGGGAGGCGATTAGGCGCGACTTGAAGAATGTTTTTGCGCGCCAATGGTGTTCGTTATACACGGCCGCGCGGCTATCGCCCCCGGGTCGTCGCCGGGGTACGGCCGGACATGCGCGCGGACCGCCTCGCGCGACGCCTCCCCGGACGCACATGACGGGCCGGATACGTGCGCTCCCTCGCCCGTCCGCGCGCATCCCTCACGCGAACCCTCCCGCGGGACCGCGGCGGGCGTCGCCCCAGCTCCAGGCTTGACAAATATTTTTGTCGGTGAGACGCTCGACGCACCTGAGGAGGTAGTCATGAACAAGGTCGTTTCCAGCGACGGCACCGCGATCGCCTACACCCGCGTCGGCCAGGGCCCGCCCGTCGTGCTCGTGGACGGAGCGCTCTGCCACCGCGCCGCCGGCCCCAACACCGCGCTGGCCGAGGCGCTCGCCCGCGACTTCACCGTCTACACCTACGACCGCCGGGGACGCGGCGACAGCGGCGACACTCCCCCGGCCGCCGGGTCGGCGATCGACCCGCGGCGCGAGATCGACGACCTGGCCGCGCTGGTGGAGGAGGCGGGCGGCGACGTGCGCCTGTACGGCATCTCCTCCGGAGCGGCCCTGGCCCTCGCCGCCGCCGAGGCGGGCGTGCCGGTGGCCAGGCTCGCGGTGTACGAGCCGCCGTTCATCGTGGACGGCTCACGGCCGCCGATCCCGGCCGACTACCAGGAGCGCCTGCGGGAGCTGGTCGGCGCCGGGCGCCGCGCCGAGGCGGTCCGCTACTTCATGCGCTCGGCCGTCGGGTTGCCGGCCGTCATGGTGGCGATGATGCGGTTCATGCCGAACTGGTCGGGGCTGAAGGCCGTGGCGCACACGCTGGCGTACGACGCCGCGTTCGTCACGGCGTACGAGCGGGGCGAGCCGCTCCCGGCGGGGTCCTGGGCGGGCGTCACTGTGCCCACGCTGGTGATCGACGGCGGCAAGAGCCCCGCGTGGATGCGCAACGGCGTCCGGGCGCTGGCCGGGACGCTGCCCGCGGCCCGCCATCGCACCCTGGAGGGGCAGACCCACCTGGTCAAGACCGCGGCCCTCGCCCCCGTCCTCACCGAGTTCTTCCGCTGATCGCCCGTACGCCGCCGCCGGCCCGAGACACCCGCTTCCACCTGCGGCGGGGCGAGTCTTCACCCGTCCTGTGGGCATAGGGAGCCCATGGCTGAGTTCCTGACCGACATCACCACCATCCGTGAACGGGCCCGCGCGGAGATCGACAAGGGTCCCATCACCGACGCGTACGGCGCCGACCTGGAGCGCGTGATCCAGGTGTGCAACGAGGCCCTGGCCACCGAGCTGGTGTGCGTGCTGCGCTACAAGCGCCACTACTACACCGCCTCCGGGATCCAGTCGGAGTCCGTCGCGCAGGAGTTCCTGGAGCACGCCGGCGAGGAGCAGGAGCACGCGGACAAGCTCGCGGCCCGGATCGTCCAGCTCGGCGGCGAGCCGGACTTCAACCCCGACACGCTCACCGCGCGCGCCCACTCCCAGTACGACGCCAGCCGCGGGCTCATCGACATGATCAAGGAAGATCTCGTGGCCGAGCGGGTCGCCGTGGCCACGTACACGGAGATCATCCAGTGGCTGGGCGAGCGCGACATCACGACGCGGCGGGTGTTCGAGGAGCTGCTCGCCAAGGAGGAGGAGCATGCCGACGACATGCAGAGCCTGCTCGAACGCATCCCCCAGGGCCCGCCGGCGTCGCCGCTCTGAAGGGCCGCCGCCCCTCGCCCGCCGGCCTCACCCACGCGGACCGGTCGTGCGGGCGAGAGACTCCCTCCCAGGAGTGAGATCGAGGATCGCTCGTCGCGGCGATCCGCTCTGACCAGCGAACTCGGAGGATTACCGGGGTAAGCACCACGCCCCCTGGAGGCCCTCCGTGAACATCCGCACCGCTTTCGTCGCCGCCCCCCTGCTGATCTTCGCGTACGGGGTGATCCGCATCGTCGACGGGTTCGACGGCGAGAGGGGGCCCGGCCCGGCCTGGACCACCGGGCATCTGGCGTTCATGGCGGCCCTGGTGTTGTTCGTCCCCATCTTCTGGGAGCTGCGGCGGCGGCTGGACCGCAACGCGCTCGCCACCACGGCCGTGGCCGTGGGTGTGGCCGGCATCGCGTGCGCGTTCGCGCAGTTCGCCGTCGACATCGCGGTGGGCTTCACTGCCGCCGACCACGCGGCCATGGGACCGCTGTTCGACCAGGTCAAGGCCGTGCCGGGGGTGTCGCTGGCCGTCTACGACGCCGGGCCGTTCCTGTTCTACGTCGCGCAGTTCGTGCTCGTCACCCAGCTCGCCGTGCGGCGGCAGGCGCGGGCCTGGACGCCCGTCCTCGTGTTCCTGGACTTCACGCTGCCGCTCATCGACCGCGACCTGATCCCGGCCGGCGCCCTTCTGCTGCTGGTCTCGTTCGTGCAGCTCTCCCGCCGCGGTGCGGCGACCCCGCGCCACGCCCTCGCCCATGCCTGAGGCCGGACACGCAGAAGCCGGCCGCGCAGAAGCCGGCCGCGGGAAGGAGCGGCTCGGACGCGGGAAGGGGCGGCTGGTACGCGGCGAAGGCCGGCCGAGGCGACCTGCCGGACATGCGGCAGACTGGGACGCCGTGTCCTCCCCGCCGTCGTATCCGCCCTTCGTCGAGGCCGCGCGCCGGCGGCTGGCCGAGCTGCCGCCCCTCTGGGTCGACGCGGCGCTGACCGCGGTGATCCTGCTGGCACAGCTCTGGCCGCTCCTGACCGGGGTCAGCTCGACCGGGCGCCCGTGGGACTGGTGGGGCTACGCGGTCGCGGCCGGCGCCTCGCTGCCCCTGGTGTGGCGGCGGCGGGCGCCCGTGGCGGTCCTGGTCACGAGCCTGTGCGTCGGCGCCCTGTACGACCTGGCCGACGACGTCGCCCGGCAGCCCATCTGGTACGGCGCGACCGTCGCCTTCTACACCGTCGCCGCCCGCTCGCCGCGCTGGAAGCGGCTGGTCATGCTGGTCGTGACGCTCGTCGGCGGCATGCTGGTGGTCGGTTCGTCGGAGACCGCGCTGCGTGGCGTCATCGTGTTCGTCGCCGCGTACGCGGTGGGCCGGGCGACCGCCACGTCCCGCGCGCACGCCGCGGCCCTGGAGGAACGGGCCGCCCGACTGGAGAGGGAGCGCCAGGTGGAGGCCGAACGAGCCGCCGAGCGCGAGCGGGCCCGCATCGCCCGCGACATGCACGACATCCTCGCCCACGCGGTCAGCCTCATGGTGGTACAGGCCGAGGCGGGACCCGTGGTGGTGCGGTCGAACCCGGCGCGCGCCGAGGCCGCGTTCGACGCGATCGCCGCCGCCGGGCGCGACGCGATGACGCAGCTCAGGCGGATGCTCGGCGTGCTGAAGGAGGGCGAGGCGCCCAGGGTGCCGCAGCCCACCGTCGAGGACCTGCCCACGCTGGCCGAGCAGGTCACCGGCGCCGGCCTGGACGTGACGTTCTCCACGACCGGAGAGCCGCGGCCGCTCGCGCCCGACTGCGCGGTGGCCGCCTACCGGATCACGCAGGAGGCCCTGACCAACACCGTGAAGCACGCCGGCGCGCGCCGCGCCGACATCCGGCTCACCTGGGAGAACGGCAGCCTCATGATCGACATCACCGACGACGGGCGGGGCGCGGGCCGTGCGCTGCCCTCGGGCGGCAACGGCCTGATCGGGATGCGCGAGCGCGCCGCCGCGTGCGGCGGCGTCGCCACGGCCGGCCCCCGCCAGGACGGGCCGGGCTACCGGGTGTCGGTACGGCTCCCGGTGGCGGGCTCGTGAGCGACCGGAACGGTGGAACGTGAGCGACAAGAAGGGCGGACCGTGAGCGACCAGAGCGAGCAGAGCGACCAGAAGGGCCGGACCGTGAGCGACCGCATCAGGATCGTGGTGGCCGACGACCAGGAGCTGGTCCGGGGCGGCTTCGCGATGATCCTCGACGCCCAGCCGGACATCGACGTGGTCGCCGAGGCCGGCGACGGCGCCGAAGCCGTCGCGGCGGTGCGCGAGCACGACCCCGACGTGCTCCTGCTCGACATCCGCATGCCCCGCATGGACGGCATCGAGGCGGCCCGCGTCGTCTGCGCGGAAGCCCGCTGCCGGGTGCTCATGCTGACGACGTTCGACCACGACGACTACGTCTACGACGCGCTGCGGGCCGGGGCCAGCGGGTTCCTGCTCAAGGACGTCCGCCGCGACGACCTGGTCAACGCCGTGCGGGTGGTCGCCGGGGGCGAGTCGCTGCTGGCGCCCCAGGTGACCACGCGGCTGATCTCGGCGTTCACGTCCCGCCCGGCCGCCCGGCCCGCCGAGGCGCTGGGCGTCCTGACCGCGAGGGAGCGCGAGACGCTTCAGCTCATCGCCCGCGGGCTGTCCAACGCGGAGATCGCGGAGGCGATGGTGGTGAGCGAGCACACCGTGAAGACGCACGTCAGCAACGTGCTGTCCAAGCTCGGCCTGCGCGACCGGGTCCAGGCCGTCATCGCCGCCTATGAGTCGGGGCTCGCCGTGCCGGGCGCGTAACGCGGGAACGAGCGGGTAGGCGGGCGCGTATGAGTGCTGACCCCGAGAACTACGACGCCGACCTGCTCTGGGAGGAGTTCCACGGAGTGGTGAACATGACCTCCGAGGAGCTGCGGGCCTACCTGCTGGCCGACGCCGCCGGCGCGGACACCACCTTCCCCGCCGAGACCGACCTGGGGATCGACGAGCTGGGACGCGGCGTCCTGCACGTGCTGGCCAAGCGGAAGACCGACCTGACCGAGGACGACCTCGACACCATGCGCCAGGTCGTGGACCTGGTGGAGACCCTCGACAACAGAACCGACGACGAGGCACGGCGGCTCCAGCTCTCCGTGGGCCATGACCCGTTGCGCGCCGCCTGACCGGCTCGTCACCGGAGGGCCCTGGAAGGGACGACTCGTCGTGGCGAATCGGCAAATGGTGGATGGAGCACGACTTCAGATGGTGCAATGGGCCGTGCCGTACGCATCCGAGGAGGCCCGTTGACAGACAACCTCGACCTCGCCGCGAGCGCCCAGGAACTGGCCGACGCCGCGCCCGCCGGGTCGCTGGACCGTACCGCCGCGACGTCGGTGGCCATCACGCTGGCCACGACGCGGGACGCCGACCACGCCCGGCAGACGCTGGACGGGCTGTCGCCCGACGACGTGCGGCAGGCGGCGCTCCAGCTCTTCGACCGCCTCCGGGCCGGCTGACCGGTCCAGGAGCCGGTCGGCGTCGCAGTCCGGTCGCGATCCCGTCGCGGTCCCGATCCCGTCGCGGTCGCGATCCCGTCGCGGTCGCGATCCCGTCGCGGTCTCGGCCGCGGTCCCGCTCAGAGCGTGATCTCGTACTCGACCTGGTCGATGGGGTTGCCGTCGCCGAAGTCGTGGCCTCGCGTGGCGCCCGACTCGGTGAAGCCGTTCTTGGCGTAGAAGCGGCGTGACTGCGCGGTGTCGCGCAGCGTCCACAGGTGCGCGCGCCGGAAACCTCGCGCGCGCAGGGTGTCGAGCGTGGCCGCCATGAGCGTGCCGGCCACGCCGCTGCCCCATGCCTCCGGGTGGTTGTAGAAGCCGAAGATCTCCACGTCGCCGGGCCGCTCCGGGGAGGCGCCGAAATACGCGTACGCCAGCGGCCGCCCGCCGGGACGGGCGGCGAGCAGCACCGTGTCCGCGCCCGCACCCTCGGCCTCGGCCTCGGCGAGCACGGCGAGCACGGCGTGCCACTTGCCGCGCCGGTGCGCGACCGCCCGCTCGAAGAACGCGGGGGCGAAGTACGGCCGGTAGGCGACGGCCCAGGCCTCCGCGTGGATCTCGCCCATCGTGTCGGCGTGCTCCGGAGTCGCCGGGAAGACGATGAAATCAGAGGACATGATCGAAGCCTAGGGTGTGCCTGGCGGCGAAAATCCGCCTGAAAGTGGGGTGAAACGATCTGGCGGGTCCGGACAGGTACCGGATGACGGGCCCACCGGATGAGAGAAGGCAGCGTGACCCACCATGACCGCAAGGAGCGCTTCGAGGTGATCTACGTTGCCAACTACACCGACATCCTCGCCTACATCCGCCGGCGTACCGACTCCCACGAGGACGCCGCCGATGCCCTGGCGGAGACGTTCGCCACAGCCTGGCGCCGCCTGGACGACGTCCCCGAGGGGCGGGACGCGCGCCTGTGGCTGTTCGGCGTGGCCCGCCGCGTGCTGGCCAACGGCCGGCGCGCCGAGTCGCGCCGCAGCGAGCTGGTGGAGCGGATCGGTCACCAGCTCGCCGTGTGGGCGGAGCGGACCGAGGCCGGCGACGGCCTGGCGGGCGTCCAGGAGGCGTTCGCGCGGCTGAGCCCCGACGACCGGGAGATCCTCGCGCTGGCCGGGTGGGAGGGGCTGGGCTCCGACGAGATCGCCACCGTCCTGGGCTGCTCGCGCGCCAACACCCGGCTGCGGCTGCACCGGGCCCGCAAACGGCTGGCCAGGCACCTGGACACGGCCGGCGTCGACATGGCCCGCATCGGCCTGCGCGCCGTCGCGATGACGAAGGGGGCCATGTGATGCACGAGATCGACCGCCTGGTGGCCGGCATCGCGCCCGATCCCGGTCCCGGCAGCACGCCGATCGCCAGGGAGCTGCTGGAGGAGATCACCTCCGTCCCCGTCCCCGAGCGCCGCCGCCGCCGCGGCTGGCTCGCCGTTCCCCGGCCGCGCAGGTGGGCGACCGTGCCGGTCCTGGCCACGCTGGCGGCCCTGCTGTCCTTCGGCATCGCCCAGGCGCCCGCCTCCGCCGCGCTCGACATCGAGCTGGTGGACGACCACTACGTGATCACGGTGAAGGACCTGCTGGCCGAGCCCGAGGTGTACCAGCGCCAGCTCAGGGCCAGGGGACTGGACATCACGCTCGACGTGGTGCCGACCTCCGCGAGCCTGACGGGCCAGCTCATCGTGATCAACGACATGGACCAGTTGATGTCCGGTCGGATGGTGCCCGGCGAAGGTCCGATCACCACGATCGACGCCCCGGGGCCGTGCGAGCGGTTCGCCGGCTGCCCCATCGGCGTGAAGGTGCCGGTCGACTTCGACAAGAAGGCCGAGATCACTCTCGGCAGGCGGGCCCTGCCCGGCGAGAGGTACAAGCTGCCGCCCAGCATCGCCACGCCCGGCGAACCTCTGCACTGCGTGGACTACGTCAACAAGAGCGTCGCCGGCATCTCGGCGCTCCTGCGCGAGAAGGGGGTCACGCCCTCGTACATCCAGTACGGCAAGCGCGCGGCCCCCTCGGCCCCCGGCGGCTGGTACGTGTACGACGGCGTCATGAGCGCCGACGGCCAGGCCCTCCTGCTGGTCGGCGCCGAGCCCACCACCCGGCGCGAGCCGGCGCCGCCGTCCCGCTGCTGATCCCGGCCCGGCACTGAGAGCTCCCCCGGGGCGCGCGGCCGAGCGCGCCCCGGATCACCGCGCGCCGAGCGCGGCACCGGTCATTGCGCGCTGAGCGCGGCACCGGTCACCGCGCGCTGAGCGCGGCACCAGTCACCGCGCGCTGAGCGCGGCACCAGTCACCCCGCGCTGAGCGCGGACCCCATCACCACGCGCCGCTGAGCGCGTGCCCCCATCACCGCCATGCGTCGTCCTCGGCATGCGCGGACCCCCGTCATGCCCCCACGATCGGATCTCGCGTGCTCACCGACACCCGCGTGGCGCTTCCCCCTCAGCGCCGCCTGGTCGCCCTCGCCGGCCACCGCGTCTTCGCCGCGTCGCTGCTCCTGGCCGCCGCGCTGCGGGTCGTGACGATGCTCGGCTACCGCCCCGCCACGCTCTACTGGTACGACTCCTTCACCTACCTCGACACCGCCGTGCACCCGGCCCCGTCGGCGACGTTCCACCCGATCGGCTACCCGTTGCTGCTGCGGGCGCTGCTGCCGTTCCACAGCGTGGAGCTGGTCGCGGCCGTCCAGCACGTCATCGGCCTGGGCACCGGGACGCTGCTGTACGCGGTGCTGCGCCGCAGGTCGGCGCCCGGCTGGGTGGCGGCGTCGGCGGCGGTGCCGCTGCTGTTCGACGCCTCCTTCCTGCGCCTGGAGCAGGCCGTCCTGTCGGACACGCAGTTCATCTTCCTCATCGTGGCCGGGCTGGCCGTGCTGATGTGGTCGCCCCGGCTGTCCGTGCGCGCCGCCGGCGGAGCGGGCCTGCTCTTCGCCCTGGCCGCGCTGACCCGGACGATCGCGCTGCCGCTGCTGCTGCTCGTCGTGCTGGTGCTGGCCGTACGGCGCGCGGGATGGCGGCCGCTGGTCGCGCTGGTCCTGGCGGGGTCGCTGCCGCTGGCCGGCTACGCCGCCTGGTACGCCCGGCACCACGGCCGTTTCGCCATCAGCGGCGCCGACGGCGTCGCCCTGTGGGCCCGCACGATGACCTTCGCCGACTGCGCCCGCATCCAGCCGCCGCCCGACCTGGCGCGCCTGTGCCCCAACGGGACGACGGTGGACGCGGCCTCCGAGTACGTGTGGGCCCCGGGGGCGTCGCTCAACCTGCTGCCCGGCGGCCGGTTCGCGCACAACGACCTCGCCCGCTCGTTCGCGATCGACGCGATCCTCGCCCAGCCGCTGGACTACCTGGGCGACGTCGTACGCGACACCGCCATCGCCTTCTCCTGGACCCCGATCCCGCACCCGGACCGCACCACCCCGGCGTTCGGGTTCAGGATCGGGCAGGGGGAGCTGCCCGACCAGCCGCTGATCGACAAGGTCAGGCGGGAGTACGACCGGGACATCCGCGGCCTGTCGTCGGTGTCGCCGTACGCGGACTTCCTCGTCGCCTACCAGTACGCCGCCTACCTGCGCGGCCCGTTCCTGGGGGTGATCCTCCTGCTGGGCGGGGTCGCCGCGGTGCGGCGGCCCGGCGTGGCGCTGCTGCCCTGGGCCGTGGCGGCGGGCCTGCTGATCGGCCCGGTCGCGGTCCTGGACTTCGACCACCGCTACGTGCTGCCGGTCGTCCCCGTCGCCTGCCTGGCCGCCGCCCTCGTTCAGGCGCCCGGCGGGCGCGCCGAGCGCAGGCGGGCGCGCACGGCGCGGCGGGCGCGGTCGGCGGCGCGCGGGTCGCGGTGCAGCTGGAGGGCGTGGTTGAGCGCCATGAGCAGGCCCATGAGCTCGAACGCCACGTCGGCGGGGTCCGTGTCGCCCGGCAGGTCGCCGGCCTCCACCGCGCGCCCGGCCTCCTTGCACAGCCGCGCGGACCAGGCGTCGAACCGGGCCTCGATCGCGTCCCGCACCGCCCCCTCGCGCCCGTCGAACTCGTGGGCGGCGGCCACGAAGAAGCAGCCGCCGGGGAACACCTCGCGTTCCAGGTAGGAGATCCACGCCTCGCAGAGGGCGGCCAGGCGCGGCAGCCCCGGCGTGGCCGGCACGGCCGGCTCCCACACCTCGGCGCGGAACACCTCCCCCGCCCGCTCCAGCACCGCGAGCTGGAGCGCCTCCTTGGAGCCGAAGTGCCCGAGCACGCCCGACTTGCTCATGCCGAGCTCGGTCGCGAGGCGGCCGATGGTCAGCCCTTCCAGCCCTTCGAGGGAGGCGATGGCCACGGAGCGGTCGAGGATGGCGGCGCGGGTGGAGAGCGCGTCGGCGACGGACCTGCGGGGGCTCATGGGGCCATCATGCGGGCTCGGAGGCGCGGGACGAAATCCATGGCGGCCACTTTAGCGTCCGAACGTTCGGTTGCTATAGTCGCCGGGCATGAACGGATCACGCATCGTCGCCACCGGCCACTACCAGCCCGCCAAGGTGCTGACCAACGACGACCTCGCCGCCATGGTGGACACCAGCGACGAGTGGATCACCCAGCGGGTGGGCATCCGCACCCGCCACGTCTCCGCCCCCGGCGAGGGGGTGCCGGAGCTGGCCGCGAACGCCGCGGCCAAGGCCCTGGCCGGCAGCGGACTGGAGGCCGGCGACATCGACCTCGTGCTGGTGGCGACGTGCACCCAGCTCGACCGCGCTCCGAACGTGGCCGCCATCGTCGCGGCCCGCCTCGGCGTGCCGGGCGCGGCCGTCATGGACGTGGGCGTGTCGTGCTCGGGGTTCACGCACGCGCTGGCCACGGCCGACCACACGATCCGCGCGGGCGCGGCCAGGCACGCGCTGGTCATCGGCGCCGACGCGATGACGGCGGTCACCGACTGGACCGACCGCACCACGTGCGTGCTGACCGGCGACGGAGCCGGGGCCGCCGTGGTGAGCGCGGCGTCCGCGCCGGAGATCGGCCCGGTCGTCTGGGGCTCGTTCCCCGAGCTGGGCGACGCGGTGCGCATCGGGGGCACGCCCACCCGCTTCGCCCAGGAGGGGCAGGCCGTCTACCGCTGGGCGACCACCAAGCTGCCCGCCATCGCCCGGCGGGCGTGCGAGCGCGGCGGGGTGGCGCCCGAGGAGCTGGCCGCCGTGGTCCTGCACCAGGCGAACCTGCGCATGATCGAGCCCATCGCCGAGCGCATCGGAGCGGTCAACGCGGTCGTGGCCCGCGACGTGGTCGACTCGGGCAACACCTCGGCGGCCAGCGTGCCGCTGGCGCTGTCCAAGCTGGTGGAGCGCGGGCAGGTGCGGCGGGGCGCGCCGATGCTGCTGTTCGGCTTCGGCGGCAACCTGTCGTACGCGGGGATGGTCGTCCGCTGCCCCTGACCCGCTATCTCTCCTCCGAGGCCGCGCCGGGGCGGTCGCCCAGGTGGCCGACCAGGCGCGCGACCTGCTCCGCGTAGTACGCGGCGAACTCGGGCGAGGCCGGGTCCAGCCCGGTGACCGCCCGTGCGAGCTGCGGGAACGACACCCCGGCCGCGGTCATGGCGAACAGGGCGAGCAGCACGGCGGGCGGATCGACGTCGGCCGGCAGCTCCCCCGCCTCCTGACGGCGGCGCAGGTGCTCGGCCTCGCGCCGGAAGTCCTCCTCCATGTCAGCGGCGGGCGGCCCGTCGTCGGTGAGGCCCTGCCAGACCATGAGCCGGCCGTAGTCGCGATGGGCGGAGTTGGCCCGGACGTAGCCGGCGACGAGCCCGGCGAGGCTGGCGCCGGGATCGGCGAACATCCCCTCCTCGCGCTGCCAGCTCCCGGTCAGGGCCTGGTAGAGGCCCTCCTTGCCGCCGAAGTAGTACGAGATGAGCTGCTTGTTGACCCCGGCGCCGGCCGCGATCTCGCTCACCCGGGCCCCCGCGAACCCCTTGGCCGCGAACTCCCGCAACGCCGCCTCCAGGATGCGCGCCTTGGTGCGCTCGGGGTCGCGCTGCTTCTCCTCTGGTGCTCGTCTCACCGTCGAAGCCTATCATCCATCCGGATGGTTGACAGAATCATCCGAATGGTTGATAGTCGGTGCCATGAGAGACGACATCGCGATCATCGGTGGCGGCATCGGCGGGCTCTGCCTGGCCCAGGGGCTGCGCAAGGCGGGCCGGAACGTGACGGTCTACGAGCGCGACCGCACCCCCGGCGACCGGGTGCAGGGCTACCGCGTGCACATCGACCCGAACGGCGCCCGCGCGCTCCACGACTGCCTGCCGCCCGAGCTGTGGCAGGCGTTCCTGGCCACGACCGGCCGGGGCGGCCAGGACTTCGGCTTCCTCACCGAGCAGCTCGGCCTGCTCGCCCTCATCGAGACGCCCCCGGCGGCCGACCCGGCCGACGACCACCACTCCGTCAGCCGCATCACGCTGCGCCAGGTGCTGCTGTCGGGGCTGGAGGACGTGGTGCGCTACGGCAAGACCTTCGAGCGCTACGAGCGGCTGCCCGACGGGCGGATCGAGCTGTTCTTCGCCGACGGCTCCACCGCGCGGGCCGACGTGGTGATCGCCGCCGACGGCGGCAACTCCAGGGTGCGGGCGCAGTACCTCCCGCACGCCCTGCGCGTGGACACGGGCATCACCACCGTGGCCGGCAAGTTCCCGCTGACGGACGAGACCCGGCGGCTCATCGCGCCCCGGCTGTCCGACGGGCCGAACAGCATCATCCCGCCCAAGGGCATGGGCATGTTCGTCGCCCCGCACGACGTGGCCGGGCTCGCCCCGGTGGGCGGCATCGGCGTGACCGAGCAGGACGGCGCGCTGATGGACAACAGCAGCGCCTACATCCTGTGGGCCGTCGGCGCGGCGCGCGGCCGCTTCCCCGGCGACCTCTCCGAGATGTCCGGCGAGCGGCTCAGGGACACCGTGGAGCGGATGATCGGCTCCTGGCACCCGGACCTGCGCCGGATGGTCTCCCTGTCGGACCCGGAGACCGTCTCCCTGCTGCCGATCCGCACCTCGATCCCGATCGACCCGTGGCCCGCCTCCACCATCACCCTGCTCGGCGACGCCATCCACAGCATGACGCCGATGCGCGGCATCGGCGCCAACACCGCGCTGCGCGACGCCCGCCTGCTGTTCCAGGCGCTGACCAGCGGACGCGAGACCGTCGAGGCCATCGCCTGGTACGAGGAGCGGATGCGGGAGTACGGCTTCGCGGCCGTGCGCGACTCGCTCAACGCGGCCCGCCAGTTCGTGGGCGAGAGCCGGCTGGGGCGGCTCGGGTTCAAGACGTTCCTGCGCACGGCTCAGCGTTTCCCCCGGCTGAAGGAGAAGGCGTTCTCCTAGGGTCCGCGAGACTCGCGGGCGGCGGGGAGAATGGGGGATCCGACGACGGGAACCGCCGGGGTGGAGGGCTGGATGCGGATCGGGATCCTGGGGCCCCTCCAGGTCGCGGGGGCCGCGGTCAAGGGAGCCCGGGTGCGCGCCCTGCTCGTGCGGCTGGCGCTGGAGCCCGGCCGCGTGGTGACGGCCGACCGGCTGATCGGCGACCTGTGGCCGGAGGAGGCGCCGGAGCACCCGACGGCGGCGTTGCAGTCGCTGGTGTCCCGGACGCGGCGCGAGGCGCCGGGGATCGTGGCCTCGCATCCCGCCGGGTACGCGCTGGACGTGCCGGCCGCCGAGGTGGACGCGTGGGAGTTCGAGCGGCTCGTACGGGCCGGCGAGGCGCGGGCGGCCCTGCGGCTGTGGCGGGGGGCGGCGCTGGCGGACGTCGCGGCGATGCCGTTCGCGGCGGGACCGGCGGCGCGGCTGGCGGAGCTGCGGCTCACGGCCCTGGCCACGCGCATCGCCGCCGACCTGGACCGGCACGCCGCCGCGGCGGGCGCGGACGGCCCGGACGAGCGTGATGACCTGCCGGGCGCGGACGGCCCGGACGAGCGTGATGACCCGGCGGGCGCGGGCGACGGGGTCGGGGAGGTGGTGGCCGAGCTGCGGGCGCTGGTGGCCGAGCATCCGGTGCGGGAGCCCTTCCACGCGCTGCTCGTACGGGCGCTGGTGGCGGCCGGGCGGCGCGGGGAGGCGCTGGAGGCGTTCGAGCGGGCACGGGCCGGCCTCGCCGACGAGCTGGGCGCCGATCCCGGGCCCGCGCTGCGCGAGGCGCATCTGGCGGCACTGCGCGACGAGCCCGCCGCCACCCGCGCCACACCGCAGAGGCCCACCCCGGCCGACGCCTTCCGGGAAGGGCCCGTGGAGGAGCCGCGGGGCGGGCGGATGCCGGCCCGCATGACGAGCTTCGTGGGCCGGTCGCACGACGTCTCCCGGCTCCGCGCCCTGCTCACCGCGCCGGCGCCCGGCGACGGCGCGCGGCTCGTGACGCTCGTGGGCCCCGGCGGGGCGGGCAAGACGCGGCTGGCCGTCGAGACGGCCGACACGCTCGACGGCACGCTCTGGCTGGTCGAGCTGGCCGCCGCCGGAGACGTGCGCACCGCCGTGGAGGGCGCGCTGCGCACGACCGACGCCGTGACGGCGCTGCGCGGCGCCCGGCGGCCGCTGATCGTGCTCGACAACTGCGAGCACCTGGTCGAGGAGGCCGCCCGGGTGGCGCATGCGCTGCTCGGCGCGGTGCCCGAGCTGCGGATCCTGGCCACCGGCCGGGAGCCGCTGGACATCCCCGGCGAGACGCTCCACCGGGTGCTCCCGCTGGAGGAGGAGGCGGCCGTGGAGCTGTTCCGCGACCGCGCCGCCGCGGCGCGGCCCGACGCGCGGGTCGAGGCCGGCGAAGCGGCCCGGATCTGCCGCGAGCTCGACGGCGTTCCGCTGGCCATCGAGCTGGCCGCGGCCCGGCTGCGCACCATGCCGGTCGCCCAGCTCGTGCGCGGGCTCGGCGACCGGCTCGCCTTCCGCGGCGGCAGGACCGCCGAGCCGCGGCACCGCACGCTGCGCGCGGTCATCGACTGGAGCTGGGAGCTGCTGTCGGACGCGGAGCGGGAGCTGCTGCGCGCGTTCACGGTGTTCGCGGGCGGCGCGAGCGCGGAGGCCGTCGCGCGGGTCTGCGGGCCGCGGGTCGAGCCGCACGGGGACGACGTGCTGGACGTGCTGGCGTCGCTGGTGGACAAGTCGCTCATCGCCCTGTCCGGCGACCGCTACACGATGCTGGAGACCATCAGGCAGTACGCCGCCGCCGACCTGCCCGACGTGCGCCGCGCCCACGCGCGGTACTACACGCTGCTGGCCGAGGAGGCCGGTCCGGGGCTGCGGACCGGCGGGCAGCTCCACTGGCTGGCCGTGCTCGACGCCGAGCAGGGCAACCTCGACGCCGCCCTCGAACGCACCGACGACCCGCTTCGGCTCTTCCTGGCCCGGCTGTGGCCGTGGAGCATCCGCGGACGGCGCGCGGAGGCGGCCGGGTGGGCGGCGGAGGTGCTGCGGCGGGTGGGCGGCACGCCGCCGCCGGGCCGGGAGCTGGCCCACGGGCTCTGCCGGCTGATCACGGGTGACCGGCCGGGCGACGCCGTCCGGCGTGCGGACCATCCGGCGGCGGTGGCCTCGTTCGCGCTGATGCCGGCCCCGTCGCCCGACGTCGTGGAGCTCGCCGAGGCGGCCGCCGAGCGGCTGCGCGACCACCCCGACCCGTGGACGAGGGCGGCGGCCCAGCTCATGCGCGGGCTCACGCGGTTCGAGTTCGGCGCGGCGGCCGAGGCGGGTGAGCCGCTGCGGGCGGCGCTGGCCGGGTTCCGGGAGAGCGGCGACCGGTGGGGGCTGTCGTACACGCTGCACTGGCTGTCGCTGGAGGCCGAGAACGCGGGCGACGACGCGCGGGCCATGGCCCTGGCCACGGAGGGCGCGCGGCTGGCCGGGGAGATCGCCGGGCTGGAGGCCCCCGAGGGGCCGATCCTGTTCCTCGCCCGGCTGGGCCGCCTCCAGGCCCGCACGGGAGACCTCGACGGCGCCGCCGCCACCCTGGCCAGGGCCGAAGAGGTCGCGGGGAGGTCCGGGCCGGGTGACGGCGATCCCCTGGCGGTGGCGCGGGTGCTGCACGCGCGGGCCGAGCTGGCCCGCCGCTCGGGCGATCCGGAGGGGGCGGCCCGGCTGCTGCACCGCGCACTGGCGCTGCTGGACGGCGCTCCCCCGCAGTTCGAGGCGCTGGTGAACGTCGAGCTCGCCCGCGTGTCGGCCGACCCCTGGCCGCCGCTGCGCCATGCCTTGGAGCTCATGGACGCCTCGCCGGACCGCACGGTCCGCGCGAGCGTGCTGGAGGGCGCGGCCGAGCACTGCGATCCGCCGCTCGCCGCCGAGCTGGCCGGGGCGGCGCGGGCGCTGCGCGGCGGGGCCGGGGCCGGGGACTCCGCGCTGCTCGCGCGCTGCCGTGACGCCCTGGGCGAGGACGCCCTTCAGCGGGCGCTGGCCAGGGGCGCCGCGATCCCCCACCCCGAGAGGTACGCGCTGAGCCCGCTCTCGTCGCCGTGATAGCCGATGTACCCGTCGGGCCGGACCAGGACGACGCCCCGCTGACCGTCGAGCGGCGGGTGGACGCGCACCGCGTCCCCGTGGTCGCGGCCCGTGGCGGCGAACAGCGTGAAGTGCGTGCCGCGCCGCGCGTCGAAGTGACCGCCGAGGCGCTCGCCGCCCCGCTCGCCCTCCGACAGGGGGCTGTCCAGGTAGCCGATGGCGAGCTGGTCGGTCTCGCCGCCGCGCCTGTGCTCGCGGTCGCGGTACAGGCGGGTGCTGAGGCCGAGCACGTCGGCGGCGACCCGCATGCGTTCGTGCTCGTAGGTGTCGAGCAGCCGTTCCCC
This sequence comes from Nonomuraea rhodomycinica, assembly GCF_013363995.1. Taxonomy (GTDB): domain Bacteria; phylum Actinomycetota; class Actinomycetes; order Streptosporangiales; family Streptosporangiaceae; genus Nonomuraea; species Nonomuraea rhodomycinica. The sequence continues at coordinate 88,187 of NZ_JABWGO010000006.1, read as the reverse complement.
GCCGAGGGCGAGCTTCCAGCCGAGGTTGTACGCGTCCTGCACGCCGGTGTTGAGGCCCTGCCCGCCCGCCGGCGAGTGGACGTGCGCGGCGTCGCCCGCCAGGAAGACGCGGCCGATCCGGAACCGCTCGGCCATCCGGACGTTGACCCGGTACTCCGAGCGCCAGACCACCTCGTCCAGCGTGACGTGCGGCGCGTGCTCGGCCAGGATCCGGCGCGGGTCGTCCTCGCCGGTGCAGGGCGCGACGAGCTGGAACACGTCGGTTCCGGGCAGCGGGCACAGGCTCACGTGGAGCGCCTTGGTGGCCGGGTCGCCCCACAGGTGCCAGTGGTCCCGGTCGAGGTCGCGGGTCCTGACGTCCGCCAGCACCGCCCGGTCGCTGTCGTGGGTGTCGCCGAGGAAGCCGACGCCGAGCAGCTTGCGCACGGTGCTGCGACCGCCGTCGGCGGCCACGAGGTGGGAGCAGCGGACGCGCTCCCCGGTGGCCAGCGTGGCCGTGACGCCCTCGGCGTCCTGCTCGACGCCGGTGACTCCCGCGCCGTACTCGACGTGCCCGCCCAGCTCGGCGAGGCGGTCGCGGAGGATCCGCTCGGTGCGCCACTGCGGCTGCATGACGAGGTTCGGGTACGGCACGTCGGGGGACGGCTCGCGCGGCTCGTCCATCCGCCCCTCCCAGACGACCTGCTCGCCCCGGTAGCTCCGGAGGGGCGGGTAGGCGCCGCCGGTGGCGAGGATCTCGTCGACGACACCGAGGTCGTCGAACACCTCCAGCGTCCGCGGCTGGAGCCCCTTGCCGCGCACTCCCTCGGCGGGGCCGGACGAGCGCTCCACGATCCGGAAGGCGACGCCGCGGCGGGCCAGCTCGATCCCCAGGGTCAGTCCTGTCGGCCCGGAGCCGACGATCAGCACGTTGGTCATGGGCCCACCTTGCGACAGGGCTCTGCCACGGCTCTGCCGTCCCGCTGTCACGGCGCCGCCCCGCTGCCGCGGGGCCGCCGGGCCGAGCACAAGCTTCCGTACGGGGCCGTAATACGCGAATGTGGGGGTCATCTTTCCCCGGCTTTGTGAGGAGACCAGTGGCCGACCCACTCACGCTCGACACGCGGGGCAGCGACTTCGCGCGCCTGTCCAGGAGGATCGCGGAGGCCGGCCTGCTCGACCGGCGTCCGGTCTACTACGCCGTACGGTTCTGCCTGGCCGCGGCCGCCTACGCCGGGGCGTGGGCCCTGTTCTGGTGGGCCGGCGACTCGTGGCTGCAGCTCCTCGTCGCCGCGGTGCTCGCCGTGGTGTTCGCGCAGTTCGGCTTCCTCGCCCACGACCTCGGGCACCGCCAGGTGTTCCGCACCCGCCGGCCGGGCGACCTCGTCGGGCTCGTGATCGGTGACCTGTGCATCGGCCTCGGCTGGGGCTGGTGGAACGCCAAGCACAACCGTCACCACGCCAACCCCAACCACGACGACCACGACCCCGACGTGTCGCCGGCGGTCATCGTCTGGTCGTCCGACCAGGTCGGGCGGAGCCGGGGGTTGCCGCGGTTCGTGGCCCGCCGGCAGGCGTTCCTGTTCTTCCCGCTGCTCACGCTGGAGGCGTGGCACCTGCACGTGGCCAGCTTCCGGGCGCTCGGCAACCCGGAGCTCAAGCGGCGCTGGATCGAGCTGGCCCTGCTGACGGCGCACTTCGCGGTCTATTTCGGCGTGGTGTTCGCGACGCTGTCGCCGGTCAGGGCCGTGGCCTTCCTGCTCGTCCACCAGGGGCTGTTCGGCCTCTACCTGGGCTCGACGTTCGCGCCGAACCACAAGGGCATGCCGATGTTCACCAAGGCCGACAGGCTCGACTTCCTGCGCAAGCAGGTGCTGACCTCGCGCAACGTCAGGGGCGGCCCGCTCCGCGACGTGCTGTTCGGCCAGCTCAACTACCAGATCGAGCACCACCTGTTCCCGAACATGCCGGCGCCCAACCTGCGCCGCGCCCAGCCGATCGTGCGCGACTACTGCGCGTCCATCGGCGTGCCCTACCTGGAGACGGGCGTGCTGGAGTCGTACGGCCAGGCGCTGCGGCACCTGCACGACGTCGGCGCCCCCCTGCGCGCGGCGCCCGCGAGGTCGTGAGCCCGGCGGTCAGTTCTGGCCGAGGCGGCGGCGCAGCTCGTCGCGCCGCCGCTCCAGGTCGGCGATCAGCTGCTCCTGGTCGTCCGCCATGGCGATCATGGAGCCGATCTCGATCGGGTCGGTCGCCCCGAGCTCGCCGATCTGCTGGCGGACTTCCTTGTTCTCCGTGCGCAGCCGCACCAGATCCTCCTCGACCTGCCGCAGCTCATCCTCAGTGCTCATCCTCCTGATCTACCCAGCCGGAGGCCGCCCGCACGTCACCGGCCCACTCTCGCCGGTTGCCGGGCACCGCCGGCCCCCGTGGACAATGGGGGCCATGCGTGATTCCCGGACCGGCACCGCCGTCTCGGTCGGCGTGGTCGCCGTCGTGCTCGGCGCCACGCTGGTCACGGCGCTGGTCGGGCCCCACCCGCGGCTGAACGCGCTGGACCTGATCCTCCCCCTGGTCGCCGGGGCCGCCACGCTCGCGCGGCTGCGCCACCCGGTGGCGGCGCTGGTCGTCGTGACCGCCGCCGTCGTCGCCTACTACCCGTTCGCCCGGCTCGACGGGCCCCTGCTGGTCCTGCTGTTCGTCGTGCTCTACACCGCCGCCGACCGGGGCCACCTGGTCGCGGCCGGCACGGTGGGCGCCGCCGCGCTGCTGGCCGTCGGCTACGGCGAGAGCGGGGACGTCCGGCACATCGACGACAGCATGTTCCTGTCCATCATGGGCTGGGTGGTGGCCTGCATCGCGTTCGGCGGCGTCACCCGCAACCGCCGCGCCTACCTCCAGGAGGCCGAGCGGCGCGCGCGGGAGGCCGAGCACGGCAGGGAGGAGGAGGCCAGGCGGCGGGCCGGCGAGGAGCGGCTGCGCATCGCCCGCGAGCTGCACGACGTGCTCGGCCACAACATCTCCATGATCAATGTGCAGGCCGCGGCGGCGCTGCACGGCCTGAAGAAGCGGCCCGAGGAGGCCGAGACGGCCCTGCGCACGATCAAGGAGACGAGCAAGGAGACGCTGCGCGAGCTGCGGACCACGCTCGGCGTGCTGCGGCAGGTGGACGAGGCGGCCCCGACCGGGCCGGCCGACAGCCTGGCCCGCGTGGACGCCCTGGTGGCCGCCACGGGGCTGTCGGTGCGCACCGAGCTGTCGGGGCCGCTCGACGACGTGCCCACGGAGATCGACCTGGCGGCGACGCGCATCGTCCGGGAGGCGCTGACGAACGTCTCCCGGCACTCCGGGACGGCCGAAGCCACGCTCACCATCACCAACAAGTCCGGACATCTCGTGATCCGGGTGGAGGATGATGGGCCCGGAGCGACGTACACCGAGGGCAGCGGCTTCGGCGTGCAGGGCATGCGGGAGCGTGCCACCGCCCTGGGCGGCACCCTGGAGGCCGGCCCCCGCCCCGAGGGCGGCTACCGCGTCGTCGCCCACCTGCCCCTCACGAACGGAGCCCGATGATCCGCGTACTGCTCGCCGACGACCAGACCCTCGTGCGCGCCGGGTTCCGCTCCATCCTGAGCGACGAGGACGACATCGACGTGGTCGCCGAGGCCCCCGACGGCGCCGAGGCGGTGGAGCAGGCCGGGAGGCACCGCCCGGACGTGGTGCTCATGGACATCCGCATGCCCCGCCTCGACGGCCTGGAGGCGACCCGCCGCATCGCCGCCGACCCCCGCCTGACCGGCGTCAGGGTGATCATCCTGACCACGTTCGACCTCGACGACTACGTGTACGGGGCCCTGCGGTCGGGCGCGAGCGGCTTCCTGGTCAAGGACACCGAACCGGCCGAGCTGATCCACGCCGTACGCGTCGTGGCCCGCGGCGACGCGCTGATCGCCCCCGCCATCACCCGCCGGCTGATCGCCGAGTTCGCCGGCCGGGTGCGGCGGCCCGAGCCGGGGCCGCGGCTCAACGCCCTGACCGAGCGCGAGCGCGAGGTCATGACGCTGGTGGCGGCCGGCCTGTCCAACGACGAGATCGCGGCCCGGCTCGTGCTCAGCCCCGCCACGGCCAAGACCCACGTCAGCCGCATCATGACCAAGCTGGGCGCGCGCGACCGGGCCCAGCTCGTGGTGATGGCCTACGAGGCCGGCGTGATCACCCCGGGCTGGCTCACGCCCTGACCCCCCGGGGGCGCGTACATCCCGGGTGGTACCTTCGGCGCCCCCTGTCACCCTGCGGAGTACGCCAGGTGCCCGCGCGGGCATGACGCCGCGCGCGGAACCGTCGCCGCAGGATCGTGAGCCATGGAAACCGTGGACCTCGCCCGCCTGCAGTTCGCCCTCACCGCCGGGGCGCACTTCCTGTTCGTCGCGCTGACCCTCGGGCTGGCGACGCTGGTGGCCGTCGTGCAGACCTGGGCGACGCTCACCCGCAACCCGGTCCACCAGCGGATGACCAGGTTCTGGGGGCAGCTCTACGTCATCAACTACGCGATGGGCATCGCCACCGGCCTCGTGATGGAGTTCCAGCTCGGGCTGACGTGGAGCGGGCTGACGGAGTTCGCGGGCAACACCTTCGGCGCCTCGCTGGCGATCGAGACGCTGGTGGCCTTCTTCCTGGAGTCCACGTTCCTGGGCCTGTGGATCTTCGGCTGGAACAAGCTGAACCGGTGGGCCCACCTGGCGGCGATCTGGGTGGTGACGCTCACGGCGTACGCCTCGGCGTTCTGGATCCTCGTCTCCAACGGCTTCCTGCAGCGCCCGGTGGGCTACGAGCTCGCGGACGGCGTGCTGCGGCTGACCGACTTCGGCGCGATGGTCGCCAACCCCACCGCCCAGGTCGCGTTCTTCCACGTGCTCGGCGGCGCCATGGTCACGGGCGGCTTCTTCATGGCCGGGGTCAGCGCGTACCACCTGCGCAGGCGCACCGCCGAGCAGGACCTGTTCCGCAAGTCGCTGCGGATCGGGATCGGCGTCGCGCTGCCCGCGACGCTGTTCACCGCCACGTTCGGCGGGCTCGGCTTCGAGACGCTCCAGCCGGCCAAGGCCGCCGTGTGGAGCGGCGACGCCGCGCGTGCCGCCGCCGCGCAGGCCGAGCTGGCCGCCGCCCACGGGCCCGGCGACTACCTGCCGCCGGCCGGGTGGGTGCAGGCCGGCGCCATGACGATGCTGATCGCGTTCGCGGTGATGTTCTTCTTCTCCGGGCTGAGCGCCGTCCTCATGCTCATCCGGCCCGCCGTGCGCGGCCTGCGGGTGTGGCACTGGCTGCTGACCCTGATGATCCCGGTGCCGTTCGTGGCCATGCTGGGCGGCTGGGTGTTCCGCGAGATGGGCCGCCAGCCCTGGGCGGTGTACGGCCTGCTGACCACGGCGGAGGCGATGTCGCCGCTGACGCCGACGCAGATGCGGGTCTCGCTGGCCGCGTTCGTGACCGTGTTCGCCGCGCTGATCGTGACCACCTACGCGCTGCTGGCCAGGGCCGCCCGGCGCGGCCCGGACGCGGTGACGCTGGGCGACCGGCCGATCGACGCCCCTTCCACCGAGCCCGCCCTGTCCCTCTGAGGACCCCTGAGGAGTCCCGTCATGGAGATCTTCGTTCTGGCCTTCTTCGCGCTCGGCTACCTCGTCCTGGGCGGCGCCGACATCGGCGTCGGCATGGCGCTGCCGTACCTCGGCCGCGGCGCGGACGAGCGGCGCGAGGTGATCGCCGCGATCGCGCCGTTCTTCCTCGGCAACGAGGTGTGGCTGGTGGCCACGGCGGGCGTCCTGGCGGGGCTCTTCCCCGAGCTGGAGGCCGAGCTGCTGAGCGGCAACGTCGCGGTGGTGGTGCCGCTGCTGCTGTCCTGGGTGGTGCGCGACATGGGGCTGTGGCTGCGGGGACGGCTGCCCGGCATCCGCTGGCGCGGCTTCTGGGACGGCGCGGTCGTCGCCGGGAGCTGGGGACTGGCGCTGAGCCTGGGGGTGCTGCTCAGCGACGTGCTGCTCGGCCTGCACGGGCCGGTCGCACTGGTGCCCGCCCTGCTGGTGGCGGTGGTGTTCGGCGCGCACGGGCTGGCCTTCGCCACGCTGCGGCTGCGCGGCGAGCTGCGGCGGCGGGCCGCCGTGCTGTCCGGTGGCTCCGGCGAGGCGCGCACGTACGCGCTGACCGCCGCCGCGCTCGTGGCGATCGGGGTGCTGGCCGGGCTGCGGCTGCCGCTGACGGCCGGTCCCACGGCGGCGCTGCTCACACCGGTGATCCTCGTGGTGACCCCGCTGCTGGTCGCCGCGCAGGCGTGGGTCTGGTGGATCTTCCGGCACCGGGTGACCGGCCCGTCCTACCTGTGAGTGCTCACCTGCGACGCGGATGGGTGAAGGAGTCGTCCGCCTTCACCGAGGCGTCCTCCGGCGGCACCTCGGCCGGCGCGGCGCGCAGCCACCGGCACCCGTGCGGGCCGAGCGGCAGCCGCACGACGCCCTGCTCCGAGACATCGCTGGTGCCGTCCACGAGCAGGTCGGTGAGCCGGTAGTTCTCCAGACCTTCCAGCTTCAGCTCCACGTCCTCGGCCGTCCTGCCCAGGTTGTGCAGGGCGATCACGGACGCGCCGTCGGCGTCGCAGCGGTGCGCCAGCACGTGCGGGCTGCCCGAGTCGAGCACGGTGTGCCTGCCCCAGGCCAGCTCCGGGCACTCGCGGTAGCGCTCGATGAGGAGCTGGATCCAGCGCAGCAGGGAGTCGGTGTCGCGCTTCTGGTCCGCCACGTTGACCCGGTCCGGCCCGAAGGGACCGTCCGGCATCCTGCGCACGGGCTCCGCCATGGTGAATCCGCCCTCGCTCGACCACTGCATGGGGGTGCGCACCGCCATCCGGCCCTCGGCGTCGAGGTTCTCCCCCATGCCGATCTCCTCTCCGTAGAACAGCACCGGCGTGCCAGGCAGCGAGAAGAGCAGGCTGTAGGCCATCTTGATCCGCCGCAGGTCGCCGCCGAGCATGGTGGGCAGCCGGCGGCGCAGCCCCCGGCCGAAGATCTGCATGTTCTTCTCCGGGCCGAATGCCCGGAAGATCTCCTGACGCTCCTCGTCGGTGAGCTTGTCCAGGGTCAGCTCGTCGTGGTTGCGGAGGAACGTCGCCCACTGGCAGTCCTTGGGCGGCCTGGGCCGCGCCTTGAGCGCCGCGGCCAGCGGCTCGGCCTCTCCCCTGGCCAGCGACAGCCAGGCGCTCTGCATGCCGATGAAGTCGAAGCACATGGTGACCTGGTCGCCGAGCCCGTCGCCGAAGTAGTCCAGCAACTGCCGGTAGGGCACGTTGACCTCGCCGAGCAGGATCGAGTCGCCCTTGCGCCGCGTCATGAAGGCCCGCAGGTCGGCCAGGAACTCGTGCGGGTCGGCCAGCTTCGGCTCGACGTTCTCGATGAGGAACGGCACGGCGTCGACCCGGAAGCCCGACAGCCCGAGCTCCATCCAGAAGCCGAGGATCCGGGCGATCTCGTCACGGACCTCCGGGTTGGCCACGTTGAGGTCGGGCTGGTGCTTGTAGAAGCTGTGCAGGTAGTACTGGCCCGACCCCTTGTCGTACTGCCAGATGCTGTTCTCCTTGTCGGGGAAGACCACCATGCTCGGGTCGTCCGGCTCGGGCTTGTCGGACCAGACGTACCAGTCGCGGCGCGGCGAGTCCTTGCTCTTGCGCGCCTCCTTGAACCACGGGTGCTGGTCGGAGGTGTGGTTGACGACCAGGTCCGCGATGACCCGCAGCCCCCGGTCGTGGGCGGTCCGCATGAACTCCACGAAGTCGCCGAGCGTGCCGAGCCGGGGGTCGATGGCGTAGAAGTCGGTGATGTCGTAGCCGTCGTCCTTGTTGGGGGTGGGGTAGAACGGCATGAGCCACAGGCACGTCACCCCCAGGCCCGCCAGGTAGTCGATCTGCTGCGTCAGCCCGCGGAAGTCGCCGATCCCGTCGCCGTTGCCGTCCTTGTAGGTCTCGACGTCGAGGCAGTAGATGACGGCGTTCTTCCACCACAGATCCGAGGTGTACGTCAGTCGCATGCGCCGCCTGCTACCCAGACGATCGCCCGGAATGCCCGGCGCCTCCCGGGGAAGCAGGCAACGCCACTAAGGTCTGACCCACACGGATCCCCCAGGAGGGCACGAATGAGCGACCACGCGATCACCTTCGACCTGATCGACGTCGACAAGGACGGCCGCATCTCGGCCGAGGAGCTGGTCCGGCTGATGGAGGTCCTGGGGCAGCCGATCAGCCTGGAGCGGGCCCAGGCCGGCGTGGCCCGGCTCGACCAGGACGGCGACGGGCTGATCGACCTGGAGGAGTTCGGCGCGTTCCTCAGGGACTGAGCGCCCCGGGCGGAACGATCAGAGTCCGGGGAACATGTAGTCGGCGGCCACCCGGCCGTCCCCGTCCAGGACGAGCACCTCGACGCCGCCGCCCACGCGCTCGCCGCTCTCGGCCGCCACCGTCTCCCAGGTCAGCTTGACGACCTCGTTGAGCCGGATGGCGCCGGGCGCGGGCCGGAAGACGTACCTCCCGGATCCGACGAACCTGTCGTAGGAGCTGGCCACGCGCACCTCGATGGCGTCGTGGCCGTGGGCCTCCAGCGTGGAGGCGGGGAAGCCGAGCCCCGCGGCGATCTCGCGGATCTCCTGGGGCGGATGCAGGACGTGCGCGGCGTTCTCGGCGAACACGTCCTCGATGGCCTTGCGGCGCAGGGCCGGGTCCGGCTCGTTCCACAGCGCGATGTACCGGGCGGCGATGTCCTGCGGGTCGGGGTACGACATGGTGTCTTCCTTCGTGCGGTGAGGGTCTCTCGCGGGCTCCACTGTGCGAGGAGCCCCGCCCGCCCGGCAATTCCCGCGAGGGAATCGCCGGGCCCGCACGAGCCGCTGTCAGTCTCCCTGGACGTACACCTGGCCGAAGACCTCGGCCAGGGCCTTCAGGTCGGTCGCGGCGTCCACCTCGGGCTTGGCCGGGTCGTAGAGCGTGGCCAGGCGGGGGCGGACCTCGGTGAGCTTCTTGAGCTGGTCCCAGGTGGCGTTGGCCGCCCACTTCTCGCCGTACAGGCGGCTGACCTGGCCCTGCTCGTTCTCGGAGCGGCTCGGCAGGGTGACGGTCTCGGCGGCGTCGTCCTGGATCGGGCTCGCCACGTGCTCGGTGACGGCCTTGGTGACCTGCTCGCCGGTGAGCTGGGGCGCGCCGGTCGCGGTCAGCGTGGCGTCCTCGCTGGCGATCTGCGCGTACGCGTCCCACGCCCGGGCCCGGACCTGCACCCACTGGTTGCGCTGCGCCGTGGCGGCGTCGATCTTCCAGGTGGCGTACTCGGTGCCGAGGTGGGCGCCGTCCAGGGCGAGCTGGTCGATCCTGCCCTTGGCGAGCCAGGCGCCGATCCGCTCCGGGGCGAGCAGCGGGTACTTCTCGGTCATCGCGGTCTTGCAGGCGTCGTCGGCGCCGCAGCCGAACAGCGGCACCGCCGTGCGCGCGGCCAGCTTCCGGCCGGGGGCGAGCTTGCGCAGCCGCGCGGTCGCCTCGTTGACGAACGTGTCCATCTCTTCGGCGGTCTGGAACGTCTGCCCGGTCCCGAGCTGCCGGGTGAAGCGGATGCCCACGACGCCCGGCTGCGCGGCCAGCGCGGCGACGCGCTGGGCGGCCTCGTCGAGCTTGCCGGCCTTCCAGTCGTCGGCCAGCTCGGCGTCCACCCACACCCGAAGGCCCGCCGCGACGGCGGTCTTGACGGCCTGGCCGGTGGTGCTCTCCATGGCCGTGGAGATCTGCTCGGCGGACAGGCCCTCCGGCGAGACGAAGCACTCCTCGCCGGCCTTGCACTCGGGCGTCCCGCCGTCCTCGGCGCCCTCGACGTCCGGTTCGCCGCCGTCGTGGGCCTGGCCGTCGCCCACCCCGTCGTTCTCGAGCGGCGGGCAGACGTTGCCGGGCTCGGCGCAGTTGACGCCGATGCCGTCCACCGGGCCGGCCGACTCCATCCGCTCGCCGTCGTTGGCCAGCCACCACCGGGCGATGTCCAGCGCCTCGTCCGGCGTGGCCATCCACCGGCACACCACGTACGCGGGGGTGTCGCCGGACATCAGGTCGTTGCAGCTACGGGGGTCGTCCTCCGACCACGCGGGGACGCCGATGCCGAGCAGGGAGAGGGCGAGTCCCAGGACGAAGAGCTGCCGCAGTCGTCGACGTCGCATCCAGGCGCCTTACGTGAGGGGTGATCGTCGGGCATTCAGCACGATATCCGGATGATCAATAACGTTCAATGAGATCAGGCAGTCTTGACCGCTTTTCTGACCGATGTCGTGACTTTTCTGACCTATTCCCAGCCCCCGATAACCAGGCGACAGCCCCCTGGGAAACCGGCAGAATGGGCCCGTTTGTCAAAAGGGGGCATCACGTTGCGCGGACACTTCCAGGATCTCGGTCTGCTGCGCGACCGGCGGTTCACGTTGCTGCTGGCCGCGCGGACCATCTCGGTGCTCGGCAGCGCGTTCGCCCCCGTGGCCCTCGCCTTCGGCGTCCTCGACCTGCCCGGGGCCGACGCGACCACGCTGTCGGTGGTGCTCACCGCCGAGTCGCTGCCGATGGTGCTGTTCATGCTGGTCGGCGGGGTGATCGCGGACCGGTTCCCCCGGCACCTGGTGATGACGGCCGGCGAGGCCGCCAACGCGCTGGCGTTCTTCGCCCTGGGCGCGATGATGCTCACCGGCTGGACCCCGCTGCCCGCGCTGGCCGCCGCCGCCGCGCTCAGCGGCGTGTCGATGGCGGTGCTGTTCCCCGCGCTGACCGGCATCATCCCGGAGGTGGTGCCGGCCGACCGGCTGCAGACCGGCAACGCCCTGCTCGGGCTGGGCGCCAACGTCTCCCGGGTGGCCGGGGCCGTCTTCGGCGGCGGCACGGTGGTGCTGTTCGGCGGCGGCTGGGCGCTGGCGGTGAGCGGGCTGATGTTCGCGGTGGCGGGCGGGCTGATCGCGGCCCTGCGGCTGGCTCCCTCCGAGCGGCCCGCCGGCCCGCGCCACTCGGTGCTGGCCGACCTGCGTGACGGCTGGCGGGAGTTCAGCTCTCGGCAGTGGATCTGGGTGGTGGTCGCGCAGTTCTCGGTCCTGGTGATGGCGCTCCAGGCCGGTCACGGTGTGCTGGGGCCGCTGCTGGCCAAGGAGAGCCTGGGCGGGCCGCTGGTGTGGTCGGCGTTCCTGACGGGCGAGGCGGTCGGCACGATCGCCGGGGTGCTCGTGTCGCTGCGGCTGCGGCCGTCGCGGCCGATCCTGGTCGGCACGCTGCTGTGCCTGCCCACCGCGGCGCCGTACCTGCTGCTCGGGCTGGGCGCCCCGGTGTGGGCGATCGTGGCCGCCTCGTTCGCGCTGGGCGTGTGCTTCGACGTCTTCGGGGTGCTGTGGCAGACCACCATGCAGCGCGAGGTCCCGGCCGAGGCGCTGTCGCGGGTCAGCTCGTACGACGCGCTGGGGTCGCTGATGTTCGGCCCGCTCGGGCTGATGCTGGCCGGGCCGGTGGCGGCGCTGGTCGGCACCCGTGAGGCGCTGCTGGGCTGCGCCGCGCTCGTCGTGCTCTCGACCCTGGCGGCGCTGCTGTCGCCGGGGGTGCGCAACCTGCGCGCCCCGGCCCAGGACCGCGACCAGGCCCAGGCCGCGGAGGGCGTCTCAGGCTGACCGGCCGCGGAAGAAGGCGTTGGCCCGGGGCTGGAACATGAGCGTCACGGCCCCGAGCACGGCCAGCAGGTGCAGGATCCGGCTGCCCGCGAAGAGGAGATCCATCGGGCCCGCGGCGGCTACCGCGTCCCCGATCGAGCCGCCGTCCAGCAGCCACCGCACCGGCTCGACCACCAGCGACAGCGTCCCGAAGACGCCGAGGCCGACGGCCAGCGTGAGCCGCGCCCAGTTCCGCCCCTCCCGCAGCCGCAGGGCGAGGAGCACGGCCGCCGCGAACACCCCCAGCCGGAAGGCGATCTGGGGCAGCAGCTCGCCGAACGCCGTACCCGACGACAGCATCTGAGTGACGATCAGCACGGCCTCGAAGGCGCCGGCCGCGACGGCGAAGAGCCACAGCGACATCGCCGCGAGCACGGCGGGCGGTGCCTGGTCCGCAGGGCCGGTCCGGCGCGCGGACCGCTGGGAGATAGTGGGCATGCGGGTCATGAGTTCCTCCTCGGGGCTTTCCTGAAGTCTGCGCCGATCACCCGTCCCGATCAGGCCCGTCGTCCCCCGAACCGGGGGTACGGCCTGCCCTACCGGCGTCCGCGCGCGCCGTGTGACGGCGGCGTCCGGACGGCGATAATCGACGCATGGCCGCTGAATCCGCCCAGACGCTGGAGCGCGGGCTCCGCCTGCTGAGGCTGCTCGCCGACGGCAAGGGCGGGCGCACCCCCACCGAGCTGAGCCACGAGCTGCAGCTCAGCCGCCCGGTCGTCTACCGGCTGCTCACCACGCTGTCGAGCGAGGGCTTCGTGCGCCGCGACGCCGAGGGGCGGGTTCACCTGGGGTTCGGGGTGCTGGTGCTGGCGCAGGCGGTGCAGCCGCTGCTGCGCGCGGCGGCGCTGCCCGCGCTGCGGCGGCTGGCCGAGCGGGTGGGCGCGACCGCGCACCTGACGGTGGCCGAGGGCGAGGACGGGCTGGCCGTGGCCGTGGTGGAGCCGTCGTGGACGCACATGCACGTGGCCTACCGGGAGGGCTCGCGGCACCCGCTCACCAAGGGCGCGGCGGGGCGGGCGATCCTCGCGCTGCGCCAGGGCCGTTCGGACTACTTGGTGACGGAGGGGCAGTTGCAGGAGGGGGCCCGCGGCATCGCCGCCCCGGTGACCGGGGTGCCCTGGCTGGAGGCGTCGGTGGGGGTGGTGACGTTCGGGCCGCTGGAGGAGTCGGCGGGCCCGCTCGTGGTCGAGGCGGCGGCCGAGCTGGCCGGCGCCCTGGGTTGACATCTCCAGGGGGATGGACGACGGTAATTACATATAGAGGACACTAACGTCCGATAAGCGGACACCAGCTCGGGGAGGGCGGATGCCGTACTACCGCGTCGTGGGCGAGATCCCCCGCAAGCGCCACGTGCAGTTCAGAAGGCCCGACGGCGGCCTGTACGCCGAGGAGCTGATGGGCGAGGAGGGCTTCTCCTCCGACTCCTCGCTGCTCTACCACCGCCACCTGCCGACGGCCATCGTCAAGGCCGAGGCGGTCACCCAGCCGGCCGGCGCCCGCCTGGAGCCCAACCTGCCGCTCTCCCCGCGGCACTTCCGCACCCAGGAGCTCGCCGGCGCCGGCGACCTGGTCACCGGCCGGATCCTGCTGGCCGGCAACGGCGACGTCCGGTTGTCGTACGCCACCACCGACCAGCCGAGCGAGCTGTACCGCAACTCGATGGGCGACGAGTGCGTGTACGTCCAGCGCGGCCGGGTCCGCTTCGAGTCCACGTACGGCGCCATCGACGCCCGCGAGGGCGACTACGTGGTCGTGCCCACCGGCACGATCCACCGCTGGGTGCCCGACGGGCAGGTCAACGTGCTGGCCATCGAGGCCGCCGGGCACATCAGGCCGCCCAGGCGCTACCTGTCGCAGTACGGACAGTTCCTGGAGCACGCCCCGTACTGCGAGCGCGACCTGCGCGCCCCGGCCGAGCCGCTGCTCGCCGAGGGCGAGGAGGTGCCGGTGCTGGTGCGCACCCGGGGCGGGCTGACCCGGCTGTTCTACCGCAACCACCCGTTCGACGTGGTGGGCTGGGACGGCTGCCTCTACCCGTACGCCTTCAACATCGAGGACTTCGAGCCGGTCGTGAAGAAGACGCACGCGCCGCCGCCGGTCCACCAGACGTTCGAGGGGCCGGGGTTCGTGGTCTGCTCGTTCTGCCCGCGCCCGCTGGACTTCCACCCCGAGTCGGTGCCGATCCCGTACAACCACCACAACGTCGACTCCGACGAGTTCATGTTCTACGTCGGCGGCGACTACTCCGCGCGCAGGGGCTCCGGCATCGACGTCGGCTCGGTGTCGCTGCACCCGGCCGGCTTCACCCACGGGCCGCAGCCCGGCGCGGTCGAGGCCGTCATCGACGCGGTCTCCCGCGGTGTCACGACCACCAGCGAGATGGCCGTCATGGTCGACACGTTCCGCCCGCTCGACCTCGGGCCGGGCGCGCTGGCCTGCGAGGACACCGACTACGCCTGGACGTGGGCGCGATGAGCACCGCCGTCCTGTTCACCGCCCTGGTGGACGACGCGGGGCTGTTCCCGCCGACGTCCCTGCACATGTCCGAGGCGCTGGCCCGCCACCGCCGCGACCAGGAGCACGGCGGGCCGGTGCTGACCCACCGCTTCCTGTGCCCGGCCAGCCGGATCGACGCGCTGCGCCGCGAGGACTTCATGCCCCGGCGCATCGGGCTGATCCTGCACACGCCCGAACCGCCGCCGTTCGAGGACCTCCCGGTGGACATCGTCGAGGCGCTCCCGCCGCCCGAGACGTCCGTGGCCGCGTTCGCCCAGCGGCTGGGCGGGCGGCTGCCCCACGGCGTGCGGCTGTTCGTGGAGGTGCCGCCGCACCGCGTCACCGGCGACGTGCCGGAGGGGGTCGGGCTCAAGGTGCGCTGCGGCGGCGCGAGCGCCGAGGCGTTCCCGCCGGTCGAGCACCTCGCCGCGTTCATCCGCTCGTGCGCCGAGCAGGAGATCCCGTTCAAGGCCACGGCCGGGCTGCACCACGCCGTCCGCCACTTCGACCCCGCGCTCGGCACCGACCGGTACGGCTTCCTCAACCTGGTGCTGGCCGTCTGCGAGGCCGTCGAGCGGCGCGACCCCGCGCAGGTGCTGCGCACCACCGACGCCGCCCGGCTGGTCGCGCTGGCCCGGGCGGTGCCGCCGGAGACCGCCAAGCGCGCCCGCGAGCTGCTGGTGAGCTACGGCTCGTGCAACACCGCCGCGCCGCTGGCCGACCTGCGCGAGCTCGGCCTGATCCCGGAGTGACCCGCCGATGGGTGGGCAGGGTGAGCGGCGCGCGATGCCGATCGACGAAGGAGGACGTGTGAGCTGGGGAGTGGACCACCTGCCCTACGGGGTGTTCTCCCGGCCGGGCCAGGCGCCGCGGGTGGGGGTGCGCTACGGCGACCGGGTGCTCGACCTGGCCGCCGCGCTGCACGACGAGGTGTTCGCGGCGCCCTCGCTCAACCCGTTCATGGCTCGGGGGCGGGCCGCCTGGCAGGCCACCCGGGCGCTGCTGCGGGAGAAGCTGACCAACGACATGGCCGTCACCGAGGCCCACCTGATCCCGCTGGAGCAGGTGCGGCTGCACATGCCGTTCGAGGTGGCCGACTACGTCGACTTCTACTGCTCGCTCGACCACGCCTCCAACATCGGCCGGATCTTCCGGCCCGACGCCGAGCCGCTGCTGCCCAACTGGCGGCACCTGCCGGTCGGCTACCACGGCCGCTCCGGCACCGTCGTCGTCTCGGGCACCCCGATCACCCGGCCGCGCGGGCAGCTCAAGGCCGGCGTGTTCGGGCCGTGCGCCAAGCTCGACATCGAGGCGGAGCTGGGGTTCGTGGTCGGCACGCCGTCCGAGATGGGCTCGCCGGCCGGCGCGTTCGAGGACCACGTCTTCGGCGTGACGCTGCTCAACGACTGGAGCGCGCGCGACATCCAGGCGTGGGAGTACGTGCCGCTCGGGCCGTTCCTCGGCAAGTCGTTCGCCACGTCGATCTCGCCGTGGATCACCCCGCTGGACGCGCTGCCCCGGATCCCCGGGCCGCCGCAGGACCCGGAGCCGCTGGAGCACCTGCGGCGGCGGGCCGACTGGGGGTTCGACCTCGTCGTCGAGGTGGCGATCAACGGGGAGGTCGTCTCCCGCCCGCCGTACGCGTCGATGTACTGGACGCCGGACCAGATGCTCGCCCACATGACCTCCAACGGCGCGTCCCTGCGCGTCGGCGACCTGTTCGCCAGCGGCACCATCTCCGGGCCGCGGCGCGAGGAGCGCGGCTCCCTCATCGAGCTCACCTGGAACGGGAATGATCCGATCAAACTGGCCGACGGCCAGACCCGGACATTCCTGGAGGACGGCGACACCGTGACCCTGCGCGCCACGGCCGGGAGCATCACTTTGGGCGAGGTGTCGGGAACCATCCGTTAAGTCACTCGGCGTGCTCCCGCCATGACTCCCCGCTAACCTGGGACGTCCCTTCCCGGAAAGCAGGAGTCAGATGCGGCGCGCCGCGGTCATCTCGCTGGTCATCCTCTGCCTCACCGCCCCGCTCGCCGCGGGGTGCGGCTCGGGGACCTCCGACACCCCGCCGCCCGCGGCGCCGGCCGTACGCGTGAAGCCGGCGTTCGACACCAAGCGCGCCCGCACCGACCGCGGCCTCGTCGTCCGGGCGCGCGGCGGCCGGCTGGGCGAGGTGCGCGCGCACGCCGCCGGGGTGCCGGTGCCGGGGCGGCTCGACGCGTCCGGCACCGTCTGGCGCTCCGACTGGGCGCTCAAGCCCGGTGCCGAGTACACCGTGACGGCCAGGGCGACCGGGCCGGGCGGCCCGCCGGCCGTCGCGCGGGGCCGCTTCCGCACCCGCGTGCCCGAGCAGGCGTTCGGCGTCGCCTCGGCCGTGCCGCTGCCCGGCGAGACCGTGGGCGTCGGCATGCCGGTCATCCTCGACTTCGACACCGCGGTCCGCGACCGGGCCGCCGTCGAGCGCTCCCTCCAGGTGACCTCCGAGGTGCCGGTCGAGGGGGCCTGGAGGTGGGTGAGCGACACGCGGGTGGTCTACCGCACCCGCTCCTACTGGGCGCCCCGGCAACGGGTCACGGTCACCGCCCACCTGTCCGGGGTCCGGGCCGCGCCCGGCGTGTACGGCACGGCCGACCGCACCTTCGCGTTCACCGTGGGCCGCGACCAGTCCAGCGTGGTGGACGCGCGTACCCACCAGATGACGGTCAGCCGCGACGGCGCGGTCGTGCGGCGCATGCCGATCAGCGCCGGCATGGGCACCACCCGCGAGTACACCACGACCAGCGGCGTCCACCTCACCATGGACAAGGGCGACCCCGTGCGCATGGTCTCCCCCGGCCGCGAGAAGGGCGAGCCCGGCTACTACGACAAGCTCATCGACCACGCCGTCCGCATCTCCGACAGCGGCGAGTACGTCCACGCCCTGGACAACGTGTGGGCGCAGGGCCGCGCCAACGTCAGCCACGGCTGCATCAACGCCCGCCCCGACCAGGCGGCCTGGTTCTTCGCCTCCTCCCGGCGCGGCGACCCGGTGACGATCACCGGCACCGACCGCGAGCTGGAGTGGGACAACGGCTGGGGATTCTGGCAGTTGTCCTGGGAGGAATGGCTGCTCGGCAGCGCGCTCAACAGCCCAGCTCCGACGCCCCTGTCGCAACGCTGAAACGGCGATACCGTAGGACAAAGGGGAACCGGTGGCGGCCCCTGGCCCGTTGTCCTTACAGGAGGGCCGGAGCATGGACGAATGGATCGTCTGGGTGATCCTCGCGGTGGTCCTCGGCGTCGCCGAGATCTTCACCCTCACCGCGGCGCTCGGCTTGCTGGGCGTGGCGGCGTTGCTGACGGCTGCCGGAGCCGCGGTCGGGCTGCCGGTGCCTCTGCAGTTGCTCGTCTTCGCCCTGTCCTCGACCGCGGGGCTGTTCGTCGTCCGCCCGATGGCCGTGCGCCACATCCGCCAGCCGCAGTTGCAGCGCTTCGGCGTCGAGGCGCTCGTGGGCAAGCCCGCCTACGCGATCACTCCGGTGACCGGGCGTGACGGCAGGATCCGCGTCGGCGGGGAGGAATGGTCGGCACGCGCCTACGACGAGACTCTGGTGATCCCGGAAGGGGCGTCCGTCGACATCATTGAGATCGAAGGGGCCACCGCCCTCGTATATCCCAGGGAGTGAGCATGGATCCGCTGTTGCTGGCCGGACTTCTCGTCATACTCTTCGCGGTTTTCACCGTGCTCAAGGCCGTGCGCATCATCCCGCAGGCCCGGGCGCGCAACGTCGAGCGGCTCGGCCGCTACCACCGCACGCTCAAGCCGGGCCTGAACTTCGTCATCCCGTACGTCGACCGCGTCTACCCCATGATCGACCTGCGTGAACAGGTGGTGTCGTTCCGCCCGCAGCCGGTCATCACGGAGGACAACCTGGTCGTCGAGATCGACACCGTGCTCTACTTCCAGGTCACCGACCCCAGGGCGGCCGCCTACGAGATCGCCAACTACATCCAGGCGGTCGAGCAGCTCACGGTCACCACGCTGCGCAACGTGGTCGGCTCCATGGACCTGGAGAAGACGCTGACCTCCCGCGACACGATCAACAGCCAGCTGCGCGGCGTCCTCGACGAGGCCACCGGCAAGTGGGGCATCCGCGTCAACCGCGTCGAGATCAAGGCGATCGACCCGCCCAAGACCATCAAGGACGCGATGGAGAAGCAGATGCGGGCCGAGCGCGACAAGCGGGCCGCCATCCTCAACGCCGAGGGCCAGCGGCAGTCGCAGATCCTGACGGCCGAGGGCGACAAGCAGAGCCGCATCCTGCGCGCCGAGGGCCAGCGGACGGCCGCCATCCTGGAGGCCGAGGGCCAGTCGCGGGCCATCGACCAGGTCTTCCAGGCCGTCCACCGCAACGACCCCGACCCGAAGCTGCTGGCCTACCAGTACCTCCAGGTGCTGCCGCAGCTCGCCCAGGGCTCGGGCAACACGTTCTGGGTCATCCCGAGCGAGGTGACCTCGGCGCTGCAGGGCGTCTCCAAGGCGTTCACCGAGGCGCTGCCCAAGTCGGCGGCCACCCGCGACGAGCTGCCGCCGAGCGCGGAGATGGACGAGGAGGTGGCCAAGGCCGCGGAGGCGGCGGCCGAGGCGGTGGCGGACGCGCAGGAGGCCGAGAGCCCCAACGGGCCGCGGCAGCTCACGCAGGCCGCCCCGGAGCCGGCCCCGTTCCCGGGCCTCGACGCCGACCGCGCCCCGGCCGCCGAGCACAACCGCCAGGAGCACTGACCGGCCCCGGTCAGGCCGCTCCCGGCAGGCGGCGCACCCGGCACTCCCGGTGCGCCGCCCGGGCCCGGCACGCCGGCGGTCTCCGGCGTCGGTGACGTCCCGGGCAAACATCTCCGGCGTTCCATGCGTCCAAAGGATCGTGAACTCACGCACGGAACACTTGAGCAGCCCGACGGCCCGCCGGCTTCGAGCCGGCGCGGGGATCATCGCCATCGCGACCTCGCTGGCGGCGATCCTCGCCCCGGGCACCGCCACCGCGGACAGTATGACGGCTGACGGGGTCGACTGGACGGCCGTGGTGGCGCGGGCGCTGGACTGCCCCAAGCCGGGGCCGAACGACACCTGGTATGTCGTGCACGCCCGCGTCGCCGCTGTGGGCGACCTCACGCGTGACGGACGGCGCGAGACCGTGGTCGTGTCGTCCTGCCCGAGCCCGACGTCGAGCAATCCGCTGATCGCCTTCGTCTACGACGGCGCCTCCAAGCGCTCGGCCCCCCGCCTGATCGGCGAGCTCGGCAGGAACCGCTACTTCAAGTCCCAGAAGGTCACCATCCAGAACGGGCTGGTGCGCCTGCGCGGCAAGGTGGTCAGCGACCGGGCCCCCAACTGCTGCCCCGACCTGGTCGTCCGCCAGACCTACAAGTGGAACGGCACGAAGTTCGCCATGACGTCCGAGAAGGCGTCCCGCATCTCGTGAACCCTGCCGTCACCCCGCCAGGGCTCGCGGGCCCTGAACCGGCCGCGCCCTAGTGCGCCAGCGGCGGCTCCGTGGTGTCCACCAGGGTGCAGTCGGCGACGGTTCCCTCGGCCACCCGGGCCCACACGGGCGTCACCGCCGCCGGCCCGTCCGGGGCCTTGAAGACGGTGAACTCCAGCACGCCCGTCTGGCCGTCCTTGATCACGCGTGGGTCTATGACGAAGGTCGCCTCGCCGTCGTCGTGGGTCAGCATGGCGATCAGGGGGGCCTGCTCATCCGGCAGGAATCGCGCGGCGCGCGGCTGCGGGCTGCACTTCTTGCCCTGAGGGATGTAGTCCACCACCATGTTGATGCCCTTGGCCCGCAGGTCGGCCTCCAGCTTGTCCGCGTCCCGGAGCTCGTTGATCTGCACGCGGACGGTGCCGTCCGGGTTGTCGGTGACGGCGTACGCCGGGCTGCCGCCGCCCACGAACAGCGGGACGGCCACGGCCGCCGCGGCGGCGAGCCCCAGCACGGGCGCCAGGACGGCGGGACGCGGCAGGCGGCGGCGCGGAACGCTCTGCCCGGCCTCGCGGTCGATCTCGGTCATCACGAACTCCTTGAGCAGCCGGTGACGGCCCTCGGGAAGATCGCGTTCGTCGTGCCAGGTCATCGGATCTCCTCCTTCGCGGGGCCTCGGTCACCTACTACCTGTCGGGGCGCGGGCGGCGGTTCCACGAATCTCTCCAGCTTCCGCCGCGCCCTCGACAACCGCGACCGCACGGTGCCCACCGGGACGCCCAGCGCCTCGGCCGCCTCCGCGTAGTCGAGCCCCGCCCACACGCACAGCGCGAAGACGTCGCGCTCGTGGCGGCGCAGCCCCCCGAACGCCTCCCGCACGGCGGCCAGCCGCTCGGCGTCGTCGATCCGGCCCACCACCTCCTCGGCGAAGTCGGGCACCGGCTCGCCCCTGGGCAGCCGGGCCAGCGCGTCGTCATGGCGGCGCGAGGCCCGGCGGGTGTTGCGGGCCACGTTCGTGGCGATCCCGAGCAGCCACGGCCGCAGTGAGCCGCCCTCGGGGTCCACCCGGGCGCGTAACCGCCACGCCTCCAGGAACGTCAGCGCCATCACGTCCTCGGCCGCCGACCAGTCGCCGGTCAGGCGGTAGGCGTGGTTGTAGACGGCCTTCGAGCACTCGTCGAAGAGCTGCTCGAAGGCCGCCGGATCTCCGGTGCGTACTCCGGCACGTAGCGACATGTCCACACACAGGACTGTCCGCGGCGGGAGGAGAGTTCCCGCTCAGCTCTCCCGCGTCTGACCGGCCTCGAAGTAGGCGGCCAGTTCCGGGTCCAGCGCCGGCACGTCGTACGGCGTGCCGCCGTCGCGCAGCGACATCGTGGCCTGGTAGCCCGCCGCCACGCTCATCCGGGCCGCGACCGGCGAGGTGTCCGTCGCCCCGCCCTCCCGGACGAACCGCAGGAACTCGGTGATGATCTCGGTGTCGGCGCCGCCGTGGCCGCCCTGGGCGTCGGGCACCCGGTAGGTGACGTCGGCGTCGCCGCGGTAGCCGGTGGGGCCGGTGTTCCACACCTTGACCGTGTCGCCGGGGCCGTCGCCGAAGTTCTCCAGCCGGCCCTCGGTGCCGATGACCGTGTAGTTGCGCACGTAGTCGGGGGTGAAGTGGCACTGCTGGTAGGCGGCGATGACGCCGTTGTCGAGGCGCATGTTCATCACGGACACGTCCTCCACGTCCACGACGTGGTGCAGGTCGCGGCGGGCCGTCGGCGGCCAGTCGTACTCGCGCAGCCACCCCTCGGGGCGCGGGGTGCCGGGCTCGCGGCGCGGCAGGCCGCCGTAGACCATGAGGTCGCCGAACGCGCTGACCCGGCTGGTGTAGCCGCCCGCGAGCCAGTGGATGACGTCCAGGTCGTGGGCGGCCTTCTGCAGCAGCAGGCCGGTGGTGCGGGTGCGGTCGGCGTGCCAGTCCTTGAAGTAGTAGTCGCCGCCGTACGAGACGAAGTGCCGCACCCACACCGTCTTCGGCTCGCCGATGTCGCCGCGCCGGATGGCCTCGCGCATCAGCCGTACGACGCCCATGTGCCGCATGTTGTGCCCCACGTACAGCCGCGTGCCGGTGCGGCGGGCGGCGCGCAGGATCGCGTCGCAGCCCTCCACGGTGATCGCCAGCGGCTTCTCCACGTAGACGGCCTTGCCCGCCTCCAGGCAGTCGATCGCGATGCGCTCGTGGGTGTCGTCGGGCGTCATCAGGATCACGGCGTCGAGGTCGTCGCGCTCGAGCAGGCGACGGTGGTCCTCGGTCACGTACGCGGCGTCGAACACCCCGGCCTGGTGCTTGAGCACGGCCGGGTCGGTGTCGCAGAGCGCGGTGACCGCCGCGCCCGCGCCGGGCCGGTGCGCCGCGCGGGCGAGGCTGGCGCGCAGGCCGAGGCCGATGACGCCGATCCGCAGGTCTTCCACGTGGGTCCTTTCTCGGGGGTCCGGCACGCTACTTGGAGCCGGTGAACGCGATGCCCTGGATGAGCTGCTTCTGCATGATGATGAACAGTACGATGATCGGCGCGCTGGCCATCAACGAGCCCGCCATGAGCACCGGGTAGTCGGTCATGTGCTCGCCCTGCAGGGCCGACAGGCCCGCCGAGAGCGGCATGCTCTCGGGGTCGGTGTTGACGATGAGCGGCCACATGAGGTCGTTCCACGACCACAGCACGGTCAGCACGCCGAGCGCGAGCAGCCCGGGGCGGGCCAGCGGCAGCATCACGCTCCAGAAGATGCGCAGCGGGTGGGCGCCGTCCAGCCGGGCGGCCTCCTCCACCTCGGCGGGCAGCGTCATGAAGAACTGCCGCATCATGAACGTGCCGAACGCGCTGAACATGCCGGGCGCGATCAGCCCGGGCAGGGTGTTGAGCCAGCCGAGGCCCTGGATGATCTGGTACTGCGGGATGAGGAAGAGCTGGCCCGGCACCATGAGCACCGACAGCAGGGCGACGAAGATGACGTCGCGGCCGGGGAAGCGCAGCCGGGCGAAGGCGTAGGCCGCCAGCGAGCAGAACAGGAGCTGGGCCAGGGTGCGCCCGGTCGTCATCACCACGGTGTTGCCGAGCTGCTGCAGGAACGGCGTCTCGTCGAGGACCTTGGCGAAGTTGGCCCACTCGAACGAGGGGATCCAGACCGGCGGCGTCCTGGTCGCCTCGGTGAACGTCTTCAGCGAGGTGAGCACCTGCCAGAAGAACGGCATGACCATGGCCGCCGCGCCGACGGCGAGCACGAGGTGGACCGGCCAGAGCCGGCCGCCGCTACGCATAGTGGACCCACCTCTTCTGCACGCGGAACTGGATGACGGTCAGCACGAGCGTGATCAGCATGAGGACCACGGCCATGGCCGCCGCGTAGCCCTTGGCGCCCTCCTCGAAGGCGCGGGAGAAGAACAGCGACACGACGGTCTGGGTGTCCTCGCGGGCCGGGTTGCCGCGGCGCAGCATGAGGTAGACGAGGTCGAACATCTGCAGGCCGTTGATCACGCTGAGCACCGAGACGAAGAAGATGCTCGGCGACAGCAGCGGCAGCGTGATGCGGAAGAACTGCCGCGCGCGCCCCGCCCCGTCGATCGAGGCGGCCTCGTACAGGTGGGACGGGATCGACTGGAGGCCGGCCATGAAGATGACCGCGTTGTAGCCGATCTGCGTCCAGATGCCCACGGCGACGAGCGCGTACAGGGCGGTGGACGGCTCGGCGATCCACGACGTGCCGTGGATGCCGACGAGCGAGAGCAGGTAGTTGACCAGGCCGTAGTCGCCGTTGTAGAGCCAGGTCCAGATCATCGCGACGGCCGCCGGCATGGTCACCACGGGCAGGAAGTACAGGGTGCGGTAGAGCGACACGAGCCGCAGCCCGCGGGTGCCGAGCAGGGCCGCCACCGCGATCGACAGCGGGATGCCGAGCAGGCTCAGCCCGCCGTACACGAACGTGTTGCGCAGCGCCCTGGCGTTGGCCGGGTCGGTCAGGAGCTGCTCGTAGTTGCGCAGGCCCACCCAGGTCGCGTCGCCGAACAGCGTCCACTCGGTGAAGCTGTAGTAGACCGACTGCACGACCGGCCACAGGTAGAAGACGCCGAGGCCGAGCACGAGCGGCGCGATCATCGCGTAGCCCCAGACCCAGTCGCGGTTGCGCAGCCGGCGACGGGTGGCGGGGCGGGCGGACGCCTTGACGGCGACCGCCCTTCCGGCGGTGCTCACTTCTCCTGCGACAGGGCCGCGTTCATGGCCGTGGCGAGCTGCTTGGCCGTCGCCTCGACGTCCTGGCCGTCGGTGAACGCCTTGGTGATCGCGTCGGTCTCCAGGCGCGCCCAGGCGGCGGTGTTCTTCGAGACCGGGTACGGCCGGGCGTCCGGAAGCTGGTCGATGAACGCCTGGAGGTCCAGGCCGGGCATCGACTTGACCCAGGACTCCTGGAGCCCCTCGTAGGCCGGGATGACGGCGCCGGACTCGGCCTGGATGCGGTTGGCCTGCTCGGAGCCGAGGAACTTGACGAACTCCCACGCCTCCTTCGGGTGCTTGGTCTTGGCGTAGACGACGTTGGCCAGGCCGTGGATGACGGTCGCCTTGCCCTTGGGCCCGGCGGGGAGCGGGGCGACGCCGGCCTTGAGGCCCTCGGTCTTGAAGTACTGGGAGGCGTCGTAGGAGCCGTCGTACCACATGGCGAGCTTGCCGCTCTTGAACATCTCGATGGGGTCGTTGTCGGTCATCTGCTGGACCGTCGGCGAGAGCTTCTGGTCGAGCAGGTCCTTCCAGAACTTGAGGCCCTCGATGGTGGCGGGGTCGTCGTAGCCC
Organism: Nonomuraea rhodomycinica; assembly: GCF_013363995.1. Taxonomy (GTDB): domain Bacteria; phylum Actinomycetota; class Actinomycetes; order Streptosporangiales; family Streptosporangiaceae; genus Nonomuraea; species Nonomuraea rhodomycinica. The sequence continues at coordinate 63,679 of NZ_JABWGO010000006.1, read as the reverse complement.
GACTTCTTCTTGTCGTCGGAGATGACGTAGCCGCCGGCCTGGAAGATCGTGTTGTAGTAGAGCTCCTGCGACCAGGGCATCGCGCCGATGCCGTGGACGCCCTTGGCGGGGTCGGTCAGCTTCTTGGCCGCCGCCCGGACGTCGTCCCAGGTCCAGGAGGCGTCGGGGTACTTGACCTTGGCGGCGTCGAACAGGGCCTTGTTGTACCAGAGGCCGATGGTGTCGAAGTCCTTGGGGATGCCGTACTGCTTGCCGTCGAGGGTGTAGAGGTCGACCAGCGACTTGGGGTACTTGCCGAGGTCCACCTTGTCGGCGGCGATCTTGTCGGAGAGCGGCATCAGCGCGCCCTGCGAGGCGTACAGGCCGATGCGCGGGCCGTTCATCCAGAACACGTCGGGGGCCGTGCCGCCGGCGGCGGCGGTCTGGAGCTTGGTCCAGTACTCCTTGTTCGGGGTGAACTGGAGCTTGACCTCGATGTTCGGGTGGCTCTTCGTGAACTCTTGGACGATCTTGGTCATCGCCTGGCCCTGGTTCTCCTGGTCCCAGTAGGCGTAGGTCAGCGTGACCTTGCCGCCGGAGCCGTCCCCGTCAGACGAGGAGCATCCCGCGAGTCCGGCAACGAGCGTGCCGGCGACCACCAGCGCCCTGATCTTCCCTGTCATGTCGTCCCCATCCGTCCGGGTCTGTGCGTGACTGGAAGATAGCGCTCATTTATGAAAAGAACTATAGATAATCACGCATGATCAAGCAGAAGATGCGCGCAAGCGACCTCAGCGTGACAGCTTCGTGACAGAATTATCGAAGATCTCTACGAAAAGAGCAGGTCGTCGGCGCGGTCCAGCGCCCACCTGACGGCGCCCAGCGCGACGCAGTCGCTGCCCAGGCCGGAGGCGACGACCTTCGGCGGGTGGTAGCACACCTCGTCGAAGTAGCGCTGGATCGGCTCGACCAGCAGGTCACCGGCCCTGGCCAGCCGCCCGCCGACCACCACCATCTCGGGGTCCAGCGGGTTGACCAGGGTGAGCAGGCCCTCGCCCAGGTGCCGGGCGAACGCGGTGACCGCGGCCAGCGCCCGCTCGTCGCCGCCGCGCGCCCGCTCGATGGCGAAGTCGGCCGCCTGCTGGTGCGAGCGCAGCTCGCCCGGCTCGGACTCCATCGCGTAGTCGAAGACGTGCTTGAAGGCCGACCAGTGGTCGCGGGCCTGCCGGCCGATCTCGCCCGCGGCGGCGTTGGCGCCCCGGTGCGGCCGGCCGCCGATCAGCAAGGCCAGGCCCAGCCGGTGGCCGGTGAAGAGATAGAGCACGTCGTCATGGCCGTGCGCCGCGCCCCGCCAGTGCTCGGCGAGCACCGCGAGGCGCATGTCGTTCTCGACCAGCACGGGCGGCGCGAGCCGCCGCCCCAGCTCGGCCCGCAGGTCGAGGCCGGTCCATCCGGGCAGGACGGTGCTCTTGACCACGCGGCCCGCGTTGTCCACCATGCCGGTGGTGCCCACGCCGACGGCCGCCAGGTCGGCCGGGGACAGCCCGGCCCGGCCGGCGACGGCGGAGACCAGACCGGCGACGACGTCGAGCCGCTCGGCCGCGGTCATCGTCTCGTGCGTGGGCGCCTTGTGGGAGGCGACGACCTCCCCGTTGAGGTCGGCCACCATGGCGCGGACGTGCGAGGCCCCGATGCCGACGCCCGCGACGTGGCCCGCCGACGCGCGGAAGCGGAAGCGCCGGGCCGGCCGGCCGCGCTGGCGGTCGCCCTGCTCCTCGCCGCACTCCTCGGCCCAGCCCTCGGCGATCAGGTCCTCGACGATCACCTCGGCCGTCGGCCTGGAGACGCGGGCGGCCCGGGCCAGCTCGCTCAGCGTGGCGACCCCGGCCTGGCGCAGGATGCGCAGCACCGCGGCGGAGTTGAGCTTACGCAGCAGGGAGGCGTCGCCGCTCTGCTCTCGCACCGGACCTCCAGGGAAACCGTCAGATCGACATCTTACTTAACAAACTTGGTTACGTAATCACGGGGCGACAGCGGCCCGCCGGAACACGCCGAGCGGCGGCGTGAAGCGAAGCTGTGGGGGCACTTAAGAATCCCTCGATGGACATGTCCGGAGCCGGGGCGGCACAGTGCGTTAGGTTCGGGATGAGGGGGAATGTGCGATGAAAGCGCTGGTCAAGGACAAGCCCGAGGCCGGCCTCCGGCTGGTCGACGTACCGGAGCCGACGCCGGGGCCCGGCGAGGTGCTGATCAAGGTGCTGCGTACCGGCATCTGCGGCACCGACCTCCATATCCGGAAATTTGATGACTGGGCGCGTAACACCCTGAAGCTTCCTCTCATCGTCGGGCACGAGTTCAGCGGCGAGGTCGTCGGGACCGGCCCCGGGGTGGAGAACGTCGCCGTCGGCGACCTGGTCAGCGGCGAGGGCCACATCGTGTGCGGCCGGTGCCGCAACTGCATGGCCGGCCGCCGCCACCTGTGCCGCAACACCGTCGGCCTCGGCGTCCACCGCGACGGCGCCTTCGCCGAGTACGTCACGCTCCCCGCCGAGAACGCCTGGGTGCACCGCGTCCCCGTCGACCCCGACGTGGCGGCCATCTTCGACCCGTTCGGCAACGCCGTCCACACGGCCCTGTCGTTCCCCCTCGTCGGCGAGGACGTGCTGATCACCGGCGCGGGCCCGATCGGGCTGATGGCCGCTGCCGTGGCCACCCACGTCGGCGCCCGCAACGTCGTCATCACCGACGTCAGCGACGAGCGCCTCGACCTGGCCGGCAAGCTCGGCGTCTCCCTCGCGCTGAACGTCGCGCGCGACTCCATCGCCGACGGCATGCGCCGCCTCGACATGCGCGAGGGCTTCGACGTGGGACTGGAGATGTCCGGCAACCCGCGGGCCATGCGGGACATGATCGCGAGCATGACCCACGGCGGCAAGATCGCCATGCTCGGCCTGCCCGCGGAGGAGTTCGCGGTCGACTGGGCCACGATCGTCACCTCGATGATCACCATCAAGGGCATCTACGGCCGCGAGATGTTCGAGACCTGGTACAACATGTCGGTCCTGCTGGAGAAGGGCCTCGACCTGACTCCGGTGATCACCGACCGGTTCCCGTACGACGAGTTCGACGCCGCCTTCGACACGGCCGCCAGCGGCCGCACCGGCAAGGTTCTCCTGGACTGGAGCGGAGGAGCTCGGCCGGAGAGAGCAAGGAACGAGCCAACGGAGGCCGAAGCGGCCGCGACCATGAACAGGAGTTGTGCTTGATGTTCACGAACGTGCGCGAGCAGCTGCGTACGACGCTCGACGAGATCACCGAGGCCGGGCTGCTCAAGCCCGAGCGCGTCATCAGCACCCCGCAGAGCTCCAACGTGCGCGTCGCCGGCAAGGAGGTGCTGAACTTCTGCGCCAACAACTACCTCGGCCTGGCCGACCACCCCGAGGTGATCGCGGCGGCCAAGGAGGCGCTCGACCGGTGGGGCTTCGGCATGGCCTCGGTCCGGTTCATCTGCGGCACCCAGGAGGTGCACAAGGAGCTCGAAGGACGCCTGTCCGCCTTCCTCGGCATGGAGGACACCGTCCTGTACAGCTCGTGCTTCGACGCCAACGGCGGCGTGTTCGAGACGCTGCTCGACGCGCAGGACGCGGTGATCTCCGACGCGCTCAACCACGCGAGCATCATCGACGGCATCCGCCTGTCCAAGGCCCGCCGCCTGCGCTACGCCAACCGCGACATGGCCGAGCTGGAGTCCCGGCTCAAGGAGGCGGCCGACGCCCGGCGGCGGCTGATCGTCACCGACGGCGTGTTCTCCATGGACGGCTACCTCGCCCCGCTGGCGGAGATCTGCGACCTGGCCGAGCGCTACGACGCCATGGTCATGGTGGACGACTCCCACGCCGTCGGCTTCGTCGGCCCGACCGGGCGCGGCACGCCCGAGCTGCACGGCGTGACCGACCGGATCGACATCATCACCGGCACCCTCGGCAAGGCGCTCGGCGGGGCCAGCGGCGGCTACGTCTCGGCCCGCAAGGAGATCTGCGAGCTGCTGCGCCAGCGGTCCCGGCCGTACCTGTTCTCCAACTCCCTGGCCCCGGTCATCGCCTCCGCCTCGCTGCGGATCCTCGACCTGCTGGAGACCACCGGCGAGGCGCGCGAACGGCTGCGCGCCAACACGGCCCGCTTCCGCAGCGAGATGACGCGCAACGGGTTCGACATCCTGCCCGGCGACCACCCGATCGTCCCCGTCATGATCGGTGACGCGGCGAAGGCCGGCGCCATGGCCGAGCGGCTCCTGGAGCTCGGCGTGTACGTCATCGGGTTCTCGTACCCGGTGGTGCCGCACGGGCAGGCCCGCATCCGGGTCCAGCTCTCGGCCGCGCACTCGGCCGAGGACGTGGAGCGCGCCGTGGAGGCGTTCGTCCAGGCCCGCGGCTGACCGGCCGTACCGGGAGCAGACCCGTGGCCGGCCGGCCGCCGTAGGTATCCTCACCAGCGTGATAGACACGCGCCGGCTGCGCACGCTGCGCGCGGTGGCCGACCACGGCACGGTCACCGCCGCGGCGGCCACCCTGCACCTCACCCCCTCGGCCGTGTCGCAGCAGCTCGTCGCCCTGGAGCACGAGGTGGGGCACCGGCTGTTCACCCGCGACGGCCGCGGCGTACGGCTGACCGCCGTGGGCACGATCATGCTCAGGCACGCGGACGAGGTGCTCGCCCAGCTCGAACGCGCCGAGGCCGAGGTCGCCGCCTACGCCAGCGGGGAGGCGGGCGAGGTCACCGTGGCCTGCTTCGCCACCGCGATCAGCGCCGTCCTGGCGCCGGCGGTGGCGGCGCTGCGGCTCAAGGCCCCGGCGCTGCAGGTCCGCGTCCGCGACGTGGAGGGCGACCAGGGGCTCGCCATGCTGCTCGACGAGCGGGCCGACCTGGCCGTCGTCGTGGAGTACCGCGGCTGGCCGGACGCGGCGGACCGCCGCCTGTCCCGGGTCCCTTTGTACGCCGAGCCGTTCGACCTCGTCCTGCCCGACGACCATCCTCTGGCCGCACAGCCCTCGACCACGCATGACCCGGTCGCGCATGACCCGGTCGCGCATGACCCGGTCGCGCATCCCTCGGCCGCGCGCCCGTCCGACGAGCCCGTGGCGCTCGGCGACCTGGAGGGCGAGACCTGGATCGGCCCGCACCCCGGCAACCCGATCCGCGACGTGATCGCCTTCGCCTGCGAGCAGGCCGGCTTCACCCCCGAGTTCGCCCACTGCTCCGACGACTTCCGGGCCGTGGTGGCGCTGGTGGGGGCGGGCGCGGGGATCGCGCTCGTGCCCCGGCTGGCGCTGCGCGACATGACCTTGTCGGGTGTCACGGTACGGCCGGCGCCCGGGCCCGAGCGGCGGGTCTTCGCCGCCGTCCGCCGCGGCGCCGCCGCCCACCCGCTCCTCCGGCAGGTGCTCGACACGCTGCGCGCCATCGCCCCGGCCTGAGCCCGCCTCCTCGATCGCCGGACGCGTGGCCACCCGAGTCCCCGGCCCGGGCGGCCGGGGCCCGGCCGCGCGAGAGGATCCCCGTCCCCGCGCGGCCGGGCCTGTGGAGGGTGTCACCCGACGGCGTACGCCCGTGTGACGGTCTGCGTCACCTGGTCACCCGCCGCGTCCGTGACCTTGGCGCGCAGCGAGACGAAGCCGGGCACGGCCGGGTTCGCGACCCGGACCGTCCAGCCGGAGCCGGAGCGGACCGGCCGGACCGGCCGCCAGCTCGCCCCGTCGTCGAAGGACGCCTCCACCATGATCGACGTGACGCGCGGCCGGGAGGCTCCGGGGTTGCGCTGGAGGCTCACCGGGATCACGGTCGTGGACCCCGGCTTGGCGCGGTTGTGGTCGTCCAGGCCCTCGGGGAGGTAGCGGACCGCGGTCAGCGGCAGCGGCCGGGCCTTGTCCGTCCGCTCCGACCGGAACGTCCAGGCCGCCTCGACCTTCGTGGACAGCACCGACGGCCGCTGCGCCGACGCGGTCAGCGTGTAGGTCGCCGCCTCGGCCGGCAGGCGGACGTCGAGCTGGCAGCTCTCCGTGAACGCGGGCTCGCAGGTCGCCAGATCGGCCTCGGCCAGTTTCTCCCCGCCGCGGGCCAGGGCGATCGTGCCGGTGACGGCGTAGTCGCCGCCCATCAGCCCGGCTCGCCCGTCGGCGAGGATGCCGTCGACGTTGGAGTGCAGCCAGTCGCCGTCGCGGTCGCCCGCGGACGTGCCGAAGGCCGGCCCCGTCACGGCGGCGTTCCACACTTCGGCGACGGGCCGGCGATCAAGCACCTGACTCACGCCGGACACCCAGTGGGTGCCCGTCGCGATGCCCGTCGCCCAGGCGAAACCGGGGGTGCGGTAGTGCGTCATGGTGGCCGGCAGCTCCATGTCCGGGCTGTGGGACAGCCAGGCGCCTCCTGCCCAGGGCGAGCCAGGGAGCCGCGGCCCCACCAGGACGGAGGCCGAGCCCGGCCCGCCCGGCGCCCGGTACGTCTCGCTCACCTTCACCAGGTCACGCGTACGCACCGTGTACGACAGGTCGTCCGGGATCCCGCCGGTGCGGTACTCGACCAGGTCGTAGCGGTACGGGCTCGGCCTGGCGTTCTTCTTGTGCCAGGTGCTGCCGGCCATGTACCGCACGCCGGGCTGGCGTATCGGCACGGCGTAGACGTCGTCACCGAAGCTGGACCAGCCTTGGCTCCACGAGCCGTTGGCCACGGTGATCTCCTCGCTGCCGTCCTGCACGGCGGTCGGCTCGTCCAGCGTGAACGTGATCTCCTTGCCCTGGCGCGCGTCCACCGTCACCTCGCGATCCGCGCCGTCGATGGTCACGGGCTGGTGCGCGGTCGTGGAGTGGTCCGAGGCGAAGACGTTGACGTAGAGGTTCCACTCGCCCTCGGGCACCCGCGCCTTCGCGACGCCCTGGTCGTCGAACGAGAGCTGCCGGTACGTGTCGGTCTTGAGCTGGTAGAGCACGCCCATGGCGTTGCGGGGGAGCTCACCGTCCCGCTCGATGGCCTTGACGGTCAGCGTGTAGCTCTCCGGCTCCACGAACGCGCCCGCGAGAATGCGCAGGACGGTTTCGCCCGACCTGGCGGTGACGACGCCGGGGTAGTCCCCTGGCGCCTTGCCCTGGGCGCGGATCGTCAGCTCGACCGACGCCTCGCCCTTGGCGGGCACCTCCAGCCGCTTGGCCCCCAGCTCCAGCGCCTCGCCGTCCGCGGCGAGGTCCAGGGTGACCGGGGTGTCGCCGGAGTTGGCGTACGTGAGCGTCCTGGTCGCCACCCGCTCGCCGGTGCCGTTCCAGGGGAAGGAGGCCCAGACGTTGCCCGTCGTCGCGGCCACCTGCTGGGAGACCGCACGGGCCACGTCCACGCGTCCGGCGCCCTCCTCGTAGAGTCCGGCGCTCCCGTTGGGGGCGGCGCTGCCGATGAGCGCCGCCTTGAGACGCTGTCCGCTCCAGTCGGGATGGCGTTGGGCGAGGATCGCGGCGGCTCCCGCGACGTGGGGCGCGGCCATCGAGGTGCCGCTCATGGCGACGTACGGCTCGTCGGCCCCGCCCCCGGCGTTCGCGGCCTTGATCGCCGCACCTGGGGCGGTCACGTCCGGCTTGACGGCGTGGTCGGTGAGCCGGGGCCCTCTGCTGGAGAAGGCGGCCACCTTCTCGTCCCGGCCGACCGCGCCGACCGTGAGGGCGGCGTCGGCGCTGCCCGGGCTGAGGACCGTGCCGGACGTGGCCTCGTTGCCCGCCGCCACGACGAAGAGCGCGCCGGTACGCTCCGACAGCGTGTTGACCGCCTGCTCGATCGGGTCCATGTCGATGGTGTCCGGGGCGCCGAGGCTCAGGTTGATGATCTTGGCCTTGACCTCGGCGGCGGCCCACTCCATGCCGGCCAGAAGGTCGGACTCCTCGATCACGTGGTCGCCGACCTTGCCGATCGCGAGCTTCGCGCCGGGTGCCACGCCGCGCTGCTTCTCGCCCGCGCCCGCGACGATCGACGCGACGTGGGTGCCGTGCCCGTCCGTGTCGCGGGTGTCGTCGCGGCCGGTGAAGTCGCGTGCCTGCGTGACGACGCCCTTCAGGTCGGGATGCGTGGGGTCGTAACCGGTGTCGAGCACGGCGACCGTGACGCCCTCGCCGGTGAAGCCCTGCTTCCACGCCTCGGGGGCGCCGATCTGCTTGACGCTCTGGTCGAGGGTGAAGGAGCGACGGCCGTCCAGCCAGAGCTTCGTCCGCCCGGCGGTCAGGGTTCGGGCGCCGTCGCCCGCCAGGCCCTTCCACGTCTCGGCCGCGCTCTTCTTGGACACCTGCACGGCCGTCATGCCGAGAGCGGACAGCCGCCGGTCCTGACGGGCGCTCCGGAGCGCGGGCACGTCCCCCTGGGCCGACTGCGTGATCAGCGGGATGTCGTCCCGCCGCGCGTCGCCGTATCCCCACGTCAGGAGCTGCGTGACGTCGAACAGCCGCTCGTCCAGGAGGCCCCGGGCCACCAGCGGATGGGCGTCGGACGGGTAGACGTACAGGTGGCCGTCGCGGTGCTGGCTGGCGTAGTGCACCTGTCTGCCCGGCCCCGGCTCCACCCGGTGCCCGGCGGCGGTGACGACGACCTTGTCACCGGTGATCAGCGTCACCGTGCCGGTCGGCGCGTTCCCCGGCCGATCGGGGCTCGCGAGCGTCGCGGCTGCGGACGCTCCGGGGGTCGCTGGGGTCGCGGGGGTCGCGGGCGTCGCGGTGGTCGCGGGCGTCGCGGTGGTCGCGGGCGTCGCGGCGGCGGGCGCCTGGGCGGCCGTGACGCCGGCCGATCCGGCCAGGATGGCGGCCACCAGGCCCTTGCCTAACCTCATGCGCTTCCTCTCCATCGGCTGCATGACCGATCACCGCCGACGACCCTCGGGTGCGTACGGCGGCGACGCATGAGCAGATGTCCGGATGAGGAAGGGTGTTACCGGGGCCGCCAGGAAAGCGGAGACGCGCCGCTTCCCGTGAAACAGAGCCGCCAAGCCGGACATCTGCTGAGATGTGTCCAAACAACGGAAAGAAGGCGACATCGGGCCTCCTGCGCCGGAGCACCGCTTCGAGCGGCTCTACCTGGCGCACTATCCCGCGATCGCCGCCTACGTCACGCGACGCACCGAGTCCACGGACGACATCGCCGACGTGATCGCCGAGACGTTCACGACCGCCTGGCGCCGGCTGGACGACGTCCCGCAGGGGGACGAGGCCCGGCTGTGGCTGTACGCCGTCGCCCGGCGCGTCCTCGCCAACCACTTCCGCGCCGAGGAGCGCCGCTCGGCGCTGGCCGCGCGGCTGCGCGAGGAGCTGGCCACCTGGTCCCGGCCCACGGCGGACCGGGACGGCGACGCCACGTACCAGGCGTTCCGGCGCCTGTCGCCCGACGACCGGGAGCTGCTCACCCTCGTCGGCTGGGAGGGGCTGAGCAGCGCCGAGATCGCCAAGGTGCTGGGGTGCTCGCGCGGAGCCGCGCGCCTGCGCCTGCACCGTGCCCGCAAACGGCTGGCCAAGGAGCTGGCCGCCGCCGACCTCGACCTCGCCACCTACGGCCTGCGCGCCGTCGCACTCGCGGAGGGAAAATCGTGAACACCGACGTGGATCGCGTCGTCGCCCACCTGTCCCCCGGCGCCGGACCCGGCATGACCGAGGGGGCCCGCGCGCTCATGCGCGACATCATGGCGGCCGAGCCCGCTCCCGCCATGGCCAACGCGTCGACCAGGGCCGCCGCACCGGCCGGGCGGCGCGGGCGCCGGTCGCGGGTCCTGCGCGCCGCGGTGCCGGGCGTGGCCCTGCTGGCCGCCGCCTTCCTCGGGCTGAGCTGGCTGCTGCCCGCCGGGCACGGCCTCGGCCCGGGGACGGCCGCGGCGCTCGACATCAAGAAGGAGGACGGCTACTACGTCATCGAGGTCAAGGACCTGTACGCCGACTCCGCCACGTACGAGGCGCAGCTCCGCGACGCCGGCCTGGACGTGACCCTCAAGGTCGTCCCCTCGACCCCCGCGTTGGTCGGGTCCGTTTTCCCCACCTCGCCCACCGAGGGCCGGTATCTCGACGAGATCAAGACCATCGACCAGCCGGGGGGCTGCGACAAGATGGGCGGCTGCCCGATCGGGGTGAAGATCCCGGAGAACTTCCAGGGGCCGGCCGAGATCACGATCGGCCGCGAGGCCAAGCCCGGCGAGCCGTTCGAGAACGGCACCTCGATCGACGCGCTGGGCGAGCCGCTGCACTGCCTGCCCTACATCGGCCGGACCGTGGCCGAGGTGCGCGGCATGCTTCAGGAGCGCGGGGTGACCGTCCAGAGCTTCACCGACATGGACCCCGAGACCGGGGGGACGAAGGAGTCGGTCCCGGAGTCGTGGCTGGTGGAGGGCGGCAACATGACGGAGCCGGGCAAGGCGTCCCTGAGCGTCTACGAGGGATCCCAGCCGCAGGAGCCGGGGGGCCGCCGCGGCGAGAACTGCCCGACCTCCTAGGCGCACCGGGTCCCCGGACGACCGCCTAGCCGTGCCGGGTCCCCGGACGACCCCCTGGGCGTGCCGGGTCTAGCCGTGCCGGGTCCCCGGACGGCCCCCTGGGCGTGCCGGCTCTAGGGGTGCCGGGTCCCCGGACGACCGCCTGGAAGCGCCGGTCATCGGTCGGCCTTCCCGGCGCGCGAGGTCGCCGGCCCACTTGCGGGCGTGAGAGGGCCGCTGCCCGCACGGGGCGCGGGGCAGCCGCCCTCTCCACGCGACACCGGCCCGCGACACCGGCCCACGGCGCGTCCCCACGGGCCGTCACCGCGGGCCGGTCACTGCGGGCGGTCACCGCAGGCCGTCGCTGCTGCCCATCGCCACGGGCCGTCGCCACAGACCGTCGCCACGGGCGGTCGCTGCGGGCCGTCACCCGGTCCGTCGCCACGGGCCGTCCCCACGGGCCGACGACACAGGCCGTCCCCACGGGCCGGCGCCGCGTATCGCTCAGCTAGCGGCTGCGTCGAGCAGGACGCGGGCCAGCTCGCGCGGCTGCGAGAACATCGGCCAGTGCCCCGTTTCCATCTCGACCAGCCGCCACCGGTCACCGCCCAGCAGCCGCGCCACATCAGGGCTCGGTTCGTCGCCGTCGAGCAGGCACTTGACGTACGTGGCCGGCAGTTCGCCGAGAGGCTTGGCCAGCACGGCCGGCTCGGTGAGCGTGGCGCCCGGATGGGGCGTCGAGCCGGTCACGATCCGGTCGATCTGCTCGTCGGTCAAACCCTGGCCCGCGTAGTCGGCCGCGGTCAGCGGCGCCCAGAAGCCGTCGTTGGCGGCGATGGAAGCCTCCACCGTCGCGCGCCCCTCCGGCGAGGGGGACACGAACGACTCGCCGTGGGCCGGCACGTTGGAGTCGACGAAGACGACGTGCGCCAGCCGGTCGCCGATGCGCTCGGCGGCCTGGCCGACCGGGATGCCCGAGTAGCTGTGGCCGACCAGGACGACCTCGCGCAGGTCGAGCCGCTCGACCTCGTCGACGATGTCCTGGACGTGGGTCTGCTGCCCGGCCGGCGCGCCCCGCTTCTCGGCGAGCCCGGACAGCGTCAACGGGTGCGCGCCGTGGCCCGCCGCGCGCAGCTCGGGCACCACGTCGTCCCAGGCCCATGCTCCGAGCCAAGCCCCTGCCACCAGTACGAATTCCGCCATAGGCGGCACGGTATCGGACCGCTCCGACAGTTACCGGCGCGCGGGCGGTGCCACCGTCACCGCGGCAGTGTCACGGTGGCCTCCAGGCCGCCGCCCGGCAGGGCGCTCAGCTCCAGCGTGCCGTGGTGGGCCTCGGCGATGGCGGCGACGATCGACAGGCCGAGGCCCAGGCCGTCGCCCATGGCCCGGCGGCCGGTCTCCAGGCGCTGGAACGGTTGCAGGAGCGTGTCCACCCGGCCCGGCGGGATCACGGGGCCGCTGTTGGAGACCCGGAGCACGGCCCGGCCGGCCTCCACGCCGGTGCTCACCCTGATCCAGCCGCCCGGGACGTTGTGCCGGGCGGCGTTGCCCAGGAGGTTCGCCACCAGCCGCTCGACCAGGGCTCGATCGCCGGCCGCCGGCGCGGGCCGAAGGTCCGCCTCCACCCGCGGGCCGGCCGCGAGCGGGGAGCGCGGCTCCGTCCCGGCGCGCGCGCCGGGGACGACGTCCCGCTCGTCGAGGGTCTGCCGGGTGACCTCCGCCAGGTCGAACGGCCCGCGCCGCTGCGGGCCCTGGCGGCTGCGGGCGAGCGTGAGCAGCGCCTCGATCAGCCGTTCCTGGTGTCTCCCGGCGGCGAGCAGCCGGTCCAGTACGGCCCGCAGCGCCGCGGCGTCGGCGTCCGGGTCGGCGAGCGCGACCTCGGCCATGGCCCGCTGCAACGTCAGCGGCGTGCGCAGCTCGTGGGAGGCGTTCGCGACGAACGCCCGCTGCGCCGTGAACGCCGACTCCAGCCGGTCCAGCAGCGCGTCGAACGTGTCGGCCAGCTCCTTGAGCTCGTCGTCCGGCCCGGTCGCGGCCAGCCGCCGGTCGAGCCGGTCGGCCGTGATGTGCCGGACGGTGGCCGTCATGCGGGCCAGCGGGCGCAGCACCCGCCCCGCCACGTACCAGCCGAGCGCTGTGGACGCGAACGCCATGACCGGCAGCGCCACGAGCGAGTTGACCAGGAGCCGGCGCAGCTCGGCGTCGCGCGGCGCGTCGGCCACCACCTCGGGCGGCACCGGGCCCGCCCCGCCCGGCGGCGCGGGGGCGGCGGGCGGGCGCCCGAACGGCGAGTACTCGACCAGCACGTAGAGGAGGGTGATCAGCGCCGTCCCGGCCAGCAGGAACAGCCCGGCGTAGAGCAGCGTCAGCCGCAGCCGCACGGACCACCGCGGCGGCCTCACGCGCCGGCCGGGATGCGGTAGCCGGCCTGCTGGACCGTCTCGATCAGCGGCGGGTCGCCGAGCTTGCGCCGCAGCCGGCTGACCGTGACCTTCACGGTCTGCGTGAACGGGTCGGCGAACTCGTCCCATGCCCGTTCCAGGAGTTGCTCGGCCGACACGACCGCGCCCCGCGCCGACAGCAGCAGCTCCAGCACCGCGAACTCCTTGGGGCTCAACGACAGCCGCCGCCCGTCGCGGGTGGCGGTCCGGGCGGCCGGGTCGAGGCGCAGGTCCCCGTGGACGAGCACCGGCGGCAGCGCGGGCTGCGAGCGCCTGGCCAGCGCCCTGATCCGGGCGACCAGCTCGGCGAACGCGAACGGCTTCGGCAGGTAGTCGTCGGCGCCGAGGGCCAGCCCGGTGACCCGGTCGTCGATGGTGCCGGCCGCGGTGAGCATGAGCACCCGCGCCGGGTGGCCCGCGCGGGCCAGCGACGCGCACACCTCGTCGCCGTGGACGCCCGGCAGGTCGCGGTCGAGGACGACGACGTCGTAGTGGTTCACGGCGGTGCGCTCCAGCGCCGCCCCGCCGTCGAGCGCCACGTCCACCGCCATGCCCTCCCGGCGCAGCCCGGCGGCGACCGTCCGGGCCAGTTCCTCGTGGTCTTCGACGATCAGCACCCTCATGGTGCAGCCAGCATGCCGCGCCACCGGTTACAGCGGGGTAACCGCCGGCGTTCCGGCCCGGTAACCGGGTCCTGTCTTCACTGGGTCCCATCGGTCGGGACAGGAGGACCACCATGATCAACAACACCACGCTCCGGGTCGGGATCATCGCCGCCGCCGTGTCCGTCGTGGCGGCGGTGGCGGCCTCGGCGGCGCCGCCGGGCCCCTCGGGCGGGGGCGGCAAGGCGTTCACCGCGTGCATGCGCGCCCACGGGCTGCCGGACTTCCCCGACACCGCGTTCTCGTCGGACGGGCTGGTCAGTCTGGAGGTCAAGGGCGAGGACGTCGACGTCCGGTCGGCGACGTACGGTGCGGCGGTGCGGGCCTGCGAGCCGCTGCTGCCCCACGGCGTACGGCCGCCCGGCGCTCCGGCCGCGCCCGCGGCTCCGGCCGCCCCCGTGCGCCCCTGAGCCTTCTCGCCGGGGACGTCACAGCCGCCGCCTTGACGCACCGTGGCGCGCCGACTCGCCGGACGACATCGCCGGCCTGCTGCCGGAGACCTTCACCACCGCGTGGAGGCGGCTCGGCGCGCATGGGGTCAGGCGCGGGCCCGTTCCACGGCGTCACGGAAGCGGGCGTAGGCGTCGATCTCCGCCTCCACCGGACGGAGCACGTACGCGGCGCCGACCTCCCCGACGGCGGCGTGCATGGCCTTGGCGGTACGGCGGGCACGACGCCGGCCGCCCACCCAGGCCGCCAGCCGGGACAGCAGCGCGACCACGACCCCCGTCAGCGCTCCCCCGACGAGCAGCACGGTCGGCCACGGCACCACCCCGAGCGTGGGCACCGGCAGCTCCGGCAGCCGCAGGTAGTCCAGCCCGAACAGCACGCCGAGCCAGAGCGCGCCCACCACCATCGTGGCGAACACCAGCCACTGCACCGTCCCGACGGCCTTCCACCAGCGGGGCGGCCGGACGGCCTGGACGGACGTCCGGCCCACGGCCCGGTCCACGGCGTCGGCCAGCTCGCCGGAGCGCGCCCGCGCCGCGCGCCGCACGGCCCCCTCCCAGGGGCCGGGCAGCCCGGTCGCGGCGGCCTCGCCGACGTCGCGGATCGCGGTCTCGACCCGCGCCTTCTGCACGGCGGAGGCGGCGGGCAGGGACGTACGGCCCACGATCTCCTGACCCTCGCCACGCGGAGCGGGAGTCCCGGCGGCGTGCGCTCCGCCTCGCGGGACGCGCGTCCCGGCGGCGGGCGCCCCACCTCGGGGGGCGGGGGTCCCTGCGGCGGGCGCCCCACTTCGCGGGGCGGGGGTCCCGGGGGCGGGCGTCCCGCCTCGCGCGACGATCGCGCCTCCCGCGCCCGGGGTGCCGCCGCTCGTGCCGTTCCGAGTGCCGGTGCTCACGCCCATGCCGAGGCGGAGGCGGCGCAGGGGGTCGGGTCTGAGGCGGCGGATCCACCGGGTGACCGGCCAGCCGGTGGCGACCACGGCCCGGTGCCGGTGTCCCTTCGCCACGGCCTCCAGCACGAGCGGCACCCCGGCCGCCTCCTCCAGCGCCACCGTGAGCCGTCGCCCCAGCCGCGCCGAGACGTCCCTGCCCGAGGGCGCCTCCGGCAGCTCGGCCGAACGTGTGATCTCCCTTCCCGCCGCCAGCACCCCGGCCCGCCCACCAGGCCGCCCTTCCTCCCGGGCCCGCGCCGCTGAGGCCGTCCCCCCGGAGGGCTCGCCGCCCGGTTCCCGAGACACCCCGGCACGCGGCGCGCCGGACACGGCTGTCGGGCCGGACACGGCCGTCGGGCCGTTCGCCGCCCCGGCGCCCGCGCCACCCGCCGCAGGAGCGACGGAGACGCCCTCATCCCTGCTGCCACGCGCCCGGTCCTCGCCCGAAGCCGGCTCCCCGGACGCGGAGCCCTGCCCACCTGCGGCGCCCGCAGGGCTCCGCGAGATCCTGTCCCCCGTCGTCGCGCGCGTCCCGCCGCCACCTGTGTCCCGCGTCCCCGGCCCCGTCGCCCCCGGCCCCGTCGCCCCCGGCCCCGTCGTCCCCGGTACGTCGGCAGAGAGCGGCGCCGGGACGGGAGGGGCGTTCGGCGCGAGGACGGGGACCTCCGGAGGGCTGACCGAAGCGGCCGCCAGGAGGTCGGCGGCGGTGGTGACGTCGGCCGCCAGGCGGGCCGCCCAGGCGCGCCGGTCGGCGACGCGCCCCGCCAGCAGCGTGCGCAGCTCCGCCAGGCCTCTGCCCGTACGGGCCGAGGTGGCGAGCACGGGCACGCCCTTCAGACCGTCGTCGTCCAGCAGGCGCCGCACGTCGCCGAGGCAGCGGTCCACCGCGTCGGGCGGCAGCCGGTCGGCGTGGTTGAGCGCCACCACCATCACGTCGCGGTGCCCGGACAGCGGGCGCAGGTAGCGCTCGTGGAGTGCCGCGTCGGCGTACTTCTGCGGGTCCAGGACCCACACCAGCAGGTCCACCAGCTCGACCAGGCGGTCCACCTCCAGGCGGTGGCCGAGCTGGATGGAGTCGTGGTCGGGAAGGTCCAGGAGGACGAGTCCGGACAGGTCGGGGTCCGCCGGAGAGCCCCCCTCCGAAGGGCCGCCCGTCTGGTGGCGGGTGAAGACGTCCAGCCAGTCCAGGAGCGGGCCCGCGGCGCCCGCGCCGCCGTCCCACACCGCCGCCTGCACCGCCGACGTCGTCGGCCGCGTGACGCCCACCGCCGCCACCTCGGCCCCCGCCAGCGCGTTGAACAGCGACGACTTCCCGCTCCCCGTGGCCCCGGCCAGGGCGACGACCGTGTGCTCGGCCGACAGCCTGCGGCGCGCCCCGGCCCGCTCGGCCACGCCGCGCGCGGACTCCACCGCGCCGTCCGGCAGCCGTCCCTCGGCCAGCGTGGCGGCCTCCAGCAGGGCCTCCAGCCGGGAGTCCAGCGACGGCCCCTCCTTGCGGCGCAGCAGCCTCATCCCCCGCCCCCCGACGAACCCGGCCGCGAAACCCCCGGCGCGTCCGGGAGTTCCGTGCGGTGCGCGCGCACCGCGCCCGCCGCCTCCAGCAGGGCGTCCGCCGTGCCCGGCGGCGGCTCGATCGGCTCCAGCAGCGCCGTGTACCGGGCCGCCTCCTCGTCCGTCAGCGCCCGCACCCGCTCCCGCAGGTCCTCCCGCGCCCGGACCGTCAGCGTCCGCACCGCCTGGTCACCGAAGATCGCCTCCAGCAGCTTCTGCGACAGCACGCTCGTGCCGCCCGCGATGCCCACCTCGATGCCGGTCAGCCCGCCCGTCGAGGCGAACACCGCCAGCATGATCAGCAAGCCCGCCCCGTTCACCCCGAACGACGCCAGCCGCGCCGTGGTCCGCCGCTCCGAGCCTTCCTGCCGTACGAGGTCCATCACGAACTCCTGCCACCCCCGCACCGCCGCCTCGGCCCGCTTGCCCAGGTCCGGCGAGGCGCGGCCGAGCCGGGCGGCCTCGACGGCGCCGATCCGCTCGATGATCCCGGGCCCGCCGGGCGCGGCGGACCAGCCGTCCAGCGCCCGCTCGGCGGCGGCGTCGGCGGCGCCCCTGATCAGCGTCTCCACCCCGCTCTCCAGCGCGTCGCGCAGCTCGGCGGCGGGCACGCGGCCGGTGAAGAACGACACGACCCGGTCGCGCAGCCAGCCCACCCGGCTCTCCAGCGAGCGCATGAGGTCACCGGTGCCGATGAAGTCCTGCCAGCGGGCCAGCACCTCGCCGCGCAGCAGCGACCCGTCGCGCATGCCCTCGTCGAAGTCGGCCATCGCGCCCGCGTACGCCCCCGACACGATGGAGCGCAGCCCGTCGAAGCCCGCCTGCTGCCGCCGCACGGCCTCGGCCAGCTCGGGCACCCGGGCCGCGAGGCTGTCGAGCGCCCCGGACAGCGTCTGCCGCACGACCCGGGCCCGTTCGGCGGCGTCGTCGGCCAGCCCGGCCAGCCAGGCGGCGATGGGCGCGACGAGCGGGGCGGGCAGCCGCGCCTTCTCCGAGGGCAGCGCCGCCTCCGGCACGGTGAACAGGCGGGTGCCGTCGAGCCCGTTGGCGACGAGGAGGCGTTCGAGGTCCCGGGTGACCGGCTCGGCGGCCTCCGAGGGCACCCGGTCGAGGACGACGGCCAGCGCGGTGCTGCGCTCCCGGGCCAGGCGCAGGAAGCTCCACGGCACCTCGTCGGCGTAGCGGGCGGCGGTCGTGACGAACAGCCACAGGTCGGCGGCGGCGAGCAGCTGCGCGGCGAGCTCCCGGTTGGCGGTCACCACGGAGTCGATGTCGGGGGCGTCCAGCAGGGCCAGCCCGGCCCCGAGCGCGTCAGAGGTGACGACGCGCAACGCCCCGGCCGTCCCCTGACCGGCGCCGCCGGCCCGCGACAGTCCGGGCAGCACGTTCGGGCCCATGAACCAGTCGCGGTCCGCCGGGCTGGCCACGAGCGTCGGCACGAGCGTGGTGGGCCGCAGCACGCCGGGCTCGGCCACGTCCGCCCCGACCAGCGAGTTGACCAGCGTGGACTTGCCCGCCCCGGTGGAGCCGCCCACCACGGCGAGCAGCGGCGCGTCGATCGCGCGCAGGCGCGGCAGGAGGTAGTCGTCGAGCTGTCCGGTCAGCTCCCTGAGCAGCCGGCGGTCCTCCTCGGCACGGCCGATGGCCAGCGGGAACAGCTCGCCGTCGAGCCGGCGCCGCAGCGCCTCCAGCGCACCTGGCAGGTCCATGTCCTGAAACTAGCCCGCAGGCGGCTCCCTAAGCACATATCCGACGCTCCGTAGCGTGTGGATCAGCCGCGGCTCGATGGCGTCGACCTTGCGCCGCAGGTAGGAGACGTACGACTCGACCACGCCGGCGTCGCCGCCGAAGTCGTAGTTCCACACGTGGTCGAGGATCTGCGCCTTGGACAGCACCCGCCCGGCGTTGGACATGAAGTAGTGCAGCAGCTTGAACTCGGTCGGCGACAGCCGCACCGGCTTCCCGGCCCGCCACACCTCGCGCGCGTGCTCGTCGAGCTCCAGGTCGGCGACCTTCAACCGGGTGGCGGGGGCGTTCTCGCCGCGGGTGCGGCGCAGCACCGCGCGGATGCGGGCCTGCACCTCCTCCAGGCTGAACGGCTTGGTGACGTAGTCGTCGCCCACGCCGAGCCCGGCGATCTTGTCCTCGGTGGCGTCGCGGGCGGTGAGGAACAGCACGGGGGCGGTGATCCGCCTGGCCACCTCGAACCCGTCGAGGTCGGGCAGCATCACGTCGAGCACGACGAGGTCGGGCGAGGCGCGTTCGGCCACCTCGACGGCCTCGTAGCCGTCGGCGGCGGTCAGCACCTCGAACCCGGAGAAGCGCAGGCTGGCGGACAGCAGGTCCCTGATGCTGGGCTCGTCGTCCACCACCATGATCAACGCTTCGGGTGTGGTCACCTCCATAGCGTTACCCAGGGAGCTGAGGAATAGCTGAAGGGTCACTCCAAGGCGAGTGGGAGTTCGACGCGGAAGGTGCAGCCCGCGCCGAGCGCGGTGGTCAGCGTCACGGTTCCGCCGTGGGCCTGGACGAGGGCCTGCACGATGGCGAGGCCCAGGCCGCTGCCCCGGTCGTCGCCGGCCCGCCGCCGCGAGCGGGCGCTGTCGGCCCGGTAGAAGCGCTCGAAGACCCGCTCGGCCTGCTCGGGCGGGAGCCCGGGGCCCTTGTCGGCGACCTCCAGGAACAGGGTCTCCTCGCCGGCGCCGACGCGGATGGTGACCGGGGCGCCCTGGTCGGTGTGGACGAGGGCGTTGGTGACCAGGTTGCCGATGACCTGGCGCAGGCGCACCTCGTCGCCGGAGACGATGAGGGCGGCGCCGCCGACGACGTCGAGGGTGATCAGCCGGTCGGGCTGCAGGATGCGGGCGTCGTGGACGGCGTCGGCGGCCAGCGCCAGCATGTCCACCGGCCGCATGCTGAGGGGGCGCTGCTGGTCGACGCGGGCGAGCAGCAGCAGGTCGTCAACGAGCAGGCTCATCCGGCCGGCCGCCTTCTCCACGCGCTGCATGAGTTCGGCGGGGTCGGCGCCGGGGTTCTGCCGGGCGTACTCGGCGAAGCCGCGGATGGAGGTGAGGGGCGTGCGCAGCTCATGGGAGGCGTCGCCGACGAACTGGCGCATGCGGTCCTCGGAGCGGCGCGCCGCCGCCTCGGAGGCCGAGCGGGCGGCGAACGCGGCCTCGATCTGCGCCAGCATGCCGTTGAGCGAACGGGCCAGGCGGCCCACCTCGGTACGCGGGTCGCCGTCGGGCACGCGCCGGCCCAGCTCGCCGGCGGCGATGGCCTCGGCGGTGCGCTCGATCTGGATCAGCGGCCGCATGCTGGCCCGCACGCTGGTGACGCCCACGACGGTGAGGATGAGCAGGATGCCGCCGCCGCCGAGCAGCTCGATGAGGCCGAGCCGGCGGGTGATCTCGTCCACCTCGGTCAGGTCGGCGGCCACGACGAACGCGCCGTACGGGGTCTCGGTGTGCAGCACCCGCCACTCGCCCTCGCCGTTGGCGGCCTTGGCGGTGTGGATGCCGGGGCCGGGCGAGGAGGGCAGCACCGGCTTGGACTTGAAGTCCACGTCGCGGTCGATCTGGAGCGGCTGGTAGCGGCCGCTCTTGTCGCGTACCAGGACGATCGTGTCGGACTCGATGAGGATCGGCTTGTCGCCGACCTTGCGCCCCTTCTCGCGCCGCTGGTGGTCGTACTCCAGCTTCTTCTGCATGCGGACGGCGACCAGGTTGACCTGGCCGTCCACCCGGTCGAGCAGGTAGCCGTGCAGGACCGAGACGCTGACCAGGCCGATGAAGGTGAGGCCGAGCGCGAGCAGCGCCAGCATCGCGGCGATCAGCTTGATCCTGAGCGGCAGCCGCGCCATCAGGGACTCGGTGGCAGGCGCAGGACGTAGCCGACGCCCCGCAGCGTGTGGATGAGCCGCGGGCTCCGGTTGTCGATCTTGCGGCGGAGCACCGACACGTACGACTCGACGATGCCGACCTCGCCCCTGAAGTCGTAGTCCCAGACGTGGTCGAGGATCTGCGGCTTGGACAGGACCCGGCCCGCGTTGGTCATGAAGTAGCGCAGCAGCTTGAACTCGGTGGGCGAGAGCGGGACCGCGGTGCCGCCGCGCCACACCTCGTGGCTCTCCTCGTCGAGCTCGATGTCGGCGAAGGTGAGCCGGGGCGGCGGCGCGGGGCCGTCGCCGGTCGTGCGGCGCAGCACCGCGTGGATGCGGGCCACCACCTCTTCGAGGCTGAACGGCTTGGTCACGTAGTCGTCGCCGCCGAGGGTGAGCCCGCGGATCTTGTCCTCGGTCTCGTCGCGGGCGGTGAGGAACACCACGGGGGTGTGCGTCCCGCCGCCGCGCAGCCGCTGCACGATCTCGAACCCGTCGAGGTCGGGCAGCATGACGTCGAGCACGATGAGGTCCGGCCGGTGCCGCTGCACGGCGGCGACGGCGTCGTGGCCGCTCTTGGCCGTGGTCACGTCGAACCCCGCGAACCTCAGGCTCGCGGCGAGGAGTTCGAGGATGTTGGGGTCGTCCTCGACGATCAGCAGGCGCGCTTCCATCACCTCCAAGGATGCACTCATCGGACGGGTGCTGGGACAAGTGCGGTGATATGCCGGGCGATCGCCAGGCTGGACGTGGCCGCCGGAGAGGGCGCGTTGCGGACGAGCACCACCCTGCCGGCCACGTCCACGGCGAAGTCGTCGACCAGGCGGCCGTCCCTGGTCACGGCCTGGGCGCGCACGCCGCCCTCGGCCCGGCGCAGGTCCTCGGCGGTCAGCTCGGGCACGTAGCGCCGGGCCGCCTTGAGGAAGGCGCGCTTGGCGAGCGAGCCGTAGATCTCCCTGAGGCCGGTGCGCCAGTGCCGTCCGGCCATCCGGACCGTGCCCGGCCAGCCGACGATCCGCCGCAGGTCGCGCACGTCGCGCCGGCGGTAGCCCTCGTAGGCGAGGGCCAGCACGGCGTTCGGCCCGACGAGCACCTCGCCGCCGATGTGCCGGGTCAGGTGGACCCCGAGGAACGGGTAGCGCGGGTCGGGCACCGGGTAGATCAGGCCGCGCACCAGGTCACGGGCGGGTTCGGCGAGCTCGTAGTACTCGCCGCGGAACGGCACGATCCTGATGTCGCCCCGGCGGCCGGTCATCGCGGCGACCGCGTCGGTGCCGAGCCCGGCGCAGACCACCAGCCGGTCGAAGGCGAAGCGCCGCCCGCCCGCGATCACCTCCACGCCCGAGGCGGTCTCCCGGATCGCGCGGACCGGGTGCTCCAGCCGTACGGACCCGCCCTGCTCCTCCACGTCGAGCGCGAGGCGGCGGGCGATCGCCGGGAAGTCGGTGATCGCCGTGTGCGGCGAGTGGACGGCGCCGACGCCTACGGCGTGCGGCTCGATCTCGCGCAGGCCGAGCGCGTCGAGCTCGGCGATGCCGGGCACGCCGTTGGCCCGCGCCCGCTCGGCCAGCGCCTTCAGCAGCGGCCGCTCGGCGCGGGTGCTCGCCACGACGAGCTTGCCGACCTCCTCGTACGGCAGCGCGTGCCGGGCGCAGTAGTCCTTGAGCAGCGCCACGCCCTCGCGGCACAGCCGGGCCTTGAGCGAGCCGGGCGGGTAGTAGATGCCGGCGTGGACCACGCCGCTGTTGTGTCCCGTCTGGTGGGCCGCGACCCGGCTCTCCTTCTCCAGCACGGTCACCTCGGCGCCCCGGACCGTGGCCAGCTCGCGGGCGACCGCCAGGCCGACGATGCCGGCGCCGACGATGCCAATCTTCTCCGTCACGGCGACAGTCTGCCGATTTCCCACCGATCCAGGTGCCCTTCCGCACACAGCCACCGCAATGTATCCGAAACGGTGTCTTCCACTGGACGCAAGGTGACGCCGAGCGCCTTCAGCGCGGGGCTGTCGTCGGTGGGGACCATGGTGAGCATGATGTCGGCGGCGTCGCGGGTCAGCGGGTAGGCGACGGGGGCGCCGAGGGCCTTGGCGCCGTCGAGGGCGGTCGCGACCGCGCGCAGCAGGACGGGGGGCAGCCGGTACGTGCGGACCCGGCGGCCGGTCAGGCCGGCGCACAGCGCGGCCAGCTCCGCCCAGGTCCTGAAATGTCCGCCGATGAGGTAGCGGCGTGCGCCCTGCCCGGCCGTGAAACAGCGCGCCAGCGCCACCGCCAGGTCGCGCACGTCCAGGACGCCCACCCCGCCCGGGATCACCGGCCAGCCGGAGCGCGTGCCCGCCCGGAAACCCTCGTTGAGCGCGTCCAGCCGGGGCTGGCCGGGCCCGAGCAGGCCGCCGGGGTAGACGATCGTCACGCCGCCGAGGCCGCGCGCGTGGCGCTCGCCCTCGGCCTTCGAGCGGCCGTACGCGTTGCGCGGGACGGCCAGGGGGCTGTCGGGGGTGATGCGCGGCCCGGCCGGCGGGACGAACACCGCCACCGTGGACACGTGCACGACCGGGTCGAGCCCCAGTTCCACGGCCTGGTCGAGGACGTTGCGCAGGCCGACGACGTTCGAGCCGCGCAGGTCGGCGCCGTGCCCGGTGACGCCCATGTCGGCGGCGGCGTGCAGCACGGCGTCGCAGCTCTTGAGCGCGTCGCGGACGGCGGCGGCGTCGCGGATGTCGGCCCGGTGCAGCGGCCAGGCGGCGCCGGGCGCCCCCGCCCCCGCGAGGGACCGCGCGGCCTTGGCCGGGTCCCTGACGAGGAGGTGCGGCTCGTGCCCGGCCTCGGCGAGGGCGACGGCGGCGTGCGCTCCGACGAACCCGGAGGCACCGGTGACCAGCACGCGCATGCTGGCAACCTAGCGCTCACTTGGTTGCCGGGCAACGGCCCGCGCGGAACGGCACGCGCGCTGGGCCGCCGGCTCTGGAGAGCGCCGTGCTGCCGGCTCCGGGCGGCGCCGTGCTACCGGCTCTGGAGGGCGGTCTCCTCCAGGCCGAGCTCCTTCAGGATGACCGTCCTCGCCTCCCGATGCCGGGCGGCCGCGGCCGGATCCCGCTCGTCGAGCACGATCGCGATCCCCTCGTGGGCCTGCGCCTTCTCGTACCGGTAGCCCAGTCTCGGGGCCAGCTCCAGCGCCTCCCGGTGCAGCCGCAGGGCCTCCTCGGGCAGGCCCGCGAGCCGGCAGGTCTCGCCGTACCCGTTGAGGAAGCGGAGCTTCCAGTGCTCCTCGAACAGCTCGTCCAGCAGCGCGAAAGCCTCCCGGTGGCTGGCCAGCGCCTCGTCGTAGCGGCCCATCTGCCGCAGCGCGACGCCCAGGCAGTTGAGGCACCACGCCTGGTTGTTCAGGTGCCCGTCCTCGCGGGCCAGCGCGAGCGCCCGGTGCAGGTGCTCCGTCGCCTCCTCGGGCTCCTCGCGGGCGATGGCCACGCCGAGGATGATCCGGGCCGTCAGGGTGGGTGGCCAGGCGGGGTCGCCGTGCGGGATGTCCAGCACCTCCCGGGCCAGCCGCGCCGCCTCCTCGCGGTGTCCGAGCTGGAGCATCGCCCAGCCCTCCGCCGCCGCCGCGTGGGCGGCGCCCGTCACGCTCCCGGCCTCGTCGTACAGCTCCCCCGCCAGCCGGAAGAGTTCGAGCGGCTCCTCGACACGGCCCTCGTCCCAGCTCAGGTAGCCGCGCCGGACGGCCAGCTCGGCCTCCGCGCGGAGGTCGCGCGCCTGGGACAGCAGGCGTCCGGCCGCCTCGTACGCGGCGGCGGCCTCCGCCGTCCGGCCCGCGTTGTAGCGGGCGAAGCCCAGGTCGCTGTGCGCCTCGGCCAGCCGCAGCGGGTCGCCCAGGCGCTCGGCGGCGGCCAGCGACCGCTCGAACAGGACGTTGAGATGCGTCGTGCCGCAGCGCCGCGCGAAGTACGCCCGCAGGAAGCGCGGCAGCTCGGACACGTGCGCGTCGGCCCCGATCGCGGCCGCCGTCTCGAAGACGCCGATCAGGTTCGCGTACTCCGCGACGAACCAGGCCAGGGCCGCGTTCTTGTCCGCGAAGCGCGGCAGCTCGGCCGGGGGCCGTCCCGCCGAGGGCGCCCGGCCGGCCGAGACGAACGGCATCGCGGCGTCGGCGGCGGCCGCCGCGTGCACGTAGTAGTCGAGCACCCGGCCCAGCGCCCGCTCGCGCTCGGCGGCCGAGTCCTGATCCGCGGTGGCCTGGCGCGCGTGCTGGTGCACCAGGTCGTGCAGCCGGTAGCGGCCGGGGGTCGGCTGCTGGACGAGGTGCGCGTCGAGCAGGTCCTCCAGCGTCGCCCGCGCGGTGCGCACCGGTATGTCCGCCAGCGCGGCCGCCACGTACTCGTCGAAGGACGCCCCGGGCAGCAGGCCGAGCAGCCGGAACAGGCGGGCCTGGGCCCGGTCCAGCTGCCGCACGGACATGGCGAGCGCGGTGTCGAACTCGCTCGCCCCCTCCGCCATGCGCTCGACGAGGATGCCCACGGTCCAGCCCGGCCGGTGCCGCAGCCGGGCCGCCGCCAGGCGCAGGGCCAGCGGCAGATGGCCGCACAGCCGCAGCACCTCGGCGGTGGCCTCGGGGTCTCGGGACAGCCGGCCGTCGGGGCCGCTGGGGTCGCCGCTGGCGCGGGCCAGCAGCTGCGCGCTCTCCTCCGGGGTCAGCACGTCGAGCGACACCGGAGGCACCTCCTCCAGGCCCAGCAGCCGGTTGCGGCTCGTGATCAGGGCGACGGAGGGGCCGGCGCCGGGCAGCAGCGGGCGGAGCTGGTCGGCGTCGGCGGCGTTGTCGAGGACCACGACGACGCGACGGCGGGCCAGCTCCGACCGCCAGCAGGCGGCGAGCTGTTCGAGGCCGTCCTGCGGGACCCTCTCGGACGGGACGTCGAGCGCGCCGAGCAGCATCCGCAGCGCGGAGTCGGGATCGAGCGGCGGCCGGCCCTCGGTGAACCCGTGCAGGTCCACGTAGAGCTGGGCGTCCGGGTAGCGGTCGGCGAGCCGGTGCGCGGCGTGCACCGCCAGGCAGCTCTTGCCCACGCCCGCCATGCCGTCGATCGCGACGACCCGGTGGCTGTCCACCGCGGCGAGCACGGCGGCGAGCTGGGCCTCGCGGCCGGTGAAGTCGGGCACGTCGCGCGGCAGGTCGTTGCGGGGCTGCGGCGGGACCAGGCGGCTGGCCTTCGGCGGCGCTGGCAAGGGGTCGGACGCGCGTTCCCACAGGGGACGCAGCGGGCGGGGGTCGCGCTTGACGAGGCGGCAGAGCGCGATCACCGTGGACCAGGGAGGCACGGTCTGGCCGTTGAGGTAGCGCGACAGCGACGAGGAGCTGAGGCCGGCGTCCCTGGCCAGGGCCCGGACGCCGAGCCCGGACAGGTTCTGGAGCACGCGCAACCGGGCGGCCAGCTCCTCCTGCGGGTCAGTCTGTGCCGTCCGCTGTCGCGTGTCCACCGCACTCCGCCCTTCTGTCCCATGTCGCCGGGATTTTCCCGGGCCAGGTTATCGCTGGTCAAGGTCGTGCCAGGTGTCCCACGGTGTCCCATCGCCGTGGTCGTGGCGAGCCCGTTCGGCTGTCATGGAGTCACGCCCCGAACGGAACGGAACGGGGCGCCGACCGAAGAGGAGCGACCGACGTGCAGTCTCGCATGCAGAACCCCGCGTTCGTCCTGCCGGGCGCGATGCAGCCGATCCAGGACATCTTCAAGGCCGTGCACTCCGGCGGGGTCGACGGGCAGACGCTGGAGCTGGTGCACCTGCGGGTGAGCCAGATCAACGGGTGCAGCGCCTGCGTCGACGCCGGCGCCAAGACGGCCCGCAAGGCCGGAGTGAGCGACGAGCGGCTGGCCACGGTCGCCGCCTGGCGCGAGGCCCCCTACTTCACCGAGCCGGAGCGGGCCGCCCTCGCGCTGGCCGAGGCCGCGACGCGGCTGGCCGACCGGCCGGACCCGGTGAACGACGAGGTGTGGGACAGGGCCGCCACCTACTTCGACGAGAAGCAGCTCGCCGCGATCGTCATGATGATCGGCGTCACCAACCTGTTCAACCGGCTCAACGCCACGACGCGCCAGATCGCCGGCGCCTGGGGCTGACCGGGCTCCCGCCTCGGCATCCCCACCAGCACTCCTTAGCATGACGTTGTCCCCCATCCAGCCACGTACCGGAAGGACCCCGCGATGACCAAGAAGACCGACGCCACGGCCGAGACGTTCACGGACGAGGAGCGCGCCGCGATGAAGGAGCGCGCCAAGGAGCTGCGGGCGTCCTCCCGCCGCGCCTCGGCCGCCGAGAAGGCGGCGGAGGAGGAGGCCGCCGTGGTGGCGAAGATCGCCGAGATGGACGACCCGGACGACCGGTTCATGGCCGAGCGGATCCACGCCGTGATCAAGGAGAACGCGCCGCACCTCGCGCCGAAGCTCTGGTACGGGATGCCCGCGTACGCCAGGGACGGCAAGATCGTCTGCTTCTTCCAGCCCTCCCGGAAGTTCAAGACCCGCTACGCCACGCTCGGCTTCAACGACCCGGCGAAGCTCGACGAGGGCGCCATGTGGCCGACCGCCTACGCCCTGACCGAGGTGACCGCCGCCGAGGAGGCGCGGATCGCCGAGCTCGTGAAGCGGGCGGCGGGCTGAACCGCCGGGGCGACGCGGCCGGACCGGTCCAATCGAACGTGAGTACGATGGACTCATGTACCTGCCGCCGGAGTGGCCGGCCGAGGTCCGCCCGCCCAGCGTGCCCGACTGGGAGACCTCGGCGGTGGCCTGGCTCCTCGACGCCGTCCCGCCCGACTACCGCGCGTACGAGGTCCTCAAGCGCCATCCGATCGCCCTGGCCAGGATGGCGATCCACCACGTGAACGCCGACGTCGAAGCCGCCCGCGCGGGATACCGCAGCGCGGCGGTGGAGCTCAAGGGCCATCTCCCGCCGCACGCCGTCGAGGCGGTGCTCGACGTCTACCGCGCGGAGGGACCACGCCTGGTCCGGCTGGCCCGCGCCATCGCCGTCGTCGAGCGGGCCCTGCGCGGCGACATGTTCACCGCCACGATGCGCCACCACCGCTGAGGCCGCTCCGGCCGGTCAGCGGGTACGCCGGGCGATGTAGGCGATCACGCCGGTCGCCCCCGCGGCGGCTGCCAGCCAGATGAGCACGTCGCGCACCGTTAAGCCGCGCTCCGCGCCGCCGCCCGACGCCTCCGGCCGGGGCGAGGCCGTGCGGGCCGCCCGCCCCGACGCCCTGGCGCTCGGCGTCGCGGACGGCCGCGCCGACGCCTTGACGCCGCGCAGCGCCTCCGCCGGGAGCGGCACCCGGTAGACCGGGCTCGACACCCCCTCGCTGCCCACCAGCACGGCCCGGCCGTCGGCCGTGTACGTGATCGACTCGGCCTGGTCGAGCTCCGGCATCGACATCCTGGTGATCATGTCGCCGGCCGGCCGGTAGACGGTGGCCGAGAAGTAGGTGCGGATCACGTACGAGGAGCCGTCGGGCGCGTACGCGGCGTCGGTGGCCATCAGCGGCGCGGCGGCCACCTTGCGCAGCACGTTCACCCGGCCGGTGCGCAGCTTGGCCGGGGCGGCGTACACCGACCCGGCGAACTCCTTGGACACCACGTACAGCCGCCCGGTGACCGGGTGCACCATGAGGCCCTCGGCGTTGCGGGCGCCGTCCTCGTAGCGGAACCGGTAGCGGACCGCGGGCAGCGTGGCGTCCCGCAGGGTCTCCGGCTCCGTCACCTTGTAGACCGACACGTCGGGCCACGCGCCGTCGAGGTTGTCGCCGATGTCGGCGAACCAGAGCACCCCGCGCCCGGTCGCCGGGTCCTTGGTGGCGGCCATCGCCTCCCAGTCGCGTGCCTGCGCCCCGCTCACGTGGAACGTCGCCCGGGTGCGCCCGTCGCCGTCCACCGCGTAGAAGATCGGCGCGGCGGAGCTGTCGTTGTGCGTGTAGTAGACGCCGTCGTGCGTCGGCGACAGCGCCAGGCCGCTCGACTCGGTGATCCTCTTGTCCTTGAACCGGAACAGCCGCTCCCCCACGTCGTCGGCCGCCGAGCGCGGCCGCCCCGTCCCCCCGGCCGCCGCGGGCGCCGCGAGGCCGCCCAGCACCGCGCATGTCACCGCGGCCGTCATGACCGCGCGTCTCAGGTCCCCCACGCCGCCATCATGCCTCAACCGCCACCTTTCCGACCTGAGCGCTGTGCCGGCGGAAACCCGTGCCTTGGAGGACGACCAGGACGAGGTTGGTCACGGCCAGCGCCGTCCACAGCCCGGTGATCCCCCAGGTCGCGGCCACCGGCACGGCGGCGAGCACCATGAGCCCGTAGCCGGCGGCGAAGTAGAGCATGCTGGCCCCCGACTTCTTCAGCGCGGTCAGCCCGATGCCCTGCACGGCCTGCGCGCCGTCGGCGGCCGAGGCGAGCAGCATGAGCGGCAGCAGCTCGCCCGCCCGCTCCCGTACGGCGGGGTCGTCGGTGAACGCCGCGAGCACCGGGTCACGCAGGACGAACAGCACGAGCGCGCCCACGGCCGTGCCACCGAGCGCGACCAGCGCCGCGATCCGGTTGGCGCGCCGCGCCCCGGCGGGGTCCTCCGCGCGGGCCACCTCCGGCACCGACGCCTGCGCCACGGACAGCGAGGCCAGCATGATGAGGCCGGTGAGCGTGCTGAGCACGGCGTGGGCGGCGGCGTCCCGGGCGCTGGTCGTGCTCGCGGCGAAGGTGACGACGCCGAGCCCGCCGAACTTGATCAGCACCGTGGCGGCCAGCGGCAGGCTCACCCGGCCCAGCTCGGCGATCCGGGCGGGCCGGGGCCGGGCCTGGCCCACCCGTACGCCGATGGCGCGCCGCAGGCAGAGGTTGGCCACCACCACACCGACGACCCCCCACGACAACCACGCGACGCCCACCCCGGGCAGGCCGAGGCGCGGCACCAGGACGAGCGCGCAGCCGGCCATCACGGCGGTGCCCGCGAGGCTGGACCAGAGCACCTCCCGGCTGCGGCCGAGCGCGACGAGCACGATGGTGGCGCCGCCGCTGGAGGCGTACACCAGCAGGTAGAGGGCGAGCAGCCAGGGCAGCGGGCCCAGCTCGGCGACCACCTCCGGGGGCACGCCCGTGAGCCGGGCGAGCGGGGGCACCGCGAGGACGGCCAGCGCGCCGGCCGTGCCGACGAGGAGGGTGAGCCAGCGGGCGTCGCGCAGGACGGGGACGGCGCGGGCGGGCTCGTCGCGGTGGGGCGCGACGAACGGCGCCAGGCCGCGCAGCGCCCCCGCGACGGCGGCGGTGGCGGGGTTGAGCACGGCGGTCATGACCGCGAAGGCCGCCAGCGTGACCGTGGCGTGCCGGCCGAGCACCGAGGTGACGACGAGGGTGCCGATCATTCCGGTCACCATCGAAAGGAAGAGGGGGACCGCCGATTTGATGATCACCGCGCCCACCCGCGTCACCCTACTAGCCTGGAGTGCGCTCCAGGTATTTAGCCTGAGACGTATGGATTATGTGAACCTCGGACGTAGCGGGCTCAAGGTCAGCCCGCTCTGCCTCGGCACGATGAACTTCGGTCCCGCGACCAGCGAGGAGGACTCCTTCGCGATCATGGACCGGGCTCACGAGCTGGGCATCAACTTCTTCGACACGGCCAACGTGTACGGGTGGAAGAAGGGCGAGGGGGTCACCGAGCGGATCATCGGCAACTGGTTCGCCAAGGGCGGCGGGCGCCGGGAGAAGACGGTCATCGCGACCAAGCTCTACGGCTCGATGGGCGACTGGCCCAACGACGACAAGCTCTCCGCGCTCAACATCCGCCGCGCCTGCGACGCCTCGCTCAAGCGCATGCAGACCGACTACATCGACGTCTACCAGGCTCACCACGTCGACCGGGACACCCCGTTCGAGGAGTTCTGGGAGGCCATGGAGATCCTGCGCCAGCAGGGCAAGATCCTCTACGTCGGGTCGTCCAACTTCGCCGGCTGGCACATCGCCAAGGCCCAGGAGACCGCGGCCCGCCGCAACACGCTCGGCCTGGTCAGCGAGCAGAGCCACTACAACCTGCTCACCCGCGCGGTCGAGCTGGAGGTGCTGCCGGCCTGCGAGGACTACGGCCTCGGCGTCATCCCGTGGAGCCCGCTCGGCGGCGGGCTGCTCGGCGGCGTGCTCCGCAAGATCGACAAGGGCCGCTCGGCCAGCGACCACATGGTCAAGCAGCTGGAGAAGCACCGCG
Organism: Nonomuraea rhodomycinica; assembly: GCF_013363995.1. GTDB lineage: Bacteria > Actinomycetota > Actinomycetes > Streptosporangiales > Streptosporangiaceae > Nonomuraea > Nonomuraea rhodomycinica. The sequence goes on along the minus strand of NZ_JABWGO010000006.1, from coordinate 33,079 downwards.
ACGCGATCGAGCAGTACGAGAAGTTCTGCGACGAGCTGGGCGAGGAGCCGGCGAACGTGGCGCTGGCCTGGCTGCTGACCCGGCCCGCGGTCACCGCGCCGATCATCGGCCCGCGCACGATCGAGCAGCTCGACGGCAGCCTGCGGACGCTGGAGATCAAGCTGGACGAGCAGGCGCTGGCGCGCCTGGACGAGCTGTTCCCCGGCCACCGCACCGCGCCGGAGGACTACGCCTGGTAGACGGGACGGCCCGCGGCGTCCACCCGCTGCGGGCCACTCCCCTCCCCGGCGAACGGTCCGTGCGGGGGCGTCAGCGGAGCAGGGCGCCGATGACGACGATCAGCAGCAGGAGGCCGAGCACGGTCGGCAGCAGCCAGGAGCGAGGACGGTCCACGCCTTGGAGCCTAATCGGGCCGCGAGGGTGCCAGCGCCCACTCCCCCAGTGACTCGTACCTCACCTGGGGCCCGGTGTGGCTGCGCACCAGGCGGACCGCCTCGGCCCGCCAGGGCGTCCCGCTGAAGCCCGACAGCGACTCGACGAGCGGGCGCAGATCCGTCTCCGCCCGCGACCGGGCCAGCGTGAGGTGCGGGTGGAAGCGCTTGTCGTCCACCTGCGCCGCCCCGGCCCGGCGGGCGCCGGCCCTGACCGAGTCGGCCAGCCGGTGCATGGGGTCGCCGGAGACGGCCGCCCAGAAGACCCGGGCCCGCCGTACGGACGAGAACGCCCCGAACCCGGTGAAGGCCAGGTTCAGGGCGTGGTGGCGGTGGACGGCGCGGGCGAGGCGCGTCTCCAGCTCGGGCAGCGCCGCCTCGGGCACCTCACCGAAGAAGCCCAGCGTGATGTGCCAGGTGGCGCGGTCCGGCCAGCGCAGCCCGGGCACCTCGCCGACGTGCGGCGCGATGGCGCGTTCGAGCTCGTCGAGCGCCTCGGCGGGCGGCACCACGGCCGCGAAGAGCCTCATGCCATCCGATTCTGCCCCGCGTCCCGGGGCGGGGCGGTCAGGCGGTGGCCGGCACCGTGCGGCGTACCCTCGCCCCGATCAGCCGCGTGGCCAGCAGCGCCAGGCCGGTGCCCGCGAGCGCGAGCACGCCGGAGAGCATCACCCCGGCCCGGGGGCCGCCGAGGTCGGACAGCCAGCCGACCAGCGTGGCGCCGAGCGGCGCGCCGCCGGTGAAGACCAACATGTAGATGCCCATGACCCGGCCGCGCATCTCCGGCGAGGAGGCGAGCTGGACGCTGGCGTTGGCGGCCGTGTTGACCGTGATGAGCGCGACGCCCGTGGGGACGAGCAGCAGCAGGTACAGCGGGTAGAACGGCGCGAGCCCGGTGGCGACCTGGAACAGGCCGAACCCGATCGCGCCCGCCATCAGCACCTTGCGCGACGGCCGCGACCTGCGGGCCGCCAGCAGCGCGCCGCCGAGCGCGCCGACCGCGAACATGCTGGACGCCAGGCCGAACGAGGACGCCCCCGCGGCGAAGACCTCGCGCGCCATGAGCGCGATCGACATCGAGAACGCCTGCGAGAACATCGACACGAACCCGATCAGCAGCACCGGCATGAGGAGCTCCTCGCGCTCCACCACGTACCGCAGCCCCTCGCGGAGCTGGCCCTTGGCCCTCGGCACCGGCTCGGACAGGTGCAGCTCCGACTTGCGCATGAAGACCAGGCTGGAGATCACCCCGGCGAAGGTCAGCGCGTTGATGAGGAACAGCGGGCCCGTGCCGCCCAGCACGAAGATCAGCACACCGGCGATGGCCGGGCCGACCACGCGGGCCAGGTTGAAGGAGGAGCTGTTGAGCGCGATCGCGTTGGACAGGTCGCGCCGGCCGACCATCTCGACGACGAACGCCTGCCGGGTCGGCACCTCCACGCAGGAGATCACGCCGAGCGTGAACGCCATCACGTACACGTGCCACACCTCGGCGGAGCCCGTCACCGTGAGCAGGCCGAGGGTGAGCGCGAGCAGGGCCATCAGCGACTGCGCGACGATGAGGATGGGCCGCTTGGGGTAGCGGTCGGCCAGCACGCCGCCGAAGAGGCCGAAGAAGAGCATGGGGAGGAACTGCAGGGCGGTCGCCGTTCCCAGCGCCGCCGCGCTGCCGTGGGTGAGCTCCAGGACCAGCCAGTCCTGGGCCGTGCGCTGCAGCCAGCCGCCGACGTTGGAGACGGCGCCACCGGCCACGAACATGCGGTAGTTGCGAATCCTGAGCGACCGGAACATTCCGGTCCCGGGTTGTTCGGGCTCTATATCCTGCTGAGCTTCTCCAGGATCGGCGCCGCCTGCCTGAGGATCGACCGCTCCTCGGGTGTCAGCTCCTTCAGCCGCTGCGTCAGCCACGCCTCCTTGCGGCGGCGCTCCTCCTTCAGCAGCTTCTGGGCGGGTTCGGTCACGGTCACGCTCACCTGGCGCCGGTCGGTCGGGTGCGGCGTGCGCGAGACCAGTCCGCGCTCCTCTAGCGCGGCGATCACGCGCGTCATCGAGGGCGGCTGGACCTTCTCCAGCTCGGCGAGCTCGCCGGGCGTGATCCCAGAGTGTCGCTCCACGGCGGCGAGGGTCGCGAACTGGGTGGGTGTCAGGGTGTGCGCCGCCGCCTGCCGGCGCAGTCGTCGGGTCAGTCGGGCGAGCGACACGCGCAGGGCCGATGCCAAGCCCGCGTCGCTGCGCAGATCTGCTTGCTGCTGGGTTTTGGTTACCACGTCTCATTACCTTTGCTAACTATAGGGCAAACCACGATATTTCCCCAACTCACGAGTTATCTCACCCCTTGATACACCGAGGCCGCCCCCCTTGCGAGGGGCGGCCTCATGGCTGGTCAGCTGGGCAAATGGTACGTCCTCAGACCCCCAGCAGCGCCCGGATCGGGCCGAGCGCGAAGTAGAGCAGGAACATGGCCGACACGACCCACATGAGGGGGTGGATCTCCCTGGCCTTGCCCCGCACCACCTTGATCAGCACGTAGCTGACGAAGCCCGCGCCGACGCCGTTCGAGATCGAGTACGTGAACGGCATGACGACGATCGTGAGGAAGGCGGGGATGGCCAGCTCGTAGTCGGAGAAGTCGATCTCGCGGACCGACGTCATCATGAGGAAGCCCACCACGACCAGCGCGGGGGTGGCGGCCTCGTAGGGGACGACCGCCACGAGCGGGGCGAAGAAGATCGCCACCAGGAACAGCAGGCCGGTGACGACGCTGGCCAGGCCGGTCCGGGCGCCCTCGCCGACGCCCGCGGCCGACTCGATGTAGGTGGTGTTGGACGACACCGAACCGGCGCCGCCCGCCGCCGCGCCGAGCGAGTCGACGAGCAGGATCTCGCGGGTGCGGGGCAGCACGCCGTCCTCGCCGACCAGGCCGGCCTGCCGGCCCACGCCGACCATCGTGCCCATCGTGTCGAAGAAGTCGGTGATGAGCAGGGTGAAGACGAGCAGCGCGACGAGCAGCACCGAGACGCGGCTGAACGCGCCGAAGGGGTCGAACTCGGTGAAGAGCGTGAGCGGGTTGTGGAAGTCGAAGAGCGTCTTGGGCATGGTGGGCACGTTGAGCTGCCAGCCGCCCGGGTTCTCGGCCGACGCCTGGCCCGCCTTGGCCAGCGCCTCCACGATCACGGCCAGCACGGTGGTGCCGACGATGCCGATGAGGATCGCGCCCTTGACCTTGCGGGCCACCAGCGCGGCCGTCGCCAGCAGGCCCACCACGAACACGAGGATCGGCCACGAGGTGAGCGCGCCGCCGATGCCCATCTCCAGCGGCGGCCCCACGGCGACCCGGCGCACGAAGCCCGCGTCCACGAAGCCGATCAACGCGATGAACAGGCCGATGCCCACGCTGATGGCCGTCTTGAGCTGGGCCGGGATCGCGTTGAAGACCGCCACCCGGAAGCCGGTCAGCACGAGCACGGCGATGATGACGCCTTCGAGGAAGACCAGGCCCATGGCCTCCTCCCAGCTCATCACCCCGGCGATGTTGAAGGTGACGAAGGTGTTCAGCCCGAGCCCGGCCGCCATGGCGAACGGCACGCGGCCCACGACGCCCATGAGGATCGTCATGACGCCCGCGACGAACGCCGTCCCGGCCGCGACGAGCGCCACGTTCGGCGCCGACCCGTCGCCGATGAACTGCTTCTCGACGTCCTGGCCGTTGGCGATGATGATCGGGTTCAGCACGACGATGTAGGCCATCGTGAAGAACGTGGCCAGCCCGCCGCGGATCTCGCGGGAGACGGTCGAACCTCGTGCGGAGATTGCGAAGAATCTGTCAATAGCGGTAGTTCTGTCACTCACGGGCGAAGAGTGGCAGCAGTCGCGTTCCGGTAAAAGTGCTGGTGATCGGATCGAGACCGGATTGGAAGCTAGGCTGGACCCGTGAAGCAGGAGTGGCACCCCGACCCCGAGCCGATCGAGACCAACGACACCGCGACCGTCGCCGTGGGCACCGGCCTGTGGGCGCTGGCGCTCGTCGTCCTCCTCGTGCTGCGTCCCGATCCGGCCCACATGTGGTGGGTCTGGACGTGCGTCGCCGGCGTCGTCCTCGGCCTGATGGGGCTCTGGTACGTCCACCGGCGGGCCTCCCGGAGCTGACATCCGCGGCCCCCGGGGCTGACATTCGTCATGTCCCGGCCGTCCCCGAAGTCACCCCGAAGAGCTGTTTCCGGGCACTACCTGGGCGAGATCGGCAAGACCATGCTGATGGGCATGAAGAAGACCGCCCTCGTCTCCGCCCTCTGCCTGACCGCCCTCGCCGGATGCGCGGGCCCGACCGGGGCCGCCACCGCCTCGACCACCGCGACGACCACCGCGACGGCTTCCGGGGCCGGGCAGGGCGGCGGCGCGATCTCCTGGAAGACCTGCACCGGCCTCACGGGCCCCGACGGCAAGCCCCTCACCGCCGATCCGACCCTCCAGTGCGGCACGCTCGCCGTACCCCTCGACTACTCCCGGCCCGGCGGCGAGCGCATCGACCTCGCGCTGATCCGGATCAAGGCCACCGGCGACCGGCTCGGCTCCCTCGTCTTCAACTTCGGCGGCCCCGGCGGCTCCGGCGTCGACACGCTGGCCATGTCCGCCCGGGCGTTCGCCGCCCTCGGCACCCGCTACGACCTGGTCAGCTTCGACCCGCGCGGCGTCGAGCGCAGCGCCGGCGTCCGCTGCGGCGGTGACGTCGAGGCCATCCTCGCCGCGATGGACGGCGCGGGCGGCGACAAGGCGGTCCGGAAGTACGTGGCCGCCTGCCGCAAGGACTCGGGCAAGGTGCTGGCGCACGTCGGCACGGTCGACGCCGCCCGCGACATGGACCGGATCCGCGCCGCGCTCGGCGAGGCCAAGCTCAACTACTTCGGGCTGTCGTACGGCACGCAGCTCGGCGCCGTCTACGCCACCCACTTCCCCAAGAACACCGGCCGGTTCGTCCTGGACGCCGCCTATGACCCCAGCGGCACGTTCGCCGACCGGGCCGTCATCCAGGCGACCGGGTTCGCGACGTCCTTCGCCGCCTTCGCCAAGGACTGCGTCGCCAAGGGCTGCGACCTCGGCCAGGACCCCGCCACGGTGAAGAAGACCGTGGAGGCGTTCGTGGCCGGCCTGCGGGACAAGCCGCTCAAGGTCGGCGAGCGCACGCTCACCCACGCGCTGGGCCAGCTCGGCGTCATCACCCCGCTGTACGCCAAGGCCACGTGGCCGGCGCTGGAGCAGGCCGTCGCCGCCGCCGTGAAGGGCGACGGCGCCATGCTCCTCGCGTTCGCCGACATCTACACCGGACGGCGCGCCGACGGCACGTACGCCACCACGCTCACCAGCATGCAGGCCATCACCTGCGCGGACTCCTCCGAGCGGCCCACGCCCGCCCAGGCCGCCGCGGTCAACCGGAAGGTCAAGAAGATCTTTCCCGTCCTGGCCATGAACGGCACGGTCCCGCCGTGCGCCCACTGGCCGGTGCCCGGGGACGACCGGGCCAAGCACATCGACGCCACCGGCTCTGCGCCCATCATGGTGGTGGGCGCCAAGGGTGACCCGGCCACGCCGTACCGGTGGGCGGTGAGCCTGACGGCCCGCCTGCGGACGGGCTCGCTGCTCACCTACGAGGGCGAGGGGCACGGCTCCTACCTCAGCGGCAGCGCCTGCGTCGCGCAGCACGTCAACACGTACCTGCTGACGGGCAAGCTCCCCGCCCGCGACACGAGCTGCCCCGCCGCCTGACCTCCTGGGTCCTCGCATCGGCCGGTGAGCGCGCATGCCGCAGCTCACCGGCCGATGCTCACGTGTCCGTGGTTCGCCGGACCGGCGAACAAGATCACCCGGATCGGGGATGACCGGCCCGATCGCCGCCTACATCCCGTGGGTGCCGACGACGATGCTGCTGTCCCTCGCCGGCATCTCCCGGTCGCCGGAATCCGTGAGCTTGGTGCCCATCGGCGCGTTCGGTCACGCCGCCAAGACGTGGGTGATGAGCACGGCCGCCTCCTGGTGGTCCGGGCTCGCCGTGGTGGGCCTGGTGGTCATGGTCTTCTGAGGGCCGGTCGCCCTGCTGGCGGCCGGTGCGAGCACAAGGGCGGACCCGAGGGCGCCCCGGGCGGGCCGGGGCGCCCGGACGGGTCAGGACAGGTCGGCCTCGGCGAGCAGGAGGGGGACGGCGGACGGGTCGCGCAGGAGGGCGGCGACCGCGAGCCGGTCGTTCCACTGCCCCGTCGCCCAGGCCAGCCCGCGCGCCAGCCCCTCGACCCCGGTGCAGTGCACCATGCCCTCGTAGTAACGCCACGTGCAGGCCATCCCGTCGACCAGCAGCTTGTCGTGCTCCACGTACGTGTCGGGCGCCGTGGGCAGCAGGGAGCGCACCTCGGGCGGCACCGGGCGGGTCTCGCCCTCGGAGGTGACCTCCCCGCTGGTGAGCTCGCCCGCGAGCGGCAGGTCGAGCAGCTCCGACAGCGACTCGGCCAGGTCGTACGGGGCCAGCACCAGGGGACGGTCGGTGACGAGCTGGAGCAGGTCGGGCGCCTCCACCACCACGGCGTCGTCGGCGGCGGCCACCACGATGTCACCGCGCAGCACCGCGCGCACCCGCGAGGGCGGCGCGACCCGCGCCGGGTCGACCGTCGCCAGGGCCATCCACAGCGCCCGCAACTGGGCCCGGTCGACCTCGACGGACGCGTCGGCCATCAGGTCGAGCAGCTCCTCCGGGCCGCCGTGGGAGGCGAGCAGCTCGGCGAGCGTGGTGCGCACCCCGAGCATGGCCAGGGCGCCCTCGTCGAGCCCGGCCGGCGCGTCGGCGTACAGGCCCTGGAGCAGCGGGTCGGCGCCGGGCAGCCGCAGCTCGCGCGGGCGCCGCCCGCCCAGCACGGGATGGTGGGACAGCCACCACGCGGTGTAGGACGGCACCTCGACGCCCTCGACGCGCAGCGGGTGGAGCGCGGCCCGCAGCGGCGGCCTGGCCAGCAGCGCCAGCGCGGCCGGCCAGTCGGCGACCAGCTCCAGATCGCGCACCGCCGTGAACTCCGGCACGACCGGCGGCACGTCGAGGTCGGGCAGCAGGTCGAGGACGTGGTCGAGCCAGTCGTCCTCGCCGTCGAGGTCGTGGTCGCAGTCGTCGTGGTCGAGCAGCACGTCGGCGTCGTGGACCACGGCGAACCCGTCGAGCACCCCCACGGCGGCCAGCACGCGCGCGCCGTAGGTCTCCTCCAGCTCGGCCGCGACCACGCCGAGGTGGCCGCCGGGCTCGACGAGCCGGGCCAGCGCCCCGTCGGCCAGCATGAGCTCGCCCGCGGGGTACAGCTCGCCGTCGGTGGCGGGCAGCGCCAGCTCGGCCAGCCACGGGGCCTCGCCGGGCGCCAGGCCGCCGGCCTCGACGAGCGACAGCACCGCCCGGGCCACCGGCTCGGGGTCGGGGCTGTCGAGCGACTGGGAGACGGCCTCCCGGGTGAGCGGGTCCTCCAGGATCGTGCGCGGCGTGGCCTCGGCGGCGCCGAGCCGCAGCAGCGCGGGGTGCGCGGCGTCGGGGTGGACGATGCGCAGGCCCAGCGGCGTCAGGTCCAGCCCCGCGCCCTCCGCGAGACCCCCGCGACCGGACACACCGGCGCCGCCCGCGGAAGCCCCACGCGGGACATCGGCGCCGCCCGAGGAGGCGCCGCCCGAGATCCCGGCGCCGCCCGCGGAGGCGCCGCGCGAGACGCCGCCGTCGCCGGAGGCGCCGAGGTCGAGGATGAGGGTGCCGCGCGGGCCGCGCACCAGGCGGCCGTCGGCCAGCGGCACCGGCAGCGCGCCGAGCGACTCGGGGTCGTCGGCGGGCAGCACGTCGTACAGGGAGCGCCACCACGACGGCTCGCGCCCCTCCACGGCCTCGCCCGACAGCAGGTCGACGACCTCGGCCAGCTCCACCCGGCGCACGCCGAGCGAGGCCATGGCCGGGTGCCGGGCGGGCCAGCCCGCGGGCAGCAGGCCGGGCACGAAGTCGGCGACGGCCGCCAGCAGCTCGCCGGAGCCCGCCACCACGGCGGCCTCGCGGCCCGCGACCACCCAGCCGTCGCCCTGGCGCTCCGGCGCCGGGTGCTCGACCCGCCACTCGGCGTCGGGCTCGTAGACCTCGGCGTCGGCGAACGACGGCGTCTGCACGGCGGGCGCGGGCGCGGACAGGGCGGGCAGCAGCGGCGTGCCGGGCAGCCTGCGCAGGATGGCCCGGCGGATGCGGGCGTCGAGCTCGCCCTTGCCCATGAGCGCGGGCACGAGGTCGAGCAGCGCGGGCGTGCGCGGCAGCTCCTGGAGCAGCCGGACGTAGGCGTCGGCGGCCCGCTCGATGAGGAAGTCGGTCAGCGGCCCCTTGGCGACGTGGCGCCGGTCGGTGGCCATCGGGAACGAGGCGATGAGCAGCGCCGGCAGGTCGAGCGGCTCGTCGCTGGGCGTCGGCGCGTGGACCACGGGCGGCACGGCGCCGGGCAGCGGCCTCGGCTCCCCCACGCCACCCGCCCCGGTCCCGGAGCCGTCCGGGGCCGCCACGGGCACGGCCCAGCGGACCGACCAGTACGGCCGGGCGCGCTCCTCGGTGGGCCGGTCGGCGAACAGCTCGGCCACCTGCTCCGGCCCGAAGTCGCCCTCGTCGGACACGACGTGCCATCCGCCGGCGGCCACCGTGCGGGTCGCGCCCTCGACGTCGATCTCGATGGCGGTCAGCGCGGGCATGCCCAGCGGCAGCGCCGGGCTGGTCTCCTCCAGCATGCGGCGTACGGCCGCGACGGCCGCCTCGTCGCGCAGCGGGAGGCGGACGAGCGTGTCGAAGCCCTCCGGCACCTCCAGCGGCTCGGCGGCGAACGGCAGACGCAGCAGGGGCACGTGACCCGAGCGGGACGCCAGCTCGCCGGCCAGCGCGGGCGTGCCGGACACCAGGGCGGTCGTCTCGGCCCGCGACCAGCGGACGGACTGCGCCCCGCGGGAGCCGACGGACGGCTCGTCGCACACCGACACCACCGCGGCGAACCCGACGCCGAACCGGCCCGCGGTGCCCGTCTCGCCGCGCTTGCCGGAGACCCGCAGCGTGGACAGGCTCTCCACGCCGGTCGCGTCGAGCGGGGCGCCGGTGTTGGCGGCGGTCAGCACGCCGTCGCGCAGGGTCAGCCGGAGCACCCCCGGCACGCCGGCGCGCAGGGCCGCGTCGGCGGCGTTCTGGGCGAGCTCGACGATCAGCCGGTCACGGTAGCCGCCGAGGGCGAAGTCCTCCTCGGCGTTGGCGTCCTCGCGGAAGCGGGCGGGCGAGGCCGTCCAGGCGGCGAGCACGGCGGCCCGCATCCGGTCGGTGCCGAAGGTGTCGGTCATGGATCACGATCCTGGTTGGGAGTAGGGGGCCACCGTAGGTTAGCGGCCCTCACCGACACTCCCGGTCCCGTGGACGATCACGGGACCGGAGCCGCCGGGACGGCTCAGGAGGGGCCGGGCTCCGCGGGGGCCGGCTCGCCGGCCGGGCCCTGCTCGCCCTGCTCCTCCTCGATCAGGTCGTAGCCGAGGTCGTCGAGGATCGGCGTGGCCTGCTCGACCGGCGGCGGCATGACCGCCGCCTCGGAGTGGGCCCCGCACCCGTGGTCGGCGGCCACCACCTTGCCGTCGTCGGGGGCGTACTCATTCGCGCAGACCCCGAACATGTGCCGGAGCCCACCCGCGAGCAGCCAGTAGAACCCGCAGGTGGAGCACTGCGCGGGAGCGGCGTGTGCGATCGGAGTGTGCGGCCCGTGCTCGCCCGAGTGCCAGCGCCTGGCAGCCCGGTCCTTGCCGATGGCCGAGAGCACACGTGCCCGGCCCAGGCCGTACTCGAAAACCATCTGGCGGTCGACGTCTTCGTCGGTCTCGGCGAAACCCGGCTCCAGCCGGTCGTCGTCGTCCGGGGTCGGCAGCAGGTCGCCCACGCCGAGGTCGCCGGGGCGCAGGCGCTCGCTCCACGGCAGCCACTCGGGCGCCAGCAGGGCCCCCGAGCCGGGCAGCAGGACGGCCTCGCTCACCGTGACCTTCTTCGCGCGGGAGGCGCGGGTGACGGTGACCGCCCAGCGCCAGCCCCGGTAGGCGCGGTCGAGGCAGGCGAAGTAGTGAGTGACGACCCGGTCACCCTCGGCCTCGAAACCGAGGTGCTCGCCCGGCTCGCCGGGGTGCGCGAGCTCCTCCGCGGCGGCGCGAGCCAGGTCGACCGCGGCGACGCAGGCCTGGTCGGGGGCGGAGACGCGAGTCCGGGTGCGGCTCATCGGACCGCCTCCGCCGAAAGGTGCTGTTCGCTCACACTTCATTCTCACCCATGACCGGACCTGAAGGTGCCGACTGCGCGGATCTCCCCCGCCTTCGCCCGGCTCCGCGGCCGGGCCGACCCGGCTCCCGTACGGGCCATGCGGGCAATTCGGCAAAAGATGTCGATACATCCGGAAGACCCAACGGTGAACAGTGATCGCCCGGCAGCCGACGTCCATCGGGTATGACTGGTAACCGTGGAGGGTGGCTGGGACAGGGCGCGGCGGGTCTCGCGGCGCGTCGGCCGCGGGATGGCCGGCGCGGGCCGCGCCACCGCGCGCGCCGGTCGGGCCACCGCCTCCGGAACCGCCAGGGCCGCCCGGGCCACCGGACGCGGCGTCAGGTTCGCCGGCCTGGCCGCCGCGGGCGGCGTGCGCGGGGCCGGACGGGCCACCAGACGCCTCACCCACGCGGGCGGCGCGGGCCGCACGGGCCTCGGCCGCCTGATCGAGCTGACCGCCGGCCACGGCGCGGGCGACGCGCTGGTCACGGTGGCGCTGGCCAGCACGGTCTTCTTCGGGGTGCCGGTGGGCGAGGCGCGCGGGCCCGTGGCGCTGTACCTGCTCATCACGATGCTGCCGTTCGCCCTGCTCGCGCCGTTCGTGGGGCCCATCCTCGACCGGTTCCGGTCGGGCCGCCGCTACGTCATGGCCGGCACGCTGTTCGGCCGGGGGCTGCTGTGCTTCGCGATGGCCGCCGCCGTGGGGCCGGGCGACGTGGTGACGCTGTTCGGCGGGGCGCTCGGGGTGCTCGTGCTGTCCAAGGCGTACAACGTGTCGCGGGCGGCGATCATGCCGAGCGTGCTGCCCGCCGACATCACGCTGGTGTCGGCCAACGCCCGGGTCGCGCTGTTCTCGCTGGTCTCGGCGGGCGCGGTGGTGCCCGTCGGCGCGGGGCTGTCCGCCTGGCTGGGCAGCGCGGCCGTGCTGCGCGTGGCGATGGTGGTGTTCCTGCTGGCGGGCGTCTCGGCCGTACGGCTGCCGCGCCACGTCGACTCGCCCGACCTGGAGGAGGCGGACGGCGAGCCGGGCGGCCCGCCGAAGTGGCGCACGCTGCTCCAGGTGGGACCGGCCGTGGCCGAGGCGGTCTGGGCGAACGTGGCGCTCCGCCTGTTCTCCGGCTTCCTGCTGTTCTTCCTGCTCTTCCTCGTCCAGGACGGCGGCGTGCCGTGGCTGGCCGAGCGCGAGCCGTTCTTCGACGTGCCGAAGACGATCGCGCTGCTCGCGCTGGCGGCCGGGCTCGGCGGCCTGCTCGGCGCGGTGGCCGCGAACTGGGCGCGGCGGCGGGCGCCGCAGGTCATCGTGCTCATCACGCTGGCCGTCACCTGCGTCACCACGATCGTGAGCGCCGCCCTGTTCGGGCTGTGGACCGCCGTGGCGATCTCGCTGGTCACCGGGTTCGCCCAGGAGCTGGGCAAGCTGGCACTCGACGCGATCGTGCAGCGGGAGATCGGCGAGGAGGTGCGCTCGTCCACGTTCGGCGTGGTCGAGGCGCTGCTCCAGCTCGCGTGGGTGTTCGGCGGGCTGGTGGGGCTGCTGCTGTCTCTGTCGGAGAGCAGCGTGGCGGGGTTCGCCACGCTGGGGGCGGCGCTGACCGCCACGCTCGGCTGGCTGGCCGTACGGCGGCGCCGCCGGATCCGCGCCGTGGACGAGCGGATCGGGGCGCGCACCGGCCCGCCGGACGACCGCCCGGACCCGGCGCATGAGCCCGCCCACGGCCCGGACCCGGCGCACGAGCCCGCCCACCGCCCGGACCCGGCGCATGAGCCCGCCCACCGCCCCGACGCCGCCTATGAGCCGGCCCGTCCCGAACCCGGCGACCTGGACACGACTCTGGAGCGCACCAAGCCGCTGACCAACCCTCACGGTTGAGCGGGCAGCCCCCCGCAAACCCTTCCGGGGTCAGGCGTCGAGGTCGTCGGCCACCGCCCGCAGCACCTGCGCGATCTTCTTGGCGTGGGCCGCGTCGGGGTGCTTGCCCCGCTGGTAGGACGTCGAGACGCCGTCGAGGAGCTTGATCAGGTCCTCGACGATGACCACCATCTCGTCCGGCTTCTTGCGCTTGCCCTTGGGCTTGGCCTTCGCGAGCGTCGGCGGCTGGTCGAGGATCCTGACGGACAGTGCCTGTTGACCGCGCCGGCCCTCCGCGACGCCGAACTCCACCTTCTGGCCGGGCTTGAGCGGCCCGGCGCCGGGGGGCAGCGCGGAGGAATGCACGAACACCTCACCGCCGTCGTCACGGGTGAGGAAGCCGAACCCCTTGTCGGCGTCGTACCACTTGACCTTGCCACTCGGCACAGGAGGGACCTCGTTCGAACCGTCGTAAAGGATGAATGGATGTAGGTTATGCCCCGGAGCGCGCCAGAGCGACCGGGTAATTACGGAGCAATTACACGAGTTCGTCGTGGGGGCGCCAGCCCATGAACCAGGCGGCGAATTCGGTCAGGTCTCCCAGCGCCACATCGGCTCCGTGATCACGCAACTCCTCCACCGTGTAGGGGCCGGTCGCCACCGTCACGCTGACGGCGCCGCCCGCCCGCGCCGCCTCGATGTCGGCGACATGGTCACCAACATAGGCGGCGGCGCCGAAGCGCGCGAGAGCCGTTCCCTTGGCCGCTCCGAACAGCGATCCGACGACCTCGTCCACCTCGAACCCGAGGGAGTTCACCGTCCGCACCGCGTCGTGGACGTTCTTGCCGGTCACGACGATGACCCGGCCGCCGCGGGCCCGTACGGCCGCGATCGCCTCGCGCGCCCCGGTCATCGAGGTGGTCATGGGAACGGCCACCCGCGGATAGATCTCCCGGAACAGCGTCGCCACCGCCGGGATCTCCTCGGCCGGGAACCAGTTGGCCAGCTCCGCCTCCAGCGGCGGCCCGAGCCGGCGCACGACGGCGTCGCTGTCGATGGGCACGCCCACCCGCGCCGACAGCTCGTCGAAGACGGCCGCGATACCGGAGCGCGTATCCGCCAAAGTCAGGTCCAGATCGAAACCCACGGAAGTCATCACACGCTGCAGGATGCCAAACACCGCAGAGTTACCCATAACCGGCCTTGTTGTGCCACGGTGGGAATGGGCGGAAACGCCATTGACTTATCGGGGCGACAACCGCGTACGGACGCCTTGGGAACCACCTCGCGGCCCGTGACCGCACGGCTGCTCCGGGCCGCGACGGGCCGCGACGGGCTGTGACGACTACGCTCCTCACGGAGGTGTCACCGAGGACATGACCAGATCGCCAGCCGCCGCGGCCGGGAGCGGGCCGGCCAGGGCCGGGGGCCGCCCCGCAGTGAGCACGCGTGAGCGGATCATCGACGAGGCGCTGCGCCTGTTCGCCGAGCGCGGTTACGCGGCCACGTCGGTGGCCGAGATCGAGGCCGCCTCGGGGCTGTCCCCCGGCGCCGGCGGGCTCTACCGCCACTTCAGGTCCAAGTACGAGGTGCTCGCCGCGGCCATCAACGAGCACGCCGCGCGCACCCGCACCCAGGTGGCCGACAGCCTGGCCGAGCTGGGCGACATGGAGGGCTCCGTCGAGCTGGAGACGCGGCTGACCCGGCTGTGCCGGGCCGGGCTGGCGAAGGTGCGCGAGGAGTCCGAGCTGACCCGGGTGTTCTTCCGCGACCTCAGCCAGTTCCCCGAGCTGGTGGCGGTGGTGCGCGAGGGGCTGCTCCAGCCCATGTTCGACGCCATCACCACGTGGTTCTCCACGCAGCCGGAGTACCGCGACGCGGACGTCGACTGGAGCGGCATCGCTGCCGTGCTCGGCGGCGCCGTGGTCCACTACCGGATGTTCCAGGAGACGGTCGGCGACGCGCCGGGGCACGCCGACAAGGATCGGTTCGTCGCGGCCTGGGTGCGCCTCGCGCTCGGCCTGCTGCCCGCCCCGGCGCGGCTCGGCTGACCCACGCGGCCACGTCCGCGGCCACGGCGGCGCGATCTGGTGGACATACCATGGCATCAATGGAGTTCACCGAGTGGATCAGGGCCCGCAGCGACGCGCAGCTGCGGGCGCTCGTGTCCGCGCGCCCCGAGCTGATCACCCCGGTCCCCGCGCACCTGGAGGGCCTGGCCGCGCGGGCCGGCAGCCCGTCGGCGATCGGCCGGGCCCTCGACCGGCTCGACCGCTTCACCCTGGCCGTCGTCGAGACGCTGGCCGTGCAGGACGGGCCCGCGCCGCGGGAGACGCTGGCCGACCTGGTCGGACGCGCGCTCGCCGCCGGTGAGCCCGAGCCGGCGCTCGGCGCCGCGCTCGACCGGCTGCGTGACCTCGCCCTCGTGTACGGCCCCGACGACGCGCTCGACCTGGCCCCCGGAGTGCGCAAGGCGCTCGACGACCCGGCCGGGCTGGGGCCGACCGTCGCCGAGGTCTTCCGCCACCACCCGCCCGAGCAGCTCGACGAGCTGGCCGACGACATCGCGCCCGGCACCACCGGCTCGGGCAAGGAGCGGCTGGCCGCGGCTCTCGCCGAGCCGGCCAAGCTCCTGGAGGAGGTCTCCGGCGAGGCCAGGGCGGCGCTCGACCAGCTCGCCTGGGGCCCGGCGACGGGCCGGGTGCCCAACGCCCGCCGCGAGGTGCGGATCGGGTCGGCCCGCTCCCCCATCGAGCAACTGCTCGCCCGCGGGCTGCTGGCCGCCACCGGCGAGGAGAGCGTGACGCTGCCCCGCGAGGTCGGCCTGCACCTGCGCGGCGGCCGCGTCCACCGCGACCTGCTGGCCGAGCCGCCCGCCCTGGAGGGCACGGCGCGCGAGCAGGGGCTGGCCGACCGCACCGCGGCCGGCCAGGCGTTCGCGTTCGTCCGGGTGGTGGAGGAGCTGTGCGAGCGCTGGAGCTTCGAGCCGCCCGGTGTGCTGCGCACCGGCGGGCTCGGCGTGCGCGACATGAAGCGCGTCACCACCGAGCTGGACGTGCCCGAGTGGGCGGCGGCGCTGGCGGTGGAGGTGGCGCACGCGGCCGGGCTCGTCGCCCAGGGCGGCGGCGTCGACGGCGAGTGGCTGCCGACCACCGGCTACGACCTGTGGCGGGTCCGGTCGACGGCCGACCGGTGGGTGACGCTCGCGCTCACCTGGCTGACCATGGACCGCGTGCCCGGCCTGGTCGGTGAGCGCGACGAGCGCGACCGGCCGCTCAACGCCCTGCACCCCGACCTGCGCCGGACGGCCGCGCCGGTGGTGCGGGCGGCGGCGCTCGGCGTGCTCGCCTCGGCGCCCGGCCTCGCGCCGTCCCGGGCGTCGGTGCTCGACCGGATGGCCTGGGAGCAGCCGCGCCGCAGGGGGCCGCTGCGGGAGCAGCTCGTCGAGTTCGCGCTGCGCGAGGCCGAGCAGGTGGGTGTGACCGGTCTCGGCGTGCTGTCCGGGCACGGCCGCGCCCTGATGGCCGCCGCGGGGATCGGCCCGGGCGCCGAGGAGAGCGCCGGGACTCACAAGGGGAAGGCGTCGGGCTCGAAGGGGACGAAGGGCGCTGCGGCGAAGGCGGCGGCCGGCGATCCCGCCGCCGTGCTCGCGCCCCTGCTGCCCGAGCCCGTCGACCACGTCCTGCTCCAGGCCGACCTCACGGCCGTCGCGCCCGGCCCGCTGACCAGCGAGCTCAACCGCTGGATGACGCTGGCCGCCGACGTCGAGTCCAAGGGCGGCGCGACCGTCTACCGGTTCAGCGACGCGTCGGTCCGGCGCGCCCTCGACGCCGGGCAGGGCGCCGACGAGCTGCTGGCGGCACTGGAGCGCCACTCCGCGACACCGGTGCCGCAGGCGCTGTCGTACCTGGTCGCCGACGTGGCGCGGCGCCACGGCCGCATCCGGGTCGGCACGGCCAGCGCGTACATCCGCTGCGACGACCCGGCGCTGCTTGACCAGATCACCGCCGACCGCCGCTCCGCCTCGCTGCGGCTGCGCCGGCTCGCGCCGACCGTCATCGCCTCGCGCACCTCGCGGGCCGCGCTGGTCGACTCGCTGCGCGCCATGGGGTACGCGCCGGTCGCCGAGTCGCTCGACGGCGACGTGATCGTCTCCCGGCTGGACGGCCGGCGCTCGGAGGGCCCGGCGCAGACCCGGTCCGTGCCGGCCTCCAACGGCCTGGACCCCGAGGTGGCGGCGGCGGCCGTGCGCGCGCTGCGGGCCGGCGACGCCGCGCACCTGGCCCGCCGCGAGCCGGTCGCCGCGCCGGGCGGCGCGATCCCGCGCGGCCCCGCGACGAGCACCATCACCGCCCTCCAGGACGCCATCAAGCAGGGTGTACGGGTGTGGATCGGCTACCTCGACTCCCAGGGCAACGCCACGTCCCGCATCCTCGAACCCGCCCGGATGGAGGGCGGCTACCTGACCGCGTACGACGAGACGAGGGCGGCCGTCCACCGCTTCGCCCTGCACCGCATCACCGGAGTGGCCGGGCTGTCCTGACGACCCCGGCGGCGGATCACCGGAGTGGCCCGGCTGTCCTGACAACCCTTGACGGCGGGTCATGATCGCGCGAGGTTGGACCCGTGGGAGAGCTGACGCTGGGCAGGCTGGCCGAGGAGGCGTGGGAGCGGTTCGACGACCACGACGCGGTGTTCTACGACGGCGTCTGGCACCGCGGTCACGCGCTGGCCGAGCGCGCCCGCCGGGTGTGCGGCGGGCTCGTCGAGGCGGGCGTCCGGCCGGGCGACCGGGTCGCGGTGATGATGGCCAACTCGCCCGACGTGGGTGTCGTCTACCAGGCGCTGTGGGCGGCGGGCGCGGTCGTGACGCCCGTGGTGTTCCTCGTGGGCGCCGCCGAGCTGCGGCACATCCTGGCCGACAGCGGCGCCTCGGCCATCGTGACCTCGCCCGAGCTGCTGCCGGTCGTGGAGGAGGCCGGGGCGGGGATCCGCGTGTTCGTCGACACCGCCGAGCTGGAACGGGCCGACGAGCACGGCCCGGTGCCGCGCGACCCCGGCGACCTGGCCGCGCTCATGTACACCGGCGGCACCACCGGCACGGCCAAGGGCGTCATGCTCAGCCACCGCGGGCTGTGGCAGGTGGGCAAGGACGCCTTCGAGCTGTCCCACCAGGAGGGGCTGGACCGGGCCATCGTGCCGGTGCCGCTCTCCCACGCGTACGGGCTGATCGTCACCGTGGCCGGGATGCACGCGACGACGCCGCAGCAGGCGGTGCTGATGCGCTGGTTCGACCCCAAGGCGTTCCTGTCGCTGGCGGCGGAGCAGCGCGTCCGCTACGGCACGATCGTGCCGGCGATGCTGCACATGCTGCTCGCCGAGCCGCTGGAGGAGCACCCGCTGCCCGACCTCGCGTTCCTCACCTGCGGGGCGGCGCCGCTGGGCCGGGACGCGCTGGAGGAGTTCGAGCGCCGGATGCCCGGCACGCAGATCCTGGAGGGCTACGGGCTGACCGAGACCAGCGCGGTCACCACGTTCAACCCGCCGGGCCGGCGCCGGGTGGGCAGCGTGGGCCTGCCGCTGGCCGGCTACCGGGTCACGATCCGCGAGTCCTCCGGCGAGGAGGCGGAGTGCGGCGACGTGGGGGAGATCTGCGTGCGCGGCGAGTCGCTGATGCTGGGCTACTGGGGTGACCACGAGTCCGACCCGGGCGGCACGGCGCTGGTGGACGGCGAGCTGCGCACGGGCGACATCGGCTGCGTGGACGACGACGGTTATCTCTACGTCGTGGACCGGAAGAAGGACCTGATCATCCGGGGCGGCTTCAACGTCTTCCCGCGCGACGTGGAGGACGCGCTGAACGAGCACCCCGACGTGGTCATGTCCGGCGTGGTGGGCCGGCCCGACCCCCGCCTGGGCGAGGAGGTCGTGGCGTTCGTGCAGCTCATGCCGGACCGCACGGTGACCGCCGACGAGCTGATCGCGTGGGCTCGGGAGCGCGTCGGACGGGTGAAGTACCCGCGCGAGGTGGTGTTCGTGGACGCGATCCCGGTGACGAGTGTGCTCAAGCTCGACCGCAAGGCCCTGCGCGCCCGCCTCCGCTGATCGCACCCGGCTCGACCGACATGTCGTGATAAGTGTTGACCTTCAGGAGGTGAGCATGAGTCACGCGGACCCGGGCGGCGACTACCCCTACGAGCCGTACGGAGCCCCGTACGGCGAGCGGCCCCCGCCGGGCCAGGGCTACGGCTACGGCTACGGACCTCCCTACGGCCCTCCCCCGCCCCGGCGCGACGGCGTGAACGCCGCCGCGCTCGTCGCGCTCGTCCTGAACCTCCTCGCGATCGTCGGCTGCTGCAACGTCCTCGCCATCCCGGGCTCGATCCTGGCCGGGCTCGCCCTGCGCGCCGAGACCCCGCCGAAGACCAGGCGCGACCTGCTCACCTGGAGCTGGGTCCTGTACGGGCTCGGCCTCGCGCTCACGGTCGGCGTCTTCCTCTACCTCGGCCTCAACGGCTACCTGGACGACTGAGCGAGGCGTTTTCCCCGTTCGGGGACTGTTCCCGGCTCCGGATGTGTTGGATAAGGGTCACCCCGGAGGAAGGATGTCCGTGAACGACGGCCCGCTCATCGTCCAGTCGGACAAGACGCTGCTGCTCGAAGTCGACCACGACAAGGCCGACGAGTGCCGTAAGGCCATCGCGCCGTTCGCCGAGCTGGAGCGCGCTCCCGAGCACGTCCACACCTACCGCGTCACGCCGCTCGCGCTGTGGAACGCCCGCGCCGCGGGCCACGACGCCGAGCAGGTCGTGGACGCCCTCATCAGCTACAGCCGCTACCCCGTCCCCCACGCGCTGCTGGTCGACGTCGCCGAGACCATGGCCAGGTACGGCCGGCTGCGCCTGGAGAAGGACCCGGTCCACGGCCTGATCCTCACCTCCAGCGACCGGGCCGTGCTGGAGGAGGTGCTGCGCTCCAAGAAGATCCAGCCGATGCTGGGCGAGCGTCTCGGCCCCGACTCGGTGATCGTCCACCCGAGCGACCGCGGCAACGTCAAGCAGGCGCTGCTCAAGCTCGGCTGGCCGGCCGAGGACCTGGCCGGCTACGTGGACGGCGAGCACCACCCGATCGAGCTGGCCCAGGACGGCTGGAGTTTGCGGCCCTACCAGCGGGAGGCCGCCGACGCGTTCTGGCACGGCGGCTCCGGCGTCGTCGTGCTGCCCTGCGGCGCCGGCAAGACGATCGTCGGCGCGGCGGCGATGGCCCACGCCCGCGCCACCACGCTGATCCTGGTCACCAACACGGTCAGCGCCCACCAGTGGAAGCAGGAGCTGATCAAGCGGACCTCGCTCACCGAGGACGAGATCGGCGAGTACTCCGGCTCGAAGAAGGAGATCCGCCCGGTCACCATCGCCACCTACCAGGTGATGACGACCCGCCGGAAGGGCGTCTACAGCCACCTGGAGCTGTTCGACGCCCGCGACTGGGGCCTGATCGTCTACGACGAGGTGCACCTGCTGCCCGCGCCGATCTTCCGGATGACGGCCGACCTGCAGGCCCGCCGCCGCATCGGGCTGACCGCGACGCTCGTCCGCGAGGACGGCCGCGAGGGCGACGTCTTCTCCCTCATCGGCCCCAAGCGCTACGACGCGCCGTGGAAGGAGATGGAGAACCAGGGCTGGATCGCGCCGGCCGACTGCGTCGAGGTGCGGGTGACGCTCACCGACGAGGAGCGGCTCGCGTACGCGATGGCCGACTCGGAGGAGCGCTACCGCTTCTGCGCCACGACGCCGTCGAAGACGCGGGTCACCGAGGCGCTGGTCCGCCGCCACCTGGGCGAGCAGGTGCTGGTCATCGGCCAGTACATCGACCAGCTCGACGAGCTCGGCGAGCACCTCAACGCGCCGGTCATCAAGGGCGAGACCCGCATCAAGGAGCGCGAGCGCCTCTACCAGGCGTTCCGCGACAAGGAGATCCAGGTGCTGGTGGTGTCCAAGGTCGCCAACTTCTCGATCGACCTGCCGGAGGCCGCGGTGGCGATCCAGGTGTCGGGCACGTTCGGCTCACGCCAGGAGGAGGCGCAGCGGCTCGGCCGGGTGCTGCGGCCCAAGGCCGACGGCGGCGGGGCGCGCTTCTACACGGTGGTCAGCCGGGACACGGTCGACCAGGAGTTCGCGGCGCACCGCCAGCGGTTCCTGGCCGAGCAGGGGTACGCGTACCAGATCATCGACGCCGACGACGTGCTCGGCGGGGTCTGAGCCTCGACCGCGGCTCAGCCGCTGATGACCCGGCCGCGGCGCGGCCGGGCACCGGCGTTCGTCACGTCCACGAGACTCCGCGGGCCGTCGACAATCGAACCACCCCCCTCTGCGTGCAATCCGCCGCCGTAACTGAACCGCTGGCGACATACCCCCATGATCGAGCAATCCCACCTGATATGCCCGAATTTCTTGGTTTTGCCAGGCATCTTCCAGGTTTGTTACCTGGCCAACATGCCGCCGAGGAACAGCACCCCCTCGGCGGTGATCCAGGCCGCCACACCCACCCCCATGAGCCAGCCGAACGCGCGCGCGTCACGCCTGGCCGTCGGCACCAGCCACGCCCCCGCCGTGGAGCACGCCGCCAGGACCGCGAACAGGCCCGACACCGTGGAGACCATGCCGAGCCGCTGCGGGCAGTTCTCCGGCCCGCCTCCCGGGCAGAACGCCTCCACGCCCCAGCCGGCGAACACCGACAGCCCCCACAACGCGGCCAGCAGGAAGCTCGCGATGGTCGGGATGATGGGCGAGAAGCGAAGCCGTACGCGTCCCACGCCCTGTGCCTACCCCGGGTAAATCCATTGGAAGCATCCCGGGGCTCCCACTAAACTGTCCGGCTCGCTACCTTGCACCACCACCACCTCCGCCGACACTCCTCAGGGAGGCGCTTTCGCATGCCCGCACACAAGCTGGCCCCCGACATACCCGACGCCCCCGCCGACGTGCTCGCCGCCGAGCAGGCCCATCTGGCCCAGTCCCGCGAGGCGCTGCGCGCGATGCGCGTCCACGCCCAGTCCCTCTCGGCCGACGCCGCCGGCGACTGGGTGTCCCAGCAGATCCTCCAGGGCCTGCTCGACCAGCGCGTGGCCGCCCTGGCCGACCACCCCGACACGCCCCTGTTCTTCGGCCGCCTCGACCGCACCGGCGGCGACGACCTGCCCTCCACGATCTACGTCGGCCGCCGCCACGTCCACGACGGCACCAGCCGCCCCCTCGTCATCGACTGGCGCGCGCCGGTGTCCCGCGCCTTCTACCAGGCCAGCCCCGCCGAACCCATGGGCGTCGTACGGCGGCGCCGCTTCGGCTACCACGGCGGCGCGCTCACCGCGTACGAGGACGAGCCGCTGGCCGAGGGCGGCCAGATCGGTCCCTCCCGGATCCTCACCGAGGAGATCGAACGGCCCCGCACCGGCCCCATGCGCGACATCGTCGCCACGATCCAGCCCGACCAGGACGAGATCGTCCGCTCCACGCTGGCCCAGACCGTGTGCGTGCAGGGGGCGCCCGGCACCGGCAAGACGGCCGTGGGCCTGCACCGGGCCGCCTACCTGCTGTTCACCCACCGCGAGCGGCTGGCCCGCTCCGGCGTGATGATCGTCGGGCCCAACCGCGCGTTCCTGTCCTACATCTCCTCCGTGCTGCCCGCGCTCGGCGAGGTCAAGGTCGACCAGACGACGGTCGCCGGGCTGCTCGGCGAGCACGCCGCGCCCGAGGACCCCCAGGTGGCCGCCGTCAAGGGCGACGCCCGCATGGCGAAGGTCCTCGACCGCGCCCTGTGGCTGCACGTCGTCAAGCCGGAGGAGGGCGTCGTCTTCACCAAGGGCGCCTACCGCTACCGGGTGGCCGACCACGAGGTCCGCGAGATCGTCGCGTCCCTGCGCGGCACGACCCGCTACGCCCCCGGCCGCGCCGCGCTGGCGCAGCGGCTGGCCCACCAGGTGCTGGTCCGCATGGAGCAGCGCGGCGAGTCGCCCGACGACCGGGTGCAGGACGCCGTGGCCCGCTCCAAGCCGGTACGGCAGCTCGTCGACGCGGTCTGGCCCAAGCTCACGCCCGAGCAGGTGCTCTTCCGGCTGCTGTCCGAGCCGGAGTTCCTGGCCCGCGCCGCCAAGAGCGACCTGACGCCCGAGGAGCAGGAGCGGCTGCTCTGGGCGAAGCCGTACCGGAGCTGGAAGTCGGCGAAGTGGTCGGCGGCCGACGCGGCGCTGCTCGACGAGCTGGCCGACCTCATGGAGCGCACGCCCTCGCTCGGCCACCTGGTCGTGGACGAGGCGCAGGACCTGTCGGAGATGCAGCTTCGCGCGCTCGGCCGGCGCTGCCGCAACGGCTCGGCCACCGTGCTCGGCGACCTCGCCCAGGGCACCACGCCGTGGTCGGCGACCACGTGGGAGGCCGTGCTCGCGCACCTCGGGCAGGAGGGCGAGGTCACGGAGCTGACGCTGGGCTTCCGCGTGCCGCGCGAGGTCCTCGACTACGCCGCCCGCCTGCTGCCGTCCATCGCGCCGGGCCTGGCCGCGCCCCGCTCGCTGCGTCCCGGCGCGGGCTCGCTGGCCGTGCGGGAGGGCGGCGAGGTCCTGGCCGCCGTGCAGGACGCGCTCGGCCGCGAGGGGTCCATCGGCGTCATCGCGCCGGACGCCCTGGTGCCCGAAGTGGCCGGGACGCTGGCCGGGGCCGGTCTCGCCCACGCCGTCCTCTCGCCCGACTCGGCCGAGGAGCACCGGCTGCTCGTGGTGCCGGCGACGCTGGCCAAGGGTCTGGAGTACGACCACGTGGTCGTGGTGGAGCCGGCCGACATCGTGGAGGCGGAGCCCCGGGGGCTGGCGCGGCTCTACGTGGTGCTCACCCGGGCCGTCACCACGCTCACGGTCGTCCACCGCAAGCCGCTGCCGGCCCAGCTCACGGCCTGACCGCGCTCAGGCGTCGGGGTCGTCGCCCAGCGAGCGCAGGAGGCGGTCGGGCACGACGAGGTCCGCCCGGCCCTGGGTGGTGGCGATCAGATCGGCGTTGCGCTGGTCGGTCCCCATCACCCAGGCCACGGCCGCCTCCGGCTCCTTGCCGAAGCGCGTGTGCCGGGAGACGAGCCGGCGCACCCGCTCCACCGAGTCGAGCGCGCAGTACCACACCTCGTCCAGGCAGGGCCGCACGCGCGCCCAGTCGCCCTCGTCGAGCAGCAGGTAGTTGCCCTCGGTGATGACGAGCCGGGCGGCCCGGGGCACCGGGATGCTGCCCGCGATCGGCTGCTCCAGGACGCGCTCGAACGAGGGCGCGTACACGACGTCCTCCTCGTCCTCGCGCAGCCGGCGCAGCAGCGCCGCGTACCCGGCCGCGTCGAACGTGTCGGGAGCGCCCTTGCGCTCGCGCCGCCCGAGCCGGTCGAGCTCCACGTCGGCCAGGTGGAAGCCGTCCATCGGCACGTGCGCCACCCACTCGGCCGTCCGCCCGGGCGGCGGCGCCTCCCGCAGGACGCGCAGCAGGTGCTCGGCGAGCGTCGACTTGCCCGCCCCTGGCCCGCCGGTGATACCGAGCAGCGCCCGGTGCCCGCCGGTGACCAGCGCGCGCGCCCGGGCCGCCAGGTCGTCGAGCGTCATCGGGCGCGGCTCGCGTGGAGCTGGCCGGCGATGAACGCGCGGGCGTGGCGGGCCAGGTCCTCGCCGTCGCTCCACAGGTTGCGCCAGATGGCCAGGTCGTTGGACAGGCCCCGCATCACGACCGCCGAGGAGAACGACTCGAACGTGATCGGCCCTCGGTAGCCGATGTCGCCGAGCGCGTGGAAGAACGCGGTGAAGTCGATGTGCCCTGATCCGAGGTAGCCGCGATGGTTCTCACCCACATGGACGTAACCTAGCCGGTCCCCGACCTCGTGCACGGGCCGGACGAGATCCTCCTCCTCGATGTTCATGTGGTACGTGTCGAGGTGGATGAGCACGTTGTCCTCGCCGATGTCGTCGGCGAGGCGGAGCGCGTCGCGGGCGGTGTTGACCACGTTGGTCTCGTACCGGTTGCAGATCTCCAGCCCGAGCGTCATGCCCTCGCCGGCGGCCTCCTGGGCCAGGCGGCGCAGCACGGTCACCACGTTGCGGCGGCCGCCCTCGGTGAGCGGATGGCCGTACTTGCCGAGCGCGCTGTAGAGGGCGCCGGTGAAGTGGGTGCCGCCCAGGCCGCGCGTGACGGCCAGGGAGTCGTGCAGGAGCTTCTCTCCGCGTTCGACCACGGCGAGGTCCTCGCTGGAGACGTCGGCGTCGAAGGCGAGGCCGCGCGAGCAGGCCACGCCCAGACCGGCGGAGGTGAGCGCGTCGCGGGCCGCCGCGACGTCGAGGTTCGCCGAATCGTGCAGAGAGATCTCCAGCAGGTCGAACCCGGCGGCCTTCGTCTTGCCGATCGCCTGCTCCAGCGAGGCGGGACTCGTGTCGCCCACCCATACCAGGGCGTGCACCCCGATCGGGTTGGCCGGGTTGTCGGTGGCCATGGGAACGTGCCTTCTTTCCTGTGGATCGTTGTGGGGCGGTCAGGAGCCGATCGCGCCGGTGACCAGGCCGACGATCTCCTCGCCGGTGGTCTCGGCGGTGCGCCGGCCGCCGACGCAGCGGCCCGCGCGCATCACCCACACCTGCTGGCTGAGCCGCATGACCTGGGCGAAGTTGTGGCTGATGATCAGTACGGCGTGGCCCTCGTCGCGCAGCCGGAAGACGAGCTCCTCGACGCGGGCCGTCTCCTGGACGCCGAGCGCCGCCGTGGGCTCGTCCATGATGACGAGCTTGGAGCTGAACCCCGCGGCCCGGCAGATGGCGACCGCCTGACGCTGGCCGCCGGACAGCCGCCGCACGCGCGAGCCCACGGCCGGCACGTTGACGGCCAGCGCGGAGACCATCTCGCGGGCCCGGGACTGCATGGCCCGGCGGTCGAGCAGCCCGACGGGGCCCAGCCGGCGGACGATCTCGCGGTTGAGGAAGAGGTTCTGCCACACCGTGAGGTCCTCGACGAGGGCCAGGTTCTGGTGGACGGTCTCGATCCCCGCCTCGCGGGCGTCCTCCGGCGAGTGGAAGTCGGTCCGCCTGCCGTCGAAGGTGATGGTGCCGCTGTCCGGCCGGTGGATGCCGGAGATGCAGCGGACCAGCGTCGACTTGCCCGCGCCGTTGTCGCCGACGAGGGCGGTGATCTCGCCGGGCCGCAGCGTCAGCGAGACGTCGACGAGGGCCCGGACGTTTCCGAAGGACAGGGACACGTCGTCGCACGACAGCAGCACGTCGCCCGACGGCTGCCCGGTCTGCTCCGCGACCTGCGGCTGTTCGGTCATTTCTGGAACCTCATGAGGAGCGCGGCCAGCACCACGACGATGCCGACGGCGAGCGGCTGGTAGAACTGCGAGACGCCGAGCAGGGTGAGCCCGTTGACCAGGGCGATCAGCAGCAGGGCGCCGAAGAAGGGGCCGACGATGGTGCCCCGGCCGCCGAACAGGCTGACGCCGCCGAGCACCACCGCGGCCACCGAGTTGAGCAGGAAGGCGGTGTTCGCCGCGGGCTCGGCCGCGCCGATCCGGCCGACCAGCAGGATCGCGCCGATCCCGGCGAGCAGGCCGCTGATCAGGTAGACGGCGATCTTGATGCGGGCCGTGCTGATGCCCATGGCCGTCGCCGACTCGGGCGAGCCGCCGGTGGCCAGCAGGTGGGTGCCGAAGCGGGTGTGGAAGAGCACCACGTGCGCCACCACGGCCACCACGATCGCGATGACGAACGACCAGCCGAAGATCCCGATCCCGCTGGTCGACAGGCGCAGGAGCAGCGGGTCGATGACGGTCACCGGCTTGCCGTCGGACAGGATCAGGGCGAGCCCCGAGGCCGCCGACAGCATGCCGAGGGTCACGATGAAGTCCGTGATCCTGCCGCGGGCGACGATGACGCCGTTGACGGCCCCGGCCACCCCGGCCGACACGACAGCCATCAGCGAGGCCACGCCGAGCCCGTGCCCGCCCTCGTACATCTGGCCGAAGACGACCGCGCCGAGCGTCATCACCGAGGCGATGGACAGGTCGATGCCCGCGGTGGCGATCACGAACGTCTGCCCCACCGCCAGGATGATGAGGATGGCCGCCGCCACCAGCATCGAGGCGATGTTGCCGGGGCTGAGGAAGGTCGGGTTGAGCGTCTGGAAGACGATCACCAGGACGATCAGGCCGACGAGGGCGGCCCATTCCGCCCAGAACCCGGCGTCCTTCAGCCGGTGGGACCAGTTCGGTCCGCCACTGGCCCGCAGTGTGGTGGTGTTGGTCATGGAGGTCTCTCCTCCGCGGGTGCGTCGCGGTCGGGGCTACTTGGTGAGCGTCTTGTACGGGTCCTGGTACGGGCCGAACGGCTTGGGCGTGGAGGCGAGCGCCTTGTCGGCGGTGTCCTTGGTGACCAGCTCCACCGGGGCGGCGACGCTGGCGGGCAGCGTCTTGCCGCTCGTCGCGGCCTGGCATGCCTCGACGCCCATCTGGCCGATGGTGTACGGGTACTGCGCGACGGTGGCCTCCAGCGTGCCGGCCTTGACCGCCTGCAGGGCGTCCTTGATGCCGTCCACGCTGATGACCTTGACCTTGCCGGTCTTGCCGGCGTCGGCGACGGCGCGGGCCACGCCGAGCCCCATGTCGTCGTTGGCGACGAAGAAGCCGGCCAGGTTCGGGTGGGCCCGCAGCACGTTGGTGGCGGCGGTGAGCGCGGTCTGGCGGTCCCAGTCGGCGGCGACGGTCTGGACGACCTTGACGTTCTTGCCGACGCCCTGGGTGAAGCCCTCGATCCGGGCGCCGCTGGTGACGTCGCCGGCGATGCCGCCGATGGCCGCGACGTCGCCGCCTGAGGGCAGCACCGTGGTCATCCGCTGCCCGGCCATCTTGCCGGCCTCGCGGTTGTCGGTGCCGACGTACGTGGCGAGCTTGACGTTCGCGCTCTTGGCCGCGGTCGGGTCGACGGGACTGTCGATGTTGACGACGGGCTTGTTCATCATGGAGAGCTTGGCGAGGCCCTGGATGAGGTTCGTGCCGGAGATCGGGTTGACGATGTAGCAGGAGAAGTCCTGGCCGGCCAGGCCGTTGAGCTTGTCCGCCTGCCCGGTGGTGTCGGTGATCGAGTTGGCCGCCTGCACGGTGACGGTCGCCCCGGAGGTTTTGGCCTGGTCGTCGATGCCCTGCTTCATGGTCTGGAAGAACGGGTTGTCCAGGCCCTTGATGACCGCCGCGTAGTTCTGGGGGGCGCGGCCCGCGGCCTGCGCGCCGTTCGCGGCCGCCGCCTCGGTGGACCCGCCGGAGCCACACGATCCGAGTGCGAGCGCGCCGGCTGCCGCGATCGCACCGACTGCCGCCACCCGGCGGCCTCTGGCGTTGGCATACATCGGTTGTCCCTTTCCCGCGTAGATGTCCCGACCGTAAACCGACCTTCTAACGCCTGGCAACCCTTCTTTCGACTTTTTCTGTCGAAACATGCTTGACTTACGAGCAGTCACCGTCATAGCTACAGTGGTGCTATGACGACGACAGGCCCCACCACGCCGAGGATGGGGGTGAGCAGCGGAGAGATCCTCAGCCTGTTCCGGGACGTGCCCGACGGGCTGACCAAGTCGGACGTGGCACGTCTGACCGGGCTCTCCCGCACCACGGTCAACCAGCGGCTCGACGGGCTGCTCGCCGCCGGCCTGCTGGTGCCGGGCCCGGAGGAGGCGCGCACCCGCGGCCGCCCGGCCGGCCAGTTCGTGGTCAACCGCGCCCGCGGGGTGCTGCTCGTCGCCGACATCGGGGCCACCGCGCTGAGGGCCGCGGTGTGCGACCTCGGCGGGCACGTCCGCAACGAGCGCGAGGCCAAGGCCGACGTCACCGCGGGCCCCCAGAGCATCCTCACGATCGTGGAGAAGCTCTTCGCCGAGATCCTGCACGACATCCGCCGCCCCCCGGAGGCGGTGCTCGGCATCGGGCTCGACGTGCCGGGCCCGGTCGACTTCGCCTCCGGCCGGGTGATCAGCCCGCCGATCATGACGGGCTGGGACCGCTTCGACATCCGCGGCTGGTTCGCCGGGCAGTACACGTGCCCCGTGCTCGTCGACAAGGACGTCAACGCGATGGCCTACGGCGAGCAGCGCCTGCGCTACCCGGACGTCCCGCACCTCCTCATGGTCAAGGTCGGCACGGGGGTCGGCACCGGCCTCATCGCCGGCGGCCAGGTCCACCGGGGCGCCGACGGCGCGGCCGGCGACGTGGGGCACATCCACGTCACGGTGCCCGACGTGACCGAGCCGCCCGCGTGCCGGTGCGGCAACACCGGCTGCCTGGAGGCGTACGCCGGCGGCTGGGCCCTGGTGCGCGACCTGCGCGAGCAGGGCCGCGAGGTCGCCACGGTGGACGACGCCGTCCGCCTGATCCGCGCCGGCGACCCGGTCGCCGTACGGCTCGCCCGGCGCGCGGCGCGCATCCTCGGCGGCGCCATCGCCGACATGGTCAACCTGTTCAACCCGCGCGTCATCGCGGTCTGCGGCCAGCTCGCCCACACCGACGAGCTGCTGTTCGCCGGCATCCGCGAGATCGTCTACCGCCGGTCGCTGCCGCTGGCCACGCGCAACCTGCAGATCGTCCGCAGCGACCTCGACCCGCACGCGGGCGTGCTCGGCCTGGCCCAGCTCCTGGTCGACGGCATCTACTCGCCCGAGCGCGTGCAGGAACTGGTGGACCGCGCCACGACCTGACCCGGCCGGGGGCGTACCCGTCAGAGATGATCGATCGCTTCTAGGATGGCGGGAAAGACCTCTCCAGCCGCCACGCAAGGAGGACACCGTGCCCGCACCTCTGCCGCACGAACACCTGCCGTCGGTCCCGGCGCTCCAGGTGCGCAGCGACGACATCACTGACGGCGAGAGGCTGGGAGACCTCCACGTCTTCAACGACTGGGGCATGACCGGCCAGAACCTGTCGCCCGCGCTGAGCTGGTCGGGGGCACCGGCCGAGACCCGCAGCTACGCCGTCACCTGCTACGACCCCGACGCGCCGACGGGCAGCGGATTCTGGCACTGGGTGCTGTACGACATCCCGGCCTCGGTCACGGAGCTGCCCACGGGCGCCGGCACGGGCCCCGAGTTCAAGGGCCTGCCGCAGGGAGCCAAGCACGCCCGCAACGACTACGGCACCAAGGAGTACGGCGGCGCCGCTCCCCCGCCCGGCGACCCGCACCGCTACGTGTACACGGTGCACGCGCTGGGTGTGGACAGCCTGGGCGTCGACACCGACGCCAGCCCGGCCGTCGTCGGCTTCAACATCACCGCCAACACGCTCGCACGCGGCCACATCGTCCCGCACTACGGCGTCTGACGCCCCCCACCCGCCGTCGTTCCTGGGGCCTTCCACAGGCAGGCCTCCAGGAAGACGGATTTCTCTCCGCCACCCGGTAATGGTCGGCGTGTTCCCTACATAGGCGCAGGTGTCCACACTTCGGAAGAACGAAGGAAGCCTGTCATGGGAACCGCCCGTGGATGACCCCCGGATGGCCAGATTCGAGGCCGTCTACAAAGAGACATACGGCCGTATCACGGCCTATGCCGCACGCCGCTGCGACTCACCGCAGGACGCGGCGGACGTGGTGGCCGACACCTTCACCGTCGCCTGGCGGCGCATGGACGAGTTACCCGAAGGCGAGCAGGCCACGCTGTGGCTGTACGGCGTGGCCCGCAGGGTGCTGGCCAACCGCCGCCGGACCGGCCGCCACCGCCAGGAACGCAACGTCGAGCTCGACGCCGAGCTGGCCGACCTGTACGGGCGGCGCCCCGACAGCGGGGTCGAGCTGGACGCGATCGCCAGGGCGTTCCGCGACCTGCCCGGCGACGACCGTGAGCTGCTGGCGCTGGTCGCCTGGGAGGGCCTGGACCGCGCGGAGATCGCCACGGTGCTCGGCCTGACCCGCAACGCCGTCCGCGTCCGGCTGCACCGCGCCCGCAAGCGTTTCGCCCGCGCACTCGCGGAGGCGGACGTCCCTCTGACGACGACGCGCCGGCTCGTCCCGGCGGAGAGGTCACGGTGAACGGCATGACCAAGGACATGAGCGACGGCATGGCCGACGACACGGCCCAGGACCTGACGCGGGACATGACGCGGGGCGGCCGCGACGTCGAGGCCCTGACGAGGGCGCTGGCCCGGGTCGAGCCCGGCGCGCCCGGTGCCGACCCGTCCGGCGCGGGGGCGCGGACGCTGCTGGCCTCCATCGTCACGGCCCCGGCCACGGAGGACCCGCTCACGGCGGACCCCCTCACGGCGGACCCCCTCACGGCCGACCCGCTCGCCGCCGACCCGGTCACGGCGGCGCCCGGCGCGGGGCGTCCGGTCGCGTGGCGCTCGCTGCGCCGGCGCGGTCTCGGGCGGCTGGCGGCCGGGCTCGCCGTCGCGGCGGCCCTGGCCGGCGGCTTCGTCGTCGGCCCCAGCCTGCTCGGCGGAGGCGGCGGCGCGACGCCCTCCTACGCCGTCACCAAGGACGATCACGGGGTCGTCACCATCCAGGTCCGCGACTTCAGTGACGCGGACGGGCTCAGGAGGCGGCTGGAGGAGCTCGGCGTCCCGGCCATCGTGGACCACGTGCCCCTGGGAAAGAGGTGCGAACGGCCGCGCACCCAGTATGTGCAGGACGTGCCCCGCGGCCTCTACTCCACGCCCGAGAACATCCCGGATGAGACCGGGGGCTGGCAGATGCGCATCGACACCCGGCTGTTCAGGCCCGGCGAGACGTTCGTCTGGACCATCGGAGAGGGCGGCACCAGCACCATCCTCATGAAGGACCCGGTGGGGCCCTGCGAGTTCGTGCCCGACCGGCCGCCGCTGAAGGAGGTCGACGGGGTCGGGATGCGCCTGGCGACCACCAAGGGCGGCTCGCTCGCCGGTCACCGGGTCGACGAGAAGACCGTCGGGGAGGTGATGCCGGAGATCCGCAAGCGCGGCCTGAAGGTCACCTTCATGGTCATGTCCGGCCCCGACGGCCTCGGCGAGAGGTACCTTCAGGCCCGGACGAGCCCCCTGGCCACGGTCGGCGACGACTGGGTGGTCTGGGACGCCATGGACGTCCGCGAGGGCGAGGTCTGGCTGTGCGTCTCGAAGCAGCGCTACGACCGCAACCCGCTCTTCGGCGGCCCGCGCGACGCCGTCATCAAGGACTGACCCCGCCGGACGCGCGAGGGCGGCCCGTCCGGTGCCGGACGGGCCGCCCTGGTGGTGCGTGAGGGTGCCGCGAGAAGGACTTAGAAGTCCATGTCGCCGCCGCCGGGCATGGCGGGGGCGGCCGGGGTCTTCTCCGGCTTCTCGGCGATGACGGCCTCGGTGGTGAGGAAGAGCGCCGCGATGGAGGCGGCGTTCTGCAGCGCCGAACGCGTCACCTTGGCCGGGTCGATGATGCCCGAGGCGAACATGTCGACGTACTCGCCCGTGGCGGCGTTGAGGCCCTCACCCGGCGTGAGGTTGCGGACCTTCTCCACCACGACGCCGCCCTCGAGGCCGGCGTTGACGGCGATCTGCTTGAGCGGCTCCTCCAGAGCCTTGCGGACGATCGCGGCACCGGTGGCCTCGTCGCCGTTGAGCTCCAGCTTGTCGAACGCCTTGGCGCCGGCCTGCAGCAGCGCCACGCCACCGCCGGGGACGATGCCCTCCTCGACGGCCGCCTTCGCGTTGCGCACGGCGTCCTCGATGCGGTGCTTGCGCTCCTTGAGCTCGACCTCGGTCGCGGCGCCGGCCTTGATGACGGCCACGCCGCCGGCCAGCTTGGCCAGGCGCTCCTGGAGCTTCTCGCGGTCGTAGTCGGAGTCGGTGCGCTCGACCTCGGCGCGGATCTCGTTGACGCGGCCCGCGATGGCGTCGGGGTCGCCGGCGCCGTCGACGATGGTGGTCTCGTCCTTGGTCACCACGACCTTGCGGGCGCGGCCGAGCTGGTCGAGCGTGGTGCTCTCCAGCTTCAGGCCCAGCTCCTCGGCGATGACCTGGCCACCGGTGAGGATGGCGATGTCGCCGAGCATGGCCTTGCGGCGGTCGCCGAAGCCCGGGGCCTTGACGGCCACGGAGCGGAACAGGCCGCGGATCTTGTTGACGACCAGGGTCGCCAGGGCCTCGCCCTCGATGTCCTCGGCGATGATGAGGAGCGGCTTGCCGGACTGCACGACCTTGTCGAGCAGCGGCAGCAGGTCCTTGTTGGCCGAGACCTTCGAGTTGACGATGAGGATGTACGGGTCCTCGAGCACGGCCTCCATGCGGTCCGAGTCGGTGACGAAGTACATCGACGTCATGCCCTTGTCGAAGCGCATGCCCTCGGTGAGCTCCAGCTCCAGGCCGAAGGTGTTGCTCTCCTCGACGGTGATGACGCCTTCCTTGCCGACCTTGTCCATCGCCTCGGCGATGAGCGAGCCGATCTCGGGGTCGGCGGCGGAGATGGAGGCGGTGGAGGCGATCTGCTCCTTGGTCTCC
>NZ_JABWGO010000069.1 GCF_013363995.1 Nonomuraea rhodomycinica | reverse complement strand
GCTACCGCGTCGCCGCCGCGGTCGAGAAGGCCCTGGAGAGCCGCTGGGGCGGCCCGCTGCTGAAGGAGGCTCCGGCCCGGTGACGACCACGAAGATGTCCTACGACGAGGCGCTCGACCGGTTCGAGCCGGTGCTGGGCCTGGAGACGCACGTCGAGCTGGGCACCGCCTCGAAGATGTTCGGCGGCTGCCGCACGATGTTCGGCGCGCCGCCGAACACGCAGGTCTGCCCGACCTGCCTGGCGCTGCCCGGCTCGCTGCCGGTGGCCAACGCCCAGGCGATCGAGGCGC
>NZ_JABWGO010000068.1 GCF_013363995.1 Nonomuraea rhodomycinica | reverse complement strand
CCGCCCGGCTCGGCGAGAGTGACGGCGGCCGGTGTCGCAGCCAGGCGCGCCGCCGCGTCAGCCCTGGATTCCGTAAAACCCGGTGACGACCCTGAAGCCCCGCCCCGGCGGGGCCCTAGGGTTTGCGGCATGACCGGCGACACTCACAGTAACGTGCTGAGGACTCTCAGGTACGATGTGCCTGCCTCGCTCGCGGTCTTCCTCGTCGCGGTGCCGCTCTCCCTGGGCATCGCGATGGCCTCGGGTGCCCCCCTCGCCGCAGGACTCATAGCCGCCGTAGTGGGCGGTGT
>NZ_JABWGO010000067.1 GCF_013363995.1 Nonomuraea rhodomycinica | reverse complement strand
GTCCTGGCCGGCCTGCCAGGACGGCCCCGTCTGCTCTGTGCGCGGCGGGGCGGGCGGGGTCCGGTCGCGGGAGGGGACGACCACGATGCCCTCGGTGCGGTTGGGCGGGTTGACGTCGAGGGTCCCGCCGTGGACGACGTTCCCGCGGAAGGTGTTCGGCTGGAAGGAGAACTTGGCCAGCGGCGGCGCCGTGTCCTGCACCGAGGCCGTCACGGCCACGCCGCCGTCGGGCCGGTAGCTGAGGTTGCCGGTGAAGGTGTTGCGCTCGGGCAGCAGCACCATCTGGTAGCC
>NZ_JABWGO010000066.1 GCF_013363995.1 Nonomuraea rhodomycinica | reverse complement strand
TGGTGCTCACCGGGTGCTCGAACGGCGAGGAGTCCACCACGGACCGCAGGAGCACGGCCATCAGGTAGCCGCCGTTGAGGGGCCCGCCGATGGCGTAGCCGGGGTCGAGGCAGACGTCGTAGGTGGTCTCGTCGACCCTGATCGCCTGCGTGGCCTCGTCGAACTTGGTCATCAGCCCTGCCTCACACGGTACCGAACTATAGTCTAGTAGCCCGCATACTCTACGCCATCCCGATCTCGGCGCGCCTAGCAGGGGAAACGGCCGGCCGGACGAAGTCTTCAGTGCATTGCAA
>NZ_JABWGO010000065.1 GCF_013363995.1 Nonomuraea rhodomycinica | reverse complement strand
CTCGGCGGCCCCAAGGCCGACTTCGACCAGGCCCGCGACCACCAGTACACCGAGCAGGCGATCCTCGACTCCGGCCAGCCGTACGTGTTCCTGCGCAACGGCTGGTACTCCGAGGTCTACACGCAGAACCTCGACCAGTTCCTGGAGCAGGGCGCCATCCTCGGCAGCGCCGGCGACGGCCTGGTCGCCTCCGCCGCCCGCGCCGACTACGCCGCCGCCGCCGTCGCCGTGCTCACCGGCGAGGGCCACGAGAACAAGGCGTTCGAGCTGAGCGGCGACGTCGCCTGGAGCTTC
>NZ_JABWGO010000064.1 GCF_013363995.1 Nonomuraea rhodomycinica | reverse complement strand
CGTCGCGGTCGAGACGCGCGAGCGCGTCAGGGAGGCGGTGCGCAAGCGCGGCTACCAGCCCAACCTCATGGCCCGCAACGTGCGGGTCGGGGCGCGCGACGCGGCGATCGGGCTGGTCATCCCCGAGATGGGCAACCCGTTCTTCGGCACGGTCGCGGGCGGGGTCGAGAGCGTCGTGCGCCCGCGCGGGCTGACCCTCATCGGCGGCTCCTCCAGCGAGACGGCCGAGCTGGAGCGTTCCCTGGTCGCGACGTTCCTGGCGCGCCGGGTCAGCGGGCTCATGATCGTGCCGTC
>NZ_JABWGO010000063.1 GCF_013363995.1 Nonomuraea rhodomycinica | reverse complement strand
GACACACCGCCGGCCCGGACCGCGCCACCAGCGAAGACCCCACCACAGACCCGGACCGCACCGCCAGCGACGAGCCGACCACAGACCCGGACCGCGCCACGAACGAAGACCCGACCAGCGACCCCGACGGCACCACCACCGAAGGCCCCACTGCAAACCGGGAGCCCACCACCACCGGGGACCCCACCGCAAGCGGGCAATCCACCTCAAACGGAGAACCCGCTGCAGGCACGGAAGCCTCCATCAGTCAGCAGCAACCCACAGCCGCAGAAGCGACGGCGAGTGCCGAGGCCAG
>NZ_JABWGO010000062.1 GCF_013363995.1 Nonomuraea rhodomycinica | reverse complement strand
TCCTTGAGCGGCGAGAACCACAGGCCGTCGTAGACGAGCTCGCTCCAGCGCGGGTCGACGCCGCGCTTGAAGCGGGCCAGGTCGCGTTCGACGGTGACGTTCTCCAGCTCCATGTGCGCGGTGATGAGCGCGACGGCGCCGGGCGCCTCGTACACCTCGCGGGACTTGATGCCGTCGTGCCGGTCCTCGACCAGGTCGATGCGGCCGACGCCATGGGCGCCGGCGCGCCGGTTGAGCTCGTCGATCACCTGGTACGGGGTGAGCGGGCGGCCGTCGAGCGCGGCCGGGACGCCTC
>NZ_JABWGO010000061.1 GCF_013363995.1 Nonomuraea rhodomycinica | reverse complement strand
ACCAGCTCCCAGTAGATCTCGTTGCCGTCGCCCACGTCGAGGAAGCCGGAGTCGTAGGGCTCGATGGGCGGGTCATGGGTTCTCATCCCGCCGATCCTGCCACCCTCACGAAGACCAGTCGTGCCGCGCGAGGACGGAGCGGTCGCCGGTGGCGTACTCGTGGAAGGACGGGCGCACGTCCTCCAGGCGCGGCATCAGCGTCCGCACCATGTGCCCCTCCTTGTACTCCACCTCGTAGCCGGCGTGCTCCGCCGGCCCGGCCGGGGAGACCTGGATGAAGTGGTGGCCGAACGTCA
>NZ_JABWGO010000060.1 GCF_013363995.1 Nonomuraea rhodomycinica | reverse complement strand
CCCGCGTCGCGGGCGCCGTCGATGTCCCACCGGTGCGCGGCGACCAGCAGGACCTGCCCCGGCTCGACGTCGAGCAGTTCGGCGGCGGTGAGATAGGCGCGGGGCGCCGGCATGTAGGCGCGGGCGAGCTCGGCCGACACGATGCAGTCGAAGGGCAGTCCCGCCGCCTTGACCAGTGTCGTCAGCAGCGCGAATCCGCCGTTCGACAAGGTGGTCACGACGAAGCGGCGGCGCAGCCTGGCCAGTCCCGCCACCGCGTCCGCCCAGGCGGGCAGGCGGTGACAGGCGTGGACGAG
>NZ_JABWGO010000005.1:80710-550082 GCF_013363995.1 Nonomuraea rhodomycinica | reverse complement strand
GGTTACGGCGGTTATGGCGGGAAGGAAACACCCGGTTACATTCCGAACCCGGAAGTTAAGCTTCCCAGCGCCGATGGTACTGCACTCGGGAGGGTGTGGGAGAGTAGGTCACCGCCGGACAATCTTTGTTTGACAGGTAAGGGCTCCATCCGGAGCTTCTCGGGCCAGGGTTGGCTTGAGGGGCGGAGGATGGGGCCCTTTCTTGCGTTGTGCGGGCTTGTGGGGGCTGGCCGGCGCCTTGTGGGCGGCGTTGACGCGCATCGTTCACAAGCTTTACAGGCGCAGGGCGTCTGTCCTTCAGGTGCCTCTTGTGCAGCGTTCCGCGTTTACAGCGCGCATGCGCACATGCGGACGTCTTGGCGCCCTTACTTGTCCTGGGGGAAGCGGGCGGGAGCGGCCGTGTGAGGCCGTCTGCCGCGGACTCGGCGTCCCGCCATTGGAGGCGCTCCTTCGAAACGGGGAAACCTCCGGAGTTCATCCATGTCGTCCCCCGCTGACCCCGTCCCCGACCGGTCGGGGCGCTCAGTAGGGTTGAGGGGTGGACTACCGTGCTGTTGAACGCGCGATCATGGACCGGGGCGTCGAATGGGACTTCGAGCCCACGCTCGACCGGATCGCCGCCCTGCTCGACCTGCTCGGCTCTCCCCAGCGGGCGTACCCGGTCATTCACATAGCGGGCACCAACGGCAAGACCAGTACGGCCCGCCTGACCGAGGCGCTGCTGCGTGAGCGCAACCTTCGCGTCGGCCGCTTCACCAGCCCGCATCTCGTCTCGATGCGCGAGCGCATCACTGTGGACGGCGAGCCGCTGAGCGAGGAGCGCTTCGCGCAGGTCTACGAGGAGATCATCCCGTACGTCGAGCTGACCGACACGCAGGGCCGCCGCATCCAGTTCTTCGAACTGCTGACGGCCATGGCGTTCGCGGCCTTCGCCGACACCCCGGTCGACGTCGCCGTGATCGAGACCGGCATGGGCGGGTCCTGGGACGCGACGAACGTCGCCGACGGCACCGTCGCCGTCATCACGCCCATCTCGCTCGACCACACCGACCGGCTCGGCCCCGACATCCCGAGCATCGCCGGCGAGAAGGCCGGCATCATCAAGCCCGGCGCGACCGCCATCCTCGCCCAGCAGGAGCTGGAGGCGGCCGAGGTGCTCATGCGCCGCGCCGCCGAGGTAGGCGCGGTCGTGGCGCGTGAGGGACTGGAGTTCGGCGTGCTGGCCCGCGAGGTGGCGATCGGCGGCCAGCTCCTGACCCTGCGCGGCCTCAAGGGCGTCTACGACGAGGTGTACCTGCCGCTCTACGGCGCCCACCAGGCGAGCAACGCGGTCACGGCCCTCGCCGCCGTCGAGGCGCTCACGGGCGGCGACGAGCCGCTGGACACGGAGTTGGTACGCCAGGCGTTCGCGCAGGCGTCGTCGCCGGGACGGCTGGAGGTCGTCCGGCGCAACCCGACCGTGGTGGTCGACGCGGCGCACAACCCCGGCGGCATGCAGGCCACGCTCGACGCGCTGCACGAGGCGTTCGACTTCGCCAAGGTCGTCGGCGTGGTCGCCGCCATGGGCGACAAGGACGTGGACGCCATGCTGGAGCTCCTGGAGCCCATGCTGGAGGAGATCATCGTCACCCGGAACTCCTCGCCCAGGTCGATGGCGCCCGAGGAGCTGGGGCGGCTGGCGGTGGCCGTGTTCGGCGAGGATCGTGTGCACGTCGTCGAGCGGCTCGACGACGCGATCGACAAGGGCATCGGCATCGCCGACGCCGAGGGCGAGTTCAGCGGCACAGGCGTACTGATCACCGGGTCCGTGATCACCGCCGGCGACGCCCGCCACCTGCTGAGGGCGGAGGGCGAGTGATGGCCGGCGGCGGTAAGGGCCTGCTGGGCTTCGAGGTGACCCCCGGCATGCGCCGCCTCGGGTCGAGCGTGCTCGGCATGGAGGCCATCGTCGCCGGGCTGGTCACGCCCGTCGCGATCGCCGTGAACGGAGTGCGGCCCTCGCTGGCCGTCACGGCCGGCATCGGCCTGGCCGTGCTGTGCGTGGTGGCGGCCGGTCTGCTGAAGAAGCCGATCGGGTACGTCCTGGGCACCCTGGTCCAGGTGATCGCCATCGCGACGGGCTTCCTGGTCCCGGCCATGTTCTTCCTCGGGGCGATCTTCCTGGCGCTGTGGATCACCGCGATATTCGTCGCTCGCCGTGTCGAAGGCGTGACTTCCCGCTAAAGTCGGCCAACATGGCCGTCCCCCCGATTCAGCGGACCCCGAACCAGCCGGCCACGGGATCCGACCCCGGCACCACCCACCCGTGGTTCCTCGACACCGTGCTGGCGCTGCTCATCGTGGCCGCGCTGCCCCTGGCGATCGTCGCCATCCCCAACACCGTCTCCGTGGTCGGCGACCTGCTGCCGCCGGGGTTCGACCGGCTCGGGCTCATGCGCGCGCACGGTATGGCCCTGCCCGCGATGATGCTGACGGTCCCGCTCGCCTCCGTGGCGCTGGGCCGGGTGCGGGTCGCCTACGTCCTGATCGCCGGGCTCGCGCTGCTGGCCGTGGCCGACGCCGCCGGAGGCTACGCGGGTTCGACGTTCCTCGTCGGCGTGCTGCGCGTCCTGCACGGCGTGGGCGCCGGGCTGCTGCTCCCCGCCACGCTGGTGGCCGCCTGGGAGCGCCCGGCGGTGCTGCGCGCGGTCTGGTCGGGGGTGCTGGCGCTCAGCCTGCTCAGCGCCCAGGCGCTCGCCCTGTGGCCGCTCGACGGCGTGAGCGACTGGAAGGTGACGCTCCAGCCGTACCCGATGCTGACCGGCTCCGCGCTGGTGCTGGCCGCCGCCTACCTGGTGCTGTGGCTGCTGTACGGCCGGCGGCCCGCGCCGCGGCCCCAGCAGCGCGAGCGCAGCAGGTTGCTGCTGGCGACCATGCCCGCGGCGGGCATCGCGATCGTGGCCATCAGCACCGCGAGCGAGGACTGGCGTCCCAACATCGTGATCGTGGTCGCCGTGCTCGCCGTGGGAGCGCTTCTCGCGCTCGCCTCCATCGGCGTGCCCGAGGCGCGTTCGCTCGCTTACGTGATGGTCGCCGTGGGCGCCGTGCTGCTGCCGAGCATCGCGCAGGTGACGTACGTCGAGATGGGCGGGCTCGGCGGGCCCGGCCTGAAGGGGCTGTGGGGGCCGTTCGGCGTGGCGGGCGGACTGGCCGTGGCGGCGGCGGTGCTGGTGCGGCTGTTCGTCCGGGGCGAGGCGACCTGGCCGGCGCCGCTCGGTCTGCTGTCGATGGTGGTGGGCCTGTGCTCGGTGCGGGTCGTGGTGCCGGCGGCCGACGGGCGGGTGCTGGTCGTTCCGTTCACGCTGCTGGCGGTGGGCGCGGCCGTGGCCCTGACGGCGTCGCTGCGGCGGGCCGGCGTGGGGGCCGCGCTGTTCGGGCTGGCGCTGTGCTTCCCCGGCGTGCTGGCGGGATACCTGCTCGGCAGTGGGGTGCAGATGGCGATGCTGCGCGGGGTGAGTACGCCGCAGCAGCTCGTGGACCGGTTCGTGGGGGCGCTGCACATGTGGGCGCTCATCGGCGGGTTCCTGGTGGTGGCGGTGATCGTGCTGGCCGCGCTGTTGTCGCGTCGCGGGCCGGGGTCCGAGGTGGTGGGCGTCGAGGAGGGGCCTGAGGGGCCTTCCGGCGGCGGGCGGCTGAGTGATGCCGACGCCGGCGGTGGGGAGGACGCCGAGCCCGAGGCTGAGGCTGGTCAAGAGGACGGCTCCTCTGGTGGGCGGGTGGCCGTCTCTCCGAGTGGGCGGGCGGCTGACTTCGCCGGGGCGCGTTCGGACATGGGGGACATCGCCGGAGATGTCGTCCGTCCTGCCGGTGTTTCGGGTGCCGGTGGCTCTGCTGCTGCGGGCGGGGCGGACGGCTTGATCAGCGGTGACGGAGTGGTGGCCGACGGTCGATCGGGTGCGGGCGTCGCGGGGAACGGCTCCGGAGGGCTCGGGAACGGGGCTCTGGGCGCGTTCGAGACGTCACGTGAGGTGCTGGGCGGGGGAGACGGTGCCGGGCGCCGTGAGAAGGCTCTCAGGGACGCGGGCGGAAGCCGTGGGGGGTTCTCGCCGGGTGCCGTGGGTGAGGATGCCGCGGTGGGGGAGGTCGGCGACGAGGACGCGCCCACTGGGGCGATTCCGCGGGTGCCCGCCTCCACGGCCAACGGGCGTTCCCCGTGGAAGGGGAGCGTTCCGGCTCAGACGCCCTCGCCGGGGCCTGCCGACGGGTCGGCAGCGTCCGGGGAGCGCCGGACGGCGACGGGCGGGGACGGCGCGGAGCGCGGCGGCCGGCCGTCAGGGGGCGGTGACGCGGAGGCCGGAGCCACTGAGCGCCTGCCCGCTGTCCCTCCGCAGGCGGCGTCGCCCGAGGACGGCTCCTAGGAGTGACCCGCCAGCCCCCCGGGGTGCGCTGGCCTCATGGTCCCCGAGGTGCGCTGGCCTCATGGTCCCCGAGGTGTGCAGGGCTCATGGTCCCCGAGGTGTGCAGGGCTCATGGTCCCCGAGGTGTGCAGGGTTCAAGCTCCCCGAGGTCGCGCAAGCTGCCCCGGGTGCGCAGGCCTCAAGCTTCCTCGGGGGGGCGCAAACCTCAAGCTCCTCAGGTGAGTCGGCATCAAGCCCTTCGGAGCAGGCGCGTCCCAAGCCTCCAGGAATGTGCCGGCACCCGCGTCCCGGAGTGCCCACGTGCGCCTGAGCGGCCCGCCGGGCGGCGCGGAGTGCCCGGCGGCCCCTGACCGGCCCTCTCGCCCGGAAGTGCCCCCCGCTCGGCGTCGTGCGGCGCGGGCGGGGCGTCCCGGGGGCGGTAAGCTGGGCCGCAGCTACAGCGACGCGAGGTCGTCCGTGCCGCGGAGCGCTCCCGGCGGAGTCATCCCGGCGTCCGTAGCCGCATCCGCGACCCCCAGACCTGTTCAAAGGAGAACCTCAAGTGTCCGAGCGCACTCTTGTCCTGATCAAGCCCGACGGGGTGAAGCGCGGCCTCATCGGTGACGTGATCGCCCGCGTGGAGCGCAAGGGCCTCAAGGTCGTCGCGATGGACCTGCGCACCCTCGACGCCGACACCGCCAAGGCCCACTACGCCGAGCACTCCGAGCGTCCGTTCTTCGGCGAGCTCGTCGAGTTCATCACCTCCGGCCCGCTCGTCGCCATGGTGCTGGAGGGCCCGCGCGCGGTCGAGGCGTTCCGCGCCCTGGCCGGGCTCACCGACCCGGTGAAGTCCGCTCCCGGAACGATCCGCGGCGACCACGCCCTGGAGATCGGCGAGAACGTCGTCCACGGCTCCGACTCGCCCGAGTCCGCCGCCCGCGAGATCAAGATCTTCTTCCCGGACCGCTTCTAGGAGCGCCGGAAGGGGCGTGCCCCTTCCGTCCGGATTCGTGAGTGCCCGCCACGGCCCCGTGCCAGGCGGGCATTTCGCGTTTCTGATCACCTAGCGGTGCACTCTCCGCTTTTCCCGGAAACCGGGCAAAAGGCGCTTGGCGCAGAGGCGGCAGGATTTTTGTGGGGCACGCGGGCTCGTTGCGTCCGGCGGTGGGTACGTCACGTTACGATTCGAATTCGCTCCGTAGCGATTGGCGTACGAAATTACGGAAGGCTCCGTTCCCCATGGGCAGCAAGCTCGCGTTTCTCGGCCGGGACATGGCGGTCGACCTGGGCACCGCCAACACGCTGGTGTACGTGCGGGGCCGAGGCGTCGTCCTCAACGAGCCGTCGGTCGTCGCCATCAACACCTCCACGGGCAAGATCGTGGCGGTCGGCATCGAGGCCAAGCGGATGATCGGCCGCACGCCCGGCCACATCGTCGCGGTACGGCCGCTCAAGGACGGCGTGATCGCCGACTTCGACGTGACAGAGCGGATGCTGCGCTACTTCATCCAGCGGGTGCACAAGCGCCGCCACTTCGCCAAGCCGCGCGTGATCATCGCCGTGCCGAGCGGGATCACGAGCGTGGAGCAGCGGGCGGTGAAGGAGGCCGGCTACCAGGCGGGCGCGCGCAAGGTCTACATCGTCGAGGAGCCGATGGCGGCGGCGATCGGCGCGGGACTGCCGGTCCACGAACCCACCGGCAACATGGTCGTCGACATCGGCGGCGGCACCACCGAGGTGGCGATCATCTCGATGGGCGGCGTGGTGACGAGCCAGTCGATCAGGATCGGCGGCGACGAG
The DNA here is from genome assembly GCF_013363995.1 of Nonomuraea rhodomycinica. Taxonomy (GTDB): domain Bacteria; phylum Actinomycetota; class Actinomycetes; order Streptosporangiales; family Streptosporangiaceae; genus Nonomuraea; species Nonomuraea rhodomycinica. Next base: position 543,906 of record NZ_JABWGO010000005.1, on the reverse strand, counting down.
CTCGACCAGGCGGTGATCACGTTCGCGAAGAAGGAGTACTCGCTCATGCTGGGCGAGCGCACCGCCGAGGAGATCAAGATGGCGATCGGCTCGGCCTGGCCGACCGAGGAGGAGGCGCACGCCGAGATCCGCGGCCGTGACCTGGTGACGGGCCTGCCGAAGACGGTCGTCGTGTCGGCCGAGGAGGTCCGCAGGGCGACCGAGGAGCCGGTCGGTTCGATCGTCGACGCGGTCAAGTCCACGCTCGACCGGTGCCCGCCGGAGCTGGCCGGCGACCTGATGGATCGCGGCATCGCGCTGACCGGCGGCGGGGCGCTGCTCAAGGGCATGGAGGAGCGGATCAGGGTGGAGACGGGCATGCCCGTCCACCTCGTCGACAACGCCCTCGACTCGGTCGCGCTCGGCTCGGGCCGGTGCGTGGAGGAGTTCGAGGAGCTGCAGCAGGTGCTCGTGCCGGAATCCCGCCGTTGAGGGGGGACACCTGATGAGGGACACCCGCCGCGCCCGGCTGATCCTCGGCACGCTGCTGGCGCTCGCCCTGGTCTCGCTCACCGTCGACCACCGCGCCGGCGCCGACTCGCCGTTCGTGCCGGTGCGCGCGGCCGGGGCGTGGCTGTTCGGCGCGGTCGAGGGCGCCGCCGGGGTCGTGTCCCGGCCGGTGACCGGCTTCGTCCAGGCGGTCGTCACCGCGCCCGGCGTACAGGACGAGCTCAAGCGGCTGCGCGCCGAGAACGCCCGGCTGCGCACGGGGCTGATCGCGAGCAGGCTCGACGCCGGCAGGTCCGCGGAGCTGAAGCGGATGCTCGGCACGGCGGGCCGCGGCGGCTACACGGTCGTGACCGGCAACGTGATCGCGCGGCGCGGCAATCCCGGCTTCGAGGACGCCGTGCAGCTCGACATCGGCACGGACGACGGAGTGCGTCCCGAGATGACCGTGATGAACGCCGACGGGCTGGTGGGCCGGGTGGTGCAGGCCGGCGCCCGCACCTGCACGGTGCTGCTCATCAGCGACCGGGCCTCGGCCACGGGCGCCCGGCTGGAGGGCGGCCAGGAGATCGGCGTCGTCCACGGGGTGGGCGAGAACGGGCGGCTGGTGCAGTTCAAGCTGCTCGACGCGACCGCGCCGATGGCGCCGGGCGGGCGCATCGTGAGCTTCGGCTCGCAGCACGGCCGGCCGTACGTGCCGGGGGTGCCGGTGGGGGTGATCGAACGGGTGGAGGCGACGCCGGGCGAGCTGACGCGGGTCGCGTTCGCGCGGCCGTACGCGGATCTGACGGCGCTGGACGTGGTGGGGGTGGTCGTGCGCGGACCGGGTCGTGACCCGCGCGACGCCGTGCTGCCTCCGAAGGAGGGAGCGCGATGACGGCTCTGCTGATCGTGCCGCTCGCGGTGCTGGTGCAGGTGATCCTGGTCAACCGGGTGCCGCTGCCGGGAGGCGGCTCGCCCGACCTGGTGCTGCTGGCCGTGACGGGCGTGGCGATGGCGAGGGGGCCCGTGACCGGGGCGGTGATCGGGTTCTGCGCGGGACTGCTGGTGGACGTCATGCCGCCGGCCGCCCATCTGATGGGCCTGTACGCGTTCACGCTGGCGGTCATCGGCTACGTCGCCGGCCGCGGGCTCGGCACGCCCGTGACGACCGTCATGCTGTGCGTGCTGCTCGGGCCGCTGCTGGCCGCCGGGCTCGGCGGGCTGATCTCCGATCCGCGGGTCGACGTCGACACCTTCACCGACCAGGTGCCGCTGACCATCGCCTACACGTTCTTCCTGTCGCCCCTCGTCATGTGGTGGGCCGCGCGCGCCGGTGAGCCGGGGTACGCGACATGATCCGGATGCGGTCCCGGCTGTTCCTGCTGCACGTGCTGGTCCTGAGCCTGCTCGCGGTGCTGGCCGTACGGCTGTGGCAGGTGCAGGTGGTGCGCGGGCAGGAGTTCGTGACCAGGGCGACCGAGACGAGGACGCGCACGGTGATCGAGCCCGCGGTGCGCGGCCAGATCCTCGACTCCTCCGGCCGTCCGCTGGTGCGCAACCAGACGGCGCTGGTGGTGTCGGTGGACCGGACCGCGCTGGCGCGCACGCCCGACGGCGGCAAGTCGGTGCTGCGCAAGCTCAGCGCCGTGCTGGGCACGCCGGTCAAGAAGCTCCAGCAGCGCATCCGCCCGTGCGGGCCCGGCGTCTCGCAGCCGTGCTGGACGGGCTCGCCGTACCAGCCGGTGCCCGTCGAGCAGAAGGCCGACACCCGCCAGGCGCTGCAGATCCTCGAACGCCAGGAGGACTTCCCCGGCGTCAGCGCCGAGATCCAGTCGGTGCGGCAGTACCCCGGCGGCCAGGCGGGCGCGCAGATGCTCGGCTACCTGCAGCCGGTCACCGAGGCCGAGCTGGAGAAGCGCGCCGGGCTCAAGGCCGCCTACTCCGGGGTCGACCTCGCCGGGCGCGACGGCCTGGAGGAGGTCTACGACGAGGCGCTGCGCGGCAAGCCGGGGGTGCGCCGCGTGCAGGTGGACCGGATGGGCAAGGCGATCGGCGTCGAGCAGGAGGTACGGCCGGTCAGCGGCGACAACCTGATCACCAGCATCGACGCCCGGGTGCAGGCCGTGGCGGAGCGGGCGCTGGCCAAGGCGATGCGCAACGCGCCGAAGGCCGACGGCGGCGCGGCCGTGGTGCTCGACGCGCGCACGTCGCGGGTGCTGGCGCTGGCCAGCGCGCCCAGCTACGACCCGGCGGTGTGGGCGGGCGGCATCTCGGCGAGCGGCTACCAGCGGCTGCTGTCGCCGAAGTCGGGCATGCCGCTGGTGTCGCGGGCGATCAACGGGCAGTTCGCGCCGGGCTCGACGTTCAAGGTGTCGTCGGTCACGGCGATGCTGCGGGCCGGATACCCGCTGAACGGCACCTACGACTGCCCCGGGTCGTACATGGTCGGCGACCGGGCGTTCAACAACTTCCACGGCATCGGGCTCGGCCCGATGAACCTGCACACCGCGCTGGTCAAGTCGTGCGACACGATCTTCTACCGGGCGGCGTACGAGCAGTACCTGCGCGACGGCGGGCGCGACCCGAAGAAGAAGCCGCGCGAGATCTTCGCCAACACCGCCAGGGCCTTCGGCTTCGGCCGCCCCACGGGCATCGACCTGCCCGGCGAGTCGTCCGGCCGCATCCCCGACCGCCGCTGGAAGAAGGAGATGTGGACCCTGACCAGCGGCACCAACTGCCGCCGTGCGCAGACCGGCTACCCCGAGGTGGCCGACCGGGCAAGGGCCGACTTCCTCAAGCGGCTGGCCTCCGAGAACTGCGCCGAGGGCTTCATCCTGCGCCCCGGCGACTCGGCGAACTTCTCCATCGGCCAGGGCGACGTGCTGGTGACGCCGCTGCAGCTGGCGCGGGCGTACGCGGCGCTGGTCAGCGACGGCAAGCTGCGCAGCCCGCGCATCGGCTGGGCGCGGGTGCGGCCCGACGGCACGCTGGTCGAGAGGTACGACGTGCCGGTGGTCGGCAAGCTGCCGCTCAGCGAGAAGGAGCGCCTCTACATCAAGGGCGCGCTCAGCGAGGTGGCCTCCGACGGAACGGCCGCGGGCGCGTTCGCCGGGTTCCCCATGGACAAGGTGCGCATCGGCGGCAAGACCGGCACCGCGGAGGTGTGGGGCAAGGAGGACACCTCCTGGTTCGCCTCGTTCGCGCCGACCAACGACCCGCGGTTCGTGGTGGTCGCCATGGTGTCGCAGGGCGGCATGGGCGCGCAGACCGCGGCGCCGGCCGTACGGGAGATCTACGAGGGCATCTACGGGATCAAGGGCCCGGCGGCCCTGCCGGGCGGCAAACCGGTGGCCAGGCTGCCGAGGTTCGCGCCCGACGGGACGGTGGCGCGGTAGGAGCCCCACGAGGGGCTGGTGGTGACGGCGGGGGCAAGGGCGGAGGGGCGATGGCGGAGCGCGTGCTGAGGAGCGGCCGGCGCGGCTACGGCCGCAGGATGGTGGGCGCGCAGTCGTCGCTGTGGCGGCTCGACGGCGTCCTGCTGGTCGCGGTCGCCGCGCTGAGCGTCGTCGGCACCCTGTTGGTGTGGTCGTCCACCCGTACGTGGGCGCCCGGCTCGACCGGCCTGGTCAAGAAGCACATGCTCAACCTCGGCATCGGCGTGGTGCTGTGCGCCATGACGACGGCGGTGGACCACCGGGCCATGCGCGCGTACGCGCCGCTGGTGTTCCTGCTCAGCCTGGTGGGGCTCGGGCTGGTCATCTCGCCGCTCGGCGCCACGATCAACGGCTCGCACTCGTGGATCCTGCTGGGCGGCGGTTTCGCGGTGCAGCCGTCGGAGTTCGCCAAGCTCGGGCTGCTGCTCATCCTGGCGATGCTGCTGGCGCAGCCGGCGGAGGGCAGCGACCGGCCGCGCACGTTCGACGTCGTGCTGGCCTTGTGCGTGGCGGCGCTGACGCTGGGCATGGTGATGCTCCAGCCGGACCTCGGCACGGCGCTGGTGCTCGCCGTGATCACCGCCGCGGCACTGATCATCGGCGGGGTGCGCAAGCGGTGGATCGTGGGGCTGACGCTCGTGGCCGCGACCGGGGTGTTCCTGGTGTTCCGGCTGCAGCTGCTGGAGCCGTACCAGATCGCGCGCTTCACCGCGTTCCTCGACCCGGGCGTCGACCCGCGCGGCGTCGGCTACAACAGCACGCAGTCGCTCATCGCGATCGGCTCCGGCGGGCTGTTCGGCAAGGGCTGGCTGCACGGCGGGCAGACGACCGGGCGGTTCGTGCCGGAGCAGCACACCGACTTCATCTTCACGGTCGCGGGGGAGGAGTTCGGCTTCCTCGGCTCGGTGACCATCGTGCTGCTGCTCGGCGTGGTGCTGCTGCGGGGGCTGCGGATCGCCCGGCAGTGCGACGACCGGTTCGGCACGCTGGTGGCGGGCACGATCGTGTGCTGGTTCGCGTTCCAGACGTTCGTCAACATCGGGATGACCATCGGGATCATGCCCATCACCGGGCTGCCGCTGCCGTTCGTGTCGTACGGCGGCACCGCGACCTTCGCCAACCTCATCGCGGTGGGGCTGCTCCAGTCGATCAGGATCCGCGAGCAGCAGCAGTACGCCTGACCGGCGCCCGGCATACCACATCGGGACGGGCCGCTCCCGCGCGCCGCTACCCTGGTCGTATGCCTGTCGAGTCGATTTTCCACCGCCTGGAAGCGCTGCTGCCCAAGGTGCAGAAGCCCATCCAGTACGTCGGGGGTGAGCTCAACTCGACCGTGAAGGACTGGGACGACGCCGACGTGCGCTGGGCGCTGATGTACCCGGACGCCTACGAGGTCGGCCTGCCCAACCAGGGCGTCGCGATCCTCTACGAGATCCTCAACGAGCTGCCCGCCACCCTGGCCGAGCGCACCTACGCCGTCTGGCCCGACCTGGAGGCGCTCATGCGCGCCGAGGGCGTGCCCCAGTTCACCGTCGACGCCCACCGCCCGGTGCGCGCCTTCGACGTGCTCGGCGTGTCGTTCTCCACCGAGCTCGGCTACACCAACATGCTGACCGCCCTCGACCTGGCCGGCATCCCCATGCTGGCCGTCGAGCGCGGCGACGACGACCCGATCGTGCTCGCGGGCGGCCACGCCGCGTTCAACCCCGAGCCGATCGCCGACTTCCTCGACGCGGCCGTGCTCGGCGACGGCGAGCAGATCGCCATCGCCATCACCGAGGTCATCCGCGAGTGGAAGGCCGAGGGCCGGCCCGGCGGCCGCGACGAGCTGCTCATGCGCCTGGCCGAGTCGGGCGGCGTCTACGTGCCCAAGTTCTACGACGTCGACTACCACCCCGACGGGCGCATCAAGCGGGTGGCGCCCAACCGGGCCGACGTCCCGTGGCGCGTCCACAAGCACACGGTCATGGACCTCGACGAGTGGCCCTACCCGAAGAAGCCGCTGGTGCCGCTCGCCGAGACCGTCCACGAGCGGTTCAGCGTGGAGATCTTCCGCGGCTGCACGCGCGGCTGCCGCTTCTGCCAGGCCGGCATGATCACGCGCCCGGTGCGCGAGCGGTCCATCACCACGATCGGCGCCATGGTCGACAACGGCATCAAGGAGTCCGGCTTCAACGAGGTGGGCCTGCTGTCGCTGTCGTCGGCCGACCACTCCGAGATCGCCGACGTCGCCAAGGGCCTGGCCGACCGCTACGAGGGCACCAACACCTCGCTGTCGCTGCCCTCCACCCGGGTCGACGCGTTCAACATCGACCTGGCCAACGAGTTCTCCCGCAACGGGCGGCGCTCCGGGCTGACCTTCGCGCCCGAGGGCGGGTCCGAGCGCATGCGCAAGGTGATCAACAAGATGGTCACCGAGGAAGACCTCATCCGCACCGTCACCACCGCCTACTCCCAGGGCTGGCGGCAGGTGAAGCTCTACTTCATGTGCGGGCTGCCCACCGAGACCGACGAGGACGTGCTCGGCATCGCCGACCTGGCCAAGAAGGTCATCAAGGCCGGGCGGGAGATCACCGGCTCGCGCGACATCCGCTGCACCGTGTCGATCGGCGGCTTCGTGCCCAAGCCGCACACCCCGTTCCAGTGGGCCGGCCAGGCCGACCACGAGACCGTCGACCGGCGGCTCAAGGCGCTGCGCGACTCCCTGCGCGGCGACAAGGAGTACGGCAGGGCCATCGGCTACCGCTACCACGACGGCAAGCCGTCCATCGTCGAGGGCCTGCTCTCGCGCGGTGACCGGCGGGTCGGCGCGGTCATCCGGGCCGTCTGGGAGGACGGCGGGCGCTTCGACGGCTGGAGCGAGCACTTCTCCTACGAGCGCTGGATGGCCGCCGCCGAGAAGGCCGGCGTCGACGTCGACTGGTACACCACGCGCGAGCGCGAGGAGAACGAGGTCCTCCCGTGGGACCACCTCGACGCCGGGCTCGACCGCGAATGGCTCTGGCAGGACTGGCAGGAGGCCGTCTCCGGCGGCGAGGTCGAGGACTGCCGCTGGACGCCGTGTTACGACTGCGGCGTCTGCCCGACCATGGGCACCGAGATCCAGATCGGCCCGACGGGGCGCAAGCTCCTTCCGCTCACGGTCGTCTAGGACGTCGTTCCGGCGCGCCCGGGTGCCCGGCGCTCCGGCCGTTCCGGAGCGCTGGGTGCGCGGGCCGTGCCTCGCCGTACATGATCCTGAGCCGATCAGGCGTCAGAGCGGCTTATTCTGAAACGAAGGAACTCTGACACGGGAAGGACGACAAAGCTCTGAAACCTGTTCCCGACGGGCCCCCGCCCGCGCCCACGGTGCAGCGCCTGCGCGTGCGCTACGCCAAGCGCGGCCGCCTGCGCTTCACCAGTCACCGCGACATCTCGCGGGCCGTCGAACGTGCGGTCCGCCGTGCCGGCATCCCGGTGGCCTACAGCGCGGGCTTCTCGCCCCACCCGAAGATCTCCTACGCGGGAGCGGCGCCGACCGGCGTCGCCAGCGAGGCCGAATACCTCGAGATCGGCGTCACCACGCCGTGCGAGCCGGAGCGCATCCGCGGTGACCTCGACGGGTCGCTGCCGCCCGGGCTCGACGTGCTGGACGTCGTCGAGGCGGGGCCGGGAGGGCTTGCCGAGCGCCTGGAGGCCTCGGAGTGGGAGGTGCGGTTGCCGGGTGCGGATCCCGAGCTCGCCGGGGTGGCGGTGGAGAAGTTCCTCTCCGCCGGGGCCGTGGAGGTCGAGCGCCTCACCAAGAAGGGCCCGCGCCGCTTCGACGCCCGCGAGGCCGTGCTGAGGCTGGCGGTGTCCGAGGGGACAGGTAGAACCGCAGCTCAGGTGCCCGGACAGTCGTGTGTCATACTGCGCATGGTTGTTCGGCACATGACGCCTGCCGTTCGACCCGACGATGTGCTCGCAGGGCTGCGCCTTGTGGCCGACTTCGCGCCGCCGGTCCCCCCCGAGGTGACCAGGCTGGCGCAGGGGCCGCTGGACGTCGGCACCGGTGCGCTCGCCGACCCGTTCGACCTTGACCGCGAGACCACGCGCGGCGGCGAAGCGGGACCGGTGGGTGAGCACGTCGCCGGTTAAGGGAGTGTCCCGCACGCGTGGGGCACGACCGCTGACAGGACTTGGCGCCCGTGCCCCTTGGCGGGGGCGCGGGCGGACAACGAAACACGAGAGCTCCTGCGCGGCGCGGCGACGCGCCCGGGAGCTGACGGGAGAGCGCCCGCATGCTCGAGAACGAGCCCAACACCGGGGCCACAGGCTCCGACGGCGGAACAACTGAACAGTCACCCACCACCCCGCGACGCAGGGTCGCGAGCCGGCCCGCCGGGCCGCCGCCCGAGATCCCCGAGGACGAGCCCGCTCAGGTGACCGTCTCCGCGGCCGAGGCGGCGGCCGTCTCCGCGGCCCGCGCCCCGGAGACGACCGGAGGCGACGGCCAGGAGACCAGCGCGGTCGAGGCCGCGGTCGCGGATGCCGTCGCGGAGGCCGTCTCCGCGGGTGGCGAGGACGACGGCGCCGCCGAGGCCGAGAAGCCCAAGCGATCCAGGACGCGTTCGACGGCCACCACCTCGCGCCGCCGTACCAGCAGGAAGGCCGAGGAGGCCGAGCCGGCCACCACGGGAGCGTCGGCCGGCGCCGCCGACCAGAGCGCCGAGCAGGCCGCGCTGGAGACCGCCGACCGCGTGCTCGCGGCCGAGACCACCGCACCGGACACCGGGGCGGCTCCGGAGAGCGGCGCCGCCGAGACCGAGGCCGAGGCCGCGCCGGTCCGCCGCCGGCGCACCCGCAAGAAGGCGGAGCCCGAGGCCGCGACCGTCGCCGAGGCGACCGGCCCGACCGGTGACGCCGGCGCGATCGGCACCGAGGCCACCGCGATCGGCGCGGACACCTCCGCCGGCGGCGACGCCGCCACGGCCGGGTCCGCCCGGGCCGGGAGCGACACCGGCACGGACGCCCAGGCCGCGAGCGGCGCAGCGGACTCCGCGCGTGCGGGGCGGGCCGCGAGCGACGCCGTCGAGGAGGACATCCTCGACGAGCTGCCCGAGGACGAGCCGCTCGACGACGAGCCCGCCGGCGAGGACCTCGACGAGGACACCGACCGGCCGAGCCTGCTCGCCGACCCGTTCGGCTTCTCCGCGCGCCGCGCCGACGAGCCGGACGCCGTGTTCCAGCGCCCCGCAGCGATCTTCGCGCCGCTGTTCCAGGCGCCCGACCCGAGCCAGGCCCAGCCGTTCCGGCCCGAGCCCGTCCGCGCCGAGCCGGCGCGCCCCGAGCCCGAGGCGGCCGACGACGCCGACGAGAGCGACGAGACCGGCACGGACGACGTCGACGCCGTCGACTCCGACTCCGACCAGGAGGAGGAAGAGGGCGGCAGCCGCCGTCGCCGCCGCCGCAGGGGCGGCCGCGGCCGCGGCAAGGCCCGCGAGCGCGACGACTCCGACGCCGACGACTCCGACGAGGAGGGCGACGAGGGCGAGGACGAGCAGCCCGAGGAGCAGCAGGAGGAGGAGAGCTCCAGCTCGCGCCGCCGGCGCCGCCGCCGCAGGCGCGGTGCCGACGACGGCGCCGAGCCGTCCGGCGACGACCCGCCCAACACCGTGGTCCGCATCCGCGCGCCGCGCTCCGGCCGCGCCTCGCTGGTCGACACCTCCGCCGACGGCGTGCAGAGCGTGCGCGGCTCCACCCGGCTGGAGGCCAAGAAGCAGCGCCGCCGCGAGGGCCGCGAGCTGGGCCGCCGCCGGCCGCCGATCATCACCGAGTCGGAGTTCCTGGCCCGGCGCGAGTCGGTCGACCGGATGATGGTGGTGCGCCGCCAGGGCGACCGCACCCAGATCGCGGTGCTGGAGGACGGCGTCCTCGTCGAGCACTACGTCAACCGCGAGGCCAGCCAGTCGTACGTCGGCAACGTCTACCTCGGCAAGGTGCAGAACGTCCTGCCCTCGATGGAGGCGGCGTTCGTCGACATCGGCAAGGGCCGCAACGCCGTCCTGTACGCCGGTGAGGTCAACTTCGACACCGCCGGCCTGGAGGGCCAGCCCAAGCGCATCGAGTCGGCGCTGAAGTCCGGCCAGTCGGTGCTGGTGCAGGTCACCAAGGACCCGATCGGCCACAAGGGCGCCCGCCTGACCTCGCAGATCAGCCTGCCCGGCCGCTACCTGGTCTACGTGCCCGACGGCTCGATGACCGGCATCAGCCGCAAGCTGCCCGACAAGGAGCGCACCCGCCTCAAGAGCATCCTGAAGAAGGTCATGCCGGAGAACGCGGGCGTGATCGTGCGCACGGCGGCCGAGGGCGCCTCGGAGGATGAGCTGGCCCGCGACGTCGCCCGCCTGTCGGCGCAGTGGGAGAACATCCAGAAGAAGGCCAAGTCCGCCAGCCCGCCCGAACTGCTGTCGGCCGAGCCCGACCTCACCATCCGCGTGGTGCGCGACGTCTTCAACGAGGACTTCAGCTCGCTCGTCGTGCAGGGCGAGGAGGCGTGGGAGACGGTCGAGGAGTACGTCAAGTACGTCGCCCCGCACCTGGAGGAGCGGCTGTCGCGGTGGGACGGCGACCAGGGCGACGTCTTCGAGTCGTACCGGATCGACGAGCAGCTCGCCAAGGCCATGGAGCGCAAGGTGTGGCTGCCCAGCGGCGGCTCGCTGGTGATCGACCGTACCGAGGCGATGACCGTCGTGGACGTCAACACCGGCAAGTTCACCGGCCAGGGCGGCAACCTCGAGGAGACCGTCACCCGCAACAACCTGGAGGCGGCCGAGGAGATCGTCCGCCAGCTCAGGCTGCGCGACATCGGCGGCATCATCGTCATCGACTTCATCGACATGGTGCTGGAGTCCAACCGCGACCTGGTGCTCCGGCGGCTGCTGGAGTGCCTGGCCCGCGACCGGACCAAGCACCAGGTGGCCGAGGTCACCTCGCTCGGCCTGGTCCAGATGACCCGTAAGCGGGTCGGCCAGGGGCTGCTGGAGGCCTTCTCCACGCCGTGCGAGTGCTGCAACGGGCGCGGGCTCATCGTCTCCACCGAGCCGGTGGAGGCCAAGCCCGAGCCGCGGGGCACGCAGGGCAAGATGTCGGTGGAGAAGGCGGTGGCCGAGAAGCTGAGCGACAAGGGCGCGGAGAAGGTTTCCGCGGCCAAGGACTCCTCCGGCCGTGATACCGTGACCGGTGCGCTTGACGACGTCCCGGTTGAGGACGACCAGGCCGGCCAGTCTTCCGGCAGGGGGCGGCGACGCTCCCGCCGAGCCAAGTCCGCCGAGTAGCCCCCTGAGTGGCTGCTCGAAGGACTGTCCGACGATCCGTCCGGTTCGCTTCGGGCACCGTTAATCCGGTACCCTAGTGGATCGGTGCGTCAGGTGACGTGCCCTGTTGGCGCGCCCACTCGGTTCGTTGGTTCCAGACAGGACGGGTGCGGGCGCAGCACTCGGCAGTCAACGGCCGTCCCGTCCGGGACGGCCGTGGATCGCAACAGTAGACAGTAGAAGGGTTCCGCGGTGTACGCGATCGTTCGTTGCGGCGGCAGGCAGCAGAAGGTCTCCGTCGGTGACGTCCTCGAGGTGGACAAGGTCGCCGGCGAGGTCGGCTCTTCGATTTCGCTGCCGACGGTGCTCGTCGTCAACGACGGCGATGTGACCACGGAGGCGGGCAAGTTCACGGTCAGCGCCGAGATCCTCGGCGAGACCAAGGGTCCGAAGATCCGCATTCTCAAGTACAAGAACAAGACCGGTTACAAGAAGCGCCAGGGTCACCGCCAGCGGTACACCCAGGTGAAGATCACCGGTATCGACCAGGCCTGATCGGGAGTTTGAGAGATGGCACACAAGAAGGGCGCGTCGTCCACCCGGAACGGCCGTGACTCCAACGCTCAGCGCCTGGGCGTCAAGCGCTTCGGCGGCCAGCTGGTCAACGCGGGCGAGATCATCGTCCGTCAGCGTGGCACCCACTTCCACCCCGGCGACAACGTCGGCCGCGGTGGCGACGACACGCTGTTCGCGCTGACCGCCGGTCACGTGCAGTTCGGCGTCAAGCGCGGCCGTCGCGCCGTGAGCATCGTCCCGGTCGCGGAGTAGCTCGCGGAGTAATCCGCAACCGGAGAGCGTTACCAAGGGGTGGATCGGTTCCTCGATCCGCCCCTTCGTGTTTGTTCGTGACCGCCCGGCCGGGCCGGGTCTCGTGAGGGTCCGGCTCGGTTCGGGTCGGGTTCCGCCGCGATGCCGCCCGCCTTGGGGTGGTACGAGTGCCTGTGCGTCAGGGTCCGTACGAACGGCGGCTGGACAGTGGGCGCCGGGGCGAGAACCCGCGGCGAGCGGGCCGCGGCGGACCGTCCGCGGAAGACTTGGAGACAACCCCCGCACGGGGGCGTGAGGAGAGGCTGACATGCCGGACTTCGTGGACCAGGTGGTCCTGCACGTCAGGGCCGGTGACGGAGGGAACGGCTGCGCCTCCATCCACCGGGAGAAGTTCAAGCCGCTCGGCGGCCCCGACGGGGGCAACGGCGGCCGGGGCGGTGACGTGATCCTGGAGGTGGATCCCAACACCGCGACCCTGCTCGACTACCATCGCCGCCCGCACCGCAAGGCCGACAACGGCAAGCAGGGGCAGGGCTCCAACCGCGACGGCGCCAACGGCGGCGACGTCGTCCTGCCCGTGCCCAACGGCACCGTGGTCAAGGACGCCAACACCGGCGAGGTGCTGGTGGACCTGATCGGCGCCGGCACCCGCTACGTGATCGCCAACGGCGGCCACGGCGGCCTCGGCAACGCCGCGCTGGCCACCACCAAGCGCAAGGCCCCCGGGTTCGCGCTGCTCGGCGAGCCGGGCGACGCGCTGGACGTGGTGCTGGAGCTCAAGAGCGTCGCCGACGTCGCCCTGGTCGGCTTCCCCAGCGCCGGCAAGTCGTCGCTGATCGCGGCGCTCAGCGCGGCCCGGCCGAAGATCGCCGACTACCCGTTCACCACGCTGGTGCCCAACCTCGGGGTCGTCACGGCCGGCGAGACCGTCTTCACGGTGGCCGACGTGCCGGGGCTGATCCCGGGCGCCTCCCAGGGCAAGGGCCTCGGCCACGAGTTCCTGCGCCACGTCGAGCGGTGCGACATGCTCGTCCATGTCATCGACTGCGCCACGATGGAGCCCGGCCGCGACCCCGTCACCGACTACGAGGTGATCGAGGCGGAGCTGGAGGCGTACGGCAAGCTCGGCGACCGGCCGCGCATGGTGGTGCTCAACAAGGCCGACGTGCCCGACGCGAAGGAGCTGGCCGAGCTGGTCAAGCCGGAGTTCGAGGCGCGGGGGCTGCAGGTGTTCACGGTGTCGGCGGCCACGCACGCCGGGCTGCGGGAGCTGACGTTCGCCATGGGCGAGTGGGTCGCCGCCGCCCGCGCCAACCGGCCGGTCGAGGAGCCCACTCGCCTGGTGATCAGGCCGCGGCAGCTCGGCGAGAGCGGGTTCACCGTCCGCAAGGTCAACGACAACCTCTTCCAGGTCACCGGCGAGAAGCCGGAGCGCTGGATCCGGCAGACCGACTTCAGCAACGACGAGGCCGTCGGCTACCTCGCCGACCGGCTGGAGCGGCTGGGCGTCGAGCAGGAGCTGGTCAAGGCGGGGGCGAGCGCCGGCGCCGAGGTGGTCATCGGGTCCATGGAGGGCGGTTACATCTTCGACTGGCAGCCGACGCTGTCCGCCGAGTCCGTCCGGACGGGTCCGCGCGGCACCGACAACAGGCTCGGCTAGCGGCCCGCGCGCGCCTTGCGGCCCTCTCGGTCAGGGGGCCGCGCCTTGCGGCCCTCTCGGTCAGCGGGCCCGCGAGGCGCGGGCGGTCCGCTCGGTCGAGGTCCGTCGTTGCGCTGATCGACGCTAGGGTTGGTTAGTGCTCACTAAGGCGCGGACGTAGGGGAGAGGCGCGACCCGGTGCGACAGCCCACGACTCGCGAGCGCATCCTGGCCGCCGCCGCGCGGCTCCTGGACGAGGCCGGGCTGGCCAAGGCCACCACCAAGGAGATCGCACGGATGGCGGGCTTCTCAGAGCCCACCCTCTACAAGCACTTCCGGGACAAGGAGGACCTCCTGCTGGCGGTCCTCCACGACGGGCTGCCCTACATCGACGCCCTCTCCGACCTGCCCGCGCGGGCCGGCACGGGCACGGTCGAGGGCAACCTGCGCGACATGGCCGAGCAGGCGTCGGGGTTCTTCGACCGGTCCATCCCCGTGGGGTCGGCGATCTTCGCGGAACGCGACATGCTGGCCAAGCAGCGGGCCCGGCTGCGTGAGGCCGATCTGGGGCCGCAACTGGCCGAGCGGCTCGTGGCCGAGTACCTGCGCGCCGAGCAGCGGCTGGGCCGGGTCTCGGCGGAGGTGGCCCCGGAGGCGGCGGCCGCGCTGCTGGTGGGGGCGTGCTTCTACCGGGCGTTCGTGCGGGCGTACATGGGGGAGGGGCCGGGCTTCACGCCGGACGTCGTCACGGCCCTGCTCCACGGCCTCACACCCGGCGACTCCCCCTCGTGACGGACCTCCTTGGTGCCGGACCCCTTCGCGGCGGGCGCCCCTCGTGGTGGACCTCCTCGCGACGGACCTCTTCGCGGCAGGACCCCTTGTGGCGGACCTCCTGGTGACGGCCCCCTGGGGGCGGGCCCCCTGACCGGCGCCCCCATGACGGGCGCGGGAGCGTTGCCCGCCACCGGTGACGGGCTCGGCGTAGTGCGCCGGGCGGGCGGAAGAGCGGGTTCGCGCAGTGGGCCGGGCGTGGGAGACGGGATTCGCGCGGCGGGCCGCCGGTTCGGCGCTGTGTCGGGCCGGCCACGACATCCCCGGCGGGGCGGCCACGGCATCCCCGACGAGGCGGCCACGACGTTGCCGGTGAGGCAGCGGTGCGGGAGACGGGTGAATGCTCATGCCCGGCCTCGGATAGGCTTCCAGGTGTGCGCGAACGGATCAGCTCAGCGTCGAAGGTCGTCGTCAAGGTCGGCTCCTCCTCGCTGACCACCCCTCAGGGAACGATCGACGTGGACCGGGTCGACGCGCTGGTCGACGTCCTCGCCGCGCGCCGCCGTACCGGCACCCAGATCGTGCTGGTCTCCTCGGGAGCGATCGCCGCGGGCCTCGGCCCGCTCGGGCTGTCGGCGCGCCCGCGCGACCTCGCCACGCAGCAGGCCGCCGCCTCGGTCGGGCAGGGCGTGCTCGTCGCGCGCTACACCTCCTCCTTCGCCCGGTACGGCCTGCGCGTCGGCCAGGTGCTGCTGACCGCCGACGACATGATGCGCCGCGCCCACCACGCCAACGCCCAGCGCACCCTCAACCGGCTGCTGGAGCTCGGCATCATGCCGATCGTCAACGAGAACGACACCGTCGCCACCGACGAGATCCGCTTCGGCGACAACGACCGGCTGGCGGCGCTGGTCGCCCACCTGGTCCACGCTGACGCGCTGGTGCTGCTGTCCGACGTGGACGCCCTCTACGACGGCCCGCCGAGCCGCAGCGGGTCGCGGCGGCTGAGCGAGATCCGCGGCCCCGAGGACCTCGTGGGCGTCGAGCTGGGCAGGAACGGCGCGGCCGTCGGCACCGGCGGCATGGTGACCAAGGTCCAGGCGGCGCGCATCGCCACCGGCGCGGGCGTCCCGGTCGTGCTGACCGCCGCCGCGCACGCCGCGCAGGCGCTGGCCGGCGCCGACGTCGGCACCTACTTCCACCCGGGCGGCCGGCATCCCGGCACCCGGCTGCTCTGGCTGGCGCACGCCACGACCGGCCGGGGGCGGCTGCACCTCGACGACGGCGCGGTCGAGGCCGTCGTGACGCGCCGCAAGTCGCTGCTGCCGGCCGGGGTCACCTCCGTGGAGGGCGAGTTCGCCGCCGGCGACCCCGTCGACCTGTGCGCGCCCCGGGGCGCGGTGGTGGCGCGCGGGCTGGTCAACTTCGACGCGGGTGAGATCCCCGGCCTGCTGGGCCGCTCCACGCGGGAGCTGGCCAGCGAGCTGGGTCCGGAATATGAACGCGAGCTGATCCATCGCGACGACATCGTCATACTGGAGTCTCACGGCTGACCTGCCGCCGCCCGGCCGCGTCCGCGATCGGGAAGGCGGGTTCGCGGGGAGCGGCGACGCCCCCTGAGGCCGGCTGACGATCTGGCACGACAACGAGGAGCGTGTGATGTCCGAGGAGTTCCTGAAGGTCGCCCGCGCGGCACGAGAGGCCGCCGCTGAGCTGGCCCCGCTGCCGCGGGCGCCGAAGGACCGGGCGTTGCGCGCCGTCGCCGACGCCCTGGAGGCCCACGCCGCCGAGATCGTCGAGGCCAACGCAGAGGACGTCGAGCGGGCCCGCGAGCAGGGCACGTCCGAGGCGATGATCGACCGGCTGCGGCTCGACGAGGGCCGGATCCGGTCGGTGGCCGACGCGGTGCGGCAGGTGGCCGACCTGCCCGACCCGGTCGGCGAGGTCGTGCGCGGCTCCACCCTGCCCAACGGGCTGGAGCTGCGGCAGCTGCGGGTGCCGCTCGGCGTCATCGGCATCATCTACGAGGGCCGCCCCAACGTGACCGTCGACGCGGCGGCGCTCTGCCTCAAGAGCGGCAACGCGGTGCTGCTGCGCGGCTCGTCCAGCGCCTACTCCTCCAACACCGCGCTCGTGCGGGTCATGCAGGAGGCGCTGGCGGCGACCGAGGTGCCGGCGGGGGCCGTTCAGCTCGTGCCGGGCCTCACGCGCGAGTCGGTCAAGGAGCTGATGCGGGCGCGCGGGCTGGTCGACGTGCTCATCCCGCGCGGCGGCGCGTCGCTGATCAACTCGGTGGTCGAGGAGTCCACGGTGCCGGTCATCGAGACCGGGGTGGGCAACTGCCACGTGTACGTCGACGCCGAGGCCGACCCGCGCCTGGCGCTGGAGATCCTGGTCAACGCCAAGGCCCAGCGGCCGTCGGTGTGCAACGCGGCCGAGACGTTCCTGGTGCACGCCGACATCGCCGAGACGTTCGTGCCCATGGCGCTGCGGGCGCTGGAGGAGGCCGGTGTGACCGTTCACGGCGACGACCGCATCGCCCGCTTCGGCGAGGTGGTGCCCGCCACCGAGGACGACTTCCGCGCCGAGTACCTCTCGCTGGACATCGCCGCGGCGGTCGTCGACTCGCTGGAGGACGCGGTGGCCCACATCCGCGCGTACGGATCGGGGCACACCGACGCGATCGTCACCCGCTCGCAGGGGGCGGCGCGCCGGTTCGTGTCGCTGGTCGACTCGGCGGCCGTGGCGGTCAACGCCTCCACCCGGTTCACCGACGGCGGCGAGTTCGGGTTCGGCGCGGAGATCGGCATCTCGACGCAGAAGCTGCACGCGCGCGGCCCGATGGGCCTTCCGGAGCTGACCTCCACCAAGTGGGTCTACACCGGCGAGGGACAGCTGCGCACCTCCGAGGGCACGGTCATCGCCGGGGCGGGCTGCTGACGCGACACGGCGAGCGAAAGTCTCGGCGCGCCTCGGACAACACCGGCCCTTCCGGCGCTAAGGTTGTGCCCCTTATGGGCGTGCCGGGCAGGGAGGGACGGTGAGCAAGCTCGGCAAGGTCGGGCCGTATACCTTGCTCGAGCGGCTCGGCCGGGGTGGCATGGGCGAGGTCTACCTCGCCGGCTCCCGGCGCGGCGAAAGAGTCGCACTGAAGGTTCTGCACGAGCTCGCTCAGGATGATTCGTCCAGGATTCGGCTGGAACGCGAAGTTCGTGCGCTCCGCCGGGTGGAGAGCCCGTACGTGGCCAAGGTGCTCGACGCCGACCTCGACTGCGCCCGGCCGTACCTCGTCATGGAGAACATCGAGGGCGTCACGCTCCTCGACCGCGTCCGCCAGGACGGCCCGCTCGACATGGCGAACCTCGTGGACATGGCGCAGGGCATCGCGGCCGCCCTGGCGATCATCCACGCCGCCGGGGTGGTCCACCGCGACCTGAAGCCGGCCAACATCATCATGGGCGCCGAGGGCCCGGTCCTCATCGACTTCGGCATCGCGCAGGTGCACGACGCCACCCGGCTCACCCTGACCGGCACGTTCCTCGGCACCCCCGGGTACACCGCGCCGGAGGTCTTCGCCGACGAGCCGGTCGAGTCGCCGGCCGACATCCACGCCTGGGCGGCGACGGTGGCGTTCGCGGCGACGGGCCGCCCGGCCTTCGGGCGCGGCACGCCCGAGGCGCAGATGTACGCGGTGCTGAACGGCCAGGCCGACCTCAAGGGCGTGCCCGTGGCGCTGCTGCCGCTGGTACGCGCGGCGCTCAACCGGGAGCCCGCCAAGCGGCCCACGGCGGCGCTGCTGGCCGACCGGCTGTCGCGGCTGGCCCGGGTGACCGGCCGGGCCCGCTCCGCCAAGGCGTCGAAGGGCCTGCTCGCGGCCCCCGTGGCCGAGGACACGCGGGCTCCGGCGGCGGACGACGCGCACGACGGCCGTTCCGCGCCGAGGGGCCGGGCGGGCAGTGACACCGGTCCCCGCGGTCGCTCCGCGGGTGACCTGGACCCGCGCACCGGCGACTCCGACCCACGCCCGCGTCCGCGTCCAGGAGAGTCCGGGCCTCGCCCGCGCCCAGGAGACTCCGGCCCGCGGCTGCGCGCAGGAGAGGCCGGTCCGCGCCTCCGCGCAGGGGACTCCAACCCGCGCCTGCGCCCGGGGGACTCCGATCCGCGTCTGCGCCCCGGAGATTCCAACCCGCGCCTGCGCGCGGGGGACTCCGGTCCGCGTGCGCGCGCCGGCGACTCCGACGCGCGGGCGCGCACCGGTGGCGAGCCGGGGTCGCGTACGCGGTCCAGCGGCGACTCGGGGCCGCGTACGGGTGACTCCGGGCCGCGTCCGCGCGGCGGCGAGCCGGCGGGCCGGGCGGGAGGCGACGCGGCGGCCCGTGGGCGCGCCGCGGCCGACGCGGGCGCCCGCGCCCGTTCCGCACAGGACGGCGACGTCCCGCCGCCCCGGGGCCGGGCGGCGGCCGACGGCCCCCGCACCCGGACGGGCGCCACCGGGGACCTCACGCCGCGCCCCAGGACCGGCTCCACCGGAGACGTCGCCCCGAGATCGAGGACAGGCACCGGCGACACCGCGTCACGCCCGCGCTCCGGCGCCACCGGCGACACGCCGCGTCCCCGGACGGGCGCCACCGGAGACGTCCCGCCGCGCCCCCGGACGGGCGGCGGCGGGGAGGCCACGCCGCGGCCCCGGCCGGCGGGCGCCGCGAACGCCCGGCCGAGACCGGCCGCCGAGGTCGCCCGCGCCCGTACGGCCGCCGAGGCCGCGCGGGCGCGCACGACCGGCGACGTCACCCCGCGCCCCCGCGCGACCGGCGAGGCCGTCGCCCGTGGACGCGCCGTCGCCGACGGGAGCGCCCGGGCCCGCACCGCGGCGGAGGGGAAGGTGCCCGCGCCGCGCGGCCGGGCCGAGGCCAAGGCCCGCGGCCGGACCGCCGAGGGCGGCAAGCCGGTGACCGCGCGGGCCCGCGCCAAGGCGGCGGCCGCCCAGGCGCGCGGTGGCCGCGCCGCCCGGTTCCGGTCGGAGCCGGGCACCACCTCGCTGCCCGCGGGCAACGCCGCCCTGCTGCTGCTGGCGGTGCTGGCTGTGCCGTGCGTGGTGGCGTCGGTGATGTGGCCGATCGCCTCGATCGGCGTCACGGCGGTGTTCGTGGTGCTGACGCGGGCCATCTGGATGAGCCACTGGATGGTCCGCAACCGCGCGTCGCGGCGCTGGCGGGTGGCGCTGCGGGTGCTGTTGTTCCCGTTCGCGGCGACCGGCTCGGCGGTGACGGCGGCGGTGTGGCCCGGCGTGCCCGTCGTGGTGGCGGCGGGCGGGGCGCTCTGGCTCACCGGCGGCGGCCAGATCGGCTCCGACTGGTGGCAGCAGCCCGCGCCGGTGACCGCCGCCGGCGTGGTGTTCGGGATGTTGTGCGGCGGCATCACCGGCCGCGAGATCGAGCGGATCGGCGCCCGGCTGCCGGAGCTGCGCCGCGAGGGGCTGCGCGCACTGGCCGTGCTGGGCGGGTTCGTCGCCCTGTGCGCGGCAGCCGTGCGCGCGATCTCCCTGCTGCTCTAGCCCTGGCCGCCGTCGCGGCGGGAGAAGCGGTTGAAGATGCGCTCGCCGGCGTTGACGGCGCCCTCGGCCACGTCGCGCAGCACGCCGATGAACGGGTCCTGCGACTGCGACCAGGAGGCGCGGTAGGACTCGGCCGCCGCCTTGACCTCGTCGGTGACGCGGGCGTTGGCGTCGTCCTCGCGGCGGGGGTAGTCGCCGCCGACGATCCGGTCGTACTCGCCGCTGCGCTGCCACTTGTCCAGCTCGGCCACGCGCACCACGGCGAACGGGTGGGTGGTGCCGAGCAGGTTGAGAACCTTGAGGAAGCCATCGCGCAGGTCGCCCGCGGTGTCGTACTCGTGGAACTGCTCGAGGAAGGCCTCGATGTTCATCTCGTGGGTGTAGGCGCCACCGGCCAGCTTCATCAGGGCGCGCTTGGCGGCCTCCGGGTCCTGCCCGACGAGCAGGCCGCCGCGGTCGCAGGACAGCTCCGACTTGCGGTACCACTCCTCCAGGCCCGCCACGATGGCGCGCAGCCCGATGTAGCCGAGCGGGATCCACGCGACCCGGGTGGCCAGGCGGGTGAGGATGTCGAGCATGGTGCGGTAGACCGCGTGCCCCGACAGGATGTGGGCGGTCTCGTGGCCGACGACGAAGCGTTGCTCCTCCTCGTTCATGAGGTTGAGCAGACCGGTGGTCACGACGATGAACGGGTCGTCGAAGCCGATGGCCTTGGCCTGGACCTGCGGGTCCTGCTGGACGTAGATCTCGGGGATCCGGTGCAGGTCGAGGGTGTAGGCGGCGTCGCGCCCCATGTCGTACAGGGAGCGGAACTGGGTCTCGCTCACCCGTACGGACGAGGCGAGGTACATCAGGCGCAACCGGCGCTCGCTGATGAGACCGGACATCTGCTTGAGGACCGTGTCGAACCCACTGAGCTTACGCAGAGCGACCAGGGCGGACCGGTCTGCGGGGTGTTCGTAGGCACGGGACGAGATGCCGGGCAGTTGGACGCGGTTGCGGTCCGGGGTGGTCGTCATGCCCGGCATGCTACGTCGGCATCGGGGGCCGCGCGCGTGTCCGGGCGAGGGGGGTCCCCTCATCTTCGGGTAGGGGTCCCGCGTAAGGTCCGACTCATGATGAATGCGCCTGGTATCCAGGGGAAGCGACGCGTGGGTGTGATGGGTGGGACGTTCGACCCCATCCACCACGGTCACCTGGTCGCCGCCAGCGAGGTGGCGCACCACTTCGAGCTCGACGAGGTCGTGTTCGTGCCGACGGGCCGGCCGTACCAGAAGTCGGAGCGCGAGGTGTCGGCGCCGGAGGACCGCTACCTGATGACGGTGATCGCCACCGCGTCCAACCCGCGGTTCTCGGTCAGCCGGGTCGACGTGGACCGGCCGGGCCCGACGTTCACCATCGACACGCTGCGCGACATCTCCAGCGCGTACGGGCCCGACGCCGAGCTGTTCTTCATCACCGGCGCGGACGCCCTCGGCGCCATCCTCACCTGGCAGGACGCGAGCGAGCTGTTCGGCCTCGCGCACTTCGTCGGCTGCACCAGGCCCGGCCACACGCTGCACGACCCCGGCCTGCCCGAGGGCAAGGTCACGCTGCTGGAGATCCCCGCCCTGGCCATCTCGTCCTCGGAGTGCCGGCAGCGCGTGGCCCATGGCGAGCCGATCTGGTACCTCGTCCCGGACGGCATCGTGCAGTACATCAACAAGCGCAACCTCTACCTCCAGGACTGACACCCCGCCATCGCGTTCACGAGGTGTACGCCCAGGGCTTCCGTGGCGGGAGTGAGGTGTTGCGGCGGAGAAGGGTAGGCTCAACACAGGGCAGTTTTGCCGACACAGGAGGACAGACCCGCATCGTGACCGCATCCGACAGAGCCGTCCAGCTGGTCAGGATCGCCGCCGAGGCAGCGGCGGACAAGCTGGCCGACGACATCCTCGCCTACGACGTGAGCGAGCAGCTCGTCATCACCGACGCCTTCCTGCTCTGCTCCGCCACCAACGACCGCCAGGTCCGCGCCATCGTCGACGAGATCGAGGAGAGGCTGCGCACCGAGGCCGACGCCAAGCCCGTCCGCCGCGAAGGCGAGCGCGAGGGGCGCTGGGTCCTGCTCGACTTCCTCGACATCGTCGTGCACGTCCAGCACGAGGAGGACCGCACCTTCTACGCCCTGGAGCGGCTGTGGAAGGACTGCCCGGCGATCACGCTGCCGGAGAGCGTGATGCAGGCCAACATGCAGCGGGCCAGGAGTTGAGCAAGCGGATCGTCTGCCTCCGGCATGGGCAGACGCTGTGGAACGTCGAGCACCGCTTTCAGGGACACTCCGACATCCCCCTGGACGAGACCGGTCAGGCGCAGGCCGCCCGGGCGGCGTCGCTGCTCGCGTCCCTGCGCCCCAGCATGATCGTCTCTTCCGACCTCCAGCGGGCCAACGACACCGCGCTCGCGCTCGGCCGGCTCGTCGGCCTGGACGTGGCCGTCGACAAGGACTTCCGCGAACGGGGCGGCGGGCAGTGGGAGGGCCTCACCCGCGACGAGATCGCCGCCCGCTGGCCCGAGGAGTACGTGGCCTGGGAGGCCCCGGACGGTGAGCCCGTCACCGACGTGGCCGCTCGGGTCGCCGCCGCGATGCGCCGCTGGGCCGCCAGGCTCGACGACGACGGCCTGCTGGTGATCGCCTCCCACGGCGCCGCGCTGCGGCTCGGCATCTGCGAGCTGCTCGGGCTGCCCGAGGAGCTGTGGCCGGTGCTGGGCGGCCTGGGCAACTGCTCGTGGTCGGTGCTGCAGGAGGGCCGCAAGGGATGGCGGCTGCTGGAGCACAACGCGGGCACGCTGCCCGAGCCGATCAGCAGCGACGACCGGCCGGACGCCCAGACCTGACCCGCTCGTGAGCCGGTTCCGCGAAGGGCCGCGCGCCGCCGTCCGGGACGGTGCCGGCCCCCGCCGCGATTAGGCGAATCGTACGGATGGCTATATGCTTCCCGAGCGCCGTTGACGAGAGCACTCGTGGACGGTGACCAGGGGCTATGGCGCAGTTGGTAGCGCGCCTCCATGGCATGGAGGAGGTCTGGGGTTCGAATCCCCATAGCTCCACAATCGACGAAGTCCCGCCCGAATGGGCGGGACTTCGTCGTTCTCCGCCTCAAGCCCAGGTCACTGGCCGGGGCGGGGGATGGGATGGCCCTCGCTGGCCTGCACGAGCACGAACCCCTGCCCCTGGAAGGCGAGCTGGACGGCCTCGCCGCTGCCCCGGCCGATCAGCGCGCCCGCCTTGAACGTGCGGTTGATCCCCACGTGCAGCCCGGCGCTCCAGCACACGGCCGACTGGCCGTCGGCGAACGTCGGCGCCCGCGAGGCGTCGAGCATCACCGGGGCGCCGTGCGCGGTGACCGCCACCCAGCCGGTGCCGCCGATCGTCATGTTGAACAGGCCGCCCGCGGCGATGCCCGCGCCCTGGACCCGGTTGATGTCCCAGGTGAGCCCGGCGTCGAGGGCCAGCAGGTTGCGGCCGTTGACGGTCAGGGCCTCGTTCTCCAGGTAGAACAGGTGGATGTCGTCGGCGTTGTCGGCAAGGAACAGCTGACCCTCGCCGGTGACGCGCATGAGCGGCGCGCCCTCCCCGGTCATGACCTTCTTCAGCAGCTTGCCCACGCCGCCCGCGCCCTCGTACGCGAAGTCCATACGGCCCTGGAAGGCGACCATCGACCCCTGGCGCGCCAGCACCTCGGGCGGGAGCTGGACGCGGAGCATCTTGGAGTTCTGCAGGGCGAAGGTGGCGTGTCCCTGCTCGGTCCCGAGATTGCCGAAGAGCGCGCTGCGCATGGGGCCTCTTTCTGCGACATACCGGTCCGGGGATGGCCGGTACCAGGGTGACGAACGGCGCGCCGTCCGGGTTCCCGCCGCGCGGCCCCGCGCGCGGCCGGTCAGGCGGCGACGTGGTGCCGCAGGGCCAGCTCCTCCGGGTACGGCGACAGGAACGTCTGCCGGCGCACGTAGGCCGCCCCCTGGTTCTCCTCGCCCTCGGCGTCGTGCCGGATGAGGGCCGCCGGGACGCTCAGCGGCACCAGGCCGGCCCGGTAGGAGCCGATGACGCCGGCCAGGTGGTCACGCCGGGCCCGGTCGAGGCCGAGCATCCCCAGGCAGTGCTGGAGGGCGTTGACGTTGCGGCCGGGGCGGGCCCGGTGGGCGAGCGCCGCGCGGAACGCGCCCGCGTAGGCGGCGGCCGTCTCCGCGCGCGGCAGGGCGTCGGCGCGGGCCACGACGGTCCCGGCGGCGCGGTAGCCCGCCGGGTCGTGGGCGAGCAGCTGCATCTTGTGCCGGGTGTGGAAGGCCACCAGGTCGCGCGGCCGCCAGTCGCCGGTCAGCAGCGCGCGCAGCCGGGCGTGGGCGAAGATCCGTTCCGTGAACGCCTCGCGGAGCACGGCGTCGTTCAGCCGTCCCTCGTCCTCGACGGGCAGCAGCGGGTGCGCCTCGACGACCGCCGCGGCGAACACGCCCCGCTGCCGCCGGTCGAGCGGCGGACCGTCCGCGCCGGGGTAGAGCGGGATGCCGTGGACGCCGCAGGTGGGACTCCTCGCCTTGAACACGTAGCCGTCCACGTCGAGGGCGGCGGCGCGGGCCTCGGCCAGGGCCGTCATGCGGCCGGTGAGGTCGGCGCGGGTCTTCCTGGTCATCAGGCGCGGGCCGGACGGCGAGCGCTCCAGGCGCAGCGTCTCGCGGGGGGTGCCGAGGCCCAGCTCCATCTCGGGGCAGATCGGCACCCAGTCGACGTACGGGTCGAGCGGTCCGGACAGGAAGCGGTCGCGGCTGTGGCCGCCGTTGAAGCGCACCGGCTCCCCGAGCAGGCAGCTGGAGACGCCGACCCTGGGCCTGACCGGGCCGCCCGTGCCGGGGGCCGGGCCGCCCGTGCCGGGAGTGGGGCCGCCGGTGGTGGTCGTGGCGCCGGTGGTCATGCCGCCTCCAGCAGGGTGGACAGGCGGTGCAGGCCGCGGGCGGTGCGGGCCTTGACGGTGCCGAGCGGCACGCGCAGCCGCTCGGAGATCTCCCGCTGGCTGAGGTCGCCGTAGTAGGCGAGCGCGATGGCCTCGCGCTGGACGTCCGGCAGCTCCGACAGCGCCCTGCGGACCAGGTCGCGCCGCGCGACCCCCTCGCTCTCCTCGCGGCCGTCGTCTCCCACCGGCTCCCCGGCGGCCTCCAGCGACACGGTCGGCCGGCGGGCGCGCAGGTGGTCCACGGCGCGCTTGCGGGCGATGCCCAGCACCCACGCCTCCAGGCTGCGCCCGGGGTCGTAGCGGTGCCTGGACCGCCAGACCTCGATGAACACGACCTGCGTCAGGTCGTCGATCTCTCCTGGCGGGACGAGGCGGCGCAGGTACGACCGGACCAGGGGGCCGTGGGTGCGAAGGCACTCCGCGAATGGTTCCATGCGCTTACCCTTCCTCAGATAACCTCTTCAAAACTTATTCAACGCGACGCAGGCGGTGACGGGCAACCAAGAGCAGGGAGATCAGCGCAGCGCGTCGGCGACCGCGGTGACGGCGTCCCGCAGCGAGGCCACGCGGGTGACCCGGGGCGGGAGGTCCGGCCACCAGCCGGGCCCGCCGACGACGATCCGGGCCGGCGGGCGCAGCGCCGGAAGGCCGGTCAGCGGCGCGGGGTCGCCCGTGGCGGCCTGGTGCGACCAGACGAAGACCACGGCGGGCCCGAGGCGGCGCATCGCGTCGGCCAGCGCGGCGTTCGGGGTGCGGGCGCCGAGCACGCGCGTGTCGACCCGGAGGTCGGTGGCCAGCGCGGCGGCCAGCGCGTGCACGGGCAGGCTGTGCTGCTCCTCCTCCGCGCAGGCCAGCAGCACGGGACGGTCGTTGACCGGGTGGGCGGGGCGGGCGGCGAGCGGGTGCAGGGCGGCCAGCAGCCGCTCGGAGAACAGGTGCTCGACGTCGATCCCGGCGCCGGTCTCCTCCTGTCTGCGGCAGATCGTGTCGAACACCGGGCGCGCCAGGCGGTCCCAGGTGGGCACGACGCCGAGCCGGGCCAGGGCGGCGGCCAGGCCGTCGGTCACCGTCCGGCCGTCCAGCGCCGCCGCGGCCCTGGCCAGCATCGCGGCCGAGGGCACGTTCGCCGTCTCGCCCCCGACCCCGACTCCCTCCCGCGGCGCGGAGAGAGCCGGCGCGGTGCCCGCTCCGGACGAGGGCAGAACCGGAGTGTCGGCTCCCGGCGCGGGGAGCACCGGTGGGACGGGGACGCGCAGCGCCTGGCGGGCGGCGTCGGCCGGAGGGACGCCGGCGTGGACGAGCCGGCTCATCTCCTCCAGCCGGGCCAGGTCGGCCCGGTCGTAGCGGCGGTGGCCCCCGGGGCTGCGGCGGCTCGGGCCGATGCCGTAGCGCAGGTTCCAGGTGCGCAGCGTCGGCGCGGGCACGCCGAGCCGCCGCGACACGGCGCCGATGCCGTACCCGGCCTCCTCGGCGGCGCCCGCCGAACCCGTCTCCTCCATGCAGGTGTCCCCGTCCTCCTCCGACGCCCGCCCATTCTTTCGGACGCCGCCCACCGCGGGTTGCAACCGGCGGCGGCCCGCCGCCGAAGAGCTCCCCATGGACACCGCCATCGTGCTCTTCAACCGGGATCTGCGGACACACGACCATCCGGCGCTGGCCGAGGCGTGCGCGCGGGCGCGTCACGTGGTGCCGCTGTTCGTGCTCGACCCGGCCGTGCCCGCCGGGCGGCGCCTGCCGTTCCTGCTGGAGTGCCTGCGGGACCTGCGGGGAGCGCTGCGCGCCCGCGGCGGCGACCTGGTGGTGCGGCGGGGGGACACGGTGGCCGAGACGGTCCGGCTGGCCCGCGAGACGGGGGCGCGGGCCGTCCACGCCAGTGCGGACGTCAGCGCGCTGGCCCGGGACAGGGAACGGCGGCTGGCGGACGGGCCGTTCGCGTTCCGGACGTTCCCCGGGGTCACCGTGGTCCCGCCCGGCGAGCTGCTGCCGGCCGGGGGCGGCGACCACTACCGCGTGTTCACCCCCTACTGGCGGGCGTGGTCCGCGGCGCGGCGCCGGCCCGCCGCAGAGGTCCCGGCCTCGGTCACGCTCCCGCCCGGCCTCGACCCGGGCGACATCCCGGACGGATCGCCGCACGACGGCCCCCCGGACGGCATGCGGGGCGGGGAGGGCGCGGCCCGGGCCCGGCTGGAGCGGTGGGTCCGTGACGGCCTGGCCGGCTACGCGGACGACCGCGACGACCTGGCAGCCGACCGCACCTCCCGGCTCAGCCCGTACATCCGCTTCGGCTGCCTGTCGCCGCTGGAGCTCGCCGGGCTGCCGGGCGAGGAGTTCGTCAGGCAGCTGTGCTGGCGCGACTTCCACCACCAGGTCACGCTGGCCTTCCCCGAGCTGAACCGCCGCGACTACCGGCCGCGGGGCCGGCGCTGGCGCGACGAGGCCGACGCCGTGGCCGCCTGGCGAGAGGGCCTGACCGGCGTGCCGATCGTGGACGCGGGCATGAGGCAGCTCCGCGCCGAGGGCTGGATGCACAACCGGGCCCGCCTGATCACCGCCGGCTACCTGGTCAAGGAGCTGGGCGCCGACTGGCGGGCCGGCGCCGCGCACTTCTTCGAGCTGCTGCTCGACGGTGAGGTGGCCGACAACTCCGGCAACTGGCAGTGGATCGCCGGCACGGGCAACGACACCCGGCCCAACCGGGGCTTCAACGCCATCCGCCAGGCCACCCGCTTCGACCCCGACGGCGGGTACGTGCGCCGGTACGTGCCCGAGCTGGCGGACGTGCCGGCGCGGTTCGTCCACGAGCCGTGGCGCTCGCCCGTGCCGATCCGCGGGTACCCGAGCCCGCTGCGCCTGCGCGCCGCCTGAGCGCCCCACGACTCCCCGGCGTCCGTAACGGAGCCGTAACGGATCTTGGGGCGCGGGCGGCGGGTCTGGGAGGCTGGCGTCATGATCGCGCCCGCGCGCCCCGGAGGAGGCTCCCGATGACCGTCGTACGGGGCTTCGCGGCCGGCGACGAGGGCGCGCTGGTCGACGTCTGGAACCGCGCCATGCCGGCCGACCCGACCACCCCCGGCTGGTTGCGCGACTGCGTGCTGCTCGACCCGAACTTCGATCCCGAGGGCCTGCGCGTCGCCGTCACGGACGCCGGGGAGGTGGCCGGGTGCGCGTACGCGGTGCGCCGGCTGACCCCGCCGGCTCCCGGCGCCGGGCTGGAGCCCGAGACGGGCTGGATCCCGTTCCTGTTCGTGGCGCCGGAGCACCGGGGCGGCGGGCTCGGCCGGCGGCTCCTCGACGAGGCCCTCGCCTTCCTGGCCGCCCATGGCCGTACCCGGGTGGAGTTCGCCTGCTACACCCCTCACTACGTGCTGCCCGGGGCCGACCCGGAGCGCTACCCCGCGGGCTGCGCGCTGCTGCGGCAGGCGGGGTTCGAGACGTTCTCCCGGCCGGTCGCCATGGACCGCGGCCTGGCCGCGTACGTCACGCCCGACGTCGTGCGCGCGCTCCGCGAGCGCCGCGAGAGCGAGGGCTACCGCTTCCGGCGCCCCCTCGACGGCGAGCTGCCGGAGCTGATCCGGTTCGCGGCGGAAGTGTTCAGCGCCGACTGGGGTGAGGCGATCAGGGGGCATGGCGACCCGGCGCGGCTGCTCGTGGCGGTGCGGGAAGGGCGGGACCGGGAGGGGCGAGAGCGGGAAAGGATCGTCGGGTTCGCCGCGTACGGGGCGTACCGGGGGATCGCCGAGCGGTTCGGGCCGTTCGGCGTCGATCCGGCCGAGCGGGGGACCGGCATCGGCGCGATCCTGCTCCACGGGGCGATGACCATGATGCGCGCCGAGGGGCTGCACTCGTCGTGGTTCCTGTGGACGGGTGAGACGGGGCCCGCCGCCCGCCTGTACGCGAAGGCGGGCTACGAGGTCACGCGCCGCTTCCACGTGATGCGCCGCACCGCCGCACCGGGCTGACGGGCCGGTCGCGACGCGGGCCCGCCGGCGCCGAGGGGCACGTCCCGGCTCGCGCCGAGGGGCGCGTCCCGGCCCGCGTAGAGGGCGGTGAGGGCGCCGGCGGTGGCCGCGAGCGCGTGGCGCAGCTCGGGCGGCTCCAGCACCTCCACGTCCGTGCCCAGCCGCAGGAACTCGCCGGTGGCGTGCTCCACCGACTCGATGGGCACCGTCACCCGCGTCCAGCCCTCCTCGTCCGGCGGGCCGGCCGTGGCCCTGGCCGCCGTCACGACACCGGGCGTCATGAGGTCGGCCAGCCGCTCCAGCCCGCGCGGCGACAGCCGCGCCACGGCCTCGCCGCGCCGCAGCCGGGCCTCGAACTCCACCCGGTACGCCTCCCAGTGGGCCGCCAGGTCGAAGTCCGGCGGCCGGGCGAAGCGCTCCTCGCGCAGCGGGTGCAGCTCCAGGATCTGTGACACCCGGTACGTGCGCACCTGCCCGCCGCAGCGGGCCACGACGTACCACCGCCCGGCCTTGACCACCAGCCCGTACGGCTCCAGCCGCCGCTCCACCTCCTGCGGCGCCTTCCAGCGGCGGTACCTGACCCGCAGCGCGTGCTCCTCCCACACGGCGGCGGCCACGGCCGGCAGATGGGTGACCGGCTCGGCGTCGCGGTACCACGACGGAGCGTCCAGCAGGAACCGCTCCTGGATCCGGCCGGCCCGGTCGCGCAGCTCGACGGGCAGCGCCGCCATCAGCTTGAGCTGCGCGGCCGTCACCACCGCGCCCAGCCCCAGCTCGGCGGCCGGGCCGGGCAGCCCGGCCAGGAACAGCGACTCGGCCTCGTCGGCCGTCAGCCCGGTCAGCCGGGTGCGGTAGCCGTCGAGCAGCCGGTAGCCGCCGCTCGGGCCGGCGTCGCCGTACAGGGGGATGCCGGCGGCGTGCAGCGACTCGACGTCGCGGTAGATGGTGCGCACCGACACCTCCAGCCGCTCGGCCAGCTCGCGCGCGGTGAGCCGGCCACGCGTCTGCAGGAGTAACAGGATGGAGACGAGGCGGGAGGCGCGCACTCACTGACACTACCTGTCAGTGACCCGGCCCTAGGTTCGGCCGCGTGAACAACGACTTCGACTTCCTCGTCGGCACCTGGAACGTCCGCAACCGCCGTCTCGTCAGCAGGCTGACCGGCAGCGACGAGTGGGAGGAGTTCCCGGGCCGGTCCACCTGCGGGCGGTACTTCGGCGGCGCCGCGAACATCGACGAGATCGTCTTCCCCACGAAGGGCTTCTCCGGGCTGACCGTCCGCGTCTTCGACCCCGCCACGGAGCTGTGGTCCCTCCACTGGGCCAGCAGCGCCCGGGGCGTGCTCGACCCGCCCGTGGTGGGCCGCTTCGAGGGGAGCCGGGGCGAGTTCCACGCCGACGAGGAGCACGAGGGCACGCCCGTCCGGTGCCGGTTCGTCTGGCTCGTCCACGGCCCGGACTCCTGCCACTGGGAGCAGGCCCTCTCGGCGGACGGGGGGCAGACCTGGGAGACCAACTGGACGATGGACTTCACCCGGGCCTGACCCTGTCCACCGGACCCGGCTACTGCTGGGAGCCGGCCCAGAGGATCACGAGCAGGGCCACCGCGGCCAGCACCAGCAGCGCGCCGCCCGCCACGAGCACCCAGCGCACGCCCGGCGAGCGGGCGGGCTCGGCCTCGTACACGGGCACGTCGGGCAGCATGTCCGGCGTGTACGGCAGGCGGCGCGTGCCCGTGTCCTCCGTGAGCGACGGGTGCGGGGCGGGCGGGGGCGGCTCGGCCGGCGCGTCCTCGTCGGACGGACCGGGCCGTGCCTCCCGCACGCCGGCGTCGGACGGCGGGCTCTGGGCCGGGACGGGGATGTGGACGGTCTTGCGGGCGTCGGGGTCGTTCGGAAGGGGGCGGTCGGCGGTCATCGGGGCTCCTGGCCGTGCGGGGGGCGGCCCGTGCGGTTTAGACGGACTGTTCCTGTTCTTCCACCGCACGCGTGATCGACACCAGATCCAGACCACCTTGGTAGCGCACGCCGTTGACGAACAGCGTCGGCGTTCCGCGCACGCCGCCCGCCCGGCCCGACCTCTCGTCCCTGGCGATGCGCGCCGCCTGCGCCGGCACGTCCGGGAACGGCTCCACGTCCAGCTCGGCGGCGTAGCGGCCGAGGTCGGCGTCGGTGAGGAAGCGCTGGTTGGCGAAGAGCCGGTCGTGCATCTCCCAGAACCGGCCCTTGCCCGCCGCCGCCTCGGACACCAGCGCGGCCGCCATCGCCCTCGGGTGCAGCGTGCGCAGGGGGAAGTGCCGGAACACCAGGCGCACGTCCGGGTGCTTCCTGAGCAGCTCGTCCAGGATCGGCTCCAGCCGCCCGCAGTAGGGGCACTCGAAGTCGCCGTACTCCACGATCGTGACCTTGGCGTCGGCGGGGCCGCGCACGTGGTCGTCCGGCCCGACCGGCTCGGCGAGCAGGACGGGCAGCTCCTCCTCCGGCTCCGCCTCGGGCGGCGCGCACACGCCGCCCCGGTCCCACGCCATCCGGAACACGATCCAGCCGGTCAGCGCCGACAGCAGCGAGCCGGCCAGGATGCCGATCTTGGCCTGGGCCTGCACCGCCGGGTCGGTGAAGGCGAGGTCCACGATGAACAGCGACACCGTGAACCCGATGCCCGACACCGCCGCCCCGCCGAGGAGCTGGCCCCACACGAGGTTGCCGGGCAGCAGGCCCCAGCCGAGGCGCAGCGGCAGCCACGTGCCGAGCGAGATCCCGGCGAACTTGCCGAGCAGCAGCCCGGCCGCCACGCCGATCGTGACGGGCGAGGTCACCGCCTGGCGCAGCGTCTCGGCGTCGAGCCGGACGCCCGCGTTGGCCAGCGCGAACAGCGGCACGATCACGTAGCTGCTCCACGGGTGGAGCTGGAGCTGCAGCCGCTCGTTCACCGACACGGCCATCCGCACCTTGCGCGCCGCCTCGCGGGCGGCGCGGGCGTTCGGGTCGCTGGTGAGGCCCTGGACGGCCTCCCCGGCGGCCAGCAGTTTGTACTCGCTCGGCGCGTACACGAACACGAGCACGCCGAGCGCGATGCCGACCAGCGTGGGATGCACGCCGCTCTCCAGCGTGGCCACCCACAGGCCGAACCCGAGCACGATGTAGGCGGGCGCCCGCCAGATCCGCAGCCACCGCAGCGTCATGATGGCCGCCAGCAGCACCGCCGCCACGACCAGGGCGACCACCGACAGGTCGCGGGTGTAGAAGAGGGCGATGATGATGATCGCCAGTACGTCGTCCACGATCGCCAGCGTGAGCAGGAACGCGCGCAGCGGCTCCGGGCAGCGGGCGCCCACCACGGCCAGCAGGCCGAGCACGAACGCGGTGTCGGTGGCGATCGGCACGCCCCAGCCCCCGGCGCCCGGGCCGCCCGCGTTCAGCGCGAGGTAGACGGCCGCGGGGGCGATCATCCCGCCGAAGGCCGCCAGCGCGGGGACCGCGAGCAGCCGCCGGTCCTGGAGCTGGCCCAGCCGCACCTCGTACGACGCCTCCAGGCCGATGAGGAAGAAGAACAGCGCCATCAGCCCGTCGTTGACCCAGTGGCGCAGGTCGAGCGAGAAGTCGGCCCCGTCGAACGACAGGCCCATGGGGATGTGCCAGAACGCCTCGTAGGTGGCGCTCCACGGCGAGTTCGCCCACACGAGCGCGAGCAGGGTCGCGCCGAGCAGCACGCTCGTGCTGCCCGCCTCGGTCCTGAAGAACGCCCGCAACATTCCGATCCCCCCGGCGTCCGATGATAGGGGGCGTCCGCGGGCCGGTCGGAGGCGCGGTCCGGCGGACGGCGCCGCATGGCCGGCGGAGAGCGCCGGAATGGGTCACGGAATGGCGCCGGAAAACGACTCCCGGAAAAGGCGGAAGTTCTCCCGCGAATCCTGTTGCCCGCTACATGATCTTGGCCTTATCGTCGCGCCCCATGAGATTACGTGTGACCGCCGCGGCCGTCGCCCTCGCCGCGCTCCCGATGACGTCGACGATGACCGGGACGGCGATGGCCGAGTCCCCCGTCAAAGGCGCGGAACTGACCGCGCACCCGCTCTACGACAAAGGCGCCCTGCCCACGGTGAAATGCGTGGAGCGGCAGGTCAAGGCCCGCGACCGGGCGTCCGCCCGGGCCTACGTCAACGGCGTCGCCGGCTGCCTCGACGCCACCTGGGAACAGCATCTCACCGCCGCCGGGCTGCCCTTCAGGAAGGTCCGGGTGAAGCATTACAGTCGCCTTCCCAAGAAGTACTGCGGAATGAAGACCGACTCGTACGATTCGATGGCGTACTACTGCAACAGAACGGACACCATCGCGTTCCAGATCGGCAAGGACTGGCTGGCGAATCCGTACGACCTGTGGCTCGCGGACGTGACCGCCGGGCTGTACGGCTATCACGTACAGAATGTGGTCGGTATTCGTAAGGCGGTCGACAAGGAGCCGTACCGGAACCAGACGCACTGGCGTGAGGTGATGCGGCGCGAGAGCCTGCAGACCGCGTGCCTGGCGACGGCGTGGCTGAAGAGCGTGTGGCCGCTCGACCGGCGGACCCGGCGCGACTGGGACGACCTGCTGTCGCTGGTGCAGGGCGACGGGCGCGGCGAGCCGCGCTACTTCGGCCGGACCGGGACCATCAAGGCGTGGATGAGGCGCGGGTACGCCGCGGGGGATCCGGGGGCGTGCAACACGTGGGCGGCGCCGTCCTCCCAGGTCTCCTGAGGGCCGTCAGAGCGATCGGCCGCCGGTCTCCAGCGTGGCGAGGTAGGCGGCGGCCTCGGCGATCTGGTCCTCGGTGAAGACGCGGACGCCGTTGGCCTCCAGCAGCGCCGTGGTGACGCCCTGGCCCGGCACGCGCCGCCCCTGGAAGGCCCCGTCGTAGATGGACAGCGCCCCGCACGACGGGCTGCCCTCCTTCAGCACCGCCAGCCGTGCCCCGGACGAACGGGCCGCGGCCAGCGCCGAGCGGGCGCCCTCCAGGAAGTGCGCGGTGACGTCGGAGCCGTCGGCGGCCAGCACCCGGGCGGCGCCCGCCAGCACGGCGGCGCCGCCCGCGCCCGCCTCGATCTCGGCCGCGGGACGCGGCGTGGGCAGGCCGCCCTCGACCTCGGGACAGAACGGCACCAGCCGCCCCTCCTCGCGCCATCCGGCCAGCCGGGTGTCGGAGCTCGTCTTGGCCCCGCCGTCGTAGCGCACCCGCCGGCCCATCAGGCACGCGCTGACCAGGATCCTCTCCATGCCTCCGATCCTACGGACCCGCGTGGCACGCGCGTCCGCCCCTGTGCCGGCCGCCCCGCCGGATCAGGGGGCGGGGGCGGCGGGCGATAGCCTTTTGCGCGATGAACACCACCGTGGCCACGATCGTCATCGCCGGATCGCTGCTGCTCGCGCTGGCGAGCCTGGTCAACGCGATCCGTGACCGGCCCATGGGCATGGTCCTGCTCGTCGGGTTCGCCGTGCTGGAGGTGGCCGTGCTCGTCCAGGCGGGCATCGTGATCGCCGCGGTCGCCGGGGGAGAGGGGGCGCACGTGTCCAAGGGCACGCTGTTCGGCTACCTCGCCGGCGAGGCGGTCATCCCGCCCGCCGGGGTGTTCCTGGCGCTGGCCGAGCGGAGCCGGTGGGGGTCGGGGATCCTCGCGGTGGCCGGGTTCGCGATCGCGGTGATGACGGCGCGGCTGCTGCAGATCTGGCAGGGCATGCCGTGACCTCGCCGTCCATCGGCACCGGGCCGGGCCGGGCGCTGCTGGCCGTCTACGGGCTGTTCGCGCTGGCGGCGGGCGCGCGGGCCACGGTGCAGATCCTCACCCGGTTCGGCGAGGCGCCCCTCGCGTACTCGCTGTCGGCCTTCGCCGCGCTCGTCTACATCCTGCTCACGGTCGCGCTGGCGCGCGGGGCGCGCAGGCTGGCGCTGGTGGCGCTGTTCGTGGAACTGGCCGGGGTGCTGGTCATCGGCACGGCCAGCGTCCTCGACCCGGCCGCCTTCCCGGAGGCGACGGTCTGGTCGGTGTACGGCAGGGGCTACCTGTTCATCCCCCTCGTGCTCCCGTTCGTGGGCCTCTACTGGTTGCTGCGCAGGCGTTAGCGCCGGCCCTTCAGGGGCAGAGGCGAACACCATGAGCACGATCGAACACTCGGTAGACGTCAACGTTCCTGTCAGGGTCGCCTACAACCAGTGGACGCAGTTCGAGAGCTTCCCCGAATTCATGGAAGGGGTCGAGTCGGTCAAGCAGCTCACGGACACGCGCACCGCGTGGATCACCGAGATCGCCGGTGTGAAGCGCGAGTTCGAGGCCGAGATCTCCGAGCAGCACCCGGACGAGCGCATCGCCTGGCACTCGGTCGACAAGCCTCGGCAGGCCGGCGTGGTGACCTTCCACCGCCTCGACGAGAACACCACCAAGGTCACGCTCCAGATGGAGTACGACCCCGAGGGCTTCCTCGAGACGGCCGCTGACGCCCTGCAAATCGTCCGCCTCCGCGTCCGCAACGACATGGAGCGCTTCAAGCAGTTCATCGAGTCGCGCGGCGGCGAGACCGGCGCGTGGCGCGGCGATGTGCCCGGCCCTCACCAGCACGGCTCCAGCCTCGGCACCGGCGGCTCGCTGACCCCGCCCGGCTCGGGGGAGCCCGTGCCGCCCGGCACAGTGGGCGGCAGTGACTACCCGCCCGGCACCGGCACCGGCCCCACGCTCCCGCCGCCCGGGCCGCTCGGTCCGCACGACGACCCGCCCGCGGGTCCGCGCCCCGTCCTGTGACGGCGGGTGGGTCCTAGGGAGATCCATCGACAGCAGAGCCCCCGGTACGCCGGGGGCTTTGTCATGCGCCAGGAATAAATGCCCGTTTTGGGGCTGTTAGGATTGCCATTCGTCCCATGATTTGATGAGTGGAGGATCTCCCCCAGATGAGCGTGCTCACCCACGAGTCCAGAGGCAGGACCGGCCCCCTCGCCTGGCTCCTGGTGCTGGGAATCGTCCTCGCCGCCCTGAACCTCCGCACGGCCGTGACCAGCGTGGGACCGCTGCTCGACCAGCTCGCCCAGGGCCTCGGCATGACGAGCGTCGGCACCGGACTCCTCACCACGCTACCCGTGCTCGCCTTCGCGACGGTCGGCGCGATCACCCCCACGCTGTCGCGGCGGATCGGCGAGCACCGGCTGCTCCTGCTCGCCCTCGTCACCCTCGGCGCGGGCCTGCTGGTCCGGGCGCTGGTGGACTCCGCGCCGGTCTTCCTGCTGAGCAGCGCCGTGGCGCTGTCCGGCGGCGCCGTCGGCAACGTCCTCATCCCCACCCTGATCAAGCGCCACTTCCCGGCCCGTACCGGGATCATGACCACCGTCTACACGACCGCGCTCGCCGCCGGCACGATGCTGGCCGCCGCGGCCACCGTGCCGATCGAGCGCGCCTCGGGCGACTGGCACATCGCGCTCGGCGTGTGGGCCGCCCTGGCCGCCGTGGCCACCCTGCCGTGGCTCGCGCTGCTGCGCAGCGACCCGGCCCGCCGCCGGACCGCCGCGCAGGGCGGCGAGAGCGGCACGGCCGGCGCCCCCGCCGGGCTGCGCCGGCTCGCCCGCAGCCGCCTGGCCTGGACGATCGCCGTGTACTTCGGCACCCAGTCGATGATCGCGTACATCATGTTCGGCTGGCTGCCCACGATCCTCACCGACGGCGGCTACAGCACCGGCGAGGCCGGGTTCGTGCTCGGCGTCTTCACCGCGCTCAACATCCCCGTCTCGATCCTCGTCCCCGTCGTCGCCTCCCGCTTCCGCGACCAGCGGCCCGTGGTGGTCGGGCTGGTCGCGGCGTACACGGCCGGCTTCCTCGGGCTGTGGCTCGCGCCCGTCTCGACCGCCATGGTGTGGGTGGTGCTCATCGCCCTCGGCATGGGCTCGTTCCCGCTGGCGCTCATGATGCTGGGCCTGCGCACCCGCACCGCCGAGGCCACCGCCGCGCTGTCCGCCTTCGGGCAGAGCGCCGGCTACCTCATGGCCGGCGCCGGGCCGCTCGCCGTGGGGCTGCTGCGCGAGCTCACCGGCGGATGGTCGCTGCCGTACGCGATGATCTTCATCGTGCTGGCGGCGCAGCTCGTCACCGGCCTGTACGCGGGCCGGCAGCGCTTCATCGAGGACGAGCGGCGCGAACGCGTGGACGCCGAACCTGCGACAATTCCGGCGTGAACTCCACCGTCGTCACCTTTCCCGCGGGCCAGGTCAGCGGCCGCTCGCGGATCGTCGGGACCGTGCCGGTGGGGGAGCGGCACGGCCTCGTCGTCTCCGAGACCCCGTTCCACCCCCTCGACCACACCTGGCCCGACCAGCCCGCCGACCGCGGCACGATCGGCGGGCTGCCGGTCGTCGACTGCGTGACCGGCGCCTGGTCGGACGGTGAGATCCACCTCGGGGCGGACATCCCGGCGCGGCGCGGCGCCGAGGGCTGGCAGTGGCTCGTCGTCCACGTCACCGACGCGCCGCTGCCCGTCGGCGAGAGCGTCGAGCTGGCCGTGGACCCCGCCTACCGCGCGGCCCTGTCGGCCGGGCACACCGCCTGCCACCTGGCCGCCCTCGCCCTGAACGCGGCGCTGGCCGATCGCTGGCGCAAGGAGCCCGCCCTGGACGCGCTCGGCCGTCCCGACTTCGACCAGACGGCGATCACCTCCTCGCGGATCGAGCCCGACGCCAGCGTGGACGTCTACCGGCTCGGCAAGTCGCTGCGCAAGAAGGGCTTCACGGCCGACGGCCTCGACACGGCCCTCGCCGAGGTGGCCGCCGCGGCGAACGACCGGCTCAAGGAGTGGGTGGCGGCCGACGCGCCCGTACGGCTCGACGTGCCCGGCCCGGAGCTGACGGCCCGGCGTACCTGGCACTGCTCGCTGCCCGAGGGTGAGGCGTCGATCGCGTGCGGCGGCACGCACGTGACGCGCACCTCCGAGCTGGGGGCGGTCACGGTGGAGCTGGCCCTGGAGGAGGGCACCACCCTGACCATGCGCACCACCGTGACCCGCTGACCTCCGGCTGGTCCGTCGCAGGCCGGGGCGGTCCGTCGCCTCCCCGGCCGGTCCGTCAGAGGCCGGCCAGGAACCCCGTCACCCGCTTCCAGGCGTCCTCGCAGGCCGCCCGGTGCTCGCCGTACCCGGCGTCGAAGAACCCGTGCGGCGCGCCCGGATAGGTGACCAGCTCGTGCCGCACCCCGGCCGCCGTGAGCGCCGCGCCGAACTCCGTCACCTGCTCGGCGGGTATGCCCGCGTCCGCGCCGCCGAACAGGCCCAGGATCGGCGCCGACAGCTCGTCCGCCTGCTGGGTGGGCCCCGGCCCGTACGGCCCCGCGACGCCCGGCACGCCGTAGAAGCCGATCACACCGGCGAACCCGAACCGCGGCGCGGAGGCCAGGAACGCGTTGCGCCCCCCCATGCAGAAGCCGAGCGCCACCGCCGGGCGGCCGAGCCGCTCGGCCGGCCATGATGTCGGCCTGGATGCCGTCGCGGCTCAGCCTGGTGATGTGCTCCATGAAGGAGAAGCCCTCGCCGCGGTCGTCGTCGGGACGGGCCTCGTAGGCGGCGAAGGTCGCGCCGTCGGCCGAGGTGAGGCGGAGGGGCGCGGTGCGCGTGCCGGTGGCGGGCGGCTGAAAGGCCGCCGTCGGCCGCCTGGCCAGGCGCATCCGCCAGCTCTACACCAACGCCGCGGACGACGACGTGTCGTTCAGCGAGCTCGCCGTCCTGTCGCGGCTGGACCGGGAGGGGCCGCTCACCTCGGCGCGGCTCGCGGCCCTGGAGCGCGTCACCGCCCAGGCCATCGGCACGATCCCCGGCGGGCTGCACCGGCGCGGGCTCGTGGCCCGCGACCCCGACCCGGCCGACGGGCGGCGGGTCATCACCTCGATCACCGGTAAGGGGCGGGACGCGCTGGCCAGCCGCGACCTGCTCATCACCGAGCGGCTGGCGGCGGCCGTGGACACGCTCACGCCGGAGGAACGCCGGCGCCTGGCCGACGCCCTGCCGATCCTGGCGGTCCTGGCGGCCTGGCGGACCGCCTCTAAGGTCCGCCGTCCTGGCCGGCCCGCTGTCTCCACCGGTTTGTCAGCATATGATGACAAGTGCGGCTGTGTCAGCATATGCTGACACCATGACCGCGAACGCCACCGATCTGGCCCGCGCGGCGGCCGACCCCGACCCCGGCGTGGGGCTCGCGGCGGTCGCGGCCCTCAGGACCCTGCTGGAGGAGCTGGAGGCGACGCACGTGTCCAACGCCCGCGACCGCGGCTGGTCCTGGGAGCGGATCGCCGACGCGCTCGGCGTGAAGCGCCAGACGGTCCACCGCAAGCACGCCCGCAGACTCGGAAGGTGACGCGATGCCGCCCCACGGACACCCGGCCCCGCACCAGGGCCTGGCCGACTTCACCGCGCCCGCGCGCCGGGCCCTGGTCAGAGCCGGCACGATCGCGCTCGACGCCGGCCATCCGGCCCTGACCACCGGGGTCGTCCTGCTGGCCCTCGCCGAGACGCGCCCCTTCGGCCTCGCCTCGTTCACCGCCACGCGCGAGGAGATCGACGCCCGCGTCGACACGGGCCCGGACGCGCGGGCGCTGCTCGCCACGCTCGGCATCGACCTCGACGAGGTGCGCCGTCGCACCCGCGCCGGCGCCGACGACCCGGACCGGTGGCGGCTCACGCGCTCGCCGCTGCGGCCGCTCAGGATGACGCTGCACGGGCCGCTGGGGTCGATCCCGCTGGCCGCGCACGTGCGCAAGGTGGTGGAGGTGGCGCGCTGGCGGCCGGGCCCGGTGACCGGCGAGAGCCTGCTGTGGGGCCTGCTGGCCGACGGCGGCAACGGCGCGGCCCGGATCATGCGCTCCGCAGGGGTGGACCTGTGCGCCCTCGTCCGGGAGCTCGGCATGCCGGTGCGGCGGGCGGCCTAGCGCGTGGTTCCCGCTCGGGTGGCACGGGGAGTGCGGGATCTCCGATACACTTGGCGAGGAATCAAGGGGCTATGGCGCAGTTGGTAGCGCGCCTCCATGGCATGGAGGAGGTCTGGGGTTCGAATCCCCATAGCTCCACCCGATCGAAACGGCGGCACTCATCCGAGTGCCGCCGTTTCGTTGTCCCGTCGCC
This sequence comes from Nonomuraea rhodomycinica, assembly GCF_013363995.1. Lineage (GTDB taxonomy): Bacteria > Actinomycetota > Actinomycetes > Streptosporangiales > Streptosporangiaceae > Nonomuraea > Nonomuraea rhodomycinica. The sequence goes on along the minus strand of NZ_JABWGO010000005.1, from coordinate 503,877 downwards.
CGCTCAGGTCGGTGGGTGACGGGAGGACGCGGTCGGTCCCGGCGACGACAATCCGCCGTACCTGTCGAACATCCTCGCGGCGACGGTCGCCGCCGGGATCGGCGTGCTGGCGTCGTTCGCGGGGTTTCTGGCGTTCAGGCGCGCCTGGGCGGGCGCCGTCGTGGTCGGCGTCTGGCTGCTTGCGGTCGGCCGGACGGTGTACGTCTGGTGCGCCTGACCACGGGGCCGCGGCCTCACACCGTCCGGAGCATGCCGCCGTCGACGAAGTAGGTCGAGCCCACGGAGTAGCTCGCGCGGTCGGAGCAGAGGAAGACCAGGAGGTTCGCAACCTCCTCCGGGGTGGCGAAGCGGCCGATGGGGGCGTGCTCGCGGGCGACGTCGTCGAGGTGGCGCCGCCAGTCGTCACCGCTGAGCTCCTTCGCCGTCTTCACCCAGTCGGGGGTGAGGACCAGGCCGGGGTTGACGCAGTTGACGCGGATGCCGTCGCCCACGACCTCGGTGGCCAGCACCTTGGAGAACATCATCAGCGCGGCCTTGGTCACGTTGTAGATGGGCTCGTACCACAGGGGCTGCACCGCACAGATCGAGGCGTTGTGCAGGATGACGCCGCCGCCGCGCCGCCGCATGCCGGGCACGAGCCCGCGGGCCAGCCGCACGGCCGCCATCACGTGCAGGTCCCAGTACTCCTGCCACTTCTCGTCCGGCGCGTCGAGGATGGTCTCGTTGGACCCGGCGCCCGCGTTGTTGACGAGGAGGTCGGCGCCCCCGAAGGCGTCCTCGGCGGCGCCGGTCAGCGCGGCCGTGCCGGCGGCGGTCGCCACGTCGCAGGCCACGGGCACGACGCGTACGCCGTGCTCCTCGGCGATCGCGCGCGCCTCGCGGTCGAGGCGGTCGGCGCCCCGCGCCGCGAGCACCAGGTGCGCCCCCTCGGCGGCCAGCCCCCGCGCCACCGCCAGGCCGATGCCCGAACTGCCGCCCGTGACGACGGCGACCTTGTCAGCCAGCCCCAGTTCCACGAGACCTCCACGGAGACGGTTCCCTCACCGCCTCCTACCCGAAGGAGAGCACTCCGGACTCCAGGACGATGAACGCCCCGATGGTCATGAAGACGAACGGGACGATCCAGTGGCCGTACCGCTCGACGACCCCGATGACCGTGCGGTGCGAGCCGAGCCAGGAGCCCGCCAGGCACCACAGGGCGACGCCCGCGGCGAACACCGCGACCGTCACCAGCGACGGCACCGGGCCGATCGTGCGGAACACGGGCGTGTAGACCGACAGGTTGTCCGCGCCGTTGGCGATGGTCACGCCCGCCACCGCCGCCATGCCCGACGCGACCGCGGGCGGGGGCGGGTCGTCGCCGGAGTCCTTGCGCGAGCGCACGGCCGCGACCAGCCCGCGCACCCCCAGGGCGAAGGGGAGGAGGCCGAGCAGGCCCACCCAGCGGTCCGGGACGACCGTCAGGCCGAGCGCCGCGACCGCCGACAGGGCCACCAGGGCGGCGATCCCGGTGTACTGGCCGGCCCAGATCTGCCACGGGCGGGGCGTCCCGCCGGCGCGGGACGACAGGAACAGGACGGTGAGGACGACGAGGTCGTCCACGTTCGTGCCGGCGAACATCCCGGCGGCCGTGACGAGGGTGCCCGCGACGCCGTCCATGACGGCCGAACCTATCGCGGCACGGGGGGCGGAGATCGGGGCGGGATCGGCTTGCCTGGCGGGCTTCTTAAACGCCGGGGTGACCGAGCGTCAAGTCTGACCGTTTTCTACCAGTAAGTGTTTCCTTGTCCCTTTGTCGGGCACCGATGGGGCAGACCGGCCACCGCCAGGCCGGGTGCCGACAGAAGGAGCGCGTGTCATGAGTGACAAGTCCAGAGTGGCGCTCGCCCTCGCCATGGGTTACTGCCTCGGCCGGCGTCGCAAACTGCGCATGGCGGCCGCTCTGGCAGCGGCGGGGGCGGCGGGCCGGCTGCGCAAGAACGGCGGCGGACTGTTGCAGCAGGGCCTGAAGGCGCTCGGCACGTCCCCCCAGATCGAGGAGATCACCAACCGGCTCCGGGGCGAGCTCCTGGAGGTCGGCAAGGCGGCCGCCATGGCGGCCGCGAGCAAGCAGGTGGAGAACCTCACCTCGAAGCTGCACGACCGCGCCGAGACGCTGCGGCACCCGAGCCCGCCGAGCCCTCCGGGCCCGCTGCGCCGCCGGGGCCGTGCACGGCCCTCCGACGAGGAAGAGGAGTACGAGGGCGAGGAAGACGAGTACGAGGACGAAGAGGGCGAAGAGCCCGAGGAGCCCGAGGAAGGCGAGGAGCCCGAGGACGAGTACGAAGAGGAGGAGGAAGAGGAAGAAGAGGAGGAGCCCGCCGAGGAACGGCGGCGCGGGCAGGGCACCCGGGTGCGCGCGCAGGGCGCGTCCGGCGGGTCGCCCGTGAGCCGGGCCGCCACGGCCGGCACCTCGGGTGTGCGGTCGGCGGTCGGCAGGGTCTCCGGGACCGCGACCCGGTCGTCGGGGTCCAAGACCTCCACCGGCAAGTCCTCGACCTCCACCGGCAAGTCCTCCACCGGCAAGTCGTCGGCCTCCCGGTCGTCCGCCTCCTCCACGTCGTCCCGTGCCTCGGGAAGCAAGTCCTCCGGAAGCAAGTCCTCCGGAGGAAAGGCGTCGGGGAGCAAGTCCTCCGGGAGCAGGACGTCCGGCGGTGAGGAGAAGGCGGGCGCCCGGCCGGCCCGGCGCAAGGCCGAGTCCGGTGAGAAGAGCGCGCAGGCCAGTAGGACGCGGAGGTGAGCCAGGTGGCTGACGCATCGAGGACCGACGAGTCCACCAGGGAAGGTCCTGGGAACGAGGTCGTCGACGCCCTGCAGGACCTCGCCATGGCCTTGGCCGAGCGGGCCCTGGGGTCCATCACCGAGAAGCTGGAGGAGATGACGGGGCGGCTCACCGACGTCGCCGAGGGCGACGGCTCGGGGCTGCTCCAGGCCATCACCGGGGGCGCCGGCGCCTCGGGGCTGCTCGGCGCGCTCACCGGGGGCAAGGACGGCGGGTTCTCGCCCGGCAAGATGCTGCTGAAGGGGGCGACGAAGGCCGTCACGGGCTCCGTCGGCGAGAAGCTCGGCGGCCTGTTCGGCGGGGGCAAGGGCGGCAAGGGCGGCAAGAGGAAGCTCAAGCTCACCCACATCTTCGAGACGATCGACATCGGCGCGCCGGTCCGCATCGTCTACAACCAGTGGACGAAGTTCGAGGACTTCCCGACCTTCACCAAGAAGGTGGACAGCGTCACCCAGGAGTCCGAGGAACAGACCTCGTGGAAGGCGCAGGTCTTCTGGTCGCACCGGAACTGGAAGTCCACGATCCAGGAGCAGATCCCGGACGACCGCATCATCTGGCGCTCGGAGGGCCCCAAGGGCTGGGTCGACGGGGCCGTGTCGTTCCACGAACTCGCCCCCAACCTGACCCGCGTCGTCGTCGTCCTCGAATACCACCCGCAGGGGCTGTTCGAGCGTACGGGCAACCTGTGGCGGGCCCAGGGCAGGCGGGCGCGCCTGGAGCTCAAGCACGTGGCCCGGCACATCATGCGGAACGTCATGCTGCACCCGGAGGAGATGGCCGACGACGGGTGGCGCGGCGAGATCCACGACGGCGAGATCACCAAGGACCACGAGACCGCCATGCGCGAGGAACGGGAGCGCGAAGGCGGCGCAGAAGGCGAAGAGGGCGAAGAGGAAGAGCGCCCCGAGGAGTACGAGGGCGAAGAGGGCGAGTACGAGGAGGGCGAGGAGCCCGAGGAGGGCGAAGAGGAGGAAGGCGAGGAAGAGGAGCCCGAGGAAGAGGGCGAGGAGGAAGAGGAGGAGCAGCCCGTCGGCCGGGGTGACGAGGGCGAAGAGGGCGAAGAGGGCGAAGAGGAGGAAGAGGAAGAGGAGGAGGCGCCGCGGGCGCGGCGTCCCGCGCGTCGCCGGACGGCCGCGCGGAGCGGCTGAGCCGGTGGCGTGAGAATCGAGGGGTGAGCGTATGACTATCCAGCCCGCGGGCGGCGGTGGCGGCATAGCCCAGCGACCCTCCGCGTCGGGCCTGGCGGACGTGATCGACACCATCCTGGACAAGGGCCTGGTCATCGACGCGTACGTGCGGGTCTCCCTGGTGGGGATCGAGCTTCTGACCATCGACGCGCGGATCGTGGTGGCGAGCGTGGACACCTACCTGCGCTTCGCCGAGGCGGTGAACCGGCTGGACATCTCGGAGCAGGGCGGCCAGGGGCTGCCCGAGCTGATGCAGAACATCAAGCAGAACAAGATCTCCCGAGAGGGCAAGAGCGCGGCCCAGGGGGTGCTGGAGGCCGCGGCGGAGAAACTCGACGACCTGATGGGCGGCTCCGGGAGCGAGGAAGAGGCGCGGCCGAGGCGCCGCCGCAGGGGGGAGAGCTGATCATGACGGACACCTCCACACGCGGGCAGGAGGGGCAGGAGTCCGCGCCGGACACCGCAGTGGGCGTCTACCTGTACGGGATCGTGCCGGCCGACGTGCAGGTGTCGGACGAGGCGCGCGGCGTCGGCGAGCCGTCCGCCGCGGTCACCCTCGTCCGGCACGGCGAGATCGGCGCGCTGGTCAGCGAGCTGGTCCTGGGCCGTCCCCTGGGCACGCCCGACGATCTCATGGCGCACGAGCGGCTGCTTGACGCCACCGCGGCCGAGGTGCCGGTGCTGCCGATCCGCTTCGGCGCGGTGATGACCAGCTCGGAGGCGGTCGTCGAGGAGCTGCTCGCGCCGCACCACGACGACTTCCGCACGGCGCTGGAGGAGCTGGAGGGCCGCGCCGAGTACGTCGTCAAGGCCAGGTACGTCGAGCGGGCCGTCCTCGCCGAGGTGCTGGAGGAGCAGCCGGAGGTGGCGCGGCTGCGCGAGGAGGTCCGGAGCCTGCCGGAGGACGCGGGCCGGGAGGCGCGCATCCAGCTCGGCGAGCTGGTCAACCAGGCCGTCAGCGCCAAGCGCGAGGCCGACACGCAGGAGCTCCTGGAGGCGCTGGCCCCGGTCTGCGTCCTGACGTCCGTCCGCGAGCCCACCCACGAGCAGGACGCCGCCCACATCGCGCTGCTCGTGGAGCTGGACCGCCAGGAGGACCTGGAGGAGGTGCTGGACCGGTTCGCCGAGCAGTGGGAGGGCCGCGTCCAGATGCGGCTGCTCGGGCCGCTCGCACCGTACGACTTCATCGTCACGCCGGCGGGGTGAGGGCGCATGGGCCTGCTCGGTCTCCTGTTCGGCTGGCCGCTGGCGCCGATCAAGGGAGTGATCCGGCTCGGTGAGCTGATCCAGGAGCAGGTCGAGCGCCAGATGAGCGACCCGGCCGCGGTGCGGCGCGAGCTGGAGGAGATCGAGCGGGACGCGGCCGAGGGACTCATCTCCGAGGAGGAGCAGGAGGAGCGGATGCGCGAGGTCCTGGCGAGGATGATCGGCCCGCCCGCCGGAACGGCCCCCGCCGGACCCGGCCCGGCCGAAGGCGCTTCTGATGACGGCGGATCGGGCGAAGGCGGCCCGGACGAGGGCAGGAGGTGATCGCGTGCCGGCCAGGCGACGCAGCCGCACGGACGACGTGTCCGAACGCGAGCGGGACGATCTCCCACCGGACGAGGACGCCGTGGACGACGCGGACGAGCCGACCGCCGAGAACGACGAGGACTACCAGGACGAGGACGTCCAGGACGAAGAAGCGGACGACTACCAGGACGAGGAGGAGGACGACTACGAGGAGGAGCGGCCACGGAGGCGTGGCCGGCGGCTGTCCGCGGCGACCGCCGGCGAGGCCGGGCTACGGCACATCGCCGAGCTGACCTCCCGCGAGCCCGAGGGCGTCACGCTGGTCAAGCCCTCCGACGGCGGGTGGACCGTGGGCGTCGAGGTGGTGGAGGACCGCCGGATCCCGTCGTCCGGCGACGTCCTCGCGATGTACGAGGCCGAGCTGGACGCGGAGGGCGGGCTGCTCTCCTACCGGAGGCTGCGCCGTTACCGGCGCGGCAGCGGCGACAGCGAGAGGGGTTGACCGTGGAGCCAGCGCGGACGGGAATCGGGCGCCAGGCCTACCCCTCGTCCTCGGGCGGGCGCGAGCCGACCAATCTGGGGGACATCCTGGAACGCGTCCTCGACCGGGGAGTGATCATCGCCGGTGACATCCGGGTGAACCTCCTCGACATCGAGCTGCTGACGATCAAGCTGCGGCTGATCATCGCCTCGGTGGACACGGCGCGGGAGATGGGCATCGACTGGTGGGAGCACGACCCGTGGCTCACCGGCAAGGACCGCGGCCTGGAGGAGGAGAACCGGCGGCTGCGCGACCGGGTCGCCGAGCTCGAGGAGGGCTACCCGCGCTCCCGCCGCGCCGACCGCGAGGTGGAGGGGCGTTCCGGCCGTCGCGCGGTCGAGGGCGAGGCGGAGGGGCGTTCCGGCCGTCGCGTCGTCGAGGGGCAGGTCGAGGGGCGCTCCCGCCGTCGCGCCGTCCGCGGCGAGGTGGAGAGGGAGGAGGACGACCGTGGCCGCTGACCCGGGTGCGGGCACGTACCTCTACGCCGTCGCCGCCGAGGAGGACTCCGGCCGCGAGGGTGCGCTTCCCCAGGGCGTCGCGGGCGGCGAGGTGCGCGCGATCGGGCGGGCCGGGCTGGTCGCGTACGTGAGCACCGTGCCGCTCGACCAGTTCGGCGAGGAGCCGCTGCGGCGGTCCATGGAGGACCTCGACTGGCTGGAGGAGACCGCGCGCGCCCACCACCGCGTCGTCGAGGCGGTGGCGCGGGAGGCGGCCGTGGTGCCCGTGCGCCTGGTCACGGTCTACAGCGGCGACGAGCAGGTGGAAGCGCTGCTGGAGGAGCGGTGCGACGACTTCGCGCGGGCGCTCGCCCGCGTGGCCGGGCGCCAGGAGTGGGGCGTGAAGGTGTACGCGGCCGCCGGCGAGGAACCCGCCCGCGAGGAAGAGGGCGGGAAGACGCCGGAACGGCCCGGCACGGCGTACCTGAAGCGGCGCCAGGAGCAGATCCGCGGGCGCGAGGAGGCGTGGCGGCGGGCCGGCGCCCGGGCCGAGGACATCCACGGCGCGCTCAGCTCCATCGCGGTGGCGAGCCGCCGCCACCGCGCCCAGGACCCGCAGCTGTCCGGACGTCCCGAGTCGATGGTGCTGAACGGCGCCTACCTGGTGGACCGGGAGCGGGGGGAGGAGTTCGCGCGGGCCGTGGAGGAGCTGCGCGGTCCGGGCGGCGACGTGCAGCTCACCGGCCCCTGGGCGCCGTACTCGTTCGCCGTGCTCGACGACGAGGGCGATGGCGGGCCGCGTGGAGGGGACCTGATGTGACGTTCGAGGAGACGCGCGGGGACCGGCTCGCCGCCGAGGGGCGGCTGCCGCCCGAACGGGTCGCCCTCGTGGACCTGCTGGACCGGTTGCTGTCCGGTGGCGTGGTCGTGAGCGGGGACATCGTGCTGTCGATCGCGGACATCGACCTCGTCCGCATCTCGGTGCGGGCCCTGTTCATGTCGATCCGCGAGTCCGAGCCGATCCGCGCCTACGACCCCGTCCGCGGGCACGCCACCCGGACGGACCGCGAGCCGTACGAGCCGGGGCGATGAGCTCCATGGACGAGCCCGGCAGGGAGGTGCGCTCGCCGCGCCTGCGGATCGAGGCCGACCGGGAGGCGGTCGAGCGCGACCTGTCCCGGCTCGTGCTCACCCTCGTGGAGCTGGTGCGCCAGCTCGTCGAGCGGCAGTCCGTACGTCGCATGGAGGAGGGCGACCTGTCCGACGAGCAGGTCGAGGTGCTCGGCCTGACGCTGATGCGGCTGGAGGACGCCATGACCGAGCTGTGCGACCGGTTCGGCCTGTCGCCGTCCGACCTCAACCTGGACCTCGGCCCGCTCGGCACCCTCCTGCCCCAGGACCCCGGAGTTCCGGAAGTGCCCAAGGGTCCGGACGGGGGCCGCTGACGCGTCCGGGACCGGGCTCCCGCCCCTCGCGGCGGGAGCCCGGCCCCAGGCTCAGCCGGCCGTCACCGGGCCGGTCACCGGGCCGTCAGCGGACCGTCACGGTCGCCTTGGCCTGGACGGTGGTGCCCGCCACCGTGCCGGTCACCGTGAACGTGCCCGGCTGGGCGTACCGCTCCGGTCCCACCGCCTCCCAGGCGACGGCCACGGAGCTGTCCTTCGACCCGTCGTTGCAGGTCGCCACCACGGTCCCGGGCAGCGACGGCGCCACCCCCGCCCGGGTCGTGACCGCCTCCTCGGCGATCGAGGTGATGGTCACCGCCGCGGTCGTGCGGACGTACACGGTGGCCTGGGCGGGCTGCCGGACGCCCTCGGCGAGCCCGGCGACGGTGAAGCTGGTGCCGCCGGTCCTGACCTGCTCGGGCGTGACCTGCTGCCAGGTGACGGCGGCCGAGCCGCGGGCGCCGTCCGCGTACACGGTCTCCACGGTGGCCGGCAGCTCGGGCAGCGCCCCGGCCAGGGTGGGGACGTGCACGGGGCGGACGGAGTCCGGCGGGACCTCGTACGTCTTGACCTCCAGCAGCCCGACCGACGCCCCGCCGGCCTCCAGCTGGACGCGCAGCTTCGAGGTCGTGACCGTGTCGAAGGACACGGCGTTGTAGGCGTCGACCGCCGTCGGGTAGGAGGCGACGCCGGTGACGTCCTCGAAGGAGTCCCCGTCCCACTGCTGGATCTTCCACGAGGCGGGCACGCGGACGCCGCCGTCGTCGTCGAAGAAGTACACCTCGGCCTTGTTCAGCCGCACCGGCGACGGCCAGTCGAGCTGCACCCACTGCGTGCCCTGCTGCGGCCAGGTGCCCCAGCGCGGGTTGGCGCCGTCGTTGGAGCGCGGCGGGTCGATGCCGTCGTTGACGGCCGTCACCTTCTCCCAGGGGGAGGTGTAGGAGGCGGTGGGCGTGGCCCGGGGCGCCGCGTTCACCTGCTGGGCCTGGGCCGTGGCGGTCACGGTCACGGTCGCGGAGCTGCTCTTGTCGCCGTCGGAGGCGGTGAGCCGCAGCCGGTACGTGCCGGGCTCGGAGAACGAGACGACCGTGCTCGTGCCCGTCGGGTCGGTGAAGAACGCCTCGCCGGGCCCGTCGACCTTGGCCCACTGGGTGGTCAGCTTGCCGGACGGCAGCGCGTCGTCCTTGACCACCGCGTCGATCCTGGCCTGGCCCGGGCGGCTGAAGGCGGGATCGGCGACGGCCACCACGCTGGGCGCCCGGTTGACGACCGGGCCCGGGTCGGCGCCCGTGCGGTACGCCTGCACCTCCTTCAGGCCCGTCGCGTAGCCGGGCTGGTGGGTGACCAGCACCCGCAGCCTGCGCGCGGTGACGGCCGGGAAGCCGACCTCGTTGAGGTTCGCCCGCGGGTGGACCGGCTTCCTGGCCTGTCCGGGCACGTCCTTCCAGGTGTCGCCGTCCTGGTACTGCACCGCGTAGAAGGCCGGCTCCCGGTGCCCGCCCGCCTTGCGGTCGTCGAAGAAGTACAGCCTGAGCCGGTCGACCTGCTGCGCCGAGCCGAGGTCCAGCTCCAGCCAGTCCTGCAGCCTGCCCGACCCCTTGCTGTCCCAGTACGGCTCGTTGATCGTGAACCCGTCCACCGCCCCGGCCGGGTCGCCGTGGGAGGCGGTGGCGGCCTTGACCAGGTCGGGGCGGGTGGAGCGCAGGTCCACGCCGGCCTTCTGGAACAGGTCCTCGATGCGGTCGCCGGAGAGCTCCACCTGGACGGGCGCCTTCATCGAGGGCGCCTTCTCGGTGTACACCGCCTGGCCGCCCTCGACCTTGCCGGTGGCCGGGTCCCAGGTGGCGTGCGCCAGCCCGGACAGGGTCACCTTGCGCCTGCCGTCGACCAGGATCGAGTACCCCTCGGGGACCCCGGCGTAGTGCCGGGTCCCGTCGCCCGGCTTGTCCCAGACGATGGTCAGGTCCTTGCCGCGGTAGTCGACGCCGTTGACGGTGAAGTGGTCCCAGCCGATGTCCACCGGCCACAGCTCCACCTTGCCGTCGGAGCGCGGGCGCAGGCCCATCACGTCCTCGATGACGGTCCAGTTGCTGCTGCCGAGGATCGTGTGGTGGATCCAGGAGCGGTAGCCGATGGTCCTGGTGTCCGGCTTCCAGTCGGCCCAGAACTCGTTGGCGTCGGGGTAGCGGGTGTCGCCGCCGACGTACTGCGACCAGGCGTTCCAGTACAGGAGCTGCTTGTACTGCTCGGCCGTGATGTACGGCGACTGGTACTGGCGCAGCGCCTTGCCGAACAGCGCGAAGTTCCGGGTGGAGTTGATCTGCGAGAAGTTGTTGGAGCCGGGGTTGCCGGCCGCGGCGGCCTCCGCCTTGTCCTTCTGGTTAGCGGTATAGGCCGGGAAGATCGGATATTCGGCGGGATCTGCCCACAAACGGAGCGCCTCCCGATATTTCGGGTCGTCGGTGGGCACCAGGCCGGTCGCGTACGGGATGTAGTTGTTCGACTCCTTCCACGGGATCAGCTTGCCCGTCTGCAGGTCACGGTGCTTGAACAGCTTGTCCTGCTCGTCCCACATCAGGGTGAGGATGCCGTTCCTCACCTTGTCGGCCACGCCGCGCATCTCGGCGGCCTTGGCCGCGTCTCCGGTCAGCTCGTACGCCTGCGCCGCCGCCATCGCGTTGGCGTAGACGTAGGCGCCCTCCAGCCGCTCGTTGGCCCGCCCGTAGTAGTGGAACGACACCGCGTCGGCGTCGTTGCCGGTCATGTACTCCCGGTCGTACTCGATGACCCCGTTGTCGTTGGAGTCGTAGGCGGCGAGCTGCCCGTGGACGTCCTTCTCGGCGTAGCGGGCGAGGTTGCGCAGGATCGCCGGCTGGCCGCCGTGGATCTGGTAGCTCTCCAGCGCCGCCGCCGAGATGTACTGGGTGTAGCTGTTCGACCAGTTCTCCGGGTCGCCCGGGTTGTCGGTGTACTTGGAGTTGCGCGACACCTCGCCGGCCGACACCCACGGCCCGTACGAGTAGATCGGGTCCCGCAGGTACTTCAGGTCCTGCACGAACATGGGGACGGTCAGCACGATCGCGTTGTTGTAGCCCAGCGCGCCCTCCACCGACGTCGGGAACTGGTAGTCGTTCCCGGGGATGTCGGCGTCGAGGAAGTTGAAGCGCATGAGCCACCAGCGGTAGTACACGAACTTCTTGATGTTCTCGTCCGGCACGTCGATGTAGGGGATGTTCCGCGCCCACCAGGCGTTGTAGTCCTGGAGCTGGCGGCGCAGCGCCTGCTCGGGCGAGCGGCCCCGGTAGCCGTCGTACTCCGAGCGGGAGGCGGGCAGCTCGTCGGTGACGAAGCCCATCTGCACCTTGGCCCGCACCGTCCGGCCGGGCGCGACCGTGACCGAGCCCTTCAGCGTGCCGTCCGAGGCCTTCAGCCCGTCACCGCTGAGCCTGGGGAAGATCGTGGTCAGCCGGTTCTTGGCGAACACCGCGCCGGTCAGCTCCCGGTCGCCGTCCGCGGTCCTGGCGTACGGGGAGGTCACCGTGATGGGGACGTCCTTGGTCGCCGGACCCGTGTTGGTGATCTCCAGTGTCGTCACGGCGACGTTCTCGTGCGTGATGAACTTCTTCACGCCGACCGCGAGGCCGTCCCCGGTGTACCGGCCGCTCCAGTGGCTGGGCATCTGCAGCCGCTTGGAGACGTCCTCGTCCAGGCCGGTGCCGAAGGAGATCGTGTAGGCGTCGCGGTTGTCGATGCTCTCCCAGTACGCGACGTACCCGCCGAAACCGATCTTCTTGGGGTCGTGCTCCTTCATGAACAGCGCCCGGCCGCGCGACATCAGCCAGGTGCCCGCCGGGTCGTCACCCGGCCGGGCCAGCATGCGGTCGATCCAGTAGGAGTCGCCGCCCTTCTCCTTCCGGTAGATCTCCTCCATCATCCTGCGCGGCTGGTAGCCGACGGGCTCGTCGGGCACCGGGTCCGCGCCGGTGAAGGCCGGCATGCCGAGCGGGTCCTGGGCCGCCGTCCCGGCCGTCCGCGCCGCCTGCGCGGAGGCGGCCGGCGGGGTGCCGGCGAGCAGGCCGCCCGCCAGGGTCAGGGCGACCAGACAGGGCAGGGTTCTACGCAAGGGGTCTCCTCCAGCGGGGGGTGTGTCACTCGGCGAGGCGGGTCGGGGCACTCGGCCGAGAGGGGGGGTCACTCGGCGACGGGAAGCCAGACGCGCATGGTGGCGGGGCCGCGGTTGCCCCACCGGTGATAGGGGACGAGCCGCAGCACGGTGTCCGCGCCGCCGCTCACCTGGTCCGGTTCCGGCCCGTACGGCCAGCCGTTGCCCCGGGGCGCCGCGCGCACCGCGGCGACCTCCAGCTCGACCGCCTCGCCGCCGGCCGGGCCGTCCTCCTCCGGGACCTGGGCCTGCGAGCCCGGGACCTGGGCCTGCGAGCCCGAGACCGCCTCCTCGGGCGGGACCTCCGCGGGCGGGGCGGACACGCGGACGGTCAGGTGCGCCAGCGGCGGCTCGTCGCCCACCGACTCCGCGCAGTACACGAGCGGCCCCCGCTCCACCGCCGCGCAGCCGCGCAGGGCGTCGACGCGCCGGTCCGGGTACGTCCAGCGCGGCTCCATGGGCAGCTCCAGCCGGATCACGTCCCCGGCCCGCCACGGCCCCTCCGCGGTGGCGTAGCCGGGCGCGACCGGCCGGGCCGGGCCGGACCCGGCGGACAGCGTGGCGCCGCCCGCCCAGGAGGGCACCCGCAGCGACACGGCGCCCGCGCCGTCCTCCAGGACCCGCACGGTCACGCCGCCCGACCACGGGTAGCCGGTCTCCACCCGCAGCGCCAGCTCGCCGTGCCGGATCTCGGCGGGCGTGTGGTGGTGGATCCGCACCCCGCCGGAGTCGGCGGCGGCCACGTACGCGCCCAGCGAGGCGAGGGTGCGGGCGATGTTGTTGGGGCAGCACGACACGTCGAACCACTGCGAGCGCAGGCTGCCCTCGGCCGCGTGGTTGACGCCCTCCGGCGGGCCGGCGGCCACCCGCACCTGCAGCGGGTTGGCGTAGAAGAACGAGCGGCCGTCCAGCGCCACCCCGGTGGCGAGCATGTTGTACATCGTCCGCTCGGCCACGTCGGCGTACCTGACGTCGCCGGTGGCCAGCAGCAGCCGGTGCGCCAGCATGATCGAGGCGATGCTCGCGCAGGTCTCGTTGTAGGCGCGGTCCGGCGGCAGCTCGAAGTCCTCGCCGTACGACTCGTCGGCGTGCCGCGAGCCCATGCCGCCGGTCAGGTGGGTGCGCCGGGCCAGGGTCCGCTCCCACTGCGCCTCGACGGTCTTGAGCAGCTCCTCGTCGCCGGTCTCGACGGCCACGTCCACCACGCCGGAGGCCAGGTAGAGGGCGCGTACGACGTGGCCGCGGAAGACGTGCGCCTGCCGTACCGGGACGTCGTCCTGGAAGTAGCCGCGGCCGAAGGGGATGTCGCCGAGCGCCGGCAGGCCGCGGCGCTCGACGAAGCGGCGGGCCATCTCCAGGTAGCGCTCGGCCCCGGTGGCCCGGTACAGCTCGACCAGCGCCATCTCGACCACCGGGTGGCCGCAGGTCTCGGTGGTGTCCATGAAGCGCCGGCACACGTGGTCGGCGGCGCGGACCGCGATCTCGGTCAGCCGGTCCTCGCCGTGCATGCGCAGCCGGGCCACGCCCGCCTGGACGAGGTGGCCGTAGCAGTACAGCTCGTGGCCCCACTCGAAGTCGGTGTAGCGGTTGCCGCTCCAGCGCGTGTTGAGGTAGCCGTCGCCCTCCTGCGCCCGGCCGACGGTCTCGGCGAGCTCCGGCAGCGCCGGGTGGTCGGCCCAGGCCATGCCCTCCAGCAGCTTGTAGATCTCCGAGTCGCTGAACTCCCGGCCCCGGCGCGGGCGCTGCCCGCGGAAGTTGCCGATCCAGCCTTCGCGCTCCATCCACTCCTGGCAGTGCGCCATGGTGACGTCCCGGTTGAGGGCGGCACGGTCGCCCCAGAACCCGGCGGCCAGCCGCACGGAGTCGAGGCCCAACGGGGACAGCACGCCCGAGGAGGGCAGGACAGGGTTAGCCACGCAGAGCTCCCGACATGAATCCGCGCACGTAGTGGCGCTGCAGGACGATGAAGAGGACGAGGCACGGGACGGCCATGACCATGACGCCGGCCTGGAGCATGCCGTAGTCGATCGCGCCGAACGTGCGCTGGGTCATGCTGACCACGGCCACGGGCAGCGTGAAGGAAGAGCCGTCGTTGAGCAGGATGAGCGGGGCGAAGAAGTCGTTCCAGGAGGCGAGGAAGGCGAACAGGCCGACCGTGACGAGCGCCGGCCGCACCGCGTGCAGCAGGATGCGGGAGAACGCCCGGAAGGTGCCGCACCCGTCGACCAGCGCCGCCTCCTCCAGCTCGCGCGGGATCGCCTCGAAGGCGTTGCGCATCATGAACAGCGCGAACGGGAGCTGGAACATGACGAACACCAGGGACAGGCCGACCAGCGAGTTCTGCAGGCCGATGAAGCCGAGCAGCACGTACAGCGGGATGAGGATCGTCGCGTACGGCACCATGAGGATCGCCAGCGTGGCCAGGAACAGAAGGTTCTTGCCGGGGAAGTCGAAGCGGGCGAAGGCGTAGCCGCCGAGCGCCGACACCACGAGCGTGCCGGCGACGGTCATGGCCGACACGAGCACGCTGTTGGTGGCGTACGTGCCGAGCCCCTCGCCGAACCGGGCCATCTCCAGGTAGTTGGACGGGTCCTCCAGCGACGCCCAGCCGCTCCACACCAGCGGGAACAGGAACAGCACGGCCAGCGCCGACAGGGTGAGAGCGCGGGTCACCGCAGCCTCCGCATCATCAGGGCGTTCAGCCCGACCAGGCCGACCAGCAGCACGACCGACAGGGCGGCGGCGCCGCCGAGGTCGAAGCGGAAGAACGCGTCGCGGTAGACGACCATGACCATGGAGACGGTGCTGTTGTCGGGGCCGCCGTTGGTGAAGATGAAGAACTGGTCGAAGGCCAGCAGCGAGCCGGTGACGCTGAGGATCAGCATCAGGGCCAGCGTGGGGCGCAGCAGCGGCAGCGTGATCCTGGTGAAGATCTGCCAGCGGCCGGCGCCGTCGCTGCGCGCCGCCTCGTAGACCTCGACCGGGATCGCCTGCAGCCCGGTCAGCAGGATGAGCATGTTGAACCCGGCGAAGCGCCACAGCACCAGCGCGATCGTGGAGAACAGCGCCATGTTCGGCGTGCCGATCCACTTGACCGGCTCGTGGGTGATCCCCAGCGCCCGCAGCATCGGGTCGATGGGGCCGAAGTCGTTGTTGAGCATGCCGTAGAACAGCAGCGCGGCGGCGGCGAAGCCGACCGCGCCCGGCAGGAAGAACGCGGTGCGGAAGAAGCCGACGCCGGGCCGGCGCTCCTGCACGAGCAGGGCGAGGCCGAGCGCGACCGACGACAGCAGCACCGTGGTGATCGCCGTGTACTTCAGCGTGAAGAGCACCGCGTCGAGGAACAGCGGATTGTCGGCGATCCTGGCGTAGTTGTCCGGGGCGTTGAAGCGGGCCGGGCCGAGCAGCGGCCAGCGGTTGAGCGACATCCACACCACGAGCACGAGGGGCACGACGAACAGCACCCCGACGATGACCGCGGTGGGCGCCGCGTACAGCCAGCCCTGGACCTTCTTGCCGCGCCATCGGGCGGGCGGCGCGCCGTGCGCCGCCCGCCGTCCGGAGCGCGTGAGCGTCAACGTCATTGCTGCAGCGACTTCGTGATCTCGGCGTTGAGCTGCGGGAGCTTCGAGGCGTCACCGAAGATCGCCTCACGCGCCAGGCGCAGCCACGGCCCCTGCGGGTCGTTGAAGGTCTGGCCGAAGCGCGGCGCGAACGGGGTCTGGCCCTTGGCCACCAGCGAGTTGATCAGCACGACGCGCGGGTCCTCGGCGGAGTACTTGTTGCCGGCCAGGTCGGTGCGGGCGAGCACGTCCTTGTTCTTGGCCATGACCTCGACCTGCGCGTCCTCCGACATGGTCCAGGACAGGAAGTCCCAGGCCGCGTCGGCGTTCTTGGTGGTGGAGGAGATGCCGATCGAGTCGCCGCCGACGAAGGTGGACTCGCCGCCGTCGGGGCCGGCGATCGGGGTCACGCCGATCTTCATGTCCTTCGGCATGAGGCCGAGCGTGGTCGAGGGCATCGGCATGACGCCGATCTCGCCCTTGGGGAAGAAGCCGGTCCAGGTGGGGCCCTGCTCCTCCTTGGCCGTCGGGCCGGTGGCCTTCTTGTCGTACAGCTCGCGCCAGATCGTGAAGACCTCGGTCATCGGCGGCTGGTCGTTGAGCGAGGTGGTGCCCTCGGGGTTCATGACCTGGCCGCCGGCCGCCCAGACCGAGGGCCAGAAGGTGAAGACGTAGCAGCCGCCGCAGTTGCCGCCGAAGAACGTGCCGTGGACCTTGCCGTCCTTGCCGAGCTTGTCCTGGATGGTGGTCGCCTGCTGGGCGAACTCCTTGAGCGTCTTCGGCCCCTTCTCCGGGTCGAGGCCGGCCTTCTGGTACAGGTCCTTGTTCCAGAACCAGACCGACAGGTCGAGGGTGTGCGGCAGCGTGTACTGCCGGCCGTCCATCGTGCCCAGCTTCATGTGCGAGGGCGCGAGCTTGTCCTTGTACGGCAGGGCGGCGATCCGGTCGGTGATGTCGAGGAACAGGCCCTGCGCGGTGTAGTTGGGGACGAAGATGACGTCGGCGGCGAACACGTCGGGAAGCTGCTTGGCCCCGGCGGCGGCCGCGATGCGGGGCTGGTAGTTGTCCGTCGGGATGACGGTCAGTTTGACCTGGTTCTTGTGGCTGCTGTTGTAGGCCTTCACGAGCCGCTCGCTCTGGGCCTGGGTGGCGGCGCGCGTCCACATGGTGATGGTGGCCGGGCCCTCGGCGGGCTCGGCCGACGACCCGGCTCCGCCACCGCCGCCGCAAGCCGCGGATGTGAGCGCTAACAGTCCGAGGATGGCGATCCCGGCCAGCCGTCGTCTCATGGTTGTCTCCTTCGGGACCCCCGAGAACTAAAAGGTTTTCGGAAACGTAGAAGAAACATCGGAGCCTGTCAATGGGTGTTAAGGTGCGTGGCAGTTGTCAGGTGACTGAAAAGGGTTTCGAAACATGGCGGGTAGGCGCGTGACCATCAACGACGTGGCCTCCCTGGCGGGGGTGTCGATCGCCACGGCCTCCAAGGCGCTCAACGGGCGGCAGGACGTGCGGGCCTCGACCCGCGAGCGGGTGCTCGCCGCCGCCGCGGAGCTGTCGTTCCAGCCGAACGCCCTCGCGCGGGGGCTGCTGTCGGGGCAGACCCGCACGGTGGGGCTGCTCACCTCCGACAGCGTGGGCCGCTTCGGGATCCCGGTGCTGCTGGGGGCCGAGGACGCGTTCGGCGCCGGCGAGATGGCGGTGATGCTGTGCGACGCGCGCGGCGACGCCATCCGTGAGCAGCACCACCTGCGCGCGCTGCTGTCGCGCCGGGTGGACGGGATCATCGTGGTCGGCGAGAGCACCAACCCGCGGCCTTCGGTCAGCAAGGACGTCCCGGTCCCCGTCGTGTACGCCTACGGGCCCTCCGACGACCCGGAGGACGTGTCGTTCGTGCCCGACGACGTGGGCGGCGCGGCGATGGCCGTGGAGCACCTGCTCGCCCTCGGCCGGCGCCGGATCGCGCACGTCACCGGCCCCCGGCACTACAAGGCGGCCCGCGACCGCGCCGAGGGGTTGCGGATCGCGCTGGAGGCGGCCGGCTGCGAGCAGGCCGGCGAGACGATGTGGGGCTCGTGGTCGCAGCGCTGGGGACGGCACGCCGCCGAGATGCTGCTCATGGCCGAGCCCGGCGTGGACGCGGTGTTCTGCGGCAGCGACCAGGTCGCGGCCGGCTTCGTGGAGGCCGCCCGCGAGCGGGGCCGCTCCGTGCCCGGCGACATCGCGGTGATCGGCTACGACAACTGGGAGGTGCTGTCCACCGAGACGCGCCCCGCGCTCACGACCGTGGACATGAACCTGGAGCTGCTCGGCCGCACGGCCGCCCAGCACCTGTTCGCCGCCATGGACGGCCGGGCCACCCCGGGGGTGCACCGCATGCCCTGCCATCTGGTGATCCGCGACTCGACCGCCGCCGCGTGAGGAACCCCGTGCCCGCAGGGGAAGAGGGCCGGAACGGACGATCACAAGCGCGCATGTGACGTTTCCGTAATCCCGCGAGCTCTTGACGGGACCCATTGTTAACGTTCACAGTCTTCCCAGGCCCAGCGTGAGAGGGCCGGGAAGGAGCACCTCGTGGGATCGTCGCAAGCCCGGCGGATGCCGGTCATGGCGGACGTCGCCCGTGAGGCGGGAGTGTCGCACCAGACGGTCTCACGCGTGCTCAACGAGCATCCTAACGTGCGCAGCGAGACCCGCACCCGGGTTCTGGAGGCGATCGACAAGCTCGGCTACCGCCGCAACCTCGTCGCCCGCGCCCTGGTGACCAAGCACTCCCGGACGCTCGGGGTGGTCAGCTTCGACACCACCCTCTACGGCCCCGCCAGCACGGTGTACGGCATCGAGCAGGCGGCCCGCGCGGCGGGCTACTTCGTCAGCATCGTCAGCCTCAAGTCCATCGACCGCAGCGGCGTCCGCGACGCCCTGGACTACCTGGCTGACCAGGGCGTCGACGGCATCGTGGTCGTCGCGCCGCAGCGCTCGGCGGCCCAGACCCTGGCCGACCTGGCGCCCGGCGTGCCCATTGTGGCGGTCGAGGGCGGCGAGGCCGGCGACGTGTCGGTGGTCTGCGTGGACCAGGTCGAGGGGGGCCGGCTCGCCACCGAGCACCTGCTCGCGCTGGGCCACGAGACCGTCTGGCACGTGCGGGGCCCCTCCGACTGGCTGGAGGCCGAGGGCCGCGTGGCCGGGTGGCGGGCGGCGCTCGCCCAGGCCGGGCGCGCGGCGCCGGAGCCGCTGGCCGGCGACTGGAGCCCGCGCTCCGGCTACGAGGCGGGCCGCAGCCTGGCGTCCATGGCGGGCGTCAGCGCGGTCTTCGTGGCCAACGACCAGATGGCCCTGGGCGTGCTCAGGGCGTTCTCGGAGCAGGGGGTGAAGGTGCCCGACCAGGTGAGCGTCGTCGGCTTCGACGACATCCCGGAGTCGGAGTTCTTCTCGCCTCCCCTCACCACCATCAGGCAGGACTTCGACGCGGTCGGCAGGAACAGCATCGAGGTGCTCCTCCGGCAGATCGAGGGCGAGGGGCCGCGCGCGTGCGAGCGTCTCGTCGTCCCGCCCTCCTTCGTGGTCCGCGCCAGCACGGCGCGGGCCTGAACACCTATCGGCGATATCGGGGACATCGGGGAACACGAAAGCGCGGCGCTCGCGTCAGGTCGCTGATGTTAGCGCTCACATAAGGAAAAGAGGACTCCACGTGTTGAAGAGGATCTCGATGCTCGTCGTCGCCGGCCTCGCCGCCGCGACACTGACCGCGTGCGGCGGCAGCGGGGGCGGCAGCGGCTCGGGCGGCGGGGACGGCTCGATCACCATGGGCTTCGCGCAGGTCGGCGCCGAGAGCGGCTGGCGCACCGCGAACACCAAGTCCGTGCAGGAGTCGGCCAAGGCCGCCGGGATCACCCTGAAGTTCTCCGACGCCCAGCAGAAGCAGGAGAACCAGATCAAGGCGATCCGCTCCTACATCCAGCAGAAGGTGGACGTCATCGCCTTCTCGCCGGTGGTCGAGTCGGGCTGGGACACCGTGCTCAAGGAGGCGAAGAACGCCAAGATCCCGGTCATCCTCACCGACCGGGCCGTCGACTCCAAGGACACCAGCCTCTACAAGACCTTCCTCGGCTCCGACTTCGTCGAGGAGGGCCGCAAGGCCGGCAAGTGGCTGGTCGAGCAGTACAAGGACGCCAAGGACCCGGTCAACATCGTCGAGCTCCAGGGCACGACCGGCTCCGCCCCGGCCAACGACCGCAAGGCCGGCTTCCAGGAGATCATCGGGGCCGACCCCAAGTTCAAGATCATCGCCTCGCAGACCGGCGACTTCACCCGCGCCAAGGGCAAGGAGGTCATGGAGGCGTTCCTCAAGGCCAACCCCGACATCGACGTCCTGTACGCCCACAACGACGACATGGGCCTGGGCGCCATCGAGGCCATCGAGGGCGCCGGCAAGGTCCCCGGCAAGGACATCAAGATCATCACTGTGGACGCCGTGCACGACGGCATGCAGGCCCTGGCCGACGGGAAGATCAACTACATCGTCGAGTGCTCCCCGCTGCTCGGCCCGCAGCTCATGGACCTCGCCAAGAAGGTCGTCAAGAACGAGAGCGTCCCGGCCCGCGTGGTGACCGAGGAGACCACGTTCACCCAGGAGCAGGCCAAGACCGCGCTGCCCAGCCGCAAGTACTGACCCGGTGATCGGGCCGGCCGCCCCGGCCGGCCCGATCGCGCAGATCACGCGAACAGGAGGGGGCGCCGCCTTGGACGTACCCGCTCCGGTCCTGCGGATGAGCGGGATCGGCAAGCAGTTCCCCGGTGTGAGGGCACTGGACGGCGTGGACCTGCGGCTGCTGCCGGGCGAGGTCCACGCGCTCATGGGCGAGAACGGCGCGGGCAAGTCCACGCTGATCAAGGTCCTGACCGGGGTCCACCCCGCCGACTCGGGCACGATCGAGCTGGCCGGCCGGACCGTGTCCTTCGCCGGGCCGCTGGAGGCCCAGCAGGCGGGCATCAGCACCGTCTACCAGGAGGTCAACCTCTGCGCCAACCTGTCGGTGGCGGAGAACATCTTCATCGGCCGCGAGCCGCGCCGCCGCGGCCGCATCGACTGGAAGCGGATGCGGGCCCGCGCCGCCGAGCTGCTGCGGCGGCTGGAGCTCGACATCGACGTGTCCGCACCGCTGTCGTCGTACTCCCTGGCGCTGCAGCAGATGGTGGCCATCGCCCGCGCCATCGACGTCGAGGCCCGGGTGCTCATCCTCGACGAGCCCACCTCCAGCCTCGACGCGGGCGAGGTGCGCCAGCTCTTCCACGTGATGCGGCGGCTGAAGGAGGAGGGCATCGCCATCCTCTTCGTCTCCCACTTCCTCGACCAGATCTACGAGATCTCCGACCGGATGACGATCCTGCGCAACGGCCGGCTCGTCGGTGAGTACCTCACCCGCGAGCTGAGCCAGGTGGCGCTCGTCTCTAAGATGATCGGACAGGAGCTGGCCGAGCTGGAGCGCCTGCACGGCGAGGCCAGGACCTTCGACCGGCCCCTGGTCGAGGCCCGCGAGCTGGGCCGGACCGGGGCCGTCGAGCCGTTCTCGCTCACCATCCACGAGGGCGAGGTCGTGGGCCTGGCCGGGCTGCTCGGCTCCGGCCGCACCGAGATCGCCCGACTGCTGTTCGGCGCCGACCACGCGACCGGCGGCGAGGTCGCGGTCGGCGGCGCGCCCGCCGCGCTGCGCACCCCGCGGGCGGCGATGGCGCACCGCATCGCGTTCTGCTCCGAGAACCGCAAGCGGGACGGGCTCATCCCCGACCTCACGGTCCGCGAGAACATCGTCCTCGCCCTCCAGGCCACCCGCGGCTGGACCCGGCCCGTGCCGCGCGACCAGCAGGACGAGCTGGTCGGCCGCTACATCAAGGCACTCAAGATCAGCCCGCCCAACCCCGACCACCTGGTGCGCAACCTCAGCGGCGGCAACCAGCAGAAGGTGCTGCTCGCCCGCTGGCTCATCCTGGAGCCGCGGCTGCTCATCCTCGACGAGCCGACGCGCGGCATCGACGTCGGCGCCAAGGCCGAGATCCAGCGGCTCGTCACCGAGCTGTCCGACGGCGGCATGGCCGTGCTGTTCATCTCCGCCGAGCTGGAGGAGGTGCTGCGGCTCAGCCACCGGGTCGGGGTGCTGCGCGACCGAAGGCTGGTGGCCGACCTGCCCAACGACGACACCCTCACCACGGACACCCTCATGGAGACCATCGCGAGCGGGGGCCGGGCATGAAGCGACTCCTCTGGCCGCTGCTCGTCCTGGCCGCGCTGCTGGCCGTCAACCTGTTCTTCACCCCGTCCTTCTTCTCCGTCGAGATGAAGGAGGGGCACCTGTACGGCAGCCTCATCGACATCCTGCGCTTCGGCGCCCCGCTCATCCTCGTCTCGCTCGGCATGACCCTGGTCATCGCCACCGGCGGCATCGACCTGTCGGTCGGCTCGGTGGTGGCGATCTCCGGAGCGCTGGCGTGCCTGCGGATCAGCGAGGACGGGGGCGTCTTCTCCGCCGTGGTGCTGGCGCTCGGGCTGTGCGTGCTGCTCGGCCTGTGGAACGGATTCCTCGTCGCCGGGGTCGGCATCCAGCCGATCATCGCCACGCTCATCCTCATGGTCGCCGGGCGCGGGCTGGCCCAGCTCATCGCCGACGGGCAGATCATCACGGTCAACAGCCCGTCGTACAAGGTCATCGGCGGCGGCTACCTGCTGACCGTGCCGTTCGGCATCCTGCTCGTGCTCGTCGTGCTCGGCGTCACCGCGTTCCTGACCCGGCGGCTCGCGCTCGGCGTGCTCATCGAGTCGGTCGGCGGCAACGCCGAGGCCAGCCGGCTCGCGGGCATCCGGTCGCGCGGGATCGTCATCACGGTGTACGCCTTCGCCGCGCTCTGCGCGGGCGTCGCCGGGCTCATGATCAGCTCGAACGTCTCCAGCGCCGACGGCAACAACGCCGGCCTGTGGATCGAGCTGGACGCCATCCTCGCGGTCGTCATCGGCGGCACCTCGCTGGCGGGCGGCCGGTTCTCCCTCGGCGGCACCGTGCTCGGGGCGCTCATCATCCAGACGCTGACGACGACGATCTACTCGGTGGGCGTGCCGCCGGAGACCACGCTGCTGGTCAAGGCGCTCGTGGTGGCGGCGGTCTGCCTCGTCCAGTCGCCGAAGTTCCGTGACAAGGTGTTCCGCCGGGCCGGGCCGCGCTCCTCGCCCCGGCCGGCGGCCGAGGAGAAGGTGCGGGTGACGGCATGACGACGGCCATCCTCGACCGGCTCGGCGCGCGCGGCCGTTCCGTGCCCGCCAAGTACGTGCCGGTGCTCGTGACCGCCGGGCTGTTCGTGGCGATGTTCGTCGCGGGCGGCATCCGCTACGAGGGGTTCGCCACCGGGCAGGTGATCCTCAACGTCTTCATCGACAACGCCTTCCTGCTGGTGGTGGCGGTCGGCATGACGTTCGTGATCCTGACCGGCGGCATCGACCTGTCGGTGGGCTCGGTCGTCGCGCTGTCCACGATGATCTCGGCGAGCCTCATGGCGGGGCCGGGCTGGCCGCCGTACCTGGTGGTGCCGCTGGTGCTGCTCATCGGGTCGGCGCTCGGGCTGGTGATGGGCTACATCGTGCACGCCTTCGACATCCAGCCGTTCATCGTCACGCTGGCCGGGATGTTCCTGGCCCGGGGCCTGTGCTACACGATCGGCACCGACTCGATCCCCATCGAGGACCCGACGTTCACCGCGTTCGCGCAGACCAGGATCGACCTGTTCGCCGACCTGTGGATCTCGCCGAGCGTGGTGATCGCCGTCGTGGTCGTGCTGGTGGCGGCGTACGTGCTGCACTACACCCGCCTCGGCCGCACCGTCTACGCGACGGGCGGCAGCGAGCAGTCGGCCCTGCTCATGGGCCTGCCCGTGGGGCGGACCAAGGTGGCGGTCTACACGATCAGCGGCTTCTGCTCGGCGCTCGGCGGGGTGCTGCTGTCGTTCTACATGCTGTCGGGGTACGGTCTGCACGCCGTCGGCATGGAGCTGGACGCCATCGCGGCCGTCGTCATCGGCGGGACCCTGCTGACCGGTGGCTCCGGCTTCCTGCTCGGCACGGTGCTCGGGGTGCTGGTGCTCGGCCTCATCCAGACGGTGCTGAGCTTCGAGGGGACGCTGAGCTCCTGGTGGACGAAGATCTTCATCGGCTTGCTGCTGTTCGTGTTCATCCTGTTGCAACGTCTATTCTCGGCGCGGCGCCGTACCTGACCGTTCGTGCGGCGTGTGCCGTACCCGACCTGGAGAGTGTGTGTGAGCGTTAACAGTGACAGCTACGTGATCGGCGTCGACTTCGGCACGCTGTCGGGACGCGCCGTCGTGGTGCGCGTCGCGGACGGCGCCGAGCTCGGTACGGCCGTCCACGAGTACGCCCATCGCGTCATCGAGGACCGCCTGCCGGGCGGCGACGTGCGCCTCGGGCCCGACTGGGCCCTGCAGTCGCCGCACGACTGGCTGGACGTGCTGAAGACCGCGGTGCCCGAGGCCGTCGCCGCCGCGGGCGTGGACCCGGCCAAGGTCGTCGGCATCGGCACCGACTTCACGGCCTGCACCGTGCTGCCGACCACCGCCGACGGCACGCCGCTCTGCCACGACACTCCCGAGCGCCCCCACGCCTGGCCCAAGCTGTGGAAGCACCACGCCGCCCAGTCGCACGCCGACCGCATCAACGCCCTGGCCGCCGAGCGCGGCGAGCCGTGGCTGCCCCGCTACGGCGGCAAGATCTCCTCCGAGTGGGAGTTCGCCAAGGGCCTGCAGGTCCTGGAGGAGGACCCCGAGGTGTACGCGCGGGCCGAGCGCTGGATCGAGGCCGCCGACTGGATCGTCTGGCAGCTCACCGGGGTCGAGACCCGCAACGTCTGCACCGCCGGCTACAAGGGGATCTACCAGGACGGCGCCTACCCGTCCGAGGAGTTCCTGGCCGCGCTCAACCCCGGCTTCGCCGGCTTCACCGCCAAGCTCGGCCACGACATCTCGCCCCTCGGCGGGCTGGCCGGCCGGCTGACCGCCGAGGCCGCCGCCTGGACCAAGCTGCCCGAGGGCATCGCCGTCTGCGTCGGCAACGTGGACGCGCACGTCACCTCCGCCGCGGCCGACGCCGTCCGGCCAGGCCAGATGGTCGCCATCATGGGCACCTCGACCTGCCACGTCATGCCCTCCGACCAGCTCGCCGAGGTCCCGGGCATGTGCGGCGTGGTCCAGGACGGCATCGTGCCGGGCCTGTGGGGTTACGAGGCCGGGCAGTCGGGCGTCGGCGACATCTTCGCCTGGTTCATCGACAACTCCGTGCCCGCCTCCTACGCGCGCGCCGCCGAGGAGCGCGGCCAGAGCGTCCACGAGTACCTGACCGAGCTGGCCGCCGCCCAGGAGGTCGGCCGGCACGGCCTGGTCGCGCTCGACTGGCACAACGGCAACCGCTCGGTGCTGGTGGACCACAACCTGTCCGGCGTGATCGTCGGCCAGACGCTCAGCACCCGGCCCGAGGACGTCTACCGGGCGCTCATCGAGGCCACCGCGTTCGGCGCCCGCGTGATCGTCGAGACGTTCGAGGCGTCCGGCGTGCCCGTCGAGGAGTTCGTGGCGGCGGGCGGCCTGCTGAAGAACCGCTTCCTCATGCAGGTCTACGCCGACGTGCTGCGCCGCCCGATCTCGGTGATCGGCTCGGACCAGGGCCCGGCGCTCGGCTCGGCCATCCACGCGGCCGTCGCCGCCGGCGCGTACGCCGACATCGAGCAGGCCGCGGCCGCCATGGGCACGCGGCGCGAGAACGTCTACCTGCCCGACGAGGGCCGGGCCGACGCCTACGACCGGCTCTACGCCGAGTACCGCACGCTGCACGACTACTTCGGGGACGGACGCATGCTGCACACCCTGCGGAAGATCAGGAACGAGGCCGGCGCATGATCCAGCGCATGAGGAGGACGGTCAGCGACCTGCACGCCGAGCTCGTCCGGTACGACCTCGTCGCGTGGACCGCCGGGAACGTCTCCGGCCGGATCCCGGGCGAGGACCTGTTCGTCATCAAGCCGTCGGGGGTGAGCTACGACGAGCTGGGGCCGGAGAACATGGTCCTGTGCGACCTCGACGGCAACCTCGTGGAGGGCGACCACTCCCCGTCCAGCGACACCGCCGCGCACGCCTACGTCTACCGGAACATGCCCGAGGTGGGCGGCGTCGTCCACACCCACTCCACCTACGCCAGCGCGTGGGCCGCCCGGGGCGAGGCCGTCCCCTGCGTGCTGACCGCCATGGCCGACGAGTTCGGCGGCGAGATCCCGGTCGGGCCGTTCGCGCTGATCGGCGACGACTCCATCGGCCAGGGCATCGTCGAGACCCTCAAGGGCCACCGCTCGCCCGCCGTGCTCATGCGCAACCACGGCGTCTTCACCATCGGCAAGGACCCCAGGGCCGCGGTGAAGGCCGCCGTCATGTGCGAGGACGTCGCCCGCACGGTGCACGTCGCCCGCCAGCTCGGCGAGCCGCTGACCATCGCGCAGGACGACATCGACCGCCTGTACGACCGCTACCAGAACGTCTATGGACAGAGGAGCCCGCGTTGACCATCTGGTTTCTGACCGGCAGCCAGGGACTGTACGGCGAGGACACGCTGCGGCAGGTCGCCGAGCAGTCCCGGCGCATCGCCGAGGCCCTGCCGGTGCCCGTGGAGTGGAAGCCCGTGCTCACCGACGCGGCGGCGATCCGCCGCGTGATGCTGGAGGCGAGCGCCGACGACTCGTGCGCCGGGGTGATCGCGTGGATGCACACGTTCTCGCCGGCCAAGATGTGGATCGCCGGCCTCGACGCGCTGCGCAAGCCGCTGCTCCACCTGCACACGCAGGCCAACGTGGAGCTGCCGTGGAGCTCCATCGACATGGACTTCATGAACCTCAACCAGGCCGCCCACGGCGACCGCGAGTTCGGCCACATCCAGACCCGGCTCGGCGTCGCCCGCAAGACCGTCGCCGGGCACGTCAGCGACCCGCGCGTCGGGGAGCGCATCGAGGCGTGGGCGCGGGCCGCGACCGGCCTGGCCGAGCTGCGCACCCTCAAGCTCGCCCGGTTCGGCGACAACATGCGCGACGTGGCCGTCACCGAGGGCGACAAGGTCGAGGCGCAGCTGCGCTTCGGCGTCTCGGTCAACACCTACGGCGTCAACGACCTGGTCGAGGCCGTGGACGCCGCCGCCGACTCCGACGTGAACGCGCTGGTCAAGGAGTACGAGGAGCTCTACCACGTGGCGCCCGCGCTGCTCGGCGAGCGGCGCGAGTCGCTGCGCTACGCCGCCCGGATCGAGCTCGGCCTGCGCCGCTTCCTGGAGGACGGCGGGTTCAAGGCGTTCACCACGAACTTCGAGGACCTCGGCGGCCTGCGCCAGCTCCCGGGCCTGGCCGTGCAGCGGCTCATGGCCGACGGCTACGGCTTCGGCGGCGAGGGCGACTGGAAGACCTCGGTGCTGCTGCGCACCCTCAAGGCCATGGCGCCCGGCGGCGGCACCTCCTTCATGGAGGACTACACCTACGACCTGACGCCCGGCCAGGAGGTGATCCTGGGCGCGCACATGCTGGAGGTCTGCCCGTCGATCGCCGCGGACACCCCGTCGTGCGAGATCCACCCGCTCGGCATCGGCGGCCGGGAGGATCCGGTCCGGCTGGTGTTCGACGCGGCCCCCGGCCCGGGCGTCGTCGTGGGCCTGGCCGACATGGGCGACCGGTTCCGGCTCGTGGCCAACGAGATCGACATCGTCCCGCCGGCCGAGCCGCTGCCGGCGCTGCCCGTGGCCCGCGCGGTCTGGAAGCCCCGGCCCGACTTCCGCACCAGCACCGAGTCCTGGCTGACCGCGGGCGCCCCGCACCACACCGTGCTGTCCACGGCCGTCGGCGCCGAGGAGCTGACCGACCTGTCCGACATGCTGGGCGTGGAGCTGCTCGTCATCGACGCCGGGACGACGAGCCGGCAGTTCGCGAAGGAGCTGCGCTGGAACCAGGCGTACTACCGCCTGGCGCAGGGCTTCCAGTGACCGAGGACGTCGTGGCCGCCGGTCCGGCCAACTGGGCCGGCAACGTGGTCTTCCGCGCGTCGGGCGTGCGGCGGCCGTCCTCGCTGGAGGAGCTGCGGCGGCTGGTCGCCGGCAGCGCCCGGGTGCGGGCGCTGGGCACCGGCCACTCGTTCAACGACGTCGCCGACTCACCGGGCGAGCTGGTCGCGCTCGACCGCATGCCGTACGTCATGGAGATCGACGGCGGCGGGGACGGGCGGGCCGCCCGGGTGCGGGTCGGCGGGGGCGTGACCTACGCGCGCCTCGCCGCCGACCTGCACGCGCGCGGGTTAGCCCTGGCGAGCATGGCCTCGCTGCCGCACATCTCGGTGGCGGGGTCGGTGGCGACCGGCACGCACGGCTCCGGCGACGGCAACCGCAGCCTCTCGGCCGCGGTCCGCGGGCTGGAGCTGGTCACGGCCGACGGCTCGCTCGTCTCGCTGGAGCGCGGCGACGCCGGCTTCGCGGGCGCGGTCGTCGCGCTCGGGGCGCTGGGCGTCGTCACGTCGCTCACGCTGGACGTGGTGCCCGCCTTCGAGCTGCGCCAGTACGTCCGCGAGGACCTGCCCCGCGACGCGCCGTTCGAGGAGGTCATGGCCGGGGGCTACAGCGTCAGCCAGTTCACCGACTGGAGCTCCACCCGGGTGTGGCTCAAGCGGCGCACCGAGCTGCCGGACGGCGACTGGCTCGGCACCCGGGCGGCCGCCGGGCCCCGCCACCCGGTGCCGGGCATGCCCGCCGACAGCTGCACCGCCCAGCTCGGCGTGCCGGGGCCGTGGCACGAGCGGCTGCCGCACTTCCGGGCCGACGCGTCGCCGAGCGGCGCGGGCGACGAGCTGCAGTCGGAGTTCGCGATGCCGCGGGAGCGGGCGGCCGAGGCGCTGGCCGCGCTGTACGCCGTGGGCGACGCGATCCGGCCCGCGCTGCAGATCTCGGAGGTGCGCACGGTCGCGGGCGACGAGCTGTGGCTGAGCCCCTTCCACGGCCGCGACAGCGTCGCCGTCCACTTCACCTGGGTCAAGGACTGGGACGCGGTGCTCCCGGCGCTGCGGCTGGTGGAGGAGACGCTGGCGCCCTTCGACCCCCGGCCGCACTGGGGCAAGCTGTTCACCCGGTGGCCGGAGCCGTCGGAGCGCTTCGGGGCCCTGGTGCGCGCGTACGACCCGGAGGGGAAGTTCGGCAACGCCTTCCTGCGGCGCGTCGTGGGGGAGTGAGCCCGCCCGCCGGTCGTGCCTGAGTCGTACCTGACAGAAGGTGACAGGTACGACCGGCATCCTGGTCCCATGACCGCTCAAGGAACCTTCGACATCGACGGCGTGACCCCCGAGCCGCCCTTCTCCGAGCACGACGGCGTCTCGCTCGGCCGGATCACGCTGACCAAGACCTTCCACGGCGACCTCGACGCCACGTCGGTGGTGACCATGCTGGCCACGACGACCGAGATCGAGGACTCCCGCTCCTACGTGGCGGTCGAGCGGATCGAGGGCACCCTCGACGGGCGCAAGGGCAGCTTCGTCGTCCAGCACATCGCCGCCAGCGACCGGGGCGAGCCGTCGCTGCGCGTCACCGTCGCCCCCGACTCCGGCACGGGCGAGCTGCGCGGCATCCGCGGCGAGCTGGAGATCCACATCGCGCCCGACGGCTCCCACTCCTACACCTTCGACTACCGCCTCTGACGCGCTCTCCCCGCGTCCGGCGACGTGACCGCGGACGCGCCCGTCGTGGTGAAGGCGCGGCGGTAGGCCGACGGTGACGTCCGCATCGTGCGCGCGAAGTGCTGGCGGAACGTCACCGGGCTGTCGAACCCCACCGCGGCCCCGATCTCCTCCACCGGCGCGGCCGTGGCCTCCAGCATGGGCAGGCTGGCCGCCACCCGCTGCGAGATCACCCATCGCAGCGGGGTCGTGCCGGTGCGCCGGCGGAAGTGCCGCAGGAACGAGCGCTCCGACATGTGGGCCACCCGCGCCAGGTCGGCCACGGTGATCGGCCGCGCCAGGTCGGCCAGGGCCCACTCCATCGCCCGGGCCACCGCGTCGTCGTCCTCGACCGGCCGTACCGGGGCCTCGATGAACTGCGCCTGCCCGCCCTCCCGGTGCGGCGCGACGACCAGACGGCGCGCCACCGCGTTGGCGACGCCGGGGCCGTGGTCGGCGCGGACGAGATGGAGCAGCAGGTCGAGCCCCGCCGCGCTGCCCGCGCTGGTCAGCACGTCGCCGGCGTCCACGTACAGGACCGAGGCGTTGACCCGCACCGCGGGGAAGCGGCGCTGGAGCAGGTCGGTGTACTTCCAGTGGGTGGTCGCCTCGCGCCCGTCGAGCAGGCCGGCCGCCGCCAGCGCGAACGCGCCCGAGCAGATCGACACCACGCGAGCCCCGCGGTCGTGGGCCCGCCGCAGCGCCGCGACCAGCCCCGGGGACTCCGGCCCGCGCACGTCGGGCACACCGGGCACGATCACCGTGCCGGCCTCGGCCAGCACGTCGAGCCCGTGCTCCGCCTGGAGGGTGAACCCGCCCACCGCGCGCAGCGGGCGCGTCGTCTCGGCGCAGACCCGCAGGTCGTACCAGGGAACCCCCAGCTCGGGCCGCGGCAACCCGAAGATCTCCACGACGCAGCCGAGCTCGAACGGCCCCATCCCGTCGAACGCGAGCACCGCGACGGTCGGCAATGGAGGCGTCAGCGAGATCGGGATCGCCATGGGCGCATGTTAGCCCGCCTCCCAAAGCGGGAGAAACAGGACATGCACATATCGGGGGTACACACCGTTCTGCCTGATCACCGCTACGAGCAGGCGGAGATCATCGAGGAGTTCTCCCGGTTGACCGAGGCCGACCGGGACCTCCTGGAACACTTCCGCGCCGTCACCGGCGTCCGGGGCCGCAACCTCGCCCTCGCGCTGGAGGACTACGGCAAGCTCGACTCCTTCACCCGCGCCAACGAGGCGTACGCCGAGATCGCGCTCGACCTCGCCGAGCGGGCCGTCCTCGGCGCCCTCGCCAAGGCGGACGTGCCGCCGGAGAAGGTGGACCATCTGATGTTCTGCTCCAGCACGGGCCTCGCCACCCCGTCGCTGGACGCCCGGCTGGCCCAGCGCGCGGGGCTGCGCGACGACGTCAGACGCGTGCCGGTGTTCGGGCTCGGCTGCGCGGCCGGTGCGGCCGGCCTGGCCCGGCTCAACGACTACCTGCGCGGCTGGCCCGCCCACGTCGCGCTGCTCGTCTGCGCCGAGCTGTGCTCGCTCACGCTCCAGCGCGACGACACCTCGGCCGCCAACGCCCTGGCCGGGACGCTGTTCGGGGACGGCGCCGCGGCGGTCGTGGCCACCGGGCGCGGGGCGGGACCGGAGGTGGTGGCCACGCGCAGCAAGCTGTACCCCGGCACCGGGCATCTCATGGGATGGGAGATCGGCCGGCACGGGTTCCGCGTCGTGCTGGACGCCGGGCTGATCGGCTTCGTCGAGCAGGTGGTCGGCGGCGACGTCAAGACGTTCCTCGCCGACTACGGGCTGACCCCGGACCAGGTCGGCACCTGGATCTGCCATCCCGGCGGCCCCAAGGTCATCGAGACGATCGCGGGCGCGCTGGGGCTGCCCGCGTCGGCGTTCGCGGTGACGCTGGAGTCGATGCGCGAGCACGGCAACCTGTCGTCGGTGTCGGTGCTGGACGTCCTGCAGCGCACCCGCGGCCGTCCCGGTCAGCCGGGGCTGCTGCTCGCGCTCGGGCCGGGCTTCTCGGCCGAGCTGGTCCTGCTGCACTGGTGAGGGCGGGCCGGAAACCCGCCGAGGTCCCGGCCCGCCAGGGTCACGTCAGTTCCACGAAGACGGGGTTGGTGTAGCACCAGAGGTCGCGCCAAGGGCTCTCGTTGCGGCCGGTGTCCGCCGCCGGCTCCATCCCGCCCGGAGCGCTGCGCCTGCCGTCGGTGCCGCGCAGCCGGAAGTAGAACGGTTCGCGCACGTCACGGAACCTGTAGTGGAACTCGGCGACCCGGCCCCTGCCCCGCGGCGTGAACGACTCGACCACCCGTACGTCCGGGGCGGTGAAGACGTCGGGGTCGGCGGCCGGCCCGGTGATCGCGCCGCGGATCAGGTCCAGGCGGGCGAGCCGGGGGATCTCCTCGTCGGCGTTGGGCCGGCCGGCCAGGTCGACGGAGACGGTGACGGTGACGTCGTCGCCGCGCCGCACCGACAGCCGCCCGCCGAGCGTCGCCGGGGCGTTGCCGGGGGCGTGCGCGTCGACGTGCAGCCCGTCGACGAGGCCGCCCATCGACACCCAGGAACGCCCGGCCTTGATGGCCTCCATGACCGCGCCGTAGCTGCGTGAGGTCGCCCCCACGACCGTGCGGCTGAACTGACCGGGCCAGAAGTCGGCGTGCCGCTGCGGGACGCCGCCGTCGACGGGGTCGGGGTATCTGCCGTGCTGGTCGTACCAGTCGGCGGGCCGGGAGGGCTCGACGGTCGTGTCACCGTCGTAGAAGTGGCCGTCGGAGTTGGCGGTGATCCACCAGCCCTTGCCCTCGGCGAGCAGCGAGTCCCACATGCCGCCCAGGATCCCGGTCATGGAGTCGAAGCCGCCGTAGGTCGGATAGTGTTCCGGCCTCCAGCCGGGCCAGGAGCTCGCGTCGGCGGTGTTGTTGAAGTCGCCGCGGGCCCTGGGCTCGTTCTGGGCTCCGGGCGCGCCCTCCATGCCGACCGCGATGCCCGGCGCCTTGTCGCGGTAGGCGCGCAGGTCACGCGGGGCGTACCTGCCGCGCCGCATCACATGGTTGATCAGGAACAGCGCGGAGCTCGCCGCGCCGGTGCGCAGCGCGGTGCCGAGCCAGGCGAGCGCCTCCAGCGCCTTGGCCTCGTTCTCCGGGCTGCTCGCGCCGGTGCCGTTGATCCTGGAGTCGAAGAGCCGCTCGAACGCGCGCAGCAACTGGATCTCGTCGCGAGCGCCGTCGAAGAACACCGTGGCGTGCTCGCCCCCGGGAACGTTCCATTCCAGCCCCTGCCACAACAGCAGCTCGGGGTGCTTGGCCCGGGACACGACGATGTCGGCATAGGTGGCCTCGACCGCGAACTTCTCATGAGCGGCGTGCCCGTGGTCGGTGATGACCAGCCAGTCCAGGCCGTGCCGCAGAGCGCCAGCGGCCTGCTGCTCGATGGTGTACATGCCGTCGTAGCTGTACTGCGTGTGGACATGGTGGTCGCCGGCCATCCAGTGGAGCGCGCGGGAGCCTCCGCCGCCGGTGGCGGCGGCGGGACGCGCGGCCAGCCCGCCCAGGGCGGTCACCCCGAGACCGCCGACGCCGAGCAGGCCGCTGTTCAGCAGGAAGCGGCGCCGGCTGAGGTCGGCGGGTGACAGCTCCTTCTCCGCGACGGACAGGTCGGCGAACGCGGCCGTTCCCTCCGGAGCGCTGGAGGGATGTGCATGGGTACGGCACATGGGACATACCTTTCATCTGGACCACCTGGTGCGTCGTTCTCGAGGTCGCCCATGAGCTTGCGCACGATGTGTGTGGGGGCCGGGCGGATGATCCCGCGGCCGGGCGTCACGCTCGCAGAGAGGCGTGACGGCTTCCAGAGGGAGACGGTGAACGCTGGGCGAAGTTCTTGACGACTGAGCGGCGTCGCATCAGGTGATGTCGCGACGGCACAAGATTCCACGCACTCTTTGTCGTCCACGACGAAGAGGGCCGCGGCGGCCTCGCCTAACGTTCGGTCATGCGCCGCCTCTGCCTCGGCGACCTGTACGGTCTGGCCGCCCCCGGCGCCGCCCCCGGCGCCGCCCCGCGCGGGCCGGCGGTCGGCGCGGCCCCCCGCTGGTCGCCCGACGGCACCCGCATCCTCGACGGGCGCCCCTCACACCGCTTCGACGACAACGAAAGGATCCTCGCGTGGCTGATGCACTGGGTCAGCGGCTCGCCGAACTGATCGACACGTACGAGGTCCCGGGCGCGGCGCTCGCCTACCTGCACAACGGGGAACTGCACGAGTTCGCCGCGGGCGTGCTCAACGTCGACACCGGCGTCGAGGCGACGCCGGACTCCCTGTTCCAGATCGGCTCGATCACCAAGGTGTGGACGGCCACCCTGCTCATGCAGCAGGTGGAGCGCGGCCGGCTGACCCTGGACACCCCGGTCGCCGAGCTGCTGCCCGGCTTCCGGGTCGCCGACGCCGAGGTGTCCAGGACCGTCACGGTCAGGCATCTGCTGTCGCACACCAGCGGCATCGACGGCGACCTGTTCCTCGACACCGGCCGCGGCGACGACTGCGTCAAGAAGTACGTCGAGGCCTGCGCCGGCCTGGCGCAGAACCACCCGCTCGGCGCCACCCAGTCCTACTGCAACTCCGGCTTCGTCATCGCCGGTCGCATCCTGGAGGTGCTGGAGGGCAGAACCTGGGACGCGGTGCTGCGCGAGAACATCTGCGGACCGCTCGGGCTGACCCATACCTGGACGCTGCCGGAGGACGTGCTGCGCTTCCGCGCCGCGCACGGCCACGTCGAGGACGGCAGGGCGGCTCCGGTGTGGGGTCTCATGCGCTCGTGCGGTCCGGCCGGCCTCATCTGCGCCCGTCCGCGCGACGTGGTCGCCTTCGGGCGCGCCCACCTCGAGGGCGGCCTGCTCGACGACCCGCGGGCGATGTGGGAGCCGCAGGTCGACATCCCCAACCCGCACACCCTGGGCAGGCACTGGGGCATCGGCTGGATCATCGACGAGTGGTCGGGCCGGCGCGTCCTCTCGCACGGCGGCAACACCATCGGCCAGCACGCCATGCTCTGGGCCGTCCCCGACACCGGCACCGTCGTGTGCGTGACCACCAACGGCGGCCACAGCGGCGCTTTCACCCGCGCCCTGGCCACCGAGCTGTTCGCCGAGCTCGACGGCCTGACCGTGCCGCCGGTGCTCGGCCCACCGGAGACCCCCGTGCAGGTGGACGTCGAGCGCTACGCCGGCGTCTACGAGCGGGTCGGCTCCCGCATGACCGCCGGCGTCCACGACGGCACGCTGAGGCTGCGCATCGAGGCGACGGGCCCGCTCGCCGCCCTGGAGGAGCCGTTCGACCTCGACCTCGTCGCGGTCGACGACGTCACCTTCGTCGGCCGCCGCGAGGGTGAGCCCGACTGGCTGTCGGGCGTGTTCTACCAGCTCGACGACGGCTCGCCCTACCTCCACCTCGGTGTCCGCGCCACCCCCAAGATCGCCTGAGGCGGTCACATGGACCGGCGGCCGACTGCACGAAGCCGCGACGGGCGTGCTCAACCGCGCCACCGGCGTGGAGACCACTCCCGACAGCGTCCTCCAGGTCGGCCTCACCACCAAGGTGTGGACGGCCGCGCCGACCATGCAGCCGACCGAGGAGGGCCACGCGCCCGCCGGGTCCACCCTGTGCACGGCCCCGCGCGGGCTGGTGCGGTTCGGCCGCATGTTCGCCGCGGGCGGTCGCCGAGGACGGTGCCTGATGGCTCGCCGGGGACACCTTCATCGCCGAGCGGCGTGTCCGATCAGGCCGCGGCGTCGTCGTCAAGCTGGTGCACGGGTGAGGGCGGGCTGGCATGCTGGGGCGCATGAACCAGACCATGGAGGAGACGCTGCCGCTCTTGGAACGCGCCGCCGGGCGTACGGCGGACCTGGTGGAGGCCATCGGCGATGACGAGCTCGCGCTGCCGACGCCGTGCGCCGAGTTCGACGTCCGCGGCCTGATCGCCCACCTGGAGTGGGGGGCCTCGCTGTTCGAGTCGCTGGCCTCCGGCGGCGGGATGATCCCGCAGGGGGAGTACACCGGAGACTTCCGGGAGCGGGCCGGGCGGATGCTGGCCGCCTGGCGCAGGCCGGAGGCGTGGGAGGGGGTCAGCCCCGGCATGGGGCTGCCGATGGCGACCCTCGCCGCGATGAGCCTGTGCGACCTCGTCGTCCACGGCTGGGACCTGTCCGTGGCGACCGGCCGGCCGTACGAGGTGGACGGGGAGGAGGCGGAGCGGCTGCTCGCCTTCGCCGGTCAGATGGCCCCGACGGGGCGGCAGATGGGGGCGTTCGGCGAGCCGGTGGAGGTGCCCGCCGGAGCGTCCGCGCTGGAGCGCGCCCTGGGGGAGCTGGGCCGCGACCCCTCGTGGAAGCCGTGACGATCACTGGGGCGTGAGGGGACGGGGTGATCCGGGCGATCACGCCCCGGTCGCGGTTCGCGCTCGCTTGGATCACTCGCCCGGCCACGCGGCGACGTCGAACCGTCGATACGCGTGGAGGTGGTAAGCCATGAGATTTCGCCCTCTGATGGCAGGTGCCGGACTTGCCGCATTACTCGCTCTCGCGGCCTGCGGAGGCGGGCCCGGGGGCTCCACCGGGAGCTCCGCCGAACGCGCCGTGCCCGCCCGGACCGAAGCCGGCCGGCCGGTCCCCGCCGAACCCCGCGCCACCCGCCGAGCGCAGCCCGAGGCCGGCAGGGAGACGGCCGCCGACGCCGAGCAGGACACCGGCCGCGACGCCGCCGAGGCGCAGATCTCGACGTTCGCCCTGGACGTCGACACCGCCTCGTACTCCTACGCCCGCCGCGCCCTCGCCGAGGGGCGCTGGCCCGAGCCCGCCCGGATCCGGCCCGAGGAGTTCGTCAACTCCTTCGGGCAGGACTACGCCGAGCCCGCCGGAGACGGCTTCACCGTCCACATCGACGGCGCGCGCCTGCCCGGCTCCGACACGGCGGTCGTCCGCGTGGGCCTGCGCACGCGCGGCGCCGACGCCGCCGCCCGCCGGCCCGCCGACCTGACCTTCGTGGTGGACGTCTCCGGGTCGATGGCCGAGACCGGCCGGCTGGACCTGGTCAAGGAGTCCCTGCACACGCTGATCGACCAGCTCGCCCCCGGCGACCGGGTGTCGGTCGTCGCGTTCAGCGACACGGCCGAGACCCTCGTCCCGATGACGCCGCTCACCGCCCGGCCCGACCTGCACGCCGCCGTGGACCGGCTCGCCGTCCAGGGCGGCACGAACCTGGAGACCGGGCTGGTGACCGGCTACCAGCAGGCGTCCCGGGCGTTCCGCCCCGCCGCCACCAACCGCGTCGTCCTGCTGTCCGACGGCCTGGCCAACCAGGGCGTCACCGCCTGGCAGGCCATCCTCGACCGGGTCAAGGAGTACGCGGGCCGGCAGGTCACGCTGCTCACCGTCGGCGTCGGCCGCGACTACGGCGACGAGCTGATGGAACAGCTCGCCGACAACGGCGACGGCGCCGCCGTGTACGTCAGCACCCGCGAGGAGGCCGCGAAGGTCTTCGCCGAACGGCTGCCCACCACGATCGAGCTGCGCGCCCGCGACGCCAGGGCGCAGGTCGCCTTCAACCCCTCGGTCGTGGAGAGCCAGCAGCTCCTCGGCTACGACAACCGCGCCATGCCGGCCGACGGGTTCCGCGACGACACCCGCGACGGCGGCGAGATCGGCCCCGGCCACGCGGTGACGGCGCTCTACAGCGTCCGCCTCAAGCCGGGCGCCACCGGCCAGCTCGCCCAGGCCACCGTGCGCTGGCAGGACCCGGACACGCGCGCCCCGGCGGAGGCGAGCCGGTCCGTGGACGTGACCGCGCTGACCCCGTCGATCTGGGACAGGGCGCCGGTCCGGCTCCAGGTGGACGTGGTGGCCGCCGCCTTCGCGGTGTACATGCGCGACAGGCAGGCGTTCGGGCTGGACCTGCCGGCGCTGGGGGAGCACGCCAGGCGGCTGGCGGAGCGGGCGGAGGACCCCATGGTGTCCGAACTGGCCCGCCTCATCGACCAGGCCCGCGCCGTCGGGTGAGGCCGCCGGAGCGGTCCCGGGTCGCCGAACGCCGACCGTGCTCGGCGGCCCGGGAAGTCCGATACACTGGTGCACGCAGCGCGGGGCTATGGCGCAGTTGGTAGCGCGCCTCCATGGCATGGAGGAGGTCTGGGGTTCGAATCCCCATAGCTCCACAGAGAAGATCCCGTCCGATCCTTTGATCGGGCGGGATCTCGCGTTTCCGCCGGCGGCGAGACGTGCCCTTCCCCGGCGGGGAAGGGCACATCCGGTGCCTCATTCACCCAGGGGCGTCACCGGTGCACGCGGCGCCACCAGTGGCGGCCCCGCCAGCCCACGCGGCCGATGCCGTACAGCGCGCCGGACAGGCCGCCGATCGCGCTGTTCTCCCAGTACGCCCTGGCGCAGCCGCGCAGGGTGCGCCTGCGCAGGCAGCTGTAGGTGCCGAAGCCCACGCCGACGATGAAGGATCCCCGGCTGACCCAGCGCCGGCCGCCGGCCCGGCGAACATCTCCTTGGTGAGGGAGCCGTCGGGGTTGGCGTAGGTGGAGGAGGTCTCGGTGCGTGCCGATTCGATCTCGACCCGCCTGCCGGTGAGCCGGGCGGTGAGCCGGGCCGAGCTCTCGTCCGGCGCGCCGGGCCCGGCCGGAGCGGTCGAGGGGTCGGGCGGGACGGCCGCCGGTGGGGGTTGGGGGGAGGGGGTGTCCGCGTACGCCGTGGGGATGTCGGCGACGGTCACGGCCAGTGTCGCGGACAGCACGGCCGCGATGGCCCGATCCGCCGGGGTCGTCCGACGGACGCGGGCGCGGTTCAATGCCACTCTTCGATCCCCGATTCGCGCACCTCTGGGCGAGGTATGACCATCGTTGCGGCCTGATCGTAAAATCCGTGATCAACACGGGGAACGGGCGGCGATGATCGTTAAGCCGGCCGCCGGTTCGCGTTCATGTTCGGCGACGGGGGGCGGAACCGCCGCGACGGTCGGTGACCGCCGGCGTCGTGGCCCCGCGCCCCGCCGCGCCTGAGAGGAGCCCACGGTGGCCATCGAGTGGACCGCGCTGTCCGCCGCCGACCTGCCGGCGATCGCCGATCTCGCCCGTCGGTGCGCGGCGCGCGACGGCGGGCTCCCGGCGGCCACGTCGCCGCCCTTCCTGGCGCGCAGGTACGCCACGGGGACGGCGGTGGGCGCGTTCGCCGACGGCCGCCTGGTCGCCTGCGGAGCGGTCCGGGCCGTGGGCGACGCGTCGGCGGCGACCGGCCTGGTCGATCCGGCTCACCGGGGCCGCGGCCTCGGATCCGGCCTGCTCGACCGGCTGATCGGGAAGCCTGAGCAGCCGGCCGAGGGCCCCGGGCAGCCGGCCGAGGGCCCCGGGCGGCCGGCGGAGGGCTCCGGGCGGCTGATCGGGGAGCCTGCCCGGCCGATCGGGAGGGCCGTCCGGCTGGAGACCGAGTCGCTGACCCCGGAGGCTCACGCGCTCTTCCTCTCGCGCGGATTCCGGCGGACGTTCGCCGAGGACGTCTGCCGGCGCGACCTGACCCGGCCGCTCCCGGCCGTCCCCCTCCCGCCGGAGCTGGAGACGGCGCCGTGGTCCGAGCACACCGAGGCGGCCTTCCACGCGGCCTACTCCGCGTCCTTCGCCGACCGCCCGCGCTTCCCCGGCTGGACGCGGGAGCAGTGGGTGGACTGGCTGGTGGACGACGAGTTCCTGCCCTGCTGCTCGCTGGTGGCGTCCGAGAAGGGTGGGGCCGTCGCGGGGTTCGTGGCGTGCGCGGAAGGCTTCCTCATCCAGGTCGGCGCCGTGCCCGGATGGCGGCGGCGCGGCCTGGCGAAGGCCCTGGCGGTCGCCGCGCTCGGCCGCATGCGGGCACGCGGCGCGACGGAGGTCTACCTCGACGTCAACGTCGACAACCCCGCCTCGGCCGGCCTCTTCCGCGGCCTCGGGTTCGAGGTGATCGCCCGCCGGGCCCGCTACGAACCGGTGGCCTGACCCCGCGCGTCATCGATCCCCGAGGCGGACCTTCGGCACCGGCTGGGCGCGGCGCGCGGCCTCGGCCCGGACCCGGCGCCTGAGGAGCCTGCCGTGGCCGAGGAAGGACCGGGTCCGCAGGCGGCGGTCCTCGGGCAGGCTCCAGTCGGGCAGCGCGCGGTCGATCGCGACGCCGAGCCGGTCGTCGCCCCGGACGGTGGCGGTGCCGAGCAGCACGACGTTCTCCTGCCACCGCATGCCCGGATCGTGCCGGTGGAAGGTCAGGCACACCGGTCCCGGCACGGCCGCCACACCGGCGGGCAGATCCAGCTCGTACCCGGTCGCGGTGGCGGAGAAGGCGCGCGCCGGCACGGTCACGGGCAGGCCCCCCGTCACCGTCGACACGATCGGCCGCCCCAGGTCGCGGGCCCGGCGGGCGTGGGGTCGCCAGTCGGCGGGCGGCGCGCACCGGCCGGGCAGGGGAGGGCCGGAGGGCGGCGGGTCGGAGGCGGGGGCCTCGGTGCCGGGCGGGCACGTCCAGGTCAGCGGTGCGCGGGTCAGGTCGCCGCCGTGCCACCACGTGACCCGCTCGGGCGTCACCTCGACGTAGATCCGGGCGAAGTACCAGGTCAGGCGCTTGAGCAGGAACCACGGCAGCCCCGCGAAGGCGTCCGGGACCTTGGCGCGGGAGTCGCGGACGTACCGGTCGGTGTTGGCCTGCAGGTCGGCGTCGCGCACGGTGGCGCGGCCCTGCACCAGCACCACCGGGTCGCCCTCGAACAGCAGGGCCACGCGCGGATCGCGGCGCGCCCGCTCGGCCTTGCCGGGATAGGTCAGGCCGGTGCTGACGTCGATCGTGCCGCGGGGACCGGTGTACGGGGTGACCGGCCAGGTGACAGGCCGCCCGTCACGGGTCAGCGAGGTGTAGGCGCACACCGGGGAGGTCCCGAACGTCGAGGAGGGCAGCGGGAGCGTCATGCCCCGCACGCTGCCGAAAAGGTCTTGAGCCGCTCTTGTCGCTGATCTTCCAGAGCGCCCCAAGAGGGGGCGGCCACGATGACGCCGTCCCTTTCTCCACGACGGACACGACCCCTCCCACGACGGACACGACCCCCCACGACGGACACGACGAGAAGGAGCACCGCCATGCGAACCGCCGCACACCCGAACGTGCCGCAGATCATGCTGCCCGGTCAGGCCGCCGCCGCGCCCGGTCCGCTCGACATGAGCAACATGTACCTGGCGCACTTCGGCTTCCGCCGCGACCTAGGCCACCTGATCACCGCTGCCGGCCGGGTCCGCCTCGACGACCGCCGGCGCGTCACCGCCCTGCGCGAGCACCACGCGTGGGTGCTGTTCGTGCTGCACCACCACCACACCGCCGAGGACGAGACGGTCTGGCCGCGCCTGCGGGAGCGGGCGCCGGAGTCGGTCGGCACGATCGACGCGCTGGAGGCCGAGCACGAGGCCTGCGACCGCTGGCTCAGCGAGAGCACCGCGGCCTTCCAGGCGTTCGAGGCGGCCCCGTCCGAGCCCGGACGCGAGCGGCTGATGACGGCCCTGCGCGGGCTGGCCGACACCCTCGGCGCGCACCTCGCGCACGAGGAGACCGACGGGATCCCGCTGATGATGGCCCACATCACGCCGGAGGAGGACGCCGAGATGCACAAGGCCATCATGAAGGAGTACGGCCTCGGCAGGCTGGTCAGGCTGCTCGGCTGGATCACCGCCGAGCTGCCGCCCGACGTCGAGGCCCACCTGCGCAGGACGGCGCCCAGGCCGATGCTGCTGCTCAGCCGCCTGGCCGGCGGCCGCTACCGGCGGCGCGCGGCCTACCTGTGGGGGTGAGCCGGCGAGGGATCAGCCAGCTCCCGCTCCACGCTCTCGGCGTGCTCGGCGTGCCGCCGCGCCGTCTCCGTGTCGCCCAGCGCCTCGGCCAGCTGCGCCAGCGACCGGCTGACCGGCCACATCAGCAGGCTCAGCCCGGAGATCCCCATCCGGTCGGCGTACGGCGACGCCTCCTCGTACAGGTCGGCGCAGGCCTCCCGGTCGCCCAGCGCCGCCCACACCTCGCAGCGGATGACCAGCCAGAACAGGTAGACGAAGGTGCGCGGGATCGGCGGCTGCCGCTCCCACGGCCCGAGCGCCCGCCGCGCCTCCTCCAGCCGGCCGCTGACGACCAGGAAATGGGCGTACCCGTCCGCGTTGAACCGATCGAGCTGATCGTGCGTGACGTCCTGCGGCGGCTGCACCGCCTCGGCCTTCCCGCGGCGCAGGCGCATGAGCGCGACCTGGTACGTGGCGCCCGCCGTGCTCGACTCCACCCCCCACATCGAGGTGGTCCGCTGCTCGGCGACGGTGGCCGCGAGCAGCGACTCGGCCGCCTCCAGGTCGCCGCGGCTGGCGAGCACGCCGAGCCGCAGCCAGTTCAGCATGATGCGCAGGTACGGCATGTGCGTGCGGCCGATGAGCCGCTCCGCCTCGGCCAGCACGTCCAGGGCCTCCCGCACCCGGCACAGCTCCAGCAGCGTGCCGCCCTGGCAGGTGAGCCCGATCGTGCGCAGCTCGTGGTCGCCCGCCTCCGACCCGGCGCGGGCCATCTCCTCGCCCGCCGCCAGCCGCTGGTGCACCGAGTCCGGGTCGAGCAGCGCGTAGTAGCGGGCGAACAGCACGCGGCCCAGCAGCGTCGCGTCGTTCTCCTGGCGGGCCAGCCGCGCGGCCTCGGCGCTCCACCGGTCCCGCTCCGCCGGGTCCCGTCCCGGCTGGTAGTACGTCTGGAGCGCCAGGCAGGCCAGCACCCGGGCCCGGGCGGACGGCTCCAGCCCCTCGTCGGCGGCCAGCTCCTCCAGGTCCGCCACCAGGTCGGCGTCGTGGTCGCCGTAGACCTTCCAGGGCTGCAGGATGCGCCCGCCGTACCCGGTCGCGGCCTCGATCCAGCGCCGCCGGTCGCCCGCCTGCTTGGCCAGATGGCGGATCCGCGTCAGCTCCGCCTCCTGACCCAGCGAGTCGCCCGCGCCGAACCTGGCCTCGGCCAGCGCGAACAGCAGGTCCATCCGCTCGGCCTCGCCCAGCCCGGGGTCGTCCCCGGCCAGCCGTTCGGCCCGTTCCAGCAGCTCCACCGCGGCGTCGTACGCGCGCAGCCGCTTGGCCTCCTCGGCGGCCCGCCACGCCGCCCGCCAGGCCCGCGCGGTGTGGCCCGCGGGAACGGCCTCGAACCAGTGGTGCGCGGCGGCGGCCAGCCGGTCGGAGGCCGGGCCGCCGGTACGCGACTCGATCGCGGCGGCCACGGCGGCGTGCAGCCGGGCCCTGCGCAGCACCGGCACCACCGCGACGAGCGCCTCCTGCACCAGCGCGTGCACGAACAGGAACCGCCCGGGCCGCCCCTCCGCGACCAGGTGGGCGGTCATGGCCGGCTCCAGCAGGTCCAGCGCCGTGTCCAGGTCGAGCCCGGCGGCCTCGGCCACGACCGCCACGTCGAACTCCCGCCCGGCCACCGCCGCCACCCGCAGCAGCGTCGCCGACGGCTCGGGCAGCCGGTTCACCCGGCCGAGCACGACGTCCCGCACGCCCAGCGGCAGCGTGCCGCGGCCCGGCGATCCGGTCTCCAGGTAGCGCATCAGCTCCGTGACGAAGAACGGGTTGCCGTTCGTGCGGTCCCGGAGCGCGGACACGTCCGTGCCCGCCGGGGTCAGCTCGGCCAGGTCGGCGGCCGCCAGGCCGGACAGCGGCAGCCGGACCGCCTGCCGGCGCGCCAGCGCCTCGAACGCCTCGGCCAGCGCGCCCTCCGGCGGCGGCCAGTCGCGGGCCGTCCCCACCAGGGCCAGCCTGCCGTCCTGCACGTGCCCGGCCAGGTAGCCGAGCAGCCGCAACGAGGACCGGTCCGCCCAGTGCAGGTCGTCCAGCACCACCAGCACCGGCCGGCGGCTCGCGGTCAGCGCCCGCGCCGCCGCCTCGTAGGTGCGGAACCGCGCGCCCTCGGGTTCGGCCCCGGTCGCGGAGCCGACGCCCGGCAGGTCGGCGCGCACGTCGGCGGGCAGCG
Source organism: Nonomuraea rhodomycinica (assembly GCF_013363995.1). GTDB lineage: Bacteria > Actinomycetota > Actinomycetes > Streptosporangiales > Streptosporangiaceae > Nonomuraea > Nonomuraea rhodomycinica. The sequence continues at coordinate 460,392 of NZ_JABWGO010000005.1, read as the reverse complement.
GCGGCAGCGTGTCGGCCAGCCGCTCCAGCACCGTGACCCACGGCCAGAACGCCGGTGCGCCCTCCGTGGCCGCGCACCGCCCCACCGCGACCGTGAAACCCCTGGCCCGCGCACGGCTCACCAGCTCCTCGGCCAGCCGGGTCTTGCCGATCCCCGGCTCTCCCGTGATCAGCGAGAACCCGGGCCGGCCCGCCGCCGCCGCCTCCAGCAGCCTGTCCAGCGCCGCCAGCTCGTCCTTCCGCCCGGCGATCCCCGCCTCGGCCGCCCCGGGCCGGCCTGATGGGGGTACGGACGATCCGGGTCCGGCCGATGAGGGGCCGCCTGACCGCGGCTCAGGCCGCCGCCGGTCGGGAAGCAGCGCGGGAGATCGGCCGAGGATGTCACGTTCCAGCTCGCGCAGTTCGTCCCCCGGGTCGATGCCGAGCTCCTCGGCCAGGATCCGGCGCGCCGTGCGCAGCGTCTCCAGGGCCTCGCCCTGGCGGCCGCTGCGGTAGAGCGCCAGCGCCCGCAGCGCCCACAGCCGTTCCCGCAGCGGGTGCTCGTACGTCAGCGCCTCCAGCTCGCCCAGCAGCTCGTCGTGCCGGTCCTGCCGGATGACCGCGCCGACCCGCAGCTCGCGCGCCCGCTCCCGGGCCTCGGTGAGCCGCGCCCTGGCCGCGGCCGCGTACGCCTGGTCGTCCAGGTCCGGGTACGGCTCGCCCCGCCACAGCGCCAGCGCCTCGTCCGCCAGCCGCTCCGCCTCGGCCGGCTCGGCCGCCTGCTCCGCCTGCCCGACCAGGCGCAGGAAACGCGTCGCGTCCACCTGCTCCTGGTCGATCTCCAGCGTGTAGCCCACGGGTCCGAACGTCAGCAGGCTCCGCGCCCTGGCCCGGCGTCCCGGCTCCAGCAGGCGGCGCAGGTTGGAGACGTACGAGTGCAGCGACGCCTGCGCCTCCGCCGGCGGCTCCTCGCCCCACAACCGGTCGATCAGCGTGGCCGGCGCCACCGGCCGGCCCTCGGCCAGCACCAGCGCGCTCACCATCGCCCGCAGCTTCGGCGAGCCGACCTGACACGACCGCCCGTCGTCGCCGATGATCTCCAGCGGGCCCAGCACCCGGATGTCCACAGTCCTACCACTCTCAAGAAGTCGCCTGATAGTACGACAGGAGAGGAAGGAGGTGGTCCCCCCTCGTGCCGGCACTTCGCGCTCGCGACGATGTCGGTGCTCTCTGAGATCCTGCGGCCGCGTGCTCGTCGTGGGTGTGGAGAGGGTGGCAGCCGTGTTCGACGGTGTGGACGAGGTGCCCTGGGGTCGTCTCGGTTACGACTCCCGCGGTGGTGGGCGGGTGGGGGACCTGCTGCGGGAGATCGTGGCGGCGCGGCCGGGCAAGGGGGACGACTCGCCGGTGTGGCGCCTCAGGCACGGGCTGTTCGTCACCCATGTGCCCGACGAGGTCTGCGGCGCGGCCCCCTGCCTGGTGCCCTATCTGATCGAGGGTGCTCGGGGCGCGCGGCAGCCCCATCGTGGTCTGCTCCTGGACCTGCTCACGGACATGGCGCGCAGCGCGCCGTACCGGGACGTGCTGAGGGACGCCGCCGCCGGTCCCGAGCCGGACCACGTGGCCCTGGCGCGCGAGGCGATGGTCGCGCACGCGGACGCGCTCGTGGGCTTTCTGGACGACGTCGCCCGGAAGGTCGTGGTGGCGGCGGCCCGTCTGCTGGCCTGCCTGCCCGAGGCCGCGCCCACCGTCCTCCCGGCCTTACGCGCGCGGGCCGAGAAGGGGGCCCGGGTGAAGATCAGGGCCCGGGGCGCCAAAGGCCAGCGGAGCGCGGACGGGCCGGGCCCGATGACCGCCGACGCCGGCGCGGTGGCCTGCGTGCTGGCCGTGGCGTGGCTGGCGGCGGGCGACCACGTCGAGTGGTTCTCCGGCCTGGCCGGCGCCGAGGACGCGCATCGCGACGTGCGCGCCGCGGCGGCGGCCGGGCTGGCGCTCGCCGAACCCGCGGCGCCACCCGCGAGCGAGGCGGCGATCACCCTCATGGCCGACGCGGAAGCCGACCCGGCCACGACACTCCAGCACACCCGCATCCGCTGGCACGGCGACGCCGTGACCCCTCTCGGCACGGCGCTGATCCAGGCCGAGCACTGGCAGCGGGCTCTCGTCCGGCAGCTCCTGGCCCGTCCCGGGCACCGGGAGACCGACCAGGCCCTCTACCTCGCCGGAGAGGCGATCGCGTCCTGGCGGGCGTCCGCGGTGGAGCTCCTCCCGGCGCTCGCCGGCAAGGTGCGGGAGCTCAGGTCCGTCGCGCCTCCCCACAGGCGCCGGATCGGGCAGGAACAGCCGCTCGTGCACGCGGTGAGGGTGATCTCGCAGGCGGGACAGGCGGCCGCGCCGCAGGCGGACCTGATGGCCGAGATGCTGACGGGAGATCCGGCCGGACCGTGGCCCGAGGTGGCCGCTCCCGCCGTGCAAACGCTGGCCGTGCTCGGCGACGGGCGCTGCGTGCCGTGGCTCGCCGCGGCGTTCCGCCACGGGTTCGGCCGCCTCAGGGACCTCGACGTGCTGGAGGCGATCCCGGCCATGGCCGCGCACGCGGACGCGCTGATGCCGGCCCTGACGCACTTCCTCGGCCCCGCGTCGCGAGGGTCCGGCGGGTTCGAGCACCTCGAGTGCATGAACGCGCTGGTCTCGTGGCGGGAGGCGGCGGCGCCGCTCCTCCAGCCGATCGCCGACCGGCTCACCACCACGTACCTCGCCTCCGCGTTCCCCCTGTTCGCGGCGCTCGGCCCGGCAGCAGCCGAAGTCGTGCCGCGGGTGCGTGCCGTGCTCGGCGACGAGGCGCACCGGCACGAGGCCGCCTGGACCCTGTGGCGGATCACGGGCGAGACGGGGGAGGCGCCGGCGCTGCTCACGCGACACCTCGCCCGCTACGGAGGTCACTCGGCGGGCGACGTCGCACCCCTGCTCGAAGAGTTCGGCCCCGCCGCCGAGGAAGCCGTGCCCGTCCTGCGCGCGCTGTACCACGACGAGTTCGCCGACCGTTTCGACCGGGTGGCGATCGCGCGGGCCCTGTGGGCGATCACCGGCGAGCCCGACGGGCTGGTCGCGCCGCTGCGGGACGCCATCACCACCAGACCCTTGCCGGGCGACGGCTGGTGGCGAGGGGCCGCGTCCGCGCTGCGCGCCGTCGAGGGGCTCGGGATGATGGGCCCGGCGGCGGCCGAGGCGGTGCCCGCGCTGGAGGTCATCGCGAACGGCCGGGCCCGCGTGACTCGCCGCGACGTCCCGGCGGACGAACGCTACCAGCGCGCCGCACGGCAAGCGCTGGCCCTCATCCGGGCGTGACGTCGAGAGCCTGGGTGCGGAGCAGGGTTACCTGTACACGGTTGGTCCGAGGGGACGTTCCGGGATCGGTCGCGTGGCGCGTCCGGCCGCTCACGCGTGGTGCGGCCGGTGGGTCGCCAGGCCGGTCAGTTCCGTGTCCGCCGCCACGACCACGCCCTCCGCGCCCGTACGCAGGAACGTCGGGAACGCGCTGATGCCGACCGCCTCCGTGATCCGCAGCGCGTCGTCGCCCGTGACGACCTCGGCCACGCCGCTCATGAGCTCGATGAGGTCGTCCGCCTTGCCGGGATCGCCCGACACGACCGCCAGGGCGCCGCCGTCCTCCCCGCGGGCCGCCGCCACGAACTCCGGCGCCCGCTCGTGACACGTGTCGCAGTCCACGTCGAAGAAGCCCACGAGCCGGGGCCCGGCCGCGTCCTCCGGCAGCCTGCGCCCCACCAGGACCCTGGGGTCGTAGGACATGGGTGCCATCGCCCCGCCGGCCAGGCGCTGCAGCTCGGCGGTGTGCTCGCGCAGCCGCCGGAGGACGCCCGTCATGAGCACCAGGTTCAGCAGGCAGAGCAGGCCGACGAGCACGACGGCGGCGATCAGGAAAGCCATGGGTGACCTCGCATCAGACGGTGGACGGCCGTGTCGGGCTGTGGAGGGGCGGTTCCGGCGCGGGTCCGCGGGCGGTGGGGACCGCCGGCGGACCCGCGCCTCACGGGCTCAGGCCCCGCAGGTCCTGAACACGTAGCAGGACCCGCAGTAGGTCTTGCCGCCGCTGAGCATGCAGATCTTCTGGTAGTCGGAGCGCTCCCGGCAGTAGCAGTGCACGTAGTACTCGTAGGCTGCCGCGGACGTCTTCGGCACCAGCTTCTCGAGAATCCGGTCGCCGAGCCTGCCCAGGACGTTGGACATGGATCCACGCTCCTTTCCGTAGCGATGCGGTCGGCCGAAAAGCTATTTGGGGGACATACAGCGGCCCATACAGCCGCTCTACAACCGGGCCGTGAGCAGCCGCTCCAGGGCGGGGTCGCGGCGCAGGGCCCGGTCGGCGAACAGCTCGCCGGCGCGGCGCGCGTCCGCCTCGGCGCGCGGGTCCGCGAGGGCCGTGCGGGCCCGGGCGAGCTGCCGCGCCCCGGCCGCCTGCCCGTAGGCGTCGCCGATGCGGGCGGTCAGCTCCAGGACGCGCACCAGGTCGGCCTCGGCCGCGGCCGGGTCGCCCTGGCGCAGCAGTATCTCGGACCTGGCCAGCCGCGCCTCCCACTCGTCCTCGCGGTTGCCGGTCTCCCCGCAGCGGGCCAGCGCCTCCTCCAGCGCGGCGAGTGCCCGTTCGCGCTGGTCCAGCAGCCCGTACGCGCGGCCGAGCGCCGCCAGCGTGATGCTCTCGCCGTACAGGTCGCCGTCGGCCCGGCGGACGGCCAGGCAGCGCTCGAACCGGCGGGCCGCCTCGGCGTGCCTGCCCAGCCGGAGCAGCACCTCGCCCAGGTTGTGGCCGACCAGCCCGACCCGGCTGGAGCCGTGGGCCTCCAGCAGCCGCAGGCTCGCGGTGATGTGGTCGAGCGCCGAGCCGAGGTCGCCGGTCTGCATGCCGAGCCAGCCGAGGTTGTGCAGCGCCAGCCCCTCGGCCTCGCCGTCGCCCACCTCGCGCCAGAGGTCCAGCGCGCGGCTCATGAGGTCGCGCGCCTCCTCAGCGCGGCCCGCCCGCCACTCCAGCAGCCCGAGGGTCACGAGCGTGGCCGCCTCCGCCGGCCGGTCGCCGTCGCGCCGCGCCACGCCGATCGCCAGGCGGGAGAGGGTCTCCAGCTCCCGCCAGTGGCCGCCCTTCATGGCCACGGCCTTGACCAGCGGCATCAGCTCCGTGACGAACCGCGCGACGTCCGGCTCGCCGCGCGCGGCCTGCGCGGCGGCCGCCACCAGGCAGCGCAGCTCCGTGTCGAGCCAGCGCACGGCCGCGGCGGGTCCGGACAGCAGCGGCCCGGGGTCGCGCCCGCCCCCGGGCCGGTGTCCGGCGGAGGGCGCGCCCGGGCGCCGCACCTGCCCGGGGTCGCGCCCGCCGCTCCTGGGCCGACCGCCGCCCCGCAGGTGCGGCTGCAGCAGGTCGCGCATCTCCCGGCAGAGGCCGAGGTACGCGTCGAGGGCGCGGCGCAGCGCCCGGGCCCGGTCCTTCGGCCGGTCGTGGGCCTCGGCCAGCTCGGCGGCGAACAGCCGCAGCAGGTCGTGGACGCGGTAGCGGCCCTCGGCCACCGGCTCCAGCAGCCGTGCCTCGGCCAGCTCGTCCAGTGCCGCCTCGGCCTCCTTGCGCCCGGTGCCGGCCAGCGCCGCGGCCAGCTCCACGCCCATCTCCGGCACCTCCAGCACCCCGAACCGGCGGAACGTGGCCCGGGCGGCGCTCGTCAGCGTGTCGTAGCCGACCTGGAAGCAGGAGCGCAGGTTCAGGCCGGGCGCCCGCAGCTCGTCCAGCCGGTCGCGGTGGTCGCGCAGCCGTTCGCCGAAACGGGTGAGCGACCAGTCGGGGCGGGCGGCCAGGCGCGCCCCGGCGATGCGCACCGCGAGCGGGTGGCGGCCGCACCAGCGGGCGATCTCGGCCGCCGCCCCGGGTTCGGCGGCCACGCGGTGCTCTCCGGTCAGCGCGGCCAGCATGCGCACGCAGTCGGCCTCGCTCAGCAGCCCCACGGCGACGGGCACGGCGTCCATGGTGGTCAGCGCCGCCCGGCTGGTGACCAGGGCGGCGCAGCCCGTGTCGGCAGGGAGCAGCGGAGCCACCTGGGCCGCGCCCACCGCGTTGTCGAGCACGACCAGGATCCGCCGGCCCGCCAGCGACGACTGGTAGAGGGCCGCCGCCTCGGCCGGCACCGCCGGGACCCGGCCCGGGGGTACGCCGAGGGCGCGCAGGAAGCGGCCCAGCGCCTCGGCCGGGCTCAGCGGCGGCAGGCCGGGGGAGGAGCCCTGGAGGTCCACGTAGAGCTGGCCGTCGGGGTACCGGCCGGCGACGGCGTGGGCGGCGCGCAGCGCGAGCGCCGACTTGCCCGTCCCGCCGGGGCCGTGCAGCGCGAGCACCGCCGGGCCGCCGCCGGGCCCGGGTTCGGCGGTCAGGACGGCCCGCAGGGCCGCCAGCTCCGCCGTACGGCCGACGAAGACCTTGGGGGCGGGAGGCAGCTGGCGTGGCCCGCGCTCACCGCGCCCGCACGCGACCGGCCCGCGCTCGCCCGGACCGGCCTCGACCGGCGCGCGCTCACCCGGGCAGCGGCCGGCGGGGCACCCGGCCTCCGGCGGCGCGGCCATGGGCAGGGGCGCGGGCTCCGGCGGGGCCAGCAGTCCGGCGTCGCGGCGCAGCACCGCCTGGTGCAGGCGCAGCAGGTCCGGCCCCGGGTCGATGCCCAGCTCCTCCGCCAGCACCCGGCGGGCCACCGCGAACGCCTCCAGCGCGCCCACCACGTCGCCGCTGCGGTAGAGCGCCACCATGAGCTGCCCGTGCAGCCGCTCCCGCAGCGGATACTGCGCGACGACCTCGCGCAGCCGCCCGACCGCCTCGGGATAGCGCCCCAGCAGGAGCTGGATCTCGGTGTGCTCCTCCACCACGCCGAGGTAGCGGTCGGTGAGCCGGGCCACCACCTCACGCAGGCTCGGCCCGAGCGGCACGTCCTCGGCGGCCATCCCCTCCCACAGCGACAGCGCCCGGCTGTAGGCGTCCAGCGCGGCCCCGAGGTCGCGACGGGCCAGCGCCCGGCCGCCGTGCCCCGACAGCTGCTCGAACTGGAACAGGTCGAACTCCTCCGGCTCCACCCGCAGCAGGTAGCCGGCCTCCGAGGTGACCAGCCGCTCGGCCGCGGGATCGGCGGAGGGCGGCAGCAGCTTGCGCAGCTGCGTGAGGTACGTGCGCAGGTTCGCCACGGCGGAGCGCGGCGGGCGGTCGTCCCAGACCTCCGTCACCAGGGACCGGACCGGGACGACGTGACCGGCCCGCGCCAGCAGCATGGCGAGGACGGTGCGCTGCTTGGGCGCCGTGATCCTCACCGCCGAGCCGCGGGCCTGGATCCGCATCGGGCCAAGAAGTCGGAACTCCACGGGCGTGCCCTCCGCTCCGGTCTAGAGGGCGGACCCGCCCAACCGGCGCAACGCGACCCCGAGCAGCCTGTCGGCGTGGAAGAAGCCGCGCTGCCGGGAGTCGAAGCTGCGCTCGTTGTCGCCGTAGACCACGAGCGCGCCGGCCGGCACCCGCTCCACGTCCCCCTCCACGGGCACGTCGGGAGGGACGGGGTCGCCGGGTAAGGCCACGGCCCGCTTGATGTTCCAGCGCCGGCCGTCCGGTCCGGGCGGGCCGGGCAGGATGCGCCCGGTGGGGTCCGGCGTCGGCTCCAGCACCACGACGTCGCCCCTGGACACCTGGTCCAACCGCCGCCGTCGCACCAGGATGCGGTCGCCGTCGTTGAGCGTCGGGGCCATGCTGACCCCCTCCACGGCGACCACCACGTAACGCCGGCGGGCCAGCAGCACTCCCGCGACCGCCACGGCAACACCGGCGAGCAACCCGCCGCTGATCAGCTTCATCGCGCTCTTCCCTGGTCGGGACCGAAGATTGATCTTTGCCAGGAACGATCTCCGTTGCGCCGCGACGCTGTCAAGAGAGAGGGTCAGACGGGCAGGCCAGTGCTGGTGGCGGCGCCGTCAGGGACAGCGGGCGAGCTCCGCGTCCGTCAGTGTGAGGGCCGCGGCGGCGGCCGAGTCGCGGATCGTCTCCGGGCGGCTGGCCCCCGGGATGGGGATGACCACCGGCGAGCGGGCCAGCAGCCAGGCGAGCGCGACCCGCTGCGGGCTGACGCCGCGCTCGGCCGCGATCTCGTGGAAGGCGGCCATGCGCGGGTCGCGCTCCTGGCCCGAGGGGCCGTCCAGGGAGCTGCGCGACAGGCCGCCGAGCGGGCTCCAGGGCAGGAATGCCAGGCCGAGCCGCGCGCACAGCTCCAGCTCGGGCTCGCTGTCGCGGACCGCCGGGGAGTAGCGGTTCTGCACCGAGACCAGGCCGTCGCCGAGGATGTCGCGGGCCTGAAGGATCTGGGCGGTGTCCACGTTCGACACCCCCGCCATGCGGATCCTGCCCGCGTCGAGGAGGTCGCGCAGCGCGCCGACGGACTCGGCCCAGGGCACGGCCGGGTCCGGCTTGTGCAGCTGGTACAGGCCGATCGCCTCCACGCCGAGCCGCCGCAGCGAACCCTCGCAGGCCCGCTTCAGGTGCTCGGGCGTCCCCGTGACGGTCCACGAGCCGTCGCCGGGCCGCCCTCGGCCGCCCTTCGTGGCGACCAGCACCGCGTCGCGGTCGCCGCCGTAGGAGGCGAGGGCCCGGGCGACCAGCTCCTCGTTGTGGCCGGTCTCGCCCGCGTGCCAGTGGTACGAGTCCGCGGTGTCGACGAGCGTGACGCCCGCGTCGAGGGCGGCGTGGATCGTGGCCACGGCCCGCTCCTCGCCCGGACGGCCCTCGATGGACAGGGGCATGGCGCCGAGGCCGACGGCGCCGACCTCCACGGGGCCGAGGCGGCGGGTCAGGGATCGGGCGCGCACGTCAGGCCGCCTTCAGGTGGCCGAGCGTCGCGGCGACGGCGTCGGGCAGCCAGTCGGCGGTGGCCGAGAGCGGCAGGCCGAGCCGGGCGGCCAGGCCGTTGTCCATGGCGTAGTGGCGGTCGAAGGAGAATGGCGACGCCTCCTCGCCCGGCTCCACCACCCGGTACACCGGCCTCCGCCCGATCCGCTCCCCGATCGCCGCGCACAGCGTGAGCACGTCGAGCGGCCCGTGCGAGCAGGCGTTCACGGCGCCGGCGTGGCCTGAGGCCGCCACCCGGTACAGCAGGCCGGCGATCTCCTCGTCGTTCGTGAACGAGGTCGGCGACGGGTCGCGGTGGACCGCGATCGGCCGGCCCGCGAGGATCCGCTCGGCGTAGTGCGCGAGCCGTCCGGTGAAGTCGCGCGCCCGCACGCCGAGCACGTGCGCCGAGCGCACCGCGACGAACGCGAAGGCCCCCTCCCGGGCGAGCACCGCCTCGGCCCGCCGCTTGTCCTCGGCGTACCGGACGGCCTCGGCGGGCAGCCGGGACGCGCCAGGACCGGCCGGGCCGCCGTCCACCGGCCACGCGGCGGGGTCCAGCGACTCCTCCGTGACCGGCGTCCCGGGGGCGGCCGGGGTGACCAGCGCGGAGGTGGCCGGGTCGTACACCTCCATCGTGGACGTCATGACGTAGCGGGGAGTGCGCCCGGCGAAGACCCGCCGCGCCAGCGCCGCCTGGAGCGGCGTGTAGCAGACCTGGTCGATCACCACGTCGAACGCGCGCCGCCCGAGCGCCGCGCGCAGCCCGTCCTCGTCGTCGCGGTCGGCGACCACGTGCGCGACCCCCGGCGGCGGCGCGGCCGAGCCGCGGTTGACCACGGTGACGGCCGTGCCCGCGTCGCGGAGCAGTTCGATGAGGCGGAGCCCGAAGTAACGGCTCCCGCCGATGACGCATACGCTCTTCACGGCACCGAGCCTGCCGGGGCGGGGCGGTGAGCAGAAGTGCCGACCTGCTTACGAGGCCGTTAGGAGAACTGTTGATCGACGTGCAGCGGCTCCGGGTCCTGCGCGAGGTGGCCCGCCAGGGCAGCTTCGCCAAGGCGGCCGCCGCGCTGCTCTTCACGCCGTCGGCGGTCTCGCAGCAGATCGCCGGCCTCGAACGCTCGGTCGGTGCGCCCGTCGTCGAGCGCAGCACGCGCGGCGTGGTGCTCACCGAGCCCGGACGCCTGCTCCTGGAGGCGGCCGACGTGGTCTTCGCCGAGCTGCGCAGCGCCCAGGAGCGCATCGACCGGATCGCGGCCGGCCGGCCCCGCCTGACGGTCGCCACGTTCAGCAGCGGCGGCCGGCGCCTGCTGCCGGAGGCGCTCACCGCGTTCGTGGCCGCCCACCCCGACGTCGAGGTGAACGTGCTGGAGCGCGAGCCGGAGGACGCCCTCCCCCTCGTGCGCGAGGGGGTGGCCGACCTCGCCCTCGCCTACCACTTCGACGGCCCGCTGCCGCTCGTCCAGGGCGACCGGCCGGTCCTGGAGTGGACGCCGCTCATGGAGGACCCGCTGTCGGTGGTGCTGCCCGCGGGGCACCGGCTGGCCGGCCGCGAGGCCGTCGAGCTGGCCGAGCTGGCCGGCGAGCGGTGGGTGCTCGGCTGCTCCAAGACGGAGGCGTTTCTGCGCCGGTACGCCGAGCGGGCCGGGTTCGAGCCGGTGTTCGCCGGCGGGACCAGCGACTACTTCTTCGCCCAGGCGCTGGTCGCCGCCGGGGTGAGCGTGTCGCTGATCCCGGAGGTCGCCCTGGACCGCTCGGCCGCCGGCGTGGCCGTCGTGCCGATCCGGCCGCCGCGCCCGGCCCGCCACGTCGGGCTGGTGACCTCCCGGCGGCCGGCCGACCCCGGCCTGGTGGAGGGGCTGGCCGGGCTGCTGGTGCGCGCCGCCGGTCGGCGCTGACCCGGGGTCACGCGCGCTCGGGGTGGCGCTGCCGTACGGGCGTGAGGAGCGCGACGAGCGCCAGCACCAGGCAGGAGGCGCCGGCCACGACGAACACCGTCGTCGCGCCGCGATGCTCGGCGCCCCAGCCGAGGACGGCCGCGCCGACCGGCCCGAGCGAGAAGTGGATCGTCCAGAACGCCGACGTCACCCGCCCCAGCAGGTGCGGAGGCGTCACCTGCTGGCGCAGCGACATGGAGCAGATGCCGGCCACGCTGACGCACGCCAGGTACAGGGCCATGATCGCGGCCACGGCCCACACCGTGCCCGCGAGCCCGAGGGAGAGGATGGCGAGCCCCGACACGACCTGCGCGCCGATCCACGAGGGCCCGAACCCGAGGGTCCGCCGCACCCGGGCCACGAGCATCGAGCCGGCCATCGTGCCCACCGCCCCGACGCCCAGCACGAGGCCCACCACGGAGTCGCTCTGGCCGAGGTCGTGCTTGAGCCGGTAGATCACGATGTCGGTCAGCCCGAGCGTCATGAAGATGAAGAACGACAGCAGGATCGTCAGGGTCCGCAGCACGGGGTGCCGGAACAGGAACTCCGCCCCGGCCAGCAGCTCCCGCCACGGCCGTCCCTCGCGCGCCGGTTCCGTGGCCTGCGCGGACTCGACGGCGTATCGGGAGGAACGGGTCAGCAGCACGCCCAGCGCCGACAGCGCGAAGCTGGCCGCGTTGATGGTGATCGCGGCGGTCGGGCCGAAGTGCCCGGCCACCACGCCGGCCAGGGTGGGTCCCAGGACGCCGGCCGCGGCTGCCGTGGCGTACAGCATGCCGTTGGCCTCGGTGACGCGTCCCTCACCGGCCAGGCCGCCGACCGCGGCCACGTACGTGACCTGGAAGACCATGCCCACGGCCGCGGCCAGCGGGAGCACGGCGTACAGCAGCCACACGTGCGTCCCGAACGCCCAGACCACCGGGATCGTCGCGAACAGGACGAGCCGGATGAGGTCGCAGGCGATGAGCAGCCTCCTGCGGTCGAACCGGTCGGCGAGCACCCCCGCGAACACCCCCGCCACCACCGACGCCGTGCCCGCCACCCCGGTGAGCAGGCCCATCTGCGTGGCCGAGCCGGTGACGTTCAGGATGAGGAGCGGCACGGCGATGAGCGCGAACGAGTCGCCCGCGACCGACAGCGTCTGCGCGCACCAGAAGATCAGGAAGTCGCGGTCGCGCCACAGTGAGCCGGGGCGGGGCGATCGGCCCACGCCGATCCGGAGGGAGATCACGCCGGTGAGGGTATCCCTCGCGCCCGGCGCGCCGCCGCCCGATTTCGCCCGCCGAGACGGCGCTCAGCCGCAAGCGGCGGCGCGGCGGAAGGTGTGGCGGTAGGCCAGCGGCGCGACCCCGACGGCGGCGTACAGGTGCTGGCGCAGCGACACCGACGTCCTGAACCCCGAGCGCCGCGCCACCTCCTCCACCGGCAGGTCCGTGGTCTCCAGCAGCAGCCGGGCGTGCTCGACCCGCTGCCGGGCCAGCCAGCGGGCCGGACTCATGCCGGTCTCCTCCCGGAAGCGCCGGGTGAAGGTGCGCACGCTCATCCGCGCGTGCTCCGCCAGCGCCTCCAGCGGCAGGTCCGCGTCGAGGCGGCCGAGCATCCACGACCGGGTGGCGCCGGTGCCGCTGCCGCCGGTGTCGGGCAGGGGCCGGTCGACGTACTGGGCCTGCCCGCCCTCGCGCCAGGGCGGCGTGACGCACCGGCGGGCCGTCCGGTTGGCCACCTCGCTGCCGTGGTCGCGCCGGACCACGTGCAGGCACAGGTCGAGGCCGGCGGCCACCCCGGCCGAGGTCAGCACGTCGCCGTCGTCCACGTACAGGACGGACGGGTCCAGCCGCACGCGGGGGAACAGCGCGGCGAAGCGGGGCGCCTCCCGCCAGTGGGTGGTGGCGGGACGGTCGTCCAGCAGCCCCGCCGCGGCCAGCACGAACGCCCCCGTGCAGATCGACATGACCCGGGGACGGCCGCGCAGCGCGTCCCGCAGCTCGGCCGGGAGCGTGCCGTCCTTCATGGCCCGGCCGGCGAGGATGCCGGGCACCACGACGGTGTCGGCGGTGTCGAGCACGTCGAGGTCGTGGTCGGGCACGACGCTGTAGCCGGCGGCGCACCGTACGGGCCGGCGTCCGGGGGAGCAGGTCACCACCTCGTACAGCTTCTCGCCGGAGGCCGTCTCCGCGGCCCAGAACACCTGGCCGGGAACCCCCAGGTCCAGGGGCGAGAAGTGGTTCAGGACGAGGACCGCGACCCGGTGCGTCATGGCCCGATTCTTTCACAGGATGGCTTTCCGGCCACTCGCGGCCGTCACGCCCGCTCCCAGAGGATGGGCCCATGACGTTGAGCACCCCTCCTGTCCGCACGCGCGGGATCCATCGCGCCTGGTTCGTCGCGGCCGTCGCGTTCGTGGCGATCCTCGGCGCCGCCGGCTTCCGCGCCACCCCCGGCGTGCTGATCACTCCTCTCCAGGAGGAGTTCGGCTGGTCGAAGGGCACGATCTCCCTCGCCGTCTCGATCAATCTGGTGCTCTACGGCCTGACCGCCCCCTTCGCCGCCGCCCTCATGGACCGCTTCGGCATGCGGCGCGTGGTCGCCGCGGCCATGCTGCTCGTGGCCACGGGCAGCGGGCTGACCGTCTTCATGACCGCGAGCTGGCAGCTCCTGCTGCTGTGGGGCGTGTTCGTCGGCCTGGGCACCGGGTCGATGGCGCTGGTCTTCGCCGCCACCGTGGCCGACCGGTGGTTCGTCCGGCACCGCGGCCTGGTCACCGGCGTGCTCACCGCCGCCGGCGCCACCGGGCAGCTCGTCTTTCTGCCCGTGCTCGCCCGCCTGGCCGAGGGGCCGGGCTGGCGGGTGGCCTCGCTGACCGTGGCCGGCTCCGCCCTCGCCGTGGTGCCGTTCGTGTGGTGGCTGCTGCGCGACCGGCCCGAGGACGTGGACACCACCGCGCTCGGGGCCGACCCCGAGGCCCCGCGCGTGGCCCCCGCCACGGGCAACGCGGCGGTGCGCGCGCTGTCGGTGCTGCGCTCGGCGGCGCGCACCCGGCCGTTCTGGCTGCTCGCGGGCGGCTTCGCCATCTGCGGCGCCAGCACGAACGGCCTGGTCAGCACCCACTTCATCCCCGCCGCCCACGACCACGGCATGGCCGAGCCGACCGCCGCGGGCCTGCTCGCCATCGTCGGGATCTTCGACGTCGCCGGCACGATCGCCTCCGGCTGGCTGAGCGACCGGATCGACCCCCGGGTGCTGCTCGGCGTCTACTACGGGCTGCGCGGGCTGTCGCTCATGGTGCTGCCGAGCCTGTTCGCGGCCACCACCGAGCCCAGCATGCTGATCTTCATCGTGTTCTACGGCCTCGACTGGGTGGCGACCGTGCCGCCGACCGTGGCGCTGTGCCGGCAGGCGTACGGCGCCGACGGCGCGGTCGTGTTCGGCTGGGTGTTCGGCTCCCACCAGGTGGGCGCCGCGATCGCCGCCGTGGCCGCCGGTCTGACCCGCGACCACCTCGGCGCCTACGACCTCGCGTGGTACGGCTCCGGCCTGCTCTGCCTGGCCGCCACCGGCATGTCGCTGGCCATCCGGCATGCTAGGGGGCGATGAACGACTCCGAACTGATGGTCCTGCCCCTCGTCGTCAGGATCGAGCGGGCCGCTCCCCCCGAGCGCACCGACGCCCTGGAGGCCGCGGCGATGGCCGTGCTGAGCCTGCTCGACGACCCGGGGGAGTGGACGGACGAGCTGCACGCCTGGCAGTCCACGGGCAAGATCCGCAAGGTCGTGCGCCGGGCCCGGGGCGCCGAGTGGCGCCGGGCGTCGGCGCTGCCCGGCCGTACGGTCGAGCAGCGCACGGCCGAGGTGCGCGTGCACCCTCCCGTGCCGCTCGACGCCTGGCCGCGCGACCTCGCGCGGCTCCAGGTGTCCGGCACCGAGCTGACCGACACCCGCGAGCTCGGGCCGGCCGAGGCGCCCGTCCTGTGGGCCAACCCGGGGCTGTCCATGTCGGCGGGCAAGGCGATGGCGCAGGCCGGGCACGCCGCCCAGCTCGCCTGGTGGGCCAGCGACCGGGCCGAGCGCGACGCCTGGCGCGAGCGCGGCCTCACGGTCAGCGCGCGCACCGCCGCCCCCGGCGACTTCGCGGCCCTGGTCGCCGCCGGGCTGCCGGTGGTGCGCGACGCCGGGTTCACCGAGATCGAACCCGGGTCGTGCACGTTCGTCGCGGAGGCGCCGTGGCTGTACGGCCGCGTGTCCAGACCGTGAAGAGGCCGGGTGCAGGGTGGCTACGGCGTGAAGCCGGCTACAGCGTGAAGAGGTCGGCCAGGACGCCGCCCTCCGGGGTGATCCGCGCGGGCGACGGGCTGTCGTAGACCACCATCAGGCGGCCGTCGCGCAGGACGGTGAGGCCCTCCGGGTGGTCGCAGTCCACCCCGTAGGGCAGCTCGGCCAGTGTCTCCAGCTGGTCCGCCGGCACCAGGTCGCCGGCGTGCCGCGTCCGCCAGCGCACCACCCGCACCGGCCCGTCGAGGCTCATGCTGGGGCCCGTGAGCAGCAGCAGGTCGCCGTCGTACGGGGCGATGTCGCGCACCCCGAGGCCGCCGAGGTCGAGGAAGTGCTTGCGGACCGGCCCGTCGAGGCGCAGCCGCCCGCCGCCCGCCTCCACCGGCCTGATCTCCAGCACCACCGCCCAGCCGCGCAGCACCGGGCCGCGCAGCCCCAGGTACACCCGTTCGCCGTCGACCGCGACGCCCTCCACGTCGAAGCCGTTGTCCTTGCCCGGCAGCGCCAGGAACGGCGCCAGGTGCGGGTCGTCCGCGAGCCGGGCGGCCACGTTGTCCCGGCCTGACAGGACCGACCCGGGCAGCGGGGCGTTGGTGACCGGGTCCAGCGGCAGCCGGGCGAGCAGGAACCGGTTCTCCTCCCTGACCACCGCGGCCAGCCGGCGGGCCGCCTTGGCCGGGTCCGTGGACCTGACCCGCCGCCGCTTGAGGCTGTGCGAGCCGACCGCCCACAAGTGGCCGTCGGCCAGGGCCAGCCCCTCGATGTCGGCCTCGTCCTCGCGCCCGGCGGGCAGCCGCACGTAGTCGTCCAGGAAGAACGTGCGCTGCCCCGCGTACCGCTCGCCCGTCCACACCAGGTGCTCGACGGTCGCGGTCTCGTCGCCGGCCACCCAGAGACCGGTCTCGTCCTGCAGGAGCGCCGACAGGTTGGTGTGCGTACGGGCCTCGCGCGAGGCCGGGTCGAATCGGAGCTCCACCTGTTCCACGCGGTCACGATTGCACTTCGGTCGCTTCTCAAGCGGAATGGCGGGATATGTCGTACGCTCCGGTCGTGCTCCAAGGGGATGATGGGACCAACGGTTCCGATGTGACGACTGTGGCGCGCTCCGGCACCCCTGCCTCCCCGCCCAAGCGCTCCCGCATCGGCGATCTGCGGATGCGGGACGTGTACCGGGGGCTCGCCGTGGTGGCCGCGGCGGCGGCGGTCGCCGCCGGGGTGGTGTTCGTGCTCCCGTCGGGGCCGGACGAGGTCGCCGCCGGGCCGGTCGCCGCGCCACCGGCCCAGCCGTCCTCGTCCGGCGCCGCCGTCCAGGAGACGCCGACCGTCCTCGGGACGACCGCGGCTCCTTCCGACGCGGCGTCCGCGCTCCCTTCCGACGGGACGACCGCGCCTCCTTCCGGAGCGGTGACCGCGGTCCCGGAGGAGACGTCGGCGGCCGTCCCCACGCTCGCGGTCACCCTGACGGCCACGGTCGCCGCCGGCGCCCCGGCCACGGACGCGCCGACCCCCGGGCCCAGCGGCGTCGCCGCGACAGCTCCCCCCACCGCTCCCTCGACCACCCTGACGCCGTCGCCGCTCGCGGCCACCGGCCGGCCGGTCCCCACGCCCGGCACCACGCTGGCGCCCGGCTACACCGCCATGGAGGCCCTGTACGCCGACGCCCGCCTCCCCCGGTTGCCCGCCAAGGCCCGCCGCGTCCCCCTCAAGGCCGCCCCCGGCCGCACGGTGAAGGACCGGCGCTCCGGCGTGGTCCTGCCGCGCCTGGCCAAGCCCTGGAAGACGTACGGCCCGGCGCCGTTCACCACCCGGCAGGTGCTGCCGCAGGCGCGCGGCTCGCGGCTGCGCGGCATGTTCGTGACCTGCCCGCTGCCGATCGAGGAGCAGAAGGCGCCGCGCGACAGCGCCCTGCTGGCCGCCCGCTGGACGCTGAACCACCACCCGAAGGGCGCCACCATCACCTGGCTCGCCTCCCAGCCGGTCAAGAAGGGCTGGCTGCTGATGTACCGGGTGAAGTACGGCAGGCACAGCTCCCGCGCTGCCGTGGTCGTGCTCGACGGGGGAATGCCGAAGCCCGCTCTGGCGTTCGTGACAGTGCCTGACACGCAGCGGAAGCGGTGGTCTGACGTGACCCGCGTCATCTCCGGAGTGCGTGTCTTAGGGTAGAAGGATCATGTAATGCGGCGATTTGGGGAGTGACGCCGTGGAACGCTCTGGAACGCCGCAGGCTCCTGACAAGGGCAAGGCCAAGCCGCCGTGGCGGGCTGAAGGCCTGCCGGGCACGCCCGGCGGGAGGCCGAAGATCAACTGGTGGCGGTTCGCCGTCACCCTTTTCGTGGTGTACGCCGTGTTCTTCCTGGCGTCGTCGTTCTTCGACAACAGCCAGGTCGAGACGATCTCGTACACGCAGTTCACCCAGCAGGTGAACGCGAAGAACGTCAAGGAGATCTACGCCACCGGCCTGTCCGTGGAGGGCGACCTCAAGAGCGCCGCCAAGGACCCCGACAGCGACAACCAGACCTACACCCAGTTCCGCACCGAGATCCCCGCGTTCGCCGACACCGACCAGCTCTCGCAGCAGCTCCAGGGTTCCGGCGTGGACATCAAGGCCGAGCCCATCAACGGCGGACGCGGCTTCTTCCTCAACCTCCTGCTGTCGCTGCTGCCCGTGCTGCTGCTGGCCGGTCTGTGGATCTGGATCATGCGGCGGGGCGCCAGCATGATGGGCGGCGGCGGGCTCGGCGGGCTCGGCAAGTCCAAGGCCGCCAAGCCGGTCGAGGCCGGTCAGGTGCGGGTGACGTTCGACGACGTCGCCGGCATCGACGAGGTCGAGAACGAGCTCGTCGAGATCGTCGACTACCTCAAGGACCCCGGCAAGTACCGCAGGCTCGGCGCCAAGCTGCCCAAGGGCGTGCTGCTGGCCGGCCCTCCCGGCACGGGCAAGACCCTGCTCGCGCGGGCCGTGGCCGGCGAGGCGAAGGTGCCGTTCTTCTCCGCCAGCGCCTCCGAGTTCATCGAGATGATCGTCGGCGTGGGCGCCTCGCGCGTGCGTGACCTGTTCGAGGAGGCGCGCAAGGTGGCGCCGTCGATCGTGTTCATCGACGAGATCGACGCCATCGGACGCGCCCGCGGCGGCGCCGGCGGCATCGGCGGCCACGACGAGCGCGAGCAGACGCTGAACCAGATCCTCACCGAGATGGACGGCTTCTCCGGCGCCGAGGGCGTCATCGTCATCGGCGCCACCAACCGGCCCGAGGTCCTCGACCCCGCCCTGCTGCGGCCCGGCCGCTTCGACCGCACCGTCCAGGTGGGGCTGCCCGACGCCGCCGGCCGGATCGCCATCCTGGAGGTCCACACGCGCGGCGTGCCCCTCGACGGCTCGGTCGTCCTGGAGCGGCTCGCCCGCACCACGCCCGGCATGACCGGCGCCGACCTCGCCAACCTCGTCAACGAGGCGGCCCTGCTCGCCGCCAAGCGCGGCAAGGAGAAGGTCACCAGCGGCGACTTCGCCGACGCGCTGGAGAAGCTCCAGCTCGGCGCGGCGCGCAGCATCGTGATGCCCGAGGAGGAGCGCAACCGTACGGCCTACCACGAGGCCGGACACGCCCTGCTCGGCATGCTCCAGCCCGGCGCCGACCCGGTGCGCAAGATCTCGATCATCCCGCGCGGGCGGGCGCTCGGCGTCACGCTGTCCACCCCCGACACCGACCGCTACGCCTACGACGAGCAGTACCTGCGCGGGCGCATCGTCGGCGCGCTCGGCGGGATGGCCGCCGAGGAGGTGGTGTTCGGCGTGGTCACCACCGGCGCCGAGAACGACCTGGAGCAGGTCACCATGATCGCCCGTGGCATGGTGGGCCGCTGGGGCATGTCGGAGAAGATCGGCCCGCTGACCGTCCTGCCCAACGACGGCCAGCAGCCCCAGGCCTCGCCCGCCACGCTCGCGATGGTGGACGAGGAGGCCCGGCGCATCGTGGACGAGTGCTACGAGCGGGCCCTGGAGGTGCTGCGCGGGCACCGCGACAAGCTCGACGGGATCGTGGCGGCGCTGCTGGAGCACGAGACGCTCGACGAGGCCGACGCGTACGCCGCGGCGGGCCTGACCCGCGAGCCCCAGCCGGTCGAGAGCTAGCCCTTTCCGACATTTAACGCAATTTAGCGCAATTTAGCACAAAACGGACAGTAGTCGGATCCAGTCACGGGAACGCCTCCGCAGAAGGAACGGGGGGACTCTCATGACCCTGACCGATGAGATCCTCGACCGGCTCGGCGATCCCGGCCTGGAGCAGTTCGCCGGGATGCTGGGCACCTGCACGGCCACCACGCGCACCGTGCTCCAGGTGGTCACCGGCACGATCGTCGGTGGCATGGCCCGCAACGCCGACGACCCCGACGGCGCCGAGGCGCTGCGCGGCGCGTTGGAGGACCACGTGGACGCCGACCCCTTCAACGGCGACATCGCGTCACTCACGCGTGACGGCCAGAGCATCCTCGGGCACGTGCTCGGCGCGCAGGGCACGGAGCAGGCCGCCGCCGAGCTGTCCCGCCTCGCGGGGGCCGACCCGGCGGCCCTCATGAAGATCCTGCCGCTCGTGGCGCCGATGGTCATGTCGGTGCTGGCCTGCCACGCCGCCGAGCACGACATGGAGGCCCGGGACGTCGCCGACGTCCTGCACCGGGAGCAGGCCGCGCTGCCGCTGCGCCTGACCGACTTCGTCGAGGCGCTGCTCGACGGCGTGTACGGCCCGCCGGCCCCGCTCCGCGCCCGCACCAGGCCCCGGCCGCAGGTCGACTGGTGACCGGTAAGCTGGGACGGTGATCGTTCTGGCCTCACAGTCTCCCGCTCGCCTGGCCCTTCTCCGCAGTGCCGGGCTCGACCCCAAGGTCATCGTCAGCGGGGTGGACGAGGAGGCGTACTCCGCCTACTCGCCCGCCGCCCTCGCCCTCGAACTGGCCAAGGCCAAGGCCACGGCCGTCGCCGACGGGCTGGAGGAGGGGCTGGTCATCGGCTGCGACTCGATCTTGGAGCTCGACGGCAGGCCGTACGGCAAGCCCGCCTCCGAGGAGGAGGTCGTGGAGCGCTGGCGCGTGCTGCGCGGCCGGACGGGCCGCCTGGTCACCGGCCACTGCGTCGTCGACGTGGCCGCCGGCCGGCAGGCCGCCGAGGTCGCCACGACCGTCATCCGCTTCGGCCAGCCCAGCGACGAGGAGGTCGCCGCCTACGCCGCCACGGGCGAGCCGCTCGGCCTGGCCGGCGCGTTCAGCATCGAGGGCCGGGGCGGCTGGTTCGTCGACAGCATCGAGGGCGACCACGGCAACGTGCTCGGCATCTCGCTGCCGCTGATCCGGCGGCTCTTCGACGAACTCGGCTACGCGGTGACGTCGTTCTGGCGCTAGCCTGCCGGGCATGCGATCAGTGCGCGACTTCCTGGCGGGCGTGGGCTTCTTCTTCCAGGGAGTGGGGTGGGTCGCCCGGCACGGCCGGTGGTGGCTGTTCGGCCTGATCCCCGCGTTCATCGCCTTCGCCATCTACGTGGCCGGGCTCGTCTACCTGGGCACCAACGCCTCCGGCCTGGCCGAGACGCTGACGCCGTTCGCCGACACGTGGGCGTGGCGCGACGCGTTCCGGGTGATGGTGCAGGTGATGCTCTTCCTGGGCGGCCTCGCCCTCGCGGTGATCACGTTCACCGCCGTGACGCTGGCGATCGGCGAGCCGTTCTACGAGAAGCTGTCGGCGGCCGCGGACGAGCTGCCCGGCGAGGTGGACGAGCCGTGGTGGCGCACGGTGCCGCGCTCCATCAGGGACAGCCTGGTGACGCTGGGCTGGGTGATGGTGTTCAGCGTGCCGCTGTTCTTCCTCGGGTTCGTCCCGGTGCTCGGGCAGACGGTGGTCCCGGTGCTGGGGGCGGCGGTGTCGGGCTTCTTCCTGGCGGCCGAGCTGACGACGCTGGCGCTGGAGCGGCGCGGGTACGCCCGCAAGCAGCGCTTCGCGCTGCTGCGCGGCCGCAAGGGCCTGGCGCTGGGGTTCGGGGTGTCGGTGTTCGTGCTGTTCCTGGTGCCGTTCGTGGCGGTGGTGGCGATGCCGGCGGCGGTGGCGGGGGCCGCTCTGCTGGTACGGGCGGAGCTCGCGGACGACGCCCCGGCTCCCGCGACGCCTCTGCCGTAGGTCTCGCTCGTACGGGGGCCTTCAGCGGCGACCGCATGGCGCTTCTCCCGCGCCCACGCCGGCCGTTCCCGGAGGGTTCGGGTCGTGCCGCGGGGCCGGCGCGTGCGGCCTTGAGACGGCGAAGCCGCCGCCGTTCGTCGGAGTTGCCGCCGTTGCCGGGGACGTCCGGGGCGCTTCCTCAGCGGGACGCCGGCCGCTCGTCAGGGAGGCTTGGCACAGTCCGCTGTCCACAGCCCCTCCCAGACCATCACCCTCATCCCCAGAACTCCATTCGCCCGCCCGCCCCGCCACCCCCCTCCGGCACCCTCTCCGCCATGACGACCAACACCCCCGAGCCCTCCCTCACCCTGGCCGGCCCCGCCGACGTCCTCGCCGCCGTGCCCTACCTCGTGGGCTTCCACCCCGCCGACAGCCTCATCGTGGTCGGCCTCGCCCGCAGCCAGGTGAAGGTGGCCGTCCGCTGGAACCTCCCGTTCCCGCCGGGCACCCTGGCTCCGCTCCGGCACCTGTGGAAGCGGGAGGGCGTCGACCGGGTCATCGTCGTCGGCTACGGCCCAGGGGAGCAGGTCACTCCGGCCGTCGACGAGGCCAGGTCGCTGGCGGCCGGGGCCGGGGTGCCGGTGGACGAGGCGCTCCGGGCTCATGAGGGGCGCTACTGGTCGTACGTGTGCGACCTGCCGCAGTGCTGCCCGCCGGAGGGCACGCCGTACGATCCGCGCTCCAGCCGCGTCGCGGCCGAGGCGACCGTGCGCGGCCTGGTGGCCCTGCCCGACCGCCGATCCCTGGAACGCACCATCGCCCCGCTCACCGGCCCCGTACGCCTGGCGATGCGAAGGGCGACGTCCGAGGCGGTGGCGGAGACGCGGGCCGCGCTCGTGAGGTGCGGCGACGCCGACTCGTTCGCGTCCGCCTGGGTCTCCGCCGGCCTGGCGAGGATGCGTACAGTCCTGACGGCGCACGCCGCCGGAGGTCGCGTCGGCGACGCCGAGGCCGCCCGGCTCGGCCTCGACCTGACCGTCATCCGCGTACGCGACGAGGCCTGGACCCTGACCGACAGCACCCACCTGGGCCTCTGGAAGGACCTCACCCGCAGGCTGGAGCCCCGCTTCGTCCCGCCCGCCGCGTCGCTGCTCGCCATGGCCTGCTGGCGCGCCGGTGACAGCACCCTGGCGACGATCGCCCTGGAACGCGCACTCGCCATCAACCCGGCCTACTCCATGGCCAACCTGCTCATGCACGCCCTGCAGTGCCTGCTCTCGCCGGACATGCTCCGCGGCCGCCTCCCCACACCGGCCGAGCTCGACACCGCGATGGGCCCCGCCCACGCCGGCTGGCTCTTGCCGTTGCTGTCCGTCCTGGACGAGGAGGATCCGCCCGCAGCCGCCCCCGATGAAGCCCACCCGCCGGCCACCTCACGGAACGAGAGCCACCCATCCTCCTCCACCCTCACGAACCATCGGCGGGCCACCCGAGGAAGGGACGAGCACCACTCTCGCCCCGTCACCGAGCGCCAAGACGATCCCCAAGCCTTCGCGGAAGATCAGAACGACCCGCCAGCCACCTTGGGGGAGCAGAACCACCCGTCCTCCACCTCAGACGGACAGAAGGACCTGCCCTGCCTCCCGACCCCGCAGAACGACCTGCCCTCCACCTCGAACCCTCCGAGCAGGCGAAACCACCCAGCGCCCGCTCCACTGCGCCAAAGACAAGCCCACGCAGCCTCGGAGAAGAATCATGCTCCGGCCGCCTGAGCGCCCCCACGCACAGCACAGCGTTCCCCAGGACCCCGTCACGATCGGACATCCACATATGGGGAGGCACCGAACCCGATACGCCTACCCCCTCAAGCCGTGCGCCCCCGGACGACGGCGAGCGAACCGCTCCACTCCCTGACGCGGGCCAGCAAGGTCACGGCGGTGGGAAGCGGATCGGCGGCAAGAACGCTCACGTGGAAGGCGTGCGGCATGTCGTCGTAGAGGTCGAGGCTGACCGTCCCCGCAGCCTCGGACACCGCCTGTGCGAACCGCCGCGCGTCATCGAGGAGCACCTCTCTCGACCCGGCGACGACCAGCAGCGGCGGCAGCCCATGAAGGTCGCCGTGGAGCGGGGACTGGGGTCCCTGATCCGGCCGGGCGCCGGCCAGGTACTGCGTACGGACGTGGTCGAGCACGGCCCGGTCGACGACGTCCTGGCCGTCGTTGGCGTCGATCGAGGGGCTGGACAGCGTGAGGTCGGTCTGCGGCGAGATCGCCAGCGCTCCCGCGGGCAGCGCGTCGCCGTCGTTCTTGAGCACGAGCAGCGCCGACAGCACCAGCGTGGCGCCGGCGGACTCACCGGCCAGGATGATCCGGGAGGCGGGCACGCCCTGGGCGAGCAGGCTCCGGTAGGCGGTCACCACGTCTTCGATGGCGGCCGGATACCGGTGAGCCGGGGCGAGGCGATAGTCCACGGCCAGGACGGGGCGGCCGGTCGCCTGGGAGAGGCGGTAGGCCATGATCTGTTCGAGGTGGGGATGGGTGTACTCGAAACCGCCTCCGTGCGCGTAGACGGTCACTCCGCTCACCGACACCGCATCGGCCGGCGACTTCTGCGGGGCGGTGACCCATGTACCGGGAATACCGCCGGTGTGCGGCAACAGGGCGGTGAGGTCGGCGTCGGCCGGTAGAACGGGAGGCTGGGATCCCAGGGCTGTCATCTCGGCCAGAACCATGGCTCCGGCGTCGGGTGCCGCGGGGATGTGAGTGACGTTCAAGAACAACTCCTTTGCATGTGGGGAAGTGGCCCTTCCTCGTCCTGGGGGTGAGCCGTCGGAGGGAGGCACGGTCGAGGTCGGGCACATTGCGTTGTGGTCGGGCATATCGAGCTGAGGACAAGCCGATGGCGGCACGCTGGCCCAATGGCAGCGCTCACCAGCAGGCCCCTGGTGCCGTACCGGGCGAAGCGAGAACTGTGGTGCGAGCATCCGACGATTCGGCCTCAGCGGAAGCCCGGAGCAACCGTCACCATGCGGAACACGACAATGCAGGCCCAGCGCACGGCTTCTCGCCGCAGTCAGCCACCATGGCTGCCTGAGGTGACCTTGCTCGCCTACGACGGCGATGTTCACCTGTGGCGGCCATGTACACCTTGCGGTGTCTTGGCTACTTCGGCGGTGCGGTGGTGTTGCCCACCTAGGTGGCTGTGCTCGCCGCGCGGTGGCCTCACCTGCGTAGCCGTGTGCTGTGCTCGAGGTGCGGTGGTGTCGCTCGGCTGCATGGCCGCGCTCGACCTGTACGGGGATCGTTCTGGCACAGGTCGGCCATGCGCGGTTATGGCAGTTGTTCGACCACGAGCGTGATGTGGACGCGCGGGCCCTCGACCAACAGGATCACTACAGCCATTGCGGTGAACGCCTTGGTGAGCTACTGCGTTGCTCGGGTCCCGGGCTGGGCCTGCTCATCGAGCTCGTCGTGCGGTTGCCGTGCTCGTCCTGCGACGGCTGTGCTCAGCGCTGTCCGCGGGGAAGCCGCGCGGGCGTGGCCAGGATCAGATGCGACCGGTGAACTGAGACGTCACGAGATCAACCCCCTGATACGGTGCCTCCATGCCGTCGGCCTTCTCCTCACCGACGTCACGCGACACGCAGATCATTAGAGCCTCGCTTCCGCAGAGCTGTCAAACGGCGCCGACGCGCCTCCCATGACCGGCTGGGCGGATGGGCGCAGGGCGGTCACATGGCGCGACGCGGCTCACGGACGGCTTCTTTGGTCGGTTGGGCGGATGGGCACAGGGCGGTCACATGGCACCGGCCGCGCCCTTCGCGGGGCTCCCACGCCCGGCTTGACGGATGGTCGCGGGAGTGATGGGATCCGTCGTCAGCGTCGCGGTGTACCCGGCAAGCAGGCCGCCGAGGACATGGAGGCGCCGAAACATGGGACACCCATGGAAGTACCCACCACCCCCGATGAACGACCCAAAGCGCCACATCAGCGTTTCGTAGCGCCAGACGAACGTCTCGAAGCGTTCGGCAACCAGCTGATCAACGTGCATGCCTGGCTGCGCGAAGAGCTGGCGGGACTACGCGGTGACGTCGAGGCTCACCTCGCCGGCCGTTCCTCGCAGCCTCGCGAGCTGTCGGCCCATTGCCTGGCGTTCTGCTCGGCTCTGGAGCGTCACCACACCGGCGAGGACGCCGTCGCCTTCCCGGCGCTGGCCGAGCAGTTCCCCCAGTTGCGGCCAGTGCTCCAGGAACTGACCCGAGATCACCGGATCATCAGTGACATCCTGCGCAGGCTGCAGAACCTTCTGGACAGCCTCGGAGAGCACGACAGCGCCCGGCCTCGAGACGTGCAGGCCGAGCTCGACGGTCTTGCAGCGCTCATGGAATCGCACTTCACCTACGAGGAGCGGAAGATCGCCGCCGCCCTCGGCGCGCTGGACATCCCGGGCTGGGGCGACGCGCCGCCCGCTTTCCTCCTCGCCGCCTCCACCGACGCCGGTGACCACGCCTCTCACCACTGATGGGGTCGGAGCCGGCCCCACGGGAGGCGCCGGAGCAAAAAGATCGTCCTGCAAGTTGACAGGCCCCGCCCGGCTCCTGCTCTGCCCGGCTGTAAGCGGTCACTCTGACTTGACCCAGTCAAGTCTTTTGACGCTGGGGTTTTGGCCCCCCTACCGAAGGCCGGGTGGTCGAGGGAGGCTTGGATCAGCGGTGGTGGCGTGATCGCAGACGAAGCAGAACTCGTTGCCCTCTGGGTCGGCCATGACCTGAAAGGAACCTTTGTCGTCAGTGACCGTCTCGCCGATCCGCGTGGCGCCCAGTCGCAGCGCGTGGGCGGTGGCCGGCTCGATTGCGTCGACCTCGATGTCGAGGTGCAGCCGGTTCTTCACGGCTTTGTCCTCGGCGACCGGTTGGAACGCCAGCCGTACGCCCTCAGGGGGTTCGACATGGGACCAGCCGCGGGCGCGGTCCACCGGGTCGCCGCCAAGGAGGGCCGCCCAGAATCGCACCAAGCTTCGCGGGTCCCGGCAATCCACCACGATCTGGTTCAGGCGTACGCGCATGACGGTCAGAGTAGCGACGGGCAAGCGTCACCCGTTCAACCCGGCGCCTCGGACGAGGCTTTCACCAGCATTTCAAGGGTGGACGCCGTCGGGGCCGTGCGACCATCTTCCGCCGACCCGCCGACCCGCCGACCCGCCGACCCGCCGACCCGCCGACCCGCCGACCCGCCGACCCGCCGACCCGCCGACCCGCCGGTCACTCGCATGGTTCGCCGGTCCGCCGGTCCGCCGGTCACTCGCGTGGTCGCTGGTCACGTGGGTGACGGCGACGATGGGCGGGCCGCCGGCGGTGTCCACGGCGACGGCGCCGGCCCCCGCCGATCCGCCGATCCGCCGATCCGCCGATGCGCCGATCCGCCGATGCGCCGATGCGCCGACCCGCCGATGCGCCGGGCCGCTGGGATTGCTGAGGCGGGTCGGCGTTGGGTGGTCGGTGGGCGGCGCCGCCGGGTGGTGTTCTCAGCCGGCCGGCGCCAGGGTCTTCTCGTAGCAGCGGGTCAGCGGCGCGTTCACATACTTCCCGTACGGCTCCGTCAACCCGTACCCGCTGCTCTCGTACAGCGAGATCGCCTCGGGCTGCAACACCCCCGTCGCCAGCCGCAGGCGCCGGTAGCCCAGCTCGAGGGCCAGTTCCTCCAGGGCCGCGAGCAGCGCCCGAGCGACCCCGCGCCCACGATGCTCCGGCGTCACGTACATGCGCTTGAGCTCACCCGTGTCCGCGGCGAGAGGCTGCACGCAGCCGCACCCCACCGCCCGCTCCTCGACCGTGGCGACGAGGAACCGGGCGTCCGGGGCGACCTGCGAGCGGCCCTCCGGCCCGTAGCGGTCCACCAGCTCCTGGAACGCCGCCCCGAGCAGTCTCGCCAGCTCGCCGTCGGCGGGGAGCCGTTCCTGGATCACCATGCTGACATGGTACGAAAGGGCTCAACCGCGGCGCCGATCCCCCCAGAAAGCGCAATGAGCTCAAAACGCTGAAAGGGGGCAAATAATGAAGAAAGGCGCATGTCCGGATTAGTGTGGCGCTTTCCGGTCAGACGCCGTCCTGTTCGCGACGACGGCGTTCGTTGTACGCCCGCATGCGCGGCGGATAGCCCGTGAGCTGGACGTCGTACACCGGGAGCGCGAGATCCCGGGCCACCTTGTGGATGACCCCCGGGGAACCGACCCGGCGCCGCGTCCACTCGCCGTCGTCGGCCACCGCGACGGCCGTGGTGTCCGTGGCGAACGTCTCCGGCTCGACGTAGAACTCGACGCCGCGCCGCGACCGGGCGAAGGCGATGAGCGCCTCGATGTCGGCGTCCGTCGCCTCGCGGTCGAACTTCGCGACCCTGGAACCGCGCAGCCGCCGGATGCCATAGCGGTCTCGCCATCTCATGGATCCTTTTTATACCGTCGAAGCGACCGGCGCGTCGGGGCTGATCTAGGGGACACATCCGGGATTTTCCCGATGGCGGCCAAATCCGGAACGCAGCAGTATTGACGATGACAGCTCGATCCAAAGGAGAGGCATGGTCGCCATGGCTGGGGTACCCACCCCCCCGGGCCCGGGACAGGTGCCGCCGGCACACCTGCGCGTCACCCACCAGGACCGTGAGCACGTCGTCGAACACGTGAAGACGGCCTACGCGGAGGGCCGTTTCGACAAGTTGGAGTTCGACGAGCGCCTGGAGCGCGCTATGACCGCGCGCACGCACGGCGACCTGATGCCCATCATGACCGAGCTGTACGGCCCGCAGGCCGTGCCCATGGCGCGACCCCAGGTGTCCGCGCCGGCGCGCCCGCAGGTGCCGACGGACGGCGCCGAACGCCTCGGCGCGTCGGCCGCCCACCTGCTCGCGGTGTTCGGCTTCCCCGTCATCGGGCCGCTCCTGCTCATGCTCACCGCGGGCAAGACGTCCCCGTACATCCGGAGCCACGCGGTGGAGGCGCTGAACTTCCAGCTGACCCTGCTCGGGGCGACGATCCTGCTGCCGTTGACGTTCGTCGGCATCGTGCTCGTCCCGGTGATCTGGGTGGCGGCGTTCGTCCTGTCGGTGGTGGGCGGCATCTCGGCCCTGTCGCACGGCGCGTTCCGGTACCCGCTGACGCTGCGGATGGTGAAGTAGCCCGCCGCTGGGGGGTGAGGCGGCCGGCGTTCGCGGGCGTCACCTGGTCATGCGGCGCCTGTACGGCGGCCGGAGGCGTCAGCGGGCCAGGACCTCGTACTTGACCCGCATCACGCCCGCCCCGATGTCGCCGATGGCGGCGAAGGCGGCGCGGGACAGGTCGAGGCAGCGACCCCCCACGTACGGGCCGCGGTCGTTGATGCGCACCGTGACCGAGTCGCCGTTGCGCGGGTTGGTGACGCGGACCCGGCTGCCCAGGGGGAGCGTCTTGTGGGCGGCGGTCATCGCCGACGGGTTGAACCGCTCGCCGCTGGCCGTCATCCGGCCCTCGGCGTAGTAGGAGGCGCCGCAGGTGCCCGAGGCCACGACCTTCTGCTTCTTGGCCGTGTGCTTGGCGGCCGTCGCGGTGCGGGCCTTGGCGGTCCTGGTCCTGGCCGCCGCGACGGGGGCCGCGGCGGTCCTCGGCTTCGCCGCGGCGGTTCTCGGCTTCGCCTCGGTGGCGGGCTCGGCGGGGGCCGGGGGCCGGGCCGCGGACGTACGGGCGGTCTCCGGCGTGGACGACGGCGTCGTGGCCGGGACGGGGGCGGCCGCGGTACGAAGGGCCAAGGTCGGCGTGGTGACGGCGGGGGTGGTCGTCGTCGTGACGGGGGAGACGCCGGAGGCGAGGGCCGGGGCGGTGGGCGGTTCGTCGTCGGAGACGGCCCAGGCGGTGGTGGACGCGGCGGCCAGGAGGGCGGCGCCGGCGGCCACGGTGGTCCAGCGGCGCCTGCCGGGAGCCGTCAACCGGCTCAGGGGGTGGCGGGAGGAGGGCTTCCCGGGGTGCTGGGAGGAATTCCGGGGGTGCTGGGAGGCGGGCTTCTGGGAGTGCTGACCCAAGGGGAACCACGGTCCTAGGTAGGGGACAGGACAGGGAAGGGCCAGACGGGGGATGGGGGGTCAGGGGGCGCACACACGTCGGGCCTATCCCGCGGGCGGGGCGGTGAGCTCCGCGGCGTGGACGAAGATATGCGACCAAAGCCAGGTAAAGGCAAGTTAATGTGACCTTGAGTGATATATCCCACTCTGCGGTCAAGTTTGGTGTGAAGTGGCGATCATGGCCATATGCGCAGATAGGGCGCTTTTTGATCTTTTCTTGCCTTCTGTGATTTCTTGATCCGTCATTTCGAGAGATCTTCGCTATTGATCTTGCATCTTGATCTCGTACGGACATGGCCGAGACGCGACAAAGAGCCGCCGTTCCATGACCCGGCACGTCATCTCCGCCATTACCTCCCGCGTCATTGCCGCGACACCGCCGCACGCGTCATCGTCGATCACGCAAGCGGCCGGCGCAGGCAGCCGGCACCAGGCAGAAGCAGGAGGAACGACCATGTCCGCCGTCAAGGCACCCGTGCTCGCCCCCGTACGGGCGGCGGTTCCCGGCTGGGGCACCCTGCTGGTCCTCCTCGCCGGAGTCTTCATCACCACCCTCGACTTCTTCGTCGTCAACGTCGCGATCCCCGCCCTCCAGCGCGACCTGAACGCCACGCCCGCCCAGATCCAGTTCGTCGTCGCCGGGTTCGGCGTCGCGCTGGCCGCCGGGCTGATCACCGCCGGGCGGCTGGGCGACCTGTACGGCCGGCGGCGGATGTTCGCCGCCGGCCTGGCCTTCTTCACGCTGGCCTCGGCGGCGTGCGGGGCGGCTCCCACCGCCGGGGTCCTGATCGGCGCGCG
This sequence comes from Nonomuraea rhodomycinica, assembly GCF_013363995.1. GTDB lineage: Bacteria > Actinomycetota > Actinomycetes > Streptosporangiales > Streptosporangiaceae > Nonomuraea > Nonomuraea rhodomycinica. The sequence goes on along the minus strand of NZ_JABWGO010000005.1, from coordinate 430,277 downwards.
GATCGCCCAGGGTGTCGGCGCCGCGCTGCTGATGCCGCAGGTCCTGGCCATCGTCAACACCGCCTACACCGGCGAGCGCCGGGCCAGGGCGTTCAACGCCTACGGCGTCGCCATGGGCTTCGGCGGCGTGTTCGGCCAGCTCATCGGCGGCGTGCTGATCAACGCCGACGTCGCCGGGCTGGGCTGGCGCACCATCTTCCTGATCAACGTGCCGGTGGGCGCGCTCGCGCTGGCGCTGATCCCCCGGCTCGTCCCCGAGTCCCGCGCCGCGGCCGGCGCGCGGCTGGACCTGGCCGGCACGGTGCTGGTCTCGCTCGGCCTGGTCGCGATCGTGTACCCGCTCGTGCAGGGGCGCGAGCAGGGCTGGCCGGCGTGGACCTGGCTGTGCCTCGGCGCGGCGGTCGTCCTGCTGGCGGTGTTCGCGCTGCGCCAGCGCCGGATCGCGGTGCCCCTGGTGAACCCGGCGCTGTTCCTGAACCGCTCGTTCACCGCGGGCGTGGGCGTGGGCCTGCTGCACGCCATGACGATGGGCTCGTTCTTCCTGATCCTCGCCCTCTACCTGCAGAACGGGCGCGGGCTGGGCGCCCTGGACTCCGGGCTGATCTTCCTTCCGCTCGGCCTCGGCTACTTCCTGTCCTCGACCCGGGCAGCTCGCGTCGCGGCCCTGCTCGGCCGGCAGGTCGTCGCGGCCGGCGCGCTCACCATGGCGCTCGGGTACGCGATCCTCGCCGCGACCGTCACCGCCCTCGGCGAGCACGGCCCCGTCGGCTGGGTCATCCCCGGCCTGGTGATCGCCGGCGCCGGGATGGGGCTGGTCATGGCCCCGCTGCCGGCCCTGGCGCTGAACGGCGTGGCCGGCGCCGACGCCGCCGCGGCGTCCGGCGTCCTGAGCACCGCTCAGCAGGCGGGCGGCGCGATCGGCGTGGCGCTGGTCGGCCTCGTCTTCTACGGCTCGCTCGGCACGGTGCCGCACGCCTTCGCGGCGGGACTCGTCCTGCTGATCGCCCTGGACGCCGTGGTCGCCGCCCTGGTGCAGGCGCTGCCCCGCTGACCGGCGGCGCCGCCATGCGGCCACCACGGGCCCGCGCCCCCGGCTCGTCCGGTGCCTCCACGGACGACGGCTCCGCGCCCCCCGGCAGCTCGCCGGGGGGCGCGGCTGTCTGAAGAACGCCCGATACGGTGCAACCGCCCGCCCGGCCCGGCGCATCAGGTGGGCGTGAGAAGAACGATCCCCCCGGGACCACCCTGGGAGCCCGATGAACCCCGATGACGAGTACACCGCCTACGTGAGCGGGCGCCTGCCGTGGTTACGCCGGGTGGCGTACCTGCTGTGCCAGGACTGGCACCGGGCCGACGACCTCGTGCAGAGCGCCATCACGCGGCTGTACGTCAAGTGGCGGCGGGCCCGCGCCGCCGACGACCTCGACGCCTACGTCCGGGTGATCCTCGTGCGCGTCTTCCTCGCCGAGCAGCGGGGCGGCTGGTTCTCCCGCGTACGCGTCACCGACGCGCCCCCCGCCGCCCCCGCCCCCCGCCAGAACCATGACCTCGCGATGGACCTGCGCCGGGCCCTGGCGGCCGTGCCGCCGCGCCAGCGGGCCACGCTCGTGCTGCGCTTCCACTGCGACCTGAGCGTCGAGCAGACCGCTCACGTGCTGGGGTGCAGCACCGGAACCGTCAAGAGCCAGACCGCCCGCGGCCTGGCCGCCCTGCGCGCGCGGCTCGGGCCGTCCTACTCCCACGAGTCCCCCCGGCACCTGACGCACACGGAGGAGCGCTGATGGACACCAAGGACCTGTTCGACACGCTGGCGGCCGAGGAGCAGCCGCCGACGACCGTGGACGTGCGCCGCGCCGTCGCCGCCGGCCGCGCGACGCGCCGTCGCCGCCGGACCGCCCTCGCCGCGGGCGGCCTGGCGGTGTGCCTCGCCGGCACGTTCACCTGGTACGGACTGGAGGGCCAGGTCCGGGGCGACCGGACGGCCACGGTCGTCCACGAGACCGCGGACAGGGGCACGCTGCCCGCCTCCGGCGTGGGCCCCCTCAGCTACGCCTACTACGACTGGTGCGGGGAGAAGTGGAGTCCCGGCAAGGGGGGCTCCTTCGCCGGCCGGGACTGCGTGCAGTGGAAGGTGGTGACCCGCGACGGCCGGACGTACCGCGTGCCCGAGGCGGCGGGCGTCTACCTCGACCAGACCACGGCGAACTACATGAACACCGCCGCCCCCCTGATGATCACCCCCGACGGCCGCCGGATCGCCTACTACAGCCCCAAGGACGAGAGGTTCGCGGTCCGGGAGCTGGCGAGCGGGCAGATCTGGCTCAGCCCGCAGACCGTGTCGCACCAGGAGATGGTGAAGAACGCGCCGTTCGTCACCCTCTCGCCCGAGGGCCGCTACCTCGTCCTGAACGGCCGGCTGCGGGCCGTCGTCGACATGGAGACCGGCCGGGTCACGGACGTGCCGCAGGGCTGGCAGGCGATGACCGTGGCCCGCGGCGGTGACCGGGTGATCGTCGAGAACGACCGGCTCCGGTACGGCCTGCTGGAGGACGGCCGGGTGCGGCCCTTCACCGGCTCCCTCGAGGAGTCGTTGAGCCCGCTGGCTCCCGACGGGCGCACCGTGGCCTATCTGGACAGTCCTGGGGCGGCGCGTGACGCCACCGTCCAGTCGCGGCCCGTCGACACGATCGTCACCCTGGACGCGACGACCGGAGAGGTGCTGCGCAGGGTGAAGTTCCGCGACGCGCCCGCCGGGTTCTCCCCGTGGCGGATCGGGTCCTGGCGCGGGCCCACCGAGGTGATGGTCAGCCAGGTCGTCGAGAGCCGCTGGAAGCCGGGCGAGACGCCCCGGCTGGGGGAGACCGCGTACGCCGTCGACGTCACCACCGGCAAGGTGCGCAAGCTCGGCACCTACGCCATCCGCGGCTGGTCCGGCGATGTGGTCATCCCCGGCATGTGACGGCGGCCGGGGAGCGCGTCACAGCATGAGGGAACGGACCGTCTCCACCGTGTCGGCGTCCTCCGCCCGCTTGTCGGGGCGGTAGCGCAGGACGCGGGCGAAGCGCAGCGCCATGCCGCCCGGGTAGCGGGGCGAGCGCTGCACCCCGTCGAAGGCGATCTCCACCACCAGCTCGGGGCGCAGCGTCACCGTCCACGCGTCGGTCGGCCCGACGGCCAGCTCCAGGAACCGCTCGGTCTGCCAGGCCAGCAGCTCGTCGGTCAGGCCCTTGAACGTCTTGCCGAGCATCACGAACCCGCCCTCCGGGTTGCGGGCGCCCAGGTGCAGGTTGGACAGCTTGCCCTGGCGCCGCCCGTGCCCCCACTCGGCGGCCAGGACGACGAGGTCGAGCGTGTGGCGCGGCTTGACCTTCACCCACCCCGCGCCCCGGCGGCCGGCCGCGTAGGGGGAGGACAGCGACTTGACCACCAGGCCCTCGTGGCCGGCCCTGACCACGTCGGCGAAGAACCGCTCGGCCTCGGCCACGTCGGCCGTGACCAGCCGGGGCGTCAGCAGCTCGGGCGGCACCGTGCGGCTCAGCGCCTCCTGCCGGCGCTCGTACGGCAGGTCGAGGAGGTCCTCGCCGGCGACCCGCAGCGCGTCGAAGAAGAACACGCTGAGCGGTGTCTGCTCGCGCAGCCGCGCCACGTCGAGCTTGCTCGTGGCGCGGCTCGCCGTCACCTGGAACGGGTGCGGCCGCCCGTCGGGACGCAGCGCGATCACCTCGCCGTCGAGCACCACGTCGTCCACCGGGAGGTCCAGCACGGCCTCGGCCAGCTCGGGGACCTGCGCGGTGATGTCGTCGAGCGTGCGGGTGAAGACCCTCACCTCGCGGTCGGAACGGTGGGCCTGCACGCGCACGCCGTCGAGCTTCCACTCCAGGGCGGCGGGCGCGCCCGCCTTGGCGAGGGCGGCGGCGACGTTGGGCGCGCTCCCGGCCAGCATGGGCGAGACCGCCCGCCCCACCTCCAGCCGGAACCCGCGCAGCGCCTCCACCCCGCCCGCGAGCGCCGCGGCGCCCACGGCGGGCAGCGAGCCGCGCAGCGTCAGCGCCCGCCGCACGTCGGGCGACGGCGCGCCGGACGCCTTGGCGACCGCCTCGATCATCACGCCGTCGAGCGCGCCCTGCCGCAGCTCGCCGCTGAGCAGCCGCAGCATGAACGCCTGCTCCTGGCTCGTCAGCCCCGCGAACAGCTCGTCGACCAGCCCCTTGCGCGCCGCCTGCGAGCCCTGACCGGACACGGCCTTGATCGCGCTCAGCCGCTCGTCGACGCCGGCCAGCGTGGCCGTGGCGGCGAGCTTGGGCTGGGGCAGGTCACGGAGGGTGCTCCAGCCGACCCCGATCTGGCGTTGGGGCAGCTCACCGGACAGGTAGGAGATCGCGATCTCCGCCTCTCCGGGGCCCACCCTGCCGAGCAGCTCGGCCAGATGGCCGATCTTGCCCAGGCGGGCCGAGGTCCGCGTCACCGCCTCCGAGACCCGCACCACGTCGATCAGTAGCACACCGCCTATGGTGCCTCACGACACCGACATTTCCCCACCTCGGGATGCCACCGATTCGAGCCGCCGACTCGTCCCGCCGATTCGTGCCGCCGCGCCGCGACCGGGAGACGGCGACGGCCGGGCCCCCGAGGGAGGCCCGGCCGTGCCGGAGGTCGTGCGGTGCGGTGCCGTGACGGCTAGCGCACGCCCAGGAGGTCCACCACGAAGATGAGCGTCTCTCCCGGCTTGATGCGGTTGCCGGCGCCGGCGTTGCCGTAGCCGAGGTGCGGCGGGATGACCAGCTTGCGCCGGCCGCCCACCTTCATGCCCGCGACGCCGCGGTCCCAGCCGGCGATGACCCGGCCGCCGCCCAGGGGGAACTCGAACGCCTGGCCGCGGTTCCACGACGCGTCGAACTCCTCACCGGTCGAGAAGGCGACGCCCACGTAGTGGACGCTGACGTTCTGACCGGGCTTGGCCTCGGGGCCGTCCCCCTCGACGATGTCGACGATCTCGAGGTCAGCGGGCGGCTGGCCCTCCGGGAAGTCGATTTCCGGCTTGTCGAGTGCCACGAAGTGCTCCTGATAGACGATTGCTGATGCTGGTGTCGACCTTGTGAACGGGCAACCCGACGACTCTATGCGCTCGGGATATCGTCAGCGTCCATGGCCGCCCTTTCACCTGATGGCATCCTGCTCACCGGGCGCGTCGCCGTGGTCACCGGCGGGGCGCGCGGGCTGGGCCGCGCGATCGCCGCGGCGTTCGCGGCGTTCGGCGCCGAGGTGGCGGTGTGCGACCGCGTCACGCCGCCGGCCGGCGACCTCGCGATGACGCTGGACGTACGCGACCCGGTGGCCGTGGAGGTGTTCGCCGGGGCCGTGCGGGAGCGGTGGGGGCGGGTGGACGTCCTGGTCAACAACGCGGGCGGCACCTTCCACGCGTCGTTCCAGGGCACCTCCGAACGCGGTGAGCGCACGCTCGTGGAGGAGAACTTCACCCAGGTCACCGGCATGATCCGGAGATTCCTGCCGATGATGGGCGAGGGCGCGTCGATCATCAACGTGACGTCCAGCGAGGCGCACCAGGCGGCGCCGGGGTTCGCGATCTACGCGGCGATGAAGGCGGCGGTGGAGAGCCTGACGCGTTCGCTGGCGCTGGAGCTCGCGCCCCGCGGCGTCCGCGTCAACGCCATCGCCCCCGACGCCCTGCCCACCGAGGGCGAGCTGGCCATGCGCGCGACCGTGCGCGCCGCCGAGGCCGGTCGGAGCGCGGCCGGCCGGCCCGGGGGTGCGGAGGCGCCGCCGTTCGAGCCCGTGCGGCTGCCGCCGCTCGGCCGGCTCGGCGAGCCCTCCGACGCGGCGGCGGCAGCGGTGTTCCTGGCCGGCGACCTGGCCCGCTTCGTCACGGGCACGACGCTCCACGTGGACGGCGGCATCCACGCCGCCGGCGGCTGGCGCCGCGTCTGAGCCGGGCCCACCGGCTGCCACGTCCGGGCCCGGGCTCACCAGCTCTGGTGCAGGGGCATGCCCTCCGCGTAGCCGGAGCTGCCCTGGATGCCCACGACGGCCCGCTCGTGGAACTCCTCCAGCGTCAGGGCCCCCGCGTACGTGCAGGCCGAGCGCAGGCCAGCCACGATCGCGTCGATCTGGTCCTCCACGCTGGGCCGCCGCGGGTCCAGGTACATGCGCGAGGTGGAGATGCCCTCCTCGAACAGCGCCTTCCTGGCCCGCTCGAACGGGCTGTCCTCGGCGGTGCGCAGCCGCACGGCGCGCGCGGAGGCCATGCCGAAGTTCTCCTTGTACTTGCGCCCGTCGGCGTCGGTGCGGGTGTCACCGGGCGACTCGTACGTGCCCGCGAACCACGACCCGATCATCACGTTGGCCGCTCCGGCCGCCAGGGCGAGGGCCACGTCGCGCGGGTGGCGCACGCCGCCGTCGGCCCACACGTGCCGGCCCAGCCGGCGGGCCTCGGTGGAGCATTCGAGCACCGCCGAGAACTGCGGCCGGCCCACCCCGGTCATCATCCGGGTCGTGCACATGGCGCCCGGGCCGACGCCGACCTTGAGGATGTCGGCCCCGGCCTCGACCAGGTCGCGCACGCCCTCGGCCGTCACGACGTTGCCGGCCGCCACGGGGACACCCGGGTCGAGGGCCCGCACCGCGCGCAGCGCCGAGATCATCTTGTCCTGGTGACCGTGGGCGGTGTCGACGACCAGGCAGTCGATGCCGGCTTCGAGGAGCTCCTTGGCCCTGGCGGCGACGTCTCCGTTGACGCCCACGGCGGCGGCCACGCGCAGCCGCCCGGAGGCGTCCACGGCGGGCTTGTAGAGGGTGGCGCGCAGGGCGCCGGTGCGGGTCAGGATGCCGACGAGCCGGCCGTCGCCGTCCACGATGGGCGCCAGCCGGTGCCGGCCCTCGTGCAGCCGCTCGAACGCGGCGCGCGGCTCCAGCCCGGCGGGCAGCGTCAGCAGCTCGCTCGACATGACCTGCGCGAGCTGGGTGTACATGTCGACGTCCGAGCAGTCGGCCTCGGTGACCACGCCGACGGGGCGGTTGTCCCAGTCGACGACGATGACCGCGCCGTGGGCCCGCTTGGGCAGCAGCTGCAGCGCCTCGCCGACGGTGTCGTGCGGGGTGAGCGTCAGCGGGGTGTCGTGGACGAGGTCGCGCTTCTTCACCCAGTCCACGACGTCGGCGACGACGTCGATGGGGATGTCCTGCGGGATCACGGTGACGCCGCCGCGCCGCGCGATGGTCTCGGCCATGCGGCGGCCCGCGACGGCCGTCATGTTGGCGACGACGATCGGGATGGTCGTGCCCGTGCCGTCGGAGGTCGACAGGTCGACCTCGAGCCGGGATCCGACCGAGGAGCGCGACGGCACCATGAACACGTCGCTGTAGGTGAGGTCGTGGTGCGGCTCGATGCCGTTGAGAAATCTCACGTTCGTCCATCTTATGCGGTGACAGGCCTATTCAGGGGTTTTCCCCGTTCTGGGGGGCTTATGATCGGCCCGGACACCCGAGGGGGAGGAGGGGCCCAGTGGAGATCACGGACCGCGACGAGCTGATCGTCGTCGGCTTCGCCATCCGCACCACGAACGCCGACGAGATGGACCCGTCGAGGGCGAAACTGCCGTCGCTGTGGCGGCGGGCCGGCGCGCCGGGGGCGTTCGCGCACGTGCCGGGACGGATCGACGAGAACCTGTACGCCGTGCTCACCGACTACGAGAGCGACCACAACGGCGCCTACACGCAGATCGTGGGCACCGGGGTGCGCACGGTGGTGCGGCTGCCCGAGGGCATGGTCGCGGTGCGCGTGCCGGCGGCCAAGACGCTGCTGTTCGAGGCGCGGGGGCAGATGCCGCAGGCCATCGTGGAGGCGTGGCAGCGGGTGTGGGCGCACACCGAGTCGGGAGCGGCCCCGGCCCGGGCGTTCACGACGGACCTGGAGATCCACCACCCCGGCGGGGCCGACCTGCACATCGCCGTCTAGGCCGGCACGGCGGTCAGGGCTGCGACGGCGGCCTCGACCGCCGGCCCCTTGACCTGCTCCAGCGGCAGGTGCGCGTACTCGACCGCGCAGTCCGACATGCCGCCCAGCGCCACCGTCGCGGCGATCTGGGCGGCGGTCGTCGGCTCGGGCCCGAGCAGCAGCAGGATCAGCCGCCGCCGCCAGGAGAACATGCGCTCGCCCAGCTCCAGCGGGGCCAGAACGGGCAGCTCGCGGATCACCATGACGAGCACGTCGCGGTGCTCCCAGGCCAGGTCGAAATAGTCGCCGAGCAGCTCGCGCGGATCGTGCGCCGCGGGCCCGGCCCCGTCGCGGGGCTCGCGCTCGGCCACGAAGCGCTCCATGCCGTCCATCATCGGCTCGACGATGCTGCGCACCAGGTCCTCGCGTGAGGCGAAGTGGTAGTAGAGCGCCGGCTTGGTGATGCCGAGGCGGTCGGCGATCTCGCGCAGGCTGGTCTCGCGCACGCCCTGCCGGACGAACAGCTCGCGGGCGACGGCGAGGATGCGGGTGCGCGTGTCGGTCGGCTTCGCCATGCCTGCAGCCTATCCCTTACCTATCGTTAAGTAAGTCCTTGCGCGCCCGCGGCGCAGCCACTTACCATCCGTTAAGTAAGGAGGTTCGCCATGCATGTACTCATCTCCGGCGCCAGCGTCGCCGGACCCGTCCTGGCGTACTGGCTGCGCCGCCACGGCTTCGACGTCACCGTCGTCGAGCGCGCCCCCGCGCTGCGCAAGACCGGCGGCCACGCCGTGGACCTGTTCCGGCCCGCCATGGACATCGTGGACAGAATGGGCCTGATCGGGCCCGTCACCGCCCGCAAGACCGGCACCGAGCACATCACCATGTACATCGAGGGCCGTGGACGCCCCGTCGAGATGGACATGCGCAAACTCGTCGCGACCGTCTCCGACCGCCACGTCGAGATCATGCGCGACGACCTCAGCGAGGTCTTCTACGACGCCACCCGCGACGACGTCGAGTACGTCTTCGACGACTCCATCGCCTCCGTCGGCGGCGACGGGCTCGTCACGTTCGAGCGCGGCGAGGCCCGGCGCTTCGACCTGGTCGTCGGCGCCGACGGCCTGCACTCCAACGTCCGCCGGCTGGTCTTCGGCCCCGAGTCCGCCCACACCCGCTGGATCGGCGCCTACCTCGCCGTCGCCACCATCCCGAACTACCGCGGGCTCGACGGCCGCATGGAGGGGATCACCGGCGTCGGTCGCATGGCGGGCCTGTACAGCGCGGCGCACCTGGACGGCGCCCGGGCGCTGTTCCTGTTCCGGACGCCCGAACAGCTCGACTACCACCACCGCGACACCGCGCGGCAGAAGGAGCTGCTGCGCGAGCGGTTCGCCGGCCTGGGGTGGGACGTGCCCCGCCTGCTGGACGAGGCCGACCGGGCCTCGGCCTTCTACTTCGACTCGATCACCCAGCTCACCCTCGACACCTGGACCCGCGGCCGGGTGGCGCTCGTCGGCGACGCCGGCCACTGCCCGGGCCCCGCGGTCGGCGGCAGCACGAGCCTGGCCGTCGTCGGCGCGTACGTGCTGGCGGGCGAGCTGGCCGCGGCCGGCGGCGACCACACGCGGGCCTTCCCGGCCTACGAGGCGGCGATGGGCGACTACGTGCGCCGCAGCCGCTCGTTCGCGCTCAACGCCGCCAGGCGGCTGCTCCCGGGCACCGCTCTCGATCTCGGGCTGCTCGCGGGGACCACCTGGCTGGTCGGGCGGCTGCCGAGCGGGCTCAGCCGCGCCGCGAGCAAGCTCGCCGCCAAGGGGGTGCGCCTGCACGACTCGGTCGAGCTGAAGGACTACTCCGCCTACGGGGCCGTCCCGCGATAGGAGCCGGTGAGGCGGGAGACCCGGGACCGGCGGGACCGGCGGGGCAGGCGGCCGGCCGGATCAGGCCAGCACGCCCTGGGCGCGCAGCTTGGCCGCGGTCTCGGCCGGGATGCCCCACGACGACAGGTCCTCCAGGCGCGTGGCCGGCGACAGGTCCGGCTCCGGCACGCCGAGCAGGCGCGGCGCGGGCACGGGCTGCACGACCCCGCCCACCTCGGTGAACGCGCCACGCGCCACGTTGTGCGGATGCCGGGCCGCCTCCGCCATGGACAGCACCGGCGCCACGCACGCGTCCGACCCCTCGAAGACCGCCTCCCACTCCGCCCGGGTGCGCTTGCGGAACTCCTCGGCCAGCCGGGCCTTCAGCGCGGGCCACTGGGCCCGGTCGCCGCGGTCGGGCAGGCCGGGGTCGCCGGCCAGGCCCATGCGGGTCAGCATCTCCGCCCAGAACTTCGGCTCCAGCGGCCCCACCGCGAGGTGGCCCCCGTCGGCGGTCTCGTACGTGTCGTACATGGGGGCGCCGGTGTCGAGCAGGTTGGTGCCGCGCGGTCCCCAGCCGCCGCTCTGCGCCGCGTTGTAGAACATCGCGAACAGCAGCGCGGCCCCGTCCACCATGGCGGCGTCGATGACCCGTCCGAGGCCGGTGCGCTGGCGCTCGACCAGGGCGAGCAGGATGCCGTAGGCGAGCATGAGGCCGCCGCCGGCGAAGTCGCCGAGGATGTTGACCGGCGGCGTCGGCGGCTGGCCGGCGCGGCCGAGCTGCGACAGCACGCCCGCGACGGCGATGTAGTCGATGTCGTGCCCGGCGGTGGCGGCGAGGGGGCCGTCCTGGCCCCAGCCGGTCATCCGGCCGTAGACCAGCCGCTCGTTGACGGCGTGCAGGTCGGCGGGGCCGATCCCGAGCCGCTCCGCGACCCCGGGCCGGAACACCTCGATGACCGCGTCGGCGCGGCGGGCCAGCTCCTTGAACGCGGCCACGCCCTCGGGAGCCTTGAGGTCCAGCCCGATCGTCCGCTTGCCGCGATCCATGACGTCGGAGCGCGGGGCCGCCGAGACGGCGGCGACGCGGTCGATCCGCAGCACCTCGGCCCCGTGGTCGGCGAGCATCATGCCGGCGAACGGCCCGGGCGCGAGCCCGGCGAGCTCCAGCACGCGCACGCCGGCGAGCGGTCCCTGACGGCCTTCGGACATGGGCGTCTCCTCGGTGATGCGGGCCGCGGGCCGGTCCCGCCCGGACCCCAGTAGAACAACATTCGGTGAGCTGTCGCAAGCCACCTTTGCGACCTTCCGGCGAAGCAAGGAGAGGTATGGGAAACTTGCCCACTGATCGGGTGGTCTACAGGGGTAGGACATGGTTTCGGATAGCACGCCGCTGATCGCCAGGCGTTACCAGTTACTCCGCGAGCTGGGGCGCGGTGGCATGGGGGTCGTCTGGGAAGGCCGCGACACGCTGCTCAACCGGCAGATCGCGGTCAAGGAAGTGCTGCTGCCCGACGGGCTGCCGCGCGCGGAACAGGAGAACATCCTCCTGCGCACGGCCCGCGAGGCCCGTACGGCGGCGCGGCTCAACCACCCGTCGGTCGTCGCCGTCTACGACGTCGTCGAGGAGGACGGCCGGCCCTGGATCATCATGGAGCTGGTCTCCCACCCCTCGGTGGAGCAGGTCGTCGCCACCACGGGCGCGCTGCCCATCCGGCAGGCCGCCGACGTGGGCCGCCAGGTGCTGTCCGCCCTGCGCGCCGCGCACGAGGCCGGGATCCTGCACCGCGACGTCAAGCCGAGCAACATCCTGCTCGCCGACGACGGCCGGGCCGTGCTGACCGACTTCGGCATCGCCACCGCCGAGGGCGACTCCTCGCTGACCCGGACCGGCATGGTCACCGGCTCGCCGAGCTTCCTCGCGCCCGAGCGGGTGCGCGCCGCCGAGGCCGGGCCGCCCTCCGACCTGTGGTCGCTCGGCGCCACGCTGTACGCCACGCTCGTGGGCCGCTCGCCGTTCGAGCGGGGTGAGGCGATGGCCACGCTCAACGCCCTGCTCAACGAGGAGCCCGACTACCGCCGCATCCCGCCGGCGATGCACCCGGTGCTCAAGGGCCTGCTCCGCAAGGAGCCGCACGAGCGGCTGACCGCCGAGGAGGCCGACCGGCTGCTCGCCGAGGTCATCGCCTCCCGTCCCGCGGGCGCCGACATGGACGCGCCCGACGAGGGCACGCCGCGCCGCCGCTCCAGCCGTACGCTGCTGGCCGCCGCCGCGGCCGCGGTGCTGGTGCTCGCGGGCGGAACGGTCGCCTACCTCAACCTGGTGCCGCCCGCCGAGGGCACCTCCACGATCGCGCAGCGCGCCGCCACCAGCCCTCTGCCCAGCGCGCCCGCCACCGTCACCGCGACCACGCTGCCCGCCGCCGTCACCCCCAGCGCCACGCCCACGCCCACGCGCACCAGGACCGTCCCCCTGACGCGGACCTGGACCTCGCGCGAAGGCTGGACGATCGCCCGCCCGTTCGGATGGCGCGGCGCGCGCAAGGAGGCCTACACCGAGTGGACGCGCCGCGACGGCGCCGCCCACCTCGGCGTCCAGGCCGTCTACGTCCAGCGCGACGCCGCCCAGCTCATCGAGGACGCCGAGACGCTGCTCCGCCAGGGCGCCCCCGACCTGCGCGTCGCGGGCCGCCGGTCCGTCATGCACCGGGGCGTCAAGGCGGTCGAGTGCGAGTTCGTCTACACGGCCGGCCCCGGGTCGGACACGCCGTGGGCCCGGCCGGGCGTGCGCTACCGGGAGCTGCGGCGGGCCGTCGTCGCCGGCGACACCTCCTACATCCTGTCCTGGACGGTCGCCGAGGCCCAGTGGCGGCGCAGCGCGACGCTGATGCGGCAGGTGATCGGCAGCTTTACCGTAGGGGCATGACGCCCTGGAACCTCCTCGCCCTGGCGCCGCTTCCCGAGGACGCGCTGCGCGGCCTGATGGCCCCGCTCGGCGACCGGGTGGAGGTCCGGGCGCCCGCCTCCCGCGACCGCGCCGCGCTGCTGGCCGCCCTGCCCGAGGCCGAGATCGTGGTCGGCGACTGGACGGCCGAGCTGGCGCTCGACGCGGAGGCCGTCGCGGCGGCGCCCCGGCTGGCGTTCGTGCAGCAGCCGTCGGTCGGCGTCGACGGCCATGACCTGGCCGCGCTGGCCGCCGCCGGCGTCCCCCTCGCCAACACCGCCGGCGTCAGCGCCACGGCGGTCGCGGAGTGGTGCGTGGCCGCCGCGCTCGCGCTGGTGCGCCGGCTGGCCGACGCCGACGCCGCCGTCCGTGCCGGCGGCTGGCCCCAGCAGTCGCTCCAGCCGGGCGAGCTGAACGGCAGGCGCGTCGGGATCGTCGGGTTCGGCCCGATCGGCGCGGCCTGCGCCCGGCTGTTCCGCGCGTTCGGCTGCGAGGTGTCGTACTGGACGCGCACGCCCCGCGACGAGCCCGGCCAGGTGGACCTGGAGACGCTGGTGTCGGCGTCCGACGTGCTCGTCGTGGTGGTGGCGCTGGCCGACGAGACGCGCAGCGTCATCGACGCCCGCCGCATGAAGCCGGGCGCCCTGCTGGTCAACGCGGCCCGCGGCGGGGTCGTGGACCAGGACGCGCTGGCCGCCGCGCTGCGCGACGGCCACCTCGGCGGGGCCGCGCTCGACGTGTTCGAGACCGAGCCGCCGCCCGCCGACGATCCCCTGCGCGAGCTGCCCGGGGTCCTGCTGTCGCCGCACGTCGCCGGCGTCACCCCCGGGTCCACCGGCCGCCTGCTGGAGTCGGTGCTGGCCAACCTCGCCGCCGTCCTCGACGGCCGCCCCGTGACGAACGTGCTGAACGGTGTCTCCCCGACGGTCCGTCGCCGGCCGGGCCGGTCACCGTCCGTGTAGCCCCCAGCTCGGAGCCCATGGGGCCACCTGGCGCGAAGAACAGTTTTCGAGTCTTTAACGACCCCGGTCTGTTCGACGTCTGGCCCGGGAGATACCTTCTTACGGACGATCTCTACCAGCTCAAGGGGGTGCTTAGGTGACGACGACGATGTCGACACACCAACGGGCAGTAGAGCAGATCCGGCGGTCCTACGCGGAGATCCCCGGTGGCGCGGCGCCCCGGCTGGCGAAGGCGACCTCCAACCTCTTCCGGTTCCGCGACGGCGGCAGGACCGCCAAGCTGTCCGCGCGCGACCTGGACGAGGTCATCAGCGTCGACCCGGAGACCATGACGGCCGAGGTCCAGGGCATGACGACCTACGAGCACCTGGTCGACGCCACGCTGCCGCACGGCCTCATGCCGTACGTCGTCCCGCAGCTCAAGACCATCACGCTGGGCGGGGCCGTCACCGGCCTCGGCATCGAGTCCACGAGCTTCCGTGACGGGCTGCCGCACGAGTCGGTCGAGGAGCTGGAGATCCTCACCGGCGACGGGCGCGTCATCGTGGCCCGCGACGACAACGAGCACCGTGACCTGTTCCGCGCCTTCCCGAACTCCTACGGCACGCTCGGCTACGCGCTGCGCATCAAGATCCGGCTCAAGCCGGTCCAGCCGTACGTGCGGCTCACGCACCTGCCGTTCACGGACGCCGGCAAGTGCATGCTCGCCATGCAGGAGATCTGCGAGCGCATGGAGCACGACGGGGAGCCCGTCGACTTCGTCGACGGCGTGTTCTTCTCCCCGCAGGAGATGTACATCACGCTCGGCCGCTTCGCCGAGCGCGCCCCGTACGTCTCCGACTACACCGGCATGCGCATCTACTACCAGTCGATCCGCAACCGCCAGCGCGACTGGCTGACGATCCGCGACTACCTGTGGCGCTGGGACACCGACTGGTTCTGGTGCTCGCGCGCCTTCGGCGTGCAGCAGCCGGTCGTGCGCTCGCTGATCCCGCGCCGCTGGATGCGCTCCGACGTCTACCGCCGGCTCGTCGCGCTCGACCGCAGGCACGGCGTGACGGCGCGGATCGACCGCTGGGCCGGCCGGCCCGTGCAGGAGTCGGTCATCCAGGACGTGGAGGTGCCGGTCGAGCGGGGCGCCGAGTTCCTCGACTTCTTCCACGACAAGGTCGGCATGACGCCGGTGTGGATGTGCCCGCTGCGGGCCTCGTCCCGCTGGCCGCTCTACCCTCTGGAGCCCGGCCGGCTGTACGTGAACTTCGGTTTCTGGGGGATGGTCCCGCTGCCGCGGGGACGGTTCGACGGCTACTACAACCGGTTGATCGAGCACAACGTGCACGAGCTCGACGGCCACAAGTCGCTCTACTCGACGTCCTTCTACGCCCGCGAGCAGTTCTGGGAGCTGTACAACGGCGGCGCCTACTGGCCGGTCAAACGGGAATACGACCGGGAGGGGCGCCTGCTGGACCTGTACGACAAATGTGTGCGGGGAAGGTGAGCAGATGGCTCTGGCAAGCATCTTCGAGAAGATCGTCGGCTCTGAGGCGAAGGTCGCCTTCCGGGCGTACGACGGGAGCAAGGCGGGGCCGGACGGCGCCGACCTCTGTCTTGAGGTGAAGTCGCCGATCGCGGTGGCCTACCTCGCGCAGGCGCCGGGCGAGCTGGGCCTGGCCAGGGCCTACGTCTCGGGTCACCTCGACCTCCACGGCGACCTGTACACCCTGCTCGATCGCATGTGGACCATCACGACCAACGACCTGACCACGGCCGAGAAGGTCGCGGCGGTCCGGGCGCTGGGCGTCAAGCCGCTGCTGATGCGGGTGCCCCCGCCTCCGCAGGAGATGCGGCAGAGCACGCTGGCCCGGCTGGGCTCCCGGCACGCCAAGCAGCGCGACGCCGAGGCCATCCACCACCACTACGACGTGTCGAACCGCTTCTACGAATGGGTCCTCGGGCCGTCCATGGCCTACACCTGCGCGGTCTTCCCCACCGACTCCTCGACCCTTGAGGAGGCGCAGTACGCCAAGTTCGACCTGGTGGCCCGCAAGCTCGACCTCAAGCCGGGCATGCGGCTGCTCGACGTCGGCTGCGGCTGGGGCGGCATGGTCATGCACGCCGCCAAGCACTACGGGGTCAAGGCCCTCGGCGTGACGCTGAGCAAGCAGCAGGCCGAGTGGGCGCAGCAGGCCATCGCCGAGGCGGGCCTGCAGGACCTGTGCGAGGTCCGCCACATGGACTACCGCGACGTCCCCGAGGGCGGCTTCGACGCGGTCAGCTCCATCGGCCTCACCGAGCACATCGGCAAGGCCAACGTGCCGGGTTACTTCCGGTTCCTGTACGGCAAGCTCAAGCCGGGCGGCCGGCTGCTCAACCACTGCATCACCCGGCCGACGGGCGCCGAGAAGACCTTCAACAAGGGCGGCTTCATCAACCGCTACGTCTTCCCCGACGGCGAGCTGGAGTCGGTGGGCTGGCTGATCCGCCAGATGGAGGACCTCGGCTTCGAGATCCGCCACGAGGAGAACCTGCGCGAGCACTACGCCAAGACGCTGCGCCACTGGTGCGACAACCTCGACGCCAACTGGGCCGACGCGGTCGAGGAGGTCGGCATGGGCACCGCCCGGGTGTGGGCGCTGTACATGGCGGGCTGCATCGTGGGCTTCGAGCGCAACAAGGTCCAGCTCCACCAGGTGCTGGGCGTCAAGCTGGACAAGGACGGCCGCTCCGGCGTGCCGCTCCGCCCGGCCCGCGACTGGCCGTGATCCGCGGTGAAGGGGCGCGAGGCGGCATCGCCTCGCGCCCCTTCACGCGTCGGCGGGCATTTGTAATGCTGTAATCATGGTCTCCTTATACGAGCACGCCGGCGGGCACGAGGCCCTGCACCGCTTCGTCGACCTCTTCTACGGCAGCGTCCTGAAGGACCCGCTGCTCCAGCCGCTCTTCGGCGCCGGCCGCCCGCACCACGTCGCGCACCTGACGGCCTTCACGGCCGAATCGTTCGGCGGCCCGGACGTCTTCACCCGCGAGATGGGCGGCTTCCCCACCCTCATCAAGGCCCACCGGGGGCTGCGCATCCGCGAGGACCAGCGGCAGCGCTTCGTGGAGCTGTTCATGGCCGCGGCCGACGACGCCGGGCTGCCGGACGACGCGCCGTTCCGCCAGGCGCTGCGGGAGCACGTCGAGTTCGGCAGCCACGTGGCCTTCCAGAACTCCCACGCCGAGACCGACGACCAGCTCCACCCGCTGCGGGAGGTGCCGCGCTGGGACTGGCCCTCCTAGCGCGGGTTCACGACCGCAGGTGCTTGGTGTCCACCCGGTGCCCCGCGCCTTCGAGGACGGCCACCGCCTCCCCGGCCCTCGGCTCCGGCACGAGGACGAGGTCGGCGTGGAAGGTCGAGGCGACGAAGACGGGGATCGCCGCCTCGGCCAGCGGCCCCACGACCGCCGCCAGCATGCCCGGGGCGTCGAGGCCGTGCGCGCTCGCGGCGCCGTACAGGCCGATCCAGCGCTCGCCCGAGCCCGACGGCCACGCCTCGCGGACCACGGTCAGCCCCTCGGGGGCGCGGACCAGCGCGATCCACTCGTCGTCGTCGGGGAAGGTCGCGTGGGGCAGGTGCTCCACGGCGAACGCGGACGGGACGACACTGAGGCGCTGGGCGGTGGGTGACGACATGGCACGTGTCTACCACGGCGAGATCACCCGCTAGGGTGTTGGGCTCCTGTCGATCGTTGTGGAGGACCCTTGTCCGAGATGTCATCGTCCTTGACCAGGAGGGGGCTGCTCGTGGGCGGCGCCGGGGCCGCCGCGACCACGTTGCTGGGCGGCAGGGGCGCCGAGGCCGCCGCGAGGGCCGCCGGCCGGTTCGACGTGGCGGCGCCCGCCACGAGCCTGATCTGGAAGAAGGCGCTGTACGACGAGACGGTCCTGCAGTCGTTCGCCTTCGACAACGCCCACGGCCACATCTACACGGTGCAGGTCAAGAACGGGGCCGGCAGCTCGGCGGCCGGCCACCTCTGCCTGACGAAGCTCAGCCTCAGTGGCGCGGTGCTCGGGCACATGTACCTCATGGGGTTCGGCCACGGCGTGCAGATCGGCGTGGAGCCGTCGGGCGGGTCGGCCTACCTGTGGACCGAGACCGACGCGGTCGCCGACGGCGCCGACGCCTGGGGCAACCGGCTGGCCAGGTTCGCCTTCGCCTCCGGCCGGACGATCACCCCGGCGTCCGCCGGCGTGACGCGGTACGCGCCCGTGACCGGCGCGACCAACACCACGTGCGCCATCGACCCCTCCACCGGCCGGCTCGTCATGCGCTACCGCAAGCACGGCGGCTTCCGCTACGCCGTCTTCCCGCTCCAGGCGGTCAGGTCCGGCTCGCGGACTCCCGTGCACGACATCGCCCAGCCGGCCGGCCTCGGCACCTTCCAGGGCTACGCGGCCCACGGCGACTACCTCTACCTGCTCGACGGCGACGCCTACGGCTCGGCCAACCCGGCGCCGGGCAACACCTACGTCACCTGCGTCGACCTGCGTACCGGCCGCAAGGTGCAGCGGGCGCTGACCCAGGCCGGCAAGTCGCTGGACCACCGCGAGCCGGAGGGCATGGCGATCCAGATCGCCTCGGGCCGCCCCCGGCTCTGCCTCGGCCTGGCCTCGGGCGCCTCCGGGGCCAGGAAGGCGAGCATCTTCTACAAGAGCGCCCTGGTGTGAGGGGCGGCGTCAGCGCAGCTCACGCTTGAGGATCTTGCCGGTGGCGGTCATGGGCAGGGCGTCGCGGAACTCCACGATGCGCGGGTACTTGTAGCCCGCCATGTTCTCCCTGCACCAGGCGACCAGCTCCGCCTCGGTGATCGTCGCGCCCGGGGTGCGGATGACGTACGCCTTGACCTCCTCGCCGTGCGAGTCGTGGGGCACGCCCACGACCGCGGCGAGCGAGACCGCCTCGTGCGTCAGCAGCACCTCCTCCAGCTCCCTCGGGTAGACGTTGAAACCGCCCCTGATGATCATGTCCTTGGCCCGGTCGATGATCGCGTAGTAGCCGTCGGCGTCACGGGTGGCGATGTCGCCGGTGCGGAACCAGCCGTCGCGCAGCACCTCGGCCGTCGCCTCGGGGCGGCCGTAGTAGCCCTTCATGACGTTGTGGCCGCGGATCGCGATCTCGCCCGGCTCGTCCTCGACCGTCTTCCATTCGGCGTCGACCAGCCGCATCTCCACGCCCCAGATCGGGGTGCCGATCGTGCCCGGCTTGGCGGGCCGGCCCGGCTGGTTGAAGCTGGCCACCGGCGAGGTCTCCGACAGGCCGTACCCCTCCAGGATGGGGACGCCGACGGTGCGCTCGAAGTCCTTCAGCACCTCGACCGGCAAGGAGGAACCGCCCGAGACCGCCGTCCGGAGCGTGGCCGGCAGCTCGCCGCCGTCCGCGTGGATCCTCGTCAGCAGCGCCCAGTACATCGTCGGCACGCCCGCGAAGAACGTGACGCCCTCCCGGCGCATCAGCTCCAGCGCCTCGCCCGGCTCGAAGCGCGGCATGAGCACGACGGCGGCGCGCCGCCGGAAGCCGACGTTCATGACCACCGTCTGGCCGAAGGAGTGGAACAGCGGCAGCACCGCGAGGTAGACGTCGCGCTCGATGTCGCGCTCGAACATCTGGTCGCAGACCAGGGTGTTCATCAGCATGTTCTGGTGGCTCAGCTCGGCGCCCTTGGGCTGCCCGGTGGTGCCCGAGGTGTAGAGGATCACCGCGGTGTCGTCGGGGGCGGTCGCCGCGGTCTCGAACGTGCCGGGCATCCCGTCCAGGGCCGCCCAGAACGACTCGCCGTACTCCGACTCGGTGGCCAGCGGCGTGGCGGGCAGCACGAAGAAGTGCTCGCACCCCTCGGCGGCCTCGAAACCGGCCCGGCCGCGCTCGCCCAGCGGCAGCTCCGGCGTGCCCTCGAAGCAGAACAGCGCCTTGGCGTCGCTGTCGTCGAGATGGTAGGCGATCTCGCGCGGCTGGAGCAGCACGTTCAGCGGCACCACGGCGGCCCCGGCCTTGAGGATGCCGTAGTAGACGAACGGGAAGTACGGCAGGTTCGGGCAGGCCAGCGCCACCTTGTCGCCCGGGCCTATGCCGCGCGACACCAGCAGGTTGGCGACCTGGTTGGCGACCGCGTCCACCATCGAGTACGGCAGGCGCATGTCGCCGAAGACCACCGCGACGCCGTCCGGGTTGTTCCTGGCGCTGTCCTCCAGCACGACGGACAGGTTGAGCATGTCGCCTTCCTCCCTCTGCGCAGCCTCAGCGAGCTCGCCGCCATCTTCGCAGGACGGCATACCGACCGGTAGGTAGCAGGGGTCACAAGTGGATATGGACGCCTCCGGCCGCCTGGAGTAAGCAGGTACCACGTCACTCAGGCCTGCGGAGGAGCCACATGGACTACGACTACGTGATCGTCGGCGCGGGGTCGGCGGGGTGCGTGCTGGCCGGCCGGCTGTCGGCCGACCCCGGGGTGAGCGTGGCGCTGGTCGAAGCGGGAGGCCCGGACGACAAGCTGGAGATCCGCATGCCGGCGGCCTTCAACAAGCTGTTCAAGACCGCCTACGACTGGAACTACACCACCGCCAAGCAGCCCGAGATGTCCGGCCGCGAGCTGTACTGGCCGCGCGGCCGGGTGGTCGGCGGCTCCTCCTCGATCAACGCGCAGATGTGGGTGCGCGGCGGCCGGCTCGACTACGACCAGTGGGGGGTGCCCGGCTGGTCCTACGACGAGGTGCTGCCGTACTTCCACCGGGCCGAGCACCGCGAGGGCGGCAACGCGGGCGGCGTGTACGGCACCGACGGCCCCCTGTACGTCTCCGAGCTGCGCAGCCCCAACGTCACCACGGCCGCCTTCCTCAAGGCGTGCGAGGAGCTGGGCATGGCCCGGCTGCCCGAGCTGAACGGCCCCGGCGACGAGGGCTGCGGCCCCACCCCCGTCAACCAGCACCGGGGCCGCCGGTGGAGCGCCGCCGACGCCTACCTGCGCCCCGCGCTCAAGCGGCCGAACCTGACCCTCGTCACGGGCGCGACCGTGGACCGGGTGGTGTTCGACGGCTCGCGCGCCGTCGGCATCGAGCACGACGGCGGCGCCCAGGTGCGGGCCCGGCGCGAGGTGATCCTGGCCGCGGGCGCGATCGGCTCGCCGTACCTGCTCATGCGCTCGGGCGTGGGCGCGGCGGCCGAGCTGCGCGACGCGGGCGTGCCCGTGGTGCGCGACCTGCCGGAGGTCGGCAAGAACCTCCAGGACCACCTGTCGTCGGGGGTGATCGTCCGCTGCCGGCAGCCGGTGACGCTCAGCAAGGCCGAGTCCGTGAGCAACCTGCTGCGCTACCTCGTGCTGCGCTCCGGCATGCTCACCACGAACGTGGGGGAGGCCGTCGCGTTCGTGCGCACCTCGCCGGAGGAGCCGGCGCCGGACGTCGAGCTCATCTTCGCGCCGGGCCCGTTCGTCGACCACGGGCTCACCCCGCCGACCGGCCACGCGATGACCGTCGGCGTGGTGCTGCTCCAGCCCGAGAGCCGCGGCCGGATCGGGCTGAACGGGCGTGACGTGGTCGTCGACCCCGGCTACCTGACCCGCGAGGGCGACCTCAGGCGGATGGTCGCCGGGCTGAGGACGGCCAAGCAGATCTTCGCCACCGCCGCCATGCGGCCGTACGCGGACGGGCCGATGCCGCCCTACGACGGCCCGGAGAGCGACGAGGAGCTGGCCCGGTGGGTGCGCGAGCGCGGGGAGACGCTCTACCACCCGGTCGGCACCTGCCGGATGGGCGTGGACGACGCCTCGGTCGTGGACCCGGAGCTGCGGGTGCGGGGCGTCGAGGGGCTGCGCGTCGCCGACGCCTCGATCATGCCGACCCTCAATCGCGGCCACACCCACGCCCCGGCCATAATGATCGGGGAGAAGGCCGCCGATCTGATCCTGGCGGCCCGTACCCGGCCGGACTCCTTGACGTAAGTGGGCACTTGCACAAGGCTTTGCGGTTATGACCATCTCCGCCGACATGGACCTGTCGCAGCTTCCGTTCTGGTCGCTGCCGCAGGCCCACCGCATGGAGACCTTCCGGCGGCTGCGCGCCCTCGACCAGCCCCAGTTCGTGCCGGAGCAGCCGCTGCCGTTCATCAAGAGCGGCGCGGGATACTACGCGATCGTGCGCCACGCCGACGTGGTCGAGGCGAGCCGCACGCCCGAGGTGTTCAGCAGCGAGCCGTGCTCCAACAGCATCCCGGACATGCCGCGCTGGCTGGCCGTCTACTTCGGCTCGATGATCAACATGGACGACCCGAAGCACGCCCGGCTGCGCCGCATCGTCTCGCGCGCCTTCACCCCGCGCGTCCTCGCCAAGATGGAGGAGGACCTGGAGCGGGCCGCCGCCGAGATCGTGGACCAGGCGATCAAGGAAGGGCCGCGCGACTTCGTCACCCAGGTCGCCGCCAGGCTCCCCGTACGCGTCATCTGCGACATGATGGGCGTCCCGCCCGCCCTGCACGACCTGGTGCTGCGCCGCACCAACGTCATCCTCGGCAACGCCGACCCCGAGTACACCGGCATCGGGCCCGAGCTCACCCGCCTCAACGTGGCGCGCGGGCTGGCCCGGCTCATCCACGCCGGCTACTCGCTCAACCGGCTGGCCGCCCGCCTCGGCGACGAGCGGCGCAAGCGGCCGACGGGCGACCTGGTCAGCCTCCTCGTCAACGGCGAGGAGCGGCTCACCTCGCAGGAGCTCGGCTCGTTCTTCATCCTGCTCGTGGTGGCCGGCAGCGAGACCACGCGCAACGCCATCGCCCACGGGCTCAAGCTCCTCACCGACCATCCCGACCAGCGGCGGCTGCTGACCGACAACTTCGAGGGGCTCATCGGCAAGGCGTGCGACGAGATCATCCGCTACGCCACCCCGGTGATCCAGTTCCGGCGCACGGTCACGCGCGAGCACGTCATGAACGGCATGCGCTACCGGCCGGGCGACAAGGTGCTGCTGTTCTACAACTCCGCCAACCGCGACGAGTCCGTCTTCCGCGACCCCGACGCCTTCGACATCACCCGCGACCCCAACCCGCACGTCGGCTTCGGCGGTCCCGGGCCGCACCACTGCCTGGGCGCCCACCTGGCGCGCCGCGAGATGACCGTGATGTTCCGGGAGCTGTTCACCCGGCTGCCCGACATCCGGGCGGTGGGGGAGCCCGACTACCTGCTGTCGAACTTCATCAACGGGATCAAGCACCTCCGTTACGCCTACTGAGCGCTTTCCCGGGGTCCGCGGCCAAGCGGGTGCTAGGTTTCGCAGTCATGGAGATCAGGACGATCCACGCCAACGGGGTGGAGTTCGCGTATCTGACCGTGGGCGAGGGGCCCCTGGCCCTGTGCCTGCATGGGTTCCCCGACACCGCGCACACCTGGCGGCACCTCATGCCGGCGCTGGCCGAGCGCGGCTACCGGGCGGTGGCGCCGTTCATGCGCGGGTACGCGCCGACCGAGGTGCCCGCCGACGCCGCGTACGAGGGCGCCGCGCTGGCCGCCGACGTGGCCGCCCTGCACGAGGAGCTCGGCGGCGACGACCGCGCGGTGGTGGTCGGGCACGACTGGGGCGCCTTCCCGGTGTACCACCTCGGCGGGCGCTTCCGCCGGTCCGTGGCCATGGCGGCGCCGCCGGTCGGCGCCATGGCCGGCTCGTTCCTCACGTACGAGCAGCTCAAGCGCTCCTTCTACGTGTTCCTCTTCCAGACCGGGCTGGCCGAGACCGCGGCGGCCGCGCCCGGCTTCCTGGAGGGGCTGTGGCGGGACTGGTCGCCCGGCTACGACGCGGGGCGGGACCTGGAGTTCGTCCACCGCAGCCTCGGCCGGCCCGCCAACCTGGCCGCCGCCATCGGCTACTACCGGGCCATGCTCGGCACCACGCCGCCCTCGGGCCGCCACCCCGAGCCGGAGCCCACGACCGGGCCGGTCCTCTACCTGCACGGCGGGCAGGACGGCTGCCTCGACCCCGGCCTGGTCGAGGCCGTGCCGGAGCACCTGCCGGCGGGCTCGCGCGCGGCGACCGTGGACGGGGCCGGCCACTTCCTCCACCTGGAACGGCCGGACGAGGTCAACCGGCTCATCCTGGACTGGCTCGGCCCCGCCTCCTGACCACCCGCCCCGCCTCCTGCCCGTCCGGCCGCGCCCGCGCCGGCGGTCAGTGGCGGCGCCGGGCCGGGTGGAGGACCGCCAGGAGCGGGTGCCTTCCGGACAGGGACACCTCGATCGCCCGCTCGACGCGGAAGCCGTCCGGCACGTCCTCGGTCAGGGCCACCACCAGCCCGCCGGGCGCCAGCACGCGCCGGACCTCCCGCCACAGCAGCCCGCCGTCCCGCGCCAGCAGCCCGGCGGCGGCGACCTGGCGGCCCCAGGGCGGGTTCACCAGCACCCGGTCCACGCTCCCCGAGGGCACGGGCAGCCGCCCCGCGTCGCCGACGACAAGGGTCAGGGGCACCCCGGCCCGCCGGGCGTTGGCCGCGGCGGCCCGCACGGAGGCGGGGGACCGGTCGATCCCGGCCAGGCGGGCGCGCGGCGCCAGCAGCCCGGCCTCCACCAGCGTCGTCCCCGCCCCGCAGCACGGGTCCAGCACGACCGGGCCCGCTCCGTGCCCGCGGTCCGGGCCCGCTCCGTGCCCGCGGTCCGGGCCCGCCGCGGCGAGGTCCGTCCCAGTGAGGCCCGTTTCAGTGAGGCCCGTTCCAGTGAGGCCGGCTTCGGTGAGGCCGGCTCCGGTGAGGCGGGCTTGGGTGGGCCCGGTTTCGGCGTGGCCCGCCTCGGGGAGGCCCGCGAGGGCGGCCATGGCGGCGGCCAGCGGCGGGTGCAGGGTGCCGGGGATCGAGTCCTCCTTGTACGGCCGGCGGTGCAGCGGCCGCTCGCCCAGTCGTACGGCGATGACCGCCTGGTCGTCCTCGATGGTGACCCGCCACGGCACCGCCCCCGGCGGCGGCGCGACGCCGCCCGCGCGGGAGTGGTACGGCACCCCGAGCGCCCGCGACAGCCCGGCGCCCACGGCGTCCTCGACGTCGAAGCGGCTGTAGGAGCGCCGCCCCACGAACGTCGCCGACACCTCGACCGGCCGCCCGCCGTCTCCCGGGGCGCGGGCCGTGCGGCGGAGCGCCAGCGCGGCGCCGGCGTCGGCGTTCCCGGCGGCCCGCCGCAGCCGCTCCAGCGCGCCGCGGCCCGCCCCGACGCCGTCCACGACGGCCGCCGCCAGCAGCACGTCGTCGGCCGTCCGCAGGCCCAGCAGATCGGTTCCGGTCCCGGGCGCCTCGAACCACACCTCGCGGTGGCGCAGTCTGCGCACGACACCCAGCTTCATGATTTCCGCGGCCAGCAGGGGCTCGATGCCACGCACCGCCCTGGCCACGGCGAAAGCACGCACGTGTCCTTCTCCAACGTCGCGACCCGGGACGGCCTCCGGCCGCCCCGCATCGCCGGCGGTGGGTCATGCCGCGACCCGCCGGCGGATCGCTAACGGAGCTGGAAGAAGAACTGCTGCACCCGCCCATGCTAGCGATCACCGACCGCTCGGCCGAACAGGTTTTTCCGGACTTCACGGACAGATACGTACGCTGTACGTCATGACCATTGACGTAAGTGGTCACTTGCCCGAATGATGGGCATATGACTGCCGTTGACTTCGATCTCTCGGACCTGGCGTTCTGGGCCAGGCCCATGGCCGAGCGGGCGCGGGCGTTCGAGGTGATCCGCTCGCTGGAGCGGCCGCCTCACTTCGAGGAGATGGAGATCTCCTTCGCCCCGAAAGGCCCCGGCTACTACGCCCTGGCCCGGCACGCCGACGTCGTCGAGGTCAGCCGCCATCCCGAGATCTTCTGCTCCGGCGACGGCGGGGCGACCAACATCCCGGACATGCCCGCCGAGTTCACCGAGTACTTCGGCTCGATGATCAACATGGACGATCCGCGCCACGCCCGCCTGCGCCGGATCGTCTCGCGGTCGTTCACGCCCAAGATGATCAAGCAGTTCGAGGCGGACGTGGAGGTGGCCGCCGCGAAGATCGTGGACGACCTGCTCGCCAAGGGGCCCGGCGGCGACTTCGTGACGGACGTGGCCGCCCGCCTGCCGCTGAAGATCATCTGCGACATGATGGGCATCCCCGAGCGCGACTACCAGTTCGTCTTCGACCGCTCGAACATCATCCTCGGCGGCTTCGACCCCGAGTACTCGAGCGGCGAGCCCGACCGCGTGGCCGAGCGCCTGCTCACCGCCGGCATGGAGCTCCAGCAGCTCGTGCAGGACCTCGCCGCCTACCGCGCCGAGCACCCCACCGACGACCTCACCTCGTCGCTGGTCAACGCCAACATCGACGGCGAGCGGCTGACCCTGCAGGAGCTGGGCTCGTTCTTCATCCTGCTCGTGGTGGCGGGCAACGAGACCACCCGCAACGCGATCTCGTACGGCCTGCGGCTGCTCACCAAGAACCCCGACCAGCGCGCCCTGTGGCTGCAGGACATCGACGGGCGCGCCCCCGGCGCGGTCGAGGAGATCGTCCGGCTCGCCTCACCGGTCAACTACATGCGCCGCAAGGTGACCAGGGACTTCGAGCTGAACGGCCACCTCTACCCGAAGGGCATGAAGGTCGTGCTGTTCTACTGGGCGGCCAACCGCGACCCCGAGGTGTTCACCGACCCGTACCGCTTCGACATCACCCGCGACCCCAACCCGCACGTCGGCTTCGGCGGACCGGGGCCGCACTTCTGCCTCGGGGCGCACCTGGCCCGGCGGGAGATCACACTGATGTTCCGCGAGCTGCTGCGCCGCGTCCCCGCGATCGAGGGCGGCGCGCCGGACCGGCTGCAGAGCAACTTCATCAACGGGATCAAGCACATGGAGTGCACGTTCTGAAGCCCGGCCCGGGCCGGTGGCCGCGCTCGCGGCTACCGGCCGAGGACCTTCAGCTGCCTGACCACCGTGTTGACGTCCGGGAGGAGCTGCTTGGCCGTCTCCGGGACCGACATGTAGACGATCGCCGGGACGTCCTTGCCGGAGTTCACGGCGATCGTCACGATCGTCGCCTTCTCCGTGGGTGAGGTCAGCGAGTAGGCGATCAGGCGGCCCGTGGAGTTCCCGACCCTGATCGGCTGCTGGGCGATCTTGCGGACCGTGTTGCCCTTCGGGAAGAAGTCCTTGCGGGCGTCCACCACGACCGCCTTGATGGCCGGCTCCAGGTCCTTGTCGGAGGTGAAGGACGAGGCCAGCGCCTGCGGCAGCGGGCCGGTGAGGATCTGGGCGTAGCTCTCGGGGCCCGTCTTGACGTACTGGCGGGTGTAGAAGCCGTACGTGCCGTGGACGGTGGCGCGCTGGTCGAGCTGCCACGTGCCGCCGAGCCGCGGGACGCTGATGCCGGCGTCGGCGTCGGTCACCGAGCCGAGCACCGGAGCGGCCTTGCCCGGGTAGCGCGGCAGGCGGCCGATCGAGGTGGCCTGCTTGGGGTTCTTGGGCGGCGTCGTGCCGGACGGCGGGGCCGAGGTCTGCGCGGCGGCCGTCTCCTTGCCGGAGCCGGACGCCAGCGGGCCCGCGAGGAACGCCCACAGCAGGGCGCCCACGAGCGCGATCGACACCGAACCGGCCAGGGCGTAGATCCAGATCGGCTTGCCCGGCTCGTCCAGCGACTCGGGCTCGCCCATGGCGTCGTAGTCCTCGCCGAAGACGGTGTCCCAGAGCTCCTGCTGCCGCTGCGGGGGAGGCGTGCGGGAGCCGCTGATCTGGCCGGCCGTCACGAACGGGCGGTCGGGGTCGGAGGGGTCACGGCTCAGGTTCGCACCGGGACGCGGCTGGCCGTCCGGCCGGCCCTGCTGGCCGGGGAACCCGGGGTCGCCGGGCTGCTGGTCGTCGGCGGGCGGCCGGCCCGAGGCGTGCTGGGCGTGCCCGGCCTGGCCGGGGCCCGCCGGCGGGTGGCCGGCGCCGGGGTGCGCGGGAGCGGGGTGACCGGGGCCGGGGCGGTCGCCGGACGGCCGTCCGCGGTCGCGTCCCTGGGAGGCGACCAGCTCGTCCACGGGGCCGCCGCCACGCGGTCCCTGCGGTGCCTGGTGCCGCGGCGGGCCCTGGTGTCCCTGCGGCGTGCCGCGCTCGTCGAGCCCGGCCGCGGGCGCGCCCAGGGGGGCGGCGCGGTCGTGCGACGGCGCGCCCTGCGGGACGGCGTGGTCGTGCGGCGGCGCGCCGCCGCCCTGGGGGACGGCCTGGTCGTTCAGAGGCGTGCCGCGGCCGTAGGTGACCGTGCGGTCCATGGCGGCCGCGGCCGACGCGCGCACCTGCCCGCCGTCGGCGGGCGGCCACGGGGCCGGGGAGCTGAGGTTGGACCAGGCGTCGGACGGCGAGGAGGGCGCGGAGACGCTGGAGGCGTCCTGCCAGGCGGGCACGGGGTCGCGGCGGCCGGGCTCACGGGAGCCGTCGCGCGCGCCGCCGTCCGTCCCGTCGCCGCGGCGTCCCGCTCCCTCACCGCGACGCGCGGAGCCGGGGGCGTCCCGGTCGTCCTGGCGCGGCGTCTCCGGCCAGGACGCGTTCGAGGCGACCGAGACGTCGGGCCAGGACATGTTCGACGCCGAGCCGGAGTCCGGCCAGCCGTTCGAGGCGGGGCCCGCGTCCGGCCACGGGTTGGAGGGGGAGGTCCCGCCCGACGGGGGCACGGGGTCCGGCCACGGGTTCGAGGGGGACGTCCCGCCCGACGGCGGTACCGGGTCCGGCCACGCGGCGGAAGGGCCCGCGTCCGGCCAGGAAGCCTGGGAGGCCTGGGAGCGCTGCGAGGGCCGACCGGCGGACGAGCCGCGGCGGGCGGACGAGGGCTGACGGGAGTCCCCGTGCGAGGAACCCTCCCAGGGCGGCACCTCGGGCCAGGAAGGTGGCAGGTGCTGTGCTCCGGAATGATCCGTTGCCATGGCTCCCGTACCTCCTGGTGGTGTTCTGTCCGCTTTTAGCGTGTCGGACATGATCTCATGGGATTTTCCAGGAGAGTCGGTGGGTTCCGCAGCGAAACGCGTGAAGCCATGCGGATCTGTGGGCGGATCCTGCATGGGCAGGCCGGCCAGGGACCACTGGGGCTCGACGGGGTGTACCACGGGGTCGAGGGTAGTCTAATGGGACATATGAGGTCACAACGGATAGATCACCATCGGGTCTCTTAAGGCGAGGAACTGGCGGGAAACGCCACTTGCGCCCGATGGTCACTGTCGAGTATCGGCAAAGTCCTGATGAGGTGCGCTAGGCTTGACCTATGCGTTCCGCGACCCTGCTTCTTAGCGGGCCGCGACGGCCCTGAGCTCTCGCCGTCGCGGCTGCCCCTCGTCCTGCGCACGAGGGGTTTTCTTATGGGTCCGAGTCGAGGCAGAAGGACATTCGCCGTGAGTGAGTACGATCCGCAGGCGCTGCAGGCCAAGTGGCAGCAGCGGTGGGAGGAGCTGGACCCGTTCCGGGCGGGCGAGGACGCCGCCGACACCCGGGAGCGGCGCTACATGCTCGACATGTTCCCCTACCCCTCCGGCGACCTGCACATGGGCCACGGCGAGGTGTTCGCCATCGGCGACGTCGTCGCGCGCTACTGGTTCCAGCGCGGCTACAACGTCCTGCACCCCATCGGCTGGGACTCCTTCGGCCTGCCGGCCGAGAACGCCGCGATCAAGCGCAACGCGCACCCGGCCGAGTGGACCTACGCCAACATCGAGACGCAGGCCACGTCCTTCCGCCGCTACGGCATCTCCTTCGACTGGTCGCGCCGCCTGCACACCAGCGACCCCGAGTACTACCGCTGGAACCAGTGGCTGTTCAACCGCTTCTTCGAGCGGGGCCTGGCCTATCGCAAGGGCGGCCTGGTCAACTGGTGCCCCAACGACCAGACCGTGCTGGCCAACGAGCAGGTCGTGGCCGGCAAGTGCGAGAGGTGCGGCGCCGACGTCATCCGCCGCGAGCTGACGCAGTGGTACTTCAAGATCACTGACTACGCCGAGCGGCTGCTGAAGGACATGGAGCAGCTGGAGGGCGGCTGGCCCGAGCGCGTGCTGACCATGCAGCGCAACTGGATCGGCCGCTCCGAGGGCGCCGACGTGCTGTTCGAGATCGAGGGGCGCGAGGAGCCGGTCCACGTCTACACCACCCGCCCCGACACGCTGTTCGGCGCGACGTTCTTCGTGGTGGCCGTGGACGCGGCGCTGGCCGACGAGATCGTCACCGACGACCGGCGCGAGGAGTTCGAGGCCTACCGCGCCGAGGTCGCCAAGCTGAGCGACATCGAGCGGCTGTCCACCGACAAGGAGAAGACCGGCGTCTTCCTGGGCCGCTACGCGATCAACCCGGTCAACGGCGAGCGCATCCCGGTCTGGGCGGCCGACTACGTGCTGTCCGACTACGGCCACGGCGCCATCATGGCCGTGCCCGCCCACGACCAGCGCGACCTGGACTTCGCGCTGAAGTTCGGGCTGCCGGTCAAGGTCGTGGTCCACACCGGCCTGGCCGACCCGGGCGAGACCGGCGAGGCCACGCCGGGAGAGGGCAGCCTGGTCAACTCCGGCCCGCTGGACGGGCTGAGCAAGACCGAGGCCATCGCGAAGATCATCGAGATCCTGCGGGCCCAGGGCAAGGGCGAGGCCTCGGTCAACTTCCGGCTGCGCGACTGGCTGCTGTCGCGCCAGCGGTTCTGGGGCACCCCGATCCCGATCATCCACTGCCTGGACTGCGGCGAGGTCCCCGTCCCCGACGACCAGCTGCCGGTCACGCTGCCCGACCTGCGCGGCGAGGCGCTGGCCCCCAAGGGCGTCTCCCCGCTGGCCAGCGCCACCGACTGGGTCAACGTCGAGTGCCCCAAGTGCGGCGGCCGCGCCATGCGCGACACCGACACGATGGACACCTTCGTCGACTCGTCGTGGTACTACCTGCGCTACTGCTCGCCGGGCTACACCGACGGCCCGTTCGACGTCGAGCAGGTCCGCAAGTGGGGCCCGATCGACCAGTACGTCGGCGGCGTGGAGCACGCGGTGCTGCACCTGCTGTACTCCCGGTTCTTCACCAAGGTCCTGCACGACATGGGCATGGTCGACTTCACCGAGCCGTTCCTGCGCCTGCTGAACCAGGGCCAGGTGATCAACGGCGGCAAGGCGATGTCCAAGTCGCTGGGCAACGGCGTCGACCTGGGCCAGCAGATCGACGCGTACGGCGTCGACGCGGTCCGCCTGACCATGGTGTTCGCCGGCCCGCCGGAGGACGACATCGACTGGGCCGACGTCTCGCCGGCCGCCTCGCAGAAGTTCCTGGCCCGCGCCTTCCGCGTGATGGACGACGTGGCGAGCGAGCCGGGCGTCTCCTTCGAGGGCGGCGACCTGGAGCTGCGCAAGTTCACCCACCGCACCATCGACGAGGTCACCAAGCTGGTCGAGTCCCACCGCTTCAACGTGGCGGTGGCGCGGCTGATGGAGCTGACGTCGGCGGCCCGCAAGGCCATCGACTCCGGCCCCGGCGCGGCCGACCCGGCGGTGCGCGAGGCGGCCGAGGCGCTGGCCGTGATGCTGTCGCTGGTCGCGCCCTACACCGCCGAGGAGGGCTGGGAGCGGCTGGGCCACACCGGCACCACGGTCGCGCTGGCCGGCTGGCCGGTCGCCGAGCCCGCGCTGCTGGTGCAGGACTCCGTGACCTGCGTCGTCCAGGTGGCCGGCAAGGTGCGCGACCGCCTGGAGGTCTCGCCCTCGATCTCCGAGGACGAGCTGCGCGGGCTGGCGCTGGGGTCCGACAAGGTCCGCGCCTACCTGGACGGCGAGCCCCGCAAGGTGATCGTCCGCGCGCCCAAGCTGGTCAACATCGTCCCCTGACCGGGACGGGCCCCGGCACACCGGCCCCCGGCCGGGTCGAACGGCGACGGCCTCGTGATCACATCGGTGATCGCGAGGCCGTTCCCTTGCCGGGGTGCGCGGCGCGGGCGGCGCACCTCATGGGGGTCAGGGGGTCCGCAAGGCGCGGCGTCGTGCGCGGGTCAGGGGGTCCGCAGGGCGTCGGCGTCGTGCGCGGACCAGGCGGTTCGGAAGGCGTCGGCGTTGCGCGCGCACCAGGCGGCGAAGGTGCGCGGCTTGCGCCCGAGCAGGCGCTCCACGGTGTCGGTGCGGAATCCGGCCGTGTCGGCGCGCATGAGGTGGAACCCCTCGACGATGGCCGCGGCCAGCGCCGGAGGCGCACCGTGGGGGAAGCGGGCGGCCACGGCCTCCTCCGCGGTCGTCACCGGCCGGATCGCGATCTCCCGGCCGAGCGCCGCGGCGAGGATCTCGACCTGCTCGGTGACGGTGAACAGCTCCTCGCCGGTGAGCACGTACTCCTGGCCCTGGTGGCCGTCGCCGGTCAGCGCCACGGCGGCGACGGCGGCGATGTCGGCGGGGTCGATCGGCGCGTACCGGCCGGGGCCGACCGGGTCGAGGACGTGGCCCGCCCCGCGGATGGTGGGCAGCCAGTCGAAGGCGTTGGTCATGAAGCCGCCGGGCCGCAGGAAGGTGGCCGGGATGCCGCCGGCTCGGATCGCCTGCTCGCGTTCGTGGTGCCAGCGCCCCATGGCGGGCATGGGGTCGCCGAGGACGTTGAACGAGGACAGGTGCACGATGTGCCGCACCCCCGCCGAACGGGCGGCGGCGACCGCGTTCCTGGTGTGGTCGAGGCCGATGCCGGGGGTGAGCAGGAACAGCCGGTCGGCTCCGGCGAAGGCGGGCGGCAGCGTCGCCGGGTCGTCCAGATCCGCCACGACCCGTTCGGGCCGCCCGGGCAACGTGGCGGCACGGGCCGGGTCGCGGACCAGGACGCGGAACGGCGCGCCGGTCTCGGCCAGCTCGCGGACGAGCTCACGGCCGACGTTCCCGGTGGCGCCGGTGACCAGTATCATGAGGACCCCATAATCGTGTACCGGTTAACGAACGAGGAGAACGTTAACCGGTACATGATCTGGTGTCAATCGTCCCTCGACAGCACCGGAGGTCTCCTCGTGCCCGAGTTCCTGGACCTGCACAGCACGATGTCGAAGGCGCTGCGGGCGGCGGCCGAGGCGGCCGTGCGGCGGCACGGGCTCCACCTGGGACAGGACCACCTGCTCGCGGTGCTGTGGCGGCAGGACGGCCGCACTCCCGGCGAGGTCGCCGCCGCGCTGAACGTCACCACCCCCAACGTGGTCAAGGCGGCCACCCGGATGGCCGCGGCCGGCCTGCTCACCCGGCGCCGCGACGAGCGGGACAACCGGCTGGTCCGGCTGTGGCTCACCGACGCCGGACGCGCCCTGCAGGCGCCCGTCGAGAAGGAGCGGCGGCTGCTCGAGGAGCAGGTGACCGCCGACCTCACCGAGTCCGAACGCGAGCATCTCCTCAGCGCGCTGGCGAAGATCCACCGCTCGGCGACCGCCCTGCTGAACGCCCCCGCCGATCACCGCGACCCGGCCGGCACCTGAGGAGGCGAGCGCGTCCGGGCCTGCGGGTGACGGGACGAGCCGCCGCCCGGTCAGAGGGCGCGCAGGGCGGGCAGCAGCTCCTGCTCGGCCCACGCGAAGAACGGCTCCTGCTGGTCGGGCCCGATCTGCACCAGCGCGACGTGCGTGTATCCGGCGTCCGTGTACTTCTTGACCGCCTCCACCACAGCCTCGACGTCGCCGCCGCACGGCACGCTGGAGGCCACGTCGTCAGGCGTGACGAACTGGGAGTACGCCTCGAAGTTCACCGGCCCCGGCAGCTCCGCCATGACCTTCCAGCCGGCCGCCGACCAGCGCCACAGCCGGTGGGCGCGCTCCTTGGCCTTCTCGGCGTCCGTGTCGTACGACAGGGCGAGCTGGCCGTAGACCGGCTTGTCCGCCCCGCCCGCCTGGACGAACTGCCCGACGACCTCCGGCATCGGCTCGTTGACGATCAGCAGGTCGCCGTACTCCGCCGCGATGGCCGCCGAGCGCCCACCCGAGGCGGCGATGCCGATGGGCACCGGCCGTTCCGGCAGGTCGTACAGCTTGGCCGAGTCGACGTCGTAGAACTCGCCGTCGTAGGTGACGTACTCGCCGCCGAACAGCTCGGTGATGATGGTGACGGCCTCGCGGAACATCCGGTGCCGCCGGTCCGCGGATGGCCAGCCCTCGCCGATGACGTGCTCGTTGAGGTTCTCGCCCGAGCCGAGGCCGAGCGTGAAGCGCCCGTCGCTCAGCACGCCCATGGTGGCGGCCTTCTGCGCCACCACGGCCGGGTGGTAGCGCATGATCGGGCAGGTTACGTACGTCATGAGGGGGAGCCGCTGGGTGGCGTGCGCCACCGCGCCCAGGACCGACCAGGCGTAGGCGGCGTGACCCTGCTCCTCCAGCCAGGGGAAGTAGTGATCGGAGATGACGGCGTAGTCGAAGCCGACCTGCTCCGCCCTGGCGGCGTCGGTCACGAGCTGGCGCGCCGGAGTCTGCTCGCACATCAGGGTGTATCCGATTTGTACCATGATGTGCCCGCTACCCCCGAGGGTGCGCGGTTAGCTCAGGAGAGCGGAGATCCCTCAGCGCGCGGGCCGGTCGAGGAGCTCCTCCGCCACCAGGCTGAGCCCTATGCCGAGCAGCCAGACGTCCTTGACCAGCCCGAGGCCCTCCTGCGACGGCCGCAGGCTGCCCTCGCGGCGCATGCCGGGGGTCCTGAGGTACAGGCCGATGAGGCCGCCCGCGAAGGCGGTCAGCGCCGCGCCCGCCACCAGCGAGGGGACCACCGGCACCAGCAGGGCGGCGCCCACCGCGATCTCCGCCTTCGACAGCAGCTTCACGAACGCCACCGGGTCCCGTTCGCCCAGGAAGGGGTAGGTCGCGGAGGCCATGCCGTGGACCCCCGCGGCTGTCCCGGGATCGGCGCCGGTCAGGTCGAGACCGGAGTTGAGGATGACCGTGCCGGCGGCCAGGCGGGCCGGGAGCTGGTGGACCTTGGGGAAGAGTCTCATGGTTCCTCACTCTGGAGAATTGCGACGTTTTTCGCCTTAAGTCCCATTTCTTCCCCGCGGTGTGGCGGGCATCCGCCCCGGCCGGCCCTCTTGGCCAGGACTTTCACCGGACCCGTCCGCTCGTGACGCTGAGCGGGAAATTCGTGCCGGCGCGTGGATCGGCGGCACTAGTGTTCACGTGTGACAACTGGCGCATACCTGAGATATCCGCATCTGTGGGGTGACCTGGTCACCTTCGTCGCCGACGACGACCTGTGGCTGGCACCCGTGACGGGCGGCAGGGCGTGGCGGTTCACCGCCGACCGCGTACCCGTCTCCTTCCCGAGGTTCTCGCCCGACGGCGCCCGCATCGCGTGGACCAGCCACCGCGAGGGGGCGCCCGAGGTGTTCGCCGCGGAGGTCGACGGCCCGCGGGGCGACCGGCTCACGCACTGGGGCAACGCCATGACCGGGACCCGAGGGTGGAGCGCCGGTGGCGACGTGCTCGCGGTCACCGCCGCGGGCGAGGGCGGACGCAGCCGCACCTGGGCCTACGCGGTGCCGCTCGACGGCGGCCCGGCCGTCCGCCTGCCGTACGGGTGGGTGAGCGAGGTCGCCCTCGGCGACGGCACGGTCCCCGGCCAGGCGGACGGCCGGGTGGCGACCGTGTCGTCCCTGTGGCGCGAGCCGTCGCACTGGAAGCGCTACCGCGGCGGCACCGCGGGCAAGATCTGGGTGGACGCCGACGGCGACGGCGCCTTCGCCCGGCTGTTCGCCGACAGCGACGCCCAGTACTGGTCGGTCATGTGGATCGGCGACCGCCTGGCCTTCCTCGCCGACACCGACGGCACGGGCAACCTCTACTCCTCCCTGCCCGACGGCTCCGACCTGCGCCGGCACACCGCCCACACCGAGTTCTACGCCCGGCACGCCGCCACCGACGGCCGCCGGGTCGTCTACGCGCACGCCGGCGACCTGTGGCTGCTCGACGGCCTGGACGCCGAGCCGTACCGGCTGGACATCAGGCTCAGCGGGCCGCGGGCGGCCCGCGCCCCACGACCGGCGCCCGCCCGCGTCGGCGCCTTCTCACCCGACGCCACCGGCCGCGCCAGCGCCGTCGAGGTGCGCGGCACCGCCCACTGGGTCACCCACCGCGACGGTCCGGTCGGCGCGCTGCGCGTGCAGCCCGGCGTGCGGGTCCGGCTGCCGCGCGTGCTCGGCGACGGCGGCAAGGCGGTCTGGGTCTCCGACGCCACCGGCGAGGACGGCCTGGAGGTCGGCACGCCCGGCGGCGAGATCCGCACGCTGGCCGCGGGCGAACTGGGCCGGGTGCTGGCCCTGGCCGCCGCCCCCGACGGCAAGCACGTGGCCGTGGCCACCCACGACGGGCGCCTCCTGGTGGTCGACGTCGAGACCGGGGCGCTGAGGGAGCTCGACCGCACCGCGTACGGCGACATCAGCGGGCTCACCTTCTCACCTGACTCCGCGTGGCTGGCCTGGGTCCACCCGCACCACGAGCCGCTGTCGCGCATCAGGATGGGCCGCCTCGACGGCACGTCCGTCATCGACGTGACACCGCTGCGGTTCGCCGACTTCGACCCGGTCTTCACCAGGGACGGCAAGCACCTGGCGTTCCTGTCGGTGCGCACGTTCGACCCGGTGTACGACGCGCACGTGTTCGACCTGTCGTTCCCCGTCGGCTGCCGGCCGTACATCGTGCCCCTGCGCGCCACCACCCCGTCGCCGTTCGACCCGAGCCTGCAGGGCCGCGGCTTCAACGGCGAGGACGACAAGCCCGACCACGACGGCGCCAAGGACGACGCGCCCCCGCGCACCGAGGTGGACCCCGAGGGGCTGGGCTCGCGCGTCGTGCCCGTGCCGGTGCCCGCCGGCCGCTACGGCAACCTGCGCGCCGCCAAGGACGCCCTGCTCTGGCTGCGCCACCCCCTCGCCGGCCAGCTCGGCGACGGCACCGAGCGGGCCGGCGAGGTGGTCCTCGAACGCTATGACCTCAAGAAGCGCGCCAAGGCCGAGCTCGGCACCGAGGTGCGGGCCTTCGAGGTGAGCGGCGACGGCACCCGGCTGGTCACCAACGGCAAGAACGGCCTGCAGACCCGCTCCGCCGCCGAGGGCGACGAGGTCGTCACCATCGACCTCGACCGGGTCACGGTCCAGCTCGACCCGGTCGCCGAGTGGCGCCAGAGCTACCTGGAGGCCGGCCGGCTCATGCGCGACCACTTCTGGCGCGCCGACATGAACGGCGTGGACTGGCAGGGCGTGCTCGACCGCTACCTGCCGCTGGTCGACCGCCTCGGCTCCTACTCCGAGCTGATCGACCTGCTGTGGGAGGTGCAGGCCGAGCTCGGCACGTCCCACGCCTACGCCCGCGCCAACGCCGCTCCCAGCGACCCGCGCCGCCGCCAGGGGCTGCTCGGCGCCGACCTGGCCAGGGACGAGGACGGCACCTGGCGGGTCGCGCGGATCCTGCCCGGCGAGTCGTCCGACCACGACGCGCGCTCGCCGCTGCTCGCGCCCGGCGTCGCCGTACGGGCCGGTGACGCGATCGTCGCCGTGGGCGGACGCCCGGTCGATCCCGTGCGCGGGCCGCTCGCGCTGCTGTCCGGCACGGCCGGCCGCGCCGTCGAGCTGACCGTGCGGCCGGCCTCCGGCGGCGAGACGCGCCGCGTGGTCGTCACGCCGCTGGAGGACGAGACCCGCCTGCGCTACCACGACTGGGTGGAGGGACGCCGGGCGTTCGTGCACGAGGCGTCGGGCGGGCGGCTCGGCTACCTGCACGTACCGGACATGGTGGCTTCTGGCTGGGCGCAGTTCCACCGCGACCTGCGCACCGAGATGGCCCGCGAGGGCCTGGTCGTCGACGTCCGCGAGAACGGCGGCGGCCACACCTCGGAGCTGGTGCTGGAGAAGCTGTCCCGCCGGGTCACCGGGTGGACGCACGTGCGCGGCTACGAGCCGATGCGCTACCCCGAGGACTCGCCGCGCGGCCCGATCGTGGCGGTCACGGACGAGTTCGCCGGGTCCGACGGCGACATCGTCAGCGCCGGCGTCAAGAACCGCGGCCTCGGCCCGCTCGTCGGCACCCGGACCTGGGGCGGCGTGATCGGCATCGACTCGCGGTACTCGCTGGTGGACGGGACGGTCGTGACCCAGCCCCGGTACTCGTTCTGGCTGGAGGGGCCGGGCTGGGGCGTGGAGAACCACGGCGTGGACCCGGACGTGGAGGTGGTGATCACGCCGCAGGACCGGGTGGCGGGACGCGACCCGCAGCTGGAGAAGGCGGTGGAGCTGGCGCTGGCCGCCCTGGAGGAGCGCCCGGCCGCCACCCCGCCGCCCCTCCCGCCGCCGGGCTCCTGACCTGCTTCGCGTCCCCCCGTTTCCCCTGGTTCGCGTGACCCCTGTTGCGCGTAAGCCCTGTTTCGCGTCACTTCTGTTTCGCCTGACCCCGGCCGGTGCCCGACGGCGCGCCGGCCGGGACCCTCAGCGGGCCTGCCGGAGCCGGTCCAGGATCTCGCCCAGGACCGGCTCGGTGGTGGCGAAGTTCAGCCGGACGTGGTTCTCCCCGCCCGGGCCGAACGCCGCGCCGTCGTTCAGCAGGACCCTCGCCTCCCGCTCCAGCACCTCCGCCATGCCGGGCCGGCCGTAGTCGAGCCACGCCAGGTACGTCGCCTGCGGCACGCGGTAGGCGACCCCTTCGGGCAGGCGGGCGGCGATCGTCTTGCGGTTGCGGTCGAGCAGCGCCAGGGTCTCCTCCAGCCAGGCGTCCCCGTCCCGCCACGCGGCGATCGTGGCCTCCACGCCGAACACGTGCGCCGAGCCGTACACGAAGGGCGGCTCGGCGGCGAGCGCCGCACGCACGGCGGGGGAGCCGACGTGGGCGACCGAGCAGCGGATGCCGCCCAGGTTGAACGCCTTGGTCGCGGACGTGAGCGTGACCGTGCGCTCCGGCAGGATCGTCGCGAAGGGGATGTGCTGGTTCGGGGCGTACGCCAGGTCCGCGTGGATCTCGTCGGAGATGACCAGCAGATCGTGCCGCTCGGCGTGCTCGGCCAGCTCCTCCAGCTCTTGGCGGGTGAAGACGCGGCCGGTCGGGTTCTGCGGGTTGACGAGCAGCAGCACGCGGCACCCGGACAGGTCGGGCAGCTCGTACCGCCACGAGTCACCATCGTCGGGGACCAGCCGGATGGGCCGCAGCGGCCGGCCCATGACCTCCAGCGTGCCGAGGAACGGATGGTAGGCGGGGGTGTGCAGCGCCACCCCGTCGCCCGGCCTGGTGGCCAGGTGGAGGATCACCTGGAGGGCCTGGTTGATGTCGCTGAAGGTGCGCACGTGGCCGGGGTCGGGGCTCCAGGAGTACCGGTGGGCCATGCGCTCGGCGAACGCCTCGGCCAGGGCGCCGCAGCCGGAGTCGTCGAGCCAGGTCGGGTAGCCGAGGTCGCCTTCGGCGCGCCGCTTGATGGCCTCGACCACGGCGGGGGCCGTGGGCAGGTCCATGTCGGCGACCCAGGCGGGGATCACGCCGGGGGCAGCTTTGGCCCACTTCAACCCATCGTTACGGGATTTAAAGTCTTCCGGGCTCAATGTGAAGTTCACGGGGTCATTGTAGGTTTTCGCGTTCTGGCGGCTCGGGGAGGCATTGATCGACGACGACTCCCGATGCTACTAATGAAGGAAACCTTCATATAGCAAGAGGACCTCATGCCGCCGACTCCCCGGACCTCCTCCCGGACCTGTTCCTCCTGGACCCGTTCCCGGACCTCTTCCTGGACCTGTTCCCGGACCTCTTCCTGGACCTGTTCCCGGACCTCTTCCTGGACCTGTTCCCGGACCTCGCGATGACCGCCCTCTCCTGGCCCGGATGCGACAACGCCCGCGACGTGGGCGGCCTGCCCACCACCTGGGGCGGCCGGATCAGGAAGGGGGCGCTGATCCGTTCCGACCGGCCCCGGCCGGACAGCGTCCAAGCCCTGCTGGGACACGACGTGCGGCTCGTCCTCGACCTACGCCTGGCGGGGGAGTGCGCGGCCGACCCCAGCCCGCTGGCCGGCCATCCCGCCTACCGCAACCTGTCCGTCCTGCGTGACGAGGACGACGTCCTGGAGGCCATCGCCGACACGATGCCCGCCATCTACCAGGCGATCCTCGATCGCGGCGCCGACCGCATGGCCGCCGCCGTCACCGCGATCGCCCTCGCGCCGCCCGGCGCGGTGCTCGTGCACTGCCACTCGGGCCGTGACCGTACGGGACTCGTCGTCGCCCTGGCGCTGACCTTGGCCGGGGTCCCGGACGAGGAGATCGCCCGTGACTACGCGCTCACCGCCTCCTGCCTGCGGCCCGGCACGGAGGCCCGCGCCCGCCGCCTGTTCGCCGAGGTCACCGAGGCGACCATGCTGCGGACCCTGGCCCACCTGCGTGACGAGTACGGCGGTGCCGCGCGGTACCTGGGCGTCGGCGAACCCGTCGTCACGCTCCTGCGCGCCCGCCTGACCGAACCCGCCACCGGTGCGCCGACGTGACCTCTCGATGAGCCGCCTCGTTCTGCCTCTCATGAAGCCTCGCCCGATAGGTCACGCGCGATGGCGCGACGGGAGGCAGACGCGATGCAAGCCAATCGCCTGGTACGTCACCGTACGACGGCGCGGCCGAAGGCCGGTCCGGTGCGTCACGCGCGACGGCGTGACCGGAGACGGGCGCGATGCGAGCCCGTCGCCTGGCATGTCACGTACGAGGGCACGGCCGAGGGCCCGTTGTAGGTCGCGCGCGATGGCGTGACGGGAGGCGGGGGCGATACGAGCCATTGCCTTCCAAGCCAGGTACGAAGGCGGGCCGGGCGGAAGACCGGTCCGGTGCGTCACGCGCGATGGCGCGACGGGGCAGCCGCGATGCAAGCCGTCGCGCGGTACGTCACGTACGACGGCGCGGCCGGAGACGGCCCCGACCGGGTACATCGCTCACCCTCCCGTCCACAGAAGGCATGCGGTGCAGTGACGGAACGGAAAAGCACGCCCCGGGCATCGGCGGCGCGCAGGGCATGCCCATGTGCCGGTGACCCGAACGACGGGCCCGTGCGCCAGCGGGGACGTTGAAGAGCCGGTGAGGAGGATGGCCGGCTCGTGGGGAGAGGAGCGCGGGCGGGGCCGGGGCGGCCCCCAGGACGCGCCTGCGCGCCTGGGGGCCGCCGGCGGCGGGACGCGTCAGAGGCGGCGGAGCACCGCCACGACCTTGCCCAGGACGCTGGCCTCGTCACCGGGGATCGGGTCGTAGTTGGGGTTGTGGGGGACGAGCCAGACATGCCCGTCCTTGCGCTTGAAGGTCTTGACCGTGGCCTCACCGTCGATCATGGCGGCCACGATGTCGCCGCTCTCGGCGACGGGCTGCTGCCGGACGACCACCCAGTCGCCGTCGGCGATGGCGGCCTCGATCATGGAGTCACCGGCGACCTGGAGGAGGAACAACGTGCCCTCGCCGACGAGCTGCTTGGGCAGCGCGAAGACGTCCTCGACGCTCTCCTCGGCGAGGATCGGCCCACCGGCGGCGATGCGGCCGACCAGCGGCACGTAGGCGGCCGTGGGCCGGCTCACGGTGGGCTCCACGGAGGAGGAGGCGTCAGGGTCCACCCAGAGCGCGGGCTCGCCGGGCAGGCGCACCTCCAGGGCGCGCGGCCGGTGCGGGTCGCGCCTCAGGTAGCCCTTGCGCTGCAACGCCGTCAACTGGTGCGACACGCTGGACGTGCTGGTGAGCTGCACGGCCTCGCCGATCTCTCGCATGGACGGCGGATATCCGCGCTGTTGCACCGAGTCGCGGATCACCTCGAGAATCTTGCGCTGCCTGGGCGTCAGGCCCAGGGAGTCGCGCCGCCGCACCGCGAGGTCGGTGACCCCGTTCGCGTCATCTCGCTCGCTCATGCTCTCCTCCTCGCCCGGGGGCCTGCCGCTCCGGCACGTCCTCCCGGTCCGTGGTCTCCATGTCGCACACAGCGACCGTATCGCTGTTGAAGATCATCTTCAAACAATTGTTCGAGTCGTCCTCGAAATTATCAGTGTCGTGGTGTACAACATCGTACGGGAGTTCGATCGACATCGTGTTCGATTTGCTGATCTTAATTGGGCCATTTTCTCGGACCCGGGACGGCGCGGGAGGTCAATCGTGCACACCACGGCGGTTGTGGACATGACCAGCGACGACGCCTGGCGCCCGGGCGTGGCGGCGGGGCGTACAAACGCGATCAAGAACGTTGGTGTGGACGATGAAGGTGTCATGGGCGGGCGCAAAGCGTTCAGTATTCGCGCTCGTACTGGTTTAGGCACCAATTCACGGTCTGAACGGCATCGCCCCACGGTCCCCGTGGCGCGGGCGACCGCCTCCGGAGTGAACGCGTCACGGCCGGGCGTCCCAGGGTTGTGGAGATCGAGGGCCTCACGGTGGGCGGTCGTTTCACGGAGGGTCGTTCCGCCCAGGGCTGTGGGGGTCGAGTGCCTCACGGGGGCGGTCGCTTCACGGAGGGGCGTTCCGCGTACGGCCGGGCTGAGGGCGGCGGAGAGGCAGGCGTCGGCGCGCGGGACCGCGGTGAGGCAAGCCGCGGCTGGCCAAGTCACGGTGTGGCGGGCGCCGGTGTGGCGGGCGGCGGCGGGCAAGTGCCGATGCAGCCGATGGAGGACCGGCAAGGGCCGTGTGGCGCATGGCAGTGACGCCTGAGGCCGTCGCGGTGGGCTGCCGGGCGGCACGTGGCGTCCTTCCTGAAGACAGGGCCGGTGCATGGCCGGCGGAGACGAGAAGCCGACCGGTCATGTCGGTGGGTTGTGTGATGTGGGGCGGTTCGGTCGATCGCGTCACATGTGGAAGGCGGACCGGGGCGTCGCGCCGATGGGGGCGGTCGGGCCCGGCGCGTGGCCGGGCGGTTCGCGGGTTTCGCTTCGAGGGGTGGGGTTCAGATGCGGGAGGACGGCTCGCGTAGGGACGAGGCGTCGCCGGACAGCGGGATGAGAGCGGTCCGCCGCGGAGCGGGGCGGTCCCCTGCCGCGGGAGGGAGACCTC
Source organism: Nonomuraea rhodomycinica (assembly GCF_013363995.1). Taxonomy (GTDB): domain Bacteria; phylum Actinomycetota; class Actinomycetes; order Streptosporangiales; family Streptosporangiaceae; genus Nonomuraea; species Nonomuraea rhodomycinica. The sequence goes on along the minus strand of NZ_JABWGO010000005.1, from coordinate 387,584 downwards.
AGCTGTGGCTCGTCCCACCGCCCAGACCGGAGGCGGAGGACCTCGGGCTTCCGGAGGGTGGTCCGGCTGAGAAGGGCGGACCTTCCCGCTGGAGTCGTGGGCGGGAGGTGAGGGGTGGGGCGGCCCGGAGTGGTGGTGCCGCGCCCGTCACCGGTGCGGCGGCGGCTCAGGGGGATGTTCCTGCGGTGGGCCACGCGGCCTCTGACGAGGATGCCCGCTCTGTTGCTGGTGCCGAGGCGAAGTCTCTTGACGGTGCCTGCGCTTGCGGTGGCGACCCGCCCCGGCCCTCTGGTGAGGGCCGGGCAGGCGCTGGGGCGCCGGCAGCCAGGGTGGGCTCGATCGTGCAGGGAGGCCGCAGCGGGGGACCGTCCGAGCCCGCCCGAGGGCGAAGGGGGCGGCGGGAGTCTCCGCGTCAGCGCGGGGCTGAGCGTGAGCCGGGGCAGGGGCGCGAGACCGTCCGAAAGCCTCTGCGGGGACGCGCGGCGGTGCGTGAGGCGGCGGCGCGGGAACGGGGCGGTCCTCGGGAGGCGGGGCGGGGACGAGGCCGTCTCGGCGTGGTGCGTGGAGGCGACGATGAGCGGGAGCGGGCGGCGGGGCGAGGGCTCGTGCAGGGGCCGGAGCCCGTGCGCAAGAAGCTGAGGGAACGCGGGGCCGCGCCTGACGGGTCTGTTCCGGTGAAGGGCGGCAGGCGAGGGCTGGCTCGAATCGTGTCCTTCGGGCGGAAGGGCGAGCGGACGGATCCGGCCGGATCCGTGCGGAGGGGTGAGCGGACGGACTCACTTGGGTCCGGGTCTGTGCGGAGTGGCCGGGCGGATGCTTTTCGGGCCGGGGGCGTGCAAGGAGGCTCCATGCGGCCGAAGCGCGTGCGGCGGGACGCTCCCGTGCGGACGGTTGCTCCAGTGCGCCGCGACGCTCCCGTGCGGACGGTTGCTCCAGTGCGGCTGGACGCTCCGGTGCGGCGGGACGCTCCAGTGTGGCGCGACGCTTCCGTGCGATCGGTTGCTCCAGTGCGGCGGGTGGGTGCCGGGCGGCAAGGAGCTTCCCTGCCGGTGGGGCGCTGCAGGGGTGCGGCTCGGCGGAAGGCGGCGCCGGTGCGGCTGACGCGTCGTGGGCGTGCCGCGATCATGGTGCTGGTGGCCGTGCTGCTGTCCCTGTGTGGGTTCTGGCTCGGAACCAGGACGGCCCACGCCGCCACGGCTCCCGGCATCGTGTCCCCTGGGCACGCCGCCACGGCTCTCGGTGTCGTGTCCCCTGGGCACGCCGCCACGGCTCTCGGTGTCGTGTCCCCTGGGCACGCCGCCACGGCTCTCGGTGTCGTGTCCCCTGGGCACGCCGCCACGGGTGCCGGTGTCGTGACTCCTGGGCACGCCGCCACGGCCCCGATCGCGCCGCTCTCGCCCGGGTCGCCGTAGCTCCCACATGCTCTGCCTCCGGTCGTGCCGTGGCGTCGCCTCCTGTCTCCTTGGATCCTCACGTCGCGCGGGATGGATCTCGCGTTGTGTGGTCCGCCCGTTGGTGCTGCCTGTCCGCGATGCCAGTCCGGGCGGGCGGCACCGCTGGAGGCTCGGTGACTCTCCTGTCGCCATCTGAGGCGAAGGCCGGGGGCCGGCTGAGGGTTTCGAGCTGACGGGGGACGCGCAGGCTCGCGGGCCGGGCACCATGGTCCAGGCCCTGCTGGGTGGGGTCTCCTGGCAGGGCCGAGTGCCCCGGCCGGGCTCGATTCCCCCGTCGCCCGGGGCGTCGGCTGCGCCGGTCCGGGTGGCCAGGTCGAGGGCATAGGTTTTGAGGCGCGTGAAAGGTGTTGTTTCCGTCCACGGGGCAGTCTTCTGGGGCGCTGGTGGCCGGAAAGGGACGACACGCCAGGCGCGCCGGGAACATGCGGCACTGATCAGCGGCTTCCCTGAGACGGGTGTGGCTCAACTTGCGTTCATGGTCTCGCGCTTCTACGGTTGGACCACAACATCTAGTACTTACACCGATGTAGTTCACCACACCTTGTGTTTTCGTGACCGCACCATGGCATGCCGTGGGGCGGGCGTGAGCGTTCCCTGGTCAAGCCGGGCAGGGGGCGCCGCCGGGGTGGGGTGGCCGCGGGTCAGGAGGCGAAACGCGTGCATTGTCCGTTCTGTCGCCATCCTGACACGAGGGTCATCGACAGCCGCTCGACGGACGACGGCGGCGCGATCCGGCGCCGCCGTACATGTCCGGAATGCGGGCGCCGGTTCACCACGCAGGAGACCGTACTCCTCATGGTGAGCAAGCGCAGCGGCGTCACCGAGCCGTTCTCCCGGGACAAGGTGGTCGCGGGCGTGCGCCGCGCCTGCCAGGGCAGGCCGGTCGGCGAGGACTCCCTGGCCCAGCTCGGGCAGCGGGTCGAAGAGGCCATCCGGGCGAGGGGCGCGGCGGAGATCCCCTCCAACGAGGTCGGCCTGGCGATCCTCGGGCCGTTGCGGGAGCTGGACGAGGTGGCCTACCTGCGGTTCGCATCGGTATATCGCGGTTTCGAGACCTTGGCGGACTTCGAGGCCGAGATCGAACAGTTGAAGGCGGAGAAGGGGGAGTCATGACGGAGACGGCAAGCGGTTCAGTCGCGCGCGGAGGCAAGCGTCCCCGCAAGGGTCTGAAGATGAAGCGGATCTTCACCAAGCCGGGCGTGCATCCGTATGACGAGATCGCGTGGGAGCGCCGCGACGTCGTCATGACCAACTGGCGCGACGGCTCGATCAACTTCGAGCAGCGGGGCGTCGAGTTCCCCGAGTTCTGGTCGGTCAACGCGGCCAACATCGTGACGACCAAGTACTTCCGCGGCGCCGTCGGCACGCCCCAGCGCGAGTGGAGCCTGAAGCAGCTCGTGGACCGCGTCGTGGGCGTCTACACGCGCACCGCGGTCGAGCACGGCTACTTCGCCGGCGACGAGGACGCGGAGATCTTCGACCACGAGCTGAAGTACGCGCTGGTCCACCAGATCTTCGCCTTCAACTCGCCGGTCTGGTTCAACGTGGGCACCAAGTCGCCGCAGCAGGTGAGCGCCTGCTTCATCCTCTCGGTGGACGACCAGATGGAGTCGATCCTCGAGTGGTACAAGGAAGAGGGTGTGATCTTCAAGGGCGGCTCCGGCTCCGGCGTCAACCTGTCGCGCATCCGCTCCTCCAAGGAGCTGCTGTCGAGCGGCGGCACGGCCAGCGGCCCGGTGTCGTTCATGCGCGGCGCCGACGCCAGCGCGGGCACCATCAAATCCGGCGGTGCGACGCGGCGCGCCGCCAAGATGGTCGTCCTCGACGTCGACCACCCCGACATCGAGGAGTTCATCGAGACCAAGGCGCGCGAGGAGGACAAGATCCGCGCGCTGCGCGACGCCGGCTTCGACATGGACCTCGGCGGCAAGGACATCGTCTCGGTCCAGTACCAGAACGCCAACAACTCCGTCCGCGTCTCCGACGAGTTCATGCGCGCGGTGGAGAAGGGCGGCGAGTTCGGCCTGCGCGCCCGCCTCACCGGCGAGGTCATCGAGAAGGTCGACGCCCGTGACCTGTTCCGCAAGATGGCCAAGGCGGCCTGGGAGTGCGCCGACCCCGGCGTCCAGTACGACGACACGATCAACGACTGGCACACCACGCCCGAGACCGGCCGCATCACCGCCAGCAACCCGTGCAGCGAGTACGTCCACCTGGACAACTCCTCCTGCAACCTGGCCAGCATCAACCTGCTGAAGTTCCTGAAGGACGACAACTCCTTCGACGTCGCGAACTTCGTCAAGCTCACCGAGCTGATCATCACCGCGATGGACGTGTCGATCACGTTCGCCGACTTCCCGACCGAGAAGATCGGCGAGACGACGCGCGCGTACCGCCAGCTCGGCATCGGCTACGCCAACCTGGGTGCGCTGCTCATGGCCACCGGCCACGCCTACGACTCCGACGGCGGCCGGGCCGTCGCCGGCGCGATCACCTCGCTGATGACCGGCACGTCGTACCGGCGCAGCGCCGAGCTCGCCGGCGCGGTCGGCCCGTACGACGGCTACGCCCGCAACGCCGAGCCGCACAAGCGGGTCATGCGCAAGCACGCCGCGGCCAACGACAACCTGCGCACGATCGGCTCCATGGACGCCAAGATCCACGCCGAGGCGTCGCGCCAGTGGTCGGAGTGCCTGCGGCTCGGCGAGAAGAACGGCTACCGCAACGCCCAGGCGTCGCTGCTCGCCCCGACCGGCACCATCGGCCTGATGATGGACTGCGACACCACCGGCATCGAGCCGGACCTCGCGCTGGTCAAGTTCAAGAAGCTGGTCGGCGGCGGCTCCATGCAGATCGTCAACCAGACGATCCCGCGCGCCCTCAAGCAGCTCGGCTACCCGCAGGAGCAGATCGAGGCCATCGTCGAGTACATCGCCGAGCACGGCCACGTCGTCGACGCGCCGGGCCTGCGCCAGGAGCACTACGAGGTGTTCGACTGCGCGATGGGCGAGCGCGCGATCGCCCCGATGGGTCACGTGCGCATGATGGCCGCGACCCAGCCGTTCCTGTCGGGCGCCATCTCCAAGACCGTGAACCTGCCCGAGTCGGCCACGATCGACGACATCGAGCAGGTCTACCTGGAGGGCTGGAAGCTCGGCCTGAAGGCCCTGGCCGTCTACCGCGACAACTGCAAGGTCGGCCAGCCGCTGTCGGCGGGCAGCGGCGCCAAGAAGGACGAGGCCAAGGACGCGGCGGACGTGGTCCCGGCCGAGCCCGAGGTCAAGGTCATCGAGGTCAACCGCCCGACGCGGCGGCGGATGCCCAACCAGCGCCCGAGCACGACGACCCGCTTCACGGTGGGCGGTGCCAAGGGCTACATGACCGCCTCCTCCTACCCGGACGACGGGCTGGGCGAGGTCTTCCTCAAGATGTCCAAGCAGGGCTCGACGCTGGCCGGCGTCATGGACGCCTTCTCGGTGGCGATCTCGATCGGCCTGCAGTACGGGGTTCCGCTCGAGACGTACATGAGCAAGTTCGTCAACATGCGCTTCGAGCCGGCCGGGATGACCGACGACCCGGACATCCGCATGGCGACCTCGGTGATGGACTACATCTTCCGCCGTCTGGCCCTCGACCACCTGCCGTACGACGAGCGGGCGGCGCTGGGCATCTTCTCGGCGGCCGAGCGGGCGGCGCAGCAGCGCGGCGAGGACCCGGCGGCGCTGCAGGAGACGGTCGACCGGGAGGCGCTCGCCCAGTCGGCGCCGATCGAGGCCAAGCCCGAGGACGCCCAGGCCGAGGACCGGGCTGCCGGTGTTGAGGCGCAGGGCGGCGGGGTCGCGCCGGCGAAGCCGTCGGCCATGGCGCTCGAGAGCCACCAGCGCTTCACGGCCGACGCGCCGCTCTGCATGACCTGCGGCACCAAGATGCGCCCGGCGGGCAGCTGCTACGTCTGCGAGGGTTGCGGCTCGACCAGCGGCTGCAGCTGATCAAGCCGGAGTCTCCCGGGTCGATCAAGCGGGAGCGCGGAGGGTGCCGGACGTCCGTCCGGCACCCTCCGCGAGGCTTCCGGGCCTCTGCGCGAAGTCCCCGGGTCCTCATCGGAAGCTCGAAAGGGGCTCAGGCAGCCACGAAGAACTCCAGGAGCTCCGGTGCCAGCCCCCGCGACGACACCGCGTGCGTCTCGCCCTCCAGGATCCGGTGCTCGGCGCCCGGTACGGCCGCGGCCACCGCGCGCCCCGCGTCCAGCATCCAGCCGGGGCTCGCGCCGCCGTTCAGCACCAGCGTGGGCCGGCTGATCGAGGCGAGCGGGCCGGCGGGCAGGGCGTTGCGCGGCCCCATGACGGCCGCCTCGTACGCCAGCGTGTGCGCCAGCGCCTCCATCCCGGCCCAGCCGGGCCCGGAACGCATCGCGGCGACCGCCTCGGCGGGCACCTCGGCCGCGCGCACCATGAACAGCTCCACGGCGTCCCCTGGCCGCCCCTCCTCCACCAGCGACTCCAGCCGCTCGGCGAAGTCGGCGGGCAGGTCGGGCGCGCCGGGACCGACGTGGTACGGCGGCTCCCACAGGGCCAGTTTGCCGATCGGCAGCCCCGCGGTCACCGCCCGCAGCGCCAGCGCGGCCCCCGAGGAGCCCCCGAACACCAGCACCGCCCCGCCCTCACCCGGCGCGCTCCCTCCAGGGCCGCCTGCTCGCGTCCCGATCGCGGGCTCGGGGCCTCCTCCTCCCGATCCGCCGGCCTCGGCCAGCAGGGCGGCCAGGTCCTCGACCTCCCGCTCGACCGCGTACGGCCGGACGTCGCCGCTGCCGCCCCGGCCGCGCCGGTCGTAGTTGTAGACCGTGAACCACGGCGACAGGGCGGCGGCCACCTCGCGCAGCAGGGGGTGCGTCCGGTCGGTGAACGCGCCGTGCACGAGCACGACGGGCGTCCCGGTTCCGCACCGGTCGTAGCTGATGAGGGTGCCGTCGGCCGAGGTCACCTGGCCGGTCGCGGGCTCGTCCACGGGTCCTCGGCCTCAGCCCGCCTGCGGCACCAGGCAGAGGGCGGACCACTGGTGGCCGTCAGGGTCGGCGAAGCCGCGCTGGTAGCGCTGCCCGTCGTTGATCGGCTCGCCGACGGGGGTCGCGCCCGCAGCGACGGCCTTGTCGAACATCGCGTCGACCGCCGCCGGGTCGTCCAGCCCGAGGACCAGGATCACCTGCGTGGTCTTGGCCGGGTCGGCGGGCTCGGAGCGCGCGTACGAGGCGAAGACCGGCTCGGCGAGCAGCATGACCTGCGTCCGCTCGTTGATCATCACGGAGGCCATGGCGTCGGAGGCGCCGAACAGCGTGAACCCGAGCGCGGCGAAGAACGCCTTGGAGCGGGCCAGGTCGGCGACCGGCAGGTTGACGAAGATGGTGTGGGAGACGGGGGGCTGGGACGTCGTCGGCATCGGAGGATCCTTCGTTCCGTGAGTGGTGGTGCGTGCGAACGGGTCCCAGTCTGCTCGCGCCGCTCCCCGGCGGTCTTGCCCGCGCGTGCCGCCCCCTTGACGATCCGTGCCGTCCGCGCCCGGCCGTGCCGTCCTTGCCCGTCCGCGCCCGGCCGAAGCCGCGGAGCGGTCAGTGGGGCGGGCCGAGCCGGGCGCGGCGGTACTCGGCGGGCGGCATGCCGTACGCCTGCCTGAACAGGCGGCTGAAGTGGGCCGCCCCCGGCAACCCCCAGCGGGCCGCGACGCCGCTCACCGGGACGCCGGACAGGGCGGGGTCGGCCAGGTCCCGGCGGCAGCGCTCCAGCCGCCGGTGCCGGATCCAGGCGGCCACGGTCGTGCCCCGCGGCTCGAACAGCCGGTGGAGCTGGCGCAGGGAGACGTGGTGGGCGGCGGCGACGGCGGCCGGATCGAGCCCGGGGTCGCCCAGGTGCTCCTCGACGAAGGCGTCGACGCGCATCAGCAGCGTGCGGGCCCGCGACTCGTCCGGCACCGCCGCGGCCTGCTCCGCCCGTTCGGCGATGACGGTGGTGAGCAGGTCCATCACCACGCCCGACAGCCGGGCCGCGCTGTCGGGCCGGTAGGTCTCCAGGTCCAGGGTGACCCGGCGCAGGAGCGGCGCGGCGAGCGCCCCGGCGCCGTCGTCCGTGGCGATCGGGACCGCGGTGAGCCGGGCCAGCGCGTCGGGCGGGAGCGCCAGCGCGTCACGGGGGAGGCTGAAGACCGCGAGGTCCACCGCCGAGGTGTAGGCGAGCTGGTACGGCCGGGCGAAGTCGTAGAGGGCGAGCCGGCCGGGGGCGAGCCGGGTGGAGCGGCCGTCCTGCTCCAGGACGGGTTCGCCGGACAGGGACAGCACCACCCGGTACAGCTCGCGCGAGCCCTGGCGGATCTGGCCGGGCGTCCGGTGGACGCTGTGCGGGGTGGTGGTGCGCACCCTGCCGACGCCCACGGAGCCGAGCGTCCCGGCGCCGATCTCGCCGCGCAGCGGCGCGTCCGGGTCGATGTGGCAGTCCAGCGGGCCGAGGGCGTCGCACACGATGCTCCGCCAGGCGGCGTGCCGCCGCCCCGGCGGCACGTCCTCGGCGCGGATCAGGATCCCCATCGCGAAACCCTCCGAACGGCCTGACGTCTCACCCGGTGACGGGCAGGGCGGTCCCGTACAGCCGCGACGCCCTGAGCCGGATCACCATGCGCCGGTCGGTGACCATCTGCCGCAGGAACGCCTCCTCGCCCGCCGGGTCGGTGATGCCGCCGGCCATCGCGAGCAGCTCGCGCCCGACCTCGTCGCCCGGCTCGGCGCTGACCGGCGACAGCTCGGCCACGCCCTCGGCGACCGCGAAGGACCAGAAGTCGTCACTGGTCACGTACAGGGAGCCGCGGGGGTCGCGCTGCAACTGGCGGACCTTGAGCCGGTCGGCGATGGTCGAGATCCGCGCCACGCGCCGGTCGGGATCCCAGGTGTAGAGGACCGTGGACAGGTGGGGGAGGCCGTTGCCGCGGGTGGTGGCGAGGGCGCCGAAGCGCTGCCCGGCGATGAGCTTGGACAGCTCCTCGTCGGAGAGCGCCCGAGGGGCGGGGCCGGCTCCAGGGCCGTAGCTTTCATCGGTCATGTGGTGATTCCTCCCTGTTGTGGGGAACCCTATCGCCGCAACCTCCACCCGGTCGCCGATCGCTTCGGCCCGCCGTCAAGGATCGCTTCGACCTCGCCGTCAAGCGACCGGCAAGCGTTCGTCGGCGCCGGGGGTCCATGCTGGGACCCCGAGCGAAGAGAGGCGTGACGATGACAGTCCCCCTGCGCCCTCCCCTGCTGGTGCAGCGGCCCAGCAAGGCGCTGCTGATCGGCATGGTGGTCTCCAGTCTGCTGGCCCTGGTCGTGCTGGCCGTCATGCTGTGGAGAGGGGGACCGGTCGGGTTCGGGCTGTCGCTGCTGCTGGCGCTCGCGCCGCTGCCCGTGCTGCTCGCGGCCGTCCTCTCGCTGGACCGGCTGGAGCCGGAGCCGAAGCTGCACCTCGCGTTCGCCTTCGCGTGGGGCGCCGGCGTGGCGATCGTGCTGGGCGTGGCGCTCACGCTGGCCGGTCAGGCGTTGTTCACCAGCGCCGGGTACGGGGCGCAGGTGGTGGACGCCATGGGCACCGTGGTCCTCGCCCCGGTGATCGAGGAGGCGCTCAAGGGGTCGGCGCTGCTGCTGCTCCTGCGCCGCCGCCGGGAGATCGACGGGCTGACCGACGGCATCGTGTACGCCTCGATGGCCGGGCTGGGCTTCGCGGCCGTGGAGAACGTCGGCTACTACCTGAGCGCCTTCCTGCAGAAAGGCGTGGGCGCGACCGTGCAGCTCTTCGTCATGCGCGGCCTGATCGACCCGCTCGGCCACCCGGTCTACACCTCCATGATCGGGCTCGGGGTGGCCTACGCGCTGACCCGGCGCGGGACCGCCCGCTACGCGATGGTCCCGCTCGGCTACCTGGCCGCGGTGGTCCTCCACGGGCTGTGGAACGGCGCCGCGGCCACCCGGTCGCTCGGCTGGCTCGCCTCCGCGTACCTGGTGATCATGACGGCGCTGGTCCTGCTCGTCGTGGTGGCGGTGCGCGAGCGCCGGCAGCTCGTCACCAAGATGGGCGCCTACCTGCCCGCCTACCAGCAGACGGGGCTGGTCGGCCCGCAGGACCTGGTCATGCTGGGCTCCCTGCCCGCCCGCGCCCGCGCCCGCCGGTGGGCCAGGCGCGCGGGGATCGGCCGGGCCATGAGCGACTACCAGCACGCGGCGACCGAGCTGACCATGCTGCACCTGCGCGCCGAGCGGGAGGGCATGGAGCCGGCCAGGTTCGCCGCCGAGCGCGACGCCCTGCTGGGCGCCATGGCGCACGCCCGCCGCTGGTAGGTCTCCCGCCGCGCGAGGAGCGGGTCTCCACGGGGCCCGCGCTCGCCGCCGGGAGAGGGCCGGTCCGCAAATTCGTACAAGACCGGGCGGGGGCGCGGGGCCGACACTCACCGCATGTCCATCTCCACCGCGGGCCCCGGGGCGCCCGCCGCCACCGCCGTCCGCCGCGGCCCGATGCTGGCCGTGCTGCTCGCCGGCCAGGTCATGGCCTCCATGGACGGCTCGATCGTGTCGGTCGCCGCGCGGACCATCCGCGACGATCTGCGCGCCGACGGCGCCGCCGTCCAGCTCATCGTGTCCGGCTACCTGCTGACCACCGGCGTCCTCCTGGTGACCTGCGCGCGGCTCGGCGACATCGTCGGGCACCGGCGCGCGTTCCTGGCCGGCCTCGCCTGGTTCACCGGGGCGTCGCTGGCGTGCGGCCTCGCGCCGACCGCGGGAGTGCTGGTGGCCGCCCGCGTCGCGCAGGCCATGGGCGCGGCGCTCCTGACGCCGCAGGTCTTCTCGCTCATCCAGCTCTACTGGGACGGGCCCGCGCGCCGCCGGGCGATCGGCCTGTACGGCATGGTGCTGGCGCTCGGCGTCGCGCTGGGCCAGGTCATCGGGGGCCTGGTCGTCGGCGCCGACCTGTTCGGCCTCTCCTGGCGTCCCGTCTTCCTGGTCAACGTCCCGATCGGCGCGGTCCTGCTGGCGCTCGGGCCGCGCCTGCTGCCGGACTCCCGCGTCCGGGAACGGCCGCGCCTGGACCTGGCGGGCGTGGCCGTCCTGACCGTCGCCATGGCCGCGCTGACCGTGCCGCTCATCTTCGGCCAGGACAACGGCTGGCCCGCCTGGTCCTGGGTGTCGCTCGCCGGCGGGGCCGCGCTGCTGGCGGCGTTCGGCCGTCACGAGAGCCGGGCGCGCCATCCGCTGCTCGACCTGGGGGCGCTGCGGCCCGCGGGGGTGAAGCCGGGGCTGGCGGCCTGCTGGATCGTCATGGGCTGCTACACCGTGTTCCTGCTGGTGCTGACCCTCCACCTCCAGTCCGCGCTGGGCTTCTCGCCGCTCCAGGCGGGGCTGGCGTTCGTCCCGTACACGGTCGGGTTCGGGACGCTCAGCCTGACCTGGACCCGCTACCCCCGGCGGCTGCGCGCCGCCCTGCCGGTGGCCGGTCCCGTCGCCTTCGCCGCCGGCGCGGTCCTGGTGGCGCTGCTGCACCGCGACCAGTGGAACCCGTACGCGGCCGCGCCGCTGCTCCTGCTCGCCGGGGCCGGGCACGCCGCCGGCTACAGCCCGCTGATCGCCCGGATCACGTCGCTGGTCGAGCCGCGGCTCGCCTCGGCGGTCTCGGCGCTCAACTCGACCGGTCCGATGCTCGCCGGGGTGACGGCCGTCGCCGGGCTCGGCAGCGTCTACTTCGCCGCGCCGTCCTCCGCCGACGGTCTCCTGCGGGTCGTCGCGGCTGTCGCCGCGCTGCTCGCGGCCGGTACGGCGAGCGCGTGGCGGGCCGTACGCGCCCGCCAGGCCCCCGCCGCCCCGGCGCCCGGGTGACCGGGTGACCGGCGCCTCCCATGAGCGGGAGGCCGGCGTGTTCTATGAGCGGGAGACCAGTGTCGCGACGGCCGTGGCCGCCGTCAGCACGACGCACCCCGCCACCGCCACGGTCGCCCCCTGCTGCGCGCCGAGCTGCCCGATGACCGCCGCCACGCCGGCCGCGCCGAGGGAGCTGCCCACGTAGCGGGCCGTGTTGTTGGCTCCCGAGCCCATGCTCACCCGGTGCGCCGGCACGCTCTCGACGGCCAGCTGCGTGATCGAGGAGTTGACCAGTCCCGAGCCGGCCCCGCTGACCACCAGCCCGGCCACGATCGGCAGCATCGACCCGCCCGCCCCCAGGCCCAGCAGCCCGGTGAAGCCGGCCGCGCTGAGCGCCAGGCCGAGCGCGAAGCGCGCCGGGGTCGCCAGCCGCACGTGCCTGGACAGCAGCGCGACCACGAACGACAGCGACGACCAGAGCCCGAACAGCAGCGCGGTCTCCAGCGGGGTGAGCCCGCGGCCCTGCTGGAGCACGCTCGGCAGGTAGCTCAGCAGCCCCACGATCGCCGCCCCCACGACGAGCGCGCCCCCGGTCGCGACCAGGAAGGCCGGCCGCCGGAACAGCTCCAGGTCGAGCAGCGGCTCCGGCCGCCGGCGCTCGGCCGCCACGAACGCCGCCCCGAGGACCGCGGCCAGCGCGAGGGCTCCCACGACGACCGGCCGCCCCCAGCCGAGCCTGCCCTCCGTCACCCCGGCCACCAGTGCGGCCACGGCCAGGCTCAGCAGGACCACCCCCGGCACGTCGAAACGCCGCGGCTCGGGGGAGCGCGACTCCTCCAGCACCCGGGCCGACACCGCCGCGAGCGCCACCGCGCACGCCCCCACCAGCCAGTACGCCGCCCGCCAGCTCGCCACCTGGGCCAGCGCCCCCGACACGAGCGGGCCCACGGCGGTGCCGAGGCCGATCATCGCCCCGTACCGCCCGGTGGCCCGCACCCGCTCCGGACCAGCCGGATAGGCGTTCCCGACCAGCCCGAGGCTGCCCGCGAGCATGGCGGCGCTCGCGGCGCCCTGCGCGAAGCGCGCCGCCACGAACACCGGCACGGCCGTGGCCAGCGCCGCCACCACGCTCGCGACGGCGAGCACGCCGGTGCCGGCCACCATCACCCGCTTGCGCCCGTAGTCGTCGGCCAGCCCTCCGGAGACCAGCAGCACGGAGGACAGCCCGAGAGCGATCGCGCCGAGGATCCACACCGGCCCGGTCGGTCCCGCGCCGAGCGCGCGGGCGGTGTCGGGCAGCGTGACCATCGGCACGGTGTAGTTCGTCAGCACCAGCAGCGGGGCCGCGGACGCCACGGCGGGAGCCAGGGCACGCCGCCTGGTTGGTTCAGTGATTGAACTCGTCATGGCTGCGCACGCTACCACGGTTCAGTGAATGAACTAGGATGGGGTCCATGGCGCTCGGCAAGAACTACGACGGCCAGGACTGCTCCCTGGCCCGGACCCTGGAGCTGGTCGGCGAGCGGTGGACCATGCTGGTGGTGCGCGACGCGCTCTACGGCGTGCGCCGCTACGGCGACTTCCTGGCCCACCTCGACATCCCGCGGGCGGTGCTGTCACAGCGGCTGGCCACGCTGGTCGAGGCCGGCGTGCTGGAGCGGCGGCGCTACCAGGACAGCCCGCCCCGCGACGAGTACGTGCCGACCGCGATGGGCCGCGAACTCTGGCTGCCCCTGCTGGCCCTGGGTCAGTGGGGCGAGCGCCACCTGAGCCGCCGCGGCGCCCGCCGGGTGTTCTCGCACGTGGACTGCGGCGGCCGGATCGACGCCACCGCCTCCTGCACCGGCTGCGGGGCCGCGCACCTGCCGCCCGAGCGGATCGAGGTGCGCCCCGGCCCCGGCCTGGCCGACGACCGGAGCGACCCGGTCAGCGTGGCCCTGCGCGAACCCCACCGGCTGCTGGAGCCGCTCCCATGACAAGATTCATGCGGACCCCCGAAGGGAGATCGCATGAGCTGGGTCGAGATCACCTCCGAGTCCGAGCTGCGCGAGCTGCTCGGTGACGTGATGCCGCGGGCCGCCACCAAGGAGAGGGCGCGCCTGCACGAGCGCGACCGGCAGTGGCTGGCCGCGTCGCCGTTCTGCCTGATCGCCACCTCGGGCGCCGACGGATCCTGTGACGTCTCGCCCAAGGGCGACCCGGCCGGGTTCGTCCACGTCCTCGACGACACCACCATCGCCATCCCCGATCGGCCGGGCAACCGGCGGGCCGACGGGTTCCGCAACGTCCTGACCAACCCGCACGTCGGCCTGATCTTCCTCGTCCCGGGCCGCAACGAGACCCTGCGGATCAACGGCCGCGCCCGCCTGGTCCGCGAGGCCCCGTTCTTCGACGAGATGGTCGTCAAGGGCCACCGCCCGCACCTGGCCCTCGTGGTGGAGATCGACCAGATCTTCTTCCACTGCGCCAAGGCGTTCCTGCGCTCGGCGCTGTGGAAGCCCGACTCGTGGCAGCCCGAGACCCTGCCCTCGCACGCCCGCCTCGTCAAGGACGTGCAGGCAGTCGAGGAGTCGCTCGAACAGCTCGAGCAGTACTACGGCGAGTCGTACGCCAAGAGGCTCTACGGCTGACCCGGGCCGTCAGGCGGCCGGGGTCGGGCCGCCGGGGAAGCGGATCACGTTGCGGCCGGCGTAGGCGCGCAGGTCGACCACCTTCGGGTCGGGCGGCGACGGCCTGCGCCGGTCCGCCGTGCGGATGTCGCGCACCTTGTGCCGGACGATGTGCGGCGGCACCACCGCTAGCCTCTTCATGCCGAGCCCCCCGTGATGTTCCTGTTATCTAATTTAACTACAGAAACACCGGTAAGCGCGGTGTAAGAAACGGTTCGGCGGGGAAATCATTTTCGGGTTGCCCCGGAGGAACCGCCGGCCGCCCGCTCAGTAGGGGAGCCGGCGACCCGAGGGTGAGCGCAGGTCCAGGTCCGCGTGGGGGTCCGGACGCCGCTTCGGCGGTCTGGTGATCCTGATGCGCCTCATGGTGAGCCTCCCGAATGCCCGGACGTACGGGCGCCGCGCCCGCGCGGCCCGGCGGGCCCGGAGCCCGCCATGCCGGACAACCTAGCGCGGGGTCACCTGCGCGTTCCACGTATTTCTACCGGCGCAGCCACACCTGGTCGGTCTGGTCGCCGCACGGCCACTGGATGACGACCTTGCCCTTGCGCCGCTCGGCCTTGCCGACGGCCAGGCACATGCCGGTCGCCTGGTTGCGCATGCGCTGCATGCCGTCGTAGGCCCACTCCTGCTCCGAGCCGCCGTCGGTGCACGGCCACTGGATCACGCCCTCCGCCTTGCGGGCCGAGGCGCGCGGGACGGCCAGGCACATGCCGGTCTTGGCGTTCGTGAGCCGTCCGTGGTGATAGATCCACTTCTGGTCCTTGTTGTTCGAGCACGGCCACTGGATGACCTTCTTGCCGGCCCGTACCTCGCTGCGGCCGACCGCCAGGCACATGCCGGTGGCGGCGTTCGCGAGCCGGGAGCCGGCGGAGGCCGAGGAGGCCGAGGAGGACGCGGAGGACGCGGAGGCGGGCAGGGCCGTGAGGGACAGGGCCGCGGCCGCCGCCGCGGTGAGGGCCAGGATGCGCCGAGGGGAGGTGAGCACGAGGAGCTCCTTCCGTGATGCCCGCGATGTCCGCGGATCTCGCGATGTTGGTGAAGTACGTGTCGATCGGGTGAGATGCACGCCTCGCCCGATTGGTTGGATCTTTTTTCGGGCGGCGGCAACCAGCCGCCGGGGTGCGGCATCTAACCCGCCGTGGAAACGCTCAGCGCGGGGGATCCGCAGCATGTCGGCCCGTACTGGCTGGCCGGGCGGCTCGGCTCCGGCGGGCAGGGCGTCGTCTACGAGGCCTACGACCCCGAGGGACACCGGGTCGCGCTCAAGATGCTCCACCCGGCGGGCAACGGCATGGCGGGCCGGCTGGCCAAGGAGGCCACGGCCGCGCGCCGGGTGGCGTCGTTCTGCACGGCCAAGGTGCTGGCCGCCGACCTCGACGGCAGCCGGCCGTACATCGTGTCCGAGTACGTCCCCGGACCCAGCCTCCGGCAGGCGGTGACGGAGGGGCGCCGGTTCACGGGCGACGACCTGCACCGCCTGGCCACCGCGGTCGCCACCGCGCTCACCGCGATCCACGACGCGGGCGTCATCCACCGCGACCTCAAGCCCGACAACGTGCTCCTCGGGCCGGACGGCCCCCGCGTGATCGACTTCGGCATCGCCCGCACCCTCGACATGTCCCTCACCGGGACGGGCGAGGTGGCGGGCACGCCCAGCTACCTCGCGCCCGAGGTGTTCGCCGGGCAGCGCGCGGGCGCCCCCGCCGACGTCTTCGCCTGGGGCGCCACCATGGTGTTCGCGACGACCGGACAGGACCCGTTCCACGCCGACAACCTCGGCGGCGTCATGCACCGCGTGCTGTCCCACCACCCCGACCTGAGCGCGCTGCCTTCGGGGCTCGCCCCGCTCGTCGGCGCCGCCCTGCGCAAGGAGCCGGCCGCCCGGCCCGCGGCCCGCGACCTGCTCCTCGCGCTGGTCAGCGGCGACTGCGCCGACCTCGGCGGCCTGCTCGCCGAGGGCAGCCGCGCGGCCGGCGGCGTGGCCGCCCCCGGCCGGGCCGACCCGGCTCTCGGCACGATCGCCGAGGACGCCTACGGCTCGCTCGGCCCGGAGGAGCGCGACCTGGCGGCGGAGGTGTTCCTGCGGCTGGTCGCCATCGGCGAGGACGGCCGGGAGACGGGGCGGGCCGCCTCGCACGACGAGCTGTTCGAGGGACGTCCGGAGCGCGAGGCGGAGGCCGTGCGCCGGGTGCTGCGCGCGTTCTCGTACGTCGTCTCCACCGACGGCCACAGCGTCGAGCTGGCCCGTCCGGCGCTGCTGCGCGCCTGGCCGCGGCTGCGCATGTGGGTCAACGCCGACCGCGACGGGCTCGCCGTGCTCGGCGAGATCAACCGCGCGGCCCGGCACTGGGCCGAGCACGGCCGGCGCGACGCCGACCTGCTCCAGGGCAGCCGCCTGGAGCAGGCGCTGCGGTGGGCGGCGACCAGCCGCCGCCACGTCACGCTGACCCCGCGCGAACGCGACTACCTCCAGGCGGGCACCGACCTGACCCGGCGGCGGATCCGCCGGCGCCGCCTCACCGTCGTGGCGCTGGCGGGGATGCTCGCCGTCGCCCTCGCGGCCGGTGGGGTGGCGGTGTGGCAGGGGCGGCAGACCGCCCGCCAGCGCGACGTCGCCGTCGCCAGGCAGGCGGCGGCCGAGGCGGACCGCCTGCGCACCGTCGACCCGGTCACCGCGATGCGGCTGAGCGTCGCCGCCTGGCGGCTGTCCCCGCAGCCGGAGGCCCGCAGCAGCCTGATGGCCTCGCTCCAGCAGCAGGAGACGGCGGTGTTCCGCGACCCGCCGGTGCAGGGGCTGGCGTACCGGGCGTTGAGCCGCGACGGCCGCACGATGGTGAGCGTCAGCAAGCAGGGGGTGAACGTCTACGACGTGCGGACGGGGCGGCGCACCGGCGGCTGGAAGGGCCTCGGCCTCAAGGGCGAGATCGTCTTCGCCCCGGTGCTCAGCCCGAGCGGCCGCCTGCTGGCGCAGTCCACGCCGGAGGAGCTCGGCGTCTGGGACCTGTCCACAGGCAGGCGCGTCTACGAGGAGAAGCTGGAACAGGCGAGCGGCGGCGGCTACTTCCCCCGGTTCGGCGAGCACGAGACGACCCTGCTCGTGGGCTACTGGGAGGGCCTGTCGCACCTGGTGGACCTGAAGACGGGCAAGCGGTTCGGCAGGCCGGTCGACAGAGCGGACGGCACCGAGGCCACCCCCGACGACCTGCTGGTGGACCCGACGGGCCGGCGCATGCTGGTCATGCAGGGGAAGCTCGGCGCGCTGTCGCTGCCCGCCTGGCGCAGGCAGGGGCCGTACCCCGCCTGCGGCAGGCAGTCGACCGTGGCCGCCTTCAGCCCGGACGGCCGGACCCTGGCCTGCGCGGGCGACGAGATCAGATTGGTGGACGCGGCCTCGGGACAGGTACGCGTCAAGGACGACGAGTGGACCTGCGACCTCTGCGGCAAGGCGCTGCCCGGGCTACGCCTGGACGACCGGCACGTCGCCGTCTTCTCCCGCCGGGACCTGCAGGTGTGGCGGATCGCCGACCACAGGGAGGTGCTCAGTTACCGGGCCGAGGGCGATCTGGCCGACGTCCGGCTCGACCCCGACGGCAGGACGCTGCGCTACCTCATGGACGACGTGGTCGTGAGCGTGGACCTGGGCCCCCGGGTGACGTCCACCCGCGTGAGCAAGGACGCCGAGATCCGCCTCGGCCCGAGGGGACGCTGGGCCACGGTGGCCGACTACGAGGCGACGCGCGTCAAGCTGATGGACCTCCGCACGCACCGGAACGTCGCCACGTTCGCCAAAGGCTCCGAGGAGTCCGTGGTGCCGGGCTTCGACGAGCCGGGCGGCCGCCTGGTCCTGGCGGGGCCGGAGAGCAAGGTCAGACTCATCGACCTCAGGACCTCGCGCCAGGTGTGGGCGGTGCGGACGCCGAAGTACAACCTTCCCGAGCAGGTGCAGTTCTCTCCGGACGGCACGAAGGTCGTCATGTCGATGGGCCCGGAGGGGCAGTCGGGGCCCTTCCGCGTGATGGTGTACGACGCGGCGACCGGGCGGACCCTGCACAACTATCGCACGACCGTGCGCGGCGGCCCCCTGACCAGGGACGGCACCACTCTCGTCACCGGAAGCGGCACCTACCTCGACCTGACGACGGGCAGGCTGGCCGGCACCGGGTTCGACCTCTCCGCGGGCGGCTACAGTCCCGCGCTGAGCAGCAAGGGCGTCATCGCGATCGGCCAGGACGAGGACGGGCGCATCGCCCTGTGGCGCTTCGATCCCCGCGGCCCCACGCCGATCCGTCCCGCGCTGCCCCGCGCCGCGGGATCGGTCGTCCTGCTGGCCTTCTCACCCGACGGCTCCGTTCTGGCGACCCTGGCCGGCAACGGGAAGCTCCAGCTCTGGGACCCCGCCGGCAAGCGCCGCCTCGGCGGCTCCTTCGACCTGCACACCTTCCAGATGCCGGACGCGCTCACCTTCAGCGCCGACGGCCGCACCGTGTACGCCGCCGTGGACGGGACCATCCACCAGGTGCCGGTGGAACCCGGGCAGGTGGCGGCGGACGTGTGCCGGCGCGCCGGCGGCGGCCTGTCCGAGCGGGACTGGTCCGCCCACCTGCCGGAGGTCCCGTACCGGGAGACCTGCTAGCCCTGGCAGTTGCCCCACGACTTGCGGCCGCCCCACGCCTCGACCCGGTTGTCCGGGGTGCGGGTCCAGCCCTCGTACTTCACGCACTTCCAGCTGCCGTCCACGTGGCCGGTCTCGGCGTAGAACTGGTACTTCTGCACGTCCTCGGACCGGCCGCCGCCGCGCACCTCCAGGGAGGCGCCGGTGAGCGTGCGCGTCCCGGTGAAGCGGGTCTTGATCGCGGCCACGCAGTTCTCGCCGCTGCTCTTGCTGTACATGAGGTAGACGTGCCCGAACACCGCCCCGTCGCGCGTCTTCATGGCCCGGTGGCCGTCCTTGACGCGGTGGAATCCGGACCCGCACACGCGCTCGGGCGTGTAGGCCGCCGACGCGGCGTAGGCGGGGGCGGGGACGGCGGCGATCCCGGCGGCGACGAGACCGACCGCGACGATCGTACGCTTGAGCACGAGGTTCCCTTCGTCGAACAACATCGTCGATCTTTACCATGGCTTGACAGCAGCGCGAGGGGGATTCGTGAAATATCGGGGCTTTCCGCTCATCCTGGTCTGCGGTGCGTGGGGCGTGTTCTGGGGAGCCTGGTCGGCCCTGCTGCCCGCGGTGAAGGACCAGCTCGGGGCCTCCACCGCCGACCTCGGCGCGGTCCTGGCGGCGGTGCCGGTGGGGGCGATCCCGGCGATGGCCGTGACCGGCAGGCTCGCCCGCGGGCGCGAGCGCGACGCCCTCCTGCTCGCCTGCGCCGCGTTCGGCCTCAGCGTCGCCGCCGTCGGCTGGACCTCGTCGCTCGTGGCCCTGGGCGCGGGCCTGCTCGTCCTCGGCGCGGCCAGCGGCGCGCTGGACGTCGCCCTCAACCTGGCCACCGGGAGGGCGGAGCGGGAGACCGGGCGGCGGCTGTTCCAGCCGGTCCACGCCGCCTTCCCCCTCGGGGTCATCCTGGCCGCCCCCGCCACCGGGCTGGCCCGCCAGCTCGGCCTCGGCACCACGGCGGTGCTCGCGGCGCTGGGCGCCCTCGTGCTCGCCGCCTCGGCGTCGCTGCTCCTCCTGCCGCTCGGACGCGGCGCCGTCGGCGCGGGTACGTCCGGCGGGCGGCGGCGGTGGCGCGCGGCGGCCCTGCTGGGCGGGCTGACGGCGTGCGCGCTCGTCATCGAGAACGCGGTGGAGCAGTGGTCGGTGCTGCTGCTGGAGGACTACCGGGCCGCCTCGGCGCTGGCCGCGAGCGCGGCCCCGGCCGTGTACATGGGGGCGCTGACCGTGGGCCGCCTGGCCGCGCAGGCCCTGCCCCGCCTGCCGCGGCGCGCCCTCTACCTGGTCGCCGGACTGGGCGGGGGAGCGGGGATCGCCCTCGCGGGCTGGGGCGGGCCGACGGAATCCGTGCCGGTGTCGCTGGCCGGGTTCGCCCTCACCGGGCTCGCCCTGGGGCCGCTGGTGCCGGCCATCCTGAGCCGGGCCGCGGCCGACGACCCGAGCGGGGCGCTCGTGTCAGGGGTCTCCGTCGTGTCGTACACCGCGTTCGTGATCAGCCCGCCGCTCGTGGCGGGGCTCGCCGCCTGGCTCGGCCTGCCGGCCGCCCTCTCGGCCCTGGCCCTGCTCGCTCTCCCGCTGCTGGCCCGCGCCGCCGTCGCCCGCTGACCGGGCGCCGGGCATGCCGGGGGAATATGGCGGTTCGTTGGGGCAACAGTGGCATTCGGCGGGGTATGTCCCTGCGGCGTACCGGTGACAGCGTGAGGGGGACCACCATGGCCGTCTGCGAGACCTGCGGCAACGACTACGACATGGCCTTCGAGGTGCACGCCCAGGGAGCCGTGCACACCTTCGACTCCTTCCAGTGCGCGATCCACGCCATGGCGCCGATCTGCGAGCACTGCGGGGCCCGTGTCATCGGGCACGGCGTCCAGGCGGGCGAGCACTGGTACTGCTGCGCCCACTGCGCCCGCCAGGAGGGCAGCGACGGGATCGTGGACCGGGTGATGGCCGGCATGTCCGGCTGAGCGCCGGTGCCGTCCGTCCGCCCATGGCGGGAACGGCCCGTGGGGGAGACACTGGACGTGTGGCCGACTTCGACGTAGCCGTCATAGGCTCCGGACCCGGCGGGCAGAAGGCGGCCATCGCCGCCGCCAAGCTCGAGAAGCGGGTCGCCGTCATCGAGCGCCGCAACATGATCGGCGGCGTCTGCATCAACACGGGCACGATCCCGTCCAAGACCCTGCGCGAGGCCGTCCTCTATCTCACGGGTCTCAACCAGCGCGAGATGTACGGCCAGAGCTACCGGGTCAAGGACGAGATCACGGTGGGCGACCTGGGCATCCGCACCCAGCACGTCATCGGCCGCGAGATCGACGTGATCCGCAGCCAGCTCGCGCGCAACCACGTCGCCGTGCTGCCCGGCACGGCGCGCTTCGTCGACCCGCACACCCTGGACGTGCTCGACGAGCAGGGCCGCGACGTGAAGATCACCGCTGAGAAGATCATCATCGCGACCGGCACCCGGCCGGCCCGCCCCGGCTCCGTCGAGTTCGACGAGCAGACCATCATCGACTCCGACGGCATCCTCAACCTCGCGGCGGTCCCCGGCTCGCTCGTCGTCGTGGGCGCCGGGGTCATCGGCATCGAGTACGCGTCCATGTTCGCCGCCCTCGGCACCAAGGTCACGGTCGTCGAGCGGCGCGAGCGGATGCTGGACTTCTGCGACCTGGAGATCGTCGAGGCGCTGAAGTACCACCTGCGCGACCTGGCGGTCACGTTCCGCTTCGGCGAGTCGGTCGCGGCCGTGGAGCGCCGGCCCAGGGGAGCGCTGGCGCTGCTGGAGAGCGGCAAGAAGATCCCGGCCGAGACCGTGATGTACTCGGCCGGGCGCCAGGGCATGACCGACGGCCTGGGCCTGGAGCTGGCCGGCCTGTCGGCCGACGACCGCGGCCGCATCCGGGTGGACGAGCACTACCGCACGGCCGTGCCGCACATCTACGCGGTGGGCGACGTCATCGGGTTCCCGTCGCTGGCGGCCACCTCGATGGAGCAGGGCCGCATCGCCGCCCACCACGCCTGCGCCGAGCCGCTGGCCGGGATCCACCATCTCCAGCCGATCGGCATCTACACGATCCCGGAGATCTCCTTCATCGGCCGCACCGAGGACGAGCTGACCAAGGCGCAGGTGCCGTTCGAGGTGGGCATCTCGCGCTACCGCGAGCTGGCCCGCGGGCAGATCATCGGCGACACGTACGGCATGCTCAAGCTGCTGGTCTCGCCCGAGGACCGCTCGCTGCTGGGCGTGCACGTCTTCGGCACGGGCGCCACCGAGCTGCTGCACATCGGCCAGGCGGTCATGGGCTGCGCCGGCACGATCGACTACCTGGTGGACGCGGTCTTCAACTACCCGACGCTGGCCGAGTCGTACAAGGTGGCCGCCCTCGACGCGATGAACAAGCTCCGCCGCGTCGCCCGCTTCGAGCTGTGACTCCAGTACCTTGATCGACTCCTCGGGGCGGGGATCGCGCTGAGGCGGCACGAATCTGAGGCGGCAAATACGGAAATATCCCTACATCCTTGGCCCGTGCCGGCCGCTACGCTCCTCGGAGTTCACCGACAGGAGGCAAGGGTGGGGATCAAGGGCGCGGGACGGTGGCTGCCCGCCTTCCTGGTGCTGGCGGCCATCTGGGGCAACAGCTTCTTCTTCATCAAGGTCGCCGTGGAGGTGCTGCGGCCGCTCCAGGTGTCGTTCGCGCGCATGGTGCTGGGCGCCGCCGCGCTCCTCGCCGTGGTCGCCGTGAGCCGCAGAAGCCTGCCGCGCGACCCGCGCCTGTGGGGACACTTCCAGGTCGCGTCCGTGGTGCTGACGACGGTCCCGTTCACGCTCTTCGCGTACGGCGAGCAGTACGTCTCCTCGGTGGTCGCGTCCATCTGGAACGCCACGACGCCGCTGTGCACCCTCGCCTTCACCCTGCTGCTGCGGGCCGAGCGGCCCACCGCGGGCCGGGTGGCCGGGCTCGGACTCGGGTTCGCCGGGGTCATGGTCGTCCTGGGTGTGTGGCAGCCCATGGCGGGCGGCCAGCTCGCGGGTAGCCTGGCCTGCTTCGGCGCCGCGCTCTGCTACGGCGTCGGCGCCGCCTACATGGGCCGCTTCATCACCGGGCGCCGCCCCGAGCCGCCCGTGGTGCTCGCGGCCGGCCAGCTCCTCAGCGGTGCCGTGCAGGTCGGCGTGGTCACGCTGGTGGCCGGCGTGCCGCTGGTGGACACCTCGGCCCCGGCCCGGGTGTGGTGGAGCCTGATCGCGCTGGGCGGCCTCGGCACGGGGCTGGCCTACCTGCTGCTGTACTGGGTGCAGGGCCAGGCGGGGGTGACGACGACCTCGACGGTGACGTACCTGATCCCGGTGTTCGCGGCGGCGTCCGGCGTGGTGGTGCTGGGCGAGAGGCTGAGCTGGAACCAGCCCGTGGGCGCCCTGGTGATCCTCGCGTCCATCGCCCTCAGCCAGGGGGCCGTCCGCCTCACCCGCGACCGCGCGGGCGTACCGGTGCGCTGAGCGCCACCGCGCGACGGTCGGCGGGACATGGGGGCGGTCACTCGTCGGCCGGTCAGTCGTCGGACGGTCACTCGTCGGGCTGGGCGCGGCGGGTCCGGGGTGCCGCGGGTTTCTTGCGGCCCGCGACCAGGGTGTCGCCGGGCGAGGGGGACGTCGGGGGCTCGTCGGCCGGCGGCGGCTCGGAGGCCGGGCGGCGCGCGCGTGGATGAGGCGCGGTGTCCTGCCGGTCGCTCTTCTCCGCGTCCGTACGGGCCCGGGCGCGAGCCGCCGAGGCCGCCGGTCCGGTGCGCTCCGTCGCGCTCGACGCCGTCCCCTGCTCGCCGGACGCGCCGGGATCCTGCCCGCCGCCGGACGCGCCAGGAGCGTGGGCACCGCCGGGAGCCTGGGCCGCGGACGACGCGCCGGGAGCCTGGACCCCGGACGACGTGCCGGGCGGCCGGGCCGTGTCGGCCTCGCCGGCGGAAGCGCTCGCGGGGGCATCGGGCTCGCGCAGCGAGGCGATGACCCGGTCGGCCTCCGTGTCGGCCGCGAACTCGCTGGCCGCCTCCGACTCCCGCCGCCGGATCACCACCATGTGGTCCACCGACACCCGGCCGGCCCCCACGACGGCCAGCAGCAGCGCGGCCACGCCGAGCAGCACCAGCTCGTTCACGGTGATGGGGTTGAGCGGCGGCGCCACCAGGAACACGGCCAGCGCCTCGGCGAACAGCACCAGCCCCGTCAGCGCCACCAGCAGCCCGGCGATGAGCAGCGCGCCGCCGATCAGCTCGGCGAGCATGGTGACCGTGGCCCACGCCCGCGGCGCGGGGGCGCCCTGCTGGGCGAAGTGCGTGCCGGTGGTCTTCAGGCCGTCCTCGAGCTTGTGCCAGCCGTTGGCGAAGAAGATGCCGCCGACGCCTAATCGGGCGACGAGCGCGGCGAGATCATGGAGGGCCTGTCTCACGGTAGATGTCTGCCCGGAGCGGGACATCGCACACCTCAATCACGGCGCAGCAGCATGGCCACGGCTACGGCGGTCAGGCTGAGCAGGACGATGCTCACCACGACCGTGGTGTGCAGGGCGTTGACGAAGGCCCAGCGGGCGGCCGTGAGCAGCGCGTCCCCCGCGCTGCCGCCGACCTCGTGGGCCACGTGGGCCGCGCCGGCCAGCGACTGCCGGGCCTGGTCCATGCCCGCGCCGGGCACGCCGGGCACGGACGGCAGGCCGGGCGCGTACACGATGGTGGTGATCGTGCCGAGGACGGCCACGCCGAGCCCGGCGCCGAGCTCGTAGGCGGTCTCCTCGACGGCGGCGGCCCCGCCCGCCCGCGCCTCGGACACCGACGACATGATCGTGTCGGACGCGGCCAGCAGCGCCACCTGCACGCCGAACCCGATGCCGACGAAGCAGACGCCGAGCATGACGGGATGGCTCTCGACGCCCCAGCTCAGGGTGGGGGTGAGGGACAGGGCGACGAGCCCGAGGCCGCCGCTCATGGTGGCGCGCAGCCCGGCGCGCGGCAGGATGTGGGCCGCGGCGAGCCCGCCGGCGATGGCCGACAGCACCAGCGGCAGCATCCGGACCGCCGCCCGGGGCGGCGGGTCGCCGAGGACGAGCTGGAGGTACTGCGCCAGCATGAGCTGGAGCCCCACCAGCGCGAACACGCCCAGCAGCACCCCGGCCACGCCGGTGGCGAAGGCGCGGTTGCGGAACAGCCCGATGTCGAGCAGCGGCGCCGCCAGCCGCGACTGCCGCCGGACGAACCACACCAGCAGCCCCACCCCGGCCAGGAAGACCGCCACGGACGCGCCGAACGGCATGAGGCTGCCCGAGCCCGCCTCCTTCAGCCCGAACGCGAGCGCCAGGATGCCCAGCACGGACAGCACGGCGCTCAGCCCGTCCCACGGCCTGCTCTCGTCCCTGCGCGAGTCGGGCAGCAGCCTGGCTGCGGCGGGCAGCAGCACCAGCAGGATCGGCACGTTGATGAGGAAGACGGCGCCCCACCACACGCTCACGAGCAGCCCGCCGATCAGCGGGCCCACGGCGGCCCCGGCGGCGGCGACCGCGCTCCAGATGCCGAGCGCGACGGCGCGTTCGCGGCGGTCGGTGAAGACCTGACGGATCAGCGACAGCGTGGCCGGCATGATCATGGCGCCGCCGACGCCGAGCAGCGCCCGCGCCAGGATGAGGAAGAGGGGGCCGGGGGAGAAGGCCGCCGCGGCCGAGGCGACGCCGAACAGCACGTAACCGCCCAGGACCAGCCGTTTACGGCCGTAGCGGTCGCCGAGCGTGCCGAACATGATCAGCAGCGGCGCGACCACCAGCGAGTAGACGTCGATGATCCACAGGAGCTGCACGGCCGACGGCTCCAGGGCCGCGGTCAGGGCCGGCACGGCGATGTGCAGGACCGTCGCGTCGACCGTGATGAGCAGCAGGCTCAGGCAGAGCACCAGGAGGATCGCCCAGCGGCTGTCGGGGTTTCGCCGGGCCCCACGCCGTACGAGGGGTGCGGCCTGTGTGACGGTCATGGACCTCCTTGCCGGCCGATCCGTCCACAACGGGCCCGCGCGTGCCTGTGGTCGCCGTGAGTGCGGGAGCCCGACGGTTCGTGCCTCTGCTCTCTGCTGCTAGCCGCGCCGCCCGGGACGCCGCCTGGTCGGGACGCCGCCTGGTCGAGACGCTGATGATGGGAAACGCTGCCTTCGGGCTCCTCCGCTCCAGCTTGCGTGGCAGCTTAGGCCATGGCTTGCGCTTGGTATAGCGGTATCGACGCATCGAAGGCCCTCACGCGTACCTCTCTAGAGAGATACAGCCCTATGTCGCGACCTGTTCAACTTTCATCGAACAGCCGATCATGAGCGAGTGGGGACGGACGGAAATCATAGCAAGAACCATGAAAAAACCGACAAATCCCCGCGCGAATGGTGCGCCGAAGCCGTCACCCGCCTCCACGCCGGCCGCCCCGAGGAGGCGCTGCACGCCGCCCACCGCGCCGCCGAGGCGGCCGCGCGCGACGACCACGGAGAGGCCGCCGCCGCGGGGGAGTGGGCGCACCGGCTGGTGAGCCTGGCCCTCGAACGGCTCGGCCGCGACGCCGAGGCCGTGGCCCCTGCGCGGGAGGCGGTACGGCTCTCGCCCGGCTCCTGGGCCGCCCGGGTACGCCTGGCCGCCGCGCTGTCCCGCCTGCCGGGGCACGCGGACGAGGCCGCCGCCCAGGCGCGGCTGGCCCGGTCGTTCGCCCCGGAGCAGCCGGCGGTCCACGCCCTGGAGGGGGACCTCGCCCTGCTGCGCGGCGACCACATCCACGCCGCCACGGCCTACCGCACCGCCCTCTCCCCGCACCCCACCCTCTCCCCGCACCCCGCCCTCTCCCCGCACCCCGCCCTCTCCCCGGACCCGGAGCTCGCGCACCCCGCCCACTCCGCGCACCGGGACGTCCTGCGCCCGGACCTCCCGCGCCCAGACCTCGCGCACCCCGCCTTCTCCCCGCGCCCGGACAGCTCGCGCCCGGACCTCCCGCGCTCAGACCTCGCGAACCCCGCCTTCTCCCCGCGTCCGGACCTCCCGTACGCCGGTGCGGCCGGGGAGGAGGCGGTGCTGGTTCGGGCGCGGGTCAACCTGGGGCTGGCGTTGCTGCGCTGGGACCGGCCCCGGGCCCATCACGACCCCTCCTGGCCGGTGGACCCCCGCGAGACCGGCCGGGCCAGGCGTGCCCTGGAGGTGTGGGCGCGGCAGGCCCGCCTGCTGGTGGCGGCGGCCACGCTGGGGGTGGCGGTGGTCGCCTACACCGCCGGACTCGCCGTCCAGGCACAGTGGGGCGGTCTGGCCGCGCTCGGGCTGCTGGCCGTCCTCACGGCGCGGCAGGTCCGCCGGGTACGGGTGTGGCCCCGCGTGCCCGCCATGCTGGGGCGCGACCCGTGGCTCGGGACGGAGGTGGCCTCGGCCGCCGTGTCGGTGGCCGCGTACACCGCCTGGCTGGCCCTGACCGCCCTCCCGGGCGTGCCGTCGCGGCTCGACCCGGTGTGGGCCGGGCTCGCGGCGATCGCGGTGCTCGGCTGGCCGGCGCACGCCGCCCTGCGCGCCCTGGCCGGTACGTGGCGCGGCCGTCCGGTCGGGGCCCTGGAGCAGTTCGCCGCGGCCGCGTACGGCGAGCGCACGACCCGCGAGCCCGCCTTGAGGAGCGGGTCGGCGGCGCGCCGGAGCACCGGCGAGAGGGAGCGGACGGCGCGCGGCGACGCCCCTGAGCGGGTGCGAATGGCGCCGGGGAACCTCCCTGAGGGGTTGCGGGCGGCGCCGGGGAACCTTCCTCAGGGGTTGCGGGCGGCTCGGGGGAACGTCGTGGAGGGGTTGCGGACGGCGCGCCGGAATGCCGGGGTGGCGCTGTGGATCATCGCCGGTCGCACGTGGTCGATGCTGGTGCCGCTGGTCCTGGGCGCCCTGGCCGTCGAGCCGAGGGTCGCGCTGGTCGCCGTGGCGGTGCCGTACCCGCTGCTGCGCTGCTATCGGCGCGTCCGTCCCGTGCCGGGCGCTCGCCGCGAGGACGGGTGGTTGCGCGCGGCGGTGCTCCTTATCGTCGTGGCGGCGGCCGGGTGCGCGGCGGGCGCCCTGCTCGGCGGCCTCGCGCATGTCACGCATCTCGCACAGCCGCCCGGCGCGACCGGCCACGGCGGCCCGGCGGGAGGCACCGGCGGCGCCGTGGGTGGTGCCGCCGGCCTGCCGAACGGCGCCGTGAGCGGAGCCGCCGGCCTTCCTGGCGGCGGTCCCTGGGTCGAGGGGGCCGCATGGGCGTGGCGGGTGGGCATCGCGGCGCTGGTCCTGGTGGCCGTCGTGTTCGCGGTGCGGGCCGCGCGCTCGTGGTGGCGCGGCGGTCCGGGGCCCTGGCGCTCCTCGCTTCTCATGTGCGACCTGCCCGCCGGTGACGAGCCGTCCGTGCCGCTCGGGCCCGAGGCGCGCCAGGCGCTCGCGTACGCCAGGACCGTCGTCCTGTCCTTCGCCGACCCCCTCGGCCCGCGGACGGTCGGCGCGGCGGCGTCCATCGGCCCCGCGGGCGAGCTGCGGCTCGTCGCCGAGGCCGGGGCGGGCGAGGCGGTGGAGGCGGACCCGCGGGTGGCGGTGTTCGCGGCGGGCCCGTCGCCGCGCCGCCGCTGGGTGGAGGTGCGCGGGGTCGCCGTGGCGGGCTCCGGCCTGCTGCGCGTCACCCCCAAGCAGGTGCTGACCGGAGACTTCCCCGGACGGCACCAGCGCGGCTGACCCCCGCGGCGGCAGCACCGGGCACACCCGCCGCGCCGATCCGGGTCATTCACCCGCCGCGCTGATCCAGGCCGTTGATCCGCGGCACTCATCCGACGGCGCTGATCCGCGGCGCTGCTCCGGCAGCGTTGATCCGGCGGTGGCCGTGTCGGGCGCCCTCTTCGTCCCCTACGTCCCCCGAGCGTCAGGCGTCACGTGGCGTGTCAGGTCCGCCCAATCGTCGGTCTGGTGCGGTATAACCGGGGGCGGACCGGGGAGGCGTGATGCGTGAGTCCGGCAGGGCCCAGGCCGCGGGGCGGGTCGCGGCGCGGGATCTGTTCGAGCGGGTGCGCCTGCGCTATTTCCATCTGCCCCCGGCCGTACGCCGGGTGATGTACGCCTCGGCGCTGATCGGGTCCGTCGGCCTCGGCGCGGCCCTCGGGTGGGACCTCGCCCGGACGTTCCTCGTCACCCTGACCCTGCTCGCCTTCGCCGCGCTGACCCTGCGCTTCCCGCGCGCCGCGGCCACCGCCGTGGTCGTGGCCGCCTGGGTGGTGCTGATGCCGGTGTTCGTCATGCTGTTCCCGGTCGGCTCGCCCGCCCCGACGCTCCTGCTCGCGCTGGCCGTGCCGGTGGCGGGCGTCGCCCACCTGATCCGCTGGGTGCCGCCGTGGCTGACCGCCCTGCTGGCGCTGCTGCCCGCGGGCTTGCTCGCCGCCGCGCTGTCCCTGGTCTCCGACGCCACCGCCGTCTGGGTCGCGTACGGCGTGGCCGCCGCGGTGCTGCTCTACCGCTTCGTGCTGGCCCGCCGCGCCCGGGCCGAGCTGGCCGGCCAGGAGCAGGAGCAGTTGCGTGTACGGGTGCGCGAGGGCGGCCCGGCGCAGCAGCACGAGCGGGGGGCGGCGCCGCCGAGCATCTCGGTCGAGGAGGCGCTGGGCGAGCTGGAGAGCATGATCGGCCTGGCCCCGGTCAAGGAGCAGGTGCGCTCCATCGCGGCCTCGATCGAGGCGTCCCGGCTGCGCGCCGAGGCCGGCTACACGGCCGGCCGGCCGACCCGGCACTTCGTCTTCTCCGGGCCGCCGGGCACCGGCAAGACCAGCGTGGCGCGCACCCTCGCGAAGATCTTCTACGCGTTCGGCCTGCTCGACACCCCGTACGTGGTGGAGGCGCAGCGGGCCGACCTGGTCGGCGAGTTCCTGGGCGCGACCGCCATCAAGACCAACGAGCTGGTCGACCGCGCCCTCGGCGGCGTGCTGTTCATCGACGAGGCGTACAGCCTGGTCAACTCCGCCGACGGGCAGCCCGACCGGTTCGGCGCCGAGGCCGTGCAGACCCTGCTCAAGCGGGCCGAGGACGACCGCGACCGGCTGATCATCATCCTGGCCGGCTACGAGCAGGAGATGGCCGGCTTCCTGGCCTCCAACCCCGGCCTGGCCAGCCGGTTCGCCACCCGCGTGCGCTTCCCCGGCTACTCGCCGGCCGAGCTGGCCGAGATCACCGAGCTGCTCCAGCGGCGCCGCGGCGACACGATGTCCGGCGAGACCAGGGCGGCCCTGCTCGGCCTGTTCGAGGACGTCCACCGGCGGGGGCTGGTGGACGAGCTGGGCAACGCCCGCTTCGCCCGCAGCCTGGTCGAGGCCGCCGCGCAGGCCCGCGACGTGCGGGTGGTGGGCGCGGGCGGCACCCCCTCCACCGAGGACCTCGTCACCACGACCACGCCCGACGTGACCAAGGCGTTCAACGAGCTGACCGCGCGCTTCCGCGGCCACGAGGCCACCCCCACGCTGGAGGAGGCGCTGGCCGACCTCGACCGGATGGCCGGGCTGGCCCCGGTCAAGCGGCAGGTCCACGCCATCGCCGCGCAGCTCCAGGTGGCGCGCATGCGGCAGGAGCGGGGCCTGCCCACGCCGCCGCAGACCCGCCACTTCGTGTTCGTCGGCCCGCCCGGCACCGGCAAGACCACGGTGGCCCGGGTCGTCGGCCGGGTGTTCGCCGCGCTCGGCCTGCTCGCCCGGCCCGACGTGGTGGAGGCGCAGCGCGCCGACCTCGTCGGCCAGCACCTCGGCGCGACCGCGATCAAGACGAACGAGCTGGTCGACCGGGCGCTCGGCGGCGTGCTGTTCATCGACGAGGCCTACAGCCTGGTCAACCCCGGCTACGCGGGCGGCGACGCGTTCGGCGCCGAGGCCGTGCAGACCCTGCTCAAACGGGCCGAGGACGACCGCGACCGGCTCGTCGTCGTGCTGGCCGGCTACGAGCGCGAGATGGACGCCTTCCTGGCTACCAACCCCGGCCTGGCCAGCCGCTTCAACCAGCGCGTCGCCTTCCCCAGCTACACCCCGGCCGAGCTGTCGGAGATCGCGGTGCTGCTGGCCGACAAGTCCGGCGACCGTTTCGACGAGGCGGCGCTGCGCGACCTGGACGAGGTCTTCACCTGGGTGTGCGAGGAGCGGCTGATCGACGGGCTCGGCAACGGCCGCTTCGCCCGGTCGCTGTTCGAGCGCGCGGCCATGCGCCGCGACGTGCGGCTGGCCGCGCTGGCCTCGCAGGGCGGCTCGGCCACCTCGGCCGAGCTGACCACCATCATCAGCGAGGACGTGCGCACCGCCGTCGACGAGATCTCAGGCCGGTAAACCCCGGGAGCGCGGGCCCCGCGCGTCCTGGCCCACGGCCCGTCGCATGGTGTAGCAATATGACTACGCATCGTGCGCGGGAGGGGGGAGCATGGCGGGGTTCCTGGCCCGCAGGCTGCTCAACTACGTCGTGCTCGTCGCCGTCGCCGCCAGTCTGGCGTACATGCTGGCCGCCACGGCCCTCGACCCGCGCTCCAACTACGCCGACCGCACGCCGAAGCCGCCGCCGGCGGTCATCGACGCCCAGCTCACCGCGCTCAACCTGAACGACCGGGTCCCGCTGCTGGAGCGCTACGCCGTCTGGGCCGGCGGGGTGCTGCACGGCGACCTCGGCAAGAACGTGACCGGCTCGCCGGTCAACGACGACATCGCCCGGCGCGCCGGGGTCACCTTCCGGCTGGTGCTGCTCGGCATGATCGTGGGCAGCGTCGGCGGGGTGCTGCTCGGCGCGCTGGCCGCGGTCCGCCAGTACGGGTGGTTCGACCGCGTGTCGACGGGCCTGTCCTTCGCGGTGCTCGCGGTGCCCGTGGTCGTGCTGGCCAACATGCTCATCCTGTTCGCCACCTGGGTCAACGACCGGCTGGGCACCCAGGTCTTCCTGGTCAGCGGCGAGTACACCGGCGGTCTCGACACCGGCTTCTGGGGCAGCGTGCTCGACCGGATCCAGCACCTCGTCCTGCCGACCGTCTCGCTGTCGCTCGCGCTGGTGGCGGTCTTCAGCCGCTACCAGCGCAACATGATGCTGGACGTGCTCGGCGCCGACTTCGTCCGCACCGCGCGGGCCAAGGGCCTGAGCCGGCGCGCGGCGCTCACCCGGCACGCGCTGCGCACCGCGCTGGTGCCGGTCATGACGTACTTCGCGTTCACGTTCGGGGCGCTGCTGACCGGCGCCACGTTCACCGAGAAGATCTTCGGCTGGCACGGGCTCGGCGAGCAGCTCATCAACTCGATCTTCACCAACGACGTCAACACCGTGGCGGCCATCGCGCTCCTCGCGGCCGTGGCGGTGCTGTGCGCCTCGCTGGCCTCCGACCTGCTGCACGCCGCGCTCGACCCGCGGGTGAGGGCGGGATGACGCTCCCCGAGGAGGAGGTGGCCGAGGAGCTGACACCCGGCGTCCCCGGGCGGGGGCCGCGCCGGGCGCCGTCCCGCGGCCGGGTGGTCGTCCGGCGGTTCCTGCGCTCGCGGCAGGGGGCGGCCGGGC
Organism: Nonomuraea rhodomycinica; assembly: GCF_013363995.1. Lineage (GTDB taxonomy): Bacteria > Actinomycetota > Actinomycetes > Streptosporangiales > Streptosporangiaceae > Nonomuraea > Nonomuraea rhodomycinica. The sequence continues at coordinate 355,407 of NZ_JABWGO010000005.1, read as the reverse complement.
TCGCGGTGCTCGTGGTGATGTTCCTGCTGGCCTTCGCCGGGCCGCTGCTCAGCCCGTGGTCGTACACCGACCGCGACTTCACCGCGTTCCTCCAGCCGCCCTCGGCGAGCCACTGGTTCGGCACCCTGCAGACCGGCGCCGACGTCTACGCCGTGACGCTGCGCGGCATGCAGAAGTCGCTGATCGTGGGGCTGCTCGCGGCCCTGGTCTCGACCGCGCTGGCCGCGCTCGTCGGCGCCTTCGCCGGGTACTTCCCCGGCTGGGCCGACCGGACCCTGACCTGGCTGACCGACCTGCTGCTGGTGCTGCCCGCGTTCCTCATCCTGGCGATCATGTCGCCGGTGTTCGGCGAGGGGACGTGGGCGCTGTTCGTGCTCATGCTGTCGCTGTTCCTGTGGATGGTCACCTCCAAGATCGTCCGCAGCATGACGGTCTCGCTGAAGCGGCGCGAGTTCATCCAGGCCGCCCGGTTCATGGGCGTCCGCCCGGTGACGATCATCTTCCGGCACGTGCTGCCCAACCTGTCGTCGCTGCTCATCGTGGACGCCACGCTCAACGTCAGCGCCGCCATCCTCACCGAGACCTCCCTGTCCTACTTCGGTTTCGGCATCCAGCCGCCCGACGTGTCGTTCGGCACGCTGATCGCCGACGGCTCCAAGACGGCCGTGTACGCGCCGTGGACGTTCTGGTTCGTCGCCGGGCTCCTCGTCGTCACCGTGCTGGCCGTCAACCTCGTCGGCGACGCCCTGCGCGACGCGTTCGACCCGACGTCCACGAGGCCGCGATGACACCCATCACCACGAGGCGGCGATGACGCCCGCCACCACGCCCGAGACCGCCCCGGCGCCCACCTCGGCGTCGGCGCCCGTGCTCGACGTCCGCGATCTCGGCGTCTGCTTCGGCGACGTGCCGGCCGTGCGCGGCGTGTCCTTCGAGGTACGGCCGGGCGAGGTGCTCGGCGTCGTCGGCGAGTCCGGCTCCGGCAAGTCGGTCACCGCGTCGGCGATCATGGGCCTGCTGCCGTCGTCGGCCCGCGTGTCCGGCTCGGTGCGGCTGCACGGCAGGGAGCTGGTCGGCGCCCGCGACAAGGAGCTGAACGCGCTGCGCGGCCGGGCCATGTCCATGGTCTTCCAGGACCCGCTGTCCGCCCTCACCCCCGTCTACCGGGTCGGCGACCAGATCGCCGAGGCCGTGCGGGTCCACCAGCGGGTCACCAAGGAGCAGGCCATGGTCAAGGCCGTGTCCCTGCTCGACCTGGTCGGCATCCCGCACCCGGCGGAGCGGGCGCTGGCCTTCCCCCACGAGTTCTCCGGCGGCATGCGGCAGCGCGCGATGATCGCGATGGCCATCGCCAACGACCCCGACCTCGTCATCTGCGACGAGCCGACGACCGCGCTCGACGTCACCATCCAGGCCCAGGTGCTGGAGGTGCTGAAGAAGGCGCGCGACGAGACGGGCGCCGCCATCATCATGATCACCCACGATCTGGGGGTGGTCGCCGGGCTCGCCGACCGGGTACTCGTCATGTACGCGGGTAGGCCGGTCGAGGTGGGGACCGTGGACGACGTCTACTACCGGCCCCGCATGCCGTACACGGTGGGGCTGCTGCGCTCGATCCCGCGGGTGGACCGGGGCGCTCAACGGAGGCTGGAGCCCATCGAGGGCTCGCCTCCCTCGCCCGCGGCGCTGCCGCCGGGCTGCCCGTTCGGGCCGCGCTGCCCGCTGCACGTCGGCGCCTGCGACGAGGCCGAGCCGCCGCTGTTCGAGACCGGCCCCGGCCACCTGGCCGCCTGCATCCGCTGGGAGGACGAGGCGGCGTCCCAGGCCGAGACGGCCGTGTCGGAGACCGGGACAGCGGCGGAGGAGGCCGGGACGGCGGCGGAGGAGGCCGGGACGAGACCCCGGGCTCCCGCGGAGGCCGGCGAGGCCGAGGAGGCGAAGGAGGCCGCCGTCCCGAGAGGCGAGCCGGTGCTGCGGGTGGAGGGCCTGGTCAAGGACTACCCGCTGCTGCGCGGCGCGGTCTTCAAGCGCCGCGTCGGCACCGTCCACGCCGTGGCCGGGGTCAGCTTCGCGATCCGCGAGGGCGAGACGCTCGGGCTGGTCGGCGAGTCGGGCTGCGGCAAGACCACGACGCTGCTGGAGATCCTGGAGCTGGCCAGGCCGCAACGCGGCCGCGTCGTCGTCTTCGGCCACGACACCGCCCGGCTCGGCCCCGCCGAGCGCATGGCGATCAGACGCGACATGCAGGTCGTCTTCCAGGACCCGCTGGCCTCGCTCGACCCGCGCATGACCGTCCACGACGTCGTGGCCGAGCCGCTGCGCACCCACGGGCTCGGCGACACCGGCCGGCGCGTCGCCGAGCTGCTCACGCTCGTCGGCCTGGAGCCGGAGCACGCCGAGCGCTACCCGCAGGACTTCTCGGGCGGCCAGCGGCAGCGCATCGGCATCGCCCGGGCCCTGGCGCTGGAGCCCCGGCTGCTCGTGCTCGACGAGCCGGTCTCGGCGCTCGACGTGTCCATCCAGGCCGGCGTCATCAACCTGCTCGCGTCGCTGAAGGCCAGGCTCGGCCTGTCGTACCTGTTCGTGGCGCACGACCTGGCCGTGGTCCGGCACATCGCCGACCGGGTCGCCGTCATGTACCTCGGCCGGATCGCCGAGATCGGCTCCGTGGACGCCGTCTACGACGCCCCCGCACACCCGTACACCCAGGCGCTGCTGTCCGCCATCCCGCTGCCCGACCCCGCCCGCGAGCGCTCGCGCAGGCGGATCCTCCTGGAGGGCGATCTCCCGAGCCCGGCGCACCCGCCGTCGGGCTGCCGCTTCCGCACCAGGTGCCCGAAGTTCCGCACGGTGCTGACCGAGGACGAGCGCGTCCTGTGCGTCGAGGCCGAGCCCGATGTGCTGCCGGTCGGCGAGCCCGCCGGCGACCAGGGCGCGGCCTGCCATTACGCGGAGAAGCTCGACGTCGTCCAACCCAGGAGGAACTCCCGATGAAGGCACACGCAGCCCGGATCGCGGCCCGCACGGCCGTCGCCGTGGCCGTCGCCCTGTCCGTCCCGGCCGCGCTCACCGGCTGCGGCGGGCGGCAGGGCGCGGGGGGCGGTCCCGGCGACGAGACGGCCCAGGCCGTCAAGGCGTACGACATCAACCCGCAGCCGCGCGAGAAGGTCAAGGACGGCGGCACGCTGCGCTGGGGCGTCAACGAGTTCCCCGCCCAGTGGAACCGCAACCACGTCGACGGCAACCTCGCCGTCGCCGCCGTGATCAGCAACGCGCTGCTGCCCGCGCCGTTCCTGTCCGACGAGAAGGCGGTGATCAGACCCAACCCCGACTTCGTCCTCGACGCGAAGATCACCTCACGGGAGCCGAAGCAGGTCGTCACCTACCGGCTCAACCCCAAGGCCCACTGGTCCGACGGCAAGCCCATCACGTGGGCCGACTACGAGGCCCAGTGGCAGGCGCTCAACGGCAAGGACCCGCGCTACCGCATCGTGTCGGCCACCGGCTACCAGGACATCCAGAAGGTCGCACGGGGCCGCGACGACCACGAGGTGGTGGTGACCTTCGCCCGGCCGTTCGGCGACTGGCAGTCGCTGTTCGGCCCGTTGCTGCCCGCCTCCGCCAACCGCACTCCCGACGCCTTCAACAACGCCTGGCTGAACAACATCCCCGTGACCGCGGGCCCGTTCCGGCTCAAGGGCTTCGACCAGACCGCCAAGACCATCACGCTCGTCCGCGACGAGCACTGGTGGGGGCAGCGCGCCAAGCTCGACCAGATCGTCTACCGCGCCTCCGAGCAGGACGCGCTGATCGGCGCGTTCGGCAACGGGGAGCTGGACGTCGCCGACATCGGCCCGTCCGCGCCCGACTACGCCCGTGCCCGCACCACCCGCGACGCCCAGGTGCGCCAGGCGGCCGGCCCCGACTTCCGTCACATCACCTTCAACGGCTCCAGCGACCTGCTGCGCGACCAGCGGGTCCGCCAGGCCGTCCAGCTCGGCGTCAACCGGCAGGCCATCGCCCAGTCCGACCTGCAGGGGCTCGACTGGCCGATCACGCCGCTCGACAACCACTTCTTCATGAACACCCAGGAGGGCTACCAGGACAACGCCGGCCCGCTCGGCGCCTACGACCCGGCGCGCGCCAAGCAGCTCCTCGACCAGGCCGGCTGGAAGGTCGCCGGGGCGGTCCGGCAGAAGGACGGCAGGCCGCTCGCGCTGCGCTTCGTCGTCCCCTCGGGCGTGCAGGTCAGCAAGTCGGAGGCGGAGCTGGTGCAGAGCATGCTGAGCCAGATCGGGGTGCAGGTCTCCATCCAGGCCGTGCCGAGCGACGACTTCTTCACCAAGTACGTCATCCCCGGCAACTTCGACCTGACGGCGTTCGCCTACATCGGCACCCCGTTCCCGGTGTCGAGCAGCTACGGCATCTACGCGAACGCACCGGACGGCAAGACGTGGAACGCCAACTTCGGGCGCACCGGGTCGCCGGCCATCGACGACGCCATGAACAAGGCGAGCCAGAGCCTCGACCCGGCCAAGGCCCGGGCCGCGACCAACGAGGCCGACCGGCTCATCTGGCAGGAGGTCAACGTCCTGCCGCTCTACCAGCGCCCGCAGAACGTCGCCGTGCGGTCGTCCCTGGCCAACGTCGGCGCCCGCGGCTTCTACGACCTGCGCTACGAGAACATCGGCTTCACCCCTTGATCCGGCCGGTCCCCCCGCCTCGGCCGATCCGGCGGTCGGGGCCGGGCCGAGGGACTGTCGGCGGCATCCGGTAGAACGGGGCCGTGACGACTTCCCTCGCCTGGTCCCAGATCCTCGCCTGGCGGCTGCGCCGGCAGTTCGTGAGCAGCCCCGACGGCGCCGACGCCGTGGCGGTCGCCCGGCGGCTGTGCGGGGTGCAGGCGCAGGTCGCCTCGTCGGCGCGCCTCGCGGTGGCCGTCAGGAGCGCCCGCCCCGACCCGGGCGGCCCGGACCGCGCGCTGTGGGAGGCCCGCACGCTGGCCAAGACGTGGGTCATGCGCGGCACCCTGCACCTGGTGCCCGCCGACGCGCTGCCCGACCTGTGCGCGGCGCTCGGCACGCTGCGCTTCTGGGAGAAGGCGTCGTGGCAGCGCGGGCACGGCGTCACCGCCGCCGAGATCGAGGCCGTCGTCGACGCCGTGCCGCGGGCGCTGGGGGAGCGGCCGATGACCCGCGAGGAGCTGGTCGGCGCCGTGGTCGAGGTGACCGGCGACGACCACCTGAGACAGGCGCTCACCTCCGGGTGGGGCGCGCTGCTCAAGCCGCTCAGCCGCCTCGGCGAGCTGTGCTACGGGCCGCCGCGCGAGGGCCGGGTCACCTTCACCGCCCCGCACCGCTGGCTGCCGGGCTGGCCCGCCGCGCTGCCGCCGCAGGAGGAGGCGGGGGTGCGGGTGGCCCGGGCGTTCCTCGGGGCGCACGGGCCGGCGACGCCGGAGATGTTCGACAAGTGGCTGTTCGGCGGGGTGGCGCGCAAGGCGGTGCTCAAGGCGTGGTTCCGTGACCTCGGGCCGGAGCTGACCGAGGTGGAGACCGACGACGGCCGCACGCTGCTCGCCCTCACCGAGCACCTCGACGAGCTGGCCGCCACCCGGCCGTCGGAGGAGGTCTGCCTGCTGCCGAGCTTCGACCCGTACATCCTGGGCGCGCCCCGCGACCTGGAGCCGCTGATCCCGGCCGGCGTCAAGGCCAGGGTCAGCCGCCAGGCGGGCTGGATCTCGCCGGTCGTGCTGCGCGGCGGGCGGGTGGCGGGCGTCTGGCGGCCCGAGGGCGGCCGGGCCGTGGTGGAGCTGTTCGAGCCGGTGCCGGACAGAGCCCTGGGGGAGGCCGTGGAGCGGGTGGAGTCGCTGCTGGCCGCCGTCCCGGCGGACACCACCGACCAGGGCGACACCTGAGCACACCTCCGGGTTCTGCGACACTTGCGGGATGCAGCGTCCATTCACCCAGGTCGATGTGTTCACGTCCGTTCCGTACCGCGGCAACCCGCTGGCCGTCGTCCTCGACGGCGAGGGGCTGACCACCGAGGAGATGCAGCGGTTCGCCCACTGGACCAACCTGTCGGAGACCACGTTCGTCCTGCCGCCGACGGACCCGGCCGCCGACTACCAGGTGCGGATCTTCACCACGGACTCCGAGCTGCCCTTCGCCGGCCACCCCACGCTCGGCACCTGCCACGCCTGGCTCGCGGCCGGGGGCAAGCCGCAGCAGCCGGGCGTGGTCGTGCAGGAGTGCGGGGCCGGGCTGGTGAAGGTGCGGGAGAGCGAGGGCGGGCTGGCCTTCGCCGCGCCGCCGCTCGTCAGGTCGGGGCCCGTGGAGGAGGCGTTCGCCGAGCACGTGGCCGGCCTGCTGCGCCTCGACCGGAGCGAGATCGTCGACATCGAGTGGGCCGACAACGGCCCGCACTGGGTGGCGGTGCTGCTGCGCGACGCCGACGCGGTGCTCGCGGTGGAGCCGGCCGTCGTCGACTGCTTCATCGGCGTGGTGGGGCCGTACCCCGAGGGGGCGCCGCAGGCGTTCGAGGTGCGTGCGTTCTGCCCGTTCGCCGGCGGCACCGTGGAGGATCCGGTGACGGGCAGCCTCAACGCCGGGGTGGCCCAGTGGCTGCTGCGCACCGGCCGGGCGCGGGCGCCGTACGTGGCCGCCCAGGGCACGCGGCTCGGCCGCGCGGGACGGGTCCATGTCTCGGCCGACGACGAGGGCACGATCTGGGTGGGCGGCTCGGTCGTCCCCTGCGTCTCCGGGCACGTCGAGCTCTGAGCCTCCCGTGGCGGCTCCGCCGGCCGCGTCTGCCGCGGCCGTGTGCGCCGCCGTCGCGGGCGCCCGCGTCGGGGCCGCTCCGAGCGTCCGGGCGGCCTCGCGGCGTCCCCGCGCGGCTCAGGCGACGCGGTGGGTGGTGAACCGGACCCGGTCGCCCGGCCTGAGCTGGGCGGCCACCGGCAGGTCGGCCGTCACCAGCACCGCGATGACGGGGTACCCGCCCGTCGGCGGGTGGTCGGCGAGGAACACGATCGGCTGCCCGCTCGGCGGCACCTGGAGCGCCCCGGCGACCATGCCCTCGCTGGGCAGCTCGCCCTCCCGCGCCCGCGCCAGCTCCCGGCCGCCGAGCCGTACCCCGACGCGGTTGCTGTCCTGGCTCACCGTGTACGGCTCCGCGCACAGCTCGGCCAGCGCCCCGGGCGCGAACCAGTCGTCGCGCGGCCCCGGCAGCACCCGCAGCACGGCGGGCCGCGGGCCGCGCGGCGGCGCGACGTCCGCGACGATCGGCTCCAGGCCCGTCAGGGGCCCCACGGGCAGCAGCGTGCCCGCGCGCAGCGGCTCGGGGCCCAGCCCCGACAGCGAGTCGGTCGAACGGCTGCCGAGCACCGGCTCCACCGCCACCCCGCCGCGCACGGCCAGATAGCTGCGCAGCCCCCAGGCGGGCGTCCCGAACCGCAGCTCGGTACCCGCCGGCACCCAGAACGGCACACCCCCACCAGCCGCCGGAGCGCGCCATCGGCCCCCGCCGGACGCGGTCAGCGGCACGGCGGAGAGCGGGCAGCCCGCGCCCGTGACGGCGACCCAGGCGCCCGCGCGGAAGGCCAGGCGCGCCCCGCCGAACGTCAGCTCGATCCCCGCCAGCCCCTCCGGGTTGCCGACGAGGCGGTTGGCCAGCCGCAGGGCGTCCGCGTCGGCCGCCCCGGAGCCCGGCACGCCCAGATGGGCCAGGCCCGGCCGGCCCAGGTCCTGCACGGTGGCGTACGGGCCGGGCGCCAGCACCTCGATCACCCGCGACGGCCCGGGCTCGGGCGTCCCGCTCATGCGCGCTCGAACCTCACCCGGGTGCCCGGCCGGAACGGCGAGGGCGGGTCGGCCGTGACGTCCCACACCCGCAGCGACGTGCGGCCCAGCAGCCGCCAACCGCCGGGCGAGGCGCTGGGATAGACGGCGGAGTACGGCCCGGCGACCGCCACCGAGCCCGCGGGCACGGACGTGCGCGGCGTGCCGAGCCGGGGCACGCGAAGGGCCGGGTCCAGGCCGGTGAGATAGGCGAACCCCGGCGCGAACCCCAGCCAGCCCACCACCAGGTCGCGCCCCGTGTGCCGGGCGACCACCTCCTCGGGGGAGAGGCCGGCCAGCTCCGCCACCGCGTCGAGGTCCTCCCCGTCGTAGACCACGGGGATCCGCACGAGATCCGGCTCGTCGGACCCCGCGACTCCGGTGGCGGCGCTCTCCGCCTCCGCCGTCAGCCGTTCCAGGGTGGCGCGCAGCCGCGCCGGGTCCGCGCCGGGAGCGACCACCAGGACCGTCTCCGGCCCCGGCACGATCTCCACCACCCCGCGCGGCCGGTCGTGCCGCAGCAGGGCGTCCAGGCGGTGCGACACCTCCAGGGCGCCGGTCTCCACGACCAGCCCGTGCTCGCCGGCCGCGCGGATCACGCGAACGCCTGGAGCACGACCCCGGCCTCCAGCAGCCCGTCGCGCACCGCCCGCGCCAGCCGCACCGCGTCGGGCGTGTCGCCGTGGACGCAGATCGAGCGGGCCCGCACCTCCACCGTGCCGCCGTCCACGGCCGTCACCGCGCCCTCCACGGCCATGCGGACGGCCCGCGCCGACACCGCCTCCACGTCGTGCAGGACCGCGCCGGGCTCGCGGCGCGGCACGAGCGCGCCCGCCGGCGTGTACGCCCGGTCGGCGAACGCCTCCGTCACCGTGGAGACGCCCTCGGCGGCGGCGACCGCGTGGACCGCCGAGCCGGGCAGCGTGAGGATCGGCAGCGCCGGGTCGTAGTCGGCCACGGCGTCCACGACCGCCTCGGCCTGCGCCGCGTCGCGGCAGATCCGGTTGTAGAGCGCGCCGTGGGGCTTGACGTACGAGACCCGCCCGCCCATGGCCCGCGCGATGCCGTCGACGGCCGCGAGCTGGTAGAGCACCTCGGCGCACAGCTCCTCGGGCTCGACGTCCATCTCCCTGCGCCCGAAGTGGGCGAGGTCGCGGTAGGACACCTGGGCCCCGATCGAGACGCCGCGGTCGACGGCCGCCGCGCAGGTGCGCCTGATCGTGACCGGGTCGCCGGCGTGGAAGCCGCAGGCCACGTTCGCGCTCGTGACGACGTCGAGCAGCGCGAGGTCGTCGCCGAGCGTCCAGATCCCGAAGCCTTCGCCCAGGTCGGCGTTGAGGTCGATCACCATGGACCCATCATGGCGTCATCACTGCCGCGGCGCGACGAAGAGGGTCTGAGTCGCGGCGCCGACCTCGCCCGACTCGTCGTACAGGGTCGAGCGGGTCAGGCCGCGGCCGGACGGCCCGACGACGGTGGCGGCGTCCATGCAGATCCACTCGCCGGCCGGCGCCCGGAACAGGGAGATCGTCAGGTCCACGTTGACGAACAGGTGGGTGGCGAAGTCCACGGCCGGGCTGACGCCGTTGCCGCTGTCGGCGAAGACCGCCAGCCGTTCCAGGGGCGTGGTCTCCTCGCCCTCGACCAGCGGCACCGTCAGCCGCCCCCACACCGTGGCGGGGCCGACCTCCAGGGGGTGGCCGGTGACGAAGCGCCAGTCCATGGCGCGGCCGTACCCGAAGCCGCTGCTCAGCCACGAGTCGCGCCGGCCGGGGGAGGGCGGCGGCACGGGCGCGGGCGGGCCCGGCGCCGGTGTGGCGGGCGTGGCGGACTCCCGGATCCGCCAGGCCGTGGCCCGGCAGTGCTCCCGCCCGCCCGACGACACGCTCGCCGACAGGCACTGCACGCGCTTGCCGTCACGCGCCACGTCGGTGCGCACCTCCAGCTCGCCCACCGGCACGGGCCCGAAGACGTCCACGACCAGGCGCGACAGCTCCAGTCCCGGACGCGGGGCGGTGGCGGCCAGCTCGTGCGCGATCAGCGCGGTGACGGGGCCCATGTGCTGCGCGCCGGGGTCCCAGGGGCCCTGGGTGTACTCGGACGCCCGATAGCGGCCCGCGCCGAGGGCCTCGTACATCGCCATAGAACGAAATTCTAGAACTCGTCGGGGATGTCGGCGATGTCGTCGAGGGCGGCGGCCAGCTCGTCGGGGTCGCCGCCGATCCGCTCGGCGATCTCGATGAGCACGTGCAGCACGTCGTGGCGGTCGTGCCCGAGGTCCAGCAGCCGCTGCGCCGCCTCCCAGAGCTGCGGCGGGTCGCCCTCCCACAGCCGGGTGGCGATCTCCTCGTGCCAGGCCAGGTGCTCCTCGTCCATCGCCCCGACGTGGTCGATCTCCAGCAGCGCCCGCCGGTCGGCCTCGTCCGCCGGGTTGAGCCGGTCCAGCTCGATCCCGTTGTGGAAGCCCTGCAGGAACGGGAACGCGAACGCCCGCCGCGCCAGCGCCGACAGGTCGCCGTCGGGCAGCAGCCGCTCCAGCAGCGGCCGGTCCAGCCCGAACGAGGTCGGGTCGCGGTACGCCTCCGGGAACTTGCCGATCGCCTCCCACACGGCGTCCAGCGTGGCCTTCAGGCCCTGCTCAGGCAGGCCCGAGCGGCGCGCCGCGAAGCGCACCCACGCCGCCAGCACGTGCGGCATCGCCTCCTGCTCGGCCGTGCTCAGCATCACCTTGCGCGGCAGCCAGTCGAGCAGGAACGTCTCGCACTTGGTCGGGCTCACGCGCAGCGGCCGGCTGAAGTCCTGCTCGCAGCCGTACTCGATGATGTGGTCGGCGCAGCGCGAGGCCGCCGACGGGTCCGACAGGTGCTCGGCCGCGTCGGAGGCGAGGAACTCGGCGGCCAGCATGGCCCGCCGCTCCCGGCTGTAGGGCGCCTCGATGTGCAGCGGCGCCGGGCGCTTGCGGCCCGGCGGCAGCGCCTTCAGGCGGGCCCTGGCGAAGGCGTGGTAGGCGCTGTAGCTGTCGCTGACGGGCGGCGGGGTCTTCGGCTCGCTCGTGGCCTTCATCGCCGACTCCAGCAGCGCCCTGGCCTGCTGCGGCTCGATCTCGCCGAACACCAGCATCGGGTTGCCCGCGGCCTCCGCGCGGGCCTCCTCCAGCAGCTTGTCCACCTGGGAGGAGACCCAGGCGTCACGCGCCATGCCGGACATGTTGTGGTCGACCACCATGACCAGCGCGTGCCGCTCCTGGCCGCCCGGGACCGCCGCCGGCGCGTCGCCGCGCCCCGGCCCGCCGTCGCCGTACCGGTAGGCGAACGTGCAGATCACCGTGTCCTGGTCGCCGTACGCGTCGCGCGAGACGTAGCAGCCGGTGGGCTTGACCGCGCCGACCCGGTCGGCCCAGCCGGGCCGGGCCACGCCCGACTCCATCATCGCCAGCGCCGCGCCCTCGGCCTTGGCGCCCTGGCGGGCCGTGCCGAGGTAGGCCAGGCAGATGAGCAGCGTCAGCGACGCCGGAGTGCCCGCCTTGGCGGCGTAGTCGACCAGCCCCTCACCGAGCACCTGCTCGACGTCGCCGCCCCGGACCCGCCGGCCCCACCAGGCGCCTATCATGTCGGAGACCATCAGCTCCGCGTCGAGCGGGCTGCGCACGGCCAGCAGCTCGCGGGCCGCCTGCACCATCTCCTTGAAGACGTCGTCTGGGGGGGTGCTCTCCCGGGGATCTCGTCGGTGTCGGCGCACGCCCTCACTCTCTCGCATTCCAGGCGGAAACGGTGCGTAGAACGCGGCCGTGACCCCGATGTTATCGGGGACTCCGCGGCGGCGGGGCGGAGTTCACGATCGCGAGCAGATGCTCCCGCGCGACGCGCTCCACGATCTCGGGAGTCGCCGTGATGCCAAGGTGCTGGGCGCACGCGCACACGTCGGCCACACAACGGTCGATGGTGTCCACGGGCACTGTCAGGAACTCCTCGGCCAGCCGAAGACTGACCGGCTCCCGGAGGAAGCGTGTGGCCAGAGCGAGCATAGGTGTGAGATTCCTCTGGATGCCCGGGGGCAAACCCCCAGGAATGGACTCAGGGCGACTTGCGCTCTCATTCCACCTTTTCTCGGCCCTGTGTCAAGCCTCCACTACGGTTGTGTTCGCATCCCCGCAAGCGCTTTCATGCGAAGCTGTTCCCATGCGCATCCAGCTCGCCCAGCGGACGGAGGCCGACGACCTGCTCGGCCGCAGTCCGCTCGCCCTCCTCATCGGCATGCTGCTCGACCAGCAGATCCCGATGGAGTGGGCGTTCACGGGCCCGTACACCATCGCCGAGCGGCTCGGAGGCGACCTCACGGCCGAGGAGATCGCCTCCCGCGACCCCGAGGAGTTCGCCGCCCTGCTGGCGGAGAAACCGGCGGTCCACCGCTATCCCTCCTCGATGGCGGCGCGCGTCCAGAGCCTGGCGGCCTATCTCGTCGAGCAGTACGGTGGCGACCCCGAGAGGATCTGGGCCGAGGCGGCCGACGGCAAAGAGCTGCTCAAGCGATTGCAGGCGCTTCCCGGTTACGGCAAGCAGAAAGCCCAGATATTTTTGGCACTGCTCGGCAAGCAACTGGGGGTCCGGCCGCCCGGGTGGCGCGAGGCGGCGGGACCGTACGGCGAGGAGGGATCGTTCCGGTCGGTGGCGGATGTGGTCGACGCCGACACGCTGGGCCGCGTGCGGGCCGCCAAGCAAGAGGCCAAACAGGAGGCCAAGCGGGCGGCGCGGGCCAAGTAGCCTGATCTTGCTGCGTAACGTGGAGCGATTTTGACAGGATGCGTTGACCGTATGGCCTGCGGGGCTTCCGTCCGCGCATGCCCATCGCCGATGATGTACAGCAGGATCCGGTCGCACGGAGCTGCGCTACGCCGATACACAGTTATGGAGATGTGCCGCGTGGGAGACCCTGGCACGCGACGGAGGTGCCGAGCATGAGCGCCGAGACCTCCGTTCCCCGTCCCCGGGAGTCGGATGTGGACATCTCAGACTCCGCCCTCTTCGGGGGCCTGCTGGCGGAGGCGCGCTACGCCTTCGCCTTCTTCGACCCCGACGGCCGGGTCCAGCGGGTCAACGACCTGTTCACCGACGTCGTCGGCGTGCCCGCCGAGCGCCTCGTCGGGCGGGTTCCCGTCGAGGCCCTGGCCGCCGACCTCAGCCAGCTCATCACGCACGCCGTGCAGGGCGTCATCGAGACCGACGCGCCGGTGACCGAGAGCCGGGTGCGCGTGCGCACCCCCGAGGGCGAGCACCGGCACTGGTCGCTGTCGTTCTCGCCGATCCACGACGACGCGGGCGAGCTGCGGGCCGTCGCGCTGATCGGGCTCGACGTGACCGAGAGCCGCCAGACCGAGGAGGACCTGCGCCGCAGCGAGGAACGTTACCGGTCACTGGTCGAGGCGCAGTCGCAGCTCGTCTGGATCACCTCGCCCACCGGCACGGTCGTCGAGGACGCGCCGCAGTGGCGCGCCATCACCGGCCAGGGCCTGGAGGAGTACCTCGCCCACGGCTGGCTGGAGGTCGTCCACCCCGAGGAGCGCCGGCAGACCGAGGAGGCCTGGAAGGAGGCGCTGCGCGGCCGCACGATGTTCGAGTGGAACTACCGCGTGCGCACCCGGGCCAGCGGCTACCGCCACTTCGAGGTGCGCGCGGTGCCCATCATCCGGCACGGCCGCGTGGTCGAGTGGGTCGGCGCCAACACCGACGTCACGCCGCAGCGCGAGGCCGAGGAGATGCGGGGCAGGCTGACCGACCAGCTCGGCGCCGCCGCGCTGCGCACCGCCCGGCTCCAGGGCGCCACCGCCATACTGGCCGAGGCGCTCACCGTGGAGCAGGTCGTCCAGGTCATCATCGACGTCGGCCGCACGGCCCTGGCGGCCGACCGCTCGGCCGTCGCGCTGCTCGACACCGACCGGGCCGCGCTCAAGCTGATCAACGGCGAGGGCGTCCCCGAGGCGGCCGGCACCTCCGGCGAGGAGATCCCGCTCTCCCACACCAGCGTGCTGACCATGGCCGTCAACAGCCGGCGGCCGGTGTTCGCCGAGTCTCCCGACAGCCTGCGCACGCAGCTGCTGGAGGCCGGCGGCGACGAGCAGGTGCTCGCCAACTACCTCACCCACAGCGACGAGCGCGCCTGGGTGGGCCTGCCGCTGCTGGCGGCCGGCCGGGCCCTCGGCGCGCTGCGCTTCTCGTTCACCAGGCCGCAGAAGATCTCCCAGGAGGACGGCGTCTTCCTGGAGGCGCTGGCCGGGCAGTGCGCGCTCGCGGTCGAGCGGGCGACGCTGTTCGAGCGCGAGCACAAGACCGCCGAGACGCTCCAGCGCAGCCTCCTGCCCGACCGCCTGCCGGTGGTCAAGGGGCTGGAGCTGGCCCAGCGCTTCCGCTCGGGCAGCCGCCACGTGCAGGTCGGCGGCGACTGGTACGACGCGTTCGTGCTGCAGGACGGGCGTGTCGCGGCGGTCGTCGGCGACGTCATGGGCAAGGGCGTCAAGGCCGCCGCGGGCATGGGCCGCATCCGCAACGCCATGCGGGCGCTGGCGCTGACCAACCCGCCGCCCGCGGCCGTGCTGACCGGTCTCGACCGGGTCTTCGACGCCACGGAGGAGGAGGAGCAGGTCACGACCCTGGCGTACATGGTGGTCGAGCCCGTCACCGGCGAGGGCACGCTCGCGCTCGCGGGCCACCCGCCGCCCGTGCTGGTCTCGCCGCAGGGCACCGCGATGCTCTGCGACGCCCAGCCCGGCACGCCGCTGGGCTGGCCGACGAGCCGCCGGCAGTTCCGGTTCGTGGTGCCGCCGGGTCACACCGCGGTGCTGTACTCGGACGGTCTGGTGGAGAACCGCAAGCGAGGTCTCGACGCCGGACTCGCAGAGATTTGCAGTGTTGTGACCGAAGCGCCGCCTGAGGTCGTGAGAAGTCCGCACATGCTGCTGGACTTCCTGGTTGACCGGATGTTGTCGGGATATGAACAGGATGATGACGTTACCGCCCTGGCCATCCACGTGCCGCCCGCCACGAAGAGTGACTGAATGAAACAGTCATAAGGGTTGCTTTCGGGTATCAGTGGCGCGCTTACGTACGCACTACTGCCTTGGTCGGCCTAGGGTGGAGGTCAACCGCCGGGAGGTGGCCGTATGGAGTGCGAGGTCGTGCCACAATGCTGGGCAGGTCCGTCGCGGTCCGCACGGCCTCACCGATCTCCGAGAGAGGCAACAGCCCCCCAGCGGGCATCTGGGTCCATTGTCGCCACGCGTTCGTTCGAGAGGTGTTCGTGTCGCCTGCAAGTTCGACTCGCTCGAAGCCACAAGAGCTGAACGAGCCCGTCATTCAGCGACTGCTCGAGCGTGGGCGCTCGCAGGGTTTCCTCGAGTCCGAGGATGTTCGCCAGGCCTTCGAGGAGGCGGACATCCCCATGTCGCACGCCGCCGCGTTCTTGCGGAACCTCAGCAAAGAGGGCGTGACCGTGGTGGTGACCGCCGCGGATTCGGCTGCGCCGAAGAAGTCTCGGGGACCAGCAAAGCGCCGCACCGCCGCCCCCGTCAAGACCAAGACCGCGGCGGCCGCCAAGGAGCAGCAGCCCGAGACCGTGACCGCGGTCGTGGGAGCAGCCGAAACCGCCGAGCCCGCCGCACCGCGGAAGCCGGCCGCCGCCAAGCCGGCGGCACCGGCCAAGCCGGGTCCCGCCAAGAAGGCCGCCCCCGCGGCGGCCAAGAAGGCGGCCCCGGCCGCCGCCAAGAAGGTCGCGGCTGACAGCGCCGGGCCTGCACCCACCAAGCCCACCGCTCCGGAGGGCGTCGACGACGACGAGGACATCGAGCTCGACGGCGACGTGGAGCTCGACGACCTCGAGGACATCGTGGTCGAGGACGACGACATCGTCGCCGAGGGCGATGCCGAGCCGGAGCCCGACGAGGACACCGACGACGAGCCGAAGGCCGCCGACGCGGCCGCGGCCGCCGCGCAGAAGAGCGAGGACGAGGTCCTCATCCTCTCCGACGACGACGATGACGCCCCTGTCGCGCAGGTCGCGGCCGCCGGCGCCACCGCCGACCCGGTCAAGGACTACCTCAAGCAGATCGGCAAGGTCCCCCTGCTCAACGCCGAGCAGGAGGTCGAGCTGGCCAAGCGCATCGAGGCGGGCCTGTTCGCCGAGGAGCAGCTGGGCAGCGGCGAGGCCGACGGCCTGCCGGTCGACGTCCGCGCCGAGCTGGAGTGGATCGCCGAGGACGGCCGCCGGGCCAAGAACCACCTGCTGGAGGCCAACCTCCGTCTGGTGGTCTCGCTGGCCAAGCGCTACACCGGCCGCGGCATGCTCTTCCTGGACCTGATCCAGGAGGGCAACCTCGGTCTGATCCGCGCGGTGGAGAAGTTCGACTACACCAAGGGCTACAAGTTCTCCACCTACGCCACGTGGTGGATCCGGCAGGCGATCACGCGTGCCATGGCCGACCAGGCGCGGACCATCCGCATCCCGGTCCACATGGTCGAAGTGATCAACAAGCTGGCCCGCGTCCAGCGGCAGATGCTGCAGGACCTCGGCCGCGAGCCCACGCCGGAGGAGCTGGCCCGCGAGCTGGACATGACCCCCGAGAAGGTGGTCGAGGTCCAGAAGTACGGCCGCGAGCCGATCTCCCTCCACACGCCGCTGGGCGAGGAGGGCGACAGCGAGTTCGGCGACCTCATCGAGGACTCCGAGGCCATCGTCCCGGCCGACGCCGTCAGCTTCACGCTGCTGCAGGAGCAGCTGCACTCCGTTCTCGACACGTTGTCGGAGCGCGAGGCGGGCGTCGTGTCCATGCGGTTCGGTCTCACCGACGGCCAGCCGAAGACGCTGGACGAGATCGGCAAGGTCTACGGGGTGACGCGTGAGCGCATCCGGCAGATCGAGTCGAAGACCATGTCCAAGCTCCGTCACCCGTCCCGCTCCCAGGTGCTGCGCGACTACCTGGACTAGCACGCCGACGAAGGCCCCGCACCGATCCCCGGTGCGGGGCTTTCGCGGTTCTCCGGGGGCCGGCGCGCCTCTCAGGGCAGGCGGACGTCCAGGGTCCAGGGGCGGGTGGGGCGGGCCGGCTCGGTCAGCTCCACGGTGTGGCCCAGGGAGTCGAGGGTCTTGGCCAGCTCGCCGGGCGTCGCCGGGTCGGCGCCGGAGACGAGCAGCGCGCGGGCGATCTCGCCGCGGGTCGCCTTGGCCATGTGGCTGACGACCTTGCCGCCCTTGAACACCCGGACCGCCACGGAGCGGTCCCCGGGCTGCCAGGCGGCCGCGTACGTGGCCGAGCGGAGGTCCACGACGAGTCCGGGCAGGGGATCGAGCTGGCGGGTCACCAGAGGCCGCCAGAAGGCCGCCAGGCCGCCCAGGGGAGGCAGGTTGACCCCCATGGACAGCCGGTAGGGCGGGACGCGGTCGGCGATCCGCAGGACGCCCCACAGGCCCGAGAAGATCAGCACCGACTCCTCGGCCCTCCGCCTCGCCTCGGCGTCCAGGGTGGCCAGGCCCAGGTTGTCGTACAGGACCCCGGTGTAGAGCTCGGCGGCGGGGAGCGTGGGAGCCGTGCCGATCGCCAGGTTCTTGGCGGTCTCGCCCGCCAGCCCGGGGGTCAGGCCGAGGACGTCGAGGGCGTCGCGGCGCTTGGAGGCGCGCTTGAGCGCGGTGAGCACGCGCTTGCGCGGCTTGTCGAGGGCGGGGAAGGACAGCTCGCCCACCGGCGGCCCGCCGCTCTCGGACGCCTTGCTCGCGGACGCCTTGCTCTCGGACGGCGGCAACAGGATCAGCACGGTGCCCCAGCCTATAAGGCCAGCTAGGCGGTGCTTCCGCGTGTCCCGGCTTCCTCTCGGGCCCGGGATGCCGCCGACCGGCGTCACCGGGCCGTCCCCTTCGGACGCCCCGAACCGCCTCCCGCACCCGGACGGATACCCTGCGCTGGATGGAATTCGACAGACTTGTCCACGAAGCCTGGCCCGCGTACGAGTCGCGGGAGCACGACGGCTGGGTCCTGCGTTACGCCGGCGGAGTGACGAAGCGCGCCAACTCGGTGCTCGCCCTGCGTGCGCCCGCCGACCTGGACGCCGCGATCGCCGCCGCCGAGGCGTTCTACGCGGAGCGGGGGACGCGCACCGCGTTCTCGGTGGGCCCCGGCGCGATGCCCGGGCTCGACGCCGAGCTGGAGCGACGGGGCTACGAGCTGGTGGACCCCACGCTGGTCATGTCGTGGTCCGGGGAGGCGCGCGAGCCCGAGCGTCCCGTGCGGGTCGAGCGGAGCCCCTGGCCGGCGTGGGGGGACGCCTGGTGGGCGGTGGACGGCCGCTACGACGGTGGGCGGAGGGCGGCCGAGCGGATCTTCACGGGTGTCCCGGCCTGGTACGCGGCGGTCGAGGAGGACGGCGTGCCGCTCGCGGTGGGCCGGGCCGTGCCGCAGGGGGACACGCTGGGGGTCTACTGCATGGCCACGCTGCCGGGAGCGCGCCGCCGCGGGCTGGCCCGCAGTGTCCTGCGCGCCATGCTGAGGCGGGGCGGCCTGCCGTCGGCGTACCTGGTCGTCACCCGGGCGAACGAGGCCGCGCAGGCCCTGTACGCGAGCGAGGGCTTCGAGCCGCTGCTCGGCGGCTACCACTACCGCGTCCGCTGACCCGGGCCCGGCTCCGGGCCACGGGCACCTCATCGCCCCGGAAACCCGCTCCGGGACGTCGGTGAGGGGCGATGAGGGACAAGTCGCGACGAACGCGAGACGGCGGCCCCGGTGGTGCCGGGGCCGCCGTCTCGCGTCTGTGCGTTATGTAATTATCTCGTCACGGCGAGACGCTGGGTCAGCGCTCGTCGTCGCGGGCAATGGTTGGGGTTTCGCTGAGCCGTGCCGACTCGTCCAGGATGTCGGCACCCTTCTCGCGCAGCGCCGCGATGTGCTGACGCCCGTGGTGGGCGCAGAACAGCAGCTCCCCACCCACAGGCAGGGTTGCGCGAATGTAGGCCTGGGCACCGCAACGGTCGCAGCGGTCGAGGGCCGTCAGCGGCTTAACGGGGGCGAGAGCTCCAGTCACGTATCGCCTTTCGGGTCACCCCCGCCGAAGCGAGGATCTGGCGTCAGTCACTTGGAACAACATCTAACCGGACCTGGACGTTCCCAACCGTCGCGTCGCTACGCCCAGAGCGGAATGTGTCCCAAAGTAATGACGATCAGCCCGTTGGTAACGCCAAACATGACCGCATGGCAAGCTTGTACGCGCGCATGTGCGTAAGTACGCCTACGCAGGCGAAGGACGGTAGGCTGCGCACTGGTGTTCGATACTGGTGTTCGATGACTAACCCGGAGGAGCTGGAGTGACGCTAGTGGAGGCCGGCTACACGGCTCGTCACCTCTCGGTGCTTGAGGGGCTCGAAGCGGTCCGCAAGCGTCCGGGCATGTACATCGGGTCCACCGACAGCCGCGGACTCATGCATTGCCTCTGGGAGATCGTGGACAACGGCGTCGACGAGGCGCTGGGCGGCCACTGCTCGCGCATCGAGGTCGAGCTGTACGCCGACGGCTCCATCGAGGTCCGCGACGACGGCCGCGGCATCCCGGTCGACGTCGAGCCCAAGAGCGGCCTGGCCGGCGTGGAGCTCGTCTACACCAAGCTCCACGCGGGCGGCAAGTTCGGCGGCGGCTCCTACGCCGCCTCCGGCGGCCTGCACGGCGTGGGCGCCTCCGTGGTCAACGCGCTGTCGTCCCGCCTCGATGTCCAGGTCGACCGCGACGGGCGGGTCCACGAGATCAGCTTCCGGCGCGGCGTGCCCGGCGTGTTCGACGGCGACGGGCCGACCGCCAAGTTCCGCAAGAAGTCGGGGCTGCGCGACGGCGGCAAGCTCGACCGCGACGTCACCGGCACCCGCGTCCGTTTCTGGGCCGACAAGCAGATCTTCCTGCCCGACGCCGAGGTCTCGCTCGACGAGATCCACGTCCGGCTCCGCCAGACCGCCTTCCTGGTGCCCGGCCTCACGCTCGTGGTGATCGACAGCCGCCACGAGGAGCAGGTGGTGGAGGAGTTCCGCTTCGACGGCGGCATCTCCGAGTTCACCGAGTTCCTGGCCCGCGACGAGGCCGTCTGCGACGTGCTGCGCCTGCAGGGCGTCGGCCACTTCCACGAGACCGTCCCGGTGCTCGACGACCAGGGCCACATGACGCCCACCGAGGTCCAGCGCGAGCTGACCGTCGACGTGGCCGTGCGCTGGGGCCGGGGCTACGAGTCGACCGTCCGCTCGTTCGTCAACGTGATCGCCACCCCCAAGGGCGGCACCCACATCACCGGTTTCGAGCGCGGCCTCGTCCGTACGATCAACGAGCTGCTGCGCGAGACCCGCCTGCTGAAGAACGGCGACGACCCGGTCACCAAGGAGGACATCCTCGAGGGCCTGACGGCCGTCGTCACCGTCCGCGTGCCGGAGCCGCAGTTCGAGGGCCAGACCAAGGAGGTCCTCGGCACCTCGGCGGCCACCCGCATCGTCTCCCACGTGGTCTCGCGCGACCTGAAGGAGCTGTTCGCCAACCCGCCGCGCGGCTTCAAGCAGCCCCTGCGCGCCGTGCTGGAGAAGATCGTCGCCGCCGCCAAGGCCCGCATCGCCGCCCGCGAGCACCGCGACAACCAGCGCCGCAAGAGCGCCCTGGAGAACTCCGCGCTGCCCGCCAAGCTCGTCGACTGCCGCAGCGACGACGTCGACCGCAGCGAGCTGTTCATCGTCGAGGGAGACTCGGCGCTGGGCACCGCCAAGCTGGCCCGCGACTCGGAGTTCCAGGCGCTGCTGCCGATCCGCGGCAAGATCCTCAACGTCCAGAAGGCGTCGATGAGCGACATGCTCAAGAACGCCGAGTGCGCCGCCATCATCCAGGTCGTCGGCGCCGGGTCGGGTCGCTCGTTCGACATCGAGGCGGCTCGCTACGGCAAGGTCATCCTCATGGCCGACGCCGACGTCGACGGCGCCCACATCCGGTGCCTGCTCCTGACGCTGTTCCACCGCTACATGCGGCCCATGGTCGAGGCCGGCCGCGTGTTCGCCGCCGTCCCGCCGCTGCACCGCATCGAGCTCACCAACCCGGGGCGGGGCAAGGAGAAGTACATCTACTGCTACTCCGACGCCGAGCTGCACAAGGTGCTGCGCGACCTGGAGCGGCGCGGCAAGCGCTGGAAGGACCCGGTGCAGCGCTACAAGGGACTCGGCGAGATGGACGCCGACCAACTGGCGGAGACCACGATGGACCCGCGCCACCGCATCCTGCGCCGCGTCCGCATCGAGGACGCCGAGGGGGCGGAGAGCATCTTCAGCCTCCTCATGGGCAGCGACGTGGCGCCGCGCCGCGAGTTCATCGTCAACAGCGCGGCCGAGGTCGACCGCGACCACATCGACGCCTGACCGGTTTCCGGATTCCCGGGGGCCGTACGCGCCTGACCGGCTCTCGGACGGCCCTTCCCCGGGCCGTCCATGCCTGACCGCCGCCTCACCGCTGCCTGGCCTCCGGGCGGCCCCTCCAGGGCCGTCCAGAGGTGACCAGCGGCCTGGCTTCTTCAGACCCACGCCCTGACGCGCCTCGGGGCGTCCCCTCCCGAGCCGTCCACGCCTGACCAGCGGTCCAGGCGGCTTTCTCGCCCGATCGCTCTCGCGAACGCCATCCAGCCCCGGTCTCATGCCGGCTTGGCCGAGCCTCGCGGTGTCTGGCCCAGTCTCGCGCCGTTCGGCCCGATTCCCCGCCGCTCGTCATCGCGGTGCCGTTGCAGCTGGTCCCTTTCGAGCACGCGCCTGCGAAGGAGTCAGCCGGTGACGGCCGGGTTGGCGGCGAGGATGTGGTCGGCGGCCTGCCGGAGGCGGGGCAGGAAGCGGGTGACCTCCTCGCCGCGCCGCCGCAGGTCGGCGGTGGTGGTGATGCCGAGGTCCCCGAGCGCGGCCTGGAACGCGGGCAGGCGGGAGCGGTGGAGCGAGGGCGCGTCGGCCGCCAGGATCGCGTGACACCGGGCGAACGTCGCGATGATCCAGAACACGGCCTCGCGGTGGTCGCCGCGCTCCACGAGCTCCAGGCTGCCGCCGATCGCGATGGGGCGGGCCGCCGGGGTGATGTCGCCACTGAACGGGAACGGCGTCGTCGCGACGCCCGCCGCCAGGTCGAACGTCCCGGCCAGCTCGCCCACGTGGTGCCGGACGCGTTCGGCGGACAGGCCGGAGCAGCCGAGGAGGTCCAGCAGCTCCGGGTAGCGGCCGGACAGCCCGTAGGAGTCCAGGACGTCGCGCGCCGCCGGATAGCGCAGCCGTACGGTCGGGTTGCGCAGGGCGGCGACAAGCAGCACATGGGTGGTGACCCCGGCCGCGAACAGCCAGGTCATGACCTGCTCGTGGAACGCGCGGTCCCCGGGGGCCGCGAGCGTCGCGAGGCGCGTCTCGATCCTGCGCATGGCGTCCTCGCACCGGCGGCGCACCCAGGGCCGGGCGGCGAAGCGCGCCCCCACGTGCTCCTGGACGGCGCGCAGGCGGCCGGTCGGGTCGTCGATCACCGTGTCCGTCCGGAACGCGCCGGCCAGATGGTACGACGCCAGCACCTCGTCCGGCGACCGGAGGGCGGACCACGGGAGATGGCTGACCTCCAGCAGGACGCCCTGGTAGCGCAGCTTGCCGGGTTTCGTCCCCGGGGTGTCCGTGACCACGAAGAGGTCCAGGTCCGAGGACGGCGGCAGCTCGGCGTCGTCCGGCAGGCCCACCGTGGAGCCGGTGACGTACGCGCCGCGATATCCGGGATCGCGGCGCGCGTGCTCGGACACCCAGCGCGCCGCGGCCTCGCGCGCGGCTCCCAGTCTCACCATGCCGTCCATCATGACGCCGCCCCGGGGAAGCTGTGCTGCCGGAAAGCCGTACTCCCGGGAAGCCGTACTTGCGGGAAGGCCGCGCCCCTCGGGGATGGGGGGCCTCCGGGTGTCGGGGCCCCTCGGGTGTGGCGCCAGTGGGGGCCGGCTGTCCGGTGAAGCCGTGCCCGCCGGACGGGAAGGCCCTCAGAGGGAGACCGGCATCAGCCTTCCCGTGTGGACGTCGTAGATCGCGCCGCCCACCGGCATGTCCTTGGGCAGGAACGGCGAGGTACGGATCCGGGTGAGGTCGTGGCGCAGCGCCGCGTCCTGGTCGGGGACCGTGTGGAACTCCAGGCTGCGCGTGTCCACCCCGTGCAGTTGCGTGAGGTCGTGCACGTCGCCGTCCGTCACCTTGGCCATGCCGCAGTCCGTGTGCGGCATCACCAGCACGCGCTCCACGCCCAGCAGGTACACGGCCAGGACGAGAGTGCGCAGGACGTCGTCGGTGATGCGGGCGCCTGCGTTGCGCAGGATCTTCGCGTCACCCGCCTCCAGGCCCAGCAGTCCGAGCGGGTCGATGCGGGAGTCCATGCAGGTGACCACCGCGAGCCCGCGGGCCGCGCGGCCGGTCAGGCCCGAGTTGGCGAATCCCTTGACGTACTCCGCGTTTCCGGCAATCAAGTCGTCGAACGCACTCATGGTGAGATAGTGCCCCATGCCGTCTTGAGGAACGCGCCCGGGGTCCCGACAGGCGAGAGTTGGTCAAGGTCCCACCATCGGCCGTCACGATGGGTGATGATGTCGTAGCCCTAAGTGTGAGTAGCCGAAGAAGGTTGTCGTGAGTAGGTCCGAATCCCTCGCCGCGTACTTCCGCGCCCAGGCGCGACGCCGTCTCGACCGGGTGGAGTCCAACGACGCCGGCCGCAACGCGCGGTCCGCGCTGGCGCTCCTCGACGCCGCCGCCTACGCGGCCGCCCTCCCGGACGACGATCCGCTCATCGAACGGCTGGCCGAGGCCGGGTGCTTCGGCGGCGACGGGTTCGATCCCGGGCCGGAGGGCACCCGGCTGGTGCGGCTGTGGGAGGGCGGCGAGCCCCGCGAACTGATCCTCGCCCTGCCCTCCGTCGCGGCGACCACGGCGTAGCGCCTCCAGCGTCCAGGAGCGGGCCCAGGCCGACACGGCCCCGGCGTCCGGGCCGACACGCCGGCCCCGGCGTCCGGGCCGACACGCCGGCCCCGGCGTCCGGGCCGGGACCGGCGTGACAGGGCCCGGCGTCGTGTGGCGTCAGGCGCCGCGCTCGTCCGGTGGGAGACGGCGCAGCCGGGCGTTGGCCAGATGCGGCGGCGTGTGGTCCACGTCGCCCGGGTTGAGGTCGGTCCCCGGCGGCACCAGCTCGTCGATCCGGTCCAGGACACCGTCGTCGAGCCGTAGGTCCGCCGCCGCCAGCAGGTCGTCGAGCTGCTCGGCCGTACGCGGCCCGATGATCACCGAGGTGATCGCCGGGTGGCTCAGCACGAACGCCAGCGCCACGTGCGACAACGGGCGGCCCACCTCGTCGGCCAGCTTGACCAGGTCCTCGATCACCTCCGCCTTGCGGGCGTTGCCGGGCAGCGACAGGTCGAACTTGTGCGAGATCATGCCGCGGAACTCGTTGAGCTCCATCCGGTCGCGGCGGAACCTGCCGGTCAGCCAGCCGCTGTTGAGGGGGCTCCAGGTGAGCACGCCCATCCCGTACCTCTGGGCGGCCGGCAGGACGGCCTTCTCGACGCCGCGTACGAAGATCGAGTACGGGGGCTGCTCGGTGCGGAACGGCACGTGACCGCGGCGCTCGGCCACCCAGCGGGCCTCGACGATCTCGTCGGCCCCGAAGTCGGAGCAGCCGATCGCCATGACCTTGCCCTCGCGGACGAGGTCCGACAGGACCGACAGGGTCTCGTCGAGGTCGGTCGCCGGGTCGGGCCGGTGGATCTGGTAGAGGTCGATGCGGTCGGTGCCGAGGCGGCGCAGGCTGTCCTCGACCGCCTGCCGGATCCAGCGGCGCGAGTTGCCGCTCCGGTTAGGGTCGTCGCCCATCGGGAAGTGCACCTTGGTCGCCAGGACCACCTGGTCGCGGCGCGCGCGGACGGCCTTGCCGACGATCTCCTCCGACTCGCCCGCCGAGTACATGTCGGCCGTGTCCACGAAGTTGACGCCCGCGTCGAGGGCCTTGCCGATCAGTCTGGCGGCGTCGTCGTGGTCGGGGTTGCCCCACGCGCCCAGCATCATCGTGCCGAGGCAGTACCGGCTCACGGAGATCCCGGTGCGGCCCAGCGTGGCTCTGCGCATGCGTTCTCACCTCCATGGAAGGGTCCTCTGCCGCTACGAGTCCACCACACCGCGGGAGACCGGCGGTGTGTGGGGAGGCGTCGCCTGGGTAGTCCCGCCGTCGGAACGCTCTGGGAGGTTTGTGGTGAAGGGCATCGCGGAATTCCGCACGATCGTCCTGGACTGCGCGAATCCGCGCATGCTGGGCGAGTTCTACGCGGGAGTGCTCGGCTGGTCGCTGGACGACCGGGACGACGACTGGGTGGTCGTCACCGACGGCGGCTCGCCGAAGCGGCTGGCGTTCCAGCGGGTCGAGGACTACCGGCCGCCGATCTGGCCCCGCTCCGAGCGTCCCCAGCAGTTCCACCTCGACCTGACCGTGCGCGACATGGAGCAGGCGGAGAAGGCGGTCATCGAGCTGGGCGCCACCAAGCACGACCACCAGCCGAGCGAGGAGGACACCTTCCGCGTCTTCCTCGACCCGGCGGGGCACCCGTTCTGCCTCTGCCGCGACGTCCCCGACGACTGACCGCCCGCCGCCACCGACCCGGCCGGTCCCCGACGACCGGCGACCCCGTCGAGCACCACCGACCGACCGGCCCCGGCGGCCGGTCCACCGAGCAGCCGGACGTCCAGGACGCCCAGGAACGAGCCAGGGGCCCCCGCCCTGGAACTCCGGTGAAGGAGGGGCCGGGCCTCCCGCGGGAGGCCCGGCCCCTCGCCGCATCCCGCTCAGCAGCGAGAGATCGGCAGGCAGAGATCAGCAGGCAGGGGCTGGCAGGGTGGGCTCAGCGGCCCGGGGCTCAGCGGCCCCGGGCTCAGCGGGCCGCCTGGGCCAGCAGGCTCACCGCCTGCCGTACCCGGCCCGCCGCCAGCTCCTGGTCCGCGCGGGCCGTCAGGTCGGGCCGCCGGCCCGTCGCCTGCGCCACGTCCCGCGCCACCGACGCCAGCGTGTCGTCCTGCCGGTACGTGTCCGTGGACGACCGTTCGAGCAGCGCCGCCGCGGCCTCCAGCGCGCCCAGCACGACGCGGGAGTCACGCACCGTCCCGTCGGCGTCCCAATTGCGCTCCGGCAGCGCGACGGTCAGCGCCGCCGCCGCGCCCTTCGCCGCGGCGTCGCCGCCCGCCAGCCGCTCGCGCAGCGCCTTGAGCCGGTCGCGGCCCGGGTCGGTCCGCAGGCCCCACCCGTACGGGAACAGCGGGTCGTACGCCGCGTCACCCACGTTGATCGGCAGCTGCGCGGCCGTGCGGAACCAGGTGAAGGGCAGCCGGCCGGTGTACGGCACGGCCCCGAACAGCGGGTCCGCCACGCCCGCGCCCTCCGTGCCGGGCAGCCACGACGCGACGAGCGCCGTGACGCGCGACAGGTCGCCGAGGACCATCGGCCGGCCCGACACCACCAGCACCACGCACTTCATCGCCCCGCACACCCGGTCCACCGCGGCCCGGTCGGCGGCCGAGAGGTCCAGCGTGCGGCCGGCGCGGCCCACGTCGCCGAACCCCTCCGCGTACGGCGTCTCGCCCACCACCACGACGCCCACGTCGTGCCCGGCGAGCGGCGCCGAGGCGTCGCGGGACCAGGTGACCGACGCGGCGCGCGAGCGGATGGCCGACAGGATCGTCGTGCCCGTCGTGATCGGCCCGGAGGATCCCTGCCAGGTGATCGTCCAGCCGCCCGACTGGTTGCCGAGGTCGTCGGCGTTCGACCCGGCCACGTACACCTTGGCGTCGCGGCGCAGCGGCAGCAGGCCGCCGTCGTTCTTCAGCAGCACCTGCGAGCGGGCCGCCGCCGTGCGCGCCACCGCGCGGTGCGCGGCCGAGCCGACGTCCGGCAGGCCCGACCGGTCCGCGTACGGGTGCTCGAACAGGCCGAGCCGGAACTTCTGGGTGAGGATCCGCGCCACGGCGTCGTCCACGCGGCTCATCGGCACCCGGCCGGCCTCCACCTCGGCCTTCAGCGTGCTCTCGAACTCCGCGTACGCGTACGGAACCATGATCATGTCCAGGCCGGCGTTGATCGAGGTGCGCACGTCGCTCGGGTAGTCGCCGGGGATCTGGTCGATCGCCTGCCAGTCGCTGATCACGAACCCCTTGAAGCCGAGCCGTCCCTTGAGCACGTCGGTGATCAGCTCGTGGTGGGCGTGCATCTTGGTCGGTCCCTGGCCGAGGTCCACGCTGGAGAACGACGGCATGACCGCGCCCACGCCCCGCCGGACCGCCGCCGCGAACGGCGCCAGGTGGACGGACTCCAGCTCCTGCCGGCTCACCCGGGTGACGCCCTGGTCGATCGTGTAGTCGCCGGAGGTGGAGGAGCCGTAGACGGTGCCGCCGTCGCCGACGTAGTGCTTGGCCGTGGCCAGGACGCCGTTCTTCTGCAGCCCGTCGATGATCGTGGTCATCCGGGACACCAGGGCGGGGTCCTCGCCGAAGGACTCGTAGGCCCGGCCCCAGCGGTCGTCGCGCGACACGCACAGGCACGGCGCGAAGTCCCACGGGACGCCCGTCGCCTTCACCTCCCGGGCGGTGATCTCGCCGGCCTGCTCGACGAGGCCGGGGTCGCGGGTGGCGCCGAGGCCGGCGTTGTGCGGGAAGATCGTCGCCCCGGCCACGTTGTTGTGGCCGTGGACGGCGTCCACGCCGTAGAGGAGCGGGATCTGCAGGCGGGTGCGCCGCGTCTGGAGCTGGAAGCCGTCCACCATGTCGGCCCACGCCTTCGGCGTGTTGGGCGTCGGGGTGGAGCCGCCGCCGGACAGCAGGGAGCCGAGCAGGCGGGTGGCGATGTCGCCCGGCGCGGCCAGCGCCTGCCGCTCGGCCTGCGTCATCTGGCCGACCTTCTCCTCCAGCGTCATGCGGCCGAGCAGGTCGGCGACGCGTTGCCGGACGGGCTTGCGGGCGTCGAGGTACGGCAGCCCGTGCGCGTCGATCACGACGACCGGCGCCTCGGCCGGCGGACGCACACCCTCGCCGGACAGCGTGATCGGGATGGTCTCGGCGGCCTCCGGCGCCCGGTCGGCCAGCGTCCTGACGGTGAACGACCTTGCCGCGCCGGAGGCGGTGCCCGCCGGGAAGGTGAGCGTGCCCTCGGCCGGGGTGTAGTCCTCGCCGGGCGTGGCGGTGCCGGCGCCCGTGCGGTAGTCCACCTTGAGGTCCGCGGGGAGCGGGGCGCCGGTGGCGGTGGCGATGGAGACGCTCACCTCCACGGAGCCCTTCTCGGCGACCGGGTACACCGGGTGGTCGGTCGCCAGCCGTACCGGGCGTGGGGGAGCCGTGCCGTACACCTGGACGTCGTCCCACAGGAGCGTGCCGGAGGCGGCGGGCAGGCGCATGGAGTAGCCCCACATGGCGACCAGGTCCAGCTCGCCGTCCGCCGGCGCGCCGCCGGGCTGGTAGTCGGCGCGGCGTACGAAGTCCGCGAACGGCGTGCGGACCTGCCGCCAGCCGGCCGTGTCGTCGGTGAAGGACGACTCGAACAGCTCGG
This sequence comes from Nonomuraea rhodomycinica, assembly GCF_013363995.1. Taxonomy (GTDB): domain Bacteria; phylum Actinomycetota; class Actinomycetes; order Streptosporangiales; family Streptosporangiaceae; genus Nonomuraea; species Nonomuraea rhodomycinica. Next base: position 326,967 of record NZ_JABWGO010000005.1, on the reverse strand, counting down.
AGGAGCCCGCGGCGGAGCCGCCGTCCTTGACCTCGAAGAAGACCCGCTGCCCGGATCCGGTGCCCTTGACCCAGAACGAGAAGCCCTCGTAGCCGGACCAGTCCTGGGTGGCGGCCAGGTCGTGGGTCCAGCCGCCCCACTGGCTGACGGCGTAGACGGCCTTGAGCGCGCGGTTGCCGGCGGGCGCGCCGGGGCGGTCCGCGGCGGGCTCGACGGTCAGGGCCGGGGTGGACGGGCCGTCGTTGCCCCAGGCGCCGACGCCCGGGGGGAGCCCGTCGGTCTCGAAGTCGGTGACGGTGACGGGGCCGGCCAGGTACGCGGCCGTCGCCGTGGCGGCCGCGCCGGACGCGCCGGCGGCGGCCACAGCTGATGGGGCGGCGGCCACGGCGGGTGGGCCGGCGGCGGCCACGGCCATGGCGGCCACGAGGGCGAGGGCCGCCCGTAACGGGGATCTGGCTCGGAACACGGTACCTCCCAGGAGAGAGCGCTCTCTCCGGAGAGATCGGGCATGGCGCGCATTTCATAACAGGTGCGCTCAAAAACCGTCCACGTCACCGGTCGAGCCAGGCCGGAAAGGCAGCACCGGCGCGCCACATCACGAGAGGCGAGGCGGAACGGCCGCACCGGCGCGCCACATCACGAGAGGCGAGGCGGGACGGCCGCACCGGCGCGCCACCTCACGCACGGCGAGGCGGGACGGGGAAGCGCGCTCATGCGCGCGGACCCCGCCCCGCCTGGCGCTGACGTCCGGAGCTAGTGCCCCGGACCGGAGCCGTTGCTCGACGGCGGCGTGTCGGCCACCTCCGAGGCGTCCATGGCCACCGTGCCCTCCAGCGGCACCGAGCCGTCCGGGGCCACCGCGGCGGCCGAGGCGGCCGTCACCGGGCCGCCCGCGCCCAGCGCGCCGCCGACCGCGCCGATCGTGTGCGTGAGGCGGTCGCCCGAGCCGTCGCGGCGGCCGAGCTCCTCGGGCAGCGGCACCGGCTTGCCCGAGGTGGACACCGCCTTGGCGGGCGCCGGGCCGGCCCAGGCCAGCAGCAGCACGTCCTCGCCCTTCAGGAACCGCTGCGCCCGTACGCCGCCCGTGGCGCGGCCCTTGGGCGGGAACTCGGCGTAGTCGGACACCTTGCCGCCGCCCACCTGCGTGCCGGGCAGGGCGGTGGACGACCCGGCCACGGTCACGACGCGGGACTCGCGCGCCGGGTCCACCACGCCGAAGAAGATCACCCGGGCCGAGCCGTCGAGCCGGATGCCGGTCATGCCGCCCGCGGGCCGTCCCTGCGGGCGCACCTGCGACGCCTGGTAGCGCAGGAGCTGGGCGTCGGAGGTGATGAACACGAGGTCGTGCTCCTCCGACTCCAGCTCGGCCGCGCCGACCACGGTGTCGCCGTCCTTCAGGGTGATCACCTCGAAGTCGTCGCGGTTGGCCGGGTAGTCGGGCACCACCCGCTTGACGACGCCCTGCGCCGTGCCGAGCGCCAGCCCGGGGCCGTCGGGGTCGAGGGCGCCGAGGCCCACCACGCTCTCGCCGCTCTCCAGCGTCACGAACTCCGACACCGGGTGGCCGCCGGACAGCGACGGCGGCGAGGCGGTGGGCGGCAGGATGGGCAGGTCGACCACCTGGACCCGGATGAGCCGGCCCAGGGACGTCACGATCCCGATCTCGCCGCGCGCGGACGTGCGCACGACCGAGACGAGGACGTCGTGCGAGGACCGGTCGCCCTCGCCGGACAGGGGGGAGGCGTCGGTGGTGCGGGCCAGCAGCCCGGTGGACGACAGCAGCGCCAGGCACGGCTCGTCGGCCACCTGGAGCTCCACCGTGGCCGCGCGGGGGGCGCCCGACGACTCCAGCAGCACGGTGCGGCGCGGCGTGCCGTACTTCTTGGCCACCTCGGCCAGCTCCGCCGAGACGACCTGGCGCAGCCGCGCGTCGGACGACAGGATGCCGGTCAGCTCGGCGATCTCCTCGGTCAGCCGCTCCTTCTCGCTGTCGAGCTCCAGCTTGTCGTAGCGGGTCAGCCGGCGCAGCGGCGTGTCCAGGATGTACGCGGCCTGGACGTCGGTCAGGTCGAAGACCTCCATGAGGCGGCTGCGCGCCTGCGCGGAGTCGTCGGAGGAGCGGATGACCTGGATGACCTCGTCGATGTTGAGCAGCGCGACGATGAGGCCGTCGACCAGGTGCAGGCGCTCCTCGCGCTTGCGGCGGCGGAACTCGGAGCGGCGGCGCACGACCTCCAGGCGGTGGTCGACGTAGACGCTCAGCAGCTCGCGCAGGCCGAGGGTGCGCGGCTCGCCGTCGACCAGGGCGACGTTGTTGATGCCGAACGTCTCCTCCATCGGCGTGAGCCGGTAGAGCTCCTCCAGCACCGCCTCGGGGATGAAGCCGTTCTTGATCTCGATGACCAGGCGCAGGCCCTTGTGCCGGTCGGTGAGGTCCTTGAGGTCGGCGATGCCCTGGAGCTTCTTGGCGTTGACCAGCTCCTTGATCTTGGCGACGACGCGCTCGGGGCCGACGTTGTAGGGCAGCTCGGTGACGACGATGCCCTTGCGGCGCGGGGTGATCTGCTCGACGACGCACTTGGCGCGCATGCGGAAGGTGCCGCGCCCGCTCTCGTAGGCGTCGCGGATGCCCTGCAGGCCGATGATCGTGCCGCCCGTCGGCAGGTCGGGACCCGGGACGAACCGCATGAGGTCGTCGAGCGTCGCGTCGGGCTTCTTGATCAGGTGGCGGGCGGCGGCCACGACCTCGGTGAGGTTGTGCGGCGCCATGTTGGTGGCCATGCCGACGGCGATGCCGGTCGTGCCGTTGACCAGGAGGTTGGGGAACGCCGACGGCATGACCGTGGGCTCGGTCTCCTGGCCGTCGTAGTTGGGCTTGAAGTCGACGGTGTCCTCGTCGAGCGACTCGACCATGAGCATCGCGGCCGGCGCGAGGCGGGCCTCGGTGTAGCGCATGGCGGCCGGCAGGTCGTCGGGCGAGCCGAAGTTGCCGTGGCCGTCGACGAGGGGCAGGCGCATGGAGAACGGCTGCGCCAGCCGGACCACCGCGTCGTAGATCGCGGTGTCGCCGTGGGGGTGGAGCTTGCCCATGACGTCGCCCACGACGCGCGAGGACTTGACGTGCCCGCGGTCGGGGCGCAGGCCCATCTCGCTCATCGAGTAGAGGATGCGCCGCTGCACCGGCTTGAGGCCGTCGCGGGCGTCGGGCAGCGCCCGCTGGTAGATGACCGAGTAGGCGTACTCGAGGAAGCTGGTGCGCATCTCCGAGGACACGTCGATGTCGACGATCCGCTCCTCGAAGTCCTCAGGCGGGGGTGCAGTCGTGCGTCGGGCCATCTTGATGCTGCGCGGCTACCTCGGCCGTCGCGCCGAGGGGGAAGCGCATCCTCCTGTCCTTGTGCTGTAACCGTAGCCGTCGGCTCGGTGGAGATGGGCCGGATCGGCGGGTGCGGCGCCGACGCGGGCCGGCCCGGTCGCGGTGCGACGGCCGGCGGCCCGTACGGCGGTGGGGGCGGGGGCGTGGTGCGCCCCTGGAGATGATGGCACAGGCGCCTCCCGGCACCGGATCGCTGAAGCCTGCTGTCCGCACGCATCGTACCAACCGCCACGACGACTTTTAGCATACGTGTTCGAGTGGCATGGGTGGGTCCTCGCGGAGTGGACTTGACCAAGCAATTGCTTGGGCGTTACGTTCCGGAAAGGGATAACCCTCGTCTCCGGAGGCGTCATGATCGAGTTTCATCCCGTCACCCGGCACATCGGCGCCGAGGTGACCGGCGTGGACCTGCGCAAGCCGTTGTCCCAGGAAGAGGTCGCGACCCTCCGCGAGGGCTGGCTCAGGCACCTGGTGCTGTTCTTCCGCGACCAGCCCATCGACGACGAGCAGCATCTGCAGTTCGCGCTCAACTTCGGCACGCTCAACCACCCCGCGTTCAAGAAGGACGGCGCCAGCCCCATCCACGTGCTCGATCAGACCGACCCCAAGGGCGAGGGCGGCGACGAGTGGCACAGCGACAACACCTTCGAGCCGACCCCGCCCATGGGCTCGCTGCTGCGCTGCGTGCAGCTGCCCAGCGTCGGCGGCGACACGCTGTGGGCGAACACCTATCTGGCGTACGAGACGCTCTCGCCCTCGATCCAGCGGCTGTGCGACGAGCTGACCGCCGTGCACGACATCACCATGTCGATGAAGAAGGCCATCTCCAAGGGGCACCCGTTCGACCTGAAGGAGGTCCAGGCCAAGTGGCCGCCGATCGAGCGGCCCGTGGTCCGCGTCCACCCCGAGACGGGACGCAAGGCGCTGTTCGTCAACCGCTCCTCCACCACGCGCCTGGTCGGCCTCACCGACCGCGAGAACGAGGCCCTGCTGCCGCTGCTGATCGACCACATCCGCTCGCCCGAGTACCAGGTGCGGCTGCGCTGGCGCCCCGGCACGCTGGCCTTCTGGGACAACCGCCCCACCCAGCACTACGCGGTGGCCGACTACACCGAGCGCCGGCGGATGCACCGGGTGACCATCAACGCCTTCCCCGAGCACGCCGACCGGTAGGCCGGGGAGCGCGGAGCCGGGGCGCGCGCCGGCGAAAACGTCGGGGAAACCTGGTAACAAGGAGCACATGACTGAAGCCCCCGACGCGGCGATGCTGCGCGAAGAGGCCGAGGAGCGGCTGCGCGCGCTGGCCGGCGAGCACGCCAGGCTCCGCGACGACCAGTGGTCCGCCATCGAGGCGCTGGTCCTCGACCGGCGGCGGGTCCTCGTGGTGCAGCGCACCGGCTGGGGCAAGTCGGCCGTCTACTTCGTGGCCACCGCGCTGCTGCGCGAGCTCGGCGAGGGCCCGACCGTCATCGTCTCGCCCCTGCTCGCCCTCATGCGCAACCAGATCGCCGCCGCCGAGCGGGCCGGCATCAGGGCCGCCACCATCAACTCCGCCAACCCCGAGGCGTGGGAGGAGATCTACGGCCAGGTCGCCGACGGCCTGGTCGACGTGCTGCTGGTCAGCCCCGAGCGGCTCAACAACCCCGACTTCCGCGACAACGTGCTGCCCGAGCTGGCCGAGAGCGCCGGCCTGGTCGTGGTGGACGAGGCCCACTGCATCTCCGACTGGGGCCACGACTTCCGGCCCGACTACCGCCGCCTGGCCACGCTGTTCGAGGAGCTGCCGCCCGGCGTCCCGATCCTCGCCACCACGGCCACGGCCAACGCCCGCGTCACCCGCGACGTCGCCGACCAGCTCGGCCACGACACCCTGGTGCTGCGCGGGCCGCTGGAGCGCGAGAGCCTCCACCTGGGCGTCGTGCGCCTGCCGACGGCCGAGCAGCGCCTCGCCTGGCTGACCCAGACGCTGCACGAGCTGCCCGGCTCCGGCATCGTCTACACCCTCACCGTGGCCGCCGCCCACGAGATCGCCGACCACCTGCGCGAGCAGGGCCACGAGGTGGCCGCCTACTCCGGCCAGACCGACCCCGCCGAGCGGCTGCAGGCCGAGGAGGCCCTGCTCGGCAACAAGATCAAGGCCCTGGTCGCCACCAGCGCCCTCGGCATGGGCTTCGACAAGCCCGACCTCGGCTTCGTCGTCCACGTCGGCGCCCCGCAGTCGCCCGTGGCCTACTACCAGCAGGTCGGCCGGGCCGGGCGCGGCGTCGAGCGGGCCGAGGTGATCCTGCTGCCCGGCGCCGAGGACCGCGACATCTGGTCCTACTTCACCTCGCTCGCCTTCCCGCCCGAGCCGGTCGTCCGGGCCACGCTCGCCGCGCTGGAGGAGCGCGGCACCCTGTCCACGCCCGCCCTGGAGACCATCGTCGACCTCGGCCGCAGCCGCCTGGAGATGATGCTCAAGGTCCTCGACGTCGACGGCGCCGTCCGCCGGGTCAAGGGCGGCTGGCAGGCCACCGGCGAGCCGTGGGCGTACGACAGCGAGCGCTACTCCCGCATCGCCGCCGAGCGCCGCGCCGAGCAGGAGGCCATGCTCGGCTACCTCACCACCACCGAGTGCCGCGAGCAGTACCTCCGCCGCCAGCTCGACGACGACACCGCCCGGCCGTGCGGCCGGTGCGACAACTGCACGGGCCGGCACCGCTCGCCCGAGATCGCCGCCCCCGCCGTCGAGAGCGCCCGCGCCCGGCTGGCCAGGCCGGGCGTCACGGTCGAGGCGCGGCGCCAGTGGCCGACCGGCCTCGACGACCTGTCCGGCCGGATCAAGCCGGAGCTCGGCGCCGAGCCGGGCCGGGCGCTCGGCCGCCTCACCGACATCGGCTGGGGCAACCGCCTGCGCGACCTGCTGGCCGGCCCCGACGGGCCGCTGCCCGACGACATGTTCCGCGCCGTGACCCAGGTGCTGGCCGCGTGGGACTGGCGGGAACGGCCGGTCGCGGTGGTCAGCGTGCCCTCCGCGAGCCGGCCGCTGCTCGTGCGCGGGTTCGCCGAACGGCTGGCCCAGGTCGGGCGGCTGACCTACCTCGGGGAGCTGGGCTACCGCTCGGGGCCGCCGGGCCGCCAGTTCAACAGCGCCCAGCGCGTACGCGCGGTCCGGGCCACGCTGGCCATGCCCCGCGACCTCGGCGCGGCGGTGGCCCAGTGCGGCGGCCCCGTGCTGCTGGTGGACGACCAGGTCGACACGGGCTGGACGATGACGCTCGCCGCGGCCCTCGTCCGCCACGCGGGCGCCCCGGCCGTGCTGCCCCTCGTCCTGGCCACCACGTCCTGACCAGAGCGGGTCACTAGCCCGTCCCCCCGGGCCTCCGCCTCCGCGCCGTCACAGGAGACCCCACCGCTCCGGTCAGAGCGGTGGGGTCGGGAAGGGGCCCGCGCTAGAGCCGGGGGCGGGCGCCCAGATGCATGATCGCCTTGGCGGCGAGGCGGCAGCCCGCGGCCAGCGCCTCGGCCGGCGGCTTGTTGTCCAGCCACGACGGCAGGAACCCGGCGCAGAAGGCGTCGCCCGCGCCCGTGCCGTCGACGATGCGCTCGACCGGCTCGGCCGGCACGTGGACCGGGTCGGCGCTGCCGTTGCCGAACCACAGCGCCCCGTCGGCGTTCAGCTTGATGACGACCTGCGGGAAGAACGCCGTCAGCACCTTGGCCGCGGCCTCCGGCTCGTCGCGGCCGGTCAGCACCTTGGCCTGGTCGATGTTGGCGAACAGCAGCTTGGCGCCGCTCGTCCACTCCAGGAACGGCTCGGCGCCCGTGCGCTCCAGCGGCGCGGACGAGGCGCAGTCGACCGAGATCGACATGCCGGAGCGGCGGGCCATGTCGAGCGCCGCGAAGCCGGCGTCGCGGGAGCCCTCGTTGATCAGTGTGTAGCCCGACAGGTGGAGGTGGCCGCCGCCGTTGAACAGGTCACGCGGGAGGTCCTCGGGCGAGAGGGCGGCGTTGGCGCCGGGGTCGGACAGCATCGTGCGCTCGCCCTTGTGCGTGACGAGCACGACGCAGGTGCCGGTCGGCCGCTCGGGGTCCATGACCAGCCGCGCGTCGACGCCGTAGCCCATGAGCTCCATGTCGCGGTTGCGGCCGGTGATGTCGGCGCCGCGGCGGCCGATGAACGCCACGTCCGCGTTCTCGACCGCGAGCCAGGAGGCGATGTTGGCCCCAGAGCCGCCACCGTGCATGGTCACGATCGCCGGGGTGTCGCTCGCCCGGGCGAGCGCATAACGGGCGCGCGCGACCGCGTCGGTCATGAGATCGCCCACCACGACGACCCGCGTCATGATGTCACCACCTTGCTGCCTTCAGAACGAGCCGGCCACGGCAAAACGCCACCGCAAAACTAACAGCTTCCGGGCGGCCCGTGGGGCGGTCCTCGAACACCGGTCCGCAGTCGATGCACAAGCGTTGCCAACAGGCCCTGAGGTCTTGAGATGTGGGACGCGGGATCGGTCGTGGGGCCAGGCGGGGATTAGTCTCGGGACTGTGCAGGCTCAGGCTCAGTACCCCGCCCACTGGGAGGCCGATGTCGTCCTCGCGGACGGCGGCACGGCCCACGTCCGCCCGATCCGCCCCGCCGACGCCGACCGGCTGCGCGCGTTCTACTCCCGCCTGTCCGACGAGTCGATCTACTTCCGCTTCTTCGGGCCGCGCCCGCGGCTGTCGGACAAGGAGGTGGCCTGGTTCACGACCGTGGACTACGTGGACCGGGTCGCGCTGATCGCCACCATCGGCACCGAGATGGTGGCCGTCATCCGCTACGACCGGATGAGTCCCACCGAGGCCGAGGTGGCGTTCCTGGTCGAGGACGCCCACCAGGGCCGCGGCGTCGCCTCGGTGCTGCTGGAGCACCTGGCCGCCACCGCGCGCGAACGCGGCATCGAGCGCTTCGTCGCCGACGTGCTGCCCGCGAACATGAAGATGATGGGCGTGCTGCGCCAGGCCGGCTACACCGCCGAGAGCAGCTTCGCCGACGGCGTGGTCCGCATGACCCTCGACCTCACCCCGACCGAGACCTCGGCCGAGGTGACGGCCTCGCGCGAGCACCGCGCCGAGGCGCGCTCGATCGCCCGGCTGCTCACGCCCGGCTCGGTGGCGGTGATCGGCGCCTCGCGCGAGCCGGGCGGCGTCGGCCAGGCCGTGCTGCGCAACCTGCTGGCCGCCGACTTCACCGGCCCCGTCTACCCGGTCCACCGCGAGGTGCGGGCCGTGGCGGGCGTGCGTGCCTACCCGAGCGTGTCGGCCATCGACGACACCGTGGACCTCGCCGTGGTGGCCGTGCCCGCCGAGAGCGTGGCCGACGTGGTCAAGGAGTGCGCGGAGAAGGGCGTCCACGGGCTCGTCGTGGTGTCGTCCGGGTTCGGCGAGACGGGCGAGGAGGGGCGGGCCCGCCAGGACGAGCTGGCGCGCATCGCCCGCGCGTACGGGCTGCGCATGGTCGGCCCCAACTGCCTGGGCATCGCCAACACCGACCCGGCCGTGCGGCTCAACGCCACGCTCGCGGCGACCGTGCCCGGCCGGGGGCGGGTGGGGTTCTTCAGCCAGTCGGGCGCGCTGGGCACGGCGCTGCTCCAGCGGGTGGCGCAGCGCGGCATGGGCATCTCGTCGTTCGTGTCGGCGGGCAACCGGGCCGACGTGTCGGGCAACGACCTGCTCCAGTACTGGGAGGAGGACGCCGCCACCGAGGTGATCCTGCTCTACCTGGAGTCGCTGGGCAATCCGCGCAAGTTCACCCGGCTGGCCCGCCGCATCTCCCACACCAAGCCGGTCGTCGTGGTCAAGAGCGGCGGCACCCCGGCCGGGCACTCCGCGCGGGAGCTGCGGCTGCCCGACTCGGCGATCAGCTCGCTGTTCGAGCAGGCCGGCCTGATCCGCGTGGACGACCTCATCCAGCTCTTCGACGTGGGCCAGCTCCTCGCCTACCAGCCGCTGCCCGCCGGGCCGCGGGTCGGCCTGGTCACCAACTCCGACGCCCTCGGGCTGCTGGCCGCCGACGCCTGCGTGGCCGCCGGCCTGTCGCCCCGGCCGCCCGCGAACCTGGGCGCCTCGGCCGGGGCCGCGGAGTACGGCGCGGCGCTGGCCGGGCAGCTCGCCTCGGCCGAGGTGGACGCGGCCATCGTGATCTACACGCCGCCAATCCCCGGGGCCGGGGAAGAGGTGGCGGCCGAGCTGCTGCGGGTCGCCGAGGAGTCCGGCAAACCCGTGCTGGCGACGTTCGAGGGGCATCTCGGGATGCACCCGGCTCTCCGGGTGGGCGCCACGCCGACACGGGGGCCCGGGGCGGCGCGGGCCACGCCCTCGCGCGGCTCCATCCCGTCGTACGCGGCGCCGGAGGAGGCCGTGCGGGCCCTTGCCCACGTCGTGCGGTACGCCGCCTGGCGCTCGCGGCCCGTCGCGCCGCCGCCGGAGCTGGCGGACGTCGACACGGCCCGCGCCCGCGACCTGGTCACCCGGGCCCTCGCGACCGGGCAGGACACCGAGGTGGACGCCGCCGAGCTGCTCTCCTGCTACGGCCTGGACGTGTGGCCGGCCGAGGTGGTGCGCTCGCCGGACGAGGCGGTCGAGGCCGCCCGGCGGCTGGGCTGGCCCGTGGTGCTCAAGGTCGCCGACCCCGACGCCTCCCGCCGGGCCGGCACCGTACGGCTCGGCCTGGAGAGCCCCGACAGCGTCCGGCACGCGTACACCGAGTTCGCGGGCCGCCTCGGCGAGGGCGTGGAGCTGGCCGTGCAGCGCATGGCGCCCCAGCCCGCGGTGCCGACGGTGGTGGGCGTCGTGGAGGACCCGGCGTTCGGGCCGATCGTGTCGTTCGGGCTGGGCGAGGTGACGGCGCGGCTCCTGCTCGACCAGGGCTTCCGGCTCGCGCCGCTCACCCGGGAGGACGCCGCCGGGCTGGTGCGCTCGGTGCGGGCCGCGCCGCTGCTGTTCGGCGAGTACGGCTACCCGCCGGTGGCGGTCGGCGCCCTGGAGGACCTGCTGGTACGGGTCGGGCGGCTGGCCGGCGACCTGCCCGAGGTGGCCCGGCTGGACCTCGACCAGGTGCTGGTGGGGGAGTCGGGCGTCATCGTGCTCGGCGCCCGCGCCACGGTCCGCACGCCGCCGGGCCCGCGCCTCGACGGAGGCCCGCGCCGCCTGTCCTGACGGGCGTCGAGGCGTGGCCGTACGACTTGAGACGTTATAGAGCGTTATGTACGGCAGGTGAGGGCGGCGCGCCGTCCTGGCAGGATGGACCCATGAGGGAAACCCGAGTCTCAGCCGCGGGCCTGCGCGAAGCGATCGAGCGCAGCGGCTACTATCCCGACCTCGTCACCGATGCGGTCGAATCCGCGCTGGGCAAGGAGGCCGTGACCGCCTTCGTGGTCCATCATGAGGCGACGTTCGACCCGGCCATGGAGGTGCGCAGGCACGTCACCGTCCTGGTGCTGACCGGCACCCGGCTCCTGGTGTGCCACACCGACGAGCACCCGGCCGTCGAGGGCGTGTCCGCCTCGCACGCCTCCACCACCACCGAGGCCGTGCGGCTCAGCCGCATCCAGTCCGTCGCGGTCACCCGGGTCGTCCCCGACCCCGCCTCCTACGCGCCCGGGGTGCCGCCCACCGAGGCGACGCTCACGATCGGCTGGGGCGCCATCGCCCACGTCGACCTGGAGCCCGCCACCTGCGGCGACGAGAACTGCGAGGCCGACCACGGCTACACCGGCGCCATCACGGCCGACGACCTGTCGCTGCGCGTCAGCGAGGCCGCCGACGGGCCCGAGGCGGTCTCCCACGTGCTCGCCTTCGCCAAGGCCCTGTCGGAGGCCACGGCCCGCGCCGCCTCCTGACCGCCCCGCGGCCTGCTTCCGGCTCGCGGTTGACGCTTCCCGGTCGCGGCCGGCACCGGAAGGCGCCCGTGTCACAGAGGGCTGCCGCCCGTACCGGAAAGGCGCCCGCGTCACAGAGGCACCCCGTGCCGGAGAGGCGGCCCGTCATGAGTCGGTGGCGGCCGGCGCCCCAAGGCCGGCGGAAGGCCGGCGGGTACAGCTGCGCGGGCCGGTCGGTGCGGCCGCGTAGGCCGGCGCGTACGGCCGCGCGGGTCGGCCGGTCGCGCCTCGGAACGGCCGCCGTACGCCGCTAAGCTCGGAGGATGGCCGACACCGCCCCTCTGCTCCCCGCGTACGGCGGGTCGTCGCTGGCGGACCTGCCCCGAGCGCTGCTGGCGGCCCTCGGCCCCGCCGTCCTCGCCCTCGGCCCCGGCCCGGGCCCCGCCGGGCCCGGCCAGATCCGTGTCGAGCCCGCCCGCGCCGTCTGCGTCCTGCTGGTCGACGGCCTCGGGGCCGAGGCGCTGCGCGCCCACGCCGGCGCCGCGCCGTTCCTCTCCCAGGGCATGCGGCCGGTGACCGGCGCGCCGCCGCTGACCGCCGGGTTCCCCGCCACCACCGTCACCAGCCTGTGCTCCCTGGGCACCGGCCTGACCCCCGGCGAGCACGGCATGATGGGCCTGACCCTGGCCGTGCCGGACACCGGCCTGCTGTTCAACGCCCTGCGCTGGTCCACGCGCGACGGGCTGGTCATGGACCCGCGGGTCTGGCAGCCCGCGCCCACCGTGTTCGAGCGGGCCCGCGACGCGGGCGTCCTGGCCGCGTACGTGGCGCCGGGCGAGTTCGCGGGCACCGGCCTGACCGAGGCCGTCTACCGGGGCGTGCGCCACCTCGCCGCCGCCACCGTGGACGAGCGCGTCGAACGGGCTCGCGAGGCCCTGCGCGAGCCGCCCGCCTACGTGACCGTCTACTACGGCGACCTCGACGCCGCCGGCCACGAGAGCGGCTGGGGGAGCGAGGAGTGGCTGCGGCGGCTCGCGACCGCCGACCGGCTCGCCGAGCGGCTGGCCGGGGCGCTGCCGGACGGCTGCGCCCTGTACGTCACCGCCGACCACGGCATGGTCAACGCCACCGGCAAGCTCGACGTGGAGGGCGATCCGGCGCTGCGGCACGGGGTGGCCATGCTGGGCGGCGAGGCGCGGGCCCGCCACGTGTACGCCGAGGAGGGGGCCGCCGCCGACGTGCTGGCGGCCTGGCGCGAGCGGCTGGCCGGCCAGGCGTGGGTGGTGCCGCGCGAGGAGGCGGCCGAGGCCGGGTGGTTCGGGCCCGCCGTACGGGCCGAGTGGCTCCCGCGCCTCGGTGACGTGCTGGCCGTGCCGTACACCGGCCTGGCTCTGGTGGCGCCCCGCGCCCACGCGCACGAGGCGGCCTTCGCCGGCTACCACGGCTCGATGACGGCCGCCGAACAGTACGTGCCGCTGCTGGAGGCGAGCACCCGTTGACCGGTCCCGCGCGCGGGACGCCCGACCATGAGGAGCCGAGATGAGCCCGCTGATCACCCCCGCCGAACTCGCCGCGCTCGACGGCGTGACCGTGCTGGACACCCGCTCGCCGCTCGGCGCCCGGCCCGGGATCGAGCTGTACCGGGAGGGGCACCTGCCGGGCGCCGTCTACTGCGACGTGGACGCCGACCTCGCCGCCCCGGCCGGCCCCGGCGGCCGGCACCCGCTGCCCGAGGCGGCGCCGTTCGAGGCCGCGATGCGGCGGCTCGGCGTGAGCGACACCCGGCCGGTGGTCGTCTACGACGACGCCGGCTCGACGATCGCCGCGCGCGCCTGGTGGACGCTGCGGTACTTCGGCCACCAGGACGTCCGGGTGCTCGACGGCGGCCTGCCCGCGTGGGTGGCGGCGGGGCTGCCGACGGCGACCGAGTTCCCCGAGGTCGAGCCGGGGGACTTCACCGCCAAGCCCGGCGGCATGCCCATGCTCACGGCCGACGAGGCCGCGGCGCTGGCCGATGACGGGGTGCTGCTCGACGCCAGGGCCGCCGAGCGCTACCGCGGCGAGACCGAGCCGATCGACCCGGTGGCGGGGCACATCCCGGGCGCGGTGTCGGCGCCGACGGTGGGGAACGTGGGCCCGGACGGCCGGTTCCTGTCGCCGGAGGAGTTGCGGGAGCGCTTCGCCGGGCTCGGGGTGAGCGAGGGGGTGCGGGCCGGGGCCTACTGCGGGTCGGGGGTGACGGCCGCGCACCAGGTGCTGGCCATGGAGCTGGCGGGGCTGCCGGCCGCCCTGTACGTCGGTTCGTGGTCGAACTGGGTGGCCGACCCGACGCGCCCGGTCGCGACCGGCTGACCCGGACCCGCTCGGTCCCGCCCGGCTGCGGTCGGCTGACCCGGCCCCGCCCGGCCGGTCGGCTGACCCCGACCCGCCCGGTCGCGGTCAGGCGGGGGGTGTGACCGGGCGGTGGCCCGCGCCGAAGCAGGCGAAGCCCGGCACCTCCGTCTTGGCCGAGGCCGCCGCCAGCGCGGACGCGGGCGGCTCCCCGCGGGCCAGCAGCTCGTGGAAGAGCGTCATGACGGCCAGCGCGTCGTCGTCGCGCACCGGCACCATCCCGGCGACGACGCAGGCCGTACCCCTGGCCAGGAACGCCCCGGCCAGCCCCAGCGGCGCGCCCTCGGCGGGAACGCGCGCCATCCCCGAGTCGCACGCCGACAGCACCACGAGCCCCGGCGAGCGGGGCAGCCGCAGCAGGTCGTACGCCATGAGCGGCCCGTCGTCGAGGGTGATGGACGACAGCAGCGGGCTGCGCGCGTGGAACACCCCGTGCGCCGCCAGGTGCAGCACGTCCGCGGCGGCCAGCGCCTCCGTCACCGGCCCGGTCCGGGCGGGCACCTCACGCCCGCGCGGATGGCCGGCCAGCACGCGGTCCACCTCGGTACGGGCGTGCGCCAGCCCGGGTCCCGCGGCGGCGGCCACCACGGGTGCGCGGTCCGGGACGGGCGCGCGCCGTCCGGCCGCCAGCCAGGCCGCCGCGCTCGCGGCCACGCTCACCGGACGCCCGCGCAGGCAGGGCAGCGCGGCCCACGGCACGGTGTGCAGCACCCCGGCGGGCACCACCACCAGCGGCCGGTCGGCGATCTCGGGCTCGACGGGCCGCAGGAGCAGCCGTTCGACCTCGTCCGCCGCCTCCCGCACCGGCCCGCCCGGGGCGAGGGCGCTCCGCTCGTCCACCGGCGGGCCGTCGCCCAGGGTGTGGCGGCGCAGCGCGTACCGCAGGCGGACGACCGCCTCGGCGACCTCCTCCAACCGCCCCAGCCGCCGCACCAGGACGCGCTCCTCCGCCACCACCACGACGAGCAGCGACGCCGCCTCCACCACGAACTCCACCAGAACGGCCCCGCCGCGCGCCGCCACCCCGGCGCCACTCCCCGCGGGCGCGGCTCCGCCTTCCGCACCGCTCCCACCGGCCGCGATCCCGCCCTCTGCGCCCTCGGCACGTCCCCCGGTCCCGTCCTCTGCCCTCTCGGCACGTCCCCCGGGCCCGCCCTCCGCGCCCACGGCACGTCCACCCGATGCGGCCTCCGCCAGGGCGGACCGTACCTCGCCCACGTCGGGCACGTACGCCTCCGGAGCGGCCACGGCCCGCCAGCGCTCGGCCCAGGCGAACACCTCGGCCGCGCCCCGATCCCGCGCCGCCAGCCGCAGCCCGAGCCCGGCGAGCCGCTCGCCCGCCCGGGCCATGTGCGCCCGCAGCCCCGGGTCCTCGAACGCGCCGGCCTGGCTCCGCGCCTCGGCCAGCCCCTCGCGGGCCGCGCGCAACGCGGCGTCCGTGTCACCCCGCAGCTCCGCCTCCAGCGCCAGCGCGTGCTGCCGCACCAGCCCCGGCACCTGCCGCCGCGGGGGAGGACCGGGCTCTCCGCCGATCAGCTCCTGGAGCGCCGGAGGCAGCGCCGCCACCTTCCGCGCCGGCACCTTCTTCCGCGCGCCCACCCCGCCCCCGCCGGCCCCACCGCCTTCCGCCCCACCGCCTTCCGCCCCGCGGTCACCCGCACCGCGGTCACCCGTCCTGCGGTCACCCGCACCGCGGCGCTCCTCATCGTGGCCCCCGGTCCCGCACCCTTCCGGGATCACCACGGCGTTCGAGCAGGCCGGGGCGGGTTCCTCCACGGGCGCGCTCGTCAGCTCGGCGAGCTGGCCCAGGACCGCGGGCCGGTCGCCCAGGGCGAGGGCGGTCTCGGCCGCCTCCAGCCGCAGGGCCGCGCCGCCCGCCTGGTGCGCGGGGTCGCGTTCCAGCTCCCCGGCGCACGCCACCAGCTCCGCCACCAGCCCGGGCGCGGGCCCGTCCAGGGCCAGCCGGGCGCGCAGCAGGACCTCGCGGGCGAGCGGCAGCCAGGAGACGCGCCCCTGCGCCTCCAGTTCCCGTCCCGCCCGGGCGGCGAGCGCAAGCGCCCGCCGCGGGTCGCCCGTCAACAGCTCCGCCCGGGCCAGCTTCAGCCGCGCGTCGGCCAGCGCCACGTGCGCCCCGGACGCCTCCAGATCGGGTACGGCCCGGCTGAGCAGTTCGCGCGCCTCGCCGGGCTGCTGGGCCGCCAGCAGGGCGCCCGCGAAGTCCGCCCGCATCGTCGCCAGCCGCTCGGCGAAGCCGAACAGCGCCTCCTCGGCCTCCCGGTAGTGCGCGAAAGCGCCCGCGACGTCGCCCCGCCGTACGGCCATGAAGGGCAGGTTGGCGGCGGCCAGGCGGGCGAGGTGGTCGAGCCCGGCCTGCCTGGCCAGCTCCAGGCAGGCGGTGACGTCGCCCATGGCCGCGTCCCACTCGCCGAGGAAGGCGCGCACCAGCCCCCGGTTGAGCAGCCCGCCCGCCAGGAACCGGTGGTCGTCGCCGTCGCCGGGCGCCGCGGCCAGGATCTCGACGGCGCGGTCGCAGGCGGCCACGGCCTCCCGGTACCGGCCGAGATGGGCCAGGGCCACGGCGCGCTGGGTGTCGAGCTTGGCCCGGTCGAGGGACGACAGCGCGGGCCAGGCCAGGGCCGCGATGCGCAGCGCCTGCAAGGGGTGCCCGCGCTCGGTGCGTACGGTGACCAGCGACAGCCGCGCCTGGGCCAGCCGCTCGGGCGGAGCGCCGGACGTGGCGACGGCGCGCCGCAGGTGGCGCTCGGCTGCCGGGAGGTCGCCGAGCTCGCGCGCGGCCAGTCCCATGGCCCTGAGGGCCACGACGGCCGCCTCCGCCACACCCCGGGCTTCGGCGGCCGACAGGACGGCCTGGGCCGTGCGCATGGCCCGAGCGGGATCGACGACCGAGCGCAGCACCGCCGCCTCGGCCGTCCCCACCAGGCCATGCGCCACCGCCCCGCCGATCGGGGGGTCCTGCGTCACGGCCGTATGCGCACCCACCTGGTCTGGACGGGTGGTTGGCCGGGACGGTGGCAGACCACGCTGAGCCAGCCCGGCGGCAGGCCCGTGGCCGCGAAGTGGCCGGTGCGGGCCAGGCGTCGGGTCAGCGTCAGATGAGGGGTGCGGACGTCGACGTGGCTGCCCTCTCCGGGATGCGGGGCGATCTGCCCCGCCACGTCGATGAGCCCGTCACCCACGGTCACCTCCAGGTCGAAGGTCAGTCCGGCCGCCACGAACCGGACCATCTTGCAGCCGTCCGCGCTTCGCACCTCGCGTGAGGCGGGGCACTCCGCAGGCACGGCGGTCACCGCTTGAGGGACCCGGAGCCCGTAGGCGTCGCGGGCGGCAGCGGAGACGTGTTCTGGGAGCGGGTCGTGCCCGGCGGCAAGACGAAGCGCCGCCAGGAAATACTCTTCGTTGATCATTGCACCGTCTCCTGTTGGTGGATCAGAGTGCGCAATCTCTCCAGGCACCGCGATCTGGTTGGACCCACGCTGCCCACAGGCACGCCCAGTCGCCCCGCCACCTGCCGGTTGCCGCAGTCGGCGGCCACCAGCTGGAGCAGGGTGCGGCATGGTTCGTGCAGGCCAGAGACCGCATTCCAGAGCCGGCGGCTGATGTCGGCCTCCAGGACGGCCGCCGCCGGATCAGGGTCGCCGGGCACGACCTCAGGCAGGGGAACGCCGGGACGTCCCTTCCTGAGGATCAGCAGCGCCTCACGACGAGTGGTCGTCGCGAGCCATGCGCCTATGCCCGAGGGGTCCCTGATGGTGTGCAGATGCTCCAACAGGCGCAGCCACGCTCCCTGTACTGCGTCCGCCGCATCTGCTTCGCTCAAGCCACAGGCGCGGGCGGTCGCCCACATCCTGGGTCCGTACCTGGACTCGAGCATGTCCCAGGCCCTCTGGTCGTCGTCGGCCGCCGCCTTGAGCAACTCACCTGAGTCACGTGGCTCGTGCACGCGGCCTCCTTCGCCCGGTCTACGAGGCTGCCTCCTCGTAACTGGCCGAGGACTGAGCGTAAACTCTACAGACTCGACGGGACGAGAGACCCCAGATCAGGGATTTGCCTGGCCCTCGCCGGGTCCAGCAGGAGCCTGGCCGCCTCCTGCGCCGGCCGCTCCCGCGCGGCGTCGGCGATCGCGCCCGCCACCAGGGCGGCGGCGAAGGACGTCCCGCTCCACGCCGCGTACCCCTCGAACTCCCCGGTCTCCAGATAACTGCTGGTCAGCCACTCGCCGCGGGCGCACGCGTCGACCCAGGTGCCGTGGGCGGTGAACGGCGCCGGACGCTGCTCGGCGGCGTCCACCGCGCCCACCGCGATCACCCCCTGCAGGGCGGCCGGCCAGAACGGCCGGTCGTCGGCGGTGTTGCCGGCGCAGGCCACCTTCACCGTGTCGGGCAGCCCCTTGAGCGCGTCGGCCAGCAGGGGCGGCGGGCGGTCGTCGAAGGTGTAGCAGCCAAAGGACAGGTTGATCACCTGGGGCGCCCGCTCCCGCATGCGGTTCAGCGCCCGGATCACCGTCGCCTCGTCGCCGATGCCGTCGCCGTCGAGGACCCGCCGCGCGCACAGCGACACGCCCGGCGCGCCGCGCAGGATGAGCCCGGCCAGGAACGTGCCGTGACCGGCCTGCGTGCCCTCGGCGGCGTCGCCGTCGTCGCGGCCGAGTTCGCCGTACCACTCGCTGGACTCCCACCACGGATGCTTGGCGACGCCCGTGTCGAGCAGGCCCACGAGCACGGACGAGCGGCCCTTGGCGGGCCGGCTCGGGGCCGGGCGCGCCGGGAACGGCCGCGACGCCGGGCCGCCGAAGAACAGCGGCTGGCCGGCGACCACGTGGTTGGGCGAGGCGCGGAAGCCCCGGTCCCGGAGGTCCCGGGTGATCTCGCAGACGTCGACGCCACGCGACAGATGGATCACGCAGACGCCGTCGCCCTCGGAGACCGCCTGGGTCCAGCGCGCCGCCGAGGACAGGGAGCTGCGATCGGTGAGCACCTGACCTGGGCGGATGAGCGCCTCGCCGGCATATTCGATGTCCATGTGCCGGTACCTATCCCCGAGGTGGCCCGGTGTCACGTGCCACAGCCGCAACAAGTTGGTATGGGCCCCCTCTGGTGCCGGATTGCGACCGACGGTAGTCTCTCCCTAGTCACTTGTGATCATCCCAGGACGAGGCCGTTGGGGAAGGCGCACCTCGTACCGAAACGGGAGGTCCGGTGTCTGCTCGTGGCGTGCTCTACGTCCACTCGGCTCAGCCCGCGCTGTGCCCTCATATCGAATGGGCGGTCGCGGGTGTCCTTGGCGTGCCCGTGGACCTGACGTGGACGCCGCAACCAGCCGCGCCCAACGTCGTGCGGGCGCAGGCGGAGTGGGAGGGCCGCCCCGGCATCGCGGCCGCCATCACGTCCTCACTCATGGGCTGGCAGCGCATCAGGTTCGAGATCACCGAGGACGCCTCGCCGGGCGTCGACGGGTCCCGCCACGCCTACACGCCGACGCTCGGCGCCTTCAGCGCGGTGATCGGGGCGGCGGGCGACATCATGATCCCTGAGGACCGCTTGCGCACGGTGATGATGATGGCTGCCCAGGGGCGGTGCGTGCTGGAGGACGAGCTGGACAAGCTGCTCGGCAGGCCGTGGGACGAGGAGCTGGAGCCGTTCCGCTACGCGGGCGACGGCGCCCCGGTCCGCTGGCTGCACGCCGCCGTCTGACCTGCCGTCCGACGTAGCCGTCTGGCCTAGCCGTCCGACCCAGCCGTCCGACCTTGCCGGCTGACCTTGCCGGCTGACCGCGCCGTCCGCCCTTGCCACCTACCCGGGGGGCGTCCCCCGGCCGGATGCCCGTCAACGCCGATGGGCTCCGCACCTGGGGAAGGTGCGGGGCCCATCGGCGTCGGCCGTGGTCACAGCGGGATGTTGCCGTGCGCGCCGCGGGCCGGGGTGGCCTGGGCGAGCACCTTGGCGATCGCGCCGCGCGTCTCCTTGGGCTCGATGACCTCGTCGATCACGCCGAGGTCCTGCGCGCGGGCCAGGCCGCCGGCCAGCTTCTCGTGCTCCTCGGCCAGGCGCTGCTCCAGCTCCGCCCGCTCCTCCTCGGGCGCCGCCGCCAGCTCGCGCCGCTTGAGGATGCGCACCGCGGCCACCGCGCCCATGACCGCGACCTCGGTCGTCGGCCAGGCGAACACCTTGGTGGCGCCGAGCGCGCGGGAGTTCATCGCGATGTACGCGCCGCCGTACGCCTTGCGGGTGACCAGCGTGACCCGCGGCACGGACGCCTCGGCGAAGGCGTGCAGCAGCTTGGCGCCGCGGCGGACCACGCCGTCGTGCTCCTGGCCGACGCCCGGCAGGTAGCCGGGGACGTCCACGAGCACGACCAGCGGTACCCCGAAGGCGTCGCACATGCGCACGAAGCGGGCGGCCTTCTCCGCGGAGGTCGCGTCGAGGCAGCCGCCGAGCCGCATCGGGTTGTTGGCGATCACACCGACGGTGCGGCCGCCGAGCCGGCCGAGGGTGGTGACGATGTTGGGCGCCCACTTGGGGTGCAGCTCCACACCCGGCTCGTCGAGCAGGCCGTTGACCAGCGGCTTGACGTCGTAGGCGCGGCGCGCCGACTCGGGCAGCAGGCTGGAGAAGTCGACCTCGTCCACGGCGGAGGCGCGCACCCGGCCCTGGTGGCCGAGCAGGACGGCGAGCTGGCGCGCCTTGAGCAGCGCGTCGGTCTCGGTCTTGGTGACGACGTGGACGACGCCGCTGCGCTTGCTGTGGGGCTCGGGGCCGCCCAGCGCCGCGCTGTCGACGTCCTCGCCGGTGACGCTGCGCACCACGTCGGGGCCGGTGACGAAGATGCGGCCGGAGTCGGCCAGCACGACCAGGTCGGTGAGCGCCGGGCCGTAGGCGGCGCCGCCCGCGGCGGGGCCCACGACCACGGAGATCTGCGGGACGACGCCGGACGCCTTGGTCATGGCGGCGAAGACCCGGCCGACGGCGTGCAGCGACTCGACGCCTTCGGCGAGTCGCGCACCGCCGGAGTGCCAGATCCCGATGACCGGCACCCGCTCTCGGACGGCCACGTCGTAGGCGTGCACGATGTGCTCGCAGCCCTCGCTGCCCATCGCGCCGCCCTGGAAGCGGGCGTCACTGCAGAAGGCGACGACGGGGACACCCTCGACGCGGCCCATCGCGGCGAGCACGCCGCTCTTGTCCTCGGCAGTGATCAGCCGCAGCGAGCCCTCGTCGAGCAGCGCGGCCAGGCGGACGGCGGGGTCGCGGGGATCAGCTGGCTCCTGGTCGGAGCCGCTGGTCACCGCCCTGTTGTCGAGCACGGTCATTCAGGCCCCTTGGAAGACGACGGTGGCGTTGTGACCGCCGAACCCGAACGAGTTGTTCACCGCGGCGATGTCGCCGGCGGGCAGCTCGCGGTTGGCGCCGTGGACGATCTCCACCTCGATCCCGTCGTCGAGATCGGAGATGTTGATCGTCGCGGGGACGATCCGCTCCTGCAGCGCCTTGATGGTGAACACGGACTCGATGCCGCCCGCGCCGCCCAGCAGGTGGCCGGTCATGGACTTGGTCGAGGTGACCAGCGGGTGGGTGCCGATGGCCTTGGCGACCGCCTGCACCTCGACGACGTCGCCCGCCGGGGTCGAGGTGGCGTGGGCGTTGACGTGCTTGACGTCCAGGCCGGCGATGTCGGCGTCGTTGAGCGCCTGGGTCATCGCCATGATGATGCCCCGGCCCTCCGGCTCCGGCTGGGTGATGTGGTGGGAGTCGGCGGAGTAGCCGACGCCCGCGGCGTAGGCGTAGATCCGCGCGCCCCGCGCCCGGGCGTGCTCCTCGGACTCCAGCACGATGATGCCGGCGCCCTCGCCGAGCACGAAGCCGTCACGCTCGCGGTCCCAGGGCCGCGACGCGCCGGCCGGGTCGTCGTTGCGGGTGGACATGGCCCGCGCGGCGGCGAAGGCCGCCACGTTGAGGCCGTGGATCGCGGCCTCGGTGCCGCCGGCCACGACGACGTCGGCGCGGCCGGACCTGATCATGTCCATCGCGTAGCCGATGGCCTCGGCGCCGGAGGCGCAGGCGGACACGGTGGCGTGCACGCCGGCCTGGGCTCCGAGGTCGAGGCCGATCCACGCGGCCGGGCCGTTCGGCATGAGCATCGGCACGGTGAACGGCGAGAGCCGGTTCCAGCCGCGCTCCTTGTAGGTGTCGTAGGCCGACAGCGTCGTGTTGATGCCGCCGATGCCGCTGGAGACCACGACGCCGAGCCGCTCGGGCGCGACGCCGGGAGCGCCCGCGTCCTGCCACGCCTCGCGCGCCGCCACGAGGGCGAACTGCTCGCTGCGGTCGAGGCGGCGGGCTTCCGGCCGGGGCAGCACCTCGGCCGGGTCGACCGCGGCCGTCCCCGCGAACTTCACGGGGACGGTGTCGACCCAGTCCTCGGTGATGGTCTTGACGCCCGACTGACCGGCGAGGAGCGCCGACCAGGTCGAGGTGACGTCTCCACCGACGGGCGTGGTCGCGCCGAGCCCGGTGACGACGACACGTACCCGGTTTGCACTCACGTTTCGCGCTCCTTGTCGATCAGAAGGGTGAAGGTTCACGCGATCGGCGGCCCGAAGGCCGCGACGATCGTCAGTTCTGGATGAAGTTCAGGACGTCCTTGACCGTCTTCAGGTTCTTGAGCTGGTCGTCGGGAATCTCGACGCCGAACTCGTCCTGGGCGGCCACGGCGATCTCGACCATGGACAGGGAGTCGATGTCGAGGTCGTCCACGAAGCTCTTCTCGGGCGTCACCTCGGAGGCCGGAATGCCGGTGATCTCGTTGATGATCTTGCCGAGGCCCTCGAGGATCTCCTGCTCGGTGGCAGCCATGTCGTCGTTCTCCTTTGGGTTCTATCTGGATCTGCACGGCTCGCGCCGTACAAGCTGTGACCGGTACGGCGGGAGCCGTACCGGATCCTACGGAACCTCGATCACTTGGCCCGCATAGGTGAGGCCGGCGCCGAAGCCCAGGACGAGCGCGAGGTCGCCGGAGCGGACCTCGCCGCGCTCGATCATGCGCGAGAGCGCCAGCGGGATGGACGCCGCCGAGGTGTTGCCGGCGGTGACGATGTCCCGCGCGATCACGGCCTTGTCGGCGCCGAGCTTGCGGGCGATCGCCTCGATGATGCGCAGGTTGGCCTGGTGCGGCACGAACGCGGCCAGCTCTGACGGGTCGACGCCGGCGCGCTCGCACGCCTCCCTGGCCACCGGGTGCAGCGCGGTGGTGGCCCAGCGGAACACCGCCTGGCCCTCCTGGTGGAGGCTGTCGTTGCGGTCGTTGATGATGATCGCGTCGGACCTGTCGCCGGCGCTGCCCCACACGACCGGACCGATCCCCGGCGTGTCGGACGGGGCCACCACTGCGGCCCCCGCGCCGTCGGCGAAGATCACGGCGGTGGAGCGGTCGGTCGGGTCCACCCACTGCGACAGCTTCTCGGAGCCGATGACCAGCACGTTGCGCGCCGAGCCGCCGCGGACGGCGGCGCTGGCGGTGGCCAGCGCGTAGCAGAAGCCGGCGCAGGCGGCGTTGACGTCGAACGCGCCGGGCGACTCGATGCCGAGCCGGTGGGCCACCACGGCGGCGGCGTTGGGGATCTGCGTCTCCAGCGTGCAGGTGGCGACGATCACCAGGTCGATGTCGCTCGCCGACAGGCCGCTGGCCGCCAGCGCCTTGCCGCCGGCCTGGACGGCCATGTCCTCGACCGACTCGCCCTCGGAGGCGATGCGGCGCTCGCGGATGCCGACCCGCGACTGGATCCACTCGTCGTTGGTGTCCATGACCTTGGCCAGGTCGTCGTTGGTGACGATGGTGGCCGGCTGGTAGTGGCCGAAGGCCAGCACCTTCGCGCCGGGCGCGACGTCGGGGATCCTCACTTGATCAGCTCCTTGGCCGCGTCGAGGTCGTCGGGGGTCTTCAGCGCGACGGTCGGCACGCCCCGCAGCGCGCGCTTGGCCAGGCCGGTCAGGGTGCCGCCGGGCAGCAGCTCGATGATCGCGGTGACGCCCTGCTCGGCCATCGTGGCCATGCACAGGTCCCACCGGACGGGGCTGCTGACCTGCTTGACCAGCCGGTCGAGGAAGTCGGCGCCGCTCGTGACGGCCTGGCCGTCGGCGTTGGACAGCAGCCGGACGGCCGGGTCGGCGGGCGTCACGCCGAGCGCGGCGTCGCGCAGGGTGGCGACGGCCGGAGCCATGTGGACGGTGTGGAAGGCGCCCGCGACGGCCAGCGGGCGCAGCCGGGAGCGCTCGGGCGCGTCGTCCTGGAAGGCGGCGAGCTGCTCCAGCGTGCCGCCGGCGACGATCTGGCCGGCGCCGTTGATGTTGGCGGGGGTCAGGCCGTGCCGCTCGATGGCGGCGAGCACCTCGGCCTCGTCGCCGCCGAGCACGGCGGTCATGCCGGTCTCGGTGACGGCCGCGGCCTTGGCCATGGCCTGGGCGCGCTCGCGGACCAGCGCGAGGGCCTGCTCGGCGGTGAGCGCCCCGGCGAGGACGGCGGCGGCGAACTCGCCCACGCTGTGCCCGGCCACCAGGTCGGGCCGGACGCCGAGCGCCTCGGCGGAGGCCAGCGCGGCGGCCACGAGCAGGGGCTGGGCGACCGCGGTGTCGCGGATCTCGTCGGCCCCGGCCGTCGTGCCATAGGTGATGAGGTCCAGGCCCACGACCTCGGACCACCCGGCGAGCCGGTCGGCCAGACCCGGCAGCTCAAGCCAGGGTGTCAGGAAACCTGGGGTCTGGGCGCCCTGGCCCGGAGCGACGATTGCAAGCACAAAAACCACCATGCCCTGTAGAGGTTCGACACGCGGCTAAGGATCCGTACGAACTTTGTCCAACACCTTTTGTAGAGTTTCTACAGTGGGGGTTTCGGGATGATTACGTTAGGGCCCGCCACGTCAGGGCGCTCTCCGAGAGCCGCCCCAGAATGAGGCCGACCTGGAGGGTGAAGGCCGAGCGGCCCTCGGTCGGCTGGTAGCCGGTCAGCTCCGTGATCTTGCGCAGGCGGTAGCGGACCGTGTTGGGGTGGACGAACAGCAGCCGCGCCGTCGCCTCCAGCGACGTGCCCTGCTCCAGGTAGGTGGCCAGCGTGTCGAGCAGCGGCGTGCCCGCCAGCGGCAGGTAGACGTTCTCCACGAGCTGCTCGCGGGCGTCCTCGTCGCCGTCGAGCGCCCGCTCGGCGAGCAGGTCGTCGGCGTGCACGGGCCGGGGCGCGTCGGGCCAGCCGGACGACGCCTTCAGCCCGGCCAGGGCGGCCCGCGCGGAGCGCGCGGCGGCGTGCAGGTCGGGCACCTCGGGGCCGATGACGATCGGCCCCGGACCGAAGCGGGCCACCACCTGCCGGGCCGCGTCGTTGACGCTGCCCGCGCCGCCCACGATGACGATCAGCCGGTCGGCCTGCACCCCGGCCAGTAGGTCCATGCCGATGCGGCGGCCCTTCTCGCGCAGCCCGTCGATCACCGCGCGCGGGTCGTCGTCGGGGGCGTGCCCGGCGATGACCACCACGGGGGAGGAGGTCCAGCCGAGCGCGGCGGCCCACGAGTGGAGCCCGTCGTCGACCTCGCCCCGCACCAGCGCGTCGACGATCAGCGCCTCCAGCCGGGCGTCCCAGGAGCCGCGCGCCTCGGCCTCGCGCGCGTAGACCTGGGCGGCGGCGAAGGCCACGTCGCGGGTGTAGCGGAGCATGGCCTGCTGGAGCTGGTCCTCGCCGCCGGGCGCGGCCAGCTCGTCGCTCTGCGCCTCGACGACCTCCACGACGATGCGCACGATGTCGACCGTCTGCTGGAGCGAGATCGAGCGCTTCAGCTCGCGCGGCGCCGTGCCGAAGAACTCGATGCTGGGCGTCGGCCGGTCCTCGCCGGCGTGCTGGAACCACTCCACGAACGCGGCGATCCCGGCCTGCGCCACCAGGCCCACCCAGGAGCGGTCCTCGGCGCTGAGCGCGCGGAACCACGGCAGCTGCTCGTCCATGCGCGCCATGGCCGCCGTGCCGAGCGCGCCCATGGCGCGCTCCAGCCTGCGGGTGGTGTCCTCCCGGGTCCGGTCCGTCACGCCTCTAGAGTGCCAGGTCCGGTGAGATGACCGCGACGAGCACCCTCACGGGCGCTGTTCAGATGACGGCGACGGCGGTGATCAGGCCGATGGCCACGTGGGTGGCGGCCAGCAGCCGGGTGCCCGGCTGCACCTCGGGCTCCTTGACCAGGTCGCGGACCGAGATGCCGACCACCTTGTCGAAGACCATCATCGCCACGGTCTGCACCACGATGCCGACCAGGCCGAAGACCGCCGTGCCGGCCAGGCCCTCGACGAGGCGCCCGCCGGAGGACCAGATCGAGGCCGCCACGATGAGCCCCACGGCGATCATGGCGGAGGTGGCGAGCAGGGTGGCGTTGGGGTTGCGCTCGGTGCGGATGATCGAGCTGAGCTTGCCGGGGGTGGCCAGGTCGATCACGTAGAAGCCGATGATCAGCAGCGCCACGCCGACGGCGGCGTACGCGGCGATGGCGCCCGAGCCGCGGGCGAGGGTTTCCAGCAGGGTCATGATCGCTCGATTCGGTGGGGGACGAAGGAGGAGGTGTCATCGGTGATGAGGCCCGTGGTCTCACGGATGCCCAGGCCGGCCGCCTCGTCGGCGACCACCCACGCGCCCAGCACCGGCCGCTGGCCGTCGAACTCGGGCAGGGCCTCGAAGGCCTGGTGGACGAAGCCCTCGCGGCCGTACTCGCCCGGCGTCTCGTGGGCGCCGCCGGGGGTGACGACGCGCATCGACGCACCCTCCCTGCCGAGCAGCGGCTTGACGATGTACGAGGTCAGGTCGCGGGGCCCGTCGAGGTAGGCGGGCAGCAGGTTGGGGTGGCCCGGGTACAGCTCCCACAGCACGGCGAGCAGTGCCTTGTTCGACAGCAGGACCTTCCACAGGGGCTCGATCCAGGTGCCGTGCCGGACGGCGTGCCGCCCGAACGGGTCGGCCAGCATCCACTCCCACGGGTACAGCTTGAAGATCGAGCGGATCCACCGCTCCTCGACGTCGGCGAAGCGCCGGTTGAGGTCGTCCCAGCCGACGTCCTCCATGGCCACCGCCACCGTGGAGCGCCCGGCCTGCTCGGCCGTCTCCTGCAGGTAGGCGAGCGTCATCGCCTCCTCGCCGGTCTCGTCCATGGCGGTCCAGGCGAAGTGGGTGGGGCCGGGCGGCAGCGTCATGGCCGCCCAGCGGTCGACGAGCCGCTCGTGGACGGAGTTCCACTGGTCGTCGTCCGGGTGCGTGTCCTTCAGCCAGAACCACTGCGCCACCGCCGACTCCACCAGCGAGGTGGGCGTGTCGGCGTTGTACTCCAGCAGCTTGGCCGGGCCGGTGCCGTCGTAGCGCAGGTCGAAGCGGCCGTACAGGTGGGGGTCGCGCCGCTCCCACGAGCGGCGCACGTCCTCGACGGCCCACCCGGGGATGGCGAAGTCCGCGAAGCGGCCGGTCTCCACGACGTGGCCCGCGGCGCGCAGGCACATCTCGTGCAGCTCCTCGACCTGCGCCTCCAGCTCCTCGACCTCGTCCATGGAGAAGACGTAGTGGACGGACTCGTCCCAGTACGGCCGGCTCAGCCCCTCGGGGTGGGCCGCGCGGTGGTAGGCCAGCCCCTGGCTCTCGATGATCTTGTCCCAGCCCTGCCGCGGTGTGCCGTGTTCGCGCCGCACGCGTCAGCTCCCGCTGCTGGAACGGCCGCCGAAGCCGCCCCGCTGGATCGACTTGCCGCTGCGGGAGGAGATCGTCACGTCGGAGGGGCGGTAGGAGGTGCCCCCGCGCACGCGGGTGCCGACCCGGGTGCCGCCGTAGTACCAGTGGTAGGCCGAGCGGGAGCCGCCGCTGTAGTAGTGGACGGTGCCGTCGTCATCGTCGTCGCAGTAGTCGTCGTCGACGACCTCGTACGTGCCGTCGGGCAGCTGCTGGCTCATGTCGACGCAGTCGGCGGTGACGTCGTCGTCGTCCTGGGCGGCGCAGTAGGCGACGATCATGACCGAGACGATGCCGATGACGGACAACGTGACCACTTTGGACGCCATGGACCGCTGGGGCGGTTGGTGCTGCTGCGGTGGTCGCGGTTGTCCCATGAGCTCCTGCTTTCGTTGGCCGATCAGCCTATCGGGGGCCACCCGCGGCATCAATGTCGATTAGGTGACGAACCGCGCGGGGGTAGGAGTTCCCCATGACACCGGTCGAAGCCCTGCGTGAGATCGCTTTCCTGCTGGAACGGGCCGGCGAGCCCACCTACCGCGTGCGTGCCTTCCGCCGCGCCGCCGCCGTGGCCGAGTCGACCCCTCACGCCGAGCTCGTACGGCTGGCCGGCGCGGGCGGCCTCGCGGACCTGCCCGGCATCGGCAAGGTCACCGCCCTGGCCATCACCGAGGCGCTGGACGGCGAGGTCCCCGCGTACCTGCGCAGGCTGCGCGCCACCGAGGGCACGGACCTGGACGACGAGACGGCGGCGCTGCGCGCGGCGCTCAAGGGCGACCTGCACAGCCACTCCGAGTGGTCGGACGGCGGGTCGCCGATCGAGGAGATGGCCGCGACCGCCCGCGCGCTCGGCCACGAGTACTGGGCGCTGACCGACCACTCGCCCCGGCTGACGATCGCCAACGGCCTGTCGCCCGCCCGGCTGCGCCGCCAGCTCGACCAGGTCGAACGGCTCAACGAGCGGCTGGCGCCGTTCCGGATCCTCACCGGCATCGAGGTGGACGTCAACCTCGACGGCACCCTCGACCAGGAGCCCGAGCTGCTGGAGCGCCTCGACGTGGTCGTCGCCAGCGTCCACTCCAAGCTGCGCATGAACCGCCACGAGATGACCCGCCGCATGGTCGCCGCCGTGGCGAACCCGCACGTGGACGTGCTCGGCCACTGCACGGGACGCGTCGTGCGCGGCGGCGGGCGGCGCGGCGGGGTGCGGCCGGAGTCGGAGTTCGACGCCGAGGTCGTCTTCGAGGCGTGCCGCCGGTTCGGGGTGGCCGTGGAGATCAACTCGCGGCCGGACCGGCTCGACCCGCCCAAGCGGCTGATGCTGCTCGCGCACGAGACGGGGTGCGACTTCGCGATCGACTCCGACGCGCACGCGCCGGGGCAGCTCGACTGGCAGCGGTTCGGGTGCGAGCGGGCGGCCCGGTGCGGGATCGAGGCCGCCAGGATCGTGAACACCTGGCCGGTGGAGGAGCTGCTGTCCTGGACGCGCCGGGGTTCGTGACCGCCCGGGCCGGACGCGGCGGCGCTGCGAGGGGTCATGACGCGTGACCGGCGCGGGAGACCCTGCTGGCGCGGAGGTGAGGGGACCGTGGCCGGGGCGCCGCGGGACGCGTGATTGTCGGTGGCGGCGCGTAGCGTCGCGGTCGTGAACCGTACCGACCGGCTGTACGCGCTCGTCGAGGACCTGCGCGCGATCTCCCCACGCTGCCGCTCGGCGCGCGAGCTCGCCCGCCGGTTCGAGGTGAGCGTCCGCACGATCGAGCGCGACATCATCGCGCTCCAGGAGTCCGGGGTGCCCATCCACGCCGAGCCGGGCCGCAGGGGCGGCTACGCGCTCGACAAGGCGATGTCGCTGCCCCCGCTCAACTTCACCCCGGCCGAGGCGGTGGCCATCGCCCTGGCCCTCAGCAGGTCGGGCGACCAGCCGTTCGGGCGGCAGGCGCGCAGCGCGCTGCGCAAGGTCGTGGCCGCGATGCCCGGCCGCGAGGGCGAGCTGGCGCGCGAGCTGGCCCGCCGGGTGCGCGTCGTGGCCGACCCCGGCGACGACGGCACGGGCGCCCGGCTGCTCGGCGCCGCGGGCGTCTCACGGGCGATCGAGGAGGCGCTGCTGCGCCGCCGCGTGCTGCGGCTGGAGTACGCCGACGCCAAGGGTGCGCTGACCTCGCGCGACGTGGAGCCCGGCGTGTTCCTGGGCGGGCGTGGCGGTTACTGGTACCTCGTCGGATGGTGCCGGTTACGCGACGACGTGCGGGTCTTCCGGCTCGACCGCATCGCCTCGGCCGGCGTCACGGGGGAGCGCTGCCCCGACCGGCCGCTGGAGGGCTTCACGCCCGACCTTCCGGAGATGGCGCTGCACGGCACGGTTCTCGATCAGTAGCTCGAAAATCCGGCGGAAACACCGACATAGGGCTGTCGTCTCACCGTGGGATCGTCATTGTGTTCGATAACGGAGTGCGGGTCATGAGCCAGGGTCTCCCACCTGAGTCATGAGCCGCGGCGAGCCGCCGCCGGCGCCTTCCCCGCCGGCCCCCACTCGCCCCGGCTCGTGACGGGCCGCGCGGTCCATGCGCCGCGCGGCCCCCGTCCCTGGACTCGCCGCCGACCGCCGAGCGGCGGCGCGTCCAGGGCCCTGTTCGCCTCACTCAAGGATGCGGTCAGAAGGCGGCCGCGGCGAGCCAGCGGTCCAGGAAGGGGCGGTCGCCGAAGACGGTCAGCGCGGGGGCGAAGCGCCTGCCGTACAGCATGAGCAGCAGGTCACGCGCGGTGCCGCGGACGGCCGCGTCGGCCTTGGCGTGGCCGCGCGTCCAGGTGATCACGCCCTCGGGGCCCTGGGTGACGGTCCACTCGCCCGTGCCCTCCGGCGAGCCCGCCGGCGGGTCGGTGGCGTGCAGGTGGATCGTGGCGCCCTCCGCGCCGAGCCCGGCCAGGCGGCGGGTGATCCAGGCGGCGTGCGGCAGGTTGCCGAGGAGCTCCTCGACGCCGTCCAGCGCCGCCGCCACGGGCACCGACGGCTCGACGCCCAGGGCGAGCTCGGCGTCGATCCGGTGGACCAGCAGCTCGAACGTCATCCGCCGCGCCCAGTACGCCGCCGACTGGTCGCCGCCCCACGACCACACCCGCGTGGCCGGGTCGGTGGCCCGCAGCGTGTCCAGCAGCTCGGCGGCGCCCCGCGCCAGCCAGGCCGGGTCGCCGCTCGCGCCCTCGGGCAGGCCGTTGGGCACCTGCCGCGACCAGATCCGTTCCTGGACCCGGTCGCGCAGGATGTGGGTCACCCACCGGTGCGTGGTGCCGACGTGGGTGATCAGGTCGGCGACGGTCCATCCGGGACAGGCGGGCACCGGCGTGCCGGGGTCGGCGCCGCTCGCCAGCTCGACGAGCCGGGCCGCCTCACCCTCGATCAGCGTGGGATAGTCGGTCACGGTCCCGAGCCTAGACGGGGGGCCGCTCAGGTCGCCTCGCAGACGGAGCCCCGGGCCGGGAGCTTGCCGCTGAGCAGGTAGGCGTCGATCCGGCGCTGGATGCAGCGGTTGCCCGACGTGTACGCGCCGTGCCCCTCGCCCTCGTACGTCAGCAGCCGCGCGGTCCCCAGCTCCTTGGTCAGGCGCGGCGCCCACTGGTACGGCGTGGCCGGGTCGCCCTTGCCGCCCACCACGAGGATCGGACCAGACCCGGCGGCGTTCACGCGCCGCGCCTGGTCGCTGCCCGGCACCGGCCAGAACCGGCACAGCCCGCCCGAGCCCTCGCCGCCGAACAGCGGCGAGATCCCGGTCGAGCGCTCCCACGTGCGGCGCAGCTGCGCGTCGTCGGGCCGCTCGGCGGAGTCCACGCAGGTGATGGCCGGGAAGCTGGACATCTGGGTGCTGTAGTGACCACGCTGGTCACGCCCGGTGTAGGAGTCGGCCAGGAACATCAGCGCCTCGCCCCGTCCCTTGATCGCCGCGGCGATCGCCTTCTCCAGGAACGGCCACGACAGCTCCGAGTACAGGGCGGCGGCCACGCCCGTGGAGGCCAGGCCCTGGGTGAGCTGCCGGCCGTCCACGGTGAGCGGCCGGGTGACGAGGCGGTTCATGAGCTGGTCGACGTTGGCGTTGGCGGCCTTGACCGACTTGCCGAAGTCGCAGCCCTCCTTCACGCAGTCCTTCAGGAAGGTCTCGTACTCCCGCTGGAAGCCGCGCGTCTGCGCGATCGTGCGCTCCGAGAACGTGATCGACGGGTCGAGCGGGGCGTCGAGCACCATCCGGCCGACGTTCTTCGGGAACAGGGTGGCGTACACGGCGCCGAGCTGCGTGCCGTACGACATGCCGAAGTAGTTGAGCTTGGGGTCCTTGAGCGCGACCCGCAGCCGGTCCATGTCGCGGGCGGCGTTCACGGTGCCCACGTACGGCAGGACCCGGCCGGCGTCGCGCTGGCAGAGCCGGGCGAACTCCTTGTTGGCGGCCTGCCCGGCCAGGCGGGTCTGCTCGGTGAGCGGCAGCGTGTTGAGCGACACCCAGCGGTCCATGTCGGCGTCGGAGCCGCAGCGCACGCCCGCGCTGCGCTCGACGCCGCGGGGGTCGAAGCTGACGAGGTCGTAGCGGCCGCGCAGCGACTCGAACTGCTTGGCGGCCTGGTCGAGGGTGTCCACGCCGGATCCGCCGGGACCGCCGAAGTTGAACACGAGCGAGCCGAGGCGGTGCTTGCCGGTGGCCGCGATCTTGATGAGCGCGAGCTGGATCGTGTCGCCGCCGGGGTTGTTGTAGTCGAGCGGCACGGCGAGCTTGGCGCACCTGACGGAGGAGTCCTGCTGCGCCGGGGTCTGGCCGCCCGGCCGTTTGATGTCCGTGCACGGCCCCCACACGATGGGCGGTACGGCGCCCTTGGGATCGGTGTCGGGTTTCGCCGTGCCCGCGCAGGCGGTGGCGGACACGGCCAGCGCGGCGGTCACGGCCAGGACATGACGCATGAAAGCTCCCCCTCGACTCTCAGGGGGAAGTAGTGCCCACAATACGTGAGACTCCACCAGGAACGGTGTGAGGCGCCGCGCCCGTCGGGAACGCGTCGCCTCACACCGCCTGTCGTGGTCGTGCGCGCCGGGTCAGACGCCCATCGACTGCGTGTCGTTGCTCTCGGCGCCGCCGGCCTCGGTCACGCCGTTCTTGAGGTGGTAGCGGGCGATCGCCTCGCGCAGCACCTCGCCGTTGAGCTCGCCGCGCTTGACCAGGCTCGTGAGCACGGCCAGCGTGATCGACGCCGCGTCGACGTGGAAGTGGCGGCGCAGCGCCGAGCGGGTGTCGGACAGGCCGAACCCGTCGGTGCCCAGCGACGACCAGTCACCCGGGACCCACTGGGCGATCTGGTCCTGCACGGCCTTCATGTAGTCGCTGACGCCCACGAACGGCCCCTGCGCCTGCGACAGCGCCCGGGTCACGTACGGCACGCGCGGCTCGGCGTCCGGGTTGAGCAGGTTGTGCTCGTCGCAGGCGAGCGCGTCGCGGCGCAGCTCGCTCCACGACGTGGCCGACCAGACGTCGGCCGACACGCCCCAGTCCTCGGCCAGCATCCGCTGCGCCTCCACGGCCCACGGGCCCGCCACGCCGGAGGCGAGGATGTTGGCCTTCGGGCCCTGCGTCTGCGGGCCGTCGGAGAACTTGTACAGGCCCTTGAGCAGGCCGTCCACGTCGATCCCGGCCGGCTCGGCCGGCTGCAGGTAGGGCTCGTTGTAGACGGTCAGGTAGTAGAAGACGTCCTCGGGCTGGTCGCCGTACATGCGGCGCAGGCCGTCCTTGACGATGTGCGCCACCTCGAACGCCCACGACGGGTCGTACGAGACCGCGGCCGGGTTGGTCGAGGCGATGAGCGGCGTGTGGCCGTCCTCGTGCTGCAGGCCCTCGCCGTTCAGCGTCGTGCGGCCGGCCGTGGCGCCGAGCAGGAAGCCGCGGCCCATCTGGTCGCCGAGCTGCCACATCTGGTCGCCGGTGCGCTGCCAGCCGAACATCGAGTAGAAGATGTAGATCGGGATCATGTGCTCGCCGTGCGTGGCGTACGAGGTGCCGGCGGCGATCGTCGAGGCCATCGAGCCCGACTCGCTGATGCCCTCGTGCAGGATCTGGCCCTGCACGGCCTCCTTGTACGACAGCAGCAGCTCGCGGTCGACGGCCTCGTACGTCTGGCCGTGCGGCGAGTAGATCTTCGCCGTGGGGAACATCGCGTCGAGACCGAACGTGCGCGCCTCGTCGGGGATGATCGGCACGAACCGGTGGCCGATCTCCTTGTCGCGCATGAGGTCCTTCAGCAGGCGCACGAACGCCATGGTGGTGGCCACCTGCTGCTTGCCCGAGCCCTTGCCGAACGTCTTGTAGACGTCGTCGCCGGGCAGCTTGACCGGCTTGGCCCGCACCACGCGCTTGGGCAGCACGCCGCCCAGCGCCGCGCGGCGCTCCTTCATGTACTCGATCTCGGGGTCGTTCTCGCCCGGGTGGAAGTACGGGGGCAGGTCGCCCTCCAGGGCCGAGTCCGGGATCGGCAGGTAGAGCCGGTCGCGGAACTCCTTCAGCTCGGCCTTGGTGAGCTTCTTCATCTGGTGGGTGGCGTTGCGCGCCTCGAAGTCCTTGCCCAGGGTCCAGCCCTTGATGGTCTGGGCGAGGATGACGGTCGGCTGGCCGACGTGCTCGCGGGCCGCCTTGAACGCGGCGTAGACCTTGCGGTAGTCGTGGCCGCCGCGCGACAGCTTGCGGATGTCGTCGTCGGTCAGGTGCTCGACCATCTTGCGCAGGCGCGGGTCGCCGCCGAAGAAGTTCTCGCGGATGTAGGCGCCCGACTCGACCGAGTAGGTCTGGAACTGGCCGTCGGGGGTGGTGTTCATCTGGTTGACCAGCACGCCGTCGACGTCGGCGGCCAGCAGCGGGTCCCAGT
Source organism: Nonomuraea rhodomycinica (assembly GCF_013363995.1). Classification (GTDB taxonomy): domain Bacteria; phylum Actinomycetota; class Actinomycetes; order Streptosporangiales; family Streptosporangiaceae; genus Nonomuraea; species Nonomuraea rhodomycinica. The sequence continues at coordinate 292,713 of NZ_JABWGO010000005.1, read as the reverse complement.
CGCGGCCCCAGACGACCTTGATGACGTTCCAGCCGGCGCCGCGGAAGTAGGACTCCAGCTCCTGGATGATCTTGCCGTTGCCGCGTACCGGGCCGTCGAGGCGCTGCAGGTTGCAGTTGATGACGAAGGTGAGGTTGTCGAGCTCCTCACGGGCCGCCACGCCGATGGCGCCGAGCGACTCGGGCTCGTCCATCTCGCCGTCGCCGAGGAACGCCCAGACGTGGCTGCGGCTGGTGTCCTTGATCTGCCGGTTGAGCAGGTAGCGGTTGAACCGCGCCTGGTAGATGGCGCCGATCGGGCCCAGACCCATCGACACCGTGGGGAACTCCCAGAAGTCCGGCATCAGGCGCGGGTGCGGGTAGGAGGGCAGGCCGTGGAAGCCGTGCGACAGCTCCTGCCGGAACGCGTCGAGCTGCGCCTCGTTGAGGCGGCCCTCCAGGAAGGCGCGGGCGTAGATGCCGGGCGCGGCGTGGCCCTGGAAGAAGACCTGGTCGCCGGACTCGCCGTGGTCCTTGCCGCGGAAGAAGTGGTTGAAGCCCACCTCGTACAGGGACGCGGCGGAGGCGTAGGTGGCGATGTGGCCGCCGACGTTGGTGCGCGCGTTGGCGCGGGACACCATGATCGCGGCGTTCCAGCGGATGTAGGCACGGATGCGGCGCTCGACGTGCTCGTCACCCGGGAACCACGGCTCGCGCTCCGGCGGGATCGTGTTGATGTAGTCGGTACTGCGCAGGCCAGGCACGCCGACCTGGTGCTCGCGGGCGCGCTCCAGCATGCGGAGCATGAGATAACGGGCCCTCGTGCGGCCCTCGGTCTTGACGACGTTGTCGAGGGACTCGAGCCACTCGTTGGTCTCGCTGGGGTCGACATCAGGCAACTGGCTGGGTAGGCCGTCGCTGATGATCGAGAAACGCTGGCGTCCGGAAGCCACTGGGTCTCGCCTTCCGAGGATGACGGATGTCTGGTCTGGGTCGCCTTCCATCCTGGTCGTTCGCCGTAGAAAGTGCATCTCTACTGGCCGGTAACCAGGACGTCCCTGCTGGCAGGGCGGCTAGTGGTGGCCTAGACCACCGATGGTAGGACGAATCAAGGGCCAAGGTTACATTGGGCGGCCAATTTAACAAGTCGGGAAAACCTGGGAAATTTCGCCCTCATGTGTGGAGTATCCCCCGAAGGGTGGACACCGTCACCCGCGGGGGGCGGGGCGGCCCGCACGCCGCGCGAGTCTAGCCGCCGGAGCAGGTACGGCGATCGTGGAGGGGAGCGCTGCCGCCTTCGCCGCGCCGCCGCGCGGGTGTCGCCGCGCGAGCACGGACAGTCCTTGCCGGATCCCACGGCGCGCCCGCGCGATCGGGCGCGCCCGAGTGTTTCGGTGATCGCCGCGATGATCCCGCGCGTGTCCGGCGATGCGGCGCCCACGCTTCCGGAAACCCGCGGACCGTGAGGAGACGCGGACCGTGAGGAGACGCGGACCGTGAGGAGATACGTGCGGGATGACCGAAGACCCCGAACCGACAACGCCGGGCGTGTCGTCCGCGGGGACGGCCCCGGGCGTCCGAGCAGCGTAACGGTTCGGTCATGATTTTTCCTGACCTCGTGGTGGGAGCCGGACATCCCCCTTTTCGTTTGGCGGCCACCGTACGAATGTGGAGATATGAACGCGACGGTAGGCGATCGGCTCCTTGTGCACGGGAACGTCGTCGGAGAAATCGATCACGGGGGAGTCATCGTGGAGGTCCACGGGGCGAACGGAGGCCCCCCGTACATCGTGCGGTTCGACGACGGGCACACCGGCCTGGTGTTTCCCGGCCCGGATGCGGTCATCGTGCCTCAGTAGAATTCACGTGTGAGATCCCAGATCATCTCCGTGGCCACGGGCTCGCGCGAGACGGTGCACGACATAACGCCGGCCTGCGCGGACTTCGTGCGCGAACAGGGCGAGGACGGACTGCTGCACGTCTTCGTCCCGCACGCGACCGCCGGCGTGGTCCTGATGGAGCTGGGGTCGGGCAGCGACGACGACCTGCTCGCGGCGCTGCGCGAGCTGCTGCCGGCCGACGACCGGTGGCGTCACGCCCACGGTTCGCGCGGTCACGGCAGGTCGCACGTGATGCCGGCGCTCATCCCGCCGTACGCCACCGTCCCGGTGGTCGGCGGCCGGCTGGCGCTGGGCACCTGGCAGTCGATCGCCCTCGTCGACCTCAATGTCGACAACCCGCAGCGCCAGGTTCGACTGTCATTTTTGTCCGATTAATTATGGCCGCCTACGGCCGTACCCGTGGCGACCGTTGACGACTGAGGGTCACAGCGTGTGGACTGTCCCGAAGCGATAACCGCACAAGCGGGGCCACTCAAGCAGGAGGGATAAACGTGAGCGCGACCGCGGGTCAGGCGCAGGGCGAGCGCGGCCTGGCCGAACGACTCGGCCTCAAGCCGGGTCAGGTGGTGCAGGAGATCGGTTGGGACGAGGACGTCGACGAGAAGCTTCGCGAGTCCATCGAGAACCTGACCGGCAACGAGCTGTTGGACGAGGACACCGACGACGTCGTCGACGTGGTGCTGCTGTGGTGGCGTGACGGCGACGGGGACCTGTTCGACGTCCTGAGCGACGCCATGCGAGGTCTCGCCGAAGGCGGCCAGATCTGGCTGCTGACTCCGAAGGCCGGACGTGACGGCCACGTGGAGCCGAGCGACATCGGGGAGGACGCCGCGACCGCGGGTCTCTCGCAGACCAGCAGCATCTCCGCCGCCCCCGACTGGTCGGGGACCAGGCTCGTCTCGCCCAAGGGGCGACGCTAGGGAGCACCAGTGCCGGCCGGATACGGCAGGATGAGTGCCGTGACGCAACATCCTGCCGCGGTGGGTGCCGTGGCTCCGGACTTCGAGCTTCAGGACCAGCACGGCACGCCCGTGAGGCTGTCCGGCTTCCGGGGCGGGAAGGTCGTGCTGGTCTTCTACCCGCTCGCCTTCAGCGGGGTCTGCCAGAGCGAGCTGGCCGCCCTGCGCGATCTCGACGTCGACGCGCAGATCCTCACCGTCTCGGTCGACTCCCTGTTCACCCACCGTGCCTGGGCGGACCAGGAGGGTTACGGTTTTCCCCTGCTCTCCGACTTCTGGCCACACGGACAGGTCGCCCGGGCGTACGGTGTCTTCGACGATGCGAAAGGCATCGCGCGGCGTGGCACCTTCATCATCGACGGTGAGGGCGTGATCCGGTGGTCGGTGGTCAACCCGGCCGGCACCGCACGTGACGTCGCCGCCTACGTGAAGGCACTCGCCGACATCTCGTAACGGAGGACACCATGCCCTGCTACCGCTGCGGGGCCCGGCAGACCGACCCCGTCAAGGGCGCCAGCCCGTGGAAGCGCGGGGTACGCCGGGAGTCCCAGGTGCTCATCTGCCCTGACTGCCAGCGCCTGCACGACCTCGATCTCGACTCCTGCCGTACGTGCGGGTCCACGGCGCTCATCTGCCGCCTGGGCGAGGTGGAGTGCCGGGCCTGCGGGGCGGTGCGGATGGCCCGGGCCAGGGCCTTCGCGGGTTCGGGGGCCCCGCCGGGGCTGTCGGCGGAGGTCGAGGCGGCCCTGAACCGGGTCCTGGGCCGCGCCTGAGCCCCTGAGGCGGACCGGCATTCTGAGAGGGTCGGCCCGACTGGGACAAGCCTTCAGAAACTTGGACAAGATGGGACGCGAGGCTGAAGAAGCCTCGGAGACCCCTTTCCAGACATTTACTGAGCTGCGCTATCGTCTCGTACCGTGTCCGAACCTAGGAGCAGTTCGTTCGTCGTAGCGCTCGACGTCGGTGGCACGTCCATGAAGGGCGGCCTCGTCAGCGAGTCCGGCGCGGTGCTGTTGAGCGAGCGACGCCCCACTCCGGTCTCGGAGGGGCCTGAGGCGGTCGTGGCGGCGATCCGCGACTTCATCGGCCACCTGGCGGACTCGGGCGACGGCAACCCGGCAGGGGTCGGCCTGGTCGTTCCCGGGCTGGTCTCCGAGGACACCGCCCTGTACGCCGCCAACCTCGGCTGGAGCGACGTCCCGGCCACCGCGTTCACGCCGCTGGACGTCCCCGTCCTGCTCGGCCACGACGTCCGCACGGGAGGGCTCGCGGAGAGCGTCCTCGGAGCGGGGCGCGGCGTTTCGGACTTCCTGTTCCTGCCGATCGGCACCGGCATCGCCGGCGCCATGATCCTGCACGGCGAGCCGTACGGAGGCGCCTCCGGCTGGGGCGGCGAGATCGGGCACATCCCGGTCTTCCCGGACGGGGAGCAGTGCGCGTGCGGCCAGTTCGGCTGCCTGGAGACGTACGCCTCGGCCGCCTCGGTCGGCCGGCGCTACAGCCAGCGCTCGGGCCTGGAAGGCATACGGGCCGAGCAGGTGGTCGCCTCGGACGACCCGGTGGCCATCGAGGTGTGGGACGAGGCCGTGGAGGCCCTGTCGCTGGCCCTGGCCACGTACACGCTGCTGCTGGACCCCACCATGATCGTGCTGGGCGGCGGCCTGGCCGAGGCCGGTCCGGCGCTCTTCGACCCGGTCCGCACCCGCCTCGTCAAGCGCCTCGCCTTCCGCGCCGCACCACCCCTGCACCCGGCGGCCCTGGGCGTGGACGCCGGCATGCTCGGGGCCTCACTCCTGGGCTGGCGCGCCGCCGGCCGCCCCGAACTGGGTCCGGGCTGGGTTCTTGATGTGCGATCCCAGCCGTTGGTGTCGTAAGGTGTAGTGCCGATCAGGGGCGGTTAGCTCAGCGGTAGAGCACTCGCCTTACAAGCGAGGGGTCACTGGTTCGAACCCAGTACCGCCCACCAGGTGAAACGGCGTGTTGCCGATCTTGTTTTCGCGGACCGAGTGACTATGCCTCGAAGAGGCTGTCCATCTTCTCCGCGCCCTGCATGAGCACGGGCGGATCTGCTTGCGGTAGACGGTCTCGGTGACCACGGTGTTCCGGCGGCCGACGAGGCGGGAGATGTCCTCGATCGGTACGCCGGAGTCCGACAGCAGCGAGACGAAGCTGTGCCGCATCTCCCGAGGGGACCAGTCCTTGCCGGGGAGATCGGCGTCGTCGAGGATCTTGCGGAAGTCGCGCCGTACGTTGTGCGCGGTGAGCGCCGTTCCGTTCTTTGTGCGGAAGGCGAGATCGGATTCGGTGGAGGTCTGTTCGTCGGCCAGGGCGCGTAGGACGTCGACGCACAGACGGGGCAGCTTTAGGCCGCGATCTGCGAATAGCGATCCTGCTTCCACAGCGGCATCGACGCTTCCAGGGCTGAGCCCAGTCCTTCTCGGGTCGGCGCATCCAAGGGCGGACCTTCGAGGCCGTACAGCGCCCGCCGTACTGGCCCCCACAGGTCGAGAGTCTGCTCGTCGGCTGGCTCCGCATCGTGCCGGATCATCAGCGAGGTTGTTGGCACCTTGAGGGCAACCGCGATCTTGCGCAGCGTTTCCAGCCGCACGTCTCTCCGCGCGTCCTGCTCAAGCTTCCGGATGAGCGAGGCAGACACGCCGGCAAGGTCGGCAAGGCCCTGCTGAGTCAGGCCCCGCCGCTTCCGGACGCTGCGGATGCGTTCGCCTATCGTGGCCACGAATCCATGCTAAAGACGGCACGCTCAAGCGTCGCGTGATCTCGAAACCTGCCCCTGGGAACAGGGCGAGGAGGGCGCGAGAGCGTCTCAGCCCGCTGGCGCGTCAAGGCCGGGCTTTTCTCCCGTGAACATCGAGGGCGTCGCGGCCGAGCTTCAGGGACTCCACGCTGATTGTCTCCTCGACGGTCCGCAATTCGTGTGGGCCGTCGAATGCATCGGTCCGCAATCGGAACCGGCTCACATCTTCAACCTTGAGAGCGCGGAGCCGCCAAGGCCGATTCGGGGAGTCCTGTTCAGTGTGGGCTAGAACTATGACGGCGGCGGGGTCTTGTGGCGTCTCGTGACGGGTGTGTGCGGTCGTGTACTTGGCGAGCCGGAGCTCACCTTCTGGGGGCAGGTCGAGAGCCGATGCCGTGACGAGGCGCGGGTGCTTCGCCTCTGGTGTGGTGATTCCTTCGATCCATGCTTTGGTGGCGTCCGGGAGCCGCTCCTCGCGGATGACGCGACGTAGTTCACCGATAAACCAGGGCGCCAGGGCGGAGCCACCCTTCTTGATCCAGGTCTCGGTCAGGTTACGGAATGCCTTCTCGCGGCGACTACCTCGGTGGGCGCCTGCGGCCAGGATGTCTGCATCCGCGCCAGCGAGTGCGCTCGCGAGCATCCGTACGGGAATCCGATCGGCGAGGTGGGCGTAGCGGACCATGCGGATCTCCAGCATCACGCTGTGCAAGATCCTGGCGGCGACCAGGACCGCGCCCTCTGGGTATGGTCGCCGTCGCTCAGGTGTGCGGCGAGTTTGTTCCTCACGGGGTGGGGTCCGCTGGTCGGCGGCCCGGCCCGCGGTGGAAAGATGCCAGGACCGGTCATCGGGGTAGGCGGTGCCGCTGGTCGCGCGTAGCTCTCCGCTCGCGCCGACGCCAATCACTATCCCCTCCGCCCCGCTATGCAGGGCGGCTCCCACCCGGTCGTCGGAGTCGAAGTTTACGTCGGTGACGTCCTCCAGCCACAGGTTCAACTCGGGCGGATCTGCCGCCTGTAGGCCACCGTCGTAGCGGCGCGGGGCGGACAGGACGAGTGACCCGGTCAGTCGTGTGCCGACACGTTCGATCAGTAGGGTGCGGACCTCGGCGGCGGCAAAGTCGTAGTCGGTTCCAAGCTCAAGCGCAGCCTCGGCGGTCAGCGGCATGAACGGGGGACTTACCTGCCCTCGGTAGTCCCTGGTGTGGAGAGGCTTCGCTACCGGTGGCGGCAGTAACCGCTCCAGTGGGTGCCCCGCCGCCGCGGCCTGCTCGACCATCCAGCTTCGCCGCTCCGATCCGAGATCGGCCATCCATGTGAGGGCAGCGCGGGCACGCCGTTCCCGCCCAATGGAGGTGAAGGCGGTCGCAGCATGGAACAGAGGAAAGGTGTTGTTGTCCCACATGTCCGCGACCTCGTAGATCGCTTGCCGGTCGTACGTTCGTGCGTCCGCTGACGCCTCACTGATCTGTACGAGCGACCTGTCCAGCAACGACCCCAGGGCGCCCAGCGCCGTCCCACTTCTGATCATCCCAGCGAGATATCGCGATCGATGTGCACCATGCAGTTGTACCTGTGAGGGGCTGGTGCGGCATCGTCTATGGCAAGGAAAAGATCACCGCCAATGACGTACCCCCGGAGCACCGTCCGCGCATGCGGAGGCGTTGACGCTGCCTCGCGGCTGATCGCAAGCATGGTCGTCGTGAGTGACTATCTGGGTGACAATCGCCATGAACGAGCCCGGACGGCGGTGGACAACGGTGGACCGCACGCCCAGGTCAGGGCGGGTTCCGGTGCTGGTCCCGCCCCTTTCTGGGTTGACTTACAAGCGAGGGGTCACTGGTTCGAACCCAGTACCGCCCACCCTGCACACCCACCCGTTGCCCACCTCCCGGGTGGGCCGTCCGACGCCCACCCGCACACCATGGCCCTCGCTCCGCTCGGACGCCTTTCCCGAGGGCCGGGCTGCGCCCGGCAGCTGTCGCCCATGATGACCATCTGATCAGTGGGCTCGATGCTGCGCCGAGGCTCCAACGGCTGCTCCTTGCCCATGCGCTCCCGCGGGCGTGGTGGGGAACAGCGCCGCCCGCCCTCGTGTCGCACCGAGCTGTGGTGCCGACAGCCGGCACGTCACCGCCGGCAACCGGCGACGCGATCCAACGCCGCTATCAGCTCATCCGCTGTCGAGACCTGAACTCCTTCCTGAGCAAGTGACAGGTCGTCCCAGTTGACCCGGGTCACGTCCAGGATGCCGCCCCGGAAAACGGCGACATCGATCTCCGTCGGAGGCTGCTCCAACCGGAGGATGTAGACGGGATCCATGCCGCCTGCCTCGAACGGCCCCTCCATCGTCAAGATCGTCCCTGCCGCTTCCAGCGCCCCAGCACGATCACGCCGCCACCGCTCCACCGGCGCAATGATCGGCTCGTTATCGTCATAGGGATGAAGATCGTCCATGATTCGCCATCCTGGCATCGATCGGCATGGCCATGCCTCCGGCGGGTCTCGGCTCCGAACTGATCGCGATGAACCGGCGCGCGGAAACTGGCGCCCGGCGATGCTCGATCTTCCTGTCTTCCACGTCCAGGCATGGCCCAGCAGTCCAAGGGCCAGGGGCCAAGCGCGTTCTTCCAGCAGGGAGCTCCGACCCCTGGCCCGCTGCCTGTGCAGGTGGACGAGACAGACGGGAAGATCGGGCAGAGGAGCCGCGGGCGGGCGGGGCTTCCGCATCAAGGATCAACGTGGAATGCTCTCCGCCGTGGCTGAATCGGATGAACCCGCGAGGCAGAAGAAGCCAAGTGACGATCACGTCGAGACCGAAACAATCAGCACGTACGGCACGGCGCTTCTCGTTCTCGGCGGAGCACTGTGCGGCGGGGCACTCCTGATCGGCGATGGTGAGCCTACGTGGCAGATACTCGGTGTCTTTATGCTCGTCGCGCTCACGGGACTGGTTCTACGCATCGAGGCGGCCATCCGTAGCCGGTGAATGTCCTTTTAACCTCGAGGCGTGCCATAAGCGTGCCATTCAATTGAGGTGGTACGGCGTGGCAGGCACGATTGAGCGGCTGTCGACGTCGAGCGGGAGCGCGCACCCACCCGTTGCCCACCTCCCGGGTGGGCCGTCCGACGCCCGCCCGCACACCACGGCCCTCGCTCCGCTCGGACGCCTTTCCCGAGGGCCGGGCTCCGCCCGGCAGCTGTCGCCCACGATGCCCATCTTGGCAGTGGGCTCGATGCTGCGCCGAGGCTCCAGCGGCTGATGCCTCCCCATGTCGGGAGGCATCGCGGTGCCGGGTATTCGTCGCGCATACTGCCCCCTGCAGCTATGACGAGCAGGCTCTTCCCTCGCGCACACCGACTATTCGGTTAGCACGTGGAGAGGTAGGGCGACCGATGGTCGAGGCTGCTTGTCAGAGCGTCCGCAGACAGGGTGCGAGGGATCGTGTGGGGCGGCGGCAAGGGCCGGGGGCCTGCTTAACGCTCCGGACGTGATCGTGGAACGGATCGGCCCTCTCTCATGCGCAGGATCAAGGTGACCGCGTCCTCCGAGCGGGTTCCGGGAGTCAGGACTTCCTGCAAGAGGAGGCCGCGAATCGCGGCGATGGTGACAGTGGCCAGATCCCGCGCTTCCTTCGTGTCGAGCCCTTCGCGTTCCGCGAGTGAGGACAGCATCACGGTCAGGTCGCCGATCGACTCTACGAACTCACGGAAGTCCTCGGGGCCGTACGCGGCCAGTCCGACAACGTAGAAGAAGCCGCGGGCACGCGACAGTTGCTCTGGCCGGGTGTAAGCACGCCAGATCGCCACGACGAAGTCGTCGAAGGTGCCCTGCTGGGCGGCCTCCAGGAGTGCCTCGTTGTCACGGGATCGCTGCGCCTTGAGCATGGCGGCCAAGACGCCCGAGAGTGACCCGAAGTGGTATCGCAACAGGGCGTGGCTGGTCTCGATCCGGACGGCGATCTCGCGGAGCGACATCTCCGGCGGGGGAAGAGCGTCGCCGAAGGCGTCGAGAAGCCGTGCCAGGAGTCGCCCGCGGGCGCTGCCCCTGCGTTCCGAGTTTGACAGGATCACTCCCGCAGTTTATCCATTGGAAAAGAACGATCGGCGGTCCCGTGTCGCTTCGCACATGGTCGCAGTCAGCTCGCAACGGCGGAGGATCGACCATGGGACCTGCTCGTGTAGTCGGCGCGGCGGTCATCGACGGATCGGGGCGCGATCCCGGCAACCTCGATATCACTGTCGAGAACGGCCGCATCACCCAAGTCGGTTCCTCCAGCGGGCACGGCGAGCGTCTCGATGCCGAGGGATTGACGATGACGCCCGGCCTGATCGACGCTCACGTCCACCTGGGCCTGTCGAGCCCGATCCGGCCGCACTTCTCGTTTCAGACAAGCGCCACCGAGATCGCGGCGGACATCTTCGCCACGGCCGGCGCGATGCTCGACGCCGGCTTCACCACCGTTCGCGACACCGGCGGGATCGACGGCGGTTTCGTCACCGCGATCGCGAAAGGCAAGGTCAGAGGGCCGCGCGTCCTGCCGTGCGGGCCTGTTCAGTGCCAGATCGGCGGGCACGGCTACTACGGAGCCGAAGGGGAACCCACCGAGCTGTGGAACAGTCACCACATCCCGGGCCTGTCGCCCTGTCCTCGCTGTCGCCAAGCACGCAGGAGTACGGATCGGGCTGGCTTCCGATCTCATCGGTCCGGCCCAGGACCGTCGCGGCGAAGAACTCAGCCTGCGCGCAGCCCTCGAGACGTCGATGGAAGCGTTCGTGGCGGCGACCCAGACCAACGCCGAGATCCTCGGCCTGTCCGGCCAGGTGGGTGTCGTCACTCCCGGCGCGCAGGCAGACCTCGTTCCTTGGAACGGCGACCCGCTCGAAGACCCGGAAGTGTTCTCCGACCCCACCAACGCCGTCCTCGTAAACCAGGCCGGCCAAATCGTGAAGGACCTCAGATGAGCACCATGTGGCAGGGCTGCCTCGCCCACACCGACTACTTCGAGATGCGCTCCAGCGGTGGGCACGACTACGGCGTCTGGGTCACCACGCCACCGCGCTACGACCCTGCCGCGGCGCAAGCGCCAGTCGTGTACGTGCTCGACGGCAACTGGGCCGTGGGCATGACCGCCCCACTCATCGTCACGCAGCTGGACCCCATGCAGTCGATTCGGCCCTACGTCCAAGTCAGCGTGGGTTACGCAGGCGAGGAGGCAGAGCACTGGGAGCGGTTGCGCAACCGCGACCTCGTGCCCCCCGGCGAACCCATCGCGAAGGAGTACATCGATGCGGTGGAGATGGGAATCGAAGCGGGCACGATGACTCGCGAGCAAGCCGACGCCTACCTCGCTGAACTGAGCGACAGCCGCGGGGATATGTTCCTGAACTTCCTTACCGACGACCTGCACCCGCGGATCGAACGCGACTACGGCACAGCCCCGAGCGGCCACGGCCTCTTCGGCTATTCCTACGGCGGACTCTTCAGTCTCTACGCCTGGCTCACCAATGGCACCTTCTTCGAGAGCATCGGCGCGGGCAGCCCCGGCATCGTCAATGCAGACAGTCAGGTCTTCGCCCGTCTTCAAGCAATGGGTGACACCCTGCCTGCCACCAAGCTTCACGTGACCTTCAACGACCGAGAGATCCTCGGAGACGTGGCGGTCTACCAGAATCTCGCGAAGAACGCGGCCACGTTCCTGCACCGCCTCACCTCACGCAGCGGATCTGTCACCAGCGCACTCATGCACGAAACGCACGTGACCGGGCTGCAGGCGTCGTTCCTCAGCTACCTCAGGACCTGCCGTGCCCAGTGAGCAGGGACGCCGCGGCTCTGCCTGACCGCCGCGCTGGGCGGCGGCGCTTCTGGGCAGCCAGTGCAGCCGTCCCGAGTCCCTGGCACCATTTTCCATCGGTCTTTTCGTGCATATCGTCCATGAACCGGCTGCCCGGCGGCGTGGTGCCATCTACGTCGCATTCATCTTCGAGTCGACTTCTCTGGAGGTGCGCGGGTGGCCGAGCGGGACTTCGTCAGCACGACGCCCCCTGCCGTGGGTATCGCCGAAGTACTCAGGCGACGGCTACCCGCCGGCCGGGTGGTGACTGATCCGGACATCGTCGCCGGTCTCTCCCACGACCAGGCGGTGTGGGCGCCTGTCGGCCGAGCGGTGACGGTCGTGCGCGCCAAGAGCCCCGACGAGGTCCGGGCCGTGGTTCGTGCGTGCCTTGACCAGGGAGTCCCGTTGGTTGCACGCAGCGCCGGTGCTGGATTGTCGGGGGCGCCAATGCCGTCGAAGGCGGCGTGATCCTGGCGCTGTGCTGCGTCAAGTACGGCGCCACTCGCGACTATGTCCTCGGTTTGGAGGTCGTGACCGGCACGGGAGAGGGGGTCCGGCTCGGGCGCCGTACGTCGAAGGGGGGCGCCGGCTACGACCTCGTGGGTCTCATGGTGGCTGCCGAGGGCACTGTTGGTGTCGTCACCGAGCTCACGGTCCGGCTGCGAGCACTTCGTACCAGCCCAAGCCGATCACGGTATCCACCCCTTCAGCACTGATCGGTCTGATCATGCGCTGCATGCGGTCTTCTGGCCATGCTTGGGGTGGGTCGCATGTCCAGCAGCCTTGGACGGGCAAGCCGTCGGCCCCGGCGACTAGGCCGGTTCGGGGTCGGCGGTGAGCTCCGATGACGTGGTCGGGGCGCTGGTTGATCCGTCACGCTGATAGTCGGTGAGGTCGCGCAGGTGCCTGATCGGCGAGGCCAGCAGGACCAACGGCATGCAGGCGGCCGCGGCGACGAAAATCATCAGGGCGACCCGGCCGCTGAGGACCCCGGCAATGGCTCCGGCGACCAGCCCGCCGATCGGGACCGCACCCCAGGACACGAAGCGGACCGTCGCCATCACCCGGGGCAGCAGCTCGGGCGGGCTGGCGATCTGCCGGTAGGTGCGGGTCACCACGCTGAGAACCACCACCCCGGCAGAGAAGACCGTGTTGCCGACGGCGAAGGCGGCGAAGGCCTGCCAGCCGGTGCCGAGGGGCACGACGAGCGCCCCGGCGACCGAGACGAATCCGGCGACGATCAAGGTGCGGGCGGTCCCGAACCTGGCCGTGATCTGGTTCGTCAGAGCCGCGCCGATCAGCGCGCCCACGCCGTCCGCAGCCAGCAGCAGGCCGACGAGGCCGGGCTGGGCGTCCAACTCGCGCACGAGGTACAACGCGTAGAGGGCGTGCTGTGCCCCGCAGACCGTGTTCGCCGCGGTGGCGGCCCACATGCAGGGCCCCATCACCGGGTGGTGCACGACGAAACGCCAGCCTTCCCGGATCATCGCGCGTACCGGTGGCCAGCGGTCGGGGGCCTCCGCGCGGCGTTCGGGCAGGGTTCGCAGCAGCAGCGCCGAGACAAGGTAGCTGATCGCGTCGATGAGAAGGGTAGGCACCGCCCCGAGCACCTGAACGATGAGACCGCCCACCGACGGTCCGCCGAGCTGAGTGGTGGCGTGGGTGCCGGAGGTCAGGCTGTTACGGGACTGCAGGTGCTCCTTGCTCACGATCGACGGCAGGAAGGTCGAGTTGGCGACGTCGAAGACGACGTCCGCGAAGCTGATCACGAGGGCCACGATCACCAGCTGGGCGACCGTCAGACGGTCCAGCCACCAGGCCAGAGGAATGGAGAGGACCGCCGCCGCGCGCGCCAGGTCAGCGCAGACCTGAACCCTTCGGACGGGCAGTCGCTGCACCATCACCCCGGCGGGTAGGCCGATCACGATCCAGGCGACGTAACCGGCGGCGGCGATCATGCCCATTTCCAACGCGGACGCGTCGAGCACCGTCAACGCCGTCAGCGGCAGCGCCACCGCCCCCATCGCCGAACCGACCGCGCTGGTCGTACCGGCCGTCCACCACCGCCAGAAGACGCTCGCACCGCGCGCACTGTCGACTGCCATCTGGCCTCTTCCTTTGTAAGTTCCAGAATGGAACGCACTATATACTGGGGCCTGTGAAGCGTGCGGATCTGTCCGACGCCGACTGCGGTATCGCGCAAGCGCTCGGAGTGATCGGTGACTGGTGGACGTTCCTGGTGGTGCGGGACATCGCCGGCGGCACCACTCGCTTCGACGGCCTTCAGCGCGCGCTCGGTGTCAGTCGTCGAGCTCTGACCGAGCGCCTGGCCGGCCTCGTCGCCCACGGGGTACTGACGAAGCGGCTCTACTCCGATCACCCGCCGCGCTACGACTACCTGCTGACCGCGAAGGGTGAGGGCCTGCTGCCGGCGCTCCTCGCGCTACAGGACTGGGGCACCAGGCATGTGATGGGCGATGGGGCGCTGACCGCGACCAGCGAGGAGGGGTCCGCCGAGGCCCGTCGGGTGCAGGGGCTGGTCAATCGGAAGCTGCCGGATGTCCTTCTGGAACGACACGATGGCGACCTGGTCGCGCCGAGCGCAACGGGCGGCGCCTGGACCGTGCTCTACTTCTTCCCTGGCGCCTTCGCCCCCGACGCCCAGGGCCATCCGCCTGGTTGGGCCGACATCCCAGGCGCGCAGGGATGCACTTTGGAGTCCCTCACCTACGCGTCACGGCATGCCGATTTCGCGGCGTCCGGCGCCGCGATCCGAGGCGTCAGCACCCAGCGCCCGGATCAGCTGGCCGCCTTCGTCACGCACGCGAGATTGCCCTATCCCCTTCTGTCCGACCAGGACGGCAAGCTCGCGGCCGGACTGCTCCTGCCGACCTTCCGGGCGGCCGGCGTCGACCGCCTCAAACGCCTCACCTTGCTGGCCGACCCCGACGCGATCATCCGCGCGGTGCAGTTTCCGATCAGGGATCCGGCCGGCTCGGTGGAGGAGATGCTCGCTCTCGTCCGCGGTCAGCAGCGAAGACCCCGATCCGCTCCTGGCGCGGAGCCCGAGCACCGCCGGGTTCAAGCGTCTGGTGGGGACTGAAGTGTCAGGTATGTCCCGGGACAGCTCCTGACCAGGGTGTTCAATCCCTCGCACATCACGAACACGCCTGCGGGGGGCATGTCGAGACGTCCAGCCTGCTCGCGGCTGCTCGCAAGCGCGGAGCTCAGGCTTAGGTCGGCCTCGTGCTGGTCGCGATCCGGCCGCGGATGGTGTCCGGCGCACGATCGGGCTTCGCCGTGGGCGCCACCACCGCATGGCGCTGCATCCGTGCAGCCATCACGCTGCCGGCCGACCGCTCGCCCGGCCGGGACCAGGCGTCACGAGCCGCCCGGCAGGCCGGCTACGCCTTCGTGGTGCTGGACGGCACCCTGATCCCCATCGATCGAGTCGCGTGAGCGCACCGTGTTCCAGCGAAACGACGGACGTTGGCAGGGCGCCATCGAGCTGGGCTGTGATGTGCATCGCCTGGTGTCGGCACCCGCCCCACCTGGAGCTCCGACCACCGTCCCCGCCGCGGATCGCCGGGCCGCCCGCGCCTCGGCATGACGTAGATCACGTGCGCCGATGTCAGGTTCGGCCGCGCTGTCTTGTCTTGGTGATGAGTGATCGGATGAAGGGCAGGCGACCATGAAGAACATCCTCATCGTGGGCGGCGGTTATGTCGGCATGTACACCGCGTTGCGACTGCGGAAGCTGCTGCGCCGGGGCGAGGCCGCGGTCACCGTGGTCGATCCTCGCGGCTACATGACCTACCAGCCGTTCCTGGCCGAGGCGGCCGGAGGGACCGTCGAACCCCGCCACGTGGTGGCGCCGCTGCCTCGGATACTCAAGGGTGTGCGGGTGCTGACCGGACGGATCACCGGAATTGAACACGCGGCCAGGCGGGCGGAGTTCACACCCGCGCAAGGACCGGTCAGGACCCTCCAGTACGACATCCTGGTGGTGGCGGCCGGATCGATCACCAGGACTCTGCCCATCCCGGGGCTGGTGGAGAACGCGGTCGGTTTCAAGACCCTCGGCGAGGCGGTCCACCTGCGCAACCACGTGCTCACCCAGCTCACGGCCGCCTCGTCGACCGATGACCCGCAGGTCCGTCGCCGGGCGCTGACCTTCGTGTTCGTCGGCGGCGGGTTCGCGGGCGTGGAGGCCCTGGCCGAGTTGCAGGGCCTGGCTGACGAGGCTGTCCGCTACCACCCGACCCTGGAACGCAAGGACATGCGCTGGATCCTGGTCGAGGCCACCGACAAGATCCTTCCCGAGCTCGACGACAGCCTCGGCAGGTGGACGGCGCGGGCGCTGACCCGTCGCGGGGTCGAGGTGCGACTGAACACTCGGCTGGCCTCGGCAGCCGACGGCCGCGCCGTCCTGGACGACGGAACCGAGGTGGACACGGGCACCCTGGTGTGGGCCGCGGGCGGCAGGCCCAGCCCGCTCGCCGCGACCAGCGATCTGCCGGTCGACGCCGCAGGCCGGATCATGGCCACCGCCGACCTCACCGTGGACGGCGTCCCCGACGCCTTCGCCGCCGGCGACTGCGCGGCCATCCCGGACCTCACCAGGCCCGGCCAGTTCTGCGGCCCGAACGCCCAGCACGCCGTACGGCAGGCCAAGACGCTGGCCCGCAACATCGTCGCCCACCTGCGAGGCCGCAAGCTGCGGCCCTACCGCCACGCCTACCTCGGTTCGGTCGCCGGGCTGGGCCACCACCAAGGCGTCGCCCAGGTGTACGGCCTCAAGCTGACCGGCCTGCTGGGCTGGCTCGCCCACCGGGCGTACCACCTGGCGTGGGTGCCCACCTTCAACCACAAGGCCCGGGTACTGGCCGACTGGACGCTCTCGGGGCTTTTCCGCCGCGAAGCCGTACAGCTCGCAGGGTTGGAACACCCCGGCGACGACTTCAGGCAGGCCGCGGCCTGACCGGCGCGCTACCAGTGGGGCGACGACAGACGGGTAGGTCTGATGGTGCGTCGTGCGGCTGACTGCTCACAGTCCGCGGTCCCGCTCGAATTTCTCTGAATCCAGGAAGTACTGAAAAGAGTCACTTGTGGCCTTGACTACAGCGGGGTCCTCAAGAGGGGCAGGCCATATTTGCAGGTAGTGGTCATCGGCGGTGTCATCCGTGCCCTCCCTGTCCATGCCCTTGACGTGATATCGCATGCGGTAGGTTCCAGGCCCTGCCTGGAGAGGAGGAAGGGGAGACATCGCAGCCTCGAAGAAGGTGAACCCGCTCATCTCCACTTCGCCCGACATGGACACGTAGCCGATTTCCACGATGTCTTCGTAATCCGCGAGATCTGCCCCGGGGTCCCGGTCGGCAATGGTCACGGTGAAGTTGGCCGGTCCCGACTGGTGGGTGATGTGGAGGGTGGCCCACCCCTTCTTGACCTCAATGAGTGCGATGGACCGGGCCGGTGCGTCGGCATATCCGCCGGGCTCTCGGTCCGACAGGAAAACGATCCCGCAGTCCTGCACCTCAACTGTCAGTCGTACCGTGCGGGTCCGGTTGTCGCTCATGAAGGGGAAGCGTAAAGGCCGCCTCGGACAAGATCGTCTGTGATCCCGGCAAGGCCGTCCCCGGGGCTCCTCCATGGGGCGATGTCCCACGAAACTCCGATGGGGTTGCGGCTACGGGATGATGCGTAGCCCCGTCACCTGTCCGGGCAGTCGGCCTGCAGCCATGAGGCGGTGAGATCCCGGCTGGTCACGGTGATGGTGCCGGACAGGAATCCGATCTCGTGATGGCAGCCGCTCGGGTGCGGAAGGATCTCGTCCAGCATGACGATGGCGTCGCCGATGCCGTCGGACGGGAGGGCGATCTCGTACTGCGTCACGGCCTCGTAGCGGATGGTCAGGTCTTCCTCGTGTTTCCAGCAGTTGTGGCGGAACGTGAGCTCGATGGACTGGTCGTCGCCGTCCCGAATGAATGCCAGGGAGGCGAGGGACAGGTCCTTGACGCATCGCCGGCCGGAGAAGTCGTAATGTTCCGGGTCGGTGGCGAACGAGCGGGCTCCCTCGGGGAGGTCCGCGCTGAGGGTGGGGAGCGCCGCGAGGTACGGTCCCGGATCGAGTGCCCGGCCTTCGGGAGTGACCCCGATCTTCACGTATTCCACGTTCTACCGGTGCCGGATGTGCCGCCGCGTCGCGTCCGTTGTGACGCGGCGACGGCCTTCACCGGCCTGGCGGCGCGGTTCGCGGCTCATCGGGGCCGGTTGCCTTTTCTCCTCCGGTTGCTCGGCACGCCACGGCTGCTCGGCGCGCCCCGGCGGGCAGAACCGCTCTGCGCAGGCTTCGGCGCCTTCCGCTGGGCCGGTTTCTCGGCGGCGGGTGCGGGGGTGCGGCCGCGCGAGCTGTTCACCGTCCGCCCGCGGACGATGCCGATGAAATCCTCCACCAAATCAGTGGTCGCCTCCGTGGGCCAGGCCAGCGCGACCTGGGACTGGGGCGCGTCCGTCATCGGCCGGTACGTGAGGTCCTTGCGGTGGTGGAGGCGCGCCAGCGACTGCGGGACAAGGAGCAGCCCCGTGCCGGACGCCACCAGCTGGACCGCGTCCGCCGTCGTCTCCGGGCGGGTGAACGCGGCCAGTCCGGGCCGGTCGGTCCACTCGATGGTGTCGTCCAGCGGATGGAACACCTCGTCGTCGGCCAGGTCGCCGATGGTCACCTCGTCGGCGGCGGCCACCGCGTGGTCCTTGGGCACCACGACCACCGTGGTCTCCACGTAGAGGGGGATCACGCTCAGCCCGTCCCGGTCGACCGGGAGGCGGACGAAGGCGGCGTCGGCGCCGCCGTCCCGGAGGAGCCGCACCGCCTCGGCGGCGGGGACCGCGATCAGGGTGAGCGGCACGTCGGGCATCCGCTCGGTCCAGACGTTCACCCATTTCGCGGGCGTCACGCCGGGCACGTACGCCAACCGGAACGTTCTGCCGGTCTCCCCATCAGTCACGTCCTCAGGGTACCGATGTCAGGGGAACCCGTTCTGACTGACTACGCTTGGCCCATGACCTCGCCCAAGCGGAAGACCGTCCAGACGATGAAGCCCGAGACCGCGGCCAAGAAGCTGGGTGTCCTCCTCTCGGCCACACCTGCCGAGTTCCAGGAGGGTGTGGTCTCCCGGGACGAGCTGAACGAGTTGCAGGCGAAGCCGCCGGCCTGGCTCGTCGAGCTGCGCCGCAACGGTCCGCACCCCAAGCAGGTCGTCGCCGCCAAGCTCAGGGTCTCCATTTCCGGCCTGGCCCGAGGCGGGATCACCGAGCCGCTCACCACCGCCCAGATCGAGGCGCTGAAGGCGGAGAACCCCGAGTGGCTGGAGCGCGAGCAGGCCGTCCAGGCCGACAACCGCAAGGAAGCTCTCCGCCTCAAGGAACGCTGACCGGCTTCCGTACGTCGCCCACGGCGATCGCCGGCCCCGCGCCCGCGGCTCTCCCCGGACGGGACGAGCCGGACGGCGTGAGGCGGACGGCGAGAGGCGGCGGACGAGATGACGACGCTCCAGGGCCTACCCGACGCAGTCTCGCGGGCGGTTCCCGTTCGGCGGAGGGCACTGCTTCGGGAGTTTCACCGGCGAGCCCCTCCATGCCCGGCGGATCCTGCGACCACGGCTTCACGACGACGCTCTGGAGCGAGAGCAGGGCGCCGCTGGACTCCTCCACGACGAGCTGCTCCTCGCTCTGCCCGTCTCCTTCGGTCCGGGTCCATCCGATGCCGACTCCCCAGCGGCCCTCGGCGTCGCGGATCCGGCCCAGAGCGCGGGCGCCGGGCAGACCGGCGACCACCCGATAGAGGGCCGCACGGGTGCCCGGGGCCATCGGGGCGTGCTGCAGCAGTTCGAGGGACAGACCGCGGAGCCAGGAGTCCTTGGTGGGCAGTGACGCCCCCGCGGGCGGCGACGGCCACGCGCCCATGCCGTCGCTGTAGGCCGGCCAGTACGACAGCAGGCGTTCGCGCAGCGCGTCGGGCTCCTGCGGCAGGTCGAGCAGCTCACGGGCCGACAGGGGGAGCCCCAGATCCCGCTGGGGCCACGTGCTGGGCATGAACATGAACCTCGTGCGTCCGAGCGGGGCCGTGTCGTTCCCGCAGTCGGTGTCGGCGCCGCACAGCTTCGGCTTCCCCGCCCGCTGCCAGGCCTGTTCGTCTGGTGGCGACACCGGAACGGTCGGCAGGCCCCGTTCGGTGAGCACGAGGAACGACGCCGGGTCCCGTGGCACCCATCGGCTGGTCTGGACACGGGTCTTGATCCGATACCGGCCGCCCGGTGGGCCGATGACCACCTCGTCCAGGATCCAGCCCTGGGTGTACCAGTACCGGCCGGGGACCTGGTGCTGCTCGGACGCTCGGTCCGCCGCCGCGTCCAGCGCGTTTCCGGCATTCGGGGTGGCCACTCGCCCTGCGGCGATCTCGGTCCCCAGCAGACGGGGAAGGGCCGTCACACCGATCAGAGAAGCCGTGGCCAGCGACGCGGCGACCACCCCGAGCCACCGTACGCGCCCGCGTCTTGCCGGCGCGGGCAGTTCCTCCGCCTGAACACGCGCGAGCCCGGGAAGATCGAGGTCGGCCGGCCGGGCCGCCGCCAGGAGATCCAGGACGTTCTTCCGCTTCACTGCTCCTCCTCAGGTACGAACGCGGGCCGCGGGCGGGCCGCTGTCACGCTGTTCATGGCGGCCTCCAGCCGTCGGCGGGCCCGATGCAGCCGAACGTAGAACGCCGACCGTGAGCTCCCCACCACCGTGGCGGCCTCCGCCGAGGTCAGCCCGTGCCACGAGACCAGCGTCAGCACCTCTTTGTCCTCATCGCTCAGCGCGGCCAGAGCCTTGAGCGCGGCGACCCGCTCGGCCACCTCATAGGCCACATCCCGCCCCAGCTCGTCGGCCCAGCCGCGTAACGCCTCGTCCAGCGCCGCCTGGCGACGCTCGTCGCGGTACAGCTCGCGGGTCACGTTGTGCGCCACACCCAGCAGCCATGGCAGCGGAGCCTTGGCGGGGATGTCGTCGCGGCGCCGCCACACGACCACGAAGGTCTCGCTGACCACCTCTTCGGCGAGCCGGCGACCACACCTGCTCACCGCGTACGCGTACACCCGGTGGCGGTACGCGTCGACCAAGGCGGCGAACTCCTCATCGTTCAGCACACAGGCTCCTTCGACGACCGTTTCATCGGGTCATGGCCGAAGCCGGGCCGGTCTTACAGCAGCCTCGCGAAGTCGGCGGATGTCGGACGGTACGACGGCCGGGGCGGCGTCAAGGAGATCATGCGGAGGTGTGTGGTGCTCCGGCAGTACGGGAACATAAGCCGCATGCCACCGGAGGAGGGGGAGTCGCGCGACCAGGGGGCGTCGTTCGCCCGGGCCCGGGCCGCCGCGGGGGCCGTCTTCTTCGACGCGGAAGGCCGGGTGCTGCTCGTGCAGCCGGCCTACAAAGAGCAGCGGGAGATCCCGGGCGGCCACGTCGAGCCGGGGGAGACCCCGTATCAGGCGTGCGTGCGGGAAGTGCGCGAAGAGCTGGGCATCGAGCCGCCCATCGGCCGGCTGCTGGTGGTCGACTGGGCGCCCCATCCGGAACAGGGAGACAAGATCCTCTTCGTGTTCGACGGCGGTGAGCTGGACGCGGAGACGCTCAAGCGGATCACGTTCGCCGACAGGGAGGTGAGCGCGTACGCCTTCCACCCGGCCGACGAGCTGGACGAGCTGCTGATCGAGCGGCTGGCCCGCCGGGTCAGGGCGGCCCTGACCGCCTGGGAGCTCGGCGAGACGATCTACCTGGAGCACGGCCGGGCCGTCGCCGCCGGGTGACGAGCCCGGCGGCGGGCCGGGTCAGTCCCTGACGACCTCCACCCAGTAGCCGCCGTCGCTGTCGCGGTGGGCGCCGTGGATGTCGGTGGCCAGGTCGGGGAACGTCCGGTCGAAGTCCTCCAGGGCCCGCAGGTACGTCATCAGCGGCCCGTCGGCCGGGCCGGTCGCCTCGCCGGGCATGAGCATGGGGATCCCGGGAGGCGTGACCACCACCGTGGCGGCGGCGACCCGGCCCGGCAGGCCGGTCAGCGGGACGCGTTCGGTGCGGGCCCGGATCATGGCCTGGTAGCAGTCGGCGGGAGTGGACACGGGCTCCGGCAGGGTGGTGAAGACCTGGTCGAGCAGCTTCCCGAGCCCGGAGTCGCGCAGTTTCTCGTGGACGAGGGTGCAGAACTTCTGCAGCGAGATCCCGTCGGGTCCGAGGCCGGGCAGCACCTCCGCCAGGGGCAGGTCGGCGTCGTAGGCGTTCTTGAAGTCGGTGAGGGCGTCGATCAGCGTGCCCCACTTGCCCTTGGTGATCCCCATGGAGAACAGCACCAGCAGCGTGTGGTCGCCGGTCTTCTCCACGACGATGCCGCGCCGCTGCAGGTAGGCGGCCACGACGCGGGCCGGGATGCCCCAGTCGAGGGTGCCCGTGGCGGCGTCGGCGCCCGGGCAGGTGATCGTCACCTTGACCGGGTCGAGCAGGCAGTAGCCCTCGGACATGCCGTCGAACCCGTGCCAGGCGGCGCCCGCCTCCAGGGTCCAGCATCGGGGCTCGGCGCACAGCAGCGCCGGGTCGGCGTCGGCGAACGGGACGGTGCGGCCGGTGCGCGGGTCGGTGACGGACTGGGGCTGCCAGACCCCGAAGAACCATTCGGGCCGCAGGCCGTCCTCGCGGATGCGGGCGGCCAGCCGGACCATCGCCTGCCGGAACCGGACGGCCTCGACGATCGCCTCCCCGGTGAGGAACGGCCCTGACGGACCGTCCATCATCGCCGCCGCGACGTCCAGCGAGGCGATCATCGGGTAGAGCGGCGAGGTGGAGGCGTGCATGAGGTAGGTCTCGTTGAAGGCGTCGTAGTCGACCGGCGCCCGCTCCGAGGGGCGGACGTGCAGCATCGCCGCCTGCGACAGCGCCGCCAGCAGCTTGTGCGTCGACTGGGTGGCGAACACGGTGGGACGGCCCGGGCCGGGCAGGGTGCGCTCGTCGACGGCCATGCCGTACCGGCCGGCGTAGAGCGGGTTGAACCGGGCGTAGGCGAACCACGCCTCGTCGAAGTGTACCCGCGGCACGCTGGCGCCGAGCAGCTCGCCGACCCGCACCGCGTCGTAGCACACCCCGTCGTAGGTGGAGTTGGTGATCACCGCGTACGTGGGCTCGCCGGCGGCCAGGGGGTGGGCGGCGACCCGGGCGCGGACCGCGGCCGCCTCCAGCGCGGCGGGCGGGATCGGGCCGGCGAGGCCCAGCCCGTTGCGCTCGGGGACGAGGTAGACCGGCCGGGCGCCGCTGATGGCCAGCGCGTGCTGGACCGACTTGTGGCAGTTGCGGTCCACCAGGACGGTGTCGTCGCGGGCGATGGCGTGGTGGCCGACGATGCGGTTGGCGGTGGAGTTGCCGTTGACGACGAAGAACGTGCGGTCGGCGCCGAAGACGCGGGCGGCGTTGCGCTCGGCCTCGCCGATGGGGCCGGTGTGGTCGAGGGGCGAGCCCAGCTCGGTGACCGAGATGGACAGGTCGGTGCGCAGCAGCCGCTCGCCGTAGAAGTCGAAGAACGCCCGGCCGACCGGCGACTTGAGGAACGCCACGCCGCCGGCGTGCGCCGGGGTGTGCCAGGAGTAGCGATGGTGGTCCTGCAGGCGGCGCAGCGCGCCGAAGAACGGCGGGAGGATCTTCTCGGCGTACTGGTCGGCGGCGTACGCGATGCGCCCGGCGATGAACTGCGGGGTGTCCTCCAGCGGGAAGACGTAGCCCTGGATGACCTCGTACACCCACAGCGGGAGCTCCTGCTCCTGGGTCATCAGGAAGACCGGCAGCCCGCGGAACCGCCTGGCGACGGCGCCCAGCAGCTCCTCGGCCCCCGGCGCGTCCCAGGCCGCCAGCACGGCCGTGAGCGAGGCGTCGGACCCGACCACCGCCAGGGCGTCCTCGGCGCGATGGGTCCAGCGCACCTGGAGCCCGAGCTCGTCCATCGCCGCGCAGACGCGGCGGATCTGCTCGGCGAGCGCCGAGTCGGCGTCGGGACGTTCGGTGACGGCGGCCAGAACCGTTCGCTCCATGCGGCACTCCGTGGTCGGGGGGAAGGGGCAGGAAGGGGCCTGGCAAGGTCATGCCGGTCCCATCTCATGGTAACGCATTGGAGTTGAAGGGCGACTGAACGTAATGGGTGGTCTCGGGTGATATGTGCCTTTGGTGGTTCGCGCTCCGTGGAGAAGGCGCGCGGTCCGGCGATCGGCGCGATCGGCCTGTCATCCGAACGCGTCCCCCAGGCGGTAGTCATCGCCGGAGAGACGACGAGACGGAGATGATCGATGGACGACGGGTTCGCCGAGTATGTGGCACACCGCCATCTGAGGCTGTGCCGGATGGCGTACCTCCTCACCCGGGACTGGGGCACGGCTGAGGACGTGGTGCAGACGGCGCTGGCCAAGGCATGGCTCGCGTGGAGGCGCATCGAGGGCAATCCCGACCCTTACGTCTACCGGATCATCGTGAACACCCACGCCTCGTGGTGGCGCAGGCGCTGGCGCGGGGAGGTGCCGGCCGCGACGCTGCCGGAGACGGCCGACCCGCGGGACCCGGCCGCCGAGGTGGACGATCAGGCCGCGCTGTGGAGCGCGATCGGCACGCTGTCCCCGCGCCAGCGTGCGGTGATCGTCCTGCACTACTTCGAGGGGCGGACGCTGACCCAGGTCGCCGAGATCGTCGGCTGCTCGCCGGGAGCGGTGAAGAGCCAGCTCAGCCGGGCCCTGACCCGTCTTCGCGTCGATCCCGACATTCAGACCATGACCTTGGAGGGGATCCGGCGATGACTCATACCGAGAGCGACCTGCGTGAGCTCCTGGAGGAGCACGCTCACGGGCGGGCCGGCCAGGAGCCGGCCGCCCAGTTCGACGCGATCGTACGGCGGGGCCGCCGCATGCGCCGTACCCGGCGGGCCGCGACGGCCGGGACCGCGCTCGCCGTCGCGGCCGTCGCGGCGGCCGGGCTGACGAGCCTCCTGCCACCCGGGACGCAGAGGGGGGAGGGGGCGGCGGTCGCTCAACAGCCTGCGGACTCGGCGCGGGTCGTCACGCGCGGGCCCGAGCTTCCCGGAACGCTTCCCGTGGTCCTGGGAGCCCGGAAGTTCGATCTGGGCCTCATCCAGTCCCGGCGGTTCGAGACGGTGGGCGTCGCCCGCAAGGTGACGTACACGCCGACCAGCGTCTTCACCGGGTTCGCGGTGGTGTGTGAGGACCAGCGGTCCTGGGTCGTCGTCAGCCAGCGGGGCAAGGGCGGCGAGCCGACCGGCGTGTCCGGCCGGTGCGCGGGGTCGATGAGCGGTCACAACGACAAGCTGTCGGTGCCGTCCGACTGGCTGAAGCGCCCGCAGTCCCTGCAGGTCTGGGTCTTCCCCGCGGACGCCCCCGTCCGGAAGGCCGCAGAGGCCGTCACCGGCTGCCGGCAGGCGCGGGGGGCGAGGTGCGACGAGGGCGCTCTGTCCGGGGCGTTGGCCAACCCCGAGGTGCGCCGGCGGCTGTCGGCCATGGTCCGAGAGCGGCCGGGCAGGTGGGCCATCGGCATCTACGACCGGCCGGCCCCTGCCCCGGCCCCGGCCCCGACCGCGTCCGCGGTCCCGTCCGCGGGCCCGTCTGCGGCTCCGACCGCGTCCACGGCTCCGTCCGCGGGCCCGTCTGCGGCTCCGACCGCGAGCGCGTCCCCGACCGCGCGGAGGCCGTAGACGCCCGGGTCCGGGCGAGGTCGCCCGGGCCCGGCGGGTCCACTCCCGCTGCCTCCGCCATGACCTGGTCCATCTCTGGGTGGCCTGGCCGTTGCAGGTGGCCGATCACGAAGGCGCCTTTCCCGAACTGGGGGCAGCCCGTCACGCCCGTCGCGTCCGCTCTGAGGACGGCGCCGTCCGGCTGCTCGATGACGTCGATGATCCGGCTCACCCCCCCAGGCCCAGGCGACCAGGAGGCCGGTGCCGCTGGAGGAGCCGTAGAGGCTGGAGAAGGCGCCCTGCTTGTGGCTGTGCGGCGGGCCCTCCCGGCCGACCGCGTAGGGGTCGTGGGTGATGACGGCGGCGCTGCGGCCGTTGTGGGTCGCGTTCACCCTGAGGCCGGTTCGCGAGACCGTGCCCGTGACGCCGCCGGCAGCGCCATTCGGACCTGGCGGAGACGTGCCGGGCGGCTGGGGGGAACGACGGCCGGCGACCGGTGATGGACCGAGGCCGGGCGGGACTTGGCCATCTCCTGACCAGGGGTTCGGCCGGATGTGGTCGTCTTTCCGCACACCTCCACTGATACTCTATGTCACGAATTGATCGCGTTGCGTGACCGAGGAGGCTCGTGTGAAGGTCGCCTGTGTCGGCGGGGGACCCGCCAGCCTGTACTTCTCGATCCTGATGAAGCGGGTGGACCCGTCCCATGACATCACCGTCTACGAGCGGAACCCGGCCGGGTCGACGTACGGCTGGGGCGTGACCTACTGGGACGAACTGCTCCACCACCTCCAGCGGGCCGACCCCGAGTCGGCCGCGGCCATCCTCGACAGCTCGGTCAGCTGGGAGAGCTTCGTCGTCAACGTGCGCCACCGGGCGACGGTGACGGTGGAGAACGGGGACCAGGGCTTCGGCGTCGGCCGGCGCCGCCTGCTGGACATCCTCACCGAGCGGGCCCGCTCCCTCGGCGTCCGCGTGGAGTTCGAGCACGAGATCGCCGGTGAGGACGCGGCGGAGCTGGCCGGGGCCGACCTGGTCGTGGCCGGTGACGGGGTCAACAGCGTCCTTCGGGAGCGCCACGCCGACCACTTCGGCACCGAGGTCGAGGTGGGCCGCGACATGTACGTCTGGCTCGGCACCACCAAGGTCTTCGACGCCTTCGTCTTCGCCTTCACACCGACCGAGCACGGCTGGATCTGGTGCTACGGCTACGGGTTCGGCGACGGCCACAGCACCGTCGTCGTCGAGTGCTCCCCGGAGACGTGGCGGGGGCTCGGCTTCGACCAGGCGAACGAGGCCGACAGCCTGGCCCTGCTGGAGAAGCTCTTCGCCGACATCCTGGACGGGCACCCGCTGATCGGCCGGGCCAACGCCGACGGCGGCGCGCACTGGCTGAACTTCCGCACCCTGACCAACCGCACCTGGCACCGCGGCAACCTCGTCCTCATGGGCGATGCCGCGCACACCACGCACTACTCGATCGGGGCGGGCACCGCCCTGGCCCTGGCGGACGCCGCGGTCCTCGTCAACGCCCTGCACGGGGGCATGGAACGGGAGCCCGCCCTGGCCTGGTACGAGCGGGAGCGCAAGGCCGCGATCGTGGCGCCTCAGCGCTCGGCCCGCAACAGCGCCCGCTGGTACGAGAACCTCACCCGCTACATCGACCTGCCGCCGGAGCAACTGGTGGTGCTGCTCAGCGAGCGGCACTCCGGGCTGCTGGCGCACCTGCCGCCCCGGCTGTACTACCGGCTCAACCAGCTCACGACGGCTCTCGGAGAGCTGCGCAGGGGCAGGCGCTGAACGCGCGGGCGCGGACCACCAGGTCGTGCAGGGCGTCGTGCGCCGTCGGCTCCTCCGGCAGGGCGGAGGAGTCGCGCGCCTCCGCCAGCTCGGCGCTCAGGCGCTCCACGTCCTCGGCCGCGCCCGGCACCGGCGGCGCCGCGCCGTGCTCGGCCGCGCGCTTGGCGGCGACCAGGTCCGGCAGGTACGGCGGGCCGTAGGCGTACAGGTGGGTCAGGTCGGCCCGCACCTCCCCGGAGCGCATCAGGTGCAGGCCGGTCAGGAGCACCCGGAACGTGTACAGCAGCGGCTTGAGCCGCCCCGTCCGCTCGAACAGCCGCCATTGCGTCCGGGCGAAGCCGAGGTAGTGGTGGGCGTGGTGCCGGGTCAGGCAGGCGGGGGCGAGTGCGACGAGCTCCTCGTGCAGCGGTGAGGCGGCCACGACCAGCGGCGACAGGAGCTGCTCCAGCACGTAGCCGTTGCGCCTCAGCAGCAGGCGGCAGAACTTGGCCAGGTCGTGGGTGACGAGGTCCACCTCGACGCCCTCCCTGGTCCAGGCGCGCTCCAGCGTGTCCGGGCCGGTGCGCAGGCCCACGACCCGCTCTGCGGGCAGCACGTGCACGCCGCGCAGGTCCACGTCCGAGTCGGCCGACGGGAAGCCGTAGAGGTGGGCGCCGCTGACCGTGGCGAAGGCCAGGGGGGTGCGGCTGCTCCGCGGCGACCTCCGGCAGCCAGGCGGGCAGGTCCGGCGCACTCGACGGGTTCGGCGGGTTCACAGGTGCCCCCTGCGGACGTCCATCAGGAACTCCTCCACCTGCTCCTGGTCCGGTTCGGCCGGCAGGACGCTGGGGGTGGCGGCCAGCTCGGCGTTCAGGGAGATGCGCCAGGCGTCGACCTCCGCCCACGGCCTCTCGCCGCGCCGGACGGCCAGCAGCCGGTCACGGAAGCCGTCCATCCGCACCAGCGGCTCGCCGTGCCGGACCAGGTGCAGCCCGCTCAGCAGCAGCCTGATCATGTGCATGGCCTGCTTCCACCGGGGGGCGGCCGGGTCGAGGCGGCGGAACTGGTCGTCGGCGTAGCGGGCGAACGTCCGGTGCGCGCGCCGCGACACGAACGCCTCGCGCAGGCCGAGCAGCCGCTCCCCGTACGGGGTGGAGACCTCGACGAGCGGCGACCACAGGCACTCCAGCACCGTGGGGTTGGCGGCGAGGGCGAGCACGCAGAACCGCTCCACCTCCCAGGAGAACTGCTCCGGCAGCGGCCCCTCGCGGTGCGTGGGCGGCTTGGCCAGGCGCCAGAAGTCCTGGGTGGGGGCCACGAAGATGCCGCGCCGGTCGGTGTCGGACCCCTCGGTGTCGAGGCCGTACGCGCGCGATCCCGTGACGACGGACAGGATCAGGTCGTCGCCGAGGCGGGCGTCTTCGCGGGAGGTCATGGTGGGACCGGCCTCTTCCTCTGGAGATCGTGGTCGATCACCGTACCGGGACATATCCGGAAATGTCCTCGAATTTCGTGCAGGGGCTGCACCGTTTCTCGACCGTCCCACCGCGGGAACGCCACGGCGATGTGCTTGGCTGCACCTCATGATCGACAAGCATGAGGTGCGGCCGCCCGATCCCATCGACTACCTCGACCAGGTGGCCGCGAGCGCGACGGGCCGCGCCTACAAACGGCGGCTCCTGCGCCGGCTCGGCCTCCGCCCGGGCCAGATCGTGCTGGACCTCGGCTGCGGGCCCGGCACGGACCTCGGGGCGATGGCGGACGCGGTCGCGCCGGGAGGCCGCGTCATCGGCGTCGACCGCGACCCCGCCATGGTCGCCGAGGCGCGGGCCAGGCTGGCGGGCCGGCCGGGCGTCGAGATCCGCGCCGGCGACGCGCACGCCCTCCCCCTGGACGACGGCAGCGTGGACCGGGCCCGCACGGACCGGGTGCTCCAGCACGTGGAGGACCCGTCACGGGCGCTCGCGGAGTTGCGGCGCGTGGCGCGCCCCGGCGGGCGGATCGTCATGGCCGAGCCCGACTGGGACGGCCTGCTGGTCGACTCCCGCGACCCGGCCATGAGCCGCCGGCTGACCCGCTTCGTCGCCACCGAGATCGTCCGCAACGCGACCGTGGGGCGCGGGCTCGCGCGGATGTGCGAGGAGGCGGGGCTGACCGTGCTGTCCGTGACGACCGTGGCGCCGGTGTTCCGCGACTTCGGCACCGCGGACCGGCTGCTCGGGCTGCGCCGCAACGCGGTCAGGGCGAGGCGGGCCGGCGCTCTCGGTCCCGCGGCGGAGGAGTGGGTCGAGGACTTGCGGTCGGGGCCGTTCCTGGCGTCGTTCCTGCTGTTCCTGGTGACGGCCGAGGTGCCCGGCTGATCAGGCGGGTCGCGATCGGCTGGCCGAGCAGGATGCCCGCGAAGACCAGGGCGAGCCCGCAGACCTGCTGCGCCGTGAGCGTCTCGCCGGCCACGGCCGTGCCGAGCAGGACGCCGGTCAGCGGGTTGAGCAGGCCGATGAGGCCGACCGTCCCCGCGCTCAGGTGCCGCAGCCCGGTGAACCAGGCGGCGAACGCCAGCGCGGTCGCGATCACCGTGACGTAGCCGAACCCGAGCACGGCGGGCCCGTCGAGCGCCGGCGGCGCGCCCTCGACCACGACCGCGACGGGGACCAGCACGGCCCCGCCCGCGACGAGCTGCCACGCCGTCAGCGAGAACACGTCCACCGACGCGCTCCACTTCTTGGCCAGCACGTAGCCGAACGACGACATCGTCATCGCCAGGACCGACGCCAGCACCCCCGTCGCGTTCACGGCGGTCGCGCCGCGCAGCAGCAGCAGGCAGACCCCGGCGATGCCGATGACGGCCCCGGCCACGTGCGCCGCGCGGGGCCGCTCGGACAGGGCCGCCCAGGCGAACAGCATCATCACCACGGGCGAGGTCGCCATGATGGTCGAGGCGACGCTCGTGGGCAGCGTCTGGGCCGCCAGGTAGACGAGGGCGAAGAACGCGCCCATGTTCAGCGTGCCGAGCAGCAGCGACCTCCACCACCACGACCCGCGGGGAAGCCGCCTGCGGACGAGCAGGAGCAGCAGCCCGGCGGGCAGCGCCCGGATCGCGGCGCCGTACAGGGGGTGGTCGGCGGGGAGGTAGCGGTGGGTGACGAGGTAGGTGGCACCCCACGCCACCGGTGCGATCGCGGTGACCGGGGCCCACCGCAAAGTAGCTTCCATGGAAGGCAATATAGCTTCCATGGAAGCTATTGTGGAACCATGACCGGATCCATGACAGGCGACCCCGACCCTCTCGACCACGTGGCGCGGATCCAGCGGGCCTGGGCCCGCGAGCGTCCCGACCTGGACGTCGCGCCCCTCGGGGTCATCGGGCGGCTGCACCGCCTGGCCGGCCACCTCACCGACCGGCTCCTGATCGTCTACGGGCGCTACGGGCTGGGGGAGGGGGAGTTCGACGTGCTCGCCACGCTCCGGCGGGCCGGGCCGCCGTTCGAACGCGCCCCCGGCGAGCTGGCCGCGTACACGATGGTCACCACGGGCGCCATGACCAAGCGGATCGACCGGCTCGAACGCGGCGGCCTGGTCACCCGCCGCCCGAGCGAGCGGGACGGCCGCGCGCGCGTCGTCGCGCTGACCGACGCCGGGCGGGAGCTGATCGACGAGGCGTTCGCCGAGCACACGCGCAACGAGCGCCGCCTCCTCGACTGCCTGACGCCCGAGGAGGCCGCCCAGCTGGAACGGCTGCTCACCACCTGGCTCGCCTGCTTCGAGTCGCCGCGCCCGCCGCGCGACGAGCCCGGCGCCGCTCAGGCGGAGCCGAGGCGCCGCTCGAACACGACGCGGTCGGTGGACGGCCCGTCGTAGCCGGGGACGGGCCCCCGCACCGCGAACCCCATCGCCCGGTGGAAGGCGATGGAGCCGTGGTTGAGCGGCGAGGTGATCGCCCGCACCCGTGTGCGGCCGCCGGCCGCCGCCAGGTCGAAGAAGGCGCGGTAGAGCCGGCGCGCCAGCCCGCCGCCGCGCCGGCCCGGATGGACGCCCACGAAGTGGATGTATGCGGCGTCGGGCACGGACGGCGACAGGAAGCCGACGAGGAACCCCGCCAGGGCGTCGCCGTCCTCGGCCACGAGGCTGGTGCGGTGGAAGTGGTCGAGGAACAGCCGCGGCAGGCCGCCCTGGACGGGGCGTCCCCACCAGTCGTCCACCACCGGGGCGATCCGGTCGTAGTCACCCGGTTCGGCGGCGCGCAGCCGCACGTCGTCGGTCATGCTCATCACTTCCCGTCCCCTGCGGACCCTCCCGGGCGCTCCGGGGGACATCATCCCGGATCGTGCGGCCCGCTTCGCGGCGGGGCGTCCCGGGCGTCCCGTGTGCGGCCGTCCCCGCTGATCGCCGGTGGCGAAAGGGGCGGCCTCCCGGCCCGTCCCCGGACTATCGTCGGCCCGTGAACGATCTCTGGGATCCCGCGGCCATCGGTGTTCTGCGGCTGCCCTCGGGGCGGCTCGTGCGCGGCCGGGGGCTGAGGCGTCCCCTTCCCGACGGGCCGGCGCCGGCCCTCGGGGTGTACCTGCTCGGCAAGGAGCCTCCGGCGGTGCCGTGGGAGGCGCGGTGGGTGCGGTGGCCCGACTTCTGGCTGCCCTCCGACCGGGCAGCCGCCGCGGAGACGCTGCGGGAGGCGTGGGAGCGGGCCGCGACCGAACGGGTCGAGGTGGCCTGCGGCGGCGGCGTGGGCCGCACCGGCACGGCGCTGGCCTGTCTGGCCGTCCTGGACGGCGTGCCGGGTGACGAGGCGGTCGCGTACGTGCGCGCCCACTACCAGGCCCGGGCCGTGGAGACGCCCTGGCAGCGCCGCTTCGTCGCCCGTTTCGACGGCGGATCGGCGCGGCCGCCCGCGTGAGCGGGTGACCTCCCGAGGCCCGGCCGGTACGGCGTGTCGCCGAGGACGCGGGCCGCAGGGGAGAGCGTCGTCTACGCTCGGCCCATGGGGACCGAGGTGAGAGGGGACTCCTCGTGGCTGACGACATGACGGGGCTGACGGGCCTGCTGTACGAGATGGGGCTGCTCAAGCGCTACAAGCGCACGGGCTGGCTGGTGGCGGGCGTGCGGGATCCGGAGAGCATCGCCGACCACTCCTTCCGCACGGCGGTCATCGCGGGGGTGATCGCGGCGCTGGAGGGGGGCGACCCGCAGCGGGCGGCGTTCATGAGCCTGTTCCACGACAGCCAGGAGACCCGCATCACCGACATCCCGTACGTCGCCAAGCGCTATCTGACGGCGCCCGCCAACGAGGACGTCACCGCCGACCAGACGCGCGACGTGCCCGAGGCCGTGGCCGCCATGCTGCGCGGCGCGATCGCCGAGTACGAGGAGAAGGTCAGCCTCGAGGCGGTGTGCGCCCGCGACGCGGACAAGCTGGAATGCCTGCTGCAGGCCGTCGAGTACCGCGAGCAGGGCCACCAGAACGTGCAGCCGTGGATCGACAGCTCGCTGGCGGCGCTCAAGACCGCCACGGCCAAGCGGCTCGCCGACGAGGCCCTGCGGACGAACACGCTCGACTGGCTCACCCGCGTCCTCGGCGAAGCCTGAGACCGGTCACGCCGGCGGGTCCCCTACGCTGGGGACATGATTCGCCGCGCCACCCCTGCCGACGTGCCCGCCATCCTCGCACTGATCCACGACCTCGCCGAGTACGAGAAGGCCGCGCACGAGGTGCGCGCGAGCGAGGAGCAGCTGCGCGCCGCCCTCTTCGCCGCCGAGCCGGCGGTGTTCGCGCACGTCGCCGAGGAGGAGGGCCCCGACGGGGAGCGCGAGGTGGTCGGGTTCGCGCTGTGGTTCCTCAGCTTCTCGACCTGGCGCGGCACGCACGGCGTCTACCTGGAGGACCTGTACGTGCGGCCGGACCGCAGGGGCGGCGGCCACGGCCGGGCGCTGCTGGCCGAGCTGGCGCGGATCTGCGTCGAGCGTGGCTACCACCGGCTCGAATGGTCGGTGCTCGACTGGAACGAGCCCGCGATCGGGTTCTACCGGGCGCTGGGCGCGGTGCCGATGGACGAGTGGACGGTGTACCGCCTGACGGACGAGCCGCTCCGGGCCCTGGCCGGGCGCGCCTCCTGACCTCTCCGGGCCCTCGGACGCCCGTCGCCGCGGGCCCGTGAACGGGCCCGCGGCGATCGAGAACGCCTGTCGGCGGCGCGACTACCGGCTCGTGGCGGGGTGCGACATGCCGCTGGACGCGCGGTCGAACACGTCCGTGTCGGCCTCCCGGCCGCGCTCCATCTCCGGCATGGTGCCGCCCATGCCCATGGTCTCCTGCATGCCGCCCTCCTCCAGGCGCAGCGCGACGCCCAGGGCGAAGAACGTGGGAGCCCATTCCCCGATGAAGATCCCCCATCGGTCGGCCCGGTCGAGGCCGCGGGTCTTCTCGGCCTTGGTGGACAGGGCCCAGGACGCGAACGCGAGCCCGATCGAGGCCGTGCCGGCGGCGTAGGCGTGATGGGAGCGGATTCCCATCTTGTGGAGCATTTTGATCATGATTCCCCCTTCGCTGTGGTGCTGCTACCCGCCCCTAATGTCCAGATAACACGCCGATCATCCGCTTTGCCGGGTCTTATCCCGTACCGGGGCGGAGGCAGGGGAACGTCAGGCGGCGGGGTCGGGGTCGCTGGTCGCCCGGAAGCCCGCGGCCCGGTGGGAGCCGTCGCAGAACGGCTTCGTGGACGACAGCCCGCACCGGCACAGCGCCACCGTCGCCCGGCCGGGATCGATCTCCCGCCCCTCCTGGGTCACCAGGCGGAAGTTCCCGCGCAGCAGGAGCGGCCCGTCCTCGCAAGGGGTCACGGTCACCTCGCCGTCACCTTCGGTACGCATTCCGGACACCTGCCCGGGCCGCCCCCGCGAAAACTCAGTCACCGTGACGCTTCACTGCTGTCGCGAGACCGTTCAGAGGTCGGATCGTGATCGTCGCGCGACCAACCCCCGAGGGTGCCGCCGTAACGTCCAGCGAGTGCCCGAAATGGAGCCGAACGTCACCAACGCCCCAGCCCGCCTGCCGCAGCGTGAGAGTGCCGATCGCTGCCCCAGTGTCGACTCGGGGCGGCGCTGCGTCCTGCCGCCGGGTCACCAGAGCCCGCACGTCTATCCACCGTCGGAGCCGCACCCCTGACGGAGCGGCCCGCGCCGGCTGATGCCCCGGTCCGCGGCTCATGATCCCTGGGAACCGTAAAGGGCGTGTGCGGACTGGACAAGCAGGCATTCGATCAAAGGCGGCGTGGGCATCAAGCCGCCATGCACAAGATTTTTCGGCGCAGGTCACTCCTGCTGGCGGCCATTGTCCCTGCTCTGCTCGCCGCGGGCTGCGCGTCCGGCGGCGGCACGGAGGCCATGGGGGGCGCGGCGTCCCCGGGGGCGCCGACCACGGACATGAGCTCGATGCCGATGGAGAGCGGCTCTCCGTCAGAGACCATGATGGGCAAGAACACGCCGAGGGGGACGGTCCAGCGCTACTTCGCCGCCCTCAAGGCCGGCAACGTGGACGCCGTCGTCAAGCTGTTCGATCCCACCGACGGGCTGGCGGCGCTCCAGGGCTCGCCCACCGCCGAGGGGGCCGACGCGCTCCGCAAGCTCTACCAGCAGACGGTCACCGGGCCCCAGTCCGGGTCGTACACGATCGAGCTGTCGGAGAGGCACGGCGACCAGTACGCCTTCGTCCGCTCGACCAGCCAGCAGGACAGCCAGAGCCAGCGGGAGTTCTTCATCCTGGAGAAGTCCGGCGACGGCTACAAGATCGATGAATTGATGACCAACCAGGCGTCCTGACCCGCGAGGTCCACCGGGGAGCGGTGGCCGCCTTCAGCCGGCGGCCACCGCTTCGTCGTGTCCGGGGGGCGGGGGAGTCAGGAGCGCGTCCAGTGTGCGGACCAGCGTCTCTCCCGCCTCCTCGCGCGCCAGCCGCCCCGCCTCGACCTCGCCCGCCGCCGTGTGCAGGATGGCCAGGAACGTGCTGACGAGCCAGGTCAGCGGCAGGTCGGTGCGGAACGCGCCCTCGTCGCGGCCCCGCGAGATCAGGCGCTCCACCCGGGCCAGCGGCTCGGCGTGGCGCTCGCGCAGCCGCTCGGCGGGCAGCGCCGCGTCGGCCGCCAGGAACAGCCGGCTGTGCTGGCTCAGCACGTCCCAGGACGAGCGGACCAGCGCGGCCAGCGCCTCGCGGGCGGGCGGCGTGTCGAGGTCGAGCCCGGCCAGCGTCGTGCCGGCCAGGTCGACCGTGTGGCTGACCACCGCGGCGACCAGCGACTCGCGCGACGGGAAGTGGCCGTAGAGCGTCACCCGCCCGACGCCGGCCTCCTTGGCGACCTGCATCACGCTCGCGCCCGGGTCGGCGCTCAGCACCCGCCGTCCCGCCTCGAGGATCGCGGCGATGTTGCGCTCGGCGTCGGCCCGTCTGGTCCCCGTACCGTCGGCCCGTCTGGTCCCCATACCGGCGAGCCTAGCGGCGCGGGCCCGCCCCGGTGTCAGGGGCGGGCGCCGGGGCGGTCAGGCGCCGGTTCCCAGGAGCTTGCCGAGGAGCATGCCCAGCTGGGCGCGCTCCTCGGGTGTCAGCGGGTGGAAGGTGTCCCCGAGGAAGGCCGGGATCGAGGTCTGCGCCTCGGCCAGCCGCCGCCGGCCGGAGTCGGTGATGGTGACGGCGTAGGAGCGGCGGTCGCGGGGGTTGCGTTCCCTGCGGACGAAGCCCTCCCGTTCCAGGTCGTCGCAGACGCTGACCATGACGCTGCGGTCGATGCGCAGCTCCTCGCTGAGCGTCTGCTGGGAGCAGGGGCCGACGGCGTCGAGCATCTGGAGCACGAGGTGCTGGCCGACCCCGAGACCTTCCTCGGTGGCGTGGGCGTCCGCGGCGCGGGCCACGGCGGCCGAGGCGCGGCACAGCGCGATGTCCAGCCGCTCGGCCGCCAGCTGCGGGAAGTACGTCGGCCTGGCCCGTTCGGCTGTCTTGGTTGTGGTCGCCATCGGTCTCCTCTTCGCTCTGCCGTGATTCTACCGTACGACCGTCTCTGTGCAGATCGTTTGACAGCAGATGATTGTCCGTCATACGGTCCGATTCGTCTGTCAGCAAATTGTTTGTACTCAGATGGAGAGTGGATCGTGCCACGAACCGACGGCCGCGAACAGGCGGCCCTGGTGGTGCTGTGCGCAGCGGTGTTCCTGGATTCGATGGACCTGTCCCTGATGGGCGTGGCCCTGCCCGCCATCGGGCGCGATCTGTCGCTGCCGGAAAGCCTCCTGCAGTGGCTCATGTCCGGCTACGCGGTCGCCTACGGCGGGTTCCTGCTGCTCGGCGGCCGGATAGCGGACCTGTTCGGCCGGCGCCGCGTGTTCCTGCTGTCGCTGGCGGTCTTCGCGGCGGCGAGCCTGGCCGGCGGGCTGCTGTCGGCGGGATGGCCGCTGGTCGCCACCCGGGTGATCAAGGGGGTGGCGGCCGCGCTCACCGCGCCCGCGGCGCTGTCGCTGATCACGACCACCTTCGCCGAGGGGCCGCGGCGCAACCGGGCGCTGGGGGTCTACTCGCTGGCCGGGGCGACCGGCTACACCGCCGGGCTGATCGCCTCCGGACTGCTGACCGGGATCAGCTGGCGGCTGGTGTTCTTCCTGCCGGTCCCGGTCGCCCTGCTGGTGCTGGCGGCGGCGCCGCTGGTCCTGCCGCGCGGCCCGCGGCCGTCGGGGGCGCGCGAGGGGTTCGACGCCGGCGGCGCGGTCGCGGTCACCGGCGGGGTGCTGCTGCTGGTGTTCGCGCTGACGGAGCGCGACTGGCCGGCCGGAGCCGTGGCCGTCGTGCTGCTGGGCGCCTTCGTGGTCATCGAGCGGCGGCGTCCCGCGCCGCTCGTCCCGCTGGAGGTGTTCAGGTCGGGTACGGTGGCCGCCGCGAACCTCGCGGCGCTGGCCTGGGCGTGCGCCACGATCGGCTGGCAGTTCGTCGCCGTCCTGTACCTGCAGGGGGAGCTCGGCTACACCGCGCTGACCACCGGGCTCGGGATCGTCCCCATGGGCCTGGCCATCGTCATCACCGCCAACCTGGCGGGCGGGCTGATCAGCCGATGGGGACTGCGCGGGGTGGCCGCCGCCGGGATGCTCGTCCAAGGCGCGGGCATCCTGCTGTTCCTGCGGGCCGGGGCCGGCGCCGACTACCTCACGGTGCTGCTGCCCGCACTGGTCGTGCACGGCGTCGGCAACGGGCTGTCGTTCCCCAGCCTCAACATCGCCGCCGTCAGCGGCCTGCCGGACGAACGGCAGGGCCTGGCCTCGGGACTGGTCACCTCCTCCGTCCAGATCGGGGCGGGGATCGGCGTCGCGGTGCTGGCCGCGGTCATGACCTCGGGGGGCTCGGCGCCGGCCGGTTACCGGATCGCGTTCCTGACGGCCGGTGGCTTCTCCCTGCTGGGTGTCCTCATCGCCGCGTACGGCCTGCGCTCGCGCCGGTCCGCACCCGTACCCACCGCCTGAAAGGAGGCCGTTCGTGACGCTGGACCTCACCCCCGACGAGCTGCTGAGCACGACCCGGGCGGTGCGCAAGCGCCTGGACCTCACCCGTCCGGTGCCGCGCGAGCTGATCGAGGAGTGCGTGGACCTGGCCGTGCAGGCGCCCACCGGGCGCAACCGGCAGCGCTGGCACTTCCTCGTCGTCACCGAGCCCGGGCAGCGGCGGGCCGTGGCCGACATCTTCCTGCGCGCCCTGTCCCTGGCCGGCGGGCAGCCGCTGACCGAGCGCGACCTGTGGCGCATGAACTACCACAGCGGCTCCACCGAGCGGGTCTTCGACGGCGTGCGCCACCTGGCCGCCAACATCCACCGGGTGCCCGCCTTCGTCATCCCCGGGGTGGAGGGACGCACGGATCGCGCCCCGGTGGAGGTCCAGGCGGGGACGTGGGGGTCGATCCTGCCCGCCGTGTGGAGCTTCATGCTGGCCGCCCGGGCGCGCGGCCTGGGCACGGTGTGGACCACCGCGCAGGCGCCGCTCGAACGCGAGCTGGCCGGGGTGCTCGGCGTGCCGTACGAGAAGGTGATGCTGGCGGCGTTCATCCCGCTGGCCTTCACCATCGGCACCGGCTTCAAGCCCGCTCCCCGCGTCCCGAGGGAGGAGGTCCTGCACTGGGACCGGTGGTGAACCCGCCGGTCAGCCCCGGGAGCCGCCGGACGGCACGGGGTCAGAGCTCGCGCTCGTGCATGTCGAGGATCGCCATGGAGACCGCCACCGCCGCGGCGGCGTCGCCGGACTCGATGGCGCGCAGCAGGTCCCAGTGCGAGGTGTCCGGCTCGTGCGTGGTGCGGCGCACGTCGCGCACGCTCTCGCGCACGGCCTCGCCCATGCCGTGGTAGAGGTCGGCGAGCAGCGGGTTGCGGGCCGCGTCCGCCACGCGCAGGTGGAAGGCGGCGTCCGCGTCGGCGAACCCGTCGAGGTCGCCCGCCTCGCCGGCCGCGTCCCGGCGCTCCAGCGCCTCCCGCAGCGACGCGAGGTCGTCGTCGGTGCGCCGGACCGCCGCCAGCCGGGCCGCCACCAGGTCGAGGCCGCGCCGTACGTCGATGATGTCCATCGCGGCGGCGCGGTCGAGTCCGCGGCGCAGCGCGAGCCGCGACTCGTCCGTCGCGGTCACGTACGTGCCGTCGCCCTGGCGGGTGGTCAGCAGCCCCGCGTGCGCGAGCACCCGCACGGCCTCGCGCACCGACAGGCGGCTCATGCCGAGGCTCGCCGCGAGCTGCGCCTCGGACGGGATCTTCGTGCCGACCGGCCACGCCCCGCCGGCGATCTCCCTGCGGAGCTGCTCGATGGCGGCGTCCACGAGCGAGGTCCGCGAGACGTTGCGCATGCGTCCTCTTTCCTCAGGTCCGGGGCTCGGGGAACCGGGGCCTCAGGCGCGGGCCGCCGGTTCGGACCCTCCAGCCTAGACGCCCCGCCGCCCGGACGTCCGCGTACCGGGGAGGCGGCTCGGGGAGGGCCGGACAGGTGTCTCCACCCGTACGGACAGGATCTTGTCAGGCTCTTGGGCGGGTGAGAGATTGCCCGAGGAACTTATCCCTATTTCCGACACTTGCCACCTTTGCCACGGAGGACACGCGTGTCGCAATTACGCCCGGCTCTTCTGGCGGTCGCCCTCACCCTGGCGATCGCGACCCCCGCCCAGGCGGCGGCCGGTCCCGCCATCACCGTCGAGAACGGCCGCACCCAGCCGGTCTTCTCCTACGCCGACGCCGTCCGCGAGCACGTCTACGTCGAGTCGGGCGTCGACAGCGACGCCGACGGACGGCCGGACCGGGTGCGCGTCGACATCATCAGGCCCAAGGAGTCCGGTCCCGGGCTCAAGGTCCCGGTGATCATCGACGAGAGCCCGTACTACGACAACTCCGGGCGCGGCAACGAGGCCGAGCGCAAGGTCTACGACTCCGCCGGAAACGTCACGAAATTTCCGTTGTTCTATGACAACTACTTCGTGCCGCGCGGCTACGCCGTCCTCAACGTCGACATGCTCGGCACCACCCGCTCCGACGGCTGCCCCGACATCGGCGGCAAGGCCGACGTGCTGGGCGGCAAGGCGGTCGTGGACTGGCTGAACGGCCGCGCCCGCGCCTTCCGCGCCGACGGCACCCCCGCCACCGCCGACTGGACCACCGGCAAGAGCGCGATGATCGGCAAGTCGTACGACGGGACGCTCGCGAACGCGGTGGCCGCCACCGGCGTCGAAGGCCTGGAGACGATCGTGCCCATCTCGGCGATCAGCTCCTGGTACAAGTACCAGCGCTCCAACGGCGTCGTCTACAGCTACGACTACGCCTCCTGGCTCGCCGACTACATCGACACCGACCCCCAGGCCAAGTGCCAGGCCGTACGGGACCGGATGGACGCCGAGGACGGCGACGACACGGGGAACTCCAACGCCTTCTGGGCCGAGCGCGACTACCTGTCCGGACTGCTCGGCGACGCCTCGAAGGTGCGGGCCAGCGTCTTCGTCGTCCACACCGTCAACGACCTGAACGTCAAGCCGGACAACTTCTCCACCTGGTGGGACGCGCTCGCCCGGCGCGGCGTGCCGCGCAAGATCTGGGTCGGCCAGTACCAGCACGTGGACCCCTTCGACTTCGAGGGCCGCAGGGACGTGTGGGTGGACACGCTGCACCGCTGGTTCGACCACTGGCTGCTCGGCGTGCGCAACGGCGTCATGAGCGAGCCGCGCGCCGACGTGCAGACCGGGCCCACGAGCTGGATCACCCAGCGCGACTGGCCGGCGCCGCTCGCGGCCCGGCTGCCGCTGCGCCCGTCCGCCGACGGCGGGCTCGGGCTGCGCCCGGCCGCCCGGGGCGCCACCGCGTCGTTCGCCGACGTGGCCATGGACGAGGCCGACATGATCGCCGACGTGGGCACCGCGAAGCCCGGCCGGGTGGCGTTCACCACCGGGCCGCTGCCGCTCGACCTGCGCCTGTCCGGCACCCCCACGGCCGACCTCACGGTCAGGCTGGACAAGCCCACCTCCAACCTCACCGCCCTGCTCGTCGACTTCGGCGACGCCGCCCGGGTGGACTGGCGGCGCGGCCAGGGCATCACCACGCTCACCGAGGAGGACTGCCACGGGGAGAGCACCGCGGCCGACGACGCCTGCTACAAGAAGGTCGTCACCAACGTGGCGAACCGGCCGGCCGAGATCGTCGCCCGGGGCTGGATCGACGTGCAGAACCGCGCCTCGCTGAGCGACCCGTCCCCGCTGCCGGTCGGCACGTTCGGCAAGGTCCGGTGGCGGACGCTGCCCCAGGAGTACACCTTCGCGAAGGGGCACCGGCTGGCGCTCGTGGTCGCCGGCACGGACAGCACCTACAGCGAGGAGCCGGGCACGGGGGCGAACGTCACGCTCGACCTGGCGGCCAGCTCCGTGTCCGTCCCGTTCGTGCTCGGCACCGCGCTGACGGACGTGCCCGGGAACCGGGCCGGCTTCCGCGGGCCGTCGCGCGTCGAGCTGCCGGAGGCCGAGCCCGAGTTCAGCTTCTTCTGACGGTGATCTGCTGAAGGTGCGCGCGGCGAGTTTCAGTCCCGCCTGTCCCGGCACGCGTCCGGCGCGTGGCCGCACAGGACGGGGAGCCTGCTCGCCGCGTCCAGCACCACGCGGTTCCCCAGCGGCTCGTCGAGCCTGACGACGCCCTGGCCGGACTGGCCGGTGCCGGCGCACCAGCCGTTGCCCTGGTAGGGGACGTCGATCCCGAGGACGACCGCGTCCGGCCACTCGCTGATCCGCAGCGTGACGTCGAGTCGCCTCCCGCTGCAGGAGCCGTAGACGTAGTCGACCAGCAGCGTGCGTTCGTCGAGCACCCTGTAGTCGCTGACGCCATCGCCGCCTGACGTGTGTCTGCCGATGGCGTCTGCGATGGTGCCCGCCGCGTCCCGATCGACCGCGACCTGGTCGATCGGGCCGGGCAGGTCCGAGAAGGACAGCCGCCAGGCGGGCACGGTCGCCATGCCGCGTACGGTCCGCAACCGCATCGTGGTGTAGGTCGCGCCGGTCAGGTGGTACGCCTCGTCGTCGGGGAAGGTGTCTCCCTCGGACCATGGGGACAGGGCCATCATCGCCTCCCGCGGCTCGATCACGGGGACCCGCATCGTCGATCCGTCGTCCCAGCGGATGCGCGCCTCGGCCGGTGCGGCGGGGAGCCGGCCGGCCACGACCCAGCCGTACTCCTCGTCGTGGTCGATCTTCCCGCGCACGTCAGGAGGCATCGCGCTCAGGTCGCCGACGGGGACGAAACCGTCGCGCCAGATCGCCGCGGCACCGCTGGTGCGCCAGGTCCGGACGGTCCGTGCGGCCAGGTCCTCGAACGAGAGCGGCCCGATCGGGTTGCTCCCGCCGCTGAGGACCAGCACCGCGGCCAGCAGCGTCGTGATCAGTCGCAGCATGCGTCGATCTTGACAGGGGGCGGCTCAGTAACGGGCGCAGTTGCTCCAGTGGCCCCTGCCCTCACCGTCGATGACGTAAGCGCCGGGATCCCTGGCGACGGTCCAGGAGACCCGCAGCCGCAGCGTCCCCCGGGCGGTCGTCGTGCCGGACGTCCTACGGCCGTCCCCGCGCGCGACGCCGACCCAGCGCACGACGATCGTGCCCGTCTGCGTGACCGGCCGGCCCTGGCAGCCGGGCCGGGACGCGGGCGCCTTCACCCGGAACGCGCGGCCCGACACCGCGATGCCGCCCGTGCCGCCCGCCGAGACGACCCGGCACGTGCCGCCCTTGCAGGACAGCGCGAACGCACCCGTGCGGCGGGCGCCCAGCCTGACCCACACCGGCGACACGGACGCGACCGGCGCGTGCGGCCGCGGCAGCGTCACCGGCTGCCTCGCCGGCTGCTCGCGCGGCGTCCCCGCAGGGCGGCGCGTCACGCTGTCCGTGGGGTCGCCGGTGGCGGAGCGCTTGGCGGGCCGGTCGGCCGGGCTCATCGTGCCGGCCACGACCGGGCTCTCCCGCCGGCCGTCCGCCGCCTCCTCCGTGCGGGACGGACCGGCCGTGGGGCGCGCCGGGGACCCCGCCGCGGGGGTCACGGCAGGGGCCGCCGTCGCGGCGGGAGGCACGGCGGCGGGCTCCGGAGGCGGCACGGGCACCGCCGGGCCCGAGGACGGGCGGCCGTCCGGCGACGGCGTCCGCACCGGGTCCTCGGCGCCCGTCTCGGAGATCGCCGGCATGTGCTGGCGGGCGTTGAGACCCGACCAGGCCAGGCCCGCGACCAGCAGACCGACGCCGACCAGCAGGCTCACGCGGGCCACGTTCCGCACCGTGAACCGCGTGTCGCCGTCGGCGAGGCCGGGGCGCTCCAGCCAGAACTCGTCGGGACCGCCCGCGTTGAGCTCCACCACCTGGCCGCCGAAGGCGGGGCCCGGCTCGTAGCGGAGCGGCGCGGTGAACGGCGGGGCGCCGACGGCCGGGCCCTCACCCGGGCCGTCGGCGCCGCGGCCACGGGCCCACCCCGGCACGCCGCCGGCCGGAGGGGGGAAGGCGTCCTCGGGGGGCCGGCGAGGCCCGGGAATGGTGATCACACCGTGGATCCGGGCGGAGGAGGGCGGGACGCGCCGGTCGGCCTCGGGGGACGCGGGGTGGGCTGGGCCGGTGGTGGTCACGGGACGTTCGGAGGCTGCCGGGCGCCGGGTGGCCGCCGGGCCTTCGGCGGGTCGGCGGGTGGTGGGCGCTCCGTCGG
Source organism: Nonomuraea rhodomycinica (assembly GCF_013363995.1). Lineage (GTDB taxonomy): Bacteria > Actinomycetota > Actinomycetes > Streptosporangiales > Streptosporangiaceae > Nonomuraea > Nonomuraea rhodomycinica. Next base: position 249,557 of record NZ_JABWGO010000005.1, on the reverse strand, counting down.
CTGGGTGGTGGTGCCCGGTGGGGGCGCCGGGGGTCGCTCCGCCGGCGGGTCGGTGCTGCTCGGAGGGGGTGGTGCCGGTGGAGCCGTTCCTCGGGCGGGTGGTGGGCGGGGCGTCGGCCATGACGGGGGCGCTGAGGGGGACGGGCCGCTTCGAGCGCGGGGATCCGGCGACCATGCGGTCTGTCGGCAGGCTCGTGGGGGTCACTTGCGCGGCCGGGGTGACCGGGCCTGTCACGGGCCGAGCCGCCGGTGCCGGTGCGCCGGTCGGCGACGGTGAGGGGGAGGGGGAGGTTGGGGGCGTGGGTGTCGGGGAGGGGGCGGCGGTGCGCATCGGCGGCACCATGGGCCGGGGCGTGGCGTCGGGCCTGCGGGCGACGTCAGGCCCGGACGTGGCCTCGGGCCGGGACGTGATGTCGGGGCTCGACGCGGCGGGGCCGGGCGCGGCAGGGCTCGACGCGGCGGGGCCGGGCGCCTGGGCGGTGACGGGCGTCGCCGGGCCGGCGGGGGTCGCCGGGGTGGTGCGCGGGATGGGTGGGCCATCGTCCGGGTGGTGCTCCCATGGCGGGCCACCTTCGGCCCGGCGTGAGGGGGCCCGCTCCTGACCGGCCGGGCCGCTACTGCTGATCCGGTCATGAGCGGACGCCGCTGGAAGGTTCCGGTACGGCACGCCTCCGCGGTTGCGGCGGACGATGGCCCAGTCTGCGGCCGGATCCGGCGACCAGGCGGGGGACTGGCCGGTCGGGTCCGGGGTCCAGGCGGCGCTCCGGGCGGCCCCGCCTGGGGTCTCGCCGGCGGGCGCGGACGGCCCGCCGGGGGTCTCGGTGGAGGACGCGGACGCCCGCGCGGCGGCAGGTCCAGGAACGCGCTCGGCCGGCGTGCCGGCGCGCGCGGCCGGGACAGCCGGGCGACCCGGCAGGGCGCGGGACGGGACGGCAGCGGGCGGCACCGGCTGCGGGGCGGCGGCTGCCGGCTGCCGTCGCGGGACGATGTCCGGCGGTCCCGGGCGGGCGTGCTTGCTGGGCGGGCGGTGCGCGGCCTGGTCAGGTGTGCGCTCCGGGCCGGCGGCGGCCGCGCCCGCCACCGGCCCGGAGCTTTCCCAGGTCCCCGTCGTGGGGCCGGGGACCGGAGAGATGGGCGGCGGCGCGGGCTCGGCGAGCCCGCGCGCCTGCGCCGGGAAGCCGTCCTCCCGCCACAGTCCCGCCTCGTCCGGTAGAGGGAGCGCCCAGGCGAGCTGCCCCTGCAGCGTGCCCGGCGCCGAGGAGATCGGCATCTGGCGCAGCAGCGTGTCGGCCACCATGACGCGCGGCGCGCTCCGGCAGAGGTCGCAGTGCGCGATGTGGCGGCTGATCCGCGCCCGGGTGCGCCGCCCGGGCACCGCCGCCCAGTCGTTGACCCGCGACTCCAGCGCCGCGCATCCGTGGCGCGTCCTGGCGGCGATGACGGCGGCGAACCACTCCTCCAGCCCGTCGGCCGCCTCCAGCACGATCGTCTCCACCTCCTCGGCGTCGGCCGCGAAGATGGTGGCGATCTCGTCGTGCGTCAGCCCGTGCCGTACGGACAGGTCGAGCAGCTCCCGGTGCGCCGGGGCGAGCGCCCGCAGCGCCTCGGGCAGCAGATCGGCCATCCGGCCGGGCCGCGACCAGGAGCCGACGCTGGTGGGGGTGGACAGGTACGCGCGGTGCGCCCGGGCCAGCGCGTACAGCCACGGCCGCAGCGGCGAGGACTCGTCGACGCGCTCGGCCCAGGCGTGCGCCGACAGCAGGGTGCCCGCGACGGCCAGTTCGGCGTCGCTCGACGACAGCTCCGTCCGGCAGTAGTCGTACAGGTGCGGCCCGTAGCCGTCGCACAGTTCGAGGATGGCCTCACGTGCGTCCTCCGACAGGGTGCGCCACATGGGGGTCGCATCTCCTCTCCGTGGTTCGGGCATCGGGGCGGCTCCGGGGTCAGCGGGGAAGGCGTTCGGCGATCTCGGTGGCCCAGTACGTGATCACACTCCCCGCGCCCGCCCGGCGGATCGCGGTGAGGCTCTCGACGATGGCGCGGTCGCGCGTGAGCCAGCCGTTGGCGGCGGCCGCCTCGATCGCGGCGTACTCGCCGGAGACCTGGTAGGCGGCCACCGGCACGTGGACGGCGTCGGCGACGCGGCGCACCACGTCGAGGTAGAGGCCGGCGGGCTTGACCATTACCATGTCGGCGCCCTCGTCCACGTCGAGCAGCACCTCGCGCAGCGACTCGCGCAGGTTGGCGGGGTCCTGCTGGTGGGTGGAGCGGGTGCCGGTCAGCCGCGACTCGACCGCGTCGCGGAACGGGCCGTAGAACGCGGAGTCGTACTTGGCGGCGTACGCCATGATCGGCAGGTTGTGGTGGCCGGCGGCGTCGAGGGCCGCGCGGATGGCGCCGACCTGGCCGTCCATCATGCCGCTGGGCGCCACCATGTGGGCGCCGGCCCTGGCCTGGGCGACGGCGACGCGGGCGTAGGCGGCCAGCGTGGCGTCGTTGTCGACGTCGCCGCGCTCGTCGAGGACGCCGACGTGCCCGTGCTCGGTGTACTCGTCCAGGTTGATGTCGCCGATGACCACGGTGGCGTCGCCCACCTCGGCGGCGACGTCGGCCAGGGCGAGCTGGGTGATGCCGTGCTCGTCCCAGGCGCCGCGCCCGTCGCTGTCCTTGCTCTCCGGGATGCCGAACAGCAGCAGCCCGCCGACGCCGGCCCGCACGGCGGCCGCGGCGGCCTTGCGGACGCTCTCGCGGGTGTGCTGCACCTGCCCGGGCATGCAGGCGATGGGACGGGGCTCGTCCAGGCCCTCGCGGACGAACAGCGGCTGGATCAGGTCGGCGGGGTGCAGGCGGGTCTCGGCGACCAGCCCGCGCAGGGCGGCGGTGCGCCGCAGGCGGCGCGGACGCTCGGCGGGGTAGCTCATGTCAGTCTCCGATCACCTTGCCGAGCAGGACCCGCTCGGCGTGCTCGACGGCGGCCTGGGGCGGGCGCCGGTTCCAGTAGCCGGCGTTGCTGCGCGCGGTGATGTTGAGCGCGCGCAGCTCGCACAAGTGCTCCGCCGTCTTGATGGCCAGCCCGCCGGGGTCGATGACGGGCAGTCCGTGCAGTTCGTGGACGCGCAGGTGGACGAGGATCACGTTGGGGATGCCCTCGGCCGGCACCAGCCACTGCGCGCCGGCCTTGGCGGCCTGGCGGGCGGCCTCGGTGTAGGCGTCCAGGAACGGCTCGAAGTCGTGCGCGAGGGCCCGCTGCACGACGTCCGCGCCGCGCTCGACGATCTGGTACGAGGCCAGGTCGGCGCCCGCGGCCCTGATGTTCTCGGTGATCGGCTCGGCCAGGTGCGGGATGAAGCCGAGCACCCCGAGGCGGTGGCGCTCCATCCGGGCGGCCTGCCAGACGGCGTCGCCGTAGCCGACGACGGGGATCGACACCCGGGTGCGGGCCGCGGCCAGCCCCGGGTCCTGGCCGGCGCCGCTGATCCAGGCGGCGCAGCCGTCGCGCTCGGCGGTCACGGCGGTCTGCGCGAAGTAGTGGCCGAACAGCAGGCCGATCTCGCCGTAACCCACCAGGTGCTCGGGCAGCGCGGTGCCGTACGTCTCGGGCGGCAGCGTGTGGATCTCCACGGTCGTGCCGGGGGCGGACACCAGGGCCAGGTGTTCGGCGTACAGCTTGTCCAGAAGCGGCGTGCGGCCCTCGACGGTGTGTTTCTGGAACCAGATGCGCATGTCAGCTCTGCCTCACGGGGTGGTGGGGGACGGGGTCCAGCACGCGGTCGGGGCCGCGCCCGGGGGGACGGCCGGGCAGGGTGTCGGCGGCGCTCGCGGGCATGCCGCCGGGAAGGGTGTCGAGCATCGACGCCTGCGCCAGGTACAGGCGGGTGGCCTGCGGGTCGCCGGCGATGGCGCGCAGTCCCGCCATCGCGGCCGCCAGCCGGGAGCTGTCGCGGTCCTGCACGCCGGCCACGCGCGCCTCGCTGCGCGGGATCACGTGTTCGAGCAGGACGTTGCGCCGCCGCGCCGCCCACGCGTCCAGCGCCGCCGGACCGGCGTGCCCGGCCGTCACCTCGGCCAGCACGGCGCCGAGCTCGACGGCGTCGTGGATGCCGGCGTTCATGTTGAGCCCGCCGGCCGTGGACGTCAGGTGCGCCGCGTCGCCCGCGAACAGCACCCGGCCGCACCGGAACGAGCCGAGCACCCCGCGCGACAGGCCGTACCGGTCGGCGCCGATGACCCGTACCGGCCGGCTGACCCCCGGCAACGCCCGCCGCACGAGCGCGGCGACGCTGGAGGTGGCCAGCGGGTTGCGGGCGTCGCACGGGATGCGCACGACGATCCGCCAGTGGTCGGGCAGCGCGAGCAGGCTGCACGACTGGCCCACGTCGCGCACGTACGTCAGGGGCGCCAGGCGCGGCAGCAGCTCGTCCAGCGGCGAGTCGGTGAAGACCCGCAGCGCCTGGGTCGGGTAGGCGGCGCGGGGGAACGGCAGGCCGAGCGAGCCGCGCACGGTGCTGTGCGCTCCGTCGGCGGCCACCACGTACTTGGCCCGCGCCCAGCTCTGCCCGATGCGCAGCCGCACACCGGTGCCGCCCTCGGCCACCCCGTCCACCGCCGTGCCGAACCGCACGTCCGCGTCCGGCTCGGCCTCCAGCGCGGCCAGCAGCAGCGGGGTGAGCGACGACTGCTCGGCGTGCAGCCGGTACGGGTGCCGGGTCATGCCGTCGAGGCTGCCCATCCCCATCTCGGCCAGGACCACGCCGGCCCGGTCGCGCCACTGGACGCGGTCCACCACACGGCCGCGGGCGATGAGCGGCTCGGCGACGCCGAGGTCGTCCAGCAGGTCGAGCGTGGCCGGATGGAAGGTGGAGGCCCGCGACTGCCTGGCCAGGCCCGCCTCCCGCTCGAACACGGTCACCGGCACGCCCGCCCTGGCCAGGGTGAGCGCGGCCGTCAGCCCGACCGGGCCGGCGCCGACCACGGCGACGCCGCTCATGTCCGCTGCCCCTGCGCGGCGGGACGGTGCGGGACGCGGCCCAGCGTGATCGGCATGCCCGTCGCCCGGGACAGCGCCCACCAGGAGCTGCACAGGTTCGAGGTGAGCAGGATCCGGTCGTTGCCGGCGCCGATCGACAGCAGCGCGGGCAGCGTCGACATGCCGGTGCCGCTGAACAGCACCACGGCGTCGTCCGGCAGGCACGCCTCGCCGACCTGCTCCACCAGCTCGGCCGTGGTGACGTCGTAGGGCGAGAACCGGCCGCGCGCCCGCACGTCCACCACCCGGGTGACGTGCATCCCGGCCGCCTTCCAGAACCGCTCGGCCAGCTCCGTCAGCCACGGCTCGTACGGCGAGACGAGCACGATGTCCTCGGCGCCGATGTGGTCGAGCGCGTCCAGGGTGGCCACGGTCGCCGAGGCGAACGGGACGCCGAAGCGCTCGCTCAGCTCCTCGCACCGGAACCGGTCCTCGTCCGGGCCGAGCAGGTAACGCGAGCCGCTGCACAGCATGACGATCGCGTCCAGCGGCAGGTCGCCGAACGAACAGATCATCGCCGGCAGCGCCTCGTTGTACGCCTCCAGCCGCTCCGGCAGCGTCAGCCCCGGCCGTACCGGGAGGCGGGTGACGTGCATGTCGGCCCGCGAGCCGAGCAGCCGGGCCAGCTCCGGCTCGGCCGCCGGGTTGGCCGGTGGCACGATCACGCCCACTCTGCCGCGTTTCATGCGGTCCTCCCCGCGTCCAGGCCGAACAGCGCGCGCAGCGCGTCGGCGTACCGCTCGCCCAGGGGAGAGCCCGAGTGGCGGGTCAGGCTGGTCAGCGGCCCCTCCAGGAACGCGTCCACCACCCGCTGGACGGCGTCGCGCACCTCCTCGCGCGCCGAGGAGTCCAGCCCCGGCGCCCGCGAGGCGAGCCGGCCCAGCTCGGCGTCCGCGACGGCGCTCGCCTTCGTGCGCAGCGCCGCCGCGACCGAGCACGCGGCCGGCTCCGCCGCGTCGGGCAGGGCGCCGGAGGACGGGACACCGGAGGACGGGGCCGGGACCGTGGTGATCCACGGCCTGCGCGGCACGGCGGCCCGGCGGGCGGGGATGGCGCCGCCGATCCCCCTGCGCGGGCGCCGGTCCGGCAGGACGGGGGACGGGGCGAGTCCGGCCGTCGTCATCAGCAACCCGACCAAGCCGCGGCCCAGAACGCCGCCTCACGCCGCTCCCGAGCCTCGTCATCCAACTCGCGCCGGGTCCGCGCGGCTTCGTCGGCGGTGTCCAGCCGCACCCCGGCCCGCTCGGCGCCGAGCAGGTGCACCGCGGCCCCGATCACGGTGTCGGCGAATTCCCGTTGCCGTTCCGCGGCGACCTCCGCCGGGCATTCGACCTTGATGGTGACCATGGTTTCCTCCATGCGGGTGGGGGGTTCAGGACGCGTGCGCGAGCGCCTGGTCGATGACGCTGATGGCCAGGTCGGACACCTGCCGGATGTGGTGCAGCCGGTGCACGGTGCGCTCGGCCGTCGCGCCGTCGGCCTGCTCGTCCTCGACCGGCCGGGGCGGCGGCGGCGCGGGCCTCTCCCCGCGGGCGGGGGCCCCGTAGGGGTGCTGGTACGGCCTGCGGATCTCGTCGGCGAGCATGGTCCACTCCTGTCAGCGCGGCTTCACGGGCGGATACACGGGACTGAGGGGGGTTCAGAGCCGTTCAGGGGTTCGGTGGGCGGACAGGTCGCGGGCGCCGAAGCGGGCCAGCTCCTCCTCCGCCTCGTCGCGTACCTGGACGAAGCTGTCGCGCAGCTCGGCGAGCAGCCGGCGCAGCATGATCAGCTCAGCCTCGGCCTCGCGCCGCGACAGGCGCGGGGTCCTGCGGCGCGGCGTGCCGGCGACCCGGGCGAGCGCCACGGTGCCGACGACCACGGCCGCGATCAGGCAGCCGACCATCGCGGAGGCGAAGCCCGGCATCGGGCCGTCCAGCACCGGCTGGTCCACCAGGGCCGAGGCGCCGGCCACGCCGATCGCGCCGCCCAGCATGCGGGCCGTGTTGATGGCGCCGACCGCGGAGGCGTACTGGGTGGGGTGGGCCGCCATCGTGCCGACCGTGGAGGTGCCGGTGGACAGGGCGCCGAACCCGAAGCCCAGCATGAGCGCGGCCACCAGCGTCCAGACGGTGGGGTAGGGGTTGGCCAGCAGGAGGGCGCAGCCGCCGCCGAGGAGCAGCGCCCCGGCGTAGATGACCGCGTTGAGGCCGATGCGCCGCCCGGCCAGCATGGCCAGCGGGCTCCCGCCGATCATCGCGAGCGAGATGGGCGTCAGCCACAGCCCGATCGTGACGGGGTCGAACCCGGAGTTCTTCAGGTAGAGGGGGCCGAGCGCGAGCACCACGAACGAGGCCGCGCCGTACAGCAGGGACGCCCCGCCCGACCAGAGGAAGCCGGGCCGGCGCCACAGCCGGATGTCGATGGCGCCGGCCGCGTGCCGCCACGACGTGGCGATCGCCCCGGCCAGCAGGAGCGCGGCGGCCAGCGCGCAGCCGATGGTGCGCAGGTCGGTCCAGCCCCACGTGCCGCCCTGCGAGACGGCCAGCACGGCCGCCGCGATGGCGCCGACCAGCAGCACCGTGCCGAACACGTCGGGCACGCGGCGCACCTGGCCGAGGGAGCGGGGGAGCGCGGGGGTCAGCATGAGCAGCGCCGCCGCCAGCCCGGCGCTCGGCAGGAACAGGCCGCGCCAGCCGTACTCAGCCACGAGCAGGCCGCCTCCGGCCTGGAGCGCGAGGCAGCCGATGCCGGACGAGGCGCTCCACAGCGCCACGGCGCCGGCGCGGCGGTTGGCGGGCAGCTCGCCCAGCAGCAGGCCGAGCGAGGCGGGGAACATCAGCGCGGCGCCGACGCCCTGCGCCAGCCGCCCGCCGAGGAGCAGCGGCCAGGACGTGGTCGCGATGACCGCCGCGGCGCCCAGCCCGTACAGGGCCAGGCCGAAGGCGAGGACGCTGCGCCTGCCCAGCAGGTCGGCGAAGCGGCCCGCCGTGGCCAGCAGCGCGGCCACCGCGGCGAAGTTGATCGTGCTGACCCAGGTGACCTCCGCCATCGGCAGCGAGGCGGCGATCGGGTCGCGGCTCAGCACGGGGATCGCCAGCGTCGTCGCCGTGCTGTCGGCCATGATCGCGATGACGACTCCGCAGGCGATCAGGCGCAGGACGGCGAAGCGCCCCCGGACCTGCGACCGGGGCCGCGCCACCGGCCCGACGAACGGGCCGGCGACGTGCTCGCGAACGGGCGTCAGGGTCATCGCGGCGTCTCCGCCAGGTCCCTGCGGGCGACGGTGACGGTCTCGGGCCGCGGCACCTCGGGACGGTTCGGCACGCTGGCCGCGACCATCCGCTCGGTGAGGCCGATGAGCCGGCCGGGCGCCCGCGTCCAGGAGCGGGCCGAACGGCCGGCGTCGGGGCCGACCAGCGACATGACGACCTGGGAGGCCAGCGTCAGGTGCTCGGCGCAGCGGCGGCTCACCTTGGCTTCCAGCCCGGCGACCTGCGCCAGGCGCAGCCGCAGCGCCTCCAGCGAGGCGGTGCGCTCCAGGCCGTCCAGCTCGGCGAGCCGGTCGGGCCAGCGCAGCTCGCGGCCGACGTGGTCGCGGACCCTGGTGGCGATCTCGTCCGCGGGCACCTTCTCCTCGCGCAGGCGGGTGCCGAGGGCGAAGGCCGAGCGCGCGGTGCGGGAGTAGTCGGACAGCCGGCCCGCGAGGGCGGCGTCGAGCATCCGGGCCCGGTGGACCAGGCACTCGGAGCTCCAGCCGAGCACCATGAGCCGCTCGGCGGTGACCTCGGTGAACCAGCCGGCCAGCCGCAGCTCGCGGGCCATCCGGTGGTAGTGGACCCAGCGGTCGCCGTTGCCGTCCACCCAGACCTCCACGCCGCCGAGCGGCATGTTGGCCACGTGGACGCGCTTGTCGCGGGGCGCCACCCGGGCGCAGATGCGCAGGATCACCCGGTCCGGTGCCTGCGGCGCTCTCGGCCGCCTGGCGAACCAGGAACCGGTCTGGGGATCGGTCACGTCCGGCCACCTCCTCGCCGGCGACTCTCCAGAACCGTCCGGCTGTCAAGTCTCACTTTCCACGTGTCGGTCCGATAGTGGCGTTCTGTGGGAAGATGTGTCAACTGACACTTTCCAGTTGGGTATGGATGCCCCGCTGGAGGTTTACGGACGCCCGTGGGCGCGCATGATCCCCGGATTCCCCTACGCTGAGGGTCTCCCGGGCGGCAGGAGGTGCGGAGTGGCGACCATCGCCGACAGGCTGGACCTGGCACTGCGCGAGCGGGGGCTGAGCGGCGCCCAGGTGGCCGCCGAGCTGACCGAGGCGGGCATCCCCATCACCCGGGCCTACGTCAGCCAGCTGCGCACCGGCAAGCAGACCAACCCGACCCTCCAGGTGCTGCGCGCCCTCGCCTCCTGCCTCCAGGTCAGCGTCGGCTGGCTGGTGGGCGAGGAGACGCCGGCCGGCTCCGCCGCGGTGGACGACCTCCAGGCGCGCGCCGCCGCCGTCGGCGCGGCGGCCTCCGGGCTGTCCGACGGCTCGCTGGCCGTGCTGCGCGGTGTCATCGACCTGGCCCGCCGGGCCGAGGGGCTGGCCGAGAGCCCGGAGGCCGGCCCGCGGCCCGCGCCCGAGGCCCCGGCGGTGCCGGCCGCCCGGACCACCCTCGCGCCGCCGGTCCGCGCGGCGCTCGGCGAGCGGCTGCGCGGCCTGCGCGAGGCGGCCGGCCTGACGGCCGAGCAGGTCGAGAGCGCGCTCGGCCGCGGCACGGTGCGCGTCGAGGCGGCCGAGACCGGCCGCGCCGCCCCCGCCCCGGCCCTGGTGGAACGGCTGCTCGACCTGTACGGCGTGACCGCGCTGCCCGCCCGCGAGCACGTGCTGTCGCTGGCCCGCGGCGAGCGCGAGCCCGCCTGGTGGGACACCAGGGCGGTGCCCGTCTGGCTCGCCACCGCCTTCGCCCTGGAGCAGCGGGCCTCGGTGATCCGCGTGTACGACCCGCGGACGGTGCCGGCGCTGCTGCAGACCGAGGCGTACGCCCGCGCCGCGATCGGCGTCGCCGGCCCCGCCACGCTCGGGCAGGGCTCGGTGGAGGCGGCGGTGCGGCTGGTGCTGGCCCGCCAGGAGATGGTCTTCGCCGGGCGCGGCCCCGTCGTGTGGGCGATCATGGACGAGGGGGTGCTGCTGCGCTCCATCGCCGAGCCCGCGGTCCACCTGGCCCAGCTCGACTCCCTCATCGACCTGGCCAAGCGCCCCGGCGTCTCGCTGCACCTGCTGCCGCTGGACGACCCGGCGTACCTGCCCCGCACGGAGCCGTTCACGCTCTGGCGCTACGCCGAGGCGTTCGAGCCCGACGTCGCCTGCGCGCACACCGTCGAACGCGACGAGCTGATCACCGAGCCGGGCGCCGTCGAGGCCTACCACCAGGCGTTCGCCAAGCTCTCGGTCACCACGACGACGCGCGAGGAGACCCTCGACCTGCTGAACACCCACCGTGACCGGATAGCGCGAGGATGATCCTTTATTCACCGGGAAACGTATATTTCCCGATTATTTCGCGCCAATAGGTTGTATTGTTGGGACATTTGGAGCATTTTCAACTTGGTCCTCCGAGTGGGGTCGAGGCCGCGGAACTTTCCCGTACGGCAAGGCGAGGGGAAAGGGGCGATACGGAAATGCGTCAACGTGCCATCCGTAATTTGGCCAGGCTCAACACGTCCCAGGCGCGTATCACCCGTATGCTCGACGCCGCCGCCGGAGGCAAGAACAATTTCGTGGCCGACCGCGACGCCGTGCGCCGCTATGACGAGGCCGCTCCCGTGACCACCGCCGCCGCGCGGGCCGTGCTGGCCTTCCTGTCCCGCGTGATCCGCCACCTGGCGGCGGGCGGCGTCGACCAGTTCGTGATCGTCGGCAGCGGGGTGCCCAGCGGCCTGCCCCCCGGCCGTCAGCTGCACGACCTGGCCCGTGAGGCGTCGGGCCGCTCCGACGTCCGGGTGCTGTACGTGGAGAACGACCCGATGGTGCTGGCCTACGCCCAGGCCACGATCGAGCCGGTGACCGACCTGGTGCGCGTGGTGGAGGGCGACATCCGGCAGGTCGAGGACCTGCTCGGCGACCGGGTGGTGCGGACGTTCGTCGACTGGGACCGGCCCGTCGGCCTGGTGCTGGTCTCGGTGCCCAGCCTCGGCGACGAGGAGGCCCGGCACGCGATCAAGTGCCTGTGCCACGCCGCCGCCCGGGGCAGCTACCTGGCCCTGCTGCAGACCACCTTCGACGCGATCCCCGACGAGCTGCTGCCGGCGATCGGCGAGCTGCTGGCCATGACCCTGCCGGGCCACGTCGTCCGCACCCGCGCGGAGACGGCGGCGCTGCTGGACGGGCTGGACCTGGTGGAGCCGGGGCTGGTGTGGGTGCCGCAGTGGCGGCCCGACGGGCGCGACGAGGCGTGCGCGGCCCTGCCCAGCGCCTCGGGCAACTACGGCGCCGTCGCCCGCGTCCTCTGACCACGGGCGCCCCGATCCGGCGTCCTCAGTCCCACCAGAACGACCAGAAGTGCCGGCCGATGATCTGCTCCGCGTAGCCGCGCAGATCGCCCGGGCCCTGCACCACGTTGTCGGGACAGAACGTCCAGTGCTCGGCCGCCACGTGCAGCGCGTGCTCGGCGTCCACCGGAGGCGCCGCGACGCTCAGCTCCAGCGTGTTGAACCCCACGCACACCACCCGCGCCCCGAAGCGGTCCTCCCAGCTGCGCACCACCGCCGCCAGCGGCACCATCCACTCGTTGTGGTGCAGGGCGCCCTGCCAGCCCATCACGGCCAGCGCGTCGGCGCCGCGCCGGGCCGCGACCAGGCCCAGCGGCATGCCGCGCGCGGCGAGCTGGTCGGCGTACCAGTCGGCGACCTCGCCGGGAGTGGCCTTCGGCACGCCGGGGGCGGCCGGGCCGGGGCAGAGCGCGCCGTAGGGGTCGAGCTCGGCGAGGGCGTCGGACGGCATCTGCGCGACCCACTCCTGCCACACCTCGTGCATGAACCCCTCGGCCGTGAAGTGGTCGATCTGCGCGGGCTCGTCCGGCACGACCTGGCCGATCGACCAGGGCTGGGCCGACTCGTCCAGCAGCACGGGCCACAGGCCGCTCGCGGGGTGCTCGGCGCGTAAGCGGGCCCAGTCGTGGCCGGAGACGGGCTCGTCGCTCATCCAGAACGCCGGCCTGGCCGGCTCTCCCTGCCCGGTGTAGCCGGGGTCGGGCCAGACGAGGTCACCCGGCGGCAGGGCGGCCCGCAGCGCGCGGCCCATGCCTGCGTCGGCGAACAGCCGGCCCAGCTCGCGTGGCAGCCGATGATCTGTCATGCCCTACCGTCTCCGTCCGCACCCGTCGGGGAGATGGTAGTGCCGCCCACCGACATGGCCTCGGGGGCGGCGCGAATTCCTCGCCTCGCTCGCGCGGGCGGCGGGCGAGCGCACGCCCGGCCGCCGGTGAGGGGTGTTTCCGGCACGGCCGCGCCACCGTGCCGGAAACGTCAGCGGCCGGTCAGTAGCCCCCGTACGACGAGTGGTTGGAGTGCTGCGAGGACGTGGAGGTCGGCGTCGGGGTCGCCGTCGCGGTGGGAGCGGCGGCGGAGGAGCCGCCGGAGCCCGCGGGCCGGATGAGGCCGAGCAGGCCGTGCCGGCCGCCGTCGACGCCGGCGGAGAACCACAGCGCGTTCTCGCCGCCGTTGGCGGCGGTGCCGAGCTCCAGGTCCCACAGGCCGGGAAGCTGGATGGTGGCGCCGTTGGCGGTGCGCAGGGCGCCGAGGTGGCGGTTGCCGCGGTAGGCGTGGATGGTGCCGTCGCCGAAGTTGCCGACGAGCACGGACCCGGCGTACGCGCCGCGCGGGGCGGCGGTGATCGCCCATGGCGCGTTCAGCCCGGTGCGGGCGATGCGGCCGGTCAGGCGGCCCTCGGCGTTGAAGCGGCTGACGAAGCCCTTGCCGGCGCCGGCGACGGACTTGCCGGTGTCCGGGTCACGCAGCGCGTACGCCACCCAGATCTGGTTCTGGGCGACCGCCACGTTGAACGGCGAGTAGTTCGAGGGGACGTTCGGGTCGCGGAACTGCCAGCGCTTGAGCCGGACCCGCTCGAAGTCGGAGTTCCAGGCGTGGACACGGCCGCCGGCGAAGTCGGCGGCGAGCAGGAAGTCGCCGTCCTCGGTGCGCGCCAGCGCCAGGCCCTTGTAGTCGGCCCCGCGGGTGAACGCGGCGATCACGGCGTTCTTCGGGTCCGCCTCGGCGTTCCAGCCGCTGATCGCGCCGCTGGGGCTGGAGAAGAGGAACGTGGCGGGTTTGCCCTTCACGGTGAACCCGTCGGTGGGGTTGAACACCTGGCCCGTCGGGGCCCCGCCTGGGATGCCGACCTCCGTCTGCTCCTTCTTGCCGGCGCCGGAGTAGACGGTGGCGGTGCCGGTGCCCGTGGCGGAGACCCAGAGGGTCTTGCCCATGGCCAGGCCCCAGGGGTTGACCAGCTTGGGGTCGGTGGTGGCGGCCTTGCCCCTCACGTCCGAGACGAGGTTGACGACGTCGAACCGCGCGCGGGGGGTGGCGGTGGCGTGTGCGGGGGTGGCGAGAGTGCTGCCCAGGCCGACCGCAACAGCGCAGAGTGTGATGATGCGTGACCGCATCCGTGCCTCCTTGTTAGCGCTTGTGACGCGAGATACGCGGGGCACCTGGGGCAGGGTTCAGTATGGTCCGGAAATATCCGGCGAGGCGTTTCTTGCCGTCTGTAGGGGAGATGGATGGTTATGGAAGTTCTGGGGATTGATATCGGCGGCTCAGGGATCAAGGGCGCGCCCGTCGACGTCACGGCGGGCAAGCTGGCCCAGGAGCGCCTGCGCATTCCCACCCCGCAGCCGTCCAAGCCGGAGCCCGTCGCCGAGGTGGTGCGGCAGATCGTCGAGCACTTCGCGTGGTCGGGGCCCGTCGGCGTGACGTTCCCCGGGGTGGTGCGCGACGGGGTGGTGCACACCGCCGCCAACGTCCACCGCTCGTGGATCGGCGTGGACGCCTCCGACCTGTTCGGCGGCGCGTGCGTGCTCAACGACGCCGACGCGGCCGGCCTCGCCGAGATGACCTTCGGCGAGGGCCGGGACCGGCGCGGCACCGTGCTCATGCTGACGTTCGGCACGGGCATCGGCAGCGCCCTGTTCACCGACGGGGTGCTCGTGCCCAACACCGAGCTCGGCCACCTGGAGCTGCACGGCAAGGACGCCGAGCTGCGCGCCTCCGACAAGGCCCGCGAGGACCACGAGCTGAGCTGGGACAAGTGGGCCGGCCGGGTCGAGGAGTACTTGCGGCACGTGGAGATGCTGTTCTCCCCGTCGCTCATCGTGGTGGGCGGCGGCGTGAGCAAGAAGGCCCACAAGTGGCTGCCGCACGTCCACATCGACACGCCGATCGTGCCGGCCGCGCTGCAGAACGAGGCGGGCATCATCGGCGCCGCCCAGATGGCGGGCAGCCGGGCCGACTGATCTTACTGATCAAGAAAGTCGGCCGGGGAGGCAACCGGAACGGCGTCTCGGGAGTCTCATTGATGGGCGTGGCCGTTCACGACGCAACTCTGGGGAGAGTGGGCCCGCCGTGGACGGCCACGGCCATGTCGCGCCACGCTCACCCGTTATTGGGATGCGGAACGGCGGCGCGGTCCGGCAGCATGGACCGTTGGCTCCCGGCGCACGGGGCTCAAATATCCTGAAAGCAGTATGGGAACCTCCGCGTTGTCCTCTCCGCTCTCCGACATCCAGTCCCGCCTGCCCGAGCTCATGCCGCGTGATCAGCGGCGGCTGCGGCGCAGGCTCGACGGCGCGCGCCGGGTGCGCTCCCGCGAGGCCCGCGACAAGATCGCCGCGGAGATCCTCGCCGACGTCGAGCGCGCCGAGCAGCGGCTGGCCCGCCGCCGCGAGGCCGTGCCCGCGGTCAGCTACCCCGAGGCGCTGCCCGTCTCCCAGCGCAAGGACGACATCCTCGCCGCCATCCGCGACCACCAGGTCGTGATCATCGCCGGTGAGACCGGGTCCGGCAAGACCACCCAGATCCCCAAGATCTGCCTCGAACTCGGCCGCGGCGTGCGCGGCCTGATCGGCCACACCCAGCCCCGCCGCATCGCCGCCCGCACCGTCGCCGAGCGCGTCGCCGAGGAGCTCGGCACCGAGCTGGGCCAGGTCGTCGGCTACAAGGTGCGCTTCACCGACCAGGGCAGCGACCGCACCCTGGTCAAGCTCATGACCGACGGCATCCTGCTGGCCGAGCTCCAGCACGACCGGCTGCTGGAGCAGTACGACACGCTCATCATCGACGAGGCCCACGAACGCAGCCTCAACATCGACTTCATCCTCGGCTACGTCAAGCAGCTCCTGCCCCGGCGCCCCGACCTCAAGGTCATCATCACCAGCGCCACCATCGACCCCGAGCGCTTCTCCCGCCACTTCGGCGACGCCCCGATCATCGAGGTCTCCGGCCGCACCTACCCCGTCGAGGTCCGCTACCGGCCGCTCGGCGAGGACGACGACCAGACGCAGGGCATCGTCGACGCCTGCCGCGAGCTGGTCACCGAGGGCCCGGGCGACATCCTGGTCTTCCTCAGCGGCGAGCGGGAGATCCGCGACGCCGCCGACGCGCTCGGCAAGGCCGAGTTCCGCAACACCGAGATCCTGCCGCTGTACGCGCGGCTAAGCGCCGCCGAGCAGCACCGCGTCTTCCAGCGCCACACCGGCCGGCGCATCGTGCTGGCCACGAACGTGGCCGAGACGTCGCTCACGGTCCCCGGCATCAAGTACGTCGTCGACCCCGGCTACGCCCGCATCTCCCGCTACAGCCACCGCACCAAGGTGCAGCGCCTGCCCATCGAGGCGATCTCCCAGGCCAGCGCCAACCAGCGCAAGGGCCGCTCCGGCCGTACCTCCGACGGCATCTGCGTCCGGCTGTACGAGGAGGAGGACTTCCTCGGCCGGCCGGAGTTCACCGACCCGGAGATCCTGCGCACCAACCTGGCATCGGTCATCCTGCAGATGACCTCCATCGGGCTGGGCGACATCGAGGCGTTCCCGTTCGTGGAGCCGCCGGACCGCCGCCAGGTCAAGGACGGCGTCAACCTGCTGCACGAGCTGGGCGCGTTCGACGCGGAGGGCCGGCTCACCCCGATCGGCCGCAAGCTCGCGACGCTGCCGGTCGACCCGCGGCTCGGCCGCATGGTGCTGGAGGCCGAGAAGCACGGCTGCCTGCGCGAGGTCATGGTGATCGCCGCCGCCCTGTCCATCCAGGACCCGCGCGAGCGCCCCGCCGACAAGCAGCAGCAGGCCGACGAGAAGCACCGCCGCTTCGCCGACCCCGAGTCCGACTTCCTCACCTACCTCAACCTCTGGCACTACCTCCAGGACAAGCAGCAGGAGCTGTCCTCCAGCGCCTTCCGCCGCCTGTGCAGGGCCGAGTACCTCAACTACCTGCGCGTGCGCGAGTGGCAGGACATCTACAGCCAGCTCCGCCAGGCGCTCGGCGCCCAGCCCAACAGCCACCCCGGCGACCCGCACAGCGTCCACGTGTCGCTGCTGGCAGGACTGCTGTCCCACATCGGCGTCAAGGACGTCATGGACAAGCAGCGCCCCTCCGACGGCCGCCGCCCCCTCCAGGAGTACATCGGCGCCCGCAACGCCCGCTTCGCCATCTTCCCCGGCTCGGCCCTGGCCAGGAAGCAGCCGCAGTGGGTCATGTCGGCCGAGCTCGTCGAGACCTCGCGGCTGTGGGCCCGGGTCAACGCGAAGATCGAGCCGGGCTGGGTCGAGCCGCTCGCCCAGCACCTCGTCAAGCGCTCCTACTCCGAGCCGCACTGGGAGAAGGACCAGGGCGCGGTCATCGCGCTGGAGAAGGTCACCCTGTACGGCGTGCCGCTGGTGACCGGCCGCAAGGTCAACTACGGGCGCATCGACCCCGAGCTGTCCCGCGAGCTGTTCATCCGGCACGCGCTCGTCCAGGGCGAGTGGGACGCCCACCACGATTTCCTGCGCGCCAACCGGCGGCTGCTCCAGGAGGTCGAGGAGCTGGAGAACCGTGCCCGCCGCCGCGACATCATGGTCGACGACGAGGCGCTGTTCGACTTCTACGACCGGCGGGTGCCCGCCGACGTGGTGTCGGCCCGCCACTTCGACGCCTGGTGGAAGAAGGCCCGCGCCACCGACCCCGGCCTGCTGACCTTCTCCCCGGAGATGCTGGTCAACGAGGGCGCCGACGTCAGCACCCAGGACTACCCCGACACCTGGCGCCAGCTCGGCCAGCGGATGAAGCTGACCTACCAGTTCGAGCCGGGCGCCGACGCCGATGGCGTGACCGTCCACGTGCCGCTCCAGGTGCTCAACCAGATCGGCGCCGACGGCTTCGACTGGCAGATCCCCGGTCTGCGCGAGGAGCTGGTCACCGAGCTGATCAGGTCGCTGCCCAAGCCGCTGCGCCGCAACTTCGTGCCCGCCCCCAACTACGCCAAGCAGGTGCTGGCGGGGGTGAAGCCGGGCGGCGAGCCGCTGCTGGAGGCCGTGGAGCGCGAGCTGCTGCGGCTCACCGGCGTACGCGTGCCGCGCGAGGCGTGGCAGCTCGACCAGGTCCCCGACCACCTGCGCATCACGTACCGGGTGATCGACGAGCGCAAACGGACGATCGCCGAGGACAAGGACCTCGACGCGCTCAAGCGGCGCCTCGCCCCGCGCCTGCGCCGCACGCTGTCGGCGGCGGCCGACGACCTCGAGCGCACCGGCCTGCGCACGTGGAGCTTCGGCACGCTGCCCAAGGTGTTCGAGCAGGGCCGCATGAAGGGCTTCCCGGCCCTCGTGGACGACGGCGACTCGGTCTCCATCAAGATCTTCGAGACGGAGGCGGAGCAGCGCCGCTCCCACTGGCCCGGCACGCGCCGCCTGCTGCTGCTCAACGTCACCAACCCGGCCAAGTCCCTGCTCGCCGGGCTGTCCAACCAGGCCAAGCTGGCCCTGTCGCGCAGCCCGCACGGCGGCGCCGTGGCGCTGTTCGACGACGTGGTCAACGCGGCGGCCGACCAGCTCATGCTCGACATGGGCGGCGCCCCCTGGGACGCGGTCGCCTTCGACCGCCTCTACCAGCACGTACGCGCCGAGCTGCACGACACCGCGGCCGACGTGCTGGCCAAGGTGGAGCAGATCCTGAGCGTGTGGCACGCGGTCGGCACGCGACTGGACTCGCTGCGGTCGAGCGCCTCGACGGAGGACGTGCGCGAGCAGCTCCGCGGGCTCGTGTACGCGGGTTTCGTCACCGCGACCGGCCGGCGTCGGCTGTCCGACGTGCTGCGCTACCTGCGGGCCGTCGAACGGCGGCTGACCAAGCTGCCGGAGGAGCCCTGGCGCGACGAGGAGTGGATGGCGCGGGTGCACAAGGTCGAGGACGACTACCACGACCTGCTGGACAAGCTCCACCCGGCCCGGCGTTCGGACCCGGACGTGGTGGAGATCAGGTGGATGATCGAGGAACTGCGGGTCAGCTTCTTCGCCCAGACGCTCGGGACCCCCACCCCGGTGTCGGAGAAGCGCATCGCGAAGGCGATGGAGCGGCTCAGCCCTTGAAGATGGAGGTGTCGAGCTCGAGGTTGACGGGGTCGGGCAGCCGGACTGTCGAGCCGATCGGCACAGTGGCGAGCGCGATGTAGGCGCCGTTGTCGATGGTGCTGTGGACAGTGACCGTCTGAGGGGTGGCGACGATGTCGATCAGGAGATAGATCGGCACTCCGGCTGCCGCATAGAGGCGCGGCTTCTCTGTGCGATCGCGAACGATACTCCCCTTGGAGACCACCTCGGCGACCATGATCAAGCCGGAGGAGCGCAGCTCACGCTCTCCCCAGCGAGGGCAGTCGGAGGGCGCCAGCACGAAATCGGGCTCCACCGGATCCCGCGAGCCGTCGAGACACACATCGACGTTGCCGGTGTAGCCCCACCAGCCATGCTCATCCATGACCGGGATAAGCGCGCGGTAGAGCAGCATGGCGTGGTTGGCGTGCTCGGGAGTGCCGACGGGGGTCAAGATCACGCTTCCTTCGATGACTTCAGCGCGGAAGCCCGGCAACTCTGGGAGTGCTTCGAACAACTCGCGCCCCGTCTCCGGCACGCCGCTGTCTTCAGCGAGCCACATCTTCGGGCGCTTACGGTCTCTCTTCGGCAGCACCGCGCTCATCGGCCGTCCCTCCGTAGTCGAACGGGCACGCTAAGTATTGCATGTCCTGCCCCTCCGCTGAAGCGCCTTCCCCCCGCCCGTACAGTGGGGCCCGACGAGAAGGGACAGGGATGATCAAGGCAGTGGTGTTCGACGTCGGCGAGACGCTCGTCGACGAGACCCGCATCTGGTCGCGGTGGGCCGACCGGCTGGGCGTCAGCAGGTTCGTGATGATGGGCGCGCTGGGCGGCATGGCGGCGCTGGACCGCTCGCACCGCGAGGCGTTCGAGCTCGTCCGGCCCGGTATCGACATCGACGCCGAGCTGGCGGCCTGGGAACGGGACGAGCCGGACAGTCTGCGCAACCACTTCGACGCCGACGACCTCTACCCGGACGTGCGCGATGCCCTCGCGGCGCTGCGCGCCGCCGGCCTTCAGGTGATCATCGCGGGCAACCAGCCGGCCCGGGCCTACGACGCGCTGGTCGCCATGGAGCTGCCGGCCGACTCCGTCCACACCTCGGAGGGGTGGGGCGTGTCCAAGCCCGACCCCGGGTTCTTCGCCAAGGTCGCCGCGGTCGCGGGGCGCGAGCCCGGCGAGATCCTTTACGTGGGCGACCGGCTGGACAACGACGTGCTGCCGGCCGGGCGAGCGGGCATGCGCACGGCGCTGCTGCGGCGCGGGCCGTGGGGGTACCTGCACGCCGAGCGGGCGCGGGCGCGCGAGGCCGACGTGGTCGTCGACGACCTGCACGCCCTGCTGCCCGCGCTCTCCCGCATCGCATGACCCCCCGAGTCGTGTGACGCCGGTGCCGTGTGATCCCCGCGTCGTGTGACGTCGGTGGCGTGTGACCCCCGAGTCCTGTGACTCTCGCGTCCTGTGACTCCTGCGTCGTGTGACTTCGGCGTCGTGTGACCCCTGCGTTGTGTGACTTCCGCGTCGTGTGACCTCGGCGCCGCCTTCCCGCGCCGCCTTCTCCGCGCGGCGTGGCTTCCGCGCCGCGTGATCCTCACGTCGCTTGACGCTCGCGTCGCCTGGGACCCGCGCCGACGGCCCTCCCGGACGCGCTCCTCCCGGACGCGCTCCGCCCGGACGACGCGCCCCGTGACGCGCTCGGCCCGGACGACGCGCCCCGTGACGCGCTCGGCCTGGACGCGCTACGGCCTGGACGCGCGCCGCCCGGACGCGCCTCGCCTGGGCGTGGCTGGGCGGCCCATCAGGACGTCCTCCTGGTGGGCCGCCGCCGGGCGGATCGCCGCGAGAGGCGGGGTGAGGGCCGGCGGGTCCGGCGGCGTGCCGGAACGCCGCCGGCCGGGTCAGCGGGAGGAGGGGCCGGCGGTGCGGCCCACGTCGCCCTCACCCTCGTCCTCGCCGCCGAAGCCGAAGCCGGAACCGGAACCGGAGCCGGGGGCCAGGTCGTCCGGGGCGACGTGGACCGCGCGTTCCTCGGCCGACAGGTCGCCGGAGTCCTCCCCCCAGTCCTCGCCGATCTCGTCCTTCTCCTCGTCGGGTGCCAGTCCCTCGTCGGGCTGCGTCAGGCGGTGCTCCTCCCGGGGCGCCTTCTCCCGGTCGGGCTTCTCCCGCCACAGCCGCTCGTCGAGGGAGTCCTGGTGCTGGGGGTCGTCCTCGTCGATGCGGTGGTCGAGGCCGAGGTCGTCGGTCCACTCCTCGACCTCGATCTCCTGCTCGTCGGCGAAGCCGAACCTGTCCGGAGGTAGTTCGCTCATAGCGGCACCCCTACCCCCACGCACGGCCGGAACCCTAGGATCCGGCCTTCCGCAGCGCCTCCTCCAGCTCCTCTTTGTCCATCTGGGAGCGGCCGGGGATGTCGGCCTGCTGCGCCTGCTTGTACAGCTCGGCCTTCGTGGCCTCGCCGTCGGCCGAGGAGCGGGGGCCCGCGCCGCCCGTCAGCGCGGTCAGCTCCTCGTCGCGCCGCTTCTGGAAGGCCGCGCCGAGCCGCTCCAGCTCCTTGGCGTCGGTCTGGCTCGCCAGCTTCGGCAGCAGCTCGCCCTCCTCCTCCTCGACGTGGTGGTTCACCGCCTCCACCAGCTTGCCGAGGGCCTCCTCGAACTCGGCTGTGCCCGGCTCGGCCCGCACGAGCGCGTCGAGCAGCACCTCCGCCTCCTTGTGCTCCTCCACCTCGTGGTGCGCGTCGATGCCGGGGTAGACGCGGTCCTCCTCGGCGCGGGCGTGCGCGGTGAGCAGGGCGTGCAGCTCCGCGACGGTGGCCCGCGGGTCGCCCTCCTTCTTCTTGAGCCGCTCGAAGAGCGTCTCGACCTTGCGGTGGTCACGGGTGATGAGTGTGATGACATCGGTCGCCATGAGGCGACGTGCTACCCGCCCGGCGCCGCTCCAATCGCCCCGGACGGGCACGCGACGGACGGGGTCAGCGGCCGATCGCGGCGCCGATGAGCGCGCGCGGGTCGGCCGCCCCAGCGAGGGTCCCGTCCGGCCGTACGTCGATGAGGTGCGCGTGGCCGAACATCCCTCCGTACGGCCGCGGGGTCACCGGGTGGCCGAGCGCGGCCAGGCCGTCCGACCACGGCGTGCCCTCCTCCAGGTCCAGGACCGTGTCGTCGGGCGCGTACCAGGTGTCGAAGCCCGTGCCGCCCGAGCCGATCCGCCAGCGCGGCGCGGAGATCGCCGGACCTGGGAGCTCGCCGTGGCGCAGCAGGCGGGTGATGACCTGGAGGAGGACCTGCGGCTGCGCGTCGCCGCCCATGGTGCCCACCACGGAGCGCAGCGCCCCGTCGGGGCGGGTGACCAGCGCCGGCGCGAGCGTGTGCGGCGGCCGGCGGCCGGGGCCGTACTCCGCGGGGTGGCCGGGCGTCAGCGAGAAGCCGATGCCGCGGTTGTGGAGGTTGATGCCGGTACGGGGCTCGAACACCATGCTGCCGAACCCGGCGGCGTTCGACTGGATGAGGGAGACGCCCATGCCGTCGCCGTCCACGGCGCACAGGTACGTGGTGTCGCCGGGCGCGGCCGGGGCGCCGAGGCGGAGCCTGCGGGCCGGGTCCACCAGGGCCCGGCGCCGCTCGATCTCCTCCGCGGACAGCAGGTCCTTGGCGTCCTCGTGCAGCAGGGCCAGGCGGTCGTGGCCGCTCACCCGGGCGGCCTCGGCCAGCAGGTGCGCCCACAGCGGGTCGTCCGGCGAGGCGGGCAGGTCGAGCCCGTCGGCGATGCCGAGCGCCATGAGCAGCAGGTATCCCTGGGAGTTGGGCGGCATCGACCAGACGTCGTGGCCGAACGCCCGGATCCGGAGCGGGGTCACCCAGTCGGCGTTCGGCCGGGCGAGGTCGGAGCGGTCGTACTCGCCGGCGCCGAGCTCCAGCAGTCCCTCGCCGAACTCGCCGAGATAGAAGCCGTCGCGCCCGTCCGCGGCGACGGCGCTCAGCGCCCGGGCCACGCCCGGCCGCCGTACCCGGTCGCCGGCCTCGTGGACGACGGCGAAGTCGCCGCCGCCGGGCCGCTCGGCCGCGATCCGGGCGCCCGCCAGGAGCAGCGGGGACGCGGGGAAGCCCGCGCTCGCCAGCCTGATCGCGGGTTCGAGCAGGGAGGCCAGGGGGAGCCGGCCATGGCGCTCGTGCAGCGCGAGCCACCCGTCCACGCAGCCGGGCACGGGGACCGAGCGGATGTCGTGCAGGTGCGGCATGCGCTCGTGACCCTCGGCGCGCAGCCGGTCGGGGTCGGCGCCCGACCCGGCGCGTCCGGAGGCGTTGAGCGCGGTCACCCCGCCGGAAGAGCCGTCGCCGGAAGAGCCGTCGTGGACCAGGGCGAACAGGTCGCCGCCGAGCCCGCACATGTGGGGGGCGGTGACGGTGAGGACGGCGTTCGTGGCGATGGCGGCGTCGGCGGCCGAGCCGCCGCGGTCGAGCGCCGCCATCCCCGCCGCGGAGGCGAGGTGGTCGACGCTGCACACCATGCCGGATGTCGCGTATCGGGTGTCATGCACGCATTCGACCTTACGGCCGGGCGCGCAGCGCACGAGGCCGGCGCGGGGGATTCGAAGGGAGTTCGCAGCCGCCCGTGACCGGGACGGGGCTGTTCCGGCCGGGGTGGGGAGGCGGCGTCAGACGGGTTCGAGGGGGCGGTCGCGGCTCACCAGGGCCGCGTAGTGGCCGTCGAGGGCCAGCAGGTCCTCGTGCGTGCCGCGCTCGACGACCCGGCCGCCGTCCAGCACCACGATCTGGTCGGCGTCGCGCACGGTGGACAGCCGGTGCGCGATGGTGATCGTGGTACGGCCCTCGGCCAGCGTGTCCAGCGCCTCCTGGACGGCCCGCTCGGTCTGCGTGTCCAGGGCGCTCGTCGCCTCGTCCAGCACCAGCACCGGAGGGTTGCGCAGCAGCGTGCGGGCGATCGCGAGACGCTGCTTCTCGCCGCCGGAGAAGCGGTAGCCGCGCTCGCCGACCAGCGTGTCGTAGCCGTCGGGCAGCGCGGCGATGTGGTCGTGGATGCGGGCCGCCCGCGCCGCCTCCCGCAGCTCGTCGTCGCTCGCGTCGGGCTTGGCGAAGCGCAGGTTGTCGGCGATGGAGGCGTGGAAGAGGTACGTCTCCTGCGAGACCACGCCGACCGTGTCGGCCAGCGTCTCGAAGGTGAGCTCGCGCACGTCCACGCCGTCGATGGTGACCCGGCCGGCGCCGACGTCGTACAGCCGCGGCAGCAGGTAGCCGAGCGTGGTCTTGCCCGAGCCGGTCTCGCCGACGATCGCCAGGCTGGTGCCGGCCGGCACGGTGACGTCCACGCCCTCCAGCGCCGGGGCCTCGCCGTACGAGAAGGACACCTCCTCGTAGCGCACCTCGCCCCGCACGGAGGTGAGCGCGCGGCGGCCCGGGTGGATGTCCACGGGCAGGTCGAGGTACTCGAAGATGCGGCCGAACAGCGCGAGGGAGCTCTGCACCTCCACGCCGAGCCGCAGCAGCGACACCGCCGGCCGGAACAGGCTCACCTGGAGCGTCGTGAACGCCACCAGCGTGCCCACGGAGATCGCCCCGGTGTAGCCGACCGCCCAGTAGATGACGGCGGGCATCGCCGCCATGACGATCTGGATCGACGCCTGCCGCCACCGCCCGGTCATGCTGGAGCGCACGCCGAGGTCGGCCAACTCGTCCGAGGCGTCGGAGAAGCGGCGGGTGAGCTCGGCCGAGCGGCCCATGGTGCGGCCCAGCAGGATGCCGCTGATCGACAGCGACTCCTGGACCATGGAGGAGATGACCGCCAGCTTGCGCTGGCGCTCGGAGGTGATGCGCCGGCGCTCGGCGCCGACGTGCCGGCTGATCCACACGAACACCGGCAGCAGCACGAGCGAGATCGCGGTCAGCCGCCAGTCGAGCGCGACCATGGCCACGACCGTGGCGATCACGGTGGTGAGGTTGGAGACGATCGAGGTGGCCGTGTTGGTGACCACGGACTGCATGCCGCCGATGTCGTTGGCGATGCGCGACTGCACCTCGCCGGTGCGGGTCCTGGTGAAGAAGGCCAGCGACATGCGCTGGAGGTGGGCGTACACGGAGGTGCGCAGGTCGTGCATGACGCGCTGGCCGACCGTCGTGGACACCAGCGTCTGCACGACGTCGAAGACGCTCGTGGTCACGGCGACGACGATCATGCCGAGGGCGAGCAGCGCGAGCAGGCCCGGGTCGCGGCGGGGGATGGCCACGTCCAGCACCTCGCGCAGCAGGAACGGCGAGGCCAGCGACACGAGCGACGACAGCAGGATGAGGGCGCCCACCAGGGCCAGCCGGCCGCGGTAGGCGCGGAAGAGCGTGACGACGCGCCGCAGGGGCGCGCGAGGTTCGTCTGCCAAGAAGACCCCTTTCGGATGTTCGCTCAAACAGAGGTTAACTCATATTTGTTCCCGCCTCTAAGCTTGGGTCATGGACGACATGGAGCTGTCTGAGCTCGTGCACCTGGTCAGCCGCAGGTTGCGGCACGGCTGGAAGAACCGGCTGGAGCCGCTCGGGCTGAACCCGGGCCAGGCGCGGGCGCTGCGCGCGCTGGTCGACGCGGGCCGCCCCCTGCGGATGGTGCAGCTCGCCGACCAGCTCAGGATCGTGCCGCGCTCCGTGACGCCCGTCATCGACACCCTGGAGGAGAGGGGCCTGGTGCGCAGGGAGGTCGATCCGGCCAACCGCCGCTCCACGCTGGTGGTCATCACGGACGCCGGGCGCGAGGTGTACGAACGTGCCCGCGAGGCGCGGCGCGAGGCCGGTCACGACCTCTTCGCGGTGCTCACGGACGAGCAGCGCGACCAGCTCAGGGAGCTGCTGGGGGCGGTGGAGGCCCAGTTCGGGTGATCCTCGGGCGGTAGCGGCCCGACAGGCGGGCCAGCTTGAGGCTCAGGTGCAGGGCCAGCCGCTCGCCGCCGTCCTTGAGGTCGGTGCCGGCCAGCTCCTCCACGCGCTGCAGCCGGTAGTACAGGGAGGTGCGGTGCAGGCGCAGGGCGCGCGAGGTGGCCACCGCGCTGCCCGCCAGGTCGAGGTACGCCTCCAGCGTCTCCAGCAGGGGGAGGTGCTGGTCGTCGCCGAGGAGGGCTTCGAGGCCGGGGTGCAGCTCGTGGCCGGGCAGGTGGGTGAGCATCCGGTAGACCCCGAGCCGGGTCCACTCCGCCGTACGGCCGGCGCCGGTCACCCGGGCGGCCACCTCGGCGGCGTGCCGGGCCTCGGCGTACGAGGCGGCGGCCCCGTCGAGCTCCGGCCGGGGCCGCCCCACCCCGACCGTGACCGGGAGGGGCATGGCGGCGTGCAGCTCCTCGGCGATCGCGAGCGCCACCGGCGGGCCCGACTCCAGGGCGCCGGCGGCGATCAGCAGGACGACGTGGTCGTGGCGGACCAGGTGCAGGGGATGGTGGCCGGTCAACCGCCGCCGCAGCGTCAGCGCCCCCTGCTCCAGCGCCGCCCTGGCCTCCTCGCCAGGGGGCGTGCCGACGGGACCGCGGGGGCGGGCCACCAGGGCCGTCACCGGCTGGGCGCGCGGGAAGGCGCCCGCCTCCACCAGGCGGCGGGCGGCGTCGTGCTCCCCCAGCATCAGCCCCGCCACCGCCTCCAGCTCCCGGCGCGCGGGCAGCCCTGCGGCCAGGCTCTCGTGCAGCAGCGTCAGCCCCAGGCCGGGAGCCGCCGCCGCGGCCTCGGCCACCTGCGCCTGGGTCATGGGCGGGTCGGCGTCGATGAACCACAGGAAGCCGAGCAGCCCCCCGTCGTGCCGTAACGGGACGCACACCCGCGGCAGCAGCCCCGTCTCCGGCGCGCCCGGGATCCGCACGGGACCGGCCGCGTCGTGGATCCCGGCGGCGGCCAGCCGCCGCCGGGCCTCCGGCGCGGCGCGGCGGCGCAGGATCGAGTCGCGGCGGACGTCGTCCATGGCGCCGTTCTGTTCGCTGTGCGCGACGACCCGGTGCAGCCGGTCCTCCACCAGCAGGGGACGGCCGAGACGCGCGGCGAGGTCGTCCACGCTCTGCTGGAGGGTCGCCACGGCTCACCTGGGCATTTCAACAAATGTCGGAAAGGTGCCTACGGCTCTTCCCTACAACTGCGCGATGATCTCTGTCAATATCGCCTATAGCGTCCCATCCGTGAACGCCCCGAAGAAGCTGTTACGAGGTCTCCTCACCGCCCTGGTCCTCGTACCGGTGAGCCTGATGGCGACCCCCGCTTCCGCCGCGCCCCCCTCCGACCCCGAGCTCCCCTGGCGCCGGGCCCACTGGCCCCAGACGCAGCCATGGCAGCAGGACGGCCCCGACGTCCAGGAGCTGCGCTCCCGTCCCGCCGCCGACATCCCGCCGATCGACCCCCAGAACTGGGAGAACCCCGACCACATGACGTGGTCGGACTACACGAAGGTCCCCGGCGCCACCTGGAACGACCCGGCGGTCAAGGGCTCCCAGCGCACCTTCAAGGGCGCCCTGGTGCTGCTCGACTACCCCAACCAGCCGTTCGTGGTCACCCAGCCCAAGGGCTCGACCATCTTCCAGAACCCCAGCGCCGAGGCCCACGACATCCCCCGCGACCAGGTCGCGAAGTTCTACCAGGACTTCCTCAACACCCCCAACGCCCTCAACAAGGGCCACACCATCCACGAGTACTGGATGGAGGACTCCGGCGGGCGCATCGGCGTCGAGCTGACCGGCTTCGGCCCGTACACGATGCCCGGCAAGGACCACGAGTACGCCATGGAGTACCAGGCGGACGCCTGCCCGGCCGGCGACACCTGCAACCGCAACCTGCGCGCCGACGGCAACGCCGCCTGGCTGGCCGCGGTCGGCGAGGAGACCGCCAAGCAGTTCGACTTCGTCTTCTACCTCAGCGCCGGCCAGGACGAGTCGTCCACCTGGCAGGAGTTCGGGATGATGAAGTTCCCGGACAAGGCGTCGGTGCCCGACGAGTGGGGGCCGCCGGACCCCGCCCTGCCCAACTGGTCCAAGACCCGCTACGTCGACTGGACGTCCTGGCAGTCCGGCTCGACGTTCTGGCCCAACGCCCGCTTCGGCGTCGACTCGGTCCAGGCCGAGAGCTCCGGCATGTCCGTCTACGCCCACGAGCTGAGCCACATCATGGGCGTCGCCGACAACTACAACAACCCGTACGGCACGCCGCTGCGCCGCGCCTACTCCGGCATCTGGGACATGCTCAGCCGCGGCACGTTCAACGGCCCCGGCGGCCCGCACAGCCGCTGGCTGATCCCGCCGACCTCCGGCTCCTCCATGGGCGCCCAGCACATGCTGCGCAACAAGATCAAGCTGGAGATGGTCGACGGCCGCAACGTGCTCAGCCTGAACCGCGACGCGCTCGCCCAGTCGGGCCTGGTGACCGCCCGCGTGACGGCGCGCGCCGTGCGGCCCGGCACGGACGGGCTGATGGGCCTGAACATCGCGTTCGGCAGCGGCGACAAGAGCCCCGCCTGCGACACGAGGACCGACCCGCTGTGCGACGGCGGCGGCTACGACAACTACACCGTCGAGGTCGTCGACCGCATGGGCACCGACTCCTTCACCCCCGACTCCGGCGTGCTGCTGGCCAAGACCAAGGACCAGGACCGGGCGCCGTTCATCTGGGTGGTCGACGCCAACCCGCAGGACATCGGCATGACCGACTACGTGCTGCCCGACGGCACCAAGGTGCCGATCACCATGGGCGACTACCGGCAGCTGTCCGACGCCCTGTTCCACGCGGGCACGAACTCGGGCAGCGAGTACGAGTTCGTGGACCAGGCCAACCGGCTGCACTTCTACGTCACCGACGTCCAGCGCGACCGCGAGGGCGTGCTGGCGTACACGGTGGCGGTCCGCTCCCTCGACGGCGCCGGCCCGCAGCGGCGCGGCGTCCGGCTGCTGCCCGCCGCCGGCACCCCGTCCGGGCACAACGTGGCGCGCTGCTCGTTCCCGCTGGTCAACACCGGCAAGGCCGCGCCGGCGCAGGGACAGCACCCCGAGGACGTCAGCGCCTACCTCGGCTCCGACGTCTACCGGCTCAAGGCGGAGGTCAAGGGCAAGGGCTGGACCGCCCAGCTGCCCAACGAGCTCGCCTCGGTCGCGTTCGGCAAGCGGGCCGGCGTGACCGTCAACGCGGTGCGCGCCTCCGGCGGCGACCGGCTGGCCACGGTCACGCTCACCGCCACCTCGGAGAGCGACCCGGCCAAGAAGGCCACCGCCACCTGCCACGTGATCGGCCTGTAGCAGGGGCACGTCCGCGGGGTACGGCCGGAACCCGGCCGTACCCCCTCGGTGTTCGCACGGTACGACGTGAAGAGAGAGGTCCCGTTGACCGGGCAGCCGCCTGACAACCCGGAGCCCCGGCGTGCCGACATGCCGGAGCCCCGGCGTGCCGACAAGCCGGAGCCCCGGCGCCGGGGCATCCCCGTGGCCGCGCCCGTCGCGGCCGGGCTCGCCGCGGCGGCCGCCAGCATCCTGGCCGCCTCCCTGGAGTGGGACATCCCGCCCATCGCCAAGATCGGCGTGACGGCCGGCGCCGCGATCCTCGTCGGCCTGACCACCTGGGCCACCACCGAGTCCAAGCCCAAGGCGCCCGCCAGGGCCGACCCCGCCTCCCGCGCCCCCGACCAGTGGCCGCCCGTGCCGGAGCACTTCACCGGCCGCACCGAGGCGCTGGCCGAGCTGCGCGAGGTCTTCACCGCCCGCCGCGGGGCGAGCGACGTCGCCCCGCCGCTCGTCGTGTCCGTGTACGGCAGGGGCGGCGTCGGCAAGTCCGCGCTCATGGCCCGCTTCGGCCAGGAGGTCGCCGGCTGGTTCCCCGACGGGCGGCTGCACGCCGACCTGCGCGGCGGCGCGGGCGCCCCCGTACGCCCGGAGGAGGTGCTGATCGGGTTCCTGCGGGCGCTCGGCGTCCGCCTCACCACCGACCCCGGCGGCCTGGACGAGCTGCGCCGGCTCTGGCTCACCTGGACCAAGGGCCGCCGCATCCTCATCGGCCTCGACAACGCGCACAACGCCGACCAGGTCAAGCCGCTCATCCCGGCCGAGCCCGGCTGCGCGGTGCTGGTCACCTCGCGCCAGCCGCTGTTCCTCAACGCCACGCACGACACCCGGCTCGGCGTGTTCAGCGAGGCGCAGGGCGTGGAGCTGCTGGCCCGGCTGGCGGGCAGCGCCCGGGTCGTGGACGACCTGGACGCGGCCAAGGAGATCGTCCGGCTGTGCGACCGGCTGCCGCTGGCCATCGGCATCTGCGGCGGGCGGCTGGCCACCCGCGAGCAGTGGACGCTGCGCGAGATGGCCGACCGGCTGGCCGACGAGCGCCGCATCCTCGACCAGCTCGAACTCGCGCCGACCGTCGACACCAGCGTGCGCGCCTCGGTCCAGCTCAGCTACGACGACTGCACCGGCATGCAGCGCCGCCTGCTGCGGCTGCTGTCGGCGCTCACCGTGCCCGACGTGCCCGGCTGGGTGGCGGGCGAGCTGCTCGACATCTCGGTGCTCGACGGCGCCGACCAGCTAGAGGCGCTCATCGACGCCCAGCTCGCCGAGTGCTCCGGCACCGACCAGACCGGGACCATGCGCTACCGGCTGCACGACCTGGTCCGCGTCTTCGCCGCCGAGCCGGCCGCCGAGGAGGACGAGAGCCGGCGCCGCGACGCGGTCGAGCGGGTGCTGTCGGGCTACCGCCGCCGCGCCGAGGCCGCCGCCCAGGACCGCTGGCCGCAGGACTGGAGCAGGGGCGGCCGCCGCTCCAGCGCCGAGGGCCAGGTCCACGCCGGCGACTGGCTGAACGCCGAACGGCTCAGCCTGGTCGCCCTGGTCGGCCTGGCCCGGGAGTACGAGCTGTGGGAGCTGACCTGGGGGCTGGCCCGCGCGTTCTGCTCCCTCTGCCACTCGCTGCGCGCCTACTGGGCCGACTGGCGGGAGGTCGCCGAGCTGGGCTGCGAGGCGGCGCTGCGCTCCGGCGACCGGCGGGCGCTGGCCATCTCGCTGCTGGACCGGGCCGCCGTGCAGGGCGGGATCGGCGCACACGAGCTGGGCCGCGCCGACGCCGAGCGGGCGCTGGAGCTGTTCACCGAGCTGGGCGAGACGTGGTGGGCGGCGCGGGCCCGGCGGGCGATCGGCATGGCGCTGTTCTCCGACGGCCACCTCGACCGCGCCCAGGAGCACCTGACCGGGGCGATCGCCGCGTTCCGGGCCGAGGACGACCAGTGGTGGATGGCCCGCACCCAGCGCAACCTGGCCGAGCTGCGGCTGGCCGAGCGGCGCCCGGAGGAGGCCAGGGAACTGCTGGAGGACTCGCTGGCGGTCTTCGAGCGCTCCGGCCACCGGTACTCCGAGGCGCAGACGCTGCGCGCGTACGGCGAGGTGCTGGCCGCCCAGGCGCGCGGCCTGCGCAGGGACGGCGAGCACCGGGCCGCGCTCGACGGGTTCACCCGGGCCGGCCACAGCCTGAGCCGGGCCGCCGAGATGTTCCGGCAGCGCGGCGAGCTGTGGGAGGAGGCGCGCTGCCTGCGCGCCGCCGGCGAGGTGGGGGACCCGGCCAACGGGCTGCGCGAGCTGGACTTCGTCCGGCGGGCCGAGGACATCCTGGCCGCGCTCGGCGACTCGTGGGGCGTGGCCCGCACCGCTCTGTCCGCCGGGCGGGCGCTGGCCCGGCTCGGGCGCATCGAGGAGTCGGAGCGGGAGCTGCGCCGGGCCATGGAGGCGTTCCGGGAGCTGGACGACCGGTGGTGGATGGCGCTCAGCCTGCGCTACCTCGGCGAGGCGCACCTCGACGCCGGGGGAGCGCGGGCCGCGGTCGGCCCGCTGCGCGAGGCGCGCGAGATCTACCGCAGCCTCGGCAACGAGGCCGGCATGCGCCGCACCCTGGAGCTCCTGCGCCGCGCGGAGACCTGACCCGCGGCTTCCCGGCACGCCCAGGTGAGCGGGGTCCTGTCGGAGGGGCGCTCAGGTGAGCGGGGTCCGCAGGAGCTCGCCCGCGGTGCGGCGCGCCTGCAGCACGCTCTCCTCGAACAGCCGCCGCACCTGCCGCGCCTGCTCGCCCAGCTCCCTGATGTGCCGGTGCGCCAGGTCGTCGCGGACGGTGTCGGCGATCAGCCGCTGGTAGTCGGGCGTGCGCGCGGCCAGCGTCTCCAGCCGCTGGTGCGCGTGGTAGACCTGGTCGGCGCGCGTCACCTGCCGCGCGTACTCCTCCAGGTGCCGCACCCGCCGCGCCAGCGACGTCCAGGCCGCGTCCAGGGCCGTCGTGTACGGACGGAACGCGTCCTCCAGGCCCGAGGGCAGGACGCGGGGCACGAGCCTGCGGTGCTCCGCGTGCATGGCCGACAGCCGCGCCAGCCGCTGGGCGATCTGCCACACCTCCTCCGGCAGCGTCACCTGGTTGTCGATGGTGTCGATGAACCCCGCCCGCTGCACGGTGGACGACAGGATGGCGTCCACGGCGTCCTGGGCGCGGCGCAGCAGCCGCTGGCACGGGTAGTCGAGGTCCTCGGGCAGCACGTAGTGCGCGGCGTACTGGCGCGCCAGCCGTATCCGCTGCCGGACGTCGTGCTGCCCGGCCGCCACACCGGCGTACCGCAGCAGCGCGATCAGGCCGATGATCCCCGCGATGATCGCCGCGGAGGACGCGCCGCCGACGACGTAGGCCAGCATGGCGATCCACGGGACGAGGAAGAGCAGGACGCGACCGCCGGACGCCTTCGGCTCCACACCGGTACGCGCCATGCGGAGGAACTGCGGCCCCGACCACAGCCGGGCCCAGACGTCCCGCGGCAGCGCTGGATCGATCACCACCCGGGGAGGCAGAGCGCGTGGATCCATATGTTCATGCTGCGTTATGAACCTTGAATCCGCTGAAGATTGGCGGACATATAGGGTCTAAGCGATGAACGCGATGACGAGATGGATCGACCTGGAAGGCGCCGTCAACGTCCGCGACCTGGGCGGACTGCCCACCGTCGACGGAGGCGTCACCCGTTACGGCCGGATCTTGCGGTCGGACAACCTCCAAGGGCTCACCCACCGCGACGTGTCGCGCCTCGTGGGCGAGCTCAAGCTGCGGCACGTCGTGGACCTCCGCTCGACGGCCGAGGTCACCCTCGAAGGACCGGGACCGCTGGCCCGCGTGCCGGAGGTGACCCACCACCATCTGACGCTGTTCGCCGAGGGCGGCAGGCACACCGACGTCGAGGCCGACACCATCGACGCCGACAAGGTGCTGCCCTGGCAGGAGCGCCAGCTCGACGAGGACCTGCGGATGACCGGGTTCTACTACGGCTACCTGCGCGACCGTCCCGACTCGGTGGTGGCGGCGCTGCGGGCCATGACGCTGGACGACGGCGCGGCCGTGGTCCACTGCGCCGCCGGCAAGGACCGCACCGGCGTGCTGTCGGCGCTGGCGCTGGAGGCCGCGGGCGTCACCCGGCAGGCGATCGTCGAGGACTACGTGGCGACGGGCGAGCGGCTGGAGCAGGTGCTGCGGCGGCTGCGATCCAGCAGCACGTACCGCGACGACCTGGACTCGCGCCCGGCCGACGACCACATGCCGCGCCCCCGCTACATCCAGCAGTTCCTGTCGGTGCTGGACGAGCGGTTCGGCGGGCCGATGGGCTGGCTGGGGGCGCACGGCTGGACGGCCGCGGACACCGAGGCGATGCGCGCCCGGCTGCGCGACTGAGCCGGGGCGCGGCGACCAAGGCGGGACGGGGCCGCCCCGCGCGAGCGGCTAGGCGAGGGTGACGACCGACCGCTCGGTCACCGAGCGGCGGGCCGCCTCCAGGACGGCCAGCGCGCCGGCCACGCTCTCGGGCGTGACCGGCGGCGGCGCCCCCTCCCGCAGGCAGGCCGCGACGCCCCGGTAGAAGTCGAGGTACGCGCCGGGCAGCGTGGGCACGATGCCCTGCCGCTCGGTGTCGCCGAGGGTGCCCCACCGCTCCTCGGGCTCCTCGCCGAAGCCCGGGGAGTCCGGCGCCACGCCGGCCCGCAGCCGTTCCTCCTGCACGTCCAGGCCGTCCTTGACGTACGCGGCCAGCGAGCCGAGCACCCGGAACCGGGGGCCGGGCCGGGCGGCCAGCGCGCCGGCCCACAGGTGTGACCTGGTGCCGCCGGCGTGGGTGAGGGCGAGGAAGGTGTCGTCGTCGCCGGAGACGCCGGCGCGGCGCACGTCGCTCTCGGCGTAGACCTCGCGCACCGGGCCGAACAGCTCGATCGCCTGGTCGACCAGGTGGCTGCCGAGGTCGTAGAGCAGGCCGCCGATCTCCTCCTCGCCGCCCGTCTCGCGCCAGCCGCCCTTGGGCCGGGGCCGCCAGCGTTCGAAGCGCGACTCGAAGCGGTGGACCTCGCCGAGGGCGCCGCCCTTCACCAGCTCGCGCACGGTGAGGTAGTCGCCGTCCCAGCGGCGGTTCTGGAAGACGGTCAGCATGAGGCCGTGCTCGCCGGCCAGCGCGGCGAGCTCGCGGGCCTCGGCGGCGGTGCGGGCGAGCGGCTTGTCGACGACGACCGGCTTGCCGCGCGTGAGCGCCTCGGTGGCCAGCGGCACGTGGGTGCGGTTGGGCGAGGCGACGACGACGAGGTCGCACAGGTCCCACAGCTCGCCGGCGGAGGGCACGGCGCGCGCGCCGTAGCGGGCGGAGGCGTCGGCGGCGCGGCCCGCGTCGCGGGTCACCACGGCCGCCAGCGTCAGGCCCTCGGCGGCGTGGATCAGCGGCGCGTGGAAGTACGCGCCGGCCGTGCCGTATCCGATCAGGCCGACCCGGATGTCGCTCATCGGGCCAGCCTAACGGCTACTCGTCGTCGCGTTCGGCGAGGAAGCGTTCG
This sequence comes from Nonomuraea rhodomycinica, assembly GCF_013363995.1. GTDB lineage: Bacteria > Actinomycetota > Actinomycetes > Streptosporangiales > Streptosporangiaceae > Nonomuraea > Nonomuraea rhodomycinica. The sequence goes on along the minus strand of NZ_JABWGO010000005.1, from coordinate 215,131 downwards.
AACTGGGCGGCCAGCTCGTCGCCCGTGGGCATCTGCGCGGCCTCGGCCATGAGGTTCTCGCGGTCGGCGCCCCCGGCGAACGCGTCGTACTGCTGCTCCAGGCCGGAGATGGCGGTCGACAGCTCCGTGGACGCCTGGATCTGCTCCTCGATCTCGGCCGTGGTGCGCCGGGCGGCCTCGCGCAGGGTGTCCATGGGGAAGACCAGCCCGGTGCCGCGGGTCACGGCCTCCAGCGCGGTCACGGCGGCCTGGGGGTACTCGGCCTGGGCCAGGTAGTGGGGGACGTGGACGGCGTAGCCGAGCGCGTCGTGGCCCTCGGCGCCCAGGCGGTACTCGAGCAGCGCGGCGGCGCTGCCGGGCACCTGGACCCGGCCGAACGTGCTGGTCTGGTCGGCGTTGAGCAGTTCGGGCCGGCTGGCGTGCGGGGTGACGCCGAGCGGGCGGGTGTGGGGCACGGCCATCGGGATGCCGTGGACGGTGACGAGCCTGCTGACGCCGAGCCGCTCGACGAGCGTGCCGACGGCCCGGGTGAACAGCTCCCACTCGCGGTCCGGCTCCGGGCCGTTCATCACGAGGAACGGCACGCCGGTGGCGTCCTTCACCGCGTACACGGCCAGCTCGGGCATGTCGCAGGACACCCACCGGTCGGTGTCGAACGTCATGACCGGGCGCCGGGAGCGGTAGTCGAGCAGCCGGTCCACGTCGAAGCGCGCCACCACCCGGTGCTCCAGCCCGTCGAGCACGTGCGCCAGCGCGAGCCGCCCGGCGCCTCCGGCGTCCACGAAGCCCTCGAAGTGGTAGAGCAGCACCGGGTCGGCCGGCTCCGGCACGTCGTCGGCCAGCTTGTAGAGATCCGTCGGGTCGAACACGGTTGGACAGCCTTTCCCTAGCTACTCTCAGGTGAAACCCACGGCGAGCCGGAACGATTCCGTGCAGGGCACCCTATCGAGGCAGAACGGGACAGACGGACGGGGTCCGGGTGGCCAGGTTCGACGGCGAAGGTGACACTTTGCTGCGGTGGGCGACCTACGGGAGTGACGCCGGCGACCGCATACGTGTCCGCGCGGGGCGCCGCGGATCCGGATTCGCCTGGCGGTGGTGGGGGACGCGGGCGCGGGAGGTTCGCACACGACGAATTCCATGAATGGTTCCGTCAAATGGGTGAATAGTGCGGAATAGTGCTAAATATCCCAAAATGACATGGAAGTTATCGACTGTGGTTTTTCGGACTGTAGCTCGTCATGCTGTATGAGTGGTTACTTCTGCGCGTCCCTTCACGAGGCGACCCCTCCGCATCCCCCCGCTGCCATGCCCGTTCCCCAACGAGATCAACGTGCACGCCGCAGAGGTCGACGCGGAGAGCCACGCCTGGCTGGCCGCCTCCAGCATGCTCGCCGGGGCCGACACCATCGAGCACTTCCGGCGCTCCCAGATCGGCCTGCTGGCCGCCCGCACGAATCCGTCCGTCCCCCGTGACAGCCTCCGGCTGATCAATGACTGGTACAACTGGTTATTCGCGTTCGACGACGCCTTCTGCGAGAGCGAACGGATGGGATGCCGCGCCTCCGCGCTGGCCCGTGCCCTGCCGCCGCTCCTGGAGATCGTCGACGGGCGCCGCAAGCCCGATCCCGCCGACCCGTTCGGGGCCGCGCTCGACGAGCTGCTCCACCGGCTGTCGGACGTCGCCACCCCCGCCCAGGTGGACCGCTGGCGCATCACGGTGAAGGAGTACCTGTTCGCCCAGATCTGGGAGGCGGCCAACCGGGAGGTCGATCTCATCCCCACGCCCGACGACTACATCCTGATGCGCCGCATCACCGGCGCCACCTTCACCTGCTTCGCGCTCATCGACGTGGGCGGCGGCTACCGGCTCGAGGCGGAGGAGTGGCACCACCCGGACGTGCGCGCCCTGTCGGACCTCGCGTGCGACCTCATCGGCTGGGACAACGACCTGCTGTCCTACGCCAAGGAGCGCGGCCGCGACAAGGCCCGGCACAACCTCGTCACGGTGCTGGCCACCCACCGCGCCCTCACCCTCCAGGAGGCCCTGGAGGAGGTGGCGCGCATGCACGAGGCCGCGATCACCGCGTTCGTCGCGCGGCGCGCGGCCGTGGAGCAGTGGGCGTCGCTGCCCGTGCGCAAGTACGTGCGCGGCCTGGAGAACTGGGTGCGGGGGCACATCGCGTTCTCGCTCGGCAGCGCCCGCTACGTGCACGCCTGGCCCGCCGGCACCCGCTGGCCGCGGGTCGTCTGACGCCCGCCCGGGGCCGCGCCGGTCGCCCGGCGCCCGCCCCGGGGCCGCCCGGGGCCGCGCGGGTCGCCCGGCGCCCGCCCCGGGCAGGCCCGCCAGAGGGTCAGGCGTCCGGGGTGTCCAGCTCGCCCAGCGCGAGCGCGGACACCTCGTCGAGGTCGAGCCGCGCGCCCTCGTCGAAGGCGGCCCGGTAGGCCGCCTCGCCCAGCGCCTTCTGGCACTCCTTGATGCACCGCTCGTGGTCGCCGGTCAGGAACGGCGCGCCGAGCATCGGCAGGCCGGCCGTGCGCCAGTTCTGCTGCAGCGCGCCGAGGAGCTTGGCCGCCGTCTCGAACTGCTCGTCGGCGGCGAAGATGCGGGCCATGGTCTCCAGCCCGAGCAGCGTGCCGAGCGTGTCGTGGAAGTAGCGCTTGATCCGCACGCCCTCGCGGGCGCTCTCCAGCGCCTGGCTGGTCCGCCGGGTCGCCAGCCGGGTGATCGACAGCGCCCACTGCGCGTACGAGCTGACCCACAGCTCGCCCCGCTCCCGGAACACCTGCAGGCAGTCGACCAGCAGCGACTCGGCCTCGTACAGCTCGCCCTGCGACGACAGCACCAGCGACAGCTCGACGATCGCGGGCAGCAGACCCGGGTTGAGCTCCTTGTTGTCGGTGTTGAACTCGATCGCCACGCCGAGCAGCGCGCTGGCCTTCTGCAGGTCGCCCTGGAGCAGCGCCGCCGTGCCCTGCATCTTCGAGGCGAGGATGACGGCCTTGGAGTCGCCGACCCGGACCGCCTCGCTGCTGCACTGCTCGGCCGCCTCCAGGGCGCCCGCGCTGTCGCCCTGGGCGCTGCGGACGTACGACAGCACCCACAGCGCCTTGCAGCGCTCCTTGCTCACGCCCGGGTTGGCGTGCAGCGCCCGCTCCAGGTACAGGCGGCCCTCGCGGGCGAAGCCGCAGCACACCCACATGAACCACAGCGACGACAGCAGCGTCAGCGCCTGGGCCGCCGAGCCGGGCGTGCGCAGCGCGTGCTCCAGCGCGACGCGCACGTTGTCGTGCTCCTGGCGCATCCGGACGAACCAGTAGATCTGCCGCGGCCCGGACCACGCGTCCTCGCCGCGCTGGGCGAGGGCCAGGTAGTAGTCGAGGTGCTGCTGGCGCATGCGCTCGCGCTCGCCCAGCTTGTCCAGCCACTCCTCGCCGTACTCGGCCAGCGTGTCGATCAGTTTGTAGCGCACGCCCGCGTGGTTGCTCCGGATGAGCAGCACCGACTTCTCCACCAGCCCGGTCACCAGGTCGGTGATGCGCTCGGCGGGCAGCCGCTCGTCGGCGCAGACGAACCGCGCCGCGTCCAGCTCGAAGTCGCCGGCGAACACCGACAGCCGCGCCCACAGCAGCCGCTCCGCCGGGTCGCACAGCTCGTGGCTCCAGCCGATCGCCGCCCGCAGCGTCTGGTGGCGCGGCAACGCGGTGCGGCTGGCGCCCGCCAGCAGGCTGAACCGGTCGGCCAGCAGCTCCACGATCTGCTCCACCGACAGGGCGCGCAGGCGCACGGCCGCCAGCTCGATGGCCAGCGGGATGCCGTCGAGCCGCCGGCACAGCTCGGCCACCGCGCCGATGTTGCGCTCGTCGAGCACGAAGTCGGGCACCACGGCCCCGGCCCGCGCCGCGAACAGCTGCACCGACTCGTTGGTGAACAGGCTCTCCGCCGGGTCGTCGCCCGGCACCTGGAGCGGTGGCACCGGCACCACGTGCTCGTACGGCAGGTGCAGCGACTGGCGGCTGGTGGCCAGCACCTTCAGCCGGGGATTGCTCTCCAGCAGCTCCTCGACCAGCTCGGCGCAGCCCTGCACGAGGTGCTCGCAGGTGTCGATGATGAGCAGCATGTCGCGGTCGCCGACCCACTCCGACAGCGTCTCGGAGGCGGCCCGCGAGGACTGGTCGGCGATGCCCAGCGCCGAGGCGATGGTGTGCCGGACCATGCCGGAGTCCTGCAGCCGGGCCAGGTCGGCGAACCAGACGCCGTCCTCGTACTGGGCGCGCACCTGGTGGGCCAGCCGCAGCACGGTGCGCGACTTGCCGACCCCGCCGATTCCGGTCACGGTGACCAGCCGTGACTCGCCGAGATGGCGCTTGAGGTTGGCGAGAAGGCGTGTGCGCCCCACGAAGCTCGTGAGCTCCGCCGGCAGATTGCCCTCTCGCCGCCAGCCGGTCGGGGTGGCCATCGGCAGCCTCACGTGGGGGTAGGCGACACCTGCCCTGGCATCGTACCCTCGCCGCCCGCCGATGTCCGGCCTCCCGCGCGGCCCGAGGGGTCAGGTTTGTACGTCTCGATAGCATGTATGCCGTGAGCGAGTATCTCCCGGAGCAGACCTCCGACGACACCGACCTCGGCTGGGGCGACGAGCGCGACGACGACGCCGACGCCTTCTACCTCGACAACAAGCCCCCGCACTGGGGCTGACCCTCCAGCGGCCCCCTCAGCTGACGACGTCCTTGCGGCGGAACCGGCGGAACGCCACCGCGATCAGCACGGCCGCGTAGGTCACCGACACCGACGCGCCCCTGATCATCCCGCTCAGGTCCGGCTCGGGCGCGAGCGCGTCCAGCCACGCGGTGTTCCAGAACGTCGGCAGGAACTCCCGGGCCGGCCCGAGCGCCTCCACCGCCTGCAGGATGGTGCTGACGATCCACAGCCCCACGGCCCCGCCCACCGCGCCGAGCGGAGAGTCGGTGGCCGTCGAGATCAGGAAGGCCAGCGCCGCCACCACGAGCTGGCTCACCAGCGCGTACGCCACGACGATCCCGAAGCGCGGCAGCACGTCGAGCGCCGGGATCGTCTCGCCCGTGCCGGGCACCTGGATGTCGTTCCAGCCGAACGCGAGCGTGCCCGCGAGCAGCGCCATCAGCGGCAGGACGACCACCGCGGTCGCCGAGTAGCCGAGCGCCACGACGAGCTTCTGCCGCAGCAGCCGGTCGCGCGGCACCGGCGCGGCCAGCAGGTAGCGCAGCGACGACCAGCTCGCCTCGCTGGAGACCGTGTCGCCGCAGAACAGCGCCACGGCCACCACGAGCAGGAAGTTGGCCGACACCGACAGCACGAACGCCGCGAAGTTCAGCCCGCCGGCGGTCGCCAGGTCGGAGACGCGCAGCGACGCCTGCTGCTGGCCGCCGCTCTGCGGGCCGAGCTGGAAGGCGAGCACGAGGATCCAGGGCAGCGCCAGCAGCAGCCCGAACATGGCCAGCGTGCGCCGGCGCTTGAACTGCCGGACGATCTCCACGCGCAGGGGCAGCGTGCGGCCCGGCGCGTAGCCGGGCGCGTGCGCGTGACCGGATGCCCGCGCGGGGCCGGGGGCGGTGGTGGTCACGACTTGTCTCCGATGAGGTCGAGGAACACGTCTTCGAGCCGGGGACCGTGCCCGTTGGCCGGCACCGCCCCGGCGAGCAGCACGGACACCGGGCCGCTGGACACCAGGCGGCCCCGGTGCATGACCACGACGTGGCTGCAGGTCTGCTCCACCTCCGCCAGCAGGTGGCTGGAGACGATGACCGTGCGGCCGTCGCGGGCGTAGCGCTTGAGCACCTCGCGCATCTCGCGGATCTGGGGCGGGTCGAGCCCGTTGGTGGGCTCGTCGAGCACGAGCAGGTCGGGCAGGCCCAGCATCGCCTGGGCGATGGCCAGCCGCTGCCGCATGCCCTGCGAGTACGTGCGCACGGCCCGCTCCAGGGCCTTGCCCAGGCCCGCGATCTCCAGCGCCTCGGCGAAGCGCGCGTCCTCGGCGGGCCGGCCGGTCGCCGCCCAGTAGAGCTCCAGGTTCTCGCGCCCGGACAGGTGCGGCAGGAAGCCGGGCCCCTCGACGAACGAGCCGAGCCGCGACAGCACCGGCGCCCCGGGGGCGACGGGCTCGCCGAAGATGCGGATCTCGCCGTCGTCGGGGCGGATGAGGCCCATCATCATGCGCATCGTGGTGGTCTTGCCCGCGCCGTTGGGGCCGAGCAGGCCGAGCACCTGGCCGCGCTCCACCCGGAACGACAGCCCGTCCACCGCCTTCTCGCCGTTGCGGTACGCCTTGGTCAGCCCGCTGATCTCCAGCGGCACGTCCGCGCCGGAGCCGGACGCGGGCACGGCCCGCGTCCGCCCTGTCACCAGCAGCACCACGGCCACGGCGACGGCGACGAGCGGCATCGCCCACACCCACCAGGCCACGCCCGTCGCGGGCGTCTCCAGCGCGGCGACGGTCGGCACGGCCAGCGCCGCCGAGGCCAGGCCCACCTGGTACGAGGCCGCCTGCGCGGGCGTCGCGTAGCCCATGTCGGTGGTCGAGACCGTCAGCCGCAGCCGGTGGCCGGCGGCGAAGAGGTGGTCGACCGCCGGCAGCGTCACCGTGGCCTCCGCGCCGGAGGCGCCCTCGGGGATCGTCACCCGGAACGGCGCGACCAGCCCGGCGGGCAGCGTGGGCGGCTGCACGCCGTCGGCCACGTCGAGGAGCTTGGCGAACAGCGTCACCTGTCCCTTGCCCGACACCTTGAGCCGCACGGTGGGGCTGCCGGTGAGCTGGAGCGGCCGGGCCAGCGGCGCCGACTCGAACGAGGCGCTCTGCCCCGGCATGTCGAGCGACACGCTCACGTTGCTCTGGGCGGCGCCGCCCAGCAGGCCGCTGATCCCCGGCACGGTGGAGATCGCGGCGGGGGAGCCGCCGGGCGGGTTGGCCACGTTCTGGTCGGGGCCGCTGAGCGTGACCTGGGTGGTCGCGGTGCCGCCGAGGCCGGGGTAGGCGCCGGTCTCGGGGTGCAGGCGGATGCGCTGGCGGGTGCCCGGGTCGCGTCCGGCGTCGCGGGTCACCGTGAACGCCTTCGCGACGGGGGAGCCGTCACCCTTGAGGTGGCGGCCGAACCAGGCGGCCGTCTGCTCGTACAGCCAGTCGGCCTCGCCGTTGCCGCCGTCGTGGCCCCCGTCGAACCAGGCGACGCTCACCGGCGTGCCGGCGGCGGCGATCGCCTTGGCGTTGGCGTCGGCCTGGCCGAGCGGGAACAGCGAGTCGCGCTGCCCCTGCAGGAGCAGCGTCGGCGCCTTGATCCGGCCCGCCACGGTGACCGGGCTGGAGGCGCGCAGCAGGGCGACCGCCTCGGGCGTGGCCCGGCCGGTCTCGGCGACCTGCTGGTAGACGCGGCAGATGTCGGGCGTGAACCGGCCGCAGCGCGCCTCCTCGGCCGTCAGCGGCCGGGCCGGGGCGCTCGGCCGGTCAGCCTGGGCCCGCGCGGCCATGCCGCCCAGGCCCTGGATCTCGCCGCCGCCCCGGCCGAAGAAGAAGCCCGCCCACATGCGCTTGAACACGCCGTTCTCCGGCCCCTTGCCGGTGGCGTCGGGGAACAGCGCGTCGGCCAGGTCGGCCCAGGTGATCTGCGGGACGATCGCGTCGATCCGGGAGTCGTGGGCGGCCGTCATCAGCGCGATGGAGCCGCCGTACGAGCCGCCGGCGATGCCCACGCGCGGGTCGCCCGGCCCGTCGAGCCGCACCTCGGGCCGGCGGGCCAGCCAGTCGACGAGCTGCTTGACGTCCTTGACCTCGTAGTCGGGGGAGTTCAGCGCGATCTGCCCGGTGGACTCGCCGAAGCCGCGCGCCGACCAGGTGAGCACGGCGTAGCCGTCGGCGGCCAGGCGCCGCGCCTGGGCGCGCATGCCGTCCTTGTCGCCGCCGAACCCGTGGGCGAGCAGCACGGCCGGGGCCCGGCCGCCGCCGGACGGCGGGTAGAAGGCGGTGTCGAGCTCGACACGCTGGTCGCCTGCCGGGCCGTCGAGGACGGTGATCCGCTGCTCCGTCGCGCGCACCTCGGACGCCGACGGCCAGGCCAGCCAGGCCCCCACTCCTGCGAGGACGAGCACCACGAGGAGGGCGACCACACGTTTCATGGCGGAAAGCCTACTTTCCGCACCTGAGAGAACCCTGAGATCATGGGGCCCGCTCACGTTCATCGGACGCACAGGGGCACGGACGGGCACAGACAGAGCTGAAAGGGGCATGGACCCGGGCGCGATCGCCGTAAGATGCAGCCCGTGAACGCACCAGCAATCATCAAAAAGGCCGCCGGCTGGGCGGTCCCCTACTGGACGCGGGGGCCGGCGGGCCGGGAGACGCCCCCCGACCTGTTCCGGGTCCTCTACTACGGGTGGCTGGTGGCGCTCACGCTCAAGCTGCTCGGCTCGGCCTGGGACGTCTCGTGGCACTTCAAGTGGCTGCGCGACGACCTCGCCCCGCCCCACCTGCTCAACTCCGCCGGCACCGCCGTGGCCCTCGGCCTGACCATCGTCCACGGCTACACCGGCTACGGCGTGGACAAGGCCGCCCTGCGGCTCATCCAGTGGGGCACCGGCGTGTTCCTGGTCGCGGTGCCGCTCGACCTGATCAACCACCGCGTCAACGGGCTCGACATCACCTCGTGGAGCCCGTCGCACATCATGCTCTACCTTGGAACGTTCTTCATGATCGCCGGGGTGGTCCGGGGCTGGTTCATGGGGGCGCCTCCGGGGCGGGAGCGCACGGTGCTGCTGGGGGCGTTCCTCGCGTTCTTCCTGGAGAACGTGCACTTCCCCGAGCAGCACCAGGAGTACGGCGTGCTGTCGATCGGCGCGTGGGACAACCACGCCACCTACGCCGAGCCGATCCTGCTGCGGTTCGCGGCCGACCAGATGGGCCGGCCCGTCGACCGGGCGATGATGACCGCGTTCTCGCTGCCCGTGCCGGACGCCCTGTACCCCGTGTACGCGGTGGTCGCCGGGCTCGGCGTGCTCGTCGCGGCCCGCATGCTGATCGGCAGGTTCGGCGCGGCGACGCTGGTGGCCGCGGCCTACGTCGGGTTCCGCACGCTGATCTGGCCGCTGCTCACCTTCACCGGCTTCCCGCCGTCGGCCGTGCCGTTCTTCCTCGTCGTGGGCGGGCTGTGCGTGGACCTCGCGTTCGCGGTGCGGCAGCCGGTGGCCAGGGCGGTCGTCGGGTCCGTCGGCGTCACCGCCGCCGTCTACGGCGCCCTGGCCGCGCAGAGCGCCCTCATGGGCCAGGTGTACGGCGCGATCAAGGGCCAGAGCGGCCTGCTCGGCGCCCCGCCCCTGGCGGCCGGCTCGGCGCTCTGGGCGGGAGCGGGGCTGCTGGCCGCCTGGCTGGCCTTCGAGTGGTGGAGCGGCCGGGCGGGCCGTCAGCCGATCGAGGCCCGGGTGATCGCCACCGCGACCCCGTAGGCGAGGCCCATGACGGCCAGCTCGGCCGTCACCCACGCGACCACGGCCGTGGCCGCGCCGCCGCGGATCGCCGGCAGCAGCCGGAAGCGGATGTGCGCGGCCAGCGGCACCAGCAGCGCCGCCAGGGCCAGCTTGGCCACCACCAGCAGGCCGTACTCACTGGTGAGGATCGCGCCCGGCAGCTCGACGCCGGGCGTGAGCGCCATCGTCCCGAGCCCCGTGACCAGCCCGGACAGGCTCACCACCAGCAGGCAGACCGTGGCGATCCTGGAGAAGCGCGGCAGCACGACCGCCAGCAGCTCGCGGCGCGGCGCGACGAACACCGTCACCGCCGCCAGCCCGCCCGCCCAGGCCGCCGCGCCCATCACGTGGCTCTCCATCGAGATCATGATCGGGTCGTGCCAGACGGAGTTCACCGCGTGGCCGGTCACCGGGATCGGCAGCAGCCCGAACAGCGCCACCACGATCCGCAGCTCGGCCGGGACCTTCTCGCCGAAGCGCACGGCCATGAGCCCGATGCCGGCCGCGGCCAGCGCGCAGGCGGCGCTGAACAGCAGCCCCTGCCCGGTGCCGACGCTGTCCACGTAATCGGCGATCATCGCGGGCGTGGGCACGGACCCGGGGTTCAGCTCGGCCGTCTGGAACACGATCGTCAGCAGCGCGCTCGCCGCCCACACCCAGGCGGCGGTGACGGTCAGCGGGCGCACGCGGCGCATGACCGGCTCGGTGCGCCCGGGGTGGTCGAAGCCGAGCAGCTTGGGCAGCAGGCTCATGCCGACCACCGCCACGGCGGCCAGGTCGAGCACCACCCGCACGACCGGCAGGCCGTACGCGACGACGGGGCCCGGCATGGGGATGCCCGGCACGGCCTCCTGCGCGGTCAGCCCCGAGGCGACCACGGCCGAGACGACGGCGCAGGCCAGGAACACCCCGGCCACCGCGCCGCCGCCGAGGGCGCGGGAGCGCGGGGGAGCCTCGCGCTGCTCGACGCTCACGCCCGGCCCTCCCCGTCCGGCCCGCCCGCACGAGAGGCGTCCGTCGCCGGTGCGTCCCCTCCCTGGCCGGTCTCGGCGGGGCGGGCGCGGCGCAGGGCGACGCCGGTGCCGGCCGCGAGCAGCAGGAGCGCGGCCACGATCCACACCACGGCCATGCCCGCCCCGCCGTTGGCCGCCGCCTCGGCCGCCCGGGCGCTGTCGGCGGCGTCCGAGGCCGTCACCGTGCCGGGCGGCGTCGCGGGCGGCGTCTGAGCCGCCGTCTGAGCCTCCGTCTGCCCCGCCGTCTCGGGCGCCGTGGAGGGTGCCGCGGAGGCCGGGGCCGTCAGGCGGAAGGTGATCTTGCCGGTCACCGGGTGCCCGTCGGCCGACAGGATCCGGTAGCCCACCACGTAGGCGCCGGCCGCCGTCAGCGGCTTGACCTTGAGCGTGACCTTCTCCGTGGCCACGGACGCGGCCCCGTCGGCCATCGCCGCCCCGTCGGGGCCCGTGACGCCCACCTGCGCGTACCCCTGGCGCACGGCCTGGTCGAACACCAGCGTGATCTGCGCGGGCGCGGCCGACAGCGCCGCCCCGTCCTTGGGGTCGCTGCTGATGAGCACGTTGTGCGCCCGGGCCGGGAGCGAGATCCCCACCGCGGCCGACGCGAGCAGCAGGACCGTGAGTAGCCGCCTCACCGATCGAGAACCTTCCCTTGAACGCTTCCAAACCTGTCTATGCTCCCATCCGTGACGGACCTCTTCGGCGGCGCGGCCACCTATTACGCGCGATACCGCAGCGACCACGGCGAGCAGGCCATCGGTCACCTGGCCCGCGCGTTCGGCCCGGACGGCGTCGTGCTGGACCTCGGCTGCGGGCCGGGCACTGTCGCGATCCCCCTGGCCGGGCGGGTGCGCGCGGTGCTGGCCGTGGACCCCGACGAGGAGATGCTGGCCGAGGGCCGCCGCCTGGCCGGCGGGGCGGCGGGGGACATCCGGTGGATCCGCGGCGACTCCGCCACGCTGCGCGCGCTGCCGCCGTTCGACCACGTCGTCATGGGCAGGTCGTTCCACTGGATGGACCGCCGGGCCGTGCTCGCCGACCTCGACGCCCTGCTGCCCGCGCACGGGGCGGTGGCCCTCGTGGGGCCCACCCGGGAGGAGGGGGAGCCGCCGTGGGAGGCCGTGGTGCGGCCGGTGCGCGCCGCGTTCGGCCTGAACGAGTCCGGGCTGGACAAGCAGCGGGCCCTCGGCTCGTTCCAGGCGACCGGTGAGCACCACGACGAGGTGCTCGCGGGCTCGCCGTTCGGCCGCGTCGAGTCGGCCCGGTTCGAGCGGACGGTGTCGATGGGCGTCGACGAGCTGGTGGGACTCCAGCTCTCGTTCTCCTACAGCGCGCCCGCCCGGCTGGGCGACCGGCTGGCGGCGTTCACGGAGGAGGTGCGCCGGGCGCTGCTGGCCGCGCGCCCCTCGGGCGTGTGGGAGGAGCGCAGGACCACCGAGGTCCTGATCGCCCGCCGTCCCTGACCGCCCGCCGTCCCACCGCCCCGCCGACCCTGACCACCCCGCCGCCCCTGACCGCCCGGACCGCGCCGCCGCACGGCGAAGGCCGTATTTACCGCGGCCCTGCGCCGTGTCATCATGCGCTCACCGTCTGCCGATGGGAGCGTCGTGATCCGCGACCTACTGACCGTTGCGCGTTGTGCCCGGCCGGCGATCGCCCTCCCCGTCGCGCTCAAGGACGCGGTCGCGTGCGCTCCCGCCGCCGTGCGCGACTTCGAGCGGGCGGTCGAACCGATCGTCCGCGACGTGCTGGCCGGGCCCGAGCGCGAGGCGATGATCGCCTCGCTGCGGGGCACCGCGCTGACCTTCAACATCGGCATCCGGGCCTACGCCAGGATGGCGGGCCGGCCCTGTGACGGCGAGCTGGCCATGCTCGCCGGATCGGTCGCCCGGCTCTACGACGACCTGATCGACAACGGCGAGGACCCGGAGATCGACTCCTGGGTGGCGTCCTTGTTCGGAGCCGGGGAGCCGGCACCCGGCGGCCGTCCCGTACCCAGTGATCGTCACCGGCGGCTGCTGGCCGCCCTCTACGCGGAGATCCGCCGGCGCGCCCCCGGCGAGCTCTGGCACACCGCGCTGCTCGAACTGCACGACTACCAGGTGCTCTCCCGGCGGCAGCGCGACCCCGCCACCCCGGCGGCGCAGCTCGGCAAGATCACCAGGGGGAAGGGCGGGCTGGCGTGCGTCGTGCTGTTCGGGCTGGTGCATCCGGACATGAGCGTGGTGCAGCGCGACACGGTCATGGAGGCGGGCGAGGCGCTGCAGCTCCTGGACGACTACCTCGACCAGGACGCCGACCTGCGCGACGGCATCGGAACCCCGCTCAACCGGGGCGAGGTCAGCCTGGCCGAGGTCGGTGCCCGGCTGCGCGCCCTGCGGCCCCGGCTGGCCGCCAGCTACGGGCGGGCCGCCGCCCGGCCCTTCGTCGCGACGCTGCTCCTCGTCCTGGCGGCCGACGTGCTCAAACGCCACCGGTCCCGGCGCGCCCGGACAAGGCAGGACAGCCCGCTGGGGCTCCTGCTGGCCGGCGGCACCCACGCCATCCCCCCGAAGAGAGCCTCGTAGATGCGCAGAGTGCGGACCGCGGTCCTGGTCGTCCTGCCGCTGGCGTTCGTCCTGCTGGCCGTCGTACGGCTGGCGGTGGGCGGCTGGTCCAACGTCGAGGCGGTCATCGCCGCAGCCGCCCTGGTCGTGGCCTACGTCGGCACCCTGCGCCGCGCGCGGCCCCCGGACAGCGCCTCCGACCTGGCCGACCGGCTGTCCGACGAGGTCATGCAGGCGGCCAGGCGGGAGGCCGGCAACCGCGACGTCCCGCACAGCCGCGGCATCCCCGTCCGGTGCGAGTCCGGCGGCGCGCTGCCCGCGACGGTCGAGGACCTGGCCGACCACCTGCTCAGCCGCAGGCAGAGCGTGGTGGTGACGGGGGAGCGGGGCTCGGGCAAGACCACGCTCGGCCTGCTCCTCGCGCTGCGCATGCCCTCGGTGCAGCACCGGCCGATCCCGGTCACGCTGCCGCTGTCGTCGTGGGAGCCCCGGCTGACGCTGCGCGCGTGGGTGGCGCTGCGGCTGTCCGCGGAGTACCCGTTCCTGCGGGGTGACCCGCTCGCGCTGGAGCGGCTGATCAGGAGCGGCAGCCTGCTGGCCGTCTTCGACGGCTTCGACGAGGTGCCGCCGGCGCGCCGCGCCGAGGTGATCAGGGCCATCGACGAGGACTGGTCCAGCTCGCCGTACGTGCTGACCAGCCGCGTCGACGCGTTCACCGGCCCGGTCACCCGCAGGCTCGACGGGACGCCGGTCCTGCGGCTGCTGCCGGTGGACGCCGCGGGCGTCGCCGGATACCTGGAGTCGCGCTGGGGCGACGTGCCGGAGGCCGCCGCGCTCGTGGCCCGGCTGCGCGCGGAGCCGAGGGGCCCGCTGGCCGAGGCGCTCGACACCCCGCTGATGATCTTCCTGGCGGCGCGCATCTGCGAGAGCGGCCACACCCCGCGCATCGACGGCACCGCCGAGCAGATCAGGAAGGGCCTGGTCGCCGGGTTCGTGCCGGCCGTCTACCGCCCGGAGCCGGAGGCCGACCAGCCGTGGACCCCCGAGGAGGCGGCCCGCTACCTCCGGACCCTGGCCACGTTCCTGCGCGGCAGAGGGACCCACGACCTGGCCTGGTGGGAACTGCACCACGCGCTGCCCCGCGCGGTGATCCCGGCCTTCCAGACCGTGCTCGGCATGGTGATCTTCGGGCCGCTCTGCACCGCCGTGTTCGCGCTGTTCGGGCTGAGGGCGATCGGCTGGTGGTTCGGCCTGGCGATCGGGCTGGCCGGCGGTCTCGCGGTGTCGCTGGCAAGGCAGCACCACCCGCGTGAGGCGCGGCCGCGGCTGCGCAAGACGCTGACCCGGCGCTACCTGCTACGCCGCCTCGGCCAGGGCCTGGTGTGCGTGGCGCCCGGCATGGTGATCGTCCTGGTGCTGTACGACGGGGTGAGCTACGCGCTCACCGAGGGCGCGGTGTTCCTGCTCGGCTTCCTGGCCGCCTCCCTGGCCCTCGCCCCCGCCAACGCCGACAAGGCCGGCACGCCCGACGGCTTCCTGCGCAACGACCGGGCGGCCGTGCTGCTGGCCTTCGCCGCGGGCGGCCTGGTCGGGCTCGCCGTGGGCGCCTACCTCGGCTGGTGGATGGAGACCGGGCTGCGGGTCAGGGACCAGGTGTGGCTGCTCACCCTCGACCGGTGGGAGCAGACGCTCATCGGCTGCGCCTCCGGCGCGGTGCTCGGGGCCGCCGGGTTCGGCACCACGATGATGGCGCCGAGCGCCTGGGGGCGGTTCGTCAACGTCCGGGCGTGGTTCGCGTTCCGGCGGGTGCTGCCGCTGCGGCTGATGGCGTTCCTGCGCGACGCCTACGAGCGCGGGGTGCTGCGCCGGACCGGGCCGTACTACCAGTTCAGGCATGAGCTCCTGCAGGATCGGGCAGCAGCGGGGCCGCAACCGCCGGGGTCAGCACCACCCGCCCCGCCAGCGACCACGCCGTGACCCGGCCGCCCGCGCCGATGACGTAGCTGCCGTCGGGGAAGCGCACCCGGCCGCTGTCCGGCGCGAAGCGCGCGTACCGTACCTCCAGCTCGGCGCGCCGGCGGCGGACCCGCTCGACCGCGACGCGCGCGCCCGCCGCCGGCCGGTAGCCGAACTCCAGCACCACCTCGGCGCCGGGCGCGGCCCGCGTCAGCGCCGCCACGTCGCCCGTCCTGGTCAGGTCGCAGACCCGGCCGCCGACCGTGCAGCGCAGGACGTCGAAGCCGTGCCCGCGCAGCACCCGCGTCTGCGCGGCCAGCCAGGCGGGTTCGAAGCGCCGCTGCGCCCGTACCAGCAGCGGCAGCGCCACGACCCGCGCCAGCACGTACGCCCCGGCCAGCCAGGTGGCGGCGGAGAAGACGGGATGCGGCGCGAACGTCGCCGCCAGCGCGAGCGCGGCCGTGACCAGCGCCCAGGCGACCGTCACGGCCGGGGCGCGCTCCGGCGACGGCCCGGCCAGCGCCCGGCGGACCGTCCCGGGCACGCCGGGCAGCGGCGCGAGCGGGACCGGCAGGTCGGGGCGGCAGTGTTCGGGCCCGTAGGTGACCGGCATCTTGCCAGTATCACCCGCGACGCCGCCCCGCGTTACCGCCCCCGCGGCCCGGTCGCCGGGCGCCCGCACGCGCCCGGCGACCGGGGCGGTCACAGGTCGGTGGGGGAGAGGCCGAGCTCGGCCGCGGCCGCCGTCCGGATGAGCTGGTTGGCGCGGCGGCGCGACAGCGCCTTCGGATGGACCTGGATCTGGATGGCGAGCCCGTCGATGAGCGCGAACAGGCGCCAGCTCGCCCCTTCCGGGTCCTCGCAGGCGAACTGGCCGCGCGCCACCCCGTCCTCGATGATGCCCCGCAGCACCTGGCGGCCCTGCTGGTCGAGCCGGCGGGTGGTCTCCTCCAGGTCCGAGCTGCGGATCGACTCCGCCCAGGCGTCGATCCACAGCCGCCAGCCGTCGGCCGAGCCGCCCGGCGAGCAGCGCCGCAGCAGCGTGCGCAGCCGCTCCAGCGGGGGCCGCTCCAGCCGTTCGATGCTGTCCAGCGTGTCGCGGTGCAGGCGGGCCGCGTACGCGAACGCCTGGGCGAACAGCCGGTCCTTGGTCTCGAAGTGGTAGAAGAGCAGCGCCTGGCTCACCCCGGCGGCTCGGGCGATGTCGAGCGTCCTGGTGTGCCCGAAGCCCTGCGCGGAGATCACCTCGCACGCTGTCTTGAGCAAGTCCTCACGTCGTAATCGGCTGAAACCTGGTGTCACAGCGGGCCACTCTAACCAGTGGCCGGAAACAGCTGTAGGACAAACCGGTCATGGGTATGGGAGCGTGACCACCTGGTGCGGTTCTGGGCGGCCCGGTGACCCGGGTCAGATCTCCCTGATCGGCAGCCGCAGCACGAACCGGGCCCCGCTGTCGGAGTCCTCCAGGGTGAGCGTTCCGTGGTGCGCCTGGGCGATGTCACGGGCGATCGACAGGCCGAGCCCCGTGCCGCCGGCGTCGCGGTTGCGCGAGGCGTCCAGCCTGGTGAAGCGCTGGAAGACGAGCTCGCGCTGATCGGGCGCGATGCCGCCGCCGTCGTCCAGCACCTCCAGGACGGCGTGGCCGTCGTCGTCCCGGCGCACGGTCACGGTGATCGTGGACTCGGCGTGGCGCTCGGCGTTGTCGAGCAGGTTCGTCAGCAGGCGGGCGAGCTGCAGCCGGTCGCCGGTCACGACCACGCCCGGCTGGAGCGTGGTGGTGAGCTTCTTGGCGCGCGGCCTGGTTGTCTCGGCCGCGACGAGCTCGGCGAGGTCCACCGGGTCGCGGGCCATGGGCGAGCCCGCGTCGAGCTTGGCCAGGGTCAGCAGGTCGGTCACGATGGCCTGCAGCCGGTCGAGGCTCGACAGCAGGGCGCGGCCGATCTCCTCCCACTCGGCGTCCTGGGGGTGCAGCATGGCCTCCTCGACCTGGGCGCGCATCGCCGTGATCGGGCTGCGCAGGTCGTGGGAGGCGTCGGAGGCGAACCGGCGCTGCTGCTCGACCGCCGCCTCCAGCCGGTCCAGGGTCTGGTTGGCGGTCTCGGCCAGGGACCGGATCTCCTCCGCCTGGCTCGGTACGGGCAGGCGTTTGCCCAGGTCGCTGCTGGTGATCTCGGCGAGCTTGTCGCGGAGCTCCTGCACGGGCGCGAGCGTCCTGGCCACCACCCGCGACACCCCGAACCAGGCCAGGGCGACCATGGCCACCGAGATGCCGATGAGGAACGTCAGCACGGCCGGATGGACGTACCAGGGGACGGTGGAGTCCACCACGTACACGAGCCAGTCGCCGCCGTGCTCGTACACCCGGACCACGGTCATGTACTCGCACTGACCGCGGAAGTGCGGCAGGTCGCAGACCACCTCCATGCGGCTGGCGTTGAACTCGTCGGGCACGACGGTGCTCATGCGCGGCAGGCCGACGAGGTTGTCGGTGGAGGCCACCACCTGGCCCCGGGAGTCGACCACCTGGATGCCGTCCAGGTCGCTGGGGATCACGGTGGGCAGCGCGCCGCGTTTGACCAGGTGGACCACGCGCAGGGCGGAGGTCGTCACCGCGGTCTTGCGATAGTCGTCCGCGGTGCTGTGGACGGCCCACAGCACGAACGCGTTCACCACGATGCTGAGCAGCACCATGGCGATCCCGGCGAACAGCGTCAGCCGCGTCCGGATGGACCTGCCGAACCGTGTGACCAATCCTTTCCCCCCGGTGATCAGATGATCACACTAAGTCGCCATGGTCCTAATCAACGGAGATTCACCGTCAAATCCGGATAAAAGGTGCATTCAGCGGCGCTTCTTTGCCGGTCCGGCGGGGCTGGTTAGAGTAAGTGAACACTGATGCCCGAGGAGCGAACGTGAATCTCGACGATTACCGGCGGGCCGCCAGGGCATGGCTGCGCGACAACGCGCCGGTCGGCGAACCCGCGCCCGAGGACGCGATCGCCCACGCCAAGGACTTCATGGCCAGGCTGTACGACGCCGGCTACTCCGGCATCACCTGGCCCGCGCGATGGGGCGGCCAGGGCCTGACGCAGGCCGAGGAGCGCGCGTTCGCCGCCGAGGCCCGCCCCTTCTCCCTCCCCACCTACGTCTTCTCCATCGGGCTCGGCATGACCGGGCCCACCCTGGTCGACCGGGGCACCGACGAGCAGCGCGAACGGTTCGTCCGGCCGCTGCTGCGCGGCGAGGAGATCTGGTGCCAGCTGTTCTCCGAGCCGGGAGCGGGCAGCGACGTGGCCGCCCTGCAGACCCGGGCGGTCCGCGACGGCGACCGCTGGATCGTCAACGGGCAGAAGGTGTGGACGTCGGTCGCCCAGCACGCCGACTGGGGCCTGCTGCTCACCCGCACCAACCCCGAGGCGCCCAAGCACCGGGGCCTGACCATGTTCGTCGTGGACATGCGCGACCCGGGCGTCACGGTCAGGCCGCTCAAGGACATGACCGGCCGGACCCACTTCAACGAGGTCTTCTTCGACGACGTGGCCGTCCCCGACGCGCACCGCGTGGGCGAGGTGGACGACGGCTGGAGCGTCGCCGTCACGACCCTGCTGCACGAGCGACTGTCGATCTCCGCGGGGGTCGGCATGGGCCGCGCCAAGGACGACCCCACCTCGCTGGAGGCGCTGCGCCGCACCGCCGACACGAGCGACCCGCTGGTCCGCGACGACCTGGTCGAGCTGCACATCCGCACCCGGGCGCTGGCCCTGTTCAACCAGCGGCTCGCCCAGGAGACCGAGGCGGGCCTGTTCCCCGGCGCCCGGGGCAGCGCCGCCAAGCTGCTGCTGGCCGAGCTGACCCTGTTCGAGGCCGACCTGGCCACCCGCCTGGCCGGCCCGTCCGCCGTCACGGGGAGCGGCGACGGCGAGGGCCCCGGCCCGCTCGCGCACGCGATCTGCCTGGCCCCGGCCATGTCGCTGGGCGGCGGCACCAACGAGATCATGCGCAACATCATCGGCGAGCGCGTCCTCGGCCTGCCGCCCGGGCCGCGCGTCGACAAGACCGTGCCCTTCAAGGACCTGAAGGTGGGGACGCAGGAATGAGGCTCGTGCTCACACCGGAGCAGCGGGAGCTGCGCGAGGCGGTCCGCTCGTTCCTGGCCGCGGCCTCGCCGCCCGCCAAGGCCCGCGACGGCTACGACCCGGCCGTCCACGCCCGCCTCAACGGCGAGCTGGGCCTGTCCGGGCTGATCGTCCCCGAGGAGTACGGCGGGGCGGGCGCGGGCATGGCCGAGCTGGCCGTCGCGCTGGAGGAGACCGGGGCGGCGCTGCTGCCGGGGCCGTTCCTGGCCACGGCGTTCGCGGCGCTCGCGCTCACCCGGGCGCCCGACAAGGAGCTGCTGACCGGCGTCGCCGAGGGCCGGATCGCCGCCACGCTCGCCCTGCCCCTCGTGCCGGACGGCCTGGCGGCACGGGCCGAGGGCGGCGCGGTCACCCTGCGCGGGACGCTGCCGCGGGTGCTGAGCGGGACGGAGGCGGACGTGCTGCTCGCCGCCCTGCCCGGGGCGCCGGCGGGCGACGGGTCCGGCACGCAGGGGGAGCCCTCCTCGGACGACGGGACCGGCACGCCGGGGGAGTCGCCGGGCGGCGGGCGGGCGGGGCGGTCCTCGGACGGCGGGCCCGTGCTGGTCGCCGTGGACCTGGGCGGAGCGGGCGTCACCCGCGTCCCGCTGGAGACCCTCGACCTCACCCGGGGCCAGGCGCGGGTGGAGCTGGACGGCGCCCCGGCCCGGGTGCTCGGCCGGCTGGGCGCCGACGGGGCCGCCGCGGTGGCCGATCTGGTGGCCGTCGCGCTGGCCGCCGAACAGCTCGGCGTGCTGCGCGCCTCGCTCGACGCCATCGTCGCCTACGCCAAGATCCGCGTCACGTTCGGCCGCTTCATCGGGTCCTACCAGGGCGTCAAGCACAAGCTGGCCGACATGCACTGCAAGCTCGAACAGGCCGAGTCCGTCGTCCGCCACGCCGCCTGGGCCGCCGACGAGGACCCCGCCGAGCTGCCCCACGCCGCCGCGCTCGCCCAGGCGTACGTGGGCCGCGCCTGCTTCGAGGTGGCCCGTGACCACCTGCTGCTGCACGGCGGCGTCGGGTTCACCTGGGAGCACGACGCGCACCTGTTCTACAAGCGGGCCAAGGCCGACGAGGTGCTGCTCGGCCCGCCGCGCGTCCACCGCGCCCGCCTCGCCGCGCTCATGGAGGCCGGGGCACCCGTTGCGGGGGAGGCGTGATGGCGGCCGACGAGCACCCGCCCGGTTTCTACGCGCTGGCCGCCGCCGACCCCGGCCGCCTCGCGGTGATCGACGCCGACGGCACCCGGACCACGTACGGCGAGCTGCTGACCCTCGTCAACCAGGTCTCCCACGGCCTGCGCGCCCGCGGGCTCGGCACCGGCGACGTGGTCGCCGGCGTGCTGCCCAACGGCCTCGACGCCGTCGTCATGCTCATGGCCACCGGCCAGCTCGGCCTGTACTACGTACCGGTCAACTGGCACCTCACCGCGCCCGAGATCGCCTACATCCTCGGCGACTGCGACGCCAGGCTCGTCGTCACCCACGAGGCGTACGCCGACAAGGTGCCCGCCGGAGCCGAGACGGGCACGGCCGGACTCGCCGCAGGACAACCCGGCAGCGCGCCCGGGAACCGCACCGCGGGCGCGGTCATGTGGTACACCTCCGGTACCACCGGCTTCCCCAAGGGCGTCCAGCGCCGGCTGCCCGGCTCGGAGCCGGAGGCGGTCGTCCCGCTCTACACCTGGTTCCTCGGCGAGGTGGTGGACCTGAGGCCGGGGCGCGACGTCCACCTGGTGACCTCGCCGATGTACCACTCCGCGCCGTGCGCGCACACGCAGTTCGCGCTGCACCTCGGGCACACCGTGGTGATCACCGCGCGGTTCGAGCCGGTCCACGTCCTGGAGCTGATCCAGCGCCACCGGGTGACGAACGCGATGATGGTGCCGACCATGTTCCACCGCATGCTCCAGCTCCCGCGCGAGGTCCGCGAGGCGTACGACGTGTCCAGCCTGCGGCAGGTGATCCACACGGCCGCAGCCTGCCCGGTCGCGGTCAAGCGGGAGATCATGCGGTGGTGGGGGCCGGTGCTGTACGAGTACTACGGCTCCACCGAGTCCACGATCGCCTTCGCGGTCAAGCCGGAGGAGTGGCTGGCCAGGCCCGGGACCGTGGGCCGGCCCGTGCCGACGTTCGAGGTGCGGATCCTCGACGACCAGGGCCGCGAGCTGCCGCCGGGCGAGCCCGGCATGGTGTACGTCAAGTCGGGCCTCGGCCGGTTCGAGTACCGCAAGGACCCCGCCAAGACGGCCGCCAGCATGCGCGGCGAGTGGTACGCCCCCGGCGACATCGGCTACCTCGACAAGGACGGATACCTGTTCCTGTGCGACCGGCGCACCGACCTGATCGTCTCGGGCGGCGTCAACATCTACCCGGCCGAGGTCGAGGCCGCGCTGCTGGAGCACCCCGCGGTCGCCGACGTGGCCGTCATCGGCGTGCCCGACGAGGAGTGGGGGCACCGGGTGGTCGCGCTCGTGCAGCCTGCCGAGGGGGTCACGCCCGGACAGGAGCTGACGGCCGCGCTGCTGGAGCACTGCGCGCCCCGCCTGGCCCGGTTCAAGCATCCGCGGGTGGTCGAGTACCGCGACAGCCTGCCGCGCACGCCGACGGGCAAGCTGTCCCGCTCCCGGGTGCGGGAGGCGTACCTCGCCCAGCGGTGATGTTCAGGAGGCGGCCGTCCTCGCGGCGGCCGCCCGCCGGTAGCGCTCGCCCAGCTCCGCCACCGCCTCGGCCAGCTCAGGCGGGTCCAGCACCTCGAAGTCCACGCCCAGGAACCCCATCCACGCCGCCAGCCCGCCCAGGTCGTCACCGCCGATCCGCAGCAGGCAGGTGCCGTCGTCCATCGGCTCCGGCTCCAGCCCGGCCGGCAGGTGCCCCATCCGGTCGGCCGGCGCGTGCAGCAGCACCGTCGCCCGGTACCTCCACATCGCGGTGTTGACGCCCTTCTCCACGTACTGCGCCACGTCGCCGTCGCCGGGCAGCTCGCGTGCGGCGAACCGCGGTCCCTCCGGGACGCGCGGGCGCATCCGGTCCACCCGGAACGTCCGCCAGTCGCCCCGCTCGACGTCGTAGGCCAGCAGGTACCACCGGCCGCGCCGATGGACCAGCCGGTACGGCTCCACGTCGCGCACCGTGGACTCGCCCTCGTGGCCCGTGTAGTCGAAGCGCAGCCGGTGCCGGTCGCGGGCGGCGTTGGCGATCGTCGTCAGCACCTCCGGCGCCACCGAGGGGGCCTGGCCCGGGATCTGCACCGTGTAGGCGTTGAGAGCGCTCACCCGGTGCCGCAGCCGCGAGGGCAGCACCTGCTCCAGCTTGGCCAGGGCCCGTACCGACGTCTCCTCGATGCCCTCGACGCCGCCGCCCGCGGCCCGGCCCAGCCCCACCGCCACGGCGACGGCCTCCTCGTCGTCCAGCAGCAGCGGCGGGAGCGCGGCGCCCGCCCCGAGCCGGTAGCCGCCCGCGACGCCCGGGGTGGCGTGGACGGGATAGCCGAGGCTGCGCAGCCGCTCGACGTCGTTGCGGATCGTCCGGGTGGAGACCCCGAGCCGTCCGGCCAGCTCGGGGCCCGACCACTCCCGGTGCGCCTGGAGGAGGGACAGCAGCTTCAGCAGGCGCGCGGACGTTTCCAGCATGCGCCCAGTCTGCCCGTCATCGCGGAAGGTTCGCTTCCGTGATGCCGACGTCGGTGCGGTTCAGCCGCCGAACAGCTTCTGCGCCTGCTGGACGACGGTGAGCACGGTCAGCGTGCCGAAGAACGCGATCGACCACACCAGCGCGGCCAGCCGGTACGACCGGACCTTGATCGCGGACGGCAGCGCCCGGCGGTTCAGCACGATGAGCAGGATCGAGTACACGAACATCATCACCGCCGCGAAGCTCGCGGACAGCACCAGCAGGATCAGCGGCTGGTCGAAGCCGAGCAGCAGCACCGCGACGCCGACCAGCGTCATGGCCCAGACCACGGCGAAGTAGACCCGGTTCACCGAGACGGACCGGTCGCGCAGGTAGACCGTCTTGATCGTGTCGGAGGCCAGCCGCGAGGTGTAGTCCACGATGCCCATGGCCGAGGCGAACAGCGCCAGCGCCCCGATCACCCAGAACAGCACCCCGAACCACGGGCCCACCACGTCCTGCAGCGTCTCGCCCTCCACCTTGAGGAACCCGATGCTGTTGGCCAGCCCCTGCTTCCCGAACACGGTGGAGTACGCCAGCATCGACATGAACGCGATCGTCAGGAACGACACCAGCGCGAACGTCGTGGCCTGCTCGACGTTCGCGAAGCGCCACCAGGCCCGCCACCGGGCCAGGTTCGCCTTGGTGGGCGCGAACTGAAAGCCCGTCGAGGAGGCCGCCTCCTCGTGCCCGGTGACCGGGCTGACCAGGCGCGGCACGTACCCGCCCATGCCGAAGCCCTTGTCGCGGATCCAGTTGCTCTGGCAGAGGTTCTGGCCGCCGCCCGCGCCCGCGTAGGCGATGGCGCCCATGAGCAGCGCGAAGTCCAGCGGCGGGACCGGGATCCGGGCGCCCGCCGTCAGCCCCTTGCCCAGCTCCACCCAGCTCTGCGCGGTGATCGCCAGCGCGACCGCCACCACGACGAGGATCGTCACCAGCGCGATCTTGACGAAGATCACCCGTTCCAGCGCGACGTAGATCACCGGCGCCAGCGTGAGCGCGAGCGCGATGACCAGCAGCATGCCGATCGCGATCCAGCGCACGCTGCCCTGGCCCGAGCCGGTCAGGTAGGTGACCATGGTGGCCGACGTGGTCACCCAGCCGGGCCACAGGTTGGACGCGAGCGTCATCAGGACGAACACGATGCCCCAGTGCCGCCACAACCGGCTGAACCCGGTCAGCGCCGTCTCGCCGGTGGCCAGCGTGTAACGCTCGATCTCCATGTTGAGGAACCACTGCGTGATGATGCCGATCGCCGCACCCCAGATGAAGACCAGCCCGACCTGGGAGGCGATGTACGGCCAGAGGATGAACTCGCCCGAGGCGAGCCCCACGCCCGCTCCCACCAGCCCCGGGCCGATGATGCGCCAGGTGGAGCTGGGCGGCTCGGGCAGGTCGCGGACGCTGACGGACGGCAGGACGCGTGCGGGGACGGTGGGGGTGAACTCCGTCATCGCGGTTCTCCTTGTTCGGCTCCCGGCTGAAAGCTCAAAACAGCGGATAGCTTTTATTTCCGGGTTTGCGATGACATATTCACATTTGCACAACTTTCGCGAGACGCCCGTAAAGGCGGCGAAACTTTCCAGCCGCCTCCTGCCCGAGACGCCGGCCGTCATGAGGCGGGTCTGATCCGTGAGTGCTGCGCCAGGAACCAGTCGGCGGCGATGTCGGTCTCCGTGATGCGCCCGATCAGCGCCAAGGCCGAGCTGATGCTCTCCGGATCCTCCACGGGATCGTCGAGGACGTCGTCATCGCTGATCTGGAAGCGCAGGCCGTCCATCAGGTGATCGAGCGCGTGCGGCTCGTCGCCGGACTCGGTCCATGAGGCGAGCTTCGCGGGGCGGTGGGGCGACGCGGAGGGATGCCTCGGGGCGGCGGGGCGATGTGGAGGGATGCCTCGGGGCGGTGTGGACGGGCCTATCCGGGCTGCCGGGTCGTGACGACGTACTCCCCGGCGTCCGTGAATCCCACCACCCGACCGCCCTGCCGCATCAGCCCGCCCAGCACGTCCCGGACCGCCAGCCGCCACGCCTTACCCGCCCCAGGGTCGCGCCGCCGCAGCGTCTCGATGTCGCGCGGTGTCGCCACCAGCGCCACATGGCCGTCCGCGCGGCCCTTCACCGGCCGCTCGTCCTCCACACCCAGCGCCACCGTGTACGGCGGGGCCGGCGGCTGCTCCGGATCCTCCTCCAGCCGCCACGCCATGAACAACCGGTCGGACTCGTCGCCCTCGTTGATGGCGTCGGCCATGACCCCGTAGAAGTTCTCGGCGTACCCGGTCGGCCGAGCCCCGAGCTTCACCAGGTTGAACCGTGCGTTCCTGCGGACCAGCGGGTCGAACGTCCAGGTGATGCGGGTCAGGCCGTGCTCCAGGCACCAGGCGCGCTGGTGGAGCTTGAGCGCGTAGCCGATCCCACGCCCGATCGCGGCGCCGGTCACGTGGGAGTGCAGCGCGCCACCCGCCGCCAGGAACCCCACGGACGCGCCCACCAGCCGCTCACCCTCGTACGCCCCGGCCACGTACCCGCCGGTGTGGGCAAAGCCGATCATCAGCTCGACGGACACGGGGGCGTTGGCGGGATCAGGGTGCCAGATGCCGTCGAACAGGCGGTGGACGTCCTGGAACTCGGGGATCCGGTGCAGTTCGCGGATCGTCACCCCGGTCCGCAGAGCCGCCTGTTCCGCCACCAGCCGCGCAGCCTCCACTCCGCCGCCGGCCCGCCGCGCGGGCTCCCCTCCGTCGCCCGCCCGCCACGCGCCCTCCACACCGCCTCCTCCTGGTCGCCTGACCCACGCTTCCTCTTCCACCCGCCGCCTGGCTTCCACGTCCTTCGCCTCCGCCCGCTGGGTGGCTTCCACATCGCCTCGCATGTGCCGCGTGACCCGCGCTTCGTCATCGGCCCGCCGCCCGGCTTCCGCGCTGCCCGTCTCCGCCCGCTCGCTGGCCTGTGCTTCGTCTTCGGCCCGCCGTATGGCTTTCACGCCGCCTTCCGCTGGCTGCGTGGCTTCCGCGCTGCCCGTCTCCGCCCGTTCGGTGGCCTGTGCTTCGTCTTCGGCCCGCCGTATGGCTTTTGCGTGGGGCTCCGCCTGCTGGGCGGCCTCCGCCTTGCTCTCCGCAGGCTGCTCACTCATGGCCACCCGCCTTTGCCGTCGCGCTGCTCATCCCTGCTCATCCCCGTGTTTCACCTATCGAGCGTTCGTGTCTCGCGGATTCCCGGCGTCGGAGCGCGCTGCTCGTCCCCGCGTTCCGCCCGCCGAGCGCCCGTGTCACCGCGGATCCCCGGCGTTCGCGGCCCGCCGCTCATCCCCGTTCATCCCGGCGGATCACCTCCCGAGCGCCCGTGTCACGGGGACCGTTGGCGTTCGCAGTCCGCTGTACGGTGTCCCCGTTCGGCTCGGAGGGTGCACGGGTTACCGGCGTCTCAGCCTGCCGAGTCGGCCCCGGAAGCCCGGCCTCTTCCGGGGGACCGGTGTGCCTGGCCGGTACCGACGACCCGGCGTGGCCCGCGTACTCGGAGGCGAGAGCGTATCCCGCTCCTCGGCCGTCGGCCCGACGTACCAGCCGCCCGCCCGACACCCGTACGGCGGTCTCCGTCCCGTCGTGCACGGAGGGCAACCCGGCGGCCGCGGCCACGCGTCCGCTCTCGTCGTACACGATCCGCACGTCCGGCCACACACCCTCAGGGACGGCGGCGCGCAGGTGTGCGCCCATCCGGGCCAGCGCGAACCGTGCCAGCGGCCCGCGCTCGCCGGGATCGCCCGTCACCACGATCAGGGTGAGGGACAGCTCGGCCGGCACGGCCCGCACGACGGACTCCAGCGCCGACAGGCGCCGCAACCCGAGGAGGACCACCAGCCCGTCGCCGTCGAGCGTGAGTGGACATCCGCGCAGGACGTCCACCACCGGGGGCGGCGTCCAGGGGGCGTCGAGGGAGTACGGCTTCAGAGTGAGGACGGGGAGCAGCGGTGCGGGTCCGGGGTCGAGTCGCGCGAGCCGCTCACACGCGCGCACCACGTCCTCCCGCTCCGTCCGCACCGTCCCGGATCGAGTGACCGAGTGGGCGGCGGCGAGGGCGGAGCGCTGCGACGCCCCCTGGAGCAGGGTCAGCGCTGCGGTCGCCGGCCGCACCAGCCGCCGGCCCGGACGTCCGTCGAGCCGTTCCATGGCGAGGCCGAGGAGCGTCGCGTACAACGTCATGAGCTCCGCGAACGCCAGCCGGCTGCCCTCCTCGGCCTGTACCTGCGGCACGAGTTCGCGCCACACGGCCATCGCGCCCGCCGGCACGGGATCATCCAGCCAAGCCCGCGCGACCGCCCCCAGCACCCGCGCCACGTCTCCTTCGTCAGACGCTGCACTGAGACGTGATCCGCCACGTACCTCGCCGGGTAGCCGTCCTTCGCGCTCCTCGTGGAGTTGCCCTCCTTCGCGCTTCTCGTGGAGTTGCCCTCCGTCACGCTTCTCGTGGAGTTGCCCTCCGTCACGCTTCTCGTGGGGTTGCCCTCCGCCCCGTCCCTCGTCGGGTTGCCGTTCGTCCCGTCCCTCGCCGGGTGGCCATCCGTCCCATCCTTTGCCGGGTGGTGCTCCGCCGTGCTCCGCAGGGAGGGGCGATCCGTCACGCCTTCCGCCGGATGGCGATGCGCCACGCCCCTCATCGAGACGTGATCCGCCACTCCGCACACCGGATGCCGATGCGTCGCTTCCCGCAGCGGGGAGCGACGCGTTCGGCTCCTCGACCGACAGTGGCGCTACGCCCTGTCCCATGGCGACGGCTGGCGCGTCGGGCCCGTCACCCTGAAGCGCAGTCTCCATCCCCGCACCGGCGAGTTCGGTGCGGGATTCCTCGGCGAGGAGCGGCGCGCCGGGATTCTCTGCGGCGGACGGGGTGCCGTCCGGCTGCTCGCCCGAGGTCGGGCCGTCCGGCCGGTACGAGTCGGCGAGGACGGAGAAGAACAGCGCTCGCTTGCCGGGGAAGTTCGAGTAGACCGCGCCCCGGGTGAGCCCCGCCCGCTCGGCTATGTCATCGATCTTGACGTCGCGGAACCCTCGTTCGGCGAACTCGTCATGCGCCGCGGCCAGGACGCGCGCCCGGTTGCGCTTCTGCGACTCCGCTCTCGTCATCCTCCCCATCCGCTCACGATAGCGTCCGTACCAGCCCTCTGATCAGCCCGAACTCACCCCCGCGACAAGCCCGCGCCCGATTCATGGACCAGCCCTCTGGCCGGCGGGTCTCGGCCCTCGGGTCTCGCGTCTCGGGCCGGGGGAAGCCTCGGCTCCTCTCCGCGATCAGGCGAGGAACTCGCCGAGGAATCGGTGCAGGTTGCCGCCGATGATCTTGGCTACGTCCTTCTCCGGCAGGCCGCGCCCGAGCAGGCCCTCGGTCACCTTCGGAAGCCCTCTCGGCCCCTCAAGGCCCGGGACGACCGCCATCACGTCGACGCCTCTCGGCTCGAGGTCCTCGCAGCACGGCGGGGTCAGGTCCGCCATGACCTCGCGGATGAAGTCGGGCCCGAGCCCCACGTGGTCGATGCCCGCGACGTCCACCACATGCTCGATGTGGTCGAGCACGTGGTCGAGCGTGGCGGACCGGGCGTCCTCGGTGAGGAAGGGGGCGAAGAAGTTCACGCAGACGACGCCGCCGGTGGCCGCCACGCCGCGGAGCTGGTCGTCGGTGAGATTGCGGTGGTGGTCGCGCAGCGCCCGGGCCGACGAGTGCGTCGCCATGACCGGCCTGGTGGCCAGCTCCAGCACGTGCGCCACCCCGGACGCGCCCAGGTGGGACACGTCGAACACCATGCCCAGCCGTTCCATCTCCTTCAGCGCGGCGACGCCGTGCGAGGTGAGACCGCTGCCGGTCGCGTCCTCGCCGCTGCCGTCGGCGAGCGGCGTGCGGCCGAAGTGGGCGATGGAGGCGATCCGCACGCCCAGCCGGTACGCGGTCGGGATGAGCTCCACGCTCGCGTCGAGCCCCGGCATGCTCTCCAGCGCCAGGATGAGGGCGATCCGGCCCGACTCCAGCGCCTGGTCGATGTCCCGTGAGGTGAGGCAGAGCGCCACCCGGTCGGCGTTGCCCTCGGCGATCACGTGGGCGCACTCGATCATGCGCAGCGTCTGCCGCAGCGCACCCTCGGGCCGGTACTGGTCGTCGATGAAGACCGGCAGCACCTGGAGACCGACCCCGCCCTCCTGGAGCTGCGGCAGCCACTGCTCGCGGAAGAAGGCGGCCCATCGCGCGGGCGGCCGGGCGGAGACGGCCATGAGGAGGTCGTTGTGGGCGTCGGCGACGACGGAACGCCGGTGGAGGGATGTGCTGCTCATGCCCGGGACGCTACCGCCAGCGGCTCGGCGGGAGCCATGCTCGTGCGCGATCTGTGGACGACGCCCCCCGAATTCCGGGGAGCTGTGGACAACCGCCGGGCGATCAGCGGATGGCCGATGGACGACGCCGGGGTCACGCGTGACGGCTGGTGGACGACGCCGGGGTCACGCGTGACGGCCGGTGGACGACACCGGGCTCACACGTGGCGGTAGGCGGCGCGCGGCGGCCGGGACGTCAGCCTGCGGTAGAGGGTGGCCGGGCCCGGCCAGTTGTTGGTGACCCGGCCGCCGGCCGTCTTGTACCAGCTCCGGCAGCCGTCCTGCCACACCATCCGCTCCATCGCGGCGTCTAGCCGCCGCGTCCACGCGGCCATCGCCTCCGGCCGCACCTCCATGGGCCCGTGCGCGGACAGGTGCGGCAGGCAGGCCATGACGTGGTTCACCTGGCATTCCAGCATGAAGACGATCGAGTTGTGGCCCAGGTTGGTGTTGGGCCCGTACAGCAGGAACAGGTTGGGGAAGCCGGGCACCGAGATCCCCAGGTACGCCTCCGCGCCGGCCCTCCAGCGCCGCGCGAGGTCCAGCCCGTCGCGGCCGGTGACGCTCATCGGCGCGAGGAACTCGGTGCTCCGGAAACCGGTGGCGTAGATGATCGTGTCGGCCGGGTGGAGAGCCTCGGTCGTCTGGACGCCCTCCGGCGTGATCCGGACGATCCTCTCGGTCACCACGTCCACGTCCGGCCTGTTCAGGGCGGGATAGAAGGCGCTGTCGATGATGACGCGCCGGCAGCCGGGCGGGTAGTCGGGGGTGAGCTTGGCGCGCAGCTCCGGGTCCGGCACCTGGCGGTGCAGGTGTCCGAGGGCGCGCCTGCGCAACAGGCCGGCACTCCAGCCCTGGGCGAGCGCCGGGTACAGGGCGGTCTCGGCGTACCGGTAGATCCACTCGCGGTAGACGCGCTGCACGCCCGGTAAGTAGCGGAACGCGAGCCTCGCCCGGCGGCCGAACGCGGCGTCCGGCTTGGGGATCACCCAGTTCGGGGTGCGCTGGAAGACCTCCAGGCGCTCGGCGGCCCGGGCGATGTGCGGGACGAACTGGGCGGCGGACGAACCGTTGCCGATCACGGCCACCCGTCTGCCGGTGAGGTCGTGGCCGTGGTCCCAGCGGGCGGAGTGGAACGACGTACCCGCGAAGTCCCGCATTCCGGGGATGTCGGGGAGGTTGGGCCGGTTGAGCTGGCCCACCGCGCTCACCACCACGTCGAACGCCTCGGTCGAGGGGGCGGCGGACCCGGTCGCGCCGGTCACCTGCCAGCGGTCGCCCTCGAAGGCCGCGCTCACGACTTCAGTGTTGAACCTGATTTTCCGCCTGACGCCGTATTTATCGGCGCAATGCTGTAAGTAGGCAAGGATTTCGGGCTGGCCGGGATAGCGGCGCGTCCAGCTCCCGTACCTCTCGAACGAGTACGAGTACAGGTGCGAGGGGATGTCGCACCCCGCGCCCGGATAGGTGTTGTCGCGCCAGGTCCCGCCGAGGTCGCCCGCCTTCTCGAACACGGTGTACGTCGTGACGCCGGCCCGTTCCAGCCGGATCGCCATGCACAGCCCGCCGAACCCCGCCCCGATGATCGCGACCCTGGGTGCCATCCATGCCTCCTCGACGGATGTAAGGACGCACTTACGGTACGCCGGGCCCGTGCCGTGCGACAGCCCGGGCATCGCCCCCGGCAAGGGACGCGACGCCCTCCGTTCCCGATAGTCTGCCGAGGTGGCTGCAGTGACGCTGGCAGAGGTGATCGAGGTGCTCGAGGCGGCCTACCCGCCCGCCCGGGCCGAGTCGTGGGACGCGGTGGGCCTGGTCTGCGGAGACCCCGCCCAGCCGGTGGGCCGGGTGCTGTTCGCGGTCGACCCGGTCAGGGCCGTGATCGACGAGGCCGTCGAGTGGGGAGCCGACCTGATCGTCGTCCACCACCCGCTCTACCTGCGCGGCACCACCACGGTCGCCGCCGACACGCCCAAGGGCCGCATCGTCCACACCCTGATCAAGCACGACATCGCCCTCTACACCGCCCACACCAATGCCGACGTCGCCAATCCCGGCGTCTCCGACGCGCTGGCCCGCGCCGTCGGGCTGGTGGGCGACCTCGTGCCGCTCCGGCCGTTCCCGGACGACCCGTGGCGCGGCCTCGGGCGCATCGGGGAACTGCCGGAGCCGGTGACGCTGGAGGAGTTCGCGGTCGCGGTGGCCGAGGGGCTGCCGAAGACCTCGTGGGGCATCCGGGTGGCGGGCGACCCGTCGCGCCGCGTCGCCCGCGTGGCGGTCAGCGGGGGAGCGGGCGACTCGCTGCTGGAGACGGCCCGCGCGGCCGGCGTCGACGCGTTCCTCACCGCCGACCTGCGGCACCACCCGGCCAGCGAGTTCGCCGAGGCGGGCGGGCCCGCGCTCATCGACGCCGCCCACTGGGCCACCGAGTGGCCGTGGCTGGGCGGCGCCGCGTCCATCCTGCGCGGCGGTGGCGTTACCGTTGACACGCGCGTCTCCGCCACGGTCACCGATGCTTGGACAAGAGGATATTGATCATGAAAGCAGCCCCTGACGCCCAGAAGCGACTCCTCGACCTGGCCGAGCTCGACTCCGTCGCCGACCGGCTCGCCCACCGTCGCCGCACGCTGCCCGAGCTGGCCGAGATCGACGAGCAGTCCAAGCGCTACGCCAAGCTCGCCACCGAGGTCATCGAGGCCGAGACCGAGGCCGGTGACCTCGCCCGCGAGCAGGCCAAGGCCGAGGGCGACGTCGACACCGTGCGCGCCCGCGCCGAGCGGGACCAGAAGCGGCTCGACTCCGGCGCCGTGACCTCGCCCAAGGACCTCGCGAGCCTCCAGTCCGAGATCGCCTCGCTGCACCGGCGCCAGGGCGACCTCGAAGAGGTGGTGCTGGAGATCATGGAACGGCGTGAGGCCGCCGACAGCAGGGTCGCCGACCTGCGCGGCAAGCTCGACGAGGTGGCCGCGACCCGCGCCGCCGCCGAGGACCGCCGCGACGCCGCGCTCGTCGAGATCGACAAGGAGGCAGGCGAGACCGCCGGCCGCCGCGCCGCCGTGGCCGGCGACATCCCGGCCGACCTGCTCGGGCTCTACGAGAAGCTCCGGGAGCAGTACGGCGTCGGCGCCGCCATGCTGCGCGGCGGCCGCTGCCAGGGCTGCAAGGTCGCGCTGTCCATCGCCGAGATGAACCGCATCAAGGCCGCTCCCCACGACGACGTGCTGCGCTGCGAGGAGTGCCGCCGCATCCTCGTCCGCACCGCCGAGTCGGGCCTGTGACGTCGTACGTCATCGAGGCCGACGGCGGCTCGCGCGGCAACCCGGGGCCGGCCGGCTACGGCGCCGTGGTCCGCGACGCCTCCGACGGCCAGGTGCTGGCGGAGGCGGCCGAGGCGATCGGCGTCACGACCAACAATGTCGCCGAGTACCGCGGGCTGATCGCCGGCCTGCGCGCCGTCCTCGACGTGGCTGGCGAGGGGGCGTCCGTGGCGGTGCGCATGGACTCCAAGCTGGTCGTCGAGCAGATGGCCGGCCGGTGGAAGATCAAGAACGAGGGGCTGCGCCCGCTCGCCGTCGAGGCGGCCGAGCTGGTGCGGCGGTTGCGCGTGACGGAGTGGACGTGGATCCCGCGCGCCCGCAACACCCACGCCGACCGCCTGGCCAACGAGGCCATGGACGCGGCAGCCAAGGGCCTCACCTGGACCCGCTCCGCCTCCCCGGCCGACGCCTCCGGTGCTGCTGCGCCATCCCCTGGTGCCGGGTCCGGCGCTGCCGTGGCGTCTCCCGGTGTCGCGTCCGGTGGTGGTGCGGCGCGGCCCGCCGGCCGTTCCGGGGACCAGACAGACCTCCTCGACCTCTCGGCCCCCACGGCGTCCGTCGTCGCCGAGCAGCGAGGTCAGGGCGGCCGGCCCGAGGGCGTGGGCACCGGCTGGGCGCCGCCCACCCGGGTCGCCACGTCCCTGCTGCTCCTGCGCCACGGCGAGACCCCGCTCTCGGTCGAGCGCCGCTTCTCGGGGCTCGGCGACCCCGAGCTCACGCCCCACGGCCTGGCGCAGGCCGCGGCCGCCGCCGAGCGGCTGTCCCGCCCGCCGTACCGGCTGGACGCCATCGTGAGCTCGCCCCTCTCGCGCGCCCGCCGCACCGCGCAGGCGGTCGCCGACATGAGCGGCCTGGCCGTCGAGGTGGACGACGACCTCAGGGAGACCGACTTCGGCGCGTGGGAGGGGCACACGTTCACCGAGGTCCAGCGCCGGTGGCCGGAGGAGCTGAAGCGGTGGCTGGCCGACTCCGACGCGGCGCCGCCGGGCGGCGAGAGCTTCACCCAGGTTGCGGAGCGCGTCCAGCGCGCCCGCGACCGGCTGCTCGAACGCTACGAGGGCCGTACGGTGCTGGTCGTCTCGCACGTGACGCCCATCAAGACGGTGCTGCGGCTCGCGCTGATGGCCCCGCCGGCGGCCCTGTACCGGATGCACCTCGACGTCGCCTGCCTGTCGCTGGTCGAGCACTACGCCGACGGCGGGTGCGTGGTGAAGTCGTTCAACGACACGGCGCACCTTCGCTGAGCCGCGGTTCAGCGGTGGCACGAGAACCGTTCCCCGGCAGGGACGATCTGACGCGGGTCCGGGGATCCTGAAGCAGGTCCGGTCCCGCCACAACGCCTCGGTGGGACCGGCCCCCTGACCGATCCCATGACCGCCAGGGCAAGATGGGGCCATGCCGACCCATGTCGCGTTCCTGCGCGGAATCAATCTCGGCTCGCGGCGGCGGGTGTCGATGGGCGACCTGCGCGGCTGGCTGGGCGAGCTGGGCTGCGCCGGGGTGAGGACCTTCCTGACCAGCGGCAACGCCGTCTTCGACAGCGACGAACCGCCCTCCGCCCTGGGCCCGCTGATCGAGGCCGGGCTGGCGGAGCGAGCCGGGTTCCCGATCGCCTGCGTGCTGCGGACCGCCGCCGAACTCCGCGCTGTCGTCGAGCGCGACCCGTTCGGCGACGTGGCGGTCGACGGCACGCGCTACCTCGTGTCCTTCCGCGCCGCCCCGGTCCCGCCGCCGGCCTTCGCCCACACCGACTTCGAGCCGGAACGCTTCCACTTCGACGAATACGAGTCCTACTTCTGGCTGCCGGACGGCATGCGCAATTCCAAGCTGCTCGCCGCGGCCGCCAAGGCCGACGAGGGCACCGCCACGATGCGCAACTGGAACACCGTCACCCGGCTGCTCGCCGTCGCCGAGACCGTTCCGAACGGCTGACCGTCCCGAACGGGAAGGCGACGTCGGCCACATGCTCCGCCGGGCCGGCCGTGTCCCAGTTGGGATGGTAGATCTCGCGCGCCGACAGGCACTGCGGCAGGTCGCGGTCGTCGAGCCAGACCCGCAGCGCGTCGTACACGGGCAGGATCGCGGGATGGCCGCAGCGTTCCTTGGCGACCATGATGTACGCCTCGCGATGCGCCGGCTCCAGCCGCAGCCCGATCCGGCCGGCCGGCTCGATCGGGCTGTCGGTGGGCACGCAGACCTCGACCGGCCCGTGGGAGTCCTGGCTGACGGTGCCGTGGAAGACGGCGAACGGGGGCCCGGACAGGCAGCCGCCGGCCGCCGAGAGGTGGCCGAACAAGGTGGCCGAGGCCGCGGTGATGAAGCCCGCCAGCGAGGCGGCGTCCACGTGGCCCTGAACGGAGATGACGCGCTGCTCGGGGACGTCGCGCTCGCGGACCTCGTACGCGCCTGCGCCCTCTTCCAGGAAGACGCCCCTGATGTAGGCCAGAACGGACTGCTGGGCCCGCCACTCGGCCTCGCGTCGCCCCCAGTACTCCGCCACGGCCTGCGCCGCCTCCGGCCCCGTCAGCCGCAGCACCCGGCCCACCTCCGCCAGAGGCATGCCGATGGCCCGCAGCAAGGTGATGCGCCTGGCCAGCGCCAGCTGCGGGCGACTGTAGCGGCGGAAGCCGGTGCGGGGGTCGACCTGGGCGGGCGGCAGCAGGCCTTTGGTGTCGTAGAGCCGCAGCGCCTTGACCGTCAGGTTCGAACGCGCGGAGAACTCCCCGGTAGTCATCAGATCGGGCACGAGGCCCAGTATGGTGACTGCCCCAAGGGCAGAGGCAACGTCGCGGTGACGCCGCCCGGTGACGCCGCCCGGTGACGCCGCCCATCGTGCCGGGACTGGCGATGCCGGGCGCTTTGGTAGGGTCACAGGCAGACGAGCCGGCCGGGCGACCGCGTCGAGCCCTTCGCGGGGCTCGCCGAGGAAGGTCCGGGCTCCACAGGGCAGGGTGGTCGGTAACGCCGACCCGGGGTGACCCGCGGGACAGTGCCACAGAGAACAGACCGCCTCCCGTCCGCGGGAGGTAAGGGTGAAACGGTGGTGTAAGAGACCACCAGCGCCCACGGTGACGTGGGCGGCTCGGTAAACCCCACCCGGAGCAAGGTCAAGAAGGGACGCTCTCCGGAGCGTCCCGCGCGCGACGTTCGAGGGCTGCCCGCCCGAGCCGCGCGGGTAGACCGCTTGAGGCCGCCGGCAACGGCGGCCCTAGATGGATGGTCGCCCCTTCGGAGACGAAGGACAGAACCCGGCCTACAGGCCGGCTCGTCATTCCCACCTCTCCGGCCGGGGGCCGAGGGCTCACGACGCCTTCGCCCTCAGTTCGGCGAGCGACGCCCGCACGCATTCGCACCGCGCGGCCAGGCCAGTCGATCTACGATTGACGCCTTATGCGACGAAAGACACCCATACTCGCCACCGTCTTCATGATGTTAACGACGGTCTTACCGCTGTCGGCGCCCCAGGCGGCCAGCGCCGCGGACGACGCGGGAAAGCGCGGCATCACCTGGGGGCCCTGTGAGGAGGAGCCCACCGTCGAGTGCGGCACGCTGGCCGTGCCGATCGACTGGTCCAAACCGCGCGGGGCCACCGTGAAACTGGCGCTGGCGCGGCGTAAGGCCACCGATCCGTCCGCGCGGATCGGCTCCTTGCTGACCAACCCCGGCGGGCCCGGCAACTCCGGGGTGAACGACATCCTGCGACCGTCCGGGTTCAGCGAGGACGTACAGCGGCGGTTCGACATCGTCAGCTTCGACCCCCGGGGCGTGGCCCGCAGCGGCTCGACGACCTGTACGGCGTCGGTGTACAACGAGATGCCGTACCCGGTGATGAACAGCCAGGCCGACTACGACAAGTGGGTGGCCTTCGATGCGAAGCTGCACGCCGACTGCCGCAAGCAGACCGGCCCGCTGTACGACCACCTCGACTCGGTCAACGTCGCGCGGGACATGGACGCCATCCGGGCCGCGCTGGGCGAGGACAAGCTGACCTCCTACGGCGTGTCGTACGGCACGCTGGCCCAGCAGATGTACGCCGAGATGTACCCGAACCGGATCCGGGCCATGGTGCTGGACAGCAACATGGACCACAGCCTGAACGTCAAGGGCTTCCAGGTGACCGAGGCGGCCACCGTCCAGGACAGCTTCGAGGAGTTCGTCGCCTGGTGCGAGCGGGACACCGACTGCGTCCTGCACGGCCGCGACGTCAAGGCGCTGTGGAAGAGGCTGCTGGAGAAGGCGGACCGCGGCGAGCTCTACTGGCCGGGCTTCACCGACCGCCCGGTGAGCGCGCACAACCTCCTGTGGCTCGGCGTGGTGCTCAACGAGGCTCCGGCCTGGCGGCAGGAGGCCAAGGTGCTGCTCGCCCTGGACGGTGGGCCGGTGCCGGACGACATGGGCAACCCGCCCGGCAACGGACCGGTGAACGGTGAGTTCGCCGAACTGCCGACCGCGATCCTCTGCCAGGACTGGAACCTGTCGCTGCGCGACTACGCCGAGTACGCCGACGTGATGCGCGCCTCCAACGCGGTGGCGCCCGACCTGCGCTACAACCCGATGCCGATGGGTGACATGCCGCTCTGCCAGGGCCACCAGGTCCCGGTCAACAACCCGCAGCACCGGCTGCGGTACCGGGGGAGCACGCCGCTGCTGGTGGGCACCTCCATGCACGACCCCGACACGCCGTACGAGTGGTCGGCCAACGTGGCCCGCCAGCTCGGCCCCAGGGCCAGGCTGCTCACATACGAGGGCTGGGGCCACGGCATCTACGGCATGACCCAGTGCACCACGGAAGCGATGGACGACTACCTGATCTCGCTGACCGTGCCCGCACGCGGTGCCCGCTGCCCGGCGGAAGAGCCGCAGGGCTGAAAGCGGACGGTGCCGAGCTGACATCCATCAGCTCGGCACCGGGCTGGAAAACAGTTGGACGTGATCGCGGGTCCGCTGATAGGTTTCCGCGAACCGTGACAGGCACGCGAGGAGGTGAGACCCATGAACGCTGTATCGATGTGGGTGCTCCCCTCGTCGTCACGGTAAGGCGATTCGACGTAGGTGTCGCCCGGGAGCGCCGCAACAGGGCAATCCCGGAAGGTGACACCTCATGGAATCTGTGCATCTCACCGCCCGTGGCGACGGGCAGGCCGTGACGATCGAACGCGTCGCCGACGGCTCATGGCAGGCCGTGGAGGACGACCAGGTGGTCGGCCGCGGCGACCTCTCAGGCAGGCCCGACGGGCGGATGTTCGTCAGCGTCGACGCCTGGCACTGCGCCGTCTTCGACCGGCTCGCCGGCGCCATGCTGGCGGAGCTGCCGAGGCCGCTGTACACGCTGGTCGACGAGGACGACCTCGACCTGATCTCCCATTGGGAACGGGCCGGGTTCACGGCGCGGCGGCGCGAGTGGGAGTGCCTCGTGCCGACCGACCCGGCCCTCACGGGGCTCGGCCCGGCGCTCCCGCCGCCGGGGGTGACCATCGGGCCGGCGGAGGACGGCCCGCTGCGGGTGCTGGACCGCGTGATCCGCGACGAGGTCGAGGCCGCCGTCGGCTGGCGGGAGATGCCGGCCGAGGTGCTGCCCCGACCGGCCGCGCCGGACCTGTCGAGGTACACGGTGGCGGCCGAGGCGGGCGAATACGTGGGATTGGTCCGGTTGGCGGCGGTCACCAGACAGCCGCGGATCGGGCTGGTCGCCGTACGGTCCGGCCGCCGGCGCCGCGGGATCGGGCGGGCGCTGCTCGCCCGGGTACTGGACGACCTGCACCGCCGCGGGATCGAGGCGGCGTCGGCCGAGGTGAACGAGTCCAACACGGCGGCCATGGCGCTGTTCGAGGCCATAGGTGCCCGCCGTACGGGCAGCAACCTGGAACTGGTGCTGAAAGGAAGTGAACGACATGGCTAGAACAGCAGGCGGCATCGAAGTCGAAGGCACCGTCACCGAGTGCCTGCGCAACGCCACCTTCAGGGTGGAGCTGGAGAACGGGCACAAGGTGCTGGCCCACATCAGCGGGAAGATCCGCAAGAACTACATCAAGATCCTCCCGTTCGACCGGGTGCTGGTGGAGCTCAGCCCGTACGACCTGAACCGCGGCCGGATCCTCTACCGCTACCGCAACTGAACCCCCGGCCCGCCATCCGCGGGTTACGGCAACCGGCCTCCCACGGGCCGAGCAGAGGAAGCCGCTCCGCTTTCGGCCGTGACCGACACGCGCCTCATCCAGCGCCCCACGGCGCCTCCTCCAGCGCCCCGACGGTGCCCGTTGCGGGGGCCACCGCGCTCCTGGTCTCCACGCCGGTCTCCACGCGGTCCCCACCTCTCCACCGCGACGCTGCCACGCCGGTAGTGGCCCGGGAGGAGCCGGGCGCCGCGGCACCGTCAGCGGGCGGGCGCGCTCCACGGATGAGGGTGGAGCGGCCGTGTGGCAGATGGGTGGCGATGGAGAGCCACCGCGTCTTGTCCAGGGTCGCCCAGCCAGGCCGGACGACGCGTGAGGCGCCGTCCGAGAACCTCTCCGGCTCGGATCCGGCTGACCGTCAAGCGATGCCCGGGGAGCGCGGCCGTCCGGGGCCGGCAGCGCTGCCCGGCACCGCCGGACCGACACCTTCAGCCAGGTCCGGCGTGGGCCGGCAGCGCTGTCCGGCACCGCCGGATCGACACGCTCAGCCGGGTCCAGCGGCCGGACCGGCCCTGCCAGAGCGGCTCGGGATCGGCCACGCCGTTCCGGTGCCGGAACTGCCCGAGTCGTGGCGTCCGGCGCGGTGGGCGCTGCGGCTCACGGCAGAGGGCACGGTAGGGGAGTGTGAGGTCGTGAAGCGCATCTGGCCGGGTGAGACCGGAGCGCCACCCGGTTCGAGTCACATCGGACTCGTCACCATGCGACCGGGCCGAGGGACAGGCTCACGAGCCCCAGAACTTCACTTCTGGATATTCGGCCGAGGGACCGTCCAGGACAGGGCGGCGTTCGCCGCGCAGATGCGTGTCCAGGAAGGCCGTGACGTACGCGCGGGTGATCCGCAACGAGCGCTCGCCGTCGATCGGCGACGCCGGCAGCCCGAGCTGCGGCTGGAGCACCGCGTAGTCCACGAAGCTCATGTGCTCGGCCCCCGTGACCGTCAGCCAGCGCTTCCAGCCGCCCGTCACATGGGGCCAGAACGTGTCCCACGAGCCCGGCTCGCCGCTCGTGCTCGGCTGCTGCCGCGGGTTGCCGATCATCATGAACGGCTTGCCGATGTCCTGGGCCGGGGTCTTGGGGTTGTACGAGCCGTCCAGGTTGACCGCGGCCCGGACACGCCGGCTCACGGGCAGCAGATGGGCGGCGCTCTGCCCGCCGACCGAGTGACCCACCATCGCGATCCTGCGCTCGTCGATGAGGCGCTTCCAGCGCCCGGCCTTCGCCAGCCGGTCCAGCACGAACTCCGTGTCGGCCGCCCGGACCCGCGCCACCTTCTCGCCCAGTTCGGGCGTCTGCCCGCCTTTGCCGGCCTCGAACGTCGCGGTCCTGCCGTCCGGGAGCGTGGTCGCCACGGCCTCGTACGTGTGCCCGATGCCCGCGACCACGTACCCCCTGCTCGCGAACTCCTCGGCCAGCGACGTCAACGTCGCCCGCGGCAGCGTCATGCCGGGGGACATCACCACCAGCGGCCTGCCGCCCTTCCGGCCCAGCGCGGGCGCGTCCGTCGTGGCGTACGTCCTGGTCTTCGCGAGCGTGTCCGGCGGCAGGTCCTTCAGCTGGGGCACGCCGCGCAGGATCAGCTCCGACTCCTGAGGCGTGACGTACGGGGCGGGACTGTCCGCCGCCTTGCGCGCCGGATACCAGACGGACACCATCAGCTCCCGGACCTCGCGGTCGGGCACCCAGGGATCGGGGCGGCTGGAGTCGACCAGGTGGAGAGTCGAGCGTCCGACCGGGTGCGGACCGGTCGGGCGGGGGAGGGCGGGTGTGACGGCGACCGTCACGGATGCCTTGGAACGGGGTGAAGCGGACGCGGCGGCCGGGGCGGCGCCCATGAGCGTTGGGGTGCCGATGCAGGTGAGCGCGAGCATAAGGCCAGCGACGGCGTTCTTGTTCATGCCGCCCACCTTGCCGGGGAACCAGGCGGCACCGTATCCGGCGAAAGAGACGGAGCACGTTCGACTTTCGTAGGGGGTCGTCCGGCCGGACCGCCGATAACCTCGGGCCATGACGTACGGCGACGGAAGCGTTATCGAGCGCATCACGCCGTGGGCGCTCGGTGGGGTGGTGTCCGCGCTGTCCATGGCCTCGGCGACGGGCAGCGTGGGCGTCGCCTCGGGGCTGCCCTGGCCGCTGCTCGCGGCGATGGCTGCCACCTCGGGCGCCGCCGCGGTGTTCGCGGCACTGGCCGAGCGGATGCCGCCGCACGCGGGCAAGCCGATGTCGCTGCACGCGGGAAACGGGGTGTCGCTGCACGGGGATGAACGGACTTCGGTGCAGGCGGGACCGGAGGTGTCGCTGGACGAGGATGAACGGACGCGCCCGCACCCGGATACCGGGACGCGCCCGCACGCGGATACCGGGGCGCGCCCGCACGCGGATTCCCGGACGCGTCTGCACGCGGACACCCGGGCGCCGCTGTCTGCGGACGACAGTGCGCTGCTGTCCGCGGACGACAGGACGCTCTTGCGGGCTGATGGGAGAACGTCGCGCCACGCGGGCGGGAGGCCGTGGCATCACCTGGGGGGAACGCCGTGGCGCGACAGGAGTGGGGAGCCGTCCCGTCGCACGAATGGGGAGCAGCCGCGTCAGACGAGCGGGCGTCGGTTGTGGCCGCTCGCCCTGGTGGGTGCGGTGTTCTATGTGTGTCTGGTGATGTGGCCGGCCGCCGCCGCGGCGTCCTACTACGCGGGCACACGGCTGCGCGGGCGCGCACTGTTGCTGTACTGCGGGGGAGCACTCGGAGTCCTGGCCGCGGGCGGTGTCGTCTCCCACCTCGCGGGCGGCTACCGCATGCTGGTCGCGGGCACCCTGCCCAACGTGGTCGTCATGGGCGGCGCGCTGCTGGGCCTGCCCCTGATGGCCGGCCTGTGGACGCGGGCGCGCAGGCAAGTGATCGACGCGATGCGCGAGCAGGCCGAACAGCTCCGCCGCGAGCAGGGGCTGCGTGCCGATCAGGCACGGGCACAGGAACGCGCGCGCATCGCGCGGGAGATGCATGACGTGGTCGCGCACCGGGTGTCGTTGATGGTGCTCCACGCGGGGGCGCTGGAGCTGCGCGCCCCCGACGAGTCCACGGCCGAGGCCGCTGCCCTCATCGGCCGCGTCGGCCGCGACGCGCTGACCAACCTGCGCGAGGTCCTCGGGGTGCTGCGCTCAGCGGGCGGTGTCTCACACGGGATCGAAGTCGCGGCGTCACAAGAAGGCGGTGCGGCGTCTTGTGAGGAGGCGGCTGTGTGCCGAGAGGGGAGTGCGGCGTCTTCTGCGGGGGTGACTGCGTCAAGAGAGGGCGGTGCCGCGCCATCCGTGGTGGTGCCGAGTGCGGGAGCATCCGGTCAGGTAGCAGGGTTGCGGGCTGTGTCCGGTGAGGGGGTAAGTGGCCTTCCGACTGCGCCGATCGATGGCGTACCGGACTATCACCCCACGGCCAACGATCCCGTACGGCGTGATCACCTGACGGGCGGTGCGGAACTCCATCCACAACCGACCCTCGCCGACCTCGACCGGCTGCTCGACGAGTCGCGTGCGCTGGGCGTCGCGGTCAGCCGTCATGACGAGGGGGAGGCCCGTCCGCTGACGTCCACGATCGAGCGCACCGCCTACCGCGTCATCCAGGAGGCTCTGACCAACGCTCACAAGCATGCGAGTGATACCAGGATCGACGTGTTCGTCCGTTATCTGCCTGCAGATCTTGAGGTGGTGGTGCGCAACACGGCACCGTCCGTGTCCGGCCGTGGGCGTCCGGATGGCGGAGTGCCGCATGGGAGGTGTCCGGGTGCCGGTGGTGGGTTTCCGGGGTCCGGGTGGGGGCTGGTCGGGTTGAGGGAGCGGGTGGAACTGGTCGGAGGCAGCCTGGTGGCCGGTCCCCACGTCGAGGAGCCGGTCAAGGAAGGGAGCCAGCCCGGGGAGCTGGTCTGCGATGAGGTGGGGTTTCAGGTGCTGGCGCGGATACCGGCTCCATGATCCGTGTTCTGGTGGTCGATGATGAAGAGCTCGTCAGGTCCGGATTGCGCATGATTCTGGAGGCGGCGGGCGACATGGCGGTCGTCGGTGAGGCTCGGGACGGCGATGAGGCCGTGTCCGCCGCCGCCCGGCTCAGGCCCGACGTCGTGCTGATGGACGTCCGCATGCCGGGCACCGACGGGCTGACCGCCGGCGCGCGGCTGATGGCGGGGCCGCGAGCGCCGAAGCTGATCATGTTGACCACGTTCGACCTGGACGAGTACGTCCACGAGGCGCTGCGGGTGGGGGCCGTGGGGTTCCTGCTGAAGGACACGCCGCCGCGTGACCTGGCCGCCGCCGTGCGCACGGTCGCGGCCGGGCACGCCATGCTGTCGCCCACGGTCACCAAACGGGTGATCAGTTCGTTCGCCGACAGGACACCTTCCCGGGCGGAGGCCGCGCGCAACCGGCTTGCGACGCTGACGGCCCGCGAGGAGGACGTGATCAGGGCGGTGGCCCGCGGCCTGTCCAACGCCGAGATCGGCCGCGAGCTCAAGCTGACCGAGGCGACAGTGAAGGCTCATGTCAGCCGGGTGCTGGCCAAACTGAACCTGGCCAACCGGGTCCAGGCAGCCATCCTGGTCCATGATGCTGATCTGGGTTGATCGGGTGCGGTCTGTTGGTTTATGGCATGGCACCGGCTTGGGTCGGTCGGGTGCGGTCTGTTGATTCGTGACGCCGGCTCGGGTTGGTCGGGTGGGATCTGTTGGTTCATGACGCCGGCTCGGGTTGGTCGGGTGCGGACCGCAGGTTCATGACCCCATGCTCAGGTGCGTCGATTATTGCTAGCTGGCATGCGGGACGTCAGCCGGCATCCGTTCAAGATCACGTCCGGGCCGGCCTTCTTCGGATGGGTCGCGCTCGCCGACGGCGCCTACCGCTCCCGACCGGTGCCCCGGTGCTGGGCCGCTCGGGCGCTCTCAGTCTGATGCCGGCGCTCGCACTCGGGA
This sequence comes from Nonomuraea rhodomycinica, assembly GCF_013363995.1. Lineage (GTDB taxonomy): Bacteria > Actinomycetota > Actinomycetes > Streptosporangiales > Streptosporangiaceae > Nonomuraea > Nonomuraea rhodomycinica. Next base: position 171,543 of record NZ_JABWGO010000005.1, on the reverse strand, counting down.
CGCGCAAAGGCACCGAACCGTAGTCCTTCATCGCCGTGCGCGCCTCTGCGTCGCATTTTCATCCACTGGGCAGGCGGCCCTTCGCCGGCCGGACGTCCCCTGGCCTGGATCGCCGTCCTCGTCATCGCGCCCTCCCCATGACGGCCAACGGCTTTAGAGGATGAGGAGTCCGAAGAATGGTCAGCACCTGGTACGTCACGAAAACACGTTGCGGCGGAACCGAGCGTTCCCTAGGGTCTCGCGCATGACAGGCTTCTGCATCTGCTTCATTCGCATCCGCTCCGGCCGGGCCCAGGCCCGCTAGGAGCGATTCCCTCCATCGCCTCCGGCGTGCCCGGGGCCCTTCGAGATCCCTTTTCTCTCGAAGACCCAGAAGGGCAACTGCTGTGGCGCAGTCTTTCGCATTCGGCGACTATTCCCACACTCAGAAGAAGACCGCCCAGAAGAAGGGCGGCGGCCGCACGCCCAGAGACCGGGCACGACGCGAGCTCTCCCAGAACTTCCTGGTCGATCGGCATGCCGTCGAGCGGATCGTCAAGGCGGCGGAACCCGCCGGGCTCGTCCTCGAACCCGGCTCCGGCGAGGGCGTCCTGACCACAGCGCTGGCCTCGACCGGCGCCCACGTCATCGGCTACGAGCTCGACCCGCTGCTCGCGGCCAAGCTGCGAGCCAGAACCCGTGACCACGCGGGCATCGAGATCGTGAAGGGCGACTTCACCGCGGCCCGGCCGCCGGAGGAGCCGTTCGCGGTCGTCGGCAACATCCCGTACTCGATCACCTCGAAGATCGTGGACTGGTGCCTGACAGCCGAGCACCTCACCTCCGCGACCCTCCTCACCCAGCTGGAGTACGCGCGCAAACGCTCGGGCGACTACGGGCGGTGGAGCCTGGTCACGGTGCTCAGCTGGCCGTGGTTCACCTGGGAACTGCTCGGCCACGTCGAACGGACCAGCTTCCGCCCGGTGCCCTCGGTCGACTCCGCCATTCTGCGCATCGACCGGCGGCCGGATCCGCTGGTCGTGGACGAGCGGGCCTACCGGGACCTGGTGGAGCTGGGCTTCACCGGTGTCGGCGGTTCGTTGCGGGCCTCGCTTGAGCGGCATCACCGACATGTCGCCCGGGCTTTCCGTGCCGCGCGCATCGACCCGGACACGGTCGTCGCCTTCGTCCATCCGGATCAGTGGATCACGCTGTTCCGGGAGCTGCACGGGTGACCGGGCCGCGGTTGTGCCGCCCCCCTCATCCCGTCTGATCCGCCCCATGGCCTTCGCCTGATCCGCCCCCGGCCTCCGCCCCCGGCCTCCGCCCCCGGCCTCCGCCCCCGGCCTCCGCCCCCGGCCTCCGCCCCCGGCCTCCGCCCCCGGCCTCCGCCCCCGGCCTCCGCCCCCGGCCTTCGCCTGGGCGGCCGCCCACGCGAAGGCTGGGGGCGCGTGGGCGGGGCCCGTTGCCGGGGCGTGTGGCCGGGCGCGGCCGCTGCCCCGGACGGCGGCGTGGCATCCTCGTGGGACATGCTGCGTCGGCCTCGGATGGAGGCGTGGTGCTCTCGTGGGAGGTGCTGCGTCGGCCTCGGATGGAGGCGTGGTGCTCTCGTGGGAGGTGCTGCGTCGGCCTCGGATGGAGGCGTGGTGCTCTCGTGGGAGGTGCTGCGTTGGCCTCGGATGGAGGCGTGGCGTCCTGGTGGGGCATGCTCCGCCGGCCCCAGGCAGAGGAACGGCTCCGCCTGGGGCCCTGCTGCTCGCGCGGATGAACACCCCGCCACGGACGCCGCCGGCTCCGTCGCCAGGCTGAGGGCCCGTCACTCGGCCGGTGGACGACGCGGCAGGGGTTCGCCGCCTACCGTCGGCGACGTGTTGAACGACCACGTGACCTTCCGCCGCCTCGCGGCGGGCACCCTGCTCATCGCCGCCCCCCTGCTCCAGGCGGTGGCGGTCATCGTCGACCCCGGCACCTGGGGCGACGACCGTGAGGCGGTCAGCTACGGCTCCAACCCCGCCCTCGCCCAGACCGAGTCCGCCCTCTATCACTGGAGCTGGATGCTCATGGCCGTGGCCGCCATCGGCCTCGTCCACCTCACCCGGCAGCGGGCGACCCGGCTCGGGCACATCGCCGGCGCCATGACGGTCATCGGCTACCTCAACCTGTCGGCCCTGCTGATGATGGACCCCGTCGAGTGGTGGCTCGGCCGGCACCATCCGCCGGAGCAGGCGCAGAAGATCCTCGACGAGATGCTCAACCTCCCGGGCGTGATCATCGGGTTCCAGATGCCGTGGGTGCCGCTCGGCCTCGTCGGACTGCCGCTGCTGACCGTCGCCGTGTGGCGGTCCGGGTTCTCCGGCTGGTGGGTGCCCGTGACGGTCGCTGTCGGCTACCTCGGCGCGTTCGCGGTCGACTACGGCCCGATCACCGTCGTGCTCTGGATCCTCCCCGTCGCCGGGCTCGGCGCGCTCGGGGTCAAGGTCCTGCGCATGGGCGACGACGCCTGGGCCGCCCTCTATGCGCGGCGAGGGGCGCAGGACACGCCTCCGCCCCTGCCGGTCCCCGAGAGCGGCGAGGACCGGCACCACGCGAGGTGACCCGCAGGACGCCCCGCCGGTACCACGCCCGGGTCAGATCTTCACCGACACCGTGGACGGCAGCGGCGGCAGCATCTGCACCCGGGCCGAGCCGATGTCGAAGTACAGCCCGACCAGCTCCAGCCGCCCCGCCCGTACCTGCTCGTCCACCTTGCGGTGGGTGCGGAGGTTCTCGAGCTGCTGCTGCACGTTGATCCGGCAGAGCTGGTCGAGCGCCCGCGAGTCGAGCGGCCCGTCGGCGTTCTCGATGAACCTGGCCAGGCTGTGGTGGCCGTGCCGCAGCCAGCGCCGCATCCCCGGCAGGCTGCCCGCCTTCACCCCGCCGCTCAGCAGCCCGGCCATCGCCCCGCAGCCGGAGTGCCCGCACACGGTGATCGTGTGGACGCCCAGCACCTGCGTGGCGTACTCGATGGCCGCCACCACCGAGTCGTCGTGCGGCTCGGCGCCCCGGCGGGGCACCAGGTTGCCGATGTTGCGGACCGTGAACAGATCGCCCGGCCCGCTCGCCGTGATCAGGCTCGGCACCACCCGCGAGTCGGCGCACGTGATGAACAGGTGCGACGGCTGCTGCTTGTGGGCCAGCTCGGTGAGGATGGGCCGCACCAGCGGCGCCGTACGCCGGTGGAACTCCCGCGCGCCCGCCGTCAGCCGGCACTCGGGCCGGTCGGGCGGCCCCACCGGCGGCTCCGACGACGGCTCGGCCGAGGGCCGGACGGGCCGGCGGTGCCGGTGCGCCCACGGCAGCCACCACCGGTCGGGCGCCCGGGGCGGCTTCTTGGCCTGATAGGTACGGGCGCCGCTCGCGGCCAGCGCGTACCACTCGTCGTGCAACTCGTCGATCTCCACCGTGCCACCCGACCGCTCGTGGTTGAGCCGCCAGGAGTGGATGGCCTCGAAGGCGGCGTTGTCCATGAAGTCGATGTTGAGGTCGAGGTCCACGGCCGAGCGCGGCGGGATGGCGCGCAGCTCGTGGGTCAGCCGCGGCACCCCCAGGAACGTCAGCGACCCGCTGATCGACACGTGCCACCTCCCGTCGTCCACCGGCTCGTGCGTCTTGACCGTCACCCACGTCAGCCGCCGCAGCGCCATCACCGCGGCCAGCGCCAGGCCCGCCACCACGCCCTCGGCCAGGCCGAGCACGACGACCGCCAGCATGGTGATGACGTAGACCGGCACCTCGCCGTGGCCGTGGACCTTGCGGATGTGGCCGAGGTTGACCATCTGCACGCCGATGAACACCAGCAGCGCCGCCAGCGCCTCCACGGGGATGAGCTGGATCGTCCAGCCGAACCCCAGCGCGAACATCAGCACCCACACCCCGTGCAGCACCGCCGACGCGCGGCTGCGGGCCCCGGCCTGGACGTTGGCGGTGCTGCGCACGATCACCCCGGCCACCGGCAGGCCGCCGAGCGCGCCCGAGACCATGTTGGCCGCGCCCTGGCCGGTCAGCTCCTGGTCGAGGTCGGCGCGCGGCCCCGCGTGCATGCCGTCGACCGCCACCGAGCACAGCAGCGACTCGACGCCCGCGAGCAGCGCCACCAGCAGCACGGCGGCCACGATCTCGTGCCAGTCGCCCTGCGGCAGCACCGGGAACGCCCACGTGCCGAGGCTGCCCGACAGGTCGACCCGGGTGACGTCCCACTGGAACGCCCACGCGACGAGCGCGGCCACGAGCAGCGCCGCGAGCGGCGCGGGCACCACCCTGATCTGCTTCGGCAGCCGCGTCCACAGCGCGAGGACCGCGATCGTGAGCAGCCCGACCGCCACGGTGTGGCCGTGCATCGCGGCCACCTGGGCCGGCAGCTCCATGAGGTTGGCCAGGGCCGAGCGTTGCGGGCTTCCGCCGAGCACGATGTGCAGCTGGGACAGCGCGATCACCACGCCGACGCCCGCGAGCATGCCGTGGATGACGGCGGGGGAGACGGCCAGCGCCGCCCGGGCCGCCCGCAGCAGGCCCAGCACGAGCTGGACCGCCCCGGCCAGCAGAGTGATCATGCAGGTCGCCCGCCAGCCGTACGTCTGGACGAGGTCCGCCACCACCAGCGAGAGGCCGGCGGCGGGCCCGCTCACCTGGACGACGGAGCCGCCGAGCGCTCCGGCCACGACACCGCCCACGACGGCGGCTATGAGTCCTGCGGCGAGGGGGGCACCCGAGGCCATCGCGATGCCCAGGGAGAGCGGCACCGCGACGAGGAAGACCACGAGCGAGGCAGGCACATCGTACCTGAGAGTCCTCAGCACGTTACTGTGAGTGTCGCCGGTCATGCCGCAAACCCTAGTGCCCCGCCGGGGCGGGGCTTCAGGGTCGTCACCGGGTTTTACGGAATCCAGGGCTGACGCGGCGGCGCGCCTGGCTGCGACACCGGCCGCCGTCACTCTCGCCGAGCCGGGCGGGCCGTGGGAAGGACGTCCCGGGCGGGCCGTGGGAAGGACGTCCCGGGCGGGCCGTGGGAAGGACGTCCCGGGCGGGCCGCGAGAAGGGCGGCCCGGCGGGGGCCGGGAGAAGGACCTCCCGGCGGGGCCGCGAGGAGGCGGCCCCGGGCGGGATCAGCGGTAGTAGTCGGGGAAGTCCGGCTCGGGGGTGGCCCGGCGACGGCCTCGGCCGCCGCCGCTCTGGCCCGGACGCCGCCCCTCGGGCTTGCCGTACATCTCGTTGTAGGTCGGCCAGCCGCCGGTGCCGCCGGTGGACGGCGACTCGGGCCAGCCGGGACCGCCCGGCTGTCCGGCCGCGCCGGCGAAGTCGCCCGTCTCGTACGCGACGGACTGCGGCGCGGGCGGCGCCGACAGCACGTCGTCGTGGGGCGAGACCGCGCGCGCCGGCGCGGTCGGCACGCCCGTCGCCGGGGACGGGGCGGTCAGCGGGTCGCTGTCGTCGGCCACGGCCCAGCCGGCGCGCACCTCGTACGACGCCGGGTAGGAGCCGGACGGCTGCTGCGGCTGGAAGCCCGGCCACGACCCGGAAGGGCCGGAGGCGGGTGCGGGGGCCGGAGCCGGGGAGTCGTCCAGGATGTCGTGTGACGGCCAGGAGCCGGAGGCGGACGGGATGGCGGGGGTGGCAGGAGTGGCGGGGGTGGTCCACCCGGCGTCGAGGGCGTCGGCGGCGTTGTGGGCGGCCGGGAACGGGTCGCTCGTCGGCGCCCCGTGGATGGGGGCGACCGGCGTGGCGGGGAAGGAGCCGCTGCTCGCCGGGCTGAACGCGCCGCCCGCGGCGGCGAACGTGCCGGTCACCGGGCCGGTGGTGGGCAGCGGGCCGGTGGAGACGCCGTTGCTGGACAGGGAGCCGGGGGCGCCCACGGCCGGGAAGGAGCCGCTGGCGGTCGGGGTCCCGTTGGTCGACAGGGAGCCGGAGGGCAGCGGTTCGGGGCGGTTGGCCGGCACCGGCTTGGCGCCGGCGCCGAGGATGCTCATCACGTCGGCGGGCGGGGCCGAGAAGGTCACCGTGCGCTGGTCGGCCAGGTCGGACGCCGACGGCACGGGACGGGGCTGCGCGGGCTCGACCAGGTCGGCCAGGCCGGCCGTGGGAGCGGGGACGGGAGCGGCGGGCTCGCGGCGCGGCCGGTGCGGCAGCGGCGCCTGGACGGTGGTGGCGTCCGGGTCGGCGGCGGCCTGGCGGCGGGCGGGACGCTTGCGCTCGCCGGTGCGCTCGCGGCCGGCGGGTCGGGCCGCGGCGGGCCGCTCGGGCTCGGCGGGACGGACCGCCGCGGGCCGCTCGGGCTCGCGCTCGTCACGCTCGACGGGGCGGGCGGCGCCCTTGCGGGCCGCCACGGTGCCGCCGGCGCCGAAGCCGCCCTCGGTGGCGTCGCTGCGGATGGTCGCCCAGAACTCCTCGTCGTCCTCGTCGTTCGTCGGGTTGCCCCACTCGTCCACGCCGCGCTTGCCTCGCTGACCGGTGCGCACGGGTTTGGGCTTGACCTCGTCGATGGGGCTGAAGTCAGGGCTGAAGTTGGCCATGCGGGGTTCGTGGGCGGCGAATTCGTCCGTGGACCGAGCGTGCGTCTGCTCTTCCTTCTCGATCATCTGCTTCAGCCGCTCCGGAGGAAGCGAGCTCTCCCGCCGGCTCATCGAACGCATGCCCAGTGCCACGACAGCGATCACGAGGAGCACGACAGCGACCAGGCTGACTACGACCGCGATCATTGCACCACCCTCAAAGCCATGGCCTCCCTGTGGCGCCGGTGAGGTCGCGCGGCCATCGACGCGACCTGCCCCCATTGATCACCAGCGCCTGACAATTGGATCTGATTGTGTCGGACCACTGCGAGCGTTGTCACACCCTAAGCGAAGAATTGGTAACGATTACTACACCGGGTGTTTGGAACCTCACTCGATGTTCACCGCCGTCAGACGACCTCGGGCGATGGTCTTGTCGGCGATCTCCCGCAGGATCTCGGGGAGGGGAGCGCCCTCCTTGGCCTGCACCTTCGCCGACAGCGTGTAGACCGTGAAGCGGTAGCTCACGCCTCGCGCGCACGGAGGCTGGTAGCCCACCTTCCCGCTGGTCACCCGGGCCTGGCTGGAGCCGTCCGGAGGGTTCTCCGCCGCTCCGGGGCCCAGCTCGGTGGTGGTCGCGGGGATGTTGTACAGCACCCACTGCACGCCCGACTCGGACTGCGTGTGGGAGTCGACCACGATCGCGATCGACTTCGCCTGGGGGAGCGGCTCGCTGGACCAGCGCAGCGGCGGGCTGCCCTGGGTGCCCTCGCACGAGTACTCGCGCGGCAACGGCTCGCCCTCGCGCAGCTCGGGGCTGGAGACGTTGATCTGCGCGATCTCCTTGGCCTCCGATCTGCCCACCAGGAAACTGGCGCCGCATCCCGACATGGCCAGCATGGCCGTCACCGCTGTCACAGTGACAACGATGGATCCCATGCGTCCAGTCGTGTTACACAGCCCCATGTCGCATGATGCTACGCGGCCATGAGGCGTGCGCCGACCGTTTCGCGAAGGTCGGTGAATGGTAAAGAGACCCAAAGGGGCCAGAAACCCGACATCGAGACCGTGTATCCGCAGGCGAGCACCGTCTTCACCGCCCGGCCGCCCGCGAGACTCCGATTCCGGGGGACGGCGCCCGTTCTCGGCGAGGCCGGAGGGGCGTCCGGCGGAGATCGCCGGGGGGCGGCGCGGCTTAAGCTGGTTTGCGTGACCGCAACTGGCCCGCTACGGGATCCGGCGCACCGCGTCTCGCCCAAGGCCGTCCGGCTCTGGCTGATGGAGGCGTTGATCGCCTTCGTGCTGCTGATCGGCGGCTCGTACCTGGCCGGGGGGTGGGTCGGCGGGAGCGGGTGGCCGTGGGTGCCCGACTGGTTCGCGGCCCGGCCCTGGCTGCTGCCGGTCACCGTGGGGGTGCTGACGACGCCGTTCCTGGCGGCCGAGCCGTTCGTCCGCTACGCCGTGCACCGCTGGGAGCTGTCCGGGGACGTCGTGTACGCGCGGACCGGGTTCCTGACCAGGGAGTGGGTGTTCGTGCCGGTGAGCCGCATCCAGACGGTCGACAAGGCCCAGGGCTGGCTGGAGCGGGCGCTCGGGCTGGCGACGCTGGAGATCCGCACCGCCTCGCACGCGGGCTCGTCCACCATCAAGGGGCTGGACTACGCGGTGGCGGCGGGGCTGGCCGAGCGGCTGGCGCACCGCGCCGAGCAGCTCAGGGACGACGCCACATGACCCATCCCGCCCAGCCGCCCCAGGAACCCGCGCAGACGGGCCCGCCGTATCCGGGCCCCGCGCCGGTGGGCCCTGCGCCCGGGGGTCCGCCACCGGGTGGTCCGCCACCGGGTGGTCCGCCACCGGGTGGTCCGCCACCAGGTGGTCCGCCGCCGGGTGGTTCGCTGCCGGATGGTCCGCCGCCGATGGCCCGTGAGTCGGTCGCGCCGTTGCGGCTCAGTCCCAAGGTGCTGCTCATCGACCCCGTGCGGATGCTGCCGTCCCTGTTGCTGCCCCTGGTCGGCGTGCTGTTCGTGGGCGGCTTCTCCGGCCGCTCGTACGTCTGGGCGGCCGTCGGCCTCGCCGGCACCGTCGCGTTCGCCGTGGTCAGATGGGCCACGCTCACGTACGAGGTGCTGGGAGACCGGCTGGAGATCAGGCGCTCGCTCGTCAGCCGCTCCGTGCGCACCATCCCGCTCGAACGCATCCGCGGCGTGGACGTCTCCACCCCGCCCCTGCACCGGGTCCTCGGCCTGACCGTCCTCAAGATCGACACCGGGGCGAGCGGCGGCGACGAGGAGGGCAAGCTCGACGGCGTCACACCCGGGGAGGCCGAACGGCTGAAGGCCGTCCTGCTGCGCCGGGCCCGCCCAGCCGCCGCCGGCGTGCCCGCCTCGGCCGGCCCGCTCGCCGGGGAGGCACCCGCCGCGCGCCGCTCCGGCCGCACGATCATCGAGGTGCCGCGGGTGTGGCTGCTGTACGGCCCGCTGTCCGGCGCGTACCTGCTGACCCCGTTCGCGCTGGCCGGCGGCGCCGTCGGGCTGGCCTTCCAGTGGGGCAACGACCTGGGCTTCGGCCGCGACGCCGCCTGGACGGCCGGCGAATGGCTCTGGCGCCACCCGTACCTGCTGCTCGGGGTCGCCGTGCTGCTCGTGCTGGCGATGCCGTTCGCGGGCGGCCTCATGTACGCGGTGTTCAACTGGGACTTCCGGCTCATGGAGCGCGACGGGTACCTCGTGGCCGAGCGGGGGCTGGTCAACCGGCGCAGCGTGTCGCTGGAGTCCCGGCGGGTGCGCGGGTACGAGATCGTCGAAGGCTTCGCGGAGCGCTGGGCCGGAGTCGTCCGTGTCTGGGCGATCGTGACCGGACTCGGCGACTCGTCCACCCGCGGCCAGCTCCTGCCGGACGTGCCGCGGCCGGTCGCCTTCCGCGTCACGGCCGACGCCGTCGGACCCTACCGGGCCGGGCTGCGTCCCCACCCGCCCGTCGCCCGCAACCGCCGCCTGTTCCGCGCCGTCTTCCCGTGGGCGGCGCTCACCGTGCTGGCCGTGCTGGCGGAGGCGGTGACGGGGTCGCCGCTGTGGTGGTTCCTCGCCGTGCCCGCGCTGCTGCTGGCGCTCGTGGGCGTGCCGCTGGGGATCGACCGCTACCGGTCCCTGGGCCACGGTTACGACGGGGTACGGCTGGCGGTCCGCTCGGGCTCGCTCCGGCGCTCGCAGGCGGTGGTGGAACGGCGCGCGGTGGTGGGCTGGCGCGTCAGGCAGACGTGGTTCCAGCGGCGGGCCGGGGTGTTCACGCTGATCGCGGGGGTCGGGGCGGGGAAGGGCGGCTACGAGGCCGTGGACGTGTCCCGGGAGCAGGTGGTGGCGCTACCGGTCGAGGTGACGCCGGACTGGGTGACGCCGTTCCTGCCGGGGGCGGGTTCCGAAGGGCGGTCGTCTGTGGTGGCGGGTTCGGAGGGACGGCCGCCGGCACGGGCAGGCTCTCAGGAGCAGCCGCCGGTGGTGGCGGGTTCTGAGGAGTCGCCGTCTGTGGTGGCGGGGTCTGGGGAGAGGTCCTCCGCGGTGGCGCGTCCTGAGGCGAGGCCGCACGCCGGGGCGGGTGACGCGCCGGGAGGCGCCGTCGGCGGTGACGGCGCGGGACTGCCCCGGGCGTCCGACGACCAGGCGCCGGGCGGGGGCGCTTCGGCCTCCTGACGTGTACGCGCGGGAGGCGGTCCTGGGGACGCCGTGTCGTGGGCGTCGCCCAGGATGCCGCCTGATCCGTCGGCCCTGGTTCCTCGTCAGTCCTGGCGGCGGGCGCCGAACATGATCTCGTCCCAGGTGGGCACCGAAGCGCGGCGCCCCCTCGAACCCTTGCGCGCCTGCCGGGCCGCCGGCGCGGGCGGCGGCGAGGGCACCGGCACGGGGGACCCGTCCTTGTTTCGCTTGCCCCGGTCGTTGCGGGGGTCGGGCTTGGGCTCGTCCTTCGGGCCGGCCGCCTTGGGCTCGTCACCCTTCGCGGCGGCGTCCTTGTCGGCCTCGCCCGTGGTGGCGTCGTCCTTGGTGGCGTCGTCCTTGGTGGTGTCGCTCTTGTCCGTGTCGGTCTTCGGCGTGTCGGTCTTGGCCGTGTCCTCGCGGGCGGCGTCGTTCACCTGAGCCGTCTCCTCCATCTGGGGGGATGGCTGTGGGGTGGGCGCCGGCTTCGGCTTGGGTACGGGCGGGCTCGACTCTTCCGAGGCCGCCGACGTCGCCGCACCGGTCGTGGCTGCGGGCGTCTCGGTGGCAGGCGTGGTGACAGGCGCGCTGCCGGGTTCGGTGACCGGGGTCGCCGGAGGCGCGTCAGCCGTCGGGGTGGCGGCCTGGGGCTCCTCGGCGGCCGTGGTGGTGGCGGGTGTGGTGGACTCGGTGCCGCTGTCGGCCGCGGTGTCGTCGGCTGACGTCTGGGCGGTGGGTGTCTCGGTGGCGGGCGTCGTGGTGGCGGGCGTCGTGGTGCTGGGCTCGGCGGCGGGCGCGTCGGGCGTCTCGGCGGTGGGTGTGCTGCCGGGCTCGGTGGCCGGAGCCTCCGGAGACGCGTCGGCGGTCGGGGTGGCCGGGGGCTCCTCAGTAGGCGCCGTGGCGGCCTGGGGCTCCTCGGCGGTCGTGGTGGTCGCGGGTGTGGTGGACTCGGTGCCGCTGTCGGCCGCGGTGTCGTCGGCTGACGTCTGGGCGGTGGGTGTCTCGGTGGCGGGCGTCGTGGTGCTGGGCTCGGCGGCGGGCGCGTCGGGCGTCTCGGCGGCCGGTGTGCTGCCGGGCTCGGTCGCCGGAGCCTCCGGAGACGCGTCGGCGGTCGGTGTGGCGTGGGCGGCCGAAGGCGCGTCGGCGGTCGCTGCGGCCGGGGCTGCCGTAGGCACGTCGGCCGTCGGGGTGGCGGCAGATGCCTCAGCGACCTGAGGCTCCTCGGCGGTCGTGGTGGCCGGCGCCTCAGCGACCTGAGGCTCCTCGGCGGTCGTGGTGGCCGGCGCCTCAGCGGCCGGCGTGGCCTGGGCGGCGGAAGGCACCTCAGCGGTCGGCGCGTCGGCGGACGCCGTGACCGGCTGCGCGACGGGTGCAGTGGTGGGCTCGGTGACCGGTGCGCCGGCGGGCTCCGTGGTGGGCGTGGGCGTGGACTCGGCAGCCGGCTCACCGGTGGGCTCGCTCGCAGCGGGCGGGGCGGCATCCGGCCGCGTGGCCTCATCCGGCTGGATCGCGGCCTGGGTGGCGTGGTCCGGCTGAGCCTCGGGCTGCGCGGCCTCGGAGGGCGCCGTTGCCGGTGACGTCTCGGCGGCAGGCGCCGCCTCCGAAGGCGCCTCCGTTCCGGTCGAGGCGGCGGCCGGGACAGCGGTTTCGGGCGAGGCCGGCGTGTCGGCTCCCGCGGGCGCCTGCCCCGCGACCGCCTCGGGCGAACTCTGCCCAGGAACGGTCTCAGAGCCCGAGATCTGTCCAGGAATGGTCTCGGATGACGTCTGTCCAGGTACGGCCGCCGACGAGGGCTCGGGAGTCCGGCCCGTGTCGGCAGGCTGCGGCGTGACCGGCAGGAACGCCGGGGTCGGCTGGCTGGACGGCTGGCTCGGCGTCTGGCTGGACGGCGTGCCAGGGGACGCGTCCGCGGGACGCTGCTGGGATGTGTCAGCCGGGCGCGGCGGGAACGTGTCGGCCGGGCGCGGCTGGGACGGGTGCGGCGCGGGCGCGTAGTACGCCTCGGCCTCGTGCCCGGTGCCGCGGTCGCTCGTACGGCCGGCGCCGAAGTCCGGCAGCCACGCCGGGGCGCCGCCACGGCGGGAGGCGTCACCGGGACGGGACTGCGCGCCCCCGCGGTCGCCCGCTGCCCCGGCGCCCGGAACACCGCGTTCCGCGCCCTCGTGGTCCCCGGAGCCGGCGGCGCCCGAGGCGGACGCGCCGGAGGAGGAGCCAGAGGACGAACCCGGGGAACGGTCGAAGCCGAACTCGCCGGGCGGCCGGGTGTAGATGCCCTCCGTGCCGCGCGCCGGAGCGGGGAAGCCCACCGCGGGCTCCTCCGGCTCCGCGTCGCGCCGTGCCGCCGAGGGGAACGGCACCGGGTCGGCGGAGGCCAGCGGCGGCACCGGCTGCAGCTTGGCCACCCGCGGCGTGAACGGCGTGACCGTGGTGTCCTCCACCGGAGGGCTCGGGTCGAAGTCGGCCGACGACAGCCGCATCGCCTCGTCGTCGTGGGGGCTCACGTGGCGGCGGCGCGGGTCGAAGAGCCATTCGGCGTGGCGCGTGTGACCGTTCCACACGTAGCCGAGCTTGACGCGCCAGAGGCCGTCGTCGCGCTTGGCGGAGTCCCAGTCGATCTCGTCGGTGGGCACGCCACGGCGGGTGAGCCGCTCGGCGACCAGCTCGCCGAGCGTGGGGCCGGACGAGGACTCGCCGGGCATGCGGACGGCGACGCGCTGCGCCTGCTGGGCGACGTACTCGCGCTCCTGGAGCACCGGTCCCTCGAACCAGCGGACGCGTTCGACCGGGATGCCGGCGGTCGCGGCGATCTCCTCCGCGGTCTCTCCCGCGCGGATGCGCGCCTGGATCTCCTTGGGGCGCAACGGACTCTCCACTTCGATCTCGTACTGGCCGAGACGGGAGAAGTTGCCGCGGACGGCAGCACGGAGCCGGTCGTCCACGGGAAGTGTGAAGCGGGTGCCTCGCCCGGCAGTCGCCAGCACGAGATAGGTGCCGTCCTCACTTACCGCGACGAGTCGGAGCTCCTGCATGCGAGTCCCTTCGTCAGCGTGCTCATTCTTCCCCCGGACCCTTGAGTCTCTCGCGTGTGCCGGTTGCCTGCCAGCACCGTACCCGGCATGTCCGAACATCGCCTTCCTGGGATAGCCCCGGGACGATGTGACGCCGGTCACATTTGTCGTTTCCATCCTTTTCAGAGCCCGCCGGTCCGGAGAGTCCTCGACGGATTCTGGCGAATGGCGGCCGTTCCCGCCGTCCACTTCGGCGAAGAGGCACGAGTGGAGGGAAAGGTGGAGAGGTGGAGCCCCGGGTCTGGGAGGTCGCCGACGCGGGAGGTCCGGTCGTGGGGGCGAAGATTGCGGACGGCGGCGGCGGCCTCCTCGGGGCTCGTCGCGACGGGGACGCCGGCGCGGGCGAGCCGCCGCACGGCCGTGTCCAGCGTCGCCGACCCGGTGGTACGGGTGCTCGACCCCGTGGCCGGCAAGGTCCAGCCCGCGGACGGTGAGGTCGTCCCTGTGGCAGGTGATGTCGAACCCGTGGTATGCGACCCCGGGCCGGAGTGCGTGGGGGTGGCGGTGACGCCGAGGACGGTGACGGCGGGCCGGCGGGCATGCCGGCGCACCCAGTCGAGCCCGGCGATCGTGTCCGAGAGGCTGCCGGTCGCGCCGCAGCCCAGCACTCGCACCGAGGCGATCCCGGCCCGCGGCGCCACCCCGTGCTCCCGCCCCGCGACCAGGCGCGCCGCGCGCGTGCCGTGGCCGGTGCAGTCGTCGCCGGTGCCGCCCGTGGCGTCGAACGCGTGCCAGGCCCGGTCCCCGAACTCCTCCCGGTCCACGTCCAGACCGCTGTCAACCACGTACACCGTCACCCCGCCGCCCGCGGAGGCGTCCCGCTCGGCGTTCCCCGGTGTGGCGGCCCGCTGGGGGAGCGGCCAGGTCGGCACGTCCGGCTCGACGGCCCGTACGCGCGGGTCGGCGCGCAGTTCGCCCACCTCGGAGGCGGTCAGCCACGTCGCGAACCCCGGCAGCGCCGCCGTGTAGTACCGCCGCACCCGCCAGCGCACCTCGCCGACGAGATCACGCGCGGCGGCCCGGTCCCGCGCCGTCACGAGGTACGGCCGGGCGTTCTCGGCCAGGACGGGGCGGGCGGCCACTCCCGAGGCGGCCGTCATCGCGGGGGACGCCACCGTGGCCGCGGCCGTCGCCACGGCGGCGGCGACGTACACGGACCTGACGCGGAAGGCGCGCCTGACGCGGAAGGCGGACCTGACACCGAACACGGGCCGGACACGCAGGACCGGCCGGACACGCAAGAGGGGGCCACGCGTGCACGTCAGGGGGACACGCGGGTCGACGCGCTCGAAGCGCGGGCCTGATCGTCGGAGCACGAGCCCTGAGGGTGCCTGTCACCCAGGTCACAGGAACAACAGGACACGCGCTCGCGTCTATTCACGAGGAAGCTCTTTACCTAACGCATGACGAGAGAGAGGACTGATCCGAGGCATGGGCGGCGAGCAGCGGAAGTTCGAGCTGAGCGTGCCGCAGATCGGGGGAAGCGCCCTCGCGTCGGTGACGGCCGCGGTGGCGGCGTCCTACCTGGGGGTCGCGGGAACGGTGATAGGCGCCGCCGTGGTCAGCGTGGCCAGCACGGTCGGCACCGCGGTCTACACGCACTATCTCAAGCAGACCGGCGACCAGGTCATCCGGCGGACGTCGATCGTCCGGCGCCGCCAGGAGTGGGAGGACGGAGACCAGGAGGGCGCGGAGCAGGGCGCGCTCGCCACAGCCGTTCAGGCCACAACCGTTCAGGCCACAGCCGTTCAGACCACAACCGTTCAGGCCACCGCCGTTCAAGCCGCAGCCGTTCAGCCCGCCGCCGCTCACCCGGGCGTGCGGGAGGCCGGGCGGGGCGCTGCGGCGGACGACGCGACCGTGGTGATGCCCGCCGTGACCGCCTCCACCGCACTCGCCCCCGCCGCGCTCCCGTCCGCCACCGAGGCGACCGCACCCCTTCCCGCGCAGGCCGCCGTCACCGCGGCGCTCCCCGCGCAGACCCGTGACGTCACCGCCGCGCTTCCCGCGCAGGCTCGTGACGTCACCGCGGCGCTTCCCGCACAGGCCGGCACCGCCACAACGCCGCTTCCCCCGCAAGCCGCCGACGTCACCGCGGCGCTTCCGGCGCACCCCGGCCCCGGCGCCGCTCCGCCCCCCGCGGTCACCCGCGCCCCTCTGCGGCGCGTGCCCGCCTGGGGGAAGGTGGCCGTGGCCGCGGGCGTGGTGTTCGGGGTCAGCATGGGCAGCATCCTCGCCTACCAGGGCCTCGCCCACACGACGGTCCACGAGCAGCTCACCGGCCAGGTGCCCGCCGCCAAGCAGAAGGTCGCCCCGGTACGCCGGGACGACGGCGGCCACGACCCCGCCCCGCGGGCCAGCGCGCCCGTCCCCACCAGGGACGACCGCACCGCCACCGCCGAGCCCGCGACGCCCAGCGCCACCCCCAGCCCCACGGCGACGCCCTCGCGCACCCGGGCCACGAGCACCGCCACGGCCACGCCCACCCCCGCCCCGACGGGCACGCGCACGCAGACCGGCCCGGCCCGCCCGACCGAGTCCGCCACGAGCGCGCCGCCGGAGGAGCCCACCGAGCCGGACGTGGGGCAGGAGGAGCCGCGGCCCGACACCGACGAGGTCATCCCGCAGTGAGGGTCAGGGGCCGAGGACCTGGTCCAGGTAGTCGTTGGCGAACAGGCGGTCCGGGTCCAGCCGGTCGCGCAGGGCCAGGAAGTCCGCGAAGCGGGGGTAGACGCCCTTCAGGTACGCGGCGTCCCGCGTGTGCAGCTTGCCCCAGTGCGGCCGTCCGCCCAGCCGGACCATGATCTCCTCGACGCCCTCGAAGTACGCCGGGTGCGGGGTCGGCCGGTACATGTGGCAGGCGATGTACCCGGTCGCCCGCCCGTACGCGGTGGACAGCCACGCGTCGCTCGGCGGCGACACGCGCACCTCCACCGGGAAGGTGATCTTCCAGTCCATCCGGTCGACCAGGTCGCGGGTCTCGCGCAGCGCCTGGGCGAGGTGTTCGCGCGGCACGGCGTACTCCATCTCCAGGAACCGCACGTCGCGCCGGGAGGTGAAGACCCGGTAGGAGGCGTCGACCGCCTCGGAGTCGCCGAGCGCCGCCGCGCTGACGGCGTTGATGCGCGGGATGAGCGCGGGGAAGCGGGCGCCGGTGGCGCAGGCGGCGCCGAAGAGGGTGTTCTCCAGGAAGACGTTGTCCAGCCAGTGCTTGAACGCGCCGGGCGGGCTGGGCGGCCCCGGGTCGCGGTTGTTGGTCTTGACCAGGCACGCGTCGGTGTGCGGCAGCCAGAAGAAGTCGAGGTGCTCGTTGCCGGCGGTGATCTGGTCGAGCGTGTCGAGGATGCCGGTCAGGGTGGCCCGGCGGCGCCGGTTGCGCAGCAGGAACGCGGGCTCCACCCGGAACGTCACGGCGGTCAGCACGCCGAGCGCCCCCAGCCCGACCCGGGCGGCGTCGAACAGGTCGTCGCCGGGGACGGCCGTGGTCAGGGAGCCGTCGGCGAGCACCAGCTCCAGCTCGGTGACCTGGTCGGCGAGGCCGCCGCTGTCGCGGCCCGTGCCGTGGGTGCCGGTCTGGATGGCGCCGGCGACGGTCTGCTCGGTGATGTCGCCCATGTTGGCCAGGGCCAGGCCGCGCTCGTGCAGCCGCTCGTTGAGGAGCTTGAGCGGCGTGCCGGCGAGCACGGTGACGCGGTCGCCGTCGAAGGAGCGCACGCCGCTGAGCGCCGTGGGCCGCAGCAGGAGGCCGTCGGTGAGGGCCACCCCGGTGAAGGAGTGGCCCGTTCCGACCATGCGGACGCGCCGCCCGGCCGCGGCGGCGTCGCGCACCGCGCGCGCGACCTCCTCCGCCGAGGCGGGCGTGCGCACCTCGTGAGGGGTGACCGACTGGTTGCGGGCCCAGTTCGTGAAGACCATGGACACCCCTTCGAGGCTCGTTCCGTCAAACGTGAACGATACTCAGTTTTGCCAGCCTTCCGGAAGCGGGAAGGCGTCGCCGGGCTGGAGGTTCTGCCGCTTCACGACGTCCGACACCGTGACCAGGTGGTAACCCTTGGCCTGCAGCGTCTTGATCAGCGACGGCATGGCGTCCACGGTCTGCTTCACCCAGTCGTGCATGAGGATGATGCCGTCCTGCTCGGCCACCGCCAGCGTCTGCTTCTTGATGGAGTCGACGTTCTTGGTGTCCCAGTCGCGGGAGCCGGCCGTCCAGAGGATGATCGGCATGTCGAACTCGGCGGCGACCTCGGAGACCTGGATGTCGGCCAGCCCGTACGGCGGGCGCAGCAGCTTGGGCTCGACGCCCGCGGCCTTCTTCACGGCGTCCTGCGTCTTCTGGATCTCGTTCCGGATGGCCGCCGGTTCGAGCTTGGTGAAGTCAGGATGCGTGTAGCTGTGGTTGCCGACCTCGTGGCCCTCCTGGACCATGCGCTTGACGTAGGCCGGACGGGCCTTCACGTACTGGCCCTCCAGGAAGAACGTCGCCTTGGCGTCGTACTTCTTGAGCGTGTCGAGGAGCGTGCCCGCGTACTTGCCGGGGCCGTCGTCGAAGGTCAGCGCGAGGCACTTGACCTGCTCGCAGTCCACCGGCGTCTTCTTGGCGGCCACCGCCGGCTTGGGGGCCGGCGTGGGGGTCGGGGTCTGGGCCAGCGCGGGCACCGGTGTCAGGGCGAGCGTGACAGCCGCGATGGCCAGTAGTGAACTCTTTTGTCGGGACATAACGAAAAGCATCCAATGTGAAGGGTGTTGCGAGGGATGTCCCGACGTTAGCGGATCACCTCTCGGCCGGTGAAGCCGCTTCGGGAAGTCTCAGCAAACCCGAACCTGCCGCGCCCACGAGCGCCGCCAGGAACGCGGCGGCCAGAGCGAAGAGGTACGCGTGTGACGCGCCGACCGCTTCGGTGAGCCGGCCGCCGGCCCACGCGCCGAGCGCCACCCCGAACCCGATGGAGGTGGAGATCCAGGCCATCCCCTCCGTGAGCAGGGACGGCGGCACCAGCCGCTCGGTCAGCGAGAAGCCCGTGATGAGCGTCGGCGAGATCGCCAGCCCGGCCAGGAAGAGGAAGCCCGCCATGACCCACGGGGCGCCGATGAACGTCAGCGGCGTCAGCCCCGCCACGAACACCGCGAGCGCCCGCAGGAAACGCCCGCGCAGCGAGATCCTCCAGTGCCGCGACCCGAACCACAGGCCCGAGACCATCGACCCGCCCGCGAACGCCGCCAGCAGGAACCCGGCCGCCCCCTTCACGCCGTGCTCCTCGGCGAACGCCACCGTGATCAGGTCCACCGAGCCGAACACCGCGCCGAGCCCCAGGTAGACGCAGGCCAGCAGGGCGACGCCGGGGATGAGGATGGGCGTGCCGCCGCCGCCCCGGACGGCCTGCACGGGCGGCTGCGTCCCCCGCTGCCCGGCCAGCGCCAGCGACCCGCCGAGCATGCACACCAGCGCCACCGTCAGCCCCGCGTACGGGTTGATCTCGGTGGCGAGGACGGTGACCAGCGCCGGACCCGTGACGAAGATCACCTCGTCGACCACGGACTCGAACGCGAACGCCGTGTGCAGCCGCGGCGAGCCGCCGTGCAGGGCCGACCAGCGGGCCCGCACCATCGAGCCGAGCGACAACGAGGTGGCGCCGACCAGCAGCGCCGCGGCGTACAGCGTCCACTCGGGCAGGCGCAGCCCCGCGCTCAGCATGAGCGCGGCCAGCGCGAGCGCGTTGAGCGAGGCCAGGGGGACGATGATGCGGGTCTGGCCGAAGCGGTCCACGAGCCGCCCGCTCATCGGGGCGGCGACCGCGAAGGAGAGGTTCGTGGTGGCGGCCACGGCGCCGGCCGTGGCGTACGACTCGGTGAGCCCCGAGATCAGCAGCACGATGCCGATGCCCAGCATGGACATCGGCATCCGGCCGACGAATCCGGCCAGCACGAATCCCTTGACGCCGGGCCCGTCGAACAACCCCCGGTAAGGCCCGACCACCTCATACCCTCCTGTCGTCGCCCGCCCACCTTGTCATGGGCGATGTCCGTTCGGCACCGGATTTTCCCGCCGATTCGGCTAACGTGTCCCGCGTGTCCGATCTTCCCCTCCGCTCCACGCTCCTCGTGGCGGCCACCGTCGCCGTCCTGACGGCGCTCGGCGGGGGAGTGGCCGTGCTGCTCGGCGGGGACCCGCACGACGTCGCGGCCCGCGAGCCCGTACGGCAGGCCCGCCTCGGCGAACGGCAGCAGGTGCGCCTCGACCAGCTCGTCCCCACCACCGCGCCGGTCAAAAGCGACACCGGCCAGGCGACCGGCGGCCCCGGCGTCACCGTGACGCCGCCCAGCGTCATCGCCATCGCCCGCGGCGAGGTGCCCAAACGGACCCGCCTCGCCCTGGCCGAGGTCAAGCACGTGGAGAAGGTCGCCGTCGTGGACGCGGGCGCCGTCCAGGTGTCCGGGACCCCGCTCAACCTGCTCGCCGTGGACCCCGTCGTCTTCCGGTCGTGGACGCCGAAGGCCGTCGCCGCGCACCCGGGCGTCTGGAGCGCCATCGGGCGCGGCGAGCTGGTCGCCGACGCCGCCGCCACCCGCCGGCTGGGCCTCGCCCTGGGCGCGGAGTACCAGGTGGACGGCGGACCCCGGCTGCGCGTCGGCGCCTCCGCCACGCTCGGCCTGCGCGGCGTGGACGGCCTGGTGAGCACCGAGCGCGGCCAGGAGCTGCGGATGGCCCGCGGCGTCGCGGTGCTGCTGCACGGCAAGGGCGCGATCAGCCGGGCGAGCGTGCGCAAGCTGCTGGGCGCCGGCTCGCAGGTCGTCTCCCTCGTCCCGGAGCGGCGGAAGAAGGCCCGCACCCCCGCCACCGCCCCGACCGCCGGACCGCCCACGACCGGGCCGGCCACCGGCGGCCGCCCCTCCAGCTACCTGGAGCTGTACAGGCAGTCGGCCACCCGCTGCCCCGGCCTGTCGTGGACGGTGCTGGCGGCCATCGGCCAGGTCGAGAGCTCGCACGGCCGCAACAACGGGCCGTCCAGCGCAGGGGCGCTCGGGCCGATGCAGTTCATGCCCGCCACCTGGAAGGTGTACGGCGTGGACGGCGACGGCGACGGCAAGAGCGACATCTGGAGCCCGTACGACGCGGTGCCCGGAGCCGCCAACTACCTGTGCGCCAACGGCGCCGGCAAGGGCGGCCAGAAGCTGCGCAAGGCGATCTGGTTCTACAACCACTCCTGGGACTACGTGAACAAGGTCCTGGGCGTCGCCGAGGGGTACGCCCGCGCCTACGCGTCCTGACCGGCGTCCGCCGCCCGGTGTCCTACCGCCCGGCGTCCTACCGTGCGGCGGGGGCCGGGCGGACCGGCGGCGGGCAGCAGGTCAGCGGGCACGGCACCGGCTCGGGCTCGTCCATGAGCTCGCGCACCATCCGCACGAACGCCGGATGCGTGCCGGCCGTCGCCGCCCGCTCCATGGGCAGCCCCAGCTCGGCGGCCACCTGCCGGGCCTCCGTGTCGAGGTCGTAGACGACCTCCATGTGGTCGGAGACGAACCCGATCGGCACCAGCACCACGGCCGGGGCGTCGATCTTGCGCAGGTGGTCGCACACGTCGGGCTCCAGCCACGGCACCTGCGGCGGGCCGCTGCGCGACTGCCACACCAGGTCCCACGGCCCGGTGCGGCCGAGCGCCTCGTTGACCAGCTCGGCGGAGCGGCGCAGCTGCGCCTCGTACAGGCCGCCCTCGGGCCCGGCCGTGCGGGCCATGCTCACCGGGATGCTGTGCGCCGTGAACACCAGCCGCGCGTCGTCGCGGCCCAGCCGGTCGAGGGCCTGGCGGGTGTGGTCGGCCATCGCCTCGACGAACCCGGGGTGGTCGCCGTAGTGACGCATCTTGACCAGCTCGGGGCCGTCGTCGAGGGAGATGCGCGCGATGTCCTCGTAGTACTGCCGGCAGCTCGAGTAGCCGGCGAACGCCGAGGTGGCGAACACCGCCGCCCGGCGGACGCCGTCGTCCCGCATCCGCCGCACCGTCTCCTCGCCGAACGGGTGCCAGTTGCGGTTGCCCCAGTAGACCGGGACGCCCGCGACCGGGCGCAGCGCCTCGACCAGCTCGCGGTTCTGCTGGTTGATCGGACTGACCCCGCCGAAGCCCAGGTAGTGCTCGGCCACCTCCAGCAGCCGCTCGCGCGGCACGCCACGGCCCCGCACCACGTTCTCCAGGAACGGCATGACGTCGTCGGGACCCTCCGGCCCGCCGAAGGAAAGCACCAGAAGCGCGTCGTAATTCCCCACGTGCCAACCCTATGCCGGAGCGCGCGCGGTCCCCCCGCGAGGGAAGGCGTCGGGTTCAAGTGACTGAGCCGCCTCCGCGAAGTGGAGGCAAGGAGACAGGTAGGGTCGGTCGGGTGAGCGCTTTCAACGACATTCGTGACTACGTGGCCATCCCCCGGGTTCTCTCACTGAAGCTCTCGCCGGACGGATCCCGGCTCGTCTCCGTCGTCCAGTCGCTCAATCCCGACGGCAAGTCGTACGGCACGGCGCTCTGGGCGGTCCCGGTCGACGGCGAGCCGTACCGTCTGACCCGCTCGGCCAAGGGCGAGAGCTCGGCCGCGTTCACCGATGCGGGCGACGTGCTGTTCACCTCCTCCCGCCCCGACCCCACGGTCAAGGACGCCGGTGAGGAGGTGCCGGCGCTGTGGCTGCTGCCGCGCGGGGGCGGCGAGGCGCGGCAGGTGGCCGTGCGGCCCGGCGGCATCGCGTCCTTCCGTACGGCGGGCGACGTCGTGGTGTTCGCCTCCGACGTGCTCGACGGCGAGGAGGCGACCGAGGAGGAGCGCCGCAAGGCGCGCAAGGACGCCGGGATCAGCGCGATCCTGCACGAGAGCTACCCGGTGCGCTTCTGGGACCACGACCTCGGCCCCGGCCGCACGCGGCTGTTCGCCGGCCGGCTCGGCGCCGACCGGCTGGAGGACGTCCGCGAGCTGACCCCCGACCCGGGTGAGGCGCTGCGCGACGCCGCGTTCGACCTGACGCCCGACGGCGCGACGGTGGTGACCACCTGGCGGTTGGCGCTGCCGCGCGGCGAGACGCGCACCGAGCTGGTCGCCATCGACGTGGCCACCGGCGAGCGGCGCGTGCTGTTCGGCGACGAGGCCCACGACTTCACCGGCCCGGTCGCGGTCTCGCCCGACGGCACGCGGGTCGCCTGCTCGCGCGACCGGCTCACCGCGCTGGAGGTGTCGGCCCGCTCCGAGCTGTGGGTCGGCGACCTGGCCACCGGCGAGGGCCGCACCTTCGCGCCCGACCTCCTGTTCCCGGCGGACGTGGAGTGGGCGCCCGACTCGTCGGCGCTCTACGTCGCGGCCGACCACCAGGGCCGCCGCCCGGTCTTCCGCGTCGCGCTGGGCGACGGCTCCGGCGAGGCCGTGCGGGTCACCGGCGACGACGCCTCGTACCTCGGGCTGAACGCCTCGGCCGACGGCCGGTTCCTGTACGCGCTGCGCAGCGGCGTCGGCATCGCGCCCGGCCCGGCGCGCATCGACACGGCCCAGGGCGGCGCGGCGGCCGAGATCGCCGACCTGCCGTCGCCGGCGCCCCGCCCCGAGCTGCCCGGCACGCTCACCGAGATCTCCGCCACCGCCGACGACGGCGCGACGGTTCGCGGCTGGCTCGCCCTGCCGGAGGGCGCCTCGGCCGCCGACCCGGCGCCGCTGGTGGTGTTCATCCACGGCGGCCCGCTCGGGTCCTGGAACGACTGGCAGTGGCGCTGGCAGTCGTGGATCATGGCGGCGCACGGCTACGCCGTCCTCATGCCCGACCCGTGCATGTCCACCGGATACGGCCAGGACATGATCGACCGCGGCTGGGGCGACTGGGGCCCGCGCACCATGGCCGACCTGGAGGCGATCGTGGACGTCGCCGTGGCCCGGGACGACATCGACGCCGAGCGGACCGCCGCGATGGGCGGCTCCTTCGGCGGCTACATGGCCAACTGGGTCGCCGGCCACACCGACCGCTACCGGGCGATCGTCACCCACGCCTCCCTGTGGAACCTCGACCAGTTCGCCGGCACCACCGACGCCGCGATGTACTGGCAGCGCGAGTTCGGCCCGGTCGGCTCCGAGCGCTACGACAAGCTCTCGCCCCACCTGTCGCTGACCGGGATCCGCACCCCCATGCTCGTCATCCACGGCGACAAGGACTACCGGGTGCCGATCGGCGAGGCGCTGCGCCTGTGGTGGGACCTCCAGCGCAGCGAGGTGGAGTCCAAGTTCCTCTACTTCCCCGACGAGAACCACTGGATCCTCAAGCCCGGCAACGTCGTCGCCTGGTACGAGACCGTCCTCGCGTTCCTCGCCCAGCACGTGCTCGGCGAGGAGTGGAAGCGGCCGGAGTCGGTGGCCTGATGAACGAGTTCGTACAGCTGGCCGAGGACATCGCGCGTGAGGCGGGCGACATGCTGCTCGCCAAGCGGCCGACGATGTCCGAGGTGGTCGAGACGAAGTCCAGCCCCACGGACGTGGTCACCACGCTCGACACGGCGTCGGAGCGGCTGATCCGCGCCCGCATCCAGGAGGCCAGGCCGGGCGACCGGGTCCTCGGCGAGGAGGGCGGCGAGGCCGGCGGCGACTCCGGCGTGCGCTGGATCGTCGACCCCATCGACGGCACGGTCAACTTCCTGTACGGCCTGCCGGAGTGGGCGGTGTCGATCGCGGTCGAGGTGGACGGCCAGGTGGTCGCCGGGGTCGTCAACGTGGTGCCGCGCGGCGAGGTGTTCACCGCGGCGCCCGGCGAGGGCGCCTGGCTCGGCGGCGAGCGGCTGCGCTGCAACACCGGCGTGCCGCTGGCGCAGGCGCTGGTCTCGACCGGGTTCGGCTACGACGCCCGGCGCCGCGCCGTGCAGGGCCAGGTGCTGGCCGGGGTGCTGCCGCGGGTGCGGGACATCCGGCGCGGCGGCTCGTGCGCGGTGGACCTGTGCTCGGTGGCCGCCGGCCGGGTGGACGCCTACTACGAGCGGGGCGTCAACCGCTGGGACTACGCGGCGGCCGGGCTGGTCGCGGCCGAGGCGGGGGCGCGGGTGGCGGGCCTGAACGGCAGGCCGGCCTCTCCGGAGCTGCTGCTGTGCGCGGCGCCCGGCCTGTTCGAGGAGCTGCACGACCTGCTCGCGCCGCTCGACCCCGAGCGCGACGCCTGAGCGCATCCGCGTGGACACGCGAACGGCCGGGACCCTTCCGGGTCCCGGCCGTTTCACGAGTGATCAGCAGGGCAAGGGAATGCCGTGATCGTCCGCCAGGCGGCGCAGGTCCTCGATCTCGGCGGTGAGGGTGTCGGCGAGGTAGTCGTCGCCGGTGCTGCGGGCCTCCCGGAGGCCCTGATAAGCCTGGTCGAGGCGGCGTTCGATCGTGGTCGTGAACTCGCCCATCTCACCTACTTTCTGCGGGGTTCGAGCTTCCCGGAGGAGAAGCGGCACCCATGACGGGCCGTGCCCCTCATGGCACGGCGATGGGTGTCCCGCAGGCATACCCAGGGCCCTCGCAGTCCGAAACATGAATTCTCGGAGACGCGTCGCGGCAGGTTGGCGGCGCATGCCTTACCGTGCGCTTATCGAAGACGTGTGCAGAATGAGTGACGAGAATCGGAGAGAGGTGCACGGGCGTGCGAGTGCTGGTGGTTGAGGACGAGCGGGTGCTCGCCGACGCGATCGCGACCGGCCTGCGGCGCGAGGCCATGGCGGTCGACGTCGCCTACGACGGCGGCGGCGCGCTGGAGCGCACGTCCTACATCGACTACGACGTGATCGTCCTGGACCGGGACCTGCCGGTCGTCCACGGTGACGAGGTGTGCCGCCGCCTGGTGGAGCAGCGCTCGGCCTCGCGCATCCTCATGCTGACCGCGTCGGGCGACGTGGACGACAAGGTGGAGGGCCTCGGCCTCGGCGCCGACGACTACCTCGCCAAGCCGTTCGTGTTCATCGAGCTGGTCGCCCGGGTGCGCGCGCTCGGCCGCCGCTCGGCCCCGGCGCTGCCGCCGGTGCTGGAGCGGTCGGGCATCCGCCTCGACCCGGGCAAGCGGCTGGTGGAGCGCGACGGCAGGGAGATCACGCTCACGAAGAAGGAGTTCGCGGTCCTGGAGGAGCTGCTGCGCGCCGAGGGCGCGGTCGTCAGCCAGGAGGATCTGCTGGACAAGGCATGGGACGAGAACATCGACCCGTTCACCAACGTGGTACGGGTCACCATGATGACGCTGCGCAAGAAGCTGGGCGACCCGCAGGTGATCGAGACGGTCCCCGGGGTCGGGTACAAGCTGTGACCCGTGCCTTCACGGGCGGGGCCCGGCGAAGGGGGCGGAGTGACCGAGAGGCATGAGCGGCGCGAGACGGCGGTGCCCACGCACCCCATGATCAGCCCGCATTCGGAGCGCAAGGCCACCCGGCCGCACGAGGCGCCGCCGCCGAGCGGCCCACCGGCCTGGGACGGGCCGCCGCCGCCCGAGTACGCGCAGCCGCAGCGGTCGGTACGCGAACGAGTGATGGACCTGCCCGGGAAGGTCAGCATGCGCTGGCGGCTGACGCTCACCTACAGCGCCATGTTCTTCGCCGGCGGTGCCATGCTGCTGCTGGTCATGTACTTCATCGTCAGGGCGGTGCTCTACGCGGGCTTCGAGTACACGGTCCACCTGCCGCCCGGCGTCCCGGACGCGGTGGGGGACTACCTCCAGGGCCAGGTGCAGCTCCTGCGGACCAACGGCATCAACCAGGTGCTGGACAAGCTGGTCGTGCAGTCGGTCCTCGCGTTGCTGGGGGTGGGCATCCTGGCCCTCATCTTCGGCTACTTCGTCGCCGACCGGGCGCTGCGGCCCGTCACGCAGATGACCGCCACGGCCCGCAAGCTCTCGGAGAGCAACCTCTCCCACCAGCGCATCGACCTGGAGGGCCCGGACGACGAGCTGAAGGAGCTGGCCGACACCTTCGACGCCATGCTCACCCGGCTCAACGTCGCCTTCGACACCCAGCGCCGCTTCGTGGCCAACGCCTCCCACGAGCTGCGCACGCCGCTGACCATCAACCGGACGGTGCTGGAGATCGCCCTGTCCGACCCGGAGGCGTCGGAGGACCTCAAGGCGCTGGGCCGCACGCTGCTGGAGGTCAACGCCCGCAACGAGAAGCTCATCGAGGGGCTGCTGCTGCTGGCGCGCAGCGAGCGGGAGCTGGCGGTGCGCAAGCCGCTGGACGTCAAGGACGTGGCCACGTCCGCCGTCGAGCAGGTGACCCCGTTCGCCGAGGAGGCCGGGGTGACGATCACCACCGAGCTGGTCGGCGCGCCCACCGTGGGCGATCCGGTGCTGCTGGAACGCTCCGTCAGCAACCTGCTGGAGAACGCCGTCAAATACAACGTCCCCGAAAACGGAAAAGTCTGGATTCGGACGGGAATGGTGGACGGGGCCTTGGTTGTTCAGGTGGCCAACACCGGACAGCATGTCCCGGCGTACGAGGTGAACAGCCTGTTCGAGCCGTTCAGAAGGCTCCACGCGGACCGCGTGGACTCCGCCAAGGGAGCGGGTCTGGGCCTGTCCATCGTCCGCGCCGTGGTGCAGGCTCATGGCGGAAATGTGACCGCCGTGCCGCGGGAGGGCGGAGGACTTGTGGTGACCATTCGGCTTCCGAGCCGCTGATCCGGCGTGTTGGTCGGGTGGGGGCGTCTCGTTCTTGCCGCACATGTGGTTGGATGTGCCGTCGAACACGGTGGTGCGCGACGCCAGGCTGTGCGTTTGGCCATATTTGGCTAACCATTGCCGATGGCAGAGGGCCCTGGCGTGTTGGGAGGTTCAGTGTTCGTTCAACCGGGGTACCGATGCAAAATCTCCCCGCCGGAGCGGGCACAAGACGCACCTGCCGGACGTTAGAAGACGCGCGGTTCGCGCGACGACATATGGATGAGGGGGATGGAGTAGCACCATGGCTACCGACTACGACAGCCCGCGCAAGACAGACGACGACCTCGGTGAGGACAGCCTGCAGGAACTGCAGGCCAGGCGCACCGACAAGTCGTCCGGCAGCATCGACATCGACGAGACCGACCTCGCCGAGTCGCTGGAGCTGCCCGGCGCCGATCTGTCCAACGAGGAGCTCAGCCTGCGGGTGATCCCGCGCCAGGCCGACGAGTTCACGTGCTCGCGCTGCTTCCTCGTGCACCACCGCAGCCAGCTGGCCTCGGAGAAGAACGGCCAGCAGGTCTGCCGGGAGTGCGCGGCCTGACCACGGAGCGAAGGAGCTCGCCCCCCGGCGGCATGGAACGCCGCCGCACGGGCAACGAGCTGTCGCGACCATAGGACGGAGGCTTCCGCGTGGCCCGACCGGACAGGCACGAACGACACGGCGACGAGCAGCACGTCAACGAGCGCGTCAACGAGCACGGCAATGAGCACGCTGACGCGCCGTACGACGGCGACAACCGGGACCGGCAGGACACGGACCCACGGCCCGACGACGAGCTCGCCGGCACCGACACGGAGGTCGGCGAGCTCGTCGGCAGGCTCACCGAGCCCGCCGAGCTGGAGCCGGCCGAGCGGCGCAGGCTGCTCGGCCGACTGGCGCGCGCGCTCAGCAGCGGCAACAGGAAGGCGCGGGCCGAGGGCGTGGGCCGCGGCCGCTTCCTCGCCGACCTGTTCCTCAACATCGCCCCCCGCATCCCCATCCGCGACCTCCAGACCCTCTCCGAGCACCACCACGGTCTGACCGGCGAGCAGCTCGCCGACGACCTCATCCGCACCGCCCAGAAGGCCACCATGACGGTCGGCGCCATCGGCGGGGCGCTCGCCGCGGCGGAGTTCGCCGCGCCGCCCCTCCTGCTGTCGGCGCCCGCCCAGCTTGTGGCCGAGACCATCGTCGTGGCCGCCATCGAGGTCAAGCTCCTGGCCGAGCTGCACGAGATCTACGGCGTGCGGGTCCAGGGCACCGGCACCCAGCGCGCCGTCGCGTTCACCGCCGCCTGGGCCAAGCAGCGCGGGATCGACCCCCTCGCCCCCGCGTCCGTCACCCTGGCGCTCGGCGCGGCGACCAAGACCGCCCTGCGCAACCGGCTCATGCGCACGCTCGGCCGCCACCTGACCACGCTCGGCCCCTTCCTCACCGGCGCCGTCGCCGGAGGCGCGCTCAACCGGGCGGCCACCAAGAAGCTCGGCGAGGCCATCCGCGCCGACCTGCGCGGCAAGCTGCCGCCGTCCCCCAATCGGGACATGCTCGGCCGCTAGCCACCGCCCGCTCGAACCCCTCAGCCGTCCGGTACGACGGCAAATGCCCTATGTGTGTGATATGTGCGATTCACGTTTGTTTTCGCAGGTCCTGGGCAGGGTGTGTACGCGCCGTTCCGTGTTCCGTATGCCTGCGCATGCTCCCCGAGCGCGAGGGGCGGTGATCCGGCGAACCAGGCTCGGAGGCGGGCGCCGGGAGCCGTGTGTGGCGGCTCTCGCAAGGTGAGCCTAGGAGGACTTGGGTGAGTGGCCGTAGCTCGTTCCTGATCGTCGCCAACCGGTTGCCGGTGGACCGCACGATCGAGCCCGACGGAACGGCCTCATGGCGCAGGAGCCCCGGCGGGCTCGTCACCGCCATCGCGCCAGTGATGCAGCGCCGCCACGGCGCCTGGCTCGGGTGGCACGGCGCCCCCGACGAGAAGCTGGAGCCGCTGGAGCAGGACGGCATGAGCCTGATCCCGGTGCCGTTGTCGGCCCGCGAGGTCGAGCTCTACTACGAGGGTTTCTCCAACGCCACGCTGTGGCCGCTCTACCACGACGTGGTCGCGCCACCGGTCTTCGACCGGACGATGTGGGAGGCCTACCGCGCCGTCAACGAGCGCTTCGCCACCGCCGCGGCCGAGGTCGCCGACGAGGGCGCCGTCGTCTGGGTGCAGGACTACCAGCTCCAGCTCGTGCCCGCCATGCTCCGCAAGCTCCGGCCCGACCTGCGCATAGGGTTCTTCCTGCACATCCCGTTCCCACCCGTGGAGCTGTTCTGGCGGCTGCCCTGGCGCAAGGACCTCGTGGAGGGCCTGCTCGGGGCCGACCTCGTGGGCTTCCAGCTCCCCGGCGGCGCGGCCAACTTCCGCCGGCTCTGCCGCCGCCTGCTCGGCCTGCCGTACAAGGGGAACGAGATCTTCCTGGACGACCGGGTCGTCACCACCCAGGCGTTCCCCATCTCCGTGGACTTCGGCGAGCTCGACTCGATGGTGCGCGAGCCGCACATCATCCAGCGCGCCAAGGAGATCCGCTCCGAGCTGGGCGACCCCGAGCACGTGCTGCTCGGCGTGGACCGGCTCGACTACACCAAGGGCATCGGGCAGCGCCTGGAGGCGTTCGGCGAGCTGCTCAAGGACGGGCGCATCGCGCCCGGCGAGGCGGTGTTCGTGCAGATCGCCACGCCCAGCCGGGAGCGGGTCGAGGAGTACAAGCGGCTGCGCGACGACATCGAGCTCCAGGTGGGCCGCATCAACGGCGAGCACGCCACGCTCGGCCTGCAGCCGGTGCAGTACTTCCACCAGTCGTACGGCCGCGACGAACTGGCCGCGCTCTACCTGGCGGCCGACGTCATGGTCGTCACGCCCCTGCGCGACGGCATGAACCTGGTCGCCAAGGAGTACGTCTCCTGCCACCAGGACCTGCACGGCGCGCTGGTGCTCAGCGAGTTCACCGGGGCGGCCGACGAGCTGCGCCAGGCGTACCTCGTCAACCCGTACGACATCGAGGACGTCAAACGCCAGATGGTCGCCGCCATGCGGGCCACGCCGCACGAGCTGGCCCGGCGGATGCGCACGATGCGCCGCCGGGTCGCCACCTACGACGTGGACCGCTGGGCGAGCGAGTTCCTCACAGCTCTCGAGCAGCCTGCTTCACCGACCGCCATGCCTGATAGCGCTTCTTGGCAGTCCGATTGACCACGATCTGCGCCACGGACATGCCGACGCCCATGAGCACCGCGTAACCGATCGCCTCACCCAGGCTGACCTCGGGGGAGTCCGGGTCGACGGGCGGCTCCTTGCCGGTCGTCTTCACCCAGACGAACCCGAGGGCCTTGCGCGCCACCCACGCGGTCGCCAGGCCCACCAGCCCGCCGATCACCCGCCAGGCCAGGTCCGGCTTCTCATCTGCCATATGGACGTCTCCTTCCCCTGTGTAACGAACCCTAGTCTGCAACGCTGGCGTGGCCCGCGAAGCCGTAGCATATGGAGGCATGACTCAACAGCGACTACGCCATGCCACCATGCCGGAAAAACCGACACTCGACGGCTTGGAGCAGGTATGGGTAGCCCGCTGGGAGGAGGACGGCACCTACCGCTTCGACCGGTCGAAGACCCGCGAGCAGATCTACTCGATCGACACGCCGCCTCCCACCGTCTCCGGCTCCCTCCACGTGGGTCACGTCTTCTCGTACACGCACACCGACACCGTCGCCCGCTTCCAGCGGATGCGCGGGCGCGAGGTCTTCTACCCCATGGGGTGGGACGACAACGGCCTGCCCACCGAGCGTCGCGTGCAGAACCACTTCGGCGTGCGCTGTGACCCCTCGGTGCCCTACGATCCCGGCTTCACACCTCCCGCCAAGCCCGACCCCAAGCGGCAGGTGCCGATCTCGCGGGCCAACTTCATCGAGCTGTGCGAGCGGCTGACCCTCGAGGACGAGAAGGCGTTCGAGGAGCTGTGGCGCCGCCTCGGGCTGTCGGTCGACTGGTCGCTGACGTACGCCACGATCGACGGCGCCGCGCGGGCCGCCTCCCAGCGGGCGTTCCTGCGCAACCTCGCGCGCGGCGAGGCCTACCTCGCCGAGGCGCCCACCCTGTGGGACGTCACCTTCCGCACCGCCGTCGCCCAGGCCGAGCTGGAGGACCGCGAGTGGCCGGGCGCCTTCCACCGCGTCTCCTTCTACGGCGAGAAGGGGCCGATCTGGATCGAGACCACCCGGCCCGAGCTGATCCCCGCGTGCGTGGCGCTGGTCGCCCACCCCGACGACGAGCGCTACCAGCCGCTGTTCGGCACGAGCGCGCTCTCCCCGCTGTTCGGCGTCGAGGTGCCGGTCCTGGCCCACCACCTGGCCGAGCCGGACAAGGGCTCCGGCATCGCGATGATCTGCACGTTCGGCGACCTCACCGACGTCACCTGGTGGCGCGAGCTGGGCCTGCCCACCCGGCCCGTCATCGGGCGCGACGGCTGGCTGCTGCCCGAGCCCCCGGAGGGCGCCGAGCGCGAGCCGTACGAGGAGCTGGCCGGCAAGACCGTCCACAGCGCCCGCGAGCGCATCGTCGAGCTGCTGCGCGAGTCCGGCGACCTCGACGGCGACCCGCGCCCGGTCCAGCGGACGGTCAAGTTCTACGAGAAGGGCGACCGGCCCCTGGAGATCGTCACCACCCGCCAGTGGTACATCCGCAACGGCGGGCGCGACGCCGAGCTGCGCGAGCGGCTGCTGGCCCGGGGCTCGGAGCTGCGCTGGCACCCGGCCCACATGCGGGTCCGCTACGACAACTGGGTGCAGGGCCTGGCCGGCGACTGGCTGATCTCCCGGCAGCGCTTCTTCGGCGTGCCGTTCCCCGTCTGGTACCCGCTGGACGACGCCGGCGAGCCCGACTACAGCCGGCCGCTGCTGCCGCCCGAGGAGCTCCTGCCGGTCGACCCGTCCTCGCAGGTCCCCGACGGCTACACCGAGGACCAGCGGGGCAAGCCCGGCGGGTTCGTCGGCGACCCCGACGTCATGGACACCTGGGCCACGTCCTCGCTCACGCCGGAGATCGCCGGCGGGTGGGAGCGCGACCCCGACCTGTTCTCCCGGGTCTTCCCCATGGACCTGCGCCCGCAGGCCCACGAGATCATCCGCACCTGGCTGTTCTCCACCGTGGTCCGGGCGCACCAGGAGTTCGGCACGCTGCCGTGGAGCGACGTCGCCATCTCCGGGTGGATCCTCGACCCCGACCGCAAGAAGATGTCCAAGTCCAAGGGCAACGTCACCACGCCGCTCGGGCTGCTGGAGGAGTACGGCTCCGACGCCGTCCGCTACTGGGCGGCCAGCGGGCGGCCCGGCACCGACACCGCCTTCGACACCGGGCAGATCAAGGTCGGCCGGCGGCTGGCCATCAAGATCCTCAACGCGTCGAGGTTCGTGCTCGGCTTCCCCGCCTCCGACGGCGAGGTGACCGAGCCGCTCGACCTGTCCATGCTGGCCGCGCTGGCCGACGTGGTCGACGAGGCCACCCGGGCGTTCGAGGACTACGACTACACCCGGGCGCTGGAGGCCGCCGAGCGGTTCTTCTGGTCGTTCTGCGACGACTACCTCGAACTGGTCAAGGCCCGCGCCTACGAGTCCGACGCGGCGGCGGCCTCCGCGCACGCGGCGCTGCGGCGGGCGCTCGACGCGCTGCTGCGGCTGTTCGCGCCGTTCCTGCCGTTCGTCACCGAGGAGGTGTGGTCCTGGTGGCGCGACGGCTCCGTGCACCGCGCCGCCTGGCCGGCCGCCGAACGCGGCGTCGGTGACCCGGCCGTGCTGGCCGTGGCCTCCGAGGTGCTGCGGCGGGTCCGCAAGGCCAAGTCCGAGGCCAAGCTGTCCATGCGCGCCGAGGTGTCCCGCCTCACGGTGACCGGGCCGGAGGCCCGGCTCGTGCGCCTGGCGCAGGACGACCTGTGCGGCGCGGGCAACGTCGAGGAGTTCGTGCTGGACGACGGGCCCGCGTTCGCGGTCGAGGTGGCGCTGGGCGAGAGCTCCTGAGCTCACCGGCCCGCCGGTGAGAGCGCCTGAGGTCACCGGCCCGCCGATCACGGCTCCGGGATGCGTCCGATCGTTCATCGGCGCGCATCCCGGCGCCGGACGTGCCAGTCTGGGGATGTGCTGAGAGACCGCCCCACCAAGCTCGTGCCTCCCGTGCTGGCCAAGATGGCCGCGTGGTCGGGGTGCCTGATCCTCGTCGGCGTGGTGGTCTACTACTTCGCGCTCGGCGTCGGGCGGCTCAGCTTCGTCGCCCTGCCCGTGGCCGTCGCCCTCCTGCTGACCGCGCTGCTGTTCCCGCTCACCAACAGCCTGCGCCAGGCCGGGATGCGCCCCATCTACGCCACCTGGCTCACCATGCTGGTCGCGCTGGCCATCCTGGCCGGCACCGGCTGGCTGGTCGGGGCCCGCGCCACCGAGGAGTTCCCCAACCTCGTCGAGCAGGTCCAGGCGACCTCCCGCGACGTGCAGAACTGGCTGATCACCGGCCCGCTGCACCTCAAGGAGGCGCAGATCACCAGCTACGTCGACGAGATCGCGACGATGGTCAACACCCAGCGCAGCGCCATCACCGGCACGGTGCTGACCGCGGGCGCCGTCGCCTTCGAGGTGCTGGCCTCGATCGTGCTGCTGCTGTTCGTCACGTTCTTCCTGCTCAAGGACGGCGACCGGATCTGGTCGTGGTTCCTCAAGGCGTTCGGGGAGATGGCGCCGCGCGTCGACCGGGCCGGCCGCGCCGCGTGGACCACGCTCTCCCACTACGTGCAGGGCACCGTGGCCGTCGCCGCCGTCCACGGCCTCATCATGGGCATCGTGCTGGCCGGCATGGGCGTGCCGCTGTGGGCGCCGCTGGCCGTCCTGATCTTCTTCGCCAGCTTCATCCCCATCGTCGGCATCTTCTTCGCCGGCACGGTCGCCACCCTGGTCACGCTGGGCGCCAAGGGTCCGGTGTACGCGCTGATCTTCGTGGGCGTCCTCGTGGTCGAGCAGCAACTGGAGAACCACGTGCTCCAGCCGCTGATCGTGGGCCGGGCCCTCAATTTCCACCCGCTGGCCATCATCATCGTCCTCGCCGTGGGCGGCATCCTCGGCGGCATCGCGGGGGCCGCGGTGGCCGTGCCCGTCGCGGCGGTGATCTACCGGGCGCTGCCCGAGCTGCGCCACGACCAGCCCGCTCTGCCACCGGGCGAGCACGCGGACGAGGACGTGGGGGAGGAGCCCGAGCCCACCGCGCCGCGCCCCGCGGGTTCCGGCGCGCCGCGTCCCCGCAGCGGCGAAGGTCCCGCCTCTGCCGCACCGGCCGGGGCCGATCGGGGGGAAGGTCCTGCCTCCGCCGCGGCACAGGCCGATCGAGGGGAAGGCCCCGCCTCCGCCGCGGCACAGGCCGATCGCGGAGAAAGGCCGGCCGACACCGAGTAACCTCGTCACTCGTGACCCGTACCGCCTGGACCACGCCGTCCCGCGGCGCAGCCCGCCCGGAGGCGCCCCGGCGCCGTGGCGCGCCCGCGACACTCCACCCGCGCACCGGGTGTGACCGCATCACCGCCGGAAGGGCGTACCTTGAGGCTGAGGGGCGCATCAGCGCCCCGGAGCACCACGACGAGGTGAACCCGTGACCGCGACCGACCGCGACGCGGCGGGCTCCCGGCCCGCCCCGCCCACGGACGCCCCGGCCGCGCCCCCGCTGGAGATCCTCATCCAGCGGCTCGACCCCGGCCTGCCGGTGCCCGCCTACGCCCACCCGGGCGACGCGGGCGCCGACCTGCACGCCGCGTGCGACGCCGAGCTGCCGCCCGGCGAGCGCGCCGTGGTGCCGACCGGTGTCGCCATCGCGCTGCCGGAGGGTTACGCCGCGTTCGTCCATCCGCGCTCGGGCCTGGCCTCCCGGCACGGCGTCACGCTGGTCAACGCGCCCGGCACGGTCGACGCCGGCTACCGGGGCGAGATCAAGGTGACGATGATCAACACCGACGCCAGGGAGCCGTTCCTCGTACGGCGCGGCGACCGGATCGCCCAGCTCGTCGTCCAGCGGGTGGAGCGGGCGGCCTTCCGCGAGGTGGCGCGGCTCCCGGAATCGGCGCGCGGAGCCGGCGGGTTCGGCTCGACGGGGCGCTGACCAGGGGCCGAGCAGGGTTCACAGAACGCTGAACAGGGAGAGTGAGAGACGTGTTCCGACGCCGTCGTCGCGAGCAGCCGGAGCAGGCGGCGGCCGACGCCGCGGCCCCGGCCGAGCCCACGCGCGAGTCCGGCCCGTGGGACTCCGACGAGCCCCACCCCGACCACGACCGGATCGACCTCGGCGGCCTTCGGCTGCCGCACAACCCCGACTTCGACGTACGGCTGGCCTCCGTCGGCGACCAGCACATCGGCGTCGTCGTCATCCACGGCGACAGCACGCTGCAGGTGCAGGGGCTGGCCGCGCCCAAGTCCATGGGCCTGTGGGACGAGGTCAAGACCAAGATCACACAGCAGTTGCCGGCCCTGGAGGAGCGGGAGGGCCCGTTCGGGGCCGAGCTGCGCGGCGAGATCACCGCCGACGGCCAGACCCGCCAGGCCCGCTACCTCGGGATCGACGGGCCCCGCTGGTTCCTGCTCGCCGTCGTCCACGGCCCGGCCGCCGCCGACGAGGCCGCGGCGGAGCCGTTCATCGACTTCCTGCGCGACGTCGTCGTCGTCCGCGGCACCGAGCCGATGGCGCGCGAGGAGCCCATCGCCCTGCGCCGTCCCAACGAGCACGGCCCGCAGAGCGACGACCGGCCGGGGCTCAACCCGTTCCGGCGCGGACCTGAGATCAGTGAGATTCGCTGACGACCTCCCATCGCATAGGCTGATTCATCATGACTACGGCAGGGACTCCCAAACGGGGGTTGCGCGGGTTCTTCAGTCGGCTGGCATCCCCCCAGTCCGAGATCGAGGCGCAGATGCTGCGCGAGGACGCCGAGCAGACGGGCGCGACGCCGATCGCCTCGTGTGGCGGCAGGCGCCGATTCTGCGTGGCCGGTACGCTACGTACGGTGACGCTGCGGCCGAGGGGCGGCGCCCCCGCGCTGGAGGCGGAGCTCTACGACGGGTCCGACGTGATCGACCTCGTCTGGCTCGGCCGCCGCAAGATCGCCGGCATCGAGCCCGGACGCATCGTCAAGGCCGAGGGCCTGGTG
Organism: Nonomuraea rhodomycinica; assembly: GCF_013363995.1. Taxonomy (GTDB): domain Bacteria; phylum Actinomycetota; class Actinomycetes; order Streptosporangiales; family Streptosporangiaceae; genus Nonomuraea; species Nonomuraea rhodomycinica. Next base: position 135,422 of record NZ_JABWGO010000005.1, on the reverse strand, counting down.
AGCGTCCAGGACGGCCGTAAGGTGATGTTCAATCCGCGATACGAGCTGCGCCCAGGGAGTTGATCAGGTGAAGGCCGAGGCCGGAGACGCCGCCCACGACACCGTGGAGGCGGCGGTTCGCGCCCAGCTCGCCAAGGCGTTCGGCGGGGTGCGGGGCATCATCGAGGCGGCGGTGCCGACGGCCGCGTTCACGCTGGCCTGGATCGTCACCGAGCAGCTCAAGCTGTCGCTGATCGTCAGCGTCTCGCTGTCGGTGCTGCTGCTCCTCGCGCGGGTCCTGCAGCGTTCGACGCCGCAGTTCGTGATCAACAGTCTGATCGGCATCGCGATCGGCGCGTTCTTCGCCAGCCGCACCGGCGACGCCAAGGACTACTTCCTGCCCGGCATCCTGTGGAACGGCGCCTACTCGGTCGCCATGCTGCTGTCGATCGTCGCCCGGTGGCCCGTGGTCGGGTTCCTCATCGGCTCGGTGACGGGCGACCCGACCGGGTGGCGCCAGGACCCGGGCGTCGTCCGGCTCTGCTCGCGGCTGACCTGGCTGCTGCTGGTCCCGTGCGTGGTGCGGGTGGCGGTGCAGCTCCCGGTGTACCTGTTCGGCGGCGGGGACGAGGCGGTGGCGGCGCTGGGCGTGGCCAAGATCGCCATGGGCTGGCCGCTGCAGATCGCCGCGCTGGCGGCCATGGTGTGGGTGCTCGGCCGCGGCCGCACCCCGATCAACCCCGTGGCCCCGGCCTGACCCTTCGCGACGCCGGTCCACGGGCGGGCTGCCGTCCGCTCGTGACCGGATCGCCGGCGCGGCGCTCCCCGGGCCGGCGGCGCTCGATCCAGGGACTTGCCGGCCCGGACGATCTCCGCAGAATGGGCTCATGCCCTTGCCGACCCCGTCCGACCTCCGGCTCACGCGGGCCGTCCGGCGTTACGTCACCCCCGGAAGCGGAGAGGTCCGCCGCTATCTGCAGCTCATGGGCGGTTTCATGATGCTCCCCGACCGGGAGCTGATCCGCTTCGGCCGTTCCCTGGCCCGGGACGCGCGACGGATCACCGACAAAGATCTTCAGCGGCTGCTGGCGTTCGAGTGGCGCTCGCGGATGACCGCCGGCTGGCTCATCGGCCTCGACCGGCGCACGCGCTTCCGGGAGCAGCTCGGCAGCATGCTCCTGGAGAGCCCGCTCGGCTACGCGAGCGACGGTTACTGCTTCGCGCTCGCGCGCTTCGGAGAGGAGCGCGACGCCGAACTGCTCACCGCCTGTCTCGATCGCCGCCCGCCCCGGGTGGACGACCGTCATCAATGGGGCGACGCGATCGGTGCGCTCGGCCACCTCGACGAGCTCCGGGGCGCGGCTCACGCCGCACGCTTCGTCGTCCAGGGCGGGGCGGTGGATGAGACGGATCTTGCCTACCTCTCGGCCTACATGACGGAGAAGTGCGCGTTCGGCGAGAGTTGCATGGCCGGGACGATCGAGGAGTGGTTGCCGCGGCGGCAGCTCTTCTTCGAACGGTGGCCCTGACGCCATCCCATGCCGGGCGCCGGCGCGGGCGCCCGGGGGAAGCCTTGGTGGTGGCGCTGGGTCAGTGCTGCGACAGCAGGTGGGCGAGCTCCTGCTCCACCTCCTGGGTGGCCACGAACAGCAGCTCGTCGCCCGCCTCCAGCGGGTCGTCGTCGGAGGGCACCAGGACCCGCCCCTCGCGCAGGATCGCCACGAGCGCCGAGTCGGCCGGCCACGGCACCGAGCCGGCCCGCTGGCCCACCACGGGCGCGTCCTCGGCGAGCGTGAGCTCCACCAGGTTGGCCTGACCCTGCCGGAACGTCAGCAGGCGCACCAGGTCGCCGACGCTCACCGCCTCCTCGACGAGGGCGCTCAGCAGGCGCGGCGTCGAGACGGCCACGTCCACGCCCCACGACTCGTTGAACAGCCACTCGTTGTTGGGGTGGTTGATCCGGGCGACCACGCGCGGCACGCCGTACTCGGTCTTGGCCAACAGCGACACGACCAGGTTGACCTTGTCGTCCCCCGAGGAGGCGACGACGACGTGGCAGTTGTTGAGGCCGGCCTCGTCGAGCGAGGCGATCTCGCAGGCGTCGGCGAGCAGCCACTCGGCCCGCGGCACGCTGTCGATCTTGATGGCCTTGGGGTCCACGTCGATGAGGAGGACCTCGTGGCCGTTCTCCAGCAGCTCGGCGGCGATGGACCGGCCCACGGCCCCGGCCCCCGCGATCGCGACGCGCATCAGTCGTCCTTCTCCGGTGCGGCGGCGAGCACCTTGTTGATCCGGTCCATGTCGTTCTCGGCGCCGATCACGTGCAGGATGTCGCCCTCCTGCAGCACGGTGTCGTCCGCCACGACCAGCGACTCGCCCATGCGGTTGATGAACGCGGCCCGGCACCGCGCCCTGGGCTCCAGATCGACGGCGCGCGTGCCGATCCAGGACGGGTGCACGGGCACCTCGGCCAGGACGACGCGGCCGGTCGGGTCGCGCCACAGCGGCTCGGCGCCCTCCGGCAGGACGCGCCGCAGGATCTGGTCGGCCGTCCAGCGCACGGTCGCCACCGTGGGAATGCCCAGGCGCTGGTAGACCTCGGCCCGCCGCGGGTCGTAGATGCGGGCCACGACGTTGTCGACGCCGAACGTCTCCCGCGCCACCCGGGCGGAGATGATGTTGGAGTTGTCGCCGCTGGAGACGGCCACGTACGCGGCGGCGGACTCGATGCCCGCGTCGGTGAGCACGTCGCGGTCGAACCCGATGCCCGTCACCCGCCGGCCGCGGAACCCCGCCCGCAACCGGCGGAACGCCTGCGGATCGCGGTCGATGATCGCGACCGAATGGCCGCCGTCCTCGAGGATGTGGGCCAGGGTCGAACCGACCCGCCCACACCCCATGATCACTATATGCATACTCCCCCGCATCTCGCGGTCGGCCGGTTGCTCGACACCAGTATGGCCTGATAGGGGAGCGCTCCGATGCGTGGCCATAACGGAGACTAGGCTCTGGTTACGTGGCGAAGGTGACAGATCTTCTGAAACGCGTCCTGGTGGGCCGGGCGCTGCGCAGCGGCCAGCTGCACGAGCAGCTCCTGCCCAAGCGCATCGCCCTGCCCGTGTTCGCGAGCGACGCGCTGTCCTCCGTGGCGTACGCGCCACAGGAGATCCTCGTCATCCTGTCGCTGGCCGGGGTCTCGTTCTACACCTACAGCCCCTGGATCGCCCTGGCCGTGGTGGTCGTCATGCTGACGGTCGTCGCGTCGTACCGGCAGAACGTGCACGCCTACCCGAGCGGCGGCGGCGACTACGAGGTGGCCACCACCAACCTCGGCCGCAACGCCGGCCTGACGGTGGCCAGCGCCCTCATGGTCGACTACGTGCTGACCGTGGCGGTGTCCGTGGCCAACGGCGTCGACTACGTGGGCGCCACGATCCCGTTCGTCGGCGAGCACAAGCCCGCCGTGGCCATCGCCATCGTCGTCCTGCTGACCGTGGTCAACCTGCGCGGCCTGCGCGAGTCGGGCGTCGCCTTCGCCATCCCGACGTACGCGTTCATGGTCGCGGTGATCGGGCTCGTCGCGTGGGGCGGGTTCCGGCTGCTGGTGCTCGGCGACGAGCTGCGCGCGCCCAGCGCCGGCTTCGGCATCGTGCCCGAGCAGACCAACCTGACGGCGTTCGCCGCCGCGTTCCTCGTGCTGCGCGCGTTCTCCTCCGGCTGCGCCGCGCTGACCGGCGTGGAGGCCATCAGCAACGGCGTGCCGGCCTTCCGCAAGCCCAAGAGCAGGAACGCCGCCACCACCCTGCTCATGATGGGCGTGGTCGCGATCACCATGTTCGGCGGCATCATCGCGCTCGGGCTGGCCTCCGGGGTGAAGGTGGCCGAGCCGTCCGTGGTGGCCACCGACCTGCTCAAGCCGGACGGCACGCCCGTCGGCCCCGGCTACTACCAGCAGCCGATCATCGCGCAGGTGGCCGACGCGGTGTTCGGCGGCGGCTCGGCGGCGTTCGTGGTGATCTCCGCGGTGACCGCGCTCATCCTGTTCCTGGCGGCCAACACCGCCTTCAACGGCTTCCCGGTGCTCGGCTCGATCCTGGCCCAGGACCGCTACCTGCCGCGCCAGCTCCACACCCGCGGCGACCGCCTGGCCTTCTCCAACGGCATCGTCATCCTCGCCGCGGCGGCGTGCCTGCTGCTGTGGGGGTTCAACGCGGACGTCAGCCGCCTGCTGAACCTCTACATCGTCGGCGTCTTCGTCTCCTTCACGCTCAGCCAGACCGGCATGGTCATCCACTGGACCCGCCACCTGCGCACGGAGACCGACCCGGGCGCCCGCCACCGCATGCACCGCTCCCGGGCCATCAACTTCTTCGGCGGCATCATGACCGGGCTCGTGCTCATCGTCGTGCTGCTGACCAAGTTCCTGGTCGGCGCGTGGATCGTGTGCCTGGCCATGCCGATCCTGTTCCTCATGATGAAGGGCATCCGCCGGCACTACGACAACGTGGCCGCCGAGCTGGAGCTCACCGGCGAGTACGACGCGTCCATGCTGCCGGCCCGCAACCACGCGATCGTGCTCGTCTCCAAGATCCACAAGCCGACCCTGCGGGCCCTCGCCTACGCCCGCGCCACCCGGCCCTCCACGCTGGAGGCCGTCACCGTGGGCGTGGACGACGAGGAGTCGCGCCAGCTCCAGGAGGAGTGGGAGCGGCGGGGCATCCCGGTGCCGCTGAAGATGCTGCACTCCCCGTACCGGGAGATCACCCAGCCGATCCTCGACTACGTCAAGACGCTGCGCCGGCGCTCGCCGCGCGACGTGGTGACGGTCTTCATCCCCGAGTACGTGGTCGGCCACTGGTGGGAGCACCTGCTGCACAACCAGAGCGCGCTGCGGCTGAAGGCCCGGCTGCTGTTCAAGCCCGGGGTGATGGTGACGAGCGTGCCCTGGCAGCTGCACTCCTCCGACCGGCTCAAGGGCCGCCCGGAGCCGTTCGCGGCCGGCTCGGTGCGCCGCTCCTGGCAGGACGTCGTCAAGGACCAGGGCATCGAGACCCGCTGACGTCCGCCGCCGCCCGCGCGGGTGGGTCCCGGCGGGGTGCGGCGGGCGGCGAGGGGCCGTCCGGGCAGGGCATAGGGTGTCGATGTGGAAGCGGAACAGGCATCTTTGGAGCTCACGGTCGGCCCGGTCGCGCACGGAGGCTGGTGCGTCGCCCGGCACGAGGGCCGCGTGGTCTTCGTCCGGCATGCCCTGCCCGGCGAGCGCGTCGTCGCCGCCGTGACCGAGGAGACGACCCGCTTCCTGCGGGCCGACGCCGTGGAGATCCTGGAGCCCTCGCCCGACCGGGTCGTCCCGCCCTGCCCCTACGCCGGCCCCGGCCGGTGCGGCGGCTGCGACTGGCAGCACGCCACGCTGGAGGCGCAGCGCGCGCTCAAGGCCGACGTGGTGGCCGAGCAGTTGCGGCGGCTCGCCGGCATCGACCGCAAGGTCGTGGTGGAGGAGGTGCCGGGGGCACCCGACGGCCTCGGCTGGCGCACCCGCGTGCAGTTCGCCGTACGCGGGGACGGCGTGCCGGGCTTCCGCAAGCACCGCTCCCACGACATCCAGCCCGTCGACGCGTGCCTGATCGCCCACCCCGAGGTGGAGGCGGTCGGGGCCGAGCTGCGCGAGTGGCCCGGCGCGGCGGGCGTCGAGGTGATCGCCTCCACGGGCGGCGACCGCGCCGTCGTGGTCAAGCCGCGCCCGCGCCGCACCGTGGCCGTGCCCGACCTCGACGCGCCCGCCTCGATCCTGGTCGACCAGGGCAAGGGCCGCACGGTGCCGCGGCGCGGCCCGGGCGTGCTGCGCGAGCGGGTCGGCGACCGGGAGTTCCGGGTCTCGGGCAGCGGGTTCTGGCAGGTCCATCCCGGCGCCGCCGAGACGCTGCTGGACGCCGTCCTGACCTTCGCCGCGCCGGAGCCGGGGGAGTGGGCCCTCGACCTCTACTGCGGGGTGGGGCTGTTCGCCGCGGGCCTGGCCGAGGCGGTGGGGCCCGAGGGGGCGGTCTTCGGCCTGGAGTCGGAGGAGGCGGCGGTCCGCGACGCCCGGGCCAACCTGCGCGACCTGCCGCAGGCGCGGATCGAGCGCGGCCGGGTGGAGGAGGCGCTGGACCGCTTCCAGATCGAGCGCGCCGACGTGGTCGTGGTCGACCCGCCCCGCGCGGGCCTCGGCCGCGAGGTGGTGGACCGCGTCGCGAGCCTGGAGGCGCCGCGCGTCGTGTACGTCTCGTGCGACCCGGCGACGCTGGCCCGCGACGTGGCGTGGCTGGGGGAGCGCGGGTACGGCCTGGCCGACCTGCGCGCGTTCGACGCCTTCCCGATGACCCACCACGTGGAGTGCGTGGCGCTGCTCGTCCGCGGGTGAGCTAGAGCCCGCGCACCAGCGCGACGGAGAAGGGCAGGCTCGGCGTGCCCTCGCCCAGCGGGCCGCCCTTGTCGAACTGCGAGCGCACGACGTACAGGCCGTCCCGGTGCCACGTCAGCGTGGTCGGGAGCTGGAGCGCCTCGTCGGTCAGCCGCCGCTCGACGCGCGCCGTCGTGCCGTCCCGGGTGACCCGCCACCGGCTGATCGTGTCGACGGTGTTGTGCACCGCCCACAGCGTCGCGCCGCGCAGTTCCAGCCCGTCGGCGTGCAGCATGTCGCCCCCCTCCAGCGCGACCTTGCGGACGGCGCGGGTGGCGAGGTCCACGCGGTAGAGGCCGCCGCCCGTCATGTCCGCCGTCAGCAGGTAGCGGCCGGCGGGGTCGGTGACGATCCCGTTCAGCGTGTACGTGCCGGGAGCGCTCGCGCCGACGGCGTCGCTCAGATCCGCGTACGGCGTGAGCGGCGCCCGGCCGCCGTGGGCCCGGGCGAGCTGGCGGGGGGTGACCCGGTAGACGACGGCCCGCGCGCTGTCGGTGAGGTAGGCGGCGCCGTCCGGCGCGATGGCGACGTCGTTGACGAACGTCGGCTCGTCCCCCTCGACCTCGAAGCGGGCGAGCGGGGCGCGGGTGCGCGTGTCGTAGACGGTGACGCCGCTGGTGGAGTCGGTGACCCACAGCCGTCCGGCGCGGTCGGCCTCCAGGCCGTTGGCGGTGTGCCGGCCGTCGGCGCCGGCCGGCAGGAACGTCTCGGCGACCCGCCGCCCGGGCGTCATGCGGAACACGGTGCCGTCGGTGTAGGAGCCGGCGTACAGCTCGCCGGTGCGCGGATCGGCGGTGACGCCCTCGGGGTACACCCGGGCGCCGGGCAGCTCGAACGCGGTGGAGACGGTCGCGGCCGGGGCGGCCAGGGCAGCGGGGGCGGCCGGGCGGGCCGCCAGGGCGGCGGAGGTGGGGCCGGCGAGCGTGAGGGCGAGGGTCGTGCCCGCTACGGCGGCGACGGTACGGAGGGAAGGCATGAGTCACTCGCAAGGGTTCGACTATTAGAACGAGTACGTACGATAGTTAGAGTTCTAATACCTGTCAACGTCGGCTGAACAGGGTCGTTACCATGCGGAGATGACCTCGATGCCCGTCCCCGAGCGCCTGGGCTTCCACCTGAAGCGGGCGGAGCAGGCGCTCAACGCGGCCAAGAACGCCGCGTTGAGGCCCGCCGGCCTCACCGTGCCGCAGTACTCGGCGCTGCTCCACCTCGCGCAGAGTCCGGGCATCTCGGCCGCCGCGCTCGCCCGGGCGTGCGGCGTGACGCCGCCCACCATGAACACCGTCCTCAAGAACCTCCAGGAGCAGGGCCTGATCGAGCGGACGCCGCACGAGTGGCACAAGAACATCCTGGAGACGCGGCTCACCGCGAAGGGCGCGCAGGTGATGGCCACCGCCGACGCCAACGCCGTACGCGTCGAGCGCGGGCTCGCCGGCGCCTTCAGCGACGAGGAACGCGAGACCCTGATCGCGCTGCTGGCGCGCTGCGTCGAGCACCTGGAGGGGGCACGGCCCGCCTAGGGCCTGTCTTCAAAGTGATCGGGTCAGGTCGGCTGCCACGTGGTCAGGGCGGGTGCGGGGCCGGCCGCGGCTGAGGCGGGGAACGCGAATGGCCTGCAGCACCTGCTGCAGGCGGGTGCAGTCGTTGACGTTCCCGCCGGTCACCAGGAACGCCAGCGGCCGGCCTGCACCGTCGCAGGCCAGATGAATCTTGCTGGTCAGTCCGCCGCGGGATCGTCCGAGGGCGTGATCGGATGGCTCGCCGGCGCCTGGCCCGCCATTTTCACCCCGGGAGATCACATTGAAGACACGACCTAGCGCGCACGCCAGGCCGGACCCCTGGGCGCGTGGCCGGTTCTGTCGGTGCTGGCGGGCACCAACGCTGGTCGGTCCTCCCTCGCGCATGCTGAACGGCCAGCTCCTGGTCGGCCCGGTGGGGCAGGGGGCGGCCGGCTGGTAATCGGATGGCGTCCCCGGGACGGGGTCGTTAGGGTCGCGTCGTGATCTACGAACATCCCCTGGCCTACCTGCTCGGCGTCGAGGGGGTCGCGCTGCTGCGCTCCTTCAGGGGTGAGCACGACCGCGACTTCGTGGAGGCGCGGCTGGGCGAGATCCGGAGGCTCCTCGGCGACGAGGCGCTGGTGGGCGCGGCCGTCGAGGTGGCGGACGTGGACGCCGTCGAGGGATACCGCGTCTGGTCCGGCACCTACGACGGGCCCAACGGCCTATTCGACATCGAGGAGCCCGTCGTCGGGCGGATCCTCGACGGCCTTCCGGCGGGCGACGCGCTGGACGCGGCCTGCGGCACCGGCCGGGTGGCGGCGGCGCTGGCCGGGCGCGGCCACCGGGTCATCGGCGTGGACGGCTCGCCCGACATGCTCGCGCGGGCGCGCGCCCGGGTGCCGAGGGCCGTGTTCTCGCTCGGCGACCTGGGCGACCTGCCGGTGCCCGACGACGCCGTGGACCTCGTGGTCTGCTCCCTCGCCCTGACGCACGTCCCGTCGCTCGGGCCGGCGATGGCCGAGTTCGCCCGGGTGCTGCGTCCCGGCGGGCATCTGGTGATCTCGGACATGCATCCCGAGGGGGTGGCGCGGGGCTTCGTCCCGCCCGTACGGCTGGCGGACGGGCGGCCGGGCCGGATCGCCACCTACCGTCACGCGGTCGGCGACTACCTGCGCGCGGCCCTGTCGGCGGGGCTGCAGGTGCGCCGCTGCGAGGAGCCGAGGATCGCCGACACGCCACCCGCGCACGACACTCCACCTGCGGCCGACACGTCACCTCAGGTTGAGGCGCCACCTGAGGCCGCCCCCTCCTCGGCCGAGGTGGTCGCGGTCTGGGACGTCTGGCCCTGGTCGCTGGCCGGCCTGGTGCCGGAGGCCGCCCGGGCCGCCTACGGCGACGTGCCCTCGATGCTCATCTGGCACTTCCAGCTCCCGGCGTCCGGCTCCTGACGCCGGACGCCGGACGCCCCGCCGTACACCTTGGGTGATCTTGATTTCCGGCGTGGTCGCGGGCACCATCGGCGCATGATCAAACGCTGGCTCGCCATCACCCGCTCCTACGGCGTCCCGGTGGCCGTGCCCGCCTGGGCCGTGGCCGCCGGAGTGGTCGCCTTCACGGCGATGCTGTACGTTCTGGCCGCATGCCTTCCGCCTGATTCGCTCCAATAACGGCGGATATGCGCAGGGCAGGTCTTCACCCGAGGCGCATAGATGGTCCTCCGAGGCGGGGGTGTCTCTACCTGCTCCCCTCGACGCCAGATGCCCGAGGGCCCGCCGCGTGGCAGGCTGACCCACGGTGGCCGGGCCTTCACGGAACGGGGCGACGCGGGCGGCTGCGAGACGTCGTCCGCGCAGGCTCGGAGGCATGGCCACCGGCAGGCAGGTCCCCGACGGAAGGAGCACGAATGAGCAGCAGTGTCGTGGCGCGCCGGCTCAACGACCACGTCGAGATCCACCACGTCGACCGGCCGGACGTGGTGCTGGAGGTGCCGCGCAAGGACTTCGCCGACCTGATCGCGGCGGTCATGCCGCTGGAGGCCGAGGTCACGGAGTCAGCGGCCTGACGTCCACGGCGCGGGCGGGCGTCACGGAGCTCGCGGCCTGACGTCTCATCCCCCTGCCGAAGCCCCCGCCGGTCTGGTGCCCGGCGGGGGCTTCCCGCCTCACCCGCACGGCCACGGCCGCTGCGCACGGTCAAGGGACAGGCTTTTATCGGCATTCCGGTCGTCCGTTTGCCGGGAAAGCGGACGTGGTGGTCATGTGGGGCGTACGGTGCGCCACATGCGTCCCCAGAGAAGGGTTCTGGCGATGACCGGGACCGCGCTCGCCGGCGGGTGAGCGTCGCCCTGGTCGTGGCCGGGCTGCTCGGTCCCGGAGCCTCGGGGCAGCTCCCCGCCTGGAACGCGGGACACGCCGCCCTGCCGCCCCCGGCCGCCGGGGAGGACGTTCCCGAGCCGGCCCGGCAGCCGAGCCCCGACGCCGGTCAGCGCACCGCGTTCCTGCACCGGCTCGAAGGCATCGCCCCGTGGCTGGCGCCCGAGGAGGGCGCGGCGCTGAGCCGCGCCCGCGCCACCTGCCGCGACATCCGGCAGGGCAAGCCGCCGGGCGAGCTGGTCAGCGACGCCCAGGAACGCTTCACCGACGTGACCAGGCGGCAGGCCGCCGAGATCGTCGAGGCGGTCCAGGAGTGGTGCCCCCGCCCCTGAGCACCCCTCGGCAAGGGCTCACAGGCGCGGGTCCACCGGCTCCGACTCCAGGGCGAGGACCGCGAAGACCGGCTCGTGGACCCGCCACGCCGGCTCACCCTCGCACAGCCGGGCCAGGGCCTCCAGCCCCAGCGCGTACTCCCGCAGCGCCATCGACCGCTTCTTGCCGAGGAAGCGCCTGCGCAGCACGTCCAGCGACTCGGTGTAGTCCGGCCCGTAGATGATGCGCAGGTACTCGCGGCCCCGGACCTTCACCCCCGGCTGCACCCGTCCCGGCGTGTACGCGGCGGGCTTGACCACCATGCCCTCGCCGCCCTCGGCCGTCAGCGACTCCCACCAGGCCACCGCCCCGGCCCGCGACTCCTCCGACTCCAGCGACACGAACCGGTGGCGCGTGTGCGTGATCAGCGGCGAGTCCAGCAGGGCCAGCGTGGACAGGTGCCAGGCGTGCGGCTCCAGCGCCGTGGCCCGGCCCTCGCAGGCGAGGATCTGGAACGGCGCCACCCGCACCCCGTCCAGCCCGTCGACCGGCCAGCAGTACCGGGCGTAGGCGTCGCGGAACAGGGCAGCGTTGGAGGAGCGGCGCCGGGTGCGCGACAGCAGTCCGCCCACATCCAGTCCGCGCCCGGCCGCCGCTTCCAGGGCCGCCACGGCCTCGGGCAGCGCCACCCGCGCCGCGGCTCCCACCGAGGCGTACTGGGTTCTGATCAGCTCGCCCGCCTTGGCCGACCAGGGCAGCAGCTCGCAGTCCAGCACCACCCAGTCGGAGCCGAGCTCCGCCCACAGCGGCGCGCACGCCTCGCGCAGCCGGTCCACGAGCGGCCCGTTGTCGGCGAAGAACGGCCGGCCGGTACGCGTGTACACGGCGCCGGTGCTCCCGTCGGTGACGCCGAACCGGTCGCGCGCCGCCTCCGGCGTCCGCGCGAGGACGGCCACGGCCCGCGAGCCCATGTGCTTCTCCTCGCACACGACCTCGCCGACCCCGGCGGCGGCGAACTCCGCGAACGCCTCGGCCGGGTGCTCCAGGTAGCCGTCCAGCGTGGACGTCTCCGGCGGCGCCATCGTCGGCGGCAGGTAGACCAGCCAGCGCGGGTCCACCGCGAAGCGGCTCATCACCTCCAGCGCGGCGGCGGCGTTCTCCTCCATCACCTTGACCCGCGGGCCGAAGCGGGTCTCGACGTACCGGGTGCCCCGCACGTCGTCGATGTCCAGCATGCCCGGCTCGCGGACCGAAGCGGCCGGGCCGCCGAGCGGCTTGACCGGCTCGTACCAGACCTTCCGCGCCGGCACGCTCACCAGCTCCCGCTCGGGGTAGCGCAGCGCGGTCAGCGCGCCGCCGAACACGCAACCCGTGTCGAGGCAGATCGTGTTGTTGACCCACTCGGGCCGCACGGTCGGGGTGTGGCCGTAGACGACCATGGCCCGGCCCCGGTAGTCGTCGGCCCACGGGTAGCGCACGGGCAGGCCGTACTCGTCGGTCTCCCCGGTCGTCTCCCCGTACAGGGCGAACGAGCGGACCCGCCCGGACGCCCGCCCATGGTAGGACTCCTTCAGGCCGGCGTGCGCGACGACCAGCCGCCCGCCGTCGAGCTGGTAGTGGCTGATCAGCCCGTCCATGAACGCCCGCGCCCGCTCCCGGAACTCCGGCGGCTGCGCGGCGAGCTGGTCCAGCGACTCCTGGAGCCCGTGCGTGGCCCGCACGTTGCGGCCGTTGAGCGCGCGCACCAGCTTCTGCTCGTGGTTGCCGGCCACGCACAGCGCCGTGCCCGCCTCGACCATGTCCATGACCAGCCGCAGCACGCCCGGCGTGTCGGGGCCGCGGTCCACCAGGTCGCCGACGAACACCGCCGTGCGCCCCTCCGGGTGCCGCAGCCCCTGCCAGCCGAGCCGCGCGAGCAGCTCCTCCAGCTCGGCGCGGCAGCCGTGCACGTCGCCGATGACGTCGAACGGGCCCGTCAGCTCCCGCTTGTCGCTCCACGCCTTCTCGTACGTCACCGAGGCGTTCTCGACGGCGTCGAGCCCGCGCAGCACGTGGACCTTGCGGAAACCGTCCTTGGAGATCTTCGACAGCGAGCGGCGCAGCTCCTTGCGCTGCCGGATCACCACGCCCGGCCCGAAGTCGCGGTCGGGACGGGCGGCGTTGCGCTCGATCGCCGTCTCCTCGGGCACGTCCAGCACGATGGCGTCGGCCAGCACGTCGTGCCGCCGGGCCAGGTCGATGAGCGCCTTGCGGGCGCCGTACTGCACGTTCGTCGCGTCCACCACGGTCAGCAGGCCGCGCGCCAGGCGCACGCCCACGATGTGGTGGAGCAGCTCGAACGCCGCCGGCGTCGCCGACTGGTCGTTCTCGTCGTCGGCGACCAGGCCGCGGCAGTAGTCGGACGAGATCACCTGCGTCGGCTTGAAGTGCCGGGCCGCGAACGTCGACTTCCCGCTGCCCGACACCCCGACCAGCACCACCAGGGACAGCTCAGGAACGCTGATCACGGGTGAACACTCCCATCTGCGTCGGCGGACCGACCTCGGGGTCGTCCTCGCCCACGGGTGACAGGGCGACGGTGTAGCCGTGGCGGGCGGCCACCTCCGAGGCCCACGCCGCGAACTCCGCCCGCGTCCACTCGAAGCGGTGGTCGGGGTGGCGCAGCCCGGTCAGGAACTCGTAGCGCACGTTGTACTCGATGTTCGGGGTGGTGACGAGCACGTGCCGCGGCCGGGCGTGGCCGAACACGACCCGCTCCAGCGCGGCCAGGCGCGGCGGGTCCACGTGCTCGATCACCTCCATGAGCACGGCCCCGTCGTAGCCGGTCAGCCGCTTGTCGGTGTACGTGAGCGCCCCCTGGAACAGGGTCAGCCGCTCGCGCTTGGCGGCCGGCATGCGCTCCAGCTTCAGCTTGCGCGCCGCGATGGTCAGGGCCATGGGCGAGACGTCCATGCCGCCCACGCGGGCGAAGCGCGGCCGGGCCAGCAGCGCGCCGACCAGCTCGCCCTGGCCGCAGCCGAGGTCGATGACGCTGGTCGCGCCCAGCTCCTCCAGGGTGCGCAGCACGGCCTCGCGCCGCTTCCCGCTGAGCGAGCGAGGGGCGGCGGGCGCGTCCTCGCGCTCGGTCGCGGCGTCCGCCGGCTCGGTGGCGGCGTCGTCCGGTTCGGCGGGCGAGTCCTCCAGCTCGGTGGCGGCGTCCTCCGGTTCGGCGGCCGGGGTCGTGGGGGAGGGCTCCTCCGGGATGGCCGGCTCCAGCGCCTCCTCCGTCTCGTCGCCCAGCTCCGCCAGCCGCGTCAGCGCCGCACGGGCCAGCGTCCACCGCCGGCCGAGGTAGCGCCGCGTGATCAGCGTCCGCTCCGGGTGCGCGCCCAGCCAGCCCTCGCCGGCCCGGACGAGCTTGTCCACCTCGTCCGGCGCGATCCAGTAGTGCTTGGCGTCGTCGAGCACGGGCAGCAGCACGTACAGGTGGTTGAGCGCGTCGGCCAGCCGCACGGTCCCGGTGAGGGTGAGCGTCACGTACCGCGAGTCGCCCCACTCGGGGAACCCCTCGTCGAGCGGCACGGCCTCCGCGGACACCTCCCAGCCGAGCGGCTCGAACAGCCGCCGCGCCAGGTCGGGGCCGCCCCGGCAGGGCAGCGCGGGCAGCCGGATCTCCAGCGGCAGCGCTGTGGCCGCCAGCTCCGGCCGGGCCGCGCACCGCCCCGCCCGCGCGGTGCGGAACACGTCGGCGAGCGCGACGGCCAGCAGGGACGAGGCGGCGTAGGGCCGGTCGTTGACGTACTGCGACAGGCTGAAGTCCGGCGAGCCCTTCCCGCGTGAGCGGGCCAGAGTCACCGGGTCGACCTCCAGGAGGAGGGCGGCGGTGCAGCGCTCCTCGCCCGCCTCCGGGTAGAACACGGTGGCCTTGCCGGACGACTGCCCGAACTCCTGCACCCGGTCGGGATGCTTGTGCAGCAGGAAGCCCAGGTCGCTCGCCGGTCTCGCGGTCGTCGAGATCGTCAGCAGCACGCGCCAAGTGTGCCGGTCCCGGACGAACCACGCCAACCGATATATCGGCTGACGATCGCCTGCGGATCAGACGTGCGGCAGCACCTCGGCGGCGATGAGCTCCAGGTGCTCGGCGTCGGACAGGTCCATCACCTGGAGGTACACGCGCTCGGCCCCCAGCTCCCCGAGCCGCCCGAGTTTGTCGACGACCTCGGCGGGAGTGCCGGCGAGCCCGTTGCGGCGCAGGTCGGCGAGGCCCGTGCCGATCGCCGCCGCGCGCCGCTCCAGCTCGGCCTGGTCGCGGCCCACGCACACGGTCTGCGCCGCCGACAGCACGAGCGCGCGCCCGGTCTCCTCGGCCGCCCGCCGTACCCGGTCGAAGGCCGCGCCCGTCTCCTCGGGCGAGTGGAACGGCACGTTGTACTCGTCGGCGTACGTCGCCGCCAGCCGGGGCGTGCGCTTGGCGCCGAGGCCGCCGATGATGATCGGCGGGCTCGGGCGCTGCGCCGGCTTGGGCAGCGCGGGGGAGTCGACCAGCCGGTAGTAGGCGCCCTCGAACGAATACGGCCCGTCGGACGTCCAGAGCCCGCGGACGATCTCCAACTGCTCCTCGAACCGGCCGAAGCGCTCCGCCACCGGCGGGAACGGGATGCCGTACGCCGCGTGCTCACGGTCGTACCAGCCCGTGCCGAGGCCCAGCTCGACCCGGCCGCCGCTCATCTGGTCCACCTGCGCCACGGTGATCGCCAGCGGTCCCGGCAGCCGGAACGTGGCCGGGGTCACCAGCGTGCCGAGCCTGATCCGGGAGGTCTCCCGCGCCAGCCCGGCCAGCATGGTCCACGCGTCCGTGGAGCCCGGCCCCGGGTCGCCGGCGGTGATGCGCAGATAGTGGTCGGACCGGAAGAACGCGTCGAAGCCCAGCCGCTCGGTCGCCTGGGCGACGGCGAGCAGGTCGTCATAGGTGGCGCCCTCCTGGGGCTCCGTGAAGATCCGCAACTTCATGTCGTCATTATCGGCATAGAGCGGACGGCATCCGGAGAACGGCCCCGGTGAAGCCGTCCGGCTTGCTACCGTCGCGATCGACGCTCTGTGTGATCGGCCGACGACTCGGGGTGGCGCATGTCTGGTTCGCGGCTGTCCGGCCCGCGGTCGTCCGGCTCGCGACCGCCCGGGACGGATGCTTCCGGAACGCGGTCGTCCGGGACGGATGCCTCCGGAACGGCGGCGTCCTCTCGCGGGCGGGCGGCCGAGGGGCGGCGCGCGCGGCCCGACGGCACGCTTCCGCGCCCGCTGGCGTTCCTGGCGGCGCTGGGGCTCGCGGGCGTGACCGCGGTGGCGGTCACGCTGCTGCCGCCCCGCGCCCTGCCCGACCTCGTACCGCCGGCGGTGTCCCCCGCGCTCGCCCGGCCCCGGCCTCCCGGGGCGTCCTCCTCCGCCGCGACCGGACCCGCGGCGTTCGTCCGCTTCGCCGAACCCGGCCGCGACCCCGACCTCGACCTCGCCGCCGACGCCCGCCGCACCGGGTCGCGCTGGTACGCCCTCGCCCACCTGGTCGCCGGCCCCGCTCCCTGCACCCCTGCCTGGACCACCGCCTCCACCCCGCCCGCGAAGGACACCGCACCCGCGAAGGACACCGCACCCGCGAAGGACACCGCACCCGCGAAGGACACCGCACCCGCCAAGGACACCGCACCCGCGACCGACGCCCCGCCCTCGGAGGGCACCGTCCCCACGCCGTCCCCCAGCCTCCCGGCCGACCCCGGAACGACCGACGACGGGGACGCGCCGGCCGAGAAGCCCAGGACCACGGCCACGGACGAAGAGCCCGCGTCCCGCGGCGAGGAGCAAGGCGACGAGGAGAGGGAGCGCGCACTCGCCGCGGCGATCCGTGCGCTGCGGGACGAAGGGGGCGGTGCCGGCCTCGTGCTCGGCGGCCCCCGGGGCCGTGACCTGGCCGCCGCCTGCCCCACCCCGGAGAGCCTGGCCGCCGCGTACGGCGCCGCCGTCTCCCGGCTCGGCGCCGCGTACCTCGACGTGGAGGCGCGCGACGCCGCCGACCGGCCCGCCGTGGTCCGCCGGGCGCGCGCCCTGCGGCTGCTCCAGCAGCAGCGGCGGCTGCCCGTGACGTTCACGCTGCCCCTGCACGAGAACGGCCTGGCCGCACGCGACGTGGCGATGCTGCACCTCACCCGCCTGTACGGCGCCGACATCGCCACCGTCGACCTGCTGGCCACGATCGAGCCGGCCGGCTCGGCCCCGGGCAGGCTGCGGCGCGTCGCGTCGGCCGTGCGCGCGGCCGTCCGGCAGGTCGCCCGGGTGCAGGGCCTGGACGGACCCGCCGACGCCTGGCACCGGGTCGCCCTCACCCCCGTCCTGCACGACGCCGCCGACCTGACCGAGACCGACGCCCGGGCGCTGGCCGCGTTCGCCGCCCACAACGACCTGGCCTGGCTGTCCCTGCGCGGCGCCGAACCGGAGCCGGCCGTGGCCCGCGTCCTCGCGCACACACTGGCCTGACCCGCCGCGGCCCATGCCCTGGCCCGACCCCGCCCGGCCCGATCCCGCCCGGCCGCTTGACTTCCCCGATGCCGTGCCTTTCCCGGAACTATAGGATTCCGGCAAGTGAAGATGACGTCGCCGGCGAGGGGGAGGGCGGTGGCAGGCCAGGCGCTCACAGCGCGCAAGGTCCTCGTCTACTGGATGGACGGCGCGGTCGCCCTGCTGGCGCTGACCCTCATGGGCATGGTGGTCACGGCGTTCGCGGAGGGGACGATCTCCGTGCCGCACGCCGTGGCCGCGGGAGCCTGCCTGGCCGGCACGTGCGGGCTCTTCCCGTTCCTGCTGCGTGAGGCGTTCGACACGCGTCCGGCGCCCAGCGTCCGGCTCGTGCTGGCGGGGCTGCTGGCGGTCGGCGCGCTGGCGCTGGTGCCGCCCGCGACGGCCGGCACCGGCGACGGGATGTGGGCCATGGTGATGTTCCTGTGGCTGTCGGCCGCGGTGCTGTACCTGCCGCTCTGGGCCGCGTGGTGCACCGGCGCGGTCGTGCTCGCGCTGACGACCGCCACGGTCGCCCTGCTCACCCGCCAGCCGTGGCAGCCGGTCCTGCTCGTCCAGGCGATCACGGCCGTGCTGATGAGTGTCGCCATGTGGCTGTGGCGGTGGCTGTGGTGGACGATCAGGGACGCCCACGACGGCAAGGAGGCCAAGGCGAGCCTGGCCGTGGCGGAGGAGCGGCTGCGCTTCGCCCGCGACCTGCACGACCTGCTCGGGCACAGCCTGTCGGTGATCTCGCTGAAGAGCGAGCTGGCCGCCAAGCTGGCCACCCGGGCCGCGGCCGAGGGCAAGGCGGCGCGGGAGATGGCCGACGTGCGGCGGCTGGCCGTGGAGGCGCTGGCCGAGGTGCAGGTCGCCGTGGACGGCTACCGGACCCTCGACCTGGACGAGGAGCTCGACGGCGTGCGGGCCGCGCTGGAGGCGGCCGGCGCCCGCTGCGAGATCGACGCCGCCACGGCCGGTCTGTCGCCCGGAGCCCGGGTGCTGCTCGCCTGGGCGGTCCGCGAGGGGGCCACGAACGTCCTCAAGCACAGCGCGGCCACGCGGTGCTCGATCACGATCCGCGACGGCGCGCTGGAGATGCGCAACGACGGCGTCCGCGTCCCCGCAGAGCCGCGTGGCGCGGGCGGCGGCAGCGGGCTGCGGGGCCTGGCGGAGCGGCTGGCCGCCGCGGGCGGCGCGGTCACGGCCGGGCCCGGCCCCGCCGGCGAGTTCGTCCTGAAGGCGGTGGTGCCGGCGTGAGCGGGGAGGCGAGCCGGATCCGGGCCGGGCGGACGGGAACCGGGTGGATCGCGGCCGCCCGGGCCAGGGCCGGCCGGTTACGGCGCAGACGAGTGACGAAGCTGGACAAGGTCCGCTGGCTCATCGTCTACTCCACGGACCTCGTCCAGCTGGTCAACCTGGCCGGTCTCCTGGAGCTGTACGTGCGCTGGGAGCAGGGCCTGATCGGGGCGCCGCTGGCGATCGCGGTGAGCGTGCTGCTGGTCGTCCTGTTCGTGCTCGCGGCCCGCAGCTTCCGCCTCGCGGTCAGGGGCGGCGAGCGGCCCATGGCCCTGCTGTGGGTCTCCGGCGTGGTCGCGCTCGCCCTGTCGGTCTTCTGGGTGATCTGGGCGCCGGTGCTGTGGCTGGGCATGCTGCTGCCGTACGCGCGCCGGCGTGTCGTCATCGCGGCGGCCGCGGCGTCGGTCGTGGCGTTCAGCGCCTACCTGGCGCTGTTCGCGGGCGGCGTGCTGTGGGTCCTCGTCGTCCTCCAGGCGGGCATCACCGCGTTCATCCTGTGCTGCGTCGGCGCGAACCTGTGGCTGTGGCGGCTGGCCAAGGAGGCCCACGAGGGCCAGGAGGCCAGGGCGCTGCTGGCCGTCTCGGAGGAGCGGCTGAGGTTCGCCCGCGACCTCAACGACCTGCTCGGGCAGAGCCTGTCCGGCATCTCGGCCGGGGCCGCGCGGGCCGAGGAACTGCTCGCGTCCGACCCCGAGGCGGCCGCGCGGCGCATGTACGAGGTGCGCGACGCGGCCCGGCAGGCGCTGCGCGAGGTGCGCGCGACCGTGCAGAGCTATCGCACGCTCGACCTCGACGAGGTGCTCGCCAGCGTACGGGCGGTCCTGGAGGCGGCGGGCGTGCGCTGCGCCGTGGACGCCGACACCGCGGCGCTCGGGCCCGAGACCCGGACGCTGCTCGCGACCGTGGTCCGGGAGGGCGCGACGAACGTGCTCAAGCACAGCAAGGCCGAGCGCTGCACGATCACGATCAAGGATGGGGTGCTGGAGATGTCCAACGACGGGGTGAGCGGCCCGGTGGGCGAGCACGCGCCGGACGGGCTGGGCGGCCTGTCGCGGCGGGTCGGCGCGGCGGGCGGCACGCTGCATGCCGCGCCCACGCGCGAGGGCGCGTACGTGCTGCGCGCGGCGGTGCCGGCATGACCGCGCGGATGGCCGGGCGGGCGGCAGGGCGGACGGCCGGGCGGACGGCCACGCGGATGGCCGGGCGGATGGCCGGGCTGGCGGCCGGGACGACTGCGGCGAAGGGGACGGCGGGATGACGACGCGGGTGCTGCTGGCCGACGACGAGAACTTGATCCGCGGTGCCCTGGCCGCGCTGCTCGACCTGGAGGACGGCATCGAGGTGGTCGCCCAGGTCGGCAGGGGCGACCAGGTGCTGGCCGCCGTGACCGAGCACCGCCCCGACGTGGCCGTGCTCGACATCGAGATGCCCGGCATGGACGGGCTGAGCGCCGCCGAGCAGATCAGCTCCCAGTGCAAGATCGTCATCCTGACCAGCCTGGGCCGCCCCGGCTACCTGCGGCGGGCGATGGCCGCCGGTGTCAGCGGCTTCCTCGGCAAGGACGCCTCCGCCGAGGAGCTGGCTATGGCCATCCGCAAGGTCCAGTCGGGCGGGCGCTACCTGGACGCCGAGCTGGCCGCCGCCGCGATGGCGGCCGGCGACAGCCCGCTCACCGACCGGGAACGCGACGCGCTGCGCCTCGCGGGCGACGGCGCGACGATCGCGCGGATCGCGGGCGAGCTGCACCTGACCGAGGGCACGGTGCGCAACTACCTGTCCAGCGCGATGACCAAGCTCAACGCGCAGAACCGGCTGGAGGCCATCCGTACCGCACAGCGCATGGGCTGGCTGTGAGGCTCCGCGTCAAGATTGCGTAAGCCTGGCGGTATAGGTGCCTTCCGAGGGGTAGATGCCGGTTCCATAAGGAGGGACCGCGCATGGCTGCACCCGCTCATCAGGAGAATCTGGGACATGTCGTCTTCATCACCGCCGCGGCGGCCATAGGCGGGTTCCTGTTCGGCTACGACAGCGCCGTGATCAACGGCGCCGTCGTCGGCATCCAGAAGTACTTCCACGTCGGGGCGGTCGAGATCGGCATCGTGGTGGCCATCGCGCTGCTCGGCTCGGCCATCGGCGCCTGGGTGGGCGGCAACCTGGCCGACCGCTGGGGCCGCACGCGCACCATGCAGGTGGCGGCCATCCTGTTCGCCATCAGCTCGATCGGGCAGATGCTGCCGTTCAGCGTCTGGGACCTCGGGGTGTGGCGGCTGCTCGCCGGTGTGGCCATCGGCATGGCCTCGGTGCTCGGGCCGGCCTACATCGCGGAGGTGGCGCCGCCCGCCTACCGGGGACGGCTGGGGTCCTTCCAGCAGCTCGCGATCGTGCTCGGCATCGCCGTGTCGCAGCTCGTCAACTACGCGCTGGCGCGGGTGGCCGGCGGCAACGTCAACAACGGCCTGTGGGGGTTGCAGGCGTGGCAGTGGATGCTCGGCGCCTGCGTCGTGCCGGCCCTGCTCTATCTGCTGTTCGCCTCGACGATCCCCGAGTCGCCCCGCTACCTGATCATGGCGGGCCGCACCGAGCAGGCCCGGCGGGTGCTGCTGGAGGTGGAGGGGCCCGGCGCCGACATCGACGACCGCGTCCACGAGATCCAGCACGTGCTGCGCACCGAGCGCCGGCCCACGGTGAAGGACCTGCGCGGCCCCGCGTTCGGGCTGCTGGGCATCGTGTGGGTCGGCATCACGCTGTCGATCTTCCAGCAGTTCGTCGGCATCAACGTGATCTTCTACTACTCGACGGTGCTGTGGCAGTCGGTCGGCGTCACGCAGGCCAACTCCCTGCTGATCAGCTTCTCCAGCTCGGTCATCAACATCATCGGAACGTTCATCGCCATCGCCCTCGTCGACCGGATCGGGCGCAAGCCGCTGCTGCTCATCGGGTCGGCCGGCATGGCCGTCTCGCTCGGCACCGCGGCCTGGGCGTTCAGCTTCGCCCGCACGGTGAACGGCGCGGTGTCCCTGCCCGACCCGCAGGGCCTCATCGCGCTGGTCGCGGCCAACGTGTTCGTGCTGTTCTTCGCCCTCTCCTGGGGTGTGGTGGTCTGGGTCCTGCTGGGCGAGATGTTCCCCAACCGGATCCGCGCCGCCGCCCTGGGCGTGGCCGCCGCGGCGCAGTGGATCGCCAACTGGGCGATCACGGTGTCGTTCCCGGCGCTGGCGGACTGGAACCTGCCGCTCACCTACGCCATGTACTCGGCCTTCGCCGTCCTGTCGTTCCTCTTCGTCACCAAGTGGGTGCGGGAGACCAAGGGGCGGCCGCTGGAGGAGATGGGCTGACCCGCCCGCTCACCGGCGCGCGGCGGCCCCGCGGCCTTCCAGGGGACGCCCGGCGGCCCCCGGCCTTCCAGGGGACGCCGGGCGGGCGGCCGGACGGAGTCGCGGACGACGATGTGCGTGCCGAGCAGGACGTGCCGGCGCTCCTCGGGGTGCAGGGCGAGCCGCACCGCCGTGCGTCCCCGCTCTTCGGTGGGGATGCGCACGGTCGTCAGCCCCGGGGTGCCGGCTGCCGGCTACGCCGGGTCACGTGCCGGCCGAGTGCTACGCCGGCATGGACACGGAGACCGGCGCGTTCGGCGTACACCGGGAGCCCGCGCGCTACCTGGCCGCGCTCACGTGCCCGGTGCCGGCCGTACACGATGTGCCGGAGGCGGCGACGTGGGAGGTCGGCCTTCCCGGACGGCATCCGCGCTCACGGACCGTGGTGTGGCCGCAAGCGGGACACTTCCTGCACGTGGAGCGGCCGTCGGCGTTCGTGGACCTGATGACGTCATGGTGGGACGCCTGACGGCGACCGCCGCGGCTACGCGGAACCCGGCGGATCGACTACCCTCCGGGACGTGATCGACGACGTGCTCGGCCCTTCCCTGGACGTGCTGTTCTGCGGCATCAACCCCGGCCTCATGTCGGAGGCCACGGGCCACCACTTCGCCCGCCCGGGCAACCGCTTCTGGCCGGCCCTGCACCTGTCCGGCTTCACCCCCCGCCTCCTCGCCCCGTCCGAACAGCACCTGCTCCCGTCGTACGGCCTCGGCATCACGAACGTGGTGGCCCGGGCGAGCGCGAAGGCGTCGGAGCTGACGAGGGAGGAGCTGGTGGAGGGCGGCCACCGGCTGGCCGGGTTGGTGGCCGAGGTCCGTCCGAAGGTGCTGGCGGTGCTGGGGGTGTCGGCGTACCGGACCGCGTTCGCCCGTCCGAAGGCGGTGGTGGGGTTGCAGGGGGAGTCGGTGGGTGGGGCGCCGGTGTGGGTGCTGCCTAATCCGAGCGGGTTGAACGCGCATTGGACGTTGGCGGGGATAGCTGAGGAGCTGCGGCGGGTGCGCGAGCACATAGGACGTGCGTCAGCAGCACAGTGTCAAGAGCGGTAAGTGCATCGGTGATCTTTGCGTAGCGGGCGCCAGGGGCTTTATCGCTGATCCAAGCTTCGCGCGCAAAGATGTCGCAAAATGGGCGTGACCACGCGGAAAGTTGCAATCCGTCACAATGAATCACGCAAATGGATCTTGTGTGTCCTTTATATGGAGCTTACGCTCGGTCCGTTTGCAATCTTGCTCTGAGCCACACGGACGGGATCTTCAGATTCACGCCGGGTGAACTGGGGCTTCGTCCGGCGCCGTACGGCGCCCCGCGTGGTTCGGAGTGTGACGGCGTATGCGTCGATCTGTGTCATGGGGTCGTTCACGGCGTCGTGCGATCTTTACGCGTCTTGCATCTGTCTGACGCTGGTACCAGGGCTGGCGCAGGTTGCGGTGTTACCTTGCTCAACGACAGCGAGATTGTTCGGATCATTCGATCTTGGCGAAAGGCGCATTGAAACCGGATGTGCGGAGCTTTGGTGACAAGAGCCGGAACGTGGCCGCGCTCATGGAGGTCGCTCCCCTTTAGTCGACTTGCTTCTGGCGTCTCAGGGGGTCGGCCTGGGTTCATTTCGGTTTATGAAGAGGCCTCATTGTAGGATGAAGCTATGGCTGATTTTCATTTGCCCTCAACGTTTCCGACTCAACCTGCTGAAAAGAAGATGCGCAAAACTATAGCGCTCGGTGTCATCTCTGCCGCATTCTCCTGGCTCCTGGCTCTTGGTTTGATACATATGGGCGACGCGATCCGTTTCAAGCTCTGTCTCGAAGGGGATGTGTCGTCGGTAGATGTATCCTGTTCTCGAATGCTTTTGCTCTCTGACATCAGCTCTCTCGTCTTACTTTTGGCTGCAGTGGTATGTCCCTTGCTGGCGTTGATGGCAGCCGTCTTGCCGAGGTATCATATGCGAGCAAGAAAAACCCTTACTCTTTGCTTGCCGGTAACTCCTGGGCTCAGTGCAGCAATGGCAGTCTGTGTCATTCACCCGCATTGGTCGACATTTGACTGGGCCTCCTTTGTCGCGGTTACTGATTTCTTGTGACCCTATATGTCGGCAATCTGGTGGAGGGCGGTCGCCGGCTGGCGGGGTCGGTGGCCGAGGTCCGTCCGAGGGTGCTGGCGGTGCTTGGGGTGTCGGCGTACCGGACCGCGTTTGTCCGCCCCAAGGCGGTGGTGGGGTTGCAGGGGGAGTCGGTGGGTGGGGCGCCGGTGTGGGTGGTGCCGAATCCGAGTGGGTTGAACGCGCACTGGATGTTGGCGGCGATCGCGGACGGGCTGTGGCGGGTGTGCGAGCGCATCGGCTGCGTGTGATTGGCGCTCTCTCGTGGAGGGTTACGCGGCTGGCATGGCCAGTTTCCGGTTAAGGAGTATTGCCGGCCCTTGTCGGGTGAATCGGTCGGCGCGGGGATCGAGATCCGGGTCGACGGCGACACCCACCTCCATGTGAAACGACCCCGTGAGGTGCATCCGAACGTCCGTCCGCTCTCGAAGATCCTGGTGACGAGCGGAGGATTTCGTGACCATGACCGTACTGACCGGCTCCGTGCGCGAGCTGGTCGACCGACATCTGGCGGAGATCGTCGAGCGTGAGACGGGCGAGCTCGGCTTCGT
This sequence comes from Nonomuraea rhodomycinica, assembly GCF_013363995.1. GTDB lineage: Bacteria > Actinomycetota > Actinomycetes > Streptosporangiales > Streptosporangiaceae > Nonomuraea > Nonomuraea rhodomycinica. The sequence goes on along the minus strand of NZ_JABWGO010000005.1, from coordinate 110,974 downwards.
GGGGGACGAGGGCGTCGGCACCGTGCGCCGTTTCCTCGCGGACTTCGTCCTGAGCGGTGGCAAGCGGCTGCGGCCGTCCTTCGTGTACTGGGGGCACCGGGCCGCGGGCGGGCGGCCGGAGGATCTGGACGCGGTGCTGTCGGCCGGCTGCGCCGTCGAGCTGGTGCACGCCTGCGCGCTGCTGCTCGACGACGTCATGGACGAGTCGGGCACCCGGCGGGGCCGTGTCACGGCGCACCTGGCGCTGGCCGAGGAGCACCGGCGCGCCGGGTGGCGCGGCGATCCGCGGCGGCACGGGGAGTCGGTGGCGACGCTGCTCGGCCTGCTCGCCTACACCTGGGCCGACAGCGCGATGCTGGCCGCCCGCGGGCCGTACCGGGCGTGGGAGGTGTTCACCCGGCTGCGCGTGGAGCTGATCGGCGGCCAGTACCTGGACCTGGCCGGCGCCGCCCACGGCCGCGCCACGCGCCGCCGGATCGTGGAGATCGGGGCGTACAAGTCGGGCAAGTACACCGTCGAGCGTCCTCTGCACCTGGGGCACGCGCTCGCCGGCGGCGACGGTGTGACGCTCGCGGCGCTCAGCGCGTACGCGGCGCCGCTGGGGCAGGCGTTCCAGCTGCGCGACGACGTGCTCGGCGTCTTCGGCGACCCCGCGCGCACCGGCAAGCCCGCGGGCGCCGACCTGCTGCTCGGCAAGCAGACCTACCTGCTGGCCGAGGCTCGCGCGCGCACCGGCGACCTCGGCGCCGCCGTCCTCGGCCCCGTAGACGACGAGGCCAAGCTGGGTGGCGCGGCCGACGTGCGTCACGAGGTGGACTTGGCCGCCGCCCGCGAGCTGATCGTCGCCTGCGGCGCCCTCGACGCGGCCGAGCGGCGCATCGGCGCGCTGGCCGGCGAGGCGGCGGCGGCGCTGGAGGCGCCCTGCCTGCCCGCCGACGCCGCGGCTGCCCTCGTCGAGCTGGCCCGCCAGGCCACGGAACGGGTGGCGTGATGGTCATGGAGTGGGTGACTTGCCAGGCCGCTGAGCGGGTCGGCGTGATGGTCATGGAGTGGGTGGCCCGCCAGGCCACGGAGCCGGGTGGCGTCATGGCCATGGAGCGGGTGGCCCGGCAGGCCACGGAGCGGGTGGCGTGATGGACGTGGTCATCGGGGCCGGGCTGGCCGGGCTGTCGGCGGCGATCCACCTGGCCGCGGCCGGGCGCGAGGTGACCGTCGTGGAGACGCGGGACGTCCCCGGCGGCTGCTGCGGCACGGCCGAGCTCGGGCCGTACCGCTTCGACACCGGGCCGTCGGTGCTCACCATGCCGGGCGTGCTGGCCGAGGTCTTCGGCGCGGCGGGAGAGAACCTCGACCGGTGGCTGCCGCTGCGCCGCCTCGACCCCGCGTACCGGCTGCTCTTCCACGACGGCTCCCGGCTGGACGTGCTGCCGGACGCCGACGCCATGATCGGGCAGGTGCGCGAGCTGTGCGGGGCCGCCGAGGCCGAACGCTACCGTCGCTTCCGCGCCCTGCTGGGCCGGCTGTTCGCCGCCGAGTGGAGCGTGTTCGTCGACGCGGACATGACCCGCCTGCGCGCCCTGGCCAGGCCGGTCGCGCTGCTGCGCCTGGCGGCCATGGGCGGCTTCCGCCGCCTCGACCGGCTCGTGGCCGCCCATCTCACCGACGAGCGGCTCATCCGGGCGCACACCTTCCAGGCGCTGTACGCGGGGCTGTCGCCGCGGCGGGCGCTGGGCGTCTACGCCGTCATCTCGCACATGGACACCGTGGGAGGCGTCTACTTCCCAGAGAGCGGCGGCATGCACGCCGTGCCCGTCGCCATGGCCGCCCTCGCCGAGAAGCTCGGCGCGACGTTCCGGTACGGCACGCGTGCCACCCGCGTCGAGGCCGGCGGCGACGGCGTCACGGCGGTGCGCCTGGACACCGGGGAACGGCTGGCCGCCCGCGCCGTCGTGGTGGCCGGCGACCTGGTGCGCGCCCACGCGGAGCTGCTGCCGCGGGCCGCGGCCGACTGGCGGCTGCGCCGGCCGCGCTTCTCCCCGTCGTGCGTCGTGACCCACATCGGGCTGAACCGGCCCCTGCCCGGCCAGGCCCACCACACCCTGCACCTCGGCAGGCAGTGGGCGCGGACGTTCGCCGCCCTGGAGGCGGGACGGCCGCAGCCCGACCCCAGCGTCCTCGTGACCCACCCGTCCCCGGACACGCTCAGCGTCCTCGAACCCGCGCCCAACCTGCTGGGCCGCGGCTGGGACACCGTGGAGGACCGGCTCCTGGCCCGCCTGGACGCGCTCGGCTACGGCGACCTGTCGCGGGCGCCCCGGCTCACCTGGGATCCCCGCAGGTGGGCAGCCGAGGGACACACCGCGGGCACCCCGTTCGCCCTGGACCACCGCTTCACGCAGACGGCCTGGTTCCGGCCGTCCGGCGCGGCCCGCCGCGTCCCGGGACTGCACTTCGCCGGCATGCACACCGCTCCGGGTGTCGGCGTGCCGCCCGTGCTGCTGTCCGGGCGGCTGGCCGCCCGCCGCGTTCTCAAGGAGGCACGATGACCTGCCTGGGCACCCGGGCCGCCGCCGCGGACGGCACGACCGCCCCGGCGGCCGCCGCGGAGGGCGCGACCGGCCTGACCGCCGCCTACGAGCGCTGCCGCGCCCTGCACGCCCGCTTCGGCCGCTCCTACTACCTGGCCACGCTCCTGCTGCCCGCCTGGAAGCGCCGCCACGTCCACGCCCTGTACGGCTTCGCCCGGTACGCCGACGAGATCGTCGACTCGTTCACCATGAACGGCGACCGCGCCGGCGCCCTCGACGGGCTGGCGACCCGCGTCGCGGCGGCCCTGGCGGGCGAGCGGTCCGACGACCCGGTCCTGCCCGCGTTCGCCCACACCGTGCGCTCCTTCGGCATCGGCCACGGCGAGGTGGCCGCGTTCCTGCGCTCGATGCGCGCCGACCTGACCGTGACCCGCTACGCCACCTACGACGACCTGCTCGGCTACATGGAGGGCTCGGCGGCCGTCATCGGCACCATGATGCTGCCCATCCTGGAGCCGCTGCCGGGAAGGGAGGCCGCGGCCCGCGAGCCGGCCCGGCAGCTCGGCCTGGCCTTCCAGCTCACCAACTTCCTTCGCGACGTGGCCGAGGACCTCGCCCGCGGCCGCGTCTACCTGCCCACGGCCGACCTCGACCGCTTCGGCGTCACGGAGGCGGCGCTGCGCGGCGCGCGCACGCCTCCCGAAGCCCGGCGGCTGCTGGCCTTCGAAGCCGGACGCGCCCGGGACCACTACGCCCGCGCGCTGGAGGGCGTCGCGCTGCTCACCCCGTCGTCGCGGCCGTGCGTGCGGGCCGCGTACGAGCTGTACGGCGGGATCCTGACGGGGATCGAGCGCGGCGGCTACGAGGTGCTGGCCCGGCGCGCGAGGGTGCCGCGCCGGCGCAGGCTGGCGATCTTCACCCGGCACCTCGTGGCCGCCCGGTCGGCGGGCCGGCGCGAGCGCCGCGTCACCGTGGAGGTGCCCTGACGCCCTCCGCTCAACCGGCCAGCGGGTCCGTGCCGTTCCACGTGCCCTCGCTCCCGTACGGCGCGAAGCGGGCGAACAGCTCCTCGGCGTACCAGCCGTCGCGCCGTACGCGGCCGATCACGTCCCGGTGGGCGTCGCCTCGGTAGGCGAACCGGCGGACGTCGGCCTCGTCCCGCCACAGGGAGAAGGTGGCCTGGCGGGCGAGCGGCCACTCGCCGGCGCCCACGGAGGCCAGACAGCCGGGCTGCCGCAGCAGCTCGCGGTCCACGGACGCGACGGCGCGGTAGAAGGCGACGAGCCGGGCGGGCCGGATCGACGCCCGCGTGAGCACCGCCACCGGGCCCTCGTGGCCGCCCGGGGAGCCGGTGACGGCGAACGAGTCACGGCCACCGGGGAAGGCGACGGGGCGCTCACGGCCACCGGGGAAGCGGTCAGGGCCGCCGGGGAAGGGGTCAGGGCCGCCGGGGAAGCGGTCAGGGCCACCGGGGAAGCCGTCACGACCGCCGGGGAACGAGTCACGGCCGCCGGGGGAGTCGGCGGCGAACGGGTCGCGTCCGCCCCAGCGGCCGTGCCAGGACAGCGGAGTCAGCCGCACGTGCCAGGACTCCGCCGCCGCGCGCCGCCAGCGCCGCGCGATCGGCGAGCCGCGCAGGAACGCCTCCAGCGCCGCCTCCTCCCGCCACACCGCGAACAGCGCCCAGCGGCGCAGGTCCGCGCCGGGCGTCATGGAGGCGCCCCGGCCGGTGCCGAGCAGCCGGTGGAACGCCAGGCCGCCGGTACGCCGCAGCACCGGCCGGTCGAAGGCCATGTACCGCATGGCACTCGTGTCCGGATATCTGATGAGGTGGAAGGACGCCACCCTGCCGGGCACGCTCACCGCCCGCCGCTCATCCCGCCGCCCGTTTCACGGCCGGTACCCACGCCCGTTCCGCCGCCCGAAGGCGGGCCGAACGCGGACCGAGAGCGGGCCGAGAGCGAGCCGAGCGGACGCGGAGGCCCGTAGGAGCGCCCTCGCCACGTGCGGCGCGGCCGGTACGTCGCCCGCGTGAGCTGGACGGCCGTCGCCGGATCGAGCAGCGGCGACAGCAGCAGGCCCAGGCCGGGCCGCTCGTAGCTGCCGCGCAGCGCCCACGCGAGCAGCAGCCGCACCCCGACCAGCCCCAGGTCGAGCGGCGTGGTCCGGCCCGCCAGCAGCCGCGCCACGGGCAGCGCGGCGGTCAGCCACACCACGGCCAGGTCGGCGGCCTGCCGTCCCCGCCCCGTCACGTCGGCCAGCGCCAGCGTGCGCCCCCACTCCCGCCACACGCCGGCCACCGAGTCGTGCATGTCCACGACCAGCAGGTCACCGGCGTCGAGGAGTCCCACCCGCCAGCCGTCCGCGGCCAGCGTCCTGGCCAGCGCGACGTCGTCGGCCAGATGCCCGCGTACCCGGGCGAAACCGTCGGCGGCCAGCATCGCGGACCGGTGGAAGGCCAGGCACTGGCCGTTGGCCAGGACCCGGTGCGGCGGGGGCGGCGTCGCGGCCCCGATCGGCCCGAGCCGGTAGACCAGCGTCGCCAGGAACGAGGCGTGCAGCGCCTGCTCGACCGGGCCGTCGCAGACGAACCGCGGTCCGGCCGAGACCAGGTCGAACTCCTCCAGCCCGGCCGCCAGCGCCCCGAACAGGCCGGGCCGCGGCCGGGCGTCGGCGTCCAGCGTCACCACGACCGGGCCTTTCGCGGCGGCCAGCCCCTGGTGGACGGCCCATGGCTTGCCGACCCAGCCCTCCGGCGGCGGCGTGCCGCGTACGACGGTCGCGCCCAGGGACGCGGCCAGCCGCGCCGTGCCGTCCGTGGACTCGTCGTCCACCACGATCACCTCGCGCACGGCCGGATCGGCCAGCGCGGCGGCCACGCACGGCCCCAGCCGCCCTTCCTCGTTCCGGGCCGGTATGACGACCGACACGCCGCCCCCGGAGTCGGCGGGCCCGATCACCGACATGCCGCCCCGGGAGCCGGCGGGCGCGACCACCGACCCGCCGCCCCCGGAGCCGCCGGGCACGGGACGCAGCGGCGGCCGGCGCCGCCGTCCCCTCGCCAGCCGGGCGCAGACGACGGCCCCCGCGACGGCCTGCGCCGCCCCGACCACCACGGACCATCGCGCGAGGCCGCCCACGCTCAGCAGGCCCCCGGGCCTCAGCAGGCCCCCGGGCCTCATCAGGCCGCCGGGCCTCATGAGGCCGCCTTCCCGGTGGGGAAGTCGTCGTCCACCATCGAGGCGACGATCCGCCCGCCCATCGCCACCAGCGGCAGCCCGCCGCCGGGGTGCGCCGAGCCGCCCACCAGGTACAGCCCGCGCCGGGGCCCGCGGTTGGCCGGGCGGCGGAAGGGGGACAGCCGGCCGGTGTACGCGGTGCCGTAGATGGCGCCGCCCCACGCGCCGTAGCGCCGCCGCAGGTCGGCGGGCGTGAACAGGTCCACGAAGCGCAGCCGCCCCGCCAGGTCCAGGCCGCGCTCGGCGAGCCGTTCGAGCACCAGGTCCTGGTACGACTCCGGCGGCGCCGGCCAGCGGGACGGGTCGCGGGCGGGGACGTTCACCAGCAGCGTCAACGCCTCGGCGCCGGCCGGGGCCTGCGACGGGTCGTCCACCGAGGCGCAGCCGACGTAGACGGTCGGGTCGGTGGACGGCGTCCGGCGCCGGAAGAGGGCGTCGAACTCGGCCCGCTGGTCGGCCGGGAACAGGATCGAGTGGTGGGCGAGCCCCTCGGTGCGCCCCTCCACCCCGGCCAGCATCAGGAAGGCCGACGACGACGGGCCGAGCGCGGCGACGCGCCGCAGCCTGTGCCGGTCGGGCAGCAGCCGCCCGTACAGCTCGGCCGCGTCGGTGTTCGCGACGACCACGTCGGCGGTGATGCGCTCGCCGTCCGCCAGCCGGACCCCGCCGACCCGCCGCCGGTCGGCGACGATCGCGTCGACCCGGGCCGACAGCCGCACCTCCACACCGGCCTCGGCCAGCAGGGCCGCGAGGTCGCCGGCGAGACGCGGCAGGCCGCCGGGGACGTACCAGGCGCCGTGGTCGTGCTCGATGGCCGGCACGCAGCCGAGCGCGGCCGGGGTGCGGTACGGGTCGGATCCGGCGTAGGTGGCGTAGCGGTTGACGTACTGGCGCAGGCGCGGGTCGCGGAAGAAGCGGCGCGCGAGGCCCGCCAGCGTGCGGCCGGGCGCGACCGCGAGCAGGTCCGACAGGTGCGCCGCGCGGGGCGGGCGGTTCAGCGGGCCGGCGAAGAACGTGCGCGCCGACGCCGACAGGCAGCGCCGCGCCCAGGCGTGGAAGGCCAGCCAGCGCGCCCCCTCGCCCGGCGCCAGCCGCTCCACCTCCCGCGCCATCCGGTCCGGGTCGCGGTGCGCGGTCAGCACCGACCCGTCGGCGAAGCGGTAGCGGCACAGCTCCCGGACCTCCACCAGCTCGCGTCCCACGCCCAGGTCGCGGAACACGCCGGGCAGCGTGAGCAGCGACGGGCCCAGGGAGAAGCGGAAGCCGTCGTGCCGGTGCTCGGCCAGCTTGCCGCCGAGCCGCGGGAGCCGCTCCAGCAGGGTCACCTCGTGCCCGGACCGGGCCAGCAGCAGGGCGCTCACCATCCCGCCCACGCCGCCGCCCACCACGCTCACCGCCGCCACACGTCCTCCTCGGTCCTCGTACCCGCCCGGGCCCGGGCTCGCGCGCCGACCCCCGCCGCCACCCGTACGGCGACGAAAGCTCCCATGGCCACGCCGCCGCACACGGCGACCACGAGGTCGGGCGGCCGGAACACCAGCGCGAACCCGACCGTCTCCATCACCGCCATCACCGCGTACACCGCCGCCGGCCCCACCGCGCCGGACACCTCCGGCAGCAGCCCGTGGATCACCGCCATCACCGCCAGCGACACCAGCAGCCACCCCGCGAGGTCGCTCAGCGGAACGCCGCGGTAGAAGCCGCCGTCGTGCCAGGTCCACGCCCCGAGGCGGAGCATCTGCGGATCCAGGAACAGGTCCCACGCGGTCAGCGCCAGAGCCCCGAGCAGGAGGCGGGCGACGCCACCGCCCGGCGCGACCGCGTACGCGGCCAGCCCCATCCCGCCCCAGGCGACGGGCACGATCACCGGCACGCCCAGCAGCTGCGGCTGGAGCACCTCGGTGTAGGAGTACGCCCCGAACGGCACCCCGGTCGTCACCCCGGCCAGCTCGGCGGCGTAGCCGACGGCCGCCACGGCGCCGAACGCCGCCACGGCCCGCCCCGGCCGGCCGGTCGCACCGGCCGCGAACGCCACGGACGAGGCCGCCAGCAGCAGCACGACGGGGCCCGTCCATCCGCGCAGCTCGTCCGTCGCACCGCTGACGACCTGCGCGGCGACCATCGCGCACAGCAGAACCGTTCCGATGATCGAGGGGGCGCGTCGCCGGGCCGAGACTGCGGTCACGCCGGTACCTTCGGACGATCCGGCCGATCGGATGCATCGTCCGGCCGCTCTCGAAGCCGCGCCGTCGACGATCACCTTCACCCCCGAGGTCGCCGCGTTACGGGCCTGCGGTGGGCCGGGCGTAGATATTGCCGTTGGAGCTGCCGAGGTACACGAAGCCGTCCGCCACGACAGGGTCCGTCTGGGCGGTGCCACCGGTCCGGAACCTCGATCGCACCGTGCCGGTGGCGGCGTCGAGGGTGTACAGCGTTCCCTCGCGGTCGGAGACGTGGATGGTTCCGTCCGCCGCCACGGGGCCGCTGCCGCGGCCGCCCGGAAGCGGGAGGCGCCGGCGCGTCCTGCCCGTGGCGGTGTCGAGCGCGTACAGCGTACGGTCGCGGCCGACGGTGTACAGGAGTCCGCCCGCCACCGCGGCTCTCCAGGTGAACATGGGCTGGTCGCCCCCGGCCCGGACCTGCCACAGGGGCGTGCCGGTCGCGGCGTCCAGCGCGTGGGTGGTGCCCTCGTCGTCGCCCACGTACACGGTCCCGCCGGCCACCACCGGGCGGGACGCGATGGTGCCGGTGATCCGTGATCTCCAGCGGACCTCGCCGGAGACGGCGTCCAGGGCGTTCACGTCGCCGCTGCTGCTCGTGGCGTAGACGGTCGCGCCGGCCCTCAGCAGGAGGATGCGGTCGTGTTCCGCGCCGAGCCGGTAGCGCCGTCTCTCGGTGCCGGTGGCGGGGGCGAGGGCGTACACCACGCCGTGGTCACTGCCGGCGAGGACGACGTCGCCGGCCAGCACGGGCTCCGGGGTCAGCATGTCGCCCGCCGGCTCGAAGCTCCACAGCCGCTTGCCGGAGGTGGCGTCGAGCGCGACGAGTTCGGCCTTCAGGGACCAGGTGGGATGCCTGGTCCAGAGGTAGAGGCGGCCCGCCGCGACCACGAGGTGACCGGACACGATGAGCTTGCGGCTCCATCTCGGGCGGCCGGTGCCCGCGTCCAGCGCCACCAGCCCGCCGACGCTGCCGGCCGCGTACACGGCGCCGTGCGCCACCACGTGGCCGTCCTCCACGGAACCGCCCGTCCGGTGGCGCCACCGCACCGCGCCGGTGGCGGCGTCCAGCGCGGACACCGTGCCGTCGCCGCTGGTGGCGTAGACGACGCCGCCGGTCACCACCGGCTCGGTACGCACGGCCGCGTCGGTCGGGAAACTCCATCCGGGTTCGCGCGCGGGGGCGGGGGCGCGAGCGCCCGGCTGGTACCGGGCGAGCAGCCGGTCGCGCAGCAGCGGGGAGAGCAGCCGCACCGCCTGCCGTGAGGACGAGGCCAGCCGGACGACGACGGGGCCCACGTTCATGATCGTCGCGCCGTAGAAGCCGTTCGTCTCCGCCACGGTGTACGACAGGAAGCCGGGGGCCTCGGTGGTGGGGTCGATGTCGCCGGTCTCTTGGACGGCGGCCGCCTCGGCGGTGTACAGCTTGCGCGCGCCCGCCTCCGACGACGACACCCATTCCACGGACAGCGAGACGACGGCGCCGTCGTCGGCCGGCGGTATCCAGTCGCATTTCGCCGCGCCGTCCGTCGCCGGGGCCGGGCGGTAGCCGTCCGCGAAGGCCGCCAGGTCGCGGGCGGTCAGCAGGCCGCAGGCGTCCGGCCAGGCCGTAGCCGGGCGGGCGGTCCCGTAGATCAGCTCGTACGCGGTGAGCCGCCCGTCCCCGGGGACGTCGCTGAATACGAAGGCCATGTCCCGGCTCGCCCCGGCAAGGGAGACCAGGTGGGCGGGCAGGTCGATCGGCAGCCCGCCGAGCCGCCCGGTGCCGGGGTCCATGGAGATCAGGTAGGCGGGCAGCGGCCAGGTGGAGTGCTGCAGGGTACGGCCCTGGTCGTTCGCCACGGTGGGGGAGCCGGCGTACAGGGGCGGGTTCCAGCGGTCCGGGTCCGTGACCGTGACGGCTTGCGAGCCGGTGGACAGCAGGCGGCCGTCGGGCCCGAGGAAGAAGTCGTCCGCACCCGCCCTGGCCTTCACGTACCCTTCGGCGTTGGCCGTGAGCCTGATCGGCGGGCCGCCGCCCGCCGGGGAGGACGACGACGGCAGCAGGCGCGTCCACTCCTGCCGCAGGGTGCGCGGATCGATCGAGGCCAGCCGCAGCTCGTTCCCCTGGCAGTAGCTGAGCAGCCGCACCGACCGGGCCGTCGCGGCACCGGTCAGCCGGCAGTCTCGCGGGTAGGTCGTCCTGGCCGTGGTCGTCCCGGTCCGCGCGTCGAGGGCCTGGATGTCGAGGGGTTCGTCGGCCCGCTCGAACACCACGACGCCGCGCTCGGTCGCCAGGATCCGCGGGCCGTGGTACGAGCCGGTGTCACCCAAGCGGGGCCGGCCGGGGGCGGTGACGGCCGTGCGCCGCCACAGCGGCGCGCCGGTGGCCAGGTCGTGGCCGTACAGGGTCTGCTCGGCGCCGTCCGGCTCTCCTCTGGCGACGACGAGCGTGTCGCCGGCGATCCAGACGCCGGTGACGGGCGCGGGCCGGGCGGGGTCGGCGGGGATGACGCGTCGGAGCGCGCCCGTGCGCGGGTCGTGGACTCTCACGGTGCTCTGCCGCGTCGCCACGGCGACCGCCCGGGCGGACACGGCGTGGCCCGGGGCCTGCAGGAACATGAGGCCGTTCCCGGCATCCGCGGGCACCGACCACGACGCGTGCCACTCGACGGGTACGCGAGGAGGTCTCGTGACGTCGTCCACGGCCGCGGCCGAGCAGGTCGCCAGGACGACCACGAGCAGGATCGCGGCCGAGCGGCGCCTGCGCGCGGTCAGCACTTCCCGGCCTTGGCGAGCTTCGGCTCGATCGCGCACGCGCCGCTCCTGGAGATCGGCTGCCAGCCGCCGAGCGGAGAGGTCGTGTAGTAGGCGTGGTAGGTGCCGGAGGTCCCGGTCACCCGGAACGGGGTCCGGTCCGGCCCCTGGATCGTCAGCTGCTCGGTCCGGTCCCCCGCGAGCACGGTGACCAGGAGGTCGAAGGCGTAGTAGGCGGCCGTGCCCGTGACCGTCAGGGACAGCGTGACTCGTTCGTCCTGTCTGAGGTCGATCTGCTTCTTCCTGAAGTACGAGATGTCGGGATCTTGGGGACTGGTGAAGCGGGGCGCGGGCTGGTCGAGGTCGGCGGCGAGTTCGATGGTGAAGGCCTCTCCGCCCGACGTGTGGATGAACAGCGCGCCGTCCGAGACGGGCTTGCGGTCGAGGACGCGCGGCTGGATGTCGACGATGCGCAGACTGCTGCGGTTGCCGACGAGGACGACGGTGAGGTCGGCGGTCTCGAGCGGGGCCCGGTCGTGGCGCGCCATGACCGTGTCGCGTCGCGAGCCGGACGCGCTGCCCAGCAGGACCGTCCGGTCCGCGGGGTCGGTCACCGCTTGCCTCAGGGCGGTGTCCTGCGTGGCGTAGTCGACGGCGACGTGGCCGACCTTGATCGGGGGCTCGCCGCTGATGCTCCCGACGGTGTCGGAGCCGCGGGCGTTGAACCAGGCGGTGAACACGACCCCGACGGCCGCCACGATCACGGCGCTGACGATTCCCGCCAACCACGTCCGCATGGCCTTCCATCCGCCGGCCTCCTCGGCGCGGGGGGCGGATGCGGCACGCTGCTTCTGGCGCGCTCTGACCATGGGAATCCCCTTCGTCGGCGGTGCAACGGCAGCTGATGTATAGCTGATGGGACGGCCGCGCGGCCGTGGTGTCGACGAATTCAGTCTGGGAGCTCCTGAATTCCCTGAGGGCGGATCGGGAACGAGAGATTGCCGGCGCGGGCGCAATAAGGATTCCGCCCGGAAATGCCGGAAAGGGATCCGATCGAGACCGGCGGCTCCACCTGCCGCGGCATGCCGATCCGGTGCCGACCGGGTCTCGGGGGACTCTTGACGATCTCGGAGCCCGATCCCTACCATTCAGTAACTCTCTTAATGATCACCTCAATCCCCGTTTACGGTTCAACCACTTCCTTTGCGCGGGAGTGCGCTCAGCCGTGGTCACGTAGGGAAAATGTCGCATGTCAGATGACTATGACGTCGTCATAGTGGGCGCGAGCATTGCCGGATGCGCCGCCGCCATACTCTTCGCGAATCTCGGCGCCCGCGTCGCGCTTCTCGAAAAGCATTCCGGCATGGACGCGTACAAGGTCCTCTGCACCCACACGCTCCAGCCGAGCTGCATGCCGGTCGTCAAGACGCTGGGCCTGCTGCCCCCGCTGGAGCGGGCGGGGGCACGGCGGCACGTCACCCACCTGTGGACCCGCTGGGGATGGATCGAGCCGCGGCCCGCGCCCGGCAGGGAGCCGCTGCCGCACGGGCTCAACGTCCGCCGCCGGACCCTCGACCCCCTGCTCAGGCGGCTGGCCGCCGAGACACCGGGCGTCGAGCTGCGGCTCGGCAGCGGCGTCAACGGGCTCCTGGAGGAGGACGGCCGCTTCACCGGCGTGCGCGTCACGGCCAACGGCACGGAGACCCGGCTGACGGCGCGGCTGGTCGTGGGCGCCGACGGCCGCAACTCCACCGTGGGCTCCCTCAGCGGCCTGCCCGTACGGCTGAGCGCCAACAACCGGCTGGGCTTCCTCGCCCAATACCGCGGCCTGCCCGACGGCGACGCGAGCCGGGTGTGGTTCCTCGACCCCGACACCGCCTTCGCCTTCCCCAACGACGACGGCGTCACCGTGGTCGCCTGCAGCCCGAGCAAGGAGCACCACGCCTCCGCCTTCCGCGCCGACCCGGAGGGCAGCTTCGAGCGGTTCGTCCGCGCCCTGCCCGACGCGCCCCCGATCGACCAGGGCGAACGCATCTCCAAGGTCATCGGTACGCGCGACCTGCCCAACGTCTACCGCAAGCCGTACGGGCCGGGCCTCGCGCTCGTCGGCGACGCGGCGCTGGCCACCGACCCGCTGTGGGGCGTCGGGTGCGGGTGGGCGTTCCAGTCGGCCCAGTGGCTGGTGGACGCGGTCGGCCCGGCCGTGGCCGGGGGAGGGGACGTGCCGGCGGGGCTCGCGGCGTACGGCGGGAAACACCGCGCCGCGCTCGACAGCCATCACCGGCTCATGGAGGACTACGCGGCCGTGCGGCCGTTCAACGTCTTCGAACGGCTGCTGCTCTCCGCCGCGGCCCGCGACGCCGGGGCGGCCCGGCACTATTACGCCTTCGCCTCGCGCCTCATCGACGTCAAGGAGTTCGCGTCACCGGGCTCGCTGCTGCGCGCCGCGCGGGTGAACGCCTTCCACCGTCTGCGCAACGCGCCGTCGAACAGCTAAGGATTCCCGTGACCTCTCGTATCGCCGTCGTCGGCATGGCATGCCGTTTTCCCGACGCCTCCACGGCCGGTGAGCTGTGGGACAACGCCGTGGCCGGCCGCCGGGCCTTCCGCCGGCTGCCCCCCGAACGCATCCGGCTGTCCGACTACTGGTCCGAGGACCGCACGGCGCCCGACCACTTCTACACGACCGAGGCGGCGCTGTTACGCGACTGGGAGTTCGACCGGCTGCGGTTCAAGGTGGCGGGGACGACGTACCGCAACACCGACATGGTCCACTGGCTCGCGCTGGAGGTCGCGGCCGAGGCGCTGGCCGACGCGGGCTTCCCCGACGGCAAGGGCGCGCCGCACGAGACCACCGGCGTGGTCATCGGCAACTCCCTCACCGGCGAGGGCCAGCGCGCCGCCGGGATCAGGCTGCGCTGGCCGTACGTGCGCCGCGTCGTCGCCGGAGCCCTGGAGGGGACGATGGACACCGAGCAGCTCGCCGAGCTGCTCGCCCGCATGGAACGCGACTACAAGGCGCCCTTCCCCGTGCCCGACGGCGACTACCTGGCCGGCGGCCTGTCCAACACGATCGCCGGGCGCATCTGCAACCACTTCGACCTCAACGGCGGCGGCTACGCCGTGGACGGCGCCTGCGCCTCGTCGCTGCTCGCGCTCACCACGGCCTGCAACGCGCTGGTCGCCGGCGACCTCGACGTCGCCGTCGCCGGCGGGGTGGACATCAGCATCGACCCGAACGAGCTGATCGGCTTCTCCCGGGCCGGCGCGCTCGCCGCCGACGAGATGCGCGTCTACGACCAGCGCTCCGCCGGCTTCTGGCCGGGCGAGGGCTGCGGCATGGTCGTGCTGATGCGCGAGGAGGACGCCGTCGCCCGGGGTCACCGCGTGCACGCCCTCGTCGCCGGATGGGGGGTGTCCTCGGACGGCGCGGGCGGCATCACCCGGCCCGAGTCCGACGGCCAGCGGCTCTGCCTCGACCGCGCCTACGAGCGCGCCGGGTTCGGCATCGACGAGGTGCCGTACTTCGAGGGGCACGGCACCGGCACCGCCGTGGGCGACGCCGCCGAGCTCCAGACGATCTCCGAGGCGCGCCGCGCCGCCGCCCCCGGCGCGCCGCCCGCGGTCATCGGCTCCGTCAAGGCGAACATCGGCCACACGAAGGCCGCCGCCGGCATGGCCGGCCTGATCAAGGCCGTCATGGCGGTCAACAGCGCGGTGCTGCCGCCGACGACGGGATGCGAGCGGCCGCACAAGCTGCTGTCCGGCGAGTCCCCCGCCCTGCGCACCCTGCGCAAGGCCGAGCCGTGGCCGGCCGGCGCGCCGCTGCGCGCGGGCGTCAGCGCCATGGGCTTCGGCGGCATCAACACGCACGTCGTGATCGAGTCGCCGCGCCCCCGCCGCCCCCGCCTGGACGGGCGCACCCGCACGCTCATGAACTCGCCCCAGGACGCCGAGCTGTTCTGCCTGGACGCCGACACCGCCGACGACCTGCGCCGCGAGGCGGAACACCTGGCCGCGGTCGCGGTGGGCATGTCGCGCTCGGAACTGCCCGACCTCGCCGCGCACCTCGCGCGCGGGCTCGGCGCGCGAGGAGCCCGACCGCGGCGCGCCGCGGTCGTCGCCGGCACGCCCGCCGAGCTGGCCGAACGGCTGCGCCGGGTCGCCGAGCTGGCCGGGCAGGGCACGGAGCGGCACATCGACGCCGCGGCCGGGATCTTCCTCGGCGCCCTGGGCGAGCTGCCGCGCATCGTCCTCATGTTCCCCGGCCAGGGCTCCGGCACGCGCTCCGACGGCGGAGCGCTGCGCCGCCGCTTCGACACGGTGGACGAGCTGTACGAGACGGCCGCGCTGCCCGCCGACGGCGACCAGGTCGAGACCGCCGTGGCCCAGCCGCGCATCGTGACCGCGTCCGTCGCCGGGCTGCGGGTGCTGTCGGAGCTGGGCGTCGAGGCCGGCGCCGCGGTCGGCCACAGTCTCGGCGAGCTCGTCGCGCTGCACTGGGCCGGCTCGTTCGACGAGGCGGCGGTGCTGCGCGTCGCCGCCGCCCGGGGGCGCGCGATGAGCGAGCTGTCCGAGAGCGGCGGGGCGATGGCGAGCGTCACCGCCGACCCCGACACCGTGGCCGCGCTCATCGGCGACGACCCCGTGGTCGTGGCCGGGCTCAACTCGCCCCGCCAGACCGTGGTCTCCGGGCCCGGAGAGGCGGTGACCCGGGTCGTGGAGCGGGCGACCCGCCAGGGCCTGCGGGCCGTCCGGCTGCCCGTCTCGCACGCCTTCCACTCGCCGCTGGTCGCCCCCGCCGCCGGCGTCTTCGCGGGCACGCTGGCCGAGGAGAGCCCGGCGCCGGTACGCCGGCACGTGGTCTCCACCGTGACCGGGGCGCCGGTCGTCGGCGAGCCCCTCGACCTGCTGCGCGAGCAGATCACCGCGCCCGTCCGCTTCGCCGAGGCGCTCGCCGCCGCCGCCAAGGACGCCGACCTGCTCATCGAGGTGGGCCCCGGCCAGGTGCTCACCCAGCTCGCGCGGGACATCGTGAGCGTCCCCGCCGTCGCCACGCGCACCGACGACGAGTCGCTGGGCGGGATGCTGCGGACGCTGGGCGCCGCGTTCGCCGTCGGCGCCGCCGTGCGGGTCGGCGCCCTGTTCGACGACCGCTTCACCCGCCCCTTCGACCCGGCCGCCACGCCCACCTTCATCACCAATCTGTGCGAGGTCGTCCCGGAGATCGACGCCGCGCTGCTGACCGGCGGCGCGGCGGCTCCGTCGGCGGCGCCCGAGGCCCCCGCCGACGGCGAACCGGCCGGCGACCCGCTGCTCCTGCTGCGCCGGCTGGTCGCCGCGCACGCCGAGTTCCCGCTGGAGGCGGTGCAGGCCGACAGCAAGTTCCTGGACGACCTGCACCTGAGCTCGATCGTGGTGGGCGAGATCGTCGGCGAGGCCATGCGCCGCCTCGGGCTGTCCGAGCCCGCCGCGCCCACCGGGTACGCCACCGCCACGCTCGGTCAGGTCGCCGAGACGCTGGAACAGCTCGTCGCCACGGGCCAGGCGCCCGCCGAGGACGCCGAGACGGCCGCGGCCCGGATCGTCCCGCCCGGCGTCGCGCCCTGGGTCCACGGCTTCGCCGTGGCGCGCAGGCGGAGCGGCCCGCTGCGCCGTACGGCCCCGCGCAGCCCGGGCGTCTGGCGCGTCGTCGGCGAGCACCCCGCCGCCGGAGCGCTGCGCGCCGCGCTGGAGGAGGCCGAGACGGGCGCCGGCGTGCTGGCGATCCTGCCCTCGGGCCCGGACGCCGAACGGCTGGCGGTGCTGCGCGCCGCCGCCGACGCGGTGCTCGCCGACAAGGACGTGACCCGCTGCGCGATCCTCCAGGAGGAGCCCGGCGGCGCCGGCTTCGCCAAGACCCTCCACCTGGAGGCGCCCTGGGTCGCCACCACCGTCGTCACCCTCCCGCTCGACGCCGCCGCGCCTGCGCGGGCCGCCGCCGAGGCCGCCGCCACCGGCGGGTTCACGGAGGTCTGCTACGACGCCGACGGCACCCGTACCGAACCCGTCCTGACCCCGGTCGAGCTCGACGGCGACCGGATCCCGCTCGGCCCGGACGACGTGCTGCTCGTCACCGGCGGCGGCAAGGGCATCACCGCCGAGTGCGCGCTCAGCCTGGCCAAGGAGACGGGCGCCCGCCTCGCGCTGCTCGGCCGCTCCGACCCCGAGCGGGACGCCGAGCTGGCCGCCAACCTGGAACGGATGGCCGCCACCGGCGTGACCGCCCGCTACCTGCGCGCCGACGTCACCGACCCCGCGGCGGTGGCCGAGGCGGTCGCCGCGGTCGAGGGCGACCTCGGCCGGGTCACCGGAGTGCTGTACGGGGCCGGCGGCAACGTGCCCAAGCTGCTCCAGGAGCTCACCGACGACGACTACGCCGCCACCGTCGACCCCAAGGTCGCCGGCCTGCGCGCCGTGCTGGCCGCCGTCGACACCGCGGCCCTGCGGCTGCTCGTCACGTTCGGCAGCATCACCGGACGGGCCGGGCTGCGCGGCGAGGCCCACTACGCGATCGCCAACGAGTGGCAGAGCGACCTCGTCGAACGGCTCGCCCGCGAGCTGCCGCACTGCCGGTGCCGGGCCGTCGAATGGTCCCTGTGGTCCGGCGTCGGCATGGGCGAACGGCTCGGCTCGGTGGAGAGCCTCGCCCGCGTCGGCGTCACCACCATCACCCCCGACCAGGGCGTGGCCATGCTGCGCGACCTGGTCGCCGACCCGGACGCGCCCGTCGTCACCGTGGTCACCGGCCGCTTCGGCGACCTGCCGACGGTCACCTTCGCCGCCGGCCGCGAAGGCTGCGACGAGCTGCCGCTGCTGCGCTTCCTGGAGCAGCCGCGCGTCCACTACCCCGGCATCGAGCTGGTCGCCGACTCCGAGGTGAGCTGGGCCGCCGACCCCTACCTCGCCGAGCACGTCTTCGGCGGCGGCGAGGGCGCCGTCGTCCCCGGCACGGTCGGCATGGAGATGATGGCCCAGGCCGCGGCCGGTGTGCTCGGCGCCGACGCCGTCCCCGTCCTGGAGAACGTCGAGTTCCTGCGGGCCGTCGTCGTGCCCGAGGACGCCCCGGTGACCGTCCGGGTGGCGGCGCTGCGCGTCGGGCCGGGCCGGGTGGCCGCCGCCGTCCGCACCAGCGCGACGAAGTTCCAGGTCGACCACTTCCGGGCGGTCTGCGACTACACCGGGACGGCCGGCGAGCCGGAGCCGCTCGGGCTGGTCCGGCGCGACGACATGGCCCTTCCGCCGATGGCGTTCGACCCGGCCACGGACCTGTACGGGCCGATGCTCTTCCACGGCCCGCGGTTCAAGCTCGTCGAGAGCATCCACCGCACCGGCGCCCAGCACGTCACCGGCCGGCTCCTGCCCGGGACGGGCTCGTCCTGGTTCGGCCGCTACCTGCCCGACCGGCTGCTGCTCGGCGACCCGGCCGCCCGCGACGCGTACATGCAGCCGATGCAGACCTGCGGGCCGACCGTGCTGGCCATCCCCCTCGGCGTGGACCGCGTCGTGCCGGGCCCCCGCGCGGGCGAGCGGGCGGCCGACGTCTACATCCGGCACCGGTACGACGACCAGTGCTGGGACATCGAGGTCACCGACCGCGACGGCCGGGTGGTCGAGACGTGGCAGGGCTTCCGGACGCAGCTCGTCAGCAAATACGAGGTGCCCCGCGAGTGGGTTCCCGTGCTGCTCGGCTCGTACCTGGAGCACGTGCTCATCGAGCAGGAGCTGGCCGGACGCGTCGTCCTCGACGTGGACGGCGAGGGGCTGGAGCGGCGGCAGGCGAGCCTGCTGGCGGTCCGGCGGCTGTTCGGCGCCGAGGCGGAGCTCGCCTGGCGGCCGGACGGCAGGCCGGAGGTGCTCGGCGCCGGCACCGCACCGGCGTCGCGCGCCGCCGGCGTGACGGTGTCCGTGGCGCACGCCGCCGGCGTGACCATGGCGACGACCACGGCCGGGTGCGACCTGGAGACCGTCACCCCCAGGAGCGAGGAGGCGTGGACGTCGCTGCTCGGCGCCGACCGGCTCGCGCTGGCCGCGACCGTGGCCGAGGAGACCGGCGAGGACGCCGACACGGCCGCCACGCGGATCTGGACGGCCGCCGAATGCCTGGTGAAGGCGGGCATGCCCGTCGACACGGCCGTCACCTTCGACTCCGCCAGGGAGGGCGGCTGGGTGGGGCTCGTCGCCGGCGGGCGCCGGATCCTGACGCTGTCCACCCGGCTGCGCGGCGTGCCCGCGCCCGTGGTGCTCGCCGTCCTCGCCGAGACCGACCCCCACGCGGGCAAGGCCGGTGAGCTGCGATGAACGGGGACGCCTACGAGTACCGCCACGTCGTCGGCATCGAGGACACCGACCTGCTGGGCAACGTCAACTACGTCAACTACATCCGCTGGCAGGGACGCGCCCGGGAGATGTTCCTGCGCGACTACGTCCCCGACGTGGTGGCCGGCTTCGCCGACGGGGTGCGGCTGCTCACGGTGAGCTGCCGCTGCGACTACCTGCGGGAGCTGGCCGTGTTCGACGAGGTGGTCGTCCGGATGCGGCAGGGGGAGCTGGGCCAGACCCAGTCCGTGATGACGTACGAGTACTGGCGCCAGCTCCCGGGCGGGGGAGAGGAGCTGGTCGCCACCGGCGAGCAGCGGATCGCCTGCGTGCGCCCCGACGAGCACGGCCGCATGGTGCCCGCGCGGATCCCGGAGCCGATGCGGCGCCTGCTCGAGCAGGTGCAGAGCCCCTCCACCCGCCGCTGACCCCGGGAAGGCCCGCCGCCGGCCCGGAAAGGACCGTTCATGCACGCTGTCGCCGCCACCGCCCGCTGGACCGCCGCCGCCCGGGCCGAGGAGTCGCGCCGCGAGGACGCGATCTTCACGGACCCGTACGCCGAGCACCTCGCCGGGCAGGAGGGCACGACCCTCTTCGCCCGCTACGACAACCCCGGGGTCGGCGCGTTCATCGCCATCCGCACCCGCTACCTGGACGACGTCATCCGCGAGCGGGCCGGTCGGCTCACCTCCGCCGGCCGCCCCGGCCTCGGCCAGGTCGTGCTGCTCGCCGCCGGCATGGACACCCGCTCGGTGCGGCTGCCCTGGCCCCCGGGGACCGTCCTGTACGAGCTCGACCAGGCGGACCTGCTGGCCGAGAAGGACAAGCGGCTCGCCGAGCTGGGCGCCCGGCACGCCTGTGACCGGCGGCCCGTCGGCGCCGACCTGACCGGCGACTGGCCGCGGGCGCTGCGCGAGGCGGGCTGGGACCCGTCGGCGCCCACGCTGTGGGTGGCGGAGGGGCTGCTGTTCTACCTGCCGGAACCCGCCGCCCGCCGGCTGCTCGAACGGGCGGCGGAGGCCGGCGCCCCGGGGAGCGTGCTCGCCGGGGACCTGCTCAGCCACCAGTCCATGATCAGCGAGTTCTCGAAGGAGGGGCTGCGCCGGCTCACCGAGGACGGCTGCCCGTGGCTGTTCGGCACCGACGAGCCGGAGGCGTTCCTGTCCGGCTGCGGCTGGCGGGTGACGGAGCTGCGGATGCCCGGCGAGGACGGCGCCTCCTACGGCCGGTGGCCGTGGAACCCGCCGCTGCCGCGGGAGGCCAGGGGCTTCCCGCAGAACTTCCTGTTCGTCGCCGCCCGCGCCTGAGACTCCCGCCGCCGTCCGGCTGGTCATGCCGGGCCCGGCCCGGGGTGATCTACCATCGCGGTTGTGGTGACCAAGAACGCGCACTGTTCCTTCTGCGGCACCGCGTTCGCCCCTGGCCAGGCGTGGCCGCGCACCTGTTCGGGCTGCGTGGAGCACCAGCTACCTCAACCCGCTGCCGGTCGCCGTGATGCTGCTGCCGGTGGACGAGCGCGTGCTGGTGGTCCGCCGCGCGGTCGAGCCGCACCGCGGCGGGCTGGCGCTGCCCGGCGGCTTCATCGACGTGGGGGAGTCCTGGCAGCAGGCGGCCGTCCGGGAGCTGCGCGAGGAGACGGGGATCGTCGTCGACGCGGACGCCGCGCGGCTGCTCGACACGGTCAGCGCTCCCGACGGGACCCTGCTGGTCTTCGCCCTGGGGCCGCGGACCCGCGCGGCGGACCTGCCGCCGGTCGCGCCCACGGCCGAGACGACGGAGTGGCTGCTGCTCGACGGGCCCGAGGAGCTGGCGTTCCCCCTGCACACCCGGGTCCTGGCGGAGTACTTCGCGTAGCACCATGGAAGGACAGGACACCCGACGTCCGGGGAGGCCGCCACCATGGCCACGACATTCGATCACGGAGCCCCGTCCGCGGACAGCGGCCCCCGCTACCTGCCGATCGCCGAGCACGGCCTGATCGGCGACCTGCGCACCGTGGCCCTGGTCGGCACCGACGGCACCATCGACTGGTACTGCTGTCCGGCCTTCGACTCGCCCAGCGTCTTCGCTGCCATCCTGGACACCGACCGGGGCGGCGCGTTCGAGCTGGCCGCCGCCGTGCCCGCCAAGACGAAGCAGTTCTACTTCCCCGACACCAACGTGCTGATCACCCGCTTCTTCACCGGCGACGGCGTCGGCGAGATCCAGGACTTCATGCCGGTGACCGTCGACACCGGCGAGGTCGACCGGCACCGGCTGATCCGGCGGGTGCTGTGCGTGCGCGGGGAGATCCCGTTCCGGGCGCGGGTGGCGCCGCGCTTCGGGTACGGGGCGCAGCCGCACGAGCTGTCCCGGCGCGACGGCCTGGTCGTCTTCTCCTCGCCGGACCTGTCGCTGGCGCTGACCGCCACGGTGCCCGTCACGTGCGACGACCGGGACGCGCGCGCCGCGTTCACCCTCCAGGAGGGCGAGTCGGCGGTGTTCGCGCTGGACCGGGTGCGCGAGGACGTGGAGCCGCGCGGCTGCCCGCACGCGGAGGCCGAGGACGCCTTCGCCGCCACGGTCGGGTTCTGGCGGCGCTGGCTGTCGGCCTCCCGCTACCGCGGCCGGTGGCGGGAGATGGTGCACCGCTCGGCGCTGACGCTCAAACTGCTCACGTACGCGCCCACGGGCGCGATCGTCGCCGCGCCGACCACGAGCCTGCCCGAGCAGATCGGCGGCGAGCGCAACTGGGACTACCGCTACCTGTGGGTGCGCGACGCCGCGTTCGCCGTGTACGCGCTGCTGCGGCTCGGCTTCACCGGCGAGGCCGAGGCGTTCATGGACTTCCTCACCCGCCGCGTCTGCCGCCGCGAGGACGGCCCGTCGGGGCCGCTGCAGATCATGTACGGCATCGACGGCCGCACCGACCTGCCCGAACGCGAGCTGCCCCACCTGGAGGGACACCAGGGCTCGGCGCCTGTGCGGGTCGGCAACGACGCCGCCGGCCAGCTCCAGCTCGACATCTACGGCGCGCTCATCGACTCGATCTACCTGTACGACAAGTGGGGCAAGCCCATCTCCAGCGACCACTGGGACGACGTCTGCGCCCTGGTGGACTGGGTCTGCGCCCACTGGAACCAGCCCGACGAGGGCGTCTGGGAGACCCGCGGCGGCCGCAAGAACTTCCTGTACTCGCGGCTGATGTGCTGGGTGGCGATCGAGCGGGCCATGCGGACGGCCCGCCGCCGGGGCCTGCCCGCCGACATCCCGCGCTGGCGCGACACCCGCGACACGATCTACCGGGAGCTCATGCGGCGCGGCTGGTCGCCCAAGCGGCAGGCGTTCGTCCAGCACGAGGACGACGACGTCCTCGACGCCGCCGTGCTGATGATGCCGCTGGTCAAGTTCATCTCGCCCACCGACCCGAAGTGGCTGTCCACCCTCGACGCGCTGACGGCCGGCCTGGTGTCGGACTCGCTCGTCTACCGCTACGACCCGGAGGCCAGCCCCGACGGCCTGCGCGGCGAGGAGGGCACGTTCTCCATCTGCTCGTTCTGGTACGTGGAGGCGCTCGTGCGGGCCGGCCGGATCGAGGAGGCGCGCCTGGCCTTCGAGAAGATGCTCACCTACGCCAACCACGTCGGCCTGTACGCGGAGGAGATCGGGCAGAACGGCGAGCAGCAGGGCAACTTCCCGCAGGCCTTCACCCACCTGGCCCTCATCAGCGCCGCCTTCAACCTCGACCGCGCCCTCGGCTGACGGGCGCCCGTCAGCCCGGAGGCGAGCTCAGCGGCGGTTGGACTTGCGGTGGATGAGACCGAACACCATGCCCACGATCCACAGCACGAACAGCACCTTCAGCACGCCCCAGCCGCCGAAGATCGCGCCGAGGATCAGGAACACGCCGAGGATCGGCACGAACGGCGGCGGGCCGTGGTGGCGGCGGCCTCCGCGGCGCAGGTCGCGGTAGGCGCGGTGCGCCTTCCGGTGGGTGTCGTGGACCTGCTCCATCTGCTGACGATGGGCGTGCATCGCCGCCTTCCAGTCGTCCATGCCGGGCATTCCCGACGCGCCGGGCATGCCGGGGCCCGGGTGGACGGCGGGGGAGCCGGGCAGGTCGGCCGTGATCTCCGCGAGGTCGCGGGCGGTCTTGGCGGCCAGGGTGCGGTCCAGGCGCTCGTCGAGCTCCTGGTGGTCGAGCCGGCCCTGCGCGAAGTGCTCGCGCAGGGCCTCCATCGTCCGCTCGCGTTCGGCGTCGCCGATGCGGAGATCCTTGGGGTCCATGGCGGGGGCCTCCCTCTCTCCGAGCCGGCTGTCCGTTGCGAAGCCGGTCATGCGGTCACTCCTCGCCCGGGTCGCCGTCGGCCAGAATCTGGTAGAGCTTGCGCCGGGTCTCAACAAGAGTCTTACGCGCTTCGCGGATCTGTGCGTCGGTTCCGGTCTGGAGAACCTGAACCATCGCGAACGCGGACTGGCGCGCGATGTCCCACAGATCGGCCGCGTTGTCGTCGATGTCGGGACGCATCTCGTCCCACGGGGCGCGGGTCTCGTCGCTGTGGGACTCGATGTAGGCCCGGCCGGTGTCGGTGAGGCGGAAGGTCTTGCGGCCCTCGTTCTCCTCGGACACCACCAGGCCCTCGTCGGTGAGCTGCTGGAGCGCCGGGTACACGGCGCCGGGGCTGGGCTTCCAGCCGCCCTCGCTGCGCTCGGCGATCTCCTGGATGATCTGGTAGCCGTTGCGCGGCTCCTCCGAGAGCAGCGCCAGGATCGCGGCGCGCACGTCGCCGCGCTTGGCCTTGCGGCCCCGGCCGCCCCAGCCGCGGTGGCCGAACGGCCCGCCGGGACCGAACGGGCCGCCCGGGCCGAACGGCCCGCCCGGCCCCATGCCGCCCCAGCCGCCCCGGCCGAACTCCGGCGGGAACGGGCCGCGCCGGCCGCGGTGGCGTTCCTCGCGCGGGCCGTGGCGGTGGCGGTGGCCCGCCTCCTCCCAGGCGCCTGCCGCGGCCCTCAGGTTGCGGACGGCCTCGCGGGCGGCCCGCTTGAGCTCGCGCGCGTCGGGCCAGTGCCCCCCTGCGGGGCTGGTGTGTGACATTGCCATGGCATGTCCTCCTTCGAGATACCTCGCGACTGTTCGCGATGCTTCAACGATATATCGGAAGAATGTCGTTGGCAACGCCGCGGGCAGAGTGAGGCAGATCACGAAAAAGTCGCGGAATTCGGGAACAGGATCCGGGAGGGCTGCGTTGTTCAGTGCAGACGAGGTCGTTCCGCGTCGGCAGGGCTGGGGGGTGCTGTCGCCGTGGAGACGGCCTCGTCTGCGTTTGCGGGCCGTTGACCCGCCCGTTCCCCGGCGTCGAGCGTCACCCCAAGGCAGGGTCACGGGAACGTTCCCCGACGGCCTGCTCACCTGTCCCCGCTTTGCCGTACAGTCCGGATCATGATGGGGCACACGCACGCGATGACCGGGGCCATCGCCTGGCTGGGGCTCGCGCCGACGCTCGCGGCGCTGCCGATGGTGACGGAGTCGAGCCGGTTCATCGAGACCGGCATCATGGCCAACGCGCTCAGCCCGGCCGAGTTCATCGCCGGGGCGCTCGTCTGCGCGGGGGCCGCCATGCTCCCCGACCTCGACCACCCCAGCGCGACGATCGCCCAGACCTTCGGCCCCGTGACCTGGCTGCTGAGCAAGGCGGTCTGCTGGGTGAGCGGCGGCCACCGCGGCGCCACCCACTCCCTGGTGTTCGCGGTCGCGCTCGGGCTGGGCGCGCACTGGCTGGCCGGCGCCTACCCGATCGGGCGCGACATCCTGGTCGTCCTGCTCATCGGGCTCGCCTTACGCGCCATCGGCATCGGCATCCCCGGCAACAAGATGGGCTCGGCGCTGGTCAACATCGGGCTCACCGCCGGCCTGTACGCCGTCTTCCTCTCCCAGGGCGTGGGCTACGCCTGGCTCGGCATGGCCGTGGCCCTCGGCTGCCTGATCCACGTGTTCGGCGACTGCATGACCGAGCGCGGCTGCCCGGTGCTCTGGCCGATGTCGGTGAAGTTCGTGCTGCCGTGGAAGATCGGCATCAAGACCGGCAAGAAGTTCGAGCAGAAGATCCTCGCCCCCGTGCTGTCCGTCGCGATCATCGGCCTGCTCTTCCTGCGCCTGGGGCCGGCGATGTGACCCCGCCCTCCATGGGCCGCCAGGGGGACTCTCCCGGTTAACTTGATGTCGAGATACTTTCCGGGATATCTTGATGTCGAGACACCGCTGCAACCGCCGGTTAGGGTCACCTAACGTGCTGATCAGTCCCGGGGTGCGGCAGGATTCAACTGGGAGCGAATCCGGCATAGCGCGCGCAATGCCGCGGGCAGGGAGCCGCGAGCGTCCCCACGATCACGCAACGGTCTATGGAGGAGGCGAATCACCGTGTCCGCGAACAGCTTCGGCAGCCGTGACACGCTACGCGTCGGCGACGCGTCGTATGAGATTTTCCGGCTGGACGCCGTCGAGGGCGCTGCCCGCCTCCCGTACAGCCTGAAGATCCTGCTGGAGAACCTCCTCCGCACCGAGGACGGCGCGAACATCACCGCCGACCACATCCGGGCGCTGGGCGAGTGGGACCCGAACGCGGCCCCCAGCGTGGAGATCCAGTTCACCCCCGCCCGCGTCATCATGCAGGACTTCACCGGCGTCCCCTGCGTCGTCGACCTGGCCACCATGCGCGAGGCCGTGCGCGACCTCGGCGGCGACCCGTCCCGCATCAACCCGCTGGCGCCCGCCGAGATGGTCATCGACCACTCCGTCATCGTCGACTACTTCGGCCACCCCGACGCCTTCCAGCGCAACGTCGAGCGCGAGTACGAGCGCAACCGCGAGCGCTACCAGTTCCTGCGCTGGGGCCAGACCGCCTTCGACGAGTTCAAGGTCGTCCCGCCCGGCACCGGCATCGTCCACCAGGTCAACATCGAGCACCTGGCCCGCGTGGTGATGACCCGTGACGGCAAGGCGTACCCCGACACCTGTGTCGGCACCGACTCCCACACCACGATGGAGAACGGCATCGGCGTCCTCGGCTGGGGCGTCGGCGGCATCGAGGCCGAGGCCGCGATGCTCGGCCAGCCGATCTCCATGCTGATCCCGCGCGTGGTCGGCTTCAAGCTGAGCGGCAAGCTCCCCGCCGGCGCCACCGCCACCGACCTGGTGCTGACCATCACCGAGATGCTGCGCAAGCACGGCGTGGTCGGCAAGTTCGTCGAGTTCTACGGCGAGGGCGTCTCCTCCGTGCCGCTCGCCGACCGGGCCACGATCGGCAACATGAGCCCCGAGTTCGGCTCCACCTGCGCGATCTTCCCGATCGACGGCCAGACCGTCGACTACCTGCGCCTGACCGGCCGCTCCGAGGAGCAGATCGCGCTCGTCGAGGCGTACGCCAAGGCCCAGGGCCTGTGGCTGGACCCGTCCGCCCCCGAGCCGGTCTTCTCCGAGTACCTGGAGCTCGACCTCGGCACGGTCGTGCCGTCCATCGCCGGCCCGAAGCGCCCGCAGGACCGCATCGTGCTGTCCGACGCCAAGCGGGCCTGGCGCGCGGCCGTCAAGGACTACGCGGACGCCAAGGACTTCGCGCCCGCTGCCCAGGGCCCCGCCGACGAGGCGTCCGAGGAGTCGTTCCCGGCCTCCGACTCTCCCGCGATCAGCCACGACGGCAGCGCCGACCAGCCGCACGCCGCCGCGCTCGACGGCGAGCGCCCGCACAAGAAGGTGCCGGTCACGCTGGCCGACGGCACGTCGTTCGAGATTGACCACGGCATCGTCGCCATCGCCGCGATCACCTCCTGCACCAACACCTCCAACCCGTACGTCATGCTGGGCGCGGCCCTGCTGGCCCGCAACGCGGTGGAGAAGGGCCTGACCCGCAAGCCGTGGGTCAAGACCTCCCTCGCGCCCGGCTCCCAGGTCGTCACCGGCTACTTCGAGCGCTCCGGCCTCCAGCCGTACCTCGACAAGATCGGCTTCAACCTCGTCGGTTACGGCTGCACCACCTGCATCGGCAACTCGGGCCCGCTGCCCGAGGAGATCTCCGAGGCGATCCAGGCCAACGACCTCGCGGTCACCGCCGTGCTGTCCGGCAACCGCAACTTCGAGGGCCGCATCAACCCCGACGTCAAGATGAACTACCTGGCCTCGCCGCCGCTCGTCGTGGCGTACGCGCTGGCCGGCACGATGGACGTCGACCTCGACAACGAGCCGCTCGGCACGGGCGCCGACGGTCAGCCGGTGTTCCTGCGCGACATCTGGCCCTCGCCGGAGGAGATCTCGGCCGTCGTCAACTCCTCCATCGGCCGTGACATGTTCGAGCGCGACTACGCCGACGTGTTCAAGGGCGACGACCACTGGCGCTCGCTGCCGATCCCGACGGGTGACACGTTCGAGTGGGACCCGGACTCCACCTACGTCCGCAAGGCCCCGTATTTCGAGGGCATGCCGGAGCAGCCGGAGCCGGTCACCGACATCGCCGGCGCCCGGGTGCTGGTCAAGGTGGGCGACTCGGTCACGACCGACCACATCTCGCCGGCCGGCTCCATCAAGGTCGGCACGCCCGCCGCGCAGTACCTCCAGGCCAACGGGGTCGAGGTCAGGGACTTCAACTCCTACGGCTCGCGGCGCGGCAACCACGAGGTGATGATCCGCGGCACGTTCGCCAACATCCGCCTGCGCAACCAGATCGCGCCGGGCACCGAGGGCGGCTACACCCGCGACTTCACCCAGGCCGACGGCCCGGTGTCGTTCATCTACGACGCCTCGGTCAACTACGCCGCCGCCGGCACGCCGCTCGTGGTGCTGGCCGGCAAGGAGTACGGTTCGGGCTCCTCGCGCGACTGGGCGGCCAAGGGCACGGCGCTGCTCGGCGTCCGCGCCGTCATCGCCGAGTCGTACGAGCGCATCCACCGCTCCAACCTCATCGGCATGGGCGTGCTGCCGCTGCAGTTCCCGGAGGGCGCCTCGGCCGAGTCGCTGGGGCTGACCGGCGAGGAGACGTTCGACATCACCGGGGTGGAGGAGCTCAACAAGGGCGGCATCCCGCGCACCGTGCACGTCAAGGCCGGTGACGTGGAGTTCGACGCGGTCGTGCGCATCGACACGCCGGGCGAGGCCGACTACTACCGGCACGGCGGCATCATGCAGTACGTGCTGCGCTCGCTGTTGGCCAAGTAGCACCTGACGCGACGACGCCGCCTCCGGAGATCCGGGGGCGGCGTCCTCGCTTGCCGGCGTTTCATGGCGTGTCGGCGGTTCATGGCGCGGTGGGGGGCTGCGCGCGGCGGCGGGGCTGCGCGCGACCGCGGGGCTGCGCGCGACCGCGGGGACTCCGGGCCGGGCCGGGGACCGCGGCGATGATTGACTCGTCCGCGTGACTTCTATGGAATTAGTGCTCCTTGTCGGCTCTGTCGCGGTTTTCGTGGGCGCGGTCGTGCAGGGGAGCGTGGGCTTCGGCCTCGGGCTGGTCGCGGCGCCCGTCCTCACCCTGGTCGACCCCGGGGTGATGCCCGGCGCGATGCAGGTGGCGAACATGACGCTGCCGCTGCTGACCCTGGCCGCGGAGTGGCGCAGGGTGGACTGGCGCGGGCTCGGGTTCGCGGTCCTCGGCAGGCTGCCGGGCAGCGCCGTCGGCGCGGTGATCGTGGTGCACGTGTCGGTCCACGCACTGGGCGTGCTGGTCGGGGCCATGGTGCTGGTGGCGGTGGTCCTCACGGCGAGCGCCCTGGCCGTCCCGCGCAACGGCGCGACGATCGCGGGCGCGGGGTTCGTCTCGGGGGTCACCGGCACGGCCACCGGCATCGGCGGCCCGCCGATCGCGCTGGTCTACCAGCACGCCAAGGGCCCGCAGATCCGCGCGACGCTGGCCATGTTCTTCTTCCTGAGCGCCGCCCAGTCGCTGGTCATCCTGGCCGCGGTGGACCGGCTGCCGGCCCGGGCCCTGGCGACGGGCGGCCTGCTGCTCGTCCCGATGGCGCTCGGCTTCGCCGTGTCGGGGCCGCTGCGGCGCTACCTCGACGGCGGCAAGGTCCGGACCGCGGTCCTGGCGGTGGCGGCCACGTCGGCGGTGGTGCTCATCACCCAGAGCCTGGCCCTCTGACCTGCCGCTCCGAAGGGGAGCATGAACTGGGCCCGGGCCGGCTCGGGGTGGGATCGGGCCAGGATGTCCCGCGGGCGCACCACGCAGGACCCCTGCACGTACGCCACCGGCGCACCGGCCGTCAGGCCCTCGGGCGGTGCGGGGAACGCTGCGCACCAGGCGGCGAACTCCGCACCGCCCTCCTCCGCGCCCGCGTCGAACGACCGCCGTGCAAGCCGACGGGTCGCCCGTAGGGCGCCCGCCGGCTGGTGGGTCGATGTCAGCGGAGCAGTTGGGCTGCGGCCCAGTCGGCGTGGTCGCTGTTGATGCCGTCGCCGGCGTCGGTGACCTTCAGTTCCAGGGTTTTCACGCCGGCGATGCTGATGTCGATGGTTTGGGTGGGGCTGGTCGGGGTCATCACGTTCGGGCTCTGGTAGAGCTTGACGCCGTCGCCCCAGACTTGGAAGGTGATCGTCGAGTTGGCATTGACCTCGTCGTCGACGCCGATGTCCGACTGGAAGCGGGTGTAGGCGCCGTTGAGGGTGTAGGTGATGGTGCCGTTGGCGTGGGTGCCGAGGCCTTTGGCGTAGCTGGTGCCGTTGAGTTTGATCGGGTTTCCGTCGACGCTCTTGTCCTTCTGGACGGTGCCGAAGTCGCTTGCGGCGCTGCTCCAGGTGAGACCGCTGAGGGCGGTAGGTGTCTGCTGGACGAGCTTGGCTGCGGCCCAGTCGGCGTGGTCGCTGTTGATGCCGTCGCCGGCGTCGGTGACCTTCAGTTCCAGGGTTTTCACGCCGGCGATGCTGATGTCGACGGATTGGGTGGGGCTGGTCGGGGTCATCACGTTCGGGCTCTGGTAGAGCTTGACGCCGTCGCCCCAGACTTGGAAGGTGATCGTCGAGTTGGCGTTGACCTCGTCGTCGACGCCGATGTCCGACTGGAAGCGGGTGTAGGCGCCGTTGAGGGTGTAGGTGATGGTGCCGTTGGCGTGGGTGCCGAGGCCTTTGGCGTAGCTGGTGCCGTTGAGTTTGATCGGGTTTCCGTCGACGCTCTTGTCCTTCTGGACGGTGCCGAAGTCGCTTGCGGCGCTGCTCCAGGTGAG
>NZ_JABWGO010000005.1:0-80610 GCF_013363995.1 Nonomuraea rhodomycinica | reverse complement strand
TGGTGCCGTTGGCGTGGGTGCCGAGGCCTTTGGCGTAGCTGGTGCCGTTGAGTTTGATCGGGTTTCCGTCGACGCTCTTGTCCTTCTGGACGGTGCCGAAGTCGCTTGCGGCGCTGCTCCAGGTGAGGCTGCTCAGATCGACGGCCTGTCCGTTTCCGCTGGTGGTGACGGTGACGGCGTTGCTGGCCTCGGAGATGTTCCGGGCGGCGTCGACCGCCTTCACGGTGAAGGTGTACGGCGTCGCGGCCGTCAGGCCGGTCGCGGTGAAACGCGTGCCGGTCGAGGACCCGGCCAGCGTGGTGCCGCGATAGATCTGGTAGCCCGTCACGGCGACGTCGTCGGTGGACGCGGACCACGTCAGGTCGACGCTGTTCGAGGTCACGTTGGTCGCGGTGAGGCCGGTCGGCGCGCTGGGCGCGGTGGTGTCGCCCGTGGTGGTCCCGGCGCTGGCGGTCACGGTCGCGCCGGCGGCCACCGGCACAGTGACGTAGGACACCGTCTTGCCGTACAGCGACTTGGTCTGCGGGGTGTGAGCGGTGCCGTTCACGGTGATCGTGGCAGGGGTGCCGTAGAACTGGGGTTTCCAGGTGACGGTGCCGCCGGAGTTGTTGGTCAGCGTGGAGGATCTCGTGCCGGTGTGCTTGAGCTTCAGGTCGTTGCCGCCGACCTTGAGGTGGTCGATCTCCACCCACGGCGTCTCGGCCGTCAACCGTGACACGGTCGCCACCGTGTTGTGCGGGGCGTCCGGCTGCACGCCCATCATGCCGTCGATGACGTTGCCGACCGTCGCGAAGGAGACCTCGGGGTAGGTGTCGCGGCCGGTCATGAGCTTCTTGAGCCAGGCCCAGCCCTCGGCGGACCGGTTGTACTGGTAGTACGTCTCCGGCAGGTACGAGGTCGCCTCGACGTTCAGGTCGTCGTCGTTGGCGGCGATGAAGTCGAGGTAACTCTCAGTCCGGGGACCGTGGTCTCCGAGGCCGGTGAGCAGCATCAGGAAACTGGCCTCGTGTCCCCAACTGCTGTAGCCGGTGCCGGCGGCGTCCTTGCCGCGGTAGTACCGGTTGTTCGACGCGTCCCACCAGTTCTTCTCGAAGTAGTCGCGCACCCGCTGGGCACGGCCGGCCCACTTCGAGCTGCCGGCGCTGTCGCCCTTCGCCTTCAGGATCTCCGAGTAGGCCAGCATCGACTGGTAGTAGAACCCGAGTGAGTCGCCCGCGGAGGTGAGGTTCTCGTTCGGGAACTCGAAGTAGGTCGCCCCGTACTCCCCGGGCTGCTTCTTCGGGACCGGCTGTTCGTCGGCCGGGTTGGCGTCGTTCCAGGTCACCTCGTGATCGGTCAGGAACGCGCCCATGGTCGAGTCGTAGTAGGCGGAGAGGGTCGGGTCGTTGATCCAGTCCGTGTCGCCGGTCCACTGGTACTGCTTGTAGGCCTTGGCCATCAGGTTGAACGGCGAGGGAAGTTCGCGGAAGCCGGTGCCGTCGATGTAGTACATGGCGCCGTAGGAGCTGTGCGCCCACAGCGGCCAGCCGTTCTGGCCCCGGTCGTCCGCGTCGCCGGCGAAGGTCTTGAGCATGTTGAAGGTCTCGGCGTCCAGGCCGAGCGCGTGCGCGCCGTCGGACTGGTGGGTGATGTCCCGGTTGTAGTAGGACTCGCGGTTGGTGTAGGCACCCCAGTAGCCGGGCTGCACCTCGGTGTGCGTGGCATCCTTGAGGCGCCACCACTCGGCTTCGTGGCCCATCATCGGGTTGCCGGGGTAGAACGTCATGCCCAGGGCCCGGTCCTTGCCCCAGTTGAAGCCGTCGTTCAGCGTCGCGTTCGGTGAGTTGATGGTCAGCGTGCTGGTCGGCGGCCCGACGTACTGCTGGATGGTGATCTTGTCGACGCGCGGCACCTCGCCGGCGGAGGTGGCCGTCAGCACGATGACGTCACCGGCCTTGAGCGCGATCTTGCTCGTGGTGCGGGTGTCGATGTTCTTCGGGTCGGTGTGGTCGGTGCCCCACCGCCGGGACGTCGCCCAGGAGTCGACCGGGGTGGAGTTCACGGAGATCTTGTACGTCACGCCGTTCTCGGCCATGTCGTTGTAGCGCGTGATGAGGTCGTACGTTCCCGTGGTGCCGGTGAAGCTGGTGCGGGCGGTGCTCGTCTGTCCAGCCACGCCCTTGGCGTAGGTGACGTTGTCGACGGACGTGCCGTTCCAGGTGTGGTTCACGGTCTCCGTCGAGAAGTTGGTCAGCGCCATGTTCTCGACTTCGACCACGTAGGGCCCGGCCGCCGTCGCCGCCAGCGCGGCTGCGGGGGGAACGGCGACTGCGGTGCCGACCGATGCGAGTACGGCGGATAAGGCACAGGCCAATCGACGCATGGGCGATGGATCCTTTCGGGTGGGGGGTGTTCGCGGACGCGACTGGTGGTCCGCGTCGGCGGTGGGGGGCCGTTACACGGCGGTCTCCGGGGCGGGGGCGAGCAAGCCGGTCTGGGCGTCGGCCGAGGCGCGCAGCTCGTCGACGGTGCGGCGGAGCCGCCGGCCTTGCCGCGGGCGTGACGGCACGCCGGGTCTGATCACCTCTCGGTTCATCGTGTGGCTCCTCTGGAATCCGGCCGTAGCGCGCGGTGTCAAAGGGGATTTGATCGATCAAACTGATGAGCGGAGGGTGCCATCCGGCAGGGGGGCGCGTCAACCTCTTGGGCGAAAGAGGAAGCGAAAGTTTTCATTGAATTAGTGCAAGTGGCGGAGTATCGTCGCCGTAATCACACCCCCCGGGAGATACCTCCATGAATCGTCGTGCATTTCTCCAGCTCAGCGCGCTGACAGCGAGTGGCGCGCTGCTCTCGGCCTGCGGATCGGGCGCCGAACCGGCTGCGAAGGGTTCAGGGGCGGCGGGCCCCCTGTCAGGAAACATCACCGTGTGGAGCTGGGCAGGCCCCGCCGCGATGATGAAGGAGCTGGTCCCGGGATTCACCACGGAGTTCCCGGGCGTCAAGGTCGATGTCCAGGACGTCGGCAATCCGGCGATCTGGGACAAGATCACCACGGGGCTGGCCGCCGGGGGGCAGGGCCTGGCCGACGTGCTCCACATCGGTGTCGACTACCTGCCGGCCTACATCGAGAAGTTCCCCGGCGGGCTGGCCGACCTCAACACGCTGGGCGCCGCCAAGCACAAGGACATGTTCGCCCCAGGCCTGTGGGAGACCGTCAGCCGTGATGGCAAGGTCTACGCGCTTCCGTGGGAGGCCAACTCCGCGGGCTTCTACTACCGCGCCGACCTGTTCGAGAGGGCCGGCGTCGACGGCGAGGCCCTGCAGAACTGGGACGAGGTCATCGAAGCGGGGGTCAAGCTGAAGGAGAAGACCGGCGTTCGGCTGCTCGCCATCGACAAGGCGGCGACACAGGCGGACTCCGCCAACCTCTTCCAGTGCCTCATGCAGTTACAGGACAGCTTCTACTTCGACATGCAGGGCAACATCACCCTGGACTCGCCCGCCGCGGTCACCGCGATGACCATCATCAAGAAGCTCAACGACGCCGGGCTCGTCGCCGATCAGGGCGGCGGCTGGAACACGATGATCGGGCTGATCAAGAAGGGCGGCGTCGCGGTCCAGCCCATGCCCACCTGGTTCGGCGGCATCATCGCCGACACCGTCCCGGCCGAGAAGGGCAAGTGGAAGGTGCGGCTCCCGCCGCCCGTCACGGCCGGAGGCAAGGTCTCGGCCCTGGTCAACTCCACGCACCTGGCCGTGGCCGGCTCCAGCGAGAACCAGGCCGCCGCGTTCGCCTTCGCGGAGTACGTGCTGACCAGGCCGGAGAGCCAGGTCCACATCTACAAGGGCAAGGGCATCGCCCCCGCTCTGCTGGCAGCCTACGACGACCCGGTCTTCCACCAGCCATCGCCGTTCTTCAGCGGGCAGAAGATGGGAGAGATCTTCCTCGACTCGCTCAGACAGCCGTCGTACGTCACCAACTACAGCGCCGACTACCCGCGGGCGCTCAAGCTCGTGGACGACGCGCAGAGCAAGGTCCTGTTACAGGGTGCCGATCCCGCCACCGTGCTCAGGCAGGCGGCTGAACAGCTCGCCAACCAGACCGGGCGCAAGGTCGTGCGATGACTCTGCGCGCCCGTGCCCTGGCGCCGTACCTCTTCATCCTGCCGGCTGTCGCGCTGTTCGCCACCTTCAAGCTCTATCCCATCGTGTGGTCGTTCCTGCTCAGCCTGTTCAGGACCGAAGGGACGGTGCAGAGCTTCGCGGGACCCGCCAACTACGCGAGGTTGGTCAACGACGCGCTGTTCTGGACCGCGCTCGGGAACACCGGCGTCATCCTCGTGGTGCAGGTGCCGATCATGCTGATCCTGGCCGGCGCGCTGGCGCTCGCGTTCGACTCGGCGCTGCTGCGCCTGCGGTCCGTCGTCCGGCTCGGTTTCTTCCTCCCGATCGTGACCGGGCCGGTCGCCTACGGGTTGCTCTTCGCGGTCCTGCTCAACCCGCAGTCGGGGCTGGTCAACTGGCTCATCGGCGTGGACGTGCCGTGGCTGTCGGACAAGTTCTGGGCCAGGATCGCCCTGGGGCTGGCCCTCACCTGGCACTACGTCGGCTACAACGCCATGATCTTCCTGTCGCGGCTGCAGTCGTTGCCGCGCGACCAGTACGACGCCGCGGCCGTGGACGGCGCAGGCACGTGGCGCTCCTTCTGGCACGTCACCCTGCCCGGGCTGCGCCCGGTGGTCCTGCTCACTGTGGTGATGTCGACGATCGGCACGTTGCAACTGTTCGACGAGCCCTACGTCCTCACGCGAGGCGGGCCGGACAACGCCCTGCTGACGCTCGGCCTGTACCTGTACGAGAACGGTTTCCGCTACTTCGACTTCGGCTACGCCTCCGCCATCGCCTACGCGCTCGCCGTGGTCATCGCCCTGCTCGGAGTCGTGCAGTTCCGCGTCCTGAGGGACAAGACATGAAGCGTGTGATGCTGACATCGGTGATGCTGCTGGCGGTCACCGCGATGGTCGGCCCCTTCTATTGGCTGGTGGTAGGCGCCACGCACAGCAGCGCCGAGGTCTTCGGCAGCCCGCCGCCGCTCCTGCCGGGCGGCCACCTGCTGGACAACCTGGCCCATCTGCAGGAAACCGTCGGTTTCGGCCGCACGATCCTCAACTCGCTGCTGATCTCGGGCCTCTACACCGTGCTGGCCGGCGCGGTGTGCGCGCTGGCCGGGTACGGCTTCGCCGTCTACGACTTCCGCGGCAAGGAGGCCCTGTTCGGCCTGCTCATGCTCGGCCTGGTCATCCCAGGTCAGGTCACCCTGGTGCCGCTGTTCAAGATGATGATGGCCTGGGGCTGGCTGAACACCTATCAGGCCATCATCCTGCCCAATCTGGCGCTGCCCTTCGGTGTCTTCCTGATGCGCCAGACCATGTCGGCCATGCCACGGGAGCTGCTGGCGGCGGGCCGGGCCGACGGCTGCGGAGAGCTGAGGCTGTTCGTCCGCGTGGCGCTGCCGCCGATGCGGCCCGCGCTGGCCGCGCTGGCCATCTATCTGTTCCTCTACCAGTGGAACGACTTCGTCTGGCCGCTGATCGCGCTCCGTACGACGGACGCCTACACCATCCCGCTGGCGATCGCCTCGCAGACCGGCGCTACGGACACCGACTACGGCGCCATCCTCGCCGGAACCGCCGTGGCGGCCATCCCCATGGCGGTGCTTTTCCTCTTCCTGCAACGACACTTCGTTTCGGGCCTACTCGCTGGAGCGGTGAAGGAATGAGCATCACCACGGCGGGGCTGACCCCCGCCGCGTTCGAACCCCTCGTCGACGACGTCCACCTCGCGGTGCTGTCGCCGACACCGGGTGCCACGGCCTCGTGGACGTTCGACGGCGGCGTGCTGGAGGTTCGCTGCGACGGCGACCTGGACATCCGGATCTCGGTGCCCCTGGGCGACGCCGTCGGCTTCTGGCATCCCGACTGCGGCTGGCAGCGTACGGTCGTCGCCGACTGGGCCGGCTGGGCGCACGCCTCGCTGGTGCGCGGGGCCGTGGCCGGCTGCCTGTACGACAGCCGGGGAGGGAACATGCTGGCGTTCCTGGCGGAGGACTGCGTGCCTGAGACGTGGATGCGGTTCGGCGTCTCGGAGGAGAACAAGACCTTCGTCGTCCAGCTCGCGGTCGTGGCGGATGCGGCCTCGCGGGGGCCGTACCGGCTGCTGTTCGCCGAGCGGGGCGGGTCGGTGGCGGCGGCGATGCGGGGGCTGAGCCGGAGGCTGGACGTGCGGGGACTGCCGCCGGTGCCCGCGTCGGCATGGGAACCGGCCTATTCCACGTGGTACGGCTTCAGCCAGGACGTCACCGCCGCGGCCGTGGAGGCGGAGGCCGAACTGGCCGCCGAACTGGGCTGCGGCATGGTCATCCTGGATGACGGGTGGCAGCGGCTGGGCCATGGCCGAGGCTATGCCGGCGTGGGCGACTGGGTACCTGACACGGGCAAGTTTCCCGACCTGCGGGCTCATGTGGAAAAGGTGCGGGGGCTCGGGCTGACGTACCTGCTGTGGGTCGCTCCCCTGCTCGTGGGCCCGAGCGCCGACTGCTTCGCCGAACTGGTGGAGTACGCGCCCGCGATCGGGGGCCCGCCGGGGGCGCGCGTGCTGGACCCTCGTCATCCGGAGGTCAGAGCCCACGTCGTGCGGGTGTGCTCCGGGCTGGTGGCCGACTACGCGCTGGACGGCTTGAAGATCGACTTCCTGGACGCGGCCATGCTCTACGCCGGCCGGCCGGGGGCCGGGGTGGACGTCACCGACGTCGGCGTCGCGATGCGCATCCTGCTCGCTGAGCTGCGCGCCGCGCTCGGCCCCGACGCGCTGATCGAGCTGCGCCAGCCCTACGTCGGACCCGGCATGGCGGAGTTCGGGGAACTGCTGCGGGCCGGTGACTGCCCGGCCGACGCCGTCGCCAACCGGGTGCGGACGATCGACATCGGCCTGATGGCGCTCCGCGGCGCCGTCCACTCCGACATGCTGATGTGGGACGAGAACAGCGATCTGCGCAGCGCCGCCCGCCAGTTCATCGGCGCGTTCCACTCCGTGCCGCAGGTGTCGGCCAGGCTGACCCGGCTGGACGACGAGCAGCGGCGCATGGTCGGCTTCTGGCTCGGGCAATGGCGGCGGCTGCGGCCGCTGCTGCTGGACGGCGAGGTCGAGCCGGGCCGGCCGGACGAGCTGTATCCCGTGGTGGTCGCCTCGGGTGACGGGGAATGCGTCATCACGGTCACGGCCGACCGGGTCGTGCCGCTCGACGTCAGCCGCCATCGGCGGGTCACGCTGATCAACGGCACCGCCTCCGGACGGCTGGTGCTGGAGGTGTCCGGGGACGGGGCGGCGATGCGGAAGGTCGTCTACAATGCTGGCGGGCTTGTCATGGACCGGTCGCAGCACCGGTTGGAGCCGGGACTGCGCCTGCTGGATGTGCCGCCCTCCGGCCTGGCGGTTCTTGAGGGGGCTGCGTGAAAGTCGGCATCACCGAGGTGGCGGCGAGGGCGGGCGTCAGCGAAGCCACGGTGAGCCGGGTCATCAACCGGCGGACGGGTGTCGCGACGAAGACCCGCGAGGCGGTGGAGCGCGCGATGGCCGAGCTCGGTTATGAGCGCAGCACCCGCGGCCAGCTCGTCGCAGTGATCACGCCCTGGCTGTCCAATCCGTTCTTCGCCGAGACGGCGGAGCTGATCGAGGCGGCTCTCGCGCCGCACGGGCTCAAGGGCGTGATCTGCCCGGCCTTGCCGGGGGGCATCCAGGAGAAGGAGTTCGTGGTCTCACTCGCCGATCAGGGCGTGGCGGCCGTGGTGTTCCTCTCCGCCAGCAACACGCTGGACGACGCGGATCCGGAGACGGCCAACGTGCTCGCCTCCCGTCGCATTCCGTTCGTCGGGGTGAACGGCGGCTTCGAGGGCCATGACGTGCCGGTGTTCTCGACCGACGATCACCTGTCCGCCGAGCTGGCCGTGGACCACCTGTGGATGCTCGGGCACCGGCGGATCGGGCTGGTGTCGGGGCCGATGGGCAACCGCCCGGCGGACCGGCGCGTCGAGGGTTTCCTGAGCGCCCTGCGGCGGCGAGGGGTGGCCGAGCCAGAGCTCTGGGTGGTCCGGCAGGACTACACGGTCGAGGGCGGCCAGTCGGCCGCGGGAGTCCTGCTGGGCCGGGGGGCCACGGCGATCGTGGCGGCCAGCGACTTCGTCGCGATGGGCGTGATCCGGGGAGTGCGGCGTGCCGGCCTCTCCGTCCCGGCCGACGTCTCGGTCGTGGGCCACGACGGTTCCGTGATCATGGAGTTCGCCGATCCGCCGCTGACCACCGTGCGGCAGCCGGTCGATCGCCTGGCTCGTGCCGTCGCGCGCAGCCTGGTCTCGATGGTCGCCAACCGTGAAGTGCCGACAGGCGAGGTGATGGTGGTGCCCGAGCTCCTGGTCCGGGCGTCCACCGCGCCGCCGCGCGCCTGATCGTTTCACGGCCCGGTCCAGCCGCGGGGGCCCGCTGGGCCGGCCAATCATCCTGTGATCGGGAGTTCCCATGAAGACAAGCCTCTTAGCCCTGGCTGTTCTCCTGTCCGCCGCGCTCGTCGACCCCGCGCACGCCACCACCCCCTCCGGCGGCCCCCTGGCGGTGGTCAATCCGGGGTTCGAGCAGGAGACCACGGGATGGACGTTCACCCGCGGCACCGGTGTGGCCACCAACCGGCCGCACGGCGGCACCAGGCTCGTCTATCTGGACGACGGCGCCGACAAGAGCGTCAGCCAGGACGTCACCGCCCCCTCGGCCGGCCGGTACTCCATCTCGGCGTGGATCTCCACCGGTGGACCGGGCGGCTCCTTCTCCGCGCAGGTGGACGGCAGCACGGTCCGGACGATCGCGCTGCCGACCGGCTCCACGTACGCGCGCTTCACGCTCTCGGACGTGGAGCTGAGCGCCGGCCAGGTGCTGCGGATCGTCTTCCGGTCCGGCGACGGCACCGGCTGGGTCAACGCCGACGACGTCATGGTCTCCCCAGGATCGAGCGCCCGTCCCGCCGTCACCTCCTCCGACCCGTCCGTGACCGCGATGTTCGACTGGGCTGCGGACAAGGCGAGGAGCTGGGTGCACCAGGCCGGAGTGACGGGACCGCTCAACGTCGATGAGCGCCAACCCGCCGGGACGGGGGAGGCGCCCTACGCCGGCACCTACTGGGCCGGGTACGCCCACCGCAGCGGCTACTACTCCCGCGACTTCGCCCACCAACTGGCCGGAGCGCACATCCTCGGCCTGGCCGAGGAGAACAAGACCATGTTGCGCTCCTTCGCCGCCACCGCGACCGCGGAGCACACGTTCTACCCGGTGTGGGCGCTGAACTTCGACGCCGTCACCAACCTGTCCATCGACTACCGCTCGCCCACGAACTTCGTCCGCGAGGTCCCGGCCACCTTCGAACTGGTGGAGAAGGCCGACCAGGCGTTCCGGTGGACCGGAGACCGGTCCTACGTCGAGGATCCGGTGCTCTGGGACTACTACCGGCACGCGGTCGGCGAGTTCGTCACGCTGCACGACGACGCGGCGCCGAACGGCGTGGCCGAAGGCACCGGCCGCGGCATCTTCGCCGGGGCGGCCAGCTACAACGAGGACGGCGAGCCGCTCGTCGAGGCCGGCGACGGCATCGGCGCCCAGTACCAGGCTCTGCTGGCGGCGTCACGGCTCGCCTCCGCCAGGGGCGAGACGGGGCTGTCGGGCGACTATGCCGCCAAGGCCAAGGCATTGAGGAAGTACTTCAACGAGATCTGGAGCGTCAAGGCGGGCAGCGGGCAGGTCGTGCGCGCCTACACCACCGACGGCAGACCGCTCACCGGCTGGGGCAAGGAGAACAGCTGGTTCATGCCGATGAAGGGCATCATCGAGCCGGGGCGCAGGAACGACGACTATCTCGACTTCATCGACCGGCAGGCCGAGGGACCGCAGCGGCCGGCGAACATCGAGGCCTACACCTACCTTCCTGACACGTTCTTCCGCCACAACCGCAACGACACCGCCTGGAAGTGGATGCGCTACGTCTACGACCAGCGCAACGCGGCACACGTCAGCGGACGCCAAGGGCTCAACGGCGACTATCCGGAGGTGTCGTTCACACTGGTCAGCCAGACGGTCGAGGGGCTGATGGGCATCCAGCCCGACGCCTCGCGGCACACCGTGGCCACCCAGTCGCGGCTGCCCTCCGATATCGGCTGGCTCGCCGTGAGGGGCGTCCCCGTCGGCGAGGGGACGATCTCCGTCCGGCACGACGGGCACACCTCCTCGACCTTCACCAACGACACGGGCGGCACGCAGGTGTGGGAGGCCCGCTTCACCGGCAGGCACCGGTGGCTGTCGATCGACGGCGTCCGCGTCCCCGGCGCGACGCGGATGATCGACGGAGCCGCCTGCACGGTCGCCCTCGTACCCGTGGCGCAGGGGCGCAGCTCGACGGTCTCCATCGGCTGACGCTCGGCTCGCCGGGCTGATGTCCTGGCCTGTATCGGCGGGCCAGGGCATCGAGTGGGCCGACATGGTCTTCGCCGCGATGCTGCCCGCGCTGCGGTGGCCGCGGAGCCGCAGTGCGCCCGGCCACCGATGACCGGGGCGGGCTCTTCATCGCCAAGCTCGCGATCATGCTGTGTCCATCTCGATAGCATGCTCACGTGCTACGCGCGAGGAACGCCGGAAAACGAATGCGCTTTCCTAGCGCGAAACGCCTCATCCTCATCTGTCTGGTGGTCCTGGGTGTCGTGGCCACGATCGGCGCGTCGCTGGTCTACGTACAGCGGGAAGCGTCGCGGCACGAGTCGATCCTGCTGGCTCGCTCGCTCGCCCTCCAGGCGAGCGAACTGAGGGATGTGGACCCGTCCACATCCCTCAAGCTCGGCGTGGCCGCGGTCCAGATCGACGCGGACGCCGTAAGCCGCCAGGCCCTGCTGGAGAGCCTCCTGGTGCTGCGACGCGAGGATCTCCCCACCATCGATGCAAGAGGCGCGGGCAGTGTGGCGTTGAGCCAGGACGGCCACGTGGCGCTCATCAAGGACGCGGACGGGATCGGTGTCTGGGATCTGAGCGAAGTCCTCGGCGAGGACTCGGAAGGCCAAGCCGAAGAGCGGGCCCGATTGAAAGGCGGCCAGGAGGATGCGGACCTGGTCGCACTCTCCTCCGACGGCCGGACCGCGTTGACCGGCCAAGACGACGGCACCGCGGTGCTGTGGGACTTGACCGATCTCGCCCGGCCCACCCGCTCAGGCACCGTCAACGGCGAGGGCGATCGCGGCATGGCGGCGCTGGCCCTGTCACGTGACGGCCGCACGGCATGCTTCGGTGACCTCGACGGCGATTTCTCCGTCTGGGATCTCAGCGTGAGAACGAGACCGGTCAGGCGCTCCCACGTTCGGCTCCCGACCGACCGCATCAGGAGCATCTCCCTTGACGCCGGCGCCCGTCGTGCCGCGATCCTGGCAGGGGATCGAGACGTGACCGTCTGGGACCTCAGCCCCCCGGGCGGCCCGATCCGACTCAGCAGCCTGGATCTGCCCGTCAACACCGCAGAGCCGATGTCCCTCGCCGCGGACGGACGTGACATCCTCGTCGGGAGCTCGCAACGGGCGGACGTATGGTCACTGGCCGACCCTGCCAAGCCCATTCACACCGCCACCCTGGCCATGCCCAACCAGGATCTCAACGGCATCGCTCTCTCCGACTCCAGGAAGATCGCGCTTTTCGCTGGAGACGGCGGCAGTGCGCCGCTCTGGGATCTGTCCACCCCGTCCCGGCCGGCGAACGTCTCCTCCTTGAAGGATTACTCCCGGGAAGTCGGCCATATCGCTGTCAGCGCCGATGGAAAGGTGGCGCTGACGGCCAGTCCGGACCGCGGAGTGACGATGTGGGACCTGGGGGATCTGCCGGAGATGCTGGAGGATCCCGTGGCCGTCGCCTGCAATGCTCCCGACAGCCTGAAGATCACTCGTGAGGAGTGGACCCGGTACGCCGGCGATGTCGATTGGACCGGCTACGGCGGCGGCCGCTTGGGGAAGGACACCTTGGCGGCGTGCTCGATCGACTGGGCGCCGAGCCTGAGCCCACGAGCTGAATCTCAAGGCTAGGCCCCGCTGCTCAGTCGTCCGCGGATTGCAGTGCGGCGGCGATCGGTTCGAGCCCCGCGATCAGCTCGTCGAGTTCGTCGGCGCCGAGCACGTCGTACGCCGGTGCCGCCAGCTCGTCGGTGAGGTCCTCGATCCGCTCCTTGAGCCG
Source organism: Nonomuraea rhodomycinica (assembly GCF_013363995.1). Lineage (GTDB taxonomy): Bacteria > Actinomycetota > Actinomycetes > Streptosporangiales > Streptosporangiaceae > Nonomuraea > Nonomuraea rhodomycinica. The sequence continues at coordinate 68,334 of NZ_JABWGO010000005.1, read as the reverse complement.
GCGGCCCGCGTCGGTGAACCCGCCGTCGTCGTTCACGAGACCGCGCCCGCGCAGCCCGTCGACGACCGCGGCCAGCCGCGCCTTGGGCAGGTGGTGGATCCGGCCGAACTCCTCCGCTCTCATCCCGAGGGAGAGGGCGACGAGGACATGGGCCTCCGTCCCGCCGATGCCATGGGTGACCAGGACGGCGTTGTGGCCGTCCCCGCGGTGTTCGCGCAGGAGCGTCGCCGCGTGCCAGAGCTTGGCCACCGGCTCCTCGGGCACGTCGAGCGCCCGGAGCCCGGCGTACAGCGGTCGCCCCTCGGTCGGCGCGCTGACCGCTGCTCGGGTGGCGAGGTCGGCGACCCGCACCAGGCCGGGGGAGTCCGCGAGCTCTCCGAGCATCTGCCGCAGAGCGGCGGCGCTGCCCTGCTCGCGCACGGCGATCGCCTCCTGCGGGGTGGTTCTGCCCCAGACCCAGGGGATGTGGCGGGCCACCTCGCCGTCGGCGAAGTTGTAGAAGACCGCGTGCACCACCTCGGCCGGCGCCAGTCCCAGCGGCGCGGCCCGGCCCGCGAAGTATCCGTCCCAGTAGGTGCGCATGCCGAGAGCCATGAACGCCTCGTTCGGCACCTCGGAGAAGGTGATGGTCCCGATCGGCTCGGCAAGCTCGTACATACGGTGGATCTTGGCCCGCGGGTGCGACATCGTCGGCATCTCCTGTGGTCGTGATCGCGCCATCGTAGGCGCCTCTCACCCTGTCGACGAAGAGCACGGCTCCGATCCGACACCGCCTCCCGGATTTTCTGTACCGGCCGACGACCGGTCGCCGGGGCGGCCGGGTTGAGGTGACGTTTCTGGATTGTTACCGGGAACAACAAACTGGCCCGCCGGGGGGTCTTCCCAAGGGGACGGAGGCGGAATACGTTGCCGCAAACAACATTCATCCGGGCCCCTCCGGAAGAAAGGACCCTGCACATGCGCAAGGGGATCCTCAGCCTGACCGCCGCGGCCGCCGCGCTCGCCCTCGGTCTCACCGCCTGCGGGGGCGACGGCGGTCAGAGCACGACCGGCGCCTCGGCATCCAGTTCGCAGAAGACCGCCGGCAAGATCGGCGTCATCCTGCCCGACAGCAAGTCCTCTGCCCGCTGGGAGACGGCGGACCGCAAGTACCTGGAGGAGGCGTTCAAGGCCGCCGGGGTGCAGTACGACATCCAGAACGCCCAGAACGACAAGACCGCCTTCCAGACCATCGCCGACCAGATGATGACCAACGGCGCCACCGTGCTGATGATCGTCAACCTGGACAGCGGCACCGGCAAAACCGTGATCGACAAGGCCCGCTCGCAGGGCGTGGTCACCATCGACTACGACCGGCTCACCCTGGGCGGGGGCGCCGCCTACTACGTCAGCTTCGACAACACGAAGGTCGGCCAGCTCCAGGGCGAGGGCCTGGCCAAGTGCCTGACCGACAAGAAGGCCGACAAGCCGATCGTGGCCTACCTCAACGGCTCGCCGACCGACAACAACGCCACCCTGTTCAAGGCCGGCTACGACGGCGTGCTCAAGCCCAAGTTCGACTCCGGCGAGTACGTCAAGGGCCCCGAGCAGTCCGTGCCCGACTGGGACAACACCCAGGCCGGGACGCTCTTCGAGCAGATGCTCACCACGCAGCCCAAGATCGCCGGCGTGCTCGCCGCCAACGACGGCCTCGGCAACGCCGCCATCACCGTGCTGAAGAAGAACAAGCTCAACGGCAAGGTGCCGGTCACCGGCCAGGACGCCACCGTGCAGGGTCTGCAGAACATCCTCGCGGGCGACCAGTGCATGACGGTCTACAAGGCGGTCAAGAAGGAGGCCGACGCCGCCGCCAAGCTCGCGGTCGCGCTGGCCAAGGGCGAGAAGCCCACGGCGAGCGGCAGCGTCAAGGACCCCGAGTCCGGCAAGGACGTCCCGTCCGAGCTGATGGAGCCGGTGGCCATCACGTTCGACTCCGTGAAGGACGTGGTCGCCGACGGCTACGTCACCAAGGAGGAGCTGTGCACGGGCGACTTCGCCGCCAAGTGCACCGAGGCAGGAATCCAGTAACGAAGCTCATCCGGGGCGCGGCCGGCAGACGCCCGGCCGCGCCCCTCCCCGAGGGAGACCCATGACCCCCCTGCTCGAGGCGCGCGGGATCGACAAGAGCTTCGGCCCCGTGAAAGTCCTGCACGACGTGACGTTCTCCGCCCACGCCGGCGAGGTGACCGCCCTCGTCGGCGACAACGGCGCCGGCAAGTCGACGCTGGTCAAGTGCATCGGCGGCATCCACCCCATCGACAACGGCGAGCTGCTGTTCGACGGCCGTCCCGTCCAGGTGAACGGCCCGCGCGACGCGGGCGAGCTCGGCATCGAGATCGTCTACCAGGACCTCGCGCTCTGCGACAACCTGGACATCGTCCAGAACATGTTCCTCGGCCGGGAACGCCGCCGGGGCCTGGTCCTGGACGAGGACACCATGGAGGAGCTCGCCGAGCAGACCCTGAACAGCCTGTCCGTCCGCACGGTCAAGTCCATCCGCCAGCAGGTCTCCAGCCTGTCCGGCGGCCAGCGCCAGACCGTCGCCATCGCCAAGGCCGTGCTGTGGGACAGCAAGGTCGTCATCCTCGACGAGCCGACCGCCGCCCTCGGCGTCGCCCAGACCGCGCAGGTGCTGGAGCTGGTGCGCCGCCTGGCCGACAACGGCCTGGCCGTCGTGCTCATCTCGCACAACATGAACGACGTCTTCGCCGTCTCCGACCGGATCGCGGCGCTCTACCTCGGCAGGATGGCCGCCCAGGTCAGAACCGCCGACGTGACGCACGCCCAGGTCGTCGAACTGATCACTTCCGGCCGGAGCGGAGACCTCGGCCTCAAGAACGGGGCTGTCGCATGAGCAAGGTCAAGGAACTCCCCGGTGAGGCGGTCGCGACGGCCGTGCGCTCGCCCTCGATCGGCCACAGCGCCCGCGCCTACACCGAGCGGGTGCGCGCCGGTGACATGGGCGCGCTGCCCGCCGTCCTCGGGCTGGTGGTGCTGTGCACGGCGTTCGCGCTGGCGCGGCCCGCCTTCCTCACCGGCATCAACTTCGCCAACCTCTTCACCCAGGGCGCGGCGGTCACCGTGATCGCCATGGGCCTGGTGTTCGTGCTGCTCATCGGCGAGATCGACCTGTCGGCGGGCTTCACCAGCGGCGTCTGCGCGGCCGTCCTCGCGGTCACCCTCACCAACATGGGGCTGCCCTGGTACGTCGGGGTGCTCGCCGCGATCGTCGCCGGCGCGGTCATCGGCACCGTGCTCGGCGCCATCGTCGCCAAGGTCGGCATCCCGTCGTTCGTGGTGACGCTGGCCGCGTTCCTCGCCTTCCAGGGCCTCGTGCTGGTCCTGGTGAACGAGGGCACCAACATCTCCATCAACGACCCCGTCATCAAGGCCGTCGCGCAGCGCAACCTGCCGCCGGCCCTCGGCTGGGCGCTCTACGCGGTCAGCGTGCTCGCCTATGCGGGGCTGCAGGTGGTGCGGGCGCGCAAGCGGGCCGCGCGCGGCCTGGTGGCCGACCCGCTGTCGCTCATCGCCGCGCGGGTGGGTGCTCTGGCGGTCCTCGCGGGCGCGGCGGTGTACGTGCTCAACCTGGAGCGCAGCTTCAACCCGGCGTTCGCCTCGCTCAAGGGCGTGCCGATCGTCGTGCCGGTCATCCTGGCGCTGCTGGTGCTGTGGACGTTCGTGCTGCGGCGCACCGCGTTCGGCCGGCACGTGTACGCGGTCGGCGGCAACGCCGAGGCGGCGCGCCGGGCGGGCATCGCGGTCGACCGGATCCGGGTGAGCGCGTTCGTCATCTGCTCCTCGATGGCGGCCGTCGGCGGCATCATCGCCGCCTCCCGGGCCAGCTCGGTCGACCCGAACACGGGCGGCAGCTCCGTGCTGCTGTACGCGGTGGGCGCGGCGGTGATCGGCGGGACGAGCCTGTTCGGCGGCAAGGGGCGGGTGCTCGACGCCGTGCTCGGCGGCGCCGTCATCGCGGTCATCGACAACGGCATGGCCCTCATGCAGTACGGTGCGAGCGTCAAATATCTGGTCACCGGCTTCGTCCTGCTGCTCGCGGCGGGGGTCGACGCCCTGGCCCGCAAGCGCGCGGCCGCCGCTGGTCTAAGGTGATCAGCGACTTCCCGTCGTTCAAGGATGCTCAGACGATGCGTGCCGGCCCCTCGCAGGAGGACATCAGGCGCCACAACCTCGGCGCGCTGCTTCGCCATGTCCACCTCGGGGGGCCGATCTCGCGGGCCGAGCTGACCGCGAAGATGGGGCTCAACCGCAGCACCATCATGGCGCTGACCTCCGACCTCACCGCCGCGGGGCTGGTGCGGGAGGAGCTGCCGCGCGAGACCGGGCGGGCCGGCCGTCCGTCGCTGGTGGTGCGGCCCGAGTCGTCGCGGGTGTACGTGTTCGCCTTCGACGTGGGCCCCGACCGGCTGGCGGCGGCCCGGGTCGGGCTGGGCGGGGCGATCCTCGACCGCCGGGAGACGGCGCGCCGGCGCGGGCCGTTCGACCTGGACGAGCTGGCCGGGACCCTCGCCGGGTTCGCCCGGCAGATGCGGCGCAAGACGCGCGCCGACACGGTGTGCGTCGGCGCCGCCGCGGCGGTCTCCGGCGGCGTGCGCAAGGCCGACGGCGTGATCATGTTCGGGCCGAACCTGGGGGCCGAGGCGGTGCCGTTCGGCGAGGAGCTGGGCCGCCGGCTGGGCCTGGGGCTGCCGGTGAGCGTGGGCAACGACGCCAACCTGGCGGCGCTGGCCGAGCACAGCAGGGGCGTGGCCGTCGGGGTGCGCGACCTCATCTACCTGCACGGCGACGTGGGCATCGGGGGCGGCATCATCACCGGCGGCCACCTGCTCGGCGGCCACGACGGCTACGGCGGCGAGGTCGGCCACATGGTGGTCAACCCGGGCGGGCAGCCGTGCGGGTGCGGCTCGCGGGGCTGCCTGGAGGCCGAGGTGGGGGAGCGCGCCCTCCTGGAGGCCGCGGGTCGGGTGGCGGCGCGCGGTGACGGTGGTGCGGCGGCGTTCGACGGGGACCGGGTCGCGGTGGACGGTGCGGGGCGTCAGGGGCGGGACGCGGTGCGGGCCGTGGTGGACGCGGCCGACCGGGGGGACATCGTGGCGCAGGAGGCGCTCAAGCGCGTGGGCGGCTGGCTCGGCCTGGGCGTGGCCAACCTGGTCAACATCTTCAACCCCGAGATGGTGATCTTCGGGGGCATGCTGCGCGAGGTGTACCTGGGGTCGGCGGCCCAGGTGCGCAGCCGGCTCGCGACGAACGCGATGGGCCCGCAGCGCGAGCGGCTGCGGCTGCGCACCTCGGCCCTGGCCGACGACGCGACGCTGGTGGGGGCGGCCGAGCTGGCCTTCGCCCACGTCCTGGCGGATCCGCTGGAGGTCCTGGCCCGCGTCACCGGCTGAGGACCTCCCCGGCACGAACAGGAGGAGGCGGTCAGGAGACGCGGGCTAGTGAAGCCTTCCAGGTGTTGCAGGAGCCGGCCGAGCCGCTGGTGTAGCCGCGGTTCTGCCAGTAGGCGAGGTTGCGCGGCTTGCCGTGCACCTTGCTCTCCTCGGCCTCGCGGACGGCGCCGATCCACTGGTCCCAGGTGATGCCGGGGTCGATGGAGTCGAGCGCGACGCTGTAGAAGACGCCGGCGAAGCACTCGGCCTGCATCTCCAGCCGGTGGCTGACGATGGAGCGGGCGCTGCCGCGGGCCCGCCAGTAGAGGCGGTTCTGCTCGTCCAGCATGCCGGTGAGCTGCTGGACGTGGTGGCCCCACTCGTGGGCGACGGAGTGGGCGATGTTCATCCGGAACGGGTCGGTGAGGTCCCGCTTCATGATGCGGATGGCGACCGTGCGCTGGGTGGGGCAGTACTGGGCGCCGTTGCTGGTGATCTTGCCGCAGACCGAGGAGCTGCCCGTCGTGATCGTCACCTTGGGCGAGGTGTACGTCAGGCCGGCGGCCCTGAACCGGGTGGCCCAGAAGCGGTCGGCGCAGCGGGCCATGGCCCGGTGGAAGGTCTTGAGCGAGGCGGCGCTGCCCTCGCGGATCTCCGGGATGGGGCAGGACAGCGGGGAGGCGGTGCCGGAGCGGTAGATCCGGTTCTCGGCGAGGACGGCGGGGGGCGCCGCGGCCGCGTGGGGGAGGGACGCCGTCTGTGCCGTGGGGGCGCCCGCCGCGGTCTGCGCGCCGGCCGTACCGGGCAGGCCGAGGCCCGCGATCACGCAGACCGACGCTGCGACAAGGGGAATACGCACGATCGCGGATACTAGACCAGTTGGTGGCGATTTGGTGGGCTGTCTGGGGAAACGCGGAGAAAGCGGCCCCACAGTGAGCGCCCGTCGCGAAAAGCACGGCGCGGCCGCGTCCCCGAGGGACACGACCGCGCCGATGGTGCGGTGCCGGCTAGGCGACCGCGCGGGCCGAGGCGGCCCAGGTGTTGCAGGAGCCCGGGGAGGCCGAGCCGTAGCCGCGGTTCATCCAGTACGCCTGCGAGGAGCCCTTGCCGTGGTCGTTCTGCGGCCAGGCCTTGGCGCCGTTCTTGCGGAACCAGTCGACCGTGTAGTCCCACTGCGCGGGGTCGATCGGGAGGGTGTCCTCGATCGTGCGCATGAAGACGGAGGAGAAGCACTCGGCCTGCAGCTCGGAACGGCGCGACAGCTGCAGCTGGCCCGCCTTGGAGGCGCGGGCGCGGGCCGGCCAGTAGTAGCTCCAGATGCCGGAGATGTTCTGCACGTGGTGCCCGTACTCGTGCGCCATCAGGCGGGTGATGCCCAGCGCGAACGGGTCACGCAGCTGCGTCTTGGTCACCAGCATGTACATGGTGCGGTCGGTGGAGCAGTAGATGCCGTCGGCACCCGGGCTCCACGGGCCGCACGGCGTGCGCAGCTTGCGGGTGATGATGCGCAGGCGCGGCTTGCTGAACGGCAGCTTCGCCTTGCGGAACTGGGTGGACCACGAGGCGTTCAGGCAGTTCGTCACACGGGTCAGAAAACGCTTGTACGCGGCGGTGCTGCCCTTGGGCAGGCCGCCGGGAGAACAGTGGGAGTCGGCGAGCGTGCCCGTCCTGTACAGCGGGTTGGCCGTGGCGGCCGTCCGGCCGCGCGGCGGCGCGGCGAGCGTCTGGGCCGCCTGGGCGGGGGCCTGGGCCTGCTGTCCGGAGGAAGCGACGGGCTCGGTCTGAGCTGACGCCGTGCCCACGCCCACCAGCGAGACGAGAACGCCGGTGGCCAGGACAGTCGTCAGTTTCCGCATGGGGAGAGTGTTCATAGTGTAGGCAAGACTAGGTCAAGATCGGACAAATGCGTGTGGATTTGACTCGATGGAGTCAGCGGGACGTCCACGAACTAGACTTCAAGCCACTGGTGCCAAGAAGCAGAGGGGATCGCATCCGTGAGCGGGTTGCTGGGCTCGGTTGAGGGACCGCACGACGTCAAACGGCTCGATGTCGAGGAGCTGCCGAGGCTGGCGAACGAGATCCGCGACCTGCTCGTCGACTCCTGCTCCCGCTTCGGCGGGCACCTCGGGCCCAACCTCGGCGTGGTGGAGCTCACCATCGCCCTGCACCGGGTCTTCGACTCCCCGCGCGACCCGATCATCTGGGACACCGGCCACCAGGCGTACGTCCACAAACTCCTGACCGGCCGTCAGGCCGGTTTCGGCGCGCTGAAGCAGGAGGGCGGCCTGTCCGGCTACCCGAGCCAGGCCGAGTCCGAGCACGACTTCGTGGAGAACTCCCACGCCTCGACCGCGCTGTCCTACGCCGACGGCCTGGGCAAGGCGTTCAAGCTGCGCGGCGAGCGCGACCGCACCGCCGTCGCCGTCATCGGCGACGGGGCGCTGACCGGCGGCATGGCCTGGGAGGCGCTCAACAACATCGCCGCGGTCCGGGACCTGCCGGTCGTCATCGTCGTCAACGACAACGGCCGCTCCTACTCGCCGACCATCGGCGGCCTCGCCTCCCACCTGGCCAAGCTGCGGGTCACCCGCCGCTACGAGGACTTCCTGGAGTACGTCAAGGAGAAGATCGGCAACGTCCCGGTCCTGTACGACGCCCTGCACGGCTTCAAGAAGGGTGTCAAGGACATCCTCGCCCCGCAGGTGATGTTCGAGGACCTCGGCCTGAAGTACGTCGGCCCCATCGACGGCCACGACGAGCAGGCCATGGAGGCCGCCCTGCGCACCGCCCGCGACTTCCGCGGCCCGGTCATCGTCCACGCCCTCACCCAGAAGGGCCGCGGCTACTCCCCGGCCGAGAACCACGACGAGGACCAGTTCCACTCGCCCGGCGCCTTCGACCGGGTCACCGGCGCCGAGAAGCCCAAGGGCCGCATCTGGACCGACGCCTTCAGCGAGGAGCTGGTCCGGCTCGGCAAGGACCGCGAGGACATCGTCGCGATCACCGCCGCCATGCTCCACCCGACCGGCCTGGCCGCCTTCCGCGACGCCTTCCCCGCGCGCACCTACGACGTCGGCATCGCCGAGCAGCACGCCCTGACCAGCGCGGCCGGGCTGGCGCTCGGCGGGCTGCACCCGGTCGTGGCCGTCTACGCCACCTTCCTCAACCGCGCCTTCGACCAGCTCCTCATGGACGTCGCCCTGCACCGGCTGCCCGTCACCGTGGTGCTCGACCGGGCGGGCGTCACCGGCGACGACGGCGCCAGCCACAACGGCATGTGGGACCTGTCGATCCTCCAGGTCGTGCCCGGCCTGCGCATCGCCGTGCCGCGCGACGGCGAGCGCCTGGCCGAGCTGCTGGAGGAGGCCGTGTCCGTCACCGACGGCCCCACGGTCGTCCGCTTCCCCAAGGGCCCGGTGGCCGAGCCGGTCGAGGCGGCCGGCAAGCTCGGCGAGATGGACGTGCTGCGCGCCGGCGACGCCGACGTGCTCATCGTCGCCGTCGGCCCGATGGCCCGGGCGTGCCTGGACGCCGCGGTCCTGCTCGACGCCCAGGGCATCTCGGCCACCGTCGTCGACCCGCGCTGGGTCAAGCCGCTCGACGAGGCCCTGGTGCTGGCGGCCCGCGCCCACCGCATGGTCGCGGTCGTCGAGGACAACGGCCGCGTCGGCGGCGTCGGCGACGCGGTGGCCCGGCTGCTGCGCGACGCCGACGTGGACGTGCCGGTCCGCACGTTCGGCATCCCGCAGGAGTTCCTGGAGCACGCCAAGCGGGCCGCGATCCTCGGCCGGATCGGCCTCACCGGGCAGGACCTCGCCCGCCAGATCACCGAGGCGGTCGCCCGCCGCGACCAGCAGGTCAGGAGCCCCTCCGCCCGCAACTGAGCGCGCCCGCGCCTCGTTCCATCGGGAAAGCATGATGTCCCTGCGTGTGGGCAAGGTCACACTCGTGGACATCCTTCGCACGAAATCCGTTGAGCAGTCCATCAGCGACACGGAGGCACCGGAGCATCGGCTGCGCAAGCGCCTGACGGCCGTCGACCTGACCGTCTTCGGCATCGGCGTGATCGTCGGCACCGGCATCTTCGTGCTGACCGGACAGGTGGCCAAGCAGACGGCCGGACCGGCCGTGGCCTTCTCCTTCGTCGTCTCCGCGATCGTCTGCGGCCTGGCGGCGCTGTGCTACGCGGAGTTCGCCTCCACGATCCCGGTGGCGGGCTCGGCGTACACGTTCTCCTTCGCCACCCTCGGCGAGCTGCCGGCCTGGATCATCGGCTGGGACCTCATGCTGGAGATGGCGCTGGCGGCCGCGGTGGTCGCGGTCGGCTGGTCGGGGTACTTCGCGTCGCTGATGTCCTCGATCGGCCTGCAACTGCCGGCGTCGATCGCCGGCGACAACCCGGTGGTCAACCTGCCGGCCATGATCGTGGTGCTCCTCCTGACCGCGATCCTGGTGGCGGGCATCAAGCTCTCCTCGCGGGTCAACCAGGTCATCGTGGCGATCAAGGTCGCGGTGATCCTCCTGGTCATCGTGGCGGGGCTGTTCTTCATCAAGGCGGAGAACTACTCGCCGTTCATCCCGCCGGCCCAGTCCACCGAGCAGGTCGCCGGGCTCAAGGCGCCGCTCATCCAGGTGCTGTTCGGCATCACGCCCGTGGCGTTCGGCGTGATCGGCATCTTCTCGGCCGCGGCGGTCGTGTTCTTCGCCTTCATCGGCTTCGACATCGTCGCCACCGCCGCGGAGGAGACCATCAACCCGCAGCGCGACATGCCGCGCGGCATCATCGGCTCGCTGGCCATCTGCACGGTCCTGTACGTGGCGGTGTCGGTGGTCGTCGTCGGCATGCAGAACTACAAGACGCTCAGCACCTCGGCGCCGCTCGCCGACGCCTTCACCGCGGTCGGCCAGAAGTGGGCGGCCGGCCTGATCAGCATCGGGGCGATCGCCGGGCTCACCACCGTGGTCATGATCCTCATGCTGGGGCAGACCCGGGTGCTGTTCGCCATGTGCCGCGACGGGCTGCTGCCGCGCCCGCTCGCCAAGGTCCACCCGCGCTTCGGCACCCCGGCCCGGCTCACCGTCATCATCGGCATCGTCTCGGCGCTGCTGTCCGGCTTCATCTCGCTCGGGGCGCTGGCCGAGCTGGTCAACATCGGCACGCTGTTCGCGTTCGTGGTGGTGTCGGCCGGCGTGATCATCCTGCGGCGCACCCGGCCCGACCTGCCGCGGGCGTTCCGCACGCCGCTGGTGCCGGTGCTGCCGATCCTGTCGGTGCTGGCCTGCCTCTACCTCATGCTCAACCTGCCGGTCGAGACGTGGCTGCGGTTCGTCATCTGGATGGTCATCGGCGGGCTGCTGTACTTCACCTACGGCTACCGCCACAGCCGCGTCGCGGCGCGGCAGACCCGCTAGCAAGGGCGCGGGGCCGGTGCTGCCGGCCCCACGCCCCGGGTCGCCGCGTCCCTCAGAAGGCGAACACCCCGTCGCCCGCCGCCTTGGCCCGGCACCGGTTCGCGAACGTCGAGTGCAGGGCGACGTTGCGCCCGCGCCAGTTGCCCTCCACCGACACCTTGTACGGCTCGGAGGTCAGCGGGCAGGCGCTGCTGGAGCGGCGCAGCGCCGACAGCCGTCCCTCGACCGCGCGCAGCCGGTCGCAGGCCACCTCGGGGTTCGGGTGGTCGCCGCCGTCCGGGTCGCATTCCAGCTCGTACGTCGTCGGCGCGTGGCCGGGCTGCGTCACCGTGATCCGCAGGGACGCCCGCGAGTGCGCCGCCATGGCCGGCAGGGCGGCCGCCATCAGGAAGGCCCCGCACAGCGCGGTTACCTTGAGCGATCTCATGCCTGTCCTCTCCGTCGATGGCACGGCCCGCCCGGATCGCGACGATCGTGAACTGTGTGACCGGTGGGGCTGGTGTGCCGTCCGTGCACTCGAGTCGTACCCGGCGGCCCCGACGGCGGCGGCCATGGATCGTCCCCGATTCGACCATGTGATGGGGCCGGCCGGCAGAGGAGCGGCAAAGGACGCAGAAAGGGGACCCGCGCCCGCGGGTCCCCTTCGTGCCTTCGCGCGGCGCGCGAGGTCAGGCGGGCACGGAGGCCACGCCCGGCGGCAGGAAGCGGGGCCGGGCGAACCCGGCCCGGTCCAGCAGCGGCGTGACGCCGCCCAGGTGGAACGGCCAGCCCGCGCCCAGGATCATGCACAGGTCGATGTCCTGCGGGGCCGCCACGACGCCCTCGTCCAGCATGATCCGGATCTCCTCGGCCAGCGCCTCCAGCACCCGCCGCCGCACCTCCTCGGCGGTGGACGGCGCGTCGCCGCCCGTGAAGAGCGCCACGGCCTCCGCGTCGAGCGAGAAGTCCGGTGCGTACACGCCGGGCTTGCCCGAGGCGACCAGCTTCGCCATGCCCTCCGAGACGCCGAACCGCTCGGGGAAGGCCGCGTGCAGCGTCTCGGCGACGTGCAGCCCGACGGCCGGCCCGACGAGCTGCACCAGCGCGAACGGCGTCATCGGCAGCCCGAGGTCGTCCAGCGCGTGCTCGGCCACCTCCAGCGGCGTGCCCTCGTCCACGGCCGCGATGACCTCGCCCATGAACCGGGTCAGCAGCCGGTTGACCACGAACGCCGGGGCGTCCTTCACCAGCACCGACGACTTCTTCAGCGCCTTGCCGACGGCGAACGCGGTGGCCAGCGTCGCGTCGTCGGTCGACGCGCCCCGGACGATCTCCAGCAGCGGCATCACCGCGACGGGGTTGAAGAAGTGGAAGCCGACCAGCCGCTCCGGGTGCGCCAGGCCGGAGCCCATCTCGGTCAGCGACAGCGACGAGGTGTTGGTGGCCAGCACGCACTCGGCCGGCACCACGGCCTCGACCTCGGCGAACACCTTCTTCTTGACCGCCATGTCCTCGAAGACCGCCTCGATGACGAAGTCGGCGTCCGCGAACGCGTCCTTGGTCAGCGACCCGGTCACCAGCGCCTTGAGCCGGTTGGCCTGGTCGGCCGAGACCCGGCCCTTGGCCAGCAGCTTGTCCACCTCGGCGTGGACGTAGCCGACGCCCTTGTCCAGCCGGGCCTGGTCGAGGTCGGTCAGCACGACCGGGACCTCCAGGCGGCGGGCGAACAGCAGCGCCATCTGCGAGGCCATCAGCCCCGCGCCCACCACGCCGACCTTGGTCACCTTGCGGGCCAGCGCCTTGTCGGGGGCGCCCGCCGGCCGCTTGGCCCGCCGCTGCACCAGGTCGAAGGCGTACAGGCCGGCCCGCAGCTCGTCGCCCATCAGCAGGTCGGCCAGCGCGTCGTCCTCGGCGGCGAAGCCCTCGTCGCGCGAGGCCGTGCGGGCCAGCGCCACCAGGTCCAGCGCCCGGTACGGCGCGGGGGAGGCGCCGCGCAGCTTCATGTCCACGAGGAAGCGGGCGTCGGCGACCGCCTTGTCCCAGTCGTCGCCGTCCCGCGCGGGCCGCTCCACCGTGACCTCGCCCTTGACGACCCGGGCCGCCCAGCGCAGCGACTCCTCCAGGAAGTCGGCGGGCTCGAACATGGCGTCCGCGACGCCCAGCTCGTACGCCTGCGCGCCCTTGATCATGCGGTTCTGCGACAGCGGGTTCTCGATGATCAGCTTGATCGCGTTGGCCGGGCCGACCAGGCGCGGCAGGAGCTGCGTGCCGCCCCAGCCCGGCACCAGGCCGAGGAAGCACTCCGGCAGCGCGACCGCCGGGACGCCCGAGGAGATCGTCCGGTACGCGCAGTGCAGCGCGATCTCCAGGCCGCCGCCCATGGCCGCGCCGTTGACGAACGCGAACGACGGGATCCCCAGCTCGCCCAGCCGCCGGAACACGTGGTGGCCGAGCGCGCCGATCGCGTGCGCCTCTTCCCGCGAGGCCACCGAGGCGGCGCCCTTGAGGTCGGCGCCGACGGCGAAGATGAACGGCTTGCCCGTCACGCCCACCGCCACCAGGTCGTTGCGGGCGGCGATCTCCGACAGCGCGCCGTTGAGGGCGAACAGGCCGTGCGGGCCGAACGTGTTGGGCCTGGTGTGGTCGAAGCCGTTGTCCAGCGTGATGAGCGCCATCGTGCCGGCGCCGTACGGCAGCTCGACGTCGCGCACCAGCGCCTTGGTGACCACCTCGTCGGTGCTGCGCTCGCTCAGCAGGGCGCGCCAGGTGTCGATGTTCGTCATGCCAGGTTCTCCCAGATCACGGTGCCGCCCATGCCCATGCCGACGCACATGGTGGTGATGCCGTAGCGCACGTCGGGACGCTCGGCGAACTGGCGGGCGAGCTGCGTCATCAGCCGCACGCCCGAGGAGGCCAGCGGGTGGCCGAAGGCGATCGCGCCGCCGTACGGGTTGACCCGGGGGTCGTCGTCGGCGATGCCGAAGTGCTCCAGGAACGCGAGCACCTGCACCGCGAACGCCTCGTTGATCTCGAACAGCCCGATGTCGGAGATCGACAGCCCGGCCAGCCGCAGCGCCCGCTCCGTGGACGGGATCGGTCCGACGCCCATGACCTCGGGGTCCACACCGGCGAACGCGTACGACACCAGCCGCATCTTGGCCGTCAGCCCCAGCTCCTCGGCGACGTCGCGGGCCGCCACGAGACAGCCGGTGGCGCCGTCGTTGATGCCGGAGGAGTTGCCCGCCGTCACATGCCCGTGCGGCCGGAACGGCGTCTTCAGTCCGGCCAGGCCCTCCAGGGTGGTGCCGGGGCGCGGCGCCTCGTCCTCCACCGCCAGGCCCCAGCCCTTCTCGGCCGTCCTGATCGCGGTCGGCACCAGGTCGGGCTGGATCTTGCCGTCCGCGTACGCCTTGGCCACCTTCTCCTGCGACAGCACCGCGTACGCGTCGGCGCGCTGCTTGCTGATCGCCGGGTAGCGGTCGTGCAGGTTCTCAGCCGTCATGCCCATGACCAGCGCGCTCGGGTCGACGAGCTTCTCCGACAGGAAGCGCGGGTTGGGGTCGACGCCCTCGCCCATCGGGTGGCGGCCCATGTGCTCGACGCCGCCCGCGATGGCCACGTCGTACGCGCCGAACGCGATGCCGCCCGCGACCGTGGTGACGGCGGTCATCGCGCCCGCGCACATGCGGTCGATCGCGTAGCCCGGCACGGACTTCGGCAGCCCGGCCAGCACCGCCGCCGAACGGCCGATGGTCAGGCCCTGGTCGCCGATCTGGGTGGTCGCGGCGATCGCGACCTCGTCCACGCGTTCCGGCGGCAGGGCGGGGTTGCGCCGCATGAGCTCGCGGATGACGCGGACGACCAGGTCGTCGGCGCGGGTCTCCGCGTACAGCCCCTTCGGCCCCGACCGGCCGAAGGGGGTGCGCACGCCGTCGACGAACACGACGTCACGAGAGGAAGGCACGGGGTTCGCTCCTCGTTGCTGGACTGCTGTCGCGCCTATGCTACTCGTCGGTAACTAGGACGTGGACGCGGGCGGGCGAGAGCCGTGAAACTCCTGGTGCCTATGAGGTTGAGAACAATCTACGAGCATGCTGTGAAATTTCCGGACAAAGGCGGGTCGAGTCTGTTAGGAAAGGTCGCGCACAGTTATGCACTAGAGAGGTCACAGAGTGTCGCGCGACGAGAACGATAGGTCGTACGAGGACGGTCAGGCACGGCCGATGAACCCGGAGCTGACCGGCGACGTGCTGTCACCTCGGTGGAGCACCGACGACACGGATGAGCAGCCCGCCATCGTGGTCTCGGGCAACGAGACGTACATCATGCCGTCGGAAGCCTCCCAGGACGCCTCCGCCGCGTACGCGTCGCAGGACGGCACGTCCTCGCCCGGCGGGCAGGAGGGTCCGTCCGCGTTCACCTCCCAGGATCCCGCGTCCGTGTACGCCCCGCAGGAGGGGACGGCGGCCACGTACGCCGACCTCCAGCACGCCGACGACCGCTACGCGGACGCCGAGAGCGGCGCCCACCGGTACGCGGACGCCGACAGCGGCGCCCACCGGTACGCGGACGCCGAGAGCGGCGCCCACCGCTACACCGAGGCCGACAGCGGCGCGCACCGCGTCCGCGACGCGGACGACCACGACGACCCCGACTACCTTCCCCTCGACCAGGGCTACGAGGGGGCTCACGGCGAGGAGGGCGGCGACTCGCGGCGCGGGTTCCTGGGCTCCGGCTGGACCGACACGAGCGGGGACGCCGGCGCCGGGGACAAGGAGGTGCGCCGCCGTACCAAGGTGCTGGTGGCCGCCGCGGCCGCCGTCGTCGTGCTCGGCGCGGGCGCCGGATGGATGCTGACCGGCACCTCCTCCGACGACCCCTGCGCGACGGAGCGCTGCGCCAGCGCCGGCCGCGTCAGCGCGCCGCCCGCCGAGACGGCCACCCCCGAGTCCGAGGAGACCGGCGAGGCCACGGAGGAGCCCGAGGGCTCCCCGACGCCCGAGCGGACCACGTCCCGCACCGCCGCCCCCACGCCGACCGCGGTGAAGGTCCGCGTCACGCGCACGCCCGAGCCGCGCGTCACGCGCACCCGCGTGAGCCAGCCGACGACCCGCGCCACCACCAGGGCCACCCGGCAGCCGACGACCGTCGACGACGGCGACACGACGCGCGACGACGAGGTGCGCACGAAGACCTCCGAACAGCCGCGCCAGCAGCCGACCGGCGAGGCGACGACCCAGGCGCCCGCCACCACCCAGGCGCCCGCCCCGGCCCCGTCGGAGACCCAGAAGGGGATATTCGACATCCTCTTCCCGTGGGCCTGACACCGCCGTCCCGCTGAGCCGACCGGCCTGTCGCGCCGACCGGCCTGTCGCGCCGACCGGCCTGTCGCGCCGACCGGCCTGTCGCGCCGACCGGCCTGTCGCGCCGACCGGTTCACGGAGAGGGCCGGCCCGTGAAGAGGATGGCTGTGGAGGGTCGGGGCGCGGAGAGGGAGTCCGGCCCGTGGAGGGGATCGGCCTGCCGGTCGACCGGCCGGGAGGGTAGGATCCGGGGCCGCCGGGGGCTGTAGGGTCCCGATCTGGCCTTACGGGGCCGGGCATGTAAGGATGCGGACCCGGGGACCGGTCTGCAAGACTGGGCAACCGCTTTCCGGGGAGGTCTCGTCGTGGTCACACTGGAGGACGTCGCCAGGCAGGCGGGTGTCTCGCTCGCGACCGCCTCGCGGGTGCTGAACGGCAGCACCCGCCAGGTGGGCGCCGACCTGCGGGCGCGGGTCGAGCGAGCCGCCGACGAGCTGGGCTACCGGGCCAACATGGCCGCCCAGACCCTGGCCAGGGGCGCCAGCAACGTCATCGGCATCGTCGTCCACGACCTGACCGACCCCTACTTCGCCGCCCTCGCCGACGGCGCCATGCGCGCCGCGGCCGGCGAGGGCCTGCTCGTCATGGTCGGCACGACGCACCGCGACCCCGAGCAGGAGATCGCCTACGTCGCCACCATGAACGCCCAGCGCGTACGGGCCGTCCTCCTGGCCGGCTCCCGCGTCAGCGACCCCGAGGTGACCGGCCGGCTCCGCCGCGAGCTGGACCGCTACCGCGCCAGCGGCGGCCGGGTGGCCTGCGTCGGCCAGGACCTGCTCGGGGTCGACACCGTGGCGCCCGCCAACTACGAGGGCGGCGCCGCCCTGGCCCGCTCGCTGGCCGGGCTCGGCCACACCCGCTTCGCCGTCCTTGCCGGGCCGCCGCACCTGATGACCGCCCGCGACCGGTGCGCCGGGTTCGTCGCCGCCGTCGAGGAGCTCGGGCTGCCCGAGCCGCGCGTCGTCCACGGCCCGTTCGACCGCGACGGCGGCTACGCGGCGGCCGCCGAGACGGGCGACGCGACCTGCGTGTTCGCCGTCAACGACGTGATGGCCGTCGGGGCGCTCGCCTCCTACCGCGACCGGGGGGTGCGCGTGCCGGACGACGTCTCCGTGGCGGGCTTCGACGACATCGCCACGCTGCGCGACCACGTCCCGGCGCTGACGACCGTGCGGCTGCCGCTGGCCGACATGGGCTCCCGCGCGCTGGAGCTGGCGCTGGCCGCGGGGGAGACGCCGACCGTGGACCACGTCCAGGGCGAGGTGGTCCTGCGGGAGAGCGTCCGGGACGTCCGGTGACGCCGCCGGACGTCGCATCCTGGTGCGCTGGAACTCGTCCTCGCCCGGGTGGCGCCCCGCTGCGACCGTGCCGGGGCGCCTCTGGTGACTCGGCGTCCGATGGCGCGGGACCAGGTGACCGGGGCCGATGGCACGGCCTCCGGCGGGCCCGCCGGCGCGGTGACCGGTGGGACGGCTGGCGCGGCGTCCGGCGAAACGGCGGTCAGTGACACGGCGACCGGTGGCGCGGCGACTGACGCTGTGGCGCGCACCCGCGCACCCGCGCACCCGCGTATCCGCGTGCCGGCGACGCACGTACACCAACGACATCTGCCACAGATGACGACATATCAAAACGGCACATGAGGGGGACGCGGTGAAGCTCGCGGTCAGCACGCTGGGAATGCCCGGGGACGGGCTCGACAGGGCGATCGAGGTGGCGACCGCGCACCGGTGCGACGGCCTCGAACTGCGCCTCCACCCCGACACCGGAGTCCACGGCGGGCTCACCCCCGAGGAGCGGCGCTCGGCCCGCGAGCGCGTGGAACGGGCGGGGCTGGAGATCTCCGCGCTGGCCGGGTACGTGCGGGTGTGCGAGCCGGGTCCGGACGAGCCCGTCGTGGAGGCGTTGCGCGCGGACCTGGAACTGGCCGCCGAACTGGGCGCGCCCGGCGTCCGGGTGTTCCCGCGCGGCGAGGACCCGGCCGTGGGCGCGCGCCGGCTCCGCGCGGTCTCCGGCACGGCCGCCGACCTGGGCGTCACGGTGCTGGTCGAGACCCACGACGCGATGGCGACCGGCGCCGCC
This sequence comes from Nonomuraea rhodomycinica, assembly GCF_013363995.1. GTDB lineage: Bacteria > Actinomycetota > Actinomycetes > Streptosporangiales > Streptosporangiaceae > Nonomuraea > Nonomuraea rhodomycinica. Next base: position 50,069 of record NZ_JABWGO010000005.1, on the reverse strand, counting down.
CTGGCGCGGCTGCTGGAGACGGCCGACCGGCCCGGGACGACCGGCGCCGTGTGGGACCTCCTGCACCCGTGGCGCCACGGTGAGGCGCCGGCCGACACGCTGGCCGCGCTCGGGCCGTGGCTGCGTTACGTGCAGGTCAAGGACGCCGTCTCGGCCGAGGACACGACGCCGGTGCCGATGGGGACGGGCTCGGTCCCGCTGGAGGAGTGCGGCGAGCTGCTGCGCGCGGCGGGCTACGACGGGTGGGTGTCGCTGGAGTGGGAGCGCACCTGGTATCCGCAGGTGGCCCCGGTGGAGGAGATCCTGCCGGGCGCCGCGGACTGGGTCGCCCGCTTCGCCCCTGCCGGTGACGACCGGGCGAGGGACGCCGTATGAGGGACAAGGTGCTGGTCGTCGGGATGGACGGTCTGCGCTTCGACCGCCTGGTCGCCATCCGGCCGCCGGTGCTGTCGGCGCTGATGTCGACGGGCGCGTACGGGACCAGCACGCTCCCGTACGGTGAGCCGGAGGCGCCGCGGACCGAGTCGCCGGGCCAGGTCGTCCCCGAGGACCCCGCCGCGTCCCCGACGTCCGCTCCGCCGGAGGCCACGGCGACGCAGTACATCCAGGCGGCCGACGAGGAGTCGGTGCGGGTGATCCGGGCGCGGACGGACTCCGGGCCGGGGTGGGCGTCGATCGCGACCGGCGTGTGGCCGGACAAGCACGGCGTCGTGGACAACGGCTTCGCCGCCCCGCAGTTCACGAAATATCCGGACTTCCTGACGCGGGCCCAGGAGGCCCGCCCCGACCTCGTCACCGCCGCGTTCTTCTCGTGGGCCGCCCTCGCCGAGCACGGCGCGTTCGGCCCCGCCATCGGCACCCGGTTCGTGCTCGACGGCTACGCCCTCACCTGGAGCGTCGCCGACCGCCAGGTCGCCGACGCGGCCCGCGACCACCTCGCGAGCGCCGGCCCCGACCTGTCGTTCGTCTACCTGGGCGACACCGACGAGGTGGCCCACGCCCTCGGCCCGCTCTGCCCCGAGTACGCCGACGCGCTCCTGCTCCAGGACGCGTACCTCGGCGGCCTGCTCGACGCGATCCGCGCGAGGCCCTCGTTCGGGCACGAGCGCTGGACGGTCCTGGTCACCACCGACCACGGCCACGTGGACGCGGGCGGCCACGGCGGCGTGTCGGGCGAGGAGCGGACGGTGTTCGTGATCGGCGCGCGGCTGGGGGAGGACCTCGGCGGCGTGCGCCTGCAGGGTCCCCGGCCGGTGGACGTGGCGCCCACGGCGCTCGACCGGCTCGGCATCGCCGTGGACCCGGCCTGGGACCTGGACGGAGCGCCCCTGGCATTCTGACCCCTGCCCTGACCGGCCGAGACGTGCCCCGGCCGCGCCTCGCTCCACCCATGTTTCATCAGGTGTTGAATTTCTCGCCGCGAGGAGTGACACTCGTGTCGAGAAGCTGAACGCGAGGGTGATGCGCATGAGCACGGCACTGGAGTTCTCCGAGATCGACGCCTCCATGCTGGCCGAGGTGGGCGGAAAGGCCGCCAACCTGGGCGAGATGACCAGGGCCGGGCTGCCGGTGCCGCCGGGATGGGTGCTGACGACCGACGCGTACCGCCAGGTCGCCGAGGCCGCCGCGCTGGACGAGGTGATCGCCGAGGGCGGTCCCGGGCTGGCGTCGGCGGCCAGAGAGCGCGTGCTCGGGACCCCGGTGCCGGAGCCGGTGGCCAAGGCGGTCACCGCCGCGTACGAGCGGCTCGGCGGCGGGCCCGTCGCGGTGCGCTCCTCGGCCACGGCGGAGGACCTGCCGTTCGCCAGCTTCGCCGGGCAGCAGGACACGTACCTCAACGTCGTCGGCGTGGACGACGTGCTCGACGCGATCCGGCGCTGCTGGGCGTCGCTGTGGACCGACCGCGCCGTCGCCTACCGCGCCTCCAACGGCATCGACCACGCGTCGGTACGGCTCGCGGTGGTCGTCCAGGCGATGGTGCGGGCGGAGGTCGCCGGGGTGATGTTCACGGCCGACCCGCTGACCGGACGGCGGCACCGGGCGGTCATCGACGCGAGCCCCGGCCTGGGCGAGGCCGTCGTCTCCGGAGCCGTGAACCCGGACCGGTTCGTCGCCGACCCGGCCACCGGCGAGATCCTCGAACGCCGCGCCGGGGACAAACGCGTGGTGATCCGCCCCCTGCCCGGCGGCGGCACGGAGCGCCTGGACCGTGCCGGCTCGGCCGGGTTCTGCCTGACGGACGCGCAGGTGCGGGAGCTGGCCGCGCTCGGCGCGCGCGTCGAGCGGCACTACGGAGCCCCGCAGGACACCGAGTGGGCCGTCGACGCGTCCGGCACGCTCTGGCTCACCCAGGCGCGGCCCATCACCACGCTGTTCCCGCTGCCCGTGCCCGCCTGCGACGGGCTGCGGGTCTACTTCAGCGTCAACGTCGCCCAGGGCGTCATGGGCCCGCTGACGCCGATGGGCCTGGCGGGGTTCCAGCTCAGCGCGTCCGGCGCGGCGGGCCTGTTCGGATACGCGCCGGACGACCCGCGCCGGGGGCCGGCGTTCCTGTCCGTCGCGGGGGAGCGGCTGTGGCTCGACCTGACCACGGCCGTGCGCAGCCGGGCGGGCCGGGCCATCCTGCCCAGGGCGCTGACCCTGGGTGAGGCCCGCACCGCCGCCGTCCTGGACGGCCTGTTCGACGACCCCCGGCTGTCGGTCGTCCACCCCTCCCGCCGTCCGTTCCTGAGAGGACTGACCCGCTTCGCCCGGACCGTCCGCGCGCCGGTCCGGGTGCTGGAGGCGCTGTTCAGCCCGCGCGCCGCCCTCGCGTACACGCGGCGGCTGGGCGACGAGCTCGACCGGAGGCTGCGCGTGCCGGACGACGCCACCCCCGTCCAGCGCGTCGAGCACGCCGAGCGCATGCTGCGCGGCGCCTTCCCCGTGATCGTCTCGATCATGCCGATCGTGATCACCGGGTACGGGCTGTTCGCGCTGGCGTCGCGGCTGTCGGGGGTGCCGATCGCCGACCTGCAGGACGTCCTGCGCAGCCTCCCCGGCAACCCCACGACCGAGATGGACCTGGAGCTGTGGGACCTGGCCACGCGGATCGAACCCGGACCGTTCCGGGAGCTCCCGGTCGGGGAGCTGGTGCGCCGCTACCGGGCGGGCGAGCTGCCGCCGGAGGCCCAGCGGGGCGTCGAGGACTTCCTGCGGCGCTACGGCCACCGGGGCGTCGCCGAGATCGACCTGGGCGTGCCCCGCTGGTCGGAGGAGCCGGCGCACATCCTCGGCGTGCTGGCCAACTACCTGCGCATGGACGACCCCGGCGACCTCGCCCCGTCCGTCCTGTTCGCCCGGGGCGACGCGGCGGCGCGGCGCGCCGTCGAGGAGATCGCCGCCCGCGCCCGCCGCCGGGGCGTCCTGCGAGGGGCGCTCACGCGCTTCGCGCTGCGCCGCACGAGGCGGTTCGGCGGGCTGCGGGAACTGCCCAAGTTCTACCTGGTCAAGATCCTCGCCGGGGTACGGCGGAGCATGCTCGTGGTGGGGGAGCGGCTGGTGGCGGCGGCGCTGCTGGACGAGGCGGGGGACGTCTTCTTCCTGCGCTTCGAGGAGGTACGGGAGGCCTTGGCCGCCGTGGCAGGCGAGCCGGCCGACCCGGCCGTGCCCTCCCGGCTGCGCGACCTGGTGGCGGCCCGCCGGTCGGCGTACGAGCAGGAGGCGCGGCGCCGCCACGTGCCCCGGGTCATGCTGTCGGACGGCACCGAGCCCGAGGCCGTCGCCGCCGCCCTGTCCGGCTCGGCCGCCCCGTCGGACGCGCTCACGGGCACGGCCGCCTCGGCCGGCACGGTCACGGGCCGGGCCCGCGTCGTCCTCGACCCGGTCGGCGCGCACCTGGAGCCCGGCGAGATCCTGGTCTGCCCGTCCACCGACCCGGGCTGGACCCCGCTGTTCCTCACGGCGGGCGGCCTGGTCATGGAGATGGGCGGCGCGATGTCCCACGGCGCGGTGGTGGCCAGGGAGTACGGCATCCCGGCGGTGGTCGGGGTGGCCGATGCCACGCACCGCATCACCACCGGCCGGCAGCTGACCGTGAACGGCGCCTCCGGCACCATCACCCTCGGCTGACCCCGAGGAGGCTCTCGCGTGTCCCGAGTGCGGCTCTCCGGCCCGATGGACCAGGGCACCGAGCTCGCACGAAGCGGTGGGTTGGCAACGCGAGAGCCTCCCGGTAAGAAGGCAGGTGATCGACGACTTCCCTCGGCGTGATCACGAGCGCCTTCGCCGGATCCCAGGTGAGCCCATGAGCCGCATCGAAACACCCGGCGCCACCGGGTCTGGGTTCCCTTCGTCCTGGCCGCGCTCCTGGGCATCGCGGCCCTGGCCTGCGCTCTCCTCCTGCCGCGCTACGTGCTGGCGTGGGATCTGGGAACGGCGAAGCCGCCGGCGGACCACGCGACCGCCGTGAACAACATCCGCGCCACCTTCCTCCAGGCGGTCGGGGGCCTGGCGCTCCTGGTCGGCGCCTTTCTCACCTGGCGTCAGCTCCAGCTCAGCCGCCACGGACAGGTCACCGAGTCCTTCGCCGCCGCGATCGCGCATCTGGGCGACACCAGCGTGGACGTCCGGCTGGGTGGCGTCTACGCCCTGGAGCGCATCGCGCGCTCCTCCGCGGCCGACCGCCGGACCATCGGGGAGGTCCTCGCCGCGTTCATCGGCAACCGAGCCCGCGATCCACGGCGAGAGGCGCCCCACGCGCGTCGCGTGACCACGGCGCCCGGAGCGTCCGTCAACCTCTCCCTCCGCGCCCCTGACGTCCACGCGGCCCTGACGGTTCTCGGCCGCCGGGAACCGGTCCGAGGTCAGGTGCTCCGCCTCGATCGCGTGGCCCTGCCCAAGGCCGACCTCGCCTCCGCCCGGCTCGGCGATGTGGACCTGCACTTCAGCGACCTGACCGAAGCCTCCCTCGTCGGGGCCGATCTGACTCGTGCGGATCTCACCGGAGCACGGCTGACGAGGGCCATCCTCGCTGACGCGGTCCTCTACCAGGCCGATCTACGCGACGCGGTCCTGACCGGCGCCGTCGCCGAGGGCGTCGACCTCCGCGGCACCGATCTGAGCAGGGCGGATCTGCGCAACGCCAACCTGCGCGGCGCTCGCCTGGACTACAGCGATCTCCGCGGAGCCACGCTGAGCGGCGCCGTTCTGACCGGGGCCGCTCTGAGACGGGTCGTCTTCGACGAGAGCACCGTCTGGCCCGAGGGCTTCGACCCCTCCCTGATCGGACCACCACAGGCGCGCGAGTTGCCGCCCGTCCGCCCCCGGAGCTACGACCGATTCACCGTCGAGGCGGTTACCGCCGAGATCGACCCACCGGGCCAGCGCGAGTAGGTCTCGTCTCACCGGGGAGGCGGCGGCTGAGCACGGCGTCGTTCCGGGCCCAGACCAGGGGCCGCAGGTCGGCCGGCTCGGCGGGGGCGTCCCCGCTCGCGAGCACCTCCCGGCGGGAGACCCGCGCGACGGACACACGCCGGTGGTAGTCGAGGAACGTCTGCACCTCGCCCTCCCCGCGGCAGGTCCGCCACCCGCCCGTGCTGTCCAGTTCGGTGTACGACATGCCGTGCCAGACGTCCTCGCCCATCGTGGCGGTGTAGACCGCCCAGCGGCGCAGCAGGGACGGGGCGGCCCGCAGGCTGAGCACCCCGCCCAGGTGGCGCACGTCCGCGGCGCGCTCGTCGTCGCGGGCCCGGCTCGTCCGCGACCAGTCGGGGTCGGCGTACCGGCCGTGCCACGCCTCGACCGCGGCGGCCAGGCCCCAGGTCCGCCACAGGACGGTGCCGGACTGGCTGCCCGGTTCGGTGACGCGCCGGCTGAGGGCGCGGGCGGTGCGCGCGGGGAGATGCGTCAGGAGGGCGGGGACGAGGGCGATGGGATCGCCGGGGTCGGCGTCGAACGGGTTCGGGCCGATGAAGCGCCGGTCGAGGAGCACGACCGTGCCGGGCCGCCGCTGGAAGGACAGGCCCCACAGCAGGCGGCTCAGCAGCAGCGCGCCGTGCGGGTCGGACAGGATGTGCCAGGTCTGGTGGTGGTGGTTGGTGGAGAAGCGGGCCCTGGTGCCGGGCCGGAGGGTGATCACCGTGTAGTCGCGGCCGTCGGCCCGCACGTGGTGCCGGTGGAGCTTGAGGCGCTCCGCGATCGCGCGCGTGCCGGCCGGTCGGGGGTGCTTGCGTTCAGGCACCGCGCACCATGGTCTCTCCTCCCGCGCGTTTTGGTGATCTCCATGAGAGCGCGTCGGCTGCTCCGTCCTCAAGCGGATTTCCGGCGGGGCCGGAGCCGGGGAGGCCGCCCCAAGTCGCTCCGCGGGTTCAGGGGGACCCGCTCCAGGACCAGCCCGAAATCCTCCTGTTCCAGCCGGCGCCGCTGCTGCGACGAGCGGTCGAACGTCATGAGATCGAGGTCCCCCAGCATGGCGCGGGTGAAGGTGAGCGGCTCACTCGCCGTGTAGCGCTCGGCGATATGCGTGGCGCGGTCTCCCCTGTAAGATTAGTTAGGGGCATAACGTTATGCGCATAACGATCACTGAGGCAAGGGGGCCTGGTGGACTTCGAGCGTGCCGACGCACTGAATGGAGCAATCCGGACAATCGCCCTGAAGCACCGCGCCCGGGCCGCGGCGAAGCTCGCGGAGCTGGGTCTGCACCCGGGGCATGAGGCCGTCCTGCTGCTGCTCAGCGCCAAAGGCCCGCAGACCCAGCGGCAACTGGCCGCGGGAGCGGACTGCGAACCGCCCAGCATCACCCTCATGGTGCGCAAACTGGAGGCGGGCGGACTGGTCAGCCGCGTCCCCGCGGCCCGGGACGCCCGCGCGAACGTCGTACGCCTGACGGACGAAGGCCGCGAAGCCGTCGTGCGCGTGAAGGAGCTGTGGCGAGACCTCGCGGACGAGACCGTCGCCGGGCTGGCCGGCACCTCGGTGGACCAGCTCATCGAGGCTCTCACCGACCTCGCCCGCAGCCTCCAGGGCCAGGCTCCCGGAGCCGGCGCGAGCTAGGGCATGTCCGCTGAGGCCCATCGACACGCTGGGGGTGCTCCCCGCGAATCGCCGCCTGCTGACCTGCCGATGAAGGGCGCCGTTCAGATCGTGGAACGGGCGCGCTTGCATGCCATAGCGAGATTCTGTATTCAGTTCATATGAACTGTGTGCAAGAGGTCGACGTCGAGCGGGCTCGGACGGAGACGCCGGGATGCGCCCGGGTGACTCATCTGGACAACGCGGGCGCCTCGCTGCCGCCCGCCGTCGTGACCGACACGGTCATCGCCCACCTGCGCGCGGAGGCCCTGCGCGGCGGCTACCGGGCCGCGGCCGAGGCCGCGCCGCGCCTGGAGGCGGTGCGCGCGTCCATCGCCACCCTGCTCAACGCGGACGCCGGCGACATCGCGCTGACCGACAACGCCACCCGCGGCTGGCAGGCGGTCTTCTACGCGCTCCCGTTCGGGCCCGGCGACCGCATCCTGACCAGCCGCGCCGAGTACGCCAGCAACGCCATCGCCTTCCTCCAGGTGGCCGGGCGGACCGGGGCGCGCGTCGAGGTCGTCGAGGACGACCCGAGCGGGCAGCTCGACGTCGAGGACCTGCGGCGCCGCATGGACGAGCGGGTACGCCTGATCGCCATCACCCACGTCCCCACCCAGGGCGGCCTGGTCAACCCGGCCGAGGAGGTGGGCGGGATCGCCGAGAGCGCCGGCGTCCCGTACCTGCTGGACGCCTGCCAGTCGGCCGGGCAGCTCGACCTCGACGTCGAACGGCTGCGCTGTGACGCCCTCAGCGCCCCCGGCCGCAAGTACCTGCGCGGCCCCCGCGGCACCGGCCTGCTCTACGTCCGGCCGCGGCTGCGCGAGCGGATCACCCCGGCCGTGCTCGACCTGCACGCCGCCACCTGGACCGCCCCCGACCGGTACGAGGTGGAGGGCACGGCGCGGATGTTCGAGACGTGGGAGCGCGACGTCGCCGCCGTCCTCGGGCTCGGTGCCGCCGTCGACTACGCGCTGGCGTGGGGGCTGCCCGCCATCGAGGCGAGAGTGGTCGCGCTGGCGGCCCGGCTGCGCGACGCCCTCCGCGAGGTCCCCGGCGTGCGCGTCCACGACCAGGGGGTACGGCGGTGCGGCATCGTCACGTTCACCGTGGCGGGACGGCCGGCGGCCGAGGTCCACGGCCGGCTGGCGGAGATCGGCGTCAACACGTCGGTCTCGCTGTCCCGCTACGCCCAGTACGACCTGCCCGCGCGCGGGCTGCCCGACCTGGTGCGGGCCTCCGTCCACTACTACAACACCGACGAGGAGCTGCACCGGCTCGTCGAGGCGGTCCGGGAGATGGCCGGGTGACGATCGACGGCCGTCACGGCGCCGGTGTCGACGGCGGCCTTCGGCTCGTCCCGGGTGAGGAGCGCGGTCCGGATTCCGCCTCCGAGAGAAACGGACTATAGTCCGGCTATGGCCAAGGACGACATCGGACCGAAGTCCGCTTCTGCGAGGTCGCTCGAACTGCTCATGACCCGCCCGCCCAAGGAGCGGGCCGACGCCTCGCGCAACCGCGCCGCCGTGCTGGACGCCGCCGCCCGGCTGTTCGCGGAGCACGGGGTGGAGGGGGTGTCCATGGACCAGATCGCCGCCGCGGCCGGTGTCGGCAAGGGCACGTTGTTCCGCCGCTTCGGCGACAAGGCGGGGCTGGCCGTGGCGCTGCTGGACGCCCGGGAGCGGGTGCTCCAGGAAGGGATCCTGCACGGGCCGCCCCCGCTGGGGCCGGGCGCGGAGCCCGCCGAGCGGCTGGCGGCCTTCGTCAGCGCGTACCTGGACTACCTGCTGGAGCACCTGGCCGTGATCCGCATGTCGGAGTCGAGCTCGCCGGGGGCCCGCTACCGGCTGGGCGCGTACCGGTTCTGGCACCGGCACGTGGCGATCCTGCTCGACGGCTCACCCGACCCCGACCACGCCGCCCACGCGCTGCTGGCCGCGCTGTCCGCCGTGCACGTGACGGCGCTCCTGCCCGAGCTCGGCGAGCGCCGCATCCGGGAGGGTGTGCTCCGCCTGGCCCGCGTCCTGCGGTGACCTGAACCCCTCAGCGGGCCCTCGGCAACCCCTCAGCCCAGGGCGGAGAAAGTGGCCTCCGGCTGCCTCCGCTCGGTCAGCAGGCCCCAGGCGGCCTCGGCGATCTCGTCGGGGTCGAGGGTCCTCGCCGCGAGGTCGCCGAACGTGCCGGGGCTGGAGGTGATCATCCGGTGGATGTCGCCGCGCTCGACCAGCCCGCCGATGGTCAGCAGACCCGCGTACACGCCGGTGCCCGCGAGCCCCGCGTTCAGGGTCAGGACGTAGCCGCGCAGCGCCGCCGAGGAGACGGCCAGCGCCCCGAGCGGCGGCATGGGGACGGCGCCGCTCAGCCCGCCCGCGAACAGCAGCCCGCCGCGCCCCCGTTCGAGCATGCCCGGCAGCACCTCGCCGACCGCGGCGACGGCCGGGTACACCCAGCCCTCCACCGCCTCCCGGACCCCTTCGACGTCGGCCCGCGTGATCGGCTCGGGCATGGCGGCCGGGTCGGCCGCGCCGGGGCCGAAGTAGAGCACCTCGACGGGCCCGTGCCGGTCGGCGACCGCGTCCAGGGCGGCGGAGAGGGCGTCGAGGTCGCGCGCGTCGGCGGCGTGCGCCGAGGCGTCCACGCCCTCGGCTGCCAGCTCGGCCACGTATCCCGGATGCCGGGCGGCGTTGCGCGACACCAGTGCCACGGTGTGGCCCGCGCGACCGAGCCGCCGGGCGACGGACATGCCGAGCCCGGGGCCGGCTCCGACGACGACGGCCGGGCCGGGGGAGGGGGATGTGGACATGGGGTGTCCTTTCTGCGCGTCTGTGGCCACACGGGATAAGTTGAGGAGTGCCTCAAATTGAGTGGCATGCGGACGCTAACACGAACTTGAGGACATCCTCAAGTTTTTCGGCGAACCACACCCCGAGGCCCCGGCTCCGAGGAGTGTCAGGCGAGCGTGAAGTGCAGGCGCGTCGAGGTGCCGCCCGCGTGGGAGTGCCGGCGCACCAGGTCGGTGATCTCGTCCACGAGCATCAGCCCGTGCCCGCGCGACTCCAGACCGGGCGGCGGCACCCGGGCCGCCTCGCCGAGCCGCCCGTCGCCGCCGAGCCGCCCGTCGTCGAGCCGCCCGCCGCCGAGCTGCCCGTCGTCGAGCCGCCCGTCGTCGTCGATCTGGCACACCAGCGTGCCGGACTCGACCCACATGGTGATCTCGCAGCCGCCCGTGGCGTGCTCGAAGGAGTTGGTCGCCACCTCGTTGGCCGCGAGGACCACGCGTTCGACGCGCAGGCCGGGCAGACCGGCCGACCGGGCGACGGCCGTGACGAAGGCCCGGACGTCCACCAGCTCGCCGACGGTCTCGAAGGCGCGCCTGCGCGCGGCGGCGGGAGGCGGGGGGAGGGGCCGGCCGGACCTCGCCGCCGTCGTCCCGGGGATCGGGTTCACGCCGGGCTCCTGGTGACGCAGGCCGCGCGGGCCCGGGCCGGGTCGATCATCGCCAGCAGCTCGGCCAGCGCCGGGCGCGCCCCGCGCAGCACGAGCCGCCCCGGCGCGGCGGCGGCGGAGCCGGCCAGCAGGCGGGCGACGGCGATGTCGGCGAACGTCAGCTCCGCCAGGTCCACGACGAGGGGCGCGGCCCCGTCCGGCAGGAACCCGGCGTCGGACACGAGGGCCTGCAGCACGCTCGCCAGCGCCTCGCTGTTGCTGCGGTCGGCGGCCCCGGCCAGCCTCAGCCCCTCGGGATCGCGGCGGACGCGCAGCATCGGCGCCCACTCCTCGTGGGCGCCCGCCCCCGCCCGCGCGGTGGCCGGGTGCGCGGCGCTGATGCGGTCCAGCTCGGCGCTGGTGAACAGCCGCCGGTCGTAGCAGCACAACGCCATCACGTAGCCGTCGGCGAAGATCCGGTTGGCCTGCGCCTCGTACCAGGCCAGCCGCTCGACGCCGGGAGCGGCGCGGACCGTCCAGCCCATGTCGGCGGCGACCCGCAGCGCGCTGTAGCCCTGCCCGCGCGCCCGCGCGATCGCGGCCCGCCAGCCGTCCAGGGCCCGCTCCGCCTGGAACGCGCCGCCCGCGAGGTAGGACCGTTCGGCGGTCGTCACCTGGAGCTGGCCGGTGCGCTCGGGCTCGCGCACCTCCACGCCGTACGCCTGCGCCGCCGCCAGGAACGCGTCGGGCAGGAAGGTGTCGGTGAGGTACAGGACCTGCTCGCCCCGCGCGAGACCTCCGCGCAGGAAACGGACCAGGGCCGACAGATGCCGCTCGTGGTCGTCGAACGTCCAGCAGACGTGATCTCCGGGGAGGAGACTGTCGACCGTTGTGGGATGTGCCATGAACCGCGTCTCGCCTTCGGGGGTGCGGCAGGACGCTCAGGCGTCAGGGGAGCCTGGCGGCCGCAGCGGGTTCCTGCCCGCCCACACCCTAACAACTCCTCCCGGCCCTCCACCCTCCTCGTTCCCGCGCGTCACGACGTCGCCGGCGCCGCCCCTGAGCGGGACGGCGCCCCGGACGGACGGGCCGTCAGGACCGCAGGACGACCTCGGCGTACCGCGCCTTCATGGTGGACAGCACCTCGTCCGGGTCGGCCGCCCAGACGTCGGCGTTGAAGATCTCGACCTCCACGTCACCCGTGTAGCCGGCCTCCAGCACGGCCCGCGTGATCGGCGCGAAGTCGATCACGCCGTCGCCCATCATGCCGCGTCCGAGCAGCACGTCGGCCGGCAGCGGGTGCAGGAAGTCGCACACCTGGTACGAGGCGATCCGCTCGCCGGCGCGGGCGATCTGCTCGAACAGCCGCGGATCCCACCACACGTGGAAGGTGTCGACCACCACCCCGACCTGCTCCACCGGGTACGGCAGGCACAGGTCCACGGCCTGCTCCAGGGTGGACAGGACGGCCCGGTCGGCGCAGTACATCGGGTGCAGCGGCTCCAGCGCCAGCTTCACGCCCCGCTCGCCCGCGTACGGCGCGAGCTCGGCCAGCCCCTCGGCCACCCGCTCCCGGGCGCCAGCGACGTCCCGGGACACCGGGCCGGACAGCGGCTCGCCCGGCACCACCCCGGGCAGCCCGCCCACCACCATCACCAGGCAGGCCGCGCCCAGCTCCGCCGCCTCGTCCACGGCCCGCCGGTTGTCGTCCAGCGCCGCGGCGAAGGCCCGGCGGCCCTGCTCGCCCGGCAGCCCGCCGGCCGTGAGGAAACCGCCCCGGCACAGCGACGAGACCCGCAGCCCGGCCGCGCGCACGAGCTTGACCGACTCGGCCAGGCCCTGTGCGGCGACCTCCTGCCGCCACAGGCCGATGGCCTCCAGGCCGTGCCGCACGCACCCGTCGACGGCCTCGGCCACCGTCCAGCGCCGGGTGGTCCACTGGTTGAGGGAGAGGTTCACCGCCCGTTCACCGCCAGCAGCGCCGTCATGCGGCGCACGGCCAGCTCCGGATAGGCCAGCAGCCCGGCCCGATCGGCCAGCCGGAACACCTCCGACAGGTGCGTCAGCGAGCGGGCCGACTGGGCGCCGTTGACCATGGCGAACGCGTCCTGGTGGCCGTTCAGCCAGGCCAGGAAGACGATGCCGGTCTTGTAGTGGTACGTCGGCGTCTCGAAGATCTTGCGCGACAGCGGGACCGTCGGCTCCAGGATCTCGTCGTAGCGGGCCAGCAGCCGCTCACGCTCCTCGCCGGTCGCCGCCTCGGCGGCGTCCAGCGCCCGCAGCGCCGCGGCGGCGGCCGGGGCGATCGCGTCGAAGATGCCGAGCAGCGCGTGCGAGCCCGACTTGATCAGCGACGGGTAGTTGAAGTCGTCGCCGGTGTAGAGGCGCACGCCCTCCGGCAGCGCGGCCCGCAGCCCGACCTCGTGCTCCTCGTCCAGCAGCGACACCTTCACCCCGTCCACCTTGTCCGGGTGGGCGTGGATCAGCTCCAGGAACGCGCGCGTGGCCTCGGCCACGTCGCGCGAGCCCCAGTAGCCGGCCAGCTGCGGGTCGAACATCTCGCCGAGCCAGTGCAGGATCACCGGCCGCTCGGCCAGGCCGAGCAGCTCGCCGTACACCTGGTGGTAGTCCTCGGGGCCGGCCGCCGCGCGGGCGAGCTGGCGCGAGGCCATGACGATCACCCCGGCGCCGGCCGCCTGCACGGTCTCGATCTGCTCGGCGTACGCGGCGGTGATGGCCTTCAGGTCGTCCGCGCCGGGGGCGTGGTCCGTGCCCGCGCCGCAGGCCACCAGCTCGGCCGGGTCGCCGAACGCGCGCGCCTCCTCGGCGCTGCGCCGGATGAGCTCCTTCGTCGCGGCCCAGTCGAGGCCCATGTTGCGCTGCGCGGTGTCCATCGCGTCGGCGACGCGCAGGCCGTGCGACCACAGGTGGCGGCGGAAGCGCAGCGTGGCGTCCCAGTCGACGGCGGCGGGGGAGCCGGGCGTGTTGTCGCCGAGGGGGTCGGCCACCACGTGCGCCGCCGCGTACACGACGCGGCTCGCCGCCGGGCCGTCCGGCACGGGCCAGGTGACCGGCTCGCGCAGCTCGTACGCGCCCCCGGGCAGGTCGATCCTCACAGCTGCGGCACCTCGATCCGGCGGCCCTCGGCCGACGAGCGCAGGCCCAGCTCGGCGAGCTGCACGCCGCGCGCGCCGGCGGCGAAGTCGTACGGGAACGGCGCGTCCTCCAGGACGTGCCGGATGAACAGCTCCCACTGGATCTTGAAGCCGTTGTCGAACTCGGCGTTGTCCGGCACCTCCTGCCAGCCGTCGCGGAAGCGGGCCGTGACGGGCAGGTCGGGGTTCCAGACGGGCTTGGGCGTGGCGGCGCGGTGCTGGACCCGGCAGTTGCGCAGCCCGGCGACCGCGCTGCCCTCCGTGCCGTCCACCTGGAACTCCACCAGCTCGTCCCGGTTCACGCGCACGGTCCAGGAGGAGTTGATCTGCGCGATCACGCCGCCCTCCAGCTCGAACACGCCGTACGCGGCGTCGTCGGCCGTGGCCTGGTACGGGTGGCCCTTCTCGTCCACCCGCCGCGGCACGTGCGTCACGGCCTGGGCGTAGACCGAGCGGACCTTGCCGAACAGGTTCTCCATGACGTAGTGCCAGTGCGGGAACATGTCGAGCACGATGCCGCCGCCGTCCTCGGCCCGGTAGTTCCACGACGGGCGCTGCGCCTCCTGCCAGTCACCCTCGAACACCCAGTAGCCGAACTCCCCGCGCACCGACAGGATCCGGCCGAAGAAGCCGCCGTCGATCAGCCGCTTCAGCTTGAGCAGGCCCGGCAGGAACAGCTTGTCCTGGACCACGCCGTTCTTCACGCCCCGCGCCGTGGCGGCCTCGGCCAGCGCCACGGCCTCCTCCACCGACTCGGCCGTGGGCTTCTCGGCGTAGATGTGCTTGCCGGCCTCGATCGCCTTCAGCACGGCCTTGACCCGGGCCGAGGTGACCTGGGCGTCGAAGTAGACGAGGTTGTCGGGGTCGGCCAGCGCGGCGTCCAGCTCGGTCGTGTGGTCGGGGATGCCGTGCCGCTCGGCCAGCTCGGCCAGCTTGGCGGCGTTGCGGCCGACGAGGACCGGGCGCAGCTTGACCCGGCTGCCGTCCGAGAGCGTGACGCCGCCCTGCTCGTTGATGGCCAGCACGGACCGGACCAGGTGCTGGCGGTATCCCATCCGTCCGGTGACGCCGTTCATCACGACGCCGATCGTGCGCACGCTCATGGGGATCCTTTCGGGGAAAGCGCTTTCCCGAACGGTAAGGCCGAGCCGCCGGAGGCGTCAAGTGCCGTCGGCGGCCGGTGTTGGAGCTGTCCCGGTGTTAGAGCTCGCCCTTGGTCTCCAGCCGGGCCAGGGACCGGGCCAGCGGCCGGGCGGTGAGGGAGAGCTGCCACTCGCGGGCGCCGAGCTCGCGCAGCCGCTCGGCCACGCTCTCCTCGGTGATCTGCTTCGGCGGCTCCCAGGTGAGCCGGCGGACCGCGTCGGGCTGCAGGAGGTTCTCCGTCGGCATGCGGTGCTCGTCGGCCAGCGCGGCGACCACGGCGCGGGCCGCGGCCAGCCGCTTGGCGGCGGCCGGGTCGCGGTCGGGCCAGCGGTTGGCCGGCGGCGGGCCGTCGCCCGGCGTGCTCGGCTGCGGGAGCTGCCCGTCGGGCAGCGCCCGCGCCCGGCTGACCGCGCTCAGCCACTCGCTCATGTAGCGGCGGGCGCTGCGGCCGGTGAACGGCGCGATCTCCGTCAGCGCCTTCTTCGTACGCGGCACGTCGAGGGCGGCGGCCACGATCGCCGAGTCGGGCAGCACCCGGCCGGGCGCCAGGTCGTTCTCGCGGGCGATCCGGTCGCGCATCGTCCACAGCTCGCGCACGATCGCCAGCGCGCGCACGTTGCGCACCTTGTGGATGCCGGACGTGCGCCGCCACGGATCGGAACGTGGGACGGCGGGCGGCGTGCGCAGCACGGCGGCGAACTCCTCGCGCGCCCACTCCAGCTTGCCCGCCTCCTCCAGCTCGGCGTGCAACCGGTCACGCAGCTCGACGAGGACCTCCACGTCGAGCGCGGCGTAGCGCAGCCAGTCCTCCGGCAGCGGCCTGGTCGACCAGTCGGCGGCCGAGTGGCCCTTCTCCAGCCGCAGCCCCAGCACCATCTCCACCATCGTGCCGAGCCCCACCCGCTCGTAGCCGAGCAGCCGGCCGGCCAGCTCGGTGTCGAACAGCGCCCGCGGCCGGAACCCGACCTCCAGCAGGCACGGCAGGTCCTGCGATGCGGCGTGCAGCACGACCTCGGCGTCCGCCACGGCCTCGTCCAGGCCCGACAGGTCGGGGCAGGCGATCGGGTCGATCAGCGCGGTGCCCGCCCCGGCCCGGCGCAGCTGCACCAGGTAGGCGCGGTTGCCGTAGCGGTAGCCGGAGGCGCGCTCGGCGTCGACGGCCACCGGCCCGCTGCCGCGCGCGACCGCCGCGACCACCTCGGCCAGCGCGGACGCGTCCGACACGACCGGCGGTATGCCCTCGCGCGGCTCCAGCAGCGGCACGACCGGGCGCTCCGCGCCGGTGGCGAGGCCGCCGCTGTCCACGGTTCTTTCTTCTGTCATGAGTTCACCGCTCTCATGACGCGGATGACGTGTCGACTGGTGCCCTCACTTCGTACGGTCACTCTCCGGATCTTCGCGCCTGCGGGGGAGGGGCGCCACATCGGGCGGGAGCGGCGGGATCCCCGCGGCCACGCACATGAGGTCGCACCAGGCGGCCACGTGGCCGGAGAGGTCTTCCTGGGTGGGGGACCAGGAGGCCCGCAGCTCCAGCTCGGTGGTGACCGGATCATCGGCCTTGTTGCCGAACCCCTCGGACACTGCTCTTGTCACCGTACCGCCGGCCGCCGAGTAGTCGGCGTGATGGGCGTCCAGGGCCTCGGTCAGCCAGCTCCACGCCACCGGGCCGAGCAACGGGTCGGAGGTGATCTCCGGCTCCATGTCGGCGCGCACGTAGGCCACCAGCCGGAACGGGCCGTCCCAGCCGCGCTGCCCGTCGGGGTCGTAGAGCAGGATCAGCCGGCCCACGGCCAGCTCGTCGTCGTCGCGGTAGACCGACGCGCCGACGGCGGCGGACCAGGGCGCCAGCCGCTGGGGCGCGGGCAGGTCCTCCAGCTCGATCTCCGGCCTGACCTCGACCTGGCGCAGGCTCTCGGCCGCGCGCCTGAACGCCGGGGGAGCCGGCGGCCGGTCACTCGAGGTCATGGTCGCAGCGTAGGCCGGGGCCTGGGGGAACGGGACCACGGGGGTGCTCATCGTGCCTGCTCAACCCGCTGCCGCAACCCGCTGGCGGGCGGACGCGGACGGGGTGCGCCACGACCCGGCGGCGGCGCCGGTCACAGGCCGGGGCGTGGCATGGGGGACGGCACTGGGGACGGCGCCTGCGGCGGCGCCGGTCATCGCACCTGTCATCGCAACGGGGCCTTTCTTCGGATCGTGGCTCCGACGTTGGCACGCCTGACCGACAATTCCCCGCAACGCGCTCGGCGTGTCCCGAAAGTGGATGCTGAATCGGTGCCGCGCGGTCGCTTGGCGAACATTTGGTCCAGTCAAGACCGGCATTCTGGTCGCCCATGGGGTGTGTTCGACCCGCGTGAGCGGCCAGGGCCCGGTCGGCCGGTAAACCTCCATCTGACTATTCGATCATGATTTGGGGTGTTCAATGCATACTTTTCCGACAGCTCATGCCGATGCGGGGACCGGCCCGAGGCCGTGGCACCCTTGGAGGGTGAATCTCGCCGACTCAGCGTTCCTGCGCGCCTGCCGCCGCCAGCCCGTCCCGCACACCCCGGTGTGGTTCATGCGGCAGGCCGGCCGGTCGCTGCCCGAATACCACAAGGTCCGCGGGGGCGTGCCGATGCTCCAGGCGTGCGCCACGCCCGACCTCGTCGTCGAGATCACCATGCAGCCGGTCCGCCGCTACGGCGTCGACGCGGCCGTCTTCTACAGCGACATCGTCGTGCCGCTCAAGGCCATCGGCGTCGACCTCGACATCAAGCCCGGCGTCGGGCCGGTCGTCGCCCAGCCGATCCGCGACGAGGCGGGCCTCGGCGCGCTGCGCCCGCTGGAGCCCGACGACGTCCCCTACGTCACCGAGGCGATCCGGGCGCTGACCGGCGAGCTCGGCGGCACGCCGCTCATCGGCTTCGCCGGCGCGCCGTTCACGCTCGGCTCCTACCTCATCGAGGGCGGCCCGTCCCGCCACCACGACCACACCAAGGCCATGATGTACGGCGAGCCGCGCCTGTGGCACGCGCTGATGGACCGCCTGGCCGGCATCGTCCTCGCCCACCTGCGCCTCCAGGTCGAGGCGGGCGCCTCGGCCGTCCAGCTCTTCGACTCCTGGGTGGGCGCCGTCGCCCCCGCCGACTACCGCGAGTACGTGCTGCCCTACACGCGCCGCATCTTCGAGGGCCTGGCCGACCTCGGCGTGCCCCGCATCCACTTCGGCGTCGGCACCGGCGAGCTGCTCGGCCTGCTCGGCGAGGCGGGCGCCGACGTGGTCGGCGTCGACTGGCGGGTGCCGCTCGACGAGGCGGCCCGCCGGGTCGGGCCCGGCAAGGCGCTGCAGGGCAACCTCGACCCGGCGATCCTGCTCGCCCCGTGGGAGGCGGTCGAGCGCAAGGCCCGCGAGGTGCTGCGGGAGGGGCGGCAGGCCGAGGGGCACGTGTTCAACCTCGGGCACGGCGTGCTGCCCTCCACCGACCCCGACCAGCTCAAGCGGCTGACCGACCTGGTCCACGAGTCCTGACCGGCGCTCACGACTCCGCGGGCGCCTCGGGCCCCGCGGGCGGTGCGGCGTCCTCCGGCCGGGCGGACGGGGCGGCGTCCTCCGGCCGGGCGGACGGTGCGGCGCCTTCCGGCCGGGCGGGCGGGGTGGCACGTCGGCGGCCGGCGCGGCGCGCCAGGAGGACGACCAGCGCGACCACCGGCGCCACGAGCAGCAGCCAGGGCAGCAGCACGCCCAGCACGGTGAGCGCCACCTTCGCGAACGACACCAGCGCCCGCCAGCCCGTCGCCAGCCCGCCGAGGAAGCCCGGCGGGTCCTCCGACGGCGGCTCGACCACCGTGACCGGGCCGACCACGGCGAGCGTGAGCGTGGCCATGCTCACCTGAGCCGCCAGCTCCTTCTGCTGCGCCTGCAGCGACTCCAGGTCCGCCTCGCGGGCCGCGATCTCCCGCTCCACCTCCAGCACCTGGCCGATCGTGTTCGCCTTCTTCAGCAGCGTGCGCAGCGAGTCCAGCGCCTGCTGGGCCGACCTGAGGCGGCTGTTGACGTCGGCCACCTGCATGGTGACGTCCTCGGTGCCCTGGTTGAGCGAGAGCTGCTTGCCGAGGTCCCGGCCCAGGCTCGCCAGCACCTCCGCGTACCGCGCCGGCGGGATCTTGAACTCCAGTTCGGCGCTGCCGTCGCCGCCGTCGGACGCGTTCGTCTGCTCCTTCGCCAGGTAGCCGCCCGCGCCGGTGACGATCTGCTTGGCCTTCTGGACGGCGGCCGTGACCTCCTTGGCCCGCACCGTCATCCTGGCGACGTAGACGACCTGCCGCTCCTGGGCGGTGACTGTGACGTCCGAGGCGATGTTCTTGCCGGCCGTCCGGCCGCCCTCGTCGCGGGCCCCCTCCTGGGCCCCGTCCAGGGCCTTGGCCCGGACACTCGACTTCGCGGCGCCGTCCGCGGCCACGGCCGGGGCGTCCGCCGGGGCCTGGAGGGACTGCGTGCTCGCCGTCCCGCCGCCGCCACAGCCCGTCAGGCCGGTCAGCAACAGGGCCGCGCACGCGGCCGACAGCGCCGTGCCGTACTGGAATCTCCTCATGCCCTTGTGACGGATCGCGTCCGGGAGGGGTTTGATCGGATCCGTCACGGTACGGTCACGTGCTCGCGTCGGCGACGAACCTCCCCAGGAGCCGGCGACCGGGCCGGAGCCGGCGGCGCCCGGCCGCATCGGTCCGCGCCCCGGGCGGCCGGGCGGACCGCGGAGACGGTACCGTCTGGAGGCGTGGAACGGAATCGGGCGCACGTGGTCGTCGTCGGCGGCGGGATCTCCGGTCTGGCCGCGGCCTGGCACCTTGGCCAGGCGGGCGGCGATCGCATCAGGGTGACGGTCCTCGAAGGCGGCCCCCGCGTCGGCGGCAAGCTGCACGCCTCCGAGGTCGCCGGGATCAGCGTCGACGCGGGAGCCGAGGCCGTCCTGGCCCGGCGGCCCGAGGGCACGGAGCTGGCCAAGGCGGTGGGGCTCGGCGACGACCTGGTCAGCCCCAGCTCGGCGCGGGCCGCCGTGCTCAGCCGGGGCTCGCTGCGGACCATGCCCAAGGCCCAGGTCATGGGCGTGCCCGCCGACCTCACCGAGCTGGCGAAGTCCGGCATCGTCTCGCCCGGCGGGCTGCTGCGGGTGCCGATGGACCAGATCCTGCCGCCCACCCTCGTCCGCACCGACGTGTCCGTGGCCGCCTACATCCGCGCCCGCATGGGCGGCGAGGTGCTCGACCGGCTCGTCGAGCCGCTGCTCGGCGGCGTCTACGCGGGCCGCTCCGACCGGCTGTCGCTGGAGGCGACCATGCCCCGGGTGGCCGCCGCCGCCCGTTCCGAGCGGTCGCTGCTCAACGCCGCCCGGCAGATCGTCGAGGAGGCGCCCAGCGCCGGCGGGCCCGTGTTCGCCACCCTGCGCGGCGGCCTCGGCAGCCTGCCCGAGGCGGTCGCCAAGGCGTCGGAGGCGGAGATCCGCACCGGCGTGACCGTGCGCGAGCTGCACCGCACCGCCGAGGGCTGGCGGCTGGTGACCGGCCCCGTGCCGCGGCCCGAGGTGGTCGAGGCCGACGCCGTGATCGTCGCCACGCCCGCCACCGCTGCCGCCCGCCTGCTCAAGACCGAGGTGCCCAAGGCGGCGGCCGAGCTGTCGCGCATCGAGTACGCCAGCATGGCCATCGTCACGCTCGCCTACGCCGCCGAGGCGTTCCCCGAGCCGCCCGGCCGGAGCGGCTACCTGGTGCCGCCCGTCGAGGGCAGGCCGGTCAAGGCCGTCACGTTCAGCTCCGTCAAGTGGCCCCACCTGGCCGGTGACGGCCTCGTGCTGCTGCGCTGCTCCATCGGCCGCGTCGGCGAGGAGCACCTGCTCCAGCGCGACGACACCGAGCTGGTCGCGCTCGCCATGGCCGAGATGGCCGAGGTCATGGGCGTGCGCGGGCTTCCCCTCGACACCCGGGTCACCCGCTGGGGCGGCTCCCTGCCCCAGTACAACGTGGGCCACCTCGACCGGGTCGCCCGCGTCCGCGCCGCCGTCGCCGTGCAGCCCGGGCTCGCGGTGTGCGGGGCCGCCTACGACGGTCTCGGCGTCCCGGCCTGCGTGGCCACGGCCCGCACGGCCGCCGCCCGGATTCTGGACCACCTGTCCCTGCGGGGAGAATAGGGGCATGACAGAGGGCGCACCGCGGCTCAAGGCCCGCGATCTCAACCAGGTGATCCGCTACACGATGTGGTCCGTCTTCAAGGCGTCCGGGCCCCTGCCCGCCGACCGCGAGGGCATCGGCGCGGAGGTCGGCGAACTGCTGGAGCAGGCTGCGCTGAAGGACGTGGTCACCCGCGGCGTCTACGACGTGGCCGGGTTCCGCGCCGACGCCGACTACATGTTCTGGTGGCACGCCCCCACCCCCGAGGACCTGCAGGACGTCTACTCCCGCTTCCGCCGCACCGAGCTCGGCCGCCACAGCGAGCCGGTCTGGTCGGCCATGGCGCTGCACCGTCCGGCCGAGTTCAACAAGTCGCACATCCCCGCGTTCCTCGCCGAGGAGCAGCCCCGGGCGTACGTGAGCGTCTACCCGTTCGTCCGCTCCCTGGAGTGGTACCTGCTGGAGGACTCCGAGCGGCGGGCCATGCTGGCCGAGCACGGGCAGATGGCCCGCGGCTACCCCGACGTGCGGGCCAACACGGTCGCCTGCTTCGCGCTCAACGACTACGAGTGGATGCTCGCCTTCGAGGCCGACGAGCTGCACCGCATCGTCGACCTCATGCGCGAGCTGCGCGCCGCCCAGGCCCGGCGGCACACCCGCCTGGAGATCCCGTTCTACACCGGCGCCCGCAAGCCGATCAGCGAGCTGGTCGCCGCGCTGCCGTAACGGTCAAGGGGAAGTTGGCGATCCCCCTGCATTGATCTACCTGCTTTGTCAGACTCGGGGCTGACGGTGGGTTGTCACGTTCCAGGGGGGCGCCTTGACCATGGGCTGGGGCAGGCACGGAAGGCATCCGTACGGTGACGGTCCGTGGGAGGAGCTCCCGCCGGGGCTGTTGCCCGAGGACCTTCCGTACGGCGACGATGAGGCGGTGGCCAGGGCGTGGGACCGCCTCGTCGTGGGGTGGGGGCGCGGAGCGGGCGCGGCGGGGGAGGGGTGGCCCGGAGCGGGCGGTGCGCCCGGCTCGGAGGGGGACGCGGCGACCGTGCCGTCCCGGCACCCGTTCGACGAGACCGGGCGACATGACCAGGATGGGCGACATGGCCAGGCTGGGGGGCACGACGAGGCCGGGCCACGCGACCAGGCTGGGGGACGCGACGAGGCCGGGCCACGCGACCAGGCTGGGGGACGCGACGAGGCCGGGCCACGCGACCAGGCCGCGCCGCCCGACCAGGCCAGACGGCGCGACCAGGCTGAGAGACATGGCCGGGCTGGGGGGCACGACGAGGCCGGGCCACGCGACCAGGCCGGGCTACACGACGAGGCTGGGCGACACGACCAGGCCGCGCCACGCGACCAGGCCGGGCGGCACGATCAGGCTGGGCGTCATGAGAGGCGTGCGACTGGCCGGATCGCCCGCCGTGTCGCACGGCGGGTCAGCCGTCGGGCCGGTCAGCGCGGCGGTCAGCGGCGCGAGAGGCCGGGGTGGGCACGGTGGCGCGCCGGTGAGGGCGCGCACGCGGCAGACGGCGGACGCGCGAGTGAGGGCGGGCTCCGGTCAGGGCGTGGGGCTGGGAGTGAGGGCGGCCTCCGGTCAGGGCGTGGGGTTGGGAGTGAGGGCGGGCACGCGCGGCCGGCCGGGGCGCGAGGGCGGCGGGGCGTGGCGCGCAGGGCGTGGCTGGTGTGGGTGTCGGCCGGTTCGGTGGTGCTGGCGGGCGGGGTGACCCTGCTCGGCGGCGGGCCTCTCGACGGCGTCCTCGCCACGGCCGGGGAGGGCGGCAGGGGCGACGGTGACCGAGGGGCCGCGCCCGGCGTGAGCCGTACCGCGGCCCGAGCCCTGAGCCCGGAGACGGGCGACGCCCCGCACGGGGCGACCCCCGGCTACGGCCCGCATGGCGCCACGCCGGGCTACGGTCCGCGCGACGCGACGCCCGGCTATGGCCCGTACGGCGCGACGCCGGGCGACGGCGGGCTCGCGCGACCCGAGGCCCGTTCGACCGCCTACATGGCGCCCCCTCCCGCGGCCCCGCGGGGGCATGGCGCATCCGACCGGCCCGCCGCCGACCCGGCGACCGGCTCCACGGCGGACCGGGCGGACCCGGCGGGCGGCTCCACGGCGGACCCGGCGGACCCGGCGGCCGGCGCCCTCGCCCGCCCGGCGGCCACCTCCACCTCTCGTTCGGCGCCCCGTCCGGCCTCCCCCTCGGCCGCCAGGACACCGGCGACCCGGCCGTCCGCCGCCACACCCCCGGACGGAGGGGCCCGCAGCGCCGCCGCGGCAGCCGAGCCGGGCGGCACCGCGACGACCGCTCAGAGCGCGACCGAGTACTTCCGCGCCCGATGGGGCTCCGGGGACGACGCGGCGCACCACCTGACGGACATCCGCACCATCGGCGGCTATCTCCGCATCTACACGGACCTGCCCGAGTCGGCCGCCAACTCCGCCACCGCCCTGACCCTCTGCTACCGGGGCCTCGAATACCTCCGCCGCACGGGCGCGGCGCACCCCGTGGTGTTCGTCCAGGCGAGGTTCGGCGAGAACGGCAACCCGGTGCTGGCCAACATCCTGGGCCCCGGCGACGCGAGCTGCCGCGTCACCCACCCCGACCCAAACTGAAACAGCCGATCCCGGACGCCGGTCCGGGTCAGCGGGCGCCGGCCCGGGTCAGCGGACGCGGACGCGGGTCTTCCAGCACACCCGGCAGCGCTGCGTGACGACCCGGCCGATGGCCTCGACCGTCACCCAGCGGTGACGCAGATGCGCAAGGGTCACCACGCGCTCCTACCCGTGCCGCGCGAGCGGTACGCGCCGTCGCCGCCCGGTCAATCCTTGGGCTGGAGCCGCAACGACACGGAGTTGATGCAGTAGCGGTCGTCGGTCGGCGTGGGGTAGCCCTCGCCGTGGAAGACGTGGCCGAGATGCGAGTCGCACCGGGCGCACCGCACCTCGGTGCGGACCATGCCGAGGCTGCGGTCCTCGATCAGCCGCACGGCGTCCGAGTCCGACGGCGCGAAGAAGCTCGGCCAGCCGCAGTGCGACTCGAACTTGGTGTCCGACCGGAACAGCTCGGCGCCGCACGCGCGGCAGGAGTACACGCCCTCGGTCTTGGTGTCGACGTACTCCCCGGTGAACGGCCGCTCGGTGCCGGCCTCCCGGAGGACGTGGAACTCCTCGGGGGAGAGCTGGACCCGCCACTCGGCTTCGCTCTTGACGACCTTGTCCATGTGTCCAGCGTACGAGATGCGGCAAAAAGAGATCTCCGTTGGGGGAAGCATCCGTTCTGGGGGGTATTCGCGTCTTTGTAGGCAAGGGGGTGTCATCGCCTCCTGCTCAGGGTGGGATCACTCGCTGATCGCCCGAGCGGCACAGCCCACGCCCGTGCTGGCGCCGCGCGGTGCGGTCCGCGCTTGTCCGGGCGGCGCGCCAGCGCCCGTACGAGCCGCGCACGCGGGTGATCTTGAGGTCCGTCCCGTCGAGCCCTCGGTCCCGCCACCGAGGCGGGCTCCGGGACGGACCCGCCCACCTGAGGGTTCGCGGGCTTTGTCGGTCGCCCGGGGTAGGTTCGGTGGCATGGCATCGCCGTACATTGAGCTCCAGGTGGGGGAGCGGACCGTCAAGGTCACCAACCCCGACAAGGTGTACTTCCCGGAGATCGGGGTCACCAAGCGCGAGCTGGTCGAGTACTACGTGAGCGTCGGCGACGGCGTGCTGCGGGCGCTGCGTGACCGCCCGACCAACCTCAAGCGCCATCCCGACGGCATCCACACCGACGCGATCTACCAGAAGCGGATGCCCCCGAAGCACCCCGACTGGCTGCGGACCGTGACGGTCACCTTCCCCAGCGGGCGCACGGCCGACTCGCTGCGGGTGACCGAGGTCGCCGCCGTCGCCTACTGCGCCAACCTCGGCACGGTCGACTTCCACCCGTGGCAGGTGCGCGCCGCCGACGTGGAGCACCCCGACGAGCTGCGCGTCGACCTCGACCCGCAACCGGGGCTCGGCTTCGACGCGGCGCGCCGGGCCGCCTACCTGACCCGCGAGGTGCTCGCCGACCTCGGCATGACGGGGTTCGTGAAGACCTCC
Source organism: Nonomuraea rhodomycinica (assembly GCF_013363995.1). Classification (GTDB taxonomy): domain Bacteria; phylum Actinomycetota; class Actinomycetes; order Streptosporangiales; family Streptosporangiaceae; genus Nonomuraea; species Nonomuraea rhodomycinica. The sequence continues at coordinate 25,064 of NZ_JABWGO010000005.1, read as the reverse complement.
GGCAACCGCGGCGTGCACATCGCGGTCCGCATCGAGCCGCGCTGGGACTTCGTGCAGGTGCGGCACGCGGGCATCGCGCTCGCGCGGGCGGTCGAGGAGCGCGCCCCCGACCTCGTCACCACCGCGTGGTGGAAGGAGGAGCGGGGCGAGCGGGTGTTCATCGACTTCAACCAGAACGCCCGCGACCGCACGGTCGTCAGCGCCTACTCGGTGCGGGCCCGGCCCGCCGCCACCGTCTCGGCGCCGCTGACCTGGGAGGAGCTGGAGGACGCCGACCCGGCCGACTTCGACGTGCGCACCATGCCGGCCCGCTTCGCCAAGCTGGGCGACGTGCACGCGGCCATCGACGACCGGGCGTACTCGATCGAGCCCCTCCTGGAGCGGTACGCCGAGGACGGCCGGGGCGACATGCCGTACCCGCCGAACTACCCGAAGATGCCCGGCGAGCCGCGGCGCGTGCAGCCCAGCAAGGCGCGTCCCGGCGGCGACTGACCGCGGCGGGCGCCCGGCCCGCGCGGCGAGCGCCGTTCCGCACGGCCGGCCCCCTCCGTCCGCCGGGGCGTTCGGGCTCCACCGGCCGTGCGGCCTTTCCGTCGCGCCCGGGCGTGCGGGCGCGTGCCTGGAAGGTAACCCGGCGTCCGGGATTACGGAGGCTTGCCTGGGTTGAGAGACCTTCTACCGAGAAGGACAAACTTCTCCCCACCGGTGGGGTTATCTCCTCCCGGGAGGGTCAGGAGTCGCCGAACTCCAGGCGCAGCGCCCGGGTGAAGTCCTCGACCGCCTCCTCGTGGCGCTCCAGGTCCTGGAAGATCTCGCCGCGCACCCGGAACGCCCAGACGTACTCGGGGTCCAGCTCGATCGCCCGGTCCAGGTCGCGCAGGGCCGCCTCGTCGTCGCCCAGCTCGCTCAGCACCGCGCCCCGGCTGCCCAGCGCCCGGTCGTTGTCCGGGTCCAGCTCGATCGCGCGGTTCAGGTCCGCCAGGGCCTCGTCGTAGCGGTCGATCATGCGGTACGCCTCGCCGCGCCTGCTGAGCGCCCGCGCGTAGCCGGGGTCCGCCCGGAGCGCGCGAGTGTAGTCGTCGATGGCCTCGGCGTAGAGCTGGAAGCGCTGGTACAGCTCGGCCCGGGCCAGCCACGGGTACGCCTGGTCCTGGTTGAGCGCGATCATGCGGGCGTGCACGTCCAGGGCGTCGGCCATGCGGCCGAGGTCGGCCAGGGCGTCGGCCTTGCCCTCCAGCACCCAGAACGACTCGGGCGTCAGCGTCAGCGCGTGGTCGAAGTCGGTCAGCGCCTCCTCCAGCCGGCCCAGCGCCGCGTACACCTGGCCGCGCGAGCCCAGGGCGTAGGCGCTGTCCGGCTCCAGGCGCAGCGCCTCGTCGAAGTCGGACAGGGCCGCCTCGAACCGCTCGACCAGCCGATGGCTCTCACCCCGCAGCCGCCACGCGCGGGCGCTGTCCGGATCCAGGGCGATCGCCTCGGTCAGGTCCGCGATGGCCGCGTCGTGGCGCGACAACGCCATGTAGGACTCGGCCCGGCTGCGCAGCACGGACGCCCGCGAGCGCGCCGCCTCCTCCGACAGCTCCGGGGGCGCCGGTAAGCCCGGGGCCGTGGCGCCCGTCCCGGTGGGCTCGCCGCCGATCTCCTCGCTGATGATCCCCTCGCTCATGGCCGGGAATCTATCTGACTACATCTGAATGACGGCGGCCTTTTCCCGGGTGTACTCCAGGACACCGTCGTGCCCGTACCCGCTGTCCTTCACGCCGCCGAACGGCAGGCCCGGAGGCATCTGCCGGAACGTGTTCACCCACACGGTCCCGGTCCGCAGATCCCGGACGAACCGGTGGGCCCGTCCCAGGTCACGCGTCCAGACGCCGGCCGCCAGCCCGTACGGGGAGTCGTTGGCGACGCGCAGCGCCTCCTCCTCCGTCTCGAACGGGATCGCCACCGCGACCGGGCCGAAGATCTCCTCCTGGCAGACGCGCAGCCCGTTGTCCGTGGTCGTGTAGAGCGTGGGCGACACCCAGTAGCCGCCGGGCAGGTGCGGCACCACCTCGGCGCCCCTCCTGCCGCCGAAGACCAGCTCGGCGCCCTCCTTCTCGGCCAGGTCCAGGTACGAGGTGACCCGCTCGTACTGGCCGCGCGAGACGATCGGCCCCATCGTGGTGTCCAGGTCGAGCGGGTCGTCGAGGACCAGGCCGGACGCGACGCGCTCCATCCGCTCCAGCATCTCGTCCCAGATCGAGCGGTGGATCAGCATCCGGGAGCCGGCCACGCAGACCTGTCCCGCGTTGCCGGTGTAGACGGAGTTCACGGTCAGGCCCTGGGTGGCGGCGTCGAGGTCGGCGTCGGGGAAGACGATGTTCGGGGACTTGCCGCCCAGCTCGAACGTCATCGGCTTGAGCGCGTCGGCCGAGGCGCGGGTGATGACCTGGGCGGTGGCCGTGGAGCCGGTCAGGCTGATCTTGTGCACGCCGCGGTGCCGTACGAGGGCGTCGCCGACCTCCTCGCCCACGCCGCTGACGATGTTGAGCACGCCGGGCGGGAGCACCTCGGCCAGCAGCTCGCCCAGCCGCAGCACCGACACGCTCGCCTGCTCGGCCGGCTTGACGATCACGGTGTTGCCCGCCGCCAGGGCGTAGGCGGCCTTGGCGGAGAACGTGGAGATCGGGGAGTTCCACGGGATGACGCACAGCGCCACGCCGTACGGCTCGCGCCGGGTCATCCCGAGCGTGTCGGGGCCCAGGATGACGGTGTCGCCCCGGACGGCGTCCAGGCACTGGCCCGCGGCGAGCTGCCACAGGTGCGCCATGCCGGGCAGGTCCCTGGTGAGGGTGTCGCGCAGGATCCGGCCGTTGTCGCGGGTCTCCAGACGGGCCAGCTCCTCGGCGTGCTCGGTGAAGACGGCGCCCACGCGGCGCAGGACGTGCGCGCGGGCCAGGGCGGGCAGGGCCGCCCAGCGGGGGAACGCCTGGCCCGCCGCCTCCACGGCCGCCTCGGCGTCCCGGGGGCCGCTCGCGGGGACGCGGGCCCACACCTCCCCGGTGGCGGGGTTGACGGAGTCCATGGTCCTGCCGTCGGCCGCGGGGACCAGCCGGCCGCCGATGAGGTTGCGATAGTCGTTCACCTGACCAAGCATATGCTTGCTTGAGTACGGGTGCCAGCGGGAGCGGCCGTCAGCGGGCCGTCCCCGTGGACGGCGGCCAGCCGGCGGCCTGCACGAAGTGGACGTCGTAGCGCTCCTGGACCGGCAGCAGGCCGTCGAAGGGCTCCAGGCCGTGCTGGACCCGCCCGAGCCGCCGGAAGTAGCCGAGCCGGTCGACGCCCGGTGTCAGCACGGCCAGCAGGTCGGTCCGCCCCCGGCGCCTGCCCCTGCCCGACCGGCACCCGGCGGCGGGTCGCGCCGAGATCGGGCTCCACGACCTGGCCGACCTCCCCCTCCGGCTGTCACCCCGCGAGGACAACCCGCCCTTCCACCACCTGATCGCCGACGCCTGCCGGGCGGCCGGGATCGCCCCGCCGCCCGGTCCGCCCTTCACGACGTTGCAGGAGACCCTGACCGACATCGGCGTCGCCGACCCCTCCTGGACGGTCTTCTACGAGGTGGCCGGCCTGCCGGACGTCCCCCGGGTGGCGGTCCGGCCGCTCGCCGGGGCCTCGGTGACCACCTCGCTGGCCGTCCTCCCGGGCACGCCCCCGCCCGCCGTCCGCCACCTTCTGCACGCCCTGACCCGGGTCGCCTGACCCCGCCGCCCGGCGCGCCGGGACCGCACTAGGATCAAGGGCATGGAGCTGGCGCCGGGGGTCCACGTCGCGTTCACCGACCGCCACGGGGGCGTGAGCGCGCCGCCGTACGCGTCGCGCAACCTCGGCGGCATGGTCGGCGACGACCCCGAGGCCGTGCGCGCCAACCGCGCGGGCGTGGCCGCCGAGCTGGGCGTGCGGGCCGTGGTGTTCATGCGCCAGGTCCACAGCGCCGACGTCGCGTACGTGAGCGAGCCCTTCGGCGACGACCCGCCCCCGCTGGACGGCGTCTTCACCACCGAGCCCCGCCTCGCCCTGGCCGCCCTCGGCGCCGACTGCCCGGCCGTGCTGGTGGGCGACCCCGAGGCGCGGATGGTGGGGGCCGCCCACTCCGGCCGCCCCGGCACCGAGGCGGGCGTGGCCACGGCGCTCGTGGAGGCCATGAGCGCCAAGGGCGCGACGCCCGGGCGGATGACGGCGATCGTCGGGCCCGGCGCGTGCGGCCGTTGCTACGAGGTGCCGGCCGAGCTGCGCGAGCGCGTCGCCTCCCGGGTGCCCGCCACCTGGTCCACGACCTCCTGGGACACCCCGGCGCTCGACCTGCGCGCCGGCATCGAGGCGCAGCTGCGCGCCGCGGGCGTGACGGACGTGCGCCACGACGCGCGCTGCACGATCGAGTCGCGGGAGCTCTACTCCCACCGCCGCGAGCAGCCCGGCGGCCGCTTCGCCGGCCTCATCTGGCTGGCCTAGCCATACCCGACCGGCCGCCCACGAGCCCGGCCACTCGCGAGCCTGGCCGTCCGCGAGCCTGGCCGTCCGCGAGCCCGGCCGCCCGGGCGTCTCAGGCGCGGCAGCGCGGGTACGCCTCAGGGGCCCGACAGGGCGGGAGCGGCGCGCAGGACGTCGCGCGCCAGCCCCAGGTCGCCCTCCAGCTCCGCCGCGAACGACTCCGGCTCGCCCCGGCCGCCCAGCAGGAAGCAGAACTCCACCACGTCCGCCGTGATCCGCGCCTGCGGCTCCCGCGCCCCGGTGTCGGCGACGCCGAGGGGAACGTGCCACTCGCCGCCGCCGGGCCCCGTCAGCGTGAGGTGCAGCGCCCGGCCGGCGCCGTCGAGCCCCGACAGCAGCATCGTCCACGGCAGCAGCCGCGCGCACAGGTCAGCCGTCGGGTGGATGTGCTCCGGCACCGGGTGCGGCAGCCGCACCCCGGCCGCCCGGGCGGCGTCGTCGGCGTGGATCCACGTCTCCAGGGCCCGGGCCAGCGCGTGGTCGCGCACCGCCGTCTCCATGCCGTCGAGCGTCGCCGGCGCCTCGGGCGCGAGCGCGGCGAGATGCCGGCACAGCGCGTCGGCCTGGGCGCGCCAGTCGCGCCGCGTCTGCTCCGGGCTGCGGGCCCGCTCGTGCGCCTGCACGTCGGCCGTACGGCCCAGCGCGTCGGAGGCCGTGATCGGCGGCCCGAGGACCGGGGCGCCCACCGCGGCGGCGAGCAGCCCGTCCTTGGCGGCGAGATGGGCGACGAGCTCCTGCAGGTTCCAGCCCTCCACCACGACGCGCGACCAGTCGTCGTCGCCGGCCGAGGCGAGCAGGGCATCCATGGCCGCCACCCGCCCCGCGTACGGCCGGGCCCAGGCGGCGGTGGGGGCGGCCGGGCGGCGCCGGGCGCGGGCGCCGGCGAGCAGCTGCGGCCGCAGCGAGCCGGCCGGCACCTCGGCGTCCGCCGCCAGCGCGTCCAGGTAGAGACGGTCCACCGGCTCCATCACACCTCCTCCTCTGCCAGGGCGTCGGCCAGGCGCCGCAGCGCCAGCCGGATCCGTGACTTGGCCGTGCCCTCCGGCACGCCCAGCTCCTCGGCCACCTGCCGGTAGGTCCGGCCACCGTAGTAGGCCAGCTCCACCGCCTGTCTCAGGCCGTCGGGCAGCGCCGTGACCGCCCGCCGCACCCGTTCGGCCTCGTCGGCGGCGAGCACCGTCTCCTCCAGCCGCGGGGGCGGCGGCTCGACCAGCCGGGGGCCCAGCGTGGAGACCCGGCGGCGCTCCTCGGCCCGCACGTGGTCGACCGCGCGGCGGTGGGCGATCGTGGCCAGCCACGCCCGCAGCGTGCCCCGGCCGGGGTCGTAGGCGAGGGGACGCTCCCAGAAGATCAGGAACACCTCCTGCGTGATGTCCTCGGCGATCACCCGGTCCCTGGTGACGCGCAGCGACAGACCGAAGATCAGCGCGGAGAGGCGGTCGTAGACCTCTCCGAGTGCGGCCTCGTCGCCGCCGACCACCCGCTGGTGCAGCAGGCGGTCGTCGTCCGGCGCCTCCACTGGCACCACGCTCCCGACGATCTCCCGATGATCCGGACTGAGGCGGCCGGTGCGCCGCGACCCGAGCATGCCATCATTCGCCGCGGAACGTGAGCCGGACGAACCCGGCCGGACCCGGTGCCCCGGCTCCGGCCAGGGGAGGGACGAGCTCACGGTAGGGTCGTAAGTCCACCAACGAGAGGGAGGAACCGTCATGGCAACCACCCGCACCGCCACCACGCAGTGGAAGGGCGCCCTGCTCGACGGCTCGGGCACCGTGTCGCTCGACACGTCCGGCGTCGGCACGTTCGAGGTCTCCTGGCCCTCGCGCGCCGAGGCGGCCAACGGCAAGACCTCCCCTGAGGAGCTCATCGCCGCGGCCCACTCCTCCTGCTTCTCGATGGCGCTCTCCCACGGTCTGGCCGGCGCCGGCACGCCGCCCGAGTCGCTGCGCACCAGCGCCGACGTGACCTTCCAGCCGGGCGAGGGCATCACCGGCATCGTCCTCACCGTGCAGGGCCAGGTGCCCGGCATCACGGCCGAGCAGTTCCAGGAGGCCGCCGAGACGGCCAAGGCCAACTGCCCGGTGAGCAAGGCCCTCGCGGGCACGACGATCACCCTGAACGCCCAGCTCGTCTAGCGAGAACGTGATCGCGATCGCTCTGGCGTGATCGCGGTCGCGTGCGACAATCGAGTCACATGCGAGATGTCTGGCCGGGCGAGCCGTACCCACTCGGCGCTACCTGGAATGGCGTGGGCACCGGATTCTCGGTGTTCTCCGAGGTGGCCGAGCGGGTAGAGCTGTGCCTCTTCCACGATGACGGGTCCGAGGAACGCGTCGACCTGCCGGAGGTCGACGGGTTCGTCTGGCATGGCCACCTTCCGGGGATCATGCCGGGACAGCGCTACGGCTACCGCGTCCACGGGCCCTACGAGCCGTCCCGCGGCCACCGCTGCAATCCGGCCAAACTGCTGCTCGACCCCTACGCCAAGGCCATCGACGGCGACCTGACCTGGAACGAGGCGCTGTTCTCCTACGAGTTCACCGACCCGGCCCGGCTCAACCTGACCGACAGCGCCCCCTTCATGCCGAAGAACGTGGTGGTCAACCCGTTCTTCGAGTGGGGCAACGACCGGCCGCCGCGCATCCCGTACCACCAGACGGTGATCTACGAGGCGCACGTGCGCGGCCTGACCATGCGGCACCCGGCGGTGCCGGAGCCGCTGCGCGGCACCTACGCGGGCGTGGCGCACCCGGCGATCATCGACCACCTGCTGTCGCTCGGCGTGACGGCGGTCGAGCTGATGCCGGTCCACCACTTCATGCCCGAGCACTTCCTGGTGGCCCGCGGGCTGACCAACTACTGGGGCTACAACACGGCGGCCTACCTCGCGCCCCACGGCCGCTACTCCAGCGCCGGCACGCGCGGCGAGCAGGTGCTGGAGTTCAAGGCCATGGTGCGGGCGCTGCACGAGGCGGGCATCGAGGTGATCCTCGACGTGGTCTACAACCACACCGCCGAGGGCGACCACATGGGCCCGACGCTCGGCTTCCGCGGCATCGACAACTCGGCCTACTACCGGCTGCACGACGGCGACCGCCGCTACTACCTCGACTACACCGGCTGCGGCAACTCCCTCAACGTCCGCTCGCCGCACGCCCTCCAGCTCATCATGGACTCCCTGCGCTACTGGGTGCTGGAGATGCACGTCGACGGCTTCCGCTTCGACCTGGCCTCCGCGCTGGCCCGCGAGCTGCACGACGTCGACCGGCTGAGCGCGTTCTTCGACCTCATCCAGCAGGACCCGGTGATCTCGCAGGTCAAGCTCATCGCCGAGCCGTGGGACGTCGGGCCCGGCGGCTACCAGGTGGGCAACTTCCCGCCGCTGTGGACCGAGTGGAACGGCAAGTACCGCGACATCGTGCGCGACTTCTGGCGGGGCACGAACTCGGCGCTGCCCGAGTTCGCCTCGCGGCTGACCGGCTCGGCCGACCTGTACGCCACCTCCGGGCGCCGGCCGGTGGCCTCCATCAACTTCGTCACCTGCCACGACGGGTTCACCCTCGCCGACCTGGTCTCCTACGACCGCAAGCACAACCTCGACAACGGCGAGGACAACCGCGACGGCACCGACGACAACCGCTCCTGGAACTGCGGCGCCGAAGGGCCGGTCGAGGACCCCGAGATCGTCCGGCTCCGCCACCGGCAGCGCCGCAACTTCCTGACCACGCTGTTCCTGTCGCAGGGCGTGCCGATGCTGTCGCACGGCGACGAGATCGGCCGCACCCAGCGCGGCAACAACAACGCCTACTGCCAGGACAACGAGATCGCCTGGATCGACTGGTCGCTGGTGCACACCGAGACCGACCTGCTGGAGTTCGTCCGGATGCTGTCGCGGCTGCGGCGCGACCACCCGGTCTTCCAGCGCCGCCGCTTCTTCCACGGCCGTGACTCCGAGGACGGCCGGCGCGACCTGGTGTGGCTCACGCCGGCCGGGCGGGAGATGACGGCCGGCGACTGGCACACCGGCTACGCCAAGTCGCTGACGGTCTACCTCAACGGCGAGGGCATCACCGAGCCGGGCCCGCGCGGCGAGCGCATCGTGGACGACTCGTTCCTGCTGCTCGTCAACGCCCATCACGAGGACATGACGTTCAAGCTGCCGGGCGAGGAGTACGGCGCGACCTGGCTGCCGGTGCTCGACACCAGCTACGAGCCGCGCCAGGACGAGCCGTTCCCGGACGAGGCCCGGCAGCCGGGCTCGCTGGTGGCCGTGACCTCGCGCTCCATCCAGGTGCTGCGCCAGCCGCAGGGCTCCTGAGCCGGCCGCCCGCGGCCGGGCGGTCAGTGGCCCGTCAGGGCCGCGGTGACCAGCGCCAGCGCGAACGTGACGACCCCGCCGAGGCCGTGCAGCGCCACGGCCAGCACGGGGAAGCGGCGCTCGGCGCCCCTGGCGTGCCGCCCGCCGCCGAGCCAGCGGGTGAACATGACGAAGCCCAGCAGGGCGGCCAGCGCCAGCACCCCGAAGGCGGTCCACGCGAGCGCCGCGGACCCGGTCAGCAGGTACCCGAGCCAGCAGGCCAGCGCCCCGGCGGCCAGCGTCGGATGGGAGAAGACCAGCGCGGCCGGGAAGCGGGTGACCTTGGTGGCCTGCTGCCGCAGGCCGCCGCCCGACAGCCACACGTACAGCAGGTACGCCCCGGCGATCGCGGTGCAGATCCATGTCACGGCAGTGGCGAGCCCCACCCGGGCCTCCTTCGGTCCCCGACCCCAGACGACACGTTAGGCGCATTACTCCACGTATGCCATTCGTTACGCCAAAGTGCGATGTCTCGGGCAAAGGCCGCCGTCGCGGCTGGTTGTCGGAGGCGTGTGCCAAGGTAGAGGAGTGCGTCGCATCTACCCGGACATACAGGACGATCCACCCATCGAGCTGGCCTACGCCTATCCGCCCGGCCGGCCGTGGCTGCGCGTCAACATGGTCGCCAGCGCCGACGGCGCCTCCTGGATGAACGGGCTGTCGGGCGGGCTGTCGAGCAAGGGCGACCGGCGGATCTTCGGCGTGCTGCGGGGGCTCGCCGACGTCGTCGTCGCCGGTGCCGCCACCGTGCGCGCCGAGGGCTACGGCCCCGCCCGGCCGCGCGAGTCGTGGCGGCCGCTGCGCGAGGGGCGGCCCGAGACGCCGCCCGTCGCCGTCGTCAGCCGCAGCCTCGACCTCGACCTCGACGGCCCGCTGTTCACCGAGGCGCTCTCCCGCACGATCGTCGTCACCTGCGCCTCCGCGCCGGCCGACCGCCTCGCCGCGGCCAAGTCCGTCGCCGACGTCGTCGTCGCGGGCGAGGAGACGGTGGACATGGAGACGGCCGTGCGCGAGCTGCACGAGCGGGGGCTGACCCGGGTGCTGTGCGAGGGCGGGCCGCGGCTCAACGCCCAGCTCGCCGCGGCCGGGCTGCTCGACGAGCTGTGCCTGACGATCAGCCCGCTGCTGCTCGGCGGGGGCGCGGCGCGCATCCTGAACGGCGAGGCGGCGCTCGTCGGCCTCCGCCTCGGCCAGGTCCTGGAGGAAGACGGCGTGCTGTTCTGCCGGTACACGAGGGAGCCGAACCATGACTGACCCCACCGACCTCCCGGCCGCCGCCCCCGGGCCCGAGGCCGAGCCGGAGCCGGTGCCCGACCTGCCGGTCCGGCCGCCCGTGGCGCCCATGCTGGCCAAGCCCGTCAAGGCCATGCCCAAGCAGGACGGCACCCTGTTCTACGAGCCCAAGTGGGACGGCTTCCGCTGCATCGTCTTCCGCGACGGCGACGAGGTCTACCTCGGCAGCCGCAACGAGCGGCCGTTCACCCGCTACTTCCCGGAGCTGGTCGAGGCGGTCAAGGCCGAGCTGCCCGAACGCGTCGTGGTCGACGGCGAGATCGTGCTGCCGCGCGGCTCCCAGCTCGACTTCGACGCGCTCCAGCAGCGCATCCACCCGGCCGCCTCGCGGGTCAGGATGCTGGCCGAGCAGACGCCCGCCTCGTTCGTCGCCTTCGACCTGCTGGCGCTCGGCGACGAGTCGTACCTCGACCTGCCCTTCGCCGAGCGCCGCGCCCGCCTGGAGGCAATCTTCGGCCGGGCCGGCCACTCGGTGCGGCTCACGCCGGTCACGCGCGACGACGGGCAGGCGGGGGAGTGGTTCGAGATGTTCGAGGGGGCGGGGCTCGACGGCATCATCGTCAAGCCCGGCGACCAGCCCTACGTCCCCGACAAGCGCACCATGTTCAAGGTCAAGCACGAGCGCACGGCCGACGTCGTGGTGGCCGGCTACCGCGAGCACAAGACCGGGCCGATCGTCGGCTCGCTGCTGCTCGGCCTGTACGGGCCCGACGGGCGGCTGCACCACGTGGGCGTGGCCGCCTCGTTCCCGATGGCGCGCCGGGCCGAGCTGGTGGAGGAGCTCAAGCCGTACGTCGCCGACCTCGGCGAGCACCCGTGGGGGCACTGGGCCGAGCAGGCGGCGGCCACCGTCGGCCAGCCGGCGGCCGGGCCGGCCACGGGCGGGCAGCGGGTCCCCGGCGCGATCTCGCGGTGGAGCGCGAAGAAGGACCTGTCGTTCATCCCGCTGCGGCCCGAGCTGGTCATCGAGGTGGCCTACGACCAGATGGAGGGCGACCGGTTCCGGCACACCGCCCACTGGCGCCGCGCCCGGCCCGACCGCACGCCCGAGTCGTGCACGTACGAGCAGCTGGAGCGGCCGGTCTCGTACAACCTGGACGACATCCTGGCCCGCTGAGTCGCGGCTGTGCCTTGCTGGGGCGGACACAACGCGCTATATCTCGACATATGAGCACCGGTGATGAGCTCCGTGCCGCCGTGGCCGCCCGCCGCGACCTCGGCCCGGACTTCGAGGACGCCCTGATCGAGTCGTTCCTCGACAAGATGGGCAAGGAGGTCGAGCGGCGGGTGGACGAGCGGCTGGCCGCCGTCCCGAAGGCCGAGGACCTGGCCGGACAGGCCAAGGCCGCCTACGGCCAGCGGCTCGCGCTCGCGATCGTCTCGCTGAGCCTGGGCACCGTGGCGACGATCGCGCTGAGCCTCTCGGACACCTCCGCGTGGGTCGTCCTGGGGATCTGGTTCGCGATCGTCGCGGTCAACGGCATCTTCGGCACCGAACGCCGCCCCTGACCCGGCGCCGGCCGGCGCCGGGCGTCAGGCGTCCGGGGTGAGCTTGCGTCAGGCGTCCGGAGTGAGTTTGCGTCAGGCGTCCGGAGTGAGCTTGGCGCGGGCCTCGGTGACGAGGTCGCGGGCATAGTCGTCGTCGCTCTCGGCCAGCACCCGCTCGACGCCCCGCGCCGCCCGGGAGTCCCCGCGCTCGGCCAGGCCGCGCGTGGCCTCGGCGACCGTCCGCAGGTCCGTGTCGTCCAGGCGGGCCGCCAGCGCCTCGCGCAGCTCCGGCGTGTCGGCCTCCAGCGAGGCCAGGCCCGAGGTGGCCCAGTCGCGCACCTCCTCGTCGTCGTCGCGGGTCATGGCGACGAGCAGGGCCAGCCCCTCGGCGTGGTCCGGCGGCAGCACGTCGGCCAGCGCGATCGCGTCGGTCATCGTCCGCCGGTGCCCCGGCCGGTTGACGATGTCGAGCACCTGCGGCAGCGCGCGCGGGTCGCCCTGGTGGCCGAGGGCCGACAGCACCGACCTGAGCACCTGCGGGTCGCTCTCCGTGGTGGCCATCCGCTGCAGCAGCGGCAGCGTGCGCTCCAGGTACGGCTTGCCGCCGTCCTCGCCCACGCCGAACTGGGCGATCGCGTCCACGCCGAACTCCCGCTCCCGGGCGTCCTCGCTCGCGCACAGCCGGGCCAGCGCCTCGTAGGTCTCCTCGTCGCCCCGCCGCCCCAGCGCGTCGGCCACGATCCACCAGGTCTCGGCGTCCTCGTCGGTGTCGCGGTGCGCCAGCGCCCGCGCGACCAGCCGGTCCACCGGCGCGTGCACGCCGGTGGCCTCCTCCAGCAGCGTGGCGATCGCCGCGTGCCCGCGCTGCGCCTGCACCTGCTCGCTCTGCGAGCCGTCGGCGGAGCGGCCCGCCACGGTCACCAGCTCGGTGCCGTCCTTGGCGAACTGCCGGGCCACCACGTACTCCCAGTCGTCCTGCCCGATCTGGTCGAGCAGCGCGCTCTCCAGGTGCACGCCCACCCAGTCGGCCGCCACGTCGAGCGGGGTGTCGCCGTCGCCGTCGTACTTGGCCGCGTCGGCGCCGCTGTCCAGCAGCGCCCGCACCACGCCGAGGGCGCCGCGCCGGGCGGCGAGCGTGAGCGCCGTGTCACCGTCGTCGTTCGTGACGTCCACCTCGGCCCCGGCCTCCACCAGCAGCCGGACGGTGTCGGCGTGGCCGTTGGCCGCGGCCCACAGCAGCGCGGTCCAGCCGCCCTCCTCGCGGCCGTTGACGTCGGCCCCGGCGGCCAGCAGCGCCTGGGCGGCCTCGACCCGGTCCCACGCGGCCGCCGCGCACAGCGGCAGCCCCTCGTCCTCTCCCTCGCTCGGCCGGTTGGGGTCGGCGCCCCCGGCGAGCAGCTCGCTCACGGTCTCCGACTCGCCGTTCAACGCGGCCCGGTAGAGCTTCTCCTCATGCATGCAACGGACACTAGCCCAGCTCAACCCCCACCCCGGACCGCCGTCGCCGGGCACGTGGTTCGAAAGGGGCATGACGGACGGCGGTGTTCCTCCTGGGGGAGGAGGAGACGGCCGGCAAAACGCGATATGTTGCGTCTCATGACTGACCCTGGAGGAGTGCGCGCGTCCGACGCCGAGCGCGAGGCCGTCGTGGAGCGACTCCGCGTGGCCTCCGTGGAGGGCCGCCTCTCGCTGGCCGAGCTGACCGACCGCACCGAGGCCGCCTACAGCGCCGTCACCCATGCCGAGCTCGCCCTGCTCACCCAGGACCTGCCGGGTGCCGGGCAGCCCGCGGCGTTCCCCGCCGCCCCGCGGCCGGCCCAGCGCGGGCGGCGCTGGTTCGTGGGCGTGATGGGCGACACCAAGCGGCGCGGCGCCTGGCGGATCGACCAGGAGCTGGGCGCGGTGGCCGTGATGGGCGACGTGCTGCTCGACCTGCGCGAGGCCGAGGCCCGCACCGACGTGGTGGACATCACGGCCGTCTCCGTGATGGGGGACGTCAAGATCATCGTGCCGGACGGCGTGCACGTGGACCTCGACGGCATGGCGGTCATGGGCGACAAGCGGGTGGACGTGCAGCAGGCCGCCCCGGGCATGAACGTGCCGGTGGTGCGGGTCCGCGCGTACGCGGTGATGGGCGATGTGAAGGTGGTCGGCGACTCGCGCGCGGAGCCGGTGCGGCGCGGGCTCGCGGCCTGGCGCGAGCACTGGAGGCGGCTGCACGGCGACGACTGGCGCGACGGCAACCGCCGCCTGCCCGGCGACGACGGCCGCCGGGGCATCCACGGCCACTGAGCCGGCGGCGGCTCCTCAGCACGCCGTGGCAAGCCGGTGACGGCTCAGGAGGCCGCGGCCTCGGCGGGGGCGCGCAGGGCGGCGTCGTAGCGTTCCAGCAGCACCCGCGCCACCTCGGGCGCGGGACCGAGCACGTCCGCCACCACGTCGGCGCCCGCGGCGAGCGTCGCCCGGCGCACCTTGTCGGCGAACAGCCCCGGAGCCAGCAGGTACGGCGCGACGGCCACGCGCGGCGCGCCCGCCTCCCGCAGCAGCCGCACCGCCTCCTCCGGCGTCGGCGACGCGGCCGACGCGTACGCCGGGACGGCCCCCCACCAGCCGCCCGACAGCGCCCACTCCCCGGCCACCCGCGCCACGACGGCGTTGGCGCGAGCGTCGCTGGAACCGGCCGACACCAGCACCACGGCCGTCCCCGGGTCGCGCGGCGCCACCCCGGCCTCGGCCAGGCGCCGCTCCAGCGCGCCCACCAGCAGCGGGTGCGGCCCGAGCGTGGCGCCGTAGCGGACGCGCAGCCGCGGCTCGCGCGCCCGCACCTCGTTCAGCGCCGACGGCAGGTCCACGCGCGAGTGGTACGCCTCGGTGAGCAGCAGCGGCAGCACCACGGCCGCGCCCAGACCGGCCAGCGCCTGGCCCAGGCTCGGCGCAGCATGGTCCAGGTACGCCGAGCGGACCGGCAGGCCCGGCCGGGCCCGCCGTACCTCCTCCAGCAGCGCCTCCACGACGGCCGCGGCGCGCGGGTCGCGCGAGCCGTGCGCCACCGCCACCAGAGGCGGGCGCTGGCCCGCCCCGTCTGCCAACGGGGCGGGCCACATGCCGGGGACTACAGGTGAATGCCGCATTCGACCTTCCCCAGCCCCGCCCAGCGCCCGCTGCGCGGGTCCTCGCCCTCCGCGACCTGCCGGGTGCAGGGGGCGCAGCCGATCGAGGGGTAGTTGTCGTAGTGGAGCGGGTTGATGAGCACCCCGTTGTCGGCGATGTAGTTGTCGACCTCTTCCTGGGTCCACCGGGCGATGGGGTTGACCTTGACCATCTGCCGCTTGGCGTCCCACTCGACGACCTTGGTGCCGGCCCTGGTGGGCGACTCGTCGCGGCGGATGCCGGAGATCCACGCGAGGTAGGGCTCCAGCGCGCGGTTGAGCGGCTCGACCTTGCGCAGGTAGCAGCACAGGTCGGGGTTGCGGCCGAACAGGCGCGGGCCGAGGTCGCGCTCCTGCTCCTCCACCGTGCGCGACGGCTTGATGTCGATCACGTTGACGTCGTAGACCTGCCGGACGGCGTCCCGGGTGCCGACCGTCTCGGCGAAGTGGTAACCCGTGTCGATGAACAGCACGTCCACACCGGGCTTGACCCGGCTCACCAGGTCGATGAGCAGCGCGTCGCTCATCGACGAGGTCAGGCACAGCCGGTCGCCGAACGTCGCCGCCGCCCAGCGGATGATCTCGCGGGCGGGCGCGTCCTCCAGGAACACGGCGGCCGACTCGACGATGTCCTGCAGGTCGAGGGTGCCGCGCTGACTCCGGAGTCCGACCTCGATGTCCACCAGCGTCACAGGTTCACTCCGATCCCCAGGAACTTCAGCTTGAAAGCGCGGGCGCAGGAGCGGCAGTACCAGCCCCCGTCGCCCTCGTACGGTTCGAGGTCCTCGTCGCCGCAGTACGGGCAGTGGAACGGGACGGCGCGCTCGCTCATCGCAGGTCCGCCTCGTCCGCGCGCTGCACCCAGTCGGCGAAGGACTCGCCCTCCTTCTTCTGGGTGTCGTAGTGGGTGACGACCCGCTCCACGTAGTCGGGCAGGGCCGCGGCCGTGGTCTTCAGGCCGCGCACCTTCCGGCCGAAGCCGGAGTTGACGCCGAGCGAGCCGCCGAGGTGGATCTGGAAGCCCTCGACCTGGTCACCGTTGTCGTCCACGACGAGCTGCCCCTTGAGGCCGATGTCGGCCACCTGGATGCGGGCGCAGGAGTTGGGGCAGCCGTTGACGTTGATCGTCAGCGGCTCCTGGAAGCCGGGCAGCCGCCGCTCCAGCTCGTCGACGAGGTCGGAGGCCGTGGCCTTGGTCTCGACGATGGCGAGCTTGCAGTACTCGATGCCGGTGCAGGCCATGGTCTGGCGCCGGAACGTGGAGGGGTTGACCTGGAGGTCGTTGGCCTCCAGCTCGGCCACCAGCGACTCGACCCGGTCGGGGGCGACGTCGAGGATGACCATCTTCTGCTCGACCGTGGTGCGGACGCGCCCGGAGCCGTGCCGCTCGGCGATGTCGGCGACCAGGTGCAGCTTGTCGCCGTCGAGGCGGCCCACCCTGGGCGCGAAGCCGACGTAGAAGTTGCCGTCCTGCTGCGGGAAGACGCCGACGTGGTCGCGGCGCGAGCCGCGCGGCTGGGCCGGCGCCGGCCCGTCGGGCAGGGGCTCCTTGAGGTACTCGGTCTCCAGCACCTCGCGGAACTTCTCGGGTCCCCAGTCGTTGACGAGGAACTTGATGCGCGCCCGGTGGCGCAGCCGCCGGTAGCCGTAGTCGCGGAAGATGCCGGCCACGCCGGCCCAGACCTCGCCCACCTGGTCGGGGCGGACGAACACGCCGATCCGCTTGCCGAACATCGGGTTGGTGGACAGGCCGCCGCCCACCCACAGGTCGTAGCCCTTCTCGCCGCCCGGCAGCTCGACGCCGACGAACGCCACGTCGTTGATCTCGTGGACGGTGCAGTGGGCGGGGCAGCCGCTGATCGCGGTCTTGAACTTGCGCGGCAGGTTGGAGAAGGCGGGGTCGCCGATGAACCGGTCGTAGACCTCCTGGATCTGCTCGGTGGCGTCGATCACCTCGTCGGTGTCGATGCCGGCCAGCGGGCAGCCCAGGATGACGCGCGGGGTGTCGCCGCACGCCTCGGTGGTGGACAGGCCGACGGCCTCCAGGCGCTCCCAGATGTCGGGCACCGACTCGATCTCGATCCAGTGCAGCTGGATGTTCTGCCGGTCGGTCAGGTCGGCGGTGCCGCGGCCGTACAGGTTGGAGATGTCGGCGATCGCGCGGAGCTGGCGCAGGTCGAGCTGGCCGCCGTCGATCCTGACGCGGAGCATGAAGTAGCGGTCGTCCAGCTCCTCCGGCTCCAGGATCGCGGTCTTGCCGCCGTCGATGCCGGGCTTACGCTGGGTGTACAGGCCGTACCAGCGCATGCGTCCGCGCAGGTCGGCCGGGTCGATCGAGTCGAAGCCGCCCTTGGAGTAGATGTCGATGATCCGCTGGCGGACGTTGAGCCCGTCGTCGTTCTTCTTGTTCTCCTCGTTCTTGTTGAGCGGCTCACGGTAACCGAGAGCCCACTGACCCTCGCCGCGCGGGCGCTTGTGGTGCCGGCTGGCAGGAGTGCTCATGGCGCGTCCTTCGCATCATGGGCGCGCGCGTACTTCCTCCCGCCTCGTCGTCGAGTGCGGGGGTTGCGAAGAGGAGTGCGACGCCCTCAGGTGAGAGAAATCTGGGGATGATCAGCGGGCGTCACGACAGATGGCGCTGCGGACACGCTGAAGGTCGACGTGGCGTCGGCCGACGAGCATGGGGTCCGCTGGCATGTATACGAAGATACTCGGGCTGTCCGGGATGTCCAACATCGGTCCAGACTCTGGACGTGATCACCCCTGGCGGGGCCAGTCCAGCGGGGACTCGTCCTCCTTGCTCTCCGTCTGATGCTGACAGTCGCACCACGACCCGCCGCGGCACTCCTCGTGCCGCCGCTCCTTGCAGCTCTCGCAGATCACGTTCCGCATTATTCCCCGTAGAACGTCGTTCGGTTAGGGTGGCGGCCATGGACCTCATGGGCGAGCTGCTCGCCGACCTGCGCGCGGAGACCGACTCGCTGGAGGCCCTGCTCACCCCGCTGGGCCCCGCCCAGTGGGAGCTGCCCACCCCCGCCGAGGGCTGGGCGGTGCGCGACCAGGTCGCCCACCTCGCCTGGTTCGACGACGCGGCCCGCACCGCCGCCACCGACCCCGCCGCGTTCCGCGCCTCGCTCGAAGGGTTCGCCATCGAGGCGGACACGGTGGACGAGCTGGCCTTCCGCTCGCGCGGCATGCCCGCCGCCGAGCTGCACGCCTGGTTCCGCGACGCCCGCGCCCGCAGCCTGGAGGCGTTCGCCCGGCTCGGCGCGCGCGACCGGATCCCCTGGTACGGGCCCGACATGTCGGCCGCCTCGTTCGTCACCGCCCGCCTCATGGAGACCTGGGCACACGGCGAGGACGTGGCCGCCGCGCTCGGCGTCACCCGCGAGCCGACCGCCCGGCTGCGGCACGTGGCCATGCTCGGGGTCAGGGCCCGCCCCTACGGGTTCGCCGTGCGCGGGCTGCCCCTCCCGGCCGAGCCCGTACGGGTGGAGCTGACGCCTCCCGGCGGCGGCGAGCCGTGGACCGCCGGCCCGGCGGACGCCCCCGACGTGGTGCGCGGGCCCATGCTCGACTTCTGCCTGCTCGTCACCCGGCGCGTCCACCTCGCCGACACCGCCCTGGAGATCACCGGCCCCGCCGCCCGCGCCTGGGCGGAGGTGGCCCAGGCGTTCGCCGGTCCCCCCGGCGAGGGACGTGCGCCCAGGTCGGGGTAGGTTCAGGGGCATACCGGATGCCGCGTGGCGCACGCCCGGTGACAAGCTGTAGCCATGCGCACGGTTCTCAACGTCATCTGGCTGGTCTTCGCCGGCATCTGGCTTGCCCTCGGGTACGCCCTGGCGGGGATCGTCTGCTGCATCCTCATCATCACGATCCCGTTCGGCATCGCCTCGTTCCGGATCGCCGCGTACGCGCTGTGGCCCTTCGGCCGCACCGTCGTGCGCGACCCCCAGGCCGGGGTGTTCTCGCTGATCGGCAACATCATCTGGTGCGTGGTCGCCGGGATCTGGCTGGCCATCGGCCACGTCCTGACCTCGATCCCGCTGTTCCTGTCGGTCATCGGCATCCCGCTGGCCGTCGCGAACCTCAAACTGGTGCCCGTCTCGCTGCTGCCGCTCGGAGCGCGCATCGTCGACAACGACCAGGGCAGGGTCATGGGGACATAAGCTGTCCGGAAGAGTCACTGCGAAAGCTTGGTCCTGGTGCCATGACCTCCACCGACCTGCCCACGCGGGCGAGGAAGCGCATCGCCTCCAACGTCCGCGCCGGGCTGAGCCGGGCACGCGACACGAAGGCCTGGGCGATCCTGCGCGACGCCGTCGACGCCGGCGTCACCTACCGGGTCACCGGGCTGGCGGGCGAGGCGGCCTTCTTCGCCCTGCTGTCGCTGCCCCCGTTCGTGCTGGGCGTCATCGGCGTCATCGGCAAACTCGGCACCTGGCTCGGCCAGGAGACGGTCCAGCAGGTGCGCGCGTGGGTGGTCGAGCAGGCCGGCGTGCTGTTCACCCAGGACGCCATCGACCGGGTCGTCAACCCGCTCATGAACGACGTGCTGCGCGACGACGCCAGCAAGGTCTCCATCATCTCCCTGGGCTTCCTGCTGTCGCTGTGGTCCGGCTCGCGGGCCCTGTACGTGTACGTCGACCTCATCTCCGTGGCGTACGGGCTGGGCGAGGCGCGGGGCATCGTGCGCACCCGCCTGATGTCGTTCGGCCTCTACGTCGTCGGCCTGGCCGTCGCCATCGTCGTCATGCCCATCCTCGTCATCGGCCCCACCCTGCTCAAGGACGCCCTGCCGGCCCAGTTCGGCGTCCTCATCGACGTCCTCTACTGGCCCGTGGTGATCATCGGGTCGGTGGCGTTCCTCACCGTGCTGTACCACGTGAGCGTGCCGGTGCGCACCAAGGTCTACCGGGAGCTGCCGGGGGCCGTGCTGGCGCTGTTCCTGTGGATCGTGTGCGCCGCCGTGCTGCGCGCCGTGCTCGCCGAGTGGTTCTCGCCCGTCTCCGTGTACGGCTCGCTGGCCGCGCCCATCGCCGTGCTGCTCTGGCTGTACATCACGGCGCTGGCCGTGCTCATCGGCGCCATCCTGAACGCGGAGGTGGACAAGTGGTGGCCGGGCACCGGCCGGGCCCGCCCGGGCGACGCGGAGGACACAGCAGTCACGCTGGACGCGGCAGCCACGCGCGAGTGAGCCGGGAGCACCACTTCCGCTATCGTCTGTAGGGTCGCGACTGGCGCATGAGGTGGGCTCACCACCGGGGAGCGGAAGGGAGCGGAGGCCGTGCGCCTGGGTCTTCGCCGGATGTCAATGATGACAGGGGAGTCATGAGTTCTCTCGCTAGCGTCGACCCGCGGATCGCCGAGCTCATCCAGGCCGAGGAGCGCCGCCAGGCCGACACCGTCAAGCTGATCGCCTCCGAGAACTACGTCTCCAAGGCCGTCCTGGAGGCGACGGGCACCGTCCTGACCAACAAGTACTCCGAGGGCTACCCCGGCAAGCGCTACTACGAGGGCCAGCAGGTCATCGACCAGATCGAGACCCTGGCGATCGAGCGGGCCAAGGCGCTGTTCGGCGTCAACCACGCCAACGTCCAGCCCTACTCCGGCTCCCCGGCCAACCTCGCCGTCTACATGGCGTTCCTGCAGCCGGGCGACACCGTCATGGGCATGGGCCTGCCGTTCGGCGGCCACCTCACCCACGGCTGGTCGGTCTCGGCCACCGGCAAGTGGTTCACCCCGGTCCGCTACGGCGTGCGCAAGGACACCGGCCGCGTCGACCTCGACGAGGTCCGCGAGCTGGCCCTGGAGCACCGGCCGAAGCTCATCTTCTGCGGCGGCACCGCCATCCCGCGCACGATCGACTTCGAGGGCTTCGCCGCGATCGCCCGCGAGGTGGGCGCCGTGCTCGCCGCCGACATCGCGCACATCGCCGGTCTCGTCGCGGGCGGCGCGCACCCGTCGCCGGTCGGCCACGCCGACGTGATCTCCACGACCACCCACAAGACGCTGCGCGGCCCGCGCGGCGCCATGCTCATGGCGACCTCCGACGAGCACGCCACCGCGCTCAACAAGGCCGTCTTCCCGGGCCTGCAGGGCGGCCCGCACAACCACACGACCGCCGCCATCGCCGTCGCCCTGCACGAGGCGTCCACCGACGCGTTCAAGGCGTACGCCCACCAGGTGGTCGCCAACGCCAAGACGCTGGCCGACGAGCTGGGCAGCCGCGGTTTCGACCTCGTCTCCGGCGGCACCGACAACCACCTGATCCTGCTCGACCTCACGCCCAAGGGCATCGGCGGCAAGCCCGCCGCCCAGGCGCTCGACCGGGCCGGCCTGGAGACCAACTACAACACGGTCCCGTTCGACACCCGCAAGCCGTTCGACCCGTCGGGCATCCGCATCGGCACCCCGTCGGTCACCTCGCGCGGCATGGGCGAGGCGGAGATGCGGCAGATCGGCGCCTGGATCGACGAGGTCGTCACCGCCCTGGCCAAGGGCGACGCCGAGGACGTCATCACGCGCGTCCACCACGAGGTCAGCGAGCTGACCGCCCAGTTCCCGGCGCCGGGCCTGTCCTAGCGCCTCCCGGGCGCCGGGCCTGTCCCGGCGCCTTTCGCCGGGCCGGTCATGACGCCGCGCGTCGCGCGGCGCACGACCGGCCCACCTGGATCAGTCAGCGGCTCGGACTGCACGCGCGTCCGGCCCATCCTGGCCGCCCGCGTCTCGGCGCCCACGTCTCGGCGCCCACGTCTCGATGCCCACATCTCGGCGGCCTCGGTGAACGCCGTTTCGGCGAACGCGGCCTCGTCACCTCGCCCTCCGGCCCCAGCAGGGTCTCCTCGACCCCGTCGGCGTTGTCTGACAGCGCTGTCAATCGCCCGGCTTGACCAAACCGGACCAGAGTCCGTATCTTGTCGTCATCCAACAACCGGACCATAGTCCGCTAAATTGAGGAGCCGGCACACCATGGGCAAGCTGCTGCACATCTCCGCCTCACCCCGTGGGGAGGCGTCGGAGTCGTTGCGGATCGCGCGGGTCTTCACGGAGACCTACCAGGAGGCGCACCCCGGTGACGAGGTAGAGCACTGGGACCTGTGGGACGGGTCGCTGCCGGACTTCGCCGTCGGGGCCAGGGCGAAGATGACGGTGTTCGGCGGGAAGGAGCCGCAGGGCGCCGAGGCCGAGGCGTGGGCCGCGGCCCGCAGGACGTTCGAGAGGTTCGACTCCGCCGACCGGCTGCTCTTCAGCGTCCCCATGTGGAACGCGTCGGTGCCGTACGTGCTCAAGCAGTTCATCGACGTCGTCAGCCAGCCCGGCTGGATCTTCACCGTCGACCCGGTGACCGGGTACGGCCACCAGCTGGCGGGGCGCGGCAAGCGGGTCGCCGTCGTCTACACCAGCGCGGTATGGGGACCGCCGCTCGGCCCGGAGTTCGGCAGCGACTTCCAGTCGACGTTCTTCGACGACTGGCTGCGCTGGACCGGGCTGACCGACATCCAGGACATCCGGTTCCACCCCACCCTCGCCGGCGACTGGGACGAGGCGCGGCGCGAGGCCGACGCGCGGGCCCGCGACATCGCGAAGGTCTTCTGATGGCCCTGTCCGAGGAGGAGGGGCTGCGACTCGTCCGGGAGTACGGCGCGGCGGACCGGTGGCTCGCGGTGCTCGTGACGCTGCGCCCGGACGGGCAGCCCTCCGTCAGCGTCGTCAACGCCGGGGTCCTGCCGCATCCGACGACCGGGGCCGCCACGGTCGCCTTCGTGGCCCGCGGGGGCACCGCGAAGCTGGCGAACCTGCGCCGGGACCCGCACGCCACGCTCGTCTTCCGCGCCGGATGGGAGTGGGTCGCCGTCCGGGGAGCCACCGAGCTCGCGGGACCCGACGATCCGCTCCCGGGGATCGGCCCCGACCGGCTGCCGGGGCTGCTGCGCGACATCTACCACGCGGCCGGTGGGCATCACTCTGACCTGGCCGAATACGACCGGGCGATGGCTGAGGAGCGCCGTACGGCCGTGCTGCTGCGGCCTGCCCGATTCACCACCAATCCCTCCGGGACCGAACATCAGGAGCACGGATGACAACAGACGCTTCCGCGACGCCGCCCGTCGCGGCCGGCACCGTGCAGGTCTGGTCGGACCTGCTGTGCCCGTTCGCCTACGTCGGCCTGCTGCGGCTGCGCCGGGCGCGCGAGCGACTCGGACTGGACGGAGCCGTGCGGCTGGAGCACCGGACGTTCCCCCTGGAGCTGTTCAACGGCCCGCACCCCCGCCGCGGCACCGACACCGAGGCCGTCGGACTGGGGCAGATCGAGCCCGAGGCGGAGTTCCGGGTCTGGACCGCCGCCGACGACCTCTACCCCCACACCGTGCTGCTCGCCGCGGAAGCCGTGCACGCCGCGAGCGCGCAGAGCCTGGAGGCCGCAGAGGAGCTCGACCTCGCGTTGCGCCGGGCGTTCTGGACCCACTCCCGGTCGATCAGCCACCGGCAGGTCATCCTGGAGGTCGCGGGCGAACTGGCGGACGGCGTCGTCGACGTGACCGAGCTGGCCGCCGCGCTGGACAGCGGCCGGCACCGGGCCGACGTCATGCGCGACTTCGCCATCTCGCAGACCGACGCCGTTCCCGGCAGCCCGACGTTCCGCCTCCACGACGGAACCGCCGTCCACAACCCCGGCATCCAGGTGCGCTGGGAGGGTCCATGGGCCGCCGGCTTCCCCGTCGTCGGCTCCCACGACCCCGGCGTGTACGACGACCTGCTCGAACGAGCCGCTCAGCCGTGACCGTCGAAGCCGTGCTGCGGCGGGTCGTCGTCGGCGTGCTGGAGACCAACTGCTGGATCCTGCACGCCCACGGCGATCGCCGGGCGCTGGTCGTGGACCCGGGAGACGATCCGGGTCGCGTCCTGGACGCCGTGGCCGACCTTGACGTGGTCGCCGTGGCCCTCACCCACGCGCACTTCGACCACGTCCTGGCCGTGCCCGAGGTCGTGGACGCGCTGGGCGTCCCGGTCCTCGCGCACCCCGCCGACCAGCCCGTATGGCCGAACGAGGTCGCGACCGCCCGCCGCACCGGCCACTGGGACGCGGGCACCGCGACGGCCGACATCCTCGCGCGCGATCCCGCTCGGCTGGCCTTCTCCGGTGACGCCCGGCTGTGGGACGGGGTGACCGTACCGGTCCTGGACGGCGAGATCCTCCCTGTCGGCCCCCTGCGGGTCCGTGCCCTGCACACCCCTGGACACACCCCGGGAGGGCTGACCCTGGCCGTGGACTCGCACCTGCTCACCGGCGACACCCTGTTCCCCGGCGGGCCGGGGCTCACCGGCCCGCCGCTGTCGGACTTCACGGTCGTCATCCGGTCCGTACGCAGGCTTCTCGGGTTCCCCGGCGCGACCCTCGTCCATCCCGGGCACGGCCCCGACACCACCGTCGCGACCGAACTGCCGCACCTCGACGAGTGGATCGCACGCGGTTGGTAGCCTCCGCGCCGCCGGAGACGGGGCTCAGCCGTAGTAGTCGCGGATCTCCCAGAAGCGGGAGGGGTGGCCGTCGCAGGTGTACTGGACGGCCTCGACGTTGTTGTCGGTGCTGACGCCGCCGGCGATGGTGAGGCACTTGCCGGTCTGGACGTTCCGGAACTGGACGTGCTGGCCGACCTGATCGCCGAGCGCCCAGTAGCGCGAGGGGTGGCTGTCGCAGGTGTACTGCAGGGCGACGACGTTGTTGTCGGTGCTGACGCCGCCGGCGATGGTGAGGCACTTGCCGGTCTGGCGGTTCCTGATCTGCAGGTACGCGCTGGAGTAGCCCCAGACGTCCCAGCGGCGGGAGGGGTGGCTGTCGCAGGTGTACTGGACGGCGTGGACGTTGTTGTCGGTGCTGACGCCGCCGGCGATGGTCAGGCACTTGCCGGTCTGCCAGTTCACGAGCTGGACGTTCGACGCCGCTCAGACGGCCGTGGACGCCGCCGCCGCGGATGCCGGGGTGGTGGTGGTCGCGCCGAGGGCGAGGAGCGGGGCGATGACGACTGCCGCGCGAAGAGCGTGTGACTTCATGGGACCCAGCGTGCGGGCGTGGGGCCGGGACGGCCTGAGTACCCCGTACTCAAGGCGTGGTCCCGGCCACCTGGCGCGGGTCACAGGCTGCGGGCGGTGATGTCGCCGTGGGAGGTGGTGGCGTGGATGTCGAGCTCGGGGGCGCCGTCGTTCTTGAGGGCGTTGCTGATGCGGCCGTGGGTGGTGGC
>NZ_JABWGO010000059.1 GCF_013363995.1 Nonomuraea rhodomycinica | reverse complement strand
CGCCGTCCCGGACCGGCCGGGCCGGCCGCGGCCTTGAGGAGTTGGCGGCGGAGCTCGACGGCGAGTGCGAGTGGCTCGTGACGAACGGCGTCCTGCCCGCCGACCTGGTCACCCGCAACCGCCAGGTGGCCGAGGCCGCGCTCCGGCCGTGGACGCCGGTGTTCACGCACGGCGATCTGCAGATCGCTCACGTGTTCGCCGACGGCGCGGGATCACGGGCATCATCGACTGGTCCGAGGCGGGCCAAGGTGATGCCCTGTTCGACCTCGCCACCTTGACGCTCGGACACGAGGAGC
>NZ_JABWGO010000058.1 GCF_013363995.1 Nonomuraea rhodomycinica | reverse complement strand
CTACTACCAGCTCGACCAGCTCCAGGAGATCGTGGACCTGGCCGAGCTGCGAGCCCCGGCGGACGCCGGGGAGGAGACGGCCTGAGAGCGCCGTCCGGGGTCCAACCGCGTACGGCGCTAAAAAGTCCATAACCGCGGCTTAGCGCCGGCTTACCGCTCGCCGCGCTTACCTGAGGACATGCAGCTCACGAAGAGATTCATGATCGTCGGTACCGGTGTCGTGCTGTCCATCGCGGGCGGGAGCTACGCGCTGGCGGAGGCCGCCACCTCCGAGGAGGGAGCCCGGTACCGGGCCGT
>NZ_JABWGO010000057.1 GCF_013363995.1 Nonomuraea rhodomycinica | reverse complement strand
GGGCCCATCCCGGACACAACTGGCGAACCGCAGGTCAGTGATGCCAGCACTCGACAGATCAACAGAGAAGTCACCGTGGTGACGCCGTGCCAGCACTGTGGGGCGCCGATCGAGCAGCGGCGGGGGAGAGGCCGTCCCAAGGCGTACTGTCCCGAGGGCGACTGCCAGGCCGCCGCCCAGCGGGAAAGAGAGCTGCGTCGTGCCACCCCGGGGCGGGAGGGGGCACTGGCCAGGGCGGAGCAGCTGTACGAGCGGATGGAGAGCGGGCTCGCCGCCGCCATCGAGCCGCTCGCGCACGCG
>NZ_JABWGO010000056.1 GCF_013363995.1 Nonomuraea rhodomycinica | reverse complement strand
GGCGGCCCGCATCGCCACGGGCGCCACGTCCACCGCCGCCGCGACGTTGACCAGAACAGGCTCTCGTGTGGCGCACAGTGCCCCGCCGCCGCCCAGGAGCACCACGAGCGAGCCGGCGACGAGGACCACGGCGGTGACCCCCGCCAACAGCCCTCGCCGGAGTGCCTTCCTCCGCCGCAGCTCTGCGCTTAAGGCGGCGCGGTGTCGCCCCAACCGCACGGTGAACCCTCTCTCCAGGGGAGTGATGATTCTCCCAGCGCCTCGCGGGCGAGACGCAAGTGCAATTTAGAACATTTTATAG
>NZ_JABWGO010000055.1 GCF_013363995.1 Nonomuraea rhodomycinica | reverse complement strand
GCTCGGCCACCAGGTCCAGCACGCCTCGGCCGGCATCTACGACCTGCGCGCCCGCACGGACCTGGAGATCGAGGCGCGGAGCACGAGCGCCGTCCCCGACCCGCTGGACGAGATCGACCACCTCTACCGGCGCACCATGGAGCAGCGCAAAGAGCCCTCCTGACGACCGCGTCGCGTGGCATCCTCACCACGCCGGGTCATCGTGAAGAGAGGCGCGTGGTGGACGGTCTTCCCGAGTGGCTGTATCCGGGCCCGCCCGGCGGCTGGGATGCCGACATGCTCGACCGGCTCCCGGCTCCCG
>NZ_JABWGO010000054.1 GCF_013363995.1 Nonomuraea rhodomycinica | reverse complement strand
ATCGAAAGCCCAGGCCATTGACCTGGGCTTTCGTATGCGTGGAGCCTAGGAGATTCGAACTCCTGACATCCTGCTTGCAAAGCAGGCGCTCTGCCAGCTGAGCTCAGGCCCCTTCGACGAAGATAGCTTACCGGCCCGGCGTCCCTATGTGGTGCGTGGTCACGTCCGCGCTGAGTACGAGGCTGGGGAAGTCGGCGATCGTGTCGAGGATGTGGGTGGCGCCGCCCTTGAGGAGGCGTTCGCGGCTGTGGACGCCCGTCATGACGCCCGCCTCGATCGAGGCGCCTGCGCGGCGGCCGGA
>NZ_JABWGO010000053.1 GCF_013363995.1 Nonomuraea rhodomycinica | reverse complement strand
TCGGTGTCGTCGAGAGCTTCCGAGACGGCCTGCTCCCTCCAGGGCCAGCGGAACGCCACCTCGTCCTGGCCGGGCCCGGCCTGCCCGCCGAGACCCCGGACATCGCCCTGGTGCCGCGGCACCCGCAGACCGGTGAGGTCTGGCCGTGCGACGCGGAAGCGGTGGTGCCCCTGGCCGCGGACGTGTGGACGTACCTGGCGTTCCACGCTGACCGGCGGCTCGCGCCGGCGGCGTACGGGATGCCTGCCGTCGTTCGCCGCGACGACCCGCCCCCGCTGCTGCCGCACAGTCTTTTCCGTCCCG
>NZ_JABWGO010000052.1 GCF_013363995.1 Nonomuraea rhodomycinica | reverse complement strand
GGACGTCCTTCAGCGCCCAGGCCGGTGCTGCCCGACGACCGTCGAGGCAGCGCAGAAGAGTCCCCTTGAAGAATCTCACCGCTGGGCATTTCCGCGGGTGCTCACGCCAGGATTCCGTTCACGCCGGTCGAGCCTTCTCACGGTCCGTCCTCGGCTCACTTGACGGCTTGCGTCTTCGGATGGCGGCCGGGCGTTGCGTGGGCCTTGGGCCACAGGGAACGGTGGTTCAGGGTGCCCATAAGCGGTCGGCGACGTGGCCTAGGCGGCGGAGGCCGGCCGCGACCAGGTCGGCGAAGATCGTGGC
>NZ_JABWGO010000051.1 GCF_013363995.1 Nonomuraea rhodomycinica | reverse complement strand
GGCCGCTCCTGAGGCGCCGGCTGCCGGTGACGCCGGGACTGACACCGGGGCCGAGGCCGGCATCGAGACCGACGCCGAAGCCGAGACCGTCACCGACGCCAAGCCCGTGGCCGGCGCCGCCCCCGCGACCGAGGACAAGGCCGGGAACCAGGTCGCCGACAAGGCCGACGACACGGCCGAAGGCGAGTCCGGAGCCGAGGCCGGGGCCGAGGTGGAGGACGACGCCGACGCCGACACGACCACGGCGATCCGGCTGCCCGCCGGCTTCCGCGTGGGCGGCCCGCCGTCCGCCCCCGACCTCACG
>NZ_JABWGO010000050.1 GCF_013363995.1 Nonomuraea rhodomycinica | reverse complement strand
CGGGCTTGCCCAGAACAGATCGGCCACCGGCCAGCGCTCGACCGGCGCGGTCCGGATGTCGCCGAGGTAGTGGTCCGTCTCGGGGACGTTGACCGAGTGGCTCTCGATGGCCTTCTCCCAGTGGTTGGCGGCCCGGGTGACCCGGACGCCGGGAACGGCGTGCGCGCCCTGCGAGCTGCCACCGGCTCCACAGAACCAATCCCTCAGGTCGAGCATGTGCGTCCTTCTTTCGATCTTTCGCGGGTGGTGCGGGGGGCGGGTGTCCGGCCCGCCCCCTTCTATTCAACAGTCTACCCGATTTACT
>NZ_JABWGO010000004.1 GCF_013363995.1 Nonomuraea rhodomycinica | reverse complement strand
CTCCATTAAAGGTCTGATCTCTAACTTAAAAGGAATCCGTCACCGGCTTTCGCCGATATGACGGGGTCATGCATTGTTCATGCACTGGCTTTTAACACACTGTTGAGTTCTCAAGAAACGGACGCGTTCTCTCCGGTCCTGCGAGAGGCGCACATTCCGTCTATCGGTATTCTATCAGATTCGGAAGGTCCTTGTCAAACCGCCCGATCCGGTAGATTCCGGACTCGCCCCGCTTCGGGGCAACTCCCCTAACTTACTCGAACTTTTGGTCTTTGTCCAACCTGAGGTGAACGCAGCCCGAAGTTCGGATCAGTCAGAGGGAGATCAGGGCCACCGGCCCCGCGCGGAAAACTCTACCAGTCCGCGCGGGGTCCCAAGACCCAACTTCAGTAAGAAGAGAGCCTTCCCCGGGCCGGGAGGTCTCAAACACCCAAGCCGGCGAGCTGGGCCTCAAGACGCGCGATGTCGGCCTGGGCCTGCTCGGCGCGTCCCCTGACCTTGGCCACCACGTCCTCGGGAGCCTTGGCCATGAACTGCTCGTTGCCCAGCTTGGCCGCCACCTGCGCGGCCTCCTTGCGCGCGGCGGCCAGGTCCTTCTCCAGCCGCTTGCGCTCGGCGACCACGTCGATGGCCCCCGCCGTGTCGATCTCGACCGTCACCTCGCCCACGGCGAGGCGCGCGGTGGCCGAGAAACCGTCGCCCGGCTCCGTCAGCCGCAGCAGGGAGCGGATCGCCGTCTCCTGCCCGGCCAGCGCCGTGCCGGCCAGGCCGAGCCGCGCCGCGACCTTCTGCCCGGGCTTCAGCCCCTGGTCGGAGCGGAACCGGCGGACCTCGGTCACGAGCTCCTGCAGCGCCCCGATCTCCCTCTCGGCCTCACGATCGACGTAGGTGGACTCCACCACCGGCCAGGGCGCCACCACGACGGACTCGCCGCCCGTGACGGCCCGCCACAACTCCTCGGTGACGAACGGCACCAGCGGATGCATCAGCCGCAGCAGGGCGTCCAGGACGTGCCCGAGCACGAGCCGGGTGTGCTCCAGCCCCTCACCGAGCTGGATCTTGGCGAGTTCGAGGTACCAGTCGCAGACCTCGTCCCACGCGAAGTGGTAGAGCAGGTCGGACACCTTGGCGAACTCGAACTCCTCGAAGGCCGTGTCGGCCGAGGAGATGACGCTCTGCAGGCGCGACAGGATCCACCGGTCGGCCGGCGTGAGGTCGAGCCCGTCGAGGGACCCGGTGGTCGCGCCGTTCATGAGCGCGAACCGGGTGGCGTTCCAGATCTTGTTGCAGAAGTTGCGCGAGCCGGCCGCCCACTCCTCGCTGACCGCGACGTCGGCGCCGGGGTTGGCGCCGCGCAGCAGCGTGAAGCGGGTGGCGTCGGCGCCGAAGCGCTCGATCCAGTCGAGCGGGTCCACGACGTTGCCGAACGACTTCGACATCTTCTTGCCGTACTGGTCGCGGACCATGCCGTGCAGGGCCACGACGCGGAACGGCGGCTCGCCGTCCATCGCGTACAGCCCGAACATCATCATCCGGGCCACCCAGAAGAACAGGATGTCGTAGCCCGTCACCAGCACCGAGGTCGGGTAGAAGCGGGCCAGCTCCGGCGTGGCGTCGGGCCAGCCGAGCGTGGAGAACGGCCACAGGCCCGAGGAGAACCACGTGTCGAGCACGTCGGAGTCCTGGGTGTAGCCCTCGGGCGGGGTCTCGTCCGGGCCCACGCACACGACCTCGCCGTCGGGGCCGTACCAGACCGGGATGCGATGACCCCACCACAGCTGGCGGGAGATGCACCAGTCGTGCATGTCGTCGACCCAGTCGAAGTAGCGCTTGGCCAGCTCCGGCGGGTGGATGCGGGTGCGCCCATCGCGCACGGCGTCACCGGCGGCCTTGGCCAGCGGCGCGACGTTGACGAACCACTGCAGCGACAGCCGCGGCTCGACCACGGTCTTGCAGCGCGAGCAGTGGCCGACCGAGTGGAGGTACGGCCGCTTCTCCGCGACGATCCGCCCATCGGCGCGCAGCGCGGCGACCACCGCGGGGCGTGCCTCGAACCGGTCGAGCCCCTCGAACGGCCCGTGCGCCGTGATGACGCCCCGCTCGTCCATGACCGTCAGCGACGGCAGGGAGTGGCGGCGGCCGATCTCGAAGTCGTTGGGGTCGTGGGCGGGGGTGACCTTGACCGCGCCGGTGCCGAACGCGGGATCGACGTGCTCGTCGGCGACGATGGGGATCATCCGGCCGGTCAGCGGCACCTCCACCATCGTGCCGACGAGGTGCGCGTAGCGCTCGTCGGAGGGGTGGACGGCCACCGCGGTGTCGCCGAGCATCGTCTCGGCCCGGGTGGTGGCGACGACGATCTCGTCGGAGTAGCGGATGGAGACCAGCTCGCCCTCGTCCTCGCTGTGCTCGACCTCGATGTCGGACAGCGCGGTCAGGCAGCGCGGGCACCAGTTGATGATGCGCTCGGCGCGGTAGATGAGCCCGTCGTCGAAGAGCCGCTTGAAGATGGTGTGGACGGCCCGCGACAGGCCTTCGTCCATCGTGAAGCGCTCGCGCTCCCAGTCGACGCCGTCGCCGAGCTTGCGCATCTGACCGAGGATGCGGCCGCCGGACTCCTCCTTCCACTCCCAGACGCGCTCCACGAACGCCTCGCGCCCGAGGTCGTGGCGGGACAGGCCCTGCTTGGCCAGCTCGCGCTCCACGACGTTCTGGGTGGCGATGCCGGCGTGGTCCATGCCGGGCAGCCACAGCGTCTCGCGGCCCTGCATGCGGGCGCGGCGGGTGAGCGTGTCCTGGATGGAGTGGTCGAGGGCGTGACCGACGTGCAGCACCCCCGTCACGTTGGGCGGCGGGAGGACGATGCTGAACGGCGCGCGCGAGCTGCCGGCGTCGGCGTGGAAGTAGCCTTCGGATACCCACCGCTCGTAGCTGCGGGTCTCGACGTCGGCCGGGGTGTACTGGGTAGGCAGCTCTGGCGTTGTCACAGTGCCCCATTCTAGGGAGGCGGAAAAGGGAGACGCCCCATGGTTGTCCACCATGGGGCGTACGCGGGGCGAGAGCTCGGGCCGGCGGCTCAGGCCGACTTCTCGCGCGGCGCGCGCTGCTGCTTGGCGGCGAGCTGGTCGCGCGGTACGAGCGTGGGGATGGCGTGCTCCAGCACCGACTCGCGGGTGATGACGACGCGCGCGACGTCCTTGCGGGAGGGCACCTCGTACATCACGGACTGGAGCACCTCCTCCAGGATGGCGCGCAGGCCGCGGGCGCCGGTGCCGCGCAGGATCGCCTGGTCGGCGATGGCCTCCAGCGCGTCGTCGGTGAACTCGAGCTCCACGCCGTCGAGCTCCAGCAGCTTGCGGTACTGCTTGACGAGCGCGTTGCGGGGCTCGGTGAGGATCTGTACGAGTGCCTCGCGGTCGAGGTTGTGCACCGAGGTGATGACCGGCAGGCGGCCGACGAACTCGGGGATCATGCCGAACTTGAGCAGGTCTTCCGGCATGACGTCGGAGAAGATGTCGACGGTGTCGATCTCCTCCTTGGAGCGGATCACGGCGTTGAAGCCGATGCCCTTCTTGCCGACCCGCGACTCGATGATCTTCTCCAGGCCCGCGAACGCCCCGCCGCAGATGAACAGGACGTTGGTGGTGTCGATCTGGATGAACTCCTGGTGCGGGTGCTTGCGGCCGCCCTGCGGGGGCACCGAGGCGGTGGTGCCTTCCAGGATCTTCAGCAGCGCCTGCTGGACGCCCTCGCCGGAGACGTCGCGGGTGATCGACGGGTTCTCGCTCTTGCGGGCGATCTTGTCGACCTCGTCGATGTAGATGATGCCCGTCTCGGCCTTCTTGACGTCGTAGTCGGCGGCCTGGATGAGCTTGAGCAGGATGTTCTCGACGTCCTCGCCGACATAGCCGGCCTCCGTGAGGGCGGTGGCGTCGGCGATGGCGAAGGGCACGTTGAGCATCTTCGCCAGCGTCTGCGCGAGCAGTGTCTTGCCGGAGCCCGTCGGCCCGAGGAGCAGGATGTTGCTCTTGGCCAGCTCCAGGCCGTCGTCTCTGCCCCGGTCGCCGGACTGCACCCGCTTGTAGTGGTTGTAGACCGCCACCGAGAGCGCCTTCTTCGCCTTGTCCTGACCGATGACGTAGGCGTCGAGGAACTCGTAGATCTCCCTCGGCTTGGGCAGGTTGTCCCACTTGAGCTCGGAGGACTCGGAGAGCTCCTCCTCGATGATCTCGTTGCAGAGATCGATGCACTCATCGCAGATGTAGACGCCTGGACCGGCAATGAGCTTCTTGACTTGCTTCTGGCTCTTCCCGCAGAAAGAGCACTTCAGCAGGTCTCCCCCGTCGCCGATGCGTGCCACCCCAGATACTCCTTTGCGTGGGACCGCCCTGCTGCCGCGATCCGTGTCCTCCGGACCCGGTCCGAACCGCTCAGGTTTCGACGTTACCGTCTTCTGGGCCCTCAGTGAGCCCCCTGGCGGCGAGTCGCACCGGAACGTGCCCTATTGGGCAGCGCCCCGGTGCGTCACATCTCGTCAGGAAGCAACCGCCTGAGCTCGCTTCTTCCGCGACGGGATGATGTCGTCGATCAGACCATACGCCTTCGCCTCGTCCGCGTTGAGAATTTTGTCGCGTTCGATGTCCTTACGGACCTCGGCAGGAGACTTTCCGGAGTGCCTCGCCACGATCTCCTCGAGGAGGTTGCGCATGCGGAGGATCTCCCTGGCCTGGATCTCGATGTCGCTTCCCTGGCCGCCGCCCTCGGTGGAGGGCTGGTGGATCAGAACCCGGGCGTTGGGCAGCGCGAAGCGCTTGCCCGGGGTGCCGCCGGCCAGCAGCACGGCCGCGGCGGAGGCCGCCTGGCCGAGGCAGACGGTCTGGATCTCCGGCCGGACGAACTGCATCGTGTCGTAGATCGCCGTCATGGCCGTGAAGGAGCCGCCGGGCGAGTTGATGTAGATGCTGATGTCACGGTCGGGGTCGAGCGACTCCAGCGTGAGCAGCTGGGCCATCACGTCGTTGGCCGACGCGTCGTCGATCTGCACCCCGAGGAAGATGATGCGGTCCTCGAAGAGCTTGTTGTACGGGTTCATCTCCTTCACGCCGTAGGACGTGCGCTCGACGAACGAGGGGAGGACGTAACGACTTTCGATGTTCACTTCAGCTCCCCCTAGGAGACCGGGCCCTGTGAGGGCACTTGCCGGGCGCTGCGCACGACGTGGTCGATGAAGCCGTAGTCCTTGGCCTCGTCGGCCGTGAACCAGCGGTCCCGGTCGGAGTCGGACTCGATCTGCTCCAGCGGCTGACCGGTGTGGAAGGCGATCCGCTCGGCCAGCGTCTTCTTCACGTACAGCATCTGCTCGGCCTGGATGGCGATGTCGGCCGCGGTGCCCCCGATGCCGCCCGACGGCTGGTGCATCATGACGCGGGCGTGCGGCAGGGCGTAGCGCTTGCCCTTGGTGCCGGCGGTGAGCAGGAACTGGCCCATCGAGGCCGCCATGCCCATCACGACGGTGGAGACGTCGTTCGGCACGTACTCCATCATGTCGTAGATGGCCATGCCGGCGCTGACCGAGCCGCCCGGCGAGTTGATGTAGAGCGTGATGTCGCGGTTGGGATCGTCCGCGGCGAGCAGGAGCAGCTCCGCGCAGATGCGGTTGGCGATCTCGTCGTTGACCTCCTGGCCGAGCACGATGATGCGCTCGCGCAGGAGGCGCTGGTAAAGCTGGTCCTCAAGCCGGAAGGACGAGCCGTTCTCACGGCCTCGCGACTCAGGCTGATAGAAGGTCGGCGGGCTGGTCACAGCGTCACCTTCCGATGCGTCGTAATCGATTGGCTTTGCTTGTGACCTTAACGCGCGGCGCCCACAGGTCATGCCCGGTCCATGGACTGTTCGCTGACGGCGCAGGTTGGGTCAGGCCCCTCCGGAGACCCTGCGGCGCTCCTCCACGTCCAGCTCGTGGTCGAGCCTGCGCATGGTGTCGGCGCCGATCACGCCCTTGCGGTAAAGGTGCCGCAATTTCTCGCGCTGGGCCCGGACGAGCTCCTTCCGCAGCCCTTTGTGGTGCGACTCGGGCGCCGTCTCGCCCTCCCCGCCGTCGCTGTCGCCGAGGACCTCCCTGACCCGGTCGAGGCGGAGCTCGAACAGCTGGCGGAACACC
The DNA here is from genome assembly GCF_013363995.1 of Nonomuraea rhodomycinica. Taxonomy (GTDB): domain Bacteria; phylum Actinomycetota; class Actinomycetes; order Streptosporangiales; family Streptosporangiaceae; genus Nonomuraea; species Nonomuraea rhodomycinica. Next base: position 632,078 of record NZ_JABWGO010000004.1, on the reverse strand, counting down.
TCGGCCGTCCGGTCGTCCACGCGGTCGTCGGCGGCCAGGTCGTCCAGGCGCGCCAGGGCGGCCTCCAGGATCGCCTCGCGGGCCATGGCCTCCTCCTGGACCTCCTCCTCGGGCTCTCCGACGCCGAGCCTGCGCAGCAGCGGGGCGAGCGTCGTGGCCTGTGCCCCGAGGGTCACCAGGACCACGCAGGCCGCCAGGAAGATGAGCAGGGCCCGGTTGGGCGCGTCCAGCGGGATGGACAGCGCGATGGCCAGCGTGATGGCCCCGCGCATCCCGGCCCAGCCGAGGACCACGCGCTCGCGCCGTTCGATCGGCCGCCGCACCCGTACGGGGGCCAGGACCAGCGTCGTCCAGGCGAGGCGCAGCACGACGACGACGGCCACGATCACCACGGCGGTCAGGACGAGCTGGGTCCAGGGCCGGTCGCGCACCTCGTGGAACACGTCCATGACCTGCGCGCCGAGCAGGACGAACAGGGTCGACTCCAGCAGGTGGGACAGCACCCGCCAGAACACCTGGCCGGTGAGCCGGGAGGCGGGCTGGAGCACGCCCTGGGGGCTGATGCCGAGCGTGAAGCCGGTGACGATGGTGGCCAGCACGCCGGAGACGTGGAGCTGCTCGGCCGGCAGGTACGCGAGGAACGGGGTCAGCAGCGACAGCGTGATCTGGCTGCCGGGGTCGTGGAAGACGCGGCGCACCTTGCCGATGACCCAGGCGAGCGCCAGACCGTAGAGGATGCCGCCGCAGACGACCCGCAGCAGCTCGAGGACGCCGTCGGCGACCGTGACGGGGCCGGACAGTCCGGACAGGGCCAGCCCGAACAGCGTGAGGGCGACGCCGTCGTTGAGCAGGCTCTCGCCCTCCAGGATCGTGACGAGCCGCCGGGGGGCGCCGACCCGCTGCAGCACCGAGGTGGCGGCGACGGGGTCGGTGGGGGCGATGGCGGCGCCGAGGGCGAGCGCGGCGGCCCACGGCAGGCCGGGGACGGCCAGGCCGGCGGCGACCATGACGCACAGGGCCGTGGCGGTGGTCAGGCCGACGGCGAGGACGGTGATGGGGACGGCGTCCTGGCGGCTCTCGCGGGGAGCGGTCAGGAACGCCGCTCGGTAGATCAGCGGCGGCAGGAAGACGTTGAGGACCACCTCGGGCTGCACGTGCAGCCCGCGCATGGCGGGCAGGAGGCCCACCAGGGCGCCGAAGGGCACGAGCAGGATCGGTCCCGGCACGTTCAGGCGTCTGGACAGCACGCCGGGGACGAGCAGCGCGACGCCGAAGGCCAGGATCGCGACGAACGGGTGGTCTCCCATGGGCCCTGTTCTGCCCAAGAAAAGGGTGTTCTGCCGGATAAAACGGCGAAGCCCCCAAATCATGGGATTTGGGGGCTTCGCCGTATATGTACGCCTAACGTGCCGTCGCGGGCTCACGCCTGGTCGGTGCGGCCGTACCCGGTTCGTGCGGCCATACCTGGTCGGCGCGGCCGTACGGGGTGAGCGCGGCCGTACCCGGGCCGGTGCGGCCGATGCGCCTGCCGGACCCTTGGCGGGCGGGCGATCGCGGCCGGAGCGGAAAGGACCCGGACGCGAGCCCGGGACGCGGGGCCAGAGGCCGAGCCCGGGACGCGGAGCCGGAGGCCGGGCCCGCACCTGAGACGCGGACGCCCGCCTGAGCCGTGCCGGCTCCGGCGGGCGTGCGGACCTTGCGGGCCCCGGCGGGCGGGCCGTGCGGCGTCGCGCCTCGGGCGCTCGCCGCGACGGGCGTCACGCCTGCGGCTTGGCCTCGGCCTCGGCCTCGGCGGCAGCCTCGTCGCCCTCGGCCTCGGCGTCCTCCTCGACGACCGGCTCACCGTTGATCTCGGTGTAGATGGCCTTGAGGTCGACCTCGTTGCCCTCGCTGTCGACGACCTTGGCGGAGTCGCCGAGCACGGCCTTGGCCTTGTCGCGGACGATCTCGACCATGGCCAGCGTGAGCTGGTCGTTGTCGGCCAGGTGCTGGGCGAGCTGGTTGGGCTGGACGCCCATCTCCATGGCGCGGCGGACCACGAAGTTGGTCAGCTCCTGCTCGCTGACACCCAGCTCCTCGGCCTTGACGATCTTGTCGAGGACGAAGCCGACCTTGATCGCCTTGCGCGAGCTGGTCTCGAACTCGGCGAAGCGCTCGTCCTCGGTCGTCTGGTAGAGACGGAAGAACGCGTCACGGCTCAGACCGCTCTCGGCGACCTGGTGCTCAAGGTTGTGCTTGCGGGCGTCGACCTCGGCCTTGAGGGCGCTGTCGGGGATCGGGATGTCGATCTTCTCCAGCAGCGCGTCGAGGGCCTTGTCGCGGGCCTGGACGACCTGGTCGATGAGCTTGTTGCGGCGGGACTGCTCGCGGATGCTCTGCTTGAGCTCCTCCAGCGTGTCGAACTCGCTGGCGAGCTGCGCGAACTCGTCGTCGAGCTCGGGCAGGACCTTCTCCTTGACCGACTTGACGTTGATGATGACGTCGGCCTCCTCGCCGGCGTTCTCGCCGCCGACGAGCTCGGTGCGGAAGGTCTTCTCCTCGCCCGCGGACATGCCCTCGAGCGCGGCGTCGAGGCCCTGGAGCACCGAGCCGGCGCCGACCTCGTAGGAGACCTCGCTGGCCTGCTGCTCCTCGATGTTCTTGCCGTCGATCTCGGCCCGCAGGTCCATGACGACGAAGTCGCCGGTGGTGGCCGGGCGCTCGACGCCGGTCAGCGTCGCGAAGCGCTGGCGCAGCGCGTCGAGCTGGGCGTCGACGTCGGCGTCGGTGACCTCGGCGGAGTCGACGGTCACCTCGACGCCCTTGTACTCGGGGACGTCGAAGTTGGGCCGGATGTCGACCTCGGCGGTGAACTCGATCTGCTCACCGTCCTCGATCTTCGTGACCTCGATGTCGGGCTGGCTGACCGGGAACACGTCGACCTCGTCGACGGCCTGGCCGTACAGCTTGGGCACCGCGTCGTTGAGGGTCTCCTCCAGCACGACCGCGCGGCCGAAGCGCTGCTCGATGATGCGAGCCGGGACCTTGCCGGGACGGAACCCGGGGACCCGCACCTGCTGCGCGACCTTCTTGTACGCCGCATCCAGGCTGGGGCGCAGCTCGTCGAACGGCACCTCGACAGTGAGCTTCACCCGAGTCGGGCTGAGCTCCTCGACAGCGGTCTTCACGGGGTGGTCTCCTTGATCAAGCTTCGAGTGATCGCGGGCGCGTCCATTCGGTTCGGCTCACGCGCCGCGCCCACATGAGCGGCGCTGAGGCATGCTCCGCAACGGCGGGATACGAGCGCCGATGGCCAGTCTAGGGCAGGTGCGCACCCGACAGCGACGCGACGGGCCCCGGAACAGGCCTCAGAACTCGTCGGCGATCGTCCGCAGCAACTCGGCCGTCTCGTCGGGGGTGGTGCTGACGGCGCACAGCCGCTCCATCACCTCGGTGTAACGGTCGACGTCCTCGCGTTTGTCGAGATAGAGGGCGCTGGCGAGCTGCTCGACGTAGACGACGTCCGGCAGCTCGCGGTCGGGGAAGCGCAGGATGCTGAAGGCGCCGCCCTCGGCGCTGTGCCCGCCGAAGCTGAACGGCATGATCTGGATCGTGATGTTCGGCTGGCGCATCAGGTCGGCCAGGTGCTCCAGCTGGGCGCGCATGACCTCGGCGCCGCCGATGGGGCGCCGCAGCGCCGCCTCGTCGATGACCGCCCAGAAGATCGGGCCGCCGGGCCGGTCGAGGATGCGCTGGCGTTCGAGCCGCAGGTCGACGCGGCGGGCGATCTCGTCGGGGCCGACGCCGGCCGCTCCGGCGGTGACGACCGCCCGGGCGTACTCCTTGGTCTGCAGCAGGCCGGGCACGAACTGCACCTCGTACGTCCTGATCCGCTCGGCGGCCTCCTCCAGGCCGACGTACGCCTGGAACCAGGTGGGCAGGACGTCGTTGAAGCGGTGCCACCAGCCGGGCTCGTTGGCCTTGGTCACCAGGTCGATGACGGCGGCGCGGGCCTCGGCGTCCGTCACGCCGTACAGGGTGAGCAGATCGGCGACGTCGCGTTCCTTGAACCCGACGCGGCCCAGCTCCATGCGGCTGATCTTGGACTCGGAACCCCTGATCAGGTGGCCCGCCTCCTCGCGGGTGACGCCCTTCGCCTCCCTGAGCCGGCGCAGCTGGGAGCCCAGGAGAATACGCAGCGCCGTAGGGCCGGAACCCGGCTGGTTCTGCGTCACTCTGCCTCCTATCAAGGTCCGCACACACAGTGACACCACATCGACGGGTATGACAAGGTCCCAACCTGGTGTCCGATTCGGATACCCCTACCAGTAACCGCTCATGCTGCTGCACATTGCACATGCACGTGCATTTGGGTCTTGCAGGTACCCGGACCCGTGACCCATGATGGTCTAGTGCATTTTGGCCAAACATGCACTAAATCGAGGGCTGCGGGAGGTATCGGCGGGATGGTGGAGGACTCCTTGGCCACTGCCGACTGCCTGCAGATCACCCGCGAGGTGGGCTTCGACAGCCTGCTGACGGCCGGCAAGCCGTACACGACCTCGTGCCCCCTCCCCTTCCAGGCCGACTCGGTGAAGACCGCGCGCGACGTCACGCGCTCGACGCTGCGGAGCTGGGGCCTGTCGGAGCTGAGCGACGACGCGGCGCTGGTGGTGTCGGAGCTGGTGACCAACGCGGTCAGGTACGCGATGTACTCCAGCGCGCCGCAGGGCATCCAGCTGCTGCTGATGAGGGTGGCGCCGCACGTGCTGCTGGCCGTGGCGGACCCGAGCGACGAGGTGCCGACGCCCAAGGAGCCCGACTTCGTCTCGGAGAACGGGCGCGGTCTGTACATCGTGGAGACCTACAGCCAGTGCTGGGGCTGGGACCCGCTGGCGCGGGGCGGCAAGGCCGTCTGGGCGCTGTTCCGCGCCGACTCCTGAGTCGCGGGCTCTGGGATCACGGGGTCCGGTCACCCCTGAAAGCTTCGGGGGCTCCCCCTCAAGACGGCGCCACGGGCCGCCCTCGGGTCGCCCTGGTGGTGGCAAAGCCGGGGCGCGCTCCCCGGTCCGCTCCCGAGCCCCGCTCCCGGGTCAGCGATCGTCACGGCCTCGACCCGCGATGCCGCCGTGGAGGACCCTGACGACCTCGGTACGGGCCTGCTGGAGGCTCACTCCCCATGCCTCGGCGCCTTCCGCGTGGATGAGGCCGAGCAGCAGGTGTTCGGTGCCGATGTACCGGTGCCCGAGTCCGGCGGCCTCGGCGCGGGCGAGTTCGGTGACCTGGCCGAGATCCGCGCCCGCAGACCGGGAGCGCGGCTCATGGACATCGATGTGCAGGCCGGCCAGCGCCATGACAGCCACGCCGTCGTTCAGGCTGGCCAGGGCCGCCACGAGATGATCGGCTGTGACACGGTCGTCGCCGCGGGCGCCTGCTTCTCGCGCGGCCAGATCCAGCGCCTTCCGCGCGCGCACCGTCAGGAGACTTTCCAGGGATCGACGAAGGATCGTCTTCTTCCGGCTCGGCTTCCTCAGGCTCTTCAGCATGATGTCCCATCCGTACGAGCGGCCGGCCATCAGTATGTGCGACGAAGAGGTGATGCGGTGAGGCCCGGCGGGGCCGGGTCTTCGAAAACAGCTGGTCGGGGCGACAGGATTTGAACCTGCGACTTCTTGCTCCCAAAGCAAGCGCGCTACCAAGCTGCGCCACGCCCCGTCAGCGTCGGGTACGCACACGCTCCGGGACTCCGGTACGCTTACGCCCTGACGACCGGTTGAAGTCTAGACCAGACCACGACCGGTTCGTGCGGACGTAGCTCAATGGTAGAGCCCTAGTCTTCCAAACTAGCTACGCGGGTTCGATTCCCGTCGTCCGCTCCACGTGCTGAGGCCCAGGTCAGGGAGAGATCCCGCGCCTGGGCCTCGTCGCGTTCCGGGTAGCCGCAGTACGTGATGGAACAATGTGCCTTCATGCACTTCAGAACGGGCGCACCGGACGACGCCGAGGTCATCGCGACCCTGCACACGGAGAGCTGGCGGAGCGCGTACGCCGGGATCATGCCCGGCTCGTACCTCGACGGCCCTCTCCTCGAGGAGCGGACCGCCCTGTGGGCCGACCGGCTCGGTCCCGGCCGGGTCACCTCCGGAGAGGACCTCCTGCTGGTCGCCGAGGAGGACGGGACCGTCCAGGGGTTCGTCTATCTGGCCAGGCAGCCCGACGGGCGGGTCCTGCTGGACAACCTCCACGTACGTCCCGCGCGCAAGCGCTCCGGCATCGGCCGCCTGCTCATGGGGCGCGCGTTCGCGTGGGCGGCCGAGCGCCATCCCGGCAGGGCCGTCTACCTGGAGGTGCTCAGGGACAACGCGCCGGCCATCGCCTTCTACGAGCGGTGCGGCGGCACGCCCGCGCGGGAGTTCGTGGAGCGCCTGCCCGCGGGCTTCGAGCTTCCCGTGATCGAGTACGTCTGGACGCCGCTCGCCGTCGCTTCCTGGAACTGATCGCGCCCGGAAGAGCGCGTAGGCTCGGGGCGATGCGTGTGCGACCGATCTCGCCGGAGGCGCTGGCGGAGGAGCTGGCCGAGCGGATCGACGCCCTCCCGCGCGACCGGCGGGCTCGGGTGCTGATCGACGGGGCGCCGCCCAGCGGGCCGGGACGGCTGGCCGACGCGCTGGTAGCGCCGCTCAGGGTGCGCGGCCGGGCGGTGGTGCGGGTGTCCGCCGGCGACTTCCTGCGGCCCGCGTCGCTGCGCCTGGAGTACGGGCGGACCGATCCCGACGTGTTCTACGACGACTGGCTCGACACCGGGGCGCTGGTCCGGGAGGTGCTCGGGCCGCTGGAGCCGGGCGGCACGGGCAAGGTGCTGCCGGCGCTGTGGGACAGCCGGGCCGACCGGGCGTACCGCCTGCCGTACGAGAGCCTGCCCGAGGGCGGGGTGCTGCTGCTCGACGGGACGCTGCTGCTGGGACGGGGGCTGCCGGCCGAGCTGGGCGTCCACCTGTGGCTGTCGGAGGCGGCGCTGGCGCGCGGCACCGGCGAGGACGAGCGGTGGCGGCTGCCCGCCTACGCGCGTTACGAGCGCGAGGCGCGGCCCCGCGAACGCGCCGACGTCGTCGTGCGGGCGGACCGCCCGGGACGGCCGGCGCTCGAAGAGCCGGGCTGACACGGCGCGTGGCCTGGTACGACGGCTTGCTCGGGCGCAGACTGGAGGGGTGATCCCGAGCCACTGGTACAACATCGTGCCGGACCTGCCCGCGCCGCCTCCGCCGCCGTTGCACCCGGCGACCCGGCGGCCCGTGGGTCCCGGCGATCTCGCGCCGCTCTTCCCGATGGAGCTGATCGGTCAGGAGGTGAGCGGCGAGCGGTTCGTCGCGATCCCCCAGGAGGTGCTGGACGTCTACCGGCTGTGGCGGCCGACGCCGCTGCTGCGGGCGCGCCGGCTGGAGAAGGCGCTCGGCACCCCCGCCCGCATCTACTACAAGTACGAGGGCGGCTCCCCCGCCGGTTCGCACAAGCCGAACACCGCCGTGCCGCAGGCGTACTACAACGCCCGCGAGGGCGTGCGGAAGCTGACCACCGAGACCGGCGCCGGGCAGTGGGGCAGCGCGCTGGCGTTCGCGTGCGCGCAGTTCGGGCTGGAGTGCGAGGTCTGGATGGTGCGCGCCTCCTACGACCAGAAGCCGTACCGCCGCTCGCTCATGCAGGTGTACGGCGCGACGGTGCACGCCAGCCCGTCGCCCGTCACCAAGGCGGGGTCGAGGGTGCTGGCCGACGCGCCCGACTCGACCGGCAGCCTGGGCATCGCGATCAGCGAGGCGGTCGAGGTGGCCGGCGCGGGCGAGGACGTCAGGTACGCGCTCGGCTCGGTGCTCAACCACGTGCTGCTGCACCAGACGGTGATCGGCGAGGAGGCGCTCGCGCAGCTCGGCGAGGCGCCCGACGTCATCATCGGCTGCACCGGCGGCGGCTCCAACTTCGCGGGGCTGGTGTTCCCGTTCCTGCGGGAGAAGCTGGCGGGCCGCATCGACCCGGTCATCCGGGCCGTCGAGCCGGCCGCCTGCCCGTCGTTCACGCGTGGCGTGTACGCCTACGACTTCGGCGACACCGCCGGGTTCACCCCGCTGCTCAAGATGCACACGCTGGGCCACGACTTCGTGCCGGACCCGATCCACGCGGGCGGCCTGCGCTATCACGGCATGTCGCCGTTGCTGTCGCACATGTACGAGCTGGGCATGTTCGAGGCGGTCAGCAAGTCGCAGACCGAGTGCTTCGAGGCCGGTGTCCGCTTCGCCCGTACCGAGGGGATCGTCCCCGCGCCCGAGCCGACGCACGCGCTGGCCGAGACCATCGCCGAGGCGCTGCGCTGCAAGGAGAGCGGCGAGGCGAAGGTGATCCTGACGGCGCTGTGCGGTCACGGCCATTTCGACCTGGCCGCCTACGACCGTTACCTGTCGGGCGCGATGGAGGACTTCGCGTTGCCGCAGGAGCGCATCGACGAGGCGCTGGCCCGCCTTCCCGGCTGACCCGCCCCGCCCTTTCCAGCGGAGGGAACCCCTTCCCGGCTGAGCGAGCCCGTGCGGCGCCCTCAGCCGGGCGGGTGTCAGCGTGCCGTGGGGCGCTTGCCGTGGTTGGCCCTCTTCTTCTTGCGTGCCCTGCCCTTGCGTGCGCGCCTGGCCATGCGGGCCTCCTCGTGCCGGAGCGGATGCGCGTGCGTCTCCAACGTCTCCCGCCGCCGCTCGCGGCACAAGAGTGAGGCTGGTCAACATTCCCCAACACCGTCATGTCATAATTTGGTGGAATCTGTTGGAAGGAGCGGGCGTGCTCGCACAGCAGCGGCAGCAGACGATCCTCGAGCGCGTGCGCAGCAGCGGCGGCGTCCGGGTCGCGGACCTCGTGCGCGAGCTCGGCGTCTCCGACATGACGATCCGCCGTGACCTGGAGGTGCTCGCCGAGCGCGGCCTGCTGGCCAAGGTCCACGGCGGCGCGACGGCCCTGGACCAGGGGTCCACGGAGGAGCCGGGCTTCACCGCCAAGTCGGCCCGCCAGCAGCGGGAGAAGGAGGCCATCGCGCGCGCCGCCGCCGAGCTCGTGCGTCCCGGCACCGCGGTGGCGCTGTCGGCGGGCACCACGACGTGGGCGCTGGCCCACCACCTGACGGGCGTGCCGGAGCTGACGGTCATCACGAACTCGGTGCCCGTGGCCGACGTCTTCCACCGCAACCCGCGTCCCGACCGCACGGTCGTGCTGACCGGTGGCGTGCGCACCCCGTCGGACGCGCTGGTGGGGCCGGTCGCGGTGGCCGCGATCCGCAGGCTGCACGTGGACACGCTGTTCCTCGGGGTGCACGGCATGAGCGTGCGGGCGGGGTTCACCACGCCGAACCTGCTGGAGGCGGAGACCGACAGGGAGCTGGTGGCCGCGGCGCACCGGCTGGTGGTCCCCGCCGACCACACGAAGTGGAACACGGTCGGCATCAGCACGATCGCCGAGCTGGCCGAGGCCGACGTCGTCATCACCGACGCGGGGCTGCCCGAGGACGCACGTACCGACCTGGCCGAACGAGCCGGGCAACTGATCATCGCTGAGGGGTAGCCGTGAAGCGCACCATCACCCATCTGGCCGACGGCCGGGAGCTGATCTACTTCGACCGGCGGGACGACGCCGACCGTGGCGCGATCGATCGCCGGCCGCTCGATCCACGACCGGTGGCCTCCGAGCTGCGCTACGACCCGCTGACCGAGGAGTGGATCGCGGTCGCGGGGCACCGGCAGACGCGCACCTTCATGCCGCCGGCGGACGAGTGCCCGCTGTGCCCGTCGTCGGACACGCGCGCCTCGGAGATCCCGGCGCACGACTACGACGTGGTCGTCTTCGAGAACCGCTTCCCCTCCTTCTCCATGAATCTCGGGACATATGGGGATGTGGGCGGTCTGAGCGAGGTCCGTCCGGGCGTGGGCAGGTGCGAGGTGGTGTGCTTCACCTCGGAACACTCCTCCTCGTTCTCCCGGCTCTCCGACGCGCAGGTCGAGCTGGTGATGGAGGCGTGGGCCGACCGGACGGCGGAGCTGTCCGCGATCGACGGCGTGGAGCAGGTCTTCTGCTTCGAGAACCGCGGCGAGGAGATCGGCATCACGCTGACCCACCCGCACGGCCAGATCTACGCCTACCCGTACGTCACGCCGCGCACGCGGCTGCAGCTCGGCGCCGCCGCGCGGCACGCGGCCCGGCACGGGAGCAACCTGTTCGCGGACGTGCTGGCGGCCGAGCGCGCCGCCGGGACGCGAGTGGTGGCGGCCAACGAGCTGTGGACGGCGTTCGTGCCGGCCGCGGCGCGCTGGCCGTACGAGGTGCACGTGTATCCGCACCGGCAGGTGCCCGACCTGGCCGCGCTGACGGAGGAGGAGAGGGCCGCCTTCGCGCCGCTCTACACCTCGGTGCTGCGGGCGCTGGACGGGATGTTCGGCGTCGCCATGCCGTACGTCGCGGCCTGGCACCAGGCTCCGGTACGGCAGGATCGCGAGCTGGCGTACCTGCACCTGGAGCTGTTCAGCATCAGGCGGGCGCCCGGCAAGCTGAAGTACCTGGCGGGGTCGGAGTCGGCGATGGGCGCGTTCGTCAACGACGTGCTGCCCGAGGAGGCCGCGCGGCTGATTCGATCACAGGTAGATCACTGATTGATCTCCGCTTGGAGTCGCATTACTGGAGTTTTACCACTAGCATCCCTTTTGTCCCGGTCGTCACGGCCGGGACCCGCCTAATCCCGGGCGCGTCGCCCGGGAGCCGGGGACCCACCGTACCTGGGGTGAATCCACGTCGTCCGTGGTAGGGACCTCCCATCCCGAACCCGTCAGCTAACCCGGCCGGCAGAGGGAGAGGAATCCTTCGTGGCGTCCGCGCCCCCCACGCGCTTTGCCATCAACTTCGTCATCGGCCTGGTCATCGCCGTCGTCGCCTTCGGCGCGGCGAGCGCGACCGCGGCCCCCAAGCCCAGCGAGTCCGAGCTGCGCGCCGAGCTGAAGAAGCTGAACGCCAAGGTCGACAAGCTGATCGAGAGCTACAACCTCAAGCGGGTCGAGCTGGCCAAGGCCCAGCAGGCGGCCGAGACGGCAGGCGAGCGGCTGACCGCCGCGGAGCGGGCCGTCGCCGCGGCGGAGAGCCGGGTCGCCCAGATCGCCCAGATGCGCTACCAGAGCGGCGACCCGGCCGTGCTCGGCTTCGTGTTCCCCGGCAACACCACCGGCGCCGCCGTCCTCGAGCAGATGATCGCCGAGCAGCAGGCGGTCGTGCGCAACGTCGCCCAGGCCCGCGACGAGCAGCGGAAGGCGGCCGAGGAGGCCACCGCGCTGGCCGCCCGGATCCGCACCGAGACGGCGGACGTCGCCAAGCGGCGCGACGAGGCGCAGGACGTCATCGACGACATCGAGCAGAAGCTCAAGGACCTCGTCCCGGTCAGCACCGGCCGCCGCTCCGACGGCACCTGGGCGCCCGAGCTGCCCTCGGGCTCCGACAACATCACCCCCCGCACCCGGGCGATGCGCGCGCTGGTCGAGAAGAACTTCTCCCTGCCGTTCACGGTCGGCTGCTTCCGCTCGGGGTCGAGCGGCGAGCACCCGCTGGGGCGGGCCTGCGACTTCATGATGAGCACGGGCGGCACCATGCCGAGCTCGGCCAACAAGGCGCTCGGCGACCGCATCGCGGCCTGGGCGCTGGAGAACCGCGCCAAGCTCGGCGTGAAGTACGTCATCTGGCAGCAACGCATCAACATGGGCTCCGGCTGGCGGGCCATGGAGGACCGCGGCAGCATCACCGAGAACCACTACGACCACGTGCACATCTCGATGAACTGACGCGGCCCGGTGCGTGAGGCGGGCCGCGGCGGCCACCGCGCCGTCTCATGGCGTGTCACGGCCGTCGCCGGACCGCGTGACGGCCCGTGCGTACCGGGCGGCCAGCGGCCTGGCGCTGAGGCCGTGCAGCAGGACGCTCATGAGCACGGTCACGCCGATGACGGCGGCGGCCTCGCCCGCGGCGCTCCCGAGCTCCTCCACCGCGAGCAGGGCGAAGACCAGCGAGGCGAGCCCCCGGGGTCCGAACCAGCCGACGAACAGCACGGTGGCGCGGCCGAGCCCGGCGCCGGCGCAGGCCAGCGCGACGGGCGCCATCCGCAGCACGGTCAGGCTCAGGACCGCGTACGCCACGACGGCGAGGTGGACCCCGCCGGCCACGATCGGCACCGCGACCGCGCCGAACGCCAGCCAGACCAGCAGCGACACCAGACCGCCCGCCTGCTCCAGGAACACCAGCTCGGCGGGGCCCCGCGGACCGGTCGCCGCGCCGAAGGCGAGACCTCCGCAGAAGGCCGACACGAACCCGTTGCCGTGGAGGCCGAGCGCGGCCGTGTAGGCGACGATCGCGAGGGCCAGGACGGCGATGCCGGTCCAGTCGTCGGCGGCCCATCCCCGTCGGCGCGCCCACCGCAGCAGCCCGCCGCCGGCCAGGCCGCTGCCGGCGCCCGCCAGCACGCCGATGCCGAGCTCGGCGAGCGCCGCCCAGCCGTGCGCGCCGCCGAGCCCCTCCGCGGTGGCGGCCCCGGCGATCGCCAGGACGACCACGGGGGTTACGACGCCGTCGTTGAGGCCGCTCTCGACGGTGATCAGCCGCCGGACGTCCGCCGGCACCGCGGGGTTGGTGACCACCGGCAGTCCCAGAGCGGCGTCGGTCGGCGCGAGGGCGGCCCCCACCAGGAGGGCGAGCCAGCCGCCGAGCGCCGGGAAGAGCCGGTCCGCCAGCGCCCAGCCGGCCAGGACGGTGAGGGGCAGCCCGACGGCCAGCAGGCGCAGGTACCGGCCGAGGTCGCGGCGCACCTGGCTGAGGGGCACGCCCGCGGCGTCGGAGAACAGCACCCAGACCAGGGTGATCTCGACCAGGGGCTTCAGCGTCCGCGCCGTCACCGACGGCGGACCGGCCAGGCCGGTTCCGGCGACGAGCCAGCCGGCGGCGACGAAGACGATCGGCGCGGTCAGGTCGGCGCGCTGGAGGCGCCCCGACACGACGCCCCACAGGAAGATCGCCGCAGCGGTGACCAGCAGCGTCGTCATGCCCCGGCCACCCCCTCCCCCAGGGTCCTTCCCCCCAGGTGTACCCGGGGCGGCCGCCCGGGCTCAGAGCGTCTGCGGCTCGCCGACGAAGCTGTCCGCCTCCCAGTCGATGGCGACCTTCTGCGGGTCCTCGGGGGCGATCTTGGCCGGGAGCACGTTGCCCGGCACGAGCCGGGTCAGGTGCGGCCGCGGGACCCGGTGGGCCAGGCGCACCTCGTACGGCCGGTACGGCCCGGTCACCCGCAGGTCGAAGCCCACGACCGGGTCGCCGTCGTCGGTGGTCGTGCCGTTCATCGAGAACGTCCCGAGGATCGTCACGGTGGCGGGCACGCCACGGGCCAGGATGTCGGCGGCCGACACCCGCTGACCGGCCACCGGCGGCCGCGCGGCCGGGCCCGCGGCCTGGGACCAGTCGACCGCCAGGCGGCCGGGGTCGTTCGGGTCGACGCGGACGGCGAGGGGGGAGCCGGGCAGGACGGCGCCCACGAGCAGGCGAGGGATCGGCTCGCGGTGCGCCACGCGGTACGGCTCCGAGCCCGGCCGGTGGACCTCCAGCTCGAACACCGCCACGGGCAGGTCGTTGACCGTCACGCCCGTGTCGCGCATCGACAGGACGACGGCGCTCGCCGGCGACCCGTTCAGGAGGAGGTCGCGATTGCCCCCGGCCAGGTCCTTGATGAGGCCGAGCACGCCGCCCGAGCCGGCCGGCCGCAGGGCTCCGTCCATGGACGACATGGCCGTGCCCATCGACCGGTTGATCAGCCCGAAGACGACCAGGAAGGCTCCCGGGACGGTGAGCGTCATGCCCACCGAGAAGGCCACGCCGGCCCATCCGGGCATGGGCCACATCGTCATCCCCATGACGCCCGCGCCCAGCAGGACGAGGCCGCTCCCCACGACAGCCACCCCGAGGGGGAGCAGCTTTCCTTTCTGTGCCATCTGCGTGTTCCTCACTGGCCTGTACGACTTGTGTGGTCACAGGAGACACGAGAGCGCTTGCGTGGCGGTTGCATGGCGTTTGCCCGCGCCTGTACCAGTTTTGGACCCACACCACGAGCCGGGAACCCCTGAGCCGGAGATGTCGTTTGTGACCGATAAGGTCAAAAAGCCTGAAGCGCCGCCTGTGGTCTGGGGGGCGCCTGTGACGCACCACTGGAGAGACGATGACGTACCCCCCGCCCGGTCCAGGGCCGGGGTATCCCGCCCCGCAGCCGTCCGGCGGGCATCCCGCCCCGTACCAGCCGCAGGCTTACCCGCCCCAGGGCGCGCCGGGACCGTACGGACCGCTCCAAGGCGGACCGGGACCGTACGGACCGCCCCAGGGCGCGCCGGGACCGTACGCACCCCCGCAGGGCGGACCGGGACCGTACGGACCACCCCAGGGCGCGCCCGGACCCTACGGACCGCCTCCGCAGCCGCCCGAACCCGCCCCGCGCAGGCGCGGGGCGGGACGGATCGTCGCCGGGGTGCTCGTGGCCGGGTTCGGCCTGGTCTCCGCGCTCGGCGGCGGCCTGCTCGTCCAGCACGCCGTCAGCAACAGCCAGCAGAAGATCCGCAACAAGCAGTTCTCCATGGAGCTGTGGCGCAACGTCCCCGTCGAGAAGCTGTTCCCCGCCGCGATCGGCCGCCAGGACCCGGACAAGAAGAGCGACGACCCCGACGACGAGCGCGGCTGGACCAGGGTCGCCATCTCCTCCAGCACCTCGTGCGACGCCGCGCTGTCCGGCGGCCTGGCCAAGCTCGCCGCCCAGCGCGGCTGCGTCGCGGCCCTACGCGCCACCTACCTCGACGACACCGGGGGCACCGCCGCGACCGCCGCGATCATCGCCTTCCGCGACATCTCCGCCAAGGAGGACCTCGGCGACCACGTCCGCGACGGACAGGACGAGCAGGACCACGTCGTGCGCGCCCTGGCGGCCCCCGGCACCCAGTGGAAGGACGCGGCCCGCACGGGCGACGGCGGCACGGCCGTGTTCGACATGTACACGCCGCTGTTCGTGGCGGTCACCGCCGGCCCGGCCGACGGCAGGCGCCCCGGCAGGCTGCCCGACCCCTGGGGCAACCGGCCGCTGGAGCAGAAGGACGACCGCTCGGCCTGGACCTCCACGGCCGAGGGGCTGGCCGAGAACCTGGCCTACCGGTTGACCGACGAGATCCCGAAGGTGGGCGCATGATCAGCAGAGTGGCGGCCACGGCCGTCCTGACCGCCGGGCTCGTCGCCGGCGCGGCGGTCCCGGGCGTGGCCGACGCACCGCGCGGCTGGGAGCGGACGGCCATGCGCGTGCCGGGCGCCCAGCGGCTCACCGAGGGCAAGGGCGTCACCGTCGCGGTCCTCGACACGGGCGTGATGAAGGGCCACCCGGAGTTCAGGGGCAGGGTGACCGGCGGCCCGGACTTCATCGGCGGCGGCGCCCGTCCCGGTCAGAGCTACTGGGGCGGGCACGGCACGGCCATGGCCTCCAGCGTCCTGCACGTGGCGCCGGGCTCGCGGGTGCTGTCCGTACGGGTGATCTGGGACCGCGAGGACCCGGCGCGCAAGCGGGCGGAGAAGGCGGCCAAGGACGGCGGGACCGGAGCCGACAAGGAGAGCGAGCGCGCCGGCAACGCCCTGGCCAAGGGCATCCGCTACGCGGTCGACCACGGCGCCCGGGTCGTCTCCATGTCGCTGGGCACCTCGGAGTGGGGCTGGGGCGGCTACGAGGACGACACGGCCGCGGCCGTCGACTACGCCGTCGGCAAGGGCGCGATCCTCGTGGCCAGCGCCGGCAACGGAGGCTCCACCGACCCGCTGGAGGTGGACGCCAACAACACCATGTCGTACCCGGCCGGCTATCCGGGCGTGATCGCGGTGGCGGCGATGGCGCCGGAGGGCGCGCGGGCGGAGTTCTCGCAGGTGCACACGTACAACACGATCGCCGCGCCGGGCGTCGACATCTACGCCGCCCGCAACACCGGCGGCTACGAGGCGGGCGACGGCACCTCGCCGGCCTGCGCTCTGGTGGCGGGCACCGCGGCGCTGATGCTGTCGGCCAACCCGAAGCTGACGCCCCGGCAGGTGCGCGACATCCTCATCAAGACGGCCAGCAAGCCGCCGGCCGGCTACACCCCGTTCCTCGGCTTCGGGCTGGTGAACGCGGAGGCGGCGGTGAAGGCGGCGGCCGGCGCCAAGGCGGCGAAGACCGTGGCCGTGCCGTACAAGGGGAAGCAGTACTTCGGGAACGGGCCGGTCGGCTCGCCCGTCGGGCACCCGCCGATCGAGCAGTCCCTGCTCTGGGTGGGCGGCGCGGCGATCGGCGTCGGCCTGCTGTGCGGGGTCGGCGCGTTCTTCCTGTTCCGCCGCCCACGAGCCCGCCGCGGGCGGCGGGCGGCCTGACCCGGCGGGCCGCCCGGCACGGTGGCGCGGGGCGGCCTAGCCGGTGAGCTTGAGCGGGTTGAACAGGTCGGCGTAGACGAGCAGCCCGGCCATGACGATCATCACGAGGGCCAGCGTGTACGTCAGCGGCAGCACCTTGGCGATGTCCACGTACGCGGGTTCCGGCCGGCGGGTGATCCGGGCGAAGGCCCGCTTGAGGCCCTCCCACAGGCCGCCCGCGATGTGGCCGCCGTCGAGCGGCAGCAGCGGGATGAGGTTGAACATGCCGATCGCCAGGTTGAACCCGGCCAGCAGGTTCAGCACGTTGTAGATCTTCATCTCGGTGGTCATGTCCGAGGAGAGGATCTCGCCGCCCAGCCGCCCGGCGCCCACGACGCCGACGGGGCCCTCGGGGTCGCGCTCCTGCCCGGAGAAGGCGGCGTGCCAGACGCCGACCATCTTCTGCGGCAGGTTGAGCAGCGACCCGGCGACCCGGCCGGTCAGCTCGCCCATGTAGCCGACGACCATGCCGAAGCTCTGCTTCTCCATGACCTGGTCGGGCAGCACGCCGAGGAAGCCGACGCCCTTGTCGATCTTGTTCGGGTCGGTCAGCGAGGGCCGGTCCTGGGCGATGAGCGTGACGGGCAGCGTCATGGGCTTGCCGTCGCGCACGATGCCCAGCTGGACGGCGCCGGCGCCGTGCCCCCGGATGAGGCGGGTGGCGTCGTCCCAGGTGGCGATCTTCTGGCCGTCGAAGGAGACGATCCGGTCGCCCGGCTTGAGCCCGGCCTTGGCGGCGGGGGTCGGCTGGTCGGTGGGACGGCAGTCGGCGCGGTTCTCGCCGGCCGGGATGACGCAGGTGTGGGTCCTCGGCGAGACGATCGGAGCCAGGGTGGGCAGGCCGACGCCGACGAGCAGGATCGAGAACAGGATGAACGACAGCACGAAGTTCATGGCCGGGCCGCCGGACATGATGATGACCTTCTGCCACCACTTCTTCCGGTAGAACACCCGGTCCTCGTCGCCGGGACGAACCTCCTCCATGGACGCCTCGCGGGCGGTCTCGATGAGGCCCTGGAACGGCCCGGTCGAGGTGCCGCGGAGCTTGCCCGGGGCGTCGCCCGGCCGCGGCGGCAGCATGCCGATCATGCGGATGTAGCCGCCCAGCGGGATCCACTTGATGCCGTACTCGGTCTCGCCCCGGCGGATCGACCAGGCGGTCGTGCCGAAACCGACCATGTACTGGGGCACCCGGACGCCGAAGATCTTGGCCGGCACGAGGTGTCCGATCTCGTGCAGCGCGATGGAGGCCATCAGTCCGATGAAGAAGACGGCGATCCCGGCGACGAACAGCCAGTTCATCTAGGCGCTCTCCAGGTAAACGGAAGGTCCCGACCACCCAAGACTAGTCGAACTCTCCACACCTGATTGGCTTGCGCCCCCTTTGGGGAATCGAGAGACTTCGTTGACAGTATGCGATCATACGATCACCCTGGGGTATGACGAAGGGAGCGCCTTGATCCGGATCCTGGTCGCCGAGCATCTGCCCCTGGTACGGCGCGGCCTGGTCGCCGCCCTGGGCGCCGAGCCCGGGATGCGGGTCGTGGCCGAGGTCGGCGGCGCCGAGGACGTGGTGCCGGCGGCGCTGGCCTCCGCGGCCGACACGGCGGTCGTCGATCTCGACCTGCCGGGCGCGGGCGGCCTGCCGGTGGTGGCGGCGCTGCACGAGAAGGCCCCCGGCTGCCGGGCGCTGGTGCTGTCCGCGCAGCCCAGCCCTGGGCAGGTGCGCCGGGCGTTCGCCGCGCACGCGCTCGGCTTCATGAGCCTGGACGTGGCGCCCGAGCGGCTGGCCGACGGGCTGCGGCAGGTCGCGGCGGGCCGGCGCGCGGTCGACTCCGAGCTGGCCGCCGCCGCGCTGCAGTCGGCGGCCAACCCGCTGACCCGGCGCGAGCTGGACGTGCTGCGCGCCGCCGCCGGCGGGGCCCGCTCGGCGGAGATCGCCGACCAGCTCTGCCTGTCGGTCGGCACGGTGCGCAACCACCTGTCGCGGGTCATCTGCAAGACGGGGGCCCGCAACCGCGTCGACGCCATCCGCATCGCCAGCGACTCCGGCTGGCTCTGACCCCGGAGTCCGGGGCGTACCGCAGGAGGACAAGCCGGGCCCCGGAAGAAGCCGCGCCGCTCCCCCGGGGCCCGGGCACATGGGCAAGCAGTACGACGATCCCAGGACGGAGATCCTTCGGCCAGTGACGGTGTTCACCATTCACCCGTGTGGTTCGTCATGGTCGGGCGGTCGCGGCGCGGGGGCCGCCGGCGGTCACGGCCGCCAGATGAGCACCAGCGCGCAGTCGTCGTTGTGGCCGGAGGACATGGCGTTGACCAGGGCCCGCGCGCCGTCGTGGAAGCCCGAGGTGAGCAGCCGCTCCGCCTCGCCGAGCAGCTTGTCCAGGCCCGCGTCGATGTCGCGCCCGGGCTGCTCGATCAGCCCGTCGGTGAAGAACATCAGGGCGTCGCCCTTGCGCAGCGTGCCGCTGTCGGGCTCGCAGTGCAGGTCGGGCACCACGCCGAGGACCACGCCCTTGGCCGAGGCGACCTGCCAGTTGCCGGTGCCCGCGTCGAACTTCACCACGGGCGGGTGCCCGGCGGAGGTGATCGTGTAGTCGCCCGTCGCCAGGTCGAGGCGTACGTGGACGGCGGTCACGAAGCCCTCGTCGCCGTGCTGCCGGTGCAGGTAGGCGTTGCAGGCGGCCAGGAAGTCGTCCGCCGAGCCGAGCAGGCCGCCGAACGTGCCCGACAGCATCAGCGCCCTGGTGCCCGCGTCGACGCCCTTGCCGGAGACGTCGACCAGCGCGATGTCCACCTGGTCGCCGTCACGTTTGGAGACGAGGAAGTCGCCCCCGAAGGAGGAGCCGCCCGCCTGCTTGAGCACCACCCGCCCGCCCCAGTCCTTGGGCAGGGGCGGCAGCTCGCCCTGGCCGCGCAGCCGGTCGCGCAGCTCCAGCAGCATCGCGTCGCCGCGCAGCCCCTGCACGCCGAGCTTGCCGCGGGTGCGCGCCATGAGCACGGCGAGCACGGTCGTGAACCCGATCGTCACCATGAGCCCGAGCCCGATGCGGCCCACGCCCAGCGTGAGGGCGATGTAGCCCAGGGCGACCGCGACGGCGCCGAGCAGCTTGGCCAGGCTCGCCAGCCGCAGCTGGAGCCCGCCCACGAGGGTGATGAGGATGAGCAGCGACGGCGAGAACCACTCGGTGGACACGCGCGCCGCCAGCAGGCCGACGAGGAGCGTCAGCATGATGAGGGTGACGAGCAGGTTGCGGTCGCGGGACAGGGTGCGGCGAAGGAATCGGACAGCGGGCACCAGCAGCGGCACCCGTACCAGGAGCGCGCGGAGCCGTGGCGGGATCAGCGGCGCCGGTCGGGAACTCATGATGCGTGTGACTGTATCGGTCTGACCCCGGTTTGGGCAGCCCACTTGACCAACGCCTTGATCATCATCCAGCGGTTATTGGGTGGCCGTGCCCGTTCGGCCGCTCCCACGGCGGACGGATGATCCTCCTTGACGCGCCGCCGGCTCGCCGGCGTGCGCGAGCGCGGGGTGAGCGTCGCCGCCCTTCGTCCCGGGGACGCCGCACGACCCGGCGCGGGAGCGCACGCCCGGCGCGGTGCGGGAGCCTGCCACCGCCATGGCCTGGAGCCCGGAGCGTGGGCGGGGCTGACCTTCTGACGTAGTCTCGACGGCATGGCGCTGCAGAGCTTGCAGATCACGGCGGTCACCGCGATGCGGGCCCGCGACGTGTCACGACCGTCGAAGGAGCAGCAGGAGGCCGCCGACCGGCGGCCCCTGCGTGACGAGATGCCGAGGCGCGAGCCCCGGCGACGGACATAGCGGCCCGGCCGCCCGCCGGACGCGGTGCCCCGGGGGCGGTCCCGGCCGCCCGGCGCTACGGCAGCGAGGGGAGCTGGCCGATCGTCTCGTAGCTCTCGACCTGGGCGATGCGGCGGCTGTGCCGCTCGGCGCCGGAGAACGGCGTGGCCAGGAAGACCTCGACGAACCTGGTCGCCTCCTCGGTGGAGTGCATGCGGGCGCCGACGCTGACCACGTTGGCGTCGTTGTGCTCGCGGGCGAGCCTGGCCGTCTCCTCGCTCCAGGCGAGCGCCGCGCGGATGCCGCGCACCTTGTTGGCGGCGATCTGCTCGCCGTTGCCGGATCCGCCGATCACCACGCCCAGGCTCGCCGGGTCGCCCGCCACGCCCTCGGCCGCCCGCAGGCAGAACGCCGGGTAGTCGTCCTCGGCGTCGTAGACGAAGGGACCGCAGTCGGTCACCTCGTGGCCGTGGTCCTTCAGCCACGACACGAGATGGTTCTTGAGCTCATAGCCGGCATGGTCGGCACCGATGTAGACGCGCACGCGACCAGTCTTCCACAGGCCGCCGCGAGGAGATGTGGGCGGCGCGGCCACTCGCTACAGTAAGGACTGCCAACCATGACCGCCCCTTACGGAAGTTGAGCGTCCATGCGTGAGATCCGCGCGATCGGCGACCCGGTCCTGCGTACGCCCGCCGAGCCCGTCGAGGGCTTCGACAAGGAGCTGCGCCGCCTGATCGACGAGATGTTCCAGGCGATGTACGCGGTGGACGGCGTCGGCCTGGCCGGCCCGCAGATCGGCGTGTCGCGGCGGCTGTTCGTCTACGACATCAGCGGCCGCAAGGGGCACGTGATCAACCCGGTGCTGACCGTGGACGACCCCGAGGAGGTCCTCGACCAGGAGGGCTGCCTGTCGGTGCCCGACCGGCAGAGCGGCAAGCCCATCTACGCGCCGGTCGCCCGGGCCGCCGGGGTCACCGTCGAGGGGCTCGACCGGCTCGGCCGCCCGGTGCGGATCAAGGCCCGGGGCTCGCTGGCCCGCTGCTTCCAGCACGAGACCGACCACCTCGACGGCAGGCTGTACGTCGACCGGCTGCCCAGGGACGAAGCGCGCAAGATCATGTCGAAGGCATAGATTGGCCCCATGATCCAGCTTTCCGGCAAGGGCGCACTGGTCACGGGCGGGTCCCGGGGCATCGGCAGGGCGATCGTCGAGCGGCTGCGCGCCGACGGCGCCGAGGTGGTCTTCAGCTACCACAGCAACGCGGAGGCGGCGGCGCGGGTCGCCGAGGAGACGGGGGCGCACGCCGTCCGGGCGGACCAGGCCAGCCGCGACGACCTGGAGACGCTGTTCGCCGAGGCGGAGAAGCTGCTGCCCGGCGTGGACATCGTCGTCAACAACGCGGCCGAGACCGGCCAGGGGCTCCTCACGGAGGTGACGGACGAGACGTACGAGCGGGTGTTCGCCGTCAACACCCGCGCCACGTTCCTGGCGATCCAGTGGGCCGCCCGCGTCATGCGCGACGGCGGCCGGATCATCAACATCTCCACCCTCAACACCGCGATGGCCGCGCCGGGCGTCGGCCTGTACGCGGCCAGCAAGGCGGCGGTCGAGCAGTTCGCCAAGGTGGCGGCGCGCGAGCTGGGCCCGCGCGGCATCACGGCCAACACCGTCTCGCCCGGCGCCACGGACACCGACATGCTGCGGGGCAGCAACCCGCCGGAGGCGCTGGAGCGGGCGACGGCGTTCACGGCGCTGGGCCGGCTGGGCCGGCCGGACGACATCGCCTCGGTGGTCGCGTTCCTGGCGGGGCCGGACGGCGGGTGGATCACCGGGCAGAACCTCCTGGCCACCGGCGGGCTGATGCTCTGACCCGCGCGGACGGGTCAGAGCTGAAGGCTCTTGAGCTCGAAGTACTCCTCCAGTCCGGCCTCGCCCAGCTCGCGGCCGAGGCCGGACTGCTTGTAGCCGCCGAAGGGGGCCGAGGGGTTGAACCGGCCGCCGTTGACCATGACCTGCCCCGTGCGCAGGCGGCGGGCCACGGCGACGGCGCGCTCCTCCGTGCCCGCCCACACCGCGCCCGACAGGCCGTAGCGGGTGCCGTCGGCGATGCGGACGGCCTGGTCCTCGGTGGTGTACGGGATGACCGACAGCACCGGGCCGAAGATCTCCTCCTGCTCGATGGCCATGCCCGGCTCGACCCCGGCGAAGACCGTCGGCTCGACGTAGTAGCCGCGGGGCAGGGGCCGTTCGGTGCCGCCCGTGACCAGCCGGGCGCCCTCCTCCTGGCCGCGGTTGATGTAGCGGACGACGCGGTCGCGCTGGGCGGCCGAGACGAGCGGGCCGAGGCGTGTGGCGTCGTCGAAGGGGTCGCCGACCGTGTACGTGCGGGCCGCCTCGACGGCCAGGCCGACCGCCTCGTCGTACTGGTCACGGTGGACGATCATGCGGGTCCAGGCCGTGCAGGTCTGGCCGGAGTTGACGAAGCAGTTGGCCACGCCCGCGGTGACGGCCTTGGTCAGGTCGGCGTCGGGCAGGATGATGTTGGCCGACTTGCCGCCCAGCTCCAGCGCGACCCGCTTGACGCCCTCGGCCGCGAGGGCGGCGACCCGGCGGCCCGCGGCGGTCGAGCCGGTGAAGGACACCATGTCCACCTCGGGGTGCGCCGCCATGGCCTCGCCGACGACCGGGCCGCGCCCGCTCACCAGGTTGAACACCCCGGGCGGCAGGCCGACCTCGTCGAGGATCTCGGCCAGCGCGTACGCGGCCAGCGGCGCCACCTCGCTCGGCTTGAGCACGACCGTGCAGCCTGCCGCGAGCGCCGGGGCCACCTTGCAGATGACCTGGTGCAGCGGGTAGTTCCACGGGGTGATCGCGGCGACGACGCCGACCGGTTCCCTGAGCACCAGGGAGTTGCCGACGCGTGACTCGCGCGGGTGGCTCGCGGCCATCCGGGCGTAGGAGGCGAGCACCCCGGCGGGCATCAGCGTCTGCACCTTGAGCGCGAAGCGCAGCGGGGCGCCCATGTCGGTCGCGATGGTCTCCGCGACGTCCGCGGAGCGCCGTTCGAGCAGCTCGGCCGCGGCGGCGAGGACCTTGGCGCGGTCCTCGGGACCGGCGGCCGACCACGCGGGGAAGGCCCCGCGCGCCGCCATGACCGCGGCCTCGACGTCCGCGGGCGCGCCCGCGGGAACCCGGTCGATGATCTCCTCCGTGGCGGGGTTGACGACGTCGATCGCCTCGCCCGAGACCGACGCGGTCCAGGCGCCGCCGATGTAGAGCTTGCGCATGGCCCCATGGTGGCGCGCCTCCATCGGCATTGCGAGGCCACGCGGATGACGGGAGTTCGTCAGAAGCGTACGAACTTGTGCCCGGGAGGTAAGGAAACCGCCCCCGGGCACCGCTGCCGGCCTGACCGGAGTTGACTCGGACCGGTTGACGGGACTCAGTCGAAGCGCGGCGAGCGCGTACGGGTGCGCTTGAGTTCGAAGAAGTCCTCGAACGCCGTCACCAGGAGCACGCCGTCCCACAGGCGGCCCGCCTCCTCGCCGCGCGGGACGCGGGTGATGACGGGGCCGAAGAAGGCGTTGGCGCCGACGCGGATGATCGGGGTGCCGACGTCGTCGCCGACCAGGCCGATGCCCTCCTCGTGCGAGGCGGCGATGGCCTCGTCGTGCTCATCGGAGTCCATGGCGGAGACGAGCTCCGCGTCGAGACCGGCGGCCACCAGGGACTCCTCGGCGATCTCCCGGTAGGAGTCGGCCTGCTTGGAGCGGCCCTCGTTGTGCAGCCGGGTGCCCATCTCGGTGTAGAGCGTGCCGGTGACGTGGTCGCCGTACTTCTGCTGGGCGGCGGCGATCACGCGGACGAGCCCCATGGCGCGGACCGTGCGGTCCTTGTAGTCCTGAGGGACGTCCTTGTCCTGGTTGAGCAGCTTCAGGCTCATGAGACGCCAGCGCGGCTCGATCGAGCGGACGTCCCCGACCTCGATCAGCCAGCGGGACGTGGCCCAGGCGAACGGACAGGAAGGATCGAACCACAGATCGACAGGAGTCCTGGTAGTCATGTGGGGCCATAACCTGGGTGCGTCGGTGCCTATTCCAGCATGACAGGATACCGACAACCCCGACGGAGTGGTGAAAAGGAGCACAACTTGGCAGGCAACCTGACTCGGGACGAGGCTCGCGAGCGCGCCCGGCTGCTGAATGTCGAGTCATACGAGGTCGCCCTCGATCTGACCGAGGGGGACGAGCGGTTCGAGAGCATCACCACCGTCCGTTTCACCGGCACGCAACCCGGCGCGTCCACCTTCATCGACCTGCACGGCGCCCGGGTACGCCGCGTCACCCTCAATGGTGAGGACCTCGACGTCTCGGCCTACGACGCCGAGAAGGGCCGCTTCCCGCTGCCCGGCCTGGCCGCCTCCAACGAGCTGCGCGTCGACGCCGACTGCGCCTACATGCGCACCGGCGAGGGCCTGCACCGCTTCGTCGACCCGGTCGACCAGAAGGTCTACCTGCACAGCCAGTTCGAGACCGCCGACGCGCACCGCATGTACGCGTGCTTCGACCAGCCCGACCTCAAGGCCACCTTCCAGCTCACCGTGCTGGCCCCGGCCGACTGGGAGGTCGTCTCCAACGCCGCCGCCGCCAAGGTGGAGGAGCTGGCGGAGGAGCACGGCCGGCACGGGTCGGTGCAGGCCGCCAAGCGGTGGGAGTTCCCGCCCACGCCGGTCATGTCCACGTACATCACCGCGCTCGTGGCCGGGCCGTACCACAAGGTGACCTCCGAGCACGACGGCATCCCGCTCGGCGTCTACTGCCGCGCCTCGCTCGCCGAGCACCTCGACGCCGACAACATCCTGGAGGTCACCCGGCAGGGCTTCGACTTCTTCCACAAGGTGTTCGGCTTCCGCTACCCGTTCGGCAAGTACGACCAGCTCTTCGTGCCGGAGTTCAACGCCGGCGCGATGGAGAACGCCGGGTGCGTCACCTTCCTGGAGGACTACGTCTTCCGCTCCCGGGTCACCGACGCGGTGGTCGAGCGGCGCGCCGAGACGATCCTGCACGAGATGGCGCACATGTGGTTCGGCGACCTCGTCACCATGCGCTGGTGGGACGACCTGTGGCTGAACGAGTCGTTCGCCACCTACATGTCGGTGCTCGCGCAGGCCGAGGCGACGCGCTGGGGCAAGGGCGCGTGGACGACGTTCGCGAACGTGGAGAAGTCCTGGGCCTACCGCCAGGACCAGCTCCCGTCCACGCACCCCATCTCCGCCGACATCCCTGACATGCAGGCGGTCGAGGTCAACTTCGACGGCATCACGTACGCCAAGGGCGCCTCGGTGCTCAAGCAGCTCGTCGCCTACGTCGGGCTGGAGAACTTCCTGGCCGGCGTGCGCGACTACTTCAACGAGCACGCCTGGGGCAACACCGAGCTGAAGGACCTGCTCAACGCCCTGGAGCGGACCTCCGGCCGCGACCTGTCGTCCTGGTCGAAGGAGTGGCTGGAGACCGCGTGGGTCAACACCCTGCGCCCCTCCTTCACGCTGACCGAGGACGGCCGCTACGACACCTTCGAGGTGCTCCAGGAGGCCCCGGCCGACTACCCGACGCTGCGCTCGCACCGCGTCGCGATCGGCCTGTACAAGCTGGACGGCGACGCGCTCACCCGGGTCAAGCGGGTCGAGCTCGACGTCGTGGGCGCGCGCACGGCCGTCCCGGACCTGGTCGGCGAGGAGCAGCCCGACCTGGTGCTGATCAACGACGACGACCTGACGTACGCCAAGATCCGCCTGGACGAGCGGTCGCTGCGCACGCTGGTCGACGGCGGCATCGCCCGCTTCACCGAGTCGCTGCCGCGCGCGCTGTGCTGGTCGGCGGCCTGGGACATGACGCGTGACGGCGAGATGTCCACCCGCGACTACGTGCGGCTCGTGGTGTCGGGCGTGTCCACGGTCAAGGACATCACGGTCCTGCAGGCCGTGCTGCGGCAGGCGCGGCTGGCCGTGCAGCAGTACGCCGACCCGGCCTGGCGGGCGGAGGGCCTGGCCCTGCTCGCCACCGAGCTGCGCTCGCTGCTGGAGGGCGCCGAGCCGGGCTCGGACCAGCAGCTCGCGTTCCTGCAGGCGTTCGCGCCGGTGGCCACCTCCGAGGGCGACCTCGCGCTGCTCGGCGGCATCCTGGACGGCTCGGCGGTGCCCGAGGGGGTGACCGTCGACACCGACCTGCGCTGGACCCTCGTCCACGCGCTGGTGTCGGGCGGCGTGCTGGGCGAGGCCGACATCGAGGCCGAGCTGCGCCGCGACCCGACCGCGACCGGCGAGCGCTCGGCGGCGATGTGCCGGGCCGCCGTCCCGACGGCCGAGGCGAAGGCGGCCGCGTGGGAGCGGATCGTGGAGGGCAAGCTGGCCAACCACATCGCCCGCACCACGATCAACGGCTTCCAGGACGCGAACCACGTCGAGCTGCTGGAGGCGTACCGCGACAAGTACTTCGCGGAGGTCGGGCGGATCTACAAGGAGTGGACCTTCGACCAGGCGTCGACGTTCGCGGTGGGGTGCTTCCCGGCGCTGCTCATCGAGCAGGAGACGGTGGAGGCGGCCGAGCGCTACCTCGCCGAGCACCAGCCGCCGCAGGCGCTGCGCCGCCTGATCCTGGAGGGCGCCGACGGCGTGAGCCGCGCCCTGCGCAACCGCGCCAAGGACGCGGAATCGGCGTCGTAGGGATGGACGCGGAATCGGCGTCGTAGGGACCGGCGCGGAATCGGCGTCGTCCGGTTCCTGATCTCCGGTTGTCCGAGGGCCCCGGCGCGTTCGCGCGCCGGGGCCCTCGGCGTCCGGGAGGCCGGGCTGCGTCGCGGATTCCGGCCAGGTCATGGGCCTGCCGGTGTTAGCCTCGATGGCGTGCTCGGCTCCGGGACCACGCTCAACGACCGCTACGTGCTCGCCGACCGCGTCGGCGGTGGCGGCATGGGCGAGGTCTGGCGTGCCGCCGACACGGTTCTCGGCCGCACCGTCGCCGTCAAGGTGATGATGCCCGCGCTGGCCGAGAACCCGGCGTTCGCCCGCCGGTTCCAGAACGAGGCGCGCGCCATGGCCACGCTGCGGCATCCGGGCGTGGTCGACGTCTACGACTACGGCACGTGCGAGGTCGGCGGGCGGCGGGTCAGCTTCCTGGTGATGGAGTTCGTCGAGGGGGAGTCGCTCGACCGGATCCTGCGCGCGAGGGCGCTCTCCCCGGCCGAGACGATGCGGCTCGTCGCCGAGGTGGCCGACGCCCTGGCCGCGGCCCACGAGCAGGGCATCGTCCACCGCGACGTGAAGCCCGCCAACCTCATGGTCAGGCCCGACGGGCGGGTGGCGCTGACCGACTTCGGCATCGCGCACTCCGTCTCGGCCGGGCAGCTCACCGCGACCGGCGCGATGCTCTGCTCGGCCGGCTACTGCGCTCCCGAGCTGGCCACCGCGAGCGAGGTCACGCCCGCGGTCGACGTCTACGCGCTGGGCGTGGTGGCCTACGAGTGCCTGACGGGGCGCCTGCCGTACGAGGGCGACACGCCCGTACAGATCATCTACAAGCACCTCCACGCGCCGGTGCCGGCGCTGCCGCCGGAGGTGCCCGCGGGGCCGCGGCAGGTGGTGCAGCGGGCGCTGGAGAAGGCGCCCGACATGCGCTGGCGGTCGGCCGCCGAGCTGGCCGCGGCGGCGCGCCGCGCGCTGGCCGAGCCGGGCTCGCGGCCCTCGTCGCGGCGCCGTCGCGGGCTGCTGAGCGCGCTGGCGTCGGTGGCGGCGGCCGTCACGGTCACCATGGCCGTCGCCGGGTCCGTCTGGACGCGTCAGGAGAGCGCCGCCGACCCGGGCACGGTCCTGCCGGCGCCCACCACGCACAGCCGTACGACGAGCGCGGCCGAGCCGCCCGCGCCCCGGCGCCACTCGGCGCCGCCGGCCAAGACGACCGCCGGTCCGCGGCCGAGCGGCACGCGCACCCCCGTCACGCCCACGGCCTCGCCGACGGCGGCCACGCCCACCGCGAGCCCCATCACGACGGCTCCCACGGCGACGCCCACCACGCGTGAGCCGGAGCCGACCGTGGAGCCGACGACGCCCGATCCGCAGGAGCCGACCCCGGATCCGACGCTGACCCGCGATCCGGGCGACATCCAGTGCGTCCGCTCCCCCTGCCCCTGAGTCGTGCGTGCCCTTGGGTCGCGTGCCCCTGGGTCGCGCGTGGTCCTGGGGCCCGCGCAGTGTCCGTCCGGTCCGTCGGCACAGGTCCGGCAGGCGCGGGGAGCCGCCCGGGAAACGCCCGTGCGGGCGGCACGGGCAGAGCGCGGCAAGACGCCGGTGCGGGCACAGCACGACAAAACACCCGTGCGGGCGGCGCGGGCACAGCGCGGCAAGACGTTCGTGACGGTGACGTCCGCTTTGCCGGGGAACGGTCCGGCGCGTGAGAGGGTGATCGGGTGAAGTCCACGCACGATCTGCTCGTCGCTCTGGCCCGCCGTCACGCGTTCGCCGACCTCGCCGCGCTCGCCCCCTCGGCGGAGGTGGCGGACGTGTGCGAGTTCGGGCACCGGCTGCTCTCCCTCGACGCCGAGGACTTCGCGGCCGAGGCGCGGTCGGTCCCGGCGGAGCTGAGGCGGCGGGCGCGGGCGTGCCACATGCCGCAGACCCCGCGCGAGCAGCCGCGGGGCGCGCTGGAGTCGCTGCGTCCGGCGTACGGGCTCCTGCTGGAGGTCATCGCCGTGCGCTGGCAGCGCCGCGAGCTGAGCCCGATGATCGCCGCCGTGCACATCGCCAGCGAGTACCTCCCGCTGCTGGCCTTCGAGCCCCACCTCGGCCACGCGGGCGACCCGGCGCGCTGGCCCGACGGGCTGAGCGCCCCGGGCAGCCGCTTCGGCGTGATCGGCGACCGCGACTGCGACCACACCAAGTCCGAGCAGTCGGCCACCAACCGGACCCTGCGGGTCTCGATCGAGCCCGCCGAGGGCTGGCGCGCGTACTTCGACCGGCAGCACAGCCAGGTCGCCGGCGCGCTGGCCGTGTGCGTCGCCACGTGCCGCAACCCCTGCACGGCGATGCACTGGATCCCGCCGGAGCCGCGCGCGGGCCTGTCCGTGCGGGCCCGCACCGCGCTGGCGTTCGCCGACACCCCGCTGGTACGGCTGCGCCACGCGGCCCCCGTCGGCCACGGGTTCGGCGTGCCGTCGCCCGAGGAGGTGCTGGAGGCCTGGGAGCGCAGCCGCGTCGCCCTGGACAAGAACGCGATCGGCGCGGCGGCCTCCAAGGACGACGGGTTCCCGCTGCCGGGGCTGCCGTCGCTGTTCGCGGCCGTGGCCGAGGCGCCCATCGAGCCCTCGACGCTGCTGGCCGGGGTGAGCGAGCACGTCGTGACCCTGCTCGACCGCATGCCCTCCGACGCCGTCTGAGGCCCGCCGCCCCGGCGCGGTCATCTCTTCCGGCCCTCCCTGCGCGGTCATCTCCTTGCCGTGGCGGCCTGCTCCCCCAGCGCCGCGATGCCGTACAGCAGCCCGCCCACCAGGTCGCCCGCACCGAACGCGGTGGCCATGGACATGGCGGTCAGCCGGCAGGCGCCGTCGGGCAGCCGCCGCCGGGCGCGTTCACCCGTGACGATCTCCAGCGCCCGCCCGGTGACGTCCACGAGGACGACGACCGCGTCGGGGGCCTCGTCGCCGAGCGCGGCGTGCAGGCGCTCGGCGAAGTGCCGCCGGCCGCCCGCGGGCGGGCCGAGGAAGAGGCCGAAACGGAGCCCGCTGCGCCGCTCGGCGGCGCGCAGGGCCCGCCTGACGTCGTCGGCCTGCGCCGTGCTGAGCCCGCGCATCGCCGTCACCACCCCGCGCAGGCGCCGCCGGTGCGCCGGCCGGGCTCGGCGGTCCGGGCCGCGGCCACCCAGTCGGTCGCGGTGCCGGGCGCCCAGGCGGGCGTCCGGTCGACGAGCACGATGCCGGAGGTGCTCACGCCGTGCTCGCCGCGGCCCGGGCCGCCGAGCCACACGGGCCCGGGCTCCTGCCCGCGCGGCGCGCCCTGCCCCGCCGCCATCACGATCAGGCTGATCAGGACGAACAGCCCCAGCGACACCCCGAAGAGTGCGCCCATGCTTCCCAGCGCGCTGTTCACCCCTCGACCGTAGACCGGCTTCCCGGCCCCGGCCAGACCCCTCCCGGGCCTCCTACCACAGGGGCGGGCGGCGTTCTCCCCAGAAGCCGCCGCGCGCCGCCTCGACCTGGGCCGACAGCGAGATCAGGGTGTCCTCGCCGCCGACGCGCCCGGCCAGCATGACGCCGATCGGCAGCCCGCCGTCCGTCCAGTGCAGGGGCAGGTTCACCGCCGGCTGCCCGGTGACGTTGTAGAGGGCCGGGAAGGCCGCGAACCGGCTCATCCGCTCGAACGTCTCCTCGGGCCCGTCCACGTCCTCGAACCAGCCCACCGGCCGGGGCGGCTGGGTGACGGTCGGGGTGAGGATCGCGTCGTAGTCGGCCGTGGCGGCCAGGGCGGCGCGGGTGGCGAGCTGGAGCGCCGCCTGCGCCTGCAGGAAGGTGGGCGCGGGGGTGGCGAAGCCGCGCTCTCGCAGCCAGGCGGTGAGCGGCCGCAGCATCCCGGCCTTGTCGTCGGCGACCGGGTGCATGCAGGCGAAGGAGCACCACAGGGTGACGAAATGCGGCACCAGGTCGGGCCCGTACGACGGGACGATGTCGACGATCTCGTGGCCCAGCGCCGCGAGCGTGGCGCTCGCCTCCTCGTACGCGGCGAGCACCTCGGGCTCCACGACGGCGCCGGGCACGACCGGGTCGGCGTGGCGGGCGATGCGCAGGCGGCCGGGCTCGCGGCGGGCGGCCTCCAGGAACGTGCCCTCGTGCGGCGGCGCGAGGTAGTGGTCGCCGGGGGTGTTGTGGGTCATGACGTCGAGCAGCGCGGCGGCGTCGGCGACGGTCCTGGCGATGGGCCCGTTCGTGGACAGGCCCGCGAGGTCGGGGATGATCGGCGCGAAGCTGATGCGCCCGCGCGTCGGCTTGATGCCGTACAGCCCGCACACGGAGGCGGGGATGCGGATGGAGCCGGCGCCGTCGCTGCCCTGCGCGGCGGGCGCGAGGCCGGCCGCCACCGCGGCCGCCGCGCCGCCGCTCGACCCGCCGGCGGAGGTGGCGGGGTCCCACGGCGAACGCGCCGGCGGCGAGAGCGCGGTCTCGGTGTAACACGGCAGGCCGAACTCGGGCGTGGCGGTCTTGCCCAGCATGACCGTCCCGGCGTCGCGCAGCCGCTCGACGACCGTGTCGTCCACGGGCGAGACGAACTCCCGGTACGTCGCCGAGCCGAACATGATCGGCACGTCCTTGACCAGGTTGAGGTCCTTGACCGGGATCGGCACCCCGGCGAGCGGCCCGTCGGGCAGCTCCTTCTCCAGGTGCCGCGCCTGGTCGAGGGCCCGCTCGGCGGTCACGGTCACGTAGGCGCCCACACGCGGGTCGATGCGTTCGATCCGGTCGAGGTAGTGGCGGGCGAGCTCGACCGGTGAGACGACCTGGTCGCGCACGGCCCGCGCCTGCTCCAGCGCGGATAGCTCGTGAAGGTCTCGCACGTTACGCACACTAGGGATCTGCGGCGAAGAACGTAATAGATACCCGGAAATCCGGCGCAGGACACGGTGACCTGAGCCATAAAACTATGGACGGGGCAACACTAGGAATCGACGATCGCCACCGGCTACGGTGAGTCGCGTGGACTCCGACCACCAGCGTGATGACGGTCACAGCACGTCGCCCATCTGGGTGAGCGACCGACCCGACACCGACGCCGACACCGGCACGGACGCCGAGCCGGCCGGTGCCGCGCGGACCGGCGCCGGCCAGGCCGACCCCGCGTCCGTACCGGTCGTGCGCGTGCCCCTGCGCAGCCTGATCGAGCAGCCCCGCTACCGCAACCTGCGCAACCGCGCGCTGCTGACGGTGGCCGTGGCGCTGGTCGCGGGCTTCCTGCTGAACGACTGGCGGCTGGGCGTCACGGCGGGCATCGTGGCGGCCATCGCCGACGCGGTCTACCGCGCCCGGTCCCACTCGACCGTGCCGGCCTGGCGGCGCGCCTCCGTCGCGGAGCGGCGCACCGAGGCCCAGCTGCGCAAGCTGGAGCGCAACGGCTACCGCACCCTGCACGCGCGGGCGATCCCCGACACCGAGGCGCAGATCGACCACCTCGTCGTCGGGCCGACGGGCGTGTACGCGGTCGACTCCGAGAAGTGGGACAAGCAGCTGCCCGTCCGCGTGCAGATGGGCAAGAAGCTCTTCCACGGCCCGTTCGACAAGAAGGCCCGGCTCGCCGAGGCGAAGATGGAGGCGTCGGCGGCCAGCGAGCTGATCAGCAAGGCGTACGGCCGCGACGTGCAGGTCGTGCCCTCCCTGGCCATCTACGGCCCGGCCGTGCCCTGGAAGATCATGACGATCCGCGGCGTGGACGTCTACGAGGGCGGGCGCGCCCGCAAGTGGATCACCAAGCGCGAGCGGGCGCTGACCGACGAGGAGATCCAGCGCCTGTACGAGATCGCCGCCGAGGTGCTGCCGCCGCGCTACGGCGAGGACTGACCGTCCCCGCGACCGCTCTCACCTGATCCGGCCGTGCAGCAGCTCCACCAGCGTGGCGTGGGTGCGCTCCACGGGCCGGTCGGGGTAGAGCGCGCGCCGTTCGATGGAGACCGTGAGCACCATGCCGAACACGGCGGTGGCCGCGGTCTCCACGTCGAGGTCGGCCCTGACCTCGCCGGCCTGCACGGCCCGGCGCAGCACGCCCGTGTAGACGCCGAGCGCCCGCTCGCGCAGCTGCGCCACGGCCTGCTGCCAGGCGGTCCGCCACATCTCGGCCAGCAGCACCCGCGCGAGCGGGCCGTGCTCCTCGAAGAAGCGGAGCTGGCCGAGGACGACCGAGTCGAGCGCCTCCAGCGCGCTCGCGCCGGTGTCGGCGGCGGCCAGGGCGTCGGCCAGCCGTCCGATGGAGTGCTCCAGCAGCGCGCCGAACAGCGCCTCCTTGCTGCCGAAGTTGTAGAAGACGGTGCCCTTGGCCACGCCGGCCCGCTCGGCGATGGCCTCGACCGTCGTGGCGGTGTAGCCCTGCTCGGCGATCAGGTCCACGGCCGCGGCGAACACCTTCGAGCGGGTGTCCTGGCGGCTCACAGCGACAGCTCCGGGTGCAGCCGCTTGACCGTCCAGGTGCGGCTCCGCTCGACGGCGAGCGTGGTGAGCGCGAGCCCCAGCACGAGGAACGCGGTGAGCACGCCGCACGCCTGCCAGACCACGGTCGGGTCGCCGCCGCTGATCAGCCGGCGCAGCGCGGCCACGACCCAGCTCATCGGCAGCCACGGCGAGATCGTCTGGAAGAAGCCGGGCGACGTCTCGATCGGGTACGTGCCCGCCGCGGAGGTGAGCTGGAGCATGAGCAGCGCCAGCGCGACGACCCGGCCGGGCGGGCCGAGCAGCGCGTTGACCGCCTGCACCACCGCCAGGAAGGCCGCGGCGGCCAGCAGCAGCAGGCCGATCACGCCGGCCCAGTTCGCCGCCTGCAGGCCGAGGCCGAAGCGCAGGACGGCCGCCAGCACGCCGACCTGCGCCGCGCCGAGCGCGAGCGCCGGGACCCAGCCGGACAGCGCGATCCGCACCGCGCCCGTCGTGCCGGCCAGCCGCCGCTGGTTGAGGGGCTTGAGCACCATGTACGCGATCATCGCACCCACCCAGAGCGCCAGGGGCAGGAAGAACGGGGCGAAGCCGGTGCCGTAGTTGGGCACCTCGTTGTCCACGTCCTTGTCCAGGCGCACGGGGTCGCTCATCATGTCGGCGCGGGCGTCGCGCTCCTGGGCGTCGTAGTCGGGGATCTTCCTGGCGCCGTCGCCGAGGCCGGTGGCGAGGTCCTTGGAGCCCTCGGCGAGCTTCGACAGTCCCTTGTCGACCCGGCCGGCGCCGTCGTGCAGCCGGTCCACGCCGGAGGTGAGCCGGTCGGCGCCGTCGCCGAGCCGGGTCAGCCCGCCGCCGAGCTGCGTGAGGCCGTTGGTGACCTGGGCCGAGCCGGAGCGCAGCCGGGTGGCGCCCTGGTACAGCTTGTCGGCGCCCTGGCCGGCCTTGCCGACGCTGCTGTCGATCTTGGCGGCTCCGGCGGCGAGCTTGGCCAGGCCGGCGTCGAGCTGGTCGACCTGCTTCCTGACCTGGCTCACCCGGGGGCCGAGCTGCGGGGCCACCTGGGCGATCTTGCGGGCGGTGGCGGCCAGGTCGCGCGCGGCGGCGCTCAGCTCGGCGGCCTCGGGGTCCTGGAGCTTGTCGGCCTGGTCGGCGACGCGCTCGGCGGCGCGGGCCACCTCGGGTCCGTACTGGTTGAGGAGGGGGACGTACCTGTCGGCGAGCTGGTCGACCGTACGGGTCTGGGCGTGGACCTTGTTCGACGCCTCGCGGGCGCCCCGCCGCAGCGGGACGGTGCCCTGGCTGCGCAGCTTGGTCAGGCCGCCGCGCAGCGCGCCGATGCCGCGCTGTGCCTGGGTGATGCCGTCGGTGATCTTGGCGGAGCCGTCGCGCAGGCGGGCGGTGGCGTTCCCGGCGGTGTCGAGACCGGTGGAGAGCTGCCGGGCGCCGCTCTCTGCGGTGCCCAGGCCGGAGTTGAGCTTGGAGACGCCGTCGCCGGCCTTCACCGTGCCCGCGTGCAGCTTGTCGGCGCCGTCGGCGGCCTCGGTGGTCTTGTCGTGGATGTCGCCGATGGAGATGAAGACCCGGTCGAAGTAGTCGTGCACGACGGTGCGCTCGGCGGCGGCCCGCACCTCGTTGAACACGGCGTCGGAGATGCTGCCGATGATGTAGCTGCGGCCGGTGTCGACGCGGACGCCGAGCTGGGCGGGCGCGGGGGTGGCGGCGTCGTCCGACGGCGAGGCCAGCCGGGAGCTGAAGTCGGCGGGGATGGTCAGCGACAGGTAGTAGCTGCCGTCCCTGACGCCGTCGGCGGCCTGCTGGGGCGTGGCCTCGTGCCAGTTGAAGACGTGCCGCTCGCGCAGCTCCTCGGCGAGGTCCTGGCCGGCGTGCAGGTTCTTGTTCCCGGCCGTGGCGGGCCGGTCCTCCATGACCAGCGCGACGGGCACGCGGTCCAGGTTGCCCTGCGGGTCCCAGAACGACCACAGGTACAGGCCCGCGTACAGCAGCGGCAGCACGACGACGGCCGCCAGCGCCATCCGGGGCAGTCTCGACCGCAGCATTCCTCTCATCACAGCTCCACGAGGTGGTCGTAGCGGGCGGGCGGGGTCACGCACGAGGCGACCACGGCGCGGTCGAGCCCGGCGAGCAGGGTCCACAGCGCCTCCTGCCGGTCGGGCGGCAGGCCGGCGTCCACGTTGTCGGCGACGATGACCTTCGGGTCGTCGAGCAGGGCGAGGGCGACGCCGAGCCGCACCTGCCCCTCCCGGTCGAGCTCGCGGACGAGCGTCCGCTCGCCCGCGTCCAGACCGGCCTGCTTGAGCAGCTTCGGGTACGGGCCGCGCCCGCGTTCGCGCAGGTGCTCCCCCACCGTCAGCGACCGGTCGAGGTCGGTGACGCCGTCCACGAGGGCCAGGGCGGCCACCTTGCGGATGGCGCGAGGTTTGACGTGCCCGGCCACGGCAAGAGTGCCCGCCGTGGGCTTCATCCGCCCGGCCAGCGTGAGGAGCAGGCTGGTGCGGCCGCTGCCGGCGGGACCGGCGACGGCGGTGAGGGTGCCGGCCCCGGCCTCGAAGGAGACGCCGGCGTACACCCCCTCCACGGACAGGCCCTTGGCGACGATCACGACGGTCCCTCCTTCTTTGAACTGACCGGTCAGTACAAAGAATAGCTTACGCCGACTTTTGACTGATTTGGGGGTGCGGGCCGTGCCGGTGCCGATTCCGCGGCGTCCCAGGAGGCGGGAGAGGAATGTCCGAGTGCTGGACGCGCTGTCTCAGCAGCCGGGCGATGGCCGTACGATGTGAGGATCGGAAAGCGATGGGAGTAGCACAATGCCGGCCCTCAGGTCACGAACGGTCACCCACGGCAGGAACATGGTCGGCGCGCGGGCCCTGCTCCGCGCCACCGGTGTAGCCGGGGGCGACTTCGGCAAGCCCATCATCGCCGTGGCCAACAGCTTCACCCAGTTCGTCCCCGGCCACGTTCACCTGCGCGAGGTCGGCGACGTGGTGTCGGCGGCGATCCGCGAGGCCGGGGCGATCCCGCGCGAGTTCAACACGATCGCCGTCGACGACGGCATCGCCATGGGCCACGGCGGCATGCTCTACTCCCTGCCCTCGCGCGAGCTGATCGCCGACGCGGTCGAGTACATGGTCAACGCCCACTGCGCCGACGCGCTCATCTGCGTCTCCAACTGCGACAAGATCACCCCGGGCATGCTGCTGGCCGCCTTCCGGCTCAACATCCCGACGATCTTCGTCTCGGGCGGCCCGATGGAGGCCGGCAAGACGCCCGGCCGCAAGCTCGACCTGGTCGACCCCATGATCGCCGCGGCCGACGACTCGGTCTCCGACGCCGAGCTGCTGGAGATGGAGGAGCAGGCCTGCCCGACGTGCGGGTCGTGCTCCGGCATGTTCACCGCCAACTCGATGAACTGCCTGGCCGAGGCCATCGGCCTGGCACTGCCCGGCAACGGCACGATCCTGGCCACCCACCGGGCGCGCAAGCAGCTCTTCCAGGACGCCGGCCGGCAGCTCGTCGAGATCACCCGGCGCTACTACGAGGACGACGACGAGTCGGTGCTGCCGCGCTCGATCGCCACGCGCGAGGCGTTCGAGAACGCGATGGCGCTCGACGTGGCCATGGGCGGCTCGACCAACACGATCCTGCACATCCTGGCCGCGGCCCGCGAGGCGGGCGTCGACTTCAGCCTCAAGGAGATCAACGAGATCTCACTGCGCGTGCCCTGCCTGTGCAAGGTGGCGCCCGCCACGAGCAAGTACCACGTCGAGGACGTCCACCGCGCCGGCGGCATCCCGGCCATCCTGGGCGAGCTCGACCGCGCCGGGCTGCTCCACCGCGACCTGCCCACGGTCAGCGGGCTGAAGCTGGGCGAGCTGCTGGCCCAGTGGGACCCGCGCTCGCCCGAGGTGCGGCCCGAGGCCGTCGAGCTGTGGCACGCCGCGCCGGGCAACGTCCGCACGGTCAAGCCGTACTCCCAGGACAACCGCTGGGACTCCCTCGACCTCGACCGGGCCGAGGGCTGCGTGCGCGACCGCGAGCACGCCTACACCGCCGACGGCGGCCTGGCCGTGCTCTACGGCAACATCGCCCGCGACGGCGCCGTGGTCAAGACGGCCGGCGTCGACGAGTCGATCTGGCGCTTCAGCGGGCCCGCCGTCGTGTTCGAGTCGCAGGAGCAGGCCGTCGAGGGCATCCTCGGCGGGCGGGTGCGCGAGGGCGACGTGGTGGTCATCCGCTACGAGGGCCCGAAGGGCGGCCCCGGCATGCAGGAGATGCTCTACCCGACCTCGTTCCTCAAGGGCAAGGGGCTGGGCAAGGCGTGCGCGCTCGTGACCGACGGGCGCTTCTCCGGCGGCACGTCCGGCCTGTCGATCGGCCACGCCTCCCCGGAGGCCGCCGAGGGCGGCGCGATCGCGCTCGTCGAGGACGGCGACATCATCGACATCGACATCCCGGCGCGCACGATGGAGCTGCGGGTGCCGGAGGCCGAGCTGGCGGCGCGGCGTGAGAAGCTGCTGGCCGACCTCGGGGGCTACCGCCCGCGCGACCGCAACCGGCCGGTCAGCGTGGCGCTCCAGGCGTACGCGGCGATGACCACGTCCGCCTCGACCGGCGCCTCGCGCGACCTCACCCAGCTCTCCCGCTGACCTCCGCTCACCGCCGCCCGGCGCCCCCGTCCGAGGGGTGCCGGGCGCGGCTGTCCCGGGGGTCAGTGTCCCCTTCCTTGCGTACACGCTTTCGAAAATTGTCGGTGGCGCTCTCTATCGTGGGGGTATGGCTAGAGTCGTGAAGCCCACCACCCGCCCGCTGACGACCGCCGAGATCGCCGCCCTCGCCCTCTCCCTGGCCCACCTCGGCACGGGCCCCCAGGCCGTCACCGCCAGGCGCGGCCTGCAGCACGCGCTCGAGCACCTGGAGCTCGACGACGACGTCATCGCCACCACGCTCTCGACGCTCACCGACCCGCTGCCCGTGGAGGTCGCCTCCCGGGCCCGGCTCATCGCCGACGCCATCACCAGCCGCATGATGATCCGCCTCCACTACTGCGACGCCGGGGGCCACGTGACGGTCCGCGACGTCGAGCCGGTGACGTGCCTGGTCCACCGCGAATACTGGTATCTCGTCGGGGTGTGCCGGATGCGCCGGGCCATCCGGGCGTTCCGGTTCGACCGCATCCTCGCGGTCGAGCCGACGCTGACCCCGTCGCGCCCCCACCTGGCCGACCGCTTCCTGCCGTTCCAGCGCCGCAAGCGCGCCAGGGCGGCGTAGCTCCCGACGCGCCGAGCCCGGCGGGCAGGGCCGAGGCATCAAGCCCGCCGTTGAGCGCGGCGCACCGCGGGCCGCGTCCGGCTGTGCACGCCGCACATGCCGGCGCGGCGCCGAGCGCATACCGTTCACGGCATGAGCTATCGCGTCGCCATGGACATCGGAGGCACCTTCACCGACGTCGTCCGCTACGACGAGACGACCGGGTCCGTCGTGGCGTCGAAGGCGTCCACCACGCCCCACGACCTGGCCGAGGGCGTGTTCGCCGCCCTCAGCCGGGTCGTCGACGACCCCTCGCGGATCTCGTACTTCGTGCACGGCACCACCCAGGGGCTCAACGCCCTGCTGGAGCGCAAGGGCGCGCGGGTGCTGCTGCTGGCGAGCACGGGAGCCGGCGACGTCTACCGGATCGCCCGCGGCAACCGCGACCGCATGTTCGACCTGCGCTACCGCAAGCCCGCCCCGCTGGTCCCCGCCGAGGACGTGGCCGAGGTGGACGGCCGGCTCGACTGGCGCGGCGAGGAGCTCGTCCCGCTGGACGAGGAGGGCGTGCGGCGGGCGGCCCGCCGGGTGCGCGAGGAGGGGTTCGACGCGGTCGCCGTGTGCCTGCTGTTCTCGTACGCCGACCCGCGCCACGAGGTGCGCGCCGGGGAGATCCTGCGGGCCGAGCTGGGCGAGGACGTCCTGGTCGTGCTGTCGCACGAGGTGGCCCGCGAGTGGCGCGAGTACGAGCGCACCTCCTCGGCGGTGCTGGAGGCGTACACCGGGCCCGTCGTGCGCCGCTACCTGGCCGAGATCGAGCGGCGCTTCGCCGAGCGCGGGCTGGGCGTGCCCGTCCACGTCATGCAGTCGTCCGGCGGGCTGGTCAACGCCGCCTACGCCATGCGCAGGCCGTTGCAGACGCTGCTGTCCGGGCCGGTGGGCGGCACCATGGGCGGTGTCGCCGCGGCCCGGCTGCTCGGCCGCCGCAACGCGATCTGCGTGGACATGGGCGGCACGTCGTTCGACGTGTCGCTGGTCGTCGACGGCCGTCCCGACGTCAGCGCCGAGGCGCGCATCGAGGGCCATCCCGTGCTGATGCCCATCGTCAACCTGCACACGATCGGCGCGGGCGGCGGCTCCATCGCGTACGCGGAGGCGGGCGCGCTGCGGGTCGGCCCCGAGTCGGCCGGCGCCGTTCCCGGGCCCGCCTGCTACGGCCGGGGCGGCACACGGCCCACGGTCACCGACGCCAACGTGGTGCTGGGCCGGGTGGACCCGGAGTGGTTCGCGGGCGGCCTCATGGACCTCGACGTGGAGGCGGCCGGCGCCGCCGTCGCCACGCTCGCCGAAAAGCTGGCCCTCGACCCGCTCGACCTGGCCGAGGGGATCTGCGCCGTGGCCAACGCCAAGATGGCCCAGGCCATCCGCACGCTCACGGTGGAGCACGGGGTGGAGCCGCGGGAGTTCTCGCTGGTCGCCTTCGGCGGGGCGGGCGCCATGCACGCCGTGTTCATCGCCCGCGAGCTGGGCATCTCCGAGGTGGTCATCCCGCGCTTCCCCGGCGCGTTCTCCGCGTGGGGCATGCTGGAGGCCGAGGTGCGGCGGGACCTGACGCACCCGTACTTCCGGCCGCAGGACGTCCTCGACGGGGCCGACCTGGCCGGCCGCCTCGCCGCCCTGGAGGCCGAGGCCCTGGAGGCGCTGGCCGAGCAGGGCGTGCCGGCGGAGCGGCGCCGGGTCGAGCACGCCGTGGACATGCGCTACGAGGGCCAGGACTACACGCTGACCATCCCGCTGCGCGATGCCGGCGAACCGGCCGCGCCCGGCTTCCTCACCGAGATCGCGGCCCGCTTCGCCGAGGCCCACACCAGCCGCTACGGCCACGCCACGCCCGAGGCGCCGGTGGAGTTCGTCATGGTCCGCAGCACCGGGCTCGGCTCCTTCCCGCGCGCCGCGGCCGGCGCCCCGGACGTCACCGGGGAGGCGGCGCCGGCCGTACGGGACGTGGTGTTCGACGGCGCCGTGCATCGCACGCCGGTGCTGCGCCGCGCGCACCTCGACGGAGAGCTGACCGGGCCGGCCATCGTGGTGGAGGAGACCGCGACGACGGTCGTCCCGCCCGGGTGCCTGGCCACGGTCGACGACAACGGCTTCCTCATCGTGAAGGTGGACCAGTGATCGACCCCGTGACCACGGAGATCATCCGCTGCGCGCTCGTCCAGGCGGCGGAGGACATGAACACCACGCTCATCCGCAGCTCCTACACGCCGGTCATCTACGAGGCCAAGGACTGCGCGGTCGCGCTGCTCGACCGCGACCACAACGTGCTCGGGCAGTCGTCCGGCCTGCCGATCTTCCTGGGCAACCTGGAGGTGTGCACCCGCGAGACCGAGCGCCGCCACGGGCCGCAGGTCTGGCGCGAGGGCGACGTGTGGGTGCTGAACGACTCCTACATCGGCGGCACGCACCTCAACGACGTCACCGTGTACGGGCCGATCTTCGTGGGCGGCGAGCTGGCCGGGTTCGCGGCGTCGCGGGCGCACTGGCTGGACGTCGGCTCGAAGGACCCCGGCGGCTCCATGGACTCCACCTCCATCTTCCAGGAGGGGCTGCGGCTCGGCCCGGTCAAGGTGTACGAGGGCGGGCGGCCCTGCGTGGACCTGCACGAGGTGATCGGGGCCAACGTCCGCTTCCCGCACGCCACGCTCGGCGACCTGCGCGCCCAGGTGAGCTGCGTC
The DNA here is from genome assembly GCF_013363995.1 of Nonomuraea rhodomycinica. Classification (GTDB taxonomy): domain Bacteria; phylum Actinomycetota; class Actinomycetes; order Streptosporangiales; family Streptosporangiaceae; genus Nonomuraea; species Nonomuraea rhodomycinica. The sequence goes on along the minus strand of NZ_JABWGO010000004.1, from coordinate 590,602 downwards.
CTCATGGGGCAGCGGCGGCTGAGCGAGATCGTCACCCGGTGGGGCCTCGGCACGGTCATGGCCGCCCGCGACGAGATCTTCGCCCAGACCGAGCGCATGGAGCGGGCCGCGATCGCCGCCATCCCCGACGGCGTGTACCGGGCCGGCGGCCACCTCGACAACGACGGCATCGACCTCGCCACGCCCCTCCCGGTGAACGTCACGATCACGGTGACGGGCGAGTCGATGCGCGTGGACCTGACCGACTGCGCCGACCAGGCGCTCGGCCCGGTCAACTGCGGCGCCGCCCAGGCGGTGGCCGCCGTGCGGGTGGGCTACAAGCTGCTCGTGTCGGGCGACGTGCCGCTCAACGGCGGCTCGTTCCGGCCGCTGACGGTGGAGACCCGGCCCGGGTCCATGCTGGCCGCCCGCTCCCCCGCCGCCTGCCAGTACTACTACTCGCACCTCGGGCTGCTCATCGACCTCGTGGTCAAGGCGCTGGCGCCGGTGATGCCGGAGCGGGCCGCCGCGGCCTCGTACGGCGACTCCATGATCGTCCAGTTCACGGGCACCGACCCGCGCACCGGCAAGCTGTACGTCTCGCAGGAGGCCACGGTCGGCGGCTGGGGCGCCTGGGAGGGCGGCGACGGCGAGACCTGTCTGATCAACAACGTCAACGGCTCGCTGCGCGACATGCCGATCGAGGTGCTGGAGACGCTCTTCCCTGTCCGGGTCACCCGCTACGAGGTGCGGCCCGGCAGCGGCGGCGCGGGCCGGTGGCGGGGCGGCGACGGCGTGGTCCGCGAGTACGAGTTCTGCGCCGACACCTCGCTGTCGCTGTGGTTCGAGCGGTCGGTCACCCCGGCGTGGGGGCTGGCGGGCGGCGAGGCGGGCGCCCCGCCGAGCGTCACCCTCAACCCCGGCCGGGCGGACGAGCGCCGGATGCTCAAGGTGAACGCGCTGCCCGTGACAGCGGGGGACGTGCTGCGCTGCGAGTCGGGCGGCGGCGGAGGCTACGGCGCCGCGACCGCGACGAGCACCCACGCCTCCTGACCGGCGGGCTCCTGACCGGCGGGAAGGCGAGATCTCCTTCCCGCCTGCGGCGCGCGGGTGTGAGGCCGCCTGTGGACGATCACGTCGCGCCGGGGATCAGGGCAGCAGGACACGGCAGGCGAGCTGGAGGGCGAGGCGGGTGGCGGCGTCCTCCAGGTCGAAGCCCGCGGCCCTGATCCGCTCGATGCGGGTCGTGACCGTGTTGCGGTGGACGCCCAGGCGTTCGGCCGCCTTCAGCGCCCCGCCCTCGTCGAGGACCGCGGCCAGCGTGCGCAGCAGCGTGCCATCGCGGTCCACGGCGAGCAGCGGTCGCAGCACCACCGACGCGGGCGCCCGCAGCGCGTCCGCCGGGATGGCGCCGAGCAGCTCGGCCGGTCCCATCCGGTCGGCGCGCGCGACCGTCCCCGGTCCCGCCACGAAGGCGGCGGCCTCGGCGCCCAGCAGCGACTCCTCCGCCGCGCCGAGCCCGCCGACGGGGGCGCCCGCTCCGGCGGCGCACGGCCACGGCGTCGACTCGACGCACCGCCGCAGCCGTACGGCCAGCTCGTCCGGGGACACCCCCGACCAGCCGGCCCATCCCTCGCCCCGGCGCACCACCGGCACGGGGCCGAGAGCGGCGGCGATCAGGGCGCGGGCGCGGACGGCGTCGGGCCGTCCCCCGGCCGGGCGGACCAGGTAGGCGGTGAGAGGCCCGCGCACCGCCCAGCCGAGCGCGGCCGCCGCCGCCCGCACCTCGTCTGTCACCTGCTCGTACGCGCCCTCCTCGGCCCCGGAGGGCTCTTCCCGAGGGGTCGGGGAGGACGTACCCCCGCGCCGCCCCGGAAGCCCGGCCCCACGAGGAAGCCCAGCCTCACGAGAGGCCGCCCCGTGAGACGCCGCCTCGTGAGACGCGAGGTCGTGAGACCCGGGATCGTGAGACGCGGGATCGTGAGAGACGCCCTCGCGAATGCCGGGCTCACGGACTGCGACCTCCTCACGCGCGACCTCCTCACGCGCGGCCACCTCACGCGCGGCCACCTCACGCGCGGCCACCTCACGGGCGACCTCCTCACGTGCAGCCTCCTGCCGTGCGACCTCGTGAGGGGGCACCTGACGGGAAGCGACCTGATGAGGGGCCGCCTGACGGGATACCGGCCCGTGATGCGCGGGTTCGGGAGGGAGGGTCAGGAGGCGTTCGGCGAGTGCCTCCTGGACGGTGAAGTCCTGCCAGGCGCGGAGCCGTTCGGTGGCCGCCCACGCCGCCAGCGGCGCCAGCGCGAGCTCCAGCACCGTGCGCACCACCGCCGGCCACCCGGGCGAACGGGACGACCCGCCCGCCACCAGCTTGCCCAGCGTGGCGCCGTCGGCGTCGGCCACGTCCACCTCGACGGTCCAGCCGTCCCGCCCCCGGCCCGTGGCTCGCCTGCCCGCCAGGTGGTCGCCGTACGGGTCGAGGAAGGCGACCGAGGTGCCGGGCAGCTCCGCGTTGAGCACCCCGAGCACGCGCCGCACGGACGGGCGGTCCCCGGCCAGCCGCGTCGCGCAGCGGGCGACGAGCTGCGTGCGGGCCGCCTCCGGCCGGGAGGCGGCCGACGCGACGTGGACGGCGGTGACCAGCGGGTCCTCGTCGACGAAGACCAGGGTCACGCCGAGCCGTTCCGCCAGCGCCTCGCCCGAGCCCTCGTCCAGCCCTCCGGACGGCGCGATGACGCAGGCCGCCGCCTGTTCCCACGCCCGGCGCACGGCCATCTCGACGGCCCAGCCGCCCGCCGCGGCCGCGCCGATCAGCACGACCGCCGTGTGCGGGGCGACCGTGCCGAACACCGCCAGCTCGTCCACGATCCGCACCTGGCGCACCGGGTCGCGTCCGGCGCCGTACATGCGCGCCCCGGCCAGCGGACCGCCCTCGACCAGCTCGGCCACGGTCACCGGGGCCTCCCAGCCGGCGCCGGGCCGCCCGGGAAACCCGGCCGCGCTCACAGCCGGCCCCCGTCCGCGCGCAACCCGCCGCTCACAGCCGGCCCCCTTCCGCACGCAACCCGCCGCTCACAGCCGGATCCCGAACGCGCGCAGACCGCCGAGCGCCAGTCCCGCCTCCGTGTGCCAGACCGGCGCGGCCGTCACGGTCATGACCTCCACCTCCAGCCCCGGTTCGGCCTTGTCGACGTCCACGACCAGCCCGTCACCGCACGCGATCATGCAGATCTGGTCGGGCGCCCTGGCGACCACCGCGCCGTCGGCCAGGGCCAGCACGATCTCGTTGTGCGCCTCCAGCCGTACCAGGCGGCGCAGCCCTTCCAGCTCCTGCACCACGATGCTCGACGGCAGCGACGGCATCGCCAGCTCGCCGCCGTGTCCGCTGCTGCCCTCCACCGCCAGGATCCGGCCCCGGCACAGGGTACGGACGCCGAACGGCGCGGCCACCTCGCGCGGCGCCCCCTTCTCGCCGGCCTCCAGGAGCCGGCTCACCGTGCCCGGCACCAGCACCCGGGCCAGCTCGCCCGCCTCCATCGGATAGCAGGCCGCCACGCCCCAGCCGCCCATCGCCAGCACGACCGGCCGCAGCAGCTCCTCGACCCGGTCGGGGGCGGTCTCCAGCACCGCCAGCTCCCCCGAGGCGCCGGCGATGGCCAGCGGCACCGCGCTCACCCCGCCCAGCGTGTACGTCGACTGCTCCACCAGCGGGAACACCCGGCCGGTGCCGTCTCCGTCCACCACCGGCACGTCCAGGGCCGCGGCGGCGACGAGCGGCATCAGAGCGTTCTCGGCCGCCAGGTTGAGCGCCACCACCGCCCCGGCCCGCCGGCCCAGCCGCCCTTCGAGGGCCCGTACGGCCCGCGCCGGCTCGTCCCCGCGCGGGAGCTGCTCCGACAGGGCCGTCGTGGAGCCCACCAGGGTCACGGCCGCGCACCAGGTGCCGGGATCCAGCTCGCCCGCCGCCACGAGCTCCACGCCTGCCCCGATCACGGACGCCGCCCAGTCGCGCACCAGCGCGGACGACGACTCGGACGCCCCCGTGGCGAGCAGCCGCGCCCCCGCCGCCAGCAGGTCCAGCTCGGCCGGCCCGATCAGGCGGCTCACCCGCGACCTCCCCTCGCGTGGCGCCTGCTCCGGGCCCCGCTTCGGGCGCGAGGGTCACGCGCACTCATGGCGGGCCTCCCTCCGCGGTCACCCTCACCCGGTAGAGGCCGTCGGGCAGGTAGGACAGCGGGTTCACGGTCGTCTCGGTGATCCTGGCCGAGCCGGGCGCCGCCCCCGCGCTCACCGCCCGGGTCAGCGCCTCGTCGCCGACGTCCGCGAGCGCCCGGTCCAGCTCCGCGCGCCCGCGCGCCTGCACGATGCGCTCCACCCGCGCCTGGGGCCGTCCGAGCGTCGCCCCGTACGCCGCCACGACGTCGTCGGACACCTCCGCCTCCCCAGGGGCGCCGGCCAGGGCGGTGCGGCCCGCGGCCAGGCTCACGGCGTGTCCACCGTCACAGGCCGCCGGGTAGCGGCGGAAGTAGTGGGCGGACACCAGCCCGCCGTCCGAGCGGGCGAAGTACAGGGGCGCCCCGGGGAAGTCGTGGGCCAGCCGGTCGGCCAGGCGGCCGGCGCCGGGGCCGAGCGCGGCGTTGCGGATCGCGCTGCGCTCCCGCTCGCGCAGTCCCGGCCGGCCGAACTCGTACGACAGCGTGATCCGCGCCCCCGGCACCTCGGCCGCGACGGCCGCGGCGACGGCCAGCTCGTGATCGGCCAGGACGGGAGAGCCGGTGGCCGTGACGGCGAAGTCGCGCAGCCCGCACCCGGCCGCGAACCGGCGGACCGCGTCGAGGTCGAGCGGGGCCAGCGGCCGGCCGGTGAGGCTGTGCCCGCCGCGCACGATCACGGCCGCGGGCGGACGGACCGCCGCCTCCGCGACATCACCCTGACCCACCGCTTCCGTGGACTCCGCCGCGCCACCGCCCAGGCCCGCAGCCGGGCCGAGCGCCGGCGGGCAGGGGCCGCCCACCCGGATCGCGGCCACCGGCGCCAGCGGCACCGTGTCGAGGTCGGCGGCCACGCAGACCGCGCGCGCCGTCCCGGTGACGGCGCGCGCGGTCGCGGACCGGAGAAGGGCGCCGTCCCGCACGGCCACCACCACGGGGGCGGGCCGGGCGAGCGCGACGCCGACGATCATTCGAGCTCCCGGCCCTCGGTCTCCGGCAGCGGCAGGGCCAGCAGCGCGGTCACGACCATGAACGCGTTGATGATGAGCATGACCGCGGTGAACCCGGTGGCCCGGGCCAGCAGCAGCCCGACGACGGACGGCGCGGCGGTGGTCGCCACGAGCTGCGCGGCCGTGGCCCAGGAGTAGCCGGTGCCGCGCAGCGCCGTGGGGAAGAACTCGCCGTTCCAGGTGTTCCAGACGCCCCAGGCGCCCAGGCTGAAGAACGACAGCACGAAGTTGCCCGCGTACAGCTCGAACGTGGTGTCGGCGGTGGCGAACCAGAAACCGCCGAGCGCCGCCGCGACGACGTAGACGAGGAAGACCCGCTTGCGGCCGAACCGGCCCGTGAGCAGGGAGGCGCTCACGTACCCGGGGATCATCATGAGCGCGCTGAGCGCGGCGAACCCGAGCGAGGCCGACAGGCTCAGCCCCTTGCCCTGCAGCAGGGTCGGCAGCCAGGTCTGCAGCCCCCAGTACCCCCAGTTGAAGACGAAGTTGAGCGCCAGCATGACGAGGGTGATCCGGGCGAGCCCGCCGCGGAGCAGGTCGAGCGGGCGGCCCACCCGCGTGGTCGCCACCGTGAACGCGGCGTCGGCGTCGGGGCTGCCCAGGGTGCGCAGCACGGCCCGCGCCTCGTCCTGCCGGCCGCGCGCCGCCAGCCAGTACGGCGACTCGGGCACCCAGGCCCGGACGGCGAACGCCCACAGCCCGGCCACCGCGCTGGCGAGCACCACGACGTGCCAGCCCAGGTCGCCCAGCGTCACCGAGGCGCCGATCGCGGCCAGCATGCCGATCGGCCACCCGATCGACAGGTACACCGCCGCGCGCCCGCGGTGCCGGGTGGGCAGCAGTTCGAGGAAGTAGGGGAAGGTGATGGTGTAGACGCCCGCCAGGGCCAGGCCGGACAGCACCCTGATCCCCACCAGCGCGGCCGTGCCCGGCGCGAAGGCCGAGGCGAACGCGCACACCCCGTAGGCCAGCAGCGACCAGAACGCGGCCGGCCTGCGCCCGACGCGGTCGGCGACGGGCCCCCACACGAGCACGCCCGGGATCATGCCGAACGCGACGGCTGAGAGCACGATGCCGACGCCTCCCTCGTCGATGCCGAAGCGCGTGCTCAGGTCACCGGAGACGTAGATGAGCGCGAGCTGCTCCCACGACTCGATGACGAACGCGATGAACAGGGCCAGGGCGATGAGCGCGTGCCGGCGGGTGAACGGCATTCGGTCGAAGGCCGCCCCGATGGGCAGCGTGCGTTGCTCGACGGCTGTCATGAGCAGCTCCTCGGAGAAGGGCGCGACGTGTGGCCGCACGATAGGTCAGCCCTCCTCCCGCCGAACTGTGCGCGGCGCCCGGCCGGTGCGCCGGAGCCTGTGCACGCTGCCCTGAGCGCACCAGCATATGCGCAGGTCAGCAGGCCCCTGCCGACGGCCGGGCGCGACTCCGGGTCAGGAGCAGCAGCCGCCTCCGCAGCACCCGCCGCCGCCTCCGGCCGCCGGGCGCGGGGCGGAGCCGCCGCCGGTCATGGCCACGGTCGACAGCAGCTTGACCGTGTCGTCGTGGCCTTCCGGGCAGGTCGCCGGGTCACCGGAGGCGGACATGGGACGGGACACCTCGAAGGTGGAGCCGCAGGCGCGGCAGCGGAACTCGTAGCGTGGCATGAGCACAGATTACGACGAGCCGGCCAGCGTCACGTGCGCGTAGTCGCCCACCGGCTCGTAGCCGATGGCCTGGTAGATGGCGTTGCTCGTCGGGTTGGCCAGGTCGGTGAACAGCACCACCTCCTCGCCCCGCTCGTCGAGGGCCAGGCGGCTGGCGTACGCGGTGACGGCCGAGCCGTGGCCGCGTCCCCGGCACGCCGGCGGCGTGTAGACGGGCCCGGTGCGGCAGACCCCGCCCATCGCGGGCGACACCCCGGCCATCGAGACGGGCACGCCGTCCGTCTCCCACACCACGAGCTCACGCCGGGTCAGCCGACGGGTGGCGGCCTCCACCGTGTCACCGAGGTCCATGCCGACCTCGGCGCCGAACGCGTCCAGCCACGCCACCATCAGCGGCAGGTCGCCGCCCGTGGCCACCCGGCCCCGCCCCGGCGTCCCGGGCGGCTTGAGCGTGCCGAGCCGGTAGAGGCGTTCGGCGCGGACGTCACCGGAGCGGCCGAGCGCCGCGCAGGCCGCGTCGACCGCCGCGCGCGGCCCGACAAGCCCGGGGATCTCGCCGTCGTACTCCTCGGCGAGCGCGGCCGCCGCCTCGACCGGGATGTCGGCGAGCACCAGCGCGCGGGGCGGCGTCCGGAACGCGGCGCCGCACACCTCACCCCAGGACGTCCACCAGCCGAAGACCGCGCCCTGGGCCGGCATCCCGTCGCGGATGTTGGCCAGCACGGTCAGCGGGACGGTGTTGCGCACGGGATCGGCCAGCAGGAACGGCTCCGCGGCCGCGGCGTACTCGGCGACGTCCGTCGTGAAGGTCCACATGCCCGGGATCCTGCCATCCGGCGGCGCCACGGGCATCCGGGTTTCGGCGCCGGGCGGGAAAGCTCCGCCGGGGTCCGGCGAAGGGAGGATGACAACCGTTCACAGGAGGGTGAGAGTGTGTCGACCGAGACGCGCGCGGAGGTGGACGACCATGATCTGGTCGCCCGCTTCCGGCTGGACGCGGAGGAGTTCACGGCCGTCTACGACCGGTACTTCCGCGAGGTGTACCTGTACGCGGCCGGACGCGTGGACGTGCAGGCCGGTGAGGACATCGCGGCGGAGACGTTCTGCCTGGCCTTCCGCGACCGCGGGCGCTTCGACCCGGCGCGCGGAGGGCTGCGGCCCTGGCTGTTCGGGATCGCCACGAACCTGATCGCCCGCCACCGGCGCAAGGAGGCGCGCCACTACCGGGCGCTGGCCCGTACGGTCGCCGAGCCTCCCGCCGACAGCCATGAGGGCCGGGTCGTGGAGTCCGTGGCGGCGCAGCGCATGGCGCCCCGCCTGGCCGGCGCACTGGCCACGCTCAACCGGGGCGAGCGTGACGTGGTGACGCTGGTCTACCTGGCGGAGCTGACCCATCAGGAGGTGGCCGACGCGCTCGGCGTCTCCTACGGAACCGTCGGGTCCCGGCTCAGCCGGGCCCGCAAGAAGATCCACCACGCGATGGCCAAGGAGGACCACCATGGATGACCTGCGCGAGATCCGGACCGTGCTCGCCAAGCCCGAGCCGTCCCCCGAGGTCGTCGCCCGGCGCCGCCGGCAGCTCCACGCCGCGATGAGCGGTCGTGCCCCCCGGCGGCGGGCGCGCCTGCTGCTGGTCCCGGTGGCCGCGGCGGCCGTCGCCGCCGCGGTCGTGGTCGCCGTCGCCCGTCCCGGCGGGCCCCCGCCCGCGGTCACGACCGCGCGCGACGTGCTGCTCGTCGCCGCCACCACCGCCGAGCGCACCCCGGAGGGCTCGGGGACGTACTGGCACATCACGGTCACCGTGGGCAGCCGGCCGCCGAGTGAGTACTGGTACCGCCGGGACGGGCAGTTCTGGATCAAGGGCAAAGGCCTGAAGGGCGAGGGGAAGCTCTTCCGCTTCACCACCAAGTCGCAGCCGTTCATCGTGGGGCCGCTGCGCATGAGCTTCGACGAACTGCGCGGACTGCCCGTCGACGAGGACGCCCTCTACACGCGGCTGCGGTCGGCCATCGCCGACGGTGACGTGCGCACCAGCGCGGGAGCGCCGAGCGAGAGCGACCTGGACGGCTTCACCGTGGAGACACTGGTCTCGCTGGTCAGCGAGGCGCCGGTCTCCCCCCAGGTCCGCGCCGCCGCCTATCGTGCGCTCGCCTCCCGGCCGGGCGTCACCGACCTCGGCGAGACCGACGACGGGCGGCGCCTGCGGATCCCGATGCATGGCGGTGACCGCGAGGTGGTCGTGGACCCGGAGACGGCGCGGGTGCGCAACACGCCCGTCTGGGCGCCCCTGACCGGAGGTCTCGCGTTCACCACCACCGGCGAGGGGGCCACGATCGACGCCGAATGGACCGACGAGCTGCCCGCCGAATGAGCCGATGAGCGAAGGGCCCGCACCTCGGGGGTGCGGGCCCCTGGGCTACGCGGCCTCTTCCAGGTAGGGCGCCCATTGGGGGTCGCCGACGAGCGAGGCGCCGATCAGCCTCCAGTGGGCGCCCCGTGGCACCGCCGGGGTGACGCGCAGCGTCCACCCCAGCTCCTCCAGGTACTTGTCGGCCTTGCGGTGGTTGCACGTGGTGCACGAGGCCACGCAGTTCTCCCACGTGTGCGCCCCGCCACGGGATCGGGGGATGACGTGGTCGATGGTCTCGGCCCGCTGGCCGCAGTAGGCGCAGCGGTAGTCGTCGCGGCGCATGAGCGCCGCCCTGGTCAGGGGAATGCGTGATCGGTAAGGGATGCGGACATATCGCCTCAGCCGGATCACCGACGGCACGTCCAGCGTACGGCTGGCCGAGCGCAGGACCGCGCCCCGCCCGTCTCGGTGCACGACTTCGGCCTTCTCCCGCAGCACCAGCACGATGGCCCGGTGCAGCGACAGAGTGGTGAGCGGCTCGTAGGTGGCATTCAGCAGCAGGACCTGGCGCATCATCGGGCCTCATCCCGCCGCGCGCGTATCAAAGGGGACATGCCATGGCATGTCCCTGCTGTCGGCCCCTCCTGGGGCATGGATGCTTCCGTCACGTGGACCTCCGCCGGACGGTCCAGCGGATGAACACCACGGCACCGTCCTGTCACCCAGTTTGGCGTTTCCCGCGTGGTCCCCGCCACCCCATAACCTCCAGCCCGGAATGACCAGAGGGACGCACGATACGTTTTATGCCCGTAACACCCGGACTTTACGCGCGTTCCTTCGCAGTAGGGTTCGGGGCATGACGCGAGAGCCGTATCCCACCGCGCGCCGTGCGGACACCGTCGACGTCCTGCACGAGACGCCCGTCCCCGACCCCTACCGCTGGCTGGAGGATCCCGACAGCCCCGAGACGCAAGGGTGGCTGCTGGCTCAGGCCGACCTGTTCAAGCGGGAGAGCGAGCCGCAGCGCTTCCGGGAGCGCATCGGCGAGCTGCTGAGGTCCGGTTCGGTGGGCACCCCGGCCTGGCGCGGCGGGCGCGCGTTCTTCAGCCGCCGCACGCCCGACCAGGAGCACGCGGTCTACTACGTCGCCGAGCCCGACGGCACCGAGCGGGCGCTGATCGACCCCATGGAGCTCGACCCGTCCGGGCTGACCACGCTCGACGCCGTCCAGCCCGACAAGGAGGGGCGCCTCCTCGCGTACCAGATCTCGGTGGGCGGCACCGAGGAGTCGGTCCTGTACGTCATCGACGTCGCGACCGGCTCCCGCGTCGAGGGCCCGATCGACCGCTGCCGCTACTCCCCCGTGGCCTGGCTCCCGGGCGGCGAGGCGTTCTACTACGTGCGCCGGCTGCCCAGCACCGAGGTGCCGGAGAACGAGTCGCAGTTCCACCGCCGCGTCTACCTGCACCGGGTCGGCACGTCCACCGAGGACGACGTCCTGATCTTCGGGCAGGGCCTGAAGATGACCAACTACTACGGCGTCTCGGTCTCGCGCGACGGCCGGTGGCTGCAGGTCTCCGCCCACGAGGGCACGGCCCCGCGCAACGACCTGTGGGTCGCCGACCTGACCGCCTCGCCGCCGGAGCGGCCGGAGCTCGTGGTCGTCCAGGAGGGCGTGGACGCGCAGACCGGGCTGACGTTCGGCCGCGACGGGCGGCTGTACGTCCACACCGACCGCGACGCGCCCCGGGGCCGCGTCTGCGTGACCGACCCGGCGACGCCCGGGGCCGGCGGGTGGCGCGACCTGATCCCGGAGGACCCCGAGGCGGTGCTGTCCGACTACGCCATCCTCGACGACCTGGAACGCCCGGTCATGCTGGTGAGCTGGACGCGCCACGCCATCAGCGAGATCTCGGTGCACGACCTGGCCACGGGCGAGCGCCTGGGCGAGGTGCCCACGCCGGGCCTCGGCTCGATCGGCGGCCTGTCGGAGCGGCCCGAGGGCGGGTTCGAGGCGTGGTTCGGCTACACCGACAACACCACGCCGCCGACCATCCAGCGCTACGACGCCCGCACGGGCGAGACCACGCTGTGGGCGGCCTCCCCGGGCGCGGTCCAGGTGCCGGCGGTGCGCACCTCCCAGGAGGTCTACCGGTCCAAGGACGGCACCGAGGTGCGGATGCTCGTCATCTCCCCGGTCGACGCCGAGGGACCGCGCCCCACCATCCTGTACGGATACGGCGGCTTCGGCCTGTCGATGACCCCCGGCTACTCCGCCTCCATCCTGGCCTGGGTCGAGGCGGGCGGCGTGTACGCCATCGCCAACCTGCGCGGCGGCGGCGAGGAGGGCGAGGACTGGCACCGCGCCGGCATGCTCGCCCACAAGCAGAACGTCTTCGACGACTTCCACGCGGCGGCCGAGCACCTCATCGCCACCGGCGTCACCACGCGCGAGCAGCTCGCCATCTCCGGCGGCTCCAACGGCGGCCTGCTCGTCGGCGCCGCCCTGACGCAGCGGCCCGACCTGTACGCGGCCGTGGCCTGCTCGGCGCCGCTGCTCGACATGGTGCGCTACGAGCTGTTCGGGCTGGGGGCCACCTGGAACGTCGAGTACGGCTCGGCCGAGGACCCCGAGCAGTTCGGGTGGCTGCGGGCGTACTCGCCGTACCACCACGTGCGCGAGGGCGTGGAGTACCCGGCGGTGCTGTTCACGGTGTTCCAGTCGGACACGCGGGTGCATCCGCTGCACGCGTGGAAGATGTGCGCGGCGCTGCAGCACGCCTCCGCGTCGGACCGGCCGGTGCTGCTGCGCAACGAGACCGAGGTGGGGCACGGGGCGCGCTCGATCAGCCGTACGGTGGACCTGTCGGCCGACACCCTGACCTTCCTGGCCCGCCACACCGGGCTGTAGCCGCCACACCGGGCTTCAGCCGCGACGCCCCTGCCCGGACTGCCGCACCGGGCGGGGTGTACCAGGCGTACGGCGCGTAGGTCATGACGGGACACGCGCCGGGCCTGTGGCCTCCGGTCTCAGCGGGGGAAGACGATGGTCTTGTGGCCGTCGAGCAGCACCCGCTGCTCGGCGTGCCAGCGCACGGCCCTGGCCAGCGCCACGCACTCCACGTCACGGCCGATGGCGGCGAGGTCCTCCGGCGAGTGGCTGTGGTTGACGCGGGCCACCTCCTGCTCGATGATCGGCCCCTCGTCCAGGTCGGACGTGACGTAGTGCGCGGTCGCGCCGATCAGCTTCACGCCCCGGTCGTGCGCCTGGTGGTACGGCTTGGCGCCCTTGAACGACGGCAGGAAGGAGTGGTGGATGTTGATCGCCCGGCCCGCCAGCTTGGCGCACAGGTCCTCCGACAGCACCTGCATGTAGCGGGCCAGCACCACGAGATCGACCTGGTAGTGCTCCACCAGGGCCAGCACCTCGGCCTCCTGCCGGGGCTTGGTCTCCGGGGTGATCGGCAGGTGGTGGTAGTCGATCCCGTACGACTGGGTGAGCGGGCGCAGGTCCGGATGGTTCGAGGCGACGGCCACGACCTCGATGTCCAGGGTCTTCTTGCGCACCCGGTAGAGCAGGTCGTTGAGGCAGTGGTCGAACTTGCTGACCATGATGAGCACGCGCGGCTTCCGGGCCCTGTCGCGCAGCTCGAACTCCATGCCGAACTCCGGCGCCAGCGCCGCGAACGCGGCCCGCACCTCGTCCTCGGCCAACGGCGAGGTGAACTGCACGCGCATGAAGAAGCGCCGCGCGGCCTGGTCGCCGAACTGCTGGCTCTCGGTGATGTTGCATCCGTGCCCGGCCAGCAGCCCGGAGACGGCGGCCACCACCCCTGGCCGGTCGGGACACGACAGGGTCAGGACGTACTCGGCTGGGCTCATGTCATTACTTTCGCGGACGTGGGACGGTGGGCGCTGTCGCTGCCGGCCCGGGCAGGTTCCTGCCCGGGTGCCGACCCGGGCAGGTTACCGCCCGCAGGCCGGCCCCACCCGGCCGTTCGGCGGCTGGGGCTCAACGCTCGGCGCGATTCGCGCGTCCAACGAGCGTACCCGTCACTCCGTACCACGGCGGATGCCCCTTGCCCACGGCGATACCCCTTGCGAGGGCCTGCGCCCCAGTAGTCCCATCGAACCCCGTTCTCCAGCAGAATGGAAGTTCATCCATCATCGAGCCGATCATGGGGATGCGCCCCGCGACGCCGGTCGCGCGCGCCGGCCGGAACGGAGGCACGTTCACCCTTGGACTTCGCCGTACTGGTCGCCGTCGCCTGCCTGTTCGCGCTCGTCACCGGCATGAACGACGGAGGGGCCCTCCTCGCCACGGGACTCAAGCTGCCCACGGTGAGGCCCGCCACCGGGATCCTGGCGCTCGTCGTCATGGTGGCGCTGGTGCCGCTGGCGACCCAGGCGGTGGCGCGGACGTTCGTGCACCGGCTGGCCACGTTCGACGAACCCGGCGGGCGGACCGCTATGACGGTCGCCGTGCTCGCCGCCCTCACCGTCGTGACCGTGCTGAGCGCGAAAGGCCGTCCGACGAGCCTCACCCTGGCCGTCGTGGGCGGACTCACCGGGGCCGGGATCGGCTGGGGGCTGCCCGTCTCGGCCGGTGCGGTCGCGCTGGTGCTGGCCTTCGGCCTGGCCGCGCCGTTCGTCGGCGGCCTGGTGGCGTGGGGTGCCGCGCTGCTGCTGGTGCGCTGGTCCAGCGCGCGGGGGCTGGGGCGCTGGCACTGGGCGGGGTTCCTGCTCCAGACCGTCGCCTACGCCGCGAACGACGGACAGAAGATGCTCGCGGTGTTCATGATCGCGCTCGGCTTCTCGGGCGCGCCTCTGCCGTACACGTCGCTGGTCGCGGTCCTGTTCGGGCTCGGCGCGCTGTACGGCCTGCCCAGGGCGGGCCGCACGCTCGGCCAGGAGATCATCGCCTCCCGGCCGCTGCACGGCGTCTCGGCGGAGCTCGCCTCGGGCACGGCTGTGATCGCCTGCGCGCTGCTCGGCATGCCGGTGAGCATGACGCAGTCCGTGGCCGGCGGCCTCATCGGGGCCGGCGTGGCCACGGGCGGCGGGCGGGTGCGCTGGTACGCCGCCGTCAAGATCGTGGTGGCCTGGCTGCTCACCCTCCCGGCCAGCGCCCTGCTCGCCGGAATCGTCGCCTTCATCCTCTCCTCGACCTGACCCCGTCCGCCGACGCCTCAGCCTTGTCCGCCCCGTCCGAATCCACAGATCATCCACGCCCCTGCGGGCATAACCCTGACGAGCTTTGATGCGGCGAGAGCCGTGGGAGGAGTGTGATGAAGCGACTTCGGCGCATCCGCGATCTCATGACCGGCCGGATGGACAGCGCGCTGACGGAGGCCCTGCTCGGCCAGTTGGAAGCGACCAAGCAGGGTGCCTGGCTGGCCATGGCCATGATCGGCGGCGAGGTCGGCCGTACCGGAGCGCACGAGCAGATGCGCACGATCGAGCACCTCGGCGACGAGGAGCGCCGCCGCCTGGTCGACGAACTGCGCAACGCCCTGGTCACCCCCATCGACCGGGAGGACCTGTTCCGGCTCTCCCGCTCCATCGACGACGTGCTGGACTCGCTGCGCGACTTCGTGCGGGAGTCGCACCTGTACCGCGTGCCGGACCAGATCCGCTTCAGCCCCCTCCTCGACCAGGTGATCGCCGGGATCGACGCGCTGGAGAACGCGGTGCGTGACCTCGCCTCCCGCCCCTCGGCCGTGGTGCACGACGCCCTGGAGGCCAAGAAGATGGGCGGGCAGATCCGGCGGATGTACCAGTACGAGATCTCCCGCATCTTCTCCGGTGAGATCACCGCGGACGCCCTCAAGCAGCGCGAGCTGGTGCGGCGACTGGAGATCGTCGGCATGGCGATCGGCGAGGCCGCGGACGCCATCGCGGACGGCGCCATGAAACGCTGACACCGGAACGCCGCCGTGCCCCGCCCACGCAGGACGGCGGCGCAAACTTCAACGGTCAGGCCACCGCATAGGCCCCGACCGCCGCTCCTCCCCGGACGCCCCGGAACGCCGTCACGCCCTGACCGCCACGTCGCCCCGAAACGCCGCGACACACACCGGAACGCGATCTCTCGGCCCCCGCTCTCGGCCCCCGCTCTCACCCCAGCGGTCCGTCAGCCTGATGGCCGTTCGGGCGTGGACAACCGCTCAGACCCTGGCCACCGTGAGAGCGCCACCCTCTGGTTGGGCGCTGACCGCCGGCTGGATGCCCAGGGCAGGGGCGAGCAGGCGAAGTTGGGTGAGCGCGTCGGCCAGGTCGGGGGCTCCGGAGGCGATCGGCTGGATGGCGACGTGGTCGGCGCCGGCGTCGAGGTGGGCGCGGACCCGAGCGGCGATCGCGGCGGCGTCGCCCCAGGCCACGATCGCGTCGGCGAGCCGGTCACTGCCCCCTCCCGCGAGGTCCTCGTCGGTGTAGCCGAGCTCGCGCAGGTTGTTGGTGTAGTTGGGCAGGTTCAGGTAGTAGGCCATGTGGGCGCGGGCGATCTCGCGGGCGCGCACCGGGTCGGTCTCCAGGACGACGGCCTGCTCCGGGATGAGCAGCCGGTCGGGGCCGAGAATCCCGCGGGCCGCGGCCGTGTGCTCCGGAGGGACGAAATAGCTGTGCGCCCCGTCGGCGCGGTCGCGGGCGAGCTCCAGCATGCGCGGGCGTAGCGCGGCAAGGACGCGTGGCGCGCCGGCCTGCGGCAGGTCGCGGGCGGCCTCGTCCATGCCGTCGAGGTAGGCGCGCATCGTCGTCAAGGGCTTGCTGTAATCGTGGCCGCGCCGCCCGGCGACCGTGCTGTGGCTGACTCCGACACCCAGCAGGAAGCGGCCGGGGAAGGCGTCGCCCAACGTGGCGGCTCCGGCGGCCATGGCCGTGGCGTCGCGCGCCCAGAGGCTGGCGATGCCGGTGCCCACGGCCAGGCGGGTGGTGGCGGCCAGCAGGACACCGGCGTTGGCCAGCGGCTCCTTGCTGCCGGGCGCCTCGTTGAGCCAGACGGACCCGTAGCCGAGCCGTTCGATCTCCGCGGCGGCGGCGCGAGCGTCACCGGCGGGCGCCTTGTTGATCAGCGGGTGCCACACGCCGACGTGTCCGGTGTCCATGAGCCCTCCAGGGGACTAGGATGTTCGATCGAGATGGAACACTACACCAATGTTCGACGCTCGTCGAACACCTCCGCGTCCAGCAGGTCGAGAAGCCTGACCCACACCTCACCCGCGGAGGTGTCGCTCCAGGCGGCCCTCGACGCTCTCGGCGACCCGGTCCGCCGCCGGATCGTGCGCGAGCTGGCCGAGGTGCCCGACTGGACCCGGCCGTGCGGCACGTTCACCCACCTGCCGGTGGCGAAGTCGACGCTCAGCCACCACTTCGCGGTGCTGCGCAACGTCGGGCTGCTGGAGCAGCGCGACGAGGGCGCGCGCCGTCTCAACCGGCTGCGCCGGGACGAGTTCGAGGGCCGCTTCCCCGGCCTGCTCACCCTCGTGCTGGACGAGGAGCCGGCCGAGACCGCCGGCGGGGAGGAGGACGGCTGACAGCCACGATGGCGCAAGGCCGCCGCCTGGCAGCGGGGGCGGTCAGAGGCATGCGCCCGGCACACGTCGTCGCGCCGCCTGCCGAGGAGGGCGCCCCGGCAGCGGCATCGGCGGGCCGTGCCCGGCGACGGCGTCCCGGCGCCGCGGCCGTGGACAGCAGGCCGGCACAGAAGAACCGGATCGAGCGCCGGCTACTTCCGGCGGCGGGTCACCAGCCGGACGAGGATGAACACCGCGACGACGATCACCAGGAGCTGGATGAGTTCGGGGAGGCCGATGTTCATGGTTGTCCTTGCGTCGAGGGCTGACATGCGCGAAACGGCCGGGGATCGGGGGAGGTCCCTGGGGCTGCACGCTGTGCAGTTCGGTCAGAAGGAGATCGTGAGGCCGCCGGCGGCCGCCGTGAGCTCGCCCGTGTACTCCTTGGCCGCGGCCTCCAGAGCCGGCTCCGGCAAGGTGTCCGGCCACAGGTGCGTGAGCATCAGACGGGCCGCGCCGGCCCGCGACGCCGTACGGCCCGCGTCCAGGGCGCTCGACAGGAACGGCGCGTCCTCCTCGGGCACCCGTTCGGGATAGGTGGCCTCCGCCAGCAGCAGGTCGGCGTCGCGGGCCAGGTCGATCAGCTCGGCGGCGGGTCCCGTGTCGCCGGTGTAGGCGAGCACCCGGCCACCGGCGGTGAGCCGCAGCCCGGCGTTCGGGACGTGGTGCGGCAACGACCAGATGTCCACCCGGAACGGGCCGAGCTCCACCGGCGCGCCGGGCGCCAGTTCGTACAGCACGTAGCTGGACGCCAGCATGCCCGGCCGGTCCAGGGCGAGCACCATGTCGAGCGCTCCGGGCGGCGCGTGCACGGGCAGCGCGGCCGGCGGCCTGTCGCCCAGCGCCCGGGCGCGCAGCAGCGGGTTGAGGTCGGCGCAGTGGTCGGGATGGCCGTGGCTGACGAGCACCGCGTCGACGTCCTCGGCCGCCGTCGACTCCAGCAGCCTGGGCAGTACGGCGTAGCCGGGGTCGATCAGCACCCGGTACCCGTCGTGCTCCACCAGGTAGCCGCTGCACGCCTGACCGGCGGCGGGCCACGCCCCGCATCCGCCCAGCACCGTCAGCTTCACGCGCTCTCCTTCACGTCACCGGACCCCGCCGCGACCCCGTTCACGTCACCGGGCCCACCAGGATCCCTTTCACGTCACCCGGCTCCCCGGGAATCCAGCGCTCACGCGTCGCCGGGAGTCTTGGCAGTGCGCCACCACCAGGGATCCGGCGCCGCGCACCCGCCGGGCACCGCAGGGCGAGTATGCCGCGCGCCCTTCCGGCCTCGCCTTCCGGGCTCAGCCGTCCGGCGTCTCCCCCAGCTCGGTCAAGGTGGTGCGCAGCAGGCCGCGCAGCAGTGCGCCGCCCGCCTTCTCGTGCTCCGCCTCGACCGGCAGCCCCTCGGCCACCCGAGCCTGGTAGATGTCGCGTTCGAGCTCGTCGGTGTACGGCTGCGCGGTCATGCCGACCACGACCACCACCCGGTTCGCCTCCGGGGTGAGCACGCCCACGGCGTGGGTGCGCAGGAACGTCTCGTCCATCCCGCCGTACCAGCCGCACTTGACCGCCGCCTCCGGCGCCGCCAGCGCCTCCCTGGCGCCGAACGTCTGGTCGCCGCCCACCAGCCGCATCCACTCCAGGATCGCGCCCGCCACCGGCTCGCCCGCCAGGGCCGCCTGGGCCAGCTCCACGTACGCGGCGGCGACCTCGGCGGCGGACACCTCCACGGATCCGAACCTCGACGGGTCGCCGTTCGGCGGCGCCCAGCGGACACCGGTACGCCGGTGGATCCCGTCGAGCACGGCACGCGGGCCGGCGGACAGCCACAGGGCGAGCGTGTCGGCGTTGGAGGAGACGACCACGGCCGGCTCCGCGTGGCGGCGCCACCGCTCGTGGTCGCCGACCAGCTCGGCCGTCGCCCACGCGTACAGCGGTTTCAGCAGGGAGGCGCAGCGCAGCCGGTCCGGGCCCGAGGTGAGGGCCAGGGAGCGCGGCGGCGGCCCCCCGTAACCGCGTCTGATGCCGGCGGCCTGCGCGCCGGCGCCCGGCTGGAGTTCTCGCAGCAGCTCGTCGAAGCCCACGCGCCCTACCGTAGTCCCCTCGTCGCCGGACGTCAGTCCATCCGTCGCCGGTCGTCGGCGAAGGCGCGTCACGAGGCGGTCGTCCACAGGAGGACGAGCATCACCGGCGGCAGGACCGCCAGCGCCAGGACCAGCGCGAGCTTCCAGCGTCCCGGCGGTTCGGGCGCCGTGAGGAAGGCCGCCGCCGCGCCCGCCGCCGCGAACGCCGCCGCCGACAGCACCGCGTGCGCCGGCGGCCAGGCCCACGACGGCAGCACCTGGCCGAGCAGCCCGAGCGAGACCAGCACGCCCGCCGCCACCGCGGCCGTCCGGCGGCCGGGACGGACCGCCACGCGCTCCAGGGCCCACCCGCCGCCGGCGAGGACCGCGACCGTCACCAGGACCACCAGGCCCGAGACCGGCGCGAGGCACCCCCAGTCGTCGCAGCCGACGGCCGTCCACGCCATGCGGACGCTGGCCCACCACAGCACGCCCAGCGCGGCGAAGACCGCCGCCGCCCGGCCCACCCGCGCGCGAGCACGGCGGGCTCCGCGTCCGGGAGCGCTTCTTTCGGTCATGCCGGTCATGCCGCCATGCTGCCAGCCCCGCCACGGGTGGCCGCCCGGTTCTCACCCTCCCGCCGCGCGTTCCTCGTCCGCCTCCGCCTCCGCCGTACGGCCGAGCGAGCGCAGCGCCACCGCCCGGTTGGCGTACAGGTCGGGGTGCGGGTCCAGCCCGATCGCCTGGGCGAGGTCGTCCACGGCCCCCTCGGCGTCGCCCTGCGCGAACCGCAGCACCCCGCGGTTGCCCCACGCCGCGGCCAGCCACGGCGCCCGGGCGATGGCGGCGTCGAGCGTCGCGCGCGCCTCCTCCAGCTGGCCGGCGGCCGTCTCCAGTTGCCCGCGGACCACGAGCAGGTGCGGGTCGCCGGGGGCCAGCGCGAGTCCGGCGCGCACGTCGGCCCAGGCGTCCTCGTCGCGTTCGAGGGCGGCCAGCAGCCCGGCCCGGTTGATGTACGCGTCCACGTAGCCGGGGTCGAGCTCCAGCACGCGCCCGAGGTCGGCCAGCGCGCCCTCCGTGTCGTCGCGGGAGATCCGCAGCTCGGCGCGGTTGTAGTACGCCTCGGGCATCGGCGGGCCGGCCCGGATGGCGCTCTCGTAGTCGGCCAGCGCCTCGTCCGGCAGGCCGAGCCGGGCCAGCAGGTTGCCCCGGTCGAGGTAGTGGTCGGGGAAGCCGGGGTCGAGGGCGATGGCCGCGGTGTACTCGGCGAGCGCCTCCTTCGTACGGCCGAGCCCGGCGAGCAGCCGGCCACGGTTGGCGTGCAGCACCAGGCGGTGCAGCGGATGCCGCTCCCCCAGCTCGCCGGCCAGTTCCAGGGCCGACTCCACCAGCGCGAGCGCCGCCTCCGGCCGCCCCTCGCGCAGCTCCACGAGCGCCAGCCCGTTGCGGTCGAAGCCCAGCTTGAACGCCCGCTCGAACGGGTCGGGCAGCAGCGTCGAGATGGCGATGGCCTCGTTGACCCACTCCCGCGCCCGGCCGAGGTCGCGCCGCGCCGGGTCGGGGTGCCGGGCGTCGAGCATCGCGAGGCCGTACGCGGCGGCGGCGTGGACCGCCGGGTCCTGGCTGCACCTGCGGGCCCGCGCCCACACCTCCCGCGCCTCCTCGCTACGGCCGAGGCCGCCGAGCGCCGTGGCGGTGCGCTGCGCGAAGCGCCACCACAGCTCTCCTCCCGGTTCGGCCGCCTCCAGCCCGCGCGGGCCCAGCTCGGCCACGGCGTGCAGGAACCCCTCGTGGACGCACCGGTCCACGACCTGCCACAGCTCGGCAGGGCCGCGGGTGTCCGGCGCCGGCTCGGGGCCGCCCTCGTACACGACGACGGTGAGCACGCCGGGCGGGATGCGGCGGGTCATGACGTCGAGCAGTTCGGCGTCCGTCGGGTCGGTCTCGGCGCCGTTGCACACGACCAGGGTGCGTCCCGGCGTCACGGCCTCGCGGACGAACTCGGCGAGCCCGTTGGCCAGCCGCAGCGTGCGGCGGGGCGCGGGCACGAGGATGCGCTCGTCCTCGGGCAGTGCCGCGTCGACGCTCACGCGCCGGGCGGGGACCAGGCGACGCAGCCCGGGGGCCGCCGCCCTGATCTCGATGTCGTGGGCGGCGACCAGTTCCGGGGAACGTTCCAGGACGCCCGGCACGAGGTGGTGCAGCAGTGCGGAGGCGACGGTGTAGGGGCCATGGGGCCGGCGGTGTCCGTCGATCATCGGCATCAGCAGCCGCACGGCCCCCGTTTCGACGGGCGGATCGCTTCCCACCCGGTGATGCGAACCGCTCCCGGTCACCCCTTGTGGATGACGCTCGCAGTCCCCGTGAGCTTCGCTGAGCCCGGCTTGTGCACGACGATGCGCTTCATGGTGTCCTACCCCTCCGTTGGGACTAATCCACCATTATTCGGCCAGTTCAGCGATTATCAAGGTTTGGGACATATAAGTAAGTGGGTAATAGCTAATGCGCTGTTTATTCAGCGATTTCCCGCCGTTCAGCCGGGCCGAAACCAGCACGGCCGGGCTGCCTCCCCGTTCTTCTCGGCCTCCTCGATCAGTGAGCACAGACAGCGACCGGACAGCGTGACCGACTGGCAACAGCCGGGGCCGGGCAGGTTCCTGGCCCGGACGATGATCGTCGCCCGCTGGATGAGCCGGTCCAGGCTGGGCTGGCCGCTGCCCTTGATCTGATGCGTCTGCAGCCGGCACGCCTGGATGTCGACGCACACCGGAGCGACTCCCGGCGACACGGACGGCGCCTGCGGCTGCTCCGCCCCGACGGGATCCTCGACGGACTCGTTCGCCTGGCCGCCGTCCCGTTTGATCTTGAGGTCGGCCAGCCGCATCGACGCCTGGCGTGACACGGCGAGCAGGTGGTTGCGGCGCGACGCCTCCTCCAGCACGGGCCGCGGCTCCACCCGCTGGACGGACGCCGGGCGCGGGGACTCGGTCGTGCGCGACGGCACGGCCAGCAGCATCGCCGCCCCCATGAGGCCGCCGCCGAGGGCCATGCTCCAGTCCGCCGGCTCGTGGAACCAGATCACCGCGATCCCCGCCACCCACAGCGGCTGCGACGACATGAGCACCGCGCTCGGCACGGCGGCCACGTGCGTCTGGCCGTACGAGCGGGCCAGGAACCCCAGCGCGCACGACACCACCGACAGGTGGCCCAGCGCGACCCAGTCGGAGGGACCGGCCGGCAGGCTCAGCCCGTCGCGGACCGCGTAGCCGCCCGTCATGAGGCCGATGGTGGCCAGCTGGATGACGGTCAGGGCGTAGGCGTTGAAGCCCTCGCGGGTGCGGGTGAGCCGGGCCAGCAGCAGCGTGTGCCCGGCGTACAGGGCCGCAGCGGCGAGCGTGACGCCGAGCGCGAGCAGCGAGATCGGCCCCTCCCCGACGCCGCGCAGGAGCGTGAACACCGTCATGCCGGCCACCGCCAGCGCGACGCCCACCCACACCCGGACGGGCATGTGCGTCCTGAACAGCAGGAGCGCCAGGATGGGCGTGAAGATCACGCTGCACCCGACGGCGAAGCCCGACACGGCCGAGGGCAGGCTGTGCAGCGCGATGGCCTGCCCGAGCTGGCCGACGCCGAACATGACCCCCAGGACGACCCCGTGCCCCCACGTGCGCCACGCAAGCCCCCGCAGCGTGCCGGGACGCAGGAGAAGGAGCGTCAGCGCCGCGATGGCGTAACGCTCGGCCAGCAGGTCCTCGACCGGTAACCGGACGATGAGATCCTTCATCAGCGGGAACGCCGACCCCCATGCGGCGCTGACGAACAACAGAAGCACGGCTCCCAGGAGGGGTCGGGGAGCGGCCACGACTGCCATGGCGGAAGCATCTCACTACGAAACGCAGCCGCGGATGTACTCCGAGCAGCCGGTGATGCTCCTCTACCACCAAGAGTGAAGAGGCTCACTCGGGGGCTCGTACATCCATATCCGCAGAGGTGATCGAATCGCACATTTCTCTTGTCACCTCTTGCCCTGGCGCCCCACATGCCACCGGCCGCCGCCGGACACGGTCCGGCGGCGGCCGGTGGCACGAAGAGATCGGGGCGGCGGGTCAGGCGTCGAGGACGGCGGCGGGCACGAGCCGCTTCTCGCCGTACACCACGATGAGGTCGCCGACGCGGGCGCGGGAGATCTCCCGCCACCCCTGCCGCGCGTACAGCGCGAGGGCGGCCTCCTGGCGCAGCGTGGTGTCGCCGCGGACGCTGTGGAAGCCCAACGCGACCGCCCGCTGCTCCAGGGCGGTCAGCATCGCGGCGCCGTGACCGCGCCGCTGGTGGTCGGGATGGACGCGCAGCCGGCAGATCTCGGCCAGGCCGCAGTCGATGGGCCGCAGGCCTCCCATGGCGACGACCCGGCCGTCCACCTCGCCCACGAGGAAGTCGCCGCCGCAGACCAGGTAGAGCTCCTGGATGCGGGGGAAGTCGTCGTCGTAGTAGACCCCGTCACCGGGGAACAGGCCGACCTGGGCGAGGCAGATCTGGTGCAGCGCCAGGATGGTGTCCAGGTCGGACCAGCGGTAACGGCGGATCTTCAGGTTCATGCACCGGCCTTTCGATCGTTCGCGGGCGCCTCCTGGTGCAGCTGCTCGCGGTACTCGGCCAGGCCCGGGTGGTTGCGGTCGCGCTGCATGACCGCCTGCTCGAAGGCGAGAGCGGGACGCATGATGAACTCGGTGCGGTACTCGGGCCCGACCAGTCTCAGCGCCTCGGTGCCGATCTGCAGCGCCTCGGTGACGTCGCCCTCGATGAGGCGGCACTGCGCCCGGTCGAGCCTGATCAGCGTCTGGTCGAGGATGTGGTCCTGGTACTTGTCCAGGGCCTGCTCCAGCACCACCTCGGCCTCCAGCGTCTGCCCGAGCTTGGTGAGCACGTCGCCCTGGTAGAAGTAGAGCTGGCGCTCGGTGTAGCCGAAAGCCATGTCCTCGCGCTCGTCGCCCTTGATGTGGCTGAAGGCGTTGCGGGCCCGGGCCAGCGCGCGCTTGGCCTGGTCGACGATCTCCTTCTTGCTGTCGGTGCCCGACAGCATGGCCAGCGCGCGGGCCTCCACGACCGGCGCCATGGCCTGCGCGGCGCACGGCACGGTGCCGGCCAGGTCGCGGCTCTTCTTGGCCAGGTTGAGCGCCTCGCGGGCGTCGCCGTAGTAGAGCGGGACCAGCGACTCGCGGGCCGTCACCCAGGCGCGCAGCGCGCGGTCGCCGGTCTCGTCGGCGGCGATGCGGCCGGTGCGGAAGAACGCGCGCGCCAGCCGGTGGTCGCCCAGGTTGATCATGATCATGCCGCTGAGCCCGGCGAGCTGCGCGGCCATGCGGCACAGCCGCTCCTGCAGGTCGATCGGCTGGCGGCGGTTGAGCGCGTTGCGCACGGCGCTCAGCTCCAGCGCCACGTCGCACAGCAGCCGTTGCGGGGCGGTGGTCGTGTACTGCCGGCCGAAGGCCTGCGTGACCTCCTCCCACTGGTCGAGCATGGCCGGCGAGACCGTGGCGCAGACCAGCGTCTCGTCCATGCGCCGCCTGATGCCCTCCAGGGCGCCGAGCGCCGGCCCCTCCAGCTTGACGGAGGAGGACTTGCTGTCGAGGAGCTGCAGCAGGGTGTGGCGCAGGATGTTCTCGTCCTCCTGACCGTCGGGCGGCGTCTCCTCGTCACCGGACGGCCTGATGCGCGGCTCCCGGGTGTCGACCGAGAGGGGCGCGCCCTCCGCGACGTCGAAGGCCGCCGCGACGGGCCCCCGGTGGCCGTGGCCGCAGATGCACGGGCCGTCGTAGCCGAGGGCCGCGGGCTCGACGCGGTAGACGGTGCACAGGTAGTGGAGGTACTCGGGTCCGGGGCGTTTCAGGCCGCTCTCGTACGCCGACAGCAGCGTCTCGCCGATGCCGGGCGGCGCCTTGGCGTCGCGTTCGAACAGGGCGCGCACCTGCTCGATGACGTCGGCCAGGGCGATGCCGTGGGAGAGGCGATGGCCCTTGATCCGCGTCGTGCCGAACTGAGGCGAGCATGCCTCGTGTATCTCTTCGGCGATCTGGGCGGGCGTTCGGCCGGCGGCGAGACCCCTGGCCCGGATGCGCCGCGCCATCTCCGTTTCCCTGTGCTGCCTGCCGGACATCCCGGCCCCTCTCACACACGTCCCGTACGATCCGTGACCGATCACTGAGCGTAGTCTCTGGGTTGCAGAGCGCCTACCCTAGACTATGGACCATTGTGGACGGGAAGAAAACGTCCTCTTGAAGCTTACGGTTAAGGATCGTCCTCCGGCGGACTGTTTCTTACATCCCACGGGTGAATAGCCACTCCCTGTGATCGGGATGTGCTCGTTGCGTAGCGCGCTCAGTTGAGTCATCTTTGGCGCACCGGCTACGAGCGAGGGAGGGACGAAAGGTGGGGGACGACGACTTCGAGCACCTGGAGCGTCTGGTAGCGGAGCTCGACGCACGCGGTCTGCTCGCACGCGTGGTCCGCACCCAGACCGGCAGGCTGTTCGTACGGGTGATCAACCCGAACGCGACGAGCCTGACGGAGAACGTCACCTGTCGGCCGACAGCGGTCTCCGATCTGCCGGACTGGTGGTACTGCTGGTCCTGGGGAGAGCGGATGCACACGGCCGAGGACCCGGCTGGTGCGGCGACGAAGGTCGCCCGGGTGCTCGCCGCGGTGGGCGAATGACGCAGGCGGTGATCCGGGTGGAGCGCAGCCACCACGGCTCACCGCGCCCACCGCGGCTTCGCGGAGCCGGCGGGGCGGCCGGTGCGGAGGGCCTCCCGTACGCGGGGGCCCTGGCCGTCCCGCTGGTTCCATTCAGTTCGACAGGCGCCCTCCGGGTCACACCGGAGGGTCCCGGGGTGTACGCCCCGGGAGAAACGGTATGGGACGCGCTTCCGGGTGCGCGCCCCTGCCGGGCCGCACGTCACCGGAGCGTCAGGCCCCGCCCTCCGCGGCCCCGGGCTCTGATGACCCCGTCTTCCCCGGCGTGATGTGACGGCGGCCGGTTCGGTCGGCGGTATCTTGTGGATCGAATCGGTCCAGATCCGCCGACCGAACCGCTTTCCCGCTTTCCCGAAGGGGGATCCTCCCAGTGTTCCTGGCGACGCCGGCGCCATCACCCACTCCCTCGTCCGTGATCCCCAGCCTCGACAGCCTGAGCCAGCAGATGTCCAACGTCTGCGCGGGCGACACGCTGCTCTGCTCCACGCTGGCCGGGCTGTTCGACGGAGCGACGTGGGCGCCGCTGGTGGCGACCCTGATCACGATCGTGCTGATCCTGATCCTCGCGTTCGCCATCCGGAAGGTCGCGCACCGCGTCATCACCCGCGTGGTCACCCGCGCCGCGACCGGCGGCTCGATCATGACCCGCTTCCGCCGCAACGGCGCCGGCTCCGAGAGCATCGACGTGCTGCTGCACGAGCGGCGCAAGCAGCGGGCCGAGACCATGGGCTCGGTGCTGCGGCACATCGCCTCGATCGTCATCCTCGGCACCGCCGTGCTCACCGTGCTCGACCGGCTGACCATCCCCATCGCCCCGCTGCTGACCAGCGTCGGCATCCTGGGCGTGGCGATCGGCTTCGGCGCGCAGGAGCTGGTCAAGGACTTCATCGCGGGCATGTTCATGCTGCTGGAGGACCAGTACGGCGTGGGCGACGTGATCGACGCGGGCGCCGCCGTCGGCACGGTGGAGGCGGTCACGCTGCGGATCACGCGGCTGCGCGACGCCGACGGCCGGGTCTGGTACGTGCGCAACGGCACCATCACCCGGGTCGGCAACGAGTCGCAGGGCTGGTCGCGGGCCTACGTGGACGTGCCGGTCGGCTACGCCACCGACGTGACCGCGGTGCGCGACGTGCTGGAGGGGATCGCCAAGGACATGTGGGACGACCCCGAGTTCCGCGAGACGGTGATCGTGGAGCGGCCCGACGTGTTCGGCGTCGAGCAGTTGTCCGACAGCACGATCGTCTTCCGCATCTCCGCCAAGACGCTGCCCTCCAAGCAGGCGCAGGTCGCGCGGGAGATGCGGCTGAAGGTCAAGAGCGCGCTCGACACCGCAGGCATCGCACTGGCGCCCGGCGCGTAGGCTTGCACCGTGACTGAGACCTCCTTCTACGAGGCCGTCGGGGGCGAGGAGACCTTCCGCCGGCTGGTGCACCGCTTCTACGAGGGGGTGGCCCAGGACCCGCTGCTCCGTCCCCTCTACCCGGAGGAGGACCTCACCGGTGCCGAGGACCGGCTGCGGGGTTTCCTGATCCAGTACTGGGGCGGGCCCAACACCTACAGCCAGGAGCGCGGGCACCCCCGGCTGCGCATGCGCCACGTGCCGTTCGTGATCGGCGAGGCCGAGCGCGACGCCTGGCTGAAGCACATGCGTGACGGCGTGGAGTCGCTGGAGCTGCCCGAGGAGCAGGAGAAGCGACTCTGGGACTACCTGGTGTACGCGGCGCACAGCCTGGTGAACTCTCCCACATAACGGGCATGACCGCCCCATGACTATCCCCTGGTGGCGTGATGCGGTCGTTTACGAAATCTATGTACGCAGTTTCGCCGACGCCTCGGGTGACGGCGTCGGCGATCTGGCCGGCATCCGGCGGCGGCTGCCGTACCTCCGCGACCTGGGCGTCGACGCCGTCTGGCTGACGCCCTTCTACCCCTCCCCCATGGCCGACGGCGGCTACGACGTGGCCGACTACCGCGGCGTGGATCCGCTGTTCGGGTCGCTGGCGGACTTCGAGGCGCTGGTGTCCGACGCGCACGAGCTCGGGCTGCGGGTACTCGTCGACGTCGTGCCCAACCACAGCTCCTCCCAGCACCCGTGGTTCCAGGCGGCGCTGCGCGGGGAACGGCGCGAGCGCTACATCTTCCGTGACCGGACGAACAACTGGCAGTCCACGTTCGGCGGGCCCGCCTGGACGCAGGTGGCCGACGGGCAGTGGTACCTCCACCTGTTCGCGCCGGAGCAGCCGGACTTCAACTGGCGGGAGCCGGAGGTCCACGAGGAGTTCCTGGACGTCCTGCGCTTCTGGCTGGAGCGGGGCGTCGACGGGTTCCGGATCGACGTGGCGATGGGCCTGTACAAGGCGGAGGACCTGCCGGACCTGCCGGCGGTGGACGACCAGGCGTTCGGTGCGCGCTCACCGGTGTGGGGGCAGCCCGAGGTGCACGAGGTCTACCGGTCGTGGCGCAAGCTGCTGGACGCCTACCCGGGCGAGCGCATGGCCGTGGGCGAGGTGTGGACGGACGACCCGGAGGATCTGGCCCGTTACGTCCGGCCGGACGAGCTGCACCAGAGCTTCAACTTCGCCTGGCTCCAGGCCCCGTGGTCGGCGACGGCGTTCCGCAAGGTGATCGACGACACGCTGGCGACCGTGCCGTTCGCCACGTGGGTGCTGTCCAACCACGATGTCGTACGGCACCGCACCCGCTACGAGACCGCCGACCCGGGAACCGGGCTCGCCCGGGCAAAAGCGGCACTTCTCGCCATGTTGGCGCTTCCCGGGTCTGCATACCTCTACCAGGGGGAGGAACTAGGACTCCCCGAGGTGAAGAATCTTCCCCCGGAGGCGCGGCAGGACCCCGTCTTCTTCCAGTCGGAGGGCAAGCTGCCGGGCCGCGACGGCTGCCGGGTGCCGCTGCCGTGGGAGAGGTCGGGGCCGTCGTACGGGTTCTCGCCGGGCGACACCCGGCCCTGGCTGCCGCAGCCCGAGGAGTTCGGCGCGCTGAGCGTCGAGGCCCAGACCGGCGACCCGGCCTCGACGCTGGAGTTCTACCGGGCGGCGCTGGCCTGCCGCCGGCAGGTGGTGGAGGACGTCCCGCACGCGATCGAGTGGCTGGACTCGCACGAGGACGCGCTGGTCTTCCGGCGCGGGTCGCTGGTGTGCGCGCTCAACTGCGGCACCGATGCCGTACGGCTGCCGCCGCACGAACGCGTCCTGCTGGCGAGCGGGCCGCTGGCGGACGGAAGGGCGACAGGCGGACCGGGCGCAGGCGGGCCGGGCGCAGGCGGGCCGCCGGCCGGCGACCTCCTGCCCCCGGACACGGCCGTCTGGCTCCAGGCTCCGTCCGGCCTCGTCAGGTGACGCCGGCGGGCGTGGTGTGCGCGCCGCGCTCGCCGCGTACCGGGATGACCGGGACGGAGACGAGCGCGCACACCAGCCCCGCCGCGAACCCCGCCCAGTAGCCCTCGTGCGTGATCAGCAGCCCGGCCAGCGGGGTCACGGCGAGGGCGACGACGTTCTGGACGGTGTTGTGGGTGCCCAGCACCCGCCCGGCCGCGCCGGGCCCGGCGAGCTCACCGGCCGCCAGGTACGCCAGGCCGTTGCCCGCCACGGTGATGACCGCGGCCAGCGCCAGCATCACCGTCCCGGGCCACGACCCGGTGAAGGTGCCCACGAGCAGCAGGGTCAGCACCGCCAGGCTGCCGAACGTCAGCAGCCGCAGCGGCGCCATCCGCAGGCCCGTCCGGTCGGACCAGCGCCCCACCGCGATGCGCACCACGGCGCCGCCGACCGCCGCCACGCCGAACAGCTGGCCCGCCTGGACCCCGTCCCAGCCGTACACGTGGACGAGGCAGGCGACGCCGTACGTGCTGACCACGATCTGCGGCACCGCGTGCAGCGCGCTGGTCGCGTGCACCCGCCACAGGGCCGGCTGCCGGTACGGCGAGCCGGCCGGCGCGGCCCCCGCACCGGGGGCGTCGTGCGGCGGCTCGGCCAGGAACAGGGCGGCCAGCACGGCGGCGACGAGGCTCACGGCGGCGCAGACGCCCAGCACCCCCGGGATGCCGTGGGCGCGTGACACGGGCGGCAGCACGAACGCGGCCACGGCCATGCCCAGCGTGTACGACACCTGCCGCAGGCCCATCGCGACGCCGCGCTCCGGCGGCCGGAACCAGCGCAGCACGATCCGGCCGCCGCCCACCATCGCGGCCGAGCCCGCGGCCCCCGCCAGCGCCAGCAGGGCGACGACCGCCCAGACGCCGCTGACCAGCGTCACGGCCCCGAAGAGCACCGCCGCCAGGCCCACGCCCACGCCGAGCACCAGCCGCTCGCCGTGCCGGTCGGCGAGCACGCCCCAGGGGACGAGGGCGAACAGCACGCCGATCGCCGGGGCGTTGGCCACGATGCCCGCCACCGGCAGCGACAGGCCGAAGAAACGCTGCAGGTCCGGCATGACCAGCGGGAGCCCGAACAGGCCCAGGGTGACGCTCGCATGCGCGTTGACGCCCAGGGCCAGCATCACCCAGCGCCTTCGGCCCTGACTCCGCTTCCCCTCGCGGGTTTCCACCGCTACGTGGTGATCTTGAAGCGTTCGAGGTACGCGACCTCCTGCGGCGACAGCCTGCGCGGCGCGGCCCTTTCCACGTCGTAGCCCACGACCACCGAGGTCGCCGTCACGAACACCTCGTCGTCGTCGCGGATCTCGTAGGCCAGGGTGAAGCGCACCGGCTTGATCTCCGTCACCCACGTCTCCACCCGTACCGGCTCGGCCCGGAACGACAGCGGCCGGCGGTAGTCGATCTCGTGCCGGGCGATGACGAGGCCCTTGAACGGCGCGTCACCCGCCCGGTACGGGTCGATGTGCAGCATGCCGAGCCGGGCGTCCTCCAGGTAGTCGAAGAACCGGACGTTGTTCACGTGCCCGAGCGAGTCGATGTCCGCGAAGCGCACCATCCGGGGGAAGACGTGCCGCTGGGCGAGGGTTTCGAGGGATTCTTGCACCACGCCCGCCACGGTACCCGCCGGGGCGCCGCCCTCCTCACCTCGGCCCACCACGAACGACGCCGGCCCGCCATGGACGACGCCCCATGGACGACGTCGGCCCACCATGGACGACGTCGGCCCGCCATGGAACGACGCCTCGGGAGCGGCGCCCCGGTGAACGCGCGAGAGCCGCGCCCGCCGTCGTCCATCGGCATCCGCGTGATGGAGGAGATGACGGCGGGCGCGGCTCTCACGTCGTACGCGGAGAACCACCGACCGCGGGAGCGCTCAAACGCTCACCGGGCGCGTCGGGGACGCTCAGTCGCGGTGGAGCTTGCGGTAGGTCACCCGGTGCGGCCGGGCCGCGTCGGCGCCCAGACGCTCGATCTTGTTCTTCTCGTAGTCGGCGAAGTTGCCCTCGAACCAGAACCAGTTGGAGCCCTCTTCCCACGCCAGGATGTGGGTGGCGATGCGGTCGAGGAACCACCGGTCGTGCGAGGTGATGACCGCGCAGCCCGGGAAGTCGAGCAGCGCGTTCTCCAGCGACGACAGGGTCTCGGTGTCGAGGTCGTTGGTGGGCTCGTCGAGGAGCAGGACGTTGCCGCCCTGCTTGAGGGTCAGCGCCAGGTTGAGCCGGTTGCGCTCGCCACCCGACAGGACGCCGGCCTTCTTCTGCTGGTCGGGGCCCTTGAAGCCGAACGCGGCGATGTAGGCGCGCGAGGGCATCTCGACGTTGCCGACTTTGATGTGGTCGAGACCGTCGGAGACGACCTCCCAGACGTTCTTGCTGGGGTCGATGCCACCGCGCGACTGGTCGGCGTAGGAGATCTTGACGGTGTCGCCCACGACGATGGAGCCGTTGTCGGGCGTCTCACTGCCGGTGATCATGCGGAACAGCGTGGTCTTGCCGACGCCGTTGGGACCGATGACGCCGACGATGCCGTTGCGCGGCAGGTCGAAGGAGAGCTTCTCCATGAGCAGCCGGTCGCCGAAGCCCTTGGTGAGGTCGTCGGCCTTGATCACCGTGGTGCCCAGGCGCGGGCCCGGCGGGATCTGGATCTCCTCGAAGTCGAGCTTGCGGTACTTGTCGGCCTCGGCGGCCATCTCCTCGTAGCGCTGGAGACGGGCCTTGGACTTGGTCTGGCGGGCCTTCGGGTTGGAGCGGACCCACTCCAGCTCGTCCTCCAGGCGCTTCTTGCGCTTGGCGTCCTTCTGACCCTCGACCTTGAGCCGCTGCGCCTTGGCCTCCAGGTAGGTGGAGTAGTTGCCCTCGTAGGGGTAGGTGCGGCCGCGGTCCAGCTCCAGGATCCAGGTGGCCACGTTGTCCAGGAAGTAGCGGTCGTGGGTGACCGCCAGCACGGTGCCGGCGTACTTCTCCAGGTGCTGCTCCAGCCACTGCACGCTCTCGGCGTCGAGGTGGTTGGTGGGCTCGTCGAGCAGCAGCAGGTCGGGCGCCTCCAGCAGGAGCTTGCACAGCGCGACGCGACGGCGCTCACCACCGGACAGCTTGGTCACGTCGGCGTCGGGCGGCGGGCAGCGCAGCGCGTCCATCGCCTGCTCGAGCTGGCTGTCGAGGTCCCACGCGTTGCGGTGCTCGAGCTGCTCCTGGAGCTTGCCCATCTCCTCCAGCAGCTCGTCGCTGTAGTCGGTGGCCATCTGCTCGGCGATCGCGTTGTAGCGCTCGAGCATGGCCATCGTCTCGGCGACGCCCTCCTGGACGTTGCCGAGGACGGTCTTCTCGTCGTTGAGCGGGGGCTCCTGCTGGAGCATGCCGACCGTGAAGCCCGGCATGAGCCGCGCCTCACCGTTGGACGGCTGCTCCAGGCCGGCCATCATGCGGAGCAGCGTCGACTTGCCCGTGCCGTTGGGACCAAGGACACCGATCTTGGCTCCAGGCAGGAACGACAGCGTGACGTCGTCCAGGACAACCTTGTCGCCGTGCGCCTTGCGCACGCGCTGCAGCGTGTAGATGTACTCCGGCATGACATCTAGCTTAGGGGCTCCTGACCGGGCTTCCGCCGGTCGCCCGCCGATCCCGGGCCAGGGTACGGGGATGTGACGCCGGCGGCCGCGCGACGCCCGGCCCCGCTCCTCCTACCTCTGCTGTTCGTCCCAGCGGCCGCGGGCGGCGGTGATGGCGTCCTTGTGGTCGCGGGACCAGTCGGCCAGGGCGGACACCATGGTCGCCAGGCTCTCTCCCATCGGAGTGAGCTGGTACTCGGTCTGCGGCGGGATGGTCGGATAGACGGTCCGTTCGACCAGCCCGTCCCGGCACAGGCGTTTGGTCGTCACCGTGAGCATGCGCTGGGAGATGCCGGGGATCGCGCGTTCCAGCTCCCGGAAGCGGCGGGTGCCCTTCGACAGCTCGACCAGGACCAGCACGGTCCACCGGTCGCCGAGCCGGTCGAGCACGTCGCGGATCCCGCAGTCGTCCCCGCCGCACGGCCCAGCCGGAGCGGGGCCGCTGACCTGCGGGGTTACCGCGGTGTTCGTCACTGACACGAGAGTGCCTCCTTACGGCCCCGCGGTCCGGCGCGGATGATCGGTGCTGTTTCTCTCCGGCACCAACGTCAAGGAGCGTCAAATGATTCTGGTCACCGGCATCTCCGGCGGGCTCGGCAGCCTGATCTTCCATGGTCTCTCCGGCGAGGAGGGCCTCGACGTGGTCGGCGGCACCCGCTCGGGTGACGGGGTGGCCGCCCGCCGGATCGACTTCGACGACCCGGCGTCACTCGCCGAGGGTTTCCGCGGCGTGGACGTCCTGGTGTTCGTCTCGGCCGGGTACGCCGAGGACGACGTGGTGCTCGCCCGCCACGGCGCCGTGGTCGACGCGGCCGAGGCCGCGGGTGTCCGGCACGTCGTCTACACCAGCCTGGCGGGCTCGGGCAGCCTGATGACGATCGCGCTGCCGCACCGCTGGACCGAAGCGCGCCTCGCCGATGCCTCGTTCGACGTGACGATCCTGCGCAACGGCCTGTACGCCGAGCTGCCCGCCGGCCTGGCCGCCGCCGCGGCGGCGTCGGCGGCCGAGACCGGCGTCTTCGCCGCCGCGTTCGGCGCGGGACGGGTGTCCGTGGTGGCCAGGCGGGACCTGGCCGACGTCGCCGTCCGGGTGGCGGCGGAGATCCAGCGCGACCTCGCCGAGGGCCGGCGCGGCCGTCACGCGGGCAGGACGTACGAGCTGGAGGGCGTGGAGACGATCGGCGGCCAGGACCTCGCCGACGCGCTGGGCGACGCGCTGGGCCGCCGGGTCGACTACCACCCGATGTCCCTGTCCGCGGCGCGCGCCGCGCTGACCGGCCTCGGGCTGGAGCCCTATCAGGTCGCCCACACGATCTCGCTGTTCTCCAACGCCGGCGCCGGACTCCTCCAGGCCCGCGACACCGACCTGACCGCGCTCCTCCCCACCGCGCCGCGCCCCGTCCGGGACGTGGTGGTCGAGGCCGTGCCGGTGAGCTCCCCGTCCGTCGCCGGCCGGGCCTGAACAGCGGCGAGGCGCCCGAGGGCCCGAACGGCGCGAAGGCCGCCGAAAGCCCGAACGGCGCGGAGGCCGCCGACGGGAGACCTGCACCCGTCGCCCGCCCTCACCTGAGCCCGCCGCAGGACGGCCCGGCATAGCGCCCGCGCACCCGTCCCGGAGGGTGAGGGCCTTGGAAGGGTGAGGGTCCCGGAAGGGCAGGACCCGGAAGACGAGCAGGTGGTCGGTCAGGAGGGACGGATGAGGCCCTTCCTGATGGCCGCCGCGACCGCCGCCGTCCGCGAGTCGACGCCGAGCTTGGCGTAGATGTGCACCAGGTGGGTCTTGACGGTGGTCTCGCTCAGGAACATCTCCCTGCTGATCTGCCGGTTGCCCAGCCCGGCGGCGACGTGGCCGAGCACCTCCAGCTCGCGCGGGGTGAGAGTCGTGTCGGGAGCGCGCACCCTGCCCAGCAGACGGGAGGCGACGCTCGGCGCCAGCGCGCTGCTTCCGGCTGCGGCCGAGCGGATCGCGGTGTGGAGGTCGTCGGAGGGGGCGTCCTTGAGGAGGTAGCCGGTCGCGCCCGCGTCGATCGCGGCCAGGATGTCGGCGTCGGTGTCGAAGGTGGTGAGCACCAGCACGCGTGGACCGCCCAGGGCGACGATCCGCCTGGTCGCCTCGCTCCCGTGGATGCCCGCGCCGAGCTGGAGGTCCATCAGCACCACGTCGGGGGCGAGCCGCCGGGCCAGCTCGACGCCGTCCTCTCCGGTGGCCGCCTCGCCGACCAGCTCGACGTCGGGTTGCCCGGCGAGCATGGCGCGGATGCCCGAACGCACCACGGGGTGGTCGTCGACCAGGACGACGCGGATCACCGTACCTCCCTCGCGGGCAACGGCAGCGTGGCGGCGACGGCGGTTCCCTCGCCGGGGGCCGACTCGACGGTGAGGGTCCCGCCGAGGGCGGTCACCCGGTCGCGCATGACCCGCAGCCCGTACCCGGTGCCGGTCTTCGGGTTCCTGGGCCGGTCCGGGTCGAAGCCGCGCCCGTCGTCGTAGACGTCCAGCACCACCATGTCGTCCAGGTACGTGAGGGTCACCCGGCCGTTGGCGGCCCCGGAGTGTCGGCTGACGTTGCCCAGCGCGCCCTGGGCGACCCGCAGCAGCACCAGGTCGTAGTCGGCGGGCAAGGGCACCGGCACGCCGGACACCTCGAAGCGCGTCCGTGTGGCGCTGCCCGCGACGGCAGCCTCGCTGATCCGGCGCAGCGCGGCGGTCAGCGAGGAGTGCTGCAGGGCGGGCGGGGCCAGCGCCCTGACGAAGTTGCGCGCCTCCTCCAGGTTGTCCTGCGCCGCCCGCTCGGCCTCGGCGATGCGCAGCGCGGCCTCGTCCGGATGGTCGGTCAGGTCGCGCCGGGCGGCGCGCAGGAGCAGGATGATGCTGGACATGCCCTGCGCCAGCGTGTCATGGATCTCCCTGGCCAGGCGCTCGCGCTCGGTCAGCCGGGCGGCGTCGCTCTCGGCCTCGACGAGCTTGCCGCGGGTGCGTACCAGGTCGTCGATCAGGATCCGGCGCTGCTCGCTCTCGACGTACAGGGCCTTGTAGACCAGCGCCATCAGCGTGGCCACGACCGCGCCGATCGTGGGCCCGATCACCTGGGCCGCGGTCATCGTGCCGGTGTGCCAGCCGGCCGCCCCGATGGCTCCCACCGTCAGCACGGCCACCCCGGGCAGCGCGACGGCCAGCGGCAGCAGGTGGAGGTAGGCGAAGAACAGCGGGAAGGCCAGCCAGACGAACTGCGGCGCGGCCAGCACCAGCGCCGCCCAGCCGAGGGTGACCGTCACCAGCCAGATCCGGCCGAGCAGCAGGTGCGTGCGCCCGCCGAAGTGCGGCAGCCGCCCCTCGACGACGATCCCGGCCGCGTAGAGGACGAGCAGCAGCACGCCGCCCACCGCCAGGACGCCGCGTCCCTCTCGTGCGACTCCGGCGACCGCGATCACCAGGAGGATCGCGAACGTGCCGTGGATGGCCCATCTCAGGAGCCGGAGGGCGGGCGGGAACGGAAAGTCCATCATCTCTCGCTCAGCATGTCCTGCTCAGCTTAGGCGAGGCCCGTCGTGCGCCACATCGTACAAAAGGTGTATTCCAGCCGGGCCGAAGGAGCGACGCACAGGCCCGACCGGCTGCCCCAGCCTGGATTGGTCCGTGTCCAACCCATACACAACGGGGGGCTGCGCCGTGTTCGTGGCGCTCAGAGACCTGCGCTTCGCCAAGGGGCGCTTCGCCCTCATGGGCGGGGTCGTCTTCCTCATCACGCTGCTGGTGACCATGCTGTCCGGCCTCACCGCCGGGCTGGCCCAGGAGAACATCTCGGCGGTGGAGAACCTGCCCGCCGACCACGTCGTCTTCGCCGGCGGCGACAAGCCCGCCTTCTCCGACAGCCGCATCACCGACCGGACCTGGCAGGAATGGCGCAAGGTGGGCGGCGTCACCGCCGAGCGGCTCGGCGTCTCCATGGGACGGCTCAGCTACGGCGACTCCGGCGCCGCGGCGGCCGTCTTCGGCGTCCAGCCCGGCGGCGAGCTGTCCCCGCCGTCGGTCGGCACAGGCAAGATCGTGCTGTCGAGCGCACTCGCCGCCGACAGCGGCCTCGCCGTCGGCGACAAGGTGCAGCTCGCCGGCCGGGACCTCACCGTCGCCGGTACCGGCGGCGCCGCCTCCTACAGCCACACCCCCGTCGCCTGGATCAGCATCGACGACTGGGAATGGCTGGGCCGCCAGAGCGGCGCCGACACCGTGGCGACCGTCCTGGCCCTGCGCACCGACGGCACGCCCGACCTGGCGGGGGCCGACAAGCGGCTGGGCACCATGACCGTCCCCCTGTCCGACGCGCCCGCCGCCATCGGCTCGTTCACCTCGGAGAACGGCTCGCTCCAGCTCATGCGCGGGTTCCTGTTCGCGATCTCCGCGCTGGTCATCGGCGCGTTCTTCACCGTCTGGACGATCCAGCGGCGCGCCGACGTCGCCGTGCTCAAGGCGCTCGGCGCGAGCACCGGCTACCTGCTGCTCGACGCGCTGGCCCAGGCCGTCATCGTCCTTCTCCTGGGGGCCGGCATCGGCGGCGCGCTGGGAGCGGCGCTCGGAGCGGTGGCGAAGGGCACGGTCCCGTTCGTGCTGTCGGTGGCCACCACGGTCCTGCCCGTCGCGGTCATGGTCGCGCTCGGCGCCCTCGGGGCGGCACTGGCCATCCGCAAGATCACCTCCGTCGACCCCCTGACCGCCCTCGGAGCATCCCGGTGACCCTCACCTCCGCCGTCTCCCCCGGCCCACCCAGACCACCCCAATGACACCCAACCCCGCCGGCCCCTCGTCCGCCCAGGCCGGCCAGGAGACTTCCCGATGACGCCGACGAACCCCACCGAACTCTTCGGCCCGCTCAACGCCCCCAGAACAGCGCAATGACACCCAACCCCACCGACTCGTTGACCTCGCTGACCACCCCAGGAGTCCCCATGACATGGAATCCCGCGGACTCCCTCGACCCGTGCACCACCCCCGGAGCATCCCGATGACACTGAAGCTCACCGACATCGTCCTGACCTACCCCGATGGCGACCGGACGCTGACCGCGCTCGACCACGTCGACCTGGCGGTCGCTCCTGGGGAGTTCACCGCCGTCGTGGGGCCGTCAGGCTCGGGCAAGTCCAGTCTGCTGGCTGTGGCCGCCACCCTGATCACTCCCACCTCCGGCACCGTGTCCGTGGCCGGACAAGAGGTGTCGGCCATGGGCCAGGCGGCCAGGACCCGCGTTCGCCGCGACCACGTCGGGATCGTGTTCCAGCAGGCGAACCTGCTGCCTTCGCTCACCGCCCTCGACCAGCTGCTGGTTGTGGCGCACCTGGCCGGCGGCTCACTCCGCGCGGCGGCTGCCCGGGCCCGTGAGCTGCTGCTGTCCGTGGACCTGGGCGGCAAGGAGCACAAGCGGCCGCACCAGATGTCGGGCGGTGAGAGGCAGCGGGTCAACATCGCCCGCGCCCTGATGAACGAGCCTGAGGTGCTGCTCGTCGACGAACCCACCAGCGCGCTCGACCATGAGCGCGGCGAGCGGGTCGTTTCCCTCCTGGCCGAGCTGACCAGGCGCAACGACCTGGCCACGGTGATGGTCACGCACGACCTGGCCAGTCTGTCGGCTGTGGACACGGTACTGACCATGCGTGACGGCCAGCTCGATACTGACCATGCGTGACGGCCAGCTCGGTGCTGACCATGCGTGACGGCAACGCCGTTGACCACGCCTGACGACCAGCTCGGTTCACCACGCGTGCTCACCACGGGTGCCAGCCAGCTGATCTTGCGAGATTCCGTCGCCTCTTGCGATCGCAGAGTCTCTTAGGACCCGGAGCCTCTTGCGATCGCAGAGTCTCTTGGGGTCCGGAGCCTCTTGCGATCGCCGAGCCGCCGCGATCGAGGAGCGCCTTGCGATCGGTGGCCTCTTCTAATCACTTGACCTCATGTGACCGGCTCGTCGCCGGCGCCCGTCTTGTCGCTCCCGGTGGGCCGATCACTGGTGGGCGCGGAGGCTGTGTCCGGCAGCGACGGATCGGAGGCGAGATGCGGGTCGGCGTCGTGCTGCGCGAAGCCGCGATCCGGTGCCTGTCGGACGACGACAGCACTTGGGGATTCGACCACCCGTGGCGCTTCGTCACTCTGAGGCTGCTCATCAATATGTGGACGCTCAATGAGCGGCAGTGGGCCGTCGACAGAAGCTTGATCGATGGCTTCTGGCGGGTCGGCGGCTTGTGGAGGCTCAGCAGATGAGAACGAAATCTGCGTCGTCGGCGGCTGATCGACTGGCGCTGGCCTGTCGCGGAGATCGGAGCATTCGGGTGTGGCCGGATGGCCGGCGTCGGGGGTCGCTCCCGTATGTGGAGGGTGGTCTGAGAGCTGTGGAGGTGTCGGCTGAGGTTCGTCCGTCTGCGGCGGCTCAGTGGGGGTCCACGGCTCTGGGGCTGGAGGCGACCCCTGGATGATCGAAAAGACCGAGGACCCTGCGAGCGGGGAGTCTTCCGTCAGGGAGTGATCGGGGGTGGCTGGGGGCTTTGGGATGTGCGACGAGCCCGGGATCGGTGGACGGTCCGGCGCCGAGCGTGGCTCCGGTTCTGGTGAAGGGTCGGCCCATGGATGAGGGTCTGGGACAGGTGAGCCACCGTCCGAAGATGAGCCGAACACTGACTCCAGTGAACGCTCCGACGTCGAGTGAAGCTCCGCGATCGGTGAACAACCCGACCCCGGATAAGCGTCCGTGGCCGGCGAACGATCCGGCCCGGCAGAAGCCTCCAGGGGCAGCGAAGGTTCCGACCCCGGATAGGCATCAGTGATCAGTGAACAGTCCGCCCCTGGATAGGCATCGGTCACCAGCGCGCAGTCCGGCCCTGGATCGGTGGCCGGGTCTGAGGGGCAGTCCCGCGTCACGTAAGAGTGCGGGGCGGACGAGGGATCCGGCATTGAATACAGGTCCGGGTGCGGTGGGCGGTCTGGCGACGGGGATGAGTCTTGGAGGCGTGACCCTTCCAAGCGTGACTCGTCAGGGCGTGAGCCTTTCGAGCGAGCCCCCTCCGAGCCCCAATCCTCAAGGCGTGGCCTCTCCAAGCGCGCACCGTCCGAACCCGAGCCCTCGGAGCGCACCTCCTCCACGCGTGAATCTCCCAGACGCGACCCTTCCGAGCGCGACTCGGCAGGCCCTGACTCTGCAGGGCCTGACTCTTCAGGGCGCGGGCTTTCCGAGGCCGATCTCCCGAAGCGCGCCTCCTCCGAGGTCGAGTCCTCCGAGCGCGCCCCCTCCGGACCCGAGCCTTCGAGGCGTGGCCCTTCCGAGCATGATTCTGCCGAACGCGAGCTCTCCGAGTGCTCTCCCTCCGCGCGCGGCCCTTCCGAGCGCGAGCCTTCCGAGCGCTCTCGCTCCGCGCGCGCCCCTTCCTTGCGCGAGCCGTCCGAGTGGGCGCCCTCCGCGCGCGAGCCTTCGGGGTGTGGAGACTCGAGGTGTGGGTCTTCCGGGGTTGAGCCTTCAGGGTGTGGGTCTTCGGGGAATGAGGGGACGGGGATCGCGGCCGTCTGGGGGTCGGCGAGGTGGGTGGGCTGGATGACGGGGAGGCAGATGCGGTCGCGGCCCAGTTCTTTGGCTCGGTAGAGGGCCAGGTCGGCGGCGGCCAGGAGCTCTATGAGATCGTCGCCGTGCAGGCTCATGATCGCGACGCCTACCGAGATCGTCACGGTGATCATGGCGTCGTCGTCGGCGGCGACCGCCATGTGGCTGATCCGGTTGCGGAGGCGTTCGGCGACCTGGCGCCCCTCGTGGACGTCGGCCCCCGGCAGGAGGACCACGAACTCCTCCCCGCCGAAGCGGCCTACCACGTCGTACTCGCGCAGCTGGCTGCGCAGCGTGGCCGCCACTCCGGCCAGCACCTGGTCGCCGACGAGGTGGCCGTGACGGTCGTTGACCCGTTTGAAGTGGTCGATGTCGACGATGAGGAGCGCCAGCGTCTCGCCGGTGCGCCGGGCGCGGACGATCTCGGTGTCGGCCTCACGCTGCCACGCCGCCGCGTTCAGCAGGCCGGTCTTGGGGT
This sequence comes from Nonomuraea rhodomycinica, assembly GCF_013363995.1. Classification (GTDB taxonomy): domain Bacteria; phylum Actinomycetota; class Actinomycetes; order Streptosporangiales; family Streptosporangiaceae; genus Nonomuraea; species Nonomuraea rhodomycinica. The sequence continues at coordinate 549,967 of NZ_JABWGO010000004.1, read as the reverse complement.
CGGTGCGGGCGGCCGCCTGGAGCTGGGCATGCAGGAGGCTGCGTTGCAGCAGCACGACGGGCGGCAGCGCGAGGATCAGCAGGACGAGATTGAGTCCGGCCGAGATGGCCACGCTGACGCCCAGACACAGTTCCACCACGTCGAGCAGGGCGCTCTCCTTGTCCCACAGGACCGAGCGCCACGGCACCTCCGGATCGGCCATGTGCGCGGCCAGGGCGATGAGTGACGTGTTGAGCAGGGCGAACACCACGGCGGCTGCCACCGCCCAGCCGATCGGCTCGATGGCGCCGCGGGTCAGCGCCGCTGGATCGGGCACCAGCCGGTGGAAGGTCATCGAGGCGGCGCAGCCCGCGAGCCCGATGGCGGCCGAGCTGAACACCCGGCGATGCAGCACCGTCGCCCTCACCCGCCATTGCAGGAGGATCTGCAACACGATCGGCGCGAGCAGGGCGTACAAGGACGGCAGCAGCAGTGCCACCGGCAGCCACCACGCCGAGAGCAGGTCGCGGGAGACGCCGGCGGGCATGCCGAGACGTCTGGTCGCCTCGATGCACGCCGCACCGCATGCCATGAGCGCGACGAACGCCATGATGTCCGGCCAGCGGAGCGGGGTGGACACCGCCAACAGGACGATCGCGACGAGATCGAGAGTCACGATCCCGACGAGATAGACCACGAGCGGACGCCGTTGCCCGAGGAGGGGCCAGCGGCCGACCAGGGTGGACACTCCGTCGCGAGGCGTGATCGGGGTGTGACGAGGGGCCGCCATCACGTCTCCTCCCTGACTAACGATATGTAACACAATAGTTGCGGAGTGTGCGTTGTGCGATCGGAACCGCTACGTTGGGCACCGGGACCACCTGGGTCATCGTGGTTCCTAAGGGAGATTCCGCTCACGTCCCGAGCGGGGAAACACGGGAAAGGAGCAGCCGTGGTGCGAGGTGTGACCTGGACTTGAGCAGTGTGTGGGGTCCCGGTGTGTACGTCACGTCACCACTGCGTAGGTCCCCGGTGCATGGGTCCCCCGGTGTGTGGGTCTCCGGTACATGGGTCCCCGTTACATGGGTCTCCGCCGCCCATGAGTCGACCCCCCCTGAATTCGTGCCCCTGAACTTCTCCTCTGTGGTCCGTTGATTCGCCTGTTCGTTCGGCGGCTTGGTATTCGCTGCGGCTCTCCGCCGCCTCTTAGGTCTCCGGTCTTCTCCTCGATTCAGCCTCTGGAGCCCTGTCTTCTTTCCGGTCCGCCCATGGCCGACCCGATGGCCGGGCGTTCGTCGGTGACATCGGGTCGGCTGGGAGCCTTTCAGGTCAGGCGGCTATGGGCTCCCTCGTGGGCCACTCCGCGTCTTCCGGCTCGGGCTCGTTGTCGTTGTCCGCGCGGGAGGGGCGGCCCTTCGCGCGGGCAGGCCTGGCGGGGGGCTTGCCGGGAGCCGGGGCGGCGGCGGTGGGCGCTCGCTCTTCGCCGTTCGGTATGGCAGGGGTTTCGCCGTTCTGCGCGGCCGCCGGGCCGTTGTCGTTCGTTGGCGTCTCGGTCTCCGGGTGGGGGTCGGCCGGGGGCTCCGGGAAGGGGTGGGTTGTCCGGTTACCGATGGCGGTCCCGGCGTTTTCCGTGGTGGACGCGGTGGCCGCCATGGCCGCTCCGTCGCTTGCCATCGCGCTCCTGCTCGCGGGCAGGTGGGTGGTTCCGCCCATGGCCCAGTCCTCGGTCTCGGCGTCCAGGCGGTCGCGCATCTCCTTGCTCACCGTGGCCGGGCCGCCGGTCCGCTCCGGCTTGACGAACGTGCCGGCGCCCCAGCGCAGGTCGTGACCCACCGCGCTGGCCTCGATCTCGGGCATGAACCGGCGGTCGCCTTCCGGGCCGAACTCGCGGATGCGAAGCTTGCCGGACACCACCACGGGATGGCCCATCCTGATCGACCGCGCCACGTTGTCGCCGAGGGAGCGCCAGCAGCGCACCGCGAAGCAGACCCTCTCACCGTCGGTCCACTGGCCGGTCTTCCTGTCGAAGTAGCGGTGCGAGGTGAGGACCCGGAGCGAGGTCACCCTGGCACCGTCCTCGAAGGTGTACTGGCGGGGCTCTGCTGCGACGTTGCCGGTGAGCGTGATGTAGATGTCGTTCATCCGTTTGCCTCCCATGCCTGCGGGCGGGGTGCCCGCGGTCTGGGATCACGGTGCCGGAGCGGGGGGTGGCTCCGGGGATTCGAGCGACGTTCTGTGGATGGGGGCTTGGAGGTGGGACGGGTTGTGGACAACCCCGCCGCGGGAGCAGGCGGCGGCACGACGTGGTCCGGCCGCCCACGAGGATCGTCCGGCTAGCCCGCGAGGATCGTCCGGCTAGCCCGCCAGGCTCGTCGTCCGACTAGCCCGCGAGGGCGCGCATGGCCGTGTAGAAGGCGTGGTGGCGGCCGAGTTCGCGTTCGACCGGCTCCACCACCGACGACTCGGCCACCGCCGCGACGCGCCGCCGCATCTCCCGCTCCAGCCGTTCGCGCTCCTTCGACGCCCCCAGCTCCACGAAGTTGCGCGCGGCGATCCCCGACAGCACCCCCAGGCCGAGCACGGAGGCCATCATCAACCCCACCCACGGGAGCGCCGCCGTGTCGCCCAGGAGCTGGAATCCCAGCGGCGACTCGCCGGCGAACAGCAGCCCGGTCACGAGCCAGCCCAGTCCCAGCAGGAACGCCGCCACGAGCAGGTACTGCCAGATCTTCAGCAGCCACCACCAGCCGGGCACGTGGTCGAGCCGGGGCGCCACCTCCGACAGCTCCTGCGTGAGCGTCTGCGGGAGCTGCTTGAGGTGCGAGCGCGCCGCGTGCTGCAGGGACGTCCTCCACACCGGGTGCATGTCGGCCGACAGCCCGTCGGCCAGCGCCTGCACCGCGTTGACGACCTCCGCCGTCTGCGCGCTGACCGTGCCCGTGGTGATGCCGCGGATCTCGTCGCCGACGTCCTGCAGGCGCAGCGTCTTGACGGGGTCGGGGCGCAGCTTGGAGATCCAGCGCGGGTACGGCCAGCCGACCCACTGCATGGAACGCTCGGCGTAGACGTTCTCCATGGCCTCGCCCACCGCCGGGACGCCCACGGCGTCGCACAGCGCGTCGGTCAGCCCGAGCCGCCGGGCGTCGTCCACCGTCGAGGGCGCGGACAGCGCCTCCCCCACCGGCATGGACTTGGCCACCCGCTGTTCGAGCCGGTGCAGGTCCGCCTCCATCTTCTGGATGGCCGCCCGGCGCCGCGAGACCGCCGCCGCGACGACGCTCTTCAGGCTGTCGATGCCGCGTCCCGTGGTCGCCGAGGTGGGGACGACCGTCGGGTGCTCGACGCCTTCGCGGCGCAGCAGGTCGTTGAGGTCGATGACGAGTTCGGCGAGCTCCTCGGCGCTCAGCTTGTCGGCCTGGTTGAGCGCGAACACCGTCACCGCGTCGTGCCCGGCGAGCTCCGTGACGTAACGGCGGTGGGTGGAGGCGTCGGCGTACTTCTGCGGGTCGAGCACCCACACCACCAGGTCGGCCAGGCCGATGAGGCGGTCCGCCTCGTTGTCGGTGAGCGCCCTGATCGAGTCGTGGTCGGGCAGGTCGAGCAGGATCAGCCCGTGGAGCTGGCTCTCGCCCCGGTCGAGCGCGCTGGCGCGGGTGAACCGGTGCCGCTCCTGGATCTGCAGCCAGTCGAGCAGCGGCCCCGCTCCCTCCAGGCCCCACACGCAGGCGTGGGTACGGGCCGTGGTGGGGCGGCGCACGCCCGTGGGCGACAGCTCCAGCCCGGAGACGGCGTTGAACAACGACGACTTGCCGCTGCCCGTTCCGCCCGCCAGCGCGACCACGGTGTGCTCCGAGGACAGCTTGAGCCGCTCGCCGGCGCGCTTGAGCAGCGTGCTCGCCTCGGCCAGCAGCTTGGGCTCCAGGCGCCCCGGGCCCAGCTCAACGAGCTTGGTGAGCGCGGTGAGCCGCGGCGCGAGGCCGGGCCTGGTGGTCATGGTGCTCATCGGGTCACGCCGGGGGTCGTCGTCATCGTGCTCATCGGGTCGTCCCGGGGGTCGTCGGGGTGGTGTTCATCGGGTCACGCCGAGGGCGTCGGGGTGTCGTTCATCAGGTCACGCCCAGGGGCCTCGTGGAGGTCGGCGCGGTCGTCATCGGCTCACCCCCAGAGGCGTGGCGGGGGCCGGCGCGTCGGTCATCGCGCCACCTCCAGGTTGTACGTGGCCTGGTAGAGGCGCGTCGCGATGGACTCGTCCGGGATCCCGGCCGAGTCGAGCGCCTGCACGTACCGCATGGACTCCTCGTCGAACAACATCCCGATGCGGGCGCGCAGGTCGCTGAGCGCCTTGGCGCCGATGCCGCGCAGCGACTCGGCGCCCAGCAGCGCGTTGACCAGCCGGTGCGCGACCCCGGTGGTCACACCGCTGAACATCGCCACCATGAAGATCAACGCCAGCGAGTCGGCGTCGAACGACACCAGCTTGGACACCGAGCGCTTGGCCACCCCGTCCGTACGCACCAGCTCGGTGACGTGGTCCTGCCAGGCGGCGATGGCGCGGGCGGCGTGCCGTACGAGATCGTCGGAGGGCCGGTCGAGGTCCGCGACCAGCTTCGCGCCGAGCGGCGAGCGGTGGCGCCACCGCGCCGCCACCTCGTCGGCGGCGCGCGTGGCCGCGGCGACGATCACCGACTCCAGGCCGGAGCGCAGCGCGGCACGGAACGCCAGCACCCGTTCGGGAGCCTGCCGGGCGGCCCGGCCGCGCCGGCGCAGCTGGAGCGTGCGCATGAGGTCGCCCGAGCCCGCGAAGTCCTGCCATCGCGCGAGCACCTCACCGTGGATGAGCGAGCCGCCGCGGAAGGCGCGGTCGATGTCGGCCAGCGCGTTGCGGTACGCGGCGTCCACGTCCGAACGCAGCTCGGTCCGGAACGCGACCTGGGTCTCCATGTGCTTGGCGAGGGCGGGCACGCGGGTGCGGAAGCTGTTCAGCACGCCGTCCAGGGTCTCCCGCACGGCCTTCGCGCGCCGCTCCTCGTCGACCGACAGCTCCGCCAGCCACAGGCGCAGGTCGGTCACCTCGCTGTCGGGCAGCCGGCCGTCGACCACCTTGGACTCGCCGATGACGAACCGGTCGATCTCCCCCAGGCCGTACTCGGTGAGCATGCGGGCGAAGTGCTTGAGCACCACCTCGCGCGCCTTCGGCTGGACCCGCGACAGGACGATGGCCAGGCGGGCGCCGCGCTCCTTCGCCATGCGCAGGAGGTTCCAGGCGGGCGCGTCGGCGTAGCGGGCGGCGGTGGTGACGAAGACCCACAGGTCGGCGGCGTCGAGCATGCGCTGCGCGATCTCGTGGTGCTTCTCGACGACCGAGTCGATGTCGGGGGTGTCGAGCAGCGCCACACCCTGGGGCAGCTTCTCGGTGGGCACGACGACGAGGCTGTCGGGACCGGCGTCGGGCGTCGGCTTGTCGATGCGCCGCAGGCCGCCGAGCAGCTCTCCCTCGGCGAACCAGCGCTGGTCGTCCGGGTGGCAGGCCAGGACGGGCACGCCGGTGGTGGGACGGCGGACGCCGGTGCGGGAGACGTTCTTCTCGGCCAGGGAGTTGACCAGCGTGGACTTGCCCGCGCCGGTCGAGCCGGCCACCACGATGAGGGCGGGCGCGGTGCTGGTGCGCACCCGGGGCAGCACGTAGTCCTGGAGCTGGGTCAGGAGGTCGGCGCGCGCCTGCCGGGCCTCGTCGGCGCCGGGCAGGTCCAGGCCGAAGCGGAGGTCGGCGACGCTGAGGCGGAGGGTGTCGAGGGCGGAGGTGAGGGCGGCGATGGTCTCAGGGGGGAGTACGTGCACCTCGGCGCGGGTGGCCACCTCGGCGCGCACGCCGTTGACTGACGCCGGCTCGGGCGCGGCTTCGGGTTCCGGCTCGGGCTCGGGCGCGGGCTCGGGCGCGGCTTCGGGTTCCGGCTCAGGCTCAGGCTCGGGCTCAGGTTCGGGTTCCGGCTCAGGCTCGAATGCGGGGTCCGGCTCGGGGTCGGGTGCGGGGTCCGGCTCGGGTTCCGGTTCTGGCTCGGAGGACGCCTCGGGCTCCGGTTCAGGAGACTCCTCCGGCTCAGCGGGCTCGTCCGCCTCGTCGGCTTCCTCGGCGACAGGCCCGGGCGAGGGTGCGGACTCAGGGTCCGGCTCCGGGTCCGGGCCGAGTTCCGGCTCAGGCTCCGGCTCAGGCTCCGGTACGGCCTCCGCCGGCGGCTCCGAGCCAGGATGCCCCGCCTCCGGCCCGGCGGCGTCCTCGTCCACGAAGGCGCGGAAGCTCAACGTCTGCTCGCCCGGCGACTCCGGGCGCCCGTCATCCATGGCCGTGCTCACGGCAAGCGCTCCGCTCGAACCATCTCGACCTCCTGGCCGACCCTGACGACATCACCGACGACGACGATGGCGGGCGGCCGTATCCCGGCCGCGGACACGCGGTCGGCCACGGTGGAGAGGGGAGCGACAACCGTCCGCTGGGTCGGAAGGGTACCGTCCTGCACCACCATTACGGGAGTCTCCGGTGAGCGTCCGTCCCGCAGGAGCGCCTCGGCCACCTTGGCGAGCCGTTCGACGGCCATCAGCAGGACCAGCGTGCCCTGTGAGCGGGCCATGGCGGGCCAGTCGACGGTGGAGGCGGGGTCGTCGGGCGCCACGTGCACGGACACCACGTGGAACTCCTGGCTGACGCCCCGGTGGGTGACGGGAACCCCGGCGGCGGAGGGCACGGCGACGGCGCTGGTGATGCCCGGCACGACCAGTACGGGGATCCCGGCCCGGGCGCAGGCGATCATCTCCTCGCCGCCGCGGCCGAACACGAACGGGTCGCCGCCCTTGAGCCGCACCACGAACCTGCCCTGCCGGGCCCGGTCCACGAGGATCTCGTTGATCTTGTCCTGGGCCAGCGACCTGCCGTACGGGACCTTGGCGGCGTCGATGAGCTCGACGTCGGGCGCGAGCTCGTCGAGCAGGGCGCGCGGAGCGAGGCGGTCGGCGACCACGACGTCGGCCTGGGCGAGGAGCTGGCGGCCGCGCACGGTGATGAGCCCGGGGTCGCCGGGCCCGCCGCCGACGAGGGCGACGCCCACCGGCTTGGTCCTGCTGCGGCGCGCGTCCACGGTGCCGTCGCGCAGGGCTCCGACCACGGCGTCCCTGATGCCGGCGGCCCGGCGCGGGTCGCCGCCCGCGGTGACCGCCACGCTGATCTCGTCGACGCGCCCGGAGGCGGGGGTCCAGGCGGCGGAGGCGTCCTTGTCGTCGGCGCGCACGCACCAGATGTGCTTGGCCTCGGCCTCGGCGGCGACGGCCGTGTTGACGGCCCGGTCGTCGGTGCAGGCCTGGACGAGCCAGGCGCCGTCGCAGTCGCCCACCTCGTACGGCCGGGCGTGCCAGGTGACGCGGCCGGCGGCGATGAGGTCGTCGAGGGCGGGGGTGACACCGGGCGACACCAAGGTGACCACCGCGCCCGCCTCCAGCAGGGCGGGGACCCTGCGTTGGGCGACGTGGCCTCCTCCCACGACGAGGACCCGGCGACCGGAAAGCCGCAGGCCGAGGAGGTAGGGGCCCATGGTGGGATTCTCCCGTTCGCGAAGGTTGGGCTGTGTCAGGAGGTAAACCTACCGGGTCCGGGCCCGCCCGGTGTTTCGGCTGTGTCAACCCGCGTCAACCCGTGTCATCAGCCGCCATCACACGACGTCACCTGTCACACGGGTTTCTCGGTCACTCCCGCCGAGTCGAACGTGGCCACCTCGTGCATGACGCGGACGGCCGCGCAGACGAGGGGGTGGGCGAGCAGGCCGCCGGTCCCCTCGCCGAGCCGGAGCTCCAGGTCGACGAGGGGGTGCAGCCCGAGGGCGGTCAGCGCGACGGTGTGCCCGGGTTCGGCCGAGCGGTGGCCGGCCAGGCAGTGGTCGACGGCGGCCGGGTCGAGGGCCGCGGCGGCGAGGGCGGCGGCGCCGGCGATGACGCCGTCGAGGATCACCGGCACGCGGGCTGCGGCGCCGCCGAGGATGTAGCCGGCGATCGCCGCGTGCTCGAAGCCGCCGACGGCGGCGAGCACGCGCAGCGCGTCGCTCGCCTCGGAGCCGGCCCGGGTGACGCCGTTGACGCGCAGGGCCTCACGGACGACGCCGACCTTCCGCTCGTACGTGGCGTCGTCCACGCCGGTGCCGCGCCCCGTGACCTCGGCGGGGTCGGCCCCGGTGAAGGCGGCGACGAGCGCGGCCGAGGCCGTGGTGTTGGCGATGCCCATGTCGCCGGTGATCAGGCAGCGGGCGCCCTGGGCGACCAGGTCGCGGGCCACCTCGATGCCCGCCTCGATGGCGCGCGCCGCCTGGTCGACGGTCATCGCCGGGCCCTTGGACAGGTCGGCGGTGCCGTACGCGATCTTCCGCTTGACCAGCGCGGGCGCGTCGGGCAGGTCGGCCGCGACGCCGACGTCCACCACGGTCACCGAGACGCCCGCCTGGGCGGCGAAGGCGTTGGCCACGCCGCCGCCGGACAGGAAGTTGGCGACCATCTGGACTGTCACCTCCTGCGGCCACGGCGTGACGCCGCTGGCGTGGACGCCGTGGTCGGCCGCGAAGATGGCCAGGACCGCCGGCTCGGGCATGGGCGGCGGGCAGACGCCGGCCGCCCCGGCGAGGCGTACGGCGACCTCCTCCAGCGCCCCGAGCGAGCCCTTGGGCTTGGTGAGCCGGTCCTGATGGGCGCGGGCCTCGGCGAGCGCCCGTGGATCGGCGGGACGGATCGCGGCGAGCGTCTCTGCGAGCACGGCGAACCTCCGTGGGGGATCAGGGGATCGGGGGGATCAGGCGAGTTGGAGTGCTTCCTCGTAACGGTCGATGACCACGTCGGCCAGGGTGTCGCAGTCGCCGATCACCTCGGCGCAGCGGATGTCGAGGTCGGGGTGGCCGGCGCCGTAGGCGAGCGCCTGCGCCCAGACCCGCTCCAGCACCCCGCCCGCGAACAGCAGGTAGGGCACCACGATGACCCGCTTGGCGCCGAGGCGGCGGCAGCGCTCCAGGCCGCCCGGCACCCCGGGCGGCGTGACGGAGACGAACGCGGTCTCGACGGTCATGAAGTCGTAGGCGTGGGTCTCCCAGAACAGCCGGGACACACGGTGGACCTCGGCGTTGGCGGCCGGGTCGGTCGAGCCCTCGCCGACCAGCACGACCGCGGTCTCACCCGGCTCGACGTGGCCGGGCTGGTAGTCGGGGGGCGTGTCGACGGCGCGCAGCTGGCGGTACCTGCCGCCCACGGCCTCCAGGGGCCGCAGCCGCGGCATCTCGGTGGCGGCGTCCTTGAGCCGCTCGGCCAGCAGCGCGAGCACGCGGGGGTCGGGGCCGAGGGGACGGCCGTAGTCGTACATCAGCGTGGGGTGGCGGCGCGCCTCGGCCTCCAGCGCGGCGGGCCATTCCTCGCCCACGCGGCTGAGGCTCAGCGGCAGCGCGACCAGGCGGTGGTGTCCGCGGGCGACCAGGGAGGCGACGGACTCGCTCAACCGCGGCGTGGCCCGCTCCAGGTAACCGCCGGAGACGTCGGCGGCACGCTGGTCCAGCCGGCAGCGGAGCCGGTGGACGAACCTGCCGAACTCCGCTGAGTCGGCGTCATCGTTCGAGCCCTGCCCGATCAGCAGGAGCGGCGGCTTCATCGAGGGATTCTCCGGAGGTAGACAAAGACACGCGAGGATAACCGATGCGCGCCCGTGAGCGACAGGTCACGCGGGGTGCGCGGGCACCGCGTGGACGACGAAGACCGGGTCGGTGGCGGCCAGACCGTGGGAGCCGTCGGGCTGGACGGTGAACCTGGAGGCCAGGATCTGCGTGCCCTCGGCGCGGTAGCCGTGCTCGCGCAGCCGGTCGAGGACGGCGGGCACGCGTTCCAGGGTCCTGACGGCGCACACGAGCGAGCGGGGGCGGCGCGCGGCGCAGGCGACGATCACGTCGATGCCGCCCCCTCCGACGAACACGGCGTCGGGGTCGGGCAGCGGCTCCAGCGCGGGAGGCGCCTGGCCGCGGGTGAGCGCGACCTTGACGCCGTGGGCCAGCACGGTGGAGCGCAGCCGGGCGCAGGACTCCTCGTCGCGCTCGACGGCCATGACGGCCGCGCCGAGCCGGGCGCACTCGACCGCGATCTCGCCGGAGCCGGCGCCGACGTCCCACACCAGGTCGCCGAGCCGGGGTCCCAGCTTGGCCAGGATGTACGCCTTGACCTCCGGCGGGAGCGGGCCGCCGAGCGGCAGCGCCCACTCGGCCGGGCCGGGCTGCGCGCCCGCCACCCAGCCGGGCGGCCCGGCCCGGTGCAGCGGGTCGATGACCAGCACCACCTCGGGGTCCTTCCACGGACGGGTGGTGGCCTCGCCCATGCGGCTGTGGGTGACGCGCTGGTCGGGGCCGCCGAGGTCCTCGCAGACCAGCAGGGCGCGCGGCGTGGTGGGGGCCAGCTCGCGGGCGATCTCGCCGGGGCCGACGCCGGGGGTGACGAGGACGGCCACCTTGGGGTGGGCGCGGCAGGCGTTGACGACCCGGTCGAGCTGGCGCGGTCCGGCCGGGGCGACGACGAGGGCGTCCTCCCAGTTGAGGCCGGCGCAGGCGAAGGCGCGGGTGACGAGCGAGGTCGCGGGCAGCACCTCCGGCTCCAGGCCGTGGCGCCGCAGGGCGCGGACGACGCCGAAGAAGCCGGGGTCGCCCTCGGTGACGACGACGGCCGGGCCCCCGCCCTCGCCGATGTGCCGGTCGAGGGTCTCCAGGAGCGCGTCGTCGGGCACGAGCGGCGCGGCCGGCCCAAGCCGGCCGGCCAGGGACGGAGGGCCCACGATCAGCGCCGCCGCGTCGAGGCGGTCGGCGGCCTTGGCCGACAGCTCCGATCCGTCCCACCCGACCACCGTGATCATGCCGCCTCACCGTCCTCACCACCAAGGGTGACGGCTTCCCGGCCGATTCACCAGGGGTCAGCCGCGACCGGGAGGCCGGGGCAGGTCGGACGGGACCAGGCTGTGGACGACGAGGTCCTCCCCGCGCAGCACCGCGCGGGCGACGCCCTCGCGCACGAAGCCCGCCTTCTCGGCCACTCTCAGCGAGGCGGGGTTGGAGAGGGCCGCGCGGAGCACGAGCCGCTGGAAGCCCTGCGCCTCGAACAGCCACCGGGCGATGCCGAGCACCGCCTCCCCCGCGTACCCGTTGCCGCGCGCCCACGGCGCGGTCATGTAGCCGACCTCGGCCGAGCCGTTGCGCCAGTCGAGGTCCCGCAGGTCCACGCTCACGGCGAACCGGCCGCCGTCCGCCTCGGCGGCGGCCCAGGCGACGCCCTCCCCCCTGATGCGCCTGCGCTCCGTGAGGGCGACGAAGGCCCGGGCGTCGGCCTCGGTGTACCCGCGGGGCACGCCGGTCATGGCCTGGGTGAGGGTGTCGGCGCCGGTGGCGGTCAGCCCGGGCACGTCCTCCTCCGACAGGGGGCGCAGCAGCAGGCGTTCGGTGCGCAGCTCGGCGGCGGGCATGATCTCGGCGGGGGCGCGGTCGTCCTCGCGGAGCAGGCCGAAGACGACGAGGTCGTGCGGGCCGTCGTCCTCCAGGCTGGCCTCGCGCAGCACGCCCTCCCAGGTGAAGCCGGCCTTCTGGGCGACGCGCAGCGAGGCGAGGTTGTCGAGGTTGGCCGTGAGGTCCACGCGGCGCAGGTCGGTGGTCGCGAACACCCACTCGGTCAGCCCGCGTACGGCCTCGGTGGCGAAGCCGCGGTTGCGGTGCAGCGGGTGGACGCCGTAGCCGATCTCGGTGGTGCCCGCGCCCCAGGAGGTCTTGAACAGGCCGATGGCGCCCACGATGCGCCCCTCGGCGTCGGTCATCGCGAGGTGGACGCCCTGGCCGGAGTCCCGCAGCTCGTGCACGCCGGTCTCCAGCCAGCGGGGGACGCCGGCGACGTGCGCCGGCGCTCCCGGCGGCAGGAACCGGGCTCCGGACTCCACGATCGACCTGACGCGCGCGGCGTCGGCCGGGCCGAAGGGGCGCAGCGTGAGCCGGGGTGTGACGACCTTCACGTCGGCATCGAACACGACCGGCAGCGTACACATCCGCGATGTCGTTCGCGATGTTTGCCCATGAAAGCGGGGGTAGGGGCGCCAGGGAGAGGAGTGAGAACCATGGATCGAGGAAGCGCCAAGCACACCCGTCGCGTCGACGAGCAGCAGAAGCACGAGACCGAGGGGATGGTACGCGGCGGCGGCCCGACCCACGCGGAGGAGTGGAAGGAGCCCGAACCCACACCCGCCCCCGGTGAGGAGGAGCACGCGCGATACGCGCCCGGACACGAGCCCGGCACCCCCGAGGGCATCAGCCAGGAGGGCGTGGAGGCCCGCAGCGACCTGGCCCGATGGCTCAGCGACACCCACTTCCCCTCCTCCAAGGGCGAGCTGGTGCGGCACGCCGAGGACGCGCACGCGCCCGACCACGTCGTCGAGATGGTGCGCTCGCTGCCGGACCGCGGGTTCGACAACGTCGCCCAGGTGGCCGACGCGCTGGGGCTGGGCAAGGAGAGGCGGAGGTGGTGAACCGTGCGGCTCGACTTCATCCGGCCGCTGTACGAGCGCCGGGGGCCGTACGCGTCGGTCTACACGGGCGCGCTGACCGAGCGGGACCGTGAGTCCCGCTGGCACGCCGTACGCGACCGGCTCGGCACGGCGGCGGACCCGGACACGGTCAAGGTCCTGGAGAGCTACGCGCGGCGGCCGGGGGCGGGAGAGGCGGTGTTCGCCACGCACGGCGACGTCGTCCTCGCCGAGCCGCTGGCCGAGCCGCCGCCGAGCGAGCTCGCGGTCTGGTCGCCGCTGCCGCGCGTGACGCCGCTGCTCATGGCGCGGGGCGAGAACGTGCCGCACCTGCGGGTCATCGTGGACCACGCGGGCGCCGAGGTCACGGTGTTCGGCGGCGGCTCGCCGCGCACGGCGGTCGTGGAGGCGCAGGACTGGCCGCTGCAGAAGACCGCGCAGGGCGGCTGGTCGCAGCGGCGCTACGAGAGCGCGGTGGAGGACACCTGGGAGAAGAACGCCGCGGCCGTGGCGAGGGAGGTGGACGAGCAGGTGCGCCGGATCGGCGCGGAGCTCGTCCTCGTGGCCGGCGAACCGAGGTCGCGGGCGATGCTCACCGACCACCTCGGCACGAAGACGTCGGACCGGGTCGTCATGGTCGAGCACGGCAGCCGTTCCGATCACGGGACGTTCGAGCGCGACGTGGAGGAGGCGCTCGACGCGTGGCTGGAGGAACGGCGCGCCGAGCTGCTCGACCGGCACCGCGAGGCGTCCGGGCCGACGGGAAAGGCCCAGGTCTTCCAGGCGCTGCGCGAGGGGCGCGTGCACGCCGTGCTGTCACCGGGCGAGCTGCCCGATGAGGTGTGGATCGGCGAGGGAGGCACGCAGGTCTCCACCGACGCGGGCGAGCTGCGCCTGTGGGGCGTCGAGGAGCCGGTGCGCGAGCGCGCCGACTCGGCGCTGGCCAGGGCCGCGGCGATGACGGACGCGGAGCTGTGGTTCACCGACAAGGTGTCGGAGGTCGCGGCCGTCATCCGCTACTAGCGGCCGTCATCACCGGCGGCCGTCATCCGCTCCTGGTCGCGCCCCTGCTCACGGGGTGGCGATCAGGACCTCCAGCGTCCTGGGGCCGTGGACGCCCTCCACGCGGTTGAGCTCGATGTCGCTCGTCGCGGAGGGCCCGCTGATCCAGGTGAGCGGGCGGGCCGGGTCCAGCCGGGACACCGCCTCGGGCACCCCGGCCACGATCTGGTCCGCCCGCACCACGCACAGGTGGTAGTCGGGCACCAGCGTCTGGGCCCGGCTGCCCTGACCGGGCCCCGTGTCCAGGACGATCGTGCCGGTCTCGGCGATCGCGACGGCGCATCCGGTGACGACGCCGTCCGCGGTGTACGGGTCGGCCGGGCCCGCGCCTGGCGCGTCCGGGGGCGTCCACCCGGCGGGGAGCCCGTCCGGGACGACCATGCGCCGCCCCCCGACGATCGCGGCGATCCGCGCCGGGACCTCGGCCTCCGGGACGACGTGGACGATGGCGCGGTAGTCGCCGACCCGCTCGGCGAACAGCCCCACCAGGTCGTCCGCCTCGGCCGTCACGCGGTAGCGCCGGGGGATCTCCACCTCCGGGGCGCCGTCCACGGCCCGCCTGATCCGGGCGAGGATGTCCTCGCGCGCGCTCCTGCTCACCCTTCTCGCTCCCACCAGTCTCTGAAGGATTCCTCCGGGATGCCGGGCAGGTCCCGGGTGTCGGTCCAGGCCGACAGGGGGCCCGGCAGCCGCCGCGGCACCAGCCGGCGCAGCCGGCCGGCCGCCCGCTGCGCCGCCGCCAGCCGGGCCTGGTCGTTGAGCACCCAGCCGGCCACGCGCATGCCCGCCCGCTCGGCCGCTCCGTGCGGGGCCTTGGCGCGCAGGTCCACGAGCACCTCGGGGATGTCGATGGCGACCGGGCACACGTCGTAGCAGGCGCCGCACAGGCTGGAGGCGTACGGCAGCGACGCGTCGAGCTCCGAGCCCATGCCGCGAAGCTGCGGGGTGAGGATGGCGCCGATGGGGCCGGGGTAGACCGAGCCGTACGCGTGGCCGCCCGCCCGCTCGTAGACCGGGCAGACGTTGAGGCAGGCCGAGCAGCGGATGCAGCGCAGCGCCTGGCGGCCCACCTCGTCGGCCAGGACGTCGGTGCGGCCGTTGTCGAGGAGCACGAGGTGGAAGTCCTGGCCCTCGGCGGAGCCGGTCCACGTGCTCGTGTACGGGTTCATGCGCTCGCCGGTGGAGCTGCGCGGCAGGAGCTGGAGGAACACCTCCAGGTCGCGCCAGGTGGGCAGCACCTTCTCGATGCCGACCACGCTGATCAGCGTCTCGGGCAGGGTGAGGCACATGCGGCCGTTGCCCTCGGACTCCAGCACGACGAGGGTGCCGGTCTCGGCGACCATGAAGTTGGCGCCCGAGACGGCGACCTTGCTGCGCAGGAACCGTTCACGCAGGTGCACGCGGGCGGCCTCGGCCAGGGCGGCGGGCTCGTCGGTCAGGCCGGGCGGCGCGTCGTCCATCCGGTCGAGGAAGATCTCGCGGATCTCGGCGCGGTTGCGGTGGATGGCGGGGACCAGGATGTGGCTGGGGAAGTCGTCGCCGAGCTGGACGATGAGCTCGGCGAGGTCGGTCTCGTACGCGGTGATCCCCTCGGCGGCCAGCGCCTCGTTGAGCCCGATCTCCTGGGTGGCCATGGACTTGACCTTGACCACCTCGCGCTCGCCGGTGGCCTTGACCAGGCCGGCGACGATGCGGTTGGCCTCGGCGGCGTCCCTGGCCCAGTGGACGTGGCCGCCGGCCGCGGTGACGGTCTCCTCCAGCTGCACGAGGTAGCGGTCGAGGTGGCGCAGGGTCTCGTCCTTGATCGCCTTGCCGGCCGCGCGCAGCTCCTGCCAGTCGGGCAGCTCGCCGACGACGCTCGCGCGCTTGCCGCGGATGGTGTGCGTGGCCTTGCGGAGGTTGTAGCGGAGCTGCGAGTCCTGCACGGCTCGCGCGGAGTTCTTCGGGAAATTTCCTGGCATGCCGAGGAAGGTGGCGCTCATGATGCTTTGACCTCTTCGGTGGAGGCGAGGATCTCGGCCAGGTGCATGACCCGGACGCCGGTCCGCTGGCGGCCCAGCATGCCGCCGATGTGCATGAGGCAGGAGTTGTCGGCCGCGCAGAGCACCTCGGCGCCCGTGTCGAGGACGCCGCGCACCTTGTCGGCGCCCATCGCCGAGGAGACGGCCGGGTTCTTGACCGCGAACGTGCCGCCGAACCCGCAGCACTCCTCCGCCCCGGGCAACGGGACCAGGTCGAGGCCCCGGACGTTGCGCAGCAGCCGCGCCGGGCGGTCGCCGAGGCGCAGGCCGCGCAGCGAGTGGCACGTCGGGTGGTAGGTCACCCGGTGCGGGAAGTACGCGCCGACGTCTTCGACCTTCAGCACGTCGAGCAGGAACTCGGTCAGCTCGTGGACCTTGGGCGCGACCGCGGCGACGGCCGCCGCGCCCCTGCTGCCCGGCTTGACGAGCTTGGGGTACTGCTCGCGCACCATCGCGGCGCAGGAGCCGGACGGCGCGACGACGGCGTCGTACCCGGCGAACACCTCGGTGAAGTGGCGGGCGAGGCGCACGCCCTCCTCGCGATAGCCCGTGTTGACGTGCATCTGGCCGCAGCACGTCTGGGCGGCGGGGAAGTCGACCTCGCAGCCCAGCCTGCGCAGGAGCGACACGACGGCCTTGCCGGTGCCGGGGAAGAGCGTGTCGTTCACGCACGTGATGAACAGGGCGACTCGCACCGCTCTCCTTCCGATGGACCCGATCCCGCCGCGGATCCGAGGTATGGTCAGACCACAGTATGGTCAGACCATAGCATCAGGGGGAAGCGTTGACCGGCACCGGCTGGCAGCCCGTCAGGAAGACCCGCACGTTCGAGGACGTCCTCGCGCAGGTCGAGCGGCGCATCGCCGAGGACGGCCTGACGGCGGGCGACCGGCTGCCCGCCGAGCGGCAGCTCGCCGAGCAGCTCGGCGTCAGCCGGTCGTCGGTGCGCGAGGCGATGCGCGTGCTGGAGACGCTCGGCGTGGTGTCCTCGCAGGTCGGCCGGGGCCCGGACGCGGGCGCGGTGCTCGTCTCCAAGCCGGACGCGGCGCTGACCGACCTGCTGCGGCTGCATCTCGGCCTGGCCTCGCTGGAGCCGCGCGAGGTGATCGACACGCGGCTGATGATCGAGCGCTGGGCGGCGGCGCGGGCGGCCCTGACCGGGCCCGACGTCTCGGTGCTGGCCGAGGCGATCGCGGGGATGGACCGGGCGGCCTCGCCGGAGGAGTTCGTGGAGCACGACACGGCCTTCCACTGCGCGCTGGCCGAGGCGTCGGGCAACCGGCTGATCGCCGCGTTCATGCGCTCGCTGCGCGACTCGCTGCGCCGGTACGCGGTGGAGGCCGTCGTACGGCTGGGCGACACGTCGGGGCTGCAGACCGACCACCGCCGCATCCTGCGCGCCGTCCTGGAGGGCGACCCCGACCAGGCCACGGAGGCGGTGACGGACCACCTGGCGCGCGCCTACCCCGACCTCTGCGGCGAGTGACGGCCCGCCCGGCGGGTCACTCCCGCACGTCGGCCTCCCGGCAGCTCGCCCCTGAGCAGGAGACCATCGCCTGGAGCCGGTCCTGGAGGTTGCGCACCAGCTCCGGATCCGCGCCGGCGGCCAGGTTGGTCAGCTCGTACGGGTCCTTGGTGAGGTCGTAGAGCTGGGTCTCCCCCGTCGCGTACTTGACGTACGTGTAGTTCTCGGTGCGCAGCGCCTGGTAGTTGGGCACGGGCGTCTGGGCGGCCGAGGACCTGTCGGTGGGCCTGGAGAACTCGACCAGCGCGTTCTTGCGCCACGGCGACGGGTGCTGCCCGCGCAGCAGCGGCACCAGCGACCGCCCCTCGGCGAAGGACGGCAGCGTGGCCCCGCCCAGCTCGCCGAAGGTGGGGCCGAGGTCCACGGTCTGCGCCATCTCGTGGATCACCGAACCCGCCGGCACGCCCGGCCCCCGCACCACGAGCGGCACCCGGATGGCCTCCTCGAACGGCGTGGTCTTGCCCTGCTTGAGGCGATGGGTGCCGAGATGGAAGCCGTTGTCGCTGGTGAAGATGATGTAGGTGTTCTCCAGCTTGCCCGCGGCGCGCAGCGACTCGACGAGCGAGCCGACGAGGTCGTCCACGCCCAGCATGGCCCGCATGCGCGCCTGGTAGCGCTCGTCGATCCGGTCGATGACGTCCTCGGACAGCCTCGGGCGCGCGCGCAGCCAGGCGGGCTCGCGGCTGACGTCCGGCTGGTCGAACGAGGGCGTGCGCGGCGCCTGCGCGCCGATGAAGGCGTCGGCGTGGCGGACGGCCGGGTTGTCCGGGTTGTGTGGCCCGATCGGCGCGAGGTAGAGGAAGAACGGCTGGTCGGAGGCGGCGACGAAGCTGCCGGCCTTGCGGGCGAGCACGTCGGAGAGGTAGTCGTCCTCGGCCCAGCCGTAGTCGACGGTGGCGCCGTTCTCGTTGAGCCGGTAACCGTACTCCTCGTACAGGCGGCGGACGGGCACGTCCCACTCGTTCCAGCCGGGCGGCACGAACGACTCCTCGGCGCTGCGGCCGGGATAGTGGTTGAGGTACTTGCCCATGAGTCCCGTGCGGTACCCGGCCTGCTGCATCCACAACCCCAGGTCGGAACGTTCCAAACCGCTGGTGTGGTACTTGTCGAAACCGCCCTCGGGCGGCGTGTTGGTCCACACGCCGTGGCTGTGCACGTACTGCGAGCGCAGGATCGACGAGCGCGACGGGCAGCACCACGAGTTGGTCACGAAGAACCGGTCGAAGGACGCGCCCTCGCGCACCAGGCGGGTGATGTTGGGGAAGTACGGCAGGGTGCCGGTCTCCAGGTCGTCGGCGAGCACCATGACGATGTTCGGCTTCGCCGCCGGCCCCTGGGCGCAGGCGGTGCGCGGGACGGCCGTGGGGACGGCCCCGGCGGCGAGCACGACCAGGGCGGAGACTATGTGACGCAAACCCTTGAGCACAGCTCAGACCTCCCCGGAAGATCATGCATTGACACGCGGGGTCGCCATGGCCGTAATAGAACTAAATTCTGGAGGTGTCATGAGACTCGGCCTCAACCTCGGCTACTGGCAGCGCCACCCCAACGACGCGACGGACCTCGTGCTGGCCGCCGAACGGCTCGGCTACGACTCGGTGTGGACCGCCGAGGCGTACGGCAGCGACGCCTTCACGCCGCTGGCGTGGTACGGCGCCCGCACGTCCCGCATCAAGCTCGGCACGTCGGTCGCCCAGCTCTCGGCCCGCCCTCCGGTCACCACCGCGATGACCGCCATGACGCTCGACCACCTCACGGGCGGCCGGCTCCTGCTCGGCGTCGGCGCCTCGGGGCCGCAGGTCGTCGAGGGCTGGTACGGCCGGCCGTTCGCCCGGCCGCTGGCGCGCACCCGCGAGTACGTGGAGATCATGCGCAAGGTGTGGCGGCGCGAGGAGCCGGTGACCTCGGACGGACCGCACTACCCGCTGCCCCTGCCGGGCGGGCTCGGCAAGCCGCTCAAGCTCATCACGCATCCGCTGCGCCCGGACATCCCCGTCTACCTCGGCGCCGAGGGCCCGAAGAACGTCGCCCTGGCGACCGAGATCGCGCAGGGCTGGCTGCCGCTGTTCACGTTCCCCTCCAAGATCGAGGAGATGTACGGCGACGCGCTCGCGGCCCGCGGCCCGGACTTCGACATCGCGGCGATGGTCATGGTGGTCATCTCCGACGACGTGCGGGCCGCGCTCGACGGCGTGAAGCTGATGCTGACGCTCTACATCGGCGGCATGGGCGCGCGGCACCGCAACTTCCACGCCGACATCATGGGCCGGATGGGGTACGCCGAGGCGGCCGAGCGGATCCAGGCGCTGTACCTGGCCGGGCGGAAGGACGAGGCGTTCCAGGCGATCCCCGACGAGCTGGCCGACGGCATCGCGCTGGTGGGCCCGCCGGAGCGCATCAAGGAGCGCCTCGAACTCTGGCGGGCCTCCCCCGTGACCTCGCTGCTCGTCATGGGGCCGCGCGACGAGGAGCAGCTGGCCGTGATCCGCGACCTGGTGCTGGGCTGAGCCGGCCCGCGCGGCCGGTCAGTCGGGGCGGGGCGCCGGGTCGGCGGTCACCGAGCGCAGCAGCGGCCTGCTGAGCGCCCCCGCGCCCACGACCCCGGCGAAGCCGGCGGCGACGCACACGATCAGCGTGACCAGCCCCGTCAGGTTCGGATCGGTGATCATGAACGGGACGCCGCAGAAGGCGCCCACCAGGATGGCCCCGCCGCCCATGACCGCCAGCGGGATCAGCGTCTCGGCGCGGCGGGCCCGGTCCAGCACCTCCAGCGGCGTGCCGGCCAGGCGCAGCAGCGCGTACGTCTGCCGCCGGTCCAGCACGGACGAGGCGGCCGTGATCCCCGCGCTGGCGATCGCCACCAGGAACGACACCGACAGCACCACGACCGTCCCCACGGCGATGTCGCCGAGGATCTGGCCCCCGAAGTACTCGTCGTCGGCCTGGGTCGTCGGCGTGCGGCCGGGCACGAGGCCCGTGAGCGCGGTCCGCGCCCGGTCGAGCGCCGCGGGGGCCGCCTGCGCGGGAGCGCCGTCCAGCGCTCTGCGGCGCGCGTCCTCGTCGGTGATCGGGGTGGCGTCCTTCAGGGCGATCACGACGACGTCCTTGCGCGTCGTCACCGCGGCGCCCACGCCGGCCCGCTTCAGCCGGTCCCGCGCCTCCTGCGCCACGGTCGCGGCCTGCCCGGCGGGCGCGCTCACCCGCAGGTGGCCGGTGTCCTGCGTCCCGGCCAGGGTCCCGGGGCTGAGCAGCCCGAGGAAGCCCGCGACGAAGCCGGTCAGGGCCACGCCGCTCACCGTGCGCCAGGCCGAGCGCGGGTCGTCGACCAGCCGCCGCCCGGCCAGCAGCCGGGCCGGGCGGCGGGCCGAGGCGGCGGTGATCCGGCCGATCAGGCCCACGACCCACGGACCCACCAGGTTGATCGAGAGGAACGCCAGCCCGATCACCACCGCGATCAGGCCGACGCTGTCGCCGCGGGAGACCACCGGGACGGCGACGAGCACCGCGACCAGCGCGAGCAGCCGCACCCACCGCATGCCGGGAGGCGTCTCCCGCTTGGCCACGCCCAGCGGGCTGACCACGACCCGGCGCAGCCCCGCCACGGCCGACAGGCCGGTCAGCAGCGGCACCGCGACCACGGTGCCCGCCATCACCAGGGGGTGCGGCCACAGGTCGGCGACGAACCACGGACCGCCGTCGATCCGCACGCGCGTCAGCAGCGGCACGGCCAGCGCGTACGCCACGGCCCCCGCCAGCGCGCCCGCGAACGCGACGATGACCGCCTCCGCCACCGTCATGGCCACCACCTGGCCGGGCGTCGCGCCGACCAGCCGCAGCGCGGCCAGCCGCTGGTCCCGCCGGGCCACCGTGAGCCGGGCGGCGGCCCCGCCGAACACCAGCAGCGGCACCACCATGAGCACGCTGGCGATGAGCCCGAGCACCTGGTACCCCTCGGCGTCCTCCGTCGGCTCCCCCGCCAGCGAGGCGACCTTGACCGGTTGCGAGCCGACGATCCAGTCGGAGCTGCGCGCGGCCGTCAGCTCGGGCGCGTCCGGCGCGCGGCCGGCCACCACGATCAGCTCGTCCGGGTGGACCAGCCCCTCGTCGCCGAGCACGCCGGCCCGCTTCGGGTAGCGGGCGGCCAGCTCGGCCGCGGGCAGCCGGTCGGCCAGTCCGGCGAGGGCGGGCGAGAGCCACACCTCGCCGGGCGCCGGGAAGCGCGGCAGGCCGGGCGGCGGCTCGGGGCTCCTGCCCGGCAGGGCGGCCAGGTCCACCACCGTGATCTCCCTGCCGCGCACGTAGTCGTGCCGGCTCGCCTCGATCGCGACAGCCGGGCGCGAGCCGGCCGCGACCGGGTTGCGCCAGGCGCCCCGGTCGGCGCGGGCCGCGAAGGCGAAGTCCACCGCGACCGCGAACAGCAGCAGCGCCGTGGACACCGCGACGGCGCCCAGGGTGAGCCAGGTGCCGAGCATGCCCCTGCGCCCGCCGCCCTTGAGCAGCCTCCAGGTCAGGCCCACGTTCATGCGCGCGCCCCCGCGGCGAGCAGCACGCCGTCCCGGACCTCGACCGTGCGGTCGCACCAGCCGGCCACGCCCGGGTCGTGGGTGACCACGATGAGCGAGGCGCCGTTGTGCTTGGTGGCCTCGACCAGCAGCCGCATCGTGTCGTGGCCGGTCGTCTGGTCGAGGGCGCCGGTCGGCTCGTCGGCGAAGACCACCGCCGGCTTGGTCACCAGGGCGCGGGCGATGGCCACCCGCTGCGCCTGCCCGCCGGACAGCTCACCGGGCCGCCGCGCCTCCATGCCGCCCAGGCCGAG
This sequence comes from Nonomuraea rhodomycinica, assembly GCF_013363995.1. Lineage (GTDB taxonomy): Bacteria > Actinomycetota > Actinomycetes > Streptosporangiales > Streptosporangiaceae > Nonomuraea > Nonomuraea rhodomycinica. Next base: position 528,011 of record NZ_JABWGO010000004.1, on the reverse strand, counting down.
CGGGGCGAACCACTCCCGGCCCCGCCGCACCGCCTCGGCGCGGGTCACGCCGCCCAGCATGAGCGGGAGCGCCACGTTCTCGTCGGCGGGCAGTTCCGGCAGCAGCTGGCCGAACTGGAAGACGAAGCCGAAACGGGTGCGGCGCAGGGCGCTGCGCCTGCGCTCGCCCATGTCGTCGATGCGGGTGCCCTCCAGGCGCACCTCGCCCGAGTCGGGTCTCATGATGCCGGCCAGGCAGTGGAGCAGCGTGGACTTCCCGGAGCCGCTCGGCCCCATGATGGCCACGGCCTCGCCCGGCCGCACCGCCATGTCCACGCCCGCCAGGGCGACCGTCTGCCCGAACCTCTTGGTCAGGGCTCGTCCAGCGAGCACGTCGTTCATGCCGGAGAGTCTTCCGGCGCGACCCCTGCCGGCGGATCGGCCGTGCGTCCGGTTGTGCCTCGGCCGAACGGCCGATCCTAGAGTGTTCGCCGTGACTATTCGGGTTCTCATCGCAGACGACCAGCAACTGGTGCGCACCGGCTTCCAGATGATCCTGGACGCCCAGCCGGACATGGAGGTCGTGGCGGCCGTCGCCGACGGCGCCGAGGCCGTCTCCGAGGCCAGGCGGCTCCGGCCGGACGTGTGCCTGCTCGACATCCGGATGCCGAAGCTGGACGGGCTGGAGGTCACCCGCGCCCTGGCCGGGCCGGGCGTGGACAACCCGATGCGGGTGGTCATCGTCACCACCTTCGACCTGGACGAGTACGTCTACGGGGCGCTGCGGGCGGGAGCCACCGGCTTCCTGCTCAAGGACAGCGGCCCGACGCTGCTCATCGAGGCGGTCCGGGCGGCGGCCGACGGGGAGGCGCTGGTGTCGCCGTCGGTGACCGTGCGGCTGCTGCGGCACCTGTCCCGGCCCGAGCGGGGCGCCCCCGCCCCCGACGAGCCGCTGACCGAACGGGAGCTCGACGTGGTGCGGCTGGTGGCCCGGGGCCGCACCAACCAGGAGGTGGCCGCCGAGCTGTTCGTCTCGCTGTCCACGGTCAAGACGCATCTCGGCAGCATCCAGGCCAAACTCGGTGTCCGGAATCGGGTGGAAATCGCAGCTTGGGCGTGGGAATCCGGCGTGGTGCGCTGATTAACAGCGAGCTCAGCGGGATAGAAGTGAATGAGAACCTCAGCGCATGGCCCGGGGGGAGAACAACGTGCGCTACGCCCAGGCACCGCCCACGAGAGCCGCTTCCGCCGTCTACGCGTCGCTCGCCGCGCAGGTCCTCTGCCTGGGCGCGCTGGTGACGTTCGAGCTGGTCCGCGGGCGCAGCCTCGCCGCCCAGCTCGCGGCCTTCGACGGGCGTCCCCGCGGCGCCGAGGCCGAGGCCGTCGTGGGCGCGGTCACGCTCTTCGCCGTCCTCATCCTGCTGCTCGGCGTCGCCACGATCGCCTGCGCCGCCGCGTACACCACCTGGCTGATCCGCGCCCGGCACGTCGGCGACCGGCACGCCCCCGCCGGGCCGGTGGCCGCCGCCTGGCTCATCCCCGGCGTCAACCTCGTGGCGCCGGTCCTGCTGGTGGACGCCCTGTGGCGGGGCTCCCTGCCGCCGGACGGCCGCCGGCGGCGCTGGCTCGCGCTTCTGGCGGCGTGGTGGGCGAGCTGGCTGACCACGCTGGCGCTGGTGACCGTCCGGCTGCCGCTGGAGACGTCGGCCGACGGGCTGACCGGGGTCGGCGTTCCGGAGCTGGTGGCGCTGTCGGCGGCGGCGCTGCTGTGCGCGGCGACCGTCCGGGAGATCACGGCCGTGCAGTGCGCGGCGCGCGGGGTGGCCGTTCCCACGCTGCTGCGCCTGCGCCGGCCGGCGGCGCCGCCGGAGTCGGCGCCGCTCGGCCAGGCGAGCTGACCGCGGTTCTCACGCCGCCGTGGGACCGGAGCTGCCGGGGCTCGCGTGCCACAGCAGGCGCGGCGGCGACGTGACCGCCGGGCCGAGATCGGAGTACGGCGAGAGCCGGAAGCCGTTGGCGTACTCGATCGGCCGACCGCCCACGCCGCCCCGCGGCTGCGTCTCGCGGGCCATCAGCGCCCGGACCGCCTCGATCCCCTCCGCACGCCACACCCGGTCGAGGTCGGCCAGGCTCCAGCAGTCCACCGCGCGCAGCGAGACCGCCCGCGTGCCCGTGCGGCGGACCACGCCCTTGGCCACCATCAGCCACGACCCGAACACCGTCGCCGCGCACCTGCCCTGCACCGACTCGAAGAACGTCAGGTCGACCGGACCCGTCGAGTCGTCGAGCGTGGCGAAGATGACCCGCTGCCCCGAGCGCACCGCCGGCGTCTGCGTGGCCACCTTGACCCCCGCGACCAGCACCTCGGCGCCGTTGCGCTGGCGCAGCAGGTCCTTGGAGCGCACCACGCCGAGCGCGTCGAGCAGCTCGTCGTGGAAGCTGATCACGTGGCGCGAGACGTCGATCCCGAGGATCTCCAGCTCGGCCTCCACCATCTCGGCCTCGGTCATCTCGGGCAGCTCGCCCGGCGGCACGTGCTCGCCGAACCCCAGCGGGAGCTGCACGGCTGCCGCCTCCCCCTCGCGCCCGCCGCCCGACGGGGCGGGCCCGGCCGGGGCGTAGCGGCGGGAGCGGCCGGCCGTGGCGTGTCCCACGCCGGAGGCGGCGGAGGCGCGTTCGAGGGCGCCCACCTGGGCGACGAGGTCGCGGCGGGTCAGGCGGCCGGGCCGCCAGCGCTCGCCCGGGCCGCCCGGGCTCAGGCCGTGCAGCGCGTCCATCCCGCCCACCTGCACGATCCGCTCCATGATCGGCCGCGACGGCCGGGCGCGGTCCCAGAAGTCCGCCAGCGACGTGTACGGCCGGCCCGCGACCATGCGGTCCACCTCCGCCTCGCTCACCCCCTTGACCGCCGAGAACGGCACCCGCAGCGCGTACCCCTTGCCCAGCTCCTCGGCCTTGAAGGGGACGCGCCGGGGCTCGTCCCCCTCCCCCAGGGCGTCGGCCCGGACCTGGAGCCGCAGCGGCGGGCGCGGCCCGAGGCGCTCCACCTGCCAGTCGCGGCCCGACCTGTTGACGTCGAGCGGCAGGATGGCGACCCCGCACTGCCGGGCCTCGTCGATGATGACCCGCTGCGGGTACATGCCGGGCTCGTGCGTGAGCACCCCCGCGAAGAACGCCGCCGCGTGGTGCCGCTTGAGCCAGGCCGACTGGTAGGTGGGCAGCGCGAACGCCGCCGCGTGCGCCTTGCAGAACCCGAACCCGCCGAACGCGTCGAGCACCTGCCAGGCCCGCTCCACGGTCGCGTCGTCGAACCCGTTCGCCCTGGCCAGCGGCACGAACGTCTTGCGGACCAGCTCCCGCCCCTCGGGCGTGCCCAGCGAGCGCCGCAGCATCTCGGCGAACGACAGGTCGCGGCCCGTCATCGCCGCGATGACCCTGAGCACCTGCTCGTGGAAGACCACGACGCCGTGCGTCTCCTTCAGCGGCTCGCGCAGCCGCTCGTGCGGGTAGTACGCCGCCCGCCACCCGTGCCTGGCCTCCAGGTACGGGGTGACCATGTCGGAGTTCACCGGTCCGGGCCGGAACAGCGAGATGTCCACGATCAGGTCGTGCATCGCGCGCGGCTCCAGCTTGGCGACCAGCTCGCGCTGGCCGGGCGACTCGATCTGGAAGCAGCCCAGGGTGCGGGCGGCGCAGATCATGTCGTAGGTGTCCTGGTCGTCGTGCGGCACGTACCGCACCTGTGCGTCCCCCGCGTCCTCCTGGGCCTCCTCGGGGGCGCTCTGCTCGTCCAGCCGGACCCTGACGCCGTCGACGCGCTCGATCTCGCCCAGCGCGTACGCCATCGCCGACTGCATGCGCACGCCCAGCACGTCCAGCTTGAGCAGCCCCGCCTCCTCCACGTCCTCCTTGTCGAACTGCGACATCGGGAAGCCCAGCAGGCTGCGCTCCACCGGTGTGCGGTCGCGCAGCCCGGCGTTGCCGATGAGCACCCCGCACGGGTGGAGCGCGATGTGCCGGGGCAGCCCGTCGAGCTTCTCGGCCAGCCTGAACACCCGGTCCAGCCCCGCCTCCGCCAGCCTGCTGTCGCGCAGCTCGGGCAGGTCGCTCAGCGACGCGGTGATCTGCTTGGCCCGGATGTGCGGGAACGCCTTGGCGATCGCGTCGATCTCGTACGGGGGCAGGCCCATCGCGCCCGCCACGTCGCGGATCGCGCTGCGGGCCCGGTAGGTCTCCATCATGGACACGCAGGCCACGCGCGCCTCGCCGTACCTGTCGAAGATGGCCTGGTAGCAGTCGAGCCGGCGGGCGGACTCCACGTCGACGTCGATGTCGGGCAGCCCGACGCGGCCCTCCGACAGGAAGCGCTCCATGAGCAGGCCGTGGTCCAGGGGGTTCACCTCGCCGATGCCGATGAGGTAGTTGACCAGGCTGCCCGCGCCGGAGCCGCGGATGGCGCACCGGACGCCCATGCGCCGGATCATGCTCGTGATGTCGGACACGGCGATGAAGTAGCCGGACAGGCGCTTGCGCTCGATGATGTCCATCTCGTCCCGCAGCCGCTCCCGCGCCTCGCGCGAACGGGCCAGGCCGCGCCCGGCCATCCCGTCCTCCACCCGCCGGCGCAGCAGCGGCACCGGGTCGGCGCCGATCTCGGGCAGGTGCAGGGCGGGCGGGTCGCCGCGCAGCGCGAGCAGCTCGCCCGGGTCCATCACGCACTGTTCCGCGACCCTGCGGGTGGCGCGCAGCAGGTCGGCGGCCCGGCGCGCGTCGGAGCCGCAGATCTTGGCGGCCACCCGGGCCATGTCCTTGGAGCCCTTGAGGTAGGCGTGGGAGGTGGTGCGTTCCAGATGGCGCGGGTGCAGGGGGACGAGCTGGCGGGCCGCGTCGAGCACGTCGCCCACCTGGTGGTCGTCCGGGTCGAGGTACCTGACGGCGTTGGTGAGCACGGCGGGCACCCCGGCGGACTCGGCCAGAGCCAGCATGTGGACGGCCGTGATCGCGTCGCGGAAGCCGTACTGGTCGACCAGCTCGACCACCACCCCGGGCACCATGGAGCGCCACAGGGCGAGCAGCGCCCGGGCCCGGTCGTCGTGGCGCGCGGCCATCGCCCGGCCCACGTCGGACCGTGGGCCGAGCAGCACCACGAGAGCGTCGTCGGGGGTGTCGCCCGGGCCGGCCCACGCGGCCACCATCTCGCGGGTCACGCGCGGCTCGCCGCGCTCGCCCGCGTAGTGGGCTTCGGTGACCAGCCGGGCGAGGCGCGACCAGCCGTTCGAACGGGCCAGCACGGTGATCCGGTCCTCGGCGTCGGCCCCCGTGCGGGGGCGGTGCCGTTTGCGGCTCTCGCCCGGGGCCCCGGGATGTCCGAGGCCGTCGAACGCGCCGCCGGGAGCACCGCCGGGAGCGCCGTCGAGGGCACCGCCGAGGGCACCGCCGAGGGCGCCGTCGAGCGAACTGCCGTACCCGAGGCCGTCGAGTGTGCCGTCGGGCTCGGCGAGGGCGAGGCTGACGCCGAAGACGGGCCCGATCCCCGCGTCCGCGCACGCCTGCGCGTGCTTGACCGCGCCATACAGACCGTCGCGGTCGGTCAGCGCGAGGATGTCCATGCCGTCGTCGGCCGCCCGCCGCGCCAGCTCGCGCGGGAACGCGGTGCCGTACCGCATCGAGTAGGCGGAGGCCACGTTGAGGTGCGGGAACGGCGCGGCCATCAGTCCCACGCCCTCATGAGCAGCCATCCGCCGCTGGCGGTGTCGAACCTCAGCTCGTACGAGCCGGCCTCGCGCCCCGGACTGGCCTCGACCCGCCAGAACTGACGCTCACCGGGATCGCCCTCCCGGATCTTCCACCACTCCCGCGCCACCACCCAGTGGTCGAGGACGCGGCGCACGAGGTAGAGCCGGTCGCGCCAGACGAACTGGCTGGGCTCGCCGTCGCGCGTCCAGACCTCGATCGGATCGCCATAGAGTCTGCTCAAGACGCCTCTCCCCGCGGCTTCGTCGACTGTGTCCAGCCACCCGGGGGAAGGCGGGTGTTCTTACATATCGAACATATGTTCTTTGCGGCGTCGAGCGCAAGTCGCTCACGCCTGCCCGGCCGGTGCGGGTGAGCCGGCCGGGGAGCCCATGTCGCGGGGAGCCCGTGTCGGCCCGCCCGGACGAGGCCGATATCGGTAAGCTAACCCGCCGTGAGCGGTGAAACCTCCCACATCGGGCGCTACAGGTTGCTGAGCGTGCTGGGCAGGGGCGGGATGGGCACGGTGCACCTCGCCGAGGACACCGCGGGGCAGCGCGTCGCCATCAAGGTGATCAACCCGGAGTTCAGCCAGCACGACCAGTTCCGCATGCGTTTCCGCCGGGAGGCGGACGCCGCCAGGCGGGTGCGCAGGTTCTGCACCGCCGCGGTGCTGGAGGCCGACCTCGACGGCCAGCTCCTCTACGTCGTCACCGAGTACGTGCCCGGGCCCAACCTGGAGCAGGCCGTCGAGCAGTCGGGGCCGCTGCGCGGGTCCAGCCTCGACGCGCTGGCCGTGAGCGTGGCCACCGCGCTCACCGCCATCCACGGGGCCGGGGTGGTCCACCGCGACCTCAAGCCGTCCAACGTGCTGCTGTCGCCCGTCGGCCCCCGGGTGATCGACTTCGGCATCGCGCGGGCTCTCGACACGCTCGGCGGGGTCACGGGCACCGGCGAGATCGTCGGCACGCCGCGCTACATGGCGCCCGAGGTGCTGCGGGGCGACCCGGTGTCCGCCGCGTGCGACGTGTTCTCGTGGGGCTGCCTGGTGGCGTACGCGGCCAGCGGCCGGGCCCCGTTCGGCGGCGAGACGCTGCCGGCGATCGTCTACCAGGTGCTCAACACCGAGCCCGACCTGAGCCAGGTGGATCCCGGGCTGCGCGAGCTGGTGGCCGCGGCCCTGCGCAAGGACCCGGCGGCCCGGCCGACGGCCCAGCAGCTCCTCGACCACCTGGTGGGCCGCTCGGCGGCGCCGGAGCAGACGGCCCGGACGGTGCAGCTGAGCTGGCAGCAGCCGGGGACGACGCCGTTCACCCATCCGGGAGTGCCCGGCGGCCTTTCGCATGCCGGCTCCGGAGCCTCGTACGGCGCTCCCGGGACCTCCTTCGGGGGCGGCGGTTCTTCGCCGGGGGGACGCAGGCCGGCGAGGGGCCGGCTGGTGGCCGGGATCGCCGCCGCCACGGTCGTCCTCGCCGGCGCGGGGATCGGCGGCTGGGTGCTGCTCACGCCCGGCAGCCCGCCCGAGGGCCCGGTGCTGCTCCAGGAGGACTTCACCCAGACCTCCGGCGGCTGGGGCGGCACCTACGACCCCGACGACACCGCGTCCTACGGCTACCGGAGCGACGGCACGTTCGGGATCGACGTGGAGGACACCTACGAGGAGCGCCGCATCAAGGCGCCCACGTCGTACCTCATCGCCTCGCCCACGGGCCCGCCCCTGCCGTCGAGCACGCCGACGCCGATGATGCCCATGAGCGTGGTGGTCGGCGTCACCGCGCAGGTCCGGCAGGTCGTGGGCGGCGGCGAGTACGGGGTGTACTGCCGTTCGGCCGACGACTCGACGTCGTACGAGTTCGGCCTGGACACCAAGGGCCAGGCCCGCATCCGGCGCGTCCTGGACGGCTCGGGCGGCACGCTGGCGCAGCCGGTCAAGGTCGACGGCGAGCCGGGCCGGGTCCGCATCGAGGCGTCGTGCGAGCAGCACGGGACCGGCGTCCGGCTCACGATGTGGGTGAACGGCGAGCAGGTCCAGCAGGTGGACGACCCGAGCGGGCTCGGCAACGGGTACGTGGGGCTGTTCGCCCGCACCCCCAAGGGGGACGACTCGGTGCTGAGGATGTCGTTCGACGACTTCGAACTGCGCGGCCCGAAGCAGACCTGAACCCGCCCGCGACTCCGTCACCGGGCTCGGGCGCGGCGTCCCGTGGAAGGGCCGCCTACAGGACTCCGGCGCGGGCGGCGGCGAGGGCGGCGTCGGCGGCCCGACCGGCGTCCTCCCGGCTCACCGGCTCGTGGGCGACGAACAGCCGGTAGTAGACGGGCGCGACCGCGACCCGCACCACCTCGCGGGCGTCGACCGTGACGGGCAGCTCCCCACGCTCCACGCCCCGCCGTACGACCTGGGCCGACTGGTCGTGACGCGCCTCGAAGAACGCGTGCAGCGCCCGGGCGGCCTCCGGGCTCTGCATGGCCGCCGCCACGAACGCCGACGAGACGGGCCCCAGCTCCGGGTCCTCGAACCCGCTGCGCACCAGCTCCACGACCCCGCGCAGGTCGCCCTCGACCGTGCCCGTGTCGGGGACCGGCCACGGCTCGTGGGCGGCCAGCTCCAGCGCGTCGGCGATGAGCCCTTCGACGTTGCCCCATCGCCGGTAGACGGTCGTCTTGTGGACGCCCGACCGCTCCGCCACGTTCTCCACGGTCAGGCCGCGGAACCCGTGCTCGGCCAGCTCCGCGAGCGTGGCCTGCCGCACCGCGTCACGGACCCGTGCGCTGCGTCCGCCGGGTCGCTTGGTCACTTCCAAAGACAACTCCAGTTGCGTTAGATCCTCACACCTGCCACACTAAAGCTACACCCGTTGCGATTGGAGCTCCATCCTGACCATCCTGCTTCGAGACATCACCAAGTCCTACGGCCACCGCAGGGTTCTGTCCGGCGTGTCCCTGTCCGTCCGGCCGGGCGAGCGCCTGGGCATCGTGGGCGAGAACGGCTCGGGCAAGTCCACGCTGCTCCGGCTCCTGGCCGGCGCCGAGCGGCCCGACTCCGGCGAGGTCGTCGCGACGGGCGAGATCGGCCACCTCGGCCAGACGCTCGGCCTGCCGCCGCACCTCACGGTCCAGCAGGCGATCGACGCCGCGCTGGCCGGGCTCCGAGCGATGGAGCGCCGCCTGCGCGAGATCGAGGCCGCCCTCGCCGCCGACCCCGCCACCGGGCAGGACACCCTGCTGGAGGAGTACGGCGAGCTGCTCACGGCGTTCGAGACGCGGGGCGGCTACGAGGCCGACGCCCGGGTCGACAGGTCCCTGCACGCCCTCGGCCTGCCCCACCTCGCCACGAGCTCCGCCCCTTCTCCACGCTCAGCGACTCTCGTGCCGGCGACCGCGACACCCGGCCAGGACGAGCCTTCAGGACCCTGCGGGGAGGAGCCCACGACGCGCGGCGGGGAGGGACGTTCCGCCACTCCTGGCGGTCGTGACCGCACCCTGGGGAGCCTGTCGGGCGGCGAGCAGGCGCGGCTCGGCCTGGCGTGCGTGCTGGCCGCCGCCCCGGCGACGCTGCTGCTGGACGAGCCGACCAACCATCTCGACGAGTCCGCGCTCGGCTGGCTGGAGGAGCGGCTGACCGGCTACCCGGGCACGGTCGTGGTCGTGTCGCACGACCGGATCTTCCTCGACCGGGTGGTCACCGCCGTGATCGAGGTGGAGGGCGGCGACGTCACCCGCTTCGGCGGGGGCTACACCGGCTTCCTGACCGCCAAGGCGGCGGCCCGGGCCCGCTGGGAGCAGGCGTACACCGCCTGGCGCGAGGAGGTCCGTCAGGTGCGCGAGCACGCCGCGACGACCGCCCACCGCGTGGCCGTCGGCCGCGCCATGCGCGACAACAACAAGATGGCCTACGACCGCAACGCCGGCCGCGTCCAGAGCTCGATCGCCAGCCGTGTCCGCAACGCCCAGGAACGCCTGCGCCGTCTGGAGGCCGACCCGGTCCCCCGGCCCCCCGACCCGCTCCGCTTCCACGGTGCCTTCACCGCCTCCTCCCCCGAGGCCGCGACGAGTTCGGAGACCACTCCCCCGGACGCCGCCGACCCGCACAACCCCCGTCCCCCGTCCGCCGCCCACGCGCGTACCCGTGCGGTGGTGGCCGAGTTGCGTGACGTCCGCGTCGCCGACCGGCTGTGCGTGGAGTCGCTGGTCATCCGGTCCGGCGACCGCCTGCTCGTGCACGGGCACAACGGCGCGGGCAAGTCCACGCTGCTGCGGGCCGTCGCCGAGCGGGCCCGTGGCCGGGTGGGCCACCTCGCCCAGGAGACGTGCTTCGACCCGTCCCTGCCGGTGCTGGAGGCGTACGGCCACGGCCATCCCGACGAGCGGCGGGCCGCGCTGCTCGCCACCGGCCTGTTCCGGGCCGGGGCGCTCGACCTCAGGGTGGGCGAGCTGTCCGTGGGCCAGCGGCGCAGACTGGCGCTGGCCCGGCTGCTCGCCGAGGAGCACGACGTGCTGCTGCTGGACGAGCCGACCAACCACCTGTCCCCGGACCTCGCCGAGGCGCTGGAGCAGGCACTCGACCACTTCACGGGCACCCTCGTGGTGGTCACGCACGACCGCGCCCTCCGGCGGCGATTCCGGGGGACGCGGCTGGAAGTCTCAGGAGGACGCGTATGTCACTGACCATGATCCCGCAGGGCGCCCCCTACGGCGTCGCGACCGGCCCGGACGGGGCGCTGTGGTTCACGCTGGTCCATCAGGGGATGGTCGGCAGGCTCGTGCCCGGCGAGGAACCGGTCGTCCACCGGCTCGACCCGGCCGACGGCGGACCGACCGTGATCACACCGGGCGCCGACGGGGCGATGTGGTTCACCGAGTTCCAGGGCGGCCGGGTCAGCCGCATCACGGAGACGGGCGAGGTGACGTCCTTCGCGGTCGGCGCGCCGTACGGCATCGCGGCCGGGCCGGACGGAGCCATGTGGTTCACCCAGTTGCAGGCCGACCGCGTCGGGCGGATCGCCGGTGACGGCACGGTGACCGACTTCGAGGTGCCGCTGAAGGGCGGCATGCCCTCGGCCCTCACCGCCGGGCCGGACGACGCCATGTGGTTCACCCTCAACCAGGGCGACGCCATCGGCCGGGTCGCGCTCGACGGGGAGATGACGATCCACCGGCTGCCCACGCCCGGGGCCGCGCCCGTGGGCATCACGGCGGGGCCCGACGGGGCGCTGTGGTTCGTGGAGATCGGCGCCGGGCAGATCGGGCGCATCACCGTGGCGGGCGAGGTCACGGAGTTCCCGCTGCCCGACCGCGCCTGCCGTCCGCACGCCATCGTCTCGGGGCCGGACGGGGCACTGTGGTTCACCGAGTGGGCCGCCGACCGCCTCGGCCGCATCACGCTGGAGGGCAAGGTGGACGAGCACGACCTGCCGTCCCCGTCCCCGTCACCGTCCTCCGCGTCCTCCGACTCTTCCGTGTCCTCGTCCTCCGCCCCCTCCCACTCTTCCGAGTCCTCCACATCCTCGGACGCCTCCGCGTCGTCGGTGTCCTCCGCGTCCTTGGAGTCCTCCAGTTCCTCGGAGTCGTCCGCCCCCTCCGGGTCCTCCACCACGTCCTCGGAGGGAACGGGCGGGCAGGCGGGGCAGGCGGGGGCCGGGCCGGACGCCGGTACCGCCCGCGCCGAGCCGCACGGCCTGACGGTCGGGCCCGACGGCGCCATCTGGGTCGCTCTCGAAGCGGGCGCCCTCGCCCGGGTCGAGATCTCCTGACACCTCCGGGCGCGGCGCGACAGCCGACGCCGTCCGGCCCGTGACCAGCCTCTGGTGCGGCGTGATCGGGCGGGCGGCGTCGGCTCGGGTGCGGATGGCGGCGACGCGGTGGCCGGGACGGCGGTGCGACGAGACGGCATCACGGGGTGGGAGGCCGGGCCGATCCTGAAGCCGGGCCGGTCCTGGAGCCAGGCCGGTCCTGAAGCCAGGCCGGTCCTGAAGCCAGGCCGGTCCTGGAGCCAGGCCGGTCCTGGAGCCGGACTGATCACGCTGGCGCTCTTGATCGTGAGCGGTACTCTCGCAAGACTAGTCTCGTGTCGTCGATACGTGTCTTCATCCTCGGCGCGTTGTCCGAGCGCGGCCCGATGCACGGCCACCAGCTACGGCTCCTCGCCGAGGAGGAGCATCTCGACCTCTGGACCGACATCACCATCGGCGGGCTCTACGGCGCCATCAAGCGGCTCGCCGCGGAAGGGCTGATCGGGGAGGTCCGGACGGAGCGGGTCGGCTCCTATCCGCAGCGCCAGGTGTGGCGGATCACCGACGCCGGTTCGCGGACGCTGTCGTCGCTCCGGCTGAGCGGGTTGCGCGAGATCGTCCTGAAGCCTGACCCGTTCGACCTCGTCCTCACCCGGCTCGACCCCGACCATCTCGACGACCTGCCTCCCGTCATCGAGGCCCGGATCGCGTCGCTGGAGGCGATGCTCACCGACTACGAGGCGCACGCGCGGTCGATCGCCCGCCATCTGACCCTGGCGGAGTCCCTCGCGATGCGGCACCGCGTCGCCCGCCTGCGCGCGGAGGTCACCTGGCATCGCGAGCTGGCGTCGCGTCTCCCCGAGCTGGTCGCCGAGGAGAGGTCCCGCCGGGGCTCGCATGATCCGACGACATGAAGCCGAAAGGAAGGGCCCGTCATGCTGCGCAACCGCGTCTTCGCCTGGCACCTCGAACTGCAGAACGTCCATCACCGCCTGGAGAGGGCGCTGGAGGACGCCCGCAGGGCGATCCGCTCCGGCAACCGCGCCCAGGCCCTCAAGCCCGAGCTGCGCGACTTCTGCTACACCTTCTGCTCCGCTCTCGGAAGCCATCACCGCAGCGAGGACGCCGTCCTCTTCCCGGCCCTGCTGGAGCGGATGCCGGACCTGGAGCCCGCGATCACGCGTCTGACTCGCGAGCACCAGGTCCTGGCACGGCTTCTCGCCGACTTCCAGCGGAGCCTGGACTCCCCGGAGACATCACCGCAGGAGCTCTTCCTGCAGATCAACAACATCAAGGCCGTGATGAAGGCCCATTTCGCCTACGAGGAAGGCTCGCTGACCCGGGCGCTTCACGCGCTCGACGCTCCGGAGAGCGGCAAACAGCAGATGTTCGGCGACGCCTGACCGGCGAAGGGTCAGCGGTGCAGGTGGACGGGGAGCTCGTTCCAGCCGTGGGCGATGAAGGACGGCACGTGCGCGAGCCGGTCCTCCTCCACCGCCAGACGCAGGTCGGGGAAGCGGGCGAACAGCGCGGGCAGCGCCGCCAGCGCCTCCTGGCGGGCCAGCGGGGCGCCGATGCAGCGGTGCACGCCGATCCCGAACGCGAGGTGCTCGTCCCGGCGCTGGGTGGCGTCGAAGCGGGCGGCGTCCGGTCCGTGCTGGTCGGGGTCGTGCCCGGCGGCGAGGTAGGTGGTGATGATCGCGTCGCCCGCCTCGATCCGCGCGCCGGCCACGTCGATGGCCTCGATGGCGAAGCGCAGCGGCAGGTTGGCGATGGACGGGGCCCAGCGCAGGGTCTCCTCGATCACCGCCTCCCAGCCGATCTCCCCCGCCAGCGTCCGCCGGAGCTGGTCGGGGTGGGTGAGCAGGGCGTGCACCGCGTTGCCGATCAGGTTGACCGTGGTCTCGTGCCCGGCGGCGATGAGCAGCAGCAAGGTGTCCCGCAGCTCGTCGTCGCTCAGCGACGCGCCGCCGCCGACGCCGGCGGCGCTGTTGTCGCGGACGTTGATCAGTTCGGTGGTGAGGTCGTCACCGGGGTGCTCGCGCTTGTAGGCCACCAGGGCGGGCAGCACCGTGCCGATCCGGACCGCCGTGGCCGCCGCCTGCTCCGGGGTGGCGGTGGTGTCCATGATGGCCTCCATCATGGAGGCCATCTCCTCCCGCATGTGCGCGGGGACGCCGAACAGCTCGCAGATCACCCGCATCGGCAGCGGGTGGGCGTACGCGGCGCGCAGGTCCACGGCCTGGCCCGGCGGCAGGGCGGCCATGGCGTCCAGGAGTTCGGCGACGATCCCCTCGACGATCGGCTGCATCGCCTTGGTGCGGCGCGCGGTGAAGCTGGGGGCGATGAGCTTGCGCAGCCGCCGGTGCTCCTCGCCGTAGGCGCTCAGCATGTTGGACACGCCGATCCAGGTCATGATCCAGGTCCAGGCGGGTTCGGCGGCGGCCCGGGGCAGCAGCCGCCAGTGCCGCTTGTCCTTGCTGACCAGGGGGTTGAGGATCAGGTCCTTGAGCAGGTCGTGGCGGGTGACGGCCCAGGCGGGGATGCCTCCGGGGAGCTCTACGAGGACCAGGGGGCCGAGGTCACGTAACCTGCGGACCTCGCCGGGAAGGTCTCGGCCGAAGGGATCGAGGACGACGGGGGCTGCGCTGCCCAAGGGGATTCTCCAGGCTGGTCAGGACGGATGGGTGTGAAGCGCACCGGAAGGTGCGCCAGCGACCGGTGGAACGGGCCGGGCCGCCAGGACAGCTCCTCGCGGGGCACGGTCAGCTCCAGGTCGCACAGGTGAGAGGTCAGGCGTTCGATCGCGGTCATCGCGATGAGCATGGCCGGGTCGCTCGCGGGGCAGCGGTGCGGGCCCGCGCCGAACCCGAGGTAGGCGCCGCCGTCGGAGCGCAGCTCCTCGGGCACGTTCGTCGGCTCGGTGTTGGCCCCGGCGTAGGAGACGAGGACCAGCTCGGCCGGGCGGATCCAGGTGCCGTGGAAGTGCACGGGATGCCGCACGAAGTAGGGGCCGTAGTTGGCCATGGCCGGCTCGGCGCGCAGCGCCTCCAGCAGGGCGTCGTACGTGCTGAGGGCCCCGTTGGTGAGCGAGGAGTAGTAGCGGTCGTCGCTGACCATGCGGGAGATGGCGTTGGAGATGAGGCTGGCCGTGGGCTCGTAGCTGGCGGCCACCACCAGGACGAGCTGCCAGATGAGCTCCTCCTGGCTCAGCCCGGCGGGATGGTCGATCAGCCAGGAGGTGAGGTCGTCGCCCCGCTCGGCGTACTTGGCCGCGACCAGCTCGCCGAGGTAGCGGCTGAAGGCGTCCAGCCCGCGCGCGCCCGCCTCGCCGTCGGCCTCCATCAGGTCCGACAGGGCGCTGATCAGGGCGTCGCTGTCGGAGTCGGGACGGCCGAAGAGCCGGTTGAAGATCTTCAGCGGGATGGGCCGGGCGAAGTCGCCGGCCAGGTCGGCCTCGCCCCGCCCGGCGAAGCGGGCGATGAGCGAGTCGGCCACCTCGATCACGAGCTGGCGCAGCTTGTGCGGCTGGACCATGCCGAAGCAGTCGATGATCGCCTTGCGGTAGCGGGCGTGCTCGGCGCCGTCGGAGTACAGCGCGTTGGGCCGGTAGCCGAGCATGCCGACCGCGCCGGCCGCCTCGGGCGTCTCGGGCAGGGTGGCCATCCAGTCGCGGGAGTCCTTGCTCCACGCCCCGCCCGCGTTGGTGAGCACGTCCACGGCCGCCTGGTAGCCGAGCACGAGGTGCGCCCCGATGCCGGGCGCGATCTCGACGGGCGCGACCGGGCCGTAGCGCCGGCGCAGCTCCGCGTAGACGGCCTGCGGGTCGCGGGCGAAGTCGGGCCCGTACAGGCGGCCGGCGTCGGGGATGTAGCGCGTCGTCATGACAGAACCAGTTCTCTGATGTGCTCGACCAGCGCGATCAGGGACGCGCGGGCGGACACGGGGTCGCGTGCGTCGCACACCAGCAACGGCGTGCGCGGGTCCAGGTCCAGCGCCTTGCGCAGGGCGTCGGACGGGTACTGGGGCGAGTCGGGGAAGTGGTTGACGGCCACCGCGTACCGGATCCCGGCGTTCTCCACCAGGTCGAGGACGGCGAAGCTGTCGTCGATGCGGCGCGTGTCGGCCAGCACCAGCACGCCGAGGGCGCCGCGGACCAGCTCGTCCCACAGCACCTGGAACCGGGTCTGGCCGGGCGCCCCGAACAGGTAGAGCACCACGCCGGGCAGCGTGAGGCGGCCGAAGTCGATCGCGGTCGTGGTGGTGGTCTTCTCGTTCACGCCGGTGAGGTCGTCGACCAGCGTGCCGGCCTGCGTCAGCACCTCCTCGGTGTTGAGCGGCTCGATCTCGGACAGGGCGTTGACGATGGTCGTCTTGCCCACGCCGAACGGGCCGGCGATGACCAGCTTGACCGGTACGTGGTCGGCGCTGATGCGGCCGTCAGAGCGCGCGAAGGCCACTGATCACCAACTCCAAGATCTCCAGGTCGGGCAGGTCCGCGGGAGGCGGGTCGCGGGTGAGGAGGGTTCCGCCGGCCGCCAGCCCGGCGACCAGCAGCCGCACCACGCAGTACGGCAGGCCGAGGTGCGCGGCGCACTCGTACACCGACAGCGGCCCGTCCGCCAGCAGGGTCAGCAGGTGGGAGGCGGGCGGGTCCAGCCCGTCGGCGACCACGTCCGGGGCGACGTAGACGAGGGTGGTCCTCTCGACGGTGATGTGCTCGGGGACGCTCACCCTGGCGGCGGCCATGTAGTCCGGGACGACACGCCGCCGTTGCCGTCCGGAGCTCATGCGCGGACGCCCGGCGTCCTGGCGGCGCTCGCCTCGTCGAGGGCCTTGATCAGTTTCTGCACCTGGAGCTGCACCTCGTACGCCAGGGAGCCGATGTTGACCCCTCCGGTGGCGGACACGACGATGGCGGCCCGCTCCCCCGCGGGGGCGATGTAGGTGTAGCCGGCGCCCGTGGAGATGACGATGTCGACCACCTCGCCGTCGGCGGCGGAGCCGAGGCCGGCGCACAGGGCGCGCGCGGCCCCCAGCACGGAGCTGGTCATCGCGGCGGAGCGCTCCCCCGCCTCGACGGACAGGCCGGCGGAGCCGCCGAGGATGAGCCCGTCACGGCTCAGCACCACGCCGCTCGCGACGCCGGGCAGCGCCAGCAGCGGCGCCAGCACCCAGGACACGTCGAGCGAGAGCGGGCGGCCCTTGGTCTGCGCGGTGGTGGCTGCGGAGTGGGCGTCCATGGGGTGGTCAGTTCCCTTCGGTGATGTCGTGCGGCTGGGACGGGATCGCCTCGCGGCGGCCCGCTTCGGCGCCGGTCTGGAAGTCTCCCCACCGCCTCTGCGCCTCCTCGGGGGTGGTGAGCGCCCGGTCCGCGCCCCTGCCGGGGGCTCCGGCCGCCGGGCGGGCGGCGCGGGCGGGGGTGGCGCGGGGCGTCTGGCGGCGGCGCTGGGGCAGCCCGGGGAGCGGCTCGGCGCCGTCCGGCCGCGCCTGCCCGTCGTGGCCGGCGACCGAGCCGGGGGCCGCGACCGGGCCGGGGTCCGCGACCGGGCCGGCGCCGGGGGCCGTGCCGGCGACCGTGGCCGCCGAGCCGGGACCCGCGACCGTGGCCGGCGCGGCGCTGGTGGCCGGGACGGACACCGGACGGGCCTCCGGGGCGGCGGCCCGGGACGGCGTCGCGGCGGGCTCCCGGCGGAGCGACGTGGCGGCGACGGCCCGGACCGGCTCGGGCGCCAGCACCGAGGGCCGGCTGTGCTCGGGCATCTCCACCAGCAGCCCGTTGGGGATGCCCACCACCGCCTGGACCCCGCCGAACGCGCTCTTCTTGACCGTGACCTGCATGCCGTAGTGGGCGACCTGCCGGCCGATCGCGGCCCAGCCGGTGTGCGGCGGGTTGCCCAGGTCCACCAGCCGCACGGGCTGGGTGCCGTTCAGCAGGCGGGAGGCGCGGGCGAACTGCTCCTCGTTCAGCCCGACCCCGGCGTCGTCGATGACGATGGCCGCGCCGGTGTTGGTCTCGTGCACGGCGATGGACACCTTGAGCGTGCCGTGCGAGTGGTGGACCGCGTTGGCCAGCAGCTCGGAGGTGACGAACAGGATCGGCTCGGCGGCGCGGGCGGCCACGCCGACCCGGCGGCGCAGGTGGTTGGCCGGGCCCTCGACGCGCTGCTCGAAGTTCTCCACGCGGGAGATGGCGCCCACCACCAGGTCCACGAGGTAGGTGTCGTCACGCGACAGGCCGGGCGTGGCGCCGCAGGCGATGCCGGTCGCCTGGACCCGCCGGATGATCAGCTCGTTGAACATGTCCAGGCCCAGCACCTCGCGCAGCAGCGCGGTGTGCTCGTCGCCGCTGTAGCGGCGCTGCACGTCGGCGAGCAGGTCCTGGGCGCGCAGCGCCTGCGTCTGCACGCGCGACATCGCGCCGCGCACGACCGCCTGGGCCGCCTCGTCGACGCGCTCGCCCTCCTCGCGGATGGCGCGGGCGAGCGCGTCGAGGATGCCGCGGTGCAGCCGGTCCACGTCGGTGCCGGCCAGCGTCGCGTCGCGCAGGCCGGGCACGACGACGTGCGGGGAGCGCAGGTGCGACACCAGCGCGGGGATCCGCTTGTCGAGCAGGTACGCGGTCTCGGCGCACATCTGCTCGTAGTGGCCGCGGGCCTCGCGGACGGCCTCGGCGGCCTCCAGCGCCTGCCGCTCCACCGCCTCGTGGATCTGCCGCTCGGCCTCCCTCAGCCGCTGGTCCCTCACGTTGGTCTCGCGGGACAGGTGCTCCTGCGCCTGCCGGGCCTGGGCGAGCTGCGCGCGGGCCTGGGCCAGGTCACGCCGTACGCGGAGGTGGACGAACAGGACGCCCGCGACGGCGAGCACGGCGACGCCGATCACCGTCGCGAGGATGAGGGGGTCTTGCGGCATGAGAATCCTGGGGTCGGGGGGAGGGGGGACACCCGGCGGGACGGCGGCAGCACGGAGGAAGCCGTCCACTGCGTCCGTCCGCAGCGGCCGAATCAGGAGTCCCAGTATTCCGTTTTAGTCACATTAGTCAACTGTCCGTAAGGGTCCGCGGAAGATCACCAGGTCGGCGCCGGGGGCGCCGCCCGGTGGAATCGAGCGCCGGACTGCGAGGTTGACTAGGAGCATGCGAGCCATAGTCATCTCCGCCAACGGCGGGCCAGAGGTTCTCGAGTACGTCGAACGACCCGACCCCGAGCCGGGCGAGGGCGAGGTGGTGGTCGACGTCGCGGCGAGCGGGGTCAACTACATCGACGTCTACCACCGCTCCGGGGCGTACCCGCTGGAGCTGCCCACGACGATCGGCTCCGAGGGCGCGGGCGTCGTGTCGGCCGTCGGCCCGGGCGTGCGCGACGTCGCCGTGGGCGACACGGTGGCCTGGGCGAGCGTGCTCGGCAGCTACGCGGACAAGGCCGTGGTGCCGGCCGGCCGGGTGGTGCCCGTGCCGGAGGGCGTGAGCGCCGACCTGGCCGCCGCCGTGATGCTCCAGGGCATGACGGCCCACTACCTCACCCACTCGACGTACGCGGTGCGCGAGGGCGACGAGGTGCTGGTCCACGCCGCGGCCGGCGGCATGGGGCTGCTCCTCACGCAGCTCGCCAAGCTCAGGGGCGCCAAGGTGTACGGCACCGTGTCCACGCCCGAGAAGGAGAAGCTGGCCCGCGAGGCCGGAGCCGACGAGGTGCTGCGCTACGACGACTTCGCCGAGGCGCTGGCCGGCCGGATGCACGTGGTCTACGACGGCGTGGGCGCCACGACCTTCGAGGGTGGGCTGAAGGCGCTGCGCCCGCGCGGCCTCATGGCCCTGTACGGCGCGGCCAGCGGCCCGGTCCCGCCCCTGGACCCGCAGGTCCTGGCGAGGAACGGCTCCCTCTTCCTGACCCGCCCGACCCTGGTCCACTACATCGCCGAGCGGGAGGAGCTGCTCCAGCGCGCCTCCGACCTGTTCGAGTGGATCCGCACGGGACGGCTGCGCGTCAACGTCTCCGCGCGCTACCCGCTGGCGGAGGCGGGCCGGGCCCACGAGGACCTGACGGCCCGCCGCACCACGGGCAAGCTGCTGCTGATCCCGTAACGGGTCAGGCCGGCGAGGCCGCCTCCACGGCGCCGCCGCGGGGGCGGTAGGCCACGCGCCACAGGGCGACGACGAGCAGCAGCGCCACCACGCCCCACCCCGGCAGGAGGCCCGACACCACCGCCACGGCCAGCGGCAGCATGACGGAGGGCAGCGCCCACACCCAGATCCACATCCGCCCGGCCCGCGCCGCCACGCCCAGCACGGCGGAGGCCGCGAAGTAGACGGCCAGTCCGCCGCCCATGACCCAGCCGGTGCCGCCGTGCAGGTGCTCCTCGGGCGCGGCGGCCACCACGCCGAGACCGGCGGCGGTCGCGGTGATGCCCGCCGTCATGGCGAAGTGGGCGGGCAGCGCGATGTACGGCTTGAGCCCGCGTTCGCTGGCGCCGGGGACGGCGCTCAGGCCGTAGTGGAGCGTGAGCCACCACAGGGAGACGATCAGCCCGAACCCGGCCACGGCCGCGAGCCCGAGCGGCAGCCCCCAGTCGTGGCCGGAGGCGGCCACCACGACCTGCATGACGGCCTCGCCCAGCACGATGATGACGAAGAGGCCGAGCCGCTCCCCCAGGTGGGCGGGGTCGAGGACGGCCGGGACGGCGGTCCGGACGGGGTGCGTGGGCCGGCCGGTGAGCAGCCTGCGCCGCTCCCGCCGTTCCAGGCGCTCGGCCTGCTTGCGCATCTCGTCGATGAAGCGCTCCGGCCGGCGGCTCTGCAGCACCGAGAAGGTCACGTCCAGCACGACGCCGAGCGCCCACATGACGTAGCGGCCCGGCGGTTCCATCCAGATGGAGGCGAACCACGGCGCCAGCCCCGCGCCGAGCTGGGTCGCCGGCCAGGCCGTCATGACCGTGCCCGCGGCCTGCAGGGACTGGGAGGCGCTGATGCGGCAGGTGATGTAGGCGGCGATGAACCAGCCGTCGTGCGTGCCGACCCCGGTGATCTCGTGCGCGACGTCGGGCGCGGCGGCCGCCATGACGGCGATGCCGAACATGCCGATGAGCATGCTGCGCGTGTGCGTCTGCTCCGCCCGGACGTTGGCGTACAGGGTCAACGACGTCCAGATGCTCCACACCGCGTAATAGAGCACCGCGAACAGGGCGACGTTCTCCCATGTCGGGTGCTGGAGCCGGTGCGCGAGCTGGGCCACCGCCACCACCACGACCAGGTCGAAGAACAGCTCAAGCCAGCTCGCGTGGCGCTCTCCCGCTTCACTCACGGCACACGAGAATAGATCGCCACGGAACCTCATATGTCAGAAGGAGGGCGATCGGCTCCATTCGTGAGGGTTTCGGTAGGGTTCGACGTCATGGAGATCGGTGCCTCCGTCGCCTCGTTCGCCGTGGTCGTCGCCCTGCTCACGGTGACGCCCGGCCTCGACACGGCGCTCATCCTGCGGACCTCCGTCATGGCCGGACGCCGCCCGGCCTGGGGCGTCGTGCTGGGCGTCCAGCTCGGCACGCTGCTGTGGGGCGGCCTCACCGCGGCCGGGCTGTCCGCGCTGCTCGCGGCCTCCCAGCTCGCGTACGACGTGCTGCGCTGGGCCGGGGCCGCGTATCTCCTGTGGATGGGTCTGCGCATGCTGCTCGCGAAGGGAGCCGCGGGAGCGGCGCCCGCGGAGGAGGGGCGGCGGGAGACCCGCTTCCGCACCGGGTTCCGGCGCGGGCTGCTCACGAACCTGCTCAACCCCAAGGTGGGCGCCTTCTACGTGGCGATGCTGCCGCAGTTCATCCCCGACGACGCCCCGCACGCCGCCATGGGCCTGCTGCTGGCCGGCGTGCACGTGGCCGAGGGCCTGGTGTGGAGCACCGTGCTCATCGGGTTCGCCATGCTGATGAGCGGGGTGCTGCGCACCGACCGGGTCAGGCGGGTGCTCGACCGGGTCACGGGCGTGGTCATCGTGGGCTTCGGCTTGCGCCTGGCTGTCGAGAGGTGACCTCGGCCGGGCTCACGCCCACGGCCACTCCAGCAGGCGGGCGCCCAGGACGGCCGTCTCCAGGGTGAAGCGCTGGGTGGGGTCGTCCGGGGAGAAACCGGTCAGGCGGCGCACCCGTTCGAGGCGATAGGTGACGGCGCGGGTGCTGATGCCCAGCCGGCGCGCGGCGGCCGTCTGGTTGCCCTGCGCGGCGAAGACCGCCTCCAGCGTCTCCAGCAGGGGCCCGTGGCCGCCGCGAGCGGTCAGCAGGGGGCTCAGCACGCTCGTCACGAGATCCTCCATCGCCGCCCGGTCACGCAGCAGGACGGGGAAGACCAGCAGGTCGGCGGCCTTGACCACGTCGATCGTGAGCCCGAGCCGGTCGGCGAGGTCGAGGGCGGAGGCGGCCTCGCGAAACGAGGTGACCACGCCGCCCGGGCCGCGCTGCGGGCGGCCGACCCCGACCCGCCAGCCCGGGGCGAAGCGGGAGCGCACGTGGTGGGTGAACTCCCCCACCGCCGGCGTCAGCGTGGCGGGGGCGACGCAGACGAGCAGCCCGTCGCGCACGGCCACCAGCACGTTGTGGGAGCCGAAGCGGGCGACGAGGTCGCGCTCGATGCGCTCCTGCCCGCCGTCCTCCAGCCCGCGGGCCACGGCCACGACGTACGACTCGGCCAGCCGCAGCCCGAAGTGCTCGGCGCGCTCGGCCAGGCGCTCGGCGCGGCCGAGGAGCAGGTCGTCCACGAACGCGCGGCGCGCCGCCTCCTCCTCGCGGATCGCGGCGTGCTGGGCCTGCTCGTACCCCTCCATGAGGGCCGACACGGCCCGGCGCAGCGCGGCGAGGACGGCGTTCCCGGCGGGCCGGCGCTCGGCCGCCGCGAGGGCCGCGTCCACCAGGTCGCGCAGCGGGACGCCCAGCCGCGCGGCGCGGGCCCCGGCCTCGTGGTAGGCGTCCAGGTCGGCCCGCTCGGGCAGCCGCCCGGTCTCCGCCGCCCGGGCGAGCACCTGTAAGTGCCCGCCGAGCAGGTCGGCGGGCACCCGGGACGCTGCCATCACACTCCTACGTCGCGCCTGTCGAAGGCGAGGACCGCGGTGAGGGCGAGCACGGCCGTCGCCCCCGCCAGCACAAGGTAGTCCCCGGCCGGCAGTCCTTCGTAGAGGGGCCTGCCGTCGGCGTAGTAGTGGAACGGCGACACCCATCGCAGCCAGGAGACGGCGTCCACGCCGCGGCCGACGGTGACGACCATGTAGCCGAGCACGGCCCACACGCCGAGCACGGCCGAGGCGGCGGCCTTGCGCCCGGTGGCGGCGCCCACGGCGAGCGTCAGCGTGCCGAAGAACAGCGCGAGCAGGTAGAGGCCGGTGTGCGCGGCCAGCAGCCGGCCGAAGGGGGTGTCGATGCCGACCTGCCGGGTCATCCCCCACACGACCACGAAGGTCACGGCCGCCACGGCGAGCAGGCCGAGCGCCAGCCCGGCGAACCGCTCCAGCACCACCCGCCGGCGCTCCACCGGCAGGGTGACGACGAGCTCCAGCGTGCCGGCCTCCTCGGGCCCGGCGATGGCCCGGTTGGCCAGGATCATCGCGCAGACGACGAACAGCATCGGGACGATGAGCTGGTAGACGACCGTCTGGAGGTAGCCGGTGCCGGTGGCGATGTCCTGCAGGCCGCCCATGAGGTCCTTCAGCGCGCCGGGGTACTTCGCCATGGCCTGGGCGCTGTAGGTCGCGGGGTCGTCCTTGATGCTCGCGTAGATGCCGAGGTACATCGTCAGGAACGCGCTCAGGCCGACCGTCCAGCCCGCCAGGGCCCGCAGGTTGTCACGCAGGTACTTGATGATCATGATGTGCGCCCTCCTCGCTGTAGTAGGTGAGGAAGATCTCCTCCAGGTCCGGCTCGGCGCTGACGAGGTGCACGACGGTGAAGCGGGCGGCGGCCTTGACCAGCGCGTCCGGACGGCCGTCGATCGTGCAGCGCACGGCGGCCCCCTCCACGCGCAGGTCGCGCACGCCCGGCAGCCCCTCGAACGCCTCGCGCGGCACGGGCGCGTCGAAGTGCAGCTCCACCCGGCGCACGGCCTTCTCCCGCAGCGCGGCCACGTTCTCCACGGCGACCAGGCGCCCGGAGCGGACGATGCCGACCCGGTCGGAGACGTGCTCCACCTCGGCCAGCACGTGCGAGGACATGAGGACCGTGCGGCCGGAGGCGCGCACCTCCCGCACCATGGCCAGGAACTCCTGCTGCACCAGCGGGTCCAGCCCCGAGGTCGGCTCGTCCAGGATCACGAACTCCGGCTCGTGCATGAACGCCTGGATCAGCCCGATCTTCTGCCGGTTGCCCTTGGAGAGCTTGCGCATCGGCAGCGACAGGTCCGCGTCGAGCCGCTCGGCCAGCTCGGTGACGCGGCCGGGCGGCACGCCGCCCCGCATCCTGCCCAGGAACGCCAGGTAGTCGCGGGCCCGTTCGCGGCCCTCCAGCACCAGGTCGCCGGGCAGGTAGCCGATCCGCGCCCGGATCGCCGCCTCGCCGGGAGGCGCGCCGAGCACGCGCACCCGGCCGCCGGTGGGCCGGATCAGGTCCATGAGGAGCCTGATCGTGGTCGTCTTTCCCGCGCCGTTCGGCCCGAGGTAGCCGAAGATCTCTCCCGGCTGGATGTCCAGCGTGAGATCCTCCAGGCCACGGCGCCTGCCGTAGTACTTGCTGAGCCCTTCGGCCCGCACCACTGCCGTCATGCCGCCATGGTGACGGCGGGGGCGGGGCGCTGTCAGGGCGCGAACCCGGCAAGCGGCCGGGCGGCTCCTTTCCGGCCCCCGGCAACCACCGGAGCGGCTACGGGACGGGGCCGGGCGCGCCCGGCGGGAGGAAGGGCAGCTCGGGCGGCCCGTGCTCGATGAGGCGCAGCAGCGCGTCCGTGTCGAGGTGCCGCTCGACGAGGTCGCCCAGCGCGTCCAGGCGCTCCTCGCGCAGCCGGGCGAAGTCCGTGCCGGGCGCGGGCGTGAAGTCGCGGCCCGCCTCCCGGGCCACGTCCGTGAGGAAGGCGCGGCGGAAGCCGTCGTTCTCCAGCGCGCCGTGCCAGGTGGTGCCCCAGACGTTCGCGACGCGGCAGCCGTCCAGGAACGGCTCGCCGCCGTCCACCGTCGCCACCCCGTGGTGGATCTCGTACGCGGAGACGGACTGGCCGTAGGCGTGGCCGGAGGGCCGGCCGAGCACCTTGTCCGCGGCGAACACGAACCGCGCGGGCAGCAGCCCGAGCCCGTCCACCCGCCCGGCGCCCGACTCGACCTCGTCCACGATCTCCCGGCCGAGCATCTGGAAGCCGCCGCAGACGCCGAGGATCGGCCCCTTGCGCGCCAGCAGCGCCGCGGCCAGGCCGGTGCGGCGCAGCCAGGCGAGGTCGTCCACGGTGGCCCGCGAGCCGGGCAGCACCACCAGGTCGGCGTCGTCGAGGTCGGCCGCGCCCGTGACGAACCGCACCACCACGCCCGGCTCGGCCGCCAGCGCGTCGACGTCGGTGAAGTTCGACATCCGCGGCAGGCGCACCACGGCCACGCGCAGCGTCTGCCGCCCGTACGGCTCGCGGGTGGCGGCCGGGCGCGCGTCCAGGGCCAGGGAGTCCTCGACGTCCAGCCACAGGCCGTCCGCCCACGGCAGCACCCCGTACACCTCGCGGCCGGTCAGCCCGCGGAGCTGGTCGAGCCCGGGCCGCAGCAGCTCGGGAGCGCCGCGGAACTTGTTGACCACGAACCCGGCCACCAGCGCCTGGTCGGCCGCCTCCAGGAGCCCGACCGTGCCGTAGAACGCGGCGAACACCCCGCCCCGGTCGATGTCGCCCACCACGACCACGGGCAGGTTCGCGGCCCGCGCGAGACCCATGTTCGCCAGGTCGCCGCGCCGCAGGTTGATCTCGGCCGGGCTGCCGGCGCCCTCGCAGATCACCACGTCGTACCGGCTCCTCAGCCGGTCGAGCGAGCGCAGCGCGGTGGCGCGCAGCAGGTCGCGGACCCGGCCGTACTCCATGGCGTCCACGTCGGCGACGGGCCGGCCGAGGAGCACGACCTGGCTGCGCCGGTCGCTGCCCGGCTTGAGCAGGACGGGGTTCATGTCGGCGTCAGGCTCGATGCCGGCCGCCTGCGCCTGCATCGCCTGGGCCCGCCCGATCTCGGCGCCGTCGGTCGTGACGTACGAGTTGAGGGACATGTTCTGCGCCTTGAACGGCGCCACGCGGACCCCTTGCCGGGCCAGCCACCTGCAGATCCCGGCGGTGACCACGCTCTTGCCCGCGTCGGAGGTGGTTCCCGCCACGAGCAGCGCGCCCCTGACCGCCCGCACGTTTCGCACGCCCGGATCCTCCCACATCTCCCGATTCGTCAGCAGGCGGGAGGGGTCCGGCGCAGCAGTCTCTGGGCGGTGTCGCGCACCCGCGGGTCACGCACCCTGACCACGAACTCCTCCGGCGTGGCGCCGCACACCCGCGCCAGCTCCGCCGACGCGCCGAGCAGCGCGCCGATCAGCCGCCGCTGCGGCGCCAGGCGCACCGGCCGTCCCGCCTCGTCCGCGAGGCAGCCGTACAGGCCCTCGTACACGTGACAGGCGACCGGCCCCGCCTGCTCCGGCCGGGCGGGCGGCCCGTCGAAGGTCACAGGGTGAGCGCCGGGGTCCAGGACGCGCCGCCGGTAGTGGGGCTCGGTCCGGTCGAGGGCGGCGAGCTGCCTGTCGTCCACCCAGGACACGAACAGCTCGGACACGCCGGGCGCCGCCACGGGGGCGGCCGGGATGTACCCGTACCTGCTGATGTGCGCGGACACGCCCGGAGCGAGGCCGCGCACCCTCACCCGGGTGAGCGGCACCACCGTGGGCACCCGGTGGCGCGTGAACTTGCGGTGGAGCTGGGCCGGGGCGGCGTTGGAGCCCACGGCGACCACCGCGTGGCGGGCCCGCATCGGCGCCTCCCCGCGGGCGGCCAGCCACGCGTCGATGGGCGAGCCGTCCACGTGCCAGTCGCCGTCGCGTCCGGCCAGCGGCAGGAAGCGGCGGCCGGCCAGCACGCCCGGGCCCCGCGGCAGCAGGCCGGGATAGGTCAGGGGCCGGGCCATGGGGTCGTCGCGGGTCAGGGCCGGCGACTCGGGATGGTGATGCGTGAAGTCGTCAAGCATGGGGTGGGAGCCGGGGTCGATGGGGGCGCGAGGATGGGGCGCCGTCCGGTCACGTTCTCCCCATACTGCCTCATCCGGGAACGTGGCGCCCACCTGGGGGCGGTGATCGGCCCGGCGACCCCGGCTTCCGGGGGAAGGGCGGGCGGCCCTATGGTGTGGATCGCCCGCACAGGGCCGCGCACATCCGGGAAGGACGGGGAGGGAGCGGCATGCCGGCTGCACGCCCGCTCCGGCCGGGCGATCCCGAGCGGATCGGCCCGTACCGCATCGTCGGCGTGCTCGGCTCCGGCGGCCAGGGCATCGTCTACAAGGGCGAGCGCGACGGCGGCGGCGACGTCGCGGTCAAGGTCGTCCACAGCCATCTCAGCCAGGACACCGACGTCACGAAGGGCTTCCTGCGCGAGGTGGAGGCGGCGCGCCGGGTGGCGGCCTTCTGCACGGCGGCCGTGCTCGACGTCGGGACCGTGGACGGCCGGCCGTACATCGTGAGCGAGTACGTCGCCGGCGACACCCTGCAGGCGGTCGTGCGCGAGCGGGGACCGCGGACCGCGGGCGTGCTCGACCGGCTCGCCATCTCGACGCTGACCGCGCTGGCCGCCATCCACGAGGCCGGCATCGTGCACCGCGACTTCAAGCCGGCCAACGTGCTGATGGGTCCCGAGGGCCCGATCGTCATCGACTTCGGCATCGCCAAGGCCCTGGACGCGACCACCATGGCCTCCGGGCCCGTCGGCACCCCGGCGTACATGTCGCCCGAGCAGTTCAGGGGCGAGCGGGTCGGGCCGGCGTCCGACGTCTTCGCGTGGGCGGGCACGATGGTCTTCGCCGCCACCGGGCGCGCGCCGTTCCGCGGGGAGACGGTGCCGGCCATCCTCAACCAGGTCCTGAGCGGGACGCCCGACCTGACCGGCGTCCCGCCGCACCTGGTGGGACCGATCCAGGAGTGCCTGGCCAAGGACCCCGCCGCCCGGCCCACGCCCGCCGCGCTGCTGCAACGGCTGATCGGCCGTACGGGACCGGCGGCGCCGGGCGTCCCCGCGCCCTCGGCCGCGAGCGCCCCCGTCCTCCCGCCCTCGGACATCCGCGAGGCGCCGACCTCACCGAGCCGGCCCCGGACGTTCAGCCGGCGGGCCCTGATCGGCGGGGCGGCGGTCACGGCCGCCGCGGCGGTCTCCGCGTTCGCCCTGCTCGGAGGCCGCGACGAGGCTGCCCGCCCGGTGAGCGACGAGCGCTCCCCCGCCCCCACCGGGACGGCCGGGCCGTCCGCGACGCCCACGAAGCAGCCGTTCGGCGCGCCTCTCACCGAGCCCGTCCCGCTCGCCCGCGACTGGGGCGCCGTCACCGTGCTCGCCGCCTCCGGCCCGCTCGTCGCCTGCGGCACCGACAAGGGCACCGTGCTGGCCTGGACCACCGGGCGGCCCGCCGCCACCCGCCTCGGCGACGGCGGCGCCTCGGTGACCGCCGTGGCGTGCGGCGAACGCGACGGCACGCCCGTGGTGGTCTCCGGCCACGGCGACGGCCGGATGCGATTGTGGAGCGCGACGGGCGAGAGCCTGGCCACGCATCGCGCCGCCGACCCGATCATCGGCGTCGCGGTCGCCGGCGACCGGGTGGTCGCGGTGTCGCAGAAGTACGACAGCCTCCGCGACCTCCACAGCGTCGTACGGCTGTGGGACGTCGCCACCGGCAAGCAGCTCGGCGCCACCGTCACCGACCACTTCCAGGGGGTCAGCGGGCTGGCCTTCGGCACGCTCGACGGGAAGGACGTGCTGGTCACGGGCGACGGCCACAACCGGATCCAGGTGCGGCGGCTGTCGGACGGCAAGGTGGCGCGCACGTTCGGCACCGGGGAGATCGGCGGCGTCGAGCGGCTGGCCTGCGCCGAGATCGGCGGCCGGGCCGTCCTGGTCTCCACCCACCTGGACGCCACCCTCCGCGTGTACGACCTGGCGACCGGCAAGCGGCGCGAGAAGTGGACCTTCAGCGCGGGCAGCCCGGACGACCGGGGCGTGACCGCCCTGACCACGGGCCGCACCGGCGAGGCGCCCATCGCGGTGGCCGTGCACGACGCGGCGGGCGAGGACGTCCTCGTACGGGTCTGGAACCTGGACGGCGGCGACGTCGTCGGCACGCTCGGGCCGGGGCCCGGCGGCGCGATCCGCACCGCCGCCCTGGCGGAGGCGGCGGGCCTCCCCGTGGTGACGGGCGTCACCGAGGACCGCACGCTGCGCACCTGGAACATCGGCCCGGCCTGACGGGGCGGCCGCGGCCCGGCGCACCTGACGGTCCCGCCGCGGTGAGCCGGGGCCGGATCGGGGTAGACGGCGCACGGCGAGAAGGGAGCACTCGTGCGCCGACTGGTGGCCATCGTCAACTCCTCGGCCGGGGGCACGGACGACGACGTGCTGTCGCGGGTCCTGGCCGAGCTGGCCGGGCACGCCGACACCGTGGAGGCCCGGATCAAGGACCCGTCCGAACTGGCCGCTCTGCTGGGGGAGCATCCGGGGCGCGACCCGGTGGTGCTGGGCGGCGACGGGTCGCTGCACTGCCTGGTGGCGGCGCTGGCCGAGCGCGGCGAGCTGGGGTCCCGCACGGTCGGGCTGGTCCCGCTGGGCACCGGCAACGACCTGGCCCGGGGCGTCGGGCTGCCGCTCGACCCCGTGGCGGCGGCCCGGGTGGCGGCCACCGGGGAGCCGCACCCGCTGGACCTGCTGCGCGACGACGACGGCGGCGTCGTGGTCAACGCCGTGCACGCCGGGGTCGGGGTCGAGGCCGCCCGGACGGCCCGGCCGCTCAAGCCGTTCCTGCGCCGCTTCGCCTACGCCGCCGGCAGCGTGATCGCCGGCGTGCGCACGCGCGGCGCGCCGCTGCGGGTGGAGGTGGACGGCCACGTGGTCGCGGACGGGCGCCGCCGCGTGCTCATGGTCGGCATCGGCAACGGCCGCACCATCGGCGGCGGGACGCCCGTCACGCCCGGCGCCAGCCCCGACGACCGGCTCGCCGACGTGATGGTCTCCTTCGCCACGGGCCCGCTGCGCCGCCTGGGCTACGGCCTGCTGCTGAAGCTGGGCCGGCACACCGGGCGGGCGGACGTGGTGACGGTGCGGGGCCGCCGCGTGCGCCTGTCGGGGCCCGCGGTGCGCGTCAACGCCGACGGCGAGCTGACCGGCCCGTACACCGACCGCACCTGGACGGTCCTCCCCCACGCCTGGCGCCTCACCCTGCCACACGGCCCAGGCCGCCAGGGCTGAAGAGGTCCGCCGGGGCTCGTAGCATGCGCGCATGACCACGCACGGTTTCGGGCTCACCGCCGAGGGCCCGTTCGACTTCGCCGCCTCGCTGCGTTTCGTCGAGGACTGGCCGGCCACCAGCGCGCTGCCCTCCGACGGCCGGACGCTGCGCTTCGCCTACTGCGCGGAGGCCGACTGGCTGCCGATCGGCGTGAGCGTGACCGGCGCGCCGGGCGGGGTCGCGGTCGCCACGACCCGGGCCGCGGGCCCGGCGATCCGCGGCGAGGTGGCGCGCATCCTCTCGCTCGACGTGGACGGCGCCGGGTTCGCCGAGGTCGGTGCGGCCGACCCGGTGCTCGGCGACCTGCAGCGCCGCCGCCCCGGCCTGCGGCCGGTCTGCTTCTGGAGCCCGTGGGAGGCGGCCTGCTGGGCGGTGATCGTGCAGCGCTCGTCCATGCTGATCGCGTCCCGGATCAAGCAGCGCGTCGCCGAGCGGTACGGCGCGACGGTCACCGTGGACGGCCGGAAGTGCACGGCGTTCCCGCCGCCCATGACGCTGCTGGACGCCGGCGGCCTCGGCCTGCCCGCGCAGAAGGAGGAGTGGCTGCGCGGGCTGGCCCGGGCGGCGCTGGACGGCGTCCTGACGACCGAGCACCTGCGCTCGCTCGCCCCGGAGGAGGCCCTGGCCGAGTTGCGCGCCCTGCCCGGCGTGGGGCCGTTCTCGGCCGGCCTGATCCTCATCCGCGGAGCGGGCGCGCCCGACGCGTTCCCGGGCGACGAGCCGCGCCTGTTCGCGATCCTGCGCGAGGCGTACGGCCTGCCGGAGGACGCGCCCCCGTCGGCGTACCGGAGGCTGGCCGAGGCGTGGCGGCCCTACCGTTCCTGGGCCTCCTTCGCGTTCCGGGCCTCCACCTACGGCGTCATGGACGACTGAGCGCCCGGCCGGATCCTCGGCCGGGACTCGCGCGCCACGGCCCGCCCCTCGCGCCGGTACAGGATCGCGCGGGCGGCCACCACGACGCAGACGACGCCGAGCAGCAGCCCCCACGTGATGTCGGTGAGGAAGTGCATGCCGCGGTACAGCCGGGAGAAGGCGACGGAGAGCGGGGCGGCGATCCCGAGCGTCCAGACCACCACCTGGAGCGCCCGGTTGCGGAGGTGCGTGGTCAGGACGAGCGCGAGCCCGCAGTAGAACGCGACGGCGGCGCTGACGTGCCCCGAGGGGAAACTGGAGGTCGGCGGGGCCGGGTCGAGGTGCTCCACCGGCGGCCGGTGCCGCCCGACCACCTCGGTGACGGCCAGGAAGACCAGCGACTGGCTCCAGACCGCCACGACGAGGAAGACCGACTCGCGCCAGCGCCGGTACGCCAGCCGGAAGGCGATCGCGGCGATCGCGGTGAGCGCCACGATGTACGGCGTGTCCGACAGGCTGCTGCCGAAGTCGGTGAGCGTGTTCCACAACGGGGTGCGGTCGGCGGCCAGCGCCCGGCTGACCCCGGCCTCGCCGGTGGGCCAGGCGAGGATCAGCTCGCCCACGCCGTACGTCACGCCGCCCATGAGGAGCAGCGGCAGTAAGATCGTCAGGGCGTAGTACTTCACGTGCTCAGCTCTTCTGGACATGGCTCACCTTCACCGGTTCGGGGTCCACTCCTTCAGTCAGCGGCGAGACGGGCCTGCGGCCCTGCTCACGCCGCCACGTCTCGAATCCCGCGGCGGTGGCGGCGACCACCGCGGCGCCCAGCACGATCCCGGCGACCACGTCGCTCACCCAGTGCACGCCGAGCGCGATCCGGGTGTAGCCGACCGACAGCACGAGGAACCAGGCGAGCGCCCAGGCCACCGCCTTCCCCCAGCGCGGCAGATGGGGCAGGAGCAGCAGGACGATCACTCCCGCGCCGAGCGTCACGTTGACCGCGTGGCCCGACGGGAAGGAGTCGCCCGGCGCGAGCGCGACGGGGTCGGGAAGGTGCGGCCGGGCCCGCGCGACGACGATCTTCAGCGCGAGGCCGAGCAGCCCGCCCACGGTCACGGTGGTGACCGCCCAGACGGCCAGCCGCGGCGCCCCCTTGTACAGCAGCCAGGCGGCGTACGCGATCACCGCGATCCGCCACGGCCACGGCCCGAACAGGTCCGTCCACACGATGAGCACCCGGGTCACGCCGGGATGGGCGAGCGCGTACGCGTGCAGCCGCTCGGCGACCCCCGCGTCCAGCCCGTTGACCGGCATCTTCGCCACGACGAGCAGCAGGGTGAACGGGATCATGATGAGCGCCACCGCGAGGCTGGCCACTGTCAGGCGCAGCCCCAGCCGGCGGTCACCCTCGACGCGAGCCTTCCGCTGTCGACGCCCCATGGTCGTGGCCTCCCTCCGATGCGCGTGGGCCGTCGGCTACCCCGCCCGCGCCCGATGATTCCTGCCTGAAGGGGCTCGGCGCGGGTAGTGCCGGTGACATGTCCCCCACTGTGGCGGTCGTGGCGCACCGCAAGAAGATCCTGGGCGCGGGCCTGGACCGGCTCCGCGTGCTCATCACCGAACAGAACGTCGGCGACCTGCTCTGGTACGAGGTGCCCAAGAGCAAGAAGGCGCCGAAGAAGGTCCGCAAGGCGCTGAAGGAGGGCGCCGAGCTGGTGTTCGTCTGGGGCGGGGACGGCATGGTGCAGCGCTGTGCCGACGCGATGGCCGGCTCGGGCGTGCCGATGGCCATCCTCCCGGCCGGAACCGCGAACCTGTTCGCCAACAACCTCGGCATCCCCATCGACCTGGAGGAGTCGGTGCGGATCGGCTTCCACGGCCGCCGCGAGAAGCTGGACCTGGGTCTGCTCAACGGCGAGCACTTCGCCGTGATGGCGGGCGCCGGGTTCGAGGCCGAGATGATCGCCGACGCCGACGGGCAGGCCAAGAGGCGGCTCGGCAAGCTCAGCTACGTCAAGGCGGCGGTGAGGCACGTCGGCGGGCCGCTGGTGCCGATGACGGTCAAGGTGGACGGCGCGACCTGGTTCGAGGGGAAGGCGAGCTGCCTGCTGCTGGGCAACGTGAGCACGATCGCCGGCGGCGTCGACGCCTTCGACGACGCCCGGCCCGACGACGGCTGGCTGGAGGTGGGCGTCTCCACGGCCAAGGGGCCGCTCCAGTGGGCGCGGGTGCTCGGCAAGATGGCCGCGGGCCGTTCCGACGAGTCGCCGTTCGTCCGGATCACCCGGGCCAGGAAGGTGTCGGCGCGGTTCGGCGCGCCGCTGACGTACGAGCTGGACGGCGGCGAACGCGAGCCCACCACCCGCCTCAAGGCCAAGGCCGTGCCGGGCGCCCTCACCCTCTGCCTGCCCGAGGCCGCTCGTCCCGCCGAGGCCGCTCGTCCGTCGGAAGCCGTGCGGGTCTGAGGTCAGGGCGCGTCGCGCAGCGCGATCAGCTCCTCGTTCATGGCGTCGAGGAAGGCCGCCGCCGTGCGCAGCTCCTCCGGGCTGAACCGCCGCAGCGCGTTGTCGGTGGCGCGGCCGAGCGGCCGGAAGAAGGCGGCGGCGAACTCCTTGGCCGCGTCGAGGTAGTGCAGGTGGACGACGCGGCGGTCGTGCGCGTCGCGGACCCGGCGGATGTGCCCGGCCCGCTCCAGCCGGTCGAGGCAGGCCGTGACCGCGCCCGAGGTGAGGTTGAGCTCCTCGCGCAGCCGGCTCGGCGTGATCGGCGCAGGCGCGTCGAAGATCATGATCAGCGCCTGGACGTCGGTGGTGTGCAGCCCGTGCGCCCCGGCGAACTCGTGGGCGATGCGGTTGAACTCGGCGGTCATGCGGCGCAGGCGCACCGCGAACGACCGCAGGTCGATGTCCTCCCCGTTGCCGCCGTCCATGACGCAATGCTACATTAACTCAATTATTGAGATAGTCGATGATTGAGTTATATGGAGGCGACCCTATGGCGCGGCGATCGATCCGGTGGCTCGTGCCCGCACTGCTCGTGCTGGCCTGGCTGGCCGCGGGCGGCGCGACGGGGCCCTTCGCCGGACGGCTCACCGAGGTGTCCACCAACGACCAGGCGGCGTTCCTGCCGGAGAGCGCGGAGTCGACGCGCGTGCTGGAGGTGCAGGACCGGTTCCGCGAGGGCGAGACGCAGCCCCTGATCGTCGTGTGGACCTCCGACGGGAAGGACGTCACCGCCGGGCAGAGCGCCGAGGCGACCCGGCGGCTGGCCGCGCTGCGCGGCACCGAGGGCGTCGCCGGGACCCCCTCGCCCGCCCTGGGCTCGGACGACCGTCGCGCCCTGCGGGGCGTCGTCCCGCTCGCCCCCGACCTCGGCGACTCCCTCGGCGAGACCCTCGACCGGATCGGCGCGGCGGTGCGGGTCGACGGCCTGCGGGCGCGCCTCGCGGGCCCGGCCGCCACCCGGGCCGACCTGTCCGGGGCGTTCGCCGGCATCGACGGGCTGCTGCTCGGCGTCGCGCTGGTCACCGTGCTGGTCATCCTGCTCGCCGTCTACCGCAGCGTGCTGCTGCCCCTGATCATCATCACGGGCGCGGTGTTCGCGCTCGGCCTGGCGTGCGCCGTGGTGTACGTCCTGGCCGACCACGACGTCGTCCGGGTGGACGGTCAGGTGCAGGGCATCCTGTTCATCCTCGTCATCGGCGCGGCCACCGACTACGCGCTGCTGCTGACCGCCCGCTTCCGCGAGGAGCTGGCGGCCGGGGGCGACCGCTTCGCCGCGGGCCGCGTCGCGCTGCGGCGCTCGTTCGAGCCGATCGCCGCCAGCGCCGCCACGGTGGCCCTCGGCCTGCTGGCGCTGCTGCTCAGCAGCCTGACCAACAACCGCGCGCTCGGGCCCGTGGGCGCCATCGGCATCGCGTGCGCCGCGCTCAGCGCGCTCACCTTCCTGCCCGCGGCTCTCGTGCTGCTCGGCCGCGCCGCGCTGTGGCCGGCGCGCCCGCGCCCGGCCACCGCCGGCGACCCGGGGAACGAGGGTCCCGTGGCCACGACCGGCGGGCGCGGAATCTGGGGTCCCGTGGCCGCCACCGGCGGGCGCGGGATCTGGGGCCGCGTGGCCGCCCTGGTCGACCGCCGTCCGCGCCGGCTGTGGATCGCGACCGTCCTGCCCCTCGCCGCCCTCGCCCTGCTCGCGCCGCGGCTCGACGCCAGAGGGGTGCCGCTGGACGAGACGTTCGTGAACGACGCGCCGTCGGTCGCGGCGCAGGCGGCGCTGGCCGCGCACTTCCCCGGCGGTTCCGGGCAGCCCGCGGTCGTCGTGGCCCCCGAGGGGCGCGCGGCGGCCGTGGTGGCGACGGCCCGCCGTACCGAGGGCGTGTCGGAGGCCGCGGCGGTGACGCGCAGCGGGCGGCCGGGCGACGCCCCCAAGGTCGTGGACGGGCTCGTGCTGGTGGAGGCGACGCTGCGCGACTCCCCTGACGGCGACGCCGCCCAGGACACGGTCGAACGCCTGCGCGCCGCGTTCCGAGCCGAGGACGGCGTGCTGGTCGGCGGGTACAGCGCCCAGCGCCACGACACGACCGAGACCGCGAAGGGCGACACGCTGCGCATCGTCCCGGTCGTGCTGGCGGTCATCCTGGTCATCCTCGTCGCCCTGCTGCGCTCGCTGACGACGCCGGTGCTCCTGGTGGCGACCGTGGCCCTGAACTTCCTGGCCACGCTCGGCGTCTCCGAGCTGGTCTTCACGCACGTGCTCGGCTTCACCGGCAGCGACGCGTCGGTGCCGCTGTACGGCTTCGTCTTCCTGGTCGCGCTGGGCGTGGACTACAACATCTTCCTCATGTCCCGGGTACGCGAGGAGACCGCCCGCCACGGGGCCCGGGAGGGCGTGCTGCGCGGGCTGGTCACCACCGGCGGGGTGATCACCTCGGCCGGTGTCGTGCTCGCCGCCACCTTCGCCGCGCTGGTGGTGATCCCGCTGGCGTTCCTCGTCCAGATCGCCTTCATCGTCGCGTTCGGCGTGCTGCTCGACACCCTGGTGGTGCGTTCGCTGCTGGTGCCGGCGCTGGTGCGGGACCTGGGCGGGCGGGCGTGGTGGCCGAGCCGCCTGGCGCGCGCCGGGACGCCGCGGGAGCCCGCGCAGGCGGGAGCCCCGGCGCCGAGGTGAGCCGCGCGCGTCGCCCGCGCGGCTGATCCGGCGGTTCCGGGTCCCGGACGCCGCGTCCCGAGGTACGTTCGCCTCAAGCCACGCGGCGCGCCCCTCCGCCTTCCCCGGTGGTCCGGTCGCGCCGCCATGTCCCTGGGCTGGAGGGTCGCTCGTGGCACGAAGGCGCGGCAGGAGACGGGGCAGCGCGGTCGATCCGCCCCCGGCGCCGGCGGAGCCGCCGGAGGCGGGGCGGGCCGAGCCCGCCGCGTCCGGGAGGAGCAGGCCGGTGGTCGCGTGGGTGGCCGGGATCGCCGCCGCCGTCATCGGCACCGCGTCGGGCGTCGTGTTCACCGGCTGGTTCAACTCCCTCGGCCCGGCGGCCTTCGACGGGCTCGGCGGATCCCCGCCCGTCACCGTCGCGCACGTCATGCTGCAGAACGACGAGCTGGACCTCGCCCTGCGCGAGCCCGTGACGGCCTTCCAGGACCGGGCGATCCTGCTGGGACGCCCTGACGCCGCCCAGCGCGAGGCGTTCCTGGAGCGCTACCGGGCGGCCGGGATCGAGCGGATGCAGATCACCGTCGTCCTGGAGGGCAACCGGGCGGGGCTGCGCATCGCCGACGTGCGCCCGCGCGTCCTCGACAGCGCCCCGCCGTCCGACGCCGCCCTGCTGACGCCGTCGAGCGCGGGCGAGGCGCCCGCCATCGAGGTGGTCGCGGACCTCGACCGGCCCGTCCCGCGCCTGGCCACGAAGAAGGACCCGCGCACCCCGTACTTCTCCGCCCGGCAGATCGACCTGGTCAGGGGCGAGCGGGCGACGCTGAGCATCACGGCCACCACCAGGAGGGCGTACTACGAGTTCGACTTCGTGGCCACGGTCGTCAGCGACGGGCACGCCGAGGAGGTGCGGATCACCGCGCCGGGCGGCCGGCCGTTCCGCCTGACCGCCCGGTCCCGGGCGTACCGCGCCGTCTACCGCACCTCACCCGCCGCGGGCTGGGAGCCCCCTGTGGTCTGCCGGCGCGCGGAAGGGCACGCGTGCTGAGCGCCCGGGGCGTGGCGGCGTCGCTCGCCGCGGCCCTGGCGGTGTGCCTGGCGCCGGCCTCCGACTCGGCGGACGCCACGCGGCGGGCCGTGGGGTGGGAGGCGGTCTGGTCCGTGACCCTCACGCAGGGCTCGGACCGCCTCTGGCGGGACCCCGTCGGGGAGTACGCGGCCGAGGTGTCGCAGGGCGTCGTGGCGCTCGGCCTGGGGCGGGGTCCGGTCGTGGTCATCGACGCGGGGACCGGCCGGATCCGGTCCCGGATGCGGCCGGAGGGCTCCGGGAACGTGCGCCGGATCTGGGTCACCGGCGACACCCTCGTCGTCCAGCGCGGCGCCGCCCCGTCCGGCTTCGGCGCGCCGGCCTACCTGGCCGCGTACGACCTGCCGACCGCCGCCCCGCTGTGGGTGACGTACGTCGCGGGCGACGAGGAGTTCGCCGAGGTCACGCCCCGCGGCGTCGCGATCGCCCGCCCCTCCCGCCTGGACCTGTACGACCTGCGGCGCGGGACGGCCACGGGCGGCGTGCCGGTCCGGCCGGGCTGCGCGACGAGGGTTGCGGCGGCGGGCGCGGCCGTGGCGGTGCTCAGCGGCTGCCCGGGAGAGGCGCCGCGGCTGTCGGCGATCGACCCGGCCACCGGCCGGGCGCGCTGGCAGCGCGTGCTCCCGTACACGACGCCGCCCGGCGACCGCGCCGGGAAGGGCATGGAGACGGCCGTGCAGGGGACCGCCGACGGCTCCGTCCTGGTCCGGGTCAACCAGACCTCGCTGCTGTACGCGCCGGACGGCCGGCCGCTGCCGGGCGTCCTCTCCCCCGCCCCGGAGGCCCGCGTGGTGACCACGGGGCGCGTGCTGGCCCACTCCTTCGCCCCCGCGTCGCCCGACGGCCGGCCGGAGGCCGCGGTCACGCAGGCGTTCGACCCGGGCGGCCGAGGGCTGCTCCGGACCCGCCGGACGGGCGCGTCCGGGCCCCTCTTCGCGGACGGCAGGACTTTCGTCGCCATGGACGTCATGGGGTGGACGCAGGGGCTCACCTGGCCGCTCCCCGCGCACCTGACGTCCGTCGACGCCGTGACCGGGGAGACCGCCGACCTCCCGCTGCCGGTTCCGCACGCGATGGCCGAACTCGTGGGGGCGGGCGGCGGTCTGGCGTTCGTGCTCGATCCCGTTCCCGAGACGCTCGGCGGCGACGGGCCCGCCGCCCGGGTCACCGCGTACCGGCTGATGCGGGAGGAGCGGCCCCGGGCCGCGCCCCTGGGCGCCGTCGAGGCGTCGCGCTGGCCGGACGCCTGCCGCCTCCTCACCGCCGCGGACCTGGCCCCGCTCGGCGGCGGCCACCGCGCCTTCCCCCGGACGCCCGCCCCGCGCCTCCCACGACCCCTGGGAGCGGCGGACACGACGGGCACAGCGAGCGCGACGGGCACGACGGGCACGTCAGGCACGGCGCGCATGCCGGGCAGGGCGGGCGCGGCGGCGCCCGGTCACGTGGCCTGCGACTGGATCCCGCCCGCGGACGACGGGACCGTCGTCTTCGTCTCCGTCGAGTGGGCGGCGCCCTCGGCGCGCGAGGCGCGGGAGCTGTTCGCCGCCGAGACCGCCCGGCTGAAGGCGGACGCCGGCGTCAGGGTGCTCCCGAGCGGCCGGCCCGACGTCCTCCTCCACGGGCTCGGCACACCCGCGGGCACGCAGTTCCACGCCCTGGTCGTCGCCGGCCCGGTCGTCGCGCGGCTGATGACCCGCTCGGAAGCGGCCGTGCGGCTCCTCGGCCCCCGGCTGCGCGACAACCTGCGCGCGGCGACCGCCGGAGGCGCGCCATGACCCGCGCGCCGGGAAGAACCTCGGCCGGAGCGTGAACAACTCCGCGGATCCGGCCGTCCTATCAGGCATGATCCAACACACGACGGCCCGTGCCGCGCTGGGAACGTTCCTGGCCGCCGGCCTGGCCCTGGTCGGCCCCGCCACCGCCGCGCACGCCGCCACCGCCGCGCACGCCACCGAGGCCACCGACATGCCGGCCGCGCGCACAGCCGCCGCCCCCGAGCCGTTCGGCCCCAAGGGCTACGGGGGCGTCAGGCTGGGGATGAGCGCCAAGGCCGCCGCGGCCACCGGCAAGATCTCCCACCTGCCCGGGCAGGACTCCCCGAGCTGCACGAGCTGGCGGCTCAAGGCCCACCCGATCGGGCGCGACGCCGTGGGGCTCTACATCTCCAAGAAGCACGGCGTGGCGGTGATCTTCGCTCCGAAGGGCGCCAGAACCCCGGAGGGCGCCGGCCTCGGCTCCACGTACACGCAGCTCAAGAAGCTCTACCCCCGGCTGAAGACGGCCGCGAGCGGCTACCCCTACGTGGACGTGCCCGGCGACCCGCGGGCCTACTACTCGTTCCTGCTGCACAAGGGCAAGGTCTACGAGATGGCGCTGGGCCTGCACGCCCAGGACTGCGTCAACTGACCCCGCGCCAGGACGGGCCGCTCACCCGGACGGTGGCCGGCCCGTGGCCGTACCGGCAGCATCCCTGACGGCGCCCGCGGGGCCGCCCCTTCCGGGCCGCTACGGACCCTCCCCCAGGTGGGACAGGGCTTCCAGGCCGGCGCCCACCAGCCCGGCGTCCTCGCCGAGCCGGGCCGGGAGCAGCGGGACGGCCGACGGGCCCGGCAGCGCCTCGGCACGGTAGGCGGCCTCCATGGGGCCGAGCAGCGCCGGGCCGAGCATGGACACCCCGCCCGCGATGACGATCACGTCGGGGTCGATCAGGCCGGCGGCGCCGGCCAGGACGCGGCCCATGAGCCGCGCCGCCTCGCCGATGACCGGCGAGCCGATCCGGCCGATCTCCGCCAGGGGCAGTGCCTGACCGGTCCGCCGCCGGTGGGCGCGCTCGATGGCGGGGCCGGAGGCGTACGCCTCGATGTGGTCGAGCGCCCCGCACGAGCAGCGGACGCCCGCGTCCGCCGGGGCGGGCAGGTGGCCGATGCTCCCCGCGGTGCCAGAGACGCCGGTCAGCACCCGCCCCCCGGCGCAGACCGCCCCGCCGATGCCCGTCCCGATGGCGACGACCAGGGCCGTGCGCGCGCCGCGGGCCGCTCCGGCGCGCGCCTCGGCGGCCCCGGCGGCGTGGCAGTCGTTGAGGACGAGCGCCGGGAGCCCGAACGCCTGCTCCGCCGCCGCCTTGACGTCGGTGCCGGCCCAGCCGGTCAGCAGGCCGGTCGCCGAGGCGATGCGTCCGAGCGGGTCGACGGTGCCGGCGGTGCCGACGCCGCAGACGGCGGCCCGCTCCGCCAGCGGCCCGGCGAGCTCGGCGACGGCCCGCAGGATCTCCGGTCCGCCGCGGGGGGTGGCGGTCCTGCGCCGGTGGAGGAGGGTGCCGTCCGGGGCCACGAGGCCGGCCGCGATCTTCGTGCCGCCGATGTCGACGGCCAGCGCAAGCGGGCTCACCGCGGGCCGGGTCATCGCGGTGCCGCGGCGGCCAGCCGCCGGGTGACGGAGATCGGGTCGGTGATCGCGCCGCCGACCACCACGGCCCACGCGCCCGCCGCGAACGCCTGCCGTACCTGCTGCTCGGTGCGGTAGCGGCCCTCGGCGATCACCCGTACGCCGCGCGCGGCGAGCGCGCCGACGAGGTGCAGGTCGGGATCGTGCGGCGTGGGGAGCTGACGCGCGGTGTAACCGGACAGCGTGGTGCCGACGACGTCGGCGCCGGCCTCCCAGGCGTCCATGCCCTCGGCGAGGGTCGAGACGTCCGCCATGACGGTCACCCCCAGGGCGTGGATCGGCTCGATCAGCTCCAGCCCGGGCCCGGGGGTCTCGGGCGTGAGGTCCACGGCGATCATGTCGGCGCCGGCCGCGGCGAGCCCGGCCGCGTGCTCCAGCGTCGGGGTGATCACGTCCCGGTGGCCGTG
The DNA here is from genome assembly GCF_013363995.1 of Nonomuraea rhodomycinica. Lineage (GTDB taxonomy): Bacteria > Actinomycetota > Actinomycetes > Streptosporangiales > Streptosporangiaceae > Nonomuraea > Nonomuraea rhodomycinica. Next base: position 487,198 of record NZ_JABWGO010000004.1, on the reverse strand, counting down.
CCTGACCTTGTGCAGGCCGATCACCGGCGCGTCCGTACGCCTGCGCACCGCGGCCACGTCCTCGGCCGAGTTGATCCGCAGCCCCACGGCCCCGCCCAGCACGGCGCACTCGGCCAGGCGGGCGATCACCTCCGGGTCGCGCAGCGGATGACCTTCCGGGGCCTGGCAGGAGACGATCAGGCCGCCGCGCAGCCGGTTCATCCGAGTGCCCCTGCCACGAGCACCAAGGGCATGCCCATTTCGGGGATCCTCATCTCTCGCTCCTCAGGAAGTGCCAGGACTTGCTGGGAACGGTATAGACCCCACCTCGTGGCAGGGTCAAGATATTGGAGTACACCAATTCACGATAGAGTCTTGGGCCATGACGACGGAACGCCCCCCGGCCAAGTCCGGCCGGCTGCGCCGGCACCTGGTCGACCTGCTGGTCGGCGAGCTGGCCCCGCACGAGCGGCTGCCCACCGAGCGCAGCCTGGCCGAGGAGTTCTCCGTCAGCAGGCTCACCGTGCGGCGCGTCCTGGACCAGCTCGAACGGGAGGGACGGGTCTACCGGGTGCAGGGCTCGGGCACGTTCGCGAGCGAGCCGCGCATCCACAAGTCCGTCGAGCTGACCTCCTTCAGCGAGGACATGCGCTCACGCGGCCTGCGCCCGGGGTCGCTGGAGGTCAGCTGCGAGCGGATCCCGGCGGGCGCCGACATCGGCGCCGCCCTGCGGATCAGCCCGTCGGCGAAGGTCCTGCACATCCGCCGGGTCCGCACCGCCGACGACGAGCCGATGTGCCTGGAGCACAGCTACCTGCCCGCCGAGCTCGTGCCCGGCGACCTGGAGCCGGAGCTGCACGGCTCGCTGTACGAGGTGCTGTCGTCCCGGTACGGGCTGACCCTGCACCGGGCGGAGCAGACGATCAGGGCGACCGTGCTCGGCCCGGACGACGCCCGGGCGCTCGACGCGCCGCCGTTCTCGCCGGCCTTCCTCGTGCGGCGCGTCGGCTTCGACGCCCGCGGCCGGGCCGTCGAGCGCGCCGACTCGCTCTACCGGGGCGATCGCTACTCCTACCAGCTCACCATCTACCGCGACGCCCCGTAGGCGTCACGCGTCCGCCGGACCCCTGAGCCACCGCTCTTGGAGCCCGGTGGTGCCGGTCTTGCGGACCGCTTGGAGGAGCCCGTGGAGTGATCGCGACAGGGTTGACACGAATCTGGTGATCAATCATTCTGATCCGCGGCGTGCCGAAAACGGCGCAAACAACTCAACAATCGGCAGGCGCGACCATGACGTCAGATGCCTTACCTTTCGCATCTGTTCTGCGGCTTTACCAGAATCGGCTGAGCGAGACCCCACAAAGGACGATCATTTCGGCCGGTCAAGATCACCTCACTTACCGTGAGCTGGACCGCCTCGCCAACGGCATCGCCGCCCGGCTGCGTCCTTCCACGGCGACCGGCCGGCCCTGGGTCGCCGTACTGGCGGACCGTTCCATCCGGCTGGTCGCGGGCCAGCTCGGCGCCATGAAGGCGGGCCTCGCCTTCGCCCCGATCGACCCGGCCACTCCCGTGGAGCGCGTCCGCGCCATGCTGGCGGGAGCCGCGGCCGTGGTCACCGCGCCGGAGTGGCGATCCCTGGTCCCCGACGGCATCCCCGTGATCGACGAGCTCACCGAGGCGGACGCGTCGCCCCTCCCCGACGTGGGACCCGAGGACCTCGCCTACGTCGTCCACACCTCCGGCTCGACCGGGACCCCCAAGGGCGTGCTCGTCCCCCACCGCGCGCTGGCCAACCTGATCGGGTGGTCGCACGAGACCTTCGGACTGGGCGGCCGTGCCCCGCTGCTCACCAGCCCCAACTTCGACCCGTCGGTCTGGGAGATCTGGATGTACCTGACCGCGGGCACCACGATGGTCATCCCCGACGAGCGCACCAGGCTCTCCCTGCCCGCGCTGCGCGACTGGATCGTCGAGCAGGAGCTGACCACCTGCTACGCGCCCACCCCCGTCGCCGAGGGCCTGCTCGGCCTGGCCTGGCCCGCGGAGACCAGGCTGGCGACCCTGAGCACCGGCGGCGACCGGCTCACCACCTACCCGCGTCCCGGGCTGCCCTTCAAGCTGGTCAACCTGTACGGCCCGGCCGAGTGCGCGGTCAACGCGATCGCCGGCGAGGTGCCGCCCCGCGACGACCGGAGCCGGCCGCCCGCGCTCGGCAGGCCCCTGCCCGGCGTCACCGTCCACCTCCTGGACGAGGAGATGCGGCCCGCCGAGGAGGGCGAGATCCATCTCGGCGGCGTGTGCGTCGGCCTCGGCTACCTCGGCCTGCCGGACCTCACGGCCGAGCGCTTCGTCCGCGACCAGGACGGCCGGCTCCTCTACCGCACCGGGGACCTGGCCCGCCGCAACCGGGCGGGCGAGTTCGAGTTCCTGGGACGGCTCGACGACCAGGTCAAGATCCGCGGCAACCGGGTGGAGCTCGGCGAGATCGAGACCGTGCTCGGCCGCCACCAGGGCGTGCGCGCCGTCACCACCGCCGTCCGCGGCCGCGACCTCGTCGCCTACGTCGTGGGGAAGGCGACCGAGCAGGAGATGCGCGTCCACCTGCGCCGGCTCCTGCCCGACTACATGATCCCCACCGCCTGGGTGTTCCTGGACGAGCTCCCGCTGACCGGCAACGGCAAGGTGGACCGCGCCGCGCTGCCCGACCCCGTCCGCGAGTCCCGCTCCGCCACCCCGCCCCGCACCCCGACCGAGGTGGCGCTCGCCGAGATCTGGCAGGACGTCCTCGACACTGGGACGGTCGGCGCGGACGACGACTTCCTGGCCCTGGGCGGCCAGTCGCTGCTGGCCATGCGCATCGCCGCCCGCGCCTGCGAGAGCCTGGGCCGGCCGGTCGAGCCCCGGATGCTCTTCGAGCACCCCACGGTCGCCGAGCTGGCCCGCGCGGTCGACGCCCTGCCGCGGACGAGCGCGCCGGCCCCCGGCGAGCGCGGGCTGACGCCCGCGCAGCGCCGGCTCTGGTTCATCGACCAGGTGGCGCCCGGCGCGCAGTACAACGTGCCCATCCTGTACGCCCTGGACGGTCCCCTCGACACGGACCGCCTGGAGGCCGCGATCAACGAGATCGTCCGCCGGCACGCCCCCCTGCGCACCCGCTACGAGGAGCGCGACGGCGAGCCGGTGCCCGTGGTGGAGCCGGCGGTGACCGTCCCGCTGAAGGTCATGGACGCCACCCCGCGCGGCGCGACCGCGCTGGCCAAGCACGCCGCCCGGGACCCCTTCGACCTGCGCACCGGCCCCGTGCTGCGGGCGCTGCTGCTCCGGCTCGCCGACGACAGCCACCGGCTGCTGGTCAACGTCCACCACATCGCCTTCGACGGCTGGTCCGCCGGGGTCTTCCTGGACGAACTGGCGCGGCTCTACGCGGGCGAGAGCCTGCCCGCGCCGGCCGTCGCCCACCGGCGGGCGCGGGGCGCGGACGGCCTGCCGTACTGGCGCGAGCTCCTGGAGTCGCCGCCGGAGCGGCTGGGGCTGCCCGCCGACGGCCCGGGACCGTCCGGCCCGACGCGGCGCGGCGGCCGGGTGCGGGCCACGCTGCCCGACGGGCTGCTCACCGAGCTGGAGTCGCTGGGCAGGCGCGCTCAGGCCAGCCCGTTCATGGTGCTGTTCGCGGCGTTCCAGGCCCTGCTGCACCGCTACAGCGGCCGGGACGACATCATGACGGGCGTGCCGTTCTCCGGCCGGGAGGCGCCGGGCGCGGACTCCGCGATCGGCTTCTTCGTGGAGACGCTGCCGATCAGGACCGGCCTGGAGGGCGACCCGTCCTTCGAGCGCCTGCTGGCGCGCGTGCGCGCCGGCGTCCTCGCCACGCCCACGGACGTGCCGCTCGAGGAGATCGTGCGGGAGCTCTGCCCGGACGGCCGGCCGCCGTTCGACGTGATGTTCGCGATGCAGGAGCCCCCGGCCGCGCGACGGGCCGGCGAGGTGACCTTCCGGATGCTGGAGGAGGTCGAGAACGGCGGCGCCAAGGCCGACCTGGTGCTGTACGCCGAAGGGCGCGAGATGAGCCTGGAGTTCGCCACCGACCTGTTCGAGCGCGCCACGGCCGAGCGCCTGCTGGGCCACTACGTCCGCGTCCTGGAGCAGGTGGCGGCCGACCCGGCGGCGCCGGTCTCCGCGCTGCTCACCCGTGACCACGGCCCCGCCGGCCGCGGTCCCGACCAGACCCTGCACGGGCTGTTCGAGCAGCAGGCCGACCGGACGCCCGACGCGGTCGCCGTCGAGTTCGAGGGCGCCGCCCTCACCTACGCCGAGCTCGACCGGCGCGCCAACCAGCTCGCCCACCTGCTGCGCGAGCTGGGCGTCGGCCCGGAGGTGCCGGTCGCGCTGCACGTGCGCCGCTCGCTCGACCTGCCCGTGGCCATCCTGGGGATCCTCAAGTCGGGTGGCGCGTACGTGCCGCTCGACCCCTCCTACCCCGAGGGGCGCCTCACCCAGGTGCTCGGCCGGGTGGACACCCCGGTCCTGGTGACGCACCGGGCGCTGGCCGGCGGCCTGCCGCACGAGCGGCCCGTCCACGTCGACACCGACCTCGACGGCCGGCCCGACCACCGGCCGGACGGCGGCGCCGGCCCCGACGACCTGGCCTACATCCTGTTCACCTCCGGCTCGACCGGGCAGCCCAAGGGCGTGGCGATGCCGCACCGCCCGGTCGCCAACCTCATGGCCTGGCACAGCGGCGCCTACCGCAGCCTGCAGTTCACCGCGCTCGGCTTCGACGTCTCGGTACAGGAGATCTTCAGCACCTGGGCGTACGGCGGGACGCTGGTCATGGTCGGCGACGAGGTCCGGCGCGACCCGGCCGCCCTGCTCGACCACATCGCCCGCAGCCGGGTGGAGCGCATCTTCCTGCCGTTCGTGGCCCTGCAGTCGCTGGCCGGCGCCGGGGTCGAGCCGCCCGCCACGCTGCGCGAGGTGATCACCGCGGGCGAGCAGCTCCAGGTGACCCCGCAGCTCGAACGGTTCATCAGGCCGTGGATGAGGCTGCACAACCAGTACGGGCCGACCGAGGGCGCGATCATCGACATCGCGCACACGCTCACCGGCCCGCCGGAGGGCTGGCCGCGGCTGCCGCCCATCGGCCGGCCGGTCACGGGCGTCCAGGCGCTGATCCTCGACCGCCTGGGCAACGAGACGCCCGACGGCGTCCCCGGCGAGCTGCATCTCGGCGGCGCCTGCCTGGCCCGGGGCTACCACGGCCAGCCCGAGCTGACCGCGGAGCGGTTCATCACCTGGCGGGACGGCCGCCGGCTGTACCGGACCGGCGACCTGGCCCGCCTCGACGAGGCCGGGGACATCCAGTTCCTGGGCCGCGCCGACGACCAGGTCAAGATCCGCGGCTACCGGGTCGAGCCCGGCGAGATCGCCGCGGTGCTGGCCGGGCACCCCGCCGTGCGTGAGGCGTTCGTCATGGCGCGCGAGGACCGGCTGGTCGCGTACGTGGCCGCCGACGACACCACCGGGCTGCGGCCCTACCTGGCCGAGCGGCTGCCGGAGTACATGGTGCCGAGCACGTTCGTCCCGCTGGACGCCCTGCCGGTCAACCCCTCGGGCAAGGTGGACCGGCACGCCCTGCCGGACCCCGGCCAGGGCGCGCGCGCCTTCACCGCCCCCGCCACCCCGCTGGAGCAGGTCGTCGCGGCCGTCTGGCAGGAGGTGCTGGGCGGACAGGTCGGACGGCACGACAACCTCTTCGAGCTGGGCGGCCACTCGCTCAACGCCACCCAGATCGCCTCCCGGTTGCGCGACGCCCTGGAGGTGCGGGTCCCGCTGCGCACCCTGTTCTCCCACCCGACCGTCGCCGAGCTCGCCGCGCAGCTCACGTCGCCCGACGTGGAAGCGGCCGCGGAGCTCTATCTCATGGTCGCGGCGTATTCGGACGACGAGGCCGAAGCCCTGCTGCGGTCGATGGAAGGTCCCCAATGAGTCTGTCAGACCAGCAGCGCCAGCTCCTGGAAGCGTTACGGAAGAAGAAGCAGCAGGCCGCGACCGCCCGGTCCAGGCCCGACCGGCTGCCGATGTCGTTCACCCAGCTCCGCGCCTGGTACCTCGACCGGATGGCGCCGGGCGCCGCGCACTACCTGATCCCGCTCGCCTTCCGCATCGAGGGCCCCCTCGACCGCGAGGCGCTGCACCGCGCGCTGAACGCCCTGGTGGCCCGGCACGAGAGCCTGCGCACCACGTTCGCCATGGACGAGGACGGCCCTTACCAGATCGTGGCCGACTCGCTCACCGTCGAGCTGGCCGACACCGCGGACGCCACGCCGATGGACCTGACCACCGGCCCGCTCATCCGCGCGCACCTGCTGCGCGAGGGCCCCGAGCGGCACGTCCTGCACCTCACGCTGCACCACATCGTCGCCGACGCCTGGTCGCTGGACGTGCTGCGCAGCGAGCTGAGCGCGCTCTACGACGGGCGCGAGCTGCCGCCGCTGTCCCAGCAGTACCCCGACTACGCGATCCGGCAGCGGGGCAAGGACCACGGCGAGGACCTCGCCTACTGGCGCGAGACGCTCGCGGGCGCCCCGCCGGTCACCGAGCTGCCGGCGGATCTGCCCCGGCCGGCCGTCCAGACGTACGCGGGCGCCGAGCTGCCCTTCTCCCTGGACCTCCCGCGCGAGGAGTTCAGGGCGTACTGCCGGAGCCTGGGCGCGACCCCGTACATGGTGCTCCTCGCGGCCTACCTCGTGGTGCTCTCCCGGCGCTCCGGACAGCGCGACCTCGTGGTGGGCACGCCCGTCGCCAACCGCGACGAGGTCGAGTTCGAGGGCCTCATCGGGTTCTTCACCAACACCCTGGCCATCCGGGCCGACCTGTCGGGCGAGCCGTCGTTCGCCGAGGTGGTGGAGCGGGTCAGGGACGCGGTGCTCGACGCGCACGACCACCAGGGCATGCCCTTCGAGCGGCTGGTCGAGGAGCTCAACCCCGAGCGCCGGCTGGACCGCAGCCCGGTGTTCCAGACGATGTTCAACATGCTGCCCGAGGCCACGGCGGAGCTGGAGCTGACCGGCCTGACGGTCAGCCCGGTGGAGATCCCCGAGCGCACCGCCAAGTTCGACCTCACCGTGGGCGTCCGCGAGACGCTGGACGGTCTCGTGGAGTACAACACGGACCTGTTCCACGCGGGCACGATCAGGAGCCTGGTGGCCGACCTCCGGCAAGTGCTGGCCGCCGCCATGGACGGGGACGAGGCCCCCGCCGGGACGGACGGGGAGACGGCCGCGGGCACGCCGCGCCACGAGGTCGCCCGGCTCGTCACGCGGGCCTGGCGGGAGGCGCTCGGCACCTCCTCCTTCGGCCCCGAGGACAACTTCTTCGACGTGGGCGGCCACTCGCTGCTCGTGCTGCAGGTGCACGAGCGCCTGCGCAAGCGGTTCAGCCTCACGGTGACCGACCTGTTCCGGTACCCGACGGTCGCCTCGCTGACCGCGTTCCTCAGCCCCGACGGCCCGGCGCGGGAGACGGCCAGGACGACCGGCGCGCCCCCCTCGGGCGCGCTCGCCATCGTCGGCATGGCCTGCCGCTTCCCCGGCGCCGCGGGGCCCGAGGAGTTCTGGGCGGCGATCCGCGACGGCGTCGAGGCCGTCCAGGACTTCACCGACGAGGAGCTGCTCGCCGACGGCGAGGACCCCGGCCTGCTGGCCGACCCCGCCTACGTCCGGTCGGGGACCGTGCTCGACGGCATCGACCTGTTCGACGCCGAGCTGTTCGCGTTCACCCCGCGCGAGGCGGAGATCCTCGACCCGCAGCAGCGCCTGTTCCTGGAGACCGCCTGGGAGGCGCTGGAGGACGCGGCCTGCGACCCCGACCGCGTCACGGGACGGATCGGCGTCTTCGCCGGCTCGGCGATGAGCACCTACTACATCGAGAACCTGCTGGCCGCGCCCGACGTGCTCAGGGCGGTGGGCGCGTACCAGGTCATGCTCGGCAACGACAAGGACTCGCTGCCCACCCGGACCTCCTACAAGCTCGACCTGCGCGGGCCGAGCGTCAGCGTCAACACCGCCTGCTCCACCTCGCTGGTCGCGCTGCACCTGGCCAGGCAGAGCCTGATCGCGGGCGACTGCGACGTCGCGCTGGCCGGGGCGGTGCGGGTCAACGCCTGGACCCGCCGCGGCTACCTGTACCAGAGCGGCGGCATCGGCTCCCCCGACGGCCACTGCCGGCCCTTCGACGCCGAGGCGCAGGGCACGATCGGCGCCGGCGGCGTCGGCGTCGTCGTGCTCAAGCGGCTGGAGGACGCGCTCGCCGCCGGCGACACCATCCACGCCGTCGTCCGCGGCTCCGCGGTCAACAACGACGGCACCCGGAAGGTCGGCTACACCGCGCCGGCCGTGAACGGGCAGGCCGAGGTCATCACCGCGGCGCTGGCCTCGGCCGGCGTCGAGCCCGGCACGATCGACTACATCGAGGCGCACGGCACCGGCACCGCGCTCGGCGACCCCATCGAGGTCGCGGCGCTGTCCCAGGTCTTCACCGGGGACCGGCCGATCGCGCTCGGCTCGGTCAAGTCCAACATCGGCCACGCCGACGCCGCCGCCGGGATGGCCGGACTGATCAAGACCGTGATGGCGCTCAAGCACCGCACGCTGCCGCCCACGGTCAACTTCGCGACGCCCAACCCGCGCATCGACTTCAGCCGGTTCCACGTGCCCACCACCCGCGCCGCATGGCCGCGGGGGGAGGGCCCGCGCAGGGCGGGCGTCAGCGCCTTCGGCATGGGCGGCACCAACGCCCACGTCGTGCTGGAGGAGGCGCCCGAGCCGCCCGCGCCGACGGCCGCTCCCCCGGCGGCGGGCCCCCACCTGCTCCTCCTGTCGGCCGCCGGCGAGGCGGCGCTCGCCGAATCGGCCACCCGGCTGCGCGCCCACCTGCGCGCGCACCCGGACACCGACCTGGCGGACGTCGCCGCCACCCTGCGGCACGGCCGCCGCCAGCTCCGCCACCGCGGATTCCTGGTCGCCGAGGACCACCGCTCGGTCCAGGAGGCCGAGCTGGTCACGGGCGCGTCGCACCGGCGCGAGGTGGCCTTTCTCTTCCCCGGCCAGGGGGCGCAGCGCCGGGGAATGGGCGCGGGCCTGTACCGGTCGGAGGAGGTCTTCCGCGCCACGGTCGACGCCTGCTCCGCCGTCCTGGAGCCGTACCTCGGCCTCGACCTGCGCCAGGCCCTGTACGGCGAGGCCGGCGACCTCGACCAGACCCGGCTCACCCAGCCCGCGCTGTTCGTCACGGAGTACGCGCTGGCCCGCACGCTCATGGAGCGCGGGGTCCGCCCGGCGATGATGGCCGGTCACAGCATCGGCGAGTACGTCGCCGCGTGCCTGGCCGGGGTCTTCACCCTGGAGGACGCCCTGCGCCTGGTCGCGGCGCGCGGCCGCCTGGTGCAGAGCCTGCCGCCCGGGTCGATGCTGGCCGTGCCGCTGCCCGAATCGGAGGTGGCCGGGCTGCTCGGCGAGGAGCTCTCGCTGGCGGCGGTCAACACCCCCGAGACGTGCGTCGTGGCCGGCCCGGAGCAGGCCGTCGCCGAGCTGGAGCGGCGGCTGTCCCGGCAGGGCGTCGCCTGCCGCGCGCTGCGGACCTCCCACGCCTTCCACTCCGCCATGCTCGACCCGGTGCTCGACGCCTTCGCCGCCGAGGTCGCCGCGGTGCGGCTCGGCGCTCCCGGCCTGCCGTACCTGTCCAACGTCACGGGCGACTGGGTGTCCGGCGCCGAGACGCGGGACCCCGCGTACTGGGTGCGCCACCTGCGGGAGACCGTGCGCTTCGCCGACTGCGCCCGCGCGCTGGTCGAGGCCGGCGCCGCGATGGTGGAGGCCGGGCCGGGCCGCACGCTGGCCACCCTGGTCCGCCGCCAGGGAGGAACGGCGGTGGTCGCCCCGTTCACCGAGCCGGACGGCGGTCAGGCCGCCCTGCTGGAGGGCGTCGGGCGGCTGTGGGTGAACGGCGCCGACGTCGACTGGGCGGCCTTCGCCCCGCCGGGCAGGCGGGTGCCGCTGCCCACGTACCCGTTCGACCGGCGCCGCTACTGGGTGGAGCCGCGCACCCGGCGCTTCGAGGTCACGGCGGCGACCCCCGCGGCTCTTCCCACGGCGGCGCCGCTCGGCGCGGCGGCGGCGGCCCAGGAGGCCGACACGGTCGCCGCCGCCTGGCACGACGTGCTCGGCATCGCGCCGGCGAGCCCGCGGGACGACTTCTTCGAGCTGGGCGGCGACTCCCTCGTGGCCACCCAGCTCGCCTCCCGTCTCGGCCTGCCCATCGAGGCGATCTTCGACAATCCCACGCTGGGCGGCCAGCGGGCGCTCGTCGCCTCGGCGGCGCCCACCCGCGAGGCCGCGCCCGCCACCGAGATCGTCCCGGCCGTCGCCCCCGCTGCGGCCGTCGACACGATCCCGGTGGTCGACGACCCGGGCCCCGCGCCCGTCTCGTTCGTCCAGCGGCGCATGTGGTTCATCGACCAGGTCCACGGATCGGCCGCCTACGCCGTGGCCACCGCGCTGGACCTGCGGGGCGAGCTGGACGCCGGGCGGCTGCGCGCCGCCCTGCGCGAGCTGGTGCGGCGGCACGAGTCGCTGCGGACCGTCTTCCGCGCCCCGGACGGCGAGCCGGAGCAGGTGGTGCTGCCCCCGGGCGAGGTGCCGCTGCCGGTCGACGACTGCGACGACGCCGAGCGGGCGCTGAGCGAGGAGGCGGCCCGGCCGTTCGACCTGGCGCACGGCCCGCTGTTCCGGGCCCGGCTGCTGCGGCTCGCCCCCGACCACCACGTCCTGTCGCTCGCCTTCCACCACATCGTCGTGGACGGCTGGACGATCACCCTGCTGCGCACCGAGCTGGCGGCGCTGTACAACGGCCGGACCCTGCCCGAACCGGCCGTCAGGTACCGCGACTACGCGCGCTGGCAGCGGCAGCAGGCCGTCGACCTCGGCTTCTGGACGGAGCGGCTGCGCGGCGTCCCGCACAGCCTGGACCTGCCCACGGACCGGCCGCGCCCGCCGATGCAGACCTTCGAGGGGGCCGTCGCCACCCACGCGCTGCCCGCGGAGCTGGCCAGGGGGCTGCGGCGGCTGAGCCAGGAGCGCGGCGCCACCCTCTACATGACCCTGCTGGCCGGGCTGCACGCGTTGCTGTACCGCTACAGCGGCCAGGAGGACATCTGCGTCGGCTCCCCGGTGGCCGGCCGCACCCGCCCCGAGTTCGAGGACATCGCGGGCTGCTTCATCAACACCCTCGTCATGCGGGCCACGATGGACGGCGACCTGCCGTACACGGAGCTCCTGGCCCAGGTGCGCGGGTACGCGCTCGGCGCGTACGCCCACCAGGACGTGACGTTCGAACGGCTGGTGGAGGAGCTCAACCCGCCGCGGGACCTGTCGCGCAACCCGCTCTTCCAGGTGCTGTTCAACCTGCTCAACCTGCCCAAGAGCGACCTCGACATGGACGGGCTGGCCGTCGCGGAGATGGCCGTGGAGACCGGCACCGCCCAGGTTGACCTGGTGCTCTACGTCTACGAGCAGGGCGACGAGCTGCTGTGCCGGCTGGAGTACAACACCGCGCTCTACGACGCCGGCACCGCGCGGCGGCTGCTGCGGCACTACGAGACCCTGCTGTCCGGGATCGTCGCGACCCCCACGGCCCCGCTGTCCGACCTGGCCCTGCTCACCGGCGAGGAACTGGCCGAGCAGCTCGACGGCCAGGACGTCGAGGTGCCCGACCGGTGCGTCCACGAGCTGGTGGAGGCCCAGGCCGACCGTACGCCGGACGCCGTGGCCGTCACCTTCGAGGGCGTCTCGATGACGTACCGGGAGCTGGACGAGCGGGCCGACCGGGTCGCGCGCCGCCTGCGCGCGGCCGGGGTGGGCCCCGAGACGCTGGTGGGCGTCGCGCTGGAGCGGTCGGCCACGATGCTGGTCGTCCTGCTCGGCGTGCTCAAGGCGGGGGGCGCGTACGTGCCGCTCGACCCGATGTACCCGCAGGATCGCCAGGACTACATCATCGGCCACTCCGGCATCGGCGTCCTGGTCACCGAACGCGAGCTGGCCGACCGCTACACCGGCTTCCAGGGAGAGCTCGTCCTCACGGACGACGGCTTCTCCGCGGCGGGCTCCGGACGGCTGCCCGCGTCGGCCACGCGGGACAACCTCTGCTACGTCCTGTACACCTCGGGCTCCACCGGACGGCCCAAGGGCGTGCGCGTCCAGCACTCGTCGGTGGTCAACTTCCTGGCCTCGATGAGCCGCGAGCCCGGCCTGACCGGCGAGGACACGCTCCTGGCCGTCACCACGTTCGCCTTCGACATCTCGGTGCTGGAGCTGTTCCTCCCGCTCACGGTCGGCGGCCACGTGGTGATCGCCGGCCGGGAGGCCGCCTACGACCCGGTGCGGCTGGCCGCCCTGCTGGACGACGCGACCGTCATGCAGGCCACCCCGGCCACCTGGCGGCTGCTGCTGTCGGCGGGCTGGGCGGGCAAGCCGACCCTGAAGGCCCTGTGCGGCGGCGAGGCGCTGCCCGCCGACCTGGCCGGCGACCTGCGCGGACGGGTGGCCGAGCTGTGGAACATGTACGGGCCGACCGAGACCACGATCTGGTCCACCCTCACCCGGGTCACCGACGGGCCCATCACGATCGGCCACCCGATCGCCAACACCCGGGTCCACCTGCTCGACACCGCGATGAACCTGGTCCCGACCGGCGTGGTCGGCGAGCTGTACATCGGCGGGGAGGGGCTGGCCCGCGACTACCTCGGCCAGCCCGAGCTGACCGCGGAGCGCTTCGTCACCTGGCGGGACGGCGCCCGGCTGTACCGCACCGGTGACCTGGCCCGCCGCCGGGCCGACGGCTCGATCGAGTTCCTCGGCCGGGCCGACGGGCAGGTGAAGGTCCGCGGCTACCGCATCGAACTGGGCGAGATCGAGTCGCTCCTGCTGGCGCATCCCGCGGTCCGCCAGGCGGCCGTGGTGGTGCGCGGCTCGGACGAGGACAAGAGCATCGCCGCCTATCTGGTCACCGACACCGGCGCCGAGCACGACTGGCGGGACTACCTGCGGCGCAAGCTGCCCGACTACATGATCCCGTCGGCGTTCGTGCCGCTGGACACGCTGCCGCTCACCCCGAACGGCAAGGTGGACCGCAAGGCGCTGCCCGAGCCGGTCGGCCAGGCGCGCGCCGAGGGCACGGCGCCGCGGACGCCGGCCGAGGCCAGGCTGGTCGAGCTCTGGTCGGCGATCCTGGGCGTGCAGGGCATCGGGATCGACGACGACTTCTTCGCGATGGGCGGCGACTCGTTCAAGGCCGTGCGGGCCGTACGGGACTCCGGAATCCAGGCGACCGTGCTGGACCTGTTCAAGCACCCCACGATCCGGGCGTTCGCCACGCTCGACGGGTCGTCGTCCCGGGGAGGCGGCCTCCTGCACGAGCTGACACCGCCCCGTTCCGCGGCCTCGCTGACCCTGGTCTGCGTGCCGTTCGCGGGCGGCGGGGCGATCACGTACCAGCCGCTGGCCGCGGCCATGCCCGAGCACGTCACCATGCTCGCGCTGGAGCCGCCGGGCCACGACACCGGCAACCCCGGCGAGCCCGTCCTGCCCTTCCACGAGCTCGTCGAGGGCTGCGTCAAGGAGATCAAGGACGGGGTCGAGGGACCCGTCGCGCTGTACGGCCACTGCATGGGCGGCGCGCTCACCACCCTGCTGGCGCGCCGGCTGGAGGAGGAGGGCGTCGACCTGGTCAAGGTCGTCATCGGCGGGCACTTCCCGGCGCCCCGCCTGCCCGGCAAGGCGTTCGCCTGGATGCGCAAGGTCTTCCCGATGGAGCGGTGGACGTCCAAGCGGCAGGCGCTGGAGTTCCTGCGGGCCATGGGCTTCTTCACCGAGGCGCTGGACCCCGCCGAGCGCGACTTCATCATGGGCGTCTTCCTGCACGACACCCAGGAGGGCGAGGACTACTACACCGAGCTCTACAAGAACCCCATCGAGAAGCTGTCGGCGCCGCTCGTGTGCGTGGTCGGCGAGAACGACCGCGCGACCGAGCTGTACGAGGAGCGCTACCGCGAGTGGGAGGCCTTCTCCGACTCGGTGTCGCTGGAGGTGATCCCCAAGGCGGGTCACTACTTCCAGAAGCACCAGGCGCCCGAACTGGCCGAGATCCTCACCGGCGCCGGCACCGACGTCCCGGCGCCGGCCCCCGCGGCAGCCGCCTCTGTGGCGGCCGCCCCAGAGGCGGCGGGTCGCCGGCAGCCCAGCCTGAAGACGTTCTTCCTGGTGGCCTTCGGCCAGCTCGTGTCGCTGATGGGCACGGGACTGACCACGTTCGGCCTCGGCCTGTGGGTCTACCAGCAGACGCAGTCGATCACGATGTTCTCCATCGTGTCGGTCATGGCACTGCTGCCCGCCGTCGTGCTGGCGCCCATCGCCGGAGCGGTGGCCGACCGGCTGGACCGCAGGCTCGTCATGATCACTGCCGACTCGGCGGCGGGGTGCGCCTCCATCGCGCTGGCCACCCTGCTCTGGACGGGCGGGCTCCAGCTCTGGCACGTCTACGCCATCGTCGCCGTCGGCGCCGTCTCGACGGCCTTCCACCAGCCCGCGTACATGGCGGCCGTGGCCCAGCTCGTGCCCAAACGCTATTACGGCAGAGCCAACGGCCTGGCGCAGCTCGGGCAGGCGGCGGGAACCGTCCTGGCTCCTCTGCTGGGCGGGGCGCTCATGGCCATGATCGGGATGCGCGGCATCGTCGTGATCGACCTGTCCACGTTCGCCTTCGCGGTGACCGTGACCCTGGCGGTCCGCTTCCCGGACACGCTGTTCAAGAAGCGGGAAGAGCCGTTCTGGCACGAGGTGACCGGCGGCTGGCGCTACATCTCGCGCCGGCACGGCCTGCTGGCGATCATCCTGTTCACCTCGTTCCTGAACTTCCCGTTCGCCATGGTCGAGGTCCTGTCCACGCCGCTGCTGCTCAGCCTCACCGACGCCCGCGGCCTGGGGCTGGCGCTGTCGATGAGCGGCGTCGGGCTCCTGGTGGGCAGCCTCATCATGACGGTGACGGGCGGTCTGGCCCGCCGTACGCACGGCATCCTCGGCTGCTTCATGGCCCTGGGCGTCGCCTTCGCGATCATCGGGATTGCGCCCCACCCGGCGCTGCCCGCGATCGGGCTGTTCCTCGTCGGGCTGCTCACCGCGCTGCTGAACGCGCACTGGTTCTCCATCGTGCAGCAGAAGGTCGGCCTCGACCTGCAGGGCCGGGTCATCGCCACCAACCTGATGCTCAGCTGGGCCATGGTCCCGGTCGGCTTCCTGCTGGCCGGCCCGCTGGTCGAGCACGTCTTCAACCCCATCGCGGGCGCCGCTCAGGGCCGGGGCATCGGCCTGCTGACCATCGTGGCGGGCGCGGTGACGGTGCTGATCGGCCTGGCGGCCTTCCGCTACCGGCCGGTCCGCCACCTGGAGGACGACCTGCCCGACGCGATCCCGGACGCGGTGGTCATCACCGACAAGGACGAGATCCAGCAGCAGGCCGACAAGCAGCTCGTCGCCTGACCGCAGTCCTCCCGGTACGGCCGGCTCCCGGTATGGCTGGTGCCGTACCGGGAGATGCGGTTGGATGCGGGGAGATGTCCGCACCTCCTGCCGCCCGGCCCGTGGCAGTGGACGGACGACACCGAGATGGCCTGCTCCGTCTCACGTGCGCCATCGTCGGCGGCATCGTGGGGGCCGCCGCGGACGCGCGCCTGCCGCCGGAGTGGAGCCGGAGACGCGAACCGCTCCCGGACTGGGCCGGGGTCCCGGACGATCACATGGGCCCGTGACGGGTCTCCCCGGTCGAGGAACACGACCGGCGCCAGAACTCAGCGCCCGCCGGCACAACGCGGACGAGCTCTTCCCGTGCCGGCTCCGCACGCGAGCGTCAGTCCGCGTACTGCAGGCCCGTCTGTCGCTCGGCGGTGACCTCCAGGGTGACCACGCCGGCGCGTGCCGGAGTGGCCTTGAAGACGATCCAGTCGCCGCCCACCTCGTCCGCCGCCAGCGGCTCGACCGTGTACCCGCCCTCGTGGACCACGACGAGGCGGAACTCCGCGGCCAGGCCGCGCTTGCCCACCTCGGCCAGCACGTCCGTGACGGTCCGGCCGCTCACCCTGACGCCGGCCAGCGGCTCTCCGGGACGGGTGACCGACTGCCAGTCGTTCTCGTAGGACTCACCCGGCTGGGCCGGCCGGCCCAGCTCGAAGTGCATCACGTCGGGCGTGTCCTTGAGCGCCGCCGGGACGGTCACCACCATGAAGCACGCGCTGTCGGACAGGTCGCAGCCGGCCGGCTCCTTGCGGACCCCGTAGGGCACCTTCGGCGACGTCGCGTTGAAGCTGCCGCCCATGCTCACGATCTCGCCGACCGCGGAGGGCGAGACCGGGATCACCTTGAGCTCGACGTTCAGGCCGAGGGCACGGAACGCCTCGGAGAACTCACGCTGGTCGGCGTAGGGGTCCTTGATCCGGGCGACATACGTGTGGGCCTCCTCGTGGATCTCCACCGCCGAGTTGGCGTAGGAGGTCGCGGTGCCGCCGGCCAGGCTCGGTCCGAGCACGACGCCGAGGGCGAGGACGGCGGAGGCGGTGAGCCCGAGCAGCGCGCGGCGACCGCGACCGGGGCGCCCCCCGTGCGGGCGGCGCGGGAGCGGCACCGTCGTCGCCGTGTCCCGTTCCTGGGCGATGATGTCGGCGAACAGCGCCCGCGCGCGGGCCCCTCCGGCGCGTCCGCCCGGTTCGTCCGGCGCGATCCGGGCCAGCGGCCTCAGCAGCTCGCCGATCTCATCGGTGTCTCTCATAGCGTTCTCCCCACGGGTGCGACGGTGCCGGTCAGCGCGCGCCGGACGTCGGCCTCGTCGAGCGCCCGGGAGAAGCGTCTGCGCGCGCGGTGCAGCCGGATGCGGACGGCGTTGCGGGAGAGGCCCAGCATCGTGGCGATCTCCTCGCGGTCCAGGCCCTCCCACGCGACCAGCGCGAGCAGCTCGCGGTCGTCGTCGGAAAGCGTCCTGAACGCCTGGGCGATCGCGGACCTCTCGACGCTGTGGTCGGCGGGATCGCCGTAGAGGTCGGCCATCTCCGCGTCGAGGTCCCGGTGCCGCGCCTGGCGGCGGAGCGCGCCGCGGCGGTGGTCGGCCAGCACGTTGCGGGCCACTCCGTACACCCAGAGCCTCGCCTCCGCGCCCGGCGGCAGCTCGTCGATCTTGCGCCAGACGATGACGAAGGTCTCGGCGACCACGTCGGCCGCGTCCTGCGGCGAGTCGCAGCGGCGGCCGGCGTAGGCGGTGATCTGGTCGTAGGTCGCCCTGTAGACCGCTTCGAACCTGTGGGTGTCATCTGACACGTGCGGTTCCCATCGGGACGTCCTCCACTTCCGGTATGGATACGAACGTCCTTCTCATGGGTGGAGGCGGCCCCATCATTTCGACCGGAAGCGGGGAATCTTGGACAGCCTCGCCGCTCTCCGACCCGGAGTGGGGCACCGAGAGCGGCGAGACGGTCCTCACGTGGGAGGGGGCTCAGCCCGTGTAGTCGGTGGTGTGGGTCTCGCCGTCCGGCCACAGGTACTTCCCGTGGTCGGCCGTCGTGTAGCTCTTGTTGTCGTCACCCGTACGGGCCTGGACGAGGTTGCGGCGCCAGGTGGAGCCGCGCGCCGTCCCGCCCCAGATGCCGCCGTACAGGAAGCCGTAGAGCTGTTCGAGCTCGGCCGAGAAGACGTTGTCGGTGACGGTGATGTTGGTGGCGTTGTTGACGTCGCCGATGTGCAAGGCGTATCCCCAGCCCGAGACGTAGTTGTCCGTGACCGAGATGTGGTCGTACACGCCGCCGCCCTGCAGGGCCAGGGCGTTGGTGTTGCCCAGGGAGGCCAGGGTGTTGTGGCGGACGATCATGGGGCCGCCGTTGCCTTCGCTCTGCGGGCCGATGCCGTCGTGGTGGTATTCGTCGTGCGACGTATCCGCCATGTCGTGGATGTAGTTGTTCGTCCAGGTCGACGGGCGGTCCGGGTAACCCGTCACCATGATCATGCCCGCGTTGCCCCAGATGTCGTTGTGGTCCATGACGGCCACGGCTTCCTTCATCGTCGTGGCGAGCTGCCAGGAGTCCTCGAAGGGCGTGCCGGGCTTGGTGTGGGACGACGAGACGGTGCCGTCGTTGCCGGGCGGCATCGCGTAGGAGCTCGGCTTGAACGTCGAGTAGAGGAACGTGATGTTGTTGTCCGAGTAGATCTGGACGAGGTTGTCGTTGGGGTTGGTGCCCTCGAACAGGCAGCCGACGAACGTGAGGTTGTCGCCGTAGATCATCACCTTCTGGGCGAGGAAGCGCTTGAAGGAGATGACGCTGTTGTCCGGGAACTCCAGCCTGAGCGGCTGGTCGGCGCTCATGCCCGAGGTGTAGTCGGTGAGCTTGCCGGGGTACGCGCCCAGGCCGAGCCCCCCGGCGTTGGCCGGGGTGTTGGCGTAGCCGGTGTTGGAGAAGTCCGGCCAGTAGCCGGAGCCGTCGTTGGGGCGGGCGTCGACGGCGCTGACGGCCTCCTCCGAACCGGCCGTCCGTAATTCGCCGCCGGCGACGACGTTCGTGGACGAGGCCGCGGCGAGGCACGCGAGCGCGACGGCGGCGGACAAGCAGCTCCGGACCAGCGCGCGGCCGAGCGGGATGCGCCGGCGGCCTTCGATGCCTTGAGGGGGTGATGTCTTGATGTCGTGCTCCGAGATGGTCGGTATTGGTTCCGCCCCTGCCGTCCGGCGGAGGCGAAACTTCGGCACCACGTAGTGTGCCGGGGAGGACCGGTGTTTCGGGCGGTTTCTCGCGACCACATGGCGCAGCCGAAAAGTGTCTCCGCGTGATCACTGTCACCCTTACGGAGCGGAAATATTCAGGTCAGGGCGTAACGAGCGGAAGGTTCGCACCACTTCCTGGTGTCAGAGAACGCACCCTAACGAAGGGGCTGGGTGGTGACGGACGATGCGCACCGGTTCACCGGTATGTACGACGAATGCCGACAACGGGTCTGGGCCTACGTGGTCAGCCGCGCGGGACGGCAGGTGGCGGACGAGGTGGTGAGCGAGACGTTCGCCATCGCCTGGCGGCGGCTGGACGACGTGCCGGAGCACGCCCTGCCGTGGCTGCTCGGCGTCGCCCGCAACGTCCTGCGCGACAGCGTGCGGGCCGAGGCCCGCAGGGAGGCGCTGGCCGCCGAGCTGCGGTGCTGGACCGAGGGCGACGTGGCCGACGAGGTGACCGAGCGGCTGGGCCTGCTGCGGGCGCTGGCCGCGCTGCCGGAGGACGACCGGGAGATCCTCGTCCTGGTCGCCTGGCACGGGCTGTCCCCCAAGGAGGCCGCCCGCGTCGTCGGCTGCTCGTCGGCGGCCTACCGCGTGCGGCTGCACCGGGCCCGCAAGCGGCTCAGGCAGGCCATGGCCGGCGAACCGGCCGACGGCTCGCGTCGCGGCGAGCCCGCCCAGCCGTCCCTGTCCCACGTACGGAACCTCAGCGAGGAGTGGTCATGAACCTCATGGACGAGCTGCGGGCGGCGCGCCCCGCGCATCTCGGCGACCGGCCGGTGGACCCGCCCACCAGGGAGGCCGAGCTGGCCCGCGCCATGGCGAGGCCGCGGCCGGCGCGGCGCCGGCGCCGCGCGGTCAAGCCCGTGTGGGGCCTGGGCCTGGCCGGGGCGGCGGCCGCGGTGACCGCGGCGGTCGTGGTCATGTCGGGGAACGGCACGGTGCCGACGCCACGGGCCCCCGACGGCGGTCGTCCGGTGGCCGCCAGCCCCGGCACCGTGCCGGCGACGCGGGTGAGGCTGTCGGCCCGGGACGTCCTGCTGGCCGCCGCCGAGAAGGCCGACCGGCGAAGCGAGGGCGACGGCGACTACTGGCACACGGCGACGGTGACCCGCAACGTGTTCAGCGCGGCGCGGGGCGGCTACCGGGTCGTGGCGCAGGAGCGCAACGAGCTGTGGACGCCCGTCGCCACCGGCGGCGAGCAGTGGGGGCTCAACCAGCCGCTCGGGGCGCGCCCGGCCACCGAGGAGGACCGTGCGGCGTGGGAGCGGGCCGGCTCCCCCAGCGAGATCGACGTCACGGTGCCGGGCAAGGGCAAGCCCATGACGCTGACGACCTCCCCCGGCGAGGCGCGGCCCAGCCACTCTCCGCTGGTGGACGGCGACAAGGTGTTCTGGCTGGGCAGGAACGTCACGATGAAGGACCTGCGCGGCCTTCCCGGCGAACCGGGCGAGCTCAAGCGGTGGCTGCTGCGCTCGTACGAGGGGCACGACACGGAGTCCTCCAGCGTCCCGATGAGCTCCGACGCCTGGCTGTTCAGGGTCGGCGCGGGGCTGATCACCGACATGCCCGTGACGCCGCAGGTGCGGGGGGCGGCCTTCCGCATGCTCGCCGGCCTCGACACCGTCAAGGTCATCGAGAACGTCGCGGACGGCGAGGGCCGCCAGGGCACGGCCGTCGCCGTGGAGGAGCGCGTCAAGGGCTCCGGCGTGCTGGAGAACCGGCTGATCCTCGACGAGGCGACCGGCCAGGCCCTCGGCGGCCAGAGCGTCGTGGTGCGGCCCGGCGGCTGGCGGGCGGGCTTCGAGCCCGGCACGGTGCTCAGCTCCACCACCGTCCTCGAGGCGGGCTGGACCGACACCAAGCCCTCCTGACGCCGGCCGGCGGGCCCCTACCGATGGGCTCCGACCGACGGGCCCCTACCGATGGGCCCCGACCGTTGAGCTCCGCCGGACCACCCGGTCCGGCGGGGCTCGTCCTCACAGAGAACGGATGCGGTAGGCCCGGATGACCGTCCGCTCCACCGCCGCGCCCGCCTCGTCCACCGCCCGGGCACGCAGCGACACGTACCCCTCGCCGGCCGGATGGCGCGGGACGGCCGGCTCACCCGGGCAGGACCGCCCCGCTCCAGACGGCGCTGGCGGCGGAGTAGACGGCCGCCGCCTCGCCGTCGAAGTAGGACGACAGGCTCGTGTCGTAGCGCAGGTCGGCGTCGGTGTCGGCCACGCTGATGGTGAGGCCGGCGAGGTAGCCCCTGCCGCTGGCCTTGTCGTAGCGCACCAGCCAGGACGAGCCGAGGGAGCCTTCCCCGGTGAACGGGGACCCCACGGCGAGCAGCCTCTCGCCCTTCAGGCTGGGCGCCGTGGCGGTGGTCGTGACGCCGCCGGACGATTCGAGGGTCTCCCCCGTGTACGGCCGCTTGCCGTCGGGGTGCGGGCCGGCCGGGTAGCCGAAGACGTCGACCGTGGAGTCCACCGGCTGACTCCAGGCCACGCCCTGCCCGCCGACGTTGTCGACCAGCCTGCCGAAGTTGGCCAGCCCGCCGGTGGCGGAGGTGACGACGCCCCCGTACACGGCGACGAAGGCGTAGTCGCGGTCGTAGTCGCGGTAGACGTCGAAGTCGTAGTGGCCGAAGAGCTGCTTGCCGACGTAGAGGCCCGACGGGGCCGCGCCGTCGGCGTAGCCCGGCACGAAGACCCACTTGGTGAGCGTGGAGCCGGTCGTCTCGGTGTCGTACACGCAGTGCGCCGCGGTCGCCACGAGGTTGCGGTACTGCGACGTCACCGCGGTGCCCGTGCACCAGTGCGGGTGCCCGTCGGCGCCGACGAAGAACACCTTGCCCGCGGTGGCGGGCGTGCCGGGCTTCGCCGTGCCGGTGCCGGAGGGGGCCGACGGCACGGTGGAGCCGGGCTTGGTGTCGGACGAGAAGCCGCCACCGGTGGTGATCTGGTCCACGGCGGTCTGGACGGCGTACGGGGTGGCGGCGGCCAGGTTGGCGCCGCCGTCACCCAGCCAGAACGTCGCGATCTCGGCGGCGGCCGTCTGCGAGGAGACCAACGGGGCGCTCACCACGCTCGCGCCGACGGCCGGGGTCGGCGCGGCCACCAGAAGCGACGCCAGGAGGCCGGCAGCGAGGGCACCTGAGGTTCGTTTGAACATGCGCATCTCCTGGGCGACGAGTATTACCGGACAAGAATTCGAACATGTGATCGTCGCCAGGCAAGGACGTTACCGGTCCGCACCGTCATGATCAATGGCTGGAAGATCCGAATTTTCACAGCCAGTCACGAATGTTCACGAGGCTGCGGCAACCGCGGCCGGGGTCAGGCGCGCCGCCAGCGCCAGTACGGGTCGTCGTTCTTGTAGAGGCACTTGTAACGCCGGTCGGTCGCCTTCGCGTACCCGTACCGGCCATGCGCCGCCTTCGGGCAGAACGCGCCCGGGGTGACGCACCGCCACACGTTCCCGTCCCTCTGGTACGTGCAGGCATGGCCGGCGACCGACACGGGGACCGCCGCGGCGGCGGGCAGGGCCGTCGCGACGGGAACGGCCAGGACGGAGCCGGCGAGGACGGCGGTGACGAGCAGGCGTCGGAGCAAGGTGTACCTCCGTGGCTGGGACGGGACCACAGGTACGACGGCCGCCCGGCAGGCGTGGTTGACGATCGACGCTGGCCGGATGCGGACAGGGCTCCGGACGGCGGTCGCGGCTCACACGGCGACGCGAAGGACAGTTGCCCGCCGACGGCCGGCCCGCTCCTGGCGGGCGCGCGGCCCGGCGCTAGGAGCAGGTGATGCCGGACGGGCCCGGTGTGGAGGGGCCGCCGGCCTGGAAGCCGAAGGTCGCCGACGCGCCCGGGGCCAGGCTGGTGGCCCAGCTCGGCGCCTTGGCCGTCCAGGTGGTGCCCGACGACGTGAGGGTGGCGTTCCAGGCGTTGGTGAGGGTCACGCCGGACGGCGCCGTCCACGTGACCGTCCAGTTGTTCCAGGTGGTGGCCCCGGTGTTGCGTACCGTGACGTCGGCCGTGAAGCCGCCCTGCCAGGCGTTGACGACCTGGTGGTTCACGCCGCAGGAGACGCCGCCGCCCGTGGGGGTGGGGGTCGGCGTCGGGGTGGGGGTCGAGCCGTTGGAGGTGGTGTAGCCGACCTTGGTGTACGGCGCGCCGCACCGCGGGTCGCAGGCCGCCGGAAGCGTGAAGCTGTACACGCGCCCGCCGTTGATGAGCGTGTCCGTGACGTCCCGCACCCGGATCTGGAACTGGTTGCCGCCCGGCGTGGTACCGCCGATGACGTACGACTGCCCCATGTCGCCGTTCATCTGGGCCGTCCGCCAGGCCCCGTTCGCGAAGTACTCGACGCCGTGGATGCCGTTGGCCAGGTGCGAGACGGAGATGGCGGGCCACCACACCTGGGCGCCCTGCAGGAACCCGATGCCGATGTCGCCGCTGTAGCCGGGCGCCGGGACGAAGGACCAGGTGACGTGCCGGTTGTTCCAGTGGCCGGGGTACAGGTCGCCGACCGGGGCGCCGTTCTTCACGAACCGGTTGAGCGAGTCCTTGGACAGGTCCAGATGGTACGGGTCGTCGCGGCACCAGCCGTTGGAGTCGCCGCAGCTGTCGGCGACCAGCATGGTCAGCTTCGCACCGTCGTAGGCGTCGGAGACCCAGGAGCCGCCCCGGCAGAACGCCTGGTTCTGCGCGCCGTCGTTGGTGCCGGTGCAGTAGTCGCCGATCTCCACCTGCACGTAGCGGCCGCAGTTGAGGCCGTTGTTCCACAATCCGGCCTTGCTGAGATCGGCCCCCGTCAGCGGGCGCGGGTAGAAGCCGTAGTCGCCGGGCGTGTTGTAGACGTTGAGCGCCACGAAGTCCTGCGAGTCGAGATCCGCCTGGGGCAGCCCGCAACCGCCGTACGGCACGCCGAGCCCGTCGAAGTAGGTGGCGTTGCCGGTCACGGGGCCGGACGGGTCGCCGACCGCTCCGGCGGGTCGTTCCGTGAGGGGGACCAGGGCGCACAGCGCGACCAGGAGACCGGGCAGCAGGAGGGCGAGCGACCGGCGGCGGGCGTGACTCATCGGACCCCCAACTCAGACAGGTTCGCAACGAACCTCCCCGCCGGGCGCCGGACGGTCAAGCGGAGGCGCGTGCGCGCCGGAAGAACCCGCCGACAACGGTGAAACTTTCACCCGGTGACCGGGTCACCAGCTCCACATCCCCACGCGCACCGGCACGCCCGGCGAGGCGTGCAGGACCGGGTCGCCGTCCGGCGCCGGCAGGCCGGCGGCCTGGAGCACGTTCTGGTCCAGGCCGGTCAGCCGGGCGTGGCGCAGCGGCCAGTCGGGATGCTCGACCTCGGCGGCGGCCGGCCGCCCCGCCACGACGCTGAACAGCCGGTAGCGGGCGGTCAGGAAGTGCGCCAGCTCGTCCTGCTCGTCCTCGGCCAGCGCCGGACCCATGCGCACGTCCACGTCGCACCGCACCCCGTCCGGTCCCGGCCACCGCCTCCGGCACCGGTACCGCCTGCGGTCGCCCTCGGTGCGCACGGACATGTCCGACCAGAAGTAGGGCAGCCAGTAGCCGGCCCGCCCGCCGACCGCGGCCGCCAGCCTCCCGGCGTCCAGCGACAGGAACCAGATGCCGGGGCGCCCGCGCTCATCGCGCACGTAGGTGCGGCAGTTCGTCTCCGGGAAGCTCGACAGCCACGGCAGCACCGGAAGGCCGGGCGTCCGCACGTCGTCCATGCGGAACGGGGTCAGCCCCACCCAGGCGGTGCCGTCGAACGTCTCGACGGTCAGCGACTCCGGCACGAGGGCCCGTACCGCCTCGACCGGGTACCGCCAGTGCAGGAACGTGATCTGGGACCAGCGCTGATACATCACCGGCCACGCGACCCGCGGAGAGGACGGGGCCTTGTGGCGGGTCGAATCGTCGCGTTGTGCCATGGGTGCGTCGCCTCCGGTCCGACCTCTACCCCCGCCGCGGCCGGAAAACGGCGAACGGCGGAGAAGCCGGGACGGGACGGGCGGGCGGGCAGGGAAGCGAAGCGCGCCGGGCCGTACGCCGCGGACGCCAGCGCTTCACCCGAATGACGCCACATGACGCCACGCCGCTCCCCTTTGCCGTTGTGGTGACGCCAAAATGATGTCACTATGGCGTCATGGACCTTTCGCCGTATGTCGATCACCTCCGCCGCGAGCTCGCGATCGCCGCCGGAGCGGGCGGCGACGAAGCCCGGGCGCTGGCCGAACGGCTGGCCGCCGCGCTGGAGTCGGCCACCCGGCTGGCGCTGCTGGAGGCCCTCTCGGCCGCCGCGGACGAGATCACCCACGACCTCGCGCCCGGCTCGGTCGAGGTGCGCCTGCGCGGGCGCGACCCCGCCTTCGTCGTGACCCCGCCGCCGAGCGCCCGCCCCTTCGACGAGGACGACCGCATCGGACCGGCCGGGCAGCCGCCCGCCCCGCCGCCGCCCCCGGACGCCGACGAGGGCGGGACGTCCCGGATCTCGCTCCGCGTCCCCGAGCACCTCAAGCCGCGCATCGAGGAGGCGGCCGCCCGCGACGGCCTGTCGGTCAACGCCTGGCTGGTCCGCGCCGTCTCCGCCGCGCTCGACCCCGGTGAGGCCGCCCGCCGCTCCGGCCGGCGCCCGGACCGGCAGACCGGCAACCGCTACAGCGGCTGGGTGCGCTGATGACCACGCCGGCCCACGAGCCGATGACCAGACCCACCCACGCGCTGCCGACCAGGCCCACCCACGACAAGGGAACCGGAATGCCGACCTTCGACACCCCCGAACCCATCGTCGCCGTCCTCGACCTGGCGACCGCCACCATCCGGATCGAGGCGGGCGACCGCGCCGACACCGTCGTCGAGGTCCGCCCGAGCGACGAGCACAACGACGCCGACGTGCGGGCCGCCCGGCACACGCTCGTCGAGTACGCCGACGGCCGGCTCCTGGTGCGGTCCGGCGACGACCAGGCCGGCCCGGGCCTCGGCTGGGGGCTGTCGCTCGACAAGCTCGTGGAGTCGCCCGCCGACTGGGCGCGTTCGCTCCTGCACGGCCCGGGCTCGGTCGACGTGACGGTCAGCCTGCCGGCCGGTTCCAGCGTCGACGCCAGGTCCGCGGCGGGCCTGCGCTGCCGTGGGCCGCTCGGCGAGGTGTCGTTCACCACGTCGTACGGCGACATCCGGGTCGAGCGGGCCGGCCGGCTCCGGCTCAAGAGCACCCACGGCGAGATCTCGGTCACCCGCGCGTCCGGGCACGCCGAGGTCACCACGACCCATGGCGGCATCCGCATCGGCGAGATCGACGGGACCGCCGCGGTCAGGACCTCCCACGGCGACGTCCGCATCGGCGAGGTGACCGGCGAGCTGCGGCTGAACAGCGCCCACGGCCACGTCACCGTCGACCGGGCCCGGGCCGGCGTCTCCGCCAGGACCTCGTACGGCAGCGTGGAGATCGGCGAGGCGACGTCCGGCTCGGTCGTCATGGAGACCACCGGCGGCGGCCTGGAGCTCGGCATCGGCGAGGGCACCGCCGCCTGGCTGGACGTGAGCTCCACGTACGGCACCGTGGACGTCTCCCTCTCCCCCGCCGACGCCCCCGGCCGGACGGACCGGACCGTCGAGGTGCGGGCCCACACCACCTACGGCGACATCGTCGTCCACCGTTCCTGAAGGTTCCCGGAGACCGAGGAGAATGTCATGCCAGACGCGATCACAGCCGAAGGGCTGGTCAAGAAGTACGGCGACGTGGCGGCCCTGGACGGGATGGAGCTGACCGTCCCGGAGGGGACGGTGTTCGGGCTGCTCGGCCCGAACGGCGCCGGCAAGACCACCACGGTGCGCATCCTCACCACACTGCTCCGGCCGGACGCCGGCCACGCCACGGTCGCCGGGTTCGACGTCGTCCGCGACGCCGGCCGGCTGCGCGCCCACATCGGCGTCTCCGGCCAGTACGCCGCCGTGGACGACCACCTCACCGGCGCCGAGAACCTGGAGATGGTCGGCCGCCTCTACCACCTCGGCGCCGGACGCAGCCGCCGGCGCGCCCGCGAGTTACTGGAGCGCTTCGACCTCGCCGAGGCGGCCGACCGCCCCGTGCAGGGCTACTCCGGCGGCATGCGACGCCGGCTCGACCTGGCCGGCGCGCTGGTCGCCGCCCCGCCCGTGCTGTTCCTCGACGAGCCCACCACCGGGCTCGACCCCCGCGCCCGGATCGGCCTGTGGGACGTCATCGCCGAGCTCGTCGCCGAGGGCACCACGGTGCTGCTCACCACCCAGTACCTGGAGGAGGCCGACCGGCTCGCCGACCGCATCGCGGTGGTCGACCACGGCCGGGTGATCGCGCTCGGCACCGCCGACGAGCTGAAGGACCGGGTCGGCGGCGAGCGCGTCGAGCTGTCGCTGGCCGACGCGGCGAGCCTGGAGGGCGCCGCGCGGACGCTGGCGCCGCTGGCGGCCGGCGACGTGCGGATCGACGCCGCCGCCCTCCGGGTGACGATCCCGGTCGCCGACGGCGTGACCGCTCTGACCCGGGCGCTCGGCCGGCTGGCCACCGAGCGGATCACCGTACGCGACGCCGGCCTGCGCCGGCCGACCCTGGACGACGTGTTCCTGAGCCTCACGGGACACCAGGCCGACGACAAGACCGAGGAGACCGTCCGATGAACGCCCTGCGGCTCGCCGTCGCCGACGGCATGACCATCGCCAGGCGGAACGCCCTGAAGATCCGCCGAGCCCCCGACCTGCTGGGCGGCGTGGTCATGCTCCCGATCGTGTTCGTGCTGCTGTTCACCTACGTCTTCGGCAGCATGATCGACGTGCCCGGCATGTCGTACGGGGAGTACCTGCTGCCCGGGATCTTCGTCATGACGATCGTCACCAGCGCGCAGATCACCGGCTACACGCTGACGCAGGACCTCCAGAAGGGTGTCTTCGACCGGTTCCGCACCCTGCCGATGTCGCCCTCGGCGGTGCTGACCGGCCAGACCGTCAGTGACGTGATCATGAACGTCACCAGCATCGTCACCATGGCGCTCGTCGGGCTGGTCGCCGGGTGGCGCATCCGTTCCACCCCGGCCGAGGCCGCCCTGGGGTTCCTGATGCTGCTGCTGTTCGCCTACGCCTTCTCCTGGGTGACGGCCACGGTGGCGCTGGCCCTGCGCACGCCCGAGGTCTTCAACAACCTCGCGACCATCCTGTCGTTCCCGCTGGTCTTCCTGTCCAACGCGTTCGTCGACAGCACGCGCCTGCCCGGGCCGCTGAAGGCGGTCGCGGAATGGAACCCGGTCTCGACGCTCGTCCAGGCCGCGCGCGAGCTGTTCGGCAACACCAGCCCGGCCCTGCCCGTGCCCGCCGCCTGGCCGCTGCGGCACGCGGTGCCGGTGTCGCTGCTGTGGTCGCTCCTGCTGCTGGTCGTGTTCGTGCCGCTGGCCACGCGGCTGTACAACCGGGCGGTCAGCCGGTGAACGCCGTCTCCGACGTCGATCGCGAGCGGGCGGTCGAGCTGGTGCAGCAGGCGTACGCGGACGGCCGGCTAGACCCGGCCGAGCTGGAGCGGCGGCTCGAACGCGCGCTGACCGCGACCTCCGCCCACGAGCTGGAGCCGGTCGTCGCCGACCTGCCGGACGAGGTGGTCCTGATCACCACCACCGGCGGGCGCGTCACGCGGGCGGGCGACTGGCAGGTCCCGCGCCGGCTGCGCATCGAGTCCGAGTACGGCGGGGTACGGCTCGACCTGTCGCGGGCCCACGTCCCGTACACGCGGATCGACGTCGAGCTCCGGCTCGGGTACGGCAGCGCCACGATCATCCTGCCGGCGGGCGCGAGCGCGGACACCGACGGGGTGCGTACCGCATGGGGCCGCGTGACCTGCAAGGCGGCCGGCCGCCCGCGTCCGGGCGAGCTCCACGTGAAGGTCACCGGGCAGATGCCCTACGGCCGCCTGACCATCCGCGCCGCGCGCGGGTGACCCCGGCGCCGCCGGGTCAGCTCAGGTCCAGGGCGACCTCCAGGCGCAGGTAGGCGTCGACCCAGGCCCGCTCGACCTCCTCGCCGCGGTCGGAGGTCCGCGCCGCCGCGAAGGCGGTGACGGCCCCCGCCACGCGGTGCAGGCCGAGCACGGTCAACCGCCGCGCCGCGGCGGCGAGCCGGTCGTCGTAGGTCGGCGGCAGGTGGGACGTCCCGTGATGGGCCGCTTCGGCGAGCAGGGCCCGGGTGTCGACCAGAGCCGCGGCCAGCGGTTCGGGCCGCTCCTGCTCGGCGGGCACGAGCGTGCCGCTTCCGCCGGCGGGCCGCAGGTCGGGGACGACGACCCGGCCGCCGGCCGCCAGGCCGACCGGTTCGATGACGACGCCCCCCGCACTCCGCCCGACCACGCCGCTCACGTGACGCAGTTCCCCCTCCTCGCCGGCGAGCACGGCGGCCAGCGCGTCGAGGCGCCCGGGGGCGGCGGCGGTGTGCGTGGCCCTGACGGTGGCGGTGCCACCCGCCCGGTCGACGATGACGGCGTCCAGACGCTGGTCACCGGGGGCGTAGGTGACGGCCTCCACCCTCGCGACGGCGACGACCCGGACCAGTTCCGCCTCCACGCGCGGGCGGACGGGCCGGGGCGTCAGGGCGTCCAGCTCGCGGCCGAGCGCGGCCAGGTCGGTCACCGCCAGGGACGGCGGCAGTGCGCCCCAGTCGCCCCGTGACGGGGTGACCGTCGTCCTGGAGATCCGCCCGGTGGCCAGCCGCACCGTACGGCTGGCGCTGCGGACGGCGGACTCGGTGACCAGGTTGCCGGTGGCCAGCGCGGCCAGCGTGGAGCCGGCGACCCGCCGCCGCGCCGGCGCCGCACCGTCGTCGTCGCCGTCCCACTCCCGGCGGAGGACCAGCACCATGGCGCTGTCGGCGTGGGCCAGGTAGACCTCGGCGATCCGCCGGTCGCCGACGGCGCGGATCCGGCAGCCGAGGCTCTCCAGCCGGGCCAGCCGCAGCGGGGTCTCGGCGGCCTCGGCGGTGCCGAGCACGCCGGCGCGCAGCGTGGCGTCCGGCCGCGTCACCGCCCGGTGCCGGGCGTGCAGCTCGGCGACGTGGCTCGCCAGCAGTTCGGGACGGTACTGGGCGTCGCGGTCGCGGTAGGCGGCCAGTTGCCCGGCGAGGTCGTCGACGGCCAGCAGCGGCCAGCGCAGCCCGGCGGCGTCCAGGTGGCGCCGCACGTCGGCGACGGCGGCGTCGAGGCCCTGGCCGAGGTGCGCCGCGCCTTCGCGCAGGACCGTGCCGGCCAGCCCCAGCGCCCGCTCCAACCCGGATCCGTCGCCGGTCTCGGCCTGTCCGCCGACGTCGACCCGCGCCTCGGCGGCGCCGGGGTGCAGCTCGTCGGCGGCCCGGAACGCCCACACCGCCAGGGCGATGACGTCGTCGCGGCTGCCGGCGACGGTGTCGGTGTGGACGAACCCGAGGTCGCCGGGGACCAGGAAGCGCACGGTGGCGGTGGCCAGCTCGACCTGCGGCACCGGGTCGGCGGCGCTCGCGCGGCGTACCCGCGCGGTGAACCCGGCCTTCTCGGTGCGGCGGGCGGCGGCCATCAGGCGCGCGCCGATCCTGGCGGTGAGCTCGTCGTCGGTCACCTGACCCGGCGACCAGGGCGACGGCTCCGCGCCGGCCTCCGCGGACACCGGGCCGACCTCGGCGGACCCCCCACCGGCCTGAGCGGACGCCGGACCGGCCTGAGCAGGCACCGGACCGGCCTGAGCAGGCACCGGACCGGCCTGAGCAGGCACCGGACCGGCCTCGGCGGGCACCGGGCCGGCCTCGGCGGGCTCCGGGCCGGCCTCGGCGGGCAGGCGCTGGTAGGCGAGGATCACGCCGATGACGTGCCGGCAGACGCCGGTGGCGCCGCAGGTGCAGCGGGCCGTGTCGAGGCCGCCGGGAGGCAGCGTCGTGGCCGGGCCGCCGGGGAAGGCGCCGTGCACGGTGCCGTCGGGGTCGGTCCGGAGCTCCGGCAGCGCCTCCTTGCCGGCGCGTTTGACCAGGCCGCGGTTGGTGAGCGCGGCGAGGGAGCCGGCCGTGAGGCCCAGCAGGTCCGCTCTCATGGGCCCGGGTGCTCCGCCGCTCGACGGCCCGGGTGCTCCGCCGCTCATCGGCCCAGGTGCTCCGCCGCTCATCGGCCCACGTGCTCCGCGACGAAGGACGCCAGCTCACCCGGCGTCATCGCCCCCACCTGGGCTCCGGCGTCGGCCAGGCGCTGGGCCAGCGCCCGGTCGTAGTCGGGGTTGGCCTGCTCGTCGAGGGCGGCCAGGCCCAGCACCTTGCTGCCCTGCGCCACCAGGTCGCGCACGACGTGCACCAACCGGTGCGGATCGCCGCCCTCGTAGAAGTCGGAGATCAGCACGACGATCGCCCGGCGCGGCCGGTCCACCAGGCTCGCGCCGAACGCCGCCGCGCGGGCGATGTCGGTGCCGCCGCCGAGCTGCACCTTCATCAGCAGTTCCACGGGGTCGTCGACGTCGGCCGTCAGGTCCACCACCTCGGTGTCGAACGCGACCAGGTGGGTGCGCACCCCGGGCAGCCCCCACAGGCAGGCCGCGGTGACCGCCGAGTGGATCACCGAGCCGAGCATCGACCCGGACTGGTCGACGAGCAGGATCACCTGCCACTGCTCCAGGTGGCGGCGGGTGCGGGAGAAGAAGAACGGGGTCTCGATCACCACCTTGCCGGTCGCGGGCTGGTAGCGGCCGAGGTTGGCGCGCAGGGTCCTGACCACGTCGAAGTTGCGGGCCAGCCGCATCCGGCTGTGCCGTCGCGCCTTGGTGCCCGAGAACGCGGTCCGGACCTCGGTGGCGAGCTTGTCCACGAGCTGCCGGACGACCTGCTCCACGATCCGCCGGGCCAGCCGCAGCACCTGCGGGTTCATCAGGTGCTTGGTCCGCAGCACCGCCCTGAGCAGCGCCGGATCGGGTTCGATGCGGGCCAGCACGTCCGGGTCCGTCACCACGTCGTGGATCTCGTACCGCTCGACCGCGTCGCGGTGCAGCCGTTCGACGGTCTCCTTGGGGAACAGCCGGGTGATGTCGTCCAGCCAGTCGACGGTGGTCAGCGCCGACGGGCCCGTCCCGCCTCGCCGTACGCCCCGGCGGCGCAGGTCGTCGTCGCGGCCGTAGAGCCAGTCCATGGCCGCGTCGCGGGCGGCGGCCTCCGCGTCGAGCCGCTGCCCGCCGAGGCACGCGCCCCCGGGCTCGCCGAGCAGCAGACGCCACCGTTCCAGGGTGGGGTCGGTCATGACGTGATCAGTCCTTCCCGGCGCAGGGCCGCCTCGACCCGTTCGTCCAGTGCCATGCCGGCGGCCACCAGCTCCGGCGCCGCGTCCAGGCGCATCAGGTCCCAGCCGGAAGCGCCGCCGGCCCGCCGCTCGACCAGGCGGGTGGCGATGAGGTGCCGTTCGCGCGGCGGGAAGAAGCCGAACGCCTGGCGCAGCGCGGGCAGCGCCACCAGGAAGTCGTGCTCGGTCATCCCGCCGACCAGTTCGTCGAGCAGCTCCAGCATGCCGGCGGCGTGCAGGACCTCCTCGCGGGCGAGCGCGAACAACCCGGCCAGCCAGTCCCCGGCCCACGCCGGGACGAACGCGCCGCGCACCGCCCGGGCCGGGTCGGCGGCGGCCGTGCCCCGCAGTGACCAGCCCAGGCCCAGCGCCGCTCCCCGCAGGTCGGGCGGCGCCTCCTGGCAGGCGGCGAGCCGGTCGGCGACGCCCAGCGCCGCGTCCGTGTCCAGCCCGAGCGACGGGCCGGCGTGCCGGAGGGCGTCGCGGACGGCGGTCATGGCGCCGATGCGCCGCGGGTCGGCCGGGGCGGGGCCGCCGCGCACGCCTTCGGCCAGCCACAGCGCCCGGCGGGCGGCGGCCCGGACGACGGTGCCCGACGTGGTGCCGCCGCCGGTGCCGAACAGGTCGTCGTGGCGCCACATCGCCAGGGCGACGGCCAGCGTGCGGCCCAGCGATCCGAGGTCGGCCGCCGCGCCGACCGCCCGCGCCAGGTCGTCGAGCACCTTTCCGGTCAGCTCGCCGATGCCGCACAGCGCCGCGTCGAACAGGATCTCGGCCAGCCGGTCCAGGTCGGCGCCCGTGATCCGTCCGGCGAGGACGGCGGCCGCCGCCTCCTGCGGGTCCACGCCGTACCCGCCGGCCTCGATGAGCGCGGGCAGCCGGTCGTCGGAGTCGGTCAGCGTCCACCGTTCGACCAGCTCACCGCCGCCGGCCGGGCCGGGTCCCGAGGTGCGCGTGACGCCCGGGATCCCGAGCACCCGCAGCCGGTGCAGCAACCGGCTGCGCTCGCGACCGTCCTCCTCGCCGAGGTCGAGCCGTTCCTCCCCCGGACCGCCCAGCACCGCCAGAACCGCGTGGACCAGCGGCGGCAGCGGGGTCGAGGGATGCAGGCGGCCCACCCGCTCACCGCTGAGGGCCGCGATCATCTCCACGACCACCGGATGGGTGCCCGCCCCCAGCGGGCCACGGGACGCCCAGGGCAGCGGCACCTCGATCGCCTCGCTGACCAGCGCGCTCGCCAGGCCGTCCAGCACGTCGACCCGGGCCGGAAGCGGATGCCCGCGCATCGACGCGATGCCGTCGGCGGTGGCCCGCGCGGCGATCAGGTCCGCGGTGGACACCGGCTGGCGCCGGGCACGCAGCCGGGCCGTCACCGCCTCGGTGAGCCTGCGGGCGGCCTCGGCCGGTCCGGACTCCCACAGGTCCTGGTAGTAGCCCGGCGACGGCATGCCCGCCTGGTAGCCGTCGAAGGCGTCCAGCCGCCGGAACGAGTACGGCACCAGGTAGCTGCCGACGACCGCGTCCGCGGGCGGCCGCGGCGGCTCCGGCCAGCTCCGGTCGCCGTGCTCGGCCAGCCGCATCAGCGCGGGACGGTGGAAGCCGCCCGTGACCACGACCACCGGCCGGTCGCCCGCGTCCGCGGCGGCCGCGCGGATCCACTGCGCCATGTACGCCTCGCGGGCGGCGTCCTCCGGGCCGGCCTCCGTGTCGCCGCGCACCAGGTCGAAGTAGGTGGCCAGCCGTTCGGCCAGCCCGTCGGCCGGCTCGACCTCGAACAGGTGGTCCCACAACGCGTCCACGTTGTCCACGGCGAAGGCGCGGCACAGGCGCGCCGTCACCTCGCCGTGGCGGGCCTCGGCGTCGGCGTAGCGGTTGCGGACCTCGGCCAGCGCCGGATGCCAGCCGGGCAGGTCGATGAAGCGCAGCTCGGCGCCGACGTCACGGCCCGCGGTCAGCGCGATCCACTCCGGGGAGTAGTCGCACAGCGGCGTCCATGAGCTGTGCCGTCGTTCGGCGTCGCGGTAGCCGGTGTGGACGGCGATGGGCAGCTCGTGTCCCAGCAGGAGCTCGTCCATCCTGGGGTTCATCTCCGCCGGGCCCTCGACCAGCACGTACGCGGGCCGTTCGGAGCGGATGGTGTCGGCGACCAGCCGGGCGCAGGCGGGGCTGTGGTGCCGCACGCCGAGGAACGTGACCGCCATCGTCAGCCCGGCAGCAGGTGACGGGCCTCGTACAGGGCCTTCCACTGGTCTCCGCGCCGCCGCTGCTCCAGGTACCTGCGCAGCTTGGCCAGGTCCTCCGGGTTGTCCTTGGCCGCCGTGCCGGCCAGGCAGGAGACCAGGTCGGCGGCGGTGCCGGGCTCCCGGCGCAGGAACCAGCCGCGCAGCCCCACGGCGTGCGCGACCGAGACGGCCTCGGCGGTGCTCATCACCCCCGACAGCCGGTCGGTGGCGTCACCGCGCGCGGTCCGCCCCTCGCGCAGCTCCCGGAACGTGGTGACCAGGACCTCCAGCACGTCCCGGCGGGGCGGCGCGCCGACGCCCGAGCGCTTCAGGAGGGCGGTGGCCTCCTGCTCCACCAGGTGCAGCTCGGTGTCGAAGTCGGCGATCGGGAAGACGGTCTCGAAGTTGAAGCGGCGCTTGAGCGCGGCGCTCATCTCGTTGACGCCGCGGTCGCGGGTGTTGGCGGTGGCGATGACCGTGAACCCCTCCTGGGCGAACACCATCGACTCCGGCCCGGTCAGCTCCGGTACGGCGAGCACCCGGTCCGACAGCGGCGACAGCAGGCAGTCCTGCACCTCCAGCGGGCACCGGGTGATCTCCTCGAAGCGCACCACCTTGCCCTCGGCCATGCCGCGCAGCAGCGGGGCGGCCACCAGCGACCGGGGGGACGGGCCCTCGGCGACCAGCAGCGCGTAGTTCCACGAGTACTTGATCTGGTCCTCGGTGGTGGCCGCCCCGCCCTGGATCGTGAGCGTGGAGGTGCCGCTGACCGCCGCGGCGAGCAGCTCCGACAGCAGCGACTTCGCCGTGCCGGGCTCGCCCACCAGCATCAGCCCGCGGTTGGTCGCGAGCGAGACCAGGGACCGGTCGATCAGTGACGGATCACCCACGAACTTGCGGCTGATGCCCAGCTTCTCGTCCCCGAGGACGAAGCGCCGGGCGGCGCGCAGGCTCAGCGCCCAGCCGGGCGGCCGGTCGTCGGTGTCGTCGTCCCGCAGCCGGGCCAGTTCGCCGGCGTGGCGGACCTCGGCGGGGGGCCGCTGGACGTGCTCGTTCATCGGGTGATCTCCCGTAGGTCGCGCAGGATCTCGGAGACGGTGATCGGGTGGAGGCCGTGGAGGTCGATGCCCGTCAGGGTCTGCTCGTCGGCGAAGTCGACGTAGCCGACCGCGATGCCGGGTTCGAGACCGACCGTGACGGTCCTGCCGTCGGGCACGTCCCGCTCGATCCAGAACTGGAGACCGGCGTCCTGCGGCGTGCCACGCCGCCAGCCGCGCCGTTCGAGGCCGAGCACCGCGCGGGTGGGGATCTTGGCGGTGAAGATCTCCTCCAGCAGCGTCTCGTCCCGGCCGTAGGTCTCCCGGCCCAGTTGCGGGAACGGCTGCAGGATCTCGTAGTCGGCGAACACCTCGGCCCAGGCGGCCACGTCCTCGCCCAGCTCCAGGGGGTGCGCCACCCCGACGACGGCCTCGTCGGGCAAGGTCAGGGTGTCGTCCCCGACGTCGGCGAAGCTGCGGTCCTCGGCCACGCGCAGAGCGCCCGTGAGCCGGCCGTCGGGATCGTAGACGCCCCACACCAGCCGCCGCACGATGTGCCAGAGCAGCGGGTGGCCGACGAGCAGCCGCCCGAACTCGGCACCGCTCCAGCGGCGCCGGTCGACCATGGCCTGCTCCAGCCGGCGGATGGTGTCGGCGGCCACGGCCCGCACGTCCTTCTTCAGCCCGGCGAAGCGCTGGTGGGCGGCGGGCGCGAGCTCCGGGTCGTCGTTCGCCCCCGGCTTGGGCAGGTTCCGCAGCCGCTTGCCGGCGGCGTCGGCCACGTACGGCTTGAGCTGCTCGTCGAAGCCGACGACGAACCGCCTGCGGCCGTAGTCGAGGGTCAGGCTGCCGTCGGCGGACAGCCCGAAGTCGGGCACGAGCCGGTCGGCCAGCTCCTGCGCCGTCAGGCCGAGCTCGGCGGCCACCTCGTCCAGCTTCTGCCTGGCCCGCTTCTTGAGCCCGCCGAACTTGGCCTTCTCGGCGACGCCGTGCAGGTGCATGAGGGCGACCTCGGAGCCGATGCGGGCCAGCAGGTCCAGACCGGCGACCGCCCGCGCGTGCCCGCCCTCACCGGGCCAGGTCCTGATCAGCGGCGTCAGCCTCCGGACGGTCTCGTCGTCGCCGAGCAGTCCCAGCGCGTCCATCATCCAGCTCTCCTTGGCCGGGTGGCCGGCCGCCTGCCAGCGCTGGAACAGCGACCAGCCGAACTCCGCGAGGCTGCGGCCGTCGCAGACCTCCTTGACCACGGCGAGACCGGCGTACGGTTCGCCGGGCCGGGAGATCGCCAGCATCGTCAGCACATGGCGGACCGCCTCGGCCGGCAGCGCGCCGGCGTCGCCGCGCAGCTCGATCGGCGTCAGGATCGCGGCATCCGCCCACTCGGGCAGCACGGGAAGCCTGGCGGGCAGCGCGTCGAGCGGGTCGGCCGAGAGCAGGCCGGCGATCGCGGCCTCGGCGACGGGGCCGTACCCCGCGGCGGCCTCCACCACGACGTCGCGGCTCCCGCCCGCGGCCAGCACCATCAGCGCCTGCTCGGCCTGCCGCCGGGCCGCGCCCGCCTTGCCGAGCGCGGCCGGGATCAGCGCCCTGGCGGCCGCCCGGGGGTGGCGGGCCAGCCAGGCCAGCGCGGTGGCGCGCACCGACTTCAGCCGGGCCAGCCACTCGGCCATCAGCACGGCGATCTCCGGGGCGGCGAACGGGAGCAGCGACGGGGCGAGGGCGGCGGGGCTGCTCCGCGCGCTGTCCAGCACGAGGGGCAACGCCGCCAGCTCGAACCGGGCGACCACTCTCGGCATCCACTCGGAGGCTCCCCAGAGCTCGGGGTGCCACTTCGGCAGCAGCGGCCTGGCCAGCTCCTCGGGCCCGGCGACGAACAGGGCGATCTGGTCGTCATAGCCGCCCCGCCGCTCGGTGGCGACCGAGTGGGCGATCCTCTTCCAGTCCTGGCGCCCGACGTCCCATGAGCCGTGCTCCGGCGGGGCGGAATGCCAGCGGTCCCGCTCCCCCGGCGCCCACACCAGGGCCGGCTCGTCGGCACACACCAGGCCGCTCATCACGACCGGCTTGCGTGCCTTCCGCGGACGCGTCCACGGCGGGCTGACCAGCACCTCGGGCAAGGCGTCGAGCGGGGCGACGGCGGCGGGCGCGGCCGCGGCGATCCTGTCGATCCGCTCGGCGGCGGCGTCGCCGGCGCTCTCCAGCACCTCGGCCACCAGGTCGGGATGGGTCAGCACGTGGGCGCGCAGCAGCGCGTCCGCGACCTTGCCGGGGGTGGCGGCCAGCATCCGCATCGCCCGGCGCGGGAAGCGGGCCGCCGCGCGCAGCAGCGCCGGCTGGGTGTACTTGTGGTCGATCCGGTCGAGGAGCGCCCGCATCGCCGCGTCGGTCGGCAGTTCGGCGAGCATCTCCAGCAGCCGCCGCTCGCTCCCCGAGTCGTAGAGGTCGTCGAACCATCCGGCGAGCACCGGACCGGCCGCCTCGCCCATGCCGTCGACCATCGTGGCGGGCAGCGCGAGGGAGCCCATCACGTAGTAGCCGCCCGCGTGGCCCGCGATCAGCTCGGCGTGCTCCGGCGTGCTGACCGCGGCGACCAGGTCGAGGGCGAGCCGCGCGTTGACGCGGCTCACCTCGGCGCAGTCGGCCCCCACCCAGTCCGTCTCGGTCGGCGCCAGGTAGGAGGCCGCCACCCGGTGGTGGAGCCCGCCTTCGCGGCTCTCCGCCAGCGCCGCGACGACCTCGGCGTACTCGGCGTCGGACGCGGTCGCGAGGACGGCACGGACCCGCTTGGCGAGCTCCTGCCGGTTCCAGCCGTACAGGTGGGCGGGGGCCTCGCCGGCGGCCATCCGCCGGATCGTCCAGCCGTCCCCCTCCTGGTGGAGGTCCAGCGAGGCCCGTTCGGCCACGGCCAGCGCCGCGAACACCAGGCCGCGTCCGACCAGCCAGGCGTCGGCGAACAGGCATGACAGCTCCTGAGCGTCCCAGGGCATGCACGCGACGACCGCCGCCGCGCCCAGCGGCGTGGCGGCGGGCTCCCCCGCCAGGTACGCCGCTCCCGCGGTGGCCAGCTCCGCATCGCGGCACCTCGCCAGCGAGTCGAGGAGCTGCTGCCGCCGCTCGTCCAGCTTCGCGGCGAGTTGTTCGGGCGCGCCCGGGTCCGGCCGCTTCACGGCGACCTTCGCCCCGCCCCGCCGCGGATGGAGCACGCGCAGCCAGGAGGCCGGCATGGTCAGCAGGTCCTCGTCGCGTGGCTTCTCCGCCACCGGCCCCTGGGCCGCGCCGGCATGGGCCGGCGTCCGATCGGCGTTCATGCCGATACCTCCGCGCTGTGATGAGGAGGGCTAGTCGTTCAGCGGCACGCGACCGCGCCGTCACCGACGTCTCACCCTCGTGATCGTCAGCGGCGAGTATGGCGGGCACGACCGACAAACCGCCGTTCACGCCAAGAGATGGCAGATCACGGCAAACGGCGCCCTGATGTCGCGTGGCGGACGGGCTGTCCCCGCCGGCCGGCGTCCACGATGCGATCACTGACGATGAGCCCCGGGCAGCCCGTAGGAGTTCGGCCATGTCCCACATCCGCCGCATGGCCCTGGCGGCGGCGCTGGCCGTCGCCCTGGCGGTCGCGACGACCGCCGTGCCCGCTCACGCCGACACGTGCACGGCCTCGGCCAACTGCAACACCACGGTGACCTTCACCGTCAGCGCCGGAGCCGGCCTGCAGATCACGGTCCCGAACGGGCCGCTGAGCATCGGCAGCGGCGGCCCGGGCACCACCGTCAGCGGTCAGCTCGGCTCGGTCACCGTCTCCGACGCCCGGGCCACGGTCACCGCCACCTGGGTGGCGCAGGTGTCGGCGACCGACTTCACCACCGGCGGCGGCACCGCCGCCGAGACCATCGCCAGCTCCCACATCAGCTACTGGTCCGGCCCGGCCACCGCCACCACCGGCACCGGGACCTTCGTCCCCGGCCAGGCCAACGCCGCCTCGTCCGTGGTGCTCGACCAGACCCGCATCGCCTTCTCCAAGACCGCCGGCTCGGGCAGCAACTCCGCCACCTGGAACCCGACGGTCGTCGTCGACGTCCCCGCCCAGGCCGTGGCCGGCACCTACACCGGCGTCGTCCGCCACTCGGTCGCCTAGCGCGCCCGCCGGCCCGGGTCACTCCCCAGGCAGCTCACAGCCCGGACGGCTCACAGCCCAGACGGCTCAGTGCCCGCATGGCCTCGCGCTCGACGCGGGCGAGCTCACTCAGGACGGCGCTCGCCTGTTCGAGGCACCGCGGGTCGCCCGACTCGCCGGCCTTCGCGATCAGCGCCGCGACCTCCGTCCACAGGGTGGCCGCCTCGGCGTACAGCCGGTGGCCGGTGCGCAGGTGACCGCTGTCCAGCAGCTCGGCGCACTCGGCGAGGAAGTCGCGGTAGAGGTTGCGGAACAGGGCCCCGCCGGTGCCGGCCCGCTCCATCAGCAGGGCGGCCTGCGGGAGGTCCCGCCGGGGGTCGCCGGCCCGCTGGAGCCAGGTGCGCACCAGCTTGCCGGCCTTGTCGATGCCGCGGTGTCCCAGGTTGGCGATGGGCGGGTCGAGGAAGGCCTCGGCGCAGGCGGTGATGGCGGGGACGATCCGCTCGCGCGGCGACGGCGGGTTCTCCGGGACGGTGAGGGTGAAGGAGCGGTGCTTGGCGGTCATCGGGCCGCGCGCCGCCCTGGCCTGGGCGAGGCTGGTCAGGCTCGTGGACACCGCACCGCCCTGCTGGTCGGTGTCCACCAGGTAGGCGTCGTGGTCGTCGTAGCCGTACATGGCGACGACATGGCCGCCGAAGTGCACCTTCGACCCGAAGTATTCGAGGTGGTGGCTGTCGAGCTGCAGCCCGACGGGCCGGCCGGCGTCGATGACGGCCGCGACGTTCTCCCACGCCCTGCGGGGCGAGCCGGTCTCCTGGACGACGAGCTCCAGCCCGAGCCTGGCGGCCAGGTTCTCGGTGAGCTCGAAGGGCTTGACCCGTCCCCCGAGGAACGGGAAGTCCATGGCCTTGCTGTCCCAGTAGACGAAGGACAGACCGGAGCCGAGGCCGAAGAGCATGGGCTCGGACAGGTCCAGCCCCTGGTGCCGCAGCAGCACTCCGAGAGCCGACGTCTCGCAGTGCTGCGTACCGCGGGCGTCGACGCCCTTCACCTTCGTCATGCCCATCATGGTGAACCCTCCCACGGGGGGAGAGTCCAACCGTGCGGTGGCGGGGTCTCAGGCCGGGCCGAACCAGCGGGTGAGGGCCGCCTTCAGGGTGTCGGGGTCGTCGCCCGCCCAGGCGACGTAGCCATCGGGCCGGACGAGCAACGCGGGCGCCGGTGCGTCGCCGGCCGTCGCGGTCACGCGGCGTACACCGCGGGACCAGGGCTCCGCGACGACGGCCAGCTCGTTCGTCCCGGTGAGGTCGAGAAGCAGGGGGCGGCCGTCGCGCAGCAGCTCGGCCAGGCGCCGTGCGCGTCCGTCACCGGTGGTCAGGTCGAGGGGCGGCGCGAACCAGCCGGTGGGCGCGGCCGGGTGCTCCTCGCCCATGTCGTGGCGGACGTCGGTGCCCGCCATCAGGGCCGCGATCGCGCGGAGGTTCTCGGTGCGGCCGAGCAGTTCCGACAAGAGCAGGCGCAGCGCGGTGACGTCGCTTCCGGGCGCCATCAGAGCGGTCGCGGCCCGGGTGTGCATGAGCACGCGTTCGCCGCTCGGGCGGCGTTCGCTCTCGTAGCTGTCCAGCAGGCCTTCAGGTACCCGTCCCCGCAGGGCGGCGGCGAGCTTCCAGGCGAGGTTGGCCGCGTCCTGCAGCGCCAGGTTCAGGGTCGGCCCGTGGCTCACGTGCGCGGCGTCGCCGGCGACGAAGATCCGGCCGGCGCGGTAGCGGTCGGCGAGCCGGGAGTTGCGTCCGCGCAGGCGGCGCAGCATGGTGGGCGCGCCCTCGGGCGGCGCGGTCAGGGGCAGGCGCACACCGAGGACCCGTTCGACGCTGTCCTCCATCTCCGCCATCGTCATCGGCGCACCCGTCCCGGGGGCGTCGCCCGCGGAGTGGTCCTCCCATTCGGACGTGCTGACCAGCGGCCGCTCCGGGTCGTGCGCGAGGAGGGTGAAGACGCCCCTTTCGGTGCGGTGGAAGTGCGCCGGGATCTCGCCGAGGCCGTCGATCACGACCCGTCCCCCCGGCACGAGGCGGAAGCGGTCGCTCGGCCCGATCAGGGCCGAGCGGTCGACGACGCCGTCGTCGCTGACGCCGGGGAAGGCGATCCCCGCCTGCTTGCGGATCAGGCTGCGGGCGCCGTCGCAGCCGACGAGGTACCGGGCCGTCAGCGTCGTCCCGGTCCCGTCCGGTGCGCGTACGACGACGTCGACCCGGTCGTCGGTCTGGCTGACGGACAGCACGTCCCAGCCCCGGCGGACGTCCGCGCCGAGTTCCGCCGCCCGCTCGTGGAGCACGCGTTCGAGGTCGCGCTGGTTGACCGGCAGGAGGTGCATCGGGTTGTCCTCGCCCAGCACGTGCAGCGGCAGCGGCATCCCGCCGAAGAAGAACCCGGGCGCGGGCGCCGGCGCCCCTTGCCCCCCGCAGCGTTCGAAGAGGCCGCGGTGGTCCAGCAGCCGCACGACCTGGCCGGCGAGGCCGTGCGCCTTGTCCGCCAGGTCGGGGTCCGGCCGCCGTTCCAGCAGCAGGGGCCGGACGCCCGCGAGGCGCAG
Organism: Nonomuraea rhodomycinica; assembly: GCF_013363995.1. Taxonomy (GTDB): domain Bacteria; phylum Actinomycetota; class Actinomycetes; order Streptosporangiales; family Streptosporangiaceae; genus Nonomuraea; species Nonomuraea rhodomycinica. Next base: position 445,100 of record NZ_JABWGO010000004.1, on the reverse strand, counting down.
CTCGCAGGCCAGGAACAGGCCGGTGGGTCCACCGCCGACGATGACCACGTCGAACGTCACTGACCACTCCTTAAGGTACATGGATGTATCTAATGGCGGCCACCGTAGGCCGGCGCGATAAGATACGCAAGTGAATCTCAAGCGCGGTGGAGCCCGTCGACGCGGTCCCGCGCTCGAGGACGCCCTCCTCGACGCCGCGTGGGACGTGCTGATCGAGCACGGCTACCAGGGCTTCACCTACGAGGCGGTCGCCGCCCGCGCCGGCACGAGCCGCCCGGTGCTCTACCGGCGCTGGCCGCAGCGCGACGACCTGCTGGTGGCGACCCTCACCAGGTTCTGGCGGCCGATCGAGGTGCCCGACACCGGCGGCCTGCGCGACGACGCGATCGGCTTCCTGCGCGCCGCCAACGCCGAGCGCGCGCCCACGATCACGCTGCTGAACGCGCAGCTGGCCGACTACTTCCGCGACGCCGGCACCAGCTTCGGCGAGCTGCGCGACACCCTCCTCCGGCCCGCCCGGGCGACCGCCTTCGAGACGATCGTCGCCCGCGCGGTCGGGCGCGGCGAACTGCCCGACGTGCCCCGCTCGCCCCGCGTGGTGAACCTGCCGTTCGACCTGCTGCGCCACGACCTGCTCACGACGATGCGCGCGGTGCCGGACGAGTCGATCGTCGAGATCGTGGACGAGGTGTGGCTCCCGCTGCTGGGCGCGCCCGGAGACCGTCCCGACGGACAGGCGCCGCAAGCCGCCGGCTGAGCGAGGTCGGCGAGAAGCGACTCCGGCGCTTTGGTCAGGGCGCCGGAGTCGGCCGTAGCTCAGCGGAAGTCGGAGATGCGCAGCACCGCGAGCATGTCCGTCGCCCGCGAGCCGGTCGAGAAGGACGCCTCCACGCCCACCCAGCCGCGGAACGCGCCCGTGTCGTCGATGATCTGCATGAGCGGCTTGACGTGGGAGTTCCCCGTGTAGCAGAACTCGCCCCGCTCCATCGCCAGGCAGGTGCACCAGTGCCACAGCGTGTCACGCCGGTCGGTCTTGGAGATCATCGTGAGGTAGTACTGGATGGAGCTGACGTCGGCCCGCGTTCCGCCTCCGTACCGGGGGCAGCCGCCGGACTTCTGGCACGCGCCGCGCGAGGACGGCTGCAGGTAGGTCAGGCACGAGGTGGTGGCGGCGCAGGCGCGGAAGGCGGCGTGGCCGAACGGCTGGTTGCCGGAGGTGACGAGCTTGCCGCTCGCCCAGCTCGTCAGGTCCTGCCTGAGCGAGCCGGGGAACGCCTTCACCGAGCTCATCGCGCGCCGGGTGCCGACCGCGGCGTTGCTGCCGTAGCCGTACCCGTTCGTGGCGAGCGTGCTCTGCTTGAGGTCGAGGCGGGCCAGCTTGCCGTCGGAGGAGGTCCGCACGTACCACTGTTCCGTCCACGCCTGGGCGATGTTCCACCGGATGGTGAGCACGTTGCCCGCGACGGTGTACGTCCCGGTGCGGCTCTCGTTCGGGGCGCCGGTGAAGCCGCCGGCCGTCAGCACCTCGCAGCCGCGGGGCCGCGACTGCTTGCCGCCCGCCTTGGTGGTGCAGCTCGGGTCGGGGACGGTGCCGGTGCGCTGGCGGGCCGTGGGATGACGCTGCCACCACAGGTACATGGCGGCGCTGACCGTGCCGTTCCCGGCGAAGCGGTAGGTGCCGAGGCGTACCCAGTTCTGCTGGGACGCGGCCTTCAGGTGACCCTGCGAGACGACGAAGGTCGTCCTGCCGCCCGGCAGCGACGAGGCGGCGACCGCCGACACGGATGGGGTGGGCAGGAGGGTGACGGCGAGCACGAAGGACAGGATTGCCGCTGCGGTACGCATGGAGAAGCTCCGGAAGGTCTACGGGCTTGGCCGATCGTCCACCGTATTCGGCCGGGACCGGATGTGTCCGCGAAACCGCGCACAAGCCTGACGGAGCGTCTCACCGGACGCCCCGTCCCGGCGGTCAGATCCTGAAGGTTCAGAAGGACGTCGTGCGGTGACGGGCGCGGAACTCCGCCAGGAGCTCGTCGGTCACTTCCGCGCCGGCCGCCACGGCCGCGTGCACCTCGCGGAAGTACCCCTCGTACCCGGCCGGCGTGTACAGGCACAAGGCGTGGACCGGCTCGGTGCCGGCGTTGCGGAAGCCGTGCGGGGTTCCGCGCACGGCGGCCAGCAGGTTCCCGGGGCCGACCGTCACCTCGCCGTCGCCGTGGTGCAGGGTCAGGTCGCCCCGCAGGACGTAGAAGTACTCGTCGTGCCCGTGATGCACGTGCGGGCGGGCCCCGATCGTGCCCCCCTCCAGGGTGAACTCCTCGAACGCGAAGCGGCCTCCCGTGTGCTCGCCCGTCAGCCGGAAGAAGTGCGCCACTCCGGCCACGTCGATCAGCTCGCCGTCCTCGGGGCGGCGCAGCAGGGGGCGCGGCTCCGGCATCTGGTTGTCGATCATCTCAGCATTATCGGCCGACGGCGTCGGAGGGCGCCTGCCGGGCACCGCCCGGCCGGTCGCCGATGAGTTCCGGGCCCGGGAGCGGTCTCCCTTCCGGAACGACGGGAAGGAGCGGCTCCGGTGGACCTGTACAGCGTCGTGTGCGTACGTGACCGGGCGACATCGCAGAAGTGGTACGAGGCGTTCTTCGGGCGACCGGCGGACCAGATCATCGGTGAGGAGTGCCTGTGGCAGGTCGGTGAGAACGCGTGGGTGGTCATCGACGACCGGCACATGCGGGCCGCGCGGGTGGGCGGCACCATGATCACGTTCGGCGTGACCGACCTCGACGACACCCTGGCCCGGCTGGCCGCGCACGGCGTCAGGCACGAGCCCGTGGAGACGTACGGCAACGGCGTGTGCCACGTGGAGATCCTCGACCCGGACGGCAACAGCCTGTCGCTCGCGCAGGCACCCGTCCCGTAGCCGGCCCGCAGCGACGGCCGGTGAGGACGGCGGTCGTCTGCGTGCGGCGCGCCGTCCTAGGACGCTATGAGGCGTCGTGGACGACCAGGGCCAGCTGGACACGGTTGTCCAGGCCCGCCTTGGTGAGGATGCGGGAGATGTAACCCTTGACCGTGCCCACGCTCATGTGCAGCTCGCCGGCGATGGCGGCGTTGGTCTTGCCCTGCCCGACCGCGAGCGCCACCTCGCGCTCGCGCTCGCTCAGTGCCGCCAGCACCCGCCGGGCGTCGGCCCGCCGCCGGTCCTCCTCCTCGGGCATCAGATGGGCGATCAGCCGCCGGGTGACGCTCGGCGACAGGCTGGGCTCGCCGGCGGCGACGCGCCGGATCGCCTCGACGATGCCCTCCGGCGAGGTGTCCTTCAGCAGGAACCCGCCGGCTCCCGCGCGCAGCGCCCGGAACACGTGCTCGTCGGCGTCGAACGTGGTCAGGATGATGACCTGCGGCGCGTCGCGCCGGGCGCGCAGCCTGCGGGTCGCGTCGATGCCGTCGACGCCGGCCATGCGGATGTCCATCAGCACCACGTCGGGAGAGTGCTCGGCGACCGCGGCCTGCACCTGCGCGCCGTCGGCCACCGCGCCCACCACCTGGAGGGCGGGCGCGCCCTTGAGCATCAGCGTCAGCCCGGCGCGGACGAGCGGGTCGTCGTCGACGATGAGCACCCGGATCGCGGCGGACGCGTTCACGTGAGGCCCCGCGGCCCCGCCCACCGGTTCACGCGTCGGGCCGCTCACCGGCTCACTCGTCGGGCCGCTCACGTGGCCATGGTAGCCGCGCCGCCAGCCGGAACCCCCCGCCTTCGGCGTGTCCCCGCTCCAGGCGCCCGCCCGCCAGCGTGACCCGTTCCTCCAGCCCGGCCAGCCCGGCCCCGCCCCCGGTCGTGGCCAGCCCCTCCGCCTCCCGCCCGGCGGGGAGCGGGTTGCGCACCTCGACCGTCAGCTCGCCGCCGGCCGCGCCGGAGACGACGACGGTGACGGGCCGGCCGGGCGCGTGCTTGCGCGCGTTGGTCAGTCCCTCCTGCACGACGCGGTACGCGGTGCGCCGGGTCGCCTCCGGCAGGTCGGCGAAACGTACGTCCGGCTCGTGCAGCTCGATGCGCATCCCGGCCCGCCGCGACTCCTCCACCAGCGGCGCGAGCCCGGTCAGCGGAAGCTCGGCCGACGGGCTCTCGCGCAGCACGGAGATGACGCCGCGCAGCTCCTCCAGGGCCTGGTGGGCGCTGGCCCGGATGACCCCGGCGGCCTCGGCGACCTCGTCCGGCCGGGCGCCGGCGTTGAACTCCAGCGCCCCGGCGTGCACCGCCAGCAGCGACAGCCGGTGGGCGAGCACGTCGTGCATCTCGCGGGCGATGCCGAGGCGTTCGGCGCGGCGCGCCTCCTCCGCGCGCAGCCGCTGGTCGGCCTCGGCGCGGCGGGCCCGTTCGGCCAGCGAGGCCAGCAACTCCCGCCGGGTCCTGGCCAGGATGCCCCAACCGGTGATCGCCCCGCCGAACAGCACGGCGACCAGCGCCCACACCGGGTACGGCGCCAGCCCCGGCGGTCGCAGACCGAACCTGACCAGCGTCGCCGCCACCCACGCCGCTCCCACCGCGACGGCCGCGGGCGGTCGCCGGTACAGCGCCGCGCCGAGCGTGGCGATCCCCGCGGCCACCGACGCGGACGCGGCGGGGACGGACAGCGCGACGACGGCCAGCGCGGCGGCCACCGGCCACCGGCGGCACAGCCACAACCCCGCGCACGCCAGGGCCCCGCCGGCGAGGTCGGCCCACAGGTACCAGCCGGGGATCCCGGGGACCAGATCCCCCCAGATCACCGAGCCGGCCCCGGCCAGGGCGAGCACGACGCCGCCGGCGCCGGCCACCCTGTCGCGCCGCGACCACCCCGGCCCGCCGTCCACCGGCGCGCCCCATCGGCCCGTGTCCCGGCCCTTGTTCCGGCCGTGTGCGGCCCGGCCCTGTGCTGCGAACACAACCGCCGATCGTATCCGCCGGCCCTCCGCCCGGTAAGCAACCAAGGTCTCCATCGCCGCCCCCGCCATGGCAACCAAAGTCACCACCCGGCCGCGACCGAAGAGGCCACGGACCGGCCTGACGGCAGCAGCGCGCTCCACCCGCCGCGGGCGACCGTGGACGCATGGTCACCTCACCAGCACGCGGCCGGTGGGCCGCGCTCCTGCTGGCCGGGCTCACCCCGGTCGTCGCCGAGCTGACGCTCGGCAATCCGCCGCTCCGCCAGGCGTGGCTGCTGCTGCTGTGGATGCCGATCTACGGCGCCGGCACGGTGCTGATCCGCGAGCTGGTACGCCGTACCGGGCGGGGCTGGTACGCCGTCCTGCTGCTCGGGGCGGCGTACGGGATCGTGGAGGAAGGGCTGGCGCTGCAGGCGCTCACCAGCCCGACCCTCTACGGCGTGGCCGGCTGGGCGCCCAGGGTCCTCGGCCTCAACAGCGCCTACACCGAGCTGAACATCCCCTACCACGCGGTCTTCAGCGTGGCCCTGCCGATCCTGCTGGTGGACCTCGCCGTCCCGGCTCTTCGCCATCGGCCTCATCTGGGGCGGACGGGGCTGGTCATGGCGGGGGTGGTGTTCGTGCTGGGCGCCCTGCTGCTGCGGTGGACGACAGTCTTCATCGACCCGGGCTACCAGGCGCCTCCGGGGGCGCTGGCGGCGTTCGCGCTGGTGATCGCGGTGCTGGCGCTGCTCGCGCTGCGGTTCGTCCCCCGCCCGCCGGACCCGCCGGCCGCCGGGCCCCGGACGATCCCCGCGCCGCCGGTGGTCGCGTTCCTGGCCGGGGTGGTGGCGTTCGGATATCTGGCGCTGCTGTTCCCCTTCGGCGGCGCCCGGCACCCGGCCTTCACCCAAGGCGGCTGGGTGGTCGTCCCGATGGTGGCGGCGGCGCTGCTCGCGGTGGCGGCGGGGCTGCTGCTGCGCCGGTGGACGGCGCACGGCGGGTGGCGCGACCGGCACAGCCTGGCGCTGGCCGGTGGGGCGCTCGTCGCGCACACCGTGTTCGGGGTGATCGCCAACGGCGACACCAACGCGGACCGCGTGTCGCTGGCGGCGCTGGGGGTCGTCATGATCGGCCTGCTGGCCCTGCTCGCCCGGCGCACGCGGTGACCACGGCGCCGCCTTCACCCCCCGCACACATTCTAGAGCATATGCTCCGATATGAGGTATCGTGGACACCCACCCGTCCTCCCGGCGCCGACGCTGGAGTGTGCGCGTGCCGTCGTTCTCACGGGCCGGCCGCATCGACGCCGGCGCCGCCCCGACGTCCAAGGACCGGCCATGCAGCCTTACGACGCCCGAACCGCGCTCGACGACATCCGTCGCCTGCGGGACAGGACCATCGACGAATACCTCCGCCGAAGCTTCGCCTTCCCCACCACCCTCGTCACGCTGCTGCTGGTCTTTCTCGTGCTGGCATCGTTCGATCTCCCGAATCCGACCGCCATCGGCGTCCGCGTGAGCGCATGCGGCGGGCTCGCGGGAATGTCGGCCGTCATGGCCACGCTCCCGATCCGCAGGGCGTTCACCTCCGCCGACCTCGGATTCGCCGTACGGTGGGCCGCCGGCCCCCTCACGGCCCTCCTCGCCTTCCGGATCGCCGCCTGGGCACTCGACCTGCCTTTTCCCATGACCATCGCCGCCGCGGCGACGGTCGTCATCGGCATCGCGACCAGCCCTGTCCACCGCCGCGCCTACAGACGGCTCCTGGAGCGAGCCCCGCAGGCGGCGCCGGTGGATCCGTCCTTCAGTGCGTTCCTGCACGTCCCCGCTAGACTCTCGATCGTGGCGTCGCTGGACGTGGCGACCTGGATGGAAGCCGGCCTGCTGAGGGACATGGTCAGGATCAGCGACTCCGCCCTGCGCGAGGAGCTCTCCCCCTTGGTCCAGGCCGGTCATGCCGCGATACGCGAGGGTTGGGCGATGGGGAGCGGGCGCACCTACGTACAGGTCACACCGATGGGGCGGCGGGCCTTCCACGGCCATGTCGCGGCACTGGAGCGGCTGGCCCAGGCCACCTCTGGTGACGCTGCCCGACGTGGAGTCGCATGAGCTCCGCATACGCGGGGCGACCCGGCGGGCCCGGCGAGGCGGCCGGATGGCGAGCGCCCACCGCGATCGAACGCGATCTGTACGAGGCCAAGATGCGGGGCGACTGGGCCGCGTACTTCGACGTCCTCGCCACGGCGGACCTCTACCACGCGATGCCGCGCGCCACGGCCGACTCCCGTCCCGGCTGGATCAGCTACACGCCCACCTACTGGGGCCCGCACCCCGGAGCCACGTCCAAGTACCTGGTGTTCCTGACCGAGGGGATGCTGCCCGCACCGGTGGCGGACCCGGTGTTCTTCCAGGACGATCTGGGCGAACTCGCCGACAACTGGCCCCAGGACGACGAAGGGCTGGCCATCAACCCCGGCAGCCCCTGCGGAGCGTTCTTCCCCGCGACCGCCGCCCACCGGCTGACATGGCGCCGGCACGCCGACCGGATGACCTACCCGCGCCGCAACGAACTGCGCACCCTCTGGGTGGGCGGCCCCCTGCGGGGCCCGGTCGCACACGGCCTCGCCTGCGGGGCGCTGCTCTGCGTGGCCAACGCCTCGCTCTGGAACGCGATGGGCTGGCACGGCACCGGCTACGTCCGCGAGCGGCGACGCCTCAAGGAGTGGTGGGAGATCACCGACCGCGAGGGATGGCAGCGCGCTCAGCAGACGCTGCTCGACGGCCGGATGAGCAGTTCGTTCTGGGGCTTCGTCCTGGGGATACGCAGCTCGATGGCGCACGACTTCGGCGGCGTGGTCGAGGTGGACCACTGGCGCCACATGACCACCCGCGTCATCCGGGCCCGCGCCGCGCAGCCGGGCAGCGCCCCCGACGCGGTCACCGTGACGACTCCGCGCACCGACAGCGACACCGAGGCGCTGATCGCTGGAGCACAGCGGCTCATCGGCCGGATCACCCGCTATGAGGCGCGGTTCCGCGCGGACGGGCTCCTCCCCGAGGGTGGATTCGTACGGACGGTGGAGGCGTGGGACTACGGCCGGGCGTCGAAGATGGCCCGGTGGGGACTCGGCGCCCGCTACTGCGACCTGGCGGAGGCCGAGCAGGCGGTCGTCCACGCCGGACGGCTCAGCCGCATCAACTACCGTTCGTGGGAGGAGTTCTCCGCCGCGTACGTCCTGGGACGTTGCCTCCACTTCGACGAGGAGGAGTTCGGCGACTGGTACGGGGAGATGCTCAACGCTCACAGGATCCTGACCAGCGACCCGGACAGTCCGTGGCTCACCATCCCCTTCAAGTGAGCGAGCCGGCCCGCACGGCAGGTCTCGCACCCGGGCAACCCGTAAGGTGGCGCCATGGCACGCCCTCGCACTCATGACCTCGATCAACTGCTGGACGTCGCCGAGCGGCTGGTGGCCGACCACGGTCCGGAGCGCTTCACGGTGCGGGCCCTCGCGGCGGCCTCCGGGGTGTCGAACGGCGCGATCTACCACGCGTTCGGGTCGCTGCCGGTCCTGCTCGGGCGGCTGTGGCTGCGGGCGGCCAGAGAGTTCCTGGACCTCCAGGTGGAGCTCGTCGAGGCGGTGCGGGGCGACGGCCACGACGCGGCGGTGGACGCGGTGGTGGCCGCGGCCGGCGCGCCCGCGGTCTTCGCCGACCGGCGACCCGCCGCGGCCCGGATGCTCATCGCGGTGCGCCGTGACCAGCTGCTCGGCCCGGAGGTGCCGCAGGAGCTGGCCGAGGCGATGCTGTCGCTGGACAGGCAGTTGGTGGAGTTGCTGAAGCGCCTGGCGCGGGGCTTGTGGGGCCGAGCCGACGGGCCGGGCGTCGAGGTGGTGACGCTGTGCGTGGTGGATCTGCCGACGGCGGTGTTCCGCCGGGCGTTGACCCAGCCTCCTCCCGGCGGCCGTCCCGTGATCACGGCGGACAGGCGGGCACGGCTGGACGCCGCGGTCCGCGGCGTCCTCACCGTCCCGCCGCCCCCGCCGGCACCGCGCACCGACTCCTCCGGCGACGCGTGATCCCGCACGCTCAGCGCCCGCCGCGCGGGCGCCTGGCGGTCAGCAGCATCACGGCGGGCACCACGGCGAGGAGGAACGGCGAGGGCTCGAACACGGCGGCGCCGACCAGCGCCCACAGAGCCAGGCCCGCGCCGCAGTAGGCGGGCGGCACCACCCCGCGTCTCCCCAGCCCGGCGACCAGCGCGCCGACCAGCCCCAACGGCACCGCGAAACTGCCCCAGACGAGCCAGAACGCTCCCATGTTCGGGGCCGGCCGGGACAGGTCGTCCAGGTGAGGCGGGAAGTGCCACAGCTCTCCCCCGAGCCACCCCGGAACGTGGTCCGCGCTGACGAGCAACGTGATCACGAGATGCGCGCAGCCCAGGAACACCAGGATCCGGCCGGCCCACACCACGCTCTTAACGGAAACGACAGTATCGGAACTCATAGTTCCGAATCATGCGCCCATCCGCAGGCCGGGGCAACGTCAGATCGGTCACATTACGGATCCCGTCGTTCCGTATAAGCTCCATCCATGAGCCAACCGTTGGGCCGCCCCAGGGACAGCCGGGTGGACGAGGCGATCGCGACGGCCGCGAGGCAGGTGCTGGCGGAGCAGGGGTACGCACGGCTCACCGTGGACGCCGTGGCGGCCCGGGCCGGGGTGGGCAAGGCCGCGATCTACCGGCGCCACGCCACCAAACAGCAGATGATCTTCGCGGCGGTCATGCACGACCTCGACCTCGCGACTCCGCCCGACACCGGATCGCTGGCCACCGATCTGGCCGCGATCACCCGCGACATCCTGGCCGCCCTCGCCACGCCGCCCCCAGGGGTGGTGCCGGCCCTGCTGGCCGACGTGCACGCGGACCCCGCCATGGCGGCCGCCTTCGCGCGGACGTTCGTCAGGGCCGAGCGCGACTGCGTCACGGAGGTGCTGGAACGGGCGGTGGCACGCGGCGAACTGCCCCGGCTCCCCGACCCGGCGACCGTGCACGCGCTGCTGCTGGGCCCGATCTTCGCCTGGCTGTTCCTCCTCCTCGAAGATCCCGGGAAGGCGCCGGCGTTCGCCGACACGCTCGCCCGAGGCGTGGGGCACCTGCTCGGCCGCGACGGGGGCGCGTAGGTCAGCACAGGCAGCAGCGCTCGAAGCTGAAGCCCCCGTTCGACGCCTCGTCCCGGATCAGGGTGTTCGCCGCGTTGTACGGCGGCGAGATGCGTCTCGCGATCACCAGAGGCACCACGGTGGCGGCCTCCTGCCGATACAGCGCCAACGCCGCGCTCTGCACATAGCCGCCACGGACCCATAAATCATCCAGGAGCAGCACTCTCTGCCCGCGGAGCGGGCTGGTGGCGGTGAAGCCGTCCTGCTGCGCCGTCATCTCGCTCATGCCCCCCGCCGCCGGGCCAGGCTCCAGCACCGGGCTGTACAGGTCGCGCAGGATCGGGACCTTCGTCGCGATGCGTCGCACCCGGTCCCGCGCCTTGACGTCCGGCCGGCCGAGCACCGGCCTGGGCAGAGTGGTGACCAGCGTGAAGTCACCGCCGGCCAGCCGGGACAGGCACCGCGCATGCGCCCGGCAGAACCGGTCGACCACGGCGGCGAGAACCGACACCCAGTCGACGCTGTTGGGCGGCGGGCACGGTTCGTCGTAGGTCGTCACCGCCGCGTACAGCTGATCGTCCTCCTTGCAGGCCAGCGAGAGCGGGACGATCTCCGTCAGGGCCGTCACGCCGAAGGGCAGCTCCTCCGCGACAAGGCGGCAGCCGAGGCATTCGGGGAAGAACTTCTCCTCCTCCTGCGTCCTGTTCGTGATCTCGTTCGGCCCTGAGTGACAGATCCGGCAGACTCCGGGGCGCACCGCCGGAACGTTCCGGAGAATGTGGCGGTACCGCTCTGCGAGAGCGTGGTGACCGCCCATGGTCAGGAGACGTTCAGTCGAGGGGTCATGTCTACGAGATTGACCGCCCGCCGGGAGAGGTCGTCAATGTCCTGGACGACAGTCATGCCTCCCCGCCCGCCCTCCTGCGCGACCCACGGCTGTTCCTGCTGGAGCCGCTGGGACACGAGCACAGACTTGCCGGTCGCCAGAGCCTTCGCGGCATGCCCGTGGGAGGAGCCCCCGCGGTGGCCGTCGACGACGTACAGACAGTCGGCCAACCCGCAGGTCACGACGCGGGCGAGCGCGACGGTCCGCTCCGTCGGATCGACGTCGGGCCAGAACGGGGACACGACCGCGCCCCGCTCGGCTATCCGCTTGGCCACACTGGCGTGCGCGCCGGATGCCGACGACGCCGCGAGGCCACCGGCCAGAACCCCCAGCACCCGCCCGCCGGCCGCCAGAGCCGCCTCGTGGACGGCCGCGTCGAGGTCCGTGCGGAGCGGCGAGACGACGGTGAGCCCGGCGCGGGCGAGGGCGCGGGCCGCCGCGGCGGCATGGTCGAGATCGTGCTCGCCGACGACCGCGACGGCCCGGTGGTCGCCGGGCTCGGTGGCGCCGCGCACCCACAGGAACGGCTGACGGTCGTAGGCGGAGTACAGGTTGCCGGGATAGTCCCTGTCCAGCACGGTGACCAGGCGGACGCCCGCGGCGAGCATGGCCGCGATGAGGTCGCGCGCCCAGTCGAGGTCCTCGGCCCGGACGCGGGCGGCGATGGCGGCGGCGTGCGCCTGGTCATCCTCGTCGCGGCCGGCGAACGCACCGCCGAGCACGCCGAGGGCGCTGCCGGCGGCGGCGATGACGCGTGTCGTGTGGTGCCAGGGCTTGTCGTGGGTGGCTTGGGCGAGAGCCAGGACTGCGGCCTGCTCGTCGATCACGGTCATGGTCATCACCATCTCGAACCTGATTCCGATTGTGAACGTACGCGCCGGCACCGACGCGCCTGGGTCCCCTCCGCCTGCAGGACGCCCAGTTCCGCCAATCTCCTCTCCGCTCTGCGGCGATGGGTTCGCCTCAGCGTTCTGTCGCGGACCAGCGAAGCGAGGAGGTTCACGGCGCCCGGGTGGCGGACGTCGGCCAGCCACACCGCCGATGCCACGCGGGCACGGCCGTCCGCTCCGGTGTCACGGGCGAACAGGTCGAGGTCGCGGATCGCGGCATCGTGGAGATCCCGGCCACGCTCACCGTCGTACCTGTGCAACGCCGCAGCCGCCGCCACCCGGTTGAGGATGTGCAGCGTGATGTCCCCGGCCAGCAGCTCGAGGAGGTCCACTCCGCGCCTGTTCGGCAGGGGCCCCGTCGACGGAGCCATGAGCGCCAGTTGCCGGGCCGCCAGGACGCGGTGATCGCCGGTCACTTCCGTGTCGCGGGCGAGCGTCTCGAGCAGGTCTCCGGCCCGCTCACCCTCCTGACGTCCCAGCGTCCTGGCCACGTCGAAACGCACCACAGCGGGCAACGTGGTGTCGAGGGTGATCATGTCCAGCAGGCTTCTGCCGCGTTCATCACCCAGGTTCACCAGCATCCGCGCCGCGCGAATGCGACGAGAGGTGAGCTGCTTCTGCAGTTCGATGGACGGGCCCCCGCCCAGCGACTCGATCAACGTCATCTCCGCGGGCGACAGAGTGGTCGTGGCTGTCCGATGACAGCGGCGTCGCGCCAGGTCACGGATCTCCTGCGGCAAGGAGGCTCCATCGCCGGCCAGCTCGGCGACCCGGCCGACGGTGCCGTCGCGCGCGGCGAGCCTGCGGAGCACGTCGAGCAGAGCACGAGGACGACGGGGTGAAGCCAGCCACGCCGCGACGAGCATCCGGCCGTACGACGATTCGCCGCCGCCCTTCCGGAGCCGCAGGGGCCTGAGCCACCGGCTGCCGAACAGCTGGCGGAAGGCCGACTTGCTGAGGTCCGCGTCGGCCGCGACGTACCTGGCCGCGAGGAACTCGGCGATTGTCTGATGGAGGAAGTCGATCCTCGTGCCCCGCACCGTGACCAGACCGGTGGCATGCAGCAGGTCCGTGACGACCGAGTGCCAGTCCTCCCCGCGAAGGGTGTGCGGGCGCAGATCGGCGACCCGCTCAATCAGCGACTCCAGGGCGGCGGGCACGTCCTGGCGCATGTGCAGCAGGGCCAGCTCGTCGAGCGCGCCCAGCAGGCGGCCACGTAGCTGGAGGAGGAGCCCTGGGTGGCCGGCCAGCCGTTCGACTAGGGGCGAATCCATGCGGTTGTGCAGGCGGCCATCGAGGTGATCCACGAGGAGGTCGGCATAGTGCTGGTAGATGCCGTACCGGCTGGCCGGTAGCGGCGAATCGACGTTGTGCGCGTGGAGCTGGCACATGATGGTGGCCAGCAACGGGTTGGTGGCGAGCCGGTCCAGCGGAGGCCGGACGGCTTGCGCCAGCAACGTGGCGACCGCTCGTTCAGGATCGCCGACTCCGGCGGCCGTCATCCATGACCTGGCGAAATCCGGCAACTGCCGCGGGTCGAACGGCACCAGTTCGAAACGTTCGACGTGATCGGCCGGGCCGAGCTCGGACAGTTGCTCCTCGGGGAGCGGGCGGCTGGCGACGAGCAGCTCATAGCGATCCCCCGGCAGCGACGCCAGCCGCCGGAGGACGTCGATACGCTCGGCGGCGTCGGGGATCTCGTCGAGACCGTCCACCAGGATCAGCCAACGGCCGCCCGGCAGGGGCGGGCCGGCGAAGAAGGACGCGGGCGGAGGCAGGCAGTCGCGGCCCTTGATCTGGGATCGCACGGCCTGGGCGAGCTGTTCGCCTAGAACGCCCTCCCGCGTGAGGAAATGCGCGGGAACGTACACGGGTACGGAGCCCGTTCCCGCGCCCGACGTCCACTGCTCGGCGAGTGCGATCAGACTGGTGCGTAAGAAGCTGGACTTACCTGCGCCGGGGCCGCCGAGCAGCAGGACGACCCGGCCCTCCGTGGCGAGGACCTCTTCAGCGGGACGACATCGTTCCTGGTCACCGGTGCCCGGGCGGGCCGGCGTCGTGACGCGCCGCCGAACATGGACCTGCCTCAGAGGTGGCAACGGGCTGCCAGGAAGCACCCCTGGGTAAGGATGGGAGGCGGCCGCCTGCTCGACCGCGCGCAGATAGTGCCGGACCGATCGGGCGTGCTGCTCCTCGTTCACGGCGGGGGCGAGGCCGCCGGCCGCGCGACGGAGCTCAAGAGCGGCCTCCCAGAGGCCCTCGCACTTGCTCCTCTCCTGCTTCCACCAGGCGGGCGGCGGGTCCTGCCCGACCGTGATCGCCCGGTGCAGCGCTTCGACGAACGCCCACAGCGTGGGGAAATCCCGGGGCGTACGTCCCTTGGCCATCCAGTCGCCGACCGTCGAGGTGCTCAGCGACGCCGGGCGCCCACGGTTGACCTGCTCGATGACCTGCTCCCGACGGTAGCCGGGCACTTGCCGCTGCGCCTTGCTCTCCAGATCCTGCAGGTACTTGTGCAGTCCGGCAGCCACGCCACGCGTCTCCTTCCACCCGCCACGGCACCCCACCGGGTCCGGCTCATCCGGCTTCGATGCCCCCGGACAGGTCAGTGGCCTGCGGTGATACGGCCCTGCTCCGATCGGTCCGACATCCGTCGACCCCGGCCGGTTCGTGCACGTTACCTGACTCCGACCAAGCCGATCCCCCAGAAGGGAAACTCATCATGGACCCCTTGGCTGTCGCCGCCATGACCTCGACGGCTGTCGTACTGATCGTCGCGCTCGCCGCAGTGGCGATCGTCGGGCTCACGGTCCGTCGCGCGGACTCAGCGGACCTGCCACAGGTGCTCGACGGCATCGCACGGGTGATCCGTTCGATCCTCGGCAAGAAATAGCGACCTCACCGACGCGTGCGGCGATCAGCCGGGAACCGGAGCGACCGAGGCGCCCGTGTTGGTGTGGCCACGGATCTCCGTCGCCAGTGCCCTGATGTCCACGGGCCGCGTCGTGTATGCACCTGACTTCGTGTGCTCTCCGAATTCCCGCACGGTGGAGCCCGTCCACCACGACGGGTCGCAGGCCTGCCGGCCAGAAGCTTTCCAGTACGGCGCCGTGGCGAGTGTCGGCAAGGAGGGCCCACAGGGTTTCACCTGCTGCGACCCCGAGTTGCCGGCTCCATTGGCGGCTGGTGAGTCCCGCGGGTGGAGTGATGCCGAGTTGGTCTGCCAGCGTTACATCGCGGCGTGCGGCACCGGCGATTCCGCGTACGTGGTGATCAACAGGTGGAGTGGAACAACCCGCCCACGGGGATGGTCGCCGCCAGGGCGTTGTAACGCTCGACGGCGGCCGTCGTCTCCTCCACGTAGACCTCGACGCCGTTCTCCATCAAGAGGTCCAGCGTCTCGGGGCATGTCCGCAGGACCAACCGCATACCCCGGGAAAGAACGATGGCCCGGCTGCCGTTGTCGAGGAGCTCTCGGACGTCGGCAGGCTGGATGCCCGGACTGTGCCGTGTGCCGGTCTCGTTCCAGTCCCAGGGCCGTCCACCACCGGGGTAGAGCTTGAAGTCCTTGCCTTCGCCCAGGCCCTCGACCACCGTCCGGCCCCAGGAGATCTGTGTGATCAGCGGTGATCGACGGTCCATACGGCGAGACTACTTCTCACTGTGTCGCAAGCGGCGAGAGATCCGCCATCGTCCAGGCCCGCGAGCTGCGGCGCCGATCACGTTCTGCGCGAGATGACCATGATGTATTCGCAGGGGGCGTTCGTTCGGTTGGCGAAGCCGTGGTCCGCGTCGGCCTGGAAGAACAGCGAGTCGCCGGTGTTCAGGGTCTCGTTGATCCCGCCGGTCGCGACGGTGAGGGCGCCTTCGAGCACCACGACTTGCTTCTCCGTACCCGGCGGATACGCGGGCAGCAGCCCGGTGGAGACCTGCGCGGGGAGGTGATGAACGACCATCTCGGCCCCTCCCGCGCCCGGGGCCGCCGACACCATGTGCCGCTCGAAGCCGGTTTCCGGGTCACGGAAAACGGGGCGATCCTTCTTGCGCATGACGACGGCCACACCAGACGCGGCAGCAGCCGGCGCACCGATCAGGTCCGAGAGCGACGCGTCGAGCGCGTGGGCGATCCAGGACGCGACGCCGATCGTCGGGGTCTTCTCACCGCGTTCGACCTTGGACAGCATCGCCCGGCTGACCGACGACTGGGCGGACAGCTGCTCCAGCGTCAGGCCCGCCTCCTGGGTTTCTCCTGAAGAAGACAGATTCTTCTATTGGAGACTTCCATGCGTCTGATCTCGAGTGGCCGGCACCATGCCAGGTTCGAATTCGGTGATCTGGCTCGATGAGCTGCCGGCCGCCGTCCCGCTGGCCGGTGACAACTTGCGGCTGTCGGTCAACGCCTTCTTCGTCACCGACGGCACGCGGTCGGTTCTCATCGACACCGGCGCGTCCGACGTCTGGCACGACCCCACCATGGGATTGATCTACGACGCGCTCGACGAAGCGGGAGTCGACCGCGCGGATGTCACCGATGTGGCCATCACCCACCAGCACGAAGACCACGTGAGCGGCCTGATCGCCCCGGACGGTTCAGAGGCGTTCACCGAACTCGACCAGCCGCACGTGTCCTGGGAGCTCGACGGCGACCAGTCCCAGGCCCGCGCCGCGCGAGCGGCGCTCCTGGAACGACTGACCCGACCGGACCACTTCGTAGCCGGCGCCCACCTCGACTCACCCGGCATCGCCCGCGTCACCGCCTCCGGCGACGGTTATGCACTGGAGTACCTCGCACCACCGATCGGCTGATCGAGCCCGTCGGCTCCGGGCCGCGCTCGCGATGACGCGCTCGCGATGCATGCCAGGCGCACGAAGCGAACCGGCCGGGTCGGGCGACCCAGCCGGTTCGTTCGAGCGGGTACGGTCAGCCCTTGGTCTGGACCGTGGCTGACAGTTCGATAGGGAGGGTCGTGCCGCCGGCGGCCAGCGGGCGGACGGTGAAGGTGTAGCTCGTACGGCCGCGGAGCCCGGTGACCCGGGCCGTCGTCCCCGTCACCCGCATGACCTCCGTGCCACCGTTGAAGACCGCGTAACCGGTGGCGGTCGGCACGGACGGCCAGGTCAGGGTCACCGACTTGGCGCTGACGTTGCCGACGCCGAGTTCGGCGCCGTTCCAGGTGTTGGGCGTCTCGACCACGAACGCGTCGATGATGAGGAACTTGTCCGCGCCGTTGACGACCTTGATGGTGTGATCGCCCATCGGCAGCCCGGTGAGCTGGAACACCCGCTGGGCGGTGAGCCGTACCGGGGAGTCGCAGTCGACCGTGGCCTTGAGCTCGCCGTCGACGTAGATGTCGATGGTGCTCATGTCGGAGTAGCGTTCGGACAGCAGGCTGATGCCGGTGCCGGTGAAGGTGAACTCGACGGCCTGCCCGGCGCGCCAGCCGGCGTGGACGTCGTCGCCGTAGTCGCCCATCCCCCGGTCGGGGCTGTAGATGAAGTCGTCGGCGGGGTAGACGATGCGCTGGTCGGTGTCGTTGACGTAGGTGAGCACCACTTTCGGGTCGGTGACGGTGAGCTTGTGCTCGCCGGAGAATCCGTCGTGGATCGCGGTGATCGTGGCGGTGCCCCAGGTGCGGGGGGTGACGAGACCGTCCGCGTCCACGGTGGCGATCGACGGGTCGGAGCTCTTGAACGTGACACCCTTGGTCACCGGGGTACGGGTGCCGTCGGCGGCGACCGTCGAGACGGACAACTGGCCGGGCTCGCCGACCTTGAGCGTGCTGGCGCCCGTGATGTCGAGCGCCTTGATCGCGGCGGTGGAGGCGGTGAGGGTGAACCTGTCGAGTTCCAGCCCGCTGCCCTCGCTCACGATCCGGAGGGTGTGCAGGCCGGCGGGGATCTTGACCCAGGTGGTCATGTTCGCGTTGTCGGACTTGGGGACGAAGACCGTGTTGCGGTCACCGTCCACCTCGAACCTGAACGTGGTGTCCTCGGCGGCCGAGCCCTTGAAGGTCACCTTGTACATGCCGGTGTACGGGACGAACACGTTCTCGTAGCGCAGGTAGTCGTGCGGGTCGATGCCGCCGACGATGCCGTCCTTGGTGACGACGCCGGTGTCGGCGCCCTTCCAGTTCCACTCCTGGTCGGTGTTCCACTGCATGGTCCAGTGCTCGGCCTCGACGGTCTGCTCGGACGTCCCCTGCAGGTCGAGCCGCATCCAGTTCCAGACGACGCTGGTGCTCGCCTCGATCCAGACGACCTTGACCGAGTGCTTGCCCGCGGTCAGCGGGAGGACGAAGTCCTCGGTGCGCGGGCTGAGCATGCCGCCGGTGGGGCCCAGGCTCAGCGGGCCGGTGGCGTCGGCCCCGTCGACCTCGACGCGGAACTTCAGCGGCTTGTCGTTGACGGTCGAGTAGCGGAGCTGCAGCAGGTACTTGCCGTCGGCGGGGACGCTGACGTCGTCGAAGCGCGACCAGTCGCCGGTGTCGATGTAGGCGACGCCGGGGGTGCCGTCGTCGCTGTCGGTGAGGTCGGTGTTCTGGGTGCCCTGCTGCTCGGTGGCCGACTCGGCCTGGAGGGTGACCGACTCGGGCCGTTCGAGGGTGAACCGCATCCAGTTGAGGAAGAACCAGCGCCCGTCGGGCCGGGTGAGCTTGATCGTGTGACGGCCCTCGGTGAGCGGGATCTGCCGTTCGAAGGTCCGGTAGGTGTTGTAGCCGCCGGAGTCCGGCACCTTGACGGTGGTGACTTCCTTGCCGTCGACCTCGAACTTCAGGTGGTTGGCCTCCTCGGAGGAGGCCCGGAACTCGACCCGGTAGGTGCCGGTGGCCGGCACGTCGACGTTGTCGTACTCGGCGGACTCGCCGGCCGCGTCCATGTAGAGCGCGCCGAGGCCGCCCTCGGGCGGGGCCTCGACGCCGTAGGCGCCGACGGCAGCGGTGTAGTCCTCGTTCTGGATGGTGAACTGGGTCAGCGGGGTCGTCGGCAGCCCCGCCTGTACGGCTCCCGCGACGACCTGGACGGCGCCGATCGGGTAGACCTTGCCCTTGCCGCCCGGCATCGCCAGCTCGATAGCCGGCTTGCCGTCCTCGCCGAGCATGGCGACGGCCACGTCGTAGGAGCCCGTGGGCAGGTCGGCCGGGAGCGTGAAGGCCGAGTTGATCTGGCGGACGTCGCCCTTGAAGAGCTTGGTCTGGTCGAGGGTGGCGTCGGTGCCGCGCCACACGACGTCGCCGGTGGACTTGTCGGTGAAGCGCACCTCGACCGGGTAGCGCCGGGGGCTGAAGCCGACCGCGTTGTTGGTCCAGGTGTGGGAGATGCGGAACTCGCCGCCGGGCTTGACCTCGGTGTCGTAGGTCGCGGTGGGCATGAGGAAGCGGTAGCCGGTGTAGCGCGCCAGCGTCTCGAACCACTCGCCGTAGGCGTCCTTCATCGGCTGCCAGTTCTCGAAGCCGGTGTTGTTGATGCCCTGGAGGTTGGAGTGGTATCCCTCCAGCGAGTTCTTCACGAACAGCCGGGGGTTGTTCAACATGATCGTGGGGTTGTCCCAGTTGGAGCCCTCGGACACCTGGATCATGTCGCGGCGGAGCCTGCGGTTGACGTACGGGGCCTGCGAGGTGTCGCCGTAGTTGTGCCAGACGAAGCCGGCGTTGACCGTGTCGGACCGCACGCCCCAGTTCTTGAACGTGGCCGCCTTGTCGTAGCCGAACACGCTGAACCGCTTGGCCTGGGTGTCCGCGTCGGGGTCGTTCTTGTTCACCTCCGCGCCGGCGTTCTGCATCATGACCATCGACTTGTCGAACGCGTCGTCGTAGATCTTGAGGATCGCCTGGAGCGTCGCGACGCGGGTGGCGTTGTCGGGCCACGGGAAGTTCATCGCGTCGTTCCAGCCCGACCACTCGCCGAACAGGGAGAAGGCGCGCAGGTCCACCCACGCCACACCCGGGTCGCCGTCGTAGCGGCCGGCGAAGGCGTCCACCGCGCGCTTGAGCCGGTCCAGGTAGATCGGGTTGTAGTAGATCGGCTGCTTGGAGAAGTAGTCGTTGTACGGCGCCATCCGGAAGGGCACCCCGGCCTTGTCGAACAGCCAGGCCGGCGGGTACTCGTACGGGAAGACGCCCGGGTCGTTCTTGTAGTCGGGCGCCTCCGACATGAGCAGCTGGAACTCGACCTTCTTGCCCTGCTCGTTGACGCGCTTCATGAACGCGTCGAGGCGGTCCCAGACGAAGACGCCGTCGTCGGGCTCGAAGTCGGCCCAGGCGATCTGGAGCCGCACCACGTCGGCGTCGGCGGGGATCTTCTTGGTGCCTTCGATGAAGTCGGTGATGCCCGGGTCGTTGGTGAAGGTGTAGCCGGGCGTGCCCGGCGTCCTGTGCGTGTTCACGTCGAACGCGGTGCCGGTGTACGGATTGCCGTGCAGGATCTCGTGGGTGTCGGAGAAGGTCACCGTCGTACGGGCGGCGGCCGGTTCAGCGGCGGAGGCGGCGTGCGCGGGCACCACCAGTAAGGCGGCGGTCGTCGCGGTGACGCCGAGGACATGGCGGATCATCAGATCTCCAGGGGGACGGGAGCGGCCGCGAGCAGGGAGCGGTAGGCCGCCTCGACGAGGGCGACGGTCCGGTGGCCCGCTCTGGCGTCGGGCTGGCGGGCCTCGCCGTCGCGAACGGCGTCGAGGAAGGCGCGGATGAGCAGGTCGTCGAGCGGCGCCCCGTACCCGTGCGCGAGCGGGCCGCCGTTCCAGCCGGTGAGGACCCCGGAGAAGGGCGCGATGTCGACCACGCCCTCGGTGCCGATCACGGTGAGGGTGACCAGGTCGCCGGTGTTGGGACGGCCGGGCGGGCGCGACCAGGAGCAGTCGATGGAGGCGATGACCCCGTCGCGGTAGCGCAGGGAGACCAGCCCGGCGGTCTCGACGGCCTTGCCCGGGTTGGGGATGGAGTTGGCGATCGCGTAGACCTCGATCGGGTCGTCGTCCAGCAGGTCGGCGAGCAGGTCGGCGACGTGCACGACGTGGTCGGTCAGCGCGCCGCCGCCGCTGCTCGCCGGGTCGGTGAACCAGTCCCGGGTGGTGGGGACGCCGCCACAGTTGGTGGCCGCGATCGACACGATCCGGCCGAGGTCGCCCCGCCGTACCGCGGCCCGGAGGTCGGCGTAGGCCGGCGCGAAGCGGACCGGGAAGGCGGTCATGAGGACGGTGCCCGCGGCGCGGGCGGCCTCCAGCATCGCGGTGGCGTCGGCGAGCGAGGTGGCGAGCGGCTTCTCGCAGAGCACGTGCACGCCCTCGGCGGCGGCGCGCAGCGCGAACTCCCGGTGACGCGTGTTCTCGGCGCAGATCACCACGCCGTCGGGCCGCCAGGCCCACAGGTCGTCCTCGGTCTCGAAGGCGGTGACGCCGTCCGGGACGCCGTCGTAGCCGTCGGCGTAGGCGCCGATCTCCACGTCGCCGCAGCGCAGGAGCGCGGCGGCGTACTCGGCGGCGTGCAGGTGGGCGAAGGAGAGCAGGGCGATCTTCATGCGGCTTCCAGGGGCTTGAGGTCGACCGGCCGGCCTTCGGCGGCCGAGCGGGCGACGGCGTCGGCGATGCGCATGGCGGCGAGGCCGTCCAGCGCGGTGACGCGCGGCGGGGCACCGGTGGCGACCGAGCGGACGAAGTCCTCGATCTCGGCCCGGTAGGGGCTGGTCAGCGGGGAGAAGTCGGGCAGGATGTCGGGCGCGGGCACGGCGTCGCCCTGGTAGCGGTAGGGGCGGCGCTCGTCGGAGTCGGCGTGCAGCAGGCCGCGCGAACCGGCCACCTCGAACAGCGTCCTGAACGCGATCGGCGCGGTGGTCCAGGTCGCCGTCAGCACGGAGATCGAGCCGTTCGCGTGCGTGAGGAACGCCTGGGTGCTCTGGCTGCCGCCGACCGCGTGCGTACGGGCGAAGACGCGCTCGACCTCTCCCCCGATCCAGCGGGCCATGTCGATGTCGTGGATCATGAGGTCGAGGAGCACGCCGCCGGAGAGGGCCTCGTCCAGGAACCAGCCGCCGGCCGGGCTGCGGCCCTGGCGGGTGTGCCGCTGTACGGCGACGCTTCCGATGTCGCCGCGGGTGACGGCCCGGTGCAGTTCGGCGTACTCGGCGAAGTAGCGTACGACGTGCGCGGGGAAGAGCGGGACCCGGGCGTCGGCGAAGCGGGCGACCAGGTCCTCCGCCTCGGCGAGCGTACGGGTCAGCGGCTTCTCGCAGATCGTCGGCAGGCCGTGACCGAGCGCGGCGAGCGCCAGTTCGTAGTGGGTGTGCGTCGGCGTGCAGATGTCGACGACGTCCGCCGCCTCGAACAGGGCGTCCAGGCTGGGGACGACCCGGCCGCCCCCGTGGCGGCGGGTCAGCGCCTCGGCGTCGTCGGCGATCGAGTGGACGACGACGTCGTGGCCGAGGTCGAGCCAGGCCGGGAGGTGCGCGTTGGCGATGCCACCGGCGCCGATGAGTCCGACCGTTGCGTGCATGGGAGATCCGTTTCTTGTCATTTGCCGATGCCCTGCGTCATGCCGTTGACGATGCGGCGGCCGAACCAGAGATAGGTCGCGATCATCGGGAGCACCACGATGACGACGCCGGCGAAGAGCCCACCCCAGTTCGAGGTGTATTGCATGTTGGAGTAGAAGTTGAGCAGGGCGACGTTGAGCGTCTGCGCGCTCTGGTCGGGGACGAGCATCAGCACGATCACGGTCTCGTTCCACAGGCTCAGCGCGTTCAGCACCGCCACGGTCGTGATGCCGGGCTTGGCCAGCGGCACCATGATCTGCCGGAAGGTGCGGAACGGCGACGCGCCGTCGAGGGCGGCCGCCTCCTCCACGTCGCCGGGGAGCGAGCGGAAGTAGCCGATGAGCACGAAGATGCTGAACGGCAGGCTGAGCACGACGTAGAAGAGCGTGACGGTGATCCGCGTGTCCCAGACGCCGGTGACCCAGTCGATCATGAACCGGGACAGCCCCGCCCCGATGAGGACCATGGGGACGGCGAACGCCTGGAACGGGATGCTCATGCCCACCGCGAAGAAGGTCGTGACAGGACCGCTGGAGCGCCCGCCCAGCCGGGCCACCGCGTAGGCGGCGGGGATGGACAGCGCCATGATGAGCGCGACGGACACGAGCGTGAGGACCACCGAGTTGATCGCGGCGGCCCCGAGCCCGGAGTCCGACCACGCGGTCGCGAAGTTCTCCCACATCCAGGTGGCGGGCAGGCCGGCCGGGTTGTCGAAGATCTCCCGCGAGCTCTTCACCGAGTTCAGCAGGACCCAGACCACCATGCCGACGTTGAACAGCACCCAGGCCCAGATCAGGGCCCTGATCAGGGCGAGCCCGGCGCGGATCATGCCAGCTCCAGTCGTTCGCGCCGCTGGATCCGGCGCGACAGGACGATCAGGACGGCGGTGATCACCGTCATCACGATCCCGATCGCCGCGGCCTCGCCGAGCTGGGCCAGGCCGCCCTCACGGCCGCCGGTGACCCGGAGGTACTGCTCGACGGCGAGGGTCCTGGCCTCCGGGGGCGGGGTGCCCGCCGTGCCGACGAAGGCGATGACGATCTCGAAGGTCTTGATGCCGGCGATCGCCCAGAGCGAGGCGGCGATGGCCAGCATGTCCCTGGTCAGCGGGAGCGTGACGTAGCGGAACTGCTGGAGCTCGCTCGCGCCCTCGATCCTGGCGACCTCGTAGTAGCTCGGCGGGATGCCGTCCACCGCGGACATGACCAGCACGACGTAGAAGCCGGCCGCGCTCCAGACCACTCCGGCCATGATCACGTTGAAGATCAGCTCGGGGGCCAGCCAGGGCTGGCGCAGCTCGGACAGGCCGAGGGCCCCCAGCACGGTGTTGATCAGTCCGTCCGGGTTGAAGAGGAAGGAGACGGCGAGGCCGACGGCGATGGGCGAGATCATGAACGGCAGGAAGACGGCCGCCCGGATGAACGCGCTGCCGCGCGCCGTACGCAATACGATCATGGAGGCGCCGGCGATGAGGAACAGTGCCAGGCCCACGACCAGCGTCAGGATCAGCGTCTGCACGAACGAGGCGCGGAACAGCTCGCTTCCGGCCATCGACACGTAGTTGGAGAAACCGACCCAGGAGAGCTCCGTCCCCAGCCCTGACCACTCGGCGAAGCTGAGCACGACGCCGAACAGCGACGGCAGTACGAAGAAGACCAGGTAGGCGATCAGTGCGGGAAGCAGCATCGGCAGGTACAGCCGGCGGCGCTCGCCCTGGAGCGCGCCGCGGGGCACCTTCGCCCGCCTGCCCGCGGACGGAGCCCGCAGGGCCGTGTCGGACGCGGTCACGGTCATCCGTTCATGGCGGCGGTCTTCGCCTTGCCCTCGGCCAGGAACTCCTCGGCGCTGAGCTTGCCGGCGACGAACTTGTCGTCGAGAGGGAGGAAGACGTCGGCCAGCCACTTGGGCTTCACCGTCGAGACGCCGTCGCCGTCGAGCGTGACCTGCTCCGCGTCGCGGATGGACGCCTGCAACTGCTGGAGCTCCACCGGGGCGGGCGAGTCGATGCGCGAGGGGATGTTGGCCGCGTCGGTGCCGATCCGGTCGATGTACTTCTTCTGCATGGCGAAGGCCAGGAAGTCGGCGACCGCCTTCTGGTTCTTCGACTTGGCGTTCACGCCCCAGCCGAGCGCTCCGACGGTGGCGACCGAGCCCTTGGCCGGATCGACCGGTGGGAAGGCGATGATGCGGGGCTTGACCGCGGCGGCGCGCAGCGAGGCGGTCTCGCTGCCGAGCCAGGAGCCGTTCAGGATGAAACTGTGCTTGCCGCCCGCCCAGGCGTTCTGCGCGGCCGGGAACTTGGTGGCCATGTAGTCGGGCTCGAAGAGCTCGGCCTTCACCAGCGACTCCAGCGCCTTGGCCGCCCGCTTCACCTCGGGGAGGTCCCAGGCGGCCGGGTCCTCGGCGAGCTTCAGCAGGATGCCGGGGCCGGCCGTGGACAGCAGCATCTGGTGGATCCAGAAGGAGTTGTAGGCGTTGACCGAGCCGTCGAGCGCGATCGGCGCGCGGCCGGACGCCTTCTCCTTCTTGGCGATCTCCAGCAACTCGTCGAACGACTGGGGGGCGAAGTCGGGATACTTGGCGGAGTCGTACCAGAGGCCGATGGAGAAGACGCTGTGCGGGACGAAGCCGTACCCCTTGTCGTCGCTGATGGCCTTGAGCACGCTCTTCGGCAGGACTTCCTCGATGGTTCCACTCTCGCCCGGGATCTTGGTTCTGAAGATCGGGCCCATGTCGCCGAGCACGCCGGCGGTGCGGAACTCGGCGGTGTGGTCGATGGCGGTGTCGAAGAAGTCAGGACCCGCGCCGGTTGCGACGGCGTTCTTGACCTGCTGCTCCTGGCCCTGCGCGAGCCACTGAACGTCGATCTTGACGCCCGTCTGCTTGGTGTAGTCGGCGATGACGCTCTCGAACAGGTTCGCCTGCGGGGTGCCCTTCGCCCACTTCCCCCAATAGAGGAGGTTCGCGGGCTCGGCGCCGGCCGTGGCCGACGGGCCGGCGTCCTGGAGCTTCTGGCCGCACGCGCCGAGAGCGAGCACGGCGGAGGCGCAGGTGGCGACGGCTATGGCGCGATTGCGCATGGATGGTCCCTTCTTGCTGGGGGGCACGGTTGGCAATAATAAATACACTTTGTGTTTTAATGGAAGACGTCCCAGGAAACGAAAGGGCCACGTGAGTGCTGATCGGACGTGAAGCGAGCCTCCTGCGCCAGCCAGTAGGCCAGTCGCGCCTGCGCCGGATCAATTCGCTGGCGGTGATCGAGGCGATCCGCACGGAGCCTCTCACCATCCCGGCGATCGCCCAGGTCGCGGGGCTGTCGAAGACCGCGGCCGACACGGTGGTGGGCGACCTCGTGGCCCTCGGCTGGGTGACCAGCGTCGAGCCCCTCTCCCCCACCGGAGCCGGGCGGCCGGCCAACCGCTACCGGTTCAACGCGGGCGCGGCCGTCGTCGCCGGCATCGACATCGGCCAGCACACCACCCGGGTCGAGCTCGCCGACCTGAACGGCGAGGTCCAGGCCGCCCGCTCGGTCACCGTCTCCGTCACGGACCCGCCCGCGGCCGTCCTGGCCGACGCCGTCAAGGCGGTCGACCAGCTCCTGGACGCGCAGGGGCGCGAGCGCGCCGACGTGTGGGCGATGGGGGTGTCCATCCCCGGCGTGGTCTACCAGGACGTCATCACGCGCGGCCTCGACGTCTGGGAGGGGCTCAACGTACGCGCCGCCTTCGCCTCCTCCTTCGAGTGCCCCGTCGCCGTCGAGAACGACTCGAACCTCGCCGCGTTCGCCGAGGCGTGGAAGGGCAGCGCCGCCGAGGCCGCTTCGATGGTCTACGTGCACTGCGGCAACCGCACCGGGGCGGGGGTCGTACTGAACAACGCCGTCGTACGCGGCGCGAACGGCGCCGCCGGCGAGATCGGCGCGCTGCCGCAGATGGGCTGGGAACATGCCCAGCAGTACCTGCACGACGTCGAGCTCACCGACGGCCGGAAGGTCAGCAGGGAGGGCGTGTTCGACGCCGCGACCGCGGGCGACCCGCTCGCCGTGGCCGCCGTCGACCGGTTCGCCGAGGTCATCGCGATCGGCATCGCCGCGCTGGTGCTCACCGTCGACCCCGAGATCGTCGTCGTCGGCGGCGGCAACGTCCAGGCGGGCGACACCTTCCTCGACCCGCTGCGCCGCCACGTCGAGAGGCTGTGCACCGTACGGCCCGCGCCACCGATCGTCCCCTCCGCGTTGAAGGACCGCGCGTCGATCACCGGCGCGGGCGGCCTGGCCGCCACCTCGGTCATGGAACAGCTCTACGCCTCGGCCCTGGGGGGCAAGACCCTCTCCAGCGCCTCGACGCCCCCCTGGACCTGGTAAGAACCGAAGAAGGATCCCCCCGTGCCCATGCAGCCCTGGTTTCCCGACGCCAAGCTCGGCATCTTCGTCCACTACGGCCTCTACGCCGTCGAGGGAGTGGCCGAGTCCTGGTCGTTCTACTACGGCGACATCTCCCGCGAGGACTACCTGGCCCAGCTCGACGGATTCACCGCGGAGGCTTACGACCCCGCGGCATGGGCGGAGCTGTTCGCGCAGGCCGGAGCCCGGTACGCCGTGCTCACCACCCGGCACCACGACGGCTTCGCCCTGTGGGACAGCGCGTACGGCGAGCTGAACGTCACAGCCTCCCCAGCGGGACGCGACCTGGTCGGCCCCTTCGCGGACGCGCTGCGCGAGCGCGGGCTGAAGGTCGGCCTGTACTACTCGCACTCGGACTGGAACCACCCCGACTACCCCACCGTCCGCGGCCCGCAGGCTCACCCGAGCCCCTACGTGACTCCCCCGGAGGGGCAGGAGGACCCGGTCGCGTGGGCCCGCTACCTGGCCTACCGCGACGGCCAGGTCGACGAGCTCGTCGAGCGGTACCGGCCCGACCTGCTGTGGTTCGACGGTGAGTGGGAACGCTCGGAGGAGCAGTGGGGCATCGACGCCCTCGCCGACCGCATCCTCGCCGTACGACCGCAGGCCGTGCTCAACGCGCGCATGCTCTCACGCGGCGACTACGCGACACCGGAACAGGGCGTCCCCATCACGCCACCCGACGGCCCGTGGGAGCTGTGCCTCACCATCAACGACAGCTGGGGTTACCGCCCCCACGACACCAACCACAAGCCGGTGGGCCACCTCGTCCGCTACTTCACCGAGACCATCGGCGCGGGCGGCAACCTCCTGCTCGACGTCGGTCCCACCGCCGACGGCCGCATCCTCCCCGAACAGGCCGACCGCCTGAAGGGCCTCGGCGCCTGGATCGAACGACACGCGGAGGCGGTGTACGGCACGACCGCCGGACTGCCGGCGGGCCACCACTACGGCCCGAGCACCCTGTCCGCCGACCGCAGAACCCTGTACCTGACCTGCTTCGACCCACCCCGCGACACGGTGGCGGTACGCGGGCTGCGCAACACCGTCCTGCGCGCCAGGGTCGTGGGCGCCGACGCCGAGCTCGGGCACACGATCACCGGAGAGCTCAACGGGGTGCCCGGCATCCTGTGGATCGACGCGCCACCCGCCCACGCGATCGACCCGCACGCCACGGTGATCGCACTGGAACTCGACGGCGAGCTCGACCTCTACCGCGGCAGCGGCCGCGACTAGGAGTACCGACCACAGAGGTCAGGTACACGCACGACACGCCGACCTGAAGACCTGCCACCACGGTGACGGTGAACGGAGGAGCAGGGACCTCGCTCCGGCTCAACGCGGGCGTGCCACAACGTGACCACACCTTCACGACAGGACCTCGGGACAGCTCGGGGTCCTGTCGCCGTTCCAGGGCTCGGAACCACCATGCTGACCTGGGAAAACTGGCCTGAGAGCATTCCGCGTACGTTCCGCGACCAGTGGCACATGGCTGCTTTCGGCCGCCT
The DNA here is from genome assembly GCF_013363995.1 of Nonomuraea rhodomycinica. GTDB lineage: Bacteria > Actinomycetota > Actinomycetes > Streptosporangiales > Streptosporangiaceae > Nonomuraea > Nonomuraea rhodomycinica. Next base: position 416,823 of record NZ_JABWGO010000004.1, on the reverse strand, counting down.
CACCCCGCCTACGAGCCAAGACCACCGATCACGCAGAAGACCAGGTCAACCCACAGATTGCCTGGTCTTGGTTGCGCGCCCTGCAGGATTCGAACCTGCGACCGTCGGATTAGAAGTCCGGTGCTCTATCCAGCTGAGCTAAGGGCGCTCCCGCCTTATTGTGCATGATCCGGGGACCTGTCATGCACACGTTTTCCCCGTGTTCGTCCGCCCAACCTGACGATCCCCGGAGATGTTGCCGTCCGAAATGGCGGGCGAGGGCCGTACATATGGGTCTAAGCTGTCGTGGCATGGTCGCGACGCTCCTGCACGAGATCCCCTTGCAGGGCGGGGACGTGACCGACGGGGTGGTGCGCGTCGGGGAGACCGTGCGCAGGCCCGCCGGATCGTTCACCCCCGCCGTCCACTCCCTGCTGCGCCATCTTGAGGTCGCCGGATTCGACGGGGCGCCGCGGGTGGTGGGCATGGACGAGCTGGGGCGGGAGATCCTCACCTACGTCCCGGGCACGACGGGGCTGAACGCCGTGACCGCCTCCGACGGGGCGCTCGTCGAGGTGGCCGGGTTGTTGCGGGAGCTGCACGACGCCACCGCCGGGTTCCCGCTGGGCACGCGGGGCTGGCAGGCGGGGTCGAACGACGACTTGGAGCCGGAGATCGTCGGGCACTGCGACGCGACCCCGGACAACGTGGTCTTCCGCGACGGGTCCCCGCGGGCCTTCATCGACTTCGACCTGGCGCGGCCGACGACACGGCTGTTCGACGTGGTCACCACGCTCCGCCACTGGGCGCCCATCGCCGATCCGGTGGACTGTCCCGTGCTCCTGCGCGGGCTCGACGTGGGCGCGCGGCTGCGGCTGTTCTGCGACGCGTACGGCCTGGCCTCCCGCGACCGGCGCCGGCTGCTGGACCTCGCCCGGCTGCGTTTCCACCGTTCGTACGAGGTGATGCGGGCGCGCGCGGCCACCGGCGGCGGCTGGGCGCGCATGTGGGCCGGCGGGGCCGGGCAGCGCATCCGCCGGGCGGCGGCCTGGCTCGACTCTCATGAGGACTCCCTCCGTGCCCATCTGGTGTGACGACGGGCCGCTCCGGTGCGGCGACGGGCCGCTCCGGTACAGCGACGGGCCGCTCTGGTGCGGCGACGGGCCGAGGGTCGCCGGGGTCGTGGCCGGGCTGCTGCTCGACGCCGCGGTCGGCGACCCGCGGGCCGGGCATCCCGTCGCGCTGTTCGGGCGGGCCGCCGCCGCGCTGGAGCGGCGCCTGTACCGTGACGCGCGCGTGAACGGCGTCGTCCACGTCGCCGTGTGCGTCAGCGGCGCCGTCGCGCTCGGCGTGGCGGCCGAGCGGGTGTCTCATCCGGCGGCCCGCGCCGCCCTGACGGCCGTGGCCACCTGGGCCGTGCTCGGCGGGACGACGCTGGCCCGCGAGGGCGAGCTCATGGCCGAGGCGCTGGAGGACGGCGACCTGGAACGTGCCCGCGAGCGCCTGCCGCACCTGTGCGGGCGCGACCCGTCGAGCCTGGAGGCCCCCGAGCTGGCCCGCGCCACGGTGGAGTCGCTGGCCGAGAACACCTCCGACGCCGTCGTCGCCCCGCTCTTCTGGGGCGCGGTGGCCGGCGTGCCGGGGCTGCTGGCCTACCGGGTGGTCAACACGCTGGACGCGATGGTGGGGCACCGGTCGCCGCGCTACGAGCGGTTCGGGTGGGCGGCGGCGCGGCTCGACGACGTGGCCAACTACGTCCCGGCGCGGATCACGGGGCTGCTGACCGTGCTCGCCGCCCCCGCCCCGCGGCGGGCGCTGGCCGTCCTGGTACGTGACGGGCATCGGCATCCGAGCCCGAACGCGGGACGGTGCGAGGCGGCGTTCGCCGGGGCGCTCGGCGTCACGCTGGGCGGCGCCAACGTCTACGGCGGCCGGACCGAGCACCGCCCGACCATGGGCGACGGCCGCAAGCCGGGGGTGGGTGACGTGCGACCCGCCGTCCGGCTCGCGCGCATCGTCGGTCTCGCCGCGTCCGCCCTCTGCGTCGCGGCCGTCGCGGTCAGGGCGTCACGAAGACGGTGAGACCGCCGTCCCGGTCAGGGCGTCACGAAGACGGTGAGACCGCCACCGGTCAGGTCGCGCGTGAGCGCTCGACGCCGATCGTGATCTCCTTGCCGAGCCGGTGCCCGCCGAGCAGGCCGAGGTCGTCGCCGCTCCAGAACCTGCCCGGGTCGTACCAGTTCGGCCGCCTGCCGCCCGGCAGCAGCCCCATCTCCTCGTACGTCACCGCCACCACCTCGGCGCAGTACGCGCTCTCCAGCCCCCGCTCCCCGCCGGCCCGCTCCCGGAACAAGCGGGGCAGGGCCCGCAGAGCGGGCAGGCCGTGGACGCGGCCGCGGGCCCAGCGGGCGGCGAGCCGGGCGGTGCTGGGGAACGGCGTGCCGTCCAGCCGGGCGACCACGCGCAGCGCCGCGTCCTCCATCTCGGGGGTCGCCTCCGGTTCGAGCTGGCGCAGCCAGGCCCGCTGACCGTACTTGTCCGCCCAGACCGTGACGGCGTCGCGCAGGTCGTGGAGCTGCACCCCGCGCTGGTGGACGCCCGACCACAGGTCGGGCAGCGACCGGCCGAGCTCGGCGTGCCACATCATCGGCGGCATGTCCTCCACGACGATCGCCATGCCGACGTGGTTGACGGGGCTGTTGGTCATGGTCTGGATGGCCCGGTCGGGCACCGACCGGCCGCGGAAGACCCACAGATCGCCGGTCCGGGTGAGGTCGACGGCCTCGTCGAGAGTCAGCACATCGCTAGCCTAGGCACATGCGCTGGTGGAAGATACTCGGGCTGGCCGGGGTCGCGGGCGTCGCGGCCACGGGCGTGGCGATCGCGCGGGCGGAGCGGCGCCGCCGCGCCTACACCCCGGAGGAGATCAGGCAGCGACTGCGCGAGCGCGTCGAGACGGCCAGGACGTAGGCGGTCAGCTCGCGGGCCGCAGGTCGTGGACGAAGGCCACGTCCGGGTAGGCGGGGTTGTCGTCGTAGCCCTGGATGCCGCCGAGGTAGGCGCGCTGGTAGGTGACCACCCAGGGCAGCGCGGCGGCGGCGTGCCGGTCGAGGACGCGCGCGGTCGCCTGCCGGAAGGCGCGCCCGGCGCCCGCCTTGTCGGTGACGGTCAGCCGCGGCAGCGTGTCGAGCAGCTCGTCGGTCTCCTTGTCGTGCAGGTAGGTGAGGTTGAAGACGGTGGGGTTCTGGCTGTGGAAGACGTTGCCGAACCACGAGTAGCCGTCGGCGTAGTCGGGCCACCAGTACATGACGAAGATGTCCTGGCCGCGCCGCTTGCCGAGGTCCCACTGGGCGTTCCACTGCATGGCCCTGGCGTCGAGGGTCACGTTGAGCGGCTTGAGCGTGGCGGCGAGCCGGGTGGCGAGGAGCTTCTCGTCGGCGTCGCCCTCGGCGTAGGTCAGCGTGAGCCGCAGCGGCCGGCCGCCGGGGCCGTACCCGGCCTGGCGCAGCAGCTCGGTCGCGCCGGGCAGGTCCTGGCGGGGCTCGCGGCCGGGGACGTGACCGGGCAGCCCCTCGGGGACGATGCCGCTGGCGGGTGAGCCGGCGCCCCTGAGCGCCTTGATGATGCCCTGGTAGTCGACGGCCTTCTGCAGGGCGCGCCGCACGCGCACGTCGGCGGTCGGGCCGCCGGCGGTGTTGAAGAGCATCATCATCGTCTGGAACGACGGGCTGCGCGAGGTGCGCACGCCGGGCGTCGTCCTGGCGCGGGCGTACAGGCGGGGGTCGAGCCGCTCGACGAAGCTGGCCTCGCCGCGCAGCAGCATCCGCCAGGCCCGGTCGAGGTCGGGCACGACGCGGTACTTGACCGTGCGGTAGTGCGGGCCCGTCCAGCCGCCCCAGTAGCCGTCGTACGCGGTGAGCGTGAGCTCGTCCTCCTTGCCCTTCTGCCACGACTTGATCATGTACGGGCCGGACCCGGCGTCCTTGCCCGTGCGCAGCCAGGCGCGCAGGTCGGGCGCGGCCTTGGTGTCGTAGACGTAGGCGGCGTAGCCGGAGGAGGCGACGAGGTCGAGCGGCGCGGGGTACTTGAGGGTGAAGGTGACGGTCAGCGCGTCGTCGGCCTTGATGCTCTGGACGGCGTCCCAGATGTAGGAGGCGCCCTCGCCGACCTTCATGGTCCGCTCGACGGACGCCTTGACGGCCGCCGCGTCGAGGGGCCGGCCGGTGTGGAAGGTCACGCCGGGCCGCAGCTTGAACGTCCACGTCCGGCCGTCCACGGAGGAGACCCAGGAGGTGGCCAGGCGGGGGGCGGCCTTGGCGGTCACCGGGTTCCACATCGTGAGCGTCTCGTAGACGTTCTGGAAGGCGATGATCTCGTTGGAGTAGGAGCTCGCGGGGTCCCACTCGGTGATCACGTCCAGGTTCTGCACGTGGACGAACGCCGACTCGCCGCGCGGCGTCTGCCGGACCTCCACCGCGCCCGGATCGGGGGCCGGGGCCGAGCACGCGGCGACGGACAGCAGCAGGGCGGCGGCCGCTGCGAGACGACGGCGCAACGCATCTCCCTCTGTGTCCCGGTCTACCGCGAAAACCTACTGGAAGATCATCATAGAGTGCCCAAAAGTCCCGAAAAATTAGGACTTCTAGAGATCGAATTGCTATTCTCGTGCGTTGTCCCGTCCGGGGTTCACCAGCAGGGGACCGACCGGAAGAGGTGCCATGGGCCGCAGTCGCACGATCCGCGTGAAGATCATCGGCCTGCTGCTGATCCCGCTCGTCTCGATGGTGGTCCTGTGGGGGGTCATCACCGCCGTGACCGCCACCGAGAGCCTGGAGCTCCGGCAGTACAAGACGCTCTGGACCAACCTGCGTCTGCCGGCCTACCAGCTCACCACCGAGCTCCAGCGCGAGCGCCTGGCCTCGGCCCGGCTGCTGCGCGTCAAGAGCGACACCAACGAGTCCGAGCTGGTCGCGCAGCGCTCGCGCACCGACGCGGCCAGGGAGCGGTTCAAGCAGCTCTCGGCCGCCTCGATGCACACCTCCGAGCGCATCCACGCGCAGGTGGACGCGGTCCTCGCCCAGCTCGGGCGGCTGGAGCCGATCCGGGGCGAGATCGACGCGGGCCTGGCGGCGCGGCTGCACGTGATCGAGACCTACAACGGGGTCACGGACTCGCTGTTCGGCCTGCACCGCAACGTCGCCTTCATCGACGACATCCCGATCTACGAGCAGTCGCGCGTCGTCGTGGACGTCTCCTACGCCCGGGAGCTGCTGACCCGGGAGCAGGCCCTGGCCGCCGGTCCGACGACGGCCGCCGAGCGGCGGCTGTTCACCCAGATCGTCGGCAACCGCCGCTTCCTGCTCGACCAGGCCCTCGGCGAGCTGGACCCGGGCCTGCGCGACACCCAGGTCTCCCTGATCACCTCACCCGCGTACCAGCGGATGCGCATCATGGAGGACCAGATCATCGCGGGCGGCACCCCCGCCGGCTGGCTGAGCACCACCGAGGCGCTCAACAAGTCGTTCTCGGAAGCCCAGCTCCAGGCCAGCTCCCTGCTGTCCGGGCGGGCCGAGCCGGTCGCCGACGCGGTCCTGCGGCGGGCGTTCCTGCTGGCCGGCACCTGTTTCGTGCTGGTGATCGTGTCGATCGGGTTCTCGCTGCGGATGGGCAACCGCCTCTCGCGCGAGCTGACCGCGCTGCGCCTGGCGGCCCTGGAGGTCTCCCGGGAACGGCTGCCGCAGGTCGTCGAGAAGCTGCGCCGCGGCGAGAAGGTCGAGGTGCCCGAGCTGTCGGTCGCCAGCACGACGACCGAGATCGGCGACGTGGGCCAGGCGTTCTCCACGGTGCAGCAGACGGCCGTGGAGGCCGCGGTGGGCCAGGCGCAGCTGCGCGACGGCGTCGGCCACGTCTTCCGCAACCTGGCCCGGCGCAGCCAGATCCTGCTCCACCGCCAGCGCATCCAGCTGGAGGACATGCAGCACCGGGCCACCGAGCCGGAGGCCCTGGACGACCTGTTCCGCCTCGACCACCTGACCACCCGCATGCGCCGTCACGCGGAGGGCCTGATCATCCTGTCCGGCGCCACGCCGGGCCGCGGCTGGAGCAAGCCCGTGCCGCTGCTCGACGTCGTGCGCGGCGCCGCGGCGGAGGTCGAGGACTACCCCCGGGTCATCGTCGAGCCGATGCCGGGCCAGCGTCTGGCGGGCCCGGTCGTCGGCGACGTGATCCACCTGATCGCCGAGCTCATCGAGAACGCCACCGTCTACTCTCCGCCGCACACGCCGGTCCAGGTGCGCGGCGAGGTCGCGGCCCGCGGCTTCGCCCTGGAGGTGGAGGACCGCGGTCTCGGCATCAGCCCGGAGGTCATGGCCGAGCTCAACGCGCGGCTCGCCAGCCCTCCCGAGTTCGACCTGGCCGACAGCGACCAGCTCGGCCTCTTCGTCGTTTCCCGCCTGGCCGCCAGGCATGACATCCGCGTGACGTTGCGCGGTTCACCATATGGAGGGACCACCGCCATCGTGCTGATCCCGGCAGAACACGTGAGCGACCCGCCGGCCGAGCCGGAGGAGCGCGCCACGGACAAGGAACCCGCCAAGGAAGGCGCTCGTACCATCCGGGTGGTGCAGGGTGAGTGACGAGCGCTGGCTGGACGAGGACGCCGGTCCGATCGTCCCGGCCTACCTGCTGACCAAGGGCCGCACGGTGCCCGCGAGCGAGGCCATCGACCTCATCGCGGTCATCATCACGGCCGGCGGCCTGACCCCGCCCGCCGGGCTCGGGCCCGAGCATCTGATCATCATGCAGAAGTGCACGACGCCGACCCGCCTCGTGGACGTGGCGGCCGAGCTGGGCCTGCCCATCGGCGTGGTACGCGTCCTGGTGGGCGACCTGCACGCGCAGCAGCTCGTGCAGGTCGAGCACCCGCCTCCCGCACCCGACGCCAGCGTGCTGCTGGAGGTCATCAACGGCCTGCGGGCGCTGTGATCCCGGTGGCCCGGCGGTTGAGCCGGCCGAACACGGCCGCGAAGACCGCCGCCACCAGGCTCCCCGCGGCGGCGGTGGCGAACACCCACTGGTAGCCGTGCTCGCCGGGCAGCGCGCCCAGGATCGCGGCGATGACCGCGCCGGCCGTGCTGCCGCCCACGATGCGCACCAGCGCGTTCACCCCGGCCGCGGCGGCAGTCTTCGCCGGGTCCACGTGCTCCACGGCCATCGTCCCCAGAGCGGCGTAGCCGACGCCGAGCCCCACGCCGAGCAGCGAGGTGGCCACGTAGACGTCCGCGGGGGCGCCGTGCCGGACGGCCATCCACAGCCCGGCCAGGGCCACGGCCGCCGAGCCCGCGGCGACCATCGAGGAGGCCGCGAAGCGGCGCATGAACCGGCCGGCGAACAGCGAGATCACCAGCATGAACAGCGTGCTGGGCAGCAGGTAGAGGCCGACCTGCAGGGTGGAGGCGCCGAAGCCGAAGCCGGGGGCCTGGGTGAAGCCGGAGATGCCGGTCATGCAGGTGAAGAACGCGAAGCCGAGCAGGGTGGAGGCGACCGTCGCGCCGACCGTGCCGCGCTGGGTCAGCATCGCCATGTCGACCAGCGGCTGGCGGACGCGCCGCTCGACGACCACCCAGGTGAGGGCGGTCACCAGCGCGACGGCGAACAGCCCGAGCACGCGCGGCGAGGTCCAGCCCCACGTGCCGCCCTGGCTGATGCCGAGCAGCAGCGCGACGAGCCAGACGGCCAGCAGCGTGGCGCCGAGCAGGTCGGGGCGTCCCCCGCCGGACGGGGCGCGGTCGCGCACCAGGAGCGCCACCAGCGCCCCGGCGAGCACGGCGATCGCACCGGTCACCCAGAAGAGCATGTGGTAGTCGCCGGCCACCAGCCCGGCCAGGATCATGCCGCCTCCGCTGCCGAAGCCCATGGTGGCGCTCAGCACGCCGATGCCGGTGGCCAGCTGCCGCGGCGGCAGCGACTCGCGCACCACCCCGATCGACAGCGGCACCAGCGCGGCCACGGAGCCCTGGAGGATCCTGGCCACGATCAGCCACGTCAGCGAGGTGGCCAGCGCTCCCAGCACCGAGCCGGCCACCAGCAGGCCGATCGCGCCGAGGATCATCGGCCGCCTGCCGTACATGTCGCCGAACCTGGACAACAGCGGAGTGGCCACCGCGCTCACCAGCAGGCTGATCGTCAAGGTCCAGCTCACGGCCGCCAGGGAGGCGTGCAGCTCGCGCTGGAGCACGGGAAGCAACGGGACGACGGCGGTGTTCTGCAGCGCGGCGATGGACGCCGCGAAGGCCAGCGAGACCACGGCGGGCCACGGGTTGCGCGCGGTGGTCTCCCCCGGGGACGGGGGTGCGGCGAGTGTCGCCATGACGGCTCCTTTGGATAACTTAGGTAAGTAACCGAGGAGCGATCATACATACGTAAGTTAGGTAAGTAAAATGTCGAAGGACGCAGACCTGCAGACGACCGTGGCGTCGTTCCGGCGGCTGGTGACCTCGCTCAACCGCGCCAAGACGCACGAGCGGCTGACCTCGGCCGCCGGCGTCCGGCTGGACCGGCCGGACGTGCAGGTCCTCGCCTACCTGCTGGACGCGGGCGAGCCGCGCCGCATCGGCGCGATCGCCGAGGGGCTCCAGGTGGAGAGCCCGCACGTGACGCGGCACGTGTCCGCGCTGGAGAAGCGCGGGTTGCTGGAGCGCGTGCGCGACCCCGACGACGGCCGGGCCTGGCGGATCACGCTCACGCCCGCCGGGGTCAAGGCCGCGGAGAGCTGCCGCCAGGTCACCCTGGACTGGTTCACCGGCGCGCTCGCCGACTGGCCGGAGGCCGACCGCGCCGAGCTGGCGCGGCTGCTCTCCCGGCTCTCGGAGGACATGTACGTGCGGCTGCGCGACGAGGAGCCCGCCGCGCCCACGGCCCGGCGCTAGCAGGCGGGCCGGTCAGGACAGCAGTTCCTCGGCGCGGTGGCAGGCCGCCCGCCGCCCCTCCCCCACCTCACGGGGCTCGGGCGCCCGCTCGCAGGCCGCCACGGCGAGCGGGCAGCGCAGCCGGAACGGGCACCCGGTCGCGGCCGGTCGCGCCTCGGTGCGCCCCCGCGCGGGAGGCGGCGCGCCGCCGAGCTTCGGCACGGCGTCGCGCAGGGCCAGCGTGTACGGGTGGGCCGGCCGGGCCAGCAGCTCGGCCGTGGGCCCCGACTCGACGACCCGGCCCGCGAACAGCACGTGCGCGGTGCGGCAGAGCCGGGACACCACGGCGAGGTTGTGGGTGATGAGCAGCCGCTCGGTGCCGAGCCCGGCGAGCAGGTCGAGGATCCGCGCCTGCACGGTCACGTCGAGGGCGCTGGTGGGCTCATCGAGGATGAGCAGGCGAGGCGAGACGGCCAGGGCGCGGGCGATCACCACGCGCTGGCGCTGGCCGCCGGAGAGCTGGTGCGGCCTGCGCCCGGCCACCTCGGCGGGCAGCCCGACCTTCTCCAGCAGGGCGGGCACGCGGTCGCGCTCCTTGCGGGGCAGCGCCTCGGCGACCGAGGCGCCGGCGCTCATGCGGGGGTCCAGGGCCTCGGCCTGGAACACCGGCTGGACGTCCCGCCTGAAGCGCCTCATATCCAGCTTTTTCAGGTTCTGGTCGCCGTACCAGATGGCTCCCGACATTGGGGCGAGGAGGCCCAGGAACGCGCGCGCCAGCGTCGTCTTGCCCGACCCGCTCTCCCCGATCAGCCCCACCCCGCCCTCGGTGACGTCCAGGCTGACGTCGTGGACGACGGCCGTGCGGCCGTACCCGAGCGTGACCCGCTCGGCCCGCAGCACCGGCGCCGGAACGGTCATGGCAGCGCCTCCAGCAGCTCGCGCGTGTACGGATGCGAGGGCTCGGCCAGCACCCGGGCCGCCGGGCCGCTCTCCACCACCTCGCCGTCCTTCATGACCAGCACCCGGTCGGCGATCGTGGAGACCAGGGCCAGGTCGTGCGAGACCAGCAGCAGCGCCAGCCCCCGCTCCTTGCGCAGCCGCCGCAGCACGCCGACCACCTCCGCCTGCACGGTCACGTCGAGCGCGCTGGTCGGCTCGTCGGCCAGCACCGCCTCCGCCCCCAGCGCCAGGGCCAGGGCGATCGCGAACCGCTGCGCCTGGCCGCCCGACACCTCGTGCGGGTAGCGGCGCAGGATCGCCGGGTCCAGCAGCACGGCCTCCACCGCCTCGGCCATGGCCCGCTCGCTCGCGTCCACGTCGTGCAGGTCGAGCGCGCGCCGCATGAGGACGCCCAGGCGCGTGGTGGGGCTGAGCGCCGCCTGCGGCGACTGCATGACGAGCGCCACCCGGGCGCCCCGGATCTCCCGCAGCCGGCGCGCCGGGGCGGTGAGCACGTCCACGCCGCAGACCCGGACGTGCCCGGACACCTCGGCGCCCTCGGTCAGCCCGAGCAGCGCCATGAGCGTCGTCGACTTGCCCGACCCGCTCTCCCCCACCACGGCCACGCACTCCCCCGCGCCCACGTCCAGCTCGGGCACGTGGGCGACGGTGCGCGTGCCGTACCGGACCCGCAGGTCCCGCACCTCGATCACTTGATCACCCTTCGCGGATCCAGGGCCGCGCGCAGCCCCTCGCCCAGCAGGTTGAACGCGAACGCCGTCACGAGGATCGCCAGGCCCGGGAACGTGACGACCCACCAGTTGGTGGTGAAGTACGTCTGGCTCTGCTGCACCATCAGCCCCCACTCGGCCACCGGCTCCCGCGCCCCGAGCCCCAGGTAGGACAGGGCCGCGGCGGTGAGGATGACGCCGCCCGCGTCCAGCGAGACCTGGACCAGGACGGGGGTGAGGGAGTTCGGCAGCACGTGCCGCAGCACGATCAGCGGCGCCGGCACGCCCAGGCAGCGGGCGGCGTCCACGTACGGCCGGGTGGCGACCGAGGCGGCGACGGAGGCGGCCAGCCGCGCGTACCAGGGCCACCAGGTGGCGGCGATGGCCACGATCGCCGTGGTGACGCTCGGCCCGAGCACGACCGCGAGGGCCAGCGACAGCAGCAGCGCCGGGAAGGCGAGGAACACGTCCGTGACCCGCATGATCACGTCTCTGGTCAGGCCGCCCGCGTAGCCGGCCACGACGCCCAGCGTCACGCCGACCAGCGCCGAGACGGTCAGCACGGCGACGACGACGGTCAGCGACGTCCGGCCGCCGTACAGGACCTGGGTGAGCACGTCCCGGCCGGCGAAGTCGGTGCCGAACCAGTGCGCGCCGCTCGGCGGATCGAGGCTGTGGAGGGGGTCCGGCGTGTTCTCCTCGTACGGGGCCAGCCACGGCGCGAGCACGGCCGACAGCGCCACCAGCACGATGAGCGCGCCGCCCAGCACCGCCAGCCGGTCCACCCGCCCCGGCCGCTCCACCGGCTCGGTCACGGACAGGACGCTCACCGCTGCCTCGCCCTCGGGTCCACCACGCCCTGAAGGAGGTCCACGACGAGGTTGGCCAGCACGTACACCAGCGCGACGAGCAGCGTGACCCCCGCGATGGCCGGGACGTCCGAGCCGGCGATCGCGTCCACGGCGTAGCGGCCGAGCCCCGGCCAGTTGAACACCGCCTCGACCAGGAACCCGTTGACGATCGCGTACGCGAAGACCAGCGCGATCAGCGACAGCAGCGGGTTGAGCGCGGGCCGCAGCGCGAAGCGGACCAGGATGGACGTCTCGCCGAAGCCCAGCGCCCGCTCCAGCCGGACGTGGTCCTGGCCGCCCTCCTCGATCAGCGCGGCCCGCGTCATCTGGGCGATCACGCCCGCCGGGTACGCGGCCACGACGATCGCGGGCAGCACCAGGTGCCGCAAGGTGCTGGTGAGGATGGGCCAGTTGCCGGTGATGAGCGCGTCCACGAGCGTGATGTTCGTCCAGAGTGTGAGCGGGCTGGTGGTGTCCAGCGCCGCGTCGTACTCGCCCGCGACCGGGAACCAGTCGAGGCTGCCGGCGAAGACGGTCTGCAGCGCCAGCGCGAGCCAGAACACCGGCACCGAGACCGCCAGCATGCCGCCCACCCGCACCCCGAGGTCGGGGAGCCGGGTCCGGTGGCGGGCGGCGAGCACCCCCGCCGGGATCCCGGCGAGCACGGCGAGCAGCAGCGCCGCCCCGACCAGCTCCAGCGAGGCCGGGAAGGCCACGTACAGGTCGGACAGCACCGGCCGGCGCGTCCGCAGGCTGGTGCCCCAGTCACCGGTCGCCAGGTCCCTGACGTAGTTCCAGAGCTGGACCGGCAGCGGGTCGTCGAGGCCGAAGCGCGCCCGCGCCTCGGCGAGCTGCTGCGGCGTCGCCTTCGGCCCGGCGAAGGCCACCGCCGGGTCGCCCGGCAGCAGCCGCGTCACGACGAAGGTGAGCACGACCACGCCGGCCACGACCAGGAACGCCTGGCCGAGCCGGCGGGCCACGTAGCGCGGCACGGCTCAGCCGGCGGGCTTGAGGTCGTAGAAGAAGACCACGTTCGGGTAGGCCGGGTTGTCGGTGTACCCCTGCACGGTGGCCGACAGCGCGCGCTGGTAGGTCTGCACGTACGGCGCCGCCACCGCGGCCTGCTCCTGGATGATCTTCTTCTGCAGGTCGGCGTACGCCTGGTCGGCGGCGAGCGCGTCGGTGGCCGAGAGCTGCGGCAGCGCGTCGATGGCCTTGTCGATCTCCGCGTTCTTCAGGTACGACAGGTTGAACTGCGGCTTGTCGGCGCTCTTGAACACGTTGAGGAACCACGAGTAGGCGTCGGGATAGTCCGGATACCAGTACATGACGAAGATGTCCTGGCCCTTCTTCTTGCCGAGGTCCCACTGGGCGTTCCAGGCCATCGGCTTGGCCTGGAGGGTGACGTTGAGCTTCTTGAGCGTGGAGCTGAGCAGCGTGACCAGCAGCTTCTGGTCCTCGTCGCCCTGCGCGTACGTCATCGTGAGCTTGAGCTCCTCCAGGTCCTGACCGTAGCCCGCGGCGTTGAGCAGCTCCGCCGCCCGGGCCAGGTCCTGCTTGGGCTCCATGCCCTGGACGTGGCCGAGCAGGCCCTCGGGCACCAGGCCCGACGCCTTCGTGCCGGCGCCCTTGAGCGCGGCCACCAGGCCGTCGTAGTCGATCGCGAGCTGGAGCGCCTGCCGGACCTTGACGTCCTTGGCGGGGCCGGTCGCGGTGTTGAAGAGCACGAGCAGGTTCTGGAACGACGGCTTCTGCGAGGTCTGCACGCCCTCGGTGGCGCCGGCCTGCGCGAAGAGCTGCGGGTTGAGCCGGGGGACGAAGTTCACCTCGCCCTTCTGCAGGAGCTGCCACGCCGTGGTGATCTCCGGGGTGACGCGGAAGGCGACCTTCCGGTACTGCTCGGGCTTCCAGCCGCCCCAGTAGCCGTCGAACGCCTTCAGCGTGAGCTCGGTCTCCTTGCCCTTCTGCCAGGTGTCGATCGTGTACGGGCCGGTCCCGGCGTCGCTCTCGCCGTCCTTGAGCTTGTCGGCGGCGGCCGTGTCGTAGATGTAGGCGGCGTAGCCGGAGGAGGCGACGAGGTCGAGCGGGGCGGCGTACTTGAGCGTGAACTTCAGCGTCGAGGCGTCCACCGCCTCGATCGTCTTGACCGCGCCCCAGATGTAGGCGGCGCCGGCGTTGATCTTCATGGTGCGCTCGATGGCCTTCTTGGCCGCCTCGGCGTCGAGGGGCGCACCGGTGTGGAACTTCACGCCCTGCCGCAGCTTGAACGTCCACTCCTTGCCGCCGGCCGCCGACGTCCACTCCGTGGCCAGGCGCGGCACCGGCTTGCGCGCCTCGGCGTCGTAGCGGGTCAGGCCCTCGTAGATGTTGGACATGGCGATGATCTCGTTGGAGTACGAGCTCGCCGGGTCCCAGTCGGTGACCACGTCCAGGTTGGGGGCGTAGACGAACGTGGCGTCGTTCGCCTTCGCGGCCGGCGCCTCGGCGGCGCCGGTGCTGGTGCCGGTACTGGTACCGGTGCTCGGCTGCGGGGTCCGGCCGGCGCCGCGCACCTGGCCGCCCGCGCACGCGGACGCTGTCATGGCGACGACGCCGGCGACTCCGGCGACGAGCAGACGCTTGTGCCAGCGCATGGTGGGGGGATCCTTTCGGTTACGTCACCGGGCGAGAGGTCCGGCGGCTTTGACGTGTACCCGCACGGCGGGTTCGGAGAGGTAGCTCAGGGGCACCTCCAGCAGGTCCACGATCTCGACCCGCGAGGAGTCCGCGCCCGCGGCCACGGCTCGCGCGGCAGCCTCCTCCTTGACCCTTTCGATCGCCTTCGACCGGCTTTCGCCCGCAGGCAAGATCGTATCCACTCTGCCGCTCGCCAGCGCGATCGCGGCCCCGACGGCGTTGGCCACCTCGGCGTGGCGGGGCCGTACCACGCCGCTCACGCCCGCGACGCGCGGCGGCAGCAGGAAGGCGCCGCCCCCCACCGCCACCAGCGGCCGGTCGGCGCGGCCCAGCGCCATGCGGTCCACGGCGTCGGCGACCATCGCGTCGGCCGCCGCCACCGCCCTTTGCAAGGTGTCTCGAAAACCTTCCGACCTGTCGCCCAGCCGGTGGCGCCAGCCGTCGCCCCCCGGCGGCACGCGCCCGGCGGCCACCGCGGCGTCGGTCATCGTGACCGTGGACCCGCCGAAGACCAGCGCCTCCTCGGTGATGCGGTAGCCCACCGAGTCCGGACCGACCGCGTCGTCCCTGACCACGGTGCCGCCGCCCAGCGCGATGGCCAGGATGTCGGGCATGCGGAAGTTGGTGAGCACGCCGCCGATCTCCACGGCCGCCGCCGACTCCCTCGGGAAGCCGCCGGTCAGCACGCCGAGGTCCGTGGACGTGCCGCCCACGTCGGCCACCACCGCGTCGGACACCCCCGACAGGAACGCGGCGCCGCGCAGCGAGTTGGCCGGGCCGGAGCCGATGGTGGACACCGGCAGGCGCGCCGCGTGCTCCGTCGTCATGAGCGTGCCGTCGTTCTGCGCGAGGTACGGCGTCGCGGTCAGCCCGTGCTCGGCCAGCGCCCCGGCCAGGGCCCCGGTGACGTTGCCGGCCACGCCGTACAGGGCGGCGTTGAGCACGGTGGCGTTCTCGCGCTCCAGCAGGCCGAGCGAGCCGATCTCGTGGCTGACCGAGACCGGCAGCCCGTACTCGCCCGCCACCAGCTCGGCGACCGCCCGCTCGTGCTCGGCGGTGGCCGGGCTGAACACGCCGGTCACCGCCACCGCGTCCGCCTCCACCCCGTCGAGGAACCGGCGGACCGCGTCGCGGTCGAGCGGGCCGATCTCGCGGCCGTCCACGTAGTGACCGCCGGGCAGCACGGCCTCGCCGGCGGAGACGGCGGCGCGCAGGCTCGCCGGCCAGTCCGACAGCGGCGGCACGGACGTCGTGGCGGGCGCGCCGAGCCGCAGCACGGCCACCCGGCCGAGGCCGCGGCGTTCCAGGACGGCGTTCGTGGCGTGCGTGGTGCCCAGCATGACGCGGGTCACGTCGCGCGGCGCGCCGGAACGGTCCAGCTCGGCCAGGACCGCGCCGAGCGCCGCCAGCAGGCCGCCGGTCACGTCGGGCGTGGTCGGCCGCTTGGCCTTGGCGACGACCTGGTCGGCGGCGTCCAGCACCACCGCGTCGGTGTTCGTCCCGCCCACGTCGATCCCGATCCTCAGGGCCTTCTCACTCATGCGGGGCCAGCTCCTCCACGGGGACGTAGTCGAGGTCGTGGCCGAAGGCGCGCGGCCCCGCCGTCTCCAGGCCCTTCGGCGTGCGCCACAGCGGGTCGCACGGCCAGGCCAGCACGGTGACGCGCTGGCCGTAGCGCAGGCTCTCGGTCTGGATGGCGGCGGCCGTCTCGGTGTCGACCACCGTGATGAGGTCGGGCACCATGGCCAAGATCCGGCCGCCGGCCATGGCGACGAGGTTCTCGTTCTGCAGCTCCAAGGTCAAGACCCTGCCCCGGTCGGCCCCGGTGCCCTCGACCGTCGCCGTGCCGCGCACGAACCCGCCCGTGGTGCGCCGCTCCACGTCCGCCAGCTTGCCGGTGATCAGCTCGTACGCGCCGAGCTCCGCCTTGAGCGCCCCCAGGGGGTCGGCCGCGCCCTCCGTGGCCCGGCCGACGGCGAGGGCGCGCGTGACCGTGCCCTCGATGACCGCGCCCCGCGCGCCCGCGGCGGTGAGCACGTAGTCGGCCATGAGCGCGTGCGACCCGGCCGCGACGCACACCGCGCGGGCCAGCCGCTCCGACCACAGGCCGTCCACCGGCCGGATCGTGACCACGTTGCCCGCGACGTCCGACATGATCACGAGGTCGGCCGGCAGCCCGGCCACGTACATCGAGACCATCTGCACCTCGGGGAACGCCCGGCCCATGCCGTCGGCGTCGAGCAGCGGCAGCCCGAGCTGCGCGGCCCAGGCGACGGGCGCGACGCCGTTCGCCCCGCCGATCTCCGACGACATGACCGCCGCGGGCGGCCGGCCGAAGATCCGCTCGATCTCCTCGGCGATCCGCCTGGGCTCGTCCTCGCCGTGGATCATCTCGTGGCTCACCGTGGGCGCGCCGATGCCGGACAGCGGCACCACCAGCGCGTCGCCGGGTAAGTCCGCCAGCCGGACCAGCGGCACCTCGCCGTACTCCTGGATGGCCCGCCGCGCCGCCAGCGCCCCGGTGCGCACGTCGCCCCCGCCGCCGGTGCCCAGCACGGCGCAGCCCCGGGCCAGGGCGGCGACATCGCTTGCTTGAATCTTCATATGGCGTCACAACCAAGCACATGCCGCCACGCCGACGCCAGTCCGAATCGCCCAGTCTGCCGGGGTTGTTCAGATCCCGTCTCAGATCTCGTCGAGGTGCGCGACGTTCGCGCGGTCCGCGTCGTCCGTGCTCGGCTCGCCCGCGAACCACGCCTCCAGGATCTCGCCGAGCACCACCTCGGAGGTCAGGCGCAGGCTGAGGGCCAGCACGTTCGCGTCGTTCCAGCGGCGCGCGCCGTCCGCGGTGTACGCGTCGGCGCACAGCGCCGCCCGCACGCCCGGCACCTTGTTGGCCGCGATGGACGCGCCCGTGCCGGTCCAGCAGCACACCACGGCCTGCTCGGCCCGCCCCTCGCCGACGTCGCGGGCCGCCGCCTCCGACGCCCACGCCCAGTCGTCGCGGGCCGTGGGGTCGAGCGCCCCGTGGAGGATCACCTCGTGTCCGCGCCGGCGCAGTTCCTCCACCACCCGCTCCGCCACGCCGTCCAGGCTGTCGGCCGCCACCGAGATCCGCATCCCTCAGGTCTACCACCACGGGCGACTTCGCCTCGGCTCGCCGCCGATCCGCGCGAAATCGTCGGTGTCTGCCTCTAGGGTGCTGGACGACGACCGGCGTGTCCCCAGTGCCCCGCGCGGTCTCGCGGGACGGCCCGTTCCTGCACAATTGACCGGCGGGACCATCGAAAGGCAGGCAAGTGCTCTCTATTCACCAGCGGATCGCGGCTGAGCTCGGCGTGCGCGACGGGCAGGTGCTCGCGGCCGTCGAGCTGCTCGACGGCGGCGCCACGGTGCCGTTCATCGCCCGATACCGCAAGGAGGTCACCGGCGCCCTCGACGACGCGCAGCTGCGCACGCTGGAGGAGCGGCTGCGCTACCTCCGCGAGCTGGAGGAGCGGCGGGCGGCCATCCTGGAGTCCGTCGAGTCGCAGGGCAAGCTCGACGACGAGCTGCGCGCCCAGATCATGGCGGCCGAGACCAAGGCCCGCCTCGAGGACATCTACCTGCCCTACAAGCCCAAGCGGCGCACCAAGGCGCAGATCGCCCGCGAGCTGGGGCTGGAGCCGCTGGCCGACCGGCTGCTCGGCGACCCGTCGCTCGACCCGGCGGCCGAGGCCGAGGCGTTCGTCGCCGAGGGCGTCGCCGACGCCGGGGCGGCGCTGGAGGGCGCGCGGGCGATCCTGATCGAGCGCTTCGCCGAGGACGCCGACCTCATCGGCGGCCTGCGCGAGCAGCTCTGGAACGGCGGCCGGCTGGTGTCCAAGGTCCGTGAGGGCAAGGAGGAGGCGGGCGCGAAGTTCGCCGACTACTTCGAGTTCGGCGAGCCGTTCACCAAGCTGCCCTCCCACCGGATCCTCGCGATGTTCCGGGGCGAGAAGGAAGAGGTGCTCAGCGTCACGCTGGAGCCCGACGACGGCCCCTACGAGGAGCGCATCGCCGCCCGCTTCGGCATCTCCGACCAGGGCCGGCCGGCCGACCGCTGGCTGGCCGAGACCGTGCGCTGGGCCTGGCGCACCCGCATCCTCGTCCACCTGGGCCTCGACATCCGGATGCGGCTGTGGCAGGCGGCCGAGGACGAGGCGGTGCGGGTGTTCGCCGCCAACCTGCGCGACCTGCTGCTCGCCGCCCCCGCAGGCACGCGCGCCACGATGGGCCTCGACCCGGGCCTGCGCACCGGCGTCAAGGTCGCCGTGGTCGACGCCACCGGCAAGGTCGTCGAGACCACCACCATCTACCCGCACGAGCCCAAGCGGCAGTGGGACCAGTCGCTCGCGGTGCTCGGCGCGCTCGTGCAGCGGCACGGCGTCGAGCTCATCGCCATCGGCAACGGCACCGCCTCCCGCGAGACCGACAAGCTGGCGGGCGAGCTGGTCAAGCACATGCCGTCGGTCACCAAGGTCGTGGTCTCCGAGGCGGGCGCGTCGGTCTACTCCGCCTCCGCGTACGCCTCGCAGGAGCTGCCCGACCTCGACGTGTCGCTGCGCGGCGCCGTCTCGATCGCCCGCCGGCTGCAGGACCCGCTGGCCGAGCTGGTCAAGATCGACCCGAAGTCGATCGGCGTCGGCCAGTACCAGCACGACCTGGCCGAGTCCAAGCTGTCGCGCTCGCTCGACGCGGTCGTCGAGGACTGCGTCAACGCTGTGGGCGTCGACGTCAACACCGCCTCGGCGCCGCTGCTGACCCGCGTGTCGGGCATCGGCTCCACGCTGGCCGAGAGCATCGTGCGCCACCGCGACGCCAACGGCCCGTTCCGCAGCCGCACGGCCCTGAAGGACGTCGCCCGCCTCGGGCCCAAGGCGTTCGAGCAGTGCGCCGGCTTCCTGCGCATCCCGGGGGGCGACGACCCGCTCGACGCCTCCAGCGTCCACCCCGAGGCCTACCCCGTGGTGCGGCGCATCCTCGGGTCGGTCCAGGCCGACCTCAAGTCGCTGATCGGCAACACCGCGGTGCTGCGCTCGATCAAGCCGCAGGACTTCACCGACGACACCTTCGGCCTGCCGACCGTCACCGACATCCTGCGCGAGCTGGAGAAGCCCGGCCGCGACCCGCGACCGGCCTTCCGGACGGCCACGTTCAAGGAGGGCGTCGAGAAGATCTCCGACCTCCAGGCGGGCATGATCCTGGAGGGCGTGGTCACCAACGTGGCGGCGTTCGGCGCGTTCGTCGACGTCGGCGTCCACCAGGACGGCCTGGTCCACGTCTCGGCCATGTCGCGCACGTTCGTCAAGGACCCGCGCGACGTGGTCAAGCCGGGCGACATCGTGCGGGTCAAGGTGCTGGACGTGGACATCCCGCGCAAGCGCATCTCACTGACGCTGCGGCTGGAGGACGAGACGACGGCCGCCGGCCCGGGCTCGGGCTCCGGCGACTCCCGAGGCTCTCGTCAGGGCGGCGAGCGGGGCGGCCGTGGCCGCGGCGAGGGCGCCCGCGACGGCGGCGGCGCGCGCGGGGAGCGCGGGCGGGGTGACGGCGCGCGTGGTGACGGGTCGCGGGGCGACGGCGGACGCGGCTCGGGCGGTCGTGACGGTCGTGACGGCGGCGGCAGGGGCCGCGACGGCGCCGGTCAGCGCGGTCGCGGCGGCCAGCGCCAGGACCGCTCCGCGCCGTCGGGCGCCATGGCCGAGGCCCTCCGCAAGGCGGGCCTCACGGGCGACTCCCGCTGAGCTCAGGCTGGGCGCGCACCTCAGGCGAGGGCGAGGTCAGGCCGGTGATGACCTCACTCAGGTCACGTCGAGACGTGGACCTCGGGTGAGGGCACGCCGGTCGTGGACCTCGCCTGAGGTCATGGCGGACGCAGGGGTCCGGGTCGCGCTCGGGGTACGCTCCGAGGCCGCGCCGGGGCCCCTTCCCCTCGGCCCGGTCACCACGCCCTGGTCGGCCCGGTCACCACGCCCTGGGCCAGCCGAGGACAGCCGTCACGTGAGCGGCCCCGCCATGACCGCGTTCGGGCGGCAGCCCTCATGACGTCGTTCGGACAACGGCCCTCATGACGGCGTTCGGACGACGGCCCTCATGACGGCGTTCGGGCAGCGGCCTCATGACGGCGTTCGGGCGTGTGCCGCCACCAGGGCGGCGAAGCCGTCGAGGTGCCGCGCGAGGCTGTACTCGAACAGCCCGTCGAGGTCCGACACCGCCTCCTCGGGGATCGCCGCCAGCAGGGGGAACCGTCCGCTGTCGAGGAGTGCGCCGGCCCGATCGCGCTGTGCCAGCCACCACCGGTCGAGCGTCACCCCGGTCTCCTGCTCCGCCTCGACCTCGTCCGCCATGGACAGCGCGGCGTTGACGACGAGCGCGTGCAGCGTGAGCGCCTCCCGGATCCGGGTCTCCATGGACAGCCCCAGGCCGTCGAGCGCGCGCAGCGTCCATTCGGTGTGCGCCATCATGTTCGGCACCAGCAGCGGGCGGGTGAACGAGACCGCCCTGGGCATCCAGAGGTGCCGGCGGCCCAGTCGCCATTGCCGGCGGGCGATCAGTTCGAGTTTGGCCCGCCAGCCCTCCGGCCCGGGGACGGGGAGCTCCAGCCGGCCGAAGATCTCGTCGACCATCTCGGTCACCAGTTCGTCCTTGTTCGCCACGTGCCGGTAGAGCGACATCGGCCCGACGCCCAGTTCGGCCGCGAGCCGCCGCATGGACACGGCGTCGAGCCCCTCGACGTCGGCGATCGCGATGGCGGCGCGGAGCACCTGCCCGCGGTTCAACGCCTGCCTGGCGGTGTTCGGCGCCGGACGGGGGTCGATCCGCCGCCGGGGGTCGCGCGGCGGCCCGGGATCCGGCGCCCGCCGAGGGTCGGGCTCCTGCGCGGCGCGTCCGCTGACCACCGCGCCGGAGCCGACCTTCGTCTCGACCAGCCCTTCGTCGCGCAGCGCCGCCATCACCTTGGTCGCGGTGGCGACCGCGACGCCCCAGCGCCGGGCGATCTGCCGGATGGACGGCATCCGCTCGCCGGGACGCAGCTCGCCGGTGAGGATCCGGGCGCGGATCTCCCCGGTGATCCGCTGGTACGGCGGATCCGGCCGCTGGGCCGACGACGACATGAGAGCCCCCGATGCGTGCGTGGAATCGTTGCCTGCCGAGCAAATGTACTAGTTCACTATTCTCGGCCGCCAGTACACTTTCCTTCCCTGAACGGGCTGGAGGGGAGCGGCTCTCAATACTCTGTACGCATGACAGTTGATACGCCGTACGCATCCGTGCGACAGGCGGACGAGACCGACCGGCTGGCGGTGCTGGACGTCCTCACCGAGGCGTTCATGACCGACCCCCTCGTCTGCTGGCTCTACCCCGGCCCGGGCGATCGGGGTCTGCGGCAGAGGCACTTCTACCGGTCCCTGCTCGACCACCCCGCCGCCGAGGCGTACCTGATCGGCGATCGCGAGGGGGCGGCGGTGTGGCTGAGCCTGACGGCCGGCCAGGCGCCCCACGGCGAGCCCGCCGGCGCGCCGGAGCAGGCCGACGCGTCCGGGCAACGGGGCCCCGATGAGAGCGGGGCGCGCCTGCGGGCTCTCGGCGAGGCGCTGGCCCGGCGGCACCCCGTCGGCGAGCCGCACCTGTACCTCCCGTGCATGGGAGTGGCCGGCGGGCGGCAGGGCGCCGGGCTCGGCTCGGCGATGTTGCGCCACGGTCTGGAGCGAGCGGACGCCGGCGGGCTCCCCGCGTACCTGGAGGCGAGTTCGCCCCGTAGCCGTGCCCTGTACCTGCGGCACGGGTTCGAGGATCTCGGCGAGCCGGTCCGCGTGGCCGGCGGCCCGCCCCTGTGGCCGATGTGGCGCCGCCCACGTGCCTGAGCGCCGGCCCACTCACCCGACAGCGGACACCGACAGGAGACCACGACGATGACCACGCTCCACCCATCCGGGACCGCCGCCGCCGATCACGGCGGCGACCGGCGATCACCGACCCTGGTGTTCGTCCACGGCACCAACTCCTCATCGGCCTGGGGCTCGGGGCTGATGACCGAGCTCACCCTGCGCGGCCACCGGTGCGTGGCCGTCGACCTGCCGGGACACGGCCACGAGGCGTTCTACCCCCGGTCATACCAGAACCCGCAGGACCTGGAGGCGCTGGCGACCGAGCCGTCGCCGCTCGCCGGCATCACCATCGACGACTACGTCGAACGCGTGACGGACGTGGTGCGGCGCGCCCGCCGCCACGGGCCCGTGATCCTGGCCGGCGCCAGCCAGGGCGGCGTCACCGTGAGCAGGGTCGGCAACGCCGTCCCCCACCTGCTCGACCGGGTGGTCTACGTCGCCGCGTACTGCTGCGTGGACCTGCCCAACCTGACCGCCTACCTGTCCACGCCGGAGAACGGCGACAGCCTGCTCCCCCTGATCCAGGCGGCGGTGGTCGCCGACCCGGCGGTGCTGGGCGTGACCCGGGTCAACTGGCTCTCGGCCGACCCGGCGGTGTTCCACGCGGTCAAGGAGTGCCTGGCCGCCGACTTCACCGACGAGGGGGTACGCCGGCTGCTCACCATGCTCGAACCGGACGAGACCGCCGGCATCCCCCTGGCCGACGCCCGGGGCGAGGCGCACACCTGGGGCCGTGTCCCCCGGACCTATGTCCGTTTCACCCTCGACCGGCTGATCCCCCCGGCGTTGCAGGACCGGTTCATCGCCGAGGCCGACCGCCTGACGCCGGACAACCCGACCGACGTGCGCAGCGTCGCGGCGCCCCACGTCGGCCCGTTCGACCGGCCCGAGCTGGTGGACGTCTTCTCGGAGCTGCTCAGCCGCTGACCCGGGCCGCGCCCGGCGACGGCAGGCAGGCCGGTCGCGCCGGCGACGGCTACCGTGTCCGGGCCGGGTCCACGCGTTCCAGGCTGGTCCAGCCGGTCCAGCCCCGTTCCTCCATCAGCCGGATCAGCCGGCGGGCCGGGGGCGCGGTGTCGAACGCCAGCGTGTCCATCAGCTCGGCGAAGCGCGGCTCGACGCCGATGTCGCCGACGTAGTCCTCGCCCCGCTCGTCGGCCATCCGCGTGAGGTAGGCGGCCAGCTCGTCGGCCAGCCCGGCCAGCCGCGGATCGTCGTCGGCCCAGTCGAGGGCCTGGCCCAGGGTGAGGTAGAAGCCGATGAACCGGGGGTCGGCGAGCTGCTCCCGCTTGCGCGCCGTCCACTCCGGGACGCGGGCGGGCGAGCGCGCGGCGAGCGGGATCCAGCCGTCGCGTTCGACCCGGATGATCCGTTCGTCGATGCCGAGCTCCCGCATCCGGTTCAGGAGCCCGACCACCTCCGGTGGCAGCGCCAGGTCGTCCCCGGCGGCGAGCCGGGCGATCCGCTCCCGGTTCCGCTGCCGTTCCCGGATCTCGGCCTGGAGCCGCCTGTCGATGTCCGCGACGGCCGCGGCGAACTCCGCCTCGCCGGCCCGCAGCAGCTCCCGGACCCGCGCCAGCGGGACCCCGGCGTCGGCGAGGGTCCGGATCCTGATCAGCTCGATCACGGCGTCGCCGCCGTACCTGCGGTAGCCGAAGTGGTCGCGCTCCGGCTCCGGCAGCAGCCCCTTGGCGTGATAGTGCCGCACCGCGCGCACCGTCACTCCGGCGTACGACGCCAGCTCGCCGATGGTCAGCATCGGACCAGTCTCCCAGGGGCCGCTCAGCAGGCCGGCTGACCAGCCGGGTCCCGCGGCCGGCGGACGAGCTCGGCGATCCGCGGGGCGTGGGTGAAGACCAGCCCGTGGTCGGCGTCGAGCCAGGACGCGGAGACGCGTGGCAGCTCGCGGACGAGCCGCTCGACGCCGGCGCGCCAGTTCCGGTTGAACCGCGCCGCCGGTCCCCCACCGTCCGCGCCGGCCATCGAGGTGGACATGATCATGCTGATCGGGCAGTCGATCCTCCGGTACCGGTCGAGGATCCCGGCCCGGACCCCGTCGATCTCGATGTTCAGGTCGAGGATGTCCTGGGCGGTGAGCGACACCTGGCGCGCGGTGCCCCGCAGGGCCTCCTGCGCGGCCGCCGCCTCCTCCCACATCGCGCGGAACGCCGGCAGGTCGGCCTCGGTGACGAACGGTTCGGGCACCGGGTTCGCCCCGTCGATGAGGACGAGCCCGGCGACGGCGCCCGGGTGCTCGGAGGCGTGGTGCACGGCCAGGTCCGCGCCCAGCGAGTAGCCCACGAGCACGGGCGCCGAGGGCGGGCCGAGGCGTCGCGCCTCCGCCAGCACGGCGGCGAGATCGCCGGCGAACGCCTCGAAGGAGTACGTGCCGGCGGCCGAGGTGCGGCCGTGGCCCCTGAGGTCGAAGGTCAGCACGTCGTGGTCGCGCCGCAGCAACTCGATCAGCTCGTGCAGATCGGCCTGCGTGGAGCACAGCCCCGGGCAGAGGACGAGCGGCCGTCCCCGGCCGGCGCGGGTCACCGGGATCGTGACGCCGTCGTGGTGGACCGTGAAGTGCCGCGTCGCGCCGTCGCCGCTCGTCGTCGGGTCGCCGCTCATCGCGTGGATGTCCGTGGTCATGCCGTCCATGCTGGGAGGTTGACCCTGCGTCAGTGCCAACCCCGGGCGCGGCGACGCCGGTCCCCTGAATCCCGGCGCGCCGCGCCGGTCCTCGTGGACTACGGTCGGAGGGTGAGCACTCCAGCGTTGACGACGGCGATCACCCAGGCCCGCGACCTGCTGAGGTGGCGTTCACCTCTGCGCACCGAGCTGTGGGCGTCACGGCTCATGGCGGGGCTGGAGCCGGGCGAGGCGCGCGGGTTCGTCCAGGAGCTGGTGGAGACCGGCAGGCCCGAGACCCGGCTCACGCTGGCTGCCCTGGCCGCCGTGGCCACCGGCGCGGCTCCCGCCGCGACCGCGGAGCCGGACACCACGATCACGGAGCCCGACGCCGTCGTAGCCCCGGACCTCTACACGGCCCACGGCGCCGAGGCGCGGGACGCGCTGCCGGTCTGGGTGCGGCGGATGGGGCAGGTGGACTGCGACGGAGCCTGGTACGGCAAGGCCGACCGTCACGGGCAGCAGACGCTCGCCGCCCTGTCGTTCCGCTACCGCGACGGCAAGGAGCCGCACGTGCTGATCGTCGCCGTCGACCAGGTGGGCGGCGGCCTGGCGGTGGACGCGCTGGTGGAGGAGCCCAAGTTCCTCGACGACCTGAGCCTGGAGGCGGCCGAGCCCGGGGTGGTGGCGGGGCGGATCCTTGACGCCCTGGAGCTCACCGACCGCGTCATGGGGGCGGCGGTCGCCGACACGTACCCGGCCGTGCGGCCCTTCGCGCTGGCGCGTGCCGTGACCGTCCCCGATCCCGTACGGCCCGCCCCCGACGACACGCTGTCGCGCTTCGACGACCTGCCGGCCATGAAGGGGGCGGACGAGGCGTTCGCGAAGCTGGCGGAGTTCATCGGGGATCGTCCTCTGTGGTGGAGCCCGGGAAGGGTGTCCCAGTTCCTCACGTCGTGGCTGCCCCGCGAGGCGATCCTGTCGCCGGACGCGATCGCCGCCATGCCGGACGTGGTGCGCGCGTGGAGCCGCTTCGCCGGAGCCGACCCGGACGTCCTGCGCCAGGTGGACGCCGACGCCCCCCGGCTGGCGGCGCTGATGGCCGACGAGTCGCTGGCCGGGTTCGGCAAGCGCCTGGCCCGGAGCCGCCCGCGCCCCCAGGACGAGGACTGACCCGCTCCTCCTCGCGGACGCCCCGGGCTCGGGTCTCCTCACGGAAGGCCGGGGCTGGACGGAGTGGCGGGTCCGGGCGGCTATGCTGCGCAGTGACGTGTACGCCGCCCTCCGGGGCGTGACGAGGGAGATCCGCGAGATGTACAAGGAGTTCGCTGCCGAGGCCGTGGTCTGGGTGGTACCGATCGTGGTGCTGATCGGCCTGGCCCTTCTCGTCACTTCCTGACGGCAGCGGCCAGGGGCGGCGCTGACGCCCCTGGCTTCCCGCCGGATCCCGGGGCGTCAGCGGTAGTACTCGTAGTGGACGACCGTGTTGACGTGCGTGTCCCAGCGGATCTCGCCGTCCAGCCACCGGTTCCACATCGACGCCAGCCTGCTGGAGCGCACCGTGCAGCCCGCCGAGCGCCGGCCGCCGGCGCGGATGGTGCCCACGTAGTCGTAGCACGATCCGACCTTGGTCTTGTTGACCCTGAGCCGGGCGTTGAGCGAGACGTCGTACAGGGTCTTGCGCGAGATGTTGGTGATCTTGACCTTGATCCGGCACGTGTCCTTACACCGGCCGAGGACGATCTTGTAGCGGATCAGCTGCGCGCCCGAGGCGTCCAGTCTCCCGGTGACGGCGGCGGGCGCGGCCGGCAGAGGCGTGGCGGCCACGGCCGGGAGGGGTGCGGCGGCCAGGACGGTGGCCGTGACGACGGACAAGACCGACAAGCTGCGTAAGGGCCTGACGGAGCGGCGGTTACCCATGATGCCCCCAAAGGCGACGAACCCTCGCTTCCCCCCTCGAAAGCGACTCAGGTTCTTCGATTAACCGTCACGATCCCCGCCCGGTCAACGGCTCATGACGCCCACGCCACCACCGGCGTCCCGCCCCTGAGCCGCTTCAGCGCCTGCCGCTCCAGTTGCCGTACGCGCTCGCGGGTCAGCCCCATGTGGTCGGCGATCGTCCCGTACGTCGCGACCTCGCGGCCCGCCAGGCCGTACCGGTGCCTGATGATGAACGCCTCGCGCGGCGGGAGCGCGCTGACGAGCGCGCGCAGCTCGGCGCTCATGGCCCGTTGCTCGGTGAGCTCGTGCACCTGCGGGCCGTCCTCGTCGGCGATCAGGTCGCCGAGGTTGCCCTCGCCGTGCTCGCCGACCGGCAGGTCGAGGCTGACCGTGTCCTGGGCGAGCCGGCGCAGCCCGGCGACCTCCGCGACCGTGCGCCCGGCCGCCTCGGCCAGCTCCGCGTCGCGCGGCTCGCGCCCCAGCTCGGCGGCGAGCCGCCGCCGCGTCCTGGCCAGGCGCGACAGCTCCTCGCCGACGTGCGTGGGCAGCCGCACCGTACGGCTCTTGTCGTGGATGCCGCGCTCGATGGCCTGGCGGATCCACCACATCCCGTAGGTGGAGAACTTGTAGCCACGCTTGTAGTCGAACTTCTCCACGGCCCGGATCAGCCCGAGGTTGCCCTCCTGGATGACGTCGAGCAGGGGCAGCCCGCGCTGGGCGTACCGCCGCGCGGCGGAGACCACGAGGCGCAGGTTCGACCTGATGAGCAGGTCCTTGGCGCGCCGCCCCTCGTCGCGGATCTCGTACAGCTCGGCGAGGCTCGCTCCCTCCGGCTCCCCGCCGGCGGCCCGGGCGATCAGGTGGCCGGCGTACAGGCCGGCCTCGACGCGCCGCGCGAGCTCCACCTCGTCGGCGGCGGACAGCAGCGGGATGCCGCCGATCTGCTTCAGGTAGGCACCCAGGGGGTCGGGCTCGTGAGCCGGCATGCCATCGCGACTACCCCGGGAACGGCGGTGAATTCCCCGGTTCGGAGAGTTCGGCGAGTTCGGCGATGGCCAGCTCGGCCGTGCTGCGGATGTCGAAGAACTTGTCCAGCGCGGTGATCGCGAACAGGTGCTTGCACCTGCCGTTCAGCCCGGCCAGGAGCAGCCGGCCGCCGGACGCGGTGACGGCCTTGTGGACGTACACGAGCACCGACAGCCCGGACGAGTCGCACACCTCGACGCCCTGCATGTCGATGACCAGCATGGGCGGCTGGGTGAGATCGAGCGCCTTGGTGACGCGATCACGCACTTCGGCGGCTGAGGCGAAATCGAAGTCTCCTGTGAGCCTCGCGATGACGCACGGGCCCTGGAGCCCCAAGCTGATCGACAAGGCTTGCTCCGAAGTCACCCAGCTCCACCTACCTGTATTGCGGTACTGATTCCACTACTTTACGCAAAGTAGCTTCTCGGGTTATACACCAGCATCTGGTCGATATGCGCCTGCGCCACGCCCGAATCGAGCAACATTGCCAGGACCTGGTGATGAATGTGATCGTATCGCCAGTCCGGTGCAAAGGCGGCGAGCGCGTCGTCCCAGGCCCCGCCGAAGTAGTCCATGAAGCAGGCGGTGTCGTGGCTGAGCACCATCCGGTCCGCGTACCCGCGCCGGCAGAGCTCGGCGATCGTGGCCACGCGCCGCTCGGTCGTGTTGTACACGTCCAGCCCGAACCGGTCCATGCCGAGCGTGGCGCCGGTGTCGGCCAGGCTCATGAGGTGGTCGAGGTCGTTGGAGTCGCCGGCGTGGCCGACCACCACCTTGGTCAGGTCCACGCCCTCCTCGGCGAACAGGTCCAGCGCGATCGTCCCGGTGCGCGCCGCCGCGTTCGTGTGCACG
Source organism: Nonomuraea rhodomycinica (assembly GCF_013363995.1). Taxonomy (GTDB): domain Bacteria; phylum Actinomycetota; class Actinomycetes; order Streptosporangiales; family Streptosporangiaceae; genus Nonomuraea; species Nonomuraea rhodomycinica. The sequence goes on along the minus strand of NZ_JABWGO010000004.1, from coordinate 388,393 downwards.
GTGATGGGGGCGCCCGTGCTCAGGTGGGCCCGCGCGACGGCGCGGCAGATCCGCTCCACGCCGGGGGTCAGCCCCTTCTCCTCGACCACGCACTTGAGGAACGCGGCCCGCACCCCGGTGTCGGCGATGCCCACGGTCAGGTCGCGCACGAAGTCGTCCACCATCGGGTCCGGGCCGTCCAGCAGCAGGCCGGGGCCGCGGTGCTCGTACTGGTGCGGCAGCTCCTCGAAGCAGTAGAGGCCGGTGGCGACGACGATGTGCAGGTCCGGCACCTCGGCGGCGATCCGCTGGATGCGCGGGACGTACCGGCCGAGACCCCACACCGTCGGGTCGACGAGGGTCCGCACCCCCGTGGCGGCCAGCGCGTTGAGCTTGCGGATCGCGTCGGCCACACGGAACTCCTCGTCCCACCAGACGCCCCGCCCGTAGTTCTCCACGTGCTCGGGCGAGAGGACGAAGATGTGCTCGTGCATCAGCGTCTGGCCGAGATCGGCGGCGTCCACGGGGCCTCGGACGGTGGGGACGGGCATGGTCGCACCTCCACGCCGGCCGGGCGGTGTGCGCGCTCACCCGAGCGCCGCCCACACACCGCGCGCACGGCCGTGCGCGCCAACCTAGGCGCGCACCCCGGCCCGGTCAACGCCCGACGCGCGTCAACGCCCCACGCGCTTCAAGACCCGACGCGCGTCAACACCCGACGCGCGTCAGCGCCCGAGGCGGGGGAACAGCGGGCGCGGCGCGGGGAGGCGTTCCCCGCCGACCGCCGCCGCCACCCGCGCCGCCGCCGACGGCAGGAAGGGCTCCAGCTGTACGGCCAGCTCCCGGCACGCCGCCACGAGCACGGCCAGAGACGCCTCCCGCTCCGCGGGCGGCCGCCCCCACGGCCGGGCGCGCTCGACGTACGCGTTCGCCGCCTCCACGATCGCCTGCACGGCCGCCACGGCCCGCCGGAAGTCGTAGTCCTCCAGCGCCGCGTCCACGAGCCGCCCGGCCCGCCTGGTGACGTCCACCAGGTCCCGCCCCGCCCCTCCGGCCTCCGCGTCCCCGGCGGGGCGGGTCAGGTGGCCGTCCTGGAAGCGGTGGACCATCGTGACCACCCGGTTGACGAGGTTGCCGATGCCGTTGGCCAGGTCCTCGTCCGCGCGGGCGACCAGCCGTTCCTCGGTGAAGTCGGCGTCCCCCACGCGCGGCACCTCCCGCAGCAGCCACCACCGCACGGCGTCGGCCCCGTACGCCCGCACCAGCGCCACCGGATCGACGGTGACGCCCGACGACTTGCTGATCTTGCGGCCGCCGGCCGTCACATAGTCGTGCACCACGATGTCGCTCGGCAGCGGCAGCCCCGCCGACAGCAGCATCGCCGGCCAGTGGACCGCGTGGAACCGGATCACCCCCTTGCCCACCAGGTGGATCTTGCGCGGCTCGCGCACCCACCACCGCTCGTGGTCGTCGTCCTCCAGCGCGGTGACGTAGTTGGCCAGGGCGTCCCACCACACGTACACCACCTGGTCGGGATCGCCGGGCACCGGGATGCCCCAGCCGCGGGCGCGGGCGGCCGAGCGCGAGACGCTCAGGTCGTCCAGGCCGCCCCTCAGGAACGCGAGCACCTCGTTGCGGCGCGCGGCCGGCTCGACGCGCAGCCGTCCGCTGCCGATGAGGTCCAGCAGCGGGTCCCGGTAGCGCGACAGGCGGAAGAACCAGTTCTCCTCCGCCACCCGCTGCAACGGCGCCTCGTGCCCGTCCGGGCAGGGACCCTCCGGGTAGAACTGCTCGCAGCCCACGCAGTACAGGCCCTCGTAGGAGCGCCGGTAGAGGTCGTGGGACACCGCCTTCCAGATCCGCTCGACCCCCGCCCGGTGCCCGGGGTGGCGGCTGGTCCTGACGAAGGAGTCGAACGACAGCTCCAGCGGCTCGCGCAGCGCCTCGAAGGCCGCCGCGTTGCGGTCCACCAGCTCCCGCACCGGCACGCCCTCGGCCTCGGCGGCCAGGACGTTCTTGAGCGAGTTGTCGTCGGTGCCGGTCTGGAACCGCACGGGCTCGCCCCGGCGGCGGTGGTGGCGGGCGAGCACGTCGGCCTGCACGATCTCCAGGGCGAACCCCAGGTGCGGGCGGGCGTTGACGTAGGGAATCGTGGTCGTGACGTACATCCGGTACCTCCCATGGGGCCGGACATGACGAAGGCCCCGGTCAGCGGGGCCTCGACAGGACGTGGACGATGGAACCCCCTACGGGGCGGTCATCACCGTGCGCAGCGTCATGCCGCCGATGCTACCGCCGGGCCGGTCGCGAGCGCCTGCCGTTTTCCGCCCGCCCTCGCCCCCGCCCGCTCCCTCACTACGGACGTGCCGGTCTCCGGCGGTGGACCACCGCCCAGACGAGCGCGCCCACGGCGAAGACCGCCAGCCCGCCCACCACGGACGCCCACGGCAGCGTGGCGGCGAGCACCAGGCACAGCACGACACCCGCCACGGGCACCACCCTGGGCGGCGCGCCCTCCTCCCGCGTCAGGGTGAGCGCGGCGGCGTTGGCGATCGCGTAGTACACCAGCACGCCGAACGACGAGAACCCGATCGCCCCGCGCAGGTCGGCCACGAGCAGCAGCGCCACCACCGCGACGCCCACGGCCAGCTCGGCGCGGCGCGGCTCCCGGCGCGCCGGGTGGACCGCCGACAGGGCGTGCGGCAGGTCGCGTTCGCGGGCCATGGCGAGCACCGTGCGGGAGACCCCGAGCACGAGGGCGAGCAGCGCCCCGAGCGCCGCCACCGCCGCGCCCGCCGTCACCACGGGCCGCAGCCACCCGAAGCCCGCCGCCGTCACCACGTCGTCCAGCGGGGCGGCGGACACGGCCAGCAGGGGCCAGCCCAGGACCCGCAGGGCCGCCACGGCGACCAGCGTGTAGACGACGAGCGTGATGCCGAGGGCGATGCCGATGGCGCGCGGGATCGCCCGCGCCGGGTCGCGCACCTCCTCGCCCAAGGTGGCGATCCGGGCGTATCCGGCGAACGCGAAGAACAGCAGCCCCGCGCCCTGCAGGACGCCCCACAACCCGGTGTCCGAAGGGCCCGTCTCCTCAGCCACCGTCACGAACGCGGGCACCGAGGGGAGGTGTTCGCGGAGGCCGGGGATCGGGTACGGGCCGCCCTCCCCGAGGTCGTCCACCGCACCGCGGGACACGCCGGGCATCCCCGCGGACGCGCCGGGCACGGCGTGCCGCGTCTGGCCGAGGGCGGCGGTGGCTGTCCCGGCCGTGGGCGTCCCGGCCGTGGGCGTCCCGGCCGTGGGCGTCCCGGCCGTGGGCGCCGGCGTGGCGAGGAGGCCGGTGGCGATCACCGCCGCGAGGACGGCCAGCACGAACGCCACCATCACCCGGGCCGCCGCGGTCGAGCGCCGCACCCCGTACACGTTGAGCACCGTGACCCCCACCACGGCCCCCACGGCGAGCGGCCGGGCGAAGGCGGGGGCCACGTAGGCGCCGAAGGTCAGGGCCATGGCGGCGCAGGAGGCGGTCTTGCCGACCGTGAAGCCCCAGCCGGCCAGGTAGCCCCACAACGGGCCGAGCCGCCGCCGGCCGTACACGTAGGTGCCGCCCGACTCGGGGTAGAGGGCGGCCAGGCGGGCCGAGGACGTGGCGTTGCAGTAGGCGACGACGGCGGCGAGCGCGAGCGCGGGCAGCAGCCACGGCCCGGCGGCCGCCGCGGCGGGCGCGAACGCGGCGAACACGCCCGCGCCGATCATGGCGCTCAGCCCGACGACGACCGCGTCGCCGGTGCCCAGCCGCCGAGCCAGTCCCTCGCTCACGTGACTCCTCCCTCGCCGGGTGTCACTCTGCCCTACGCCGCCGGCGTCCCCGCCTCCGGCCCCTCCTCGTCCAGGCCGCGCGCGGCGCCGCTCCGGCTTGAGGAGGTCCGCCGCCGTGGGGCGGAGCCGGGGCGCGTCAGGTGTGCGCCTCCGGTGCGGGGACCACGAGGACGGGCCGGGTGGAGTGGTGCAGCACCCGGTCGGACGTGCTGCCCAGCAGCAGCGACCGGATCCCGCCCATGCCGCGCGTCCCCGTCACGATGAGCGTGGCGCCGACCTCCTCGGCCGCGTCCACGATGGCCGACCACACGGACAGGGCGTCGGTCGCCACCCGGGGCGTGGCCTCCAGCCCGGCCGCACCGGCGAGCCTGGCCCCCTCGGCCGCCAGCTCCGTCATCGACTCCTCGATCGCGGCGTCCTCGGCGCTGGTGTCGCCCACCGCCACCACGAGCCCGGCCGACGCCCGCGCGGACGTCATCGCGGCCCGCTCCCACACGGTCAGCACCACGGCCGGCTCGCCCTTCAGCAGCGTGCCGGCGAACGCGATCGCGGCCTTGGCGTCCTCGGACCCGTCATAGGCGATCAGAATGGTCATCTCATCATCTCCTCGTCGGACGGACGTTCGTTCCATCAGGACCGTCTCCCTACCAACAGGCGGCCGTTTCACGCCTGGGAGACGGGTAGCCCCATGTCATGACGGTGACGAGATTCCAGGACCTGCCGCTCGCCGACCGCGACCGCGAGTGGGACTCCGCCGCTGCCGACAAGCGGGTGCGCAAGTGGGCGGGCGCCGAGCAGGAGCCGAACGACAAGTACCGGCAGGCGCACCTCTGGTACGACGCCGACGACGCCGACGAGTTCGGCGCGTACAAGCTGCCGATCGCCGACGTCGTCAGGGGTGAGCTGAAAGTCGTGCCGCGGGCCGTCATCTCCGCGGCGGGGGTGGTGGACGGCGCCAGGGGCGGGGTGCGCATCCCCGAGGACGAGATCTCCCGGGTCAAGGCGCACCTGGCCAAGTACTACGCCAAGATGGGCGACACCCCGCCCTGGGAGCGCTGAGCCGCCCGGCGCGAGGCCGGCCGCAGCATCGACAGGCCGGCCAGGGCCAGCACGCCCAGCTCGGAGACCACCACGACGCGCTGGGTCAGCCCGGCCGGCACCTCGTCGTCGGCCAGCGGGATCCCGCACATCCGCACCACGTACGGGATCACGACCAGCAGCAGCGCGCCGAGGGCGATCGCGCTCAGCACCCGCACCGCGCGGGCGTACCGGGCGCGGGTCCTGGCCCACATCATCCCGGCCGCCGGCATGGCGAGGAACGCGGCGAACGCGGCGTACCGGTGGATGCCGCCCGACAGCGACAGCGGCACGCCCGGGCGGTCCGTCGGGAACGCCCCGATGAGGAACATGCTGACCGCCCACGCCACCACCAGCACCACGACGCCGCCGCTCGCGCCGGCCCGGCGCAGCCCCTCGGCGGTCAGCGCGCCGCCCACCGCGAACAGCGTCAGCGAGGTGGGCAGCAGCCAGCCTCCCGGGTAGAAGGCGTACGAGCTGATCACGGTGTGCATCGGGTCGAGCCCGGTCGAGGTGTGCAGGGCCAGCATGGCGCCCGTCCCGGCGGCGATGGTGGAGAGTCCGCTCACAAGCAATGCCTTCATGCCTCAAAGCTCGTGGAACGCGGCTTCGCGGAATATCGGAGATCAGCCCCAAGCGGCCCTGAACGACCCCCTAATACCTTGGTCGGGGCACCCCTGGGACGGCCCGGGTGACCTGGGCGGACGTCTCCCCCGAGGGGGATCCCCGCCTCAGGGTCGGTGGGGCGGGCCCTACCGGGTCCGTCAGGACGCCCGGCCGGCGGGGAGGTCGAAGTAGGCGCGGATCGTGGTGCCGCCGGCGCGGGTGTGGACCCGGACGAGATCGCTCAGCAGGTTGACGATGAGCAGCCCGCGCGAGCCCGCGATGCGCGGGTCCACCGGCTCGCGGCCGGCCAGCGGGTCGGTGATGTGCCCCTGGTCGCCCACCTCGCACACCAGCCGGTCGCGCTCGGCCCAGACGCGGATGTCGCCCGCGCCGCCGCCGTAGTCGAGGCTGTTGGCGCAGAGCTCGGCGACGACGAGGCGGATGTCGTCGAGCCGGGTCTCGTCGAAGCCCAGCTCGGCGCCCAGACCGGCGGCCAGGGCGCGGGCCGAGGCGAAGTTGTCGCGGTCGAAGCGCAGGGCGGCGAAGCCGCTGGGCTCGGGGAAGGGCAGGTTGTGCGCGCGTACGACGTGGTGGGGGTCGTAGACGTCGCTGGTCCGCTCGCCCTTGGCGTCCTGGAGCAGCGGGTGGGTCAGCTCCGCCTCGCGCAGGACCTCGGGGTCGAGCCGGTCGGCGTCGTACGGGCACAGGATCGTGACGTGCCGCCCGGTGAAGGCCAGGTTGATCAGCGCCTCGTGCTGGGCGCAGGCGGGGTACTCGGTGGGGCTGCGACCGGCCCAGATCGGCTCGCCGATGATGCGCACGTGCCCGCCGGGGTGACGGTCGGCGAAGGAGCGCAGCACGGCGGGGATGATGCGGCCGGGGTTGCGGCCCGCCTCCTCCATGTTCAGCAGCTGCACGCGGGCGGCGTCGGCGCCCAGAGCGCCCTCGATGAGCCTGAGGTTCGCGGCGGGCACCGCCACGGCCACCGGCTCACCCGCGGCCAGCCCGGCGCGGATGAAGGCCGTGGTGGCATCCAGGTATTCCCGGTCGCCCCTGTAGAAGAGGGCCGGGTGCGCGAAGGGGTCCGCCAGCATCACCCGTCACGGTACCCGCTCGTGAGGAGTTCAAGGCAATCCGTTGGGTATCCCAGGGTTGTGAAGAGAGTCCAGATCGTGCAACGCCCCAAGCCGGCGCAGCAGCCGGCCCCCCTCGACCTGCGTACTCCGTCCGGTCGGCGGCTCCCGTTCTGACGCTTCGCCGGGCGGCGGTGTCAGTGGTGTGCAAGTGACAGTCAAGGCTGGGACCATAGCTTCCCTTCATCCGCAAAAGCTACGAAGGGCATGAAATGAACACCCCCAGCCGCCGCATCGCCGTCGCCATCACGGCGCTCACCCTCGCCGGCTTCACCACCGCCTGTGGCGCCGTCGGCAATGCGGTCGACTGCAACCAGGTCAGCGGCGAAGTCACCAAGATCATGAACGACTTCAGCGGCTCGATGGCCAAGGTCGCGAGCGACCCGAAGGCGCTTGAGACCGCGGGCGACGAGGCGGCCGGCAAGATCAAGACCCTGGCCGGCAACTACGACGGCGAGCTCGCCTCCGCCTTGAACGACCTGGCCTCCGGGCTCGACGGCCTCAAGATCGACGCCGACAACCCGAGCGCCACCATGGAGTCGGTGCAGAAGATGCAGGGCTTCGTCACGAAGATCCAGAGCGCCTGCGGCTGACGCCTGCCTCCGGCCGTCGCGAGGCCTGCGGGGGGCAGTGCATCGCGACGGCCGGTCCGTTCCGGCCCCGGCCGGGCCGTCAACTGGAAAGCCGCACATCCCGAAAAATCCGTCTAATCTTGCTGATCGTGACGGGCGACACGCTGGCGGGCGACACCGAAGCGACCCCCGCCACCTCCTCCCCCTGGCGACACCGGCTCAGCGCCGCAAGGCTCCGGCTGAGAAGCCACCGGCTCGGCGTGGGGCTGATCGCCCTGCTCTCCGCCGCGATCTACGCGGTCGTCGGGCTGGTCAAGCTGGCCACGTTCCGCGCCTCCGTCTTCGACCTCGTCATCTTCGACCAGGCCGTGCGCAACTACGCGCACTTCCGGCCGCCGTACGTGCCGGCCGTCGGCGCCTTCCACGGCCGGGGGCTCGAATACCTGCAGATCGCCGACCACTTCTCCCCCGCGTACGCGCTGCTCGCGCCGTTCTACTGGGTCCACGACGGGCCGGAGTCGCTGGTGGTCGCGCAGGCGCTGCTGTTCGCCGCCGCGATCCCGTTCGTGTGGCTGTTCACCCGGCGGGTGCTCGGCACCGTCCCCGCCTACCTCGTCGCCGTCGCGTACGCGCTGTCGTGGCCCGTGGCGCAGGCGGTCGCGTTCGACGTGCACGAGGTGATGTTCGTCCCGCTGCTCACCTCGATCATGATCGAGCGCTACCACGCGGGACGGCACGGGCCGGCGTTCGCGGCGATGGCGGGGCTCCTCCTGGTCAAGGAGGACATGGGGCTGATGGTGATCGGGTTCGCGATCTACCTGTTCGTCACCGGCGACCGCTTCCGCGGCCTGTGCTGCGCGGCGATCGGCGCGGGCGGGGTGATGCTGACGCGCGGCGCGCTCATCCCCATGCTGGGCGGCAGCACCGACGACTTCTGGGCGTACGGCCACCTCGGGCCGGACGCGCCGAGCGCCGTGCTGACCCTGCTGCGCGACCCGGTGGCCGCGATCCTCATCCCGTTCAACGACGAGGCCAAGGTGGACACGCTCTTCCTGATGGCCTGGCCGACGCTGCTGCTCTGCCTGCTGTCGCCGCTGTCGCTGGCGGCGCTGCCGCACGTGCTCGAACGCATGCTCTCGGACCGCGCCCTGTGGTGGCAGGCGGACTTCCAGTACAGCGCGTTCACCGTCGTCATCCTGCTGTGCGCGGGCGTGGACGGGCTGGCGCGGCTGCTGCGCCGGTTCCGGCGCGCCGACGACCGGTCGCTGAAGCTGGCCTGGGCGTTCGGGGCGTGCGTGATCGCCGTGACGCTGGTCCCCCGCTTCGCCCTGGACCAGCTCTACCATCCGTCCTTCTACGAGGGCGACGAGGTCAAGGTGGTCGCGGCCCGGGAGGCGGTGTCCAAGGTGCCGGCGGGCGTCGTCGTGGAGGCCGCCAACTCGGTCGGGCCGGCGCTCTCGGCGCGCGCCACCGTCCTGCTGTGGAGCGGGCAGTCGCGCGGCGCCCCGTGGGTGGTGGCGGACACGGCCCGCTGGGAGTTCCCGTTCGGGTCGGCGGAGGAGCAGGCCGAGACGGTCGGCAGGCTGGAGGCCGAGGGGTACCGCAGGGTGTTCGAGCGCGACGGGTACGTGGTGCTCAACCGTCCCTAACCCCTGCGCCGCACCAGGCCGGCGGCCTGCTCGTACGCGCGCTCGAACCCCTCCAGGACGGCGGGCCAGGAGCCCGCGGCGGGCGGCGTGGCGCGGTTGTGCGCGGTGATCCGGGCCCGCAGCTCCGCGTCGGCGGACAGCCGGGCCACGGCCGCCGCCAGCTCGCCGAGGTCGCGGCCGAGCAGCCCCTCCGTGCCGTGCCGGACGAAGTCGGCCACCCCGCTCTGCGCCCGCGCCACCACGGGCAGCCCGGCGGCGCGGGCCTCCAGCGCCGCGATGCCGAACGACTCGCGCGGCGCGGGGGCCACGAACACGTCCGCCGACTCCAGCACCTTGGCGATCTGCTCGCGCGTGTAGCGGCCGGGCAGCGACACCCAGCCGGTCATGCCGTGCCGGGCGAGGTAGCGCTCCATCGACCCGCGCGCCGGCCCGTCGCCCACGACCGTGGCCCGCAGCGGCACCGCCGGCGGCACCGCGGCCCGCACCCGGTCGAGCAGCCGCAGCAGCCGCACCGGCTGCTTGCGCGGCGCCAGCCGTCCCACCGCGACGATGTGCACCTCGCCGTCCGCGCGATCCCGCCCGGCGCTCTCGCCGGCCTGGGAACGCCACGCCGACAGGTCCAGCCCGTTGGAGACGACCCGCACCGGCACGCGCCGGCCCGCGACCGCGCGGATCGGCGCCGCCGCGGCGTTGCTCACCGTCGTGCCCACCAGGCCCCAGCGCTGCCACCCGTACGTCAGGCGCAGCAGGCGGTAGAGGGCGCGCGTCAGCGGGTCCCACATGCTGTGCACGGTCACCACGCACGGCAGCCCGGCCCGTACGGCCGCGCGCACGCCCATCCACGCGAACGGCGAGACCGCCCCCGTGTGGACGTGGACCACGTCGGGCCGCGACGCCCGCATGCGGCGCGTGAGATGCCCCACCCCGGCCGGGTGGACCGGCAGGTCGAACGGCATCGGCGCGACGATCCGGTGCACACCGGGCAGCGCCTCGCCCCTGGTGGCGGTGGCCACCTCGACCTCGTGGCCGGCCTGCCTCTGCGTCCGCACGAGGTCGGCGACCTGGACCTCGATCCCCCCGAGCCGCGGCAGGTAACAGTCACTCACGTGAAAGATCCGCACCCCTCCCAGACTAATCTGGGCCTGTGCCTCCACGTACCGCTGTGTTCTTCCACGCCCATCCCGACGACGAGGCCCTGCTGACGGCGGGCACGATGGCGATGCTCGCGGCCGAGGGGCACCGCGTGGTGCTCGTGGTGGCGACCGCGGGCGAGCGCGGCCTGGCCGACATGGAGCCCGGCGAGGAGCTCGGCCGCACCCGGCTGAAGGAGCTGTACGAGTCGGCCGCGCTGCTCGGGTGCGCCCGCGTGGAGTGCCTCGGCTACGGCGACTCGGGCCTCAGCCCCAAGGGCGGCGTGGCCGACGAGCGGCCCGACAACGCCTTCATCGACGCCGACACCGAGCAGGCCGCGGGCCGGCTGGCCGACATCCTGCGCGAGGAGGAGGCCGAGCTGCTGTCGATCTACGACCCGGCGGGCGGCTACGGCCATCCTGACCACGTCCAGGTCCACCGGGTGGGGCGGCGGGCCGCGGAGCTCGCGGGCACGCCGATCGTGCTGGAGGCCACGGTCGACCGCGACCCGCTGGTCAGGCTGCTGCGCCTGGCGGGCAAGGTCTACCGGTTCCCGCCGGAGTTCGACGTGCGGACGTTCGAGAGCGCGTACTCGCCCGGCGAGGTGATCACCCACCGGGTCAACGTGCGCAAGTACACGAGACAGAAACGGGCGGCCATGGCCGCGCACGCCTCGCAGGCGAAGGGCGGCGACGGCGACCGCACCCTGGCCGTGCTGCTGAAGGTGCCCGGCCCGCTCTACCGCCTGGTGTTCGGCACCGAGTGGTTCGTCCGCCGCGACGTGCCGCCCGGCACCCGCCTGCGTCATCCGCTGGACCCGTGGCCGAGTTGACACCTCCGGATGATCCGGGCCGTGCCCGCGCCCGGCAGACTGGGACACGATGAAGAACAAGTGGGTCCAGATCACACTGTCGGCGCTGTCGCTCGCGCTGGCGGTGGTGCTCGTCGTCTACCTGCCGCAGATCGTGCGCGCGCTGACCGGCAAACCGGTCTCCTGGCACGAGATCGGCGCGGTGTTCGCCACGATCGGCTTCCCGATGATCGCGCTGATGACGGCGCTGTGGCTGCTGAGCCTGTTCGCGTACACGTTCGTGCTGACCGGCTCGCTGCCCGGCCTCGGCCACACGCAGGCGCTGACGCTGAACGCGGCCGGGAGCGCGGTGAGCAACCTGCTGCCCTTCGGCGGCGCGGCCGGCGTGGCGCTGACGTTCGCGATGACCCGGGGCTGGGGGTTCGGCAACCGGCCGATCGTGGTGATGACGCTGGTCAGCGGCATCTGGAACACCTTGTTCAGGTTCATCCTGCCGGCGGTCGGGATCATCGCGCTGCTCATGGCGGGCGAGGTGCCCAACCACACCGTGGCCCGGGCCGGCTGGGTGGGCGCGGTGTCGATCCTCGTGCTGTGCCTGGTCGTGGCGGCGGCCCTCTACTGGGACCGCGCCGCGCGGCTGCTCGGCCGCGGGCTGGACGCCGTGGTCCGGGTGCTGCGGCTGCGCTTCCACGCCTCCGAGGCGTTCGAACGGCTGCGCGCCGACACCGCCGACGTCGTCCACACCCGCTGGCTGGGCCTGTCGGTGGGCATGGTGTTCTTCCTCGGGTTCCAGTGGGCGATCATGGCCGCGTGCATGCTGGCCACCGGCGCCTACCCCGGCCTGGCCCAGTCGATCGCGGTGTTCGCCCTGTCGCGGGTGCTCACCAGCGCCCTGATCACCCCGAGCGGCGCGGGCATCATGGAGGGCGGCGTCGTGCTCCTGCTCACCGGCGCGTTCGGGGTGCCGGCGGCGCCCGCCACCGCGACCGCGCTGCTGTTCGGCTTCTGGACTTACACTATCGAGATCCCGTTCGGCGGCCTCGCCCTGGGCGCGTGGGCGCTGCTGCGCAGGCGTGACGGCCGAGGCACCGCCACGGAGCCCCCGTCCGCGATCTCGAAGGCCTCCCCGTGACCATCCGAAACGAAACAAAGACCTTGTGCGCGATTCGGAAGCTTGCATAGCGTGGCGGCTGACATGGTGGCGTTCCGGGTTCTGGGGCCAGTCGAGGCGTACGAAGACGACGAACTCGACCTCGGCGGGTTGCGGCAGCGGGCCGTCCTCGCCCGGCTTCTCGTGGCCAGAGGTCAGGTCGTTCCGGTCGACACGTTGCTGTACGACCTGTGGGATGACGACACGGCCAAGGGAGCCCAGTCGGGGCTCCAGGTTTACATCTCGCGGCTGCGCCGCGTGCTGGAGCCGGGGCGTCCGCGTGGCGGGCCCAACCGGCTGCTGGTGACCGTCGCCTCCGGCTACGCGCTGCGGGTGGCGCCCGACCAGGTCGACGCGCTCACGTTCGAGCAGCTCGTCCGGGCGGCGGGCGAGCACCTGGAGGAGGGCGACCCGCAGTCGGCGCGCGGCCGGCTGGAGAAGGCCCTCGGCCTGTGGCGTGGCACCCCCTACTCCGACTTCGCCGACCAGCCGTGGGCCGAGGCCGAGGTCAACCGGCTGACCGAGCTGCGGCTGGTCGCCCGCGAGCGGCACGCCGACACCGGGCTGCGCCTCGGCCTGCACGCCGAGACCGTGCCCGACCTGGAGGCGCTGACCACCGAGCACCCGCTGCGCGAGGAGGGCTGGCGGCTGCTGGCCCTCGGCCTGTACCGCTGCGGCCGGCAGGGCGACGCGCTGGCGGCGCTGCGCCGGGCCCGCGGCATCCTGGCCGACGAGCTGGGCATCGACCCGGGGCCGGCGCTGCGCAAGCTGGAGTCCGACATCCTGGCCCAGGCCCCCGAGCTGGAGCTGGCCACCGTGCCGCGCCCGCCGCGGCCCGTGCCGGTCGGCGACACCTGGCCGCCCCGGACCGTCGCCGCGGTCGAGCCTCCCCCGTTGGAGCCGGAGCCGTTCGTCGGGCGCGACGCCGAGCTGGCCCGGCTGACCACCGCCGCCGGCCGTACGGGCCGCTTCCAGGTCGCGATCGTCGCCGGCGTCGCGGGCGCGGGCAAGACCACGCTGCTGCGCCAGCTCGAGGGCCGGCTCGCCGCCGACGGCTGGATGACGGCCTCGGGCGCCTGCCCCGACTCCAGCGCGACGCCGCCCGGCTGGGCGTGGGTGGAGATCCTGCGCTCGCTGGTGGGCCGCACCGGCGCGGGCGAGTACTCCCAGCTCCTCGCCCCGCTGCTGGACGACGCCGCGCCCGACCCCGACGACGACGAGGCGTCCGGCGGCTTCCGCCTGCACCGGGCGGTCGGCGGCTACCTGGCCGGGGTGGCCCGGCGGGCGCCGATGCTGCTGACGCTCGAAGACCTGCACTGGGCCGACGACCAGACGCTCGCCCTGCTGCGGGCGCTGCCCAGCCTGCTGGCCACCAGCCGGGTCATGCTCGTCGTCACCTGCCGCGAGAGCGAGCTGGACGACGGCCAGTCCGACGTGCTGGCGTCGCTGGCCCGGCTCGGGCCGCTGCGGGTGCAGCTGTCGGGGCTCGACCCGAAGGCCGTGGCGGAACTGGTCCGGGCCACCTGCGTGCGCGAGATCGACGAGGACGCGGTCGAGTCGATCGTCGAGCGCACCGCGGGCAACCCGTTCTTCGTCCGCGAGACCGTCCGCCTGCTCGACTCGGAGGCCGCCGCCGACCGGGCCAGCGCCGCGGAGGTGCTGTCCCGCGTGCCGTCGGGCGTGCGCGACGTGCTGCGGCGGCGCATCTCGCGCCTGCCCGCCGGGGCGCAGCAGATCCTGCTGCAGGCCGCGGTGATCGGCCGCGACGTGGACGTCGACGTGCTGGTGGACGTGGCCGGCGATGAGGACGCCGTGGTGGAGGCCGTCGAGGCGGCGTTACTCGCGGGGCTGGTCACCGAGCCGGGCCCGGGGCTGCTGCGCTTCGACCACGACCTGGTGCGCGACACGATCTACTCCGACGCGTCCCGGCTGCGCCGCACCCGGCTGCACGCGGCGGTCGCGGCGGTCATCGAGCGGCGCGCCCCGTCCGACGTGGCGGCGCTCGCCCACCACTACTTCCTGGCCGACGCCGCCGAGAAGGCCGTCCACTACTCCGGCCTGGCCGCCGAGCAGGCCGAACGCCGCTTCGCGCACCGCGAGGCCGCGACGCTGTGGGAGCAGGCCATCGCCGCGTTCGACCGTACCGGCGGCCCCACCCGTGACCGGCTGCAGCTCATGCTGCACCGGATCAAGGCGCTGGCCCTGTGCGGCGACATGACCGCGGCGCGGCTGCTGCGCCGCGAGGCCATGGACGCCGCGCTGCCGCTGGGCGACCTGGAGATCACCGCCCGGGTGGCGGCCTCGCTGGCCGTCCCGCACAAGGGCATGGCGCGCGACTTCACCCGCACCGCGTGGGAGATCGTGGACGTCACCGAGAAGGCGCTCATGGAGCTGCCCGAGGGCGAGCAGACGCTGCGCGCGAGCCTGCTCACCACGCTCGCGCTGGAGCTGGAGGGCTCCTCCTCGCCCGAGCGCGGGCGGCAGGCGTCGCTGGAGGCGCTGGAGCTGGCCCGGCAGAGCGGCGACCCGGTGCTGCTGGCCGCCGCGCTGAGCGGGCGGCTGCGCCAGTCGTACGACATCCCCGCCGTCGACACCCGCGAGAGCATCGGCCGCGAGCTACTGGAGGTGGCCCAGCGCTCCGGCCAGATGGCCACCCAGGCGCTCGCCCACCTCGTGCTGCTGGAGTGCGCGGCGGCCCGCGGCCAGTTCGCCGCGGCCGACCAGCACGCCGCCGCCGCGGAGCGGCTGGCCCGGCAGTACGACCTGTCCGCGCCCGCCGCGGTCTGCGCCTGGTACTCCGGGCAGCGGCTGATGATCGCCGGCGACTACGCGGGGGCCGAGCGCACCTACCGCGAGGCGGCCCGCATGACGGCCCGCGCCGGCATGCTGGAGGGCCGCCAGGACCTGCCGCTGATCACCACGTTCTGCCTGCACCTGGTGGACGGCCGCGCGGCCGAGACGGTCGAGCTGCTGGCCGAGGCGCACCAGCGGGGCGCCAAGTGGACGCTCGACGCGTACGCGCTGGCGCTCGCCTCCGCCGGGCACCTGGCCGACGCCAAGGCCGTGGCCGCCGTCCGGCCGCCGGTCCGGCCGGACTTCCTGTACGAGCTGGCGATGACGTGGCGGGCGCTGGCCGGGATGCTGCTCGACGACCGGGAGCGGATGGTCGACTGCTACGACAAGCTCGTGCCGTTCGCCGACCGGGTCGCGGGGGCGGGCACCGGCGTGGTGGCGCTGTGGCCGGTCGCGCTGACGCTCGGCGACCTCGCGCTGCGGCTGGGGCAGCCGGACGCGGCGCGCGACCACTACACCAAGGCGCTGGAGGTGGCGGAGCGGGTCGGCGTGCCGCGCTGGGTGGACGCCGCCCGCCGCTCGGTCGGCCTGTGAGGGCCGTCGGTTCGTGCGGGCCCGTTGGCAGGTGACCTGGACGGGGCCCGTCAGCAGGTGACCTGGAAGCGCCTGCTCTTGACCGTGCCGGCGCCGCGCACGGACAGCTCGACCCGGTACCACCCCGGGTTGCCGGTGATGCGCGGCGACCAGTCGACGCTCTCCCGGAGGCCGGCGAACCCGTCGTGGTCCACCAGGTAGTCGCGCCAGACGCGGCCGTCCGGGCTCAGGCGGGCCAGCCGCCAGGCGTACAGGGCGGTGCCGTGCGGGTCGGGGTTGACGACCACGCCCCTGGCCGTGAACGTCTTGGCGCACCCGGTGTCGCTGCGCGTCTCGACGACCGTCACGGTGCCGGGGGCGGCCGGTGCCACGCTCGACGCGATCGGCGTCGTCATCGGCAGGGTCATCGGCGTGGTCATCGGCGTGGTCATCGGCGTCTCGCGGGCCGACAGGGTCACGGTGTGCCCGTCCCGGGGTGCGGAGCTCGCGGTGTCGTAGGCCGAGAACCCCACGTAGGCGGCGGTGAAGGCGAACGCCGCGACGAACAGCTTGGCCGTGTTCGCCGTACCGCTGACCAGGACCGCGGTGCTTCTCGTCCCCATGATCGTCACTCCTCTTCGCTCATGTACAGGTGTAGGCGAGGACGATTGCGGGGCGGTTGTCGGTGACTTGCACCTTTTGCGGCGTCCGTGCAGGCCGCCGGTGCGACAGGATGGGGAGCACCGGCAGCCGGACCGCTGTGGCAGGCACGCTCGGGCGTGAACTAAGGTTAGGCTGACCTTTGTGCGATCTGGGGTGGTGATGTTCCGCTATGTGGCGCCCGGCACTGGCCGTCCCCTCCCCCGGTGAGCCGTTCTGGCTCGGCCTGCCGTACTGGCTGGTGGGCGTCGTCCTGATCGCGGCGCTGTTCGGGGCGTTCCAGGTCTACTACTGGGTCGGGCGCAAGCTCGGCGAGCGGCTGTACGACTCGCGCGTCGGCGTGCGGCTGGGCCGCGAGCGCATCGCGAAGATCGAGGACGTCGTCGAGCGGTGGGGCGCGCTGGCCGTCTACGGCTGCTTCTGGGTGCCGATGCTGCGGCACACACTGCCCTGGGTGGCCGGGGCGCTGCGGGTGTCCTATCCGTGGTACGTGGTGGCGAGCGCGCTGGGCTGCCTGACCTGGGCGCCGCTGTGGTGGTTCGGGCTGACCGCGCTGGTGTGGGGCTGGCTGCGCCTGGCCGCCACGTCGCCGGTGACGGCGGTGGTCGTGGCCGTGCTGGCCGTGGCGGGCGCCGTCGCCTTCACCGTCTGGCGCCGCAGGAAGCGCGCCGAGAAGGCCCTCGCCGCCTAGGGACGCCTTTCCCGTCTTACGGGGAGCTGCGTGCGGTGTTCGCTGTCGTCCGTAACGGCGGTTTACCCGGCACTGGTCCTTGTTGTCGCGTCTTTGAGACCTGGTTCGGCAAACGGAGCGTTGATCACCTGGGAGCATGTCGCCATGCGTATTGGGGGTTTCAGCGGTTCTGCCGCACTCGTTCTCGCCCTGGGGGTCGCCTCGCCCGCGCCCGCGGGCGCCATGCCGGCCGTCGCGGCGCCGGCGTCCGCCACGGCCACCGCCACGGCCACCGCCACCGCCACGGCCACGGCCACGGCCACGGTGCCGGCGGTCGGCGCGAAGGAGGCCTACGTCGTCGACTCGGCCGGAACGGTCCACTTCAGCAAGCGGGAGACCCGCCGGGTCCCGGTGGCCAGCCTGGTCAAGGTCATGACCGCGCACGTGGTGCTGCGCGAGGCCCGGCTCACCGACACCGTCGAGATCACCGCGGCGGACGTGCGCCACGCCACGAGCAACGGCGCCACCACGGCCGCGCTGAAGAAGGGCGAGCGGCTGACGGTCCGCGACCTGCTGTACGGGCTGATGCTGCCGTCGGGGGCGGACGCCGCCAACGCGCTGGCGCGCAAGTACGGCCCGGGCATGACCGCGTTCGTGGCCAAGATGAACGCCGAGGCCAAGCGCCTCGGCCTCGCCGACACCCGCTACGCCAACGCCGACGGCCTGCCGACCCCGGCCAAGGGCGGTTACTCCACGGCCGTGGACCAGGTCAAGCTCGCCGACATCGCGCTGGACGACCCGACGTTCAGGTCGGTCGTGGGCGCCGAGACGCACAAGGTGGCCAAGACGGCGGTGCACCGGGCGCACACCTGGCGCAACACCAACAAGCTGCTCCAGCAGGCCGACGGGGTGCTCGGCGTCAAGACCGGCTTCACCAACGACGCGGGGTTCTGCCTGCTGTTCGCCGGGGAGCGCAGCGGCCGGGAGGTGGTCGGCGTGCTGCTCGGCGACCAGAACGCCCGCCGCTTCAGCACGGCGGAGCGGCTGCTCGACTACGCGGGCGAGCAGATCGCCGGGGGCTGATCGGTCGCCCCGGTTTGTCCCACGCGGTCCGGTGATCGGGGGATTTCGGTAGCCTAACGAGCTCTAGGCTTGGCGACCGTAAACCTGATCGACAGAAGGGACCGTGCGCGTGCTCGACGACGCCGGACTCCAGGCGCTGCGCGAGGCGGCGCGCCTCTCGCCGGACAATCTCCCTCTGCGACGGCACCTCGCCGACCAGCTCCTGGCCAAGGGGTACCTCGCGGAGGCCGAGGCCGAGTACCGCGCGGCGCTGGTGCTGGCGCCCAAGGACCCGGAGATCGCCGCCGGGCTGGCCGAGGCGTTCGCCCGGCAGAGCGCGCACGGCCAGGCGCTGGCCGCACTGGAGCCGTTCCTGGCCGCTCCCGGCTACCCGCCGCGGCTGGGCGTGATCGCCGCCCGCGCGCTGCTCGGGGAGGGGGACGCGCACGGCGCGGCCCGCCGTTACCACGAGGCGGTCTCGCGGGACCCGTCGCTGGCGGACCCGGACCTCGCGGCCCGGCTGACGCCCCAGCCGAGCGTCCCGCCGGCCCCGTCCTGGGGCGCTCCCGCTACGCCGGGCTCCTCGTGGGGCGCTCCCGGCGTCCCGGCGGGCGTCGGCGGGGCGGGCGGGGCGGCGTGGGACGGCCAGGCCGGGCCGGGCTCCTCGTGGGGCGGTCAGGGCGGGCCGGGCTCCCCGTGGGGCGGTCAGGCCGGGCCGGTGCAGCAGCCGGCGGAGGCGCCCGGCGGCGCGCAGGTCGAGCGGTCCTCGGTCTCGTTCGCGGACGTGGCGGGCATGGAGGCCGTCAAGGAGGCGCTGCGCGTCAAGCTGCTCCTGCCGATCCAGCAGCCCGAGCTGTTCAAGGCGTTCGGCAAGCGGGCCGGCGGCGGCGTGCTGCTGTACGGCCCGCCCGGCGCGGGCAAGACCCACCTCGCCCGGGCCGCGGCCGGCGAGCTCGGCGCCGCGTTCGTCAGCGTCGGACTGTCCGACATCCTCGACATGTACATCGGCTCCAGCGAGCGCAACCTGCGGGCCGTGTTCGACCTGGCCCGGCGCAACCGGCCCTGCGTGCTGTTCTTCGACGAGGTGGACGCCCTGGCGGCGCGCCGCTCCGACATGCGGCAGGCGCACGCCCGCCAGCTCGTCAACCAGTTCCTGGCCGAGCTCGACGGGGTGGACCAGCACGCCAACGAGGGCGTCCTGGTGCTGGCCGCCACGAACGCCCCCTGGTACATCGACGTGGCCTTCCGCCGTCCCGGCCGGTTCGACCAGCTCGTGTTCGTGCCGCCGCCGGACCACGCGGCCCGCGCCGCGATCCTGCGCATCCTCTGCCGCGACAAGCCGCTGGCGGAGATGGACTTCGACGCGGTGGCCCGGGTGACGGAGCTGTTCGCCGGGGCCGACCTGAAGGGCGTGGTGGACCGGGCGGTCGAGGCCAAGCTGCACCAGTCGATCAGCGCCGGGCGGCCCATCCCGCTGTCGACGCCCGACCTGCTGGCCGCCGCGCAGGCCGTCAAGCCGGCCGCCGTACGCGAGTGGCTGGGCACCGCCCGCAACTACGTGATGCACGCCAACGACTCGGGGGCCTGGGACGAGCTGATGCCCTGGATCAAGCAGGTGCGATGACGCTGCCGTCCCCGCCCGAGGCCGGCGCGATCCAGCGGGCCCGGGCGCTGCTGGAGCTGCGCCGCCCCGCCGACGCCGAGCGGGAGCTGCGCGGCGTCCTCGCCGAGGTTCCCGAGCACGCGACCGCGCACGCCTTTCTCGCGGTCGCCCTCGACGCCCAGCGCAGGCACGGGGAGGCGATCGCCGAGGCGCGCGAGGCCGTGCGGCTGGCGCCGGACAACTGGTTCACGCACTACGTCGCCGCCCAGGTCCACAAGGGGGCAGGCCTCCTGGCGGAGGCGATCGCGGCCGCGCGGGCGTCCCTGGCCCTGTCCCCGGAGGAGGCGCTGACCTGGGAGGTGCTGGCGCGCGCGCACCTGCAGGCGGGCCAGTGGCCGGAGACGGCCGAGGCGGCCCGGCGCGGGCTGGCCGTGGATCCCGAGGAGGCCGACCTCGCGAGCCTGCTGGCGCTGGCGCTCGCCCGGCTGGGTGACGGCGCCCAGGCGCGGGCCGCCGCCTCGCGGGCCATCGCGCTGAGCCCCGAGAACACGCTCGCCCACCTCGCGTACGGGCACGCGGCGCTGGCGGCCGGCGACCCCGTCGAGGCCGCCTCGGCGTTCCGCGAGGTGCTGCTGCTGGACCCCGGCTTCGACACCGCCCGCGGGCTGCTGCTGACCGCGCTCAAGCAGCGCAACCCGGTCTACCGGACGCTGACCCGGCTGCGGGAGAGGTTCTTCGGCCGGGGGTGGCTGGTGCTGCTGCTGCCGGCCATGCCGGCGCTCGTCGTCGTGTTCGTCCTCATCGCGCTGCTGCACTGGGGGGCGTGGGTGGCCGAGGCGTTCACCACGCTGCGCCTGGCGCGGGGCAAGGCGACGAGGCTGATGTTCGGCGGCGGCGACGCCCGGACGGCCGCGCTGTGCTGCGCCCTGCCGGTCGCCGGGGCGGCGGTGCTGGCGACCGGGGCGGCGGCGGGCCTGGAGGCCCTGGCGACGGCGGGCGGCGCGCTCATGGCGATGGTCACGCCCGTCCAGGAGGCCGGGCACACCGGCTCCCGGCGCGCCCGCGGGGTCCTGTTCGGCTGGTCGGCGCTGCTGGCCGTGGCCGCCGTCGCGGCGGTGCCGCTGTCGGCGCCGCCGATGGCGCTGCTGACGGCGTACGCGGCGCTGTCGACGATCTGGATCGCCGCCGGAGTGCGACGTTTTCTCGGCACCTGACGGGAAATTTCGCCCTTCACCCTTTATTCCGTTTTCCGGCAGTCTTCTCCGCCGTGAATGCCGCTAATCGGGCGGCCTCTCGACGCGGAATACCGGCAATGGCATGATGCGCCGGTCCTTGACGCTTTTTCACCCTTGCTTTCCCTGTACGGGGAATTCCGATTCGGCGTGGCGTCCTGTGATGGCTCGCGGCAACTGTAAGCATCTTTACCGTCACGCTGTGCTTGCGCAGGGTGCAAACGGGGGCCTTTTCCGGCCAATAGATTGACCGCGGCCGTCTGCCGCGTTCCGAGAGGAACGGAACCTCATGTTCACCAGTTCCCGTACCAGTACCAAGACCGACAGCCGGCCGGTCAAGGCGCTGCTGACGCTCGCCACGGCCGGAACCCTGTCCGTGGTGCTCGCCGCCAGCGTGGCCGCTCCGGCGTTCGCGGCGGATCCCAAGAAGGACAAGAAGCTCAGGAAGGCGGTCAGGGACTCCGTCGTCTCGCAGATCCACGACCACGACTCGGACTCCGACGACGTGGACGACGACGACGCGGACGACACGACGACCGTCACGACCAACGGGCACCACCGCCACCACCGGCGCCACCTGCACCTCGCCGGCGCGGGCGACGACTGCAACCGGGGAACGTTCTTCAAGATCCACTCTCTGGAGCCGCGGCACTTCTACATCCCGCGCACCCACTTCGTCGACGGTCCCGGCGGCTCGGTGACGGCCAGCGTCCACCGCGAGCACGAGGTCCTGGCGTTCGTCGAGGCGGACTTCGAGAAGCTGCGCTCCATCAGCCGGGAGCTCACGCCGGACACGATCATCCGCACGCTCATCAGGACGTCCATCCCGCACCTCGAGAAGCGGCACATGATCTTCACCGGCCACGACTACACGCACGACATCACCAAGGGCAAGTACGGCAACCTGTGGTACCGCGCCTTCGGCTACCGCGTGCACTGGACGGTCCGGGCCCGGCTCGACACCTGCAAGGTGCTCCGTACCGCCAGAGGCATCGCCGACATCCCGTCCGCGGTGGAGGGCTGGCGTTACTGGGAGACCGACAAGCCGATGTTCCACGGCCGGGTGCTCTCCGAGAAGTAACCGGGAAGCCCGGGTTCAGCAGGACGGAGCCGGCCGCGCCCCACGCCCGGGGGCGCGGCCGGCTCCGCTCTTTCCCGGGCCGGTTCCGCCCTGTCGCGGACCGGCTTTCGCGGGGCGGCGGGGTCAGTGCTTCACGGCGCCGGTGACCGTCCTGTGCCGGAAGGTCCGCGCGCCCGCGCGGTGCACGGCCGCCTTGACCAGCCCGAAGATGGCCCCCTGAACCGCCGCGGCGACGAGGACCTCGGTCCAGGTCCGGCCCAGGTCACCGGCGTCGGGCGCGTCGTCCTGGCCGGAGGCCAGCTTCCACACCCGCTTGAACAGCGCGGCCGCCAAGGCGCCGCTGAGCATGCCCATCCCCAGCGACGCGGCTTTCTCCACAGGTTGCATCTCAACTCCTCACGACGGTGTCTGCCCGTGCCCCGTGTCACGGCGCTAAACATGCGCCCGCGGCGGAACGGCCCGATGACGGGAGCCGTCATCGCCTCCAGAACAGCAGGTGGGTGACTCCGCTCGGGCTCGGTACCGTGTCCAGGTGGAAGCGGTCGAGCAGGTCGGCGGGGCTGTCCCACAGTCGTTCGCCTCGGCCGATGTCCACAGGAGCGACGGCGATGTGCATCGTGTCGACCAAATCGGCCTCGATGAACTCCCGGATCGTGGCGACTCCGCCGCCGAGGCGCACGTCCCGGCCGCCGGCGGCCCGCTTGGCGCGTTCCAGCGCCTCGGCCGGCGTCGCGTCGAGGAAGTGGAAGGTGGTGTCGGCCAGGGTGAAGGACGGGCGTAGGTGGTGGGTGAGCACGAACACGGGCGTGCGGAACGGCGGTGTGCCCCCCCACCATCCCCGCCACTCGTGGTCCTTCCAGGGGCCGCGCTGCGGGCCGAACTTGTTGCGCCCCATGATCTCCGCTCCGATGTTGCGGATGTGGTCGCGGGTCATGCAGTCGTCCAGGCCGCGAGTGCCGCCGGGTTCCGTACGGTTCACCCAGCTCGCGGTGGCGCCCGCCCACGACCAGAGCGGGACGGGGTCCGCGTGGCCGAAGGGCCGCTCCAGGCTCTGCCCTTCGCCAGCGCCGAACCCGTCCCGCGAGACGGTGAAACAGTGCACCCTCAACAGCTGCGACATGCGTCCTCCCAGAGGTTGCGTGGGGAACGCCCAGGCCGGGCGCTCCTTCGAGGGGTGGTCGGAGCTGCTGGAGGATTTCTTGCGGTCCGGCACCGCAAGAACGCGGCATCGGCGCCGACTCCATGGTGAGCGGCGCCTCAGGGGGCCGTACGGACTGCCGAAGGAGACGACGTGAAGTTCATGTTGATCATGCACAACAACCCGCAGGTCTGGGACGCGCTGACCGACCAGGAGCGCGAGGAGGTGATGAGCGGCCACGGCGCGTTCATGGAGACCGTCAGGACGTCCGGGGAGATGGTGGGCACCGTCGCGCTGGCCGACCCGTCGCAGAGCGCCGTGGTCAGGGTCCGGGGCGGCGTCCCGGCCGTGACGGACGGGCCCTACCTCGAGGCCAAGGAGTACCTCGGCGGCTACTACCTGGTGGAGTGCGACAGCAGGGAGCGCGCCCTGGAGCTGGCCGCGCTCATCCCGGACGCCGGCGTCGAGGGCGTCGGCATCGAGGTCCGCCCGGTGGTCTACGCGGGCCCGGCGGACGACTGAGCACGGCGGTGAAGTTCCTGCTGAACCTCTATCTGGACGCGGCGGACCCGCCCGGGGAGGGCTTCGACGCGGACTTCCTCGCCGCGGCCGGTCAGGCGGGTGAACTCGTCAGCGCTCACGCCTTCGCCCATCCGTCCATCAGCGCCGTCGTACGGGTCCGCGAGGGCGTGGTGACCGTGACCGAGGGCCCGTACCCGCGGACCTCGGATCATGTCGCGGGCCAGTACGTGCTCGACTGCGAGAACCGGGAACGCGCCGTGGAACTGGCCGGCCTGATGGCGGACGGCCGGTCCGGCGGCGTGGAGGTGCGGCCGCTCATGGACTCGTCCGGGATGGAGATGTGAAAGCGCCGGGCTGGGCCGGGACGGGGCCGTGAGCGCGTCCGAACACGTCGAGGGCCTGCTGCGCGAGCTCGCGCCGCAGGTCCTCGGCATGCTCCTGCGCCGCCACGGCGGGTTCGAGGAGTGCGAGGACGCGACACAGGAAGCGCTGCTGGCCGCGGCCACGCAGTGGCCGTGCGCGGGTGTCCCGGAGAACCCGCGGTCCTGGCTGGTCACCGTCGCCTCCCGCCGCCTGATCGACCAGGTGCGCAGCGAGCAGGCGCGCCGCCGCCGCGAGGTCACCGCGGCGGTCCGGGAGGCGCCCGGCGCCGGCCTCGCCCCGGCCCCCGGCGACGAGCACCCTGGCGGCCACGACGACACCCTCACGCTGCTGTTCCTGTGCTGCCATCCGGCGCTGACGCCCGCCTCCCAGGTGGCGCTCACGCTGCGCGCCGTCGGCGGACTCACCACCGCCGAGGTGGCACGGGCGTTCCTGCTGCCCGAGGCCACGATGGCGCCGCGCATCAGCCGCGCCAAGCAGCGGATCCGGGCAGCGGGCGCGTCGTTCGAGCCGCCGGCCGCCCACGAGCGCGCCGCGCGCCTGGACACCGTCCTGCACGTGCTGTACCTGATCTTCAACGAGGGCTACATCGCGAGCTCCGGCCCCGACCTGCACCGCGGGGAGCTCACCGCGGAGGCGATCAGGCTGACCCGGATGGTGCACCGCTCCCTGCCCGACGACGGTGAGGTCGCCGGGCTGCTCGCGCTGATGCTGCTGACCGACGCCCGCCGCGCGGCCCGCACCACCCCCGACGGCGCCCTTGTCCCGCTGGCCGAGCAGGACCGCGACCGGTGGGACACCGCCCTGATCGACGAGGGCGCGGCGCTGGTCACCGGCGCCATGTCCGCCTCACCGCTCGGCCCGTACCAGCTTCAGGCGGCGATCGCCGCGCTGCACGTCCAGGCCCCGCGAGCCGAGGACACCGACTGGGAGCAGATCCGCATCCTGTACACGATCCTCACCCGGATCGCGCCGAACCCGATGGTCACCCTCAACCACGCCGTCGCGGTCGCGATGACCCGCGGGCCCCGCGCCGGGCTCGAACTCCTGGAGACCCTGGACGGCGATCCCCGGATCGCCCGCCACCACCGCCTGCCCGCCGTCCGCGCCCACCTGCAGGAGCTGGCCGGCGAGCACGCGGCCGCGCGGGAGAACTACCGGCTGGCGGCCCGGCGCACCACGAGCCTTCCCGAACAGCGCTACCTGCGCGACAGGGCGGACGGGCTGGACCGGTAGGCCCCCGGACGGAGTTCCTCCCTCACCGGCGGGCGTAGCGGGCGATGATCACGCCCTTGGGGGTCGTGACGCTGCCGGTGAGCTCGAACTCGGTCAGCGGGGCGGGCCCGTCGAACAGCCGCGCGCCGCAGCCCAGGGTCAGCGGGTGGATCAGCAGCGTGTAGTCGTCGATCAGGCCGGCGGCGTGCAGGCTCCGCACCAGCGACGCGCTGCCGATGATCGACAGGTCGCCGCCCGGCCGGGCCTTCAGCGCCGCCACCGTGCCGGCGGCCTCGCCGCGCAGCAGGACCGAGTTCCGCCAGGCGCCCGCGTCCTCCAGCGTCCTGGACACGACGTATTTCGTGGCCGCGTTCAGGTGCGTGGTGAACGGATTGCCGTCGGTCGCGCGCCCCCACACGGTGCTGAAGTCCTGCCAGGTGGAGCGCCCGAACAGCATGTCCCCCGGCTCGGCCATGCCCTTGGCCAGCTCCTGGCCCATCACCTCGTCGTTGTAGCGCGGGCCCCAGCCGCCGTGGGGGAAGCCGCCGCGGGTGTCCTCGTCCGGACGGCCGAGGCCCTGGACGACTCCGTCGAGGGTGACGAACATCGTGGCCTTGATCGAACGCATCGGCCTGCTCCCTTCCTGCCGCGGGCCGCCCCACGGCGGCCCTCTCACCCCCCACACGAACGGTCACCGGCGCATTCGACACCTCCGCGCCCCTCCACGCCTCCGGAATGACACACGTGCCAGGAGGAGAGCCGCACGCGGCACTCGTGCGCCGCGTCCTTCGTCATCGGCCGCGGGCCGCCGTGAGCACCGCCGGGACGATGGCCAGCGCCAGGACGCCGCCGCCCACGGCCAGGAGGGGGTAGCCGGCGGTGGCCGTGACGAGCCCCGAGGCCATGCCGCCGGCCGCGCCCGCGATGGCGATGGAGACGTCGACCAGGCCCTGGGTCCTGGCGCGGGTGGCCGGCGGTACGGTCTCGGTGATGATCGCGGTGCCGGTGACGAGGCCGAGGTTCCAGCCCAGGCCCAGCAGCGCCAGGGCGACCGCGTACAGGGCGACGGACTCTTCCGGGGCGGTGGCGGCGACGACTCCGGCGGCGAGCAGGGCCAGCGCCGCGGCGGTGGCCGTGACCAGACGGCCGTAGCGGTCGACGAGCCAGCCCGTCACGGGCGAGGGCAGGTACATCGCGCCGATGTGGACGGCGATGACGAGGCCGGAGGCGGCGGCGCCGTGGCCGTTGCCGTGCATGTGCACCGGCGTCATCGTCATGATCGCGACCATGACGAGCTGGGTGACGACCATGACCATCGTGCCGGCCGACACGCCCGAACCGCGTACGTCGTCCGGGTGCGGCCGGTCCGGTTCGGGCCGGGGCGTGGCGGCGCGGGACAGCAGCAGCGGGTCGGGGCGCAGCCAGACGACCAGGATCAGGGCCGCCGCCGCGTAGGCGGCGCCGGCGAGCAGGAACGGCCCAGCCAGGTAGGGGATGCCGAGGTCGGCGGCGAGGTCGCCGGTGGCGGAGGCGAGATTGGGGCCGGCCACCCCGCCCACGGTGGTGGCGACCAGCACGGTGGACACGGCGCGGGCACGGTGCGCGGGGGCCGCCAGGTCCGCTCCGGCGTAGCGGGCCTGCAGGTTGGTGGCGGTGCCCGCGCCGTAGACGAACATCGCGGCGAACAGCAGGACGGGCTCGCCCGCGACGGCCGCGGCGATGACGCCCGCGCTGCCGACCGCGCCTGCCAGGTAGCCGGCGGCGAGGCCGGGACGCCGGCCGCGCGCGTCGGACAGGCGCCCCACGGCGACGGCCGCCAGCGCGGAGCCGACCGTGGACAGCGCGCCGAGCACGCCGGCGAGGCTGGTGGAGCCGAGCATGTCCTGGGCGAGCAGCGCGCCGACGGTCACGCCCGCCGCCAGCCCGGCCCCGCTGAGGACCTGGGCGGCGACCAGGACGATCAGGACGCGGCGCTGCGGGTGGAGGCGCGGGGGGTCGGCGGTCCTGGCGGGCAGGATGTTCCTCACGCGCGGTCGCCGAGACCCACGTGCCCGCCCAGGTCGGGATGGCCGGCCAGGTCCAGGTGGTCGGCGAGGCCGGGGTGGCCGGCCAGGCCCGAGCGGTCGCCCAGGTCCAAGCGGTCGGCCAGGCCGGCGGCGGTGAAGGCGGCCACCAGCTCGTCCCGGCCCTCGGTGAAGTGCGCCCAGCCGTCGTAGTGGACGGGGACCACGCGGCGGGCGCCGAGGATCGTGCAGGCTTCGGCGGCCTGCGCGCTGTCGAGGACGATCAGCGCTCCGTCGAACAGGACGGAGAAGCGGGGAGCCCCGGCGAAGAGGATCGCGGTGTCGACCGGGCCGAAGCGTCCGGCGATCTGCCGGACGGCGTCGAGCGAGGCGTTGTCACCGCTGACGTAGATCGTGGGCAGCCCCTCACCGGTCAGGACGAATCCGACGACCTGGCCGGTGATCCGCTCGACCTCCTCCCGGGCGCCGGGGCCGTGGACGGCAGGTACGCCGGTGACGGTGACCGTGCCCCCTCCGGGGCGGTCCAGGGTGACCGCCTCCCAGTCGGCCAGGCCCCTGGCCCCGTTCCCCAGGCGTCGCCCGCCGCCGGGCGTGGTGAGCGTGAGGGGGACGTCGGCGAGCAGGGCCCGGCCGGAGTGGTCGAGGTTGTCGGGGTGTTCGTCGTGGGAGAGCAGGACCACGTCGACGCGGCCGAGGTCGGCCGGTACGGCGGCGGGTGGCGCCGTCTTCGTCAGCCCGCCGCCGGGCACCTGGTAGTCGCGGGGGGCGTCGAAGGTCGGGTCGGTCAGGAAGCGCAGGCCGCCGTACTCGAACAGGGCGGTCGGGCCGCCGAGAACGCGGACGGGGATGTGGTCGGCGGTGGTTCCGGGCATAGGAGTGACCTCACGGATGAGAAGGGGCTTATCCGTGAATGACGGTAGTGGTGTCTCACGGATGAACGCAAGCCGTAACATGAGAGCCATGAGCGAGCCCCTGACCGCCGCCGAACCCGCGCTGCCGCCCGCGCCCGGCGCGGACGACTACCTCGCCCTCGACTTCGTCAACAGCGCGATCGCGCTGCCCGGAGGGCACTTCG
Source organism: Nonomuraea rhodomycinica (assembly GCF_013363995.1). Taxonomy (GTDB): domain Bacteria; phylum Actinomycetota; class Actinomycetes; order Streptosporangiales; family Streptosporangiaceae; genus Nonomuraea; species Nonomuraea rhodomycinica. The sequence goes on along the minus strand of NZ_JABWGO010000004.1, from coordinate 360,437 downwards.
TCGACCTCCTCGGCACGCCCGCGGCGACCAACCGGTGGCTCACGGAGCGCGGCCTCGCCCCCGAGGACGCCGGGGTCCAGGAGATGTGCGCGGCGCAGTTGCGCTCGCTGCGCGAACACCTCAGGGTCCTGTTCGCCGCCCGGACCGGCGGCCTGCCCGCCCTGCCCGCGGCGCTGTCCGCCGTCAACGACGCGCTGAGCAGGGCCCCGTCCGCCGCCCTGCTGTACTGGGACGACGAACGCGGCCCCTACCGCACGGCGCCGTGCCCCACGAACGAGATCCTCGACCGCGCGCTCGCGACACTCGCGGCCAACGCGGCCGACCTCCTCACCGGCCCGGACGCCGACCGCCTGACGCCGTGCGGTTCGACCCCCTGCAACCGTTACCTGCTGCGCCACGGCCGCCGCCATTGGTGCTCCGTCCGCTGCGGCGACCGCGCCCGCGCCGCCCGCGCCTACGCCCGCCGCACCCATCCGAAGACGGACTGACCCGGCATCACCATGGGAACCCCCGCGCGACCACGACCACCGCGCACACATACCCGGCGACCACGTTGAGCGGATCCCATCCCGGCGGCCGTCACGGCATCAGCATGCGCACCGGCTTGCTCGTGGACAGCGACGGCTGGCGGTGTCGATGCGGAACCGGGGCTTTTCAGACTCCGTGCGATGAGTTCGATGAGCGTCGTTCTTCTCGCAGGGGAGCCTCCCAGGTGGCGGTGATGTCGCGGGCCACATCACGTAGGAGGTCGACGAGCATGTCCGCGAGAGGTGTGAGGCTGGCGTCGGCTCTGGTGACGGCGTAGAGCCGGCGGTACGGCCTGGGGTGGGCCAGTTCGCGATGGGTGGTGCCGGGCGCATGGGTCAGGGCCAGGCGCGAGACCAGGGCCACCGCGATGCCTGTGCCGACGAGGGCCTGGGCGACGTCGTAGGACTCGGTCTCGAACCGCACGGTGGGAGTGAAGCCGGCCTCGCGGGCAGCGTCGTGGAACTGCTCGCGGGCGGCATGGCCGGCCAGGATGGAAACCCACGATTCGTCGCGCAGTTGCTCCAGGTGAAGTTCGGTGTCCGCGGGCTGCCCGGTGGCCAGCGGATGGTCGTCGGGGAGAACCACGACCATCGGGTCCGACAGGAGCGAGTGGGCCCGTACGTGTGGGGGCGGGGTGAGCGGCGCGCCCCAGGACGCGACGACGGCGAGGTCCAGGCGCCCCGCGCTGATCTCGTCCGCTCCGCGCCCGGACACCACGTCCATGACGGAGACGTCGGCGTCCGGATGGCGGTGCCGCAGGGCCGTCAGGGCGGGTGGCAGCAGGTGCAGGGCGGCCGCCTGGAACGTCCCGATCCGCAGGCGGAGGGAGAGATGGCCGAGCAGTGCGGCCAGTTCCGCCTCGGCCCTGTCCGACGCCTCCTCCACGGTTCGGCCGTGGGAGGCGAGCAGCGCACCGGCCGCGGTGAGCGTTGCTCCGCGAGGACCACGGAGGACCAGGGGCACCTGCCAGTCGCGCTCGGCCTTGGCCACCTGCTGGGTGACCGCTGCGGGCGTGAGTTTGAGCGCGTGAGCCGCCGCCGTCAGGGAGCCGTGCCGCTCGATCACCGCGAGAAGCCGCAGCTGTCCTGGATCCACCGGCATTCATGAATCTTAACGCTGCACGCTGCTCTTTCAACTTCTCTTAAGGGCGCGAGGCGGGAAGCCTGGTGGTACATCCATCGGCCGCGATCCCCGGAAGGGGTTCTTCTCCCATGCCCACGCATGTGCCCGTTTTCATCGCCACCACCTTGCTGCTGGCGATGCTGCCAGGCGCGAGTCAAGCCCTGATGATCCGGCAGGTCCTGGAAGGCGGCCGACGCACGGTCCGAGGCACGCTCGCGGGCAACGCCAGCGGCTTCCTGCTGTGGTCCACGGCCGCCGCGGCCGGGCTGTCCGCCGTCCTGCTGGCCAGCCCCGCCGCGTACGCGGTGCTCCGGATCGCGGGCGGCGTCGTGCTGCTGATCCTCGGGGTGAGGACGCTACGGACCGCGTTCACCACCGTCTCCACCGGCCCGTCCCCCGAGGGCAGGCGGCGCACCGGCTTCGCGGGCGGATACCTCACCGGCCTGATCACCAACCTCGGCAACCCCAAGGCGGGCGTGTTCGCCGTCTCGGTGCTGCCCCAGTTCGTGACCGCGGAAGGCCCGGTCTTCCTGTCGACCGTCGCCCTGGGAGCCCTGTGGGCGCTCGTCAGCGCCTCCTGGTACATGGTGCTCACCTGGGCCGTCGGCCGAGGGCGCGCCCTGGTGTCGCGGCCGACCGTCCTGCGGGGACTCAGCGTGACCACCGGCGTCGTCCTGCTGGGGCTGGGCGCCGCGGTGGTGGCAGGTGTCTGAGGGCCGGGGCCGGTCCTTCTTCCGGCGCCCGACCGCCCGAGGCATCCGCCGCCGTTCTCTAAGTGCCCGTGTACAAACTGATCGTCAGGTTGATTTGGGAGCTGCGGATCGTGCGAGTCGTCGTCCCATGAGGATGATCATCGCCCACAAGACCATGGCCTCGTGGTGTACGTCTTCACTCCCAGAACGGCCACACCGAGATCCACCACGCGCCCGCCGAAAGAGAGCTCGCTCCCGCCGGTGGTGGCAATCTCACGACACGAGTCATCATCGGTGATCCAGTTGCTCCAGGCCGTCACCCGCAGGCGAGCCGTCCCTTTCTCCAGCACTCGTCTCCCTTTCTTGAGCCGTATGCGACTGCGAGTCTGTTGTGGCCTTGGTCGCATGGTGGCGAACGGGGACGCGGTCGCGACACGCGACTGCGATGTGTCTCGCTGCGAGTTAATTAGAAGCGGTAGTGCGCGATTGTGGTGCCCAGCCTGGAAAAGGTCGTGCTGAGCGCCGACAGTCGGGTCCACAGGCGCAGGGCCGGCGGGAACAGGGCGACCTCGGGCTCCTGGGTGAGCAGGATGTGCCGGATCAGGGTCAGTCGCCGGTTCCACCGTACGGGGTCGAGGCGGTCGAAGCCGGGGGACTTGAAGAGGGGGACCAGGAACCGGCTGCCGGAGTAGTGTTTCGCGGCCCAGACGGTGAATCTGGTGTAGACGTTGAACGCTAACTCCCCGCTGGGGAAATGGCTGGTGAGACGGTCCAGCAGGATGATCATCTCCTGCTCGGAGAGGAAGGGCAGCACGCCGTCGGCGACGACCACGGCGGGGCGGTCGGCAGGTAGGGCCTCTAGCCAACCGGGCTCGGTCAGGTCCGCGCCGATGGCGTGCATGTGCGGCCGCTCGGGGATGGCCCGGTGCCGGGCATCCACGACTTCGGGGAAGTCGACGTCGTACCAGTCCGCTGTGGGTGGAGGGTCGATGCGGAAGGCCCGGGTGTCCAGGCCAGCTCCCAGGTCGATGCCGATCGCGTTGGGATGGCGGGCGATGAACCGCTGCGCGATCTCGTCCAGTTTCTTGGCGCGCTGGGCGATGTCGATGACCGAAGCCGCGCTCCAGCGGAGTTTGCGGTGGTCGTAGCCGGTCTTGTAGATGATCTCGTAGGCCATGCGGTCGCCGAGTATGGGGCGTGGCAGGCGGCTGTCGAGTGCCCGGCCGCACAGCGTCACCCACAGGGTTTCCTGCAGCGGGCTCAAGGTGGGAAGGGTGACTCCCATGATGGCCTCCTGGTTCAGGGGGTGGGCATGTCGCGTCGTCTGAAGCCAGCCAGGCCGACCGCGACGAGAGCCGCAGCGACGACGGTCATGATGATCAGAGGCGCGGCCGCCCTGTCCCCGCCGGGAAGTTTCGGTACGTGCTCGAAGACCGACAGGTCGATGACCCATTGGTCGAGCTGCAACTCCCCGCCGATCCAGCCGAACAGCATGCTCACCATGGCCACGGCGAACGTGCCAGCGACCAGCCGGGGCAGCAGTCCGAACAGCGCGAACGCGATCCCGGTGAACACCCACACCACCGGGAGCTGCACAAGTGCGGCGGTCAGGAGACGGGGCAGCTCACGAGCGACGTCGCCGGTGTTGAGTCCGTGCGCCAGGCCGGCGGCCGCCCCGAAGGCCACCACCCCGAGCGCAGGACCGAGCAGCGCGAAGGCGAAGTGGCTGCCCGCCCAGCGCAGCCGGTTGACCGGCGTGGCCAGCAGGGGCTCGGCCCGACCGTCGCGCTCTTCGTTCCTGAGCAACAGCGCGGACTGGATAGCGAAGCAGGCGCTGACCAGGCCGAGCATGGTCATCATGGGCCCGAGGAACTGGTCCACGAGCGTGCCCGGACCGCCGAGCCGGGCGAGCACCTCTCGCGCCGCGACACCGCTGTTGTCCATCAGCGCGCCGAGGCTCGCCGACATCGCGCCGATCACCAACCCGACCAGCGTGAGCCCCACAACCCTGCTGATCAACGGGCCGCGGTGCAGCCGCCAGGCCAGCGCCAGCGGGCTGCGAAGGCGCGGTCCCGCGGCGGCCGGCCCCAGCCGGGCCTGGAACATGCCACTGCCGAGGTCGCGCCGCGCCGACAGCACTACGGCCAGCGCACTGAGCGCGATGACGGCCGCGGCTGCGGGCGCGAGGACCCACCAACGTTCGCCGCTGTAGGGCCGCAGCGCCTCCGCCCAGCCGAGCGGCGTCAGCCACGACACCCAGGCTGGCCCGTCACCGGTCTGTGCAGCGATGTCCCCGATGCCGCGCAGGATGAGCGCGGCGCCGAGCACGGTGATCCCGATGGCGCGTGCGCCGCCCGCGCCCGTCGTGAGCTGCGCGGTCACGGCGCCGATCGCGGCGAACACGAAGCCGGCCGTCGCGAACCCGAGCCCGAGCGCCAGTGAACCCGCCACCGGCAGGTCCTGGCCGATCAACGCCAGCGCTGACGCCACGCCCAGGACGAGGCTGGCCACGCAGGTGACGATCAGGGCGGCGGCCAGGTTCGCGTGCCGTGCCACCGCGGTCGCCCCGACCAGCTCGCGCCGCCCGGCTTCCTCTTCCGTACGCGTGTGCCGGATGACCGTCAGCAGGGCGAGCAGCCCGACCATGAACGTGACGAATCCCGACCGCCAGGCGACGAGCTCGCCGAGGCTGGAGCCGTTCAGCACGCCGTAGGCGACGGTGAAGGCCCTGGTGTGGACGCTGGTCTCGTAGTAGGCCTGACGAGCCTCGGCCGTAGGGTAGGCCCCGGTGAACGCGCCGACGAACACCACGGGGACCAGGCAGATGGAGACCACCCACAGAGGCAGCAGCCACCGGTCACGCCGCAACACCAGGCGGATGAGCTTCCCGGTGCCGGTCAAGGGGTTCATCGTGCCGCCTCCGCGTGCCTGCCACCGGCGCTCGCGCCCGCGCGGTCGTAATGCCGCAGGAACAGCTCCTCCAGCGTCGGCGGCCGGCTGACCAGGCTGCGCACGCCCGCTGCGGTGAGCTGACGCAACGCCGCGTCCAGCGCGGCGGCGTCGACGCTGAAGCGCACCCGGCCGCCGTCGGCACGCAGACCGTGCACCCCCGGCAGGCCGGCCAGCCCGTCCGGTGAGCCGACCAGCTCGGCCTCGATGGCGGTGCGGGTGAGGTGGCGCAGCTCGGCCATGGTGCCGGACTCCACGGTACGGCCGTCGCGGATGATCGTGACGCGGTCGCAGAGCGCCTCGACCTCGGAGAGGATGTGGCTGGACAGCAGCACCGTACGGTCACCCGCGCGCTGCACTTCCTGGATCGTCTGCCGGAAGACCTCCTCCATCAGCGGGTCCAGGCCGGAGGTGGGTTCGTCAAAGACGAGGAGTTCGGCATCGGAGCACAGCGCGGCGACCAGGGCCACCTTCTGCCGGTTGCCTTTGGAGTAGGTGCGGCCCTTCTTGCGCGGGTCGAGGTCGAAGCGTTCGATCAGTTCGTCCCGGCGCCGCCGGTCGAGGCCGCCGCGCAGCCGACCGAGCAGGTCGATGGCCTCGCCGCCGGACAGGTTGGGCCACAGGGTGACGTCGCCGGGCACGTACGCCAGGCGGCGGTGCAGTTCGCCGGCCTGCGTCCAGGGGTCACCGCCGAGCAGCCGGGCGGTGCCCGCATCGGGGCGCATCAGCCCCAGCAGGATCCTGATGGTGGTGCTCTTGCCCGCGCCGTTGGGCCCGAGGAATCCGTGCACCTCGCCGACCTGTACGACGAGGTCGAGGCCGTTCAGCGCCCGGGTCGGGCCGAACGACTTGACCAATCCGGCCATGGTGATGGCATCGGTCTCAGCCATGATGGATGTCCTTGCGTTGGAAATGATCTCCCTGCTGGGCCTCCCAGGCGGTCCGGGCGGCCTTGAGCATCGTGTCGTCCACGTACATGCCGTGGGTGTAGAGCTCGAGCATGGGTAGCCCGACGCGCTGCAGCACGTCGAGGCCCATCTGCTCGTAGCCGAGCGCCCGCGTCAGGGCCGGCGCCATGGTCAGCGTGGCGAGGCTGATCAGCACGTTGAGTACGGCCAGCGCCCGCACGTCCGAGGAGGGGCGCATAGAGCCATCGGCGATCCCGGTGCGGAAGAGCCCCTCGGTCTCCTCCACCAGCGTGTTGACGAACGTGGTGGCCGCCGAGGAGTCCTCCTCGATCGCGCGTACCATGTATCGCACGTGGAGGCCGTATTCCTCCGGGTCCGCCAGATATTCGCGGGACAGATCCTGCACACCGACCGGGCCGGCGGAGGTCCGGGCCCGCCGTACCAGTATCTGCAGGACATGATCGTCGCAGACGCTGCGCAGATTGTCCTTGCTGCCGAAGTGGCGAATGATCAGGGCGGCGCTCACTCCTGCGGTGGCCGCGATGGCACGCAGGTTTGTCTTCTGGAAGCCATCGTGGGCGAAGTGCGCGATGGCGGCATTACGGATCTTGGCCTGAGCAGTCAGATCCGACGAAAGAGCTGAACACACGTTTACTAGAATAAACACGTGTTCACCGCCAAGGCAACAGGGATCATGTCGTGGTTAGGATGATCTTTCTTCCCGTGAACGTCCCATCGTTCGAGCGCCCGCCCGCGGCATGTTCGCCGTCGCCGGCGTCCTTCAGTGCCCCGTGTACAAACTGATCCCTGCGCTTGCTGCGTGGGGCCAATATCGGGTGAAATCGTGACGCAGCGCGAATGGTCTGCGACATAGAGAGACATTCCGGTAGCAACGGTGATTAGCCCAACCACGCCACCAACCGGAAGGTCTGCCGCCGTTGTACGCCACCGGCCCCATCGCTGTGACGAGGAATGGCAGGTCATCGAGCCACTGATGCCTCGACCGGCCTGGCTGACCGGCAACGGCGGACGATCCGAGAAGTACTGCCGTCGCCTGATCATGGTGCCATCCGGTACGTGGTCGACAACGGCTGCAAGTGGCGCGATCTGCCCGCCGACTTCCTGGTGCCCTGGCGCACCGTCCACGCGACCTTCACCCGCTGGTGGCAGGACGGGGATCTCTACGCCCTCCACAATGACCTGCGCGAACAGGTCCGGATTGCCGACGGGCGCGAGCCGGAACCCAGCGCGGGGATCATCGATTCGCAGTCACTGCGGGCCGCCGAGACCGTCGCCGCCACCTCGCGCGGATACGACGCGGCCAAAAAGGTGCAGGGCACCAAGCGACACGTCATCGTGGACACCCTGAGCCTGCTGCTGGTCGTCATCGTCACCGCCGCCAGCATCCAAGACCGCGACGCTGATCATCCTCATGGGACGACGACTCGCACGATCCGCAGCTCCCAAATCAACCTGACGATCAGTTTGTACACGGGCTCTAAGAGCAGCTAACGCAATGAGGTGAGACGCCGCCAGCAGATCAGCGCGCACGCCAGCTTGAGGAAGGCCTCGTGAATGTCGGCTCGGACTTCCCAGCGGATGCGCAAGCGGCGGAAGGCGTGCAGCAGGGCGAAGGTCTGCTCCACGACCCATCGCTGTTTGCCCAGGCCGGAGCCGTGCTCGGTGCCGCGGCGGGCGATCAGCGGCCGGATCTGTAGCTCACGCACCAGCCGGCGGTACTTGTCGTGGTCGTAGCCGCGATCGGCGAGCACCACGTCGGGGCGCTGGCGGGGCCGGCCGCGCTTGCCGCGCACCTTCGGGATCGCATCCAGCAGCGGGCGCAGCTGGGTGACGTCGTTGCGGTTGGCGCCGGTCAAGATGATGGCGAGCGGGATGCCGGTGGCCTCGGTGATCAGGTGGTGCTTGCTGCCGGGCCGTCCTCGATCGACCGGGGACGGGCCGGTCTGCGCCCCCCTTTTAACGCTCTGATCTGCGAGGAGTCCACCGCAGCGCGGGAGAAGTCGAGTGCGTCGGCGGCCCGTAGCCGATCGAGCAGCACCTCGTGCAGCCGCTGCCAGACGCCGGCCTTGTTCCACTCGGCCAGCCGCCGCCAGCACGTCATGCCCGAGCCGTAGCCGAGCTCTTGGGGCAGGTGCTCCCAGGCGATCCCGGTGTGCAGCACGAACAAGATGCCCTGCAAGGCCAGCCGGTCATCCAGCCGCTTGCGTCCCGGATGCCGAAAGCGCCGCTGACGCTGCGGCAACAACGGCTCGATCAACGCCCAGAGCTCGTCGCTGACCTCCCACGGCTTCAGCTTGGCCACCCACGCCCCTCTCGCTCGGCTACAGCGAGAGATCAAAGCACAACAAAGATCATTCTGTTAGGCGCTTTAAGAGCCGTGTACTCCTGGCCATGTCCGAGCGCGTTCCGACCAGTAGATGAGGTCGTGTCGGTTGGCCACGCAAGACGGATGCTCGACTCCTAGAAGGCGCTCCCGTACGAGTAGCAAGGTAGCGAACTGGTCGCGAGCAGTCGCCGCATCCCCTGCCTCCCCCGTCCAGCCCGCGAGTTGGTGCCGGGTCGCCAGGGTATGGCGGTGCTTGGCACCCATGACGCGCTCATATAAGGGAAGCAGGGTGGCGAACTGGTCCCGGGCACTGGCCGCATCCCCCGCTTTCCCTGTCCAGTAAGCGAGGTTGTGCCGAGTGACGAGCGTGGACGGGTGCTCGGCGCCCAGGACACGCTCACGTACAGGCAGCACGGCGGCGAGCTGGTCGCGCGCCGCCGTTGCGTCTCCCGCCTGCCCCGTCCAACGGGCAAGGTTGTGCCGGGTCGCCAATGTGGATGGGTGCTCGGCACCGAGGACGCGCTCGCGTACAGGCAGCAAGGCCGCGAACTGGTCACGCGCCGCGGTCGCGTCTCCCGCCTGTCCCGTCCAACGGGCGAGTTGGCTTCGCGTGATCAACGTTTCGGGGTGCTCGGCTCCTAACAGGCGCTCGCGTACGGGGAGAAGAACGGTGAACTGGTCGCGAGCGGTGATCGAATTCCCGGCCTGTCCAGTCCAGTGGGCGAGTTGGCTTCGCGTGGCCAGCGTGTCGGGATGCTCAGCTCCCAGAACCCGCTCCCGCACAGGGAGAAGGGCGGCGAGCTGGTCGCGAGCGCCCGCCGGATCCCCAGCCTCACCCGTCCAATGAGCGAAGTCATGCCGAGCGGTCAAGGTTTCCGAGTGCTCGCCGCCGAGGACGCGTTCGACTACAGGAATCAGGGCAGTGAGTTGGTTGCGGGCGGCAGCCGCGTTCCCGGCCTGTCCCGTCCAACGACCCAGACGGCATCGGACGGACAGAGTCTGTGGGTGCTCCGGCCCAAGGCGCGTGAGCTCGCTGTCATGTATCTGCTGGCACAAAGTCCTGGCAGTGCGGTAGTCCCCGCTGAAACCGAGGAATTGCGTCATAGCGAACAGGGCTGGCGAGCTGAGGGGTAGGACGGCGCGAGCGTGCGGTAGAAGTTGGGCGAACCGTGGCCATGTGCCCGGCTCGTCCGGCCGTTCGGGTATGACGGCTGTCAGGAGAGCCCCGGCGGCGCACCGCCAGATGTCGCGCTGGTCCGGGGTGAGCTGGTCGAGAGTGACGGCTTGGACCAGGCGGTGCACCGATACCGTTCCGCCAACGGGCCGGTTGATGAGGCAGTACCGGCGCAGCGCCGTTACCGCTGCGTTGACTGCCAGGTCGCCGTGAGGCAATGCGAGCGGCTCGGTGATGCCATCGCTGCCGCTGTCGAGCAGGCCCTGGGGATTGAACCGGTCGGTCGGGGCGAGCAGCAGCCGGTAGGGGACGGCCTCCGGTGCGTAGCAGGCCAGCAACCGCAGCAGCGCGATCGCTTGCGGGCTGGTCTGGGTCAGGCGGTCAAAGGCCAGACGCCAGGTAGAGGCGACCCGCTGCTCGTAACCCCACGCTTGCCCCTGGTCGAGCAGGTCGGCGCGCCTGTCGCGCAGCAGACCGAGATACTCGGCCAGGGTGATGCCCGAGTCGGAGATGTACGCGCCGGCCTGCTCCAGCGCCAGCGGTAGCGCGCCCAACTCGTCCACCAGAGCGGCGGCGGCATCCTCGTCATGGTCACCACTGCGATCGAGCAGGAAGGCTGTGGCAGACGCGGCCTCAAGTATCGGCAGTTCCATTCCGTGCTTCGGGGGCCAGTGGCCGGAACGGCTAGTGATCAGGACGTGTCCGTTGCCGGCGGGCGGCAGGAAGCCTCGGAGGGCTTCGGCGTCGGGGGCGTTGTCCAAGATCAGCAGCCATCGACAGGGACGAGCGGCCAGCGCGGCGTGGACCTGGCGCACCGGATCGGCCGTCTCGCCTGGCGGGCGTAGCCCGAGTAGAGCGGCCAGATCGGCGAACGCAGCCGACAACACGGCCTCATCCTCAGCCGCCACCTGCCATACCAGCTCATAGGCATGTTGGTAGCGGTGACCGTACTCGGCGACAACGCTGGTCTTGCAGACCCCGCCCAATCCGTGTACGGCGACCAGGCACGGTAGAGCCTCGGCAGCCGACAATCGCTCATGGAGATCAGCTAGGACCTCATCACGTCCGGCTAACTGCGGTGGGCGCGGAGCCAGCTGCACCGGGCGGGTATCCACCGGCGGGCGCGCTGGCAGATGCACACCGCCAACCGTGCCCACGAAGCCGCCGGTAATCGCGACTGCTCCGTCACCGGTCATCGCCGGAGCCATGACCATGCCGCCTGACACGTGATCATCGATCACCGACGAACCCGCCACTGAAGATGTGGGCGGTGAAGCATCCGCTGAAGGCCCGAGAGCGCGTAGCTGCATCCACAATGCCGCGCCGCCCAACAATGCTCCGACCGCCATGCTCACCACACTGGCCCGTTTGTCGAGGACGTCCAGCACTTCAGGCGGAAGGTGCAGAGGGTCAGCGAAGAAGAACCCGACCAGCCCCGTCCCCACCGATACCAAGGACACCGCCGCCCCAGCCCGAGCTAACGTCTGCGCCCGGCCGCGCTTCACCAGCGCACCCTCAGGAGTCTTCTCCGGGGAAGAACCCGTCACCGTCCCATCGTGCCGCGGAAGCAAACCTCTGCCCAGGGCCTAGCGCGAAGAGGGCGCATCAGGCACCCGCTCATCCTGCGAAGGAACGCAGGTGTCTCCCTCCCCAATGCGGAGGTCGCTGCCTACCTCGCCCACGCGCTCGATGGTGCACCATAGGCACATGCCGGACACGGTTGTTGAGATCCACGTTCCGTTGCAGGAATCCCCAGGAGGTCCCGATTACGCGCCTCCGTTTCCCTGGATCGACGAGATCGAAGAGTTCTTGTTCGAGATGGAGCAACAGGGGCACGCCAAGGTGTTCGACGACGGCGAGGAGTTTGCAGAGGTTTACGTCTTCTTCATCGCTGGTGCTGCCGAAGATGCTCTTCTGGCTGTCGCCTCTCGCGTGGCGGCACTCGATGGGTGCCCAACGGTGTGTTTGCTGTCGTCGCCGACGACGAAGCTGAAGAGTTCGGCTTGGGACGCCGCGTAGAGTTGCCCTCGCCCTGACACCACAGGTCGGATATCTTGCTCCACGCCCCCGGTGACCTTGGTTCACTGGCTGAAGTGGCGAGGACCCCGGCATGTGCCCAGCTAGGGCCTGGCGCTGTTTCTCATCAAACCGTGGCAGGCGATGGCAGCCGCAGCCACCACGTTGAGCGAGTCCACCCCGGCGGCCATCGCGGTCGGGCTCATCGGGATGCACACCGCCTCGTCGGCCTCCTCCAGCCACCGCGACGACAGCCCGTCTCCTTCCGACCCGAGCAGCAGCGCCACCCGGTCGGTCATCTTCACCTCGTCGAGCGGGGTGACCGACTGGTCAGGGGTCAGGGCGAGCGTCTGGTAGCCCGCCTTCCGGATCTCCTCCAGCCCGGTGAACCAGTCGTCCATCCGCGCGTACGGGATCGAGAACACCGCCCCCATCGACACCTTCACGGCACGGCGGTACAGCGGATCGGCGCACCGAGGAGACAGGATGATCCCGTCCACCCCCAGCGCCGCGGCGCACCTGAAGATGGCGCCGACGTTCGAGTGGTCGACGAGGTCCTCCAGGACGAGCACGCGCCCGGACGAGCCCCCCTCCAGGACGCTCTCCATCGACGGCAGCGGAAGGCGGGCCATCGAGGCCAGAGCCCCCCGGTGCACCTGGAAGCCGGCGATCCCCGACATGAGCTCGTCGCTGACCACGTACACGAGCGCGTCCCCGAGCACGTCCGCCAGCGACTCCAGCCAGCGGCGCGTGGTCAGGACGGAGCGGATCGGGTAGCCGGCGCCGATCGCGCGCCGGATGACCTTCTCCCCCTCGGCCAGGAACAGCCCACGGGAGGCTTCGAGGCTCTTGCGCAGCTCCACGTCGCGCAGCCGGGTGTAGTCGGCCAGGCGCGGGTCCGCCGCGTCGGTCACGTACTCAAGCACCTTCTGATACTGCCATGCGCCGCGTGACCTGCCAGACCACCGCGTAACACAGGAGCACCAGGCCGAGGCCGACCAGGGTGCCGGCGCCGACCTTGGTGATGACGCTGGGCAGGCCCAGCTGGGGCGACGGCGGATCGACGACCGGCCACAGCAGCGCCCCGGCGATCGTGCCGACCGAGGCCGCGCCGAGGACGTAGAAGCGCACGCCGGACGGGATGACCAGCCGCTCCGGCGGGGCGACGGCGGTGATCCGCGACAGGCGCCGCCAGGCCCACCACACGACCACGGCCAGCCCGACGACCGACGAGCCGTACTGGAGCAGCCGGAACAGCCTGATCACGCCGAAGACCGACACCTCCAGCCAGGGACCCCAGCGCTCCGGGCCGCGGGCGTGGGTGAAGGAGTCCCACAGGACGTGGCTGGCCGCGCCGGTCATCGCCCCGAGGACGACGGGCAGCAGCCGGAAGCCGCGCCACGACGGCAGGAGGGTGGCGGCGCGGCCGGCGAGCGCCGGCGGCAGCAGGGAGATCAGCGGGTCCCGCATCACGACGTGGAACAGGAGGAGCAGCACGAGCACGGCCACGGTGTCGATGGTCAGCACGCCGCGCAGCGAGTGCCAGTCGCTGTAGTCGGGCAGGAACGGCAGGAAGATCGGCAGGTCGGGCACCATGGCGCCGATGGCCAGCGCCCAGGGGTCGAGCACCTTGCGGACGCGCGACGACGACGCCAGTGGAAGCACCGCCGCGATGTGGCTCGGTGTGAACGGCACGGCCTGTCAGTCCTCCCGTGAGTCCCCGCGATTCCCGTGGCCCGGATCGGTCCGGCCAGGGCGACCCGGCGACCCGGCGACGCGGGGAGTGATCCCCGGAATCGCCGTCCGGTAAGCGATCATTGAAGATTACCCGGCCGACCTTTGCCCCGCGCCACCGGGATCACGGAGGGTTACAGATAGGGTACGTACCGCTGCCGGCGGCCGGACGACGTCGGGGATTCGGAGGGTCAAGGTGCCTGACCAGCGGGTTCACACGCATCCGGCCGCGTCGGCAGAGTGGCTGCGCGCGGCGCGGTCGGCGCGGGCGCTGTCGGTGGCGACCCTGGCCTGGCTCGGCCTGGAGAGCTCGCTCGGCCTGTGGGCCGGGTTCGGGGCGCACTCGGTGGCGCTGATCGGGTGGGGGTTCTCGGCGCTGGCGGAGGCGGCGGCGAGCCTCATCGTGGTGTGGCGCTTCACCGGGTCGCGGACCCTGTCGCCGGGCGCCGAGCACCGGGCGCGGCGCGCGGTGGCCGTGAGCTTCTGGGTGCTGGCGCCGTACCTCGTCCTCCATGTCGCGTACGACCTGGACGCGGGCCACCGCGCGGTGCCGACGGCGCTGGGGATCGCGGTCACGGCGGTGAGCCTGGTGAGCATGCCCGCGCTGGGGCTCGCCAAGCGCCGGCTGGGCCGGCGGCTGGCGTCCCCGGCGACCGCCGGGGAGGGCACGCAGAACCTCATCTGCGCGGCGATGGCGGGCGGCGTGCTGGCCGGGCTGTGGCTCAACGCGGCCGGCTGGTGGTGGGCGGATCCGGTCATGGCGGTGACGCTCGCGCTCGTGGCGGTGCGGGAGGGCCGCAGGGCGTGGCATGGTGACGGATGCTGCCATTGAGGTTCACTCTCCGTCATAGCCGCACCAAAAGCGCTGTTTTGCCGCACTGAGCGCACCGAGTATCGTTCCGGAGGTATTGCGGAGCATCTCCGGTCAGGGTCTCCGGAAGGTCTCAACACACCAAAAGAGGACATCGTGGGGCGACACCGCACAGACGAGTTCGATGGCGGCTACCAGGCCCAGGAACCCCCTCCGCGCCGGCGCGCCACCCGGGGCCGGGGCAGGGTGCTCGTCCCCCTCGCCGGGGCGGTCGCGATGGCCGTGCTGCTGGGCGTCGCCGCGTTCGTCATCTTCAACCGCGACCACGACTGCTCGGCGGGCAAGCTGGCGCTGCGCGTGGTGGCGACCCCCGACATCCAGCCGGCCCTCAGCAAGATCGCCGGCACCTACAACAAGGCCCTGCACTCCATCGACAGCCGCTGCGTCGAGGTGACCGTCACCAAGGAGAGCGCCGCCCGCACGGCCAACGCGCTGGCCGCCGGCAAGGCGGCGGCCGACCTGTGGGTGGCCGACTCCAGCCTGATCGTCGGCAGGCTGCGCAGCGACCCGGCGGGCGCCGCGCTGCCCGAGCCGTCCGGCTCGGCCGCCCTGTCGCCCGTCGTGCTGGTGGCCGCCCAGAGCATGGCCGACAAGCTGACCGCCAGCCTCCAGCCGAGCTGGGCCGGGATGATCGCCGCGGCGAACGTGGCCAACCCCGACGGCCCCGGCAAGAAGGTCCGCGTGCTCGCCCTCGACCCGCAGAAGAACTCCGCGGGCATGGCCGCGCTGCTGGCCGCCGCGGGCTCGGCCAAGAAGGCGAAGCAGGACAAGGCGCTCGTGGGGGCGCTGAAGGAGCTGTCCGGGCAGATCGTCTCCGATCCCAGCGCGCTGCTGGCCAGCCTCACCGTGAGGTCCGGCAGCAAGGTGCCGGTCGGCGTCGCCTCGGAGCAGAGCGTCTACACCCACAACGCCAAGCGCCCCGACGCGCAGGTGGTGCCGCTCTATCCCGCCGAGGGGACCTACAACCTGGACTACCCGATGACGGTCCTCGCCAAGGACCCCGGGGTGCGCAAGGCCGCCGCCTCCTTCCAGAAGGAGCTGACCACCAGCTCGGCCCAGCGGACGCTGCGCGACCAGGGCTTCCGCACGCCCGACGGCAAGGGCGGCGACGTGCTGGCGAAGGGCAAGGGCTTCGTCTCGACCCTGTCCCGGCCGCTGGCCGCGCCCGACCCCAAGACCGTGGCGAGCATGGCCCAGACCTGGTCGCGGCTCAACCTGGGCAGCCGCATGCTGACCCTGCTCGACGTCTCCGGCACGATGGCGCTGCCCGTGCCGGGCACCCAGCTGACCCGCATGCAGGCGATCTCCCGGATCGCCACCGAGGGGCTGAGCCTGTTCCCGGCCGACTCCGAGATCGGGGTGTGGGCGTTCTCCACGCACCTCGACGGCCAGGGCAAGGACTGGCGCGAGATGGTCTCGGTGGGCCCGCTGAGCGAGACCACCGACGGCCGGCTGCGCAAGGAGGCGCTGGCGACGCAGCTGGCCACCGTGCAGGCCAAGGCCACGGGCGACACCGGCCTGAACGACACGCTCAAGGCCGCCTACACCGAGATGACGAAGTCGTACCAGGGCGACAAGATCAACACGATCCTCGTCCTCACGGACGGCGCCGGCAACGACGACCCCGACGGCGGCGTCGGCAACGCGGAGATCCTGTCGTTCCTCAAGAAGACCTACAACCCGAAGCGGCCGGTCAGCATCCTGCTGATCGCGTTCGGCCCGGACGCCCCCAAGGGCAAGAAGCAGATGGACGCCCTGGCCAAGGCGACCGGCGGAGAGGCGTACATCGCGGAGAACATCCTCCAGGTACGTGACTTCTTCCTCCAGGGCATGGAGCGCCGCCTCTGCGCCCCGAAGTGCGACGGCTGAGGCTCCACACCAGCCACACCAGTACCTTCCGTCCCCGTCCATGCCCATTCGGCATGGATGGGTCAACCCGGTCCGGCGGGGCGGCGTCCTAGGCGCGTGGGGGACACACGCGAGCCGCGGGGAGGGTACTCGTGCCTGGATGGCCGACTGTCGACCGGACCGGGGATCATCGGTTGGCGGACGCGCTGCGGCGCGGCGACCACGGCGCCCCCGCCGACCTGTACGACGCGTACGGCGTGCGCCTGCACGACTACGCCTGCTCCCTGACCGGCGACGGCCACAGCGCGGCCGGCGCCGTGCACGACGCGCTGGTCACCGCCCACGGCCGCGCCGACCGGCTCAGGGACGAGACGCGGCTGCGCGCCTGGCTGTACGCGCTGACCAGGGTCCAGGTCATGGCGCGGCTGGCGCACCGCGGCGGCGTCCAGGTGCAGGGCGTGGCGGCGCCGTCCGTGGACGAACCGGACGACCCCGAGCTGGCCGCGCTGGTCCACGACGCGCTGGGCGAGCTGGGCCGCCTCGACCGCGAGGTGCTGGAGCTGTCGCTGCGGCACGGGCTGACCGCGCAGGAGGCGGGCTCGGTGCTCGGCCTGACCTCCCGCCGGGCGGCCACCCGCCTGCGCCGCTCCCGCGACCACCTGGAGAACGCCGCGGCGGCCGTCGTCCTGGCCCGCGTGGGGCGCGCCCACTGTCCCGACCTGTCGGCGATGCTCGACTCGTGGGAGGGGCCGCTCACCCCCCTGCTGCGGCGCAGACTGTCCGGGCACATCGGCGGCTGCGAGGTGTGCACGGAGGGCCGGCACCGCAAGGTGGCGGCGGAGCGGCTGCTCGACAAGGTGCCGGTGGCGTTCCCGCCGCTGTCGCTGCGCCGCCGGACGATCGCCACCTGCCTCGCCCCCGAACGCGGCGAGGCCCGCACGCTGATCCTGGAGCGGGGCGACAGCTTCGACCGCGACGGCTTCCCGGTCGCGCCCGGCCACCGGCCGCGGCGGCGGCCGCGCCGGCTCGCGCCCGTGGTGATCGCCGGCGCCTGCGTGCTCGCGCTGACGGGCGCGGTCATCGTGGCGAACGCCGCCACCGACGGCACGGCCCACCGGGCGGCGCCGTCCGCGAGCGCCGTCCCCACGCCCACGCGGCCGGCCGAGGAGCCGACCCCGGAGGCCGTCGAGGACCCGGCCGAGGACCTCGCGGACGGCCCGGAGACCGCCCCCGACGCCACGCCCGAGCGGACACCGACGCCCACGGCGTCACCCCGGCCGACCCCGCGCGCCGTCGTCACGGCCGCCACCACCCGCCCGGCCACGAGCCGGCGCCCCGTGGCGGGCGCCCGGCTCAGCGCCGTGTGCCCCGGCGCCCTCGACGGGTCTGCCAAGGTGGGGCTGCGCGCCCGCAACGCCTCCGTCGCCTGGAGCGCCAGCGTGACGTCGGGCCTGGACGTCTTCCCGTCGAGCGGGTCGATCAGGGCGGGCGGCTCGGTGGCGGTCTGGGTGACGGTCTCCGATCCGGACACCGCGGGCGGCGGCACGGTGTCGTTCGCCTCGAACGGCGGGCGCGCGAGCTGCCGGCTGTCGTGGGAGGGCCGGGCCGAGGTCTCCGAGCCGCCCACCGGCGAGCCGACGCGGCTGCCGGACGACACGCCGTCGCCGGACGACCCGCAGGGCGTCTCGCCCCCGGCCACCACCCTGGCCGAGTCCCTGACGGGACAGGAGTGACGCGCGATACATCAAAGGATGGTAGATCCACAGTAAAGACGAACTAGGATAAATCGGGCCCTGGCTCGAAGATCGGGTCATCTATAGGGCATCCTGGTGTGCTTGGGGACCGCACCGGCGCCGGGCAGCGCACTGTCCGTGTGCCCTAAGTCACGGGAAAAAATCGCTCCTCCGGTAAACCGGAGCGCGTCACCAAGCGTCGGCATTGACGTGTCCATGGACGGATTGGTCCCATGAAAAGCGATCAATCGCGCCTTTGCCCAGCCAGGACCAGGAGAACGGTAAATGATCAAGCACCGCCGAGCGCTCGCGTGGCTGCTCGGACTCGCGTGCGTCGCGGGAGCCGTGATCGCGTTGTTCGACATCGAGACGCCGCTTCGCCCCCTGCTGATCTCTCTGTTCCTGCTCGTGGTCCCCGGAGCCGCCGTCGTCGGGCTGTTGCGAGATCGTGACCCGCTCGCCGCGCTGTCGGTGGGCGCCGCGGCCAGTCTCGTGGTGAACGTGCTTCTCGCCCAGGCCATGCTGCAGTTCGACGCCTGGTCTCCCCGGGCGGGGGTGGCGACGATCGCCGTGCTCGGAGGGTTCATGTACGTGCTTCGCGTGTTGTACCGGGGGAAGAACATGCAGACCGAACAGGGGGCCAGGGCCAAGTGAAGATCACGGTGGTCCGCCCGGGCGAGCTCGGAGAGTCCGAGAGAGCCCGCTGGCGCGCGTTGCAGAAGGCCGATCCGAGCCTGGACAACCCGTTCCTGTCCGTCGAGTTCGCCGTGGCCATGGACCGGTTAAGGGACTACGTCCGGGTCGCGGTCATCGACGACGGCACCGGCATCGTCGGGTTCTTCCCGTACGAACGCCACAGCTTCGGCATCGGCAAGCCCCTCGGCGGCTTCCTGACGACCTGCCACGGCCTGATCTCGGTCCCCGGTCTGAAGGTGGACGTGCGGGCGCTGCTGCGCGCCTGCCGGCTCACCGTCTACGACTTCGACCACCTCGTGGCGGGGCAGCCGACCTTCGCGGCCTACGAGTCCGACGTCCGGCCGGCGCCGGTCATGGACTTCACCGCGGGCTTCGAGGCCTGGCTGGAGCAGGTCAAGGCCAACTCCCCGAAGAACCTGAAGACCGTGCGCTACAAGGAGCGCAAGCTCGGGAGGGAGCAGGGCGAGCTGCGCTTCGAGTACGCCTCGGCGGACCCGGAGGTGCTGCGCGTCCTGCTCGGCTGGAAGTCCGACCAGTACCGGCGGACGGGCCGCGTCGACCGGTTCGCGCAGCCCTGGATCGTCGAGCTGATCGACCTCATGCACGCGGAGCGCTCGGCCGACTTCAGTGGCGTCCTCACCATGCTGTACGCGGGGGACGCGCCGGTCGCCGGCCACTTCGGCCTGCGCACGGCCACCACCATCGTCGGCTGGTTCCCCGCCTACGACACCGAGTACGCGCGGTACTCGCCGGGCATCGTGCACCACCTCCGCATGGCGGAGGCGGCGGCGCAGGCCGGTGTGCAGATGGTCGACATGGGCAAGGGCGGCAAGGAGTACAAGGACTGGCTCAAGAGCGGCGAGCTGTACGTGTCCGAGGGACGGGTCTCCCGCCCCTCGCCCGCGGCGGCCGTCCACTGGATGGGACGAGTTCCCTTCAACAAGGCGCGAACAATCGTCCTTGATCGGCCGTCTCTCTATAAGGCGGCCGACCGAGTCCTCAAGGGCTTCGGGCGTGTCCGCAGTTCCATCCAGCAGGAGTCGTCCAACTCGGTCGTCAAGGAGCCCACCGGAGCGAGCTGACCCCCGTCCCGGCCCAGCAGCACAGCACCAAAGCACCAGAGCAGCAGCAGAGCACCCGTAACGCACCACCCTCACTCCACTGGACCCGTGCGCCGATCACGGATCGGCTGTTCCCACCAGCACCCGGGGACGGTCGGCCCAGGCTCGCGTGGAGGCGGGTCCCGGAAGGATTTAGCTCACCATGAGTCCCGAGAGCACCAAGTACAACGGCAAGGCGCAGATCACGCCGCTGCGCTCGATGCCACCGATCGAGCGGTTCACCCCGATCACACCGCACATCGCCATCTCGCCGACCGTCAGCGTGGTCGTCCCGGCAATGAACGAGGCCGAGAACCTCCCCCACGTCTTCGCCACCCTGCCCCAGTGGATCGACGAGATCGTGCTCGTCGACGGCAACTCGGTGGACGACACGGTCGAGGTGGCCAAGCGCCTGCGTCCCAACGTGAAGGTCGTCACCCAGACCGGCCGCGGCAAGGGCGACGCCCTGGCCGCCGGCTTCGCCGCCTGCACGGGCGACATCATCGTGATGATCGACGCCGACGGCTCGACCGACGGCCACGAGATCATCTCGTTCGTGGGCGCGCTGGTGACCGGCGCCGACTTCGTCAAGGGCTCCCGCTACGCGGCCGGCGGCGGCAGCGACGACCTGACCTTCAGCCGCAAGTTCGGCAACAAGGTGCTCACCGGCCTCGTCAACATGATGTACGGCACCCAGTACACCGACCTGTGCTACGGCTACAACGCCTTCTGGGCCCGCCACCTCGACGTGCTCGACCTCGACTGCGACGGCTTCGAGGTGGAGACCCTGATGAACGTCCGCGCCGCCAAGGCCGGGCTCAAGGTGCACGAGGTGCCGAGCCACGAGCGCTGCCGCATCCACGGCGAGAGCAACCTGCACGCCGTGCGCGACGGCCTGCGCGTGCTCCGGACGATCCTGCGCGAGTGGCGGCGCCAGCCCACGATCCCGCAGCCGACGCCGGCCGCCGCGCCCGCCGCCGACCGGGGCGTCGCCTGACCAGCACTGGAAGAGGGATGGCAGTGAGAACGTCTGTCGTCATCTGCGTCTACACCGAGGAGCGGTGGGAGGACATCAGGCAGGCCGTGGAGTCGGTCGAGCGGCAGCGCCGCCGGCCGCACGAGCTGATCCTGGTGGTCGACCACAATCCGGACCTGCACCTGAAGCTCAAGCGGACCTATCCACAGGCCATTGTGGTGGAGAACACGCACGAGCGCGGGCTGTCCGGCGGCAAGAACACCGGCGTGGCC
The DNA here is from genome assembly GCF_013363995.1 of Nonomuraea rhodomycinica. GTDB lineage: Bacteria > Actinomycetota > Actinomycetes > Streptosporangiales > Streptosporangiaceae > Nonomuraea > Nonomuraea rhodomycinica. Next base: position 339,471 of record NZ_JABWGO010000004.1, on the reverse strand, counting down.
ACGGCCACCGGTGACATCGTCGCGTTCCTGGACGACGACGCGGTGGCCGACCCCGGCTGGCTGGAAGCTTTGGAGGAGGGCTTCCAGGACCCGGCCGTCGTCGGCGTGGGCGGACGCACCGACCCGATGTGGGCCTCCCGGCGGCGGCCCCGGTGGTTCCCGTACGAGTTCGACTGGACCGTCGGCTGCACGTACCGCGGCATGCCGCAGGTGCGGGCGCCGATCCGCAACGTCATGGGCGGCAACGCCGCCTTCCGGCGGGAGGTCGTCTCCGAGGTGGGCGGCTTCCACAGCGGCATCGGCCGCAGCGTCCAGGGGCGCAAGAGCAGGCCCCTGGGCTGTGAGGAGACGGAGTTCTGCATCAGGCTCAGCCAGCGCAAGCCGGGCTCGGTCATGCTGTACGAGCCGCGCGCGGTGATCGGGCACAAGGTGTCGGCGCAGCGCGAGCGCTTCGCCTACTTCAGGTCCCGGTGCTACGCCGAGGGGCTGTCGAAGGCGCTGGTGACGCGCGAGGTGGGCACCCAGGACGGGCTGGCCAGCGAGCGCGCCCACGCCCTGAAGACGCTGCCCCTGGGCGCGCTGCGCGGGCTCGGCGAGGCGGTCCGCGGCGACGTGGGCGGCCTCGGCCGCTCGGTCGCGATCGTCGTCGGGCTCGCCTGGACGACATGGGGATACGTGGTCGGGTCCGCCCGGCTCAAGGGAGCCCGCTCGTGATCAGGGTTCCCATCCTCATGTACCACTCGGTGACCGACAGCCCCAACGAGGAGACCCGTCCCCACTCGGTACGCCCGTCCGATCTGGACGAGCAGCTCTCGTACCTGGCGGAGAGCGGGTTCACCCCGTTGACCTTGGGCGATCTGGTCTCCAGGCTGAACAAGAACACCGGCATGCCCGTCAAACCAGTCGTGGTCACCTTCGATGACGGCTACGCCGACTTCCACACCCACGCGCTGCCCCTGCTGGAGCGCCACCGGTTCCCCGCCACGGTCTTCCTGACCAGCGGCTGGGTCGCCGACGCGGGCGCCGACGCGGCGGGCAGACCGCTGGACGACATGCTGAGCTGGGGTCAGGCCCGCGAGATCGCCCAGACGGGCATCGAGTTCGGCGGCCACAGCCACAGCCACCCCCAGCTCGACCAGCTCCCCACCGAGGAGCTGCGCCAGGAGCTGCGCCGCAACAAGGGGCTGCTGGAGGAGAAGATCGGCGCGCCGGTCGCCACCATGGCCTACCCCTACGGCTACTCCAGCGCGCGGGTGCGCCGCGAGGTGCGCAAGGCCGGCTACTTCGCGGCCTGCGCGGTGAACAACGCGATCGCCGCCGACCGGCACGACATGCTGGCCATCCCCCGGCTGACGGTGGCCCGCCACACCACCATCGGCATGTTCCGGCGCGCCGTCGAGGGCAGCGCCGTACCCCTGATCTACCTGCGCGAGCGCGTCCTCACCAAGGGGTACGCGGTCGTGCGGCGGACGAGGTACGGCCTGCAGCGGGTGCGCGGAAATGTCTAGGCTCTGGCGGCGGCTGCTGCACGACCTGCGCAATCCCCTGTTCCGCAACGGGTACGCGCTCATGGCCAACACGGCGATCACCGCCACGCTCGGCATGGGCTACTGGCTGCTGGCGGCGCACTACTACTCGCCCGAGGAGTTCGGCCGCGGGCAGGCGGTGATCACCGCGATGCGGCTGTTCGCGTCGCTGACCGCGCTCGGCTTCGTGGGCGCGCTCGCCCGCTTCCTGCCGCTGGCCGGCCGCCGCACGCCCGAACTGGTGCTGCGCGGCTACGGCCTGGCGGCGGCGACGGGCGGGGTGGCCGCGGTGGGCTTCCTGCTCACGCTGCCGATGTGGGGCCGCACGTACTCCACGCTGGGCGGCTTCGGCCCGGGCCTGTTCTTCCTCGGGTCGGTGCTGGTCTGGGCGGTCTTCACGCTCCAGGACGTGGTGCTGACGGGCCTGCGCAAGGCCACCTGGGTGCCGCTCAACAACCTGGTCTTCGGCGTGGTCAAGATGGGCCTGCTGGTGGCGCTGGCGGGCGCGCTGCCCGAGGGCGGCATCTTCGTCTCGTGGATGGTGCCGACCGCGCTCGCGCTCATCCCGGTCAACTGGTTCATCTTCTCGGTGGTCATCCCCCGGCACGTCAAGGACTCCGAGGACGTCGCGGCGCCGCCGACGATGCGCGAGGTCGGACGCTTCCTGGCGGGCGACTTCCCCGGCACGCTGTCGATCCTGGCGATCGTCTACCTGGTGCCGGTGGCCGTGGCCACGCAGGTGGGCGAGGCCACGTTCGGCCGGTTCTCGATGGCCCACACGCTGGGCTGCATGATCGAGCTGCTGGCGATGAACATGGCGGTGTCGCTGACCGTCGAGGGGTCCTTCGACCGCTCGCAGCTCGCCGACAACTGCCGCCGCGCGCTGCGGCGGGCGTTCATGATCATCACGCCGATCATCGCCGTGACGGTCCTGGGCGCGCCGCTGATCCTCACGATCTTCGGCTCGGAGTTCGCCGCCGAGGGCTCGACGCTGCTGCGGCTCATGGCGCTGGCCGTGCTGCCGCGGGTGCTCATCGAGGTCTACCTCAGCTCGCTGCGGGCGCGCAGCGAGGCGCGGGCCCTGGCGCTGGTCCAGATCGGGCTGGCGGCGCTGGTGCTGGTCTCGATCATGGTGCTGTTCCCGTTCGCCAACGTGAACGCGGTGGGGTACGGCATGCTGTTCAGCGAGCTGCTGGTGGCGGCTTTGATCTTCGGAAAACTTCGTAAAGTTCTCACTTACGGCGAAACAGAACCGCCACGCGTCGCCCAGGGGTCGCACGGGGCCTCATGATGGTCAACGTGAGGCAACGGGACGGCGATGGAATGACAACCGGGTTCACAGGCTCCTCCGAGCTCAACGGCGAGACGGAGGAGGAGCCGGGCGCGCCCTTCGATCCGGACGCCACGGGGGTCATCCCGCGGATCATCCTCGATCTGGGCTCCGCCGACGGCGCCTCCTCCGGCAAGGCCAAGGACAAGGACAACGAGGAGACGGCGGCCGACGACGCCTCCTCGGAGCGGGACGCGGCCGACGGCGACGGCGAGGCCGCCGAGGTCCCCGAGGCCGCTCCTGAGGCGCCGGCTGCCGGTGACGCCGGGACTGACACCGAGGCCGAGGCCGGCATCGAGACCGACGCCGAAGCCGAGACCGTCACCGACGCCAAGCCCGTGGCCGGCGCCGCCCCCGCGACCGAGGACAAGGCCGGGAACCAGGTCGCCGACAAGGCCGACGACAAGGCCGAAGGCGAGTCCGGAGCCGAGGCCGGGGCCGAGGTGGAGGACGACGCCGACGCCGACACGACCACGGCGATCCGGCTGCCCGCCGGCTTCCGCGTGGGCGGCCCGCCGACCGCCCCCGACCTCACGTCCGCGGAGCGGCCGGAGGCGCCGCCGACCACACCGTTCAGGGCCACGCCCCCGCAGGCGCCCCCGCCCCCCGCGGACACGTCCCCGCGGCCCCCCGCAGGGGCGAGCCCGCAGCCGCCGGCTCAGGCGGCCCCGCAGGCGTCTCCGGAGCCGCCGGCACAGGCGGCCCCGCCGGCGTCTCCGCAGCCGCCGGCACAGGCGCGCCCGGAGGCGGCTCAGGAGAGCAAGGCGCCCGCGAAGAGCGCCGGCGCCACCCCCGCCGCCGCCGCGGCCCCCCAGGGCCTCATGGCGCGTCTGGGCGCGCTCGTGAGCAGCGCGCCCAGGTGGCTGCCCGCCCTGCTCACCGTCGAAGGGCTCATCCTGTACGTGCTCGCCCTGCGCGTGCCCCCCGGGCCGCTGCGCGGGGTCGACCCCACCGACATCAACGGCCTCGGCCTGATCTCGGCCCTGCCCACCAGCGCGTTCGCCGCGATCCTCATCATGCTGGTGGCGTTCTTCGTGACGGTCGCCCAGTCGACCGACCGCAAGTTCCTGCTGCTGTTCCAGATCGCCACGATCACGTTCGCGCTGCACGGCGCGGGCGCCCTGGTGGCCACCGAGCCGCGCTTCCCCACGGCCTACATCCACGCGGGCTTCGTCGACTTCATCGGCCGCACCGGTGAGACGGCGATCAGCATCGACGCCCGCATGGGCTGGCCGGGCTTCTTCGCGCTGTTCGCGTTCGTCACCAAGGCGGCCGGCATCACGGACATGACGCCGATCCTCATGTGGACGCCGCTGCTGTCCAACCTGCTCTACCTGCTGCCGTTCGTGCTCATCCTGCGCCAGGTCGTGGCGACCACGCGGGCGCGCTGGTTCGCGGCGCTGCTGTTCGTCCTCGTGCAGTGGATCGGCCAGGACTACTTCTCGCCACAGGGCTTCACGTTCGCGCTGTACCTGGCGTGGGTGGCGATCCTGCTGCGCTGGTTCGGGCGCGTGGAGCCGCGCACCAAGCCGGTGCCGGACAAGGGCTGGCGCAAGTGGCTGGGCCGCCTCGACGCGATGACGCCGGGCGAGATCGTCAACACCGGCACGTTCCGCGCCGACAAGCTGCTCATGCTGACGCTGCTGCTGGCGCTGTTCTTCGCCTCGACGGCCTCGCACCAGATCACGCCGTTCATGATGCTCGGCGTGATCACCGCGTTCCTGATCTTCAAGCGCACGTCGCTGACCTGGGCGCTGCCGTTCTTCCTCGGCCTGGTGGTGCTCGCCTGGATCAGCTACGAGACCGTGGGCTTCTGGGCCGGCCAGATCGACGCGATCTTCGGCGGCCTGGGCAAGATCCTCACCAACCTCCAGCGCAACACCGGCGACCGCATCGCGGGCAGCGACCCCGCGCACGCGATGGTGCTGAAGGCCCGGCTCGGCATCCTGGTCGTGATCCTCTCGCTGGCCGCCACCGGCCTGCTGCGCCGGCTGCGGCGCGGGGTGTTCGACCGGGCCGCGCTGATCCTGCTGTGCGTGCCCGTGCTCGCGCTGGGGCTGCAGAGCTACGGCGGCGAGATCGGGCTGCGCATCTACATGTTCGCGCTGCCCGGCGCGTGCCTGCTGGCCTCGTACGCGTTCTTCCCGAACCTGCCGGCCGACAGCGCGGACGTGCGCGAGGAGACCGTGCCGATCCGCCGGCGCAACGTGCGCCTCAACCCCGAGCTGACCCGGAAGCTGTCGGTGCTGCTCGCAGCGGGGTTCGCGGTGCTGTTCGCGATGGCCTTCCTCGTGGCCCGCTACGGCAACGAGAAGTTCGAGCGGGTGACCGCCGGCGAGGTCGCGGCCATGCACTACGTGTACGCGCACGACAAGCCGAGCGCCCGCGTGCTCTACCTGGTGCCCAAGGAGGGCCCGGAGGTCACGCCCACGATGCCCTGGGGCGAGAAGGACGTGGAGCTGGTGAACTTCAACGGTCAGGCCCTGGTCTACAAGGACCCCTCGAACATCACCGGCGCGCTGGCGAAGCTCAAGGCGAGCCCGCGCAACACGTTCCTGGCGGTGACGCGCGGCCAGGTCAGCTACCTCCAGCTCAACGAGGGGTTCCCGGAGGGCTGGGGCGAGAAGTTCCGGGCGGCGCTCGACGCCTCGCCGGAGGTGAAGCGGGTGTACTCCAACGGCGACGCCGCGCTGTACACGCTGAAGAAGTTCGTCCGAGGCACGGAGATCCCCGATCCCCAGCCGTACAAGGGCCGCGGCGACCCCACGTCGCCGTGGACGCCCGTCGGCATCGCGGCGCTGGCGCTGACCTGGGTGACGCTGTTCGCCTACGAGGTGATCCGGCTCCACGGGCCCACGCGGGCGCCGAGGGCGCGCAGGCGGCTGCTGTTCGTGGCGATCCCCGCGTTCGTGGTGGCGGTCGGCGTGATAGCGGAGCGCTTCATCTACATCGCACTAAATAACTGAACTCACAGGAACCTCTCAGGTTATGCGGGATGATGTTCCCTGATGACGGCACAACGGACAGACGGCGCCATGCAGGGCGCGAGGGCGTCGAGGATCACCTCGGTCGACGCCCTCCGTGGCTTCTCGCTGCTCGGGATCCTCCTGGTGAACATCGCCTTCCTGGCCTCCGGCTACCGGATGGCCGGGATGGCGGAGCCCGCGTTCCAGTCCTCGCTGGACTGGGGCGTGCGCTGGAGCGTGACACTGTTATTGGAGAACAAGTTCTACCTGCTGTTCTCCTTCCTGTTCGGGTACAGCTTCACGTTGCAGCTCGACTCCGCGGTGCGCCGGCGCATGCCGTTCACGCCGATGTTCCTCAGACGGGTGGCGGGGCTGTTCCTGATCGGCATCGCGCACGCCGTGCTGCTGTTCCCGGGCGACATCCTCACGACGTACGCGGGGGTGGGGCTGGCGCTGCTGCTGCTGCGCAAGCTCTCGCCGAAGAACGCGATCATGCTGGCGGTCGTGCTGACCAGCCTGCTGGCGCTGGGCTTCGTGTTCCTGGCCGGGCTGGCGGCGCTGGGCCTGGACACCGCCGGCACGGTGTCCCACGGCGTCGCGGAGGCGATCAAGTCCGACCGGTCGCTGGCGGGCTCGGCCGGCCAGATCGTCTCCGAGCACGTGCGCAAGCTGTCCCTCATCGTCCTGCTGCGCCTGCTGTTCCAGGGGCCGGCCGTGCTGGCCGCCGCGCTGATCGGCCTCGCGGTCGGCAAGCTGGGGCTGCTGCGCGACCCGTCGGCGCACACCAAGGCGCTGCGGCGGCTGCAGTGGGTGGGCTTCACCGTCGGGCTCGGCGGCGCGGCCGTCTACACGATGTCGGCGTGGACCGGGACGGTGCACAAGTTCCTCGGCGAGGCCCTGGACCTCGTCACCGCGCCGCTGCTCGCCGCCGCCTACGCGGCCACGTTCCTGCGCCTGCTGCCGCACGTGCCGCGTCTGGGCGCCCTGCTGGCGGCGCCGGGCCGCATGGCGCTGTCCAACTACCTCGCCCAGTCACTGTTCTGCGGCCTGATCTTCACCGGGTACGGCCTGGCGCTGGTGGACCGGGTCAGCCCGCCCTCGGAGGTGCTGATCGCGCTCGGCATCTTCACGGCGCAGGTGGTCTACAGCTGGGTGTGGCTGCGCGGGCACCGGTACGGCCCGGTGGAGTGGGTGCTGCGCTACCTCACGTACTGGAACCGGCCGGGGCGGACCATGGAGGCCGCCCCCGCCCCGCAGGCCGCCCAGCCCTGACGGCTCACGCTCTGGGGCTCAGCCCTGGCCGCGCCCGCTCCACCTGATCTCGTACGGCTTGAGCGTGACCTGCTTGCCGTCCACGGTGGCCGTCACGTCGCGCTCGGCGGTGTTGACCATGACGAGCTGCTGGGCCTGCGCCAGCACCTTGACCCGCGCGTCGGACGACTGGACCTGCTCCAGCGCCACCCCGGCGGGGAACCACCGCGTGAAGCCGCTGAGCAGCCCGGCCATGGGCATCTCGCGGCCCTCGGCGTCCCACACGCAGCCGTGGCACTCGCGGACGCCGCCCTTCTGCTGCGGGTTCCAGTAGAGGGCCGAGGCGACGCCGCCGCGCGCGAACTCCATCATGGCGGTGGCCTGGACGGCGGTGCGCTTGGCCTCGCTCCAGCCGGAGTTCTCCGGCTCGACGTACCACTCGGCCCACCAGACGGGCATGTCGTTGGCCTTCTTGCGCAGCCACGAGGTGATCGCGCCGAACTTGGCCTGCGCGGCGAAGTCGTCGGGGACGTTGCCCTTGTCGGTGGTCATGGTGGCGCCGTCGACGACGATGAAGTCGGCGCCCTTCTTGTGCTCGATCCAGTACTCGATGGCGTCGAGGGCACGCTGGTCGACCGTGCCCCAGGGGCCGCTCAGCTCGGACGGGCCGGGGGCCGAGGTGGTCTCGATCGGCACGTACGGGCCGCCCACCTGGATGTCGCCGTCCACGCGCTTGAGAGCGTCGTAGACCTTGTTGTACAGCTCGGTGTAGCCCTCGGCGTCCCACCGGTTGGTCGTGGGGTCCCAGAAGCCCTTGAACTCGTTCCAGACCATGAAGTGCTTCACGGTCGGGTACTGCCGGGCGATCTTGGCCGCGAGCTTGGCGTAGTCGTCGAAGTGCTCGCGCTCGGGGGCGACCGTGTGGTTCTTGCTCCAGTCGGTACGGCCGGCCTGGCCGCCCTTCATCCAGTCGGGGGCGCAGCAGAGCGTGATGACCGGCATCCCGCGCGAGGAGGCGATGAACGACATCCGGCGGTTGAGCTCGGTGAAGTTGTACTGGCCGGGGCTCGGCTCGGGGTTGCCGGCGCCCCAGCCCATGATGTGCTGGTTCTGCAGGAGGGGGACGCGGCCCAGGATGCCCTTGGCCTGCTCGGTCACGGGCCGCGGAGCGGTGTCGGCGCTGTACTGGGTGTGGGTGACGCCCCAGCGCGGCCAGTTGTCGAGCTTCGGCGGCGGCGCCAGGGTGGGGGCGGGCTGCGACGGGCCGGCCTTGGCCACCTCGCCGCCCTTGAACTCGTCGCGCGAGCCGCGTGTCCCCGCGTACACCATGATGCCCACGACCAGGAGCACCGCCACGACGCCCGCGCCCACCGCCAGCGGCCACGGCGACCGCCTGCGGGCATGCCGACCATCGGTGGGAATCACGGGAACCTCCACCCCTCACGCCTGCGCGGTGTCCGGTTGGACACCTCTCCGCACGTATTACCGTATCTATGCCACTTGCAAGGTGCTTGCGTATGACATCAGGGCGTCGGCGGGCGCTCGCCACCCGCCGGCCCGGGCACGCCCGCATAACGGTACGGCATCGGTTGCCGGCCCGGTTGCACGATGAGCAACGTGCCGGGGTCGGCGTAGCAGGCGCTCTCGACGGCCGCGGCCACGTCCTCGGCGGTGAGCAGCGGGAAGCCGGCGTTCAGGAAGGTCTCCCGCGCCCCGGCCACCAGAGGGGTGTCGGTGAAGCCGGGGCAGACGGCGCTGACGCGGACGCCCTCGGCGGCGAGGGGCACGGCGAGCGCGCGGACCAGGCCCACCACCGCGTGCTTGGTCATCGTGTAGACCGGGTCGCCGTCGTAGCCGACCAGCCCCGCCAGCGAGGAGGTCACCACGATCGCGCCGCCGCCGGAGCGCCGCAGCAGCGGCAGGGCGGCCACGACGCCGAAGACGACGCCGTCCACGTTGACGCCCACCGCCGTGCGGTAGCGGGCCACGTCGAACGCGCCGAGGTCGACGCCGGCGGCGACGCCCGCGTTGAGGTGGACGACGTCGAGCCTGCCGAAGCGCCGCTCGGCCAGCTCCACGGCCTCGTGGTTGGCCTCCTGGGTGCTGACGTCGGCGGCCAGCGCCACCCCGCCGGTCTCCTTGGCGACGCGCTCGGCGCCCTCCCCGTCGAGGTCCACGAGGACGCACCGGGCGCCGCCGGCCGACAGGCGGCGGGCGACGGCGGCACCGATGCCGCTCGCCGCACCGGTGATCAACGCGACAGTGCTCATGCGGACTCCAGCATGCGGTGGGCGCGGGCGATCAGGACGGGCACCGCGGAGCCGATCTCCTCGAAGCCCTCCCCCACGGTCTTACCCTGGCGGAAGCGGGCGTGGATACCCTCCACGATGACCGCGAGCTTGAAGTTGCCGAAGGCGACGTAGAAACCCAGGTCCTCGATGTCGTGGCCGGAGACCTTGGCGTAGTGGGCCGCGAACTCGGCCGCGGTCAGGAAGCCCGGCGCCAGCGTCACGTCGCCGGCCACCGGGATCGCGGCGCGCTCCTCGTCACCGGGGTCCTGCCAGTAGGTGAGCGTCAGCCCGAGGTCGGCCAGCGGGTCGCCGAGCGTGGACATCTCCCAGTCCACGACGGCCAGGATGTCGGGCTCGGGGGCGAGCCGGACGAGCGTGTTGTCGAGCCGGTAGTCGCCGTGGACCAGCGTGCCGGCCGACGCCGCGGGCAGGCGCTCGCGCAGCCGGGCCACCAGCCGGTCGTACTCGGGCCGGTCGGCGGTCTTCGAGCGCTCCCACTGCTGGCACCAGCGGTCGAGCTGGCGGGCCAGGTACCCGTCGGGGCGGCCGAACCCCTCCAGCCCCACCTCGCGGTGGTCGACGGCGTGGATGGCGGCCAGCACTTCGGCCAGCCGTTCCGACAGCCGCCGCGCCTGCTCGGGCGCGGGCTCGCCCAGTTCCTCCCGGGTGCGCACGGCCGCGCCCTCGACGTACCCCATGAGGTAGAACGGCGCGCCGATGACGTCCTCGTCGGCGCAGAAGGCGACCGGCTCGGGCACCGGGACGGGCGTCGGGGCCAGGGCGGAGATCACCCGCCACTCCCGCCGCATGTCGTGGGCGGTGGGCAGCACGTGGCCGAGCGGCGGACGGCGCAGCACCACCCGCCGGTCGCGGCCCTCGACGAGGTAGGTCAGATTGGACCTGCCCCCCGAGATCAGCGACACTGACAGCGGCTCGCCCGCTTCGGGCACGTGGTTCGCCATCCACGCGGTCAGGCGCGGCAGGTCGATTCCGGGGACCGTCATGGAAACACATTAGAACGTCACTCGGTTATGAATGCCAGCTTAGAGTTGTGTAACGTTCCGGACCTGCGTGAATGACATAAGAGAGCAACGGTTAACCTTTCCTTGCACGGCGGACCCTCCAAGCTCGACAGCACACGGCATATCGCCAGTAGGAGCCCATGCGCGTCTCACTTGCACACCCCCGCGAACTGGGCGCCCCGGAGCTGAACCGGTGGCGGGCGCTCCAGGAGGCGCACGAGGGGTTCGACAACCCCTTCCTGTCGCCTGAATTCACGGTCACCGTCGGCGAACTGCGCGACCTCGTGCGCGTCGCCGTCATCTACGACGGCGCCGACATCGTGGGGTTCTTCCCGTTCGAGCGACATCCGCTCGGCATCGGCAAACCGGTCGCGGCGGGGCTGACCGACGCGCAGGGCCTTGTGCACGCCAAGGACGTCGAGATCGACCCGCACCGGCTGCTGCGGCTGTGCGGGCTGTCGGTCTACGAGTTCGACCACCTGGTCTCCGGCCAGCCCATGCTGGCCGTCCGGCACGAGCGCCACCCGTCGCCCATCATCGACCTGCGCGACGGCTACGAGACCTACACCGCCTTCCTGCGCGAGCACTCCGGCAAGACCTACAAGACGACGCTCGCCAAGCAGCGCAAGCTCGAACGCGAGGCCGGCGCGATCCGCCACGACTACGCCACCTCCGACGTGGCGCCCCTGCACACCCTGATCGGCTGGAAGGCCGAGCAGTACCGCCGCACCGGGCGCACCGACCGGTTCGCGCACCGGTGGATCGTCGAGCTGGTCGAACGGCTGCAGGCCACCGACACCGAGCACTTCGCCGGGGTGCTCGACATGGTTCACGCGGGCGACGTGCCCATCGCCGGCCACTTCGGCCTGCGCACCCGCACCACGCTCGTCGGCTGGTTCCCGGCCTACGACACCGCCTACGCCAAGTACTCCCCCGGCCTCATCCACCACCTGGCCATGGCCGAGCGGGCCGCCGAGTCCGGCATCCAGGTCATCGACATGGGGCGGGGCCAGAAGGAGTACAAGGACAAGCTGAAGAACGGCGAGTACGAGGTCGCCGAGGGCCGCGTCGCCACGGCCGGGCCCGTCGCGGGCGTCCACTGGCTGATGCGCGTGCCGGTGCGCAAGACGCGGGCCACGGTCCTGGCCAACCCCGTCCTGCACCGCACGGCCGACCGGGTGCTCAAGACGTTCGGCCGTCTGCGCACGGCCCTGCAGTCATGACGGGGTTAGCGGAGCGGACCGGGCGCCACTGCCTGGTGCTTCCCTCCAACCGCCTCGGCCTCTACCTCGCGCTGCGCCACTGGTGCGTGCCCGGGCAGCGGCTGCTCATGTCGCCGGTCTCCGCCGACGAGATCCTGTTCCTGGTGATCGCCGCCGGCCTGCGGCCGGTCATGGCGCCGCTGTCGCCGCGTGACGGCAACATCGACGTCGGACGGGTCGATCTGTCCACCGTGGACGCGGTCCTCACCACCAACATGTACGGCCTGCCGGACCGGGTCGGGGCCTTCACCGGGAAGATCCTCATCGAGGACGTCGCCCACGCCCTGGAGACGTCCGTGGACGGGCGCCCGCTCGGCACGTTCGGCCAGGCCGGCGTCTACAGCCTGTCCAAGCACTGCGGCGCCGGGTCCGGCGGCGTGCTGGCCGTGGAGCGCGAGGACGACCTGCGAGCCCTCGAACAGGCCCGCGACCTGATCCTGGAGCCCGGGTCGTGGCGGCAGGAGCTGTTCGCCGTCGCCACGTCGGCGGCGCGGCGCGCCGCGCTCCGGCTCGACCTGGTCCGCCCGGCGCTGCGGCTGGCCCGCGCGCTCGGCCTCCAGGAGGAGCGCCTCGGCTACCGCATCGAGCTGCGCGGCGACGAGCTGCGCCGCACCATGAAGCACGTGCCCGAGCTGGCGCCGTTCGACCCGTGGGTGCGGGCCGACCTGCACGACTACCGGGTGCGCAAGGGACGGATCGCCCGGCGCTACCAGGAGGCCCGCCTGGCGGGGGTCGCCGCGGAGCGCAAGCGGCGGCTCGCCGGGGTGCGGCTGCTGGCCGAGCTGCCCACGGTCGCCGAGGGCGTGCGCGACCAGCTCGACCAGCCGCTGTTCCGGGTGCCGCTGCTGGTGGACGACCGCGACACGGCCATCGCCGCGCTGGAGCGGCACGGGGTGGCGGTGGGCTACCTGTACGACCCGCCGTACGACGACTACGCGCCCGGGTTCACCGAGCCGTCGCCGTACCCGGAGGTCGCCCGCTGGTGGGCCCGGCACGTGCTGCCGGTCGATCCCGTCTACGCGACCCGCGCCCTGCCGGTCGTGCGCCACCTGCCCCCGGCGCCGCCGCCACCGGTCTGACGACCTTTCCTGAGCCACCACCGATCAGCCCGGCCGCGTGATCAGGTCGGACTGATCGGGTCGGGCGGCTGATCGGGTCGGGCGGCTGATCAGCTCGGGCGGCTGATCAGGTCGGCTACGACGCGGCAGGCGCGGCGCACGTCCGGCAGTGACGCCGAGCCGTACCCGATGACCAGGCCGAACGGCGCGCCCGGCCGGTGCCGGTGGCGCTCCGGCTCGTCCAGCAGCACGCCCCGCTCGGCGGCCCGTTCCACCACGCGGCCGATCGCGCCCGGCGGCAGCTCGGCCAGCACGTGCAGGCCCGCCGTGTCGCCGCGCAGCCGGCAGAGCGGACCCAGGATCTCGACCACGGCGGCCCGGCGACGGGCGTACTCCAGGCGCATCCGGCGCAGGTGACGGTCGAGGTCGCCGCGTTCGATCAAGGTGGCGACGGCCTGCTGCACCGGTCCGCTCGTGCGGTCGGCCACCGCCCGGCGGAGCCCCGCGATGCGGTCCACCAGCTCGGGCGGCCCGACCAGCCAGCCCACGCCGACGTCCGGCGCCAGCGTCTTCGACAGCGTGCCGAGCAGCACCACCCGGGAGGGGTCGAGCCCGTACAGCGCGGGCAGCGGGGCGACGTCGTAACGGAACTCCGCGTCGTAGTCGTCCTCGACGATCATCGCGCCGGTGCGCCGGGCCCAGGCCAGCAGCCGTTCGCGGCGCGGGATCGGCAGCCGCCCGCCCAGCGGGTACTGGTGGGCGGGCGTTGTGTAGAGCAGGCGCAGGTCGCCGGGCAGGCCGTCGGAGACCACGCCGTCCTCGTCCACCGGACACGGCACGACCTCGGCGCCCCGGGCGGCGAACACGGTGCGGGCCACGTGGTAGCCCGGGTCCTCGACGCCGGCGCGCGTGCCGGCGCCGAGCAGGGCGAGCGCGCACAGGTCGAGGCCGTTGCCGGTGCCGCGGGTGACGATGATGTTCTCCGGGCCGACGGCCACGGCCCTGGCCCGCCGCAGGTGCCCGGCCAGCAGCTCGCGCAGGCGCGGCAGGCCGTACGGGTCGGGCGAGTCGCCGGGCGGCAGGTCGGCGGCCCGGCGCCAGGCCCGCTTCCAGGCGGCGACGTCGTAGTCGCGCACCCAGGGCTTGCCGGGCCGCAGGTCGATCGGGGCCCTCGGGGCGGGTCCCGGCACGCGGTCGGGCTTCGGCGCGGTCACCCCGGGCCGCCCGTGGGACGGCGCGGTCACCCCGGGCCGCCCCGTCCCGCTGGCGGGCACGGGCGCGGTCCCGCCGGATCGCACCGTCCCACCGGCAGGGGCGGCGGGCGCGGAGGTCCAGGAGGCGGGGGCGAGGGGCGGGGCGGCGACGGAGCGAGGGGCCCGGCCGGGCGGGGCGGCGACGGAGCGAGGGGCCCGGTCGGGCGGGGCGCCGGGAGGGGCCTCCTCCAGGTCGGCCACGAACGTGCCCGACCCGTGCCGGCCCTCCAGCCACCCCTCCGCGTACAGCTGCTGGTACGCCTCCGTGATCACCGTACGGCTCACCCCGAGCTGCCCGGCCAGCCCGCGCGAGGACGGCAGCCGCTCCCCCGGCGCCAGCGTGCCCGCCAGCATGGCCTGGCGCAGCCACCCGGCGAGCTGGGCCGAGAGCGGCACGGGTGAGTTCCGCTCCAGTGAAACGGGCAGGTCGAGCAGGCTGCGCACGGAAGTGGTCTCCAGGAAGGCACGGATAGTGGCCCTACAGGATAGGTCCACTCGCGGACTACCGTCGCGTCCATGGCCTTCACCACGTCGCCCACCGGCACACCGCTCTCCTCCACGCCCCGTACCCGGCTCGGCCGCTCGAAGGAGCGCGCCAGCGACGACCGCGGCGACCTGTACGACATCCTGGACGCCGGGCTGATCTGCCATCTCGGCGTCGTGGCCGACGGCGGCCCGATGGTGGTGCCGACCGGCTACGGACGCGACGGCGACACGCTCTACCTGCACGGCTCCACCGGCGCCCGCTCGCTGCGGGCCACCGAGGAGAGCGACGTGTGCGTCACCGTGACCCACCTGGACGGGATCGTGCTGGCCCGCTCGGTGTTCCACCACTCCGTCAACTACCGCTCGGCCATGATCTACGGCCGGGCGCGGCTGGTGACCGGCGAGGAGGAGCGGCTGACCGGCCTGCGCGTGCTGACCGAACGGCTCGCCCCCGGCCAGTGGGACTACGCCCGGCTCCCGAACCGCAAGGAGCTGGCCAAGACGGCCGTGCTGGCCCTGCCGCTGGACGAGGCGTCGGTCAAGATCCGCCGAGGCGGCCCGGTGGACGAGGAGGAGGACTACGACCTGCCCGTCTGGGCCGGCGTGCTCCCCCTGGTCACGCAGTGGGGGACCCCGGTGCCCGACGCGGCGCTCCGAGAAGGTATCGATGTGCCTGTTCACATCGGCGGCCGTCGGTAGTTCCATGAATCAGGAACCACCTGGCAAACCATCCTCCTAGATCACGCGTCTCATCAGGTGGGCCGGCTCCTGATGGGAGAGGCAAATGGAGTGGAGCGCTCCCGGTTACACGCAGGTCAAGCAGCTCGGGTCGGGCGGCAGCGGCAGAGTCGTGCTGGCCGTCCACGACGAGACGGGCGTCAAGGTCGCCATCAAGTACCTCTCCGAGGAGTTACGGCGCGACCCCGAGTCCCTCGCGCGCTTCCAGTCGGAGGCGCGCCTGCTCGTCACCCTGCGCGACCCGCACATCGCCACGATGTGGGAGTACGTCCAGGACCATGACGGCGCCGCCATCGTGATGGAGCTGGTCAACGGCGTGTCGCTGCGGGCGCTGCTGCGCGAGAACGGCACGACGGGGCCGGAGGCGGCGCTGGCCGTGCTGAAGGGGTCGCTGCTCGGCCTCGCGCGGGCGCACCGGCTGCGCCTGGTCCACAAGGACTACAAGCCGGAGAACGTCATCGTCCGCGACGACGGGGTGAGCAAGCTCGTCGACTTCGGCATCGCCGTACGGGAGGGCTCGGCCTCGCGTCCCGAGGGGACGCCCCCGTACATGGCTCCGGAGCTGTGGGCCGGCGCCCCCGCCTCCCCCGCGACCGACGTGTACGCGGCCACGGCCGTCTTCTTCGAGTGCCTGACCGGTCACCGGCCCTACCGCTCGACCGAGCCGAGCGTGCTCGGCTACCAGCACGTGTACGCGCCGATCCCGGTCCAGGACGCGCCCGAGCCGGTGCGCGAGCTGATCATGCGCGGCCTGGCCAAGGACCCGGCCGAGCGGCCGCGCAGCGCCGAGGCGTTCGTGGCGGAGCTGGAGGAGACCGCGCGGGCCGCGTACGGCGAGGACTGGGAGGAGCGCGGCAGGCGGCGGCTGGCCGGGCTGGTCGCGCTGCTCGCCCTGCTGCTCCCGACGCCGCAGACGCCGCCCGCGCAGGCCGGCACGTCGCTGGCGCGAACCGTGTTCCGGGGCGGGCACGGGCTGGGCCGCGCCTTGGCTCGGGCCGCGCGGCACAACGCGGCGCGGATGGCCGCGGGCGCCGGCCTGGCCGTCGTGGTGGCGGTCGCGGCGGTGTTCGTGCTGGCGAGCCGGGACCGGCTGCCGAAGCCGTTCGACGTGGCCGCCGCCGCGCCGTCGGACTCCCCCGGGCCCGCCGAGCTGGTCTCGCCGCCCGCCACGCCGGTGGGGGCCACGGACAGCGCGACCCCGAGCCCCGAACCGCCGGAGAGCGCGACCCGGCCCGCGATCGTCCCGCCGACCGGCGACGGCCCCACGACGCCGGCCACCCGCGATCGGACACCGACCCCGCGGCCCACCCGCACCACGCAGCGGGCGACGCCGCCGCCCACCACCCAGGCCCCGGTCACGCAGCCGCCGACGACGCTGTCTCCCACCCCGCGTCCCCCTCGAACGATCACGCCTACGCCCTTCCCGCCCACCACCCGACCCCCGGTGACCAGCACGCCGACCCCGTTCCCACCCACGACCCGACCTCCGGTCACCACCACGCCGACCCCCTTCCCGCCCACCACCCGGCCTCCGGTCACGCTGACGCCCACGCCGGTGCCGCCGGTCTCGGTGGCGGCGCTGGCCGTCGGCGACCTCACGGTGGGTGAGGACGCCGCCGCCGGCGCCACGGTCACGGTCCGCGCCAGCGGCACGGCGCCCGTCGGCCTCACCGCCACCTGGGCGGTCGCGGGCGACCCCGTCCACACGGAACGGCTGAGGCTCGGCGGCGCCCTGTCGTACACCCGCGCCCTCAGCCACACGCTGGCCGAGCGTCCCTGCGGCAGGACCGTCACGCTGACCGTCGCCACCACCCCGGCCGCGCCCGGGGGCGCCCGGACGGCCACGCTGAACGTGCCGCCGTGCCCCACGAGCGTGACGGGGCTGCGGGTGTCGCTGGACATGGCGCCCTCGCCGGGCGACGAGGCCACCGCGCGGGTGCGGGTGACGACGAGCGGCACGGGTGACGTCCCGGTGCGGGTCAGGTTCGCGCTGAACGGCGACACCGTCGGCAGCAGGACCGCCACGCTGACCGGGCGCACCTCCTACGCTCGCTCGTTCGACCAGGGCTTCAGGACGCGGCCGTGCGACGCGACCGTGTCCGTGGCGGTCACGGCGGGCGACGAGCAGGCGAGCGCGCGGACCCGGGTGGCCTGCCCGCCCGGCGTCCGCCGGGTGTCGATCGCGCGGGCCGCCGTCGACGGCCGGGGCGGCGCCGTGGCCGTGGTCACGGTCTCGACCCTGAACGAGCGTCCGGTACGGCTGTCGGTCACGTTCTCGGTCGGGGGGAGGCAGCACACCGAGCTGGTGACGTTGTCGGGCGACACGGCGTACACCCGTACGCTGAGCCACGCGTTCGGCGAGGTGCCGTGCGGGGCCCGCTGGGTCGTACGGGCGACGACGCAACCGCGCGCGACGGGGGGCGGCGCCCAGGCGAGCGGCGTCACGCCGGAGTGCGAACCGGAGGAGGAGCCGAGCCAGGAGCCGTCCGCCGACCCGCCGCCCAGGTCCACCCCGTCCGCGACGCCGTCGCCCCGCGAGGAGCCGAGCGGCGACCAGCCCGCTCCTGGGGAGCCGCGCTGACCACACGGCATCGGGTCACATACCTCGTCCAGCGAACGCCCCGAGGCCCGTGCGCTCCCCCGCCGACCCGCCTCGCGACCACGGGGCGCCGAGTCCGAGAGCGTGTGCGGGCCGAGGCGCGGGCCGGCGCCGCTCCCCACGCCCGGCTCCCCACCGTCGCCAGCCCGCGCCCAGCCGCAGCCCCTCGTCGCTCCACCCGGCCGTGCCGGCGCCGGGGTGGAGCTTGGCCCGTCGGGGCGGGGCTTGGCCGGGCGGAGCGCGTCCCGGTGCGACTTGGGAGCTTGGCGCACGGCTTGGCCGGACGCGGCGCGGCGCGGCTTGGCAGGGCGCGGCTCATCGTGGCTTGGGCGCGACACGACTTGGCGGGGCACGACTCGGCCAGGCGCAGCCCTCGTCGCTCCCGACGGCCCGTGCCGACGCGGCCCGACCCGGCGTGACCGCGGAGGCGGCCCGGGTGAGTGGTGGCCGGGTGAGGTCGCCGGGTGGGGAGCGAGGTCGTGGGACGGCCGCGGGCGGGGGGAGGAAGGCGCGAGACAGCGGTGTGGGCGGGCTTCCTGGTTGTCGGATGGCGGAGGGTGTGCGTGGTGCGAGATTGTGATTTCCGACTTATAGGGATAACCAGGCCCAGAAAGCGTTTGCCGCTGGTTAAGCTACGGTGCGTTTGTTCAGGGTGGGGGCCCGGAAGTGTGCAGAGGAGACCGTTATGAACGGTGGTGCGCTGTGGGAGGTCCCCGGGTACCGCACCGTACGAGAGCTGGGCAGCGGAGCCGCCGGCCGGGTGGTGCTGGCGCGGCGTGAGCACGACGGCGCCGAGGTCGCCGTGAAGTACCTGTCCGACGAGCTCAGGTCCGACGTGGGGTTCGTCGCGCGATTCCGGCACGAGGCCCGGCTGCTCGGGACGCTGCGCAGCCCGTACAACGCCCGCCTGATCGACTACGTCGAGACCGGCGCCGGCGCGGCGATCGTGATGGAGCTGGTCAACGGCGTGTCCCTGCGCCAGCTGCTCAGGTCCGAGGGCCCGACGGGTCCCGAGGCCGCGCTGACGGTGCTCAAGGGCTCGCTGAAGGGGCTGGCCGCCGCGCACGCCATCGGCGTGGTCCACCGCGACTTCAAGCCCGAGAACGTCATGGTCCAGGGCGACGGGGCGAGCAAGCTGGTCGACTTCGGCATCGCGGCACGGGCCGGGGACGAGGCCGCGGCCGCCGGCACCCCGCCGTACATGGCGCCCGAGCAGTGGTCGGGCGCGCCCGCCGCGCCGTCCACCGACGTGTACGCCGCCACCGTGGTCTTCTTCGAGTGCCTGACCGGCACCCGGCCGTTCCGCGCCACGAACATGGCCGCGCTCGCCCGGCAGCACCAGAGCGCGCAGCCGCCGATCGAGGAGGTTCCGGCGCCGCTGCAGGAGCTGGTCCGGCGGGGCCTGGCCAAGGACGCCACCGAGCGGCCACCGTCCGCCGAGGCGTTCCTGACGGAGCTGGAGGCCGTGGCGGCCGAGGCGTACGGCGCCGGTTGGGAGGAGCGCGGACGCCGCCGCCTGTCGAGCCTGGCGGCGCTGCTGCTGGCGCTGTTCCCGAACCCGCCGGAGCCCGCGGCCGAGGCGCAGACCTCGCTGGCCGAGACCCGCTTCCCCGAGCCGTCGCGGCTGCTGGCCAAGCTGTCGTCGAAGATCGTCATCGGTACGGCCTGCGTCGGCGTGCTGGTCGGCGTGGCGCTGGTGGCGGTCAACGTGTTCGACAGCGACACGACCCTGCGGGCGCAGATCACGACGGTGACGCCCACCACGGCCTCGCCCGCCGCCGGGGACCCGGGCCTCGACGAGCCCTCCGACGAGCCGTCGGACGAACCGTCCGAGAAGCCGACGAAGGAACCCACGGAGGACCCGACGCCCACGGCCGAGGACACCCCGGCGACCGAGCCGACGGCGACCGCCGCCCCGGTGCGGACGAAGACCGTGACGCCCACCCCGAGCCCGCGCCGCACGCCGAAGGTGACCCCCACCCCGACGCGGACGCGGGCGACCAGGACGCCCACCCCGACCGCCTCGGACGAGCCGCAGGTGCTGGCCACCGCCGGCGACCAGGACGGCGTCACGACCGCGCCGCGGCCGTCCTCGCCCCCGGCCACGAGCCCGCAGCCGACCTTGTCCATGCCGACCCGCACACCGCCGTCCCAGACGGTCGAGCCCTCCCCCAGCGGAGGGGACGGCGGCGAGGGCCAGCCCACGGTCGGCGGGCCCACCGGGGGTGAGCCGACCGTCGGCGACGGCGAGGTCCCGCGCGCGCTTCCGGAGGAGCGGGACGGCGCGGCGGGCGCGCTGCTCGCGGCCGGGCTGGTGACGTGGGGAGCCGTTCCGGTCACACTTGCGGTGAGGCGCCGCATGGCGGGGCGGCACCGGAGGAAGCGCTGACGGGTCGGGGGGCTACGGGGATGGAGAACGCCAGGGACGGCATCGCCGGCTTCCGGCTCACCGAACACACCTGGATCACCGAGGTCGGCAACTGGATCGACGCGATCTCGCCGGACGGCCGCCGGGCGGGGGCGCTGCTCTTCGACCCGAGGGTGGTCGGGCTGCCGGGGGTGCGCGACCGGGTCGTGGCCACGGTCATGGCCGACCAGAGGCTGGTGCTGGGCGGGCTCGGCGGCCTGATCCCGGTGGCGGACGTGGTGGCCGCCGGCGAGCAGGTGTGGCTGCTCACCGCGCAGGCGGTCAGCCCCACGCTGGCCGACCTGCTGGGGGCGGCGTCCGCCGGCCCGGGCGCCGCGCCGGCGCCGCGCGGCGGGGGTCCGGCCGGTACCGGGTCGGCGCCACATGCGGCGGGCCAGGGCGGTACCGGGTCGGCGCCTCATGCGGCGGGTCAGGGCGGTATCGGGTCGGCTCAGCATGGGGCGGGCCTGGTCGATCCGGGTGGCGCCGCGTCGGTGTTGCTGGAGACGGCGCAGACGCTGCTGGCGCTGCACGCCTCCGGGGTGACGCACGGCTCGCTGCACCCGGGGACCGTGGTCATCGCGGCCGACGGCGGCGCCCTGCTGTCGGAGCGCGGGCTCAGCGACGCGATCCGCGGCCAGGTCTCACCGCCCGCGCGGGACGCGGAGTCGTGGGCCGCGCTGGCGCGCGCGCTGGCGGCCTCGACGCGCGACGCGCCGGCGGCCGCCCAGCTCTTCGAACATGCGGCTGCCACGGCGACCACCCAGGGACTGGCGGCCGCGCGTGACACGCTGCTCGCGGGCCGTGGCGCGCTTCCGGGCGGGACGATCAGCCGTGAGCGGCTGGCCCAGGCGGCCCGCGGACGTTCGGCGTTCGCCCAGGCGCCGCCGCGGGCACTGCCGTACCCGCCGGCGCCGGTGGACGAGGGCGACATCGTCACGCTCCTGCACGTGCCCGGCCGCTCCCCCGTGCCCCACGGAGGGCCCGCGCAGGGAGCACCGTACGGCGGCCCCGAGCAGGGCGCGTACGAGCACGGCGGGCCCTACGAGCAGGGCGGGCCGTACGAGCAGGGCGGAGCCTACGGCCAGGGCGCGGCTCACGAGCAGGGCGGGGCCCACGGCGGGCCGGCCCAGGGTGCGGCGCCGATGCGGTTCGGTCCCGGCGTGGACACGCACGAGCAGCGCACCGAGACCCCCGCCGAGCGGATCTGGCGCGAGGGCAGGGAGGAGCCGACCGTCCACGGCGTACGCGCCGCCCGCGCCTCGCGGGCCCGGCGCCGCCGCACGGTCCTGGCCGCGGCGCTGTTCGCGGTGGTCGTCGCGGGCGCGATCCTGGCCTGGCTCAGGCTGGGCGGCGGCGGGCCGGAGCTGGCCGTCGCGTCGGTGGACGTCGCCGCGCCGAAGAAGACGCAGGGCTGCGACAGCGCCGTCGTGGTCACCGGCACCATCGTGACCAACGGCGGCGTGGGCGAGATCCAGTACGAATGGCGCAAGAACCTCGACAAGGAGGTCGTCAAGCAGACCCTGCGCACCACCTCCGACCGGACCTCGTACCAGGTGCCGCTGCGGTGGACGCTCAAGGGGAAGTCCACGGTCAAGGCGACGGCCACGCTCCGGATCCTGGCTCCGGGGCCGGTGCGCAGCGACAAGGCGAGCTTCACGTACAAGTGCTGACGCGCGGCCCGCGCCGCGGGGCCGCCGCCGACAATGCATATCAATGCGGTTCTTACTAATCTGGCCAGCATGACCACGCAGACCCCCGCGGGCTGGTACCCGGACCCCTACGGATCGCCCCAACTCCGTTGGTGGGACGGCGCCCAGTGGACCGACGCCACGCATCCGCAGGAGCCCGGGGCGGCGCCACAGCAGCAGCCGCCCTCGGGGTCGCAGCCCGGCCACGACTGGTCGGCCACCCCCGCCAACCCGACGCTGCAGTACGGCCAGCCCGGCGCACCCGGCCAGGCGTACGGTCCCGGCCAGCCCAGCGGCCCCGGCCAGCCCAGCGGCCCCGGCCAGCAGCAGCCCCCCGGCCAGCCCGGCGGCCCGGGCCATCCTGGCGGTCCCGGCCAGCCCGGCGGTCCGGGTCAGCCCGCCTTCGGCTCGCCGCAGCCCACCCAGGTGCTCCCCACGTACGGAGGCCAGGGTCCGTACGGCGAGCCCGGCCCCTACCCGCAGGGCCAGCCCGGCCAGTGGGGCGGCGCGCAACTGCCGGGCCCGGGCTACGGCCCGTCGCCGAAGCCGCGCAACCCCATGCCGTGGATCTTCGGCGGCCTGGCCGCGCTGGTCGTGGTGGCGCTCCTCGTGGTCGCGGGCATCTTCTTCATCAACCGCGACAAGCCGACGGTCGCCCTGCCGTCCGCCACGCCGACCGAGTCGCAGTCGCCGTCCGAGTCGCAGCCGCCGAGCACGCAGCCCACGCCGACCACGACCGAGCTGCCGCAGGCGCAGGACGGCCGCGTCTCCGACCCGCAGGCCGGCATCTCGTACGCCGTGCCCGACGGCTGGACGGTGCCCGGCTACGCCGACATCAACGGCACCGGCCCCAACGCCGACCCCGCCCAGCAGCGCTGGTCGAGCGGCGTCGAGAGGATCGCGCAGGAGAAGTACGAGGGCGACAACAACTGGATCGGCAACATCTACACGGGCACCCTGAACGAGGTCTACCCCTACGAGGGCAAGAGCCGGCTCGGCGTGACGGCCAAGACGGTGTTCATCGACTTCGCCAAGTACTACCAGATCCAGCACACGACCAAGATCGTGCAGGACAAGGCCATCAAGATCGGCGACAAGGACGCCTGGGTGCTCCAGTTCCAGCACGACTTCAGCAAGATCTCGAAGCAGAAGGGCTACAAGTGGAACAAGGAGAACGGCGCGATCGTGCTCATGGATCGCGGTGAGGGCGAGCGGCCGTCCATCCTTTACGTGTCGGTTCCCGACAATCTCGGCACGGACGTCGTCGCCAAGGTTCTGAGCTCACTCAAGCCTGCCTGACGCTTGGCACTAGGCTGGTCCTGAGAGCAAGCGGGCGGGCGCTCCGAGCCGCTTGGGCGAGGAGAACGAATGAGTGACGTGCTGGTCTGGATCGACTGTGAGATGACCGGGCTGGACCTTGGCCGCGACGCGCTCGTCGAGGTGGCGTGCGTCATCACCGACAGCGAGCTCAACCAGCTCGACGAGGGCGTCGCCGTGGTCATCAAGCCGCCGCCCGAGTCGCTGGAGCAGATGTCGCAGGTGGTCCGCGAGATGCACACCGCCTCCGGGCTGCTGCCGGAGCTCGCGGGCGGGGTGACGCTGGCCGAGGCCGAGTCGCTCGTCCTCGACTACATCCGCCGCCACGTCCCGGAGCCGAAGAAGGCGCCGCTGTGCGGCAACTCCATCGGCACGGACCGCACGTTCATCTCGCGCGACATGCCCGCGGTCGACGCCTTCCTGCACTACCGGATGATCGACGTGTCGTCCATCAAGGAGCTGGTGCGACGCTGGTACCCCCGCGTGTACTTCGCGGCGCCGGAGAAGCAGGGCGGGCACCGGGCGCTGGCCGACATCACGGAGAGCATCAGGGAGCTGCGCTACTACCGCGCGTCGGTGTTCGTGGCCCAGCCGGGCCCCGACTCGGCGACGGCCCGCACGCTGGCGGAGCGCGTCAGCGGCTGACCCGCCGCGGGTCCCGGCCCTGACTCGGCGGGGTCGCGTGTGAGCCGGTGAACGGGATCGCGTGTGAGCCGGTGAACACGTGTCGGTGCGTCGCCGATGGCGAAAAGACTCCCGAACACCGCTACACTTTTCCTGTGCCGCCTCACGAGGCGGCCATGGTGGGTGTAGCTCAGTTGGCAGAGCGCCAGGTTGTGGTCCTGGATGTCGAGGGTTCAAGTCCCTTCACTCACCCCGAGCGCACGGCCGGTCCCCCGGGACCGGCCGTTGCCGTTTTTCTCCTTATCGTCCCCAAACCATGACAATGCGAGTTATGCTCGCTGTCTACCGCTAACGCCGGAAGCACGGGGGCATCGGCGATTCTGACCGTCTGCGCGCCCCCGGAGGCCGGATGAGAGTCGACGACGCAGCGTTCGAGAGCGTGTTCACGTCCTTGAGCAAGCGCGAGGCGGAGGTCATGGACCTCATCGCCACGGGTCAGTCCAACGGCCAGATCGCGCGACGTCTCTTCCTCAGCGAGAAGACGGTCAAGAACCACGTCAACCGCATCTACGCCAAGCTCGGCGTGGACTCGCGCGTCACCGCCATCGGCCTCTGGCTGTCCCGCAACGGCTGAACCCGGCGAC
The DNA here is from genome assembly GCF_013363995.1 of Nonomuraea rhodomycinica. Taxonomy (GTDB): domain Bacteria; phylum Actinomycetota; class Actinomycetes; order Streptosporangiales; family Streptosporangiaceae; genus Nonomuraea; species Nonomuraea rhodomycinica. Next base: position 315,006 of record NZ_JABWGO010000004.1, on the reverse strand, counting down.
GTCGCCTGCTCTCGGCCGGACCCGGGCGAGGCGCGCCTCGTGGGCGGCGATGACCAGGTGGACGCCGGTCCGGGCGCCGATCTCGGTCAACGCGTCACGCCGGTCTCGTGCTGCCGAAGGCGAGCGGGCCGACCGGCCACCTGCCGTCAGGCGGGGCGGCCTGCCGATCAGGTCGGGCGGTGCGGCCCGCCGATCAGGTCGGGCGGCGCGGCCGCCGATCAGACGGTGTAGCCGCCGTCCACGGCCAGGGCGGTGCCGGTGACGTAGCGGCCCCCGGGACCCGCCAGATAGGCCACGGCGGCGGCGATGTCCTCGGCCTCGCCGTACCGTCCCAGCGCGGTGAGGGAGCGCTGGAAGCCGGCGGTCTCGCCGTCGGCCGGGTTCATGTCGGTGTCGATGGGGCCCGGGTCCACGACCGTGGCGGTGATCCCGAGCGGCCCCAGCTCCCGGGCCAGCCCCTTGGTCAGCCCGACGAGCGCGGACTTGGCCATCGCCTGCACGACGAAGTTCGAGCCGGGGACGCGCCCGTTGAAGCACGACCCGATGCTGATGATCCGCCCGCCGTCGCCCATGTGGCGGGCGGCGGCCTGGGCGGCCAGGAACACCGACCGGACGTCCACGGCGAGCGCCCGGTCCAGGTCCTCGGCGGTCACCTCCGCCAGCGGGCCGTAGGCGAGGAAGCCCGCGTTGTTCACCAGGATGTCGATGCGGCCCAGCTCGCGTACCGTCCGCTCCACCGCCTCCGCCGCGGCGTCCGGACGGGTCAGGTCGGCCTGGACGACCGCGGCCCTGCCGCCGTCGGCCTCGATGGCCGCGGCGACCTCGCGCGCCTGGTCGGCCGCCTGGACGTAGGTCAGCGCGACCGCTGCCCCCGCGCCGGCCAGCCGTCGGGATATCGCCGCGCCGATCCCGCGGCTGCCCCCGGTCACCAGCGCCACCTTGCCGGTCAGGTCACTCATCTTGCTTCCTCCATGGACGGTGTGCTCGTCGTCCCGGCATGGTAGAAGTTGACATCAATGTCAGATTCAAGTCGTCGTCACGCGAGGTGAGGGCATGCGGATCGGCGAGCTGGCCCGGCGCACCGGGGTGAGCGAGCGTTCTCTGCGCTACTACGAGGCCCAGGGACTGCTGCGCGCGCAGCGCACCCCCGGCGGCCACCGGGACTACGGCGAGTGGGCGGTCGACCGCGTCGTCCGCATCCAGACCCTCTACGCCGCGGGCCTGAACAGCGAGAAGATCGCGCAACTGCTGCCCTGCATGCGCGACGAGGACGGCCGCCCGAACGAGGTCGCCACCCCGAAGCTGGTCGGCGAGCTCACCGCGGAGCGCGACCGCATCAACCGCATGATCACGGATCTGATCCGCTCCCGCGACGTCCTGGACGAAGTGATCGACACGGCGTCGCCGGTCATGTCCGGCCCCCACGCCTGCTGAGGGCCATCAGCTCGGTGAGCGTCCCCTCGGGCAGCGGGGTGGGCAGGAAGCCGAGGAACTGCCGCAGCGGCAGCGACTCGACCATGCGCAGCAGCCCGGCGCGCTCGGCGGCCCCCGTGTGCCGCTCCTCGGTCGTGCCCGCGGCCAGGCGCCTCATGAGCTCGGGCCCGACGGCCGGATGGGCGAACCACTCGCCGACGCTGGAGTCCAGGGTCAGTTCCTTGGCGAGCACCTCGCCGGCGAGCTCGACGGTCTCCTCGGCGACGATCGTCGAGGCGTTCTCCCCGATCTGGACGGTGTACGCGCCGGGCGCCACCAGCCAGCGGCCTTCCAGGACGTCCCAGTAGGCGAAGGCGCGGGCGTCGAGGTCGAGGGTCACGGTGGTGGACGCGCCGGGGTCGAGCGCGACCTTGGTGAAGGCCCGCAGCTCGCGCGCCGGGCGCCGCACCGGGCCGGCGGAGGTGGCGACGTAGAGCTGGACGACGTGCTTGCCGTGCCGGTCACCGGTGTTGGTGACGGTGAGGCGGACGCGCGCGGTGTCGTCGCCGGTGACCTCCACGGCCAGGCCGCTCACCGCGAAGCCGGTGTAGGTGAGCCCGTGGCCGAAGGGGTAGCGCACCGGCCGCTCGACGGTCTCGTGGAAGCGGTAGCCGACCATGACGCCCTCGCCGTACCGGACGACGCCCTGCTCGCCGGGGAAGTTGAGGTGGCAGGCGGTGTCCTGCAGGCGCAGCGGGATGGTCTCGGCGAGCCGCCCGGAGGGGGCGGTGACGCCGAAGAGCAGGTCGGCCACGGCGCCGCCGCCGGCCTGGCCGAGCAGCCAGCCCTCCATGACGGCGTCGACGTCGTCGTGCCAGCCCTCGAGTGACACGACGCCGCCGTTGGAGAGGACCACGACGGTACGGCGGGCGGCCGCGGCGGTGGCGCGGATGAGCCGCACCTGCTCGGCGGGGAGCTCGATGGTGGTGCGATCGTAGCCCTCCGACTCGTCCGCGTCGGCCAGCCCGGCGAAGACGATCGCCAGGTCGGCGCCCGCGGGGTCGGTGGTGACGATCCGGTCCCCGGCCAGCTTCCTGATCTCCTCCAGGGGGACGTCCACGCGGGTGGGGTTGACGTGGGAGCTGCCGCCGCCCTGGAAGCGGGGCTTCGTGGCGAACGGCCCGACGACGGCGACGGTCCGGACCCGCGGCCCGATCGGGAGCACGCCCCCGTCGTTCTTCAGCAGCACCGCGCACTCGGCGGCCAGCTCGCGGGCCAGCGCGTGATGGGCGTCGGCGTCGAAGTCCCCGCGCTCCGCCCGCCATTGCCCGACCATGGTCCGGACCCGGGCCACGGCGCGGTCGACCGTCGCCTCCTCCAGCGACCCGTCCCGGACGGCCCGCGCGATCCTGGCGTCGTTGCCGGGGTTGCCGGGCATCTCCAGGTCCAGCCCGGCCTTCAGCGCGGCGACCCGGTCGTCGACGGCTCCCCAGTCGGAGACCACGACGCCGTCGAACCCCCACTCCTCGCGCAGCAGCGTGGTCAGCAGCCACGGGTGCCGGCTGGCGGGGACGCCGTTGACCTTGTTGTAGGCGGCCATCACGGTGGCGGGCCGGGCCTGCTTGACGACCCGTTCGAAGGCGGGCAGGTAGATCTCCCGCAGCGTGCGCTCGTCGACCTCGGCGCTGACCCGCATGCGGTCGGTCTCCTGGTTGTTGGCCGCGAAGTGCTTGACCGACGCGCCGGCGCCGCCCGCCTGCAACGCCCGTACGTGAGCGGTGGCCAGCACGCCGGTGAGCAGCGGGTCCTCGGAGTAGTACTCGAAGTTGCGCCCGCACAGCGGCGAGCGCTTGATGTTCATCCCGGGTCCGAGCACCACGTGGACGCCGAGCGCGCGGGCCTCGGCGGCCACCGCGGCGGCCAGGCGGCCCGCGACCGCCGGGTCCCAGCTGGAGCCGACCGCGACGGCGGGCGGGAAGCAGGTGGCGGGCAGGCTGTCGTGAATGCCCAGGTGGTCGGCGTCCTCCGCCTGCCGGCGCACGCCGTGCGGCCCGTCGCCGAGCACGGCCGGCGGCAGGCCGTCCACGGGTTCGGTGGTCCACATGTCCTTGCCGGACAGCAGGGAGGCCTTCTGGTCGAGGTTCACTGCCCACCCCTTCGTGGCGGCCCGCTCCGCCGGCGAGGGCGGCGCCTTCTCCTTCACCCACAGCATCGCCCAGGAGCGGGCGAGCGGGAAGCGATCGAGATCCGGGTGGACGGCGGCGCTCATCAGGAGGTCGCCGCGTGGGGCCGGCGACGGCCGTCTCGCGCGGGGATGTCGCGCGTGGCGCGCCCCTCACTCCGCGATCGCGTGCTGAAATAGCCAAGGTGTGAAACAGCTCGCAGTGAGCGTGTTGCGATATGCCCGCTTTTCCCCGCTTACGCGGGTTATCGCCCTCGCGAGCTGTTCCAGCTAACCGGACGAAAGGTAAAACTACCGCGCATAGCCACTCCTACCGTACGGAGCAGCCGCGAACGCGGCGCCACCCGCGAGAAAAGGGACGCGGCGCACCATCCCCGAAAACCCCTGGGACCACAGCGTCAACGCCCGGCGAACGATGCCTGATCCTTCGGTAAGGCTCGTGTGCCGCGCGGAGCGTCGCGAGACCCGGCGCATATAACGGGTTCCGTAGTGAACATGTCGCTGAATATTCCGGGCGAAATGTTCTATGGCCCGCACTACCGTCTCGGGGAGTCCGAAATGGCAGAAAAAGTCAGGAAAACGATATTCGCGGCCGTGGCGGTGGGAGGTGGGATCGCCTTCGGGACCGCGGGGCTGGCCACGGCCGTCGCGCACACGGCAGCCGCCGTGCAGGCGACCACGGTCACGCGCGGACCGCTCCTTCAGCCCGAGTACCCGCCGTGCCCCCGCTCGGACGGCGGTGACGTCAACCTGGTCGGCTGCATCGACAACACCAACGTCGCCAACAACGACAACGCCGCCGGCGCCGACGCCGTCGCGGTCGACTCCAACGAGAACGAGGAGGAGCAGACCAACGCGTCCACGACGAACGGTCAGCAGTCCGACAACGCGGACCTCGGTGACTTCAGCCAGCTCGACGTCCTGTCGAACTCCTCCGCGCCCCAGCCGCTCACGAACCTCGTGACGCCCGGCTGCGACGAGGAGGCCTGCACGTCGTCGACCTCGTCCGAGAACGGCGAGACGGTGGCCGGCGGCATCAGCACCGGCGAGGACGAGGACGGCCCGGCCAACGACCCGGCCGGGATCGGCGTCACCGGTGAGAACGACATCACCGGCGACCTCGCCGACGCGGGCCTGACCGAGAACCCGCTGGACGACGAGGCGGGCGCGGACGACACCGACCACGTCGACGACGACGACGAGGAAGCCACCCCGACGCCCACGCCGCAGGACATCGACAAGCACTTCACCGTCGACCTCGGCCCGTGGGACGACGGCGGCCCGTGGGGCGGCCCCGACGGTGGCCCCGACGGCGGCTGCTTCGAGGTGGAGTGCTGGAAGAAGGAGGCCGCCGAGCTGCCGATGACCGGCGCCGACGTCCGGCCGATGGTGGCCGCGGGCACGGGCCTGCTGCTCGTCGGCATCGCCGGCACCGTCATCGCCGTGAGGCGTCGCCGCTCCTCCGATGCCAAGTAAGAACCACCGCCAGTCAAGCAGCAACCGGCGCCGGCTCCTCGTCGCCGGGCTGCTGGGCCCGGCCGCGTGTCTCACGCTGGCCGGCGCCTGGGAGGCGCGTCTCGGCCTGGACGTGCGCGAGCACCTGCAGGCCGCCAGGGACGCGCTGGAACGGCTCCCCGCGAGCGCCCCGCACCTCATGGGCGAGGCGCTCGCGGACGCCCGCCGGCACGCCGCCGAGGCGCACCGGCTCACCGCCGGCCCGGACTGGTCGTTGCTCACCCACGCCCCCTTCCTGGGGGACGGCGCGACGGCCGTCCGCGGCCTGGCGGGCACCGCCGCCGAGCTCACCGATGTCCTCGCCACCGTCCACCAGGCCGGCGAGGGGCTGGTGCGGCCCGGCGGCCTGTCCATGCGGGACGTCCCCCGCCTGCTCGGCGACCTGGCCGTGGCGGCGCCGAAGCTGGAGGCCGCCGCCGCCCGGATCGACCGGGCCAGGCAGTCGCTGGCCGCCACCCCGGCGGCCACCGGCCTGGCCGAGCTGGACACGGCGCGCGCGAGCGCCCTGCGCGAGACCGACCGCCTGCTCGGCTACCTGCGCGCCGGGGCCGGCGCCGCCGCCCTGTTCCCCCCGATGCTGGGCCACGACGGCCCGCGCCACTACTTCCTGGCCTTCCAGACCAACGCCGAGGCCCGCGGCACCGGCGGGCTCGTGGGCGCCTTCGGCATCCTCAACGCCGGCCGCGACGGCATCGGCATCACGCGGCTGTCCGCCAACAACGCCCTGCCCCGCAGCCCCGTGCCGGTCGCCGACCACGGCCCGGCCTACCGCGCCCGCTACGGCCCGGGCGCGGCCGAGCTCCTGTCGATCTCGAACCTCTCCCCGCACTTCCCGTACGCGGCGGCCACCTGGACCGGCCTGTGGCGGCGGCACACCGGGCAGCGGCTGGACGGCGCGATCGCCACCGACCCGGTCGGCCTGTCGCGCATGCTGGAGCTCATCGGCCCGGTCCGGCTCCCGAGCGGCGAGATGGTGACCGCCCGCAACGTCGTGGACCTCACCGAGCGTGAGGCGTACGCCCGCTTCGACGACCCGCGCCGCCGCAAGCGCTACCTGATCAAGGTCGCCGGAGCCGTCGTGGAGGCCATGTTCCAGGCCCGCCCCGACCCGTTGAAGGCGGTCTCCGCCCTGTCGCGCATGGTGGAGGAGCGGCGGATCCAGATCTGGAGCCGCCACGAGGCCGAGGAGCGCCGCCTGGCCGCCACCCCACTCGGCGGGGTGCTGCCGAGCGCGCCAGGGCCGTTCGCCGGGCTGGTCGTCAACAACTCCGCCGGCAACAAGCTGGACTACTACCTCGGCCGCTCGCTGGAGTACCGGCTCGGGCGGTGCGGCGGCGGATGGCGCGCCTCGCGCGTGCATGTGCGGCTGGACAACGACGTGCCGCGCCGCAGGCTGCCGGCCTACGTGACGGCCCGCCTCGACTCGCCGCAACGCGAGCACGCCGAGGGCTCCACGCTGCTGTGGGTGTCGATGTACGCGAGCGTCGGCTCACGGCTGGCCGAGGCCCGGGTGGACGGCAAGCGGATCGAGCCCATCCGCGAGGTGGAGCGCTCGCATCCCGTCTACTCCACGGTGCTGGAGTTCGCCCCCGGCCAGGCGCGCACCCTCGACTTCATGCTGCTGGAGCCCGCCTCGGCGGCGGCGCCGGCGGTGCCGGTGCAGCCGCTCGTCCGGCCGCAGGCCACGACGGTCCTGCAGGACCCCACCGGCTGCGCCGCCGCCCCGCCGGAGAGCTGATGACAGGCGGCGCCATGACCGGCACCTTCCGCATCCTGTTCGTGTGCACGGGCAACCTGTGCCGCTCGCCGCTGGCCGAGCGGCTGGCCCGCGCCGCGCTCGGCGCCGGTTTCCTGGTGGAGAGCGCGGGCACCCGCGCCGCGCCGGGCATGCCCATGCCCGAGCACGCCCGCCGGGCGCTGCTGCGGCTCGGCGGCGACCCCTCCGGCTTCGCCTCCCGGCCGCTGACGGCCGCGCTGGTGGCCGGGGCCGATCTGGTGCTGGCGGCGACCGTCCTGCACCGGGCCGAGGTGGTGGCCCTGCACCTGCCGGCGGCCACGCGGGCGTTCACCATCGCCGAGTTCGGCGTGCTGGCGGCCGAGGCGGACGGCGACGCCGTGCGCCGCGAGCGCGACCCCGTGCGCCGGGCCCGGACGCTCGTGGACCAGGCCGCGGCGCTGCGCGGCCTGGTCCGAGTGGATCATCCCGACATCGCCGACCCGTACGGCCGGTCCCGGTGGGCCTACCGGGCGGCCGGGCGCCGGATCGCCGAGGCGCTGGCGGCGCCGTTGCGGCTGCTCACACCCCCGCCGGCGTCCTGACCTCGGGCTGCGCCGGCGACTCGTACCCGTAGCCGTAGCCGTAGCCGTCGTAGCGGCTGGCCTTGGCCGGCACGAAGTTGAGCACCGTGCCGACGACGCGGGCGCTGACCGACGCCAGCAGCTCGATGCCGCGCACGACGTGCTCGTGCCGGGTCCGGCCGTACCTGGCGACCAGGATGGTCCCGTCGCACAGGGCGGACAGCGTGGCCGCGTCGGTGACGGGCAGCAGCGGCGGCGCGTCGATGATCACCATGTCGTAGTCCGCGGTGAGGTCGGCCAGGAGCTGGCGCATGCCGTCGGAGCCGAGCAGCTCGCTCGGGTTCGGCGGGATCTGGCCGCACGGCAGCACGAACAGGCGCGGCTCCCCCCACGCCTGGACGACGCCCTCCAGGCTGACCTTGCCGATGAGCACGTCGGTCAGGCCGACGCCGCCTTCGATGCCGAAGTAGTCGGGCAGCCGGGGGCGGCGCAGGTCGCCGTCCACGAGCAGGACCCGCCAGCCGGCCTGGGCCAGGGTGATGGCCAGGTTGGCGGAGGTGGACGACTTGCCCTCGTTGGGCAGGCAGCTCGTCACCACCAGCGACCTGGGCTTGCGGTCGACGCCGATGAACTGCAGGTTGGTGCGCAGCGACCGGAACGCCTCGGCCCGGGACGAGCGTCCCTTGCGGCGCACGACCAGCGGGTTGCGCTTGGCGTCCCGCTCGTAGCCGATGATGCCGAGCGTGGAGCTGCCGGCCGCCTCCTGCAGCGCGTTGCTGCTCTTGACGGTGGTGTCCAGGCGCTCGCGCAGGATGAGCGAGCTGACGGAGACGACCAGCCCGACCAGCATGGCGACCAGGACGTTGACCACCGGCATGGGGCTGACCGGCGTCTTCGGCACCTCGGCGCTGTCGACGACGGTCACCTTGACCGTGGGCCTGCTGGTGGGCGTGGGCCGCTCGATCTGGCTCACCAGCCGCGCGAACTTCGTGCTCAGGGCGTTGGCCAGCGCGGCGGCCCGCTCGGGCTTCTCGTCGGTGACCATGGCGCGCAACAGCACGGTGCCCGGCACGACGTCGACCGTGATGTTCTGCTGCAGGCGGGCCACGTCGTCGGGCGTGGTCACCTGGCTCACCATGCGGCGGCTGGTGAGCAGGCTGGCGTAGGAGTGCACGCCCTGCGACAGAGTGCTCACCTGGTAGGCCGGCGAGAAGCCGCCCTGCTTGTCGTGGCTGGAGAACAGCATGGTGGTCGTCGCCGCGTACTTGGGCGGCATGTTCGCGGTGATGACCAGCGCCGCGCCCACCGAGACGACCAGTGACAGCAGGATCAGCCACCAGCTCTTGCGAGCCAGCCGGATGAAGGAGAGCAGGTCCAAGAGATCATCGCCGCCTTTCGCGGATTCGTGGAGGGTTGTCGAGGGCCCGGCGCGGCCGGTGGACGTTCACGCCCTGCAGCAGGGTGATGGCGGCCACCGCCGTGCCCGCCCCCACGATCGCCGCGGTCAGCGGCGGCACCAGGCCGACGACCATGGAGGTGCACAGCGCCCCGGCGAGCATGGCGATCAGGCCCAGCACGACCGCGACCAGGCGGGTGTCGAAGCCCAGCCGGCGCAGCCGGTGCGAGACGTGGTCCGTGCCCCCCGCCAGCGGCGAGCGTCCCGCCCGCAGGCGCGACAGGAACACCACGCCGGTGTCGACCGTCGCCACGAACGTCGGCAGCAGCAGCCCCGCGACCACGGTGTCCGGGCCGCGCCCGCTGACCAGGACGATGGCCGAGCAGGTCAGGCCGAAGCCGATGAACAGCGAGCCGGCGTCGCCCATGAACATCTTGGCCGGCGCCCAGTTGTGGGGCAGGAAGCCCAGCGCGGCCCCCGCCAGGACGGCGAGGAAGAGTCCCAGGGCCGGCTGCGTCAGCAGGAACGCGATCGCCGCCAGGAACGCGGCCGAGGCGGCCGTCACCGCCCCCAGCGCGCCGTCCATGTTGTCGAGCAGGTTGAAGGAGTTGGTCACCACGACGATCCACACGATCGTCAGCGGCGCGTCCGGCCAGCCGCCGGTGACGGTGAGCTGGACGCCGCCGAGCACGACGCCCGTGGCCGCCACCGTCTCCACGACCAGCCGCGTGAGCGCGGGCAGCGAGGCGATGTCGTCGATCAGCCCGAGGGCGGCCACCGCGGTGGCCGCCAGCAGGATCGCGGTGAGCCGCCGGTCGGCCAGGCCCGCGACGGTGACCGTGGTCACGACCGTGACCAGCGCGATCGCGATGCCCCCCAGGTACGGGGTCGGCCGGGCGTGGGCCTTGTGGCCGCCGGGGCGGTCGGTCAGGCCCCACCGCAGCGCCAGGCGTCTGAGCGGCACGGAGGTCAGCGCCGTGAGGACGCAGGCCGCGCCGCAGGCCGCCGGCGTGAGCACGCCGCTCACGGCATCGCCACCGCGAGCTCCTCGCGCGCCTCCCTGACGACCTCCGTGAGGATCTCGTCCAGCGTGCGCCGCGGCGTCCATCCGGTCAGCTCACGGATCTTGGTGGTGTCCGGCACCCTGCGGACCATGTCCTCGAAGCCCTTGCGGTAGGCCTCGTGGTACGGGATCAGGTCGACGCCCGAGGTGGATCCCGTGTGCTCGATGACCAGCTTGGCCAGCTCCAGGATGCTCACCTCCTCCGCCGAGCCGATGTTGAAGGTCTGGCCGACGGCCGCCTCGTCGCCGAGCAGCCGCAGCAGGGCGTCCACCACGTCGGCGACGTGGGCGAAGCACCGGGTCTGGGTGCCGTCGCCGTGGACCGTCAGCGGGGCCCCGCTGAGCGCCTGCCGCACGAGGCGCGGGATGACCATCCCGTACGCCGGGCTCTGCCGCGGCCCCACGGTGTTGAACAGCCTGACCACGATCGAGGGCAGGCCCCGCTCGTGGTGGTAGGCGTTGGCCAGGATCTCGTCCACGGCCTTGGCCGTGCTGTACGCCCAGCGCACGACGCCGGTGTTGCCGAGGATGCGGTCGGCGTCCTCGCGCAGCGGGCCGGTGGAGTTCTTGCCGTAGATCTCGCTCGTGCTGGCGATGAGGATCTTCTTGCGGTACCGGTGCGCCGCCTCGATGACGTTCTCGGAGCCCCTGATGTTGGTCATGAGCGACCTCAGCGGCTGCTCGACGATCAGCCTGACGCCGACGGCGGCGGCCAGGTGCACCACCACGTCGCACTCGTGGACCAGCTCGTCGACGACCAGCTCGTCCAGGATGGACCCGCGCACGAAGCGCAGGGCGGGGTGCGGGCGCAGGTTGTCCCGCCGCCCGGTGGACAGGTCGTCGAGGACGACCACGGAGTCGCCGCGGGCGAGCAGGGCGTCGGTCAGGTGCGAGCCGACGAATCCGCTGCCGCCCGTTATCAAGTACGTGGACGTGGCTGCGTTGCTCATGGTTTCCCCTCTGGACACGATCGTTGGCTGCGGATGGCGGCGCTTCACGCGCGCACGCCGGGGCTCGCGGTCATCGCCTGGCGGAACCAGGCGACCGTCATGCGGAGCCCGTCCTCGAGCGAGACCGGCCGCACCCCGGGGAACAGTTCGCGCAGCAGGTCGGGGGATGCCTGCGACTCCCGGATGTCACCGGTGCGCGGCGGGAGGAAGACGGCGTCGACCGGCTGGCCGAGCACCGAGGCGAGCACGTCCTTCAGCGTCAGCAGCGTGACGCGCGCGCCGAAGGCCAGGTTGACCGGCTTGGCGCTGGTGACGCGGCGCACGACCGCGTCGCACAGCACCTGTGTCACCGAGCCCACGTAGGTGAAGTCGCGGGCCTGGTGCCCGTCGCCGTGGATCGGCACCGGGGCGCCCTCCAGGGCCGCCGAGACGAACGCCGGGATCACGGCCGCGTAGGCGTGCCCCGCGGGCTGCAGGGGTCCGTACACGTTGAAGAAGCGGAACGGCAGCACCGGCAGGCCGAAGCTGGACGCGTACGCCAGGGCGTACGCCTCGGTCGCCAGCTTGCTCACCCCGTACGGGCTGAGCGGCCTGGTGGGCAGGTCCTCGTGCTTGGCCGGCGCCGCCGAGTCGCCGTACACCGACGACGACGAGGCGAGGACCACGTGCGGCCGGGCCGGCCGGCACGCCTCCAGCACCCGCAGCGTCCCGGTCGCGTTGACCTCGTGGGAGGCCAGCGGGTCGAGCAGGGACCGGGGCACCGACGGGCGCGCGGCGAGGTGGACGACGGTCGTGGCGTCCGCGACCAGGTCCGCCAGCACGTCGGCGTCCAGGATGCTGCCGAGCACGAACTCCACGTCGACGCCGTCGAGGTTGGTCAGGTCGCCCGTGCTCAGGTCGTCCAGCACCGTGATGCCGTCGATCTCGGGCCGCGCCGCGAGCGCCCGGCACAGGTTCGCGCCGATGAACCCGGCGCCGCCGGTTACCAGGACTTTCACCTGTTCTTCCCTCCTGTAGTGCCACGTCGATCCCGGCGGAGCTCGGCCAGCGATCGGTATAGGGCCTCGGTGTCCGCGACGAGGCGGTCCACGTCGAACGAGGCGGTTGACCACCGGCGGGCGGCCTCGCCCATCCGGCCGGCGAGCAGCGGGTCGGTCAGCAGCCGGGCGGTGTGCTCCGCCAGCTCCGCGGGGTCGGTGCCGGCCAGCAGCCCGGTGCGGCCGTCCTGGACGACCTCGGCGACGCTGCCCACCCGGGTGGAGACGACCGGCGTGCCGGCCATCTGGGCCTCGATGAGCGTGAGCGGCGTGCCCTCGTTGTCGGAGGTCAGCAGGACCACGTCGGCGGCGGCGTAGACCGTCTCGACGTCCTTGCGCCAGCCCACCAGGTGGAAGGCGTCACGGGCGGGCGCGATGTCCTGCTCCAGCCGCTCCTGCAGCTCGCCGCCGCCGCAGACGACGAAGTGGCATCCGGGCACCCGGCGCAGCACCTCGTGCGCCGCCTCGGCGAACCGGTCGGGCCGCTTGACGCCGGTGAGCCGTCCGACGTAGGCCACCACGGGCGCCTCCGGCGGCAGGCCCAGCTCGCGGCGGGCCTCCAGGCGGTCGGGGACGTGCCCCAGGCGGACGCCGGGCGGGATGACGGTGTACTGCTCCGGCCGGCCGATGCCGGCCCGCAGCAGGTCGTCACGCACGCGCGCGCCCACGGTCACCAGGCGGTCCGACATGGAGGCGAGGACCCGTTCGGAGCGCACGTACACCGCGCGCTTGGCGCCGGAGAAGTAGCCGTCGAGCAGATGGCCGTGGAAGACGTGGGCGCGGGCCGCGCCGACGCCCGCCAGCGTGGCCGCCACCCGGCCGAGCGCGCCCGCCTTGGCGGTCCGCGTGTGGACGATGTGCGGCCGGAAGGCCCGCATGGCGGAGACCAGCGCGAACAGGGCACGGCAGTCGTCCGTGGGCCGGACCGAACGGCCCAGGCCCGGGATGCGGTGCACCCGCGTGCCCGACCTCCGCAGGCCGAGGTGGTCGGCCTCGTCGTCGCCGACGTGGCCCGTGTAGAGCCGGTGGGCGAAAACGTCCGGGTTGAGCCGCTCGGAAAGTCCCAGCACCTGAGTCGCGGGGCCGCCCACGTTCATCCGGGCGATGATTTCCATGACACGAATCCGACTGTCCGGCTTCATGCGGCTCCTAGAGGACGAATCTGGCTCACGTCCGCGAAGCTAGCTTCGGTATCGGTGATTTCGGCTTACGGCGTCGCGGTCAGTGGTGAAATGTTTTCTCGCTCCCTACCTGGCCGTTATCTCGGAGAGTCGGCACTTACTGTCCTTGGGATTTGTGGGGCTTCCCCGGACAAGCAGCGCAGCCGGAAAGCCGCCTTACCGGAAAGAGTCCGCCAAGCGGGGTAATCAGCACGCCATGGAGACACTCCGGGAAGTGATGTGCGCGGCCCCCGCCGCTAGCGTCGTCGTCGCCGACCCGCCTGCCGGCGGTCCGGTTCGGCTTCTGGGCATCGGAGCGAGATGCTCAGGTGGACGGAAAGTCGCCTTCCATGGAACTCGTCATCGTCGCGGCCGCCGCCGTGGCCCTCATCATGCTGGTCAACGCGCATCTGGACGCGCCGGCGGCCCGGCGCGCGATGCCCGTCCTGCTGGCCGCGTTCGCGGCGCGCCTCGCCGTCCACGTGCTGGTGGTGCGCTCGGGACTCATCGAATACGGCGGCGACAACCTGGGCTACGAGGTCCGCGGGATGATGATCCTCAATTCCTGGAAGCTGGACGGCTTCCGTTTCGTCACGGCCGCCGACATGGAGATCCTCGGGACCGCGGCGGTGCCGTGCAACATCTTCGCGCTGGTCATGTTCCTGTGCGGCGGCCTGGCGCCGCTGGCGTGCACGGCCGTGGTGGCGCTGCTGGCGTGCGCGCTGTGCGTGGTGATGTACCGGATCGCCCGGCTGATCGGGGCCGACGACCGGGCGGCGCACCGGCTGCTCCTGGTGACCGCCTTCACCCCGGCGTTCCTGCTGCACACCTCCGACACCTACAAGGACGGGTTCAACGCCTTCCTCGTGGTGGCGTGCGTCGGCATCGGCGCCTCCCTCGCCCAGCGGTTCAGGACGGGCATGCTGCTGCTGGCCGTGCCGCTGCTGTGGTGCCTGTGGCACGTCCGCCCGTACATGGTCTTCATGGCCGTGATCCCGATCGTCTGCGGCGTGGTGGCCTCGAAGTCGGCGTTCTCGGTGCGCAAGCTCTTCGCCTTCGGCGCGCTGCTCATGGTCGCCATGCTGTTCGCGGGCGGCGTGTACGAGAACACCCCGCTGGAGCTGGCCGAGCGGCAGATGGACCAGGGCCAGTCGGAGGCCGTCATGCGCTCCAACGCCGAGAACGCCTCGGGGGTGCACTTCGACGACGGCGGCGACCGGTGGAGCGGTCTGGGGACGAAGGTGGTCTACACGCTCCTGTCGCCCTTCCCCTGGCAGAGCGGCAGCCTCACGCTGCACCTGGGGAAGATCGACGTGGTCATCTGGTACGTCCTGCTGTACGGCGCGATGCGGGGCGGGCGGGAGCTGTGGCGCCGGGACCGCAGGACGCTCCTCATCTTCCTGCTGTTCCTCGTGCCGGGGACGATCGCCTACGCGACCACGATGGCCAACATCGGGCTGATCTTCCGGCAGCGCCTGCCCATCGTCCTGGTCGCGAGCCTGCTCGCGGCGGTGGCCTGGACCCGGTCGGCACGGGACCGGTCGCCCGCTCCGCCGGTGGAGCCGGAGGAGCTGGACGAGCTGAACAAGCTGGACGGGCTGGAGGAGCTGGACGGGCGGGACGGGCTGGAGACGGCCGGCGGCTCGCGGAAGCCGCCGGCCGGATGACGGGTCAGACCCCGGAGGGCTCCGTCTCGTAGACGGCGAACGCCCCGCTGCGGAAGCGGAAGCGCGCGAAGTCGGCCAGGGCCGGGCTCACCTCCGGGCGCTGCTCGTCCACGAAGAGCCAGCGGACGCCGTAGCGGTCCCGCAGTCCCTGGACCGTGGCCGTGGACGGCGACAGGAACGCCGCGTCGTTGGCGGCGAGCCGGTCGCGGTCCCAGAAGGGCTGGTGCTGCTCCAGCCGGCCGGGCTGCCAGCTGTCGGCGTTCTTCACCGTGAACGCCCATCCCTCGACCAGCACGTGCCGCTCGGTCAGCGCGGAGATCCAGAACTGACGCGAGTCGCAGGGGTCGTCCAGCCCCCAGCGGCAGTGCACGTTCGTGGCGACCAGGTCGTCGGGCGACGAGTGCTCGCGCAGCCAGCGGGCGGCGGTCAGCGCCCCGGGCGGAGCCGGGGGCGCCTGCTCCGCCGGGGCCGCCGCCGACCGGCTCGCTCCGGACAGCACCGAGATCACCCGCACGTGGTGCGCGGCGGGCAGGCCCATGGCGGCCAGCGCCACGACCACCAGGGCCCAGCCGCGCAGCCGGGACCGCGTGACCACGACGACCAGGGCCGCCAGCGCCACGAAGGCCACCAGCGTCAGGTACGGCAGGAGCAGGACGGCGTCGGACTCACCCGGCTCCAGGGGCGCCGTGACGCCGAGCAGCAGGGGGATCGCGTAGGCCCCGGCCAGCCCCACCCCGATCGCGCACAGCGACCGGGCGCGCGGGACCCGGGCCCGGCGCAGGACGACCAGCGCGCCGAACACGGCGGGGATCACCAGGTAGGGGTGCGAGCCCCACAGGAAGTAGATCTGGCTCCGCCCCGGATGGTCGAAGACGATCATCCCGGCGAGCCCCGCGGCCGCTATGCCGATCATGAGCACCACGTCGGGCCGGACGAACAGCCGCGGCCTGCTCAGCAGCCCCAGCATCGGACTCCAGGTGACGGCCCAGGCCAGCAGGTACACCACCGTGACGCCGGCCAGCGACGCCAGAGGGGGAACGGCGTCCACCGGCATGCCGGTCAGGTCCTGCCAGACGGTGCGCATGAACGAGAAGGGCGCGACCAGCAGGCCCTGCCGCCGCCCGCCGAACAGCACGAGCTGCGCGAAGACCAGGCACGTCCCGGTCATCAGGAGCGCCGTGAGCGCGGGCCACGGCACCCGGCGCCGCCGCACCCCCTCGACCGCCGCCACGGCCGCCAGCCCCACGAGCAGCATCGGCAGGTAGGTGGCCTTGGCGCCCATGACCGCCAGCAGGAAGACGCCCAGGACGAGCCAGGCGCGCAGGTCGTACCAGCGGTGGTGCAGCAGCTCGGTCAGCAGCAGGACGGCGGGCACGAACAGCAGCGCGCCGAAGGCGAACGTCGGGCTGCCCCACGCCGCGTCGTGGATCCCGCCCCAGGTGAACGTCCCGAGCGAGCCGAGGAACAGGCGGGAGGCGCCCACGAAGAGCGTGGCCGCGGCCGCGAGCGCGCCGCCCGTCCACGAGTCCGTCACCCGGCGCCCGAGCATCGCCACCAGCACGACGAACGCGGCCAGCACGGGCAGCATGCCCAGGCGCAGCAGCAGCACCAGCGGCTCGACGCCGGTGATCCAGCTCGCGGCCGCCCAGTGCGCGTAGACGAACCAGTGGTAGAACAGCGGCTCGCCGGCGACGATGGGGCTCGTCGGCGGCACGTGGTGCTTCAGCTCGCCGATCAGGCCGAGGTGGAACGGCGTGTCGTCCGAGTACGCCGCCAGCTCCGGCCAGGTGAGCGGCGCGGCGGCGAAGTGGCTGTAGGCGGCCTTGGCCACCAGGTAGCAGACGAGCGACGCCAGCGCCCACGACCACCAGACGGGTGCGGCCGGCCGCGGGCGGCCCGCCCTCCAGTGCCTGCGCAGCCCGGGTACGGCGAGGAACGCGGCGTAGGTGAGCGCCGGCCAGGCCAGGACGAGCAGCGGCAGGCCCGCCGCCCGGGCCGCGACGTAGGCCGCCAGCTCGACGGCCAGGCCGAGCGCCGTGCCGAGCGCCAGCTCCTCGGCCAGGGTGCGGCTGCCGTCGTAGAGGGCGCGGACGAGGAGCAGGCCCGGGAGGGCGAGGCACAGCGCGACGTACGCGCCGTAGCGGCCCAGGTCCGGGAGTGAGACGCCGTAGCGGTACAGGACGGCCGCGACGAAGCCGGCCGTGAGCACGGCGGGAGCCCACCGGAGCAGCCGCCGCGCCCGCCCGAGGTGAGGGGAGCCCCCCGCCTCGCCGGCGCGGCGGCCCGGTCGTGTGGTCGTCTGCTCTGGGAGCGCGTAACCGGGTCGAGATATGGCCATGGGGGGAGTCTGGACGCGCCCGCGATCACAGCCGGGCAGGCGCTCTGCGCTGGACGGAGTCGTTGCCGTTACCTGGTGGCGCCATGAGCCGGCGGAACGCCGTTCAGCGCCGGGCGAGGAGCCGCCGGTACAGCGCGATGTGCTCCTCGACCATGGTGGTCGCGTCGAGGTTCTTCAGGACCCAGGCCCGGGCCTCGGCGCCCAGGCGCGCGGCGTGCCCCGGGTCGTCGAGCAGGCCCGCCACGGCCCGGGCGAGAGCCGCCGGGTCCGAGTGCGGGATCAGGACGCCGCGGTCGTCGCCCAGCAGTTCCGGCGTCCCGCCCACGGCGGTGGCCACGATCGGCCGCCGCTGGACCATCGCCTCCATGATCGCGTTGCTCAGCCCTTCGGAGACGGAGGGGAGCACGACGACGTCGGCCCGGGCCAGCAGCGGCCGGGGGTCGGTCACCGCTCCCCAGAAGCGGACGTCGGCGTCCAGCCCGCGGGCCCGGGCCCGCAGCCGCTCGGTCTCCGGGCCGTCGCCGACGAGCAGCCACGTGCACCGGCGGCCCTCCCGCGCGAGCAGGGCGGCGGCGTCCAGCAGGCAGTCGTGCCCCTTCTCGGGCCGCAGCCGCGCCAGGCACACCACGACGGGCAGCCGGGTGTCCACGGTCGCGGGCTCGACGACCTCCAGCGCGGCGTCGGAAAGGCCGTTGTAGATGACGCTCAGCTTGTGCGGCGGGATGCCCTCCACCGTCCGCGCGTCCTCGGCGACCGCCGCTGCGTTGGCGACGACGTGGTCGGTGATCGCGGTCATCGCGCTGCCCGCCGAGAAGAGCCGCCCCTGCTTGCTCTTCTTGATGTCGCTGAGCCCGCGCCGGCCGGCGACCATCACGGGCACGCGCGCCAGCAGCGCCGCGGGCGCCCCGATCAGGTAGCTGTGCAGCAGGAACGCGTGCAGCACGTCCGGCCGGAGCCGGCGCAGCAGCAGGACGAGGCGGGCGAAGGCCACGACGTTGCGCGGGTCCGCGATGCTGCCCGACGCCGTCCTGGTGAAGCCGAGCCGGTGGACGTCGATCCCGGCGGCGCGCAGCGTGACCTCGTGCGGTCCGCCCTTCGACAGCAGCAGCACGTCCACGGCGATGTTCCTGCTGTGCAGCTCGCGGGCGAGCAGGGACACCTGTTTCTCCGCGCCGCCCAGGCCGAGCTGCCCGATGAGCAGCGCGACGCGCCTGAGGCCGGACGGCTCTCCGGACGTGGTCATGAATCCTCCACTGTCAGCGAGATGGTCATCACTCAGAGTAGGAATTCGGGCGGTGCGCCGCCGGATGCCGTGGGGCGTGTCGCGCATTTCCGGAAGCTACCGCCAGCAAGGGCATCACGACCGAATGGACCTCCGCCCGGCCGGGGACCAGCGCCCTCACCGGCAGCCCGGTCAACCGGACGAAGCGGGTGATCTCCAGGGCGGCCAGCACGACGTACGTCACGGTGGACGCCACCGCCGCGCCCACCGCGCCCCAGCGCGGGATCAGCACCAGGTTGAGCAGCACGTTCGCGCACAGCACGCCGACGGAGACGGCGGTCATCGTCGAGGGGCGCTCCAGCCGTACGAGATGCTGCTCGACGGCCCTGACCAGCATGAGGGCGACGGTTCCCGGAGCGAGCGCGAGCAGCGGGGCCACGCTTCCGGCGAAGGAGTCGCCGTAGACCAGCGGGATCATCCACGGCGAGGCCGCCACGAGCACCACCACGAAGCCGGAGGAGACGAGCAGCATGAGCCGCAGCGCGCGGACGGTGACGTGCTTGGCCTCCTCCACGTCGCAGGACGCCTGCTTGGGCAGCGCGATCTGCGCGATCGTCTCGCACGGGATCCGGGTCAGGGTCATGATCGTGACCGCGACGGTGTAGATGCCGACCGCGGCCGGCGAGTCCAGCGCGCTGAGCAGCGGGACGTCGATGGTGACGATGAGGTACAGCGCCACCCAGCCCACGTGGTACCTGCCGGACAGGCCGAGCTGGCGCCGCGCGAGCGTCCGGTCCACGCGCAGGCGGATCGGCCGCATCCCGCCCGCCACGAGGACGAACGGCAGGGCGATCGAGAGCGCCCAGCAGGCCACCACGCCGGCGAGCGTCAGATGTCCCAGGGCCGCGAGCGCCAGGATGGGCAGGCACCGCGCCAGCGCGGCGAGGAGCGACTTGCGGTTGACGACGTCCATCCGGGACTGCAGGGTCATGATGCCGTTGAGGTTGACGGAGGCCGCGCCGAGCGGCACCACCGACAGGGCCAGCGCCCACAGGGCGAGCCCTCCCTGGGCGCCGGTCAGCGCGACGATCCCCAGGGCGCCCAGCGCCGACAGCGAGCCCAGGACCAGGCCCAGGACCAGGCCGTTGGTGGCCAGCGCCGGATGCCGCGAACGGTCCTCCCACAGGGCGATCTGCGACTTCTCCAGCGACAGGTGGCCCACGACGACGGCGGCGAACGCCGCGGTGCTGATCACCGCGTAGACGCCCCTGCCCTCGGGCTGGAGGGTGCGCGCGATGACCACCCCTGTCACCGTCTCCAGGCCCAGCCTGACCCCGCGCGTGGCCAGCGTGCGAAGAGCGAGGGCCGCCGAGGACGTCATGACCTTCACGGGCGTCATCATCGCCACCGGACGGCCGGTGACGGTGGCGGCGCTCCGGCCCGCGCCCCGGCCGCGCGAAACATTGCCCGCCCGTGCCCCGGGCCATACCGATCAGATCTGTCCGGTCACGTCGTGGCGGCCCTGGTCGCCGGACCGCCGGTCAGCCCGCGGTCGCGGGGGTCGCGAGGGTGGCGGCGGGCCGACGCCGCGGGGGGTGCGGGTTGCGGGGGCGCGGGGGCGCGGGTGGCCGAGGTCGCGGGGGTCGGGGACGCCGGGGTCAGGGGCGCGGAGGTCGGGGGCGCCGGGGTCAGGGGCGCGGGGGTCGGGGGCGCCGGGGTCACGACGGGCGCGGGGGCGTCGCCGGCCAGCTCGTAGACCGCGTGGTCCCCGGAGCGGAAGCGCGGCGTGGCCGCGGCGTCCAGGCGGACGCCCGCCGGCAGCCGGGTCTCGTCCACGAACAGCCACCGCACGCCGTAGCGCTCGCGCAGCACGCGGGCCGTCTCGGGCGACGGCTGCCGGAAGACGGCGTCGTTGGCGCGCAGCCGCGCCTGGTCCCAGAACGGGCGGTGCTCCGCCTCCTCCTCGGGGCGCGCGCCGGCCAGGGAGGTCGCCGTGTACGCCCATCCCTCGACCAGCACGCGCCGTTCGCTCAGCGCGCTGGCCCAGAAGGCGCGGCTGTCGCACGGCGACTCGAAGCCCCACCGGCAGTGCGCGTTGGCGGCGACCAGGTCGTCGGGAGACGAGTGCGCGCGCAGCCATCGCCCGGCCGCGACCGCCCCCCGGGGCGCGTCCGGGCCCGGCCGGCGGTGCGCCGCTGCCGGGAACGGGCCCTTCGCGGCGCCCAGCGCGAGCTGCGCCGCCCACGCCGCCGGCGTCCCGGCCGCGGTGACCAGGCAGAGCAGCAGCGCGAACGTGGCGGTCCGGCTCCGGCCCAGCGCGCGCAGCGCCATCCCCGCCGCCACCACGAGCCCGAGCAGCGCCGCGTACGGCAGGTACAGCACGGCGGCGTCCACGCCGGGGCCGAGCGGCACCCGCACGCCGAGCAGCACGCGGATCGCCACGACGGCGGCCACCCCGGCGCAGGCGGCGCCCGCCGCCATGGCGGGCCGCAGCCTCGCCCTCCGCACCGCGACGGCCAGGCCGTGACAGGAGACCATCGCCAGGTAGGGGAAGACCGCCTGCAGGAAGTACCCCTGCGACAGCGACGGATGGCCGAGCAGGAGCGCCGCGCCCAGCCCGGCCGCGCTCATGCCGAGCGCCAGCACCACGGGAGGGCGGGCGAGCAGCCGCGGCCGGCACAGCAGGCCCAGCGCCCCGCACCAGGCGACGGCCGCGCCGAGCAGGCACAGCAGCGTCGCCCCGAGCGTCGCCGGCCACGCGACGGGCTCCGCGACGCCCGCGCCGGTCAGGTTGCGCCAGGTCACCCTGACCATCGACAGCGGATCGACGACGATGCCCTGCCGGGCGCCGCCGAACAGCACCACGTGCGCGAACGCCAGGCACGCCGCCGTCAGCCCGAGCACGGCCGCCGCCCGCCGGGGCGTCCGGAACCGGGTGAGCGCCTCGGCGACGGCGGCTGTCAGCAGGCCGGCCGCGAGGAGCGGCAGGTACGTGGCCTTCGCCCCCGCCAGCGCCACCAGCAGCACCGCCAGCAGGACCCACCAGCCCCGGCCGCGCCGGCCCGCCGCGGACAGGTCGAGGAGCAGGAGCATCACGGGGACGAACAGCAGGGCGCCGAACGTCTGGGTGGGGCTGGCCCACGAGTACGGCGGCGTCCAGGTCAGCAGCCCGGCGACCGACCCCGCGTACAGGCCCGGCGCGGCCACGAACACCGTCGCCGCCACCGCGCCGGCCGCCACCCTCCGCGAGCCGGTCAGGCGGCGCCCGACCATCCCGAGCAGCACGACGAACGCCGCCAGCATGGGCAGCACGGCCAGCCGGAAGAGCAGCACGGACGGCTCGATCCCGGTGACCCGGCTCGCGGCGGCCAGGTGCGCGTAGACGAACCAGTGGTACGCCAGCGGCTCACCGGCGACCGCCGGCATCGTGGGCGGCACGTGGTTGCGCAGCTCGCCGGTCAGCGCCAGGTGGAAGGGCATGTCCACGGGCGACGACAGGAGCGCCGGCCAGGTGAGCGGCTGGCGGGCGTAGCAGCCGGCGGCGACCAGGGCGACGACCGCGATCGTGACGAGCGCGAGGGTCCACGACCACCACAGCGGGACGGGGCGCGCCCCGGGTCCGCGCCGCCAGTGCCCGCGCAGCCGGGGGACGGCCAGGAACAGCGCGTACGTGCCGAGCGGCCACGCCAGGACCATCAGGGGCAGCCCGAGGGCGCGGGCCGGCAGGTAGGTGAGCACCTCGATCGCGTAGCCAAGGGTCAGGCCGAGCGCGACCTGCTCGGGCAGCGCGTGCGCGCGGCGGTACAGGGCCCGCGCCCACAGCAGGCCCGGCAGCGCCAGAGCCAGCGCGGCGTACAGGGCGAACGCGGCCGTGTCCCGCGCGCCGACGCCGTACAGCCGCAGCGCGACCACGGCGTAGGCCAGCACGGCCGCCGCGGGCAGCCACCGTGACACCCGGGTCAGCGGTCCCCGGCGGCGGGGCGGCGCCTCCCCCACGCGCGGCCCGGGCGGCGACCCGGTTGCGCGCGGCTCGGGCGGCGACGCGGTTGCGCGCGGCTCGGCCGGCGACGCGGTTGCGTGCGGCCCGGTTTCGCGCGGCCCGGGCGGCGTCCGTCCTTCGCACGGCTCGTCCTGGGACGGTCGTGGAACGTGCGGGCGGGGCGGGCGGCGGCCATGCGCTCCAGCCTGGCGACGCTTCCCGCGCCGGGCGGCCGAATGCACCGAGCGGGACCGTCTCCTTGCGACGGCTTTGCCGCGACCGACTCACGGAGCCGGCAAGGGGCACCGGCGCCCCCTCAGGCGCCGCTTTCCCGGTGC
Organism: Nonomuraea rhodomycinica; assembly: GCF_013363995.1. Taxonomy (GTDB): domain Bacteria; phylum Actinomycetota; class Actinomycetes; order Streptosporangiales; family Streptosporangiaceae; genus Nonomuraea; species Nonomuraea rhodomycinica. Next base: position 292,448 of record NZ_JABWGO010000004.1, on the reverse strand, counting down.
GACCGGAAAGCTTGACCGCAAAAACGGACGCATTACCGCAACCGATGTTTGTCTCCCGACACGCCCATCCCCTATCGAGTGCTGTCATTGTCCGCGCCGCGCGATCACCGCCCGATTTCATCCCTACTCTGCTCCGAGGTGCATACACATCGCCTTTGCTCCTGTTTTAGCTAGCAAACGCGTTCTTGGGAGTTTCGCATGCCGGACGGCAAGGAGAAGATCGGCCGCAGGCGGCGTCCACCTCGCGTGGCGCTGATCGTCCTCGGGGGTGTCGCCGTCCTGGCCGCCCTGCTCTGGAGCGCCTGGGTGCTGACGCCTCTGCCCGGCGACACGCGACCGGTCGACCCGCTGACCGCCCCCGTGTCCGGAGAGGCGAACACCACGGCGCGCGACCGCGGCTCAAGCGTCCAGCTCAACCAGGTGCCGGACCACGTGGTGCGGGCCGTCCTCGCCGCCGAGGCCGCGGCGCCCGCGCCGGAGGCGGGCGTGACCCTGGAGGGGCTGGCGCGCGGCCTGTGGTTCGCCCTCACCGGGCGCGGCACCGGCGACTTCGCGATCACCCAGCGGATGGCCGCCGGCCAGCACCCGCAGGACCACTCGTTCCCGCGCCGGGTCGCCGATGTCGCGGTGGCCGTGAAGGCGGCTCTGTCCCGCTCGCCGGAGTGGGTGCTGGAGAGGTACCTCAACGTGCTCGACCTCGGCGGCTCACGGGGGCTCCAGGCGGGGGCGCGGGCGTTCTTCGGCAAGGACGTCCAGGAGCTCAGCGTGTCCGAGGGCGCGTACCTGGCCGCCGCGATCCGGCGCCAGGACCCGGCCGGCGACGCCGCGTCCGCGCCGGTCACGGACCTGCGCGCCCGCTGGCGCGCGGTGATCGACGCCATGCACCGCCAGGGAACGCTCACCGCGCCGCAGGCCGCCGCGCAGCGCTTCCCCGCCACGCTCGCCGAGGACCGGGCCGCCACGCGACGCTCCCCCGCCACGCGCCCCGCGTCCGCGGGCGTCTCCGCGCCGTCCGGCGGCGCCGGTCCCCGGATCGTCGCGGCCACCGGACCGGCGACGGGAGCTCCGGCACGCGCCGCCCTCACCTCGGCGCCGCGGAAGACCGCGAAGGTCGCGAAGGTCGCGGCGCCCGGAGAACCCGCCGAGCCCCGCCGCAAGCCAGCCCGCCGCGCCCGGCAGAACTGCCCGCCCGGCTCGATCATCTGCCTGGAGAACGAGCTGCCGGGCAACCCGCCCAGCGAATGGGACGTCGTCGGCGCCGGCAGCCCTGACATCCAGGGCTATCCCACGCAGATCAGCGTCAACCACGGCGACACCATCGACTTCAAGATCAACACCCCGGCGACGGACTACCGCCTCGACATCTACCGTTTCGGCTGGTACGGCGGCATGGGCGCCCGGCTCATCACCACGATCCAGCCGTCCGTCCCGCTGCCCCAGACCCAGCCGGACTGCGTGAGCGACGCCGCGACCGGGCTGGTCGACTGCGGCACCTGGGCGGTGTCGGCCTCCTGGGCCGTGCCGGCCACGGCGGTCACCGGCGTCTACGAGGCCAAGCTGGTCCGCGAGGACGGCACGGCCGGCGACAGCCAGATCCTCTTCGTCGTCCGCGACGACCAGCGCTCCTCGGCGGTGGTGTTCAAGACCTCCGACACGACGTGGCAGGCCTACAACCGGTACGGCGGCAACAGCCTGTACTTCGGCCAGCCCGCCAACCGCGCCTACAAGGTCAGCTACAACCGCCCGATCACCACGCGCGGCGTCTCCAACGGCCCGCCCAACTACTTCTTCAACTCCGAGTACCCGATGCTGCGCTGGATCGAGCGCAACGCCTACGACGTGGGCTACATCTCCAGCATCGACGCCGTCGTCCGTCCCGGCCTGCTGCTGGGCCACGAGGCGCTGCTGTCCGTCGGCCACGACGAGTACTGGTCGGAGGAGATGCGGGACAACTTCGCGGCGGCCCGCGACGACGGCGTGGACGTCGCCTTCTTCTCGGCCAACGAGGTGTTCTGGAAGACCCGCTGGGAGCCGAGCATCGACGGGTCGGACACCCCGTTCCGCACGATGACCTGTTACAAGGAGACGCTCGCCAACGCCAAGATCGACCCCAGCCCGCAGTGGACGGGGACCTGGCGCGACCCGCGCTTCTCGCCGCCGTCCAACGGCGGCAGGCCGGAGAACCAGCTCACCGGCACCCTGTTCATCATCAACGGCGTCGTCAACGACGCGATCCAGGTGCCCTCCCAGTACGCGGCCATGCGGCTGTGGCGCAACACCTCGATCGCGAACCTGCAGCCCGGCGACGTCGCGACCCTCTCCTCCGGCACCCTGGGCTTCGAGTGGGACAACCAGCCGGACAACAGCGTCGCGCCGCCCGGGCTGGCGCGTTACTCCAGCACCACCCTCAGCTACACCAACAAGGTCCTGCTCGACTTCGGCAGCACGTACGGGGCCGGCTCCGCCACCCACCACCTGACCCTCTACCGGCAGCCCAGCGGCGGCGGCCTGGTGTTCGGCGCGGGCACCATCCAGTGGCCGTGGGGGCTGGACGCGGTGCACGACCGCGACGGCGCGCCGATCGACATCCGCATCCAGCAGGCGACCGTCAACCTGTTCGCCGACTTCGGCCTGCAGCCGGCGACGCTGCAGACCGACCTGGTCCCGGCGACCCAGTCCACCGACACCGCGCCGCCGACGTCCGCGCTGACCGCCCCGGCCGGCGGCTCGACCGTGGTGACCGGCCGGAGCGTCACGATCAGCGGCACGGCCTCCGACACGGGCGGCGGCGTCGTCGCGGGCGTCGAGGTGTCGACCGACAACGGCGCGAGCTGGCAGGCGGCCACCGGGTTCGGCCCCTGGCAGTACACCTGGGTGCCGCAGACCGCCGGCGACACGACCCTCCTCGTGCGGGCCGTGGACGACATCGGCAACCTCCAGACCACCCTGGACTCGCGGCCGGTCACGGTGGTCGGGAGCTGCCCCTGCAGCCTGTGGCCCTCGACGACCGTTCCGGCGGTCCTGGCCCAGCCCGACTCGCGTTCGGTCGAGCTCGGCGTGAAGTTCCAGACGTCGCAGGAGGGGGCCATCCTCGGCATCAGGTTCTACAAGGGCGCGGGCAACACCGGCACGCACGTCGGCAACCTGTGGACCAGCACGGGCCAGCTCCTCGCCCGGGCCACGTTCACCAACGAGACGGCCACCGGGTGGCAGCAGGTGGACTTCCCCGCGCCGGTGCAGGTCACGCCGGGCACCACGTACGTCGCCTCGTACTTCGCGCCCGCCGGCCACTACGCGCTCAACCAGGACTACTTCACCTCGGCCCGGGTCAACGGCCCGCTGACCGCCCCGACGAGCACCGCGGCCGGCGGCAACGGCGTCTACCGGTACGGCTCCGGCACCGCCTTCCCGACGAGCACGTACCGCTCGTCCAACTACTGGGTGGACGTGTCGTTCTCGCCGACCAGCCTGTTCCCGAGCACGTCGGTGCCCGCGGTGGTGAACGCCTCCGACGCCAGGGCGGTCACGCTGGGCGTGCGGTTCCGGGCGCTGGTGCCCGGCACGATCAGGGGCATCAGGTTCTACAAGGGCTCGCAGAACACGGGTACGCACATCGGCACCCTGTGGTCCAACACCGGCCAGCAGCTCGCCACCGCGACGTTCACCAACGAGACGGCGTCCGGGTGGCAACAGGTGCTGTTCAGCACACCGGTCCGCATAGATCCCGGCACCACCTATGTCGCCTCCTACAACACCCAGGTGGGGCGTTTCTCGTACAACCAGAATTTCTTTACCACGCAGTACAACAGCCCGCCGCTCATCGCGCCCGCGAGCGGCGTCGAGGGCAACGGCGTGTACCGCTACACCTCGCAGAACCTGTTCCCGACCACGACGTACAAGGCCAGCAACTACTGGGTCGACGTGGTCTTCGACGCCGACTGAGCCCGCGCCCGGGGGGCTCGCGCCCCCCGGGCGCCACCGCACCGGGTAATACCGCACCAAGAAGAGCGCAAGGGGCCACGTCCCGCATGGCGGACGGACCGGCCGTGTGATGCGATGACCGCCAGGAGCCCCTGGCGCAGAGGACCGTTCCCCGGAGGCGCGTCCACCGCGCGCGCCTTCGCCGCGATATCGGAGGATCCATGTCGGAGTCAGTGTCGGTGGTCATCCCGTGTTACCGGTCGGCGCGCACGCTCCCGATGCTGGTGCCCCGGGTCGTCTCCGTGCTGGGCGAGCTGGGCGTGCGCTACGAGGTGATCCTCGTCGTGGACGGCAGCCCGGACGACACCTGGTCGGCCGCCGCCGAGCTGGCCCGGCACGTGGAGGGCGTGCGCGCGATCCACCTGTCCCGCAACTACGGCCAGCACAACGCCCTGGTCGCCGGCATCAGGGAGGCCGCGTCGCAGGTGGTCGTCACGATGGACGACGACCTGCAGCACCTGCCCGAGCAGATCCCGAACCTGCTGGCGGCCCTGGAGGGCGACCGCCTCGACCTCGTCTACGGCGTGCCGCACGTGGAGGAGCACGGCTACCTGCGCAGCCTGGCCTCCCGCACGGTCAAGGCGTGCATGTCGGCCACGCTGGGCTTCCGCGGCGCCCGCAAGATCAGCGCGTTCCGGGCCTTCCGCACCCACCTGCGCGACGGGTTCGCCCAGCTCTCGGGCCCGCACGCGTCCATCGACGTGGCCCTGTCGTGGGCCACGACCCGGATCGGCTCGGCGTCGGTCCACATGAACCACCGCCAGCACGGCCGGTCCAACTACTCGCTGCCCCTGCTGGTGCGGCACACGGCGAACATGGTGCTGGGATACAGCGCGGCGCCGCTGCGCCTGGCCAGCTACCTCGGTTTCGCCGCCGGGGTGTTCGGGCTGCTGCTGGGCGCGGCCGTCCTGTGGCACTTCGCGACCGGCGGCACGACCGTCGCCGGGTTCACCACGATCGCCTCGATGGTGGCCCTGTTCTCGGCGGCGCAGCTCATCGCCATCGGCGTCCTCGGCGAATACGTGGGCCGTATTCACGGCAGCGGAATGGGCCACCCGACCTACGTGGTCCGGGAGCGGATCGGCTCGGGCGCCCCGCTCGCGCCACCCCGCCGGAGCGGCGCCGCCGAGGTCGGCGCGCGTAATCCCTGACGACTCCGGACGCGCCCGCGCACCGATTCTCCACCGAGTCATCGGCTCTCCACCAACCGGCCAAGCTATCGCCCGCGAACGCGCCCGGCGCGCGCCGCCGAGGCCCGCTCGAACAGGCACGGGTTAGAAACGAAAACAGGAAATCGGCCGACGTCATTTCGCATTCACGAGCCGATTGTCAAACGATCGGCCCCGAAATGCCACCGGCTCGGTGAAACACTCGTCGAATGGAGTGAGTGTGCGTTTCTTGCCCGCTCAGGAACACATCACGGCCGGAATCGTCGGCCTGGGATATGTCGGATCGTGCATAGCCGCGACCCTCGCCGACAACGGCGTCGGCGTGATCGGGGTGGATACCGACGCCGCGCTCGTCGAGGAGCTGACCGGCGGACACTGCCGGTTCAGCGAAGCGGGACTGCCCGAGCTGGTCTCCCGCCTGGCCGGCACGGCGGCCTTCCAGGCCACCACGGAGTACGCGGCGCTCGCCGCGGCCGACGTGGTCATCGTCACGGTGGGCACGCCCATCCGCGACCAGGGCGTGCTGATGGACCTCCAGCTCCGCAGCGCCTGCGAGGAGCTGAGCAGGCACCTGCGCCCCGGCCAGCTCCTGATCTTCAAGAGCACCGTGCCCGCCGGGATGACGCGCGAGCTCGTCCTGCCCCTGCTGGAGCGCTCCGGCCTGACCTGCGGGACCGACTTCGGCCTGGCCTTCTGCCCCGAGCGGCTCTCCGAGGGCAACGCGCTGCGGGAGCTGCGCACCTTCCCCATCGTGGTGGGCGGCTGGTGCGACGAGAGCGCCGACGCCGCCGCCGAGTTCTGGCGGCGCGCCCTGGGCGTCGAGATCATCCGCTGCGCGTCGCTGGAGACGGCCGAGATGGTCAAGCTGGCCGACAACTGGTGGATCGACCACAACATCGCGATGGCCAACGAGCTCGCCCAGGTGTGCGCCACGGTCGGCGTGGACGTGCTCGACGTGATCGCCGCGGCCAACTCGATCAAGAAGGGCAGCGGGAGCGTCAACATCCTGCTGCCGAGCGTCGGCGTCGGCGGCTCGTGCCTCACCAAGGACCCGTGGATGGTGTGGCGCTCGGCCGGCGAGCGCGGCCTGTCGCTGCGCACGATCCCCGCGGCGCGGGAGGTCAACGACGGCATGCCGCGCTACACCTTCGGCCTCATCGTGGAGGAGCTGGCCAAGCTCGGCCGCGCGCCGGAGCAGGCGAAGGTCGCGGTGCTGGGCCTGGCGTTCAAGAACGACACCGGCGACCTGCGGGCCACGCCCACCCAGCCGGTCATCGCGGCGCTGCGCGAGGCCGGCGCCGAGGTCACCCTGCACGACCCGCTGGTGGACGAGGACGAGGCCGAGAAGACCTTCGGCCTGCGGCCGTGCGCCTCGGTCGAGGAGGCGGTGCGCGACGCCGACTGCCTGGCCGTGCTGGCCTGGCACAAGCCGTTCCGCGAGCTGGACCTCGCGTGGCTGCGCCGGCAGGTGGCCCCGTCGTGCGCGGTGATCGACGGGCGCGCCTACTACCCGCGCGAGACCATCGCCCGCCTGCGCGAGCTGGGCTTCGCCTACCGCGGGATCGGACGGTGACCGCCATGGCACGAGTGGTCGTCACGGGCGGCAGCGGATTCGTCGGAAGCCATCTGGTCGAGCGGCTCGTCGCCGAGGGCCATGAGACCACGGTCTTCGACCACGGCGCCCCGCCGCCCGGCCTGGTCCGGTGCGCGGACGCGCCCCGGTACGTCAGCGGCGACATCCGCGACCGCGCCCAGGTCGCCGCCGTCGTCGAGCCCGGCGTCGACGTCGTCTACCACCTCGCCGCGGTGGTGGGCGTCGACCGCTACCTCGACGAGCCGCTGGACGTCATCGACATCAACCTCATCGGCACCCGCAACGTCCTGGAGCTGGCCGAGCGGGCCGGCGCCAAGGTCGTGCTGGCCAGCACGAGCGAGGTCTTCGGCAAGAACCCGGCGGTGCCCTGGGCCGAGAACGACGACCGGGTGCTCGGCAGCACGTCCGTCGACCGGTGGAGCTACTCCTCCAGCAAGGCGCTGGCCGAGCACCTGACGTTCGCCTTCGTCCGGCAGCGCGGCCTGCGCGCGACGATCGTGCGCTACTTCAACGTCTACGGCCCGCGCCAGCGGCCCGCGTTCGTCGTCAGCCGGACGGTCCACCGGGCGCTGCGCGGCCTGCCGCCGATCGTCTACGACGACGGTGGCCAGACCCGGTGCTTCACGTACGTGGACGACGCCATCGACGCCACCCTGACGGCGGGCGCGAGCGACAAGGCCGACGGCGAGTGCTTCAACATCGGCAGCTCGGAGGAGACCACGGTCGGCGAGGTGGTGCGGCTGATCCTCGAACTCACCGGGGACGGCCCGGCCGCCGTGCCGCTCGACACCGGCGCCCGGCTCGGCCCGCGCTACCAGGACCTGCGCCGCAGGATCCCGGACGCCCGCAAGGCGTACGAGGTGCTCGGCTGGCGGGCCTCGACCGAGCTGCGGGAGGGGCTGTCGCGGACCATCGCGTGGGCGCGGGCGACCCCGTGGTGGCTGGCGCAGGAGGACAGCGGCCAGTCCTGACCCGGTGACGCGCGCGGGGACGGCACCTTCCGGTGCCGTCCCCGTGTTCGTCCGTCAGTCCGTCAGCGCCCTCAGCGGCGGGCGCTCCCCCGCGCCGGGACGAGCTCCACGAACATCTGCGACGGCCGTCCCCCGAGGAGCTGCCGGGCCAGGTCGAAGCCGGCGAAGCCGGCGGCGAGGATCGGGAAGAGCGGGTGCCGGGTCATGGGGCGTTCCGCGGTGACCGTCACCCACCCGCGGCGGGCCAGCGCGGCCAGGACGCTGGTGCCCCAGAACGGGGCGCCCTGGGTGTAGGAGAAGCGGCGCACCGTGAAGCCGCACGCGTGGGCGAGCCTGGTGAAGTTGCGCCGGTCGAACAGCACCCAGTGCCGCGGGCAGTGGTAGCCGCCCCAGTCGCGGTGCCGGAACAGGCGGGCGTCCATGCTGTCGGTGTTGGGCGTCTTGACGAGGATCACGCCCTGCGGCGTGAGGTGGCGGCCGAGCGTCCGCAGCACCTCGCCGGGGTCGCTCACGTGCTCGATCAGGTTGATCAGCAGGATGAGGTCGAAGCGCTCCTCGGTCGAGAAGTCCTCGACCCGGCCGCAGAAGAAGCGGTGTCCCCGCGCCACGGCCCGTTCCTGTGCGGCCGGGTCCAGGTCGACGACCTGGGTGAACGACACGCGGGCGTCGAGGCCGCGGATCACGTCGAGCTGCCAGCCGTCTCCCCCGCCGACGTCGAGCACCTTCAGCTCGCCGCCGGTCAGCCCCGACAGGATGCGCCGCAGGCGCAGCGCGTCCAGCCGGTCCTTGACGCGGTGGGCGAAGGACTGCTCGTCGGAGGCGTAGGCGTAGTAGTTGGCCGGGTAGATCTCGGCGAGCCGGTCGACCGGCATGGGGTCGAGGAAGAGGACCCCGCAGCGCGCGCAGCGGTAGAACGTGAACTCGTCGTCGCTGCTGCGGTACTCGACGTCGCGGGCGGATGCCCAAGGGGCGGCCCCCGTCTCCCGGCACGCCGGGCACCTCGTACGGGTGCCGGCGTCCGCGGCGTCCGGCGCCCGGCCGGGGACCATGTCGGTGTGTGCGTTCATATCCTGTCCAACTGCCGCCACGTGCGGTAATAGGTGGTCCGCCGGCGCTGGAGCAGCGGCGCGACGTCGGTGTCCATGAGGAAGCGCTCCACGTCCTTCAACCGGGTGAAGGACACGCTGGGGTCCCAGTGGTGCAGCAGGTGCCGGTTGAAGCCCGCCGCGCCGAACACGGCCGCGAACAGCCCGTCGCCGAACAGCCGGTTGACCGGTCCGTGCGGGACGACGCTGTAGTCGGTGAGGTCGTCGGCGAACTCGCTGCGGTGCTCCAGCACCTGCCGGACGGTGTTGAGCAGCGGCAGGAACAGCAGCTGCCCCGTCGCCCAGGCGAGGGCGAGGACGACGGCGCCGGCCCACAGCGAGCAGCCGACGATCGCGCCGTTGAACAGGACGGCGACGACGAGCACGCCGTCCACGGAGCCGCCCCCGGCCTGCCCGTCCTCCGGCCGCGCCTTGCCGCGCACCACCTCGCGGTAGCCCTTCAGCGCCCGTACGAGCCGGACGCCGGTGCACCCCTCGACCAGGAAGCGCAGGTCGAGGGGGGCGAAGTAGCTGCGCTCGGGGTCGCGGGTCGTGCCGAGCCAGCGGTGGTGCTCGAAGTGGACCTTGCGGTAGGACTTGACGTTCATGCCGACGAACAGCCCGACGAACGCGTTCGTCAGCCTGTCGCTGGTCTCGCGGTCCGGCGCCAGGTTGTAGTGGGCGCCTTCGTGCAGGTACGTCATGAGGTAGTGCAGCCAGAAGCCGATCAGCGCTCCCCCGGCGACGGCGAGCCCGGCCGAGGCGGCCCACCCGGCGTCGATGGCGCCGCCCACGGCGGCGACCAGCGCCGCGGACAGGGCGAGCGCGAGATGCCCGCAGAGCAGCGTCGTCCAGACCGTGCTCCAGCGCGGCGTGAGGGAACGCCGGAAATCCACGTAACGCGTTCCGGCGGAATCGACCAGCGTGGAATGGCGTACTTTTCCGATGTCCAGAGCCTCGGCGTCCACCTGCACGGCGGTCCCCCTTCTGCTGAGCCTTCCGGAACTCTAACCAGCGGCTCGGTGATATCGGGGACCGCCGTGCGGGACGGCCGATTAACTGATGTCAAACAATACGTCAACCCAGTAATTCGTGGCCTGGTACGGGTTGGTGGGGAACGTGTTCGACGCCCCGTATGCGTACACGCCGTTGGCGCCCGAGACGCCGCCGTTCTCCAGCGCGGTCAGCGGGTAATTGCGTTGGGCGTCGAAGAAGTCCTGCAACGTGTACGAGAAATGCCCCGAAGAGGTGAAATAGGAGGCGATGTAGGTGGTGTCGGCGGAGACGCTGACCGGCGAGGAGAAATACGCCTGCTGCCAGCCGCTCGCGCTCTCCCCCGAGAACGTCACGCTGGCGAGCTGCGTGCCGCCCGCCGTCCACAGGGTGCCGACGTGGGTGCCGGTGTTCTGCGCGCCCTTGTAGAAGCGGATGCCCCGCACGACCCCCGCCGTGTCGGCCCGGAACTTCATGCCCAGCGTCACCGGGTCGGTGTCGGGGTCGTTGAGCACGGCCGGCTTCGCCGCGTCCGTCCAGACGGTGTCCGAGCGCACGAACACCGGGTCCACCCAGTAGTTGGTGGCCTGGAAGGTGCTGGTCGGGAACGCGTTCGCCGCACCCAGGGTGTAGACGCCGTTGCGGGCCCCCGGCGCGCTGGCCGGGGCGGTCAGCGGCGGGCTGTCGCGTTCGGTGGTGAAGTAGTTCTGCGTGTACGAGAAGTGCCCCGACGACGTGAAGTACGAGGCGATGTAGACGGTGCCGGCGTTGATCGGGACCGGGGTGGAGAAGTCCGCCTCCTGCCAGCCGCTCGCGCTCTCCCCCGAGAACGTCACGCTGGCGAGCTGCGTGCCGCCCGTCGTCCACAGGCTGCCGACGTGGGTGCCGGTGTTCTGCGAGCCCTTGTAGAAACGGATGCCCCGCACGAGCCCCGAGGTGGAGGAGGCGAACCTGACCCCCAGCGTGATCGGGTCGTTGTCGGGCTGGTTGGCCACGGCCGGGGTCGCGGAGTTCGACCACAGCGACTCGGTGACCGTGAGGTTCACCCCGGAGGAGGTGCTCGGGGCGAAGTAGACGAGCGCCTCGCCGTCGAAGGTCTCACCGCCGAGGAAGACGGCCGTGAGCCGGTGGTTGCCGCCGGGCAGCGTCGTGGTCTGGAGCTGGGCGTCGCCGTTCTCGTCAACGAAGTCCGTGCCGAGCAGGGTGGTCCCGTCCTTGAAGGCGACCTTGCCCTGCGGGATCACCGTGCCGGACTGGGGGCCGACCTCCGCCGAGAGCGTGACCTGCTGCCCCTCGGCGGCGGAGCCGGAGGGTGAGACGGTCAGCGACGTGTGGGAGGCCAGCTCCTCCGGCAGGGAGACCCGGGTTCTGGGCCCGGAGGTGGTGCCCTGGAGCGTGACGTTGTTGGTCAGGGCGAAGACCCGGCCGGTGACCGCCGCGCCGGAGCTGACCGTGGCCGCGTTGTTGGCCAGCACGTTGCCGCGGAACGTCGAGTCGACGCCCAGCGTGGCCGTGCCGGTGATCTGGAAGAAGACGTTGTCCGTCCGGGCGCCGTTGACCAGGTTGATGTTGCTCACCGTGGCGGTGGTCAGCGTGGCCGCCCGGAAGATGAAGATCGCGTTCGGGTCGGTCTTCGCGTCCAGCGTGAGCGTGCCGGTGATCTGGAAGGTGGTGCCGGACGACGGGACGTAGACGCCCGGCTCCTTGGTCGTGCCGCCGAGCTGCGCGGGCGCGTTGTCGGTCACCCCGCGCCCGGCCGCGTTGTTGTAGGCGGCGACCGCGTCGGTCCTGGCCGAGGCCGCCGTGGCGTCGCCGGCGTGGACCGTGCCGATCACCTGACCGGGCGGGAACCCCGACACCACGGTGCCCGGGCTGGTGCCCAGGTCACCGGTGACGGTGGTGTTGTCGGTGTTGACGACCGCGCCGCCCGCCAGGACCGCGAAGCCCGCCGCGTTCCCGAGCGGGATCAGCGGCGCGGCGACGGCTCTGTCAGGCATCACCGCGAGGAGACCTGTCGCGAGGACGGCCGAGAGGATCGCCGCGAGCGCGGGGCGGCGGGCGCCCGGCCCGCGCGCCGGTAGCGCGCGGCGGGTGCGGAGACGGGCGAGCGGCGTCCGTGACGGCGAGCCGATCGGCCCTGGAGTGCGGTGCGACGGGGCGGGTGTCGCGGGGGTGCGCCCCTCCGGGTGAATCACACCCCTGTTGTACTGCACATACTGCTCTGAGTAACTGAGCCGCTATGGAACGTCATGCTAACCGTGCGCCGGGCGGTGCGCCCGCACGATCAGCGACACGCCGGGCAGCGACCGCACCGGCAGGTAGCGCTCGGCCGTGATCACCGCCATGAGCCCGAGGTTCACCAGGTACGGCAGCTCCATGACGTCCGAGCCGGAGCTGCTCTTGCGGTGGCGGGCGACCACGGGCCGCAGCAGCACGTTCCAGCTCCACATCCGGTCCAGGACCAGCCCCTGGCCGGCGAGCAGGGCGCGCAGGGTCGGCCGGGTGTACCTGCGGACGTGACCGGAGGCCACGTCGTGCGCCGACCACAGCGCCATGTCGCACGGCACGGTGATCAGCGCCGTGCCGCCCGGCCTGAGCACGCGGACGATCTCGGCGGCCGCGCGGCCGTCCTCCTCGATGTGCTCCAGCACGTCGAAGGCGCACACCAGGTCGAAGGAGTCGTCGGGCAGCGGCAGCTCACGCGCGTCGGCGTGAAGGGCGCGCAGCCCCCGCTCGCGGGCCAGCTCCACCGCGAGCTCGGAGTGGTCGGCGACCAGCGCGTCCCATCCGTGCCGCACGAGCACCCGCGTGTTGCCGCCGCCGGCCGCGCCGATGTCCAGCGCCCGGCCGGGCGGCCCGTACCGGCGCAGCCTGCGCAGCTCCCGGGCGAGGATGGCGCGCCGCTCGCGGTACCACCAGTGGTGGTCCTCCAGCTCGACCGTGCGGCGGATCTCCGTAGCCTCCATGACCTCTCCTCGATCGGGCCACGCGGTACGGTGGCCGTGCCGTCAGGCCCGCACCTGGACCTTGCTGTGGTCGCCCACCATGAGCTGGCAGGCGTTGGGCATGCCCTGGGCCCGGGTCACCTCGACGTTGCGCCCGATGAGCGAGTACGTGAGCCGGGAGATCCCCGTGATCGAGGAGTCCCGCAGCACGATCGCGTACTCCACCTCGCTGTCGCGGATCAGGCAGCTCTCGCCGATGGAGGTGTACGGCCCGACGTACGAGTCGCGGATCACGGTGTGGGCGCCGATGACGGCGGGCCCCCGGATCACCGAGCCCTCCACCGACGCCCCGGGCTCGACGACGACGTTCCCGCTGATCTCCGAGGCGCCGTCCACGCTCCCCCGGATGTCGGGGCCGATCGCCTCCAGCACGATCCGGTTGCACTCCAGCATGTCCTGCAGCCGCCCGGTGTCCTTCCAGTAGCCGCTGACGAAGTGCGAGTGGACGCTGTAGCCGTGGTCGATGAGCCACTTGATGGCGTCGGTGATCTCCAGCTCGCCCCGCGCGGACGGCTCGATGGAGCGCACGGCCTCGTGGATGGCCGGGGAGAAGGTGTAGACGCCGACGATGGCGAGGTCGCTGCGCGGGTTCGCGGGCTTCTCCTCCAGCCGCAGGATCTGCCCGTCGGGGCCGAGCTCGGCGACGCCGTAGAACTGCGGCTCGGCGACCTTGGTGAGCAGGATCTGGGCGTCGTGGCCGGCCGCGCCGAAGGCGTCCACCAGGTCGGCGATCCCGCCGATGAGGAAGTTGTCGCCCAGGTACAGCACGAACGGCTCGTCGCCGAGGAAGTCGCGGGCGATGAGCACGCAGTGGGCCAGCCCGAGCGGCGCCTCCTGGGGGATGTAGGTCACCTCCAGCCCGAACCGGGAGCCGTCGCCGACGGCCTCGCGCACCTCCGCCCCCGTGTCGCCGACCACGATGCCGACGCTGGTGATCCCGGCCGCCCGGATGGCCTCCAGGCCGTAGAACAGGACCGGTTTGTTCGCGACGGGCACCAACTGCTTCGCCGACGTGTGGGTGAGCGGGCGCAGCCGCGTCCCCTTGCCTCCTGCCAGCACGAGCGCCTTCATCGCCGTGGCGTCCTTTCGCGACGAGCGCGTGGCCCGTGGTGATCGAGCATGTCGGTCCCGAAGCTACGAACGGCCCGGATCACCGGGTCCTCGCCGCGCTGCGGTTTGGCCGAAGGTTGTGCGGCGGGTTGCCGGACCTTTCCCGGCCCCGCCGCGACGGTCTGCCCCGGCGGAACGTCCAGGCGCGGTGCAGCGCGTAGCTGAGCGAGAACGTCATGGTGATGATCAGCGCCTGGGCGGCCAGCACGGGCAGCCCGGCCAGCTCCACCAGGATCGGCAGCCCCACGAGGGACGCCGACAGGATGCTCAGCCCGGCCGCGTAGAAGCGCAGGTAGCCGGCCACCCAGCCGTGTCCCGCTCCGGGGAAGACGACCAGCCGGTACCACGGGTACACGATCACCACGGTGACGAGGTGGCTGGCCACCACCAGCACCAGGTACGGCACCCGCTCCCCCGTCACCGCCAGGGCCGCGGCCAGGATGCCGTAGTACATGACGGCGGTCGCGCCGCCCCCGGCCAGGTAGGCGAGCCGGTGCGCCATGCCAGGCCGGGCGGCCGGGCGGGCGGCCGGCGGCCGGGTCAGGGCGTTCACGCGCCCGCCGGGCGCGGCGGCGCCGTCCCGCCCGCCGAGCTCAGCAGCGCCGTCCGCACCAGGTGGACGGTGACGTGCGCCTGCACCGGGACGAACCCGTACCTGGCCCAGGCCCGCTGCACCCGCGTGTTGTGGCTCTGGGTGGAGATGACGACCTCGCTCCCGCCGCGGGCCAGCGCGTGGTCCTCGACGGCCTTGAGCAGGTGGGCGTACAGGCCGCGCCCCTGGGCGGCGGAGACCACGCCGGCGAGCAGGATCTCGGTGCGGGGGCCGTCGTCCTCCAGCGTGGCGATCCCCAGCGCCCGCGCGCCGTCGTGGAGCGCCACGCAGCTCCCCTCGGCGGCGGAGCGCGCCGCCCACTCCTGGTAGCCCGCCAGCGCGGCGGCCGGGTCGAGGAGCGGGTCGGCGAGGTAGTGGTTGCCGTACGCGGCGAAGATGTCGGCGACCAGCGCGCCGACGGCGTCCGGGTCGCCGAGCGGGCCGGTTCGCAGGCCGGGCGCCGGAGCCGGCGGGCGGCCCCGGCCGGCGCGCAGGCTCCAGTACACCAGGCAGTCGGCGAAGATCGCGGTCCGGCCGAGGCCGGTCAGCCCGGCGAACCAGCCGACGCGCTCGGCCGGGTAGCGCAGCACGATCACGTCCGCCGCCGACTCCAGGACCGCCTCGCGGACCGCGTCCAGCGCCTCCTCCGCGTCGGCGCCGACGGTCAGGCGCTCCACCGGGCGGCCGAAGCGGGCCGACTCCAGCGGCGAGGGCACCGCCCTGACCTCCCGCGACTCGATCACGTCCTGCCAGGCCATCAGCGCACCTCGAATTCCCGGACGGCGTCGATGACGTACGCCACGTCCTCCTCGCCGAGGCCGGCGTGGAGGGGCAGCCGCACGAGCCGGTCGGCCACCTGCTCGGTGACGGGGCAGCCGCCCGGCGCCGGTCGCCCGTACCGGAGGCCGGCGGGCGCGTCGTGCAGCGGCTGGTAGTGGAACGGCGCCTGCACGCCCCGCTCGGCGAGGTGGGCGATGAACGCCTGGCGGCTGTCCAGGCCGCGGAACATCAGGTAGTAGAGGTGGGCGGGGTGCTCGCAGCCCTCCGGCACGGTCGGCCGGCCGACGCCGTTGGCCGCCGCCCAGCCGGCCAGGCCCTCGTGGTAGGCCCGCCACACCTCCAGGCGCCGGCGCTGGATGTCGCCGAACGCTTCGAGCTGCCCGGTGAGCTGGGCCGCGAGCAGGTCCGACGGCAGGTAGCTGGAGCCGATGTCGACCCAGCGGTACTTGTCGACCTGGCCGCGGAAGAACCGGCCGCGGTCGGTGCCCTTCTCCCGGACGATCTCGGCCCGCGCGGCCAGCTCGTCGTCGTTGACGAGCAGCGCCCCGCCCTCGCCGCACTGGACGTTCTTGGTCTCGTGGAAGCTCTGCGCGGCCATGTCGCCGAACGACCCGAGCGGCCTGCCCCGGTAGGAGCCGCCCAGGCCGTGCGCGTTGTCCTCGACCAGCGCGAGGCCGTACCGGTCGGCGAGCTTGCCCAGCTCCTCCATCGCGCAGGCGACGCCCGCGTAGTGGACGACGGCGATGGCCCGGGTCCGCTCGGTGACGGCCTCCTCGACGAGGCGTTCGTCGAGGTTGAGCGTGTCGGGCCGGCAGTCGGCGAACACCGGCACGGCGCCGCGCAGCGCGTAGGCGTTGGCCGTGGACATGAAGGTGAACGACGGCACGATCACCTCGTCGCCGGGCCGCAGGTCGAGCAGGAGCGCCGACATCTCCAGGGCGTGGGTGCAGGAGGTGGTCAGCAGCGCGTGGCGGGCGCCGGTCAGCTCGCGCAGCAGCGCGCTCGCCCGGCGGGTGAACGGCCCGTCGCCGCAGGTCCGCCCGTTGCGGACGGCCTCCGCGACGTAGTCGAGCTCGCGCTCGCTCACATACGGCCGGTTGAAGGGAACGGTTCTCACCGCGGTGGTGCTCACAGCCGCAGTGAAACCCGGCGCCGCGCCCGGGCAGGCGGCGCGCCACCGCGCGTGACGCACCCGTTGCGCAAGCCTTACCCGCGCCCGACCGGCCGCGGCCGGTCGGGCGAGTCCGTCAGGCCGGTGGGGTGATCGGGCGGAAGTCGTCGCAGTAGGTGGTGCCCCAGGCCGGCCCGGGGGGCGGCGGCGTGCCCTCGCTGAACCGGCAGGTCGTCTCGGCCAGCCGGCCGTCCGCGGTGACCACGGTGACCAGCAGGGCGTCGAGCGGCACGGCCTCGGTCACCGCGACGCCGACCACGTCGCCCGGGTAGTTGTCCACCTGGCTCAGGCTGTGCCACGGCGCGTCGCTGCGCGGGTCGCGGATCCAGGTGTCGCCGCCCCGGGCGTACCCCGCGAAGTTGGTGTCGAACGGCGGGAACGTGAGCGAGACGAGCGTCGTGCCGATGCTCGGTCCGTCGCCGCCGGCCGGGCCCACCGGGCCCCGCGGACCCGCGGGCCCCTGGGGGCCGCGCGGCCCCTGCGGCCCCTGCAGCCCCTGGGGCCCGCTGGCGCCGTCCTTGCCGGGGGCGCCCTCGTGTCCCGCCACGCCCTGCGGACCGCGGGCGCCCCGATGCCCGCGCGGTCCGGGCGGTCCGGGCGGCCCCGGCCAGGGCCGCCCGCACCAGGCGCGCCGGCACCCGCAGTGGTGCCTGCGGCAGCGCCCGTGCGCGGCGAAGCCCTTCCCGGCCCTCTCGCCGGCGGCAGCGGCCGTGCCGGTCGCCGCCCGCGCTCCTGCCGGGGCCGGGTCCACTCCGGCCAGGCCCCAGGCGGCGCAGGCCATCGTCAGCACCAGCGCCGGCGTTCTCATCCCACGAAACACTGCACGTCCCCCTGTGTCGGTCAGGTCCTATCGGCGGTTGAGCACCTGGTGCTCGATGACGGGGGATTGGCTGGGCTGCCAGTAGACCCAGGCCTCGTTGACGGCGCTGCCCTCGTCCAGGTAGACGGCGCTCATCTGGTGCACGCCCCTGGTGAGCTCGTCGGTGGTGAACCGGGCGACGCCCCGGTCGTCCAGCAGGGCGGAGCCGATCACCGTGGCCCCGTCCTTGAAGATCACCTCGCCGCCCGGCTTGACCCCGTTGACGTCGCCGTCGACGACGGCCGTGAAGGTGACCGGCTCGCGCAGGCGGGACGGGTTCGGCGACGAGGTGAGGGTCGCGGCCGTCGGCGGGCGGTTCGGCATCGAGATGAGGGTCCTCGGGCTCGTCTCGGTGCCGTCGATGCTGACGGACGTGTCGAGCGACATCGCCCGCCCGACCATCTGCACGCCGTCGTCCACCACGATCCCGTTGCGGGCCAGGATGTTGCCGCGGAAGGTGGACAGCGTCCCCAGGCTGGCGGTGTTGGCGACGGCCCAGAAGATGTTGTCCTCCTGGGCGCCATTGAGGACGTCGATGTTGCTGACCTCGGCGGTGTTCAGCGTCGTGTCGGCCTGGAAGATGAACACCGCGTCGGGGTCGCCCTTGGCGTCCAGCTTGAGGGTGCCGTCGATCACGAAGGCGCCGCTCTTGCTGGAGTACACGCCGGGCCCCAGGGTCCGGCCGCCGAGCTGCGCGGGGATGACGCCGTTGGCCGCCCGCCCCTGCGCCTCCTGGTAGGCCGACTGCACGTCCCCGCGGATCCGGGCCGCCTCCCCGTTGCCCCGGTAGATCCGGCCGAGCACCACGCCCGGCGGGAAGCCGGTCACGACGCCTCCGGGGCTGACCGCGACGTCACCGGTGACGCGCGTCAGCTCCTCGCTGTTGACGGCGAGGGCCGCGAGCACCGCGACGCCCCACGCCTCGCCGAGGTCGATCGGCTCCTGGCGGGCGTCCGCGCTCCAGGTGGAGGCGGTGAGCAGGCCCATGGCCAGGACGCCGGTCAACCCGACGGACAGCCATGAACGCGGCGAAAGATTGGCCATGCCCGCAAGTGTGGCGAGGAGCTCACCGGCGACCCGCGCGTACATCCCACCTCGGCGATCTTCTTGCCAGTCCTTGCCTGTGGTGCGACCTTCGCCGTCCGCCCCCTGCCCGGGCCCACGGCGACACGCCGGGCCTCTCGCCGAATCGGCGGTGCGAGATCACCTGACTCCTACAGTCAGGTGATATCTCATCTCGAAGTGACGGGGGTCCAGACATGGGAGAGAAACTCGTAGTCGTCGGCCAGGGATACGTCGGCCTGCCGCTGGCGATGCGGGCGGTCGAGGCCGGCTTCGACGTCGTGGGGATCGACGTCGACGAGTGGCGCGTCAAGCGGCTCAACGCCGGCGAGTCGTTCGTCGAGGACATCGGCGACGAGCAGGTGGCCGCCGCGCTGCGCGGCGGCCGCTACCTCGCCAGCACCGACTACGCCGACGCCGAGGGCTTCGACCTCTGCGTGATCACGGTGCCGACCCCGCTGTCGGAGGGCGCCCCCGACCTCTGCCACATCGCCTCGGCCGGCCGCTCCATCGCCCCGCTGGTACGGCCGGGCGCCACGGTGGTCCTGGAGTCGACCACCTATCCCGGCACCACGGAGGAGTACCTCCTGCCGATCCTGGAGGAGGGCTCCGGGCTGCGCGCCCCCGAGGACTTCCTGCTGGGCTACAGCCCCGAGCGGATCGACCCCGGCAACGCCGTGTGGCGCCTGGAGAACACGCCGAAGGTCGTCTCGGGCATCGACGCGGCCTCGCTGAAGCGGATCCAGGGCTTCTACCAGCGGGTCGTGGACCGGGTCGTGCCGGTGTCCTCGCTCCAGGTCGCCGAGCTGTGCAAGCTGCTGGAGAACACGTTCCGGCACGTCAACATCGCGCTGGTCAACGAGCTGGCGATCTTCGCCGAGCAGCTCGGCATCGACGTCTGGGAGGCCATCGACGCCGCCTCGACCAAGCCGTTCGGCTACATGCGGTTCACGCCGGGCCCGGGCGTCGGCGGCCACTGCCTGCCGATCGACCCGTCGTACCTGTCGTGGAAGGTCAAGCGCAGCCTCGGGCACAACTTCCGGTTCGTGGAGCTGGCCAACGACATCAACGACCACATGCCGGACCGGGTCGTCCACCGGCTCATGCTGGCGCTCAACCAGCGCGGCAAGGCGCTCAACGGCAGCCGGGTGGTCGTGCTCGGGCTCGCGTACAAGAAGAACGCCGGCGACTGCCGCGAGTCCCCGGCCATCGACGTGGTCAAGTCGCTGCACAAGCTGGGCGCCCGGGTACGGGCCGCCGACCCGCACGTGACGGACTGCCGGCTGCCCGCGGGCATCGAGATCGTCGAGGCGACGCGCCGTGAGCTGGCCGAGGCGGACGCGGTCCTGGTGCTCACCGACCACGACGTGTTCGACTACGAGCTGGTGCAGGAGGTCAGCCCGTACGTCTTCGACACCCGCAACCGCTGCCGTGGCCCCAACGTCGAGGTGCTGTGACGTGACGCGCGCGAAGGCCCTCCGGCCGGTGGCCGGAGGGCCTTCGCCATGTCCGCGGCCTCAGGTCCCGGAGACGGGCCCGGTCACCTCTCCGGGACCGGCCGGCTGCGCCGGGGCGGTCGCGACGGGGGGCGCGACCGGCAGCGCCCGGCCGAGCCAGGCGGCCGGCGTGCCCGCCGCCGTCACGAGCAGGAGCGTCAGCGCGAGGACGCGCGCCCGCGGCTGGCCGGCCGCCGCCAGCAGCGCCCCCGCCGCGAGCACCACGCCCGCCAGCGTGAGGTACGGCAGGTACAGCGCGAGCTCCCCGGCCCCCGGCCGCAGCGGCACGTGGACGCCGAAGACCCAGCGGACGGCGCAGGCGGCCGCCGCGCCGGCCAGCACCGCGCACAGGCCCGCCGTGAGCGTGACGTGCGCCCTGCGCGCCGCGCAGCCGAGGCCGTGGACGGCCGCCATCGCGAGGTACGGGCAGGCGGCCTGGAGGTAGTCGCCCTGGGCGAGGTACGGGTCGCCGAGCAGCAGCACCGCGCCCAGCCCGGCCGCGCCCATGCCGAGCGCCAGCACGACCGGCGGGCGTCCCAGCAGCCGGGGCCGCCGGACCAGCCCGAGCACGCCGCTCCAGGTGATCGCCCCGCACAGCAGGCCCAGCGCGGCGACGCCGGCCAGCGACGACATCGGCGCCCCGGCCGTGTCCGCCGCGCCGGTCAGCCCGGCCCAGGTCGCCCGTACGAACTCCAGCGGCCGGACCGCCGTCCCCTGCCAGGCGTCACCGAGGAGCGCCGCCTGCGCCGCGAGCGCGCACCCCGTCAGCCCGAGCGCGACGACGACGCGGCGGGGCGGCGACAGCCACTTGACCGTCTCGACCACCACGACGGCCAGCAGCCCGGCGGCCAGCAGCGGCACGTACACGGCCTTGGCCCCGGCCAGCGCGGCGAGCAGCACGGCGAAGACCAGCCACGCGCCGCGCCCCGGCGCCCGGCCGCCGAACAGGTCGACCAGCAGTACCACGAGCGGCGCGAACAGCAGCGCGCCGAAGGTCTGCGCGGGCGCGGCCCACTCCTGCGGCGGGGTCCAGGCGAGGACGCCGGCGGCGTTCCCGGTGTACAGGACGGGCGCCGCCACGAACACCGCGGCGGCCAGGGCGGCCAGCGCCTGGCGGCGCGAGCCGGTGAAGCGGCGGCCCGCCATGGCGAGCAGCACGACCAGCGCGGCCAGCATGGGCGGCGCGGCCAGCCGGAGGAGCAGCACGGACGGCGCGACGCCGGTGACCCAGCTCGCGGCGGCCAGGTGGGCGTGGACGAACCAGTCGTGGCCGAACGGCCCGCCGTCCGGACCGTGGCTCATGAGCCGGGCCACCATGTCGAGGTGCGGCAGGGCGGCGGCCGGCGGCGCGGCGACGGGGTGGGCGGCGAAGTAGCCGGCTCCGATCCACAGGGTCAGGCCGATCACGCCCAGCGCGAGGCACCACGACCACCACAGCGGGGCGCGGGCCCGGCGCGTCCGCCGGCAGTGGGCGCGCAGCCGCGGCACGGCGGCGAACAGCGCGTACGTGCCCATCGGCCAGGCGGCCACGAGCAGCGGCATCCCCATGGCGCGGGCGGGCAGGTAGCAGAGGACCTCGGCCGCGTAGCCGAGGGCCAGGCCCAGGGCCAGCTCCTCGGGCAGGGTGTGCGGGCGGCGGTAGAGCACCCGCACCCAGAGCACGCCGGGCAGGGTGAGGCCGAGCCCGGCGTAGACGGTGAAGACGGCCAGGTCGGCGAAGGCGACGCCGTGGTAGCCGAGGACCGCCCCGACGCATCCGGCCACGGCCAGCGCCGGCAGCCAGCCGGCGGGCCGCAGCGGGGGCGGGGCGGCGGAGCCCTCCGTCAGGGGCTCGGCGGCGAGGGGCGCGGTACGCGGGAACGGTGGAGCTTCGGCCATGCGGGAAAGCCTGGCGACGTCCCGGCCTCCCCGATGCCGGAAAGCCCGCCCGCGGCGATGTTCTTGCCAAGGCTTGGCGGTTTCGGGGAGCGCCGGGAGGCCGGGAAAGGGGGTCGTGCGTCAGGTGTCCAGTGCCGCCGCGATCGCCCGCAGGCCGTGGTCGAGTTCGTCCTCGGTGATGTTGAGCGCCGGGCGCAGTCGCACCGAACGCGGCCCGCACGGCAGCACCAGCACCCCCTGCTCCTCACGCAACCGGGTCACGAGGGCGTCCCGGCGCTCCCGGTCGGGCAGGTCGAAGGCGCACATCAGGCCGCGCCCGCGCACGCTGGACACCACCTCGGGCCGCTCGGCCTGCAGCTTGGTCAGGCGCTCCACCACCAGCGCGCCCAGCCGGCCGGCCCGCGGGATCAGGCCGTCCCGCTCGATGATCTCCAGCAGGGCGCGGGAGCGGACCATGTCCACCAGTCCCCCGCCCCAGGTGGAGTTGATCCGGCCGCTGACCTGGAAGACGTTGTCCGGCACCAGGTCCACCCGGCGGCCCGCCATGATGCCGCCCACCTGTACCTTCTTGGCGAAGGCCACGATGTCCGGGGCGAGGCCGAGCTGCTGGTAGGCCCAGGGCGTGCCGGTGGTGCCGCCGCCGGTCTGCACCTCGTCCAGCACGAACAGCGCGTCGTACTCGTGGCACAGGCTCTGCATGGCCTGCAGGAACTCCGGGCGCATGTGGTTGTCACCGCCCTCGCCCTGGATCGGCTCGGCGATGAAGCAGGCGATGTCGTGCGGGTGCCGCTCGAAGGCGGTCCGCGCCTGCCCCAGCGCCCGTGCCTCGGCCGTCTCGACGTCACCGAGGTGGACCGCCGGGACGTCGATGCGGGGCCAGCCGAACTTCGGGAAGCGGTCGGTCTTGCCCGGCTCGGTGTTGGTCAGGCTGAGGGTGTAGCCGCTGCGGCCGTGGAAGGCCCGGGACAGGTGCAGCACCTGGGTGCCGAGGTCGCGCGAGCGGCCGGCGGCCTCGTTGCGGCGGCTCTTCCAGTCGAAGGCGGTCTTCAGCGCGTTCTCGACGGCGAGCGCGCCGCCCTCCACGAAGAACAGGTGGGGCAGCTCGGGGTCGCCGAGCACGCGCATGAAGGTCTCGACGAAGTCGGCGAGCTGCTCGGTGTACATGTCGGGGTTGGCCGGCTTGTTGCGCGCGACCCGGCCGAGCAGCTCGGCGCTGCCGGCGTCGAGCGGCGGGTTCACGCCCAGCGGCGCGGAGGCGAAGAAGGTGTAGAAGTCCAGGTACCGGCGTCCGTCGCGCGCGTCCACGAGCCAGGAGCCCTGGCTGCGGTCGAGGTCGAGCACGAGGTGGTAGCCGTCGACGAGTAGATGGCGGGCGAGACGGGCGTGTACGTCCATGACTCCTCCACGACGAAGCGACAGGGACATACTTGCCCGCCCCTACCCCCATTCATCCGGAAAATTTCTGGATATCTACGCCGTTGCCGGAAGTTTCTTCACCCGGAACGACAGGACGACCATCGTGATGCCGTAGATGATGGCGAAGATGCCGAGCAGCCAGACGAGCGTGAGCAGCCCGGCGCCCGGCCAGACCAGCAGCAGGATGCCGAAGATCACCGACAGCGCGCCGCCGATGATGAGCATCCACTCGTTCTGGATCACCTTGCGCATCTGGATGCCCGCCACGATCTCCGACACGCCGCTGAAGATGGCCCAGAACGCCACGACGTAGAGCAGGGCCAGCGACGTGACACCGGGCCACACGAAGGCCACGATGCCGGCCAGCACCCCGAGGACGCCCGAGATGATGAGCCAGGCCCGCGACGTGGCGTTGTGCCGGACGCCGGCGACGATCGAGAAGATGCCGTTCACGAGGGCGTAGGCGCCGAAGATGATCACCAGCACCAGCAGCGTGATGGCGGGCCAGATGAGCGCGAGGATGCCGAAGATGATGGCCACAATGCCCCGTACGAGGATGAGCCACCAGATGCGCGCGAGTTGGTCCATATTGGTGTGATCTCCAGAAGGATCCCGAGAGCAGACCAGCGGCGGGTCAAAAGTCGGCGATCGCCCGGCCTGCCCAGGTCGCGCGGAGTCACATGTGGGAGTACACGACGATCGACACCGCGATGTACTGCACCAGGTAGGCGGCGACGGTGCAGGCGTGGAAGACCTCGTGGAAGCCGAACCAGCCGGGCGACGGGTCGGGGCGGCGCAGGCCGTACACGATCGCGCCGGCGCTGTAGAGGACGCCGCCGACGGCGACCAGCACCACGGCGGCCACCCCCGCGCCCTCCAGCAGCTGCGGCATCACGAAGACGGCCGTCCAGCCGAGGGCGAGGTAGAGGACGGTGTAGAGCCAGCGCGGCGCGCCGATCCAGCACACCCGGAACACCACGCCGGCCAGCGCGCCGCCCCAGATGACCGACAGCACGGCGATCCGCGCCGCGCCGGTGAGCGCGAGCAGCGCGAACGGCGTGTAGGTGCCCGCGATGATCAGGTAGATGTTGGCGTGGTCGAAGCGGCGCAGCACCTCGGCCAGGCGCGGCCCGAGCGTGCCGCGATGGTAGGTGGCCGAGACGCCGAAGAGCAGGCCCGAGGTGATGGCGTAGACGGCGGAGGCGAGGCGGGCCTGGAGCGTGGGGCCGAGGGCCACGAGCACGAAGCCGGCGACCAGCGTCACGGGGAGGGCTCCGGTATGCAACCAGCCACGCAGTCGAGGCTTCACGGCGACGGTCGTCATGAAACCTACGGTACCGTAACTTATGCGCTTCCAACGGTCGGCGGAACGCGTCCGTCAGAGGTCGCGGGCCGCGGAGGTCACAGACCGTTGAGGAAGCGGGCGGCGATCGGCAGCGCCGCCGTCCGGCCCGCTCCCCCGTGCCGGACGAAGACGCAGAACGCCAGGTCGTCGCGGTAGCCGATGAACCAGCCGTGGTCGGCGCCGTCGGGCGTCTCGGCCGTCCCGGTCTTGCCCGCCACCCCCGCCGGCAGGCCCGCCTGGCTCGCCGTCCCGTGGTCCACGACGGCCGCCATCATGCCGCGCAGCGCCTCGACGGCGCCCTGGTCCAGCGCGACCGGCTCCGGCTGCGGCCCGTCGACGCGCCGCGCCTCCTTCTCGGGCAGCAGGCGCGGTGAGCGCCAGGTGCCGCTCTGCACCGCGGCGGCGACCGCGGCCATGCAGAGCGGGGTGGCCTGCACGGTCCCCTGGCCGATGGCGTCGGCCCCCAGCACGTCCTCGTCCTCCGGCTCCTCCATCGTGCCGCAGGTGCCGCCGACGCCCGTGGGCAGCGCGCGGCCGAACCCCCACTCCCCCGCCGTGGTGCGCAGCTCCCCCGGCCCGAGGCGGGTGGTGGCCTGCTCGACGAACGTGGTGTTGCACGACAGGGCGAAGGCGTCGGCGAAGGTGACGGCGCCGTGGTCCTGCAGGCCCGCGTTCTGGAAGGAGCGGTGGAAGGGGATCTGGTAGTCGGCCGGGCAGGGCAGCTCGGCCGCCGGATCGAGCCCGCCGCCGAGCAGCGCCGCCGCGGTGATGGTCTTGAACGTCGAGCCGGGCGGGTACAGGGTGTCGAAGGCGCTCTGGCCGTCGGCCAGGCGGTCGGCCACCGCCAGCACCTCGCCGGTGCTCGGCCGCAGAGCGACGACCGCCGCGTCCGCCACGCCGTCCAGCGCGCGGGCCGCCGCCGCCTGCACCGGCCGGGACAGGGTGGTCCGCTGCGTCTTCGGATCGGTGGCCTTGGTCAGCAGCCGCTGCTGCGGCTTCCCGGGCGCGGTGGCCACCAGGGCCCGGCCTCCGCCGGTGGCCGCGAACTCCGGGGCCAGCCGGTCGAGATAGGCGTCGGCGTAGCTGTCGTGCGGGATCCGGTCGCCCTCGCTGGTCAGCATCTCGGCCTTCGCGTCCGGCAGGTCCACGATCTCCAGCGCGCCGCCGGCGGCCAGCAGCGGGTGCAGCGTCTCGGGAGCCCACAGCACCTTCCACACCTTGTCCCGTACGGCCAGGCGCAGCGTGCCCGCGAACGGCCAGGCCCCGAAGCCGCGCAAGGTGCGCACCCCCGTGAACGGCACCTCGGCGGTGCCCTCCCCCGTGCCCTTGACCGCTCCGGGCCGCAGCTCGATCTTCTCCACGTCCAGGTCCCTGGTGAGGGCCAGGTGGCGGGAGACGAAGTCGGCCGGCGGCTGGTAGACCAGGCGGGCCATGCCCCGCACGTCCCCCTCCCGCCAGGCCCGGAAGTAGGACTCGGCCGTCTGCCCGGCGCTGCCCCGCACCCGGCCGGCCGCGGCGACCGCGAAGCCGTACGCACCCAAAATCGCCAGAACCGCGACGACGAGCACGATCAGCCTTCTTCGTCGCATACGGTGTTCTCCCAGGGAGGCAGCAACGTGGCACGAGCACAGCGCGAACCGATGCCCGGCCTGTACCCGGTGACCTTCGGCGAGATCGAACTGCTCCGGGATCTGGACCGGCAGGACGGCTGGGTGCTGTCCAAGGATGGCGTACCGCAGTCCTATGTGGACCTACAAGACCCCACATATCTGGATTTCGAGTACGTGCAGCTCATGGCGGACGTCATCGACGTCCTTCCCGAGGGGCCGCTGAGCTGCGTCCATGTGGGGGGCGGCGCCTGCACGATCCCCCGCTACGTCGCCACCACCCGGCCGGGCTCGCGCCACATCGTCATCGAGCCCGACGGCCTGCTCGTCAACCTCATCCGCGAGCAGCTCGACCTGCGGTCGGTGCCGCGGCTGAAGGTGCTGGTCATGGACGGCCGCGAGGGCGCGGCCCGGGTCTGGGACTCCTCGGCCGACCTGGTCGTGCTCGACGCGTTCGCCGGGGCGACCATGCCGGTCGAGCTGGCCACCGCGGAGTACATGGGCGACCTCGCCCGGGTGCTGCGGGCGTCCGGCACGCTGCTCGTCAACCTCGCCGACGGCAAGGGACTGGCCTTCGCGCGGCGGCTCACGGCCACGGTCCAGGACACCTTCGGCCACGTCGCGCTGCTCTCGGAGCCCGGTGTGCTGCGGGGACGCCGTTTCGGCAACCTCATCCTGGCCGCCTCGCGCACGGCCCTGCCCGTGGACCTCCTCACGCGCCGCGCCGCCGGGGGGCTCACCCAGGCCCGGTGCCTGCACGGGGACGCGCTGACCCGCTTCGTGGCGGGGGCGGCCCCCATCCGGGACGGCGAGCCGGTGCTGGCCCCCGTCCCGCCTCCCGCCGTCTTCGGCTGACCCGCCGTCCCGGCGCGGGGACCGGTGGCCCGGCCGGGCAGTGAAGCGAAGAGGCCCCGGCCGGCGGCGTCGCACCGGCCAGAGCCTCGTCGGGGTCAGCCCAGGGTGAGGCAGGCGACGCGCTCGCCGGCCTCGCCCGCCTTCGGCCCGTTGGCGGTCGTCGGCTTGGCGTGGATGACCAGCGAGTGCGGCCGCCGGCCCGGGGCGAACGTCCACGAGTTGCGCGCGGTGGCGCGCCCGGCGCCGGAGGCGTCGGTGGTGAAGTCGAGCCAGACCTCGTTGGCGGCGCTGACCTCGCCCTTCTCGTGCTGGTAGTGCGGGCCGGCGTCGTCGGCCTTGGGACCGCACGGCTTGGTGTGCAGGTGGGCGCCGTAGGTGCGGTTGGGCAGCAGGCCCTCGACGACGAGCGACGACAGCGTCTGGCCGCTGGACGACTCGACGGTGATGCTGGCCCGCGCCCCCTCCGGGGCCAGCTTGCGGGCGTAGACGACGGCCCGCTTGCCGTCGGCCGTGAAGTTGCCGCTGGACGACAGCGAGCCGGACCTGGCCTTCGCGGCGCCCTCGGCGCCGGGCGTGGGCTCCGGCGACGGCGTGTGGGCGGCGGCCTCCTGGGCCGGCGACTCCTGGCTCTGCGCGGTGCCGGCCTGGCCGGCCGTGGTGGGCGCACAGCCTGCCGCCAGCAGGGCGAACAGCACTATGGGTACGGGCATGCGCATGGAAAACCCCCGGGGTGGTGACAAAGGATGCGTCACGAGCGGGTACGGCCGGCTCGTGGAGGGCCACCACTCTAGCGGGTGACGATGCGACTACGCACCGTGTTCGGCGACGATCCCGTCGATGAGGGCGGCCAGCCGGAAGTCCGTCTCGGTCAGGTGTCCCTTGTCGTGCGTGGTGAGCGCGAGATGCAGTCTGCGCCACCGGATGTCGATGTCGGGATGGTGGTTCAGCTCCTCGGCCTTGACCGCGATCGCGTCCACGATGCGGATGGCCGTGGGAAAGTCGGGCGCGGTGACCGTGCGGCGGATCTCCTCGCCCTCGCGGTGCCAGGCGGGCACCCCGGCGAGCATCTTCTCGACGTCCATGCAGGTCACGTTACTTCAGTGCCCCGGCGCCGAGCCCGGACTGGATCTGGCGCTGGAAGACGACGTAGACGACGAGCACGGGCAGGATCGCCATGCAGACCGCGGCGAACAACCCGGGCCAGTCGGCCTCGTAGCCGGCCAGGGTGGAGATGTTGGCGATGCCCTGGGTGATCACCCAGTCCTTCTCGTCGCGGGCGAGCAGCACCAGGGGCAGCAGGTACTGGTTCCACTGGCCGAGCACGTTGAAGATCGTGATGCTGACCAGGCCGGGCCGGGCCATGGGCAGCATGATCTGGAAGAACGTGCGGGTGTGGGAGGCGCCGTCGATGCGGGCCGCCTCGGCCACGCTCTCGGGCAGCGTGCGGAAGAACGCCGCCAGGAAGAAGATCGTGAACGGCAGCGAGTACGCGATGTAGACCAGGACGACGCCGGTGTGCGTGTACAGCAGTCCGACCCGCTTGACCACGAAGAACAGCGGCCCGAGCGCCAGGAACACCGGGAACGCCATGCCGGCCGTGAAGTAGTAGTAGATCACCCGGCTGCCCGGGAAGCGGTAGCGCGCGAGCACGTACGCGGCCATCGACCCGAACAGCATCGTGCCGAACGTGCTGAAGGCGACGACGACGGCGGTGTTGGCAAGGTACCGCCCGACGTGCGCCTTGCCCCAGGCCCGCCCCCACGCGTCGAGCCGCAGCTCGCCCGGCAGCTGGAGCGCGTCCCCGAAGATCTCGGTGTTGCTCTTGAACGAGGCCAGGAACGTCCACAGCAGCGGCGCGACGATCAGCAGCGCCCAGACGGCCAGCGCGGCGTGCGACAGCCCGTTCAGCACGCCGGGCCGCGGCCGGTCGGCGGGGACGCTCCGGGAGGAGCGGACCGGGCGGACGGAGTCGAGGGAGTCCGGGGCCATGTCAGAGGTCGATCCTCTCCCGCCGGGTGGTGCGCAGCGTCAGCACCGCGAACGTCACGGTCAGGAAGAACAGCGCCACGCCCATGGCGGAGGCGTAGCCCACCTTGGAGTAGGAGAAGGCGTTCTTCCAGATCTCGATGGGCAGCACGGTCGTGGCGCCGTCCGGCTCGCCCTTGTCCCCGGCCAGCACCTGGATCAGCGCGAACCCGTCGAAGGCGGCGATGCCCAGGTACACCCACCCCACCTGCACGGTGTCGCGCAGCAGCGGGAGGGTGATCGAGAAGAACAGCCGGACCCGCCCGGCCCCGTCGAGCGCCGCCGCCTCGAAGTAGTCCTTGGGGATGGCCGCCATCCCGGCCGAGAACAGCACCACGTAGAACCCGACCGCCTGCCAGACCATCACCGCGATGATCGCCCAGAGCGCGAGGTCCGGCTCGATCAGCCAGCCGACCGGCTCCAGGCCGAGCCTGATCAGCGCGCCGTTGATCACGCCGCTCTCGTCGGGCCGGTAGACGGCCTTGAACAGCACGCCGACCACGGCGACGGCGAGCACCTGCGGGAAGAAGAACACGACGCGGTAGAACGCCGAACCTCGCACGCCGGCCATGCCGGGCCCGCGCGCGCCGCCGCCCAGGTTGAGCAGGAACGCGAAGAACAACGCGATCACGATCGTCGCGATCGGGAGCACCAGCAGCAGGATGCCGTGGTTGCGCAGGGCGCGCCAGAACACCTCGTCGCCGAGCAGGCGCCCGAAGTTGTCCAGCCCGACGTAGTGGAGCCGGGCGGAGACCCCGTTCCAGTCGGTCAGCGAGATCTGGAACGCCTGGGCGTACGGGCTGATGACGAACACCGTGTACAGGACCATCGGGACGGCGAGGAACCCGGCGACGAAGCCGTACGTGCGCCAGCGCTCCATGGGCTACTCGCCCCGCGTCTGCTTGGGCACGGACGAGTCCTTCTTGATGGCGTCCGCCTTGGCCTGCATGCGGGAGCAGAACTCGTCGGGGGTGATCCGCCCGGCCATGACCACGTTGATCTGCTCGGTGCCGTAGTCGAACAGCTCCTTGTACCAGCCCTCGAAGCGGGCGTCGGTGATGATGTTCTGCCCGGCGGCGTCCTGGGCCTTGGCCGCGCTGCGCAGGCCGGGCGGCAGGTCGAGCCCCTCGGCCGCGCCGTTGACCACCGTGAGGTTCTGGGTCTTCTCCGTGAAGCCGCGCGCGCCCTCCTTGGAGAGCATGATCCGCAGGTACTCCAGGCCGCCCTGCGGGTTCTTGCCGCGGGCGGCGACGAAGAAGTTCTCGCCGACGCCGACCTGGATCGCGCCGTACGGCATCTTGTCCGCCGCCGTGACGTCGGGGATGGGGGCGATGGCGTACTCGAAGCCGTCGGGCTTGTCCTTGGCCATCTCGTTCTCGATCCAGGAGCCGACCGGGTAGAAGAGCAGCTTGTCCTGGAGGTGCTTGACCTGGGTCTGGGTGTGGTCGAGGCCGAAGTACGCCTTGTCGCCGTACTTCGCCTGGATGTCGGCCCAGGCGGTGACGGCCTGCTTGACCGGCTCCGCCTTCCAGGCGCCGTCGACGAGGTTGTCGATGTCGATGATCGCCTGGTTGCCGCCGATCTTGGCGGCCGTGTAGAGGACGTTCCAGAGCTGGTAGTACGGACCCTTCTGCCCCGGGTACGCGAAGAGCAGGATGCCCTCGGCCTTGGCCTTGTCGCCCAGGGCGGTGAACTCGGCCCACGTTCTCGGCACCGCCCAGCCCTTGGCGGCGAACAGCTTGGCGTTGTACCACAGGGCGCGGTGGGAGACCGTGTAGTTGAGGACGAGGTCCTTGCCGTCGATCTTGGCGTTGTCGAGGACGGCCGGGGTGACGACGTCGCGGATCCTCTTGGCGGGGTCGTCGATCGACGGGGCGTCGAACAGGCCCGTCAGGTCGGCCAGGTGCCCCTGCTCGGCCAGCGCCACGAGGTCGAGCGCCTGGGGGCCGGAGTTGTTGACCACGTCGGGCACGTCGCCGCTGACGAACAGCGGGCGGAGCTGGGTGCTGATCTGCTGGGTGGCGTCGTGCTCGACGGCCGCGCCGGGGAACTCCTTCTTGTACAGCGCCTCGTGGATCTCCTTGGCGTACGCGTCGCCGTACCCGCCGCTGAAGATCGTGACCTTCAGCGGTTTCTTGGCGTCCACCCCGAACGGGTTGCGCGGGTCGGCCGAGCCGGCGGCGGAGGTGACGGGCGCGGCCGGCTCCTCACCGCCGCCGGTGGCGCAGCCGCTCAGCAGGCCCGCTCCGGGCCCCACGACCAGCGCGGTCAGGCCGACGCGCCGGATGAGCTGCCTTCGGGTGATCTCGCCGGGATGGGTCATGGGGGCTCCTGACGGGCGGATTAGGAAAGTTTCCTAACGTTTGCCCGAACGTACGGACGCCCCCCGACCTGCGTCAAGGGGCCGCGATCGAGACGTGACCTCGCCGTGACCCCGCGACATCCGCCCTCGCGTCCCCCCGGCTGGCTGACAGGATCATCCACGCGGGGCGGCGAGGGCAAGGGCCCGCTCAGCCGAGGTGGGCGCGGGTCTCGGCGAAGGCCAGGTCCGTCCCTTCGAGGGCGCGGGCCACGTCCTCCTCCGTGTGCGCCGCCGACATGAACCAGTTGTGCCACGGGTGGATGTAGACGCCGTGCCGCAGGCAGGCGTCGCTCCAGTACAGGGCCGTGGACAGGTCCGCGTCGCCGTCGAAGCTGAGCCACGGGATCGTCACCGGGCCCGTCTGGTTCACGGTGAAGCCGTGCGCCTTGGCCTGCGCGTACAGGCCCTCGCGCAGGCGGCTGCCGGCGCGCTCCATCGCGGCGATGCCGTCCTCGTCGCGCAGCGTCTCGATCGTGGCCTTGGCCGCCGCCATCGCCACCGCCGAGAACCAGAACGAGCCGGTCGAGTACAGGGTCTGGGCCGCGCCGCGCAACGCGTCGGTGCCGGTCACGGCGGCGATCGGGTAGCCGTTGGCCATGGCCTTGGACCACGCCGTCAGGTCAGGGCGCACCCCGTACGGCTCCCACGAGCCGCGCAGGTCGATCCGGAAGCCCGCCCGCACGTCGTCGATCACCAGCGCGGCGCCCAGCCGGTCGGCCAGCGCCCGCGCCCCCCTGGCGAAGGCCGGCTCCACGAGCTCCTGGTCCTCGAACGAGTCGTGCTTGAACGGCGTCACGATGATCGCCGCCACGTCCCCCTCGACCGTCGCCGCCGCGGCCTCCAGCGACTCCAGCGAGTTGTAGGCGAACTCGACCAGGTCGGCCCGCTCGTTCGGCGTGGTGCCCGCGGGCGAGGGCGTGCACCACGGGTCGGCGCCGTGGTAGGCGCCGTGCGCCATGAGCACCTTCGTGCGGCCGGTCGCCGCGCGGGCCACCATGAGCGCCTGGGTGGTGGCGTCGGTGCCGTTCTTGGAGAACATCGCCCAGTCCGCGCTGGGGATCAGGTCCACCAGGAGCTCGGCCAGCTCCACCATGACGGGGCCCGGGCCGTTCAGGCAGTCGCCCTGGGCGAGCTGCCGGGCCGCGGCCTCCTCGACGCGCGGGTGCCGGTGGCCCAGCACGACGGGGCCCCAGCTGCACATGAAGTCGATGTACTCGCGGCCGTCGACGTCCCACTGCCGGCAGCCCTCGCCCCGCTCGAAGAACTGCGGGTAGCCGGGGGCGAAGATGGCGGCGTTGAGATGGCCGTACATGCCGCCCGGGACGACTTTCGCGGCCCGCGCGCGCAGCTCGGCGTCCTTCATCGAATCTCCTTCAGCAGGGCGAGGGTGGAGTCCAGGTCGGTGATGCCGGCGTCGGAGCCGAGGCCGGTGGCGACGCGGGCGGCGGCGGCCGTGCCCCAGCGGGCGGCCTCCGGCACGTCCCGCCCGTGCAGCAGGCCGGTGATGAAGCCGGCGCAGTACGCGTCGCCGCACCCGGTCGTGTCGGAGACCTCCACCTTCAGGGCCGGCAGGTGCTCGACGCCGTCGGCGGTGGCGACCAGGCTGCCGTCGCCGCCGAGCGTGACGAGCACGCCGCGCGGCCCGTCGGCGAGCAGCGCCAGCGCCGCCTCGGCCACGTCACCGCCGTCGCCGCCGTTCCCGCCGTCGCCGTCATCGCCGCCAAGCCCGGTCATGAGCAGCGCCTGGGACGCGTTGGGCAGCACGTAGTCGACGTGGGGCAGGAACGCGCGGGCCATCCCCAGCAGGTCCGGCAGCTCCGACAGCAGGTCCATCGTCACGATGGTCCCGCCTGCCCGCAGCTCGTCGAGCAGCGCGAAGAAGGCGGGCTCGCCCAGCCCGAACGTCACGTCCACGCCGCCCAGGTGGACGGCGCGCGCTCCGCGCAGCACCTCCACGTCGAGGTCGGCGAGCGTCACGCCCAGGTTGGCGCCGGGCACGTGGAAGCTCGGCCGCCCGCCGTCCGGCCTGATCGGCAGGATCGACGCGGCGGTCTGCTCCCCCGCCCGCCGCACCAGCCGGGAGGCGTCGACGCCCCGCTTGGCGAGGACCGCCAGCAGGAAGTCGCCGAGCTCGTCGTCTCCGACGGCGCCCATGGTGACGACGTCGTTGCCCAGCTTGACCAGGTCCACGGCGGTGCCGGCCGCGGCGCCCGCGGCGGTCAGCCGGATCTGGTCGACCAGCACGGTGTCCTGGCCCGCGGGGATGCGCTCGACGGGCCTGGCGAGGATGTCGACGATGTGCACGCCGACGGTGGCGACGGTCATGGTCTAAATAGACAGACGTCCGAATAAAAAGTCAATATGCTGGGAGGTGTACGACGCACGAAGGGGGACGGCGCCTTGCCCAAGATCGTTGACCACGACGAGCGCCGGCGCGAACTGCTGTCGGCGGCCCGCCGCGTGATCGTCCGCGACGGCATCGACGCCGCCACCACCCGCGCCATCGCGAAGGAGGCGGGCTACTCCAACGGCGTGCTCGCCCACTACTTCGCCGACAAGGACGAGATCCTGCTCTCGGCGCTGCGCCAGTCCCACCAGCGCATCCGCGAGCGCATCACCCGCCGGGTCGAGGGCGTCACAGGGCTCGCCGCGCTGCGCGAGCTGCTGCTCGACAACCTGCCGCTGGACGCCGAGCGCACCCAGGAGACGCGCCTGGAGGTCAGCTTCTGGAGCCGCAGCCTGGCCGCCGAGCGGCTGGCCGAGGTGCAGCGGGCCGAGGCCGAGGAGCTGCGCGCCGCCGTACGCGGCCTGCTCGCGCAGGCGCGCGAGGCGGGCGAGCTGTCCACGGAGGACAACCTGGACGACGTCACGGAGCACCTGCTGGCCCTGGTGGACGGGCTGAGCCTGCACCTGCTCCTCTACCCGGGCCGCCTGACGCGGGTGGACCTCGAACGCCTCATGCTCGCCCACCTCGACCGCCTCTGACCCCTGTCTCCCTCACGTCCGCACAGCGGGGATCACAGGTGCAGGGTGAAGGCGCCGAGCTCCTCCAGGCGGTGCAGGAACGGCACCGCGGGGAACGCCTCCGCCGTGCTGAGCACGCCGGCCTTGCTCGGCCCCTCGCCCCGCGCCAGCCGCACCGCCGCCTCGGCCGAGGCCAGCGCGCCGACCCACCAGATGTCGCGTCCGCGCACGTGGCCGTTGCGCCCGCCGCCGCCGGGGGCGGTGGCCTGCACCGCCACCGTGAACTCGGTGCGGGCGCGCTCCTCGGGCGTCGCGTCCTGGCTGGTGAAGACCTGCTGCTCCTCGAACGTGCTCGCCGTGAGCTGCGACTCCACCGACCGGGCCGGTACGTGCCGCGGGATCGTCACCACCTCCCCCGAGGGGAACGGCGCGATCATGGTGCGCGGCCCGACCGGCGGCGGGAACGGGAAGACCGTGTTGCGGATCTCCACCGGCCCCACGCGCTGCGCGCCGTCCGCGAACGTCACCCGGTCGATCTCGCCGATGAGCAGCTCGGCGGTCCGCACGGCCGCCGGCGTCATCCGCCAGCCCGTCACCGAGTAGCCGACGGTCAGCCGGTCGACCCCGGTCATGCCCTCGGTCACCGCCGCGGCGAGCAGGTCCGCGACGCCGCCGTAGAAGCTGAGCTGCGGCACCATGACGATCCCGGCCCGCTCGGCCGCCGCCCCCATCGTGTCGAACAGCTTCTTCACCGGGTGTGGCTCCACGGCGTGGTCGACGTAGTGGCAGCGGCCCGCGACGGCCGCCTCCGCGACGGGCACGGCGGTCTCCGCGAACGGCCCGGCGCAGTGGACGACGACGGCGCACTCCTCCGCCAGTCCGCGCAGCCCGTCACGGTCGTCCAGGGACACGGCTCTCGTGCGGACCCGGGCGGGTCCGTCCGCCGGCGCGGCCTCCGCAGCGTCCCGGGTGGAATCGGCCAGCTCGGCCAGCTCGGCCGCGAGGGCGTCCAGGGCGGCCCCGTCGCGGCCGGCGAGCAGGACGCGCGCTCCGCGGGCCAGCAGCTCGGCGGCCACCAGCCGTCCGGTGTGGCCGTTGGCGCCGTAGATCGCGACGGTCGGTGCGTCCATGACGGGACCTCTTCCATACTCCGGGTATGCAACCACGACTCCCCGAACGTATGTTCGCGACGACGCACCGTCAATGCCGTTGATGTATTTCGGACGACCGACTACATTGCCGCCCATGAGCCCCCGTGAGCAGCTGTGCGCGTACGGCCGGCGCGCCGTCGAGCTGGGCCTGGTGATCGGCACCTCGGGCAACCTGAGCGTCCGCGAGGGCGACCTGGTCGCCGTCACCCCGTCGGGCGTGGCGCTCGACCGGCTCGCCCCGGAGATGTGCCCGGTCGTGGACATGGACGGCCACCTGGTGGAGGGCGACCTCCAGCCGTCCTCGGAGACCCCGATGCACCTGGCCGTCTACGCGAGCACGACGGCGCAGGCGGTCGTCCACACGCACTCGGTGTTCGGGACGGTGGTGGCGACGACGATGACCGAGCTGCCGCCGATCCACTACAACACGCTGCTGCTCGGCGGCACGGTCCGCGTCGCCCCGTACGCCACCTACGGCACGCCCGAGCTGGCCGCGAACGTGCGCGCGGCGCTCGACGGCCGGCAGGCGGCGCTGCTGGCCAATCACGGCGGGGTGACCATCGGCGCCACGCTGGAGCAGGCGTTCGAGGCGACGCGGTTGCTGGAGTGGCTGTGCGAGGTGTACGTGCGGGCGCTCGGGGTGGGCCGGCCGGCCGTCCTGACGCCCGAGCAGCTCGACGCGGTCGTGGAGCGGGCGGTCAACCCGCCCCACTTCCCCCGCCGGCCCGCTGACCCGCACGGCCTGTGACCCGCACGGCCTGTGACCCGCACGGCCTCTGGCCCCGGGGCTTCGCTCAGCTCTGCTGGGCGGAGGACCCCGTAACGGCCTTCTCCGCGAGCCCGAGGGGCATGCCGCCCGAGCCGGCGATCAGGTCGTGGAACTCCTTCGGCGACCCCGCGTACGACTGCCTGACGCGGTCGATCTCGATCGCGCCCGTCAGGTACGACGGCGCCTGCGTGGGCCAGGCGCAGTAGCGGCTGACCTCGCCCTGGGCCGTCCCCGGCGAGAGCGACGCCTTGGTGGACATGAACTCCTCGGCCTGCTCGATCGTCATGTCGTCACAGTGCAGCGCGGTGTCCACCACCATCCGGGCGGCCCGGAAGATGCGGCAGTCGAGGTGGGCCAGCTCGGTGGCGGGCGTGTCGAAGTAGCCCTCCTCGTGCAGGACCTTCTCGACGTACAGG
Source organism: Nonomuraea rhodomycinica (assembly GCF_013363995.1). Lineage (GTDB taxonomy): Bacteria > Actinomycetota > Actinomycetes > Streptosporangiales > Streptosporangiaceae > Nonomuraea > Nonomuraea rhodomycinica. The sequence continues at coordinate 255,792 of NZ_JABWGO010000004.1, read as the reverse complement.
GCCCAGCCCTCGGTGAAGTACGGCGTGCGGAACACCTTGCGCACCGTGCGCGGGTTGGCCGCCATGTGCGACAGGTGCCAGTGGTGCCCGGGGTAGGCCTCGTGGACGGCGATCGAGGGCATCTGGGCCCGGCAGTTCGTGCGCAGCCGCTGCCGCACCTGCTCGTCGGTGAAGCCGTCCGGCGTGTACGGCACGAAGAACACGCCGGTGCGCGAGCTGGTCAGCGGCGGCGGGGCCAGGTAGTGGGCCACGGCCACGATGGGCCGGTTGTACTCCGCCGAGGGCAGGACCAGGCACTCCTCGCCCTCGGGGAAGGTGACGAGGTCGCGTTCCCGGACGAACTCCCGGGCCCGGCGCGTCTCGGCCTCGTACTCGGCGCGCATGTCGGCCAGCGTCGGCGGGTGGTCGTCCATGAGGGACTCCATGGCGGCCCGCCAGTCGGTGGTGCCGTTGACTCCGCGCGCCACCTCGCGCATCCGCCCGTCGAGCTCCGCCCAGGCGGCCTTGCCCTTCTCGTGCAGCTCGGGGGCGCCGTAGCCGAGCATCTCGCGCTCACGCAGCAGCGTGGAGTACAGGCTCTCGCCCATGCGCCAGGTGCCGCCGCACCGGAAGCCCTCCAGGAACGTGACGAGCTCGTCGAAGGCGTGGCCGGCCGGCTTGGCGGCCTCGGCCAGCCGGGCCCGGGCCGCCTCGTCGGCGACCATGCCGGGCACAGTCTCGGTGAGGAACCTGCGGCCGGTGCGCGCCTGCCCCAGCGCCCGCTGCACCAGGAGGGGCGCGGCCAGGTCGGGGTCGAGGTTGGCGCGGCACGCGGCGAGCACGGCGGGGACCTCGGCCAGCCGGGCGATGGCGGCGTCCACCAGCTCGGCCTCGGGCTTGAGCCGCTGCTGGAAGGGGGTGAACAGGGAACCGAAGATCGGGTTCAGGTACGCGGCCGGCTCGCGGCGCCACTCGGGCCACGACTCCAGCGCGACCGCGCCCCTGAGCTGGGAGACGACGAGGTCCCGGTCGAGCTCGTCGTCGAGGGTGGAGGGCTCCGTGGCGGACAGCCGCTCCAGCCAGGCCTCGGTCTCGCGGGCGCGGGTGGTCCACGCCTCGGCCGAGAAGTCGCCGAGCGTGTGGTCGTAGCCGTCGGCGCCGAGAACGCTGGCGATCACCGGACGGCCGGAAAAGTACCATTTGAGAAACTCGTCCACCGCCGCACAATATCCTGTAGAAATGCCGCTGCAGATCACCGGAGCGCTCGAAGATCCTGACCTCATCGGGCTTCCGTGGGACCGCCCGCTGGCCGACTGGCCCCAGCACCACCTCGTCGACCTTCCCCGGGGCATCTCCCGGCACGTCGTGCGCTTCGCCCGGCTCTCCGGCAAGGTGTACGCGATCAAGGAGATCAGCGAGCGGTACGCCCGCCGCGAGTACCAGCTCCTGTGGGACCTGGCCCGCCTGGACGCCCCCTCCGTGGAGCCGGTCGCCTACGTCACCGGCCGCGACGAGGGGCTCGACGCCGCCCTGATCACCCGCCACCTGCAGTTCTCGCTCCCGTACCGGGCCGTGATGTCCGGCACGCTGCGGCCCGACACGCTGACCCGGCTGCTCGACGCGCTGGCCGTGCTCCTCGTGCGGCTGCACCTGAACGGGTTCTACTGGGGCGACTGCTCGCTGTCCAACACGCTGTTCCGCCGGGACGCCGGGGCGTTCGCCGCGTACCTGGTGGACGCCGAGACCGGCGAGATGCACCCGATGATCAGCGAGGGGCAGCGGCTGGCCGACATCGACGTCGCCCACACCAACATCTTCGGCGAGATGCTGGACCTGGAGGCCGGCGGCCTGCTGCACCCGTCCGTGGACCCCATGGAGACGGCCGAGGACATCGTCAACCGCTACCACCGGCTGTGGAACGAGATCACCCAGGACGAGATCATCGAGGAGGTCGACTGGCACCGGGTGGAGCAGCGGATCCGGCGGCTGAACCTGCTCGGGTTCGACGTGGCCGAGATGATGGTGCGGCGCAAGGTCGGCACCGGCCGGCTGATCGTGCGGCCCAAGGTGGTCGACGCCGGCCACCACCAGCGCCGCCTGCTCCGCCTGACCGGCCTGGACGTGGAGGAGAACCAGGCGCGGCGGCTGCTCAACGACCTCGACGGCTTCCGCGTGGCCAAGGGCCTGCGGCACGAGGACGAGGCGATCGTGGCGCACCGCTGGCTGGCCGAGGTGTTCCAGCCGACGGTCGACGCGCTGCCGCCGGACCTGCGGGCCAAGCTGGACCCGGCCCAGGTCTTCCACGAGATCCTCGACCACCGGTGGTACCTGTCGGAGGAGGCCGACGGCGACGTGGGCCTCGCGGCGGCCGTGAAGTCGTACATCGAGAACGTCCTCGTCTACAAGCCGGACGAGAAGGCGGTCCTCCCGGACGAGCCGCCCGAGGGGCTCGCGGACGACGCCGAGGCGGACGACGCCGAGGAGAAGGCCGGCTGATCCGCTGAGAGGTCGGCTGGTCCGCTGACCTGCGGAAAGACGAAGAATATTCGCCTAAGTCAGCCTCAATCCGGATAACTCGGAGAAATCTGCGCCCCAGTGGGGTTTTTCTCCTTCCGCGCCGTATAGCTTTCGTACCGCCGCCACCCGGCTCCGCTCCGTGACACCCGTGCCGCTCCTACGCTGTCCCAGTCTTCAAGACGGCGAGGGGAGGAACCGTGCTCGGACTGGACGACTGCCTGACCGAGGTCATGGCCATACCGGGCGCGCTGGACGCCATGCTGCTGGACCAGACCAGCGGCATGGCGGTGGCCGCCAGCGGGGCGCCCCAGGGCGTGGACACCGAGCGCTCCGCCGCCGCCCTGACCGAGACGCTGCGCGCCACCATGGACGGCCTGGCGCGCTCGTGTCCCGGCGACACCGTCCGCATCGACGACATGCTCGTCACCACGGACCGCGGCCACCACCTGCTCCGGCTCATGGAGACGGTGTTCGAGGGGCCGCTGGTCATCTATGTCCGCCTCGACCTGGAGCGCTCCAACCTGGCGCTCGCGCGCCACCGCCTGCGGGACATCTCCGGCCGGCTGCTGGCGTGACCGATGGCCACCCTGGACACGCTGCTGGCGAGCCTCGCGAACGACCGCCCCACCGGCGCCCTGCGCGTCGGCCGGGCCGGCACGGTCTTCCTCGACGAGGGGCGGATCACGTACATGGAGTGCGCCCAGACGCCCGGCGTCGAGCGGCTGCTGACCGCGCGCGGCCGCCTGCCCGAGGAGGCGCTGCGCCGCATCCAGGCGGACGGCGGCTGCGAGCGGCTGCTCGCCGAAGGGCCGGTGACGCTCGGGGAGCTGCAGTTCTGCGTGCTGGGCGCCGTGCTGGACGCCGCGTTCTTCCTGCTGCCCGCCACGGGGACGCGGCCGAAGTTCCGGCCCGGCGAGCGGCACTGGCTGGGCGGCCGGTGGTACTTCGAGGTGTCGGGGCTCGTGCGGGAGTGCGCGCGCCGCCGGGCGCAGCTCGCCCGGATCTGGCCGTCGGCCGACGTGGACACCGCCCCGGTGCGGCCGGCGTCCCGGCTGTCCGGTCAGGGCGTGACGCTCACCGCCGTCCAGTGGGAGATCGTCACCCGCGCCGACGAACAGGCGACACCGCTCGACCTGGCGCGACTGCTGGGCCGCTCGGGGTATTCGGTACTGCTGGCGGTACGGCGACTGGCCGCCTCCGGACTCCTCACGCCCCCCGACCCCACCCCCTCCGCCGATCCAGCCGGGGCCGCCGATCCCACTCGTTCTCCCGGGTCGGCCGATCCCGCTCGTACGGCGAGCCCCGCCCGCTCCGCCGATCCTGCCGCTCCTGTCGATCCCGCCGCGTCCAGGGCCGCCGGTTCTCAGGCGGCCGGGACCGCGCCCGCCGCACCCCCACCCTCGCCCGAGGCCGGTGGCCGGCGCGGGGCGGCGCTGCCCAAGCGCGCACGCGGCGGCGGGCGGCGCGCCCGCCCCTCCCCCGAGACCCCGGATCCGGCGGATGCGCCGCCTCAGCCGCCGGATCCGGCCCTTCCGCCCGGAGGCGGGCCACTCGCGGCACCGGCCGGGCCGCCTGACCCGCCCGGCCCGTCCGGCCCGCATGGCCTGTCCGGCCCGCCCGGCCCGCACGGCCTGTCCGGCCCGCACGGCCTGTCCGGCCGGGGGCGGTCCTTCGGTCCGGCGGTGACGGCGGACCCGAGGGACCTGGCCCTGCTCATGCGGCTGAAGAAGGCCCTGGAGGAGCTCGCATGAGGTTCCCCCCACTCACCGTCGTGAGACTGCCCTCGTTCAGAAGGAGGCCGCCGGTGGAGCTGCACGACGAGGTGCTCAAGGAGATGGTGCTCCTCCGGGAGCGCACCCCGGACATCAGCGGCAGCGTCGCCTGCACGGTCGACGGGCTGGCCGTCGCCTGCGACCCCGTGGTCGACAACGGCGAGCGGACCGCCGCGCTGACCGCCGCCCTGCTCGCGATGAGCAGGCGCATGCTCGCCATGTCCGGGAGGGGCGACCTGGAGGAGACGCTCATCTCGGGCACGGCCGGGTTCGCCGCGTTCTACGCCGCGGGCCCCACCATCGTCCTCACAGTCCTGGCCCAGCCCGGCACGAACCTCGGGCTGCTCCGGCTGGAGGGCCGCAAGACGGCGGCCGCCGTGGCCGCCATCGCAGCACGGATGCGATGACCCACCCCAGGAAATCACCACAGAACGGAGAAGTGACATGGCCAGCATGGACGTCTCGCTCAAAGAGATGATGACGATCGACGGCGCCATCGGGGCGGCGGTCGTCGATCACGGCAGCGGCATGACGCTGGGCGCGCTCGGCGGCTCCAAGGACCTGGACCTCCAGGTCGCGGGCGCCGGCAACACCGAGGTCGTCAAGGCCAAGCTGCGCACGATGGACTCGCTCGGCCTCAAGGACACGATCGAGGACATCCTCATCACGCTCGGCTCGCAGTACCACATCATCCGGCCCGTCAGCGGGCGCGGCGGCAAGGGACTGTTCCTCTACCTCGCCCTGGACCGGAGCCGGGCCAACCTGGCGATGGCCAGGCACCAGCTGCGCTCCATCGAGGAGAAGCTGGACGTCTAGCCCGCCGTCGAGCCGCGCGACGGCGACCGACGGCCGGCGGGGGCGGGGGCGACGGCCGTCCGGCGGTCAGCCGGGTGATGGGGGGCGGCCGTCCGGCGGTCAGCCGGGTCATGGCGGGGACGGCCGCCCGGTGGTCAGCCGGGTCATGGCGGGGACGGCCGCCCGGTGGTCAGCCGCGTGATGGCGGCGACGAGGTCCGGCCAGATCGGGCGCGGCAGGTCGTGGCCCATCCCGGGGAAGGTCAGCAGCCTCGCCCCGGGGATGGCCTCGGCGGTGGCCCGTCCGCCCGAGACGGGCACGAGCCGGTCGGCCTCGCCGTGCACCACGAGCGCCGGCACGTCGAGCCCGCGCAGCGCCTCGGTGCGGTCGCCCGAGGCCACGATGGCGGCGAGCTGGCGCGCGGTGCCCGCCGGGTCGAAGCAGCGGTCGAAGGCGCGGCCCGCCACGTCCGCGATGCGCGCCCGGTCCGGCTCGTAGCCGGGCGAGCCGATCAGGTCCCAGGCCGCCTGGGACCGCGCGATGGCCTCCTCGCGCCCGGCGGGCGGCGTGGCCAGCAGCACCGCGCTCGCCGCGGGCGTGGGCGGGGCGGCCCGCGGGCCGGGCGTGGACATGATGGAGGTGAGGCTGAGCACCCGTCCGGGATGCCGGATGGCCAGCACCTGGCCGATCATGCCGCCCATCGAGGCGCCCACCACGTGGGCGGCGGGCCACCCGAGCGCGTCCATCAGCCCCGCCGTGTCGTCGGCCATGTCGTCCAGCAGGTACGGCGCGGCGCCGCCGAGCTCCGGCCGGCCGAACTCGTGCAGGTGCGTGGACAGGCCCGCGTCGCGGTTGTCGAAGCGGACGACGTGGTGCCCCTGCTCGGCGAGAAGGCGGCAGAAGTCGTCGTCCCAGTGGATGAGCTGGGTGCCCAGCCCCATGACGAGCAGGAGCGGACGGGCGCCGGGGGTGCCGAAGCTCTCGTAGGCGATCTCGATGCCGTTGGCCTTCGCGCGCGCGATCACGTTGAACAGAATGACATTCGGATCACTGGGCGGTAAAGGGCGCCGGACCGTGCGGTGAGGAGCGCCGGACATGCGTCACCCCGCTCCGGAACCGCCGGGGCGGCGGCGGTCCGGAGCGGGGTGACCAGGGGCCCGGATGGAGAGGCAGGCAGGCCCCTGGGGGAGGGCCGGACCGGACGGGGTGGCGTCCGGACCCGGCCGTGTGGTCGGATGCCGGCCGGCATGCCGCCTGGGGGGCACGGCCGGCCGGGAGGAGTCAGCGCTTGACGACCGGGCGGCGTCAGCGCTCGACGACTCGGGGGTCGGCTCGCGAGGAGCAGCTCGCGCAGGCGGGGGTCAGCTCGTGACGAGCAGCTCGCGCAGGCGGGGGTCAGCTCGTGACGAGCAGCTCGCGCACGCGGCGTCAGCTCTTGACGAGCAGCTTGCGCAGGCGGTCGCGGCCGAGGTACGCGCCGCCGCCGAGCGCGGCCACGCCCGTCAGGGCGAGGGCGGCCGAGGTGCTGAGGCCCTGGTCGCCGGAGGTGGCGTCGCCGGCCTCGGCGGTGGAGCGACCCGAGGTGTGCTCGGAGGCGGTCACCACGCCGGAGTCGTCGCCCTTGTCCCGCTTGGAGACGGAGGCCGTCTCACCGGCGGAGCCGGCGCCGGACTCCTTCGGAGCGGTGGACTTGTCCTCGGCGAGCAGCGGCGGCTTGGCCGGGTTGCGGTCGACGCGCCGCCAGGCGCCGGAGGCGAAGGAGACCGGGAGGTTCTTCTTGCCCGGGCCGCTGCCCCACTTGGTGATGACGTAGCTCACCTTGATGTGGCCCTGGCCGCCGACGCCGTCCACCCCGAGGGTCTCGGAGTTGAAACGGCCGCCGGTGAGCTCGGCGAAGGTCTTGGCGTCGAGGTCGAGCATGACGCCGCTGCTGGAGGGGATGCCGGGGCCGCGGTCGCCGACGAAGAAGGGGGCCTTCTTGCCCTTGTAGACGACGTAGCCCTCGGTCATGAGGGGCCAGCTCGGGCTGGCGACCAGGCCCTTCTGCATGGGCTTGCCGCTGGCCGGCAGGCCGGTGTCGCCGGCGCGGCCGGAGGAGTCGTCCCAGAAGTAGGAGGCCGTGGTGGAGCCCTTGAGGAGAACCTTCTGGTCGTCGTCGGTGTCGGCGTGGGCCGCAGTGCCGGCTCCGATGGTGAGTGCGCCGAGTACGGCCGCCGTCAGGAGGGAGAAAGAACGCATGCCAAGTCGTGCGGACATGTGTCGGAAGAGTCCTTTACGTGGGGTACAGGAGGGCGCGCTCGCTCAGATGGGGGCGTAGCCGGGCAGATCGCCAAACGGGCGCTACGCGGGAGCGCGAAAGGGAAGATCAGGGGAAGGGGGTGCCGCTCAGCAGGCGGCTGGTGTCACTGCCCCGTCCGGGGGTACGCGGTAGCGCATAGAAGTCGTGTCCTCTCCATCTCGCCTACCGGGTTAGCTGACGGGTTCGGACGTGGAGATGCCCTACCGGCCCGAGTTGGGCCGGATTCACCCCAGATGTTTGGGTCCCCGGTTCCCGCTGGCGCGGGATTCGGCGCCGGTCAGCCGCCGCTTCCTGGCGAAGGGCTACGTCACTGACCGGTTGATGCGTTCGACTCTAGCCAGCGAACCGGACAATAGCAAAGGAAACCCCATAAAACGGGTGAAGATCTACCTTGCAGGCAAAGAAAAGGAGGGGTACGGCATGCCGTACCCCTCCAGAAAACCAGGTCTCAGCGCGTGCTCACGACGCCTGCCCGCTGCGCGTCAGCCTCCGCTCTTGCGGCGGAAGGAACGCTTGCTGGCGGCCGGCCCGTGAGCGCCGTGGATCTTGGAAGCGTCGCCGCCCTTGCCACCAGCGCCCGAGCCGCTCTGCTGGGCGCGCTTGCGCTCCAGGGCCTCCCGGAACTTGCGCTTCATCTCGTCCTCGGGAGTTTCGCTGACTTCCGGCTCCGGTGTTTCCGTCATGAGGACCTCCTGGTGTTGGGGACGTTCAAAGCTTCGCACGCCCGTACCCGTCGTGCGAAACCGGCCGACCGCGCGGCGCCGGGCGTGTCAAACGCCGGTCAAGCCGGACCCGCCGGAGAACCAGCCGTCGCGAAACCCGGGCCCATCGAAGATCCAGCCGTCGAGCAGCACCGCTCCCTCCTGGATCAGCCGTCGAGCAGCGCGAGCTCCTCGGTGGTCAGCACGAGATCGGCCGCCGCCACCGAGTCGAGGACGCTCTCCGGCCGGCTGGCCCCGGGGATGGGGATCACGACCGGGCTGCGGGCCAGCTCCCAGGCCAGGCAGACGCGCTGCGGCGACACCCCGCGCCCCTCGGCCACCTTGGCGAACGCCTCGTACTCCCCGCCGAGCCGCCCCGCCGAGCCGATCCCGCCCAGCGGCGACCACGGCAGGAACGCCACCCCCAGCTCCTCGCACGCGTCCACCTCCGGCTCCGAGGAGCGGAAGGCGGGCGAGTACTGGTTCTGCACGCTCGCCAGCCGGCCGCCCAGGATGTCGTAGGCCGTCCGGATCTGGCGGGGGTCGGCGTTGGAGATCCCCGCCATCCGGATCTTCCCGGCGTCGAGCAGGTCGCGCAGCGCGCCGATCGTCTCCTCGTACGGCACGGACGGGTCGGGCCGGTGGTGCTGGTAGAGCCCGATCGCCTCCACGCCGAGGGCCTTGAGGGACCGCTCGCACGCCTCCACCAGGTACGACGGTCGGCCGTCGACGGCCCAGCCCCCTCCGGGGACGCGCGTGTGCCCGCCCTTGGTCGCCACCAGCACCGCGTCCCGGTCGCCGCCCCAGCTCGCCAGCGCCTTGGCGACCAGCCGCTCGTTGTGCCCGACCTGGTCGTGGGCGGGGGTGTAGGCGTCAGCCGTGTCGATCAGCGTCACACCGGCGTCCAGGGCCGCGTGGATGGTCCGGACCGACTGGGCCTCGTCGGGCATGTGTCCCGCCACCGACATGGGCATCGCGCCGAGACCGATGGAGCTGACGGTGATCTGTCCGAGTGGTCGCCTGTTCATGCCCACATCCTCCTCTCGTACCTGTCGAAAGAGGAAGGAGCCCTTACCCCGTGCCGGCTGTGAAGTGCGGACCGTAAAGTGAGGCCGTACCGGAGAGGCCGGGACCGGGAACGAGGCCGGAACGGAGGCCAGGCCCGGAACGGAAGCGTGGCCGGGAACCGAAGTGAGATGAGGGGGCGGCGTGCGGGGCTGGTTGATCGGGCTCGCCGTCACGGTCGTGTGCGTGGCGGCCTCCTGGGGCGTGCTGGTCCTCCTGGCGCGCAGGCTGCCGCCCGGCGTGTTGCGGGATCTGGCCGCGTTCATCCCTGACTGCCTGACCGCCGTCCGCAGGCTCCGCCGTCACCCGGCCGTGCCGCGCCGCGCCAAGGTCGCCGTCATGATCGCGGGCGTGTGGGTGGCCAGCCCGGTCGACCTGATCCCCGAGTTCCTGCCGGTCATCGGTCCGCTCGACGACATCGTGGTGGTCGCCCTGGCGCTGCGGTACGCGGCCCGGCAGGTCCCCCGCGAGGTCCTGCTGGAGGCCTGGCCGGGCGAGCCGCGCCTGCTCCTCCGCCTGCTCGGCGACCCCCGCCGGGAGGACGGAGAACCGCCCGGCGACCGTGGATGACCCCGGCCGGCGCACAGCGCGGAACGGGAAGAGCACGGCCCGGCACGGGAAGAGTCCAGCCCGGAACGGGAAGAGCCCGGCCTCACCCGTCCACCCTCCTCCGCAGCAGGCAGAACTCGTTGCCCTCCGGGTCGGCCAGCACGTGCCAGCTCTCCTGCCCGCTCTGCCCCACGTCCACCGGCCTGGCTCCCGCCGCGAGCAGCCTCTCCAGCTCGGTGTCCTGGTCGCGGTCGGTCGCGTTCACGTCGATGTGCAGCCGCAGCTTGCCGCTCTTCGGTTCGTCGGTCGGGCTGAGCACGAGGATCGGCAGGAGCCCGCCGGCCTCCGTCTTCTCCGGGCCGATCTCCACAGACCCGTCGATCCGCTCAAGCACGACGTAGCCCAGCACCTCACACCAGAACGCCGCCAACCTCTCCGGATCGCGACAGTCCAGCACCAACTCAGTGATCCGACACGCCATGTCCCCTCCGTTACCCCTCATCACTCCCGCCACGCCTCCGGACGAACCAGCCAAGAACGCACTTACCCGGGTGAGTCGCCGATCGCCTGAGAACCACCGGGCTGACCTGGCACTCTTGGCCGCGTCATGGCGGATCACAGGGCGGCGCTCGCGGCGTACGAACGGGCCGCGGCGCTGGCCGCCGGCCACCACACCGACCTCGACCCGGCGACGCGGCTCACGCACGCCCACGCCTGGGTCGGCGGCGGCGCCCCCGCCTTCGCCGACGCCCTCTCGCGCCACCGCTCCGCCCTGCAGTCCTCGCTCGCGGGCGCGCTGCACGCCCTCGCCCTCCTCGTCGTACGGCACGGCGGCCCGGCCCCGGCGGTGCCGGCGTTGACCACGCCGGTGACGACCCTGGCCCCCGTCCCGGGACGTTTCCAGGGCATCGACGCGGACGCCATGACCGCCCTGGTGGCGTCCCTGGGGCGCGCCGCGCACACGCTGCCCGTCGCGGGGGCACGCCTGGCCGCCGAGCTGTCGGGTCAGGCCCTGTCCGCCGAACCGGGCCACGCGCTCGGCCGCATCGCCACCTGGACCGCGGCCCAGAGCGACGACCTGCGACGGCGGCTGCACCGCATCCGCGAGACCGTACCGGGACTCTCGCTGCCGTCGGGACTCGCCGCGTACGGCCTGTTCGGCGCCCACGCCGCGGACCCCGGCGGGGCGGAGCGCCTGCTGGCCCGCGCCGGCGCCGGGGACGAGGAGGCGGTGACGCGCCTGCTGTCCGTCCAGGAGGGCGGCGCCGACACGGGCCTGGCGGCGCGGATCGCCGCGTGGTGGGCCACGCTCTCGGCCGGGACACGGGAACGGCTGACGGCGCTGCCCCGGTTCGGACTGCTGAACGGCCTGCCGGCGACCGTCCGCGACCGGGCGAACCGCCGCTGGCTGGCCGAGCAGAGGGCACGGCTGGAGCGGGAACTGGCGACGGCCACGGCCGACCTCGGCCGACTGGCGGACCCGGGCCTGCTGGGCGGCTGGGAACGCATCGCGGCCCGGCTCCGGCGCATCGACCTCATCGAGGCCGAACTGCGGCCGGTGCCGGGGCACCCGGAGCCGCTGTTGCTGGCGTTCGACGTCACGGGCCAGGGACGGCTCGTGGTCTCGTGGGGGGATCCGGATACGGCGGACATCACGGTCACGTCGGTGTCGGGACTCACGTCGGGCCTGGACGCGGCGCACGGGGATCTGGAGCGGTCGCGGGCACTGTGGCAGCAAGCCTCGTACTACAGCGGGGACCGCGCCATCGCCTCCATCACCTGGCTGGGCTACGACGCCCCTCAACTCGATCCGGGGCTCATGGATCCGGCCAAGTCCGTCGCCTTCGGCTCGGCCGCGGCGGAGGGCGGTAAAGCGCTCGCCTCCTTCAGCGATGGCCTTCACGCGGCCCACAGGCCGTCGGGCAATGCCCGTGCTGTCGTCATCGGTCACAGCTACGGGTCCTTGACCACCGGTCGTGCCGCCGTTCTACGTCCTGGGCGCTTCGCGGACGATGTCATCCTCATCGGCAGCCCTGGGGTCGGAGTCGATCACGCTCGGCAGTTGGGCGTCAGGGCGGAGCACGTCTGGGTGGGCGAGGCCGGTAACGACCCTGTCGCGGCTCTCGGGCGCTTCGGGTCAGACCCGGGCGATGCATCGTTCGGAGGACGACACATGCCCGTGGGGAGAGAGGTCTTCACGGCGGCACACAGCAGCTACTGGCAGCCCTATTCGGCTTCGCTGCAAAACATGGGACGGATTATCAACGGCCAGTACGAGAAGATCGTGCAACCGGCACCTCTCAACACGCAGCCCCAACTGCTCATGCCCGAACTAGGCGACCCGACTGAGAGGTGACCGCCGTGCTGCGCTCTGTCCTTGTCTTGCTGGCACTTCTACTCTCGGGATGCAGTGTGAACGAACCCGCGCTCAGTCAAGCTCAAGCCATCGCTCGTGCAGAACAGCTCATCCGTGACACGGCAGACGCTCTCGCCACTCAACCACGATTGGAACTGATCGAGAGCTCGGTGGCACCACATGCCTGCCTCAGCGACGATCAGCCTGACGGCAAGGTGGTCGTCGGTCGCGCCTACTGGCTACGTGACGTGCCCAAGAGCGAGAACATGTCGATCTCACAGCAGGTCCGCGCCCACTGGGAAGCCGCAGGCCATCGCATCGTCGCGTCCGGGCGAGCCGGTAACCCCGACCTGAGCGGCGAGTCCCGGCCCGACGGCTTCACCCTCACCCTCACCTGGGCAGAAGGCGACAACCTCTACCTAGGAGCCGCCTCCCCCTGCGTCTGGCCGGACGGGCGCCCGTCCGAATGACCCCTCAACACAGAAGACCCCAGGCCGTCTCCCGACGACCTGGGGTCTTGTGGCGGTGCGCCGCCAGGGACTCGAACCCCGGACCCGCTGATTAAGAGTCAGCTGCTCTGACCAACTGAGCTAGCGGCGCGTTGCTGAGAGGAATATACCGGCACTCGGCATCCTGGTCGAATCGGCCGGAGTCCGGCTTCTTCTGACGGGCGGACCCGAGACTAGAATAAGGTTCGGCTGTGACGACAGGAGCCTTCATGTTCGACTCCCCCGCCCAGGTCGGCGAGCGGCTGGCCGCCGCGGGATACCTCTCCGACGACGCCATCTCCACCTCCGTCTTCCTGGCCGCCGCGCTCGGCAGGCCGTTGCTGGTCGAGGGGCCCGCCGGGGTGGGCAAGACGCAGCTGGCCAAGGCCGTGGCGCGGGCGAGCGGGTCCCAGCTCATCCGGTTGCAGTGTTACGAGGGGCTGGACGAGGCCCGGGCGCTGTACGAGTGGAACTACAAGAAGCAGCTGCTCCGCATCCAGGCCACCAGCACGGACGAGGACATCTTCACCGAGGAGTTCCTGCTCGAACGGCCGCTCCTGAAGGCCATCCGGGCCGACGTGCCGACCGTGCTGCTGGTGGACGAGACGGACAAGGCCGATGTCGAGGTCGAGGGGCTGCTGCTGGAGCTGCTGTCGGACTTCCAGGTGACGATCCCCGAGCTGGGCACCGTCTCCGCCGTGCGCAGGCCGTACGTCGTGCTGACCTCCAACGCCACCCGCGAGCTGTCGGAGGCGTTGAAGCGGCGCTGCCTGTACCTGCACATCGGCTACCCGGCGCCCGAGCGGGAGCGGGACATCGTGCTCGCGCAGGTGCCGACCATCCGGGCCGACCTGGCCGAGCAGCTCGCCCGTACGGTGGCGACCCTGCGCGGGCTGGAGCTGAAGAAGGCCCCGTCGGTGGCCGAGACCGTGGACTGGGCCAACACGCTGCTGGCCCTGGGACGCGAGGAGCTGGACGAGGCGACCGTGGCCGGGACGCTGGGCGTGGTGCTCAAGCACGACTCCGACCATCGGCGGGCGGTCAAGGAACTGGGCCTCGCCGGTGGGTGAGTCGCTGATCGACCGGCATGTCGGGTTCGTGCGGGCGTTGCGCGAGGCGGGCGTGCCCGTGTCCGTGGCCGAGGGGCTGGACGCGGTGCGCGCCCTGCGGGTGATCGACCTGGCCGAGCGCGAGTCGCTGCGCGCGGCCTACGCGGCGACGCTGGTCAAGCGGCCCGCCCATCGGCCCGGGTTCGACGTGCTGTTCGACCTGTGGTTCCCGCCGGTGGTGTCCGGTGCGCCGGCTCGGCCCGGCGGCGCCGCTGAGGCCGGCAAGACCGCCCAGACCGCCGGGGGCGCCCAGACCGCCGAGGGCGCCGAGCGGACCGCCGAGGCGCGGGCGCGGCTGGCCGGGCTGCTGACCGGCGGGAGCGACGCGGAGATGCGGGAGTTCGCCCGCGCCATGGTGGAGCGGTACGGCCGGCAGCAGGCCGGCCCGGGACGCCAGAACTGGTTCTCGTACAGCGTCATGCGGGCCCTGTCCCCCGAGACGCTGATGGCCGGGATCCTGCGCGAGGCGCTGGCCGGGCGCGAGCGCGGCGGCCTGGCGGAGCGGGCGGTCCGCGACCAGGTGAACGCCGGGATCCGGCGCTTCGAGGAGGCCGTGGCCGCCGACGTCCGCCGCCGCATCGCCGAGGAGTCGGGCGTCGAGCGCATCGCGCGCTCGGCCGTGCGCCCGCCGCTCGACCAGGTCGACTTCCTGCGCGCCACCCGCGAGGACCTGTCGCGGCTGCGCCGGGAGGTGCATCCGCTGGCCAGGCGGCTGGCGACGCGGCTGGCGATCCGCCGGCGGCGGGGCCGGCGCGGGCGGCTCGACTTCCGCCGGACGGTGCGGACGTCCCTGCAGAGCGGCGGGGTGCCGCTGACGCCGTCGTTCCGTCCGCCCCGGCCGCACCGGCCCGAACTGGTCGTGCTGTGCGACGTCAGCGACTCGGTCTCGTCGTTCGCGCACTTCACGCTGCTGCTGACGTACGCGCTGAGGGAGCAGTTCGCGAAGGTGCGGGCGTTCGGGTTCGTGGACACGGTGGACGAGATCACCCGGTTCTTCCAGCGCGGTACGGACGTGGTGGACGCCATGACGAGGATGGCGAACGAGGCCGACATGGTCCGCTTCGGCCGCACCAACTACGGGTACGCGCTGGAGCGCTTCGCCGAGCGCCACGGCGACGCCGTCGGCCCGAAGACGTCGCTGCTGATCCTGGGCGACGCCCGCTCCAACTACCAGCCGCCCGCGCTGGACACCCTGAAGGCCCTGGCCGGGCGGGCCCGCAACGCCTACTGGCTCAACCCCGAGCCGCGGGCCCAGTGGGACACGGGGGACTCCGTCGCCAGCGGGTACGCGGCCGTCGTGCCGATGACCGAATGCCGCAACGTCTCCCAGCTCACGGCGTTCATCGAGGGCCTGGCCTGACGTTACCGTCAGGTAGGGAGAGCGACAGAGTGGGCTACAGTGGGCAAAACGCTCTTCAAGCGCACTAGGTGATCTAGGAGGCAGAGCCCGCGTCGAGGGCTCGCGATTGTGACGGGTGCAACCAGCGAAGCGGAACACGGTCCGGCCGGGACCGTCTGGCGAAGCGCGCCGTACCCGGTGCTGCTGGTCGGCGGCGACGGCGTCATAGAGCACGTCAACGACGCGGCGCGCGCGCTGCCGGCCATGGCCGCGCCGGGGGTGCCCCTGGCGGACGCCGTGCCGGCCTGGCTCGCGGAAGCCCACCGCCTCGTCACCGAGGACGCGTCCGGCTCCGCCGCGCCCGTACGGGGACTCATCGGCGACCGGGCGTTCGAGGCGCATCCCGCGCCCGGCGGCGGCTCCCGGGTGACCTGGTGGCTGGTGGACGCCACCGACCACGAGCGAGTGGCGGAGGCGTTGCGGCTGGAGCGCAAACGGACCGCGTTCCTCGCCGAGGCGTCCAACGAACTGCTCTCCTCCCTGAACCTCGACCGCTGCATGGAGGTCACGGTCCGGCTGGCCGCCCGGCACCTGGCCGACGCCGCCCTGGTGATCCTGCCCGCGGCCGGGCGCAGGCATCCCGTCGCGTACTGCGGGCCGGACGGCCGCGTGGTCCGCGAGAACCCGGTCGTGGACCCGCGCGAGGTGCCGGGGCTCGCCGAGGCGCTGCGCGGGTTCCCGCCGGTGCCGTCGCGCTGGATCGACCCCGCCGCGGCCCCCGGCTGGCTGGCCCGCGACGAGCTGGGCGAGCCGGGCTCCATGGTGGTCACGGCCCTGCCCGGCCACGGGGTTCCGGCGGGGGCGCTGGTGCTGCTGCGGCGCTCGGACCACGCGAGCTTCTCGGAGGGCGAGGAGGTGTTCGCGCGGCTGTTCGCCGCCCGGGCCGGGGCCGCCATGTCCGCGGCCCGTCTGTACGCCGAGCAGGCGGCGATCACCGAGACCCTGATGCGGGAGCTCCTGCCGCCGGCGACCCGCGGCCTGGACGGGGTGGAGCTGGCCGCCCGTTACCGGCCCGCGGGGGCCACGGAGCTGGTCGGCGGCGACTTCTACGACCTGCACCCGGCCGCGGAACCCGGCGGGGAGTCGCTGCTGGTCCTCGGAGACGTGTGCGGCAAGGGCCTGGAGGCGGCGGTGTTCACCGGCCGGATCCGCACCACGCTGCACGCGCTGCTGCCGGTGGCCGGCGACCACGGGCGGCTGCTGGGGCTGCTCAACGACGTGCTGCTGCGGGGTGACAGCAGGACGTTCGTCACCCTCGTGCTGGCGTCCGTACGGCGGGACGGGCCACGCGCGACGGTACGGCTGACCAGCGCGGGACACCTGCCGCCCCTGGTGCTGCGGGCCGACGGCCGGGTGGAGGAGGTGGCCACGCGGGGCACGCTGATCGGCATGCTGGAGACCGTGACCGCCACCACCGTCACCGTGGAGCTGGAGCCGGGCGACACCTGCCTGCTCTACACCGACGGCGTGACCGAGGCGCGCGGCGGGCCGCTGGGCGACGAGCTGTTCGGCGAGCAGCGGCTGCGCGAGGAGCTGGAGCAGTGCGCGGGCATGCCGCCCGAGGCGCTGACCGAACGCGTCCAGATGCTGGCCGCTCAGTGGACGGGCGGCGGCGACCACGACGACGTCGCGGTCATCGCGATCACCGCTCCCCGAGCGGGCCGTGGAACCCTCCCTCCCGGCGTGGGCGTCTCATGACGGCACGTGCCGACCTGCCCGGCGCGCCGGGCGGCGTCGCGACGGGCGAGCCGGTGGGCGACGCGACGTGCGAGCCGGTGGGCGACGCGACGTGCGACGCGGTGGGCGAGCCGACGGGCGACGCGGTGGGCCGCGCCGGGCTGCTGTGGGATGCCGCGGCGGCCGGCGACGAGTACGCGGCGGTGGACGTGGTGGTGGCCGCGCTCGACGACGGCATGGACATGGAGAGCCTGCTCATGGACGTGGTGGCGCCCGTCCAGGCCCGGGTGGGCCGCGAGTGGGCGGCCAACCGGATCACGGTCGCGCAGGAGCACACGATCACCGCGGTCAACGAGCGGGTGCTGGCCGCCCTGGCGCTCCACCCCGCCGCCCGCGGCTCCGCGCCCACGCGGCCCGCACCCCACGGCCCTGCGCCCCGCAGCCCCGCACCCCACGGCTCCGCGCCCGCGCGGCCCCGGGGACGGGTCACGGTGGCGTGCATCGACGGCGAGTGGCACGCGTTCCCCGCGCGGATCCTGACCGAGGTGCTGCGCCTGCGCGGCTGGCGGGTGGACCACCTGGGGGCACAGGTGCCCACGCCGCACCTGATCGCGCACCTGCACCGCACGGGCCCGGACGTCGTGGCGCTGTCCAGCTCGATCGCCACCCGGCTGCCCGCCGCGCACGCCGCCATCACGGCCTGCCAGGCCACCGGGACGCCGGTGCTGGCGGGCGGCGCCGCGTTCGGGCCCGACGGCCGCTACGCCCGCCTGCTGGGCGCCGACGCCTGGGCGCCCGACGCCCGCTCGGCGGCCGACGGGCTGGACGCCGGCCTCCCGCCCCGCCCGGCGCCGGGCCGTCAGGCCGTGGACGACCTGCCGCACCTGGACGACCAGGAGTACACGCTGGTCGTCCAGTCGGCCCGGCGGCTGGTCAGGCAGGTCATGGACGGGCTGCGCGAGCGGATCCCCGCGATGGCCGCCTACACGCCCCAGCAGCTCCGCCACACCGCCGAGGACGTCGCGCACATCGTGGAGTTCCTCGGCACCGCGCTCTACCTGGACGACCCGGAGCTGTTCGGCGGGTTCCTGGCGTGGACCGGCGAGATCCTGGCGGCGCGGGGCGTGCCCGCCCGCGTCCTGCTGCCCGCGCTGGACCTGCTCGCCGAGCGGCTCACCGACTTCCCCCGGACGAGCGGCATGCTGGCGTACGGGCACGAGACCCTGCGCGCCGCCACCACCGACGCCAGGCGCGCGCCCGCCGACGACGGCAGCGGAGGAGGGGCGTGAGGGCTTTCGCGCCCGAGCCGCTGGAGCTCGCCCTGGAGACGCCCGAGCCGGGCACCCTGCGCGTCGCCCTGCGCGGCGACCTCGACCACACGACCGCGGACGAGTTCCTCGCCGCCGTCCACGCCGCCCTGGCCGTCGCCGGCCCGCCCCGGGAGGTCCGCCTGGACGCCGCCGGGCTGCGGCTGTGCGACTCCAGGGGCCTGTCGGCGCTGCTCCTGGCCCGCCGCCGGGCGGACGAGACGGGCGCGCGGCTGCGCCTGGACAACCGGGGTCCGGCCCTCCAGCGGCTGCTGGAGGTGACCGGCACCCTGGACCACCTGACCGGGGAGCCCGCCGCGCGCCGCGACGAGCGCGCCTGAGTCACGCCCGCGAGAGGGTCAGGAGCGCTGGAGCTCGCGGGCCGCCGTACGGGCCAGCAGCTCGATCTGGGCGTCGTCCAGCACGACCTCACGCGCCGCCCTGATCCGGCGGGCCACCAGCCGGGGCTTGAGCAGCGTCAGCCCTTCGGCCGTGACGCTGCCGCCGCGCGGCAGGGAGCCGGAGTGCGCCGCCAGCAGGGGCGTGATCGTCACGGCGATCCCGGTCTCGCGCGTCAGCATCTCGGCGAACGCGTCGGCGGTGTCGACCAGCGGCTTGGCGACGCTGGTGCCGTACTTCTCGCCGAAGAACAGCCGTCCGGCGTACGCGGCGATCTCGACGTCGGGGCTCCACGACTCGTTGTCGACGATCCACACCCCGCCGGGGCCGATCACGAGATGGTCGATGGACGCCTGGCCGCGGATGGCGCGGCCGTCGAGGACCTTGTAGCCGCGCCTGCGCAGCGAGCGCCGCAGCAGCCGGCCGGTGATGACCTCGCCGCGCCGCCGGCCGCGCCAGACCGCCGTGGCGCGGAAGCTGTTCCACGCCCACCACCAGTCGGCGGCGGCGACGACGCCCGCGAGCGCGAGGCCGTAGAGGGGCACGGGGTCGAGGCCGAAGCGCAGGGCCAGGCCGATGCCGGCCACGAACCCCACGGCCGCCTTGATCATCCGGGATCGCTGGCGGCTCTTGGCCGCCTCACGCCAGAACTTCTCGTAGTACCACTGCGGCGACGAGCCGGCGTACTTCGCGTCCTGCTGCACGTAGATAGAGCCACCGGGCACGGCAAACTCCCCGAATGATGAGTCGGAACCAAACGGGATCTGCCACGCCGAAGATCCCTCGCCACGTCAAGTAATACCCCACCTGAGGCAAGGGCACCCTAAGGTGACGGAAATAGCACCGCGAAGACCAATCAACCGACCAGTCGGTATCCTATCGGAGGTGACCAAGGGGGACACGTGAAGGAAGAACCGGTACGCGGCCGGCTGCTGGGCGCGGCGACGCGGTTGTTCGCCGAGAGGGGCTTCGAGGGCACCTCCGTGCAGGAGATCGTGCTGGCGGCAGGCGTCACCAAGGGCGCCATGTACCACTATTTCAGTTCCAAGGATGATCTGCTGCACGAGATCTACGCCCGCGTGCTGCGCATGCAGATGGACCGGCTCACCCGCATCGCCGACGGCCCCGGCACGGTCGCCGAGCGGCTGCACGCCGCCGCGGCCGACGTCGTCGAGACCACCACGGCCAACCTCGACGACTCCAAGATCTTCTTCCGGTCGATGCACCTGCTCGCGCCCGAGACGCAGAAGAGCGTGCGGGCCGAGCGCCGCCGCTACCACGAGCGCTTCCGCGCTCTCGTGGCGGAGGGGCAGCGCGAGGGCACGTTCAGCGACCGGGTCCCGGCCGATCTGGTCGTCGACTACTTCTTCGGCTCGGTCCACCACCTGGGCACCTGGTACCACGCGGACGGGCCGCTGACCGGCGCCCAGGTGGGACGGCACTTCGCCGACCTGCTGCTCACCTCACTCAGAGACAGGGACGGGGCCGGGCACGCCGGCCAGTGAGGCCAGCGCCTCGCGGTGGTCGCCCGGCGTGCCGAGGGCGATCTCGTCGGCCTTCGCGCGTTTGAGGAAGAGATGCACGGGGTGCTCCCAGGTCATCCCGATCCCGCCGTGGAGCTGGAGCGCCTCCTCGGCCACGTGGACCGCCACGCCGCCGTTCCACGCCTGGGCCACGGCGACCGCCACCGGGTCGGGCCGCGCCTCGCCGGAGAGCGACACGGCCGCCCGCGCGGCGGCCCTGGCCCTGACCACGTCCAGCCACAGGTCCGCCAGCCGGTGCTTGACCGCCTGGAACGAGCCCACCGGCCGCGCGAACTGGCGGCGTTCCTTGACGTACGCGAGCGTGGTCTCCAGGCACCACTCGGCCACGCCGAGCTGCTCGGAGGCCAGCAGCCCCGCGCCGAACCGCAGCACCTCGGCCAGGTCCACGACGCCCAGCCGGGCGGCCGGCGCCCCGTCGAGCGTCACGGTGGCCACCGGCCGCGTCAGGTCCAGCGACGGCGCCGCCTCGACGGCCGCCGCCTCGCGGTCCACGGCGTACAGGACCGCCGTCCCGTCCGGGCCGGGCACCGGGACGACCAGGACGTCGGCCACGTCCGCCCCCGCCACCCCGGCCACGCTCCCGGAGAGCCGCTCCCCCGTCGCGTCCGCCGCCTCGCTCACGCCGCCGCGGACCGGCCAGGGCCGGTAGGGCGAGGCCGCGAACGGGACCACCAGCGCGGCCGTCGCCCGCCCCTCAGCGAGCCGCCCCAGCAGCCCGCCCACCTCCTCACCGGCGCCCGCCTCACCGGCCCGCACCAGCGCGTACGTGGCCAGGACCGAGCTGGTGAAGAACGGCACCGGCGCCACCCCGCGCCCCAGCTCCTCCAGCACCACCGCCGCCTCGCTGGCCGTCGCCCCGGCGCCTCCGTGCTCCTCCGGCACCAGCAGGCCGGCCACGCCGACCTCGACGGCGAGCGTCTTCCACAGGCTCGGGTCGTACGGTTCGGACTCGGCCCGGGCGAGGACGGCGGCGGGCGGGCAGCGGTCGGCGAGCACGGCGCGCACGGCGGCCCGCAGCTCCTCCTCGACCTCGGAGTACAGCAGGGTCATCGCGGCAGGTCCTTCCAGGGGACGTCCTTGTCGACGCGGGGTTCGGCGGGCAGGCCGAGGACGCGCTCGGCGATGATGTTCCGGAGGATCTCGGAGGTGCCGCCCTCGATGGAGTTGCCCTTGGCGCGCAGGTAGCGGTAGCCCGCGCCGCGGCCGTAGAAGTCGACGGTGTCGGAGCGGCGGAAGGTCCAGTCGTCGTAGCCGAGGTCGCGCCGCAGCTCCACCTCCAGGCCGGAGATGGCCTGGTTGAGCCGGGCGAACGACAGCTTCATGCCCGACCCCTCGGGCCCGGGCTGGCCGGCGGCGAGCTGCTCGCGCAGCCGGTCGCCGGACAGGCGGGTCACCTCGGCCTCCACCCACAGGGCGAGCAGCCGCTGGTGCAGGTCGTGGGTGCGCAGCTCGGGGTGCTCGCGCCAGGTGTCCAGGACGGGGCCGAGCATGCCGCCGCCGCGCCGCACCCGGGCGCCGCCGATGGCGACCCGCTCGTTCATGAGCGTGGTCTGGGCCACCCGCCAGCCGTCGCCGACCTGGCCGAGCCGCAGCTCGTCGGGCAGCCGCACGCCGGTCAGGAAGACCTCGTTGAACTCGGCCTCGCCGGTGATCTGGCGCAGCGGGCGGACCTCGACGCCGGGGGCGCGCATGTCGCAGACGAAGTACGTCAGGCCGCGGTGCTTGGGCACGCCCGGGTCGGTGCGGGCGACCAGGATCCCCCACCGGGCGTGGTGGGCGCCGGACGTCCACACCTTCTGCCCGTCCACGACCCACTCGTCGCCGTCCCTGACGGCGCGGGTGGCGAGCGTGGCGAGGTCGGAGCCGGCGCCGGGCTCGCTGAAGAGCTGGCACCAGATCTCCTCGCCGGTCCACAGCGGGCGCAGGAAGCGGCGCCGCTGCTCCTCGGTGCCGAACGTGAGGATCGTGGGGGCCGCCATGCCGAGGCCGATGCCCTGGAGGCCGACGTCGATCTGCGGGGTGCCGGCCAGCTCCTCGTCCACCACGCGTTGCAGCTCGGGCGCCAGCCCGAGGCCGCCGAGGCCCTCCGGGTACCACACCCAGGCCAGCCCGGCGTCGAACCTGGCCCGCAGGAACTCCAGCCGGTCGCCTCCCGGGTCGTGGCGGGCGAGGAACTCCGCCGCCAGTTCCCTGAGCCGTGCTTCCTCCACTCGGGACCCTCCGATCGATGTCACATGTACTTCTTCAGCTCGCGGTAGGCCAGGGAACGCTTGTGGACCTCGTCCGGGCCGTCGGCCAGGCGCAGGGAGCGGGCCCCGGCCCACAGGCCGGCCAGCGGGAAGTCCTGGGAGACGCCGCCGGCCCCGTGGACCTGGATGGCCTTGTCGAGGATCCACTCGACGGCCGCCGGGGTCGCGATCTTGATGGCCTGGATCTCGGTGTGGGCGCCCTGGTTGCCGACGGTGTCCATGAGCCAGGCCGTCCTGAGGACGAGCGGCCGGAGCTGCTCGATGCGGACGCGGGACTCGGCGATCCAGTCCTGGACGACGCCCTGCTGGGCGACGGGCCTGCCGAACGTGGTGCGGCTCAGCGCGCGCCGGCACATCAGCTCGACGGCGCGCTCGGCCATGCCGATCAGGCGCATGCAGTGGTGGATGCGGCCGGGCCCGAGCCGGGCCTGCGCGATGGCGAAGCCGCCGCCCTGCTCGCCGATGAGGTTGTCGGCCGGCACGCGCACGTCCTCGAACACGATCTCGGCGTGGCCGCCGTGGTCGGCGTCGTCGTAGCCGAACACGGTCATGCCGCGCCTGATGTGCATGCCGGGCGTGTCGCGGGGCACCAGCACCATGCTCTGCTGCCGGTGCGACGGCGCCTCCGGGTCGGTCTTGCCCATGACGATGAAGATCTTGCACTCGGGGTTCATGGCGCCCGAGATGAACCACTTGCGGCCGTTGATCACGTACTCGTCGCCGTCGCGCACGATCGAGGTGGCGATGTTGGTCGCGTCGGAGGAGGCCACGTCGGGCTCGGTCATCGCGAACGCGGACCGGATCTCCCCGTCGAGCAGCGGGCGCAGCCACTCCTCGCGCTGCCAGGCGCTGCCGAACATCGACAGCACCTCCATGTTGCCCGTGTCGGGCGCGGCGCAGTTGGTCGCGACGGGCGCGAGGTGGGGGCTGCGGCCCATGATCTCCGCCAGGGGCGCGTACTGGAGGTTCGTCAGCCCGGCGCCGTCCGCACCCGGCAGGAACAGGTTCCACAGGCCGCGCTTGCGCGCCTCGTCCTTGAGGTCGGCGAGCAGCGGCGGCGCGCTCCAGCCGCTGGTGGCGGCCTGTTCGGCGAAGGCGGGCTCGGCCGGAAGGACGCACTCGTCCATGAAGCGCAGCAGCCGCTCGCGCAACTCCTCGGTGACGCTGTCGTAGGCGAAGTCCATGGCGCCGAGCCTACCGACCGGCCGGTATGCGTGTCGACAGCGGCCGTCCGCGAACCTGTGGTTCTTCACAAAAGCCGCGATGTGGCCATAACCGGCATTACGGCCACCCCCTTAGGCTGGCGGCCATGACCGCGAAGCTGCCCTCCCCCGTGGTGCTCGAGAACGACGTCGTCCGGCTCGAACCGCTCACCCTCGCCCACGTCCCCGACCTGTTCGCCGCCGGGGGCGGCGATCCGAAGGTGTGGCGCTGGATGCCCACGCGCCCCGGGACCGAGGAGGAGCTGCGCGAGGTGGCCGCCGGGCTGATCGCGGACGACAAGCACGTCCCGCTCGCCGTCGTCCCGCGCGCGAGCGGCCGGGCCGTGGGCTGGACCACCTACTGCGACGTGCCCGGCTTCGACGAGAGCGTCGAGATCGGCTGGACGTGGTACGGCAGGGCGGTCTGGCGCACGGCCGTGAACACGAACTGCAAGGTGCTGCTCATCGACCACGCCTTCGGCGAGCCGGCCTACAACCGCGTCATGCTCAAGACCGACGTGCTGAACACGCGCTCCCAGACCGCGATCCGGCGGATCGGCGGCGTCCACGAGGGCACCCTGCGGCGCCACCGCAGGCGGCCGGACGGCACCTGGCGCGACACGGTCGTCTTCGGCATCCTCCAGGAGGAGTGGCCGGCCCACCGCGCCCGCCTCACCGCCACCGCCTGAACCGGGACGGCTCAGGCGGGCCCCAGCATGCCGTCGAGCAGCTCGCGGATCGCCGCGCGGCTGTCCTCCCGCGACGGCCGCTCCCCCGCCCCGGCGATCGCGTCGAACATGACGCCCTCGGTGAACGCCACGAGCTGCCGGGAGTGCCGTACCGGATCGGGCGAGCCCAAAACGGCCAGCAGCGCCACCGCCGGGTCGCGGAAGCGGCGGCCCGCCCGGTCGTAGACGCGGCGCAGCTCGGGCCGCCGGGTCGCCTCCAGGGCCAGCTCGTAGCGGGCCAGCGTGCGCCGGGCGTCGGCGATCTGCACGTGCAGCGCCTCCACCAGGAGTTCCGTCAGGGCCTCGCGCGACGGCCGGCGGGCGAGCGCGGCCGGCCCGGCCTCCAGGGCGGGGCCGAGGGCGCGTTCCTCCAGCTCCACGAGGCGGGTCAGCGTGAGTTCGAGCAGCGCGGCGCGGGTGCGGGCGAGGTTGGAGGTGGAGCCGGGCGGCAGGCCGGCGGCCTCGTCCACGGCCCGGTGGGTCAGGCCGCGCATGCCGCGCTCGGCCAGCAGCGTGATGGCCGCCTCCGCGACCGCCTCTGAACGTTTCACGGTCACCGATCCTACGAGGCGCCGACTACACCCGTAGTCGCGCTCACTACAGCGGTAGTACAGTGAGACTACAGACGTAGTTAAGGAGGCGGCGATGCCGGCTGCTGTGGTGATCGGGGCGGGGATCGGCGGGCTGAGCGCGGGGATCGCGCTGCGCCAGGCGGGATGGGAGGTGACCGTGCTGGAGCGCGCCGAGCGGATGGAGCCGGTCGGATCAGGGCTCGCTCTCGCGGTGAACGCGCTGCGCGCGCTCGACACGCTCGGCCTCGGCGACCGGGCGCGCGAACTGTCACGGATGCAGGGGCGGGTGGGCATCCGCCGCCCGGACGGCCGGTGGCTGGCGCACACGACGGCGGAGCGGGCGCAGGAGGAGTTCGGCGACTCGGTGGTGGTGCTCGCGCGGGCGACGCTGGTGGACCTGCTGGCGGCGGCGCTGGGCGCGGACGCCCTGCGCCTGGGCGTCACCGTGACCGGCGTGGACGCCGGCACCGGTGTGGTCCGCACCGACCGGGGCGAGCACGCGGCCGATCTGGTCGTGGCCGCCGACGGCATCCGCTCGGCGACCCGCCGCGCGCTCTTCCCCGGGCATCCGGGCCCCGTGTACGCGGGGGTGACGGCCTGGCGCGGACTGGTGCCGTGGGACGGCCGCCCGCTGCGCAGCACCGAGACGTGGGGCGGGGGCCGGGTGTTCGGCGTGCATCTCCTGGCCGACGACGTCGTCTACTTCTACGCCACGGACCTGTCCCCCGAGGGCGCCGTCCACGGGGACGAGCGGGAGGAGCTGCTGCGCCGGTTCGGCGACTGGCACGAGCCGATCCCCTCGCTGCTGGCCGCCGTCCGGCCGGAGCGGATCGTGCGCAATGACGTCCACGCGTTCGCCACGCCGCTGCCGGCCTACCACCGGGGCCGGGTGGCGCTGGTGGGCGACGCGGCCCACCCGATGACGCCCAACCTGGGCCAGGGCGCCTGCCAGGCCATCGAGGACGCGGTCGTGCTGGCGCACGCGGTGGGAGAGGGGCTGGCGCACGCGGTCGGAGAGGGGCCGGCGCACGCGGTCGGAGAGGGGCCGGCTTCCGTGGTGGGGGGTGGTCTCGCCGCCTACTCGGCCGCCCGGCTGGAGCGGACGACCGCGATCACGCGGCGCTCGACGGCGATCTGCCGGGCGACGAAGATCCGCAACCCGGTCGCGGTGTCGCTGCGCGACGCCGGCATGGCCCTCGCGGCCCGGTTCAGTTCCGCTCTGATGCTGCGGTCAGTGCGGGGGGTGCTGGAATGGACTCCACCGCGGCCGGCCGCGAGTGGTCGGGGGCCAGCCGCCCGAGCGTGATGGTGCCGGCGACGGTGAGCGCCCCGGCGAGCAGCGCCGGGATGGCCGTGGAGGGGCTGGCCGGCAGCGGCTCGCCCAGCAGGATCGCGCCGGCCAGCACGGAGGTGACCGGGTCGACGACCTGGACGCCCGCGTACGCGATGCCGAAGTAGCCGACGGCGTACGAGCGCTGGAGCAGCACCACGGCGCAGACCAGCAGCACCGGCACGGCCAGCGTGAACCAGTGCAGCAGCCTGCTCCAGTCGCCCTGCATGCCGCCGCCCACCACGCGCACGAACGTGGACACGCTGGCCGTGACGGCCCCCGCGCCCACCGACATCAGCAGCGCCTTGGCGGGGCCGCGCAGCCGGCGGGAGACCAGCTCGGCGGCCACCGCGATGACCGCGATCACGCCGATGAACGCGAGCGCGGCGCCGTCGCTGAGGTGCGGGACGACGTTGTGGGCCGGCACGAGCAGCATGAGCCACACGAGCCCGACGGCCACGGCGATCGAGCCGAGGACCTCGGCCCGGTACGGCCGCCGCCCGTACATCAGCGCGGCCAGCGGCACGGCGAACACGAGCGTGGCCACGCTGATGGGCTGCACCGCGACCAGCGGCGCGAAGCTGAGCGCGACGGCGTGCAGGCTGGCCCCGGTGAACCCGATGACTCCGCCGATCCACCAGCGGGGCCGTCGCACGAGCTTGAGCGAGGCGCCGGCCGCCACGGCCTCGTACTGTTGCAGGGCCGCCCCGAGCGCGTATCCCAGGGCGCCGAGCAGGGCGATGAGGAGTCCGGCCCAGGTCATCGGCGCCCACGCAGGGGCAGGGGAAAGTGGAGGAGCATTGCTCCAGCTTATGAGGGAAGCGGAGCGCGGGAATCATCCTTTAGGACAATCCCGGCCCCCGGGCGGCTTCAGGACTGCTCGGGGCACACGCAGAACAGGTGCCCCTCGGGGTCGCGCAGCACGATCCAGCGGACGCCTCCCTCCTCGCTGACGCCGGGCTGGAAGTCGGGCTTGGTGGCCCCCAGCGCGATGTACTCCTCGGCCGCCTTCTCCACGTCGGGCACCCGGAAGTCGAGGTGGAACTGCTTGGCCGGGCCGGGCCAGGGGGCGGGCTCGCGCTCGGGGACCCGGCCGAAGTAGATGTTCGTGGTGCCGTCGCCGACCGCGGCGTACTCCTCCTCGGCGTACTGCAGGTCGAGGCCGGTGACCTGGTGGTAGAACTCGGCCAGCTTCTTGGGCTCCGCGCAGTCGATGGTGACGGCCAGGAGCTTCGCCTTCGTTGTCATGGCTCAAAGCCTGCCAGCCGTACCTGCCATCTTCTGTCAGGTACGGCGAGCGATCATCCGCGACGGCGGCTGTCCGGTCCCATGCGCTTGAGGATGCGGTCCCACTCGGTGCCGAACGGGTTGTCCTGCACCATGTACGTCCACGTCGCCGTGGGCCGCTTCAGGTCGGGCTCGGGCGCCTCGAACGCCTCCAGCGAGCGCCGCTCGACCTCCTCCAGCATCGCCTTGTACTCGGCGACCGCCTCGCGGTGGAACTCGTCGATCGGGCTCATCCGGCCCAGGGCCCGCAGGTGGATGCCCTCGCGCAGGTCGGTGAGGAACGCCAGGTGCTCGGTCCAGCAGCGGTCGATGGCGTGCAGCACGATCTGCCGGGCCGTCTCCTCGCGGGTGTCCTCGGGCATGGACGCCCACCGCTCGGGGTCGCCCTCGGCCAGCGCCCGCGCGGCGGCGTCGCCGTGCAGGACCTTGTCGCGCCACTCCAGGATGAGCTCGCGCTGCTGCTCCAGCAGCCGGGTGTAGCGCCAGGTGTTGCGGTGGATCTGCAGGTTGACGCCCTCGGCGACGCGCTGGGCGTGGGCGACGACGTAGGCGCCGCGGCGGTGCCGGACCACGCCGTCGGCGTCGGGGGCGGGCGGCCGCTCGTCGGGCGCGAACTGGGTGACCAGGTCGTCGCGCATGCTGACGAAGAACACCGAGCCGCCGGGGTCGCCCTGCCGTCCGGCCCGGCCGCGGAGCTGGTCGTCGAGGCGGCTGCTGGCGTGGCGGCCGGAGCCGATGACGTACAGGCCGCCCAGCTCGGCCACGCCGTCGCCGAGGCGGATGTCGGTGCCGCGCCCGGCCATCTGCGTGGAGACGGTGATGGCGTCGCGCTCGCCGGCCCGGGCGATGATCGACGCCTCCTCGGCGTCGTTCTTGGCGTTGAGCACGACCGGGTCGAGGTCGCGCCGCCGCAGCAGGCGGGCCAGGTTCTCCGACTCGGCCACGTCCAGGGTGCCGATGAGGATGGGCCGGCCGGTGGCGTGGACGGCCTGGATCTCCTCGACGAGCGCGGCCTCCTTCTCCGGCACGTCCGGGTAGACCCGGTCGGGCTCGTCCTTCCGGACGCAGGGCCGGTTGGACGGGATGACGGCGACCTTGAGCCCGTAGAACTCGCCGAGCTGCTCGCTGACCGCGACGGCCGTGCCGGTCATGCCGCAGATCTGCGGGTAGCGGCGGATGAGGCCCTGCACGGTGATGGAGTCGAGGATCTCGCCCTTCTCGCTGGGCGCCAGCGCCTCCTTGGCCTCCACGGCCGCCTGCAGGCCGTCGGGCCAGCGCTGGAGCAGCGCGACCCGGCCGCGGGAGGCGTTGATGAGCTGCACCTTGCCGTCGCGGACGATGTAGTCGACGTCGCGGGTGAGCAGGACGTGGGCGTGCAGGGCGAGGTTGAGCTCGATGAGCGTGCCGGGCTCGTTCTCGTCGTAGAGGTCGACCGACAGCAGGTTCTCGACCGTGTCGGCGCCCTTGGGGGTCAGGTAGACGTTGCGCGCCTGGTCGTCCACCTCGTAGTGGTAGCCGCGGACGAGCTGCCTGACCAGGGCGGCCATCTCGGGCACGGCGCTGCCCGCGTCGGAGGCGCCGGCCATGACGAGCGGCACGCGAGCCTCGTCCACCAGCACGGAGTCGGCCTCGTCCACCAGCACGACCTCGGGGGCGGGCACGATCAGCTCGGCCGGGTCGGTGCGCAGGCGGTCGCGCAGCACGTCGAAGCCCATCTCGCTGACGGCGCCGTAGGTGACGTCCTTCGCGTACGCCTCGCGGCGCTCCTCGTGGGTGGACGACTGCCCGACCCAGCCGACCGTCACGCCCATGGCCGCGTAGAAGGGCGCCATCCACTCGGCGTCGCGCCGGGCCAGGTAGTCGTTGACGGACATGACGTGCACACGCCTGCCCTGCAGGGCGTAGCCGGCGGCGGCCATCGCGCCGGACAGCGTCTTGCCCTCGCCGGTCGCCATCTCGGCGACCTTGCCGTCGAGCAGCGCGAGCGTGCCGAGGAGCTGCGCGTCGTACGGCCTGAGCCCGAGCGAGCGGTCGGCGGCCTCCCGGGCGACGGCGCAGAACCTCGCCAGGTCGTCCATCGCGGGGCGGGGCAGCTCGTCCAGGGCGCCGATCGAACCGGCCAGCGCGCCGGCCGCCTTCACGACCTTCTGGTACGGGCCCAGACTCACTCCTCCCGGACGGTCCAGGAGGTTCTTCAAGATTCCGGAAATCGACGCCACAGTCCCTCCAACGCGCGCTCTGCCCGGCCGCGTTCCCCTCGTGCCCACCTCCACAAGTGTGTCCGAAGTGGGGAGCGGAGCGACGGTACGGCATGCGTCGCCGTACCGGACCCTAACCCATACGGGGAGGTGCACGGCCTCCCGCGCCGCCGCCCCGCTCCCCGGTTCAGCCCGTCACCGCTGCTCGGGACGGACGGCCGGCAGCACGACGGCGACCGTGAGGAGCGCGCAGCCCGCCCAGCCGAGCACGCTCAGCCGCTCGCCGAACAGCAGCACGCCGAGCACGGCCGCGAAGACGGCCTCGCCGAGGGAGATGACCGACACCGTGGCGGCCCGCAGCGTGGTCAGCGCCCGGAAGAACAGCGCGTAGGCCAGCGCCGTCGGCACCGCGCCGAGATAGAGCAGCAGCGCCGCGGTGGTCAGGCTCGGCTCGGGCACGGCGCCCCCGACCAGCGCGAACGGCGTCAGGCACAGCGCGCCGACGACGAAGCCGCCCACGGCCATGGCGCCGGAGTCGTCCCGGTGCCGCCGGGAGTACAGCGTCACCGCGGCGTACCCGGCGGCCGACAGCAGGGCGAACCCGACGCCGCCCAGCCGGCCGCCGCCCGCCAGCACGCTCTCGCCCGTGAGCAGGAACAGCCCGGCCAGCGCGGCGGCCAGCGCGAGCAGCCCGGTGCGGCCGGACCGCTCGCCGAGCAGCAGCCGCCCGCCCAGCTCGGTGATGACCGGGGTGGCGCCCATCGTCACGACGGTCGCGACGGCGACGCCGGAGCGTTCGATGGCGGCGAAGTAGGCGGCCTGGTAGACGGCCATCCCGGCGCCCACGACGACCACCCGGGCGCTGAGCCGCGGGAGGGAGCCGCCGGTGAGCCGGAGGATGCCGAGGAGGAACAGCGCGCCGAGGGCGTAGCGCCACAGGGAGACGCCGGCCGGGCCGAGCCCGGCGGTCTGGAACAGCAGGGATCCCGCGGCGCCGCCGGTTCCCCAGGCGGCCGCCGCCGCGGACATGTAGAGGGCTCCCCGGCGCGCGGAAAGGGAAGCGGGGACAGCAGTCATGACAGATCTCTCCGGGTGGAGTGGTCGGAAGGGGCCCGTACGCGGGCGGCGACCATCCCCGGATCGGCTCAGACCCGGCGAGATGTCAGCGAAGGAGGCCGCCCGCTACAGGGCGGGCGGCGGGGAGCAGATCAGGTTGCGCGGCACGTCCCCCACCCTAGCGGCGCGGGCACACCCCTGTCACCGCGCGCCGATCCGTCAGGGTTTGCGGGCGACGCCGCCGAGGAGGAGCTGCTCCCAGCTGGCCAGCGGGTGGGGCAGCCGCTCGTCGGGCCGCCACTCGGGGAAGTGGACCAGGCCGGGCTCCACCAGCTCCAGCCCGTCGAAGTAGCGGCCGATCTCCTCGCGGGTGCGGAAGTGGCCGGTGCCCATCGTGGCCTGGAGCATCACCTCCAGCGCCTTGGCCTTCGGGTTGGCGGAGGCCAGCATGTTGGAGGCGGCCAGGTGGCTGCCGGACGGCAGCGCGTCCATGTAGCGCCGGACGACGCCGTGGGGGTCGTCCTGGTCGGGGAACAGGTGCAGCAGCCCGATCGCGAGCACCCCGACGGGCCGCGACAGGTCGATGAGCCGGCGCAGCTCGGGGTGGCCGAGCACGGCGGTGACGTCGCGGGCGTCGGCGGTGACGGCGGTCGCGTACGGGTTGCCGCCGAGGATGGCGCGGGCGTGCGGCTCCACCATCGGGTCGACGTCCACGTAGACGACGCGGGTCGAGGGGTCGGCGAACTGGGCGACCTCGTGGGTGTTCTCGACGGTGGGCAGGCCGGCGCCGAGATCGACGAGCTGCCGGATCCCGGCCTCGCGGACGAGGAAGTCGACGACCCGGCCGACGAACGCCCGGTCGCACCAGACCAGGTCCACCACCTCGGGCACGGCCTCCTTCAGCCGCCGGGCGACGGACCGGTCGGCGGCGAAGTTCTCCATGCCGCCGAGGAGGGCGTCGTGGACGCGGGCGACGCTGGGCGTGGACGGATCGACGCCGGCCGGCGCCCACTCCTCCTGCGGCCACTCGCTCATCCGGGCTCTCCTTCGATCGTCGTGGCGGGATCGTAGCGGCATTTCTTGACGAATTCTTGGCCTGAGGTTTGTCGCCGGACCTCCGGGTAGTCGGAGGGGGCCAACGTACGAGACGGAAGAAGAAAGGACGTGAGCTCCATGCAGCTCTGGGACTATCGACCTGACGTCTACGACCGCGGCCAGGCGCTGGACATCACCGGGTACCACGTCCACGCCACCGACGGAAAGATCGGTTCCGTCGATGAGGCCACGTACGAGGTCGGCGAGAGCTACGTCGTCGTCGACACCGGTCCGTGGATCTTCGGTAAGAAGGTCATGCTGCCGGCGAGCGTCATCACCCGGATCGATCCTCAGGAGCGCGAGGTGTACGTCTCGCGCACCAAGGAAGAGATCAAGAACGCTCCGGAGTTCGACGAGGCTCGTTTCAAGGAGCCCGAGTACCGGACGCGGGTGGGCGACTACTACGGCCGCTGGACGCACTGACCTGACCCAAGGCGAAGGGCCGCACCCCTCGGGGTGCGGCCCTTCGTCGTTCCGGGGTCCGGCTCCGGCTCCGGGAGGCCGGAGCCGGACCGGGGTCAGGGCCAGGAGGGGTCACCCTTGGGCTCGACCGGCGCCTCCAGCACGCCGAGGCGTTCCAGCAGGGTCAGGAAGGTCGCCGCGTACGGGGAGTCGGCGGTCACCGTCGCCACCCGCTGCCAGTCCACCTGCTCCCGCAGCGCCCGCACCTGCGGCAGCAGCGCGCCGTAGTCGCAGGCGTGCTCCGACAGCGGCATCAGCCAGGAGATCACCAGGTCCGTCGCCTCCAGCACGGGCACGATCACCGCCGACGCCTTCATCTGCTCGGCGCGCTCGATCAGCTCGGCGGTGATCGGCCGGTCGGAGATGCGGAAGATCAGGTCCACCAGGCGGCCGTCGTCGTACGCCTTGACCAGCCAGTCCTCCGGCGGCTTGGCCGTCTCGAAGCCGAGACCGCGCAGCGCCTCCAGGGCGGCCGGCACGTCGTGCTCGGTGAGCACGAAGTCCACGTCGTGCAGCGATGGCGCGGCCCCCCGGGCGTAGGCGGCGCATCCACCGGCGAGCGCGAACTTCACGCCCGCGTCCTTCAACCCCGAGCTGGCGCGTTTGAGCGTGTCGAGGATCGCGTCGGTGACTTCATGACTGTGGCTGCTCATGTGATCGGGCTACCCTCGCGGCCCCCGGCTAGACGTCGGATCACGCGCGGGAGCGGCGGCGGGGGCGCGACTAGAGCCGGGGAGCGGGGGTAGCGCCAGGCCCTATGACCGACTTCCTGGAGAAGACCGAACGCGAGTACCAGGGCGAGCACGACCGGCCGCTGCGCGGCTACCTGCGCATCCTCACCGTGTACGGCGGGGCGGTCGCCGCGGCGGCGGGCCTGGCGGCGCTGACCGGGCGCAAGATGCCGGAGCAGGTGGGCGTGCTGGACCTCGCGCTGATGGCGGGCTGCACCCACAAGGCGTCGCGGCTGATCGCCAAGGACCCGGTGACGAGCCCGCTGCGCGCGCCCTTCACCCGCTACGAGGGGACGGGCGGCCCCGCGGAGCTGAAGGAGGAGCCGCGCAACTCGGTCGGCGAGTTGCTGTCGTGCCCGTTCTGCCTGGCGCAGTGGACGGCCACGGCCTACGCGGCCGGGCTGGTGATCGCGCCCCGGTTCACGCGGCTGGTGGGGGCGACGATGACCGCGGTGGCGGTCTCCGACTGGCTGCAGCTCGCCTACGCCAAGCTGCAGCGCTCGGCGTCCTGACCCGCTCCGGCGGCGAGGGCCTCCCGGGCTTCCGGTGAGGCCTTCGCCGCGGCACGGGGCGCTTCGGCGCGGGGCCCGGCCCAGGCTTCGGCGCGGGATCCGGCCCTCAGCGCAGGCGCGGCAGGACCTCGCGGGCGTAGAAGTCGAAGAACGCGTCCTGCTCGGGCCCGATCTGGTTGACGTACACCTCGTCGAAGCCCGCGTCCACGTACGCCTGGATCGCCTGGACGTGCGTGTCGACGTCGGGGCCGCACGGGCTGGAGCCGACGGCCTGCTCCTCGGTGACGGACTGGGCGAACTGCTCGAAGTGCCGCGGCAGGGGCAGCAGCTGCGACGCCTCGCCCTGGATGCCCTGGTTGGGCCACAGCCGGTGGACGGTCCTGCGCGCCTCGGCCTCGTCCTGCGCGTAGCAGGCCTTCAGGCCGCCGAGCACCGGTTTGCCCGCGCCGCCGGCCTTGTGGAACTGCTCCACCATCTCGGCGCTCGGCCCGGTGGAGATGTAGCCGTCGGCGATGCGGCCGGCCAGCTCGATCGCCTTGGGCCCGAAGCCGGACATGTAGATGGGCGGCGGCTCGTCCGGCAGCGTGTAGAGGCGGGCGGTGTCCACCCGGTAGTGGGTGCCGCGGTGCGTCACCTGCTCGCCGGTGAACAGCTCCCGCATCAGCCCGACGGCCTCCTCCAGCATCTCCAGCCGCTCGTCGGCGGGCGGCCAGCGGGACTCGACGACGTGCTCGTTGAGCGCCTCGCCGGTGCCGACGCCGAGCCGGAACCGGCCGCCGGACAGGGCCGCGGAGGTGGCCGCCGCCTGGGCGACGATCACGGGGTGGACGCGCATCAGGGGGCAGGTGACGGCCGTGGTGATGGGCAGGGACGTGGCCTCGGCGATCGCGCCGATCACGGACCAGACGAACGGGCTCTG
Source organism: Nonomuraea rhodomycinica (assembly GCF_013363995.1). Taxonomy (GTDB): domain Bacteria; phylum Actinomycetota; class Actinomycetes; order Streptosporangiales; family Streptosporangiaceae; genus Nonomuraea; species Nonomuraea rhodomycinica. The sequence goes on along the minus strand of NZ_JABWGO010000004.1, from coordinate 221,495 downwards.
TCCCTGCTCGTCCAGCCAGGGGTGGAAGTGGTCGGAGATCCACAACGCCTCGAATCCGGCCCGCTCGGCCGCCTTGGCCTGCCGGACGAGTTCCTGGGGGCCGTGCTCTTCGCAGGAAAGGAAGTATCCGAAAGCAGTCATGAACGTCCACTTCCCGCCGCGACCCCGGAAAACATGTCACGCATCGGGAAAGGATGTTAAATGTCTTTCGGCACGGGCAGTAGCGGGCCATGGCTACTTTGCTGTGGATCATCGCGGTCGTTCTCGTCATCGCCGGGATCTATGTGATTCTGGCCCGTCGCGATCTCCTCTGGGGGATCGTCCTGATCGTCCTCGGCTTCCTCGTGGGCCCCGGCGGTGTCAGCATCTTCAATGTCTAGGGGCGCCGCGAACGCCCCCTTCGACCCCCACCGGGCCGGTGGACGCCGGCCCGGTGGACCAATCCGTCAGGCTGTGTCGTCACGTGTTACCCGCTTCGCCGCTTTATGCGGCGTGAGCTGAAATGTCATCGAAGCAACAGAAAATCAGCCGAAAAAGATCATCTATCGTTTAGGCAACCACACCGAGAGGGCGGTCGCTCCATCCGGAGCGACCGCCCTCTCGGTGTTAACCGGAGTACGGCGTTATTCTCCGCATTCCAGGCAGTACACCGCGTACGCCTTGCCCAGCACCGGCAGCGCCACGTTGCGGACCCGGATGCCGCCCGGGGTGAGGCCCTTCTCCGTGCCCTTGTGGGCGTGGCCGTGCAGGATGAGGTCGGCCCCGGCCGTGTCCACGGCCTCGGCCAGCAGGTAGCTGCCGAGGAAGGGGTAGATCTCCAGCGGCTCGCCTTCGAGGGTCTCCTTGATCGGCGAGTAGTGCGACAGGACGACCCGCCGGTCGGCCTGCGTCTCCTTGAGCGCGATCTTCCAGCTCTCGGCGATGTACCGCGTGTGCGCCACGAAGTCCTTGATCTCGCGCTCGCCGAACTCGCTCGCGCACTTGCCGGCGAACCCGCCGCCGAAACCCTTGCCGCCGACGACCCCCAGCTTGCTGCCGCCGCACTCGATGACCACGCCGTCGTCGTCCAGCACCGTCACCCCGGCGTCGCGCAGCTCACTGGCGATCTCGTGCTGGAGGTCGGAGTGGTAGTCGTGGTTGCCGAGCACCGCGACGACCGGGACGGGCAGGTCGCGCAGCTCGTCGGCGACCACCCGGCCCTCCTCCAGGGTGCCGTGCCGGGTGAGGTCCCCGGCCAGCATGAGCACGTCGGCGCGCTCCTCGATGCCCTCCAGGCGTTTGCGGTACTCGCCGCGGACGTCCTCGCCCAGGTGGATGTCGCCTACGGCCGCTATGCGGACTTCAGTCAAGGTGCTCATCCTCCCCCGGCTCGTTGACGACGACGACCTTGATCTCGTTGTGCATCCTCAGGTCGGGGGCGGCCTCGTGCGCCACCTCACCGAGCCTCACGCGCTGGTCGTTCCCGCTCACCTGGCCGCGCAGGAACAGTTGATCCCCTCTGACATCGACGTGGATGCCGAGCTCGTGGGTCCGCGCGTCCTCGGCCAGCGCCTGCTGGATGCGGGCCGCGACGTACTGCGGAGCTTCCATGGGTTCCTCCTTCCTTGACGCCGCATGCCCGGGGACTAATCCCTCAAACGGCGCGTATCAGGTCGATAACGGCGCGCTCCACGGCGCCGTGGGTGGCCAGCTGGCCGAAGTCCGCCTCGGCGCCCAGCTCCGTCAGCACCGGCGCGATCGTGCGGCCCCGCTCGTACGCCTCGACCACGCGCGGGTCCACGTACGACTCCCGGGCGACCGTCGGCGTGTTGCCCAGGTACTCCGACACCTCGCGCATCACCCGGGCGACCGCCCGCTTGCGCGCCGTCCTCCCGGGCCCCTTCCCCGGCTTCCCCACCGCCTTTCCGCTCTTCCCCGTCGCCTTCCCGCTCTTCCCGGTCGCCTTTCCCGTCCCGCCGGGCCCCTCCCCGGCGTGCGTGGACACCGCGAGGCCGACGGCGGCCAGCACGGTCGCGTGCCAGGTGCGGAAGTCCTTGGCGGTGAAGTCGTCGCCGATCGTCTCGCGCAGGTAGTCGTTGATGTCGTCGCTGCGCACGTCGACCCAGCGGCCCCCCTGCCGGTAACGCAGCAGCTCCCCCTCGGGATGGCGGCGCTTGAGCGCCCTGATCACCGAGCACACGTCGGAGTCGGCGATCGCCACCTCCCGCTGGATGTCGCCCTTGGCCGGGTAGGAGCAGGTGATGGTGCCGCGGGCGCACGCCACGTGCTCCATCCGCAGGGTGGCCAGGCCGTAGGTGTCGTAGCTCTCGCCGCCCACGCGGAAGAAGCCCACGTCCAGCATCCGCGCGGCCGCGGCCAGCACCCGCTCCCGGGTCAGTCCCCTGCCGTGCAGTCCCTCGTCCACCGCCTTGCGGAAGCCGGGCAGCCGGTCGGCCAGCTCCAGCACCCGGTCGAACTTGATCCGGTCCTGCTGCTCGCGCCACAGGTCGTGGTAGCGGTACTGGAGGCGTCCCGCGGAGTCGGTGCCCACGGCCTGCAGGTGGCCGTTCGGCGAGGCGCAGATCCACACGTCGGTCCACGCGGGCGGGATGGCGAGCGCCTTGATCCGCGCCAGCGTCCCGGCGTCCACGGGCCCGCCGTCGGCGTGGTGGTAGCTGAAGCCCCGTCCGCGGCGCCGGCGGACGATCCCCGGCTCGTTGCGGTCACTGGGATGCAGCTCGGACACGGCTGCGCGGCTACCCCGAACGTTAACCTCCAAACGGCGCGGGCAGGTGAGAGCCCATGTCTGACAACAACCAGTGGGAAGAACGCTCGGCGACGGGCAAACCCATGGTGCCGGCGACACCGCGGGACGTGGTGCACATCAGGGCGGGGTCCTTCATCCTCGTCTTCTGTTTCGCGATGGCGGTGCTGGGCCTGATCGCGCACCTCCCGGTGCTGACGGGCATCGCGGTCGTCGTCGCCGTGGTCACGGTCATCGACATGGTGCTCGCCGTACGGCGGCAGAAGCGCAGGAACGTGGGAGAGGCAGGGTGAGCATGACTCCGCAGCGAACCGACGTGAGCTCCGGGACCGAGGCGGGGTCCCTCTCCGGGGCCGTCGCCGAGACGGCCGAGGGGCTGCGCCCCCACGACCTGCGCGGCAAGGTGGTCGTGGTGACGGGCGCGAGCGGCGGCGTGGGCCGGGCCGTGGTCCGTGAGCTGGGCGCGAAGGGCGCGAAGGTCGCGCTCATCGCGCGCGGCACGACCGGGCTCGGCGCCGCCGCCGTGGACGTAGGCGTGGCCGGCGGCAGCGGGAAGGTGTTCGAGGCCGACGTGGCCGACTACGAGCAGCTCCGCCGGGCCGCCGAGCAGATCGAGGCCGACATGGGGCCGATCGACGTGTGGATCAACGTCGCGTTCTCCTCGGTCTTCGCCAAGTTCACCGACATCACCCCCGAGGAGTACGAGCGCACCACCGCCGTGACCTACCTCGGCTACGTGTGGGGCACCCGCGTGGCCCTCGACCTCATGCGGCCCCGCGGCCGGGGCACGATCGTGCAGACCGGCTCGGCCCTGTCCTACCGCGGCATCCCGTTGCAGTCGGCGTACTGCGGCGCCAAGCACGCCATCAAGGGCTTCACCGACTCGGTGCGCACCGAGTTGATGAGCGAGGGCAGCGACATCAAGATCACCATGGTGCAGCTCCCGGCGGTCAACACGCCGCAGTTCGACTGGGTGCTGTCCAAGCTGCGCCGCCACCCGCAGCCGGTGCCCCCCATCTACCAACCCGAGGTCGCCGCGAACGGCATCGTCTACGCGGCCGAGCACCCGGAGCGCAAGGAGTACTGGGTCGGCGTCACCACCGCCGCCACGCTCGTCGCGCAGCGGATCGCCCCGGCCCTGGTGGACCGCTACCTGGCTCGTACGGGAACGAAGTCCCAGGTCACGGACGACAAGGCGCCGACCGGCGTGGCCAACCTGTGGGAGCCGGCCGACGAGGACCAGGACTACGGCGCCCACGGCGGCTTCGACCGGCGCTCGCACGCGCGCAGCCCGCAGCTCTGGCTGTCCCAGCACCGCCGGCCGGTCCTGCTCGGCCTCGCGGCGGGAGCCGCCGCGGCGGTGGCGCTCCTCCGGCGCTCGCGCTGACCGGTCAAGGCCTCCGCGAGCGCGGACTCCCGCGTTAAGCGGCCGAGAAGGGGTAGGCGGCGGACGACCAGAGGAGGCCCTGACCATGCCTGAACGCGACCTGCACTACCTGACCGAACTGGCCGGCCAGCTGCGCGTGGACTCCGTGCGCAGCTCGGCCGCCGCGGGGTCGGGTCACCCCACCTCGTCGATGTCGGCGGCGGACCTGATGGCGGTGCTGTTCGCCTGTCACCTGCGCTACGACTTCGAGCACCCCGACAACCCGGCCAACGACCATCTGATCTTCTCCAAGGGGCACGCCTCGCCGCTGTTGTACTCCCTGTTCAAGGCGGCGGGCGCCATCACCGACGAGGAGCTGCTGTCCTTCAGGAAGCGGGGCAGCCGGCTCGAGGGGCACCCGACCCCGCGCCTGCCCTGGGTGGACGTGGCGACCGGGTCCCTGGGGCAGGGGCTGCCGGTCGGCGTGGGCATGGCGATGGCCGGGCGGCTGGAGCGCCTGCCGTACCGGGTGTGGGTGCTGTGCGGCGACAGCGAGCTGGCCGAGGGCTCCGTGTGGGAGGCGGCCGAGCACGCGGGCGACGAGGGGCTGGCCAATCTGACGCTCATCGTGGACGTGAACCGGCTCGGCCAGCGCGGCCCCACCCGGCACGGCTGGGACACCGGGGCGTACGCGCGCAGGTTCGGCGCGTTCGGCTGGCACACCATCGAGATCGACGGCCACGACCCGGGGCAGATCGACTTCGCGCTGGGCGACGCCTGCAACACCCGCCGGCGGCCCACCGTCATCCTGGCCAAGACCCGCAAGGGCGAGGGCGTCGTCGAGGTGGAGAACCGCGAGGGCGCCCACGGCAAGGCGCTGAAGGACCCGGACACGGCCGTCGCCGAGCTGGGCGGCGTGCGCACCCTCACCGTGGACGTGCACCGGCCGGAGATCATGCCGCAGCCGTACCGGTTCGACGACGGCACGCTGACGCTGCCCGAGTACGAGCCCGGCACCCGCGTCGCCACCCGCACCGCGTACGGCGAGGCGCTGGCCGCCCTCGGCGCGGCCCGCGGCGACGTGGTCGCCCTGGACGGCGAGGTGGCCGACTCCACCAAGACCGAGGAGTTCGCCAAGGCGTTCCCCGACCGCTTCTTCGAGATGTACATCGCCGAGCAGCAGCTCGTCGCCGCCGCCGTCGGCATGCAGGCACGCGGTTTCGTGCCGTACGCGGCGACGTTCGCGGCGTTCCTGACCCGGGCGCACGACTTCATCCGGATGGCTGCCGTGAGCCAGGCGTCGATCAGGCTCGTCGGCTCGCACGCGGGCGTGGCGATCGGCGAGGACGGCCCCTCCCAGATGGGGCTGGAGGACCTGGCGATGCTACGAGCCGTGTACGGCAGCACGGTGCTCTACCCCTGCGACGCCAACCAGGCCGCGGCCCTGACCGCCGAGATGGCCGGCATCTCCGGTGTCTCCTACCTGCGGACCACCCGCGGCGACACGCCCGTCGTCTACCCGCCCGGCGAGCGCTTCCCCGTGGGCGGCTCGCGGGTGCTGCGCCACACGCCGGCCGACCGGGCCACGATCGTCGCCGCCGGCATCACCGTGCACGAGGCGCTGGCGGCGGCCGACGAGCTGGCCGCCGACGGCATCCCCGTGGGCGTCATCGACCTCTACTCCGTCAAGCCCGTCGACAAGGCCGCGCTGACCGCCGCCGCCACCACGACCGGCAACCTCATCACGGTCGAGGACCACCGGCCCGAGGGCGGGCTCGGCGACGCGGTGACGGACGCGGTGAGCGAGCTGGGGCCGCGGGTGGTGAAGCTGGCCGTACGGGGGCTGCCGGGATCGGCCACGCCGGCGGAGCAGCTCGCCGACGCGCGCATCGACCGGCGCGCCATCGTCGAGGCCGTCAAGCGACTCCTCTGACGTCGGACGCCGCGCGGGGACGCCGTGGCACGGACGAAGGCCCGCCGGGCGAGCCTGGCGGGCCTGAAGCGCGGACGGGAGCTAGCCGCGGGCCTTGGCGGTGGCCCGGCGGTTGGCCTTCTTGATGGCGTCCACCAGCTCCTGCTTGGTCATCTTCGACCGGCCGGTGACGCCGAGCTGGGAGGCCACCTTCTGCAGGTGCTCCTTGCTGGCGTTGGCGTCGACGCCCTCGGCCGTGCGGCCGGAGCGGTCCTTGGCGCCCTGGTCCGAGGGTCCCTTCCTGGCCTTGGGCTCCCAGTGGTCGCCGACCTTCTCGAACGAGTGCTTCAGCGCCGCGAAGGCCGTCATGTGGGCGCGGCGACCCTCGCCGTACGTCTGCACGGCCGAGTCGTGCGCCTTCATCCACGTGTCCTGCGCCTTCTTGGGCGAGCGCCGGATCGTCGACGGCAGTTCCTCCTTGGCGGGCATGTCGGTTCACCTCCTGCGATGGCTTCGTCCCACGCGTGGCTCGGTGGTGGGGGTTACAGCGGGGGCTCGTCGTAGCGGCGGCGCTCCTCGTACACGGTGGTCCGGCGCGCCTCGGGCTCCTCGTAGATCTCGTGGCGGGTCACCGGCTCGTCGATGGGCCCGACCGCCCTGCGGGTCACCTGGATCCGGTAGATGCCGAACAGGAGCCCGATCAGCCCGCCGAGCATGAGGATGACGCCGACGACGTTGATGTCGAGACCGGCGAGGTCGAACTCGACGGCCCAGGTGAGGATCGCGCCAAGCATGATGAGGATGATGCTTCCGGCGATGGTCATTAGTACCTCCTTGACAAGAGGAACCTCTATCCACATGGCAAAAAACAAACCAGTAGTGATGGTCGGGCTTATGGGCGCGGGCAAGACGTCCGCGGGACGCCTCATCAGCAAGGCCCTTGACCTGCCCCTGAGCGACAGCGACCCGTTCCTGCGCAAGCGGTACGGAGCGACGGCGGCGCAGATCGCGGCGAGCGAGGGCGCGGACGTGCTGCATCAGCGGGAGGCCGAGCACGTCCTGGCGGAGCTCGCCGGCGAGCCCAAGGTGATCACCGCGGCGGCCAGCGCCGTGGAGGATCCCCGGGTGCGGGAGGCGCTGCGCGAGGCGTTCGTGGTGTGGGTGGACGCGCCCGACGCGGTCCTGGCCCAGCGGATGCGCTCCGGCGACCACCGGCCGGACTTCGCGCCGTCGGTGATGCGGGCGCGGCGCGAGCCGTACTTCCGGGAGGTGGCCGACATCACGTTCGACGTGAGCACGACGACGCCCGAGGAGGTGGCCGAGGGCACGCTGCGGGCACTGCGATCACCCGCGCGTGACGGTGGCTGATCGCGGTGTGGCCGTCCGTGTCCCGGACGCTGGCATAATGATCATGACGCACGGGTCCTCCGAGGCGCGCGGAGGGCCTGTGACGTCCCCTTCCCCACCCCGTGCCCCCGCCGGACCGGGATCCGGCGGCGGAAGGCCCCGAACGGGCACAACCAATCCCGTCCCGGCCGCATCTAAGCATCAGTGACGATGCGCTTGGTGCCGGGCGACCCCATGAGTCTCGGCGGCTACTGGCTGGCCGGACGGCTGGGTGCCGGCGGGCGGGGCGTGGTCTACGACGCCTACGACGACGAAGGACGCCGCTTCGCGGTCAAGGTGCCCCGGGGCGAGGTCGACGGCCAGCTCTCCGACGCCGTGTGGCGGGTCTCGCCGCGGCACCTGGCCAGGGTCGTGGGCGTCGGGATGGACGGCGTCGTGCCGTACATCGTGAGCGAGTTCGTCGAGGGGCCCGACCTGCGGCAGGCGGTGGAGCGGCACGGGCCGTACGCCGGCGGGGAACTGGCCGCGCTGGCGGCGGGCATGGCGACGGCGCTGCGCTCCCTGCACGCCGTGGGCATCGCCCATCGCGACCTGCGGCCCGAGAACGTGCTGCTCTCCCCCGACGGGCCCACCGTGATCGACCTCGGGGTGACGGTCCCGGGCACGGTCGGCACCCGTACGTACCTGGCGCCCGAGGTCTTCACCGGGCAGCGGCCGGGTCCGGAGGCGGACGTGTTCGCCTGGGGCGGGGTGACGCTGTTCGCCGCCACGGGCCACGACCCGTTCCGCGGGGAGAGCCTGGGCGGCGTGATGCACCGGCTGCTGGCCGTGGACCCCGACCTGGACGCGCTGCCGGAGCCGCTGCGCTCCCTGGTCGGGCGCGCCCTGGCCAAGAACCCGGCGGACCGCCCGTCGCCGCGGGAGCTCCTGGCCGGCATGGGGGACTCCCCCGAGCCGCCGTACACGCTGGGGGCGCCCGAGGGGCTGGCGGGGCCGCCGTCGCTGGGCGAGGTGGCCGAGCGGGCCTACGCGTCGCTGACGCCGCTCCAGCGGGACGAGGCTCCCGGGCTGCTGCTGCGCCTGCTCGACGGGGACGCCGTGTGCCGCGACGAGCACGGGGTCCTCGACCGGCTCACCGAGGCCGGCCTCCTCGTCCGGCCGAGCGTGGCCGTGCCGCCCGTCCCGGCCGAGGCGGGGACGCTCGTGGCCGTCAGCGGCGAACGGGTCGAGCCGGCCAGCGCCGCGCTGGCCCGCGCCTGGCCCCGGTTACGCGCGTGGGAGGCCGGGCGGAGCCCCGCGCCGGGCGCGCCCGCCGGGAGGGACCGGGCCGTGGCGAGCGGTCACGGCCTGCCGGCCGTCTCCCCGTACCCCGGCTCCGCCGCTCCCCCCGACGTCACCGCGTCGCCCGACGTCACCGCCGTACCGGATGTCACCGCTCTACCCGACGTCACCGCCCTGCCCGATGTCACCGGGTCGCCCGATCTCACCGGGCTCTACGTCGCCCACCGGGCCATGCTGTCCGACCTGCGCCGCCTGACCCAGCTGCTGCCGGAGGCCGGCGCCGTCTCCGCCGCGCGGGCGTCCGCGACCCGCTGGTACACCAGGTCGCTGCTGTCGGCCATCCACCATCACGTCCACGGCGACGAGGCCCTGTGGCCGCTCGTCGCCCGCGCCGCGGGCGACGCCTTCGACCTGTCCCCCTACGCCGGCGGCCACGAGGCGCTCGGCCCCCTGATGGAGCGCTGCCGCGCGGCCGTGGACGGCGATCTCGCCCGCCTGGGACGCGAGCTGAAGCCGGTGCTGGACCTCCTCGCCGAGCACATCGCCGGCGAGGAGGCCGAGCTGTTCCCGATCATCACGGAACGGGTCCCGCCCACGGCCTGGGCGCGCGCCGAGAGGCGGGTCGCCGGTCAGGTCCCGGTGCGGCAGATGGCGTTCCGGGTGCCGTGGCTGGACCGGCACGCCACCGGCGAGGAGACCGAGCGGATCCTGGCCGCGGCGGGCCGCTCGTCCAGGGTGTTCCTGGCGCTGACCCGCCCCGGCTACCGGCGCCGCGAGCGGCTCGCCTTCGGCTGACCGGCGGACCCGGTCAGTTCTTGCAGGTGACCGGGTAGGTCTCCTCGGCGGACGGCTTGTTGTGGTTCAGCACCTCCAGGCGGACCGTCCCGCTGGTCTTCGTGGTGCGGTGCCAGTACGCCGACTGCACCTGGAGCAGTCCGCTCGCCTCGACGGTGGCCGTGCGCTCGGCGTCCGGCACGCCGTCGATGACCCACCGCCAGGTGATCTGGGTCCCGGCGGCCGCGCGGAACGCGCCGTGAGCGGTCACGTACGGCGCCTCGACGCAGTCGCCGAAGTAGGGCGTGGTGAGGATCGAGACGAGGTCCACCGTGCCGGGCGAGGGGTTCTTCGCCACGCACGTCCAGGAGTACGGGTTCTCCTTGACGATCCGGTTGTGGTTCAGCACTTCCAGGCGGACGACGCCGGATCCGGTGGCCGTGGCCCTGCTGTACCAGAAGTCGCTGATCGTCTGCTGGACGCCGGGCTTGAGCACCTCGGTCCTGACGGCGCCGGGCTTGCCGTCCACGACGAAACGGTACCTGACCTCGGCCTCGCGGTCCGTGGACAGCAGCGCCCTCGCGTGCAGGGCGAAGGGGCCGTCGCAGACGCCCCTGTACTGGGACGTCAGCACGTACTTCAGCTTCAGGTCCGCGGCGCCCGGGTCGGCGCCGCAGGTGAAGGTGAACGTCCGCTCACCGGTGGCCGTGGCTCCCTCGGCGAGGAGGGCGAGCTTGTGGGCGCCGGTGTCGGTGGAGCCGAGGTTCCATCCGGCGCTGACGTCCTGCGAACGCGGCAGGCCGCTCGCCGGGAAGTCGACGCTCTGGCGCTGCCAGGCCGCGCCGTCGAGCGTCCACCAGTACGTGACCTTCTGCGCCGCGCCCGCGGGCAGGGTGACGCGGCCGGCGGCCTGGTAGGCCACGGGCTCGGCGCAGGGGCCCTCGTAGTCGCCGGGGGTGACCGCGGTGATCTGCGTCGCCGGACGCTGGGCGGGCGGCGTGGTCGGCGTCGTCGTGGTGGTGGGGGTCGAGGTCGGAGTGGTCGAGGGGGTGGACGTCGGGGTGGACGTGGGCGTCGACGTCGGGGTGGACGTGGGCGTCGGCGAGGGGTCGGTCGGCGGGGTGCGGCGGCAGGTCACCTGGTAGGCGGCGCGCGCCGAGTCGTGTCCGTTCGGGCCGAGCAGGTGGACGGCCTTCCAGCCGCCGGTGGAGGAGCCCACGCTCAGCGGGAGGACGACCTGCCGGACGCGCGGGCCGCCCGCGGCGAACGTGAGCGTCTCGGGACGGCCCTCGCCGGTGGCGGAGTCGATCCACTGGTACGCGACGCTGGCCGGGGTGCGCGACACCTGGACGGTGGCGGTGAAGACGACGTTCGTGGGGCAGGCGCCCGTGTAGGACGCCGGGCGGACGTCCACGTCGGCCGCCGCGACCAGCGGCTCGTCCGGCCCGGCGGGCAGCGGGGTGGCGACGTCGTAGACCTTGACCGGCCCGGCGCAGGTGACGCTGAAGCGCGCCTTGCCGGACAGCCCGCGCCTGCCGAGCACCTCGACGGCCTGCCATCCGGAGGTGGTGCGGTCGAACGTCTGGCGGTCCTTGACCACGACGGTGCGCCTGCCGTTGACGCGGAAGCTCTTGACGGCCCCCTTGCTCCCGTCGCCGCGCACCCACCGGTAGCGGACGGTGCCCCGGCCCTTGGCCGCCACGGCGGCGGAGAAGGCGACGGTGGTGGGGCAGGCGGCCGACTGCCGGGCGGGGGCGGCCTTGACCTTGGCCACGGCGGTCGCGACGAGCGGCGCGGCGGCGGAGGCTGCTCCGGCCGGCGGCGCCGCCGTGACGTGGCGGGGCGCGGCGGTGGCGGAGGCGGGTGTGGCCAGCAGCCCGCTGAGCATCACCGCGCCCAGCAGCAACGCTGTCCGTTTCATCGGGGGTCCCTTTCTCTGTCGGAAAGGGAGCCATCATGCGGGAAGCGTCTTGGAAATCACTTGTGTCTCTCTTGTAACGCTTCTCCCTGGGGTCACAGAGCCGTGCCGGTGCCGCCGTGCAGGGTGCGGGCCCGTATGAGGTGGCCGGCGCGGATCTCCACGTCCAGCAGCGCGCCACCGCCGAGGGGCCACCGCACAGCGACGGCCGTACCGTCGAACCGGCCCTCCTGGCGGGCCCACTCCAGCCCGACGACGACGTCCGCGCCGAACCCGGGCTCGCGCGGTACCGGCGGGTCGCCGCGCCCTCCGGCGGGCGCGGGCCGCGCAGCCCACGCGGCCCCGGCCCCTTCGACGCGCACGAGGTAGGCGCGCCGCAGCCACGCGGGTGCGGCGAGCGCGGCCAGGACGTCCAGCGCGTCACCTTCCGTGGGCACGACGACCAACGCTGGGGCCGCCTCACCGAAACCGGCGACCTCACCCGAGCCCGAGCACCCCTCGGGCCGGGCATCCCTCGCACGGCGGGCGTCCCCCTCGGGGCGCGCGTCCTTTTCGGGGCGCGCGTCCTCTTCGGGGCGCGCGTCCTCTTCGGGGCGCGCGTCCTCTTCAGGGCGCGCGTCCTCTTCAGGGCGCGCGTCCTCTTCAGGGCGGGGGGCCCGTTCGGGGCGGGCGGCCTCATCCGACCCCGAGCGCCTCTCGGGGCGGGCGGCCCTCATGGGGCGGGGGTCCGCCTCCGGGCGGGCGGCTCGTTCGGGGTGGGCGGGGTCGTCAGGGTGGGCGGTTTCGGAGAGGGCGGTGGCGAGGTCGCGGGGGTGGGTGTGGGGATCCACGCGCAGGACGACACCCGTACGGCCGTCCGCCGTCGCGGGCACGGCCAGCGGTCCCGAGGGGCGTGCCGGGTCCACGGGCGCCTCCGGTCCGGATGACGCGGCCCGTACGGCGGCGACCAGCTCGCCCAGCGTGCCGCAGACGGCCGAGCCGCCGGTGGGGCGGGCGACCAGCCATCCGCCGGCGACCGGTGAGATCCGCGTACGGGACGACGGGCGCACCCGGGAGACGGCGGCGGCCACGGCCGCGCGGGCTGCGGGGCCGGCGACCCACGGCCGCGCCCAGTCGGCGCCACCGCGATCAACCCCGCACGCCCCGCACATCACCGCCCCCCTTCACGCCGACCACACCCGCTCCCCCGCGACCTCCACGCTCTCCGCCACCCCACGATGTCCGCGACCTCCACGCTGTTCGCCACCCACGACGTCAACCACCTCCGCGACCCCCGCCACCCACGACCTCCACGACCTCCGCGACCTCCGCGGCCTCCGCCACCCACTATGTCCGCGACCTCCGCGACCCCCGCCACGCACGATCTCCACGCTCTCCTCGACCCCCGCGACCCCCCGACACCCACAGGCGTCCACGGCCAGGAGGGCTTCGGTCATGCGCCGGTCACGGCATGACGTCCCCCGAGTTGGGGCCGAGGGTCTGGCCGACGTAGAGGTTGCCGCCCGGGTCCGAGGCGAGCAGGACGGCCGTGGGGGCGACCTCCTCCGGGCGGCCGAAGCGGCCCAGCGGCAGCTCCGCCCGCTTGGCGCTCTTCCAGGCGTCCGTGATCCCGGCGACCATCGGCGTCTCGACGGGGCCGGGTGCGATGGCGTTGACCAGCACGTTGTGCTCGGCGACCTCCAGCGCGAGCGACTTGGTCAGGCCGATGACGCCCGCCTTGGCCGCCGCGTAGTGGCTGAGCGACCGCCCGCCCTTGATGCCGAGCTGCGAGGCGATGTTGACCACGCGGCCCCACCGCCGTTCCACCATGTGCGGGACGACGTGGCGGCAGCACAGGAAGACGCCGGTCAGGTCGACGGCGATCGTGCGGTCCCACACCTGCGGGTCCATCTCGACCAGGGGCGCCTCGGTCAGGATGCCGGCCGAGTTGACCAGCACGTCGATGCGCCCCAGCCGGTCCAGCACCGTGGACACGGCCTCGGCGACCGAGCCGGGGTCGCCGACGTCGACCGCGACGTGGCCGGCCGCGCCCGCCGTGGTGGCGGCCTCGGCCGCGCGGGCGGCGTCGAGGTCGGCGACGACGACCTCGGCCCCCTCGCGGGCGTACGCCTCGGCGATCGCCCGGCCGATGCCGCTGGCGCCGCCCGTGACCAGCGCCGTCCGGCCCGCGAGGGCTCCGGAGGGACGGGTGGGTGACATGGTGCTCCTCCTCAGGCGGGCATGCGGACCGTGAGCCCGCCGTCCACGACGATGGTCTGGCCGGTGACGTACGCCGCGTCGTCCGAGGTGAGGAACCGGATGACCGAGGCCACCTCCTCCGGCCGCCCGGCGCGGCCCCAGGGGATGTCCCGGCCGGCGCGGGCGAGGCCGTCGGGGCCCAGGGAGTTGACGGGGTCGGACGACTGCGGGGTGACGATGAGCCCGGGGATGACCGAGTTGACCCGTATGCCGCGGGGCGCCAGCTCGACGGCGAGGCTGCGGCACAGCCCGAGCACCCCGGCCTTCGCGGCGGCGTAGTGAGCGTGCTCGCCCCAGCCGTACACGCCGCCCGCGATGGACGACACGGCGACCATCGCGCCCGCCCCGCTCATCCGGGCGGCGGCGGAGCGCAGCGTGCGCAGCACACCGGTCAGGTCCACCTGGAGCAGGTCGTCCCACGCGGCGTCGGTCAGTTCGGCGAGGGCGGCGCGGCGCAGGACGCCGGCGTTGGCCACGGCGACGTCGAGGCGGCCCCACTCGTCGAGCGCGCGCTGGGCGAACGCCTCGACCTGCGCGGCGTCGCGCACGTCCACCTCGTGGACGACTCCGGAGCCGCCCGCCCGCTCGACCTGGCGGAGGGTCTCGGCGGGGTCGTGCGGGTCGCCGGGGTAGGCGCCGATGACCGTGCGCACGCCGTGGGAGGCGTACGCGACGGCCAGCGCCCGGCCGATGCCGCTGGCGGCGCCGGTGATCACGGCGACCCGCTTCTCGGGGGAGGTCATGTGTTCTCCAGGAAGTGCTGGGGCGGTCACTGGGAGAGGGCGGGCACCTTGCGGGCGCCGAACATCACGAAGCCGGACAGGAACGTTCCCAGCGCCCCCACGATCAGCGCGCCCTGGTTCCAGTCGGAGCCCGCCACGAGCATCGCCGTGATGATCGCTCCGGCGGCGATGGCGCCCGGCTGGCTGATGGCGTTGATGAAGGAGGTCCCGGTGGCGCGGCAGCGGGTGTCGTAGCACTCGCCCATGTAGAACAGCATCGCCGAGTACGGACCGACCAGGAAGAACATGCCGAGCGAGTACAGCAGGACCACGGCGAGCGTGCCCTGCGCGACCAGCAGCATGAGCGCGAACAGCACCCCGGAGGCCATCCAGCCGAACGCGATGACGTTGCGCCGGCCGAACCGGTCCCCGGCCCAGCCGTGGAAGACGTACCCGAGGTAGCCGACCGCGTTGATCACGATGAACATGAGCAGCGAGTTGGTGAACCCGACGCTCTTGCCCTCGGTCAGCACGGTCGTGCCGAGCACGCTGAACACCTGGATGCCGAACCAGTTGACGAACCAGGCGAAGCCGAGGACGAGCGTGTTGCGCAGCGCGGGCCCACGGAAGATCTCCAGGAACGGGGCCGCCTGGCTCTCCTGGACGCCGTGCTCCTGGGCCAGCGTGGCCGCCTGCTCTGCCTGTCCCTCCTTGCGCAGCCGCTCGATGCGCTGCTGCAGCTCGAACTGCGGCGTCTCGCGCAGGCCGCGCCGCAGCAGCGCGATGACGACGGCGGGGAAGGTCGCCAGCAGGAAGCAGCCGCGCCAGCCGACCAGCGGCAGGAAGATCGCGATGAACGCCGCCGCGAGCAGCGTGCCGAGCGGCCAGCCGCCCTGGACCAGGCTGTAGATCAGGCCCCGCCGCTTCTTGATCTTCTCGTCCTCGGTCACGGCGTAGATCTCGTTGAGGTACGTCGCGTTGACCGACTGCTCCGCCAGCCCGAGACCGCCGATGGAGCGCACCCCGACCAGGTACGCGGCGTTCATCGTGGCGGCCGAGACGGCCGAGGCGAGCGCCGTGCCCGACACCGTGATGATCATGCCCTTGCGGCGGCCCAGCCGGTCGACCAGCGGCCCGACGCCGAGGACGACGACCGCGGTGCCCACCGAGATGAGCGTGGAGTACAGCGACGCCTCGGCCGGGGCCCAGCCGAACTGCGCGGAGATCTCCGGCAGCAGCGTGCCGAACATGATGTAGTCGTAGACGGCGAAGATCCACGCGAACAGCGCGATCACGGTGGCCTTGCGCGTCTCCCGCACCCCGACGCGCGGGAGACGCCGGGTGCCGGGAGCGGTGCCGCTCCCCGGGACGTCAGGAGAGGTCGTGGTCATGGCGGAGCCCTTTCGGAGAGCGTGGTGGGGGGTCGCGCCGCGCTAACGCCGGCGCGGGAAGCGGGTCTTGTAGTCGTCGGCGATCTCGTCGAAGGTGGCCCAGCGCACGCCCTCGTGGCCGCTGATGTACTCGATGAGGCGCTCGTGCATGAGCAGGCTCTGCGGCCGGCCGGACACGTCGGGGTGGATGGTCATGGTGAACACCGCGTAGTCGCACTCGCGGTACACCCAGTCGAACTGGTCGCGCCACATCTCTTCGAGGTGGCGCGGGCTGACGAAGCCGTGACTGTTCGGGCTGGCCTTGACGAACATCATGGGAGGCAGGTCGTCGAGGTACCAGTTGGCGGGGATCTCGACCAGGTCGGTCTCCTCGCCCCGCCGCAGGGGCTTCATCCACTCCGCCGCCGGCCGCGAGTAGTCGATCTTCGTCCAGGCGTCGCCCACGCGGACGTAGTAGGGGCTGAAGTCGTCGTGCATGAGCGAGTGGTCGTACTTGATGCCCCGCTCCAGCAGCAGCTCGTTGGTGACGGGCGAGAACTCCCACCAGGGCGCGACGTAGCCGGTCGGCCGGCGGCCCGCGTACCGCTCGACCAGGTCGATGCAGTGGTCGAGGACCGCGCTCTCCTGCTCCCGGCTCATCGCGATCGGGTTCTCGTGGGAGTAGCCGTGCACGCCGATCTCGTGGCCGCCGTCCACGACCATGCGGGTCTGGTCGGGGAACGTCTCGATGGAGTGGCCGGGGATGAACCAGGTGGTGCGCAGGTCGTACTTCTCGAACAGGCGCAGCAGGCGCGGGGTGCCGACCTCGCCGGCGAACAGGCCGCGCGAGATGTCGCACGGGGAGTCCTCCCCGCCGTACGAGCCGAGCCAGCCGGCGACGGCGTCGACGTCCACGCCGTACGCGACGAGAATCTCCTTGGGCATGGTCACTTCGTCCTTTCGGTCGAGTCTTCGGTGGGATCGCCGGGCCGGGTGCGGCCCGTGGCGGTGGCCGCGCCGGTGCGCGCGGCGAGTTCCGCGCGCACCCGGGCGGGGTCGCGGTGGCAGCCGAGCAGGGCGTCGAGCAGCACGCGGGCCTGGGGCGCGCGCAGGATCCCGGTGGGGATCGCGCCGGCCGCGACGAGGTCGGCGCCGCCGCCGTTGCCGTAGAGGGCGGCGACGGGCCCGGCGTCCACGCGGGTGGACAGCGCCACGACGACGCCGGCCCCGGTGAGCCGGGCCACCTCGGCGGCGACGGCGGGGTTGGCGTTGCCCGCGCCGAGCGCCTCCAGCACGATGCCGGTGGCGCCCGCGTCGGCCGCCGCGCGCAGCGCGCCGGCGTCGCAGCCCGGGTAGAGGGCCACGATGTCGGTCCGGACGCCGTCCAGGTCGTACCCGCCGAGGTCGAGCGGCTCGGGCCGGGACGGCGTCAGCGTGATGTCCACCTCCCCGGCCCGCACGCGCCCAAGCGGGCCGCCGTCGGGCGCGGAGAACGCGGCCGGGGCCAGCGTGTGGGTCTTGCGGGTGCCGCGGGCGGCGTAGACGCGGCCGTCGAAGCAGATCAGCGCGCCCAGGCCGCGCGCTGCGCCGGACGCCGCGACGGTGATCGCGTCGGCGAGGTTGCGCGGGCCGTCGCCGTCCACGGCGTCGGCGGGGCGCTGCGCGCCGGTGAAGACGACCGGCCGCGGGTCGGCGTGGAAGAGGTCGGCGAGGTAGGCCGTCTCCTCCATCGCGTCGGTGCCGTGGGTGACGACGACGCCCCGCACGTCCGGGTCGGCGAGGGCGTCGCGGACGGCCAGGACGACCTCACGCATGTCGGCCGGGGTGAACAGGTAGCTGCCGGCGCACAGCACGTCCACGCCGTCCACCTCGACCCCGGGATCGGCCGGGAGCCGGCCGAGGAGCTCGCCCGCCCCGTCCTTGGCGAGGCCCACTCCCTGCACGTCACGGCGGGTGGCGATGGTCCCTCCTGTGGACAGGACGATGACCTTGGACACGCGACGGCCTCCTCGAAAGCGCGGTTACCCAAACGTTTGGGCCAAACGTTTGGTAGCATCTGACCTGCGCCTACGTGATGTCAATAACTCCGCGTTAAAATCAAGAAAACAGCCGGCCGCCCGCCGCGGCGCACGAACAGGCGAGCCCGAGTTCACCGGAGGCCGAGGGGCATTGGGTGCGAAGAAGGCGCGACCGGTAACCCTGCAGATGATCGCCGACCAGCTCGGCCTGCACGTCTCCACCGTGTCGCGGGTCCTCCACGCCAAGCCCGGCGAGGGGCTGCGGGCGGCGTCCAGCCCGACCGTCGAGCGGGTCCGCAGGCTCGCCGACGAGCTCGGCTACCAGCGCAACCCCCATGCCATGAGCCTGCGCACGCAGCGCAGCAACCTCATCGGCGTCCTGGTCCCCCGCCTGTCCGACGTGGTCCTCGCCACCATCTACGAGGGCATCGAGGAGGCCGCCGCCGAGCACGGCCTGTCCACGTTCGTCACCAACACCCGCGACGTCCCCGAGGTCCAGCGGGCCCGCACCGAGATGGTCCTCGGCCGCCGCGTCGACGGCATGATCTTCGGTGACGCCCACTCCGACTCGGGCTTCCTCGACGAGGTGGCCGCGCGGGGCGTGCCGTTCGTGCTGGTCAACCGGCGCGCCGGCGGGCATCCGGCGGTCGTGTGCGACGACTACCTGGGCGGCCGGATGGTGGCCGAGCACCTGCTGGAGCAGGGGCACCAGGACGTCGCGGTCGTGGCCGGCGAGCCGTACGCGAGCACCGGCGTGGACCGCACGGGCGGCTTCGCCGACCGCTTCCGGGAGGCGGGGCTGCCGATCCCCGAGCACCGGATCGTCCACTCCCGCTTCGACGCCCAGGGCGGGCGCGCGGGCACCGAGCGGCTGCTCGCGACCGGCCCGCTGCCCTCGGCCGTGTTCGTGGTCAACGACTTCGGCGCGATCGGCACGATCGGCGCGCTGCGCGACCACGGGCTGCGGGTCGGGGCCGACATCGCGGTCGTGGGCTTCAACGACACGCCGCTGGCCGCCGAGCTGCCGGTGCCGCTGACCACGGTCCGCTCCCCGATGCGGGAGATGGGCCGCCGGGGCCTGCGGCAGCTCGTCCGCGTCCTCGCGGGCGAGCCGGGCGAGACCGAGCTGCTGCGGCCCGAGCTGATCGTCCGCGCGTCCAGCGACCGCGCGCAGTACGAGCGGCTGATGGCCAAGGTGGCCGGCTGACGCCCAAGAGGGCGATTTTTCGTGAGCACGGCTCACGGTAATTTCCGACCGGACGCCGAGCGAGATGGACCGTTCCGGCTCACCCATGGTCAGTAAATAAACGCGCTGAGCAGTCATTCGGCGTGTTTACCTGCCCCTTGACGGTGAGCGGAATCCGTCCTTAGGATCTCGCGGAGAGACCACGGTCTCGTGTCATTCCCCTGTTTCGCCACTGCAATTTCGCACATTTCCCACGCGCCCGTGCGGGCTTTTTCACGCCCGCGAAACAATGCGGCGCGAAATGGTTGCCGTTTGCGTCATGGAGCTAGGGAGACGCCCTATGGGTCAGACCGTGTCCTTCTCGGAATCGCTGTTCCTGGACGACATCAAAAGAACCGCCGCCGCGCTCGGCGCGCGTTACGAGGAAGACCTCACCCGCAAGGTGCTCGACACCTTCGGCGACGGGTTCCGCGACGGCGCCACCGTGTGGAAGACCACCGGCCGCCCCGGCGACCATCTGTGCTACCGGTTCTTCGCCCGGGCGCGCAACGACACCGTCGCGACCGCGCTGAAGGCCGGCCTGCTCGCGGAGGAGTCGGGCGCCACGCGCCTGATCCGCGACTGGACCGAGGCACAGGGCGGCGCCGCCACGCAGTCGTGCGACTTCGACGCCGCCAACGGCCTGGCCAAGACCTGGCTCTACCTGGGCGGCATGCGGCCGGCCGAGGACGTCCTGGGCCCGTCGTTCGTCCCGGCGGCCCTGCGCGGGCACCTGGACGCCTTCCGCGCGGCCCGGCTCGACTACCTCCGCTTCGTCGCGGTCGACCACCGCCACCAGAGCGTCAACCTCTATTTCCGCACCCGCGGGCCCATCACGATGGACCGCTGCGCCGAGATCCTCCGCCTGGTGGACGCCGCGCCGCCGGACGAGGCGCAGCTCGCCGACATCCGGGCATTCGTGCCCGAGGATTTCTGTGTCGCCGTGACCGCCTCGATGACCACGGGCGCGCTCGAACGGTGTTGTTTCTACGCGTTGAAGCTGCCCCCCGGACGATTTCCCGCGATTCCGGAACGCATCGCGCAGTTCTTCGCCGAGGCCCCCTCCTATGACGACACCACGGTCAACGCCGTCGGCTGGTCCTTCGGGCGCCGGGGCGGCACGTACATCAAGGCGGAGAAGGGCTACCTCGGCGACATGTCGGCGCTTCTCACGGACTGGGACTGCTATTTCAGCGGCAGCACGCAGAAAGACCCGGTCCTCGGCTGAACCGTCACGCATTCGGAGGGAAATCCACGATGACGACGCCACAGAAACTCCCGCCGGAAGACCTCTTCCTGAAGCCCCCGGTGTTCACAAGCCTCGCCGAGGAGCGCCGCCACCGTAAGGAACGGCTCGCCGCCACCATGCGGATCTTCGGACGCCTCGGCTACGAGGAGGGGCTCGCCGGGCACGTCACGGTGCGCGACCCGGAGACGCCGGATCACTACTGGGTCAACCCCATGGGCATCCCCTTCGCCCACATGACCGTGGACAACCTCGTCCTCGTGGACGGGGACGGCGCGATCGTGCAGGGGCGGCACCAGATCAACCTGGGCGCGTTCAACATCCACCGGGAGATCCACCAGGCCAGGCCGGACGCCGCGGCGGTCGTGCACACCCATTCCATCCACGGGCGGGCCTTCTCCGCCCTCGGCCGCCCGCTGGACCCCATCACCCAGGACGCCTGCCCGTTCTTCGAGGACCACGCCCTGTTCGAGGACTACACGGGCATCGTCCTCGACGGCGAGGACGGCAGGAGGATCGCCAAGACCCTCGGCCCGCACAAGGCGGTCATCCTGCGCAACCACGGGCTGCTCACGGTCGGCGAGACCGTCGACGCGGCCGCCTGGTGGTTCGTCGCGATGGACCGGTGCTGCCACGCCCAGTTGCTCGCCCAGGCGGCCGGCCCGCTCACCCTCATCCCGCCGGAGATCGCCCGCCTGACCCGGCAGCAGATCGGCAACCACCTCATCGCCTGGAACAGCTTCCAGCCGATGTACCTGCAGATCGCGCAGAGCGACCCCGATCTGTTCGGTTCCGGCGACTGATGCGCACCAGCGAGCTGGTCGACCTCGAACCCCTGCTCACCGCCTCCTCCGGACCCTTGTGGACCCGGCTGCGGAAGCTGCCCGACGGGCTGCGGACGGCGCGCCTGGGTGAGGCGCTGGTGCTGCTGCGGCACGCCGACGGGCGCGCCGTCCTCGGCAGCCGGGCGTTCGAGCAGGGGATCCTGGAGGACCTCGGGTCCGGCCTGGACCCCCGCTACGTCGCGCGGCGCCGCCGGTCGTTGCTGCACCTGAGCGGGGCCGAGCACGCCCGGATGCGGCGCCTGGCGTCGCCCGCCTTCAAGCCGGCCGCGATCGAGCGGATGCGCCCGCTGATGCGCCGGACCCTCGGCGAGCTGCTCGACCGGACGATCCCCGGTCCGGTCGTGGACGCCGTCGCCGCGTGGACCCACCCGTACCCGATCCCCGTCATCTGCTCGGCCCTGGGCATCCCGGCGGCGGACCTGCCCCTCTACTCCCGCATCGCCGACGCTTGGACGCTGGCGTTGTTCGACGCGAGCGCGGTGCCGGCGGGCCTGGCCGCCCATGACGAGCTCGACGCCCACGTGCGGCGGCTCGTCGAGGCGCGCCGGGCCGAACCCGCGGACGACCTCATCACCGATCTGATCCGGCAGCAGGAGGACCTCGGCACCGAGGACCTGACCGCGCTCGTCTCCGCGCTCATCATGGCCGGGACCGACACGACACGGCTCCAGCTCGCGAGCTGCCTGGAGTTCCTGGCCGGGCGCCCCGACCTCTGGGCGGCGCTCAAGCGGGACCCCGGCCTGCTCCCGGCGGCGGTGGAGGAGATGGCCAGGCTCGCCCCCGTCGCGAGCTTCCTGCGCCGGGTCGCGACCGCCGACACCACCGTCAACGGCCTGGACATCCCCGCCGGCACCAGGATCGTCCTCGCCGTCCCCGCCATGAACCGGGACCCCGACGTCTACCCCGACCCCCACGCCTGCGACCTGGACCGCCCGGCGACCGCGGCGACCCTCAGCTTCGGCGGCGGCGCCCACTACTGCCTCGGCGGCCAGCTCGGCCGCGTCGAGATCCAGGAGGCGCTGGGCACGCTCCTGGACCGGGTCTCCCGCCTGGAACCCGCGGGCCCGCCGTCCTGGAGGCCGCCGCGATCGTTGCAGGGCCCCGCCCGGCTCCCGATCCGCTACGAGCGAGAACGAGGATCGAACAGTGCATGAGGCAACAGCGCACGAGGAGAGAGTCGTCCTGCTGGATCCCGAGGGTCAGGCGATCGGTTCGGCCGCCAAGCTGTCCGCCCACCATGCCGACACGCCGTACCACCTGGCGTTCTCCTCCTACATCGTGAACGCCGCCGGGCAGGTGCTCATCACCCGCAGGGCTGCGGGCAAGAAGACCTTCCCCGGCGTGCTCACCAACAGCTGCTGCGGCCACCCCGCCCCCGGGGAGGGACTGAAGGAGGCGGTGGCGCGGCGGGTCAGGACCGAGCTGGGCATCACGCTGCGCGAGGTGACCGTGATCCTGCCCCGCTTCTCCTACCGGGCGGTCGCCGACGACGGGACGGTCGAGCACGAGTTGTGCCCGGTCGTCCGGGCGACCGCCTCGGACGAGCGGCTCTCGCTCAACCTCGACGAGGTCTCCATGGCCGCCTGGCTCTCCTGGGAGGAGTGCCGGGAGCTGGCCGGGCACAGCGAGAGCTCGCCGTGGTTCCGGTTGCAGATGGAGCAACTGGAGTGCCTGGGCCGCCCGGCGCAGTGGCCGGAGGCGCCGGAGTCCGCGCTGCCCCCGGCGCTCGCCCACCGGAGCGGGCTGGTCCGCTAGGGCGGGCCCGGCCGCCGGAGCCGGGCCCGGCTGTCAGAGCAGCCCGCCGTCCAGCACCTCGGCGAGCTGCGGGACCCGGGCCCGGTAGCCGTCGAGGAGCCGGCGGGCCGTGCTCACCGAGTCGACCAGCGGGTGCAGCGCGAACGCCTCGACCGCCAGCCGCGACGAGCCCGACAGGGCGGCCTCGATGGCCGTCTGCTCCACCGCCTTCACCTGCTGGACCAGCCCGAGGAAGCGCCCGGGCAGCGGCCGGGTGGCCAGCGGCCTGACCCCCGAGCCGTCCACCGCGCACGGGATCTCGACCACCGCGTCGGCGGGCAGCCCGGGCACGGCCGCGCCGTTGCGCACGTTGAGGATCATGGTGGTGGGCTCGCCCCGGGCGATGGCCGCCATGAGCGCGAGCGCGATGCCCTCGTAGCCGCCGGCCTCCAGGTCGGCGGCGTCGCGCTCGCCGGCCTCGGTGACGTCGCGGGCCTCGGCCATGTACGACTCGTCACGCTCCCTGCGCGCCCTCGTCCACTCGGCCAGTGCCTGGCCGGGCCGCTCGCGGACCGCCGCGTAGAAGCGCTCCTGCTGGCCGAGCAGCGACTCGCCGCGGGTGCGGCCCGAGGTCGCGGCGATGGCCTCGCGGGTGAAGTAGTAGTAGTACAGGTACTCGTTGGGCAGCGCGCCCAGGCCGCGCACCCAGTCGGCGCCGAAGATCCGCGCCTCCTCCACCTGCCGCAGCGCCCCGTCGTCGGCGAGCAGCTCGGGCAGCACGTCGCGGCCCTGGTGCGACAGCCCGCGCAGCCAGCCGAGGTGGTTGAGCCCCACGTAGTCGGGCGACACGCGGGCCGGGTCGAGCCCGAGGGCGGCGGCGGCCCGCCGGACCAGGCCGATCGGCGAGTCGCAGATGCCGATCACCCGCTCGCCCAGGACGCGGCGCATGGCCTCGGTGACCATGCCGGCCGGGTTGGTGAAGTTGATGACCCACGCGCCGGGGGCGAGCGCGGCGATCCGCTCGGCCACGCGCACCGCGACCGGGATCGTGCGCAGGCCGTAGGCGACGCCGCCGGGCCCGGTGGTCTCCTGGCCGAGCACACCGAGGTCCAGCGCGACCCGCTCGTCGGCGGTGCGGCCCGCCAGCCCGCCGACCCGGATCGCGGAGAAGACGAAGTCGGCCCCGCGCAGCGCGGTGTCGAGGTCGGTGGTGACGCGCACCACGGGAGGGTCGTCGTGGCCGGCGGCGAGCTGCTCCAGGACGTGACCGATGGCCTCCAGCCGCTCGGGCGACACGTCGTACAGCACCACCTCCTCCACGCGGGGCTTGCCGGCGTCGCGCAGCAGCGCGCCGTACACGAGGGGGACCCGGAAGCCCCCGCCTCCCAGAACGGCCAGTCTCATCCGATCTCCTCACCGCCGGACCTCGCTCCGGCGCTCACGCGAGCAGGACCTCGACGCCGGCGTCCGCGCAGGCGCGCAGGGTGGACGCGTCGGCGCCCTCGTTGGTGACGAGCACGTCGATGTCCTCGGGCCCGCACACCCGAAGGGCGCCCGTCCCGGGGAACTTGTGCCGGTCCACCAGCAGCACCACCTGGCCCGCCGCGGCGATCATGGCGCGCTTCAGCGGCACCTCGGCGAGCGTCGTGTCCACCAGCTGGCCGTCCGCGCGGACCCCGCTCGCCCCCAGGAAGACCCGGTCGGCGCAGACCTGCCCGAGCGCCTCCTCGGTGAGCACGCCCACCAGCGAGTGGTACGGCCGGCGCAGCATGCCGCCGAGCAGCAGCAGCTCGACCACCGGGTCGTCGCGCAGCACGTCGAGGACGGCGAGGCTGGAGGTGACCACGGTGACGCGGCGCCCGCGCAGGCAGCGGGCCAGCCGCATCGTGGTCGTGCCGATGTCGAGCAGGACGACGTCGCCGTCGCCGACGAGCCCGGCGGCGCGCGCCGCCACGGCCTCCTTGTCGTGCTCGTCCACGGCCGCCACCTCGGCGAAGGGCCGGTCGGTGTCGGCGTCGGCGCCGGCCAGGGCGCCGCCGCGCACGCGCCTGAGCGTGCCGTCGCGGTCGAGCACCTCCAGGTCGCGGCGGATGGTGGACGGGCTCACGCCGAGCTGGGCCGCCAGGTCACGGACACTGGTCGCCCCCGAGAGCCGGACTCGGCGCATGATCTCCGCATGCCTGAGGTGCTGGAGCACGATCGGATTCTAACAGTCAAACGCGCGCATGAACGAGCATCTTCTACCAATTGCTCGCACCAAAACACTTGATGTCTGCGAGTAAACATGCAAGATTGCGCACATCTCGTACTGTCGAGGAGGTCTCTTACCCGTGTCTGCCCAGGCCTACGACCCTCTCGCCGATCTGCGGAGCCCCGAGGCCCCGCAGTTCGACGTCTTCCTCGCGGGCACCGTGTTCCTCGACATCGTGTTCACCGGTCTGCCCGCCATGCCCGCCGCCGGCACCGAGACGTGGGCGGAGGGCATGGGCTCCTGCCCCGGAGGCATCGCCAACCTCGCCATCGCCACCAGCCGGCTGGGCCTGCGCACGTCGCTGGCCGCCGCGTTCGGCGACGACGACTACGGCGACTTCTGCTGGCGCACCCTCGCCGAGCAGGAGGCGGTGGACCTGTCGAAGTCGCGCCGCTTCGACCAGTGGCACACGCCGGTGACGGTCTCCATGGCCGTCGACCGCGACCGGAGCATGGTGACCCACGGCCACCCCGCGCCCATGTCGGCCTCCGAGATGATCGGCAAACCGCCCCGGTCCCGGGCCGTGATCGTGACGCTCTCCACGGAGGAGCCGCTCGGCGCGCCACCCGGCACTGCGTGCAACTGGGCCGAGCTGGCCCAGCGCGACGGCGCCCTGATCTTCGCCGACGTGGGCTGGGACCCGTCGGGCGCCTGGTCGCCGTCGCTGCTCGACCAGCTCGCCGTCTGCCACGCGTTCATGCCGAACGCGGTCGAGGCGATGGCCTACACCGGCACCGACAACCCGCGCGACGCCCTCTACAGCCTCGCCGACAAGGTGCCGCTGGCCGTCGTCACCGACGGCGCCAACGGCGCCATGGCCATCGACTCGACCACCGGCGAGGAGGCGTACGTGCCCGCCCCCCGGGTGCGCGCGCTCGACCCGACCGGCGCGGGCGACGTCTTCGGCGCGGGCATCGTGCTCGGCACGCTGTCCGGGTGGCCGCTGGCCGACCGGCTGGCCTTCGCCGGAGTGTGCGCCGGGCTGGCCGTCCAGCAGTTCGGCGGGTCGCTGGCCGCCCCCGGCTGGGGCGACATCGCGGACTGGTGGCACGAGGTGCGCGGCGCGGCCGGGCGGGGCGGCGCCTACGGCGACTCGCTGGCCCGCCGCTACGCCTTCCTCGACCGGCTCGTGCCGACCGTGCCGGTGGGCGCGGTGCGCCGGGCCGCCGCCACGATCGCCCGGCACGCCGACCTTGAGCCGCCCGCCCCGGCGGACCCCACCGAGCCCGAGGTACCGGCCGCGCAGCGCGTGCCCGCTCAGAAGGAGTAACACCATGATCATGGGCCGTAGCCCCCGCGGTCCGCGGACGTTCGCCGTGCTCGCCGCCGGCGTCCTGGCCCTCGCCGCCACCGCGTGCGCGCCCGGGTCGTCGGCCCCGCCCGCGCCCTCACCGGCCAAGACGGCCGCCTCGGCGGTGCGCACCGACGCCGCCTCCCTCGGCGACGTGACGCTCACCGTCTGGGACCAGGAGGTGCGCGGCGGTCAGGCCGCCCAGATGAAGCAGCTCAACGCCGCGTTCGAGGCCAAGTACCCCAACATCAAGCTGAAGCGGGTGTCGCGCTCGTTCGACGACCTCAACACCACGCTGCGCCTGGCGCTGAGCGGCAACGAGCCGCCGGACGTGGTGGAGGCCAACAACGGGCGCTCGTCGATGGGCCAGTTCGTCAAGGCCGGCCAGCTCCTGCCGCTGGACGCCTACGCCGACGCGTACGGCTGGAAGACCCGCTACCCCGACTCGGTGCTGCGCTACTCGCGCTACAGCGCCGACGGCAAGGTGTTCGGCGAGGGCAACCTGTACGGCCTGCCCCAGGTCGGCGAGGTCGTCGGCGTCTTCTACAACCGGGCCAAGCTCACCAAGCTCGGCCTGGAACCGCCGAAGACGTGGGCCGACTTCCAGGCGGCGCTGGAGAAGGCCAAGGCCGGGGGCGAGGTGCCGATGCAGCTCGGCAACCTCGACAAGTGGCCCGCCATCCACGTGTTCGGCACCGTGCAGGGCCGCCACGTGCCCGCCGGCCAGATCTCCACGCTCGCCTTCGGCCGCAAGGGCGCCTCCTGGACCACGCCCGAGAACGTCAAGGCCGCCGAGGAGCTGGTCGGCTGGGTGGACAAGGGCTACTTCGAGCCGGGCTTCAACGGGCAGGGCTACGACCCGGCCTGGCAGGCGTTCGGCAAGGGCAAGGGCGTCTTCCTCATCGCGGGCACCTGGCTGCTGGCCGACCTGGAGAAGGCGCTTGGCAAGGACCTCGGGTTCATGCTGCCGCCCGGCGCCGCGGCCGGCGCCCCTCCCGTCACGACCGGCGGCACCGGCCTGCCGTTCGCGATCACGGCCAAGAGCCCGCACCCCGACGCGGCGGCGGCCTACATCGACTTCATCACCAACGCCGACGCCATGAAGGTGCTCACCTCCACCGGCAACCTGCCGGTCGCCGACACCGCGCAGCAGAGTGTCCAGGCCGGTCCGCAGCAGGACGTCTTCACCGCGTTCGGCGCCGCGACCAAGGACGACGGGCTGGTGCCGTACCTCGACTACGCCACCCCGACCTTCGCCGACACGCTCGGCGCGGCGCTGCAGGACCTGCTGGCCAAGAAGGCCACGCCGAAGGAGTTCCTCGACACGCTGGAGAAGGACTACAAGACCTTCGCCGAGAGCAACGGGTGAGCATGGGCCGACCTCCGGGGGAGCCCGGCCGCGTCGCCTACCTGTACCTGCTGCCGGCGTTCGTCCTCTACGCGGCGTTCCTGCTCTACCCCATCGGCCGCGCGGTGCAGATCTCCCTGTACGACTGGGACGGTCTCACCCTCGGCCGGTGGGCGGGCCTGGACAACTACACCGCGATCCTGTCGGACGAGCGGCTGCGGGCGGGCTTCGGCCACGCGCTGGTGCTGATCGTGTTCTACGCGGTGATCCCGCTGGCCATCGGGCTGACGCTGGCGGCGATCCTCAACCACGCCAAGGTGCGCGGGCTCGGGTTCTTCCGGACCGTGGTGTTCCTGCCGCAGGTGGTGGCCATGGTCGTGGTGGCCGTCGCCTGGCGGCGCGTGTACGCGCCCGACGGCACCCTGAACGCGCTGCTCGGCGCGCTCGGCCTGGACGGGCTGACTCGGGGCTGGCTGGGCGACCACACGTTCGCGCTGCCGGCGGTCGGCGTCGTGGGCACGTGGTTCGAGAGCGGCCTGGTGACCGTGCTGCTGCTGGCCGGGATGAGCCGCGTGCCGATGGAGCTCTACGAGGCGGCCCGGCTCGACGGGGCCGGCGCGGTCAGGGAGTTCTTCGCGGTCACGCTGCCGTCGGTGCGCGGGGAGATCGCGGTCGCGCTGACTTTGACGGTGATCGCCGCGTTGCGGACGTTCGACCTGGTGTACGTCACCACGCGCGGCGGGCCCGGCGACTCGACGTCGGTGCCGTCGTTCGAGGTCTACCACCGGGCCTTCGGGCTCGGCCAGGTCGGCTCGGCGGCGGCGATCGGCGTGACGCTGACCGTGGTCATCTTCGCGATCTCGTTCGCGATCAACCGGCTGGCCGACAAGGGGACGACGTGAGCGCGGACGTCCCCGGCCGGTCCTGTAGGAGGGTGTCGTGATGTCGCGTGCCGCGTTCGCGCGCCGGAGGAGGGTGTCGTGATCTCCCGTGCGGAGCGGGTGGCGAACTACGTCATCCTGTCGGCGTTCGCCGCGTTCGCGCTGTTCCCCATCGTGACCATCCTCGGCGCCGCGCTCGGCCCCGACGACGCCGGCCCGGCCGGGCAGGCGTGGGGGCCGCATCTGGGCAACTTCGCGGCGGCCTGGGAGGCGGGCCGGTTCGGCACGTACCTGCGCACCAGCCTGACCGTGTCGGTGTTCGTCGTCGTGGTCAGCGTCGTGCTGTCGATCATGAGCGGGTACGCGTTCGGCACCATGCGCTTCCGCGGCCAGGCCGTGCTGTTCTACCTGTTCATGCTCGGGATCATGATGCCGAGCGAGGCCATCGCGGTGCCGCTCTACTTCGACCTGCGCACGCTCGGCCTCATCGACACGTTCTGGTCGGTCGCGCTGCCGCAGGTGGCGCTGTCGGTGGCGTTCGGCACGTTCTGGATGCGGGCCTACTTCCGGGCCAGCAGCCGGGCCATCGCCGAGGCCGCCCGCATCGACGGCGCCTCGACGTGGCGCACGCTGTGGCAGGTGCTGGTCCCGCCGGCCCGGCCGGCCATCGTCACGCTCACCGTGCTGGTCTTCATGTGGACGTGGAACGAGTTCCTCATCCCGCTGATCATGGTGACCAGCGAGTCGCTGCGGACCGCGCCGCTCGGCCTGGCGTTCTTCCAGGGCCAGTACACCTCGGGTTTCACGCTCCTCGCGGCCGGGTCGGTCATCGTGGCCACCCCGGTCGTGGTCTTCTACCTGTTCCTCCAGCGTCACTTCGTCCGCGGGCTGCTCCAGGGCGCGGTCCGCGAGTAATCACCGGAGGTTTCATGCGCAGACCCTCACCCCCCACGCCGCGCCGATGGGCGGTGGCCGCCGCGGCGGCCTCGCTCGCCCTCGCGGCCCTGCCCGCGCTCTCCGCCCCGGCCTCGGCCATGACCCCGGCCTCGGCGCGGGCCGAACCCGAGCCGGCGGCGGACGCGTCCGGCGGCCGGTCCGCCGACCTCGACGTGCTGTTCGTCGGCGCACACCCCGACGACGAGGCGTTCACGCTCTCGACGCTCGGCCAGTGGAACGAGGACCATCACGTCCGCACCGGCGTCGTCACCGTCACCCGCGGCGAGGGCGGCGGCAACGCCGTCGGCCCCGAGGAGGGCCCCGCGCTCGGCCTCATCCGCGAGGCCGAGGAGCGCACGGCCGTCGGCAAGGCCGGGGTCCGCGACGTCTTCAACCTCGACGACGTCGACTTCTACTACACGGTCAGCGCGCCGCTGACCGACCAGATCTGGGGCGACGACACGCTGGAGAAGGTCGTCAGGATCGTCCGGCAGACCCGGCCCGAGGTGCTGCTGACCATGGACCCGGCGCCCTCCCCCGGCAACCACGGCAACCACCAGCAGGCCGCCCGCCTCGCGGTGCAGGCGTTCTACGCCGCCGCCGACCCCGCGGCCTACCCCGAGCAGATCACCCGCGAGGGGCTGCGGCCGTTCGCGCCGTCCCGGCTGCTGCAGGGCGGCGCGCGCGGCACGTCGCGCACCGGGCCCGACTGCGCCGCCACCTTCCGGCCCGCCAACCCGGCGCAGAACGTCTACGGCGTCTGGAGCGGGCGCTCCTCGGCGGCGCAGGGCGGCCGGACGTGGGCGGCGATCGAGCGCGACGCCCAGCGCGCGTACGCCTCGCAGGGCTGGGCCGTCTTCCCCGACGTGCCGTCCGACCCGGCCCAGCTCGGCTGCGACTTCTTCACCCAGGTGGACGCGCGGGTGCCCTTCCCCGAGCCGGGCAGCGCCGCGGCGGCGGCGCCCACGGCCGTCCTGGACGGCGCCCTGGTGCGGGCGGACGGCGCGGCGCCGCTGGGCACGCAGCTCACGCTGCGGCCCGGCACGTTCGACGTGCGCCCCGGCACCGCGTTCAGCGTCAAGGTGAGCGCGACCGCGCCGCCCCGCGAGCCGCTGGGCCGCTCGTCGGCGGCACTGCGCGTGCCCGACGGCTGGAAGGTCTCCGGCTCCGGCGACCTGGGCCGCCTCGCGCCCGGACGCACGGGGACGGCCACGTTCACCGTGACCCCGCCGCAGGGCGCGGCTCCCGGCGAGCGGGCGCGGCTCGCCGCGACGCTCACGACCGAGCGCGGTTCCGGCTACACCGACCGGCAGGTCGAGGTCAGTCCGGCCGTGCGCGCGACGCAGCAGCTCCTGCCGCAGGTCGGCCAGTACGAGAAGTGGTCCGCCGAGGTCGGCGTGCCGCAGCTTCGCGGCCTGGTCACGCCCGTGCTCACGCTGCCGTCCGGCGGCTCGCGCCAGGTCGGCGTGGTCGTCACCAACGTGAGCGGCACGACGCAGTCCGGCACCGTGCGCCTGGACCTGCCCAAGGGCTTCAGCGCCGACCGCGCCGAGGCGCCCTACAGCGGGCTCGCCGCCGGCGCGTCGGCGACGGTCACGTTCACCGTCACCAACACCGACACCTCGCTCAAGACCTCCAACGAGGGCGGCGACTACGCCTACACCATCACCACGACCAGCGGCGACGGCTCCAGCGTGAGCAGGCCGGCCCTGGAGCTCGTCCCCGCCGCGGTCATCCCGAAGGCCGCCGCGGCGCCCGCCGTGGACGGCGCGGAGGGCGACGGCGAGTACGCCGGACCGGCCCTGGACATCTCGCGCCTGTGGGAGGGCACCGCCTGCGCCTCGGCGGCCGACTGCTCCGGCACGGCCAAGGTCACCTGGCACGACGACACCCTCTACCTGCTCGTCCAGGTCAAGGACGACGTCCTCGGCACCCGGCTGGCCGCCTCCGACTGCAAGCGGCACTGGCGCACCGACGCGGTGGAGGTGACGATCGACCCGCGCGGCACGTCCGAGAACACCTCCACGACGTTCAAGACGGCCGTGCTGCCGGTCACCGCCGAGGGCCCGCCGTGCGCGCTGCGCGACGCGGACAACCACCAGGGGCCGGCCACGGGCGTGCGGATCGCGTCCAAGGTGTCGTCCGGCGCGTACGCGGTGGAGCTGGCGATCCCGATGGAGCAGCTCCCTGGCGCGGTCGATCCGGCCCACCTGGGGCTGAACATCCTCGTCTACGACTCCGACACCCAGGACAAGACCGGCCAGACCCGGATCGGGTGGTCGACGTGGGGCGGCGTGCAGGGCGACCCGTACCGGTGGGGCGTCGCGACGCTGCCCGGCTACCAGCCGCCGGCGGGCCGGCCCACCACGCCGCCGGACCCGGTGATCCCGGCCACCGGCCTGTCCAGCCTGGACTCGCCGCAGTCGCTGGAGCAGGCGGTCCGGCTCGGGCTCCCGCTGGCGGGCGGCCCGGCGGCGAAGGCGTCGGAGAGCGGCCGGGCCACCTCCGCCACGGGCGGCCAGGGAGCGGCCAAGGTGACGCTGCGGGCCGCCGGTCCCGGTGAGGCGCACCTGTTCGTCCGCGACGACAAGGGCACCGCGGGCAGCCGCGTCGTCAAGGTCGGCGGCAAGGGCGTCACGACGGTGAGCGTGCCGGTGACGCGGGCGCTCGGGGCCGACCCGGCGGTCGTGGCCGGGTGGCTGGCTCCAGGCGGCGGGACGACGGCGTCGCGAGCCGCCGTCCGCTGACCGGTTCCCACCACCACCTCGGAGGCCATCGCGGAAGGTCATCTTCCGCGATGGCCTCTAGCCTTCCGGCATGGATCCCCTGATCAGCCGCCGCGCACTCAACCGGGCCACCCTCGACCGGCAGCTCCTGCTGCGTCGCGCCGCCCTGCCGGTGGTGGACGTCGTCGAGCGCCTCGGCGGCCTCCAGGCGCAGACCCCGCACACCTGGTACACCGGCCTGTGGAACCGGATCGAGGGCTTCGAGCCGGCCTCGGCCTCCGCGCTGCTGGAGTCACGCGCCCTGGTGCGCGTCGCGTTGCAGCGCTCGACGATCCACCTGGTGAGCGCGCGCGACTGCCTGGCCATGCGGCCCCTCCTCCAGGTGGTGACGGAACGGATGACCCGTACGACGTTCGGCCGGCGCCTCGCGGGCGTGGACCTGGACGAGCTGGCCGCGACCGGCCGGGCGCTGCTGAGCGCGCGGCCGATGACGTTCGCCGAGCTGGGCCGCGCGCTCGCCGAGCGGTGGCCCGGCAACGACCCGCACGCCCTCGGGCAGGGCGTGCGCTGGCTCGTGCCGCTGGCGCAGGTGCCGCCGCGCGGGCTGTGGGGCAGGAGCGGCCCGGTCGCGCACGCGCCGGCCGACACCTGGCTGGGGAGCCCGGAGGTGCCCGCCATGACGGCGGCCGAGCTGGTGAGGCGCTACCTCGCGGCGTTCGGCCCGGCGACGGTGAAGGACGCGCAGACCTGGTCGGGGCTGACCCGGCTGGCTGAGGTCGTGGAGGGGCTGGACCTGGTGCGCTTCCGCGACGAGGACGGCCGCACGTACCACGACCTGCCCGACGCGCCCCGGCCCGGCGAGGACGTGCCGGCGCCGGTCCGCCTCATGTACGACTTCGACAACCTGTTCCTGTCGCACGCCGACCGCACGCGCGTGATCACCGAGCGGGGCCGGGCCGCGCTCGGCGCGTTCACGGGGACGAACGTGGTGCCGCGCCTCCTCCTGGTGGACGGCTTCGCGGCCGGCGACTGGACGGTCGCCCGGGCTCGGGGCGTCTCCACGCTCACCCTGCACCGGTGGGAGCCGATCGCCCGCCTGGACGAGGCGGAGGCGGAGGCGCGGCGGCTGCTGGAGTTCCTGGCACCGGGTGACGCGCACCGGGTCGCGGTCCTCGACGGCCCCTCCATCAGTGCTGCATAGCACAACGATGTGCTGCATACGGTGAACTCCGGACGGCGCGGGCCGTAGGGTGGCGGGCGTGCCGGAGCGGAACCAGTCGACCTCGCTGCGCCGGGCGCTGGCCGTGCTCGACCACGTACGCGACAACAGCGGCCTCACCCTGACCAGGCTCGCCGAGGGCGTGGGCCTGTCCAAGAGCACCGTGCTGCGGCTGACCGCGCCGCTCATCGAGGCCCGCCTCCTCGAACGCGACCACAGGAGCGGCGTCTACCGGCTCGGCCACGGCACGCTGCGCCTCGGCCAGGCGTACCTCGCCACGCTCGACCTGCGCGCCGTGGCCGCCGAGGAGTCGCACCGGCTGATGACCGAGGCGCGGGAGACCGTCCACCTGGTCGTCCACGACCCGCCGCACGTCGTCTACATCGACAAGGTGGAGAACGAGACGAACGTCCGCATGGCCTCGCGCATCGGCAGCCGCGGGCCGGCGCACTGCACGGCCGTGGGCAAGGCGATCCTGGCGTTCCAGCCGGGCGACCCGGTCGAGGGGCTGGAGCTGGAGTCCCGTACCCGGCACACCATCACCGACCCCGACCGGCTGCGGCGCGAGCTGGCGGGCGTCCGGCGGCGCGGCTACGCGGTGGACGACCGCGAGAACGAGCCCGAGGTGCGCTGCGTCGGCGCGCCGATCTTCAACCACACCGGGGCCGTGGTGGCCGCCCTCTCGGTCTCCGGGCTCACCTCGCGCGTCACCGCCGCGCGGGTGCGCGAGCTGGGCCCGCGGGTGGCCGCCGCGGCGGCGCGGATCTCCGGAAAGCTGGGAGCGACGAGCTGATGACCACACCGACCACTCCCCCGGCGGCGGCCCCCGATCTGGTGACGTTCGGCGAGAGCATGGCGCTGTTCACCGCGCGCCGTACCGGCCCCCTCCGCTTCGCGCGCGACTTCGACCTCGGGATGGGCGGGGCGGAGTCCAACGTCGCGATCGGCGTCTCGCGGCTCGGGCACTGCGCGACCTGGGTCGGCCGGGTGGGCGCGGACGAGTTCGGCGACCTGATCCGCTCCACGCTGCTGGGCGAGGGCGTGGACGCCCGCGCCATCACCGACTCCGCCGCCCCGACCGGGCTGATGATCAAGGGCAGACGCACGGCCGACCTGGTCGACGTCCGCTACTACCGCGCCGGCAGCGCCGGCTCCCGCCTGACGCCCGGCGACCTGGACCCGGGGCTCATCACGGGGGCCCGGGTCCTGCACGTCTCCGCCATCACGCCCGCCCTGTCGGCCTCCGCCCGCGACGCCGTCCGGCACGCGATGACGCTGGCCCGCTCGGCGGGCGTGCTGGTGTCGCTCGACGTCAACTACCGGGCCGCGCTCTGGTCTCCTGCCGAGGCCGGGGCGTGGCTGCGCGAGGCCGTCGCGGACGTGGACGCGCTGTTCGTGACCGGCCCCGAGGGCCGGCTGATCGCCGACGTCGAGGAGCCCGCCGGACTGGCCCGCGCCCTGGCCGCCCTCGGCCCGCGGCACGTGCTGGTCAAGGCGGGCTCGGAGGGAGCCCTGGAGCTGTCCGGCGACGTCGTGCGGCACGCGGAGCCGTACCGGGTGACGGAGGTGGACCCGGTGGGGGCGGGCGACGCGTTCGCGGCGGGGTGGCTGGCCGGGTGGCTGTCGGGCAGCGATCCGGACGAACGGCTGCGCACGGCCTGCGCGGCGGGCGCGTTCGCGGTCACCTCGCAGGGCGACTGGGAGAGCCTGCCCCGCACCGCCGACCTGCGGCTGCTCCAGCGGCGCGCGCCGGACGGCGTCGACAGGTGACCGCACCGGAGCGGCGGGCCGCGGACGCGTCAGCGGGTGGCCGTGCAGGGCGGATCCGCCGGGCGCGTCACTCGTCGCCCAGGACCTGGTGCACGTACGCGACGGCCGGCGGGCTGTAGATCTGGAGCACCTGGCCGATCGCGGCCTGCAGCCGGGGCAGTGACCACCCGGCCGGGCGCAGCGGCTCCGGCAACTGGGGGGCGCGCAGGGTGTCGACCATGGTCCGGCCCAGCAGGCGGCTCAACGTCCGCAGCGCCTCCGCGTCGGCCGCCGGCCGCTCGGGCGCCGAGCGCGCCGCCGCCTCCAGGAACTCGGCCTGCCGGTCGTACAGGTCGCTCAGCGCGCCGAGGCCCCAGGCGTCGTAGGCGGCGCGGGCGGCCTCGGCCTCCTCCATGGCGAGCGTGGCCCGGTGCAGCCGCACGCCCTCGGGCGGGGTGAGCAGCGCCCCGAGCCCGGCGGAGCGGTCGGTGACCGCGATCAGCACCCCCTGCTGGAGCAGCCCGTACCCGGTGAGCAACGCGGCCCGGCGCAGCGCGTCGCGGTAGGCGCGCTGTCCCTCCGGCACCTGGTAGAGCAGCGCGTGGAAGCGCCCGTCCCACTCCGGGACGGCGGCCGTGGAACCCTGCCGGATCCGGAAGAAACCGGCGGCCAGGTCGCCGGCCATCCGGTAGCGCGTGCCGCCGCCGCGCCGCTCGCCGGTCAGGTGACCCTCCTTGCGCATGCGGGCGATCAGCGCCCGGGCCGCGGCCTCGGTCAGGCCGAGGTCGCCCAGCAGCCTGGTCAGCGCCGTGCCGGACAGCTCCTCCCGGCCCGCGGCCCCGAACAGGAACGGCACGAGCGCGACCGACCGGCCTCGGGAGGGTCTTGCGGTCAACCGAGGCGGTGATACGTTTTCATTCACGGTCGTGAGTTTATGCGACACATCACGATGCGATCTTGTCTCGACGGAATGAGGAGGGTTCGATGGCGAAATTACGGGCTGTCGCCCTGAACTGGGGCCCGACGATCGCGTTCAACGTCGTCCTGCCCTGGCTGACGTACACGCTGCTGACCGACCGCGGCATGTCCGACGTCGCGGCCCTCGCGGTCTCGGCGGTCTGGCCGGCCGTCGAGGTGCTCGGCGTCCTGCTGATCCGGCGCCGCCTCGACGACTTCGGCGTGCTCGCGCTGATCGTGGTCGGGCTCGGCGTGGTCGGCTCGCTGGTGTTCCAGGACGCGCGGCTGGCGCTGGTCAAGGAGTCCGCGGTGACCGGGCTGTTCGGGCTGGTGCTGCTCGGCTCCCTGCTGACGCCCCGGCCGCTGATGTTCTACTTCGGGCGCAAGTTCGGGACCGACGGCACCGACGAGGGGCTGGCCCGGTGGAACGCCCTGTGGCAGTACGCGGGGTTCCGCCGGGTGCAGCGGGTTCTCACCCTCGTCTGGGGCGTCGTCTACCTGGCCGAGGCGGTCGCCCGCTTCGCCCTGTCGTACGCGCTGTCCACCTCGGCCATGGTCACG
The DNA here is from genome assembly GCF_013363995.1 of Nonomuraea rhodomycinica. GTDB lineage: Bacteria > Actinomycetota > Actinomycetes > Streptosporangiales > Streptosporangiaceae > Nonomuraea > Nonomuraea rhodomycinica. The sequence continues at coordinate 184,837 of NZ_JABWGO010000004.1, read as the reverse complement.
GTCTCCGCGGTGCTGCCGATCGCCGTCACCGCCGCGCTCGTCACCTGGACCATCGCCTACGGGCGCCGCAGCCGCGCCGCGGCGGCCCGCAACAACCCGGCGGCGTTCGCCCCGCAGGAGGGCGTCACGTGAACGAGCGGCCGCTCGGGTGCGCGTTGCGCGACTCCGGGGTCGCGGGCTCCGGCACGACGGCCTCCCGCACCGCGGGCTCCGGCGCGGCCTCCCGTGTGGCGGCCTCCGGCGTGGCGGTCTCTCGGGTGGCGGCCTCTCGGGTGGCGGCCTCCGTCAGCGCGGGTGTCTCCCCGGCGGGCGCCTGCTCCAGGCTCGGCTGATCGCCCCCTTCGATCTCGCCGGGTCCGGGCGGTGCTTCCGCCGCCTGCGCCTCCCCGGCCTGCCCAGCCGTCCGTCCGGCGCTCTGGGGAGCGGTCTGCGCGGCCCGGTCGAAGAAGCGCAGCAGCTCGACCGGCAGCGGCATGATCAGGGTGGAGTTCTTCTCGGCGGCGACCTCCACCACGGTCTGCAGCAGGCGCAGCTGCAACGCGCCCGGCGTCTGCGACATGATGCCCGAGGCGTCGGCGAGCTTCTGGGCGGCCCGCAGCTCGCCGTCCGCGACGATCACCCGCGCCCGCCGCTCGCGCTCGGCCTCGGCCTGGCGCGACATGGAGCGCTTCATCGTCTCGGGGAGCTGGACGTCCTTGATCTCGACCCGGTCGATGTGGATGCCCCAGCCGAGGGCGGGGCTGTCGATCATCAGGGCGAGGCCGCGGTTCAGCTCCTCGCGGTTGGTGAGCAGATCGTCCAGCTCGCTCTTGCCGATGATCGACCGCAGCGAGGTCTGCGCCACCTGCTCCACCGCGTGCACGTAGTCCTGCACCTCGATGGCCGCCCGCATCGGGTCCTTGACCCGGAAGTAGGCGACCGCGTCCACCCGGACGGAGACGTTGTCACGGGTGATGCCCTCCTGCGTGGGCACGGGCATCGTGACGATCTGGATGTTGACCTTCTTCATCCGGTCGGCGAACGGGATGAGCACCGTCAGCCCGGGTTGCCGGATCTCCTTCTGGGCCCGGCCCAAGCGGAAGATGATGCCCCGTTCGACCTGATTGACCACCCGCAGGCTGCTGAGGACCACCAGGATGACGAAGAAGGCGATAACGGTGAGAATGATGTTGATGTCCATGACGGCATCCCTTCCATGTCGAGCCTAGGTCCCGGAGGACCTCCATGGGAGGGACCGGCCCGCCGCACCTCGGCGGACCGCCGATGACGTCAGCCGACCGGGGTGACGTCCACGCCGCCGCACACCCTGCCCTCGGGGAGCGGGAGCGTCACGCCCGTCCCCCCCGCCGGAGGCTCGGCGCGCAGTCCGGCGGGGCTGACGCAGCCGGGCTCCACGACCGTCCAGTGCAGGACGGAGCGCACGCTCCCGCCCGGCTTCAGCGTCGCCACCGCGCCGGGCCCGTCCACGTGCCGCACGGTCACCGCGAGCGCCGCGCCGGCCGCGTCGAGCAGGGCGACGCCGGGATGGCCGGACAGGACGCAGGAGGCGCCGGACACGTTGGTGAAGGTCAGGGGCACGTACCGGTTGCCCGCGCCGGGGTCGATCCGGCCGAACCGGATCTCCAGCTGATCGGAGGAGCACGGGTCCGAAGCGGCCGGACCCGCCTGCGCCGCGACGCGGGGCGCGGCCGGGGAGACAGGCCGCGTCTGGGCGAAGGCGGTGCCTGCCACCAGCAGACCCAAGCCCACGATCCCGACAATCCCCAGCTTCCTCATCAACCTCACTTATGCCCCCTCAGAGCCCGCCCAACGCCCCCGATACCCCACGGAACCCCAGCAAACGGACATGACGCCCCTCATGCGCCGTCACCTCGTGCCCAGGCCAGCACGCGGTCCGCCAGCGCGGCGGGATCCACGGCCGCTCCCCCGTCGGGCGAACCCCCGACCGCTCCCCCGTCGGATGCCCCAACGGACGCGAACGCCGTCGGGATGAGCGCGCGCCCCTGCCGGGCGTCGGCCATCGCGTCCTCGATCTCCGCCTCCGCGTAGCCGCGCGCCTCCAGCCGCCGCCGCCGGACGTCGTCGGGGCAGTCCAGCAGCGCCCACCGGAGCGGCCCGTCCCACCTCCGGCCCGGCGCCAGCTCCTCCGCGTCGGGGACGGGGCAGAGCAGCAGCACGGGATGCCCCACCCGGCGCACCATGGCGACGATCCGCCCCCACAGGCGGTCGTAGGCGGGCCACACCGGGGCGGCCGCGGGCTCGGCGACGGGCACGCCGAGCAGGGCGCCCTCCTCCAGGATCTCGTCCATGTCCATGACGACCAGCCCGCCGGCCGCCTCCAGCAGGTACGGCAGCAGGTACGTCTTGCCCGCGCCCGGAGCCCCCGCGAGCAGGCGCAGCGGCCCCCGCCCGGCCATGAGCCGATCTTCCATGCGGGCGATCCTAGTGAGCCCGCGACCTCGCCCGATCCCCGGCTTGACCTTGACCCCGCGTCAGGGTTGCACCATCGCCTGGTGAGCACTTCACAGCAGCCCCCGCTGGGGCGTTTCCACCAGGTCGACGGCCGCCGGCTGCTCCTGCACCGCTCGGGCGCGGGCGGGCCGGCCGTGGTGTTCCTGCCCGGCGCCAGCGCCTTCGGGCTGGACTACCTCAACATCCACGAGCGCGTCTCCGCGTTCACCACCTCCGTCCTCTACGACCGCGCCGGCACGGGCTGGAGCGACCCGGCCGAGCTGCCGCGCACCGCGGCCGAGGTCGCGACCGAGCTGCGGGACCTGCTGCGGGCCGCGGACGTGCCGGGCCCGTACGTGCTGGTGGCGCACTCCCTCGGCGGCGCCTACGCCCGGCGCTTCCTCCAGCTCTTCCCCGGCGAGGTGGCCGGGGTCGTCTACCTCGACGCGTTCAACGAGGACTGGGACGTCCACATGGCCGACGAGCGCCTGCGCCTGAAGCCGCAGCCGGTGCCGGGCGGCCTGACGCTGCGCCTCGTCACCCTCCTCGCGGGCGGACAGTACAGGAAGATGCTGGCCGGCTGGCCGCGCGAGGTGCGCGACGCGCTGCTGGCCCGCCACCTCACCGTCGGCTCGCAGCGGGCCGGCGCGCAGGAGCGCGGCGACCTGCCCGAGCTGGCCACCGAGATCAAGGCCGCAGGTCCCGTGCCCGGCAGGCCGCTGCTCGCGTTCACCGCGCTGGGCGTCGATCCCGCGATGAGGCTCATGATGCCGAGGAAGACCCTGGCCGCGATGGGCGACGGCAAGCTCCGCCTCGGCGAGGCCCTGGCCGCGTCGGTGCCCGAGGGCGAGCACCGCGTGCTGGAGAAAGCCCGCCACAGTACGATCTGCACGGACGAACCGGACGCCGTCCTGCGGGGTGTCCGCGATCTCTGGCAACGCGTGCGCTGAAAGGGCTCTCCTTGCTCACCATTGGCCGGCTCGCCGCCCATGCAGGGGTGACGGTCCGCGCCGTCCGCCACTACCACCAGCGCGGCCTGCTCGCCGAGCCCGAGCGCGACTCCTCCGGATACCGCCGTTACGACGCCGCCGCGGTGGTCGACCTGATCCGGATCAAGACCATGGCGGACGCCGGCGTGCCGCTGGCCCGCGTCGACGAGCTCCTGCACGCCGGGCAGGAGGAGTTCGCCGACGCCGTCGCCGCCATCGACGCCGACCTGCGCGCGCGGATCCGCGACCTGACCCGGCAGCGGCGGCGCATCGCCGAGCTGGCCGGGGGCGAACGGCTGTTCCTGCCCGCCGACGTCGTCGCCGTCCTCGAACGGCTGCGCGCGCTCGGCGTCAGCGAGCGGACCGTCCGCGTCGAGCGCGACATGTGGATCATGATGGCGGCGCAGTCGCCGGAGCTGCTTCCCGAGCTGGTCGCCGTGAAGAACGCCTCCTTCGACGACGCCGAGCTGATGCGCCTCTACCTGGCCTGCGACGAGGCGTTCGACTGGGACCCCGGCGATCCGCGGCTGGTCCGGCTGGCCGCCGACATGAAGGCGTGGGCGGCCCGGCAGCAGGAGCACGAGGACGTCGGGCCGGACACGCGCGCCCTGCTCGACGCCCACCTCACCGCGTCGTCGCCGGCCTGGGAGCGGCTGATGAGCCTGGTCGCCGCCCCGTAGCCGCCGCCGTCTCAGCGCGACGCCCCGGCGCGGGACCTGCCGGGCGAGCTCCGCCGGGCGAACCACGCCGCGGCGAGCCCGCACAGCGCGGCCGCCACGACCAGGGAGAGCGCGGTGCCGGTGACCGTCCCGAGGCCTGCGCAGGCCCCCATGACGGCGACCCCGACCGTGGCCCCGGTCTGACGGACGGCGTTGAGCAGCCCTCCGGCGGCACCGGCCGTGCCGGCGGGCGCGGCGGCGATGACGGCGGCGGCCAGGGCGGGCAGCACGAGCGAGACCCCGGTGCCGGTGAGCAGCAGTCCCACGGCCAGCCACCCGTACCCGGCGCCGGCGCCGACGGCCCACGCCAGCCCGCCGCCGCCCGCGGCGAGCAGCGCCAGCCCGGCCAGGATCGGCGGGCGCGGGCCGACACGGGCGACGATCCGGCCGGTCAGCGGCGGGTTGACCGCGAACGGCAGGGTGAGCGGCAGGAACGCCAGGCCGCTGGCCACCGCGCTCAGGTGCCGGCCCTGCTGGAGCAGCAGCGGCAGCACGAACAGGGCGCCGTTCAGGGTGAAGCTCACCGCCGCCCCGGCGGCCAGGCCGGCCCGCACGCCGCCGCTGCCGAGGAGCGCCCGGTTCAGCACGGGGGCGTGGCTGCGCCGTTCGAGCGCGGCGAACCCGCGGGCCGCCAGCGCCGTCGCCGCCGCCGATCCGGCGGCGTGCGCCCAGGAGCGCGAGCCGGCCGCGATGAGCGCGTCGGTCAGCAGCGCGAGCACCGCGCAGGCGGCGAGCTGGGCCGCCCAGTCGATCCGCCGCTCCCCGCGCGGCGACCCGGCAGCCGCGCCGGGGGCCACGCTGGGGGCCACGCTGGGGGCCTCGCCAGGAGCCACGCCGGGGGCTTTGCCGGGGGCCGTGCTGAGGGCGGTCAGCGCGAGCACCAGCACGCCGATCGGCACGTTCACCAGGAAGATCGCCCGCCATCCGGCCAGGTCGACGAGCGCGCCGCCCGCGACCGGGCCCGCGGCGACGGCCGCGCCGCTGATGGCCGCCCAGGCCGCCACCGCCCGCGTCCGCTCGCCGGGGTCGGGGTAGAGCCGCGCGATGACGGCCATCGAGGCGGGCACGCAGGCCGCCCCGGCGGCGCCCAGGACCGCCCGCAACCCGACCAGCACGCCCAGCCCGGGAGCGAGGGCCGACAGCAGCGAGCCGAGCGCGAACACCGCCACCCCGGCGCGGAAGACCCGGTCGGCCCCGTAACGGTCGGCGACCGCGCCGCCGGACAGCAGCAGCGCGCCGAAGACGACGGTGTAGCCGGTGGTGGCCCACTGGAGGCCGGCGATCGAGGTGCGCAGCGACGCGGCCAGATCGGGCTCGGCCACGGAGAGCACGGTCATGTCGAGGAGCACCATGAAGTACCCGAGCGACACGCCGAGCAGCGCCGCGGCCCGCCCGCGGGCGCGCGGGGGCGCGCCGATGGTGGAAGAAGTCATGGCGCCCACTGTCGGCTCCCGCCCGCCCCGGCTCCACCGGCCTGGCCGCAGCGCTCGTTCGGATATTCCGAAAGCCGGGGCTGATGCCGCACGATGTCGAGCTCCGCGAACCGGTCCGGCATGCGGCGGCCCCGCTCGGCGAAGACGCGCGCCTCGGGCTCGCCGGTGATCACATGTCCGTGCACCACCGACGCGATCCCGACGTCGATCCGCGCGGAGCGCGCGGCCAGAAGCCGCAGCGGCTGCTGCGCACCGCTGACCTCCCGCGGGATCCGGCGGTTGGCGGCGTCGTCATCAGGCGGCCGCCCGACACTGCCACCACCAGCGCCGATCCCCACCATGATCGCGATGTGTCACTGGAGTGCCGGCCGATCGTTCGCTCAACAGACGCTCAACAGGTTCTCAACATCGGCCTGGCTACCTTCGCGGTGTCCAGTACGACGAGCACCAAGGAGAACCCGATGCGAACGCTCAACACGATGGTCCTCGGTGCGGCGGTCGCCGCTGCGGCTCTGACCGCGGGCTCCCCCGCGCAGGCCTCCGTCCAGACCAGCGCCCAGACCTCCCCCACCACCGTCACCACGGCCGCCGCGGCGGCCGGCTCGACGGCGATGTCCTGCCGTGAGGTGCGTGTGTACCGTCCGGAGATGCGCAAGGGACACGTGGCCGCGACCGGCTGGGCGATAGGCTGCTCCCGCAACCAGCGCACCAAGATCATGCTGCAGCGCAAGCGCTGGTGGGGCTGGCAGAACATCTCCAGCGCCTCCTGGTACGGAGCCGGCAAGAAGACGTTGTACAAGGGCTGCAAGCGGGGGACCGTCTTCACCTACCGCCTGCAGGGCCAGGTCAGCTACTACGCAGGAAGCAAGTACGTCGTCCACAACGGCTGGAGCCCCAAGATGCGCGCGAAGTGCCCGTGACGCGCTCCGTCCGCCACCCCGTGCCGTGAGGCGTTGGAGTCGCAGGGAGACGGCCACCGCGTGATCATTCGGAGTTCGTGAGCGGAGGCGTCGGCGACCAGGCTCACCGGCGTCCTCCGCGCAGGGGCGCGCTCGGCGCGCGTTTCGAGCGTCCGTCCGACGGCGGAATGCCGTCCGCGGCGGTGCTGGTTGGGATGTGCGTGGAGTTGCGTCAGTTGCGGACCTTCGAGGCGGTCGTGCGGCACCGGACGGTGACGGACGCCGCCAACGCCCTGGACCTCGCCCCGTCCAGCGTCTCCGAGCAGATCCGCGTCCTCGAGAAGTCCCTCGGCGTGACGCTGTTCGACCGGACGCCGAGGGGGATGGTGCTGACCGGGGCCGGGCGGCGGTTGCAGGGCTGGGCGCGGCGGCTGCTCGACCAGGCGGAGCAGGCGCGCCGCGAGGTGGCCGGGCGGCCGGAGGACGTCCGGCTGGGGGCGCTGGAGACGATCGTGGCCGCGTGCGTGCCGCGTGTGCTGGCCAGGCTGGCCGAGCGGCGTCCCGGCCTGCGCGTGGAGGTGCTGCCCAGCGTGAGCCGCGACGACCTGCTCGCCGACGTGATCGCCGGACGGCTGGAGGCGGCGCTGCTCCTCGACACGGGCGAGGCCCTCGGCGACCTCGGCTTCGCGCCGCCGCCCGCGCCGCTGACGTTCCTCGACGTCGGCTCCGTGCCTCTCGTGCTGGTGGCCGCGCCCGGCCATCCGCTGCTCGGCCGGCCCCGGGTGTCCCCGGACGACCTGTCGGGCGAGCGGCTGCTGGTGAACGCGCCGAACTGCTCGTTCCTCATGGCCGCCGACCGGCTCATCGGCCCCGGCCCGGAACGGGTGCAGGTGGGCGGGGTGCAGGTGATGCGCGCCTGGGCGGAGCAGGGGCTCGGGATAGCGCTGCTGCCGGGGTTCGCGGTGTCCGCCGCGCTCGGGGCGGGCACGCTCGGGCGGCTCGCGTTCCCGGCGCCCGGCCTCAGCCTCCGCCTGGTCTGGCACGCCGACCGCGAGGCGACGCTCCCGGGGCTGCGCGACGTGCTGTACGCCGCCGGCACCCCGGGCTAGCCGTCCTCCTTCGCCTCGTCCGAGGAATCCGCCTCCGTCCGAGGGAAGCCCCGCGGCATCCGTTCCTTCCCGCGGACTACTCCTCACGTCGTAGTCCGGCGGGCCGGTGCGCTCGCGGCGGTAGCGGCGGATGACTTCGCCCGACGGACGCCCCCGGGCGGCGGCCCGGCGATGATTGCCGATCGTGAGGGTCCCCGGTCGGTGCATCAGGGGGCACGCGACGTCGGAGTCGCGCGGGCGGAGTCCCGTCGCAGTCATCGATCATGAAGGACGGATGCCGTGAGGATTCGGCTGGTGACATGTGTGAGCGTGGCCGGGCTGAGTGTCGTAGCGGGAATGGTGACAGCGGGTCCCGCGGCCGGGGGGACGGGGGTCGTGCCGGCCGCCGACACGAGCCCGCCGAGCACTCCCGATCCCGCGCCGCTGAAGTCCGCGCTGGACGACATCCACCGCGCGGGAGTGCCGGGCGTGTACGCCGAGGTGCGCGATTCCGGCCGGGTGTGGCGCGGCGCCTCCGGGGTCGCCGACCTCGAGACCGGCCGTCCTGTCAGGCCCGGCATGCTGCAGCGGGTCGGCAGCGTCACCAAGACCTTCACCGCCGCCGCGGTCATGCAGCAGGTGGAGAAGGGCCGGATCCGGCTGGACGACCCGATCAGCCGCTACCTGCCGAAGCTGGTGCCGGGCGAACGCGGCAAGAAGATCACGGTGAAGATGCTGCTCAACCACACCAGCGGCCTTCCGGAGTACCTGCCCTACGCGTTCCCGTCCCTTGCGAAGTTCCCCTCCGTGCCGGACATGTCGCCCAAGAGTCTGGACGACAACCGGTTCAGGCGGTTCAGCCCGGCGGAGCTGATCGACATGGCGCTCAAGGCCCCCGCCGCCGGAGCTCCCGGAGAAACCCCGGGGACGTACACCAACGCCAACTACCTCATCCTCGGCCTGCTCCTGGAGCGGGTGACCGGCACCACGGCCGAGAGGTACATCACCGAGAACGTCATCGAGCGCGCCGGGCTCCGGCACACCTCGTTCCCGACCGGGCCGCGCATCAAGGGGCCGCACCCCCGGATGTACGAGTCGATGCTCGGCCTGCTCGACCCGCCGCGCGACTACAGCGTGTACGACATGTCCTGGGTGGGCACCGGTGCCGCCCTGGTCTCGACCATGGAGGATCTCAACCGCTTCTACGGCGGGCTGCTCGCCGGCGAGATCGTCAAGCCGTCATCGCTGGCGCAGATGCAGCGCACGGTCAAGGTCTACTCCCAGACCGGCGAGAAGATCGACTACGGTCTGGGCCTGCAGGTCATGTCCACGGATTGCGGCACCTTCTGGGGCCACGACGGCTCCGCCTGGGGCGCCGGAACGGCGTCGTGGAGCAGCGCGGACGGCAAGCGGCAGATGTCCGTCGCGGTGAACCTCGCGCGGTGGAACAAGCCGGATTCTTCCGGTAAGCCGCAGCCGCACGCCATCGACGGCGCGATGGCGGCCTTCCACCAGCAGGCACTGTGCGGTGACGAGAACGCCTCGTAGGCCGGCACCGCGGTCCGCGCCTCCCCACGTGGTTCCTCCGGGCTGCGTTGTCCCCTGCGGCGTCATTCCCCGCGCGGCGCAGGCGTCGCAGCGCCGCGTCGATGGACTCGCCGCTCCCTTCGGCCACGGCGGCGCCGTCGGGGGCCCGGACGACAGCCGAGAAGACCCCCTGGAGGCGGCTCAGCACGACGGTGTGGCCGTCGCGCAGCAGATCCTCCGGAACGAGCCGATGCTCACGGGCTTCCTGGCCGGCCAGTGTGCGGGCGGCGACCAGGGCCGCCACCGGGGTGCGGTGGCGGGTGAGCAGCAGCGGGCCGTCCTCGTACGGGAGGGTGGCCTGCCGTACGAGGTCGCCGAGCTTGCGGCGGGCCGTGGACAGCGGCAGGGCCGCCAGGCCGGTCAGCGGCCCGGACACCCAAAACCGCCAGGGGGCAGGGCTACTCGCCGCCCTCGGTGCCGAAGCCGTCGAGCGCCTCGCGCTCCTCCAGGCTGAGCGTCTCCTGGAAGACCGTGATGTGCAGGTCAGCCGGCGCGTCGAGCCGCGCGTTCAGGGACTGCCACGGGGTGAGCGTGGGCGGCGCGACCTGCTCGGCCCCGGCCGCCACCAGCCGGTCCGTGGTGGCCTGGGCGTCGTCCACCTCGAACGCGACCCGGATCGTGGGCGCCACCTGCCGTCCCACCTCGACCTCGTCGATGTACCGCTTCTGGGCCGGGTTCGCGATCTCCAGGGTGGCCCGGCCGGCGTCGAGGATCGCGACCCGGGCGCCCCCGTCGCTGGAGAACGCGGCCTGCTCGGGGAGCCCCAGAACGTCGCGGTAGAACGCGAGCGCGGCCTCGTAGTCCTCGGCCTCGACGACGAGACGGAGCTGGCGGACGGGCGGCGGGGTGCCTTCGGGGGCGGTCATGAGGGGCTCCTGTCAAAAGCATGGCCAAACGTGTCGCCTGAACCAACCGCCGGACCGGCCGCTCCCTTCCCGCCCGCCGCGACGAAGTCACCCGTTCATCGGCCTTCCTCGGCGGCGGCCAGGCGGCGCCGCAGGTGGGCGCGTTCGGGCTCGCTCCCCGCCGCCTCCAGAGCGGCGCGGTAGGCGGCGGCGGCCTCGGGGCGGCGGCCGAGCCGGTGCAGCAGGTCGCCGCGCGCCGCCAGGTACGGGTGGTACCCGCGCATCCGCGCCTCGCCGGCCAGCTCCTCCAGCAACGCCAGGCCCGCCTCCGGGCCGTCGCGCATGGCCACGGCCGCCGCGCGGTTCAGCGCGACCACCGGGGACGGGTCCAGCGCCAGCAGCACGTCGTACAGGGCCACGACCTGCGGCCAGTCGGTCGTGGCCAGGTCCGCCGCCTCGTCGTGGAGCGCCGCGATCGCGGCCTGCACGCCGTACACGCCGGGCGGGCCGCCGCTCAGCGCGGTGACCACCAGCGCCGCCCCTTCCTCGATCATGGTCCGGTCCCAGCGGCTCCGGTCCTGCTCGTCCAGCAGCACCGGCTCGCCGCCGGGACCGGTACGGGCGTCGCGGCGCGCGTGGACCAGCAGCGACAGCGCGAGCAGCCCGGCGACCTCCCGCTCGGCGGGCAGCAGCCGGCGCAGGATCCGCGCCAGCCGGATCGCCTCCTCGGCCAGGTCCGGCCGTTGCAGGTCGGGACCGGAACTGGCCGCGTACCCCTCGGTGAAGATCGAGTAGATCGCCTGGAGGACGCCGGGCAGCCGCTCCGGCAACTCGTCGGCGCCGGGCACGCGGAACGGGATGCGAGCCTCGCGGATCTTCTTCTTCGCCCGGACGATCCGCTTGGCCATCGTCTGGACCGGCACCAGGTAGGCCCGCGCCGCCTCCGGCGTGCTGAGGCCCGCGAGGCAGCGCAACATCAGCGCCCCGCGGTCCTCGGCGGGCAGCGCGGGGTGGGCGCAGGTGAAGAACAGCCGCAGCCGCTCGTCCGGCAGGTCGCGCAGGTCGTCGTGCGCGTCGGCGGGCGGCGCGTACGCGGTGCGCTCCGCCTCCACCTGCAGGACGGCCAGCCGGGCGGCCAGGGCCCGGTCGCGCCTGAGCCGGTCGACCGCCTTGCGCCGCGCCGTCGTCATCAGCCACGCGCCCGGCTTGGGCGGCACGCCCTCGACCGGCCAGTGCTTCAGCGCCGCCTCGACGGCGTCCGAGGTGACCTCCTCGGCGAGGTCGAGATCGCCGAAGCGGCGCACGAGCGCGGCCAGCAGCCGGCCGCGCTCCTCCCGGAAGACCGCCTCCACCGCCTCCACCTCACGCATCGGCGATCTCACATGCCGAAGTCGGCGACCGGGCGGACCACGATCGAGCCGCCGCCGCGCGCTCCGGGGCAGCGGGCGGCCCAGTCGAGCGCGACGTCGAGGTCCGGCACGTCGATCACGTAGAAGCCGCCCAGGACCTCTCGCGTCTCGGCGTACGGCCCGTCGGTCACGCTGCGCTCGCCGTCCCTGCTCACGCGCACGGTCGTGGCGGTCACCAGGTCGGCCAGCGACTCGCCGGACACCCAGACGCCCGCCTCCCGCACGGCCTGGTCGTAGGCCATCCAGTCCTCGACGGTGCAGGCGTCGTCGTCCTGGGCGGAGGTGCCGGCGTTGATCAGCAGCATGTACTTCACGGTGATCCCCTCTCGGGTGGAGTCGTCGTGCGGCGGGGCCGCCGCACACCATCACCACGAACGGCGCCCGGCCGGATGGACACGACCCCTCGACGAATTCTCTCCGGTTCAGCGCATCTTCTCCCCCGCCGCCAGCCTGGCGACCATCCTGTCCAGGCGGGCCGCCCGCGTCCGCGGCGTGCGCGCCGTCATGAGCGGCAGGATGACCAGGTACCGGTCGCTTCTGCCGAGGGTGTGGAAGAACGCCTTCGCCCGCTCGTCCCGCTCCAGCGCCTCGGCCAGGTCCTCCGGGACGGTGGTGTTCCGCGGCGACTCGTACGCGGCGTCCCAGCGCCCGTCGGCCTGGGCCGCCAGCACCGCGGCCAGGCCCGGCGGGCGCATGCGCCCCGCGGCGACGAGCTCCTCGACCTTGGCCACGTTCACCTTCGACCACACGCTGCGGGAGCGGCGCGGCGAGAACCTCTGCAGGAAGGACGCCTCGTCGCAGGACCGGGTGTGGCTGTCGATCCAGCCGTAGCAGAGGGCGACGTCGAGGGCTTCGCCCCGCGTCACCGTCACCTCGCCCGAGCCCTTCTTGGCGATCCTCAGCCAGACGCCGCCGGGCGTCTCGTGGTGCTCGGCCAGCCACGCCTCCCACTGTGCGGCGTCCTCGAACGTCATGACGTCCGCGCCGGACGGGGGCGGGGTGGCGGATCCTCGCGGCATGGATGTTCCCTTCGTCGTGCCTGCGGTCGTGCCCTGTGACGGGAACGCTAGGAGGCATTGAGGAAGGAACGGTTCCTCGACGAGACCGGACTCAGGACGGTTCGACCGTGAGGCGGACGCGGTCCGGGTAGAAGGCGACGTGGCCCTTGATCTCGCCGACCGCCTCGTAGGGCTCCTCGTACGTCCAGATGGCGTCGCCCACCTCGCCCTCGGGGGTGACGATGCTGTAGTAGGACGCCTCCCCCTTGTACGGGCAGTACGTACGGGTGTCGCTGCGGCGGATCAGGCCCGGGTCCACGTCCTCGATCGGGATGTAGTGAACCGGAGGGTAGGCGGCCTCGGACAGGACGAGGGGGCGAGTGGTGTCTGCGACGACCCGCTCACCGACGCGGACGACGACGCGGGTGGAGGCCGCCTCGACCGTGATCGGATGATCGGGACCGGGGATCTTGACGTCACGGGGCACCGGGCGTCTCCGTTCTCTGCGGGCCTTTCCGGGGAAGGGGCGGCGCCGTGAGGCCGTCCCGCCACCACTATGCCCGACCGGGACCGCGGCCCCGTTCCCGCGGTCGCGGGCGGCGCGCATGTCATCCCTTGGCCTGCTCCGATCGTGTCGTTGACCTCGGGATCGGCCGGTGTCGCGGCGCGCCTTTCTAGGCTGACCGGCATGCGACTGCGGCGGATGACGAGCATGCTCGGTGCGGCCGCCGTCGCCGTGGCCTCCTGCGGTGCGCCGCCCGTCCCCATGACGCCGGCCCGGGAGCCCGCGCCGCCGCTGTGGTCGCCACCGCGTCGGCAGCACGCGCAGGCACCCGCGCGCACGACCCCGACCGACGTCTACGCCCACGACAGGCCGGGGATGCTCGCCCCGGCGGTCCGGAACGTGACCCCTCGCGTGTACGTCCCCAACAGCGAGTCGGGCACGGTGGACGTGATCGACCCGCGGACCTTCCAGGTCGTGCGCCACTTCCGGGTCGGCAGACTGCCCCAGCACGTCGTGCCCTCCTGGGATCTCAGGACGCTGTGGGTCAACGAGAACGAGGGCAACCGGCTCACCCCCATCGACCCGGTGACGGGCCGGCCCGGCAGGCCGGTGCCCGTGGACGACCCGTACAACCTGTACTTCACCCCCGACGGCTCGTACGCCCTGGTCATGGCCGAGCGCAACAACCGCCTCGATCTCCGCGACCCCCGCACGATGCGCCTGGTCCGCTCCCTCCCCCTGCCGTGCCGGGGCGTCAACCACGGCGACTTCACCGCCGACGGATCCGTCTTCCTGGCCAGCTGCGAGTTCTCCGGGCAGCTCGTGGCGATCGACTGGAGGCGCGCCCGGGTGCGGAAGGTGATCGGGGTCGGGGCGGGGAACATGCCGCAGGACGTCAAGCTCTCGCCCGACGGCCGGCTCTTCTACGTCGCCGACATGATGGCCGGCGGCACGTGGATCGTCGACGCCGCCACCTTCCGGCGGGTGGGCTTCCTGCGCACCGGCAAGGGCGCGCACGGCCTGTACGTGAGCAGGGACTCGCGCTCCCTCTACGTCTCCAACCGGGACGAGGGGACCGTCTCCGTCGTCTCCTTCGCCCGCCGCGAGGTGGTCGACCGGTGGCGGATCCCGGGCGGCGGCTCGCCCGACATGGGCGGGGTGTCGGCGGACGGCAAGCAGCTCTGGCTGTCCGGCAGGTACCACGGGGTCGTGTACGTCTTCTCCACCGCGACGGGCGAGCTGCGACACACGATCAGGGTGGGCCGGGGGCCGCACGGCTTGTGCTTCTTCCCCCAGCCCGGACGTTACTCCCTCGGCCACACCGGCGTGTTCCGATAACGGGTCGCCCGGCTCCCGCCAGGCCCCGTGACGCGCGTACCGGACCGCGCTCATCCCTCGGCCGCGCGTTACACCATGGGCTCGAGACCCACGAGCACGGGGCGGAGAAGGAGAGAGCCATGAAGGTGATCGCGCGGCTGTGGAGGTCCCTGGGAGGACGCCTGCAGTGGCGTCTGATGTGGCTGAAGCACGCGACGTTCATGGTCGGCGTGACGGGCGTCGTCCGGGACGGCGAAGGGCGCCTGCTCCTTCTCAGGCACCGGCTGTGGCCGGAAGAGCGCCCCTGGGGGTTCCCCACCGGCTACGCGAACAGGTCGGAGACGTTCGAGGACACCGTCGTGCGCGAGGTCCGCGAGGAGACCGGCCTGACCGTCCGGGTCGGCCGGCTCGTGCGGCTGGTCAGCGGCTACCGGCTGCGGGCGGAGGTGGCCTACGAGGCCGTCCTCGTCGGCGGGGACCTCACGATCGACCCCTTCGAGGTGCTGGAGGCGGGCTGGTTCTCGCCGGACGAGCTGCCCGAGGGCATGCAGAGGTCACACCTGGAGCTCCTGGAGCTCCTGGAGCCCCTGAAGCGGCCGGCGGGTCACGGCCCCTGCTCGGTGTGTCCCGCGCAGCCGTGCACGATGACCTGAACCACGTCCCGGACGACGTCCCTGGTGACGCTCCCCGGCGGCGCGCTGACCAGGGTGAACAGCGCGCCCCCGTACAGCGTGATCATGGCGGGGATCCGCTCGCGCGGGATGGCGAGGCCGAGCTGGTCGTGGTGCCCGGCCGTGACCTGTATCGCCGTGTCCTGCAGGCCCGCCAGCGCGGCGGCCAGCGCCGGCCGGCGGGCGCCCTCCAGGTGCAGTTCGAAGATCGCCAGATAGCGGCGGCGCAGGGTGGTCGCCGCGGTGAGCAGCGAGTCCGTCAGCATGTCGGCCAGCGTCGCGGGCCGCTCGACGGCCCGGTCGGTGTCGGCGTGGTGCAGCTCCAGGATGCGCTCGGCGGCGGCCACCAGGAGCGCTTCCCGGCTGCGGAAGTAGTTGGAGGCCGTGCCCGGCGGCAGGTCCGCCGCCTTCTCCACCGCCCGGTGGGTCAGTCCGTGCACACCTGACGACGCCAGCAGGTCGATGGCGGCGTCGGCGAGGGCTCGGCGGCGGGCCGGATTCGTGGGCGGCATGCCCACATGCTACCAATACCCGTACTAGTACGATCGTAGTGAATGAGCCGGGAGGTCTCATGAGGATCGCGGTGGTCGGAGCCGGGCTCGGAGGAGTGGCGGCGGCGGTGGGGCTGCATCGCCAGGGCCACGAGGTGACGCTCTTCGAACGGGGCGCCGAGCTCCGGGAGAAGGGCACGGGGATCGTGGTCATGCCCAACGGGCTCCGCGCGCTGGACACGCTGGGGCTGGCCGACGACGTTCGCCGGCGGGTCATGCACGCGACCCACGGAGGGCTGCGCGACCGGCACGGACGGCCGCTGCTGATCACCGACATGGCCGGGGTGCGGCGGGAGATGGGGACGCCGGCCATGATCGACCGGGCGGAGCTGCACAGGGCCCTGCGCGCCCCGCTGCCCTCAGCTCTCGTACGGACCGCGACCCCGGTCGAGCGGCTGGACCCCGACCCCACCGGCGTGACCGTGATCAGTGACGGCGAGCCCGTCGCGAGAGCCGACGCCGTGGTCGCGGCCGACGGCAGCGGCAGCCGGCTGCGCGCGCAGCTCTTCCCCGGCCACCCCGGCTTACGGCGGACCGGCCGGATGGACCTGCGCGGCATGCTGCCCCGCCCGGCCGACCTGGAGCCGGACCTGCTCGTCAGCCAGCTCGTGGACCGGCGCAACGGGGCGATGTTCGGCCTGTTCCCCGTCGGCGAGGACCAGGTGTACTGGTTCACCGACTCCCTCCTGCACGGCCCGCCGCCCGGCGCGGAGGAGGCGCGCCGGGAGATGCTGTCCCTGATGGCCGACTGGCATCCGCTCGTCCCGGCGCTGATCGAGGCCACGCCGCCCGAGGACGTCTACGTGGACCCGATCGCCCGCCTCGCCGAGCCGCTGCCCTCGTACGCGGCCGGCCGGATCGCGCTGCTCGGCGACGCCGCGCACGCCATGTCACCCGACCTCGGCCAGGGCTCCAGCCAGGCCTTCGAGGACGCGGCGGCGCTGACCCGCCACCTGAGCGGCGCCGAACCGGTGGACGCGGCCGAGCGGCTCCTGCGCTACGACGCCGAGCGCCGGCCCCGCGCCAACCGCATCCTGCTGGCGGCGGCCCGGCAGTCGCGGATGACCTCCCGCACCGGGATCAGCGCGTGGCTGCGCGACATGCTGCTGCGCGCCGTGCCGCCCCGGCTGGCCGCCCGCCGGCTCGCCGCCCTCTGGCACGCCTAGGACGGCGCCCGAAGGGCCAGCAGGCGATCGACCAGCGTGTCGGCGTCGGCGGCGGTGAGCGGGCCCATGCCGAACAGGCTGCGGATGTACATCGGGGCCAGGATGTGGTCGAGGATGTCCAGGCCCTCCGGCGGCTGCTCACCCCGCTCGCGGGCGCGGTCGAGCATGGCCTGCAACTGGCGTCCGCGCTCGGCCAGGAACGCGTCCCGCGCCTGGACGCCGTCCGGCCCCGCCGTCGACAGGGAGATGACCAGCCGCAGCGCGGCCAGCCCGTCAGGGCCGTTGACGTCGCGGGCCACACCGGCGGCGTAGACCCGCAGGTCCTGCTCCAGGCTGCCCGTGTCGGGGACGGGGGAGGCCGTGGTGAGCCGCGTGATCGCGACGTCCATGAGCAGCGCCTCGAGGGTGCCCCAGCGGCGGTAGACGCTGGTGTCGGCCACGCCGGCGCGGGCGGCGACGTCGCCGACGGTGAAGCTGCCGTAGCCGCGTTCGGCGACCAGGTCGGTGACCGCCTGGTGCACCGCGGCGCGGACCCGGGCGCTGCGTCCGCCGGGTCGCCGGGCTCGCTGCTGTTCCGCCATGCCTCCCACCTTAACGCAGCTTCCACTTGCGTTTGCGCATGGCGCCGCCCTACAGTCCTAAACGCAGCACCCAACTGCTTTAGGAGTGGACGTGCAACCTCTTCTCTTCCCCGGCGACCCGAGCTTCTGGTACGAGACCCTGCGCACCCTCGGGCACATCGCGTACGGCGGCGCCGACTTCGGCGAGGTCGTGACCACGTGCGAGCGGATCACCCCCGGCGACTACGGCGGCTGGCACGACGCGTGGCTGGCCACCGCCGACCGCGTGGCCGGCGAGGCCCGGACGGCCCTGGAGGGCGGGCACCGCGTCAGCGCCCGCGACGGCTTCCTGCGGGCCTCGAACTACTACCGCGCCGCCGAGTTCTTCCTGCACGGCGACCCCGCCGACCCGCGCATCCGGCACGCCTACGACGCCTCGGTCGCCTGCTTCCGCCACGCCGCCGCGCTGTTCACCCCGGCCGTCGAGCCCGTCGAGATCCCGTACGAGGGCACCGTCCTGCCCGGCTACCTGTACCGGGCCGACGACTCAGGAGCCGCACGGCCGACCGTGGTCATGCACAACGGCTTCGACGGCACGGTGGAGGAGATGCACTTCTTCGGCGCCGCCGCGGCGGCCGAGCGCGGCTACACCGTGCTGGCCTTCGACGGCCCCGGTCAGCCGGGCGCCCGTCACCACCAGGGCCTGGGGTTCCGTCCCGACTGGGAGAACGTCGTCGGCCCCGTCCTCGACCACGTCCTGACCCGTCCCGAGGTGGACCGGGCCCGCGTCGCCCTGCTCGGCGTGAGCATGGGCGGGCTGCTCGCGCCGCGCGCCGCCGCCTTCGACCACCGCGTCGCCGCGCTCATCTGCCTGGACGGCGTCTACGACCTGGGCGACATCACCACCTCCGGCATCCCGCTGCCGCGCGCGGAGGCCGAGCGCCGGCTGCGCGCCGCCCACGATCCCGAGCTGGACGCGATGCTGGAGGAGGCCATGGCCGGCAGCCCGGTGCTGCGCTGGGCCATGGAGCACGGCATGTTCGCCATGGGCGTCCGCACCCCGCGCGCGTTCGGCGCCGCCTACCTCGACTACCACCTGCGCGACGGCGTCGCCGAGAAGATCACCTGCCCGACCCTGGTGTGCGCGGGCGCCGACGACGGCTTCTTCCGGGGGCAGCCCGAGCAGCTGTACGAGCACCTGACCTGCCCGAAGACGCTGCTGGAGTTCACCGCCGGCCAGGGCGCGGACGCCCACTGCCAGTCCGGCGCCCAGCGCCTGGCCTTCGCCCGCGTCTACGACTGGCTCGACGACGTCCTGACCCACCGGACCCCGGCTCACTGACCCGTCGGGTCCCGGCTCACCGACCCGTCGGGTCCCGGCTCACCGACCCGCTACCCGGCCGCCGCGCCCGCCCACCCGCCTGACCACGGCCCGTCACCCCATCGGAGGATCTGCGCCATGACCACCGTGATCGACCAGATCGACCGCGCCCTCGCCATGACCGCCGCCGTCGTCGAGGGCATCGCCCACGACCGGCTCGCCGCCCCCTCCCCGTGCCCCGGGTGGGACGTGCGCACCGAGCTCAACCACCTGGTCGGCGGCATGCGCGTCTTCGCCGCCGAGCTCACCGGAACCGACGCCGGCGCCGCGCACGAGGACGACTGGCTCGGCGCCGACCCGCAGGCCGCCTACGCCGTCGCGGCCGACCTCGACCGCGCCGCCTGGCACCGCCCGGACGCCCTGGACACCCCCGTACGGCTCGGGTTCGGCGAGGTGCCGGGGCCGATGGCCGCGCTCATCCACCTCACCGAGGTCCTCGTGCACGGCGCCGACCTGGCGCTCGTCACCGGCCAGGAACACCTCGTCGACGACGCGCTGTGCGCCGAACTGCTCACGGTCATGCGCGGCATGGACTTCGACGCCTTCCGCCGCCCCGGCATGTTCGGCCCCGCCGTCCCGGCGGCCGACGACGCCCCCGCCCACCGGCGGCTCCTGGCCTTCCTCGGCCGCGACCTCGCCCGGTGATCCGCGGCTCGCTCCCCCCGAGCGAACTTCAGCCGCTCCTGGCGCATCCAACCCCTACATGAGAACGATCAACAAGACTCTGACGCTGGCCGCCGTGTCCCTCCTGTCGGCGGCGACGCTCCAGGCCCCGGCGGCCCACGCGGCAACCGCCGGGACCGCGACCGGATGCCCTGCCCCGAGCAGGGCCGAGATCAAGCGGTCGTACGAAGCCAAGGAGGACAAGCCCGCGAAGGGCGCCACCGCCCTCAGGGGAGTCCACGTCGGCTACATCCCCAAGGGGTTCACCCACGGCCAGGTCGTCGCGCAGAAGCACGACGGCGTCACCGAGTACGGCTACCAGTGGACGGCCGACCGAAGCGACATCGACCTCAAGCGCCGGTTCCTGTGGGTGCGCGTGGTGTGCTGGCCGGGCGCCCGGGAACTCGCGGACCTGAAGAAGCTCCCCGTCACCCTGGGCACCTTCACGAGTGGGACGAAGACGAGGACGATCGGCGGTCGCCAGGTGCTGACCAAGCCGGGCGACGGCGCGCTCGGCGCCGGGCGCTACGCCGGCTGGGTGGAGCGCGAAGGAGTCGTCGTCACCGTGATGGCCGGCCGGCCGCACGTCGGCAACCTCGACCAGATCATCGGTGGCGTCAAGGTGTCCTGACCGCGCCTGCTTCCACGTCGGGGACCGAGGGCGCACGGGAGCCGCCGTCGGTCGCCCCGCCGCGACACCGCTGTGTCGTCCCGGGCGACGCCGCTGTGTCGTCCCGGGCGACACCGCTGTGTCGTCCCGCGGCGGGGACCAGGACGTTCACGGACCTCGCGGACTCAACGGGCGGCGGGGGCGCCGAACCACCGCGACATGTGGTCGAGCAGGTCCTCCTGGTCCTCGCCGGCCCACGCGACGTGGCCGTCGGGCCGCAGCAGCACCGCGGGCACGTCCAGCTCCTCGCCGCCGTCCACGACGTGGTCGACCCGGTCCGCCCAGCCCGCGACCGTGAGCCGGCCGGTCTGGTCGAGCAGCAGTCCACGGCCGGCGTGCGTCAGCTCGTAGAGGCGCCCCCGCTTCAGGCCGATGTCGCGCATCCGTCGGCCGAGCAGTTCGTGCCCCGTCCCGAAGTCGTAGCGGATCCCGATCGCGATGATCTTCTCGGTGAGGTAGCGGCTCACGTCCTCGAACCGCATCAGCTCCGACAGCAGCCGGCGCACCGCGCGGGGACCCGGCTCGGACGACAGCAGCTCCATCTGCGCGCGCGTGTCGGCCAGCACGTCGGCGGCCACCGGGTGCCGTTCGGTGTGGTAGCTGTCGAGCAGCCCTTCCGGCGCCCAGCCGGCGACCTCGGCCGCCAGTTTCCAGCCGAGGTTGAACGCGTCCTGGACGCCCAGGTTGAGCCCCTGCCCGCCGACCGGCGGGTGGATGTGCGCCGCGTCGCCGGCCAGCAGCACCCGGCCGGTCCGGTAGCGTTCGGCCAGCCGGGTGGCGTCGCCGAAGCGGGAGAGCCGGCGCGGTGAGTGCACGCCGAAGTCGGTGCCGGCGAACACCCGCAACTGCTGCTTGAACCCCTCCAGAGCCGGCGGGACCGAGCGGTCCTCGGCCACCCCCGCCGCGGGCACCATGACGCGGTAGACGCCGTCCTCCCCGAAGGGCGCGAGGCCGAACCGCCACTCGGTCGCGCGCACCTCGGCCACCACGGCGGCCACCGTCTCCGGCGGGGCGGCCACCTCCATCTCGCCCAGCAGCGTCTCGACCCTGGTCGGCTCACCGGGGAAGCCGACGCCGAGCAGCCTGCGCACCGTGCTGCGGCCGCCGTCGCAGCCGACGAGGTAGCGCGAGCGCAGGCGCGTGCCGTCGGCCAGCTCGACGGTCACCCCCTGATCGTCCTGGCTGAGTCCGACCAGTTCGCAGCCGCGCCGGATCTCGGCGCCCAGCTCGGTGGCGCGCTCCGCCAGCAGGCGATCGGTGGCGGGCTGCGGGATCGCGAGGACGTAGGGATGCGCGGTGTCCAGCCGGTCGGGTATGGGCTTGGCGATGCCGGCGAAGAATCCGCCGGCCGGATGCCGCGTGCCGTTCGCGAGGAAGCGCTCCAGCAGGCCCCGCTGGTCCATCACCTCGATGCTGCGCGCGTGCAGGCCGAGCGCGCGGACGTACCTGGTCGGCTCCGCCTCCTTCTCCAGGACGAGCGTGCCCACGCCGTGCAGCCGCAACTCACTGGCCAGCATCAGACCGGTCGGCCCACCCCCGGCGATGATCACGTCGATCACGGATCCCCCGTTCCCCTCGCTCCGGCTCGAGCTCTCGCTCTCGCTCCGGCTGGCGATTCTGTGGCACGACCCGGGTCTTGCCGCAAGCCCCCCGATGCGCTATAGAGTGAAAATGCAAGGAACGGATGGTTTCCGCTCCTTGCATTTTCTTTTGGCTCTCGGGATTTCCCGTCAGGCGAAGTGCATGGCGATGGCGAGGCCGACGGTGTGCATGACCACCACCACGACGATCAGCGTGATGAAGATGAACTTGGCCGGACCGTGCTCGAAGTGCTTGCCCTCCTTCAGAGGCCGCATCTTGGCCTGGCGCTCGGCGATGCGCTCCTCCAGCGGCTTGCGATAGAACACGACGGCGTCCCTCCACACGGTTTGCGCGTCTTCTCTTTGCGCGATAATAGTTTGTACACCAACTAAGTTACCAGGTGTGCCCGGAGGCGCCACAGATGGAGCCTGTGACAGATACCACAGACCTGCTGGCATTGGACCGGCAGGTGTGCTTCGCCCTCAGCATCGCCTCACGGAGCGTGATCGGCCTCTACCGGCCGCTGCTGCAACCCTTCGGGCTGACCCACCCGCAGTACCTGGCCATGCTCGCCCTCTGGCAGTACGAACCCCTGTCGGTCAAGGAACTGGGCGAGCTGCTCCAGCTCGACCCGGGCACGCTGTCGCCGCTGCTCAAACGACTGCAGGCGCTCGGCTACATCAACCGCGAACGGGACAGCAAGGACGAGCGGGCGCTCTGCGTGACCCTCACCCCGGCCGGCCGGGCGTTGCGGGCCGAGGCGGAGAAGATCCCCCCGGCGATCGTGGCCCGTCTCGGCATGAGCCTGGACGAGCTGCAGGACCTGCACCAGGCGCTGATGCGGGTGATCGCGGCAGCACGCGGCACCAGTGATCCCGGAGAGTCGTGAAGGCGCTGTCCGTCGTCAAAGGGCTCTCCGGGAAGATCCTGCCGGGATCCCGACGGGGACGTGCCGGCGGCGGAACGGGTTCCGATCCCTGAGGCGATCGCCAGGCCATGGCAGCTATGTGCCGCTCCGGCATTCACCGCGAGTCGTCGAACGCCTCGAGTTCCCGGCGTTGATTATCGGGCCTCCGTAGTCTCTCGAGGAGAGAGAAGGGAGCAGAGCATGACCGCACAACCGCAGGACTTCGTCCCCACTAGGGCCTGTTGCGAAAATGGATCTTGGTTGTGAATGATCACCTGCCGTGAGGCGTGGAGATCTGACGGACGACCAGTGGGCTCGGCTTGAGCCCTTGCTGCCGCTGGGCAAAACGCCGGGCCGTCCACCGGTGTGGACCCGGCGGCAGTTGATAGACGGCATACGGTGGCGGACCAGGACCGGTGCCCCGTGGCGCGACGTGCCGGAGCGGTATGGGCCGTGGGACCGGGCCTACGACCTGTTCCGGCGCTGGCAGCGCGACGGCACCTGGAAGCGGATCTTCGAGCAGCTGCAGGCCGCGGCCGATGTGAAGGGCCTGATCACGTGGGACGTCAGCGTGGACTCCACGATCACCCGGGCCCATCAGCACGCCGCCGGGGCGCGTGAAAAGGGGCGCTGCAGAAGGAGCCTCCCGGCGGCGTCGACACCGAACCCGACGATCACGGCCTGGGACGCTCGCGCGGCGGACTGACTACCAAGCTGCACCTGGCGGTTGAGCAGGGGCAGAAGCCGCTTTCGCTGCTTGTCACTTCTGGCGAGCGGCACGACAGTCCGCAGTTCCAGCCGGTCCTGGGGCGACGGTACTGATCGCAGCCCTCAACGAGTGGCTCTGACCGGCAGGCGACCTCCCGGTCGTCGCTCACCAGTCCCGGGTGGCGATCAGCTCCTCTACATCCACGTCCGTGAACCCGTATGCCGACGCGACAAACCAGAAGTCCTCAGCGATCACCTCGCGCGCAACCGTCTCGATCTCACTCCCGGCTGCTTCGAACTCCGCTTCCAGACTGTTGAACTCCTCGGTTGCGGCCTGGGTGAGCGCATACAGAGCCTCCAGATCCGACGGCTGCTCAGCCTCAATCCGCTCGCACAGCCGCAACAGGATCGCCCTGCCCCGGTCGACGACGTGATCGGGGAAGTATGAGTCCGCATACATCTGCCGCAGGAACACGTGCCCTGCTACCTGCTGGTTCGTGATTGGCATGGCGCTTCCCCATCCTCGTAGAAGAACTGACGCGCCGATCATGCACGACACCACTGACAACGACGCCGCCCATGCACGCCAGCCCGCTCGTGGCCAGCACTTTCACAACAGGCCCTTAGGTGCACCTCTGCCCGAGAAGAACCTGCGGGCCATCCGGGCCGCGCTGGTCGTCCCGGAAGATCGCGAGGCCTTTGACGCCGGACTGAAGGCCGTGCTCGACGAGGTACGGGTGAGTCTGGACCTTGGAGCACTCAACTCGTTCGTGCACCGCTGGTGGATCACCGCGTGCGACACCCTGAAGGATCCTGAAGGGCGTCGTCAGATGCACGCCAGGGCCAGACAGGCTCTCGCCGGCGAGCCGGTACCTCAGGGCAGGCCGTGGCGAGAGATCCTTGCTGCTCGCGGGATCGATGTCTAGGTGTTCAAGCTAGTCCTCGATCCCGTGGCGGAGGATCAGATCGCCGGCCGCGTTCGATCCCGGCATCCGCTCCCCCTCAACGCCATGGCCTTCCCCAACAGTGGCGCGACGCGCTTTGAACTCCCAGGCTCCCCTGATGGTCCAACGACCGATCTCGTCCACCGGCAAGGGGGTGTGGGGGAGCTCGGCTCCCCCGCTGTCACAGCCCGAGCCCCGTCGCGCGGAGCGCGCCCCGGGGAGGACCTTGCTTTGAGCCCCCCAACCTTCGTGGACGTGTTCAGAGCAGGCCGGCCGCCGCCAGGTGCTTGCCGACGCGGGCGATCTCGTCGTCGTTCAGCGGCACCTGGGGCGGCGCCGTGACCGGGCAGTCGATGATCCCCCGAAGGTACAGCGCCGCCTTGAAGGCTCCCAGCCCCGACGAGCTGCCGCCCATCCGCGTGCCCCCCACCCGGACGATCTCGAAGAGCCGGACCAGTCTCTCCTGCTCCTGCCGCGCCGCCTCCCACTCGCCGCGGCCCGCGCAGGCGGCCAGCCGGACGTAGCCGTGGGGGTCCACGTTGCCCAGGCCCGGTACGACCCCGTCCGCGCCCATCCACAGGGCCGAGTCGACGGTCACCTCCGACCCGGTCAGCACGCTGAAACCGGGACCCCGGCCCAGGATGACCTCGCGCAGGCCGCCGTCGTCGCCGCTGGAGTCCTTGACCCCGGCCAGCACCCCCTCGGCGGCCAGCTCCAGCAGCAGCGCGGCCGGGAGCTTGGTGTGGACCGACACCGGCAGGTCGTAGGCGTACAGCGGCAGCCCGGTCCGCGCGGCGATGAGCCGGAAGTGGGTGCGGATCTCCTCCGGGTGCGTACGCGTGTAGAAGGGTGCCGTGGCGACCAGCCCCGACACGCCCGCTTCCAGGGCGGTACGGGCGTGGTCGAGCACCCGGGGCGTGGTCATGTCGATGACGCCGGCGAGCACCGGCACCTGCCCGGACACGTGTCCGACGACGGTGTCCAGCACCGCGCGCCGGTGGGCGTCGGGCAGATAGGCCACCTCGGACGACGAGCCGAGCACGAACAGCGCGTCCACTCCCCCGGCCAGCAGGTGGTCGACGAGCCGGGTGAGGGAGCGGGTGTCCACCTCGTGGTCGGGGGTCATCGGGGTGCACACCGGAGGGATCACCCCCGTCAGGGCGCTCGGCCCGCCGGCGGCGGGGGTCGAGGCGGGTCCGGCGGGGTCGGGCATCGTCACGAGCGCTCCTGGATCAGGTCGAGGTCGGTCGCTCCCGCCGCCACCGGGTGGTGGCAGTGGAAGAGGTGGTCGTCGCCGTCGGGCGTGGCGTCGGGCCAGGCCGCCGCGCACGTGTCGTCCGCGCGCCAGCAGCGGGTACGGAACGGGCAGCCGCTCGGCGGCCTGGTGGCCGAGGGCACGGCTCCGGTCAGCGGGATCGGGGTGATGGGCGAGATCAGGCCGGGCGTCGCGGAGAACAGGGCCCGGGTGTACGGGTGGCGGGCCCCGAGGGGCACGGCCCGGGCCGGCGCCTGCTCCACGATCCGCCCCAGGTACATGCTGACCACCCGGTCGCTCATCCGCCTGACCGTCTGGATGTCGTGGGAGACGAACACCATGGCCAGGCCGAGCCGGTCCTTGAGGTCGAGCAGCAGGTTGAGGATCTGCGCCCGGACGGAGACGTCGAGGGCGCTGGTCGGCTCGTCGGCGACGAGCAGGGCGGGCTCCAGCGCGAGGGCCCGGGCGACGGCGACGCGCTGGCGCTGGCCGCCGGACAGCCGGCCGGGCAGCGCCTCGGCGACGGAGGCCGGCAGCCCGACGAGGCCGAGCAGTTCGCGGACGCGGGCGTCGCGCTCGGCGGCGGTGCCGCGCCGGTGGACGTCGAGCGGGTCGCGCAGCACCTGCCGGACGGGCAGCCGCCGGTTGAGCGCCGTGGACGGGTCCTGGAACACCATGCCGACGCCCGTCCCGACGGCGGCGCGGCGCTCGGCGTCGCTCATCGCCCACAGGTCGCGGCCGTTCAGGGACACGGTGCCGGACGTGGGCCGTTGCAGGCCGACGAGGACCCGGGCCAGGGTGGACTTGCCGCAGCCGGACTCCCCCACCACGCCCACGGTCTCGCCGGGGGCGACGGTCAGGCTGGCGCCGGTCAGGGCGTGGACGCGGTCGCGGGAGAACAGTCCGCCGGTGCGCGCCTTGTGGACGACGTGGACGTCGTTGAGCTCAAGCACGCTGGTCACTCCCCGCGGTCTCCAGGTCGGCCGGCAGTCCGGTCGCCGGGTGGTGGCAGGCGAACGCGTGCCGGTGCGCGTCGCCCTCCAGCGGCGGCGCGTCGGTCCAGCACCTGGCGCTCGCCATCGGGCACCGGTCGGCGAACCGGCATCCGGCGGGGAAGCCCGAGGGCGGCGGGACGACGCCGCGGATCTGGGTGAGCCGCTCGGCGCCCGACTCCAGCGACAGCACCGAGCCGAGGAGCCCGCGGGCGTAGTGGTGGGCGGGCGCGCCGACGAGGGCGGGGGTGGCGCCGGCCTCGACGATCTGCCCGCCGTACATGACGACGACCCGGTCGGTGACGTCGGCGACGAGCGCGAGGTCGTGGGAGACGAGGATCAGCGCGAACCCCAGCTCCTCGCGCAGGCGCAGCAGCAGCTCGATGACCTGGGCCTGCACGGTCACGTCGAGCGCGGTGGTGGGCTCGTCGGCGACGATCAGCTTCGGCTCGCGCGACAGCGCCATCGCGATGAGCACCCGCTGCCGCTGCCCGCCGGACAGCTCGTGGGGGTAGGCCGACAGGGTACGGCCGGCGTCGAGGCCGACCAGCTCCAGCAGCTCCGCGGGGGTGCGCCGGCCGCCGCGGCGGGTGACCTGCCGGAGCTGGGCCTTGATGGTCATGGCGGGGTTCAGGGACGACAGGGCGTCCTGATAGATCATCGCCATGTCGTGGCCGAGCAGCCGGCGACGGGCCTTGCGCGGCAGGGAGAGCAGTTCCTTCTGGTCGAAGCGGACATGGCCGCTGACGCGGGCCTCGCGAGGCTGCAGGCCCATGATCGTCAGGGCGGTCAGCGACTTGCCGCATCCTGACTCGCCGACCAGGCCGAGCACCTCGCCGGGCCGTACGTCGAACGCGATGCCGTCCACGATGTCGACGCCCTCGGTGAAGCCGATGCGCAGCCGTTCCACCGACAGGATCGGCGGGCCGGAGGGCAGGGGGCGGGCGCGCTCGGCGAGGCGGCGGGCGGCCTCGGCCAGCCCGGGCAGCTCGACGGGCTCGCCGGAGCCGGGCTCGGCGCGCTCCACGGGGTCGTCCGCGACGGGCGCGGCCCGGCCGGCGGCGGGCGCGGCCCAGGCGTCGGAGACGCCCTCGGACAGGATGTTCAGGGCGAGCACGGTCACGAGGATGAGCAGGCCGGGGAAGACGGTGGCCCACCAGCCGCCGAGCAGGACGAGGTTCTTGCCGTCGGCGATGACGCTGCCCCACGACGGGTTCGGGGGGCGGACGCCGGCGCCGATGAACGACAGCGACGCCTCCAGCACGATCGCGTCGGCGACCATGACGGTGCAGAACACGAGCACGGGCGCCGCGCAGTTGACCGCCACGTGCCGCA
This sequence comes from Nonomuraea rhodomycinica, assembly GCF_013363995.1. Lineage (GTDB taxonomy): Bacteria > Actinomycetota > Actinomycetes > Streptosporangiales > Streptosporangiaceae > Nonomuraea > Nonomuraea rhodomycinica. Next base: position 157,213 of record NZ_JABWGO010000004.1, on the reverse strand, counting down.
GCAGGATGTGCGGGGTGCGGGCGCCGATGACGCGTTCGGCCGCGACGTAGTCCTCGCCGTACTGGGCGAGCACGTTGGCCCGCACGACGCGGGCCACGGACGGCATGTAGAGGAACGCGATGGCCATGACCAGCACGGGGATGCTGCCGCCGAACACGGCGACCAGCACGGCGGCCAGCGCGATGCCCGGGAAGGCCATGATGACGTCGAGCACCCGCATGAGCGTCTCGTCCACGGCCCGGCGGGAGGTGGCCGCGACGGCGCCGACGAGCGCGCCGGCGACCAGCGCGAGGCCGGTCGCGCCGAGGCCGATGATCAGGGACCAGCGGGCCCCGTACAGCAGCCGGGACAGGATGTCGCGGTTGGCGCTGTCGAGGCCCATCCAGTGCGCGGCGGACGGGCCGCCGCCGGCGGCCTCCTGGACGTACGGGGAGTGGGGCGCGATCCAGGGCGCGAGCACGGCGGCGAGCACGACGAGCGCGATGACGGCGACGGCGGCCCACGACAGCGGGCGCAGCCGCCGGAAGGCGATGCCGGGCCTGGACAGGCGCTCCCCCAGGGCACGTCTCATGCGGCGCTCCTCAGGCGGGGGTTGACGAGCAGGTAGAGGATGTCGACGGCGAGGTTGACGACCATGAAGCCGACCGCGATCGTCAGCACGACGCCCTGCACCACGGCCGGGTCGCCGTCGCGCACCGCGTTGATCATGAGCTGGCCCATGCCGGGCAGGCCGTAGATCTGCTCGATGACGACGGTGCCGCCGATGAGGTAGCCGATGCGCAGGCCGAGCACGGTCAGCGGGTTGATGAGCGCGTTGCGCAGCACGTTGCGGCCGACCACGACGACGGGCGGCAGGCCGCTGCCGATGGCCGTGCGCACGTAGTCGCGGTCCAGCTCCTCGACCATGGAGGTGCGGATGACGCGGGTGAGCTGCGCGGCGACCGGCAGCGACAGCGACAGGGCGGGCAGCGTCATCGAGCGCAGCCAGCCGGTGAAGGAGTCGGCGGGATTGATGTAGCCGCCGGTCGGGAACAGGCCCTCGCCGACCGCCAGCCACTGGATCAGCAGCAGCGCCAGCCAGAACGCCGGCGCCGCGACGCCCACCAGCGACACGACGCGGATGACCTGGTCCGGCCAGCGGTCGCGGAACAGCGCGGCGGTCACGCCGAAGACCAGCGCCAGCACGACGGCCACGGCCAGGCCGAGGAAGGTGAGCTGGAGCGTCAGCGGCAGCGCCGTCGTCACCGACTCGATGACCGGCTTGCGGGTGAGCACGCTGGTGCCCATGTCCCCGCGCGCCAGGTCGGCGACGAAGCGCAGGTAGCGCAGCGGCAGCGGGTCGAGCAGGCCGTTCTCGAGCTGGAACTGGTGGATCTGCTCGGGGGTCGGGTTCGCGCCCTGGAAGTACGCGTACTCCGGCTTGTTGTTGGAGAAGCGCATCACGATGAAGACGAACGCGACGACCCCCAGGACCAGGGGCACCAGGATGAGGACGCGCCGGGCGAGCAGGCGGGCGACGAGGACCATGGCGGCTCAGACGCGCTTGGTCTGGAGCAGGTTGATCCCCGGGTACGGCTGGGCGCGCACGCCGGTGAGCTTCTTCGGGTCCCAGGCGGTCATCAGCTCGGTGTGGACGACCGGGTAGACGACGGCCTGTTCGGCGATCAGGTCGAGGTACTTGTGCAGCAGCTCGGTCTTCTTCGCCTTGTCGGGCTCCTTGGTGGCCTGGTCCATCTGGGCGAACAGCGCCTTGGCCTCCTTGCTGCCCTCGAAGTGGCTGTACTTCATCCACAGGCCGCCGGAGACGTAGTTGTAACGCATGATCAGGTCGGCGTCCATGCCGAACTGGTTGGGGTTCGAGGCGGCGGCGACCACCTGGTAGTCCTGGAACTGGTCCATCTTGGCGAACAGGGCGGCCGTGTCCTGCGGCTCCAGCGTGGTCTTGACGCCGATGGCCTCCCAGGAGGCGGCGATGGTGGGCAGGCAGTCCACGAGCCAGCTCACGTTCACCGACATGAGGTTGACCGTCAGGTTGGCGACGCCGGCCTCCTTGAGCAGCGCCTTGGCCTTGTCGGGGTCGTAGTCGTAGACGACCGCGGCCCGCTTGTGGTCGGGGTGGCCCTCGTTGAGGAACGAGCTGGAGGCGGTGCCGTGGCCCTTGAGCGCCACGTCGATGAGCTTCTTCTTGTCGATGGCGTAGTGCAGCGCCTGGCGGACGCGGACGTCGTCGAACGGCTTGGCGCCGGTGTTGAACATGAGGAACAGGTGGTTCATGCCGGCGCCGCCCTCGACCGTGAGGCCCTGCTGCTTGAGCTGGTCGACGTTGGCGTACGGGATGTTGTCGGCGATCTGCGCCTCGGCGGAGGCGCCGGAGATCTTGGCGACGCGGGCGGAGGCGTCGACGATGCTCAGCCAGTTCATCTTCTTGGCGGCGGCGGGGCGGGGGCCGTTGTAGCCGTCGAACGCCTCGAACGTGGTGTTGGACTTCGGGTTGTGCGCGGTCAGCTTGTACGGGCCGGACCCGACGGCCTTGCCGCCCTTGGCGGCGTCCCAGGCGCCCGGCTGCCCGAAGACGTGCTTGGGCATGATCTTGGCGATCGTGAGCCGGGGGGCGGCGTCCGGGAAGGCGAACTTGAAGACCAGCTCGACGGTCCTGTCGTCGACCTTCTTGACCTCCTGGAGCCAGGAGCGGAAGAAGTTGCCGACGAGGACGTTCGCCTCGGGGTCGAGGACGCGCTGGTAGGTGAAGACGACGTCGTCGGCGGTGACGGGCTGCCCGTCGTGCCACTTGGCGCCCTCGCGCAGGGTGAACTTCCAGCTCGTCGCGTTCAGGTCGGACGGCAGCGCGGTCGCCAGCGCCGGGTACGGTTCGCGGGTGATCGGGTCGGTGTCGAGCAGGCCCTCGTAGACGTGGGTGATGCCGGCCATGGCGAAGGCCGAGGCGGTCTGGGTGGGGTCCCAGCTTTGGTCGTTCCCGTACCCGATGACGGCGGTGATGAGATCCTTGTTCGAGCCCGCCCCGACCGAGCCGGTGGAGGCCGGGCCCCCGGAACAGGCGGAGAGGGTGGCCGCGATGAACGCCGCGGCCCCCGTTGCTCCGCTGTAACGCAGGAAGTCGCGGCGGCTGAGGTCAGGGCTCACGGATGCCTCCTGAAGTACAGGTGAGTGCGCGCACTTTGCTGGATGCGGCTCGATGGGTAGAACGTGGGACATCCCATGTCCTATGTTGTGGGTAACGTGGACGCTAGAGGGGGGAGCCGCTTGAGGTCAACAGGAGATTTCCGGAATGTTACCTAAGCGCCTACCAGAGAGGGATTTTTCATGACGACTGTCCCGCGCGCCCGGCTCAGCCGGGCCGTGGAGGCCCAGGAGGGCGTCAAGGACCTGATTCTCAGGCGCGGGCTGGTCGCGGGCGACCCGCTGCCGACCGAGTCGGAGCTGATGGAGGAGCTGGCCATCAGCCGCAACTCCGTGCGGGAGGCCCTGAAGGCGCTGCAGGCGGTGGGCATCGTGGAGATCCGTCACGGCTTCGGCATGTTCGTCGGGCGCATGTCGCTGGCCGGACTGGTGGACGAGCTGGCGTTCCACAGCCGCATCACGCTCCAGGACGGGCGCAACCACCTCGGCCACCTGACCGACATCCGGGAGGTGCTGGAGAGCGGCCTGGTGCTGCGCCTCATCGATCTCGGCGCGGCGGCCGACCTCGGGCCGGTGGCCGAGGTGATGGCGCGCATGGAGGCCGAGGCCGAGGTCGGCGAGGTCCCGCCGGAGACCGACCGGCTCTTCCACGACCTGCTCTACCGGCCGCTCGGCAACCCGCTGGTCAGCCAGCTCCTCGGCGCGTTCTGGGACGTCTACCACCAGCTCCGCGACCAGCTCGGCACGCCCGACGAGACGCCCGAGGACGTGGCCAGGCGACACCGCGACATCCTGACGGCGGTCACGGCCGGCGACCGGGCGGCGGCCACGGCCGCGGTCCAGGCCCACTTCGAGGGCGTGCGCAACCGCCTGGAGCGCCTCCCGCCGCCCCCGCAGTGAGATTTCCCGGGACATCTCCCCCGTATTGAGCCGGAGCGCGTCCGTGGCCGTATCTCCACGCGAAGACGATCCCGCCGACGGGGTCCGGCGGCCTCTCGGGCGAGACGGCGGACCTCCGGGGTCGAGTCTTCGGGCGTTCGGTTCGGGCGTACTGCCGAGAAGGGAGCGGATCGGTGACGGGACGGGCGCGGCCTCCACGGTGCGAAGGCCGCGCCCGTCCCGGCCACCAGGGGCTTGGGCGGCGTGGCTTCACGCGGCGGGCAGGCTCTTCCAGAAGCGGTAGTCGTGGTCCGCGGCGAACGCGGTGCGGCGCCACGCGCCCGAGGTCAGCGACTGCACGTACCGTCCGTCCCGGAACGAGGGCCAGCCCGTCCGGCCGTCGCCGGCGAAGCCGGTCCACAGTCCGATCAGCCGGTCACCGAGCCGGGCCTGCGCGGGGGTCAGCGCGTCGAACAGCTTCATGTCGAAGATGTAGGGCAGTTCGGCCATGTGCTGGGCACGGGCGGGGAAGCTCGGAGCGGGGTAGCCGGCGAACCAGGGCGTGTCCCGCTCGGCGAACTCGTACATCCGCGTGGGCGTCCAGCGAGCCAGCATCCCGGCGGTGTCGAACGACGGGACCGACCACGCCGAGTCGGTGCGGAGCGCGGCCAGCGCCTGACCGGCGGAGTCGTACCTGCTCAACGGGTAGCGCCGGAGCACCTCGTCGGCGCGGTCGCCGAACTGCTTCCTGACGGCCGGCTCGTACTCCTCGTCCTTCATGGGCGCCCCGCCCGGGGCGAGCTCCAGGCCGAGGACTCTGCCGTTCTCCTCGTCGTGGTCGACGCCGACCAGGACGGGCACGCGGTTGAACCGGCCGGTGCGCAGGGCCTCGGCGGGGCTGAGCGGCAGAACGGGGGTCCCCGAGACGGGCCGCGGCTCGTTGAACGGGCCGTACGCCTTCAGCAGGGACGCGATCGGGACACGGCGCAGGCACGCCGCCACGTCCCCCTCCCCGTCGCAGCCGACCGCCTTGACCACACGGTCGCTGTCGGCCTTCGCCTCGGCCATGGTGCGGGAGCCGTCGGTGGCGCACGGCGCGCTCTGGACGATCGCCCGGGCGAAGAGCCCGGCCGAGCGCGGGGACGCCAGGTGGTCGCAGACCGCGTACCCGCCGCCGGACTGGCCGGCGATGGTGACGTTCCGGGGGTCGCCGCCGAAGGCCGCGATGTTCTTGCGGACCCAGCGCAGGGCCGCCTGCTGGTCCTCCAGGCCGAAGCTCGCCCCGCCGCCGACCGCGTCGTTCGCGAGGAACCCCATGACGCCCAGGCGGTAGTTCATGGACACGACGACGGCACCGCCCGCGGCCAGCCGTCGCGGGCCGTACATGTCGCCCGTGCCGTACATCATGCTGCCGCCGTGGATCCAGACGATCACCGGCAGCCGGCCCGTCGCGCGGGCGGGGGCGGTGACGTTGAGGTACAGACAGTCCTCGTTGTCGCTGGGGACCCCGATCGGGTAACCCACCGGCTGCGCGCACGCCCCGCCGGGAGACGTGGCGTCGCGCACGCCGCTCCACGGGGTGATCGGCGCGGGCGAGGTCCAGCGCCGCTCGCCCACGGGCGGCGCCGCGTACGGGATGCCCTGGAAGCTGCGCACCTGCGCTCCGGCCACTCCTCTCACCAGGCCGTCCGCGGTCCTGACCACCGGTGCGGCCTCCTGGACGGGCGCGGCGACCGCGGGCGCGGCCGTCACGAGCCCGCCGACGAGCCCCAACGTCACCATCGTCTGCTTGCGCACTGATCTCTCCTCGTTCCGATGACTCATCCCGCTGTCTCGCTGACCGTACCTCGTTTTTATGCGATCGCATAATGCGTTCGCATGAATAAATCCTCTGCTACGCTCGGGGGCATGGGGAACCGGGAAGATCTCTTCGCCGCCGCGAAGCGCTGTCTGCTGGAGAAGGGTTACGACCGCTCCAGCGTCCGCGACATCGCCTCAGCCGCCGGAGTCAACATGGCGGCCATCGGCTACCACTACGGGTCGCGGGAGAAACTGCTCAACCAGGCCCTGTTCGCGCTGCTCGACGAGTGGGGCGACACGATGGGCCGGGCGATCGACCCGGACGTCGGCCTCGTCGGCATGTGGGAGAACCTGCTCGGGCAGTTCGCCGACAACCACGCCCTCTGGCTGGCCTCCGTGGAGCTCTTCCTGCAGGCCCAGCGCCGCCCCGACCTTCGCGACCAGCTCGCCCAGGGCACGCGGGAGGGCCGCCGCGGCATGGCCGCGATCCTGGAGAACACGCCGGAGGACGAGGTCCCGGAGCGGGCCGTCCGCACTGTCGGCATGGTGCAGATGGCGCTGATGTCCGGCCTGATGATCCAGTGCCTCAGCGACCCGGACAGCGCTCCCACGGCGGCTGAGGTGCTGGAGGGCCTGCGAGCCCTGGTGGCTCTCGCCGAGAAGTGACGGGCCGGCGGCCACCGTTGACATCACAACTCTTGATGATGACAATGGTTGGCTAGATCAAGGGAAGGCGGGCCGATGGCGGAGAGCGCCGACGACACTCCGGAGGACGTGTTCTTCCGCGAGCTGACCGGCGCCTACGCGGAGGTGCGCCAGGCGTTCGCCGACCACGTGGGCATGAGCCGGCCCCGGCTCCAGATCCTGATGCGGCTGTGGCGCCACGGCGAGACCAGCCACAGCGACCTGCGGCAGGTCCTGGGGCTCGACGGGGCGAGCGTCACGCGGCTGGTCAAGGGGTTCGAGGCCGACGGGCTGGTCGCCCGCCGCCTCGATCCCCGCGACAACCGCTACACGCTCGCCCGTCTCACCCCGGCGGGCGAGCGCACGGCCGCCGGGCTCGCCGACGCGCACCGGCTCTACCAGGCGCGGCTCCTCGACGGCGTCCCGCCACGGGACCGGGAGACCGTCCTGCGGGTGCTGGCCCGCCTGCGTGCCAACGTGCGGACGCACCACGACAGGAGGGGCTGAGGTGACCGATCACGTGCGCGCCGTCGCGCGGCGGATGTACGAGGCGTTCAACACCCGTGACGTGCGCGCCGCCGACGAGATCTTCGCGGCGGACTTCGTCAGCCACCCCCTGGGCACGGTCGGCCCCGAGAGCGTCAAGCGGGCCTGGTCGGGGATGCACGCCATGTTCCCCGGCATCAGGGTCGAGGTCGAGGACCTGCTCGTGGACGGGGACCGGGCGGCCGTGCGCACGACGCTGCGCGGCCTGCCGGACGGCGACGGGCGGCCGCCGGCCGCGATGCTGGAGATCTTCCGCGTACGCGACGGGCGCATCGCCGAGCTGTGGGGCATGTCCACGCTGAGCCGCCCACGAGCCGACTGAGTCAGGGAGGAATCCATGGTGCACCTGCTCGTCCTGCGCTACCTCGGCACCGAGGAGGACGCCGGCCCGCACGTCGCCGGGCACGTGGCCTACCTCGAACGGCATCACCGCGAGGGCGTCTTCCTGCTGTCGGGGCAGACCGTGCCGTCGGACGACGGCGGGGTCATCCTGGCGCGGGGCGAGCGGGCCGACGTGGAGCGCGTCGCGGCCGGCGACCCGTTCGTGCGGGCCGGGGTGGCCGCGTACACGATCACCACGGTCGATCCGGGACGCGTGCACCCGGCGCTGGCGGGACCGCTGGGGGCCGACGACGCACGGGTCCGGGAGCCCGCCCCCTGAGCCCTGCACCGGATCGAGTTCGGTCAGACTCTGGTCTCTTCTCCGACCGTGACCTGTGAGAGGGAGGCCGCCTTCGGTGCCCGGCGTCCGGGCATCCACCAGTTCGCCTTGCCGCACAGCTCCATCACCGCGGGGACGAAAATCATCCGGACGATGGTGGCGTCGATGAGCACGGCGACCGCCATGCCCAGGCCTCCTTGCTTGACCGCGATGTCGGGGCCGAGCAGGGAGGTGGTGAAGACGGCGATCATGATGGCGGCGGCGGCCGTGATCACCTTGGCGGTCCGCGCCAGCCCTCGGGCGACGGCCGTGCGGGTGTCGCCGGTCCGCTCGTACTCCTCACGGACCCGTGAGATCAGGAAGACCTGGTAGTCCATCGACAGGCCGAACAGGACCGGGAACATCATCATCGGGACCCAGGTCGTGACCGGCATGGCGGAGGGGAAGCCGAGGGCGGGGCCCAGCCATCCCCACTGGACGACCGCGACGATCACGCCGTAGGCGGCGCCGATGGACAGCAGATTCATCACGGCGGCCTGCAGGGCGATCGTGACCGACCGGACCAGCGCGATCAGCAGCACCATGGAGATGGCGATGACGACCGCGATCATCAGGGGCAGGCGTGAGCCGGACTCCTCGGCCAGGTCGATGGTGGCGGCGTTCGGGCCACCGACGAGGACCGCTTGGCCGCCGGATGCGCGGGGCAGCACGTGGTCACGGAGCCTGTGCACCAGGTTCGCGGTCGCCTCGTCCTGGTACCCGGTGGTGGGGAAGGCGGCGAAGGTGGCGGCCTGCCCGTCCTTGCTGACCCGGGGTGGTGTGGCGGAGGCGATGCCGTCGGTGCCGCGGACCGCTGCGACGACGGGGCGCAGATCGGCGTCGGCGGAGTCGACCCGGGTGGTGAAGATCAGAGGTGCGCCGTAGCCGGGGCCGAAGCCTTCGGAGAGGATCTCGTAGGAGGTGTAGCTGCTCCTGTCGTGGGGCTGGACACTGGCGTCGGGCTGGCTCAGCCGCATGGACAGCGTGGGGGCGGCCAGCACCAGCAGGACCGCGCCGGAGAGGGTGGCGGCGATCACGGGCTTGCGTTGCACCGTGCCGGCCCAGCGCTCGGCCAGGGTGCGGCGCTGCCGGGACGGGGTGCTCTCCGCCTGGTCGCGGCGGGGCGTGCGGCGGGGCAGGCGCAGCGCGTTGATCTTGTGGCCGGTGAAGCCCAGGAACGCGGGCAGGAGGGTCACCGCGGCGATCATGGTCACCAGCACGATCACCGACGTGGCGACGGCCACCCCGGTCATCAGCCGCTGTCCCATGACGACCAGGCCCAGCAGCGCGATCACGACGGTGATGCCGGCGAACAGCACCGCGTGGCCGGCGGTGGTGATGGCCTTGACCGTGGCGCTCTCGGGGTCGTCGCCCTCCTGCAGGCTGTCCTTGTAGCGGGTCACGATGAACAGGGCGTAGTCGATGCCGACGCCGAGCCCGATCATCGCGCCGAAGACCATGGTGAAATCCGGCCCGGGGACCAGGTACCCGACCAGCTTCATCAGCGCGAGGCCGCCGACGATCGCCAGGAGGGCGGTCACGATCGGCAGGCCCATGGCCACCAGTGACCCGAAGGCGATGAACAGGATCACTGCTGCCGCCAGGATGCCGACGCTCTCGGCGGGACCCTGCGGGGGCGTCTCGGCCTTTTCGGCCATGTAGCCGCCCAGTCCGAACGTGACGCTGTCGTCGGAGGTTCTCTTGACCATGTCCACCAGAGGCTTGACCTCGGTCTTGTCCACCTCCTTGTCGCTCAGCGGGATGGTCGTGCGGGCGATACGACGGTCGTCCGTCACCAGGTTGTCGTCCTGATACGGCGACATGACCGGTCCGGTGACAGGTGAGCCGGCGAGCTCGGCGATGACCTTCTCGATCTTCTGCCGGGTGGCGGCGTCATCGATCCCCTTCTCTGCCTTGATGGCGAGGGTCAGCGTGTCCCCTTGCTGCTCGGGGAAGTGCTGCTCGATCAGCGCCTGCGCCTTGGCGGATTCGGAGTCTCCGCCGGTGAAGTCGTTGTCGGGGGCTGCGCCGTACCCGAAGCCGACCAACGCCACGGTCGTCACGGCGATGATCCAGGTGAGCAGGACCAGGCGGCGGCGCCGGTAGCAGAACCGGGCCAACCTCGCCAGCGCTCCATCGGTGCGGGAATCGGTTCTCAATTCTCTTCCTCACGTCATGTCATTCATCGGGTCGGGTCGGCGGTGGCGTGCCTGGATCAGGTGATCGTGACCTGGCCGTCGATGACTTCGACCGGGATCTCGATCAGCGGTGCGCGCGCCGGCCCTCCGGTCACCTGTCCGTTCTCGTCGAAGGTGGAGCCGTGGCAAGGGCAGCGGAACCCGGGTCCGACATAGGAGACCGGGCACCCCTGATGGGTGCAGGTGGCGTTGAACGCCAGGAACGTGTCCGGGGCCGGGTGCAGGAGATGGGCGGGTGCCCCGTTCGGCGCGGTGAAGCTCTTCGACGATCCGACGGCGATGTCGGCGGCGGCACCGATCACCTGGCCGCTCCCCACCTTCGCGCCTGCCGGCTCGCCCGGCGAGAGCGCGGGGCGCCGTGCGAGTGCCAGCGCGCTCCCGGCGCTCACCCCGACGGTGGTCGTCGCCGCCGCGATCAGACCGCCCCGCAGCATGGTGCGTCGCCTGACGTCCTTCTGTACGGCCACGTCCTCGTCCGGCGTGCCGTGCGTCGGCAGGCCGAGCCTGTGACGCGCCTTCGCACGCAGCCAGGCGGTCAAGGACAACGCCCCGGCGTCGCCCGTCATCAGCAGCGGGGTCCATGCGAAGGCGAAGACGATGTCGGCCCCGTAGTAGTACGGCCGGGTCGTCCAGCTCACCGTCAGGAAGAAGCTGACCGACAGGAGAACGCCGCCGAGGGCCGCGAGCCGGGTGAACAGTCCGAGGAGGGCGCCGAGCCCGACCGCGATCTCCCCGAAGGCGATCGTCAGGCCGGTGACGATCGAGTGGTCGGCGGCCAGCGACACCAGTGGGCCGATCGGGGAGGTCTCGGCGGCGTGCAGCATCTGGGCGTGGACTCCGAGCGGCGCGGTGTCGTCCAGGTACTGCGTGTCGAGGAGTTTGGAAAGACCGGCGTACACCAGGGTGCCGCCGAGAAAGGCGCGCAGCGGCAGCAGCGCCCAGCGCGGTGACCGCATCGGCGAATGCTCGCGCGTCGAGGTCATGGGGTGGCTGAGGTGATCATGAAGCCGGTGCACATCTCGTCGCTTGAGCCGTCGCCCCAGACCACGTACCGCGGTGGGAGCTTGCGCAACGCCGGCAGTTGCCGCCGCAGGGTGGCGTCATGGGTACAGGTGACCCGCAGCGTGTCTCCCGCCTTGACCTCGACGGGGGTGGGCAATGGCCGGGTCTTCTGATCGTCGAAGTCGAAGACGGGGACGTCGAGCAAGGTCTGAGCCCGGGCGGTGCCGGGATTGAGCTCGACCTTGATCGAGCGCCCGAGCATGTGCATGTGTCCCAACGCCGCGTACACCGTCATGGGTCGTCGTACCGGATAGTCACAGTGCTGGGTGTCGCCGGGCGCCGGCTTGCCGTTGCCGCAGAGTTCCAGGAGTTGCTGTGCGATGCTCCCGACTCTGTCGCCGAAGCGCTTCGTGACATCGGCGACCGACGCGGCGCGGTCGCAGAGCACACCGGCCTCACCACTGGCGCAGGGCAGTTCGATCGGCGCCTGCAGGGGGAGAGTACGCAGCGGTCTGGTGGCCGCTGTGCCGTCGGTCAGTCGCAACCGGACACTGGACCGGTCCGTCTCGCCCGTGCGGCCGTCGGTGGCCAGCAGGTTGTAATGCGCCTGAACGACTATCAGGCTGCCGGGTGCGACGGGGAAGCCGACATCCTGCCTGAGGACGCTCTCCGTGCCGTTGGGGGTCCAGGCGCTGGCGTAGGTCCCCGCGACCCGGCCCAACCCGGTGTCGCCGAAACAGGTCCAGCCCGGACCCGGCGTCTCGGCGTCCTTGGCATGCGCCCGTGCCGCGGCCTCGGGTGCGACCACCTGGACGACGGCGTGGTGCACGATCTTCGCGTTCTGGGGCTGGAACAGCGCTCCGGTCAGGAACATCGGCTTGGTCACGTGTGGGTCGATCAGCAGGCACCGGTAGTCGTCGGTGCCGCCGTTGGGAGCGGACGGCGTGTACGACTCCGGCATGGTCAGACTGAGGAACCGCTCGCCGGTCCGCAACGGCTGCGATGCCGCGGGCGAGGAGGCGCCATGGCCGGAGTGCGGGGCGACCGCCCCAGACTCTGCGGAGCCCGACGCGCAGGCGCTGAGCCCCGTCGCCATTGCCGCCGAACACGCTGCCAGGGCGATCATTCGCCAGTGCTTCATCCGTTTCCTCATGACGACCTTTCGTGGTCGGGGGTGTCTCCAGAAGAGATCTCTGCTTCCCGGGCACGCCCACCTCGGCGGAGAGCTGTGCTGCGACGGCCGGCAGCAGCGTCGCCCGGCTGTGGATCTCATCGTCGCGGCGTCGAGCGGCCGCGGCCTCCGCCGGCGGATGGCAGTCTCTACGCAGTTCCGCGTAGGCCCCTCGGGCCTGCCTACGTCCGTCGTCGTAGGCGGGCGGCCGCATCTGGACGGAGTCCGCTCAAGCCCGGGAACCGTAGGATCTCGGCATGAAACACCACGTAGTGGCGTTGCGTCTGCCTGCGCTGGTGCAGGACGTGTCGCTCGCGCTCTTCATCAGCGTGATGCAGGTTCAGGGCACGATCATCCGCAATGCCGGCGAGGTGGTGCAGCGCCCCCTCAGCGACCTCGGAGATCTGGGATACCTCCTGCTGATCGTGGGGGGCGCGGTCGTGGCCGTCCGCCGCCGGTGGCCGGTACCGGTGTTCGTCACCGCAGCGCTCACCAGCCTGGTGTACTACGGCCTCGACTTCCCCGACGGGCCCGCCGCGCTCGGGCTCTGCGTCGCCCTGTACACCCTCACCGCCTACGGCGACGGGCACCGGTCGCTGGTGATCGCCGGCGTGGGCGCCGCGGTGCTCGCCGCCGGCTGGCTGGTCGCCGCGGCCGGCATCGAGCCACGCGCCGCCATCGGCTGGGTGTACTTCCGGATCGGCGCGGCGGTCATGAGCGCCGCCGTCGGCGAGTCCGTCAGGTCCCGGCAGGTCATCGCGGCCGAAGCCCAGGAACGCGCCGAGCTGGCCGAGCGGACCCGCGAGGAGGAGGCGCGGGCGCGCGTGGACGCCGAACGCCTCCGGATCGCGCGCGAGGTCCACGACACCGTGGCACACGCCATAGCGATCATCAACGTCCAGTCCGGTGTCACCGCACACGTGCTGGACAAGCGGCCGGAGGCGGCGCGCGAGGCGCTGGGGGTCATCGAGCACACCAGCTCCCGGGCGCTGCGGGAGATGCGGGCCATCCTCGGAGTGCTCCGGGACGACGACGGTGACGACGAGGGACGGGGGCCGTACCCCGGGCTCGGGCAGATCGGCGAACTGGCCGGCAAGGCACGCGAGGCCGGACTCGACGTCGAACTGGAGCAGAGCGCGTCCGCGGCGCCGCTGCCCAGTGCGGTGGGCAGTGCCGCCTACCGGATCCTGCAGGAGTCGATCACCAACGTGATCCGCCACGTCGGCCCCACGCGGGTGACGGTGGCGCTGAACCCCGGCATCGAGACCTTGGAGATCCGCGTGACCGACGAAGGCCGCCGCACCGCCCCAGGCCATGACGTCGCGGATCCGCGCCCACCGGTCCGGCATCCGAGCGGCGCGGCCGTTCCCGGCCGCGGGATCGCCGGCATGCGCGAGCGTTGCCGGCTGCTGGGCGGAGAACTCGACGCCGGGCCGACTCCGGGAGGCGGGTTCGAGGTCAGGGCACGACTGCCTCTCGCGCCCACCGGGTCGTCGCGCCTGTGAACGCGGCGGCCGCCTCACCCCCGGCCGGCTCTCCGATCAGGGTGCTGCTCGCCGACGACGAGGGTCTCGTGCGATCCGGGTTCAAGGTGCTGCTCGACCTCGAGGACGACATCACGGTGGTGGGGGAGGCCGCCAACGGCGCCGAAGCCGTCGACCGGGCCCGGGCCACCCGCCCCGACGTCGTCCTCATGGACATCCGCATGCCCAAGGTGGACGGGATCCGAGCCACTGCCCAGATCGCCGGAACACGCGGCTTGGAGCAGGTCCGAGTCCTCATCCTGACCACCTACGACACCGACGAGTACGTCTTCGACGCCTTGCAGGCCGGCGCCAGCGGCTTCCTGCTCAAGGACGCCGGACCAGCCGAGCTCCTGCAAGCCATCCGGGTGGTCGCCGCCGGGGAGGCACTGCTCGCGCCGCGGATCACCCGCCGCCTCATCGGCCAGTTCGCCGCGCGACGAACCACTGCCCGGACCGCCGAGGACCGGCTGGCGGTGCTGACCCAGCGCGAGCGCGAAGTGGTGGCCCTGGTGGGGCAGGGCCTGAGCAACCACGAGATCGGCGCCGAGCTGTTTCTCAGCCCGGCCACCGCGCGCACCCATGTCAGCCGGGCGATGGCGAAACTGGGTGCGCGCGACCGCGCGCAACTGGTCGTCATCGCCTACCGGACAGGACTGGTCGACCCCGCGATGTGAGGCAGGGCCCTCGCAACCGCCTAGGACGTCCTCTGCGCTCGGCGGCGGGCCGGGCGCATGCCGAACAGGAAACGCGTCACCTCCGCCCGCCGCACCAGCAGGTCGTACGCCGCCAGGATCAGCGCCAGCGACACCAGCACGATCGCCACGAACTTGACCGGCCCCGGCACCGGCCAGCGCACCACCCAGAACGCCACCACGACCACGATCGGCTGGTGCAGCACGTACAGGGGCAGCACGCCCTCCGACAGGTAGGCGTACAGCCGCCGCCCGGAGCCGCCGGACGGCCCGCCGTCCGACGTCGCCCTGCCGGGCGCCGGGCGGCGGCGCTGGAGGAGCGACATGATCACCACGAGCCAGCACCAGCCCGCCGCCCCGTACAGGGCGCGCGCCGTCATCGCCATCGGGGTCAGGTCCGTGAACGCGTCACCCTCCGCGACCAGGAACAGCGGCAGGCCCACCGCCGGCAGCAGCAGGCCGCACACCACGGCCGCGCGCGTGTCGCGGCGCAGCGCCTCGCGCAGCCGCCCGTCGGAGGCGAGCACCACGCCGTAGCAGAAGAACACCAGGTACGCCCAGCGGCTCCAGCCGGCGTACTCCTCCTCCAGCCCGAGGACGGCGCTGACCAGCGCCAGCGGGAGGGCGGGCAGCAGCGCCGCGCCGCGCCGCCGCCCGACCGCCGCCAGCCTCTCGCCGAGCGCGCGCGCCCGCGAGGCCGGGTACCAGCGCACCACGGGCGCGAGCATGAGCGCGAACGTGAGCAGCAGGAGCAGGAACCACAGGTGACCGGTCTCGAAACTGTCGCCCTGGAGCACGAACGGGAACTCCCACGGCTCCACCCGGATGTGGAAGAAGCGCGGCAGGAACTTGAGGTACGACTCGTGGTACGCGGGGTCGGCGCGCAGCCGCAGCCACTGCGGCACGGGCACCAGCACGGTCGTGCCGAAGACGAGGGGGACGCCGATGCGGCGCAGCCGTTCCAGGACGAAGCCACCGGGGCCGCGACGGCGGAGCGAGTGCCAGGCGCCGAAACCGGCGATGAGGAACAGCAGCGGCATCGCCCATAAAACGCCGAATCCAGCGAAAATTGTGGTTATGCCGGTGGTTTCCGGGTTTTTCACGTAAAAGTCGTCGCTGGCGTCGAAGACGAGCGACGAATGGAACAGCACGAGGCCGACCACCACGAGCACCCGCACGAAGTCCAGCTCCGCCCGCCGCCCAGTGCCCTCGCCTCCCGTTCGACCGCCGTCGGTTTCACCGCCGCGCCGCCCGTGACGGGCGAGGTCCGGGGAGGGCCGCCCTCCGGCGACCGCCCCGCCGCCGAGGGCCTGCCCGTGAGGCAGAGCCGCGCGCTCGGATGCCGCCTCAGGGGCGGGCCCTTCGTCAGGCGCGGGCTGCCCCTGGGGGACGTGTGCCGCTCCGAGGACGCGCGGCGCCTCGGGTGCCGTACGGGGGCGGGGCACGGACGCGGAGGCGGAGGCGGGGCCGGACAGCGGTGCGAGGCGCGGCGCCGGGGCGGGGTGCGGGGCAGGCGCGGGCCGGGGCGCCGGGGCGGGACGCGGCGCGGGGGCCGGTCGCGTCGCGCGAGCCGGGCGTAGGCCGGGGGCCGGGGAGTGGGCCGGGCGCGGCCCGGGGGCCGGGGTGGGGTGGTGTTCGGTCAAGGGTCAGCCCGCCGTAGGAGGTGTGGCGCGGCGGCGGGCGACCACCGTCACGATGAGCAGGACGATCCCCGGCCCCACCAGCCCGCCGGGCGAGAAGTCCACCGGGCACGGGTCCGACACGAGCTCCACGACCCAGCTCACGACGCTGACCACCAGGGCCACGCTCCAGACGCCCCAGAGAACCTTGAGCAGGCCGGGTAAGGGAGCCCGTCCGGGAGGCCCCACTGAGCCGGGCGCCGGCGCGGAGGCGGAGGCGGAGAGGGACGCGTCCGGGAGGTCGGCGAGCAGTTCGGCCAGGTCACCGCGGGTCACCGACTGGAAGGCGAGCCCGATCCGCTCGTCGAACTCCCCCATGTCGAGGCAGCCCTCCTCCACCGCCACGCGCAGCCGCTCGGCCGCCGCCTCCCGGTCGCCGTCGGAGGCCCTCACCCCGCGCTCCCGGTCGCCGTCGGCGGCCCTGACCCCGCGCTCCCGGTCGGAGGTCCGTACCTCGCGCCGCTCGTCCATCGTCCCCGCCTTCCCGGGTGTCGCCTGTCGTGCTGCCCGTCTACTCCCCCGCGGGCGCGGGGGCCTCGCGGGTCAGGAAGCGGTCGATCGCCGCCCGTTCCGCGGCCGTGACGTTGCCGTCCGCACGCCGTCGCTCGCCCGTCACCCTCAGGTACGGCCGCGCGGCCTCGATGTCGGCGGCGTCGCGGAATCCCTCCAGCAGCCCCTCGCGTCCCGCCGCCACGGCCGGGTCGTCCACGGGCGCGGCGGCCAGGATGAGCCAGGTGCAGGCGGTGTCCGCGCCGGACGCGCCGCGCGCGGCGTTGGCCCAGTCGATGACCCGGGGCCCGTCGGCGGTGAGCAGGACGTTGGCCGGGTGCAGGTCGAGGTGGAGCAGCCGGTTGCCGGGGCAGCCGTCGGCGGCCTGGAGCCAGCCGGGCGCGCGCACGGCCGCGAGCCGCCGCAGCAGCTCGCCGAGGAGCCGCCCGTGCCCGGGCATCCGCTCCGGCCGCTCGGCCGCCTCCTGCCGCATGCTCGTCCCCTCGACGTGCTCCATGAGGATGTCGGGACCGTCGGCGTCGAAGACCTGGGGAACGGGGAAGCCGTTGCGCCAGGCGTGCCGCATGACCGACGCCTCGCGTTCGAGGCTGCGGCCCTCGCGGGCGCGTCGGATGATCTTACCGGGCCCCGCCTGGAAGATGTCGCAGTCGAGTCCGGCCGCGATCAACGAGCCTGCGTGCATATCAGTCAGATTAGAACGTCAAATGGAATACGCGAAGCGTCTGGTAATTGGCCGGTTTTGCCGGTCATTACTGGCCATCAGGCGCCGCGATATCCGTCGCTATCGTGCAAGGGAACATAGGTTTGCCGCACTTATCCGCCTAACTCCATCAATTGTGGGGTGGCTGAGGAGGTGACACGTTGCTGGTCGCAACCGATCTCGTCAAACGGTACGGCACCATCCAGGCCCTGGACGGGTTCAGTCTGAACGTGGCCGCCGGCGAGATCGTCGGGCTCGTCGGGCACAACGGCGCGGGCAAGTCGACCTTCGTCGAGATCGTGTCGTACCTGATCCGCCCGGACGGCGGTCACGTGACCATCGACGGCCGGCCGCCCTCGGCCACCCGCGGCGAGGTGGGCGTCGCGCCCCAGCACATCGCCCTGTACCCGTCGGCCACCGTCCGCGAGCACCTGGAGCTGTACGGAAGGCTCGCCGGCCTGCGGCGGGCCGCGCTGCGCGAGGCCGTCGAGGACATGAGCACCATGCTGCGCCTCGGCGGCATCATGGACCGGCGGGCCGGCAAGCTCTCCGGCGGCCAGCAGCGCCGCACCCAGGCGGCGAGCGCGCTCGTCCACCGCCCGGCCCTGCTGCTGCTCGACGAGCCGACCGCGGGCGCCGACCTGGAGACCCGGCAGGCCATGCTCGACGTGGTCAAGCAGCGCGCCGGCGAGGGCGCGGCCGTCGTCTACACCACCCACTACCTGCCCGAGCTCACCGAGCTGCAGGCCACGATCGCCGTGGCGCGCGGCGGCCGGGTGATCGCCCGCGGCACCTGCGAGGAGCTGCTGAAGGACCTGCCGGGCGAGGTGCGCGTGACCCTCGCCGACCGCGAGGAGGTCAGCGTCTCCACCTCCGAGCCCACCGTCACCCTGATCGACCTGCTGCGCCGCATCGACCGCCCGATCAGCGCGGTGGACGTGCGCAACCCGTCCCTGGACGACCTCTATCGCTCCCTGGCGGTCCACGATGCTCCTTGACTCCGCGCCCCGCGACTCCACCCGCCCGGCCGGCGCCCCGGCCCGCACGTCGCGCCTGCTCGACGCCGCGTACCGGATCGGCGCGCTGGCCCGGCACAACGCCACCCTGCGCCTGCGCGACCCCGGGCAGATGATCAGCTACATCGTCATGCCGATGGTGCTGATGCTGGTGCTCAAGCCCCTGTACGTGCGGGCGGTGGACGGCGGCGCCGCCCAGGTCGCGACGGGCCTGATGGTGATGTTCTCGGTGTTCGCCATCTCCCTGGTCGGCAACTCGATCCTGTCGGAGCGCACCTGGCGCACCTGGGACCGGCTGCGCGTGAGCAGGGCCCCGGCCCCGGAGCTGCTCGTCGGCAAGACGCTGCCGCTGTTCGTGGTGATGGTCGTCCAGCAGACGGTCCTGCTGGTCTACGGCTGCCTGGCCATCGGCCTGCCCGTGCCGCCCAACCCGGTGTACGTCCTGCTCGCCATCATGGTCTGGGCGTTCGCGCTGCTGGCGATCGGCGCGCTGCTGGCCACGGTCGTGCGCAGCCACGGCGAGCTCAGCGTCATCTCGGACGTGGGCGCGCTCACGCTCAGCTCCCTCGGCGGCGCGCTGGTGCCGCTCAGCATCATGCCGGAGTGGGCGCAGCTCGCCGCCCACGTCTCGCCCGGCTACTGGGCGCTGAGCATGATGCAGGCCGCGGTACGCGGCGACGCGGCGGGCGCGGTGCCGTCCGCCCTGGTCCTGCTGGCGATCGGCCTGGTGGCCGGCGCGTTCGCCGCCCGCCGGCTCGCCCGCGGCTGGGGCCGCGGCGGGCCCATGTGACGCGAGGCGGCCCCCATGAAGCGAACGGCAAGGCAACTCCACTGAAGAGGGGCATGTTGATGGACCAGCACCATCCAGCGGGCGAGGCCGACATAGCCGTCATCGGCATGTCCGGCCGCTTCCCCGGCGCGGCCGACGTCGAGACGTTCTGGCGCAACATCAGCACCGGCGTCGAGTCGTTCACGAGGTTCACCGACGACGAGCTGATCAGCGCCGGCGTGAGCCCCGCCACCTTCCAGCAGCCGAACTACGTCCGCTCCCGGCCCATCCTGGACGACATCCGGGGCTTCGACGCCGGCTTCTTCGGCTACAACCCGCGCGAGGCCACGCTCGCCGACCCGCAGCAGCGCATCTTCCTGGAGTGCGTCTGGGAGGCCCTGGAGTCCGCCGGGTACGCGACCCCCGAGGGCCGGGGCAGTGTGGGCGTGTTCGCCGGCATGAACATCAGCGGCTACCTGCTGACCCGGCTCAGGGCGTTCGAGATGGGCATCGACACCTCCGCCCTGATGATCGGCAACGACAAGGACGCGCTGGCCACGAACGTCTCCTTCCGCTTCGACCTGGACGGCCCGAGCGTGGCCGTGCAGACGTTCTGCTCCACCTCGCTGGTGGCCGTCCACCTGGCGAGCGAGAGCCTGCGGCGCGGCGAGTGCGACATGGCGATCGCGGGCGGGGTGTCGGTGCGCATCCCGGACCGGATCGGCTACCTGTGGGAGGAGGGCGGCCAGGAGTCGCCCGACGGGCACGTGCGCACGTTCGACGCCGAGGGCCGCGGCAGCATGTTCGGCGACGGCGCCGCCGTGGTCATGCTCAGGCGGCTGCCCGACGCGCTGGCCGCCCGCGACACCGTGCTCGCCGTCATCCGCGGCTCGGCCATCAACAACGACGGCGCGATGAAGTTCAGCTACCTCGCACCGAGCGTGGACGGGCAGCGCCGCTGCGTCTCCGCCGCGATCAAGCGGGCCGGCGTGGACCCCACCGAGATCTCCTACGTCGAGGCGCACGGCACCGCCACCGAGGTCGGCGACCCGATGGAGGTGGCCGCGCTGACCCGCGCGTTCGGCTCCACCCCGGACCGGCAGTACTGCGTGCTCGGCTCGATCAAGCCGAACGTCGGCCACCTCGACCGCGCATCCGGCGTCACCGGCCTGATCAAGGTGGTGCAGTCGCTGCGCAAGGAGCTCATCCCCGGCACCCTGCACTACCGCTCCCCCAACCCGGAGATCGACTTCGTCAACAGCCCGTTCCGCGTCACCGCCGACGTCACCCCCTGGCCGCGCACCCCCGAGCGGCGGCGCATCGCGGGTGTCAGCTCCCTCGGCATGGGCGGCACGAACGCGCACGTCATCGTCGCCGAGGCGCCCGAGCCGGAGCCGCGCCGGCCCCGCTCGCGCCGGTGGCAGATCCTGCCCTTCTCGGCCCGCTCGGCCGAGGCCGCCGACCGCTCGGCCGCCCGGCTCGCCGAGCGGCTCACGGACACGGCCGACGACCTGGGCGACGTCGCGTACACGCTCCAGGTGGGGCGGAAGGTGTTCAACCACCGCAGGTTCGTCGTCGCGGGCACCACGGAGGAGGCCGCGGCCCGCCTCGCCGACCCGGCCGCGGCGCTCGGCCGCAACGACGCGACCGTGGGCCGCCGGACCGGGTTCCTCATCGCCGGGGTCGGCGAGCAGTACCCGGGCATGGTGGCCGAGCTGTACGCGGAGGAGCCCGGCTTCCGCGCCGACGTCAACGAGTGCCTGGCCGTGCTCGGGCTGACCGAGGCGGCGCAGCTCTCGGACGTGTTCACCCCCGCCGAGCGGGGCACCGGGGCCGGCGACCTCGCCCGGCTGCTGGGCCGGGCCGAGCCCGCGGCGCCGCTGTCCACCACCGAGGCCCACCTGGTGCAGCCGGCCGTGTTCGTCGCCGAGTACGCGCTGGCCCGGCAGCTCATCCGCTGGGGCGTCACCCCGGAGATCATGGTGGGCTACAGCCTGGGCGAGTACGTGGCGGCCTGCCTGGCCGGCGTGCTGTCGCTGCCCGACGCGCTGCGGCTGGTCGCCTACCGGGCCAAGCTCATCACCTCCCAGCCCGAGGGCGCCATGCTCGCGGTCTCGGCCGACGAGCGGCGGCTGCGCACGGTCCTCGGCGACCTGTACGGCGAGCGGCTGGACGTGGCCGTGCGCACCGGCTCCCAGACGGTCCTGGCCGGCCCGGCCGAGGACGTCGAGGCGGCCATGGCCACGCTGCGCGAACTGAAGATCGGCCACCGGCGGCTGGAGACCACGCACGCCTTCCACTCCCGGATGCTCCGGCCGGTGGCCGCCGAGCTGACCGCCTGGATCAGCGACAACATCACCCTCAACCCGCCCGCGCTGCCGTACCTCAGCAACGTCACCGGCGAGCTGGCCACCGCCGAGGTCGTCACCGACCCGGGCTACTGGGCGCGGCACATGTGCGAGACCGTCGAGTTCGGGGCCGCGCTGGAGAAGGTGCTCGGCATCGCCGACCTCGCGCTCGCCGAGATCGGCCCCGGCCAGTCGCTGGGCGCGCTGACCCGCGGCCATCCGGCGTGCGACCGCGCGCAGTGGCCGCTGATCGTCACCACGCTGCCCGGTGCCAACGACCCGCAGGACGCGGGCGCGGCGCTGGCCACCGCCGTCGGCCGGCTCTGGCTGACCGGCGTCACCGTCGACTGGGCCGCCCTGCACGAGGACACCGGCTGGGCCCCCGGCCGCGTGCCGCTGCCGTCCTACCCGTTCGAGCACCAGGAGTACTGGCTGGAGATCGACGAGTCGGCCTTCGGCTCCTCCGGCGGCACGCCGGTGTTCGACGAGAGCGACCCGACGAGCATCGCCAGGGCGTACCCGCGGCTGCCCGACACCCGCTGGATCCACACGCCGGTGTGGCGGCAGACCACGCTCCGGCCGCCCCGCGAGGACGAGGCCGCCCGCTGGCTCCTCTACACGGACGGCGCGACCGACGCCGTGGCCGCGCCGCTGCTCGCGCACCTGCGCGACACCGGCCGCGAGGTGGTGACGGTCCGTCCCGGCGAGGCGTTCTCCTCCGGGCCGGACGGGCTGACCGTACGGCCCGGCTCCCCCGAGGACGCGCTGGCCGCGCTGCGCGAGCTGGCCGCCACCGACCGGGTGCCCGACCGGGTCGTCCACCTGTGGTGCGCCGACCCCGGCCAGTCCACCCCCGACTGCCTCCAGCGCGGCCTGCACACGCTGGTCGGCCTGGCCAAGGCCGCGGGCGACCTCGGCCTGCCCGGCTGGTCGCTGGACATCGTCACCACCGGCAGCCAGCGGGTCCACCCCGGCGACCGGGTGGCGTCCGCGCGGGGCACGCTGCTCGGCCCGACCCGGCTGATCCCCGTCGAGTACCCGCGCGTCACCACCCGCCTCATCGACGTGGAGCCGGGCGGCCTGTCCGGCGGGGCGCTGCTGGCCGAGCTGCGGGCCGAGCCGGCCGACCAGGTCGTCGCCCTGCGCGGCGGCGGGCGCTGGATCCCCGACTACGAGGCCCTGGACGCCTCGGTCATCGAGCAGCATCCCCCGGTGGCCCGGGTCAGGCCCGGCGGCGCGTACATCGTCACCGGCGGGCTCGGCGGCATCGGCCTGGCCATGGCCGAGCGGCTGGCCGAGCAGTTCCAGGCCCGGCTCGTGCTGCTCGGCCGCACCCCCGTGCCGCCGCGCGACCAGTGGACCGCGATCCTCGCCTCCGACGGCACGGCCGCCGAGGTGCGCCGCCGCCTGGAGGGGCTGCTGCGGCTGGAGGCGGCCGGCGCCGAGGTCGTGACCGTCGCGGGCGACGTGTCGCGCGTCGAGGACGCGCGCCGGGCGGTGGACGCCGCGCTCGAGCGGTTCGGCGAGCTGAACGGCGTCCTGCACTGCGCGGGCGTGCCCGCGGTCGGCCTCATGCAGTTCAAGACCGCCGCGGACATCGAACGCGTCCTCGCCCCCAAGGTCGGCGGCACCCTGGCCCTGGCCGAGGTGCTGCGGGACGTGCCGGTCGACTTCCTGGCCCTCTACTCCTCCACCACCTCGGCCACCGGCGGCGGCGCCGGCCAGGTCGACTACTGCGCGGCCAACGCCTTCCTCGACGCGTTCGCGCTGAGCGACGAGCTGCCCGGCGTCCACGTCACCTCGGTCGACTGGTGCGAGTGGACGTGGAACGGCTGGACCGACGGCCTGGAGAACTACGACGAGGGCTCCAAGCAGTACTTCACGTGGTACCGGGAGAACTTCGGCCTCACCTTCGACCAGGGCTGGCAGACGCTGCTGCGGGTGCTGGCCAGCGGCGAGCGGCACGTGGTGGCCTCCACGCAGGACTTCGCGCCGCTGGTCGCGATGAGCCGCAGGTCGTCCATCGAGAGCCACCAGGCCACGGTCAAGAAGATCCGCGACGCCTTCGGCCGGCACCCCCGGCCCGACCTGTCCACCGCGTACGTCGAGCCGCAGACGCCCACCGAGGAGACCATCGCCGGCGTGTGGGCCGAGGCGCTCGGCCTGGAGCAGGTCGGCGTGCACGACAACTTCTTCGAGCTCGGCGGCAACTCGCTGCTCGGCATGGAGATCATCGCCGAGGTCCGGCGGGCGCTGGAGCTGTCCTACCTGCCGCCGCACATCCTCTACCAGGCGCCCACCATCGCCTCCCTCGCGGAGGCGGCCCGCGCCGGCCAGGAGCCCGAGGAGCAGCCGGCCGACGCCCGTGACCAGCAGCGCTCCCGCATCGCCCAGCGCCGGACCATGCTCAGAAGCGGAAGGACCTCATGACCGACAACGGAACCGACTACGACTCCGCGGTCGCGCTGATCGGCATGTCCGGGCGCTTCCCGGGCGCCGCGAGCGTCGGCGAGCTGTGGACGAACCTGCTCGCCGGGGTGAAGGGCCTGCGCGCGATCACCGACGAGGAGCTGCGGGAGGCCGGGGTCGAGCCCGGCCGGCTCGCCGACCCGCGGTACGTGCGCGTCGGCGGCCCGCTCGACGGCCTCGACCGCTTCGACGCGACCGTCTTCGGCATCAACCCGCGCGAGGCCGAGACGATGGACCCGCAGCACCGGTTGTTCCTGGAGTGCTCGTGGGAGGCGCTGGAGGCGGCCGGCTACTGCCCGACCGACGTGCCCGGCCAGGTGGCCGTCTTCGGCGGCTGCGGGTTCCCCGACTACATCGTGCAGAACATCCAGCACCTCACCGGCCAGCCGGGCGGCGCGCTGCTCATGGCCGTGGGCAACGAGCGCGACTCGCTGGCCTCGCTGGTGTCGTACAAGCTGGGGCTGCGCGGGCCGGCCGTGTCGGTGCAGACGTTCTGCTCGACCTCGCTCGTGTCGGTGCACCTGGCGTGCCAGAGCCTGCTGACGTACGAGTGCGACATCGCCGTGGCGGGCGGCGCGTTCACGCCGCTGCCGCAGCCGTCCGGCTACCTGTACGAGCAGGGCGGCATCATGTCGCCCGACGGCCGGGTGCGCAGCTTCGACGCCGAGGCGAGCGGCACCGTGATGGGCAGCGGCGCCGGCGTCGTGGCGCTCAAGCGCATGTCCGACGCGCTGGCCGACGGCGACGTGATCCACGCGGTCATCCTGGGGTCGGCGGCCAACAACGACGGCCGGCTGCGGGCCGGCTACACCGCGCCGGGCGTGGACGGCCAGGCCGAGGTGATCGAGTCGGCGCTGGGCGTGGCCGGGGTCAAGCCGGACACGGTCGGCTACGTGGAGTGCCACGCGACGGGCACGATGCTGGGCGACTCGATCGAGCTGGCGGCGATGAACCGGGTGTTCGCGCAGACGCGGGAGACGCCGTGCGTGCTCGGCTCGCTGAAGCCGAGCCTGGGCCACCTCGACCGCGCCTCCGGCGTGACCGGGCTGATGCGGGCCGCCATGACGCTCAAGCACGAGCTGCTGCCGGGCACCCCCGACTACGAGACGCCGAACCCGGCTCTGGCGAGCGCCCAGGACCGGTTCACGGTGCTGAGGGAGCACCGGCCGTGGACGGCGGGGCCGCATCCGCGCCGGGCCGGCGTCAGCTCGTTCGGGCTGGGCGGCACGAACGCGCACGTCGTGCTGGAGCAGGCGCCGCCGCGGCCGGCCCGCCCGGCGCGGCCGGGGCCGCACCTGCTGGTGCTCTCGGCGGCCGACGAGCAGGCGCTCACGGACGTGACCGAGCGGCTGCGGGCGCACCTGACGGAGCTCGCGGAGGAGGCGGCCGGCGAGGACCTCGCGGACGTGGCGTTCACGCTGCAGGTGTCGCGGGGCGGCTTCGCGCTGCGGCGCGCGGTGGTGTGCCGCGACCGGGACGACGCGGTGGCCGCGCTGGGCGACCCGTCGCGGTGGATCGGCGGCAAGACGCAGCGGCGCAACCCGAAGGTGCGGCTGAGCGCGCCGGACTCGGGGGTGCCGGACGCCTGGTGGGCGGAGCTGCGGGCGGCCGTGGACGCCCTGCTGCGCACCGGCGGCTCTCCCTCGGGCGCCGCGAGGATCACCGCGCCGTCGGCCGGGGCACCGTCGGGCGGGACGCTGTCGGCCGGGACGCCGTCGGGCGGGGCGCCGGGCGGGGACCGGGAGCAGGCGCTGGCCGCGCTGGCCGACGGGCTCGGCGGGGTGGGCGTCCACGTGCTGAAGGGCGACGGCGCCGGGCAGGCCGCCGAGGAGGTCGTGGTCGCGCCGGACGGCGGCGCCCCGGCCGCCGAGTGGCTGCTGGCCACGGTGGCGCGGCTGTGGCTGGCGGGCGCGGCGATCGACTGGCCGGCGCTGCACGGCGGCGAGGGCCGCCGGGTGGAGCTGCCGACCTACCCGTTCCAGCGCCGCCGCTTCTGGATCAAGCCGAACCCGGCGGCGCAGGCCCAGGCCCAGCAGCAGGGCCCCGGCAAGGACTTCGACCTGCGGCACTGGACGTACCTGCCGACCTGGCGGCCCCATCCGCTGCCCCTCGCGGGCCTGGACGAGCGGCTGCGCCTGGCGGGCCCGTGGCTGGTGTTCTCCGGCGACGAGCGCGGCGAGGCCCTGGTGGAGCGGCTGACGCGGGCCGGCGCCGAGGTGACGGCGGTGCGCGCCGGCGACCGGTTCGGCCAGGACGACGCCGGCGACTTCACGATCCGGCCGGGCAAGGCCGACGACGTGGCCGAGCTGTTCCACTCGCTGGTGAGCGCGCCGCGCGCGATCGTCCACGGCTTCAGCCTGGCGAGCCCCGAGGCCGCGCCGGGCGCCGACCCGGTGGAGCACTTCACGGCCGAGCAGGCCCGCGGCTTCTACACAGCGCTGTCCCTGGCGCGGGAGCTGGTGGACAACACGGGCTCGGCGCCGCGGGCCGAGCTGGTGCTGCTCACCTCGTACGCGGTGGGCGTCTCCGGCGCCGACCTGCGCCACCCGGAGCACTCCACGCTCGCCGCCCTCGCGCCGAGCCTGCAGCAGGAGAACCCGCGGCTGCGCTGCCGCAGCGTGGACGTGGACGGCGCCGAGCCGGGCCGGGACCTCGCGGCGCTGGCCGATCAGGTGCTGGCCGCGGCGGTCTGCCCGCACGAGGGGCCGGTGGCGCTGCGCGCGGGCGAGACCTGGCTGCGCGACTACCGGCAGTACCCGGTGGAGGAGCCCGCCCCCGAGGAGCGCGGGTTCCGCGACGGCGACACCGTGCTCATCACCGGCGGTCTCGGCGACGTCGGCCTGGTGCTCGCCCGGCACCTGGCGAGCACGTACGGCTGCCGGCTGGTGCTCACGGCCCGCTCGGCGCTGCCGCCGCGCGAGGAGTGGGACGCCTTCCTCGCGGACGTGCCGCCCGGGGCGGAGCGCACGGCCCGGCACATCGCCAACGTCCGCGACCTGGAGGCGCGCGGCGCGACGGTGCTCGCCCTGTCGGCCGACGTGGCCGACGAGGAGGCGATGCGCGCGGTCGTGGCGGAGGCGCTGGCCCGCTTCGGCGCGATCGACGTGGTGGTCCACGGCGCGGGCGTGCAGGACGGCGCGTACTTCAACTTCGCGCACCTGATGGACCGTCAACAGTGCGACGCGCACCTGGCGGCCAAGGTGACCGGCTTCCACGTGCTGCAGAAGGTGCTCGGCGGGCAGTGCCCCGACCGGCGCATCACGCTGTCGTCCATCGCGTCGGTGCTGGGCGGCATGACGCTCGCCCCGTACGCGGCGGCGAACGCGGCGCTGGACGCCTACGTGCGCGCGGCCCGCACGGAGGGCGCCGGACGGTGGGTGACCGTCGACTGGGACACCTGGAACATCGACCCCGACCGGGTGGCCGGGCACAGCGGCGCGGTCGTCGACTACGCGATGACCCCGGCCGAGGGCGTGGCCGTGTTCGAGCGGGCGCTGTCGGCGGCCGACCGGGCCGGGCACTTCGTCATCTCGACCGGCCCGCTGGAGGCGCGGCTGGCGCAGTGGGTCACCGGCGACATCCACGAGGCCGGCGACGATGACGACGACCAGGAGCGGCACCCGCGTCCGGAGCTGAACAACGCCTACGTCGAGCCGCGCGAGGGCACCGAGGCGACGCTCGCCGCGATCTGGTCGCGGGTGCTCGGCATCGAGCCGATCGGCGCGCTGGACAACTTCTTCGAGCTCGGCGGCCACTCGCTGCTCGCGATCGAGCTCACCACCCGGGTCCGCAAGCAGCTGAACGCGTCCGTGCCGGTCACCGGCCTGCTGGAGTGCCCGACGGTGCGTCAGCTGGCCGAGCTGCTCGACGCGCGCGACGAGCAGGAGTGAGCCGATGAAGCAGCCCGAGTACCTGCGCGCCGTCCAGGGCTTCGCCCGGCGCGAGCTGACCGGCAACGACGCCCACCTCGACTCGCTGGCCGAGGCGCCGCTGCCCCTGTACGAGCGCTTCGCCGGGACGGGCCTGGCCAACTGGTGGCTGCCCAAGGAGCACGGCGGGCTCGGCCTCGGCCTGGAGGAGAGCGTCCGCATCACCAGCGAGCTGGCCTACCACGACGCCGGGGTGGCGTTCACCTTGTTCATCCCGATCCTGACTACCAGCATGGTGACCTGGTACGGCTCGGAGGAGCTGAAGGAGCGGCACCTCGGCCGGCTGGTGGCGGAGAACGGCTTCGCCGCCACGCTGGGCAGCGAGCACGCGGCGGGCAGCGAGCTGGCCCGCATGACGACGACGGCCCGGGTCGAGGGCGACACGGTCGTCCTGGACGGGCAGAAGGCGTTCTCCACGAACACGGGCTTCGCGCAGTTCCTCGTGGTGATCGCGCGCAGCCAGGAGGACCCGTCGGGCTACCTGGCGGTGCTCGTGCCGCGCGACACCCCGGGCGTCACGGTGGACAAGCGGTGGGACGTCATCGGGCTGCGCTCGTCGGCCACCTACCAGGTGTCGCTGTCGGGGGTGCGCGTGCCGGCGGCCAACGTGCTGCGCGGCAACGGGCTGCGCCTGCTGGAGGTGGGGCTGAACGCCAGCCGCATCCTCATCGCCACCACGGCGCTCGGCGTCGCCCGCCGCATCCGTGACGTGTGCATGGACTACGGCAAGACCAAGTCGGTGAAGGGGGCGCCGCTGACGGCCAACGCGGTGTTCGCCTCCCGGCTGGGGCAGTTCGAGATGCAGATCGAGGTCATGACCAACCAGTGCCTGGCCGCGGCGCGGGCGTACGACGCGATCGCGGCCCGGCCGGACGCGGGCGAGGAGTTCCTGCGCACGGGCACGCTGAAGCAGGCGCTGACGACGAAGATGTTCTGCGGGCAGACCGGCTGGCAGATCGCCTCGACGGCGTCGGAGATGTTCGGCGGGCTGGGGTACACGCACGAGTCGGTCATCGGCAAGCTGGCCCGCGACATGAGGTACGTCTCGATCGTCGAGGGCGGCGACGACGTGCTGCGGGACCTGGTGTTCACCCGGTACGTGGTGCCGGTGTCCAAGCGGTCGTGACCAGGGCGGCGGCGTAGCCGGGGGCCACGTCGAGGAACCGCACCGGCCACGGCCCCCGGCCGGGGGAGCGCGACGAGACCGTCGCGCTCCCCTCTCCCGTGTCGGTGACCAGGCAGCCGCGCAGGCCGGCCAGCCCCGCGCCGGTGGCCTTGACGTACGCCTCCTTGGCGGTCCACAGCCGGAAGTACTCCTCGAGGCCGCGCTCGCGCACCCGCTCCGCCTCCTCCGGCTGGTACATCCGCCGGGCCAGCTCCAGATGGTCGAGGTCGGCGCGGATCCGCTCGACGTCCACGCCCACGCGCGTGCCCGGCGCGGCGACGGCGACCAGGGCCCACGCGCCGGAGTGCGACAGGTTGAAGTCAGGTCCGGCCGGCAGGCATGGCCGGCCGGACTCCTCCGTCGTGAGCCTGACGTCCTCCGGGGCCACGCCGCACAGCCGCCCGAGCACGGAGCGCAGCGCCGCGTGCGCCACCACGTACCGGTGCCGCTCCCCCGCGTCGGCGAAGCCCGCCGCCCGGTCGCGCTCGGCGGCGGAAAGCCAGTCCCGCCACTCAGGGCGGGCGGGACGGTCGAGCCGCACCTTCCACACCTCGACCGCCAGGGGCTCCACACGCGGACGGTGCGGGAGTGGCAGCCACTCCCGCACCGTCACCGGACGGGCCGTCACACCCACGGCCGCAGCGCCTCCGCCAGGATGCGATGGGTCCGCTGGGCCTGCTCGAACACCGCGAAGTGCCCGCCGTCGAACCCGTGCAGCAGGAACTCGCGGGCCGTCTGGTCCAGCCACCTGGCCAGCTTCACCGGCGAGACCCGCGGGTCGGTCTCCCCGCACAGCGCCGAGATCGGCACCTCCAGCGGCGGCTCCTCCTGGTAGACGTACGTCTCCTTGACGGTGAAGTCGGCCTGCACCGACGGCAGCACCATGTCCAGCGCCTCGGGGTCGTTCAGCAGCCACTCCGGGGTGCCGCCGAGCCCGCGCAGCAGCGCCACCAGCTCGGGCCGGCTCATCCCGCCGACCGGCGGCCCCGGCTCCTCCGTGACGTGCGGGGCGTCGGAGCCGGACACGAACAGGTGCACCGGTTCGGGGCCGCCGCGCCGCCGGATCTCCCGGACCAGCTCGAACGCCACGATGGCGCCCAGGCTGTGGCCGTACAGGGTGTACCGGCGGCCGGCCGCCGACAGCTCCACGTCGGCGAGCACGACGTCGGCGAGGTCCGACACGAGCGGCGCCATCCGCAGGTACGGCGGCTCCTTGTGGCGGCTCTCCCGGCCGGGCGGCTGCACCGGCTGCACGGCGACGCCGGGCAGCTTGCGCTGCCACACCCGGAACGCCGAGGCGGCGCCGCCCGCGTGCGGCAGGCAGTACATCGGCAGCGCGCCCGGCTCGGTGCCGGTCAGCCCCCGGAACGGCAGCCAGCGCGCCAGCGCCTCGTCACTCACCAACTCGCCGACGGTCATGTCGTCCTCACTTCGAGCCGCACGTACGGCGGGGGCGGCTGCACCGCGCTCAGGTCGGCCTCCAGCACCACGTGCGCCCCGTCCCGTTCCACCTCCCTGAACCCGGCGAACGCGTACGTCACCTGCATCATGCGGTTGCGCCCGGTCTCGACGAAGTCGGCGCGCAAGGCCGCGCCCTCCTCGGCGGCCAGCCGCATGATGTGGTTGAGCAGCACCATGCCGACCCCGCGCGACATCACCCGGCACGACATGAGCATCATGTTGAGCCGCCAGGCGTCGGCGCCCTTCTCCACCAGCGCCAGCCCGATCTTGCCGTAGCTGCCGAACTTGTCGGTGAGCGAGGCCACCAGCAGCAGGTGGTCGTCCGACTCGCGCAGCTCGTCCAGCTCGTCGTAGGAGTAGGTGCGGCCGGTCGAGTTGAGCTGGTTGGTGCGGACCGTGAGCTCCTCGGCCCGCTGGAGGTCCTCGCGGGCGGCCGGGGCGATGGTGAAGTCCATCTCCAGGCTGGCGAGGAACTCCTCGTTGGTGCCCACGAAGTCCTGCTCCAGCTCGTCGCGGGCGATCTGCCCCCGGTACATGTGGCGGCGCTGCGCCGACTCGTCGGTGACGAACCGGGGCTGGAACTCCGGCCGGGCCAGCGCCTCCTCCAGGTCGAGGATGTCGACGCAGGTGACCTCCGGCACGCCGTGCGCCACCTCGGCCCGCTCGAACTCCTGGTCGTCGACGAACGCGAACGCGTCCAGGCCCAGGTTGAGCGCCTTGGCGATGCTGCGGATCGACTCCGACTTGGGGTTCCACCCGATCTGCGGGTGGAGGAACATCTCCTCCAGGCCGAGGGCGCGCAGCTGCGCCAGCGCGGTGTCACGGTCGTTCTTGCTGGCCACGGAGTGCAGGATGCCCTTGCGGTCCAGCTCGTGGATGCGCTCGACGACGGCCGGCCGGACGTGCACCTCGCCGTCCTCCAGCAGCACGCCGTTCCAGAGGGTGTTGTCGAGGTCCCACACGATGCACTTGATGCGGCCCCGCGCCGGCTTGCGAGCGAGCAGGGCGACGCCGGCGTCCGGGCTCTCCGCGGTGACGCTCATCCGGTCCTCTCCCGATCGGCCTGGCCAGCGATGGTCATCCGCTGGATCTCGTTGCTGCCTTCGATGATCTCCATCACCTTGGCGTCCCTGTAGTAGCGCGCCACGGGGTAGTCGGTGCTGCACCCGTTGGCGCCGTGGATCTGCACGGCCTCGGAGGCGTGCCGGGCGGCGGCGGTGGAGGCGAAGTACTTCGCCACCCACGTCGCCATGATCGTGGACGCCTCGCCGGCGTCCTTCAGGCGGCCGGCCTCGGCCAGCAGCAGCCGGGCCGCCCGCGCGTCGGTCACCATGTCGGAGAGCTTGGCCTGGATGAGCGGCAGCTTCGCCAGCGGCGTGCCGCCCACCTCGCGGCTCGCGGCGTAGGCGGCCGACGCCTCCAGGCACGCCTGGACGATGCCGACCGACCCGGCCGCCACGCTGTAGCGGCCCAGGTCGAGGGTGCCGGTGAGCACCATGCCGGCGGTGAAGCCGCTCGGGCCGAGCAGCGCGTCCCGGTCGAGGACCACGTCGGTGAAGCTGATCTCGGCGAGCATGGACGCGCGGGTGCCGAGCATGTCGTCGATGGGCCGCACCTGCACGCCCGGCGTGTCCCTCGGCACGAGGAACGCGCCGATGCTGGCCGCGGTGCGGGCGAACACGAGGAACACGTCCGCCCGCTGGCCGCCGGTCGTCCACTTCTTGACGCCGTTCAGCACCCAGCCGCCGCCGGACTCGGCGGCGGTCGTGGTGATGCCCGAGGTGTCGCTGCCCGCGCCCGGCTCGGACAGGCAGAACGCGCCCAGCCGCTCACCGGCGGCGAACGCGGGCGCCCACCGCTCGCGCTGCTCCGGGCTGCCCCAGCGCTGCACCGTCCACGCCGCCATGGTGTGGACCGTGAGCAGGCTGCGCAGCGAGGAGCAGCCGCGGCCCACCTCCTCGTGGACCTCGCCGAGCGTCACCCAGTCCATGCCGGCCCCGCCCGCCTCGGGCGGCAGGAACGGCGCCCACAGGCCCGCCTCCGCCACCCGCCGCAGCAGTTCCTCCGGCACGCGTCCCGCCCGGTCGTAGGCGTCGGCGTACGGCGCCACGTGCGTGTCGACGAACGCCCGCGCGGAGCGCCGGTCGGTCACCCGCGCCGTGACGGCGGCCGGGACCGGCGGAGCGGCGGCGGGCGGCGCCACGCCGGTGACGGTCACGCGACGGCCGGCTCGGCCAGGAGCCGGCTCACCAGCTCGGACATCGAGTTCGCGGTGCGGAAGTTGTCGATCCGCAGCTCCTCGTTGGGGATGGTGACGCCGAACGTCTTCTCGACGAACATCACCAGCTCCATCGCGAACAGCGAGTTGACGAAGCCGAGCGCGAAGATGTCCTGCGACTCGGTGATCTCGGCCTGCGGGTACCGGTCGCGGACGAAGCCGAGGATCTGGCTCTTGGTGTCGGTCATCGAAACAGCTCCTTCGTGTCGTTACTGGGCGTAGGTGTAGAAGCCGCGGCCGGACTTGCGGCCGTGCAGCCCGGCGTCGGTCATCTGCTTCAGCAGCGGGCAGGGGCGGTACTTGCTGTCGGCGTAGTGCTCGTAGAGCACCTCGACGCTGTAGAGGATCGTGTCGACGCCGATCAGGTCGGCCGTCTCCAGCGGGCCCATCGGGTGGCCGAAGCAGCTGCGGAAGACCTCGTCCACCGACTCGGCGTCGGCCACGCCCTCGTGGACGAGGTAGGCGGCCTCGTTGACGGTGAGCATGAGCACCCGGTTGGAGATGAAGCCGCAGGAGTCCTTGACGTCCACGGCCTTCTTGCCCATGGCGGTGAGCAGGTCGCGGGTGCGCTGGACGGTCTCCGGCGAGGTGTGGAAGCCGGGGATCAGCTCCACGGCGGGCTTGGCCGGGACGGGGTTCATGAAGTGGACGCCGATCACCTTGTCGGGGCGCTTCGTGACGGCGCCGACCTTGGTGATGGGGATGGCGGAGGTGTTGACGACGAAGACGGTGTCCGGGCCGCACTCGCGGTCCAGGGTCTCGTACACCTCGCGCTTGACGTCCCAGTTCTCGGTGACGTTCTCGATGACCAGGTCGGCCTTGGCCGCGCCCGCGGCGCCGACGGCCGTGGAGATCCTGGCCAGCACCTCGTCCGGGTCGAGGGCGGGGCCGCCCATGAGCCGGCTCATGCGGGTGTTGCGCGCGATGGTGGCCAGCGCGTCCGCCAGGATCCGCTCGTCCTTGTCGACCAGCACCACGTCGTGTCCCGTCTGGGCGAGGTTCTGGGCGACCCCGACTCCCATGACGCCAGCGCCGATCACGCCGATAAGGGTCATGTCCGCTCCGTTCCGCTCATCGTTGGTCTCTCGCATCGCTCTGTGGGTCTTCTCGTAGGATCCGCCGGTCGGAGGTCGATCGGCCGTCGATAGGGGTGCCGTCCTGAAGTCGTCCGGCACCGCGTAGGGGTCTGGGGCAGGATGTGGTCACCGTCCTCGCCTGCGCGCCGCCGACGCCTCCAGGCCCGAGCGGCGCAGCTGCGCGCGCACCTGGCTGCCGCCGCCCGAACCGGCCAGCGCCGGGGCCGCGCCCGAGGCCAGCGCCTCGACGGTCCGGCTCAGCGCGGCCACGGTCGGCGCCTCGTACAGGACGTGGGGCGGCAGCTCGTCCAGCTCGAACGCGCGCCGCACGGCGGCCACGATGGCGACGCCGAGCAGCGAGTTGCCGCCGAGCTCGAAGAAGTTGTCCAGCACCCCCACCCGGTCCAGGCGCAGCGACTCGCCCCAGATGGCGGCGATGGTCTGCTCGGCGTGGCCGTCCGGCTCCTGGTAGGCGGTGAGCAGCTCGGGCCTCGGGTGCCGCTCGCCGCTCGCGCCGCCCATCGCCGGCGAGGTCACCACGTCCACGGTGAACTCGCTGCTGCCGCGCACCAGCGTCGGGAAGTCCTGGGTGGAGACGACGACCCGCGGCTCGCCGGTGGCCAGGGCGCGCAGCAGCGAGCGCCAGCCGTCGTCGAACGTGATGCCGACGCGGGCCCGGTTCTGCCGGAAGAAGTCGCGCAGCGCCTCCTCGTACCCGGCCAGGCCGGCCTCCCAGGCGTTCCACGTCCACTCGCCCCAGCCGACCGACACCACGCGCCGGCCCGTCGCGGCGAGCCGGTGGGCGTAGGCGTCGAGGAAGGCGTTGGCGGCGCAGTAGTCCACCTGGCCGGGGCCGCCGCCGGTGGCCGAGGTGATCGAGGAGAACAGCACGAGGAGGTCCAGCTCGACCTCGTCCGGCCGGCCGAGGCGCAGCGCCTCGGCGAGGGCGAGGGTGCCGGCGAGCTTGGGCGCCAGCACCTCGTCCAGCTCCTCGGGACGTTTGAACTGCATGAGGCCCATGGCGGGGACGCCGGCCGCGTGCAGGACGCCGTGCAGGGCCCCGAACCGGGCGACGGCCGTGTCCACGGCGCGGCGCACGTCCTCGGGCCGGGAGACGTCGCCGGTGACGATCTCGACCTCGGCGCCCAGCGCCTCCAGCTCCGCGACGGCCCGGACCCGCCGCCGGGTGGTGTCCCCCGCGTGGGTGTCGCCGGACAGGATGCCGGGCCACTCGGCGCGGGGCGGCAGGCCGTGGCGGGCCAGCAGCACCAGCCGGGCCCGGCAGGCGCGGACCAGGTGCTCGGCCAGGCCCAGCGCGATGCCGCCGAGGCCCCCGGTGACCAGGTACACGCCGCCCTCCCGCAGGGGCTCCGTCCGCGGGGGCGGGGCCGGCAGGGGGTCGTAGCCGGGGATCCAGCGGCGGCCCCGGCGCAGCGCCACGGTCCGCTCGCTCTGCGGGCGGGCCAGCTCGGCGGCCAGGCCGTCCAGGTCGCGCGGGCCGGGTCCGGCGGGCAGGTCGACCAGGCGCGTGGTCACGCCGGGGTACTCCAGCGGGATCACCGCGCACGGGCCGAGCAACGTCGCGCCGTACGGGTCGGCCACCTCGTCGCCGAGCACCGGCTGCGTCCCGGCGACGGCCACGTCCAGCGACCAGGCTCCGATGCCGGACTCGCCGGCGGCGCGGGCGAGCGCCACGAGCGTGCGCAGGCCGAGGTCCACGGCCTCCTCCGGGGTGGCGGAGGCGTCCAGGGTCCAGAGGTGGACGACGCGGTCCAGGGGGCGGCCGGTGAGGCGCAGGTCGCGCAGCAGGGCCAGGGTGTCGGCCACGTCGCCCGGCCGGATCGTGCAGCCGTCGGCGGTCGCGGTGTAGGCGTCGCCCGGCCGTACCACCGTCACGGCCGCGCCCGTGGGGGCGACGGCGGCGCGCAGCCGGTCGGCGGCCTCGTCGGCGAGCCCGTCGCGGGTGAACACCAGCCACGACCCGGGCTGCCGCTCCGCCGCCGCGGGGGGCGCGGTCTGCCGCCACACCGGCAGGTACAGCCACTGCTCCTCGGGCAGCTTGGGCAGGCTCGTGATCGCCTCGAACAGGTCGGCGGGCGCCTCGGCCGCGGGCGCGCCGGCCGGCCCGCGCGCTCCCGCGGGCGGGTCGATCCAGTAGCGCTGCCGCTGGAACGGGTACGTCGGCAGCGGCACCCGGCCGGGCAGCCCCTCCCGAGGCCCCTCGGGGGTGCGGCCGTGGTAGGCGTCCCAGTCGAGGGTGACGCCGCACAGCCACAGCCGGGCCAGGGCGCCGGCCAGCGCCTCGTCGCCGGGCCGCGTGTCGCTCGCGGCGGGCAGCGTGTGGGTGACCAGCGGCCACCGCTCCGGCGGGCAGCCCGCGCCGCGCACCATCGCGCCGAGCGACTGCCCCGGCCCGATCTCCACCACCGCGAGGCCGGGGTCGGCCAGCAGCGTGCCGATGCCGTCGGCGAAGCGGACCGTGCCGCACATGTGCCGGGCCCAGTAGCCGGGGTCCTGCACGAGCGCGGCGTCCGCGACGGCGCCGGTCAGGTTCGACACGTACGGCAGGGCCGGCGGGTTGAGCCTGACGTTGGCCGTGACCCAGCGGGTCAGCTCCTCGGCCAGCGGCTCCAGCATGCGGGAGTGGAAGGCGTGGGTGGTCTCCAGCGGCCGGCACGGCACCTCGGCGGCGCGCAGGTCCGCCGCCAGCCGTTCGACGTCCTCGGCGGGGCCGGCGACGACGGTGACCTGCGGGCCGTTGACGGCGGCGACGTCGAGGCCGCGCCCGTCCAGCCGGAAGCGGGCGCGCAGCCGCTCGGGCGGCAGCGAGACGGCCAGCATGGAGCCGGCCGGCATCCGGGCGATGAGCCGGGCCCGGTACGCGACCAGGGCGACGGCGTCGGGCAGGGACAGCACGCCCGACAGGCAGGCGGCGACGTACTCGCCGAGGCTGTAGCCGAGCATGAGCCGCGGCTGCAGGCCCCAGGCCATGAGCGTGCGCGCGAGCGCGTACTCGACGGCGAACAGCGCGGGCTGCACCACCTCGGTCCGCCGCAGCGCGGCCTCCCGGCCGTTCCCGGCGGGGGCGGCCCGGCCGAGGAGCGCGGCCAGCCCGCCGCTGCCGCCGCGCTCGCCGGTCAGCAGGTCGGCCAGCTCGGCCGCGTCCACGACGCCGTCCAGCGCCCCGGCCAGGTGGGCCAGGCACTCGTCCAGCGCGGCGCGGAAGGCCGGCTCGTGCCGGTACAGGTCGCCGGCCAGGCCGGGGTACTGCTCGCCGACGCCCGCGAACAGGAACGCCACCTGCCGGCCCTGCACGGTCTCGACCCGGCCCAGCAGGTCGTCCGCCCGCCGCCCGTCGAGCGTCGTGGCGGCCGACGCGACGTCGCCCGCCACGACGGCTCTGCGGTGCTCGAACGTCTTGCGCCCCACCTGGAGCGTGTAGGCGACGTCGGCGAGCCGCGCGCCGGGCTCCGCGCCGAGGTGCCGGCCGAGCCGCCGGCACGCCTCGTCCGCCGCCGCCGCCGTACGGGCCGAGACCGCCACCACCTCGTACCGGCGCCCGGTCCCCGCGGCGCCCGCGTCGCGGGCGGGGGGCTCCTCGATGACCATGTGCACGTTCGTCCCGCCCATCCCGAGCGAGTTGAGCCCCGCCAGGCGCGGTCGTCCGTCGCGGGTGCGCCACGGGGACAGCTCGGCGTTGACGTAGAAGGGGCTGCCGTCGAAGTCGATCTCCGGGTTGGGGCTGGTGTAGTGCAGGCTCGGCGGGATGATCCCGTGGTGCGCGGCGAGCGAGGTCTTGATGAGGCCGCTCGCCCCGGCCGCCCGGTCGAGGTGGCCGACGTTGGTCTTGACCGACCCGATCGGGCAGTAGCGCCGCTCCCGCGTCGCGCCGAAGGCCCGGGTCAGGGCGGCCACCTCGATGGGGTCGCCCAGCTCCGTGGCGGTGCCGTGCGCCTCGACGTAGCTGATGTCCTCGCCGGTGACGCCCGCGTCGGCCATCGCGTCGGCGATGACCCGGGACTGGCCGACGACGCTGGGCGCGGTGTAGCCGACCTTGAGCGCGCCGTCGTTGTTCATGGCCGAGCCGCGGATGACGGCCCAGACGTGGTCGCCGTCGCGGATCGCGTCGGGCAGCCGCTTCAGCAGCACCGCGGCGGCGCCGTCGCCGAACATGCTGCCCTTGGCGGCGGCGTCGAAGGCGCGCACGTGGCCGTCGGGCGACTCCTGGCCGCCCGGCCCGTACAGGTGGCCGACCCGGTCGGGGACGCGGATCGACACGCCGCCGGCGAGCGCCAGCTCGCAGTCGCCGGCCCGCAGGCTCTGCACGGCCAGGTGCGCGGCCACCAGCGAGGTGGAGCAGAACGTCTGCACCGCGACACTCGGCCCGTACAGGTCGAACAGGTACGACACGGTCGTGGTGAGGGCGTCCTTGTCGTTGCCCATGATGACCTCGAACCCGCTGAACTCGTTCTGGCCGCCGCCGAGCAGGTGGTCGGTCATCCGCAGCAGGTACGTGCTGATGTTGGCGCCGCCGAACACGCCCACCCGGCCCCGGTGCTCCGGCGCCGCGTAGCCGCCCTGTTCGAGCGCCTCCCAGCACACCTCCAGGAAGGCGCGCTGCTGCGGGTCGGTGATGGCGGCCATGCGGGGGCTCATGCCGAAGAAGGCCGCGTCGAAGCCGCTGACGTCGTCCAGGACGGGCCGGGCCGGCACGTACGCGGGGTCCTTGATCTGCTCGGGGTCGGCCCCGGCGGCCAGCAGCTCCTCCTCGGAGAAGAAGCTGATGGACTCGACGCCGTCGTTGAGGTTGCGCCAGAACGTGGCCACGTCGGGGGCGCCGGGGAAGCGGCCGGCCATGCCGATGATCGCGATGCGGCGGTCGTCCTCGGTGGCGCTCCTGGCGCGCTCGCCGACGACGCGGACGGCGGGCGTGGCGCGCTCGCCGACGCGGACGGCGGGCGTGGGCGCGGGTTCCGCGACGGTCGCGGCCGTGGCCGCCTCGGGAGCGGTCGTGGCGCCGCGTTCGTCCAGGATGACGGCCAGGGTGCCGACCGTCGGCGCCTCGAACAGCGCCACGGTGGGCACCGCCACCCCGAACCGCTGCTTCACCAGTGCGAGCATCTGCAGCGCCACCAGCGAGTTGCCGCCGAGGTCGAAGAAGTTGTCCCGGGTGCCGACCGGTTCGACGCCCAGCACCTCCGACCAGAGCGCCGCGAGCGCGTGCTCCACCGGCGACTGCGGCGGGGTGTAGGGCTGGGGGAGCTCGGGGCGCGGAAACCGGTCGCCGGCGCCCGCGGACGTCCCCTCCTCACCTGCCCGGGCTCCGGGGGCGGCCCCGGCGAGCAGGGCCGTGGCGGCGGGCACGGAGCGGGGCAGCCGGTCGTCCAGCCCGCCCGCCGCGACCACCAGGCCGGGCCGCGTCACGGCGGTCAGCCGGTCGAAGGCCGCCAGCGACTCCGCCGCGCTCATCGAGTGCGCGGCCATCGCCGCGCCCATGCCGCCCTCCAGCCGGTCGAGGGTGACGGCCCAGGTGTCCCAGCTCGCCGCGACCCACCGGGTGGGGGTACGGCCCTGCGCCCAGGCGGAGTGGCCGCGGTGGGCGAGCGCGGTCAGGGCGGCGTTGGCGGCGGCGTAGCTGCCGAACGTGATGCCGCCGAGGACCGCCGAGGTGGACGAGAACACGAGGCAGAAGCGCGGCGCGCGGTCGGCCGGCAGCTCGCCCAGCACCTGCTCCAGCACCTGGGCGCCGGTCACCTTGGCGGCGAGGTGGCGGGCGACCGCCTCCTCGTCGAGGTCGCGCAGCGGGCGGAACCCGCCGGGCCGCGTGTCGGCCGCGGCGTGCACCACCCCGTCCAACCGGTGCGCGCCGTGCTCGGCACCCGTGAGGCCGGCGAGCGTGGCGCGCATGGCGGCGGCGTCCGTGACGTCCACCGCGGGGGTGAGCACCTCGGCGCCCAGGGCGCGGATGCGCTCGACCGCCGCGCGGCGCGGGTCGCCCGGCTCGGCGGGCAGGCCGGCGCGGCTGGTGAGGACCAGCCGGGCGGCGCCGGCGCGGGCCAGGTGCTCGGCGACGATCAGGCCCACGTCGCCCAGACCGCCGGTGACCAGGTACGTCCCCCCGGCCGCGGGAGGGGCGGGCGGCTCGGAGGCGAGCGGTTCCGAAGCGAGCGGTCCCGAAGCGGGCGGTCCCGAAGCGAGCGGTCCCGAAGCGGGCGGCTCGGAGGCGGGGGGCTCGGAGGCGGAGGCGGGCGGCTCGCTCGGGGTGAAGACGCGCACGAGGCGGGTGCCGTCGCGGTAGGCGACGAAGACCTCGCCGGACGGGTTCAGGATCTCGCCGGTCAGCGCGTCGGCCACGGCCTGGACGCCGGCGTCCGGGTCGAGGTCCACGGCGGCGCAGTCGAGGCTGAGGTACTCCTGGTTGGCGACCATCGGCAGGGTGGCCGCGGCCGCGTGCGCGGCGTCCGGGACCTCTCCGCCGGCCGCCGCCTGCCCGCCGCGCGTGACCAGCAGCACCCGGGTCCCGTCCCCGCCCCGCTCGCCGAGCGCCGCCAGCAGCCGCGCCACGGGCACCAGCCCGCCTCCCACGCCGTCCGTCGCCGGCGCGAGGAGGCGGAGGTCCACGACCGTGGCCGGGGCGGAGGCGTCCGGGCCGCGGGTGAGCGCCGCGAAGTCGTCCTGCCCGGTGACCGTCACGACGTCCACGCCGTGCGCGCGCAACGACCGCGCCAGCGCCCCGGCCACCTGGGCGTCCGCACGACCCGGGTCGGCCTCGGTCTCCCGGCCGTCCGGGTCCTCCGCGACCGCCCCGTCACCGGCGCCGCCCGAGACGAGCACGCAACGCCCCACCCGGGCAGGCGTCCCGCTCTCGGGGAGCACGGCCGGGATCCACTCCGGGACGAGCAGCTCGACGTGCGCCCGCCGGGCCGGGACCGCGCCGAGGCCGCCGGTGGAGGGAGCGGCGCCGTTCAGGCCCTGCGGGACGACGCCGGACGCGGCTGCCTGCGGGGCGACCCCGGACGTGGCTCCCTGCGGGACGGTGCCGGACGCGGCTCCCTGCGGGGCGACGCCGGACGCGGCTCCGTCGGAGGCCCGCCGGCCGGCCGCGACCGCGACGGCGGCCGGAGCGGCCCCCTGGGACGGCGGGTCGATCCAGTAGCGCTCCCGCTCGAACGGGTACGTCGGCAGCCCCACCTTGGCCACCGGCCGGTCCTGCCGGTAGCCGGACCAGTCGATCGGCGCACCGGCCAGCCACAGCCGCCCGGCCGCCTCCGCCAGCACCTCCCCCGCCGGGCGCGGGTCGTCCGCCCCCGGAAGGGTGGCGACGACGAGCGGCCAGCGGTCCGGCGGGCAGTCGCGGTGGCCGCGCGCCATCGCGCCCAGCGACTGGCCCGGCCCGATCTCCAGCAGCGCCGCGTCGCCGTCCAGCCGCAGCAGCGTGCCCAGCACCTCGTCGAAGCGCACGGTCGCGCACATGTGCTCGGCCCAGTACGCCGGGTCGGTGAGCTGCGCGGCGGTCGCGAGCGCGCCGGTGACGTTGGAGACGACGGGGACGCGGGGCGCGTGGAGCGGGACGTTCTCGGCGATCCAGGCGGTCAGCCGCTCCCGCAGCGGCTCCATCATCCGGGAGTGGAAGGCGTGTCCGGCGGCCAGCGGGCGGCACGGCACCCCGTCGGCCTCCAGCAGCGCCCTGGCCGCGGCCATCGCCGCCGGCTCGCCGGCCAGCACGGTCAGCTCGGGCCCGCTGACCGCGGCGACGTCCACACCGGTCACGCCGGCCAGGCGCTCCCGCAGGCCGGCGGCGGCGAGCGGCACCGCGCACATCTCGCCCGGCGGCAGCTCGTCGATGAGGGCGGCCCGGTGGGCGACCAGCGCGACGGCCGACTCCAGGGACATCACCCCGGCCAGGCACGCCGCGACGTACTCGCCGAGGCTGTAGCCGGCCAGCGCGGCCGGCTCGACGCCCCACGACTGGACGAGCCGCGCCAGCGCGTACTCGACGGCGAACAGCGCGGGCTGGAGCACCCGGGTGGGGGGCGCCGCGGCGGGCGCGGAGGCGCGGCCGAGCAACCGGCCGAGCGCGTCCCCCTCGCCGCCCCGCCGCGGCCCGATCA
Source organism: Nonomuraea rhodomycinica (assembly GCF_013363995.1). Classification (GTDB taxonomy): domain Bacteria; phylum Actinomycetota; class Actinomycetes; order Streptosporangiales; family Streptosporangiaceae; genus Nonomuraea; species Nonomuraea rhodomycinica. The sequence goes on along the minus strand of NZ_JABWGO010000004.1, from coordinate 115,366 downwards.
TCTCGGCGAGCGGGTCCTCGCCGCCCGTCCGGCGCCGCAGCTCGGCGCGGCACTTGTCGAGCGCCGCCCGGAACACCGGCTCGCTCTCGTACAGCTCGGCGGCCATCCCCGGGTACTGCTCGCCGGTACCGGCGATGAGGAAGGCGACGGGCCGGTCGGCGCGGCTCCCGGCGCCGCCGAGCACCGCCCCGGACCGGATGCGCTCCGCCGCCTCGGCGGTGGAGGAGGCCACCGCCATCCGGCGGTGGGCGAACACCTGCCGCCCCGTCTGCAGCGTGTGGGCGACGTCGGCCAGCCGGTGCGCGGAGCCGTCGGCGGCCAGGTGCGCGGCCAGGCGTTCGGTCATCGCGTCGGCGGCGGAGGCCGTACGGGCGGACCAGACCAGCAGCTCGGGGCGCGGCGGCTCCTCGGTGCGCGGCACCAGCGGCGCCTCCTCGACCACCACGTGCGCGTTCGTGCCGCCGATGCCGAACGCGCTCACCCCGGCGCGGCGGGTCCGGCCCGCCTCGCGCGGCCAGCGCCGCAGCCCGGTGACGATCTCCAGCCGGGCCTGGCCGGAGGCGAGCTGCGGGTTGGGGTCGGTCAGGTTGACGGTCGGCGGGATCTCGTCGTGGCGCAGGGAGAGCGCCACCTTGATGAGGTTGGTGACGCCGGCGGCGCGGTCGAGGTGGCCGAGGTTCGTCTTGACCGACCCGACGAGAAGGGACTCGTCCCGGAACACCTGCTGGAGCGCCGCCAGCTCCGCCGCGTCGCCGAGCGCGGTGCCGGTGCCGTGCGCCTCGACGTAGTCGATGTCGGCGGGGGTCAGCCCGGCGCTGGCCAGCGCCTCCGCCATGACGGCGGCCTGCCCCTGCACGCCGGGGGCGGTGAAGCCGACCTTGCGCCCGGCGTCGTTGTTGACCGCCCAGCCGCGCAGCACGGCGTAGATCTGGTCGCCGTCGGCCAGCGCGTCCTCCAGCCGCCGCAGCGCGACGACGCCGACGCCGCTGCCGAGCGGCGCGCCCAGGCCGCCCGCGTCGAACGCGCGGCACTCGCCGTCGGGCGGGGCGATGCCGCCCTGCTGGTAGAGGTAGCCGACGCGGTGCGGCACGTTCACGGCGACGCCGCCCGCCAGCGCCAGGTCGCACTCGAAGCTCGCCAGGCTGGTCGCGGCGGCGCACACGGCGACCAGCGACGTCGAGCAGTAGCTCTGCACGCCGTAGCTGGGGCCGGACAGGCCGAGCGTGTGCGCGACGCGGGTGGTGAGGGAGTCCTTGTCGTTGGCCAGCCCGACGGCGAGCTCGCCCATGACGGCGCTGACGCCGCTGGGGAGCAGGTTGTTCTGCATGTACGAGCTGTGCGCGCAGCCGGCGAACACGCCGACGGCCCCGTCGAAGCGCGTCGGGTCGCACCCGGCGTCCTCCAGCGCCGTCCAGCCGTGCTCCAGGAACAGCCGGTGCTGCGGGTCGAGGATCTGCGCCTCCTTCGGGCCGATCCCGAAGAAACCCGCGTCGAACAGCTCGACGCCGTCGATCACCGGGCTCGCCTTCACGTACGACGGGTCGGCGATCAGCTCCTCGGGGACGCCGGCGGCGCGCAGCTCGTCGTCGGTGAACCGGGTGATCCCGGACCCGCCGGACCGGATCACGGACCACAGCCCGGCCACGTCGGACGCCCCCGGGAAGCGCCCCGACATGCCGACGATCGCGATGTCGTTGCCGGAGCTCTCGCCGTCGATCTCGTCGATGTCGTCGATCACGTCAATCGTCCTCATCTCCGGTTGCCGGAACGGGCCCTGCGCCGCCGTTCCCCCCGTGCCGAACTGCCGGCCAGCGCCTCCTGGCCGCCCCCGCCCCGGCCGTCGCCGTCGTCCCCGGCCGCGCCGAGCGCCGCCGTGAACTCCGCGACGGTCGCGTGCTCGAAGAGCAGCGCGGGGGGCACCGGCCGGCCGAGCTCCTTCTCGATGGCGAGCACCATGGCCATGCCGACCAGCGAGTTGCCGCCGAGGTCGAAGAACGGGTCGTGGACCCCGACCGCGTCGATGCCGAGGAAGGCGCCCCACAGGTCGGCCATGCGCGCCTCCGCGTCCGAGCGGGGCGGCGCGTAGTCGGCGCGCAGCCGAGGACGCGGGAACCGCTCGCCCTTCGGCCCGGCCGCCACGGCGGCGCCGACGAGGTCGTCCAGGTCGAGCATGCTCGACCAGGCGTCCAGCACCGCGCGCAGCGGCTGCCGCACGGCCATGACGCCGCCGTGACCGCCGGCCACGACGCGGTCGAGCAGCGCGCAGCCCCCCTCGTCGGTGAAGCCGTGGGCGGCGCGGTAGGCGCCCACCCGCTCGGCGAGGCCGCCGGTGCTCTTGAGGTTCTCGGCCTGCCACACGTCGTGCCGCCACGGGCCCCAGGCCACCGAGACGACCCGGGTCGGGGAGGCGGCGGCCAGCGCCTGCCCGTACGCGTCGAGGACGGTGTTGGCGGCGCAGTAGTCGGCCTCGCCGATGCCGCCGAACGCGGTGACGGCGGAGGAGTAGAGGACGAGCAGCTCGGGCCGCTCGCCGGCGGGCGTGTCCGGGCCGACCAGCTCGGCCAGCGGGCCCATGGCGAGGACCTTGGGGGCGAGCACCGCGGTCGCGTCGGCGACCGTGCGGCGCTGCGTGAGCCCGCCGGCGGGCAGGCCGGCGGCGTGGACGACGCCGTGGAGGCGGCCGAAGCGCTCGCGGGCGCGGCCGAGGGCGGCGCGCAGCTCGGCGGGGACGCCGGTGTCGGCGGTGAGCAGCAGCACCTCGGCGCCGGCGGCCTCCAGCTCGGCGACGTCCCGCAGGGTCGCCGCCACCCGGTCGCCGGGCCCCCCCGCCTGCTCCCCGGGGATGAGGCCGGCCTCTCCGGGGACGGGGCCCGCCTCTCCGGGGACGGGGCCGGCCTCTCCGGGGATGGGGGTGCGGCCGACGAGGGCGAGGCGGCGGACGCCGGAGCGCACGAGGTGCTTGGCGAGCGCCATGCCGAGGCCGCGGGTGCCGCCGGTGATGAGGTACGCACCGTCGGCCCGCCACACGGGGTCGTCGAGAGCCGGCTCGGGGACCTGGGCCCATTCGCGGGTCCAGCGGCGGCCGCGCCGCCAGCCCGACAGCGGGTCGGGGGCGCCGGGGTCCTTGCCGTCGGGCGGCTCGGTCATCAGCTCGTGGGCCACCCGGGCCGCCGCCCGCCCGTCGGGCTCGGGGTCGAGGTCGACGCCGCTCCAGGTCAGGCCGGGGTATTCGTGCCGCACGGCGCGGCCGAGGCCGTGGGCGAGCGCCTGGTGGGGCGCGGGCGTGTCGCCGCCGATGATCTCGGTGGCGCCCGCGGTGACGGTCAGCAGCCGTACGCCCTGGCGGCCGGGCAGGTCGCCGAGCGCCTGGACCGCCAGGAGGAGGCCGGTGAAGCCGTGCTCCACGGCGGCGCGCAGCTCCGCGTCCCCCGCGAAGGTCCCGGGGGACCTGTCCGGGGCGTCCGGCGCGCCGGGGGTCAGACCCCACAGGTACGCGACGTGGACGGGCCCGTCGCCGAGCCCGGCGAACACCTCGGCGTAGTGCTCGGGCGCGGCCGGGTCGATGGTGAGCAGCCTGCCGTCGCGAACCGGCCCGGCGGCGGGATCGGCGGTGGAGGGCCGGGGGCGCACCTCGACGACCCGCGTCCCGGTCGCCGCGGCGAGGCCGGCCAGGGCCGTGCCGACGCCGCCGGGGTCGGCGAAGACGACGAGCGGGCCGGGCAGCCGCACGGACTCCGGGAGGGCGGCCCGCGCCGGGTCCTGACGCCAGGCCGGGACGAACACGTGGTCGCCATCCGCCTCGGCGCCGCTCCCGTCGCGGGAGCGCGGCCCGGCGGGAGCCTGGGTCCCGTGATCCGGGCCCAGGTCGGGCCAGAAGCGGGTGCGCTGGAACGGGTACGTGGGCAGGCTGAGCACCCGGCCGTCCCCGGGGCGGGTGAGGTCCCACCTGACCGGGGACCCGAGCTCCCACAGGGCGGCGCAGGCGGCCAGCAGCTCGTGGTGCGGATCGCGGCGCTCGCCCGCGCTCCAGCGGGGCGGCAGCGTGCCGAGGACCGCCGTGGCGGCCCCGCCCGCGAGGTTCTGCCGGACCAGGCCGCCGAGGGTCTGCCCCGGCCCGAGCTCCACGAACGCCGTCACGTCCTGCCCCACGCAGTGGCGCACGCCGTCGGCGAAGCGGACCGTGCTGACGAGCTGGTCGGCCCAGTACGCGGTGCCGGTCGCCTGCTCGGCGGTGAGCGGCTCCCCGGTGAGGTTGGAGACGATCGTGATGGCCGGAGCGCGGCGCGGCACCGCCTCCAGCACCGCGGCGAGCTTCTCGCGGGCCGGCTGGAGCAGCGTGGAGTGGAAGGCGTGCGCCGAGCGCAGTGGGCGGCAGGCGAGACCGGCCGCGGTCAGCGCGGCGGTGGCCGCCTCGATGTCGCCGGGCAGGCCGCTCAGCACGGTCATGGCCGGGCCGTTGCGGGCCGCCACGTCCACCTCGATCCCGGCGCCGGACAGCGTGGCCGTGATCCGGTCCTCCGGGGCGGCGACCGCGACCATGCGGCCCGCGGGGACGGCGCTGATCAGGTGGGCGCGCTCGACGACCACGTGCAGCGCGTCCTCCAGGGTGAAGACCCCGGCGAGGCAGGCGGCCACGTACTCGCCGAGGCTGTAGCCGATGAGCAGGTCCGGGGTGACGCCCCAGTGCTGGAGCAGCCTGGCCAGCGCGTACTCGACGGTGAACAGGAACGGGTGCGCGATGGCCGCCTGGTCCAGCGGGTCGTGCTCCGGGGGCGGCGCGTCGTCCGAGCCGGCGGGGCGGCGGCCGAGCAGCGCGGCCAGGTCGGCCGGGGCGGGCTCCGCGGCGGTGTCGCCGGCCGGGAAGAACAGGGGGCGCAGGTCCACGCCGGAGCGGCGGGCCACCAGTTCGACACAGGTGTCCACGGCCTGGGCGTACACGGGCTCCCTGGCGTACAGCTCCCTGCCGAGGCCCGCGTACTGGTCGCCGACCCCTTGCAGCAGGAACGCGACGCGGGGGCGGCCCTTGACGCGGTGCCCGTCGCCCTGCCGGGCGGTGGCGCGCAGCCGCTCCAGCGCCTCGCCGGTGCCGGTGCAGACGAGGGCGCGGCGGTGGTCCAGCTCGGCGCGTCCGGCCTGGAGGGTGCGGGCGAGGTCGGCGAGCGGCGTCTCGGGCCGCTCGCCGAGCCACTCCGCGAGCCGTCCGGCCTGCTCGCCCAGCGCCTCCCGGGTGGCCGCCGACACGGGCAGCACGTACGCGGACGGCCGTCCGGCGGTCGCGGGAGAGCCGATGTCCGAGGTGGCGGGAGCGGTGGTGGGCGACCCGTTGGTCGAGGTCGCGGTCGCGGGAGAGCCGGTGTCCGGGGCCGGCAGCGCGGGCGCGGGAGCCTGGCTCTCCGGGGCGGACTCGACGACGACGTGGGCGTTCGTGCCCGACAGGCCGAAGGAGCTGACGCCCATGAGCCGGGGCCGGTCCTCGCGCGGCAGCGGCACGGGCCCGGTGACCGGCTGGACGCTGCCGTCCTCGGGGATGGCCGCCGCCGGGGTGGTCAGGTGCAGGTTGGGCGGGATGAGCCCGTTCTCCAGGATGAGCGTCGTCTTGATCAGCCCGGCGATGCCGGCCGCGGCCTGGGTGTGACCGATGTTGGTCTTGACGGCGCCGACCCGCAGCGGCCGGCCGGCCCCTCGGCCGCCGAAGACGTCGTGCAGCGCGGACAGCTCGATCGCGTCGCCCAGGTGGGTGCCGGAGCCGTGCGCCTCGACGTAGTCGACGTCGTCGGGGGCGACCCGGGCCGCCGCGAGCGCCCGGGTGATGACGTCGGCCTGCGCCTTGCGGCTGGGCGCGGTGAGCCCGTTGCTGCGGCCGTCCTGGTTGACCGCCGAGCCGCGCAGGACGGCCCGGATGCGGCGGCCGTTCGCGACGGCCCGGGACAGCGGCTCCAGCACGACCAGGCCGCCGCCCTCCCCCATGACGTAGCCGTCGGCCCGCTCGTCGAACGTCTTGCACCGGCCGTCGGCGCTCATCATCAGCCCGGCGCACGCCTGGACGTACGTGGTGGGGTGCAGGGTCAGCGACGCGCCCGCCGCGAGGGCGAGGTCGCACTCGCCGCGGCGCAGGCTCTCCATGGCCAGGTGGACGGCGATGAGCGACGAGGAGCAGGCCGTGTCGATCGTCATCGTGGGGCCGATGAGGTCGAGCTGGTAGGCGATCCGCCCGGCCGCCACGCTCGACACCGCGCCCTGGCCCAGGTACGGGTCGGAGACGGCGTCGGCGCCCTGCCGCTCCATCTGCAGCCGGCCGTACTGGAGGGTGTCCATGTAGCCGACCATCACGCCGGTGCGGCTGCCCGCCAGGCGGGCGGGCGCGATGCCGGAGTTCTCCAGGCCCTCCCAGGCCAGCTCCAGCAGCAGCCGCTGGTGGGGGTCCATGCGCAGCGCCTCGCGCGGCGACAGGCCGAAGAACTCGGCGTCCCAGCCGGTGACGTCGTCCAGGAACGTGCCGTACCTGGTGTACATGGCGCCCGGCGTCCGCGGGTCGGGGTCGTAGTAGGCGTCGACGTCCCACCGGGAGGCCGGCACCTCGCGCACGACGTTCGTGCTGTCGCGCAGCAGGCGCCAGAAGTCCTCGACCGTGTCGCCGCCGGGGTAGCGGCAGGCCATGCCGATGACCGCGATCGGTTCGTGGCGGCGCTCCTCGGCCTCGGTGAGGCGCCGGCGGGCCTGGGCGAGTTCGACGGTGGCGCGCTTGAGGTAGGCGCGGAGCTTGTCCTCGGTCCCCATCGGGCGTGCCTTTCCGGTCGTGGGCGTCACGGGGTCACAGTTCGTTGTCGATGAGGGCGAAGATCTCCTCGTCCGAAGCCGAGTCGATCTTGTCGGCGACGTCGCCGGCGCCGTTGGCCCCGGCGCCGAGCCGGTCGAGGGTGGTCTGCAGGAGCGACACGAACCGGTCGCGCAGGGCCTCGCCCTCGCCGTTCGCGGCGGCGATCAGGTCCTCGACCCGGTCCAGGGTCGTGCGCAGCGTCTCCTCGGGCGACGGCGACGGGGGTGCGAGGGTGCGGAACAGGTAGTCGCTCAGCGTGGTGACGGTCGGGTGGTCGAAGACGAGGGTCGGCGGCAGCCGCAGGCCGGTGTCGGCGTTGAGCCGGTTGCGCAGCTCGACGGCGGTCAGCGAGTCGAAGCCGAGCTGGTTGAAGGCCCGGTCCACCTCGATCTGGTCAGCACTGCCGTGGGCGAGGACGGCCGCGACGTGGGCGCGCACGGTGTCGGTGAGCAGCCGCTGCGCGTCGGTGCGCGGCAGGGCGGCGAGGCGCTGGGCGAGCGCGGCGGGCCCGCCGGTCGCGGCGGCGGCGTTCCCCGCGGTACGGCGGGGCGCCCGGACGAGGCCGCGCAGCACGGACGGCAGCTCCCCGGCCTCGGCCCGCGCCCGGAGCCCGGCGTTGTCCCAGCGGGCGGCCACCACCCGGGCCTCGGCGCCCGTCAGGGCGCCGTCGAACAGCTCCAGGCCCTGCTCGGCGGTCAACGGGGCGATGCCGGCCCTGGCCAGGCGGGCGTGGTCGGCGGCGGTGAGTCCGCCGGTCATCCCGGAGTCGGTGTCCCAGAGTCCCCACGCGATGGACACCGCCGGCAGACCGAGTCCCCGCCGGTGCTCGGCCAGGGCGTCCAGGAAGGCGTTGGCGGCGGCGTAGTTGCCCTGACCCGCGTTGCCCAGCACCCCCGCGAGGGAGGAGAACAGCACGAACAGGGAGACATCTCCGCTCAGCTCGTGCAGGTGCCAGGCCGCGTCCGCCTTCGGGGCCAGGACCGTGTCCATGCGTTCCGGTGTCAGGCCCTCCACCACCGAGTCGTCCAGCACACCCGCCGTGTGGACGACCCCGCCCAGCGACGGGATCCCGTCCAGCAGCTCCCGCAACGCCTCGCGGTCGGCCACATCACACGCCGCCACCCGCACGTCGGCCCCCAGCCCCGACAGCTCCTCCACAAGAGCATCGGCCCCCGGAGCGTCCGGACCACGACGCGAGACCAGCACCAGCTCCCGCACCCCGTGCCGCTCCACCAGCCGCCGCGCCACCAAGGCGCCCAGGCCACCGGTGCCGCCGGTCACCAGCACCGGGCCCGAGATCTGCCCGGGGTCCTGCGCCGTCTCCTGGCCACGGCGAGCCAGGCGCGGCACCAGGACCCTGTCCCCGGCCACCCGCACCTGCGGCTCACCCGTCGCCACCACCCGCACCCAGTCCGAGAACCCCTCCTCCACCTCCGCCAGCACGAACCGGCCCGGCTGCTCCGACTGGACCGAACGCACCAACCCCCACACCGCGCCCGCCGCCACATCACCCGGCCGCGTCGCGAACACCACCACCCCGTCCACCGGAGCCGCGGCCACCGCCTCCAGCACCCGCCCCGTCAGCGCACGCACCGCCGACGGCACATCCGAGCCCTCGGACACGCACCACACCACCGACGGCACCCCACCTGTGACGCCACCGGCCGGGGCCTCCACCCACTCCACCCCGTACGACACCGAGGCGGCGGACGAGGAGGCGGGCCGGGCTGCGGCGGCGCGGACGCGCAGCCCGTCGATGGAGAGCACCGGCTCGCCCGCCGCGTCCGCGGCCTCGACGACCGCGTCGTCCCCGGAGCCCGACACCCGGACCCGGAGCGCCGACGCCTCCGTGGCGTGCAGCCGGACCCCGCCGAAGGCGAACGGCAGCCGCAGCTCGTCGCCGTCGGCGGCCAGCACGAGCGGGTGGAAGGCGGCGTCCAGGAGGGCCGGGTGGACGCCGTACCCGGCGACCTCGACCCCCTCGGGCGCCGTCACCTCGGCGAACAGCTCGTCCCCGCGCCGCCACAACCCCCGCAACCCCTGGAACGCCGGCCCGTACTCGTACCCACGCTCCGCCAACCGCTCATAACCACCCTCCACCTCCACCGGCACCGCACCCGCCGGCGGCCACACGGCCGCCCACGACGCGGAGCCGGGCGCGGGCGCGGTGTCGGCGAGCACTCCCGCGGCGTGCCGCCGCCAGCCGTCCCCGACGGAGGAGGAGGCGGCGGCGCGGGAGTACACGCCGACGGCGCGGCGGCCATCGGTGTCGGGACGTTCCACGGTGACCTGCACGGTGACGGCCCCGGACTCCGGCAGCAGGAGCGGCGCCTCGATGACCAGCTCCTCCAGCACGGAGGCCCCGGCGTGGACGCCGCCCTCCAGCGCGAGCTCGACGAACGCCGCGCCCGGCAGCAGGACGCCGCCCTGCACCGCGTGGTCGGCGAGCCACGGCGCGCCCCTGAGCGAGAGCTGGCCGGTCAGCACCCAGCCGTCGCCCGCCACCGGCACGAGCGCCGTGAGCAGCGGGTGCCGGGCGTCGTCGATGCCCGCGCCGGCGGGCCGGCCGGCCCGCTCGCGGTCGCCGAGCCAGAACCGGCGCCGTTCGAACGGGTACGTGGGCGGGTCCACGCGCGGGTGCGGCGCGGGGCCGAGCGCGTCCGACCAGGCGACGTCGGCGCCCAGCACCCACGCCTGGCCGAGGGCGGCGAGGAAGCGGCTCCGGTCGCCCGCGCCGCGGCGCAGGGTCGCGCAGACGCCCGCGGCCACCCCGGCGTCGTCGCAGATGTCGCCGGTGTCGCCGCCGAGCACGGGGTGCGGGCTGACCTCGACGAACAGCGGCGTCCCGGTGAACGAGCGGATCGCCTCCTCGAACAGCACGGGGTTGCGCAGGTTGTCGTACCAGTAGCGGGTGGTCAGGCGGGCGGGCTCGACGACCGCGCCGGCCAGAGAGGAGCAGAAGACGGTCTCGGTGGGGCCCGGCCGTACGCCGTCGAGCGTGGCCAGCAGCTCGTCGCGCAGCGCCTCCACGTGCGGGGTGTGCGAGGCGTAGTCGACCGCGATGCGGCGCACCCGTACGGCCTCGCCGCAGGCGGCGGCGAACTCGTCGAGCGCGCCGGCCTCGCCGGCCACCACGCAGGAGGCGGGGCCGCTGTGCACCGCCACCCACAGCCGTCCCGACCACGGCGCGATCCGCTCCTCGGCCTGGGCGGCGGGCAGCGCGACGGCGAGCATGCCGCCGGTGCCGCTGAGCCCGGTCAGGGAGCGGCTGCGCAGGGCGACGATCTTCGCCGCGTCGTCCAGCGACAGGGCGCCCGCGACGCAGGCCGCCGCGATCTCGCCCTGCGAGTGGCCGACGACGGCGCCGGGGTGCACGCCGTACGCGCGCCACAGCGCGGCCAGCGACACCATGACGGCGAACAGGACCGGCTGGATGACGTCGGTGCCCTCCAGCTCGGGCGCGCCGCCGGTGCCGCGCAGCACGTCCTCGACCGCCCAGCCGGTGTACGGCCGCAGCGCCGCGTCGCACTCGCGCAGCCGGGAGCGGAACACGTCGCTGGAGTCCAGCAGGTCCACGGCCATGCCGGCCCACTGGGTGCCCTGGCCGGGGAAGAGGAACACCGGCCGGGGCTGGGCCGGCGCCTCGCCCGTGACGGCGGCGGCGTGGGGCGTCCCGGCGGCGACGGCCTCCAGCGCGGCGGCCAGCTCCTCGCGGTCCGCCGCGACGACGACGGCGCGGTGCGCGAACCTCGCCCGGCCCGCCAGCGCCCGCGCCGTGGCGGGCAGGTCGGTGCCGCTGACGCGGCCCGCGTGCTCGCGCAGCCGGGCGGCCTGGGCGCGCAGCGCGGCGGCGGTCTTGGCGGAGAAGGCCCACACGATCGGCCCCGCGCCGTCGGGCTCCCCGACCTGCGCCTGCTCCGCGAGCTGCGTGATCTTCGCGGGTCGGGTCGCCGCCGCCGGTTCGGGGGCGCTCTCCAGGATGACGTGCGCGTTCGTGCCGCTGACGCCGAAGCTGGAGACGCCCGCCCGCACCGGCCGGTCGGCGGGCAGCTCGACGGGCTCGGTCAGGACCCGCACCCCGCCGGACGCCCAGTCCACGTGCGGGGTGGGCTCCGCCACGTGCAGCGTGCGCGGCAGGCGGCGGTGCTCCAGGGCCTTGACCATCTTGATCACCCCGGCGACCCCGGCCGCGGCCTGGGTGTGGCCGATGTTCGACTTGACCGACCCGAGCCAGACCGGCCGGTCGCCGCCGCGGGCCCGGCCGTAGGTGGCGAGCAGGGCCTGCGCCTCGATCGGGTCGCCGAGGGTCGTGCCGGTGCCGTGCGCCTCGACGACGTCCACGTCGAGGGTGTCGAGCTGGGCGTCGGCGAGGGCCTGCTGGATGACGCGCTCCTGCGCGGGTCCGCTCGGCGCGGTCATGCCGTTGCTCGCGCCGTCCTGGTTGATCGCCGAGCCGCGGATCACCGCGAGGACGCGGCGGCCGTTGCGCTGGGCGTCCGAGAGGCGTTCCAGCGTGAGCACGCCCACGCCCTCCGACCAGGCGGCGCCGTCGGCGGTCGAGGAGAACGACTTGCACCGCCCGTCGGGGGCGAGCGCCCGCTGGCGGCAGAACTCGATGAACGGCACCGGGGACGCCATGACGGACACCCCGCCGGCCAGGGCCAGCGAGCACTCGCCCCGGCGCAGCGCCTGCACGGCCAGGTGCAGGGCGACCAGGGACGACGAGCAGGCGGTGTCCACCGACAGGGCCGGGCCCTCCAGCCCGAGGGTGTAGGAGACGCGGCCGGACATCACGCTGGAGGCGCTGGAGGTGAACAGCGTGCCCTCGACGGCCTCGGGGGTGACCTCCAGGAACCGGGTCGAGTAGTGCTCGTACATGTTGCCCGCGTACACGCCGGTGCGGGAGCCGCGCAGCGTCGCCGGGTCGATGCCCGCCCGTTCCAGCGCCTCCCAGCACGACTCCAGGAACAGCCGGTGCTGCGGGTCGGTGGCCAGCGCGCTGCGCGGGCTCATCCCGAAGAACGCGGCGTCGAAGTCGGCCACGTCGCCGACGAAGCCGCCCTGCCGGGTGTAGGACTTGCCCCACGCCTCGGGGTCGGGGTCGAACAGGCCCTCCAGGTCCCAGCCGCGGTCGGCCGGGAAGTCGCCGATGGCGTCGCCGCCGGTGTCCACCAGCTCCCACAGGTCGTCCGGGCTCCACACCCCGCCGGGATAGCGGCACGCCATGCCCACGATCGCCACCGGCTCGTGCCGGCGCCCCACGTCCTCGGCGAGGCGCTGGCGGGTCTCCGCCAGCTCGACGGTCGCGCGCCTCAGATAGTCGCGGAGCTTGTCCTCGGTCCCCATCAATCGAACCCTTCGTCGCGGGAGTCAGGCGTCACAGTTCGTTGTCGATGAGGGCGAAGATCTCCTCGTCCGAAGCCGAGTCGATCTTTCCCACCACCGTGTCGGGGCGTCCGGAGCCGTCCGGCTCCGCCCCGAACCGCGCCAGGCTGCTCTGCAGCACGGCGACGAGCTTGCTGCGTACGGCGTCCGCGTCCTCCTTGGCGCCGGCCAGCATGGAACCGACGTGCTCCAGGGCCGTGCGCAGCGTGTCCTCGGGGGACGGCGCCTGCGGCACGAGCGTGCGGAAGAGGTGTTCGGCCAGCGAGTTGACGGTCGGGTGGTCGAAGACGAGGGTCGCGGGCAGCCGCAGGCCGGTGTCGGCGTTGAGCCGGTTGCGCAGCTCGACGGCCGTCAGCGAGTCGAAGCCGAGGCGGTTGAAGGCCCGGTCGGCCTCGATGTGGTCGGCGCTGCCGTGGGCGAGGACGGCCGCCACGTGCGACCGTACGCGGTCGGTGAGCAGGCGCAGCCCTTCGTCCTTGGTCAGGACGGCGAGCCTGGACACCAGCCCGGCCACGCCGTCGCCCCGCTCGCCGGCCGCGCGCCTGGGCGTCCGGACGAGGCCGCGCAGCACGGACGGCAGCTCCCCGGCCTCGGCCCGGGCCCGGAGCCCCGCGTTGTCCCAGCGGGCGGCGACGACCAGCGGCTCCGCGCCCGCCACGGCCTGGTCGAACGCCCGCAGGCCCTGGTCGGCGGTCAGCGGTGCGATGCCGGCCCGCGCGAGCCGGGCCACGTCGGCGGCCTCCAGGGTGCCGCCCATGCCGGTCCCGCCGGTGTCCCAGAGTCCCCAGGCGATGGACACCGCCGGCAGGCCCAGTCCCCGCCGGTGCTCGGCCAGGGCGTCCAGGAAGGCGTTGGCGGCGGCGTAGTTGCCCTGACCCGCGTTCCCCAGCACCCCGGCCAGCGACGAGAACAGCACGAACAGGGAGACATCTCCGCTCAGCTCATGCAGATGCCACGCCGCGTCCGCCTTCGGAGCCAGAACCGTGTCCATCCGCTCCGGCGTCAGGCCCTCCACCACCGAGTCGTCCAGCACACCCGCCGTGTGCACGACCCCGGCCAGCGACGGGATCCCGTCCAGCAGCTCCCGCAACGCCTCGCGGTCGGCCACATCACACGCCGCCACCCGCACGGAGGCGCCCAGCCCCGACAGCTCCTCCACAAGAGCATCGGCCCCCGGAGCATCCGACCCGCGACGCGAGACCAGCACCAGCTCCCGCACCCCGTGCCGCTCCACCAGCCGCCGCGCCACCAGAGCGCCCAGGCCACCGGTGCCGCCGGTCACCAGCACCGGGCCCGAGATCTGCCCGGGGTCCTGCGCCGTCTCCTGGCCACGGCGAGCCAGGCGCGGCACCAGGACCCTGTCCCCGGCCACCCGCACCTGCGGCTCACCGGCCGCGACCACCCGCACCCAGTCCGAGAACCCCTCCTCCACCTCCGCCAGCACGAACCGGCCCGGCTGCTCCGACTGGACCGAACGCACCAACCCCCACACCGCGCCCGCCGCCACATCACCCGGCCGCGTCGCGAACACCACCACCCCGTCCACCGGAGCCGCGGCCACCGCCTCCAGCACCCGCCCCGTCAGCGCACGCACCGCCGACGGCACATCCGGCCCCTCGGACACGCACCACACCACCGACGGCACCCCACCGGTGACGCCACCGGCCGGGGCCTCCACCCACTCCACCCCGTACGACACCGAGGCGGCGGACGGCCCGGCCAGCGCGCCCGCGGGCACGGGCCGCACGCGCAGGGAGCCCAGCGAGAACACCGGCCGCGCCGACGCGTCGGCCGCCTCGACCTCGCACCCGTCCGAGCCGATCGCCCGCAGCCGCACCCGCAGGTCCGTGGCGCCGGCCGCGTGCAGGCGCGCTCCCCGCAGCTCGAACGGCAGCCGCAGCTCGTCCTCCGGCGCGGCCACCACCAGGGGGTGGAACATCGCGTCGAACAGCGCCGGGTGGACGCCGTACCCGGCGACCTCGACTCCCTCGGGAGCCGTCACCTCGGCGAACAGCTCGTCCCCGCGCCGCCACAACCCCCGCAACCCCTGGAACGCCGGCCCGTACTCGTACCCACGCTCCGCCAACCGCTCATAACCACCCTCCACCTCCACCGGCACCGCACCCGCCGGCGGCCACACGGCCGCCCACGAGGAGGAGCCGGGCGCGGCGGCGGCGACGCCGACCGTGCCGGACAGGTGCCGGGTCCAGCCCGCGTCGGGGTCGTCGGCCGGCCGGGAGTGCAGCCGCACCGGCCGGGCGCCGGAGGCGTCGGGCCGGTCCACCACCACCTGCACCGCGACGCCGCCACGCTCGGGCAGCACCAGCGGCGCCTCGAACATCAGCTCCTCGACCAGCTCGCAGCCGGTACGCGCGCCGGCCTCCAGGACCATGTCCGCCATGGCGGCCCCGGGCAGGACGATCGTCCCGGCCACCCGGTGGTCGGCCAGCCACGGCGCGCCGGCCACGGACAGGCGGCCGGTCAGCACGGTCGGCCCCTCCTCCGCCAGGTCCACCACCGCGCCCAGCAGCGGGTGCCCGGCCTCGGCCAGGCCCGCCGAGGGCAGCGCCTCCGACAGGGCCGCGGCCCGGGCGGGCGGGCTCAGCCAGTAACGCCGCCTGTCGAAGGCGTACGTGGGCAGGTCCGTACGGGCGCCGCGGCGGAACAGCGCGGGCCAGTCGACCGGCAGTCCGGCGACCCAGGCCCGGGCCAGGCAGGCGGCGAGCGCGTCCGGCTCCGCCGCGTCCCGCCGGTGCAGCGGCACGATCACGGCGTCGTCGCGGGTGACGCAGTCGTGCGCCATGCCGGACAGCACCGCCTGCGGCCCGACCTCGACGAGGACGCCGATCCCCTCGCCCTCCAGCCTCCGCACCAGGTTCTGGAACATCACGGGCAGCCGGATCTGCTCCAGCCAGTAGCCAGGCGAGGTCCAGCGGGTGTCGGCCAGTCCGGTGAGCCCGGTGGCGTAGGCCAGGCGCGGCTCGCCGAACCGCACGACCGCCAGCTCCGCGGCGAACGCGTCGAGCACCGGCTCCATGAGCGGCGAGTGGAAGGCGTGGCTGACGGGCAGGCGGCGGGTGCGGCGGCCGAGCTCCCGCCAGCGGCCGGCCACGGCGAGGCAGGCGTCGGCGTCGCCCGACAGGACCACGCTGCCGGGCCCGTTGACGGCCGCCACCGAGACCAGGTGCTCCAGCCCGGCGAGGGAAGGGCGGACCTCCTCCTCGCTCGCCGCCACGGCGACCATCGCGCCGGGCACCGTGAGCTCGCGCATCAACCGGCCGCGGGCCGCGATGAGGCGGGCGGCGTCGGCCAGCGACCACAGGCCCGCGGCGTGGGCGGCGGCGAACTCGCCGACCGAGTGCCCGGCGACCGCCGAGGGCGCGAGGCCCAGCGACTCCAGCAGCCGGAACGCGGCCACCTCGAAGGCGAACAGCGCGGGCTGGGTGTAGGCGGTGTCGTCGAGCAGCGCGGCCTCGGGCGTGCCGGGCGCCGCCCACATCACCTCGCGCAGCGGCCGGTCGAGGTGCGGGTCGAGCGCGGCCCACGCCTCCTCCAGGGCCGCGGCGAACACCGGTGAGATCCCGGCCAGCTCCCTGCCCATGCCGGGCCGCTGGCCCCCCTGGCCGGTGAACAGGAAGGCGGCGCGGGCGTGCTCCGGGGCGACGCCCTCGATCACCGTGGGGGCGGGCTCCTGGCGGGCGTACGCGCCGAGGGCGGCGGTCAGGTCGCCCGCGTCATGGCCGAGGACGACGGCGCGGTGCGGGAGGCGGGCCCGGGTGGTGGCGAGCGAGTGCGCCACGTCGGCGGGGTCGGGGACGGCCGGTGTGCCGGGAGCGCCGTTTCCGTCGCCGGGCCGGGCCGGGCCGGGGGCCGTCGTGAGGTGGGCGTGCAGGCGGGCGGCCTGACCGCGCAGGGCGGCGGCGCTGTGAGCGCTGACCGGCCACGCCAGCGGCCCGCCCGCGCCACCGGCCCCTGACACGCCTGCGGAGACGGAGGCATCCGCGGAGGCGGGGGC
The DNA here is from genome assembly GCF_013363995.1 of Nonomuraea rhodomycinica. Lineage (GTDB taxonomy): Bacteria > Actinomycetota > Actinomycetes > Streptosporangiales > Streptosporangiaceae > Nonomuraea > Nonomuraea rhodomycinica. Next base: position 99,149 of record NZ_JABWGO010000004.1, on the reverse strand, counting down.
ACCCTTGGAGGCGGGGCCGCCCTCGGAGGCGGGAGCGCCCTCGGAGGCGGGAGCGCCCTCGGAGGCGGGGGCGTGCCCGGACTCGGCCTGGGGCGCCGGCTCCGGGACGTACTCCTCGATGATGGCGTGCGCGTTCGTGCCGCTGATGCCGAAGCTGGAGACGGCCGCGCGCCGCGGACGCTCGCCGGGCGGCCACGCACGGCCCGCGGTGAGGAGCCGGATGCCGCCGGAGTCCCAGTCGGCGTGCGGGGTTGGCTCCTCGACGTGCAGGGTGGGCGGCAGCGCGCCGTGTTCGAGCGCCTTGACCATCTTGATCACCCCGGCGACGCCGGCCGCGGCCTGGGTGTGGCCGATGTTCGACTTGACGGACCCGAGCCAGAGCGGCCGGTCGCCGTCGTGGGCCCGGCCGTACGTGGCGAGCAGGGCCTGCGCCTCGATCGGGTCGCCCAGCCTGGTGCCCGTGCCGTGCGCCTCCACGACGTCCACCTCGTCCGCGCCGAGCCGCGCGTCCGCCAGCGCCTGCTCGATGACCCGCTCCTGCGCGGGCCCGCTGGGCGCGGTCATGCCGTTGCTCGCACCGTCCTGGTTGACGGCCGAGCCGCGGATGAGCGCGAGCACGCGGTGCCCGTTGCGGCGGGCGTCCGACAGCCGCTCCAGCACGAGCACCCCGACGCCCTCCGACCAGGCGGCCCCGTCGGCGGCCGAGGAGAACGACTTGCACCGCCCGTCCGGCGACAGCGCGCCCTGCCGGCAGAACTCCACGAACGCGTCCGGCGACACCAGCAGCGTGACGCCGCCCGCCAGCGCCAGCGCGCACTCCTCCTGCCGCAGCGCGCGCACGGCCAGGTGCAGGGTCACCAGCGAGGACGAGCAGGCCGTGTCGACGGTCAGCGACGGCCCCTCCAGGCCCAGGGTGTACGAGACGCGGCCGGACATGACGCTCGGCGTGCTGGACGACAGCAGCGTGCCCTCGACCGAGCCGGGGATCGAGCCGTGGACGAAGCGGGAGGAGTAGTCGTTGTACATGTTGCCCGCGTACACGCCGGTGCGGGAGCTGCGCAGCGTCGTCGGGTCGATCCCGGCGTGCTCCAATGCCTCCCAGCACGACTCCAGGAACAGCCGGTGCTGCGGGTCGGTGCCGAGCGCGGCGCGCGGGCTCATCCCGAAGAACGCGGCGTCGAAGTCGGCCGCCCCCTCCAGGAAGCCGCCGTGCCGCGTGTACGTCTTGCCGGCCGCGTCCGGGTCGGGGTCGTACAGGTCGGTGTCCCAGCCGCGGTCCGCCGGGAACTCGCTGATCGCGTCGCGGCCCGAGGCGACCAGGTCCCACAGGTCGTCGGGGCCGCTCACACCGCCGGGGTACCGGCAGGCCATGCCGACGATCGCCACCGGCTCGTGCCGGCGGCCCACGTCCTCGGCCAGCCGCCGGCGGGTCTCCGCCAGCTCGACGGTGACCCGCTTCAGGTACGCGCGGAGCTTGTCCTCACTCGCCATGGCCAGGCCTTTCCACCACGGGCTTCAGGGGGGCCGTCATGGCCCGGTTGTCGATCAAGGCGAAGATCTCCTCGTCGGAGGCGGAGACGATCTCCTCGGCGGCGCCGCCCGGCCGGCTCGGCGTGGCGGCGGGCGCGGCGGCCGGAACGGCTCCGAGGCGGCCGAGCGCGCTCTGCAGGATGGCGACGAGCTGGCCGCGCAGCGCGTCCGCGCCGCCGTTGGCGGCCAGCAGCACCGACTCGGCCTGGTCCACCGCCGTCCGCAGCGCGTCCTCGGGAGACGGGGTGTCGGGCGCGAGGGTCCGGTAGAGGTAGCCGGCCAGCGCGGTGACGGTCGGATGGTCGAAGACGAGGGTCGCCGGCAGCCGCAGCCCGGTCTCGGCGTTGAGCCGGTTGCGCAGGTCCACGGCGGTCAGCGAGTCGAAGCCCAGCTCGTTGAACGCGCGTTCCACGTCCACCTGCTCGGGGCTGCTGTGCGCGAGGACGGTCGCGACGTGCGAGCGCACCAGCGCGGTGAGGTGGGCGCGGGCCTCCGGCTCGGCCAGGGCGGCCAGGCGCTCGGCGAGCCCCGGCCCTTGCGCGGGCGCGCCCGGCCGGGTGGCCGGCGCGCTGCGGGAGGTACGGCGGGACGCGCGGACCAGCCCGCGCAGCACGGGCGGCAGGTCGCCGGCCTCGGCCCGGTCGCGCAGCCCGGCCCGGTCCCAGCGGGCCGCCACGACCAGCGGCTCGGCGCCTTCCAGCGCGGCGTCGAACAGGTCGAGGCCCTCCTCCATGCTCAGCGGCGCGATGCCGCCCCGGGCCAGGCGGGCCACGTCGGCGCCGCCGAGAGCGCCCGCCATGCCGCCTCTGTCCCAGAGCCCCCAGGCGATGGACACGGCCGGCAGGCCCAGGTCACGGCGGTGCAGGGCGAGCGCGTCGAGGAAGGCGTTGGCGGCGGCGTAGTTGCCCTGACCGGGGTTGCCGAGCAGGCCGGCGACGGACGAGAACAGCACGAACGCCGACAGCGGCCGGTCGCGGGTCAGCTCGTGCAGGTGCCAGGCGGCGTCCGCCTTGGGCGCCAGGGCGGCGTCGAGGCGCTGCGCCGACAGGCCCTCCACGACCGCGTCCTCGAGCACCCCGGCGGTGTGGACCACGCCGGTCAGCGACGGGATCCCCGCCAGCAGGCCGGCCAGCGCCCGGCGGTCGGACACGTCGCAGGCCACGACCCGCACGCTCGCGCCCATGGCGGTCAGCTCGCCGGCCAGCGCGCCGGCCTCCGGGGCGTCGGGGCCGCGGCGGGAGACGAGGACCAGCTCGCGCACACCGTGCCGCTCCACCAGCCGCCGCGCCACGAGAGCGCCCAGCCCGCCGGTGCCCCCGGTCACGAGCACGCCGCCCGCCGCCAACGGGTGCGCCACGCCATGTCCGTCGTGCGCCACACCGTCCCCGCGGCGCACCTCCGTCGGGCCGCCCGCTGCGTCCTTCGCCGCGCCCCTCTCGTCGCCCGCCGCGGCGGTGGGGCCGGGGGCGGGGTCCTGAGGTGCCGGGGAGGGCGAGGCGGCGGTCCCGGTCGGCGCCGGCGAGGCCGGACTCGCGGAAGGCGCGGATGAGGCGGCCGGGGTCGCGGAAGGCGCGGATGAGGCGGCCGGGGTCGGGGAGCGGCGGACCAGGCGGGGGGCCAGCAGGCCGCCGTCCTCCCCGGCCGCGAGCTGGGTCTCCCCCGCCGCGATCGCGCCCGCGAGCGCCTCCCACCCGGAGAAGCCCTCCGGCAGCTCGGCCAGCGCGAACCGGCCCGGGTGCTCCGACTGCGCCGACCGCACGAGCCCCCACACCGCGGCCCCTGCCGGGTCGCCGGGGCGGGTGACGAACACCAGGCGCGACTCCGCGTACCGCTCGTCGCCGAGCCAGCCCTGCACGAGGTCGAGCACCTGGTGCAGGGTGTCGTGCGCGGAGTACGGCAGGTCGGCGGCGTCCCCGCGGCACGGGGCGAGCACCAGTCCGGGGATCTCCCCCGTGCTCATGTCGGCCACGGAGGCGAGGTCGTAGTAGCGGGGCGCGCCGATCCCGGCCGCCGCCAGCTCGGCGTCGATGTCGTCGGCCAGCTCGTCGAGGCCGACCACGGCCCACCGCTGCCCGGCCTGCCCGGCCTGGTCGGCCGGGGCGGCCGGGGCGGCCGGGGCGGACCGCGCGGGGCTCCAGTCGAGGACGTAGGCGGCGGCGCCGATGCCGGCGCGGGCGGCGTCACCGGTGCGCGGCACCCGGCGCAGCGTCAGCCCGCGGGCTTCCGCGACGGGCCGCCCGTCCCCGTCGTACGCGGCCAGGGAGACGGTGTCGCCGTCGCCGTCGGTGACGCGGACGCGCAGCGCGCCGGCTCCCCCGGCGTGCACGCGGACCCCGTCCCAGGCGAACGGCAGCAGCACGGTCGCCGGGTCGTCCGCACGTTCCAGCACCACCAGGTGCAGGGCGGCGTCGAGGAGGGCGGGGTGCAGCGCGTGGCGGTCCGCGTCGTCGCGCACGTGCTCGGGCAGCTCCACCTCGACGTACGCGACGCGGTCGCCGCGCCAGGCGGCGCGCAGCCCCTGGAACGCGGGTCCGTAGTCGTAGCCGCGCTCGGCCAGCCGGCCGTACAGGTCGCCCAGGTCCACCGGGTCGGCCTCGGGCGGCCAGACCGTGAGCGGCGCGGCCGGCGCGTCGGCGCCCGGCGGGGCGAGGAGGCCGGTGGCGTGGCGGGTCCAGGGGGCGTCCGGGTCGTCGGCCGGGCGGGCGTGGACGGCCAGCGCGCGCCGCCCGCCGGCGTCCGGGCCGCCCACCGAGACCTGCGTCTGGAACGCGCCCGTCTCCGGCAGGTACAGCGGGGCCTCCAGCGTGAGGTCCTCGACCGTCTCGCACCCGGCCGTGGCGGCGGCCTCCAGGGCCAGCTCCACGAACGCGGTGCCCGGCAGCAGCACGCCGCCGTCCACGGCGTGGTCGGCCAGCCACGGGACGGCGGCCCGCGACAGCCGTCCCGCCAGCAGGAAGCCGTCGTCGGCCGCCAGCGGCACGACCGTGTCCAGCAGCGGGTGGCGGGAGGCGGCCGCGGATCCGGCGGTGGCGCCGGGGTCGAGCCAGTACCTCTGGCGTTCGAACGGGTACGTGGGCAGGCCCACGTCGCGGAGGGGCGCGGGGCCGAGCGCGGCCGTCCAGTCGAGCGCCACGCCGAGCACCCACGCCTGGCCGAGCGCCCGCAGCAGCCGCTCCCGGCCGCCGTCGCCGCGCCGCAGCGTGCCGGTGGCGCCGCCGGGCAGGCCGGCCGCGGCCAGCGTGTCCTCGATGTGGCCGACCAGCGTGGGGTGCGGGCTGGTCTCGACGAACAGGGTCGTGCCCGAACCGGCGACCGTCTCGACGGCCTGCCGGAACAGCACGGGGTTGCGCAGGCCGGCGAACCAGTACTCGGCGGTCAGGCCGGCCGGGTCGACGAAGTCCCCCGCGTACGAGGAGCAGAAGGCGGTCCCGGCGGGGCCGGGGCGCACGTCCGCGAGCTTGGTCAGCAGTTCCTCGCGCAGTTCCTCGATGTGCGGGGTGTGGGCGGCGTAGCCGATCGCGACGCGGCGCGCCCGGACGCCCTCGGGGACGGCCGCGGCGAACTCCTCCAGCGCGTCCGCGTCGCCGCCGACCACCGAACTGGCCGGTCCGCTGTGCACGGCGGGCCACAGCCGCCCGCTCCACGGCTCCAGCAGCTCCGCGACCCGCTCGGCGGGCAGGGAGACGGCCAGCATGCCGCCGCGGTCGCCGAGCCGGACGAGCGCCCGGCTGCGCAGCACGACCATCCGGGCGGCGTCCTCCACGGACAGCACGCCGGCGACGCACGCCGCGGTGATCTCGCCCTGGGAGTGGCCGAGCACGGCGGCCGGCGCGACGCCGTACGAGCGCCACAGCTCCGCCAGCGACACCATGACGGCGAACAGCACGGGCTGGATGACGTCCGCGCCCTCCAGCGGGGGCGCGCCGTCCGCGCCGCGCAGCACGTCCACGACGGACCAGCCGGTGTGCGGGGCGAGCGCCCGGTCGCAGCGTTCCAGCCGTTCGCGGAAGCGGGGGTCGGTGTCGAGCAGGTCCACGGCCATGCCGGCCCACTGGGAGCCCTGGCCGGGGAAGACGAACACCGGCCTGGGGTCGTCGAGGGCCGTTCCGGTGGTGAGCGCGGCGTGCGGTGCCCCTGCGGCGAGCGCGTCCAGGGCGGCGACCAGCTCGGCGCGGTCCCGGGCGACGACCACGGCGCGGTGCGCGAACCCGGTCCGCCGGGCCAGCGCCCTCCCGGCCGCGCCCAGCTCTCCCTCGGCGGCGCGTTCCGCGTGGTCGCGCAGCCGTACGGCCTGCGCGCGCAGCGCGGCCTCGCTCCTGGCCGAGAACGCCCACACCAGCGCCTCGCCCGGCGCCGGGCCGCCCGCGCCGGGCGCCGCGGTCTCCGGGGCGCTTTCCAGGATGAGGTGGGCGTTCGTGCCGCTGATGCCGAAGCTGGACACCCCGGCCCGCACCGGTCTGCCGTCGGCCGCCGCCGCCTCGACGGGCTCGGTCAGCAGCCGCACGCCGGAGGCGTCCCAGTCGACGTGCGGGGTCGGCTCCTCCACGTGCAGCGTGCGCGGCAGCGTCCGGTGCTCCAGGGCCTTGACCATCTTGATCACGCCACCGACCCCGGCCGCGGCCTGGGTGTGGCCGATGTTCGACTTCAGCGAGCCGAGCCAGACGGGCGCCGCGGGCTCGCGGGCCGCGCCGTACGCGGCGATCAGCGACTCGGCCTCGATGGAGTCGCCCAGCCTGGTGCCGGTGCCGTGCGCCTCGACCACGTCCACGTCGGCCGCGGTGAGACGGGCGTCGGCCAGGGCGAGCCGGATGACGTCCTGCTGCGCCTGGCCGTTCGGCGCGGTCAGGCCGTTGCTCGCGCCGTCCTGGTTGACCGCGCCGCCCCTGATCACGGCGAGGACCGGGTGTCCGTGGCGGCGGGCGTCGGACAGCCGCTCCAGGAGCACCATCCCCGCGCCCTCGGCCCAGCCGGTGCCGTCGGCGACGGACGAGAACGCCTTGCACCGCCCGTCCGGCGACAGCCCGCCCTGCCGGCTGAACTCCACGAACATGCCGGGCCGCGACATCACCGTCGCCCCGCCGGCCAGCGCCAGCGCGCAGTCGCCGCGCCGCAGCGCCTGCAGCGCGAGGACGATCGAGACGAGGGAGGAGGAGCAGGCGGTGTCGGTCGTGATGGCCGGGCCGCGCAGGCCCAACAGGTAGGAGATGCGGCCGGAGACGACGCTGAGCGCGGTGCCGGTCAGCAGGTGGCCCTCGGTGGCGCTGTCGGGCTGGTCGAGGCGGGGGCCGTAGTCGGGGGCCATCGCGCCGACGAACACGCCGGTCGCCGAGCCGCGCAGCGCGGCCGGGTCGAGGCCGGCACGTTCGAGGGTCTCCCAGCAGACCTCCAGGAGCAGGCGCTGCTGCGGGTCCATGGCCAGCGCCTCGCGGGGGCTGATGCCGAAGAACGCGGCGTCGAACCGGTCGGCGTCGTGCACGAAGCCGCCCTGCCGGGTGTCGCTGGTGCCGGACCGGTCGGGACCGGTGGCGAACAGTGCGCCGAGGTCCCAGCCGCGGTTGGCGGGGAACTCGCCGACGGCGTCGGCGCCGCTGCTGACCAGCCGCCACAGGTCGTCGGGCGAGGCCACGCCGCCGGGGTAGCGGCAGCCCATCCCGACGACGGCGATCAGGTCGCCGTCGTCGTCGTGGACGGGATCGCCGTGGTCGTCGCGGTCGTGGGCCGGATCGCCGTGGTCGCCGTGGTCGTCGTGGTCGTCGCGGTCGTCATCGCGGTCGTCGCGGTCACCGTCGCGGTCACCGTCGCGGTCGCCGGCGGGGCTCTCGGCGGCGGGCGGGGCGCTCCCGGCGGTGCCAACGGCGTTCCCGGTGCTGTCGGTGGCGAGGAGGGCGTGGAGGTGGTCGGTGAGGCGTTCCGGGGTGGGGTGGCCGAACAGCACGCCCGCCGGAAGCTTCAGCCCGGTCGAGGCGCGCAGCCGGTCGCGCAGCTCCACGGTCGCCACCGAGTCGAACCCGAGGTCCTTGAACGTCCGGCCCGCCTCGATCCCGGCGGCGTCCGTGTGGCCGAGCACGCGGGCGGCGGCGCCCAGCACCAGGTCCCGCACCTCGGCCCGGCTCATGCCACCGGCCGCCGCCCCTGAAGGGACCGGGGCCCCTGAAGGGACCGGGTCGGCGTGGGTGCGGGCCGCTCGCGCGCGCCCTGCCCGGGCACGGGGCTCGGGGCGGGCAGGGTCGGCGTACGGGCCGTAGGGCTTGCGCTGGAACGGGTACGTCGGCAGGTCGATCGGCCGCGCGCCCGGCGTGACGCACGGGCCGGACCAGTCCACCGGGGCGCCCTGCGCGTACGCCTGCGCCAGCGACCGCAGCACCCGCTCCGGCCCGCCCTCGCCGCGCCGCAGGGTCCCGGTGACCGCCACGTCTCGCCCGGCGGCCTCGGCCGTCTCCTCGGCGCCGGTCACCAGCACGGGGTGCGGGCTGCACTCCACGAGCAGCTCGCAGCCTGCCTCCAGCGCCGCCTCCACGGCCTGGGCGAAGCGCACCTGGTGGCGCAGGCTGCGGTACCAGTAGCCGGCGTCGAGCCCGGCCGTGTCCATCGGCTCGCCCGTCAGCGTGGAGACGAAGGTCGTGGCGACGCTCACCGGCCGTACCGGGGCGAGGGCCGCGAGCACCTCGTCGCGTACGCCCTCGACCTCCTCGGAGTGGGAGGCGTAGTCGACGGGGACGAGCTTGGGGCGGTGCTCGGAGAGCCGGTCGGCGAGCAGGGCGAGGGCGTCGCGCGGGCCGGAGACCACGACCGAGCGGGGACCGTTGACGGCGGCGACCGACACCGGGACCGCCGCCCCGGCGATCGCCTCCTCCACGACGTCCAGGGGCGCGGCGACCGACATCATGCCGCCGTGGCCGGTGATGCCGGCGATGGCGCGGCTGCGCAGGGCCACGACGCGGGCGCCGTCCTCCAGGCTGAGGGCGCCGATGACCGTGGCCGCCGCGATCTCGCCCTGCGAATGGCCGATGACCAGGCCCGGCCGCACGCCGTGGGAGCGCCACATCTCGGCCAGGGACACCATGACGGCCCACAGGGCCGGCTGCACGACGTCCACGCGGTCCAGCCCGGGGGCGCCGGGGGTCTCCTGGAGAACGTCCATGAGGGAGTGATCGGTGAAGGGGGCCAGCGCCGCGGCGCACTCGGCCAGGCGGGCGGCGAAGGCGGGGGACGAGGCGAGGAGTCCGCGGGCCATGCCGGCCCACTGCGAGCCCTGCCCGGGGAACACGAACCCCACCCGGCCGACCGGGGTGCCGGTGTCCGGGGCGCCGAAGCCCGGCCGGGTGTTCGAGGCGGCGGCACCCGACCCGGTGTCCGGGGCGGCGCTCGTTCCGCGACCCGGGGTGACGCTCGTTCCGAGGCCCGGGGCGACGCTCGTTCCGAGGCCCGGGGCGGCGGTGCCGACGACGACGTCGTCGTGCGGCTGCCCGGCGGCCAGGGCGCGCAGCCCGGCCAGGCGCGTGGAGCGGTCGGAGCCGAGGACGACGGCGCGCCGCTCGAAGACCGCCCTGCCGCGTACCAGGCTCAGGGCCACGTCGCCCGGGGCGACGGCCGTGTCCTCGGCGAGGGGCAGGAGGCGGCGGGCCTGCTCGCGCAGGGCGGCCTGGTCCCGCGCCGACACCACCCACGGCGCGGCCTCGCCCACGGCCTCCCCCCGCGTGGCCTCTCCCTCGCCGGTCCCGGTGCGGAGTGCGCCCTCGCGGGAGAGGACGGCCTCGGAGGCTGAAGCGCCCTCGCGGGCGAGGCTGCTCTCAGAGGTGCCGGCGCTCTCAGAGGCGGGGGTGCCGGCGCTCTCAGAGGCCGGGGTGCTCTCGGCGGCGAGGGCGTGCGGCGAGGCAGGTGCGGTGGCAGGGGTGTGAGGAAGGCCGAAGGGATCGGGACCCGCGGGGGTGGTGGGCGTGCAGAGGTCGGCGATAGGCGAGGCAGCGGACGACGGCCGTCCGGCATCGGGAGCCCCGGGGGCCGCCGTCAGGATGAGGTGGCAGTTGGTCCCGCCCATGCCGAACGAGCTGACCCCCGCCACCGGAGCCCGCCCGTCCCGCGGCCAGTCGCGCCGCGCGCCCACGACCTCCAGCCGCAGCTCCGGCAGCGGGATCTCCGGCGGCGGCGCCTCGAAGTGCAGGCTGGCCGGCACCGCGCGGTGCCGGAGCGCGAGCACCACCTTGAGCAGCCCGGCGATCCCCGCCGCGCCCTCCAGGTGGCCGATGTTGGTCTTGGCGGAGCCGACCAGCAGCGGGTCGTCCGCCGGACGGCAGGCGCCGTAGGAGGCGCCGAGGGCCGCGGCCTCCACCGCGTCGCCCACCTTGGTCCCGGTGCCGTGCAGCTCGACGTACCGCGCCTCGGCGGGGTCCACCCCGGCCCGCGCGCAGGCCAGGCGGATGACCTCCTCCTGGGCGTCCCGGCTGGGCACGGTCAGGCCCTCGCCGCCGCCGTCGTTGTTGACGGCCCCGCCGAGGATCACGGCGTGGACGGTGTCGCCGTCGGCGAGCGCGTCGGACAGCCGCTTGAGCACGACCAGCCCGCCGCCCTCGCCCCGCACGTAGCCGTTGGCGCGGCGGTCGAAGACGTGGCAGCGGCCGTCGGGCGAGAGGGCGCCGAGCCCGGCGATGGCGTCGGTGGTGTCGGCGAGCAGGTTGAGGTTGACGCCGCCGGCCAGGGCGAGGGCGGTCTCGCCGCGACGCAGGCTCTCGCTCGCCATCTCCACAGCGACCAGCGACGACGACTGGCCGGTGTCGAGCGTGAGGCTGGGGCCGCGCAGGCCGAGGAAGTAGGACACCCGGTTGGCGATCATGGCGCGGTTGGCGCCGACGTACGCGTGCCGGCCGCGCTCGTCCGCGCCGAGCCGGGCCTGGAGGGCGGCGTGGTCGTTCGAGATGGCGCCCAGGAAGACGCCGGCGGCGCTGCCGCGCAGGCCGGTGGGGACGACGCGGGCGTTCTCCAGCGCCTCCCAGGCCAGCTCCAGGACCAGGCGCTGGTGCGGGTCCATGGCCGCGGCCTCGTTCGGGGAGATGCCGAAGAACGCGGCGTCGAAGCCGTCCACGGACGACAGGAACCCGCCCCGCCGGTGAGCCGAGCCGGGCCAGCGGTCCTCGGGGGCCTCGGTGACCGCGTCCACGCCGTCACGCAGCAGCCGCCAGAACTCCGCCGGACCGGCGGCCCGCGGCAGCCGGCACGCCATGCCGACGACGGCGATCGCGTCCGGCCCGCCGGTCCCCGCCCGCTGTGTCGACTCACCAGCCATCAATGCGCCACCTCAAGCCTCGGGCGCCATTCGCAATGACGCCGCCGGTTTATTCGGACGGCCCGGAGAAATGCTCCGCGGCATTTGGTTCAGCGGCTCCGCATAGTTGTCGATAAGACACTAAGGCGGTGCTCCATTTGGGGGACACGGTCGCCGACTGGCACCTTGTGGCCGCCGTTAGTGGCCAGCGCCGGCCACCGCCCGCGGCCTTGACCCCGGGCGTTCGCGCACGCAATGAATTACGGACGGAGAAAGCCGCCGGGAGGAGACCACATGTCCGTCGAGGCACCTCTCAGCAACGGCCAGCTGTTCAGCTGGCGGGAGATCGAGCGGTATCCGGAGGACTGGCTGCACGAGGCCAACCTGGCCACGACGTGGGACCTGCGCGGCCTGACGAACGACCAGGTCACGACGGCCCTCGGGCGCCTGGTCGACCGGCACGAGGCGCTGCGGACGACCTACCACCCGCGCGGGGACCGGCCGGTGCAGGTCGTCCACGACGCGGTGAGCCTGCCGGTCGAGCGGGTGGACCGGGTCGTCACCGACCCGGCCGAGCACGAGCGGACCAAGGCGGAGCTGGTGGCCGAGCCGTTCTCGATGAGCGGCGACCTGAACTGGCGGGCCCGGCTGGTGAGCTCCGGCGGCGCCCCGCTGTACATCAGCCTGGCCTTCTCCCACCTCATCCTCGACCTGTGGTCGATCCACCACCTGCAGGACCAGTTCAAGGCGCTGGTGGCCGACCCGGCCGCCACCGCCGCGACCGGGCTCACGCCGCGCGAGCTGGCGCGGCGCCAGCGCGAGGAGTCCTGGCGGCCCCGGCAGGAGAGCTCCGAACGCTACTGGCGGGACGTGCTGGCCCAGGGGCTGATGGACGGGCTGCCCACGCTGCCGGCCCGGGTGAAGCGCAACCGGCTGGAGCTGACGCTGCACTCGCGGCGCCTCGGCGGGCTGGCGGCCGAGGCGGGACGCCGGCACGGGGTCACCGCGCCGGCCGTGGTGATGGCGTTCGTGGCCGCCGGGCTGGCCCGCCACCTGGGCACCGACCGGGTGACGATGAGCCTGATGTCCTCCAACCGGTTCGCCCAGGAGGACCAGCACAACGTGGGCACGATGAACCAGCTCATCCCGTTCGTCACCGCCGTCGATCCCGGCGCCACGCTGGCCGAGCACATCAGGCGGCTGCACTGGGCGGGCGCGCGGGCGTACCGGTACTCCTGCTACGACTTCGACCGGATCGCCGAGATCGCTTCGGCCGATGCCGACCCCGGGCACGACTGCTGGGTCAACCACCTGTTCCGGGCCTGGTTCAACTACATCCAGGTGGACCGACGGCCCTCCGACCCGGCCGACCAGAGCCCGGCGGAGCTGGCCTGGACGCCGCTGGCGCAGCAGTACGGGCAGGCGTTCCGGGTGCGGGTGGCGGTGCAGGGCGGCCGTACCAGCGTGCTCATGCTGGCCGACCCCGAGGTGCTGCCCGCCGGCGCGATGACGGACGTCATGCGGACGCTCGCGCTGGGCACGCAGCTCGCGGTCGCCGACCCGGACCGGCGCCTGGCCGACCTGTGGGAGGGGCCCGGCCGCGACCTGCCGCCCTCGCTCTTCCCCCGCGACCTCCCCGACCCGCCCGCCCCGTCCTCGTGACCGGCATCCCCGTGACCGGCATCCCCGTGACCGGCCCGGCCACCTTGGAGACACCTGTGGAACGCACCCTTCACCAGTGGTTCGCCGGCTCCGTGACGCGCTTCGGCGACCGGGTGGCGCTGGAGGCGGGCGGCGCCCGCCACACCTACGCCGAGCTGGACGACCTGGCCGCCCGGCTGGCCGCGCGGATCCTCGGGGCCTGTCCCGGCGGGCGCCCGGCGCGGGTCGGCCTGTACGCGGCGCGCGACACCCTCGCCTACGCCGGCTACCTGGCCATCCAGCGGATCGGCGCCACCGCGGTCCCTCTCAACCCCGCCATGCCGCAGGCGCGCAACCTGGCCGTCGCCGGGGCCGCCGGCCTGGACGTCGTCCTGGCCGACGCCGCGCGCGGGCCGCTGCCGCCGTTCCCCTCACCGGTGCTCGCCCTCACCCCGGACGACCCCGGCGGCGACCGGGCGGAGCCGCTGGCCCCGGCGGACGGGGTGGACGGCCTGGCCTACGTGCTGTTCACCTCGGGCTCGACGGGCGCGCCCAAGGGCGTCCCGCTGCGTCACCGCTCGGTCAGCGCGTACCTGTCGCACGTCGTCCCCCGGTACGGGCTGGGGCCGGGCGACCGGACGTCGCAGACGTTCGACCTGACCTTCGACCTGTCGGTGTTCGACATGTTCGCCACCTGGGGCGGCGGGGCCACGCTGGTCGTGCCGAGCCGGTACGACCTGCTCAAGCCGGTGGCGTTCGTGGCCAGGGAGCGGCTGACGCACTGGTTCTCGGTGCCGTCGGTGGTCTCGCTCGCCCTGCGCCTGCGCCGGCTGGCCCCGGGCTCGATGCCGTCGCTGCGCTGGAGCCTGTTCTGCGGCGAGCCGCTGACGCTGCGGCAGGCCGACGCCTGGCGGGAGGCCGCTCCGGGCAGCGTGCTGGAGAACCTGTACGGGCCGACCGAGCTGACCATCTCCTGCACCGAGTACCGGCTGCCCGCCGACCGGTCCCGCTGGCCGCGGACGCCCAACGGCACCGTGCCGATCGGGCTGCCGTACCCGGGGGTGCGGCACGTGGTGCTGGACGCGGACGGGCGGCCGGCGGCGCAGGGCGAGCTGTGCCTGCGCGGCGTCCAGCGCTTCCCCGGGTACACGGACCCGGCGGTCAACGAGGGGCGTTTCGTCGCCTTCGACGGCGAACGCGCCGTGCCCGCCGAGGCCGCCGGGGCGGCGGGGGCGGCCGGGGTCATGGCGGACGACCTGTGGTACCGCACCGGCGACCGGGTCGCGTGGCGCGACGGCGTCCTCGTCCACCTGGGGCGGCTGGACCAGCAGGTCAAGGTGTCGGGGCACCGGGTGGAGCTGGGCGAGGTGGAGGCGGCGCTGCGCGCGAGGCCGGGCGTGGAGGAGGCGGTCGTGCTGGCGCTGCCCGGGGCGGACGGCGAGCTGGAGCTGGAGGCCGCCTGCACGGGCCGGGGACTCGACCCGGTGGCGCTGGTCAAGGGGGTCGCGGAGGTCCTGCCGGGCTACATGGTGCCGCGCTCGGTGACCGTGCTGGGCGAGCTGCCGCTGAACGCCAACGGCAAGGTGGACCGCCGCGCCCTGGCCACGACCCTACGGACCTGACCCATTTGTCGCGCGCCCTGACGCACCCGCCGCGCGACCTGACGCACACCGCTCGGGCCGGCGGACACGTGAAGGGCGGGGACCGGTGACCGGCCCCCGCCCTTCGGCGTGCCTCAGCGGACCGGCGGGAACGCCGGGAGCGTGGTGAGCGCCTGCCAGAGCGAGCCGACCGTGGCGAACGTCGACTCGTCGAGGAGGTCGTCGGGCAGCTCGACCGCGTAGCCGTTCTCGATGTCGACCAGCAGCCGCACGACGCCCATCGAGTCGAGGCCGAGACCGGCGAGCTCGTCCCGCGCGGACAGCTCCGCGGAGTCCGCGTACGGCAGATGCGCGCGCAGAAGGCTCTGGAACTGGCTCGGAATTTCAGACATCGTCATCCGCCAATCTGCCAGAAAAATCCATTCGTACAAAGCGTCCGGGAATGGCGCGGCCCCGGTCAAGGCGGCCGGGAATGCGCACGCTGGCAGGTTGTCGCACGTCCAAGCTGCCAGCGCGGCCCGCTTGTCACGGTCCCCGGAAAAGCCAATCCTCGATTTATTCGGTAGTCCGACAATCGCCGGCTGTGGAGGCCGAGTTGTCCGCTGTGAGAACCGCGAACCTGTGCTGGGGGCAGCGCTACATCTGGTTGCGCGTCCACCAGCTCCCACCCCGGCACCAGCACGAGACGCACATCGTCCTCACGCTCGACGTGCCGGCCGGTGTCACGCCCGCCCACTGCCGGGCGATGCTCACCCACCTGGCACGGCGGCACGAGACGCTGCGCACCACGTACCACCTGGACGCCGGGGAGCCCGGCACCGGGCCCGTGCAGCGGGTCCACCCGCCGGGCGCGCTGGGGGTGCGGGAGGTCACCGTGGAGCGCGACGGCACGCCCGCGCCCGCCGAGGTGGTCGACGAGCTGAGCACCCGGCCGTTCGACCTGGCCGGCGAGTGGCCGCTGCGCGCGGCCGTCATCACCGCCGGCGGCGTGGCCAAGCGGGTCGTCATGGTGCTCAACCACCTGGCCGTGGACGTGTGGACGCTCGGGGAGCTGAAGCGGGAGCTGCGCACGCAGGGCGCCGCCCTGGCCGCCCGCCGCCCCGCCACGGTCATGCCGGTGCGCCACCAGCCGTCCGACCTGGCCCGCCACGAGACGTCGGCCGACGCCACGGTGGTGGCCGCCCGGTCGATCGCGTACTGGCAGGAGGAGGTCGCCGCGCTGCCCGCGGACCCGTACGCCACCCGCCGCCGGAGCATCCTCACGAAGGACGAACCGCCGGCCCGGCACGCCTCGCTCACCTCCCCCGCCCTCCTCGGCGCGACCCGCCGGATCGCCGCCCGGTACGGGGTGTGGCCGTCGCTGGTCCACCTGGCCGCCCACACCGCGCTGACCGCCGCCTACACCGGCCTGGAGTCGGTGAGCCACCTGTCGTTCGTCAGCAACCGCGAGTCGCATCCGTACCCGGACGTCCTGACCTGCATGTTCTCGCCGACGCTGGTGCGCGTGGACTGCTCCGGCGACCCGGCGTTCGGCGACCTGCTCGGCCGCGTGGCCGCCGCCTTCGCGCGGGCCAAGGAGCACTCCTACCTGCCGTACGACGAGGTGGTGGAGCTGGTGTCCCGCGAGGGGTCGCGGCGCGGCCGGGAGGTGCTCCTCGGGGCGGAGGTCAACTTCATCAAGCAGCGCTCCAAGGACTACGGGGGCCGGCGCACCGCCCTCACCTGGCACCCGGTCCCGGAGGCGTGGGCGCACGCCGGGTCCGAGGCGTACCTGCGGGTGGACGAGTGGCGCGACGCGGTCGCGGTGTCCCTGCAGGCGGCCTCGCCGGTGATGGACGCGGCGGCGGTGGAGGCGTTCCTGCGCGGCCACGAGGCGCTGATCCTCGCCTGCGACGCCGACCCGGAGGGCGGCCCGCGCCTCGGCGACGTGGCCCGGCTGGCCGCCCTGCCCACCCCGACCGCCCTCGCCGCCCACGCCCCGACCGGCCCGTCCACCCTCACCGCCCACGCCCCGGCCGGCCCGCTGCCCGCGTGGGACGGCCGCGACGGCGAGGAGGCCGCCCGCGCCCTGTCCGCCGCCGTCCGGCTCGTCAACGGGCTGCCCCGTCTCGACCTCTCCGACAGCTACACCCTCGCCGGAGGCCGCGCCCTGCGCATCCCCCGGGTGCTGGCCGAGCTCCGCGAGCGCGGCTGGGAGGGCCTGACCCTCCGGCAGCTCGCCGGCCCGGTCCCGCTGGGCGTCCTCGCCGGCCGGCTCGTCCCGACCCGGCCGCTCGCGGAGCGCCACCGTCCATCAGATCTCACGCGACTCGGAGTGAAGCCATGAACCACGCCGTCACCGACCGAGTGACCAAGACCCACCGGCTGGTCGCCTCGGAGCAGGAGCTCCGCGACGCGATCGCCCGCGAGCTGCCCGCCTCCGGCCTCGGCGACCTGGTCGTCATGGGCGGGCACTTCATGCTGTTCGAGGACGAGGCGAGCGGCCGGCTCGTGCCGGGCGTCGTCGAGGAGCAGAAGGACGAGACCATGCGCCGCCGCGTGGCCGGCCGCGTCGGCATCTTCCCGGGCTACACGTGGGAGCTGTCGCTCGACCTGCTCGGCGAGTACGCCGAGGCGGGCGTCTCCGGCCGGCTGCTCCTGCTGATCAACGACTGGCAGTACGTGCCGGCCCACGGCCGCCCGGCGAGCGAGCTGCGGGCCGAGTTCTTCGAGGGCTTCACCACGCTGCCCACCTCCTACGAGAAGGCGCTGTGCGACTACGGGCTGCCGGCCGAGCTGGTGCTGCCGAGCCGCAAGCACCCGCTCGCGTTCCCGGAGACGTGGCTGAAGTACCGCTTCCAGAAGGCCGCCGACCGGTTCGTCAAGCAGGGCCTGCTGGAGAAGCGTTATCTCGACTCCGCTGGCGATGAGGGGCGGCGCGACGCCGAGGTGGCGTTCGTGGACGCCGACGGCAACTACCGCACGCTGATCAGCTGCGGCATCACCGGCTGCGCGGGCGAGATCACCGAGATGGTGTCGGAGGTGCACAAGGCCGGCTACCGCAACCTGCTGATCTTCGCGCCGGGCGAGTGCCTGATGCCGGTCCAGACGGGCGTGGACATCGCGCTCAACCTGTACGGCCTGCCGGACATGCGCGTGGTGATCGCCGACCCGGGCGGCAGCGGCGAGATGTCCACCGACGACATCTACGCCAAGCTCGTCACCGTCAGCACCCTCAGGAGCTGACGCCAAATGAAGGTCATCTACCTGGACGCCTGCGCCACCACCCGCGTCGACGACGAGGTGCTGGACGCGATGCTGCCGTACCTGCGCGAGGAGTTCGGCAACCCGTCGTCGCCGCACGTGCTGGGCAAGCGGGCCCGCCGGGCCGTGGACGCGGCGGCCGAGTCGGTGGCCCGGCTGGTCGGCGCCGACCCGGACGCGCTGGTGTTCACCTCCGGCGCGACCGAGAGCAACAACATCGCGCTGCTCGGCGCGTTCGGCCACGACGACAGGGCGCCGGTCAACGGGGTGTTCTGCCCGACCGACCACAAGTCGTCGCTGGCGGTCGGCCGCGCGCTCGCGGCGCGCGGCGTGGACGCGCGGACCGTGCGGGTGGGCCCGGACGGCCAGGTGGACCTGGTCCACCTCGACGGGCTGCTCGACCTGCACACGCGGGTGGCCACGGCCGCGTGGGTGAACAGCGAGATCGGCACCGTGCAGCCGGTGCACGCGATGGCCGCGCTCTGCCACGACGTGGGCGCCCTGCTGCACGTGGACGCGGCACAGGCGGCCGGGCGGGTGCCGATCGACGTGCGGGAGGCGCAGATCGACCTGCTGTCGTTGTCGGCGCACAAGCTGCGCGGCCCGAAGGGCGTCGGCGCCCTGTACGTGCGGCCGGAGATCCGGCACCGGCTGCGGCCGGTCATGTTCGGCGGCGGGCAGTACGAGCTGCGCAGCGGCACCGTCCCCACGCACCTGGTGGTGGGCCTGGGCAAGGCGGCGGAGCTGGCGCTGGCGCGGGCCGAGGCGGACCTGCGGCGGGTGCGCGAGCTGCGCGCGACGGCGCTGGACATCCTCGCCGCCGGCGTCCCGGGCATGCGGCTGAACGGCGACCCGCGGGGCGGCGTGCCGCACGTGCTCAACGTGGTCCTGCCGGGGGTTCGCGGCGAGAGCCTGGTGTCCAGCCTGACCACGGTGGCGCTGTCCACCGGGTCGGCCTGCAACTCCGGCTCGCAGGAGCCCTCGTACGTGCTGACCGCCATCGGGGTGGACGCGGAGGACGCCAACAGCTCCGTGCGGATCTGCCTGGACCCGCGGATGTCGTTCGAGGACCTGGTGACCGGCGTGGAGACGGTCGTCGAGCGGGCCCGGGGCCTGGCCGGGGTGGCCGTCGCGATGCGCGGCCACCAGGTCGTCTGACGTCGCGGGGGCGGGGGTGGCGGTCAGCCGGCGTTGCGCAGGAAGCTCCTGGCCGCCGCCACCCCCGCCTGGAACCTGCTGGTCGCGTCCAGCTCGCGCATCAGCGTGGCGATGTGCCGGCGGCAGCTCCGCACCGACATGCCGAGCTTCCTGGCCACGACCTCGTCGGTGTAGCCCTTGGCCATCAGCGCGGCGATGGACTGCTGGAGGTCGTCGGCCACGTCGGCGTAGCCGAACTCGATGCCCTCCAGGGGCGTGGCCATCTCCCACAGGTGGTTGAACAGGTCGAGGAAGAACTGCGCGATGCCGTAGTCGCGGACCCGCGCGACGTTCGCCTCCTCCCCGCCGGAGCCGAACATGACGACCAGCGAGCGGTCGAACACCACCGCCGAGCGCGGGATGTGGCTGAGCGTGTAGACGACCGCGCCGGCGTCGGTCAGCCGCTTCATCCGCATGCGGGTGGACACGTCGCCCCGGTTGCGGTGCTGGCAGATGATGCGCACCACCACTCCCCTGGCCAGCAGGGCGAGGAACGTCTCGGACAGGTCGCCCGTCACGCCGCCGCCCGCCTGGAGCACCAGCACCTCGTCGCGGCAGCCGTCGCTGGCGGTCTTCAGGAAGCCGCGCACCTCCATGGAGCCCACCAGGTAGTCCACGGCGCGCGGGGCCGTGGACGCCTCCGCCGCGATGTAGTCGGGCTGGAACGTGCCGATCCGCTCCTTGATCTGGTCGATCAGCTCGCGCCGCTGGTAGATCTCCCGCTCGACGGACGACACCAGCGAGGCGGCGGCCAGCTCCGGGTCCACGGGCGTGAACCGCAGGCCGGCGCTGTCGTCCACCCGCAGCAGCCGGCTCTCCACCAGGTGCTCCACCGCCGCGCTCACGTCGCGCACGGCCAGGCCGAGGTCCTCGGCGGCCGCCTCGACCGACTCGATCGCGCCCTTGCGGGAGGCGTAGCGGTACACGTCTGTCACATGGTCTCCGCCGGCCGGCGAACGTCCGGGGAACAGTGCCGTCATGGTCATGACTTGCCTCCTTGCTCACGAGTCACCGGGCGGCGAACTGCTCCGCCACGGAGATCACGTACTGGCCGTAGGCCGACTTCTCCAGTTCGACGCCGAGCCGGTGGCAGGTCTCGGCGTCGATGTAGCCCATCCGGAGGGCGATCTCCTCCAGGCACGCGATCCGCACGCCCTGCCGCTGCTCCAGGAGCTGGACGTACTGCCCGGCCTGGAGGAGGGACTCGGGGGTGCCCGCGTCGAGCCAGGCGAAGCCGCGGCCGAGGTCGACCAGTTTGGCCTTGCCCCGCTCCAGATAGGCGCGGTTGACGTCGGTGATCTCCAGTTCGCCCCGCGCCGACGGCGAGAGGTTCTTGGCGATGTCGACGACGTCGTTGTCGTAGAGGTAGAAGCCGACGACCGCCCGGTTGGAGCGGGGCGCCGCGGGCTTCTCCTCGATGGACACCAGCCGGCCGAGCTCGTCGGTCTCGGCGATGCCGTACCTCTCGGGGTCGCGCACCGGGTAGCCGAACAGGACGCAACCGTCGATGTCGCGGCACTCCTGCCGCAGGATCTCCTGGAAGGAGTAGCCGTGGAAGACGTTGTCGCCGAGGATGAGCGCCACCGGGTCGTCGCCGATGTGGTCGGCGCCGAGCACGAGCGCCTCGGCGATGCCGTTCGGCTCCGGCTGCTCGGTGTAGGTGATGCGCAGCCCGAGCCGGGAGCCGTCGCCCAGCAGGCGGCGGATCTGCGGCACGTCCTCCGGCGTGGAGACGACCAGGATGTCGCGGATCTCGGCCAGCATCAGCACCGAGAGCGGGAAGTAGACGAGCGGCTTGTCGTTGACCGGCAGCAGCTGCTTGGAGACCGCCAGCGTCGTGGGCAGCAGGCGCGTGCCCCGGCCGCCGGCCAGCAGGATGCCCTTCATGTGTCCCCCTCGTGTCTGGTGCGGTACCACGCGACGGTCTCGGCCAGCCCCTCCTCGAAGGGCACCAGCGGGCGGTAGCCGAGGCCGCGCAGCTTGGAGTCGTCCAGGGAGTAGCGGCGGTCGTGCCCGGGCCGGTCGGCGACGCGCCGGACCAGCTCGGGGCCGGCGCCGCAGGCGCGCAGCAGCTTCGCGGTCAGCTCGCGGTTGGTCAGCTCGGTGCCGCCGCCGATGTGGTACACCTCGCCGGCCACGCCCTTCTCCACGACCTGGTGGACGCCGCGGCAGTGGTCGTCCACGTGGATCCACTCGCGCGTGTTGCCTCCGTCGCCGTACAGCGGGACGGGCCGGCCGGCCAGCAGGTTGGTCACGAACAGCGGGACGAGCTTCTCGGGGTACTGGCGGGGTCCGTAGGTGTTGCCGCAGCGGGTGACGCGCACGTCCATGCCGTGGGTGCGGGCGTAGGACAGGGCCATGAGGTCGCCGGCGGCCTTGGAGGCGGCGTACGGGGAGTTCGGCCGGACCGGGCTGTCCTCGGCCCAGGAGCCGGCGTCGATCGAGCCGTACACCTCGTCGGTGGAGACCTGGACGAACGTGGCCACGCCCGCGTCGAGCGCGGCGCGCAGCAGCGTCTCGACGCCCGCCGCGTTGGTGCGCACGAACCGGTCGGCGGCGGCGATCGAACGGTCCACGTGGCTCTCGGCCGCGAAGTTGACGACCAGGTCGTGGCCGGGCATGAGCCGCGCCACCAGGCCGGGGTCGGCGATGTCGCCGCGGACGAACGTCAGCCGCCGGTGGAGCAGCACCGGCTCCAGGTTGGC
The DNA here is from genome assembly GCF_013363995.1 of Nonomuraea rhodomycinica. Taxonomy (GTDB): domain Bacteria; phylum Actinomycetota; class Actinomycetes; order Streptosporangiales; family Streptosporangiaceae; genus Nonomuraea; species Nonomuraea rhodomycinica. The sequence goes on along the minus strand of NZ_JABWGO010000004.1, from coordinate 77,973 downwards.
GACGTCGCCGGCGTAGGTGAGGGCGTCCAGCACGGTCACCTCGGCGTCGTCCCAGCCGGGGTAGGCGCCGCCGAGCAGGTTCCGGACGTAGGCCGAGCCGACGAACCCGGCGGCTCCGGTGACGAGGATCCGCATGGCGCTCACCCCAGCGCCCGGGTGCGGCGGCCGAACAGGACCAGGGAGGCGCCCAGCAGCAGGGCGGCCATCGCGGCGAGCACGCCGAGCTGCGGCAGCACCGCGCCGATGCCCGTGCCGGGCACGGCCAGCTTCAGCAGCGCGTCCATGCCCCAGGCGTGCGGGAAGAGGTGGCCGACGGCGTTGAGCACGTCGCCGGACGACTCGCGCGGCCACAGGCAGCCGCCCAGCATGCCGAGCACGACGCCGAGCGGCGGCCCGATGGCCGGGGCCTGGTCGGGGGTGCGCAGCAGCGTGCCGACGAGGATCGCCGCCCCGGTGGAGACCAGCGCGAACGTCCCGACGACGGCCGCGACGCCGAGCGGGTCGCCCCAGTGGACGCCGAACGCGAGCGCGCTGACCGCCATGATGAGCGCGGCCTGCGCGAGCGCGACGAGCAGGCGGCTCAGCGCCTCGCCGAGCAGCACCGACCGGTGTCGTACGGGGGCGGTCAGCGCGCGCTGGAGCATGCCGAGCCGGCGGCTCTCGACCAGCGCGGCGGCCACGGCCATGGAGTTGATGAAGGTGAACAGCAGCAGGTTCGCGGGGGCGGTGTAGGCGAAGCCGCGCGGGTCGCCGGCCGCGGTCGAGGTGTCCTTCACGGCGACGCGGCCGGACTCGGCCTGCGCCTGCCGTACGTAGGAGGCGGCCTGCTCGGGCGTGGCGCCCGCGGTGCGGGCGGCGCGCGTGGCCTCCTCGACGGCCGCGACCTTGCTCACGGCGACGTCGATGGCGCTGCGCGCGGCCATGCCGCTGCCGTTGGTCTCGGTGACGACGAGGTCGAGCCTGGTCGAGCCGGACGGGATGACCAGGCCCGCCGCGAGCGAGCCCTCCCGCACGCCCGAGCGCAGCTCGGCGGCCGAGGTCATCGTGGTGACCTCCAGGTCGGGGTGGCGGCGCAGCTCGGCCAGCAGGGCGGTGGTCACGGGGCCGGAGCCCTCGGCGACCACGCCGACCGGCAGCCGGGAGGAGCCGGTCGTGCCGCCGCCGAGCGCCATGCCGACGAAGACGATGGAGACGAACGGCATGACGACCATGAAGAACAGGCCGACGCGGTCGCGGGTGTGGCGGCGCAGGTTCGCGGCCACGAGCGCGAGCACGGGCCGCGGGCGCATCCTTGCGGTCCTCATAGCAGCAGTCCCTTCCGGAAGCCGAGGACGGCGAGGCCGCCCGCGGTCAGCGCGATGGCGCACAGCACGCCCACCGGCAGCGCCACCGCCGCGAGCCCCGCTCCCGAGCCGGCCAGCTCGGTCAGCGCCTTGGACGTCCAGCCGTTCGGGGTGAGCAGCGCGACCGCCTGGAGCGGGCCGGGCAGGTTGTAGACCGGCACCAGGCTGCCGCCGAAGAACGCCGCCACGAACGACACGATCATGATCGCGCCGTCGGCCTGGGCGTCGGTCCTGACCCGGCTGGTCACCAGCATGGTGATCGCGGCGGCGGCCAGCACGTGCGCGACCAGCACCACGGTCACGGCCGCCGGGTCGCCCCAGGTGGAGCCGAAGATGAGCACCGAGGCGCCCCAGTTGAGCAGGGCCCCGGCGACGGCCAGCGCGAACCCGACGGCGGCCTTGCCCGCGACGGGCACCCAGGCCGCGACCGGGGCGGCGCGGATCCGGTCGAGCGTGCCGAGCTTGCGTTCGGTGAGCAGCCCCCGGAACGAGGCGCCCACCACGAAGAACGCGAACAGCGCCGCCATGCCCGAGCCGTAGTAGACCGACAGGTCGATCTTGCCGCCGGCCAGCGGGTCGTCGGCCAGGCCGATCGCCGGGCCGGCCGCGCCGTTGCGCTCCACCAGCTCCTTGACCTGGTCGCCGGGCACGCCCGCGCGCAGCACGGCCCGTACGGCCAGGGTGCGGGCGTCGACCACGGCGGAGATGCGGTCCACGATGGCGCTGGCCACCACGCCCGCGAGGGGCGACTCGGGCGTCTTCAGGACCGCCACGTCGCCGCCCTTGCCGGCGCCGACGCTCTCGCTGAACCCGGCCGGGAAGACGATCGCCGAGCCGATGGCGCCCGACTCCAGCTCCCGGCCGGCCTGCTCCCTGCTCGGCAGGTCGCGCAGCGTCACGGAGCCCTTCAGCTCCTTGGCGGCCATCACCTCACGCCGGACGCTGGCCGGGAACTCGCCGCCGTCCAGGTCCACGAAGCCGACCGTCGCCTTCAGCGGCGGGTCGTCGCCGCCCAGGGCGAGGCCGAACAGGGTCGCCAGCGTCACCGGGACGATCACGGCGATGACGATCGCCGTGCCGTCGCGCAGGCGGGTGCGCAGTTCCAGCGCGCTCACCGTCCACAGGGCCCGCAACATGGTCAGTCCCTCAACGTGCTGCCGGTGAGGTGCAGGAACGTGGCCTCCAGGTCGGGCTCGATGACCTGGGTGGCCGTGACGGTGGCGCTGCCCTCCACCGCGGTGATGAGGGCCGGCAGCAGGTACCTGCCGCCCTCGGCGATCAGCCGTACCGACGACGCGCCCGTGCGGGCCGCCTCCACCACGCCCTCGACGGCGCGCAGCTTGGCGAAGGCCGTCTCCACGTCGCCGTCGAGGACCAGCTCGACCTTGTCGGCGGTGCCGACCAGGGAGACCAGCTCGCGGCGGGTGCCGTCGGCGATGATCCGGCCGTGGTCGATGATCGCCGCGCGTTCGCAGACCCGCTCGATCTCCTCCATGTAGTGGGAGGTGTACAGCAGCGCCATGCCCTCCCCGACCAGGCGCTCGACGCCGTCGAGGATGGCCTTGCGGCTCTGCGGGTCCACGCCGACGGTCGGCTCGTCCAGGATCAGCACCTCGGGGCGGTGCAGCAGCGCGGCGCCGATGTTGATGCGGCGCTTCATGCCTCCGGAGTACGTGCCGAGCTTGGTGTCGGCCCGGTCGGTGAGCCCGATGAGGTCGAGCACCTCGTCGATGCGCGCGGCCAGGCGGCGGCGGGGCAGGCCGAACAGGCGGCCGAAGAAGCGCAGGTTCTCGCGGCCGGTCAGCTCGGGGTACAGGGCGATCTCCTGGGGGACGTACCCGATCTTCGCCTTGGCGCGGGTGGGGTCGGCCGCGAGGTCCGTGCCGCCGACCAGCACGGTGCCGGAGTCGGGGCGCAGCAGGCCGACGAGCATGGAGATCGTGGTGGTCTTGCCGGCGCCGTTGGGGCCGAGCAGGCCGTACGCCTGGCCGGGGGCGATGGCGAAGCCGACGTCCTGGACGGCGACGACGTCGCCGTAACGCTTGCGCAGGCCCCGGCAGGCGAGGGCCGGGGTGGTCGTCGTCGCGGGGGCGGAGGCCGTCTCCAGGGTGGTCATCGGCGCCACCCCCCGGAGGCGTCGTCGCGGTCCAGCAGCTCGGCCGGGTCGCCCTTGCCGGCCACGTTCCCGGCGCAGGTCTGCCGGGTCAGGTCGGCGCCGAGCTGGAAGTCCAGCGGGGTGTTGCCGGTGACCCGGTTCCACAGCAGGTGGTTGTCCAGGGCGTCGTCGCCGCCCCAGTCCTTGGAGGAGCCGATGACGAAGCCCGCGCCCATGACCGACTCGCCGCTCGGGTGGTTGTCGTGGATGTGGTTGTCCACGACGGCGACCCGGTGCGTGCCGATGAGCGCGAGGCCGACGCCGGAGATGGGCGGCCCGGCCGCGCCCAGCCCGTCGGGCTCGGCGCCGGCGGCCAGGCCGTTGCCGTGCAGGTCGTTGCCCGCCACCAGGCAGTCCCGGACGCCGCCCGCGGGCTCGCCCTCGTACACCTGGTTGAGCAGGAGCATGCCGATCGCGTTGCCGTGGCAGGCGTTGCGCACCACCCGGGCGCCCGAGGAGTTGTCGACGAAGATCCCGAAGGCGTTGGCGGACGTCTCGTTGCCGGCGACCAGGGCGTCCGAGTCGGGGCAGAAGCTGAGCGCGACACCGCCGTACTGGCTGCCCGAGGCGCGGCAGCCGCTCACCTCGCAGCCGCTGGACTCGCGCAGGTAGACGCCCCACACGGCGTTGCCGCGGGCCTCCACGTCGCGCACGCTCACCCCGGCGACGGAGTGGGCGTAGATCCCGGCGCCGGTGAAGCCGGTCACGGTCAGCGCCTCGATCGTGACGTTCGCGACGGCGTCGCCGTACACGGTGACGCCGCTGACGACGTCCTCGGAGGCGTCGTGCAGCCGGGGCACGTCGGCCGGGGCGCCGTCGCCGGGGGCCAGCACGGTCCGGCCGGGGCCGGCGCCGGTCAGCGACACGCCGCCGTGCCGGATCCAGACGCTCTCGGTGTACGTGCCCTCCGTCAGCACGATGCTCGCTCCGGGACCGGCCTCGTCCAGCGCCCGCTGGATCGACTCCCCCGGTCGTACCGTCTTCACCTGGGACATCGGGCACTTTCCTTCCTGTCGACGTACACGATCGCCAGCGCCACGAACAGCCCGCCGCCGCTCCCCCATCGGGCGGCGCCGGCGACGGCCGCGTCCCGCGGCGGGCGCAGCCGGCGCAGGGCGGCGTCGCGGGAGGCGCCGTGGAGCGCGTACGCGGCGCTGCCGTCCAGCGCCGCCCCGGTGGCGGCGGCCAGCTCGGCGGCGGCCTCGTCCAGCAGGCGGCCCGCCCACGCGGCCGGAGCCCCGGTCACCGCCTCGAAGTCGTGCCAGGCGAACCCCGGCGCCCGGCCGCCGACCGCCTTGATCAGGCACTCCTTGACGGAGAACGCCGCCGCCTCGCAGGTGAGCCCGCGCTCGGCCTCGGTGGTGACGTGCCGCGCGAACGCCTCGCCGCCCCGCTCGACGGCCCGCGCCAGCCGCGCCACCTCGACGACGTCCACCCCGAGGAGGACGGCGGGCTCGCCGGCGCGCTCCGGCGTGGCAGGGAGAGCCGCCGCGGCGGCGACGACGGTCATGCCAGGGCGCCCGCGCAGCGCGTCACGAAGGACTCCAGGACGCCGGTGTACTCCTCGGCCCGCTCGACCATCGGGATGTGCCCGCTCTGCTCGACGACCAGCACCTCGTTGTCCGGGTAGTCGGCCAGGAGCTCCAGCCACGGGTCCACGGGGGTCATCCGGTCGTGCCGGCCCCAGACGTACAGGGACGGGCAGCGCACCTTGTCCAGGGCGGGCCGCACCGCGTAGCGGCGGGTGGCCTTGATGCTGCGCGCCATGCTCACCATGGACTCGGGCCGGCGCAGCATCTCGCCCACCTCGCTCATCCGCTCGTCCGAGAAGAAGCTGCGACCGCTGTGGAACAGCGCGGCCACCATCCGCTCACCGAACTCGTCGCCGAACGGCCGGACGCTGCCCCGCCGGTCGAAGCTCAGCCCGACGTCGGGGTCGGCGGTGAGGCCCGGCGCGCCGCTGACCACGATCCCGCGCACCCGGTCGGGGTGGCGGCCGGCGAGGTCGATGGCGACCAGGCCGCCCAGGGAGTTGGCGCAGACGATGACGTCCTGCACGCCGGCGGCGTCGCAGGCGCGCAGCAGCGCGTCGCCGAGCTGCTCGATCGACCCGGCCACCTGCCGGTCCAGGGCGCAGATCGCCTCGTGGGTACGGAGCACCGGCCATCCGGCCGCCTCCAGACGCCGGTACGGGTGCTCCCAGATCCACCCACCGGCGAACAACGCGGACATGAACGCCACAGCGGGCCGTCCGCTGGTCCTGTCGCCGAGGTCGTGCTCGGCGGTGAAGTCGATCATCTTTCGGGCTCCCGTGTTCTCGCGAGGAGGGATCACAACGTGGACGCGTCCTCCGGCGTCCACCCGCACGCGCAGGCCGCGTCCTTGCCCGCCGCCACGACCGTCCCGCAGGCGGGGCAGCGGGCGTAGTCGCGGATCGTGGCGGGGTACCAGACGCTGGTGTGCACCCGGGTGCACAGCCCGCCCTTGAAGAAGCGGCGCATGGCCCGCTGGTGCGGCCGGGCGTGGACCGCCCGCAGCGACTCGGGCCGGTCGAAGGCGCTCAACGTGAACTTGCGGGCGCCGACGTCGAACGTGGTCACGCCCAGGAACCCCTTCGAGGACCGCAGCGACTTGACGATCTCCACGCTGAGCAGGTCCACGTCGGCGGCCTCCGCGTCGTCGCGGATCTCCAGCCAGGTCAGCACGAGCGCCCCCGGCCGGCCGGTGCGGCCGGTCGCGGCGCGGGCGCTGACGCCGAACTCCCGGGCCTCGTCCGCGCCGGGCACGAACCGGGCCGTGTACCCGAGCGCCTCGGCCAGCGCCAGCCGGTCGAAGCTCCGGCGCACGTGGACGCCGTGCGCGTCGCGGGTGACCAGGTCGGTGCCGTGCACGGTGGCGGTGCCGCCGGTGGCGGGCATGCCGAGGTAGGACTCGCGGTGGTCGGCCACCAGGGTCCAGGAGACGGCGGCGGCGTCGGCGTCGCCGGTCACGCGCTCCACCGTGAAGCGCGCGTTGCGGAAGCGGGCCGCCGTACGGGCGGCGTGCTCGGCCAGCGCCGCGCCGGCCAGCGGCCCGCCGGAGTCGGGGTCCTCGAAGGTGTCCACCGACGCGGCCACGGCCTCCGGGTCCCCGGCCCGCCACGCGTCGAGCAGCGCCTCGGCCGCCTTCCGAACGTCCATGGGCATGTCAGGTCTCCTCGTCCTCGGGCAGGCGGGCGGAGCAGACGGCCACGGCCAGCGCGCGTCCGCTCGCGTGGCTGATGGAGACGCGGACGCGGCCGCCCGGCCGTACCAGCTCGGCCAGCGGCGGGGCCAGCCGTACCGCGGGCGGGTGGCCGTCGTGGCAGGCGGCCGTCGCGCGGCACGACGCGGTGGGCCGGGGCAGCACCTCCACCTGGCCGAGGCGTTCGGCCGTGGGCGGCACCCCGAGCAGGCGCAGGACCGCGCGCTTGCCCGCCAGCCGGCCCGCCCAGTGCTGCACGCTCACGCCCGCCGCGGACCGGACGCGTTCGGCGGCCGTGTAGACCTCCTCCAGCCGCATCCCCGCGACGAGCTGCTGCGGGCGCGTCAGCCCCGCGAAGCAGACCAGCGCGCTCCCCCACCGGTTCACCCGCCGGCCTCCCCGGCCTTCTCGCGCCTCACGCCGCCACCGCCTTGGCCAGGCGGCGCAGGGTGGCGGGGTCGGCCATGCTGAGGCAGCGCGCCTCCGCCCGCCGCGACAGCCCCGTGAGGACCTTGCTGTCCCCGACCTCCACGCCCGAGGCCACCGCGTCCACCGCCGCCACCGTGCGCGTCCACCGGACCCGCCCCGTGAGCTGCGCGACCAGCGCCTCCCGCAGCGTGGCGAGGTCCGTGGTGGGCTCGCCCGTGACGTTCGGGACGACGGGCACCAGAGGCTCCAGCATGGGCACGGCCGCCACCGCCGCCGCCCACCCCGCCACCGCGGGCTCCATGAGCGGCGAGTGGAAGGCGTTGCCCACCGTGAGCGGCACGATCTTGCTGGCGGCCGTGGCCAGCTCCGTGAGCCGGTCGAGCGCCGGGAGGGCGCCCGAGACCACGACGTGCCCCGGCGCGTTCTCCAGCCCGACGACCACCGGCTCGCCGGGCCCCGAGGCGGCCTCGGCCAGGGCCTCGACGTCCTCCACCGGCAGCCCCATGACGGCCTGCATCCCGCCGATGACGCCCACCGCGGCCATGAGCCGCGACCGCGTCTCGACGAGGCGTACCGTGTCGGCCAGCCCCAGGACGCCGGCCGCGTGCAGCGCGGTCAGCTCGCCGACGCTGTGCCCGGCGACGATCTCGGGCGCGTACCCCTCCTCCTCCAGGACGGCCAGCGCCGCGAGGTTGCAGGCCGTGACGGCGAGCTGCGCGTGCTCGGTGGCGACCAGCCGGTCCAGCGGCCCGCGCGCGCACAACGGCGAGATGGGCCGCGACAGCAGCGCGTCCACCTCCTCCAGCCGCGCGCGGGCGGCCGGGCGGCGGCGCAGCCAGGCGCCCATGCCGACACGGACCGTCCCCTGGCCGGGGAAGAGATAGCCCAGCATGACGTCCATCCCTTCAGCTACAACCGGCGCCGGGGGCGCCGCTCCTCGTGGGCGGGGCGCTCCGTGCCGAGGAAGCCGAGCAGCAGCTTGTTGACCTCGTCGGGCGCGTCGAGCGGCAGCCAGTGGCCGGCGTCCTCGACCCGCTCGTAGCGCCAGGGCCCCTTGACGAACTTGCCGGAGCCGGACATGCCCTCCTCCAGCAGCGCCTTGTCGCCGGCGCCCCAGATGCCGAGCGTCGGCGCGAGCACCGGCGGGAACGGGCGGGCCGGGCGCAGCTCCGAGGCGGGCGAGCGGTTGGCGCGGTACCAGTTGAGGCCGGCGGTCAGCGCGCCGGGCCGGGCCAGGTCGCGCAGGTACCGGTCGTAGTCGCCGTCGCGGCCCATGATCTCCTTGAACAGCCGCCAGCCGTTGCGGCGCAGCAGCTCCTCGCTGACCCCGGGGAACTGGTAGAAGAGCATGTACCAGGACGCCGCCCGCTGCTCGATCGACGGGGTGGCGAAGACGCCGGGGTGCCCGACCGACAGCACGACCAGGTGGTCGAGCCGGCGCGGCATGAGGAAGGCGTACATCCAGGCGATGGCCGCGCCCCAGTCGTGGCCGACGACGTGCGGGCGCTTGATCCCGAGCTGCATGGTGAGGGCGACGACGTCGTTGACGATCGTCTGCATGCCGTACGCCTCGATCTCCTGCGGCTTGCCGGAGTCGCCGAAGCCGCGCAGGTCGGGCGCGATGACCCGGAACCCGCCCTCGACGAGCGCCGGGATCTGGTTGCGCCACAGGTAGGAGGAGTCGGGGAAGCCGTGCAGCAGGATGACGGGGTCACCCTCGCCCTCGTCGACGTAGGCGATGTCGACGCCGTTGACGTGAACCGTTCTCTTCTGGGTCATGCGGTCTCCCTGAACAACCGCTCAGCGAAGAACTCGCTGAAGCCGAACTCGGGTACGTCCTCCGGGGCCACCATGTTGAGCAGCCCGGTCACCTGGGCGGCGAAGTTCTTGGCCATCAGCCTGCGCACGCGGCGGCGCCGCTCGACGGCCGCGGGCCCGAACTCGACGTGCAGCCTGCTGATGATGGAGGCGCCGAAGTCCAGGCGTTCCAGGCGGAAGTCGCGCTCCTTCACGTACGGGGCGAACGCCTCGGGCGACCAGTCGTCGGAGGCGAGCAGGATCTCGCAGACGGTCCGCGAGTCGCGCATCGCGCACGACAGGCCCGTGCCGAGGACGGTGTCGGCGTTGCCGGCCTCGTCGCCGATGAGCACGACGCCCTCGACCAGCGGCGGCCCCTCGGGCACGCTCGACACGGACGGCCACACCGACAGCGGTCCGGCGGGCGTCGCCCCGGTGACGGCCTTGCCGCGGTCGGGCAGGCAGTTCAGCTCGAACGCGGCGAGGAACCGCTCGACGCCGCCCGGCCCCCGGTAGCGGTGCTTGTTGACCGTGGGGAAGTTCAGGTAGAGGCGGGCCCGGCCGTAGCCCTGGGGGAACACCATGAACATGACGTCGCCCTCGGTGCCCATGGCCTGCACGTCGGGCGGCCACCCCTCCATGCCCTCGACCATCATGCCGCCGCCCCAGTGGTGCATGGAGTTGCGCATGGTGACGCCGATCTGGCGGCCGACGGTGTTGCCTCGGCCGGTGGCGCCGAGCACGATGCGCGGCCGCAGCTCGCAGGCGCCCTCGGGGGTCTGGTAGGTGACGACGGGCCGCGCGCCGGGGGTGACGCCGATGCGGGAGGCGTCCATCACCAGCCGGGCGCCGCTCGCCACGGCCTGCTCGGCCATCAGCTCGCACACCTGGTGGTGCGGGAACGACATCGGCCCGCCGATGCCGGGGATGAACCTGGTCATGTCCACGGCCTCGACCTCGTCGTCGGTCACGGCCTCGTCCCAGGTCATCCACTCGCGGATCTCCCAGGCGCCGCCGGCCGAGAAGCAGTCGTAGACGCCGAGGCGCTGGGCCTCCCTGATGCCCCAGGGCGCGAGCCATTCGCCGCGCACGAGGTCCTTGTAGGCGTCCTGCTTCTCCAGCAGCACGACGGACAGCCCGCCGGCGGCCAGCATGCACGCCGCGGACGCCCCGGAGATGCCGCCTCCGACGATGACGACGTCGGGCTGCTCGGGTCGTACGGTCACGTCCCCCACCTCTCCCAGTAGGTGCGTTCCTTGGCGCTGTAGCGCTCTGCGGGGCGGAAGTCGGTGCCCACGGTGTACGCGACGGGGATCATGCACACCTGGGTCACCCCGGAGGGGATGCCGAGCATCCGCGCGACCTGCCGCTCGTGCGGTACGTGCAGGCAGGTGATCGTGCTGCCGAGCCCGCGGCTGCGCAGCGCGAGCTGGAAGGACCAGATGGCCGGGAAGATCGAGCCGTAGAAGATGCTGGCGCGGGTCTCGCCGTGCCGCACCAGGTGGCCGGGGTCCTCGGGCACCTTGTCGGCCATGCGCCTGACCCAGGCCTCGTTGATGGCGGTGATGTCCGGCGGGCGGCCGAGCACGCACGGGATGACGAGGATCGGCACCCGCGCGATCGTCTCGGTGAGCGCCAGCGCGGAGGCGTAGTTGCGGCGCGCCCCGGCGTCGTTGCGGCGGCGGCCGGCGTTGGTCCACATGTCGTTGCGGTGGAACGTCCAGGAGGACTGGATCATCTCGGCCAGGTCCTGCTTGACGGCGGCGTCGCTGATGACGAGCCACCGCCAGTTCTGGTGGTTGTTGGCCGTGGGGGCCTGGACGGCGACCTCCAGGGCCTCCTGCACCACCTCGCGGGGCACGGGCCGCTCCACGTCGAGACGGCGGCGCACGGAGCGCGTGGTGGTCAGCAGGCGGTCGGTCTCGGCGACGTCGAAGGGCGGAGCACCCGACGCGCCCGGTGTGGTGCTCACCGTGCCCGCCCGGGTGTTCACCGGGCCCCCAGGAGGACGGCGCCGCGCACCGAGCCGGGCGCGGCGGTGAGCGCCAGCGCCCGCTCCACGGGCCCGTCGAGGCCGGGTTTGGTCACGTACGCGGCGAGGTCGCCGGCGCGCGGGGCGGCGAGGCCGGTCAGCGCGGGTGCGACGCCGTCCCGGACGGCGAGCGCGGCCAGGGCGATGTTGAGCGCGCCGGAGGCGGCCTGGCAGTCACCGGTGAGCGCGGTGGAGGCGGTCAGCCGGGCGCCGGGGGCCCCGGCGAGCACCGCCGCGGCCTCGACGCCGTCCCCCGCCGTCCCGTCCGCCGCGCCGACCACCAGCCCGGCGACGGAGCCGGACGCGGTAGACGCCCCGGACTCAGAGGCGGCGGCGGAGGCGCGGGCGATGCTGCGCGCCACGGCGTCCGCGTCCGCGTCTGCGCCTGCCTCTGCGTCTGTGTGTGGGCCGGTGTCGCCGCTCGCGTGGCCCGTGCCCAGCACCCCGGCGTACGGCCTGCCGTCGCGGGCGGCGCAGTGCTCGGCCGACTCCACCACGAACGCCACCGCCGCCGACCCGCGCACCGCCCCGCCGGACCCGGAGTCGTACGGCGACGGCGCGGGAAGGTCGCCGGTGTCCAGGGCGGCCGTGCCGGGTGTCTCGTCGGCGGCCACCACGAGCACCACCTCGGCCTTGCCCGACCGGATGAGCTCCAGGGCGCAGTCCAGCGCGATGGAGGCCGAGGCGCCGCCGTTGCAGATGGTGGTGGTCGGCCCGCGCAGGCCCAGGGTCTGGCAGACGGCGCCGCCGGTGGCGTTGAGCACGACGTTGGAGAAGCTGAGCACGGCGGGCTTGTTCGGGTTGGCCGCGATGCTCTCGTCGAAGCCGCCGGTGCTCTCGGCCGAGCCGGCGCCGGTGGCGAAGATCAGCGCGACGTCGTCCAGGTCCTTGCGCGGCAGCTTCAGCCCGGCGTCCTCCCAGGCCAGCCGGGAGGCGGCGATGGCCAGGCGCGACAGGTGGTTCATGTGCCGCCACAGGGAGCGCGGCGCGAACGTCCGGCCCTCCAGCGACGGGGCCCGTCCGGCGCCGTGCCGGCCGGCCAGGACGGCCTCGGTCAGCTCGGCGACGCCGGTGCCGGCCCCGGTGACGGGCCCCAGCCCGGTGATCACCGCTTCGCGGCGGGGCAGCTCCTCGTACGGCCGCGGCCCGCCGGGCGTGGTCAGCACCAGCGAGACGTTGTTGCCGCCGAAGGCGTAGTTGTTGGACACGACGGTGCCGATGGGCATCGGCCTGGCCACGTTGGGCACGAAGTCCAGGTCGCCGGCCCGGCCCCGGCCGTCGTCGTCGAAGCCGATGGTCGGCGGGGCGGTCGCGTGCCGCAGCGCCAGCACGCTCGCCACCGCCTCGACGGCTCCGGCGGCGCCCAGCGTGTGGCCGACGAACGACTTGATGCTGCTGGTCGGCACCTGGCCGGCCCGCTCGCCGAAGACCAGGCGCATGACCTTGGCCTCCATGGCGTCGTTGGCGGGGGTTCCGGTGCCGTGCCCGCTGACGTACTGGACGTCGCCGGGTGTGAGCCCCGCGTCGGCGAGCGCGCGCCGCACGGCGCTGGCGCCGCCGCGGCCGGTGGGGTCGGGCGCGGTCGCGTGGTAGGCGTCGGCCGACAGGCCGTAGCCGGCGACCTCGGCGAGCGGGACCGCGCCCCGGGCCAGCGCCAGGTCCAGCGGCTCCAGCAGCAGGAACGCGGCGCCTTCGCCGAGGTTCAGGCCGTCGGAGTGGCTGTAGGGGCGGCACGGGCCGGTGCTGAGCGCCTGGAGCCCGGCGAAGCCCGCGTACGTGCCGAACAGCAGCGGGTCCACCCCGCCGGCGAGGACGGCGTCGGCCTCACCGGTGAGGATCTTGTCCTTGGCCAGGCCGACGGCGTTGCCGCCGGCGGCGCAGGCGGTGGACACCAGGATGCGCGGCCCGCGCAGGCCGAGCCGCTCGGCGACCACGTCCTGCGTGCGGTGCATCGGCTGGTAGCGGCCGGCCGCGTCGGGCGTGGCCTGGCACTTGCCGAGGATGATCCCGAACCGCTCGGCCGCCACCTCGGAGGCCGTAAGGCCGGCCATCCCGACCGCCTGGCGGGCCGCGACGAGCGCGAGCCGCGCCGTGCGGTCGAGGGCGGCGTCGGAGCCGGGGAGCTGACCGGCGATCCACTCGTCGGGCACCTGGCCCGCGTGCCGGGCCGTGAACACGGCGAACGCCTCGTCCTCGACCGGCGTGAGTCCGCCCTGACCTGTGGTGAGCCGCTGCCAGAACTCGGCTGGGTCGCGGCCGGCCGCGCAGATGATGCCCAGGCCGGTGACGACGACGGGCCGCAGCGCCATGCTTGTCTCCTTCTCAGCGCACCGGGCGATCAGATGATCGGGATGCTCCAGCTCTTGGGCACGATGTACGGGCTGGTCAGCGTGGTCACCTCGGTGCCGCCGACGGTGAGCTCCAGACCGGCGGCCGCCAGGTCGTGGTCCACCCGGGCGAGGCCGAGCGTGGCGCCGAGGCCGACGCTGTGCACGGCGTGGACGACCTCGCCGATGTCCTGGCCGTTCACCCAGACGCGGGTGCCGGGCGCGGGCACGCCCTCGCCGCCGGAGAAGCCGACCGTGCGCCGCCCGCCGCCGGCCTCGAACGCCGCCAGCACCGCCTCGCGGCCGACGAACTCGTCCTTGGTGACGTCCACCAGCCAGTTGGCGCCGATCTCGACGACCGTGGCGCCCTCGGTGACCTCGTGGCGGGGGATCGGCTGGCGCACCTCCAGCATGGCCAGCTCCAGCGCCTCCTGCCCGGCGGCCTGGGCGTGCTCCAGCGACTGGCGCCACAGGTCGGCGGCGTGCTCGACGGGCACGATCATCTGGTAGCCGTACTCGCCGGTGAAGCCGGTCCTGGCGAAGACGACGTCGGCGCCGTTCCAGGTGGTGTCCACGACCGACTCGAACGGCAGCGACGCCAGCTCGGCGTCGATGAGCCGGCCGACGACGCCCCAGGCGTACGGCCCCTCCAGCCCGAGGACGGTCAGGTCGCCGGAGCGGTCGGTGATCTCGACGCCCTCGTCGTTGTTGGCCCGCAGGTGCGCGAGCAGGCGCGCGCCGGCGCCGCAGGAGCTCTCCAGCAGGATGCCGTCCTCGCGGCCGAAGGCGAGGACCTGGTCCACGACCTGGCCGTCGGCGTCGAGGAGGAGGGTCATCATGCAGCGGTCGGACGTCAGGTACTCGACGTCGCGGGCGAGGACGCGCTGGGCGAAGGCCACGGCGTCCGGGCCGGTGATCTCGATGAGGCCGTGGCCGCCGAGGTCGAGGACCGCGGCGCGCTCCCTGAGCACCTTGTACTCCTCGTCGAGGGAGGAGAAGCGCAGCGGGACGGTGGCGTCGCCGACCTGGCCGTAGACGGTCTCCTGGGGATGCGCGGACGCGAGGACGCTTGCCATGTTCACACCTTTCGCACGGGACGTTGACGGGCCGGGTCGGCGATCGTCAGGTTTCCTTCGGCCGCGACCTGGCCGTCCACCCGGGCCGACACCCGGTACTCCGCGAAGCCGGCCCCGCCGCCGGTCCGCTCGGCCGTCAGCGTGAGCTGGTCGCCGGGGACGACGGGGCGGCGGAACCGCATCGACCTGACCCCCGCCAGGTAGCTGATCTCGCTGGCCCCGGCCAGGGCGAAGACCACGCCCGCGAGCTGGGCCAGCGCCTCGGTGATCACGATGCCGGGCAGGACGGCCTCGCCCGGGAAATGGCCCTGGAACCACAGCTCGGTGCCGGAGACGTTCTTGACGGCCGTCCCCTTGACGCCGGGCTCCACCTTGCCGACCCGGTCGAGCAGCAGCATCGGCCAGCGGTGCGGCAGGACGGCGCGGACCTGGTCGTGGGTCAGCCCGCTGACCGGCCCGCTCGTGGGCCCGCTGACCTGCCCGCCCGCGGGCGGCGCCGCGGCGAGCGTCATGCCGACGCCCGCAGCGCCGGGTTGACCTCTTCGGCCAGCCGCGACACCGACCCGAAGACCGCCATCTCGCTGTCGTAGAGCGCGACGCCGAACTCGGCCTCGATGGCCACGTACAGCTCCAGCACGTCGAGGCTGTCGAGCTCCAGGCCGCGGCCGAACAGCGGCTGGTCGTCGGTGATCCAGTCGGGGTCGATCTCCAGGTCCAGCCGCGACACGATCATCTTCTTGATCTGGCTGCAGGTCTGCTGCCGCTCCGCGGCCCGCGCGCGCAGCTCGTCGATCGTCATCTGGTCCTCCTTGAACCGGGGGGGGAAGGGGGGACGGCTCAGCCGAGGCCGCCGCCGTGGGCGACCACCACGGAGCCGGACATGTACGACGCCTTGTCGGAGGCGAGGAAGCTCACGATGGACGCGATCTCCTCGGGGCGGCCCATCCGGCCGAGCATGATGCGCGACTCGTACTGCTTCTTGATGTCCGAGGGCACCTTGCGGGTCATGTCGGTGGCGACGAACCCGGGCGCCACGACGTTGGCCCGCACGCCGTGCGGCGCCGCCTCGTTGGACAGCGCGTGGGTGAAGGCGATGATCGCGCCCTTGGACGCCACGTAGTTGGTCTGGCCGGGGAAGCCCCCGTCGAGCCCGCTGGAGGACGACAGGGTCACGATCGCGCCGCGGCGCTGGTGCTGCATCAGCTTGAGCCCCTCGCGGCAGGCGAGGAACGTGCCGATGAGGTTGGTGTCGACCGGGGCGCGGAACTGGTCGAGGCTCATCGTGAGCAGGTAGCGGTCCAGGGTGATGCCGGCGCTCGTCACGAGGACGTCGAGCCGGCCGTGGTCGGTCCGCACGCCGCGGAAGAGCCGCCGTACGGACTCCTCGTCGGTCACGTCGGCCTGCACGGCGCTCGCGCTGCCGCCCTCCTCCTCGATCTGGGACACGACGTCCTTCGCGTCGCTCTCGGAGCGGGAGTAGTTGACCACCACGTGGGCGCCCTCGCGGGCCAGGTCCAGCGCGCAGGCCCGGCCGATGCCGCGCGAGCCGCCCGTCACCACGGCCACGGAGCCCTCTGCGAAAAGCATCATCCGTCTCCAGGAATTGAGACAATCGCGGATCGGCTTATCCGGATCTTCAGTCAGTAAGCTACTAAGCCCCGACATCACGCCTGTATCACCCGGTTATCCGCGCATTGACCAGAACAATGGCGATGAATGACGCTGACAACCATGAAAATGATGGACGTGGACGTGTTGATTGTCGGGGGCGGCCCGGTCGGCCTCGCCACGGCCATCGAGCTGTCCCGGCACGGAATATCGACGCTGCTCGTCGAAAAACATGAGGGCACGTCAATTTTCCCGAAGGCCCGCCTCGTCACCACGAGGACGATGGAGATCTTCCGCGCCTGGGGGATCCAGGAGGAGGTGGAGCACGCCGGCATGCCGCGCGAGGAGTTCCTCGCGGTGGGCGTCGGCAGCTCGCTGAGCGCCGACGACTTCGTCAGGTCGGCAGCCGCCCTGCGCCGGGACGCCCCCCAGTCCCCCACCTACATGTTCCTGTGCTCGCAGGACCTCCTGGAGGTCATAATGCGCCGCCGGGCCGAGTCGCGGCCTGGCGTCGAGGTCAGGTACGGCGCCGCCATGACCGGCTTCCGGCAGGGGCCGGACGGCGTCGAGGCGGTCGTGTCGGAGGCGTCCGGCGAGACGCTGGTGCGCTGCGCGTACCTGGTGGCGGCGGACGGCAGCCGCAGCGGCATCCGGGAGGAGCTGGGCATCGCCACCGAAGGCCCGCCGCCGCTCGGCCACATGATCAGCATCATGTTCGAGGCCGACCTGGGCTTCCTGCCCCCCGAGCGGCGGGCCGCGCTGTCGTTCCTCACCGACCCGCCCTGCGCGGTGGAGGCCGTCGACCACCGGCGGCGCTGGATGGTGCAGACCGGCTACGAACCCGAGGAGGGCGGCAGCCCGGCCGACTTCACCGAGGAGGTCTGCCTGGCCTCCGTGCGCGGGGCCGTCGGCGTCCCGGACCTGCCGGTCACCATCCTCGGCGTCATGCCCTGGCTTCAGCAGGCCAGGGTGGCGGCCTCGTTCCGCTCGGGGCGGGTGTTCCTGGCCGGGGACGCCGCGCACGTGGCCACCCCGCAGGGCGGTTTCGGCATGAACTGCGGCATCCAGGACGCCCACAACCTCGCCTGGAAACTCGCCGCCGTCCTGCGCGGCGCCGCCTCTCCCGCCCTGCTCGACACGTACGAGCCCGAACGCCGCCCCATCGGGGCCCGCACCGTGGACGAGAGCCTGCACAACGCGTTCATCACCTTCCAGATGATGGAAGGACGGCTGTCCATGCGGGAGGCCATCGAGCAGCAGGCGGGGCGGCGCAGCTCGGAGGGGCTGGTGCTGGGCTTCCACTACGACTCGGCGGCCGTGGTGCCGGACGGCACGCCCGCCCCGGCGCCCGAGGACCCGTACCGCACGTACATGCCGACGGCCCGGCCGGGTCACCGGGCGCCGCACGTCTGGCTGTCGGGGCCGGCCGGGCCGCCTGTCTCGACGCTCGACCTGCTGGGGCCGGGCTTCACGCTGCTGGCCGTGTCCGGCGCCGGCTGGCCGGCCGCGGCGGAGCAGGCGTCCGCGCGCGCGGGCGTCCCGGTGGCGGCGGTGGAGATCGTCGCCACGGACTCCTCCGGCGGGGCCGGGGACGCGTACACCTCTCCGACGTGGGCGAAGGAGTACGGCTTGGAGAGCGGCGGGGCGGTGCTGGTGCGGCCGGACGGGCACGTCGGCTGGCGGCACGCCGACGGCCCCGCCTCCGCCGACGCCCTGTCCGCCGCCCTCGCCACCATCCTGTCCCGCACCCCGTGACCCCCTCGCCCGGCACCCCGTGACGCCCTTCACCAGCGCCTCGGGCGGGCGGCCGAACGGGCGGGCACCCGAGGCGACCTGCGGGTGGTGGGCAGGCGGGCGTCTAAGGGACGGCGGCGGGCGATGGTGAGCGGCGGGGCCGCCGTTTCAGGCGCGCCGCCCATAGAAGCGCGCCGTCGAGAGAAGCGGGCCGCGGTGAGAAGCGGGCCGCCGGGGCGACGGGGCCGCTCTGAGAGACGCGCCGCCGCGAGAAGCGGACCGCCATGAGAGGCGAGGCCGCCATGAGAGACGTGCCGCCCTGAGCAGCCGGCCCCCATAAGAGGCCAGCCGGGGTGAGAAGCGGGCCGCCATGAGAGGCCGGCCGTGGTAAGGAGCGCGACGTCGGGAGGGGCGGGCCGCGGTGAGGAGCGCAGCGAAGGTGAGTGGCGCGGCGTGGGCCGCGCCGCGTGCCTACGCCTCGGGGGGCCTCACCCGTACCCGGTGCGCGCCGGACGGCGGGACTGGAGGCGGGCCGCGCCGAGCCGCAGCGACAAAGGGCTCCCGCACGAGGTGGCCACCAGGTCGGACACCGCCTGCGCCCCGACCGCCGTGTCCACCAGCAGGTCGGCCAGCTCCCGCGCCTCGGCCTCCGGCAGGGGCCGCAGGAACTCGCGGTGCGCGCCCTGCCGGGCGACCAGGTCGTCGAGCGGGTCCGTGCTGGTGATGACGACCCGGCAGCCGGCGCCTCCGGGCAGCAGCGCCCGCGCCTGGTCGCCGTCGCGGACGCCGTCGAGCACCACGAGCAGCCGCCGCCGTGCCGTACAGCTCCGGTAGAGCGCGAGCTTCTCGGCGCGCCCGGCCGGGATGTCGGCCCCGGCCACGCCGAGCGCGCGCAGGAAGCGGTCCAGCACCGCGTCCAGCCCTCCCCCGTCCACCCGACCGCCGCCGTCCGCACGACCGCCGCCGCCCGCCGCCCCGACGGCCCCGTGAGCGCCGTCCGCCGCCGTCAGCTCGGCCATGTCGGCGTAGAGCTGCCCGTCGGGGAACCAGTCGATCCGGCTGTGCGCCCAGCGCAGCGCCAGCGTGCTCTTGCCCACGCCGGCCGGCCCGCTCAGGACCGTCACCCCCGGTACGGCGACCTCGGGGTCGGGGCGCAGGGCGGCGTTCATCGCCGCCAGCTCCTCCTCGCGCCCCACGAACGGCAGCACCTGCGGCGGGAGCTGGCACGGCACGACCTGCCCGGGCACGCTGCGGTGGGCGGGGGGCCGCATCAGCGCGGACTCGTCCCGCAGGATCTGCTCGTGCAGCCGCCGCAGCGCCGGGCCCGGCTCCAGGCCGATCTGGTCCAGCAGGTAGCGGCGGGTCTCCTGGTAGGTGCGCAGCGCCTCGGCGCGGCGGCCGGCGCGGTACTGGGCCAGCATGAGCTGGGCGCGCACGCGCTCCCGGAACGGCGACTCGGCGACCAGGGCCAGCAGCTCGGGGATCACCTGATGGTGCCGGCCGAGCTCGATCTCCAGCTCCAGGCACGTCTCCAGCGCCTCCAGCCGCGACTCGGCCATCCGGGCCACGTCGTAGCGCAGTCCCCGGATGTCCTCGAACGGGTTGCCCTGCCACAGCGCGAGCGCCTCGCGCAGCACCTGGACGGCCTGCTCGCGCAGCCCGGAGGCGGCGTGGCCGCGCGCCTGCGCCACCAGCGCCTTGAACCTGACCCAGTCGATGCTGTCGGGGGCGGCCCGCAGCAGGTAGCCGGGGCTGGAGGTCTCGATCACCCCGGCGCCGAGGGTGCGGCGCAGCCGGGAGACGCAGATCGCGACCTGCCGCCAGGCGCTGCGCGGCGCCGACCCGGCCCAGACGGCCTCGATCAGGCGCTCGACGCTCATCACCCGGTTGGCGTTGAGCAGCAGGCAGGCCAGGATGGCCAGCTCCCGGTTGGCGCTCATGGGCAGCTCGGCGCCGTCCTTGAGCACGGTGAGCGGCCCCAGCACCCGGAACTCGAACGACGGCTGCCCCATCAGGCCATCACCTCCGCCAGGCGGCCTTCGAGCAGGTCGGCGGCTCGCGTGGTGCCGCCCGCCCGCCCGATGTCGCCGCGCATGGCCTGGGCCCGGTGCCGTACGCGTTCGTCGCCGGCGACGGCGAGGACCGCCTCGACGAGCCGCTCGGGGGTGAGCGCGTCCGGGTCGAGGGCGCGGCCGAGGCCCAGCTCCTCGACGCGGCGCGCGGCCACCCGGTCGATCGGGGTGGCCGGGACGACCACCATGGGGCAGCCCCAGTGCAGGGCCTCCATGGCGGTGCCCAGGCCGCCGTGGGTGACCGCGACCGTGGCGTGCCGCAGCACGCTCACGTGCGACACCCAGCGGCGCACCTCCATCGTGGGCGGCAGCGGCCCGAGGTAGCCGGGGTCCATGCCGGGGGGCAGGGTGACCACGCCGCGCCAGGGCAGCTCGGCGAACGCCCGTACGCAGGTGCGGAACAGCTCGGGCCGGCCCGCGGCGACCGTGCCGAAGGTCAGCAGCGCGACCGGCAGCCCGTCGTCCGGCGGTTCCCAGCCGGACAGGAAGCCGCGCTCCCCCAGGCAGGGCCCGACGAACGCGAACCGCTCGTCGAAGGTGTCGCCGGCCGGCTGGAACGAGCGCGGCAGGCTGACCAGGTTGGAGTCCTGGACCTCCCACCACAGCTCGGCGGGGTCGGCCTCGACGCCGTGGCCGGCGGCCAGGGCGCGGGTCCTGGCCAGCATGTCGTCCACCCAGGCGGGCAGGCCGGGGTCGGCGTCGCCGCCGGCGTAGACGGACCCGAGGAAGGAGTAGTGCTCGTTGGAGGCGAAGATCGGGATGAGCTGCGTGGCCGGCACTCCGAGCTTGCGGGCCAGCACGCGCCCGGCGTGCAGCACCGTCAGGTCGTAGACGACCAGGTCGGGGCGCAGGTCCGGGTGATCGGCGAGGTGCCGGTCGGCCGCGTCGAGCATCGCGCGGCTCTCGTCGAGGAACAGGGAGACGAGGGCCAGCGGGTCGCTCTCCAGCGCCCGCAGGTCGGCCCCCGCGTAGATCGAGTCATAGCAGAGCAGG
Source organism: Nonomuraea rhodomycinica (assembly GCF_013363995.1). Lineage (GTDB taxonomy): Bacteria > Actinomycetota > Actinomycetes > Streptosporangiales > Streptosporangiaceae > Nonomuraea > Nonomuraea rhodomycinica. The sequence continues at coordinate 57,185 of NZ_JABWGO010000004.1, read as the reverse complement.
CCGGCGCCCGTCTCCTCCACCAGCGGCGCCATGCCGCCCCCCGTGAGGTACGTGACCCTGTGCCCTCTGCGAACCAATTCGGCGACCACGGCGAGGCTCGGAATGACATGACCGTGGTCGGGCTGACACATGAAGAGATAATGCCGTGTCATGTGAATTCTCTCGGCTTGGTGCGCGTGAGGTCTTTCTCCTTCGCAAAACTAAAGGACCTCCGGCGAGCCGCGTCACCCCTAGCCGCCCCCTCATCCGAACCCCTTTTCTAGGGGTTCCTCCGCCCCGGAGGGCGCTGTTTATCCTGGGCCCGACCCCGGGAGAAGGAGGGCCGATGCCCACGCGCGTCTGGGATTATCTGCCGGAATACGCGGCCGAACGCGACGACATCATGGACGCGGTCGAGACCGTGTTCCGCTCGGGCCAGCTCGTCCTCGGCGAGAGCGTGCGGCGCTTCGAGGAGGAGTTCGCCGCCCGCCACGGCGTGCGCCACTGCGTCGGCGTGGACAACGGCACCAACGCCGTCAAGCTGGGCCTGCAGGCGCTCGGGGTGGGGCCGGGCGACGAGGTGGTGACGGTGTCCAACACGGCGGCGCCGACCGTGGTCGCCATCGACGCCGTGGGCGCGACGCCGGTGTTCGTGGACGTCGATCCGGCCACGTACCTGATGGACGTGGCGGCCGTGGCGGCCGCCGTCACTCCGCGCACCCGCTGCCTGCTGCCGGTCCACCTGTACGGCCAGTGCGTGGACATGGCCCCGCTGGAACGGCTGGCGGAGGAGCGCGGCCTGGCGATCCTGGAGGACTGCGCGCAGGCGCACGGCGCGCTGCACCACGGCCGGCCGGCCGGGTCGATGGGCCGGGCGGCGGCCTTCTCCTTCTACCCGACGAAGGTGCTCGGCGCGTACGGCGACGGCGGGGCGACGATCACCTCGGACGACGAGGTGGAGGCGAACCTGCGGCGGCTGCGCTACTACGGCATGGAGCGCACCTACTACGTCGTGGAGACCCCCGGCCACAACGCGCGGCTGGACGAGGTGCAGGCGGAGATCCTGCGCCGCAAGCTGACCCGGCTCGACCGCTACGTCGAGGACCGCCGGGCCGTGGCCGCCCGCTACGAGGAGGGCCTGGGCGACACCGAGCTGGTGCTCCCGGTCACCGCCGCCGGCAACACGCACGTGTACTACGTGTACGTGGTCCGCCACCCGCGCCGCGACGAGATCGTCGAGGCGCTGCGGGCGTTCGACATCCATCTCAACATCAGTTATCCGTGGCCGGTGCACACCATGTCGGGCTTCGCCCACCTCGGCTACGGCCGGGGCAGCCTGCCGGTGACCGAGGAGCTGGCCGGCCAGATCTTCTCGCTGCCGATGTACCCGTCGCTGCCGAGGGGCGTCCAGGACAAGGTCATCGACGCCCTGCGCGAGGTCCTGCGGCACTGACGGCTCCCGGCCCGCTCAGCGGGTGTATTCCGGCAGCAGCCCCCGCGCCGCCGCCTCGGCGAGCGTGGGGGCTTCTCTGTCCCGCTCCGACAGCACGAGCGGCCCGAGACCGGCCGGCAGGCGCAGCCGGAGCTCCTCGTCGAAGACCGACAGGGTCAGCTCGTGCTCCTTGCGGTACTCGCGCGACAGCAGGTAGCAGACCACCGATCCGTCTTCCAGCGCCGCGAAGGCGTGGCCCACCCCGGGCGGGACGTAGACGGCGCGGGCGGTGTCGGCGGCCAGCTCGACCGCCTCCCACCGGGCGAACGTGGGCGAGCCCACGCGCAGGTCCACCACCATGTCGAGGACCCGGCCGGCCGGGCAGTAGACGTACTTGGCGGTGCCGGGCGGCACGAGCGTGTAGTGGACGCCGCGCACGACGCCGCGCCGCGACACGTTGCGGCTGACCTGCGCGACGGGGAAGAGCGGGCGGCCGACGGCGGCGGCGAAGACGTGCTCCTGGTACGGCGAGGCGAAGTCGCCCCGCTCGTCGTGGAAGACCTCGGGGGCGAACTCGACCGCCCCGTCCACCGCCAGCCGCCGATGCCTCATGACCGGGCTCGTCAGGTTCCTCATCGGTCCCGGACCAGCCGGACCTCGGGCACGTAGAGGATCCAGGCCCCGCCCGCCTCGCGGAACGCCTCCTCCTTGGCCATGATCTCCTCGGCGTGGTTCCAGGCGAACAGCAGCGCGTAGTCGGGGTAGGGGTCGGCGAACGCCTCGGGGCCGCGCACGGGGATGTGCGAGCCGGGCGTGAGCCGGCCCTGCTTGGCGGGAGTGGTGTCGGAGACGAACGTGACGAGGTCGGGGCCGATGCCGCAGTAGTTGAGCACGGTGGCGCTCTTGGCCGTGGCGCCGTAGCCGTACACGCGGGCGCCCTCGTCGCGCAGGCGGGTCAGCAGCGCCACCAGCTCGTCGCGGTTGCGCGCCACGCGCTCGGCGAAGGCCCGCAGGGTGGCCGGGTCGCTGATCTGGGCGGCGTCCTCGGCGGCGAGCAGCTCGGCCACGGCCGGGGACGGAGTCCGGGCGCCCTGCCGGGCGAGGGTGTAGCGGACCTCGCCGCCGTGGACGGGCAGCCGCTCGACGTCGACCAGCTCGAACCCGTGCCGCCGGGCCATGCCGCGCACCGAGCGGGCGGAGAAGAAGTAGAAGTGCTCGTCGTAGATCTGGTCGTAGGAGGCGCGCTCGACGATGTCGCCGAGGTACGGGTCCTCGAAGACGAACACGCCGCCGGGCCGCAGCAGCGTGGCGACCCCGCTGAGGATGGAGTCCATGTACGGGATGTGGCAGAGGGTGTTGGCCGCGTAGACGACGTCGGCGGGCCCGTCCTCGGCGCGGATGGCGGCGGCCGTGGCGGCCTCGAAGAAGTCCTTGCGCACCCGCACGCCCTTGGCGGCGGCGAGGTCGGCGACGCCGCCCGACGGCTCGACGCCGAGGTGCCGCACCCCGGCCTCGGCCACCCGCTGGAGCATGGTGCCGTCGTTGCAGCCCAGCTCGACGACGAACGGGTCGTCGCCGGACAGCTCGGTGGCGAGGAAGCGCTCGGCGAGGCTCCAGAAGTGCTCGCGCATGACGGCCGAGCCGGACGACAGGTAGGGGTAGCCCTCGTGGAACATGCGCTCGCGGGGCACCTCTTCGAGCAGCTGCACCATGGAGCAGCTCTCGCAGACGCCCACGGCCAGCCGGAACATGTACTCCTCGGCGGGGTCGCCGGGGGTGACGAAGGCGTCCGAGACCGGCTGGCTCCCGAAGTCGGCGAACTGGTGGAGACGGCCCGAACAGATCCGGCACGCCATGCGTTCCTCCTCAGCTTGCGGCCGGCTCAGGTGACCGGCCGGCGGTACCTCACCCAGACGTCCCCGGTCTGCACGTAGCCCGTGAGCCGTACGGTGACGCCGTCCGGCGCGAGCGGCGCCGGGGGGCGGTTGTGGACGGCGCCCATCCACCGGCGGACGACCTGCTCGTCACGGACCTGCCAGCCCCGCGGGACCGCGACCACGATGTCGCCGAACCACGAGGTGATCTCCACGTCGAGATGGACCTCCCGGTGGGGGCAGTCGGCGAGGGTGAAGTCGATCCGCACCGTGCCCCACCTGCCGGCCTTCGCGCTGATGTGCCGGGGCACCGCCCAGCGGCCCACCTGCGCGACCTTGCCGCTGCCCGTGTGGAGCTGGAGCTCGGCAGGCCCCGGTAAGCCCTGGACGGGGGCCGCGGTGCGGACCGCGGGCAGCGATCCGTCCCTCGGCAGGTCGGCCACGACCTCGTCGAGCTCGCCGAGTGTGCGCGCCCGGTAGGTGTGGTCGATCCGCTCGTTGAGCTCCTCCAGCGTGATCCGTCCCTCGCTCACCGCCACCCGCAGCGCCTCCGCCACGCGTTCGCGGTCCTGGTCACTGGCTCGCACGTCCCGATGATCGGTCATGGCGTCCACCCTAGAAGGCTACGAAGGGGCCGCCCGCCGCAGAACCCCTATCCTGCCGGGGTCGCCGGGGCCCGCGAGGGGCTGGGGTGGCGGGCGGGGCGGTCAGGGGTTGAGGGGTGCCGCGGGGCGTGACAGCTTCGGGCTCGGACGACAGGACCCCGGGGTGAGGAGCCTGCCATCATCGACGTTCACGACTGGCTCCACGAGGTCGCCGGGCACACCTCCATGGAGGTGACGCGGCTGCCGCTGGAGGAGCTGCCCGGCTGGCACACGGACCCGGCGACGGGCAACCTGCGGCACGACAGCGGCGGTTTCTTCACCGTCGAGGGGCTCGACGTCCGCCGTCCCGGCGAGCCGGTGCCGGCCTGGACCCAGCCCATCATCAACCAGCCCGAGACCGGCATCCTGGGCATCCTGCTCAAGCGGGTGGACGGGGTGCCGTACGTGCTGACGCAGGCCAAGAACGAGCCGGGCAATCCCGACGGCCCTCAGGTCTCCCCCACGGTGCAGGCCACGCGGAGCAACTACACGCGGGTCCACCAGGGGCGGCCGGTGCCGTACCTCGAGTTCTTCCGCGAGCCGCGCGGCCGGGTGCTGGCCGACACGCGCCAGTCGGAGCAGGGCGCGTGGTTCTACCGCAAGCGCAACCGCAACATGGTGGTGGAGGTCGCGGAGCACGTGCCGGCCGCGGAGGGGTTCCGGTGGCTGCCGCTCGCGCGGGTGTACGGGCTGCTGGCGGTGCCGGACCGGGTGAACATGGACGCGCGGACCGTGCTGTCCTGCCTGCCGCCCCAGCGCGGCGCCGAGCCCGCGGGCGGCTTCGCGGCGGCGGTGGCCCGCTCGCGCGACGCCTCGCGCGGGGCCCGCCACGAGCTGGGCGAGATCCTGAGCTGGCTCAGCGGGGCCCGCTCCACGGCCGACGTGCGGGCCGCGCTGGTGCCGCTCGACCGGGTGCGCGGCTGGCGCCGGTCGGGCGGGCGCATCTCGCACGAGTCGGGCCGCTTCTTCGACGTGATCGGGGTGCGGGTGGCGGCGCGCGGGCGGGAGGTGTCCGGCTGGTCGCAGCCGATGCTCGCGCCGGTGGGCACGGGCCTGGTGGCGTTCCTGGTCCGCCGGATCGGCGGGGTCGTGCACGCGCTCGTGCGGGCGCGCGTCGATCCCGGCTACACCGACGTGGTGGAGCTGGCGCCGACCGTGCAGTGCACGCCGGGCAACTACGACCACCTGCCGCCGGCGGCCCGCCCGCCGCTCGTGGACCTCGTGCTGGACGCCCTGGCGGGCGCGGCCCCGGGCCGGGTGCGCTTCGACACCGTCCTGTCGGAGGAGGGCGGCCGGTTCTACCACGCGCGCAACCGCTACGTCGTGGTCGAGACGGACGAGGACCCGCTGCCGGGCCACCCCGGGTTCCGCTGGCTGGCGCTGCACCAGATCGACGAGCTGCTGCGGCACAGCTACTACCTCAACGTGGAGGCCCGCAGCCTGACGGCCTGCCTGCACGGCCTGGCCCACGGGCCCGCGTACGGCGTGCCGCCACGGGCGCGGGTGCCGCTGCTCACCGCAGGAGTTCGATGACCTTGCCGAAGTCGTCCATGGCGGGCTCCATGACCGTGAAGTAGGTGAAGCCGAACGTCTTCTCGTGCCGGCGCACCTGCTCGGCGATGTCCTCGGGCGTCCCGGCGAACAGCATGGGCACCTCCAGGAGCTGCTCGGTGGTCAGGTCGGGGGCGTAGCGCCGCAGGCCCTCCACGCCGGCCCGCCGGTCGCGGGTGAGCACAGTCGCCTTGGACAGGACGTTCAGCTCCAGGTCGGCGGCGCGCGGCCCGGCCTCCCGCCGGGCGAAGGCGACCCGCCGGGTCAGCTCGCGCGCGTCCACGAGGGCCGTCCTGCCGTACTCGGGGCGGAACGGGGCGCCGGTGAAGCTGACGATCTCGGCGCGGCGGGCGGCCAGGCGCAGCACGCGGTCGCCGTGCCCGCCGACCATCAGCGGCGGCATCCGGCCGCCCAGGAGCCCGTCCAGCTCGCCGGTCAGCCGTTCGAGGGCCCGTACGCGGTGTCCGGCGCCGAACGGCAGGCCGGCCGCCTCGAACTCCTCCCGCACGTACCCGGTGCCGAGCCCCAGCTCCAGCCGGCCGCCGACGAGCAGGTCCATGGTGGCCACCTCCCGGGCGAGCAGCGCGGGCCGGTGGAAGGAGGCGTTGAGCACGTACGTGCCGATGACCGGCCGCTCGGTGACCTCGGCGGCGAGCAGGGCGGTGGGGAAGGGCGCCATCAGGTTGAGATGGTCGGGCACGGCGATGACGTCGTAGCCGAGGGCCTCGGCGCGGCGGCACGTGGCCGTCCACTGGGCGCGCGTGCCGCCCTCGCTGATGAGCACCACCCCGAACCTCATGGCCGCGCCCCCGCCCGGTGGGCGCCCGCGGCGGCGCCGCGGGGCGTCCCGGCCACGGCGATGGCGGTGAGCAGCAGGCCCCGGCCGGCCGTCCAGCGGCCGGTGAAGCCGGTCAGCCGCTCCCCCTGCCAGCGCGGCCCCGAGACCATGAGGTGCGCGGTGAACGTGCCGCGCAGCGGGTCCAGGGTCACCGCGGCGTCCTGGAAGTCCAGCCAGCGCCCGGCGAGCGGGAACCACGCCTTGTAGACGGCCTCCTTGGTGCTGAACAGCAGCCGGTCCCAGGACGTGCCCGGGTGCCGCTCGCCGAGCCGGCGGACCATGTCACGTTCCTTGGGCACGGAGACGGCCTCCAGCACGCCGGGCGGCAGCGGGGCGTCCGGCTCGGCGTCGATGCCGATGAGCGCGGGGCCGGCGCCGACGGCCGCGGCTCTGTAGCCGGCGCAGTGGGTGATGCTGCCGGTGGTGCCGTGCGGCCAGCAGGGCTCGCCGTACGGGCCGCTGAGCACGGGGACCGGGCGCACGCCGAGCCGTTCCATGGCCTTGCGGGCGCAGTGGCGGGCCGTGGTGAACTCGCGGCGGCGTTTGTCGGCGGCGCGGCGCACCAGCTCGGCCTCCTCGGGAAAGAGGGCGGCTTCGGGCGGGTCGTTGAAGGCCTCGAATGCCTTGACGGTCGCCGGCAGGATCTTCTCGATCACACGACCTCCTGACCACCGTCCGCACGGAACACTCGCACAGTAGCCAATGCGGCTAATAGCCCAAAAGACCAACAAAACTCTTTATGGGTCCATGCTGGCTATTAAGGGGTTCAATAGGGGTATTGGGCGTTGCGTACGCCGGAGCTTCCCCTACTATTGGGTAACACCTGAAGCTCGCTAATCGACACCCGCGCCTGGGCTCCCGCGCAAGACCTGCATTCGTTCCCCGATTTTCCGGTCCCCGATCGGAGCCGGTGATCGGGAAAGGCGCACGGAGGGATTTCGGTGCGTTACACGCGGTTGGGCCGGACGGGGCCGGTCGTCTCTGCCATCGGGCTGGGCTCGCTGGCCCTGGCCGGCGCCTACGGCAGGGTGCACGAGGGCGAGGCCGACCGGCTGCTCCGCCGGGCGCTGGACGCGGGCGTGACCCTGTTCGACACGTCCGCCTTCTACGCCGGGGGCCGGGTCGAGCGGCTGATCGGGCGGGCCCTGGCCGGCCGGTCGGACGGGGTGGTGGTGAGCACCCGCGGCGGCGTGCGCGCCCTGGGGCCCGACGGCCGGGTGCTCCACGACGACGACCCCGGCGCGCTGGAGCGCGACTGCGACGCCTCGCTCGAACGGCTCGGCGCCGAGTGCATCGACCTGTACTACCTGCACTGCCGCGACGGCCGCGTGCCGGTCGAGGAGAGCATGGGCCGCCTGGCCGAGCTGGTGCGGGCCGGGAAGATCCGTTACGTCGGGCTGACCAACGGCACGCTGCGGCAGCTTCGCGAGGCCCACGCCGTCCACCCGGTGACCGCCCTGGGCGTCGAGTACTCGGTGTGGGGCCGCTACGCCGACCCCGGCCTGGTCGCCGCGGCGCGCGAGCTGGGCGTCGCGCTGGTGGCCGCGCGCCCGCTCGGGCGGGGCTTCCTCACCGGCCGGGTCCGGGTGGACGCCCGGTTCGAGGCGGGCGACTGGCGCCGCGACGACCCGCGCTTCGGGCCCGAGCAGGGCCGCCACTGCGCCGGGCTCCAGGCGCTGGAGGCCGCCGCCGCGCAGCTCGACCTCAGCGCCGGGCGGCTCGCGCTGGCCTGGCTGCTCGCGCAGGGCGAGCACACGGTGCCGGTGCCGAGCACGCGCAGCCAGGTCCACCTGGAGATGAACCTCGCCGCCGCCGCCGTCGAGCTGCCGCCCGAGGTGCGCGACAAGCTGGCCGGCGTCTTCCCGCTCGACGACTGGGATCAGTCGCCGTCGCCCCTGGTCTGAGGCAGGATGAGCGAGCCGGCGAGCGCCTTGTTGACCGCGTCGATGCGCGAGACCGCGTTCAGCTTCAGGAAGATGTTGCGCATGTGCCGCTTCACGGTGGCCTCGGCCAGGCCCAGGCGGCGGGCGATCTGGCTGTTGCTGAGCGCCTGCGCGGCGAGCTGGAGCACCTCCAGCTCCTTCTCCGACAGCACCCCGCCGGCCGGCGCCTCCACGTGGGCCAGGCTGCTGCGCGAGACCGCGAGCACCAGCCTCGACTCGTCCTCGTACACGCTGCGCACGGCCGCGATCAGCTCGTCCCGGTGGACGCTCTTGTGCAGGTAGCCCCGGATGCCGGCGGCGAGCAGCCGGGTGAGGAGCTGCGGCCCGTCGTACATGCTGAGGATGATGATCCGGGTCTCGGGCGACAGCTTGCGGATCCGGGCCACGGTCTCGGTGACCTCGTCCCCCGGGATCTCCACGTCGAGCAGCACCACGTCCGGCTCGGCCTCCTCGACCAGGGCGATCGCGGAGCCCGAGTCGCCGGCCTCGCCCACGACGTCCATGCCGCCGAAGGACTCCAGGATCTCGCGCAGGCCCTCCCTGAACAGCGTGTGGTCGTCCACCAAGGCGACGGAGATGGGGTTAGGCGTCGTCCGGTCCACCGGCCTGTCCTCTGAGTGGGATGTACAGCTCGACGAGGCATCCGCCGCCGGGCTCGCTGGAGACCGCCACCGTACCGCCGAGCAGCTCCGCGCGCTCGCGCATGGAGGTGAGGCCCACGCCGCCGCGCTCGCGGGCGTTCGCCGGGTCGAAGCCCCGCCCGTTGTCGCGGGCCGACGCGATGAGCGCGTGCGGGGCGATGTCCACCTTGAGCAGGATGATCGTCGGGTCGCCGTGGGTGAGCGCGTTGCGCACGGTCTCGCGCAGGATGAGGAACGACTCGTCGAGCACCCGCGGCTCGACCCACGACTCGTCGCCGTTGACGTCGAACGCGATGGAGACCGAGTCGTCGCCGACCGCCTCCAGGAAGTCCAGCAGCGACTTCTCCAGGTTCTTCACCGGCGTCTGCGGGTGCAGCTCGGAGGTCATCTGGCGCAGGTTGTCCATGGTCTCCTGGATGGCCTGCTGGACCACCACGATCTTGGCGGAGGCGCGGGCGGGGTCGGTCGCCCGGTACGCCTCCGACAGGGCGAGCTGCTGGTGGGCGACGCTCGTGCCGTGGCCGATGCGGTCGTGCAGCTCGCGGGCGATCCGGCGGCGCTCGGCCTCCTGGGCCTCGTGCACCTGGTTGAGCAGGAACCCGTGGTAGCTGTCGGCGGCCTCGCGGATGCGGCGCGACAGGCTCGCCTCCAGACCGGCCGCGGCCAGCAGGAATGTCTCGGCGCACGCGCCGGTTTCCGCGAAGATATGTCGCGTCAGGTGCGAAAGCGCTATCCTGAAGAAAAGTGAGCCTGCCTCAAGCGACGTTTTGGGATGGACGCCGCCCGCCGCCCGGGCGTTCCCGACCTCCCAGGCGTGCAATTTCGAAAGACTACTTATCTGTATCTTTCCTGCGCGCAGCGTAGCAGCCACGTCGTCCAGAACGTAACGGGCCGTGGACAGAGCCTGACCGCGCGCGACGGAATCGGCGAAGAGCGCGTTTCCGCTGCTGCTGAGTGCGCTTTCGAATTCCGCCAGAGCTTCTTCGCGACATGCTTCGACGAATCTCGCCGGATCCTCCGCCGCCCCGTGTGCCGCGTCCAAGGTCCACCCTCCGCCATGGGGAGTGCACGAGTGAGCCTAGCATCGCGCAGCGGGCACACTAATGCAACACTTATGGCCATATATTAGTCAGAAGAGGGGTAATGTGGAGTAGATGCTGCGTTAACATGAATGCCCGGTAAGGGCGGCGGCGGACGCCACGACCGGCACTACCTGTACGCTTTCCCGCAGCAAGTGTTCCGGCGTCAGATCCGGTCCCAGATCCCGCCTCGGATCCGGCCTGAGTTCCGGTCATCCTTCCGGCCAGGACCACCGCCACGACCCCGACCGCCATGACCGCGAGCACCGCCGTCAGAGGCACCCGCAGGAGCGCCACCGCGAGCCCGAACGCGGCCAGCACCCCGACCGCCGCGGCCACCATCACCCGACGCGCGCGCCGCTCGCCGAGGAGCACCCCGAGCGTACGCCGCCCCGCCGCCGCGTCACCCGGGATGTCCGACAGGTCCTTGGCCGGCACCCCCACGAGCACCATCCAGCACGTGGCCGCCCCGGCGAACACGACGAGCTGGACCGTGACCGGCCCCACCGCCACGGCACCCGCCACGAGCTGCTCCGTGACGGAATCCGCCACCAGCCCGACCGTGGCCGGGTCCGCCACCAGCCCGACCGTGGCCGGGTCCGCCACCAGCCCGATCGCGGCCGAGTCCGCCACCACGGCCCCCGCCAGGTAGGACAGCAGCCCCGACAGGCACAGCACCACGACCGTGCCGCCGCAGCTGTCCTTCAGCGGCCACGGCGGCCCCGAGTACAGGAAGCCCAGCACGAGGTTGGCCGCGATGATCCACACCATGGCGTGCGGCAGCCCGGCGGTCGCCACGAGCGACGCCGCCCCCGCCGCCACGGCCACCACACCGGCGGTCCGCGGGGCGAGCCGCCCGCGCGCGATCGGCCGGCCGGACCCGTTGATCCGGTCCTCGGCCACGTCCGTGACCCCGTTGAACAGGTAGACGGCGAAGATGGACAGGACCCACGCGAGCCCGCCCCGCAGGACCTTCAGCGGATCGGGGTCCGGCACGGCGGGCAGCACGAGCGCCACCCCCGCCAGATAGCGCAGCGCCGACACGGCGAGCACCCCGGGACGGGCCTCGGCGACGCACAGCAGCGGCACGCGCAAGGCGGCGAGAAAGAGAGGGGAACGAGGGGCCGGGGATGTCCAGGAAGCGGCCATAGCCCGGATTGTGACCTCGGGACCGGGGCCCGGTTAAGGGAGTAACCCGAAAGGTGTAGCCGGGGGTGCGCCTTTCGATACCCGGGTGTACTCCCCTGGATATCCGCCCCTGAACTCCTGGTCCACCGTCTTGCCGGGCCCCGGCGACCCCTATAGCTTCAGGGCCATCGCACCGAGATTATGACCGGCCCTCCCCAGCAGAATGTTCGTGCCCACCCTAGTATTCCGGAATTCGCACTCTAACCCCGGGGCCGGCGAAAGCGGAAGACCCGCTGACCGCGCCGCGATTCCACCGTTGTGATCCTCCTGGCGAAGCCGTGTCCCCGGAAAGGAAATCCGACGATGCAGGGTGCCGAACGCTATACCGGATTCACCCCTCTCGACCTCACCGACCGCACCTGGCCGAGCCGGCGCATCACCTCGCCGCCGCGCTGGCTGTCCACCGACCTGCGCGACGGCAACCAGTCGCTGGCCCGGCCGATGAGCCCCGACCGCAAGCTCATGATGTTCGACCTGCTCGTGTCCATGGGCTACAAGGAGATCGAGGTCGGCTTCCCGGTGGCCAGCCAGGACGACCACGACTTCGTCCGCCGGCTCATCGAGCAGGACCGCATCCCCGACGACGTGCGGATCACCGTGCTCACCCAGGCCCGCGAGGAGCTGATCAGGGCCACGCTCGACTGCCTCAGGGGCGCGCCGCGCGCCATGATCCACATCTACAACGCGACGTCGCCGCTGTTCCGCGAGGTGGTCTTCGACCTCGACCGGACCGGCTGCAAGGAGCTCGCGGTCCGGGCCACGCGGGTGATGATGGAGCACGCCGACCGGACGCTGCGCGACTGCGACCTCGGCTACCAGTACTCCCCCGAGCTGTTCAACGAGACCGAGCTGGACTTCTCGCTGGAGGTCTGCGAGGCGGTCATGGACGTCTGGCAGCCCGGACCGGGGCGCGGCATCATCCTCAACTTCCCCACCACGGTCGAGCGGTCCCTGCCGAACGTCTTCGCCGACCAGATCGAGTGGCTCGGCCGGCACCTGTCGCGCCGCGAGCACGTGTGCCTGTCGATCCACCCGCACAACGACCGCGGCACCGGCGTCGCCTCCGCCGAGCTGGCCCTGCTCGCCGGCGCCGAGCGGATCGAGGGCTGCCTGTTCGGCAACGGCGAGCGGGCGGGCAACGTCTGCCTGGTCACGCTCGGCATGAACCTGTACTCCCACGGCGTCGACCCGGGCATCGACTTCTCCGACATCAACGCCGTCCGGCGCACCGTCGAGCAGTGCAACCAGCTCCCCGTCCACCCGCGCCACCCCTACGGCGGCGACCTCGTCTACACCGCCTTCTCCGGCTCGCACCAGGACGCCATCAACAAGGGCTTCGAGGACCTCGAACGCCGCGCCGCCGGTGACGGCGTGAGCGCCGCCGACCTGCCCTGGCGGGTGCCGTACCTGCCGGTGGACCCGGCCGACGTGGGGCGCACGTACGAGGCGGTCGTGCGGATCAACAGCCAGTCCGGCAAGGGCGGCGTGGCGTACGTGATGAGCGCCTGGCACGGCCTCAACCTGCCCCGCGGCCTGCAGGCCGACCTGGCGGGAAGGGTCCAGGCGCGGGCCGACGCGGAGGGCGGCGAGCTGTCGCCGAGCCGGATCGGCGCACTGTTCGAGGAGGAGTACCTCCACCGCGGCGACCCGGCCGAGCCCCTCCCGCCGGGCGGCGCGCCCGTGACGACGACGCTGTACGTCGACGGCGGGTTCGAGGTCAGCGGGGCGCGCGCGGACGCGGTCCGCACGATCGGGGCGGTGCTCGCGCCGTGGGGCATCGACGTCCGCGCGGTCCACCGCACCGCGCCGGCGCTGGACGACCGCCGGATGACGCCCGACCGTCCCGCGCTGGGCGACCGGTCGCCGGAGGAGGTCGTCATCTACGCCGAGTGCGGCTCCGGCCCGGCCGCGGCGTGGGGCGCCGGCATCGGCCGCGACGTGCCCGCCGCCGCGTACGCCGCGGTCCGCGCCGCGTGCGCCCGGCTGGTCCCCGCCGCCGAAGGCCGTGCCGTACCGGACAGCGCTTTCCATGAGCGGGCCCTCCCGGCGCAGCCGCACGCGGCGGCGTCCGGCCGCCCGGGCTGCTCCGCGCGGCGGCGCCCCCTCGAACGCGCGGGCCACTGACCGGCACGGGCCATCACCACCGACGACACCCGAGGAGGGCCATCATGGCCGTGGACGACGAGCGGCGGGCGACATCCCTGCTGCACGGTCTGCTGGAGGAGGCGGTGGCCGGCCGGGGGCGGATCGCCGTCGTCACGGGCGCCATCGCCACCGGCAAGAGCCGGCTGCTGTACGGCTTCGCCGACGAGGCGTTCGAGCACGGCGCGCTCCCGCTGAGCGCCATGGGTTCGCGCGCCGAGCGGGACCTGCCCCTGGGGGTGCTGGCGCAGCTCCTGCACAACGCCCCGATGACCGAGGAGCACCGGGCCACCACGCTCAGCCTGCTGCACGAGGGCGCGCGCACGCACCTCGCGAGCGACCCGCGCGCCGACGCCATCGAGCACGTGGACGTCCAGATCGTGGACGCGCTCTGCACGGTCCTGCTGGAGCTGGCGGAGCGCTGCCCGCTGGTGGTCGCGGTGGACGACATGCACCACGCCGACCGCGCCTCGCAGCTCTGCCTGGCCTACCTGGCGCGCCGGGTGAAGTACGCGCGGATCATGCTGGTCCTCGGCACGCCGGGCCACCAGGGGCACCCGCCGAACCTCCTGCACACCGAGGTGCTGCGCCAGCCGCACTGCCGGCAGGTGCGGCTCGGCCACCTCTCGCGGCAGGGCGTGGCCGAGCGGGTGACGCTGCTGGCGGGCGAGGAGGCGGCGGCCCGGCACGCGGCGCGCTGCCACGAGGTGAGCGGCGGCAACCGGCTCCTCGTGGACGCGGCGCTGGAGGACCTCCAGGAGAGCGGTGCCCCGGGCGAGCGCTACGGCGAGGCCGTGGTCGCCTGCCTGCACCGCGCCGGGCCGGAGGCGCTGGTCATGGCCCGCGCGCTGGCCGTCACGGGCACCACGTCCGCGGCGGCCCGCCTGCTCGGCCGGGCCGGGACGGACGACGGCGACCCTGACCGGCTGTACGGGGGTCAGCCGGCCCGGACGCACGAGACCCGGACGCACGAGGCCTGGACGCACGCGGACCGGACGCACGCGGACCGGACGCACGCGGGCGAGCCGGACCGGCTCCACGGGCAGGCCGACGCGGCGCGGGCCGAGCAGGCGCTGACCGGGGCGGGGCTGCTCGACGGCGGCCGGTTCCGTCACGAGGCGGCGCGGAGCGCGGTGCTGGCCGGGCTGGACGGCGCCGAGCGCGCCCGCCTGCACCGCGGCGCCGCCGAGCTGGCCTACCACGACGGCGCACCCGTGGCGGTCGTGGCCGAGCACCTGCTCCAGGCGGGCCACGCCGGCCGGCCGTGGGCGCTGCCCGTGCTGGAGGAGGCCGCCGAGCAGGCGCTGCGCGACGGCGACGTGGAGCCCGCCATCGAGTACCTCAAGCTGGCCTGGCAGGCGTGCGCCGACGAGCGGCGCCGCGCCCGGATCACCACCACGCTGGTACGCGCCAAGTGGCGTATCAACCCGAGCACCCCCGCCGGTCACCTCGCCGAGCTGACCACCGCCCTGCGCAACGGCAACCTGGGCGGCGGCGACGCCGTGGTGCTGGCCAAGGCGCTGCTGTGGCACGGGCACGACGCCGATGCCAAGGACGTCCTGGCCCGGCTCGCCGAGCTCGGGGAACCGGACCGCGAGACGGTGGCCGAGCTGGCCGCGGCGCGCGCCTGGTTCCGCAGCAGCTACCCGTCGTTCCTGTCCCATCTGCCGGTGCTCAGCGAGGAGCAGGCCAGCGGCGCGGCGCACTCGCTCACCGTGGGCCGCCGCCTGGAGTCGGCGGGGGCGCTGGCCCGCGCGCTGGCCGGCGAGTGCCCCGACGAGCCGGCGGCCACCGCCGAGCGGGTGCTGCGCGGCTGCCGCCTGGACGAGATGTCCATGGACACCGTCGAGAGCGCGCTGCTCACCCTCACCTACACGGGCCGGGCGGACCGGGCCGCGCCGTGGTGCGACGCGTTCATCGCCGAGGCCGCCTCCCGCCACGCCCCCAGCCGCCAGGCGCGGCTGTCGGCGATCCGCGCGGAGATCCACCTGCGGCGGGGCGACCTCGCGGGCGCCGTGGCCGACGCGCGCCGCGCCCTGGAGATCATCCCGCCGGCGAGCTGGGGCGTGGCCGTCGGCGGGCCGCTCGGCAGCCTGCTGCTGGCGGGCGCGGCCATGGGCCGCTTCGAGGAGTTCCTGCCCCAGGCCGACCGGCCGGTTCCGGAGGCGATGCTGGAGACGCGCTTCGGCCTGCACTACCTGTACGGCCGGGGCCGCTTCCACCTGATGGCCGGCCAGCCCCGGCAGGCGCTGCGCGACCTGCGGCTGTGCGGCGAGCTCATGAGGGCGTGGGGCCTGGACGCGCCGGGGTTCATCGCGTGGCGGCTGGACGTGGCCGAGACGCTGGTCGTGCTGGAGGAGCCGGAGGAGGCGCGGCTGCTCGTCGAGGACCAGCTCGCCCGCTGCGACCGCCGCTCCACCCGGGTCCACGGGGCCGGGCTCCGGCTGCTGGCCGCCACCGGCGAGCCGCGCCACCGGGTCATGGTGCTGCGCCAGTCGGCCGAGCTGCTCCAGTCGAGCGGCGACCGGTACGAGCTGGCCAGGACCCTGGGCGACCTCACGGAGGCGTACCGGGCGATGGGCGAGTTCCGGCGCGCGTGGATGGTGGGGCGCCGGGCGCGCGCCCTGGCCGACGAGTGCCAGATCACGGTGCTCGACCCGGACCTCGAGCCCGGGCAGGACGGCGGCGGGGGCGAGGCCGAGCCGGCCGGGCTGCGGCCCGTGCTCAGCGACGCCGAGCGGCGGGTCGCCGCGCTGGCGGCCGACGGCTACTCCAACCGGGAGATCTCCGGCAAGCTGTTCATCACGGTCAGCACGGTGGAGCAGCACCTGACCCGGATCTACCGCAAGCTCAACGTCACCCGCCGGACCGAGCTGCCGGCCGACCTGATGAGCCGTCAGGTCTGAACGCGCCGGCGCCCCGCCGGGAGGATCGCCCGGCGGGGCGTCGGCGTCACTCGGCGATGGCCGTGTGCATGACCCACTGGAAGACCAGGGCGTGGGCGCCGTCGAGCGTGGTGCTCTCGCCGTGGTGCCGGAAGTGCTCGTAGCCGGCGCCGTGCGGCAGCTTGAGCGTGTCGGTGCCGGCGCTGATCCGCTGGACGCGCCGGTCCACCGGCAGGTGGTCGGGCCCGCCGACGAGGACGGCGGTGATCTGCTGGGACGCGGTGTGGGACATGGTGCCTCCTGGTGGACGGCAGGGTTCACAAGGGGATGTTGGAGTGGCGCCCCCGGGCCCGCGGCGCGCGGGCGAGCGCCTCGGCGAGCCGGACGCGCGTGGTCTCCGGCGCGATGACCTCGTCGACCACGCCCAGCGCCGTCGCCCGCTCCACGCCGCCCGCGATCCGGCGGTGCTCCTCGGTGAGGACGGCGCGCAGCGCCTCGCGCTCGTGCTCCGGCGCGGCGGCCAGCCGCTTGCGGTGCAGGACGCCGACGGCCGACTCGGCGCCCATGACCGCCACCTCGGCGCCCGGCCAGGCGAAGACCGCGGTGGCGCCGAGCGAGCGGGAGTTCATCGCGATGTAGGCGCCGCCGTACGCCTTGCGGGTGATCAGCGTGACGCGGGGCACGACGGACTCGGCGAAGGCGTGCAGCAGCTTGGCGCCGCGCCGTACGACGCCGCCCCATTCCTGGTCGACGCCCGGCAGGTAGCCGGGGACGTCCACCAGCACGACGAGCGGGACGCCGTGGGAGTCGCACATGCGCACGAACCGGGCGCTCTTCTCGGCCGACAGCGAGTCGAGGCAGCCGCCCTTGCGGATGGGGTTGTTGGCCAGCACGCCGACGGTCCGGCCGGCGAGCCGGCCGAGCCCGGTCAGGACGTTGGCCGCCCAGCGCGGCTGGAGCTCCTCGAAGACGGGCCCGCCCGCGTCGCGGTCGAGCAGGGCGTGCACGAGCGGGCGCACGTCGTACGCGCGGCGCGGCGACTGCGGCAGCAGCACCCGCGGATCCGGCACCGGCGAGGCCGGGGCGGTCGGGTCGAACGTGCCCGGCCGGCTGAAGAAGGCGGCCAGGCGGCGCGCCCGCGCGTACGCCTCGTCCTCGTCCTCGACCGTGAGGTGCGCGACGCCCGACCTGGGGCCGTGGGTGCCGGGGCCGCCGAGCCCGGCCATGTCGATCTGCTCGCCGGTGACGCTGCGCACGATGTCCGGCCCGGTCACGAAGATCCGGGCGTCCTCCGCCATGATGACGACGTCGGTGAGGGCGGGCCCGTAGGCGGCGGCCCCGGCCGCGGGGCCGAGCACGACCGAGATCTGCGGCACCACGCCGGAGGCCAGCGTCATCGCGGCGAACATCCGGCCCACGCCGTCCATCGACTCGACGCCGTCGGCGAGCCGGGCGCCGCCCGAGTGCCACAGGCCGATCACGGGGCAGCCGTGCAGGACGGCCGTGTCGATGGCCTCGGCGACGCGCCGCGCCCCCGCCGCGCCGAGCGAGCCGCCCATCAGCCGGGCGTCGGTGCAGTAGGCCACGGCCGGCAGCCCGTCGATCAGGCCGTGGACGGCCTGGACGCCGCTGCCGTCGTCGTCGTGGAGCGGCACGGCCGAGCCGGGGTCGAGCAGCCGTCCCAGCCGTACCTGCGGTGCCCGGCCGTCGAGCAGGGAGTCTGTGGAGTCGCCGATCGGGACCGGGGGCGAGACAGTCATCGCGGGAACTCCTCCGGCTGGGGTGCGGCACAGGGACCTTCTGCGAATGTGCCAACGGCCCCGGGGGCGCGCCAACCCCTATTCGGGCTTCCGGCGGCCCGTGCCACTGGCAGGCTCCGGCCGTCGTTTCTGCTCGTTGACCGCCTCCGAGGGCCGGCGTTTCCATGTGGCAAACCGCCTTTTGGAGGCCCGCATGTCCCCGTGGTCCTTATCCGTATCCACTGTCACCGTCCTGCTCGCCGCGTTGGCGTTGCCGCCCGGCGCCCCTCCGCGCGCCGTCGCCGACGACGACGCGGGCGGCGTGATCAGCCCGGTGGAGCTGGTCAACGTGTTCCACGGCACGAAGGAGGCGGCGCTCGATTTCGGTCATGGCGGAGGCGGCGGCATGACGTTCCCCGGCGCCGTCCTGCCGTTCGGCATGATGCAGTGGAGCCCCGACACGGTGGAGAGCGCCGGGGGCGGCTACCGGTACGAGGACGACCGGCTGCGCGGCTTCTCGATGACGCACATCTCCGGGCCCGGTTGCAACGGCGCGCAGGACTTCCCCGTCATGCCGTTCTCCGGGAAGATCGGCCGCTCGCCCGCCACGCACGGCATGGACTACGTCCAGACGTTCAAGCACGAGAACGAGAAGGCCGCGCCCGGCTTCTACAGCAGCACGCTCGACACCGGCATCTCCACGGAGCTGTCGGTCAGCGCCCGCGCCGGCGTCGCCCGCTTCGCCTTCCCGGCGGGCAAGCCCGCCACGCTGCTGCTCAACACGAGCGGCTCCATCAACGGCGTGGACGACGGCGAGACCCGCGTCGGCCAGAACACGGTCGAGGGCTGGATCAAGACCGGCGGCTTCTGCGGCCCGCCCCTGCGCTACAAGGTGTACTTCCACGCCACCTTCGACCAGCCGTTCACCGGCTACGGCACGTGGAAGGACGACGAGGTGCGGCCGGGCACGCAGACCACGGACGACGCCTCGACGGCCCGCGCCCGGGCCGACCTGGTCACCGGCGAGGACGTCACCGTCAACGGGCCCGGCTCCGGGGCGTACCTGGAGTTCGACCCGGCGAAGCCGGTGCAGATGCGCGTCGGCCTGTCGTACGTGAGCATCGAGGGCGCGCGGAACAACCTGGGCAAGGAGATCGGCGACAAGAGTCTCGACCAGGTGCGCCAGGAGGCCACGGCGGTCTGGGACGAGCGGCTCGGCCAGGTGCGGATCGCCGGCGGCACCGAGGACCAGCGGCGCACGTTCTACAGCAACCTGTACCACGCGCTGCTCCAGCCGTACGTCTTCGAGGACGTCGACGGCACCTACACCGGCTTCGACGGCAAGCCGAGGACCGTGCGGCCCGGCCACCACCAGTACGCGACGTTCTCCGGCTGGGACATCTACCGCTCGGAGGCGCAGCTGCTCGCGCTGCTCGCGCCCGACGTGGGCGCCGACATCGCGCAGTCGATGTACGACAACGCCCAGGCGATCGGCAACGTCTGGGACCGCTGGTCGCACCAGACGGCCGTCACCGGCGTCATGGTCGGCGACCCGTACCACAGCATCCTGTCCACCATGTACGCCTTCGGCGCGCGCGACTTCGACGCCGGCCCGGCGCTGAAGGCGATGGCCGAGGCCGCCCGGCGCGTCGGCGCGAAGGACATCGGCCACCCCGAGGCGCAGTACGACGAGCGGCCCGGCAACGCCGACTACATGGCCAAGGGCTACGTGCCGTCCGACCCGTCGTCCACGCTGGAGTACGCCGTCGCCGACTTCGGGATCGCGCAGCTCGCCGGCCGGCTCGGCGACCAGGCGACGGCCACGGAGTTCATGAAGCGCGCCCAGTCGTGGCAGAACCTGTACAACCCGGGCAACGGGTGGATCCAGCCGCGCATGGGCGAGGGGTCGTTCACCGCGCCCTTCGACCCGGCCGCGCCGGACGTCTACATGGAGGGCAACGGCGCCCAGTACCACTGGATGGTGCCGCACAACCCGCAGGGGCTGTTCGCCGCGATGGGCGGCCTGGGCAAGGTCGTCCCCAGGCTCGACGAGTACTTCAAGAAGCTGAACGCCGGCCCGCGCGAGGCGTACGCCTACCTGGGCAACGAGATCGCCCTGCAGTCGCCGTGGCTGTACGCGTGGGCGGGCCAGCCGTACAAGACGCAGAACGTGGTGCGCCGGGTGCAGCAGGAGCTGTTCAAGTCCGGCCCCGACGGGCTCGTCGGCAACGACGACCTCGGCACGATGGGCGCGTGGTACGTCTGGTCGGCCATGGGCCTGTTCCCGGCCATCCCCGGCCGGGCCGAGCTGCTGGTCAGCACGCCGCTGTTCGACAAGATCACGGTCTCCCGGCCGGCCGGCGACATCGTCGTCAGCGCCCCCAACGCCGCCAACCGCTACATCCAGACGCTGCGGGTGAACGGCGTCTCGACCAGCAGGGCGTGGCTGCCCGAGTCGTTCGCGACCCAGGGCGGGCGGCTCGACTTCACGCTCGGCGCGTGGCCCAACCCGGCGTTCGGCGCCGACCCGCGCAACGCGCCCCCGTCGTTCGGCCAGGGCTCCAAGCCGTACCTCGCCGGTCTCACCCCCGGCGCCGCGCCCGTCGAGCCCGGCGGCGCGGTGGACGCGGAGCTGTCGGTCCAGTCGCTCGGCGCGGCGGCCACCGTGGCCTGGCAGGCCAAGCCGCCCGCCGGCATCACCGTGTCACCGGCGAGCGGGATGCTCAGCGTGCCGGCCGGGGGCCGCGCGGCGGTGAAGGTGCGGATCTCCGTGGCCGCCGGCACGGCGCTGGACCTGGTGACCGTGCCCGTCAGCGTGGCCAACGCGGCGGGGAGCAGCGTGGGCGAGCTGACCGCGAGCACGCGGCTCAACGTGGCCAGGCGCGGCACGATCGCCTGGTACCACAACAACGCCGGCATCGGCGACGTGGCCGGGCCCGACGAGGCCAACATCGACGGGCCGGGCTTCAGCTACCCGGCGCACTCGCTGGCCGAGGCCGGTCTCAAGCCGGGCGCCACGGTCGCCTGGAAGGGCTTCAGCTTCACCTGGCCGGAACGCAAGCCCGGCCAGGTGGACAACCTGCGGCCCGGCACCCAGCCCGTCGAGATGGCCGCGCCCGCCGGGGCCACCAAGCTGGCCTTCCTGGGCGCCGGGGTCAACGGCTGGCCCGAGACGGAGGTGACGATCACCTACACCGACGGCTCGACCGGCACCGGGAAGCTCGGGTTCAGCGAGTGGATCCTGGACTTCGGCGGGGCGCAGCCCGCGTTCGGCAACGAGATCGTGGCCAGCGCGCCGTTCCGGCTGTTCTGGGGATCGTGGGCGTTGCAGCCGATCGGCACGCACGTGTTCGCGGCGCAGCCCATCGCGCTGGACCCGGCCAAGACGGTCAAGAGCGTGACGTTCTCCACGCCCGAGGACGGGGAGCTGCACCTGTTCGCCTGGGCGTTCGCCTGATCGAACAAGTCCGGTCAGGAGCCCGCCCACACCGGGCGGGCTCCTCTGACGTTCAGCAGGATCGAGTAGACGGACGTCGTGGCCGTCACGAACAGCCGGTTGCGCTTGGGGCCGCCGAAGACGAGGTTGGAGGTCTCCTCCGGCAGGATCATCCGGCCCAGGAGCGCGCCGTCGGGGTGGTAGCAGTGGATCGCCGCGCCGACCGACGCCCACACGCGGCCCTCCTCGTCCAGCCGGAGCCCGTCGAAGCCGCCCCTGCCGGTGTGCTCGGCGAACACCTTGCCGCCCGACAGGCCGCCGTCGTCGTGGACGTCGAAGAGGCGCACGTGGCCGCGCTCGGTGTCGGCGACGTAGAGGCGGCTCTCGTCCAGGGAGAACGCGAGCCCGTTCGGCCGGGCGAAGTCGTCGGCCACGACGCGCACCTCGCCGGTCACCGGGTCGATCCGGTAGACGTGGCAGCCGTCGATCTCCTGCTCGGCGCGGTGCCCCTCGTAGTGGCCGAGGATCCCGTACGGCGGGTCGGTGAACCAGACGGAGCCGTCGGAGCGCACCACCACGTCGTTGGGGCTGTTGAGCCTGCGGCCTTCCCACCGGTCGGCGAGCACCGTGATCCGGCCGTCGTGCTCGGTCCTGGTCACGCGGCGGGCGCCGTGCTCGCAGGAGATCAGCCGGCCCTCGCGGTCGAGGGTGTTGCCGTTGGCGTAGCCGGAGGGCGTGCGGAACGGGCCGACGGCGCCGGTCAGCTCGTCCCAGCGCAGCATGCGGTCGTTCGGGATGTCGCTCCAGACGAGGAAGCGGCCGGCGGGGAAGTAGACCGGGCCCTCGGCCCACCGGGTGCCCCGGTGGAGGCGTTCGAGCCATCGGTCGCCGCCGATGGCGGCGACCCGGGCGTCCAGCGCTTCGAGTTCGAGCGGTACGAGATCCATGCGCGGAACCTCCTCAGGGTGGATCATTCCTACCAAGACACCCGAGTCGCATAAACCCCTACTGGCCAGCGTATATACCCCTGACCTGCGGCCCGCCCCCCTCCACGCGTTCTGACCAATGTTCCGACATTTCGTCACGTGATCATTGATCACCTGTGATAGTTGGATCTCCGTTACTGCATCGCCCGAAAGGACGAATACATGCGGTTGTTAACCCGCGTGCTGGCGATCACCGCCTCGGCCGCGACGGTGGCCACGGCCGCCGCCGCCACGCCCGCCTCGGCGGCGGCCGAGCTCGTGGTCAACGGCACCTTCGCCGGCGGCACCACGCCGTGGTGGAACTCCGCCGACACCTCGATGGCCGTCAGCGGCGGCAGGCTCCAGGTCAAGGTGGCCGGCGGCACCGCCAACGCCTGGGACGCCATGATCGGCCAGAACGCCATCACCCTGGCCAAGGGCAGGACCTACACGCTCTCCTTCGACGCCTCCGCCTCGGCCCCGGTCAGCGCCGTCACCACCGTGCAGCTCGCCGCCTCGCCGTACACGCGGACGCTCACCAAGACCTTCACGCTCGGCACCACGAGCAAGCGGTACAGCCTCCCCTTCACCTCCACCCTGGCCACGACCGGCGGGCAGGTGTCCTTCCAGCTCGGCGGCCACGCCGGCTTCACCTTCTCCGTGGACAACGTCTCCCTCACCGAGACGTCCTCCGCCACCCCGACCCCCACGCCGACGGCGACCACCACGCCGACGAGCAGCCCCAAGCCGACGCCCACGACGACGGCGACCACCACGCCGAAGCCCGGCTCCGGGCCGCTCGCCCAGACCGACGGCTTCTACGTGGACCCCGACTCCAACCCGGCCGTCTGGGTGCGCGACAACTCCGGCGACTCCCGCGCCGCCCGCATCCGCTCCGCCATCGCCTCCAAGCCGATCGCCCGCTGGTTCGGCAACTGGAGCGGCGACATCGGCTCGGCCGTGTCCTCCTACGTGGCCGCCGCCGACAAGGCCGGCAAGCTGCCCGTCCTCGTGGCCTACAACATCCCCGGGCGCGACGCCTGCGGCGGCCACTCCGGCGGCGGCGCCGGGAGCGAGGCCGCGTACAAGACGTGGATCTCCGCGTTCGCCTCCGGCATCGGCAGCCGTCCCGCGGTCGTCGTCATCGAGCCCGACAGCCTCGGCGACCTCACCTGCATGAGCGACGCGGCCGTCCAGGAGCGCAACCGCATGCTCACGTACGCCACCCAGCAGTTCCGCGACAAGGCCACCGGCACGTGGGCCTACCTCGACGGCGGCAACTCCGGCTGGGTCGCCGCGGGCACCATGGCCACGCGCCTGGCCAACGCGGGCGTGCGCAACGTCCGCGGCTTCTCGGTGAACGTCTCGAACTACTACACCACCAGCGAGTCGGCGACCTACGCCAAGGCCGTCAACTCGGCGCTCGGCGGCACCGCCACGTTCGTCATCGACACCAGCCGCAACGGCAACGGCTCCAACGGCGAGTGGTGCAACCCGGCGGGCCGCAAGCTCGGCGTCCCGGCCCAGGCCGGCGGGGCGGCCGAGATGCTGCTGTGGGTGAAGGTGCCCGGCGACTCGGACGGCAACTGCGGCATCGCGCCCGGCGTCCCGGCCGGCCAGTTCAGCCCGGCCATCGCCGTCCGCCTCATCGACGGCACCTGACGCCTCCTTCCGGAACGCCCGTCCTCCGCGCGGGCGTTCCGGATTCGTTCAGGACGCCTGGCCCGGCCGGTCGCCGAAGCCCCGAAGCTCTCCCCCGAGCCGCCGCGCCACCTCGCGCCGCAGCCCGGCGGGCAGTTCCTCCCAGCTCCGCCGCGTCGTCGCCCCCATGCCTCCACGCGACCAGACCCCGTCCGCCGCCGACCAGCGCATTTCGTCCAGCCGGGATATCGGCTCGACCGCGTACGGACCGATGTGCCACGGTGTGGACCATGTCCGGTCCCCTCCCCCGCACCCTCGACGAGGCCGTCGCCGCCGAGCAGGCCGGCCGCGCCCTGCGCTACCTCTACTTCTGGGGCCACCGCCCGGCCCGCGACGGCGGCGCGGGCCCCGGCTGCCTGTCGCAGTGGTGGCCGGTCACCTTCACCTCCGGCGGGCGCGCGTTCGCCTCGGCCGAGCACTACATGATGGCCCACAAGGCGTGGCTGTTCGGCGACGACGAGGCGGCGGAGGCGATCCTCGCCGCGGAGCACCCGGGCGAGGCCAAGAAGCTGGGCCGGACCGTGCGGGGCTTCGACGAGGAGCGGTGGAACGCCCACCGCTTCGACATCGTGGTCCAGGGCAACCTCGCCAAGTTCGGGCAGCACGACGACCTGCGGCGCTTCCTGGCGGGCACGGCCGGCCGCGTCCTGGTGGAGGCGGCGCCCAACGACCGGGTGTGGGGCATCGGCCTGACGGCCGGCGACGAGCGCGCCGCGTCCCCGTCGACGTGGCGGGGCACCAACCTGCTGGGCTTCGCCCTGATGACCGTCCGGGACACGCTCGCGGCCGGCGCCTGACCAGCGAGGCGTCAGCCCCGCCCGGCGTCCGGCGCGGTGAGCAGGGCCGAGGCCCGCGCGGCGACCGACTCCCCGGCGACCTCCAGGGGCTCGGTGCTGCGCAGCGCCCTGGCCAGCACGAACGCGCCCTCCAGCGCCGACAGCAGCGCGATCGTCAGCTCGCGCGCCGCGCGCTCCCCGATCCCCGCCTGCGCGAACGCGGCCGTGCCGAGCGCGATCCACCCGGTGAAGACCTCGGCGGTGGCCTCGCGCAGCGGCTCGTTCGTGCTCGCCACCTCCAGCGCGAGGGTGGCGATCGGGCAGGCGTCGGCGTAGCCGGTCTCCACCAGCGTGCGCGCCGCGCCCGCGAAGAAGTCGCGGACGCCCGTGACCGGGTCCGGCGCGGCTTCCATCGCGGCGGTGAACAGCGCGCCGTACGCGGCTCCGGAGGTGCGCACCACCTCAGCCCCGAGCTGCTCCTTCCCGCCGGGGAAGAAGTGGTAGACGGAGCCGAACGGCGCCTCGGCCTCGGCCACGATCTGCTTCAGGCCGGTGCCGGTGTAGCCCTGCCGCCGGAACAGCTCGGCGCCGGCGGTCACGATGCGCTCCTTGGTGGACGGTCTCCCCGTCGCGGGCCCCGCGTTCATGGTCGCTACTCTATCGCTAGAGCGATCTATCAAGAACGATCATCGCTGGGGTCCTGACGAGCGGAGGCGGACGTGCCGGAGATCGAGCTGGGCGCGGGAGTGATCGAGTACACGGACACCGGCGGCGATCTGCCCGTCGTCGTCCTCCTGCACGGGCTGACCATCGACTCCACGGTGTGGCGCAAGGTCGTGCCCGGGCTGGCGGGCGAGTACCGCTGCGTGCTGCCCACCCTGCCGCTGGGCAGCCACCGGCGGCCGATGCGGCCCGGCTCCGACCTGTCGCTGCGCGGCATCGCGCTGCTGGTGGGCGAGTTCCTGGAACGGCTCGGGCTGCGCGACGTGACCCTCGTGCTCAACGACTGGGGCGGCGCGCAGGTGCTCGTCTCCGAGGGCCGGGCCGAGCGGGTGGGCCGCCTGGTGCTGACGGCGTGCGAGGCGTTCGACAACTACCCGCCGGGGCTGCCGGGCCGGACCATCGCCGCCGCCGCGCGGATCCCCGGCGGGCTCTGGCTGACCATGAACGCGCTGCGCCTGGGGGCGATGCGCCGCGCCCCCGGCGGGTGGGGGTGGATGAGCAAGCGGCCGGTCCCGGACGAGGTCATGGACGGCTGGTTCCGGCCGGCCGCGACCGACCCGGCGATCCGCCGTGACCTGGCCGCCTACATCAGGTCCACGCCGGCCAAGGAGGTGCTGCTCGACTGGGCGGAGCGGATGCGCGGTTTCGACCGGCCGGTGCTGGTGGTCTGGGCGCCCGAGGACCGGCTGATGCCGCGCGAGCACGGCCGGGAGCTGGCCGCGCTGTTCCCGGACGCGCGGCTGGTCGAGATCGCCGACAGCTACACGCTCATCCCGGAGGACCGCCCGGAGGCGCTGGTCGAGGCCCTGCGCGACTTCCTGGCGCAGTGAGCGCGAGCCCTCCGGGAGCCGGTCAGGGGGCGCGGAGGGCGGACAGGGCCGCGTCGAGGTCGCCGGTCAGCGGGCGGTCCGGGGCGGGGCCGTGCAGGGCGCGGGTCGCGGCGACGCGCTCGCAGGCCAGCACGAGCTCGTACGGCTCCACGCACCGCAGCGCCTGCCGGGCCGCCTGGGTGGCGAACCCCGCGTGGTCCTCGGTGCCCAGGGAGATCACCGCCGTGCCGGTCGTCACCGGGTTCGCCAGGTGGCGCAGCTCGGCCAGGGCGTCCTGGGCGACGTACTCCAGGATCATCGCCCCCGACGCCCCGGGACGGTCGGCCAGGAACGGCAGCCCGCCGGTGTACGCGGGGTCCATCAGCGTGGCCAGCCGCGCCGTGCCGAGCTGCGCCGTCTGGACCAGGGCGGCGCGCAGCGCGTCGAGCGCCAGGGCGACGGGCGCCGAGTGGAAGTTGCCGTTGTGCCAGGCGAGGGAGCCGGAGACGAGGGGGTTCTCCGTGGCGGCGTTCAGGTCGGTCTCGACGGCGCGCTCGGCCCGGCCGAGCGCGTCCAGCGCGGCCCCGTGGACCTGGGCGAACGCGCGGTAGCCGTACGGGTCCTGGACGCGCGCGGACGGCCCGGGGGCGTGCAGCGCGCGCAGGCGCTCGGCGACGGCGGCCTGCCCCGGGTGCGGGCGGGCCTCCTGGACGGCCGCCGCCAGCGGCTCGGCCGAGGCGCCGGCCGCCGCGAACGACAGGGCGGCCACGCCGACGGCCGCGTCGAGCAGCTCGCGCAGGCGATGGCAGGCGAGGGCGGCGTCGGCCAGGGTGGCGGCGCCCGAGCTGATGAACGGCAACGCGTCCTCGGGCGCGAGCGCGAACACCGGCGCCGCCCCCGCCTCCTCCGATGCCGCCGCCTCGCCCTGTTCGGTCCCCTGCTCGGGGCCGCGCCAGGGCAGCTCGCCGAGCAGGCACAGCGCCGTCGTCGCCAGGGCCGTCAGGTCGCCGGTGCCGATGGCCCCGTACGTACGGACCGGCGGCGTGAACCCGGCGTTGACCGCGTGCGCCAGCACCGGCAGCACCGCCGGGTCCACCCCCGACCCGCCCGCCAGGAGCTGGTTGAGCCGGACGGCCAGCATGGCCCTGGCGCGCTCGGGCGCGACGAGCGGGCCGGCTCCGCAGGCGTGGCTGCGCAGCAGGTCGTGGCCGCCGTGCTCGACCGCCACGTCCTTGTTCGCGCCGACGCCCGTGGCCCTGCCGTACACCGGCCCGGTCAGCTCCCGGGCGGCGGCCCACGCGGCGCGCGCCCGGCCGGCCGGGCCGGCGGCGACCTCCGCGCGGCGGTGGCCGACCGCGTGGACGTCGCCGCAGCTCAGCCCGGCGCCGTCGAGGATCACGGGAGCGCGCTCCACGAGGTCAGTCGCCGTCCGGGAGGACGAGCCCGAGGATCCAGCTCACGACGCTGATGATGATCGCGCCCCAGAAGGCGGAGGGGTAGAAGTCCGCCACGTGGAAGGGGATGTCGAGCTGCCCGGCGATCCAGCTCGTCAGCAGCAGCATGGCCGCGTTGATGACGAGCAGGAACACGCCGAGCGTGAGGACGATGATCGCGCAGCCGAGGGTCTTGACGATCGGCTTCACGATGGCGTTGATGAGGCCGAAGATCAGCGCCACGATGAGCAGCGTTCCCCAGTACTGCGGTGAGTACTTGGGGGTGGTGATCTGGATGCCGTCCAGGAACTGGATGGCGACCCACAGGGCGACCGCGGCCGCCAGGGTCCTGATGATGAACTTCACGCTGGAAGATCCTCCCATTCCGGCAGGCGCTCCGGTAGGCCGACGTGCTTCGACCCTACGCGCCCGGCGATCACGGCGCGTCCTCCCGCGGTGGCCGGTGAGGCCGTTATCGGCTGCTCGCGGAGGGAAGGAGGCCCCAGGGAGGAGATGAGATGAACACCGAGGGCCTGGAGTCGTTGCCCGCCAGCGAGCTGCACGATCGCGCCGTCCGATACGCCGTGCGCCACGGTGATCTGGGGTTCCTGTGGAACCTGCTGAAGGTCATCCCGGCCGCGGAGGCGAGCACGGGCCACGAGGAGGAGACGGCCGCCGACCTGAGCCGCGTCTCGGCCCTGCTCAGTGACGCCCTGGCGGCGGGTGAGGGTGAGCTGGGCGACGCGCTGCGGCCCATCTACATCGAATACCTGGCCAAGCACCCGGACGCCTAGCCGGGCCGCCCGCTCCCCGCGAGGGCGCGGGCGGCCCGCCGGCTATCCGGCCAGGCTGGGCTGCGCGATGTGCGCGGTGAAGCCGGGCGTCGTGTACTCCTGCCCGTCCCCCTCGATGATCATGCTCTGGTACGGGCCCCGCACCGCGGTCTCGGCGGCGAAGCGCCGGGCGCGGACCGGGCCCATCGCGTACATGGCGGTGGCGTAGGCGTCGGCGACGCCCAGGTCGGGGCCGATCACGGTGACGGAGTCGACGCCCGTGCGCCGCCGTCCCGTGCGCGGATCGACGACGGGCGAGCCTCCCGAGGTGGCGATGCCGAGGTCGTGCGCCGCCACCACCGCGCGCACCAGGCCGGTGCGCGGGTCGCGGATGCCGACCTCCCAGGGGCGGCCGGGGGCGGCCGAGCCGCGCAGCCTGATGTCGCCGCCCGCGTCGAGGCGGTGGTCGCCCGCGCCGGTGTTGGCCAGGGCGCGCGAGAGCCGTTCCAGCGCCCAGCCCTTGATGTAGCCCGACGGGTCCACGACGCCGTCGCGGCGGGCCTCGAACCAGCCGCCGGTGGCCTGGCTCAGCTCGTCGCAGCGGTGCAGCACCTCGATCAGCTCGGGCACCTGCTCGATGGTCCGGCCGCGGTTCAGGCGCCCGATCTGGCTGTCCTCGCGGGAGGGGTGGAACGTGGCCTCCACCCAGCGCAGCCAGGCGAACGCGTTGTCGAGGAGGGGGGTGAGCTCCCGTACGGGCAGCGGGGTCCTGATGTCCACGCTGACCGGAACGCCGGCGATCATCTCGACACGGGTGCCACCGGGAAAAGTCGTCACCTTGCCTCCTTGCTCGCCTATCGGCTGCCACCGTCCCACAGGGGGCGTAATGCCGCCCTAAGTGATCCGCCGGCGGGTCAGATCGTCTGGGCCGTGCGGATACGGGCCCCGGGAACGGCCAGGCGGGACAGCGCGCCGCGCACGTACCGCTGGAAGGGGCGCGGGCCGGCCACGACCACCCTGCGGGCGCCGATGTCGGGCACCTGCCGCCGCAGCCCCGAGGCGCTGACCCGTTCCTTGGCACGGGGGTCGTGCTCGTCGCCGACGACCAGGGTCAGGCCGTACTCGTCCTGGAGGGCGCGCAGCTCGGCGGTCATCCGCTCGGCGCGGTAGATGACCACGGTGTCGTCGGCGCGCTCGGCCAGCAGGGCCCGCAGCCGGGCGGTGCCGAGGCCGGAGGCGACCACGAGCACGCCCTTGGCCGGCGGCGGCGTGGCGTGGTGCCAGACGGCCATCACGGCCGCCATGCCGTACAGGATGAGGGAGCCGGTGCGGCTCAGCGGCGTCACGTACGCGGTGGAGCTGAGCTGGTGGACCGGCACCAGCACGCCGGCCAGGTACGTCGCGAGCCGCAGCCGCTGCCGGACCGTCTCGGAGCGGACCAGGTCCGCGGCCTTGACCGCGAGCAGTCCCAGGGCGACCAGCAGGCCGGCCATCGCGTAGGCCGTCGGACGCCACGGGAACCCCAGACCCGGCTGGATCGCCCCGAACTCCGCCACGGCGACCCCGCACCAGAACAGGATCGGCCACTGATCCGTCTTCGCCTTACCAACCATGGGATCAACGATGCGTGCCGAACATGAGAGGTGTCTGAGTAGGGTCTAAATCATGGCTAACGTGCGTGTTGAGCGGACCGATGACGGCGGCTTCAGGGCGACCAACGCCCGCGGCGCCGAGGTCCGGATGGGCGGCGGCGACGAGGACGGGGTCTTCACGCCGGTCGAGCTGTTGCTGGCCGCGGTCGGCGGCTGCAACATCGTCACCGTGGAGCCGCTCACGGCCAAGCGTGGGCACCGGCTGGTGCGGCTGGCGATGACGGTGGAGTCGGAGAAGATCGAGCCGAACCTCCTCGGGCCCGTGACGATCACCTACGACGTCGAGCTGCCGTCGGAGGAGGCCGGCGAGGTTTACCGAGCCGTGGCGGAGCGGGTGCACGAGAAGTACTGCACGGTCAGCCGTTCCCTGCAGGAGGGAACGGAGGT
This sequence comes from Nonomuraea rhodomycinica, assembly GCF_013363995.1. Classification (GTDB taxonomy): domain Bacteria; phylum Actinomycetota; class Actinomycetes; order Streptosporangiales; family Streptosporangiaceae; genus Nonomuraea; species Nonomuraea rhodomycinica. The sequence goes on along the minus strand of NZ_JABWGO010000004.1, from coordinate 26,595 downwards.
CCGTTTGGAGCTTTCCTAGCCGGATTAGGCCGATATTCGACCCCGTTATGACGCGTCCGTTGCATTCCTCTCGGTAGTGTCGAGGCAGGTCAGAAGGTACGCCGACTGACCGGAAGAGCCTTTACCGAGCGGACGCGGAGGGGGACCGTGGTCCGCAGTGCGGGACCGCCGGCGTTTTGGGGGAAGCGTCGGCCTGGACCGCCTTCGATCGGGGCCGGGCAGGTTTGGGGGAACTGCCCGGCCCCGACTCATGCCCGGGGTCTGGCGTCACCGGCCTGCCTCATAAGGTGCATCCGTGACAAAACTCCTCATCGACTGTGATCCCGGCATCGACGACGCCCTGGCCCTCGCCCTGGCCGCCGGCTCCCCGTCCCTGGAGATCGCCGGCATCACCACGGTCGGCGGGAACGTGGACCTCTCCCTCACCACCGCCAACGCGCTGGCCCTGCGGGAGTTCCTGGACCTCGGCGCGGTGCCGGTCGTCGCGGGCAGCCCGGGGGCGCTGCTGCGGCACGACGTCCGCGCCGCCACCGTCCACGGCAGCTCCGGCCTCGGCGACGCCGTCCTTCCCCCCGCCACCCGCCCGGCCGAGGACGGTCACGCGGTGGACTTCATCATCGAGACCCTGCGCGCGGCCCCCGGCGAGATCACGCTCGTGGCCATCGGCCCGCTGACCAACATCGCCCTCGCGGTGCGCAAGGAGCCGCGCGTCGTGGAGTGGGCCCGCGACTTCGTGATCATGGGCGGCTCCTACACGCGGGGCAACACCAACCCGGCGGCCGAGTTCAACATGCTCGCCGACCCCGAGGCCGCGGCGATCGTGTTCGAGGCGGGCTGGACCGTGAAGATGCTCGGCCTGGACGTCACCCTGACCGCCCTCGTCACCACCGACGTCCTGGAGCGCATGCGCCCCCTGGGCCGGCTGTCCGACCTGGTCGTGCCGGCCGCCACGTCGTACGGCGTGGTCACGGCCGAGGGCGGCCCCGCCATCCACGACGCCTGCGCGGTCGCCTACGTCCTGGACCCGTCGCTGTTCACCTGTGTCCCGGCCGTGGTCCGGGTGGAGACCGCCGGCCGGTACACCTCCGGGATGACCGTGACGGACTTCAAGGCGGCGGATCGAGAGGCGAACGCCCTGGTCGCGACGTCCATGGACGTGAAGAGGTTCTGGGACGTGGTGCTGGACGCCTACACCCGGCTGGCCTCGCGCCTCGGCTGAGTGTGCGGGTGGTGCGCCGCGGCTGCTACAGTTACACCTGTCGCAAGCGCCGCTAGCTCAGTTGGTCAGAGCAGCTGACTCTTAATCAGCGGGTCCGGGGTTCGAGTCCCTGGCGGCGCACCACACGAGAAGCCCCAGTTCGGAAGATTCCGAGCTGGGGCTTCTGCTTTTCGCGCTCCGCTCGCCGGCCCGTCCGCACTTGATCGTGCCCCGGCCACGTCGGATACCCTCCATCTCCGGCGTTCAGCGAAGAAGGACGGCGCGTGGCCGACATCGAGGACAGGCGGTTCACCGCCAAGCAGGTCAAGACGCTGTGCGCGGACGCCGCCCTCCTCCTCGGCGACGCTCGAAGCCTGGTCGAGGAGCACGCCCAGGTCATGGGGGCGGTCCGGCGGGCGCTGGCGGACGTGCGGGCCGAGCTGGCGCGGGCCGAGCTGGCGTCGATCCCGGTCAGCCGGATCAAGGACGTCACCGATGGCCGGTTACGGATCGGCACGCTGGAGCGCTCCGGTTACGCGACGGTGGGGCAGGTCCTGGACGCCACGCCGTACCGGCTGCAGCTCCTGCCCGGGATCGGGGCGCAGACCGCGGGACAGGTGCACGCGGCGGCCCGCCAGATCGCCACGGCCGTCGAGCAGGCGGTCGGCGTCCGGCTGGACATCGAGCACCAGGACCGGCACAGCACCGAGCTCGTGATCGCCCTGCATCGGCTGGTGGACGTCGGCCCGGAGCTGCCCCGCGCCCTGGAGGTGGCGAGGACGCTGGGCACGCGCCTCGACCGGCTGCTGCGGGAGGCGAGACCCGCGCGCAGCAGGCTGCGGATGCTGTTCATGGGAGGGGAGCGGCGCGGACAGGCCCACGCCGCGCTGGCATCGCTCGCTGAGCTGCTGGAGGACGCGCGCGAGACCAGGCTGCTGCTCGCCCAGACGACCGCCGACCTGCTGCGGCCCGCGGTGCCGGGCATTGAGGCGTGGTCGGACTTCGAGCTCCGATCGGCGGAGTACTACGGCCTGCTCGCGGAGGTGGCCGGCGAACCCGTCGTGGCCGATCGAGGAGCCCTGCCCGACGACCTGCTCGCCAAGGTCGATGCTCAGGAGCTCGACGACACCCACCGCCGGGTGTCATTGCGCGGCTACCAGTCCTTCGGCGCCCGTTTCGCCCTGGCTCAGCGCCGGGTGATCCTCGGGGACGAGATGGGCCTGGGGAAGTCCGTCGAGGCCATCGCCGTCCTGGCCCACCTGAAGGCGCGCGGGGCCACCCACTTCCTCGTGGTGTGCCCGACGAGCGTGCTCGTCAACTGGGTACGGGAGATCGAATCACGCAGCACCCTGGCCGTCCACCCACTCCACGGCGCCGGCCGCGACGCGGCCCGGCAGGAGTGGGCACGGCGGGGAGGGGTCGCCGTGACGACCCTGGACAGCCTGCACCGCCTCCCGGTGACAGAGGTCGGCCTGCTGGTGGTGGACGAGGCGCACTACGTGAAGAATCCGCAGACCAAGCGGGCCAAGGCGGTCGCCGGATGGTGCCGGCACACCGAACGGGTGCTGTTCCTGACCGGCACGCCGATGGAGAACCGGGTCGAGGAGTTCCGCACGCTGGTCTCGTACCTGCAGCCGGACCTGGCCGCCCGGCTCCGCGGCGGCGACGTGGTGGCCGGGGCGCACGCTTTCCGCAAGGCCGTGGCCCCCGCCTACCTGCGTCGCAACCAGCAGGACGTGCTGACGGAGCTGCCCGGGCGGGTCGAGGTGGACGAGTGGGTGGAGTTCAGCGGCGACGACCTCGCCGCCTACCGCCAGGCCGTCGCGGAGGGCAACTTCATGGCCATGCGGCGGGCCGCCTACGCCGCCCACGACACCTCGGCCAAGCTCAAGCGGCTGCTGGAGCTGGTGGCGGACGCCCGGGCCAACGGGCTCAAGGTGATCGTCTTCTCGTACTTCCGCGACGTCCTCGACGTCGTGCGGACGGCGCTGAACGGCCGGGCCCACGGCCCGATCTCCGGCTCCCTGACCGCGGCCCGCCGCCAGGAGGAGGTGGACGCGTTCACCAGGGCCAAGGGGCATGCGGTGCTGCTCAGCCAGGTCCAGGCGGGCGGGGTGGGACTCAACCTGCAGGCCGCCTCGGTGGTGATCATGTGCGAGCCACAGGTGAAGCCGAGCATGGAGGCCCAGGCGGTGGCCCGCGCGCACCGGATGGGCCAGGTACGCACCGTGCAGGTCCACCGCCTGCTGTCCGTGGACGCCGTCGACCAGCGCATGCTCGACATCCTGGGCACGAAGGCGGAGCTGTTCGACGCCTACGCCCGGCGCAGCGACCTGGCAGAGTCCACCGCCGACGCCGTCGACATCTCGGAGCAGTCGCTGGCCCGGCAGATCGTGGAGGAAGAACAGCGCCGCCTCGCCCTCACCGGCCGCCCAGAGCAGCCGGATCCGCAGCCCTAGCGAACGCTGAGGCGCACCGACGGCCCTGACGTGCCCACCTCCTCTGCGCGCGCGGCTGCTCTCGTGGTTGACATTATGCAGGCATATACCTGCATAATCGAGGTGTGAGCCGCGAAGCGAGTGACATGGACCCGGTCTTCAAGGCGCTGGCCGATCCCACCAGACGGCTCCTGCTCGACCGGCTGCGCGAGCACAACGGCCAGACGCTGCGCGAGCTGTGCGAGCGGCTGGACATGGCGCGCCAGTCGGCGACACAGCATCTCGACCTCCTGGAGCGGGCCGGCCTCGTGACCGTCGTGCGGCGCGGGCGGGAACGGCTCCACTACCTCAACCCGATGCCGCTCCACGAGATCGAGGAGCGCTGGATCTCCGGATTCGACCGGCCCCGCCTACGGGCCATCAGCGCGATCAAGAACCAGGCAGAGGAGTACGCCATGACCGACGCACCCGCATCCGTGCCGACCTACGTCTACGTCACCTACATCCGCGCGAACCCGGAGCAGGTGTGGCACGCCCTGACCGACGCGGACCTGACGGCGCGCTTCTGGGGGCACGCCAACGTCTCGGACTGGCAGCCGGGCTCCTCCTGGGAGCACCGCCGCGTCGACGGATCGGACGCCGTCGACGTCGTCGGCCGGGTGATCGCGGCGGAGCCCCCGACGCGCCTGGCCATCACCTTCGAGGACCCCGCGGACCTCGGGTCGCCGAAGGAGCCGTCGGTGGTCACCTTCCTCGTCGAACCGCACCACGACATCGTCCGCCTCACCGTGACGCACGAGAGCCTCGCCGACATGGACATGTTCCACGGGATCTCGCACGGATGGCCGGCCGTGCTGGCCAACCTCAAGTCGCTGCTGGAGACGGGCGACATCCTCCCGCAGGCGCCGTGGGAGATGTCCCCGGCGCACTCCTGAGAAGGGAACTCCCACCCATGGACACCGCCCCGCTCCGGGACGCCTACCGCGCCCTGCTCGACGCCGCCGCCACGGTGGCCGGCTCCGGCGACCCGAGCCCCGGCCCGCCGCCGGGCGAGTGGGACGCCGACCAGATTTTGGCGCACGTCGCCCTCGTCACCGCCGGCACCATCGCCGCCGCCGCCTCGGTCGCGTCGGGGGTCAACGCGACGTACGACAACCGCATGGCGCTCGACACGTGGACCATCGGCCGCGTCGTCGCGCTGACCGGCGGCGGCGCGGCCCTCCGGGACCGCGTCCGCCGCCAAGCAGACGCCCTGTGCGCGCTCGGCGGGCCGGCGCTCGGCGAGGCCGAACTCGACACGCCGCTGCCCACCCTGCTCCTGTCCAAGGACAAGGTCCTGGTCGATCAGCCCGTGCCGCTCAGGGACCTCATCACGGGCCTGGCGGAGGTCGAACTGCCGGGCCACACGAGACAGCTCCTGGCCCTCGTGGGCGACGGCGCCTGACCCCCCGCCCGGCTCCGCCGGTCAGGTCAGGTCGCGCACCGAGCCGCGCTCCTCGAGCGTCGGCTTCTGGACGACCCGGCGGCGCCGGGCGCCCCCGTCGGCGGCGGCCGACACCAGCCGGACCGCCGCCTTCACGATGCCGTCGATGTTCCAGTCGACGGTGGTCAGCCCCGGCGTGAGCAGCCCGGACATCGGGTGGTCGTCGTAGCCCATGACCGAGACGTCGCCGGGGATCGACAGGCCGAGCTCGCGCGCCGCCGCGTAGACGCCGTACGCGATCGAGTCGGAGAAGCAGAACACCGCCGTGGGGCCGCCCGGACGCAGCGCGCGGTGCGCGGCCTCGGTGGCGGCGGCCAGGCCGTGAGCGGCGGTGAACACCTCCATGTCGAGCCCGAGCCGCTCGGCCTCGGCCGTCACGTGGACGTCGGCGGGCCGGTCGGGCGTGCTGGCCCGGGTCGGGGTCAGCACCGCGATCCGCCGGTGGCCCAGCTCGCGCAGGTGCTCCAGGGCCAGGGTGACGCCGCTGCGGTTGTCGAAGACGACCTCGGCGGCCGTGCCGGCCAGCGAGTCGCCGATCGCCACGACGGGCACCGACTCGCACAGTTCGGGCCAGAACGGCGCCGCCGGGTCGAGCGGCTGCACGATCATGCCGTCGACCCGCTGGTCGCGCAGTTGCTGGGCGAGCGCGCGCTCGCGGGCCGGGTCGCCGACGGCGTCGAGGATCAGGGCGTAGCGGTCCTTCTCCCGCAGACCCCGGCTGATGCCGACGGCGAGCGACTGCTGCCAGAGGTCTTCGAGGGAGCCGCACAGCAGCCCGATCATGCCGGTGCGCCCGCTGGCCAGGGCCCGGGCGATGGGGTCGGCCTCGTAGCCGAGCTCTGCCGCCGCCGCGCGCACCCGCTCCATGGTCTCCTCCGAGACCTGCAGGCCGCGCAGCGCGTAGGAAACGGCCGCCGGCGACAGACCGGTCGCCTTGGCCACTTCCCGGATCGTCGCTCTCTTCCGGGGCATTGGATCAGCCTATTGCGTGCCGCCGACAGAAACCCGTACCGCCGGCGAACGCCCGTTGACAGCCGCGAGGTGAAGCGGTTCACTGAACCGTATCACTGAAGCGATTCACCACCTTCGTGACAGAAGACGCGATCAGTTACCTATATTATCAGTAGGAAATGCGGGGAGGAGGCGGTCGGCCATGGCCGTGGACGTGCACCAGCACCTGTGGACGCGCGGGTTCATCGAGGCGCTGCGCGCCCGCACGACCCCTCCCCGCCTGGACGGCTGGACCCTCCACCTCGACGGCGAACCCCCGTACGAGGTGAACCCGGCCGACCACGGCCCCCGCGACACCACGGGGCTCGACCTCGCGCTGGTGTCGCTGTCGAGCCCGCTCGGCATCGAGTTCCTGCCGCCCGAGGAGTCCTGGCCGCTGATCGACGCCTACCACGAGGGGGCGCTGGGCCTCGGCGAGCCGTACGGCGCGTGGGCCGCCACCTGCCACAGCGACCCCGATCCCGAACGGCTGGCGCGCGACCTCGACCGGGGGTTCGCCGGGCTGCAGATCCCCGCCACGGCGCTGCCCGACGACCGTCTCCTGAAGGTGCTGACCGACCGCGACCTGCCCCTGTTCGTCCATCCGGGCCCGGCCGCGCCGCCCCGCGCCGGCGAGGCGCCGCAGCCGGCCGAGGCGCCGTCGTGGTGGCCGGCGGTCGTGCCGTACGTGCAGCAGATGCACGCGGCCTGGCACTACTTCCACGCGGTCGTGCGCCCCCGCCACCCCGGCCTGCGCGTGTGCTTCGCGCTGCTGGCCGGCCTCGCGCCGCTGCACTCCGAACGGCTGATCGCCAGGGGCGGCGGCGGGCGCGGCCGGGTCGATCCCGGCTTCTTCGTGGAGACCTCCTCGTACGGCCCGCGCGCGATCGACGCGATCGTCCGCGAGCTCGGCGTTGACGTCGTCGTCAACGGCTCCGACGCCCCCTACGCCACCGCACCCGACCCGGGCCTCGGCGAGGCCGCCGCGCACGCCATCCGGGTCACCAACCCCCGTCGTCTGCTCGCCAGAAAGGAGACTCGTACGTGAACGAGGGCATCGAACCGACCATCCGCCCGGTCGCCACCGCACCCGGCACCCCGGACATCGACCACGGCAACGCGCGCCAGACCCAGGACGGGGGTGTCTGCGCCGACCTGCCCGAGCGCACGCTCGACCGGCGCGAGCTGCGCCAACTGGTCGACACGCTGGCCGCCCGCCCCGAGGAGTGGGAGCACGAGGTGGACTTCCCCGAGGACGGCGGGCGGCACTACGCCTCGCTCTACCGGGACGCGTACGTGGACGTGTGGCTGCTGTGCTGGCGCCCGGAGGACGACACGGGCTGGCACGACCACGACGTGTCGTCCGGCGCGGTGCACGTGGTGCGGGGCGCGCTGCTGGAGTGCAACCCGCGCATCGGCGGCGAGCACCTGGAGACGGTGGTGCCGGAGGGCCGCTCGTTCTCGTTCGGCCCGGACCACATCCACCGGCTGACCGGCGCCACGCACGGCAGCGTCTCGATCCACGCCTACTCGCCGCCGCTGTGGCGGCTCGGGCAGTACTCGATCGACGGGACCGGCGTGATGCGCCGCGTCTCGGTCAGCTACGCCGACGAGCTGCGCCCGCTCGACGACATGGCGCCGCCGGCGGACGAGGCCGTCGCCAGGGCCGGCCGGGCCGCCGCCGTCACGGACGAGGCCGTCGCCTGAGCAGCCCGAGAGCCTGAGCGCCCGCCCCGGTCAGGGGCGCGGCTTCAGCACGCAGCAGCTTCCGCAGGGCTCCACGTCCGGCAGGGTCACCCACAGGCAGCAGGTCCTGCGGAAGTACGCGTCGCCGGCGGGCTCGACCAGCCCGTCGACCGGCCGTCCGACCGCGCGCAGCAGCGCCATGTAGTCGCCGGGCACCATGAGGGTCAGCGGGTGGGCGAACGCCTCGGCGGTCGAGCCCCACAGCGTGCGCTCCCCCACCTTCGCCATCCCGCTGAGGACCCGCACCAGCGGCGCCTGCGACTCCTCCAGGGCCTCGCGGATCGCCTCCGGCCCGGAGCCCCAGCGCACCCGCGACGCGCCGATGGTCACTCCGGCCTCGGAGACCTTGAAGTACGTCTCGGCGAGGGGCATGACCGGGATCGGCCCGCCGAGCGCCCAGGCCAGCGCCATCGGCAGCGTGTGCCAGTAGCCGTAGGTCTTCCAGAACAGCGCCGCGCCGACGTGGCGGGGGGCGTTCCAGCGGGCGGCGGTCTGCTCGACGAGCTCGCCCAGCAGCGTGTACGGCGGGCGCAGCAGCTCGCTCGCGGGCGTCCACGTCGCGTCGGGCGTGACGACGAGCCCCGGCGGCACCCCGATCACGCCGCCCCGCTCGGCCGCGACGCGCTCCAGCACCCCGGTCACGTCGCGCACCTCGGTCGCCACCACGTCGCCCACACTCCCGCAGATCAATAGGTAAGCCTTACCTAAGGTAGCAGGGGCCCGCGCTCCAAGGTCAACCCGGCATCCCGGGTGACAACGTTGTCCGCCTCACCGGCATGGGACATGATCCTGGCGTGAGACCGACGATGAAGGACGTAGCCTCGGCCGCCGGGGTGGCGCTCAAGACCGTGTCCCGGGTGGTGAACGGCGAGCCCGGCGTCCACCCGGCCACGGCCGAGCGGGTGCGCGAGGCCATCGACCGGCTCGGCTACAGCCGCAACGAGAGCGCCCGGGTGCTGCGCGCGGGCCGCACGTCCACCGTCGGCCTGGTCATCGAGGACCTCGCGGACCCCTTCTACTCGGTGCTCGGCCGGGCCGTCGAGGACGTCGTCATCGGGGAGGGCTGCCTGCTGCTGAGCGCCTCGTCGAGCGAGGACCCGGCGCGGGAGCGGGAGCTGGTGCGCACGTTCTGCGCGCGCCGGGTGGACGGGCTCATCATGGTCCCGGCCGGGCACGACCACTCGTACCTGCGCCAGGAGCTGGAGGCGGGCACGCCCGCGGTGTTCGCGGACCGGCCGCCGGGGCCGGGGCTCGACGTGGACACCGTGCTCTGCGACAACGCGGGCGGCGCCGTGCTGGCGACCCGGCACCTGCTCGCGCACGGGCACCGCCGGATCGCCTTCCTCGGCGACGACCCGTCGATCTTCACGGCGGCGCGGCGGCTGCACGGCTACCGCTCCGCGATGGGCCACCTGTACGACGAGCGGCTGGTCGCGATGCGGACGCCCACGCCCGGCTCGGTCCGCGCCGACCTGGAGCGCATGCTGTCCCTGGACCGGCCGCCGACGGCGCTGTTCACGGGCAACGGCCGGCTCACGGTGACGGCGCTGCGGGCGCTGGAGGGGCGGCCGATGGCGCTGACCGGGTTCGACGACTTCGAGCTGGCCGACCTGCTGACGCCGGGGGTGACGGTGGTGGCGCAGGACCCGGCGGGGATGGGCCGGATCGCGGCGGAGCTGCTGTTCCGCCGCCTGTCGGGCGAGGACGCCCCGCCGCGCCACGTCACGCTCCCGGTCCGGCTCGTCCCCCGCGGCTCGGGCGAGCTGCCTCCGTGACCTCCCCGTCCCCCGCTCCCGCGGCGGTCTCCGCGGGCTCGTGCCCGGCCCGGAAGACCGGGATGAGCGCCAGGGCCGCCGTGACCCCGGCCGCGCCCGCCGCGGCGATCGCCACCTGGGGCCCGGCCGTCTCGCCGAGCGCCCCCACCAGGGCCGCGCCCACCGCCTGGCCGGTCATCAGCCCCGCCGACAGCAGCCCGTACGCCTGCCCGCGCACCTCCTCCGGCACGGCCTCCAGGAACCGGCGCTGCAACCCGAGCTGGTAGGCCAGCCCGGCGGTGGCGACCGCGGCGAGCGCCGCCGCCCAGCCCGTGCCCGGCCCGGCCAGGAAGCCCAGCCACGGCAGCCCGAGCAGCACGGCCAGCGGCAGCGACAGCCGCTCCCTCAGCCCGGGCCCCGCGAACCGGCCGACCATGAACTCCCCGGCCGCCATGCCGACGGCCGCCGCCGCCAGCACCGCGCCGGCCCGCCCCTGCCCGCCGAGGTAGGGCACGACCATCGCCTCGGCCCCGGCCAGGCACGCCGGCGGCACCCAGCTCGCCAGCAGCAGGCCGCGCACCCGCCGGTCCCGCACCAGCAGCCCGTTCACGCGCACGGTGGAGCGCACCGTCCCACCGCGCGCGCCCTGGTCGGCGGCCGTCACGCTCCTCGGGGGCCGCCGCGGCAGACCCGCCCGCAGCACGACCGCGGCCATCGCCGCCAGCGCCGCCGTGACCGCGAGCGCCCCCTCCGGGCCCGTGGCGGCGAGGAACGCTCCCCCGAGCGCGAGCCCCGCGATCTGCGCCCCCGCCGAGGTCACCCCCATGAGCGAGCGGGCCAGCACGAACGCGTCGCCGGGCAGCACCTCGGGCAGCATGGCGTTGCGCGCCGCTCCGAACACCGGCGAGAACAGCCCCGTCACCAGCACCAGCGCGAGCATCGCCCACACCGGCAGCCCGCCGTACGCGAGCGCCAGGCAGACCGCCACCCGCACCAGCTCGCCGGCCACCATGAGCCCCCGGGCGGGCAGCCGGTCGGCCAGCGCCAGCAGGAACAGCCCGCCGAGGATGTAGGGCAGCCACCCCACCATGTACGCGGCGGCCGACAGCCCCGGCGACCCGGTCCGCGCGTACACCAGCACCGACAGCGCCAGCATCTTGACCGAGTCGCCCGCGATCATCAGCGCGAAGCTCCCGAACAGGACCCGGAACTCGCGGACCGCGAACACCTCCTGGAACGTCGCCCCACGCCCGCTCACAGCGTCCCCTTCCACGGCACATCAGGACTCCCGATGGTGTCGGCCGCGGACGTCGGGTGGCGAAGCTTTCGGATATAACCGAAAGGTGTTCACGATCGAGGTCACGCCCCAGGACGTGGCCGCCAGCCGGTTCGCCATCTCGCCGCTGATCGAGACCATGCACGCCCAGTGGGTCCTGGCCGGCCGGGTGGCGGCCGGGCCGCACCGGCGCTGGGTGGAGCGGTGGCGCGGGCCGTACCTGGAGCTCGAACGCGCCTGGCCCGCGCTGCGCGCCACGGCCGCGATCACCGGCAACCGGGGCGACAACGTGGACTTCGTCGCCCCGCCGCCCGCCGGGATGAGCGTGCCGTTCGAGACCGAGCTCGCCGCGATGCGCACCACGCCGGTCGCGCAGGCCCACGCGGAGATCACCGCAGTGCTGGCCGGCCGGCCGCCGGTGCCCGCGTGGGTGCGGGAGCTGCTGCTCGGCCCGGACGTGGTGCGGGTGCTGGCGGACGCGTTCGGGACGCTGTGGCGGGAGATCGTCTCCCACGCCTGGCCGCGCTTCCACGCGGCGCTGGAACGGGACGTGATCCAGCGGGCCGGGCGGCTGGCCACGTACGGCTGGGCCGCCGCGCTCGGCGACCTCAGCTCGCAGGTGCGCTGGCGCGAGGGGCGCATCGAGATCGCGATGAGGAGCGGCGCCGACGAGCGCCACCGGCTGGGCGGGCGCGGGCTGCTCTTCCTGCCGTCGGTGTTCACCGGCAACGTGGGCGCCTACCTGGAGGAGGCGTGGCCGTACGCGCTGATCTACCCGGCGCGGGGCGTGGCGGTGGAGCCTCCGCCGGCCGACGCGGGGCTCGCGGCGCTGATCGGGCGCACCCGCGCGCGCATCCTGGCCGAGCTGGCCGTGCCCGCGACGACCACGCACCTCGCGGCCCTGCTGGAGCAGAGCGTCGGGACCACGGGCGGGCATCTCGCGGCCCTGCGCGGCACGGGTCTGGTGACCGGGACGCGCTCCGGACGCTCCGTCCTCTACACGCGCACGCCGCTGGGGGACGCGCTGGTCGCGGGGTCGCTCTCCTGAGGAGGCCTTCGTCGTCTTCCTGAGGCCGTCCTCAGGGTTCGCCGGTGCCGGTCACGCCGGGGTCCGGGGCTCGCTAGCCTTTTCTCGGAGTGTGCGGAGGTATAGTCGGTGCGCATCCGTTCTGCACACGTGTTCACGCACCTGATCTCGCAGATGATCTCGCACCCAGGGAGAACGCGCGCATGAATGCCGCCGACGTCGCACCGGAGGCCCAGACCAGGTTCCCTCAGGAGCTGATGTACGCGGCCGCCTCCCAGTACTACCTGGAGGACGCGACCCAGGCCGACATCGCCAAGCGGCTGGGCGTCAGCAGGGCGACCGTGAGCCGCCTGCTCACCGAGGCGCGCCGCCACGGCATCGTCGAGATCCGCGTCCACCGCCCCGCGACCCTGGAGGAGGGCCCGCTCGCCGCCGAGGTGGCCGAGGCCCTGCGGCTCCAGCGCGTCTACCTGGTGCCCAAGGTCAGCGGCCCGGCGCTGGGCCCGTGGCTGGCCCCCGGGCTGGCCAGGGCGCTGGCGGGCGTCGGGCTGACGTCCGGCGACACCGTGCTCGTCTCCTCCGGCAGCACGGTGTACGAGTGCGCGCGCGAGAGCCTGGGCCACTTCCCCGGCGTGACGATCGCGCCGGCCGTGGGCGGGCAGGAGGACCCGCAGCCCTGGTTCCAGACCAACGAGACCACCCGGCTGCTGGCCGAGCGGGTCGGCGGCGTGCCCAGCTACCTCTACGCGCCCGCGCTGCCGGGCCCTGAGCTGTTCGCCTCGCTCCAGCACGAGCCGTCGGTCCGGCGGGTCATGGACCTGTGGGCGCACGCCAAGTGCGCGATCGTCGGCGTCGGCTCGCCGCCGCTGATGCGGCAGGTCACGCCCGCCTTCGTGCCCCGCTACGCCGACAGCCTGCGCCAGGCCGTGGGCGACGTCTGCTCCCGCTTCTACGACCGCGACGGCGAGACGGTGGGCTTCCCGGGCAGCGAGCGGCTGGTCGCCACCGGCCTGGACGAGCTGCGCCGCATCCCGTTCTCGATCGCGGTCGCGGCCGGCCCGGAGAAGGTCGTCTCGATCGTCGCCGGCGCCAAGGGCGGCTACTTCAACCAGCTCGTCACCGACGCCCTCACCGCCGAGAGCCTGCTCACCGCCACCCGCTGACCCGACGGTCCCGACGACCCTCTCGCGCCTTCCCGCGCGCCTCTCACGCGCCCTGTCACGCCCGCGCCAAGGCACGCCCCCGCGCCTTGCCATGCGCGCGCCTCGCCATGCCCTCAGCCGACGTTCCTAGGTGAACCCCAGGTCAAACGCATGGAAATACCGTGAACACTTTTGCTGGACAAATATTCCGAGGTCGCGCTAGCGTGAAACGCACCACAGCACGGCGCCGACCGTGAGCGATCCGTGCGTGCCCGGGATCCCGACCCGACCGGCTCCGCGAGGACCTAGCAAGTGAGGAAGCGACCCGTGAACAGAGCCAAGATCCGGACCTCCGCGCTCGCCGCGGCGGCAATCGCCGCGAGCGTCTCCCTGACCGCCTGCGGCTCGGGCTCCACCAACGGCGGCACCGGCTCAGGTGGCGGCGGAGTGGAGAACGCCAAGGTGGCCTTCCTCATGCCGGACCTGGCCTCCACCCGGTACGAGCTGGCCGACAAGCCGCTGTTCGAGGCCAAGATGAAGCAGCTCTGCCCGAGCTGCACGGTCATCTACCAGAACGCCGACTCCGACGCCGCCAAGCAGCAGCAGCAGGCCAACTCCGCCCTCGCGCAGGGCGTCAAGGCCCTCGTGATCGACCCCGTCGACTCCGCCGCCGCGGCCACGATCGTCAAGACGGCGCAGTCCCAGAAGGTGCCGGTCATCGCCTACGACCGGCCCATCCCGGCCACCCCCGCCGACTACTACGTCTCGTTCGACAACGAGAAGATCGGCGCGATGATCGCCCAGTCGCTGGTCGACCACCTCAAGCAGGAGAACGCCAAGGGCGGCCTGCTGGAGGTCAACGGCTCCCCCACCGACGCCGCGGCCGGCCTGATCAAGAAGGGCATCCACAGCGCGATCGACCCGAGCGGCTTCAAGCTGCTCGCCGAGTACGACACCCCCGACTGGCAGCCCGAGAAGGCGCAGACCTGGGTCAGCGGCCAGATCACCCGCTTCGGCGACCAGATCGCGGGCGTGGTGGCCGCCAACGACGGCACCGGCGGCGGCGCGATCGCCGCGTTCAAGGCCGCGGGCGTGAAGGTGCCGCCGGTCACCGGCAACGACGCCGAGGCGGCCGCCGCCCAGCGGATCATCGCCGGCGACCAGTTCAACACCATCTCCAAGCCCATCAAGATCGTGGCCGAGGCGTCGGCGAACGTCGCCTACCAGTTCATGAAGGGCGAGAAGCCGGCCGGCAAGACGACCCTCTACAACACCCCGTCCGAGCTGTTCGTGCCCACGGTCGTCACCCGGCAGAACATCAACGAGGTGCTGTTCCAGAGCGGGATCATGAAGGCGTCGGACGTGTGCACAGGTGCGTACGCCAAGGGCTGCGCCGAGCTGGGCATCAAGTAGCCCGCATCGAGCGGCTCGGCATCGAGTAGACCGACAGGAGACCCCTTGTCCTCCATCCGGCAAGCAGACAGCCAGCAGGCGGACGCCCCGCGCGCCGAGAGCGTCCTGTCGCTGCGCGGGATCCGTAAGACCTTCGGCGCCGTCGCGGCGCTGACGGACGTGGATCTCGACGTGGCCGCCGGCCAGGTCGTGGCCGTGGTCGGCGACAACGGCGCCGGCAAGTCCACCCTGGTCAAGATCCTGTCGGGGGTCCACCCGCCGGACTCGGGCACGATCACGTTCGAGTCGCGCGAGGTGCACATCCCGACGCCGGCGGCGGCGCACAAGCTGGGCATCGCCACCGTCTTCCAGGACCTCGCCCTGTGCGAGAACCTCAACGTGATCCAGAACCTGTTCCTCGGCCAGGAGGTGCGCCCCCTCCGGCTCAACGACGTCGCGATGGAGACCCGCTCGTGGGAGCTGCTGCGGCAGCTCTCCGCGAAGATCCCCAGCGTGCGGGTGCCGGTGGCGTCGCTGTCCGGCGGCCAGCGGCAGACGGTCGCCATCGCGCGGTCGCTGCTCGGCGACCCGAAGGTCATCATCCTCGACGAGCCCACGGCCGCCCTGGGCGTCGCCCAGACGGCCGAGGTGCTCAACCTCGTCGAGCGGCTCCGCGAGAACGGCCTCGGCGTCATCATGATCAGCCACAACATGGCCGACGTGAAGGCCGTGGCCGACACCGTGGCCGTGCTCCGGCTCGGCCGCAACAACGGTGTCTTCGACGTCGCGGACGTCTCCACCGAGGACATCATCGCCGCCATCACCGGCGCCACCGACAACGTGGTGTCGCAGCGGCAGGCGCGCAGCAAGGAAGGGCTCTCGTCGTGAACAGCATGCTCACCACCGATCGCCAGGACGAGCGGCTGCAGAGCCGCGAGGGGCTGCGCGGCGCGATCACCGACGTGGTGGAGCGCGCCCGCGGCGGCGACCTGGGCGTGATCCCCGTCGTGGTCGGCCTGATCGTGATCTGGACCGTCCTGCAGATCCTCAACCCGGTGTTCCTGTCCAGCGCCAACCTGGTCAACCTCACGCTGGAGTCGGCCGCGGTCGGCGTCATCGCGCTCGGCATCGTCTGCGTCCTGCTCGTCGGCGAGATCGACCTGTCGGTCGGCTCCGTCAGCGGCCTGTCGGCGGCGGTGCTGGCGGTCCTGTTCGTCGGGCAGGACCTGCCGGTGTGGCTGGCCATCGCCGCCTCCGTGGTCATGGGCGCGGTGATCGGCTGGGTGTACGCGCAGCTCTACAACCGCTTCGGGGTGCCGAGCTTCGTCATCACCCTGGCCGGCCTGCTCGCCTTCCTCGGCCTCCAGCTCTACGTGCTGGGCACCAAGGGGTCGATCAACCTGCCGTTCGACTCCGGCCTGGTGGCCTTCGCCCAGCTCGACTTCGTGCCCGCGTGGCTGTCGTACACGTTCGCCGTGCTCGCGGCGGGCGGGCTGTTCCTCACCGGCTACGTGCACGCCCGCGAGCGCCGGCGCGCCGGGCTGTCGGCCAAGGGCGTGCCCGTGCTCGCGCTGCGCAGCGCGGCGCTGCTCGTCGTGCTGCTGTTCGTAGTCTGGTACCTCGGCCAGACGCGCGGCGTGGGCTGGATGTTCGTCTTCTTCGTCGCCCTCGTCCTGATCATGCACTACTTCCTGTCCCGGACGAAGTGGGGCCGGTCGGTCTACGCCGTCGGCGGCAACGTCGAGGCGGCCCGGCGGGCCGGCATCAACGTCAAGGCCGTCTACACCTCGGTGTTCGTGCTCTGCTCGACGTTCGCCGCGGTGGGCGGCATCCTGGCCGCCGCCCGGCTGGCCGCGGCCAACCAGAGCAGCGGCGCCGGCGACGTCAACCTCAACGCCATCGCCGCCGCCGTCATCGGCGGGACGAGCCTGTTCGGCGGGCGCGGCACCGCGTTCGGGGCGCTGCTCGGCATCATCGTCATCCAGTCCATCTCCAGCGGCCTGACCCTGCTCAACCTCGACTCCTCGATCAGGTTCGTGGTGACGGGCGTGGTGCTGCTGCTGGCCGTGGTGGTCGACTCGGTGGCGCGCAAGTCGCGCACCTCTCACGGAAGGGCCTGATGGCCGTCATCTGCGTCGACGCCGGCACCACGGTGATCAAGGCGGTCGGCTACGACGAGGAGGGCGCCGAGGTCGCGGTGGCCCGGCGCGAGACCCGCGTGTCCCGGCCCCTGCCGGGACACGCCGAGCAGGACATGGACGACGTCTGGGACGCGGTCGCGCACACCGTGCGCGAGGTCGCGTCCCAGGTGGACGGGCCGGTCGGCTTCGTCGCCCTCACCGCGCAGGGCGACGGCGCCTGGCTCGTCGGCCGCGACGGCCGCCCGACCGGCCCGGCGATCCTGTGGAACGACGCCCGCGCCGCCGCCGTGGTGGACCGCTGGAACCGCTCCGGCCTGGCCGAACGCGCCTTCCGCGGCAACGGCTCGGCGGCGGCCTCCGGGCTGCCGCACGCCATCCTGACCTGGCTGAACGAGCACGACCCGGACCGGATCACCGGCTCGGCCGCGCTCCTGACCTGCGGCGGGTGGATCTTCTCCCGGATGACCGGCGAGCTCGCGGCCGACGAGTCGGACGCCTCCGCCCCGTTCCTCGACCTGCGGGCGCGCTCCTACTCCCCCGAGCTGCTGCGGCTGTTCGACCTGGAGTGGGCGCGGCGGCTGCTGCCGGAGCTGCGCGACGACGAGCACCGCGTCGCGGACCTGACCGCCGAGGCGGCCGGCGCGCTCGGGCTGCCTGCCGGCACCCCGGTCGTGCTGGCCCCGTACGACATCGTCTCCACCGCGATCGGCGCGGGGGCCGTGGGGGCCGGGCAGGCGTGCAGCATCCTCGGCACCACGCTGTGCACCGAGACGGTCGTGGCCGAGCCCGAGCTGGACGGCCCGGCCGTGGGCATCACCATCGCCGTCCCGGGCGGCTACCTGCGCGCCTTCCCCACCTTCGCCGGGACCGAGGTGCTGCACTGGGCGTGCCGCATGCTGGGCCTGGCGGGCCCCGCCGAGCTGGGCGAGCTGGCCGCCGGCGCGCCGCCGGGCGCGTCCGGGCTGGCGTTCCTGCCGTACTTCTCGCCGGCCGGGGAGCGGGCGCCGTTCTCCGACCCGCTGGCCCGGGGCGCGTTCCTGGGCATGTCGTTCGAGCACGGCCGCGAGCACGTGGCGCGGGCCGTGCTGGAGGGCCTGACGCTGGTCGTCCAGGACTGCCTGGCCGCCTCCGGCGCGCCGGCCCGCGAGCTGCGGGTGTGCGGCGGCGGCGCGGCCAGCGACCTGTGGGTGCGGATGATCGCCGACGTCACCGGCGTGCCCGTGCTCCGCTCGGCCGACTCCGAGGTGGGCGCCCGGGGCGCGTTCCTCGTCGGCCTGGCCGCCACCGGCGCCGCCTCGGACATCGAGGCCGCCGCCGACCGGCACGTACGGCTGCGCGACACCGTGCGCCCCGAACCGGGCGCGTACCGCACCGCGTACAAGGACTTCCTCGCCCTGCGCGAGACCACCGCGGGATCGTGGCCGCTGCTGGCCGAGATGCGCGCCCGCACGGGGAGCGGCGCATGACGGTGGCGCACCCCACGACGGACATGACGGGCATGACGGGGAGCACGGCATGAGCGTGTGGATCGGCGTCGACCTCGGAACGCAGAGCGTGCGGGCGATGGCCGTGGCCGCCGACGGGCAGGTGCTCGGCGCGGCGAGCCGGTCGCTGACCAGCCGCCGCGACGGGCCCCGGCACGAGCAGGACCCCGAGCAGTGGTGGGAGGAGCTGGCCGCGGCCACCCGCGAGGCGCTGGACGGCGTCGCGCCCGAACGGGTCAGGGGCGTGGCCGTGGACGCCACCTCCGGCACGATCCTGCTCGCCGACCGGGCGGGCCGCCCGCTGACGCCCGGCCTCATGTACGACGACCGCCGCGCCGCCGGCGAGGTGGACCGGGTCAACGCGGCGGGCGCCCACGTGTGGGAGAAGCTCGGCTACCGGCGCATGCAGGCCACCTGGGCGCTGCCCAAGCTGCTGTGGCTGCTGCGCGACGCCCCGGAGGGCGCCCGGCTTTCCCACCAGAACGACTTCGTCAACCGTCGCCTGGCCGGCCGCGAGGTCGCCACCGACCTGAGCAACGCGCTGAAGACCGGCGTGGACCTCGTCGAGGAGCGCTGGCCGTACGACGTGCTCGACGCGCTCGGCGTGCCCGCCGCGATGCTGTCCCCGGTCGTGCGGCCGGGCACCGTGATCGGCCAGGTGTGCGCCCAGGCGGCCGAGGAGACCGGCATCCCGGAGGGCACCCCGATCGTCGCCGGCACCACCGACGGATGCGCCGCCCAGCTCGGCGCGGGTGCCCTGCGGCCGGGGAGCTGGAACTCCGTGATGGGCACGACGCTCGTCCTCAAGGGCGTCACCCCCGAGCTGGTCCACGACCCGCTCGGCGTCGTCTACTCCCATCGGGCGCCCGACGGCTCCTGGCTGCCCGGCGGCGCGTCCAGCACCGGCGCCGGGGTGCTGGCGCGCGACCTGCCGGGCCGCGACCTCGACGCGCTCGCGGCGGAGGCCGCCCGCCGCTTCGGCCCCGGCGGCCGGGAACCGGCCGCGACCATCTACCCGCTGGTCTCGCGCGGCGAGCGGTTCCCGTTCGCCGCGCCGGAGGCGGAGAGCTTCACGCTCGGCGAGGTGGCCGACGACGTCGACCGCTACGCCGCGATCCTGCGCGGCGCCGCGTACGTCGAGCGGCTCTGCTTCGACTACCTCGACCTGCTCGGCGCCCCCGTCGACGGCGAGATCATCCTGACCGGCGGCGCCACCAGGAGCGCCTACTGGAACCGGCTGCGCGCGGGCGTCCTCGGCCGTCCCGTGACCCTGCGGGAGAACGCCGAGCCCGCGCTCGGCATGGCGGCCCTGGCGGCCGGCCCCGGCGCCACGGACGGGATGGTCCGCACCCGCGAGATCGTCCACCCGGACGGCGGCGACGACCTGCGCGAGCACTACCTGCGCTTCGTCGGCGAACTGGAGACCCGCGGCTGGCTGCCCGCCACGGCCGCCGCCCACGCCCGCAAGAGGAGCACCCATTGACTCGGCTCGTTCTGGTGCGTCACGGCGAGACCGTCTGGCACGCCGAGAACCGCTACGCCGGACTCAGCGACGTCGCGCTGACCGCGCGCGGCCGCGAGCAGGCCGGCGAGCTGGCCTCCTGGGCCGCCACCGCCGGGCTGACCGGCGTCTGGGCCTCGCCGCTCAGCCGGGCCGTGATCACCGCCACGCCGAGCGCCGAGGCCGCCGGCGTGGAGCTGCGCGTGGACGAGCGGCTGCGCGAGATCGACTTCGGCCAGGGGGACGGCCTGACCTCGGCCGAGATGCACGAGCGCTTCCCCGAGGCGCGCGCCGCGTTCGAGGCCGACCCCGCCGCGCACCCGCTGCCCGGCGGCGAGGACCCGGCCGCCGTGGCCGACAGGTTCGTGGCCGCGCTGGAGGACGTGCGCGCCGCCCAGCCGGACGGCCGGGTGCTGGTGGTGGCCCACACGACCGCCATCAGGCTCGCCCTGTGCCGGCTGATCGGGGTGCCGCTCGGCTCCTACCGCCGGCTGTTCCCCAGCCTGGGCAACTGCGCCGTCACCGAGCTGCGCCTGCGGGACGGGCAGGTCGCCATGCTGCAGTTCAACTCTCCGATTGGAGCCGACCGTTGACCATCCGAGTCCTCGCCGCGGGCGACCACTTCGTGAAGAACAGCCTGCTCATCGACGCGCTCCAGCGCGAGGTGCCCGGCGATCTGGACATCCGCGAGCTGACGCTGCCGTGGCCGGTCGTCCCGTTCGGCCCGGTGGGCGAGGTGAAAGAGGCCTCCGACGTGGAGGACGAGCTGATCGAGGCGCTGCGCGACGTGGAGGTGTGCGTCACGCAGATGGCGCCGCTGACCCGGCGCGTGCTCGACGCCAGCCCCGCCCTGCGGCTGTTCTGCGTCAGCCGGGGCGGCCCCGTCAACGCCAACCTGGAGGCCGCCACCGAGGCGGGCGTGGCCGTCACGTTCGCGCCCGGCCGCAACGCCGTGGCCACGGCCGAGCACACGCTGGCGCTGCTGCTCGCCGCCACCCGCCGGGTCCCGCAGACGCACGCCGACCTGGCCGGGGGTGTGTGGCGGGGCGACTACTACCGCTACGACATGGTCGGGCCGGAGCTGGAGGGCAGCACGGTCGGCCTGGTCGGCTACGGCGCGATCGGGCGGCGCGTGAGCCGCATGCTGGAAGGGTTCGGCGCCGAGGTGCTGGTGTACGACCCGTACGTGGACGACGTGCCCGGCAAGGTGGAGCTGGCGGAGCTGCTGTCGCGCTCGCGTTTCGTGTCGCTGCACGCGCGGGCCACGCCCGAGACCACCGGAATGATCGGCGCGGCGCAGATCGCGCTGATGCCCGCCGGGTCGGTGCTGGTCAACTGCGCGCGGGGGGCGCTGCTCGACTACGACGCCCTGTGCGACGCGCTGGAGTCCGGTCACCTGTTCGGCGCCGCCCTGGACGTCTTCCCCGAGGAGCCGATCCCGGCCGGGTCGCGCCTGCTGACCACGCCCAACCTGGTGATGACCCCGCACCTGGCGGGCGCCAGCAAGGAGACGGCGATGAAGGCGGCCCGGATCGTGGCGGCCGACGTCGCGCGTTACGTGCGCGGCGAGGCCCTGGCCCACTGCGCGAACCCGTCGTTCGCCACGTCCTGACGGCCCGGTGTCCCCGCTCCTTCTCCGGAGCGGGGACACGGTCAGCCCTTGAGCGCCCCCGCCATGAGGCCGCGCATGAAGAAGCGGCCCAGCAGCACGTAGATGAGCATGGTGGGGATGGACGACAGGATCGCCGCGGCCATCTGCTGGCTGTACGGCGTGGCCTGCGCGCCGGCGATGTTGTTCAGCATCACCGTGGCCGGCCAGCTCTGCGGCCCCGTGAGGAACACCGCGAACAGGAAGTCGTTCCACAGCGACGTGAACTGCCAGATGACCACCACGGCGATGGCCGGCGCGGAGACCGGCAGCACCACGGACCAGTACGTCCGCAGCATGCCGGCGCCGTCCACCCGGGAGGCCTCGATCAGCTCGTCGGGGATCGTGACGTAGTAGTTGCGGAAGATCAGCGTGCAGATCGGGATGCCGTACACCACGTGCGCGAGCACGAGGCCGGGGATGCCGCCGTAGAAGACGCCCTGCAGCCCGGTCAGCTCGTTGAGGCCGACGAGGAGCTGCACCAGCGGGATCATCACGCCCTGGTACGGGATGAACATGCCGAACAGGAACAGCGTGAACAGCACGTCCGCGCCCGGGAAGCGCCACTTCGACAGCACGTAGCCGTTCATCGACCCGAGGGCGCACGACAGCAGCGACCCGGGGACGGCCAGCAGCACGCTGTTCCACAGGCCGGGCGCCAGCTTCTCCCAGGCGACCCGCCACGCCTCGGTGGTCCAGGTGCCCGGCAGGTTCCACGCCTGGCCGGGGTCGGCCTCGGTGAGCGGCTTGAAGCTGGTGACCAGCAGGACGTACACGGGGATCAGGAAGACCACCACGAACGCGACCAGGATCACCAGCCGCGCCCCGGTCGACACCCGCCCCCGCGCGGCGACCGCCGTCATGACCGCCTCTCCTTGCGCACGGACCAGACCAGGTACGGGATGACGAAGATCGCGACGCTCAGCACGATGTACGAGGCGATGGTGGCGCCCTTGGCCGGGTCGTGGGAGTCGAAGACCGCCACCCACATGAACACCGCCGGCACGTCCGTGATGATCTGCTTGCCGGAGACCGCCACGATCAGGTCGAACACCTTCAGCGAGATGTGCCCGAGGATGATCAGCGCCGAGAGCGTCACCGGGCGCAGCAGCGGCAGCACCACGTGCCGGTAGACGCCCCACTCGCCGCAGCCGTCCACCCGCGCCGCCTCGCGCAGCTCCTCCGGGACGCCCCGGAAGCCCGCCAGGAACAACGCCATGACATATCCCGACATTTGCCAGATTGCCGGTAATGCCATCGCGGCCATGCCCCAGTCGGGATCCCGGAACCACTGCCACTGCGGCAGCCCGATCGCGTCGAACAGCCGGTTCAGCCCGACCGCCCGCTCCCCCATGCCCGAGTTCATCAGCCACCGCCACACGATGCCGGTGGCGACGAACGAGATGGCCATCGGGAACAGGTAGATCGCCCGGAACGTGCCCTCCCCACGGATGCCCTTCTCCATGAGGAAGGCGAGGAACCAGCCGAGCACCAGCGCGCCCAGCACGAACACGACCGTGAACATGATCGCGTGATTGACCGACAGGTGCCATCTGGGCAGGTCCCAGATGCCGGCGAAGTTGTCCAGCCCGACGAACTTCCCCTCGGACACCTCGTCGTGCTTGTCCGTCATGGCCAGCCGGAAGTTCCAGCCCAGCATCCCGTACACGAACACGCCGATCGCCACGATCGACGGCGCGACCAGGAGCAGGCCCGGCAGCCAGGTGCGTGCCCGCCTCACGGCGAATCCCTCCAGAACGTCATCCGGGAGGCGCGGCGGGCGCCGCAGGGGCGCCCGCCGGGCCCGCGGCTCACTGGGCGTTCGCCTTGGCGGCGTCGGCCAGCGCCTTCTGCAGCGCGGCCACGTCCTTGCTGCCGATGAACAGCCCGACCGCCTCGGTGATCGCGGCCAGCCACGGCTGGTTCACGGACACGCCGTGCTGGATGGAGCCGGCCAGCTTGTCGCTCGACCAGTCCTTCAGGGCGTCGGCCAGGTAGTCGGTGTAGAGCGACTGGTCGGCGTCCTTGCGCGCCGGGATGGAGCCCTTCTTCGGGTTGAAGGCGTCCTGGCCCTCCTTGCTGGCCGCGACCTTGAGCCAGGCGACGGCGCCGTCACGGTTCTTGGCGCCCTTGGGCAGGGTGAAGCTGTCGGACAGCCACAGGTAGGTGCCCTCGGTGCCGGGCGAGGGCGCCCAGTCGAAGTCGGTCTTCGAGGTCTTGCCCAGGCCGCCCTCCGGCGGGTTGTGGAAGTAGCCGTACGCCCAGTCGCCCATGATGTTGAACGCGGCCTCGCCGTCGGCGACCTGCTTGGCCGCGGGCTGCCAGTCGTCCTGCGGGTCGCCCGCGTACGACAGGATCGTCTTGAACGTCTCCAGGGCCTTGGTGACCTGCGGGGAGCTCCAGTCGGCGCCCGGCTTGAACAGCGCGTTGTAGGCGTCCGTGCCGAGCGAGCCGAGCAGGACGCTCTCCAGCAGGTGGGTCACCGTCCACTCGGAGCCGATCGACAGCGGGATCTTGCCCTTGGCCTTGACCTTGCCCAGGTCGGCGACGAACTCCTCCAGCGTCTTGGGCGCGCCCGCGATGCCGGCCTCCTTCAGCACCGACGGGTTGAACCACAGGACGTTCGAGCGGTGGATGTTCACCGGCACCGAGTAGACCTTGCCCTGGACGCTGATCTGGTCGACCAGCTGCGCCGGGAACACGTCGCGCAGCTTCAGCTCGTCGTAGAGGAAGTTGAGGTCCTCCAGGTCACCGGCCTTGATGTAGCCCTGCAGCTCGGCGCCCGCGTGACCCTGGAAGGTGTCGGGCGGGGTGTCCGCCTGGAGCTTCGACTGCAGCAGCGCCTTGGCCTTGTCGCCCGAGCCGCCCGCGACCGCCGCGTCGAAGAACGTGTACGACGGGTTCTTCTGCTCGAAGATCTGCCGCATCGCCTTGAGCCCGTCGGCCTCTCCCGGCCCCGTCCACCAGGAGAAGACCTCGACCTGTTTCTTGGCGTCACCCCCTCCCGAGGAGGGCTGCGCCCCCTGGCCCCCGCCGCTGCCGCCGCAGGCCGCGAGGGTGAGCACGCTCGCCAAAGTGATCGCGACGGTGGTTGTCCACCTACGCCGCATCATGCACCGTCCCTTCGAGAAACCCCCGAGAACGCGTGTCGACGACGCCGCCTGATTGACAACGTTGTCAGAAGGCATCAACCCACTTCGGCCTCCGAGCCGTCAAGGCGTGCGCGGTAACAGCTCCGCATACCCGTCCGGACCATGAGGAACACGACGCGATTCACCGGCCTGGCCTCCCAGAGGGGAAAGTGCCGGCTCCCGCGGGAACACTCACTACATGCCGGACGAGCCCCTGGAACTCGGCGAGGTCTCCACCGCCGACTGGTACGCCCACTCCGACACCATGAACCAGGTGGGCTTTCTCACGATCGCCCGCCGGTTACCCTCGCTCGTCCGCCAGGCCCTGGCCATGGCGTGGCGGGCCAGCCGGCGCGACACGGCGATCACGATGGTCCTGCAGATCCTCGGCGGCGTCTTCACCGCGTTCGGGCTGCTGGCCACGACCGGGGTCCTGACAGCGCTGTTCGAGCAGGGCCCCACCCCCGAGCGGTTGCGGGCGGCGCTGCCCAGCCTCGCGCTCGTCGGCGCGGCGGCGGCCCTGCGCACGGCCGTGCAGGCCGGGGCCGGCTGGGCGCAGGCACGCCTGGGCCCGCAGATCAGCCGCGAGTCCGAGCAGCGCCTCTACGGGCTGACCAGCAGCGTCGAGCTCGTGGCCTACGACGACCCCGACTTCCACGACTCGCTCCAGCGGGCCTCGTCGCGCGGCGTCGACATGGCCGACAGCGTGGTGTGGTCGGCCATCGACGTCGTGACCGCCGCCGTCGGCATCGTCGCCGTGGCCGGCGTGCTCGGCGTGCTCCACCCGGTGCTGCTGCCGCTCCTGCTGCTGGCCGTGCTGCCCGACGCGTGGGCGGCCGTGCGTGGCGCCCGCATGCGCTACTCGACGATGAACTCCCTCATCCCGGTCCGCCGGCGCAAGTGGATCATCGCCGACCTGCTCGCCGACCGCTCCCCGGCGGCCGAGGTCCGCTCGTTCACCATGCGCGGCTTCCTGCTGCGCATGTACGACGCGGTGGCCCGGGCCGAGCAGGAGGTGCTGCTCCGGCTGGCCCGGCGGGAGGCCCTGGCCAGGGTCGGCGGCGAGGCGCTGGGCGGGCTCGGCAGCGGCCTGGTCTACGTCGCGCTCGGCGTCCTGCTGGCCCTCGGGGCGATCCCGCTGGCCGTCGCCGGCACCGCCGTGCTCGCCATCCGGACCGGGCAGAGCGCCCTGACCCAGCTCCTGTACGCCACCAACCGGCTCTACGAGAACGGCCTGTACTTCACCGACTTCCTGGAGTTCTGCGCCGACGCCGAGCGCCGCCTGACCGGCCCGCGCCCGGCCGCGCCGCCCGAACGCTTCGAGCGGATCAGCGTGCGCGACGTCGCCTTCACCTACCCGGGCACCGGCACGCCCGCGCTCAACGGGGTGTCCCTGGAGATCAAGCGGGGCGAGGTCATCGCGTTCGTCGGCGAGAACGGCTCCGGCAAGACCACCCTGTCCAAGATCCTCGCCGGCCTCTACGAGCCCGACTCGGGCGCCGTCCTCTGGGACGACGTCGACCTGCGCCACGTCAGCCCCGGGGCGGTCAGGGAACGCGTCACCGTCATCGCCCAGGACCACACGCGCTGGCCCCTCACGGCCCGCTACAACATCACGATGGGCACCGACCGGGGCGAGCCCGCCCTGCACGCCGCCGCCTCGGTCGCCGGGGCCGCCGAGGTGATCGACGAGCTGCCCCACGGCTACCGCACCCTGCTCGACCGGCGCTTCAAGGACGGCCAGGAGCTGTCGGGCGGGCAGTGGCAGCGCATCGCCGTGGCCCGCGGCTTCCACCGCGACGCCGAGCTGCTCATCTGCGACGAGCCGACGGCGGCGCTCGACGCCCGGGCCGAGCACGCCCTCTTCGAGCGCATCCGCGACCACTCCGGGGGGCGCACGGTGCTGCTGATCACGCACCGGCTGGCATCCGTCCGCTACGCCGACCGCATCTACGTCCTCGACCACGGCGTCATCGTCGAGTCGGGGGATCACGCGAGTCTGATGGCGCTGAACGGCCTGTACGCGGATCTGTATCTGCTGCAGGCCGCGGCCTATCAGATGTGAGTTCTCCCGCCGTGACGACACGCCTTCCTGGCCGGGGACCGTGACAACGGTCCCCGGCCACCTGGCGCGGGTCACAGGCTGCGGGCGGTGATGTCGCCGTGGGAGGTGGTGGCGTGGATGTCGAGCTCGGGGGCGCCGTCGTTCTTGAGGGCGTTGCTGATGCGGCCGTGGGTGGTGGC
>NZ_JABWGO010000049.1 GCF_013363995.1 Nonomuraea rhodomycinica | reverse complement strand
GATCACCGATGATGACTCGTGTCGTGAGATTGCCACCACCGGCGGGAGCGAGCTCTCTTTCGGCGGGCGAGTGGTGGATCTCGGTGTGGACGTACTGGGAGTGGAGACGTACACCACGAGGCCATGGTCTTGTGGGCGATGATCATCCTCATGGGACGACGACTCGCACGATCCGCAGCTCCCAAATCACCCTGACGATCAGTTTGTACACGGGCACTTAGAGAACGGCGGCGGATGCCTCGGGCGGTCGGGCGCCGGAAGAATGACCGGCCCCGGCCCTCAGACACCTGCCACCACCGCGGCGCCCA
>NZ_JABWGO010000048.1 GCF_013363995.1 Nonomuraea rhodomycinica | reverse complement strand
TCACCGAGGCGTTCCTGGAACCCCGGGGCGCGGAGCGGCCCCTGACGATGGTGCCGACCGACTACGCGGGCACGTCCCGCACCGCCTACCGCGACCGGCTGGCCGAGGACCTGCCGCCCGGCGTGCTGGTGTGGTGGACCGGCCGGGACGTGGTCGTCGGCACGGTCACGGCCGACGAGATCGCCGCCGCCGCGGCCTCCTACGGGCACCGGGTGGCGCTGTGGGACAACTTCCCGGTCAACGACTTCGACTTCACCCGGGCGGTCCTGGGGCCGCTGACCGGCCGCGACACCCGGCTCGACACCGTT
>NZ_JABWGO010000047.1 GCF_013363995.1 Nonomuraea rhodomycinica | reverse complement strand
AAGGAGTACCGGTTCAACTCACCTCCCGGATGGCCCGTCCCGACCCATGGCTGGAAGCCGCCGCAGGGGTGGCAGCCGGATCCGTCGTGGCCCCCGGCCCCTCCTGGATGGAACTTCTGGCTTCCGGAGAACCCGCCTGCCCCGCCGGCTCCAGCCGTCGTACCGCAGGTTCCGGAACGGAAGAGCGGCGGGCTGTTCGGCGGCAAGAAGCAACTTGAAGAGGAGACCGCCCAGCTACGCGCGTGGGTGGAACAACTCGGCGGGATGGACGCCATGCGCATCGCGGCGATGACCGAGGCGCTACGCGCAGAG
>NZ_JABWGO010000046.1 GCF_013363995.1 Nonomuraea rhodomycinica | reverse complement strand
GTCGCGTCCGTTGTGACGCGGCGACGGCCTTCACCGGCCTGGCGGCGCGGTTCGCGGCTCATCGGGGCCGGTTGCCTGTTCTCCTCCGGTTGCTCGGCACGCCACGGCTGCTCGGCGCGCCCCGGCGGGCAGAACCGCTCTGCGCAGGCTTCGGCGCCTTCCGCTGGGCCGGTTTCTCGGCGGCGGGTGCGGGGTGCGGCCGCGCGAGCTGTTCACCGTCCGCCCGCGGACGATGCCGATGAAATCCTCCACCAAATCAGTGGTCGCCTCCGTGGGCCAGGCCAGCGCGACCTGGGACTGGGGCGCGTCCGTCAT
>NZ_JABWGO010000045.1 GCF_013363995.1 Nonomuraea rhodomycinica | reverse complement strand
CCGCACTCTCCCTGGAGGAATAGCCGTTCCGCCAGGACAGCCCGTTCCGCCAGGACCGCCCCGAGGAGGAACCCCCCATGCGCGCCGCGCTCCTGCACGCCGTAGGCGACGACAAGCTCGACATCCGTGACGACGTCGCGCTGGCCCCCGTCGGTCCCACCGAGGTACGGGTCCGGGTCAGGGCCACCGGCGTCTGCCACTCGGACCTGTCGGCCATGTCCGGCGTGCTGCCCCACCCCGTGCCGCTCGTCCCCGGGCACGAGGGCGCGGGCGAGGTGCTGGAGGTCGGCGACCACGTCACCTCCGTCCAGCCGGGCGACCCCGTCCTCATCAGCTGGCGCCCGGCGT
>NZ_JABWGO010000044.1 GCF_013363995.1 Nonomuraea rhodomycinica | reverse complement strand
AGGACGCGCTCCAGCAGGTGGGTCACCGTCCACTCGGAGCCGATCGACAGCGGGATCTTGCCCTTGGCATTGACCTTGCCCAGGTCGGCGACGAACTCCTCCAGCGTCTTGGGCGCGCCCGCGATGCCGGCCTCCTACAGCACCGACGGGGTGAACAACAGGACGTTCGAGCGGTGGATGTTCACCGGCACCGAGTAGACCTTGCCCTGGACGCTGATCTGGTCGACCAGCTGCGCCGGGAACCCGTCGCGCAGCTTCAGCTCGTCGTAGAGGAAGTTGAGTTCCTCCAGGTCACCGGCCTTGATGTAGCACTGCAGCTCGGCGCCCGCGTGACCCTGGAAGGTGTCGGGCGGGGTGTCCGCCTGGAGCGTCGACTGCAGCAGCGCCTTGGCCTTGTCGCCCGAGCCGCCCGCGACCGCCGCGTCGAAGAACGTGTACGACGGGTTCTTCTGCTCGAAGATCT
>NZ_JABWGO010000043.1 GCF_013363995.1 Nonomuraea rhodomycinica | reverse complement strand
GTTGCTCTCCTCGACGGTGATGACGCCTTCCTTGCCGACCTTGTCCATCGCCTCGGCGATGAGCGAGCCGATCTCGGGGTCGGCGGCGGAGATGGAGGCGGTGGAGGCGATCTGCTCCTTGGTCTCCACGTCCCTGGCCAGCCTGGACAGCTCCTCGCCGACCCGCTCGACGGCGATCTCGATGCCCTTCTTCAGGGCCATCGGGTTGGCGCCGGCCGCCACGTTGCGCAGCCCCTCGCGCACCAGCGCCTGGGCGAGCACGGTGGCCGTGGTGGTGCCGTCGCCGGCGACGTCGTCCGTCTTCTTGGCGACCTCCTTGACCAGCTCGGCGCCGATCTTCTCCCACGGGTCCTCGAGCTCGATCTCCTTGGCGATGGAGACACCGTCGTTGGTGATCGTGGGGGCGCCCCACTTCTTCTCCAGCACGACGTTGCGGCCCTTGGGGCCGAGGGTCACCTTGACGGCGTCGGCGAGC
>NZ_JABWGO010000042.1 GCF_013363995.1 Nonomuraea rhodomycinica | reverse complement strand
CCTCGGCACGGGCCAGTTCGGTCTCACCGCCCTTGGTGCGGACCAGGACGCGGGCCTCGGCGAAGGAGCCGTCGGGGTTCAGCGCCGTGTTGGCCTGCGCCTTGACGTAGCGGTCCTCCTCGTCGGCGGTCAGGTAGTCGACCTGGTCGGTCACCTTGCCGTCGACGACCTTGCGGTACGGCGTCTCGACGAAGCCGAAGGCGTTGATGCGGCCGTAGGAGGCCAGCGAGCCGATCAGGCCGATGTTGGGGCCTTCAGGGGTCTCGATGGGGCACATGCGGCCGTAGTGGGACGGGTGCACGTCACGGACCTCGAAGCCGGCCCGCTCACGGGACAGACCACCGGGGCCCAGCGCGGACAGACGCCGCTTGTGCGTCAGGCCGGCCAGCGGGTTGGTCTGGTCCATGAACTGCGACAGCTGCGAGGTGCCGAAGAACTCCTTGATCGACGCCACGACCGGGCGGATGTTGATCAGGGTCTGCGGCGTGATCGCCTCGACGTCCTGCGTGGTCATGCGCTCGCG
>NZ_JABWGO010000041.1 GCF_013363995.1 Nonomuraea rhodomycinica | reverse complement strand
CCTCGGCACGGGCCAGTTCGGTCTCACCGCCCTTGGTGCGGACCAGGACGCGGGCCTCGGCGAAGGAGCCGTCGGGGTTCAGCGCCGTGTTGGCCTGCGCCTTGACGTAGCGGTCCTCCTCGTCGGCCGTGAGATAGTCGATCTGGTCGGTCACCTTGCCGTCGACCACCTTGCGGTACGGCGTCTCCACGAAACCGAACGCGTTGAGCCGCCCGTAGGAGGCCAGCGAGCCGATCAGGCCGATGTTCGGACCCTCGGGCGACTCGATCGGGCACATCCGGCCGTAGTGGGACGGGTGCACGTCTCGCACCTCGAAGCCGGCCCGCTCACGCGACAGACCACCGGGGCCCAGCGCGTTCAGCCGCCGCTTGTGCGTCAGGCCGGCCAGCGGGTTGATCTGGTCCATGAACTGCGACAGCTGCGAGGTGCCGAAGAACTCCTTGATCGACGCCACGACCGGGCGGATGTTGATCAGGGTCTGCGGCGTGATCGCCTCGACGTCCTGCGTGGTCATGCGCTCGCG
>NZ_JABWGO010000040.1 GCF_013363995.1 Nonomuraea rhodomycinica | reverse complement strand
CCGCCACCAGCGGCAGGTCCACGTCCCGCGACTCGCGGATCGGCTTGCCGTTGTCCAGCGACTCCAGCACCGCCAGCTCGCGCGAGCGCTCCTGGATGATCCGCGCGATCCGGAACAGGTACTTGGCCCGCTCGGAGCCGGGCAGGCCGCTCCAGCCGCCGAACGCCTTGCGCGCCGCGCGCACCGCGCGGTCCACGTCGTCGGCCGAGGCGCAGGCCACCTCGGCCAGCGTCTCCTCGGTGGCGGGGTTGACGGTCTTGAAGGCGGGGCCGGAGCCCTCGGTGAACTCGCCGTCGATGAACAGCCCGTAGGACGGCCGCAGGTCGACGATCTCGCGCGACTCGGGGGCCGGCGCGTACTCGAACATCGCCATCCTCAGTCCAGGGTGAAGTAGTCGGGGCCGGCGTAGCGGCCGGTGGCCAGCTTCTCGCGCTGCATCAGCAGGTCGTTGAGCAGCGAGGAGGCGCCCAGCCGGAACCAGTCCGGCGTCAGCCAGTCCTCGCCGGCCGTCTCCTGCACCAGCACCAGGTTCTTGA
>NZ_JABWGO010000003.1 GCF_013363995.1 Nonomuraea rhodomycinica | reverse complement strand
GTCCTCGAGCTCGATCTCCTTGGCGATGGAGACACCGTCGTTGGTGATCGTGGGGGCGCCCCACTTCTTCTCCAGCACGACGTTGCGGCCCTTGGGGCCGAGGGTCACCTTGACGGCGTCGGCGAGCCGGTTCATGCCGCGCTCCAGGCCGCGCCGGGCGTCCTCGTCGAACGCGATCATCTTCGAGGTCATCGCTGCTCCTGCTCAGGTTGGGGGCATGCCGGGACGGCGCCCGCGACGGACGGCCCGCCGGGCACGACGGTCCTCGCCCTCCCGGCACACGTGCGGTTGGCACTCTCGACAGGTGAGTGCCAGGCGTCTCCCGCACTCTATCCACAAACTTGCGTGGCGCGCATCAAGTGCGTGGCACGCAACATCGGTTAGAGTGTCCTCATGAACGACGACGCCATGGATCTGCGGGCGCGCAACAAGCGGGCCACCCGGGACGCGATCAGCAACGCCGCGCTGCGCCTGGCCATCGAGCAGGGCCCCAGCGGGCTGGCCCTGGTGCGCGTCCAGGACATCGCCTCGGCCGCGGGCGTCTCCCCCCGTACGTACAACAACTACTTCTCCAGCCGGGAGGAGGCGATCTGCGCCCTCCAGGCCGACCAGTCGAGACGCGCGGGGCAGGCGCTGCGCGCGCGGCCCGCCGGCGAGCCGCTCGAACAGGCCGTCGTCGCCGCGATGGTCGAGCTCTACACCGACCCGGAGCCCGACCGGGCCGGGCTGCGCATGATCATGTCGACGCCCGAGCTGGAGGGCGAGGCGCTGAAGGCGTTCACCATGGCGGAGGGTCCGCTGGCGGAGGCGATCGCGGCGCGCACCGGCGCCGATCCCGCACGCGACCTGTTCCCCGCCGTCACGGCCGCCTCGGTCGCCGGCGCGGTCCGCGTGGCCGGACGCCACTGGCTCGCGCCGGGCAACACCGACTCCTTCGCCGCCGTCCTGACCCGCGCCCTGTCCTGCGCCTTCCGCGCCACCCCGTCCTGACCCACGCCCTGTCCTGCGCCTTCAGCCGTCCTGGTGCGGAGTGAAGCCGACATCGCCCGACGCCTGGCAGCGATGCCCTGTCGGGAAGGCCGCCTGACCCGCCGTGGCCCTGCTGATGGCCGACGGCTCCACGGACGGGGACCGCTACGAGGACGCGGGCGAGAACGGGCCGGCCGCGGCGATCCGGTCGGAGCGCTGTTCACCCTCGAACCGACCGCGAGCTTCGGCTCGCGAAAATATATAGACTGGTCTATTATCTCGCGCATGACGGAAACGAAGGGCGCCCGGACCAGTGCGCGGCTGGTGGAGGCGATGCTGGAACTGATCCAGGCCAGGGGGTACGCCGGCACGGGCCTCAACACCGTGGTGGAGCACGCGGGCGCCCCCAAGGGCTCGCTGTACTTCCACTTCCCCGAGGGCAAGGAGGCCCTCGGGGAGAGGGCCGTGGAACTCGCGGCCGGACGGTTCCGCGACCTGCTGGCCGAGTCGGCGACGGCCCCGGAAAGCCCGGCGGGCCGGGCGGAGGGCGCCGGGGCCGTGGTGTGCCGGGTGATCGACGTGCTGGCCCGGATGGTCGAGGACAGCGACTACCAGCTCGGCTGCCCGGTCTCGGTGGTCACGCTGGAGATGGGCGCGCAGAGCGAACGGCTGCGCGACGCCTGCGCGAACGCCTTCGACTCGTGGATCACGCCCGTGGCCGAGCACCTCGCCGCCCACGGCCGCCCCCTCCCGGAGGCCCGCACCCTGGCGACGGCCGTGGTCAGCACGGTGGAGGGCGCGATGATCGTCTCGCGCGCCCAGCGGTCGGTGGAGCCGTTGCGCTGCGCCGCCCACGCCGTCACCGTGCTGCTGGACGGGCGCGACGCCGCGACCGCGAAGGCGTCCTGGTGAGGCCGGCGGAGCGGCACGCCCTGGTGTTCGGGGCGACCGGATTCGTCGGCCGCCACCTGGTCCTCGCCCTCGGCCGGGCCGGGGTGCGGGTCAGCACGGCCACCCGGAGCGGTGCGTCGTACCGGCGGCTCGCCGCCTGGCTGGCCGGGCACGGTCACCACCCGGCCCCGGCCGACCTGCGCGTCGACTTCGACGCGCCCTCGCTCATCCGGGACGACGTCACGGCGTGGGACGACGTCACCGAGGTCCACAACTGCGCCGGCGCCTACCGGTTCGGGATGACGGCGGAGGAGGCGCGCCACGCCAACGTGGACAGCGTCCGCGCGGTCGTCGCGTTCGCGGCGCGGCTGCCGCGGCTGCGCCGCCTGGTCCACGTCTCCGGCTACCGGGTGGGCGGGCAGGATCCGGCGCTGGTCCCCTGGAGCGACGAGCGGCGGCGGAGTGTCTACCGGGCGCTCGGCGCGTACGAGGCGTCGAAGGTGGAGGCGGACGCTGTGCTGCGGGCCGTCGCGGACCAGGCGGGCGTCCCGTGGTCGGTCGTGAACCCGTCCAGCGTGATCGGCGACAGCGTCACCGGCGAGTCCGACCAGCTGCTCGGGCTCGCGTCGAGCGTGGAGGAGATCTGGCGGGGCGCCATGCCGGCGCTGCCGGGCGGGGCGCGTACGTTCGTGCCGGTCGTCACGGTGGACCACCTGGCCCGGTTCATGACCCTGCTGCCGGTGGACGAGAGCGCCGAGCGCGGCTCGTACTGGGTGCTCGACGACGACACTCCGCCCCTTCCCGACCTGCTCGCCCTCGTCGGGCGGCACTACGGGGTCAAGGTGCCGCGGGCGCGCGTGCCCGTGCCGCTCCTCAGGCGTCTGCCCCGCCGGATCACCAGGACGGACCCGGAGACGCTGACGTTCCTGTCGAGCGACCGCTACCCGACCGGGCCCGCCAACGCCCTGGCGGCCCGGCACGGCCTGACCATGCCCGACGTCACCACCTCGCTCCTGCGCTGGGCCGACCACCTGGCGGCGCACCATTTCGGACGCGACAGGGCCGCGGCGACGCCCTAGGGACGCCGGCTGCGCCGAGGACCTCCCGCGGAGCGCGCCTGGGGCCGGGATCGCGTGGTGGGCGAGCCGCCCGCCGCCGTGCCCGCCCATGACGCGGCGGCCCGGATCGCGGGCGGCCACTACGACATGGGGACGGGGTGACGCGGCTCGGGCGTCACGGCGTGGCGACGTGCGGGTCGCGGGCCGGTTCGAGGTTGGCCGTCATGCGTTCGAGGACGCTGACGGCCGTGCGGTACTCGCCGGGCGAGATGCCCGTCATGGACAGCTCGCGGAACGCGCCGACCCGCTCGGCGACCCGGGCCAGGCGCGCGGCGCCGTCGGGGGTGAGGGCGAGCCGGCCGGGCGCGGGGCGGGCCGCCCAGCCGCCGGCCAGCACGGCGTCGATCGCGGCGGCCAGCGCGGGGGCGTCGCCGTTGGCGGCGAGCACCGACAGGACCTCGTCGTCGGTGACGCCGGGCGCGTCGTGGACGTCACCGGCGGCCGGCGAACCGTTCCCGACGACCCCGGTGGCCCGCGAGCCGTCGTGGACGACGTTCAGCACCTGCCAGGCGAGCCGGGTCAGGCCGAACTCCGCCAGCATGCCGTTCATGTGGCGGGTGAGGGCCTGGTCGGCGCGGTTGAGCCAGTAGCCGATCGGTTTCATGGAGGGTGCTCCGTTCAGTGGCGGGGGACTCAGTGGCGGGAGACCGCGGGCGGGGACGACAGGAGGGCGGGCCAGTCCTGGGCGGCCGCCCAGTCGGCGAAGCCGTGCCAGCCGACCTCCGGGTGGTCGCGGCGCAGCCCGGCGACGTCCACGTCGAGGCCCACCTCGGTGAAGTACGCGAACATGGCCGCCAGGTCGTCCGAGCGCTGCCTGACGTACGCGAGAGGCACCTCCCGGTGGACGATCGGGGCGCCGACGGCGGCGGCGAGGATCTCGGCCATCTGGCCCGGCGTGCGCTCGTCGGAGGCGATGTCGACGCGGCGGCCGGTGAACTCGCCGCGGCGCCGGAGGACCAGCGCGGCGAACGCGCCGATGTCGGCGGCGGGGATGAGCGCGAGCGGCCGGTCGGCGGGCATCGGCCAGGCGAACGTGCCCTCGCGCAGCCCGTCGAGGGTCCAGCCGCTCGCGTAGTTGTCCATGAACGCGGCCGGCGCGATCACCGTCCACGGCACGCCGGAGTCGCGCAGGTGCCGTTCGACGAGCCGCTTGCTCTCGTAGTGCGGGACACCGGTGTCGCGGTCGGCGTGGGCGGCGGAGGTGAGCACGACGTGCCCGAGGCGGGCCGCCGCCGCGGCGTCGACGAGGGCCTTGCCCTGCCGGACCTCGGTGGCGACGTCGGTGCCGAACGGCGTGGTGACCGCGAACAGCGCGTCGGCCCCCGCGAGCGCGGCGTCGAGGGAGGCGCGGTCGTCGAAGCCGGCGCGGCGGACGTCGGCGCCGAGGGCCTTGAGCGCCTCGGCGGCGGGCGAGCCGGGGTCGCGGGTGAGCGCGCGCACCCGGTGGCCGCTGTCGAGCAGGGCGCGGGCGGTGGCCCCGCCCTGGGCGCCGGTGGCGCCGGTGACGGCGACGGTGAGCATGAGGGTCTCCAGGTTGGTAGAATTGCTGCACGGCGCATTAGTTGCGCCGTGCAGCAGATTAGCATGCGAATCGCTGCGTCGCACAGCTATTTGGACGGTGATCGCGATGACGGACCCGCGCCGGGAACGGCTGTACGAGGAGCTGGCCATGGCGTCGCGCCGCTACATGGCGGCGTACGTGCTGTTCAACCAGGCCGTCGCCGACCACCTCGGGCTGCACCCGACCGACGTGCAGTGCCTGAGCCTGCTGACGGCCGCGCCCGAGCCGCTCACGGTCAAGCAGATCGCCGAGCTGACCGGCCTGACCACGGGCTCGGCGACCCGCCTGGTCGACCGGCTCGAACGCGGCGGCTACGTGGCCCGCACACCCGACCGGCAGGACCGGCGCCGGGTCCTCGTCGCCCCGGTCACCGAGCGCCTCACCCACGTCAGCGCGCTCTGGGACGACCTGGGCACCTCCTGGCAGGCGCTCTACGACGAGCACACCGAGGAGGAGCTGGAGGTGATCACCCGGCACATGCGCCGGGCGCACGACCTCAGCCAGGTCCAGATGGAACGCCTGCGCGCCCGGCCGAAGCCCGGCCGAAGCCCGGCCAAACCCCCGCAACGCGGATAACAACCGTGTGACCAGGGCAAACTCCCCCGTGTCAGGACCCTCTGGCGGGGAGGAGGCCATCCGCGATGGACGACGACAAGGTGACGGAGTTCCTGGGCAGGGTCGTGAGCGACCTGGGGGCGACCCAGGCGGCGGGCTCGGTCGTGATCGGCCACCGGCTGGGCCTGTATCGCGCGCTCGCCGAGGGGCCCGCGACCCCCGAGGAGTTCGCCGGGCGCACCGGGTGCCACCCGCGCTACCTCACCGAGTGGCTGAGCGGCCAGGCCGCCGGGGGGTACCTCTCCTACGACCCGGGCACGGGCCGGTTCTCGCTGTCGGAGGAGCAGGCGTTCTGCCTGGCCGACCCGGCGGGGCCGAACCTGCCGGCCGCGTACCTCATCGCGCTCGGCATGCTGCGCGCCGAGCCGGACATCACCGAGGCGTTCCGCACGGGCGCGGGCTTCGGCTGGCACGAGCACGCGCAGGACGTCTTCGTCGGGTGCGACGCGTTCTACCGGCCCGCCTACGTGGCGGCCCTGGTGTCGAGCTGGATCCCGGCGCTGGCCGGGACCGAGGAGAAGCTGCAGGCGGGGGCCCTGGTCGCGGACGTCGGCTGCGGCCTCGGGTCCTCCTCGATCCTCCTCGCGCAGTCCTACCCGCGCACCACCGTCGCCGGCTCCGACTACCACCCCGAGTCCATCGAGCTGGCCCGCGAGCGCGCCGCGGAGGCCGGGGTGGACGACCGCGTCGACTTCGAGGTGGCCACGGCGCACACCTTCACCGGCGCCGACTACGACCTGGTGACGATGTTCGACTGCCTGCACGACATGGGCGACCCCCTGGGAGCGGCCCGGCGGGTGCGGGAGGCGCTGGCCGCGGACGGCACGTGGCTGCTGGTCGAGCCGTACGCCGGCGACGCGGTGGAGGACAACTTCACCCCGGTGGGGCGGCTGTACTACAGCGCGTCCACGTTCCTCTGCGTGCCCAACGCCCTGTCCCAGCCGGGCGGGTACGCGCTGGGCGCGCAGGCGGGCGAGGCGCGGATGCGCGAGCTGACCCGCGAGGCGGGCTTCACCCGGTTCCGGCGGGCCGCGCAGACGCCCTTCAACCTCGTCTACGAAGTCCGGCCGTAGCCCGCCGCGGGGATCGGCTGTTGACACGACCCGCCCCGGCGGAAAAGATACGGTCGTCCGTACAAATGAGGATGGACGACATGACCGACTGGGAACGCCGGCTGGCCCTCGACCCGTCAGCCGCTGTGCCGCTCTACTACCAGCTGCGCGAGCGGCTGCGGGCCGTCATCCGCGACTGCGAGCCCGACACCCTGATCCCGGCCGAGAAGGACCTCATGGTCTACGCGGGCGTGAGCAGGGCCACGGCCCGCCGGGCGATCGGCGACCTCGTCCAGGAGGGGCTGCTCGTGGCCCGGCAGGGCAGCGGCACCTACACGGCCCCGATGGCCGTGGCCCCCGAACTGGGCGCGCGCCCGGCCGGTTTCACCGAGACGATGGCGCGGCTCGGGCGCAGGCCCACGACCCGCGTGCTCAGGGCGCACCGCCAGCCGGCGGGCACCGACGTCGGCGTCGCGCTCGGCCTGAGCGAGTCGCAGGAGGTCGTCTTCATCGAGCGACTGCGGCTGCTCGACGGCGCCCCCTGCATGGTGGAGAGCGCCCATCTGCCCGCCGACCTGGTGCCGGACATCCTCGACGAGGACCTGACCGGCTCGCTGTACGACCTGCTGCGCATGAAGTACGGCCTGACCCCGGCCAGCGGCCGGGAGACGATCGGCGCGGTCAACGCCGACTACCGGCTCGCCGAGCTGCTGCGCGTGCCGATCGCCGCGGCCCTGCTGGTCACCTCCCGCAGCACCAGCACCGAGAGCGCGGTCGCGCTCGAGTACACCATCCGCCACGCCCGCGGCGATGTCGCCGTGTTCTCCGTGGAGCTCAACGACGCCAACAACGCCCTGATGGGCCAGTAACCCCCCTCGCCGGATCCCGGTGCGGCGCCGCCGCACCGGCGGCGAAGCGCTGCCTTCCGGAGGTTGAGCATGACCCTGTTGACCCGGCGCCGCCTGCTCGCGGCGGCCGCGCTGACCACGGCCTCCGGCCTCCTGTCCGCGTGCGGCGGCTCCGAACCGGAGGCGGCGGTGCCGGCCGACGGCGTCCCGCGGGGCAAGCTGTCGGTCTGGCTGCACCAGACCAAGGCGTACGACGCGGTGTTCACCAAGCTGCTGCACAGCTACGTCCAGGAGTTCGGCGGCGTCGACGTCACCCCGCTGTACGTGCCGGTCGACAAGCTCGACGCCAAGCTCCTGACCGCCTTCGCGGGCGACGCGCCCCCCGACCTGTTCAAGATCGGCGGCTGGACGATCGCCGGCCACGCCCGCAAGGGCCGCCTGGCCCCGATCATCCCCAAGGCCATGGGCGTGCCCGACGAGAAGGCGCTGGTCGCCCAGTACGACCAGAACGCCATCTCCTCCCTCTCCTACCAGGGCCGGCTCTACGGCGTCCCCGTCGACTACACGATCTGCTGCCTCTACTACCGCAGGGACAGGTTCGCCGAGGCCGGGCTCGACCCGGACAAACCGCCCGCCACGTGGGAGGAGGTCGCCGAGTACAGCAAGCGGCTCACCTCGGCCGACGGCAAGAAGGTCGGCCTGCAGTGGATCCTGGGCAACCCGCAGTGGACGCTGATGCAGCTGCTCGCGCTGGTGCGCGGCAAGGGCGGCGGGATCCTCAGCGCCGACGCGGGCACCGCCACGCTCGCCTCCGACGCCGGCGTGGAGGCGCTGCGCTACTACGGCAGCGTGGGCGAGGCGAAGCTGTCCAACCCGCTGTCGGGCTTCGGGCTGTTCGCCACCGGCCAGGCGGCGATGGTGGTCTCCGGGCTGTTCGCCATGGACCTGTTCCCGGCGCTGAACAAGCAGCTCGTCTTCGGCAGGTCCTTCGACATCGCGCCGCTGCCGCACTGGGACGGCGGGCAGCCCGTCGCCCCCGCCTACACCTGGGGCTGGGCCGTGGCCGAGGAGTCGAAGCTGCCGTACACCGCCTGGCACTTCATCGACTACCTCCAGCGTGAGGACGTCGCGGCCCGGCAGCTCAAGGACGCGAGCCTGCTCACCCCGGTCAAGGGCTGGGAGAAGCTGCCCGGCGCGGACGCCAAGGCGATGGAGATCATGGCGGCCTCCGCCCCGCACGCCGACTTCGGCCCGCGCACGCCGGTGTGGCAGGAGATGGCCAAGGCGCTGACCGACGCCGGCGACGCGGTGGCCTTCGGCAAGAAGACGCCCGAGCGGGCCGCCGCGGACTTCGACCAGGCGATGCGGATCGCGCTGTGACCCTCACCGTCCGGCTGGCCGGGCCGG
Organism: Nonomuraea rhodomycinica; assembly: GCF_013363995.1. Taxonomy (GTDB): domain Bacteria; phylum Actinomycetota; class Actinomycetes; order Streptosporangiales; family Streptosporangiaceae; genus Nonomuraea; species Nonomuraea rhodomycinica. The sequence continues at coordinate 640,663 of NZ_JABWGO010000003.1, read as the reverse complement.
CCACGACGGTCTCGGGCCGGGGGCAGCGGTGGGCCGAGGCGCGCGCCGGGAGCCTGCTGGCGCTGCCCGCGGCGGTGTACTTCCTGCTCTTCTGGGTCGTACCGTTCGCCGGCGCGGTCTGGCTCAGCTTCACCGACTACGAGCTGGCCGGCGTGCCCGCGTGGACCGGCCTGGACAACTACCGCCGGCTGCTCGGCGACCCCGGCTTCTGGAACTCGGCCCAGGTGACCGCCCTCTACACGCTCGCCTCGGTGGTCCCGTCGATCGTGCTGGCGCTGGCGATCGCGGTCCCGCTGAGCCGTCCGGGCCGGCTCAACGGCGTGCTGCGCGCGCTGGTCATGGTCCCGGCGGCGATGCCGCTGGTGGCCACCTCGATGGTGTGGTCGGCGATCTTCGCGGACGAGGGCCTGGCCAACACGCTGATCGGGCTGGTGGGCGGCGGGCCGCTGCCGTGGCTGACCGACGAGCGGCTCGCCCTCTGGGCGCTGGTGATCATGACGACGTGGAAGCACCTCGGGCTGTTCGTGATCATCCTGACCGCCGGGTTGCAGGGGCTGCCGTCCGGCGTGTTCGAGGCGGCCGCGATCGACGGCGCCGGGCCGCTGCGGATCTTCGCCCGCATCACGCTGCCGCTGTTGCGCCGCACGCTGCTGTTCGTGCTGGTCATCGCGGTGATCGGGGCGATGCAGTCGTTCGTGCCGGCGTTCCTGCTGACCAAGGGCGGGCCGGCGGGCGCCACCGAGGTGCTGCCGCTCTACCTGTGGGCGACCGGCTTCGGCTTCGAGCGCATGGGGTACGCCTCGGCGATCGCCATGGTGCTGCTCCTGGCCATGCTCGCGCTGTCGCTCGTCCAGTTCGGCGTGCTCAGGGGAGGCGAGGACGGATGAGACCGTCACGAGTGGGGGGCGTGCTGCGGGGCACGCTGCTGTCGCTGGTGGTGGCGGTCATGCTGCTGCCGGTGTACGCGATGGTGGCCGTCGCGTCCGCCTCCGACGCGACCGACCTCGGCGGGCTCGGCTTCGACGCCGCCCGCTTCGGCGAGCACCTGACGCGGCTGTTCGGTCAGGGCGACTTCCCGCTCTACCTGCGCAACAGCGTGATCCTGTCGCTCGGGGTCGCCGTCCTGGAGGTGGTCCTGTCGGGGGCGGCCGGGTACGCGCTGGCGCAGCTCGCCTTCCCCGGCCGGCGCGTGCTGTTCGCGGTCGTCGTGGGCACCTTGTCGCTGTCGCCGATCGTGGTGCTCGTGCCGATGTACCTGGTCGTCCGGCAGCTCGGCTGGATCGACACGTTCCAGGGGATGATCGTGCCGTTCGCGGTGAGCGCGTTCGGCGTGTTCCTGGTCCGCCAGTTCGCGCTCTCGCTGCCGCGCGAGCTGCTGCTGTCGGCGCGCGTGGACGGCGCGGGCGAGCTGCGCATCTTCCTGCGCGTCGCGGTGCCGCTGCTGCGGCCGGCGCTGCTGACGCTCTTCCTGCTGCAGTTCCTCGCGCAGTGGGACAACCTGCTCTGGCCGCTCGTCGTGGCCAACAAGCCCGGCCTGTGGCCGCTGCCCGTGGGCCTGTCGCAGCTCCAGACGGAGTACGACTTCAGCGCCGGTCTCGTCGGCACCGCCGCGCTGGTCACGGCCGTGCCGCCGCTGGCGCTCATGTTCGTCCTGCAGCGCTACTACGTCGCCGGGCTGACCCTGGGAGGAGTCAAGAAATGAGCGCGTTCGGCGCGTGGACCACCGCGTACGGGCTGCCCGCCTTCTCGTACACGACGGACCAGGAACAGGACCCGCGCGCGGAGTGGGATCCCGTCCTGGACCCGCCCACCCGGCGGCACATGGTCCACCTGGGCAACCGGCGGATCACGCTGGTGGCCGACAACCGGGGCCTGAGCGACCTGTTCGACGAGCACACGGGGCTGCTGTGGCTCACCCGGGGCGCGGGCGTCACCCGGGTGGACGGCCTGGCGACGGACGTCTCGACGTCGGAGCGCACGTTCGGGCCGACGTTCGCCACCGTCCGGGCGGCCGGCGAGCGGGTGGCGCTGGAGCGCACCGTGCTCTGCCCCGAGGGCGAGGCGCCGTGGGTGCTCGTCCGGCTGCGCGTGCGCAACCTGCTCGGCGAGCCCGTACGGCTGACGCTGACCGAGGAGTGGGCGGCCCGGCCGGCCCGGGTCGCGCTCATCACCGGCGCCGAACCGGCCGACGATCCCGGGCTGGAGCTGGAGCTGCTCACCGGCGGCGAGGACGGGCCGCGCCGGACCGCGTCGGGGCGGATCGACGTCCCCCTCGACCTGGAGGCCGGCGGCGAGCGGCTGGTCGAGTTCCGGTACGGCCTGCTCTCCTCGGACGCGGCGGCCGGGGCCGCGTCGTTCGAGGAGAGCCTGGCCGCCCTGCGCGACCGGCTGCCGCGCGCGTCGGCGCCGCAGGCGCCCGAGGCCGAGCGCGAGATCCCGTGGCACGCCGCCCTGCTGACCGGCGGGGCCTGCGCCGACGGCGTGCTCGGCGGCCACACCCTCGACCAGGGCTCGTGCTACTCCTTCCGCCACGGCTTCAACGGGGCCGCCCGCGACCCGCTCCAGCACGCGCTGCCGCTGGTCCACATCGAGCCCGACCTGGCCCTGTCGGTGCTGCGCAACACGTGTGCCTGGGGCGGCCCGGACGGCGACCTGCCCTACGCCCTCGGGCCGGACAAGCAGCCGTGGACCGACCTGTTCCGGCCGTCGGACCAGAACCTGTGGGCCCTGTGGCTGGCGGCGGAGTACCTGTCCGCCACGGGCGACGCGGCGTCCTTCGCCGAGCCGGTGCCGTACCACCCGGTCCACGGGGCGGCGCCGGCGCCGCTCGGCGAGCACCTGCGCCGCCAGTTCCGCTTCCTCGCCGACGTGGTCGGGCGCGGCGAGCACGGCCACGTGCGCATCCTCAACGCCGACTGGAACGACCTGGCCATCACCGAGAGCGGCGTCCGGCGCGACCTGATGATCGAGCGGGGCGAGTCCGTGCTGAACTCCGCCATGGCCGCCTGGGTGCTGCCGCGCTACGCGGTGCTGGCCGAGCGGCTCGGCGACCACGCGACCGGCGCGGAGGCCCGCAAGCTCGGCGAGGAGCTGCGCCGGCTGGTGGCCGGCGAGTGGAACGGCCGGTGGTTCCGGCGCGCCTACGGCCCCGGGGCGGTCGTCGGCGACTCCGACCTGTGGCTGGAGGTGCAGCCGTGGGCCGTCCTCTGCGGCGCCGCCCCGCCGGACCGGGCGGAGGAGCTGCTGCGCACGATCGAGGCCACCGCCGCCGCGGACTCGCCGCTGGGCGCCCGGCTGCGCTGGCCGATCCGCGACAAGTACGGCCCCGGCGGCATCGGCACGATCTGGTACGCGATCAACATGACCCTCGTCTGGGCCGCCGCCCGGCACGTGCCCGAGCTGGGCTGGCGCTGGTGGCGCCGGATGACGCTGGCCGCGCACACGGCCGCCTACCCGGACGTCTGGGAGGGCACCCTGTCCGGCCCGGACGCCTACCTGGCGCCCGAGACCGACCGGCCCGGCCGCACCTGGGAGCTGGCCGACTTCGGCGTCGCCATGCAGGCGTACCCGGTCGCCAACCTGCACAGCCACTCCCAGCCGCTGCTGGCCTACCTGCGGCTGCTCGGCGTCGAGCCCTTCGGGCCGGCCCCGCGCGGCGACGGGGCCGCCTTCTCCTCGCGCGTGCTGACGGTGGGCGCGTGACGCACGCCGCGGCGCGGCCCGGCCGGCGGCTCGGCGTCGACGTCGGCGGGACCGACACCAAGTGGGTCGTGCTGGACGGCGACACGGTGGCCGGCGCGGGCACCGTGCCCACGCCGCCCGGCCCCGGCGAGACGATGACGCTCGTGGCGTCGCTGGCCGACCCGTCGGTGGAGGGCATCGGGATGGCGCTGCCCGGCCACGTGGACCGGGAGAGCGGGACGGCGCTGTTCGTGCCCAACCCGCCGGGAGACTGGGACGGCTACCCGGCCGGCCCGCGGCTGAGCGCCCTGACCGGCAGGCCGGTGGCCGTCGTCAACGACGCGCGGGCGTTCGCGCAGGCGGAGCTGCTGCTCGGCGCGGCCCGCGGGCTGCCGGACGCGCTGTTCGCCGTGCTCGGCACCGGGGTGGGCGGCGCGGTGGCGCTGCGCGGCGCGGTCCTCGTCGGGCCGCGCGACAACCTCGGCGAGGTCGGCCACGTCACGGTCGACCCGTCGGGGCCGCCGTGCTGCTGCGGCAACCGGGGCTGCGCGGAGACGTTCGCCGGCGGGCCCGGCATCGTGCGGGCCTACGGGTCGGGGCCGGCCGCCGCGGTCGCCGCCGCCGCGCGGGCCGGCGACGAGCGGGCCGCCGGTGTGCTGGCCAGGGCGGGCTGGGCGCTCGGCGTCGCGCTGGGCGACGCCGCCGCGCTGTTCGGCGTGGGCACGGCGGTGGTGGGCGGCGGCGTCTCGGGCGCGCTCGACCTCATGCGTCCCGCGCTGGAGCGCGAGCTGGGGCGGCGGCGCCCGCTCATCGGTGACGTCGCGGTGCTGCCCGCCGTCCTCGGCCCGCGGGCCGGGGCGATCGGCGCCGCGCTGTGTGGAGGGATGTCCGGATGAACGCGTACGGAGGGAGAGGCCGATGAGGTGGATACGGCGCGCCATGGAGTTGCTCGGCGAGATCGAGGAGACACAGGAGGAGTCCCTGGCGGCGGCGGCGCGCATCGCGGCGGCGGCCATCGGCGGCGGCGGGGTGGTGCACACGTTCGGCACCGGCCACTCGCGGATGGGCGTGGAGGAGATGTTCCCCCGCTACGGCTCCTACCCGGGCTTCCACCCCATCGTGGACCTGTCGACGACGTTCTACACGCAGGTCGCGGGGTCGAACGGGATGCGGCAGGCGATGTTCATCGAGCGGGTCGAGGGGCTGGCCGACGCCGTCCTGGCCAACTTCGAGCTGCGGCCGAGCGACGCGGCGATCATCTTCAGCGTCAGCGGGCTGAACGCCGTGCCGATCGAGATGGCGATGGGGCTGCGCAAGGCCGGGCTGAGCGTGGTGGCCGTGACGTCGATGCGGGAGACCATGGCCGTCGCTCCCGGCCATCCGAGCGGGACGCGGCTCGCCGACCACGCCGACGTGGTGATCGACCTGCGCACCCCGGTGGGCGACGCGCTGTGCTCGGTGGAGGGGCTGGCCGAGCCGGTCGGCCCCGGCAGCACGCTGGCCGCCGTCTCCGTGGTCAACGAGATCAAGGTGCGGACGGCCGAGCTGCTGGTCGCGGGCGGGTGGACGCCGCCGGTGATCTCCAGCGCCAAGCTCGTCGGCGGCCCCCGCTCGGAGGAGTTGTTCGAGGCCGCCTACCTGGAGCATGCCCGCCGCGCCGCCGACGTGCTCAGGAAGCCATGAGCGCGGTCCTGGTGGCCGGCGCGGAGGGCGGCATCGGCCGCGCCTGCGTCGAGGCGGTCGAGGCGTCCGGGATGCCGGCGTTCGGCGTGGACCTGGCCGGCGGCATCGACATCACCAGGCCCGGCGGGGCGGAGAAGGCGCTCGCCCGCGCGGCCGAGGCACACGGCTCGGTCTCCGGCGTCGTGCACGCGGTCGGCATGTCCGGCAGGTCCCTCGGCGACGGCGGCGTGGCCGAGTGCACCGACGCGGCGTGGAGCGAGGTGCACCGGGTCAACCACGAGTCGGTCTTCCGGCTGCTGCGCGCCTCGATCCCGGCCCTGCCGGAGGGCGGGTCCATCGTGGTGATCGGCTCGGCGCTGGGCAGCTCGATCGACGACGACTTCCGCACCGTGGCCTACGCCTCGGCCAAGGGCGGCCTGATCCCGTTGATCAGGGTCGCGGCGCGGGAGGCGGCGCCGCGCGGGGTGCGGATCAACCTGGTCTCGGCCGGGCTGGTGGCCACGCCGATGAGCCGCCGGGCGCGAAAGTCGGCGGGCATCCGGGCCCGGATGCCCGCGCTCATGCCGCTCGGCGCGCGCCCGTGCCGGCCGGAGGAGGTGGCGCAGGCCGTGCTGTGGCTGCTGTCGCCGGCCTCCGGGCGGACCACGGGCGCGGTGATCCCCGTCGACGGAGGGTGGCACCTGCGATGAACGTGCTGTGGGAAGGCGACGTGGTGGTGGCGGGCGGCGGCAGCGCGGGGTGCGCGGCCGCCGTGGCCGCCGTGCGGTCCGGGGCGTCGTGCCTGCTCGTGGAGTCGGCCGGGTTCCTCGGCGGCACGGGCGCCGCGGTGCTCGACACCTTCTACGGCTTCTACTCCCCCGGGCCCGAGGCGCCGCGGGTCGTCGGCGGCGTCGGCTGGGAGGTGTGCGAGCGGCTGTTCGCGGCCGGGGCCGCCTTCGAGCGGCCCAACACCTACGGCGCGGGGACCGGGGTGACGTACGAGCCGGAGCAGCTGAAGGTCGTCTGGGACGAGCTGACCGCGGACGCCGAGGTGCTGCTGCACGCCCGGGTCTGCGACGTCGTGCCGGGCGAGGGCGTCGTCGTGGAGACGGTGGCGGGGCGGTTCCTGGTCAGGGCGCGGGTGGTGGTGGACGCCACCGGGGACGCCGAGGTGGCCTGGCGGGCCGGGGCGGCCCTCGACCGCCCCGGCCTGCGGCGCCAGCCGATGACGACGACGTTCCGGCTCGGCGGGGTGGACCCGTCGGCCACGAGCACGGCGGAGCTGCACGCGCTGATGGCCGGCGCGGACCTGCCGCGGCGGGAGGGGTCGATCCACCGGACCGTCAACGAGGGCGTCGTGCACACCAACCTCACCCGGGTGAGCGGCCTGGACCCGACCGACCCGTTCGAGCTGTCGCGGGCGGAGCGGGAGGGGCGGCGGCAGGTCGGCGCGTACGTCCGGTTCCTGCGCGAGAAGGTCCCGGGGTACGGCTCGGCGGTGCTGCTGGGCACCTCCACGCGGATCGGGGTGCGCGAGTCGCGGCGGCTGGCCGGCCGGTACGTGCTGACCCGCGACGACGTGCTGGCCGGGCGGGACTTCCCCGACGCGATCGCCCGGTGCGGCGCGCCCGTCGAGGACCACGACTCGGGCTCCGGAACGCGGTGGGAGTACGTCCGCGACTTCCGGACCTACGGCATCCCGTACCGGTGCCTGCTGCCCGTCGAGGTGGGCGGGCTGATCGTGGCGGGGCGGTGCCTGTCGGCCACGCACGACGCCCACGCCTCGGCCCGCTCCATGGGCCAGTGCATGGCGATGGGCCAGGCGGCGGGGACGGCCGCGGCGCTGGCCGTGCAGGCGGGCGTGGAGCCCGCGGAGCTGGACGCGGGCCTGCTGCGCGAGCGGCTGCGCGAGGAAGGAGCGCTGCTGTGACCACCGGCGTCGGGCGGGAGGTGCCGCTGTGACGGTTCGCGTCGGGCGGGGGGTGCCGTTGTGACGGTCCGCACCGTGCTGGGTGACGTCGAGGAGCTCGGCGTCACCTACGCGCACGAGCATCTGTTCATGACCGGCGGCTGGCCGGTGCGCGAGGAGCCGGACTACCGGCTCGACTCCCTCGACGCGGCCGTCGCGGAGGTCTCGGCGGCGCGCCGCCTCGGCCTGTCGGCGGTGGTGGAGATGACGCCCCTCGGATTCGGCCGCAGCCCGTCGCTGATGAGGGAGCTGGCCGAGCGGACCGGCCTGCACGTGGTCGCGGTGACGGGCTTCCACAAGAGCCGCTACTACGCCGACGACCACTGGCTGCACCGCTACGCGGCCGACGAGATCACCGAGCTGCTGATGTCGGAGATCGAGCTCGGCATGGACGAGTACGGCCTGGTCGGCCCCCTGGTGCGGCGCTCGCCCGCCCGGGCGGGCGCCATCAAGATCGCCACCGGTTATCACGCGCTCGGCCGCGGGGTGGGGCGCCTGGTCGGGGCGGTGGCCGCCGCGGCGCTGGCGACCGGCGTGCCGGTCGTGAGCCACTGCGACAAGGGCACGATGGGCCACGAGCTGCTCGACGCGCTGGCGGCCGAGGGGGTCGCGGCGGACCGGGTGGTGCTCGGGCACATCGACCACAACCCCGACGCCGGATATCTCATCTCATTGGCGGAAAGGGGGGCCTATCTGGCTTTCGACCGGCCCGGCCGGATCAAGTACGGCACGGACGGCGAGATCGTCGCGCTCGTCGCGGACCTGGCCGGGCACGGCCTGGGCGACCGGCTGCTGTTCGGCATGGACCTGGCGCGCCGGTCGTACTGGCCGAGCCTGGGCGGGGGGCCGGGGCTGACGTACCTGCTGGAGAGGTTCGTGCCGCGGCTGGAGGCCGCGGGGCTCGGCGAGGTGGCGGCGGCGGCGCTCACCCGCAACCCGGGCGCCGCCTTCGCGCTCCGCGGCACCTGAGGGAGGCCTTCCCAAGAGCCCGGCCGGACCCCGGTGGGGTCCGGCCGGGCTCCACGAGAGGGTTACGGGAGGTTCTTCTCGGCCTGGTTCTGCCAGCTCGCGTTGGTGTTGATCTCGGGGGTGGCGCCGGCGAACGCGCCGCGCGCGTACGCGTCGTCCTGCAGCCGGTACATCAGCCAGGCCGTCAGGTAGCCGAGGAAGCCGCCGCCCGTGCCCTGGATCGTGTTGTGGTCGGCGCCCTTGAGCAGCGCCTTGGCGGCGGCGCCCGGCACCTGGTCGTAGTACGCCTGGAGCGCGGAGCCGGGCGAGATGATGACGTCGTTGGCGCCGCTGAGGAACAGCACCGGGCAGGTCAGCTTGCTCACGGAGAACGCGTCCCCCGAGCTCACCCAGATCGGCGCGGGCAGCGCGATGGGCACGACCGTGTCGATCAGGCCGCCGGACTTGATGGCGGTGTTGACCGAGCCGCCCGCGCCCTGGGAGTGGCCGACCGCGCCGACCCTGGTCACGTCGAGCTTGCCGTGGAAGACGCTGGAGGAGTCACTGTTGCGGTCGATGAGGTACTGCGCCGCGGCGATCATCTCCGAGCCGGTGCCGGTCGTGGTGTCGGTCGAGGCCACCACGGCGAAGCCCCAGGAGGCGAGCTGGTCGAGCACGCCGTTGTACTGCGTGGGCACGGCGTTCGTGCCGTTGCCCCAGGTGATGATCGGGTGCTTGAAGCCCCCGGCGCCGAGGTTCGCCGGATAGTAGAGCCGGACGCCCGGCGCGTCGGCCGTGGCGACCGCCCACGGGCCGGCCACCTTGTAGTGCGCCTCGACGGTGTCGGCGGCGACGGCGCGGGACGTCGCGCCGCCGGCGGCCTGGGCCGGGCTCGCGACGACTCCCAGCACGAGTAAGACGGCTGCCGCAAGGAGCCTCATACAGCCTCCCGAAGATTTGTACGGATGACCGGAACTCTCGCTTCACAGGGGACGGTTGTCAATGGTTGGATCGGCGCCATGGAACACCTGCCTTCCGCCGCCGAGATGCTCGGCTGGATCGAGACCGTCGTGTCGCAGGGGATCCGCCGTCCCGGCTATCCGGCCGACGCGTGGACGGAGCGGTGGCTGGCCGACCGGCTGACCGCGTTCGGGCTGGACGTGGAGCTGGAGCCGGTGGAGGTGACCCGCTGGCGGCCGGGCACTGGGATGCTGCGGCTCGACGACGGCACGGAGCTGCCGGGGCTGCCCCTGCCGTTCACCGCGCCGGCCGCGGGCCTGCGCGCGCGGCTCGCCCGCCTCGAGGACGCGCGCCCCGGCGACATCGCGGTGGACGAGCTGGCCTTCACCGAGCTGCCGCAGTCGTTCGTCCGCACGCTGGCCACCTCCGCCTACGACCCCGAAGGCGTCTTCGACACGCTCGTGCAGACGATCCCGTTCGGCCCCCGGATGATGGAGGTGGTGGAGCCCGCCCTGAAGGCGGGCGCCGCGGGCTTCGTCGGCGCGCTGACGGGCGTCCCGTGGGAGACGCGCGACTACTACGTGCCCTACGACGCCGTCGAGCGGCCCGTCCCGGGGCTGTGGCTGTCCGCGGGCGACGCCCGGCGGCTCCTCCCCCGGCTCCCCTGCCACGGCGAGCTGGTCGCCGAGTCCACCCGCGACACCGTGACGACGCACAACGTGGTGGCGACGCTGCCCGGCGCCTCGCCGCACTGGGTCGTCGTCGCCTCCCACCACGACGGCCCGTGGGCGTCGGCCGTCGAGGACGCCTCGGGCCTCGCGCTCGTGCTGGCCGCCGCCCGCCACTGGGCCCGCGTGCCGGCCGCGGAGCGCCCGCACAACCTCATGTTCCTGCTCACCTCCGGGCACATGGCCCACGCCGCCGGCACCCGGGCCTTCATCGAGCGGCACCGCGCCATGCTCGCCGACGTGGTCCTCCAGGTGCACCTGGAGCACGCCGCCCTGCGCTGCGAGAGCGTGGACGGCGCGCTGCGGCCGACCTCGGACCCCGAGGTGAGGTGGTGGTTCACGACGCGGGCGCCGCGGCTGGAGAAGCTCGTCGCCACGACCCTGGAGGCCGAGCGGCTGCGCCGCTCGTTCGTGCTGCCGCCCGACGCGTTCTCGCCGATGCCGCCCACCGACGGGGCGTTCTTCCATCCCGAGGGCGTGCCGCTGGTGCACTTCCTGTCGGCGCCCATGTACCTGTTCGACTCGGCCGACACCCTGGACAAGGTGGACGTCGAGGGGCTGGAGCCGCTGGCCCGCGCGGCCGTACGGATCGTGGCGGGCACCGCGGGCTGGTCACCGGCCACGTTGCGGAGCGGGGGTGCCGGCCGGGCCGCCGGTGAGTGATGATCTCGCCGTGCGCCGTTACACTGCCGTTCTGACTGCTCCCCCACCTGAAGGCGGGGGATTCCTGGCTCACACCGCCTGACCGTCCAGCGGACGTTCAGGTCTTACGCGATCAGCACCAACCGGGTTCAGACCAGCCCGGACCAGCATGACGCGGGCGGAGCTCTCGCCTCTGGCGACAGACGATTCCGCACGCGGCGCAGGTGTAGGTACGTTCGGAGAGAGGTGGTGCGTGCTTGGTTCTCGCTCCGCACTGTGCGCAGTCCATGGTGGTGTGCGCGGGGTTGACGAGCCTCAAGGTGCGGCCATGTTCGCGGGCCATCTCGATCAGGGCGTGCTTGGCCGCGCCGATGGCCGCGTCGGCGGCCTTGCGCGCCATGCTGGACTCGGCCAGGAGCTTCGGCCGGAGGTCCTCCACCGCTATCACGTCATGGTCGCCGACGACTTTCCTGGCCCACTTGCGGCCGGTGCCCTGGCGCTGACGGGCAACCTTCTTGTACTGCTCGGCGCGCAGCTTCTTCGCCTCACGGTGGCCCTTCGAGCCCGGCTGCCCTCGGACGGGTCTGCGGCGGGCCGTCATCCGGTCATAGCGGGCCGGCTCCGAGCCATCCGTGCCCGCCGCCTTCATGACCGCCCAATCTACCGAGGAGGTAGGACGGATATTGAACGTTCACCGCGGTCGGACACCGGATCGTTCAGGCGGCGACCCGGCTGGGCCTGCCCTGCTCCGCGGATGCCCGACCCCTCCCGGGTCTGAAGGCCGGGGCATCCTCGGGGATCTTCGGTGACCGCCACCGAAGATCCTTCCGCAGCCGGTCGCGAGCCGCTGACCCTGGCGCAGCTCGCCCGTCTGGCGGGAGTGTCCACGGCGACCGTGTCCAAGGTGGTCAACGGGCGTTCCGCGGTCGCCCCCGAGACCCGCGCGATGGTCGAGGGCCTGATCCGGCAGCACGGCTTCCGCCGGCAGCGGCGCCGGTTCAGCCCCGTCTCCGTGGTGGAGCTGCTCTTCCACGAACTGGCGGGCGACTACCCCACCGAGATCATCAGAGGGGCCGGGCAGGTCGCGCGGCGGCACGGTCTGCTGGTGGCGGTGTCCGAGCTGCAGGGCGGCCACGTCCCCGGCGACGACTGGATGGAGGACGTGCTGGGCCGCCGACCGGCCGGCGTCATCGCGGTCTTCTCCAGCCTGACCGACGCCCAGCGTGACCGGCTCGCGGGCAGCGAGATCCCCGTCGTCCTGCTGGACCCGACCGGCGATCCCGGCCACCGCGTCCCCTCGGTGGGCGCGGGCAACTGGAATGGCGGGCTCACGGCCACCCGTCACCTGCTCGGCCTCGGGCACCGGCGCATCGCCGTCATCACCGGCCCGGCCCACATGCTGTCCGGCCGCGCCCGGCTCGACGGGTACCGCGCCGCGCTGGACACGGCCGGCGTGCCGATCGACCCCGACCTCGTCTGCCACGGCGACTACCGGATCGAGGACGGCCTGACCCACACCCGCCGGCTGCTGCGCCTGCCCGACCCGCCCACCGCCGTCTTCACCTGCAACGACGGGCAGGCCGTCGGCGTCTACCACGCCGCCTACGAGCTCGGCCTGCGCATCCCGGACGACCTGAGCGTCGTGGGGTTCGACGACATGCCCCCGACGCGCTGGAGCGTCCCGCCGCTGACCACGATCCGCCAGCCGCTGGCCGAGATGGCGGCCGCCGCCGCGGACATGCTCGTGACGCTGGCCAGGGGCGAGCCGCTGGCGCGCGACCGCGTCGAGTTCGCCACCGAGCTGGTCGTGCGCGGCAGCACCGCTCCCCCGAGACATGGAGGTTGACAGCGTGAGAGCAGTCGCGGCGTTCCTGACCCAGTTCGTCGTCGCGTCGGTCGCGCTGGCCGGCGCGGGGGCCGCGATCGTCGTCCTCAGTGTCCTGTCGTACGGCTGCGGCTCGAAGGAGGACCGGCTGACCGAGACCCTGGTCGCGCAGGAGGTCCTCGAGCGGCGCCCCGCCGGGGTCGAGCCGCTGGGGCAGCGCGGCACGAGCTGCGACGACGACGACCTGTGGGTGAACGTCGAGCAGGTCTACCGCCTGCCCCCGGCCCGGGTCGACGTGCTCGGCTTCTACCGCGAGGTCGCCACCGGAGACGGCTGGAGGCCCGGCGAGCAGGCGGGGCCGGCCGAGGGCTGCTACACCAAGGTGATCGACGGCGAGGTCGTCGACATGGAGCTGGCGATGGAGGAGCGGGCGGACACGTACACCGTGACCCTGTCCTCGTCCTCCGAGTTGACCGGCAGTAAGTGCTAGGGCCCGCCCGACGTCGGGATCTTCATCCGGGCCGCGCGGCCTTGGTCGCTTTCCCACAATTGGAGCGGCCCAGCATGCGATGTCTGCGACATGGCGCCGCGGCCGGGTAAGCGGGAGGGTGGACAATGCCGAGTGCCGTCATTGTCACCGGCGCGTACATGTTGTCTACTGGAGGGCTTGGGTCGCGTGTTCAGTCGTGTCGCCATCGTCAACCGTGGTGAGGCCGCCATGCGGCTCATCCACGCCGTACGGGACATCGCCGCGGAGACCGGCACACGGATCGAGACCGTCGCCTTGCACACCGACGTGGACAGCGCCGCCAGGTTCGTCCGTGAGGCCGACGTCGCCTACGATCTCGGCCCCGCGTCCGCGCGCCCGTACCTCGACCTGAAGGTGCTGGAGCGCGCCCTGGTGGAGACGGGGGCCGACGCGGCGTGGGTCGGCTGGGGCTTCGTCGCGGAGGACCCGGCGTTCGCGCAGCTGTGCGAGAGGATCGGGGTCACCTTCGTCGGACCGAGCCCGGAGGCCATGCGCAAGCTCGGCGACAAGATCGGCGCGAAGCTCATCGCCGAGGAGGTCGGCGTGCCGGTCGCGCCGTGGAGCCGGGGGGCGGTCGAGTCCCTGGACGCCGCCCTCGCGGCGGCGGCCGGGATCGGCTACCCGCTGATGCTGAAGGCCACGGCCGGCGGCGGCGGGCGCGGCATCCGCGTGATCACGAACGAGGCCGAGCTCGCCGACGCCTACGAACGCACCAGCCAGGAGGCCGCCCGCGCGTTCGGCAGCGGCGTCGTGTTCCTGGAGCGCCTGGTCACCGGCGCCCGGCACGTCGAGGTCCAGGTCATCGCCGACGGCCAGGGGACCGCGTGGGCGCTCGGCGTCCGCGACTGCTCGGTGCAGCGGCGCAACCAGAAGATCATCGAGGAGTCGGCGTCGCCGGTGCTCAGCCCCGCGCAGACGGCCGAGCTCAAGGCGTCGGCCGAACGGCTGGCGATCGCCGTCGGCTACCGCGGCGCGGCGACCGTCGAGTTCCTCTACCACCCCGGCGACAAGCAGTTCGCCTTCCTGGAGGTCAACACCCGCCTGCAGGTCGAGCATCCGATCACCGAGGCCACCACCGGGTTCGACCTGGTCAAGGCACAGCTGCACGTGGCGTCCGGCGGCCGGCTCGAAGGCGCGCCGCCGGTGGAACGCGGACACGCCGTCGAGGCCCGCCTGAACGCCGAGGACCCCGACCGCGACTTCGCGCCCTCGCCCGGCCGCATCGCGCGGCTGGACCTGCCCGCCGGGCCGGGCATCCGCGTCGACACCGGCGTCAGCGAGGGCGACACCATCCCCGCCGACTTCGACTCGATGATCGCCAAGATCATCGCGTACGGCCGGGACCGCGAGGAGGCGCTCGGCAGGCTGCGCCGCGCGATGGCGCAGACCACGGTGATCATCGAGGGTGGCGCGACGAACAAGAGTTTCGTGCTCGACCTGCTCGACCAGCCCGAAGTGATCGACGCCAGCGCCGACACCGGCTGGATCGACCGCGTCCGCGGCCGGGGCGGGCTCGTCTCCCACCGCCACTCCGCCGTCGCGCTGGCGGCCGCCGCCATCGAGGCGTACGAGGAGGAGGAGCGCGCCGAGCGGCAACGGCTGCTGTCCACGGCGTTCGGCGGGCGCCCGCAGGTGCAGCACAAGAGCGGCCGGCCGCTGGACCTCAGGCTGCGCGGCGTCGGCTACCGGGCGCGCGTCGCGCGGGTCGGCGCCCGCCGCTTCCGCGTCGGCGTCGAAGCGGGTGACGACACCCGCACCTTCGACGTCGAGCTCGACCGCTTCGACCGGCACACCGGGCACATCGTCGTCAACGGCGTGCGCTACCGCCTGCTCACCGGCAGCCACGGGCCGATCCACCTCGTCGAGGTGGACGGCGTGGCGCACCGGGTGAGCCGGGACGAGGGCGGCGTCGTCCGCTCCCCCGCGCCCGCGCTGGTCGTCGCCACCCCGCTCAAGGCCGGCGCCGAGGTCGAGGCCGGCGCGCCGGTGCTGGTGCTGGAGAGCATGAAGATGGAGACGGTGCTGCGGGCGCCGTTCAAGGCGCGGCTGAAGGAATGCCTCGTGTCCGTCGGCAGCCAGGTGGAGACCGGCGCGCCGCTGCTGCGGCTGGAACCGCTCGCCGACGCCGAAGCCGAGGACACCTCGGCCGCGACGGCCGTCCACCTCGACCTGCCGGCGCCGTCCGGGCAGGTCACGGCCCGGCGGCGGGCCACGCGCGGCCAGGAGGACCTGCGCAGCCTGCTGCTCGGCTTCGACGTCGACCCCCACGACGAACAGCGCGTGCTCGGCGACTACCTCGCCGCGCGTCAGGCGGTCGTCGAGGACGGTCACCGGCCGCTGGCCGAGGAGCTCGACCTCATCGAGGTGTTCACCGACCTCGCCGAGCTCAGCCGCAACCGGCCGGCGGGCGAGGACGGCGGCGGCGACGCCCACGTGCGCAGCCCGCGCGAGTACTTCCACACCTATCTGCAGAGCCTCGACGTCGAGCGGGCCGGGCTGCCGCAGACCTTCCAGGCCAAGCTGGCCAAGGTGCTCAGGCACTACGGCGTCACCGAGCTGAAGCGCACCAAGGAGCTCGAGGCCGCGGTGTTCCGCATCTTCCTGGCCCAGCAACGCGCGTCCGCCGACGCCGCGGTCGTCGCGGCCCTGCTGCGGGCCTGGCTGCGGGAGACGCCGCCGGAGGAGGCGCTGCGCGAACCCGCCGGGCTGGCGCTGGAACGGCTGCTGGCCGCGACCCAGGTCCGTTTCCCCGTCGTCTCCGACCTCGCGCGCGGCGTGGTCTTCGCCTGGTTCGGCCAGCCGCTGCTGCGCCGCAACCGTGCCCGCGTCTACGCCAACGTCCGCAAGCACCTGCGCCACCTCGACACCCACCCCGACGCGCCGGACCGGGCCGAGCGCATCGCCGAGATGGTGCGCAGCACCGAACCGCTGGTGCGCCTGCTCGGCCAGCGGCTGGTGCGCGACGACGTGGACAACGCGGTCATGCTCGAGGTGCTGACCCGGCGCTACTACGGCAACAAGGAGCTGACCGGGGTCCGTACCAGCGAGACCGCGGGCTGCACCTTCGTGATCGCCGGGCGCGTGGACTCCTGCGTGGTCTCCTGCGCGGTGAGCTTCGAGCAGCTGAGCGGCGCGCTGCGCGGGCTGGCGGAGCTGGCCGAGGGCGAGAACGCCGTCGACGCGGACATCTATCTCGTCTGGGAGCGGCAGCCGGAGGAGTTCGACGCGATGGCGGCCGCGCTGCAGGAGGTCATCGACGCGCAGCCGCTGCCGGACCAGGTCCGCAGGATCACCGTCACCCTCGCCGGCCGGGGCGGGGCGGTGATGCACCACCACTTCACCTTCCGCCCGTCGGCCGCCGGGATGACCGAGGAGCGGCTGATCCGCGGCCTGCACCCGTACATCGCGCAGCGCATGCAGCTGGAGCGGCTGAGCAAGTTCGACCTGACCAGGCTCCCGTCCACGGACGAGGAGGTCTACCTGTTCCAGTGCGTGGCGCGGGGCAACCCGTCCGACGACCGGCTCGTCGCGTTCGCCCAGGTACGTGACCTGACGGAGCTGCGTGACCACGACGGCCGGCTCGTCGCGCTGCCCACGGCCGAGAACGCCGTCGCCGCCTGCGTCGACGCCATCCGCCGCGCGCAGTCGCGACGCACGGCCAGGAGACACCCCGACACCAACCGGATCGTGATCTACGTCTGGCCCCCCAGCGACATCACCCGGGAGGAGATCGAGACCATCGCCCGGCGCGTGCTCCCCACGACCACGGGCGCCGGTCTGGAGGAGACCCTGTTCATCGCGCGGCAGCGTGACCCGCGGACCGGCGGGCTCACCAAGATCGCCGTGCGGATCTCCCTGGACGCCACCGGGCGCCCCGAGCTGACCATCGGCGAGCCGTCGGACGAGCCGATCGAACCGCTGGACGACTATCGGCAGAAGGTGCTGCGCGCGAGCAGCCGCAACACCGTCTACCCGTACGAGCTGACCGGCCTGCTCGGCGACTTCACCGAACACGACCTCGACGACGACCACACCCTGGTGCCGGTCCAGCGGCCGAAGGGCCGCAACACCGCGGCGCTCGTCGCCGGTGTGGTCACCACGCCGACCCCGCGCCACCCTGAGGGCGTCACCAGGGTCGTGCTGCTCGGCGACCCGACGAAGTCCCTCGGCGCGCTGTCGGAGCCGGAGTGCCGCAGGGTGATCGCCGCGCTGGACCTCGCGGAGCGGATGCGCGTACCGCTGGAGTGGTACGCGCTGTCGGCCGGAGCCCGGATCTCGATGGAGTCGGGCACGGAGAACATGGACTGGGTGGCCGCGGCGCTCAAGCGGATCGTGGAGTTCACCCAGGACGGCGGCGAGATCAACATCGTGGTCGCGGGCATCAACGTCGGCGCGCAGCCGTACTGGAACGCCGAGGCGACGATGCTCATGCACACCAAGGGCATCCTCGTGATGACACCCGACTCGGCCATGGTGCTCACCGGCAAGCAGTCCCTGGACTTCTCCGGCGGCGTCTCGGCCGAGGACAACTTCGGCATCGGCGGCTACGACCGCGTGATGGGCCCCAACGGGCAGGCCCAGTACTGGGCGCCGAACCTGGCCGCCGCGCGCGACGTGCTGATGGCGCACTATGAGCACACCTACGTCGTGCCCGGCGAGCGGGCGCCGCGGCCGACGACCACCACCGACCCCGTCGACCGCGACATCTCCGCCTTCCCGCACTCCGTCGAGGGCAGCGACTTCACCACCGTCGGCGAGATCTTCTCCGCCGAGCTCAACCCGGACCGCAAGAAGCCGTTCGACATCCGCACCGTCATGCGGGCGCTGTCCGACCAGGACCATCCGACGCTGGAACGCTGGGCGGGCATGGCCGGCGCGGAGACCGCGGCGGTGCAGGACGCGCACCTCGGCGGCCGGCCGGTGTGCCTGCTCGGCATCGAGTCACGGCCGATCCCCCGGCGCGGCTTCCCGCCCACCGACGGCCCGGACACCTACACCGCGGGCACGCTGTTCCCGCGCTCGTCCAAGAAGGCCGCGCGGGCGATCAACGCGGCCAGCGGCAACCGGCCTCTGGTGGTGCTGGCGAACCTGTCGGGCTTCGACGGCTCGCCGGAGTCCATGCGCAAGCTGCAGCTGGAGTACGGCGCCGAGATCGGCCGCGCGATCGTCAACTTCCGCGGTCCCATCGTGTTCTGCGTGATCTCGCGCTACCACGGCGGCGCGTTCGTGGTGTTCTCCAAGGCGCTGAACCCGAACATGACCGTGCTCGCCCTGGAGGGATCGTTCGCCTCGGTGCTCGGCGGCGCCCCCGCCGCCGCGGTGGTGTTCTCCGGCGACGTCAACGCCCGCACCGCGGCCGACCCCCGCGTGCGGGACCTGGAGGCGCGCGTCGCGGCCGCCACCGGCACCGACCGCGCCGCGCTGGCCGCGGAGCTCGACGAGCTCCGTTCGGCGGTCCGCGCGGAGAAGCTCAGCGAGGTGGCCGCGGAGTTCGACCGCGTGCACGACATCCGGCGCGCGGTCGAGGTGGGCTCGGTCGACGCCGTCATCCGCGCCGCGGAGCTTCGCCCACGGATCATCGAGGCCATCGAGGCGATCGAGGCCCGCCTGCGCTGACCCCGGTCCGCGCCCGTCCGCCGCTCTCCTCCGGCCCCTGCCGGCCCCGGTCGCCACGGCGACCGGGGCACCGGCCGGAGAACCCGCCGCGCCGGGTGCCGCCCGCGATGTCAGACGAGGCGGGTGACCTCGCCGGTGTCGATGGAGTAGTAGGCGCCGATGACCTTCAGCTTGCCCTTGGCGATGCGGGGAGCGAAGAGCTTGTCCTTCTTGAGCTGGTTCACGACGTCGACGGTGTTGATGCGGATCATCTTGTCGACGTCGCCGCCCGAACGCTTGTAGGCCGACCGCAGCGATGAGGCGATCTGGCTCAGCTCGCCGGGCAGCCTCTTGTGCTCGTGCAGGGACTCCGCGGCGGCCGTGACGGCCCCGCAGCGCTGGTGACCGAGCACGACGACGAGCGGGGTGCCGAGCTCCGCCGGACCGTACTCGGCGGCGCCGGTCACCAGCGGGTCGATGGTCTGCCCGGCCGTCCGCACCACGAACAGGTCGCCCAGTCCGGTGTCGAAGACTAACTCGGGGGCGACCCGCGAGTCGATGCACGAGAACACGACCGCGAACGGGTCCTGCTTCTGCGCCACCTCCTTGCGTCGGGCGGCGTCCTGGTGCGGGTGGGTGGTGGTGCCGTCCACCCAGCGGCGGTTGCCCTCGCGCAGGGCCGCCCACGCCTGGTCCGGAGTGGACGGCCGCTGGTCCGGAGCGGGGTCGTCCGCCTGCTGCGCGGTGCCGGCGAAGACAGCGGTGCCCAGGGAGGTCACACCGGCCAGGAGGCCCCCGGCCACGATGCCGGTACGCAGCAGCGCCCGGCGGTTGATCATGTGATTTGGCATGAAACAGGAGTATGCGCCGACCCTGGGGCGCCGCGCCAGCATATGTAACAGTGATCACAGCCGGCTGCGCCACGAGGTCCGTGGGGGCAGCGGGTGGAGTCGGTGACGTGTGCACAGGTGTTCAACGTGGTCCGCACGTCGGCATGCCCAAGCCGCGCCGAGCGTCTGCCTCTTCCCCGACGTCGCGGTCCGGCAACGATCGGTCCGTGCTGACCGCCGTCAGATGACCGCCGAGAAGTACGGCATGCCCGGCGACGACGCGGCCGACGCCATGCCGGCGCCGGGCCTCAGCTGAGCGGCGGCAGACGGCGCACCATGGAACCGACCAGCTGGTCGCTCCTGACGAAGCCGAAGGCCCGGGAATCCCAGCTGGCGGCGGCATTGTCACCCAGGACGACAAAGGCGTCAGGCGGCACGACGACGTCCGGGACGTCGCGCAGCGCGGGGAAACCCTCCTTCGGCACAGGGTCCCCGGGCACCGCGGCCGCCCGCTTGACGAGCAACCGCCAACCGGGACGATCCCGCTTCGGCATCCCCTCATCGAAGCCTGGTCCGAGGCCCAGGCCGAGGCCCGGAGGGAGGCCCGGTGGCGGCTCGTACACCACGGGAGGGTCAGCGACCCGGACGACCACGACCTGACCGACGCGCACCCACCTGGCCCGGCGTACGAGAAGTCTGTCCCCGGAGCGGAAAGAGGGCTCCATGCTCGGCCCTTCGACGGTCGCGACCAGGTAGCTCCGGCGGGTCCACCACAGCGCGCACCCCAGCCCCAGCGCGCCGCACGCCAGGAGCAGCAGCGTGCCCCGCTTCACCGCGTCTCCTGGTATCCCGCGGCTTGGCGGCGGAACAGGCGGGCGTAGTGACCGTCCGCCTCGATCAGCGCCTCGTGAGATCCCTGCTCGGCGATCCGGCCGTCGTGCAGCACCGCGATATGGTCGGCGTCCCGCACGGCACTGAGCCGGTGTGAGATGAGGAGGCTCGTCCGCCCGGCCCGACGCTCCCTGATGCGGGCATGAACTTCGTGCTCCGCCTCCGGGTCCAGGCCGGAACTGGGCTCGTCGAGGATCATCAGGTCTCTGCCGTCGCGGACAAGGGCCCTGGCCAGCGCGAGGCGCTGCCACTGTCCGCCGGACAGCACCACCCCCGTCTCCGCGTCGCCCTTGTCGGCCTCGGAGAAGAAGATGCGCGTGAGCAAGGTGTCGTAGCCGCGTGGAAGCTCGGACAGTGTCTCGTGCACGCCAGCGCGCAGGGCCGCCTCCCTGATGCGTACGACGTCATCCAGAGCGGGCAGGTCCCCTAGCCCGATGTTCTCGGCGGCGGTCATGTCGTAGTTCATGTGGTCCTGGAACACGGCGCTGATCCGGTCACGCAGCGCGGCGGGAGGAAGGTCCCGCAGATCGACGCCGTCCCACAGGATGCGGCCACGCGTCGGATCGTACATGCGGCACAGCAGCCTGATGAGGGTGCTCTTGCCCGCGCCGTTCAGCCCGACAAGGGCGACCGAACGGCCGCATGGGATGGACAGATCAATCCCGCGTAACACCCACGGATGGTCGTCGCTGTAGCGGAACCACACGTCCTGCAGCTCGATGCCCTGGCGCAAAGCATGAGCCGTCCCCGTAGCGACGCTCGGCATGTCCGGCTCGGCCCTGGTCACCGCGACGTAGTGAGAGAAGATGAGCAGCCGCTGGTGGGCGGAGGCGGCCGAGGAGATGAGGGTGTTCAGCGCGGCCTGCACGCCGCCGACGGCAGCGATGAACATGGCGACGTCCCCGACGCCGAGCGCGCCACGACGAGCGGCCGTGATCGCCCACCACAGTCCGGCGCCGGCGACCACTGCGCTCAGCACGGAAAGACCGCCTTGAGCGGCTAGTTCATGGCGATCCATCCGCGATTCCGCGGCGTTCGCCTCGCGCCGCTCGGCCATCATCCGGGCGCGCAGGAAGGCACCGATGCCGAACAGCCGGATCTCCGTGGCCGCCTGGACGTCGGTGAGCAGACGGCCGTAGAAGAACTCGCGCCGATGAATCGGCTCCGTATCGAACTGCAGGGTGGCCCGTCCTCTCGACAGCAGCAGCTCGGCGACGAGCACCGGGACGGCGGCCAGCACCACGAGCGCCGTCATGGCAGGGCTGAGGACGAGCAGCGACCCCACGAATCCCGCGAGGGACAGGACGCCGTGCATGCCTGCACAGATGTTGCTGACGAGATCGCCGGTCGTTCCGGCTCCCTGCTGAGCGAGGCGGATACGGTCGAGAAAGACCGGGTCTTCGAAACGCCGCAGACCGACCTGCCGTTCGACCTCCGCGAAGAGCTTGTCGATCGCCTCCGCCCCAGCCCGGCGGCTGGTCCGTGCACGGAGGTAGCGGCCGATCCCCGGCAGAGCCGCGACGGCCAGGCCCGCCGCCGCCAGCCCCAGCGCGAGCCCGGCGACCGCACCGTCCGGGCTGGTCAGCCGGTCGAGGACGGACTTGGTCAGCCACGCAGTGGCGACAGGAGCCGCTGCCTCGGCGACGGCCATCGCCACTTGTCCGATGACTTCTCCGGGCGCTGACCGCCAGGTCACCGACAGGGCCGCGCCGGCGGCAGAGGCCAACTCGTGGGCCCCGGCCCGCCGAAGCCCCTCGTGGGCGCTCATGCCGACGATGCGATGGGAAGGTCCTCGACGCGGCCACCTGCGGCGACGACGCGCCGATCCGGGCCCAGAAGGTAGAGCGCCGGGGTCCAGGTGTTCTGGAACGCGCCGGCCACCGGGCCGTCGTAGTCCTCCACGATCACACGCGCCACTGGTTGGAGGGCGTGGACCGCCTCGGGGTCGTCTCCTGCGATCACCGCCAGCACGTTGTCCCGCCCCAGCGCGCGGGCGCGCTCGACGAAGCGGGGCAGGAGTGTGTGGCAGGGTGCGCATCCCGCGGAGAAGAACCCGACAAGGCCGGAGATTGCGTCGTGGGACACCGCCTCCCCGCCGAGGGTCACCGCGGCGAATGCGCCGACGGGCGAGCCCGGACGCAACGCGATGGGGGGACCACTCGCAGGAGCGGCGCTCTCGCTGGTCTGCCTCGTCCGGCGAATGAGAGCGACAGTGAGCAGCAGGTTGACCACGGACAACAGTCCGATGATCACGACTGCGGCAGCCAAGAAGGGCATCAGGTGGTCCTATCGGAGAGATCGACGATGTCGTCGGAGGAGACCATCAGAGTCGTTCCGATCGCGCCTGCGTCCGGCGCCCTGGCCGGTCCGGCGAGCGTCAGGGAGCCATCCGGCCACCTCCGCCGGTCGGCGGGCGGTGGTCGCCCACCGCCCGCCGAACGCTGGTCCGACTACCCCATCAGCACATGCCGACCCTGGTGATCTGGCAACCCTGGTCCAGGCAGCACATGCGCTGGTACATGATGGCGCCGGAGCAGTAGTAGGTGTAGCTGCAGCCCGCCTCGACGGTCGCCTTACGCGCGACCCGTGCCAGCAGACGATCAACGAAACCCATCACGATGCCCCTTCTTCGACATACGACCGTGTCGTCCTGACCTATGCCGAAGTGATGCTACAGCATTCCAGAGCACATGCTCTATTATTTTGACGCTCCGCGTCCGCCACGCGACCGGCGGCGTCCCGTTTCCGCGCCTTTCGGCCAGGTGGATGAAACATGGACCTGCGCCGCCGCAGCAGAGGCAGCCCCGGCGCGCACAGTCCCGGGCCGCGGACGACACCGCCGTCGGGGCGCAGCCGTCCCTTCTCGTCGACCACCGGAACGCGGAGCCACTCGCAGTCAGGACGAAACCGGTCGCACGCACGATCGTGCGGATCTCGCCGCTACGCAGGTCGAGCTGCAGGCGCGCCGACCCGGGCCCCCTGGTCGGCGCGAAGCGTTCGGGCGGGCCGGTCCCGAGATCGGGCGAACGGGCCCAGGCACCGAACGTGTCCAGCAGGCGCTCCAGCCTGAGAACCGCGAGCGAGAACACCGCCCGGCAGCCGATCTCGCCATGGCTCGTCGTCACGCGGTAGCCGTCCTGCGCCAAGTCGTCCGCACCGCGGCAGGGCGCCAGCCCCCGCGCCCAGCCGCTTGCGTACGGCGGCGCGCAGGATGGAAGCACGCCAAGTGGGGCCGGCCCCGCTTCCAGACCGGCCACGCTGGAATGCGAATCAGCGTGAGGGGCGGCAGAGCGCGGTGTCGAGGGCGGCGAAGAGGTGTTTGTCGTTCTTGGGGGTGCCGGTGACGTAGACGGTGGCGGCCCTTCCCGCGCTGGTGCGTCCGCTGAGCACGCGGGTGCCGGGCAGGCCGCCGTCGTGCATCCAGGCGGCGCCGCAGCTCAGGGGGTAGGTGTACAGGCCGAGGCCGTAGCGGCTGCCTTGGGGGTCGGTGGCGGGCACGGGGTCGGCGAGCATCGTGCGCAGTGTCGATGCGGGGATCGTCTGCCAGAAGCGGTTGAGGTCCTCGGGGGTGGAGATGAGGCCGCCGCCGGCGCCGAACGCGTAGCCGGGCAGTTGGGTGGTGTCCGTCTGTCCGGACTGCGGGGAGGCGGGGTTGATGCCGTAGGTGTGGGCGTGCCGGCCCCGGATGCCCAGCTCGCCGTTCTTCGGCCAGTACGTGCCGGGCAGGCCCTTCAGCACGCCTTCCTGGGTGATGCGGCGGAAGTCCTTGCCGGTGACCTTCTCGATGAGCATGCCGGCGACCAGGTAGTTGGTGTTGGAGTAGAACCACCGCTCGCCGGGCTTGGCGACGGGCTTGCGGGTCATGGCGAGCTCGAGTTGCTCGGCCGGGATCGCGGGCTTGGTCCAGTCGACCAGGTCGAAGTACTCAGGCAGGCCGCTGGTGTGATTGAGCAGTTGCCGGGCGGTAACCGGGGCGCCGTGCAGCGCGCCGGGCAGGTAGTGCTCGACTTGCTCGTCGAGGTCGAGCTTGCCGTCGTCGGCCAGGCGCATCACCGCCGCCGCGATCACCGGCTTGGTGACACTCGCCGCGCGGAACCGGCCGTCCCCGCCGACCATGGGCTTGCGGGTGCCACGCACGGCGGTACCGGAGGTCCACGTCGTCGTGCGGCCGTCACGCTCACGCACGGACAGCACCGCGCCGGTCATGCCGTCCTGTCCGGTCAGCCGGTCCACCTGCTGCTGCACGGCCTTGCCGCCGGGGGCGGTCTCGGTGGCCAGGGCGGGCGAGGCCGCGCCCAGAAGGACGGCGGCGGCGGTTCCAGCGGCTGCGGCGGCAAGAAGCATACGCATTGTGAAAATCTCCTTATATCTGAGGTGCTGCCGTTATTCTTGAATCTCCTGATTCGAAGATCAGTGATGCCGTCAGGCTTGTTCATGGTGGGGCTGGCACTACCAAGCCGTTCCTCCGTCTCGGGATATTCGGAAAAGCGCATCACGAAATCTCGCCGGCATGCCGCCGGCGGCGCCGGCACAAATCGATCGAGTGCGATCCAGTCGGCGAGCCCCACTATCCGGAGCTTGTCGAGGTCCCTGGAGAATCAGGGAGAACATCGTCGGTCGCCTGGGGGCGACTGCCACCATCGAGCCGAACGAGCTAGGGCGACTCGACTCGCACGCGCCAGTCCAGCACCCCAGGCGTTCCCCCTTGATCCGGACGGCGAGACGTAGCAATAATAGAGCACATGCTCCGAAATGGAACACGCCGGAACCTGAGAGCCGCCGCCGGCGGACGCGGCTTGCCGCTCTGGAGACACCCGTTCTCCCGACCCCGGACCTGGTCAGCCCCTTGCCGGAGGGGACAGTTCGTCCTTACGAGGGGACGGCGCGCTCGCCCCGTCGGCGCGCCCCCACAGCGCCCGCGACGAGTCGGCGCAGCGAGGTCATGAAACACACGGAACACTCCAGGAGAGACAGTCACATGATCAACCGCAGCAGGACCGTCGCCGCTCTGGCCGCGGTAACCGTCTCCGCAGGGCTGCTGGCAGCCGCCGCACCTGCGAACGCGGCCGCCAACTATTGCGGCGCCAGTTATCGCCTCCTCAAGACATACAAGGTGGAGGACGCCGGGTATCTGCACGTCTACTACAGTTCGAGCACCGGCAAGAACTGCGCGGTCACCGTCGGCGCCGGCGAGCACTATGGCAAACGGGACGGAAAAAGCGTGTGGATCCGCCGAACCGGCGGCACCTGGATCAAGGACACGGGCAGATACCAGTACTACGCGGGCCCGGTCTACGTGAAGGCCAGCGGGCACTGCATCGACGTCGAGGGCAGGATCGAGGGCTGGAACTGGGGCGGCGCGGCGAGCGTCTTCTGCGACTGATCCCTGCAGTGGCCCCCGCGGTGACGGCGGACGGCGTCCGCGCACGCCCGAGCGTCGCCGCCGGGCGTCCCGGGCAGGCCCGTATCGTTCGGACCAGTGGCCCAAGAAAGCGGAGCTGAGCGGGCGCGGAGAAGCGCCGCCGCACTCGGCCGCGTTCAGACGACAGGAGATCGCCGACGTGGCGATCGGGCTCCTAGCCGCGGAAGGCATGCGTGGGGTCACATCACCCGCCACGTCTGCCAAGGACGGCAGATCGCCGGGTGAGCTGATGCTGCCGTAGTCCTTTTGGTGTATCGAGCATCGTCCTCCAGGGCCGGGACGCCCGATGAATCCGTTCCTAAGGTGACCTTTCATGATCCGATTCGCCAGCTTCCTCGTGCTGGCCGCATTACTCGCCGCGACCATGCTCGATCTGGCATCGCCGCGCCCTCGCGCGGAGTCCCCTGGTTTCCGCGCGACCAGGGCGTTCAAGGACATCCAGGCCATCGCTCGGGCGCCGCATCCGACGGGCTCGGCCGAGAACGAACGCGTGCGAGACCACCTCGTGTCCCAGCTCCGTGGCCTCGGCCTCCGGACCGAGGTCCAGGAAGGGGTGGGCGTGTTGCCCATCGCCCACGACGGCACCACTCCCGTCGGCCGGGTGCGTAATGTCGTGGCCACCCGGCCGGGCACCGCGTCCACCGGCCGCATCATCCTGGCGGCCCACTACGACTCGGCGCCCGGCGCGCCGGGCGCCGCCGACGACGGCGCCGGGGTCGCCACCCTTCTGGAGGTGGCCCGGACGCTCCCCTCCGGCCTCAGGAACGATGTCGTCTTCCTCTTCACCGACGGCGAAGAGGCGGGTCTGCTCGGCGCCGAGGCATTCGCCAGGCGCAACCGGTTCGAGGGCCCGGTCGTGGTGCTCAACCACGAGGCCCGCGGCACCGCCGGCACAGTGCAGATGTTCCGCTCGTCCGGCGCGCTCAGCGGCGTGTACGGCTCCGCGGCACCGCACCCCGCCGCCGACTCCGCCTTCAGTTCCCTGATGAGCCTGCTCCCGAACGACACCGACTTCCACGTCTTCCGCGAGGCCGGCTGGATGGGTCTCGACTCGGCCTTCATCGGAAGCGGTGTCCACTACCACTCGCCCCTGGACGATCCCGCCCACCTGGACCAAGGAAGCCTCCAGCAGATGGGCGACAACGCGCTGGCGCTCACCCAAGCACTGGCGGGACGGGATCTCGTGGCGCTGCATGCGAAGGAGGAATCGGTCTTCTTCACCGTGCCCGGCGGCTTCATCAGATATCCGGCATCGCTGGAACTGCCCGTGGCGGTGGTCGGGATGGTGCTTGCCCTGGTGCTGGTCCATGTGCTGCGGCGCCGCGGCCTGCTCACCTGGCCCAGAGTGACGGGAGCGGCGGGGCTCTGCCTGGCCGCGGTCGTGCTGGCGGCGCTGGCGGGGTATGGCCTGTGGCCACTCCTGGGGGCGCTCAGGCCGGAGTACACGATGCTGTTCACCGGCGAGCCCTATCGGCCGCTGCCCTACCGGGCTGCCCTGCTGGCGCTGACGACCGGGATCGTCCTGGTGTGGGCCGCCCTGTTCAGCCGAGTGACCTCCCGTAGGACCACCGGCGAACGGCAGGTGGCAGGGCTCGCGGCCGGCGCGGTCCTCCTCGTGGCCTTGCTCGGCGTGCTGTCCGCCTTGGCCCTGCCCGGAGGTTCTCACAGCTTCGCCTGGCCGGCCCTGTTCGCCGCCGCGGGTTGGCTGGTGGCACTGTTGCTGCCCGAAGCGCCCGGCGGACTGTCCTGGGGCTCGGGCGCGGCGCTCACCGTGGGCCTGGCTCCCGCCGCGATCATTCTGGGGGGCGCCGCCCTGTCCTCTCTCGACATCGGCCTGAGCATCGGCGGGCCGATCGCGGCCACCTACTTCGCGCTCCTGCTGCTCCTCATGCTTGTCCTCCAGGTCAAGGCGCCGCGCCGTCGTACCACATGGGTCCTGCCCGCGGTGGCGATCGTGCTGGTAGGGGTAGGGCTGGTCGTGGACCGCTTCGACGCCGCGCACCCGCGTCAGGAACGCCTCGCCTACTCCCTCGACACGGACACGGGAGAAGCGGTCTGGGGAAGGCCGGGCGACTCCGAGCTGAGCGTCCGCTTCTTCGGTGAAGCCGGCTTCGCCACCAGCAAGGCTCCCGTCGCCCCGCTACGGGCGCCCGCGCTGACCGTGCTGAAGGACACCACGGCGAACGGCAAGCGGAGCCTGACGCTCCGTCTGACCCCGTCGGGCGGCGCCCCCGCCGTGGGGCTCAGCCTGCCGGGCAAGGCAGTGATCACGGTGGCGGGCAGAGACCTCGGGGAGAAGCGCGGCTTCACCTTCCACGCGCCGCCCGCCGAGGGGGTGGAGGTCACCCTGCTGCTGGCTGCCGGGGAAGTCAGGATCCGCGCCTTCCAGCGAGATTACGACCCCTCCGTGGTGCCCGGTTACCGGACTCCGGCCAGTGCCGTCCTCATGCGGCCCGTCACCACCGCCTTCGTCACCAAGGTCGTCGATCCCGCCCGGTAGCTTCTGCTCCGGATGATTCTCACCGCACCGATCGCCACTTCGGCCAGGACGCAGCCGTACTGAGGTCACGGCCGACCTGTGGTGCTGGGTCGGACCAGGGCGCCCTGTCGTGATTGCTCATGGTGGGCTTCCTCGGCCCGCGCGCCGCGTGAAGTGACCACTGGTGAGGGCGTCCTCGGCCGGGTCCTTCCGTCGGTCTGTTACCTCGCGCTCCGATCGGTGGGGTTGCCCGGCGGGACGAGAGCGCGCGGAATCACTCGTGCAAGCCATCGGCAGGAAAAGCGGGCGTTGTTCGGTCAGCTTCTCCCTTCGGCGACTCTGGTCCTCCTCACCGGCGTCGCAGGATGACGTCCTGGCCATAATCGGTGTCGGCTCCATAGGCCCCCACCGCCCACAAATCCGACGTGCCGGGAACGGTCGTCACTGCGAGGTGGCTCAAGCGGGAAGCGTAGGCGTACTCGCGGGTCCAGTTCCGGCCGTCGAAATGCAGAGCGATCATCGCGTCGCCTCGGTCGGAACCGACCGCCCACACCTCGTCGGGGCCTGACGCGGTGACGCTTGTCAGCGAGCCGCCGCCGGGCACCCCCACCCGCTGCCAGGAGGACCCGTCCCCATGCATCACGAGCGGCTCCGGCTGCCCGGACTCCTGAGACTCGGGAAGGCACTCGAACTCTCCCTGCTTGCCCCCGACGCCCCCGACAGCCCACACGTCGGCCGGCGAAGTCGCCCACACCTGATTCAGGTAGCCTCCCACCACATCAGGAAGCAGCATCCGGGTGTACTTTCCGCCACGGACCGCGTGCCAGACCGCGGGCCTGATGTTCGAGCAGTCGTCGCGTAGTTCATTGCCGACCACCCATACCTGGCCATGCCGGGCTGTCACCGCGGCGAAGTCGCCCTGGACGGCTGCCAACCGCTTCTCGAACCTGTGGCCGGCCCATTCGTAGGCGAAGGAACCCTCGCCGGCTTCGTCGCCACCGATCAACACCACCCTGTCACCGTCGACCGACACGTCGGTGAACACAGAGCTGTCCGGGAGCTTCGACGGGCGCGGGTACGACCAGCGCTGTCCGTCCCCATGGATGACCTCATGGTCTCCCACGATCCATAAGTCACCGGTCGCCCCCACGTCGAACCCGCTCAGGAGAATCTCGCGATCGCGATTGAGAGCGCTCCTCCGCCACCTCGCACCGTCCCACCGCTCGACGACCACGATCCCGCCGCGATCTTCAGCGCCGCCCTCCGATCCCGCCGCCCATACCTGCCGGGGCCCCTTGGCCACCACGTCGACCAGTTCCGCGGTCGCCATCAGCCTCGGGCCCTGGATCACTTTCCAGCGCTCGGAACGGGCCACCGTGGCCGCGGTCGATCGGATCGTCGTCGCCGAGGGCGCGACGGCCGGGGGACTCGTCCGGACGTCCTCTTTTCCTGAGCATCCGCCCATGATCAGACATACAGCAACAGACGTCACAACCCGCGCGAGCTTCGATGAAATGGAGTACGGCAAGGCTGGCTTCAGCTTTCTGTCTCGTCCTGGCGCGTCAAGTCGCGGAGATACCTGCGACGAGGTCGGCCGGGAGGGTGCCGGACGGCAAGTGCGGTTCATTATTAGAGCACGGGCTCCGAAATAGGTGAGCATCGCTGCCGCCACGTTGCGGTCGCGATGCTCGGCTGTGCCACCTCGCCGTCGGGAAGCCATCGGCCACGCCGTGCCGTCGGCGATGGCAGGCTCGCCGAAGGCGACCGCGCCCAGCTCGCCTTGATCTGCCATCTCAGACACATTCCGGCGGAGGCAAGGATCCCAGGACGTGTCGCAGCACCACTGGTCGCTGCTGTCGCCCAAGTGCCCGATCGTCAAGAGACGAGAAACGCCGACGGCGCGTCGTGCCGGTCGCCCGACATGGTGAGCGGCCCCCATACACCTGCGGTGGCGGAGCGTGCGCTCCAGCAGGTCTCTCCCTGAAGGGGCGATCGAAGAGTTGGATGTCAGAGACTGGCTGATGGCGGTTCTCAGGGCCGCTCCAGAAGGGCGCCGACGATCACGCAGCTCAGGATGGAGTAGCGACGCCTCCTGTCTGCTGGCAGCAACTGGAGCGCGACCCATGCCGGGAACAGCCTCCGTCGCAGCCGGCAAGCGCTGCTTGTCATCGGTCCAGTACCAGCCCCTCCCCTCTGGTGTTGACACGCGCGGGAGGCGGCGCCGGCGCGCGGCCCGTCTCCGGCTCGCGTCACGAAGTGCGGCCCCGCCGTCCACCACCGACGCCGGCGGGGAAGCCGTCTCGGAGCCTCAGTGTGGGAACGGCTCCCGAAACGTGTCAAGCCCACAGACAGAAACTTTCGGCGACCATCGTCGTTCAGGCATCCCCTACCTGTGCCGAGCGGCCTCTTGAATTCCGAAAGTTTCGTCCAGGACCGACGCAGCGGTGGCGTCCAGCGCGCACGCGTGAAACTTTCATCGTCGCCCACCCGGGGCGGGCGTGACGACGCGCAGCCAGGACGGCGGACGACCCGCCCGCCCGGTGCGCCGGCCCCGTACAGGCGCTTGACGGCTCCGGCGGGGGTCGTATTTGCTCCCGGGCACACCACCACCGCCCCGCACGCCTCACCGAAGGACGGAGTCGGCAGCATGGTTGTCAACGCTCACAGCACCCTTCGCGGCGGTGCCCGCCGACCCCCTGGGAGGGCTTGAGCATGCGTACACGCACGAGCCGGTTGGCGGCCGTCCTGGTGTCCCTGGCGTCGCTGATCGTCGCGGGCCTGTTCCTCGCGGGCCCGCCCGCCGGCGCCGCGTCGCTGACCCGGGTGACCAACTTCGGCACCAACCCGACCAACCTCAACATGTACCTCTACGTCCCCGACACCGTCGCGGCACGCCCCGCCCTGCTCGTCATGGTCCACTACTGCACCGGCTCGGCCGCGGGGGTCTTCAACGGCGTCGGCCATGACTACGTCACCGCCGCCGACCGGTACGGGTACGTCATCGTGGTCCCGGAGGCGACCCGCGACGGACACTGCTTCGACGTGTCCACGCCCGCCGCGCTGCGGCGCGACGGCGGCGGCGACTCGACCGGCATCATGGCGATGGTCGCCTACGCCCGGCAGCGCTACAACGTGGACCCCGCCCGGATCGTGGTCAGCGGTTTCTCCTCGGGCGCGATGATGACCAACGTCCTGGCCGCCGAGTACCCGGACGTGTTCGCCGCGGGCGCGGCGTTCTCGGGCGTGCCGGCCGGATGCTTCGCCACCACCGACGGGTCCCTGTGGAACAGCCGGTGCTCCGGCGGCAATCTCATCAAGACCGCGCAGCAGTGGGGCGACCAGGCGCGGGCGATGTACCCCGGCTACACCGGCCGCTACCCGCGGATGCAGCTCTTCCACGGCACCGTGGACACCACGCTGGCCTACCCGAACTTCGGCGAAGAGATCAAGCAGTGGACGAACCTCAACGGGGTGAGCCAGACCCCGGTCTCCACCGACCAGCCGCGCGCGGGCTGGACGCGCACCCGGTACGGGACCCCCGGGACCCGGGCCACCGTCGAGGGCGTCAGCATCGCGGGGTACGGCCACTCCCTGCCGACGGACGGCATCGTGGCCTACGCCGTCGCCTTCCTCGGCCTCGACGGCGGCGGCGGCTCGACCCCGACGCCCACTCCGACACCCACACCGACCCCGACCCCGACCCCAACGCCGACGCCGACCCCGCCGCCCGGGGGCGGGCAGGGCGCCTGCCGCGTCAGCGCCGCCGTCAACGCCTGGGGCACCGGCCTGACCGAGAACCTCACCATCACCAACACCGGCTCCTCGGCCGTGAACGGCTGGTCGCTCGCGTTCACGCTCCCGGGCGGGCAGACGATCACCTCCGGGTGGAACGCCACGTTCACGCCGGCCGGCGGCCGGGTCACGGCGGCCAACCTCTCCTACAACGGCTCGATACCGCCGGGCGGCTCGACCCAGATCGGCTTCCAGGCCACCCACACCGGCAACGCCGCGGCGGCCACCGGGTTCACCCTCAACGGCACCACCTGCGCCACTCCCTGACGAGGCCGCGGCATCCGTCAGGGCCGCGTTCACCGTCCACCCGCTGCCCGCGTCGCCACGTGACGCCGGCGGCGGGGCCGGGCGTGCCACGACAGCCCGCTGCGCCGCCTCCCCCAGCTCGGCTCGCCGCCTCGCACGGCGTGCCTCGCACAGGGCACCTCACCGACCGCGGCGGATCACGGCCGCGCCGGCCCCGGTGCCCGGCGGGGCCACGATCGGGAACGCCGGCTCAACCCGGGCCGGCGAGGGCCATGGTGGGGAACGCGGGCTCGGCGCGGGCCCGCAAGGGTCATGTGGTCGCCCGTACGGTGACCAGCCGATGGCCGTGCCGCCACCGTGGCGACGCGAAGACCGTCGACCTGCCCCCGTCCTCGCCCGTCCCGCCCCGTCCTCGCCCGTCCCGCCCCGTCCTCGCCCGTCCCGCCCCGTCCTCGCCCGTCCCGCCCCGTCCTCGCCCGTCCCGCCCCGTCCTCGCCCGTCCCGCCCCGTCCTCGCCCGTCGCGCCCCGTCCTCGCCCGTCCCGCGCCGGCTATTCGGCGGTGACGCCCGAGTCGGCGAGGTCGGCGTCGATCACCTTCGTGAGCAGCGCCGCGGTCGCGTCGGCGACCTCCCGTACCACGGCGTCGTCCGGGGCCGCGTCGTTCTCGAAGGCCCGCCGCACCGTGCGCGCGAGCAGGTCGGCCCGCCGCTCCCACTCCTCGTCGGAGGCGCGCTCGTCGTCGGAGGCGCGCAGGAAGCCCTCGAACGTGGCCTGGTAGGCGAAGCCGGCCTCCTCCGCTCCCAGGTCGTCGCTGAGCAGGCCGTGGCCGACGAGCAGGTCGAAATAGCCGTGGGCCATCGCGGCGTGCCGCTCGTCGAGGGTGGCGGTCAGCTTGCCGATCAGCTCGGGGTCGGCCAGCACGAACCCGCGCAGCAGGGGCCGCCGCGCGATGGCCAGGAAGTAGACGCGCGCGAAGCGGTGGAGCAGGCAGGTGCGCGGGTCGTCCAGCAGGGCCTGCCGCAGTTCGTCCATGGCGAGGCAGACCTCGCGGGTGAAGACCGCGCCGAAGAGCTGCTCGCGGGTCTTCCAGTGCAGGTAGACGGTGCCCTTGCCGATCTCGGCCCCGGCCGCCACGTCGTCGATGGTCACGCGCCGGTAGCCGTGGCGCAGCAGCAGGCCGGCGGCAGCGTCGAGGATGCGGGTGGCGCGTTCGGCCCGGTCGCGGGGGTCACGGAGTCGTTCCACGCGGTTCACCGTATGACCGGACGCCACATTCGGTCAATCTTCAGAGCGACAGTTGACCAGATTTCAAAATTGGTCATACATTGATGGTGACGCTGTCGAGCGATCCCAGGAGGACGCCATGAAGCACGTTCTGATCTCCGGTGCCGGCATCGCCGGAACCACGTTGGCCTACTGGCTGGCGTGCCACGGCTTCCGGGTGACGGTCGTGGAGCGGGCCGCCGGCCTGCGCTCCAGCGGCAGCCCGGTGGACGTGCGCGGCCCGGCGGTGGAGGTGGCCGAGCGCATGGGCGTGATGGAACGGCTGCGCGCGGCGGCGACCACCGCGACGGGCATGACGTTCGTCGACGGCTCCGGCCGCCGCGTGGGCGGGGTGAACACCCGCGCCCTCCAGCGCGCCGGCCGCAGCCGGGAGGTGGAGGTGACGCGCACCGACCTGGCCGCGATCCTGTACGAGGCGGGCCGGGACTCGGCGGAGTACCTGTTCGGCGACTCCATGACGACGCTCCGCCAGGACGGGCACGGCGTGGAGGTCGCCTTCGGCGAGGCCGCGCCGCGCCGGTTCGACCTGGTGATCGGCGCCGACGGGCTGCACTCGGCGACCCGCCGCCTCGCCTTCGGCCCCGAGAGCCGGTTCGTGCGCCACACGGGCCTGTACGTGGCCACGGTGCCGCTGGACGGCCCGGCCGACGACGACCGCCACGTGGTGATCCACAACACTCCCGGCCGGATGGTCGCGGTCCACCCGGTGCGCGGCCGGGCGCTGGCCGCGTTCATCTTCCGCTCACCCGAGTTGACCGGCTTCGACCACCGTGACCTGGAGCAGCACCGGCGCATCCTGGCCGGGGCGTACGCGGGGGCGGGCTGGCGCGTGCCCGAGCTGCTGGAGCAGGCCATGGCCTCCGACGACCTGTGGCTGGACGCGGTCAGCCAGGTGCGGATCGACCGGTGGCACGACGGGCGCGTGGCGCTGCTGGGCGACGCGGCCTCGTCGGTGTCGCTGTTCGGCGACGGCTCCACGCTGGCCATGGCGGGCGCGTACACGCTGGCGACCGAGCTCGCCTCCGCACTGGCCGCCGAGCCGGCCGCTGCGCCGACAGCTGGGCCCGCCACTGGGCCGGGCTACGGGGCGGCCGCCGAGCTCGCCTCTGGGCCCGCCGCCGCACTGGAGGGCGCCCACGTCCGTGCCTTCGCCCGTTACGAGGCCGCGCACCGCGAGCTGGTCGGCCCGCGGCAGGACAACGTGGCGCGGGCGGCCGCGCTCATGGTCCCCGCCTCGGGCGGAGGCATCGCCGTCCGTAACCTCGCCTCCCGGCTGTGGCCCGCCGTCGCGGCCGCCGGCTGGGTGCGCGGCAGGCTCTCGTCCACCGCGGCCTGACGCGCAGGTCTGGCGGGCGCACCCTGCCAGAGGACCTCCGAAGAATCACGGTCATGGCCGTCATCCTCACCGTGGCGTCGGCCGGCGCTCGGTCTCCCGTCTCTCCGGTCAGGGCCGAAACCGCAACGAGTACTGTGGCGCCGCCCACAGGCTGCGGTGTCCACAACTTCGGCAAGGTAGCGGCGGGGTCTCAGGCGGCGAGGACCTTGGCGAGTGCCTCGGCGACGTCCGCCGCCCGGGCGGGCTCGTCCATGAGCATCGACTGGCGCACCCACACCACGCTCCGCGCGGCCGCCTCCGCGGCCGGGCACGGCTCGGCGCGCGCCCCCGCCCGGGTCAGGGCGTCCATCGTGCCCAGCGGCGGGTAGCCGGCGTCGAGCGGCACCCCTTCGGCCGCCATGGCCGCGAGCAGGAAGTCGCGGTCCACGGGGGCGTTCACCCGCAGCATGAGCAGGTGGCGGGAGTCGCGGGTGGTGCCGGGCGCGCGCGGCACCACGGTCACCGGGCGGGTCCCGGCCGCCTCCGGGAGGCGGCCCAGCTCGCGTTCGAGGGCGGCGCAGAAGGCCTCGCGGCGGGCGATCTCGTCGTCGAGCCGGTCCAGCCACGGCAGCAGCAGGGCGGCCTGCAGATCGGTGAGCCGCAGGTTCCAGCCGACGTTCGGGTGGCCGTACCACTGGCCGCCGAGCCTGCGGCCGAGGTTGCACACCGACCAGATCGCCTCGTACGCCGGCTCGTCGCGGCAGACGATCATCCCGCCCTCGCCGGCGGTCATCGCCTTGCTCGCCTGGAAGCTGTAGACGCCCGCGTGGCCGAGGCCGCCGACGGGCCGGCCGCGGTACTCGGCGCCGTGGGCCTGGGCGGCGTCCTCGACGACGGCCAGCGCGTGCCGCTCGGCCAGGGCGTTCAGCGGGTCCATGTCGGCCGGGCCGCCCGCCAGGTGGACCGGCATGACGGCGGCGGTCCGCCCGGTCAGCGCGGCGCGTACGGCGTCGGGTGACAGGCGCAGGTCGGCCGGGTCCACGTCGGCGATCACCGGTACGGCGCCGGCGAGCAGCACGGCGGTGGCCGAGGCGACGAAGGTGTAGGCGGGCACGATCACCTCGTCGCCCGGCCCCACCCCGAGGCCGCGCAGCGCGGCGAACAGGCCGAGCGTGGCGTTGCCGACGGCCACCGCGTACGGCGCCGCGGATCTGGCGGCGAAGGCGGCGGCCAGGTCGTCGGTCACGCCGCCGCCCTGGGTGGCGCCCCACCGGCCGCTCTCCAGGACCTTGCCGGCCAGCTCGCGCTGGGCGTCGTCGAGGGGAGGCGGCCAGGACGGCCACGGGGTGGCGCGGACGGGCGTGCCGCCGTGCAGGGCGAGCGTCACGGGAGATCCCTTCGGGGGTGAGGAGAGCGGTCAGGCGCGGGGGCCGCCAGACGGGGGGCGAGAAGACGCGGGCCGAGGAGGCGGGCCAGGTTGCCGCCCCGGATCAGCGCCCGCTCCGGCTCGGCGAGCGGGGCCAGGGCGACCCGGCCGTACCCGGTCCGCAGGTCGAGGAAGCAGGCGTCGGAGCCGAACAGCACCCGCTCGGCGCCGATCGCCGCGGCCAGCCGGGCGATCCAGCGCCCGGTGATCCTGGAGCCGCACACCTCGAGATGCAGGTTCGGGTGGCCGTCCGCCAGGCGGGCCGCCCGGTCGAACCCGTACGGCCAGAGCCCGGCGTGCCCCATGAGGAGCGGGACGTCCGGATGGCGGGCGGCGACGGCGGCGAACAGCGCGGGGTCGCTCCACGGCGAGCCGGTCTGGCCGTGGGCGAGCACCGGCAGGCCGAGCCGCCAGACGGGCTCGTAGCGGGGGTCGTCGAGCGGGCACTGGTGGACGTCGGGATGCAGCTTGACGCCCCACACCCCGTCGGTGACCAGCGGGGTCCGGTGGTGCGGGTTGTGGACCTGCCAGACGCCGAACCTGCCGGGGAAGCGGGCGGCGGTCTCCATGGCGAGCCGGTTGCCGCGCTCGGCGTCGGGGCCGACGGCCAGCAGATGGCTGATGCCCATCGCCGTGACGCCGACGCGGTCCATGGTGGCCACGAGGCCCTCGGCGGTCGGGTCGGGGATGAGGAAGTCGGGCCAGGTCCCGACGTGCCCGTGCGCGTCCAGCACCGGGCTTTCGAGAAGGGGACGGGTCGCGGCGGCCCGCTCTTCCGGCCGACGCGCCGCGGCCCCCTCGCCCGGCCCACGGGTGGCCGCCCGGTTCTGCGGCCGGTCTCCGGTCACAGCAGCCTCCCCAGCGAGCCCGCGGCGATCAGCTCGACGTCCGCCGGCTCCAGGTCGAGATGGTCGAGCAGGAAGCGCGGCCCGCAGTCGTCGGCCACCGGCGCCCCCGTGCCGAACACGAGCCGCCCGGCCCCGAACCGCTCGGCCAGCCACTCGACGCCGCGCTGGGTGTTGACCGTGCCGATCTCCACCCACACGCCCGGCGCCCCGGCCATCAGCTCGGCCAGGGCGCGCAGCCGCCGGTAGCCGGGGTTGAGCAGCAGGACGCGCAGGCCGGGCAGCCGTTCGGTGAGGGTGCGGAGCTGGGCGGGCGAGGTCTCGTCCAGGTCGACGGCGACGGGCAGGTCCAGCTCGGCCAGCCAGCGCAGCGCGACCGGCCCGGTGAGGTCGAAGCGGTGCCGCTCCGGGCAGAGCCGGATCATCGGCGCGCCCCAGTCCAGGACCTCGGCCGGGGCGGAGGGAGCCGACGCCCCCGGCACGCCCGGCACCACGACGGGCACCGGGACGAGCCGGGGGTCGTCCAGCCGCAGGAGGGCGTCGTTGCCCTCCCTCGGGTCGGAGTAGAGGCTGAGCGTGTGGGTCACGCACGCCCGGTCGATGCCCAGGCGGTCCATCTCGGGCCGCGGGTCGGCGGGCAGGTCGTCGAACGGCACCGGGCCGATCAGGCGGTGGGCGTCGAAGACGAATTTCGGCACAGACCGAAACTAACCACCCGCCGGAGGGATGGTCAAGGGCGGGCAGGACGGGTCCAGCCGGATCCTGGCCAGCTCGCGGCCCACGAGCGCCCAGGCGTACCAGGAGCCCGGCTCGAAGTGCAGCTGCGGGTTGGTGTACCACTCGTCGCCGAGGCCGGTGGCCAGCAGCTTCGCCTCGGCGCCCAGCTCGTAGGCGTTGCCGCCGCCGCGGAAGACGGAGGCGAAGACGCGGCCCCGGTGCACGGTCAGCTCGCCGTAGCCGGCGATCGTCCCCTGACGCACCACCTGGCGCGTGGCCAGGTCGAGGGCGATCCAGGTGCCCGACTCCCGCTTGTAGACGCCGTACAGCAGCCCGTCGTGCACCTTGACGTCCTGGAACGTGCGGTGCCCGGGCACCGGGTCCACCGTCCACAGGACCTTGCGCTCGCGCAGGTCGAAGGCCGCGACCGAGGCCGTCGTCCGGGTGGGCGGGGTGCCGCCGCCGCCGAGCACGTCGCCGCCGAGGTAGACCACGCCGCGGCGCGAGTCGAGCGACAGGCTCATGAGGCTCTGGTCGGGGATGACGTCCACGTACGAGTCCACCGCGCCGGTGTCGGGGTCGACCACGGTCAGCGCGCCCTTGAGGTTCGCGCCGAGGGGGGCGCTGGCCACGAGGAGCTTGTCGGTCACGGGGTCGTACTCGATGTCCCACGGCCGCTGCTGGCCGTGGCCGAGGAAGGCCACGCTCTTCACCTCGTCGGTGCGCAGGTCGACGGAGATCATCTGGCCGCTGGGGTAGACGGCCGCGTAGATCTTGTCGCCGCGCCGCACCAGGTCCTTGGGCTCGCCCGGCACCCGGAAGCGGCGCTTGTCGCCGGTGCGCAGGTCGCGCACCTCCATCACGAAGTGGCCGCCGACGTAGAGGGCGCGGTTGGGCACGAGCAGCATGCTCTGCACCCGTTCGGTGCCCGGCGGCAGCCCCGCCTCCAGCAGGTCGACGAACTGCGACGCGCCCGAGCGCAGGTCCAGCCACCACAGGCCGCCGCTGCCCGCGAAGCCGAGCAGCGTGTCGGCGTCGAGCCGGTGGATGCGCCGGCTCTCGTCGCCGGGCGCGGGCGCGTCGGCGACCCTGGTGAAGGCCGTGTCGCCGGCCCGGTAGCGGTAGACGGTGCCGTCGGGGCGGGAGGTGAGGTAGACGGTGCCGTCCTCCATCGCGGCGGGGGCGTCGATGGAGCCCTGCTCCAGCGTCACCCGCCGCAGGTCGGAGCCGTCCTTGCGGACGTCGATCAGCTCGCCGCCGGCGGCGGCGAGGACGCGGTCGCCGTGCAGGGTGACGGCGCCCACGCCGGTGGGGGCGCTCGCCAGCTCCGCGACCTTGCCGGTCGCCCGGTCGATGCGCACGAGCTTCGCCTTGTCGAGCAGGCCCGCGTAGACGTAGGCGTCGTCGGCGGCGACCGCGCGCACGTACCGCTCGCCCTGCGCGAGCACGCCGAAGTCGCGGACCGCGCCGGTGGCCGGCACGTACTCGAAGACCCGGCCGCCCGGGTAGGTGCCCGCGTAGAGGGTGCCGTCGGGGGCCGCGGCCAGGCTCCACACGAAACCGCCGTTGCGGCCGAACGAGCGCAGGTGCTTCACCTCGCCGGTGGCGATGTCGAAGCTGTAGAGGTCGGGGACGGGATAGGTGCCGACGTACACCTTGCCGCCGGTCACGGCGGTGGCCCAGCCGCCCTCGGGCGCGCCCTCGGCCGGGCCGTCGGGGAGGGTGGCCGTCCGGATCACCTTGCGGGTGCTCAGGTCCACCTCGGCGAGGACGGGCGGCTTGGGGCCGCGGGTGACGACGTAGGCGCGGCCGTCGTGCACGGCGGCGCCGACGATCGCGCCGGTGACCGTGGCGGGGCCGTACGTGCGCACGGCGGGGTCAGCGCACGCCGCGCCGGAGGCCGTCGCCCGGGCCGGCGCCGAAGCGGTCGCGGGGGTGGCCGCGGCCGAGGCGGGGGCGGCCGTGGCCGCCGGGACGGTGAGGAGGGCTGGTAAGAGGCCGGCCACGGCGGCCAGGAGACGTCGGAGCATGCCGAGCACCTCGCGTTCATTGTTGTTAGATTTAGGTCCAGACCGTAACTTTATGGGCGCAGTACGTCAATGGCATGATGGCGCGCATGACGATTAGGGATGGGTCCGGTATCGCCGCCGGCGGGACGGCGTTCGACGCGTGGAGGCTGGTCGGCGACCTGGAGGTGACGCTCGACGTCGACGTGCTGGTGGGAGCGTACCCGGACCGCGACGGCCCGCCCGGCACGCCCGCCGAGGTGCTCGCGACGCTGGCCCGGCACCGGATCCGGGAGGGGGCGGTGGCCGCCCTGCGGGCGGCCCTGTTCGACGTGCGGTCCGGCAACGACGAGGCCCTCGCCCTGCGCGGAGCGGAGCGGGACGGGACGTCGTTCGCGCCGGTGGGGACGGTGGACCTGCGCGACCCGATCGGCGCGGCGCGCGAGCTGGAGCGCCTGGCGGCCGACGGGGTCCGCGCGGTCCGGCTCTTCCCGGACGAGCAGGGCGTGGAGGCCGGCTTCCCGTCCGTGGGGCACGTGGCGCGCCGCGCGACCGCGCTGGGCCTGACCGTGCTCTCGGGGGGCGACGTGCGCAGGTTCTGGCGGCCGTTCGCCGGGATCGGCGCCCGGGTGGTCTTCCTGGACACGCACTTCTACCACCTGGGCGACTTCCTGGTGGCCGCCGCCGACGAGCCCGGCTTCCACACCTCGACCCGGCTGCTCAACTCCCCCGACGCGCTGGAGATCGCCGCCGCGGAGGTGGGGGCGGACCGCCTGCTGTACGGCTCGCGCACCCCGTACGCCGAACCCCTCGTCCCCCTGCTGCGCCTGGCGACCGGCGGGCTGTCGCCCGACGAGGTCGCCGCGGTGGCCGGCGGCAACGCCCGGAGGCTCCTGTCATGATCATCGACGTGCACGCCCACTGGGGGCCGTGGTTCTTCACCATGGACGTGGCCGGGGCGAGCCTGGCCACCATGGACCGCTACGGCATCGACCGGGCCGTGGTCTCGCACACCGAGGCGGTCATCTACGACGCCCCGGCCGGCAACCGCGCCCTCGCCCGGGTGCTGGAGGAGCACGAGCGCCTGCTCGGCTACGTCACGGTCAACCCGCGCCGCCTGGACGAGGCCGCCCGCGACCTCGACGCCTACCTGCCCACGGGCCGGTTCGTCGGCGTGAAGATCCACACCGACTACACGGGCTCGCCCGTCACCTCGCCGCGGCTGCGCGACGCCCTGGCGCTCGTCGCCGAGGCCGGCTGCCCGGCGCTCGTGCACACCTGGGGCACCTCGGTGCTCGACCTGGCCCAGGTCTGCCTGGACACGCCGGGCCTGCGGGTGATCGCCGGGCACATGGGCGCCGACGGGTTCCGGCACGCCATCGAGGCGGCCGCCGCCTGCGACCGGCTCTACCTCGAACCCTGCTGGTCGCACGCCCCGGCGGGCCGCATCGCCGAGGTGGCGGCGGCGGTGGACGGGCGGCGGCTGCTGTTCGGCACGGACGCCACGCTGATCGACCCGTCGTCGGCCTTCGGCGCGGTGGCCGCGGCCGGCCTCGCCCCGGACCTGGCCGAGCGGGTCGCCTGGCGCAACGCGGCCGAACTGTTCGCACTGGACATTACGGACTAGCCCGTTATAGCGTGCGGCAAACTTCATCAGGGAGCCGCACATGATCCCCCGCCGTCGTTTCCTGCAGGCGGCGGCCACCACCGCGGTGGCCGTCCCCCTGTCCGCCACCTCCGCGCACGCCACGGCCGCACGCGCCCGCGAACCCGAGGGAACCATCACCGACCTGGGCCCGGCCAGCGTCGCCGGCCCGCTCGGGAACGCCGAGATCGTGGGCGACGTGCTGTACGTCGGCTCGCGCGGCCTGTCGCCGAACGTCGTCGCCGCCTACGACCTCACGAAGGATTCGGTCACGACCCATTTCGAGATCCCGACGGGCATCGGCATCTGGGCGATGTGCCGGGTGGGCACCGACGTCTACGCCGCCACGCACTCCCGCTCCGACCTGTACCGGATCGACACGGTGGCCGGCACGGTGACGAAGGTCGCCGAGTACCCCGACCACTTCGTGTGGACCATGGCCGCCTCCCCCGACGGCAAGGTCTACCTGGGCACCTCGGAGCCGGGCCGGGTCCGCGAGTACGACCCGGCCACCGGCGCCGGCCGCGACCTGGGCGAGGCCAGCCCCGGCGAGGCGTACGTGCGCAGCATCCAGGCCGACGCCACGCACGTCTACGCGGGCGTCGGCGCGAACGCCCACCTCATCGCCGTCGACCGCGCCACCGGCGAGCGGCGCGAGCTGCTGCCGCCGGAGCTGGCCGACCGCGACTGGGTGGCCAGCATGAGCATGTCCGACACCCACCTCGCGTGCGGCATGAACTCGCTGGCCGAGCTGCTCGTGCTGGACCGGGCCGACCCCTCCCGGTTCAAGGTCGTCAAGGCCACCGCGCCGGGCGAGAAGTACATCGTCTCGGTGCTCGTCCACGACGGCCACGTCTACTTCGCCGGCCGCCCCACCGGCACGCTCTACCGGTACTCGATCGCCGGGGGCGAGCTGGAGGTGCTCGGCGTGCCGTACTTCGAGGCCGCCACCCACCGCCTCCTCGCCCACGAGGGGCGCGTCTACGGCGTCCAGGACAGCGCGGTGTTCGTGTACGACCCGGCCACCGGGCAGATCGAGTACCGCAACCTCGTGCAGCGCGGCCTGCGCGCCGCCCCCGAGGAGCCCATGTCCGTCCACTCCGACGGCGAACGGGTCTACGTGGGCGGCAAGAGCGGCGCCGACATCCACGACCTGGCCACCGGCAAGGTGACCCGGCTCGGCATCCCGGGCGAGCCGAAGACCATGCTGACCGTGCGCGGCACCACGTACCTCGGCGTCTACACGCAGGCCGCCCTGTACGCGCACCGCGCCGGCGAGAGCGAGGCCAGGCTGCTCGCGCGCGCCGGCAACCAGCAGGACCGGCCCCGCGACCTGGCCTACGACGCCCGTACCGGCCTGGTCGTCATGCCGACGCAGCCCGAGCCCGGCCACGTCAACGGCGCGCTGTCGCTCTACTCCCCGCGCACCGGGAAGCTGGAGACCTACCGCCCGGCCGTGGAGCGGCAGACCGTCTACTCGGTCGTCACCCGGCGCGGCACCGCCTACCTCGGCACGCTCATCCAGGAGGGCCTCGGCCTGCCGCCGGTGACCGCCACGGCCCGCCTGGCGGCGTGGGACCTCACCGCCCGCGAGCTCCTGTGGCAGCACGAGCCCGTGCCGGGCGCCCGCGCCATCACCTCGCTCGCCCTGGGGCGCGCCGGGGCCGTGCTGTACGGGATGGCCAGCACCGGCGAGGTGTTCGCGTTCGACCTGCGCCGCCGGGAGGTGACCGCGCGCCTGCGCGTGGGCGCGAAGGGCGGCGAGCTGTTCGTCACGGGCGAGGTGGCCTACTGCACGGACGGGGACACGATCTACAAGCTCGACCTGCGGTCGTTCACGGCGAAGACCGTCGCCGCCGGGCTGGCGGGGCAGTGGTTCGGCGGGGAGCCCAAGCTGGCGCTGGACCCCTCGCGTCGCGCCCTGTACGGGGTGCGGGGACGCAACCTGGTCCGCGTCGCCATCTCCGGCCGCCCTGACGCCTAGCCGGTGAGCGTCGTGCCCGCCCGGCCGGGGCGCCGGGCGGGGCCGCGATGGCGCTCCACCAGCGCGCGCTCCTCCGCCGGCAGCGGCGGGCCGTACGGGTCGTGCGCGTGCGAGCCGGGGATGCGTCCCTCGGCCGCCGCGAGCCACAGCATGCGCTGCACGTAGCCCTCCATGGGCTCGGTGAACGTCACCTGCGCCAGCCGGTCCAGGCGGCCGGACGCCTCCTCGAAGGCCCGCAGGTCGGAGCCGCGGAAGGCGGCCAGCACGGCCGCGGTGACCTCCACCGAGGCGGCGGCCAGGCCCACCAGCGCGGCCTCGGCGCCCCACAGCAGGGAGGGCCCGAACATGCGGTCCTCGCCGGTGATGGCCAGCCGCCCCGCCTCGCGGGTCAGCGCGATGGCCCGCTGGCAGCCCATGGCGTCGGAGAGCAGGGCCGTCTTGAGCCCCGCCACGCCCGGATGGGCCAGGATCGCGGCCATCGCCTCCGGCGGGCACGGCCGGGTGTAGAGGTCGAAGGCGATCATCGGCAGCGCGGAGGCCCGCCACACGGCGTCGTGCAGCGCCGGACGGTCACCGGCCGAGGGGAACACCAGGACGCCCGCCGCGCCGAGCCCGGCCGCCACCCTCGCCTCCTCGGCCGTCCGCTCCACGCCCTCCCCCGCCGGGGAGCCCGTGGAGCCGCCTGTGGATCCGTCCGGGGAGTCGTCCGTGGCGGGGTGGCCGCCGACGCCCACGAGGACGGGGACGCCCAGCGCCACCGCCCGCTCGATCACGCCCGCGCGCACCTCCGGCGCCAGGTACGGGCCCCGGCCGGTGTGGGCCAGCACCGCGAGGGCGCCGGCCCCGTCGGCGACCAGCCCGGCCAGGTAGTGCGAGACCAGCTCCAGATCGACCTCCCCGGCCGCCGTCATGGGGGTGGCCGCCGCGGCGATGAGCGAGCCGCGCAGGCGGTCGCGGAGGGTCTGTGCCGAGATGTGCATCCCAGAGAGCTTAGGGCAGGAGGCCCGGCTACTTCAGTCCGGTCATCGCGATGCTGTTGACCAGGTACCGCTGGAGCAGGAAGAACACCACGAGGCAGGGCACCACCGACACGGTCGCCGACGCCATGAGCACCGAGAGCTGCATCTCCTCGGTCCGCAGCGTGGTGAGCCCCACGGTCAGCGTCCGGGTCGTGTCGCTCTGCCCGATGACCAGCGGCCACAGGAAGTCGTTCCAGTGCCACAGGAAGACGAACACGCCGAGCGTGGCCAGGATGGGCCGGGTCAGCGGCACCA
The DNA here is from genome assembly GCF_013363995.1 of Nonomuraea rhodomycinica. Taxonomy (GTDB): domain Bacteria; phylum Actinomycetota; class Actinomycetes; order Streptosporangiales; family Streptosporangiaceae; genus Nonomuraea; species Nonomuraea rhodomycinica. The sequence goes on along the minus strand of NZ_JABWGO010000003.1, from coordinate 595,967 downwards.
CGATCGTCCAGTAGACCCGCAGCTCCGAGGCGCCGTCGACCTTGGCGGCGTCGAACAGCTCGTCCGGCAGGCCGAGGATGAACTGCCGCATGAGGAAGACGGCCTGCGAGTTGGCCAGGGTCGGCACGATCAGGCCCCAGAACGTGTCCACCCCGCCCAGGTCGTTCACCAGGACGAACGTCGGGATGAGGGTGGCCTGGAACGGCACCATCATGGTCGCGAGGAACGTCCAGAACATCGCCTCCCGGCCGGGGAAGCGCTTCTTGGCGAAGGCGTACCCGGCCATGGACGCGGTGAGCAGGATGACCACCACCGACACCAGGGAGTAGACCAGCGAGTTGACCGTCCACCCGGCGAAGCCGCTGGACGACAGCACCCGCGCGACGTTGTCGAAGGTGAGCGACTCGGGCCAGCTCCCCGGCACGGTGGGCCGGCCGGCCGGCGACAGCGCCACGACGACCATCGCGACGAACGGGCTGACGGTCAGCAGCGACAGCACGGCCAGCAGCGCCGCGAGCGGCCATCCGGCCCGCCGGCGGCCCGTCCGCGCGGCGCCGGCGGCCCGGACGAGCGGCCTGGAAGCGGTCAGCGTCACGTGTTCCCCCGGTCGAGAAAGCGGCGTTGCACCAGTGAGACGACGAGCACGATCGCGAACAGCACCATGCCCCAGGTGGCCGCGTAGCCGAAGTCGAAGGACCGGAAGCCGTGGTCGTAGATGCCGTAGATGAGCGTGTACGTGGCCCGCGCGGGTCCGCCGCCGGTCATCACGTAGATGGTGTCGAACGTCTGGAAGGCGCTGATCGTCTCGATCACCAGGACGAAGAACAGGGTGGGCTTGAGCAGCGGCAGCGTGATCCGCCGGAACCGCTGCCAGGAGCTCGCCCCGTCCACCGTGGCCGCCTCCAGGTACGAGCCGGGGATGGACTTCAGCCCGGCCAGCAGGATCAGCATCGAGTAGCCGAACCCCTTCCACACCGACACCACGGCCAGTGCGGGCAGCACGAGCGCCGACTGCTCCAGGAACGGCACCGGCCCGAGGTCGGCCTTGGCCAGCAGGCCGTTGATGAGGCCGCTGTACTCGTAGATCCAGCGCCAGATGATGCCGGCGAGCACGAAGCTGGTGACGTACGGCAGGAACAGCATGCCGCGGAACAGCCCCCGCAGGAACACCACCTGGTTGAGCAGCAGCGCCGTGCCGAGCGCCACGACGACGGTGAGCGGCACGTAGACCGCCGCGTACACCAGCGTGACCCGCAGGCTGGTCCAGAAGTTCACGTCGTCCAGCAGCCGGGCGTAGTTGTCGGCGCCGACGAAGCTCCACTCCCCGCCGATGTTCCAGTTGGTCAGGCTCATGCCCGCCGCGCCGAGGGTGGGGAAGATCCTGAAGATCAGGAACAGCACCAGCATCGGGAGCACGAACAGCAGCCCGGTGACCGGGTCACGCAAGCGTTGACGCAACGTTCCTCTCCTCCGGTCAGCCGCCGCTGCTCAGCAGCGCGTCGGCCTCCTTGGCGGCGGCGTCGAGGGCCGTCTTCGCGTCCTCCTTGCCGAGCAGCGCCGCCTGGATGTGCGGGGCGAGCACGCCCATCACCTGGCGGGCCTTCGGGTGCGCGTCGCCCGGGAAGGCGTACTGCAGCGACTTGGCGAACTCCTTGGCCTCGGCCGACTGGTCGGGCACGGTCACGTCGGTGCGCGCGGGGAAGAAGCCCGACTCCTTCGCCAGCTGCGCCGACACCTCGGGCGAGGCGAGGAAGGCGGCGAACTTCTTCGCCGCGTCCTTGTTCTCGGAGTGCTTGGCCAGCACCAGGCCGCCGGGGATGCCGAACGCGACGCGCTTCGTGCCCTCCAGCGGCAGGCCGATGCCGACGTTCTCGGCGCCGATGGCGGCGCCGAGCTGGGTGGCCTGGAGCGCGGTGGCCGCGTGGTACATCGCGGTCTTACCAGCGGCGAGCAGGCCGCCCTCGATGTCGTTGCCCTTGCTGGCGGTGTTCTCCGGCAGGCCGCCGGCGGCCTTGAGGTCGAGCAGCAGCTGCAGGCTCGCGACGCCCTCGGGGCCGTCGAAGGCGACGCTCTTGCCGTCGGGGGCGAAGACGCTGCCGCCGTTGGCCCACAGCAGGGGGTAGAAGCTCTGGTTGAGGCTGACCTCGGGCTTGCCGGGGTAGTCCAGCACCGCGACCTTCTTGGCGGCCAGCTTGGGGGCGGCCGCCTTGAGCTCGGCGAGCGTCTGCGGCGCCGGGTCGACGCCGGCCTCGGCGAACAGCTTCTTGTTGTAGATGGGGGCGGTGATGGTCTGGTAGATCGGCACGCCGTACAGCTTGCCGTTCGCGGTGAGGGCGCTCAGCGAGTTGGGCAGGTACTTCGCCCTGTCGGCGGCGATCACGTCGTCGACCGCCTCGACGGTGCCCTGCTGGGCGTACTGGGGGATCTGGTCGGGACCGAGCACGACCAGGTCGAAGCCCTTCTTGGAGATGAGGGCCGTGGTGACCTTCTCCTGGCGGCCCTCCCAGGGCTGGAGGTCGACCTTGACGTCGACGGTGGGGTTCTTGGCCTCGAAGTCCTTCTCGACCTTGCCCCAGAACGCCTGGCTCTTCGCCTGGTCCGCGATCACCGGGTACATCCAGAGAGTCACGGCGCTCTTGTCCGAGCCGCTCGATCCGCACCCGGCGACCGCGACGCCCAGCGCGGCGGCGATGCCGACTGCCGCTGTCTTCCTCATGGCGGCTTCCTTTCCCGTAATACCGGTCCTGACCGAAATGTAGTGAGGGCGCCGAGCCGGGTCAACGCCTGATATCCGACCGTGACTACGCACGGCCACCGGACCGGGGCGTCGCCCGGACGATCTCCCGGGCGACGACCTCGACGTGCTCGCCGGTGTAGTGCTCGTTCCAGTCGATGACCAGCAGCGTGTCGGCCACGAGGCGGTCGGCCTCGGGGCAGTCCGCCGGCGTGTAGCCCTCCAGGGGCCCGCGCGAGGCGCCGTAGACGGGCCCGTGCCAGACGGGCGCCCGGTTGAGGGGCTCGCCGAGGTACCCGGCCCGGGCCGGAACCCCGGCCGCGGCCAGGGCCTCGGCCAGCTCCCGCGCGCCGCCGCCCGGCAGCACGAGGGGGAACAGCCACCAGGCGTGGCCGTCCGGGCGGGGCAGCCGCAGGCCCGGGACGTTCCCGAGCGCGTCCAGCAGCAGGGCCGCGGTGCGCCGCCGGGCGGCCACCACCCCGGGGAGCTTGGCGAGCTGGGCGCGCGCGACCGCGGCCTGCAGCTCGGTCATGCGGTAGTTGAGCCCGAAGGAGGCGTGCGAGCGCCCGGCCGCGCGGTCCCAGCCCTTGTCGGCGAACAGCCGCATGCGCCGGGCCAGCTCGTCGTCCGCGGTGAGCGCGATCCCGCCGTCGCCGCAGGTGATGTGCTTCCACTGCTGGAGGCTGAGACAGGCCACGTCCCCCACCGTCCCCGCGAGCCGCGGAGAGGCGTCCGCGGCTTCGGGGGCGGGCAGCTCGGCCAGCCACGCCTGCGCGCAGTCCTCGATCAGCGTCAGGCCGTGGGCGTCGGCCAGGGCACGCAGCTCGTCCACCCGGGCCGGGGCGCCGAACAGGTGCACCGCCATGATCGCCCGCGTACGCGGCCCGATCAGCTTCGCGACGGCCCCCGGATCGAGATTGCCGTCGCCGGGGTCCACGTCCGCGAAGACAGGGACGGCGTTCTGCGCCAAGATGGGGGCCACAGTCCCGAAGTCCGTGATCGGTGTCGTGATGATCTCGTCTCCGGGGTCCGGCGCGGCCGCCACGACCGCCAGGTGGAGGGCCGCGGTGCCCGAGCTGCAGGAGATCGCATGAGGGAGGCCGTACATCCGCGCGACCTCCGCCTCGAGCAGCCGGGCCTCGGTGCCCCAGACGGAGTTGAGCATGCCCGAGCGGATCACCCGCTCGGCCGCGGCCACCTCCTCGTCGCCGAGGGTACGGCCCGCCGCTTCGGCCATGGACGGGAAGTTCACCGGAGCACCTCACAAGAGTATGATTGCGGTCTTGACCGAAATGAGCCGAGAGGGAGACGCGGGTGGGAATCGTCATCGGGGTCGTCGGCCCGCACGATCTGGTCGACGACGTCGCGGCCACGTGCGAGGACCAGCCCGGCCTCACCGCGTTGCGCCTGGACTACGACCACGAGTCCCAGGCGCCCGCGATCGTCGAGGCGCACACCCCGTCCGTGGAGGGATGGCTGTTCACCGGCATCGTCCCGTACATGCTGGCCCGCGACGCCGACGTGCTGACGCGTCCGGCCGCCTTCGTCGACTACTCGGGCGCGACGCTGCTGAGCGCCCTCGTCCGGCTCCAGCACGAGGGTGTGGACGTGACCCGGCTGTCCATCGACACGCTGCCGGCGGCCGACGTGACGGCGACGTTCGCCGAGGCCGGCCTGCCGACCGACGAGCTGCGCACGCTCCCCTACCGGCCGGAGGTGACCTCCAGGAACGCCATCGCCTTCCACCGCCGCCACCCCGGCCATCCGGTGATCACCTGCCTGAGCAGCGTCCACGAGGCGCTGCGCGAGGAGATGCAGGTGCTGCGGCTGGTGCCGTCGGTCCACTCCGTCCGCGTGGCGCTGCGCCAGCTCCTGCTGACGGCCGAGGGCCAGGCCCAGGAGGACGCGCAGATCGCGCTCGGGCTGATCGAGGTGGCCAACGAGGAGGGCCTGCTTCGCGAGGCCGCCGCGCTGGGCGGCACGATCGCGGCCTTCCGCGGCGGCACGCACCTGCTGGTCACCACGCGCGGCCCGCTGCACGACGCCACCGGCGGCTTCACCTGCCTGCCCATGCTGGCGCGGCTGGCCGGTCAGAACGAGGCGGTCCGCATCGGCTTCGGCCTGGGGCGCAGCGCGGCCGAGGCCGAGAGCCTGGCCCGCCGGGCGCTGGCCCGGGCGCGCCGCATCGGCGAGGTGGCGGCCGTGCTGTCGCTTCGGGCCGACACCGACATCGTGCTGGAGTCGGTGCCGGCGGCCCCGGCGGCCGAGCACAACCTGTCGGTCATCGCGCGCCGCGTGGGCCTGTCGGTCCCCACGCTGGAGAAGCTCCTGGAGGCGCGGGCCGCCGCCGGGGACGAGCCGCTCACCACCAGGGAGATCGCCGACCGCCTGGCCGTGCAGCAGCGCACCGCGCGACGCATGCTGCACCGGCTGGAGCTGGCCGGGCTGGCCGAGCGCACCGGCAACCTGACCAGCGGCTCCAGCGGCCGCCCGCTCACGCTGTACCGCCTGACCCTCTGATGAGACGGGTACGGCGTCCGGTCGGCGGGCGGGCATGTCAGGACAGCCAGCGGTCCAGGCCGCCGGCGACGAAGTCGTCGTCGCGCAGCCACGGGTAGGCCGCCCAGATCCGGTCGATCTCCGCGAGCTGCCCCGGGGAGAGCTCCTCGGCGGGGTCCAGGCACCAGCGGCCGGCCAGCAGCCCCTGCCGGCGCAGCACCTCGTGGATGCCCGGGATGCAGCCGTGGAAGCCGTTGGCGGTGTCGAAGATGGCGGCGTTGGCGTCGGTCAGGTGGCCGTCCAGGGTGAGCAGCCGCCGTACGGCCGCGTCGTCGCCGCCCCGGGCCAGCTTCGCCTCCTCCAGCAGCTCCACGGCGCGCCGCACCCACACCGCCCACTGGCCGAGCAGGCCGCCGACGAACTCGACGTCCACCTCCCGCCCGTCCACCACGACGCGGTGCGCGGTGATGAGGTCGGCCAGGATGTGGTCGTCGTTGCCGGTGTAGAGGGCGACGTCGCCCGCCCGCCCGGCGCGTACGACGCCATGCAGCACGTCGAGCGTGCGGTACCGGTCGAACGGGGCGACCTTGATGCCGACCACCGACTCGATGGCGGCCAGGCGCGTCCAGAAGTCGCGCGACAGGGCGCGCCCGCCCACCGCGGGCTGGAGGTAGAACCCGATCACGGGCAGCACCTCGCCGACGGCGCGGGCGCGCTCGATCAGGGCGTCCTCGTCGAGCTCGCGGTGGGGGCTGAGCAGGACCATGTGGTAGCCGAGCGAGCGGGCCAGCTCGGCCTCGGCCACCGCCTGCGCGGTCGGGCCGGTGGCCCCGGCCACCAGCACCACCTCGCGGCCCGCCTCGCCGGCGGTGCGGGCGGCCAGTTCGAGCACGGGGGCGAGCAGGTCGGTGCCGTGGATCGCGAACTGGGTGGTGTGGACGCCCACCGCCAGTCCCCCGGCGCCCGCCTCGACGTAGTAGCGGGTCAGCGCCCGCTGGCGGCGCTCGTCCAGCTTGCGGTCCTCGGTCAGGGCGAGCGGGTGCGCCGGGATGACGAGGCCGCGCCGGAAGAGGTGGCGCACGGACGTCTGCGCCTCTGGAGCCGTGCTGAGCACGTGGGATCCCCCTTGTGTCACGGTTGGTGGCTGCGGTGCCCGCGCGCGGATGAGGGTGGGGCGGGCGCGGATCAGGAGCTGTGCGCTTTCGCGGGCGCGGGTGCGCTTTCGCGGACGCGGGTGCGCTTTCGCGGACGCGGGTGCGCTTTCGCGGACGCGGGGTCAGAAACGGCCGTCGCGGCGCTCGAACTTGGTCGGCTTGCCGAGCAGGGGGCCGCCGCCGGCGACCCAGCGGGCGGTGTGCTCGATCAGCTCGGCCGGCGTGATCGGCGGGTAGCCGAAGAGCCGGTGGCAGCGCGAGGCGTTGGACAGCAGCGCCGTCGGCGCCTCCTCACCGGTGAACACCGGCTCCTTGCCGAGGGCCTCGCCCAGCGCCAGCGCCGCCTGCCGTACGGAGATCAGCTCCGGGCCCGTGACGTTGAGCACGTAGGGCGGCGTCCCGGCCAGCAGCAGCGAGCGCAGGGTGACCTCGTTGGCGTAGCCCTGCCAGACGACGTTGACCTGGCCGGTGGCGAGGTCGACGGGCTCGCCGGCGAGGACCTTCTGCGCGAGGTCCACGAGCACGCCGTAGCGCAGCTCGACGGCGTAGTTGAGGCGGATCAGCGCCATGCGGGTGCCGTGGGTCTCGGCGAAGTGGGTCAGGACCCGCTCCCGGCCCAGGCAGCTCATCGCGTAGTCGCCGACCGGGCCGGTGGCGGACTCCTCGGTGCTGCCGCCGCTGGTCACGGGGACGAGCGGGTAGACGTTGCCGGTGGACAGGGCGGCGATGCGGCTGCCGCGGAAGCGGTCGGCGACCCGGCCGGGCAGGTACGTGTTGGTGAACCAGGTGGCGTGCTCGCGCCCGGCCGTGCCGAACTTGGCGCCGACCAGGAAGACGACGTTGGCCGCGTCGGGCAGCTCGCGCAGCGCCCCCTCGTCGGCGACGTCGGCGGCCACCACGTCGGCGCCCTCCGCGCGCAGCGCGTCGGCCAGGCCGGGCTCGGAGAAGCGGGACACGGCGATGACCCGCCGGTCGCGCCCGGCCGCGGCCGTGGCATTGAGCGCCAGCCGCACCAGGCTGGGGCCGAGCTTGCCGCCCGCGCCGAGGATCATGATGTCGCCGTCGAGCCTGTCGAGATCGTCGACGAGCCCGGCGCTCGGCCGCGCCAGCCGCTCCTCGAGTTCCGCTGTCGTCCGCACGCGGTCTCCCTCTGTACGTGAGTTACGGTCCAGACCGTAACTGGCGGAGAGTCCGCCTGTCAACGGCCGCGCACGTCACCTCGGGGTCCTCGGGCGGCCTGGGCCACCTGTACGCCGGCGGTCCGACGGCGCCGGCCACCCGGAGGCGACGAGGCGCGAGCCGCGCTTCCCCGAGGACGCGCCAACCGGCGATGCGATGTCCCCCGGATCGGGCGGAGCTCCGGGTGGCGGTACGGGCTCAGCACGTGCGCGCCTCGGACGGGACCGGCTCCTTCCGGGAGAGGCGCGGCCGGCAGGCTTGCTCGACATCCGGCACGGGAACGGTGATGGTCCGGACGGAGGTCCTGATCGGCTTGGCCCGGGTTCGCCGGGATCGTCGCCGTCAAGCGCTGCCGCCGAGGAAGGGTCCTGCGGGAGTTTTCCGGAGGAATGCTCGTTGACGGCCTGTCCAGCCGCGCTCCGCCTCTCCTGGGCAGACTGCTGCCTTGCTCTTCGCGGACGGAGGCTCGGTGACGGCGACGGATTTTCTCTACGGTGTGGTGCTGGTCTACGCGACGACGGTGGAGGGCGGTTACGCGACTCCGAGTTTCAGCGAGGACATCACCGTGGTACGGGCCGCTTCGGAGGAAGCCGCTCGCCGGATGGCCGAGGCGCTGGGGCGCGAGGCCGAGGTCGAGTACGGCAACGCCTTCGGCGAGCGGGTGGCATGGCGCTTCCTCGGGGTCGCGGCGCTGCAGCTCCTCCAGGTCGACGACCTCGAGGTGGGAGCGACCCTGCTGTCACAGTCCTTCGACAGCTTGGAGCGTTACCGGGACCTGTTCGAGATCGGCGAGTTGCCGGAAGGGTGAGCCGGCTCCCGCCTGAGCCGGGGGATCCGGTCAGGCGTCGGCGGCGGGCGGGGCGGCCTCGCGGGCCGAGACGAGGACGTCGAGGATGGCGCGGGTCTGCGCCCACGGCACCGGGCTCGGCGCGCCCTTGACCATGTCGAGGAACGCCGCGATCGTCCCCTCGTAGCCGAGCCCCTGGATCGGGTCGTCGCCTCCTTCGATCACGACGGTCTCGGAGGAGTCGCGCCGGTGCAGGGTGACGCTGTAGGACTCCCCCTCCGACACGCCGAGGACCTCGACCGTGCCGGTGACGCCGTGGGACCACCGCAGCGCCATGACGCCGGTGTCCTCGGAGCGCAGGGTCGTGTAGTGCCGCCGCGCGCCCGCCGCGCCCACCAGCCGCACGTCCGGCCCGAGCAGCGCGACCAGCAGCTCGACGCCGTGGACGCCCATGGTCACCATCGTGCCGCCGCCCTCCCCCGGCGTGTCCTGCCAGGCGTTGTAGCCGCTCGCCCACAGCCCGACGTCGTGCCGCACGGTCGCCCGTACGGCCAGCACGTCGGCCGGGTCCACCGTCAGGCCCGCGAACGCCGGGGCGAACCGCAGCACCGACGTGGACATCACCCGGTCGTGGATCGGCAGCCGGTCCAGCCGGTCGAGCTGGTCGCGGCCGGCCGCGGCGGGCTTGTTGACGAAGCAGGCCGCCCCGGTCTCCAGCACCGCGGCCAGCGCGTCGGGCACCCGGGGGTTGGGCACGGTCAGCACCACCCCGTCGGGCCGGGTCGCCAGGGCCTCGGCCAGGCTCGGGACCACCACCGCCGAGGGGTGCTCGGCGGTGAAGCGCCCCAGCCGCTCGGGGTCCGGCTCCCAGACCACCAGCTCGGCGTACCGGGCCAGGGTGCGGGCGTCGGTGTACGGATGGCTGGTGGCGAGACCGGCGAGGGCGATGCGCACGGGGGTCCTCCGGGGGCCGCGACGGGACGGGGGACCATCATGGCAGCCGTCCCGTCGCCACCCCGGCCGTGGACCGGGCAGCGCGCACCTCCCCCGCCCGGATCCGTCAGCCGCCATGACGAACGGCAGGCGGCGGGCGGCGAAGGTGACGCGGGACGTACGGGCCGGCTAGTGGGCCGCCGCGCCCTGGACCATCTCCCGCAGCTGCGCCTCCTGGTCCTGGCTGAGCGAGGTCTGGAGGATGCGCCCCCCGTACGGCTGGATCTCCGGGATGACCTTGTCCGGGGTGCTCCGCACGACGAGCACGAACAGCGCGGCCGTGCCGGGCTCCATCTCGGCGGCGATCTGCCGCATGAAGTCGTCGTTGACCCCGACGTCGCTCATCGCGCCGCCGGCTGCCCCGGCCGCGGCGCCGAAGGCCATGCCCAGCAGGGGCATGAAGAACAGCAGGCCGATCAGGCCGCCCCACAGCGCGCCGCTGGCGGCTCCCATCCCTGTCATGTTCGCGCTCTGGTGCAGCTTGATCTTGCCGTCGGTGCGGCGCTCGACGACGGCGACGTCCTCCATGGTGATGAGGTTCTGCCGCTGGAGGTCGAAGAGACGGTCACGGACCGAGGTGGCGGTGGCGACGTCGGGGTACGCGATGACGATGAGGTTGCTCATGGCTCTCTTCCTTCTGGGTTACCGAACCATGGGGAAATTTCCGGATGTCGGCAGACATATAGCCACACTGAGGTAAAACGCTTCCCGGAACAGGCCGCCCCGTATTAATGGATTCACCGGGATCCCGGGGGCATCCTCCCGCATTCCCCAAAGTCGTCCAAATTCCTGCTGGACTGGCGTCCGTCGGGTCTTACGATGCCGGACGCAGGGCATTGACCATGGTCCGACAGCTTTTTCGCGGATGGCGCGGGATCCGACGGAGGCACCCATGGGTTGCTTGTTCGCTATATTCGCCGGGATTTTCCCGCGAATGGCCGTCTTCATCCTCTGGATCGCGCGGCCGGCGCTGGTGGGCGCGGTCTTCCACACGTGGATCTGGCCCCTGCTCGGGCTGATCTTCCTGCCGTTCGCGACGCTGATGTACATCATCCTGTCCATCTCCGGCGCGCACCTCAGCGGCGGGGACTGGATCTGGATCGTGCTGGCGGCGGTGCTGGACGTGCTGCACTGGGCGAGCATGGCGGCGCGCAACCGCTTGATGCCCGGCTACCCCCCGCCACCCGGCTACCCCCAGCCGCCGCCCGGCTACCCCCGGGCCTGACCGGCGAGAACGGCGGAGGGCGATCATGTGCAGGTGGATGGCGTACAGCGGAGACCCGATCCTGGCCGACGAGCTGCTGTACCAGCCCGTGCACTCGGTCATCGACCAGAGCATGCACGCCAAGCTCGGCCCGAACACCACCAACGGCGACGGGTTCGGCATCGGCTGGTACGGCGAGGGGGTCGCGCCCGCCGTGTTCAAGAGCATCCTGCCGGCGTGGAACGACCGCAACCTGCGCGAGCTGGCCGGGGAGATCCGCACCTCGCTGCTGTTCGCGCACGTCCGCGCCTCGACCGGCACCGGGGTGGAGCGCAGCAACTGCCATCCGTTCCGGTACGGGCGCTGGCTGTGGATGCACAACGGGCTCATCGGGGAGTACTTCCGGCTCAAGCGCGACCTGGCGATGGCGGTGGACCCGGTGCTGTACCCGGCCATCGAGGGGTCGACCGACTCGGAGCTGCTGTTCTTCCTGGCGCTCACCTTCGGCCTGCCCGACGACCCGCCCGGCGCGGTGGCCCGCGCCGTCGGCCTGGTCGAGGAGGTCGCCCGGCGCCACGGCGTCCCCGACCCCGTCCAGATGACCGTGGCCACCGCCGACGGCGAGCGGCTCTGGATCTTCCGCTACGCCAGCGCCGGCCCGCCCAGGTCGCTGTTCTACTCCACCGGCGTCTCCCAGCTCAGCGCGCTGCACCCGGAGCTGGACGCCCTGCGGCAGCTCGGCCCGAAGTCGCGCTTCGTGGTCTCCGAACCGCTGCGCGACCTCAAGGGCGCGTGGAACGAGCTGCCCGAGAGCACCTACGGCGTCGTCCACGACGGGCACTACGAACTGCACGCCTTCACGCCGGTCTCCCCTGCTCACGCCCCGTAAGGGGGAACGGGGCGGCCGGCGAGCCCCTCGGCCCGGTCGCCGCGGTCGAGCTGCTCGTCGAGGGCCATGGCCGCGGCGACCAGCGCCAGGTGGGTGAACGCCTGCGGGAAGTTGCCGAGTTGCTCCCCCGACGGGCCGATCTCCTCGGCGAACAGGCCGACGTGGTTGGCGTAGGTGAGCATCTTGTCGAAGGCGTAGCGGGCCTGGCGGACCCGCCCGGCACGGGCCAGGGCCTCGACGTAGAGGAAGCTGCACAGGTTGAACGTCCCCTCCGAGCCGCGCAGCCCGTCCGGCGAGGCGACGGGGTCGTAGCGGTAGACCAGGCTGTCGCTGACCAGCTCCTGGTCCATGGCGTCCAGGGTGCTCAGCCAGGCCGGGTCGCGGGGCGAGACGAAACCGACCCGGGGCATCAGCAGGAGCGAGGCGTCCAGGACGTCGGTGGCGTAGTGCTGGACGAACGCCTGCCGCCGCGCGTTCCAGCCGCGCCGCACGATCTGGTTGAAGACGGTGTCACGCGTGTTCGTCCAGCGGACGACGTCGGCAGGACGGGAGTAGGTCGCCGCCATGCGGATGCCGCGGTCGAAGGCGACCCACGTCATCAGGCGGCTGTAGGTGAAGTCCTGGCGTCCGCCGCGGGTCTCCCAGATGCCCTCGTCGGGGCGGTCCCAGGTGTCGGCCAGCCAGTCCAGCATCCGGGCGAAGGCCCGCCAGCCCTGGATGCCGCCGATGTCCTGGGCCTGCACCAGCGCGTCCGCGAGCTCTCCGTAGATGTCGAGCTGGATCTGGTCGGCGGCGGCGTTGCCGGCCCGGACCGGGCCCGACTTCTCGTACCCCTCCAGATGGTCGAGGACCTCCTCGGTCAGGGCGGGGTCGCCGTCGATGCGGTACATGATCTGCAACGGCTCGCCGGACGCCGTGCCGCCGGCCTCGATACGGTCGCGCAGCCACGTGCGGAAGGCGTTGGCCTCCTCGGTGAAGCCGAGGTCGATCAGGGCCCTGACGGACAGGGAGCCGTCGCGGATCCAGGTGTAGCGGTAGTCCCAGTTGCGCTCGCCGCCGATCTGCTCCGGCAGGCCCATGGTGGCGGCGGCGATCGGCGCGCCGGTGGGCGCGTACGTGAGCAGCTTGAGGGTGATCGCCGAGCGGTTGACCATCTCCTGCCACCGCCCGCGGTAGCGGGAGCCGCGCAGCCAGTCGAGCCAGAAGTCATGGCACGCCTCGATGCCGTCGCGCACCTCCGCGGGGGTCAGCGGGCTCGGGGTGTGGGCGCCGGGGCGGTCCGCGGTCAGGGTGATCGCGGCCGTCTCGCCCGCCTGGAGGGTGAACTCGGCGACGACGTCGTCGCCGTCGGGGCGCAGCATGATGTGGTCGCTGGCTCTCAGGTGCAGGTCCGTGCCAGGACCGCGGAACAGGGCGGAGCCGTCGTCGAGCATGCTGAGGGTGTGCGCCGCCCGCGCGTAGTCGAAGCGGGGGCGGCAGTCGAGCGCGAAGGGCAGGCTGCCGCGGACGACCCGGGCGACGCGCATGATGCGGTGCCGGTCGGAGGCGGTGGTGGTGGGGTTCGGCGCCATGAAGTCGGCGACCTCGCCGACGCCGCTCGGCGCCATGTACCGGGTCACGAGGATCGCGGTGTCCGGCAGGTAGAGCTGCCGGACGCTCTCCCCCGCGATGAGGTCGAGGGCCGCGGCGAAGCGGAAGTGGCCGCCGCGCTCGCTGTCGAGGAGGGAGGCGAAGACGCTCGGAGAGTCGAAGCGCGGGGTGCACCACCAGTCGATGGTCCCCGTGCCGGAGACGAGCGCCGCGGTCTGCAGGTCTCCGATCATGCCGTGGTCCGCGATCGCCGGATAGTCGTTCATGGATGCCCCCGTCGTTGGTCCGATCCGCTGGGTCCCCTCCGGAGCGCCGGCACGGTCACCGGCGGCGGCAGGGTTACCGCAGCCCCCAAAGGGACATATACCTACATTCCAGACAATTTCTTCGAAATGTCGACATTTTTTGGAGTCAGGTCGGAGCCTCCCCCCACGGGCGCGCACTTCCGCCGGCACGACCGGCGGTTTTCCGCAAGGGAGGACGCAGACCATGAACAGGGCGGACGGCGCAGCGGTTTCCCGTCGAGACGGAAAGGTCCGGGTCCGCCGTGGATCAGACGCATGACGGCCACCGCACGTGGCACGCGCTCGACTCGGCGACGGTGACCCGGGAGCTCGGCGTCCGGCCCGAGCGCGGCCTCACCGCCGAGGACGCGCGCGACCGGTTGCGGGCCCACGGCCCCAACAGGCTGGCCGGCCGCAAGAAGGAGTCGGTCCTGCAGGCGTGGCTGCGCCAGTACCGGGACTTCATGCAGATCGTGCTGCTGGCCGCGGCGGTGATCAGCCTGGTCGTCACGCACGAGGCCGGGACCTCCGTCGTCCTCGCCGGGCTCACCGTCTTCAACGCGGTGGTCGGGCTGCGCCAGGAGGCGAAGGCCGAGGAGAGCGTCCAGGCGCTGGCCCAGATGATGAAGACCGTCGCCCGGGTCCGCCGGGACGGCCAGGCCGTCGAGATCGACGCCGAACAGCTCGTGCCGGGCGACGTGGTGCTGGTCGAGGCGGGCGACCGGGTGCCCGCGGACGGCCGGATCTGCCTCGCCGCGTCCCTGGAGATCGAGGAGTCCGCCCTCACCGGCGAGAGCCTGCCGGTGGCCAAGCGGACCGGCCCGGTGCCCGAGGGCGACGTGCCGCTCGGGGACCGTGTCTGCCTGGCGTACATGAACACCTCCGTCACCCGGGGGCGCGGCGAGTTCGTCGTCACCGAGACCGGGATGGACACCGAGATCGGCCACATAGCCGGCCTGCTCGCCGGCACGGAGGCCGACAAGACGCCGCTGCAGAAGCAGCTCGACGGCCTCTCCAAGATCATCGCCACGATCGCCGGGATCGCGCTCGCGCTCGTGATCGTGCTCGGGCTGATCCGGGGCAAGCCGTTCGACGTCCTGTTCATCACCGGCGTGGCGCTCGCGGTCGCCGCCATCCCGACGGGCCTGCCGGCGGTCGTGACGGCTCTGCTGTCGATCGGCACCCGCGAGATCGCCCGCCGCAACGCGATCATGAAGCGGCTGCCCGCGGTGGAGACGCTCGGCTCGACCTCGATGATCTGCTCCGACAAGACGGGCACACTGACGCTCAACAAGATGACCGCCCGCGAGATGGTGATCCCGGGGCTGAACCGCTACGCCGTGTCCGGCGAGGGCTACTCCACCGCCGGGGAGATCAAGCACGTCGGCGGGGCGCACGTCGACCTCGACCCGTACCTGCTGCCGATGGTCCTGTGCGCGGACGCCGTCCTGGACGGCGAGAGCCTGATCGGCGACCCGACGGAGGGCGCGCTCATCGTGCTGGCCGCCAAGGGCGGCCTCGACCTCGACAGCACGCGCGGCAGCTACCCGCGCGTCGGTGAGGTCCCGTTCGACGCGGACTACAAGTTCATGGCCACCTTCCACGAGATGGCCGGTCCGGACGGGAAGCCGGTCGTCCGCTGCTACGTCAAGGGCGCCCCCGACGTGCTCATCGCCCGGGCCGCCGCCTACCGCTCGCCGGACGGGACGCTCGTCCCGGTGACGGACGCCAACCGCCCGCTCGCGCTGGAGGCCAACGACCGCATGGCCGCCGCCGGCGAGCGGGTCATGGTCGTGGCCCAGCGCGACCTGGACCCGGCGGCGTTCGACCCCGGCGGCGACCTGTTCGCCATGGTCACGGAGCTGACGCTGCTCGCGATGGTCGGGATCGTCGATCCCCCGCGGCCCGAGGCCAAGGCCGCGATCGCCACGTGCGCGCAGGCCGGCATCCGGGTACGGATGATCACCGGCGACCACGTGACGACCGCGGGCGCCATCGCCCGCGAGCTCGGCATCCCCGGACGGGCGATCACCGGGGCGGAGTTCGCGGCCATGAGCGACGACGAGCTGCGCGCGCGGATCGACGAGATCGGGGTCGTCGCCCGGGTGTCGCCCGAGGACAAGCTGCGGCTGGTCCGGCTGCTCAAGCGCGCCGGCAACGTGGTCGCCATGACGGGCGACGGGGTGAACGACGCCCCCGCCCTGAAGGCCGCCGACATCGGCGTGGCGATGGGGATCACCGGCACCGAGGTGTCGAAGGAAGCCGCCGTCATGATCCTCACCGACGACAACTTCGCGACGATCGTCGGCGCCGTGGAGTACGGGCGCGCGCTCTACGACAACCTGCTCAAGTACCTGCGCTTCCAGATGTCCACCCTGGTCGCCTACATCGCGATCTTCATCGGGGCGGCGGCCTTCGGGATCGCCGGCGGCATCCCGCTCACCCCGCTGCAGATCCTGTGGGTCAACATGCTCATCGACATCCCCGTCGCGATCGCGCTCGGCTTCGACGAGCCGACGCGGGGCCTGATGAGCCGCGCTCCCCGGCCGGTCGGCGCGCCGGTGCTGTCGCGGGGGAACTGGGTGCGGCTGTGCGTCCAGGGGTTCGTCATGACGGCCGGGTCGCTGGCCGCGTACCAGATCGGGGCCCGGCAGGGCGGCGCCGTCGCGGGGGCCACCATGCTGCTGACGACGCTGTCGCTCTTCCACGTCGCGGCCGGGCTGCTGGCGCGCGACCAGGAGAACACGATCCTCTCGCGGGCGGCGCTGCCGGGCCCGACCCAGCTGCGCCGGTACGCCCTCGCGCTGATCCTCGTCGTCGCGGTCACCGAGATCGGGCTGCTGCAGCGCATCTTCGGCACCACCGAACTGGGCGTCCCCCAGTGGGGGACGTGCCTGGGGATCGCGGCGAGCCTCGTCGTGGTCGAAGAGGTGATCAAGGTCGTGCTGCGGCACCGCGTGCCCACGGGCCGGGTCGCCGCGCCTCCCCCGAGGATCGTGCCGCTCACACCGGAGAGCCGGACATGACGAGCACGCCCGCCGCCTCCGGCTCGGCCGCCTCGTCGCGGAGCCTGCTGGTACCCCTCGCTCTCGCCCAGTTCATCTGCAGCTTCGCCGGCTCGAACATGAACGTGATGATCAAGGACATCAGCCAGGACCTGGGCACGACCGTGAAGGGCGTGCAGATCACGATCACGCTGTTCCTGCTGATCATGGCGATCTTCATGATCCCCGGCAGCAAGCTGACCGACCGCTGGGGCCGCAAACGGTGCTTCGTCCTAGGGCTTCAGCTCTACTGCGTCGGCGCCGTGCTCAGCATGGTCGCGCCCGGCCTCGGGGTGCTCATCATCGGCAACTCGGTGCTGGAGGGCGTGGGCACCGCGCTGCTGATCCCGCCGGTCTACATCTTCGCGACGCTGGCCTTCAGCGACACCGTGTCCCGGGCGCGGGCGTTCGGCGTGATCAGCGGGATGGGCGGCATCGGCGCGGCGGCCGGGCCGTTGATCGGCGGGTTCATCACCACGGCCGTCAGCTGGCGGGCCGCGTTCTTCTTCCAGACCGTCATCATCGTGGCGATCATCCTGCTCAGCCGCCGGATCACCGACCCCCTCGAACCGGACCCGGACCGTCCCTTCGACACCATCGGAGCGGTCCTGTCGGCGGCCGGCATGTTCTTCGTCGTGTTCGGGATCCTGCAGGCCGACGAGAACACGGCGCTCATGACGGCCTCGCTCGTGCTCGGCGGCGTGTTCCTGCTCTGGTTCTTCGCGCACGTGCGCTCCTGGGAGAGCGCGGGCAAGGAGCCGCTGCTGTCCACCGCGCTGTTCCGCGGCCGCACCTCCAACCTCGGCCTGGTGACGCAGAACATCCAATGGGTGCTGCTCATGGGCGTCTCGTTCGTCGTGGCCGTCTTCCTGCAGACCGTGCGCGGCTACAACGCGATCGAGACGGGCGTGATCTTCACCCCGGCGACCCTGGGCGTGCTCCTCTCCTCACTGGCGGCCGAGCGGCTCGCCGCCAGGCGGTCCCAGAAGATGCTGATCGTGACGGGCTTCGCCGTGACGGTGGCCGGGATCGCGGTCCTGCTCGCCCTGGTGCCGGTCTCGTCGAGCGTGCTCGCCTTCGGCCCGGGGCTGCTGCTCATCGGGCTCGGCCTCGGGGTGTCGCTGACGCCGTCGGTCAACATCGTCCAGTCCAGCGTGCCCGAGAGCATGCAGGGCGAGATCTCGGGGCTGTCGCGCAGCGTGTCCAACCTCGGCTCGTCGTTCGGCACAGCGATCGCCGGCACGATCCTCGTCTCCGACCTGGCCTCCGGGAACCGCTCGTACGCGCTGGCGATGGCCGCGCTGGCGGTCTTCGCCCTGGTCGGCCTGGCCGCCGCCGCCCGCATCCCCTCGGCCAGGCAACCCGACACGAAGGGAACGCGCGCATGAGGGATCTCGTCGCCATCGCCTATCCCGACAGGCCGGCCGCCGAACTGGCCGAGCGGCACGCCCGCGAGGCGGACGCGGAGGGGCTGCTCCAGGTCGAGGACCTGGTGCTCATGGTCAGGGACGAGGACGGCGCCGTCCAGGTACGGCAGGGCGGGCCGGGCGTCGGCATGGCGGTCACTGGCGGCGCCGTCTGGGGCGGCGTGATCGGGCTGCTGCTGCTGGCCCCGCTGTTCGGCATGGCGGTCGGCGCGGTCGCGGGCGGCGCCATCTGGAAGAGCGCGTTCGGCGACGCGGGCATGACCCGGGACTTCGTCGACGAGCTGCGCCAGGGCCTCCCTCCGGGAGGGGCCGCGCTGATCCTGCTCGTCCACGACCTGGACCCCGGGGAGGTCCTGCCGCGCCTGCGGCAGCACGGCCGGGTGATCCGCACCTCGCTCACCCCGCAGGCCGAGGCGCAGCTCGCGGCGGCTCTGGCCGCCCGGCCGGAGCGGCCGCAGCCCAGGCCCGGCCGGTCGTCGCGAGCCTGACGCCGACGTCCGCTCGTGCGGGACGGGCGCGGCTCAGTGGTCCACGGTCAGCACGATCTTGCCGATCTGGACGCCCGACTCCATGTACCGGTGCGCCGCCACGACCTCCTCCAGCGGGAACGTGCGGTCCACCGCGGGCCGGAACGCGCCCGAGCGCAGCCCCGAGGCCACGAACGCCACCGCCCGGTCCAGGCGGCGCGGGTCCCTGATGGTCTCCAGCACCGTGTACGTGCGCATGTTCAGGGCGGGCATGCCCAGCTCGAAGCCCGGGTACGGGGTCGGCTGACCGCTCAGCGCCCCGTACAGGAAGAGCGTCCCGCCCGGCGCCACGGCGCGCGCGAGGTCGGTCACGCCCGGCCCGGCGACGGCGTCGAAGACGTACTCGGCGCCCCTGCCGCCGGTCAGCTCCAGCACGCGGGCGGCCACGTCCTCCTCGTCGGAGACGATCACGTGGGCGGCGCCCTCCTTGAGCAGCCGCTCCTTCTTGCCGCCGGTGCGGGTGACGGCGATCGGCGTGGCTCCGACGCGGTTGGCCGTGTGGATGGCGGCCAGCCCGACGCCGCTGGAGGCGGCGGTCAGCACCACCGCGTCGCCGGGCCGCATGCCGCCCACCTCCACCAGCGCGCCGTACGCGGTGAGGTAGGGCATCCACACGGCGGCGCCGGACACCGCGTCCAGCCCGTCGGGGCGGCGCACGAGCGCCGACGCGGGGACGACGGCCCGCTCGGCGTAGACGGCGTAGTCGTTCTGCGAGAACGCCGGCACGCTGCTGACCGCCTGGCCCGGCTCCAGCCCGGTGACGCCGGGGCCGACGGCCTCGACCACCCCGGCGGCCTCGGCCCCGAGCCTGCCCGGGAACCGCCGGACCGGCTCGATGTAGTGACCGCCGCGGAACAGCGCCTCGGCCCGGTTCACCCCGATCGCGTCCACCCGGATCAGCACCTCGCCGGGCCCCGGCTCCCCCGGCTCGACGTCCTCCAGCCGCATCACCTCGGGGCCGCCGACCTCGTGGAACAGCACAGTTCTCGCCATGTCCTCGTCCTTCGCTCTTCCGGCGCTCTCCCGGCAACGGGGTCACTGAAGCACAGAAGTACGATCGTCGTCAAACTTCGATGAGTGTCGTACCATGGGGCGCATGGGACGTACGCCACCGCACCCCGACGTGTCGCAGTTCGATCTCCAGCAGGTGCTGGAGGCCCTGGTCGACCCGGTACGCCGGAGCATCGTCACGCAACTCGACGCCGCCGGTGAGGACCTCGCGTGCGGGACGTTCGACATCGCGGTCAGCAAGTCCACCGCCACCCACCACTTCAAGGTGCTGCGCGAGGCGGGGCTGATCCGGCAGTACTACGTCGGCACCTCGCGCCTGAACGCGCTGCGCCGCGCCGAGATGGACGAGGCGTTCCCCGGCCTGCTGGACGCCCTGACCAGGCCCCGCGTCCCCGTGGCGCCCTGACCTGGCCCGTCGGGACGTCGGCTCAGCCCCCGGCCCGGCCGGGAGAGACCAGGCCGCTCTCGTAGGCCAGGACGACGGCCTGCACCCGGTCGCGCAGCCCCAGCTTGGACAGGATCCGGGCGACGTGGGTCTTGACCGTCGTCGGGCTGAGCGTCAGCCGGTCGGCCAGCTCGGCGTTGCTCAGGCCGGTGGCCAGCAGGCGCAGCACCTCCAGCTCCCGCGGCGTCAGCTCGGCGAGGTCGCCCTGGACGGCCGGCACGGCCTCGGCGGGGCGGGCGAAGCGCTCCACCAGGCGGCGGGTGATCGCCGGCGCGAGCAGGGCGTCGCCGGAGCGCACCAGCCGCACCGAGGCGACCAGGTGCTCGGGGGTGACGTCCTTGAGCAGGAATCCGCTGGCGCCCGCGGTGAGCGCGGCGTAGACGTACTGGTCGAGGTCGTAGGTGGTGAGGATGAGCACGCGCGTGTCGTCGGCTCCCCCGGCCACGATCCGGCGGGTGGCCTCGATGCCGTCCATGTGCGGCATGCGGACGTCCATGAGCACGACGTCGGGGCGGGTGCGCCGCACGGCGGCGACCGCCTCGCCCCCGTCGGCCGCCTCGCCCACCACCTCGATGCCGTCGGCCATGAGGATCATCCGGAAGCCGGTGCGGACCAGCGCCTGGTCGTCGGCGATCACGGCGCGCAGCGGACGGCCCTCCCCGCTGCCCGCGTCCCCGCTCACGTCGCCCGCCACGGGATCTCGGCCCTGAGGCGGAATCCGCCGCCGGGCAGGGGAGCCGCCTCCAGGCTCCCGCCGTAGAGGGCAACCCGCTCGCGCAGCCCGATCAGCCCGCGCCCGTTGCCGGTGCGCGACTGCGTGCCCGGCGTGCCGCCGGTGTCGGTGACCTCGATCTCCAGGCGGCCGCCGCGATGGCCGACCGTGACGGCGGCCGCCGCGCCCGCCGCGTGCTTCATCGTGTTGGTCAACGCCTCCTGAACCACCCGGTACGCGGCCAGCTCCACCCCGGCGGGCAGCGGCCCCTCCGGCAGGCGGAGCGTGACCTCCACGGGCGTCCCGGCGGCGCGGACCCGCTCCACGAGGCCGTCGAGCCGGTCGAGCCCCGGCTGCGGCTCCAGCCCGTCGTCCGGGCCGGCCGCGGCGGCGCTCTCCTGGCCGGCCAGCAGGCCCATGACGTTGCGCAGCTCGGCCATGGCCGCCCGGCCGCTGGCCTCGATCGCGACCAGCGCCTCCCGCGACTGCTCGGGGTGCGCGTCCATCACCTTGCGGGCGGCGCCCGCCTGGATCACCATCACGCTGACATTGTGGGTCACCACGTCGTGCAGCTCGCCGGCGATCCGCGAGCGCTCGGCCTGGACCGCCTCGCGCATGGCCTCCTCCTGGGCGCGCCGCATCTCGTCGATCCGGCTCCTGCTGTGCCGCCAGAACCTGACGAAACCGGCCAGCGCGCCGGCGCTGACCAGCACCACGTACGGTCCGAGCGCGCTCGGCACGCTCGGCGTGATGCCCTGGGCCGCCGCCCCGGCGAGCACGGCCGCGAGCAGCAGGGACGCCACCGCGGGCACCCGGTTGCGGCTGTGGGCCACGGCGCTGTACCCGGCGACGCCGACGGCCGCCACGGTGATCCAGGTCTGCGCGCCGGTCATGGCCAGCGCCGCGGCCATCACCGCCCAGAACGTGCTCAGGGGATAGCGGCGGCGCGCCGCCAGGGGCACCGCGGTGAGCGCCGCCAGGACCAGGGGCGGCCCGTCCTCGCCTGGACCGGGGTCCAGGTCCGGAACGGCGGGCACGACCCGGACCTCCTCCGGCTGCCCGGGATCGGGAGGCTGCGGCGGCTCGGGGGGTTCCGGTGGTTCCGGGGGCTCGGGGGGTTCCGGCGGGTCGGGCAGGTCCGGCGGGTCGGGCGGCTCCGGCGGCTGCGCCCCCGTCCGGACGGCCGAGCTCGGGTGGCCCGCCGCGCCGGCGTCGTGGTCCGGAGCGCCGGCGACCGCGGAGGACGACGGTGAGGACGACGGTGCGAACGGTGGCGAGGACGACGGCCGCACGGAGGAGAGCGGCGCCTCACCGAGCCGCAGCAGCCCCGCCACCGGTTCCGCCCGATCCCCGGCCTGGTCGCCCGCGCCGGCCGCGAAGAGCGCCGCGACGGTCAGGACGGCCGCGAGCAGGACGTCGGCGACGAGGGAGCCGCGGGACGGCCGGGCGCCCCGCGCTCGCGGCCGAACCATGGCGAGCAGCCGCAGGCGGAGCAGCTGAAGGACCGGCAGCGGCAGGTCGAGCGCCCGCCGCCACCGGGGCCGTCGTTCGTCAGCAGTCACCGGCACATTGTCGCGGCGGCATGATCCGCGGCGCATCGTCCTGAATGACCGGGACGGTGTCCTGGAGGAGTACATCGCAGGGATGACCCCGGGCCCGGATCGTTCGCGCGGGGTATCCAAGATCCGCGCGGCGGACGACGCCCGCGCGGGCCTCGCGCGCCTAGCTTCTTACCCGTCATCGAGCCGTCCGCGGAGCCCGTCCGCCGGGGGCGGCCGTCCACATCGGAAGAACGGATCTCCATGCGTCGTGTGACAGCGCTCCTCCTCGCGGGCGCCCTGGCCGCCGCGGCACCCGCCTCCCCCGCCTGGGCCTCCCCCGCCGCCCCGGGGATCGCCTCGAAGGCCCCGGCCTCCGCGCCGGACAAGCCGTACCTGCCCGAGCCGACCGGCTCGCACCCGGTCGGCACCACGTCCCTCCACCTCAAGGACGCCTCGCGCCCCGACCCGTGGGTGCCCTCGGTGAAGGCGCGCGAGCTCATGGTGTCGCTGTGGTATCCGGCCCGTTCGCCCGGCCTGCAGCGGGCCCGGTACATGACGCCGAAGGAGTCGGAGCTCTTCCTCAAGGACGCGAAGCTGACCGACCTGCCGCCCGCCCTGCTGAGCACGACGCGGACCAACGCCTTCAGCGACGCGAAACCGGCCGGGCGCGGGCACGGCCTTCCCCTCGTGGTGCTCTCCCCCGGGTTCGGCAAGCCCCGCAGCACGCTGACCGCCCTGGCCGAGGACCTGGCCAGCCGTGGGTACGTGGTGGCCGCGATCGACCACACCTACGAGACGGTGGCCACGACGTTCCCCGACGGGCGGGTCACCACCTGCGTCCCCTGCGACGGCGACCACGACCCGTCGATGTTCACGAAGGTCGTCAACGTGCGCGCGGCCGACGTGTCGTTCGTGCTCGACCGGCTGACCGGGCCGCGGCCCGCGTGGAAGGGCGCCCGGCTGATCGACAGGTCCCGGACGGGCATGGCGGGCCACTCCATCGGCGGCGCGAGCGCCGTCACCGCGCTCGCCCTGGACGCGCGGCTGCGCGCCGGGATCGACATCGACGGCACCACGCCTCCCGACGCCCTCACCCGTGAGCTGAAGCGGCCGTTCATGTTCCTGGGCAAGGCCGCCACCTACACCCCCGGCATGGAGCCGGCCGCCACCTGGGAGCGCGACTGGAAGCTCATGACCGGCTGGAAGCGCTGGCTGCTCGTGACGGGCGCGGAGCACGCGTCGTTCACCGACGTCGGCGTCCTCGCGGCCGAGTTCGGCATCGACATCGGCGCTGACCTGCCGGCGGAGCGCGGGCTCGCGATCACCCGGACGTACGTCGGCGCCTTCTTCGACCGGCACCTGCTGAACAGGCCGCAGCCGCTGCTGGACGGGCCGTCGGCGAGCAACCCGGAGGTCAAGCACTGCGTCCCGGAGAAGAAGACCTGCGCCTGAGACCGACGGGCTGTACCTACCAGTATGTAAACTCGGTGGCGTGGACACGAGGGAACGACTGATCGAGAGCACGCGTGAGCTGCTGTGGGAGCGGGGCTACGTGGGCACCAGCCCGAAGGCGATCCAGGAGCGGTCCGGAGCCGGTCAGGGCAGCATGTACCACCACTTCCACGGCAAGCCCGACCTGGCGCTGGCCGCGATCGCGCGCAGCGCCGAGGAGACGCGGGGCAGGGCGGAGGCGGAGCTCGGCGGCCCGGGAAGCCCGGCCGGGCGGATCGCCGCCTACCTGCGGCGGGAGCGGGAGGCTTTGCGGGGCTGCCCGGTCGGCCGGCTCAGCCAGGACCCCGACGTGATGGCCGACCCCCGGCTGCGGGCGCCGGTCGAGGAGTACTTCACCTGGCTCACCGGCCGGCTCGCGGGCCTGCTGGACGAGGGGCGGGCGAGCGGCGAGCTCGATCCGGGGCTCGACCCCGCGGCGACGGCCGCCGCGCTGGTCGCGGTGGTGCAGGGCGGCTACGTGCTGGCCCGCGCCGCCGGCTCGGCCGAGGCGTACGCGCGCGCCGTGGACGGCGCCCTCGCCCTGCTCATGGCCCACGCCCGCCCCTCCGCGCGACCGGCGCACCCGCCCGTGCGGACGGCCCACCCGTCCGCGCGACCGGCCGGGCCATCCGCGCGACCGGCCGGGCCGTCCGCGCGGCCGCTTCGGAAGGAGGGCCGCTGACATGCCTCTCGTCCGCATCGACGCGCTCGGGGCCGACCCCGGCCGGCTCGACGCGCTCAGCCGCGCCGTGCACGAGGCCCTGGTCGAGACGATCGGCATCCCGGACGACGACCGGTTCCACATCCTCACCGGCCACGACGGCGCCCACGGCACCCTGCGCTACGGCGACTACCTGGGCATCCACCGGGACGAGGGCATCGTCTACGTCGGGATCACCATGCGCTCCGGCCGCACGCCCGCGCAGAAGCAGGCGATGTACCGGCGGATCGCCGAGCTCGCCCACGCCTACGCGGGCACCGAGCCGCGCAACGTGTTCGTCACCGTGACCGAGAACGAGCCGATCGACTGGTCGCTCGGCCACGGGGTCGCCCAGTACGTCACGCCTCCGGCGTAGCCGCCTCCCGGGGCCCCGCGCCGCCGGCCCGCTCGCGGCCGGCGGCCGTCCAGCCCTGTTCGAGCAGGTCGAAGACCACCGTCGCGGCCCTGCCCGGGTCGGCGTCCCGCTGGACGAGGTCGGCGGCTTCGAGCGCGAAGCGGGCCAGCGCGGCGCAGGCGAGGTCGCCGGCCGGCGCCCCGGTCTCCTCGGCGATGGCGCGCGCGAGGGCGCTCTCGTGACGCGTCCACATGCGCCGCGCGTACTCGCTCAGCGCCGGAGTGTCCTCCACCATGCGCGTGATGCGGGCGCCCCGCTCGTCCGCGACGACCTTGACCGCCCATTCCAGGACGTGCTCACGCAGAGCCGCCGGGATCGACCGGCCGGCGGGGCGCTCGCGCACCGCCGCGACGAGCGCGGCCTCGAGGTCGGCGTCGAGGTCGAAGACCAGGGCCTCCTTGCTGGGGAAGTGCTTGAACAGGGTGGTCACCGCCACGTCGGCGGCCTCGGCGACGTCCTTGACGCCGACGTTGTCGTAGCCGCGTTCGAGGAACAACCGCAGGGCGGCGTCGGCCAGCGCCTGACGGGTCTGCGCCTTCTTGCGTTCGCGACGTCCGAGGGGTTCGGTCACGGGCTCAGCCTACCGCCAAAGCGCAGTTACTTCGAAAGGCTAGTCACTACACTTTCGAAGTGGATATGGTTTCATCGTCGCGTGCCGGGCCTCCGGCGCGTTCCGAGACGAAGGGACCTTTGCGTCATGACCTCTCCCCGCATCGCCGTCGTCGGCGCCGGCATCGGCGGCCTCACCTGCGCCCGGACCCTCCAGCGGCACGGCCGGCAGGTCACCGTGTTCGAGCGCGAGACCTCCCCCCACGCCCGCCGGCAGGGCGGCATGCTGGACATGCACGTCGACACCGGACAGGCCGCGCTGCGCGCCGCGGGCCTGTTCGAGGAGTTCGGCGCCCTGGCCCGCCCCGAAGGACAGGAACTGCGCGGTCTGGATCCCTTCACCGGCGAGCAGATCTTCCACGAGCACCCCACCGGCGGGCCGGGCAACGCGCCCGAGATCGACCGCGGCCAGTTGCGCGGCCTGTTCCTCGAATCCCTCGCCCCCGGCACGGTCCGGTGGGGACGCCCGGCCGCCGGGGCCACCCCGACCGGCGACGGGACCGCCCGCCTGCGCTTCACCGACGGCACGACCGAGGAGTTCGACCTGGTCGTCGGCGCCGACGGCGCGTGGTCGAGGATCCGGCCCGCGCTCTCGGACGCCACGCCCGCCTACACGGGCGACACCATCGTCGAGACCTGCCTCGACGACGCCGACACCCGCCATCCCGCGTCGGCGCGCCTGGTCGGCAACGGCACCATGGCGGCCAAGTCCGGCCGCACCATGCTGTCGGCCCAGCGCAACAGCGGCGGCCACATCCGCGTGTACGCCGGCCTTGAGGGGCCCTACGACTGGCACGCCACCGCCGGCGTGGACCTCGACGACGACGCCGCCGTGCGCCACCACCTCCTCACGGTGTTCGACGGCTGGCATGACAGCCTGCTGGACCTCATCCGCGACTCCGACGGCGGCTTCGTCAACCGGCCCCTGCACGTGCTGCCCATCGGGCACGCCTGGGACCACGTCCCGGGCGTCACGCTGCTCGGCGACGCCGCCCACCTCATGCCCCCGGCCGGCATCGGCGCCAACCTCGCCATGCTCGACGGCGCCGACCTCGCCGAGGCCGTCGTCGTCCACGACGCCCTCGACGAGGCCGTGCGCGCCTACGAGAACCGGATGCTGCCCCGCGCCGCGGCGGCCGCCCAGGCCTGCGCCGACCTGACCGCCGGCATGGCCGCCGACATGGTCGTCAGCGCGAACGCGGCCCGGCGCTACCTCACCGAGCGCATCCAGGCCGCCCAGCCCGCCGGCTGAGCGGCCTGGCCGCCGCGCCGGTGGGCGGGCCGCGGCGGCGCCGGTCGGGCGGCCCTCAGGAGGTGGGGTTCTGGGTGAGCAGATGGGCCTTGAACCCCGCGCCGTACGTGCTGGTGGGGGTGCCGGCGTAGTCCTCGATGAGGACGTTGCCCTGGCCGCAGCCCCACGGGTTCCAGGTCCAGGCGGTGTAGCCGACGCCGTGCGCGTCGGCCCAGGCCATGACCTGGTCGATGTAGTCGTGGGCGCACGAGTTCTGGCCGATCTCGCCGGCGTGCACCGGCACCTGCGCGGCCACGGCCCCGACCTGGCTGTCCCAGCAGGAGACGCTGGAGCAGGAGTTGAAGTTGTAGGTGTGCCAGGCGGCCATGAGGTTGCCCGTCGGGTCGGTGGGCTTGTAGGTCAGCCACTGGCTCAGGTCGTTGGACCAGGCCAGCCCGCCGAGCATGATCACGTTGGTGGCGCCGGTGGCGCGCACCGCGTTGACCAGGGACTGCATGCCGGCCACCTGGTAGCCGATGCCGGTGCAGGTGCCGCCGTCGCGCCAGCAGGTCCAGCCGGCGGTGGCGTTCCAGTTGGCGGCGGCGTCCGGGTACGGCTCGTTGAACAGGTCGAAGACGACCGCGTTGTCGCCCTTGAAGGCGTTGGCCACGCCGGTCCAGAAGGTGGGCGCGTACTGGGCGTCGGGCATGGGCTTCTGGCAGGTCGCGGCGGTGTCGGAGCAGCCGGCGCCCTGGCCGGTGTACTGGCCGTGGTTCCAGTGCATCTCCACGATCGGGGTGATGCCGTTGGCGACGAGCAGCGCGACGTAGTCCTTGACGTTCTGCTGGTAGGCGGCGCCGCTGGGCGTGCCGGTGGTGCCGTTCCAGCACTCCTCGTTGAGCGGGATGCGTACGGCGTGGATGTTCCACGCCTTCATCGCGTCCACGGACGCCTGGTCCACGGGGCCGCCGTCCCACATGCCCTTGCCCTGCACGCAGGCGAACTCGCCGCTGGCCCGGTTGACGCCCAGCAGGCGGTACGTCGAGCCCATCGAGGTGACCAGGCGGTTGCCGGACACGCGCAGGGCGGGGGCGGCGCCGCCGGTGGGCGGCCCGTCGTTGTCGGCCTCGGTGGCGGTGACCGTGATCGGGGGCAGGCCGGAGGAGGCCACGACGATCGGCCTGCTGCCGTTGGTCCGGTCGCTGTCCTCGGCGGCGCCGAGGGTCACGCTCTGCGGGGTGTTCCAGTTGGCGGAGGTGAAGGTCAGGGAGGCACCGCCGGTCACGGTGATGTCGCCGTCGCCGGTGCCCGCGGTGCTGGTGACGGTCACGTTGCCGGACGGCTGCGCCTGCAGGCGGACGGTGAAGGCGCCGGTGTTGCCCTCGGGCACGCTGACGCCGGTAGCGGAGACGACCAGGGCCTGCTGCGTCCCGCCGCCGCCGTTCCCGGAGCAGGAGACGGCGGGAGCGGTGTTGGCGCCGCCGGTATAGGTGCCGTTGAAGCCGACGGTCCAGGTGGCGCCGGCGCCCTGGCGGGCGTTGTAGGACTCCGGCTTCACGGTGATGGCCGCGCCCGCCGGGGTGGGGACGGCGGGGGCCGGCACGCCGCCCCACATCTGGGTGATCACCTGGTTGTCCGGGAAGTCGAAGCCGAGGGTCCAGGTCGTCAGCGGGTCGCCGGTGTTGGTGACGGTGATGGTGGCGCCGAACGCGCTGCCGTTGTCCCAGCTCTTGGCGTACGTGGCCGTGCAGGAGACGGCGGCGCCGGCGGCGGCCGGGACGGCGGCGAGCCCGGTTCCGGCGAGCAGGGCGGCGGCCGCCGCCGTCAGGGCCCGGCGCCAGGTGGTGCGAAGGATGGACATGGGGGATCTCCGTGAGGAATCGGCCCCTCCGGTGGATGGGAGCGCTCCCGGACGATCTACCGCCCGGCACCGCCGCGCAACGCTCCCCCGCCCCGCCGCCGTGGCCACCCGCGCGGACCTCGAAGGGGAGGACGTACAGGAGTGAAACTTTCATCCGGGCGGGGACCCCGGGACGTCGTCACGCGCCGCCGGCGCCGAGCGCCTCCCCCAGGACCGCACGGTCGACGCCGGCGTCCGTGCCCACCTCTAGGCTGGGGGATCGTGACGACTGAACGATGGGCGCTGGGCGGCGATCTGGGCGTCGCCAGGATCGGCTACGGCGCGATGAAGCTGACCGGCTGGCCGCGGGGCGAGCGGCCCGGACGGGAGACGGCCCTGGCCGTCCTGCGCCGGGCCGTGGAGCTCGGGGTGAACCACATCGACACCTCGCACTACTACTCCCGCGACGGGGTGGCGGCCAACGAGCTGATCCGCGAGGCGTTGTCGCCGTACCCGGACGACCTGGTGATCGTCACCAAGGTGGGGGCGCTGGTCGAGGGCTCGGACCTGGCGCGGCCGGCGGAGGAGAAGACCGGCCTCACCCCCGACGGCCTGCGCCGCGGCGTCGAGGCGAACCTGCGCTCGCTCGGCGTGGACCGCCTCGACGTGGTCAACCTGCGGATGGGCGACCTCGACCGGGATCAGACCCCGCTGTCCGGGCCCCTGGAGACGTTGCTCGCGCTGCGCGAGGAGGGCCTGATCCGCCACCTCGGCGTCTCCAACGTCACCGCCGCCGAGTTCGAGCAGGCCCGGACGATCGCGCCGATCGCCTGCGTCCAGAACCTCTACAACCTGGCCCGGCGCGACGACGACCCGCTGGTCGACGCCTGCGCGCGGGCCGGGATCGCCTACGTCCCCTTCTTCCCGGTCGGCGGGTTCCAGCCGCTCACCGCCGCGCGGCTGGACGCCGTCGCCGCCCGCCACGGCGCGACCGTGCCGCAGGTGGCGCTGGCCTGGCTGCTGGCCCGCTCGCCGAACATCCTGCTCATCCCCGGCACCGGCTCCCTGGCGCACCTGGAGGAGAACGTGGCCGCGGGATCGCTGAAGCTGAGCGCGGAGGACCTCGCCGACCTGGGCTGAGGCAGGCCGCGGATCGCGCGGGGGAAGCCCGGGGTCAGACCACCTCGAACGTGCTCATCATGGCCATGTCCTCGTGCTCCAGGTTGTGGCAGTGCATCACGTAGCGGCCCCGGTAGCCGGTGAACCTGGTGACGATCTCCACGGTCTGCGCCTCCCGCAGCTCGACGGTGTCCTTCCACTCCGGCGGCCCCGCCGCCCGCTCGCCGGCCACCGAGAGCACCTGGAACGGCGACAGGTGCAGGTGGACGGGGTGCGCCACGTCGCTGGTCAGCCGCCAGATCTCGACCTGGCCGAGCTTGGGCCGGGCGTCGACGCGGCGGGCGTCGAACGGCTTGCCGTTGATCAGCCATCCGGTGTGGCCGCCCATGCTGCCGCTGCTGAACTCGAAGTCGCGGGTCACCGCCGCCCGCGCCGGGTCGAGGGTCTCCACGCGCGACAGCGCGGCGGGGATCGCCGAGTCGTCGCGGGCGTCGCGCTCGACGGTGAAGCGCATCACCCGCGCCTGCGGGCCCTCTCCGAGGAGGTTGCGCAGCTCGACGTGCTCGCCCACGCGGTGGGCGGCGAAGTCGACGACCACGTCCGCGCGCTCGCCCGGTGCGAGCCGCACCCGGTCCGCCGAGCGCGGCGCCGCCAGCAGGCCCCCGTCGCCGCCGATGCGCACCAGCCGCCCGGCGGGCGCCAGGGCGAGCTCGTAGACCCGCGCGTTGGAGGCGTTGAGCAGGCGGAACCGGTAGCGGGCCCGGTCGACGCCGAGCGAGGGCCACGGCGCGCCGTTGACGAGGATGACGTCGCCGAGCACGCCCCCCATGAACGCCTCCCGCGCGCCGGGCCCCTCGGCGGAGGCCGGGTAGGGCATGCTCCCGTCGGCGGCGAAGGACCGGTCGCAGATCATCAGCGGCACGTCGCGCTCGCCCGACGGCAGCGGCAGCGCCGCCTCCTCCTCGTCCTCCACCAGGAAGAACCCGGCCAGTCCCCGCCACACCTGCGGGCCGGTGTAGTCCATGCGGTGGTCGTGGTACCACAGCGTGGCCGCCCGCTGGTCCAGCGGGAAGGCGTAGTCGCGGTGCGTGCCCGGCCCCACCAGGTCGGTGGGGTAGCCGTCGGACTCGGGCGGCGTGTGGCCGCCGTGCAGGTGGGTGACGGTCGGCGCGCCGAGGGCGTTGGTGACGCGCACGACGGTCCTGCGTCCGGCGCGGGCCCGGATGGTCGGCCCGGGGAAGCGCCCGTCGTACCCCCACACCCGCGTGCGCAGGCCCGGCAGGATCTGCGCGTCGGCCTCCCGCTGCACCAGCTCGTAGTAGTCGGTGCTGGCGTCGCTCCTGGCCGGGCGGGCCGTCACGGGCAGGGGCAGCGGCACGCCGTACGGCTTGGGCAGCGGCGCGCGGCTGGGCAGGACCTGCGGCAGCGGGGTGCCGCTCAGCAGGGAGCAGCCCGGCGCGGCCAGCGCGGCGGCGGCGCCCAGGCCGAACAGACGCAGGGCTCGCCTTCTGGTCATCGTCATGCCGCGGCCGTCTGGACGCGGCGGGCCGGCCACACCTGCCCGAGCCGCTGCAGGCTCACGCCGAACATCAGGACGCCGACCGGCACGTGCAGGACCTTGACGTGGGCCACGCCCAGCGCCACCTGGGCCAGCGTCATCACCAGCATGGCGACGGCGGGCAGGATGGCGGCCCGGCGGCGGGTGACGATCGCGGCGACCAGGTGCGCCAGCACGGCGACCATCACGGCGATCGCCGTGGCGGCGTGCAGCCCCCGGCCGCCGGGCGAGGACAGCAGCATCCCGGCGGTGACCGCCTGGACCAGCAGGGCCAGGGTCTGCACCGCCATCGCGACACGCAGGAACATCGGGGTTTCTCCTCTGACGGGCCGTGAGCCGGGCGACGGCCTGGTGAACATGACTCTTGGCCCGACATCGTCGCCCGCGGCGGGGGGTGCGGGCGTCCGCCCACGGGAGGCATTCGCCTCTACCGCACCGGGCCCGTTCGGGAGGCTGCGCGTACGACGGGGGCAGTAGTGCGCGCTACACCTTCTCGCCGGAAGGCTCCGC
Source organism: Nonomuraea rhodomycinica (assembly GCF_013363995.1). Taxonomy (GTDB): domain Bacteria; phylum Actinomycetota; class Actinomycetes; order Streptosporangiales; family Streptosporangiaceae; genus Nonomuraea; species Nonomuraea rhodomycinica. The sequence goes on along the minus strand of NZ_JABWGO010000003.1, from coordinate 564,474 downwards.
CGCACGGTGGACCGAAACGATCACATCAGGACACGAGCGTCAAGCGCACCAGATCACGACAAAGGTGTCGTCAGGTGTGCGCAGGCCCCGTTTCCGCACCTCACGGGACGAGCAGGATGTGATCACACGTCACTCTTTGTAGTCATCCGGGGTGGATGGAGGGATCAGCCATGGGATGGGACCGTTTCGGAGTCATGGGGGTCATGGCGGTCACCGCGCTGGCGGGCGGGGTGACGGCGCGTCCGGCACTGGCCGGCACCTGCCCCGCGGCCACCACCTGCGACACCACGGTGCTGTTCACCGTGTCCGCGGACGAAGGCCTGGCGATCAGCGTCCCGGACGGGCCGGTCGGCATCGGCAGCGGCACGCCCGGCGACCAGATCAGCGGCCCCCTCGGCCCGGTCACCGTGTCCGACGATCGCGCCGCGCTGAACGCCACGTGGGTGGCGACCGTGTCCGGCACCAGCTTCACCACCGGCGGCGGCAGCGGCGCCGAGACGATCCCGGCCGGCGCGATCTCCTACTGGTCGGGGCTCGCGACGAGCACCACGGGCGCGGGCACCTTCGTGCCCGGGCAGCCGGACGCCGCCTCCGCCGAGCACCTCGACGCGCCGTACGCCGCCTTCCGCAAGATCAGCGGGGCCGGCGGCAACTCGTGCACCTGGAATCCCACCGTCGTGGTCGACATCCCGGACGGCGCGGTGTCCGGCACCTACAGGGGCACGATCAGTCACTCCGTCGCCTGAGGCCCGGCGTCACCCGCGTGGCGACGACGGTCAAGGCGGGGTGGGCCCCGAGCGCGCTCCCGGGGTGGGCAGCGGCCGGTCGTCGACCACGTGCTTCATCACCAGGGTCGAGTTCAGCCGCTGCACGCCCGGCAGCGCGGCCAGGACGTCGTCCTCCAGCTCCTGGTAGGCGGTCAGGTCGGCGGTGACGATCCGCAGCAGGTAGTCGGGGTCGCCGAACAGCCGCTGCGCCTGCACCACCTCCGGAACCCGCCCGACCGCCGCCTCGAAGCCCAGCAGGGTCTCGCGGTCCTCCTGGCGCATGGTCACGAACACCAGCGCCTGGAACGTCAGGCCGAGCGCGGCGGCGTCCACGACGGCCCGGTAGCCGCGGATCGTCCCGCTGCGCTCCAGCTCCCTCAGCCGCCGGTGACACGGCGACACGCTGAGGCCCACCCGCGCGGCCAGCTCCGTGACCGTCAGCCGGCCGTCCTCCTGGAGCAGCGCAAGGATTTTCCGGTCGATCGCGTCCATGGAGCAAATCCTTCCACGGAAGGTCCCGTACGGGGTCGAAGTTGGAAGCACCTCTCGGACTATCGGCACTATTCTTCTCGAACCAGCCGTTATCCGGGAGGTTCGTCCATGGCCGCCGGCTCCGTGCTCGCCTTCTGGGCCGTCTCCCTGCTGCTCATCGTCGTCCCCGGCGCCGACTGGGCGTTCACGATCGGCGCCGGGCTGCGCGGCCGGCCGGTGTACCCGGCGGTCGGCGGGCTCGTCGTCGGGTACGCCGCCATTACCGTCGTCGTCGCGACCGGCGTCGGCGCGCTGGTGGCGGGCGAACCCGCCCTGCTGACCGCCCTCACCCTGGCGGGCGGCCTCTACCTCATGGCCCACGGCGCCACGACCGCCGCCCGCCCGGCCGCCCCGTCGGACCCGGCGCCCGGGGCTGTCGGCGGCGGCGACCGCGCCGTCTTCCTGCGCGGCATCGGGGTCAGCGCCCTCAACCCCAAGGGGCTGCTCATCTTCCTTGCGCTGCTCCCGCAGTTCACCGACCGGCGCGGCGCCTGGCCGATCGCCGTGCAGATCGGCGTGCTGGGACTCGCCTTCGTGATCACCTGCGGGCTGTTCTACCTCGGCGTGGGCCGCCTGACGCGCGGCGTCCTGCACGGCCGGCCCGCCGCCGCCCGCCTCGTCGGCCGCCTGTCCGGGATCGCGATGATCGGGATCGGCGCCTGGCTCATCGCGGGCCACCTCCTCGGTCCCCGATGAGCGCCCGGGGCCGAACCCTTTGCTGGCGCGGCAGTACGGGCCGGAAGGCGCCTTCTGGTGCCCTCGCTGCTCGGCGTCAGTGGTCACCTGCTCACCCTGGCCCGGCGAGCCGGCTGACGAGCCCCTGCGCGACCTCGGGGAAGCGTCAGGCTTCGGCCGCCGTCTTGAGCATGCGCAGCAGGTCCTCGTGGCCCTGGCGGAGCTTGGCGCCGCTGTAGAAGAGCGTCAGCAGCGGACCCGACATGGACTCCTCGACGGTCACCCGGGTCCGCCCGTCCGCCGTCTCCTCCAGCAGCATCCGGTCGATGGCCTTGAAGCACCCCATCGCGACACCGGTCCAGGTGAGCTCCCGCTCCGGCTCGACCACGGCGAAGGTGGAGCGGATCGCCGATCCGCGAATGTTCCACCGGAAGGTCGCGTCCGGCTCGATCTCGCCGAGCTCGACGACGTGCGCGTCGGAGCGCCAGGCCGGCCAGTTCCGCATGTCGACGAGCAGGTTCCACACCTTGCCGGCGGGGGCGTCGACGACGATGGACGAGGAGGACTTCACGGGCGCGTCGTCGTCCAGCCGGCCCTTCTTGGCGTACTCCTCGTGCAGGCGCTCGATCGACGGGCCGGCGTACAGAACCTTCATGACACTCCTCCAGAGCGGCGTTCCCTTATGAGAGCAATGCTCTCGCACGGGTGCTGGGAAGTCAAGAGCGGTGCTCTCGAAAGAGAGAGGGGGATCCGGCGACCGGCGCGTTAGGGATGCCGTAAGAAAACCGTAAACGCGTTCCGGCAGGGTGGAGGCACGACGAAGCAGCACGACAGAGGGAGTGACAGATGGCCGGCAGGCTGGTGGTTTCGACGTTCGTGTCGCTGGACGGTGTCATGCAGGGCCCCGGCGGCCCCGGCGAGGACGACTCCAACGACTTCCCGCACGGCGGCTGGCTGCCCCCGCACGTGGACGAGGGGTTCGGCCGCATCATGGGCGAGCAGCTCGACCGCGCCGCGAGCATGCTGCTCGGCCGCCGCTCCTACGACATCCTGTCCTCGTACTGGCCCGGCGTGCCCGACGAGGAGGGCGGCGCCAAGATCAACGGCATGCCCAAGTACGTCACCACGAGGACGCCCATGGACGCCACGTGGAACAACACCCACGTCCTCGTGGGCGACGCCGCCCACACCGTCGCCGACCTCAAGCGCGACACCGACGGCGTGATCCTCGTCCAGGGCAGCAGCGACCTCATCCGCACCCTGCAGCGGGCCGAGCTGGTCGACGAGTACCGCCTGCTCGTCTTCCCCGTCGTCCTGGGCGAGGGCAAGCGGCTGTTCGCCGAGGGCACCGCCCCGGCCGGGCTGCGGCTGACCGGCTCGGCCACCACCGAAGCGGGCGTCGTCCACCTCACCTACGAGCGGGCCGGCAAGCCCCGCTACGGCTCCGTCGCCTGAGCCCGGCCGCCCAGCAGCTCCAGCGCCTCGGCGAGCCATCGCGGGTCCGGCAGCAGGCGCGACATCTCGTCGATCTCCCGCTCGGCCCAGGCGCGGTGCCGCGGCTCGGCCTCCGGGTCGAGTGCGACACCGGCCTGCAGGAGCAGGAAGTTCAGCCGGGACGCCACCAGCATCGAGAAGTCCGCCGGCCCGGTGATCCGCCCGGGCCCGCCCTCGCGCACGTACGCGTCGTACATGCGCCGCATCGCGCCGAGGTCCGGGCCCGAGCCGTCGCAGAACCAGTCGAACAGCGCCTGGGCCAGCTCGCGCGCCGGCGCGGCCGGCCCCAGGTTGTCCCAGTCCACGACCACCAGGCCGCCCCCGGGGCCGGCCAGCACGTTCTCCGGGTGCAGGTCGCGGTGGCACACGACCAGGGCGGCCGGATCGGCCGGCGTCACCGCCGCGGTCAGCTCCGGCAGCCAGGCCAGCCTCCGGGCCAGCCGCTCCGCCCACCGCGCGCCCGACGCCGCCGCCCGTTCCCATGCCTCCGGCGCGGGCACCCGGTCGTACCACGGGTGGGGCCGCCCGCCGCCCGCCTCGGCCGACGACGGCGGCGCGCACCGGTGCAGGCGCGCCAGTAACGCGCCCAGCTCGCCGGGCGTCGCCCGGCCCGCCGGATCCACCGGCCGCAGGTCCACCCACTCGTACAGCCGCAGCCAGCTCCCGCCGGGCGCCGGCAGCAGGTGGCGTCCGGCGCGGTCGGGAAGGCTCGCCGGCATCCGCACGCCCGCCTCCGCCGCGCGCCGCGTCAGGTCCAGCTCCGCCACGACCTGCGCCGCCGACGGCGGCTCGGCGAAGATCTCCTTCAGCGCGTAGCGCTCCGCGCCGGACTCGACCCGCCAGATCTGCCCCAGCGCGCCGCGCGGCCCCGCCGTCACCACGACGTCCTCGCCCCACCCGAACGCCTCCCGCGCCCGGGCGACCAGCTCCGGCGCCGCCTCCGGCCGGCCGGGCGCCGTCACTCGTTCTCCGCCGCCGCGCCCCGGCCCAGCTCCGCGAGGCGGGCCAGCGCCGGCAGCGCGCCCGCGATGGCCCGCCGCTGCTCGGGGGTGAGCCGGGCGACGAGCGGCAGCAGGTGCCGCGTACGGTCCTCGTGCCGCGCCCGGCCGATCCGCCGGCCCGCCTCGGTGATGTGCACGAGCACGGCGCGCCCGTCCCGCGGGTCGGGGCGGCGCTCCACGAGCCCGTCGCGCTCCAGGCGGGTGACGAGCTGCGTGACGGCCGGCTGGCTGATCTGCTCCGTCCTGGTCAGCTCGGTCAGCCGCATCGGCCCGTCGGCGGACGCGAGGGTGTCCAGCACCGACAGCGTCGTGAACGGCAGCTTCTCCAGCACCGGAAGCCGGATGTAGAAGCGGTTGAAGTTCTCGATCGCCGCGGTGAAGGCGTCCACGTCCAGGTCGTCGGTCACGGTGTCCTGCATACTCCAGAATCGTCCCCGCCTCCAGCGGTTTCGCCGGGGCGCACCAGCCCGCTCTCGTAGGCGAACACCACGGCCTGGACCCGGCTGGTCAGCCCCAGCTTCATCAGCACCCGCGACAGGTGTGTCTTGACCGTCGCCTCCCCGAGGTAGAGCCGGGCGGCGATCTGCGTGTTGGTCAGGCCCCCCGCCAGCAGCCGCAGCACGTCCGTCTCCCGGCCCGTCAGCGAGGCCAGCTCCGCCGTACGGTCCGGCCCGTCGCCCTCGCCGGGCCGGTGGGCGAACGCGGCGATGACGCGCAGCGTGACCGCCGGGTCGAGCAGCCCGCCCCCGGCCGCCACCGTCCTGACCGCCTCGACGAGCTGCTCCGGCGGCGACACCTTCAGCAGGAACCCGCTCACCCCGGCCCGCAGGGCGGCCGCCACGTGCTCGTCCTCGTCGAACGTGGTCAGCACCACCACCTTGCTGCCCGGATGCTCCGCCACCAGCCGGCGCGCCGCGGCCAGCCCGTCCATGCGCGGCATCCGCACGTCCATCAGCACCACGTCCGGGCGGGTACGGGCGACCAGGTCCAGCGCCTCCAGCCCGTCGGACGCCTCGCCGACCACCTCGATGTCCGGCTCCCCGCTCAGCACCATGCGCAGCCCGGCGCGGACCATCGCCTCGTCGTCGACCAGCACCACCGAGACCGTCATGCCGTCGTCCTCTCCCACGTCCTGGGCAGCGGGAAGCGGGCCCGCACGGCGAAGCCGCCGTCCGGCTCGGGGCCCGTCCGCAGCGTGCCCTGCACCATCGCCAGCCTCTCCCGCATGCCGACCAGGCCGTGGCCGCCGCCGGCCGCCCCGCCCGCGGGCCGGCCCGCCGGGGCGCTCCCGGACGCGGGGTCGTTGCGCACCTCCAGCAGCAGCGCCTGCCCCTCGCGGCCGAGCACGACGGTCGTGGGGGCGGCCCCGGCGTGCCGCAGCACGTTCGTCAGCGCCTCCTGCAGCACCCGGTACGCGGTCAGGTCCAGCACCGGGGGCAGCCGGGGCAGGTCCGCCGCGACGTCCAGCCGCACCGGCAGACCCGCGGCGCGCACGTCCCCGACCAGCTCCTCCACCCGCTCCAGCGACGGCACCGGCGCCGTCTCGCCGCCGTCCACGCGCTCGCGCAGGATGCCCACCAGGCCGCGCATCTCCTCCACCGTCTGCCGGCCCAGCCGCTCCAGCCCGGCCACGACCTCCTGCTCGGCCGGCCGGTCCGCCAGCAGCCGCCGCAGCCCGCCGAGCTGCAACGTCATCACGCTGACCGAGTGCGCCACCGCGTCGTGGACCTCGCGCGCGATGCGCGTGCGCTCCTGCGCGACGGCGGCCTGCGCGTTCGCCTCCCGCTCGGCGTCCAGCGCCGCCGCCAGCTCGGCCAGGCGCAGCGCCCGCTCGCCGCTGCGCCGCGCCAGCAGCCCCATCGACCAGCCCGGCAGCAGCACGGCCGGCACGAAGAACAGCTCCCACGCCGAGCCCCCGGCCGCGATCGACACGACGGTGAACGACACGGCCGCCACGCCCAGCGCGACGGCCGAGCGGCGCGGCGGCTCCCGCCGGCCCACCCACGCGACCACGCCGATCAGCCCGATCATGCCGGCCCCGCCCATGCCGGGGCCGTCGAAGACGACCACGCTCAGCGGCAGGCACACCGCCGCCGCGACCGCGCCCGCCAGCGGGGCCCAGGCCGCCAGCACCACACCGGCGGCCAGCAGCACCCCCGTCACCCAGGTGGCCGTCGCCGCCGCGCCGAACCCGTCGTCCAGCCGCGTCTCCAGCACCGCCAGCACCCCGATGACCGGCCCGAACACCAGCGGTATCAGGCGGGGGTCGGGCAGCCGTCTCGTCGTCATGGCCACCGATCGTAACCAGGGCCGCCGCCCGGCGGCTCCGCCGGACGGCGGACCCGGCCCGTCCCACGGGTCCGCCATGAGGGGGACCCCGCCTCGCCGCCGTCCGCCGGGACGGCGAGGGACGACGGTGCGAAACGGCGGACGCGCCGCGCGCCGCCCGGACGCGACAGTGGTCCACGTCAACGAGACGCCACCCCTCACCGGAGGTACGACATGACCGCCTTCTCCCCCGCCGCTGACGCCGCCGGCCCGCTGAACAGCTCCGTGAACGGCCCTCTGAACGGCCCCGCCGACGGTGTCGTGAACGGCCCCGCGAACAGCCGCGCCGCGAACGGCGCCGCCGTCGCGCCGGGCGACACCGGAAGGCCGGCCCGCGTGCTGCGGCGCGCGGCCGCCGGCGCCCTCGTCGCCGGGCCCGCGCTCATGCTGGCCGGGATGATGACCTGCCCGCCCCAGGTGTCGGACTCGGCGGCCGACTACATCACCTCGCTGGCCCGCGACACGTCCCTGACCGAGCTGTCGGCCATGCTGCTGCACTACGGCCTCGTCGCCGGGGCCCTCGGCGCCCTGGCCGTGCCCGGCCTGGTGCGCGGCCGCAAGGGCGCCTGGCCCACCCTGCTCGGCGCCCTGGCCACGGCGATCGGCCTGCTGAACGTCTCCGGCGCCGTGCGCGACGACTGGTGGCGGATGGTCACCGGGCGGCAGCTCCCGCTCGACGTGGCCGTCCGCATCTCCGACACGGTGGACGGCTCCGCCTTCATGCCGCTGTGGAGCGGCACCGAGCTGCTCGCCTTCCTCGGGCTGCTGGCGCTGTCGGCCGGGCTGGCGCGGGCGGGGGTCGTCGGCTGGTGGCTGAGCGCCGTCTACCTCGCCGCGTTCGCCGGGATGACGCTCATCCCCGTCCAGCTCACCTACGTGGTGGGCGCCGCGTTCAGTCTGCTGTTCCTGCCGCTGGCGGTCGCCGGCGTCCGGCTGTTCCAGCGCGAGCGCGCCGCCGCGTGATCTCGTCGCGGCCCGATCCGGGGTACTCTGCCGGGCGTGCGGCGAATGATCATCTCGCGGAGGGTGTGGCTCGCCCTCGCGGCGGCCGCGGTGGCGGCGGCGATCGTCCTGATCGTCCGTTCCCGCCGCCGCCCGGCGCTGCCCGCTCCGGTACGGCACGAGCACGCGGCCGCCCGGCCCGCGGGCCCCGCCGGCCCGCCCGTGGACCGGTGGCCGCCGGCCCCGGTCCTCGGCGCGCCCACCGCCGAGGACCTCGCCCGCTACGCCGCCGCCGGGCCGGCCAGGATCCCGGCGTTCCTCCAGGGCGGCCACGACCGCCCCGCCAGGCAGCCGCTGGACGAGGCCACCCGCCGCCGCCTGACCCGCTGGGGCGCCGTGGGCCTCGCGCTGTGCCTGGTCGCCGCCGGCGGCCAGGTCCTGGAGTCGGCGGTCTTCTCCAAGGAGCCGGCGACCTCCTGGGGCCCCTCCCAGGAGCGGCCATGCCTCACGGACCCGCCCGGCGCCGACTGCCTGTTCGCCGAGCTGCGTCGAGAAGGGACGGCGTCCGGCCCGGAACCCGTGGCGGTTCCCGACCCGGACTGTCACCCCCCGAGCCGCGCCGCCCTCCCCGCGCTCGCGCCGGACGCGAAGGTCACCCGGGCGGTCCACCGGCAGTGGCGGCGCATCGAGCGATGGCTGAGAACCCACGCCCCGAAGAGCCGCCGGACGCTGGCCGGGCCCGCCGAGCCCGCCGCCGTCGCGGCGGTCGAGGCCCGGATGGGCCGGCGCCTGCCCGACGACCTGCGCGCCTCGCTGCTGCGCCACGACGGGGCCGTCACCGCGGAGGACACCTGGGGTTTCGGCTTCCTCGGCAACACCAGCCTCAGCGTCCGGGAGATCCTCGACACCTGGCGCGGCCTCTGCGACGTCGACGACGAGGACTACGGCGGCGAGGAGTCGGACCCGCGCTCGGAATGGTGGGACGGGCGCATGCTCCCCGTCGGCGCCGACGGATCCGGCAACCACCTCGTCGTCGACTCCGTACGGCGCGACGTCGGTGACACCGACAACGAGGGCACCATGGACTTCACCCCCGGCGGTGTCCGCATCCGCTCCTACCACACCCTCCTCAAGGCCACCGCCGACGCCCTGGAGAAGGGCCGCGCCATCGGTTACTGGAAGCCCGAGGTGGTCGCCGGCGAGCTGGAATGGACGGTGCGCGCCCGGCGATAACGATTGGGCTGTGAAGAGAGCCCTCGATACGACGGCCTTACGCCCGGCGTGGAACGCTACATCCCTGCATCGACCGCGGATCGGATGGGGATCAGGTGACATCGGCTTTCCACCCGCCGGCGGGACGCCCGCGACCCGCACGGAGACCGCTCATGGCGGCGGCGGTCATGGCGGCGGTCATGGCGGCGGTCCTCGCCGTGGCGAGCTGCTCCCCCGGAGGCGGCACGGGCGTCCCCACCGGCGAGACGGCCCCGACCGGGCGGGCGTCCGGAGCCGCGCCGTCCGCGCCGAGGGCGATCGCCGAACCGCCGCCCGTGGACGCCGGCTGGCCGCGCTGGGGCTTCACCCACACCGGCGTCAGCGCCAACAACGTCAGCCCGGACTTCGAGCGGACGGTGGCCGGGACGCTGGCCCGCACGCCGATGCTGCAGAACCAGCACATCATGGGCTTCGGCGCGCTCAACCCCGAGCCGCGCCGCGGCGAGTTCTTCTGGGAGGACCTCGACAGCCGGGTCGGCCTCATGCGGGAGTCGGGCGCCACCCCGGTCATCACGCTGTGCTGCGCCCCCGACTGGATGAAGGGCGGCCCCGAGGGCCCGACCGAGGAGTCGGCCTGGAAGGAGCACCTGGAGGACGCGCCGTACCCCGAGCACTACGACGACTTCGCCCGGCTCGCCGCCGCCGTCGCCACCCGCTACGGCGACGTGAAGTACTTCATGGTGTGGAACGAGCTCAAGGGCTTCTGGAAGGACCACTCCAAGCCGGCCGACTTCAAGGGCTACACCGAGCTCTACAACAAGGTGTACGCGGCGGTGAAGGCGGCCCGGCCGGACGCCCAGGTCGGCGGGCCGTACATCGGGTTCGACAGCGACGAGGACGGCGCGTCGGAGCTGCGCGGCCCCTGGGGGGTGGTCAACCAGAACGCCCTGGACGCCTTCGACTACTGGTTCCAGCACAAGAAGGGGGCCGACTTCGTCGTCGTGGACGGCGCCTCCCCCACCGAGACCCACGAGCTGCGGCCGGACGAGTTCGGCGCGCTGGACAAGTTCGGCGCGGTCACCGCGTGGCTGCGGCAGCGCACCGGCGACATGCCCGTCTGGTGGTCGGAGTGGTACTTCGTGCCGGAGGACGGCACCACGTGGGAGGAGCCCAAGCGCCTGGCGGTGCAGGCCGTCTCGATGATGGAGCTCGCGCGCGCCGGCGCCGCCACCGCCCTGTACTGGAACCCGCAGGCCAAGGACGGCCCCTGCGTGGGCTGCATGTGGGCTCCCCGCACGGGCGAGCCGCAGCCCAGCGGGACGCTGGTCACCGAGTTCGCCCGCTGGTTCCCGGCCGGGGCGGAGCTGGAGGCGGTCGCCTCCTCCGATCCCCGCGTCCGCGTGCTGGCGCAGCCGCGCGAGCTGCTCATGGTCAACACGGCCGACGCGCCGGTCTCCGCGACCGTGGACGGCCGGCAGGTCATGCTCCAGCCGTACGAGATCAAGTGGAGCGGCCGCTGACGCCCCGGCGGCGCAACCGCACCGGCTACGCGCGGATCAGGCGCATGCCGTAGACGGCGATCCAGGCCACCCAGGCCAGCCAGCCGGCCAGGCCGACGAGGCCGAGCGGCCCCTCCCCCCTCATCACCGCGAACGCGAGGCAGGCCGAGGAGAACTGGAGCCCGGCCGCCACGAACCCCAGCGCCGCGTGCCAGCGGCGGATGAACCGCGCGCGGAGCCCGGCCACGGACAGCCCGAGGAGGGCGACGGCCAGGAACGTGCCGTTGAGCGTGAACATCGCGTCGTGCCACGCCCACAGGCCGGGGGTCGCGCCGGGGTCGGCCGGAGCCGTCCTGGCCAGCGCGAGGCGGGCCGCGATGATCCCGGCGAAGGTGACGTTCTGCAAGGCCAGGCCCGCGAAGCCGACCAGGGACCACGCCTCGCCCCGCTCCCGCTCGGACGGCCACAGCACGGACACCGCGCCCGCGCCGAACACGGTGGCCAGCGCCCACGCGAGCGGCGTGAGCGCGGACCCGGCGCCGACGACGTCGCCGTTGGCCGCGAAGAACGCGCTGACCTCGGCGTCTTCGGCGCCGGTGAGCGGCAGGCCGGCCGGGGCCATGATCAGGTTCGCGGTCACGATCGCGGCGGCGAAGCCCACCGCGGCGACGCCGCCGATCCGGGAGAAGCGCATGACGATGCCTCCAAGCTTCTTTACGCACTTTATATTCAATATAAGCATCGTAAAGGCTTAGGGTGCCAGTCATGAACGCAGAGGTGGGTCAGCGCCGTTACGACTCGCTCCGCCGTACGGCCCAGGCCCTGGAGACGCGCGCCGAGATCGCCCGCGCCGCGCGCCGGCTGTTCGTCGAGCGGGGGTGGGCCGCCACGACCGTCCGCGACGTGGCCCGCGAGGCCGGGGTCTCGGCGCCGACGGTGTACGCGGTGTACGGCAACAAGGCCGGGCTCACCCGGGCGCTGGCCGACGCCGCGGACCTGTCGGCCGACCCGGGACGGGAGCTCGCCGAGCTGGAGGCCGCGGGCGACGATCCCGCGCGGCAGCTCGCCGCGATGAGCGCCTTCGACCGGCGCCTGTACGAGCGCGCCGGGGACGTCATCATGCTGCTGCGCGAGGCCGGCCGCAGCGAGCCCGAGCTGGCGGCGGTCTACCGCGACGGCCGCGAGCGCGCCGACGGGATCCGCGCGGCGGTGTTCTCGGCGTGGCCCGCGGGAGTGCTGCGCCCGGGCCTGGACGTGCCGGCCGCCCTCGACGTCTACGCGGGCCTGTGCGGCATCGACGTGTACACGACGCTCACCGCGGAGCGCGGCTGGTCGCCCGACCGGGTGGAGCGGTGGTGGAGCGAGGCGCTGGTCCGTGAGCTACTGAGCTGAATGTGCGGGTACGGGACGGTTTCCCGGTTCCGCCCGGGGGAAACATCAAGATGTCGGGGTGCGTTCAGCGCCCCGGCCAGACCTGCGGCTGACTGAGGGAGCGTGCAGCGTGGCGGTCACCGGCATCATCTCCGCCCTCATCATCGGGCTCATCATCGGCGTGCTCGGACGGCTCGTCGTACCGGGACGCCAGAGCATCCCCGTCTGGCTCACCATCGTGATCGGCATCGTCGCGGCGCTCATCGGCACCGCCATCGCGGGCGCGCTGGGCGTCGCCTCGACCAAGGGGATCGACTGGATCGAACTGATCATCCAGGTCGTGCTCGCCGCCGCGGGCGTGGCCCTCGCCGCGGGGGTGTACGCCAAGCGCCACGTGTAGCCGCTCCGCTCGCGGCTCCGCGGCGTGTCACCGCGTTCAGGACCGTCAGGGGGCGGCGGCGTCCCGGACGGGCAGGATCACCGCGGACGGGTGCTCGGGGTCGTGGTGGACGGCCTGGTCGGCGGCCCGGAGGGTGGTGGCGGTGGCGTGCGGCTCGCCCGTGCCGGGGTTGCGGGCGTAGCGGGGGAAGGCGCCGCTGGAGACCTGCACCCGGATGCGGTGGCCACGCCGGAAGCGGTGGGCGGCCGGCCAGAGCCGGACGTCGGCCCGGGTGACCGTGTCCGCGCCCGGCAGGCTCGTCAGGCCGTCGCACACGTTGACCGAGCGACCGTCCGGGCCGACGTCGCAGAGCCGGACGAAGACGTCGGCGAAGGGCAGGCTGGAGCGGAACCAGATCTCGGCGCCGACCTCGCCGACCACCTCGACGTCCGCGCCGAGCACCCCGGTGGTGTAGGTGAGCACGTCCGCGCGGGCCTCCAGGGCGGTGTTGTCGACGCGGCCGCCGCCGGACATGCGCACGCCGCCGACCGCGGGCGTCGGGTCCGCCGGGTCGTAGCGGTACCGGTCGGGCTCCGACTCCGGCGGCGGCCCGGCGGACAGGCCGCCGTCCGGCTGGAGGTGGAGGCGCCGCTCGGGGTAGCCGGCCGGCGGCCAGGAGGAGAAGTCCCGCCACGCCTCCTCCCCCGTCACGTACAGCCGGACGGGCGCGCGTTCGGGCGGCTGCTCGCCGCGCGCGTGGGCGAGCCCGAACTCGACGGCCTCGATCACCGCCGTGTTCGTGAACGTCGCGTGCGTCCACGGCCCGACCGTCAGCCGGGCCGGCCTGCCCGCCTCCTGCAGGACGCGGAAGTCGCGGAGCTGGCCGGGCAGGAAGATGTCGTACCAGCCGGCGATCGAGCTGACCGGCACGCTCGTCGCGGCCACCCGGTGGCGGTGGTCGAGGCCGGTCCAGCGCGGGTCGCCGGCGGGGCGGGCGAGGATGTCCTGGAGGTAGGCCGAGCGCCGGCCGACGGCGACGACGTCGGCCCGGTTCAGCGGGAGCGTGGCCAGCGCGCGCCGCACCCTGCGCGCCTGGAACGGCCGGCGGAGCAGCGCGCCGCGGCGTTCCTGGACCGCGACGAGCGCGCCCCACTCGAACGGCGTCTCCAGCGACAGCCCGTCCTCGCGCAGGAACTCCAGCGTCAGAGCCGACTCGCTCACCTGCGGGATCATCGCCTTGACCTGCGGCGGCAGCCGGTCGGCCACCGCCCACTGGACGTAGCCCAGATAACTCATGCCGACCAGCACGGCGGCGCCGCCGAACCACGGCTGCGCGATCAGCCAGTCCAGCGTCGCCAGGCCGTCCTCGCGCTCCTGCCGCAGCGGGTCGAACTCGCCGCCGGAGCCGAAGCCGCCCCGGGTGCTCTGCACCAGCACCTGGTATCCGCGTTCGGCCAGCGGCCTGGCCAGGGCCTGGGCGAGCAGCCCGCGCCTGCCGTACGGGCAGCGGATGAGCGCGGTCGGCAGCGCCTCTCCCCCGGCGCGCGGCGCCCACCGGTCGGCCAGCAGCTCGACGCCGTCGCGCATCGGCACGCGCAGGTCCCGCCGGACGACGAGGTCGCGGGTCAGCGGCGGGGGAAGCTCCAGCTTGCGCTCGATGAGGCGGCTGATCAGGTTCACGGGTGCCGCTCCTTGTCGTGGTCTCTCCTGACGGACCTGCGCCCCCATGTCGATATTGGCCGTCCTTCAACAAGAAGATCAAGCGTCGCGAGCACGCGAGAGCGGCATGCGAGCTGTCATCGAGACGGCGACACCAGACCGGCGTCGTAGGCGGCGATGACGAGCTGGACCCGGTCGCGGGCGCCCAGTTTGGCCAGCAGGCTCGCCACGTGCGCCTTGGCGGTGCCGGGGCTGATGTGCAGGCTCGCCGCGATCTCGGCGTTGGACAGGCCGCGGCCGACGAGAGTCAGCACCTCGCGCTCCCGCTCGGTGACAGCGGTGAGCTCGCGCGGGCGCTGGACGGCGGCGGCGGGGCGGGCCGCGAACTCCTCGATGAGGCGGCGGGTGACGCCGGGCGCGATGAGCGCGTCCCCGGCGGCGACCACGCGCACGGCGGTCAGGATGTCGTCCAGCGCCATGTCCTTGACGAGAAACCCGCTGGCCCCGGCTCGCAGCGCGGCGTAGACGTTGTCGTCGTCGTCGAAGGTGGTGAGGATGACGACCCGCGTCCCGGGCAGGCCCGAGGTGATCATCTGGGTGGCCTCGATGCCGTCCATGCCGGGCATGCGGATGTCCATCAGCACCACGTCGGGGCGCAGCTCCCTCGCCAGCCGTACGGCCTGGGCACCGGTGCCGGCCTCCCCCACCACGTGAGCCTCCGCCGTGCCGTCGATGACCGTGCGCAGACCGGCGCGGACGAGCGGCTGGTCGTCCGCGAGCACGACCCGGACCGCCGCCTCCGGCTCCGCCGCCTCCTCTCGAATCGCCATCTCAGCCCGCATCTCCCCCGGCGGCAGGCTCCTCGGGGCGCGCCGGTCTCTCCGGACCGGTCATGCGGTGCGCTCCCGGGATCAGCAGCAGTGCGGGCTCTCGTCCGGGTGATGGGTGGCGGCACGGGGAGGGCGTCGGCCGTACGTCCGCGCGTTGCGGCAGAGGGGCGCGGTTCGGGTCCTGGGGCACGCGGTCGATCGTAGCCATCGCCCGCCGGCCGGGCATCGGCCCGGGGGCGTACGCCCCCGGGCGGACTCCACAACGCACATGGCGCGCGCTCTTCGGCCGGCAGCCGGGGACCACGGCGGCATACGAGCCGAGCCCGTGGCACGGAGGTGCGGCGGCTCACCAGCCGTAGACCACGACACGAAGGACCCCCGCGGCGCTCCACGACCTCGGACGCCTGGCCGGTGGTCAGCCCGTGTGGTCGGCGGCCCAGGCGTCGAGGCCCTCCTCGGTGAGTACGCGGTCGAGGGCGATGGCCGCCGCACCGTGCAGGGCGCCGTCGTCGCCGAGCGTGGCGGCCACCACGGGCGGCGGATCCGCGCGGCGGAAGCGCATCAGCCCGTCGGTCAGCGCCGCGGCGAACTCCTCGGCGGCCGCGGCGCGCAGCGGCTCGGCGAAGCCGCCGAGCGTGACGATGCCGGGATCCAGCGCGTTGATCAGCCCGGCGATCCCGCGTCCGAACCCGCTCGCCGTGCGCCCGACGGCCGACCGTACCGCCGCGTCACCCTCCGCCCTGGCCAAGGCGGCCTGGGCGTAGCTGCGCGGGTCCCGGGGAGGTGGCTCGCCCAGGTGCCGGGCGATGGCGCGGCCGTCCACGGCCAGGTCCCAGCAGCCCAGGGCCCCGCAGGGACAGCGCAGCGCGGGGTCGCCGAGCGGGAGGTGCCCGAACTCGCCCCCGGCTCCGGTCGCCCCCTCGATCGGCAGGCCGTCCACGACCAGGGTGCCGCCCACGCCGACCTCGATCGTGACGTGCAGCGCCGTACCGGCCCCGGCGGCGGCGCCGTACCGGGCCTCGGCCGCGCCGGCCAGCGTCGCGTCGTTGCCCACGAGCAACGGCAGGCCGGGAGCCGGAGCCAGCCCGGTGAGGTCCACCGCGTCCCAGCCCAGGGTGGCGGACTGCACGACAGCGCCGTGCCGTACGGTCGCGGCCACCGCCACCGCCACGGCCCGCACGCGCCCGCCGAACCGGTCGTGGACGCGGCGCACCGCCTCGCCGACCGCGGCGACCACCTTGGCCGGGTGCCGGCTCCCGTGCCTGCCCTCCTCGCTGACGCGCGGCCGGCCGTCGATCTCCGCGACGGCGCACCGCCAGTCCTCCTGGCGGAGGTCCACGGCGATGACCACCGGGCCCCGGGGATGCGGGTGGAGCACGGTGGTGGGACGTCCCCGTCCGGTGGCGGCGGCCGGGGTCTCGGAGAGCAGCGCGAGCTCGCGCAGCCGGGCGGTGATCTCGGTGGCCGACCCGGTGGACAGCGCGAGCCGCCGGGCCACGTCCGCCCTGGTGACGCCGGGGCGGCGGCGCATCTCGTCCAGGACGGCGAGGGCGCCGCGCCAGCGGGCGTCGCGGGCGCGTACGGACCTGGCACGGCCCGTGGGGCTTGCCATGGGTATGGTCGCCTCCTTTATGCTCGTGAGACGAGTTTAATGGGAGGAGCCCCCCTGTGCGGCGACAACGGCTGAATCTCGACCCGCTCCCCGCGATTTTTCCCGATGTAACGGCCTCAGGCCGTCTCCGCTCGCGCTGCGGCGCGCCGCGACGCGCTGTCTGCCTGTGGGCCCGATGAGCCGCCGCCGCGCCGATGACCAGCCGGGCGCCGGTCAGGAACGCACGACGACGCCGGACGATCGGCTTCCGGCCCGCGCGCCCCGCCCGGAGGCGACGTGTCGCGCCGTAGCGGGCTCCGAGGGGTTTCGGGAGGCGTCAGATCACGGCGCGGCCCGCCGGGGGGTGGAAGAGGCAGACGTGCCTCAGGTCGAAACCCAGGTCGCAGCGGGAGGAGAGGCGGTCAAGAAGGAGGAGCGCGCGGCGGCGGGAGAGGGTGAGGCGGTCCGAGCGCAGGGGAGGCACGAGCCGGGGGCGGGAGAGAAGGCAAGGAGCTCGGCGGATCCGGGGGCGGGAGAGATGGAAAGGAGCCGGGCGGAGCCGGGGGCCGGTTCGGGAGGGCGGCGGGTGGCCAGGCAGGTCGCGTTCGCGCAGGTGGCGCTCGGGTTCATGGTCAACAGTCTCGGCGCGTGCCTGGTGCTGCTGGCTCGCGACCTGGGCGCCCCGGCGGGCGAGCTGGCGTGGCTGGCGTCGTCGTTCGGCGCCGGTCTGCTGGTCGTGGGCGCCGTGGGACGCTGGGCGCTCGGGTACGGGCCCCGGCGGGCGATGCTGGGATCGGCCCTGGTCGCCGCCGCCGGGGCGGCGCTGCTCGCCACCGCGCCCGTCGCCCCGCCCGCGGCTGCGGGGGCGCTCCTGCTCGGTCTCGGCGCGGCCGGGCTGGTCCTCGTGATCCCTGCCTTGCTCCGCGGGCCGGACGCGGCGGCGCGGCTGACCCGGGCCAACGCCGCCGGCAGCGTCAGTGCCCTGCTCGGCCCGCTCGCCATCGGCGCCCTCGACACGCCCGCGGTGAACGGGCGGCTCGCGCTCCTGCTCGCCGTTCCGCCCCTGCTGCTCCTCGCGGCCGACACCCTCAGAGCCGTATCGGCGGAGGAGGACCTCAACGGCGCGCCAACGGCGGAAGACCTCAGCGACGTACCAGCGACGGAGGGCCCCAGCGGCGCCCCAACAGCGAAACACCTCAGCGGCGCGCCAACAGCGGAAGAGCTCTGCGGGGCGTCG
This sequence comes from Nonomuraea rhodomycinica, assembly GCF_013363995.1. GTDB lineage: Bacteria > Actinomycetota > Actinomycetes > Streptosporangiales > Streptosporangiaceae > Nonomuraea > Nonomuraea rhodomycinica. The sequence continues at coordinate 546,958 of NZ_JABWGO010000003.1, read as the reverse complement.
GCGGCTGGAGGTGCCAGCGGCACGTGGGTGGTCCAGGGGGCGCCGGCTCAGGGCGCCGCTGACAGGCGGCCCGCGGATCACCCTGAGGGCGCTCATGGGTCTGTCGCTCGTCACCGGTCCGGTTCGCCTCGTCGATCGGCCGCCCAAGGCGGTGAACGTGAGAGCGGCCGGGGTGCGGCCTCGTGGCGATGGCGGGTCGCCGGGAGGTGGGGAGCCATCGTGGTGGGCGTGTCCATGGAGTTCTGCTTCACGATCTGGGCCACCGCCCGGCTCCAGGCCGCCGGGCTGACCGCGGGCGCAGCCGCGGCGACGGCCACCGCGTTCCTGGTCGGGATGGCGGCCGGTCGGCTGGTGGCGCCGCGGCTGATCGCCCGCCGGCTGCCGGTCGTCCCGCTCGGGTGCGGCCTCGCGGCGGCCGGGACGCTCGCCGTGGCCCTCGCCGACGCGCCGCTGCCGGTCGCCGCGGGGCTCGTGGTGGCCGGGGTGGGCATCGCGCCGTTCTATCCGGTGACGCTCGCCCGGCTGGTGCAGGTGCCGGGGCTCGCGGCGGCGAGTTCGGCGGCGTACGGCGCACTCGCCTCCGGCACCGCGATCCTGGCCGCCCCGGCGGTGCTCGCCTCGGTGGGCGGCGCGCTCGACCTGCGGACGGCGTACCTGGTCACGGTGCTGCCCCTGGCGGCCGTGCTGGCCGCCGCCACCCTTCCCGCCTGGATCCGCCGCCGGCGCGACGCCAGGTGAGCCCCGCCCCGCCGTGAACCCCCGCCCGGAAGGATCCGTGGAGAGGGACAGGACCGCCCGTGGGGGAAGGGGGTCCTCATGGACGCGAACAGGCGCCGGACGCTCGCGACGGGCGCCGCCGCGGCGACGGCGGCAACGGCGACGCTGCTGGGGCTGTCCGGCTGCGGCCACGTCGTCGCCCCGTCCGGGGCCACGACGTCCCAGCCCCAGCCGCAGTCCCCACCACGGACCGGAGCCCGCGCCCGGGCCCAGGTCGCGGCCACGCCCGCCGTCAGGCCCACCATGGTCAGCGTGACCATGGACGAGTACTCCTTCTCGCTCCCCTGGCACGACCTGACCGCCGGCACCTACACGTTCCTGCTCAGCAACGCCGGCAGCGCGCCGCACGCCATGACCGTGGACGGCCCCGGCATCCCGGGCGTCGCGCAGTCCGCGACGATCCTGCCGGGGCAGCGGACGAGCCTCACCGTCACCCTCCGGCCGGGGCGTTACGAGGTGTGGTGCCCGGTGGACGACCACCGCGACCTCGGCATGGACACCGCGGTCATCGTCCGCTGACGCCCGGCCCGGGGCCGCCGGTCACCCAGGCGGTCGTGTCGGGCGGCAGCGCACCCCCCTCCACCGGCCCGCTGGCCAGCAGCAGCTCCCCCGGCGGGAGCGGCACCGCGACGGGGCCGAGGTTGGACACGCACACCAGGCCCGACTCGCGGCGGAAGGCCAGCACGCCGGCCTCCGACGGCAGCCAGGTCAGCGTGCCGTCGCCGAGCAGGTCGCGCCGCAGGCGCAGCGCCGAGCGGTAGAGCGTCAGCATCGAGTCCAGGTCGGCGAGCTGCGCCTGCGCCGTGAGCTTGCGCCAGCCCTCCGGCTGCGGCAGCCACGGCGGGGCGGACGGGCCGGGCCCGCCGAAGCCGAACGGCGGCTCCTCCCCCGACCAGGGCAGCGGCACGCGGCAGCCGTCGCGGCCCGGGTTGGCGCCGCCCGACCGGGCGAACATGGGGTCCTGCCGCACCTCGTCCGGCAGGTCCTCCACCTCGGGCAGGCCGAGCTCCTCGCCCTGGTAGACGTACACGCCGCCGGGCAGCGCCATCGCCAGCAGCGCCGCCGCCCTGGCCCGGCGCCGCCCCAGCTCCGGGTCCGAGGGGCTGCCGTGGAGCCGGCCGCCGTGCTGGAAACCGGTGTCGGCCCTGCCGTAGCGGGTGACGGGGCGGGTCACGTCGTGGTTGGACAGCACCCACGTCGGCGGGGCGCCGATCGGCAGGTGCGTGGCCAGGGTCAGGTCGATGACCCGGCGCAGCTCGGCCGGGTCCCAGGGGCAGGACAGAAAGTCGAAGTTGAAGGCCGTGTGCAGCTCGTCGGGGCGCAGGTAGCGGGCGAAGCGCTCCTGGTCGGGCAGCCACACCTCGCCGATCAGCACCCGCTCGCCCCGCTCGTCGCCGTACTCGTCGGCGATCTCGCGCCAGCGCCGGTAGACGTCGTGCACGCCGTCCAGGTCCTCGTACGCGTCGTCCGACTTGACCAGCAGCGCGGCCGAGTCGACGCGGAACCCGTCGACGCCCCGGTCGAACCAGAAGCGCAGCACGTCCTCGAACTCGCGGTGCACCTCCGGGTTGTCCCAGTTGAGGTCGGGCTGTTCGGGGGCGAACAGGTGCAGGTACCACTGACCGTCGGGCACCTGGGTCCACGCCGGCCCGCCGAAGATCGACGACCAGCCGTTCGGCTCGTCGCGGAACCAGAACCGGTCCCTGGCCCGCGGGTCGGCCAGCGCCTCCTGGAACCAGGCGCTGGCGGTGGAGCTGTGGTTGGGCACGACGTCGATGATGACCTTGATGCCGTGCTCGTGCGCCTCGGCGATGAACGCCTCCGCCTCGGCCAGGGTGCCGAAGACGGGCTCGATGTCCCGGTAGTCGGCCACGTCGTAGCCGCCGTCGGCCATCGGCGACGGGTACCACGGGTTGAGCCAGACGGCGTCGATCCCGAGGTCCTTGAGGTATCCGAGGCGGGAGCGCAGCCCGGCCAGGTCCCCGCAGCCGTCGCCGTTGCCGTCGGCGAAACTGCGCAGGTACACCTGGTAGATCGCGGCCCCCCGCCACCACGTACGCGACATGCTCATCCTTTGCTGCTCCCGGCGGTCAGGCCCGCCATGATGTGCCGTTGGAAGAAGAAGAACACGATGATCGTCGGGATCCCGGCGATCACCAGCCCGGCCATGATCGTGTTCTGCGGGACCGCTCCGGCGGTCTGCGACAGGCCGACGCTGATCGTCATCCTGTCGCTGTCGGTCATGACCAGCAGCGGCCAGACGAAATCCTTGAACGAGGTGACGATCGTGAAGATGGAGACCACGCCGAGGATGGGCCGCGACACCGGCAGGATCACCGACCACAGCACCCGCAGCGGGCCCGCGCCGTCGATGCGCGCCGCCTCGACGAGCTCCTTCGGTATGGAGTCGAAGAAGCGCTTGAGCAGGAAGATGTTGAACCCGTTGGCCGCCGCCGGCAGCCACAGGCCCCACGGGTTGTTGAGCAGCCCGAGGTCGGAGACCGTGACGTACAGCGGGATCAGCACCACCATGGGCGGCACCATCAGCGTCGCCAGCATGGCGCCGAGGACGACGTTGCCGAGCGCGGGCCGCAGCTTCGACAGGGCGTAGGCGGCGCTCACGTCCACGGCCATCGTGACCAGCCAGCCGCCCAGCGCGTAGAAGGCGGTGTTGCGCAGCAGCAGCCCGATGTCGAACAGCTGCCACGCCTCGGCGAAGGCGTCCAGCGTGGGAGCCTCCGGCACGAGGGTGGGCGGCATCCGGGCGAGCTCCTCGCCGGACTTCATCGCGCCGGTGACCATCCAGTACAGCGGGAAGACGAACGCCAGCGTGGAGAGGGTGAGCACGGTGAGCAGGACGGCCCAGTAGATCCGCCGTCCCCACCGGCTGTTGAGCTGGTGCGGCGAGACGATGGTGCGGAAGCGCACCTCGATCGGCCTGGGCCGGCGCCCTCCGCGGGCGCGGCGGGCGGACGCGCGGGCGCCGACGGAGATCATGCCGTCACCTCGCGGTCGTCCCGGGTGAGGCGGAGCTGGAAGGCGGCGAAGACCAGCAGTGCGAGCATGAGCATCATGCCGAGCGCCCCGGCCTGCCCGTAGCCGTCGCCGTAGGTGAAGGCGAACTGGTACATCAGGTACGCGACCGTGACGGTGGCGTTCTCCGGGCCGCCGCCGGTCAGCATGTACGGCTCGATGAACACCTGCATGGTGGCCACGATCTGCAGCATCAGCATGAGCAGCAGGATGAGCCGGGTCTGCGGGATCGTGACGTGCCGGATCCGGGCGAGGATGCCCGCCCCGTCGAGCTCGGCCGCCTCGTACAGCTCGGACGGGATGTTCTGCAGCGCCGCCAGGTAGATGAGCGTGGCGCTGCCCATGTTCATCCACGTCGAGACGATGACCAGCGAGATCAGCGCGGTGGAGGAGGAGTCGAGCCAGGCCAGGCCGGGCAGGTGGAACAGGCCGAGGATCTGGTTGAACAGCCCGGGGCCCGGGTCGAAGAACCACCGGAACAGCAGCACCGCGACGATCGGCGGCAGCATGACCGGCAGGTAGACGACGAAGCGCAGGTAGCCCCGGGCGTGCCGCAGTTCGTTGAGCACCAGCGCGGTGCCGAACGGCACGGCGTAGCCGCAGATCAGCGCGAGCACCGTGAACGCCAGGGTGTTCAGCCACGCCGTGCCGAACGCCGGGTCCCGGACGACGGCCGCGAAGTTGTCCAGCCCCACCCATACGGGCGGGTCCACCAGGTTGGTCCGCTGGAAGCTCAGCACGAACTCCCTGACCATGGGGTACCAGGCGAACACCGCGAAGCAGGCCAGCGCCGCGCACAGGAACCCGTAGGCCGTGAGGTTGCGTTTCAGGACGCGCACGCGGTCAGCCCTTGGCGGCCAGCAGCGCGTTGGCCTTGGCCTCCGCGTCGGCGAGCAGCTTGCCGGGATCGGCGTCCTGGCGGCTGAGCACCCCGGACATCACCACGTCGAGGATCGCGTACAGCTCCTGGGCGTGGGCGGGCTCGGCCTTGGGCGGCACGGCGGCGGCGGCCCGCACGTAGGGGGCGTAGTTCCGCACCGGGAGCGTGGCGTTCCTCTCCCGCTCGGCCTGGATCGCCCTGCCGGTGGCCGAGTCGCCGTAGACGTCGTTGTCGGGGACGCCGACGGGGTTGCCGAGGGTCTTGCCGCGGGCGAAGTCGAAGCGGCCCTTGCCGACGGTGTTGTAGCGGAAGTCGAGCCACTGGAGGGCGGCCCTGGCCTGCTCGGGGGTCGCCCTCGGGTTGATCATGAACGCCTCGCCGCCGCTCAGCGACGCCTTGGCCTCGGGGAAGCCGGTGATGCCGTAGTCGGCGACGTTGCCCTTGAACTTGTTGACCACGTCGGTGACCACGTCGGGGGCGCCGAGCATCATGCCGACCTTGCCGCTGCCCATCGCCATCATCAGCGACTCCCAGCCGACCAGCAGCCGGCTGCCCATGCTGTTGTCGCTCCAGCGCATGTCGTGCAGGGTCTGGAGCACCGCCCTGCCCTCGGGCGAGTTGAAGGCGGCCTTCTTGCCGTCGTCGGTGAGGACGGCGCCGCCGCGGCCGTACAGGGCCTGGGTGAAGTGCCAGCCGCCGGTGTTGCCGCCGGAGTACTCGCCGTAGCCGATGTGACCGGGGCCGAGCGCGGCGATCTTCCGGGCGGCCTCGCGGATCTCCGCCCACGTGGCGGGCGGGGCGTCGGGGTCGAGGCCGGCCTGGGTGAACAGCTTGCGGTTGTAGACCAGGCCGACGCTGTAGTGGACGTTCGGGACGCCGTACACCTTGCCGTCCTTGGTGACCAGCTCGCGGACGTCGGCGCGCAGGTCGTTCCAGTTCTTGATCTCGCCGGTGTACGCGGAGATGTCCATGGCCTGGCCCTTGCCGATCACGTCGGCGTAGTTGGTCACCGGCACCACGAACGCGGTCTCCATCTGGCCGCCCGCCAGCTTCGGCCCGAACGTCTTGGGGTCGAAGCAGGGCTGCTGGTCGGTGCTCTTCACCGTCACGCCCGGATGCGCCTTCATGAACGCGGCGACGTCGTCGTCCCAGGCCGCGCGCTCCTTGGGCGCGGACCTGGCGGGCTGGCAGGCCACCGTGATCGTCACCGCGGCGCCCTTCGACGCGGGCGTGCCGGGCTCGCCGGCCCCGCAGGCGGTGGCGGAGAGGCCGAGGACGGTGGCCAGTAAGAGCCCTGTGGTTCTCTGCATGGGTTCGACCCTTCTGGTGCGAGGTGCCCACACCATAGGATCGCGAACCATGAACTGCAATATCTCGACGAACTATTGCAAGATAACGACTACATCACGCACGAACTCGGGCGGTTGACGCCCGTACCACCAGTTCCGGCTCGTACAGCAGCTCGTCGGCGGGCACCACGGCCTTGTCGATCTGCGCGACCAGCAGGTCCACGGCCGCCCGGCCCATGGCGTCGATCGGCTGGCGCACGGTGGTGAGCGGGGGGTCGGTGCAGTTCATCAGCGCCGAGTCGTCGAAGCCGATGACCGACACGTCGCCGGGCACGGACATCCCGGCGCGCCGCACGGCCCGCACGGTGCCCAGCGCCAGCAGGTCGCTGGCGCAGATCACGCCGGTGACGCCGCGCGCCACCAGCCGGGCCGCCGCCGCGTGGCCGCCCTCCAGCGAGAACATCGCGCGCTCGACCAGCTCCGGGTCGCCGCCGGCCGCCTGGAACGCCTCCAGCTTGCGCCGCGACGGGACGTGGTCCTTCGGGCCGAGGACCATGCCGACGCGCTCGTGGCCGAGCGCCCGCAGGTGGGCCAGGGCGATCTCGGCGGCCACGACGTCGTCGCAGGAGACCTGCGGGAAGTCGAGGCGCTCCACCGCCGCGTTGACCAGGACGGTGGGCAGGCCGCGCTCGTGCAGCAGCTCGTAGTGCCCGTGGGCGGCGTCGGCCTGGGCGTACAGGCCGCCGGCGAAGACCACGCCGCTGACCTGCTGCTGGAGCAGCAGGTGGACGTAGTCGGCCTCGGAGACGCCGCCGACCGTGCGCGTGCACAGCACGGCGGTGAACCCCTGCTGGGCCAGCGCCCCGCCGACGACCTCGGCGAACGCCGGGAAGATCGGGTTCTGCAGCTCGGGAAGGACCAGCCCCACCAGCCGGGCCCGGTCGCCGCGCAGCTGGGTGGGCCGCTCGTAGCCGAGGACGTCGAGCGCGGTCAGCACGGCCTCGCGGGTGGCGTCGGACACGCCCGGCTTGCCGTTGAGCACGCGGCTCACCGTCGCCTCGCTCACCCCGACCTTCTTGGCCACCTCGGCCAGTCGTCGCGTCATGCGCAAATTATACGCCGGATCACGCAAATATTTGCAAGCGCTTACGTCAATCCGGCAGCCCGTCGCTCCATAGCATGTGTGGATGTTCGACATCCGCCAGTTCGAGGTCCTGCGGGCCATCGCGGTCACCGGTTCGCTGGCGGGGGCGGCCCGCCGGCTGCACTACGGGCAGCCCACGATCAGCTATCACCTCGGCGCCCTGGAGGCGCACCTGGGCGCGCGGCTGGTGGAGCGGCGTCCCAGCGGCGCCGTGCTGACGGACGTGGGGATGCTGGTGCTGGAGCACGCGGGCTTCGTGCTGGACCGCCTGGAGGCCGTGGAGGCCGACGTCGAGGCGCGCCTGAGCCACGGCGTGTCCACGCTGCGCGTCGGCGCGTTCGGCACGGCGGCGTCGCGGCTGCTGCCGGGCGCGCTGCGGCGGGCCACCGCGGGCACGGACGTGCGGATCGAGCTGACCGAGGCCGAGCCGCTGGAGCTGGTCGCGCGGACCCGCGCCAGGTCCCTGCACTGCGCCGTCATCTACGACATCGGCGGCGAGGCCCGCTACGGCGCCGACCTGCACGTGGAGGCGCTGCTCGACGACCCGTACCGGCTGCTCCTGCCCGCCCGCCACCCGCTGTCGGCGGTGGCCGGGCCCGTGGACCTCGCCACGCTGGCGGCCGAGGGCTGGATCATCTCGCGCGGCTCGTACGACCCGAGCGACCAGACGCTCTTCGCCACCTGCCAGGCCCTCGGGTTCCGGCCGCGCGTCGTGCTGCGCAGCGACGACTACGGCGTCATCCACGGCTTCGTGGCGGCGGGCGGCGCCGTCGCCCTCGTGCCCGAGCTGGCCCTGCAGTGCGGCCACGACACCGTGGCACGCGTGCCGGTGCAGGACGTCGGCGCGCGCAGCGTCCGCTTCCTCCGGCCGGCCGGTCCGCCGCCTCCGGTCGTGGAGCGCCTGGGCGCCGAGCTGCGCGCCGCGGGCCGCGACCTCCATAGGGCGTATGGAGGCGTTGTCGACAGTACGGGGATTCCGGGGCCGGACCGGCGTCGGTGAGGATGGAAGGGCCGCGGCGCCCGACCACCTCCTCTTTCGAAGGATCTGCAGCCGATGACCCGTTATGGCGCGATGTACGGCCCCGACCTCACCTTCCTCGGCGTGCCCGCCTGCGACCTGGACGAGCCCGGCACCTGGGACGACGCCCAGGCCGTCGTGCTGGGCGCCCCGTTCGACGGCGGGACCACCTACCGGGCGGGCGCCCGCTTCGGGCCCTCGGCCATGCGCCAGGCGTGCTACCTCGGCCACGACGGCGCCCGCCCGTCCCTGGCCCTGGACGTGGACGGCCTGCTCGACCTGCGCGTCAAGGACGCCGGCGACGTCATGATGTTCAGCGGTGACGCCGAGCGCTCCCACGCGGCGCTGGAGCGGGCCGTGCACACCGTCGCGGCGGCGGGCAGGATCCCGGTGGTGCTGGGCGGAGACCACTCGATCGCCCTGCCCGACGTCACCGGCGTCGCCCGCGCCGTCGGCTGGGGACGCGTCTCCGTGCTGCACTTCGACGCGCACGCCGACACCGGCGACAGCTCGTACGGCTCGCTCATCGCGCACGGCCAGCCCATGCGCCGGCTCATCGAGTCGGGCGCGGCGCGCGGCGACCGGTTCCTCCAGATCGGGCTGCGCGGCTACTGGCCGGGCCCCGAGACCCTCGACTGGATGGCCGACCAGGGCATGCGCTCGTACGAGATGACCGAGATCGTGGAGCGCGGCCTGGACGAGTGCCTGACCGAGGCGTCGCGGACCGCCCTGGACGACTGCGACGGCGTCTACCTGTCGGTGGACATCGACGTCGTCGACCCCGGGATGGCCCCGGGGACGGGCACGCCGGAGCCGGGCGGGCTGACCTCCCGGGAGCTGCTGGACGCGGTGCGCCGGCTGTCGTACGAGCTGCCCGTCGTCGGCGTCGAGGTGGTCGAGGTCGCGCCGGACCACGACCACGCCGACGTGACCGCGATGCTCGGGGGCCGGGTGGTCCTGGAGGCGCTGTCGGGCATCGCCCGGCAGCGCGCCGAACGCGACGGACGGCTGGAGCGGCGGGACCGCGGCCGGCCGCTGCTCAGCCGCTACGGCAAGGGACGAGGAGCCGAGCGCCGGCGCGCCTGAGGGCGGGTACGGACCCTCGGGCAGGGAGCCGAGCGCCGGCGCGTCTGAGGGCGGGTACGGACCCTCGGGCGGAGGGCAGAGCGCAGGCCCCGCCCGAGGGAGGGTGCGGACGCGCGGGCGAGGCGTCAGCGGCGTCCGGCGACCGGCCGCTCCGGGCCGCCGGTGATGAGGCGGTGGCCGGACGGGCTCATCGAGCGCAGGAACAGCCGGTCCGCGCCGGGCAGGGCGGCCAGCCGGATCAGCCAGTCGCGCGCGGTGATGCGCAGGCCGCTGGAGGGCGCCATCCACTCGACGAAGCGGCGGCCGAACGCCTGGACGTCCTCGATCACCGGCCGCATGCGCGCCTCGTAGCGGGCCAGGGCCGCGGGCACGCCCTCACCCGCGGAGCCGGTCAGCTCGTCGGCGAGGACCCGGGCGGCGGCCATCGCCATGGACGCCCCGTGCCCCGCGAACAGCGACACGGCCTGGCAGGCGTCGCCCAGCAGCACCACCCGGCCGGCGCTCCAGCGGTCCAGGACGACCTGCGTGACCTGGTCGTAGTACAGCTCGTCCGGGATGGCGCGCAGCGCGCCGGGCAGGATCCAGCCGAGGCCGCCGTAGCGCTCGCGCAGGACGGCGGCCGGGTCGGCGGGCAGGGCGGGGTCGGGCTCGCGGCGCAGGAACAGCAGGGCGAGCCGGTCGTCGCCCAGCGCGTACGCCCCCGCCATGAGGCCCGGCACGGTGAGCATCCGGTACCGCCGGCCCACCTCCCGGCTGAGGTCCGCGTCCCTGAGCAGGCAGGCGGCGACATGGTGCCCCAGGTACCGCGGAGAAGGCGCGCTTCCGGTGGCCCCGTCGCCGAAGGCGAGGTCGCGGACGCGGGAGTGCGCTCCGTCCGCGCCGACCAGCAGGTCCACCTCCGTGGCGGTGCCGTCGGTGAGGGTGACCGTGACGCCGTCGCCGCCCTGCTCGACCCCGGCCACGCTGGTGCCGTAGCAGATCGGCGCGGCGGTGGCGTCGTGGATGATCCGCGCCAGGTCGCCGCGGAGCAGGCTGACGACGCTCCGGAACGCGGGGGGCGTGGTCAGGCGGCTGGTCACCCGCCCGTGGCGGTCGAGGTAGCTCAGCTCGTCGATCGGGTGGCGGGCCTCCTCCAGCCGGCCGGTCAGGCCCATGCGGGCGGCCACCTCCTGGCCGGGCCCGTAGAAGTCGATCATGTAGCCGCCGTCGCGGAAGGCGGGCGCGCGTTCGACCACCTCCACCCGCCAGCCCGCGCGTTCCAGGTGCCAGGCCAGGGTGAGACCGGCGATGCCGGCGCCGCAGATGAGGGCTCGCACCGCGTCACTCCTTTCGCAGCATGCTCCGCAAGGGCCGGGCCAGGGCGGCGAGGTCGAGCCGGGGATCGAGGCCGCGGTGCAGGATGAGGCCGTCGACCGCCGCGCCGAGGACGGTGGCGGCCGCCTCGGGGTCGGCGGCGCCGTGGTCCGCCAGCCAGCCGGCCAGCCTCGCGCGGAAGTCGGCCACCAGCTCGGCGAACTCGTCGCGCAGCCGGGGGATCCGGCTCGCCGCGAGGTAGGTCTCCGCGACGAGCAGCGAGGCGGGGTCGGCGCCGTCGTAGCGCGCCATCTCGGCCAGCATCCAGTCCAGCCCGGCGTCCAGGTCGGGCCGCTCGGCCAGCTCGCGGACGAACCGGTCGAGCATCGCGCGCGTGAAGCCGGCCGACGCCGCGATCAGCAGGTCGGTCACCGAGGCGAAGTGGTAGTGCACCACGCCCGGCGCGACCCCGGCCCGCTGGGCGACCATCCGGGTCGTCACGGCGTGCCAGCCGGCCTCCCCGATGAGGGGCACGGCCGCCTCCAGCAGCCGCCGGCGGGTCGCCTCGCCGCGGATCGCCGCCGCCTCTCCCATGCCCGGCTCCTTTTCTGGACGTACGCCTTGGGTGAGCGTCTTGGACGTTTGCCCAAAACGCTAGCACGCCAGGCGATCATCCGGAACCGGGGCCCTCAGAGGAGGTTGACGAGGAGGACGTACACGGTGGTGCCGATGCCGACGCTGAGGATCGTCCGGCGCCCGGAGAGGAGGTGGACGCCCGCGGTGACGGCGACCGCGAGCAGCGCGTACAGCGTCGTGTGCGGTTCGGCGGCGATCGCGCCGCGCAGTGAGGTCACGGCGAGGATGCCGAGGATGCCCACCGGCATCCACAGCGCCAGCCGCCGCACGATCGCCGACGTGCGCAGCGTGCGCAGCACGGCGAAGGGGACGGCGCGCAGGGCGAAGGTGATGCCGCAGGCGATCGCGAGGACGGCGGCGAGGTAGGCGGCGCTAGGCATCGACGGTCTCCGTGGCGGCGCGGGAGGCGGTCTCCGTCATGGCGCGGGACGCGGTCTCCGTCGTGGCGCGGGACGCGGTCTCCGTCGTCGCCACGTGGGACGCGGTCCGCGGGGCGGCGTGGCGGCCGGTGGAGCCGCGGCCGGCCGCGGCGCGGCGGGCGATGAGGGCGTGACGGGCCAGCAGCAGGGCCACGAACAGCAGCAACGCGGTGAACAGGGCGATCGGCGGAGTGAGGACGAGCGCGAGCGTCACGCTCGCCCCGGCGAGCACCACCGACGGGATGTCCTCGCGGGAGCGGAACGCGTCCAGGGTGAGCACGGTGAACAGGGCGCACAGGGAGAACTCCAGGCCCTTGACCGGCGCGGGCAGGGCCGAGCCGACGGCGACGCCGACGAGGCCGCCGCCCACCCAGTAGGCCTGGCTGGCGATCTGCATCGCCAGCAGGCGGGGGGCCGAGCGCTGCGACTCGGGCAGCGAGGCGCTGACGGCGTACGCCTCGTCGATCATCGCGTACACGGAGTACGTCTTCGCCAGCCGGCCGCGGACGAGGTGCAGCGGGAAGGAGAAGGCGTAGAAGACGTGCCGGAAGTTGACCACCAGGACGGTCAGCGCGACCGCGGCGAGCGGCGTCGCGGCGGCGACCATGCCCACGAGCAGCAGTTCCATGCTGCCGGCGAACGCGGCCACGGACAGGGCGGGGGCGAACCACGCGGGCAGGCCGGCCTGGAGGACCAGCAGGCCGAGGGCGATGCCCAGCGGGAAGATCCCCAGCCCCGCCGAGAAGGAGTCGCGCACCCCCGCGGCGATCTGCTGCCGCCGGGTGACCGGCGCCGGGCTGGGAGCCGGCGCGGCGATCTGGGGTGAAATGTCGGTTTGCACACCCCTATGGTCCCGCAAAATCCCCGCCATTTGGTTGCGAAAATTGCTCAGCAGCCCGCCCGTACGGCAATCTTTGTGGCGTGGACGCGCTGGACAGAGCAATCATCTCCGAGCTGGAGCGCGACGGGCGGCTGACCAACGTCGAACTCGCCCATCGTGTGGGGCTCACGCCCGGGCCGTGCCTGCGGCGGGTGCAGCGGCTGGAGGCCGAGGGCGTCATCCGCGGCTACCGGGCCGTGGTGGACCCGGCCGCCGTGGGCCGCTCGTTCGAGGTGCTGGTCGACCTCACCCTGGACTCCCAGGACGCCGAGACGGTCGCCTACTTCGAGCAGACACTGGCGCGCGCCGAGGAGGTGCTGGAGCTGCGGCGGCTGTTCGGCAGCCCCGACTACTTCGCCCGCGTGGCCGTCGCCGACCTGGCCGCCTACGAGGCCTTCCTCAGCCGGTACGTCATGACCATCCCACGGGTGAGGAACATCAACTCGCACTTCACCATGAAGAACATCAAATCCGGCCGAGAGGCCCGATGAGGCAGCCTCGCAAAGCTCATCAACACCCCCGAAACCGCCTGCTACGTTGCCCCGCATGATGCTTCGTATCGCGCTGTCGGCGCTCGCGGCGGCCTGCGTGCTCGCCGCCCCCCTGCCCGCCCACGCCGACGACCCCGCCCCCGAGCCCGGCTCCGCCCTCGACGCCGAGGGGCTCTCGCTCGGCTGGGAGCTGCGGCCGACGGGGGTGACCGCCCGGCTGCGCGGCCTGTCCCCCGTCAGCCGGGACGTCGCCTGGGCCTCCGGCAGCGAGGGCGCCGTGCTGCGCACCGCCGACGGCGGGCGCACGTGGGAGCGGGTTTCACCGCCCGGCACGGAGACGCTGCAGTTCCGGGACGTGGAGGCGTTCGACGCGCGCCGCGCCGTGGTGCTGTCGATCGGCGAGGGCGGCGACTCGCGCGTCTACCGGACCGACGACGCCGGACGCACCTGGACCGAGACGTTCAGGAACGACGAGCCGAAGGCGTTCTACGACTGCATGGCCTTCTTCGACGCGCGGCACGGGCTGGCCATGAGCGACCCCGTCGACGGCCGGTTCCGGATCCTCGCCACCGAGGACGGCGGCCGGAGCTGGCAGGTGCTGCCGCCGGCCGGCATGCCCGAGGCGCTGCCCGGCGAGGCCGGTTTCGCCGCGAGCGGCCAATGCCTGGTCACGGCGGGCGGCCGGGACGCCTGGCTGGCCTCCGGCGGCGCCGAGCGCTCCCGCGTCTTCCACTCCGCCGACCGCGGACGCACCTGGACCGTGGCCGACACCCCGATCCCGGCGGGCGACCCGGCACGCGGGGTGTTCGCGCTGGCCTTCCGCGACCGGCGCCAGGGCCTGGCCGTGGGCGGCGACTACCGTACCGGCCAGCCGTCGCCGGCGGCGGGCGCGCTCAGCGACGACGGCGGCGCCACCTGGCGCGGCGCCGCCACGCCGCCTCCCGCCTACCGGTCGGGCGTCACGTGGGTGCCGCACCTGCCGTTCGCGGCCATCGCGGTCGGCCCCTCCGGCAGCGACGTGACGCTCACGGGCGGCAGGACGTGGCGGACGTTCGACACGGGCTCCTTCGACACCGTCTCGTGCACGCCCGACCTGTCCTGCTGGGCGTCCGGGGAGAACGGCCGCGTCGCCCGCCTCGCCCTGCGGCGGCCCTGACCCGCGCCTTCCCGCGGTCCTCCCGGACGGCGGCCCACGCCCGGTTCAGTAGCCGACGGCGGCCCGCGCCCCGTTCAGTAGCCGGCGGTGAAGCGCCGCTGGACGAAGCGGGGCAGCTCCGCCTCCTCGACGAGGGCGACGGCGGCGTCCTCGAAGGAGATCCGGCTGCGCCCTTCGGCGTCCAGGACGGGCTGGTCGCCGCCGACCCTGAACCGGCCGGTGCGCCGGCCGGGCAGGATCTCCTCGGCCGGGCTGAAGTAGGTCCACAGCCGGTTGGACGTGCGCAGGACGTTCAGGGCGTCCCGGTGCCCGCGCACGGCGGCGGCGTACTCCCGGGGCAGGCCGAGCTGGTCGAGGCTGGCGTGCAGGAGCTCGTCGGAGTCCGCTCGCGTGAGGCCGGGCTCGATCTCCAGGCTGCCGGCGCCGCCGATCACGATCAGGCGGGTCCGGGGATGACTCTCCAGCGCCTTGAGCAGCGCCCGGGCCGCGGTGGCGTAGACCGTGGGGTCGGCGATCGAGCGCGACACGGTGTCGGCGAAGTCGCGGGCGGCGTTGCCGGGCTGGTACCCGCTGATCAGCACGTCCAGTCCGGGCAGGACCGCGGCGATGCTCCCGGCGTCGAGGACGTCGACGGTCCTCCAGACGATGTTCTCCCTCTCCTCCTCGATCCCGGTGGCGTCGCGGGTGAGCGCGGTGACGTGATGCCCCCGCTCCAGGGCTTCGGTGACGACACGGCTTCCGATGCCGCCCGTGGCTCCGATGATGCCGATGTGCATAAGTCTCCCCTTGTTGTCTGCGTGGCGTGAGGAGACTATACGCCGTGAAGTTTTTGTACGGCAATGAAGTACGGTGACGCTGTAGAGTGATGGGCGTGGTGAGCACGGGAGGACGCCGCGAACGGCTGCGGGCCGAGACGACGGCGGAGATCAAGCGGGTCGCGCTCCAGCTGATGGCCTCCGGCGGGCCCGACGCGATCACCTTGCGGGCCATCGCCCGCGAGATGGGCATGACCGCCAACGCGATCTACGGCTACTTCGCCACCCGCGACGACCTGGTCACCACGCTGATCAACGAGGTGTACACCGCGCTGGCCGACACCGTGGAGGCCGCGTGGGCCCAAGCCCCCGCCGGGCGTCCGGCCGGCCGGATCCAGGCGTGGGCGCGGGCGTTCCGGGGGTGGGCCCTGGCCAATCCCGAGGGGTTCCGCCTCATCTACGGCGATCCGGTGCCCGGCTACGAGGCGCCCGAGGGCGGCGCCGCCCCGGACGCCGCGTACCGGATCTGCACGGGGATCGCCGCCCTCGCCGACGCCGCCTGGCCGCACGCCGAGCAGCTGCACGCGCGCAGCGGCTTCCAGTGGTCGGACTTCGACGACGGGCTGCTCGGCAAGGTCCGCCCCGCGTTCCCCGACCTGCCGCCGGCCGGTGTCGCGCTCGCGCTGCGCATCTGGGGCCACCTGCACGGCCTGGTGTCGCTGGAGATCTACGGGCACCTGCGCACCCAGACCGTCGACCCCGGCAAGCTCTTCCAGGAGGAGCTGAACCAGCTCGTCCGGTCGCTGGGCATCGACCCCGGGGAGTGACGGGCCTCAGGAGCCGAGCGGGTGTCCCGTCGTGGCGTCCACGTGGCCGGGGATCGCGCCGTCGCGGCGGTCGCCCACCGAGGACGTCCCGGTGCGCTCGAACATGAGGATGGCCGCCCCGCCGGGAGCCGACGGCTTGTGCTCCGTGCCGCGGGGAACCGTGAAGACCGCCCCGCGGGCGAGCCGGACCGTGCGTTCCCCGCCGGGCTCGCGCAGGGCGATGGACAGCTCGCCGTCGAGCACGAGGAAGAACTCGTCGGTCTCGTCGTGGACGTGCCAGACGTGCTCGCCCTCGACCTTGGCGACCCGGACGTCGTAGTCGTCGACGCGGGTGACGACGCGGGGGCTCCACAGGGCGTCGAACGAGGCGAGCGCGCTGCTCAGAGCGATGGGTTCGGTGGTCATGGGCCCATCCTGGCGGTTGGCCCGCGCCCGGCGTGAGTGCTAGGAATCGCATATGGCGCAAGAAACCTCGCACGCCGCACCGCACCGCGTGGTCGTGATCGTGGACCAGAACTCCAACCCCTTCGAGCTCGGCTGCGCGACCGAGGTCTTCGGCCTGCGCCGGCCCGAGATCGGGCGTGACCTGTACGACTTCCGCCTGTGCTCCCCCGAGCCGCGCACGCTGATGCGCGACGGGTTCTTCACGCTCACGGGGGTCGCCGGGCTGGAGGCGGCGGCCACGGCGGACACCCTCATCGTCCCCAACCGGCCCGACGTCGAGGTGCCGCGCCGCCCGGCCGTGCTCGACGCCGTCCGCGAGGCCCACGCGCGCGGGGCCCGCCTGATCGGCTTCTGCAGCGGCGCCTTCACCCTGGCCGAGGCCGGGGTCCTCGACGGCCGCCGGGCCACCGCCCACTGGCAGTGGGCCGACGCCTTCCGGGCCCGCTTCCCGTCGGTCCGGCTGGAGACGGACGTGCTGTTCGTGGACGACGGCGACATCCTCACCGCCGCGGGCAGCGCGGCCGCGCTCGATCTCGGGCTGTACGTGGTACGCCGTGACCACGGCGCGGAGGTCGCCAACTCCGTGAGCCGGCGGCTCGTCTTCGCCGCGCACCGGGACGGCGGTCAGCGGCAGTTCGTCGAGCGGCCCGTGCCCGACATCCCGGACGAGTCGCTGGCGCCGCTGCTCGCCTGGGCCCAGGAGCGGCTGGACGAGCCGCTCACCGTGGCCGGCCTCGCCGCCCGCGCCGCGGTCAGCCCCGCGACCCTGCACCGCCGCTTCCGCGCGCAGCTCGGGACCACGCCGCTGGCCTGGCTCACCGGGGAACGGCTCGCGCTGGCCTGCCGGCTCATCGAGCTGGGCGAGGCGCGCTTCGAGACGGTCGCGCGGCGCAGCGGCCTGGGCACCGCCGCCAACCTGCGCGCGCTGATGCGCCGGGAGACCGGGCTCACGCCGCTGGCGTACCGGCGCCGCTTCGGCGCAGAGCCGGCGCCGGGCCGGCGCTGATCCCGGCCTCGGCACCCGCGCCGATCCCGGCCTCCGCGCCCGCATCCTTCCTGGCCTCCGCGCCCGCGCCGATCCCGGCCTCGGCGCCCGTGGCACCGCCGTCGCCCCAGCCCTTCCTCCGTCCGCCGGGCGGCATCCCCCTGCCAGGGACCAGCGGCACGGCGAGCAGGGGCGCGGCGGCGGCCAGGGCGTACATGGTCTCCCAGTTCCAGGCGGTGACGACGAGGGGGATGAGCAGCGGCGTGAGGAATCCCGTGCCGAACACCGTCGTGCCGAGCAGCCCCAGGGCCGTCCCCGCCCTGGACGCGCCCGCCATGGCGGCGATCTCGGTGTAGGCCACGCCGTGCCAGGACTGGGCCAGCAGTCCCGCCAGGGCGAGCGCGGCGACGACGACGGGGGTGGGCGCGCCGGTGAGCACGGCCGCGCCGGCCATGGCGATGCCGCTGAGGACGCCGATGCCGCGGATGTACGTACGGCGGTCGCCGCCCCGGTCGGTGCGCCGCCCGGTCCACACGCGGGCCGCGCCGCCGCCGAGCTGCGCGATCAGGACGGTGGCGCTGGCCAGCGCCGCGCCCTCGCCCTTGACGTCGTGCAGGAAGATCGCGGTGAAGGAGAGCACGGCGAACTGCGGCACGGTGAGCAGGGCCCCGGCCAGGGCCAGCCGCCAGACGTCGAAGCGCGACAGCGGCGAGCGGCCATCTTCCTGCACGCCGCCCTCGGCCGGGCCGCGCGAGGTGGGCGGCTCGTGCAGCCAGCGCCAGGTGGCCGCCGCCGCCAGCAGGCACAGCGCGGCGGGCGCGGCGTAGACGGCGCGGAAGCCGTACGCGCCGGCCAGCCAGGGCAGCAGCGCGACGCCCACAGCCCCGCCCACGGGGATCGCCGTCTGCCGCACGCTCATCGCCAGCCCGCGCTCCCCCGCGGCGAACCACGTCATGATCGCCCGCCCCGACGCGCCGTTGACGCTGCCGCCCAGCGCCCCGGCCAGCAGCAGTCCCGCGCCGAGCGCCACCGCGCCCGCCCCGTCGCCGGGCGTGACGGCGGCGGCCATGACGGCCATGAGCGCACCTGTGGCCGTCAGCCCGGTCAGCAGCACGCGCCGGTCGCCGAACCGGTCGGCGAGCAGCCCCCAGGCGATGTCCGACACCGCGATGCCCAGACCCAGACAGGCCAGGATCGCGCCGAGCGCCCCCGTGGACAGGTGGTAGCCGGCGCGCATCGCGATCCCGGTGACCGGGATCCCGGAGAACATCGCCGAGAAGCTGCCCTGCGCCCCCACTCCGATGGCCAGCACCACCCATCGGTGTCGCGGCCCGTACCGGCGCGCGCCCTCCACCATCCCCAACCTCCAAGAAGTAACCCACATCGGCGGTTACTCAACCTTGGCAGCGGCACAACTAACCTGTCAATCCGGTTATCATGGGGTGGTGGACTTCACCTTCGTCAGCGGCAACGTGGGGCTCGACCTGGCCGGCACCGTGGGCCACCGGCGCGGCGCGCGCATCGACATGCTGGCCACGCCCGGCGACCTGGCCCGCTGGACGCTTGCCGCCGGCCTTCTCGACGCCTCGCCGGAGGTGAGCGCGGACGACCTCGCCGGGGCCCTGGCCCTGCGGGAGGCGATCTACCGGCTGGCCACCGCGGCCCGCACGGGAGCACCGTTCGACCCGGCCGACCGGGAGACGCTCAACCGGGCCGCCGCGACGGCGCCCGTGGGCGTGCTGCTCGGCGAGCACGGCCTGGAGCGCCGCGGCGACCTGCGGGCCGCGCTCTCCACCGCCGCCCGCGCCGCCGCCGAACTGGTGGGCGGGCCGCAGGCGGGGCTGATCCGCGAGTGCGAGGCCGCCCCCTGCACGCGCCTGTACGTGGACACCTCCCACCGGCGTACGCGCCGCTGGTGCGACATGCGCGGCTGCGGCAACCGCGCCAAGGCGGCGGCCTTCCGCGCCCGCGGCAAGACCACCCACTGACGGCGCCGCGATCACGCCGGCCGCGGCGCGGCGGTCACGCCGGGAGCGGTGCCGCGGTCATGCCAGGAGCGGTGCGGCGGTCATGCCGGGAGCGGTGCGGCGGTCACGCCGGGAGCGGTGCGGCGGCCCGCTTGGCCGCGGACACGCGCCGTCCGTAGGACCACGCGCCCACGACCAGAGCGCCCCCGAGCCCGCCGAAGGCCAGCCCGCCGAACAGGACCATCCAGGTCACGCCCGCGCTGCTGGTGAAGGGCTCCATCGGCGTGAACCGCGCGATCACCCCGACCAGGCTGAGCGGCGCCATGGCCAGCAGCACCACGCCGTACACCGCCAGGCACAGCCCCACCCCCCAGGCCGGGACCAGCGGCAGCAAGGCGGGCACCCGCCGCCCGGCGAGAAACAGGGTCCACCGCGGGAAGACCATCCCCCACCGGTGCACCAGCCCGAGAGCGAGGAACACCCCGAGCAGCGCCGCCAGCACCGTCACATCGACGCCGGCGGCGGCCAACGCCCGGTAGACGGCATCCCCCTCCGTCTCGACCCCGCGCAGCCAGTCCTCCCCGGCCACGCCGAGGGCGTCGCCGCCGAGAGTCCACACCGTCTTCACCCCCGCCCACGGCGCCAGCCCGCACAGCAGCAGGCAGACCGCCGCCCGGACCCGGATCGAAGCAGCCACACGCCCTCCCGACGTCGAACACCCGTGACGCCACCAGGCTCCCGCCGAGCCGCGGCGAAGGGCTTCCCCCGTGCGGGTGAAGCCCTTCACACCGCGGGGTGAGCGGGCGACCGGCCCGGCACGCGCGCCCGCCCCGCGCCCGGGAGCGATCTCGGCCGGGAGCCGCGTCAGCGTGCGGCGGGGTGGAAGTCGTAGGGCAGCGCGTCGTGGACGTAGTACACGCAGTCGGCGCCCGGGGCGCACCTGCCCCAGTGGACGGCCTTCGACGGATAGGACAGGTAGTCGCCCGCGCCGACGCGGTAGGTCTTGTGCCCCTGCACGTGCCACAGCATGACCCCGGAGACGCCGACGACGCGTTCGGGGCTGGTGTGCCAGTGCGGGGAGAACGGCGTGCCGGCCTTGAGCGTGAACATCGCCTCCGAGGCGCCCTTCTCCGGGTCGCCTTGGAGCTGGACGAACGTGCACCCCTCCAGGCCCTCGCAGGGCGAGCCGCCCTTGCCGTGGCGGTGGTAGACGACCTCGCCGGACGCCGTGCCGGACGCCTGCGCGGGCCGGGACCGGGCGGACGAGCCGGGCGCCGCCACCGCCACGAGGGCCAGCGAGGCGGCCAGGGCGACCGGCACGAGCTTCTTGATCATGACATGCCTTCCTGCCGATAATCGGACCGCAGTCCGGATACAGCGGGAAGCTACCGGACCGCAGTCCGGATAGTCAACCGCCCTCACGTCGGCAGGCAGCGGCCCGTGACGGCCGAGAACAGCCGCTCCTTCCCCGGCAGGATCCGCAGGTTGACCCGGTCCCCCTTGCCGGGCGGGGCGTTCGGGTCGACGCGCGCGATGACGGTCTGCGCGGCCAGCGCCGGGTCGGCGGCGTGGGCGTACTGGCCGTACAGGAAGGCGTCCGAGCCCAGCTCCTCGACGACCGTGACGGTGATCGGGAACGCGGAGGGATCGGCCTCGCCGTCGCCGACCACCTCGACCGACTCGGGCCGGAAGCCGAGGATGACGCGGTCGCCGCCCTCCTTGCGCAGCGCCTGGAGCGTCTCGCGGCCGAGCCGGACCCGCTGGTCGCCGAGCACGGCCTCCTCGCCCTCCACGCGGTACTCGGCCAGGTTCATCGCCGGTGAGCCGATGAAGCCGGCGACGAAGACGTTGGCCGGGTGCTGGTAGAGCCGCAGCGGCGTGTCCACCTGCTGCAGGATGCCGTCCTTGAGCACGGCCACCCGGTCGCCCATCGTCATGGCCTCGACCTGGTCGTGGGTGACGTACACCGTCGTCACCCCGAGCCGGCGCTGCAGGGCGGCGATCTGCGTGCGGGTCTGCACCCGCAGTTTGGCGTCCAGGTTCGACAGCGGCTCGTCCATGAGGAACACCTTCGGCTCGCGCACGATGGCGCGGCCCATCGCCACGCGCTGCCGCTGGCCGCCGGACAGCGCCTTGGGCTTGCGGTCCAGGAACTCCTCCAGGTCGAGCAGGCGGGCGGCCTCGCGCACCCGCCGGTCGCGCTCCTCCTTGGGCGCCTTCATCACCCTCAGGGCGAAGCCCATGTTGTCGGCCACCGTCATGTGCGGGTAGAGCGCGTAGTTCTGGAACACCATCGCGATGTCCCGGTCGCGCGGCGCGAGGTGCGTGACGTCCCGCTCGCCGATGCTGATGCTGCCGCCGTCGACGCGTTCGAGCCCGGCGAGCATGCGCAGGGAAGTGGACTTGCCGCAGCCGGACGGGCCGACGAGGACCAGGAACTCGCCGTCCTTGATGTCGAGGTCGAGGGCGTCCACCGCGGGCCGCTCGGACCCCGGGTAGACGCGGGTCGCCTCGTCGTAGAGAACTTTGGCCATCGCTCTTCTCCTCAAACGATCAGTACGGGCCTCGGTAGGAGGCCCCGTGGGAGCCCGCCGGGCTCAGGGACGGCGTCCGGCCGTGCCCGACCTCGACGAGCAGCAGGCGCCCGGCCAGCTTGCGCAGCGTCCGCTCCTCGTCGCGCGGCACGCCGCTGTCGGTGATCACCACGTCGTACGCGCTCACGTCGCGGTGGCTGAACGGCGCGTGCCGCCCGAACTTGGAGGAGTCGACGAGCAGCAGGTGCGCCTGGGCGGCGTCGAGCATCGCCTCCTTGACCGCGGCGTAGCCCTGGATCGGGTGGTAGAGGCGGCCCGCGGTGACCGCGACCGCCGACATGAGGGCGACGTCAGCGCGGATGCGCTGCAGGGCGCGGGTCACCTCGGGCCCGGTCGTCGAGTCGAAGACGCCGTGGTAGTCGCCGCCGAGCAGGATCGCCTGGCTGTGCTCGGTGGCGGCGACGAGCCGGGCGACGCCCACGGAGTTGGTCACCACGGTGTAGCCGCCGCGCTCGTCGAGCCGCCGGGCCAGCGGGAACAGCGTCGTCGAGTCGTCCATGAGGAGCACGCCCCGGCGCGGCAGCTCGCGCAGGGCGGCCTCGGCGATCGCCTCCTTCTCCGCCAGCCGCGTGCGCCTGCGCAGTTCGGGGGCGACCTCCATGGTCACGGCGGCGACCGCCGCCGCGCGGCCGCGGGACTTGCGCAGCAGCGCGCCGCTCGCCAGGGCGTCCAGGTCGCGGTGCATGGTCATGACGCTGACCCCGAACTCCTCCGCCAGCTCGGCGATGCCCATCTCCCCCTTCTCCGCCACGCGGGCCAGCACCGCCCGCCTGCGCTCCTCCAGACCGGCGGTCGTGGTCCTGGCCCTGGCCACGCGCTCACTCCTGCGGCCGGACCACTGCCTTGACCAGCTCGGGGTCGCGCGTGCCGGCCGTGAGCGCGTCCTCGACCTGGTCCAGCCCGAAGTGGCCGGTGACCAGGGCGTCCAGCTCGACGCGTCCGGCGGCGGCCAGGGCGATGGCGGCCGGCCAGGTGTTGGCGTAGCGGAAGGTGCCCGTCACCTCCAGCTCGCGCGTCTGCAGGGCCGTGAGCGGCAGCGGGATCTCGTCGCCGCCCATGCCGACGAGGACGACGCGCCCCGCCCGCGCCACCGCGCGGACGGCGTCGGCGGTCGCGGCCGGGTGGCCGGAGCATTCGAGCAGCGCGTCGGGCTCGAAGGCGGCGTCGGCGAGGCTCTCCGCGCGCGCGTCCAGGATCGCGGTGGCGCCCAGCTCGCGGGCGCGGGCGAGCCGGGCCGGGTTGACGTCGGTGACCAGGACCTGCGTGGCGCCGAAGGCGCGCGCCGCCTGCAGGCACAGCAGCCCGATCGGGCCGGCCCCGGTGACGAGGACGCGGGTGCCCGGGCCGACCCGCGCCTTGCGGCAGGCCCACACGCCCACCGACAGCGGCTCCATCAGCGCGGCGGCGTCGTCGGAGACGGTGTCCGGCACGGGGTGGGCGAACTCCTCGTGGACGGCGACGTACTCGGTGAAGGCGCCGTCGATCGGCGGGGTGCCGAAGAAGCGCATGCGCGGGCAGAGGTTGTAGCGGCCGGCCCGGCACTGGGCGCAGGTGAAGTCGGGCACGCCCGGCTCCAGCGAGACGCGCTGCCCCGTGCGGTGGCGGTCCGCGCCCGGCCCCGCCTGCACGACGATCCCGGCCGGCTCGTGGCCGAGCACCAGCGGCGAGCGCACGACGAAGTCGCCGATCCGCCCGTGCTCGTAGTAGTGCACGTCGGAGCCGCACGTGCCGACCGACGTGACCTGGACGAGCACCTCGCGGTGCCCCGGTTCGGGACGGGGCCGCTCCTCCAGGAGGATCTTGCCCACTCCGTGCAGCACGGCCGCGCGCATGGCCCGCTCCTACTCTCCGGTGACGGCGCCGAGGGTCAGGCCGGTGACCAGCCAGCGGCGCACGGCGAGCCCGGCGAGCATCATCGGCACGACCACGATCGTGCCGATCGCGGTGAGCTGGCCCCAGTCGACGCCCGTCTGGGTGACGAGCTGCGAGGCGGCGATGGGCAGCGTCTGGGAGTTGGGCCCGGAGAAGACGACGGCGAAGGCGTAGTCGTTCCAGGCGAAGACGAGGCACAGGATGAACGTGGTGACCAGGCCGGCCTTGGTCAGCGGCAGGATGACCGTCCAGAACGCCTGCCAGCGGGTGCAGCCGGCGACCAGCGCCGACTCCTCCAGCGACGGCGGCACCTCGGCGAAGAACGCGCTCATCAGCCAGATGGCGAACGGCAGGTTGAACGTCAGGTACGCCAGCACCAGCCCCGGGATCGTGTCGATGAGGTTGAGCCCGCGGAAGATGATGAACAGCGGCACCACGACCGCCGCGATGGGCGCCATACGGGTCGAGATGATCCAGAAGGCCAGGTGCCTCTTGCCGCGCATCGCGGTCCGGGCCAGCCCGTACCCGGCGAGCGAGCCCAGGCAGACGGCCAGCACCGCGGAGATCCCGGCGGCCAGCACGCTGTGCCAGATGTAGGGCGTGAGGTTGTTCGGCCCGGAGAACAGGCCCCGGTAGTTGTCCAGGGTCGGCTGGAACGCCACCTGGGGCGTGGCCGCGGTGACGTCGGTGCGGTTCTTGAACGACGACATCAGCATCCACACCAGCGGGACCAGCGTCCACAGCATGAACAGGGCGAGGACCAGCCACACGACCCAGCGGGTGCCGCGCCCGGTCTCCTCCAGCGGCGACTGCGGCGTGCCGCGCGGGGCGGCGGTCACCGGCGGGTGGCGCGGCGGCGCTTCGGTGGTGCTCATCGGGTCAACCCCCTCACGTCCAGCAGCCGGACGAAGGTACGGGCGATGAAGATCGAGAAGGCCAGCATCGCCAGTCCGATGGCGGCGGCGTAGCCGAGGTCGAAGAAGCGGAACGCGGTCTCGTACAGCCGCACCGGGACGATCTTGGTGGCGTCGGCGGGGCCGCCGTTGGTGGTGACCCAGATGATGTCGAAGTACCGGATCGCGTCCATGGAGCGGATGAGCAGCGCGACGAGCAGCACGTTGGAGATCGCCGGGAACACGATGTAGCGCAGCGTCATCCAGCCCGGGGCGCCGTCCACGGCGGCGGCCTCGCGCACCGACTGCGGCACGCTGGCCAGGCCGGCGAGGGTGATCAGGGCGATCAGCGGGGTCCACTCCCACACGTCCATGAACACCACCGCGGCGAACGCGCTGATCGGGCTGCCCAGGATGTCGCCGCTGTAGCCGAGCGAGCGCAGCACCCACGCGTAGAGGCCGAAGGTCGAGTCGGTCAGGTAGCGGCCCAGCAGGCCGACGATCGACGGCGCCACGAACATGGGCAGCAGCAGCAGGCCGAGCAGCACGTTCCGGCCGCGCAGCACCCGGTACAGGCACAGCGCGACGGCCACGCCGAGGACCATCTCCAGGCCCACGGTGAGGACGAAGTAGACGATCGTCCGCAGCCACGACATCCACATGTCGGCGTCGGTGAAGAAGCGGGCCCAGTTGCGCAGGCCCACCAGGTCGAGGCTCACCCCGCCGAGCAGCCGGACGTGGGAGAAGCTCATGGCGATCAGGGCGAGGAACGGCACGATCGACAGCGCGGCCAGCAGGATCAGGCCGGGGGTCATCATGGCGCCCTCGAAGCCGATGCGCGGCTCCCTGGGCTTGGCGGTCTCGGGCCGGGCTCGTTCGAGCACCGGCGAGTGGTCGGCTGCGTGCGTCATCTAGGCCACCCATCCTCGGGCCACGATCTGGTCCACCCGCGCCTTGATCGTGCGCATCGCGTCCCGCGGGGTGGCCCCGCCGGTGAGCATGCGCGAGAGCTGGGTGAAGATCGCGGTGTTGCACTCGTTCCACATCGGGATCTTGGGCCGCAGGCCGATCTTGTCGGGCTCCCACGCCTGGCGGACCGCGGCGGCCGTGAGCATGTTGGGCATCGGCGAGGGCCGCTTCTCCGCGGCGCGCACCTCCGGCAGCTCGTACACGGAGGTGCGGGTGGGGGTGCCGCCGCCGGCCTTGCTCTTGAGGTTGGCGAGCTGCGTCTGGGGCGAGGTGGCCCAGACCAGGAACAGCCAGGCGGCGCCGCGCTCGTGGGGCCGCGTGTTGTCGCTGATGGCGACGCCGGTGCCGCCGTACATGTTGGCCGTGGCGACCGGCCCCTTGGGCAGCGGCGAGTACCCGGTCCTGCCGGGCATCACCTGCTCGTTGCTGGCGGCGAACTCGTGCCAGTTCGGGCACATCGCCAGCCGGCCGGCGCGGAACGCGGCGCCGACGCCGTCCCAGTCCCAGGTGGTGGAGGCGGGGTCGGCGATGGCCAGCAGCTTCTGGTAGAACTCGGCGCCGGCGATCGCGGCGTCGGAGTCGAGCCGGCAGGGGCCGGGGTCGCGCGAGCCGATCCGGCCGACCTCCTTGCCGTTGTCGAAGTAGGCGCCGCCGTAGGACCACAGCACGTTGCTGAAGTCGTTCATCAGCGAGTCGTGCTGGCGGGCCTGGTGGCCGGTGCCGTACTTGACGTCGGAGCCGGCGTTCTTGTTGAACCAGTTCGCGATCCTGTAGTACTCGTCCCAGGTCCGCTCGCCGCTCGGGGTGGGGTCGAAGCCGAGGTCGTTGGCCATGCGGTCGTGGTACTTGTCGAACAGGTCGCGCCGGTACTGCCAGATCATTGTCGGGGCGTCGTAGGGCAGGGTGTAGTACGCGTTCGGGTCGACGAAGCGGCCGGCGGCGTCCATCTGGGCGGGGATGAAGTCCGCGACGCCGCCGGGCAGGTGGGGCAGGTTCGGGTCGGCCTGCATGGTGCGCAGGTCCACCAGTCCCCGCTGGTAGGGGGCCAGCACCTGGTACGGGTCGGCGTAGATCACCTGGTACTGGGCGTGGCCGGAGGCCAGGTCCAGGGCGACCCGCTGGACGAGCGCGGTCAGCTCCAGGGTGACGATGTTGATGCTGATGCCGGTCAGGTCGGTGAACGGGCGCGTGTTGGCCGCGATGGCCGCGGTCGGGGCGGTGTTCTCCGAGATGAAGTTGAGAGTGGCGCCCTTGAACTGGCGCCACTGGTCCACGGTGACCGAGTGGGGGGCGTCGGCCTGCGAGCCGCAGCCGGCGAGGGTGAGCGCGGCTCCCGCGGCGAGGGCGCCGCGCAGGACGTCGCGCCTGCTGGGTCCGAGCGGGTTCCGGTCCACTGTCCCCTCCCATGGTGTGGCAGGCAAGGGCAATGAGGCCGGTTTATCTTGCATAAATGCCGATGTAAACGCATATGTGAGATTATCTCGCATTTAATATGAGATTTTTGCTTTTCGGGTGGGTTTTGGCTGGTCACCGCCTCGTAGGCTCAGCGAGTGGGGCTGCCATGACACTCGTCGCGGGCGTCGACTCGTCGACCCAGAACTGCAAGGTCGTGATCCGGGACGCCGGCTCCGGCGCGCCGGTCCGCTCGGGCCGGGCCGGGCACCCGCCGGGCACGGAGGTCGATCCCGTGCGCTGGTGGGAGGCCATGCGGGCGGCGATCGCCCGCGCGGGCAGCCTCGACGGGGTCGCCGCGATCTCGGTCGCGGGCCAGCAGCACGGCCTCATCGCGCTCGACTCCGCCGGTCACGTGGTCCGTCCGGCACTGATGTGGAACGACACCCGCTCGGCGGGCGCCGCGAGTGACCTCGTGCGCGAGGTGGGGGCCGGGGTCTACGCCAAGCGGACCGGCACGGTGCCCGTCGCCTCGTTCACCGCGGCCAAGCTGCGCTGGCTGCGCGACCACGAGCCGGGCAACGCCGCCGAGGTGGCCGCAGTGGCGCTGCCGCACGACTGGCTGACCTGGCGGCTGCGCGGCTACGGCCCGGCCGGGGCGAGCCCGCTCGGGCCGGAGCTGGGTGAGCTGGTCACCGACCGGTCGGACGCGAGCGGCACGGCGTACTGGAGCCCGTTCACCGGCGCGTACGACGAGGAGCTGCTGGAGCTGGCGCTGGGACACCAGGCGGTGCTGCCGCGGGTGCTCGGGCCCGCCGAGCGGGCGGGCACGGTCGCCGGGACGACGATCGCCGTCGGCCCGGGCGCCGGCGACAACGCCGCGGCGGCGCTCGGCCTCGACGCGGCCAGCGGCGACGTCGTCGTGTCGATCGGCACGAGCGGCACCGTCTTCGCGGTCACCGGCCGTCCGACGCGGGACGAGACGGGCACCGTCGCCGGGTTCGCCGACGCCACCGGCCAGTTCCTGCCGCTGATCGCGACCCTGAACGCGGCCCGCGTCCTCGACGCGGTGGCGGGCCTGCTCGACGTCACCCACGAGGAGCTGGGCCTGCTCGCCCTCGACGCCCCTCCCGGCGCCGGCGGCGTGGTGCTCCAGCCGTACTTCGAGGGGGAGCGCACGCCGAACCTGCCCGACGCCACGGCCACGTTGTTCGGCCTGACGCTGGCGTCGGCGACCCGGCCCGCCCTGGCCCGCGCGGCCTTCGAGGGCATGCTGTGCGGCCTGGCCGACGGCCTCGACGCCATCCGCGGGCAGGGGGTGGAGGCCGACCGGGTGCTGCTCATCGGCGGGGCGGCGCAGAACGCCGCCGTGCAGCGGATCGCCGCCCAGACGTTCGAGCCGCCGGTGGTGGTGCCGAGGCCGGGCGAGTACGTCGCGGACGGGGCCGCCGCCCAGGCGGCCTGGACGCTGACGCAGGCGCGCCCGCGCTGGCCGCTGTCCGTCGCGGCCGAGCCGCCGCCCGACCACCGGCCGGTCATCCGGCATCAGTACGCCCGTTACGCGGCCCGCCTGGACCCGCCGCCCGCCTGAGACACGGGCTCCTGAGAAGTACGGGCTCCTGAGAGGTACGGGCTCCTCAGGTTCGCGTTACGACACCTCGCCCCGCTCGGCGAGCTCCTCCACCGTGGCGCGGGCCCCGCGCGTGTGCAGCGACGCCAGCGCCCGCAGGTACGGCTCCGCGAACCGCTTGTCGTCGGCCAGGTCGCCGAACAGCTCGCGGTTCTCGATGAAGGCCGTGGGCCGTTCGCGCTGGGTCCGGGCGATGGCCGTCAGCCGGTCGGCCAGCCGGTCCACGACCGTGATCGGCTCGCCCCGCTCGTCCACGCCCTCGGCGTAGCGGGCCCAGCTCGCGACCACGGCCGCCGCCCGGCCGACCTCGCCGCCCGCGGCGAGCCGTTCGCGCACGACGGGCAGCAGCCACTTCGGGATCCGGTCCGACGACTCGGCGCACAGCCGGGCGATCGTGTCGCGCACCTCGGGGTTGGCGAAGCGTTCGATGAGGGTGCGCTTGTAGGCGTCCAGGTCGACGCCGGGCACCGGGCGCAGCGTGGGCGTGGCCTCGGCGTCCATGTAGCCGAGGAGGAACGTCGCGATGGCCGGCTCGCGCGCGGCCTCGTGGACGTACCGGTGGCCCATGAGATGGCCGAAGTAGCACAGCGCCTGGTGCCCGGCGTTGAGCAGGCGCAGCTTCATCAGCTCGTACGGCTCGACGTCGGCGACGACCTGCACGCCGGCCTCCTCCAGCGGCGGCCGCCCGGCGGGGAAGCGGTCCTCCAGCGCCCACTGCGTGAACGGCTCGCAGACCACCGGCCAGGCGTCGCGCACGCCGAACAGCCGCGCCACGGCCTCGCGGTCCTCGTCCGTGGTGACCGGGGTGATGCGGTCGACCATGGAGTTGGGGAAGGCGACCTCGTCCTCCATCCAGTCCGCGAGGGCGGGGTCGCGCAGCCGGGCGAAGGCCGTGAACGTGCGGCGGGCCACGTCGCCGTTGCCCTGGATGTTGTCGCAGGACATGATCGTGAACGGCGGGACCCCGCGCTCGCGCCGGCGGCGCAGCGCCTCGGTGACGAGCCCGAACACGGTGGCCGGGACCGCACCGGGCGCCGCGTCGGCGCGGATCGCGGGGTTGTCCCGGTCGAACTCGCCGGTGACGGGATGGAAGTTGTAGCCGCCCTCGGTGACGGTGAGCGAGACGACGCGCACGGCCGGGCCGGCCATCTTCTCGATCACCGCCTCCGGGTCGTCGGGCGCGAAGAGGTAGTCGATGATCGAGCCGATGACGCGGGCCTCGCGGGTGCCGTCCGGGTGCTTGAGCACGAGCGTGTAGAGGCCGTCCTGGGCGGTGAGCGCGTCGCGCATCCGCGCGTCACCGGGCAGGACGCCGACGCCGCAGATCGCCCAGTCGTGCGCCCGGCCGGCGTTCATCAGCCGGTCGAGGTACATCGCCTGGTGCGCGCGGTGGAAGCCGCCCACGCCGAAGTGGACGATGCCGGCGGTGAGCACCGAGCGGTCGTAGCCCGGGACCGCGACCTCCCGTGGCAGGCTCGCGAGTGTCCACTGTGTCAGTGCCGTCACGGTCATGGCGCACTCCCCCTCGGCGGCCCCGCTCCGCCTCCAGACTGAGCATGGCCTGCTCGGGGGGCTTCAAACGTGCCCGCGACGCCAACCCAATGGTCACAATAAGTAATTGAATAGTCGCACAAAGCTACTTTCTGTGCCTTCATCCGGATATGTCGTATTCGGCCGGGAAGCGCTCCCGGGGGACGGGTCAGCCGTCCCGCTCATGTACGGGGGTAGTCATGTCTCTGCGTGTCGCGTTCGCCGGCGCCGCCACGGTCGCCGCGATGGCCCTGCTCGGCGGACCGCCTGTGTCGGCCCTGGGCGGGCCGCCCGTGTCGGGGCAGGCCGAGGTCTCCAAGCAGGACAGGAAGTTCCTTCGGCTGGCCCACCAGGGCAACCTCGCCGAGATCATCGCCGGTGAGGTAGCCCGGGTCAAGGGCGCGGACGACGCCGTCCGCTCGATCGCGGCCGAGCTCGTCACCGACCACACCCGGCTGGACAAGGCGGTGAAGGACGCGGCCGACCGCCTGGACGTCTCGCTGCCCGACCGGCCCGCCAAGAAGGACCGGGCGGCGCACAGGCGGATCTCGCGGCTGCACGGCCACGCCTTCGACCGGGCCTGGCTCGCCGCGATGATCGCGGGCCACCGCCAGGCGCTCCAGCTCGGCGAGCAGGAGCTCCGTGACGGCTCGTCGCCGGCGGTCAAGGAGCTCGCCCAGGCGGCGGCGCCGGTCATCCGCAAGCACCTGGACCAACTGCTGCAGGCCCAGAAGTGAGGACCCCGGCCCTCACGCGGCCCGGTCCCGCCGGGCCGCGTGAGGACGGGCCGGCGCACCGATGTCCCGCGCTAAACGGTCAGGTCGCAATGATCCGACAAAAGGTATATTGACCACGCCATTCCTGGGTACGGGACGTTGAGGACCGGCCTGAGGAGGCGCGGTGATGGCCGAGAGCAGACTGTCAGCCGAGGAACGTCGATCGCAGATCCGGAAGGCGGCCACGGCCAGCGTCGTCGGCACCGCGATCGAATGGTACGACTTCTTCCTGTACGGCACCGCGGCGGCGACGGTCTTCGCCGAGGTGTTCTTCCCCAAGTCCACGCCCTACGCGGGCACGCTGTCGGCGTTCGCCACGTACGCGGTGGGGTTCCTGGCCCGCCCGGTCGGCGCCGCCATCTTCGGGCACTGGGGCGACCGCATCGGGCGCAAGGCGACGCTGATCGTGACGCTGGTCATGATGGGGGTCTCCAGCGCGCTGATCGGCCTGCTGCCGGGCACCGCCAGCATCGGCGTGGCCGCGCCCGTCCTGCTCGTCGTCCTGCGCGTCCTGCAGGGCATCGCGGTGGGCGGCGAGTGGAGCGGGTCGGTGCTGCTGTCCATGGAGTGGGGCGACCAGCGCAGGCGCGGCCTGATGGCGAGCTGGCCGCAGATCGGCGTGCCGATCGGCCTCATCCTCGGCACGGGCGCCATGTCGCTGCTGGCGGCCGCGTCGGGCCCCGCGTTCAAGGACTGGGGCTGGCGCGTGCCGTTCCTGCTGAGCCTCGTGCTCGTGGCCGTCGGGCTGTGGGTGCGGCTGCGGGTGATGGAGACGCCGCTGTTCGCGCAGGTGCTGCAGAACCGCCAGGTGGCCAAGCTGCCCGTGGTCGAGGTGCTGAAGCGGCACCCGAAGGAGGTCGTGCTCAGCGCGCTGCTGCGGATCCCCGAGCAGATGCCGTTCTACCTGTTCACGACGTTCGTCATCACCTACATCACCGCGCCGCACATCGGGATGTCGAAGACGTTCGCCTTCGCCGCGGTCACCTGCGCGGCGGCCATCGAGCTGGTCGCGATCCCCTACTTCGGCCATCTCAGCGACCGCGTCGGGCGCCGCCGCCTCTACGCGCTGGGGGCGATCGTGCTCGCGATCATCGCCTTCCCGTACTACGCGCTGCTGAACACCGGCGTCGCGGCGATCATCCTCGTCACGATCGTCGTGGTGCAGCTCCAGCACTCGATGGAGTACGGCCCGCAGGCGTCGCTCATCGCCGAGAGCTTCCCGACCGGCCTGCGCTACGGCGGCGCGGGGCTCGGCTACCAGCTCGCCTCGATCGTCGCGGGCGGCCCGGCCCCGCTGATCGCGACGTGGCTGCTGCACGACCACGGCTGGCAGGCGATCTCCATCTTCATGATCATCGGTGCGGTGATCGGGCTCGCGGCCACGCTGGCGCTGCCCGACCGGTCGAAGATCGACATCTCGGACGACGCGGCCTACGGCGCCACCCGGGCCTGACCGGCTCAACCCTGGGGTTGATGATCGTTCGCGGTCCACCCGCAGGGGCAGCCACGGTTCGTCCCGGCGCACGAGCCGTACGGTGAAGATCGCTGGAAGGCTCCTCGTAGGACATCGACCCCCTACGAGGAGACCTTCATGTCAGCGTTCACGCGCGTCCGCGGAGCTCGCGTCGCCGTCGGGCTGGGGCTCGCCGCCGCCCTCCTGGCCGCGCCGGCCGCCCCGGCGTCGGCGGCCCCGGCGTCGGCGTCGGCGTCGGCGGCCCGGACGGCAGGTGGGACGACGGCGGCCGACGCCATCAGGTTCTCGCTGCCCGCGCCCACCGTGCGGCGCCCGATCGGCACCGTCGCCCTGCGCCTGGTGGACCGTTCCCGGCCCGACCCGCTGGTGACCTCGCGGCCGTACCGGGAGCTCATGGTGAGCGTCTGGTACCCCGCCCGGCGCGCGGACGGCCTCCCCCTGGCGCCGCAGATGCCGCCGCTCGCCGCGGCCGGCTTCGACCGGGACACCGCCTCCGACCTCGGCGTCAAGCCGGGCCAGGTGGACTGGGCCGCGACCAGGACGCACGCCCGCGCCGGGGCCCCCGCCGACCGGAGCGCGGGCCGGCTGCCGGTCGTGCTGTTCTCGCCGGGCTACGAGGCCCCGCGCACGCTCAGCACCGTCCTGGCCGAGGAGCTGGCCGCCCGCGGCTACGCCGTCGTCACCGTCGACCACACCCACGAGCCGGACCAGGTGGAGTTCCCGGGCGGCCGGGTCGAGCACTCCGAGCTGCCGCCGGTGAAGACGGAGGAGGACCAGACGAAGCTCTTCAAGGTCCTCCTGGAGGCCAGGGTGGCGGACCTGAGGTTCGTCCTGGACGAGCTGGCGCGGCTGAACCGCGCGAGCGGCTCCGGCGCCGGGCGCGGACCGCTGCCCGCCGGGCTGGCCAGCGCGCTGGACCTGTCGCGCGTCGGCGCGTTCGGCCACTCCATGGGCGGCGCCACGGCCGCCCAGCTGCTGCGCGACGACCCGCGCGTCGACGCGGGCGCCAACCTCGACGGCATCATGCTGGGACCGGCCGCGACGCTCGGCGTCACCCGGCCGTTCCTCCAGGTGGCCGGGCAGACGACCACCCGCGACAGCGAGCCCACCTGGAAGTCCTTCTGGAACGCCTCCACCGGCTGGAAGCGCGAGGCCCGCTTCACCGGCGCCCAGCACTTCTCCTTCTTCGACCTGCAGGCGATCTACCCCCAGCTCGCCGGCCGGCTGAAGGGCCTGCCCATCGCCGAGACCATCGGGACCATCGACCCGGAGCGCTCGGTCGCCGCCCAGCGCGCCTACCTCGCCGCGTTCTTCGACCTGCACCTGCGGGGCCGGCGCACCCCGCTCTTCGACGGGCCGAGCCGGGCGTACCCGGAGGTCACGCTCGTCCCCTGACGTCTCCACCCTGGGGTGTACGCGGATCTCCGACCCGGGGCGGAACCGGGCCGTACGGCCGATCCCTATCGTTGGTCGGGTGCTCAACGTCGGTCGCCTGCTCAACGTCGGTCGGGTCCTCAACATAAGTCGGGTGCCCGGCATCGGTCGGGTGCGCGACGCCGGTCGGGTGCGCGACCGGACGGCGCGCCCCGGCGCGTCCAAGGACGTCGCCCTCCTCGCGGCGCTGGTGCCGCTGTGCGTGATCCAGGTGGCGTACGCCGGCTCGGCGGCGCCCCTGTGGGCGGTCCTCGCCCTGCACGCCGCCCTGCTCGCGCCGCTGCTGCGGCTGCGGCGCGACCCGCTCGCCGTCTTCGCGGTGACGGCGGCGGTGAGCTTCGCGCAGTGGGCGGCGGGCGCCGACCTGCTCGCCGCCAACCTGAGCGTGCTGATCGCGATGTACCGGGTGGCCGCGTGGCGTCCGCTGCGCTGGGCCGTCGCCGCCGGCGCGGTCGCCGAGCTGGGCGTCCTGCTCCTGGTGGCCCGGCCGGACGCGCCGCTGGGGGTGCTGGTCAAGGAGTACGCCGCGTTCTCCGTGTTCGTGGTCGCGATCTGGATCGCCGGGATCCACGCCGCCACGCGCCGCCGGTACGTGCTGAGCCTGGTGGAGCGGGCGGAGCAGGCCGAGCGGGAACGCGGCCAGCAGGCCGTCATCGCGGCCGCGGCCGAGCGGGCCCGCATCGCGCGCGAGCTGCACGACGTGGTCGCCCACCACGTGAGCGTCATCGTGCTGCACGCCGAGGGCGCCGGGTACGCCGTCGCCGGCGAGCCCGAGCTGGCCCGGGACGCGCTGGCGACGATCTCCACGACCGGCCGGCGGGCGCTGGCCGAGATGCGGCGGCTGGTGAGCGTGCTGCGCGAGGAGTCCGGCGCGGGCGAGCCGCGTACCCCCCAGCCCGGCCTGTCGCGGCTCGGCGAGCTCGTCGAGCGCTCCCGCGCCTCCGGGCTGCCGGCCGTCCTCACGGTCCGCGGGACGCCCCCGGACCTGCCCGAGGGGCAGGAGCTGGCGGTCTACCGGATCGTCCAGGAGGCGCTGACCAACGCGCTCAAGCACGGCGGGCCCGGCACGCGGGCCCGGGTCGAGCTCCGCTTCGGCAGCGGCGAGGTCGCGCTCGACGTCACCGACGACGGCCGGGGCGCGGCCCCGCTGACGGCCGTGGGCGGCCACGGGCTGACCGGCATGCGCGAGAGGGCGGCGATGTACGGCGGGACCGTCGAGGCGGCGCCCCTGCCCGGTGGCGGCTTCCGCGTGTCGGCCCGCATCCCCGTCGCGCGGGACGACGCCCGCGACGAGCTCTGGACAGGCCTCCGGGAGGACGCGGGAGATCGCGTTCGCGGGAGCCTCGGAGAGCGCGCGGGGGCGCGCGGCGGCGTGTGGGAGGCGTCGTCGTGATCCGGCTCCTGCTGGTGGACGACCAGGAGCTCGTCCGGGCCGGGCTGCGGCTCGTCCTGCGCTCCCAGCCGGACGTCGAGCTGGTCGGGGAGGCCGCGGACGGCGCGGCGGCGGTCGCGATGGCGCGTGAGGTCGACGCCGACGTGGTGCTCATGGACGTGCGCATGCCGGGGATG
Source organism: Nonomuraea rhodomycinica (assembly GCF_013363995.1). GTDB lineage: Bacteria > Actinomycetota > Actinomycetes > Streptosporangiales > Streptosporangiaceae > Nonomuraea > Nonomuraea rhodomycinica. The sequence goes on along the minus strand of NZ_JABWGO010000003.1, from coordinate 511,745 downwards.
GACGGCGTCGAGGCGACCCGCCGCATCCGGTCCGGCGCCACGGCGGCAACGCCGAAGGTGCTCATCCTGACGACGTTCGACCTGGACGAGTACGCCTTCGCCGCGATCAGGGCGGGCGCCTCGGGCTTCCTGCTCAAGGACGCTCCGGCGGCGGACCTGTTCAGCGCCGTCCGGTCGGTGCACGCGGGCGACGCCGTGGTGGCGCCCAGCACGACGCGCCGCCTGCTGGAGCGCTTCGCCGTACACCTGCCGGACGGCACGCCCCGGCCGGACGCGGACGGGCTCACCGCGCGCGAACGCGAGGTGCTCCTCCACGTGGCGCGCGGCCTGTCCAACCCGGAGATCGCCGCGGAGCTGGGGCTGGCGGAGGCGACGGTGAAGACGCACGTCAACCGGATCCTGGCCAAGCTGGAGCTGCGCGGACGCGCCCAGGCCGTCGTCTACGCCTACGAGAGCGGACTCGTCACCCCGGACCGGCCGCCGGGCAGAGCCGCCGGGCGGAGCCACCGGGCTGAGCCACCGGGCTGAGCCACCGGGCGGGGACGTGCGCCGCGGGCGGCGGGACCGGCCGTCCCGCCGCCCGCGGCGCCGGACTCCTCAGCGGGCCAGCATGCCGTGCGGGTCGAGCACGTACTTGCGCGCCGCCCCCTCGTCGAACTCGTGGTAGCCCCGCGGGGCGTCGTCCAGCGAGATCGGCGTGGCGTTGACCGCCTTGGCGATCTGCACCCGGTCGTGCAGGATCGCCATCATGAGCTGGCGGTTGTAGCGCATGACCGGGCACTGGCCGGTGACGAAGCTGTGCGACTTCGCCCAGCCGAGGCCGATCCGGATCGACAGCGAGCCCTGCTTGGCCGCCTCGTCCGAGGCCCCCGGGTCGCCGGTGACGTAGAGCCCGGGGATGCCGAGCGCGCCGCCCGCCCGGGTCACGTCCATCAGCGTGTTGAGGACGGTGGCGGGCCGCTCCACCTCCGCCTCGTGCCCGTGACCGCGCGCCTCGAAGCCGACGGCGTCCACGGCGCAGTCCACCTCGGGCGTGCCGAGGATCTGCTCGATCTGGTCCTTCGGCTCGCCCATGGCCACGTTGATCGTCTCGCAGCCGAAGCTGTGCGCCTGGTCGAGGCGTTCCTTGTTCAGGTCGGCGACGATGACGACGGCCGCGCCGAGCAGGAGCGCCGAGCAGGCGGCGGCCAGCCCGACCGGCCCCGCGCCGGCGACGTAGACGGTCGAGCCCGTCGTGACGCCCGCGCTGACGCAGCCGTGGTACCCCGTCGGGAAGATGTCCGCGAGCATGGCCAGGTCGAGGATCTTCTCCATCGCCCGTTCCTTGTCCGGGAACACCAGCAGGTTCCAGTCCGCGTACGGCACCAGGACGTACTCCGCCTGGCCGCCGACCCAGCCGCCCATGTCGACGTAGCCGTAGGCCGAGCCGGGCCGGTCCGGGTTGACGTTCTCACAGACGCCGGTCTTGCCCTCCTTGCAGTTGCGGCAGCGGCCGCAGGCGATGTTGAACGGCACGGACACGAGGTCGCCGGTCCTGACGTACTCCACGTCCGGGCCGGTCTCCACCACCTCACCGGTGATCTCGTGGCCGAGGATGAGCCCCGCCGGGGCCGTGGTGCGGCCGCGGACCATGTGCTGGTCGCTTCCGCAGATGTTCGTCGCGACGGTCCGCAGGATCGCCGCGTGGGGCAGCTTGCGGCCCACGTTGGCCGGGTTGACCCCGGGGCCGTCCCTGAGCTCGAACGTCGGATAGTCGGTCTCGCGTACCTCGACTCTGCCTGGACCCTCGTATGCGACGCCCCTGTTACCAGGCATGACGAGCCCCCTCCCTGACGCGAAGTGAATGGATGTCGGGCGTTTGGCGGGCGGGCATCACCTCCTGTGTCCGTGACGCCGGCGGCGGCGCGCGACGTGGCCGACACGGTCGCCGAGGTGCTCGTCCTGCGGATGGCGCGCCGCCGGGACGTCCCCGGCCCGCGCGTCCGACGACGCGCGGGCGCCGGCGATCTCGCCTGCCGTTCCCTGCTCGGCCTCTTCCGGCACCTCCCGGGCCGGGCGCGCCACCAGGTCGTAGACGAGCACGGCGAGCACGGCCCCGGCGATCGGGCCGGCCACGTACACGCCGTACTCCTTCCAGGGCGCGTCACCGCCGAACAGGGTCGTCGTCAGGTACGGCCCGAAGGTGCGGGCGGGGTTGATCGCGCCGCCCGTCAGCGGGCCGATGACGAAGATCTCGCACGCGACCGCCAGGCCGATCATGAATCCCGCCCAGCCGGCCGGCGCCCGCCGGTCCACGGCCAGCGCCATGATGGTGATCAGCAGCAGGAACGTGCCCAGCGCCTCCATCAGGATCCCCTGCCCGTAGCCGACCTGCGGGCCCAGGGTGGTCTGCCCGGTGCCGAACTCCGTCGCCGCCCGCCGTCCGAAGCCGCCCACGATGAGCAGGCCGCCGGAGAACGCGCCGACGAGCTGCGCCCCGATGTAGAACGGCACCTCCCGCCACGGGAACCTGCCGCCGGCGGCGAGGGCCACGGTGACGGCCGGGTTGATGTGGGCGCCCGAGGTGGTGCCGAAGGCGTAGACGACGAGCGCCACCACCAGGCCGAACGACAACGAGATGAAGCCGAGGGCGGCGTAGGTGAGCTCGCCCTTGCCCATGATCAGTGCCGCGACCACCGAGCCGGCTCCGAACAGCACGAGCAGCAGCGTTCCGATGGCTTCCGCGACGAGTCGCCGCGGCAGGTCTCCAACCATCGCTACCCCCGATGACGATGGTTCAAGTCCCCTGAGGTCTGCTCTCCTCAGGTTGCGGCCCCCGACATCCGAATCTATACCTGAACAGCGTCCCTGAACTGCTCGAATACGTTTGACGCGGGTTAAATGCCGCTACGTTTGCGGGTTCGCGGACGGCGGCCGGCCGCGTCCCGCCAGACGGCGCCGCACGTCGTCCAGCCGCTCGGTGAGCCCGGCCCGGTCGAGGTGTTCGAGCAGCGGGACGGCCACCCGGCGGCTCGTGCCGAGGGCCTGCCTGGCCTGGCTGACCGTGAACGGCTGCGGCAGGCGTCCGAGCACCTCGGCCGCCCGCCGGTCGGCCCCTGGGAGCAGCACCACGCCCTCGCCCACGCGCAGCAGCGCGCCGGCCCGCACGGCCGCGGCCAGCTCCCGCGCGCCCAGCCCCAGCTCGGCCAGCCGGGCCGCCTCGGGCGCGTGGAAGGGCCGCGCCGCCAGCTCACGCCTCAACCGCTCGACCGCCCCGGCCACCGGCTGCGGCAGCCCCGCGGGCCCGGCGGCGATCCGGCCGGCGGCGAGCGTGAGGGGCGGCCGTACGAGGGCGACGACCAGCCGCCGGTCGGGCAGGCCCAGCTCGTGCCGGGCGGCCTCCACAGGCAGGCCGGGCTCCAGGGGATGGTCGTGCGCGTGCCGCCGCACGGCGTCCGCCAGCCGCCGCCCGCACTCCTCCCACAGCCGGGGCTCGGCGTACCAGTCGCCACACACGGGGCCGGGTGCGGTGACGGCGCCGGCTACCGTCGTGGCGCTTCGCGACGCCATGGGGCCGGGGGGTTCGGTGGCGGTACCGGTGGGGGGCTCGACGCCCATGGCGCGCAGGTCGGCGGCGCGCAGCAGCCCGTGCAGGCGCAGGGCGAACGCCACGCCCGGCCCCTCCAGGGGGGCCGTCTCCAGGAGGGCCGTCTCCAGGAGGGCCGTCTCCAGGAGGGCCGTCCGTCGCCGGGCGGCGCCCCTGCGACGCAGCGGCTCGGGGCGTACGTCGAGGACCGTCGCGCCGGCGAGCACCCGCACCTCGGCCCGGTCGCGCCCCGGGTCGCGGCCGGGGTCGCGCAGGAGCAGCACGTCCCCGAGGTGGAGCGGCAGCGGCCGGGCCAGCCTCAGCCGCGCGAAGGCCCCGCCGAGGGGACGCACCTCGCAGGCGACCGCGGCCGATCCCACGTGAACGGTCAACCGCCCGGGCAGCCTGCCGAACGCCCCCCTCGGCTCCCCCTCCGAACGCCCCTCCTCGGCAGAGGACGCCCCCCGGCCGCCGTGCGGATCCGCGTGCGTCGCCCGGCCGCGGCGCCCGCCCACCCGGGCCACCAGGACGTCCACGAGCTCCGTGTACGTCCACCGGCCCGGCGTCACCAGCGCCTGGCCCCGTTCCGGAACGGTGTGGCCGCGCAGGTTCACCGCCACCCTGGCGACCCCGGACACCGTCTCCCGCGGCTCCTTCAGCGACTCCAGCGCCCTCACCCGCGCCGGCTCGCCGGCCAGCAGCAGCTCGTCGCCCACCGCGACCGTGCCGGCGGGCAGCGTACCCGTCACGACCGTGCCGCTGCCGGTCACGCTGAACGCGCGATCCACCCACATCCGTACCGGAGCGGACGGATCGGCCACCGGGAGCGCGGCGACCAGCCGGTCCAGCGCCGCCCGCAACCCGTCGAGCCCCTGGCCCGTGCGCCCGCTCACGACGACGGTCTCGGCCCCGCCCAGCCCGGCCTCGCGCAGCCGCTCCCCGGCCCGCTCGGCGGCCGGCCGCGGGTCGGCCAGGTCCGCCCGGGTCACCACGAGCACGCCGTGCCGCACTCCCAGCGCCTCCAGCGCGACCAGGTGCTCCTCCGACTGCGGCATCCACCCCTCGTCGGCCGCCACCACGAACATCACGGCCGGCACCGGTCCGACCCCCGCCAGCATCGTGGCCAGGAACCGTTCATGGCCCGGCACGTCCACGAAGGCCAGCCGCTCACCCGAGGGCAGCACCGTCCAGGCGTAGCCGAGCTCGATCGTGAGCCCGCGCCGCCGCTCCTCCTCCAGCCGGTCGGGCTCCATCCCGGTGAGCGCCCGCACGAGGGTGGACTTGCCGTGATCGACATGCCCGGCGGTGGCGACCACGTGCGTCATCCCACCACCCCCGGCCGCCCGGACGAATCGAGTCGCCGCGACGTCCCCGGCTCCTCACGCCGCCCGGTGGGGGCCTGCCCTTCTCCGCGTTCCGCCGAGACGGAAGAGACGTCCCCCTTCCCTGGCTCCGCATCCGGTGGCGGAGCGGGCTCGACGGCGAGCACCGCCCGTAGAAGGTCGTCGTCCCGCGCGGGCGGGACCGCGCGCAGGTCCAGCAGCAGGCGCCCGCCCTCGACCCGCCCCACGACCGGCGGCTCACCCGTCCGCAGCCGGGCCGCGAGCCGCTCCGGCAGGCTCACCGCGGCGCTCGGCAAGCTCACCCCCGGCGCGCCTCCCCCGCCCACGGCCGCGGCGCTGGGCACCGCCCGGGCGTCCACCCCCGCGGCGGCCAGCCGAGCCGCCAGGGCCGCCGCGCGTTCCGCCAGCTCCGCCGGATCCGCCCGCAGCGCCTCGGCGACCGGCGGCACGGGACCGCGCAGCGTCGCCTCCAGCGCGGCGAGCGTCAGCTTGTCGACCCGCAGCGCCCGGGCGAGCGGATGCCGCCTGCACCGCTCCACCAGGTCCGCCCGGCCGAGGAGGAGCCCCGCCTGCGGCCCGCCGAGCAGCTTGTCGCCGCTGGCCGTCACCAGGTCGGCGCCGGCCCTGAGCGTGTCGGCGGCGTCGGGCTCGGCGGGCAGCAGCGGCTCGCGGGCGAGCAGCCCGGAGCCGATGTCCACGACGACGGGCACGCCGAGCCCGGTCAGCTCGGACACCCCGGGTGAGCCGGTGAAGCCCTCGATCCGGTAGTTCGACGGGTGGATCTTGAGGACGAACCCGGTCTCCGGGCCCACGGCTCCGGCGTAGTCGCGGGCCGTGGTGCGGTTGGTGGTGCCGACCTCGCGCAGCCTCGCCCCGGTGGAGACGAGCAGGTCGGGGATGCGGAAGCCGTCGCCGATCTCCACCAGCTCGCCCCTGCTGATCACGATCTCGCGTCCGGCGGCCAGCGCGGTGGCCGCCAGGACGAGCGCGGCGGCGTTGTTGTTGACGACGTGGACGTCCGCGGCCTGCGGCACGGCGGCGGCGAGCGCCTCCAGCGCGCCGCGCCCGCGCCGCGCCCGGCCGCCCGCCGCCAGGTCGAACTCCACGTCGGCGGCCCCGGCCGCGGCCGTCATCGCCTCGACCGCGGCGGCCGACAGCGGCGCCCGGCCGAGGTTGGTGTGGATCAGCACGCCCGTCGCGTTGATCACCGGGCGCAGGCCGGCCGCCCGCGCCGGGAGCGCCGCCACGGCCGCGCCGGCCACCTCCTCGGGGCCGATCTCGCCGCGGCGCGCCCGCTCCTGGGCCCGCCCCACCGCCTCCTTGACGACCGTACGGCCCAGCCGCGCGGCGGCCTCGGCCAGGCGCGGGTCGGCGAGCACGGCGTCGGTGCGGGGCACACGCCTTCGCGGGTCCACTCTCCGAACATAAGCGGAGGCGGACGGGAATCGAACCCGCCAGGCCGAGGACCTCGGCCTCGTCGGTTTTGAAGACCGCGGGGGCCACCAGGCGCCCAGACGCCTCCAAGGGAGAACCTACCCGCGGGCGGGTACAGGTCGAGGCGGCACACCGGCACGAAGCCCAGTTGTGAGGCACGAGTGAACGAGAGCGCGACGTCCACGGTCCCGCCGGAGCGGGAGCGGATCCGGCTGACGACGTACGCGCACGGCGGCGGCTGCGCCTGCAAGATCCCGCCCGGTGAGCTGGAGTCCGTCGTCGCCACCCTGACCGGCCTCTCCAGCCCGACCGCCCCGTCCCCTCAAGCCGGCCCGCCCGCTCCGCCGGGCGCCGCCGGGGAGCTGCTCGTCGGGCTGGACGACGGCGACGACGCCGCCGTGGTGCGCATCCACGGGGGCCGGGCCGTGGTGGCGACCGCCGACTTCTTCACCCCCGTGCTGGACGACCCGTACGACTGGGGGCGGGTCGCGGCGGCGAACGCGCTGTCCGACGTGTACGCCGTCGGCGGCGAGCCCCTGGTGGCCCTGAACCTGCTGGGCTGGCCGCGCGGGCGGCTGCCGCTGGAGCTGGCCGCGGAGGTGCTGCGCGGCGGCCTGGACGTGGCGCGGTCGGCGGGCTGTCACGTCGCGGGCGGCCACAGCGTGGACGACCCGGAGCCGAAGTACGGCATGGCGGTCACGGGTCTGGCCGACCCGGCGCGGCTGCTGCGCCTCGACGCGGCCCGGCCCGGGCTGCCGCTGTCGCTGAGCAAGCCGCTCGGCGTCGGGGTGCTGAACGCGCGGCACAAGGCGACGGGTGAGGTGTTCGAGCAGGCGGTCGCCGTGATGACGGCGCTGAACCGCGACGCGTCGAGGGCCGCCCTGGCCGCCGGGGCGGAGTGCGCGACGGACGTGACCGGGTTCGGCCTGCTCGGCCACCTCTACAAGCTGGCCCGGGCCGGCCGGGTGACGGCGGTGGTGGACGTGGCCGCGGTGCCGTACCTGGAAGGAGCCCGGGAGGCGCTGCGCGACGGGTACGTCAGCGGCGGCACCCGCCGCAACCTCGACTGGGTGCGGCCCCGGCTCGACCCGGGCGGCTTCGGGGAGGACGAGCTGCTGCTGCTCGCCGACGCCCAGACGTCGGGCGGCCTGCTGGTGGCCGGTGAGATCCCCGGCGCGCCGGTCGTCGGCGAGCTGGTCCCGTTCGAGGGCCCGCACCTGCGCCTGCGCTGACGCTGAGGCGTCCGCGAAAGCGGGGTGGACGTTCCGGTGCCCTACCGGGACGTGTACTGCCGGACGAGCTCGTCCGTGCTCCGCGCGACCTGGTCGAGGTCGGCTCCGTGCTTGACGAGCAGCCTGGCCGCCACGCTCTCGCTGTCGCGGACGAGCGCGAGCAGGATGTGCTCCGTGCCGACGTAGTCAAGGCCGCGCTGCAAGGACTCCTGGTTCGCCCCCTGGAGGACCTGGATGGCCGGCGGGGTGAAGGCCAGGCGCTCCGGCGTGGCGGACCGGCCTCGGCCCTGGCTCTCCTCGACCTGCCGGCGCGCCTCATCGAGGGTCAGGCCCGTACCCACGAGGACCGCAGCGCCCACGCCCCCGCCTTCGCGGATCAGACCGAGCAGGATGTGCTCGGTGCCGAGGTGGTCGTGGTTGAGCATCCTGGCCTCTTCCTGGGACAGGACGACCACGTTCCGCGCCCGGTCGGTGAACTTCTCGAACATGCCGCCGCTCCTCGCCACAACGTCACTGGGGTCCGGGACATGCTAGTGGGACACACCCGCGCCGCTGCCGTCGACGAGGTGTTCCCGGCCCAGGCCGGCTGACGACGCTCCGCCCGCAAGGGAGAGACGACGGGGTATGCGGCGAAGACTGCCGGCCATTCTTCGCGCCGCCCGCCGTTCCTAGGGTTGGCCGCAGGAGATCGAACCACTGAGGAGTGTCCCCATGCGTGCTGTCATGCAGAGTTCTTTCGGCGGCCCCGAGGTCCTGCGCGTCGTCGAGACCGAGCGCCCCGAGCCGCTGAGCGGCGAGGTCCTGGTCCGGGTGTGGGCGAGCGGGTTGAACCCGGTCGACGCCGCCGTGCGGTCCGGCGCCTACCCGCTGCTCGGTCAGCCGCCGTTCGGCGTCGGCTGGGACATCTCCGGGGTGGTGGAGGAGGCCGCTCCCGGTGCCCGGTACAAGGTGGGCGACGAGGTGTACGGCATGCCGTTCTTCCCCCGCGCCGCGACCGGCTACGCCGAGTACGTGGCCACCCCCTCCCGCCAGGTGGCCCGCAAGCCCGTCACCCTCGACCACGTGCAGGCCGCGGCCCTCCCCCTGGCCGGGCTCACCGCGTGGCAGGGGCTGGTGGACGCGGCGGACGTCAAGGCGGGTGACCGGGTGCTGATCCACCGGGCCGCGGGCGGGGTCGGGCATCTGGCGGTGCAGATCGCCAAGGCGCGGGGCGCGTACGTGATCGCGCTGGCCAGCGCGGGCAAGCACGAGTTCGTCAGCTCCCTCGGCGCCGACGAGGTGATCGACTACCAGGCGGTCGACTTCACCGAGGCGGTCCACGGCGTGGACGTCGTCCTCGACTCCAACGCCCTCGGGGAGAGCTCCCTGTCCGTGCTCAGGCCCGGCGGGGTGCTGGTCAGCATCATGGAGCACGCCAACGCGAAGCTCGCCGCGCGGGTGGAGGCCGCGGGGCGGCGCTTCGCGGGGGTGTCGGTCGAGCCCGACTACGCGGCGCTGGAGGCCATCGCCACGCTGGTCGACGCCGGGGCCATCCGCCCGCACGTCCAGGAGACCTTCCCGCTGGAGGAGGCCGCGAAGGCGCACGAGATGCTGGAGGCGGGCCAGGTCCGGGGGAAGCTCGTCTTGACGGTATAAAGCAGGACATGGACATCCTCGCCGAAGCGCTGGAGTCGATGCGCACCGGGCGTCCCACCTCCGTGCGCACCGACGGTCACGCGCCGTGGGGGCTGCGGCTGCCGCCCGCCGCGGGCGCCGGCTTCCACGTGGTGCTGCACGGTTCGTGCTGGCTCGTCCCCGTGGACAGCCCGCAGCTGGAGCCGGTCCCGCTGAACGTCGGCGACGTGGTGTTCCTGCGCAGCGGCTCCCGCCACGTCCTGGCCGACCACCCCAGCACTCCCGGCGAGGTGCCGGGACCGGAGCGCTTCACCAAGGCTCCGCCGATCGGCTCGGTCGTGCTCGGCGACGGCGGCGGGACGCGCACGACCCTGCTGTGCGGCAACTACCCTCTCGACATGGCCCGGCCGCATCCCGTGGTCCGGCAGCTGCCCGAGGTGGTCCACCTGTCCACCCGCGACGGCCGCCATGCCGAGCTGAGCGCCGCGGTCCAGCTGCTCGGCGCGGAGCTGGACAATCCGCGCATCGGCTCGGAAGGCATCGTGCCGGCGCTGATCGACTCGCTGCTGCTGTACATCCTGCGCGCCTGGCTGGAGGACCAGCCCGCCGAAGCCGAAGGCTGGTCCACCGCGCTCCGCGACCCGGCGGTCGCCCCGGCGCTCGCGGCCATCCACGACACCCCCTCGGCTCCGTGGACGGTGGAGTCGCTGGCCGTACGGTCCGGGCTCTCCCGCGCCGCCTTCGCCCGGAGGTTCACCACCCTGGTCGGCGAACCACCCATGGCCTACCTGACCCGGTGGCGGATGACGCTGGCCGCCAAGCTGCTGCGCGACTCCGACGTCCCGCTGTTCACCGTGGCCGCCCGGACGGGCTACAGCACCGAGTTCGCCCTGGCCCGGGCGTTCAAGCGGGAGTACGGCATCGCCCCCGGCGGCTACCGCCGCCAGGCCGGCGCCGCCTGACGGACGCGCACGGGCCGGAAGCCCGATGTCCCCCACGACGTCGCCGACGCGTTCTGGCATGGGCCGGCATCGACAATAGGCGCATGCATCACTTATCAGCCAAGGCTGTCCTGGGGCGTGCAGCCCTCGTCGGGTTGGTGACGAGCATCCCTGCGGGGATCATCTTCGCGAACACGCAAGGGCAAGACCTCGACGAGACCGGGCTCCGGCCGGCCACGCACCTCGTGGCGTTCCTCCTCGCGACCGTCCTGGGCACGGTGGGAGCGCGGCTGGCCGGCCTGCCGCGCTGGGGCGTGGCCGGTCCTGTCGGGGGCTCTGCGACCTGGTTGCTCGTCGGCGCCCTCGCCGTGCTGGTGCCGGTGCCGGAGGGGGAGCTGATCGGCTCTCTTCCGGCCCTTGTCGTCCCTGTCTACGTCGTCGGTGGTGTGGTCGGCTTCGCCCTGTTGGCGTGGTCGTTCATGTCACCCCTGCGCTGGTGGGCGGTGGCCCTGGCCGTGGTCGTGCCCCTCGGATCCTGGGGCGCGGCGCAGCGCGAGCCGCAGATCACGGCCTGGTTGGAGGTCCGCAGTTTCGAGAGGTCCGGCGTGCCGCTGATCGCTCCGGCCATCCAGGGTTACGAGCTGGTCCACGTGCATCTCAACGCCGCCGGGGAGCGGGAGCCGGAGCCGTCCACCTGGCTGGAGTACTGGCGGAAGGCCACGCCGGAGCGGGGATTTTCCGAGATCCAGGTCTCGGTCTGGCCCGCCGCGGCCGGAACCCCGCGGGACTCCTGCCTGGCGCTCACCGAGGACTTCGGAGTCGCGCTGCGATGCAAGGCGCTCCCGGGAGACCGATGGGTTCGGACCGGCGCCGGTTCCGGCTGGGTCACTCTCTTCGCCAGGTCGGGCGACGCGCTGGTCATGCTCAACGGTTCGGGCGTCTCCGAGGCCGACCTGGTGGCGGCGCTGTCCACCTTCCGTCCCGTCTCGGCCGTGGAGCTCGCCAAGCTCGCCGCGGTCGAGTGACCAGCAGGAGCACGGCTGCGCCCAGCCCGGCATCGCCCGCCGCGGAGACGTGGAAGGGCCGGCTCACTCCGTCACGGGCGGGCACTCGGCGAGCACGTCGAGGATGTCGCGCCAGGCTCGCTGCGCGTGCCGTGGATGGTGTCCGACGCCGGGCACCACGGGGCCGTCGACCGGCGGGTGGTGGAAGGCGTGCAGGGCGCCGCCGTGGATCTGCCGCGGCCCGAGCCGCCTCGCGCGAAGCGCGCCCTCGTGAGGACCATGCCTGTGGAGCCCGAGCCGCCGTGCGAAGCGCGCTCTCGTGAGGCCCGTGCCGGTGAGGCCCCGCTAGGAGGCGGCGGACAGGCGTTCGCGTTGGGGGACGATCGTGTACGCCGGGTCGGCGGCCGAGGCGCGGCCCGCCTCCAGGACGCCGAAGCGCGTGCACAGGGAGCCCGCCGTGAGCGCCAGGCCCGACAGCGCGGTCAGCACGCGGCTGCGCCCGGCGACCGCCGCGAGCAGCCCGCCTCCGGCCGTCAGCATCCGGGCGGTTCCCATGAGGCGGCCCGCCCGCCCCTCCCGGTACGGGCGGCCCACCATGCCGAGCCGCCGTTCCATGACCGTGCCCGCCGCCGTCTCCACGGCGGCGCCCAGCGCGGCCACGGCCCTGGCCGGAGCCGCCTGGGCCCGCGGCGTGGCGAGCATGGCGACCGCGCCGGCGGCGGCCATCGCGCTGCCCGCGAACAGGAACGGCAGCTCCCGGTACGCCTCGTGCCAGGCGGGCACGGCCGTGTCGGCGACCAGGACGGCGGTGTAGGTGGCGGTCAGCGGGCCGGTCAGGCCGGTGGCCAGCAGCGCCGCGTCCCCGGCGGCGGCCAGGAGCGGCGCGCCACCGGCCGCGGGCAGGAGCCCCCCGGTCAGGTCGGCGGACGCGGCGGCGGCCGACAGGCCGCTCTGGGCGGCGAGGATCCAGGAGCCCACGCTCATCGGCGAGGTGGGCTTGAAGACGCGCAGCATGTTGAGGAACCGTTCGGGCCGGCCCAGTTCGGCGGCGAGCAGCGCGGCGCCGACGGCCGCGCCCGCGGCGGCGGCCAGGCGGGCGGTGCGGGCGAGCCGGTGGTTGCCCGTGAGGCGGGCCATGACGGCCATCGAGGACGACACGCCGGACATCCCGCCCAGATATAGGTATGTCGGCATGTGGGGTTCGTGCCAGACTGGTGGTTTGATGACCGGCTTGCCGTAGTAGGAGCGGAATCCGGCCTCGGCCTCCGGGACGGCCGCCCCCTCGGTCCTCACCTCGTCCCGCCTCTCACCGAAGCCTGATGGTTCGGCAGAGCCCCGCCCCGCAGGAACGCCAGCGCCACCGCGCCGGCCATCGACAGGGCCGCCGCCCCCGCCCAGCGCCACATCGCCGGCAGGTCGCGGGTGGTCACCACCGGGTCCGGCGGCAGGCCGTACACCTCGGGCTCGTCCAGCAGCAGGAAGAACGCGCCCGCCCCGCCCACCCCGTCGGACGGGCTCTCCCCGTACAGGCGCGCCTCCTCGTGGCCGTCGGCGCGCAGCCGCGCCACCCGCTCCTCGGCGCGTTCGCGCAGCTCGTCGAGCGGGCCGAACTGGATCGAGTCGGTCGGGCACGCCTTGGCGCAGGCCGGTTCGAGCCCGCCGAGCTGCCGGTCGTAGCACATGGTGCACTTCCAGGCGCGCCCGTCGCCTTCCCGCCGGTCGATCACGCCGTACGGGCAGGCGGGCACGCAGTAGCCGCACCCGTTGCAGATGTCGGACTGCACGACGACCGTGTCGAACTCCGTGCGGAACAGCGCCCCGGTCGGGCACACGTCCAGGCAGGCCGCGTGGGTGCAGTGCTTGCACACGTCCGAGGACATCAGCCACCGGTCCACGGAGCCCTCGTCGCCCTCGACCCGCACCGGCCGCGACTGCTCGATGAAGGCGACGTGCCGCCACGTGCTCGCCCCCAGCATGCCGGTGTTGTCGTAGGAGGTGGCCTCGAAGACGAACCCGTCGTCGGGGAGCTGGTTCCACTCCTTGCAGGCCACCTCGCACGCCTTGCACCCGATGCAGACGCTGGTGTCGGTGAAGAACCCCATCCGCTCAGCCATGGCGGTACGTCTCCAGCAGGTCGAGCATCGCCCGGCCCCTCGGCCGCCGGCCCGGCCGCACGTCGCAGGTCATCGCCTTGCCCTCCTGGATGTAGACGTTCGGGTCGAGGACCAGCGGCATCAGGTCGTTGACGACGTCGCCGGTGACCAGGCCGCCGCCGCCCCACCCCCAGTGGTACGGCAGCCCGATCTGGTGGATCACCCTGCCCTCGACGCGCAGCGGCCGCATGCGCCCGGTGACCAGCACCCTGGCCTCCAGGACGGTGCGGCTGGTGACGATCGTGGCCCAGTCGCCGTTGCCCAGCCCGAGCCGGGCGGCGAGGCGCGGGTCCATCTCGCAGAACAGCTCCGGCTGCAGCTCGGCGAGGTAGGCCAGCGGCCGGCTCATCCCGCCCGCCGTGTGGTGCTCGGTCAGCCGGTACGTGGTCAGCACGTGCGGGAAGAGCGGCCCCGGCCGGTTGTACGGGCTCTCGGGCCGGTCGAAGGTGCGGCGGGCGGGGTTGGCCCGCTGGCCGTACAGGATGTTGGCGACCGGCGACTCGTGCGGCTCGTAGTGGGCGGGCATCGGCCCGTCGGCCATCCCGGACGGCGCGTACAGCCAGCCCTTGCCGTCGGACTGCATGATGAACGGGTCGGTGCCGGCGAGCGCGTCCTGGGCGCGGGCGCCCTCGGGCGGCAGGTAGTCCGGCGGCTTGCCGATCTCGCAGTCGGGCACGTCGTGGCCGGTCCACTCGCCGCGCTCCGCGTCCCACCACACGTACGCCTTGCGCTCGCTCCACGGGCGGCCCTCGGGGTCGGCGGAGGCGCGGTTGTAGAGGATGCGCCGGTTGGCCGGCCACGCCCAGCCCCACTCGGGCGCCACGAAGTCCTGCTCGCCGCGGGGGCGGCGGCGCGCGGCCTGGTTGACCTCGTCGGCGTAGACGCCGCAGTAGATCCAGCAGCCGCAGGCGGTGGACCCGTCGGCGCGGAGCTGGGTGGACGACGACAGGGCGCGCCCGTCGGGGCCGACGCCGTTGATCTCGCGCAGCACGGCCTCGGCGGACGGCTCCCGGTGCGCGCCGTGCTCGGGGTAGTCCCAGGTCAGCTCGCGCACCGGCCGGTCGATCTCGTCGTCGGACAGCCGCCGCCGCACCAGCTTGCCGAGGTGGTAGTAGAACCACAGGTCGCTGCGGCAGTCGCCGGGCGGGTCGAGCGCCTTCTCCCGCCACTGGAGCAGGCGCTGGGTGTTGGTGAAGGTGCCCTCCTTCTCGACGTGGCTCGCGGCGGGCAGGAAGAACACCTCGGTGCCGATGTCCTCGGTGCGCATCTCGCCGGTCTCCAGTTCGGGGCCGTCGCGCCAGAACGTGGCGGTCTCCACCAGCGTCAGGTCGCGGACCACGAGCCAGTCGAGGTTGGCCAGGCCGAGGCGCTGCGCCCGGCCGCCGGAGGAGCCGACGGCGGGGTTCTCCCCGATCACGAAGTAGCCCTTGACCGTGCCGTCGATCTGGCCCATGACCGTGGTGTAGTGGCCGTGGTCGCCGGTCATGCGCGGCAGGTGGCCGAAGCAGTAGTCGTTGTCCTCGGTGGCCGCCTCGCCCCACCACGCCTTGAGCAGGCTCACCAGGTAGGAGCGGCGGTTGCCCCAGAACCCGGTCTCGCCGCCCTCCAGCTCCAGGTAGTGGTTCAGGTCGTCGTGGCGGTGGGCGTGCGGCATGGCGAGGTAGCCGGGCAGGATGTTGAACAGCGTCGGGATGTCGGTGGAGCCCTGGATGCTGGCGTGGCCGCGCAGCGCCATGATGCCGCCGCCGGGCCGGCCCATGTTGCCGAGGAGCAGCTGCAGGATCGAGGCGGTGCGGATGTACTGGGCGCCCACGGTGTGCTGGGTCCAGCCGACGGAGTAGACCCACGCGGTGGTGCGCTCCCGGCCGGAGTTGGCCGTGACGGCCTCGGCCAGCTCGGCGAAGGCGGCGCTCGGGATGCCGCAGAGCCGTTCGACCAGCTCCGGGGTGTAGCGGGCGAAGTGCCGCTTGAGGATCTGGTAGACGCAGCGCGGGTGGTCCAGCGTCGGGTCCGTCCGCGGGCTGGGGTGCGCGCCGGCGCCGCCGGCGCCGTAGCTCTCGGGGCCGGCCGCCTCGGCGTGCCGCCGGCCGCCCTCCACGTGCTCGCCCTGCGGCTGTTCGTCGGTGCCGGCGTACGCCCAGCTCCGCGGGTCGTAGGTGGCGGTCTCCGGGTCCCAGCCGGAGAACAGCCCGTCGAGGTCCTCGGTGTCACGGAAGTCCGCCGAGACAATGGTGGCGGCGTTGGTGTAGGCCAGCACGTACTCGCGGAAGTCCAGCCCGTTCTGCAGCACGTGGTTGATCAGCGCGCCGAGCAGCACGATGTCGCTGCCCGCGCGGATCGGCAGGTACCGGTCGGCCAGGGCGCTGGTGCGGGTGAAACGCGGGTCGACGTGGAAGATCCTGGCTCCTCGCGCCTTGGCCTCCATCACCCACTGGAAGCCCACGGGGTGGCATTCGGCCATGTTGGAGCCCTGGATGACGATGCAGTCCGCCCTCGCCAGGTCCTGCTGGAAGGTGGTCGCGCCGCCACGCCCGAAGCTGATCCCCAGACCGGGGACGGTGGAGGAGTGTCAAATACGGGCCTGGTTCTCGATCTGGATGGCGCCGAGGGCGGTGTAGAGCTTCTTCATCAGGTAGTTCTCTTCGTTGTCGAGCGTCGCCCCGCCCAGGCCGGCGATGCCCATGGTGCGGCGCACGACCTTGCCCTCGCAGGTCTGCTCCCAGGTCTCGCGCCGGGTGCGCACGACCCGGTCGGCGATCATCTCCATCGCGGTGTCCAGGTCGAGCGGCTCCCACTCCGTGCCGTACGGCCTGCGGTGGAGCACCCGCGTCTGGCGGCCCGGGTGGGTGACGAGCTGCTTGCTGGCCGAGCCCTTGGGGCACAGCCGCCCGCGGGAGATCGGCGAGTCGGGGTCGCCCTCGATCTGGGTGACCCGGCCGTCCTGGACGTAGACGAGCTGGCCGCAGCCGACCGCGCAGTACGGGCAGACGGAGCGGGCGACCGTGTCGGCCCGCTCGGTGCGGGGCCGCAGCGCGTCGGTGCGGGCGGAGCGCGCGGCCGAGCCCCGGGGGTCCTCGCCCTTGAGCTGCCGGATCACCGGCCAGCGAGCAAGCCATCCACTACCAGGCACAACGCGGGTCCTGCCCGCTTTCGCCGGGTCTATGCCGGATGTCCTGGCAAGGAGTATGCGGGGTGTCTGAATGCGGATGCCCTGAGGATGCGGGTCCGGGAATGCGGGCGGCCGTCGCGGCCGTTCCCCTGGACGCGGGCCCGATCCGGGCCCGTCCGGACGAGACGCGCCGTACCCGGCCCGACAAGACGACGCTCCCGAGAAAGGAGCCGTCGTGGCCTGGTTCTTGATCGTCGCCGCCGGCCTGTTCGAGGTGGCCATGGCCTACGCGCTCAAGCTGAGCGACGGGTTCTCCGCCCCGCTGCCGAGTGTCGCCTTCGGCGTGTTCGCCGTCTCCAGCTTCGGCCTGCTTGCGATGGCTCTGAAGAGCCTGGAGGTGGGCACGGCGTACGCGGTGTGGACGGGGATCGGGGCGGTCGGCACGGCGGTGCTCGGCATGGTCGCCCTGGGCGAGGACGCCTCCCTCCTCAAGCTCGTGTCGATCGGGCTCATCCTGTGCGGCGTCGTCGGCCTCAACCTCGCGGGCGCCGGCCACTGACCGGGCTTGGGCGCCGGACGGTCGTCCACCGGGTCGCCCGGCGTCCGCTCCGGGAGGAGGGGCGCGGGCATGACGGTCTTCACGGCACTCGTCGATCACGGCCGCGCCGAGGGCCGGGAGGCGGGACATCGATGGTTTGACCTGGTGTTGGCGTTTCCTTCCGATTGATCTGCACGAGAATGCACTCTTCGGTCACGAACCCTTCATACGGTCGTATACGTGCTCAAGCTGACGTCGCTGGCCCTCTCCGTGTCGCTCGCCGCCGTCACGCTGACCGGCTGCGCCCAGATCGGCCCGGCCGCGCCGGCGGACGGCGGGGACGCGATCAGCGCCTCGGGCTCGACGGCGCAGCTCGGGGCGATCAACGCGTGGCGCGACGACTTCCGGTCGATGCATCCCGGCACGCGGATCGTCTACCGGGCCAACGGCTCCGGCGCCGGGGTGCGCGACTTCCTGCGGGGCGCCACCGAGTTCGCCGGCTCCGACTACGTGATGGGCGCCCAGGAGCACGCGCTGGCCGACAGGCGGTGCGGCGACCGCGCGCTGCACCTGCCCATGGTCGTAGGGCCGATCGCCGTGGCCTACAACCTGCCCTCCGTGCCGGAACTGCGGCTCTCACCCGCCACGATGGCCGCGGTGTTCGGCAGGACGATCACCGCCTGGGACGCCCCGCAGATCGCCGCCGAGAACCCGGGTGCGGCCCTGCCGCACAAGGAGATCGACGTCCTGCACCGCTCCGACGACTCGGGCACGAGCCACGTGTTCACCTCCTACCTCAGGGCGGCGGGCGGCTGGCCGTACCCGCCGTCGGCGGACTGGCCCGGGCCCGGCCGCGGGGTCGAGGGCTCCGACGGCATGGCCGAGGCGATCCGGGAGAGCGGGGGCACGATCGGGTACGTGGAGTACGGCTACGCCAGCGGAGCGGGACTGCGGACGGCGAAGGTGCGCAACGGCACGGGTGAGTACGTCGCCCTGTCGCCCGAGGGCGCCACGGAGGCCGTGGAGGGCGCCCGGGTCACCGGGGACGACGGCGACCTCGCGATGACGCTGGACTACACGACCAGGCAGAGGGGGGCGTACCCCCTCGTCCTGATCACCTACGAGATCGTCTGCGCGCGGGGAGCGGCGCCGCTGGCGCGCGGCTTCCTGCGGTACACGGCGAGCAACGCGGGCCAGTCGTACCTGTCGCTGCTCGGCTACGCGCCCCTGCCGCAGGACGTGGTCGTCCAGGTCCGCGCCCGCCTCGCCGCGATGACCTGACGTCCCGCGCGGCGTCCTCCTCAGGCGATACTCCCAAAAAGCGATAAATGGGGCGACATCCGGCAGCGCAGGCGCTACCGTGCCGTCGCATGCCTCTTGCTCATGATGTCGCCGGCGACGGTCCGGCCGTGGTGTTGCTCCATTCGGGCGTGTGCGACCGCCGCATGTGGGATCCGCAGTGGACGGCCCTGACCGCCGCCGGGTACCGCGTGATCCGGCCGGACCTGCGCGGCTTCGGGCTCTCGCCGGTGGCGGACGGGCCGTACAGCGACGCCGGCGACGTCGCCGAGCTGCTGCGGGCGCTCGGCGTCGAGCGGGCGGCCGTGGCCGCCTCCTCCTACGGCGGCCGGGTGGCCCTGGAGCTGGCGGCGAGCCGGCCGGAGCTGGTGGCGGCGCTCGCGCTGCTGTGCCCGGCCGTGCCCGGCCACGTGCCGGGACCCGAGCTGCGGTCGTTCGCCGAGCGGGAGGACGCGCTGCTCGCCGCCGGCGACCTCGACGGGGCCGTCGAGCTCAACGTGGAGACGTTCCTCGGCCCCGAGGCGGGAGCCGAGGCCCGTGACCAGGTGCGCGTCATGCAGCGGCGCGCGTTCGAGGTGCAGCTCGCCGCGGCCGAGCAGTTCCCGCAGAACCGGCCCGAGGCCGACCTCGCGCGGATCGCGGCGCCGTGCCTGGCCGTGTCCGGCGCCCACGACGTGCCCGACTTCCGCGAGATCGCCGCCGGGCTCCCCGAGCGGCTGCCCCGGGCCCGCCACGTGGAGCTGGCCTGGGCCGGTCACCTGCCGTCGCTGGAACGGCCCGCCGAGGTCACGGAGCTGCTCCTGGACTTCCTCCGGGTCACGGTTCCGCCCGCGCAGGCCAATCTTTCGCACTGAACCGGCATAGGTCTCGGCAGCTTGTCTATTGACCGGGTAGGTAATGAATGAATCATGGGAGTCATGGCACTCTGGACTCCGGATCCCACGTTCTACCCCTCGCCGCGCGACGCCGCCGCCGCGCCGGCCGAGCGGCTGGCCTACGTGGCCGCGTTCGACCGCCCGGCGGAGCGTCCCGACGCGATCGCCGTCGTCGACACCGACCCCTCCTCCCCCGGCTACGGCCGGGTCGTGGGCTGGACCGACCTGCCCAACAAGGGCGACGAGCTGCACCACTTCGGCTGGAACGCCTGCAGCAGCGCCCTGTGCCCCTACGCGCCGCACCCCCACATCGAGCGGCGCTACCTGGTCGTGCCCGGCATCCGGTCCTCGCGCATCCACATCCTCGACACCAAGGACCGGGTCAGCCCCGAGCTGGTCAAGGTGATCGAGCCTGAGGAGCTGGCCAAACGCGCCGGGTACTCCCGCCCGCACACCGTCCACTGCGGCCCCGAGGGCCTGTACGTCTCCGCGCTCGGCGGCGCCAACGGCGATGACGGCCCGGGCGGCATCGCCATCCTCGACCACCAGTCGTTCGAGGTGCTCGGCCGCTGGGAGGTGGACCGGGGGCCGCAGTACCTCTCCTACGACTTCTGGTGGCACATCAACCACGACGTGCTCGTGAGCTCCGAGTGGGGCACACCGTCCATGATCGAGAACGGGGTCGTGGGCGAGCTGCTCCTCGGCCGCAAGTACGGGCACCGGCTGCACTTCTGGGACCTGCGCCGGCGCCGCCACGTCCAGGAGGTGGACCTGGGCGACCAGCACCAGATGACGCTGGAGCTGCGGCCCGCGCACGACCCGACGAGGACGTACGGGTTCGCCGGCGTCGTCATCAGCGTCGAGGACCTGTCGGCGTCGGTGTGGACGTGGTTCCGGGAGGACGATCGCTGGCAGGCGCGCAAGGTGATCGAGATCCCGGCCGAGCCCGCCGACCCGAAGGACCTGCCCGACGTGCTCAAGCCGTTCGGCGCGGTCCCGCCGCTGGTCACCGACATCGACCTGTCCGTGGACGACCGGCGCCTGTACGTCTCCTGCTGGGGCACCGGGGAGCTCAAGCAGTACGACGTCAGCGACCCGTTCAAGCCCGTCGAGCTGGGCTCGCTGCGGATCGGCGGCATCGTGCGCGGCGAGTCCCACCCCGCCGCCGGCGGCGCCCGGCTGCGCGGCGGCCCGCAGATGGTCGAGGTGAGCAGGGACGGCGCCCGCGTCTACCTGACCAACTCCCTGTACGGCGCCTGGGACGACCAGTTCTACCCCGAGGGCGTCGGCGCCTGGATGGCCAAGGTGGACGCCGAGTCGTTTACCTTCGACCCGCGGTTCCTGCCGCACGGCGACGAGTTCCGCGGGCGGCGCGTCCACCAGGTGCGGCTGCAGGGCGGCGACGCCTCGTCCGACTCCTACTGCTACCCATGACGATCACCGCGGCTCTCCTGCTGGGCGCCTTCCACGGCCTGAACCCGGCCATGGGGTGGCTGTTCGCGGTGGCCCGCGGCCTGCAGGAGCGCAGCCGCGACCTGCTGCTGGCGTCGCTGCCGGCGATCGCCGCCGGGCACCTGGCCTCCGTCGCGCTGGTCGCGGTGGTGGTCGGGGTGACCGGCTCGCTCACGACGGCCACGGTGCTGTCGGTCGCCGGCGGCGTGCTGCTGGTCGCCTTCGGACTGTGGCGGCTGCTGTCGAAGCGGCACTTCCGCTGGGTGGGGATGCGGCTGTCGCTGCCGCAGCTCGCGGCGTGGTCGTTCCTCATGTCCTCGGCGCACGGGGCCGGCCTCATGCTCGTCCCCGTCTTCGCCGGGCTGGCCGCCGAGCAGGGCGGGCCGGCCGGCGGGCACGCGGCGCACGCCGTCGCGGGGGGCCTGGGCGTGGCGCTGTGGCACACGCTCGGGATGTTCACGACCGCCGGGGTGGTGGCGCTGCTCGTCTACGAGGTGGCGGGGCTGGCCGTCCTGCGGCGGGCGTGGTTCAACGTGGACCGCATGTGGGCGGCGGCCCTGGTGGGAGCCGGGATCGTCACCCTGCTCCGCGCCTGACCCGCTGTGCTCCGCGCCCGACCCTGAGCGCTCCGCGGCGGGTCAGGCGTCGATGCCCTTGCGCAGCAGGCGCCACACCCGCTCGGCCGTCCGGTGGCGGTCGGGCGCGGGAGTCCTGCGCAGCACCCCCGCCAGCATGCCGACGGCCGTGACGAGGTCGTCGGCCGTCACGTCCGCCCGCACGGCGCCGGTGCTCCTGGCCCGCTCCAGCACGCCCGCGAGCACGTCGGCCACCCGGTCGCGGACCCTGATCATGCGTTCGTCGAGCGGCGGCACGCTCACCATGTCGATGAACGCCGTCGAGGCGATGGTCTGCTCGGTGACCATGGCGAGCACGTCGTCGAGCGTGGCGCCCGGGTCGGCGGCCAGCGCCTCCAGCTCGCTCACCCCGTCCTCGAAGACGGCCAGCGCCAGGCTGGTCCGGTCGGGGAAGTGCCGGTAGAGGCTGCCCTGGCCGACCCCGGCCGCGCGGGCGATCGCGCTGAGCGGCGCGTCGTAACCGGCGCCGGCGAAGACCTCGCGGGCCGCCGCGATGAGCGCGGCCCGGTTCTCCGCCGCGGCACTCGGACCCCTGTTGGGACGGCGCGTAGCTGACATGGCCGTCAGAGTAGCAACCGGACACAATTGTCCGGTTCGCGGACCCCGGCTCGACACGTGGCGGACGCGGGCGTTACGGTGACTACCAACCGGACAACATTGTCCGGTAGCGAAAGGATCGCCTGTGACCTCCTCCGCCTTCGACGGCCGCGTCACCCTCATCACCGGAGCGGGCTCCGGCATCGGCCGGGCGATGGCCGTCGCCTTCGCCGGGGCCGGAGCGCGCGTGGTCGTCTGCGACATCGACCCCGAAGCCGCCGGGCGCACCGCCGCCGACCTCGGCGAGGCCGCGCTCGCCGTCCCCGCCGACATCGCCGACGAGACGTCGGTGACCGCCCTGGTCGAGACCACGATCAGCGCGTTCGGGCGGGTGGACGTGCTGTGCAACAACGCCGGGATCATGGACACCATGGCGCTGCCCGCCGACATCCCGCCCTCCCTGTGGGAGCGGGTCCTGCGGGTCAACCTCACCGGCACGTTCCTCGTCACCCACGCGGTGCTGCCGCACATGCTGCGGCAGGGCGGCGGCGCGATCGTCAACACCGCCTCCGAGGCGGCGGTGCGCGGCGGCGCCGCCGGGGCCGCCTACACCGCCTCCAAGCACGGCGTCGCCGGCCTGACCCGCAGCGTCGCCTGGGCCTACGCCAACGACGGCATCCGCTGCAACGCCATCCTGCCCGGCCCCACCATGACCGGCATCGCCACCAACCTGACGTTCGACCAGGCCGGCGCGGCCCGGCTCGGCCCCGTGCTGGCCCTCGGCGAGCGGCTCGCGGAGCCGGAGCAGATGGCGCAGGCCGCCCTGTTCCTCGCCTCCGACGCCGCCTCGTTCGTCAACGGGGCGCTCGTCCCGGTGGACGGCGGCTGGTCGGCCGCCTGAGTTCGGGGCGCCCGCCGCTCCCCGCAGGGGCCGCCCCCTTCGGCGGCACACCCATCGACGAGCCGATCAGCCCTGATCGGCGCTCCAGGAGGACATGTGACCGACATCCAGGACTACCCGTTCGCCGCGCCCGCCGCGCTGGAGCCCCCCGAGGAGTGGGCCGAGCTGCGCGCGCGCTGCCCCGTGGCGCGCGTCCGGCTGGCCAGCGGCGACGAGGCGCTGCTGCTCACCCGGTACGACGACGTGAAGGAGCTGCTGTCCGATCCCCGCTTCACCCACCACCTGGTGGCCGAGGACGCCGCCTCCATCACGGCGAACGAGTCGGGCGGCGTGTTCGCCAGCGGCGACGGCGCCAGTGTCAGGGGCGACGCCCACCGGGAGTGGCGCAAGCTGATCGGCAGGGCGTTCACCGCCAAGCGGGTCTCGGCGCTGCAGCCCGGCATCGAGGCGACGGCCCGCCGCCTGGTGGACGAGATGGTCGAGCGAGGCGCTCCCGCCGACCTGGCGGCCGCGCTCGGGTTCCCGCTGCCGGTGTGGGTCATCTGCGAGCTGCTCGGGGTGCCCGACTCCGACCGCGACCGGTTCGCGTACTGGTCCGACACGCTGCTGAGCCTGACCCGCTACACCCAGGAGGAGATCGACGCGGCGCAGGCCGAGTTCGCCGCGTACCTGCGCGACCACGTCGCGGCCAAGCGCGCCACCCCGGGCGACGACCTGATCAGCGAGCTCATCACGCTCGTGGGCGCCCTCGACGGCCGGGTCACCGAGGAGGTCGTGCTGATGACCGCCAAGGGCCTGCTGGTCGCCGGGCACGAGACCACCGCCAACATGATCGGCAAGATGGTGGCGATGCTGCTGGCCGACCGCTCCCGGTGGGAGCGGATCGTCGCCGACCCGTCGCTGGTGCGCACCGCGGTCGAGGAGTGCCTGCGCCACGACGCCAACTTCGGCTTCGGCATCCCCCGCTACATCAGCGAGGACGTCGAGATCGGCGGCACCACGCTGGCCAAGGGCTCCACGGTCGTGTGCAGCCTCTCGGCCGCCAACCGCGACGAGTCCGCGTTCGAGGACGCCGCCGGGATGGACCTGACCCGCTCCCCCAACCCGCACCTGATCTTCGGCGCGGGCCCGTACGCCTGCCTCGGCCAGTCGCTGGCCCGCACGGAGCTGCAGACCGTCCTCAAGGTGCTGGTGGAGCGCCTGCCCACGCTGGCGCTCGCCGTGCCCGCCGCCGACCTGAGGCGCCGCGAGGGGCTGCTCGTCGGGGGTCTGGAGCGGGTCCCCGTCACGTGGTGACCCCGGGAAGGAGAGACATGAACATCACCGTCGACGCCGGCAAGTGCTGCGGCGCGGGGCAGTGCGTGCTGCTCGCGCCCGACGTCTTCGACCAGAACGAGGACGACGGCATCGTGGTCCTGCTGGACGCCACGCCGCCCGAGGCGCTGCGCGCCGCCGTCCGCGAGGCGGCCGACGTGTGCCCGGCAGCCGCGATCACCGTGGAGGAGCGGCCTTGACGGCCCCTGCCGACGTGCTGGTCGTGGGCGCCTCGGCGGGCGGCCTGGCCGTCGCGGAGGCGCTGCGGCGCCAGGGCCACCAGGGCGGCCTGACCGTCCTCGGCGCCGAGCCGCACCCTCCCTACGACCGGCCGCCGCTGTCCAAGCAGGTGCTCTGCGGGGCGTGGGAGCGCGAGCGGGCGCACCTGCGCTCGGCGGAACAGCTCGGCGCGCTGGAGGCGGACTTCGTCCTCGGCGACGCGGCCGTCCGCCTGGACGTGGCCGCCCGCGAGGTGCTGACGGCCTCCGGCCGGACCCTGCGCGCCGGGGCCGTCGTCCTGGCCACCGGCGTGACGCCGTGCCGCCTGCCCGGCCAGGACGACCTGGCGGGCGTGCACGTGCTGCGCACCCTGGACGACGCGCTCGGCCTGCGCGAGCACCTGCTGGCCGGTCCGCGTCTCGTCGTGGTCGGCGAGGGCGTGCTGGGGGCTGAGGTCGCCGCCGCGGCCCGCGGCATGGGCCTCGACGTCACGCTCGCCGGCCTGGGCCGGGCCGTCCTGGCCGACCAGCTCGGCGACCGGATCGCCGGGGCGCTGACCCGGCTGCACGCCGGGCGGGGCGTCCGGCTGCGGCTGGGCGCCGCCGTCCGTGAGCTGACCGGCTCCGGCGGCCGGGTCACGGGCGTGCGGCTGGCCACGGGCGAGCTGCTGCCCGCCGACGCGGTCGTGGTCGCGGTCGGCTCGCGCCCGGCCACGGGCTGGCTGGCCGGCAGCGGCCTGCCGGTGGACGACGGCGTGGTCTGCGACGCCTTCTGCCGCGCGGCGCCCGGCGTGTACGCGGTGGGCGACGTCGCCTCCTGGCACCACGAGGGCCTGGGCAGGCGGCTGCGGCTGGAGAACCGGACCAACGCCGTCGAGCAGGCCCAGGTCGTGGCGGCCAACGTCCTCGGCGGCGAGCGGCCGTACGTGCCGGTCCCGTACTTCTGGACCGACCAGTACGACGTCAGGATCCAGGCGTACGGCCTGCCCACGGCGGCCGCCGAGGTGGAGGTCGTCGAGGGGGATCCCGAGGACGGCCGCTTCGTCGCGCTCTACCGGGAGGGCGGCGCGGTCACCGGCGTGCTCGGCTGGAACATGGCCAAGGCCGCCCGCCTGCGCCGCCCGCTGGTGGCCGAGACCATGGCCCCGCCCCCGGCCTCCGGCCCATCGATCGCCGCCGCGGCCCCGGCCGCGAGCGTGAACACGCGGGCCTAGCCCGCCAGGAAGAGAGAAGTCTCATGGAGGACTCCACGCCCGCCACGCGTCCGGGCGGGATCGTCACGGTGATGGCGGTGGCGGGCATCGTCGCCTCGCTCATGCAGACGCTGGTCGTGCCCCTGGTCGGCGAGCTGCCGAAGCTCCTCGGCACGAGCGCGTCCAACGCCTCGTGGGTGATCACCGCCACGCTGCTCGCGGGCGCGGTCACCACGCCGGTCATCGGCCGCCTCGGCGACCTGTACGGCAAGCGGCGCATGATGCTGGTGTGCGCGGTGCCCCTGGTCGCCGGATCGGTGATCTGCGCGGTGTCCGGCTCCCTGATGCCCATGGTCGTCGGCCGGGGGATGCAGGGCATGGGCATGGGGCTGATCCCCCTCGGCATCAGCGCCCTGCGCGACCTGCTGCCGCCCGACCGGCTGGGCCCCTCGATCGCGCTCATGAGCTCCTCCATGGGCATCGGCGGCGCGCTCGGGCTGCCGATCTCGGCGGCGGTCGCCGAGTACGCGAGCTGGCGGGTGCTGTTCTGGGTGTCGGCGGCGCTGAGCGTGCTGGTCGGCACGCTGATCCGGCTCCTGGTGCCCGCCACGCCCGGCCGGGCGTCCGGGCGGCTCGACGTCGCCGGCGCGCTCGGGCTCGGCGTGGGGCTGGTCTGCCTGCTGCTGGGCGTTTCCAAGGGCGGCGACTGGGGCTGGTCGAGCGGCACCACGCTCGGGCTGCTCGGCGCCGCGCTGGTCGCCCTGCTCGGGTGGGGCTGGTGGGAGCTGCGCGCCGGGGATCCGCTGGTGGACCTGCGCGTCACCGCCCGGCCGCAGGTGCTGCTCACCAACCTCGCCTCGATCGTGGTGGGCTTCGCGATGTACGCGCAGGCGCTGGTCGTCATGCAGATCCTCCAGCTGCCCGCGGCCACCGGGTACGGCCTGGGCCAGTCGATGCTGGCCGCCGGCCTGTGGATGGCGCCCTCGGGTCTCATGATGATGATCGTCTCCCCGATCGGGGCGCGCCTGTCGGCCCGGCGCGGGCCGAAGGTCACGCTCGTCGTCGGCAGTCTCGTCATGGCGCTCGGGTACGGCTCCTCCATGGTCCTGCTCGGCTCCACCTGGGGGCTGCTGGTCGTCACCTGCGTCTGCAACATCGGCGTCGGGTTCGCCTACGGCTCGATGCCGGCCCTCATCATGGGCGCGGTGCCGCGTTCGGAGACGGCCGCGGCCAACAGCTTCAACACGCTGATGCGCTCCATCGGCACCACGGTGTCGGCCGCGGTCGTGGGCGTCGTCCTGTCCCAGCTGACCGTCAGCCTCGGCGGGCACGTCCTGCCGTCCGAGGCGGGCTTCCGCACCGGCATGCTGGTCGGCTGCGGCGCCGCGCTGCTCGCCGCCGCCGTCACCCTGGCCCTGCCGGGGCGCCGGGACTCCCCGGCGGAGGAGCCCGGCGTCCCGGCGGCGTCCCTGGCCGGGTCGGAGCGCTGAACGCCCGGCGGCTCATGCCGGGAGATCACCCCGAACATCCCGACGAACGCGAGGAGAGCGCGATGACCGACACGTCGAGCGCGGCCGGCGGAGAGCCGGCCGGCGTCCCGGAGTTCCCCATGCCGCGGGCGGCCCGGTGCCCGTTCGACCCGCCGCCGGCCCTGCGGTCCCTGCAGGAGCAGGGCCCGCTCGCGCGGGTCCGGCTGTGGGACGGCAGCACGCCGTGGGTGGTGACCCGTTACGCCGAGCAGCGGGCGCTGATGGCGGACCCGCGAGTCAGCGCCGACGTCACCCGGCCCGGCTATCCGGCGCCGGCCCCCATCCCCAAGGGCTCGTTCGCCAGCTTCATCCTGATGGACGACCCCGAGCACCACCGGCTGCGCCGCATGGTGCAGGCGCCGTTCACGGTCAAGCGGGTGGAGGAGATGCGCCCGGCCGTGCAGAGGATCGTGGACGACCTGATCGACGCCATGCTGGCCGGGCCGAAGCCGGTGGACCTGGTGGAGGCGTTCGCCCTGCCGGTGCCCTCGCTGGTGATCTGCGAGCTGCTCGGCGTGCCGTACGACGACCACGACTTCTTCCAGGACAACAGCAAGACCGTCATCAGGCGCGACGCCGCGCCCGAGGAGCGGGCCGCCGCCGGCGCCCGGCTGAACGCGTACCTGGACGACCTGGTGGGGCGCAAGCTCGCCGAACCGGCGGACGACCTGCTGTCGCGGCTGACCGAGCGGGTCAAGGCCGGTGAGCTGTCGCGGGCGGAGGCCGCCCAGATGGGCGTCCTGCTGCTCATCGCCGGGCACGAGACCACCGCGAACATGATCGCGCTCGGCACCCTGGCCCTGCTGCGGCACCCGGACCAGCTCGCGCTCCTGCGCGAGTCGGACGACCCGAGGCTGGTCGCGGGGGCGGTCGAGGAGCTGCTGCGCTACCTCAACATCACCCACAGCGGGCGGCGCCGCGTCGCGCTGGCGGACATCGAGATCTGCGGTCAGGTCATCCGCGCGGGCGAGGGCATGATCATGGCGAACGACATCGCCAACCGCGACCCCGAGGTCTTCCCCGGCCCCGACGACCTGGACCTGCGGCGGGACGCCCGCCGCCACGTGGCCTTCGGGTTCGGCGTGCACCAGTGCCTGGGGCAGCCGCTGGCCCGTATGGAGCTCCAGGTGGTGTACAGCACCCTGTACCGGCGGATCCCCACCCTGAGCCTGGCCACCGACCTGGAGCGCGTCCCGTTCAAGCACGACGGCCAGGTCTACGGCGTCTACGAGCTGCCCGTCACGTGGTAGCCGGCGCGCCCGGCTCCTCGGACAGGACGCGCCGTGCCACGGCGAACGCGGCGTTGGCGGCGGGCACGCCGCAGTAGACGGCGGTCTGGAGCAGCACCTCGGCGATCTCGTCCGGGGTCAGGCCGTTGCGCAGCGCGGCGCGTACGTGCAGGGCCAGCTCGTCGAGGTGGCCGCGGGCGACGAGCGCGGCGAGCGTGACGCAGCTCCGGGTGCGGCGGTCCAGGCCGGGCCGGGTCCAGATCCCGCCCCAGGCGTAGCGGGTGATGAAGTCCTGGAAGTCGCGGGTGAAGGGGGTGGTGCGGGCGGCGGCGCGGTCCACGTGCTCGTCCCCCAGCACCTCCCGCCGCACCCGCATGCCCCGCGCGGTCAGCTCCTCAAGGGTCTGCGCGGGCTCCGGGGTCCCCGGCCGGGGTGGCGGTGTCCGCGGCGCTTGGCGGGGCTGGGGCAGGTGGGCGAGAAGGGCGGCGGTGACCCTGCCGGGCTGGTCGACGTTCGCCAGGTGGGCGGCGCCCGGCACCTCGACGAGCGTGGCGCCGGGGATGCCGTCGGCCAGCTCCCGGGCGTGGGCGGGCGGCGTCGCCGGGTCGTTCCGCCCGGCCACCACCAGCGTGGGGACGTCGATGCCGCCGAGCTCCCGGCGCAGGTCGTAGGCGGCCAGCGCGTCGCAGCAGGCGGCGTACCCCCCGGGGTCGGTGGCCGCGAGGTCGTCCAGCAGCGCCCGGTCGGCGGGGCCCGCGAACCACCGCCCGGCCGCGCCCTCCAGCAGCGCGGCGGTTCCGCGCTCCCTGACCAGGCGCGCCCGCTGCCGCCACGCCTCCGGCTCGCCGAACCGGGCGGAGGAGCAGATCAGCGCGAGCGTCCGCACGCGGCCGGGGTGACGGGCGGCCAGGACCGCGCCGACCGCGCCGCCGATGGAGACGCCCGCGTAGTGGAAGGTCTCCATGCCGGCGGCGCCGGCCAGCTCCAGCACGTGCTCCGCGAGGCCGTCGATCGTCATGGCGGTCGCCGTCGCCGGCGCCGGCGAGCCGCCGTGGCCCGGCAGCTCGTACCGGAGCACCCTGAACGTCCTCGACAGCGCGGCGAGCTGGGGTTCCCACACGCGTGCCGAGGTGCCGAGAGACGGCCCGAGCACGAGCGGCGGCCCGCCCTCGGGACCGTCCAGGCGGTGCCGCAGGAGGGTCACGCGTCCCCCGTCCCGTGGCCGGCCGCCTCCGCGCCGCCCGGTCCCCCGCCGGCCCGGCTCCGGCCGGGCGCGGTTCGCGGGGACAGGGCTCGGGTGACGAGGGCCGCCGCGGAGCCCGGTGTGCCCTCGACGTCCAGGTTGGCGCGCATCCTGCCGGGGTCCACCCGCAGGCCGGCGACGAGTTCGGCGGCGTCGCGGGCCGCCCCGGCGACCAGCCGCAGCGCCTCACGCAGCGGCTGCCATTCGGCGTGCCAGGCGCCCGGGGGCCGCTCGTCCTCGGCGGCGAGCGAGCCGTAGAGGATCGCCGCGAGCGCGGGCACCTGGCGGGCCGCGGCGGCGATCATCGTGGCGCGCACCGGGTTGCGCTTGTGCGGCATGGACGACGAGCCGCCGCCCGCGCCCTCTCGCACCTCGGCGATCTCGGTACGGGACAGCACGAGGACGTCGGCGGCGAGCTTGCCCAGCGCGCCCGCGGCGAACGCCAGGGCCCCCGCCAGGTCGGCGACGGGGGCACGCAGCACGTGCCACGGCAGCACGGGCTCGGCCAGCCCGGTCTCGGCCGCGAAGGCGGCGAGCAGCCGCAGCCCGACGTCACCGTCCGCCCCGTCACCGTCCGCCCTGTCACCGCCCGCCCTGTCACCGTCAGCCCCGCCACTGTCAGCCCTGGCATCGGTGGGGCGGAGGGTGCCCGCCGGGCCGCCGAGCTGGGCCGGGAGCGCCTGGCGGGCGGCGAGCAGCCGGGTGCGGGCGCCCGCGGCCAGCTCGCGCCACCCGGCGGCCTTCAGCCCGAACGTCGTCGGCACCGCCTGCTGGGTGAGCGTGCGGGCGGCCATGACCGTGTCACGGTGCTCGGCCGCCAGCCCGCCCAGCCGCCCGGCCACCAGCTCCAGGTGGTCGGTGACGGGGCCGAGGGCGCGGTGGGCGACCAGCATGAGGGCGGTGTCCAGGATGTCCTGGCTGGTGGCGCCCCGGTGGACGAACACGCCGTACGGCGCCGCGGCGGCGCGCAGGTCCTCCACCAGCGGGATGACCGGGTTGCCGCCCCAGCGGGCCCGTTCGGCCAGGCTCAGCGGGTCGAAGGCGCCGTCGCGGGCGGCGGCGGTCACGGCCTCGGCGGCCCGCGCCGGGATCAGGCCGAGGGACGCCTGCGCGCGGGCGAGCGCGGCCTCCGCGTCCAGCATGGCCCGCAGGACGGCGGCGTCGCCCGTCTCCTCCGCCGCCGCGACCCGCATGGGCGACAGCAGCCCGACGTCCGCCCCGGCGGAGCGGACCGCAGGGCATGCGGCGGGCCGGTCAGCCGAAGTCAAAGAAGATCGTCTCCTTGTCCCCCTGGAGATGGATGTCGAACCGGTAGACGTCGTCGCGCTCGCGCGTGGCGAGCAGCGTGCGCGCCCGCTCGGGCGGCAGCGTGTCGAGGAACGGGTGCTCGGCCAGGTAGATCCGCGTGTACAGGTGGTGGAGCAGGCCGCGGGCGAACACGCAGACGCTGATGTAGCCGGTGCCCGGCACGAGGGTGCGTAACGTCCAGCGGCCGTCGGCGTCGGTGGGCACCCGGCCGAAGCCGGTGAAGTCGACGCCGTGCCGCCCGATGATCGCGCCGTTCACCGGGTCGCGGCGCAGCGTGCCGGGCGTGCCGCGCAGGCCGCCCGCCGGGTCGGCTTGCCAGAACTCCAGCAGCGCGTCCGGCACCGGCGCGCCCGCGCCGTCGTGGACGTACCCGTGGACGGTGACACCGCCGGCGGCGAGGTCGCCGCCGCCGGGGAACGGCAGCGCGTACCCGTAGAACGGGCCGACGGTCTGCGAGGGGGTCGGGTTCACCGGCCTTCCTCCGTCCAGGTCGCGGCGGGGCCGTCGAGGACGATGTCCCACCGGTAGCCGAGCGACCACTCGGGCCGGGACAGCTCGTGGTCGTAGGCGGCCACCAGCCGCCGCCTGGCGCGCTCGTCGGTGACGGAGTTCAGGATCGGGTCGTACGGGAACAGCGGGTCCCCCGGGAAGTACATCTGGGTGACCAGCCGCTGGGTGAAGGCCGTGCCGAACACCGAGAAGTGGATGTGCGCCGGACGCCAGGCGTTGAGGTGGTTGCGCCAGGGGTAGGCGCCGGGCCTGACCGTGGTGAACGCGTAGCCGCCCTCGTCGTCGGTGAGGCAGCGGCCGACGCCGGTGAAGTTCGGGTCGAGCGGCGCGGGGTGGTCGTCGCGCTGGTGCGGGTAGCGGCCGGCGGCGTTGGCCTGCCAGATCTCCACGAGCTGGCCGCGTACCGGACGGCCGTCCCGGTCGAGGACGCGGCCCTGCACGGTGATGCGCTCGCCCATCGGCTCGCCGGGATGCTGCCGGGTCAGGTCGGAGTCGAGCGCCGTGACGTCGGTGACGCCGAAGACCGGGCCGGTCAGCTCCGCCGCCTCGGGGTCCTTGAGCGGGACGAGCGGCTGCTTCGGGTGCCGCAGCGCGGTGCTGCGGTAGGGGGCGTAGTCGCGGTCGGGGTGGTGGGTCCGCGCGCCCTCACGGGCGGCGCGGATCGCGGCGATCTCCAGGTCGATGTCGGCCTGGGTGGGGGGTGACGTCATGTGCGGCTCTCCTTCGGCTGTGAGGGGTACGCCCGGCTGTGGGGGTGCGGCCCGGCCCCGGCGGTGAGGGGTGCGGCCCCGCGGCGAGGCGGTGCGACCCCGGCGGTGAGGGGCGTGGCCCGGCCTTACGCGCGCACCTCCGCGTCCGTACGGTCGCGCAGCTCGGCCGGGGTGACGCCGGGCGCGGTCTCGACGAGTCTCAGCCCGTCGCCGGTGACGTCCAGCACGCCCAGGTCGGTGATGATCCGGTGGACGCACGCCCGTCCGGTGAGCGGCAACGTGCACTCCTCGACGATCTTCGGTGTGCCGTCCCTGGCGGTGTGCTCCATGATCACGATGACCCGGCGCGCGCCGTGGACCAGGTCCATCGCCCCGCCCATGCCCTTGACCAGCCGGCCGGGGACCATCCAGTTCGCCAGGTCGCCGCGCGCCGACACCTGCATCCCGCCCAGCACGGCCACGTCGATGTGCCCGCCGCGGATCATGCCGAACGACAGCGCCGAGTCGAAGAACGACGCCCCCGGGCGGACGGTCACGGTCTCCTTGCCCGCGTTGATCAGGTCGGGGTCCACCTCGTCCTCCGCCGGGTAGGGGCCCACGCCGAGGATGCCGTTCTCGGAGTGCAGGACGACGTCCACGTCCGGCGGCAGGAACGACGGGACGCGGGTGGGCAGGCCGATGCCGAGGTTGACGTGGTCGCCGTCGCGCAGCTCGGCCGCCGCGCGCGCGACCATCTCGTCGCGGGTCCAGCTCACGAGACGTCCCCTCCGGATGCGGGTCCGGAGGTCGTACGGCGCTCGACGGCCTTGTCGGCGGCCTGCTCGGGGGTGAGCACCACCAGGCGCCGCACGAACACGCCGGGCAGGTGGACCTCGTCGGGGTCCAGCTCGGTGAGCTCCTCGACCTCGGCGATCGTGACCCGCCCCGCCATGGCGGCCAGGGGGTTGAAGTTGCGGGCCGCCTTGGCGAAGACGAGATTGCCGTGCCGGTCACCCCTGGCCGCGCGGACCAGCGCGAAGTCCGTGGTGATGCCGCGCTCCAGCACGTACGGCCGGCCGTCGAACTCGCGCACCTCCTTGGGCGGCGAGGCCAGCGCGACCGACCCGTCGGGGTTGTGGCGCAGCGGCAGGCCGCCCTCGGCGACGGGCGTGCCGACCCCGGCGGGGGTGTAGAAGGCGGGGATCCCGGCGCCGCCCGCGCGCAGCCGCTCGGCGAGGCTGCCCTGCGGGGTCAGCTCCACCTCCAGCTCTCCGGTGAGGAACTGCCGGGCGAACTCCTTGTTGTCGCCGATGTAGGAGGCGGTCACGCGGGCGATGCGCCCGGCCGCCAGCAGGATGCCGAGGCCGCCGCCGTCGACGCCGCAGTTGTTGGACACCACGGAGATCCCGGTGACCCCGGTGTCGTGGAGCGCGCGGATCAGGACGTTCGGGATGCCGCTGAGCCCGAAGCCGCCGACCGCGAACGACGCTCCGTCGCGCACGCCGGCCAGCGCCTCGCGGGCGGTCGCGACCACCTTGTCTCTCGGCACGACGCTCCCTCCGCCGGGGGTGCCCGCAGGGTGTTCGCTGAGCGAACTTCAGTTCATTATCGTGGACGAGTATGCGGAGGCCGCGGCGGTCCTGTCAAAGTGTCAGTTCACCGGCACGCGGGCGGGCGGCACGCGAGCGGGCGGGCGGCGTTCGAACGGACCGAGGAGGGCGGATGGAACCGGCCGGGACCCTGGAGCGGGGGCTCGCCGTGCTGCGCGCGCTGACCGCCGAGCCCGCGCGGCGGACGCGGGCCACGGACCTGGTGCACGCCACCGGCCTGGCCAGGGCCACGGTCGACCGCGTCCTGGCCACGTACGCCCGGCTCGACTACGTCCGCTTCGACGGCCGTGACCTGCGGCCGGCGCCGCGCCTGATGGAGCTGGGCGAGGCGTACCTGACGGGCGGCGGCCTGCGCGACCCCCTGGCGCCGCTCGCCGAGCGGCTGGCCGAGGAGCTGGACGAGTCGGTGTCGCTGGCCGTCCTCGACGGGGACGGGGTGCGCTTCATCGCGCAGTTCACGCGGCGGCGCACCATGTCGGTGAGGTTCCGGGTCGGCGACCTGCTGCCCGCCCGTCGCTGCGCCGCGGGTCTCGTCCTCCTCGACCCGGCCGCGCCGTGGGCCGAGGACGACCAGCTCGTCGAGCCGGGGCTGATCGCGGTGGCGGTGCCCGTACGGGGCCGGGACGGCGCGCCGGTCTGCGCGGTGAGCGTGGTGAGCCACACCAGCCGGCACACCGCCTCCGGGCTGCGCGAGCACGCGATGCCGAGGCTGCTCAAGACGGTCGCCGAGATGGAGGCCGCCCTGGCCGCCGCACCGGCCTTCCCCGCCGCCCCACCGGCCTCCCCCGCCGCCGCACCAGACTCCCCCGTCGCCGTGCCGGTCTCTCAGGACAGGCCCGTAGGGGCGGCGGCCCCCGAGATCCTGCAGTCGCTGGCCCGCGGGCTGGCCGTGCTGGTGGCGCTCGGCGCGACGCCCGGCGGATCGACGCTGGCCGCCGTCGCGCGGGCCACGGGCCTCCCCCGCGCCACGGCGCGGCGCTCGCTGCTCACCCTGGAACGCCTCGGGTACGCGAGCGCCGACGGCCCCCGTTTCGTCCTGCTCCCCCGGGTGCTGGAGCTGGGCTACGCCCACCTGTCGGAACGCTCGTTCGCCGAGGTCGTCCAGCCGCACCTGGCGGACCTGGTGGCGCGGCTGGGCCACTCGGCCTCGGTCGCGGTGCTGTCGGGCG
Source organism: Nonomuraea rhodomycinica (assembly GCF_013363995.1). Classification (GTDB taxonomy): domain Bacteria; phylum Actinomycetota; class Actinomycetes; order Streptosporangiales; family Streptosporangiaceae; genus Nonomuraea; species Nonomuraea rhodomycinica. Next base: position 477,101 of record NZ_JABWGO010000003.1, on the reverse strand, counting down.
ACGACGTGCTGTACGTGGCCCGCGTCCCGACCGTGAGCATCATGACCGTGGACATCCGGGTCGGCACCCGCTTCCCCGCGTACGCGACCTCCATGGGCCGGGTGCTGCTCGCCGACCGGCCGGCGGAAGGGTGGGCCGCGCTCGCGCTCAAGCCGCTGACCCGGCGCACGATCACCTCCCCCGCCGCGTTCGCCGCGGCGGTCCGCCGGGCCGGCGAGGACGGCTACGCCCTGGTGGACCAGGAGCTGGAGGAGGGCGTGCGGTCGATCGCGGTGCCGGTGCGCGGCCGGGACGGGCGCGTGGCCGCGGCCGTCAACGTCGCCACCCACGCCAGCCGGGCCACCCCGGACGACCTGCTGCGCGACGTCCTGCCCGCGCTGCGCGAGAGCGCGGCGCGCATGGAGGCCGACCTGCGCCACCTCCCGGCGACGCCGTAGGAGAACGATCACCGCCGGATACGTGGCTGCCCCTCTGCCGAATTAGTAATCGGTACGGTACCGTTTATTAAATGACGGACACCGTACTCGTCGCGGGCGCCGGTCCCACCGGGCTGGCCCTCGCCGTGCACCTGGCCCTGCACCACGTCCCCGTGCGGCTGATCGACGCCGCCCCCGCGCCCGCCACCACCTCACGGGCGCTCGGACTCCAGCCCCGCGGAGCCGAGGTCCTGGAACGCATCGGCGCGCTCGGCGACCTGCCCGGACGCTCGCAACGCTCGCTCACCATGTCCTACAACGAGGGCTCCCGCACCGTCCTGCGGATGCACGTCGGCCAGGCGCTCGCCGACCAGCCGAAACCGGCCCTCCTGGTCTCGCAGGCCGAGGTGGAGGGCGTCCTGCGGCGGCGGCTGCGCGAGGTGGGCGGCGACGTGGAGTGGGGCACCCGGCTGGTCGCGGCCGAGCAGGACGGCGCGGGCGTCACCGCCACCGTCCGGACACAGGACGGCGCCGAGCGGCGCGTCGAGGCGCGGTGGCTGATCGGCTGCGACGGCGCGCACAGCACCGTGCGCAAGCTCGCCGGGATCGGTTTCCCCGGCCGCAAGCTCATCGAGCGCCTGCTGATGGCGGACGTGCGGGCCCGCTGGCCGTTCGACCGGAACGGCAGCACGACCTGGATGGACGTCGGCCGCATGCTGTCGGTGACCGCCCTGCCGGACGACACCTGGCGGATCTTCACCGAGCCGCCGGCGGACCTGCCGGAGGACCTGTCCGAGGACGAGATCGCCGACCGGGTGCTGAAGGAGTTCTCCCGTCGCAGCGGCGTCGGCCTCGACACGGTCATGGAGATCCGCTGGGCCACCGAGTTCCGGATCCACCGGCGGCTGGCCGACGCCTACCGCCGCGGCCGGATCCTGCTGGCCGGCGACGCCGCCCACATCCAGAGCCCCTCCGGCGGGCAGGGGCAGAACACCGGGCTCGGCGACGCCGAGAACCTCGCCTGGAAGCTCGTCCTGGTGGCGCGCGGGCGCGCGGACGCGCGGCTGCTCGACACGTACGAGGGCGAGCGGCGCCCGCTGGCGCGCAACGTGCTGCGGGCCACCAGCACGGCGGTGGGCGTCATGCTGCCCGACGCCGCGTGGAAGCGCCTGGTCCGCGACAAGGTGGTCCTGCCGGCCGTCCGCCTGCCCGCCGTGCAGCGGCGGCTGTGGCTGGCGGCGTCCCAGCTCGGCATCGGCTACCGGGGCGGGCCGCTGGCCCCCGCGGCGCACCGGTGGGCCTCCGGCCCGCAGCCGGGCGACCGGATGCCGGACCTCGGGTGCGTGGAGGCGGGCGGCGAGGAGGTCACCCTGCACGCGGCCGTCTCCGCCCGCTGGGTGGTGCTGGCCGCCGACCGGGATGTCGCCGAACGGCACGCCCGGGCGGCCGCGGCCCGCCTGGGCGACGACCTGGTCACCGCCCTCGTCCCCGTGCCCGGCGCGGCCGAGGCCGCCGGCGTGGACGCGCGTGACGTGGTGCTGGTCCGTCCCGACGGGCACATCGGTTGGCGTGGCCGCCCGGCACCCGACAGACTGGCGGCATGGATCGACGAGGTGCTGTGGCCGGCGTAGAGCGCGGCCGTCCGCGCGACCCGGGCAACGACGCCGCGATCCTCGATGCGGCGCTGGACCTGCTGATCGAGCGCGGAGCCGGAGGCACCAGCATCGAAGGGGTCGCCCAGCGCGCCGGCGTGGCCAAGCTGACCGTCTACCGGCGGTGGCGGACCAGGGAGGACCTGCTGATGGCCGCCCTGGAGCACGCCCGCGACCCGGATCTCCAGGGACCGCCCGTCGCCGGGCGTTCCCTGGAGGAGCTGATCGGGCACGTGGCCGCGCTGCTGAGCCGTTCCCGCTTCCGCGCTCTGATGGCGCGGGTGATCGGCGCCTCGGTGGACCACCCGAAGCTGGTGACCGCCTACACCGAGCGGCATCTGCGGCCACGTCTGGACGCCCTGGCCGAGGTGGCCCGGCGGGCCGTGGACGACGGCCGCCTCCCGCCGGGCACCGACCCGGGCGTCCTGGAGGACGTTCTGGCCAGTTCGATCGGGTTCGTCCTGCTGCGGGGTGAGGAGGAGGTGACGGCGGCGGAGGTCGAGCGGCGCCTGCGGGCGCTGCTGGGCCACCTCGGGTACGAGCCGCCCCGCCAGGCCCCACCGGCCTGATCCGCCGTTCCGGGGAGCGGCCTCTCGCGGGCGCCTGAGTAGGGAGGGACTACTCAGGCGCGCCGGCCCGCCGTCGCGCACAGTCGGAGGGAAGCGAGGTCCGACTGCGAGGAGCGCATCCCCATGATCTCCACGGTTACGAGCAGGCGGGCCGCCGCGGCGGCCATGTCCGCCCTGGCGCTGGGCGCCCTGCCGCCCTCCGGCCCGGCGCACGCGACGTCGCGGGCCGCGCGGGCGGACTGCGCGTTCGCCGACGACACCGTCAGGACGCCGCAGTGGTACCGCGATCACAACCCCGACTGGGACAGCGGCAGGGTGCAGGCGGCCGTCGCGCTGAACGAGGCGTTCGCGGACAACGCGGTGCGCTGCCTGGTCAACGCCGAGCGCACGGCGCGGGGCCTGCCGGCCCTGCGGGAGGTGCTGCGGCTGTTCAACGCGGCCGACGCCCACACCAAGGCCGCCAAGCAGATCAAGTGGTGGGTGGACGGGGCGAACTTCCACGTCAACCCGCGCACGGGGAGCGGTCCCGGCGACCGGGTCCGGGCGGCCGGGTACTGCTCGTCCGGCACGTGGCAGGTGCTGGAGAACGTCTACCAGGGCTGGGGCACGGGCGGCGCGACCCCGAGGGCCGCGGTGGCCTGGTGGATGGGCAGCCCGCCGCACCGGGCCGCCCTCCTCGACGCGCGGATGGCGGAGACGGGCGTCTCGGTGCGGCACGGCTCGGCGCGGCCGGGCGTCACCTCCGACCACCAGCTCGTGGCGACCCAGGTGTTCGGCGTCTGCCGCTGACCCGCCGCGTCCGTCACCGGCGCGGGTGCCCGGAGAGGATCTGGGAGACGGTCAGGACACGGATCAGCGGCTCGTACAGCCGCATGAGGTCCAGGGCCCGTACGTGGCTGGCGTCGTCCACGCCCGCGCACGCGTCGGCGGCGACGACCACCTCGACGCCGGCGTCGGCGGCGGCCAGCGCCGTGGACAGCACGCAGCAGTCGGTGGACACCCCCGCGAGGATCAGCCTGCCGTCGCCGCCGACCCGCTCGGCCAGCTCGGGCGTCCACTTGCCGAACGTCGTGGCGTCCAGGGTCGGCCCGGCGTCGGCGGCGAACGCGTCGACGAGCCCGTACGCGCGCGAGTCGGGCGGCTGCAGGGCGAACGGCCAGCGCCGGTAGTAGTCGGCCCAGGCCCCGGCGGGGCGCTCGGGGGCGACGAACCGGGTGAACGTGACCCGGGGGCTGAAGGCCCGGACGAGCCGCCTGATCGGGTCGATGGTCTCGGCGAAACGCGGGGCGAACCAGTCGCTGTCGGGTTCAGCGAAGACCCGCTGCATGTCGATGACCGCGAGCCACGCCTCCCGGTCGCGGAACGCGGGCACCTTGCCCGTCATGCCCGGCTCTCCTCGGCGGCTCCGGTCGTGGCCGGGGCGCTCTCCTGGGCGCGTACCCGGGACCGGCCGAGCAGGAAGGCGGCGGCGAAGGCGACCGCGAGCGCGGCCAGCACGCCCAGGTTGGCGTAGGCCCAGTCGCCCTGCCGGCCGCCGAGCCCGAGCGGGCCGAGCAGGTAGCCCTGCCAGGCGAGCCACTGCTCGGTGCCGTTGGTGACCAGGCCCCAGCCGATGAGCGTGGCGCCGACGACGATCGCGATGGGCAGCGGCGGCACGTCGCCGTACCGGCCCGCCGGGCGGTACAGGTCGGCCTCGTGGTAGTCGCGGCGGCGCAGCGCCAGGTCGGCCAGCATGACCCCGCACCAGGCGGCGATCGGGATGCCGAGCGTGATGAGGAACGCCATGAACGGCGTGAGGAAGTCGTCGGCGAAGAAGACGATGTACACGGTGCCGGCGACCATGAGCGCGCCGTCGATCAGGGCGGCGACGTAGCGGGGCGCCCGCAGGCCGGCGGCGAGCAGGGCGAGGCCGGAGGAGTAGATGTCGAGCACCGCGCCGCCGACCAGGCCGAGCACCGCCACCACCGCGAACGGGATGAGGAACCAGGTGGGCAGCACCGTGGTCAGCGCCCCGATCGGGTCGCCGGCCACGGCCTTGTTCAGGTCCGGCGACGAGCCGGCCAGCAGCAGGCCGAACACGAGCAGCACCACCGGCGCCAGCGACCCGCCGAACGTCGTCCAGCCCACCACGCCGGCGCTCGACGAGCGGCGCGGCAGGTAGCGGGAGTAGTCGGCGGCGGCGTTGACCCAGCCCAGCCCGAACCCGGTCACCATGAAGATCAGAGTGCCGACGAAGTTGCCGGCCGAGCCGGAGGGGATCGCCCGCACCGCGTCCCAGTGGATCTCGGGCAGCACCAGGACGGCGTACATCACGGTCAGCACGCCGGTCACCACGGTGATGACGGTCTGCAGGCGCATGATGACGTCGAAGCCCATGACGCCGGCCGCGACGACCAGCGCGGTCACCACGACGAGCGCGATCACCTTGGTCGAGGTGCCGCCGCCCCAGCCGAGACGCTCGAAGACGGTCGCGGCGGCGAGCGTGGCCAGGGCGGTGAGGGCCGTCTCCCAGCCGACGGTGAGTATCCAGGAGATCGCCGAGGGCAGCCGGTTGCCGCGCACGCCGAACGCCGCCCGGCTCAGCACCATCGTCGGCGCCGAGCCGCGTTTGCCGGCCACGGCGACGAACCCGCACAGCAGGAAGGAGAAGACGATGCCGACGACGCCCGCGACCAGGGCCTGCCAGAAGGAGACGCCGAAGCCGAGGGCGAAGGAGCCGTAGCTGAGCCCGAGGACGGAGACGTTGGCTCCGAACCAGGGCCAGAAGAGCTGGCGCGGGCGTCCCTTGCGGTCGGCGTCGCCGATGACGTCGAGCCCGTGCGTCTCCACCTTGAGCCGCGCGCCGGCCCGTGCGTCCTGCGTGTCGTCCATGTGACCTGCCTGTCTCGTTCCTTGCAGCCGAACGTAGGGGCCGATTTCGGACGGCGTCAATGGTGATATTCCTCCCGTTCCCGGAATGAACCGTGGGACGGCCCGCGCCTGCGGGGCGCGCTCGGCGTGCGCCGGTTCGCGATCGGTGTCATGGTTTGCCACGCCCTCGTACGCGGTAGAGCACTACAGACAGTGACCGAACGGACACTGATCGGCGACGCCAGGCCGACGAGGCCGTGACGGCCGGCAAGGGGGCTCGGGGCCATGACCACAACCAGACCGGACACCGCGGTGGACGAGGTGCACATCCTGTGGACCTCCGAGGGCATGAGCTGCGACGGCGACACCGTGTCGGTCACGGCCGCCTCGCTGCCGAGCATCGAGGACGTGCTCCTCGGGCTCGTGCCCGGCCTGCCCAAGGTCCATCTGCACAACAAAGTGCTGGCCAAGGAGACCGGCAGCGAGTTCATGGCCGCCTTCCACCAGGCCGCGGCCGGGCAGCTCGGGCCGTACATCTTCGTGGTCGAGGGGTCCGTCCCCAACGAGAAGATCAACGGTGACGGCTACTGGACGTCGATGGGCAACGACCCGGCCACCGGGCAGCCCATCACGGTCAACCAGTGGATCGACCGGCTCGCGCCGGGGGCGTGGGCCGTGGTCGCCATCGGCACGTGCGCCACGTACGGCGGCATCCACGCCATGGCGGGCAACCCGACCGGCTGCATGGGGCTCGGCGACTACCTCGGCGCGGACTTCCGCTCCGCGGGCGGCCTGCCCATCGTCAACGTGCCCGGCTGCCCGGTGCAGCCGGACAACTTCATGGAGACCCTGACCTGGCTGCTGTACCAGGCCGCGGGCCTCGCGCCGATGATCCCGCTCGACCGGCAGCTCCGGCCGACGTGGCTGTTCGGCAAGACGGTCCACGAGGGCTGCGACCGGGCCGGCTACTACGAGCAGGGCGACTTCGCCCACGACTACAACTCGCCCAAGTGCCAGGTCAAGATCGGCTGCTGGGGCCCCGTCGTCAACTGCAACGTCACCAAGCGCGGCTGGATGGACGGGCTCGGCGGCTGCCCCAACGTGGGCGGCATCTGCATCGGCTGCACGATGCCCGGCTTCCCGGACAAGTTCATGCCGTTCATGGACCAGCCGCCCGGAGCGTCCGTCTCCGCCGGCACGGTCGGCGTCTACGGCGCGATGATCCGCCGTCTGCGGTCCATCACCAACAAGACGGCCAACAAAGAGCCGAAGTGGCGTCACAACGAGGACAAGCTGACCAGCGGATACGACCCCCGGTGGCGGGGCTAGAAGGGGGATCGTCGAGGTGACGACCAAGGCAGAGCAGGCCCAGGAGACCCGCCAGCTGGTGGACATGTCCTGGGACCCGATCACCAGGATCATCGGCAACCTGGGCATCTACACCAAGATCGACTTCGAGAACCGGCAGGTCGTGGAGTGCAAGAGCACCTCGTCCCTGTTCCGGGGCTACAGCGTGTTCATGAAGGGCAAGGACCCGCGCGACGCGCACTTCATCACCAGCCGCATCTGCGGCATCTGCGGTGACAACCACGCGGTCTGCTCGATCTACGCGCAGAACATGGCGTACGGCATCAAGCCCCCGCCCCTCGCCGACTGGATCATCAACCTCGGCGAGGCCGCCGAGTACATGTTCGACCACACCCTGTTCCAGGACAACCTGGTCTTCGTCGACTACTGCGAGCAGATGGTCAAGGAGACCAACCCGAGCATGCTGCGCCGCGCCGAGACCACCGAGGCGCCCCGCGGCCACCTGCACGGCTACCGCACCATCGCCGACATCATGCGCGCCTTCAACCCGTTCACCGGCGCGATGTACAAGGAGGCGCTGCAGGTCAGCCGGCTCACCCGGGAGATGTGCTGCCTCATGGAGGGCCGGCACGTCCACCCCTCGACCCTCTACCCGGGCGGCGTCGGCACGGTCGCCACGCCCCAGGTGTTCACCGACTACCTGGTGCGGCTGGTGCGGGCGCTGGACTTCGTCAAGCGGGCCGTCCCGATGAACGACGACGTCTTCGACTTCTTCTACCAGGCGCTGCCCGGCTACGAGGAGGTCGGCCGGCGGCGGGTGCTGCTGGGCTGCTGGGGCGCGTTCCAGGACCCCAACGTCTGCGACTACGACTACCGGCACATGGACGAGTGGGGCCGGGCCATGTTCGTCACGCCCGGGATCGTGGTGGACGGCGAGCTGATCACCACCAACCTCGTCGACATCAACCTCGGCATCCGGATCCTGCTCGGCAGCTCGTACTACGACGACTGGCAGAACGAGGAGAAGTTCGTCACCCACGACCCCCTCGGAAACCCGGTCGACCAGCGCCACCCGTGGAACCAGACGACGCTGCCCAAGCCGCAGAAGCGCGACCTGGAGCACGGCAACTACAGCTGGGTGATGAGCCCCCGCTGGCACGACCGGCGCACCGGCGACCACCTGGCGCTCGACACCGGCGGCGGGCCGCTGGCCCGGCTGTGGACGACGGCGCTGGCCGGGCTGGTGGACGCGGGCGGCGTCCGCGCCACCGGGCACAGCGTGGAGATCAACCTGCCCAAGTCCGGCTCCATGCCGGAGATGCGGCTGGAGTGGCACGTGCCGAAGTGGGCCAACACGATCGAGCGCAACCGGGCCCGCATGTACTTCGTCGCCTACGCCGCCGCGCTGGCCTTCCACTTCGTCGACCAGGCCCTCAACGACGTCAGGGCCGGGCGCACCAAGGTCTTCACCGACTTCGACGTGCCGGACGAGGCGATCGGCTGCGGCTTCCACGAGGCCGTGCGGGGCGTCCTGTCGCACCACATGGTCATCCGCAACGGGAAGATCGCCAACTATCACCCGTACCCGCCCACGCCGTGGAACGCCAGCCCGCGCGACGTCTACGGCACTCCGGGGCCGTACGAGGACGCCGTGCAGGGGCTGCCCATCTTCGAGGAGAACGGCCCCGACACCTTCAAGGGCATCGACATCATGCGGACCGTCCGCAGCTTCGACCCGTGCCTGCCCTGCGGCGTGCACATGTACGTCGGCGGCGGCAAGGTGCTGCGGCAGGTCCACTCCCCCACCCTCGGCACGAGCGTCGCGGGCTGAGCCGCGATGGACGACCACGAGGTGACCGAGCGGGTGCGCCGCGTCGAGGAGCTCCTCGAAGGCGGCGCCGACCCGCGGGCGGTCGAGCTCGCCGAGGCGCTGCTCGACCTGTACGGCGAGGCGCTCGCGCGGGTGATGACGGTGGCCGCGGCGGCCGGCGGCGGCCTGCCGGAACGGATCGCCGCCGACGACCTGGTCGCGCACCTGCTGCTGCTGCACGACCTGCACCCCCTGGACGCGGCCACCCGCGTCCGCCACGCGCTGGAGCGGGTCCGCGACCGGCTGGGCGGCGCGGAGGCGGTGCTCGTCGCGGTCGAGGAGGACGCGGTGCGGCTGCGGCTGCGCCCGGCTCCCGGGGCGAAGGGCGGGTGCGGCTCCACGGCGGCGCGGGCGCGTTCGGCCGTGGAGAGCGCGGTGCGGGACGCGGCGCCCGAGTTCGAGCGGGTGGTGGTCGAGGAGGAGGCCCCGGCCGCGCCCGAACCGGTGGTGATCCCCGTGGAGAGCCTGCTCCGGGTGCCGGGGACGCGGGCGTGAGGCGGCCGCGATGAGCGCCCAGGCCGGAGGGCGGGTCCCGGGCGGAGAGCGGGTCCACGGAGAGCGGGTCCCGGCCGGAGGACGGCTCCCGGGAGGAGGGCGGGTCCCGGGCGGCGCGCTGCGCAGGCTCATCGCCCGCGCGGCTCCCGGCGGTCCGAGGCCCGAGCCGCGCGAGTCGTGCGAGCTGTGCGCCGCGCCTCTCGACGCGCCGCACCGGCACCTGCTCGACCTGGCGGCCCGCGAGCTGCGCTGCGCCTGCCGTCCCTGCTCGGTGCTGTTCGCCGAACCGCGCGAGGCACCGTCAGCGGGGGAAGGCGGCGGCGGGCGCTACCGGCTGGTCCCGGACCGCCGGTGGCTGCTCGACGGCTTCGTCCTGGACGACGCCATGTGGGCCGAGCTGGGCATCCCGGTGCGGATGGCGTTCCTCTTCCACGACGCGGCGGCCGGCCGGACCGCGCTGTTCTACCCGAGCCCCGGCGGGCCGGTGGAGTCGCCGCTGGAGCCGTCCCTGTGGCGGCGCCTGGAGGAGGCCAACCCCGTGCTGCGGCGGCTGACACCGGACGTCGAGGCGCTGCTCGTCAACCGGACCGGCGCCGCCGCCGAGCACTGGATCGTGCCGGTGGACGACTGCTACCGCCTGGTCGGCCTGCTCCGCACCCACTGGAAGGGGCTGGCCGGCGGCCCGCGCGTCTGGGACGCGGTCAGCGGCTTCTTCACCGAGCTACGCCAGGGGTCGGCGACCGTGACCCCGGCCGGACAACCGACGCACATCCGAGGGGGAACGCGATGACCAGGACGAGCGAGACGCGGATCAGGACCGGACGGCCCCAGGTGCACCCCGACACGCCCTCGCACATCGACGGCGTCAACGAGGGCAACGCCGTCGGCCACTACGAGAGCCAGGTCGGGCACCTCGTGGACGGCCGCTCGACCGCCGCGCGCTCCACCGGCGTCAACGCCGCGGACCGCGACCCCATCCTGCCCGGCATGCCGAACCTCTCCCCCGCCTGAGCCGTGCGCGACACCACAGCGCCGAAGGACGGGGCGGCGGCCGGCGCCGTCCCGTCCGCGCTCACCACGGCCGAGCAGGTCCCGGCCCTGCGCATCACGGTCGAGGGGGTCCGGGCCGCCGAGTTCGCGGCCGTGCCGACGCTGGAGTTCGCGCTGCGGATCGCCGGCACCGGCGGGGCGGAGGTGCGCTCGGTGATCCTGGAGACGCAGCTGCGCATCGCCGTCGCGCGCCGCGGCTACGACGAGGCGTGCCGCGAACGCCTCGCCGACCTGTTCGGGCCGCCCGAGCTGTGGGGACGCAAACCGGCCAGCCTGCTGTGGGCGCAGATCGTCACGCAGCTCCCGGCCTTCACCGGGGAGACGACCGCGCTGCTCCGGGTGCCCTGCACCTACGACTTCGACGTGGCCGCCGCCAAGTACCTCGACGGCGTGCGCGACGGCGAGATCCCGCTGGAGTTCCTCTTCAGCGGCACGGTGTTCGCCCTGGCCGGCGGCATGCTGCGGGCCACGCGGATCCCGTGGGACACCGAGGCCGGCTTCCGCATGCCGGCCGCCACCTGGCGGGACCTCATGGACCGCTACTTCCCGGGCGCGGCGTGGCTGCGCCTGGGCCGTGACACGTTCGACCGGCTGCACGCCTACCGGACCCGCAACGCGCTGCCGGGCTGGGACGACGTGGTCGAGTCGCTGCTGGAGGCGGGAGCCGATGGACGAGCCGATGCACGATGAGGACGGGCGGGCGCCCCTGGAGCAGGTGCGGCGCATCGCGCGGGCCGTGCTGTACGAGGGCTACCTGCTGTGGCCGTACCGGCAGTCGGCGCTGAAGAACCGGCACCGCTGGACGATCGGCGGCGTCCACCCCGAGCCCTACGGGCGCGAGCACGACGGCCACCCGTGGCTCATGCGCACCCAGTGCCTCGTGCAGGCCGGCGCGGGCGCGAGCGTGGACGTGCGGGTGCGCTACCTGCACGTCGTCGTGCGGGAGCCCGCCCTGGTCCGGGACGGCCTCGCGGAGCCCGTGCCGGAGCTGGTCGCCGGCGGCGTGCGGGTGCTGCCCCGGGAGGAGGCGACCGAGCGCGAGGCGGCGGCGTGCGGCCTGGCCCTGGAGGAGGTGGCGCGGCGGCCGGTCCGCGCGGCGATCGAGGTGCCCGCCGGACAGGAGATGGAGCCGCTGCCGGATCCCGGCCCGGTCACGCGGGGGCGGCCGGCGGGCGCGGTGGTGCGGCACTGGGAGGCGCTGCGCGGCCACGTCGAGGTGAGCGCCGAGCCGCTGGAGCCCGGCCTGTTCCGGCTGACGGCCGACGTGGTCAACACGACCCCGTGGCCCGGCGGCACCCGTACCGACCTCATGCGGCGCACGCTGGTGTCGGCGCACACGGTGCTGCACGCGCGTGGCGGCCGGTTCGTGTCGCTCATGGACCCGCCCGAGGAGCTGCGCGCCCACGCGGAGGGCTGCCGCGGCCTCGGCGCCTGGCCGGTGCTCGTCGGCGAGGAGGGCGAGCGGGACACGATGCTGTCGGCGCCGATCATCCTGTACGACCACCCGCGGATCTCGCCCGAGAGCCCCGGCGACCTGTTCGACGCGACGGAGATCGACCAGCTCCTGACGCTGAGCGTGCTGGCGCTCAGCGAGGAGGAGAAGCGGGAGATCCGCGAGGGCGACCCGCGCGGCCGGGAGATCCTGGAGCGCTGCGCCGGGCTCACGCCCGAGCAGCTCATGCGTCTGCACGGCGTCCTGCGCGCGGATCCGTCATGAACGGCGATCCCTACGGAAGCCCGGCGAACCCCGATCCCATGAACGGCGATCCCCACGGAAGCCCGGCCGACCTCGATCCCATGAACGGCGATCCGGACGGCCGCCCGGCGCGTCCTGATCCGGGGGGCGATCGCCTGATCGGCCTGGGGTTCTGGGCGCGGATGGAGCGGCGCGGGCCCGGCGTGGTGACGGTCGGCGGCCGGGCCGTGCGCGCGGGCAGCCGGGTCCGGCTGCGGCCCTCGCCGATGAGGCGGGCCGACATCATGGACCTGGTGCTGGACGGCCGCGTCGCCGTCGTGGAGTCCGTGGAGCAGGACGACGAGGGCGCCTTCCACGTCGCGGTCACGCTCGACGACGACCCGGGCCGCGACCTCGGCGAGGCGCGGATGCCCGGACACCGCTTCTTCTACGCGGCCGACGAGATCGAGCCGCTGGACGAGCGGGCCGAGGCGCCCCCGGCCGTGCGGATCCTCGTCGCGGGCATCGGCAACGTCTTCTTCGGCGACGACGGGTTCGGCGTCGAGGTGGCCCGCCGGCTCTCGGCGCTGCCGTTGCCGGGCGGCGTGGACGTGGTGGACTTCGGCATCCGCGGCATGGACCTCGCGTACGCGCTGCAGCGGGACTACGACCTCGCGATCCTCGTCGACGCCGCGCCCCGCGGCCAGGCGCCCGGCACGCTGACGGTGCTGGAGCCGGACCTGTCCGGGGACGGCGGCGCGGCGCGGGAGGCCGCGCGGGCGGACGGCCACGGCATGGACCCGGTCACGGTGCTCCGCCTCGCCGCGGAGCTCGGGCGGCTGCCCGGCCGGGTGGTCGTCGTGTGCTGCGAGCCCGCCGTCGCGCCGTCCGGCGGTCCGGACGAGGACGTGCTGGTGGAGCTGAGCGCGCCCGTACGGGAGGCGGCCGGCCATGCGGTCCGTCTGGTGATGGACATGATTGCGGAAAACGCCGGGCCCGCTTCCCGGCCTCCGCATGCGGAAGGAGGTGACATGGCATGAGAAAGAGACACGTTGCGGCACTGATCGCGATAGCCACGGTAAGCGCGGTCATCGTCCGCCAATGGCCGGAAATTCACCGGTACATAACGATGAAACGGATGTAGTGCCGTATGCACGAGATCGGAATGTGCGAGGGCCTGGTCGAGCTGCTGGAGCGGCGGGCCGGTGGCAGGCGGATCAACGGCGCGCGGGTGCGGGTCGGTGTCCGCCACGCGGTCGTCGGGGAAGCGTTCGACCAGGCCTTCACGCTCGCCTCGGCGGGCACCGTCGCGCAGGACGCCGCCGTCGATCTCGTCGTGACGCCCGTCACCGTCACCTGCCGGGCCTGCGGCGCCCGCTGCGAGTCGCTGGACGTGCTGGCGGTCTGCCCGCCCTGCGGCAGCGACGACGTGGACGTCACCGGAGGCGACGAGCTGGTGCTGGAGTCCATCACGTTCGGGGAGGAGCCGGCCGATGTGCCTGGGCATCCCCGGTGAGCTCGTCGCCGCCGACGCGGACAACGCCGACCTCGCGGTGGTGGACGTCGCGGGCGTGCGCCGCCGCATCAACGTCGGCCTGCTCGCCGACGAGGACCTGAAGATCGGTGACTGGGTGCTGGTCCACGTGGGGTTCGCGCTGTCGAAGATCTCCGAGGAGGAGGCGCAGGCGGTGCTGGACTACCTGGAGGGGCTCGGCCCGGCCTACGACGACGAACTGGACGCGCTGCGCCAGTCGGACATCACGTGAGGGGGTCGCGTGCGGTTCGTCGATGAGTACCGCGACGCGGGCAGGGCGCGGGCGCTGGCCGCCGGCATCGCCGCCCGGTGCGAGCCGGGCCGCCGGTACACGTTCATGGAGGTGTGCGGCGGCCACACCCACACCATCTACAAGCACGGGCTGGAGGACCTGCTGCCCGAGGAGGTCGTGCTCGTGCACGGCCCGGGCTGCCCGGTGTGCGTGATCCCGATGGGCCGCGTGGACGACGCCATCCACATCGCGTCGCAGCCCGGCGTGATCATGACGTCGTTCGGCGACATGATGCGGGTGCCGGGCGGGACCGGGTCCTTCCTCGACGCCAAGGCCGCCGGCGCCGACATCCGCATGGTCTACTCGCCGCTGGACGCGCTCAAGATCGCCAGGGAGAACCCGGACCGCCGCGTCGTGTTCATGGCGATCGGCTTCGAGACCACGGCGCCGTCCACGGCGATGACCGTGCTGCGGGCCGCCGCCGAGGGCGTGCGCAACTTCTCGGTCTTCTGCAACCACGTCCTCATCATCCCGGCGATCAAGGCCATCCTCGACTCGCCCGACCTGCGGCTCGACGGCTTCATCGGCCCCGGCCACGTCTCGGCCGTGATCGGCTGCCGGCCGTACGACTTCATCGCCCGCGACTACGGCAAGCCGCTCGTCGTGGCGGGGTTCGAGCCGCTGGACATCCTGCAGTCCGTGCACATGCTGCTCGGGCAGCTGGCGGCGGGCCGCTCGGAGGTGGCCAACCAGTACGCGCGGGTGGTGCCCTGGGAGGGCAACCGCACGGCCATGGCGGCCATCGGGCGGGTGATGCGGATGCGGGCGCACTTCGAGTGGCGCGGGCTCGGCTTCATCTCGCACTCGGCGATGGCGCTGTCCGACGCGTACGCGGCCTTCGACGCCGAGCGGATCTTCGAGCTGCCCGGGCTGCGCGTGGCCGACCCCAAGGCGTGCCAGTGCGGCGAGGTGCTCAAGGGCGTGCTCAAGCCGTGGGAGTGCAAGGTGTTCGGCACGGCCTGCACGCCGGAGACGCCCATCGGCACGTGCATGGTGTCCTCCGAGGGCGCCTGCGCCGCGTACTACAACTTCGGCCGCTTCAGCCGCGAACGCGTGAGGGAGGCGACGCGCTCATGACCGCCGAGACGGAGGGCTCCCTCGACGAGGACGCGCCGCCCGCCGGGGTGGCGTTCGAGGAGGACGCGCCGCCCGCTCCCGGGACGCCGTTGCGCGACCGCGAGCAGCAGGTTCTCGACCGGATCGCGCGGGCCAGGCGGCGCCGGCCGGTGGTCAGGGAGGAGCGGATCACGCTCGCCCACGGCTCGGGCGGCAAGGCCACGCAGACGCTCGTCCAGGCGGTCTTCCTGGAGGCGTTCCGCAACCCGCGCCTCGCGCCCCTGGAGGACGGCGCGACGCTGGCCCTGGGCGGCGCGCGGACCGCGTTCACGACCGACGCCTTCGTGGTGTCGCCGCTGTTCTTCCCGGGGGGAGACATCGGCGACCTCGCGGTCAACGGCACGGTCAACGACCTGGCGATGTGCGGGGCCCGTCCCGCGTACCTGTCGGCGGGCTTCATCCTGGAGGAGGGCTTCCCGGTCGCCGACCTGCGGCGGATCGCCGCCTCGATGGCGGCCGCCGCGGCCGCGGCCGGGGTGGAGATCGTCACCGGTGACACCAAGGTCGTCCAGCGGGGCAAGGCGGACGGCTGTTACGTCACGACCGCGGGCGTCGGGCTGCTGGAGCGGCCCGTGGAGCTGTCGGCCGCGCGGGCGCGGCCGGGTGACGCGGTGATCGTGTCCGGGCCGATCGGGGAGCACGGCGCCGCGATCATGCTGGCGCGCGGCGACTTCGGCATCGAGGCGCCGATCGTCTCCGACACGGCGCCGCTGCACGGGATCGTGGCCGCGCTGCTGGACGACCTGCCGCCCGGCGGGGTGCGGGCGCTGCGCGACGCCACGCGCGGCGGGGTCGCCACCATCCTCAACGAGGTGGCCGTCGCCTCCGGCGTGTGCGTGGTGGCGGAGGAGGAGGCGCTGCCGGTGCGTCCCGAGGTGACCGGGGTGTGCGAGCTGCTGGGCATCGACCCGCTGTACGTGGCGTGCGAGGGCCGGTTCGTGGCGGTGGTGGACGGCCAGCACGCGCAGCGCGCGGTCGAGGCGCTGCGCGGGCACCCGCTCGGCGCGGGGGCGGCGGTGATCGGCACGGTGCGGGACGACCCGCCGGGGCTCGTCCTGCTGCGCACGGCGTTCGGCGGCACCCGCATCGTGGACCTGCTCGTGGGCGACCCGCTGCCGCGCATCTGCTGACCGGGGAGGGCGGGGCCCACGACGCTGAGGGCACCGCCCGCGCGCACCCTCTCCGGGCGCGCGCCAGGAATGAGGCCGGGTCAGGGACGAGGCTCGCTCATGGAGCGGAGGCGGCGGCCACGGCCGCCTGGCCGAGGCTGATCCCGCCGTCGTTGCACGGCACCCGGCGGTGCGTCAGCACGCGCAGCCCCTGGGCGCGCAGCCCGTCGGCCACGCCACCGAGCAGCAGCTCGTTGGCGAACACGCCGCCCGACAGCGCCACCGTCCCGATCCCGGCGGCCTCGGCGACCAGGCCGGCCGCCGTCACCACCGCCTCGGCCAGCCCGTGGTGGAACCGCGCCGCGATCACCGGCGTCGGCACGCCGCGCCGCAGGTCCTCCACGACGGCCCGCACCAGGTCGGTGCTCCTGATCACCACAGGGGCGGCGAGGGCGCGCGCCGCCCCGCGGCCGGCTCCGGCCGCTCCCGGAGAGCCGGCGGCGCAGCGCTCGCCGGCGAGCCGCGACCCGGTCCCTCCGGTCACGGTCACCGGGTAGCCGTCGCGCACCGCCGGGTCGGCCAGGTGCTCCAGCCCCATGGCCGCCTGCCCCTCGTAGGTGACCGTGTCGCGTACGCCCAGCAGAGCCGCCACCGCGTCGAACAGCCGCCCGGCGCTGGAGGTGAGCGGCGCGGCCGGACCGCCGGCGGCGGCGAGCGCCGACACGGCCGGCCAGAGCCGGGCGTTGCGGCGGGCCACCGCGAGCCGGTCGGCGGGCTCCCCCGCCGCGGCCAGGCCCGCCGCGCCCGCGTACGCCGCGGCCATGCGCCACGGCTGGCGGATGGCGCTCACGCCGCCCGGCAGCGGCACCCGCTCCAGGTGACCGGCCCGCTCGTACCCCGCCAGGCTCGCCACCAGCAGCTCGCCGCCCCAGATCGTGCCGTCGGGGCCGTGGCCGGTGCCGTCGAACGCCACTCCCACGACCGGTCCGGGCTCGCCGTTGTCGGCCAGGCAGGAGGCGATGTGGGCGTGGTGGTGCTGGACCGCGACCAGGTCCACGCCGTCGAGCTCCAGCGCGTACTTCGTCGACAGGTACTCCGGGTGCGGGTCGTACGCGACGACCTCCGGCTCGACGCCGAGCAGCCGCCGCAGCCGCCCGATCTCGCCGGTGTAGGCGCGCCACGCCAGGTGGCCCTCCAGGTCCCCGAGGTGCTGCGACAGCACCGCGCGGTGGCCCTGGCCGAGGCAGAAGGTGCTCTTCTGCTCGGCGCCGCAGGCCAGCACGGGCCGGCGGAACGGCCACGGCAGCGTGATGGCCTCGGGGGCGTACCCGCGCGACCTGCGCACGGGCACCGGCGCGCCGCGGAAGACGCACAGCACGGAGTCGTCGGCGGGGGTGTGGATGGGCCGGTCGTGGCACAGGAACGCGTCGGCGACGCCGCCCAGCCGCCGCAGCGCGTCCTCGTCGTCGTGCGCGATCGGCTCGTCGGCCAGGTTGCCGCTGGTCAGCACGTACGGGCGGGCCAGCTCGTGGCAGAGCAGGTGGTGCAGCGGCGTGTACGGCAGCAGCACCCCCAGGTCGGGCCCGCCGGGCGCCACCGAGGGCGCGACCGGCGCGCCGGCCCGCCGCGGCAGCAGCACGATGGGCCGGGCCGGCCCGGTCAGCAGGGCTGCGGCGGCCTCGCCGACCTCGCAGAGCTCCCGGGCGGCGGCCAGGTCGGCGGCCATCACCGCGAACGCCTTGTCCGGCCGCCGCTTGCGCGCCCGCAGGGCGGCGACCGCGTCCTCGGACGCGGCGTCGGCCGCCAGGTGGTAGCCGCCGAGCCCCTTGACGGCCACGACGGCGCCACCGGCGACCAGGGCCGCCGCCTGCGTGAGCGGGTCGCCGGGCAGCGACGTGCCGTCCGGCGCGCGCAGCGACAGCCGGGGGCCGCAGGCGGGGCAGCACGTGGGCTGGGCGTGGAAGCGGCGGTCGGCCGGGTCGTGGTACTCGCGGGCGCAGGCGGCGCACAGGGCGAAGCCCGCCATCGTGGTGACGGCCCGGTCGTACGGCACCGCCGTGATGATCGTGAAGCGGGGCCCGCAGGTGACGCAGTTGACGAACGGGTACCGGAAGCGGCGGTCGGCCGGGTCGAACAGCTCGGCCAGGCAGTCGTCGCAGGTGGCCACGTCCGGCGGGACGAGCGCCCGCCCGGGGCCGCCGGCGACGCTGGGCACGATGCGGAACCCGCCGTCCCCGGTCGGCGGGACCGGGGTGACGCTGACCCGCTCGACGACGGCCAGTACGGGGGCCCGCTCGCGCACCGCCTCCACCAGCGCGGCGACGGCCGAGGGCGGGCCCTCCGCCTCGATGAACACCCCGCCGCCGTCGTTGCCGACCAGCCCCGCCAGCCCGTACCGGGAGGCGAGGGCGTGCACGAACGGCCGGAAGCCGACCCCCTGGACGACGCCCTCGACCCGGATGAGGGAGCGCACCCGCCCGCTCACGCCTCCGCCCGCGCCCGCCCGGCCAGCTCGCGCAGCACGTGGCAGAGGGTCGTCTGCGCCTCCTGCACCCGGTGCACCGACGAGGAGGGGACGACGAACAGGTGGTCGGCCAGGCCCTCCTCGGCCATCCGGCCGCCGCCGGCCCCGGCGAGGCCGACCGTGACCATGCCGGTGCGGCGGGCCTGCTCCAGGCCGCGCAGCACGTTGACGGACCCGCCGCTGGTGGACAGGGCCATCGCCACGTCACCGGGACGGCCGAGCGCGGCGAGCTGCCGGGCGAAGACCACCTCGAAGGCGACGTCGTTGGCCAGCGCGGTCAGCAGCGCGGCGTCGCCGGTCAGGCAGATCGCCGGGACGCCCGGGCTGCTGCCGTACGGGGTGCGGAACACCTGGGCGACGGCCTGGGCGTCGGTGCTGCTGCCGCCGTTGCCGAAGGCGAACAGCGTGCCCCCGGCCCGGAAGGCGGCCGCCATGGCGGCGGCGCAGGAGACGAGGGCGGGGCCGAGTCCGGCGAGCACGCGCAGGCGCAGCTCCAGGCTCTCGGCCGCCTTGGCCTCGGTGGAGCGGACGAGGTCCGTGGCGGCGTCGCCGTCGGGGGCGAGGAACGGGTAGAGCGCGCTCACGAGCCGTCACCGCCGCCGCCCAGCACCGCGATGGCCTCCTTGGCGTGGACCAGGACGACGTCGCCGACCCGCGCCTCCACCAGGGCGACGCTGACCTCCTCGACGCCCTCGCCGGTGTCCACGAGGGCGAGCCCGCCGGGACGCAGCTCGGTGACGTGCACCGGGACGGCCGTGTCGGAGCACGTCACGCACGTGCCGCCGGTGTCGCACGCCGCCCGCGGCGCCGCCTCCTCGGGCTCGTCCAGCACGACGTGGACCAGCTCCCAGAGCAGGTGGTAGGCCGTCACGTGCAGTTCCCGGGCGACGAGCGGATCGTCGCACCAGGCGGTCAGCACGTGATCGGCGGCCACCGGGCCGGACGAGCCCCCCTCCTCTGGCGAGGCGGCCGTCAGGGCGACGGTCAGCAGGCCGAGCTCGCGGGCCGCCGCGAGCCCGTCCCGCACGCGACGGTCGTCCTCGCCCGTCAGCACGCCGAGCGCGATGTCCCCCGGCCGGCCGAACGTCCTGATCTGGGCGGCGAACCCGGTCTCGGGCCCGCTCCCCCCGGCGGGGCCGCCCAGCGCCGCCGCGTCCCCGGCCAGCGAGATCGCCGGCAGCGCCCGTTTGCCCACGATCACCGGATGGGTGAACTCCACGGCCACGTGCCCCGCGTCGGCCGCCGCCGCGCCGTCGCCGAACGTGATGAGCCGGCCCCCGCGGCGCAGGCGCGCCGCCATGCCCCGGGCCGCGGCGGCGATCGGCCCGGCGTCGCGGGCCAGCGCCCGGCCGGGCGCGGCCCGGCGCGCGGCGGCCTGCTCCAGCAGGTCCTCGGGTGTCCCCGGTTCGATGGCCATGCGCGTCCCCCGTGGTGGTGCCTCAGCAGACATGCTGATCGGCGCCGCGACGCGCCCGGGGTGTGCGAGTGCCCGGGTCGCGTCAATGTTGGGCCAGGTTTCGGCCGCACGCGCAGGTCATCGTCCCGGCGCGGAGCGCAGGTGTACGGATACGTCTAGACGACCGTCTGCGTCGATGCCGGCTGGTTCGGAACGACCCACCCAGGATCCACTATAACAGAGCAGATGCTCTGTTATAGTGGCGCGGCACGCGTTCTCATCCCAAGGAAGGGGTCGACCCACATGCAGCTTCGAGTCACGGCCGTCACCGTGGCAGCCGCGGCGCTGGGCCTGCTGTCAGGCGCGCCCGCGCAGGCCCAGGTCAGGACCTACGATCACCAGGACCCGGCCAGGTCCGGATGCTGGAACTCCGCACACGTGGCGCGGACCGGCACCCTGGTACGCCATCATGGCCACCACCCCGCCGGGCGGATCAACCTGTGGTGGTCCCCCCGCTGCCGGACCAACTGGGTCGAGGTCACGACCGACTCCAAGGCGGGCGGCACCATCCAGCTGTACACCGCCGATCGCAGGAGGGACGTCTTCGACTTCAGGCCGGGCAACAACGGCCGCCACTGGGGCAACATGCTCCAGGCCGCCAGGACCTGCGCCTGGGGCGAGGTCACGGTGCGGTGGAACAGCGGCCGCGCCCTCCAGACCGGCTCCGGCGGCACCGCCAAGGCGTGCGGCTGAGCGGCCGGGAACTCACCCCATCCGCGGGATGGACTTGTACTCCAGGTAGCCGTCGAGCCCTTCCGGGCCGAGCTCGCGTCCCATGCCGCTGGCCTTGAAGCCGCCGAACGGGGCGGCCGGGTCGAGGAGGAAGCCGTTGAGCGCGCACACCCCGGTGCGCACCCGCCGCGCGACGGCCAGGCCGCGCTCGGCATCCCTGGTCCACACCGAGCCGCCCAGGCCGTACTCGCTGTCGTTGGCCAGCCGGACCGCGTCCTCCTCGTCCTCGTACGGGATGACGACGAGGACCGGGCCGAAGATCTCCTCGCGGGCCACGCGCATGGTGTTGTCGCCCAGGAAGACGGTGGGCTCGACGTACCAGCCGCGCTCGAAGCCGCGGCGCCCGCCGCCGACGACGAGCTCGGCGCCCTCCTCCCGCCCGAGGCGGATGTAGCCCTCGACCCTGTCGCGCTGCCGCGCGGTGGCCAGGGGGCCGAGCTCGGTGGCGGGGTCGAACGGGTCGCCCATCCGCATCGCCCGGCACGCCTGCGACAGGCGGTCCAGCACCTCCTGCACGCGGTCGCGCCGGACCAGCACCCGGGTCTGCGCGATGCAGCCCTGGCCGCTGATGATGAACGACGTCATCGGCAGCCAGGCGATGTAGGAGTCGAGGTCGGCGTCGTCCAGCAGGATCGCCGCGGACTTGCCGCCGAGCTCCAGGCTGCACCGCCTGACCCGCTCGGCGCAGAGGGCGCCGATGCGCCGGCCCGCGGCGGTGGAGCCGGTGAAGGCCACCTTGTCCACGCCCGGGTGCCGGACCAGGTGCTCGCCGGTCTCGCGGCCGGCCGGGACGATGCCGACCACGCCCGGCGGCAGGCCCGCCTCGTCCACCAGCTCGGCCAGGAGCTGCGCGTCGAGCGGCGTCTCCGGGGCCGGCTTGACGACGACCGTGCAGCCGGCGAGCAGGGCGGGCGCCATCTTGGTCATGGTGAGGAACTGCGGGGTGTTCCACGGCACGATGGCGGCCACGACGCCGACCGGCTCGCGCCGGACGGTGATGGGCGCGAACAGGCCCTGCCGCTCGCTCTCCACGACCAGCGAGTCGCCGAGCCCGGCGTAGAACGACAGCACCGCGTGGGCCATGGGCGCCTGGGCGAGCTGGGAGAAGGCCAGCGTGCAGCCCATCTCGGCGGTGATGGTCTCGGCCATCTCGCCCCGCCTGGCCTCGTACGCGGCGGCGAGCCGGCCCAGCGCCCCGGCCCGCTCCGCCGGTGACATCCGCGGCCACGGACCACTGTCGAACGCCTCCCTGGCCGCGGCGACGGCGCGGTCCATGTCGGCCGGGGACCCTTCGGGCGCCCTGCCGACGACCTCCTCGGTGTGGGGGGACACCACCTCGATGACCTGGCCCGTGGCCGGGGCCGTCCAGCGGCCCCCGATGTAGAGCTGGGTGTACTCGCGCACTTCCGCCTCTCCTCACGAAGAGGGGACTCGCGCCCGTCCCCGCACCATCCGACCAAACGCTTGCTTGAAATATGGCTACCGAGCGACAATAACATCCACCTGAAACAGGTTCTATCAAGAGCAGCCGGAATCCCGTCCGGGAAGGAACAGCCCATGCGCGCCGCATTAGTGCACGAGCCCGGTGCCGCCATCGACCTGCGCGACGACGTCACCGTCGCCGGGCCCGACCCGGGCGAGGTCAGGGTCCGCGTCCGGGCGACCGGCGTCTGCCACTCCGACGTGTCGGCGCTCAAGGGCGTGCTGCCCGCCTCGCTGCCCGCGGTGCTCGGCCACGAGGCGGCCGGCGAGGTCGTCGAGGCGGGCTCCCAGGTGAGCGGGCTCGCGCCGGGCGACCACGTGATCCTGTCGTTCATCCCGCCGTGCGGCTCGTGCGCCGACTGCCTGGGCGGCCAGCCGTACCTGTGCATCACCTACGTCCTGGAGGGCTTCACCAAGCCGCGCTTCCGCCTCGGCGACGGCTCCCCGTGCTTCGGCTTCGGCGGCCTGGGCGCCTGGGCCGAGGAGCTCGTCGTCCCCGCACAGGCCGCCGTCAAGATCGACCCGGACGTGCCGTTCGAGCTGGCCGCGCTGCTGAGCTGCGCGGTCGCCACCGGCGTCGGCGCGGTCATCAACACGGCCCGGGTCGAGGAGGGCGCCTCCGTCGTGGTCATCGGCGCGGGCGGCATCGGGCTGTCGGTCATCCAGGGGGCGCGGCTGGCCGGCGCGGCGACCATCCTGGCCGTGGACCCGGTCGAGGCCAAGCACGAGGCCGCCAAGCGCTTCGGCGCCACCCACGCGACCACGCCGGAGCAGATGGAGGCGGTCAAGGGCCTGCTCACCGGCGGGCGCGGCTTCGACCACGCCTTCGAGGCCGTCGGCCGGTCGAGCACCGTCAAGGCCGCCTGGCAGGCCGCCAGGCGCGGCGGCGACGTGGTGGTCGTGGGCGCGGGCGCCGCGGACGACCAGGTCGAGCTCGACGCCTTCTCGCTGCTGTTCGACGGCAAGAACATCCTGAGCTCCATCTACGGCTGCTCCGACCTGCGCCGCGACGCCAGGCGGTTCGTCGACCTGTGGCGGGCCGGCCGGCTGGACCTGGAGAGCCTCATCACCCGCCGCATCCGCTTCGAGGACCTGCCGGACGCCGTGCTGGCCCTGGACAAGGGCGGGGACGTGATCCGCCAGGTGGTGCTCTTCGACTGACCCGGCCCTTCGCGGGGCGGGGCCGTCCCCGCCCCGCGGCTCGCCAGCTTGCGCGGTCTCCCTCGCCCAGCGGTAGTCGGCCTTTCCGGCGGGTGATCGCGTCATCCGCTCCACGAACGCGTACGTCCTCGGCACCTTGTAGCCGGACAGGCGACGCCGGCAGTGGGCGTCCAGCTCCTCGGCCGTGGGCCGGGCCCTTTTCCGCGATTACTACCGGTACCCCTTCCCCGGGCGGCAGGAACACCATGCCGGCCTGACTCGATGGCCCGAGCTGCAGGCGATGACGGATTTCTTCGCCGCGCCCGCGTCCGAGGACCTCGACGAGGATGAGGACGACCTCGATGACCGCGCCGACTACGGCTGGAGGGCCGCCTGTCTGGCCGTCATCGACCACGGCACCGGGGCACGGCTGACCGGCGAGTGGCTGGAGCGGCCGCACCCCTGCATGACGGTCCGCATGCCCGACGCGACCCGCTGACCCCTGGAGGGTCAGCGCCCGGGCTGTGTACGCGGGAAGCGATCATTCTCAACCCCTCCTGTGCCCCAGGCAGCCCTATTCGTGAACACCCGGCCAGCGGCACCACGCGATTCCGGTGCCCGGCCGCAGGCATGTCCCCCTCGCTGACCTGCCCCGCTTCGACTGAGATGATCATCTTGCGATCACCTCGTACAGGCGCCGGGCCTGGTGGAGTAGCTGGCTTGAGCCCTTGCGCGCAGCCAGCTCCGCCAGCCTCGGCGTGTCGCCCCGCGCCTCGCTCAGCTCCGCTGCTCGCACGGCGACCTTGAGCAGCTCGCCCAGCCCAGCCCTGGCCTTCTCGCCGGGCCCGGGCAGTAGCAGCGGGATCGCCTCCGCCAGGGCGGCCCACACCTCGGCGTGCGCCCCGGCCGACGTGACCTCGTCCAGTACGCCGGTGACCCGATTGAGCTTGACCTGCTCGCCTCTGATCATGTGCCCAAGGGCCCGGCCGAGGTCGGCCGCCGGCAGCTCACCGTGCGCAGCAAGGGTGATGATCGCGTCGGCGGCGTACGCCCGCTGGGCGGAGTGCTGATGCCCCATGCCGATGACGATCGCGCCGGCGGTCGCGATGCCCGCGGGGCCGTCGCCATGCGCCAGGGCGGCCACGGCCCCGACCTGGCCGTCAGTACTGTCCATGATCCACGGCAGGCACGCCAGGACGTGGGCCGCGACGGCCTCACGATGGGACGGCATGACGGACGGCCACCACACCATGTGCCGGGAGAACGGGGGATAGCCCGGCTTGGGGTGCAGGGTCCACAGTTCGGCGAGCTGCTCAGAGACCCCCTCGGGCGGTGCGAGGCCGGCATGGGCCTCCTGCAGCGACTGCGGGTAGTGCGCCGGGCGGTCGAATGCCAGAAGCTCCCATGTCACGACGGGCTCGGGCAACCCGCCGTCGCGCAGGCACGCAGTCAGCCGCCGGCCCGCCTGTGACGGCAGTTTCTCCGCCCGTGCCACCAGCGCGGGGTCGATGTGGCGCGGCAACCGGAGCAGCGCCTGCAGGAAATCGCACTCCAGCGGCTCGGTGCCGCCCAGCTCCTCCATGCGCGTGAGCAGGGTCGCGGCGTCGACGTGCCCAGTGGGCGAGGTCGGTGTGGCCAGCAGCACGGGGACCGACTCGCCCCGTTCGAACAGGGACATGACCTCGCGGAACCGCCGCTGGACGAATCGCTGTGGGGCGGGCTCGGAGCTGGGCCAGCGGCGGCTGCTCTCGTTCAGCGCCGCGGTCAGCGCGCGGCTGTCGTCGGGCGAGACGACGGCCAGCACGCAACGCATCAGCAGGGAACGGATGTCCTCGTCGAAGCCGGAGATGCCGTACACGTACGGGTGCGCGTCGAACGGATGCTGCCAGTTCGTCTGCCACCAGGACTGCAACCCCGTCACGACGGCGCCGCGGTCCAGATGAGTGAGCCTGACCAGAGCGGCGAGGATGCGCTCGAACTGCGCGGGCACCTCCGGCCAGAGCGGTGTGGCCAGCTCGGCGGCCAGCTCCTCGACCGAGGTGATGGGTGGGGCCAGGGCGGGCAGCGGCGTCGCGGTGAGCGGGGCGGCGCCCAGGCGCTCTGGCTGGATCTCCTCCACTGCGCCGAAAGCGGCGGCGACCCGTTCGCGCAGGTCGGCGGGCAGCCAGGCGGCCGCCTCACGGATCGCCTCCCTGTCCGGGGCAGCGGCGTGGGGGGCGAGCTTGACCGCGACACGCACCGCACGTTCACGCAGGCTGGGCGTGTCCACATGGAAGACGGGCGCGAGCGCGGCCACCGCGAGGGCACCCCTGGACGGCGACGCGGCGGCGATCCACTTCACCGCGGCCGCCATGTACTTCTTCTCCGGACGGTATGCCAGCGCCTGGACCGCCTCGGCGAACAGCTCCCCGTCGAGCCTCGACTCTGCTCGGTGCAGTTCCTCCAGCGCGAGCTGCACGACGGGCGAGGACGCCGAGGGCAACATCCGGGCGAAGTCCGCCACCGGGATCTCGGCCACCTCTGGCTCCAGCTCCCGCCACAGCGTGATGAAGGGGGCCGCCTCGGCCGCGTCAGCCCCAGCCAGGAACCGGCTCACGCAGCCGTCGAGCAGCACCTGACGCGGCACACGGCCGGTCGCGGCCATCGCGACGAGCTGCCCGAGGATGGTGCGGCCCTCTCCCCACTCCCGGTCCCAAGTGAGCCCGCCCGCCACGCCTTGGGCCTGGAACAGGCGTGGCAGCATGTGATCGAGCAGCCGATCGTCGGCAAGCACGAGGTTGCGGTGCAACCGCTGCCGCTCGGCGTTGCGCAATACCCAGCCGGACACGAACGCGTCGTTCTCCGGCGGCTCCGTGCCCGTCTCGATCACCAGTGCCGCGGCCAGATCCCAGTTGCCGAGCGCCTGTATGCGCCGCCACGTCGAACCGGTGGTCGGCCGCAGCCGCTGCACCAGGCGTACGGCCAGGTCGCGGCGCCACTCCTGCGGCCGGTCGCTCAGTACGGACATGACGTGTGCGGCGTTGGCCTCCGGCTCCACCCAGAGCAGTTCACGCCGGTTGAGCCAGTCCGCTACCTGCCCGGCCCCGCCCAGGCAGGCCGCGCCGGCCAGACGGTAGGACAGGGCCAGCTCGCGTACCCGCCGTTCGGCCTCGAACCCGGAACGCCGGCGTTCGCCGAGATGCGTGGGCAGGTGCCGGGCGACCATGCGCTTGTCGTCGTCGCCGAGACCGTTCAGGTAGGTGGCGAGGTCCGCGACCGATCCTGCCTCAATGCGGCCGAGCACCTCCTGGACGACGTTCATGCGGATGCCTCGCGTAGCACGATGTCGATCATGGGCCGCAGCCTAGGGATCCGCACCGACAATCGGGCGTGGGAGGCCGACCGAACCTCTGTCTTGCTCGAGCCCGATGGTCGAGGCCACGGGGCAGCACGACCTTCGGCTGCTCGTCTCGGGCCACCGTGGCGGCGACCCTTCAGCGGGTGTCCCGCTCGGTAGTCTCGTACGACATGCGCAGGATCGCCATCATCGGCTGCGGCGGCAGCGGCAAGACCACCGTGGGACGCCAACTCGCCGCTCTCATCGGCGCCCCCGTGACCCATCTCGACGCCGTCTACTACGACGCCGGCTGGAATCCGCTGGCGGCGGAGGAGTTCGCCGCCCTTCAGGAGAAGCTCGTCGCCAGGCCCCAATGGGTGATCGATGGTAACTACGCCTCCACCCTGCACATCCGGCTGGCGCACGCCGACACTGTGATCTTCATCGACATCCCACCGCTCGTGTGCCTGTGGGGCATCCTCCAACGCCGCCTGCGCTACCACGGCGGCCAGCACGCCGCCCACGGCGTGTACGACCGCATCCACTGGGGCTTCATCCGCTACGTCCTGGGCTACCGGCGCAGGATGCGCCCTGAGATCCGCGCTCTCATCGAAGAACACGCTCCCCGCGCCCGCGTCATCACTTTGACCAGCCGTCGAGCCGCCCGCCGCTTCCTGGCCGGGCTTCCCGAGGCAACATGATCCGATCCCCGTCCCGTCGCGATGCCGCGGCCTTGCCCGCCTGGACTCAGGATGAGGCCGAACGAGCCGCATTCGTGGAGCTGGTGCGCTTGCACGAGAGCGCCGGCTTGGAGAATGTGAAGGTGTGCACGCGTGGTGAGATGCTGCCCAGTGCACGGCTCGCCCTCATGCAGCATGTGGTTAGGGCGATCGAGCAGGCCGAGCGCGGCCATGAAGCCGGCGAACCGCGACGGTCCGCACCTCACAGCTAACGCTTCCCTCCACGGTCGCAGAACTGTGTGGCGGCGGCGTACTGGATGCGCACCAGTGTGACCGCTGCTTGGATGTCATCCCCGCTGGCGATCGCGTCGTGGTAGTCGCGGAGGAGCAACTCATCGCGGTCCGTAAGGGCGGTGAGGGTGTTGAGCTGCTCCTTGAGGTCGTGCGGGGCGAGGCTGGTTCCGCCGTATGTGGCGGCGTGTTCGAGCTGGTGACTCGCCGCCCGCTTCGGCTTCGGCCTCCGTCGCAGATCCGGCTTGCTGGTGTCACAGGCGACGGCCAGGTCGTGTGCGGTGTTCCGGCCGCGCTGGGCGCCGCCCTGGCCTCCAGCCGCGGGCTGAGCCCCGGGCAGCCGGTCCATCTGGCCGACTTCGCACACGAGCACTGGCTGATGCCAGGCGCCGAGACCTCCTGCCACGAGATAACCCGCCGGGCCTGTGGCGCGGCCGGTTTCGTGCCCCGCACGATCGTGACTGCCAACGACTTCTCCGTGCTGAGCTGCACCCGCTGGCGGAACGCCTCGACCGCACGGTGGCGGCCTACACCCGGACCGGCGAGGCCCGCCTGCCACGGGCCGGGCTCGTGGGCAACTCCGCAGCGCCGCAGCGGACGTGACGGACACAGCGGACGAGTAGCGGCCTTCCAGCAGACGGCCCAGCGCCTCGTCGCCGAGGTGTGCGGCAGCGGCCAGGCAGGACCGGGTCAAGAGCCGGGGACGAGGATCGCAAGCACTCCGGGGACGTATCCGACGGACGGCCCACCCCCGTTCGGAGAGAGCCGCACTTACAGCGAGTTACCTTGGGGTTGGTCGCATGGCCCCGAGTGGGGACCATTGCGGGTGAACCCGAATCGGCGCATCAAGCGGTGCCTGGGGACGGTGGGCCGCCCTCTTCCGGGCGGCCCGGCCGGTCAGCGGATGCCCACGTAGAACCGGGTCTGGTCGCTGCGGTGCAACGCGTAGTAGGCCTCGAACCTGATGTGGTCCTTCGTCCACGCGACCGACTCGATGCCAAGCAGCGGCGTCGAGGTCGACACCTCCAGCAGCGCCGCCTCCTCGGCGTCGGGGAAGACCGCCTCGATCCAGCGGTCCGCCGCCGCGGGTTCGAGGCCGTAGCGCCGCCGTAGCACGTCGTACAGCGACTGGTTCTCCAGGATCGCGCGTTCGAGCCCCGGGACCAGCCGCGCGGGCAGCGCGGTGACGACGAGCAGCCACGGCTGGCCGTCGACGCGGCGCAGCCTGCGCAGGCGCACGACCTGCTCTCCGGCCGGGATCCGGAGCAGGGCCGCCTCACGCTCGTCCGCCTCACCCAGCGTCTGGCTGATCGCCTGGGTGGTCACCCGGCGGCCCGACTCGCGCAGGTCGTCGGCCGAGCCGGACATCGAGCCGATGAACCGCAGCTCCGTCTTGCGCGGTGCGACGAAGGCCCCCCTCCCCTTGACCTTGTAGATGAGCCGCTCCTGCACGAGCTCGCGCAGCGCCTCCCTGACGACCGTGCGGGACACCCCGAACAGGTCGCTCAGCTCGGCTTCCGACGGCAACGGCTGGTCCGGCAACCGGACGCCGCTCTCGATCTCCGCGCGCAACGCCCGCATGAGCTGCATCCACAGCGGCTCCGCCCCTTCGCGGTCGAGAGGCGGGTAGGTCAACGTCACTGAACCTCCTTGTCGGCACCGCACAGCATGCCATGACCATCACCTGTCACGACAAGCTTGCCAGAAAAGCCGCTAGTTCACCCTATTGACATGACCGTAACGCCCGCTTAGGTTCCTTGTCACTACAGGCCTGTAATGACAGGTCCTCGCAATCGAGGCGTTCGCTCACGCCACCACCCCCCGACTCGCGACCTGCCCTCACGGGAGACACCATGCACATGCGCCCATCACGCCGATCCTGGCGCGCCGCCCCGGCGGCGCTCGCCACCCTGGCCGTCCTGACCGCCGGGTGCGGGTCCACCGGCGGCAGCGACTCCGCCGCCGGGACGGCCGCCGCCGGCGGCGGCAAGCCGTTCATCGCGTTGAGCAACGGCTTCATCGGCAACGGCTGGCGGCAGACGATGATCGCCAAGTTCGAGGCCGCCGCCGAGCAGGCGCGGAAGGACGGCCTCATCGACAAGTACAAGGTCGTCAACGCGCCGGGCGAGAACTCGGCCACCGAGCAGGTCGCGCAGATCAAGAGCCTGCTGCTGCAGAAGCCGGACGCCCTGCTCATCGATCCCTCGTCGCCCACCGCGCTCAAGCCGGTGATCCAGCAGGCGTGCACCGCCGGCGTCAAGGTCGTCGTCTTCGACTCCGCCATCGACGCGCCGTGCGCCCACGTGCTGCAGAACAGCTTCACCGACTGGGCCACGCAGGCCGCCAAGCCGCTGCTGGACGGCATCGGCGGCAAGGGCTCCGTCATCGTCAGCCGCGGTGTCGTCGGCTCCCAGCCCGAGGCCGAGATGTACGAGACGACCAAGAAGATCCTCGCCGAGCACCCCGACGTGAAGACCGTCGCCACCGTGACGGGCATGTGCGACGGCGCCACCGCGCAGAAGGCGGTGCTCGGCGTGCTGTCCAGCGTGCCGAAGGTGGACGGCGTCATCGGCTGCGGAGACGGCCACGGCGTCGCCCAGGCGTTCGCCACCGCGGGCAAGCCGGCGCCCGCGGTCACGTTCGAGACCAACGGCCGCGCGCTGAACTACTGGAAGGAAAAGAAGATCGACAACGGCTCCGTCGCGGTCATGTCCGACCCGGGCCAGTCGGTCGCCGCCCTGTGGGAGGCACTGGACCTGCTCGACGGCCGGGACGTGCCCAAGCAGCTGACCTTCCCGATCGTCCTGGTGGAGCAGAAGGACCTCGACGCCTGGGCCGGCGCGCTCAAGCCCGACGAGTACGCCGCATGGCCGTGGACCCGCGAGCTGTTCCGGCAGCAGGTGGAGGCCGTCAAGAGCGGGGGCGAGCCCGTCCGGCCGCCGATCCCGTCCGCGGCCGGCTGACCGGCCCGCCGAAACCGCACCACAAGCGAGCACAGCACGGAGGAGACCGGGGCATGCACGTGGACAACCTCCCCGCGCCGCCGGGGACCGAACGGGACCGGGCCGCCCGGCCGCCCGTCGTCACCGCCAGGGGGGTGACCAAGGCGTACGGGCGCACCCGGGCACTGGCGGGCGTGGACCTGCAGGTCCGCGCGGGCGAGGTGCTCGGGCTCGTCGGCCACAACGGCGCCGGCAAGAGCACGCTGATGCGGGTGCTCGCCGGGCTGGAGTCCTGCGACGCCGGCGCGGTACTGGTGCACGGCGAGGAGGCGCCGGCCGGTTCCGCGGCGGCCTTCGGGACGGTGCGCATGGCCTACCAGGAGACGTCGCTGTGCCCGGACCTCACCGTGGCGGAGAACATGTGGATCTCCTCCCGGCACTGCCTGCCCCGGCTGGGGTGGCGGCGGGCGGCGAGCACGTCGGTACGCCGCCGCCTCGACGAGGTGTTCCCCGGGCACGGCGTGACCCCGCGCGACCGGGTCGAGGACCTGTCGCTGGCGCAGCGCCAGATGGTGGAGATCGTCCGTGCCTGCCTGGTCGACCGGCTCGATCTGCTGATCCTGGACGAACCGACCGAGTCGCTCGGCCCGGACGCGGCCCGGACGCTGTACGCGTACGTGCGCCGGCTGGCCGAGGCCGGCACCGCCGTGCTGCTCATCTCCCACCGCATCCGCGAGGTGCTCTCGGCGGCCGACCGCGTCGTGGTGCTGCGCGACGGCGCGGTCACCGCGGACCGGGCCGCCGCCGGGATGACCGAGCCCGACGTGCTCACCCTGATGGGCGCGCACGTCGCCGTCCCGTCCGAGCGCACCGGTACGGCGCACGCCGCGACCGGCGACGGTACGGGCGCCCGGGTGGTGGCCGAACTGCGCGACGCCCGCGGCGGCGGCCTGCACGGGGTGTCCCTGCGAATCGCCGCCGGCGAGGTGGTGGGCCTGGCCGGGCTGGCCGGGCAGGGCCAGCAGGAGGTGCTGGAACGCCTGTGGCGGCCCGCCCGGCGCGACACCGAGGTGAGCGTCACCCGGGCGTACGTGCCCGGGGACCGGCAGCGTTCCGGGCTGCTGCCCCTGTGGAACGTGGGCGACAACCTGGTCGTCACCGCGATGCGCGGGATCGCCCGCCGCGGGCTGCGCCGCATCGCCGATGAGCGGGACGTCGTCCGCCACTGGGTCGAGCGCCTGGCCGTCAAGGGCGGCGCGGACGCGGGCATCACCGAGCTGAGCGGCGGCAACCAGCAGAAGGTCGTCGTCGCCCGCGCGTTCGCCTCCACGGCCGGGCTGGTGCTGCTCGACGACCCCTTCCGCGGGGTGGACGTGCACACCAAGACCGAGCTGTACCGGCTCATCCGGGAGGAGGCGGCCAAGGGCCGCAGCATCGTCTGGTACTCCAGCGAGAACGCCGAGATGGCGCACTGCGACCGCGTCCACGTCTTCCGCGCCGGCCGGACCGTGGCCGAGCTGGCGGGCGAGGAGATTTCCGAGGAACGGATCATCGCCGTCTCCTTCGCCGAGTCGGACGAGCCCGACGTCCCGAAGGAGCCGGGCGAGTCCGGCGCCCCCGACCGCGCCGCGCACGGGAGGACCCATGGCTGAGCTGCTCGCACCCACCCTGCCGGGACGCGCGCGGATGCGCCACTCCGCACCCGCCGCCGTCAGCGCGCTGGCCCTGATCGCCATGATCGGCGTCTGCTCGACGCTGCAGCCCGGCGTGCTCAGCGTGCAGGGCCTCACGCTGGTCCTGTCGGCGACCGTGCCCCTCGTCATCGCCGCGCAGGCGCAGATGACGCTGATGGCCGTGGGCGACATCGACCTGGGCATCGGCGCCTTCGTCGGCCTGGTCACCGTCGTCACGGCGACCAAGCTGTCGTCGTCGCCGCTCGTCGGCGGCCTGGTCCTGCTCGGGCTGGTCGCCGCGTACGCGCTGCTCGGCCTGCTCATCCACCTGCGCCGGGTGCCGTCGCTGATCGCCACCCTGGGCGCGTCGTTCGTCTGGCTCGGGCTGGGCCTGTTCCTGCTGCCGACGCCCGGCGGCAGCACCCCCGAGTGGCTGGCGGCCTTCGGCGCCTGGCAGCCCGCCGGGTTCCCCGCGCCGCTGCTGCCCATCCTGCTGGTCACCGCGCTGGTCCACCTGCTCGCCTCGCGCGGCTCGGCCGGCGTGCGGATGCGCGCCCTCGGCAGTAACCCGGTCGCGCTGGGCCGGGCCGGGCTGCGTCCGCTGACCTCCCGCGTCATCGCCTATGCCACGGCGGGCGGGCTCGGCGTCGTCTCGGGCCTCGCCCTGGCCTCCCAGACCGGCGGCGGCGACGTGTCGTCGGCCTCCAGCTACACGCTCATGACGGTGGCGGCCGTGATCCTCGGCGGCGGCTCGTTCTCCGGCGGCGTCGCCGTCCCGTGGGGAGCGGCGGTCGGTGGCGTGACGCTGGGCCTGGTCAGCGTCGTGCTCAGCCTGCTCGACGTGCGGTCCGACCTCCAGTCGGCCGTGCAGGGCGGCATCGTGCTGGCCGTGCTCGCCGGTCGCGTGCTCGTGGGGAAGGTGCTGCGATGAACCTCCGTGTGACCCGTTCGCGCCCCTGGATCTGGGGCTTCGCCGCGGCGGCGCTGATCTGGCTGGTCATCCTGGCCATCTCCGGCCAGGGCGGCGGCCAGACGCTGTCCCTCGCCCTGTCCCTCGCTCCGTACCTGGTCATCGTCGGCCTCGGGCAGATGCTCGTCGTCACCGCCGGGCCGGGCAACATCGACGTGTCGGTGGCTCCGGTCATCTCGCTGGCCGGGTTCGCCTCGGTCGCGGTGTCGGCGGGCACCGGCTCGGCGCTCGCCGGGGTGCTGGCGGGGATCGGCGTCGGCCTGGTGGTGGCGGTCGTCAGCACGGTGGCGATCCTCGGCCTGGCCATCCCGCCGATCATCGCCACACTGGCCGCCGGGCTCGTCGCCTCGTCGGTCACGCTGCACCTGGCCGGCGGCTTCACCGCCGTGCCCGATCCCGGGCTGCGTGAGCTGCTCAACCTGCGCCCCCTCGGCGTGCCCGCGCTCGCCGTGGCGATCGCGGCGCTGACGTGGCTGACCGTCGTCCTGCTGCGCCGCACCGTCTACGGCCGGTCCCTGATCGCGGTGGGGCAGAACCGCCGCGCCGCCGAACGGGCCGGCGTCCCGGTCTCCCGCGTGATCGCGACGGCGTACCTGCTGAGCGGGGCGCTGGCCGGGCTGACCGGCGCGCTGCTCGCCACCTACATCGCGCCCTCCGCCGACCTCGGCACCCGCTACCTGCTCGACTCCGTGGCCGTCGTCGTCATCGGCGGCACGCTCATCTCCGGCGGCCGCGCCGTCCCGGTGGGCGTGTGGGGGGCGGCGCTGTTCTTCATCCTGCTCGACGGCCTGGTGAACCTCGTGGGCTGGAGCACCGCGGCGCAGAACCTGCTCAAGGGCGGCCTGGTGCTCTTCGTCCTCTTCCTCGCCGGCGGGGGTGACCGTGCCCGAAGCACGGCCCCCCGGCTCAGACGGCGGCCGCGTCCCGCGGCCGCCACCACCACTACCACAGGAGACAACTCTGATGGCTGACACCGACGGTCTCATCGACGCCCGCGACTTCGGGACGTCCGCGCCCGCGGCGAGCGGCCTCTCCGGCGGGTTCCACGTCAAGGGCGCCCACGGACAGGACTGGGGCCTGCGCAACCGCCTGTCGCGCATCTTCCGGCCGGACACCGGGCGCACGGTCATGCTGGCGTTCGACCACGGCTACTTCGTCGGCCCGATGGCCGGCCTGGAGCGTCTCGACACCGGGATCGCCCCGCTCGTGCCCGCCGCCGACGCGATCATGATGACCCGGGGCGCGCTGCGCACCAGCATCCCGCCGACCACCGACGCCGGGATCGTGCTGCGCGCCAGCGGCGGCCCGAGCATCCTGCGCGAGCTGTCGGACGAGCACATCGCCCTCGACATCGAGGACGCGCTCCGGCTCAACGCCGCGGCGCTGGCCATCCAGGTGTTCATCGGCGGCGAGCACGAGTCCCGGTCGGTGGCGAACCTGGCCGCGCTCGTGGACGCCGGCCAGCGGCACGGCGTGGCCGTGCTCGGCGTCACCGCCGTCGGCAAGGACATGGTCCGCGACGCCCGCTACTTCCGGCTGGCCACGCGGATCAGCGCCGAGATGGGCGCGCACGTCGTCAAGACCTACTACGTCGAGGACGGGTTCGAGACCGTCACCGCGAGCTGCCCGGTGCCGATCATCGTCGCGGGCGGCAAGAAGCTGCCCGAGCTGGACGCCCTCACCATGGCGTACCGGTCGATCCAGGAGGGGGCGGCGGGCGTCGACATGGGCCGCAACATCTTCCAGAGCGAGTCCCCCGCCGCCATGCTGGCCGCGGTGCGCGGGGTCGTGCACGACGGGCTCAAGCCCGCCGAGGCGTACGAGCTGTTCAAGGAGACGGCGGCCGGCGCCACGGGCAACGCCGAGTCCTGACCCTCGTGAGCGCGGGTCCGTGAGCGCGTTCGGACCGCCGCGGACCCGCGCCCGTCACCTCCGGGAGCCTCCCCATGTCTCACCATCCCGCCGGAACCGGCGGCGAGGTCGATCTCGCCGTCATCGGGGCCGGTATCAACGGGCTCGCCATCGCCCGGGACGCCGCCGCCCGCGGGCTGCGCGTCGCCGTCGTGGACCGCGCCGACATCGGCTCCGGCACGTCCAGCACGTCCAGCCGGCTGATCCACGGCGGCCTGAAATACCTCGAACGCTACGACTTCTCCCTCGTGCACGAGTCCATCCGGGAGCGGCACCTGCTCTTTCGCACCGCTCCGCACCTCGTGCGCGACTATCCCATGCTGATCCCCTTCTACCGGGGCAACAGCCGGCCGGGCCCGCTGATCCGGCTGGGCCTGCTGGCCTTCGACATGCTGTCGCTGGGCCGGGGACGCGGCCTGAGCCGTCGCGTGCCGCTGGGCGAGGTGGCCCGCCGGTGGCCCGGCCTGTCGCGCGCGGGCCTGCGCGGGGCGGCGCTGTTCCACGACGCGCAGGTGCCCTGGGCGGAACGGCTCTGCGTCGAACTGCTTCTCGACGCGCGGCGGCTGGGTGCGCGGGTGCTCACCCACACCACGGTCACCGGCCTCATCGTGGACGACGGTCACGTCCGCGGGCTGCGCACCGAGGACCGCCGCACCGGCCGGCGCGAGGAGATCCGGGCCGCCGTCACCGTGAACGCGGCCGGCCCGTGGATCGACCGCGTCCTCGACGGGCAGGTAAAGAGCCGCCGGCTGAACGGGGGCACCAAGGGCAGCCACGTCGTCGTCGACCCGTTCCCCGGCGCGCCGGACACCTGCATCTTCTTCGAGGCGGCCGCCGACCGGCGGCCCATCTTCGTCCTGCCCTGGCAGGGCAGGTACGTGCTCGGCAGCACCGATCTCAGCTACGACGGCGACCTGGACGACGTCACGGCGGGCGACGACGAGATCGGCTACCTGCTCGCCGAGACCAACCGCATCTTCCCGGACGCCCGGCTCACCCCCGGCGACGTGCTCTACAGCATCGCCGGGATCCGGCCGCTGCCGCACACCACCGGCGTGGCGGACAACGCCAAGATCAGCCGGGGGCACACCGTGCTCGACCACGCGCCCGCGTACCAGGGCCTGCTGACCGTCATCGGCGGGAAGCTCACCACGCACCGCGCGCTGGCCGAGGACGTCACCGACGCGGCGCTGCGGGTGCTCGGCCGCCGGCCCAGAAGGTGCGTGACGCGGGGACGGCCGCTGCCCGGCGCGGAGACCTCGGACTGGCCGGAGTTCGCCCGGGACTTCCTCCGCCACTCGCCGCTCGACCGGCCGCGCTCGGCCAGGCTGCTCACCCTCTACGGGGTGCGTGCCCGCCGCGTGCTCGACCTGGCCGCCGAGGAGCCCGCCCTCGCCGAGACCGTCGACAAGGAGAGCGGCGCGCTGGCCGCCGAGGTCGTCATGGCCGTGCGCGATGAGGGCGCCGTGACCCTGGGTGACATCATGCTCAGACGTACCCTCATCGGGCTCGGCGCCGACATGGGCCTGTCCGCCGCACCCGCCTGCGCCGCCGTGGCCGTACGCCATCTCGGCTGGGACGAGGAGCGGGCCAGGGCCGAGGTGATCGGCTACGAGAAGGAGCTGGAGCGCTACCGGCCGCGGGCCCTGGCGGCAGCGGCGGGCGACAGGAGGACATCGTGACGGACCGGGCGACCTGCTACATCGGCGTCGACGTCGGCCTGACCGCGTCGAAGGCCGCAGCGTTCGACGCGGAGGGCCGCGAGGTCGGCGTGGTGCACGCCCGCACGCCGCGCACCACCACGACCGCGCACCGGCACGACGTCGACATGCCGGGGCTGGCCGACACCGTCGTCGCGCTGCTCGGGCGGCTGTCCGCCGAGCTGGCGGCCGGCGGGTACGTCCCCGCCGGGATCGGGGTGGCCGCGCACGGCAACGGCCTGTACCCCGTCGACGCGGACCTGCGGCCGGTCGGCCCGGCCATCGCCTCCTCCGACAGCCGGGCCCGGCACCTCGTCGACGCGATCCCCGCCGAGACCGCCCGCACCCTGGCGGCCGAGACCGGGTCCATCCCGTGGGCGGCGCAGCCGGCCGTGCTCCTGCGCTGGCTGCACGACCACGATCCCGAGGCGTACGCGGCGACCCGGTGGGCGCTGTCCTGCAAGGACTGGGTGACCTCGCAGCTCACCGGCAGGCCGAGCGCCGACTACAGCGACGCCAGCGCGTTCGGCATGGTGGCCCTGGACACCCGCCGCTACACCCCGACGGCGCTGGAGCTGGTGGGGCTGCCGGCGAGCGACCTCGACCGGTTCCCGCCGCTGCGGGAGTCGGGTGAGGTCGTGGCCGGGCTGAGCGCGCGGGTGGCGGAGCTGACCGGGCTGCCCGAGGGGCTGCCGGTGATCGCCGGGTGCATGGACTGCGTGGCCGCGACGCTCGGCGCGGGCGGCCGCGAGCCGGGCGACGTGACGATCATCGTCGGCACCTGGGCCATCAACGGCGTCGTCGTGCCGGCGCGGGTGCCGGCTCCCGGCGTCACGCTCAGCGCGCTGATGCCCGACTCCCGGACGATGCTGGCCATGGAGGTCGCGCCCACGTCGGCGGCCAACCTGGAGTGGCTGGCCTCGGCGTGCGCGCCGCACGGCCAGGTGGGCGGCGTTCCCGCGGCCGAGCTGCTGCGGGAGGCGGCCGAGGTGGACCCGGGGGCGGGCGGGCTGCTGTTCCTGCCGTTCGTCAACGGCGCGCCCGAACACCCGGCGGCCTCCGGCACCTTCCTCGGCGTCTCCGGGCTGCACCGGCGCGGCCACCTCACCCGCGCGGTCATCGAGGGGGTCGCCCAGTACCACCGGGTGCAGCTCGAACGGGTGCTGGCCAGCGGGGCCGCCGTCGGCGACCGGCCCTGGCGGCTCGCCGGAGGGGGCGCGCGGTCGGAGGTGTGGGCACAGGTCTTCGCCGACGTCCTCGGGCGGCCGGTGCGCCGGCAGCTCACCAGCGAGCTGGGGGCGCGCGGGGTCGCCTCGCTGCTGCCCGCCGCGCTCGGCCATGCGGACGTGCCGTGGTCGATCAGCGACAGCGACGACCTGTGCGTACGGCCGGGGCCCGGCCGGGCGGCGTACGTGCGGCAGGGTCAGGCGTTCGACCGGTGCCTGGCCGGCATGTCGACGGCCTGGTCCGAGGTCGAGCGGTACCGCAGCGCCGAGTTCGAGCCGGTCCCCGGCCCGGTCAGGCCCGCGACCGCCGGCGCCTGACGCGGCCAGGTGGGGCTTTCGCCCTCTCCTCGTATCCCAGGCCCCTGGCCGACCCCTACCGCGGAGAACGCAGGCGCCGTGATCACGGTCACCCGCGGCGGCTCGTCGAGGGTCGTCGCCAGGTGACGGCCCTCCGCTCCCGAACATGTCCCCAGCCGCCAGGTAGCGGAATGAGAGATCACGATTGCGGTTCGTGATCGTTTCGGAGCGGTACCGGGACGCCTGCTTCGAGATCCGCGCCACCACCCCGGCTGGAGACGATCTCAACCTCGGCGACGGCGGGTTCGTCACCTGGAGCGCCGACCTGCTCGGCAACGCCAAGGAACGCCTGCTCATCAGCGGTCTGGGGCTCGAGCGCCTTTGCGAACGCTTCGGCCCGCCCACCTGCGGCGATCAGATCAGAGGGCCGTCCGGCCGATGTGACCGCTCCGCTAACGGCCGCGGCGGACGAGACAGCCGCCAGACCAGGTCAACGCCGCTCTCGCCCGGGGTCGACGGCCGGCACGGCGCTGCCTCGGGATGATCCGGACGTGAGCGCTCTCCTTGACCGGCCCTGACGGCACAGGACGACGACCTCGGGGTCCGCTATGTCCGGCCGCGCCGGCCTGGTCACGACGCGTCAGACGATCGGCCGGCCCAAAGGCCTGCGCCACACACATCAGCTCCGGCAGGGAGAGGCACCGAACACATGAAGGACACCGAGATCCCGCGGGCGGTGGCCGCGGCCGTCGACACGGCCGCCGAGTACGGTTTGGGCGCCGACGACGTTGCCGTGCTGCACAACTCGAACCGGATCGCCGTCCGGCTGCGGCCCAGCGGCGTGCTCGCCCGGGTCGCGCCCCTCTCGCACCGCCTCGGCTTCGAGGTCGAGATCGCCCGGCGCCTCGCCGGGACCGGCAGCCCGGTGGCGGGTCTCGATCCGAGGGCCGAGCCCCGCGTCCATGTCCGCGACGGCTTCGCCGTCACCCTGTGGACCTACTACGAGCCCACCGCCGCACCCGAGAACCACCCGCCCGCGGCCTACGCCCTGGCCCGGCTGCCGTGTTGCTTGACATCCTCACACCGGTGATCGATGCCCACCGCCCCACCAAGGCCACTGTCGCCATCCCCGTCACCGGGCCGCGGCGGCTGCCACGCCGGCTTCTGGAACATCTCCATGGCTCCCGCCGCGCGGGAATGAGCCCGCCGGGCCCGTGTTCCGGTCTTGGGGCCTTGGTACAGCCGTCATGGTGACGGCTGCCCGGGTTTCGACTCCGCGGGAACATTTGTCCAAGACTGGCGGCCGGCCGCCCGTGCACAGTCTCCCTATGAGTGAATACGACATTGAGCACTCGCATGGGATGCACGTGGTCCATGACGGCCCGCGGCAGGCGCCGCCGTTGCTGCTCATCCACGGATCGGGGGCCTCGGGCGGTTTCTGGGGTCCAGTGGTCCCGGCGCTGGCCGGCCACCATCACGTCATCCGGGTCGACCTGCCGGGTTGCGGCCAGTCCCCGCCCGCGTCGTCGTATGACGTGCCCGCGCAGGCGGGTCAGGTGGCGGCGCTGCTGGACGACCATGGGCTTCGTCACGTCGCCGTGGCCGGGCACTCCAGCGGCGGCTACGTCGCCACCGCGCTCGCCGAGCGACGTCCCGACCTCGTCGGTTCGCTTTCGTTGATCAGTAGCGGCCCGAGTCCGGATGCGCTCCTCCGGCAGCCGTTCATTCTTCGGGTGCTGCTGGCCCCGCCGTTGGGCCCGCTCATTTGGCCGAGGCGTTCGGCTGCGATGATCCGCAAGGGGATCGGCGCGACGGCCGTTCGCCCGGTGGACCTCCCGGACGACGTGGTCGCCGACGTACGGGGCATCACCTACCGCGTGATGAGGACGGTGCTGCGCCGGAACACCGCCTACATCGCCGAACGGAGCGTGCCCGAGCGTCTGGCCGCCCTCGATGTCCCCGTACAGGTGATCTTCGGTGCTGCGGACCCCCGCTGGGAGCCGTCCTCGGCGCACCGGTACGAAGCGGTGCCGAACGCCCGGGTCGAGTTGCTGCCAGGCGTCGGGCACCTGCCCATGCTGGAAGCGCCCGAGACGGTCGGCAAACTGCTGCTGAGCTTCACTGCAACGGGGCCGCGACCACCCGTAAAGCCTGATGCCTAGATTGGGCATGTGTTGCCGACCGGGACGTCACCTGACCGGGCCTGGGTGGACGTCGCGATCCCGCGCCCGTCGGTTGGGTTGCCGGGAGTCAGCATGGCCGGCACGAGCACGGCAGTGTCGTCGTCGGGCTCCTGCCCGGCGACCTCCGGACGACTGGCCGGGGAGTCGGCGAGCTGCTCCAGATCCGGCTGGATCCGGTCGCGGCGGCCACGTTGTTCGGCGCATCGGCCGAGCTCAGCGGGACGGTGGCAGCCCTTGAAGACTTCTGGGGCCGCGACGCCGGGCGAGCCGAGGACAGGCTGCGCGCCGCCGCGTCGTGGGACGAACGCTTCACGATCGCGGCGGGCATCCTGGGCCTGCGGCGGGGCACCCACCCACCGGTCGACCCCGAGGTCGCCCACGCATGGCGGCGGACGCTCGCCAGCCGGGGGCGGGTGCGGGTCGACGGCCTGGTATCGGCTACGGACGGGTCTCCACCCGCGACCAGAACCCCGCCAGCCAACGCGACGCCCTCACTGCAGCCGGATGCGACCGGATCTTCGTCGACAAGGCATCTGGGAAGATCGATCGACGCCCTGAGCTCGACAAGGCGCTGGACTATCTCCGGCCCGGCGACACCTTGGTCATCACCCGCCTGTCGCGCGCCGCCCGCTCGCTGCGCCACCTGCTGGACTTGGCGGCGCAGCTTCGCGAGCGCGAGGTCGACCTCCTGGTGCTCAAGCAGGGCATCGATACCTCCACGTCGTCAGGGCGCTTGCAGTTCCACATGTTCGGCGCCTTCGACGAGTTCCTCCGGGAACTCATCGTCGAGGGCACCCTCGAAGGGCTCGCCTCGGCCCGAGCGCGCGGCCGCGTCGGCGGGCGCCCACCGGCTCTGGACTCCCACGGCGTGGAGATGGCTCGCGCGTTGTACGGGATGACGGGTGACGACGGCAAGCGCCGCTACACCGTCCAGCAGATCGCCGACCGGCTCGGCGTCAGCCGCGCCACCATCTACCGCCACCTCGATCCCGACAAGCCGGTCTCGGCGTAGGAGAAGCACGGTGGCTGCCCCCGATCACCTACCGGTGACGGGTTCCGAGGTTCGGGTGACTCGGCCTTCGGGCAGGCCCGGCGGGTCAGCCATGTGGGAGTGCGTCAGGCATTGTCGGCAGAGTCGGCGGTGTCCAGTCCCACAGGGGACCGAGCGTGCGGGGTGCGAGGCGCGCCCACAGCGTTGAGGGGGTGAGCCGGAGGGCGAGAGCGATCAGGGCGTGGGCGGTCGACCCTGCGTTGATCACTTGAAGACCGGCTTGGCGGGCGTTGCGGGCGGTGGCCTGGGTGCGGGGGCGGCGCTGAGCATCGTAGGCGGCCAGCGCCGCGGGTACGGGCGTGTTGTCGGCGAGGGCGGCGGCCAGGACGACGGCGTCTTCGATCGATTGGCCGGCGCCTTGGCCGCGATCAGGGCTCATGGCGTGGGCGGCGTCGCCGAGCAGGGCGATCCGGCCGCTGGCGTAGGCGGGCAGATCGGGTAGGTCGTGGATGTCGAGGTGGCGGACCTGTTCGGGCGGCGTGGCCTGCAGGAGGGCGGGGATCGGGTCGTGCCAGCCGGCGACGCGCCGGCGCACTTGCTCCAGCTCGTCGTCGAAGCGGACGCCGCTCTGGTCGGCGGCGCTGCCCAGCGCCCAGTAGACCTGGCCCGGCGCGACGGGGTGGATGAGGAAGTAGCAGCCGCGGCCCAGGGTCATGCTGCCGCGCACCGGGAGGGAGGTGCCGGCCAGGCCGACCCAGGCGGTGTAGCCGAGGAATCGCGGGCCGGGGGCCTGCGGCCACAGCAGGCGTCGGGTGAGGCTGTGGATGCCGTCGGCGCCGACGACCAGGTCGGCGTCCTGCCGGCCGGCGGTGTGGGTGACGGTCACCTTCTCCGAGTCCTGGGCCAGGCCGGTGACCTCGACGCCGGTGTGCACCACGTCCTGGGGCAGCGCCTGCCGGAGCAGCCGATGCAGGGCGGCGCGGCGGAAGGCGCGCAGCGGCGGGTTCTGGCCGGTGGGGGCGTGCATCAGGTGGCGGCCTGAGGGCAGGCGCATGGCGTGGGTGGCCCAGGTCGGCATGCTCGCCGCCTCGGCCTGTTCGGCCAGGCCGAGTTCGGCCAGGGCGCGCATCGCGTTGGGTGACTGCGACAAGCCGGCGCCCACCTCGCCGAAGGCGTGCACGCGCTCCAGCACCTCCACCTGCCAGCCGATGCGGCGCAGGGCGACGGCGGCGGCCAGACCGCCGATGCCGCCCCCTATCACGATCGCGTGGCCGGTCATGAATCCTCCTTGTCCAGCGGTGGGGCCTGTTCGAACACCTTGGCCATCCACGCGAAGGTGGCGTGCGCTTGGCGGACGCGTGCCGCCCGTTCGTCGTCGGGGCCGACCAGATCGAGGCCCTGGCGGGTGATGTCGAGGAATGAGGCGATCCCCGCCACCTGCTGCCGCACCACCGCCTGCCAGGCGTCGTCGGCCATCCGGTAGTACATGGTGCGATCGCCCGGCCGGGTCCTCCAGGTGAGGAAGCCCATGCCGGTCAGCAGTCGCAGGTTCATGGTCAAAGACGCGCGGCTGGCGCCGATGGCGGCGCTGATCTGGCCTGCCGACTGCTCCGGCGGATCGCAGACCATCAGCCAGCCCAGGATCCGCCCGGCGATCGGCGGCACGCCATCGCGTGCCAGGTGCATGGCGACCTGCTCAGCCCATTCCAGCAGTTGTTCGTCGTCGGCCACACGAACCCTCCCTCTTTTCGCGAGTTTCAGTATGAGCTAAAGTCCGTGTATCCAACAAGATGGTGAGCCGGGAAGTCTGGTCGGCCCGTGACGCGCGTCGCGGAGAACAAGGAGGGCTTCCCCTATGTCCACCACATGGCTGCTGCGCTGCGGCCTGGCCGCCGGCGTCCTGGTTCCGGTCGTGCTGTGGGCCGACGGCGCCACCCGCCCCGCCTACAGCCTGTGGCACCACGGCGCCAGCCAGCTCGGCACGGGCGAGCGCGCCTGGCTCCAGACCGCCGACTTCCTGCTCGGCGCCCTGCTGCTGGGCCTGTTCGCCATCGGCCTGCGACGGGCCCTGCACCCCGGCCGCGGCGCCACCTGGGGACCCGCCCTCATCGCCACCGCAGCCGTCGGCCTGGCCGTGGCCGGGCTGGTGCCCACCGACCCCGCCCTCGGCTACCCGCCCGGACAGCCGGAAGGCCTCACCCCCGCCGGAGGCGTCCACCAGGCGGCCGGGCTCGCCCTGTTCGCGGGCCTCAGCGGCGCCGCCTTCGTCCTCGCCCGACGCTTGGGCGCGTCCAGCCGCGCCTGGACCCGCTACCTACGCGCCTCGGGTTCCCTCGTCGTCATCTTCGCCTTCGCCGCCGGCATCGCCTACCGCCTCGACACGCTCGGCATCTGGCGACCCGCTCCGGCCGGTCTGCTCGAGCACCTCGCCCTGCTGACAGGGCGGGGGCCGGGGACGCGCACCCCCGCCCGCCCGGAGCCGGTCCGTCCGGCCACGGCGTCCTCGTACCTGACGGCTCCGGGCACCGCCCCCCTCTCCACCCCCACCTCGATGAGCCGCCCCTCAGCGAGATGCCGCCCGTCCTCACCGTCTCCGGTCAGGCCGTGGGACCGCGGGACCCGGGCGACGGCCGGGGTGACGCGGCCGGCCAGCTCGCCGTCGTACAGCAGCGCCTTCAGCTCCGCCTCGGTGTAGAGGTAGACCAGCTCGTCCTCGACGTAGCGGTAGTTCACGTTGACCGGCACGGCGCGGATCTTGAGCGCGGCGAGGACGGCCGCGCGTCGGGGCTGATCAGGGCCCGGCGCTCGCCCATCGTGGCGGCGAGGGCCTCGAACAGGTCGGCGTGGTTGAACTCCATCAGGGCACTCCCCCGTCCGGTGATCCCCATCGCGGGGAACGGCACCGCCGCGGGCGGCGGCGCCGCCGCGCAGCCGCCGACTAACCCTCGCCCGCTTGCCTAGCAAGCGCTTGATTGGGATCGTTCGGCACGCGGCCCCGCGCGGGCCGGACGACGCGCATGAGGGCGGCGGCGACGGCCGTGGCGGCCAGCAGCCCGGCGCCCAGCAGGACGGCCCAGCGGGCGGCCGACACGTGCCCGCCGCCCGCGCCCGTCCAGCCCGCCCCGGCTTCCAGGGCGCGCAGGTAGGCGCCGCCGAGGACGGCGGTGCCGAGCGTCGAGCCGGCCTGCTGGACGGCGTTGAGCAGCCCGGCGGCCGAGCCCGTCTCGTGGGGGCGGACCCGGGACAGGGCGG
Source organism: Nonomuraea rhodomycinica (assembly GCF_013363995.1). Taxonomy (GTDB): domain Bacteria; phylum Actinomycetota; class Actinomycetes; order Streptosporangiales; family Streptosporangiaceae; genus Nonomuraea; species Nonomuraea rhodomycinica. The sequence continues at coordinate 432,399 of NZ_JABWGO010000003.1, read as the reverse complement.
CGGTGAAGAACGGGGTGGTGAACAGGCCGTTGCCGGCGCCCGCGACGGCCAGCCCCGCCGCGACGATCGCGAGCGTCCCGGCGGTGCCGGCAGTTCCGGCGGTTCCGGCGGTCCCGGTGAACGCGGCGGTCGCGGACGGCTGGTAGGCGATGACGGTGACCGCCAAGCCCGCGAGCATGACCGCCAGCCCGGTGAACATCACCCGCCGCCCGTACCGGGGCACCAGGCTCGCCCCGGCGACCCAGGAGGCGATCCCCATCGCCGCCGACCAGGGCAGCAGGGCGAGCCCGGCGGTCAGCACGTCCTGACCGAGGCCGAGCTGGACCTCCAGGACCACCACCAGCGACAGGCCGTTCATCGCCGCGAAGAACAGGGCCGAGGTCGCCAGCGCGGCCGGGAAGCCGCGGTCGCGGAACAGGCTCACCTCCACCAGCCCCGCGCGCCCGGCCCGCGCCCGGCGGCGCTGCTGGAAGGCGAAGCCCACGAGGAGCACGACGCCCGCGACCGCCATGGCCCAGCCCTGCGCCGGCCCGCCGGCGGCGTCCTCCTGGATGAGGGGGAAGACGACCAGGCCGGTGCCCAGCGCCGCGATCACGGTCCCCGCCCAGTCGAGCCCGGGCCGCCCCGCCCCAGCGGACGCCTCCCGGCCCGCCCCAGCGGACGCCTCCCGGCCCGCCCCAGCGGGCGTCTCCCGGCCCGGGAGCAGCGGGACGGCGGCGAGCACGGCGGCGGCCAGCGGGACGTTGACCAGGAACGCCGCCCGCCACGACGACCCGAACAGGTCGGCGTGCGTGAGCACGGCGCCGAGCACGGGCCCGGCGACGGCGGCCAGCCCCATCACCGGCCCGATGCTCCCCATGGCCCGGGCCAGCTCGGCGCCGTCGAACATCGCCCGGATCAGCCCGATGGTCTGCGGGATCACCAGCGCCGCTGCGGCCCCCTGGACCGCGCGCAGGCCGATGAGCGTCCCCACGTCCGGCGCGAGCGCGCAGGCGGCCGACGCGAGCGCGAACCCGGCCACGCCCAGCGCGAACACCCGCCGCCGTCCGGCCAGGTCGCCCAGCCGCCCGCCGGTGATCAGCAGCACCGCGAACGGCAACGTGTAGGCGGCGTTGAACCAGGGGATGGCGGAGGCGTCGCCGCCCAGGTCGGCGCGGACGACCGGCGCGGCGACCGTGACGATCGTCGCGTCGAGCAGGTTCATGGCCTCGGCGACCAGCAGCGCGGCCAGCCCGGCCCAGCGCCGGCGACCGGCGCCACCGTCACGGTGGCGGCCGTCATGGTGGAGGAGCATCGCTCTCCCTCTTCCTCAGGTGCTCGTTCGTGCGGGAACAGGGTCGGGCGGGCGGGCGCGCGCCTTCCAGCCAAGTGGCATCAGGTGCGGATTTTCGCCGCGAACAGCCTCGAATGTGAGGAATCCTGGTCACATGGATGACGTGGATCGCGCGCTGGTGCACGCCCTGCACATCGACGGCCGGGCCCCGTTCAGCCGGGTCGCCGAGGTCCTGGGCGTGTCGCCGCAGACGGTGACGCGGCGCTACCGGCGGTTGCGCCGCGAGGCCGGGCTGCGCGTGGTGGGGCTGGCCGACCACGGCCGCTCGGGGCACACCCAGTGGGTGGTGCGCCTGAGCACCACGCCGGCCGCCGCCCGGCCCCTGGCCCACTCGCTGGCCCGCCGCGCCGACACCTCCTGGGTCAAGCTCACCTCCGGCGGCACGGAGATCTTCGCGATGGTCCACGCGCCCGACGCGACCAGCCCGCCCTTGCTGCACGACGTCCCCCGGCGGGCCGGCATCACCGCGGTCTCGGCCCACTGCGTGCTCCACACGTACCTGGGCGGGCCCGCCGCCTGGCACGGGCGCCTCCAGACCCTCGACCACGCGCAGCGGGAGCTGCTGCGCCCCGCCCTGCCCTCCGCCGGGAACCCGTCCGGCGGGAACCCGTCCGCTGGGAACCGGTCCGGCGGGAACCGGTCCGGCGGGAGTCCGCCCGCGGCCTCCGGTCCGCCCCGGCTGACGGGGGCGGACCACGCGCTGATCGACGCGCTCCGCCACGACGGCCGGGCGCCCCACGCCGACCTGGCCGCCGTCACCGGCTGGTCCCAGGCCACGGTGGCGCGCCGCCTGGCCGACCTGCGCGCCCGCGGCACCCTGTTCTTCGACGTGGAGATCGACGCCTCCGCGTACGGCGTCACGACCCAGGCCCTGCTGTGGATGGCGGTCGCGCCCGGCGACCTGGAACGGGTGGCCACCACCCTGGCCGGCCACCACGAGCTGGCCACGGTCATCGCCACGACCGGGGGCACGAACCTGCTCGCCTGCGCGCTGTGCTCGGGCCCCGCCGACCTGCACCGGTACCTCGTCCACCGGCTCGGCGCCGTCGGCGGCGTACGGACGCTGGAGACCGCCCCCGTCCACGCCACGCTCAAGGCGGCCGGCCACCTCCCCGCCGACGGGACGCGTTTGGCCCGGACAGGGTGGGCAGGTGCGTGAGGCAGACCGGGGCGGACGTTCGAGGAGGAGCGGCATGACCGAGCAGCAAGACGTGATCAGCGTGCTGGTGACCGACCACCGCGAGGTGGAGCAGATGTTCGCGGAGCTGGAGACGATGGTCGGCGCCGTCGACGAGCGGCCGAAGACGCTGGCCGAGCAGGTCGTCATCGAGCTCGTACGCCACTCGGTGGCCGAGGAGGCGTACCTGTACCCGGCGGTGCGCAAGTTCGTCGAGGGCGGCGACGAGCTGGCCGATCACGAGATCGCCGAGCACGCCGAGGCCGAGGAGACCATGAAGCGGCTGGAGGCGCTGGAGCCGCGCGACGAGGACTTCTGGCCCGTCATGCAGAAGCTGATGCGGGAGATCCGCCACCACGTCCAGGAGGAGGAGGGGGACCTGTTCCCGAAGCTGCGGGCGTCCTGCCCCGCGGAGGAGCTCACCGAGCTGGGGGCCAAGGTGGAGCGGGCCAAGAAGGTGGCACCCACCCGGCCTCACCCGTCCGCGCCGGACAAGCCGCCGTTCAACAAGCTGCTGGCGCCCGGGGCGGGCCTGGTGGACCGCCTGAGGGACGCCCTCACCGGCCGCGGCAAGTCCTGACCTGACCGGCCCGGGGTGACCCCCCGGGTTGGCATCCCCCGAACGGGGACATCTATAGTCCCGGTATGCACATGGGCGAAGGAGTCGAGTGGGGCCTGCACTGCTGCGTGACCCTGGCCTGGCTGCGTGACGAGGGGCCGGTGTCGATCCGCAAGCTGGCCGCCTGGTTCGACCTGCCGCAGGAGTACCTGAAGAAGCGCCTGCAGGCCCTCACCCGGGCCGGCATCCTGGCCTCCACGCCGGGGGTCAAGGGCGGCTTCTCCCTGGCCCGGCCGCCGGAGCGGATCACCCTCATGGACGTCGTCACCGCCCTGCAGGGGCCGCTGGAGCCGTTCCGCTGCGACGAGATCCGGCAGCGGGGCGTGGGCGGCGAGGGCGCCGGGAACGAGTTCGCCCGCCCGTGCGGGATCGCGACCGCGATGCGCCGCGCCGAGCTGGCCTGGCGGCGGGAGCTGGCCGCCCAGACGATCGCCGACCTGATGGCGCACGCCCCGGCGGGCGCCGCGCGCACCCGCCGCAACTACAGCCGCATGACCGGCTGACGCCGCCCCGCCGAGGACCGCCCCCGCACGCCACCTCACCCCTCCGCGCCGGAGCCGACCCCGCGCCACCTCAGCCCTCCGCGCCGGAGCCGACGCCGCGCCGCCTCGCCGCCCGCTTCTCCCCTCCGGATCCGACTCGGCCTGTCCGGCGCATCGCCCGCCCCGGTCCCCCGCCGCCCCAGAAAGGAAACAGGGATGTCAGATGTCCTGGTTGTTCGCGCCCCCTACCGCCTCCGCCGGACGCTGATCCTCGCGCTCGGCACGTTCGCCGTCGGCACCGACGCGTACGTGGTGGCCGGGTTCCTGCCCGCCATGGCCCGCTCCCTCGGCGTCTCCGAAAGCGCCGCCGGGCAGAGCGCCACCGCCTTCGCCGTCACCTACGCCGTGCTCTCCCCCGTCCTGGCCACGCTCACCTCCCGCCTCCCGCGCCGCCCGCTCCTCGTCGGCGCGCTGCTGCTCCTCGCGCTGGCCAACCTCGGCTCGGCGCTCGCGCCCGGCTACGCGGCGCTGATGGCCACGCGCATGGCGGCCGCCGCCGGCGCGGCCGTCTTCACGCCGAACGCGGGCGCCGTGGCCGCCGCGCTGGTCGCGCCCGAGCGGCGGGCCCGCGCGCTGGCCGTGGTGGTGGGCGGCCTGACCGTCGCCACCGCCGTCGGCGTCCCCCTCGGCAACCTCGCGGGCCGGCTGCTGGACTGGCGCTCGGCCCTCGGGCTCGTGGCCGCGCTCTGCCTGCTCGCCGCGGCCGGGGTGCGCGTCGCCCTGCCGCCGCTGCCGGGCCACCCGCGGGTGCCGTTGCGCGAGCGGCTGGCGACGCTGCGCCGCCCCGGCGTGGTCGCCGTGCTGCCGCTGACCGTGCTCGGCCTGGCCGGCAGCTACGGCCTGTACGCGTACACCGTCCCGCTGCTGCGCGCCCTCGGCGCGGGGCCGGCCGCGGAGACCTGGCTGCTGTTCGTGTACGGCGCCGGGGCGGTGGCCGGGAACGCCGTGGCCGGCACGGCGGTGGACCGGCGCGGCCCGGTCCCGGTCCTGGCCACCGGGTACGCGGCGATCGCGGGCTCGCTGGCCGCGCTGGCCTGGGCGGCGCACGCCGGCATGACGTGGCTCCCGCTGACCGCGCTGCTGCTGGCGGCGTGGGGCGCGAGCACCTGGTCGCAGACCCCGGCGCAGCAGGTGCGGCTGATCGCGGCGGCGCCGCGGGAGACCGCCGTCGTCGTCGGGCTCAACGCCTCCGCGATGTACGCGGGCATCGCCCTGGGCACCGCCCTCGGCGGCGTCCTGCTCCCCGCGGGCCCGGCGGTCGCGCTCGCCGTCCACGCCGCGCTGGCCGTGGCGGCCCTCGGGTACCTGCTCGCCACGCGCCGCCACCGCTGAACGCCCGATGATCTCGCCGTCGATCATCGGTGGCGCGGAAAAACGCCCAGTATTAGGTTTGTTTGCCGACAGATACCGACACATGAGGAGAATGTCGTGGCCGACGAGGCGCCTCTCCCCCGGATCGACATCACCAGGCCGCACCAGGCGCGGGTGTGGAATTACTGGCTGGGCGGAAAGGACAACTACCCGGTCGACCGCGAACTCGCCGCCCAACTGCGCGAGGTCTATCCAGGCATGGAGGACATCGCCCGGCACACCCGGGCGTTCCTGGGGCGCGCAGTGCGTTATCTCGCCGAAGAGGCAGGAATACGACAATTTCTGGATATCGGTACGGGGCTGCCGACCGTGGACAACACCCATGAGGTCGCGCAGCGGGTGGACCCGAGCTGCCGCATCGTGTACGTCGACAACGACCCCCTCGTACTCGTCCACGCCCAGGCGCTGCTCACCAGCCACCCCCTCGGCGCCTGCGACTACATCGAGGCCGACGTGCGCGACCCGGACGCCATCCTGGACTTCGCCGCCAAGACCCTGGACCTCACCCGCCCGACCGCGCTCATGCTCCTCGGCGTGATGGGCACGATCTTCGACGACGACCACGCGTACCGGCTGGTCGGGCATCTGATGGACGCGCTGGCCCCGGGCAGCTACCTGGTGTTCGAGGACGGCACCAACACGGTCAACCCCGACGCCGCCGCCGAGGCCGAGCGCATGCGCGACGAGGGCAAGGTCTACTCCTACCGGCTGCGCGCCCCCGGCGAGATCGGCCGGTTCTTCGACGGGCTGGAGCTGGTGGAGCCCGGCGTCGTGTCGGTGTCGCGCTGGCGGGTCGAGGCGGGCGTGTTCGGCGTGCCGGACGAGGTGGACGCCTTCTGCGGCGTGGGCCGCAAGCCCTGACCCGGCCTCCGGCCTCGACCGTCAGGCCGTTCCCGCCGTCAGATCGTGGCGGCGGCGAGCATCCGCAGGATGGCCGGCGTCGCCGCCGAGGGCCGCGCGTGCAGCACGAGCTGGTCCAGCAGATGCTGGTACGGCAGGGCGTCCTGCTTGCGGGTGAGGTACTGCGCCCCGGCGATCTGCTCCAGGTAGACGACGTCGTCCAGCCCGGCGGGGGCGAAGCGCAGGACCGTGACCGGGCCGACGCCGCCGACCGGGCCGCCGGAGCTGAACGTGAGCACCTGGATCGTGACGTGCGGCAGCTCGGCCAGCCTCGCCAGGTGCTCCAACTGGGCGCGCATCGTCTCCGGCGGGGCCACCTCGCGGCGCAGGGCGCCCTCGTCTATCACCGCCCACAGCTTCGGCGGGGCCGCGGACCTGAGGATCTGCTGGCGGCGCAGGCGCACCTGGACCCGGCGCTCGACCTCCTCGACCGGCTCCCGCTCGCGTCCCTGCTGGATCACCGCGCGGGCGTAGTCCTCGGTCTGCAGCAGGCCGGGCACGTACTGGATCTCGTACGTGCGGATCAGCGACGCGTCGCGCTCCAGCCCGAGGTAGTCCTCGAACCAGTAGGGCACCACGTCGCGGTAGTCCTGCCACCAGGCGGGGGCGTTGGCCTGCTCGGCCATCGCCAGCAGCGTCGCCCGCTCGGAGTCGTCCGCGCCGTACAGGGTGAGCAGGTCGGCCACGTCGCGCAGCTTGAACCCGGTGCGGCCGAGCTCCAGACGGCTGATCTTGGAATGGGAGCCCCGGATGAGGTATCCGGCCTCCTCGCGGCTGATGTTGCGGGCCTCCCGCAGCCGGCGCAGGTGCGCGCCCACCAGGATGCGCAGCGCGGTCGGCCCGGAATGGCGGGGAATCCGGCCCGCAATTCCGGTGTCCGGGACTCCGGCCACGTCGCCCCTGTCCCGAGCAGTCGACATAATGCTCCAAAATTAGCAAATCGCGGCAGCCCGACCGATCCATCCTGCCACGCCTTCCGGTCGCGTGCCATTTCCGCGCGCACGGGCATTTCCCCGCAATGCACGCAGCCGCCACGACTAGGCCATGCGCACAATCGGGCGATGAACCATTTATCCGGCAAAAAGCCCGCATGATCGTCCGCTATGTGGCTTGTGCCCGGGCTTCGTGGACGGCTCCGCGACCGTTACAGGGGACACGCCGCAAAACCGCAGGCCATCCCGTATCTCTCGCCGACATCGCGCGGGCCGTCACCGGGATGCGATCTTCGATCTGTCCTTCGCCTCGCCTCTGATCAGGCACGACGGCCCGACCGGGGCGATGGACCGATTGGAGTGGAGATGCCCCGACCCACCGCGCGGACGATCAAGGCGGCGACGGCCGTGAGCGCACTGGCCTCACTCGTGGCCCTGGCGGGACCGGCCGAGGCGGCCTCGGCCCGCCCGCCCCTGCCCTCCCGCACGGACACGGCCTTCCAGAACGAATGCCTCACGGCCCACAACGCCTACCGGGCACGCCACGGGGCGCCGAACCTCACGACCGACCAGGCCCTCGTCGCCTACGCCAAACAGCGGGCGGACCAGATAACCCGCTACGACGGCCTGGAGGGCACCCGCAGCCAGCCGGCGTCACGGCAGTACGGCCAGAACGTCCACTGGTACCGGTCCTTCACGCCGGGCCGGACGGCGTCCTGCACGGCCGCCGTCAAGAGCTGGTACGACGGCGGCCGCACCTACGACTTCGCCCACCCCGGCTTCTCCACGCGCACGGGCTCCTTCACCCAGGTGGTCTGGAAGGGCACGACCAAGGTCGGCTGCGCCCAGGCCACGGGACAGGGGCCCAGCGTGTACGAGACCTATGTCGTCTGCGCGTACCAGGCTCCGGGCAACGTCACGGGCCGCTACCGGGAGAACGTCCTGCCGCGGAGGTGACCCCGCCCACCGGCCCGCCCGGGGGGAGCGCCCGTCCCGCGGGGGCGGGCGCCTTCCCGCCTCCCGCGGCGAGCCGCCGGCGGCCGGCCTCCGGCGGTCGTCCCGCAGCCGCCAGAACCGCCGGAGGCCCCACGGCGTCCCGCAGCCGCCAGAACCGCCGGAGGCCCCACGGCGTCCCGCAGCCGCCAGAACCGCCGGAGACCTCACGGCGTCCCTCGGCCGCCGCCCGCCGGAGCGGTGGCCTCAGGCTCGGGGATGTTCCTGGAGGTAGCGGCTCCAGGTGATGGCGCCCGCGGGCGTCGCGCGGGTGGTGAGGTGGCCGCCGCGGAAGGCGACGCCCAGCCTGCCGGGCAGCCGGACCCGCACGACGGGCCGCCGCACCCGGCGCGCGGCCAGCCACTGCCGGGCCGCCTCCTCCATGGTCACGACCTCCGGACCGCCGAAGTCCTCCGCCCGGCCGCTCGGCCCCTCCCCCAGCCGCCGGACGAGCCGGTCCGCCACGTCCCGCACGTCCACCGGCTGCGCCTTGACCGCCGGGTCGACGACCAGCAGCCCCGCCCGGGCCACCAGGCCGAACGCCTGGTCCACGAACGCGTGGAACTGCGCGGCCCGCACGACCGACCACGGCACCCCGCCCGCCCGCACGACCTCCTCGGTGCGTACCTTCGTCCCGAAGTAGCCCCAGGGCACCCGGTCCGCCCCGATGATCGAGGTGTAGAGCAGGTGCCCCACGCCGGCCTCCCGGGCCGCCTCGCACAGCCGCCGCGTGCCCTCCACCTCGACCCGCTCGGTGTACTTGCCCTTGTACGGCGCCGACGCCAGATGGATCACCGCGCCGGCGCCGTCCAGCGCCTCGGCCAGCCCCCGCCCGGTGGTCAGGTCCGCCACCACCCAGGTCGCGCCGCCGCCCGAGCGTGGAGCGCGGCTCATGGCCCGCACCTCGTACCCGGCCTCGGCGAGCTTCGGCACCACGGCCCCGCCCAGCCTGCCGGTCGCGCCGGTCACCAAGACGGTTCCTCCCACGCGCACCCCTCCCAGAGCGTCCTCGATCACGTCGCCCGGACTCCGTGTCCTCCATCGCGTCACGGTCCTCGATCGCGACGCGCCGGCACCCACGCTAGGAGGCGGGGACCGAGCCCCCGCGACCGCCCCCGGACGCGCACGCGCCCGTCAACCCGGCCCGCCTCTGGACCCGGATGCGCCCGTCAACCCGGCCCACCCCCGGGGTCGGCCGCGTCCAGGGCCGCGACCAGGCCCAGCAGCCCCGTGACGAGGTCGTCCCCCAGGCGGCGCCAGGCCGCGGCGGCGTCGTCCGGCCCCACGCGGCCCGCGGCCCGCCCGGCCGCCAGGTCCGTCTCCAGCTCGGCGCACATGTGCACGACGAGCTGGCGCGTCATGGCCTCCCGGCGGGCGGTCGCGCCGCCGTCGTCGCACGGCCCCCGGCCGCCATCGTCGCGCGGTTCCCGACCACCGCCTTCGCGCGGCACGGCCCGCTCCGCGCGCATGGCGTCGTACAGGCGGCGCAGGGACGGCGTCTCCAGGTGCGTGCGCACGGCGTGCTCGCGCAGCGCGGGCTCGACCGCGATCTGGGCGAGGAAGCGCGCGTACCAGGACGGGGTGCCGAGCTCGATCTGGTGCTCCACGCGGGGCAGGACGGCGCAGCGGAGCCGGTCGCGCGGCGACATCCGCGCGGGGTCGCCGAGCGCGGTCATCATGGCCAGCCGGTGCCGTTCGATCGCCGCGGCGTGCTCGGCCAGGACGGCCTCGATGAGGGCGTCGCGCCCGGCGAAGTGGTACTGCACGGCGGAGTTGTTGCGCTGCCCGGCGGCCTCGCCGATCTGCCGGATGGACACGCCGGCGAGGCCGCGGGTGGCGTAGAGCCGCTCGGCGGCGCGCATGATGAGGCTCCGCGCGGCGGCCGAGCGGGGCGAGCTCACACCGTCCGCCGCCCGCTCACCAGGCGACCCAGACGTTCTCCAGGCCGCCCGACAGCAGCCCGGTGCGCAGGCGCAGGGCCTCGGCGCCGTCGCGCAGGCGCAGGCCGGGCAGCCGGCGGACCAGCGTGCCGAGCACGACCTGCAGCTCCAGGCGGGCCAGCGGCTGGCCGAGGCAGTAGTGCGGGCCGGCGCCGAAGGTGAGGTGCTGGTTGGCGTTGTCGCGGTGCGGGTCGAACCGCTCGGGGTCGGCGAACTTGCGCGGGTCGCGGTTGGCGGCGGGGCGGCACGGGATCAGCGTGCTCCCGGCGGGCACCTCGACCCCGGCGATGTCGAGGTCCTCGCCGGCGACGCGGGGGAAGCCGACCACGCTCAGTGTGCTGTCGAGGCGCAGCACCTCCTCGACCGTGCCGGGGATGAGGCCGGGGTCGTCGATGACCGCCTGGTAGCGCTCGGGCTCGGCCAGCAGCATCGCGACCATGATGGCGATCATGTTCGAGGTGGTCTCGTGCCCGGCCAGCAGCAGCGCCCGCACGGTGGCGATCAGCTCCTCGTGGCTGAGCCGGCCGTCCTCGCTGTCGGAGATCTGGGTCAGCTCGCTGAGCAGGTCGTCGCCGGGCTCGGCGCGCCGCGCGGCCACCAGGTCGGAGACGTACGCGTCGAACTCCTCGTACGCCTGCTGCACCTCCTCCTGCGTGTGGCGGGTGAGGGTGAGCATGACCCGCGACCAGTGCGCGAATCTGTCCTGGTCCTCGGCCGGGGCGCCGACCAGCGCGCAGATGACCCGCACCGGCAGGGGCAGGCCCAGCCGGACCGAGAGGTCGGCCGGGGACCCGGAGGCCAGCAGGTCGTCCACCAGCTCGTCGCACATGGCCTGCACACGGGGCCGCCACGCCTCCATCCGGCGGATGGTGAAGGACGGGCTGAGCAGCCGCCGCCACCGGCGGTGGCCCTCGCCCTGGGTGATGGTCATGGTGTTGCGGGCGAACAGGCCGCCGTCCTGCGTGGTCGCGATCCGCGCGGCGTCCTGGCCGCCGCGCCGGAAGCGGGGGTCGGTGAGCAGGGCGCGCACGTCGTCGTAGCGGGTGACGAGCTGGGCGGTGTCGCCGCTGGGCAGCCGGACGTGCGCCACGGGGCACGTGTCCTGCAGCTCGCTCCACTCGCGCGGCGGGCGCAGGGCCTCCTCCCGGTCGAAGGGGTAGGTGGGCACGGACTCGGTCATGACGCCCCCTCAAGTCGATGTCGGGTCGATCTTGACGCTAAGGCAGCCGCCTTAATAAGGCAATCGCCTTAACCGCAGAAAATCGTTTCGATCAGGGCGGGACCCGTACGGTATGATCACGTTGGCCGGCAGAGCGCCCAGCGGACACGAGGAACGATGTCGAGCATCAAAGAGGTCGCCCGCCTCGCCGGAGTCTCCGTGGGCACCGTCAGCAACGTGCTCAACCGTCCCGAACTCGTGGCGCAGGAGACCCGGGTGCGGGTGCAGGCGGCGGTGGCCCAGCTCGGCTACGTGCGCAACGGCTCGGCGCGCCACCTGCGGGCCGGGCGCAGCCGGACCATCGGCGTCGTGGCGCTCGACCTGTCCAACCCGTTCGTCATCGACGTGCTGCGCGGCGTGGAGGCCGCGGCGGAGACCGCCGACCTCAACGTCATGGTGGTCAACAGCAGCAAGGACGCCGCGCGCGAGGCGCGGCTGCTGGAGATGTTCGAGGAGGAGCGGCCCTTCGGCGTGCTGATCACGCCGGTGAACGCCGAGGGACAGGACCGGCGGCTGGGCCGGCTCGTGGCGCGCGGCATCCCGGTGGTCGTGTTCGACAACTCCTCGCGGCAGGGCCGGGGCTGCGCGGTCGCGGCCGACGACGTCCTCGGCGGCCGGCTGGCCGGCCTGCACCTGCGGGAGCGGGGGCATCGCCACATCGCGTTCGCGGGCGGGCCGTTCACCGTCCGCCAGGTGGAGGAGCGCCACCAGGGGCTGGCGGGCGCGATGGCGCCCGGCGACCGGCTGACCGTCATCGCGCTGCCGGACCTGACCGTCGCCACCGGCCGCACCGCCGGCGAGGAGGTGGCCGGCATGTCCCGCGCCGACCGCCCCACGGCGGTCTTCTGCGCGAACGACCTGGTCGCACTGGGCGTGCTCCAGGAGCTGACGCGGCACGGCCTGCGGGTGCCGGACGACGTGGCGATCCTGGGCTACGACGACATCGACTTCGCCGCGGCGGCGGCCGTGCCGCTGTCGTCGATCCGGCAGCCGCGCGAGCAGCTCGGCCACACGGCCGCGCTCATGCTCCTGGAGGAGGCCAACCAGCCGGACTTCCACGAGCACCGCCAGGTCATCTTCCAGCCCGACCTGGTCGAGCGGGCGTCCACCGCCCGCACCCGCTGACGAGCGCCCACCGCGTCCGCGTCTCCCGCCGCTAGCCCCGGGCGCACCCGATGTGCGGGTATCGCTACACGGCGCGGTTCTCCCAGGCCCAGGCGGCGATCTCGACCCGGTTGCGGGCGCCGAGCTTGGCCAGCACGCCGGCGATGTGCCCCTTGACCGTGCTCAGCGAGATGGACAGCTCCGCGGCGATCTCCTGGTTGGTGCGCCCCCGGGCGACCGCCCGCACCACCTCGGCCTCTCGTTCCGACAGAGCCCGTACGGGCCTCCGCCCGGGGCCGTGCCCGGTGCCCGCGAGGCGGCTCAGCAGCCGCAGCGTGACCGACGGCGAGATGAGCGCGTCCCCGGCGTGCGCCGCCCGCACGGCCTCCACCAGTAGGGCGGGGCCCGCGTCCTTCAGCACGAACCCGGCCGCCCCGCCGAGCAGCGCCCCGTGGACGTACGCGTCCAGGTCGAACGTCGTGACGACCACCACCCGCAGCGGGTCCGGCACGCCGGGGCCGGCCAGGGCGCGGGTGACGGCGACGCCGTCGAGGCGGGGCATCTGCACGTCCACGAGGCACACGTCGGGGCGCAGCTCGCGGGCCAGCGCGACCGCCTCCTCGCCGTCGGCGGCCTCGGCCACCACGCTGACGCCCGGCTCGTCCTCCAGGATGATCCGCAGGCTGGCGCGGACCATCGCCTGGTCGTCGGCCAGCAGCACCCTGATCGTCATCGGCGCCCGCGCGCGGGGACGGGCAGGGTGGCCCGCACGGCCCAGCCGGCGCCCCGCGGGCGCGGACCGGCGGTGAGCGTGCCGCCGAGGGCGTCCAGGCGTTCCCGCATGCCGACCAGGCCGTACCCGCCGCCTCGCGCGCCTGCTCCGAGGCCGCCGCCCGCGCCGCCCCGGCGCAGGCGGCGGGCGGGGACGGGCGGGGCGTCGTCGGCCACCTCGACGGTGATCACGCCGTGGTCCTCGGCCACGGTGACCGAGACGGAGCCGGCGTGGGGGGCGTGGCGGGAGACGTTCGTGAGGGACTCCTGGACGATCCGGTAGACGGTGGTGGCGACCTCGGGCGGCCATCCGGGCTCGCCCTCGGGGAGCCGCAGGCGTACGGGAGGGCCGGTGAAGCGCCGCACCAGCTCGCCGAGCCGCTCCCCGTGGGGGGAGACGGCGGCGGGAGCGGGCGCCGGGGAGGGGGTGTCGTCGCGCAGGAGCCCGACGACGCGGCGGGCCCCGGCGAGGGCGTCGGAGCCGGCGGCCTCGATACCGGCCAGGCAGGCGTCCACCCCGTCGGGGCGCCGGCGGGCCACGAGCCGGGCGGCCTGGGTCTGGAGCACCACGCTGGTGACGTGGTGGGCGACGACGTCGTGCAGCTCCCTGGCCAGCCGGAGGCGTTCGTCCCGGCGTACCCGCTCCATGGCGGCCCGGCGGCGGGCGCGGAGCAGGCGCGCGCCCAGCGCGAGGCCGGTGGCGGCGAGCCAGGCCAGGCCGTACAGCTCGGCCACGGTCGCGTGCGCGGCGGAGGCGGCGAACGCGAGCACCGCGACGGCGAGTCCTCCCGCCGCGACCGCGCCCGCCTGCCGCCGCGGGAGGGCCCGGACGGCGGAGCCGATGAGGACGGCCAGCGCGAGCGCCATGGCCGGGCCGGGCTCGGCGGGCAGGTGCGCGAGACGGGCGGTCAGGACGGCCGCCGCGGCGACGGCCAGGCCGGCGGCGGCCGCCCGGGCGCGATGCCCGCGGCGCAGCAGCGCGATGACGCACACCACCGTCCCGGCGGCGCACCCGAACCACCACGCGCCGCCGCCCCAGCTCCCCGCGATCCGGTACGCCACGTAGCCCGCCGTCAGGGCGAACACCGCCGCGAGGCCCGCGTCCATCGCCGCCCGGCGACGTTCCTGAGGCGTCCGCTCCCGCACGTCGCCCCGGCCGGCCCCGCGCGGGTCGTCCGGCTGGGCGGACGCGCGCAGGTCCGCACCCGGATCGTCCGGCCTGGCAGACGTGGGCAGGTCCCCGCCCGGATCCTCCGGCCCCGCGAGCGCGTGCGGGTCCTCACCAGCGGCCTCGGGCCGGGCGGGCGCGTCGGGAGCCGGGCGGTCGGGCCGCGGATGACCGGGGCCGGGATCGCCGGGGCGTGGTGAGGCGGAGCGGAGGCCGTCCGGGGCGGGCACGGCGTTCAGGTTAGGGACTCACGGCCGCGCGTCACACCGGCCGAAAGGACGATTCCTCAGATATTCCTTGACGCGAATATTCGCCATGGAGCATACTTCTCGGCATGGACGCACTCCTCGCCGCACTGGCCGACCCGGCCCGGTGGCGGCTCGTGAACCTGCTGGCCGAGCGGCCCCGCCCCGTCGGGGTCCTCGCCCGGCTCGCCGAGGCGCGCCAGCCGCAGACGACCAAGCACCTGCAGACCCTCGAACGCGCCGGGGTCGTCACCTCCCGGCGCAGCGGCCAGCGCCGCGTCTACGCGCTCCGGCCCGATCCCCTGCGGGAGCTGGCGGCCGCGCTGAGCCGGCTCGCCGACACCGCCGACCGGGCCGGCGGCCCGCGCGAGACGTTCGACCGCTACGGGGTGAGCCTCCAGGCGGAACGACTCGCCGCGGAGGAGGCGGGGTGGGCCGACGGACGCTCGTTCAGGTTCGTCCGGTCGCTGGCGGGCGGCCCCGAGCTGGTCTGGCGCCACCTGACCGAGACGTCCCTGCTGGCCCGCTGGTGGACGCCCGAGGACCTGCGTGTCTCCGAGCTCGTGTTCGACGCGCGGCCGGGCGGGCGGATCGTCCTGGAGTACCGCGACGCCGAGGACGCCGGCGACTCCGACCCGGTCGCCGGGCGCGGGGAGGGGGTCGTGGAGGACGTACGCCCCGGCGAGCGCCTGTCCTACCGGCTCTCCCCCCTGCTTCCCGACGGCGGGCCGGCCTTCACCGCCCACGTCACCCTCGGACTGCGTCCGACCAGCACCGGCACGGACCTCGACGTCCAGTACCAGATCATCGACAGCACAGTGCCCTCCGCGGACTTCGTCGCGGGCATCGAGATCGGCTTCGGCCAGAGCCTCGACAAGCTCGCGGCGAACCTCGCCGCGCAGCACCCCGGCGCCTCGAACACCCCCAACACCGACGTCACCGACGTCACCCACGACAACGACACAAGGAGCACCAAGTGACCGAGCAGACCAGCGCCCGCAGGGTCGTCACCAACATGAGCCTCTCCCTCGACGGCCACTACGCCCGGCCGGGCGACCCCCTCGACATGAGCTGGGTGATGCCGTACGCCGTCACCGACGTCGCCCGCGACCACCTGACGAGCCTCTGGGAGCCGGCGACGACGGCCCTGCTCGGCCGGGTCAACGCCGAGGGCTTCCTCGGTTTCTGGCCCACCGTCATCGGCATGGAGGGCGCCGACCCGCGCGACGAGGGTTTCGCGAAGTGGCTCGTCGACGCCGACAAGGTCGTCCTGTCCTCCAGCCTGGCCGAGGCGCCGTGGGAGCGGACGACGATCGCCGACAAGCCGGCCGCCGAGGTGGTCGAGGACCTCAAGGCGACCGGGGGCGGCGACATCCTCGTGCTCTCCAGCGCCAGCGTCATCAAGGCGCTGCTGGCCGCCGACCAGGTGGACCGGCTGGCGCTCACGATCTTCCCGGTCTTCCTCGGCGGCGGGCCGCGCCTCTTCGACGACGGCCTGCCCGAGGGGCGGTGGTCGCTGGTCAGCCAGGCCGCGGGCGAGCACGGCACCCTGTCCTTGATCTACGACCGGGTCCGCTGAGCCCCGCTCCCCCGGCGCCCCTCCCGAGCCGCGCCGCCTACGCCCAGGGGCGGGGGAAGGCGGCGCCGTCCAGCCGGTCCCCCGCGGCGAGTCCGAGCGGGTCGGTCACGACGTGCCGGCTCCCGTCGTACCGCGTCTCCTCGTCCATGTAGATGGTGACGTGGGCGAGCCGGGCCTGGTCGGTGCGGTTGGGCAGCGCCATGTGGCCGGTGTAGCCGCTGTGGAAGGTGCAGTCGCCGGCGCGGAGCGGCACGGTGACCCGGGGGATCCAGCGCAGGGACGGATCCATCTCGAACAGGTCCTCCTCGTGGTGCAGGTCCTGCGGGCGCAGGCCGGTGCGGTCCTGAGTGCCGGGCAGGAAGGTCATGCAGCCGCGCTCCGGCGGCACGTCGACCAGCGCGATCCACGCCGACAGCGGGAGCCGGTCGCCCGTGTGCGGCCAGTACGGCCGGTCCTGGTGGAACTCCGTGGCGGCGTTGTTGTGCGGCTCCTTGACCAGCATGTGGTCGTGCCAGAGCCGCAGCGGGAACCCGGCGAGCTGCTCGGCGACGCGGGCGAGCCGCGGATGGAGCGTGAGCTCGCGCAGCGTCCGGTCGCGCTGCCAGACGTTGACGAGCTGGCTGAAGACGCCCTGCTGCTCCAGGCTCTCCGCGCGATGCGCCTCCAGGAACTCCTCGGCGCTCGCCCGGAAACGCTCCACCTCGCCGGGGCCGAGGACGCCTCGCACTCGGACGAAACCGTGTTCGCGGTACGCCGCCACCAGCTCCTCCGGCACCCGCCCGTCGGCTCCGACGTCGCTGCCGTACTGCTCGCTCGTGGTCGTCGCCATCTTCTACCTCCGCAATCCGCGTGTCGGGACCCTGCAAGCGTCGCCGAGGCGGACCGCCGGGGGCTAGGCCGATCCCGGCGAGCAGTCGTACGATCCCGACATGCCGGCCACGCTGCACGAGCACGCGCTGTTCACCGGGCGCCCGGTCCTCGGCGGCGTCCACCTCCTGGATCTCGACATCGAGGCGCACGCGCACGACTTCCTCGAGATCGCGGTGATCGGGACCGGTCACGGCCGGCACGTGACCAGCCAGGGCGAGCATCCGCTGCGGCCCGGGCAGGTCATCGTGCTCCGCCCCGGCGCCTGGCACGGGTTCCGGGACTGCGCGGACCTGACGGTCGCCAACTGCTGCCTGTCCGCCCAGGCGCTGCGGGCCGAGCTGTCGGCGCTGTACGACATCCCGATGCTGCGCCGGATGCTGTGGACCGGCCCGGTGGCGGCCGGCACGCACGGCGTGGCGGTGACCGCCGTCGATCCGGCCGCCGCCGAGGAGGCCATCGCGGAGATCGGCCTCCTCGAACGCGACCTCGGAGCCGAGCCGAGCCGTCCGGGGCGCGTGCTGGGCCGGCTGGTCACCGTGCTCGGCGTGCTGGCCGACGGCGGCGACCCCGGACCGGGGGCGCCCGAGCCCGTCGTCCATCCCGCCGTCGCCGCCACCGTCGCCCGGCTGGAGGCGGCGCCCGCCCATCCGTGGCGGCTGGACGACCTCGCCCGCGCGGTCAACCTGGACGCCGCCCATCTCGGCCGGCTGTTCAAGCGGTACGTCGGGTTGACGCCGCTGGACTTCCTGGCCCGGCTGCGGGCCGAGCGGGCCGCCACCCTGCTGGCGCACTCGTCCCTGCCGGCCGCCCGGGTCGGCGCCGCCGTCGGCTGGGACGACCCGACCTACTTCGCCCGCCGCTTCCGTACGCTGGTCGGGCTGACGCCCACCGAGTACCGGCGGCGCAGCCGATCAGCCACCGACGGCGGGGCCCCGGCGTCGCTCAGCAGCCCAGAACGCCGGCCAGGTGGTCGAAGCCGGTCACGCTGAGATCGGCGGCGACGTCGGCCGCCCGGTCGGCGGTGCGGCCGGGGCCCTTCTCCAGCGGCCGTTCGAGGAACGCGGTGGCGAGCCCCGCGTCGCGGGCGCCGTCGATGTCCCACCGGTGCGCGGCGACCAGCAGGACCTGCCCCGGCTCGACGTCGAGCAGTTCGGCGGCGGTGAGATAGGCGCGGGGCGCCGGCTTGTAGGCGCGGGCGAGCTCGGCCGACACGATGCAGTCGAAGGGCAGTCCCGCCGCCTTGACCAGGGTCGTCAGCAGCGCGAATCCGCCGTTCGACAAGGTGGTCACGACGAAGCGGCGGCGCAGCCTGGCCAGTCCCGCCACCGCGTCCGCCCAGGCGGGCAGGCGGTGCCAGGCGTGGACGAGCCGCCGGCGCGCCGCGTCGTCGAACGCGCTCCCGGCGCCGCGCTCGTCGAGGAGCTCGTCCAGCGACTCGCGGTGCAGGGTGTCGAGGGGGGCCCAGTCGCGCTCGCCACGGTTCACGCGTCGCAGGGACGGCAGGTAGCGGTCGCGCCAGGCGTCGGCGAACGCGCCGCCGTCCAGGCTCAGCCCGTGATCGGCCGCGATCCGGGCGACCTGGTCGGCGACCCCGGTGCGCCAGTCGACGGTCGTGCCGAAGATGTCGCAGGCCACCACGCGGATCTCAGCCGGGTCGAACTCCCGCATGAGCACCTCCTGCCTTCTCGTGCGTGCCCGTGCCTTCTCGTGTACCCGTGCCTTCTGGTGTGCCCGTGCGGCGGCGTCGGAAGCGTCGGCGCGTCCGACTCGGCCGCCCGTCAGGGGTGAGCGGCCAGCGTCCGGCGGAGGACCTCGGCGAACTGCTCGGGATGGGTGCGGAAACCGCCGTGCCCGCCGGGGAACTCGACCGGCTCGAGGCCCAGGCGCGCGGCCAGGGCCAGCGAGGTACGGCTGGTGACCAGGCGCGCGGAGGCGGCTCCGACGCCCACCACGACCCGGCCGCCGGCCAGGGCGGCGAGGTCCGGGACATGGCCGGTGGTGCTGCGCAGTTCGAGGGCGAAGAGCCGGGCGAAGTCGGCGAGGTCCTGTTCCGAGGAGTGCCGGGCGGCGTTCTCGCCCATGGCCGGGTCGTGTCCGACGACGTCGGTCATGAACCTCGCCAGGGCCGCGCGCACGCCCTCGCTCCGGTGGGTCGCGACGACCCTCTCGACCGCGGCACGCCGCTCGGCCACGTCCGGCAGCAGTTCGAACAGCGGCGGCTCGTGCGCGACGAGGACGCGGACCCGCTCCGGACGCCTCGCGGCCAGCGCCAGCCCGGTGATCCCGCCGCCGCTGCTGCCCAGGAAGTCCGCATCGTCGGCGCCGATGGCGTCCAGGACGGCCGCCACGTCGTCCGCCCGCCGTTCGGGGGTGGAGCCCTGGCCGGGGTCGTCGGCCGGGCTGCGGCCCATGCCGCGGGGGTCGAAGGTGACCACGGTGTGGTGGTCCGCGAGGGTCTGGGCCAGCGCGGCGAACGGGCCGGCCGTCATCGGGAAGCCCGCCAGCACCAGCACGGGGCCGTCGCCCCGCACGTCGTAGGTGATCCGCGCTCCGGGCACGGTGATCGTGTGGGTCGTCGTCATGGGTCGGGGTCTTTTCTGTGGGGGAAGGTGTCCGCGCGCCGCGTTCCCGTACCGGGATAGTGGGCGCTCGCCCACTCTAGTGGGCATGCGCCCACTCTTCAACGTGGCCCACCCTGTGAGCTGGACAAGATCCAGCAGACATGACTTACTGTCACGAATCATCCGCGTCGCACCGAGCAACCGGGGGGCATCATGGCCGAGGTCGTTCTGTTTCATCACGCGCTGGGGCTCACGCCGGGCGTCACCGCGTTCGCCGACGAACTGCGCCAGGCCGGGCACACCGTCCACACGCCCGACCTCTTCGAGGGCCGCACGTTCGGCGGCATCGAGGAAGGGATGGCGTACGTCCAGGACGTCGGCTTCGGCACGGTGATCGAACGCGGCGCCCGGGCGG
The DNA here is from genome assembly GCF_013363995.1 of Nonomuraea rhodomycinica. Lineage (GTDB taxonomy): Bacteria > Actinomycetota > Actinomycetes > Streptosporangiales > Streptosporangiaceae > Nonomuraea > Nonomuraea rhodomycinica. The sequence goes on along the minus strand of NZ_JABWGO010000003.1, from coordinate 412,660 downwards.
TCGAGAACCTGCCCGCCGGCCTGGTCTATGCCGGGTTCTCGCTCGGCGTGCTGCCCGCGCAGAAGCTGGCCCAGACCCGGCCCGGCGCCCGGGGCGCGCTGCTGTACCACGCCTGCGTGCCGCTCTCGGAGTTCGGCGACGCGTGGCCGGACGGTGTTCCGGTCCAGGTGCACGGCATGGACGCCGATCCCGTCTTCGTCGGCGAGGGCGACGTCGAGTTCGCCCGCGAGGTCGTCAAGTCGGCCGGGCAGGGCGAGCTGTTCCTCTACCCCGGCGACCAGCACTACTTCGCCGACCGCACGCTGCCCTCCTACGACGCGGACGCCGCCGCGCTGCTGCTCTCCCGTACGCAGGCGTTCCTGAGGTCCCTCGGGTGAGCGTCGGCCCGCCGGGCAGGGCCACGACCGGCGCGGCCGGATATCATATCGATACTCTTCGATTCATCGCGCTTCCGACTCAGCTGGACGGCACATGGCGACCCGCACCGCATCCTCGCCGGACACCTCGGCGCACCTGCTGGAGGTCTTCAAGGCGCTCGCCAACCCCGTGCGGCTCCAGGTGCTGCAGTGGCTGCGCGATCCCGAGGCGAACTTCCCGGTGCACGAGGGCATCGCCGACCCGCACGAGGTCGGCGTGTGCGTCAGCCACATCCAGGGCAGGCTCGGGCTCGCCCAGTCCACGGTCTCGTCCTACATGGCGGCGCTGGAGCGCGCCGGGCTGGTGGTCTCCACCCGCGTGGGCAAGTGGACGCACTACCGGCGGGACGAGGAACGCATCGCCCAGTTCACCGCCGAACTCGGGGACGTCCTCTAGCGGCCGCGCCCCGCGTCACGGGTGACGGCCCAGCCGCCGGGAGGGCCGCCCGGCGGGCCGGGTCACCGGAACTCGTGCACGACCTCGATCGGGCCGACCAGATGGGCGTTGAACTCGTCCAGCTCCTCGGCCGGGACCCACAGCTCCAGGATGGTCCTGCCGCCGGCCTGCTGGACCGGGTAGCGCTCCAGGAACCGCGTCTCGACCCGGAACCGGGTCACGTACCCGACGCCGTGGTGCGGGACGTTCCACTCCCGGGCGATCTTGATGGCGTACTCCTCGTCGAGCACGGGGTAGAAGATCGGCTGCTCCGGCAGCCGAGGCGGCCAGGCGCGCCAGCCGGACCGCCGGACGAGCTCCAGCTCTTCCGGCCCCGTCGGGCGCCACAGCACGGTGGCCGGCACCCCTTCGTCCTGCACCACCGCGCACCTCTCCGCCATCACCGGGTCGCCCTGATCCCCGCCGAGACGGGGTAGGGCAAGGATCGCACGGTTGTCCGCCGACCAGATCTCACCCCCAGGGCGGTCCGTCAGCTCTGCTTGGGGCGGGCGCGGACGTGCAGGCGCTCCCCCTGCGGGCCGAACAGGTTGAGCACCTCCGCCGGCTCCGGGCCAGGGTTGGTGACCAGGTGCGGGAGATGGGTGTCGAACTCGGCGGCCTCCCCCGCCGTCAGCAGGAGGTCGTGCTCGGCCAGCCGCAGCCGCAGGCGGCCCGACAGCACGTACAGCCACTCGTAGCCCTCGTGCGTCTGCAGCTCGTCGTGGCCGTACGGCGTGCCCGGCGGCAGGATCTGCTTGAACGCCTGCAGGCCGCCCGAGCGGCGGGTCAGCGGGAGGAACGTCACGCCGTGACGGACGATCGGCTGCAGGCGCACCCGCGGGTCGCCCGTGTCGGGCGCGCCGACGAGGTCGTCCAGCGACACCTGGTACGCCTTGGCCAGCGGCAGCAGCAGCTCCAGTGTGGGCCGCCGCCCGCCCGACTCCAGACGGGACAGCGTGCTCACCGAGATGCCGGTCGTCTCCGCGAGCTGGTTCAGCGTCGCGCCCCTCTGCCTGCGCAGCGCGCGCAGCCTCGGCCCGACCGCCGCCAGCACCGCGTCGCCCTCGTCGTTTGCCATAGCGGCAAGAATACTTGTCGAACTCGCTTCCGCCATTGCACCGTGGCCCTGCACATGAGCGGTGAAGGGAAGCACATGAGAGACGAGACGTACGACGTCGTGGTGGTGGGTGGCGGTCCGGCCGGGCTCAGCGGGGCCCTGGCCCTGGCGCGGGCGCGCCGGTCCGTGCTGGTGGTGGACTCGGGCGAGCCGCGCAACGCGCCCGCCCGGCACATGCACAACTACCTGGGCAGGGACGCCACCCCGCCCGGCGACCTGCGGGCGGACGGGCGCGAGGAGGTGATCCGCTACGGGGGCGAGGTCGTCACCGGCCGCGTCGCCGGCGTGGCCCGCCACGGTGCCGAGCCGGCGGGGTCCACGCGGACGTCCACGGGGACTCCCGATGACGCCGCGTCCCATGAGGGCGCGTCACGCGACGCCAGGTTCGTCGTGACGCTCGACGACGGGCGGCGGGCGCCGGCGCGGCGGCTGCTGGTGTCCACCGGGCTCACCGACGAGCTGCCCGACGTGCCCGGGCTGGCCGCGCGGTGGGGCCGGGACGTGCTGAGCTGCCCGTACTGCCACGGCTGGGAGGTGCGCGACCAGCGGATCGGCGTCCTCGCCGGCGGGCCGGTCGCGACCCACCTCGCGCACCTGTGGCGGCAGTGGAGCCCCCACGTGCTGCTGCTGCCTCTGCCCGGGACCCCGGCGCCCGGCGCCGAGGAGGCCGAGGCGCTGGCGGCGCGCGGCGTCGTCGTGGTGGAGGAGCCGGTGGCGGCCGTCGAGGTGTCCGACGACCGGCTCACCGGTGTGCGGCTGGTCACGGGCGAGGTCGTGGAGCTGGACGCCGTGGTCGTCGGGCCGCGGCTCACGGCGCGGGCGGAGCTGCTGGAGCCGCTGGGGCTGAAGCCCGTGGAGATCGAGATGGGCGGGCAGGTCGTCGGCGACCGCATCCCCGCCGACAGCACCGGCGCCACGGCCGAGCCGGGGGTGTGGGTGGCGGGCAACGTGACCGACGCGGCCGCCCAGGTCCTGACCTCCGCCGCGGCCGGGCTCAGCGCCGCGGCGGCGATCAACGCCGACCTCGTGGCCGAGGACCGAGGCGCCGCCGTCGAGGCGTACCGGCTCGGCATGAGGAGGATGTTCGAGCGGGAGGGCTGGGAGGAGCGCTACCGCGCCCGGCCGGCGATCTGGAGCGGCCGGCCGAACCCGCAGCTCGTGGCCGAGGCCGCCGATCTGACCCCCGGGCGGGCGCTGGACGTGGGCAGCGGCGAGGGCGCCGACGCGGTGTGGCTCGCCGGGCGCGGCTGGCGGGTGACGGGCACCGACATCTCCACCACGGCGCTGGAGCGGGCCGCCGCCCACGCGGCGGAGGCGGGCGTCGGCGGGCGGATCGAGTGGGTCCACGCGGACCTGCGCGAGCACGTGCCGGACGCGGGCGCGTACGACCTGGTGTCGGCGCAGTTCATGCACCTGCCGGGCGCGGAACGGCGGGAGCTGTTCGCGCGGCTGGCCGCCGCGGTGGCGCCCGGCGGGACGCTGCTGATCGTCGGCCACCACCCGCGTGACCTGCGGACCACGGCGCATCGGATGCACTTCCCGGACATGATGTACACGGCCGAGGAGGTGGCGTCGGGGCTGGATCCGGACGCCTGGGAGGTGGTGACGGCCGAGACCCGGCCGCGCGCGACGGTGGACCCGGAGGGACGCGAGATCACGATCCACGACGCGGTCATGGTCGCCCGCCGCCGCCCGTGAGTCGCCGCCCCTGAGCCCCGGTCGCCCGCGTCGCCTGGGTCGCCCGGTCGCCCCGGTCACCCACCGGGGAAGTACCGGCGAGGCCCGAGGACCCCGAGGGCTCCGAGGCGCTAGGGAGCCGCGAGGCCGCGCAGGACGAGATCCACCAGGGCCGTGAACTCGGCGTCGATGCCCGGTTCGGCCCACTCGCGGGCGTAGGCCGGGTCGTGGAAGCGGCCCGTGGCGTCGAACACCGCACGCGCCAGCACCTCCGGCGACGCGCCCGCCGGTGCGAACTCGCCGCGTTCGAGGCCCTCGTGGATGATCCGCGCGAGCTGCCCCGTCAGGTCGGCCCGGTGGCGGTTGACCACCGCGCTGCTCTCCCCCACCAGCACCATGTACGTCGCGAACAGCTCCGGGTCGTCGCCGACCTTGCGGCGCTTGGCCGCGAACAGCTCGGCCAGCCAGCGCCGCAGCCTCGTCCCCGGCGGCTCGGAGCCCGCGACGACACCCGACAGGGCCATGGACGTCCGGTCCAGCCAGCGCTGCGTCACGGCCTCGCGCAGCGCCGTCTTCGTCCGGAAGTGCCGGTAGACGCTGCCATGGCTGACGCCGAGCGCGCGGGCCACGTCGACCACGGTCGCCTTGGCGGGGCCGTGGCGGCGCAGCACCTCCTCGGTGGCTTCGAGGATGCGCTCGGGGGTGAGGGCGTCGATGGTGGCCATGGAGACGACCGTACCGGGTGCGTGGGTCACCGCTCGCTGTCGAGCATGGTCATCTGCTCCCGCGCGTAGCGGTCGCCCGCGGCGGCGCCGGCCGGGACGGCCCGCTCGATCGCGGCGAGGTCGGACTCCTCCAGCTTGACGTCCAGGGCGCCGAGCGCCTCGGACAGCCGCTCGCGGGTGCGGGCGCCGACCAGCGGCACGATGTCCTCGCCGCGCGCGAGGACCCAGGCGATGGCGATCTGCGCGACCGTGACGCCCTTGTCCGCGGCGATCTCGCGCAGGGCCTCGACGAGGCCGAGGTTGTGGCGCAGGTTGTCGCCCTGGAAACGCGGCGAGTGCGCGCGGAAGTCGTCGGCGGCCAGCTGCCGGTCCGCGGTGAAGTGGCCGGAGATCAGGCCGCGCGACAGCACGCCGTACGCGGTGATGCCGACGCCCAGCTCGCGCGTGGCGGGCAGGATGCGCTCCTCGACGCCGCGCGAGATGAGCGAGTACTCGATCTGCAGGTCGGCGATGGGCGCGGTGGCGGCGGCCCGGCGGACGGTGTCGGCGCCCGCCTCGGACAGGCCGATGTGGCGGACGTACCCCGCCTGGACCAGCTCGGCGATGGCGCCGACGGTCTCCTCGATGGGCACGGCGGGGTCGACGCGGGCGATCCGGTAGACGTCGATGTGGTCGACGCCGAGCCGCTGCAGGGAGTACGCGGCGAAGTTCTTGACCGCGGCCGGACGGCCGTCCATGCCGCCCCATGAGCCGTCCGGTCCGCGCAGCGCGCCGAACTTGACGCTGATGACCGCCTGGTCGCGCAGCGCGGCCGGGGCGGTGCTCAGCGCCTCGCGGATCAGCAGCTCGTTGTGGCCCATGCCGTAGAAGTCGCCGGTGTCGAGCAGGGTGACGCCGGCGTCGAGGGCGGCGTGGACGGTCGCGATGGACTCGGCGCGGTCGGCTTCGCCGTACAGGGCGGACATGCCCATGCAGCCGAGGCCGAGGGCGGAGACGCGCGGCCCGGTGGATCCCAGGGAACGAGTGAGCATGAGGACCTCCTAGAGGGTGGCGTGTGCTGCCGTCGTCGTTCCTCTTCACTATGGCATGACAGATGACAGATTTCAATTTTTGTCAGTTGTTGGCATGGCGACCGTGTCGAGCCCAGGCGAGGGGGCGTCAGGACGGGGGCGTGGGGCGGCGGTGCAGGAGGCCGAACTTCGCCCACATGGCCTCCGCCGCCTCGATGGACGCCGACGTGCGGGCCGGATCGACCGCGGCGAGCTGCGTGACCAGCGCCTGGGCGACGGCGACGCCCGCGGTCAGCGACGGGAAGAACGCCTCCCCCTCCGCGGGCACCATGACGACCTCCTCCGCCGCGGCGGCGAGGGCCGGGCTCGCCGCGTCGGTCAGCGCGAACACGCGCGTCCCGCGCGAGCGGGCCTCGTGCGCGGCCAGCACGGTGCTCTCGTACAGCCGCCAGAAGCTGATCGCGATGAGCACGTCCTCGGCGCCGAGGGTGGCGACGACGTTGGCCAGCTCGGAGTCCCCGGCCGTGACCGCGGCGACGGGGTAGCCGGCCAGGCGGGCGTTGTGCGCGAGCGCCAGCCCCACGGCCGCGTAGCTGCCGTCGGCCACCACGACCGTACGGCGGGCGGCGGCGACCGCCTCGGCGATCGTGAGCAGCACCGCCTCGTCCAGCCGGCGGTTGAGCACGGCGAGGCTGTCGAGGTCGCGGCGGAGCGAGCGGGAGCTGGGCGAGCCGGCCCCGGCGTGCTCGGCGGCGACCTGGCCGGCGCTCAGCGACGACAGGTAGCGGGCCCGCAGCTCCTGCTGGAGCGCCGGCCAGCCGGCGAACCCGAGCGCCTGCGCCGTGCGGGTCACGGTGGCCACGTTGACCCCGGCGAGCTGGGCGAGCTCGCCGGCCGAGCCGTAGGAGGCGCGGCGGGGCTGCGACACGAGCACGTCGAGCACCGCCGCCGCCTTGGGCCGCAGCCCGCGCTCCGGCACCCGGGCGCGCAACCACTCGTCGTAGGTGTCGGTACGGGGCTCCGTCACGTGATCCTCTCCCTCGGCCGGGAGACATGCTACGCGCATCGAATCATGCAAAGACCATTGCAAGTAAGGAGATTTGCACTATACGTTGCCAAAAAGCACGAACCAGGGAAGGTGCCATGACCCTGCTCACCCGCTTGGACCGGCTCCCGCTGAGCCGCCCCCACTACCTCCTGCTGCTCATAGGCGGCCTCGGCTACACCTTCGACGGGATGGACTCGGCGGTGGTCGCGTTCCTGCTGCCGAGCGCGCAGGAGGCGTGGGGCCTCGACAACGGCCAGCTCGGCCTCATCGGGTCGGCCACGCCGTTCGGGTTCCTGTTCGGCGCGACCGTGGCGGGCCTGCTCGGCGACCGCATCGGCCGCAAGAAGGTCATGATGTACGCGCTGGCGTTCTACGCGGTGTTCTCCGTGGTCGCCGCCGCGGCGCCCAGCTACGAGGTGTTCCTCGTGGCCCGGGTGCTGGCCGGGGCCGGCGCGGGGGCCGAGAGCGCGATCATCGCGCCGTTCCTGTCGGAGTTCGTGCCCGCCCGGCGGCGCGGCTGGTTCATCGGGGCGCTGGCCGGGTTCTTCTCGTTCGGGTTCGTGCTGGCGGCCCTGATCGGCCGGTTCGTCGTGCCGACCATGGACGACGGATGGCGGATCGCCCAGGTGCTCACCGCCGTGCCGATCGTCATGCTGCTGTGGTGGCGGCGCTCGCTGCCGGAGTCGCCGCGCTTCCTGGTCCAGCAGGGCCGCCACGACGAGGCCGAGGCCGTGGTCGCCGACCTCGAACGGCGCGTCGAGCGGGCCACCGGCCGGCCGCTGCCGCCGGCGCCCGAGGGCGACGCGCTGCCGGTGTCCGAGACGCCGAAGGTCAACCTGGTCAGCGCGCTGCGCTTCCTGTGGAGCCCGGCCATGGCCCGGCGGACCGCCGTGATCTGGCTGATCTGGTTCGTGATCACGTTCTCGTACTACGGGTTCTTCTCCTGGATCCCGACGCTGCTCGTCCAGCGCGGCATCACCGTGACCAAGAGCTTCGAGTTCTCGATCATCATCTACCTGGCCCAGGTCCCCGGCTACTTCTCCGCCGCCTGGCTGTCGGAGCGGCTCGACCGCAAGAACACCATCGCCCTCTACCTGGCCGGCTCGGCGGTCAGCGCGTTCTGGCTGTCGCAGATGGAGTCGCCGGCCGCGATCACGGTGGCGGGCGCGGTGCTGTCGTTCTTCCTCAACGGGACGTACGCGGGCGTCTACTCCTACACCCCCGAGGTGTTCCCCACCTGGATCCGGGCCACCGGCACCGGCCTGTCCAGCGCGTTCGGCCGCGTGGGCAGCATCCTCGCACCCACGATCATCGGCCTGTCGGCCGCGAGCCTGGGCTTCGGCGGCGTGTTCGGTCTCACCACCGCCGTCCTCGTGGTGGGCGTCGTGTGCGTGGTCGTCTTCGGCCTGGCCACGGCCGGCCGTTCCCTGGAGGACCTCACCGAACAGGGCGAACCCGCCCGGCAGACCCGGAAGGAGATGACGTCATGACCGGTTCCCAGGATCTCCGGGGCTTCCAGGCGCTGGAGGAGGAGGTGCGCCGGACGGTGGGGGCGCGGCTGTTCACCGTGCTGGCCTGGATCCCCGGGCGCAACGCGCTGCGCCGGGTCCACAGCAGCCACCCCGAGGCGTACCCGGTCGGCGGGGAGAAGACCGTCGAGGTCGCCCGCGGCTGGCTGGCCCGGTGCGTCGAGGCGGGGCAGCCGTACCTCGGCCCCGACCGGGCCGCCGTGCGGGAGATCTTCGCCGACCACGAACTGATCGAGGGACTGGGCTGCGGCTCGGTCGTCAACGTGCCCGTCATCGACGGGGGAAGGGTTCTGGGAGTGCTCAACATCCTCGACGCCGAGGGACGCTACGACGAGGAGTCGCTCGCGGCGGCCGTGTCGCTGGCGCCGCTCGCCGTCCCCGCGCTGCGCGCCGCCACCACCACCGCCACCGCCGCCGCCGCACCGGGCGCGGCCCGCACCGACGGAGGCGCCGCGTGAGCCTGCTGCTGCGCGACGCGCTCATCCTCGACATGGAGTCCGGCGAGTACGCCGAGGGCGACCTGCGCTGCGAGGACGGCCGGATCGCCGAGACCGGGCGCGGGCTGCGCGCGCCGGACGGCGCCCGGGTCCTCGACCTCGCCGGCGCCCGGGTCGTGCCCGGCCTCATCGACGCGCACGTCCACGTCACCGCCTCCACCGCCGACCTCGGGGCGCTGCCGTCGATGTCGCCCGCGTACGTCGCCGCGCACAGCGCCCGCACCATGGGCGGCATGCTCGACCGCGGCTTCACCACGGTCCGCGACGCCTCCGGCGCCGACTACGGTCTGGCCGACGCGCAGGCCGAAGGGCTGATCCGGGGCCCGCGGCTGCTGTTCTGCGGCCGGGCGCTGAGCCAGACCGGCGGCCACGGCGACCTGCGGGGACGCGGCCAGAGCTCCACGGACGACCACCCGTGCTGCGCGGGCGTCGGCCGCGTCGCCGACGGCGTGGACGCGGTCCGCGCCGCCGCCCGCGACGAGCTGCGCAAGGGCGCCCACCACCTCAAGGTCATGGCCTCCGGCGGCGTCGCCTCACCGACCGACCGGATCGACTCCACGCAGTACTCCATGGACGAGCTGCGCGCGGTCGTCGAGGAGGCCGAGGCCGCCAACCGCTACGTCGCCGCGCACGCCTACACCGCCCGCGCCGTCAACCGGGCCCTGGAGGCCGGGGTCCGCTCGGTCGAGCACGGCAACCTCATCGACGACAGCAGCGTCGAGCTGTTCCTGCGGCACGAAGCCTTCCTCGTGCCGACGCTGGTCACGTACTGGGCGCTCAAGGAGGAGGGCAGGGCGTTCGGCCTGCCGGAGGGAAGCTGGCGCAAGGTGGACGAGGTGCTGGACGCGGGGCTGCGGGCGCTGGAGCGGGCGCACCGGGCCGGGGTGCGGCTGGCGTTCGGCACGGACCTGCTGGGCGGCATGCACCGGCACCAGAGCCACGAGTTCCGGCTGCGCGGCGAGGTGCAGCGGCCCCTCGACGTGCTGCGGGCCGCCACGACCGGGGCCGCGGAGCTGGTGGGGATGGCCGGCGAGATCGGCACGCTGTCCGTGGGGGCGCGCGCCGACCTGCTCGTGCTCGACGGCGACCCGCTGCGCGACCTCGGCGTCCTCGCCGAGCCGAAGCACCTGCGGCACGTCGTGCAGGACGGCCGGGTCGTCGCCCCGGCCTGACCACCGGCGCGGTCGTCGCCCCGGCCCGACCTCCGGGGCGGTCGTCGCCCCCGCCCGACCTCCGGGGCGGTCGTCGCCCCCGCCCGGCCTCCGGGGCCGCCGCGCGGCGGGCGGGTGTCAGCGGGGGGCGAGGAGGTCGGCGACCGCCGCGATCCCGCGGGCGATGGCGTCCTCGCGCAGGTTGCCGAAGCCGAGGACGAGCTCCGCGCGCCCGTGCGGCCCCACGGGCTCCCGGCCGGACCGGTAGCCGCTCATCCCGTACAGCCCGACCGACCGCTCCCGCGCGGCGGAGACGACCTCCTCCTCCGTGACCGCCTCCGGCAGCCGGGCCACCGCGTGGAATCCGGCGGCGAGCCCGCGCGGCTCGACGCCGGGCGCGTGGCGGGCCAGGGCGGTCACCAGCGCGTCGCGGCGGCGGGCGTAGGAGGCGCGCATGCGGCGCAGGTGCCGGTCGTAGCGGCCGGACCGCATGAGCAGGGCGAGCGCGAACTGGTCCAGCCCCGGCGAGCCGCGGTCGGCGAGGTGCTTCTCGGCGGCCACCGCGGCGGCCAGGTGCGGCGGGCACAGGATCCAGCCGAGCCGCAGCGCGGGCGCCAGCGCCTTGCTGACCGTGCCGAGCGCGGCCACGTGCCCCGGGGCCAGCCCCTGCAGGGATCCGACCGGGTCGCGGTCGTAGCGGAACTCGGCGTCGTAGTCGTCCTCGATGATCGTCGCGTCGCGCTCCCGGGCCCACGCCACCAGCGCCTGCCGCCGGGACGGGGCCAGGGCGACGCCGGTCGGGCACTGGTGGGCCGGGGTCAGCACGACCGCGCGGGCGCCCGTGGCGGCGAGGGCCGCCACGTCCAGGCCGTCCTCGTCCACGGGCACGGCGATCGTCTCCAGACCGGCCCGCGCGGCGAGGAGCCGCTGGTCGGAGTCGCCCGGGTCCTCGACGGCGACGCGCCGCACCCCGCGCTCCCCCAGGACGCGCAGGAGCAGCCCGTACCCCTGCGCGAACCCTGAGCAGACCACCAGCCGGTCCGGCTCGGCGACCGCGCCGCGCACCCGTCCCAGGTACGCCGACAGCACCGCGCGCAGGTCGGCGTCGCCGTACGGGTCCGCGTAGCCGAGCCGCGCGTCCGGCAGGCGGCGCGACGCCTCGCGCAGCGCCCACAGCCAGTCGTGCCGCGGGAAGCCCGCGAGGTCCGGCACGCCGGGGCGGAAGTCGGCGGCGAGCCGGGGCGGCTCGGCGGCGGCCGGCGCCGGCGGCGAGGGCGGCACCGGGGCGCAGGGGGCCACCCGCGTCGCCGAGCCGAGGCGGGTGACCAGGTATCCCTCGGCCTGGAGCTGGGCGAAGCAGTCCACGACCAGTCCGCGCGAGACGCCGAGCCCCTGGGCCAGGGCGCGGGAGGAGGGCAGCCGCTCCCCCGCCGCCAGGCGGCCGGCGCGGATGGCCTCGCGCAGCTCCCGTTCGAGCTGGGACCGCAGCGGCTCGGGGCGGTCGCGGTCAAGGCGCAGCAGCAGGTCCGGGATCGAACCGGTCCACTCGATCGGCACAGAACTGGAGCTTATCCGCGTACCGGTTGGCGGCTTACGGTCGGCTGGCCGGGACAGACGGCTGGCCGGGACGGACGGAGACGGCGGATCGCGGGCGGTCCGGCGGGGTCCGCGGCTCAGGTGGACGACGTGACGTGAGGTGGTGGCGCGTGAACGCGCGTGCGTGGGTGGCCTTCGGAGCCGTGTCCCTGCTGTGGGGCCTGCCGTATCTGCTGTTGAAGATCGGGGTGGACGGCGGGCTCTCGCCGGGCTTCCTCGCGTGGGCGCGGGTGGTGCTGGGAGCGGTCACGCTTCTCGTGCTGGTGCCCCGGGGGGCCGTGCGGGCGGCGTTCCGCGGGCGGCTGCGCTGGCTGGCCGCGTTCGCGGTGGCCGAGGTCGTCCTGCCGTTCCCGCTGATCGCGGTGGGCGAGCAGCACGTGTCGTCCTCCCTGGCCGCGACGCTGATCGCGGCGGCGCCGCTGTTCGTGGCGGTGCTCGCCCCGCGCTTCGACGCGGCCGAGCGCGTGACGGGGCGGCGCCTGGCCGGCCTGTTCGCGGGCCTGGCCGGGGTGGCGGCGCTGGTGGGGGTGGACGTCAGCGGACGTCCGGACGAGCTGCTCGGCGCGGCGGCGATCCTCGGGGCGGCGTTCTGCTACGCGGTCGGACCGATGATCCTCAAGCGGCGGCTGGCCGACCTGGACCCGCGCGTGTCGATGGCCGCCGTCCTGGTGCTGTCGTCGGCGCTGCTCGCCCCGGTGGCCGCCCTGGACGCGCCGCGGGCGATGCCCTCGGCCGGGGTGATCACGGCGGTGGTGCTGCTCGGCGTGCTGTGCACGGCGGCGGCCATGGTCTGCTACGGGATGCTGGTCGCCGAGGCGGGCGCGGGCCGCGCGCTGGTGATCACGTACGTCAACCCGGTCGTGGCGGTGATCCTGGGCACGGCGCTGCTCGGCGAGCGGCCGGGCGCCGGCATGGCGGTGGGCCTGCCGCTGATCCTGCTCGGCTCGTGGCTGTCCACGCGCCGGGCGAAGCCGCCGGTCACCGCCGCCGCCCGCGATAGGTCACGACCTTGTCCCCCGGTGCCGGGTACGCCATGACCAGCAGGCGCTGGGTGCCGAGCCGCTCGCCCTTCCACGGGAACCACGCGAAGTGGACGCGGACGCGGTAGTGCCCCTGGCGGCCGCCCAGCGACAGGTCGGGCAGGACGATGCCGGAAAGCCCGTCCATCAGCGTCATCTCTCCGGAGGCGTTGAGGTAGCCGACCTCGACGACCTCCTCCCAGCCCTCGGTCTCCACCGGCGGGCGCCGCGCGTACGTCTCCAGGGTGACGCAGACGTGGAACTCGGGGCTCAGGTAGAGCGACAGGTAGCCGGGGGAGCTGGAGACCCTGCCGCGCCTGGTCTCGGTGCCGTTCTCCTCGCCGCTGAGCTCGTCGATCATCTCCAGACCCACCTCGGTCCACCGCGGCTCCTCGAGCACGACGGCCCTGAAGGGCTTGATCAGCGGCCGGTGGCGCGGGGTCGCGGCGCACTTGCGCCGCTCCTCCGCCTTGAACTCCGCGAACGCGCGCTCGTCGGCGGCCTCCTCGTCCGCCCACGCGGCGGCGGCCGCCGGGCAGATGTCCTTCAGCACGGACTCCAGGTCGTCCGGGCCCAGCTTCTCGTGGGTCCGCAGCCGGTCCAGCTCGGCCGGGTCACGGCGGGTGTAGACGCCGCACAGGCGGCGTCCGTGCGCCAGCAGCACCTGGTCGGACGCCGTGTCACGGTAGGCGAGCGTGCTGCCCGCGCGTGCCCGGCACACGAACGCGCGCGCTCCCGTCCGCGGCGGGAGCTCCTTCTCGCGGTCCTGCTCCCACCAGTTCGGGGACGCGCAGTCGCCGGCGGTCGTGAAGGTGCCACGCTGCTGGTCGGCCGCCGGTACCAGGACCAGCGTCACGGCGGCGGCGAGCGCCGCCAGGAGGACGCGGCGGCGTGAGCGTCGCACCGGGGCGGTGCCGTTCGGCGCGGTGGCGTTCGGCGCTGTGCCGTACAGCGCGGTGGCGTTCGGCGCGGTGGCGTACAGCGCCGCGAGCACGAGGGCGGACGCGGCGAGCGCCAGGCCGAACCACAGCGGCGAGATCCCCGCGGGCTCGCCCTCGGCCGGGGCCGCCTCGGGGACGACGGCGGAGAGCGCGCAGAGCACGGCGACGGCCACCAGGGTCCATATGGTGGCGCGCAGCGGACCGCGCCTCCCGCGCAGGACCGCGACGAGCACCAGCACGGCAGGGGCCCCGACGCCGACGAGGACGTCCAGCGCGCCCCAGGCCGCGGACGCCGTGACGCTCGCGTGCGCGCGGACGAACCCCTCGACGGCTCCGCCCCGGCCGACGGCCGTCAGGCTGCCCCGGGCGAGGTCGACGGCGGCCGGGACCAGCGGGAGGAGCACCGCCACGGCCGCCAGGGGCCAGGGCCGCGCCGGCACCCGTTCCCGTGCCGGCGACGGCTTCGAGGAGGGCTCCGGGGGCGGTCCGCCCAGCTCGTGCGCGGAGCGCGCCTCCCACACCACGCCGGACAGGCCCAGCACGCCCACGACCATGACGACGAGCATGGCGGGGTCCACGCCGAGGCCGAACGAGGCGAAGAGGAACCTCGTGGGCAGGAGGTGGCCGGCCACTGCCGCGAAGACCCCGATCCCCACGGTGGCCCGGCTCCACCGCGGGTCCCGGGCCTGGGCGGCGAGGATCACGGCCAGCCACACCAGCCGGAACGGTTCGCGGTTCACGACGACGGCCATGAGCGGAGCGGGCGCCGCGAGGTCCAGCTCCGCGACGACGGCGCCGGCGGCGCCCAGCACCACGGACAGCATGCCCGCCACCAGCGCGAGGATCCGCCGGCCTGGGGGGATCACCCCCTTCAGCACGCGGAACCACAGCCAGACGACGGCCCCCTGGAGCAGCACGCCGAGCCGCTCCGGCCACCACAGGCCCGGTATCGGCAGCCGGTCGAGCAGCATGAGGCCGGCGGAGGCGTACAGGGCGGCGCGCAGCCACCCGGCCGCCCCTCCCCGGCGGCCGGGCTCCCCGGCCCGCCGCCCGCGCAGCACCTGCCACAGCGCCCAGCCCCGCACGAGACCGGCCGCGACCACGACGAGCTCCACCCACCAGACGGACGGGATCAAGTCGGAGCCCCAGGTCCCCACGGCGAGGCGGCGCAGGAGCGAGGGGTCGCCGGTGACCAGCGCGACGGCGCCGGACGCGACGACCGCGACCACGTAGAGGCCCGCGAGCGGCGCGGCGATCCTGCCGAAACGGTAGCGGCGCACGGTGGCTTCCTCGGGGACCGGCCCTGCCGGGCCGAGCTGACGGACCGGACGGGGGTGCCGGGAGCGCGCCGCGAAGGGGCGCGTGAAGGAGCCCACCCTAGCGAGCCGCCCCGAAGATGATCAACTCGGCCGCCCGGGGCCCGCCAGGCCGCCCGGTCAGCCCGGGGCCTGCCGGCTGAGGTGCTCCCACGCCTGGTAGAGCTCCGTCCGGGCGCGGTCCAGCTGCTGGACCATGTCGTACGACGCGCCGCCGACGATCAGCCGCCGGGGCGGCTCCGGCAGCGACGCCAGCTCCAGGATGACCGGCGCCGCCGTGCTCGCGGCGGGCCCGGCGTCGTCGCCCCACATCTCGGCCAGCTTCGCGCGCAGCGGCTCGTAGGCGGGCAGCGGCTCGGTGGCCGTGGTGCCGGCCGTGAACAGACCCGTGTCGTACCCGCCCATCTGCACGATCGTCACCTTGACGCCGAACGGCTCCAGCTCCATCGCCAGGGCCTCGCTGAGCGAGTCGAGCGCCGCCTTGCCGGCCCCGTAGAAGCCAACCGAGGCCATGCCCCCGCTCGTGCCCATCGAGGTGACCTGCAGGATGCGGCCCGCGCCCTGCTCGCGCAGGTGCGGGATCACGGCCTGGCTCACCCAGAGCGCGCCGAAGAAGTTGACGTCGAGGTGCGCCCGGACCTGCTCCTCGGTGGCCTCCTCGACCATGCCGTACAGGAGCCCGCCGGCGTTGTTGACCACGACGTCGAGGCGGCCGAAGGCGGCCACCGCCCGTTCCACCGCCTCGTGGACGGCCGCCCGGTCGGAGACGTCCAGCGGCAGCGGCAGCAGCCGGCCCGGGTGCCGCTCGGCGAGCTCCGCCAGCGGCTCCACGTGGCGCGCGGCGGCCACGACGCTGTCCCCGGCCTCCAGCGCCGCCTCGGTGAACGCCCGGCCCAGGCCACGGGATGCGCCGGTGATGAACCACACCTTCCCGGTCGTCACGGGCCTCACCTCCTTGTTCTTCTTCGCTTGACGAGGCGAGACGGTTCGTCTCGCCGCCGAGAGTCTGCACGACCGGCGGCCGCTCGTCAAGACGAACCGTCTCGTCTCGTTCCGTGGTATCCTCCCCGGCATGTCCGAGCTCAGGAAGCCCGACCCCGCGCGGCGCAGCGAGCGGTCGCGGCACGCCATCCTGGAGGCGGCCCGCGCGCTGATCGGCGAGGTGGGCTACGGGAAGGTCTCGATCGAGGCCATCGCCGCGCGCGCCGGCGTGGGCAAGCAGACGATCTACCGCTGGTGGCCGTCCAAGGGCGCGGTCGTCTTCGAGTCGATCCTCGCGCTCAGCCAGGATCCGCAGGGCGAGGAGCTCGCCCTGCCCGACACGGGCGACATCGAGGCCGACCTGAAGCTCGTCATGCGGGCGACGGCGGCCGAGTTCGCCGACCCGGCCTTCGAGGCGCCGATCCGGGCGCTCACCTCCGAGATCATCAACGATCCCGAGCTGGCCGCCCAGTACCGCGAGAGGCTGGCCGGCCCCCTCGACGAGGCCAAGAAGGCGCGGCTGCGCGCCGCCCAGGAGGCCGGCCAGCTCGCCGCCGACGCCGATCTCGACCTGGTGCTCGACGTGCTCTACTCCCCGCTCCACCGGCGCTGGCTGCACCGCTCGGGCCCCCTGACGCCCGAGTACGCCGACGCGCTCGTGGACGTCACGCTCCGGGCGTTCCGCCCCTGACGCCCTCCGTGTATAGTCTGCGCGTAGACAATCTACGCGCGGACTAAAGGAGTGCGTCCATGTTCCTGTGGAGCTTCGAGCACAGCGCCGAGACGACCGCCCCCGCCGAGGCGGTGTGGGCGCTGTACGCCGACGTGCCCGGCTGGGTGCGCTGGGACACCGGCCTGGAGCGGGCCGAGCTGCACGGCCCCTTCGCCGCCGGGTCCGAGATCGTCATGACGCCCCAGGGCCAGGACGAGGTCCGCGCCCGCATCATTCGGGCCGACGAGAACGACACGTTCGCCGACGAGACCCTGTTCGGCGAGGTGGTCCTGCGCTTCACGCACACGCTGGAGCCGTTCGCCGGGGGCACCCGGGTGACCCACCGCCTGGAGGTGACCGGCCCCGGAGCCGGGGAGATCGGCCCGGCCGTCGCCGCCGACCTGCCCGACGCGGTGGCCGCCCTGGTCGAGCTCGCGGAGGCGGCGTGAGCCTCACCCCGGACGACAGCCCGGGCTTCCTGCTGTGGCGGATCACGCTGCGCTGGCAGCGGGCCGTCACGGCGGCCCTGGAGCCCTTCGACCTGACGCACGTCCAGTTCGTCCTGCTGGCGTGCGCGTGGTGGCTGAACCGGCAGGGCGGCCGGCCGAACCAGCTCAGCGTGGCCCGGCAGGCCGGCGCCGACGTGAAGATGGCCTCCCAGGTGCTGCGCAAGCTGGAGGACAAGGGCCTTCTCGTCCGCGAGACCGACCCGGCCGACAGCCGCGCCAAGCTGCTGCGGGTCACCGACCGGGGCCGCGAGCTGATCGAGCGGGCCGTCGCCGAGGTGGAGCGCACCGACGCGGCGTTCTTCGCGGCGGCGCCGGACCCGCCCGCGCTGGTCTCGACGCTGCGCGCGCTGGCGGAGGAGGAACACCGATGATGCTCCTGGGCGCCCGCGCCCCCTTCGACTTCGGCGCGTCCCTGCGTTTCCTCGCCCGCTTCCCGCCCGCCGCCGGCGAGCAGGAGATCACCGGGACGACGCTGGTGAAGGCGTACCGGGTGGCCGGGCACACGGTACGGGCGCGCCTGTCCCCCGCCGGGACCGGCCTGCGCTGCGAGCTGGAGTCCCCCGATCCCCTGACCGACGAGGTCGTCACGGCGGCGGCCGACCGGATCAGGTTCCACCTCAGCCTGGACGACGACCTGACCGGCTTCTACCAGGCCGCCGACGAGGGGTTCCGCCCGGTGGTCGAGCGGCTGCGCGGCTACCACCAGGTCAAGTTCCCGTCGCCGGTGGAGAACCTGGTGTGGGCCGTCCTGTGCCAGCGGACGCCGATGCGGGCCGCGGCCCGCGCCAAGGCCGCCATCGTCGCCCACGCCGGCAACCCGTACGGCGCCTTCCCGGACGTCGGCCAGCTCCTGGAGACGCCCGCCGGCCTGGCCGGCGACCCGCGCAAGGCGGGCCGGCTGCGCGCGGCGCTGGAGAAGTGGGCGGAGACCGACGAGACGTTCCTGCGTCACGGGCCGTACGAGGAGGTCAAGGCGTTCCTGCTGGGACTGCCGGGGATCGGGCCGTGGTCGGCGTCGTTCATCCTCATCCGCGGGCTGGGGCGGATGGAGGAGGCGCCGATCGACCGGGAGCTGGCGCGCTCGGCCGCTGCCGCCTACGGGCGGACGCTCGGCGAGCGCGAGCTGCGGGAACTGGCCGCCGGGTACGGGCCGTGGCAGGGGTACTGGGCGCACTACCTGCGCGTGGCCGGCTGAGGCGGGAGACGGCCCCCTCGGGCGGGTTCGGACGGTCAGGTCCTCGGACGGTCAGCTCCTCGGACGGTCAGCTCCTCGGACGGTCAGATCCTCTGACGGTCAGCTCCTCGGACGGTCAGCTCCGAGGGGTGGCGGCGGCGTCCAGGAGGGGACCCAGCTCGCGGGTCACGGTCGTCAGGGCGCGCACGTCACGCTCGGCCCGGGCGATGAGGATCGCCCCCTCCAGCGCGCTGATCATCAGGGTGGCGAGCGGTTCGGCCCGGGCGGCGGGCACGCCCATGTCCGCCAGCGCCCGCGCGACCGGCGCGGTCCAGCGGGCGAACGCGGCCGCCGCGGCCTCCCGGGTGGACTCGGCCGCCTCCGAGCAGTCCACGGTCGCCGCCGCGACGGGACACCCGCCCGCCTCGAACCCCGCCGAGCCGTACTCGTCGATCCACTGCGCGGCCATCGCGGCGAACAACCGGCTCGGCGACGGCTCCGGCATGCCGGCCAGGAACCGGGCGACGCGGCCGGCGGCGTAGCGGCCCGCCCAGTCCACGGCCTCGTTGACGAGCTGCTCCTTGCCGCCCGGGAAGTAGTGGCGCAGCGAGCCCCGGGGCGCCCGGGCGTGGGCGACCACGTCGCGCATCCCGGTGGCGGCGACCCCGTCGCGGCGGATGAGCTGCGCCGCGCTGAACACCATCCGCTCCCGCGGCCCCCGCTCCTTGTCCGTCATCCCGGCCTCCCGCCTCCGCCGTCCCGCCCCGGCCACGATCCACCCTGAGGCCCAGGCCGCCGGGACCGCCTGATCGCGGCGGCGTGCTTCACGAGTGCCTCGCGGCTCGGACATCCGCGTTCCGGGGAAAGACTACCGCCCCCTCTATGACGCTTGTCATATCGCGTTCTAGTATGACGACTGTCATAGACAGGCTGGTCGCACGGGCGGGTGGTGGTGCGTCGTGGACGTGGGGTTCATCGGTCTCGGGGTCATGGGACAGCCGATGGCGCTCAACCTGGCCCGCGCCGGGACGCCGCTCGTGGTGTGGAACCGCAGCCCGTCCCGGGCCGAGCCGCTGCGCGCGGCCGGCGCCCACGTCGCGTCCGGCCCCGGCGAGGTGTTCGGGCGGGCCCGGGTGGTGTTCCTCATGCTGGCGGACGAGGCGGCCATGGACGCCGTCCTGGGCCGGGGCACGCCCGCCTGCGCCGACCGCGTGGCGGGACGCGTCGTCGTCCACATGGGCACGACCTCGCCGGACCACTCGCGGGAGCTGGAGGAGGACGTCCGGGCGGCGGGCGGCGGCTACGTCGAGGCGCCCGTCTCCGGCTCGCGCGAACCCGCCGAGGCCGGGCGGCTCGTGGCGATGCTGGGCGGGGAGCCCGCCGACGTCGAGGAGGTGGCGCCGCTGCTGGCGCCGATGTGCCGGGAGACGTTCGTCTGCGGGCCGGTGCCGGGCGCGCTGCTGACGAAGCTCGCGGTGAACCTGTTCCTCATCACCATGGTCACCGGGCTCACCGAGGCGTACCACTTCGCCGACCGGCACGGCCTGGACCGCCGGCGGTTCCTCGACGTCCTGGACGCCGGGCCGATGGCCAGCGCCGTGTCCCGGATGAAGGCGCCCAAGCTGCTGGCCCGCGACTTCGCGGTGCAGGCCGCGGCGCTGGACGTGCTGAAGAACAACCGGCTGATCGCCGAGGCGGCCCGGGCGTCGGGCCTGGCCTCGCCCCTGCTGGACGTCTGCCACGACCTGTTCGGCGAGACCGTGGAGCTCGGGCACGGCGCGGCCGACATGGTGGCGGTCCTGCACGCCATCGAGGCCCGCACCGGGGCCCACCAGACCGCAGCCGGGAAGCCCGTCGCAGGCGCGAGCGGTCCGCACGCAGTGCGCTAGACGCGGTCCGCGCCGGGTGCGCTAGACGCGGTCCGCGCCGGGTGCGCTAGACGCGGTCCGCACCGGGTGCGCTAGGCGCGGTCCGCGTCCTCGGGCGGCGCGGCGTGGCGGGCCAGTTCGGCCTCCGCCCACTCGGCCCACTCCTTGCGCATCGCGAAGAAGCGCCGGCCGTACTCCAGGGTCAGCCGCCCGTAGAGCGACAGGTTGTCGTCGCCCCACGTCACCTCCTGCTGGAGCGCGGCCAGGCCGTCGCGCCGCTCCCCCATGGTCGCGGCGCTGTCGCGCAGGTACGCGCGGGCCCGCTCGGGTTCGAGCTGCCCGAGGAAGAACACCTTCAGCAGCACCCCGTCGCGCCGCGCGGGCCGGGGCTGCTCCTCGACCAGCCACCGGCGCAGCTCGTCGCGCCCCGCGTCCGTCGCCCGGTACTCCTTGCGCCCGCGCGGCCCCTCGGCGGCGACCTCGATGAGGCCGTCGGCCGTGAGCTTGGCCAGCTCGCCGTACACCTGGCTCTGGGTCGCCGTCCACACGTTCGCCAGCGAGATCTCGAAGAGTTTCATCAGGTCGTAGCCGCTCGCGCCGTCGAGTTCCACGATCAGGCCGAGGACCGCATGCCGCAGGCTCATGACCGGAACTCTACCTCTCAGGATTGACATGTCAAAACTGGAAGGTCTAAGTTCGACGTGTCAAAGTTGGAATGTCGTCTGGAGGCGACGTCATGCTGAAGTACTACGGCCGGACCTTTCTCCCCTGGATCGCCCTCGCCGTCGTCAGCGGGTTCGACGCCCGCACCGGCGCGATCACCGGCCTGGCCGCCGCGCTCGTCCTGCTCGCCCTCGACCGGCTGCGCTCCGGCATCGCGTGGAACGCGCTGATCCTGGAGACCTCGACCACTGTCTACATGGCGCTGCTGACCGCGCTCTCGTTCGCCGCGCCGGGCTCGCCGGTGCTGGGCTACGGCGCGTCGCTGGCCATCGCGTGGCTCGCCGTCACCGCGTGGGGCACCCTGGCCGCCGGCCGCCCGTTCACCGAGGGCATCGCGCGCCGCCAGGTCGAGGCGCACATCGCCGCCACGGAGCGGTTCCGGCAGATCAACGTGGTCATCACCAGGGCGTGGGCCGTGGGCTTCACGCTCACCGCGATTGCGCTGGCCTGCGTGCAGCACTGGGCGCCGCAGGCCGTGGCCGTGCTGGTCGCCTGCAAGGTCGCCGGGTTCACCCTGCCCGCCGTCTTCACCGCGCGCTACACCGCGCGGGCCCGGGAGCGCGCGGCGGCGGCCGCCGCGACGCGGCCGACCCTCTGACGCCTGCCGCCCAAAGACGCCTGCCGCCCGAAGCCACCCCGCTGAGCCTGTGAGGAGCACCGAGATGAACCGGCCGAACGGAACCTCCCCGTCCCTGTGGCTGGAGGGCCACCGCGCCCCCGTCCCCGACGAGATCGACGCGGCCGGCCTGCCGGTCGAGGGCGTCCTGCCGCCCGAGCTGACCGGCCGCTACTTCCGCAACGGCCCCAACCCGCTGCCGGGCACCCCGTCGGCGCACTGGTTCACCGGGCCCGGCATGGTCCACGGCGTGCGGCTGCGCGACGGCCGCGCCGAGTGGTACCGCAACCGCTGGGTGCGCACCACGAAGTTCACGGACGGCGCCCGGTTCGTCCGCCCCGACGGCACGTTCGACCACGCGGCCGTCCCGGCCAACACCCACGTCGTGCCGCACGCCGGCCGCATCCTCGCGCTGGTCGAGACCGGCCTGCCGTACGAGCTGACCCCCGAGCTGGACACGGTGGGGCCGTGCGACTTCGGCGGGCTGCTGAAGGGCGGGATGACCGCCCACCCCAAGGAGGATCCGGTCACCGGGGAGCTGCTGTTCTTCGGGTACGGGCTCGTCCCGCCTTACCTCACCTACCACCGGCTGTCGGCCGGCGGGCGGCTGGTGGAGAGCCGCGAGGTGGAGGTGCCGGGCCCGACGATGATGCACGACTTCGCCGTCACCGCCGGCCACGTCGTGTGGCTGGACCTGCCGGTGGTCTTCGACATGGCCCTGGCGCGCGGGGGCGGGGGCATGCCGTTCCGCTGGGACGACGCCTACGGGGCGCGGCTCGGCGTGATGCCGAGGGCCGGCGGCCCGGTGCGGTGGTTCGACGTCGATCCCTGTTACGTCTTCCACGTCGGCAACGCGTACGAGGACGCGGCCGGGCGGGTGGTCGTGGACGGCGTCCGCTACCGGCCGGCGGACTTCACCGCGTTCTGGCCGAGTATCGGCGGCCAGGCCGATCCGTCCGCCGCGACCGTCGCGAACGCCCCGGTCCGGGCGGCGGCCACCGGAAGCTCCCGGCTGCACCGCTGGACCCTGGACCCGGCCTCCGGGACGGCCAAGGAGGAGCCGCTCGACGACCGGCCCGTGGAGTTCCCCACCCACGACGACGCCCGCACCGGTCACGCGCACCGCTACCTCTACACCGCCGCCGCCGACGCGATCGTGAAGCACGACCTGCGCTCCGGCTCCTCGGCGGCGCTGGAGCTCGGCCCGGACCTGGTGCCGGGCGAGGCGGTGTTCGTGGCGGCCGAGGGCGCCCGGGCGGAGGACGAGGGCTGGCTGCTGTCGATCGTCACCGACCGTGCCGGGCAGGGCTCCGAGCTGCTGGTGCTGGACGCCGCCGACCTGTCGCGCACGGCCTCGGTGCGGCTGCCGCGCCGCGTCCCGGCGGGCTTCCACGGGAGCTGGATCCCCGACCCCGCGTCCTGACGCCCTCCCCGCGACAGGGCGAGGTGCTGGCAGGGGGTCAGGCGAGGGTCTGGTAGGCGGCGGTCCAGAAGTCCCTGATGAGGTTGGGCGTGTCCGGGGAGTCCTGGGCCGTCTGGGTGAGCAGGACGCCGACGAGCCCCTCGGCGGGGTCGGCGTACGCGCTCGTGCCGAGGCCGCCGTCCCAGCCGAACTGGCCCGGCGAGGCCAGGTCGCGCCGGTGGGTGCGGACCGCCATGCCGAAGCCGTAGCCGCCGTGGCGGCCGAAGTGGTCGCCGAAGGCGTCCTTCTCCGTCTTCTGCGCGGGCGTGAGCCGGTCGCCGGTCATGAGCTCGACCGAGGCGCGCGACAGGACGCGCACGCCGCCGAGCGCGCCCTTGCCGAGCAGCATGCGGTAGAAGGCGTGGTAGTCGTCGGCCGTCGAGACCAGGCCGTCGCCGCCCGCCGCGAACACGGGAGGCCGGCTGTACCGGCCGCCGGCGGCCTCGTCCCACACCGTCAGCCCGCCCGTCTCCGGGTCGTGGGCGTAGCACACGGGCAGCCGGTGGATCTCGTCCGCGGGGACGTGGAAGCCGGTGTCCTTCATGCCGAGCGGGTCGAGGATCCTCTCGCGCAGGAACGTCTCGAACGGCTGTCCCGCGACCCTGGCGACGAGCACGCCGAGGACGTCGGAGCCGGTGTGGTACTGCCACAGCTCGCCCGGCTGGCGCATGAGCGGCAGCTCGCCCAGCCGCCTGATCCACTCGTCGGGCCCGAAGTCCGGCGCGGTCGTGTCGAGGCCCAGCTCGCGGATCGCCACCTGGACGGGGTACGTGTCCGGGGGCGCCGGCACGGCGCCGAAGCCGAAGGTGAAGGTCAGCAGGTCGCGCAGGGTGATCGGCCGATGGGCCGGCACGGTGTCGTCGAGCGGCGCGTCCAGGCTCCTCAGGACCCGCCGGTCGGCCAGCTCGGGCAGCCATGGGTCGACGGGGTCGTCGAGCCGCAGCCGGCACTCCTCGACCAGGACCATCGCGGCGGCGGCCGTGACGGGCTTGGTGGCGGAGGCCATGCGGAAGATCGTGTCCCTGCGCATGGGCTCGTGGCCCCCGGCGCTCAGGGTCCCCATGACCTCGACGTGCGTCTCCTCGCCACGGCCGACGAGGGCGACGAGGCCCGGGACGGCGCCGGACCCGACCGGCCGGGCCAGCACCTCGCGCATGCGGTCGAGCCCGGCCGTGGACAGGCCGCCGCCGGGCACCGGGGCGTGCTCCTCGGCCCTGCCCTGGGTGGCCCATCCCCCCGTGGAGTCCCAGGTGCCGCTCATGTCCCAGGTGGTGGTCTTCGGCATGGTGGCCGCCCTCTCGTTGCGTACATCACTCGCGCTTGCGAACACTGTACGCACACCGGCATGTCGTACGCAACCAGGGACGGCGGCGGCGCTCAGCCGAGCCGGTCGCGCAGCGCCCGCAGGCCGGTGAGCATGATCGTGAGGCTGTAGCCGAAGTCCTCCTCCGGCGTGATCCCCGCCGCGTGGCGTTCGCGCAGGGCGGCGGCGAGCACCGGGAAGGGGAAGCCGTCCCGCTCCACCGCGCGCGCCTCCTCCTCGGGCGCGGGCCGCGACTGCTCCTCCAGGGCGCGGCCGACGACGAAGTGGACCAGCGCGCCCGCCGCCCGCGAGGCGTCCGCCAGGCCGAAGCCCGCGCCGTGCAGCACCTCGGTGATCCGCTCGGCGAACGTCCCCATCGCGACGGCGCGCGTGAGGTCCGCGCCGGCTGCCACGCGGGCCCCGTCGCGGTGGGCGAGCAGGGCGCGCCGCAACGCGCGGAGCGAGCGCTCCAGCCACTCCCACCACGGCTCCCCGGCGGCGGGACGGTCCAGCTCCCCGGCGGCGGGGGCGAGCATGACGTCGACGACCTGGTCGAGCAGCGCCCGCTTGTCGGCGAAGTGCCAGTACAGCGCCGGCGCCTGGACGCCGAGCGCCGAGGCGACCCTGCGCACGGTGAGCTTGTCCAGCCCGTCCTCCTCCAGCAGCCGCAGCGCCGCGCGGGCCGCCACCTCCTTGTCGATCGGCATCGCTCGCCGCTCCTCCCGTCTCGTCGGCCCGTCGTCCCGGCTTGACACTTTAACAAGTTAAAGGCACGGTGTTCTTTAACAAGTTAAGGAGGCAGTGATGGACGCCGATGTGATCGTGGTCGGAGCCGGGCCGGTCGGCCTGCTCCTGGCCGCCGAGCTGCGCCTGGCCGGGGCCGAGCCGCTGGTGCTGGAACGGCTGACGGAGCCGTCGCCGCTGCGCAGGTCGCGCGGGATCGGGCCGCTGGCCGCCGAGGCGCTGCGGCGGCGCGGGCTCGGCGAGCGGCTCACCGAGCACCAGCCTGAACGCGGAGCCCAGAAGGCGCGCGAGCACGGCAGCGCGAAGGACCACTTCGCGTGGATCCACAAGATCGACCCGCAGCTGCAGGAGGAGCCGGACCGGCGCGGCGTCCTCATCTGGCAGCCCGACCTGGAGGCCGTGCTGGGCGAGCACGCCGCCGGGCTCGGCGTGGCCGTCCGCCGCCGGCACACCGTCACCGGGCTCTCCCCCGGCGAGGACGGCGCCACCGTCACCGCCGGCACGCCCACCGGCGCGCGGCGGCTGCGCGCCGCGTACGTGGTGGGGTGCGACGGCGGGCGCAGCACCGTGCGCAAGCTCGCCGGATTCGCCTTCCCCGGCACCCCTCCCCTCATGACGGCCCGCCAGGCGCACGCCGAGGTGGCCGACCCCGGCGCGCTGCCGCCGCCGGGCCGGCTGCCCGGCGGCATGCTCCTCCACGGCCCCGGCGGCATCGGCACGTTCGACTTCGCCGACGCCCACGAGCGCCACGAGGGGCCGGTCACGGCGGAGGAGCTGCGGGCCAGCGTCCGGCGCGTGGCGGGCGTGGACGTGACGTTCACCCGGATGGACGACGCCCTGCGCTTCACCGACCAGGCCCGCCAGGCCGCCACCTACCGCCTGGGCCGGGTGCTGCTGGCGGGCGACGCGGCGCACGTCCACTCCCCCAACGGCGGCCAGGGGCTCAACCTGGGGCTGATGGACGCGGTCAACCTCGGCTGGAAGCTGGCCGCCGAGGTCCGCGGGACCGCCCCGGACGGGCTGCTCGACACCTACACCGCCGAGCGGCACCCCGCCGGGGAGGCCGTGCTGCGCAACACGCGCGCGCAGTCGGCGCTCATGCTGCCGGGGCCGCACACGGACGCGCTGCGCGACATCGTCGCGGATTTGATGGACATCCCCGACGTCAACCGCTATTTCGGCCGGCTGCTGTCAGGCCTGGGGACGCGGTACGCGTTCCCGTACGCGACGCCGGAGGCGCACCCGCTGACCGGCGCGCACTGCCCTGACGTCACGCTCTCCGTGGCGGCGCGGCCGGGCCGGGAGGTGCCGCTGAGCCGGCTGACCACCGGCGGCAGGCCCGTGCTCTTCGCCCCGGCGGGCGGCCCCGCGGTCGCCGCGGCGGCCGGTTGGCGGCCCGGGGTCGAAGTGGTGGAGGTCACGGCCGTGGACCACCCCGCGCTGGGCGGCGCGCTGGTCCGTCCGGACGGGGCCGTCGCGTGGGCGTGCGCGCCAGGCGAGCCGCCGGGGACCGCCCTCCTGGAGGCGGCGCTGCGCACCTGGTTCGGCTCCCCGTCCTCGGCGAGGATCTCACGTCAACACTGAGCGTGCAGCGCGCTCCCGCGCCCACGGCGTCGTCCCGATCTCCCTTGGCAAGCTCGCCGGAACGACAGAGCCCGCCGACTTCAGTCCGGCCATTTCCGGAGCGGTCCCTTCGGGCAGCGAACGCGTCAAGGAGATCATGGACGCCGCAGGGGGCGGCGCAGCGGGAGGATCCGATGTGCAAGGCGTATCGTCATCCCCGTCCAAGCAGGTGAGCAGGGATTCTCTCTCGCGTTTACAGGCGACGGCGTCATTGCCCGTCTTTCTGAGACAGGTGAGGAAGTGCTTCCCAAGGCCGTAACAGGCCAGCTCCGGGAGGTCGGCGTCGATACAGGTGAGCATGGCGTATCCCGTCATGACGCAGGCCGCCTGGTCGGGTTGGCCGAATTGAGTGTGGCATTCTTCGGTGAGCCGTACCGCCTGCCGGCAGCTGTGGTCCCCATAGAGGGATGACCGGCCGACGTCACGGCATTCCCTATATGTCCGGAATGCCGTCCTACAGAGCTTCTCATCAGCACCTCCCCGACATTCGACGTAGGGCTGCGGGGAGCGCTGGATGACAGGTCGGGAGGCGCCGGGCGTGAGGACGACGGCCAATGCCAGCAAGGTCAGCAGCATCAGCAGGACGCGCCTGCTCGCGCCCGGCGCTTCCGATGTCATTTCTTGGGCTCGATGTCGATGACCAGTGGGCCGGGCTCACCGCTCGCGGGCACCGTAACGCTCGTCGTGACAATGATGCTCTTTCCTGGATTCGCTTTCACGACGTTCTGCCACTTCTGATTGACTTGCTCGACCATGCCCTTGCCTGCCACATTCACCAGGTTGCATACCCCGGTCAGCACATCCGTGATGCTGGGACCGGATATTCCGGATAGTCCACAGACGGTGGCGACATCGACGGCGTCCACGAGGTTCTTCATGAGCCATGCCTGGGTAGCCGAGTACTCCCACGTGCACTTCGTGTAGTTGCCGCCCATCTGGACGTGCTTCTCGCACTTCTCCTTCGGCATGTCCGTACATTTCTCGACGGTCGCCTTCTTGAAGCACTCGATGAAGGCAGCTCCCAGCTGCCCGCAGCCGATCGTGTCCTCTTTCGTCACATTCAGGCAGTCGATCTCGAGCATCCCGATCCCTCGGCACGCGTTACCGGGAACGTCGTCGCGCACACATCCTTCGACAGCGGAGGCCACACTCTGACAGGCAGAATAGCCGTGGTTGTACCCCTTGCCCCCGGATACCTTGCTGTAATCCACGGAGCGGCAGGTCGAGTAAACGTCCTGCACCATATCGCACTCTTTCTCCCCCTTCTGCGTGAATCGGCATTTCTCGTAGATGAGCGTGCCCTCGGCGCATGCCTTCTTGTCATAGGCCTGTCGGCACTCCATGTACTGCCCGTTGCCTTCGAAGCATACGGACCGGTCGGCATGCGTGTAAGTCTGGCCGCTCGTCCGGCAGGGAAGTCCTGCGTCGCCGGGGTCGTCTGTTTGATCTCCTCACCGAAGCCGTTGAACGTCCAGCTCGTCAGATAGGTGTCGTCCATGGGTGAGGACGAGCGGGCGTCCCGGTGCCCGGTCTTCAGGTCATTGCGGGAGTCGAACGGGTCGTCGATCTTCAGGTAGTACGAGAAGTACTCGGTGAAGCAGGTGTCTGCCGTCCGGCACGTCTTCTTCGACAGCATGTTCCCCCGGCTGTTGAACGCCACCTCCGTCACGTTGCCGTTCGGGTCGACGACCTTGGCCGGGAACCCGCCCGTGTCATAGGCGTAGCGGGTGGTCTGGCCGAGCTGATCGGTCTGGGAGACCGGCCGGTTGCCGCGCTGGGCGTCGTCCACGTAGGCGGTGGTACCACCACGCGGGTCGATGACCGTGGTGGTGGCGAAGGTCAGGAAGTTGGTCTCCTTCGTGTACGCCGGAGGCGACGGTTTCCAGACGCCTCCGTTGGCGTCGGTGCACGTGGACAGGCGGCCGCCGTCGCCGGCGTAGGCGTTCTCTGTCTCCGTGCGCCCGGTGCGCGTGACCGCCTTGGTGAGCTGGGGCTGCGGAGAGCGGGCCGCATAGTGCAGCTTTACCGGGTGAGCGCCGAGCGGCTTGCCGTACACGGCGACCTCGTCGATCTCTCCGGCGAACGGGAAGGCGGCGGTGGAGCCGGTACTGACGGGCCAGGCGGAGGAGCCGAACCCGGAGCCGACACGCGTCTCCCACTGACCGGCGTGCGAGATCTCGCCGGCCAGCGTGCCGACCTGACGGCCGTCAAGGTGAAGGGTCTGGGTGTCTTGGGCGCCGGAGAGCACCACGTGATGCCAGACACCGTCGTTGACGCGCGTGGACGAGGTGATGGGGGCGGACCTGTCGGTGTAGAACCGGCCGCGCAGCTTGCCGTCGGTACCGACGTAGATGCCGGGGGTGAAAGCCGTCGGTGTGCTCACGGCAGAGTTCTGGTAGCCGATGACGGTGCCGGAACCGGTCGTCTTGAACCACGCTTCCACAGCGAGGTTGCCGCCCTGGCCACTGATGGCGGTCTCGGGCAACGTGACGTAGGTGGAGCCGGTGGCGCCTTTGAAGCGCATCGCCGTGTCCGTCGATCCGGTCAGCGCGCCAGGGACGGCGGCCACGCGGAACGGGCCCCGGACCGAAACTCGGCGGGAGCGGCTGCGCGCGCACGACGCCGTGTCCACGTCCCTCCCCCTGCTGAGTGACCGGAGGCTGGGCGAGCTGTCGGACGGGGCCGCCCCGGCCGGGGCGGGCATCGGCGGGGCGTCCGCGCTGCTGGAGGCGGCGGCCGGCGTGGCGTTCATGAACGCCCGCGGCCTGCTGCACTTCGACGCCCCACTTCCTGAACGTCCTGACCGCCGGGCGGCGGCTCTACTTCGCCGACTTCGGCCTGGCCGTGTCGTCCCGGTTCGAGCTCTCGCCGGCCGAGGCGGCCTTCTACGACCGGCACCGCTCCTACGACCGCTGCTACACCCTCACTCAGCTCGTCCGCTGGCCGGCCGCCGAGCTGCACGGGTTCGACGGGAGGGAGGAGCGGATAGCGGCGTGGGCCGGCGGCGAGCCCCCGGAGGGCGCCCCGGAGAAGGCCGCGGCCCTGCTGTCCCGCTACAGCCCGCTGGCCCAGGTTATGTCCGCCTTCTCCCACGCGCTCCGGCGCGAGAGCCGGACGACCCCGTACCCGCTGGAGGAGCTCCGCGGCGCCTCGGCGCGTCGCGGGGCCGGTTGACGGGATTAAGTCATATGGCTTAGACAAGGGGGTGTCGGCCTGAAGCGAGGAGGCCCCGTGAGCGACGCCGTCCCCGAGTACCCCTTCCGCAACCCCTCCGCGCTGGAGCCGCCTCCGGAGTGGGCGGACCTGCGCGACGGCTGCCCGGTGGCGCCGATCCGGCTGGCCAGCGGCGACCGGGCGCTGCTGCTGACCCGCTACGAGGACGTGCGCCGGGTGCTGTCCGACCCGCGCTTCACCCGGCAGCTCGACGCCGGCGACGCCGCCCGGGTGACGGCCAACGAGTCCGGCGGCGTGTTCGGCCGCTCCGACACCTCCACCTCCGCCATGTCGGCCTCCGGCGAGGCGCACCTGCAGTGGCGGCGGCTCGTGGGCCGGGCCTTCACCGCCAAGCGGGTGCTGGCGATGCGGCCGCGCATGGAGCGGATGGCGGACCAGCTCGTGGACGCCATGGTGGCGCAGGGGCCGCCCGCCGACCTCGTCGCCGGGCTGGGGTTCCCGCTGCCGGTGTGGGTGATCTGCGACCTGCTCGGCGTGCCCGACTCCGACCGCGACCGGTTCTCGTACTGGTCGGACACCATGCTGAGCCTGACGAGGTACACGCAGGCGGAGATCGACGCCGCGCAGGCGGAGTTCGACGCCTACCTCGCGGCGCACGTGGGCGCCAAGCGCGCCGAGCCGGGCGAGGACCTGCTGAGCGAGCTCATCGGGATCGTGGACGCGGCCGACGGGCGGCTGACGGAGCCGCTGCTCGTGGGCACCGCCCGGGGCCTGCTGGTGGCCGGCCACGAGACCACCGCGAACATGATCGGCAAGATGGCCGCGATGCTGCTGGCCGACCGGTCCCGCTGGGAGGCGCTGTTGGCCGAGCCGGCGCTCGTCCACCCGGCGGTGGAGGAGGTGCTGCGCTTCGACGCCAACCCCGGCTTCGGCATGCCGCGCTACCTGACCGAGGAGGTCGAGGTGGGCGAGCGCAAGCTGCCCGCCGGCACGACGGTGATCTGCAGCATGGCCTCGGCCAACCGGGACGAGCGGGCCTTCGGCCACGCCGCCGAGATGGACCTGCGCCGCTCCCCCAACCCGCACCTCGCCTTCGGCGTCGGCCCCCACTCGTGCCTCGGGCAGGCGCTGGCCCGCACCGAGCTGCAGACCGTGCTGGAGGTGCTGCTGCGGCGGCTGCCCGGCCTGGAGCTCGCGGTCCCGGCGGCCGAGCTGGCGCCCCGCGAGGGGCTGCTGGTCGGCGGGTTGCGGGAGGTGCCGGTCCGATGGTGAGCACCGGTCCCGGCCCGCACGCGGGACCGGCCATGCTGAGCACCGGCCCGGTCTGTACGCGGGACCGGCCATGGTGAGCACCGGCCCCGCCCGTACGCGGCACCGGCCCGGGCGCGGGGCCGACACCCGCGAGCGGATCCTCGCCGCGGCCGAGCGGCTGTTCGCCGAGCACGGCATCGCCGCGGTGTCCAACCGGCAGATCGGCGAGGCCGCCGGCCAGTCGAACAACTACGCCGTCGGCTACCACTTCGGCACCAAGACCGACCTGGTGCGGGCCGTCCTGCGCCGCCACAACCGGGCCATGGAGGAGCGGCGCGCCGCGATGCTGGCGGCCGTCGGCGACGCCTCGGGCGTGCGGGAGTGGGCGTCGTGCCTGGTGCGTCCGGCCACCGAGCACCTGGCCTCGCTGCCCGCCCCGTCCTGGTTCGCCCGATTCCTGGCGCAGGCCGACACGGAGCCGACCATGCGGGCCGTGGTCATCGAGGAGGCGGTCGCCACGCCGTCGCTCGGCCCGATCGCGGAGCACCTGTTCCGGCTGGCGCCGGGGGTTCCTGAGGAGGTGCACCGCCAGCGGACCGACATGTGCCGGGTGCTGGTCGTGCACATGCTGGCCGAGCGGGAGCGCGCCCTGCACGAGGACCCGGCGGCCGACCCGGTGAGCGTGTGGCGGGAGACGGCGGACGCCCTGGTGGACGCGCTGGCGGGCCTGCTGGCGGCCCCGGTCACCCCGTCCCGGGGGCAGCCCGCCCGTCCCGCACCAGCAGGTCGATGATCTTGAGGAGTTCGGCGGCGCCGGCCGGCCCGCCGAGGATGACGACGGTCAGGGCGGCGCGGTCCTCGTCGTAGACGGTCTCGACGCGCAGCGGGGCGCCGCCGTCGTCGCGGGGGCGGCTCCCGGCCGCCGCCACGACGGTGTTGGACAGCCGGATGACCTCCTCGCGCCCGATGCCGTCGACCCGTACGACGGCGGACGTCTCGGCGTGGAGCCCGCCGCGGGCCGGCGCCGGGGCGGGGCGGCCGGTGAACGCCTCCAGGTCCTCGGCGGCGATCCGGTACTGCCGGCCGATGCGGGTGGCGT
The DNA here is from genome assembly GCF_013363995.1 of Nonomuraea rhodomycinica. GTDB lineage: Bacteria > Actinomycetota > Actinomycetes > Streptosporangiales > Streptosporangiaceae > Nonomuraea > Nonomuraea rhodomycinica. Next base: position 380,943 of record NZ_JABWGO010000003.1, on the reverse strand, counting down.
TGAGCCGGCCGTCGCGGACGTAGCCGCGCACGGTCTTGACGTGCAGGCCGAGCAGCTCGGCCACGCGCTCCACCGAGTAGTACCGCTCCGCCACCCGCACGCCCTTCCCCACCGCTCCCGGACGCTCCCCAACCTACCGCCCGCGAGGGAGCGACAGTGCATGTACGCCGATGCGTACACCGTGCGCTAGGGTGGGCGGGAAAGGAGGCGCCATGCCGACCGGCAAGCCGGCCGTCCCCTCCGTGTGGGCGCGGCAGCGGACCAAGCGGGAGCAGCCCGCCCTCAGCCAGGACCGGATCGTCGCCGAGGCCGTCCGCCTGCTCGACGAGGAGGGCGTCGAGGCGCTCAGCATGCGCAGCCTGGGCACCCGGCTGGGCGCCGGCGCCACCTCCCTCTACCGGCACGTCGCCAGCAAGGACGAGCTGATCGAGCTGGTGGTGGACGAGGTCTACGGCGAGCTGGAGGTGCCCGCGGCCGAGGAGGCGCCGGACGCGTGGCGGGAGTCCGTCACCGCGTGCGCGGGCAGCCTGCGGGCGATGATCCTGCGCCATCCGTGGATCGCCTCGGTGCTCGGCCAGGTCGGGCTGGCCCAGCTGGGCCCGAACCTGACGCGGCAGTCCGAGCGGATGCTCGCCCTGTTCCACCGCGCCGGCTTCCCCGCCGGCGAGGCCGACCGGGCCATGAGCGGCGTCATCGCGTACGTCATCGGCATGACCGTCAGCGAGGCGGCGTACCTGTCGATGCTGGCCCGCAGCGGGCAGAGCGAGCAGGAGCTGATGGAGGGCCTGCGGCGGGTCGCCGAGCAGAGCGTGCGCGACCTGCCGCTGCTGCGCGAGGGCTACGACCAGCGGGCCGACGAGGACCCGGCGCGGCTGCGCGACGAGGGCTTCGCCTACGGCCTGGAGCGTTTCCTCGACGGGCTCCAGGCGCGGCTGGACGTCCTCGCTTCACGCCAGGACTAGGACGGCGCCGAGCCGCGTCAGGCGCCGGTCTCCAGCGGCAGGCCCGCTGCGGCCCAGTCCTCGATCCCGTCGGCGTACAGGCGCACGTCGGCGTACCCGAGCCGGGTCAGCTCGGCGACGAGGGCGGGGCCGCGGTCGCAGCCGGCGTCGGTGGAGTAGGCGACGATCGCCGCTGACCGGTCCGGCAGCAGCGCGCCGGCCGATCCGGCGGCGTCGAAGGCGGTGAGGTTGACGGCGCCGGGGAGATGCCGGCGCCGGTACGGGGCCGCGGGCAGGGCGTCGACCACGGTGACGGCCTTCGCCTCGAGCGCCGCCCGCAGCTCGTCGCGGGAGATCCGTCCGCCCGGGCGGGCGAACGGCGGCGGCGCGGACGCGTCCTGGAGCGGACCGCTGAGCTGGACGTTGACGATCACCCAGTCGTCGCCCCGCCGCACGGCGACCAGGGTCAGCCGGAACGAGTGGTCGAAGTCGCGCCCCCTGACGCTGGTGCGCTGCTCCTGGATCCCGACCACGATCGCGGTGTCACCGTGAAGGCGCACGCTCGGCTCCAGGATCGCGAAGTGGTGGTTCTCCAGGTCGCCGCGGTGGCGGCCGGCCCACTGCGCCCTGTCGAGGACGAACCCGACGGGGCCGATGCCGGCGAAGTCCGCGCCGAGGAGGGCGTCGAAGGCGTCGGCGTCGCCGTCGAGCTCGGCCCGGGCCCAGCGGTCCACGAGGTCGAGCACCTGCCGCTCGCTGCTCATGATGCGTTCCGTCCCTTCAGCCAGGAGTCCAACCGGGGAAAGATTCCCCACTTAACAGTGACAGGTCGGTGATGGCGGCACAAGGTGAAGTGGGGGAAATTCCTCCGGTTGGCGGTTTATGCTGGGCGTCACGCCACGAGAGGGGACGAGGTGGAGGCCAGACCCATGCGGGCCGACGCGCGGCGCAACCTGGAGCAGATCCTGCGCGCCGCGCGGGACATGATCGCCGAACGCGGGGCCGACGTGCCGCTGGACGACATCGCCCGGCGCGCCAAGGTCGGCAGCGCCACGCTGTACCGCCGCTTCCCCGACCGCGACTCCCTGCTGCGCGCGGTCGCCCTCGACGCGCTGACCAGGACCGCGACGGCCGCCGCCGCGGCGGCCGAGCAGGAGGCCGACCCGTTCGAGGCGCTGGCCCGCTACCTGCGCGACGCGCTGGAGCTGCGGGTCTCCGCCGTGCTGCCCGCCATGATCGACGTGGTGGACCTGGACGCCGACCCCGAGCTGTCGGCCGCGCGCGAGAGGTCCGCCCGCCTCGTACGGCGGCTGGTGGACGACGCCCGCGCCGCCGGGTCCCTGCCCGAGGACGTGACGTTCATGGACGTCGGGACGATGCTGGTGCGCATCGCCCGCCCCCTCCCCGGGCCGCTCGACGCGGAGGAGAAGCACGCCTTCGCCCGGCGGCACCTGGAGCTGTTCATCCGCGGGCTCCGGGCGACGGGCGGTGCCCGGCACCCGCTGCCGTCGGGCACCATGGACGGGTGAGCGTGAGCGCAGACGACCGCGAGATCGCCGTGTCGTCCGACCTGGCTGGTTTGTGCGAGCTCGTCGCCGGGGGCGGCGCGGTGGTGCTCAGCGGGGCGGGGCTGTCCACCGAGTCGGGCATCCCCGACTACCGCGGGCCGACCGGGCGGGCCCGGCGCGCCGACCCGATGACGTACCAGCGGTTCGTCGGCAGCGCGGAGGCCCGGCGGCGTTACTGGGCGCGCAGCCACGTCGGCTGGCGGCGCATCGGCGGGGCCGCGCCCAACTCCGGCCACCGCGCCGTGGCCGAGCTCGAACGGCGCGGCCTGATCGACGCGGTCATCACCCAGAACGTCGACGGCCTGCACCAGGCGGCCGGGGCGCGTCGGGTGGTCGAGCTGCACGGCGGGCTCGACCGGGTGGTGTGCCTGTCGTGCCGCCAGCGCACGCCCCGCATGGAGCTGGACCGCCGCCTGCGCCGCGCCAACCCCGGCTGGGACGCCGCCGCGACGGCCATCAACCCCGACGGCGACGCGGTCCTCACCGACGAGCAGGTCGCGGGCTTCCGGGTGGTCGACTGCACGGGATGCGGCGGGCTGCTCAAGCCGGACGTCGTGTTCTTCGGCGAGAACGTGCCGAAGCCGCGCGTGGACGAGTGCTTCGCGCTGGTGGCGCGGGCGCGGGCGCTGCTGGTGCTCGGCTCGTCGCTGGCCGTGCGCTCGGGGCTGCGGTTCGTCGTGCGGGCCGCCGAGCTGGGCGTTCCGATCGCCATCGTCAACCAGGGACCCACCCGGGGCGACGCCGAGGCCACGATCCGGCTGGAGGCGCCGCTCGGCGCCACGCTCACCGAGCTGACGACCCGGCTGCCGGGGCCGGCCGCCCGGACCGCCTAGCGGCCCGGCTCCGAGCGCTTCCCGCCAGGGTCCGCTCGCCGCTCGCCGCTCGCCGCTCGCCGCTCGCTCCCCCGCCGCTCGACGGGAAGGCGGGAAGCTCCGTCGTCGCCTCTCAGCCGAACCGCAGGACGTACCGCCCGCGAACGCCGCGCCGTTCGAGTGAGCGATGCGCGTCGGCGGCTCGGGAGGCGGGCAGTTCGCCGGCCACGCGGACGGTGAGCCGCCCTTCACCGGCGAGTTCGGCGAGCCGGTCGAGCTCGGCCGCGGCCTCGACGTAGTCGCGGACGAAGATCGGGGCGACGCGGACGCGGTCGATGCCGTCGCCCTGGTAGCCACGGAGGGTGACGACCGTGCCACCGTCCTTGACGGCGGGGAGCACGGCGGCCTCCAGCACGGCGGCGTCGACGAGCCCGTCGACGCCGTCCGGGTGGCGGCCGCGGACCCTGGCGGCGAAGTCGTCCCCCCGCGGCACGACCTCGTCGGCTCCGCACTCGCGGACGAAGGTCTCGTCCTGCCGGGCGGCGTCGGCGATGACCACCAGCCCGGCCTGCTTGGCGAGCTGGACGACGTACCCGCCGACGACGCCGGCGGCGCCGGTGACCGCGACCGTCGCGCCGGCCGGAAGCGCCAGCGTGTCGAGCGCGAGCCGGGCGGTGAGCCCGTTCATCGGGAGGGTGGCGGCCTGGACGTCCGAGAGCCCGGCCGGGATCCTCGCGGCCGAGCGTGCCGGCACGACGAGGTCCGCCCGGTAGCCGCCGTGCTCACCCGAGGGCACCACGATGGCCATGACGGCGTTCCCGATCGCGAACGGGCGCTCGACGGCCGGGCCGATCTCGGTGATCACGCCGGCCACCTCCATGCCCGGCACTCGCACCGCGTCCGCCGCGTCCTGCCGTGGACGGGAACGGATCATCGCGTCGGCCGGGTTCACCGTGGCGCTGCTCACCCGGATCCTGACCTGACCGGGACCGATCGGTTCGGCCGCCAGGTCGAGCTCGCCGAGGGCGTCCGGTCCGCCGGGGCGCGTCACTCCGATCGCTTGAACCATGGTCGTTCCTCACTCCTTGTTCGTTTCCTTCGTCGCCGCCTGGCGGCGATGGGCGAGGCCGGCCGCGCCGCTGACGAGTCGCGGCGTGTGCCGACCCGGTGGCGTGTGCTCGGCTCGGTTCGGCTAGGGCGACATGCGGGTGTGAAGACCGTCGAGCAGCAGGCTGCACACCTCGTCGAGTTCGGCGCCGATGCCGGGGTTCTGCCATTCGGCCGCGTGGGCGAGGTGGTTGAACTTGGCGGTGGCGGTGAAGACCACGCGGGCGGTGGCCGCCGCGTCGTCGGTGCGGAGGCTGCCGTCGGCGGCGCCGTCGGCGATGATGGCCGTCAGCTGGCCCAGAAGGTCGGCGACGTGGTCGGTGGCGACGCTGCTGTGCGCGGCCGCGAGGATTCCATAGGCGGCGAACAGCTCCGGGTCCTCGCGAACCTTGGCCTGCTTGCCGGCCAGGAGGGCGTGCAGCCAGGTACGCAGTCGCCGCGCCGGCGGGACCGCGCTGTCGGCGGCGATGACGGCGAGGGCGTCGCGGCTGCGGTCGAGCCAGCGCCGGGTCACGGCCTCGCGCAGCGCCTGCTTGGAGGGGAAGTGCTTGTAGACGGCGGCGTGGCTGACGCCGAGTGCCCGGGCGACGTCGACGACGGTCGCCTTGTCCGGTCCGTGACGGCGCAGGATCTCCTCGGTGGCCGCCAGGATGGCGTTCGCGTCCAGCGGGATTCGGGCGGGCATCAGCGCCTGCCGCCCGTTCGCTCGCTGTCCAGCAGCGAGAGCAGGGCGGGGGCGTAGCGTTCCCCCGCGACCGCCCCTCGGGGGACGGCCTGCTCGATCGCGTCCAGGTCGTCCTCGGTCAGCCGCAGGCCGGCGGCGTCCACCGCGTCGGTGATGCGGTGCGGTCGGCTGGCCCCGACCAGCGCGACGACGTCGCGGTGCGCGCGCCCCCGCGAGAGCACCCACGCGATCGCGAGCTGGGCGACCGTGGTGCCGCGGGAGGCGGCGATCTCCCGCAGCCGCTCGACCAACGCGAGGTTGGTCTCGATGTTGCCGGCGGCGAAGCGCGGCAGGTGCCCGCGATGCCGTGCGTCGCCGACCGGCTGTCGCCACGTCCCGGTCAGCATGCCTTGGGCGAGCACTCCGTAGGCGGTGACGCCGATGCCCAGCTCGCGGCAGGTGGGCAGGATCTCGTCCTCGGCGCCGCGGCTGAACAGCGAGTACTCGACCTGGACGTCGGTGATGGGGTGCACGGCGTGGGCGCGGCGGATCGTCTCGGCGCCGACCTCGGACAGCCCGATGCCGCGCACGTAGCCCTTCTGCACCATCTCGGCCAGGGCGCCGACGGTCTCCTCGATCGGGACAGCGGGGTCCAGCCGGGCCGGGCGATAGATGTCCACGTAGTCGGTGCCCAGCCGCTGCAGCGAGTAGCCCAGGAAGGTCGGGATCGCGTCGGGCCGGCCGTTGACGCCGCGCACGCTGCCGTCCACACCGAACAGCGCGCCGAACTTGACGCTCACCACGGCACGGTCGCGATCGGCGGGTCGCAGCGCCTGCCCGACAAGCGTCTCGTTGTGCCCCATCCCGTAGTGGTCGGCCGTGTCGATGAACGTGATCCCGGCGTCGAGCGCGCTGCGCAGCGTCGCGATGCCCTGCTCGTCGGCGCGCTGTCCGTACGCGCCGGACATGCCCGCACAACCGAGCCCGACCGCTCCCACACGGACGTCGGCGCCGAGTGTTCTCTGCTCCATGGCGAAGACGCTAGGGGTATTGAGTAACAGATGTCAAAGCTTGTAACTTGATACCCGTGAGACCTCCGATGGTCGCCGCCGACGGTGATCCGCCTCGCATGGCGGGGTGGCGGTCAGGGCTGTCCGGCGTTCCGGGGCGGGCAGAATGGGGGCATGTCCCGTCGTGAACCCGCCGGCTGCCCGTGCGGCCTGCCCGTCCCCTACCGCGACTGCTGCGGCCGCTTCCACCGGGGCGAGGGCGCGGCCCCCACGGCCGAGCTGCTCATGCGGTCGCGGTTCGCCGCGTTCAGCGTGGGCGACGAGGCGTACCTGCTGCGCACCTGGCACCCGGCGACGCGGCCGGCGAGCGTCGGCCTGGACCGCAAGGTGCGGTGGGTGCGGCTGGAGGTGCTGGAGACCGCCCGCGGCACGGTCCTGCACACCGACGGGACCGTCCGCTTCCGCGCCCACTACGTCGAGCGCGGGCGCGAGGGGGCGATGGAGGAGCACAGCCGGTTCGTCCGGCTCGACGGGCGCTGGGTGTACGAAGGCGCGCTCGGCTCGGCGGCACTATAGTAAGTCAGGTGACCAACTCAGTACGGGGCGGGAAGCGCGAACGCCTGGCGGCCGCGGCGGCCAGGGTGCTGCACGAGCAGGGCGTCGAGAAGACGACGCTGGCCGACATCGCCGGCGCGGCCGGCGTTCCCGTCGGCAACGTCTACTACTACTTCAAGACCAAGGACCAGCTCGTCGAGGCGGCCATCGGCGAGCACGGCCGGTCGCTGCGCGGCCTGCTCGACCGGCTCGACGAGCTGCCCGAGCCGGCGCAGCGGCTCAAGGCGCTCGTCCGCGGCTGGGTGGACCAGCGGGAGGTCGCCGCCCGCTACGGCTGCCCCACCGGCACGCTGGCCTCCGAACTGGACAAACGCGCCGACGGTCTCGACCAGGCGGTGGCCGCCCTGATGCGGGAGCTGCTCGGCTGGATGGAGCGGCAGTTCGCCGCCCTGGGGCGCGACGACGCTCCGGAGCTGGCCGTCGCCCTGCTGTCCTCCTACCAGGGGATCTCGCTGGTCACCAACACCCTGCGCGACCCGGAGCTGATGAAGGCCGAGGGCGAGCGCCTGGAGCGCTGGATCGACGCGCTCCGCTGACCCCTGTCCGCCAGAACCCCGCGAGGAGAGCCGCGTGACCCGTGTGACGCTCCGGCCGGTCCGGGAGAGCGACCTGACGGTCTTCGAGGAGGAGTTCGGCACGCCGGCCGGGCGGAGCGAGCTGCAGTGGTTCGGCTTCCGCTCCCCCGGCCGCGACCGGCGCGCCTACGCCGAGAACGGGATGCTGCACGACGACGGCGGCACGCTGACGGTCTGCGACGGCGACGACGTGGCGGGCCGGGTCGACTGGGGCAGGGCCTCGGGCTGGGGTCCGCCCGCCGACTCCTGGTGCTGGACGATCGGGATCCTGCTGCGGCCGGCCTTCCGGGGCCGCGGGATCGGCACCGAGGCGCAGCGCCGCCTGGTCGCGTACCTGTTCGACCACACCCGGGCGCACCGCGTCCAGGCGTACACCGACACCCGCAACCGGGCCGAGCAGCGGGCGCTGGAGAAGGCGGGGTTCCGGCGGGAGGGCGTGCTGCGGGAGGCGCAGTGGCGCGCCGGAGCGTGGCACGACCAGCTCCTGTACGCGCTCCTGCGCACCGATCCCCGTCAGCCGGCGTAGCGGCCCCGGGGCGTCGCGGTCCCGCAGGTCACGGCCGCCGGCGTCACGAGGTCACCACGTCACGACGTCACGCCTCACGACGACGTCGCGGCCTCACGGCGTCACGGCGTCACGACGTCACGACGTCACGACGTCGCGGCGTCACGCGTCGCGGGCGCGCAGCAGCAGCCCGCCGCCCGTGAGCGCCGCGACCGCCCACGCGGCCAGCACGCCGAGGCCCGCCCACGGGCTCAGCGGCAGGCCGTCGAGCCCGGTGGTGGCCTGGACGGCCAGGCCCGCGTTCGACGGTGACAACCGCCACAGCGCGAGCTGCCAGTCCGGGTCGCCGACCATGAGCGGCAGCACCGCCGACGCGTACAGCAGCCCGAGCACCACCCCGATCGCCGCCGCGGAGTCGCGCACGGCGAACGCGATCCCGAGGCTCAGCAGCGCGACCAGCACGAGGTACAGGACCGACCCGGCGACGGCCCGCAGCGTCGGACCGTCGGCGAGCGACAACGGCGGATGGCCGTGCGCGGCGGTGAACCCCCGGCCGGGCAGGACGAGCCGCCCGGCCAGCAGCGAGCCCAGCACGGCGAGGACGGCGGCCGGCAGCGTCACGCCCGTCAGCACGGCGGCCTTGGCCGCGAGGACGGCCCCGCGGCGGGGCATGGCGGTGAGGGTGGTGCGGATCATGCCGGTGCCGTACTCGCCGCCGACGACCAGGACGGCCAGCACCGCCGCGACGGCCTGCCCCACCTGGACGCCGCCGAGCGCGAGCCGGACGGCGTCGTGGCCGCAGCCCGCCGCCGGGCAGGTCACGCTCGCGCACACCGCGACGCTCGCCGCCACGGTCAGGACGACCAGCGCCGGCAGCAGGCGTACGGCGCCGGGCTCGGTGCGCAGCTTCGTCCACTCGGCCCGCACCTCCCGCCGCATCCGGCCCGGCTCCCGAGGCTCCCGACTCGCCCGGCCACCTCCCCAAGGCTCCCCGCTCGCCCGGTCTCCCACCCGAGGCTCCCGACTCGCCCGGTCTCCCTCCCGAGGCTCCCGGCTCGCCAGACCTCCCTCCTGAGACTCCCCGCTCGCCCGGTCTCCTTCCCGGGACCCGCGCCGGCGGTTCACGCGTCCCTCCCGTTGAGGCGGACGACGGCCAGGGCGAGCGCGAGCGCGGCGTACCCGCACAGCACCGCGAGCCCGCCCCACGGCGCGAGCGGGTAGTAGCCCGCCGAGGGGACGTAGTTGGCGAGCACCTGCGGGTACTCGGGAATGCTCTGCTGGACCGCGAACCCCGCCGCCGGGGTCAGCCGCAGCAGCCACCGCGCCGCCTCGTCCGGCAGGACCGACGCGGTCGCCAGCAGGTGCGGCACCACGATGACCGCGACGCCGGCCGTGATCGCCGCCGGGCCGCGCCGGAACAGCGCGCCCATCGCGAGCGCCAGGACCGCCACGGCGGCCATCATCAGGGCGACCCCGGCCACCAGCCGCACCTGCGCCGCCCAGGACACCGGCAGCACGACGGCTCCGTTGCCGCGCAGCAGGCCCGTTCCCACCGGCACCGTGACGGCGGTGGCCGCCAGCCCGGCGGCGAAGGTCACCGCGGCGATCACCACCGCCTTGGCGGCCAGCACGCGACCGCGCCGCGGCGAGGCGAGCAGCGTGGTGCGGATGAGGCCGCGCCGGTACTCCGCGGTGACGGACCCGACCGCCACGACGATCACCACGATCAGCCCGATCACCACGCCGGTCAGCGTGTTCTCGGGACGCTGGCCGTCGGTGAGGGGCCCGATGTCGCCGACGCCGGTCACGGTGTACGTGCCGGCGGACTCGTGGAAGCCGCCCGGGTGGTGGACGGTCACGCCGTCCGGCTCCGTCGTGGCGCCGATGTCGTCGCGGCTCCAGGTCGTGTCCGCGACGCGGCCCGACAGCTCGACCCGGTCGAAGACGGCGGTGGTCTCGGAGAAGCGGACCTGCTCGACGCTGCCGCCGAAGTCGGCCCGTCTCACGGTCAGGTCGCCGGGCGAGGCGGCGAACAGCCCGATCTCCGCCGTGTCCGGCAGCCCGGGCAGCCGGGCCGTGCCGACCTTCGTCCAGCGCCGGCCGTCCTCGGACTCGTACCCGGTGATCTCCTCGCCCGCGCGGTCCAGCCGCAGCCAGCGCGGCCGGGACACCGACACGCCGCCGGACCGGCCGGCGGTGTCCTGGGTGAAGTCGTGCTGCATGCGCACCCCGTGGGCGCCCGTCACCATGACCGCGGCGTACGTGGAGCCCTCCCGGACGCCGTCCTTGACGATCAGCCCCGCCTTGGCCCACGGCACGACACGGGAGTCCAGCTCCCGCACCCCGGGGACGCTGTCGGGCACCCGGACCCTCCCCGTCATCGAGGTCAGGCGCGCGGTGACGGAGCCGTCGCCGGTCAGCGTCCGGTGCGCGAAGAAGAAGTGGTCGCTGACCGCCTCGCCGCCCGGGCCGACGGGCGGCACCGGGCAGGTGTCGTCCGGACCGCCGCACGAGGTGTGGCTGCCCGCCGCCGACATCAGGCCGAGCAGCACGACGACCAGCGCGGCGGCGGCCATGCCGGCCACCCAGCCGCGGACCGTGCGGAACTTCGTCCACTCCGCCCGCACCAGCCGCCCGAACCCGCCGGTCGCCGACGCCCTCTCCCCCGCCATCCCACCGCTCCCCGGGGGCCGCGCGCCCGTCGTCGTCGCGCCGTTCCCCGGGGACGGCTCGTTCGTCATCGCGCCGGTTCTCTGGGACGGCTCGTTCGTCATCGCGCCGGTTCTCCGGGACGGCTCGTTCGTCGTCATCGCGCCGCCCCGCCGGTCGCGGCGCGGAACTCGACCGCGTCGCGGGTCAGCTCCATGTACGCCTCCTCCAGCGTCGCCCGGTGCGCCGCCACCTCCGAGAACGGCACCCCTCCGGCGGTCAGCAGCCCCACGACCCGCTCGGCCGGCACCCCGGAGACCGTCACCGTGTCGCGACCGGACACGGTCACCGCGGCGCCCGCCCCCGCCAGCACCGCCGTCGCCGCCGCCCGGTCGGACGTGCGCAGCGTGACCCGCCCACGGGAGGCGCCGGCGATCAGGTCGGCCACCGCCGCGTCCGCCACCACCCGGCCCCGGCCCACGACCACCACGTGCCCGGCGGTGTCCTCCAGCTCGCTCATCAGGTGGCTCGACACGAGCACGGCCCTGCCCTCGGCCGCCAGCGAGCCCAGCAGCCCCCTGATCCACACCATGCCCTCCGGGTCCAGCCCGTTGAACGGCTCGTCCAGCATCAGCATCGGCGGGTCGCCGAGCAGCGCCGCCGCGATCCCGAGCCGCTGACGCATCCCCAGCGAGTACCCGCCCGCCCTGCGCCGCGCCGCCGATCCCAGCCCGACCAGGTCGATCACCTCGTCCACGCGCCGCGCCCCCAGTCCCTGGGAGTGGGCCAGCCACAGCAGGTGGTGCCGGCCCGTCCGGCTGGGCTGGAGCGCCCCGGCGTCCAGCAGCGCGCCCACGTGCCGCAGCGGGTCGCGCAGGCTCCGGTACGGCCGCCCGCCCACCAGCGCGGTCCCCTCGTCGGCGGCGTCCAGGCCCAGCACCACCCGCATGGTGGTGGACTTGCCGGCGCCGTTGGGGCCGACGAACCCGGTGACCCGTCCCGGCGTCACGGTGAACGTCATGCCGTCCAGCGCCAGGGTCGGGCCGTACCGTTTGCGCAGGCCGGCCACTTCGATGGTGGTTTCCATGGCACCGCAGGCTAGGGGGCGGGGCCGGGCCGGCGCGTCACGCGGGGGAGCCATCGTCGGCGGCGCGGCATCCCTCGATCGAGGGATGCCGCTATCCCGGACAACCAGGACAATGACCAGGGTGAAGGCAACACACGCCCACGCGGAGGGCGCGGACCGGCCGGGCCCGCGGCGGTCACGGGCCGCCCTGCCGGGCGAGGACCAGGCGGGCCGGGGCCCCGCGTGGACGGGCCGAGACCACTCGTGGGCTGGCCGAGACCACTCGTGGGCTGGCCGAGACGACTCGTGGGCGGGCCGGAGCCGCGCATGGGCCGGCCGGGCCCTCACGTGGACGCGCCGGGGTCGTGCGTGGGCGGGGCGGCCGGCCGGGTCGCGGGCCGTGGCCGTGGCGGCCGGGGTGGCGCTGGTGGGCGCCGCGCTGGCGGAGGCGGCGGCGCACACCGTGGACCCGCGGGCCGCGCTGACCGCCGAGCGGCCGATGTTCTTCGTGGTGTCCGCCCTGCTGGCACTGGCCACGACGCTGCCGGTGCCGGCCCTGTGGGGGCAGCCGGTGGCGGCCGGGCTGACCGTCACGGCGGCGGGCGTGCTGTCGCTGACCGCGTTCCAGACGCTGACCGTGGCGGGCGCGCTCGCCACGCTCGTCGCCGGTCACCGCCTCGGCCGGGCCGGTCCGCGGGAGGTGGCCGTCGCGTCCGCGCTGCCGTACCCGCTGCTGGCCCTGGTGGGACAGGCCGCGGGCGAGACGCGGATGCTCACTCTGGTGCTGGCCTCCCTGGCGCCGGCCGCGGCGCTGGCCGGCGTGGCGCGGCGGGCCAGGGGCGAGGCGCGCGAGAGCGCCGCCGCCAGCCGGGTCGCCACCGAGGGCCTGCTGGAGCACGCGGCGCGGGGCGAGCGGGCGCGGATCGCCCGCGAGCTGCACGACGTGGTGGCCCACCATATCTCGATGGTGGCCGTGCAGGCGGAGACGGCGCGGCTGGCCACGCCCGGCATGCCGCCCGCGGGCGCGGAGCGGCTGGCGGCCATCGGCGACACCGCCCGCGCCGCGCTGACCGAGATGCGGCGGCTGCTCGGCGTGCTGCGCGAGGACGCGGGCGCCGACGCCGGTGTCCGGGTGCCGCAGCCGGGGCTGGGGCTCGGCGAGGTCAACGAGCTGCTCGACGAGGCCCGCGACGCCTCGGGCGCGGGTACGCGCCTCATCGTGCGGGGCCGTCCCGTCCGGCTGGATCCGGGCGTGGAGCTGGCGGCGTACCGGATCATCCAGGAGGCGCTCACCAACGCCCGCCGGCACGCCCCGGGGGCCGCCGTGGACGTGGAGCTGGTGTACCCGGGTGAGGCGGTGCGGGTCCGCGTCCGCGACAACGGCCCCGGCCCCTCCCTGCCCGCGCGGGCCGACGGGGTGGCGGGACACGGGCTGGCCGGGATGCGGGAGCGCGCGACCGCGGTGGGCGGGCGGCTCGCCACCGGCCCCGCGCCCGGCGGCGGCTTCCTGGTCGAAGCCACCCTTCCCGGTACGGGGGAGGGCTTCCTGGCCGAAGCCCCCCTCCCCGGCACAGGGGAGTCCGCATGACGGGCGCGGCAACCCCCGCCGTGCGGGTCGTCGTCGTGGACGATCATCTGGTCGTCCGCACCGGTTTCGCCGAGCTGCTGGCCACGCAGCCCGACTTCGCGGTCGTCGGCACCGCTGTCGACGGCGCGCAGGCCGTGCGGGTCTGCCGCGACCTGCGCCCCGACGTCGTGCTCATGGACGTCCGCATGCCCGGCATGGACGGCATCGAGGCCACCCGCCGCCTGGCCGCGGGGTCCGGCGAAGGGCTGCGGGTGCTCATCCTGACGACCTTCGACCTCGACGAGTACGTCTACGACGCGCTGCGCGCCGGGGCGAGCGGGTTCCTGCTGAAGGATGTCACCGCGGAGCGGCTGTTCGACGCGGTACGGGTGGTCGCGGCGGGTGAGGCGCTGCTGGCCCCGGGGGTGACGCGGCGGCTGATCGCCGAGTTCGCGCGCCTGCGCCCCGGTCCCACCCCCGCGGCGGCGGCGGCGCTGGCCGCGCTCACCCCGCGCGAGACGCAGGTGCTGCGGCTGATCGCCGAGGGCCTGTCCAACCCCGAGATCGCCGCCCGGCTGACGGTCACGGAGGAGACGGTGAAGACGCACGTGAGCCGGGTGCTGGGCAAGCTCGGGCTGCGCGACCGTACGCAGGCGGTCGTGGCCGCGTACGAGACGGGCCTCGTGGTGCCGGGCGCCCGCGACAGGTCCTAGACCCGCCCCGATCGGTGGTGTGTCAGCCGCCGCCCGGGGCGGGGTGGCCGCCGTGGTGGTCGAGCAGACGGGTGAGCAGCGCCGTGAGCTGGTCGCGCTCGGCGGCGTCGAGCGGGGCCAGCACCTCGTCCGCCAGCGAGCCGAGCAGGGCGTCGAGCCGGCGCAGCCGGTCGCGGCCGGCCTCGGTCAGGGTGATGACGTTGCGGCGGCGGTCGGCGGGGTCCGGGGCGCGCTCCACCAGGCCGCGCGCGGACAGCTCGTTGATGACGGACACCAGGTCGCTGCGGTAGACGCCGGTGCGGCGGCTGAGCTCGGCCTGGCTGGCGGGGCCGGCCTCCTCCAGCGTGGCCAGGACCGCGTAGTGCCACTTGCGGGCGTCGGCTCCCGCCAGGCCCTCGGTGACGATGCGGTCGGAGTGCATCGTCACCAGCGACAGCAGCCGCGTCGGCAGGCTGCGCAGCCGGGCGGGGGTGGTGGCCCGCTCCTCCATGGGGTCCGTCACGGGACGATCCTATCCCGCTTGCGTTAGTGGCACTAACGATGTACTTTCGTTAGTGCCACGAACGTTAGTCACACGAACGAATTGTGAGGAACCCCATGCCGGTCATCGACGTGCTCGACTCGACCCTGTTCTACGAGGAGACGGGCGCCGGCGCCCCGATCGTCCTCCTCCACGGCAACCCCGGCTCCTCCCGCCTGTGGCGCCGGGTGATGCCCGCGATCGACGTGCCCGGCCGGCTGCTCGCCCCCGACCTGATCGGCATGGGCCGCTCCGGCAAGCCGGACATCGCCTACACCTTCGCCGACCACGCCCGCTACCTGGACGCCTGGTTCGACGCCCTCGGCCTGGACGACGTCATCCTGGTCGGCCACGACTGGGGCGGCGCCCTCGCCTTCGACTGGGCCGCGCGCCACCCCGAGCGGGTGCGCGGGATCGCGTTCTTCGAGACCATCGTCAAGACGTTGTCCTGGAGCGACCTGGGCGAGGGCCCGCGGGCGCGGTCCCGGGCCATCCGCGGACCGGAGGGGGAGGCGCTCGTCCTCGACGGGCACTTCCTCATCGACACCGCCTACACCGGAGGCGTCCTGAATCCGCTCCCGGAGGAGGAGATCGCGCTCTACCGCGAGCCGTACCCCACCCGCGAGAGCCGCCGGCCGCTGCTGCAGTGGGCGCGCTCGCTCCCCCTCGACGGCGAGCCGGCCGAGGTGGCCGAGCGGGTCGAGCGCTACGACGCGTGGCTGGCCAAGAGCGACGACGTGCCGAAGCTGCTGCTCACGTTCGACTCCTCGCCGACGCTGCTCATCACCCCGGAGGTGGCCGCGTGGTGCGCGGCCACGTTCGCGGCGCTGGAGGTCGAGCACTGCGGCCCGGCCGGGCACCACGCCCCGGAGGACCGGCCCGAGGCCATCGCCGCGGCCCTCACCGCCTGGGCCCGGCGGCACGGCCTGGCCGGTTGACCGGCGCCCCGGCCACCGCCACCCCACATCCCGATCTCGACGGCCCGGCGGCCGTCCCCCGCCACCGGGTCCTCCGGAATCTCGATTGCGGCGCGGGCGGCCGCGCCGCCATCATCCCGTCATGGATCTCCTCCCCTCTCTGCCCGCCTTCGTCCTCGCCGTGATCCTCATCTCGGCGTCGCCCGGGCCCGCGATGGCCCTCATCCTGCGCCGCGCCGCCGTGCGCGGGCTCTCCGGAGCGGTCCCGACGGTGCTCGGCCTGGAGGCCGGCCTCTACGTGTGGGCGCTGTGCGCCGCCGCCGGGCTGGCCGCCCTGGTCGCCGCCTCCGAGGTGGCCTTCGTCGTCCTGCGCGTGGCCGGCGCCGCGTTCCTGCTGTACCTCGGGGTGAAGGCGTGGCGCTCCGCGTGGCGCAGCCGCCGGACGGGCGCCGCCGCGCAGCCGGAGGAGGAGCCCCCGGTGGTCACCGCCCGGTCCTGGTGGAAGGCGTTCGGGGAGGGCGCCGTCGTGATGCTGGCCAACCCGAAGGCCGCCGCCTTCATGATCGCGTTCTATCCGCAGTTCGTCCCGCACGACCGCCCGCTGCTGGCCACCACGGCCCTGCTGGCCCTGCTCCAGGTCGCCCTGGAGACGGTGCTCTACCTGTCGCTCGCGGCGGTGGTGGGGCGCGCGGGCGCGTGGTTCCGCCGTCCGGTCGTCCGCCGCCGCCTCGACGCCGTGAGCGGCACCGTCCTGGTCGCCCTGGGGCTGCGGATGGCCGTCGAGAGCCGCTGACCCGCCATAACGATCGCTTCTGAACGTCATCGCGATCATCTCTTGGACTTCTGACCGCGCCCCGGGGCACCCTGGAGGGGAACGACCGGAACCCCGACAGAG
The DNA here is from genome assembly GCF_013363995.1 of Nonomuraea rhodomycinica. Lineage (GTDB taxonomy): Bacteria > Actinomycetota > Actinomycetes > Streptosporangiales > Streptosporangiaceae > Nonomuraea > Nonomuraea rhodomycinica. The sequence goes on along the minus strand of NZ_JABWGO010000003.1, from coordinate 364,819 downwards.
AGCACCCACCATGGCCACCTACGTCCTCGTCCCCGGCATGTGCCACGGCGGCTGGAGCTTCGACCCCGTCACCGAGCGGCTGCGCGCCCACGGCCACCGCGTCATCCCGGTCACCCTCACCGGGGTGGCCGAGCGCCGCCACCTCCTGACCGGCGGGGTCAACCTCGACACCCACATCCAGGACGTGACCGCTCTCCTGGAGGCCGAGGGCGTCGAGGACGCCGTGCTCGTCGGCCACAGCTACGGCGGCATGGTGATCACCGGCGCCGCCGACCGCGCCCCCGGGCGGGCCGGCGCGCTGGTCTACCTCGACGCCGTCGTCCCCTCCGACGGCGACTCCTGCTGGTCGCTCGTCCGCGACGAGGAGCGCCGCTGGTACGCCGACGTGGACGACACCGGGTACGCGGTGCGCACCCTGCCCTTCTTCGACCCGCGCGCCACGGCCCACCCGATCGCCTCGGTGCTGCAGCGCCTGCGCCTCACCGGCGACCTGGCGCACGTGCGCCGCAGGGACTACGTGTACGCGACCGGCTGGGACGGCGGGTCGCCGTTCACCGTCTTCCGCGACCGGCTGCGGCGGGACCCGGCGTGGACGGTCCACGACCTGGCCGGCGGCCACAACCTCATGCGCGACGCCCCCGACGAGCTGGTCAAGGTGCTGCTCGACGCCGCCTGAGCAGCTGGAGCCGGGTCAGGCGTAGGACACCTCCCGCCGCTCCTCGCCGAGGGCCGTCGCGATGGCGGCCAGGCGCGGCGCCAGCTCCGCCTCGACGGCCGCCGCCTCCTCCTCGCCCAGCTCCACGACGGGCGCCGCGTGCCCCAGGGACCGCACGAACTCCACCCGAAGGTGGATCGGCGGGTGCGAGTGGAAGACGTGCCGCTGCGTCCGGGCCTCCAGCCGGCGCCGCCGCTCCAGCTCGTGCTCCGGCACCTGGCCGTGCTTCTCGGGCAGCCGCGCCCACACGGACGTGCCGAACGACGCGGCGAGCCAGCTCAGCTCGCCCAGCTCGACGCGCGCGGTGACCAGGCGGTCCAGCATGGAGGCCGCCGCCTCGGACGACGCCGTCCGGGCGGCCCGCTCGTCGGCGACGTACTCGCCCTGCCGCGCCGCGCGCATCGACACGGCCAGCAGCAGGAACCCGAGCATCCGCAGGGTGAGACCGGCCAGCCACATGGCGGCCGCCAGCGCGAGGGAGAGCATGGCGACGAAGCTCTGCGCCGTCGCCTCGGCGGAGTCCCTGCCGCCGCGCGCCACCGCCCGGACGACCTCGTGGACCTCCTCCAGGGCGCCGATCGCGGTCCCGGTGAGCCGCCCCTGGCGGACGTCGCCGTTGCTGGAGTGGCTCAGCTCGTGCGCCAGCAGCGCCACCTTCTCCTGCGGGCCGAGCACCGCCCAGAGGGGCGCGCCGAGGAAGAGGGTCCGCCGGCCGCGCAGCCCGATCCGCCCGTACGCGGCGTTGTGCTCGGGCAGGACGAGCACCACGTCGACCGGCGGCGCCCCCACCTCGGCGCCGATCCGGTCCAGCAGGCCGAACAGGCGCGGCGCGCGGTCCCGGCCGAGGAGGTGGCGGCCGGCCGGCAGGCGGCCGAGCCGGGGCCGCATCAGCCACGCCGTGCCCAGCAGGAGCACGGCCGCCAGGACGCCCACGATGTTGGGCACGGCGACGACGACCGTCACCGCCGCCACCACGCAGCCGGCGGTGACCAGGTGGATCAGCGCCGCCAGGAGCATGGCCGCCGTCCGCGAGAGCCCGCCGCCCTGGAGCGCGGCGCCGCGGCGCAGGACGCGGGCGTGCTGCCCGGCCGTGAGCCGGTCCGCGAGCACGGCTCCGAGGGACCGTCTGCCGGGTGAGTCCGCGCCGAGGTTCCATTCGCACGACGGGCACCAGACGGCGTAGCGGCCGTCCCTGACGATGCCGGCGGAGCACTGGGGGCAGGGGGTGAGCGAAGACATGATCGCGAGTGTGGCACGTCCGGCGCGCCGCCGTGCGCTGACACACGCCGACGCCTTTACGTCGTAGATCACAGACATGGAGCCTTGCCAAGCCATGATCCGCAGTTTAGGTTAGCCTTACCTAAGACTTCGGAGGCAGAAGCTTCATGTCCGTGCAGTTCCCGCCCTCCGCCGCGCCGCGCTCCGCCTACCCGGTGGACGTGCTCCCCGCCCGGCTCCGCCGACTCCTCCTCCACCTCGCCTCGTCCGGCACCCCCGTGTCGGCCTACGTCTACGACGGCGAGGTGGCCGCCGAGCGCGCCCGCGAGCTGCGGGCCGCCCTCCCCGGCTGGGCGGCCGTCCACTACGCCGTCAAGGCCAACTCCTTCCCCGGCGTCGTGGCCGCCCTGGCCCCGCACGTCGACGGGTTCGAGGTGGCCTCCCGGGCCGAGCTCGACCTCGCCCTCAGCGCCCTCCCTGCGACGGACCGGCCGCCGCGGCCGGAGGCCGCGACCGCGCGGGGTTCCGCACGGGCTCCCGTCATCGCGGGTCCCGCCGTGACGGCTCCCGTCGTGGCGGCCGGCCCCGCCAAGTCGCCGCCCTTCCTGGCCGCGCTCATCCGGGCGCGGGTCGAGGCGATCAACGCCGAGAGCCTCCTGGAACTGCACCGGATCAGCGCCATCGCCGCCGCCGAGGGCGTCCGCGCCCGGGTGACGCTGCGGGTGAACCCCGCCTCGATCCCCGTCACCGGCGCGCTGCGGATGGGCGGCGTCCCGTCCCAGTTCGGCGTGGCCGAGCCCGACGTGCCGGACGTGCTGCGCGCCGCGGCCCGGCTCCCCGGCCTGGACCTGGTCGGCTTCCACGTGCACGCCGCCTCCGGCAACCTCGACGCCGACGCCCACGCCGCGTACCTGCGCTGGTGCGTGGAGTGGAGCACGCGCACCGCCCGCGAGTGCGGCGTCGACCTGCGCCTCGTGGACGTGGGCGGCGGCATCGGGGTGGCCTTCGAGGGCGAGAAGCCGTTCGACGTCGCCCGCTTCGGCGAGCTGGCCGCCCAGGTGGAACCGCCGCCGGGCGTCAGGGTGCTGCTGGAGCCGGGCCGCTACCTGGTCGCCGACTGCGGCTGGTACGCCGCCGAAGCGATCGACGTGAAGACCTCGTACGGGTCGTCGTACGTGCTGATCCGCGGCGGTATCAACCACTTCCAGCTCCCCACCTCGTGGGACATCGTGCACAACATGGCGGTGCTGCCCGTCGAGGACTGGCCCGAGGACTGCCCGCGTCCCGCCCTGACCGACACCGAGGTGACCGTCACCGGCGAGCTGTGCACCCCCGAGGACACGCTGCTGCGCGACGTCCGGGTGGACCGGGTGCGCGCCGGCGACCTCGTCGTCTTCCCGTACGCCGGCTCCTACGGCTGGGAGTTCGCCATGCACCGCTTCCTCGGCCACCCCGTCGCCGAGCGCCACCTGCTCTGACCGGCTCCCGGCACCTGTCCTGTCCGTCCACGTCCTGGAGACCCATGACCGCGCATCCGGCCGACCTGGCCCCGGACCCCGCCCTCGACCCCTTCGCCTCCCCCGACGCCCCCGGCGCGGCGGTGCTGCGCCGGCAGCGTGACCGCGAGTCGTCCGCCCGCACGTACGCCCGTTCCTTCCCGATCGTCCCGGTACGCGCCGAGGGCATGGTGGTCGAGGGCGCCGACGGCCGCCGCTACCTCGACTGCCTGTCGGGGGCGGGCACCCTCGCCCTCGGCCACAACCACCCGGTGGTCCTGGAGGCAATCCGGCGCACGCTCGACAGCGGCGCCCCGCTGCACGTCCTCGACCTGGCGACGCCGGAGAAGGACGCGTTCGTGGCGGAACTGTTCGCCACGCTGCCGCGCGGTCTTGCCGACCGGGGACGGATCCACTTCTGCGGGCCCGCCGGAACCGACGCGGTGGAGGCGGCGCTCAAGCTCATGCAGACCGCCACCGGCCGCCGCGGCCTGCTCGCCTTCACCGGCGGCTACCACGGCATGACCCTCGGGGCCCTGGCCGCGACCGCGAACGTCGCGGTCAAGGAGCCCGTGGCCGGCATCGCGGCCGACGTGACCCGGCTGCCGTACCCGTACCCGTACCGCTGCCCGTTCGGCGTGGGCGGGCAGGCGGGGGCGCGGCTGTCGGCGGCGTACACGCGACGGCTGCTCGACGACCCGGCGGGCGGCGTGGTGCCGCCCGCGGCGATGATCGTGGAGGCGGTGCAGGGCGAGGGCGGCGCCGTCGCGGCGCCCGACTCCTGGCTGCGTGAGATGCGGCGGATCACCGCCGAACGCGGGATCCCGCTGATCGTGGACGAGGTGCAGACCGGTGTGGGACGTACCGGGGCCTTCTGGGCGGTGGAGCACAGCGGGATCGTGCCGGACGCCATGGTGCTGTCCAAGGCGATCGGCGGCAGCCTGCCGCTCGCGGTGATCGTCTACCACGAGGACTACGACGGGTGGCTGCCGGGCGCGCACACGGGAACGTTCCGCGGCAACACGCTGGCCATGGCGGCCGGCACGGCCACGCTGCGCCACGTCGCCCGGGAGGGCCTGGCGGGGCGCGCCGCCGAGGTCGGCGGCCGGATGCTGGAGCGGCTCGGCGCGCTGCGCGCCGAGCTGCCGGTGGTCGGCGACGTGCGGGGGCGCGGCCTGATGCTCGGGGTCGAACTGGTCGACCCGGCGGGCGAGCCGGACGCGTGCGGGGCGTTCCCGGCGGCGCCGCGCACGGCGGCCGAGGTCCGCGCGGCGTGTCTGGAGCGCGGGCTCATCGTGGAGCTCGGCGGCCGGTACGACTCCACGGTGCGGCTGCTGCCGCCACTGGTCATCACGGACGAACAGGCGGAGACGGTCGTGGACCGGCTGGCCGACGCGATCGCCGCGGTGACGGCCCCTCGCCTGGCCGGACGGCCCGCATGACGGACACCTTGCGGGAACCGGCACGGGCCGAGGCGGACGAGCCGGACACGCAAGCCGGTCCTTCGGCGTCCCCCGCACCGGCCCTCTCCCCGATGCCGGTCCCGCCACCCGACGAGGCCGTGTCGGTGCCACCCGGTGAGCTCGCGTCGAGGCCACCCGACGAGGTCGTGCCACCGTCAGGCGACGGCCCCGCGACGGCGCGGGCCGGCGAGGCGCTGGCGTCGGTTCGACCGGGGAAGGCGTTGGCGGAGGCGGTGCGGGGTGTGCTGGGCGGGCTGGCCGCCGGGGCGGTGCGGCGGGGCGGCCCCGTGCCCGCCGAGACCCCAGGGGCGCTGGCCGCGCAGGTGGCTCGCGCCCTGGCGGAGGCGCGCGGCGAGGAGGCCCTCGGCCGGCTGACCGAGCTGCTGGCCTACGGCGCGGCCGACCCGACCGACCCGGCCTGCGCCGCGCACCTGCACTGCCCGCCGCTGGCCGTAGCCGTGGCCGCCGACCTGGCCGTGTCCGCGCTGAACCCGTCCCTGGACTCCTGGGACCAGGCCCCCGCGGCGACCGAGCTGGAGACGCTGCTGCTGAGGGAGCTGGCCGGGCTCGCCGGCTACCCCGGCACGGCCGCGGGCGTGCTGACCTCCGGCGGCACCGAGTCCAACGTGATGGGCCTGATGCTGGCCCGTGACCGCGTGCTGGAGCGGGTCACCGGAGAGCCGGTGCAGCTCCGCGGCCTGTCCGGGCGGGTCCGGCCGAGGATCTTCGCCTCGGCCGCCGCCCACTTCTCGGTGCGCCGGGCCGCCGCCCTGCTCGGGCTCGGCGAGGACGCGGTCGTCGCCGTCCCCGTGGACCGGGAGCTGCGGATGGACCCGGCCGCGCTGGAGCGGGCCCTGCGGGAGGCCGCGCGGCGGGGCGAGCCGCCGGTCGCGGTGGTCGCGACGGCCGGCACCACCGACACGGGCGCGATCGACCCGCTGCCCGAGTGCGCGGCCCTGGCCGCCGAGCACGGGGCGTGGCTGCACGTGGACGCCGCCTACGGCGGGGGCGCGCTGCTCTCGGACCGGCTGGCGCCGCTGCTGGCGGGCGTGGAGCTGGCCGACTCGATCTCCCTGGACTGGCACAAGCTCGGCTGGCAGCCCGCGGCGGCGGGGGTGTTCCTGGTACGGCGGGAGGAGACGTACGCCTCCCTGGCCCGGCGCGCCGCCTACCTCAACCCGGCCGACGACGAGGAAGCCGGATACCCGAGCCTGCTGGGCCGCTCGCTGCGCACCACGCGCCGGGCCGACGCGTTCAAGATCGCGGTCACCCTGCGGACGCTGGGCCGGGACGGGCTCGGACGGCTGGTGGACGCCTGCCACGACCTCGCCCGCGCGGGCGCGGCGGCGGTGCGCGCCCACCCGCGCCTGGAGCTGCACGCCGAGCCGGTGCTGACGGCGTTCCTGTTCCGCTACCTGCCGCGCGACCCGCGGCGCGCGGACGAGGTGAACGCCGCGCTGCGGCGCCGCCTGCTGCGTGCGGGGCTGGCGGTGGTCGGCCGCACCGAGCTGCCCGAGGATGCCGGCGGCGACCACGACCGTGCGCCCGGCGGCGGAGGCGGGCGCGAGCCCAGCGGCGGACGCGGGCGCGTGCGGCTGAAGCTCACCCTGCTGAACCCGCACGCCACCGTCGCCGACGTGGAGCGGCTGGTCGGCCTGGTGGCCGCGGCGGGCGAGGCCGAGGAGGCGGGTCTCTCGTGAGCGTCGCCGACCCGCTCGGCCACACCCCGCTCAGCGCCGCCGACCCGATCCACCACGCCCCGCTCGGCGCCGCCGACCCGCTCGACCATCCCGACGTGGCGCGGGCCGGGGAGGCGGCGGCCACCGAGACGCTGCTGCGGGCGTACGTGCGCGACCTGGCGATCCCGGTGCCCGCCGCAGGCGAGGAGCTCGTCCTGGACTTCCCGGCGGCCGGGGTGCGGCTGCGCGTCCCGGTGCGCCACCGGTCCGCGACGGGGTGGCACCGCTTCGGCGAGCCGTACCTGGCCGGCGGCGGCCCGGCGGCGGCGGCCGGGGTGGCGCTGGTCGCGGCCGTCGTCGTGCGCGAGACGGCCGTGCGCGCGGGGCTGCCCGCCCACCGGGTGTCCGACGCCACCTCGCGGGTGCTCGACTCCGCCCGCCGTGTCACCGCGCACCTGGCCGGCCGCCGCGCCGAGGGACCGGACACGCCCCTCGACACGGCCGCCTTCCCCGCGACGACGACGCCCCCGGTCGCGGATGCGTTCCTCCGGGCCGAGCAGGCGCTGTTGCTGGGGCACCCGTTCCATTCCGCGCCCAAGAGCCGTGAGGAGGCGTCCGCCGGCGAGCTGGCCGCGTACTCCCCCGAGCTGCGCGGCTCGTTCCCGCTGCACTGGTTCGCCGCCGCCCCCGGCGTCGTGACCGGCGAGAGCGCGGACGGCCGCGACCCGGCGGAGCTGTGCCGGCGGGTCGCCCCGGCCGGGCTGGACCTGCCGGACGGCTGGACGCCCGTGCCCGCCCACCCGTGGCAGGCGCGCGAGGTCATGCGTCGCCCGGCGGTGGCGGCCCTCGTGGAGGCCGGGCTGCTGCGGCCGCTCGGGCCCGCCGGCCCGGCCTGGCATCCGACCTCCTCGGTCCGCACGGTGTACCGGGCGGAGGCGGAGGTGATGCTGAAGCTGTCGCTCGGCATGCGGATCACCAATTCCCGCCGCGAGAACCTGCGGAGCGAGCTGCGCCTCGGCGTGCGGGCCGCCCGCCTGCTGGCCGCCGGGCCGGCCGCGTGGCTGCGGGCCGAGCACCCGGCGTTCGGGATCCTGCGCGACTTCGCCTGGGTGGCGGTGGACGGCGCGGGAAGCGCGGACGCGGCAGGCCAGGGCGCCGGGGGCGCGGGTGCCGGGGGCGCGGGCGGTGGCGGGCGCGCCGGGGTCGGGGGCGCGGAGACCGGCTTCGAGACCGCCATCCGCGACAACCCGTTCCGGAGCGGCGCGGGCGGCGCGCTGTGCGTGGCCGGGCTGCTCGCCGAGCGCACCGGCCCCGGCGACGGCTCCCCGCCCCGCCACCGGGCGCTCCTGGCGGCCGCCGTGGAGCGTGCCGCCCGCGCCCGCGCCGTGTCCGTCGCCGAGGCGTCCGCGCTGTGGCTGGCGCGCTACCTCGACGTGCTCGCCGTGCCCCTCGTCCGCCTCCAGGCGAGGTACGGCGTCGCGCTGGAGCCGCACCACCAGAACACCCTGGTGGCGCTCGACGCCGACGGCCTGCCCCGGGCCGGCTGGTACCGAGACAGCCAGGGCTACTACGTGGCCGCCTCCCGTGCCGGCGAGCTGGAGCGCCTGGTGCCCGGCCTGGCCGACGGCGTGGACCTGGTCTTCGACGACGCGTTCGTGGACGAGCGGGTCGCCTACTACCTGGGCGTCGGCAACCTGCTGGGCGTGGTCGGCGCGTTCGGCGCGCTGGGCCTGGCCGCCGAGGAGGACCTGCTGCGGGTGCTGCGCGCGGCGCTGGAGCGGCTGCGCGCGGCCGAGCCCGGCGCCGAGGGCCTGCTGGGGCTGCTGCTCGACGCCCCGGTGCTGCGCTGCAAGGGCAACCACCTCACCTGCGTGGACGGCCGCGACGAGCTCGCCGGCGACGTCCACGCCCAGTCCGTCTACATCGACCTTCCCAACCCCCTCTCGGAGGTGCAGCGGTGACCGCCCCCTACGACCTGGCCGGTGTCGGCATAGGCCCGTTCAACCTGTCGCTGGCCGCCCTGTGCGACGGCGTCCCCGGTATGCGGGCCCTGTTCCTCGACGCCAAGCCGGCCTTCTCGTGGCATCCCGGCCTGCTGGTGGACGGCACGGTGCTGCAGGTGCCGTTCCTCGCGGACCTGGTCACCATGGCCGACCCGACGAGCCCCTGGTCGTACCTCAACTACCTGCGGCGCCACGACCGGATGTTCCCGTTCTTCTTCTCCGAGCGCTTCCACATCCCGCGCCGCGAGTACGACCACTACTGCCGCTGGGTGGCCGAGCGGCTGCCGTCGTGCCGGTTCGACGCCGAGGTCACCGCGCTGGAGTGGGACGGCGCGGCCGGGGCATTCGCGCTGACGTACCGGTCGGCGGCCGGAGCGGTGTCGCGGGCGCACGCCCGGCGGGTGGTGCTGGGCGTCGGGACGGCGCCGGTCGTGCCGGAGCCGCTGCGCCCGCTGCTGGGCGGCGCGCACGCCGGCCGGGTGCTGCACAGCGCCGACTACCGCGCCCACCGGGCCGCGCTGGCCGCCGCCCCCGACGTCACGGTGGTCGGCGCCGGGCAGTCCGGCGCCGAGGTCGTGCTGGACCTGCTGCGCCACCAGGACGGGCGGGGCCTCGGCGGTCCGTACGTCCGCTGGCTGGCCCGCACCCCGGCGTTCGCCCCCATGGAGTACTCGAAGCTGGGCCTGGAGCACTTCACCCCCGACTACGTGCGTTACTTCCGCCACCTGCCCGAGGCCGTCCGCGACCGGCTCGTCCGCGAGCAGTGGCAGCTCTACAAGGGCGTCAGCGGCCAGACGCTCGGCGACATCCACGACGAGCTGTACGAGCGGACCATCGGCGGCGCCGAGCCGCGCGCCGCGCTGCATCCCGGGGTGGAGGTGGTGGCCGCGTCCGAGCGCGACGGCGGTTACGCCCTGACCTGCCGGCACCGGGAGCAGGGCACGGCGTTCGAGGTGCGGACCTCGGCCGTGGTGCTGGCCACCGGGTACGCGGCGGCGCGGCCCGCGTTCCTGGAGCCGCTGGCCGAGCTGGTCGACTGGGACGGGCGGGGCCGCTACCAGGTGAACGGCGACTACCGGGTGGCGCTGGACCCGCGCGTGCCGGGCGAGCTGTACGTGCAGAACGCGGAGACGCACACGCACGGGGTGGGGGCCCCGGACCTGACGCTGGGGGCGTGGCGGGCGGCCACGATCCTCAACGCCGCCGCCGGGCGCGCCGTGGTGCCGGTGCCCGCGCGCGCCGCGTGGACCACGTTCGGCGCTCCCGAGCCTGCGCCGCCGGCCGAGCCCGCGCTCACCGGGTCCGAGGCCCGGTCCGAGGGGGGCGCGAGGTGAGCGGGGTCGTGTGGCGCGAGGCGTGGGCGGAGGCCGGGCGGCGGCTGCTGGTCAAGGCGATCGAGGAGTTCGCGTACGAGGAGCTGCTGGTCCCGCGGCCGGACGGGACGGACGGCGGCTACCTGCTGGAGCTGGGCGGCGGGACGCGGTGGACGTTCCGGGCGGCGCGCGGGTCGTTCGGCTCGTGGCGGGTCGAGCCGGGCACGCCGCGCCGCCACCCCGACCCCGGAGAGCCGGGGGACGGGCCCGAGCGGCTGCTGCTCGACGCCCGCCCGGTCCTCGGCTGGGACGGCCCCACCACGGCCGAGGCGCTGCGCGAGCTGACCGCCACCCGCCGCGCCGAGGCCGAGATCCTCTCCCGCGCCCTGCCCGCCGCCGAGCTGGCCGACCTGGACCACCTCGACCTGGAGGCGCACCAGCACGGCCACCCCTGCATGCTGCTCAACAAGGGCCGCCTCGGCTTCTCGGCCTCCGACGCCGCCGCCTACGCCCCCGAGGCCGCCGGGTCGGTGCGCCTGCGGTGGGCGGCCGTCCACGCGTCGCTGGCGGCGTACTCCGGCGTGCCGGGGCTGGACGCGGACCGGCTGCTGGCGGAGGAGCTGGACGAGGAGGTCCGCAAGGAGTTCGCCGTCGTCCTGGAGGAGGCGGCGGCGCGCGGCGGGCTCGACCCGGCCGCGTTCACGTGGCTGCCCGTCCACCCGTTCCACTGGGACGAGGCGGTGGAGCCGCTGTTCGCGCCGTACCTGGCCGACGGCCGGATCGTGCCGCTCGGCGAGGGCCCCGACCGCTACCGGCCGCTCCAGTCGATCCGCACCCTCGCCAACCTGGACCGGCCGGAGCGGCGCAACGTCAAGGTGCCGCTGCTCATCCGCAACACCCTGGTCTGGCGCGGCCTGTCCACGGAGCCGACGCGGGCCGCGCCCGACGTGAGCGCGTGGCTGCTCGCGCTGCGCGACGGCGACCCGTACCTGCGCGACGAGCTGCGCTTCCACCCGCTCGGCGAGGTGGCGTCGGTGGCCGTGCGCCACCCCCTGTACGCGGCCGTGCCCGACGCGCCGTACCGCTACCACGAGCTGCTCGGCGCGGTGTGGCGCGAGCCGGTGACCGGGCTGCTGCGCCCGGGCGAGCGGGCGCGGACCATGGCGGCGCTGCTCGCGGTCGGCTCGGACGGCCGGGCCCTGGCCGCCGAGCTGGTGTCCCGGTCGGGGCTCGCGCCGCGCGCCTGGCTGGCCCGGCTGTTCTCGGCGCTGCTGCCAGGCCTGCTGCGCCACCTCTACCGGCACGGGGTGGCGTTCTGCCCGCACGGCGAGAACACGGTGATCCTGTACGACGCCGCGAACGTGCCGGTCGGGGTCGCGGTCAAGGACTTCGCCGAGGACGTGAACCTGCTGCCCGAGGACCTGCCCGCCTACGCCGGCCTGTCGGAACGGGCCCGCGCGGTGCTGCTGCGCTGGCCGGCCGGGGAGCTGGCGCACTCGCTGCTGAGCGCGGTGTTCGCCGGGCACTTCCGGTTCCTGGCGCCGCTGGCCGAGGAGCACCTGGGCGTGCCGGAGCCCGAGTTCTGGCGGCTGGTCCGCGAGGAGGTCGAGCGCCATCACGCCCGCTTCCCGCAGGACGCCGGCCGGGCGGAGGCGTTCGGGCTGCTGGCGCCGTCCTTCGACCGGGTGGCGCTCAACCGGGAGCAGCTGCTCGGCGGCGGCTTCCACGACCGGGCCGAGCGCGACGAGGGCTTCGACGTCGTCCACGGCACGGTCCCCAACCCCCTCTTCAGCGCGCGCGTCCCGAGGCCGCGCGCCGGCTCCGGGGAGGAGCGATGACCGTGACCGGCTACGAACGGCTGCGCGAGGAGGCCGCCGCCGGGCGCGTCGAGGAGGTGGTCGTCGCCGTCCCCGACCTCCAGGGACGGTTGCAGGGCAGCCGCGTGTCGGTGCCGTACTTCCTGGACGAGGTGGCGCGGGACGGGTTCGGCGCGTGCGTGTACCTGCTGGCCGCCGACGTGGAGATGGCGACCGGCCCCGGGTACGCGATCGACGCCTGGGCGTCGGGGTTCGGGGACTTCGTGCTGCGGCCGGATCCGGGGACGCTGCGGCCGCTGCCGTGGGATCCCGGCACGGCGCTCGTCGTCGCCGACGCCGTGTGGCCGGGCGGCGAGCCGGTGGAGGTGGCGCCCCGGCGGGTGCTGCGGGCCCAGCTCGACCGGCTGACCGAACTGGGCCTGACGGCGCTGGCCGGCACCGAGCTGGAGTTCCTGGTGTTCCGCGGGTCGTACCGGGACGCCTGGGAGCGGCGCTACCACGGGCTGGAGACCGGCACCCGCTACAACGTGGACTACGCGCTGCACGGGTTGTCCGAGGTGGAGCCGGTGGTGCGCCGGATCCGCCGCGAGATGGTCCGCGCCGGCCTGACGATGGAGACGGCGCGCGGGGAGTGCCATCCCGGGCAGTACGAGATCGTCTTCCGCTACGACGAGGCGATGGCCACGTGCGACAAGCACGTGCTGTTCAAGCACGGCGCCAAGCGGATCGCCGAGCAGGAGGGGGTGGCGCTGACGTTCATGCCGAAGTTCGACGCGGGCGAGGGCAACTCCTGCCACGTCCACCTGTCGCTGCGCGGCGCCGACGGCTCACCGGTGTTCGCCGACGCCGACGCCGGTGCACGTGACGGGATGTCGGAGCTGTTCCGGCACTTCGTGGCCGGGCAGCTCGCCTGCCTGCCGGAGCTGACGCTCTTCATGGCGCCGAACGTCAACTCCTACAAGCGGCTGCGGCCGGGAGGCTTCGCCCCCACCGGGATCGCCTGGGGGCGGGACAACCGGACGTGCCCGGTGCGGGTCGTCGGCTCGGGCTCCTCGCTGCGCCTGGAGCACCGGGTGCCGGGCGGTGACGCCAACCCGTACCTCGCCGTGGCCGCCGTGATCGCCGCCGGGCTGTACGGGATCGAGAACCGGCTGCCGCTGCCCGCGCCGCACCCCGGCGACGCGCTGGCCGACCCGTCGGTGCCGCGGCTGCCCGCGACCCTGGGCGAGGCGCTGCGCCGGTGGGAGGAGGGCGGCCTGGCGGCGAAGGTGTTCGGCGACGCGGTGGCCGGGCACTACGCGGCGGCGGCGCGGGCCGAGCTGGCGGCGTTCGAGTCGGCGGTGACCGACTGGGAACGGGTCCGCGGCTTCGAACGCCTGTGACCTCCCGCGCCGCGCGGCCCTGAGGTCAGGGCCGCGCGGCGGCGGCCTCCTCGCGGAGCGGGAAGTGGCAGGCCACCTGGTGGAGGCCGCCCTCCAGCGGCGGCTCGGTCCGGCAGATGTCCTGGGCCAGCGGGCAGCGGGTACGGAAGCGGCAGCCCGTGGGCGGGTTCAGCGCGCTGGGCAGCTCGCCGCGGATGGCCGTGGCGGGGCTGGGCGCGTGCCCGGGGTCGGGCGAGGGAACCGCGTCGATGAGGGCCTGGGTGTAGGGGTGGCGCGCGGCGCGCACCACCTGGCTCGCCGGCCCGATCTCGACGAGCTTGCCCAGGTACATGACCGCGATCCGGTCGGCCATGTAGTCCACCACCGACAGGTCGTGGCTGATGAAGACGTACGACAGGCCCAGCTCCGACTGCAGGTCCCGCATCAGGTTGAGCACCTGCGCCTGGATCGAGACGTCGAGGGCACTGACCGGCTCGTCGGCCACGATCAGCCGCGGCTCCAGCGCCAGCGAGCGGGCCAGGCCGATGCGCTGGAGCTGCCCGCCGGAGAACTCGTGCGGGTAGCGCTCCAGCGCCCGGGTGGGCAGCCCCACCTGGTCCAGCAGCCGGGTGACCCGGGAACGGCGGCCGGCCGGGTCGCCGACCTGCTGGATCTCCAGCGGTTCGGTGAGGATGCCGTCGACGCGCATGCGCGGGTTCATGGCCGCGTAGCTGTCCTGGAACATCAGCTGCACCTCGCGGTGCATGCGGCGGCGGGCCCGCCGGTCCAGGGCGCCGATGTCGGTGCCGTCGAGCACGATCTGCCCGCCGGTGGGCTCCTCCAGCCCGGCCACCAGGCGTCCCACGGTGGACTTGCCGCAGCCGGACTCGCCCACGATCCCCAGCGTCTCGCCCGCCTTGACCTCGAACGAGACGCCGGCCACCGCGCTGACGCGGCCCTTGCCGCCGGCGTCGTACTCCTTGACCAGCTCGCGCACCGAGAGGATCGGCTCCGACGCGGCGGCGGGCCGGGCCTCACCGGCGCCCCGGGGGGCGAAGGTGACGGCCTCGGTGACGGGGTGCAGGCAGGCGTACAGGTGGTCCTCGGCGGCCCGGACGAGCGGGACGTCGGTGGCGCGGCACGCGTCGGTGGCGTGCCGGCAGCGGGGCGCGAACCGGCAGCCGGTGAGCGGCTGCGACAGGTCCGGCGGCAGCCCCGGGATGGAGTAGAGCCTGCCCTCCCGGCCCTGCGCCGCCTCCGGCAGCGCGTGCATGAGCGCCTCGGTGTAGCGGTGGCGCGGCGCCCGGAACAGCTCCTCGGTCGTCGCGGTCTCCACCACCCGGCCGGCGTACATGACGGCGACCCGGTCGGCGCGGCTGGCGATCACCCCGAGGTCGTGGGTGACGAGGATGACCGCCATCTTGAACTCGTCGCGCAGGTCGTCGATGAGCTCCAGGATCTGCCGCTGGGTGGTCACGTCCAGGGCCGTGGTCGGCTCGTCGGCGATCAGCAGGCGCGGGGAGCGGATGAGCGCCATGGCGATGACCGCGCGCTGGCGCATGCCGCCCGACAGCTGGTGCGGGTAGTCGTCGACGATCTTGTCGGGGCGGGGCATGCCGACCCGGCGCAGGATCTCGACGGCCCGCTCGCGCGCCTCGGCCTTGCTCACGCCCTGGTGGACGCGGAGCGGCTCGGCCACCTGGGCGCCGATGCGCATCGTCGGGTTGAGCGAGGTGAGCGGGTCCTGGAAGACCATGCCCATCTCCACGCCGCGCACCCGGCGCAGCTCGTCGGGCGCCATCGCCAGCAGGTCGCGCCCGTCGAAGAGGATCTGGCCGTTCACGACCCGCCCGCCGGGCGGCAGCAGGCCCATGACCGACAGCACGGTCATGGTCTTGCCGCTGCCGGACTCCCCCACCACGCCGAGCGTCTCGCCCTGCCGTACCTCGAGGTTGACGTGGTCGAGGGCGTGGACGGCGCCGCGGCGCAGCGCGATGTCGGTGCTGAGGTCGACAAGCCGCAACAGGCTCATGGCTACCTTCTCCTGAGACGGACCTCGAAGACGTCCCGCAGGCCGTCGCCGATGAAGTTGAAGGCCAGGACGATGAGGATGATGGCGATACCGGGCGGGTAGAGCAGCCACCAGTGGCCGCTGAAGGTGTCCGACAGGCCGTCGGACAGCATGCCGCCCCAGTTGGCGGCGGGCGGCGGCACCCCGAGCCCGAGGAAGGACAGATAGGCGACGTACAGGATCGCGTCGGCGATCTGGAACGTGGCGTTGACGATCACGGTGCCGATCGCGTTGGGGATGATGTGCCGGCGCACGGCACGGCCGCCGGTGCCGCCCATGCCGCGCATGGCCAGCACGTACTCGCGGGTGCGCAGCGTCAGCGCCTCGCCGCGCACCAGGCGGGCCGGGCCGAGCCAGGCGAAGGCGCCGATGATGACGATGAGCATCGGCACGGTCGGGGTGACGATGGCGGCCATGAGCATGAACAGGAACAGCGCCGGGATCGACATCATGGCGTCGACCACGCGCATCATGATCGCGTCCACCCAGCCGCCGGCGAACCCGGCGATGGCGCCCCACACGGTGCCCACCACGGTGGCCAGCAGGCCGGCGGCCAGGCCGACCACGATCGAGGTCTGCCCGCCCACCATCAGCCGGCCGAGCTGGTCGTAGCCGACGCCGTCGGTGCCCATCGGATGGCCGGCCGTACCGGGAGAGAGGTAGACGTTGGCCAGGTCGGTGTGGACCTGGTCGCTGCTGTAGAAGAGCGGGCCGAGGAAGGAGAAGGCGGCCAGCAGCACGAAGATGCCCACGCCGGCCAGCGCCAGCCGGTTGTCGACGAACACCTCCAGGCCGTTGCGCCACAGGCCGCGCACGCGGGTCTGGTCGTTCACGAGCGGCTCGCCTTCAGCCGGACGCGCGGGTCGACCGCGGCGTACAGGACGTCGGCGACCAGCGCGCCGAGCACGGTCGCCACCGAGATCAGCAGCGTGACGCCGAGCAGGATCGGGTAGTCCCGCTTGAGCGCCGACTGCCAGAACAGCAGCCCCATGCCCGGGTAGTTGAACAGCCGCTCGACCACCAGCGCGCCGCTGAACAGCGCCGGCAGGTACATGCCGAGCAGGGTGATGACGGGGAACAGGCCGTTGCGCAGGGTGTGGCCGACGATGACCCGCCCCTCGGACAGGCCCTTGCTGCGGGCGGTGCGCACGTAGTTCTCGTTGAGGTTGTCCACCATCGAGGAGCGCACGTAGCGGGAGTAGACCGCGACGGTCAGGACGGCCAGCGTCACCGTGGGCAGCACCAGCCCGGCCGGGTCGGCCAGCACCTCGCCGAGGGTGAAGCCCTGCGGCGCCTCGGGCGGGAGCAGCGGCCACACCTGCGCGAACAGGATGATCATCATGAGACCCAGGAAGAAGATCGGCGTGGCGTAGGCCAGCAGCGACAGGGCGTTGATGGTGTAGTCGGGCCACTTGTTGCGGCGTACGGCCTGCACCACGCCCAGCGGGATCGCGATCACGACCGCCAGCGCGGTGGAGGCCAGCGACAGCACCATGGTCTTGGGCAGGCGCTGCGTGATCGCCTCGGCCACCGACTGGTTGAGCTGGAAGGAGTAGCCCAGGTCGCCGCGGACCAGCCGCTGCAGGTACAGCGCGTACTGCTCCCACAGCGGCCGGTCGTAGCCCATGTCGTGGTTGAAGGCGGCGATCTGCTCCAGCGTCGCTTCCTTGCCCAGGATGGCCCGCGCCGCGCCGCCCGGCAGAAAGTGCAGGATGACGAACGTGATCAGCGTCACCAGGATCACGATGACCAGGGCCTGGCCCAGGCGGGTGAGGAGGTAGCGGGCCACCGGGTCAGCTCTTCCAGGACCAGTCTTGGAAGTACATCAGGTTCATCGGGTCCTGCGGGTCCACGCCCTGCAGCCCCGACTTGTACGCCGAGATCTGGTAGACCGGGTTCGGCATCCACAGCACCGGCAGGTCCTTGGCCAGGAAGGCGTTGTACTCCGTCAGCGCCGAGGCGTCGGCGGAGAACTGGGCCTGCTCGATGAGCTTGTCGGCCTCGGGGTTGGAGTAGCTGCCGAGGTTGACCGGGGCGCCGGTCTGGAACAGCCGCTCGCCGGAGGCGAAGGCCGGGTAGTACCAGCTTCCCTGGGAGCCGAAGAAGCTCATGTCCCACGAGCACTTGGACTCGCTCGGCTTGCAGGCCGGGGTGACCGCGACGGAGTCGGGCACCTCCTTGATGGTGAGCTGCACGCCGAGCTTGGCCATCTGCGACTTGATCTCGGCGAACATCTTCGAGGTGGCGGTGAAGCCGGACTGGCTGGTCACGGTGAAGGCCAGCGGCGCGCCCTGCTCGACGCCCTCGCCGCACTTGGCGGCGTCCTGGCAGGTGGTCTGCCCGTCGGGGACGACCTTCCAGCCGTTGGCCTCCAGCAGCTGCTTGGCCTTGGCCGGGTCGAACGGGTAGACGCAGCCCTCACCCTTGGACGGCACCGGGCCGCAGGTGGGCGAGGCCATGTCGCCCCAGATGACCTTGCTGATGGTCGGCTGGTCGATGAGCATCTGCAGCGCCTGGCGCAGGTAGGGCTGCTTGAACAGCACCCCGGTCTTGGGGTTGTTGAAGTTCAGCTGCAGGTACGTGATCGACCACCCGTACCAGGGCGAGACCGTGTAGCCCTTGGACTCCAGGTAGGTCTTCTGCGACAGGTTGGCCGGCGGGATGTAGCCGTAGTCGAGCTGGCCGGCGCGCAGCACGTTGAACTCGGAGTCGTCGCCGGTGAAGGGGCGCAGGACGACCTTGTTCAGCTTCGGCTTGTCGGGGCCGGAGTAGGTGTCCGCCTTGGCGAGCACGACCTCGCCGTTGGGCACGTACTTCTCCAGCTTCCACGGGCCGCTGCCGACCTTCCACAGCGGGTTGGTGGCGTAGGACTTGGGGTCCTTGGCGGCCGCGGTCAGCTCGGCGAAGGTCTGCTTGGCGTCGCCCTTGTCCCAGGCGTGCTGGGGAAGCGGGACGATGCGGTTGAGCTGGTTGCCGATGAACCAGGCCGCGTTGTAGGCCTTCTTCGTGGTGAAGGAGAACGTCTTGTCGTCCTTGACCTTGAACTCGGCGATGTTGTCGGGGAAGCCGCCGGGCCGGTAGGAGGCCCACTTGTCCTTGTTGGTGGTGACCAGGTCCCACCAGAACTGGATGTCCTTGGTGGTGATCGGCTTGCCGTCGGACCAGGTGTTGTCCTTGAGCGTGATGGTCAGGGTCCTGCCCTCGTCGCTGACGGCCGGGGCCTCGGCCAGCGAGCGCCGCGGGTCGATGTTGTCCGGGCTGGAGCCGTCGAGCTTGTAGCTGTACAGCTTGCGGTACAGCGCCGTGGTGAAGATGTCGTTCTCGCCCTGGGTGAAGCCGGGGGCCGAGATCGGCAGGATCCAGTTGGGCGTGCGGAAGGCGACGGTCGCGGTGTCCTTGCCCTGGCCGCCGCCCTGTTGCGAACTGTTGCCGGCGCCGCCGCCGCAGGCGGTCAGGCTGAGCCCGATGGCCGCCACACCGCAGGCGATGCGGATTCTCGTCCCCATGGTTCTCCTCGTCGAGACATGCGCGGGCCCTCGGGGGCCGTTCAGTCCGGAGAATCTAATGACGTGCCGAAACGAAGTCAATGGGAAAAATCCACTTTGTTCGGGACACTTATTTCGAGGTAGGGTCCGCATCGGGAACTTCCTTCGGCGGGCCGCGTGCTCGATGATGGAACCTGCGAGACGCGTCAAGAGGAGAGGCATGTCGGATCCCGGCAGTCTGCGCGAGCAGGCGCTCCGCCTGCTGGCCAGTGGCCAGGCCGCCTCCCGTGCGGATCTGGTGGAGACGTTGCAGGTCGCGCCCTCGACCGTGTCCAGCGTCGTGCGCCGCCTCCTGGAGGAGGGCGTCATCCTGGAGGAGGGCGTGGGCGCCTCCACCGGTGGCCGCCGGCGCAGGATCCTGCGCCCGCGCGACGCCGGCGGCCTCTACGCGGTGGCCGAGCTCGGCGCCCGCCACGCCCGGGCCGGTCTGTGCTCGCCCTCCGGCGGCCTGACCGTCACCGAGGAGTGGGCCATCGACATAGGAGCCGGCCCCGGCCCGATCTTCGACGAGGTGGGCGCGGTCTTCGACCGGATGAGGGCCGCGCACGCCCCCGGCCAGCGGCTGCTGGGCGTCGGCATGGCGCTGCCCGGCCCGGTGCAGTTCCCCCAGGGCCGCATCATCGGCCCGGCCCGCATGCCCGGCTGGAGCGGCTACGACGCCGAGAGCGACCTGCGCGAGCGGTTCGGCGTCGACGTCGTCGTCGACAACGACGCCAAGGCCGGCGCGGTCGGCGAGCAGGCCGTCCGCCGCGGCGCCGGGGACATGATCTACGTCAAGGCCGGCACCGGCATCGGCGGCAGCCTGGTCTCCGGCGGCCAGGTCTACCGCGGCGGGCGCAGCCTCAGCGGCGACGTCACCCACGTGCGCGTGGCCGACAGCGGCGAGCAGGAGTGCTCCTGCGGCAGCCGCGGCTGCCTGGAGACCGTCGCCAGCGGCGCGGCCCTGGTGCGCGACCTGGCCCGGCGCGGCCTGCCGGTCAGCAGCACCGGCGACGTCATCGCCGCCACCCTCGACGCCGACCCGGCCGCGGTCACGCTCGTGCGCCACGCGGGCCGGCTGCTCGGCGTGGCGCTGTCGGGGCTGGTCAACTTCCTCAACCCCGACAGCGTGGTCATCGGCGGGTCGCTGTCCAGCCTGGACGTCTACGTCGCCGCGGCCAAGGGCACGCTGTACGAGCGGTGCCTGCCGTCGATCACCCAGTCCCTGTCCATCGAGGCGAGCCTCGCCGGCCCGGACGCCGCGCTGATCGGGCTCGGCCGCCTGGTGCGCGCCTCGGCCGGATAGCCCTCACCCGCCCAGGCCGCCGCCCACCGCCGTCCACCGCCGTCCAGGTCTCGCCCCGTCCCGAAGGAGTCCAGTCACCGTGCCCCTGCGCATCGCCATCGGCGGCATCCACATCGAGTCCAGCACGTTCTCCCCGCACCGCAGCGGCGCCGCCGACTTCGAGGTCACCCGCGGCCAGGCGCTGCTGGACCGCTACGCCTGGCGCGACGAGCCGTGGGCGCGCGAGGTCGAGTGGGTGCCGCTCGTGCACGCCCGCGCCCTGCCCGGCGGCGCCGTCGAGCCCGAGGCGTACGACGCCTGGCGGGCCGAGATCGTCGAGGGCCTGTCCGCCGGCCCCTTCGACGGGATGCTGCTGGACTTCCACGGCGCGATGAGCGTGGCCGGACGCCAGGACGCCGAGGGCGACCTCATCACCGCCATCCGGGGGGCGCTCGGCCCCGAGCCGCTGGTGTCGGCGGCCATGGACCTGCACGGCAACGTCTCCCCCACCCTGTTCGCCGGCTGCGACCTGCTGACCTGCTACCGCACCGCCCCGCACGTGGACGTGTGGGAGACCCGCGAGCGCGCCGCCCGCAACCTCGTGCAGGCCCTGCGCCGCGGCGCCCGCCCGCACAAGGCGCTGGTGCACGTGCCGATCCTGCTGCCCGGCGAGATGACCAGCACCCGCGTCGAGCCGGCCAGGAGCCTGTACGCCCGCATCCCCGCGATCGAGGCCCGCCCGGGCGTCATCGACGCCGCGATCTGGATCGGCTTCGCCTGGGCCGACGAGCCGCGCTGCACCGGCGCCGTCGTGACCACCGGCACCGACCCGGAGGCCGCCGAGGAGGCCGCCCGCGAGCTGGCCCGCGCCTTCTGGCAGGCGCGCGAGGAGTTCGCCTTCGTCGCCCCCACCGGGTCGATGGACGAGTGCCTGGAGGCGGCGCTCAAGGACGCCGCCCGGCCGTACTTCATCAGCGACTCCGGCGACAACCCCGGCGCCGGAGGCGCCGACGACGTCACCTACGCCGTGGAGCGCATGCTGGCCCGGCCGGAGATCCGCGACGGGTCCGTCCGCGCCGTCTTCGCGTCGCTGTTCGACCCGCAGGCCGTCGCCGAGATCGCCGACCTGCCGGTCGGCTCGCCGGTCGCCGTCCGCGCCGGCGGCCGGGTCGACGCCCGCCCGCCGGGGCCGCTGCTGCTGGAGGGCACGCTGGAGGCCGTCGCCGACGATCCCGACGGCGGGCGCGTGGCCTCGGTGCGGGTCGGCGGGCTCAGCGTGTTCCTCACCTCGCGCCGCATGCAGTACCGGCTGCTGGAGTCCTACCGCCGCCTCGGCGTCGACGTGGCCGGCGTGGACGTGGTCACCGTGAAGATCGGCTACCTGGAGCCGGAGCTGTTCGAGGCCGCCGCCGGCTGGATGCTCGCCCTGACCCCGGGGGGCGTGGACCAGGACCTCCTCCGGCTGCCGTACGCCAACCTCGCCAGGCCGATCTTCCCGCTGGACCGCGACTTCACCCCCGAAGGTCTCTAGCGCAGCGGCCGGGCCCGCCGCGCGCCGTCCGGGTCCACCGCGCGCCGTCCGGGTCCACCGCGCGCCGTCCGGGTCCACCGCGCGCCGTCCGGGTCCACCGCGCGTCGTCCGGGGCACGGCCGCGCGTCGTCCGGCAGGGGTCCCGGCGTCAGACGATGCCGCCGTTGGCGCGCAGGACCTGGCCGTTGACCCAGTGGCCCGGGCCGGCCAGGAACGCGACGACCTCGGCGAGGTCGGCCGGGGTGCCGAGGCGTTCCAGCGGCGGATCCGCGGCCAGCGCCGAGACCGTCTCCTCGTCCTTGCCCTCGAAGAACAGGTCGGTCGCGGTCGGGCCGGGCGCGACCGTGTTGACGCTGATGTCGCGCCCGCGCAGCTCCCTGGCCAGGACGAGGGTGAGCGCCTCGACCGCGCCCTTGGTGGCGCTGTAGGCGCCGTACCCGGGGAAGGCCAGGCCGACGACCGAGCTGGAGAACAGGATGATCGCCCCGCCGTCCCGCATCCGCCGTACGGCCTGCTGGGCGACGACGAACGTGCCGCGCACGTTCGTGCGGTACAGCGCGTCCAGGACGGAGAGCTCCAGCTCGGCGACCGGCGCCAGGCCCATCTTCCCGGCGGCGTGCACGACGATGTCGGTGCCGCCGAACGACGACTGGGCCGCCTCGAACAGCCCCGCCGCGGCGTGCTCGTCGGCCACGTCGGCCCGGACGGCGACGGCCTCGCCGCCCGCCTCGGTGATCTCCCGTACTGCGGCCTCGGCCTCGGCCCTGTCGCCCGCGTAGCCGACGACGACGGCCACGCCGTCCCGGGCCAGGCGCCGGGCGCTGGCGCGGCCGATGCCGCGGGAGCCGCCGGTCACCACGGCGACCCGTGAGGAACCATCGCTAGGCACATGCGCTCCTGTGGGATGAACGGGCCCTCCCCCGCGGGGACCCCTCCCCGGGTTCGTACCACCGGGAGCGTCAGGTCACCCCCGCCTCGCCGGTTCCTCCGGGAGGCCGGCTCAGCGCTCGGCGGCCAGCCGTACGCCCAGGCCGATGAACAGGCCGCCCGTGGCGACGTCGATCCGGCGGCGGGCGGCGCGGCGGGCGCGCAGCCAGCCGCCGATGCGGCCGGCGAGCACGCCGACCGTCCCGTCCACCAGGAACTCCAGCGCGATGAGGACGACGCCCAGGATCGCGAACTGCAGCCACACGTTCCCCAGCGCCGGGCTCACGAACTGCGGCAGGAAGGCGATGGTGAAGGTGACCATCTTGGGGTTGAGCAGGTTCGTCACCAGCCCGCGCAGGAACGCCTGACGGCCGGTCATCCCCGCGCCGCCGGCCCGCTCGTCGAGCGCGACCTCGCCGCGGTTGCGGATCATCTGGACGCCGAGGTAGACGAGGTAGGCGGCGCCCACGACGCGGACGACGGTGAACGCCGTGGGGGCGGCCTCGAACAGCGCGGCCAGTCCCGCGGCGGCGACGGCGACGTGGATGGCCTCGCTCGTCGCCACGCCGGCGGTGGCCAGCAGCCCGGCGCGGGCGCCGCCGCGCATCCCGCACCCGAGGACGAACAGCATGTCCGGGCCCGGGGCGATCATGGCCACGAGGGAGGTGAGGGTGAACGCCAGGAGGAGGTTGGTGTCGATCGGCATACCGAAAGCCTGACATATCGCCACATGTCGGGGATCTCCCGCACTGGCCGCGCGGAGGACCTCCCTAGGATCGCCCCATGGAAGCGACGATCACGTACCTGGAGATGACGTCCCCCGACGAGCTCGTGCCCGGCCGGGAGGTGGCCGGTCTCGCCCTGGAGCGGGTGGAGCGCACCTGCCGCGACCTGCCCGCCGTCCAGACCCGGATCGGCGCCCCGTACGGCTGGCGGGCGGCCCGGCTGTCCGCGGAGGAGTGGGAGCGGAAGCTGGCGCGTGACCCGTACGACTACTACCTCATCCGGTACGAAGGGGAGATCGCCGGCATGCTGGCGGTGCATCCGCAGGACGACGGCGACGTCGAGATCGAGACGTTCGGGCTGGTCCCCGAGTTCGTCGGCAAGGGGCTCGGCGGGCACGCGCTGACGCTGTGCGTGCGGCAGGCGTGGGCGACCGCGCCGCGCGACGGCGGTCCGGCCCGCCGCGTCTGGCTGCACACCTCCAGCGCCGACAACCCCGCCGCCCTGCCGAACTACCGGGCCCGCGGCTTCCGTCCGTACCGCACGGAGGCCCGCGCCGTCTGACCGCACGAAGGCCCGCGCCGTCTGACCGCACGGAGGCCCGCGGCGCGCGTCACCGGCGCGCGCTCGCGGCGTCGAGCCGCCCGCCGATGGCGGTCCGGGCCCGCTCGTAGGCGCGGGGGTCGTCGTGCAGCAAGGAGACGGCGTTGGCGGTCTCCATGAACGCTATGAGCTCGAAGGCGAGCTGGTCGGGGTCCGTGTCGCCGGCCAGCTCGCCGAGCTGGCGGGCGTCGTCGACGGCGCGCGCCACGAAGCGGCTCCAGCTCAGGCCGGCCTCGGCGACGGCGTCGCGCACGCGTCCGGGGCGGGCGTCGAACTCCGCGTTGACGGCGAAGAAGAAGCAGCCGCCCGGGAAGACCCGCCGTTCCGAGTAGCTCAGCCAGTTCTCGCACAGCCGGCGCACCCTGCCCACGCCGGGCGGCACGGTCAGGGCGGGCTGGACGACCTCCGCGACGTACACCTCCTTGGCGAGGCGGACCGTGGCGAGCTGCAGCTCCTCCTTGGAGCCGAAGTAGCCGAACAGGCCGCTCTTGCTCACGCCGAGGTCCGTGGCCAGCCGGCCGATCGACAGCCCTTCCAGCCCGTCCTGCGAGGCGATGTCCGCCGCCCGGCGCAGGATCACCTCGCGGGCCCGTTCGTCCCGCGGCCTTCCCGGCATCTCCCCCACCCTCTCGGTACGAACGTTCGGTGCAGGATATCCGCTTGACGTCGCTTTCTACGCGCTTCTATTCTCAGCACGAACGTTCGTACTTGAAAGGGGGGAATGATGACCGACCTCACGACGGCGGACCTGCGGGCTCTGCACCGGCGTGCGATGGACCTCGCCGGAACGGCGATCGCCCAGGTCACCTCCGTGGACCTCGACCGGCCCACACCGTGCGCCGAGTGGACGCTGGGCGAGCTGCTGCGGCACATGGTGAGCGAGAACCGCGGCTTCGCCGCCGCCGCCGCGGGCGAGCCGGCGGCCTGGGACCGCGGCGACCTCGGGGACGACCCCTTCGGCGCCTACCAGGACTCCGCGGCGGCGGTCGCGAAGGCGTTCGCCGCCCCCGACGCCTACGACCGCCAGGTGGAGGTCCGCGAGTTCGGCGTCTTTTCCGGGCGGACCGCCATGGGCATGCACATGATCGACTGCCTCACGCACGGGTGGGACGTCGCCGCGAGCATCGGCGTGTCCTACCGGCCCGACCCCGAGCTGGTCGCGGCCGGGCTGGCGGTGGCCGCCCGGGTGCCGGACACCCCGAAGAGCCGCGGTCCGGGCGCCGCGTTCGACGCCCGGGTTCCGGTGCCCGGCGACGCCCCGGACTTCGAGCGGCTGCTCGGCCTGCTGGGCCGCTCCCCGTCGTGGACGGCGCCGTGCTGAGGAGCCGCTGGACCCCCGGAGAGGCGGTCGGCGCCACCGGCACGGTGCTGGTCAGCGTGACCGACTTCCGGGCCGACCGGCTGCGCGACCTGCCCGGCGTCTACCGGGCCGGGCTCGCGCTGCGCCGGGCCTGGCCCGAACTGCCCGGCGCGGTCGGCATGTGGCTGTGGACGGAGCCGCTGCGCGGCCGGTGCGGCTCGGTGTCGATCTGGCGGGACGAGACGGCCCTGCGCCGGTTCGTCGCCTGGCCGGATCACGTCGCCGTCGTACGGCGCTACCGCGGGCGGGGACGGCTCAGGTCCACCACCTGGACCGCCCTTCGTCGCGATCCCGGCTTCTGGGACCGGGTCCGGGCCCATCTGTCCGAAGAGGTCAGGACGCCATGAGCGGCGGGCACGAGGTGCTGCGTGTCCTCGCCGACCGGGTCCGCCGTGGCAGCCGCCCCGGCCGGCGGCAGGACGGCCACCGGGTGGCGCTGGCCGTCGAGGGCGGCGGCATGCGCGGGACGATCTCCGCCGGCATGGCCCTGGCCCTGCACGAGAGCGGGGTGACCCACGCCTTCGACGCGGTCTACGGAGCCTCCGCGGGCGCCATCACCGGGGCATGGCTGCTCAGCGGAACTCCGGAACACCTCACCGGCTGGGCCGAACCCCGCTACGCCCGGGCGATGATCCGCCCGTCCAACCTGCTGCGCGGCCGGCCCGTGGTCGACGTGCGCCACCTGGTCGAGCACCTGTACCAGGAGGTGGCCCGGATGGACTTCGACGCCGTCCTGGCCCATCCCGTCGAGTACCACCCGCTGGCCACCGACGTCGGCACCGGGCGGTCCACCGATCTGCGCCCGTACCTGACCGGCCCCGCCGAGCTGCGGCTGGCGCTGCGGGCCAGTGCGGCGCTGCCGTTCCTCGCCGGGCCGCCGGTGGAGCTGGCCGGGCGGCGCTACTACGACGCGGGGCTCGCCGAGTCGATCCCGTACCGCACGGCCCTGGCGCAGGGCGCCACCCACGTGCTGGTCCTGCGGTCGCGTCCCGCGCCCGCGCCTTCCCAGGCTTCCACGACGGCGGCGGCCGCCGGTCCTGCCGCGCGACCCTCCTACGGAGCGCGTCTCGTCGCCGCGACCGTTCTGCGCGGGTACCCCGAGGCGCTGCACCGGAGTTACCTCACGCGCGCCCACCGCCTCCTGCACGACGACGCGGTGCTCACGCGGTACGACCGGTGGAGCCCGCCGGCGTCCGGCCGGCCCGCCGACGGCCAGGCCCCGGCGGAACCGGCGGTCCTGTCCGTACGCCCCGGACCCGGCACCCCGCGCATCGGCCGCCTCACCCGCGACGGCGAACCACTCAGGGCCGCGCTCGAAGCCGGGCGCGCGGCGGTCGACCGGCTGCTGCGCCCGCTCGGGCTGCTCACCGCCGGCTGAAGGTCTCCCGCTGCCTCTCCCCTGAACGTCCCCCGCGCCCGTTCCCCTACGTCTCCGGGATCAGCCGCATCCGGCGGGCGGCGGCGAACGCCGACGCGATCCGGTCGAGATGGGCCTCGGTGTGGGCGGCGGTGATGCTGACCCGGACGAGAGCCTGGCCGGGCGGGACGCCCGGCGCGACCATGGCGGTGGCGAAGACGCCTTCGTCGAACAGCTCACGCCACAGCCGGAAGCACAGCAGGTCGTCGCCGACCGGCACCGCCATGACCGGACGGTCGGAGGGGACGACCCCGTACCCCATCGCCGCCAGTTCCCCGCTCAGTCGTCGCGCCGCCGCCCGCAGGCGGTGGCGGCGCTCCGGCTCGGCGGCGACGACGTCCAGCGCGGCGAGCGCGGCCGCGGCGCACGCCGGGGGCAACGCGGCCGTGAACACCATGGACCGCGCGTAGTGCCGCAGGTAGGCGATGATCTCCTCGGGCCCGGCCACCGCGCCCCCGACGGTGCCCAAAGCCTTGGAGAAGGTGACGGTCTGCACGTCCACCGCGTCCTCCAGCCCGTGGTGCTCGGCCGCACCCCGCCCGCTCGCGCCGAGCACGCCGACGTCGTGGGCGCTGTCCAGGGCGACACGGGCGCCGTGCGCGCGGGCGAGCCGGGCGATGCCCGGCAGGTCGCACACGCCGCCGGAGGTGGAGAACATGCCCTCGGTGACGATCAGCCGCCCGGCCCCCGGATCGCAGGCGCCGAGCAGCCGCTCCAGATGGTCCATGTCGTTGTGCCGGTAGCGGCGTAACCGCGCGCCGCCCAGGCGCACGGCGTCGATCAGGCAGGCGTGGATCAGCCGGTCGCCGATCACCGTGTCCTCGGGCCCGACGAGCGCCGCGAGGGCGAGGTTGGCCAGATAGCCGCTGCTGGTCACCATGGCCGCCGCTCGCCCGAGGAAGGCCGCCAGCCGCGCTTCGAGCTCCTCGTGCAGAGCGAGCGAGCCGTTGCTGAGGCGCGAACCGCCGCCGCCCGTGCCCAGCCGGCGCGTCGCCTCGACCGCCGCCTCCTTCACGCGGTCGTCGCCCGACAGGCCCAAGTAGTCGTTGGAGCCGGCCTGGACGAGCACTCGCCCGTCGATCAGGACCTCGGCCCCGCCCGGCCGCTCCTCGATCGCCCGGTAATAGGGATAGACGCCGAGATCCTTGACGAACTGGTAGGTCCCGGGCAGCCGGCATTTCGCGAACACATCGGACATGGACTTCCGCCCTCCGGATCGGTCCCGTGTACGGCATTCGCGAAGAAGTCTGCTCGATCAGCCGCCGTCGCCGAGGGCCCGGCGGAGCAGGTGGTGATCACCGAGGGCGTGCGGGCGGCGGCCGGGGCGGCGCGCGGGGACGGCACGGAGCCGGAGCGCGCCTCCCGGGCGGAGCGCGGAGACGGCCCGGAGGCGGGCAGAATCGGGGCGTGCGGATCGGGATGCTGGGGCCGCTGGAGGTCAGGTCGGACGACGGGGCCCTCGTCGAGCTGGGCGGGGCGCGCCTGCGGGCCGCGCTGGCCGTCCTGGCGCTCGACGCCGGGCGGGTGGTGCCCGTCACCCGGCTGGTGGACGGGGTGTGGGGCGACCGTCCACCCGCGGGAGCGCTCAACGCGGCGCAGGCGCTGGTGTCGCGGCTGCGCCGGGCACTGCCGCCGGTCCCCGTCCCGATCGAGTCCCGTCCCGCCGGGTACCGCCTGAACGCCGGGCCGGACGACGTGGACGTCCTGCGGTTCGAGCGCCTGGCCTCGGCGGGGCGTTCGGTGATGGCCGCGGATCCGGCGGGCGGGGCGCGGCTCCTGCGCGAGGCCCTGGCCCTGTGGCGGGGGCCGGCGCTGGCGGACGTGGCGGGCGCGGACTTCTTCGCCGCGCCGGTGGCCCGGCTGTCGGAGCTGCGGCTGTCGGTGCTGGAGGACCGGGTGGAGGCCGACCTGCGCGCGCTGGCGTCCGGTGCGGCGTGGTCGGATGCGGCCGGGCTCGATGCGGCCCGGTCAGGCGCGGCCCAGTCGCGTCCGGCCTGGCCGGAGGCGGGGTCCGGGGCGGGCGTCGGGGCGGGCGTCGGGGCGGGTGTCGGGACCGCGCTGGTCGTCGAGCTGACGGCGCTGGTGGCCGAGCATCCGCTGCGTGAACGGTCGGCGGCGGCGTTGATGCGGGCCCTGTGCGCGACGGGGCGGCGGGCGGAGGCGCTCGCGGCCTACGAGCGGGTACGGCTGGCCCTCGCCGAGGCCCTGGGCGCCGACCCGTCACCCGAGCTGTCCGGCCTGCACACCGCGATCCTGCGCGGCGACGACCTCGGCCACGCTGCCGTTCCCCGGGGTGACCGTGCCTCCGCGCGCCGAGGAGAGGCGGGCGCGGCCGGCGCACGGGTCGCGGCCAGCTCACCGACCGTGGACGGCGCACAAGCCGGGGACGGGGTCCACGACGGGAATCGGAACGGCGTGGGGGACGGGAACGAGGTCGGCGGCGGGGATGGGAACCGCGGCGCCGGAGGAGCGGGCGGCGGCGGTCCGGTCCCGGACACCGCGGCCCGGATGAAGCTCACGAATCTACGCGCACCGCTGACCGGCCTCGTCGGGCGGGAGAACGATCTGCAGCGGGTCGGCGAGCTGCTCGGCGTGCACCGGCTGACCACGCTGATCGGTCCGGGAGGCTCCGGCAAGACGCGGCTGGCCGGAGAGGCGGCGCGCGCGTTCCTCGGCCGGAGCCCCGGCGGCGTGTGGCTGGTGGAGCTCGCGCCGGTGCGTGACGAGGCCGAGGTCGCGCGGGCGGTGCTGGCGGCTCTGCGCATCGGGGAACAGGCGTGGGCCGGGCCGGCGCCCGAAGCCGATCCGGCCGACCGGCTGACGGTGGCCCTCCGCGACCGGGACGTGCTGCTGGTCCTGGACAACTGCGAGCATCTCGCCGACGCCGTCGCCGCGCTCGCCGACCGGCTGCTCGGCGAGTGTCCGGACCTGCGCGTCCTGGCCACGAGCCGCGAGCCCCTGGGCCTCACCGGCGAGGCCCTGTGGCCGGTCGAGCCCCTCCCCCTCCCGCCGGAGGGCGCGGGGGCCGCCGAGGCGATGGCGTACCCGGCGGTGCGCCTGCTGAGCGAGCGGGCGCGGGCGGCGAACCCGGGGTTCGAGGTGAACGAGAGCACGGCCGCGGCCGTGGTGCGCATCTGCCGCGCTCTGGACGGCATGCCGCTGGCGATCGAGCTGGCGGCGGCCCGGCTGCGCGCGATGTCCCCGGAACGGCTGGCCGAGCGGCTGGGCGACCGGTTCGGGCTGCTCACCGGGGGCAGCCGGGTGGCGCTTCCCCGGCACCGTACGCTGCGCGCCGTCGTGGACTGGAGCTGGGAGCTGCTGTCGGAGGAGGAGCGGACGCTGCTGCGGCGGCTGGCGGTCTTCTCCGGCGGCGCGGCGCCGGAGGCGGCCGAGCACGTCTGCGCGGCGCTGGAGGCGGCCGAGCACGTCTGCGCGGCGCTGGAGGCGGCTGAGCACGTCTGCGCGGCGCTGGAGGCGGCGGAGCACGTCTGCGCGGACGCCCCTCAGCAACCCCCAGGCGGGGGTGGGCGCGTGCTCGGGTTGCTGTTCGGGCTGGCCGACAAGTCGCTGCTGGTCGTCTCCGACGACGAGGGACCCCGGTTCGGGATGCTGGAGACGATCCGGGAGTACGCCCTGGAGCGGCTGCGCGAGGCGGGCGAGCTGGAGCGGGTGCGCCGCGCGCACGCGGACTGGTTCGCCGCGTTCGCCGAGACCGCCGACCCGGAGCTGCGCCGCGCCGGCCAGGCGGTGTGGCTGCGCCGGCTGGCCCGCGAGCGCGCGAACGTGGACTCCGCCGTGCGCGACGCCCTCGCGGCGGGCGACTCCCAGGTCGCGGTGCGGCTGGTGGCGGCGATGGGCTGGTGCTGGTTCCTCGACTGGGCGCTCGGCGGCCACAAGGCGGAGGGCGCGCGGCTGGCGGCCGACGTGCTCGCCATGCCGGGTGAGCCGGGGAGCGCGGCCGGGGACGACCGGGTGCGGGCGGCGGCGTGCGCGGTCGCCGCGCTGTTCGAGTTGAACGGGCACGGCGACGAGCGGCGGGCCCGGGAGTGGATCCGCACGGCGGAGGACATCGCCGAGCGGACCTGGTGCCCTCACCCGCTGGCCCGGCTCATCGGCCCGCTGAGCCGCATGCCCGCCACCCCTCACGGCGACGCGGACGGCGAACGCCATCCGGACGAGGCAGGCACGGGCGGCGAACCCCATCCGGACGAGGCAGGCGCGGGCGGCGAACGCGATCCGAGCGGTGCAGGCCCGGGGCGCGGACCGGGCGGGGCAGGCGCGCGGCGCGGAGCGGGCGGGCTCACCGCGTCCCGGGACGACGTGGTGGCTCCGCTGCTCGCCGACGAGGACCCCTGGGTACGGGCGATGGCACGGCTGAACCAGGCGCTCACCTGGATCGAGACCGGCCGCCGGCACGCCCGGGCGGAGGCCGCCCTGGAGGAGGCCCTGACCGGGTTCCGGGCCATCGGGGAGCGGTGGGGCATCTCCTCCGCGCTCACCGCGCTGGGCGGGCTGGCCGCCTGGCGGGGCGACCTGGCGGCGGCGGCCGGCCGCCACGAGGAGGCCATCGCCGTCGTCACCGAGGTGGTGCCGGGCGAGGCCGCGTGGCAGATGCGGCTCAGGCTGGCGCAGTACCGCTGGCTGGGCGGCGACCGGGACGGCTGCGGGGCGGCCATGGACGAGGCCGAGCGCGACACCGAGCGGATCGGGCTGCCCGCGGGCCGGGTCGCGGTCGCCTACGCCCGGGCGGAGCTGGCCCGGTGGGCCGGTGACCCCGGCACGGCCCGGGCCCACCTCGCCCGGGCCGAGGAGCTGGCCCGGGGCATGCCGCTCAACTGGGGGTTCCGGGCGATGGTGCTCGACACGCTGGGATACCTCGACGCGCTGGCCGGAGATCTGGAGGCGGCCAGGGCCCATCGTGCCGCCGCGCTGCGCTGGGCGTCGCGTTCCATGAGCGCGCCGGCGGTCGCGCTGCTGCTCGTGGGCATCGCGGACCTCGCGCTGCGGCGCGGCCGGCCGCGTGAGGCGGCGCGGCTGCTGGCGGCGAGCAGCGCCGTGCGGGGCACGCCGGACCTCTCGCAGCCCGACGCGGCGCGGGTGGAGGCGGCCGTTCGGGGGCTGCTCGGCGACGAGGAGTACGCGCAGGCCGCGCGGCTCGGCCGCGACGCGACGCTCGCGACGGTGGACGAGCTCGTCGCGCCCACTCTGAGCCCTTGACGCGGCGAGGTCCGGCGGACGGCGGCCCCGGGACGCCGGCGCAGGGAGTGGCGGTCCGGGGCCGCCGGTGCGGGCCCGGGGCAGCGGGTGAGCCGCCGGGGACCGGTCACATGCCGGGTGGTACCGGGGTCAGGCGGTGGTCCTCCGGCGGCTCCATCCCCAGCAGGTGCCGCACCAGGAAGTCCCACTTGCGGCGGTTGACGTAGTGCTCGTACCCCGCGAACACGTGCTCGGCCCCCGGCACGATCAGCATGTCGAAGTCCTTGCCCGCGGCGATGAGCCGCTCGGCCAGCCGCAGCGTCAGGTGCGGCGAGACCTGCGTGTCACGGCCGCCGTGGACGAGCAGCAGCCGTCCCCGGAGCCGGTCGGCGCGGTCCACGTTGGACGCGGCGGCGTACGTCTCCTCGTCGTACGGCCCGTTGTACGCCTCCGCCGTGCCCGGGTCCCCGTACCGGAGGTCGTGCATGCCCGCCTCGGCCACCCCCACCGTGAAGACGTCCGGGTGGTCGAGCATCGCCCGGACGGCGGCCTGACCGCCCGCGGAGATGCCGAACACGCCCACCCGCCCGAGGTCCATCCACGGCCGGGCGGCGCCGAGCTGTTCGAGCGCGGCGACGTGGTCGGCCAGCCCGGCCTCGCCCAGCCGCCGGTACGACGCGTCGTGGAACTCCTTGTCGCGCCCCGGCGTCCCCCGCCCGTCCAGGGCCACCACGACGAACCCGAGCGCCGCCACCGCCTCGGCCTCGTAGCCGTGCCAGCCGGGGTCGAACGACGGGCTCACCCTGGTCACGGCCGGGAAGGGGTACACGTGGTCGAGCACCGGGTAGCGACGGCCGGGGTCGAACCCGTGCGGCCGGTGGAGGACCCCGTACACGTCGGTCCGCCCGTCGGCCGCCTTGACGCGGAAGCGCTCGGGCGCGCTCCAGCCCGTCGCGAGGAGACCCGAGACGTCGGCGCGCCCCAACTCCATGATCACCTGCCCGTCCGGCCCGAGGACGCACGTCACGGGCGGGGTGCCGGTGGTGGAGGCGGTGTCGAGGACGTACCCGCCGCGGGGCGGCACGACGGCCGCGTGGTCGAGGTCGTCGCGGGTGATCCGCTCCACGCCGCCGCCGTCGAGCCCGGCCCGGCACACCTGGCGGCGGTACGGGTCGTCGGGCACGAGCCCTGAGGCGGTGAAGGTGACGACCCGGCGGTCCTCGTCCACGTGCAGGATCTCCTGTACGGCCCACTCCCCCGACGTCACCTGGCGGCGCGGCTCGCCGGTGCCGGCGTCGTACAGGTACAGGTGGCCCCAGCCGTCACGCTGCGAGTACCACAGGACCTCCTGCCCGGCCGAGCGCCCGGGCGAGCGCCCGGCCGAGTGCCCGGCCGAGCGCCCGGACGCGCCACCGGCAGCGCGCCCGGACAGGACGCGCACCAGGGGCGGCCGGTCGAGCCGCTGCGACGGCTCGACCCGGGTCTCCCCCGTCTCCTCCACCAGGGTGGTCACCTCGCCGGTGGCCGGGTCGAGCCGGCGCAGCCGCAGGGTGCGCGCGTCGCGCGAACGGCTCAGGTAGTGGACGGCCGAGCCGTCCTCCGCCCACCACGCCCACCCCAGCAGGACGGGGGAGATCGTCGGCATCGCCTCCGGCTCCGCCCGCGCGGTCACGACGGCGCCCGTGGCCACGTCCAGCACCACCAGCTCGGCCATCGGCAGCCGCTCGTCCCCGGGGTAGGGCTGGCGCAGCGTCACCAGCCGCGGCTCGCCGCCGTCCGCCGGCAGGGCGTCGACCAGGTGCGTCAGCCGTACGCCCTCCTGGAGGGTGCGGTGCGTGAGCACACGGGACGAGTCGGGCGACCAGGTGGCGGCCGGGGGCGCGTGCGGCAGTCCCAGGCGTTGGAGCAACGGCGAGTACATGAAGTAGTCGGGGCTCGCGCCGTAGTCGTGGTCGGCGTCGCCGCCGGTGGTCAGCGGACGCTCGGCGCCGTCCTCCAGAGTGCGCAGCCAGAGGTCGTGGCCGCGGCGGAACACCGCGAGCCGCCCGTCGGGCGAGCGCACCTCCAGCGGGCCGGTCGGGGGCGGGCCGGGGACGCGCTCGCACGCCGAGCCGTCGGCCGCGCACCGCCAAGGGGCGCCGAACGCGGCGAACTCGACCGCCTCCACCGCCCCGCCCGCCGTGCCGATGATCAGATGGACGTCGCCGAACGGCAGGGCGCGGGCGTCCACCGGCTGCCCGGACGCCTCCGCGAGCGCCGCCGCCACCTTCTCGTGGTCGAACGCGGGTTCACGCGTCGCGGCGGCCGGATCCACGAGGACGAAGCTCCTGGCGTCGGAGGTGTCCGCCGCGTACCAGAAACGGGCGCCGTCCTCGATCCAGTGAGGGGTGACCTCGCCCCCTCGGACGAGGCGGCGGCGGTGGTGGCGGAGCAACTGCTCCGCGGTCCGGTACGCGGAGGCGTCGAGGCGGGGCGTGGTCATGGGCGGGGTTCCTCTCCTGCGAGGTCGGGGCGTGAGCCCCGGGAGACGGTGCATCCCCCGGGATCTCGTCGCGGGGCGGCCCGGAACTGCTTCGCGGGCCGCCTGGTCGCCTGGTCGCCCTCAGACTGGCGGAGGGCGGCGACAGAGGCTTGAGCGATCGCTGACAGATCGCTGACACGCCCGCCCTGCACCACGCCGCCGCCCTGGTCGTCGCCGGGCTGCTCGCCGCCGCCCTCTGGTGAGCCCCCGCTACGGGTGGGGGCTCACGCCACGTACTCCCGCAGGTGCCGCGCCGTCAGGGAGGTGCCCGTGGCGACCAGCTCGGACGGCGTGCCGGAGAAGACGACCTGACCGCCGTCGTGGCCCGCCCCCGGCCCCAGGTCGATGATCCAGTCGGCGTGGGCCATGACGGCCTGGTGGTGCTCGATGACGATGACCGTGTTGCCGTCGTCCACCAGCCGGTCCAGCAGCCCGAGCAGCTGGTCCACGTCCGCGAGGTGCAGGCCGGTGGTCGGCTCGTCCAGGACGTACGTGGTGCCGTTGCGCGCCATGTTCACCGCCAGCTTGAGCCGCTGCCGCTCGCCCCCCGACAGCGTGGTGAGCGGCTGCCCGAGCGTGAGGTAGCCGAGGCCGACGGCGGCGAGCCGGTCGAGGACGGCCCGCGCCTGGCCGGAGCCGAAGAACTCCCGCGCCTCCCCCACCGGCATGGCCAGCACCTCGCTGATGTCCCGCCCCCGCAGCCGGTAGGTGAGCACCTCCGGGGTGAAGCGCCGCCCCTCGCACTCCTCGCACACCGACGCCACCTCCGCCATCATCGCCAGGTCGGTGTAGACGAGCCCGATGCCCTTGCAGGCCGGGCACGCGCCCTCGGAGTTGGCGCTGAACAGGCTCGCCTTCACCCCGTTGGCCTTGGCGAAGGCCGCCCGGATCGGGTCCAGCAGGCCGGTGTAGGTGGCGGGGTTGCTGCGGCGCGACCCGCGGATCGGCGACTGGTCGGCGACCACGACGCCCTCGCGCCCCGCGACGTACCCGTGGATGAGCGAGCTCTTGCCCGAGCCGGCGACGCCCGTCACGACCGTGAGCACCCCGAGCGGGATGTCGGCGTCGACGTCGCGCAGGTTGTGCAGCGTGGCGCCGCGCACGGCCAGGTGGCCGGTGGGACGGCGGACGTCCGCGCGCAGCTTGGCGCGGTGGTCGAGGTAGCGGCCGGTGAGGGTGCCGGAGGCGCGCAGCCCGGCCAGGTCGCCGGTGTAGCAGAGGTGACCGCCCTGGGTGCCGGCGCCGGGGCCGAGGTCCACGACGTGGTCGGCAATGGCGATGGTCTCCGGCTTGTGCTCGACGACGAGCACCGTGTTGCCCTTGTCGCGCAGCCGCAGCAGCAGGCCGTTCATGC
This sequence comes from Nonomuraea rhodomycinica, assembly GCF_013363995.1. Lineage (GTDB taxonomy): Bacteria > Actinomycetota > Actinomycetes > Streptosporangiales > Streptosporangiaceae > Nonomuraea > Nonomuraea rhodomycinica. Next base: position 329,242 of record NZ_JABWGO010000003.1, on the reverse strand, counting down.
GCTGGATGTCGTGCGGGTGCAGCCCGGCGGTCGGCTCGTCGAAGACGTAGGTGACGTCGCTGAGGCTGGAGGTGAGGTGCCGCACCATCTTGACGCGCTGGGACTCGCCGCCGGACAGGGTGGAGGACTCCCGGTCGAGGCTGAGGTAGCCGAGGCCGATCTCGACGAGCGAGTCGAGCGTCTCCAGCAGGGTGTCGATGAGCGGCTTGACCGAGGGGTCCTCGATCCCGCGGACGAACGCGGCGAGCTCGTCGATCTGCATGGCCGAGCAGTCGGCGATGCTGCGGCCGGCGATGAGGCTGGCGCGGGCCGTCTCGTTGAGCCGGGTGCCGCCGCAGGCCCCGCAGGGGGCGAGCTTGACCGCGCGGTCGGCGAAGGCGCGCGCTCCCGGCTGCATCGACTCGCGGTCCTTGGCCAGGTAGAGCCGCCGGACCTTGGTGACGAGCCCCTCGTAGGTGAAGGTGTTGGAGCCCATCTTGATCTTGGTGGCGGGCTTGTGGAGGAAGTCCTCCCACTGCTCCGGGGTGTAGTCACGCAGCCTGGCGCCGGGGTCGAACAGGCCGGAGTTCGCCATGAGCTGCCAGTACCACGTGTCCTTGGCGAAGCCCGGCACCTTGATCGCCCCGTCGTTCAGGGACAGGTCGCGGTCCACCAGCTCGTCCACGTCGATCTCGGACGCCTTGCCGAGGCCCTCGCAGGCGGGGCACATGCCCTCGGCCCGGTTGAAGCTGAACGCGAAGGGCGGCCCGGCGTGCGGGACGCCGAGGCGGCTGAACATGATGCGCAGCATGGTGTGGCAGTCGGTGGCGGTGCCGACGGTGGAGCGGACGTTGGCGCCCATCCGCTCCTGGTCCACGATGATCGCCGCGCTGAGGTTGCGCAGCGCGTCGACGTCCGGCCGGGCCTGGGAGGGCATGAAGTTCTGGATGAACGCGGTGTAGGTCTCGTTGATGAGCCGGCGCGACTCCGCCGCGATGGTGTCGAAGACGAGCGAGGACTTGCCGGAGCCCGAGACGCCGGTGAAGACGGTCAGCCGCCGCTTGGGGATGTCGAGCGAGACACCCGCCAGGTTGTTCTCCCTGGCGCCGCGCACCTCGATGACGTCGTGGCTGTCGGCGGCGGGGCGGCCGGGCGCGTCCTGACCGTCGGTGACGGGGACGGCACCGGCCTGCGTGCTGAGGAGGGGGGAATGCATGGCTTCAAGTGTGTCATTGAGCTGCCGGTTGATAGTTTTGGCGCGATCATCCCTTCGCTGCAGGAGAGACGCGTGGCCAACCCTCAAACGCTACATAACACGGCCGGTGCCGGCGAGACGCTGCGGCCGGTCGACCTGGCGCGTCTCGTGGGGCTGTCCACGCAGCAGATCCGCAACTACGCCGACGCGGGCGTCCTGCCGCCGGCCACGCGGACCGAGGCGGGCTACCGCCGCTTCGGCCCCCGCCACCGGGAGGCACTGCTGGCCTACCGGGCGCTGGCGGCGGGCCACGGCTGGGAGCGCGCCGGCGAGATCCTGCGGGCCGTCAACGGGGGCGACACGGCGCCGGCCCTGGCCCTCGTGGACGCGGGCCATGCCGCGCTGCACGAGCAGCGGCTGTCGCTCCAGGCGATCGGCGCGGCCCTGGAGGAGGTGGCGGCCCGCGACCCGGGCGCCTTCGCGACGCCCCGTCCGGGGCTGCGCGTGGGCGAGGTGGCGGCCCGCCTCGGAGTGCGGACGTCGGCGCTGCGGCTGTGGGAGGCGAGCGGGCTGATCCGGCCGGGACGCGACCGGGTGACGGGCTACCGGACGTTCGGGCCGGACGACGTGCGCGACGCGCAGATGGTGCGCATGCTGCGGGAGGCCCGCCATCCCCTGCCCCGGATCCGGGTCATCCTCGACGCGCTGCGCCGCACGGGCAGCACCGACGCGCTGCGCGCCGCCCTCGCCGAGCGGCGGGCCGAGCTCGAACGGCGGGCGATGGCCATGCTGGAGGGCGCCGCCCTGCTCCACCGGTACGTCACCGGCACCCCCGGAGAAGCCCGAGCCCGCGTCAGGGCTTGAGGCGGGCGAGCGCGTCAGGGCTTGAAGCGGGCGAGCGCGTCAGGGCTTGAAGCGGGCGAGCGCGTCAGGGCTTGAAGCGGGCGAGCGCGTCGGGGCCGAGGCGGGCGGCGAGGGCCTCCAGCAGGGCGGTGACCTCGGCGACCGCGCCGGCGTCGGCGCCGCCCAGCGCGACGGCCAGGGCGTCCTCGACGGGCGCCGAGCGGGCCGCGGCGACCCGCTCGGAGATCTGCGGCGCGTGCCTGATCACGGTCCTGCGCCGGTCGCGGGCGTCTGGCTCGGTCACCACGGCGCCCGCCTCGCGCAGGCGGGCCACGGCGGCCGACACGGCGCTCTGCGGCAACCCGGTGCGGGCGACGATCTCGCTGACCGAGGTCTCCGGATGACCCCGGACGTCGCTCACGACGATGAGGACGGTGCGCACGCTCGTCGTCTGAGGGCCGATGCCCTCGGTCGGCATGGCCTCCTCGCCGATCTTCATGAGCGTCCGCCCCAGCAGGAACAGGTCCACCGCGTTCATGCCGCCCACGATACATCAGAACAGATGCATCTGAATCGATACATCTGTCACATCGGCGGCGCCCGGCCCGTCATGCCGGTGAGCGGACATGACGGAGGATGTGACGGATGAACGACCACGATTTCCTGGCCGGCCGGTTCGAGGAGCACCGCACGCACCTGAAGGCGGTGGCCTACCGGATGCTCGGCTCCCTGAGCGAGGCCGACGACGCCGTCCAGGAGGCGTGGCTGCGGCTGAGCCGTTCCGGCGCCGACGGCGTGGACAACCTGGCCGGCTGGCTCACCACGGTCGTCGGCCGGATCTGCCTCGACATGCTGCGCTCACGGCGGGCACGGCGCGAGGACGGGCTGGAGCCGCGCCTGCCGGACCCGGTGGTGAGCGTCGCCGGCGGCGGCGACCCCGAGCACGAGGCGCTGGTGGCGGACTCGGTGGGGCTGGCGCTGCTGGTCGTGCTGCAGTCCCTGGCTCCGGCCGAGCGGCTGGCGTTCGTGCTGCACGACATGTTCGGGGTGCCGTTCGAGGAGATCGGCCCGCTGGTGGAGCGCACGCCGGCGGCGGCCCGGCAGCTCGCCAGCCGGGCGCGCCGCCGCGTGCGGGGCACCGCGCCGCGGCCCGACCCGGACCTGGCGCGCCAGCGGCGGGTGGTGGAGGCGTTCCAGGCGGCGGCCCGCGACGGCGACTTCGAGGCGCTGGTCGCGGTGCTCCACCCGGACGTCGTGGCGCGCGCCGACACGGGCGCGGCCGGCGGCGTCGTCGAGACACGGGGCGCGGCCGACGTCGCCAGGGGTGCGCTGTTCCACCGGCGGGCGGGCCAGGAGGGACTGCACGTGCTGGTCAACGGCTCGGCGGGGCTCGTCAACGTGGTGGACGGCCGCGCCGTGTCGGTGCACGGCTTCACGATCACCGATGGCCTGGTCACCGCCATCGACATCCTCGTCGACCCGGAGCGCCTGAAGGACCTGGACCTGGCGGAGCTGCCCGGCTGAGCCTCCCGGGAGGGGCCGCGTTCAGGGCGCGGTCGTGCGCGCGCCGGCGGGCGGGTGGATGCCGAGCTGCTCGGCCCGTACGAGTCCCGCCGCCGCGTCCGGCACCAGGCCGAGGCTGGCGGTGTTCCTGCCCAGCAGCGCGCCGAGCGTCCAGTCGGCGGCCACGCGCAGCCGGTTGCCCGCCCCCGGCAGCGCGTACAGGTGGTAGTCGGTGCGGCTGACCAGGGCGAGCTCGGCCGCGTCCGGCGGGAGCGTGGACGCAATCGCGGTTTTGCCGGATGCGGGGCGGCCGTTGGCCTTTCCGGGGGCCGCGGGCGGCGCGGAGGGGGTGGCGGCGGGCGCTCGCGTCCGCGGAGGGCCTAATCTGGGGCTGTCGGGCAGTTTCCGCAGGTGGAGGGCGCGAGGAGGCGCTGACGGAGAGCAGGCCGGTGGAGCAGGCATGGCCATGGTGCGCGATTCCACGTTCGTCGGCCGCCGGCACGAGGTGGCCGCGGCCCGCAAGGCGCTGGCCCGCGCGCGGCTGCTCACGCTGACCGGCACGGGCGGCGTCGGCAAGAGCCGCCTGGCGGTCCGGGTGGCCGACGCGGTGCGCGGCGCGTTCCGTGACGGCGTCGAGGTCGTGGAGCTGGCCACGCTGCAGGCCGGCGAGCTGCTGGCGGCCAGCGTCGCCAACGATCTGGGGCTGCGCGACGGCGAGTCCGACCCGATGGCGCTGCTGGTCGACCACCTGGCCGAACGGCGGATGCTGCTCGTGCTCGACAACTGCGAGCACCTGCTGGAGGAGTGCGCCCGGTTCGTGTCCCGCCTGCTGCGCGAGGCGCCGAGGCTGCGCGTCCTGGCCACGAGCAGGCAGCGGCTCGGCGTGTACGGCGAGCAGGTGCTCACCGTGCAGTCCCTGCCCGTTCCCGACCCGGGCCTGCCGCCGCACGTCATCGCCCGGCACGACGCGGTACGGCTGTTCGCCGACCGGGCGGCGGGCGCCTCGCCCGGGTTCGAGCTGACCCGGGAGAACGCGGGGGACGTCGCGTGGCTGGCGCGGCGCCTCGACGGGCTGCCGCTGGCGATCGAGCTGGCGGCGGCCCGGCTGCGCGCGATGTCGCTGGAGCGGCTGGTGAGCGAGCTGGACGACCCCCTCCGCGACGCGGCCCCGACGTCCGGGACGCCGCCGTCCCCGCTGCCGCCGCGGCAGCGGACGCTGGGCGCGACCATGGAGTGGAGCTACCGCCTGTGCTCGCCGGGCGAGCAGCGGCTCTGGGCCCGGCTGGCGATGTTCCCCGGAGGCGCCGGGCTGGAGACGGCCGAGGCGGTGTGCTCGGGCGGCGCGGTGGACCCGGCCGAGGTGCTGGACCTGGCGGCGGGGCTGGTGGACAAGTCGATCCTCGTCCCCGATCGGGCCGAGGGCGGCGTCAGGTACCGCATGCTCGGCACCATCCGCGCGTACGGCCGCGACCGGCTGACCGGCGACGAGGAACGAGAGCTGCGCGAGCGTTACCTCACCCACCACCACGACCTCGTGCTGCGCACCCGGATCCACGAGACGGTCCCCGACCAGCTCGAACGCTACCGGCTGCTGCGCCGCGAGCTGCCCAACCTGCGCGCGGCGATCGAGCTGTCCTTGGGCGGGACGGGGCCGCCCGCCGTGGGGCTGGAGATGGCCGCGGAGCTGTGGTCGTTCTGGCTGCTGTCCGGGGCGGCGACCGAGGGCCGCTACTGGCTGGAGCGCGGCCTGGAACGGGTGCCCGCGCCGAGCCGCGGCCGGGCGACGGCGCTGTGGGTGTACAGCATGCTGGCGCTGCGCCAGGGCGACCCCGCCGCGGCGGCGCCCCGGCTGGAGGAGTGCCGGGCCCTGTCCCGGCGGGACGAGCTGGCCGACGTGCTGCCGTACGCGGTGCGCACCTCCGGCGTGGCGGCGTTCTCCACCGGCGAGCCCGAGCGCGGCCTCGCCCTGCTGAAGGAGTCGCTGGCCCGGCACCGCTCCGCCGGCGACCTCGACGGGGTGGCGTTCAACCTGTACTACGCGGCGGCCTACGGGGCGCGCCAGAACCCGGAGCAGGCGGCGGCGTACGGCGAGGAGATGCTGGAGCTGTGCGACACGCACGGGGCGCCCGTGACCCGCGGGTACGCCCAGCTCGTGCTCGGCATCGCGCTGTGGAACCTCGGGGAGCTGCGCCGGGCCGAGACGCTGGTGGGCGAGGCGGCCGGCTTCACCTGCGACATCGACGACAAGTGGTGCCTGACGCAGTGCGTGGAGGTGCTGGCGTGGGCGGCCGGCGCCCGCGGCGACCACGAGCGGGCCGCGGGCCTGCTCGGAGCCGCGCACGCCCTCTGGCAGGTCGTGGACGCCTCACCGAACCGGCTGTCGTACCTCGCGCCGTGGCACGAGCAGTGCGCGGCGCGGGCCCGCCGGGCGCTCGGCGTCCGGGCGTACGAGGCGGCCTTCCGCGAGGGCGTCCGGCTGGGCCGCGATCCGCGGCTGCTCGCGGACCCCGGCCGGGCGGGCCCCGCGCGGGCGCGGGAGGGCACGGGGCGGCCGGGATGACGGCGGGGGCGACGACGCGCCGAGCCGAGGGGAACCTGCCCGCCGAGCTGACCAGCTTCGTGGGACGCCGCCAGGAGCTGGCCGAGGCGAGACGGCTGCTGTCCACCGGCCGGCTGCTGACCCTGACCGGGGTCGGCGGGGTCGGCAAGACGAGGCTGGCGCTGCGGCTGGCGGCGGAGGTGGCGCGCGGCCAGCCGCACGGGGTGTGGCTGGCCGACCTCGCCCCGCTGGCCGCCGGTGAGCTGCTCACGGGGACGGTGGCGCAGGCCGTCGGGTGCCACCGGCACGACCTGGAGGGGCTGCGCGAGCACCTGCGCGGCAGGCGGATGCTGCTGGTCCTGGACAACTGCGAGCACCTCGTGCCGGCGTGCGCCGCCCTGGTGACCGAGCTGCTCGCCGCCGGGCGCGGCCTGCGGATCGTGGCGACCAGCCGGCAGCCGCTGCACGTGCCGGGCGAGAGGCTGCTGGAGGTCCCGCCGCTGGCGGTGCCGGCCGAGCCCGGGGCCGGGCCGGACGGCCTTCCCGGCGCGGGCCCGGCGGCGGCCGCCGGGCTGGTGCCCGCCCAGCCCGGCGCGGTGGCGCGCTCCGGGCCGGACCGGACGGCCGGCCCGGACCCCGGCATGCCCCTGCAGGTGGTTTCGGAGGCGGTCAGCCTGTTCGCCGACCGGGTGGCGGCCGTGCTGCCGGGCTTCACGATCGACGCGGCCAACAGCGTGGCGGTGACCCGGCTGTGCCGGCGGCTCGACGGTATCCCGCTGGCCATCGAGCTGGCGGCGGTGCGGATGCGGGCGCTGTCGGTCGAGCAGATCCTCGACCGGATCGACGACCGGTTCCGGCTGCTCACGCAGGGCGCGCGGGTGGCGATGCCGCGCCAGCGGACGCTGCGCGCGCTGGTCGACTGGAGCTACGACCTGTGCTCGCCCGAGGAGCGCGCCCTGTGGCGGGGGCTGTCGGTCTTCTCCGGCGGGTGGGACCCGGAGGCGGCGGTCGAGGTGTGCCGCTCGGCCGAGCTGCACGGGGACGTCGTGCCGGACGTCCTGAACGCGCTGGTCGACAAGTCGGTCGTGCTGCGCCGGGAGAACGGGTGGGGCGTCCGGTACGAGATGCTGGAGACGCTGCGTCAGTACGGCGAGGAGCGGCTGGCCGAGGCGGGCGGGCGCGCGGCGCTGCGGGTGCGCCACCGCGACTGGTGCCGTGAGCTGGCCGCGCGGGCCGAGGCCGAGTGGTTCGGCGCGAACCAGATGCGGTGGCTGGGCCGGCTGCGCAACGAGCAGGCGAACGTGCGGGCCGCGCTGGAGTTCTGCCTGAGCGAGCCGGGCCAGGCGTGGGCCGCGCTGGAGATCGGCGCCGCGATGTGGAGCCACCGGCTGTCGTGGACGTCGCCGAGCGAGGGGCACCACTGGCTGGAACGGGCGCTCGCGGCCGACACGGCATCGAGCCCTCACGGAGCGCCGGCGACCGGCGCCGCACCGGGCCCTCAGGGAGAGCCGGCGACCGGCACCGCACCGGGCACGGGCCGGGCGCCGGCGGTCTCCCCGGCGCGGGGCTCGGCGCGGGCCAAGGCGCTCTGGGTGGACGCCTGGCTCGTGCTGCTGCGGGGCGACGCGGCCGCCGCGCGGCCCCTGCTGGAGGAGTGCCGGGCGCTGTCGGAGCGGCTCGGCGACGAGGCCCAGCTCGCGGGGGCGGTGCACATCTCCGGGTTCGCGGCGCTGCTGGCGGGCGACTTCCCCCGCGCCTTCGCCCTGCTGGAGGAGGCGCTGGCGCGGCGGCGGGCGCTGGGCTGCCGGGGGCACGCCTGGGTCACGCTGTTCCAGCTCGCGATGGCCGCCGTCTTCATGGACGACCCGCGCGCGCCGGATCTGTGCGAGGAGGTTCTGGAGACCGCCAGGGGCGAGCGCGCCGAGTGGTCGGTGTCGTACGGGCTGTGGATCGTGGCCCTGGACCGGTGGCGGCGCGGCGACGCGGAGGCGGCCGTCGCCATGATGCGCGACGCGATCCGGGTGAAGGTGCGCTGCCACGACCACCTCGGGCTCGCCCAGTGCCTGGAGGGGCTGGCCTGGATCCTGGCCGGCCAGGGCAGGCGGGCCCGCGCCGCCGAGCTGCTCGGCGCGGCCCACATGGTGTGGCGGTCGATCGGGACGTCGCTGTCGGGCCTCGGCCACCTGGCCCGTTTCCACGACCGGTGCGAGGAGGGGCTGCGGCGCGACCTGGGCGACGACCGGTTCGCCGCGGGCTTCCTGCGCGGCTCGGAGCTCACGCTGGACGCCGCCGCGGCGTACGCGCTGGAGGAGAGCCCGGCGCCCGACGCGGGCGACGCCGAGCAGGAGCCGGGGGTCGCCGCGCTGCTCACCCGCCGGGAGCGCCAGATCGCCGAGCTGGTGGCGCGCGGGCTGAGCAACCGGCAGATCGCCGAGGAGCTGGTGATCGCCCAGCGCACCGCCGAGAACCACGTGGAGAACATCCTGCGCAAGCTCGGCTTCACCTCACGCGCGCAGGTCATCCGCGCCTGGAACCCGCGTCAAGCCGGCTGACACGCCTTTGACCTTCGGTTCTGTACGATGAACGGAGCATCGGACGGGCCGCTGCACGCGTCGCCCACGGCAAGACCTGCGCCGCGCGGCCGCGGCATCGCGCCCGCCCGCCGGGCGATCGAGCCCCGCGGAGGGGCCTGTGCACGACCACGCCAGCCACGACCACGCCGGCCACGATCTGGGCAGGGGTCCCGGCAGGGCCGGGCCGGAGCCGCTGGTCCGTGTCCGCGGGGTGCGCAAGCGGTTCGGCGGCACCCCGGCCCTCGACGGCGTCGACCTCGACCTGGCCCGCGGCAGCGTCCTGGCGCTGGTGGGGTGCAACGGCGCGGGCAAGTCCACCCTGATCAAGATCCTGGCGGGCGTCCACCGCGCCGACGCCGGGGAGGTGACGGTGGCGGGGCACCCGCTCGGCGGGCGGGAGGCGGCCGAGCGGATGTCGTTCGTCCACCAGGACCCGGCGCTGGTGGAGTGGATGAGCGTGGCGGAGAACGTCGCGCTCGGCGCCGGCTACCCGCTGCGCGGCGGCCTGATCTCGCGGCGGGCGGCGCGCCGGCGCTGCGGGGAGGCGCTCGACGCGGTCGGCGCCCGGATCGACCCCGGCGAGCGGGCCGGCGACCTCACCCGTGCGGAGCGGTCGCTGGTCGCGGTGGCCCGCGCGCTGGCCCGCGACACCGAGGTGATCGTGCTGGACGAGCCGACCGCGAGCCTGGCCGCGGCCGACCGGGAGCGGCTGTTCGCGGTGCTGCGGGAGCTGCGCGGACGCGGGCGCGGCATCGTGTACGTGAGCCACCGGCTGGGCGAGGTGCGCGAACTGGCCGACAGTGTCGCCGTGCTGCGTGACGGGCGCGTCGTCCGGCAGGGGCCGCTCGACGACGGCGGCCGGCCGGCACGGCGGGGCCCCGCCGGCGGCGGTGGCCATGACCGCAGTGACGGCGCCGACGGAGGCGGGCCCGACGATCTGGTGCGGGCGATGGTGGGCGGTGAGCCGGCCGTCCACCTGCGCGCCAGGCGTGAGGCGGGCGAGGTCGTGCTGAGCGTCCGCGCCCTGCGCACCGAGCTGGCCGGCCCTGTGAGCTTCGAGTTGCGGGCCGGTGAGGCGATCGGCCTGACGGGGCAGGCCGGCGCCGGACACGTGGACGTGGGGCGGGCGCTCGCCGGCGCGCGGCCCGTGGTGGGCGGCCGGGTGCTGCTCGGCGGGCGGCCCTTCCGGCCGCGCTCGGCGCCGGAGGCGGTCGCGGCGGGGGTCGGGATGGTCGCGGGCGACCGGATGGAGGAGGGCGCCGCGCCCGGCCTCAGCGTCCGGGAGAACGTGCTGGCCAACCCCCGGCTGCGCGGCGGCTCGCCGCTGACCTGGCTCGGGCCGCGCCGGGAGCGGGAGCGGGCCACCGCGCTGCTGGCGTGCCTCGGGGTGCGTCCCACCGGCACCGAGCTGCCGTTCACGGCCCTGTCGGGCGGCAACCAGCAGAAGGCGCTGGTCGGGCGCTGGCTGTGGACGGGGCGGCGGGTGCTGGTCCTGGAGGAGCCGACGGCGGGGGTGGACGTCGCCGCCCGCCCGGAGATCCACCGCCTGCTCGACGCCGCCCTCCGCGACGGCCTGGCGGTCCTGCTGGTCTCGGCCGACGCCGAGGAGATCGCGCACGTCTGCGACCGCGCGCTCGTCCTCGCGGACGGCTCCGTGATCGCCGAGCTGACCGGGGACGCCCTGACGGTCACCGGGGTCACCCGCGCCGTCACGGGGGCGGGCCGCTGATGGCCGCCGGAGGCCGCGCCCGCCCGCGCCGCTCCGCGCCGGGCCGCCTCGTCGGCGCCTACGGGCTGCTGGCGCTGGCGGTCCTGCTGGTCGCGGTCTTCTCGCTGGCGCTGCCCGCGACCTTCCCGACGGCCGCCAACCTGCGGCTGGTCCTGTCCACGAACGCGGTCGTCGCGATCCTGGCGCTGGGGGCGATGGTCCCGATCGTCACGGGCAAGTTCGACCTGTCCATCGGGTACGGGCTCGGCCTGTGGCACGTCGTGACGCTGGAGCTGATCGTGACCGAGGGCGTGCCGTGGCCGCCGGCCTGCCTGGGCGTCCTGGTGGGCGGAGCGCTGGCGGGGGTGGTCAACGGGCTGCTCGTGGAGTTCGCCCGCATCGACTCGTTCATCGCCACCCTCGGCACCGGCAGCGTGCTGTACGCGGTCACGGGGTGGGTGACCGGGGGCGCCCGGATCGTGCCGGGGCCCGAGGGCCTGCCCGCCGCCTTCACGAACCTGACCGACGCGACGGTGCTGGGCCTGCCCGTGACCGCGCTGTACGTCGCGGCGCTGACGGCGCTGCTGTGGGTGGCGCTCGAACGGCTGCCCCTCGGCCGCTACCTGTACGTCATCGGCTCCAACCCGCGCGCCGCCGAGCTGGTCGGCATCCCCACCCGCCGCTACGTGTGCGCCGCGTTCGCGGTCTCCGGGCTGGTCACGGGCTTCGCGGGGGTGCTGCTCGCCGCCCAGAACCAGATCGGCAACCCGAGTGTCGGCCTGGACTACCTGCTGCCCGCGTTCACCGCCGCCCTGCTCGGCTCGTCCGTGATCAAGCCTGGCCGGCCGAACCCGCTGGGCACGGTGGTCGCGGTGGGCGTCCTCGCGGTCGGCCTGTCGGGGCTCGGCCAGCTCGGCGCGGCCTTCTGGGTGACGCCGCTGTTCAACGGGCTGACGCTGCTCGCGGCCGTCGGCCTGGTCGGCTGGTCGGCGCGGCGCCGGCTGCGCGCCCGTCCCCCGACGGCCGGTCCCGCGCCCTCTCCCCCGGCCGCGCCTTCCCTCTCATCCGCGAGTCCGCCCTCAGGTCATCCCCCGGATCCCTCGCCGGATCGGTCACCGGGGCCGGCGCGAAGGGCGGCGGCGAGCGAGCGCCCCGACCGGGAGTCCCGGGAAGAGCCATGAGCCTCGTCGGACTCTCCCGCGCCGCGGCGGCACTGGCGCTCGCCGCCGCGCTGACCTGCGGCTGCGCGCCCGGTTCCGCGCCGGACGCCGCGCCCGGCGGGCCGTCGCGGCCCTGCCCCGCCGTGCTGGCGCAGGCCCGGCGGGCCGTCGGCCAGGCTCAGCGCGTCACCCCGTGGGACGGCCCCAGGACCGGCCCCCGGGCCGTGCCCGGCCGGAGCATCGTCTACGTCGCCGCCACCATGACCAACCCCGGCGTCGCCGGCGTCGCCTCCGCCGTCACCGCGGCGGCCCGCCGGATCGGCTGGGACGTCCGGGTGATCGACGGCCAGGGCACTCCGGCGGGCGTGCGCGCGGCCCTGGGCCAGGCCGTCGCGCTGCGCCCGTCCGGGATCGTGGTCGGCGGGTTCGACCCCGGCTCGGTGGCCCAGCAGGTGCGCGAGGCGGACCGGGCGGGCATCACGCTGGTCGGCTGGCACGCCACCCGGGCGCCGGGGCCGAGCGCGGACCCGCGGCTGTTCTCCAACGTCACCACCCGGGTGGAGGACGTCGCCCGGATCGCCGGGTACTGGATCATCGCGCGGTCGGGCGGCGACGCGGGGGTCGTGCTGTTCACCGACTCCTCGATCCCGTTCGCCGAGCGCAAGGCCCGGCTCATCCAGCGCACGCTGCTCGGCTGCTCCGGCGTCACGCTGCTCTCGTACGAGAACATCCCGCTGCCCGACGCGGGGACCCGCACCCCGCAGGAGGCCTCCTCGCTGCTGTCGCGCTTCGGCGAGCGGTGGACGTACTCGGCCGCCATCAACGACCTGTACTTCGCCGACGCCGCTCCCGCGCTGCGGGCCGCCGGGCTGGCGGGCGGCGGGGCGCCGTACGCGATCGGCGCGGGCGACGGCGACCCGTCGGCGTTCGAACGCGTCCGCACCCGCCAGTTCCAGGCGGCGACGGTCCCCGAGCCGCTGAACGCGCAGGGCTACCAGCTCGTGGACGAGCTGAACCGGGCGTTCGCCGGCGCCCCGCCGAGCGGCTACGTGGCGCCGGTCCACCTGACGACGACGGACAACGTGGACGGCGCCTCGTCGTGGGACCCGCCCGGCTACCGCGCCGCCTACGAGCGGATCTGGCGGCCCTGACCACCGGCGCCCCGGGCCGCGGCCGGCGCGGTGGTCAGGCGGTGGCGGCGCCGTCCAGGACGGGGATGAGCTGCTCCTCCTCGTACGTCAGGTGCTCCTCCAGCTCCCCGGCCAGCCGGTCCACCTCGGCCAGCACCGCGGCGGGCTCGGCCCCCTCGGCCGAGACGACCTCCCGCAGCCGGGCGACGAGCTCGGCGATCCGCCGGTGCTCCTCGCCGAGCCGCTCGATCACCGGCGCCAGCTCGGGACGCCGCCCGGCCAGCGACGGGAACATCCCCGAGTCCTCCATCACGTGATGGTGGTGCAGGTTGCCGCAGACGCTCAGGCAGTTCACCCGCAGCTGCGTCCCGAGCCCCGGCCCGGCGGCGGCGATCTCCTGGCGGATCAGCCCCAGCTCGCGCCGGAACGCGTCGTGGACCGCCTTGAGCGCCTGGCCGAACGACGAGGCGGCGGGTGTGGGCATGACGCCCGGCACCGGCTCCAGGGCCACGACCGGCAGGGTGCGGCCCGACCTGGACGCGTAGTCGGCCCAGCCGGGGTCGGTCTCGACGGCCCGCGCGAACGCCGCGTCGCGTTCGGCGCCCTCCAGGACGACGGCCTTCGCCTGGAGAGTGAAGACGCCGTTCTCCACCGTGACCCGCGGGTCGGCCACCAGGTTGCGGTACCAGTGCGGGTGGCGCGGCGAGCCGCCGGCCGAGGCGATGACCAGGACCCGCTCGCCGTCGGGCAGGTAGGCGAGCGGCGTCGTGTGCGCGGCGCCGGTCCGGGCTCCGGTGGTGGTCAGGAGCAGCAGCCGCCCTCCCTCGAACGGGCCTCCGACCCGGCCGCCGTTCGCCCGGAACTCCTCGATGACCTGCTGGTTGAAATCGTGTGGCATGCTCTGCTCTCTTCTCCGGAATCGTGCTCCCGCGAAGCCGTGCGGCGGCATGACAGAGGCCGCCCGGGGGCGTGCGGAAGGAAAGGCCACGGGCCCGCGTCCGGCGGTGCGTACCGGCGGATCACGCGGTGCGGAGAAGAAGGGGCGGGGCTCTGGCCCGCCCGCCGGTCACGCCCTGGCCGGGCGCCCGACTCGCTCGTGGCCCATGGCCGACCCGGCAGTCACATCCGGCACCCTAACCTCCTGTGCATCTCGCCGCAAACGTCGCGAATCCCGGCCCGCGCCGCCGGGCCCGGGGCCGGATCGCCGGCTCAGCAGGGCTTTCATGCGGAGTGTCGCCAACGGAGGCCAGGATTTTACGCAAGCGAGGGTGACTCCTGGGAGGTCAATATGGTGGCGTTGCGATGCAACGCGGCTTTTGTGGAGTCTGCGTCCGCCGATCTGTCTGGAGGATGCGATGCAGTCGCTGAACGTCACCCTGGAGACCCAGCCGAGGCGCGCCGTCGCGCACCTGCGGGGGGAGATCGATCTCGCCACCGCCGAACTCCTGAAGGCCAGCCTCGACACCATGATCGAGGGCCCGTCCGTGTCCGCGCTCGAGGTCGATCTCAGCCAGGTGTCGTTCATCGACTGCTCCGGGCTGCGCGTGCTGCTGGCGGTCAAACGATCGTTGCAACGCAGGGGCGGGACCCTCAGCCTGGCCCACCTGTCGCCCTCGGCCGAGCGGCTGCTCGCCGCCGCCGGGCTGGACGACCACCTGGTGGAGCGCGCCCCGGGCCGCGGTCCCCTCACGCCCGCCTGACCGGCGGATGTCGCCGGAGCGCGCCGGAAGGAGGTGCGAAGGCCGCCATTTCGGGGAGGTGATCGGCGCACACGACACGCCGACCTTCCCCGGGAGTGGCCCCAGTGACGAGTTCTACGCCTGCGATCGCCGTCGGAGTCGAGGAGGAGTTCCACATCGTCGACTCCGGCACCCGGCACCTGGTCTCCCGATCGGGCGCCCTGCTGGAGAGGCTGTCGAAGGAGCGGTTCACCCAGGAACTGCAGCGGTCGGCTGTGGAGGCCAACAGCAAGCCGTTCACGAGCCTGGAGGATCTGGCGCGCGACCTCGTGGCGCTGCGCGGCACCCTCACGGACGTCGCCGACGGGCTCGGCGTGGGCATCGTCGCGGCCGGCAGCGTGCCGCTGGGCGACGCGGACACCATGAAGGTCTCCCCCGACCCCCGCTACGAGCAGATGCTCGACGACTACCAGCTCCTCACCCGCGAGCAGCTCATCTGCGGCACGCAGGTGCACGCCGAGGTGGCCGATCGCGACCTGGCCGTGCTGGTCTCGCATCTGGTGACGCCGTGGCTGCCGCCGCTGCTCGCGCTGAGCTGCAGCTCGCCGTACTGGCTGGGCGCCGACACGGGCTACGCGAGCTACCGCACGATGGTGTGGCAGCGCTGGCCCACCTCCGGGCCGATGGGCCGCTACGGCTCCGCCGCCGAGTACGAACGCATGGTGGACGACCTGGTGCGGTCCGGGGTGATCAGCGACCCGGGGATGATCTACTTCGACGTCCGGCCGTCGGCGCACGTGCCCACGGTCGAGCTGCGGGTCTGCGACGCGTGCCCGCGCGTGGACGACATCGTGCTGATCGCGGGGCTGTTCCGGGCGCTGGTGGCGCGCGAGCTGGAGAAGGTCCGGCGGGACCCCGAGCGTGAGGTGCAGCTGGAGCCGGTGCGGGCGGCGGCGTGGCAGGCGGCCCGCTCCGGCCTGGAGGGCGAGCTGGTGGACCCCCAGGAGGGCACCCCGGCGCCGGCCGGCGAGGTGGTGCTGCGGCTGGTGGACGGCCTGCGGCCGTACCTGGAGGAGGCGGGCGACTGGGACCTCGTGTCGGGCCTGGCCCGCGAGGCGCTGGCGCGCGGCAGCTCGGCCGAGCGCCAGCGCCGGGTCCTCGACCGGCGGGGGCGGATGGAGGACGTCGTGGACTTCCTCGTGGCGGAGACGCGGGCCGGCACGTCCGCGCTGAAGGCGGGCGCCTGACCTCCTCCGCGACCGGCCCCCGGCGGCCGGCCCGCGCCGGGACAGGCCCGCCGTCAGCGCACGACGCGGCAGACCAGGGCGTCGGACGTGCCGCGTGACGCGCTCATGACGACGTCGGTCGTCAGGTGCTTGCAGGCGAGGTACGGGTCGCCGGAGCCCGCGTACTGGAGGGCTCCGCCCATGCCGCCGGCGTAGCAGCGCAGCCCTCCTGGCTCGTAGAAGCCGATCCAGGAGGAGGAGCTGACGCGCGCGTGGCAGTAGTCGCCGATGGACGTGGGGCCGAACGTGACGTCCACGACGGCCGCCTGGGCGGGCGTGGCGGTGACGAGGGCGGCGGTGAAGGCGGCGGCGAGGGCGGCGGTGGCGAGGGTCAGGCCGCGGCGGACCATGGGCGCTCCTGGGGGTGGGGGTCGACTCCCTGGAGTATCTGTTAGGAAAGTTTACTGTGCAATAGGCTCATGGCCAGGGGCGGGCGGCCGGGCGGCGGCCGCCGACAGGGCGTCCTCGACTGTCGCGTGCACGGGCACCAGCGCGTCGGCGTGCAGGAGCCGGACGAGCCTCAGCGGGCCGGGGAGCAACGCCGCCAGGCGGGTGACCCCGCCGTCGTGCCGGACGTCGTCCCCCACCTCCAGCAGGGCCCGCAGCCCGTGGCAGGACAGGAACGTGGTCGCGGTCAGGTCGAGGACCAGGTGCTGACCGGGGCGCCGGGCGCGGCCGGCGAAGGCGCCGAACCGGCCGGCGGTCAGGACGTCGAGCTCGCCGCCCACCGCGACGAGGATCACGCCGGGCAGGCGCCGGCGCCGGAGGCTGAGGGTCTCCATCGTGTCCTTGGTCCTTTCCGAGGGTCGTGATCGGCTCCAAGGTGTCGGGGGCTCTCATCATCGGATCCCGACGATGAGAGGGCGATGAGAGCGAGCGCCAGGTCAGCGGTGAACGGGGAGGCGGATGGTGACCACCGCGCCGCCGAGCGGGACCCGGCGGAGGGTGCGTTCTAGGCTGGCCCGCATGAGGGTGCTCGTCGTCGAGGACGACGCCGCCATGGCCGACGTGCTGGCACGCGGCCTGCGGCGGGAGAGCTACGCCGTGGACGTGGTCACGAGCGGCGAGGACGCCCTGTGGAGCGTCATGGAGCACGACTACGACGCCGTGGTGCTCGACGCGATGATCCCCCCGCCCGACGGGTACGAGGTGTGCCGGCGGATGCGGGAGCGGGGCCGGTGGGCGCCGGTCATCATGCTGACCGCCCGCGACACGGTCAACGACCGGGTGCGCGGCCTCGACGCGGGCGCCGACGACTACCTGACGAAGCCGTTCGCGCTGGCCGAGCTGTACGCGCGGCTGCGCGCCCTGACCCGCCGCGACCAGGTGCGCCGCCCCGCCGTGCTGCGGGCGGGCGACCTCACGCTCGACCCGGGCACGAGGACGGTCCGGCGAGGCGGGACGGAGATCCACCTGTCGGCCAAGGAGTTCGCGCTGCTGCACGAGCTGATGCGCCGCCCCGACGAGATCCTCAGCCGGTCGTACCTCATCGAGCACGTCTGGGACTTCGCCTACGACGGCGGCTCGAACGTCGTCGACGTGTACGTGCGCTACCTGCGGGAGAAGGTGGACCGCCCGTTCGGCCGCGACACGATCCAGACCGTGCGCGGCGCCGGCTACCGCCTGTCCACCGACCGCTGACCCCGTCCGGCGGGAAGGAGGGGGGTGCGCGGCGCGGGCAGGACCACCACGATCCGGCTGATCGTCACGCTGCTGCCGTGCCCGCCGGGGTCGGTGCGGGTGTTCGGCCCGGACGCGGCGCGCGAGCGGGTGGACCGCCCGTGCCGCCTCTCGGCACGGGGCGCCCGTCGCCGTCAGGCGGGGCGGACGACGGCGACGGCGCAGCGCGCGTGGTGCAGGACGCCCCGGCTGACGGAGCCGAGCAGCGCCGCGCCGAGCGCGCCCCGCCCGTGCGAGCCGACGACCAGCAGGTCGGCGCCGGCCGACGCGGCGGTCAGCGCGTCCACCGGCTGGCCGCACGGGGTCTCCTCGACGACCCTGACCTCGGGGTGGCGCCGCTCGAACGCCGCCAGCCGCCCGACGACCGCCTCGTGCTGGGCGGCGCGGACCTGGTCCATCTCGTACGAGATCTCCGGCGCGAACACGTGGACCGGAAGCTGCCAGGCGTGGACCACCCGCAGGGTGGCGCCCCGGAGCCGGGCCTGCGCGAACGCGTACTCCAGGGCGGCCTCGCACTCGGGCGACCCGTCCACGCCCACCGCGACCTCGCCGCGCACGGGACGCCGCTCGGCGCGCACGGCCACGACCGGACACGCGACCTTGCCGGCGAGGTGCGCGCTGACGGAGCCGAGCAGCGCCCCGGTCAGGCCGCCGAGGCCGCGGCTGCCGACGACGAGCTCGTCCGCGCGGGCCGCCTCCTCGCGCAGCACGACGGCCGGCGCGCCTTCGACCAGGGCGGTGGTGACCTCCACGCCGGGCTGCCGTTCGCGGGCCAGCGCCAGCGCCTCGTCCAGGGCCCGGCGCCCCTCCCGGGTCAGCGTGTCGGGCCGGTCTGCGGGCCCGAACCGGTCGATCTGGTACGGCGAGCGGTCCACGGCGTGCACGATGCGCAGAGGCACGTGCGCGCGGAGAGCGTCGCCGGCGGCCCACTCCACCGCGGCCCGGGCCGGCATCGAGCCGTCGACACCCACAACGATCATGATGGTCCCTCCTTCGTCCCCTCCATCGCATCGCCACGGGGCGGCGGTCCGGCAGGGCCGGAGGTCCCGGGGCCCAGGGCCCAACGGTCATCCGGTCAGGACGGCTTCGCGGAGGGCCTCGCGGAGGGCCTCGCGGAAGGCGTCGCGGAAGGCGTCGCGGAGGGCCTCTCGGGAGGCGTCGTCGAAGGCTTCGCGGAGCGCCTCTCGGGAGGCGTTCGTCGAAGGCTTCGTGGACGACCTCACCGTGAGCTTCGGGTGAGCTTCGTCGTCAGGACCGCGCCGCTCTCCGGACCGGCCTGGGCCACCAGCTCGCCCCCGGGCGCCCAGACCCCGGAGCGGCCCGCCGTCTCGGCGAACCCGCCCCCGGTCGCCCCGGCGAAGCTCGCCACCGCGACCCAGACCCCGTGCCCGGCGGCGATGCGCCGGGCACGCTCGGCCTGGAGCTCCGCCTCGTGGGCGTGCTTCACCGTGCCGGCCACGTACGCGTCGATCCCGAGGCCGGCCGTCGCCGCGGCGTGCTCGGGGACACCGGTGTCCTTGCAGACGGCGAGGCCGAGCCGCCAGCCGTCCACGTCGAGCAGGCGCGGCTGCCCGCCGGGCGCGAACCGGACGGCCTCCTCGGCGCCGAGGTACATCTTGCGGTAGGCGACGGTGACGCCGCTCCCGTCGACGGCCAGCGTCGCGATGTGCGGCGCGCCGTCCCCGTCCACGGGCGCGCCGGCCAGCGCCACGGCCCCCGTCTCGGCGCACGCGGCCACGAGCGGATCCAGCCGCGCGTCGCCCGGGGCGACGGTCTCCGCGTCCAGCTCGTACCCGGTCAGCGACAGCTCGGGGAAGACGACGACCCGCGCCGCGGCGGACCGCACGGCGCGGGCGTGCGCGGCGGCGTTGGCCGCGACGTCGTGCGGCACGGACAGGGGCTGGGCGACCGCGATCGTCAACGTCTCGGGCACGCGACCTCCTCGGTACGGGCCTCGCGGACGTCCCCCGAGGCGGAGCCCATCGTAGACAGGCCGCTCGACCCGCCGCGCGCCGCCCGGATCGGCCTGCCGGAGGTGTGGTGGCCGCGCGGCGAGCGCCACCGCGTCGTCCTCAGGAGGAGGGGCGGCGGGTGAACGTGCCGAGCCCGGTGTGGTCGAGGCCGGCCACGGTGACCTTCGCGGCCCGGCCGTCCGCTCCCATGATGAAGCGGACGCCGTCCAGGCCCACGGAGTTCTCGCCCGGCGTGAGGTAGGCGAAGGTGTCGCCGGCGTAGTGGCGCAGCGGCAGCCGGAGGGGCTTCGGCCCGAGCCGCATGACGAGCCCGCCGCCTTCCTGCGCGACGGTGAGCGGGCCGTAATGGCCGTTGGCGTACCCGCCCGTGTAGGCGCGCGCCGGCCGGGCGGGCGCGGCGTGCGCGGGCGGCCGGCCGTAGTCGGTCGCCGGCCGCTCGTCGCGCTCCATGGCGGCGAACGCCGCGCCGGCCAGCCGCAGCCAGTCCACGGTGGGGCGGCCGTGCCGGGCGACGTCGAGGAACGTCAGCGCCACGGCCTCGGCGGCGCCGACGGGCTCGCCGTTGGTGAGCACCACGATGCCGAGCCCCTCCGACGGCAGCATCGTCACGTTCGTGGCCGCGCCCAGCCGGAACGCGCCGGAGTGGCCGAGCTGGAGCCGCCCGAGGTCGTCGTAGGTCACGTTCCAGCCGAGGCCGTAGAAGCCGGGCCGGCCGTACGGGGCCGTGGGCGGGGCGGACAGGATGTGCGGCAGGTACGTCCGGTCGAGCGCGGAGCGCTCGATGAGCCGCCTGCCCGCGTACACGCCGCCGGCGAGCTGGAGGCGCAGCCAGGCGCCGAGGTCGCGGGCCGTGGAGCCGGCGCCGCCCGCCGGCGACTGGGCCTGCGGGTCGCGGACGTGGCGGGCCTCCCAGTGCCCGTCCACCCGCACGTGGAGGGCGGCGCGGTCGGGCGCCCGCGCGTACGCGGCGAAGGAGGAGCTGGTGGAGCGCATGCCCAGCGGCTCGTACAGCAGCGTCCGCGACAGCTCCTCCCACGACAGGCCGCGGGCCCGGGCCACGGCGAGCGCCGCCTCGGTGAAGCCGAAGTTGGTGTAGGCGTACCGGGCGCGGAACGGGCCGAGGGGCTCGTCGCGCAGGCGTTCCAGGATGTGGCGACGGCCGTACCCCAGGTCCTCCAGCAGGTCGCCCGCGTGGTCGGGCAGGCCGCTGCGGTGGGAGAACAGGTCGGCCAGCGTCACGTGCCGGGTCACCCAGGGGTCCTTGAGCGCGAACCCGGGGTCGTGCCGGACGACCGGGTCGTCCCAGCCCACGGCGCGCGATCCGCCGGCCCGCTGCCCGACCGCCCGCGCGACCACGGTGGTGGCCAGCGGCTTGGAGACGGAGGCGAGCTGGAAGACCGTGTCCGGGCCGACGGCGCCGGGGCTCCCGGCGCGGCGCACCCCGAACCCCTTGAGGTAGGCCACCCGGTCCCGGTACACGACGGTGACGGCCATGCCGGGCACACCGGTGCGGCGCATCACGTCGCGCGCGATCCCGTCGAGCCCGGAGACGGCGGCGGCCACGGCGGCCGGGCCGAGGGCGGGCGGCGGCTGCGCGGGCGGCGCCGCCGACGGCGTGGCCTGAGCCGACGGCGTGGCCTGAGGCGTGGCCGTCGCACGGCTGTGGGGCGTCGTGGTCTGGAGGGCGGCCGTCGCGGCGCCAGGAGGTGCGGCGGCCGGGCCGCCGCACCCGCACAGCAGCGCCGCCGCCGTCGCGGCGCCCACCAGCGCCGTCGCGCTCCCCCGCCCCATGACCGCAGGTTAAGCCCCGCCCCGGCGGCCGGGAGAGGCGGCCGCCCCCGGCGGCGTGTCACCCCGCTCCCCAGGCCCCCTCCTCTGGATCGTCCGTCAGCCGCGCGCCCCGAGCACCTCCATGTAGTGCGGGTTGGTCATGATCCCGAGCACGTTCCCGAACGGGTCCACCACGGACGCCGTCACGAACCCGTTGCCCCCGCGGTCCACGACGCCCTCGTGCTCCTCGGCGCCCAGCGCGAACAGCCGCTCCAGCGTGGCCTCCACGTCGTCGACCGCCCAGTACAGGACCACGCCGGAGGGCCCGGCCGCGCCGGAGCCCGGGCCGTGGGGGCCGCGCACGATGCCCAGCTCGTGCCGGTAGTCCCCCACCCGGAACTCGACGTACGCCGGCCGGCCGTCCGGCCCGGGCACCTCGAAGTACGGCTGGACGCCGAGCAGCTCGGCGTACCAGTCGCGGGCGGCGGCCAGGTCGTCGGCGAACAGGTTGACGGTGGCGAATCCACGCAGCATGCGAACGCTCCCTCGGTTGCCCGGCAGGACCGTCCTGCCCGGTGTGTCGCGGTAGGGAAGGAACAGTAGAAGCCGTTGAGGAACCTGCGGTTCCTCAACGGCTGTCACACTCGGGGAATGCTGGAAACTTCCGTACGGCTGCTGCGGCTGCTGTCGCTGCTTCAGGCGCGTCCCGGCTGGGGCGGGGCGGAGCTGGCGCGACGGCTGGACGTGACGACGCGGACCGTGCGCAACGACGTGGAGCGGCTGCGGATCCTCGGCTACGAGATCCACTCGGTCACCGGCACCGCGGGCGGCTACCGGCTCGGCGCGGGCACCGCCATGCCGCCGCTGCTGCTGGACGACGAGGAGGCCGTGGCGGTCGCGGTCAGCCTGCACGCCGCCGCGTCCGGCTCGGTGACGGGGATCGAGGAGACGTCGCTGCGGGCGCTGACCAAGGTGCAGCGGATGCTGCCGTCGCGGCTGCGGCACCGCATCGAGGCGATGCGCGCGGCGACCGTGTCCGTGGCCGGGCGCGGGCCGACCGTGGACGCCGGGACGCTCACCACGATCGCCGCCGCCATCCGCGACCGGGAGCGGCTGCGCTTCGACTACGCGGGCCACGACGGCACCGCGTCGGTCCGCGTCGTCGAGCCGCACCGCCTCGTCTACACCGGGCGGCGCTGGTACCTGCTCGCCTGGGACGGCGACCGGGACGACTGGCGGACGTTCCGGGCCGATCGCGTGCGCCCGCGCACCCCCAACGGGCCGCGCTTCACCCCGCGCACGCCGCCGGGCGGCGACGCCGCCGCCCACGTCATGCGGGGCGCCGCGGCCACGGCCTACCGGTATCCGGCCCGGGTGCGGCTGCACGCGCCCGCGGAGGCTGTGGCCGACCGGATCCCGCCGGCGGCGGGTCTGCTGACCCCCCTGGACCCCGGCGACGCGGCGGCGGGGTGCCTGCTGGAGACGGGCAGCGAGTCGCTGCACGACCTGGCCGGCTTCCTGGGGAGTCTCGGCGTGCCGTTCACCGTGCTGGATCCGCCGGCGCTGCGCGCCCATCTGCGCGAGCTGGCCGCCCGCTACGCCGCCGCGGCGGCCGGGCCGAGCGAGGAGGCCGAGGAGCCTGAGGCGGCACGGAACGCCGAGGAGGCACCCCGCCGACTGCCCGATATATGACCGAATGCGAAAATGGGGGGGTCATGCCGACCAACCTCACCGTGATCCTGAACGACCGGCCCGGAGAGCTGGCCCGCCTGGGGGAGCTCACCGGCGAGGCCGGCGTGAACATCGAGGGCATGGCCGCCTTCACGGGCGACGGCAAGGGCGTGATCCACGTGCTGGTCGCGGACGGCGACGCGGCGCGCTGCCGGCGCGCGCTGGAGGACGGCGGCATGGGGATCGCCGACGAGCGGCCGGTGCTGGTGGTCAACATCGAGGACCGGCCGGGCACGCTGGGCGAGCTGACGCGGCAGCTCGCGGACGCGAACGTCAACATCGACCTCGCCTACGCGGCCTTCGGCGGCGTCAAGGTGGTCATCGCGACCGAGGACTTCGAGAACGCGACGGCGGCGCTGGAGGGCCCGGCGGCCTCGCGCCTGGACGAGGTGGCGGGCAGCATCTGGGACCAGCCCGCCTGAGCCGATATATCAAACCTCCTGTGAAAAATAACAGGCGGCGGCTCTGCGAGCCCGCATTCCCGGCACTCCAAGCCGCTCCAGGCCCTGCTCGGACGCGCTTGTCTCTCAGCTTTTAACACTGGACACCGTGATCTATCACATGCCAGTGTTAATGCCCGCGTCGACGACGCGATCTCCTCCGATTTTCGGACACCCCCCTGGAGATGCACCATGACCACTTCCACCAGGCGCGACTTCCTGCGCATCGGTGTGCTCGGCGCCGGCGCCCTGGCGTCCGGCGGCCTGCTCACCTCCTGCGGCTTCGTGGGCGGCGGCGGTGAGGACACCGGCAAGCTCACACTCGGCGCCACCAACGAGCAGCGCGCCCCGCTCTCCCCGATCCTCGCCGCCTACGAGAAGCAGAGCGGCGTGACGTTCGAACCCACCTACATGGCCACCGACCAGCTCGGCTCGCAGATCCGCACCCGGCTCACCTCGAACACCGCCCCCGACCTGTTCCGGGTCGGCCCGGGCAGCGGCGAGCCGACCGCCGTCAAGCTCCTCGCCCCGCAGGGCTTCCTCGCCGACCTGTCCGCCGCGTCGTGGGCCGGCTCGATGCCGGCCGGCTTCCGGCCGCTCTGCCAGGTGGACGGCAAGACCTACGCCCTGACCACCAACCGCGCCATCATCGGCACCTTCTACAACAAGAAGATCTTCACGGAGCTCGGCCTGGAGCCGCCCACGACGTGGAGCGAGCTGCTCGGCGTCTGCGACAAGATCAAGAAGGCCGGTAAGACGCCCATCGCGCTCGGGATGGCCGACGCCACCACGATCCAGTTCACCGCGTACGCGCTGGCCGCCACGACCGTCTACGCCGCCGACCCCGGCTTCGACGCCAAGCTCGCCTCCGGCGCCACCACCTTCGCCGCCTCGGCGGGCTGGAAGGAGGCGCTGGAGAAGATCCTGGAGCTGAACAAGCGCGGCTTCTTCGACGACAAGCCGCTCGGCGTCTCCCTCGACCAGTCGATGAAGGCGGTCGCCTCCGGCCAGGCCGCCATGGTCAACCTCGTCACCAGCACGTTCTCCCTCATGGCCGGCTACGCGGCGGGCGGCGAGGCCGAGTTCGGGGTCTTCGCCGCGCCCGGCGGCGACGACGCGGCCAAGACGATGATCCCCGCCTCGCCGAGCCACCTGTTCGGGGTCAACGCCAAGAGCGAGCGGGCGGCCGAGGCCCGCAAGTTCCTCGACTTCCTGGCCCAGCCGGCCAACATCGCCTCGTTCTGCGCGGCGGCCAAGGGCGTGCCCGGGCTCGACGGCGTGCCCACCGACAAGGTCAGCCCCACGCTCGCGCCGCTGCTGCCGTTCCTGAAGGACGGGCGCAACGTGCCGTTCGCCAACCACACCTGGCCCAACGCCGTCGTGCAGCAGACGCTGCTCACGGCCGGCCAGCAGCTCTTCTCCGGCTCCACGACGGTCGACGACGCGCTGAAGAAGATGGACGAGTCGTACCAGAAGAAGAGCTCATGACCCTGCAGCTCTCGCGCCCTCCCGCCGGGAGCCGGCACGCCTCCGCCGCCCGCCCCGGGCGGCGGGGGCCCCGCCGCGGATGGCTGTTCGTCGTGCCCGCGCTGCTGTTCTACGGGCTGGTCGTGCTCTACCCGAGCCTGGCCGGCGCCGTGTACGCGTTCACCGACTGGAGCGGCCTCGGCTCGCGGGTGAACCCGGTGGGCCTGGCCAACTTCGGCCGCCTGCTCGGCGACGCCGAGGCGGTCGGCTCCCTGGGGAACACTGTCCTGCTGGCCGTGGCCCTCATGATCGTGCAGAACGTGATCGGCCTGGCCCTCGCGCTCGCCCTGGACACCGCCATCCGGGGACGCAACCTGCTGCGCACCCTGTTCTTCGCCCCGGCCGTGCTGCCGCCGCTGGTGATCGGCGTGCTGTGGAAGTACGTCTACTCCCCCGGCGGGCCGCTCGACGGGCTGCTGGCCGCGTTCGGCCTGGAGGGGCTCCAGCAGAGCTGGCTCGGCGACGAGTCGCTGGCGCTGTGGTCGGTCGTCGTCGCGATCGTGTGGCAGCACGCCGGGCTGTCCATGGTGATCTTCCTGGCCGGGCTCCAGGGCGTGCCGAAGGAGCTGTACGAGGCGGCCGCGCTCGACGGCGCCGCCCGCTGGCAGCGCTTCCGGTACGTGACCCTGCCCCTGCTGGCCCCGGCCACGACGATCACGCTGGTCCTCACCATGATCACCGGGTTGAAGCTGTTCGACCAGGTGTTCGCCATGACCGGCGGCGGTCCCGGCTACGCCACCGAGACCCTCTCCCTCACCATGTACAAGCAGGCGTTCGTGCTCAACGACTACAGCTACGGCACCGCGCTGGCGCTGGTGCTGACCATGATCGTGGCGTTCGTCAGCTTCCTGCAGCTGAAGATGCTGCGCCGGCTGGAGGTGGAGGCGTGAGCCGCCCGGCCGCCCGCCGCGGGCGCGGGCTGCTGCTCGAACTGGTGATGGCCGGCTGCGCCGTCGCGTTCGTCTTCCCGCTGTACGTGCTGCTCATGGTGGCGCTCAAACGGCCCCAGGACGTCGCCGCGGACGTCCTCGCGCCGCCCTTCCCGGTGTACTGGGGCAACCTGGCCGAGGCGTGGTCGTCGGCCGAGATGGGCAAGGCGCTGGTCAACAGCACCGTCGTCACCTCGCTGAGCGTGATGATGCTGGTGCTGACCGGGTCGCTGGCCTCGTTCGCGCTGGCCCGGTGGAAGCGCGGCCTCGGCTACGGCGTGTTCCTGCTGTTCGTGCTCGGGCTGGTCATCCCGCTGCAGCTCGGCATGATCCCGCTGTACCAGCTCATGCGCGACGCGGGGCTGCTCAAGACGTACACCTCGCTGATCGTCTTCTACACCGGGCACGAGCTGCCGCTGACCGTGTTCCTCTACTGCGGCTTCCTCAGGGCGCTGCCGCGGGCCTACGAGGAGGCGGCCTACGTGGACGGCGCCACGGCGTTCCAGGCGTTCCGGCGGGTCGTCTTCCCGATGCTGCGCCCGGTGACCGGCACGGTGATCATCCTCAACGCGCTGTTCATCTGGAACGACTTCCTGACCCCCATGCTGTACGTGTCGGGGACGGCCCAGCAGACGGTGCCCGTGGCGGTGTTCTCCTTCGTCGGCGAGTACTCCTCCGACTGGGGGATCATCTTCGCCGGCCTGGCCATCGCCGTGGCCCCGATCCTGGTGCTGTACTTCGTCTTCCAGCGGCACATCATCAAGGGCTTCGCGGGCGGGCTCAAGGGATGATCGACGGCGGCGGCCCGCGGCTGGGCCCGGCGAGGCGGCAGGAGGCCATCGCCGAGCAGATCCTCGCCCGCGGCGACATCACGGCGGGCGAGCTGGCCGAGCTGTTCCAGGTCAGCCTGATGACGATCCACCGGGATCTGAACGAGCTGGAACGGCAGGGCCTGGTCCGCAAGCTGCGCGGCGGCGTGACCGCGCAGCCGTCCAGCGTCTTCGAGAGCAACGTCTCCTTCCGCGAGCGGTCGATGCGCGCGGAGAAGGAGGCGATCGCCGCGCGGGCGGCCGAGCTGGTCGAGCCGGGCATGGCGGTCATGCTCGACGACTCCACCACCAGCCTGGCCCTCGCGCGGCGCCTGGAGGCGCTGGCGCCGCTGACCGTCGTCACCAACTTCCTGACCACGATCGAGCTGGTCGCGGGCATGCCCGGGATCCGGCTCATCGCGCTGGGCGGCGACTACGACGTGCTGCACAACTCCTTCCTCGGCGTCTCCTGCACCGACGCCATCGCCGCCCTGCAGGCCGACCTGTGCTTCGTGTCGACCTCGGCGGTGACCGGCGGCTACGCCTACCACCAGGAGCAGCACATCGTGCCGGTCAAGCGCGCCATGCTGGCCTCGGCCACGCGCAGCGTGCTGCTCGCCGACCACACCAAGCTGACCCGGACCGCGCTGTACCGTGTGGCGCGGCTCCAGGCGTTCGACCGCGTCATCGTGGACGCCGGGGCCGCGCCCGAGGCGCTGCAGGAGCTCGACCAGCTCACCCGGTCCCTCGACGTTGCCGCCCTGCTCCCTCCGGAGGCGCCATGACCCCGCCGTCCCTCCCCTCCTCCCCCTCCTCCCCCTCCTCGCCGTCCTCGCCGTCCCTTCCGCCCGGGCTGGCGCGGGTGCTGGCCGAGCCGCCGCGGGCCTACTCGCCCGCGGCGATCTGGTGGTGGAGCGGGGAGCCGCTGCGCCGCGACCGGCTGCGATGGCAGCTCGAACGGTTCGCCGAGGGCGGCGTGTGGAACCTCGTCATCCTCAACCTGGCGCCGTCCGGGCCGATGTTCGGCTCCGACGCCGACGACCCGCCGTTCTTCTCCGAGGCGTGGTGGACGCTGCTGGAGCAGGTGTGCGACGACGCCGAGGAGCTGGGGATCCGCCTGTGGTTCTACGACCAGCTGGGCTTCTCCGGCGCGGACCTGCAGGCGCGGCTGGTGGACGAGGAGCCGCGCTTCGCGGGGCGCTGGCTGGCGGCGGACGGCACGGTCACGACCCGCGGCTTCGACTACCTGTCGAAGGAGGCGTGCGCGGCGCTCATCGACCGCGTCCACGGCGAGTTCGAGCGCCGGCTCGGGCATCGGCTGGGGGGCGTCGTCGCGGGCTCGTTCCAGGACGAGCTGCCGTCGATCCCGACCTGGTCGGACGGCTTCGCCGCGGAGTTCGCCCGGCGGCGCGGCTACGACCTCACGCCGCACCTGCCGGTGCTGTGGCGGGACGGAGGGGGCGGGCCGGACGCGGGGCGGGTGCGGCGCGACTACCACCGGACGCGGGCGGAGCTGGCCGAGGAGGCGTTCTTCCGGCCGCTGGCCGCCTGGCACGAGCGGCACGGCCTGGTGAGCGGCTGCGACCAGCAGGACCCGGCCCGCGCCGGCCACCCCGTGGAGGGCGTGCAGCTGTACGCCGACTACGCCCGCACGCACCGCTGGTTCGGCGCGCCGGGCTCCGACCACCACGGGGACGCGCGGATCCACTCCTCGCTCGCCCACCTGTACGGCCGTCCCCGCACCTGGATCGAGGCGTTCCACTCCAGCGGCTGGGGCGGCACGCTGGAGGAGACCTTCGACTGGCTGCTGCCCTGGCTGCGCGCCGGCGCCACGCTCTACAACCCGCACGCCGTGTACTACACGACCAAGGGCGGCTGGTGGGAGTGGGCGCCCCCGGCCACCGACTGGCGGCAGCCGTACTGGCGGCACCACCGCGTCTTCGCCGACGCCGTCACGCGGCTGTGCGCGGCGCTGTCGCTGGGGCGGCACGCGTGCGAGGTGGCGGTGCTGCTGCCCACCGCCACCGCGCAGGCGTTCACGGGCCTGGACGGCGCCGGCGCGGAGGCGGGCCGGGCGCAGGAGGTGTACCGGCGGCTCGTGGGCGACATGGCGTGGTTCCGGATGGTGCCCGGGGTGCTGGACGAGCTGGGGCTGGACGCGGACGTCATCGACGACGACTCGCTCCAGCGCGCCGAAGTCCGGTCCGGCGCTCCCGGGGCGGGGGGCGCGGGGGCGCGGCTGGAGGTGGCCGGGGAGTCGTACGCGGCCGTCGTCCTGCCCGCCTGCGCGGTCCTGGAGCCGGACACCGAGCGGGCGCTGGTCGCGTTCGCGGAGCGGGGCGGCCTGGTCGTGGCCGTGGAGACGGTCCCCGACGGGCCGCTGCGCGAGCTGGCCCGGTTCGCGCCGTCGGTGGACGCGCTGGGGCCGCTGCTGTCGCCGCTGCGCCGCGTGGAGGCCCCTGTTCCGCCGCTGGTGCGCGAGGTGGACGGCGCGACGCTGGTCTACCTCCAGGCCGCCTTCCCCATGGCCAGCCGGGTGGCGGTGGAGCACCCCGACGCGCGGGGCGCCGACCAGGGCTGGGACTCGGCCACGATCGACTTCGACCCGTCCCGGTACGCGGCCGGCATGCCGGTCCGGGTGCGGGGCGTCGCGGGGGCGCCGGTGCTGGTGGACCCGTTCACGGGCGGGACGCGGGTGCTGCCGTGCGCGGTGGACGGGGACGGCGTGGAGGCGGTGGTGCCGTTCGACGCGGGCCCGGCGGCGCTGCTGGTGTTCACGGGTGAGGAGGCGCCGGCGCCCCCGCCGGCCGTACCGGCCGGGACGCGCGACGTGGAGCTCGGGGCGGGCTGGGAGATGGAGCCGGTGCCGACCCTGGACGACACCTGGGGCGACCTCGGGCACGACGGGCCCGTGCTGCGCCGGTGGGAGGTGGAGCACCGCCTCGACGGGGAGGACGCCTGGCGGCCCGCGTACGCCACGTTCGGCCCGCACGGGCTCTGGCACCTCACGCCGGACGACGTGACCGCGCCCGCGCCCGCGCCCGCCGCCGACCGGCGGGCCGCGGTGTTCTCGGTGTCGCGCGGGATCCGCAAGGACCCGATCCACCGGGTCACCCTCGGCCCCAAGGGGCACGTCCCGGAGGAGTTCCTGGACTTCGGCCGGGTGCCGGCGGGCCGCGCCGCGTGGTTCCGGTGCGAGCTGACCGTCCCGGCGTCCGCGGACCCGGCGGCCCGGGCGTACCTCGCGGTGGGGGCGGCGGCGGCCAAGGCGGCCTGGATCGACGGCGCGTCGGTCCCGCTCGCCGACCGCGGCCACCTCGCCGTGGCCCGGGAGCCCCTGTCCCCCGGCACGTACGTGCTGGACCTGCGGCTCGCGCCGGAGGAGGCGGACGGCGCGGGGGCGGACGGCGCGGGGGCGACGCTGCGCGCCCATGTCGCGGTCGTGACGGACCCGGAGGCGTACCTGCGGCCCGAGTGGATCGCCGGCCCCGCGGGGCCCGCCGAGCTGACCGCGACGTTCGTCCCGCGCGGCACCACGCTCCAGGTCGCCTCGACCGCGGCCTGCCGGGTCCTCGTGAACGGCGTCGAGCTGGGCCGTCAGGGCGGCTTCGACCCGTACGCCGACAAGCGCAAGCCCCGCGTGCGCCGCTACGACGTGGCGGGGGCGCTGCGGCCGGGGCCGAACGTGGTCACGGTGCGGGTGGGCGACGGCTCCGAGCCGGTCCTGGTGGACGGCTGCGCGACGTCCGGCCCCGGCTGGGAGGCGGTCCGGGACGGCGTGCGGACGCCGGCCCGCGTGCGCCGGTCCCCGTACCTCGACCCGGCGGCCCTGCACCTGCCGCGCCGCCCGCACCCTCTCCCGGACACCTCCTGGCTGTCGGGCGCCGGCGCGGATCCCGTGGTGCTGCGCGCCGTGCTGGGCGAGGAGGGGGCCGCGGGGCGGGTGGAGTGGCTGCGCTTCCAGGTGCCGCCGGGCGCCACCGCCGTCCGGGTGCCGTTGCGCGGCAAGGCCGTGCTCCTGCTGGACGGCGACCCCGTCGCGGAGGGCACGGGCCTGCTGGACGTGCCCCTCGGCGGGGCGGCGGGGCCGCGTACGGCGACGTTGCGGGTGGAGACCGAGGCCGGGCACGCCGGCGGGGCGATCCTGACCGGGCCGGTCGAGTTCGACGCCGGGCCGGGGCCGATCGAGCTGGGCGACTGGGAGCGGACCGGCCTGCCGGAGTACAGCGGAGGCGTCCGCTACCGCCGCGCCGTCACGGTGCCCGCCGGGCCGCCCGGCTCGGGGGTGCTCGACCTGGGGCGGGTGCGCGGCACGGCCGAGGTGCGGGTCAACGGCCGTCCGTGCGGGGTGAGGGTCTGCTCGCCGTACCGGTTCGACGTGGGGGCGGCGCTGCGGCCGGGCGAGAACACGGTGGAGGTCGAGGTGTTCGGCACGCTCGCCCCGCACCTGGACGCGGTGAGCCCCACCCACTTCGTCTTCCCCGGCCAGCGGGTGACGGGGCTGTTCGGCCCGGTGCGCCTCGTCCTGCCGGAGGAGTAGCGCGGCTCAGGCGGCGTCCATGCCCAGGAGCGCGGCCAGCGACCGTTCCAGCGACTCCGCGTCGAGGGGCTCGTCGTTGATGAGGGAGTACAGCAGGGCCCCGTCGACGAACACCGCGGCGGCGCGGGCCGCCCGGGCGCCCGCGTACCCGCTCAGGCTCCTGGTCAGCCCGTCCAGCCACAGGCGGGCCAGGGGCCGCAGCTCGGGCCGGTGAGCGGCCGCGGCGTAGAGCTCGTTCCAGGTCACCATCCGGTCGCGCTCGCGCAGGTAGTCGGCGGTGAGCGCGGCGAGGGTGGCGGGCACGTCCGCGCTGCGCTCCAGCTCCTCGCTCCAGGCGCACAGCCCCTCCTCGGTGACCTCGGCGGCGCGCGCGAGGGCGGCGGCGACCAGGTCGTCCAGGGAGGCGAAGTAGTACGTCGTCGCCCCCAGCGGGACGCCCGCGCGGGCGGCGACGAGCCGGTGCGTCAGGCCGTTCACCCCGACCTCGGGGATCAGCTCGCAGGCGGCCTCGATCATCCGGCGGCGGCGCTCTCCGGGGTTGCGCCGGCCGGTCAATGCGCACCCGCCAGGTTGAGCGTGACGACCCCGGCCACCACCAGGGCCACGCCGGCGACCTTCGCCGCGGTGAGCGGCTCGCCCAGGAAGAGCATCCCGATGACCACGATGAGCGTCGTGCCGAGGCCCGACCACACGGCGTAGGCGACGCCCACCTGCATGCCCCGCTCCAGGGCCTGGGTGAGCAGCAGGAAGGCGGCGCCGTACCCGGCCAGGCAGCCCAGCGACGGCCAGAGCCGGGTGAACCCCTCGGTGGTCTTGAGCAGGCTCGTCGCCACCACCTCGGCCACGATGGCCAGGGCCAGGAACGCGTACATCATGGCGATGGTCTCCAGAAGTAGTACATTCGTACATGTACAAGCGTACTAGTCCGCGTACGTCCGGGAATGTCGGAGGGTGTCGCTCCGCGGCCTGCCCGAGCCGGGCGCGTACGGTCGCCTCATGCGGACACTGCGGAGCGCCCCGTGAAGCGCGGCGGCATCCTCAACGCCGCCCTCGCGGGGGCCCTCGCGCGGCTCGGGCACACCGACCGGGTGCTGGTCTGCGACAGCGGCATGCCGCTGCGGCGCGGCGCCGAGATCGTGGACCTGGCGTTCCTGCCGGGGGTCCCGGCGTTCGAGACGGTGCTGGACGGCCTGCTCGCCGAGCTGGTCGTGGAGGGCGCCACGGCCGCCGAGGAGGTGCGCGAGGCCAACCCCGCATGCGACGCCCTGCTGCGCGCGCGGCTGCCGGGGCCGGCGTACGTGCCCCACGAGCGCCTGAAGGAGCTGGGCCGGGCCGCCGAGCTGGTGGTCCGCACGGGCGAGGCGCGTCCCTACGCCAACGTGGTCCTGCACTGCGGCGTCCCCTTCTGAGCGCCGCCGGGTTTGATTGACGCCGGGTGTCAACCTTGCATACTGGCCCGCATGATCTTCACGCAGGCAGAACTCGACTACCTGGCCGGGCAGCGCATCGGCCGCCTGGCCACCGTCTCCCCCTCCGGTGACGTGCAGAACAACCCGGTGAACTTCTTCGTGGACGCCGCCTCGGGCACGATCACCATCGGCGGGCACGCGCTGGGGGTGTCCAAGAAGTTCAGGAACGTCCAGCAGGGCAGCACCGTGTCCCTCGTCGTGGACGACCTGGCCTCGGTGGACCCGTGGGTGGTGCGCGGCATCGAGATCCGGGGCTCGGCGGTGGCCCTGACCGACCACGAGCCGCCGGTGCCGTACTTCTCGCGGGAGATCATCACGATCACCCCCGGCAAGATCATCTCGTGGGGGCTCGACGGACCCCGGACGACCCGCACGGTGTGACGACCCGCACGGTGTGATGCCGGTCGGCGGGCGGCGAGCGCGCCGGCCCGTCCGTCGGAGGTCCCGCGGGCGCCAGGCCCACGACTTTGCGGCATTCGCTCGCGAACGCCCCCCTCAGCGGCGACGATGGCGGCGTGAGCCGACGCGGGTTCGACTGGCGGATCGTGGTGGCGGCGCTGGCCGCCCTCGCGGTGGTCGTGCTGGTGCTCAAGGTGTGGGGCGCCTACAGGCCGGACGAGAGACCCAACCTGGCCGACGTGGTCGCCCTGGCGCTGACCGCGGCCACCGCCATCAGGGGGATGGCGGCCTGGGCCCGGCGCGCGCAGGACACCGCCGCCCGGATCGACGCCGACGTGGAGGCCGCCGCCGAGGTGCTGGCCGGGCAGGTGGAGCGGCAGTGGCGCACCGAGGCCCGGCACAGGCTGCTGGACGACCCGGTGCCGATCCCCGTCCTGTGGCGGCTCACCGCCGACGCGTCGGTCATGAGCCATCCCCGTCTGATCACCGCCGGGCGGGAGCCCGCCTTCACCGGCCGCAGCGACGACGTCGCGGCGCTGGCCCGCGCGTTCCGCGACCTGCCCCGGCGGCGGCTGGTCATCACCGGCGGGCCGGGCTCAGGCAAGACGACCTTGGCGGTGCAACTGCTGCTCCACCTGCTCGCCACCCGCAAGTCCGACTCGGCCGGCGCCACCGGGGAGATCGTGCCGGTCCCGGTGCTGCTGCCGGTCTCCGGCTGGGACGTCGAGGTCCACCCGCGCCTGCAGGACTGGCTGGCCGTCCGCCTGTTACGCGACCACCCGGCGCTGGCCGCGCCCCAGCTCGGTCCCGGCGCCGCCGCCGCGCTGGTGGAGGGCGGGCACGTCCTGCCGGTCCTGGACGGCCTGGACGAGATGCCCGAGCCGGCCGCGGCCCGGCTCATCGACGCTCTCAACGCCTCGCTGGACGCCCGCGACCAGCTCGTGCTCACCAGCCGGACAGCCGAGTTCGCCACCGCCGTCCGCCAGGCCGGCCGGCCGCTGACCGCCGCCGCGGTCATCGCGCCCCGGGCGCTGACCCCCGACGCCGCCGCGGACTACCTGACCGCGTGCCTGCCCGCCTCCCCCTCCCCGGCCTGGCAGGAGACCCTGACCGCCCTGCGCTCCCGCGCCCTTCCGGGCCTCACCCGGCTCGCCGCCACCCCGCTCGGCCTGTGGCTGATCCGCAGCGTCACCATCGCCCCCGGCGCCGATCCCGCCCTGCTCACCGGCCCCCTCGGCGGCGACACCGCCGCGCTGCGCGGCCACCTGCTCGACCGGCTCATTCCGGCCCTCATCGCCGCCCGGCCGCCCGGCGCCGGCCCCGCGGACCCCTTCCGCCCGCGCCGGCGGCTCGATCCGGACGCCACCCGCCGCTACCTCACCTACCTGGCCCGCGCCTTCCCGCCGGACGCCGGACGCGACCTCGCCTGGTGGCGCATCGCCGGCACCGTCCCCCGCCTTCGGGCGACGGTCGGCGCCCTCGGGCTCACGGCCGGGCTCGCCAACGGCGTCGCCGTCGGGCTCCAGTCCACCCTCACGGCCGGACTCTTGACAGGGCTCGTGTTCGGCCCCCTTCTGCTCCTGGTGGCGCGCGGCGCCGCCGGCTCCCTCGCCGCCGAGACCCCCGGCCACGCCGACCTGCGCCTGCGCGGACGGACGCGTCTCCTGCTCCGCTCGATCAGGGGCAAGCTCTGGGACGGGCTCACGACCGGGTTCTGGATCCTGATCGGGAGCATCTTCGCGTCGGTCGTCACGAGCGGTCTCGACGACTTCACCGACCTGCTGATCGGCGGAGCCGTCATCAGTCTCCTGATCGGGTTCGCGCTCGCCCTGGCGTTCGGGCTGATCGCCTGGGCGGAGCACCCCACGCTCACCTCCACGAGCACGCCCCGCTCCAGCTGGCGGGCCGACCGGAGCCTCGTGCTGCTGCGCGTGCTCGCGGTCGGCGTCTCCGCCGGGCTCGTGTACGGGTTGCTGGTCGGGCTCTCGTCCAGCCCCGTCGAGGGACTCGTGACCGGTCTCCTCATGGGGTTCGTGCTGGGTGTGAGCAGCGGGCTGGGCACGGGGACCCACCGCGCGTGGCTGATCTGCGCCATCGCGGTGGGCCGGGAGGCCCTGGCCCGCAGGCTCCCCTGGCGCATCATGGACTTCCTCGACGACGCCCACCGGGTGGGGCTGCTGCGCGCCGTCGGGCCGGTCTACCAGTTCCGCCACGCCGCCCTGCACGACCACCTCGCCGCCGCCGCCGACGACCCGCCTTCCGCGGCGGTGGGACCGGCGGTCTCCGGCTCGGCGGGGGCCGCGCCCACGACGGCTCAGTGAACGTCGCCGACGGGCCCGCGCACGCCATGATGCTGGTGAATCGATTCACGAGCCGAGCATCCGGAGGGACGGACAGCGGGAGGAGACGACTCGGCTCAGCCGATCGGCGGCGACGAGACCGGCTGGGGCCCGGCGATCGGCAGGGAGGTGGCACGGACGACAAGTTCGGGCTCGAAACGTCCCTGCATGTCCTGCTCGTCCTCGATGCCGAGCAGGAGGCGGACGGCGCCGGCCCCGAGGGCCGCCGAGGGGTGGCGGACGCTCGTGAGGGGCACGATCGCGAAGTCGGCGAACTCTATGTCGTCGTACCCCACCAGCGAGAGGTCCTCCGGCACCCGCACCCCGGCCACGATCAGCCCGTGCAACAGGCCCAGCGCGAGCAGGTCGTTGCCCGCGACGATGCCGTCGGGGAAGTCGCGCTCCGGCCGTTCGAGGAGCGTGCGCGACACCTCCTCCCCCACCCTCGCCGTCTGCACCCCCACCCGGACGACCTCCAGCGAGGCGGGCTGCCCCGACTCGGCGACGGCCCGCCGCACTCCCGCCAGCCGCAGGTCAACGTGAGGGTGGGGGCCTCCGGCGAACAGCAGCCGCCGCCTGCCCTGGGCCAGCAGGTGGGCGGCGGCCAGGTGGCCGCCCCGCTCGTTGTCGCCCGAGATCGCCGGATAGCTGTGCGGGCCCGGCGCGACGCCGACGAGGACGAACGGCGTGCCCCGGCTGCGCAGGCCGAGCAGCTCGGCGGGCACGTCGCCGACCGGGGCGGCGATGACGCCGCTCACGTGCTGCGACTCGAAGAAGCTGAGGTAGGCGCGCTCCCGCTCGGCGCTCTCGTCGCTGTTGGCCAGCAGGATGAACCGGCCGTGCGCGGCGGCCTCCGCCTCGGCGCCCGCCGCGATCTCCGCGTACACCGGGTTGGCGGCGCTGGAGACGAGCAGCCCCAGGGCGAGGCTGTGGCCGGCGCGCAGCCGACGCGCGGCGTCGTTGCCGACGTAGCCGAGCTCGTCGGCGGCGGCGAGCACGCGCCGGCGCAGGTCGGGCGAGACGCGGTCGGGCTGGGTGAAGGTGTAGGACACGGTCGCCCGCGAGACGCCGGCGCGGGCGGCGACGTCGCCCACCGTGGGGACGGAGCTCACGGCCCTGGGGCGCCGTGGCGGGGAGGTCATCGCGCTCCTCGTCGTCGTGCGGGTGGAGGTCGCGGTCAGCCTAGCGCGCGTGAATGGATTCACGAAGCCGCCGTCGGACCGTTGACACGGCCCGGCGGCCCCTCGTAATCTGCTCGACACGCTCGTGAATCGATTCACGGCGATTCACGACACGTCACCTGGGCGCGCCCCGGCAGTCGGCCGGCGACAGCCCGGCAGACGTTCCCCGTCCACGCATCCCGACCTCATCCCCCCGTGGCTCCATCGGGCCCGGCACCCATCTGCGAGAGGAGTCACACGTGGCCGTGCCGCACGCGACGACGACACCGCCCGGAGCGCGGGCGCCCGCCGCCCGCACCTCCCCCACCGCGCGAGGACAGCGAGCCGGGGTGCGGGCCCCGTGGTGGTTCGTGGTCCCGGCGGTCGCCGTCTACGTCTTCATCGTCGTCGTCCCCAGCGTCAACGGCGCCGTGTTCTCCTTCACCGACTGGAACGGGCTGCGGCCCGGCTGGTCCTTCGTCGGCCTGGGCAACTACGCGGACGTCCTGGCCGACCGCGCCGCCCGCGACGCGCTGGTCAACACGCTGCTGCTGGCCGCCACGGCCACCGTCGCGCAGAACGTGGCCGGGCTGCTGCTGGCCCTCGGCGTGAACCGCGTGGTCAGGAGCCGGTACGTGCTGCGCGTCGTCTTCTTCGCGCCCGTGGTGCTGACGCCGCTGGTCGCGGGCTACGTGTGGAGCTTCCTGCTCTCGCCCGACGGCGCGCTCAACGAGGCGCTGCGCGCGGCCGGGCTCGGGGCGCTGGCGCACGACTGGCTGGGCGACCCCGGCACGGCCCTGTACGCGGTCGTCGCCGAGATCGTCTGGCAGTTCGCCGGCTACTCGATGGTCATCTACCTGGCGGGGCTCCAGGCGATCCCGGCCGAGGTGCTGGAGGCGGCCACGATCGACGGGGCGGGCGCGTGGAGCCGGTTCCGCCACGTCGTGCTGCCCCTGCTCAACGGCGCCGTCGTGATCAACGTGATGCTCTGCCTGATCGGCGGGCTCAAGCAGTTCGACCAGGTGATGGCCATGACCGGCGGCGGTCCCGGCACCGCCACCGAGACGATCTCCACAGCCATCTACAAGAGCGCCTTCTCCCTGGGCGACTACCCCTTCTCGATCGCGCTGGCCGTCGTCATGACCGCGGTCATCGCGGTGCTGGCGGGCGTCCAGTTCCGCCTGACGCAGAGGAGGAGCTCCTGATGGACGCCCGCTACACCTGGCGGACCCTCGTCCGCGAGGCGACGCTGGTCCTGCTCGCCCTGCTGTTCCTCGTGCCGCTGGCCGGGCTGCTCAACGTCTCGCTGAAGCCGCAGGACAGCCGGGGCGGCGCGCTGGCCTTCGCCTGGCCGCCCACGCTCGGGAACTACGCGCGGGCGTGGAACGAGGCGAGCCTGGGGGCGGCGCTGGCCAACAGTTTCGTCATCACCGTCGTCAGCGTCGCGCTGATCATCGCCCTCGCCGCCGCGGCCGCCTACCCGCTGGCCCGCGTGACGCGCGGCTGGTCGCGGGCCACATTCTCGCTCCTGGTCGGCGGGCTGCTCGTCCCCGGGCAGCTCGCGCTGCTCCCCCTGTACGCGACCATGCGCGACCTCGGGCTGCTCGGCACGCTCTGGGCGGTGGTCCTCGTCAACGTCGGGCAGCAGATCCCGTTCTCGGTCTTCCTCTACACGATGTTCCTGCGCGAGCTGCCGCTCGACTACGAGGAGGCGGCGCTGCTCGACGGATGCGGCCCGGTGCGCTCGTTCGTCACCGTGGTCTTCCCGCTGCTGCGGCCGGTCACCGGAACCGTGGTGATCCTCAACGCCGTCGGCATCTGGAACGAGTTCTTCACCCCGCTGCTCTACCTGGGCGGCAGCGACACCACCACGGCCCCGGTGGCGATCTACGGCTTCGTCAGCCAGTACGTCTCCCAGTGGCCCCTCATCTTCGCCGGCCTGGTGATCAGCGTCATCCCGATCCTGGTCCTGTACTTCGCGCTGCAGAAGCACATCATCAAGGGCTTCGCCGGCGGCCTCAAGGGCTGAGCCGCCCACACCCCCCTGTTCCCCGACTCCGGAGACCGTCATGAAGTCGTTCACCGTGTTCACGGCCGCGTGCTGCCTCGCCCTCGCGGCCGCCGCCTGCTCCACCTCGGGCACCGGGTCCGCCGGCGCCGGCGGGCCCGGCCAGGTGCTCACGCTGGCCGCGGCCGGCCAGGGCCCGGCCAAGGCCGCGATCGAGGCGTTCCGCAAGGCCAACCCCGGCGTCACCGTGAAGACCACCTTCACCGAGGACGACGCCTCCTACCAGCAGCAGATCCGCACGCAGCTCTCCTCCGGGACCGCCCCGGACGTCTTCCGCCTGTGGCCCGGCGGCGGCAACACCATGGCCGTGCGCGACCTTGGCAAGGACGGCATGCTGGCCGACCTGTCCGGGGAGGACTGGGCGGGCGGCCTGAGCGCCGACCTCAAGGCCGTCACCAGCGACCCGGCCGGCAAGGTGGTCGCGGTCCCGGTGACCATCGGCGCCATCGGCGCGGTGTGGAACGACCAGGCGCTCCAGGCGAGCGGCCTGGCCAAGCCGACGACGTGGCCGGAGGTGCTGCGCTTCTGCGCGGACGCCAAGGCCAAGGGCGTCGTGCCGTTCGCCCTCGGCCTCAAGTCGGCCTGGGTGACCCAGCTCGTGCCGTACGCGCTGACCGCCTCCCTCGTCTACGGCCCGAACCCCGGCTTCACCCAGGCGCAGAAGGACGGCAAGGCCAGCTTCGCGGGCTCGGCGTGGAGGCAGGCGCTGGAGAAGTACGTGCGGATGCGCGACCAGGGCTGCTTCAACGACAGCCCCAACGGCGTCGGCTACGACGAGCAGATGCGGATGTTCGGCCAGGGCCAGGCCCTGGGCGTGGTGCACGTGCTGTCGGCCGTGCAGTCGGCCCGCGAGTATGCCCCGGCCGGCACGACGTTCTCGATGACGCCCTTCCCCGCCACCGACAGCGCGGCCGGCACCTACCTGCCCGTCTCGGTCGGCATCGTCTACGGCGTCAACGCCAAGGCCAGGAACCCCGAGCTGGCCAGGCGGTTCATCCGCTTCCTCGCCTCGCCCGAGGGCCAGGCGCTGTACGCGACGGCCTCGGGCAGCAGCCCCGCCCTGTCGGCCCCCGGTTTCCGGGCCGACGCCCTCCAGCAGCCGGTCCTCGACGCCGTCGAGGCCGGGCGGTCCACGCTCTACCCGGACCAGGCGTGGCCCGGCCCCAAGGTCCAGCAGGAGCACCTGACCTCGATCCAGGAGCTGTTCAACGGGACGGTCGACGTGCCGGGCGTGCTCAGGCGCATGGACGACGCGTTCGCCTCCGCGCGGTGAGACCCCCGAGACCGCTCGATCCCCGACCTCGAAGGAAGCCATGACCGCCATGGAGGCGTGCCTGTGGATCACGCCCAAGATCTTCGACGACCTGCGTGACCCCGCCCCCGGCGTGGCGGCGTTCTTCGACCACCACGCCGGCTGGCTCGACCGGACCCTGACGCTCGTGTTCTGCGCCGGCAACGGCGACCACGTGCTGAACTACGCGGGCCGCCACGCGTGGGACGACCGCTTCGACTGGGCCCGCTACAACTGCTTCGCGCTCGGCCCGGGCGGGCCCGCCGCGATGGCCCGGGCGCACAACCGCGACTGGCTGGCCCGGGTGCGCGACGGCGGGGAGCGCTCGGCCAACCCGTACTCGGCGGGGCCGATGTTCACGCTGTCGGAGCAGCCGATGGACTACGAGACGCTGGCCGGGATCTACGCGGCCGTGCGCGCCGAGGCACGGACGCGGGGACTGCGGGTGCGGCTGCTGGAGTACCTGGAGCCGGGGCCCGAGTTCTGCCGCAGCGAGTGGAAGACGGTCCTGCATCCGGAAGTGGCGGCGAGCGCCGCCGACGCCGGCGGGCACCTGGTGCCGGGGGTGATCGACGTGACGGCGCCGCTCGCCGCCGACGGGCGCCGGTACGCCGCCTTCCCCGGCGGCATCCCGGCCGGGCTGCCCGCCGGGGACTTCGTGGCCGCCCAGACGGCCGCGTTCACCGGCGACTTCGGCCTGGACGGGGTGCTGCTCGGCAACCAGTTCGGGCTCGTGGGCTTCTGGCACCCCGACAACGCGCCGCCGCCCACCCCGGAGCGCTCCGCCGGGATCGAACGGTTCTTCCTGCGGCTGCGGGCGGCCATGGGCGAGCGCCTGGTGTACTGGATGGACACCTACTGGCGGGCCGAGGTGGAGCGGTCGGCGTGGGGCATGACCGACGCCGCGTACCGGAGCCTCGACGCGATCCTGGTGAGCACGTTCGCCGTGCTGGTCGAGCGCACGGAGATCGTGCCGAACCTGCTGAGCAAGGCCGCGCTGGGCGGGCCGCGCCCGCTGCTGGGCCTCGACTTCGTGGACCCCTGGTACTGGTACCGCACCTACCTCGACGACCGCCGGACGTACCGCTACCAGCGGGAGGTGCTGGCCGGGCACGCCGCGTCGCTGGCCGGGGTCTCGTTCTTCGCCAACGACACCTTCGGCCACTTCGTGCCCGCCGCCGAGCTGGCGGCCACCCTGGAGGTGGTGCGGAAGGCGGAGATCGGCTGACGCCCGGGACAGCGGACCTCAGGCGGCGGTCAGGCGTAGACCGAGCCGGTCTCGGTGAGCAGCGCGTCCAGCACGCGCAGGGCGCGCCACGCCCGCGTGAGCCCGAAGAGCGCCGAGAAGCGCACGACGGCGCGCAGCTCCTCGGGCGTGGCCCCCGCGCCGAGGGCCCGGGTCACGTGGGCGCGGAAGCTCTCGTCGAGCGTCTGGTAGAGCACGTCCACGGTCATCGTGGCGAACGCGCGCTCCCGCACGGCGATCCGCGTCATGCCGCCGCGCATCCGTGACTGCAGGGCCATGTACGCGGCGAACGGCTCGTCCAGGCCGCGCACGGCCCGCACCATCGACGCGGGCAGCGGGCTGCCCGTGCCGTCGGCGTCCACCTCGTGCCCCTCCTCGCCGGCGCCGTCCAGGCCGCGGGCCCGTTCGATGCCGGCCAGCCGTTCGAGCGCGGAGCGGGCGGCCGGGTATCCGCTGTCGTAGGCGATGAAGCGGAGCAGCTCCCGCAGGTCCGCCGCGGGCACGCCGTGCTCCAGCGCCGCCGTCACGTGCTCCTCGAACGGCACGCCGAGGGTCTGCTCGCAGACGTCGGCGACCAGGGACAGCAGGATCTTCTCCCTCGTGGTCAGCTCGGGGAGCTCGTCCCAGAGCGCCCGGTAGGTGGCGGCGCTCATCTCCGCGAACACCGGGTCCAGCTCCTTCATCCGCACGTCGGCCGGGTGGTCCATGAGTGTCCTCCATGACTGAACGGTTGTAGCGCTACGACTGTAGCCCAACAGTTGTGGTCCTACAATGGGGCGCCATGGACAACAGCGGCGGGCGCGGGCGCAACCCGCGGGGCCAGGGCGAGCGGCTGCGCGAGGAGATCGTCACCACCACCGTCCGGCTGCTGGACGAGCTCGGCGACGACCAGGCACTCTCGCTGCGGGCCGTGGCGCGTGCGGTCGGCATCGCGGCGACCTCGGTCTACATCCACTTCGACGACCGTGACGCGCTGGTGCTGGCCGCGCTGGAACGCTTCCACGCCGACCTGGTGCGCGCCGTGGACGAGGCGGAGGCGGCGGCGCCCGACCCGGCGGGCGCCCTCCGGGCCCGCGTCCTGGTGCTCGGCGAGTGGGTCCGCAGGCACCCCGGGCTGTACAAGGTGCTGCACGAGAGCACCCTCAACCAGCGCGCGGCCATGGCGTTCAAGCAGGAGCTGGCCGAGCGCACCACCGCCGCCGTGCGCCGCTGCATGGACGCCGGGCTCGCCCCGGACGGGGACGCCGCGACGGTCTCCCTCGACCTGCGCGCGGCGGTCCACGGCGCCGTGTCGATGCGCGTCAACCAGCCCGACGTGGCCTGGCCGCCGCTGGAGGAGCAGGTCGACCGGTTCCTCGCCAAGCTCGTCGGCCTCACCCCCGCCTCCGCCTGACGCGCGGCCCCCGCCGCGGCGAACCCGGGGGCGATCATCGGCGTCGTAGGAGATGTCCGCGTCGGGGCGCACCGAGCCGGGCAGGGGCGCGAAAGCCCGGTGCCGCGGCACGTCGAACGGGGGACTCCATGGTGCTGAGAATCCATTTCACGGGCGACGACCTCGCGCGCACGCGCATCGCCCCCGGCTGCGACGCCATGTGGGAGGTGATGCTCAGCCTCTACCGGTTACGCCGCCGCGAGGGGGCGATCGTCTTCAGCCAGTGGAAGAAGGACGCGCTGGCGAAGGCGCCCGCGGCGACCAGGATGCTGACGACGCTCGTGCCCACGCGGGGCTACGCCGTCGACTTCCTCACCCCGCGCACCGAGCGGGGCTCGATCGCGGCGGGAGCCGAGGCCCTGCGCCGGACCCCGCGCGAGCGGCTGCGCATGGACCTGGTCGAGCTGTCCTGGCGCCATCCCGGCAGGCGGCTGCCCGGCTGGCTGGGCGGCCTGGCCGCGGGCGGCCCGCGGACGCTGGACGCCGTCGCCGGCGCGGCCGAGGCCTACTTCGAGGCGTGCCTGTCGCCGTACTGGCCGCGCATCCGCGCGCAGGTGGCCCAGGAGCGCAGCCGCCGCGGCCGCGTGCTGGTCGAGGGCGGCTGGGAGGCGGTGCTCTCCACGCTCCACCCGTCGGCGCGGTGGAGCTTCCCGACGCTGGAGCTGTCCTATCCGGCCGACCACGACATCCACCTCCACGGCCGGGGGCTCGTGCTGCAGCCCTCGTTCTTCTGCCGGCGGACCCCGATCACGCTGCGCGACCCCGAGCTGCCGCCGGTGCTGGTCTACCCGATCGAGCACGACCCCGCCTGGGCGCACGGCGACGCGCCCGGCCGGCGCCCGGCGCTCACCGGCCTGCTGGGGCCGACCCGGGCCCAGGTGCTGGAGACCATCGCCCACGGCGACTGCACCACCGGTGAGCTGGCGCGCCAGCTCGACATCCCCGGTTCGACCGCCAGCCGCCAGGCCACCACCCTGCGCGAGGCCGGCCTGGTGACCAGCCACCGCCTCGGCCAGGCGGTCGTCCACACCGTCACCGACCTCGGCGCCGCCCTCCTCGACGGCCGGCGGCCCGGCCTAATCGCCTAGCCCGGGGGCCGGGCCACCCGCGTGCGGAAGCGGGTGCGGTAGGTCGTGGCGCTCAGCCCGTAGTAGCCCTTGAAGCGCCGCGCGAAGTAGCTCTGGTCGGCCCACCCCACCGCCTGGGCGATCGAGGTCACCGGCTCGTCGGTGCGCAGCAGCAGGTCGGCCGCGGTCTCCACCCGCAGCCGCGCGAGATAGGCCATCGGCGGCAGCCCGGTGGCCGACTTGAACAGCCGCACCAGGTACGCGGGGCTGAGCCCGA
The DNA here is from genome assembly GCF_013363995.1 of Nonomuraea rhodomycinica. Lineage (GTDB taxonomy): Bacteria > Actinomycetota > Actinomycetes > Streptosporangiales > Streptosporangiaceae > Nonomuraea > Nonomuraea rhodomycinica. The sequence continues at coordinate 285,500 of NZ_JABWGO010000003.1, read as the reverse complement.
CCGTCCCGGCCAGCTCCCCCAGCGTCCACTCCCGGGCCAGGTCGGCCTCGACCATCCGGACGACCCGCATGACCGTCGGGTGGGTCAGCGCCGCCTCGGCGGCGTCGTCGTCCCGGACCGAGCCGACCGTGCGGGACAGCAGGCCGAGGAAGAGCGACAGCCAGCCGATCACGTCGGCCCGGTGGCGCCGGATGCTGCCGTCCCGGAGCCGGTCGAGCTGCTCCAGGTAGCCGACGGACAGGGCGAGGTCGTGCCCGTCCAGGTGGGCGGTGAGCACGCCCCGGCGCTGCAGGGAGTGCGGGCCGGTCCAGAGCAGGTAGCCGAGCAGGGCGTCCTCGCGGGTCCACGACAGCTCGTCGCGCAGCAGGTCGGTGCCGACGCAGCAGTTGTACAGGTCGAGCCCGGCGCACCGCTCGTACCCGTGCCACACCCCCGGCCGCAGCAGCACGACGTCGCCGGCGGCCAGCTCGTGCCGCCCGGACAGGGAGTGGTGCACGGCGGTGCCGCCCACGACGACGGCGATCTCGACGAAGCTGTGCGTGTGGACGGGCTCCTCGCCCTCGTGGGCGTAGCGGCGCGCGTAGGCGGGCGAGCCGTCGTCGAAGTGGAGCAGCCCGCGGGTCATCTTCAGCGGCGATCCCGTCACATCGGCCACCCTAGCCGCGCAGATCAGGTCAATTTCCTCCAAGTCAGACGCCTTTCGTGCTATCTGCGAAGCCGCACCACCTCGGATGATGCTTCCTGTCCGCTCATCGACACACCGGACACGAGCCGGTCACACCCGCGGCCTCGGTACGACGGACCTCCTTCCGCAGCCTCCCCGTCCCGCCCCGCGCTCCGGCCGCGGGGAAACGCCCGCGCGCTCCCGCATCGACAGGCAGAGGAAGGACGATCGTGCCCAGCCTGACCCCGTACGGCCTGACCTGCGAACTCCTGGAGGAACCCCTCGGGCTCGGCGAGCCCCGCCCGCGCCTGTCGTGGCGGACGGCCTCCGGCGCGCGGGGCGAGGCCCCCGCGGCGTACCGGCTGCGGGTGGCGGCGCGGCCCGAGGACCTCGACGATCCCGCGCGGCTGCTGTGGGACACCGACCTGGTCGAGCCGCCGGAGACCCCGTACGTCCACTACGACGGCCCTCCGCTGCAGTCCGGCACCCGCTACCACTGGCGGGTCTCGCTGTGGGACGCAGCCGGCGCGCCGTCGGGCGAGGCGACGTCCTGGTTCGAGACCGGGCTGCTGCACGCCGACGACTGGAGCGCCGCCTGGATCGGTCCCGACCCGACGCTCGTCGCCGTCGCCGACCCGCCACGCGACGACGACCGCACCGAGCGCACCCGCCCGCTGGCGCCCTGCCCGCTGCTGCGCCGCGCCTTCCGGGTCGAGGGCGAGGTCGTGCGGGCCCGGGTGTACGTGAGCGCGCGCGGCCTGTACGAGCTGTCCGTCAACGGCCGGCGGGTCGGCGACCACGAGCTCGCCCCCGGCTGGACCGACTACCACGAGCGCGTCCCGTACCAGGCGCACGACGTGACGGAGCTGCTGCGCGAGGGCGACAACGTGATCGGCGCGACCCTCGCCGACGGCTGGTGGAGCGGCTACGTCGGCTTCGACGCCCGCCGCCAGGCCCTGCACTACGGCACGGCGCCGCAGTTCCTCGCCCAGCTCGTCGTGGACCACGCCGACGGCTCGCGCCGCGTCGTCGCCACCGACGGCGCCTGGCGCGCCGGGCAGGGCCCGCTCGTCTACAGCGACCTGCTCATGGGCGAGCGCCACGACGCGCGCCTGGCCGCGACGGGCTGGGACGCGCCCGGGTTCGACGACCGCGGCTGGGCCCCGGCCGCCGTCCTCGACCGCGACCTGTCGGCGCTGACCGCGAGCGCCGATCGGCCGGTGCGCGTGGTGGCGGAGCTGCCCGCCGTATCGGTCACGCCGCGCGGCGACGGCCGCCACATCGCCGACCTCGGCCAGAACATGGTGGGCCGGGTCCGCCTGACCCTGCGCGGCCTGCCCCGCGGCGCCGCGGTCAGGCTGCGGCACGCCGAGATGCTCGACGACGGCGAGCTGTACCTGGACAATCTGCGCACCGCCGAGGCCACCGACCACTACGTGGCGGCCGGGGAGCCGGTGGAGGTGTTCGAGCCGCGCTTCACCCTCCACGGGTTCCGCTACGTGGAGGTCAGCGGCGTGCCCGGTCCGCTGCGCGCCGAGGACGTGACCGGCGTCGTGCTCATGAGCGACACGCCCGCGACGGGCGAGTTCCACTGCTCGGACCCGATGGTGACGCAGCTCCAGGCGAACATCGTGTGGGGCCAGCGGGGCAACTTCGTCGCCGTGCCCACCGACTGCCCGCAGCGCGACGAGCGGCTCGGCTGGCTGGCCGACGCCCAGGTGTTCCTGCCGACGGCCGCGCGCAACGCCGACGTCGCCGCGTTCTTCGCCCGCTGGATGCGCGACGTGGTCGGCGCCCAGGACGCCGGCGGCGCGTTCCCGGACGTCGCCCCGAAGATCTGCGTCACCACCGAGGGCGCCCCCGCCTGGGGCGACGCGGGCGTCATCATCCCGTGGCAGCTCTACCGGCTGTACGGGGACGTACGGGTGCTCGAACGCTCCTACGACGCGATGGCGGCCTGGGTGGAGCACGTCCGCAGGCACAACCCGGACCTGATCTGGCGCGAGCGCGTGGGCAAGCACTACGGCGACTGGCTGCAGATCGGCGTGGAGACGCCCAGGGACGTGCTGGCCACGGCCTACTTCGCGCGCTCGGCCCAGCTCACCGCGCAGGCCGCCGCCGTGCTCGGCCGCAAGGACGACGCCGCCGCCCTCGCCGAGCTGCACCGCTCGATCCGGGAGGCGTTCGTCGAGGCGTTCGTCGGGCCGGACGGGCGGGTGGCCGGCGGCACCCAGACCGCCTATCTGCTCGCGCTGGCCTTCGACCTGCTGCCCGGCCACCTCGTGCCGGCCGCCGCCGCTCACCTGGCCGCCGACGTGGAGGCCCGGGGCCGGCACCTGACGACCGGCTTCCTCGGCGTGTCGCTGCTGTGCCCGGTGCTGACCGAGCACGGCCACGCCGACCTGGCGTACGCGCTGCTGCACCAGGAGGACTTCCCGTCGTGGTGCTACTCCATCCGGCACGGCGCCACCACCATCTGGGAGCGCTGGGACGGCTGGACCGAGGAGGGCGGCTTCCAGTCGGCGAACATGAACTCCTTCAACCACTACGCGCTCGGCTCCGTGGGCGACTGGCTGTACGGGCGGGTCGCCGGCATCGACCAGGACTCCGGCTCGGTCGCCTACCGGCGGCTGCTGCTGCGGCCGACCGTCGGCGGCCGGCTGAGCTGGGCACGGGCTCACCAGGAGACGCCGTACGGCCGCGTCGCGTGCGGCTGGCGCCTGGAGGACGGCCACGTCACCGTCGAGGTGTCCGTGCCGCCGGGCGCGACGGCCGTCCTGCACGTCCCCACCCGCGACGCGGCGGCCGTGCGCGAGGGCGGCCTGCCGGTCGAGGCGGCCGAGGGAGTGCGGGTGGCCGGTGAGTGGCGCGGGGTGCTGGCCGTCGAGCTTGCCTCCGGCGACTACGCCTTCACCGCGCCCCTCTGACCCGGCCCCGACGACCTGACCGCTCCCGACGACCGGCAAGGAGGTGACCCGCACCCCGCCTTCGCTCCGCCCACCCCCCAACGGAGAGGACACCCCCCATGTCCACGTTGATCGCCCGCATCGCCGCCCTCGTCCTGCTCATCGTCGCCCCCCTGGCCGCCGCCACCGCCGCGTACGCCGACCCGGTGGACGACTCGGCGTACGGCACCCCGCTCGTCGCCGTGCCGGGCGCCGGCGTCATCTGGCACCCGACGACCGGCCTGAGCTCGCTCAAGGCCCAGCCGGGCCTGACCCAGGTGGCCTTCGCCGACGTCATGGCCAGCGTCAACCACCCCATGCGCGCCTGCGACGCCACCGAGGCGGCGGGCCTGCCCGTCAAGCCCGCCGCCACGGTGAGCTGGTGCTGGGACACCGGCGACGCCGACACCGAGACCTGGATCCCGCAGAGCGTCACCACCTCCGGCGACGCCGACGACGACGGCGCCTGGGGACCGTACAAGGTCATCCTGGGCGGCTGGAACCACTGCAACGCCGCCGAGTGCGGCAGCAGCACCCGCAACAACGACGCCCGGGTCGCCTTCATCGACTACACGAACCCGTCGGCGCCGAAGTACCGGTGGGTCTACCTGGTCGCCCCCACCGACGGCACCAGCAACGCGAACGCCACGAGCTACGCCAACAACACCTTCGGCCCCGCCAAGGCGCACATCGGCGGCATGGCGTGGTACGGCGACAAGCTGTACGTCAGCGCCACCGGCGCCAACTCGACCGGCATCCGGGTCTTCAGCATGAACGAGATCCTCCAGGTCAACGACGCGAGCTCGGCCATCGGCAAGACCGCCGCGGGCTACGCGGCCTACGGCTACCAGTACGTCATGCCGGAGGTCGGCTTCTACAGCTACGCCAGCGGCACCTGCACGATGAGCAGCGACTCGGGCGTGCCGTGCTTCGCGTCGATCTCGCTGGACCGCAGCACCGCGCCGGACACGCTGACCGCCGTGGAGTACTTCAACGACCCCGCCCTGCACGGCCGCCTCTACCGCTACGACCTGGGCGGCGCGGACTTCCTGCTCGCCGGCGACTCGCGGGGCTACACCCCGGCGGCCCAGGCGTACCGCACCCAGGTGGGCAACATGCAGGGCGCCATGTCCTGGAACGGCACGTGGTACGTCTCGCACAGCTGGCCGGACGAGCGGGGCGAGCTGTGGGCGCTGACCACCTCCGGCGGGCGCTCGCACACCTGCGCCAACCCCTACAGCTCACCGTACGAGTGCTGGTCGATGCATCCCGAGTCGCTGTCGTACAACTACGCCACCGGCATGGTCTGGTCGCTCACCGAGTGGACCAGGAACCAGTGCGCCACCGAGATGCCCGCCCCGCAGAGCTGCGGCCGCGCCATCTTCGCCTTCCCCCGCACCGCCCTCCCCTAGCCCGGGAGGTGCCGGTCCGGAGAGCCCGGCCCGGGTGGAGAGCGCCCCCCAGTTCTCCACCCGGGCCGTATCCGTGGGCGGCGCGGGGCTCAGCGGGCGAGCGAGGCCGTGCGCTTGCGGGTGGCGAGGACGTCGTCCACCAGCCCGTACGTGCGCGCCTGCTCGGCCGTGAAGATGCGGTCGCGCTCCAGGTCACGCCGGATGTCGAGCACCGGACGGCCCGTGTGCCGGGCCAGGACCTCCTCCTGCTGGTCGCGCATGCGCAGGATCTCGCGCGCGTGGATCTCCAGGTCGCTCGACTGGCCGCGCGCGCCCTCGGTCGCGGGCTGGTGGAGCAGCACCCGGGCGTGGGGCAGCGCGGCCCGCTTGCCGGGCGTGCCCGCCGCCAGCAGCACCGCCGCCGAGGCGGCCTCGCCGATGCAGACCGTCTGGATCTCCGGCCGGACGAACTGCATCGTGTCGTAGATGGCCGCCATCGCGGTGAACGACCCGCCCGGCGAGTTGATGTAGAGGTTGATGTCGCGGTCGGGGTCGAGCGACTCCAGGGTCAGCAGCTGCGCCATGACGTCGTTGGCGCTGGTGTCGTCGATCGGGGTGCCGAGGAAGATGATGCGGTCCTCGAACAGCTTGGCGTAGGGGTTGGTCTCCTGCACGCCGTAGGAGGTGCGCTCGGTGAAGGACGGCAGCACGTAGCGTCCGCTCATGTCAGTTCATCCCTCCGGCGATGTGGTCGACGAAGCCGTACTCCAGGGCCTCCTGGGCGGTGAACCAGCGGTCGCGGTCGGAGTCGGCCTGGATGCGCTCCAGCGGCTGGCCCGTGTGGTGGGCGATCATCTCGGCCAGCCGGCGCTTGGTGTGCAGCAGGTTCTCGGCCTGGATCTGGATGTCGGCCGCCGTGCCGCCGATGCCGCCGAGCGGCTGGTGCATGACGACGCGGGCGTTGGGCAGGGCGTAGCGCTTGCCCTTGGCGCCGGCGCACAGCAGGAGCTGGCCCATGGAGGCGGCGAAGCCCATGGCCACCGTCGCCACGTCGCACGGCACGAACTGCATCATGTCGTACAAGGCCATCCCGGCGGTCACGGAACCGCCCGGCGAATTGATGTAAAGGGTTATGTCGCGAGTCGGGTCCTCGGCCGCCAGCAAAAGCATCTCGCCGCACAGCCGATTGCAAATGTCGTCGTCGACCTCCTGGCCGAGAACGAGGATGCGTTCTTTCAGCAGCCGCTGGCTGAGCTGGTCAGGCCACTGCGTGCGCGCGGTCTCCGTCATGGGTCGCCTTTCTCTCGGACTATTGGCAAACGCTAGACCCGGGCCCGCGCCATTCATCGGGGTTTTCGCTGGCGGCGCATTTCTCTCAGGGCGCATTCCTCCGAGAGCGAATAATCATCGACATATACTCGCGGGTGTGAGAAAGAACCTCCCCCGCCGCTGGGCCTGCCTCATCCTCGGCGGGGCGCTGCTGATGCCGTACATGATGGCCGGGGCCCTGGTCGCCGGGCTGACCAGCGGCGGCCAGGGCGAGTTCCTGCTGCCGCTGCAGGTCGGGCTGTACGCGGCCGTCCTCCCGGTGGTCGCGGTCACCGGCCTGTTCCTGCCGGTGCGGGGGCTGGAGGTGAGCGCCGCGCAGGGGCTGCTGGGCGCGCGGGTGGAGACGCCGCCCCGCGACGCGCGCCGCTCGTGGCAGGAGCGGCGGCGCACGGCCGCGTGGTTCACGCTGCACCTGGCCGTCGGGGGCGTGGTCAGCGGCTTCACGCTGGCGATCGTGCCGTTCACGCTGTACACGCTGGCGCTGCCGTTCGTCGCCGATCCGTTGCCGGTGCTGGGCGTCGCGGTGCGGCCGGGCTGGCCGACGCTGGCGTGGACGGCGGCCGGCCTGGCCGCGCTGGCGGCGCTGGTCCTCATGGCGGCGGGGGCGGGGGCGCTGCTGACCCGGCTGGCGCCCGTGCTGCTCGGCCCGACCCCCGGCGAGCGGCTGGCGGCGGCCGAGGAGCGGGCACGGGTGCTGGCCGAGCGCAACCGGCTGGCCCGCGAGCTGCACGACTCGGTGGGCCACGCGCTGAGCGTGGTGACCCTCCAGGCCGCCGCCGCCGGGCGCGTGCTCGACCGCGACCGGGAGACGGCGCGGGCGGCGCTGGACGCGATCGAGCGGTCGGCGCGCGCGGCTCTGGAGGATCTCGACCACGCGCTCGGGGTGCTGCGCGCCGGTGATCCGCCGGGCGGGCCCGGCGCGCGGGGTGACTGGGCGACGCTCGACGACCTCGACACGCTCGTCGCCTCGTCGGGGGCGCCGGTCGAGCACGAGGTGGGCGACGTGTCCGCCGTTCCGGCGCCGGTCTCCCGGGAGGCGTACCGGATCGTACAGGAGGCGCTCACCAACGCCATCAAGCACGGCCGCTCCCCGGTACGGCTGGCGGTGGCCGTGCGGGACGGCGCACTGCGGCTGGAGGTGACCAACCGCACCGCCGCCCCCGGAAGCGGGAACGAGAACGGCGACGGGAACGGGGCGCGCGGCGGCCGGGGGCTGGCGGGCATGCGCGAGCGCGTACGGCTGCTGAACGGCGACCTGGACGCCGGCCCGGCCGAAGCGGAGGGGTGGTGGCGGGTGCGCGCGCGGCTCCCGCTACGGTCGGCGCCATGACGGTGAGGGTCGTGATCGCCGACGACGAGGACCTGGTGCGCGCCGGCCTGCGCGTCATCCTGTCCTCCGAGCCGGGCGTGGAGGTGGTCGGCGAGGCGGCCGACGGCGCCGAGGTGCTGCCCGTGGTGCGCCGCGAGCGCCCCGACGTGGTGCTCATGGACGTGCGGATGCCCGCCGTGGACGGCATCCAGGCCACCCGGCGGCTGGTGGCGCTGGACGACCCGCCGAAGGTGCTCGTCGTCACGACGTTCGAGAACGACGACTACGTCTACGACGCGCTGCGGGCCGGGGCCGACGGGTTCCTGCTCAAGCGGACCCGGCCGGACGAGCTGCTGCGCGCGGTCAAGCTCGTCGCGGCCGGCGACACGCTGCTGTTCCCCGCCGCGATCCGGGCGCTGGCCGCCCGCCGGCCCGGCTCGGACGTGCCGGGCATCGGCCGGCTGACCGGCCGGGAGGGCGACGTGCTGCGGCTCATGGCCCGCGGCCTGTCCAACGGCGAGATCGCGGCCGAGCTCGTCGTCGGCCAGGAGACGGTCAAGACCCACGTCGGCAACGTGCTGGCCAAGCTCGGCGCCCGCGACCGCACCCAGGCCGTCATCGCCGCGTACGAGTCCGGCTTCGTGTCCCCGGCCGACCCCCGCTGACGGACCGGGTCAGGAAGCCGAGCTCGCCAGGATACGGGCGGCGGGCAGCACGGTGCTCTCGGCCGCCGTCATGCCGGTCGCCGCCAGGTGCGCCTCCACCAGCCGCAGCCCCACCGCGTACCCCGCCATGTCGGGGATGCCGCGCGGCTGCCCGCCGAACAGGCGCGCCGCGGTGTCGCCCAGCACGTACGCGGGGGTGTTCCACATCCCGGGCAGGTCGATGTCCGCCATGATCCGCTCGTGGGCCCGCTCGTACTCGGCCCCCGTGACCCGCGACGACCACGGCCCCATCGCCTCCGGCCCCGACAGCTCCCGTACGAATGCCTCGGCCAGCCCCTCGGACAGGACGTGCTCGCCGACGGTCACGGTGGCCGGGTCCCACTCCACGCTGGTGTGGCGGACGGCGTGGTGGAACTCGTGGACCGCGCAGTGGGCGATCCGCCCGATGACGTCGTCCGAGGGCCAGGCCAGCAGGTACAGCCAGCCGGTCGCGCCCGCCATGCCGTAGTAGCCGCCGGTCACGTTCATGAGGTAGTCGTCGTCGGGGTTGCCGAGCACCAGCATGACCTGGAGCCGGTCCGGCTGCCGGACGTCCTTCAGCCGCTCGGAGGCGCGGTTCAGCTCGCGCTCGACCTGCCCGAGCACGTCCTCCTCGATCATGCGGCGGACGGCCGGCAGGTAGCGGGGGTCGTCGGCGTCGACCCGGAAGCCGTTGCCGCGGTGGTGCAGGTCGACGCTGTCGCCCGGCATGGGGATGGCGGTCCGCATCGGCGCCAGCACCTCGCGCAGCAGGCCGGGGCGGCGCTCCAGCGGCTGCTCCAGCAGCTCGGCCATGGGCGTCAGGGTGTCGTGAACGATGAACTCCATGCCGCCGGACGCTAAAGGGTGACGTCACGTCAGGCTCAAGCCGGTTCTCAGAGCTGCTGGTCCTGGCCCTGGTCCTCGCCCGGCGAGCGGCCCGGCGAGCCCTGGCCGCTCTCGCTCGGCGACGGCGTCGGCGAGGGCGAGGGCCGCTGCGGCTCGGGCGACATCGGGCTCGGCGGCGGCGTCGGCTCGAAGTTGGTGGGCGGCAGCGGCCGGGGCAGCGGCTCGCCGTCCGACCTGCCGAACAGCAGCAGCAGGGCGATCGTCGTCAGCAGCGCCACCAGCACGGCCAGCGCCAGGGCGGCCATGAGCACCCGCCTGCGGGTCTCGGTGAGCGGGGCCGGCCGCGGCGGCGGCCCGGGCAGCGCGGGCTCGCGGTCGGTCAGCCAGTACGGCACGAAGTCCGGGCCGTGCGCGGGCCCGATGAAGGTGCCCCCGACCATCACCGGCCCGAGGAACCACTCGGCCCCCGGCCGGCCCGGCACGTACGGCACGGCCACCCACGGCGCCCGGCCGGTCTCCATGGCCAGCACCTCGGGCGCGCCCTCCAGCACGGCGGCCCGCGGCCGGGACACCCTGACGAGCCAGCCGCGCATGCCGCCGCCCCGCGCCGACGCCTCACGCATCGTGGTCACGAAGCGCTCGCGCGCCGCCGCGTCCAGGGCGGCCCCGTGGGTGAGCACGGCCACCGACACCGCGCGGCCGTCGGCGCCCTGCCCGAGGTACACGAAACCGGCCGGGGCCTGGTGCAGGCGCGCCTGCACCACGAACGGCCCCAGCCTCGGGGGATCGCCATACTGCAGCGGACTTGCCACGTTTGCCATGAAAGCACAGACGTGGCGTGATGCACGTTCGCGGGACGTTTGGTGGAATGGGCGTCATGAGCGTCGCCGAAGAGTTGCCAGGCGGGACGGACGCGGGCGTGCTGCGTCAGGCCCTCGACGAGGTCCGGCGAGTCATCGTCGGGCAGGAGCACATGGTCGAGAGGCTGGTCGTGGCCCTGCTCGCGCGCGGGCACTGCCTGCTGGAAGGGGTTCCCGGCGTCGCCAAGACCCTGGCCGCCTCCACCCTGGCCACCGTGGTGGGCGGCACGTTCGCCCGCATCCAGTTCACGCCCGACCTGGTGCCGAGCGACATCGTCGGCACCCGCGTGTTCCACCCGTCCAACGAGAAGTTCGACGTCGAGCTGGGTCCGGTGTTCGTCAACTTCCTGCTGGCCGACGAGATCAACCGGGCGCCGGCGAAGGTGCAGTCGGCGCTGCTGGAGGTGATGGCCGAGCGGCAGGTGACGCTGGCCGGCGTCACCCATCCGCTGCCCCGGCCGTTCATCGTGCTGGCCACGCAGAACCCGATCGAGTCCGAGGGCGTCTACCCGCTGCCGGAGGTGCAGCGCGACCGGTTCCTGTTCCGGGTGCGGGTGCCGCACCCGAGCGCGCACGAGGAGCTGGAGATCCTGCACCGCATGAGCGTCGCCCCGCCCACGCCGGCGCGGGTGCTGGAGCCGGAGCGGCTGCTCGCCCTGCAGGGCGCGGCCGAGGCGGTCTCGGTGCACCAGCTCGTCGCCGACTACGTGGTACGGCTCGTCATGGCCACCCGCTCGCCGGCCGAGTACGGCCTGGCCGACCTGGGCGAGACCATCGAGATCGGGGTGAGCCCGCGCGCCACCCTCGGACTGGTGTCCGCCGGGCGGGCGCTGGCGCTGCTGCGGGGCCGCGACTACCTGCTGCCCGACGACGTGCGCGACGTGGCCGTGGACGTGATGGCGCACCGGCTGATGCTGACGTTCGACGCGCTGGCCGACGGGGTGGACCCCGAGCAGGTGGTCAGGCAGATCCTGCACGCCGTGCCCCCGCCTCTCGTCGTCTGGAACCAGAACCGGTGAGCTCCGGTGGCACGGCGGAGCAGGCGCTGCGGCGGCTGGAGCTGGTGGTGACCCGCAGGCTCGACGGCCTGCTGCACGGCGCCCATCTGGGGCTGCTGCCCGGCACGGGCAGCGAGGCCGGCGACAGCCGGGTCTACGTGCCCGGCGAGGACGACGTGCGGCGCATGGACTGGGCGGTGACCGCGCGCACGACGGTGCCGCACGTGCGCGACCTGATCGCCGACCGCGAGCTGGAGACGTGGGCGCTGGCCGACCTGTCGCCGAGCATGGACTTCGGCACGGCCGACACCGACAAACGCGACCTGGTGGTGTCGGCGATCGGCGCGCTCGGGTTCCTGTCCAGCCGCATGGGCGACCGGTTCGGCGCGCTCGTGCTGCACGACGAGTACGTCCACCGCATGCCCGCCCGCACCGGCCGGCCCGCCCTGTACGGGCTGCTGCACTCGCTGATGGACGCCCCGCGCGGCCGGCCCGTGCCCGACGCGCCGGACCTGGCCGAGGGGATCGAGGTGCTGGCGGCCACCCGCAGGCGGCGCGGCATGCGGGTGGTGGTGTCCGACTTCCTGGACGCCCGCCCGGAGCTGGACCCGGCGGCCGAGCGGCCCTGGGAGCGGCCCATCCGCCGCCTGGCGGCCCGCCACCAGGTGCTGGCGGTCGAGGTGATCGACCCGCGCGAGCTGGAGCTGCCCGACGTGGGCCGGGTCGCGTTCGCCGACCCCGAGACCGGGAACGTACGCGAGGTGCATCTCTCACCCAAGATCCGGCAAGCCTATGCCGAGGCGGCGGCGGCGCAACGGGAGGGCACCCGGGCGGCGCTGCGCCGCGCCGGCGTCGCCCACCTCGTGCTGCGCACCGACCGCGACTGGGTGTTCGACGTGGCGCAGTTCGTGCTGCGCCAGCGCCGCATGAGCCACCTCGCGCACCGGAGATCCTCATGACCTTCCTGTCTCCCGCGTGGCTGTGGCTGTTCGCGCTGCTCGTGCTGCTCGCCGCCGGCTACGTCGCCGCGCAGTTCGCCCGGCGCCGCTACACCGTGCGCTTCACCAACCTGGCGCTGCTCGACCTCGTCGCGCCCGCCGGGCCGGGCTGGCGCCGGCACGTCGCGCCCGGGCTGTTCCTGCTGATGATGGCGCTGCTGGTGCTCGGCGCGGCCAAGCCCGCCGACCAGGTGCGCGTGCCGCGCGACCGCGCCACCATCATGATCGCGCTGGACGTGTCGCTGTCGATGGACGCCGGCGACGTGCGGCCCAACCGGATCAGCGCGGCCAAGACCGCGGCCCAGGCGTTCGTCAAGGAGCTGCCCGACCGGTTCAACGTGGGCGTGGTCTCCTTCGCCCGCTCCGCGAACGTCGTCATCTCCCCCACCACCGACCACCAGGCCGTGATGACCGCCATCGGCAACCTGTCGACCCGGCCGGGCACGGCCATCGGCGAGGCGGTCTTCAACGCGCTCGACTCGGTCCGCTCGTTCGACCAGGAGGCGGTCACCGACCCGCCGCCGGCCGCGATCGTGCTGCTGTCCGACGGCGACAACACCTCCGGCCGCTCGGTCAGCGAGGCGATCGACGCGGCCAAGCAGGCCCGCGTCCCCGTCTCCACGATCGCGTACGGCACGCAGGAGGGCACGGTCTCCATCGACGGCCGGCCGGTCAACGTGCCCGTGAACAAGCAGACCCTGCAGTCGCTGTCCGACGGCACCAGCGGCCGGGCCTACACCGCCGAGTCGGGCAGCGAGCTGCGCGACGTCTACGAGCAGATCGGCACCTCGCTCGGGTTCAAGCTGGTGAACCAGGAGATCACGCAGTGGTTCATCGTGGCGGCGATCGTCGCGGGGGTGCTGGTGGCGGGCGCCGCCGTCCTGTTCGGTGCGCGGATCCCGTAACGTTCAGGCACGTGGCCCACTACTTCTCCGAACAGCCGGGAGCCGCCAGCAGGCCGGGAACCGTCGATCTGGTGCTGCCCGACCTGCACCTGCGGCTGGAGACCGACCGGGGCGTGTTCTCGCCCGAGCGGGTCGACCTCGGCACGCGCGTCCTGCTGGAGACCGTCCCGCCCCCGCCGCGGGAGGGCGACCTGCTGGACCTCGGATGCGGCTACGGCCCGATCGCGCTGACCATGGCCTCGCGCGCCCCGGAGGCGACGGTGTGGGCCGTCGACGTCAACCGCCGCAGCGTGGAGCTCACCGAGCGCAACGCGCGGGCCGCGGGCCTCGGCGGGGTGCGGGCCGTGCACGCCGACGAGATGCCGGACGAGGTGACCTTCCAGGCCATCTGGTCCAACCCGGCGATCCGCATCGGCAAGCCGGCCCTGCACGCGATGCTCACCAGGTGGCTGTCGCGCCTCGCGCCGGGCGGCGTCGCCTACCTGGTCGTCCAGAAACACCTCGGCTCCGACTCCCTGCAGCGCTGGCTGGGCGAGCAGGGCTGGCAGGCCTCCCGCGAGGCCTCCCGGGCCGCCTACCGAATCCTGAAAGTGGAAGCATGAGAAGGCAGCTGCGCCCCACCGACGTCAAACGGCTCAACCGCGCCTGGCGGCGTCAGACGGGCAACCGGCTCTCCCTGATCCTCGAGTCGGTCACCGGCCCGTTCAACGTGGGGTCGATCTTCCGGACCGCCGCCGCGTTCGGCGCCGACCAGATCTGGCTGGCCGGCAACGCCACCCCGCCGACCAACCCCAAGGCCGGCAAGACCGCGCTCGGCACCGAGCGGCTGGTCACCTGGCACGAGGCGATGCCGGCCGGCGACGCCGTCAAGGCGGCCCGCGACGACGGCTACACGGTGCTCGCGATCGAGCTGACCGCCGGGGCCGCGCCGCTGCACCGGGCCGACCTCGACCGCGACGTGTGCCTGGTGGTCGGCAGCGAGGACCACGGCTGCTCGCCCGCCCTGCTGGACGCCGTGGACGGCGCCTGCTACATCCCGCAGGTCGGCCGCGTCGGGTCGGTCAACGTCGCCGTGGCCGCCGCCATCGCGCTGGCCGAGGCGCGCCGCCAGGAGTGGCAGAATCTGGCTGAGGTGCCTGAGTCTCCCTGATTTTGGGGGATGCTCGCTGATTCGTAACCGTCGTCCGCATCCACATCGGCATCCACGGAAGGCATACTTCAGGACGTGCTCAGCCGTCGTTTCGCCTTTCTCGACCATCCGGGCCCGCTCGCCTTCGCCCATCGCGGGGGCGCGGCCGAGGGCGCGGAGAACTCCGCCGCGGCCTTCGAGCGGGCGGTCCGGCTGGGCTACACCTACCTGGAGACCGACGCGCGGGCCACGGCCGACGGCGTGCTGCTGGCCTTCCACGACCCGACGCTCGACCGGGTCACCGACCGGCGGGGACGCCTGTCGGAGCTGCCCTACCGCGAGGCCGCCCGGGCCAGGATCGGCGGGGAGCACGAGATCCCGCTGCTGGAGGACCTGCTCGGCACCTGGCCGGAGGCGCGTTTCAACATCGACGTGAAGGAGGCCGGCGCCATCGCGCCGCTGGCCGACGCGATCAGGCGCACCAACTCCTACGAGCGGATCTGCCTGACGTCGTTCTCCGACGAGCGGCTGCTGATGGCCCGGGCCGCGCTCGGCCGCGAGGTCTGCTCGGCGCTCGGCCCGCGCGGCGTGGCCGCGCTGCGCGCCGCCGCCTCGACCTCGGGCTACGGCCGCATGCTCGCCCGCCTGTCACGGGCGGGCGTGCCGTGCGCGCAGGTGCCGATGGGCTTTCGCGGGCTGCGCGTCACCACGGGCCGGCTGGTCCGCACGGCGCACGCGATCGGCATGCAGGTGCACGTGTGGACCGTCAACGACCGCGCCCGCATGGACGGGCTGCTCGACCTCGGGGTCGACGGCATCATGACGGACGACATCACCGGCCTGCGCGAGGTGCTCGACCGCCGCGGCCAGTGGCATCCCGGCCGCATGGCGGCCTGAGCGGTGGCTCGCACAGCAGCTCGTACAGCAGCGCGGACAGCAGCCCGGACAGCGTCCTAGGAGCGACTCGACACCATGCCCGTACCCGCACCCCCCGCGGTTCCCGACGACCCCACCGCCGACTCCCCGGCCGCCCGCCGGCGGGAGCAGCGCGGCTGGTACGTCTACGACTGGGCCAACTCCGCGTTCTACACCACGATCATCTCGGTGTTCCTCGGCCCGTACCTGATCCCGGTGGCGCGCACCGCGGCCTGCGCGAAGGACTTCCCGGCGGTCGCGGCCGAGACGTGCGCGCGCGACTTCGACAAGCTGGCCGCCGCGCATCCCGGGCTCGGGTACGTGGACGTGCTCGGCGCCGACGTGCGGCCCGCGGCGTTCTTCGGGCTGACGCTGACCGTCGCGGTGTTCCTGCAGATCGTCTTCCTGCCGATCGTGGGGGCGCTGGCTGACCACACCGGCCGCAAGCGCGAGCTGCTCGGCGCCTTCGCCTACGTCGGCGCGCTGGCCACCATGGGCCTGTACTTCGTCGAGGGAGACCGCTACCTGCTCGGCGGCGCGCTGTTCGTCGTCGCCAACCTGGCCTACGGCTCGTCGGTGGTCGTCTACGACTCGTTCCTGCCGCAGATCTCCACCCCGGACGAGCGCGACGCGGTGTCCTCGCGCGGCTGGGCGATCGGCTACCTCGGCGGCGGCCTGCTGCTGGCCCTCAACCTGGTGCTCTACCTCCAGCACGAGAGCCTGGGCCTCAGCGAGGGCATGTCGGTGCGGATCAGCATGATGTCGGCCGGGCTGTGGTGGGCGACGTTCACGATCGTGCCGCTGCTGCGGCTGCGCAACCGGCCGGTGCCCGCCCACGAGGGCACGGCGCTGCGCTCGGTGGCGGGCAGCTTCCGTCAGCTCGGCCGCACGCTGGCCGAACTGCGGCGCTACCCGCTGACCCTGCTGTTCCTGGTGGCCTACCTCGTCTACAACGACGGCATCCAGACCGTCATCGGCAACAGCGCGGCCTTCGCCTCGGAGGCGCTGAAGCTGAGCAAGACGGTGCAGATCAGCGCGATCCTCATGGTGCAGTTCGTGGCGTTCTTCGGCGCGCTGCTGCTGGGCCTGCTGGCCCGCCGGTACGGCACCAAGCGGACCGTGCTGGCCAGCCTGGTGGTCTGGACGGCCATCGTCGTCGCCGCGCTGTTCGTCCAGGAGGGGCAGGCGACGCAGTTCTACCTCATGGCGCTGGCCATCGCGATCGTGCTCGGCGGCACCCAGGCGCTGTCGCGCTCGCTGTTCTCGCAGGTGATCCCCAAGGGGCGGGAGGCGGAGTACTTCAGCCTGCTCCAGATCAGCGACAAGGGCTCGGCGTTCATCGGCGCGCTGACGGTGACGATCGCGCTGCAGCTCACCAACAGCTACCGGATGGCCATGGTCTCCATGATCGTCTTCTTCGTGGTGGGCTTCGTGCTACTGGCCCTGGTCAACCTGCCCAGGGCCATCCGGGACGCGGGCAACGAGGTGCCGCACCGGATCTGACTCCCCGCCGCCGTCCGCGCGGGCCGGGCCCGGCGCGGCGAGGACCATCGTGCCGGGCCCCTGGGCCGCGCCGGGCCCGGCGACGGCGGTGACCGTGTCGGCGTCCGCCGCGCCGCCGCAGTGGGGGCAGGTCACGACGGGGGTGAACCGCTCGCCGCAGGAGTGGACGAGCAGCGCGGGCGGGCCGCCGGGCGGCGTGGCCCAGCGGTCGCCCCAGGCCATCAGCGTGAACAGCGCGGGCACCACGTCCCGGCCGGCCTGGGTCAGCGCGTACGCGTAGCGGACCGGCCGTTCCTGGTACGGGCGGCGCTCCACGACGCCCGCCGCCACCAGGTGCTCCAGCCGCCTGGTCAGCAGGTTGCGCGAGATGCCGAGGTCCTCGGCCAGCTCGTCGAACCTGCTCAGGCCGAGGAAGAGGTCGCGCAGGATCAGCGGCGTCCACGGCTCGCCGAGCACGCCGACGGCCTGGGCGATGGAGCAGTGCATCTCACCGAACCTGTTCACGACACCAGCTTAGTGGGTTGATAAAGTGAACTCATGTCAGTTCACATTCAGGACTCACCAGCGAGGGCCTACCGCGAGGCGGGCGAGGCCAAGGACGTCGACGCGGTGATGGCGACGCTGTCGCCCCGGGTCTCCTTCCACTCCCCGCTCACCGGCTCGGCCCCCTTCGAGGGGCACGAGCGGGTGCGAGCGGTCTTCGCCGCGGCCCTGGGCGCGCTCGCGGAGCTGCGCTACCACACCGACGTGGGCGACGAGCGGACCCGCATGGTCGCGGCCACCGCCCGGCTGGGCTCGCAGCCCATCGAGGAGTCGGCGCTGCTCCGGCTGGACGAGGACGGGCTGATCGAGGACATCACCCTGTGGATCCGGCCGCTGCCAGGCCTGACGGCCCTCATGGCGGCCCTGGGGCCCCGGCTGGCGCGGGCCGGCGGCAAGCCCGGGCTGGCGCTGCTGGTCGCGGCGGCCACGCGGCCACTGGCGGCCATGACCCGCCTCGGGGACCGCACGCTGGTCCCGCTGCTGAACCGCCCCTGACGAACCCCCGGGAGGAGACCGAAGCACCGAAAAGAGAGCACCGCTCTTGACGAGCGCCGCCCCAATGCGAGAGCATTGCTCTCATCACAGAGCGATGGTTTCACCTGGGAGTGGTCATGAGTCCTCGTCTCACCTCGGCGGCACTGGCGTCGGCCGGCCTGCTGTTCCTCGTCTACCCGGCCGTACGGCCCGCGGGGGACGACGCCGCCGCCATGGCCGCGCCCGCCTGGGTGGCCGGGCACCTGGCCGCCATGCTGGGGTTCGTCCTGCTGGGCCTCGGCCTGCTGGGGCTGCGCGAGCTGCTGGGCGGCCGGCTGTCCCTGCGGGCCGTGGCGATCACCTGGGTGGGCGCGGGCCTGACGCTCCCCTACTACGGCGCCGAGGACTTCGGGCTGCACGTGATCGCGCGCAGGTCGTTGCGCGACGGCGCGCCCGCGCTCATGGAGCTCGCCGGCGAGTTCCGGTTCCATCCCGTGGCGATGACCATGTTCGCCGCCGGGCTGGCGCTGCTCGGCGTCGGGACCGTGATGGCCGCCGTCGCGGTGCGGCGCTCCGGCCTCATGGCCGCGTGGAGCGCGGCGCCGCTCGCGCTCGGGTTCGCGCTGTTCATCCCGCAGTTCTTCGGCCCGTACCCGCTGCGGGTCGCGCACGGCGCACTCATCGCCGCGGGTGGCCTGTGGCTGGCGGCCGAGACGTGGCGGTCGGGCCGGCGGGCGCCCGCGACGTCGTGAATCTCGCCGCCGGCGCGCTGCGGCCCGGCCTGGAGCCCGCGCCCGCACCTGCGCGAACGCCGGTCTCAGAGGGGTTGCCGCGCCTCTGGAGGGAACTCCTGAGCCCCTGGGCGATTGGATCACGCCACGGGTGGGAATCCCATCACGGTATCAAGCGTTAGACACCGTGGGAGACAGACCCCCCGCGCAATGGGGGCCCTGTAGGAGGCATTCAGACATGGGCGAGCGAGCACTTCGTGGCACCCGGCTCGGGGCAACCAGCTACGAGAACGACCGTAACACGGATCTGGCCCCACGCCAGGAGGTGTCTTACACCTGTCCGAAGGGGCATCTCTTCGAGGTACCGCTCGCCGCCGAGGCCGAGATCCCCGCGACGTGGGAGTGCCGCATGTGCGGCGCCACCGCGACGCGGGTGGACGGCGAGCAGCCCGAGTCGAAGAAGACCAAGCCGCCGCGGACGCACTGGGACATGCTGCTGGAGCGGCGGTCGATCGAGGACCTGGAGGAGGTGCTCAACGAGAGGCTGGCCGTCCTGCGCGCCCAGCGTCGTAAGAGCGCCTGAACTCCTCTTCACGGTGTGAGGCCCCCGGGCAGCCGCCCGGGGGCGCCTTGTTGGACGCCGGTTCCCGATGAACGGGGACCGGCGTTCGCCATGCCCGCGGAGCGGCGCCCGCACGCCGGCGACCCCCTGTGCCTTCACGTCGGCGCCTTCGTCATGGCAAAGGAGCCGTCGCGGCGTTCAGTTGCCGCAGGAGCAGTCGCAACCGTCGCAGCAGTCACAGCAGTCGCATGAGCACTGGCAGCAGTCGCAGCAGCCCTCGCATCCGTCGCATCCGTCGCGCAGGTAGCAGCGCTCGTCCCAGGCGGCGCTCTTCAGCTCGCTCCACTCCGGCCGCCACAGCCCGCACGTGAAGACGGTGCCCGCGGCGGCCACCGTCCGCAGGGGCCAGGCGGGACGCCGCCGGGACGCCGTCTCGTGCCCGCCGGACGCCGTCTCGCGCCCGCCGAAGGCGCGGGCCACCGCCCGCCGCACCTCGGTGCCGAGGAGCACCTCCACGAGGTGCCGCTGCTCCAGCTCCAGGTCCCGTACGGCGAGCGCGATGCCGTGCGCGGCGTCGTCGCAGAGCCGCCGCGCCTCCTCGCGGCCGGTGCCCGTGGCGATGAGCGGGTTGAACGCGCCCCGCGCCGCGTCCTCCTCCTGGTCCTCGGCGGCGTCGAGCAGATGGGCGAGGCGGCCGAACAGCGTGCCGATCTCGGCCAGCGCCGCGGCGTTCCCGGGCCGGCCGGCGAGGACGGCGGTGTGCGCGAACGCCGCCGCGACCGCCTCCTCGGTGGGCCGCGTCAGCTCCAGCAACGCCACCCTCCCCGCCCCCGCGCCCGCTCCCCCGGCGCCCGGGACCGCCTCATGCGAGTCCAGGCCGAGCAAGGTCGTGGCGGCGCGGCGCTCCAGGTCGACCTGCCGGTCGGCCGTCGCCGCCAGCGTCGCGGTGTCGAACCCCACCTCCGCCCCGAGCCGCGCCCCGGCCGCCTCCCAGCGGGTCGCCAGCAGGCGGCCCGCGGCGGCCGCCGCCGGGGCCGCGTCGCCGTCCGCGGCGTGGTCGCGGAGCCGCCCGGCGGCCAGGACGAGCGACACCGAGGCGGCGAGCCGCGCCCCTCGCGCCCGGTGGTCCACGACGTCGGCCCGGCGCAGCCCGCGCAGCGCGCACGGACCGGCGGTGCGGTGCGGGGAGGCGGACGGGAGCTGCGCCTCGGTGAGCACCGAGACGATCAGCGTGTCGTAGTTGGTGGCCAGCCGGGCGGCCTGGCCCTGCCCGTCCCGCAGCGTGAGGCACAGGCCGCACAGGTGGGCGCGCCACGCGTCGCGCACGCTCGCGCAGGCATGCGTGACACAGGGGCGGATGATTCCGAACACACAACCTCGCCGGTCTTGGAACGATCTATGCGATTGGTCGGAGGATCGTACTCCGAAACCGGCTCGGGAGGATACGCCCGGTCATTCCCTGCCCCTTGAGGGCCGGACCTCGGCCCGACGCACGCCCCGCGACCGCGTTCCAGGTGCGGGCCGGTCCTTCATGGCGCCGCACCTCCTCGTGAACCGCGGTCAGAACGTGGCGATCGGGTTGACCGGGCTGCCGGACGTACCGGCGAAGCGGACCGGCGCGACTGCGAGGTGGAAGTCCCACTGGCCGAGTTCGGCGGCCGTCATCGCGCACGCCTCCAGGTCGCAGTTGTCGAGCATCCACAGACCCATGGCGACGAGGCTCACGGCGTGAACCGGCATCAACACGCCGTCGTACCCCGACGGCTGAACGTCCTGGGGGGTGTCGGCGCCGATCAGCGCGACCTCCCGTTCGTGCAGCCACGGCAGGCAGGACGCGTGCCACCCGGCCTGCGTGAAGCCGCTGACCGCGCCGGTCTCGTGCCGGACCCGGCCATAGCCGGTCCGCAGGAGTACCGCGTCGCCGGATCGCACCCGCACACCCTGGCGACGCTCGGCCTCCTCGAGATCGTCGGGATACACGCCCTGCCCCGGTTCCAGCCACGGCACACCCCGCACGCTCGCGATGTCGAGCAGGACACCCCGCGTGACGATCCCGTTCGCCGCCGCCGTGACGGACGCCCACGCCGATCCCGTCGCGGCGTCGACCAGCGAGTGCGACCGCCCGTTGTACATCATGCCGTCCCAGAAGATGTGGCACGGCGAGTCGAGGTGGGTGAGGGTGTTGCCGTGGAACGTGACGGCGAGCCGTTCGGAGGAGAAGCCCCAGCGCCGGTCGTCGCGGAATCCGGGCGCCGGCATGTTCTCGGCGCCCGGCATGTCGGCGGCGCACGGGCACGTCGTGGTCGACCGCTCCATGTCCCGCGGTACGGCGACCTCCCACGCGCACGACACGCTCCGGCCGTGGCGCACGGCCCGCGCCGCCGCCAGCCGGACGTCGTCGGTGATGTGGTTCAGAGTGCCGAGCTCGTCGTCGTCGCCCCACCTCCCCCAGTTCGACAGCGTGTCGAAGTACCCGAGCACGTCCTCCTGTGTGGGCATCGGCCGTCCTGCCGTCATCCCAGCATCGACTCCTCCGGTCACGTGGTTCGCGAGGCACCGTAGGCACCGTAGGCAGGGTATCCCGGCCTCTTCTTGGACACGATCCCGCCGACCGTAGGCCCAGGAAAGCAGCGCCACGTCGGTCAGCGGGACAGCCCGCGGGGTGGCGCGTCCCCCGTTGTCCATGCCACACTCACTGTTATAGAACTCTATGGAGAGTTATAGAACGAGGTGAGCGAGATGCGAATGGCGCCGCCATGGCGTGAGCCCGTACCGGCGACCGGGACGATGGGCGAACCGCGGCCGCTGGGCCGGTTCGGCGAGTACGGCGGCCGGTACGCCCCGGAGTCCCTGGTCGAGGCATGCCGCGAGGTCGATGAGGCGTTCCGGCAGGCGCGGGCGGACCCGGGCTTCGCCGCCGCCCTGGCGGAGCTGCTCGCCTTGCACGCCGGGCGGCCGACCCCGCTCACACCGGCCCGCCGGCTGTCGCAGGAGCTCGGCGTGCAGCTGTACCTCAAGCGGGAGGATCTCACCCACACCGGATCCCACAAGATCAACAATGTGCTGGGGCAGGCCCTGCTGGCCGCCCGGATGGGACGGCGCAGGCTGATCGCCGAGACCGGAGCAGGCCAGCACGGGGTGGCCACCGCGACCGCCGCCGCGCTGCTCGGGCTGGAGGCCACGGTGTTCATGGGCGAGCGCGACATGGAGCGGCAGGCGCTGAACGTCTTCCGCATGCGCATGCTGGGCGCCGAGGTGGTCCCGGTGACCACCGGCAGCCGTACCCTCAAGGACGCGACCAGCGAGGCCATGCGGCACTGGGTGGGCGCGACCGGCGACTCCCACTACTGCGTCGGCTCGGTCGTCGGGCCGGACCCGTATCCGTGGATGGTCAGGGAGTTCCAGCGGGTCATCGGCGACGAGGCCCGCGGGCAGTGCGCCGCCGAGCTGCGGACCGGCGTCCCGGACCACGTGGTGGCGTGCGTCGGCGGAGGCTCCAACGCGGCGGGCACGTTCGCCGGCTTCGCCGACACCTCGGCGCGCTTCGTCGGGGTCGAGGCGGAGGGCGGCGCCGGGGCGGCCCGCGGCAGGCTCGGCGTCCTGCACGGCTGCCGCTCGCTGTT
Organism: Nonomuraea rhodomycinica; assembly: GCF_013363995.1. Classification (GTDB taxonomy): domain Bacteria; phylum Actinomycetota; class Actinomycetes; order Streptosporangiales; family Streptosporangiaceae; genus Nonomuraea; species Nonomuraea rhodomycinica. The sequence goes on along the minus strand of NZ_JABWGO010000003.1, from coordinate 263,089 downwards.
CCTGCAGGACGACGACGGGCAGATCATCGAGGCGCACTCCATCGCCGCCGGGCTCGACTACCCGGGGGTCGGGCCGGAGCACGCCCACCTGCGCGAGCTGGGCCGGGCCCGGTACGTCACGGTGACCGACGAGGAGGCGGTCGGCGCGGCGGTGCGCCTGGCGCGCAGCGAGGGCATCGTCCCGGCGCTCGAATCGGCGCACGCCCTCGCCTGGGTGATCCGCGCGGCGGGCGACGGCGAACTGGCGGCCGGATCGACGGTCCTGATGACGCTGTCCGGCCGGGGCGACAAGGACATCTCCACCCTGAAGGAGCTGCTGTGACGAACATCCTGGCCGCGGGCGCGGTCGAACGCCACCTGCGTGCCCGCCGGGACACCGGCCGCGCTCTGCTCATGCCGTACGTCACCGGGGGCGTCACACCCGGCTGGACGCGGTACCTGACGGCGTTCGCCGAAGCCGGCGCGGACGCGATCGAGGTCGGCCTGCCGTTCTCCGACCCCACGCTCGACGGCGTCACCATCCAGCAGGCGAGCGAGGCGGCGCTGGCCCGGGGGGCGAGCACCCGCCGGATCCTCGCCGACCTGGCCGAGGCCGGAGACGTGGGCGTGCCGCTGGTCGCCAGCACCTACTACAACCTGGTGCTGCACGACGGGCCCGAGGCGTTCTGCGCCGCGCTGCGGCGGGCCGGCGTCGACGGTCTGATCGTGCCCGACCTGCCGGTGCACGAGGCGGGCGAGCTGACGGGCGTGGCCGCCGCCGCCGGGGTCGACCTGGCCCTGCTGGCGTCGCCGGCGACGCCGCGGCCGAGACTGGAGGAGATCTCGCGCCGCAGCCGCGGATTCGTCTACGCGGTGTCGCTGATGGGCACCACCGGCGAGCGGGCCGCCCTCGCCGCCTCGGCGGCGGAGCTCACCACGCGGATCAGGAGCGTCACCGACCGGCCGGTCTTGCTAGGATTTGGCATTTCCACGCCTGGGCAGGCGCGGGAGGCCGGCCGGCACGCCGACGGCGTGGTGGTCGGCGCCGCGGTCATGCGGCGGGTGCTCGACGGGGCGGGACCGGACGACCTGCGGGCCTTCCTCGCGACCCTGCGCCGGGCCCTCGACCAGGAGTGACGCACCACGATGACCCCCGACGCCGGGCACGCGGCGAGATACCGCGCCATCGCCGCCGACCTCGCCGCGAAGATCCGGTCGGGACACTACGCCCCCGGCGAGGCCCTGCCCCCGCAACGGGAGCTGAGCGCCTCCTACGGGGTGACCCTCATGACGCTGCGCCAGGCGTTGCGGGAGCTCAGTGACGAGAGGCTGATCGTGCAGCGGCCCGGCAAGGGCACGTTCGTGGCCCCGCCCCACCTGGCGTACCAGCTGGGCTCCCTCCGCAGCCTGGCCGACGATCTCCGGGAACAGGGCCACGACGTGCGCACCGTGGTGGCCGGGCGGGCGATGCGCCGGGCCCCCGCCCGCATCGCCGCGGAGCTGCGGCTGCGTCCCGGCGACAGCGCCCTGCGGCTGGAGCGGGTCCGCGAGTTCGCCGGGCGTCCCGCCGTTCACCAGGTGTCCTGGGTCCGTCAGCCGGTGGCCGGCCGGATCCGCGACCGCGACTTCACCGCCGTCTCCCTCTACACGGCGCTCGCCGACGCGGGAGTGGCGGTCGCCCGGGCGTCCGAGGTGGTCCGGCCGGGCCTGCTCGACGCCGCCGCCGCGCGCCGCCTTCACGAGCCCGAGGGCAGTGCCGTGCTCGTCAGCACCCGGATCACCTACACGCCCGACGGCGTCCCCGTCGTGTCGGACCATGCCACCATCCTGGGCACCATGATGGAGATCCGCACCGAACGCGCCGCGACCGGCCTCTCCCTCACCTGGCGCGCCACCAGCTAGCGCCCCGCGGCGGCAGGCGGCGCCATGTCCGCGTCAGGCCGGCTCTCCGCGGCCCCCGGCGTGCCTTCCGCCTGCCACGTCTCACGCAGGGCCTTCAGGGCGCCGCCCCAGGCGAGGAGCTCGTCCAGCATGACGCTGACCGCCTCGGCGTGGTGGGCGGCCGGGGCGAGGACCTGGAAGTTCTCGAAGTCCGTGGCGAGGGACAGCGCGATCTGGGTGCGTACGTCGGCGACCTGCAGCTCACCCATGATCAGGCGCAGGTGTTCCACGGCTCGGACGCCTCCCGCACTGCCGTAGCCGACGAAGGCGGCGGCTTTGTTGTTCCATTCGGCGTACAGGAAGTCGATGGCGTTCTTCAGCGCCCCTGACGTGGAGTGGTTGTACTCGGGGGTGACGAACACATACGCGTCGAAGGACGCGATCGTGTCGGCCCAGGCCCGCGTGTGCGCGTTGGCGTAGTGGCCCATCGCCGGCGGCAGCGCCTCGTCCAGGAGCGGCAGGTGGAAGTCCTCGAGGTCGACGATCTCGAACGAGGCGTCGTCCCGTCCGGTCGCCAGGTCGTGGATCCAGCGGGCCACGGCCTCGCCGTTGCGTCCCGGGCGGGTGCTGCCGATGATGATGCCTACGTTGATCATGAGTACGTCCTCGGTGGTCGAACAGGGCCGCTCAGCTGCGGCCGGGCAGGCTCGCGGCCATGACCAGGCCGGTCGCGGTGAGAATGAACATCCAGGCGAGGGCCGGGGCGAAGCCGCCGGCCTGGAGGACGACGGCCATCAGCGCGGTGCCGGTGGCGGCGCCGATCCGTTGCACGATGGTGCTGGCGCTGGTGGCGTGCGGGATGGCGGCCGGGCGCAGGGTGCGGTAGACGGCGACGCTGACGGACAGGCCGGTCACGCCGAATCCCACTCCGCGCACGAGCAGCGCCACGCTCAGCAGGAGGGTGTCGGTGTCAGGGGTCGCGAAGACGAACGGAAGGGTGCCCAGGGTGGCCGCGGCCATCCCGGCCAGGGCCGGCGGACGCGGCGGCAGGCGGTCGGCGTACTGTCCGGCCAGCAGGGACGCCAGCGCGACACCGAGGGTCTGGGGAGCGAGCGCGAGCCCGGCGTCGAGCGCGGACAGGTGGTGCAGGCGCTGGTAGTACAGCGGCAGCAGGAACATCGGCCCCCAGCTCGTGACGCCGAGGACGAACATCATGACCGTCCCCGACCGGAAGCCGCGATCGGCGAAGAGCCGCAGGTCGAGCAGGCTCGCCTCGGCCCGGCGGAGCGAACGCGCGATGAACGCGGCCAGGAGCCCCACCCCCGCCGCCGCCGTCAGCGTCGTGGTCCCGATCCCGGCCCGCGTCTCCAGCCCGGTCAGCGCGTACAGCAGGACGACCACCCCGGCCGGCAGCAGGAGCAGCCCGGCAAGGTCGAGACGACGTTCGTCGCGCACCTCGTCCCGGGGGAACCACCGCCACGTCATGGCCAGCGAGACCAGGATCAGCGGCGCGTTGACGAGGAAGACCCAGCGCCAGCCCCAGCCGTCTATCAGCACGCCGCCGAGCACGGGCCCGGAGATCGGGGCGAGCTGCCCGACGAAGCCGACCTTGCCCATCACCCGGCCCAGCCGCTCGGGTCCCGCGGCGCGGGCCAGGACGAGCTGCGTCACCGGCAGGATCATGCCACCGCCCAGCCCTTGCAGCGTCCGGAAGGCGATGAGCGAGCCGGCCGACCACGCGGCGCCGCACAGGATCGACCCGAGCAGGAACAGCCCCAGAGCTGTCAGCCACACGGCGCGGGCGCCGAAGCGGCCGACCGACCAGCCCACCAGCGGGATGACGGCGGTCATCGCCAGCACGTAGGAGGTGGTGACCCACTGGATCACCGTCACCGTCGCGGACAGGTCCCTGGCCAGCTCGTCCAGCGCCACCGCGACGATGGTGGTGTCCAGCAGCGCCGCCATCGCGCCCGCCAGGACCGTCGCGGCCAGCGGCAGGAGGGCGCGGCCGGTGGTCGTGGCGGAGGGCGCGGCGCTCGTGTTCGGCGCGCTCACGGGATCAGCAGGGTCTTGCCGATCGTGGCGCGGGCTTCGATCGCCCGGTGCGCCTCGGCGGCCTCGGACAAGCGGTAGGTCTGGCCGATGACCGGGCGCAGCCGACCGGCTGCGGCGTGCGCGAGCGCCTCCTCGGCCAGCTCCCGGATCTCCGCCGGGGCGGGTACGCCGCCGTCGGGGACGAGCGTCACATGCGGGGCCGGCTCGGTCCAGGAGCCGGAGGCCATGCCGTACACACTGGCCCGGCCGCCGGGACGCACGGCGCGCATGCCCTGCGCGCCCACGACGCCGCCGACCCCGTCGAAGACGAGGTCGACGCCCCCGCTCATCTCGGCGACCTCGCGTTCCCACCCCGGCTTGGAGTAGTCGACGTAGGCGAGAGCGCCCAGCGAGGCGACCAACGCCTCCTTGCCCGGACCGCGGGCGGCGCCGACGACCTTCGCCCCGGAGGCGGCGGCGAGCTGGACCAGCAGGCTGCCGACGCCTCCGGCGGCCGCCTCCACCAGCACCCACTCGCCCGGACGCACCTCGGCCCGCCGGTGCAGGAGCACCGCTGTCCGCCCGTCGGCCAGCAGCGCCACCGCGTCCCGCAGCGTCACCTCGGCCGGGACGGGGACGAGGTCCTCCGCGCGGGCCACGGCCAGCTCCGCGTAGCCGCCGGTGCCGCCGGTCGTGGTCACCACGGTCCGCCCGACCAGCGCGGCGTCGGCCCCCGGGCCGACAGCCGAGACGCGGCCGCCCACCGCGTTGCCGGGGATGCGCGGCAGTGGTGGCCGCTGGTGGGCCGCGGGACCGCGGCCGGCCCGCACCTGGGTCTCGACGTACGTGATCCCGGCATAGTCGACCGCCACGAGCACCTGCCCCGGCCCCGGCACCGGGTCCTCGACCTCCCGGACGCTCAGCACCTCCGGCCCGCCGAACCGATCCATGACCACAGCCCGCATGACATCCTCCTCAACCGGACTCTTCAACGGGAGCCTTCAACAGGACTCCTCAACAGGACTCCTCAATGGGACTCCTCAATAGGAGCGAAACGCTCCGCTTGGAGGGACCTTACAATCGGAGCGATTCGCTCCGCAAGTTCGGTATGCTGGCGACATGACCGCATCCAAGCGCCGCGGCCCTCGGCAGGCGGAAGCCGAGCGCAACGACCGGGCCCTCCTCCTGGCGGCACGCCAGGTACTGGCGGACGACGGGGCACACGCTTCGGTCGCGGCCATCGCAGCGGCCGCCGGGGTCGGCATCGGCAGCCTCTACCGCCGCTACCGCACGAAGGAGGAGCTCTTCCAACGGCTGGCCGAACTATCCCTCGACAACTGGAACCAAGCCGCCGAACGCGGTCTCGCCGAGGACGATCCCTGGGAAGGGCTGGCCTCCTTCATCGTCACCTGCGCCGAGTTCGGCCAAGGTTCGCTCGCCCCGATCGCCGGCACCATCAAGGTCACCGAGGAGATGCGGGCCAAGTCCGCCCGCTCCGACGAACTGCTCGCCGCGCTCGTCGCGCGCGCCCACCAGGCCGGCGTGCTCAGGCCGGACGTCACCGCCGTCGACATCTCCCTGCTGATCGAGCAGCTGGGCCGATCGCCCGCCCTGGAGCAGCTGCGCAAGCAGGGCCGCGCGGACCTCCTCGAAGCCGCCGCCGACGCCTACAAGCGCGTTCTCACCATCGCCGTGGACGGCCTGCGCACCTGCCACCCGCGTCCGCTGCCCGGCGACCCGCCCACGGACCGGCTCTTCACCGAACGCTGGGCACACGAAGGCGACCGATCCCGGCATGATGAAGAACCACCCGCCCGAGTCCGAGGTCGACGCGGTGGCGCCGGTGCCGTCGGTGCCGTCGGTGCCGTCCCGGCCGGACCGGACGATCAGGCCGATCGCGAGGGATCTTAGGATCAATCGCGAGGGATCTTAGGATCAACCGCGCGACGCCGCGGGGCGCGCACCGCCGGCCCGATGCCCGCCCGCACCGGCGGCCCTCCCGCGGAAGATATCTGTGGATTTCGGGGAACCCGTGCCTGTCCGCCGACACAGTCCAGGTGTGATGGACAACCTTCCCACCGACGCCGAGCTGTGGAGACGTGCGGTGGACGGGGACACCGAGGCCTTCGGCGTCATCTTCGACCGGCACGCGCGCGCCGTCTACAACCATTGCTTCCGCCGCACGGCTGACTGGTCGGAGGCCGAGGACATCACCTCGGTGGTGTTCCTGGAGGCGTGGCGGCGGCACGGGGAGCTGAGCCCCGAGCGTGACTCGGCGCTGCCGTGGCTCCTCGGCGTGGCCAACAACGTCCTGCGCAACCGTTACCGCGCCAAACGCAGTCATCGGGACGCTCTGGACCGGATGCCCGCCCTGTCCGCGGAGCCCGATCCGGCCGATGACATCGCCGGACGGATCGACGACGAGCACCAGATGCGCCGTGTGCTCGTCGCGGTGAACCGGCTTCCTCTCGCCGACCAGGAAATCCTGTCCCTGTGCGTGTGGGCGGGGCTCAGCTATGACGACGCCGCGATCGCGCTCGGCCTTTCGGTGGGAACGGTGCGCTCGCGCCTGTCGCGGGCTCGCGTCCGGCTCAGGGAGCTGACGGCCTCCTTTCGGGGCGAGGCGCGGGAACTGCCGGCCGGTACGGCACACAGACCAGGTGAGCGCCACACCGCGCTCCGACCCCCTGTGGAGGAGTCATGACAGATCCGCTCATTCCCGAGGAGCGTGACCTTCCCAGCGGTCGCCATGCGCTACGAAAGGCCCACCTCATGGCCGAGATGACCAGACCTGTGACGTCACCACCTCAAGAACCGGGCTCGGCCCGTCCGTCCCGCAGGCGGTCACGGCTCGCGGGCCGCCCGGCCATCGCCGCCGCCGCAGCGGCCGTCGCCGCGGTGGCGGCAACCGTGGTGACCGGACAGAACGCGTCCACGGCTCAGGCCGCCGTGACCTGCTCCAAGGACCATGACTATGTGGTCGCCCGCATCATGGATCCGCTGGCCGGCCATGAGCGCCTCAGGAACGACTTCCGCGCGTGCGGCTTCGACATCGATCTGAAGCTGGTCCCCGTCTCGCCCAGCGTGGTGGGGAGCATCGTGATGATGGAAGGAGGACAGAAGATCGACACCGTCGACGACCCGTCCTGCCGGACGGCGAGCGGCGCCCAGTGCCCGATCGGTCTGCGCATCGAGGCGGGGTTCACCGGCAAGGCCACGGTGGTTCTCGGGCGGGCCGCCCGCTCCGGCGAGCCCTACGCCTCCACCAACACCTCGACGGCGAAGGGCGAAGCCCTGGAAGGCGTCTCAGTCGAGGGGCGCACCGTCGCCGAGGCGGAGACGATGATCGCCCAGAGGCACGTGACGATCGCGCGTTACAACGTCCAGTGGTCCCTTCCGGACGGGCGCGGCTACGGGGACCTCACCTCCCGGCCGAAGATCGACCCGGCTTGGCGGGTGACAAGCGTCGAGCCTTACGCACCTGGGCAGGTCGTGCTGATGATCGATCCTGCCGGACCCGTGCCGTCGGACATCAGGCAGAAGATCGAGGGCGCCGGCGCACCGCCATCGGCCGTACCAGGGGCGACAGCCACGTCGGGATCCTGAATCGGGGCCCTGGCCCGGCTTATGCGTTTGCCGGTGCTTGAACAACCGAGAACCGATCTGGCCCACGACCGGGGGCCTGGGGGTCGGAAGACCCCCGGACGGGGGTGTGGGGGCTCGCCCCCCCACGGCGCTGCCTGGATGCCCCATGGCGCGAAGCGCCTCCGTGTGAAGGACCGTGCCCTTCGCCCTGGAGAAGGCCGGCTAGGCCTCGCGGTCCTCGCGCAGGACCTCGCCGTGGACCACCTTGCCGCCGCCTCCGGGGCCGCCCGTCCCGGCGTCGGGAGCGCCCGGGAACGACTGGGGGAACAGCTGCGCGTACGGTGAGGCGGCGGCCATGCGCTTGACCCTGCGGTCGAAGAACCACGTCCCGAGGCGGCGCATCAACGGCCGGGTGAACGGCAGCACGCACAGGAACCCGGCGATGTCGGTGAAGAAGCCCGGGGTCAGCAGCAGCGCGCCGCCCACGAGGATGAGCCCGCCGTCGGCCAGCTCCCGGTCGGGCATGCGTCCGGACTCGAGCGCCTCCCGCAGCGCCCGCCAGGCGCGCCGGCCCTCGCGGCGCACGAGCCAGGCGCCGAGCAGGCTGTCGGCGATCAGCAGGGCCACGGTCGGCCAGCCGCCGATGACCGAGCCGACCTGGATGAGCAGCCAGATCTCCAGGACGGGGACGACCAGGAAGGCCAGGAACAGCAGGAGCCGCATCGTTTCCTCGATTTCAGCGCACGCGCGTACGAAAGGAACAACGACCGGCGGGGCCGCCGCGTTCCGCGATCAGGTGCGCCTCCTGGCGAAGCGGGCCGGCAGACCCGTGAAACCCCACACGGCGATCCGCCAGAACGCCTCGGTCATGATGCGCCGGCTCATCTTGCTGGTGCCGACGGTACGCTCCACGAACGTGATCGGCACCTCGGCCACCCGCAGCCCGTGCCGCGCGGTGCGCAGGGTGAGGTCGACCTGGAAGCAGTAGCCCTGCGACTCGACGTCGGCCAGGCCGATCTTCTCGAGCGTCTCGGCCCGGTAGGCGCGAAAGCCCGCGGTCGCGTCGCGGACCCCGAGACCCAGCATGATCCGGGTGTAGATGTTCGCGCCGCGCGAGAGCAGCTCGCGGGAGGCGGGCCAGTTGACCACCTCGCCGCCGGGCACCCACCGCGAGCCGATGGCCAGGTCGGCGCCGCCGGCCAGCGCCTCCAGCAGCTTGGGCAGTTCCTCCGGCTGGTGCGAGCCGTCGGCGTCCATCTCGACCAGCACGTTGTAGCCCTCGCCGAGGCCCCAGCGGAACGCCTCGATGTAGGCGGCGCCGAGCCCCTCCTTGCCGGGCCGGTGCAGGACGTGGACGTGGTCGTCCTCGGCCGCGAGCGCGTCGGCGACCTCGCCGGTGCCGTCGGGGCTGTTGTCGTCCACCACGAGCAGATGGGCCTCCGGCAGGGCCGCCCGCACCCGCTCGACGATCATCGGGACGTTGCCGCGCTCGTTGTAGGTCGGCACGATGACGAGCACTCGGCCAAGAGTCTCCATGATCAGCCCTTCCCCGTCCGGTCGCCTTGCCGCCTGCCCCGCCACACGGCGACGCCCACGGCCGCCACGCCCATCAGCGCCAGCGCCCACTCGGGCAGCGCGCCGACCCGGGTGGCGATCGTCTCGCGGGTGCGCACGGGCACCGTCACCACGTTCATGTCCGCGACGAGCTCGCGGGTACGCCAGGAGACCTTACCGTCCGGCGTGACGTACGCGGAGATCCCCGTGGTCGCGGCCGTCACGACCGCGCGGTTGTGCTCCACGGCCCGGATCTGCGACATCGCGAGCTGCTGGGGCGGCAGGTTGGACAGCGCGTAGGAGGCGTTGTTGGTCTGCACCACGATCGGGCTCGCGCCGGTGCGCACGGTGCCGCGGACCGTGCCGTCGTAGGCCACCTCGTAACAGTTGACCGCGCCGACCGTCACGGGCCCCATCTTCAGGTCGCCCGGCCTGGTGCCGGGCACCGACTGCCGGCCGACCAGGCTCGCCCGCTCCCACAGCGCCAGCACGATGTCCTTGAACGGGGTGTACTCGCCGAAGGGCACCAGGTTCTGCTTGTCGTAGTGGGCGCCGGGCCCGGTGACCGGGTCCCAGACGAGGCTGCGGGTGGCGCGCTCGGTGTCGCCGATGGCCACGACCGCGCCGACCAGGGTGGGCACGCCCACGGCCTTGACCGAGGCGTCGATGGTCGCGCGGGCGAACGCGTCGCGGTAGGGGTCGATGTCGGTGGAGTTCTCCGGCAGGACGACGAGGTCGGGCCGGGGCAGCTTGCCCGCCCGCACGGCCGCGGCCAGGCGCTCGGTCTCGGCGGAGTGGTTCTTCAGTACGACGGCCGGCTCGTCGCCGAGGGCGTACATGCCGCGGCCGGGCACGTTGCCCTGCACGATGCCGACGTTGACGGTGCGGCCCTCGTCGCCGGGATGGGGCACGGCGAGCGTGAGCGCGGGCACCGCCACGGCGAGCGCGACCGGCGCCAGCTTCCGCGCCCCACCGCGTCGCGCGGGACGGGGCGCGTACGCCGGAAGGACGTGATTCACCAGGGCGTGAGCCAGTAGGGCGCCGGACAGCACGACGGCGAACGACACGAGCGGGGCGCCGCCGAGAGCGGCGAAGCGGGTGTAGGCCGACTCGCCCTGGCTGAAGGCCAGCCGCGCCCACGGGAAGCCGCCGATCGGCACCAGCCCGCGCGCCCACTCCATCGCCACCCACAGCCCGGCGAACCACAGCGGCCACAGCCGCAGCCGGAACACCCGTGACGCCAGAGCCGCCATCCCGGCGTAGAACAGGCTCTCCACCGCCACGAGCATCGCCCACACGTCGTCGCCGATGGTGCGCACCCAGGAGAGCGTGGGCACGAGGAAGACGGCGGCGGCCAGGTAACCCAGCCAGGCGGCGCGGCGGGGGCGGGTGCCGTACAGGGAGGCGGCGACGAGCGTGATGCCGAGCGGCGCGGTGACCCACCAGCCGAGCGGCGGGAAGGCGAGGTACATCAGCACGCCGCCCGCGGCCGCGGCGACCACCCGGGCGAGCAGGACGAGCGCGGGCTCACGCGCCGGGCTTCCGGGGCCGGCGGCCTCCTCGGCGGGGCTGCCGGGCGGCGCGGTGCTCTTGGGCGGCCCGGCGCTTTCGGGAGCCGCGGCACTCGCGGGCGGCCCGGCCTGCGTAGCGCTCACGGGAGACGCGGCGCCCGCGCGGCTGTGCGAGACGCCGACACCAGAGGCGGCCTCCGCGCGGTCGCGAGGTGAGGATCCGGCGGCGGAGTCGCGAGACGCCGTCTCGGAGGCGGTGCCCGCGCGGCCACGGGGCGAGGAGCCGAGGGTGGAGTCGCGGGACTCGGCGTCGGAAGCGGTCTCGCCGGACGGGGCGTCAGAGGCGGAGTCGCGGGACGGAATCTCGGAGGTGGAGCCGCGGGACGGGGTCTCCGAGGATGGGCCCGCGGCGTTGTGGGGCCGGGAGGCGGCGGCGGTGTCGCTGGGGTCAGGGGGCGCTACGTCGGTGAGGCCGCCCGTGCCGGAGTGGGACGGGGTGGTGGGACGGGGGCGTGTGGAATCGCCGCCGATGGGCGGTAGGCCCGTCCTTTCCTTCACCACTCCGCCTGCTCCCCTTCCGCCGCGGGCGGTCCCCGCGGAGCCCCGCCGGTGCCCGGGGCGAAACGCGTTCTTGCCGAAACGGTACCGCTCCTGGGCGACCGTCCGGTCGCGAGGCGCGTCCCCCTCCGAGAATAGGGGGCCCAGGCAGGGGCGACACCCCGGCGTCGGGGAGCGATGGGGCATGGTCGCGGGGCGACGGGCGGGCGGGGGGCGGATCGCGGGTGGCGAGGCTGGGAGCGGCTGGGTGATCCCCGGTCAGACGGAGCCGTGGGACCACCCGGCGCTGATGGCGATCCTGCGCACGAGAGCGGGAAGAGGGCCCGGAAACCCTTCGGACCGGACCCGTCTCGTCGGCGGCGAGCGCGGAATTCCGTTGTCTACTGGGCTACCGGGCCCGTCCCGGGTCCAACCCCCCGCCCGGCTGGGGTGCCCCGACTCGACGGACCGACGGCCCTGCACCTGGCTGTGTGGACGGAGTCACGCTCCGTCACGGACGCAGGATCCGACGATGTCAGAGACGGCCAACCGGCCAAGTCCCGTGCTGGACTGCGCAGCAAACTACCGACTCCACCTCAGATGTCAACCGTGTCCCGATCAGCGGGAACATCAAGTTTTCGCAGGTAGGACATGCTTGGCCTGCCACCCCCAAGCGCCCTAAAGACCATTTGTCGGGAGATGTCCCTGCGGCGAGAGGCCCGCCCGCCCCCGCGCCGGGAGGTCCGCCAGCGGCTCCGGCAGCGGCTCCTCGTGGACGACGCCCAGCCGGCGCGTGGCCCGGGTCAGCGCGACGTACAGGTCGTTGAGCCCGCGCGGCGACTGGGCGACGACGCGGCCGGGCTCGGCCACGATCACCGAGTCGAACTCCAGCCCCTTGGCCTCGGCGACGCCCATGACGGCCACCGGCGCGTCGAGGGCCGCCGCTCCCCCGCTCCGGCCGGAGCCGGGCGCGACCACGACCGCGCCGTCCACGGCCCGCGAGACCGCCGCGCCGATGCCGGCCAGCAGCGCGTCGGGCGCCACGACGGCGACCTTGCCGCCCTCGGCCGCCTCCGCCTTGACCAGCTCGGGCAGCTCCGCGAGCGGCGCCGCCCACGGCCGCGCGCCGGTCTCGCGCACCGAGGCGGGCGGCTCCAGCGCCGGGTCGATGGCGGCCAGTACCCGGGCGGCGACCTCCATGAGCTCGACCGGCGTGCGGTAGTTGACGGTCAGCCGCTCCTGGCGCCACCGCCCGGCCACGTACGGGTCGAGCACCTCCCCCCAGGACCGGGCGCCGGCCGCGGACCCGGTCTGGGCGACGTCGCCGACGATGGTCATCGACCGGGTGGGAACCCGCCGCATGACGGCCCGCCACGCCATCGGCGACAGCTCCTGCGCCTCGTCCACGATGACGTGGCCGTAGGCCCAGGAGCGGTCGGCGGCGGCGCGCTCGGCGGTGGTGAGGTAGGGGCCCTCGCCGCGCTGGCGCTCGGCCAGCCGTTCGGCCTCCATGACGTCGGACAGGCCGGTCAGCTCCAGCACCTCGCGCGCGTAGGCCAGTTCGGCCTCGCGCTCGTGCTCCTCGGCCTGCAGCGCGGTGGCGCGCAGCACCTGCTCGTCGATCTCGCCGAGCAGCTCGGCGGCCTCGTCCAGCAGCGGCACGTCCGACTCGGTCCACGGGGCGCCGCCGTCGCGGCGCAGCAGCGCGCGTTCCTCGGGGGTGAGCGCGGCGGCGGCGTGGCCGAGCTGTTCGGGCGAGCCGTACAGGCCGAGCAGCAGCCGCTGCGGCGTGAGGTACGGCCACAGCCGGTTGAGCGCGGACTTGACCGCGGGCTCGGTGCGCAGCTCCTCGCGCAGGTCGGCCAGCTCGTCCTCGTCGATGAGGCCCTTGCCGAGCTTGCGGGCGGCCTGCCGGGCGAGGGCGTTGAGCAGCGACCGGACGAAGACCGCGCGGGCCTGGTTGTGCGGGCGGCGCGAGCGGGTGGCCTTGCCCCGGGCCGCGTCGAGCATGGCCCGGTCGATGGTCAGGGCGTGCCGGCCGAGGTCGAGCTCGATCGGCTTGCGCGGCACGCGCTGCCGGTCGCGCACGGCACGGGCGATCACCTCCGCCATCCGCGCGTCGCCCTTGACCGCGGCCACCTCCGGCCGCTCGCGGGCGGTGGCGGTCAGGCCGGGGTAGAGCTCACCGACCGTGGACAGCAGCACGTCGTTCTCGCCGAGGGAGGGAAGGACCTGCTCGATGTAGCGCAGGAACGTCGGGTTGGGGCCGAGGACGAGGACGCCGCGCCGCTCCAGCCGCTCGCGGTGGGTGTAGAGGAGGTAGGCGGCGCGGTGCAGGGCGACGACGGTCTTGCCGGTGCCGGGGCCGCCCTGGACGACGAGGACGCCGTTGAGGTCGGAGCGGATCACCCGGTCCTGCTCGGCCTGGATGGTGGCGACGATGTCGCGCATGCGCCCGGTGCGCTGCTCGTCGAGCGCGGCGAGCAGCGCGGCCTCGCCGTTGAGCGTCGCGCGGTCGTCGTCGCTGAGCGCGTCGAGGTCGAGCAGGTCGTCGTCGACGCCGATGACCACGCGGCCCTTGGTCTGCAGGTGCCGGCGGCGGGTCAGGCCCATGGGCGCGGCCGGGGTGGCGCGGTAGAAGGGCTGCGCGACGGGGGCGCGCCAGTCGATGAGCAGCCGGTCCTGCTCGTCGTCCGTGAGGCCGAGCTTGCCGATGTAGAGGCGGCCCTCCTCGACGTGGTCGAGGCGGCCGAAGACCAGGCCCCGCTCGACCGCCCACAGCCGGGCCAGCCGGGAGGCGTACATGCCGGCGAAGGTGTCGCGTTCGGAGCGGTTCTGCATCGTTCCCACGGCGCCCGTGGCCAGCACCTCCTTGAGCTGACGCTGGGTGCGGTCGCGCAGCGTGTCGAGCCGCGCGTAGAGGCGGGCGACGTACTCCTGCTCCCTGGCGAGCTCCGTTTGACGGGTTGCCGCCAGACCATTATTGTTGTTAATGGGACACTCCGGGCCATTCTGCTTGTTGTTACGACAAACGACGACACTAGCACGCCTGTTGAGGCACTCCCATCTTTCCGCGTCATCCCCTTGGCCAGGTACGGTCACGGCTTGGTTTCGGCTCTTGACCAGGGCCCCGCCGGCTCCTTACGTTCGCGATGAGTTAGGAAAGTTTCCTAACTCCGAGGAGCGAAGGAGCACACGTGAACGGTCCGGTCCCCGGGACTCCGAGCCTGCTGCGCGCCATCAACGACCGCGCCGCCCTGCGGGTCCTGCTCGACCGCGGGCCGCTCACCCGCCCCGAGATCGGCGCCCTGACCGGCCTGTCGAAGCCGACGGCCTCCCAGCTCCTCGCCCGCCTCCAGGAGGCCGGCCTGGTCGTGCTGGACGGCGTCCGCGAGGGCCTGCCGGGCCGTACGGCGGAGGTCTACCGGATCAACCCCGCCGCCGCGTACGTGGGCGCGCTGGACGTCACCCCGGACCGCATCGAGGCCCGCGTCGCCGACATCACCGGCGCCGTCGTCGGCGAGCACACGCTGCCCACGCCGCGCCGCCCCGGCGGCGAGCTGGTCGAGCGGCTCAACGCGGCCCTGGAGGGCGCGAGGCCGCCCGGGCCGCTGCGCCAGGTGGTGATCGGCGTGCAGGCCGCCCTGGACCCGTCCACGGGCGCCCTGGGGTACGCCACGGCCAAGGACATGCCCGGCTGGCAGATCCCCGGCCTCGTGCCGGCGCTGTCGGCGGGGCTCGGCGTGCCCGTCGCGGTGGAGAACGACGTCAACCTCGCCGCGCTGGCCGAGCAGGCCCACGGCGCCGCCCGCGGCCATCCGGACTTCGTGCTGCTGTGGGCCGACGAGGGCATCGGCGCGGCCGTGGTGCTGGGCGGGCGGATGCACCGCGGCGCCACGGGCGGCGCCGGCGAGGTCGGCTACATGCCCACGCCGGGCGCGCCGACGGCCCGGGAGGCCGGGCGGTACGCCAACCACGGCTACCAGGCGCTCACCGGCGGCCCCGCCGTCCTGCGGCTGCTGCGCTCGTACGGCGTGCGCGGCGCCGACTTCCGGCAGGCCGTCGCCAACGCGGTGCGCGCGGCCGAGTCCGCCGACGCCGCCCAGTCCGCCGGGCAGTCCGCCGGGCGGGGCGCCGGCGAGGCGCGGCGGGCCGAGGACGCCCGGGCCGGGCTGCGCGACATCGCCGCCCGTCTCGCGGTGGGCCTGGCCGCGATCACCTCCGTCCTCGACCCCGGCCTCATCGTGCTGGCCGGCGGCATGGTGCTGGCCGGCGGCGAGACGCTGCGCGAGCTGGTCGAGCACGAGCTGCACGCCCTGACCATCCCCCGGCCGCGGCTGCGGCTGTCGTCCGTCGAGGGCAACCCGGTGCTCGCCGGGGCCCTCGACCTCGCCCTCGACCTGGCCCGCGCGGAGGTCTTCGGCTTCACGCCCGACCCCGTCCGGCCCGCCGCGGAGGACCCCGCGTTCCCGTCGTGAACTCCCCCCGTCCCCCCATGATCAGGAGGCACCCCCCGTGCGCTTCGTCCCCCTCGCGGTCGCCGGGCTCACGGCCCTGGCGCTGACCGCCTGCACCGCGGGCAAGGAGGCGGCGCCGTCGCTCGGCGCCCGCCCCGCGCCCGCCGGCTCGGCCGCGGCGTCCCTGCCGGCGGCCACCGTCGAACTGTGGCACGGATTCTCCACGCCCGCCGAGGTGAAGGCGTTCGAGGACGCCATCGCCGGGTTCAACAAGAAGTTCCCCCAGATCACCGTCAAGGCCGTCAAGGGCGTCCAGGACGACCAGATCACGCAGGCGATCCGCGGTGGCAGGGCCCCGGACGTGGCGGCCTCGTTCACCACCGACAACGTCGCCCAGTGGTGCCGGTCGGGATCGTTCCAGGACCTCACGCCCGTCATCGCGCAGGACGGCGTCGACCTCGGCGTGCTGCCGCAGGTGGCGCGGACCTACACCGAGTACGCCGGCAAGCGGTGCACGCTGCCGCTGCTGGCCGACGCGTACGGCCTCTACTACAACAAGGCCCTGATGAAGGGGAACGCGCCGCCCAGGACGCTGTCGGAGCTGACCGCGCTCACCAAGAAGCTGACGGTGCGCGACGCGAACGGCGACATCAAGGTGGCCGGCTTCATCCCGAGCTTCCAGTACTACGAGAACTCCCCCAGCCACCTGGCCCCCATGGTGGGCGCGAAGTGGTACCACGACGACGGCACCTCGGCCATCGGCTCCGACCCGGCGTGGAAGGAGCTGCTGCGCTGGCAGAAGGACCTCGTCGACTGGTACGGCTACGACAAGCTGGAGAAGTTCCGCAAGGGCCTGGGCGACGAGTGGGGGGCCGAGCACCCGTTCTTCGCCGGCAAGGTCGCCATGGTCGTGGACGGCGAGTGGCGCAACGCGATGATCGCGGGCGATCCGAAGGCCAGGGAGATGGACTACGGCACGGCCCCGATGCCGGTCTCCGACACCAGGCCGGAGCTGTACGGCAGCGGCTTCACCGCCGGCACCGTGATCGGCGTGCCCAAGGGCGCCAGGAACCCGCGGCAGGCGTGGGAGCTGGTCAAGTACCTCACGACCGACACCGACTCGCTGGTGACGCTGTCCAACGCGCTGCGCAACGTGCCCACGACCAGGGCCGCCATGGAGTCGCCGAAGCTGGCCAAGGACGCCAACTTCCAGACGTTCCTCGACATCTTCGCCCACCCGAGGACCTCGACGCTGCCGTCCGCCGTCAACAGCGTCTTCAACCAGGAGGCGCTGGCGACGTTCGTCACCAAGTGGGAGAAGGGCGCGGTGCCCGACCTGGACGCCGGCCTGAGATCCGTGGACAGGCAGATCGACGACAAGCTCAAGCTGTCGGGGAGCTGAGCGTGGCCTCCGTCGCATCGGCCGCGCCGCCGCGGTGGCGGCGCGGCGAGGGCCTGCGCGCCCTCGTGTGGCTGTCGCCGTGGCTGGCCGGCGTGTCGATCTTCTTCGTCTACCCGCTGCTGGCCACGGTGTACTTCTCCTTCCACCACTACGACCTGTTCACGCTGGAGTGGGCCGGCCTGGACAACTACCGCTACCTGCTGCGCGACCCCCGGGTGGTGACCTCGGCGCGGAACACGCTGTGGCTGGTGGCCGTGATGGTGCCGGTCCAGACGCTGTTCTCGCTGGGGCTGGCGCAGCTCGTGGTCCGGCTCAAGGCGGGCGTCGGCCTGTTCCGCACGATCTTCTACCTGCCGTCGCTGGTGCCGGTGGCCGCCGGGACGATCACGTTCGTGTTCCTCATGAACCCCTCGACGGGGCCGTGGAACCAGTTCCTGGCCCTGTTCGGCGTCACCGGCCCGGACTGGTTCGGGGACCCGGCCTGGTCCAAGCCGAGCCTCACGCTGCTGTCGGTGTGGAGCTGCGGCCAGATCGCGGTCATCTTCATGGCGGCGCTGCTGGACGTGCCCCGGCACCTGTACGAGGCGGCCGCGATCGACGGGGCCGGCGCGTGGCGGCAGTTCCGCAGCGTGACGCTGCCGTCGATCGCGCCGGTCCTGATGTTCTCGGCGGTGACGGGCGTCATCTACGCCGTGCAGTACTTCGCGCAGGCGATGATCGCCTCGCGGGTGGCGTCGGGCGCGACCGACTCGCCGGGCAGCACGTTCACGCCCGGCTATCCCGACGAGTCGCTGCTGACGTTGCCGCAGTGGCTGTTCCAGGCCGGTTTCCGCGACTACCAGATGGGATACGCCTGCGTGCTGGCCTTGGTGCTGTTCGCCGCGTCGATGGTGTTCACGCTGCTCCTGCTGTGGCGGTTCCGCCGTTCCGAGGGGGCGGCGTGAACGCCCGGCGCAGGCGGACGCTGCTCTGGATCGCCCAGCACGCGCTGGCGATCGTGCTCGCGCTGATGTTCCTGGCGCCGGTGGTGTTCCTGACGCTGACCGCGCTCATGACCGACGAGCAGGCGCTGACCAGCGACCTGTGGCCCCGGTCGTGGAACTGGGACAACTTCGCGATCGTGTTCGCCAAGTCGCAGCTGCTGCGCTGGACGGCCAACACGCTGGTGTACGCCGGCCTGGGCACGCTGTTCACGCTCCTGTCGTCCGTGCCGGTGGCCTACGCCCTGGCCCGCTTCCGCTTCCGGGGGCGGCAGGCGGCGTTCCTGTTCGTGGTGGCGGCCATGATGTTGCCTCCGCAGGTCGTCGCGGTGCCGCTCTACCTGGTGTGGGCCCGGCTCGGGCTGACGGACACGCTGTGGCCGCTGATCCTGCCGATGCTGCTCGGCGACGCCTTCTCCATCTTCCTGCTGCGTCAGTTCCTCGTGACGATCCCGCGCGAGTACACCGACGCGGCCCGGGTGGACGGCTGCTCCGACCTGCGCACGCTGCTCAGGGTGATCCTGCCGATGGCCCGCCCGGCCGTCGCCGCCGTCGCGCTGTTCCAGTTCTTCTACTGCTGGAACGACTACTACGGGCCGCTGCTGTACGCGGGCGTGCAGCAGGAGGGCTGGACCCTGTCGCTGGGCCTGGCCACCTTCAAGGCGTTCCACAGCGTGCAGTGGAACCTCACCATGGCCGCCACCCTGCTGGTGACGGCCCCCATCATCATCGTGTTCTTCTTCGCCCAGAGGGTCTTCATCGAGGGCGTGACGCTGACGGGAGTCAAGGGTTGAAACTCGCCGTGGTCGGGGGCGGCTCGACGTACACGCCGGAGCTGGTCGACGGGTTCGCGCGGCTGCGCGACGTGCTGCCGCTCACCGAGATCGCGCTCATCGACCCCGATGAGCGGCGCCTGGGCCTGGTGGCCGGGATGGCGCGGCGCATGCTGGCGCACGCCGGGCACCCGGCGCGGGTGACGGCCGGCTCGTCGGTGGAGGAGGGCGTCGCCGGGGCGAGCGCCGTGCTGTTCCAGCTGCGGATCGGCGGGCAGGCCGCCCGTGAGGTGGACGAGACGCTGCCGCTGCGGTGCGGCTGCGTCGGGCAGGAGACGACCGGCGCGGGGGGCCTGGCCAAGGCGCTGCGCACGGTCCCGGTGGTGCTGGAGCTCGCGGAGCGGGTGCGCCGGCACGCGCCGCAGGCGTGGATCGTCGACTTCACCAACCCGGTCGGCATCGTCACCCGGGCGCTGCTCGACGCGGGACACCGCGCGATCGGCCTGTGCAACGTGGCGATCGGCGTGCAGCGGCGCGCCGCGGCGGCCCTCGGGGTCGCGCCGTCGCGCGTCACGCTCGACCACGTCGGGCTCAACCACCTCACCTGGCTGCGCGCCGTCCACCTCGACGGGGCCGACGTGCTGCCCTCGCTCATCGACCGGTACGCGGACGAGCTGGCCGAAGGGGCCGGCCTGCGCCCGGAGCTGATCCGGCGGCTCGGCGCGGTGCCGTCGTACTACCTGCGCTACTACTACGCGCACGACGAGGTGGTGGCGCAGCAGCGCAGCGCGCCGCCGCGCGCCGCCGAGGTGTCCGCCGTGGAGGCGCGGCTGCTGGAGCTGTACGCCGATCCGTCGGTGGTGACCAAGCCGGTGGAGCTGGAGCGGCGGGGCGGCGCCTTCTACTCGGAGGCGGCCGTGGACCTGCTGGCCGCGCTGCTCGGCGGCCGGGAGGACGGCCCGCCCCAGGTGGTCAACGTGCGCAACGGCCGGACGCTGCCGTTCCTGCCCGAGGAGGCGGTGGTCGAGGTGCCGGCGTCGGTCACCGCCGCCGGAGCCGTGCCGCTGCCGGTGCGGCCCGTCGAGCCGCTGTACGCGGGGCTGATCGCGCACGTCTCGGCGTACGAGACGCTGGCCCTGGAGGCGGCGTTGCGCGGCGGCGCCGACCGGGTGCGCGACGCCCTGCTGGCCCACCCGCTGGTCGGTCAGGACGCGGTCGCCGAGGAGCTGACCGGGCTGCTGCTGGAGGCCAACCGCGCGCACCTGCCGTGGACGGTGGGCCGGTGACCCGCCGCAGGCTCCTGCTGGCCGTCGACGGCGGCAACAGCAAGACGGACGTGGCGGTGGTCGCGGAGGACGGCGAGGTGCTGGCGACGGCGCGCTCGGGGCCGTTCCTGCCGCACAGCGCCGGGGTGGCGGCCGCGGTCGACGAGATCGAACGGGCGGTGGGTGAGGCGCTGGCCGCTCTGCCGCCCGGCGGGGACGGCGGCCGGTTCGACCACGTGGCGGCCTACCTGGCCAACGCCGACCTGCCGGTCGAGGAGGAGGCGCTGGCCCGGGAGCTGGCCGCCCGGGGGCTCGGCCCGGACGTCGTGGTCCGCAACGACACGTTCGCGCTGCTGCGGGCCGGCGCGTCGGCGCCGTGGGGCGTGGCGGTGGTGTGCGGCGCCGGCATCAACGCGGTCGGCGTCTCCCCCACCGGCGAGGTGGCCCGCTTCCCGGCGCTCGGCAGGGTCAGCGGCGACTGGGGCGGCGGCGGGGGCCTGGGCGAGGAGGCGCTGTGGCACGCCGTGCGCGCGGAGGACGGCCGCGGCCCGGCCACGGCGCTGGCGGACGTGGTCAAGCGGTGGGCCGGGACGGCCACGGTGGAGGAGCTGGTCCTGGGCGTCCACTTCGGCCGGGTGGACGGGGCGCGGCTGCACGAGCTGGCCCCGGGGGTGTTCGCCGCCGCCGCGGCGGGCGACGCGGTGGCGGTGGAGCTGGTGCGGCGGCAGGCCGCGGAGGTGGTGGTCATGGCGGAGGTGTGCCTGCGCCGGCTGGGGCTGCTGGAGAGGCGGGCGGAGGTGGTGCTGGGCGGCGGGGTCCTGCGGGCGCGCGACCCGCTGCTGACGGCGCTGCTGGACGCGGGGTTCGCGGCGCGGGCGCCGCACGCCGAGGTGGTCGTGTGCGGGGTCCTGCCGATCGTGGGGGCCGCCCTGAACGGGCTGGAGCGGCTGGGGGCGACCGAGGCCGCCAAGGCCCGCCTGCGGGCCCGCTACGACCCTCAGGGGGCCGCCGGGCGCCTGGCAGGTGTCACCGGCCCGGCATGACCGCTGTCATGCGGAACCGGTGACAGCGTGGACTGCCCCGGCCGGGCCGGGACGATCATGCTGGTGGCATGACATCTCCCTCGATCTCCCAGCCGGGGCGCGGCGCCGCAGGGGCGCGCCGCGCCGCGCGGCCGGGCCTGCGCGCGGCCGCGGGCGCCGTGGCGGGCGCGCTGGTCATCACGACCGCGTTCACCTCACCCGCGCGGGCCGCGGGGCCGGACCCGGCGCCGCCCGCGCCGGCCACCGCCACGGCCTCGGCCTCGCCCGAGCCGGCCGCGACGGCGGCCCCGGCGTCGCCCGCGCAGGCCGCGGGCCTGGACCGGGCGGCGCTGCGTCGCACGCTCGACGCCGTCCACGAGGCCGGCATGTACGGCCTCTACTCGCAGGCGCGCGACGGCGGCCAGGTGTGGCGGGGCGCGTCGGGCGTCGCCGACGTGGTCACCCGCCGGCCGGCGCGGCCCGACATGCGCCACCGGGTGGGCAGCATCACCAAGACGTTCACCTCGGTGGCGCTCCTGCGGCAGGTCGAGCGGGGCGCCGTCGAGCTGGACGCGCCGGTGAGCCGCTACCTGCCGGGGCTGATCCCGGGCGAGCGCGGCGGCCGGATCACGGTCAGGATGCTGCTCAACCACACCAGCCACCTCGGCGACTACATCGCGGGCGCGTTCCCGTCGCTGCTGGAGGGCTCGCCCGCGAGCCTCGACGCCAACCGTTTCCGCCGGTTCGCGCCGGAGGAGCTCGTGCGCCTGGGCCTGGCCGCCGAGGCGACCGGCGAGCCGGGGGCGGTGCCGGGGAGGTACTCCAACACCAACTACGTCATCGCCGGCCTGCTGCTGGAGAAGGTGACGGGCGAGGACGCCGAGCGGGTCATCACCCGCGACGTCATCCGCCGGGCCGGGCTGCGCGACACGTTCTTCCCGGCCACGCCGCGCCTGCCGGCGCCGTCGTCGAAGGCGTACGAGTCGCTGTACGGTCTCATCGACCCGCCGCGCGACTACAGCGTGTACGACATGTCGTGGGCGAGCACCGCGGGGGCGCTGGTGTCCACCATGGACGACCTCAACCGGTTCTACCGGGCGCTGCTGCGCGGCGAGCTGATCGGGCCGGAGCGGCTGGCCGAGATGCGCACGACGGTGCCGGTGCTGGCGGGCGGCGGGCGCGTGGACTACGGGCTCGGCCTGTACCGGCTGGACCTGCCGTGCGGGCGCTTCTGGGGGCACGACGGCGGTGTCTTCGGCATGCTCACCCAGTCGCTGGTCAGCGAGGACGGCCGCCGTCAGCTCTCGCTGGGCCTGAACCGGGCGAAGTACCAGCGGCTCGGCGACGACGGCACGGTGGAGCCGAGCCCGATCGACTACGCGATGGCCGAGCACATGCTGGTCGCCCTGTGCGGCCAGGCTCCTCAGGCGCGCTCGGCGCAGCCGTTCCTGCCGTTCGGGGTGGACCGGGTGCCGCCCGGCCGCTGATCGCGTCTCAGGCCGTCGGGTGGTCGGCGGCCTCCGCGGCGATCTCAGGGGCCCGGTGCTCGTACGGGGTGCTGAGGACGACGGTGGTGCGGGTGGAGACGTTGGCCGCGGCGCGGATCTGCTGGAGCAGGTCCTCCAGCGCCACGGGCGAGGCCACCCGCACCTTGAGGATGTAGCTCTCGTCGCCCGCCACGCTGTGGCACGCCTCGATCGCGCTCAGGTGGGCCAGCCGGTCGGGGGCGTCGTCGGGCGCGGCGGGGTCGATCGGCTTGATCGACACGAACGCCGTCAGCGGCAGCCCGATCGCGTCGTGGTCGATGACGGCGGTGTACCCGCGCACGACGCCGCGCTTCTCCAGGCGGCGCACCCGCTGGTGGACGGCGGAGACCGAGAGCCCGGTCTCCCTGGCCAGGTCGGTGAAGCTCATCCGGCCGTCCTTGGCCAGCAGCGTGACGATCCGGCGGTCGATCTCCTCCATCGGTCAAAAATAGCCCGTCGAGGTCACGACATGGTCCCGACCGGGGTGGCGCCCCGGCGCATGGCGTGCTCGACGAGCGTGATGAGCACCTCGCGGCCGGAGTCGCGGCGGCGGGCGTCGGTCATCACGATGGGGATCTCGGGCTCCAGGTTGAGGGCCTGGCGGACCTCGCCGACCGTGAACTCGCGGGCGCCGTCGAAGCAGTTGAGCGCCACGACGAACGGCGTGTCGCGCTGCTCGAAGTAGTCGATGGCGGGGAAGCAGTCGGCCAGGCGGCGCGTGTCGGCGAGCACCACGGCGCCGAGCGCCCCCAGGTTGAGGTCGTCCCAGACGAACCAGAACCGCTCCTGGCCGGGCGTGCCGAACAGGTACAGCATGTAGTCGCCGCTGATGGTGATGCGGCCGAAGTCGAAGGCGACGGTGGTGGTCGGCTTGCCCTCGATGCCGGCCAGGTCGTCGATGTGCTGGCCGATCTGGGTGAGGATCTCCTCGGTGCGCAGCGGCCGGGTCTCGGACACGGCGGTCACCATCGTGGTCTTGCCCGCGCCGAAACCACCCGCGATCAAGATCTTGATCGCGGTGGGCAACCGCCACCGATCAGAACGACCGAAATCCATCGAGCACCGCCTGTACATCCCTTCGCGGGCAAGGCCCTCGCCATGCCGCGCGCGCACAAATCCGCCCTGGGGAGCCTTGGTCGGCGGAGGCCTGTCAAGGCGCAAGAAGAGGTCGATCTACATGCCTGGCATCGGTCACCCTAGCAACGCCTCAAATTCCACTCAAGTCGCAAAGCGCCTCAGAGATCAATATGTCATACCAGAGCGCGGAGTGTGGGTTACTGACGCTCTTCAGGGGTTGGTCAGGAAGGGTGTCACGGCTTTCCGGCCGCCCGTTAGGCCGCGGCCGGAGACGGATCGGCCTCAGCCCACGTGGACGACGGGACGCCGCCCGGCGTCGGGCTCGGCCTGCCGCAGCACCTCGCGGGTCAGCGGCGGGATGTCGCCGCCGCCGAACACCAGGTAGCGCAGCAGCGCCCCGATCGGGTTGCCCTCGGCGGCCCAGTGGAAGTACACGTGCGGCATCTTGCCCGTCTGGTCGCGCAGGTAGAGCAGCAGGGCGGCGATGGCGTTGGCGACGGTCGGGCTCTCCAGGCGCAGGATCCGATACCCGTGCCGCTCCTCCCCCTTCACCCGGACCTCGCTGGCGAACTCGGAGGCGTCGGGCACCGTGACCTCCAGGAACAGGATGCCCTCGGAGGGCCGCAGCCGGTGCAGCTCCCACGCCTCGCGGGCCTTGTCGATGTACTCCTTGCAGTCGCGGGCGTGCGGCTCGTTGGCGATGAGGCGCAGGTCGCCCGACTCGTTGACGAACTGCCGGGCGAGGTCGTCCAGGGTGATCTCCGTGACGCGCAGCTCGGTGGAGCGGGTGGCCCGCGAGACGAGCGAGGTGATCACGATGGCGAGCACGAACAGCAGGGCGATGACCAGGCCGTCGGGCCGTTCGATGATGTTCGCCACCAGCGCGTACGCGAAGATCAGGGTGATGACGCCGAACGGCACGGCGGCCTTGAACCGGCGGCTGACCCAGGCCGACAGGGTGACGGCGACGGCCGCCGACAGGATGAGGGCGAGCACGCCGGTGGCGTAGGCGCCGCCCTGGGACTCGACGTCGGCGCCGAAGAACAGCGTGATGAGGAACGAGATCACGGTGAAGACCAGCACCATGGGCCGGGCCGCGCGCGACCAGTCGGGCGCCATGCCGTACCGGGGCAGGTAGCGCGGCACGATGTTGAGCAGCCCGGCGAGGGCGGAGGCGCCGGCGAACCACAGGATGGCGATGGTGCTGAGGTCGTAGGCGGTGCCGAACCAGTCGCCGAGGTACTCGTGGGCCAGGTACGCCAGGGCGCGCCCGTTGGCCGAGCCGCCCTCGGCGAACTCCTTGGGCGGGATCAGCACGGTCGTGGCGAAGCTGGAGGTGATGAGGAACACGCTCATGATGAGCGCGGCGGTGGTCAGCAGCTTGCGCGCGCCCTTGACCCGCTGCTCCAGCTGCCCCTTGACCAGCGGCATCACGGCGACGCCGGTCTCGAAGCCGGACAGGCCGAGGGCGAGCTTGGGCATCACGTACAGCGACACCGCCACCATGGCGACGGGGCTGGCGTAGTCGGCGGCCAGCAGGTTCTGCCAGTCGACGACCTTGGCGGGCGCGGCCAGCACGTGCCGGACGGCGGTGGCGACCACGACGACGTTCAGCAGCAGGTAGACGGCCACGAGCACGACCGCGATGGAGATCGCCTCGCTGAACCCGGCGAGGAACACGCCGCCGAGCGCGGCGATCAGCAGCAGCGTCACCGGGACCTGCCAGCCGGCCAGCGCCTTCGGCACGAACGGGTTGTGCAGGATGTGCGCGGTGGCGTCGGCCGCCGACAGCGTGATCGTCACGATGAACGCCGTGGCGACGAAGCCCAGCAGGAACAGCACGAGCAGCTTGCCGCGCCAGCCGGGCAGCAGCCGTTCGAGCATCGACAGGGAGCCGAGCCCGTGGGGGCTCTGCTCGGCGACCGCCCGGTACGTCGGCAGCGCGCCGAGGAGGGTGAGGGCCACCAGCAGCAGCGTGGCGATGGGGCTGAGCGCGCCGGCGGCGAGGGCCGCGATGCCGGGCTGGTAGCCGAGCGTGGAGAAGTAGTCGACGCCGGTGAGGCACATGACCTGCCACCAGGCGTGCTGGTGCTCGGGCGCCTCCTCGTGGTGTGGTCCGGTGGTGCGGCGATCGGAGCGCTGCAGTCCTTTCAGCAGCCACTCCCGTACCCCTGAGCCGGCCGTACTGACCACGTTCTCCCCCTGCGCGACGCGCGTCCCGCCCTGGGACGCCTTCTTGTGGTGGACAACTGTGCCACGCACGCCCGGGGTTCCCTCACCCACCCCTTCTCCTGTCATGCCTGACATGTCGCCCGCCCCTTCCCGGCAGGACGCGGCGTACTCATGTCCCGCGGGGAAGGGTCCGGGCGCCTCGCGGCTACTCCGGGGCGCGCTCCCCCGCCTCGGCGACGCCCTCCTCCGCCCACAGCCGGCGCATCTCCGGGCAGCCCGCCAGCAGCCCGGCGAGCGTCCCTCGCCCGGCGACCCGGCCGCGGTCGAGGACGACGATCTCGTCGGCCCGTTCGAGGGCGGCCCGCCGGTGCGAGACCACGAGCAGCGTCGCGGGCCCGCCGCCGTCGCGGGCGGCTGTCGCCAGCCGGTCCCACAGCAGCTGCTCGGTCTCGACGTCGAGCGCGGCCGACAGGTCGTCCACGACCAGCAGGTCGGGGGCCCGCACGAGCGCGCGGGCGGCGGTCGCGCGCTGCGCCTGGCCGCCGGACAGCCGCACGCCGCGCGGCCCCACGACGGTGTCCAGCCTCTCGGGCATCGCGGCGACGTCGTCCTCCAGCGCGGCCAGGGCCAGCGCCCGCCCCAGGCCGTCATCGGGCGCGCCGAGCAGCAGGTTCTCCCGCAGCGACGCCGAGAACAGCCGGGGCACCTGACCGGCGTGGGCCACCCGGCCGGGCACCAGGAACGTCCCGGGGTCGGCGACGGGCCGGCCGTTCCAGGTGATCGTCCCGCCGTCCAGCGGGACCAGGCCGAGCAGCGCCCGTACCAGCGTCGTCTTGCCGGCGCCCACGGCGCCGGTGACCACCGTGAACGACCCGCGCCGCACCCGCAGGTCCACCTCGCGCAGCCCGGCCCCGCGCGGCCCGAGGCGGACGGTCAGGCCGCGCGCCTCCAGCACCTCCAGCGGGTCGTCGTGGCGGGGCCGGGGCGCGACGGCGGGCGGCTCGCGGTGGAACCACACGCCGCTGTCCCGCGCCAGGTCGCGGACGTCCTCGTGCGGCGCCATGAGCCGGACGAGCCGGCCGGTGGCGACGGCGGCGTGCGGCAGCCGGGCGAGGATCCCGCCGACGACGCGCGGCAGCGCCGCCAGCCACCCGGCGTAGCTGGTGAACAGCGCCAGGTCGCCCACCGTGAAATCGCCGCGCCGCATGGCCGGCGCGGCCAGCACGAGCACCAGGCCGGCGCCGATCTCGACGGCCGCGTTCGTGACGCCGTCCAGCAGGTCGGTGGCCAGCCGGTCGCGGACGGCTGCCTCGCGCCGCGCGCGGTTGCGCGCGCGCAGCCGCTCCAGGGCGGCCTCCTCGGCGCCCGCGACCTTGATCGCGAGGACGCCGCCGAACAGCTCCCCGACGTACGCGGTGACGTCCGCGCCGAGCTCCCTGGCCCGCTGGTGCAGCGACCGGATCCGCCGGCGCAGCAGCCGGCTCGCCACGCCGATCACGATCATCGGCACCGCCAGCGCCGCCGTGACGGCGGGGTCGATCGCCGCCATGACGCCCAGGGCGGCCCCGCCGAACAGGATCGCCCCGGCCAGCGGCACCGCCTCGTCCACCAGCTCCACCAGGTCGCTCACGTCGTCGCGCAGCCGCGCGAGCGTGTCGCCCGGGGCGTGCGGCAGCCTGGCCGCCGCCGGGCCGGGGGCGGTCAGGACGGAGCGCAGCACGTTGGCGCGCAGCAGGGTCGCCGCCGCGTCCCACCAGTAGTCGCCGTACGTCCAGGCGACCACCATGGTCAGCCCGCGGGCCAGCTCCACGCCGACGAGCGCGGCGCACACCCACAGCACCTGGTCGGGGGCGGCCGGCGCCTGGCCGCTGATCCCGTCGAAGATCTTCTGGAGCGCGAGTCCGGTGAGGACCGGCAGCACGCTGACCGGCATCCACAGCAGCGCGCCCACCAGGAACCGGCGCAGGTCGAAGCGCACCAGCCCGGCCACCACCGTTCGCACGTCCCCGGCTCCGCCCGATCGGCTCATCGGGGCACCCCCGCCAGGTCCAGCAGCGCGGAGAAGCGGCTGCCCGGGTCGGCGGCGAGCTCGGCGCGCGGGCCGTACTCGACCACCCGCCCGCGCGACAGGACCGCGATCTTGTCCACCCGCGCCAGCGACGACAGCCGGTGCGCGACGATCACGCCCGTGCGGCCGGCGAGCAGCCGGTCCATGCCGCGCTCGACGCGCCGTTCGGTGGCGGGGTCGAGCCGGCTGGACGCCTCGTCCAGCACCACCAGCCCCGGGTCGGCCAGGAACGCCCGGGCGAGGGCCAGCAACTGCGCCTCCCCGGCCGAGACGCCGCGCAGCTCGGTGTCGAGGCCGTCCGGCAGCCCGGCCAGCCAGTCGCCGAGCCCGGCGTCGGCCAGCGCCCGCCGCAGCACGTCGTCGCCGGGCGAGGGCCGGAACAGGGTGAGGTTGTCGCGGACGCTCGCGTCGAACAGCCGCACGTCCTGCGTGACCGCGTACACCCGCCGGCGCAGGGAGCCCTCGTCCGCGTCCCGCAGGTCCACGCCGCCCACCCGCACCGCGCCCGCCACCGGGTCGTACAGGCGCAGCGCGAGCCGCGTGATCGTGGTCTTGCCGCTGCCGGTGCGGCCCACCAGCCCGAGCGTCTCGCCCGGCGCCAGCCTCAGCGTGACGTCCGACAGCACCCGCCCGCCGCCGCCCTGCTCGGGGGCGTCGTAGGCGAAGGCGACCCCGTCCAGCTCCAGGGCGAGCGGCCCTTCCTCCGGCAGCCGGCGGGGCCGCGCGGGCGCGGGCAGGGTGCGCCGCTCGGCCAGCAGGCCGCCGATGCGGTGGAACCCGGCGAGAGCGCCCTGGTAGTCGCGTAACCGGTCGATGAGCCGTTCGAACGGCGCGCGCACCATCACCGTGCACTGGAACACCAGGACGGCGGTGCCGACGGTCAGCGTCCCGGTGGACCGGGCCCACGCGGCCAGGGCCAGCATGAGCGCCGTGCCGGCGGCGAACGCGACCGACGTGCCCGCGAGCAGGGCGCTGCCGATGCGGTCGGCGCGGTGCTCGGCCCGGTACCAGGCGGCGGCGGTGCCGAGGAAGCGGGTGACGACGTGCTCGCCGGCGCCGTTGGCGCGGAGGTCCTCGGCTCCGGCGATCCGCTCCTCCATCTCGCCGTACAGCCGCGCGCCGGCCGCCCGCGCCGCGGCGGCGGAGGGCACGGCCAGCCGCTGGGCGCGGGTCGTGGCCAGGCCGATCAGCACGCAGTACGCGAGCAGGGCGCACCCGAGCCGCGGGTCGGCGGCGAGGACGACGCCGAGCACGCCCGCCAGCAGCAGCGCGCCGGCCACGACGTCCATGAGGAAGGCCACGACGAACCCCGACACGGCCGCCACGTCGCCGTCCACCCGCTCGATCAGCTCGCCGGGCGTGTGCCTGCCGTGGAAGTCCATGTCGAGGCCGAGGGCGTGCGCGGCCAGGCGCTCGCGGAGGCGGTCGGTGCCGTCCCAGGCGAGGCGGCCGGCCAGCCGGGCGGCGGCCAGGCGGGCGGCCTGCCCGGCGACGGCCGCGGCGAGGGCGGCGAGCGCGATGAGGGTGAGCCGGCCGGTGCCCGCGCCGGCGATGGCGTCGTCGACGAAGCGGCGGGTGAGCTGGGGGCCCGCGAGCGGGAGCACGGTCATGGCGGCGACGGCCGCGCCGAGCGCCAGGCCCGCGCGGCGGCCGGGCCGCATGAGCCGCAGCACGAGCCGCCGGACCTCTCTGTCCGCGCGGGGCTCCGCATGGTCCGCACGGGGCTCCGCATGGTCCGCACGGGACCCCGCTTCGTCCGCACGGGCCTTCCGCTCGTCCGCGCGGACCTTCCGCTCACCCTCACGGACCTTCCGCTCCTCCGCGCGGACCTTCCGCTCCTCCGCACGGGCCTTGCGGCCGGTCACGCCGCTTTCCGTGGCATGCCGGTCCTCCCGGTCCTGCCGGGTCTCGGAGGTCATCGGCTACACCCTCCGCGCGACGTGCAGGAGGTACTGCTCGCGGTCGAGCGGGTCGCGCCCGTGGCGCCGCCTGACCGGCGCGGGCCCGCGGACCGGCCGGTAGCGGTCGAAGGACGTCTCCAGGACGCCTTCGCCCCGGGTCAGCGCGGGCACCTGCCGTTCCAGCCGGTGGATCTCGGCGGCCGGGATGTCGCCCTCCAGCTCGCACCACGCGCCCCGCCACGCCGTGCCCCCGTGGACGGCGCGCAGCCGCCCCAGGACGGCCACCGCCTGCGCGACGGTGTCGGCCGGCACCTCCAGGTGGAAGCGGTGGACCGGCTCGCACACGACCGTCCCGGCCCGCCGCAGCGCGCTCATCAGCACCAGCGGCGTCAGGAGCCGGAAGTCGCGGGCCGTGGAGGCCGGCGAGACGTAGCCGGAGCGGGTCAGGGTGACCGCGCAGTCCACGACCTCCCAGCCGCGCAGGCCCTGGCGCAGGGTCTCGCGCACGGTGCCGCCGATCGCCTCGGCCAGCTCGCCGGCCGACTTGTAGACGTACAGCGGGAGCGAGCCCAGCGGGGCGTCCACGCGGAAGGCGACGCCCGAGCCGGGCGGCGCCGGTTCGACGCGCAGCCCGACCGTGGCGACGAACGGGTTGCCGTCCTGGCCGAGCAGCTCGACGGCCTCGCCGGCGGCGGCGGGGCGTTCGACGCAGATGGTGGTGGTCTCGCGGAAGGTGACCTCCAGTCCGTGGTCGGCGGCCAGCGTCGCCTGGAGGACCTCCTTCTGCACCTCACCGTAGAGCGAGACGGAGATCTCCTGCCGCTCGTCGTCCTGGCGCAGGGCGATGAGCGGGTCCTGCTCGGCCAGCTCGGCGAGGGCCGCGCGCAGGGCGCCGCGCTCGGCGGGGCGGCGGGGCACCACGACCGTCTCCAGGCTCGGCGGCGCGAACCACCCGCCTCCCCGCGCTCCCGAGGCCGGCCCCGGACGGCCCGCCTCCCGGATCTCGTCGCCGATCCGCGCCTCGGGCAGGCCCAGCACCGTCCCGATCCGCCCGGCCGTGAGCGCCGCCCGCGGCCCGGCCCCGCCCCGGTCGAAGACGCGGATCGCGGTGATCCTGCCCTCGCGCCCCTCCGGCTGCTCAGGAGGGCCGAAGCGGACCCGCTCGCGCACCCTGAACGTCCCGGACCGCGCCCGCACGTAGGCGACCCGCTCCCCGGCCGGCCCCCGCTCGACCTTGAAGACGGTGCCCGACGCCGGCGCGCCCGCGTCGCCCTCGGCCGCCGGCAGCAGCTCCTCGATCCCGGCCAGGAGCGCGTCCGTCCCGGCGCCGGTGATCGCCGAACCGAACAGCACCGGGTACGCCCGCGCCCGCGCCGTCTGGTCCGCGAGCGCGCGGCGCAGCCGGCCGTGGGACAGGGCGGGACCGCCGGCGACGTAGGCGGCCAGCAGCGCGTCGTCCCGCTCGGCCAGCGTCTCGGCCAGGCCGGACAGGAATGCGGCGTCGCGGGGCCCGTACGGGACGAAGGCGGCCGCCCGCGTCCCGGGCGCGCGCACGGCGCCCAGCGGGACGGCGTCCGGGGTGAGCCGCTCCGCGACCGCCCGCAGGACCCGGCCGGGGTCCGCGCCGGAACGGTCGATCTTGTTGACGAAGATGATCGCGGGGATGCGCAGCCTGCGCAGCGTCCGCATGAGCACGCGGGTCTGCGCCTGCACTCCTTCGACGGCGGAGACGACGAGCACGGCGCCGTCGAGGACGCCGAGGGCCCGCTCCACCTCCGCGATGAAGTCGGGATGGCCGGGCGTGTCGATGAGATTGACCGTGACCCCGTCGGCCCCGCCGACGGTGAACGACACGACGGCGGACTTGATGGTGATGCCGCGCCGGCGTTCCAGCGCGAGCGTGTCGGTCTGCGTGTTGCCGTCATCGACGCTGCCGACCTCGTCGATGACACCGGCGGCGTGCAGCAGCCGCTCGGTCAGGCTGGTCTTACCGGCGTCTACATGCGCCAAGATTCCCAGGTTGAGCGTTCGCACGAAGCGTCATGTCCTTCACGTAGACGAAACCTCCTTGCTGGATGGACATGGACCTACGCCGCATCTCGGCCTCCTCGTTCGCTCGCCGGTCGTCGCGGGGAGTGAAACAGACGGCCCGCCCCGGGCACAACCGAATATCCGGCGGCCGGTGCGGAAGACTCGGTGTCATGAGGATCACGCTCGTGCGGGGGGACATCACCGAGCAGCGCGTCGACGCGGTCGTCAACGCGGCCAACCCGTCCCTGCTCGGCGGCGGCGGCGTGGACGGGGCCATCCACCGGCGCGGCGGCCCGGCGATCCTGGCCGAGTGCCGCCGGCTGCGCGCCGGCCGGTACGCCGGCGGGCTGCCGGTCGGCCAGGCGGTCGCCACGACGGCCGGCGAGCTGCCCGCCCGGTGGGTCATCCACACCGCCGGCCCCGTCTACTCGGGCCGGGAGGACCGCTCGCACCTGCTGGCCTCCTGCTACCGGGAGGTGCTGCGGGTGGCCGACGAGCTGGAGGCGGTCACCCTGGCGCTGCCCGCGGTGTCGGCGGGCATCTACGGCTGGCCCGTGGCCGACGCGGCCCGCATCGCGGTGACCACCGTGGGGGCCACCCGCACGGGGGTGGAGGAGGCGCGGTTCGTGCTGTTCACGGCCGACGTCCACGCCGCCTTCGCCCGCGCCCTGGAGGCCGCGGGCCGGTGACCCCGGCCGCCGACGAGCGGGCGGTTCCGGCGGGCGGGTGACCCCGGCCGCCGACGAGCGGGCGTTTCCGGCGGGGAACCAGGACAGGCTGAACCGGGACAGGCCCGTCAGCCGCCGGGCCCCACCGGGTTGTACGGGGCGCCGTCGCCCGTCGTGGGGAGGTCGCCGCGCGGCACGGCCGTCGGCGGCGGCGCGGGCGTGCCCTCCCCCGCTCCGTCCCCTACGGCGGGACGGGCCCCGAGCACGGCCTCGCGCAGCGCGTCCCTGCCGACCTGGCCCACCGCGGCGGCCAGCCGGACGAAGTGGTCGCCGCGGACGACGGTGTAGTCCTGGCGGACCCCGTCGGTCCGGTACCAGCCGTCCCCGTCGCGCTCGCACCGCACGGCCCCGCCCCCGTCGCCGCCGCTCACGGGCGTGGACGCGCACAGGTCGTCGTTGAACGAGCCCCGGTCGACCCGCAGCTCCACGGGGTCGCCGGCGCCGTCCTCGGGGGCGTAGCGGACGCCGAAGCCCTCCTCGCCGACGCCGCCGGCCGACTGCTCCAGGATCCGGTAGCCGTCCAGCTCGACGGCGTAGATGAGATCCGGCGCGGCCCCGGACGCGCGGGCCCGGTCGACGACCTCCTGGCTGAGCGTCCCCTGCGTCCCGCACGCCGCGAGCACCGCCGCCAGGAGCGCGGCCGGCAGCAGTCGTCCCGGCCGGCGGGCCGGGGACCCCTTCCGGACGAGCCTCACAGGCCCGGCCGCTCCTGGGCGAGGGCGCGGCCGATGACCAGCCGCTGGATCTGGTTGGTGCCCTCCACGATCTGCAGCACCTTGGCCTCGCGCATGTACCGCTCGACGGGGAAGTCCTCGACGTAGCCGTAGCCGCCCAGGACCTGGACCGCGTCCGTGGTGACCTTCATGCACATGTCGGTCGCGAACAGCTTGGCCATCGCGGCCCGCGTCCCGTACGGCCGGCCGGCGTCGCGCAGCCGCGCGGCGTCGAGGTAGAGCGCCCGCGCGGCGGCGACCTGCGTGGCCATGTCGGCCAGCATGAACGACACGCCCTGGAAGTCCACGATGCGGCTGCCGAACTGGCGGCGCTCCCTGGCGTAGGCGGCGGCGGCGTCGAGCGCGGCCTGGGCCACGCCGACCGCGCAGGCGGCGATGCCGAGCCGGCCGCCGTCGAGCGCGGCCATGGCGATGCGGAAGCCCTCGCCCTCGGCGCCGATCAGCGCGTCGTGCGGCAGGCGTACCCCGTCGAAGCGGACCTGGGCGGTCGGCGAGGAGCGCAGGCCCATCTTGTGCTCCGGCGCGCCGAACGACAGGCCCTCGACGCCGGCCGGGACGTGCAGGCAGGAGACGCCGCGCGCGCCCGGCTCGCCGGTGCGGGCCATGAGCAGGTAGAAGTCGGCGACCCCGCCGTGGGTGATCCACGCCTTGACGCCGTCGACGGTGTAGCCGTCGGGGCCGGGCACGGCGCGGGTGGTCAGGGCGGCGGCGTCGGAGCCCGACTGGGGCTCCGACAGGCAGTACGCGCCCAGCAGCCCGCCGCCGAGCATCGCGGGCAGCAGCTCGGCCCGCTGCTCGTCGCTGCCGTAGGCGGCGACGGGGAAGCACGACAGGGTGTGCACGGAGGTGCCGAGGCCCACGGCCAGCCATCCGGCCGCCAGCTCCTCCACCACCTGGAGGTAGACCTCCTGCGGCTGGGCCGCGCCGCCGTACTCCTCGGGGTAGGGCAGGCCGAGCAGCCCGGCGGCGCCCAGCGTGGTGAACACCTCGCGCGGGAACCGCCCGGCCGCCTCGTCGGCCGCGGCCCGGGGCGCGACCTCCTTGGCGACCAGCTCACGGGTCAGCTGGATCAGGTCGTGCGCCTCGGGGGTGGGCAGGGCACGCTCAACTGTCATGGGTGAATACTCCTTGTGAGAGTGTACGTGCCCTGCATTCTGCCTAAACGATCACCAGTTCACGAGGGGTGAGGTTGAGCCGCTCGCCCTCGTTCTCGCCGCAGACCACGATGTCCTCGATGCGGGCGCCGTGGCGGCCGGGCAGGTAGATGCCGGGCTCGACGGAGAAGGCGAAGCCGGGCTCCATCGCCTCGGCGTTGCCGGCGACGATGTAGGGCTCCTCGTGGGTCTCGATGCCGATGCCGTGGCCGGTGCGGTGGATGAAGTACTCGCCGTAGCCGGCCTCGGTGATGACCTCGCGGGCGGCGGCGTCGATCGACTCGCAGGTCACGCCGGGCCGTACGGCGGCGCAGGCGGCTTCCTGCGCCCGGCGCAGCACCTCGAAGTAGGCGGCGTACTCGGCCGGCGGCTCGCCCACGCAGTAGTTGCGGGTCGAGTCGGAGCAGTAGCCGTTGTGCAGCTGGCCGCCGATGTCGACCACGACCGGCTCGCCGGCCTGGATGACCCGGTCGGACACGTCGTGGTGCGGGCTGGCGCCGTTGGGGCCGGAGGCGACGATGACGAAGTCGACCGTGGCGTGGCCGGCGGCCAGGATGGCCTCGGCGATGTCGCGGCCCACCTCGCGCTCGGTGCGGCCGGCGCGCAGGAACTCCGGCACCTGGCGGTGCACGGCGTCGATGGCCTCGCCGGCCTCGCGCAGGGCGGCCACCTCCACCGCCGACTTGCGCATCCGCAGCTCGCGCAGCACGCCGCCGGCCAGCACCTGCCGGGTGTCCGGCAGCACGTCGCGGAAGCGCAGCGACGACATGGCCCACATCCGGTCGGCGAGCCCGACCGTCGCCACCCGGCCGAGCCGGTCGGCGGCGATCCGGTACGGGTCGTCGGTCTCGTCCCAGGCCACGAACTCCAGGCCGAGCCGCGAGGCGGGCGACGCCTCCGCCGCGGGCAGCTCCAGGCGCGGCACCAGCATGTACGCCTCGCCCGAGGCGGGCACCACCAGGCAGGTGAGCCGCTCCAGCGGCTTGGCGTCGTAGCCGCTCACGTACCGCAGGTCGGGGCCCGGGGTGAGCAGGAGGGCGTCGATGCCGGCCTTGGCGGTGGCCTCCTGGACGGCGGCGAGTCGGGACACGGGATACAGATCTGAGGACGTCACGGCCACAATCTACTCCCGACGCCACCTCCTAAAATCCGCGAAAAGGTCTTACAACACGGCAAGCCATCGCTACCGTTCGCTCACGCCCGGCCGCATAGTGTGAGGCGAATGTCCCGTTCCACTGCATTCGAGGGTGTGTCTCATGGTCGACGTCATCAGCGGCGGGCCGGGGCAGCGGCGGCGTCCGGGGGGTGCCGCCGGCGCCTCCCATCAGGGCGCCGCCGAGCGGGAGCTGCTGGCCGTGCGGCTGGCGCACGCCCAGCGGCTGGGCAACATGGGCTGGGCCGAGTGGGACCTGCGCACCGGCGAGACCGCCTGGTCCGACCAGGTGTACGTGATCTTCGGCCGTGACCCGGCCAAGGGGCCGGCGGACCTGCCGGAGCTGGCCGGCCTGGTGGAGCCGGACGACCTGCGGATGCTCGAACAGCTCCTGCTGACCGTGGTGCACGAGGCGGAGGCGGCGCAGGCGGAGATGCGCATCCGGCGCGGCGGCGAGCTGCGCAACCTCCGCGTCGTCCTGGAGCCCCTGTTGTCGGCGGGCCGGGCGGCCGACGACGCGGGCGCCGGCCCGGCGGGCGCCGGGCTGCGGGCGGCGGCCACGGTGCGCGGCGTCCACGCGGTCTTCCAGGACATCACGGGCCGCCGCCGGGCCGAGCGGATCATGTCGGAGTCGCGGCGCCAGCTCCTGGAGGCCCGCGTCAAGGCGGCCGAGGAGCGGCACGTGATGCTGGCGCTGCGCGAGGCCATCCTGCCCGACCCGGTCGGCTGCCTGGACCTGCCGCGCACCCGGATCGCCGTGCGGTACGTGCCGGCGGAGAAGACCGCGAGCCTCGGCGGCGACTGGTTCGAGGCCGCCCCCCTGCCGGACGGGCGGGTGCTGCTGGCGATCGGCGACGTGTCGGGCCACGGCCTGCCCGCCATCGCGCACATGGCGCAGCTGCGCCACGCGCTGGTCGGGCTGACGATGACCGGGCGTCCGGCGAGCGGCCTGCTGGCGCTGCTGAACGACCTGGTGATCCACCGCCTGGAGGGCACCACCGCCACGGCCGTGATCGGCCACCTGGACTCCTCGACGCGGGTGTTCAGCTGGGCGCGGGCCGGCAATCTGGCGCCCGTCCTGGTGCGCGACGGCGTCGCCTTCCAGCTCGAACAGGCCAGGGGCGTGCTCCTCGGGGCGGCCTGCGACCAGGCGTACCATCTGGCGCGCGTGGAGCTGCGGGAGGGCGACCTGCTGCTGATGTTCACCGACGGGCTGGTCGAGCGGCGCAACCGCGACATCGACGAGGGCCTGGCGCTGGTGCTGGCCGCCGCCGCCCGCCTGCCCCGCGACGACCTGCACCTCGGGCTGGACGCGGCGCTGGACCGGCTGCTGGAGGAGATCGGCGGCCCCAACCCGGAGGACGACGCCTGCCTGCTCGCCGTCGGCATCCAGAACCGCCCCGGCCCCTGACCGGGGGCACCTGATCGTCCGGTCGGGACCGCCCGGGCGTCCGCTCACGGCGCGGGACGCGTCATCCTGTCCCGGACGTCGGCGGTCAGCTTCCCCAGCAGGTCGGCGAGCGTGGCCCGCTCCGCCGGGGTCAGCCCCGCCACCAGCGAAGCCTCGCGGCCGAGGACCGAGTCGACCGATCGTTCGATGAGCGCGTGGCCCTCGTCCGTGAGCGACACCGCGACGCTCCTGGGCCCGCTGTCGCCGGGGCCGCGCCGGATCAGGCCCGCGCGCTCGGCCCTGGCCACCCGCTGGGAGATCGCGCCGGCCGTCACCAGCGTGCGGCGGGCCAGCTCGCGGGTGCTCAGCCGGTACGGCGGGCCAGAGCGGCGGATCACCGACAGCAGGTCGAGCGTGGCCGCGTCGATCCCGGCGGCGCGCAGGACGCGGGCCCGGTCGTCGGCGAACATCTTGGCCAGCCGCCAGATGGGCGTGACGATCTCGATGGAGTCGGTCGGCGTGCCGGGGCGCTCGCGCTGCCAGGCCGCGGCGATCTCCGCGGGACTGGTCGGGGTTTGGTCCATCGGGGCGTCCTCCGCTACGTTTAGGGCTAAACGTACCAGTCGTGAGGAGGAATCATGGGCAGGACCGTGCTCGTCACCGGAGGTACCAGCGGCATCGGCCGGGCCGTCGCCGCCCGGTTCGCCGCCGACGGCGCCGACGTCGTCATCACCGGCCGCCGCCCGGACACCGTCGAGCCCGCCGCCGAGGAGCTGGGAGTGCGCGGGCTGGCCTGCGACTCCGCCCGCCCCCACCAGGTCGCCGCCCTGGCCGGTGAGCTGGGCGGACCGCTCGACGTGCTCGTCAACGCCGCGGGCGGCCTGCCCGCGCGGCCGGCCGCCGGAACGCCGCCGCTGGAGGCGCTCGCCCAGGAGTGGCTGTCCAGCGTCTCCGCCAACGTCCTGACCGCGGTCCTCACCACGACCGCGGTGAGCGACCTGCTCGCCCCGGGGGGCACGGTCGTCAGCATCGGCTCGATCGGCGCCGAACGCGGCGGCGGCTCCTACGGCGCCGCCAAGGCCGCGCTGGCCGCCTGGAACGCCACCCTCGCCGCCGCGCTCGGCCCCCGGGACGTCACCTGCAACGTCATCTCCTCCGGGTACGTCACCGGCACCAACTTCTTCGGCGACGGCATGACCGAGGAGCGCCACCGCAGGCTCGTGGAGGAGACGCTGCTCAAGCGGCCCGGCACCCCCGGCGACATCGCCGAGACCGTCTTCTTCCTCGCCTCACCGGGCGCCCGGCACATCACCGGACAGACCATCCACGTGAACGGCGGAGCCTTCACGACCCGCTGACCGGCGCGCGGGATTGTCACTCCCGGATGCCACCATGGGGGGGTGCTGATGCTGCTCGACACCCCGTCGCTGTACTTCCGCGCCTTCTACGGCGTGCCCGACTCGGTCACCGCGCCCGACGGCATGCCCGTCAACGCGGTGCGCGGCCTCATCGACATGATCGCCACCCTGGTGCGGGCCCACTCCCCCACCAGGATGGCGGCCACCATGGACGCCGACTGGCGGCCCGCGTTCCGGGTGGCGGCCATCCCGACGTACAAGGCGCACCGGGTGGCCCAGGGCGACGAGGAGGAGGTGCCCGACGCGCTCGTGCCGCAGATCCCGGTGATCGAGCAGGTGCTCGACGCGGTCGGCATCGCCCGGCTGGAGGCTCCCGGCTTCGAGGCCGACGACGTCATCGGCACCCTCACCCACCGCGAGGACGGCCCGGTCGACATCGTGACCGGCGACCGCGACCTGTTCCAGCTGGTCGACGACGCCCGGCCGGTGCGCGTCCTCTACACCGCGCGCGGCATCCGCAACCTGCAGATCGTGGACGAGGCGTTCGTGACCGGCAAGTACGGCATCCCGGGCCGCGCCTACGCCGACTTCGCGACCCTGCGCGGCGACCCGAGCGACGGCCTGCCCGGGGTGGCCGGCGTCGGCGAGAAGACGGCCGCCTCGCTCATCACCCGCTTCGGCTCGCTGGAGGCGCTGCTCGCCGCACTCGACGCGGGCGCCACCGAAGGGTTCCCGGCGGGGAGCCGCACCCGGCTGTCGGCCGCCCGCGACTACCTGAGCGTCGCCCCGGCCGTGGTCGAGGTGTCCTCGTACGTGCCGCTCCCGGCCGCCGACCTGGCGCTGCCGGGCAAGCCGCGCGACCCGGAGGCCCTGGTACGCCTGGCCGACCGCTACGGCCTGGACAGCCCCCTCAACCGCCTCCTGGACGCCCTCCCCGGCTGACCCACAGGAGTCAGACGGTCAGGACGATCTTCCCGGTGGGGTGTCCCTGGGCGAGGTGTTCGATCGCGGCGGGCGCCTCGGCGAGCGGGTAGGCCCGGCCGATCACCGGCCTGACCGCACCCGACTCGATGAGCCCGCCCAGCTCCGCCAGGTCGTCGGCGCTCTCCCGGACAGTGAGGCCGCGCAGCCGCTGCCTCGTGGCCAGCTGCACCAGGGGCCGGCGCAGGAGCGCGCGTGAGTACCCGCCGAGCAGGCCGGGGGCGTCGTGGCCGCCGCCGGCGAGCACGAGCGTGCCGCGCGGCGTCAGGGCGCGCCGCAGCAGCGACATCGGACGGCACCCGGCCGCGTCGATGATCACGTCGTGACGCGGCCCGTCCCGGTCGACCTCCTCGCGGGTGTAGTCGATGACCTCCTCCGCCCCCAGCGAGCGCACGAGGTCGGCCTTGCCGGGCCCGCACACGGCGACGACGCTCGCGCCGAGCGCCTTGGCGATCTGCACGGCGAACGTCCCGATCCCGCCCCCGGCGCCGATGACCATCACCCGGTGCCCCGGCCGCACCTGGCCGGCGTCGCGCACGGCCTGTAAGGCGGTCGTCCCCGACACGGGCACCGCCGCGGCCTCCTCGAACGACAGCCCCGCCGGCTTGCGCGCCAGCAGCCGCTCGGGCGCCGCCGCGTACTCGGCGAACGAGCCGTGGTCGCACGTGCCGTGCACCTCGTCGCCGGGCCGGAACCTGGTCACGCGGGAGCCGACGGCCTCCACGGTCCCGGCGAGGTCCCGGCCGCGTACGCGCTCCTTGGGGCGGCGCAGCCCGAACCCCATGAGGCGCACGGCGGGCGGCCGGCCGGTCATGAGGACCCACACACCGGGGTCCACGCCGGCGGCGCGCACCCGGACCAGCACCTCGTCGTCGCCGATGGGCGGCGGGTCGGTCTCCTCCAGCCGGAGCACGCCGGCCGGGCCGTACACGTCCTGGACGATCGCTTTCATGACGCCCCCTCGGCCAGGTCGGGATACTGGAACACGTCGTCGAGCGGGACGCCGAACACCCGCGCGATCCGGAAGGCCATCTCCAGGGACGGCGAGTAGCGTCCCTGCTCGATGGCGATGACGGTCTGCCGGGTCACGCCGATGCGCTCGGCCAGGTCCGCCTGGGTCATCTCGCCGTGCTCGAAGCGCAGGGCGCGGATGCGGTTCGTGACTCGCGTGGGCTTCACCACTCCGGCATGCTCCTGCGGTAGACGACGATCCTGGCGACTCCGCCGAGGACGGCCGACAGGACGAAGCACAGGTAGACCGCGTTGGCGATCCAGAACCGCTCCCAGCCGGCCATCGCCATCAGCATCGCCGCGACGGCGCCGATGACGACGAACGCCTGGCCGACGTGGTCGCCGAAGCGCGCGATCTCGCGGTCGCGCACGTCCCTGACCCGGGACGCCCCCGGGTTCGCCGCCGCCATGACGACCTCGGCCAGGATCGAGGCCGCGACGGCCCCGCCGACCGACCACAGCAGGGCCGCCTCGTACGGCGTCTCGGCCAGCGGGCGTCCGCCGGCCCGGCCCGCGACGATCACCGCGTACGCGCCGTAGGCCACCACGGAGACGACCAGCCGGATCCACGCGCGTTTCTCTTCGTGCGTCATCGACCATCCTCTGCGATGTACAGAATCTTTGACACAGCCAAGGTAACCCGTCTTTGACCTCATGTACAGATTCTTTTACATCCGCCGGGGGCCCGACGGGCGGGACGCACGCCGCGCGGTAGGTTGATCGGCGTGTCGAAGACGAGCATCCAGGTCCGAGACGGTGTCCCCCAGCGGCTGGAGGACGGGTTCGCGCGCATCAGGCGCGAGGCCGACCTGCCGGCCGAGTTCCCCAGAGCGGTGCTCGACGAGGCCGACTGGGTGGCCGAGGCGCCCCGCGTCTCCGGCGAGGACCTGACCGAGCTGCCGTTCGTCACCATCGACCCGCCCGGCGCCATGGACCTCGACCAGGCCGTCCACCTGGAACGCCTCGGCGGCGGCTACCGGGTGTGGTACGCCATCGCCGACGTGGGCGCGTTCGTCCGCCCGGGCGGCGCCGTCGAGGCCGAGGCCAGGCTCCGGGGCGAGACCGTCTACCTGCCCACCGGCAAGGTGCCGCTGCACCCCACGGTGCTGTCGGAGGGCGCGGCCAGCCTGCTGCCCGGCGCCACCCGTCCCGCGGCGGTGTGGCGGATCGACCTCGACGCCGACGGCCGCACGCTCGGCGCCGACGTGCGCCGCGCCCTGGTGCGCAGCCGCGAGCGGCTCGACTACGCCTACGTCCAGGCCGCCGTGGAGACCGGCACGGCCGACGGCACGCTCGGCCTGCTGGCCGAGATCGGCCCGCTGCGGCTGGCGCTGGAGCGCGAACGCGGCGGCGTCACCCTGCCCACCCCCGAGCAGGAGGTCGCGCCGGCCGGCGGCGGCTACCGGCTCGAATACCGCGTGCCGCTGCCCGCCGAGGCGTGGAACGCCCAGATCTCCCTGCTCACCGGCATGGCCGCGGCCACCATGATGCTCGACGCGGAGGTCGGGCTGCTGCGCGTGCTGCCGCCGCCCCAGCCCGACGACCTGGCCAAGGTACGCCGGGTGGCGGCGGCGCTGGGCGTCGCCTGGGCCGACGACGCCACCTATGGGGAGGTCGTCCACGGGCTCGACGCCAAGAGCCCGCAGCAGGCCGCGTTCCTGCACGAGTCACGGGTGCTGCTGCGCGGCTCCGGCTACGTCGCCTTCGACGGCGCCCCTCCCGCGCTGGCCGACCACGCCGCGGTCGGCGCGCCGTACGCGCACGTGACCGCGCCGCTGCGGCGCCTGGCCGACCGCTACGCCACCGAGGTGTGCCTGGCGGTCGCGGCGGGCGAACCGGTGCCCGAGGACGTCGCCCGCGCCCTGCCGGAGCTGCCGCCGGTCATGGCGGCCGCGAGCCGGCGCGGCAGCACCGTGGAGCGGGCCTGCGTGGACCTGGTGGAGGCGTTCCTGCTGCGCGACAGCATCGGGGAGGCGTTCGAGGCCGCGGTGATCGACGTGTCGGCGGACGGCAGGGGCGGGCAGGTCCAGCTCGTGGAGCCGGCCGTGATCGCCCGCTGCGACGGCGCCCTGCCGCTCGGCGAGAACGTCACGGTCCGCCTCGTGCAGGCCGACCCCGCCACCCGCGAGGTCCGCTTCGCCCTGGCCTGAAGCCCGTCGCGGCCGTCGTCCTGGCCCGCCGACCGCTCCGGGCCTCGGCACGGCTGTGGCCGCGGCCCGGGTGGACGGGCCCGCGGCCACACGGGCAGGGGTCACTTCTTCAGGACGCTCCAGCCCGCCCCCACCCCCATGAGGTGCAGGGCGACGCAGAGGAGCCCGGCCAGCCCGAGCGTGGTGACCGTCAGGACGCCGCCCACGGACAGCCCCGCGAGGGCGAAGATCAGGGCGAGCAGGAAGAACACGGCTGCGACGAGGGCGAACATGGCCACCTCCGGGAGGTCCGACGGACGCCGGGGATCCGAGCCGGGGGCGGGCCTCAGCGCGGTGCGTCCGAAGCGTGACGGGCTTTCCGACATGGGGATGTCCGCGGGGTTCGGGAGGGAAACTGGCCTGGCGGTGACGTTGCGTAGACCACCGATGACGGCACCTTGACCGGCCGGTCAGTCCGCGCCCCCGGAGAGGCCCACACCCGCAGAGGCCAGGCCATTGAGGCCCGGACCGCAGAGGCCCGGACCGTAGAGGTCCGGACCGTGGAAGGGCACGCCCCCTCCAAGACGGGCGCGCCCCGCCGGGATGAGCACCCCACCCAGATCGGCGCGCCCCTGGGAGCGGGGCGCGCCGCCGGAAGCCCGGCGTGAGCTAGCTCACGGACGAGTACGCCACCACGCCGCGCCGCATCCCGTCGATCGCCTTGGACGCCGTCTGCCTGATCTTGCTGTTCGGCGGCGCGGCGTTGCCGAGCTGTCCGAGCA
The DNA here is from genome assembly GCF_013363995.1 of Nonomuraea rhodomycinica. Lineage (GTDB taxonomy): Bacteria > Actinomycetota > Actinomycetes > Streptosporangiales > Streptosporangiaceae > Nonomuraea > Nonomuraea rhodomycinica. Next base: position 219,914 of record NZ_JABWGO010000003.1, on the reverse strand, counting down.
GGTCCATGAGCTGCTTGATCCACCGGACGAAGTCGCCGGCCGCCAGCTCGTTGCCGTTGACGCCGTCCATGAGCACCGCGTCCAGGGTGTGCCCCTTGGTCCAGCGGAACGCCGCCCACGCGAACCCCAGGTCGGGCTCACGGATGGTGTCGAGGCCGTGGTCGGACTCGATGCCCTCCAGCTCCGCCCACAGCCGCACCATCGCCGTCAGCGCGTCCTGCGCCCGCCCGGCCGGGATCTTCGGGCGGCGGGCGTCGTCGGACTGCCGCGACTCGAACACCAGCGCCGACACGCACGCCGCCAGCTCGGCCGGCTCCAGGTTCTCCCACAGCCCGCTGCGCAGGCACTCGGCCGTCAGCAGGTCCAGCTCGGTGTACAGCCGGCCCAGCCGGCGGCCCTCGTCGGTGACGGTCTCGTCGTGCAGGTAGCCGAGCTGCTCCAGCACCGCGCAGATGCGGTCGAAGGTACGCGAGATGACGTGCGAGCGGCCCTCGACGCGCCGCCGCAGCCCCTCGGTCTCGCGCAGCAGCTTGTAGTAGCGCTCGGCCCAGCGGGCGTGGTCCTCACGCTCGTCGCAGCCGTGGCAGGCGTGCTGCCGGATGCGCCGCCGCAGCTCGTTGACCTCCTCGTCCTCCACGCTGTGGTCGCGCGCCCTGGGCGGCTTGCCCAGGTCACGGTCGCCGATCTTGGCGAGCAGCGTGGAGACGAGGTTGGCGCGCTCCTTGGGCGAGCGGCCGTTGAAGTTCTTCGGGATGCGCAGCTTCTCGATCGGCTCGACCGGCACGGGGAAGTCGGCCGCGTCGAGCTTCTTGATCTGCTTGCCGATGGTCAGCACCAGCGGGCTGGGGCCGTTGCCGCGCGGGTTGCGGCCGGGGTCGAGCACGATGGCCAGGCCCGCCCGGCGCCCGCCGGGCACCCGGATGACGTCGCCCGGCTGCAGCGCCTCCAGGGAGCGCACGGCCGCCGCCCGCCGCGCCGAGCCGCGCTGGCGCGACAGCTCGGCCTCCCGGTCCGACAGGCGCCGCCGCAGCGCCGCGTACTCGGTGAAGTCGCCCAGGTGGCAGGTCATCGCCTCCTGGTAGCCCTCGAGCGCCTCCTCGTGCTTGCGCAGCTGCTTGGCCAGCCCGACGACCGCCCGGTCGGCCTGGAACTGCGCGAACGACTCCTCCAGCAGCGTGCGGGCGCGCTCGCGGCCGAACTGGCCGACGAGGTTGACGGCCATGTTGTACGAGGGCTGGAAGCTGGAGCGCAGCGGGTAGGTGCGCGTGCCGGCCAGACCGGCGACCGACAGCGGGTCCATGCCCGGCTGCCACAGCACCACGGCGTGGCCCTCGATGTCGATGCCGCGCCGCCCGGCCCGGCCGGTGAGCTGGGTGTACTCGCCGGGCGTCAGGTCGGCGTGCGACTCGCCGTTCCACTTGTCGAGCTTCTCGATCACCACGGTGCGCGCCGGCATGTTGATGCCCAGCGCCAGCGTCTCGGTCGCGAACACCGCCTTGACCAGGCCGCGGGTGAACAGCTCCTCGACGACCTCCTTGAAGGCCGGCAGCATGCCCGCGTGGTGGGCGGCCAGGCCCCGCTCCAGGCAGTCGCGCCACTCCAGGTAGCCGAGCACCGCCAGGTCCTCGTCGGGCAGGTGCGCGGTGCGCTCGTCGACGAGCTGGCGGATCTCGTGCCGCTCCCGCTCGGTGGTGAGCCGGATGCCGGCGTACAGGCACTGGGCCACGGCCGCGTCGCAGCCGGCCCGGGAGAAGATGAACGTGATCGCCGGCAGCAGCCCCTCGGCGTCGAGCTTCTCGATCACCTGGGCGCGGTCCGGCGGCCGGGAGCGCTGCGGCCGGCCGTAGCCGCGCCTGCCGCGGCCCATGGCCAGCCGTTCGGCGTCGCGCGTGACCCGCATGAGCGTCGGGTTGATGCGCGCGACGTCGTCGTCGCTCATGAACATGTCGTAGACGCGGTTGCCGACCATCATGTGCTGCCACAGCGGCACCGGCCGGTGCTCGTCGACGATGACGGTGGTGTCGCCGCGCACCTCGCCCAGCCACTCGCCGAACTCCTCGGCGTTGCTGACCGTCGCCGACAGCGCGACCAGCCGGACCGACTCGGGCAGGTGGATGATGACCTCCTCCCACACCGCCCCCCGGAACCGGTCGGCCAGGTAGTGGACCTCGTCCATCACCACGAACCCCAGCCCGGCCAGCGTCGCCGAGCCGGCGTAGAGCATGTTGCGCAGCACCTCGGTGGTCATGACCACGATCGGGGCCTCGCCGTTGACGCTGTTGTCGCCGGTCAGCAGGCCCACCTTGGCGCTGCCGTAGCGTTTGACCAGGTCGTTGTACTTCTGGTTGGACAGCGCCTTGATGGGGGTGGTGTAGAAGCACTTCTGCCCCTGCTCCAGGGCGAGGTGGACGGCGAACTCGCCGACGACCGTCTTGCCCGAGCCGGTGGGGGCGGCCACGAGGACGCCGTCGCCGGCCTCCAGCGCGCGGCACGCATCCACCTGGAAGTCGTCGAGCTGGAAGTCGTACAGTCCTCGGAACGATCTGAAAGCGGCCCCGTCGTCTCCGAACCTGTCGCGGAAGGCCGCGTACCGTTCCGCTGGCGTCGTCATGACGTCAGCCTACCGAAACCGCCATTCCGGTCCGTCCCGGCGCTGACGGCGATCTCCGGGTTCTCCGGCGGGCACGCCTTTACATTGTAGATTTCAGGCGATGACCTGGAGCTCGCCGGGCACCGCCGCGCACGTCACCGGGCCGCTGCCCAGACGTTCGCCGTCGGCGTAGACCGGGACGCCGTCCGCCTCCAGCCGCACGTGCCGCGCCCGCCGGACCGTCACGGACGGATGGGCCACGTGCGTGCCCCGGTAGACGCCCGGGAACACCCGCAGGAACTCCCCCACGCCCAGCGCGCCCGCCACCACCACGTCCAGCAGCCCGTCGTCGGGCCGCGCGTCCGGGCAGATCCGCATGCCGCCGCCGTAGGAGCGGGTGTTGCCGACGGCCACCAGCACGGCGTCGCGTTCGAGCACCTCCTCGCCGTCGAGCGTGACCCGGAACGGCACCGGCCGGAACGCGCGCAGTTCCTCCACCACCGCCCGCACGTACCGGGCCCGCCCGGACGGCCACGTCAGCCGGTTGGCCCGCTCGTTGACCCGGGCGTCGAAGCCGCAGCACAGCACGCTGGCGAACAGCTCCTCGCCCTGGCCCGTCACGGCGCGGGCCACGTCGACCGGCCGGGTCCTCATGCGCAGCACCGTGCGGGCCGCCGCCATCGGGTCGCCGCACGGCACGCCCAGGGCGGCGGCGACGTCGTTGCCGGTGCCCACGGGGATGATGCCGAGCGGCACGTCGGTGCCGGTCACGGCCTGCACGGCCAGGTGGACGAGCCCGTCGCCGCCGAAGGCCACCAGCGCGTCGGGACGCTCGGCCACGCAGGCGCAGGCGCGTTCGAGGGCGTCGGCCGGGCCGGCGCCGGCGATCACCGACACGTCGGCGCCGCCCATGCGCAGGCGGCGCACCACGGGTTCGAGCAGCCGCAGCGCGCGGCCGCCGCGGGCCGCGGGGTTGACGAGCAGGGCGAGTCGAGGGGACACGCCCGGAACCTATCGCCTATCGGCCCGAACCGGAATCCTCTTCCAGCGGGGTGTCGTCGTGGGTCAGCGGCGACGCCTCGTCGTCGGACAGGCCGGCGAACTCGCTCTGCGGCTGCCGCTTCTCCCGCAGGTACATGAACAGCTCGGCCGCCAGGAACAGGATGATCATCGGCGTGGCCAGCGCCATCATGCTGAGCGGGTCGCCGCCGGGGGTGATCACGGCGCCGAAGACGAACATCAGGAAGATGACCAGCCGCCGGTGCTTGGCGATCGTCGCGTGCGACACCACGCCGATGATGTTGAGGAACGCCAGCAGCAGCGGCAGCTCGAACGACACCCCGAAGATCACCAGCATGATCAGGACGTAGTCGAGGTAGTCGTCGATCGAGATCGTGGCGACGGTGTCCTCGAGCGAGAAGCCCAGCAGGAACGTCAGCGCGGTGTCCATGATCAGGTAGGACACGGTCGCGCCCAGCACGAACAGCGGGATGGCCAGCGCGAGGAAGGTGAGCGTGTAGCGCTTCTCGGTGCGGTAGAGGGCGGGGGTGACGAACGCCCAGATCTGGTAGAGCCAGACCGGCGACGACACCACCAGGCCCACCATCAGCGAGACCTTCAGCGTGATGAAGAACGACGAGAAGATGCCGTTGTAGGTGAGACTGCAGTGCCCGGTGAGCTGCCTCGACTGGACGGTCGAGCAGTAGGGCTCGCGGAGCAGCTCCCACACCGGCCCGAAGACGATCCAGCCGACGACGACGCCCACCGCGACGGCGGCGATCGCGATGAGCAGCCGGTTACGCAGCTCACGGAGGTGCTCCATGAGCGGCATCCGGCCTTCTGGGTCCCGTTCCGGCTTCGGGCCCGACCGTTTCAGCAACGCCATCTAGCAGTCCAGGTGGCCGAAGGGACGGGGGTCAGGGGCGCTTGTCGGCCTGCGCCGCGGCGCGCAGCCTCGCGGCCTGCTCCTCCAGCTGACGGGCCTGCTCCTCGGCGGACAGCGCCGGCGCGGGCGCGGCCGGCGGGATCTGCTGCGGGGCGGGCTGAGCCTGCTGCTGGGCCTGCACCACCGTCGGCCGGTCGTCGTCGTCATCGTTCATCTTGCTGGTCTCCGCCTTGAAGATGCGCAGAGACCGGCCGACGCCACGGGCGAGGTCCGGAAGCTTCTTGGCGCCGAAGAGGAGGACCAAGGCAATCAAGATCAGAACGATCTCGGGAGCTCCCAAGTTCATGTGACGTCCTTCATGGTGAGAGCGAAGTGCTGTGCTTAGGACCGATCGTACGCCGACAGGGCCGATGCCTCATCCCCTGACGTCCGATTTGGCGTTGAACAGCGCATGAACTTGAGCGATCTCGCTGTTCAACGTCCGCGCCGCCCGCGCGACCCGCGTGCCGGCGACCAGGAGCACGACCAGACCGGCCGCGACGAGCCCGGCGGCCAAGAAGATCCACGTCATGACCGGTGAGCGTAGCGGGCCAGGGCGCGTTCGGCCTCCTCGCGCACCCGTGCGGCCATCGCCGGCGGCGAGACGACGCGGCCGGTGTCGCCCAGCCGCAGCGCCAGCTTGAGCACCCAGTCCTCGTCGCGGGCCCGCAGCGTGATCCGCAGCCGGCCCTCGCCGAGCTCCTCGGCCCGCTCGCACGGGTAGTACTCGGCCACCCACCGCCCGGCGGCCGTGACCTCCAGCTCGACCAGCTCGTCGGTGGGCGAGGGCCGGAAGACGCCCTGGGCGACGTCGATCGGCTCGGCCCCGGCGGGCGGGTCGGCGGGCACGTCGAGCACGTCGGCGCCGAGGACCCGGTCCAGCCGGAACAGCCGCATCGCCTCGGCCCGGTAGCACCAGCCCTCCAGGTAGGTGCGGCCGTCGGCCACCACCAGCCGCATGGGGTCGACCTCGCGCGGGGTCACCTCGTCGCGGCCGGGCACGTAGTAGCGCAGCGACAGGCGGCGCCGCCCGGTCAGCGCCTCGCGCACCCGGGGCAGCGCGTCGGGGGCGGCGTCGACGTCCACGGCGACCTGGCTGCTGACGGACGCGGCGCCCTCGCCCGCGGCCCGCTCCAGCTTGGCCACCACGCGCGGCAGCGCGTCGCCGGGCACCTCGGCCAGCTCCGGCATCGCGGCCAGCATGCGCAGCGCGACGAGCAGGGCGCTGGCCTCGTCGATGCCGAGCCGCAGCGGCCGGGCGATGGTGTCGGCGTTGTCGATGAGGATCTCGCCGCCGTCCCACGACACGTCGATGAGGTCGCCCGGCGTGTGGCCGGGCAGGCCGCACATCCAGACGAGCTGCAGGTCGTCGATGAGCTGCTTCTCGCTCAGCCCGAACACCTCGGCGACCTCGCCCACCTGGGCGCCGGGGTGGGACATCAGGTACGGCACGAGGGCCAGCAGCCTCGGCAGCCGGTCGGCGGAGCCGCTCACGCCGCCCCCTCCCGGGACGCGGATCCGGTCATGCCAGGGCTCCCTTCAGTCGGCGGATGACGGCCTCGCGGGCGTCGGGCGGCTCGACGACCTCCACGTCGGAGCCCAGGCTGGCCATCCATCCGGCCAGCCGCTCGGGGTCGGAGAAGGCCAGCTCCGCCTCGTCCCACTCCGCCGGGTCGCCCGAGGAGGGGCGCACGGCGCGGGCGAGCTGGCGCAGGCCCTGGCAGGTGCCCCGGCGGACGCGGACCACGGCCACGCGCTCCTCCACGGGCTCCTCCGGGAAGCCCACCATGGAGCGCAGGTCCACCCCGTCGGGCACCTCGACGGCGCCCGGGCGGCCCACGGTGGCGACCTGGCCGGTGATCCGGCTGAGCCGGAAGGCGCGCGGCGCCTGGCGGTCGCGGTCGAAGCCGGCGAGGTACCAGCGGCCCCGGCGGCTGACCACGCCCCACGGCTCGACGGTGCGGGTGCGCACGGTCTCGCTGCCGGAGCCGCGGTAGTCGAAGCGGACCACCCGCCGGTCGCGCACGGCCTCCCACAGCGGCGGGAAGGCCGGGTCGCGGGTGTCGACGCGCAGCTCCAGCGCTCCTCCGGCCGGGCCGAGGCCGCCGACGGTCTCGTCGGTGGCCACGCCGCCGGCGCGCAGCTTCAGCAGGGCGCCCGAGGCGGCCTCGGCCAGGCTGGCGCGCTGCCACACCTGGGCGGCCAGGCCCAGTACGGCCGCCTCGTCGGGCTCCAGGGTGATCTCGGGCAGCTCGTAGGACTCGCGGCGGATGCGGTAGCCCGGCTCGTCCTCCCAGGGGTCGCGCACCACGTCGATGGGGATGCCGATCTCGCGCAGCTCGTTCTTGTCGCGCTCGAACATCCGCTGGAACGCCTCGTCGCCGTCGCGGTCGTAGCCGGGCACCGCGTGGCGGATCTGCTCGGCCGACAGGGGCCTCCCGGTGGCGAGCAGGCAGATCACCAGATTCAGCAACCGCTCGGTCTTACGGCGTGACATCTGCCTCACTCCTCCTTCATGGACGCTACCCTGCCCCCGTGATCAGATGGCGCAAGGGCGAGGTCGTGCGGATCCGCCGAGAGTGGCCAGGGGCGGTGGAGCTGGACGTCGCCGTGCCCGAGGGGCAGTGCCGGGCACTGGCCTATCCGGCACTGGTGGGCCGCCCGGAACCCGGCGACGAGGTGCTGCTCAACACGACGGCACTCGCGATGGGTCTCGGTACGGGAGGTTACGCCATGGTGGTGGCCCTCCCGAACCGTTTACCGGAAGATCCGCAAGGGCCGGGGCACCTGGTGAAGGCCCGCTACACCCCGATGCAGGCGACGGTGCTCGGCGCGGACGAGCAGGACTCGCCCCATCACGAGCTCCTGCGCGAGGCCGACTCGGTCGACGGGATGCCCGTGGTGGTGGCCGACCTGCACTCGGCGCTGCCGCCGATCCTGTGCGGCCTGTACGAGGCGGTGCCGGGCGGCGCGGGCGGCGGCGTGCGCGTGGCGTACGTGATGCAGGACGGCGGGGCGCTGCCGGCGTGGTTCTCGATGGCGTGCGCGACGCTGCGCGAGATCGGCTGGCTGGCCGGGGTGGTGACGGTCGGGCAGGCGTTCGGCGGCGACGTGGAGGCGGTGACCACGCACACGGGGCTGCTGGCGGCCCGCCACGTGCTGGAGGCGGACGTCGCGATCGTCGCCCAGGGGCCGGGCAACCTCGGCACGGGCACCCGGTGGGGCTTCTCCGGCGTCTCGGCGGGCGAGGCGGTCAACGCCGCCGCCGTGCTGCTCGGCCGGCCGGTGGCGGCGCTGCGGATCAGCGAGGGCGACCGGCGTGAGCGGCACCTCGGCGTGTCGCACCACTCGCTGACGGCCTACGGCCGGGTGGCGCTGACGCGGGCCCACGTGCCGGTGCCGATGCTGCCGGGCGAGTTCGGCGAGCGGGTGCGCGACCAGGCCGAGCTGCTGGCCGTCCGGCACGAGCTGGTGCCCGTGCCGGTGGACGGCCTGCACGAGGCGTTGCGTGCCTCACCGGTGCGGCTCTCGACGATGGGCCGGGGGCTGGAGGAGGACCTGGCCTACTTCCTGGCCTCGGCGGCGGCGGGCAGGTTCGCCGCCTCGCTGCTCTCGTAGGGCTCCTGGAAGGTGAACGCCTCGGGGCTCGGGCCGTGGGCCCTGAGGTGTTCCAGCCGCCGCATGGCCTCGGCCAGCGTCGGGATGTGCCCCTCGGGCACCCACCACATCACCATGTACGGCTCCGCCATGCGCAGGAACCACTCCCTGCGCCGGCGCAGCACGCCCAGGTGGGCGCTGCGGTAGGCGAACGTCCACAGGGCGTCGATCGACTCCCACAGCGAGAAGTTGACGAGCAGGTGGTCGCCGTAGTCGTGGACGACCGTGGCGGTGGGGTCCTCCTCGCTCTCCTTGAGCCGCCACACGAATCCGGGGGCGGCGTCGGCCAGGTCGTTGATGGGCTCCAGGAGCTCCACGAACGCGGCGAGCTCGGGGGCGTCGACGGGGGCGCGCAGATGGGCGATGTTGAGCTGGGCGAGGTGCATGGCGTCAGCACACCACGCCCTTCGCTTCTATGTCAATCTTCATTTGTTTTAGAGTCCGGTGGCAGGGCGGAGCCGGGTGGCAGGGCGAGGGAGACGCAGCACTCCCCCGGCCTCGGATCCAGCTCCGCGCGTTCCGGCCGGTCGCCGAGGCCCTCCAGCAGGCCCTGGCACAGCGCGAGGTTCATCGAGCACACCAGCAGCGGGTGCTCCTGCGACAGCGCGTGGAACGGGCAGTTGCGCAGCCGCAGCCGGCCTCCGGCCCCGACGCCGGCGTCACCGGCGTGGTCGGCGTACGGCTCGTAGCCGCGTTCGGCCAGCACGGCCTCCACGGGCTCGCCCCGGTGGCCCCGGGCCAGGCGGGCGCCCGCCGCCCTGGCCACCTCCTCGGCCTTCTCCTCGGCGCCCAGCGCGTCCACCACGCCCGCCAGCACCGAGGCCAGCACGGCGTAGTCGCGCGGCGGCAGGCTCACCGACCGCTCCCCCGAGGCGCGCCGGTACACCTTCGCGGGCCGGCCGCTGCCGGGCCCGCGCCGCTCGGGCTGCCGGAAGCCGCTCTCCAGCAGCCCGGCCTCCACCAGCCTGTCGAGGTGGTGACCGGCGAGGGTCCTCGACACCCCGGTGGCCTCGGCCGCCTCCGCCCGGCCCACGTCGCCGCCGCTGCCCGCCACGGCCTCGTACAGGCTGCGCCGCACGGGATCGTGCAGCAGGGACAGGGCCTCCAGATGCTCTTCGCGCACAGCCGGAGTCTAGGCGCGCCGACGCCCTCCCCGGACGCCGGCGCGACCGGCCCGGGAAGGGCGTCTCCGGCGAACCGGACCTCAGGTGGCGGACAAGCGCCTCAGGAGAGGCGCTCGACCTCAGTAGGCGGACAGGACGTCCACCACGAACACGAGGGTGCTGTTGGCCGGGATGTTCTGCTGCTCCTGCGCGCCGTAGCCGAGGTCCGGCGGGATGCTCATCACCACGCGGCTGCCGACCGGCACGCCCACGAGCCCCTTCTGCCAGCCCTGGATCACGCCCGACAGCGGGAACGACGCCGGCTGCCCCTTGGTCCAGCTCGAGTCGAACTCCTTGTCGGTGCCCCAGATCTTGCCGGTGTAGTGGACGGTCAGCGTGTTGGCCGCCTGCACCTTCTGCCCGGTGCCCTGGATCAGGGTCTTGACGACGAGCTCCTTCGGCGCCTTCTCGCTCGTCTTCGTGGTCAGCGTCGGCGCCTTGTCACCGCCGGGGCTGACCACCTTGACGCCCTTGATGCTGTCGCCGGTCTCCTTGCCGGTGGCGGCCTTGAGCGGCTCGGGCGGGGCGCCGACGACGTCGATGACGAACACCTTCGTCGGCTGGGCGGCCTGCGTCGCCTGGGCCTGCTGCTGGGTGGAGTCGGAGGCCATCACGGCCAGCAGCCGGCCGCCGTGCTTGACCTTGGTGAAGCCGTCGCGCAGCACCTGCGGGAGCTGCTCGTTGACCGGGATGGTCTCCGGCTGCTTGGTGTCGTAGGAGGAGCCCTGGAAGGCGTTCTGCTTGCCGTCCCAGTTGTAGACGGTGAGGTTGACGATCACCTGGCCGCCGCTCTTGACCGCCGGGCCGGTGCCCGGCGAGATCACCTCGTACGACGACTTGGTGGCGGGCGCCCCCGAGATCGTCACAGTGGGCTTGGCGCCCAGGTTTCCGGTGACCTTCACACCCGCCGCCGCGCCTCCGGCCCCAGGGGAGCCGGAGGTGGTGGCGGTGTCGGAGCCGCACGCGGCGGCGAAGAAGATCAGTGGCACGGCGGCCAGGACGGCCAGGGCGCGGCGCATGGACTTCCCTCGGTGGACTGCAGGTTCGCGTCACCCTATCCGACCGCCGGGTAGGGCCGGGGTAAACCGACGGGTAAAGCGACGGCTACATCCCCGCGATCAGCTTGTCCACGCGCTCGTCCACGCTGCGGAACGGGTCCTTGCACAGCACCGTGCGCTGCGCCTGGTCGTTCAGCTTGAGGTGGACCCAGTCGACGGTGAAGTCGCGCCGCTTCTCCTGGGCCTTGCGGATGAACTCGCCGCGCAGCCGCGCCCTGGTCGTCTGCGGCGGCACCGACTTGGCCTCGAAGATCTTGAGGTCGGACGCCACCCGCTCCACCGAGCCGCGCTTCTGCAGCAGGTAGTACAGGCCGCGCTTGCGGTGCACGTCGTGGTAGGCCAGGTCGAGCTGCGCCACCCTCGGCGAGGACAGCGGCAGGTCGTACTTCTTGCGGTAGCGCTCGATGAGCTGGTACTTCGTCACCCAGTCGATCTCGCGGGCCACCAGGTCGAGGTTGCCGGTCTCGACCGCCGTCAGCGTGCGCTCCCACAGCTCCAGCACCCGCTGGGCGGTCGCGTCGCCGCCGCGCCGCTCGACGAAGTCCTTGGCCTTCGACAGGTACTCCTGCTGGATCTCCAGGCTCGACGCCTCGCGGCCGTTGGCCAGGCGGACCCTGCGCCGGCCGGTCATGTCGTGCGAGACCTCGCGGATGGCCCGGATCGGGTTCTCCAGCGACAGGTCGCGCATCACGGTGCCGGCCTCGATCATGCGCAGCACCAGGTCGGTGGCGCCGACCTTGAGCAGCATGGTCGTCTCGCTCATGTTGGAGTCGCCGACGATCACGTGCAGGCGCCGGAACCGCTCGGCGTCGGCGTGCGGCTCGTCGCGCGTGTTGATGATCGGCCTGCTGCGGGTGGTGGCGCTCGAGACGCCCTCCCAGATGTGCTCGGCCCGCTGCGAGACGCAGTAGACGGCGCCGCGCGGCGTCTGCAGCACCTTGCCTGCCCCGCAGATGATCTGCCGGGTCACCAGGAACGGGATGAGCACGTCGGCCAGCCGCCCGAACTCGCCGTGCCTGCCGACCAGGTAGTTCTCGTGGCAGCCGTAGGAGTTGCCGGCCGAGTCGGTGTTGTTCTTGAACAGGTAGATGTCGCCGGCGATGCCCTCCTCGCGCAGCCGCTTCTCGGCGTCGACGAGGAGGCCCTCGAGGATCCGCTCGCCGGCCTTGTCGTGGGTGACGAGTTCGATGACGTTGTCACACTCGGGTGTTGCGTACTCAGGATGGCTGCCCACGTCGAGGTACAGGCGTGCGCCGTTGCGGAGGAAGACGTTGCTCGATCGGCCCCAGGACACGACTCGCCGGAACAGGTAGCGCGCGACCTCGTCGGGCGACAGCCTGCGCTGTCCCCGGAACGTGCAGGTCACGCCGTACTCGTTCTCCAGCCCGAAGATGCGACGATCCATCACCTCACACTATGCCCACGGATCGGCGAGCGGGAGGGATCTTCGGCGTGTTTTGCCGCTCCGCGCCCTGCGGGCGGCGTGCCCGTCCGGTTCGTCCCCCTGATCCGGTGCCGGACGGGACTCCGGGCGCTTCCCGGCCCCGGCGCGCGCACAGCGCCCTGCCCGGCCCTCTGCGCGAGCACGGCGCCCTTGCCGCCCCCATGGGCACGCATGGCCCGGAGGCCCCACGCGGGCGCCCCCGCGCCCCACGTGGGTCTCTCCGAGCCGGTCACCGCCCAGCTCCCCCGCCCCCGTCCCCCGTCCCCCGTCCCCGGAGACCGTTGCGGACGACGGTGTCGGACCGTGCGTCCGCTCAGCCCCGCACTCAGGGGGTGTAGATCTCCTGAACCTTGACGATCTCACCCTTGTAGACGGTGATCAGGGACGGCTGGCCCTGCTTCTTGTGCCGCTTGAGCAGCACGGAACGGTCGCAGCGCTTGGCGCCCAGCCCCGTGGAGCGGCTGACCGTCATCTGCGACATGGTGGTCTTGCAGCCGAAGGCCGACAGGTACACGACGTCCTTGGCGACGGGCGAGGCGTAGGCGGTCACGTCGCCCTCGGGCGGCCCGACGAAGTAGCCCTCGGTCTGGGTGCCCTTCTTCCACCTGATCGGCTCGTACTCGGCGACGCCGCCGCGGATCGAGGTGATCCAGCCGCGCAGGATGCCGTCGTGCCGGGAGTGGATCCCCTTGGTGAAGTCGTGCTTCGGGTCCGGCTGGAAGGAGGTCCCGAAGATCTTCGGGGCCTTGAAGGCCGGGATGGGCCGCGCCGGGGCCGCGGCACCGGCGGAGACGCCCGCGGTGGCCGCCGTGGACGCCCAGAAGGCCGCGCCGGAGGTCAGGACCAGGGCGGCGGAGGCGCCGACCGCGAGCAGTGCTCGTAAAGAAGTCTTCACGGACAGGTGAGACCCCCCGCCCCAGGCCGGAGTTCACTCCAGCAAAAGTGACATAGGTCACATCTAGGGCGAGGGGTCTCGGAGAGCGCGTCAGATCAGCTCGTACACCACGTTGACGATCACGGAGATCGACGACTGGCCGGGACTGACGAACGCCGCGTCAGCCCCCGCCAGCGAGAAGCGCGGCGTCGAGTCGGACTGCTCGTCGATCTTCACGACCCGGCCCACGTGCCGGCCGGCCAGCGCCGCGAGCTGGCGGGCCTTGCTCAGCGCGTCGCGGTACGCCGCCGCCCGCGCCCGCGCGAGCAGCGCCTCGGCCTTGGACACCTCGAACGAGATGCCGTTGATCTGCACCTCGTCCCCCACGGCCGCGACCGCGTCGATGACCGCGTCGGCCTTCGACATGTCGCGCAGGATCACCTCCACGCCCTGCGCCGCCCGGTAGCCGACGACCTGGGGCCCGTCCTTGTACTCGGCGCCGAGCGTGAGGTTCTCGGTGCGCATGTCGTTCACGGAGATGCCGGCGCCCTGGATCGCGGCGGCGAGCCGGGCCCGGGCGGCCTTCGCGGCGCTGAAGGCGGAGGAGGCCCGGTCACGGCGCACGTCCACGCCCACGTTGAGGCGCATCACGTCGGGCGGCGCCTGGACGGAGCCCTGCCCGACGACCGTGAGCTGCGCCGGCTCTCCCGGCCACGCGCTGTTCGCCGCGGGCGCCGAGGCGGCCGTGCCCGACGGTCCGCCGGCGGACGGCCGGACGGACACGCGAAGCGTCCGATGACCCAGGGAGCGAAGCGCGTCACGACCGGACGTACCCGGAGCGGGGCGGTCGGTGGAGCGCGGGACCTGGCGGGTGGAGGAGCGCGGGGAGGGCCGCACGGCGTCGCGGGCGCTCCCCCGGTGGGACGCGTGCCACGTCACGGCCCGGGACAGGTGCCCGGCCCTGTGGGTGCCCGCCGCGCCCGGGGTCTCGGAGTGGCTGATCGGGGGCGACTCGGGGCGGGGCCCGGCGGAGGCGAGCGCGGTACCACCCTGCGCTCCCAGGAGGACGAGGGTGGCGGAGGCCACGACGACACTCAGTTTGATCATGAGGTCATGCCAGCACCCGGCGCCCCGGCCGCCGCCCCGCCGACACCCGGCCCGTCCGACATTTGACCGAACCCGAAGATCGCGGGGACGGCGTGGGCCGCCCCCTTTACCAACACGCGCCGCCCACCTCCTTTCCCCGGCCGGTCGCACCCGCCCCGCTGTGTGCAGGTGCTCGCTCCCCGCCCCCAGGCAGCCCTGTGGGACGTTCCGGGCCGCTCGCCCCACCCCATGGTCGCGGGCGGGCCGCAGAGCGCGGGCAGGGAGGTGGTCTCGACGCCAGGCGGGCCAGAGGCCATGAGTCGCGGCTTGCTCCGGGCACGGGCATGAAAACGGCGCGAGGCTGAGGCGCCGCGCGCCTGTGGCCGCAGGTGTCGGGACGAGTGCGGAGGCGGCGCGAGGCCGAGGCTCGGCGTGCTTGTAGGCGTCTCCACGAGGACTGCGCGGCTCGAGGACGCGGTCGTCAGCCCGGAACGGGTGGGAACGGACACCACCTGGCGCACCCGGGAAACCGGCGCGGCCGTGGCCTCACCCCATCACGCTGGTGCGACCACGGCCGAAGCCGGCCCAGACCTCCTACAGAGGCGAGGAGCCGTCGTCGATGTCGCCCTCCGGCCCCGTGGGCGGCGGCGTGTCGGCCGGCGGGGCCGCCTGACCGGAGGACCCCGAGGACCCCGAGGACCCCGAGGACCCCGAGGACCCCGAGGACCCCGAGGACCCCGAAGCGTCCGAGGCTCCCCCGGCGCCCTCGCCAGGAGCGGCTCCCGGCGGCTCCTCAGCCGCCCCCTGAGCCGCTCCACCGCCCGCGGACGTCTGCGACAGCAGCCGCTCCAGCCGCGCGCCCGTCAGCCGCAGGAACTTGCGGTGCTCACGCTTGCGGTCGAGCACCGCCACCTCGAGCTGCGCCACCGGCGGACGCTCACCGCCCGGCTCCGTCAGCGCCGTCAGCGCCACCTCCAGCGCGTCGGCCAGCGGCATGCCCTCGCGGTAACGCTCCTTCAGCCGCGTGGCCACCGCGTCCGCCTGCCCGCCCATCGCGGCGAAACCGTGCTCGTCGAACACCGACCCGTCGAAGGTCAGCCGGTAGATGGCGTCACCGTCGGAGGTGTCGCCTACCTCGGCGACCACGACCTCCACCTCCAGCGACTTGATCGACTCGGTGAAGATGCGGCCCAGGTTGGAGGCGTACAGGTTGGCCAGGCCCCGCCCGGTCACGTCGGAGCGGTCGTAGGTGTAGCCGTTGATGTCGGCGTAGCGGATGCCGCCGAGCCGCAGCTCCTCGAACTCGTTGTAGCGGCCCACCGCGGCGAAACCGATGCGGTCGTAGATCTCACTGATCTTGTGCAGCGCCCGCGACGGGTTGGGCGCCACGAACAGGATGCCGTCCTCGTACTGGAGCACGACGACGCTGCGGCCCCGCGCGATGCCCTTGCGCGCGTAATCCGCCTTGTCCCGCATGATCTGCTCAGGGGACGCATATCCGAAAGGCATGGACACCGTGATGGTCCTTTCTAGCGCAGCGGGGCGATGGGGCCGTCAGGGGAGATCAGGCGCTGCTGGAGCATCTGCTCGACGTAGCCCGCCACCTGCTCCTCCGTCAGCCGGCGGTAGCCGTCGGCGTCGATCACCGAGACGATCGGCCAGATCTTGCGCGTCACGTCCGGGCCGCCGGTCGCCGAGTCGTCGTCGGCCGCGTCGTACAGCGCCTGGATCAGCGTCATCACCATGTCGTCGGCCGAGGCCCCGTCGCGGTAGAGCTTCTTCAGCGCGCCACGCGCGAAGATCGAGCCGGACCCGATCGCGTCGAACCGGTCACGCTCGTACGGGCCGCCCGCCACGTCGTAACTGAAGATCCGCCCCTCGTCGCGGTCGGGATCGTAGGCCGCGAACAACGGCACCACCACGAGGCCCTGCATCGCCATGCCCAGGTTGCCGCGGATCATCGTGGCCAGGCGGTTGGCCTTGCCCGCCACGGACAGCGTGCGGCCCTCCATCTTCTCGTAGTGCTCCAGCTCCACGCGGTAGAGCCGGGCCATCTCGATGCCGGTGCTGGCCGTGCCGGCGATGCCCATGCAGGAGTAGTCGTCGGCCCGGAACACCTTCTCCACGTCACGCTGGGAAATGATGTTGCCGGACGTCGCCCGCCGGTCGCCCGCCATCACCACACCGCCGGCGAAGGTCGCCGCCACGATCGTGGTCGCGTGGGGAACCTGGTCACCGATCGGGGTGGCGAGGACCTTGTCACGCTGCGGCAGCAACTCAGGCGCGTACGCCGCGACGAACTCCGTGAACGAGGAACTCCCGGTGTTGTGGAAAAGCTGGTTCACCAAGCCGGCGGGCAGATCCCTGTGCGATGCCACGCGACTCCCTCCCAAAGGTCAGTGTTCCTAGAGCGACACTACTCATGTTGTGTTGCTGTCTGCACTTCCCACGATCAGCTCACGGCGAACCGGTCACCAGATCGTTTCTTTACACTCGCCAGACGTCCGCATCGTCCCTCGGCCCGCCCCGCCGGCCCCCGGCAGGCGATACTGGCACCATGACGGGGCCCGAGGAGTCCGGGCGGGACTGGGTCCTGCACGTCGACCTCGACCAGTTCATCGCCGCCGTGGAGCTCCTGCGCCACCCCGAGCTGCGCGGCAGGCCCGTCGTCGTGGGCGGCTCCGGCGACCCCACCCGCCCGCGCACCGTGGCCGCCACCGCCACCTACGAGGCGCGCGCGCACGGCATCCGCTCCGGCATGCCGCTGCGCACCGCCCTGCGGCTGTGCCCCGAGGCGGTCTTCCTGCCCAGCGACAGACCCGCCTACGAGGCCGCCTCCGAACAGGTCATGGCGACGCTGCGCGGCTTCCCCGTCCGGGTCGAGGTCTGGGGGTGGGACGAGGCGTTCATCGGCGCCCGCACCGACGACCCCGAAGCCCTCGCCGCCGACCTGCGGCGCGCCGTCCTCGCCGCCACCGGCCTGTCCTGCTCCGTCGGCATCGGCGACAACAAGCACCAGGCCAAGCTGGCCTCCGCCTTCGCCAAACCCGCCGGCGTCCACCGGCTCACCACCGCCACGTGGGCGCAGGAGATGTACGAGCGGCCCACGGACGCCCTGTGGGGCATCGGGGCCAAGACCGCGCGCAAACTCGCCGGCCTGGGCCTGCGCACGGTCGCCGATCTCGCCGCCGCCGACCCCGCCGACCTGGCCCGCCACTTCGGCCCCGTCAACGGACCCTGGCTGCACCACCTCGCCCACGGCAGAGGCGAGTCCGAGGTGGCCACCACCCCGTGGGTGCCGCGCGGCCACAGCCGCGAGACCACCTTCCCCCAGGACCTCACCGACCCGTCCGCCGTCAGCGGCCATGTCGCCGCACTCGCCCGGCAGGTCGCCGCCGACGCCTCCGACGCCGGACGCGCCGTCGTCCGCGTCTCCGTCAAGGTGAGGTTCGCCCCGTTCCTCACCCGCACGCGCCAATCACGGCTCCCGGCGCCCACCACGGACCCCGACGAGCTGACCCGCGTCGCCCTCGCCGTCCTCGGCCGGTTCGACCTCACCCGCCCCGTACGCCTGCTCGGCGTCGCCGTCGAGTACGCCCCACCGGGCGACGAAGCGACCTCCTACACCCTGACCGCCCTCGAATAGAACGCCGGGCGCTCCCGCGCCTCAGCCGGCGCGTGACGCCGCGACAGATGGAGGGCAGGCAGGTCCGCGTCCGGGCCACCTCGTCGGCGGCCGGCGCGGTGGCGGCGGTCGACGAACGTGCCCGGGATGACCCGGCGGATGGCGCACAGGCCGCCCTGCTCGGCCGGTATGCGCTCGAAGTCGTCCTCGGTGCCGCAAGAGTGGTGTATGAGCGTGTGGCAGGGCTTACGCGTGGCCGGGGAGGCGGGGCTTGCAGTGCCGCGCCCGGCCGTCGGCCAGGCTCTGGTTGCGCCCGAACTCGGAGAGCGCCGTGGCCTCCCCACAGTCCGGGCACCGCTTCATGCCCTCGTCGCTTTCCACGGCCTTGTCTCAATTTTTCCGGTCTGTTCTGCCTACTGGCCGCCCTTTTGGACGTAGCTGCGCACGAACTCCTCCGCGTTCTCTTCGAGAACTTCGTCGATCTCGTCCAGGATCGCGTCGACATCGTCGGACAGCTTCTCCTGGCGCTCCTGAACGTCGGACGCCGCCGACGCCTCGGTCTCCTCGACGTCGCTGTCGCGCCGGCCGGCCTGCTTCTGGCCTCCGGTGTCCCTGCTCGCCATGTCGTACCTCCACTCGGGGGACTGCCTCTTGAGGCTTATCTTCCCCGAACCGGACGACATTTCGCGCCGATCGGCAGGCGATCTTGCCGGTTTGTCTAGATAGCTGTACTATCCAATGCGTTCGCGCTGCTCTGCCTGGAGGTTCACGTGTCCCCCGCTTCCCTCACCATGGCCGGTGTGCTGCTCATCACCGTGCCGACGATCGCCTTCGGCGGCGTCACCTTGCTGAAGTTCCTCATGCGGGGCGTCCCGGGCTACATCGACAACCCCGTGCGGCGCGGCCTGTGGCGCGCCGGGCACGCCCACGCGGGCGTGCTGGTGCTGTTCAGCCTGGTGGCCATGCTCTACGTGGACCAGACCGGCCTGCCGGAGGGCCTGAAGTGGCTGGTGCGCCTGCTCGTCGTGGCGGCGCCCATCCTCATGCCCCTGGGCTTCTTCCTGTCGGTCATCCGGCCGTCCGACACGAGGCCGAGCCGCCTGATCGGGCTCACCGTGGCGGGCGGGGCCTGCCTGGCGGTGGGCGCGCTGACGCTGGGCGTGGGGCTGCTGATCTGAGAGCGGTCACGCCGGAGATCGGCGAACGGCGCCCCGGACGGGTTCCGGGGCGCCGTTCGCGTACGCGCGGAGAGGTCAGTCGCCGCCGGTGAGGGCCGCGACCAGGTCGGCGGCGGTGCGGCAGCGGTCGAACAGCTCGCCCACGTGGGCCTTCGTGCCGCGCAGCGGCTCCAGGGTGGGGACCCGCTGCAGGGACTCGCGGCCGGGGATGTCGAAGATGACGGAGTCCCAGGAGGCGGCGGCGACGGATTCGCTGTACTGACGCAGGCAGCGCCCGCGGAAGTAGGCGCGGGTGTCGGTCGGCGGGTTCTCCACGGCCCGCTGGACCTCGTCCTCGGTGACGAGGCGCTGGATGCGGCCGCGGGCGACGAGGCGGTTGTACAGGCCGCGGTCGGGCCGGATGTCGGAGTACTGGAGGTCCACGAGCTGGAGCCTGGAGTGGGACCAGGGCAGGTTGTCGCGGGTGCGGTAGCCCTCCAGCAGTTCCAGCTTGGCGACCCAGTCGAGCTCGCGGGACAGCTGCATGGGGTCCTCGGCCAGGCGGGTGAGCACGGACTCCCAGCGGTCGAGGATGTCCTTGTTCATCTCCTCCTGTGCGGTGCCGCGCTCCTCGACGTACTTGCGCGCCTGGTCGAGGTACTCCATCTGGAGCTGGACGGCGGTCAGCCGGCGGCCGTCGCGCATGGAGATCTCGTAGCGGCAGGTGGGGTCGTGGGAGACGGCGCGCAGCGCCTGGACCGGGTTGTCCACGGCGAGGTCGCGGGTGATGAAGCCGTCCTCGATCATGGCGAGGACGAGTGCCGTGGTGCCGAGCTTCAGATAGGTGGAGATCTCGGACATGTTGGCGTCGCCGATGATGACGTGCAGCCGCCGGTACTTCTCGGGGTCGGCGTGGGGTTCGTCGCGGGTGTTGATGATGGGCCGCTTGAGGGTGGTCTCCAGTCCGACCTCGACCTCGAAGAAGTCGGCGCGCTGGCTGATCTGGAAGCCCTCGCCGCGTGAGTCCTGACCGATGCCGACCTTGCCGGCGCCGGTGACGACCTGGCGGCTGACGAAGAAGGGGGTGAGGTGGCGGACGATGTCGGCGAACGGGGTGGCGCGCCGCATCAGGTAGTTCTCGTGACAGCCGTAGGAGGCGCCCTTGGCGTCGGTGTTGTTCTTGTAGAGCTGGATGGGCGCGTTGGACGGGATGGCGGAGGCGCGCTGCGCGGCGTCGTACATGACGCGTTCGCCGGCCTTGTCCCAGATGACCGCGGCGCGGGGGTTGGTGCACTCGGGGGTGGAGTACTCGGGGTGGGCGTGGTCGACGTAGAGGCGGGCGCCGTTGGTGAGGATGACGTTGGCCAGGCCGAGGTCCTCGTCGGTGAGCTGGCTGGGGTCGGCGACCTCTCGTGCGAGGTCGAAGCCGCGGGCGTCGCGGAGGGGGTTCTCCTCCTCGAAGTCCCAGCGGGCCCTGCGCGCACGTGCCGCCGAGGCCGCCAGGTAGGCGTTCACCACCTGCGAGGAGGTCACCATCGCGTTGGCGCCCGGCTGACCTGGTACGGAGATGCCGTACTCGGTCTCGATGCCCATCACCCGACGCACCGTCATGCAACACCCTCTGTTCGTCCGGATCTGCCTATCCGCCGTTTATATGCCCGAGCCTATGCCCTTCACAGTGCCCCAGGGTCACAGAGTTATGGCACCGACGCCTTTTCGACCTGTACGGCCGGGGCCGGGTGGGCCGCTGCTGTGCGGCGGGGCCTGAGGAGACGCTGGATCGGGCGTTCGGCAAAGGTGTAGACGAGATACGACAGGACGATCGCCGCCAGCGCGGTGACGGTGGCGGTGAGCCAGGGCGGGAGGGCGCCGGTGAGCCGCGGGACGAGCGCGACGGCGACGGCGGAGTGGAGCAGGTAGAGGGGGTAGGTGGTCGAGCCGAGCGCGGTGAGGACCTTGGAGGGTCTGAGCCGGAGGAGGCCGAGCGCGACCAGCGCCATCACGGCGAAGACGACCGTGATGGTGACGATCACGGAGACGTCGGTGACGGGCATGTTCTTGAAGCCGGCGACCTTGATGCGGCCGTGGACGCGTTCGAGTGCGGCGTGGAGGGACATCGCCCAGCCGGCCACGACGTAGAGCCAGGGCAACCAGGCGCTGCCGTGCTTGTGGATGAGGTAGAGGGCCATGCCGGCGACGAAGTACGGGGCGTAGCGCGGCATGACGATCTCGTTGAGGAGGTCGTTGCCGAGCAGTTCGGCGCCGAGCGCGGCGGCGAGCCAGAGGCCGCCGAGGACGAGCACGCGTCCGTAGGTGACGCCGATGACGACGAGGACCGCCATGATCAGGTAGAAGCGCAGCTCGGCCCAGAGCGACCAGTAGACGCCGGCGGCGTCGGTGACGCCGAACAGCCGCTGGAACATGGTGGCGTTGACGGCGTAGTCGCCGGGGCTGAGTCTCGGGTCGAGCGCCTTGGCGTCGGTGAGGCCGTACAGGGCCGCGACGGCGGCCAGGCTCAGCCAGTACGCCGGGTAGAGGCGGACGAGCCGGGACCGGGCGAAGGCGCCCAGCGAGCGGCCCCACGCGCTCATGAGGATGACGAAGCCGCTGATGACGAAGAACAGCTCGACGCCGAGGATGCCGAGGCCGGCGAAGGGCGCGGCGGCGGGGAACAGCTCGGCGGGCCGCTCGCCCCACACGGAGGCGTAGGCGACGAGGTAGTGGAAGGCGAGCACGGCCAGGGCGGCGACGAACCTCAGCAGGTCGAGCTCCGCCAGCCTGCCGTCTCCTCGGGTGCCTCGGGTTCCTCGGGCGCGGCGCGGCCGGTGGTGGTGATGCACGCCCTTTGGACGTCGCGACGATCACTTCGGTTCCCGCCAGTCACAGCTTTCACACGCCATGTCCGGATTTTGGCTCGGGGCGGGAACGCGAGAGGGCCGCGCGGGTGGATCCGCGCGGCCCTCTTCGAGGTGACGAGGTCGCGATTACAGGTACTGGCCGGTGTTGGCGACGGTGTCGATGGAACGGCCGGCCTCGGCGCCCTGCTTGCCGGAGACGAGGGTGCGGATGTAGACGATCCGCTCGCCCTTCTTGCCGGAGATGCGGGCCCAGTCGTCGGGGTTGGTGGTGTTGGGCAGGTCCTCGTTCTCGGAGAACTCGTCCACGCAGGCCGTGAGCAGGTGCTGCACCCGCAGGCCCTTCTGGCCGCTCTCGAGGAACTGCTTGATGGCCATCTTCTTGCCCCGGTCGACGATGTTCTGGATCATCGCGCCGGAGTTGAAGTCCTTGAAGTAGAGGACTTCCTTGTCGCCGTTGGCGTAGGTCACCTCGAGGAAGCGGTTCTCCTCGCTCTCGGTGTACATGCGCTCGACGACGCTCTGGATCATGCCGTGGATGGTCGCCTCGCGGGAGCCGCCGTGCTCGGAGAGGTCCTCCGGGTGCAGCGGGAGGTCCGCGACGAGGTACTTGGAGAAGATGTCCTTGGCCGCCTCGGCGTCCGGCCGCTCAATCTTGATCTTGACGTCCAGGCGGCCGGGCCGCAGGATCGCCGGGTCGATCATGTCCTCGCGGTTGGAGGCGCCGATGACGATGACGTTCTCCAGTCCCTCGACGCCGTCGATCTCCGACAGCAGCTGCGGGACGATGGTGTTCTCGACGTCGGAGGACACGCCCGAGCCGCGGGTGCGGAAGATCGAGTCCATCTCGTCGAAGAACACGATGACGGGAGTGCCCTCGGAGGCCTTCTCCCGGGCCCGCTGGAAGACCAGGCGGATGTGCCGCTCGGTCTCGCCGACGTACTTGTTGAGCAGCTCGGGGCCCTTGATGTTGAGGAAGAAGCTCTTGCCGGACTGGCCGGTCTTCTCCGCGACCTGCTTGGCCAGGGAGTTGGCGACCGCCTTGGCGATGAGCGTCTTGCCGCAGCCGGGAGGGCCGTAGAGCAGCACGCCCTTGGGCGGGCGCAGCTGGTGCTCGCGGAACAGGTCGGCGTGCAGGTAGGGCAGTTCGATGGCGTCGCGGATCTGCTCGATCTGCCGGGACAGGCCGCCGATCTCCTCGTAGGAGATGTCGGGGACCTCCTCCAGGACGAGCTCCTCGACCTCGGACTTGGGGATGCGCTCGTAGACGTAGCCGGAGCGGGGCTCCAGCAGAAGGGAGTCGCCGGCTCGGATCGGCTGGCCCACCAGCGAGTCGGCCAGGCGGACCACGCGCTCCTCGTCGGCGTGCGAGATGACCAGGGCGCGCTTGCCCTCGTCGAGGAGCTCCTTGAGCATGACGATCTCGCCGACCTCTTCGTAGCCGAGGGCCTCGACCACGTTGAGGGCCTCGTTGAGCATGACCTCCTGGCCACGCCGCAGCGAGTCGACGTCGACGGCCGGGCTGACGTTCACCCGCAGCTTGCGGCCGCCGGTGAACACCTCGATCGTGCCGTCTTCGCGGGCCTCCAGGAAGGTGCCGAAGCCGGATGGCGGCTGCGCCAGCCGGTCGACCTCCTCCTTGAGGGCGACGATCTGGTCCCGTGCCTCCTTCAACGTGGCGACCAGGCGCTCGTTCTGGCCGGTGACGGCCGCGAGGTTCGCCTGCGCCTCGTGAAGGCGCTCTTCGAGGACTCTGGCCTGACGGGGTGACTCGGCCAGCTTCCGCCTCAGCGCGGTGATCTCCTCCTGCAGGAAGGAGACCTGTGTTGAAAGATCAGCGACCTCCCGTTCGCGCTGCGCGGCTCGAGCCTCTGCATCATCGCGAGCTGCCACGCCCCGTCACCTCCTTCCCAGTCGAGGGCGACTACTTAGGACCTTACCTATCTCGGGCCCCTCCGTAACCTGGCCGGGCAGTGTTCGTAGAGTGACATTCAGTGTTCGGTGAATAATCCTCGATTGTGCGTTTAATCCTGCCAGCGCGGTAACCCGGCGGCTTGTTCCCGTCTCACGCACCAAAGAAGCCTCGTGGCCGAATTGTCATAGTTCTTCGGTGGTTCCCTTCGGTCGTCGGCGACGTGGCGGGGGTGTGACGCCGTCCGCCATGCGGCGGGCGGTGACGAGGAACCCCGTGTGGCCGATCATCCGGTGATCGGGCCGTACGGCGAGTCCTTCGACATGCCAGTCGCGAACCAGGGTCTCCCACGCATGGGGCTCCGTGAAACTCCCGTGATCGCGGATAACCTCGACGGTCTTGGACATCTGCGTGGTCGTCGCCACGTAGCAGCAGATCACTCCCCCGGGCGTCAGCGCCTTGGCGGCGGCGTCCACGCACTCCCACGGGGCCAGCATGTCGAGGATGACGCGGTCGACGTCGACCTCGTCGATCGAGGCGACGAGGTCGCCGACGACCAGCCGCCAGTTGGCCAGCGGGCCGTCCTCCTCGGTGCCGAAGAACTTCTCCACGTTGCCGCGGGCGACGTCGGCGAAGTCCTGGCGGCGCTCGTAGGAGGTGACGTGCCCCTCGGGGCCGACGGCCCGCAGCAGGAAGCAGGTCAGCGCGCCCGACCCGACCCCCGCCTCGATGACCCGGGCGCCCGGGAAGATGTCGGCCATGCCGACGATCATCGAGGCGTCCTTCGGGTAGATCACCGCGGCGCCGCGCGGCATCGCCAGGGTGTAGTCCTGCAGCAGGTGCCGGAACGCGAGGTACTGGGTGCCGCCCGAGGAGCGCACCACGGAGCCCTCCGGCTGCCCGATCAGGTCGCTGTGCGGGATGGCGCCCTTGTGCGTGTGGAAGACGCCGTCCTGCTTGAGCGTGAACGTGTGACGCTTGTTCTTGGGGTCGGTGAGCTGCACCTGATCCCCCACCTGGAACGGCCCATGCCTGCGGAAACCCATGGCGGCAAGGTTATAGGGCTTTCGACCGGCCTCTGACGCGCGATATGTATGGGTCATGCTGCCTCGTGCCGTCCTGTCCACCGGATCCCTCGTCCTGCGCGCGCCCGAGGAGGCCGACGTGGAGGCGATGACCGCCACGTGCGGCGACCCGGTGACCGCGCGCTTCCTGCCCGTGCTGCCGACCCCGTACACCGAGCAGGACGCCCGCGACCACCTGGCCGTGGCGGCGCGCACGTGGGAGGAGGGCGGCGCCGAGTTCACCGTCGCCGAGAACGGCGCCTACGCCGGGGCGGTGCGCGTGTCGCCGCCCGACCGGTGGGGCGCGGTCGAGATCGGCTACCTGGTCGCGCCGTGGGCGCGGGGCAAGGGCGTGGCCACGGCGGCCGTGCGGGCGGTGACCCAGTGGCTGTTCGACCAGGGCGTCCACCGGGTGGAGCTGAAGGCGGAGGTGGAGAACCTCTCGTCGCTGCGGGTGGCGCTGAAGGCCGGCTTCCGGGAGGAGGGGCGGCTGCGCGACGCGCGGGAGACGCGTGACGGGCGGCTGACCGACCTCGTCCTGTTCGGGCGGCTGGCGCTGGACGCGGGCGAGGAGGCGCCGTCGTACCTGCCGCCGTTCGAGGGCGGCGAGCTGACCGACGGCGTGGTCCGGCTCACGCCCATGGAGGTCGGCGACGCCCGGGACTTCCAGCGGATGATGGCCGAGGCCAGCACGGTGGTCTACGCGGTGGGCCCGGTGGCCACGCTGGAGGAGATCGAGCGGCGCTGCCGCAACACCGGCTACTGGTGGGTGACCGGGCAGCGGATCGAGCTGGCGATCCGCGACGCCGCGTCCGGGGCGTTCGCGGGGCACGTGCAGCTCATGCAGGTGACGCCGGTGATGGGGCAGGCCATGGTGGGCTACTCGCTGCTGGAGGAGTTCCGCGGCCGCGGCCTCATGACGCGCTCCGTACGGCTGCTGGTGGACTGGGCGTTCGCGCACACCCCGCTGCACCGGGTCACGGCCGGCACGAACGCGGCCAACGAGGCGTCGCACGCCGTGCTGCGGCGGGCCGGGTTCGAGAAGGAGTGCGTGCACCGGGAGCTGTTCCTGACGCGGGACGGCACGCGGGCCGACGACGTCCACTGGGTGCGGCTGCGGTCCCGCCCGGCGTCGCCCGCCCTCGCCCGGTGAGGCCGGCACGCGCTTTCCGCGGGAGCACGCCGCGGTTGGCAGAAATCGGTCTTTCCCGTTGAGGTCTGGTCAACGGGCGGGTCTCGGAGAATACTCCGGGTCACCGCACCCGTAGATCGCGTGACCAAGAACGCGATCTCTCACCCTCCCACGGAGGGAACGTCGATGCCTGGCAACCGCGCTCATGTCACCGTGCACGAACTCATCCGCTCGTTCGCCTGCCCGGACGCGGCGGCGCTGGCCGACCTGCTGGCCCACGCCGCGGCCTCCCTCTCCGGCACCGGGTACGCCGGACTCGTCCGGGTGGACCCGCTGCGGGAGACCGCCCACGCCGTCCACGTCCACGCGCCGCCCGGCGACCCGTCGCGGGTGCTGCCCTGGCTGGCCGGGTCGGGGGTGCTCAAGCTCCTGACCGCGTCGGACCGGCCGGTGCGCCTGCCGCGGGACGTCCCGGCGGGCGAGCCGGGATTCCTGGCGTCCCCGGTGCCGCTGGCGGTCCGCGAGCACCTGCGGCTGTGGGTGGCCGGGCGGGACTTCGGCGACCATGACGAGCACCTGCTCAGCCGGCTCGCCACCGCCGGGGGCCGCGCCCTGGAGGCGGCCAGCGGGCTGGACGCGGCCGCTCGGCTGCTGCGCGGGGTGCACGCCTTCGGCGAGGGCCACCCGGCCGCCTCACGCTGACCAGGGCCGCCACGCCGCCGGCGCGCGGTGAGAACGGGCGGGCGCCCCTGCGACGCCCTTCACGCCACCTCCGGCTACGGGCCTTTCACGTCACGTCGCGCTGCGGACCTGCAGGTCACGTCCCAGATGCGGGCCCTGCACGTCACGGCGCGCTGTGGGGGCCGCCGTCTCGCGTTGGAGCACGCGCGGAAGACGTGCGGAAGCGCGCGGAAGACGCCCGGGAGCGTGCGTGGAAGACGCCCGGGAGCGTGCGTGGAAGACGCCCGGGAGCGTGCGTGGAAGACGCCCGGAAGGAGCGTGCCCCGAAGGCGCGTGGAAGGCGCGTGCCAAGGAGCACGCGCTGGGGAATGCGCGCCGGGACGACGAGGCCCGCGCGACCTGAAGTGGTCGCGCGGGCTCGGTGACCGGAGGCGTCCGCCGATCGGAAGGTCGCCACCCGCCGGAAGGCCGCCCGCCGGAAGGCCTGCCGTCGGCCGGAAGGTCTGCCGTCGGTCGACACGTCCCGCTGCTGCCGGTCCGAAGGTCCGCCGCGCGTTGCCGTGTCTGCCGCCGGTCCGAAGGCCGGCTTGCTGCCAAGTCGGCGGATCGCTGCCAGTAGACCGCTGTCAGTCGGTCGGCCGCTGTCTGTTCGAGAGATCGCCGGCGGTCGTGGGAC
This sequence comes from Nonomuraea rhodomycinica, assembly GCF_013363995.1. GTDB lineage: Bacteria > Actinomycetota > Actinomycetes > Streptosporangiales > Streptosporangiaceae > Nonomuraea > Nonomuraea rhodomycinica. Next base: position 193,016 of record NZ_JABWGO010000003.1, on the reverse strand, counting down.
CGCCGGCGATCCAGGCGGTCAGGTGCGGTGGGGCTCGAAGCGCATCGTGCGGGACACGCCCACCCGGACCGTGGTGCCGGGCGCGATCGTGACCGGCTCGTTCGGCGGGATGTCGTAGAAGTTGGGGTCGCCCGGCGGCTGGATCTGGGTGCCGTTGACCGAGCCGAGGTCGACCAGGTTGACGTCCCAGCCGTCGAGCGCCACCCGCAGGTGGCGGCGCGAGACCGAGCCGTCGGGGCTGGTGACCTTGGCGGGACGGGCCGAGCCGCCGGCCACCTCGGGGGCGCGCTCGGGGTCGCGGCCGAGGAGGTAGTCGCTCTCCAGCGGCAGCGTCGTGCCGTCGTCAAGGACGAGGACCCCGAGCGACGGGCGCGGCCCCTTGTACGGGACGAGGGTGCGCTGCACCAGGGCGATGCCGCAGACCGCGCAGTAGGGCGAGCGCGGGTCGTTGAAGTGGTCGTTCTTGCAGTCGACGCCGTAGACGAGCGGACGGTCGCCGTGCTCGGGCTGCTCCTGGCCGCCGTGCTGGCCCGGTCCGGGCTGGCCCGGCTGCTCGTACCCGGGCGGGCCGGACTGGTCGTACCCGGGCTGACCGGACTGCTCGTACCCCGGCTGACCGGACTGGTCGAATCCGGGCGGGCCGGCCTGCTCGTATCGGGGCTGACCGGACTGGTCGTACGGGTCCGGGTGGTCGCCCGAGGGCGGGCCGGAGGGCTGGGCGGGCTCGAAGTAGTCGGGCACGGCCGACAGGTGGGGGCCGGGCTGCGGCTCGGGCGGCCCCGGCTGCTCGTACGGCTCGCCGGCGCCGTTGGGCGTGTGGGCGGGCTCGTCGTAGCTGGGGTAGCCGCCGGGCTGCGGCTGCTCGTGCAGCGGCTGGAACGGCGAGGCGGGCGACTGCTCGGCGGGCGGCGGCGGGAAGCCGAGGGACGCCCCGGTGCCCGCGGGCTCCGGAGAGGGGGCGGCCTGCGGCCCGGAGGGCGGCCCGGGCTGGAAGCCGGGGCCCTGCGGCGCGGCAGCCGGCGGCTGGTCGCCCGACATCGGGTAGGGCGGCAGGTTCACCGGGGCGCGCTCGGGGGCGGGCGGCTGGATGAGGTCGGGCTCCATGTGCAGCGCGGTGTTCGGCAGCTCGCTGGTGAGCTGCCGGGCCGGGGCGGGCGCGGCCTGCTCGCCGAGGTCGCCGAAGTCGCCGGACAGGCCGCCGCCGTGGACGACGCCGCCGTCGAAGCGGACGGCGGGATGCGGGGTGCCGGCGCCGGGCAGGGTGAGCTCCACGCGCTCGACGGGGCCGGCGATGAGCCGGTCGGCCCAGGTCAGCGAGTCGCTGCCAGCCAGGCGGGTATCGCCGTCGGCGGTGGTGATGACGGCGGCGGCCGAGCCGCTGACGAGGACGGCGACGCCTCCGCCGCCGACCGGTCCGGCCACCGCGCAGGTGGCGGGGTCGCCCGTCATGTTGGCGGCGAGCACCTGGGCCGCGCGCCTGGCGAGGGCCCGGCCGTCGCCGCCGGAGGCGGCCGTCGAGCGCAACGCCTCAAGCAGGTCGTCCGCGGCGGCCTCACCCGCGTCGCAGACCAGCAGCAGCCCGCCGAGGCAGGCGACGAGGCCGTCGCCGGGGAGCGGACGCACCACGCCGAAGCCCTGGTCGGTCATGAGTCCTCCTTCACGCCGACGGTGGTGCGCTGACGCTCAACGGTGCCCTCGCTGCGCTCGGTCACTCAACTCTCCTCCCCGGAAGCCGGCGATATTACGGCACCCGCACTGCCGTGCTGGCCACCAGCCTTACGCGTCCCAGCGGCGGGGAGCGCCACGGCGAGGCGGTGCCGATCCGTCGGATCGTCGGGCCGCGGCGAACCCCTCCGGTCTGTGAGTTCGGCCAAACGGAACACTATCGGCCAGCCGTCGCTTCCTCGAACCGCCGGGGGTGGGATCCGGGCCGGCGCGCATCCGGCCTGATCACCAGTTACGACACTAGCCGGGGGCTGCCGGTTATTCGAGTAGGACAAATCAGACGCACCCTCAGAAGATCCCGCCCGACCGGGCGAAGCGCACCAGAACCGTCCAGGGAAACCGTCCGGGAGAGCCGTGGCGAACCGGCCGCGCGGGACGTCACCGCCGTTCTGGCGCCCAGGGACCGGCCGCCCCGCCGGCGGACGGCGGCGGGGGCAGGCGGGCGGGCGGGGGCGGCAGAGAGCAGAGGGCAAGGGGCAGGCGGACCGAGGGCAGAGAGCGGAGGGCAGGGGGCAAGGGGGCAAGGGGGCAAGGCGGGCCCGGGGGCAGAGGGGGCAAGGCGGGCCCGGGGGCAGAGGGCAAGAGGGCAGGGGTGGGGTCAGACGCCGGTGAAGACGCGGTTGACGTCGGAGGTGGCCAGGACGCCGTAGATCTCGCCGTTGCTCTCGACCAGGAGGTACTCCCCCGCCGGGGTCTCGCGCATGGCGTCGATGAGCGGCTCGCCCGTCAGGTCGGCGGCGAGGATCATGGACGGCTCCAGCGACTTGGCCAGCGAGGCGACGGTCACCCAGGGACGGCGGTGCTCCGGGGTGGCCTGCACGGCGGCCTCGTTGACGATCGCGACGGGCCGGCCGTCGTGGTCGACGACGACGAGCGCCCCGGCCCGCCGCTCGCCGGCCTGGCGCAGCGCCTCGGCCAGCGGCACGTCGCCGGCGACGGGGATCGCCCGCCGGGCCAGGGAACGGGCGTCGACCTGCGGGATGCGGGCGCGGATGCGGGCCACGCGCAGCGACTGCGAGGCGCCCATCCAGATGAAGGAGGCCAGCACCAGCGGCCAGATCATGCCGGTGAAGTCCATGCCCTGCCCGCCCCACGCGGCCATGGCGAGCGACGCGGCGACGAGCAGCACGGCCAGGACCCGGCCGCCCCAGGCGGCGGCGACGGTGCCGGTGCCGGGCTTGCTGGTGAGCTTCCACACGCCGGCGCGCAGCATCCGGCCGCCGTCGAGCGGCAGGCCCGGCAGCAGGTTGAAGACGCCGACGATGAGGTTGGAGATCCAGAGTTGCCAGATCAGCTGCTGAGGGATGCCGCCGCCGGTGACGAGGTATATGTCGGCGAGCAGGCCGGCGCCGCCCAGCCCCAGCGAGAGCGCGGGCCCCGCCGCGGCGACCATGAACTCCTTGCCCGGCGTGGGCGGCTCCTTCTCGATCTCGGACACGCCGCCGAGCAGGTAGAGGGTGATGCGCCGCACCGGCAGGCCGTACGCCTTGGCCAGGACGCTGTGGGCCAGCTCGTGCAGCAGCACCGACACGTACAGCAGGACCGCGAAGACGAAGGCGACGGCGTAGGCGGCGGGCGCGTCGAGCTCGGGCAGCGCGTTGCGCACGTTCTTGCCGTACATCCACGTGATGAAGGCGGCGACGATGAACCAGGTCCAGGAGACGTACACCGGGATGCCGAACGGCTTTCCCATCCTCAGGCCCGAGAACTCCTGCTGGGGGCTCTGCTCGCTCACCGAACTCCTCGCCGTCCGTCATGGGATGTCGCTGCCTCGATGCTACGCGCCGGACGGGGTGATCCCGCTTTCCCCGTCGCGGTTCTGTCGGAGGAGTGACCTAGAGTGCGGTGCATGACGTTGACCGATCCGGTGATCATCGGAGCTCTCTCCCCGTCCCGGGCGGGCGACTTCATGACCTGTCCCCTCCTCTACCGGTTCCGCGTGGTCGACCAGTTGCCGGAGCGGCCGTCGCCGGCGGCCGTGCGCGGCACGGTGGTCCACGCCGTGCTGGAGCGCCTCTACGACCTGCCCGCCCCGGCCCGCTCCGTCCAGGCGGCCCTGGAGCTGCTGGAGCCGCAGTGGCTGCGGCTGCTCGACGAGGAGCCGCAGTACGCCGAGATGTTCGCCGACGAGGCCGAGCAGGGGGAGTGGCTGGCGCAGGCGCGGGCCATGCTGGAGCGCTACTTCACGCTGGAGGACCCGACCCGGCTGGAGCCGGCCGAGCGGGAGCTGTACGTCGAGGCGGTGCTGGAGGGCGGGCTGATGCTGCGCGGCTACGTCGACCGGCTCGACGTCGCGCCGAGCGGCGAGGTGCGGGTGGTCGACTACAAGACGGGCAGCGCGCCCGGGCCCGACTTCGAGGCGAAGGCGCTGTTCCAGATGAAGTTCTACGCGCTGGTGCTGTGGCGGCTGCGCGGCGAGGTGCCGAGGTTACTGCAGCTCGTCTACCTGGGCGGCAAGGGCGAGGTGCTGCGGTACGCGCCGGACGAGGCCGACCTGCTGGCCACCGAGCGCAAGGTGCGGGCGCTGTGGGAGGCGATCGAGCGGGCGCTGCGGTCGGGCGAGTGGCGGGCGCGGCGCAGCCGGCTGTGCGACTGGTGCGACCATCAGGCGCTGTGCCCGGAGTTCGGCGGCACGCCGCCGCCGGTGCCGGCCCGCGAGCCGGGCGACACCGTCCGCCGCAACCGCCGCGCCGCGACGGACGAGCTGTAGAGGTTCCGGGTTCTCGTCGTCACGGCACAGCCGGCGTCACGCGCACGCGCCGACGCCGGCGGGCCTCCGTCATGGCCGGTCGTGAGGGCTCACGGGGTGCTCGCCGTGACGGCGCGCATCCTTGGCCGCCTCCGTGGTCACGACCCCGGCCCGGGCCCGGGCTCCGGCCTCGCCGCCCCCGCCGCCACGCGCCCGTGACCTCTCCGGCCATGGGAGCGGGAGGGCGCCGGTTCCTCCCGTAGGAGGAGGTCGGCCGGGGTGGGGCGGCCTTACAGTGGCAGGCACCCCGCCGGTGGAGGCGGGGCGGAGCAGTGACGGCACGCGGGGAGGCTCGAACGTGTCCCAGGGGTGCACGCCCCGCCGGCGCCCCCCGGGGCGTCCCTTGACCGTCCGCGGCCCGGGGTCGCCTGCCCGGCGCGGCGGCGGGCGGGTCCCGCTCGGCGGCACGACGGGCCGCCTCGGGAGCCGTCCGTGAGGGTGTGGGGGCGGCCGCGCCTGCTGCTGGTGCGTGACGCCCTGCTCGCCGTGCTCGTGGCCGCCGTCTCGCTGACGCTGCTCACCTTCTGGGGTCCGGGGGCGCGCGGCGTGCCGGTGCAGGGGCTGCGGGAGCCGGACGCGCTGGGCGTCGTGCTGGTGCTGCTGGCGTGCGTGCCCGTCGCGGTGCGCCGGCGGTGGCCGCTGACCGGCCTGTGCGCGGCCCTGGTGCCCGAGACGGCGCTGGAGGGCCTCGGGTACGGCACGGGCCTGACGGGGGCGGCCGGGCTGGTGATGCTGTACTCGGTGGCCGCCTATCGGGGGCTGGCGGTGGCGCTGGGCGCTCTGGCGCTGGCGCTGGCGCTGTACGCGGCGTCCGCGGCGGCGGGGGCCGGCGCGCCGGTGGCCTGGAGCGACCACCTCGTGGTGGTCGTGGCGCTGGTGGCGGTGTGGGGCGTGGGGCGGAGCCTGCGGCTGCGCCGCGCGTACATGGAGGAGCTGAGGGACCGGGCGGCGCGCCTGGAGCGGGCGCGCGCGGCCGACCGGCGGGCGGCCCGGGCCGAGGAGCGCTCCCGGATCGCGCGTGAGCTGCACGACGTGGTCGCCCACCACGTGAGCGTGATGACCGTCCAGGCGTCGGCGGCGCGCCGGGTGCTGGCCTCGGATCCCGGCCTGGCGGGCGAGGCGCTGACGGCGATCGAGGAGACCGGGCGGATGGCGCTGACCGAGATGCGGAACATCGTCGGGGTGCTGCGGGCGGGCGCGCGGGCCGAGCTGGGGCCGCAGCCGGGCACGCGGGACCTGCCGGCGCTGGTGGAGCAGATGCGGGAGGCGGGGCTGGCGACGGGGCTCACGGTGGAGGGCGTGCCGGGGGCGGTGCCGGCGGGCGTGGACCTGGCGGCGTACCGGCTGGTCCAGGAGGGGCTGACGAACGCGCTGCGGCACGCGGGGGCGGGCGCGACGGCGCGGGTGACGGTGCGCTACGAGCCGCACGAGCTGGACGTCCGCGTCGAGGACGACGGGCGCGGCCCGCACGACGGCGGTGCCGACCGGAACAGCGCCGGCCGGAACGGCGACGACGGGAACGGCGACGACGACGCCGGGGTCATGGAGGCGGAGACGCGGGCGGGCAGGGGGCATGGATTGGTGGGGATTCGCGAGCGTGTCGCGCTCTATGGTGGAATTCTCAGCATCGGCCCGAGGCCGGGGGGCGGTTTCGAGGTGCGGGCGAGGTTCCCGCTGAAGGACGGACAATGACGATCAGGGTGCTGCTGGTGGACGACCAGCCGCTGCTGCGCACGGGGTTCCGCCTGATCCTCGAGGCCGAGCCGGACATCACGGTGGTGGGGCAGGCCGGCGACGGCAAGGACGCCCAGGAGCAGACCCGGGCCCTGCTGCCGGACGTGGTCCTCATGGACATCCGCATGCCTGGTGTCGACGGCATCGAGGCGACCCGCCGGATCGTGCGGGAGGCGGCTCCGGGGTCGCACGTGCCGAAGGTGCTGGTGCTGACGACGTTCGACCTGGACGAGTACATCGTGGAGGCGCTGCGGGCGGGGGCGTCGGGCTTCCTGTTGAAGGACGTGCCGCCGGACGAGCTGGTGCAGGCGATCCGGGTGGTGGCGGCGGGCGACGCGATCGTGGCGCCCAGCGTGACCCGGCGTCTGCTGGACCGGTTCGCGGCGCGGCTGCCGGCGGCCTACGAGCAGCCCGCCCCGGCGCGGCTGGACCGGCTGACCGAGCGGGAGCTGGAGGTGCTGCGGCTGATCGCCAAGGGCATGTCCAACGCGGAGATCGCGGCCAAGCTCGTGGTGAGCGAGACCACGGTCAAGACGCACGTGGGCAACGTGCTGACCAAGCTCGGGCTGCGCGACCGGGTGCAGGCCGTGGTGCTGGCGTACGAGACGGGGCTGATCACTCCCGGCGCGTTGTCCTGACTGTCCGGCTTCCGGCCGGCTGACCGCACGCGAGGCCGACTGACGGCACGTGAGGCCGACTGACGGCACGTGAGGCCGGCTGACGGCACGTGAGGCCGGCTGACGGCATGCGACAGCCCGCCCCCGGGCTTGCCGGAGGCGGGCTGTCGGTGGGTCAGGCGGTGACCGGCTCGTCCTTGCCGGCCGCCGGCACGTCCGGGGTGCCGGGGGCGTTCTCCGGGAAGTGGCAGGCGACGCGGTGGCCGCTCGCCAGCTCCGCCAGCGGCGGCTCGACCTTCTTGCAGATCTCCTGCGCCTTCCAGCAGCGGGTGTGGAAGCGGCAGGCGGGCGGCGGGTTGAGCGGGCTCGGCACGTCGCCGGTGAGGCGGATGCGCTCGCGCCCGGCGCGGCCCCGGGGGTCGGGCACCGGGACGGCCGACAGCAGGGCGTTGGTGTACGGGTGCATGGGCGTCGCGTACAGGCTCTTGCGGTCGGCGATCTCGACGATCTTGCCCAGGTACATGACGGCCACGCGGTCGCTGATGTGGCGGACCACCGACAGGTCGTGCGCGATCACCACGTAGGTGAGGTCGAGCTCGTTCTGCAGGTCCTCCAGCAGGTTGACCACCTGCGCCTGGATGGAGACGTCGAGCGCCGAGACCGGCTCGTCGGCGATGATGAGCTTGGGCTTGAGCGCGAGCGTGCGGGCGATGCCGATGCGCTGCCGCTGGCCGCCGGAGAACTCGTGCGGGTAGCGGTTGTAGTGCTCGGGGTTGAGCCCGACGAGTTCGAGGAGGTCCTGGACGGCCTTCTTGACGCCGTGCTCGGTCTGGACGCCCTGGATGCGGAACGGCGCGCCGACGATGGCGCCGACCGTGTGGCGGGGGTTCAGCGACGAGTACGGGTCCTGGAAGATCATCTGCATGTCGCGCCGGAGCGGCCGCAACCGGCCCTGGCTCATGTGCGTGATGTCGCGGCCCTCGAACATGACCTGGCCGCCCGTGGGCTCCAGCAGCCGCGTGACCAGCCGGCCGGTGGTGGACTTGCCGCAGCCGGACTCCCCCACCAGGCCGAGCGTCTCGCCCTTGTAGACGTCGAAGCTGATGCCGTCGACGGCCTTGACGGCGCCGACCTGGCGCTGGAACAGGCCCTTGGTGACGGGGAAGTGCTTCTCCATGTCGCGGACGGACAGCAGCGGCTCGCCCTGCCGGGCGGGCTGGGTCGCGTCCTGCGTCGCGGGCTGGGTCTGTGGCTCGGTCACGGGGTCTCCAGCGCTGGCTTGATCTCGTTCTCCCACAGGGCGCGCCGCTCGGCCGGGCTCATGTGGCAGCGCACCAGGTGGCCGCCCTCGGTCTCGGCGAGCGCGGGCGCCACGGTGCGGGCCTTGTCGCCGGTGCGCTCGGCGTACGGGCAGCGCGGGTGGAAGGCGCAGCCGGGCGGCACGTTGATGAGCGACGGCGGGCTGCCCTTGATCGGGAGGAGCCGTTCGGTGGGCTCGCGGTCGAGACGGGGCATCGACCCCAGGAGACCCCAGGTGTAGGGGTGCTCGGGACGGTAGAAGATGTCGTCGGCCGAGCCGTACTCGATGCACTTGCCGCCGTACATGACGAGGATGTCGTCGGACAGCTCGGCGACCACGCCCAGGTCGTGGGTGATGATGATGAGCGCGGAGTCGAACTCGCGCTGCAGGTCGCGCATGAGGTCGAGGATCTGGGCCTGCACGGTGACGTCGAGCGCGGTGGTCGGCTCGTCGGCGATGAGCAGCTCGGGGTCGCACGACAGCGCCATGGCGATCATGGCGCGCTGGCGCATGCCGCCGGAGAACTCGTGCGGGTAGGAGTCGACGCGGCGGCCGGGCTCGGGGATGCCGACGCGACCCAGCATGTCGATCGCGTGCTTCTTCGCCACGGCCTTGGAGACCTTGTTGTGGATGCGGTAGGCCTCGATGATCTGGTCGCCGACGGTGTAGAAGGGGTGCATCGCCGACAGCGGGTCCTGGAAGATCATCGCCATCTTCTTGCCGCGCAGGCCGCGCACGTGCTCCTGCGAGGCGCCGACGAGCTCCTCCCCGTCGAGCCAGATCTCGCCGGAGATGTTCGCGCCGCGGCCCTTGTGCAGGCCGAGGATGCCCAGGCTGGTGACCGACTTGCCGGAGCCGGACTCGCCGACGATGCCCAGCGTCTTGCCGCGTTCGAGGCTGAAGGTCACGCCGTCCACGGACCTGACCAGGCCGTCGTCGGTCGGGAAGTGGATCTTCAGGTCTTTGACGTCGAGAAAGGGGCTCACGCCAGCCTCACCCTCGGGTCGACGACCGCGTAGAGCAGGTCGACGATCAGGTTGGCCAGGATGATGAAGGCCGCCGCGATCAGCGTGACGCCCATCACCTGGGGGAGGTCGTTGTTGCTGATGGCGTCGACGGCGTACTTGCCGATGCCGGGCAGCGAGAACGTGCTCTCGGTGAGCACCGCGCCGCCGAGCAGCAGTCCGAGGTCGAGGCCGAACATCGTGAGCACGGGCGTGAGCGTGGCGCGCAGGCCGTGCTTGAGCACCACGACCCGTTCGGCCAGGCCCTTGGCCCGGGCCGTGCGGATGTAGTCCTCCGACATCGTCTCCAGCATGCCGGCGCGGGTGAGCCGGGCGTAGCCGGCCGCGTACAGGAAGGCCAGCGTCACCCAGGGCAGGATCAGGTTGTTGGCCCAGGTGAGCGGGTCCTCGGAGAACGGCACCCAGTCGGCCACGTCGCCGACCAGGCCGAGCTGGTCGCGGAAGATGGCCAGGGACACGATGCCGGTGAAGAAGATCGGCAGCGAGACGCCGGCCAGGGCGATGCCCATGGACAGGCGGTCGAAGAAGCTGCCCCGCCGCAGCGCGGAGACCACGCCGGTCGCCACGCCGAAGATGACCCACACGACGGCCGCGCCGAGCGCCAGTGACAGCGTGATGGGCAGCCGGTTGAGGATGTCGGGCAGGACGGGGTTCTGGGTCACGTACGAGTAGCCCAGGCAGGGGGCCGGGCAGTGCTCGACGCCGGGGCCGTAGTTGCGGTCGACACCGGTGAAGATGCCCTTGACGAACCGCCCGTACTGCACGATGACCGGGTCGTTGAAGCCGAGCCGGATGGCCGTGTCGTGGATGACCTGGGCGTTGGCCGCCTTGCCCACGTACCGGGAGGCGAGGTCGTCAGCAGACATGCCAGCGAGCCGAGGCACGAGGAAGAAGATGGCGAACGTCGCGATGCTCACCACGAAGAGCAGCATGACGGCCGCTATCAACCGTCTGACAATGTATGTGAACACTGATCTCGGCCACGGCGGCCGGGCCTTGTGGGCCCGGCCGCCCAAGCCTTCACCTGCTTTCGACGGACGTTCCGGCGGGACTGCCGGCCGGGTGCTACTGGGTGCTCAGCGTGAGGAACTCGTACATGCCCCAGTTCTGGCTGACGAAGACGTTCTTCAGTGTGGGCGGCCGGTAGAACAGGCCGTGCGCCCACACGTAGGGCAGGATGAAGGCCGAGTCCATGACCTGCTTGTCGACCTGGGCCCAGATGGCGCCGCGCTTGGTGGCGTCCGTCTCGGCCGCCGCCTGGTCGATCAGCTCGTCGATCTTGGGGTCCTTCACGCCGAGGTTGGTGTTACCGGCGGGACGGATGACCCGGCTGTCCACGATCTGCTGGAAGAAGCCGAAGCCCTCGGGGTAGTCGGCGCCCCAGCCGTAGACCATGAGGCCCAGGCCGTTCTTCTTGGCGAAGTCGGGCTTGCCGGCGTACAGCTTGAAGTAGTCACCCTGCGGGTAGCCCTTCAGGTCCAGCTTGATGCCCACGCGGCCGAGCGACTGCTGCAGCGCCTCGGCGGTCTGCTTCTCGGCGGCGCGCTCGTTGCGGAAGGAGATGGTGGTGCTGAAGCCGTTGGGCTGGCCGCAGGCCGCCAGCTCCTCCTTGGCCTTCGCGACGTCGCCGGCCGGGTTGGCCTCGACGCCGTACGGGTCGATCTTCTGGTAGCCGGTCATCTTCGGCGGCATGAGGCTCAGGGCGACGTCGCCACCGGCGTCGGGGCCGCCGTAGGCGCCCTGGATGGCCGAGCGGTCGGCCGCGTAGAGGACCGCCTTGCGGCAGTGGATGTTGTCGAACGGCTTGACGTCACCGTTGATGTTGGTGAACCAGGTCCGGTCGATCAGGGCCGAGTCGGCGTACTGCTTGACCTTGTCGTCGGTCAGGACCGTCTTGCGGGCGTTGGCCGCGACGCCGGTGCTGTTGACCTTGACGTCGATCTTGCCGGACAGCAGGCGCTGGTCGAGGTCGTCCTCGTTCTGGCCGAGCAGCACCTCGATGGAGTCGTTGAGCTGCTTGCGGTTCGGGTCGGTCGCCGCGTCCCAGTTCGGGTTCTTCACGAGCTCGATGCGCTTGGTGAGCTCGTGCGCCTTGAACATGTAGGGGCCGGTCGAGACCGGGTGCTCCTTGTACTTCGAGCCGGTGTCCTTGGCCTCGGGCACGGGGGCCGTCTGCGGGAGCATGGCGAAGTAGTCGAAACCGCCGTACGCCTTCTTCAGGTGGAAGACGATCGTCCGGTCGTCGGGCGTCTCGATGCCCTTCCAGTCGTCGAGCTTGCCCTTCATCTTGTACGGGCCGGTGTAGTCGCCCGTGTCGAGCCAGTCGTTGAAGTAGGTGGGGCCGCTGGGCAGGATGTCCTTGTCCAGGGAGCGGGCCACGGCGTACTTCACGTCCTTGGACGTCACCGGGGTGCCGTCCTCGAACTTGACGCCCTCGCGCAGCTTGTACGTCCAGGTCTTGCCGCCGTCGCTGGGCTTGCCCAGGTCCTCGGCGAGGTCGCCGACGAGCTGGAGGCCCTCCTCGCCCGGCACCGGCTTGAACATGGTCAGCGCGCGCGTGTAGAAGCGGGCGAAGTTCCACGCGTAGCCGTAGTACATGTCGCCCGGGTCGACCGAGTCGAAGTCACCGGGCATGCCCATCCGGAGCGTGCCGCCGGTCTTCGTCGACGGGTTGACGACCTGCGTCACCGCCGCGTTGTACTGACTGGCGGGCGCCGCGTCGCCGCCGCCGGTGGAGCTCTTGGAGCCACCGCCGCCGCCACCGCACGCGGAGGCGAGCAGGGCGAGGGCGGCGGTCACCGCGACCGCCGACGCAGTTGATCTTATCTTCATCGACCTGACACACCCCTTGATCTGGGAGTTCGTAGCACTTGCGGGAACCTCACGAGGTCTAGCGCGCCTTGGGATCGAAGGCGTCCCTGAGGCCGTCACCGAGCAGGTTGAACGCCAGCACGGTGACGAAGATCGCGAGACCGGGGAAGAGCATGAAGTTCGGGGCGACGTCGTAGTTGTGGACGGCCTCGGCGAGCATGCCTCCCCACGTCGGGGTCGGCGGCCGCACGCCCACGCCCAGGAAGGACAGCGCGGCCTCGAAAAGGATGTTCGACGGGATCAGCAGCGTCGAGTAGACCAGGATCGGCGCGATCAGGTTGGGCAGGATCTCCTTGAACAGGATCACGTGGTTGCGCGCGCCGAGGCTGCGGGAGGCGTCGACGAACTCGCGTTCTCGCAGCGAGAGGGTCTGCCCCCGGATGATGCGGCCGATGTAGGGCCAGTTGAAGAAGCCGATGATGAACACCAGCAGGCTGATCCGGAGCGTGTCGCCCGACATGCCGAACGCCTTGTCGGGGATCACCCCCGCCAGTGCCAGTGCGAACACCAGCAGCGGGAAGGCCAGGAAGATGTCCATGGCCCGGCTGATGATGGTGTCGATCCAGCCGCCGAAGAAGCCGGCGATCATCCCGAGCACGGTGCCGAGCACCACGCAGAGCAGGGTCGCGAAGAACGCGATCAGCAGGGAGATGCGCGCTCCGTACAGGATGCGGCTGAACAGGTCGCGGCCGGTGGTCGGCTCGACACCGAACAGGTAGTCCCAGCTGATGCCGCCGAACGCGCCGATCGGCGCCTGGATGGCCGGGTCGATCTTCTCCCGGTGCCACTCGGCCGGTGGGTGGCCGAGCCAGGACACGATGAGCGGCGCGAAGATCGCGATCAGGATGAGCAGCACGATGACGATGCCGCCGGCCATGGCGACGCGATCGCGCCTGAGGCGCATCCAGGCGATCTGACCGAGGGAACGCCCCCGGATGGCTGAAGACCCCGCCCCTTCAAGAACGGTCTCCGGTCCGGCCTCGACAGCCGATTCCGGCAGATCGAGCGGTGCGGTCATGCCAGTAGCCCCCTGGATTCCAGACGACGTCGTCCGTGTGCGGCGCGGTCCCGGTCAGGGTGGACGCCCATGCTTTGGCGGACCGCGGTGTCGCGGCCCCAGGAGGCAGAATCTATGGCCTGAGCTGGTGTGACCAGCCCCTCATCGACTGATGTGGCTCAACTGTGACTGACGCGAAACTCATTCGTATCGATCTTGAACGGGATGTCAGGAAGCGATCGCGATTCTGTCCCGAACCTGTGACACAAGCCTAGTCACTTGATACCGCGGCGCCGGAGGATGTCCTCGATGTCGGAGAAGTCGTCGTCGCTCTTGCGCTTGGCCGGGGCCTCGACCGCAGGCTTGCCCGTCTGGGCGGGCCGCCCGCCGGCGACCGCCGGACCCTGCGCCGGGCCCGCCGGGGCCTCCTTGGCACCCTTGCCGCCCTTGCCGCCCTTGCGCTGCTCGCCGTCGCGGGACAGCGCTCGGCCCCGCAGCACGCCGGAGGCCACGAACAGCACCACGGACAGCCCCGCCACCGCGACGCCGGCCCACACGAGCGGGCTGAACACCAGACTCGTCACGAAGCCCACGACCGTCGCGCCGATCGTCCACAACGCCTGCAGCGCCCCGGTCAGGTAGGCCGCCAGGGGCAGCAGGGCCCAGGCCGCCGTCCGCATGCCCGCCGCGGCTCCCCTGCGCCGGAAGGCCAGGAAGCTGAGCACCAGCCCCACGGCGGTCAACCCGACGCACAGCGGGAACCAGGTCGCGATCTGTCCGGGCATCCGTCCACCCCTCGTCTCGGCTACGTCCCCATCCTGGCACGCGGGCGCGCCGCGGCCGCTCCTCCGCGAGGACCACTTCTCCCTTAGGGGGACGATCCAGGCATCTCAGGGATTCCCCGGGTTCCGGGACGGCATACGTCCCAGGACCGGACCTAGGGAGGGCGGACGCGGGAAGGGGGCGTGAGCGGGAAGGGGGCGTGAGCCGGAGCGGGCCGGGGTTCAGGCCGGGAGGAGGGCGCGCAGGTCGTCGATCGTGACCTCGGTCAGCGAGGAGACCACCAGGCGGCCCGGGGCGGGCTCGACGGGCAGGACGCTCGGCACCGCGACGACCGCGCAGCCGGCCGCCGTGGCGGCCGCGACGCCCGTGGGAGAGTCCTCCAGCACCACGCAGCGCACCGGCGACACCCCGAGCAGCCGGGCGGCCGTCAGGTACGGCTCCGGGTCGGGCTTGGTGCGGGTCACGTCGTCGGCCGTGACGACGGCGTCGAAGCGGTCGCGGCCCACGGCCTTCAGCACGGCGTCCGCGATGTCCTTGAGCGAGGAGGTGACCAGCGCCACCGGAACGCCCTCGGCGCGCAGCCCGTCGAGCAGCTCGGCCGCCCCGGGCATCACCTGCACGCCCTCGGCCAGCGCGCCGACCATGCCGTCGACCATCCACTGCCACAGGGTCGCGGGCGGCACGTCAGCGCCGGAGACCTCCAGCATGTACGCGACCGTGCGCTCCATGGAGCCGCCGAGCAGGTGCGCCTGGTGCTCGGCGGACCAGGGGGCGCCGAGCCGGGCCATCACGGCGGTCTCGATCTCCAGCCACACCTTCTCGGTGTCGACGAGGAGGCCGTCCATGTCGAACAGGGCGGCTTGCATGCGTCTCCGATCGGTCGCTGACGGGTGCCGGGCGGCCCGGCGGGCGGCGCCGGGCACGGGGTCGAGGGTCCGGCCGCGGGTCCGGCCCGTGGGGGCCCTCACGGGCGTGCTCACGGGCCCGGGCCGCGATCCGGGCCGGACATCCGACCGTACCCGTAGCCGGGCGGTGGACGACCGCCGGGGTCGCCCCACCGGCGGATCCCGCACGCGGCCGGGGACCCCGCGCCCGCGGAGTCCCCGCGCCGTGTCAGGCCCCGAGCGGCCGGCGGGGTGGGCCGGGTCAGACGTTGAAGTACTTGGCCTCGGGGTGGTGGGCGACCAGGGCGGAGGTGGCCTGCTCGGGGTGGAGCTGGAACTCCTCCGACAGGCTGACCCCGATGCGCTCGGGCGACAGCAGCTCGAACAGCTGCACCTGGTCCTCCAGGTTGGGGCAGGCCGGGTAGCCGAACGAGTACCGGCAGCCCTGGATGTTGACCTTGAGCATGTCGTCCAGCGACTCCTCGCCGCCGATGCCGAGCTCGGCCCGGACCCGGGCGTGCCAGTACTCGGCCAGCGCCTCGGTGAGCTGGACCGACAGGCCGTGCAGCTCCAGGTAGTCGCGGTAGGCGTCCTTGGCGAACAGCTCGGCCGTGGCCTCGGAGATCTTGCCGCCCATCGTGGCCACCTGGAACGCCACCACGTCCGTCTCGCCCGACTCGCGCGAACGGAAGAAGTCGGACAGGCACAGGTGCCGGTCGCGGCGCTGGCGCGGGAAGGTGAAGCGGGTGCGCTCGTTGCCGGCGTCGTCCAGGATGATCAGCGAGTCGCCGTCGCTGACGCACGGGAAGTACCCGTAGACGACGGCGGCCTCCAGCAGGCCCTCGGTCTGGATGCGGTCGAGCCACATGCGCAGCCGCGGCCGGCCCTCGGTCTCGACCAGCTCGTCGTAGCCGGGGCCGTCGCCGCCGCGGGTCGGCTTGAGCCCCCACTGGCCGAGGAACAGCGCCCGCTCGTCGAGGAAGGCGGCGTACTCGGTCAGCGAGATGCCCTTGACGATGCGGTCGCCGAGGAACGGCGCCTTCGGCAGGGGGTTGTCGGCGGCCACGTCGGAGCGGGCGGGCAGCTCCTCGACGGGGGTGCGCTGGAGCACCGCGCCGGTCTTGACGCGGCGCTCGCGCAGCGGCGGCAGCGTCGCGCCGGCCACGCCGCGCTTGACGGCCATGAACGAGTCCATGAGCCGCAGCCCCTCGAACGCGTCGCGGGCGTAACGCACCTCGCCCTCGAACAGCTCGGCGAGGTCCTGCTCGACGTAGGCGCGGGTGAGCGCGGCGCCGCCCAGCAGCACCGGGTACTTGTCGGACAGGCCCCTGGAGTTCATCTCCTCCAGGTTCTCCTTCATGATGACCGTCGACTTCACCAGCAGGCCCGACATGCCGATGACGTCGGCCTTGTGGTCGTCGGCCGCCTCCAGGATCGCCGAGACCGGCTGCTTGATGCCGAGGTTGACGACCTGGTAGCCGTTGTTGGACAGGATGATGTCGACGAGGTTCTTGCCGATGTCGTGGACGTCGCCCTTGACGGTGGCCAGCACGATGCGGCCCTTCGTCTCGCCCTCCACCCGGTCCATGTGGGGCTCCAGGTAGGCGACGGCCGCCTTCATCACCTCGGCCGACTGGAGCACGAACGGCAGCTGCATCTGGCCGGAGCCGAACAGCTCGCCGACCGTCTTCATGCCGTCGAGCAGCACGTCGTTGATGATCTCCAGGGCGGGTCGCTGCTGCAGGCCGGTGTCGAGGTCGGCCTCCAGGCCCTTGCGCTCGCCGTCGATGATGCGCCGCTTGAGCCGCTCCCACAGCGGCAGCGCGGCCAGCTCCTCGGCCTTGCCGGCCCGCATGGCGGCGGCGTCGACGCCCTCGAACAGGTCCATGAACCGCTGCAGCGGGTCGTAGCCGTCGCGGCGCCGGTCGTAGACCATGTCGAGGGCGACCTGGCGCTGCTCGTCGGGGATGCGGGCCATCGGCAGGATCTTGGAGGCGTGGACGATCGCCGAGTCGAGGCCGGCGTTGACGCACTCGTTGAGGAACACCGAGTTGAGCACCATGCGCGCGGCCGGGTTGAGGCCGAAGGAGATGTTGGACAGGCCGAGCGTGGTCTGCACGCCCGGGTAGCGGCGCTTGAGCTCGCGGATGGCCTCGATGGTCTCCAGGCCGTCGCGGCGGGTCTCCTCCTGGCCGGTGGCGATGGGGAAGGTCAGGCAGTCGACGATGATGTCCTCGACCCGCATGCCCCAGTTGCCGACGAGGTCCTCGATGAGGCGGGTCGCGACGCGGATCTTGTGCTCGGCGGTGCGGGCCTGGCCCTCCTCGTCGATGGTGAGGGCGACCACGGCCGCGCCGTGCTCGCGGACCAGCCGCATGATCTTCTGGAAGCGGGAGTCGGGGCCGTCGCCGTCCTCGTAGTTGACGGAGTTGACGGCGGCGCGCCCGCCGAGCATCTCCAGGCCGGCCTGGAGCACCGCCGGCTCGGTGGAGTCGAGCATGATCGGCAGCGTGGAGGCGGTGGCGAAGCGGAAGGCCAGCTCGCGCATGTCGCCGGCGCCGTCGCGGCCGACGTAGTCGACGCACAGGTCGAGCATGTGGGCGCCGTCGCGGGCCTGGTCGCGCGCCATCTCGACGCAGTCGTCCCAGCGGCCCGCCAGCATGGCCTCGCGGAACGCCTTGGAGCCGTTGGTGTTGCACCGCTCGCCGATGGCCAGGTAGGAGGTGTCCTGCCGGAACGGGACGGTCTGGTAGAGCGAGGAGGCGCCCGGCTCCGGGTGCGGGCGGCGGGCGGCGGGCTCGCGGCCGCGGACCCGCTCCACGACCTGGCGCAGGTGCTCGGGCGTGGTGCCGCAGCAGCCGCCGACCATCGACAGGCCGTAGTCGCGGGCGAAGGAGTCGTGGGCGTCGGCGAGCTCCTCGGCGCTCAGCGGGTAGTAGGCGCCGTCGGAGGTCAGCACCGGCAGGCCCGCGTTGGGCATGCAGGACAGCTTGAGCCGGGAGTGGCGGGCGAGGTAGCGCAGGTGCTCGCTCATCTCGGCGGGGCCGGTGGCGCAGTTGAGGCCGATCACGTCGACGCCGAGCGGCTCGATCGCGGTGAGCGCGGCGCCGATCTCGGAGCCGAGCAGCATCGCGCCGTTGGTCTCGATCGTCACCTGGGCGATGATCGGCACGTCGCGGCCGGCGGCCTCCGCGGCCCGCTTGGCGCCGACGACGGCCGCCTTGACCTGGAGGAGGTCCTGGCAGGTCTCGATGATGAGGGCGTCGGCGCCGCCCGCGATCAGGCCGGCGGCGTTGTCGCGGTAGGCGTCGCGCAGGCTCGCGTACGGCAGGTGGCCGAGGGTCGGCAGCTTGGTGCCGGGGCCCATGGAGCCGAGCACGAAGCGCGGCCGGTCGGGGGTGGACCAGTGGTCGGCCCGCTCCCGGGCGATGCGGGCGCCCGCCTCGGAGTACTCGAAGACCCGGTCGGAGATGTCGTACTCGCCGAGGGCGGCGAGGTTGGCGCCGAAGGTGTTGGTCTCGACGCAGTCGACGCCGACGGCGAAGTAGGCGTCGTGGACGCCCGCGACGATGTCGGGGCGGGTCACGTTGAGCACCTCGTTGCAGCCCTCGTGGCCCTGGAAGTCGTCGAGCGTCGGGTCCTGGGCCTGAAGCATCGTGCCCATGGCGCCGTCGGCGACGATCACTCGCTGGGACAGGGCTTCACGGAAGGCGGACGCGGAGCTGCTCATGGCGCTCAGCTTATCGGCTGCGCTGGAGCCGGACTCGAGCGGACACGGGTTTTCGATCATCAAGGATCGCGGGCCCGTGCTCCGCGGGCGCCGTGACGGGATCCCGGCGCTCGCGGATGGTGCGCGGCCGGGGCCGGGTCTGGTAAAGCTGATCATCGCCACTCGGTGACATGAGCGGCTCCTCACCGCATAGGCTTAGCGGGACGGAGAAGAGAGGAGGCGACACATGATAGAGCTCGAAGGGCTCCCCGAGCTCGTCGACCCGGTGCTCATCGCCGCGTTCGAGGGGTGGAACGACGCGGGCGAGGCATCCAGCGGTGTGATCGCCCACCTCGAGTCCGCGTGGAAGGCCGAGCCGCTGGTCGCGCTCGACCCCGACGACTACTACGACTTCCAGGTCACCCGGCCGGTCGTGGAGATGGGCGACGGGCTGACCCGGTCGATCGTGTGGCCGACCACCCGGCTCTACCACGCCCGCCCGCCGGGCCTGGAGCGCGACGTGGTGCTGCTGCGGGGCATCGAGCCCAACATGCGCTGGCGCTCGTTCTGCGCCGACATCATCGAGGTCTGCCGCGAGCTGGGCGTGGAGCTGGCCGTCATGCTGGGCGCGCTGCTCAACGACTCCCCGCACACCCGCCCGGTGCCGATCCTGGGCGGCGCGACCGACGAGGAGCTGGCCCGCTCGACCAACCTGGAGCTGAGCCGCTACGAGGGCCCCACGGGCATCGTGGGGGTGCTCCAGCACGCCTTCGGCGAGGCCGGGATGAAGGCCGTGTCGCTGTGGGCGTCGGTGCCCCACTACGTCGCCCAGCCGCCCAACCCGAAGGCGACGCTGGCGCTGCTGCGCCGCCTGGAGGACGTCCTCGACATCCCGATGCCGCTCGGCGACCTCGACGAGGAGGCGCGCGCGTGGGAGCGCGGCGTCGACGAGCTGGCCTCCCAGGACAGCGAGGTGGCCGAATACGTCAAGGAGCTGGAGGATCGCAAGGACGCGGCGGAGCTCCCCGAGGCCAGCGGCGACGCGATCGCGGCGGAGTTCGAGCGGTACCTCCGGCATCGCGACACCGATACTGACAGCTAACTTCCAGCATTACGGCCGCGCCTGCCGGGCGGCTTTCGGGTCATAATCAGGGCCGTACGACGGCCAGGGCGAGCCGGTCCCCTTTCCGGCCCGGGCCTGGACGAGGCTGAGCCAGGGTAGTCGGGCGTGCGCCGGTCACAGGGGCGTCACCCCGCACCTTCCACGTGACCGCCCACGTAAGGCCCCCCATGGTGACATCTCACGTAGACCCGCACCAGCGAAGCCAGGACGCCAGGCGACGCGTCCTGGAGATGGCGCTCTCCCTGCGCGACGGGCCCCCGGGCGGCTCTGTCGACCACTTCCTCGCGCTGCTGCAGTACCGCCTGCCGTTCTGGCTGAGCGTGCTGCACGACCTGACCCACCACGCCGGGCGCGGCACGGTCACGGGCAACCTCGTGCCGGTGGCGCGGGCGGGCCTGGACTACCACCTGGAGGTGCAGGCTGCGGCGCTGCCCGCGTTCAGCACGCCGAACGTGACGGTGCGCGTCCGCGAGGCGCTGCGCGCCGCGGGGTTCGGGCCGGAGGCGGAGGTGGCGCCGCTGGCCGCGTACCTGGAGGAGGAGCGGCGGCTCGGGCGGGTGGCGGCCGGCGTGGACCCGGGGGCGAGCGCGCGGCTGCTGCTCGCGGGGTGCTTCCACCGGGCCTACATCGAGCTGTTCGTGGGGGCGGACATGGTGCCGCCGCGCGAGGCGAGCGCCGAGGAGATCGTCCGCGAACTCCGCCTGGAGCCGCCTCCCTGACCCCGGCCCGTCCTGCCCGGAAGGTCTCCGCCCGGTCGGTGGAGGTCCTCGCCCGGCCCCTGGGGATCTCTCGTGGCCCTTTAGGGTCTCGTGACCCTTGGGAGTCTCGGAGGTCGTCACCCGCGGTCAGGCGGTGGCGGCGCGAGGGGCGAGGGCGGCCTCGTCGTAGCGGCTCCACACCAGCGAGGCGACGTCCGGGTCGGCGCCCAGCGGGTCGGTGACCAGGTCGGCGCCCGCGGCCAGGAGGCGGCCGTGGAAGAAGCCGGGCGCCAGCACGTACGACGCGACGGCCACCCGCCGGGCGGGGCCTGAACGGACCCGTTCCAGCGCCTCGGCCAGCGTGGGCGTCCCCGCCGAGGCGAACGCCGCCGTGACCGGGCGGCCGAGCCGCACCGCCAGGCGGTGGGCGGCGGCGCGCACGTCGGCCAGCGCCGACGGGTCGGACGAGCCCGCCGCGCCGAGGATCACCGCGTCCGTACGGCGCAGCCCCGCGCGGCCGAGCCGGCGGGTCAGCGCGGAGGTCAGCAGCCCGTGAGGACCCAGGGGGGCCGCCATGAGCGCGTCGGGCCGGTGCCCGGCCAGGACGGCGGGCAGGTCCACGTGCACGTGGTAGCCGCCGGCGAGCAGCAACGGCACCACGACCACCGGCCCCGGGACGACCGGGAGCACGTCGCGCAGGAGCGGGCGGCTGATCTCCAGGTAGGCCAGTTCGACGCGGCGCCCGGGCCGCTGACGGCGTATGACGGCGGCCAGCTCGGCGAGGGTCCGCTCCCCCGCGGCGCTGCGCGTCCCGTGCGCGGCCAGGACCAGCGTGGGAACGCCACCAGACCGGCTCCGCGCCGCTGCCGGCATGCCGCCCGTTCCGGCGGAGGTCGCGACCACGCCACCGGCGTCGGCCCGAGCCGCACTCAGCGCGACCGGCGGAAGGCCCGGGCCCGCGGGCGGCGGCTCCACGTCGGCGGGCGGACGGTCCGGGCCGAAAGGCGGGCAGCTCGGGGCCGTGGGTGGGAGGCTCAGGCCCGCAGGCCGAGGGCTCAGGTCGGCGGATGGGAGGGGCGGGGTGTCGTGGGGGTGGCGGGGTCGGGTGGTCACTGGTGGGCCTCGTGGGTGCAGGCCAGGCGATAGCCGCGTTTGACGACCGTCTCCACGATGCCGCCGGGCCCGAGGGCGCGCCGGAGCCGGGTGATCGCCATCTCCACCGCGTGCTCGGCCGAGTCGCGGGCGACGCTGCCGGGCAGGACCGTGCGCAGGTCCGTGCGGGACACCACGTGGCCGGGCTTCTCGGCCAGCCGCTTGAGCACCGCCATCGGCGCGGGCGGCAGCGGACGCAGCTCGCCGTCCACGACGACGGCGTGGCCGCGGATCTCGAGGTTGTGGCCGCCGGCGACGACGCGGGTGACGCCGTGCTCGGGCAGGTGGCGGGCCAGGGCGCGGGCGAGCGAGCCGAGCCGGGAGCGTTCCGGCTGGAGCGTGGGGACGCCGCGGGAGACGAGCGGCTCGGCCGTGACGGGTCCGACGCAGGCGGCGACCACCCGGTCGCCGAACGCGTTGAGCAGCGCCTCCTCCACCCCTTCGGCGCGGGCGGCGGCGAGCATGGCGTGGACGGCCGGCGCACTGGTGAAGGCGACCGCGTCCACGGCGCCGGAGATGGTCTGGGTGATGAGGCGGCGCAGCGGCGAGGGGTCGCGGTAGGGCAGCCAGCGGTAGACGGGGATCTCGATGACCTCGGCGCCCGCCGCCCGCAGGTCGGCGACGAAGTCGGCCAGCGGCTCGCCGTGGAGCTGCACCGCGATGCGCCGGCCCCGCAGGTCCTGGGCGAGCAGGTGCTCCTTGACCTCCTTGCAGGAGTCGGTGGAGGGCGTCCAGTGGTCGTCCAGGCCGGCGGCGCGCACCGCTCCCCTGGCCTTGGGGCCGCGGGTGAGCAGGCGGGCGCGGGCGAGCTGGGCGACCAGCTCGCCGGACAGGCCCCAGCCCTCGGCCGCGGCCATCCAGCCGCGGAAGCCCACGCCGGTGGTGACCACCACGTCGTCGAGGGGCCGTTCGAGGCTGTGGCGGGTGGCGGCCAGCAGGTCGGCGTCCTCGGCGAGCGGCACCAGGCGGATCGCGGGGGCGCTGACCACGCGGGCACCCCGCCGTTCGAGCAGCGCGCCGAACTCCTCGCGCCGGCGGGTGGCGGTGACGCCGACCGTGAAGCCGGACAGGGCGTTGGGGGCCATCTCGTGGGGCCGGGCCGGCCCCACGGCCGCGGCCTCGTGCGGGCGGGCCGGGGACTCGGCCGCCGTCTCGTCGGGGCGGAACGGGTCCTCGGCGGCGGACGGGGCGCTCACGCGGGCACCTCCTGACGGGTCGGGGGCGCCGGCGGGCCCGGCCGGGCCCCGAGCACCCGGCCGGACATCACAGGCACGTGAACCAGAAGTGAGATCACGCCCTCAATGGTGCTTTCCGGCCGTTTCGCCGCTGGGTCCCTTCTGTTACCGCTGTGCTACAAGCGCCGCCGCCGGCCCGCGCCTGCGGGTGTCACCGCGATGCCACATCCGCCGCACCTCCGGGATTGATCGCCGGCGGGCGCGGGAAGCCTTCCCGCCAAGCGACCTTTCGGGGAGGTTCGGTGACGGTCCGGCCCATCCGCCTGTTCGACGACCCGGCGCTGCGCTCGGTGGCGCAGCCGGTGCGCGACTTCGACCGCGAGCTGCGCTCCGTCGTGAAGTCCCTGACGGCCACGTTGCGGGCCGGGCCGGGACGCGCGGGTCTGGCGGCGCCGCAGATCGGGGTTCCGCTGCGGGTGGTCGCCTACGCCTACGAGGGCCGCTCGGGCCACCTGGTCAACCCGCGCCTGGAGCTGTCGGAGCGCCGGGTGACGGCGGACGAGGCGTGCCTGTCCGCGCCAGGGGTGTGGTGGCCGCTGGAGCGCTCCTACATGGTCGTGGCGCGCGGCCGCGACATGTTCGGCAAGCCCGTGTCGGTACGGGCGCTGGGCGTGCTGGCGAGGGTGCTGCAGCACGAGGTGGACCACCTGGACGGCGTCCTGTTCAGTGATCACCTGGGAGAGGAGGAGCGGGAACGGTTTCTCGCCGTCGCGCTACCGTCGGGATGAGGGAGCGGCGTTGCTCGGGGTCGGTGCCGCCCCAGACGCCGTTGAGCTGCCGGGTGTCGATCGCGTAGTCGAGGCAGGGCTGGCGGACCGGGCATCCCCGGCAGACGGCCTTGGCCTGCTCCACCTGCTCACGGCCCGGGCCTTCCGTCGAGATCGGGAAGAACAGCTCCGGGTCCATGGCCTGGCAGGCGGCCCCGCGCGACCAGTCGTGCATCATCATGTCGACGGCGCCTACCCCTTTCCCGGCGGGTCACACCACTTCTTCCAGCAGCCGGTCCCAGTCGGCCAGGAACCGGTCCAGGCCGTAGCGGGCCAGAGCGGCGGCGCGGGCGGCCTTCCCGGCCTGCGCGGCGAGCTCCGGATCGGCGGCGAACTGCCGTAGCGCGTCGACCAGCACGTCCACCTTGGTGGAGATGACGCCGGCCTCCGGCGGGACCGCCTCGATCGCCTCGGTGGCGGCCAGGGCGACCACGGGCATGCCGAGGGTCATCGCCTCGATGAGGGCGAGCCCGAGCGAGGTCCACCGGTACGGGTGCAGGTAGACGCGCCGGCGGGCCAGTTCGGGGTGCATGAGGTGCTGCGGGAGGTCCTCGTACGTCCCGTACGGCAGTTCGGAGACCTTCATGCCGAACACGTCGAGCGGCACGGCGGCGGCGAAGCGGGGCAGCAGGTCGGTGCCGGCGACCCGGGTGCGGCGCACCGGCTCGTTGACCACGACGCCGGCCCGGGGCAGCTCCCCGGTGTAGAGGTGCCCGGGGTCGGGCACGCCGTGCTCGACGACCCGGGTGGGCGCGCGGCCGTTGTCCCAGTACAGCTCGTTGAAGTGGGTGACGTGGACGAGCGTGACGTCGGTCCGGCCGGCGAGGAGGTGGCGGGTGCGCGGCACGTCGCCGGCGGGCGTGTTGTGCTCGACGTAGACGCCGGGCAGGTCGCGGCCGAGCCACTCGCGGGCCAGTTCCAGGTCGCGGGGCCGCTGGTAGACGACCACGTCGAGCGGCTCGTCGCGCAGCCGGTCCCAGGCGACCTCGCGCGCGCTCGCGGGCCAGTCGTAGGTGTCGGCGCGGCCGAGGCCGTCGGGGCCCCGGTCGGGGACGAGCGGCAGCACGTACTCGTGCCCGCCGCGGACGAAGGCGTTGGTCCAGGCGCCGTGGACGTGCCAGAGCAGGATCCTCACCAGCGGCTCCAGCCCAGCACCCTGGCGCGGCGGGAGTGGCTGCCGGCGGGCACCGGGCCGCCCTCCACGCCGGCCAGCAGCCGGTCGGTCACCTCGGTGAGGTCGGCGGCGACCTCGGGCGCCTCCAGGACCTCCTGCTGAAGCGTGAGCGGCGTGGGCACGAGGATGCCGCGCGCGCCCGCCGCGCGGGCGGCCTCCATGTCCCTGCCGATGTCGCCGACGACCACGCAGTCGCGCGGGCTGACGTCGAGGACGGCGGCGGCCCTGATGAGCAGGCCGGGCGCGGGCTTGCGGCAGGTGCAGCAGTCGCCGTCGTCGTGGACGCAGATCGCCCACGCGTCGAACGGGCCCAGCAGCTCCTCCACCCGGGCGTTGACCTGGCCCATCTCGTCGGGCGTGATGAGTCCCTTGGCCACCCCGGACTGGTTGGTCACCACGGCCACCGGGATCTCCGCCCGGCGCAGCCGTGACAGCGCCTCGGCCGCTCCCGGCATCGGCTCCACCTTGCGGGGGTCGCCGTTGTACGGAACGTCCTTGATCAGAGTCCCGTCACGGTCGAAGAGCACGGCCCCGGGACCTCGCTGTGTGAACACCTCTCACCTCCGTCGCGCCGGCCGGTCTGCTACCCGGCGAAACGCTCCCCTAACAACTACGGAGAGTGACCAACAGCAGGATAAGAGAGGTATTTCCGCACCTCGGAGCGATGGTCCAGGTTTGAGAGTCGCTTCTCTCGGTAGCGGTTCTCCATCCGGTGGGAGGAGCCCGATGAGATTTCTCGGCATCAACGCGATCTTTCACGACCCCGCCGCGGCGATCGTCGCCGACGGGCGCATCGTCGCCGCCGCGGAGGAGGAACGGTTCAGCCGCCGCAAGCACGGCAAGCGGCCCCTCGCGTTCTCGGCCTGGGAGCTGCCCGAGCAGGCGGCGGCCTGGTGCCTGAAGGAGGCGGGACTGTCGCCCGAGGACATCGACGCGGTCGCCTACTCCTACGACCCGTCCCTGGTCGTCCAGCGCCCCGAGGGCGACTGGGAGGACCTGCGCACGAAGTACGCGGTGCGCGCGCCCAACTTCCTGGCCACGGCGCTGCCCGGGCTCGACCCGGCGCAGGTGCGCTACGTCCCCCACCACGTGGCGCACGCCGCGTCGGCCGGGCTGGCCTCGCCGTTCCGCGACTGCGCGGTGCTCGTGTGCGACGGCCGGGGCGAGAACGTCTCCCACCTGGCCGGCCGCTACCGCGACGGCGAGCTGGAGATCCTCGCCGCGCAGGAGCTGCCGCACTCGCTGGGCCTCATGTACGAGGACGTGACCCAGCACCTGGGCTTCCTGCGCTCCAGCGACGAGTACAAGGTCATGGCGCTGGCCTCCTACGGCCGGCCCCGCCACCTGGAGTCGCTGCGCGAGCTGATCCGCACCACGGACGACGGCGGCTTCCGGGTCGAGCCGATCGACTGGAACTCCTACGCCAAGGCGCTGTCCAAGGACGCCCCCTGGACCGACGACCACGCCGACCTGGCGGCCAGCGTCCAGGCGCGGCTGGAGGAGGTGCTGCTGGAGCTGGTCCGGTGGCTGCACGAGCGCACCGGGGAACGGCGGCTCGCGCTGGCGGGCGGGGTGGCGCTCAACTGCGTCGCCAACACCCGCCTGCTGGACGAGGGGCCGTTCGAGGAGGTGTGGGTGCAGCCCGCCGCGGGCGACTCGGGCACCGCGCTGGGCGGCGCCCTGCACCTGGCCCAGGCGTACGGCGAGCGGGCCGCGCCCATGACCGGCGCCGACCTGGGGCGCGGCTTCACCGACGAGGAGCTGGGCGCCTGGCTGGACGTGGCGCGGGTGCCGTACACCCGGCCGGCCGACCTGGCCGACGCCGTGGCGGCCGAGCTGGCCGCCGACCGGATCGTGGCGTGGTTCCAGGGCCGCTCGGAGTACGGGCCGCGGGCGCTGGGCCGCCGCTCGTTGCTCGCGCACCCGGGGCACGCCCGCAACACCGAGCGGCTCAACGACGTCAAGGGCCGCGAGCAGTTCCGGCCGATCGCGCCGATGGTGCTGGAGTCGCGGGCCCGCGACCTGTTCGGCCGGGGGCCGGTGCCCTCGCCGTACATGCTGTTCGTCCACGACGTGGACCCGGCGTGGCGCGACCGGATCCCGGCCGTGGTGCACGTGGACGGGACGGCGCGCATCCAGACGGTGTCGCCGCGCTCGGAGCCGCTGCTCGCGCGGATGCTGTCGGCCTTCGAGGCCCGCACCGGGCTGCCGGTGGTGGTCAACACGAGCCTGAACACGGCCGGGCGGCCCATGGTGGACGACCCGCGCGACGCGCTGGAGTGCTTCGGCTCCTCGCCGGTGGACGTGCTCGCCCTCGGGCCGTACCTGGTGCGGCGACGGGAGGTGTTCGCTCCGTGATCACGGTGGTGGTGCCCACTGTGGGGCGGCCCAGCCTGCGGGCGACGCTCGCGGCCCTCGGCCCGGACGTGCCGGTGATCGTCGTGGACGACCGGCCGGCCGGGCACGACGGGCCGCCCCTGGTGACGCCCGCGCACGTGCCCGCGAACGTGCGGGTCGTGACGTCCGGCGGGCGGGGGCCCGCCGCGGCGCGCAACGCGGGCTGGCGGGCGGCCTCGACGCCGTGGGTGGCCTTCCTCGACGACGACGTCGTGCCCGGCCCCGGCTGGTACGAGGCGCTGCGCGCGGACCTGGCCGGGCTGCCGCCCGAGGCCGCGGGCAGCCAGGGCCGCATCGAGGTGCCGCTGCCCGGCGACCGGCGGCCCACCGACGCCGAGCGGAACACCGCCGGGCTGGCCTCGGCGTTGTGGATCACCGCCGACATCGCGTACCGGCGCGACGCGCTGGAACGGGTCGGCGGGTTCGACGAGCGTTTCCCCCGGGCCTACCGGGAGGACGCCGACCTCGCGCTGCGGCTGACCAACCGGGGGCACACGCTGGCGTGGGGCGAGCGGGTCACGGTGCATCCCGTGCGCGACGACGGGTTCTGGGCGAGCGTGCGCTTCCAGCGGGGCAACGCCGACGACGCGCTGATGCGGCGCCTGCACGGGCCGGGCTGGCGCGAGGCGATCGGCGGGAGGCGCGGGCGGCTGCGCCGCCACGCCGCGGCCACGGCGCTCGGCCTCGCCGCGGCGGGCCTCGGCCTGACCGCCCTGCTGACCCGCCGCCGCTCCGCCGCGTGGCCGGCCGTCGTGGCGGGCGCGGGGTGGGCGGCGATGACCGCCGAGTTCGCCTGGGCGCGGATCGCGCCGGGCCCGCGCACGCCGGGCGAGGTGCTGCGGATGGCCGTCACCAGCGTGCTGATCCCGCCGGTCGCCGTGGCGCACCGGCTTCGGGGGGAATGGAAGGTGCGGCGATGAGCGGACGGGTGCTCGTGGCTCGGCTGGACGACGCCGGGGACGTGCTGCTGGCCGGCCCGGCCGTCCGGGCCGTGAGCGCGCACGCGGGCGAGGTGACCCTGCTCGCGGGACCGCGCGGCCGGGCGGCGGCCGAGCTGCTGCCCGGCGTGGACCGGGTGATCGTGTGGCGGGCGCCGTGGATCGACCACCGTCCGCCGCCCGTGTCCCGGCGTGACGTGGACGACCTGATCGACCAGGTCGGCGGCACCGACGAGGCGGTGATCCTCACCTCGTTCCACCAGTCGGCGCTGCCGCTGGCGCTGCTGCTGCGGCTGGCCGGGGTGGGCCGCGTCTCGGCCATCAGCAACGACTACCCCGGCTCGCTGCTCGACGTGCGGCACGTCGTGGACGAGGGGCTGGACGTGCCCGAGCCGGAGCGGATGCTGGCCGTGGCCCGCGCCGCCGGCTTCGAGCTGCCGCCGGGCGACGACGGCCGGCTGGCCGTGCGCCGGCCGCTGCCCGACGTCTCCCGCCTCGGCCTGGGGCCCGGCCCGTACGTCGTCGTGCACCCCGGCACGTCGGCGCCCGCGCGGACCTGGCCGGCCGAGCGCAACCGTGAGGCCGTGCGCGAGCTGACCGACGACGGCCACCGGGTCGTCGTCACCGGCATGGAGCGCGAGCTGACGGCGTACGTGGCCGCCGGCGCGCCCGGCGCGGCCCTGGACCTCGGCGGCGCGACCACGCTGGCGCAGCTCGCGGCCGTGATCGAGGGCGCCGCCGTGCTCGTGGCCGGCAACACCGGTCCCGCCCACCTGGCGGCGGCCGTCGGCACGCCGGTCGTGAGCCTCTTCGCGCCGGTCGTCCCGGCCGGGCGGTGGGCCCCGTACCGGGTGCCCACGGTCCTGCTGGGCGACCAGGACGCGCCGTGCCGGGACTCCCGGGCGCGGACGTGCCCGGTGCCCGGCCATCCCTGTCTGGCGCAGGTGACCAGCGAGCAGGTGGTCAAGGCAGTGAGGGAGCTGAACCAGTGAGAATCGCCCTGGTCTCGGAACACGCGGATCCGCTCGCGGCCATCGGCGGGGTGGACGCCGGCGGGCAGAACGTCTACGTCGCCGCCCTGGCCACGGCCCTCGGCGCGCGGGGCCACGAGGTGGTGGTCCACACCCGGCGCTGGGACCCGGCGCAGCCGGCGCGGGTGGAGGTGGCGCCCGGCGTGCGGGTCGAGTACGTCGAGGCGGGCCCGGCGGCGCCGGTCCCGAAGGACGAGCTTCCGCCGTACATGCCGGAGTTCACCGCGCGCCTGGCGGCGCGCTGGGAGGCGGACCCTCCGGACGTCGTCCACGCGCACTTCTGGATGAGCGGGCAGGCCGCGCTGCGGGCCGCCGGGAACGTGCCGGTGGTGCAGACGTTCCACGCGCTCGGCACCGTCAAGCGGCGCTGGCAGGGCGCCGCCGACACCAGCCCGCCGCACCGGGTGGACACCGAGCGGCAGATCGGCCGCAGCGCCGACGCCGTGCTGGCCACCTGCCGCGACGAGGTGAACGAGCTGCGCGCGATGGGCGTGCCCGAGCGGCGGATCGTGATCGTGCCGTGCGGCGTGGACCTCGGCCGCTTCCGCCCGGACGGCCCGAAGGGGCCCTGGCCGGGCGCCACCGGCGCCCCTGGGACGGGCGCGGCGGGGGCGCGCGAGGCAGGGGCGGGCATGGCGCGGGTGCTCAGCATCGGGCGGCTGGTCCCGCGCAAGGGCGTGGACACCCTGGTGCAGGCCATGCGGCTGCTCCCCCGCGCCGAGCTGGTGATCGCCGGCGGGCGCGTGGACGACGAGGAGGCGGTACGGCTGCGCGAGCTGGCCGACGGGTACGGCCTGGCCGGGCGCGTGCGCGTCGTCGGCAGCGTCCCCCGCGACGAGGTGCCGGCGCTGATGCGCGCGGCCGACGCGCTGGTGACCGTGCCGTGGTACGAGCCGTTCGGGATGGTGCCGGTCGAGGCCATGGCCTGCGGCGTGCCGGTGATCGCCTCGGCCGTCGGCGGCCACCTCGACACGGTCGCCGGGTGCGGCCTGCTCGTGCCGCCGCGCCGCCCGCGCGCCCTGGCCAGGGCGCTGAAGGACGTGCTGGCCGACCCGGGCCGCCGCCGCGCGATGGGCGCGGCCGGGGCGCGCCGGGCCCGCCAGCGCTACGGCTGGCCGCGTGTCGCCGAACGCACCGAAGCCGTCTACACGCAGGTCATCGACGGCCGGATGTGCCGTCTCGCGGCGCTGGGAGGGTGAGAGATGGACGCGCATCTGGAGAAGCTGTGCGCCACCCTGGCGCGCGTCGACGGTCACACGGCCGTCGTCCGCGCGTGGGGCGGCACGCTCGCCGGAGTCCTGTCCTCCGGCGGCAGGCTGCTGGCCTGCGGCAACGGCGGATCGGCGGCCGAGGCCCAGCACCTGACGGCCGAGCTGGTGGGCCGCTTCCGCGCCGACCGCCCGCCGTACGCGGCGATCGCGCTGCACGCCGACACCTCGTCGCTGACGGCGATCGCCAACGACTACGGCGCCGAGGAGGCCTACGCGCGCCAGGTGCGCGCCCACGGCCGCCGGGGGGACGTGCTCGTGTGCCTGTCCACCAGCGGCGGCAGCCCCAACGTGCTGGCCGCGGCCAAGGCCGCCCGCGAGTGCGGGATGCTCGCCTGGGCGCTGACCGGGCCCGCGCCCAACCCGCTGGCCGGCATGTGCGACGAGGCCGTCACGGTGCCCGCCGAGGAGACCGCGACCGTCCAGGAGGTGCATCTCGCGCTGATCCACCTGCTCTGCGACGCGGTCGAGGAGGCGCTGTGAGCGGCCCGCTCGTCGTCATCGGCGACACCCTGCTGGATGTCGACGTGGAGGGCGGCGCCGACCGGTTGTGCCCGGACGCGCCGGTCCCGGTGGTGGACGTCGACGCCGAGCACGCCCGGCCCGGCGGCGCGGGCCTGGCCGCGCTGCTGGCCGCCCGCGACGGCGCCGACGTGGTGCTCGTCACCGCGATCGGCGACGACCAGGACGGCCGCCGCCTGTGCGGGCTGCTGGCGGGCGAGGTGGAGCTGGTGCGGCTGCCGCTGCGCGGCGGCACCGTGCGCAAGACCCGGATCCGGGCTCGGGGGCAGACGCTGGTGCGGGTGGACTCCGGCGACGGCCGGGCCCGGCACGCCGCCCACGACGAGGTGGCCGCGGCGCTGCGCCAGGCCGGGGCGGTGCTCGTGTCCGACTACGGCCGCGGCGTCACCCGGGTGACGCGTGAGCTGCTGCGCGGGGCCGACGCGCCGCTCGTGTGGGACCCGCATCCCAAGGGAGAGCAGCCGGTGCCCGGCTGCGCGCTGGTGACGCCGAGCGAGGCCGAGGCCAGGCTTCTGTGCGACGGCCCGTACGAGGGGCCCGACCAGGCCGCCCGCCACCTCATGCGCGCGCTGAGGGCGCGGGCCGTGGCCGTCACGCTGGGCGGGCGCGGCGCGGCGTGGCCCGCCAGGGCTGCGCGCTGACCCAGGTGCCCGCGCCGGTGTCGGCGGCCGGGCAGGACGTGTGCGGCGCGGGCGACCGGCTGGCCGCCGCCGCCGCGCTCGCGCTGCGCGACGGCTCCGGTGTGGAGGAGGCGGTGACGATCGGCGTCGGGGAGGCCTCGCGCTTCGTCGAGCGGGGCGGCGCCGCCTCCATCCGCATCCAGGAGCAGGAGCTCGGCGACCGGCCGCGCACCGCGCTGGAGGTGGCCGAGCTGACCCGCGCCTACGGCGGGCGGCTCATCGCCACCGGCGGCTGTTTCGACCTGCTGCACGCCGGGCATGTGAGCCTGCTGCGGCGGGCGCGGGCGCTCGGGGACGCGCTGGTGGTGTGCGTCAACTCCGACGACTCCGTCCGCCGGCTCAAGGGCCCGACCCGGCCCATCGTGGACGTGCGCGACCGGGTCGAGGTGCTGCGGGCGCTGGGCTGCGTGGACGCGGTGATGGTGTTCGACGAGGACACCCCGGCCGCGGCCATCGAGCGGCTCAGGCCGGACGTGTGGGTCAAGGGCGGCGACTACGAGGGCGACCAGCTGCCCGAGGCCGAGGTCCTCGACCGGCTGGGCGGCGAGGTCGTCGTCCTCAGCAGCCTGCCGGGCCGCTCCACGACCAACCTCATCAGGGAGATCCGCTGACGCTCCCGCCGGTGCGCGGGAGCCGCGACCACGAGGACAAGGAGATCACATGAAGGTGCTCATCACCGGAGGGGCCTCCGGTCTCGGGCGGGCGACCGCCGAGGCCGTGGCCAAGGAGGGCTGGCGGCCGCTGGTCGTCGACGCGCGCGATCCCGGGGGGGACGTCGAGCACGTGGTGGCCGACCTGGCCGACCGGGCCGAGGCCGAGCGGGCCGTGCGCGAGCTGGCCGAGCGGGCCGGCGGGCTGGACGCCGTGGTGACCGCGGCCGGCGTGGACGCCTGCGGGCGCCTGGAGGACGTGCCGGCCGACGCCTGGGATCGGGTGATCCTGGTCAACCTGCTCGGCACCGCCTCGGTCGTGCGGGCGGCGCTGCCGTACCTGAAGGAGTCGCGCGGCAAGGTCGTCACCTGCGCCTCCACGCTGGGGCTGCGGGCGCTGAGCGACGCGAGCGCCTACTGCGCGTCGAAGTTCGGGGTGGTCGGCCTCACCCGGGCGCTGGCCGTCGAGCTGGCCGGGCAGGTCGGGGTGACGCTGCTGGTGCCCGGCGGCATGCGGACGGCGTTCTTCGACGGCCGGCCCGAGCAGTACAAGCCCGGGCCCGACGCCGGTCTCAACGACCCGGCCGACGTGGCCCGCACCGTCGTGTTCGCGCTCGGTCAGCCCGCCGGGTGCGAGGTCAGGGAACTGGTGGTGTGCCCCTCCACGGAGACGTCATGGCCCTAGAGCTTCTCGCGCTGCGCGGGCTCGGCCTGGGCGACCTGCTCACGGCCGTGCCCGCGCTGCGCGCGCTGCGGCAGGAGTTCCCGGTCCACCGGATCACGGTGGCCGCGCCGGCGCCGCTGGAGCCGCTCATGCCGCTGACCGGGGCGGTGGACGAGCTGATCGACGTGCGCGGCCCCGGCCCGGTGCCGTTCGAGCGGCCCGACGTGGCGGTCAACCTGCACGGCAAGGGCCCGCAGAGCATCGAGGCGCTGCGCCGCACCGAGCCGGGGCGGCTGCTCAGCCACACGGTCGGCCCGCCCTGGCGCGACGGCGTGCACGAGGTGCGGCGCTGGTGCGACATGCTGGAGTGGTACGGGGTCAAGGCCGACCCGTCGGACCTGACGCTGGGCGTGTCCGACCGGACCGGGCCCGTGGTCGTCCATCCGGGCGCCGCCTCCCCGGCCCGGCGCTGGCCGCCGGAGCGGTTCGCGCGGGTGGCCGCGGCCCTGGAGCGAGGCGTGGGCGAGGTGGTGGTCACCGGCGACGCCGCCGAGGCGCCGATCGCCGCGCGGGTCGCGGAGCTGGCCGGGCTGCCCGCCGGGCGGGTGCTGGCCGGCCGTACGGACCTGGCGGGGCTGATCGACGTGGTGGGCCGGGCCCGGCTCGTGGTCTGCGGCGACACGGGCGTCGGCCACCTGGCGACCGCCTTCTGCGTGCCGTCGGTGGTGCTGTTCGGTCCGGTGCCGCCCGCGCTGTGGGGGCCGCCGCCCGGCTGGCGGCACGTCGCGCTGTGGGCGGGGCGGACCGGCGACCCCCACGGCGGCCGGGTGGACCCCGGCCTGCTGCAGATCGATGTCTCCGAAGTCCTGGACGCCGTGATGGAGGTCACCTCATGAGGGCGCTGGTTACCGGCGGTGCCGGGTTCCTCGGCTCGCACCTGTGTGAACGCCTGCTCGACCAAGGGGCCGAGGTCATCTGCATGGACAGTTTCCTCACCGGAGGCCCGCGCAACGTCGAGCATCTGATCGACCGGCCGCAGTTCCGCATCATCGAGTGCGACCTGACCGGGTACGTCCACGTGCCCGACCGGCTGGACCTCGTCCTGCACTTCGCCTCGGCCGCCTCCCCCGCCGACTACCTGC
Source organism: Nonomuraea rhodomycinica (assembly GCF_013363995.1). Taxonomy (GTDB): domain Bacteria; phylum Actinomycetota; class Actinomycetes; order Streptosporangiales; family Streptosporangiaceae; genus Nonomuraea; species Nonomuraea rhodomycinica. Next base: position 159,181 of record NZ_JABWGO010000003.1, on the reverse strand, counting down.
GCTACCCCATCGAGACGCTGCGGGTGGGCAGCGTCGGCACCCTGCACGCGCTCGGGCTCGCCCGGGAGAAGGGCGCCCGGTTCGTCCTCGCCTCCACCAGCGAGGTGTACGGCGACCCGCTGGAGCACCCGCAGAAGGAGACGTACTGGGGCAACGTCAATCCGGTGGGGCCGCGCAGCGTGTACGACGAGGCCAAGCGCTTCGCCGAGTCGCTGACCACCGCCTACCGGCACTCGCGCGACACCGACACCGGCATCGTGCGGATCTTCAACACCTACGGCCCGCGCATGCGGCCCTTCGACGGCCGGGCGATCCCGACCTTCATCCGGCAGGCGCTGCTGGGCGAGCCGATCACGATCACCGGCGACGGCGCGCAGACCCGGTCCATCTGCTACGTGGACGACACGGTCACGGGCATCCTGGCCATGGCGGCGAGCGACTTCGCCGGCCCGGTGAACATCGGCAACCCGGACGAGCTCACCATGCTGGAACTGGCCACGCTGATCAAGAAGCTGGCGGGCTCGTCGTCGCCCGTCGAGTTCATCGAACGGCCGGCCGACGACCCGATGGTGCGCCGGCCGGACACGACGCTGGCCGCCGAGCGGCTCGGCTGGCGGGCCGCCGTGCCCGCCGAGGAGGGCCTGCGCCGGACCATCGACTGGTTCGCCTCCGAGCTGGCGGACCACGGCAGACTGCAACGGCTGGGCGCCTGAGCCGGCCGTCGGGGGGTGGTGGTTTCAAGGATGCCGGCAATCGCGATGGTCGTGCTGGACATGCTGAACCCGTACGACCACGAGGACGCAGACCGGCTCGTGCAGGGAGTGGAGCCGATCGTGCCCAGGCTGGCCGAGCTGGCCGGCCGGGCGCACCGGCGCGACGACGTGGAGCTGGTCTACGTCAACGACAACTACGGCGACTTCTCCGCCACCCGTGAGGACCTGGTGGCGCGGGCGCTGAAGGGACGCCGGCCCGACCTGGTGCGGCCGGTCGTGCCGCCGCGCACCGCGGCGTTCCTCACCAAGGCGCGCCACAGCGCCTTCTACGGCACGGCCCTGGACCACCTGCTGCGGCAGCGGGGCATCGACACCGTGATCCTGACCGGGCAGGTGACCGAGCAGTGCGTGCTGTACAGCGCGCTGGACGCGTACGTGCGGGAGTTCCAGGTGGTGGTGCCGCCGGACTGCGTGGCGCCGGTCCACGGGGATCTCGGCCGGGCCGCGCTGCGCATGATGGAGCGCAACATGTCGGCCGAGATCGTCCCGGCGCGCCGCCTCCTGACGTAGGGGCCGGCAAGCCCGGTCAGGGGGAGGCGCGGGGCGTCCGTCAGAGGGCGTCCGTCAGAGGGCCTCGGTCAGAGGGCGACGCCGAGGAGCGCGTCGGCCAGGTCGCGGACCAGGCCCGGCGCGCCCGCGTCGGCGCCCCGGCCGCTCAGCGCCTCATCGGCCCAGGCGTCGACCGCGGCCAGCGCGCCCGGCGCGTCGAGGTCGTCGGCGAGGCGCTCGCGCACCCGTGCCAGCACGCCGTCGGCGGGCGGTCCCGACGGCAGCGCCACCGCCTCGCGCCAGCGGGCCAGCCGCCGCTCGGCCTCGGCCATCAGCTCCGGGGTGTACTCCCAGTCGGAGCGGTAGTGGTGGGCCAGCAGGACCAGCCGGATCGCCATCGGGTCGCGCTCCTGGCGCAGCCGCGAGACGAACACGAGGTTGCCCTTGGACTTCGACATCTTCTCGCCGTCGAGGGCGACCATGCCGGCGTGGGTGTAGAACTTGGCGAACGGCCACTCCCCGGTCGCCGCGTGCCCCTCGGAGGCGCCGCACTCGTGGTGCGGGAAGATCAGGTCGGAGCCGCCGCCCGCCACGTCGTAGCCGGCGCCCAGGTGGTCGAGCGCGATGGCCGTGCACTCGATGTGCCAGCCGGGGCGGCCCCGGCCCAGCGGCGAGTCCCAGGCCGGCTCTCCCGGCCGCTCGGCCCGCCACAGCAGCCAGTCGAGCGGGTGGCGCTTGCCCGGCCGCTCGGGGTCACCGCCCCGCTCGGCGAACAGCTCCAGCATCTCCTGCTCGCCGTAGCCGGACACCTGGCCGAACTTCGGGGCGTCGGCCGAGCTGAAGTAGACGTCGCCGTCCAGCTCGTAGGTGACGCCCTTGGCCGACAGGGCCTCGATCAGCCCGGCGACGCGGCCGACGACCTCGGTGACGCCGACGTACTCGCGGGGCGGCACGATGCGCAGGGCCTCCATGTCCGTGCGGAACAGCTCGATCTCCCGCTCGGCCAGCTCCTGCCAGGGGACGCCGGTCTGCTCCGCGCGCTCCAGGAGCGGGTCGTCCACGTCGGTGGTGTTCTGCGTGTAGTGGACGTCATGGCCGCCGTCGCGCCACACCCGGCCGACCAGGTCGAAGGCGTGGTAGGTGTTGGCGTGCCCGAGGTGGGTGGCGTCGTACGGGGTGATGCCGCACACGTACATGCGGGCCGTGGGACCCGGCTCGGTCGGGCGTACCTGCCCGGTCGCCGTGTCGTGGAGCCGCAGAGGGACGCTCTGACCGGGCAGTTCGGGGATGTTCGGGGCGGACCACGATCTCATGGGTTTGAGCCTATCTGTCCCGCTCGGCGGTCAGGTCGGTGAAGTCGTACGTCACCTCGTCGCGGGCCAGCGTGACCCGCATCGCCGACAGCGACGTGAGGACCTTGCCGTCGGGCGTCTCGTGGCGGACGAGCAGCGACTCGGGGTCGGCGGAGGGCGCCTCCTCGCCGGGGACCCGCCAGTCGCCGGCGCGGAAGCGGGGCAGGTTGGCCACGACGCGGGGGTGGGCGGGGTCGAGTCCGGCCGCGTTGACGATCATGTTGATGCCGTCGGGCACGGGGGTGACGGTCAGCCGCCGGCCGTCCCAGCCGGCCAGCCGCGCGCCCGGCGGCTCGGCGAGCAGCAGGTAGAAGGGGTCGTACACGGTGAGGTCCGCCTCCGACAGGCTCGCCTCCGCGTCGGCGTCCGGGCGGGGCGGGTCGCCCGGCAGGGTCGCGGTGGCGGCGGCGCGCAGGGCCAGGTCGCCGCGGGAGACCCGGGTGGCCTCGGGGGCCGTGCAGCCGCACCCGTTGAGCAGGGCGGCGGCGCGGCGGGCGGCCGGGTGGACCGCCAGCCAGGTGCCGCCCGCCTTGAGGTCACGGCCGCCGATCACGCCGGGGTAGCGCTCGGGCCAGTGCTCCCCCGGCCCCTCCCAGGGCCGGTCGGCGTACTCGTCGCGCACGAACAGGAGCGTGAGGGGCCACCCTGTCTTCACGATCACGGTGCACATGGAGCAAAGCGTAATCAACGCCCTCAGATCGGCGGCCAGGGGATGGCGGGCCAGTCCTCCGACGGCGACGGGTGGACGCCGGTGTCGAGCAGCCGCCTGACCCGCTGCCAGGTCGCCTCCACCTCCGCCTGGGTCAGCAGCTCGCGCAGCCTGCGCCCGAGCGCGCCCGACTCCAGCTCGCGCTCCAGCTTGGCGAGCACGGCGACGGCCTCGCGGGCCAGCGGCTTGCCGCGCCACTGCCACAGCACGGTGCGCAGTTTGTCCTCGGCGGCGAAGCAGACGCCGTGGTCGACGCCGTACACGTGGCCGGTGGGCAGCGGCAGCAGGTGGCCGCCCTTGCGGTCGGCGTTGTTGACCACCGCGTCGAAGACCGCCATGCGGCGCACCACCGGGTTGCGGCTGCGCACCAGCCGCATGAGGTCGATCTCGCGCTCGGTGTCGATCCACAGCTGGCACATGCCGGGGCCGAACGGGCCGTCGCGGTAGACGGTGGGGGGCACGATCTGCCAGCCGGTCGCCTGGGACACCTCGAAGGCCGCCACCTCGCGGGCCGCCAGGGTGCCGTCGGGGAAGTCCCACAGCGGGCGCTCCCCGCGTACGGGCTTGTAGACGCAGGCGACGGTGCGCCCGGCGAGCGTGACGGAGCAGTAGAGCGTCAGGTTGGTCGCCTCGACCAGGCGGCCCACCACGTCCAGACGCCCGTCGCGGAGGAGCTTCAGCGCCCTCTCGTCGTCCATGACCGGCGTGTGCGAGTGCCTGACGGCGGGCTCGCTCTCCGGGGCGCTCATGAAGCCGCCTCACCCCCGCGGTAGCCGTTGAGCCGGACGCAGATGTGCCCCTCGGCGTCGAGGGGCTGGCCGCACAGGGGGCAGGGTGGCCTGCCCGCGGCGACGAGGCGCAGGGCCCGCGCGGTGAAGGCCCGCGCGGCCCCGGCGCTGATGCGGACCCGCAGGACGGCGGGCTCGGGCGCGTCGAGGTCCTCCTCGTCGACCATCTCCTGAGCCTCGATCACCACCTGCGAGGTCTCGGGGTCCCACGCGAGCGCCATGGTGCCCACCCGGAAGTCCTCGGCCAGCGGGACGTCGAGGGGGGCGTCGTCGGAGAGCTCGGCGGGCGCCAGGGCCGGCACGTGGGCGGTGCCCCCGCTGCGCCGCAGCACTTCGTCGAGCAGCTCGTCGAGCCTGCCCGCGAGCGCGGCGACCTGCAGCTTCTCCAGCGCGACCGTGGTCAGTCTGCCCTCGGCTCTGGCCTGCAGAAAGAAGGCTCGGGCGCCCGGTTGCCCCAGGGCACCGGCCACGAACCTCTCTGGTGGGTCGTAGTCGAAGACCGGCATAGCCTGACCTTACGTGGTCCCGGGTCCGCCGCCGACGGCGGCATCGCTCCCGGTGATGTTTTCTCCCCCGTCTTTCTCCTCCGAATCCTCGGGGAGCCGCAATTCCCCCATATCGTTAAGCCTGAGGAGAAAGGGACGCAAGGGGGCATAGCGAATCACTGTGAGCGCCGCAGGATCCGCCGTTATCCGCTGAAACTGGTCAAGATGCAGGCCCAGCGCGTCGGCCACGATCGCCTTGATCACGTCGCCGTGGCTGCACACGAGGTAGACACCCTTCTCCCCCACGCGGGCGTTCCACTCGCGGACCGCCGCCACCGCCCGGTGCTGCACGTCCGCCAGCGGCTCGCCGCCGGGGAAGACCGCGGCGCTCGGATGGGCCTGCACGACCCGCCACAGCGGCTCCTTGGCCAGCTCCTCCAGCGGGCGGCCGGTCCAGTCGCCGTAGCCGCACTCCACGAACCGCTCGTCGGTCTTCACCGCCGTACCCCGCCCCTCGGCGACGGCCGCCGCAGTCTCCACGCACCGCTCCAGCGGGCTGGAGACGATCGCGTCCAGCCGCACGCCGGCGATGCGCGCGGCCAGCGCGCCGGCCTGCCGCCGTCCCTCCTCGCTCAGATGCACTCCCGGTGTACGGCCGGCCAGGACGGGCCCCGTGAGGGCGGTGAGGCCGTGGCGGGCCAGTAGCAGCGTGGTCACGACCCAAGTGTCGCAGGCGTGGATCACGGCTTTTCCGCGGCCCGGACGGTACCCTTTCGGGACCATGCAGCAGCGCTATGTCGGCCGAAGCGGCCTGTCGGTGTCCCGGCTGGGGCTCGGCACGATGACCTGGGGGCGTGACACCGACGCCGACGAGGCCTCGGCGCAGCTTCGCACCTTCGTGGACGCGGGGGGCACGCTCGTCGACACGGCCGACGTCTACACCGGCGGCGACGCCGAGCGCCTGCTCGGCCGGCTGCTGCGCGACCAGGTGCCCCGCTCCGAGCTGGTGATCTCGACCAAGGCCGTGGTGACGCCGCTCGGCCGCCGCCCCCGCGACGCCTCCCGCCGCCATCTGGTGGCCGCCGTGGACGAGTCGCTGGCCCGCCTCGGCGTCGACCACGTCGACCTGTGGCAGCTGCACACCTACGACGACGAGGTGCCGCTGGAGGAGACCCTGGCCGCGCTCGACGCGATCGTCTCCTCCGGCCGGGCCCTCTACGCGGGCGTGTGCGACTACGCCGGCTGGCAGCTCGCCGCCGCGGCCGTCGCCCAGCGCTGCGTGCCCGGCCGCGTGCCGATCATCTCGGCCCAGGCCGAGTACTCCCTGCTGGCGCGTGAGCCCGAGCGGGAGCTGCTGCCGGCCGCCGAGCACGTGGGGGCCGGGGTGCTGGCCTGGTCGCCGCTGGGGCGGGGGGTGCTGACCGGCAAGTACCGCACCGGCATCCCGGCCGACTCGCGGGCCGCCACGCCGCACTTCGCCGACTTCGTCCGGCCCTACCTCGACGATCGCAGCCGGTCGGTGGTGGAGTCGGTGATGACGGCCGCCGACGGGCTCGGCGTCTCGCCGCTGGCGGTGGCGCTGTCGTGGGTGCGCGACCAGCCGGGGGTGGCCTCGGCCATCGTGGGGGCCCGCACGCGGGCGCAGCTCGCGGGCATCCTGGCCGCCGAGGAGGTCGTGCTGCCCCGGGAGATCCGCGAGGCCCTGGACGACGTGTCCTCCCCGGACTGACGCGCCCGTGACGCGCCGCCGGGGAGCACGAGATCCCGGGCCGGCGCGGGCGCGGAACCGCCCAGGAGAACCGGATTCGGGCTCGCGTATCACTACTCGATACCGAATCGCAACTTTGGCGGTAAACACCTGCGTCTCGGCGGCGATGTCCGTAAAGATTTCATCCAAGGCGATGCGGGAGGGGACGAACCGATGGGGAGCAGGACCGCGAGGTCGGCCGGCGTCCTGGCGACGGCACTGGCGGCGAGCGCGGTCACCGTGGCCCTCGTCGTGCCCGTCGCCGGGCCGGCCGAGGCGGACGACTGTCCCAAGGGGGGCGGCTTACTCGGCGGCGTGACGGGCACGGTCTGCGACACGGTCGGCAAGGTCACCGACACCGTCGGCAACGTGACCGGCGGCAAGGCCAAGGGCCTGACCGACAAGGTGGACGACACCACGGGCAAGGTGCTCGGCACCGTGGGCGAGGTCGTGCCCACGACCAGGGCCGACCTGGGCAGGAAGAGCGAGCCGGGCCCCGCGCCGACCACCGCCGGCACCCTGCTGCCCAGGACGCTGGGCGACGTGTGCCTGCCGGTGCTGGCCTGCGACGACCAGAGCGTCCGCGACGACGGCGCGACGCCCGGCCCGAGCGCCACCGCCCTGTCGCCCGCGCAGCGGCGCACGGCCCAGCCCGGTCAGCCCACCCGCTCCGACGCGGCCCGGCAGCGCAAGGACGACGACACGCGCCCCACGACCGCGCCCACGGCCGTGCCGACCCGCCCCGCCACGCAGCCGGACAGCCAGCCGTACCTCCTGGACACCAAGGAGGAGCGGATCGGAGAGGAGCCGGAGGCCGACCCGGAGGAGCCGCGCATCGACCTGCTCTGGCCGCACCCCCTCGTGCGCGACCTGACGGCGCCGCTGCACGACCAGCAGCTCGTACGGCCGAGCGCCCCCGCCTCCGACGTGCTGGGGACGGCGTTGACGGTCCTGCTGCTGCTGTCGGCGGTGGCGGCGACGCGGGTGGTGCAGCAGCGGCGGCACCGGTCGGAGCAGGGCGACTCGATCCCGTTCGAGCCCTCGACGGCCGCCAACGGCCGCCACCGCCTCGCCTGAACCGTCTGGTCTGAGCCGTCTCCCGCGCAAGCCGGGCCCTGGAAACGCCGAGCCCGGCCGCGCTGCGGTCAGCGGGCCGGGCGTGGAGCGGGATGGCGAGGCGTCAGGCGCCGATCGCGTGGACCCCGCCGTCGACGTGGACGATCTCGCCCGTCGTCGCCGGGAACCAGTCGGACATCAGCGCGACGCACGCCTTGGCGGCCGGCACCGTGTCGGACAGGTCCCAGCCGAGCGGCGCCTTCTCCGGCCAGCTGTCCTCGAACTCCTTGAAGCCGGGGATCGACTTGGCCGCCATCGTGCGCAGCGGACCGGCCGCGACGAGGTTGACCCGGATGCCCTGCTTGCCCAGGTCGCGGGCGAGGTAGCGGGAGGCGGACTCCAGGCCGGCCTTGGCCACGCCCATCCAGTCGTAGACCGGCCACGCCTTGGTGGCGTCGAAGTCGAGGCCCACGACCGCGCCGCCCTCCTTCATCAGCGGCAGGCAGGCGACCGCGAGCGACTTGAAGGAGTACGTGGACACGTGCAGGGCGGTCGAGACGTCCTCCCACGTGGTGTTGAGGAAGTTGCCGCCGAGCGCGGTCTGCGGGGCGAAGCCGATGGAGTGGACCACCCCGTCGAGGCCGTCGACGTGCTCGCCGACCCGGGCCGCCAGCGTGTCGAGGTGCTCGGTGTTCTGCACGTCGAGCTCCAGCACCGGGGCGGGCTCCGGCAGCCGCCTGGCGATGCGCTCGACCAGGCTGAGCCGGCCGAAGCCGGTGAGCACCACGCTGGCGCCCTCCTCCTGGGCGAGCTTGGCGACCGAGAACGCGATGGAGGCGTCGGTCAGCACGCCCGTCACGAGGATCCGCTTGCCTTCGAGAATGCCCACGTCAGTGCCCCATTCCGAGTCCGCCGTCGACCGGGATCACGGCCCCGGTGATGTAGGAGGCGTCGTCACTGGCCAGGAAGCGGACGACGCGCGCCACCTCGCCCGGCGACGCCTGCCGCCCCAGCGGGATGTTCTTGATGATGGCCTCCTCGTCGAGGCCGGCGGTCATGTCGGTCTGGACGAAGCCGGGCGCGACCACGTTGACCGTGATGCCGCGCGAGCCGTACTCGCGGGCCATGGACCGGCCGAACCCGATGAGGCCGGCCTTGGAGGCGGCGTAGTTGGTCTGGCCGGCGGAGCCGAGCAGGGCGACGACCGAGGAGACGAGGATGACGCGCCCGCGCTTGAGCTTCATCATCGGCCGGATGGCCCGCTTGGCGACCCGGTAGGCGCCGGTGAGGTTGGCGTCGATGACGTCGGTGAAGGTGTCCTCCTTCATCATCGCCAGCAGGGTGTCCTTGGTGATGCCGGCGTTGGCCACCAGCACCTCGACCGGGCCCTGCTCGGCCTCCACCTTCTCGAAGGCGGCCTCGACGTCGTCCATGCTGGTCACGTCGCACCGGACGCCGAACAGCCCCTCCGGGGGCTCTCCCGAACGGTAGGTGACCGCGACGGCGTCGCCGGCCGCGGCTAGTTCACGGGCGATCGCAAGGCCGATGCCGCGATTGCCCCCGGTGACGAGTACAGAGCGTGCCATGAGACCTGACGCTATCCCCTACCGGCTGGTATCCGCTTGTCCGGGCCAGACAAGATCACAGGGTTAGGATCGTGGACATGCGCCAGATGGACCCCGAATTCCTGGAGCTGCCGCTACGGCAGCTCGCGGACGCCGCCCTGCAACGCGCCCGTGACCTGGGTGCCGAGCACGCCGACTTCCGGCTCGAACGCGTCAGGGCCGAGACGCTGAGCCTCTACGACACCAGGCTCGAGGGCGCGATGGACGCCGACGACCTGGGCTACGCCGTGCGCGTCGTCAAGGGCGGCACGTGGGGCTTCGCCTCCGGCATCCTCCTCACCCCGGAGGCGGCCGCGGCGGTGGCCGAGCAGGCGGTGCGCGTGGCCGAGGTGAGCGCGCCGATCAACCGCGAGCCGATCGAGCTGGCCCCCGAGCCCGCGCACCGCGACGTCACCTGGGTCTCCTCCTACGAGATCGACCCGTTCACGGTGCCGTCGGCCGACAAGGTCGCGCTGCTGGCCGAGTGGTCGGCGGGGCTGCTGAAGGGCGCCGACCACGTCTCGGCCCGGCTGTACCAGGTCAAGGAGCAGAAGTTCTACGCCGACACGGCCGGCACGGTCACCACGCAGCAGCGGGTGCGCGTCCATCCGCACCTCAACGCGATGAAGGCCTCCGACGGCGGCTTCGACGACATGTCGACGATCGCCCCGCCCGCCGGCCGCGGCTACGAGTACATGACCGGCACCGGCTGGGACTGGGCGGCCGAGCTGGCCCGCATCCCCGAGCTGCTGGCCGAGAAGCTGGCCGCGCCCTCGGTCGAGCCGGGCGAGTACGACCTGGTGATCGACCCGTCCAACCTGTGGCTGACCATCCACGAGTCGATCGGCCACGCCACGGAGCTGGACCGGGCGCTCGGCTACGAGGCGGCCTACGCGGGCACCAGCTTCGCGACGTTCGACAAGCTCGGCGAGCTGACGTACGGATCGCCGATCATGAACGTGACGGGTGACCGCACGGTGGAGCACGGCCTGGCCACGATCGGCTACGACGACGAGGGCGTCGAGGGGCAGTCGTTCGACATCGTGCGCGACGGCGTCCTGGTGGGCTACCAGCTCGACCGGCGCATGGCGCTGATGAAGGGCTTCGGCCGCTCCAACGGCTGCGCGTTCGCCGACTCGCCCGGCCACATGCCGATCCAGCGCATGGCCAACGTCTCGCTCGCCCCGGCGCCCGGCGGCCCCTCCACCGAGGAGCTGATCGCGGGCGTGCGGCGCGGCCTGTACATCGTGGGCGACAAGAGCTGGTCCATCGACATGCAGCGCTACAACTTCCAGTTCACCGGGCAGCGGGCGTACCTGATCAGCGACGGCCGGCTGGCCGGCCAGGTGCGCGACTTCGCCTACCAGGCGACCACGACCGACTTCTGGCGGTCGATGGAGGCGGTCGGCGGGCCCCAGACGTACGTGCTCGGCGGCGCCTTCAACTGCGGCAAGGGCCAGCCGGGGCAGGTCGCCCCGGTCAGCCACGGGTGCCCCTCGGCGCTGTTCCGGGGCGTCCGGATCCTCAACACCGTCCAGGAGGGTGGGAAGAAGTGAGCGAGCGCATCACCGGCGGTTCGCCGCAGGAGATGGTGGAGCGGGCGCTGCAGCTGTCGCGGGGCGACGGCTGCGTGGTGCTCGCCGACGAGGGCTCCACCGCCAACCTGCGTTTCGCCGGCAACACCCTCACCACCAACGGCGTCGCCCGTTCCTCGCGGCTGACCGTCATCTCGATCGTGGGCGAGGGCGTCGGCGTCGTGTCGCGCGCCGCCGTACGGCCCGACCAGCTCGCCGACGTGGTGGAGGCGGCCGACCGGGCGGCGCGCGAGGCGCAGCCGGCCGAGGACGCCCGGCCGCTCGTCGAGGGCGTGCCGGCCAGCCCGTCCTGGGCCGATCCGGTGACGCCGACGGACATCGGCGTCTTCGAGGGCTTCGCGCCCGCGCTGGGCGAGGCGTTCGCCGCCGCCGAGTCGGGCGGGAGGAAGCTGTACGGCTTCGCCGAGCACACCCGCACGACGACGTTCCTCGGTACGTCGGCCGGCCTGCGGCTGCGCCACGACCAGCCGTCCGGGCGGCTGGAGCTCAACGCCAAGTCGGCCGATCTGAAGCGGTCGGCGTGGACCGGCGTGGCCACGCGCGACTTCTCCGACGTGGACGTGACGGGCCTGGACTCGTCGCTGGCCCGGCGGCTCGAATGGGCCAAGAACCGGATCGACCTGCCGGCCGGCCGCTACGAGACGATCCTGCCGCCGAGCGCGGTGTCCGACCTGATGATCTACCTGTACTGGTCGACGGGCGTCAGGGACGCGCTCGACGGACGCTCGGTGTTCTCCAAGCCGGGCGGCGGCACCCGGGTCGGCGAGCGGCTGGCGGAGCTGCCGGTCACGCTGGCCGGCGACCCGTCGGCGCCGGGGCTGGAGTGCGCGCCGTTCGTCGTGGCGCACGCGTCCAGCCGCGACTCGTCGGTGTTCGACAACGGCCTGCCGCTGGAGCCGACCGCGTGGGTGAGGGACGGGCGGCTGGAGGCGCTGCAGCAGACCCGCCACTCCGCCGGGCTCAGCGGTATGCCGGTGACCCCGGCCATCGACAACCTGCTCATGACCTGCGGCGAGGGCGGCGCGTCCCTGGACGACATGATCGCCTCGACGGGGCGCGGGCTGCTGCTGACCTGCCTGTGGTACATCCGCGAGGTCGATCCGCAGACGCTGCTGGTGACGGGGCTGACCCGGGACGGCGTCTACCTCGTCGAGGACGGCGAGGTCGTGGGCGAGGTCAACAACTTCCGGTTCAACGAGAGCCCGGTCGACCTGCTGGGCCGCCTGTCGGAGGTGGGCGCGAGCGTGCAGACGCTGCCCCGGGAGTGGAACGACTACTGGACCCGGGCGGTCATGCCGGCCGTGCGGGTGCCCGACTTCAACATGTCGACGGTGAGCCAGGCGAGCTGACGCTCGCCGGCTGACTTCCACCGTGCCGCCGGACGGCCGGGCGGGTCCCGCACCGGCCACCGGCGGTCCCGGCCCGCGCCCGCCTCTCGCCGGCGGGCGACGGGCGGACGACGGGCGACGGGCGACGGGCCTTTGGCGACGGGCGTCGGTTGACGGGCGTCAGGCGTCTTCCAGGCGGAAGCCCACCTTCATGCCCACCTGGTAGTGGGCGACCTCTCCCCCTTCGATGTGCCCCCGCACCTCCGTCACCTCGAACCAGTCGAGGTGCCGCAGCGTCTGCGAGGCGCGCCGGATGCCGTTGCGGATGGCCTGGTCAACGCTCTCGGCCGAGGTCCCGACTATCTCGGTCACCCGGTACGTTCGATCCGTCATCTCCACATCCTCTCCACATCCTCCTTACTCGAAAGCCATGATCGCATGACCGGCCGTCCAGGGCCGGGCGGCCGTCGCCCGGCGCTCCTCCGAGGTCTACGGTGGGAGATATGAAGCGCTGGCGTAAGAAGCCCGACGTCCATCAGGTGACGGACGCCAGACCCTCGTTGAGCGCGGACATCCAGCGCCGCGAGGTGAGCTACCTGATCAAGATGGGTATCCGCACGATCTGCCTGATCCTGGCCGTGGTGGTGCCCGTGCCGTGGCCGTACCGGCTGCTGTTCATCGCGGGCGCAGTCTTTTTGCCATACATAGCCGTAATCGGGGCCAATGAGAGGGGGATGGATGTCCCTCCTCCCACCTTTCAGACACCGGAAGCTAACCAAAGCGAGATACCAAGGCACCGACGCGAGATCGGGTCGTGACTAAGTCTTGACGCATCCCATGGGTTGTAGGTGTACGCTTTAGCCAAGCACTCCGGTCCCCCGTCGGAGTGCTGGTGCCGGCGTTCCGGGCCCCCGTCGGAACGCCGATGAAGCGACGCCGGGTGGTTTGCCCCCGTAACCACCCGGCGTCGCCCTTTTCCGGGGGAATCCTCGCCGTAGATGATCAATCCGGCGACGCCCTCGATCGTGTGATAGGGCCCCTTTCCCGAAACCGTTTTCGCTTCGAAGCGTGCGGAATTGCCAGGAAACTTTCAGGTTCGCGCAGCGCTTGACAAGAAGAGTTCGCTGGAGTCTCAGTCGCCCGTCAGCGTCTGCGCCGTGGCCTGCCCCCAGTTGCGGGCGAGGACGGTGAGGCGCGCGACGGCGTCCTCGGGCGCGGTGCCGGCGCCCTGCGCGAGCCCGAGCAGGTAGGCGGTCAGCGGCGCCGCCGGGCGGGCCACGCCGTGCGCCACCTCCTTGGTGAGCTCCAGGATCAGGTCGCGGTCGACGCGAGCCGGGTCGACGCCGAGCTCCTTGCAGGCCAGCGCGGTCCACTCGTTCAGCACGTTCATGGGTGTGCGGCGCGGCCTTCCGTTCCTGACGGCGCGTCGGGACGCTTCGGTGCCGTCACGGGCCGGGCGGCGCGCCTCCTCCTGTCGTCGGGAAGGGGACACGGGTCGTGTCACCGAGGCGGGCTTGGTACAGGTCGTCCATTGTGTCGCAGTCGAACCAGGCCCGTCCGGGCAACCTGACGCGCGCGGCGACGAGGGGGGCCAGCACGCCGCGCAGGGACCGCCCGCCGTACCGTCCGAGCGCCTCGCGCAGCGCCCCGGTGTCCCAGACGCCCAGCAGCCACTGCTCGCGTCCGTCACCGTCGACCGCCACCACCCCGGCGCGACGCCCCAGGACGCCTTCACCGCGCTCCGGAGCCGCCCCGTGATCGCCTGACGCGGTGGGGGTGGACCCTTGTGCGGGGTGGACCCGTCGCGCGGCCACAGACCCTTCTGGGAGCGCCCGGGGGGCGGCGTGGGGATCGGCGTCGCGCCGCGCGGCCGGAGCGGGCGCGTCAGGGGCGTCTGCGGCAGCGAGGAGGGCGGAGATGTGCGGCGGGGTCAGGAAGGGGAGGTCGGCGGCCAGCAGGACGACCCTCGGCGCCGTGACCTCGCGCAGCCCGGCGCGCAGCGCGGGCACCGGCCCGCCGCCCGGCGGGTCCTCCTGCGTGAAGACCACGCCGGGAAGGTCGCGGGCGGGCCCGACCACCACCACGCGCCCGGCGCCGGAGACGGCTCCGGCGACCCGCTCCAGCAGCGTCCGCCCGCCCACGACGAGTCCCGGCTTGTCCGCCCCGCCGAGCCGCCGCGCCTCTCCCCCGGCCAGCACCACCGCGTCGTACCCAGCATCCATGCCCTCACCGTACGCACCGCAGCGACCGTAGGCACCGCCGCCCCCTTCCCGCACGACGACCATCCCCTCGGTCCCGCCGGCCGAGCCGGCCGCTCGCATCACCGTCAACGGGCTTCTAAAAAAATGTTCATTGGTGATAGATTCCACGCCCACGACGAAAGGACGACGATGACGCTGATGGAGCAGGCCGCCCAGACGATGCGGGCCCTGGCCCTCGACGAGGACCTCAAGGACAAGGTCGCCGCGGACCCCGTGCTGCGCGAGCTGGCCTGGCGGGTCGCCGAACGGTACGTCGGCGGCCGGACCCTCGACGAGGCACTCACCCGTGCCGCCCTCCTCAACGCGGAGGGCACACCCGTCTCCCTGGACTACATGGGTGAGAGCTGCCGGGACGCCGGCCTGGCCACGGCCGAGACCGAGGTGTTCCTGGACCTGTCACGACAGGCCGCGGCCCGCCGGACGAACTGCTCGTTGTCCTTCGACCTGTCCCACCTCGGCTCGCTGGTGGACCGCGAGCTGGGGCTGGCCAACGCCACCCGGCTGGCCGAGGCGACCGCCGCCGCGGGCCAGGAGATGATGATCTCGATGGAGGGCTCCGATCGCACCGACCTGATCCTGTGGACCCACGAACGCCTCTGCGAGCGTTTCGGCCACGTCGGCGTCACCGTCCAGGCCCGCCTGCACCGGACGGCCGAGGACCTGCCCCGCCTGCTGCTGCGGCCCGGACGCATCCGCCTGACCAAGGGCTCCTACCTCGAACCGGAGTCCGTCGCCCACCCCCGCGGCAGCCGCGAGCTGCGGGCCGCCTACCTCGCCTGCGCGACCCTCCTCCTGGAGCGCGGCCACCTCTGCTCGATCGCCACGCACGACCTCGACCTGCTGACCGAGCTGCAACCGCGCATGCGGCCGGACTCCGGCGCGTACGAGGTCGAGATGCTGATGGGGCTCGGCACCGACCGGCTCGCGGCGATGCGGGAGCGCGGGCACCCGGTCAGGGAGTACATCGTGTTCGGCACCCAGTGGTGGCTGTACGTCTGGAACCGCATCGCCGAAGAACCGGCCCGCCTGTTCCAGGCCCTGACGGACGCCGGCCGGCGGGCATAGGCCGATGAGCACCGAGTTCCTCCTCACCACCCTGGTCATCGTCGTGACGCCCGGCACCGGCGTGCTCTACACGATGGCCGCCGGCCTGGCCCGCGGCGGGCGGGCCGGCATGGTCGCGGCGCTGGGCTGCACCCTCGGGATCGTGCCGCACATGGCCGCGGCGATCACCGGCCTGGCCGCCGTCCTGCACGCGAGCGCGCTCGCCTTCCAGGTGCTGAAGTACCTGGGCGTGGCCTACCTGCTGTTCATGGCGGTCATGACGCTGCGCGAGCGCGGGGCGCTCAGCGTGGAGCCGGACACCGCCCCGCGCCCGGCCCGCCGGGTCATCGCCTCCGGCGTGCTGGTCAACCTGCTCAACCCGAAGCTGTCGATCTTCTTCTTCGCGTTCCTGCCGCAGTTCGTGAGCGCGGACGAGCCGGCCGCGCTCGTCCGCATGCTGGAGCTGAGCGGGGTGTTCATGCTGGTGACGTTCGTGGCGTTCTGCGGGTACGGGTGGTTCGCGGCGGCCATCCGCGGCCAGGTCGTCTCACGGCCCGCGGTGATGACGTGGATGCGCCGCGTCTTCGCCGGGGCGTTCGTGGCGCTCGGCGTGAAGCTGGCCCTCACCGAGAACTGAGCCCCGGCGCGGGCCCCGCGCGTCTCAGCCGCCGATCGCCGACATCGGGCGCGACGGCTGCAGGAACGACGGGTCGTCGATGCCGTGTCCCGCGCGCTTGCGGGCCACGGCGGCGATCCAGCGCGCGGCCAGCTCATCGTCCGTGGCGCCGTCCCGCATCGGCGTCTTGAGGTCGGACTCCTCCGTCGCGAACAGGCAGTTGCGCACCTGGCCGTCGGCGGTGAGCCGGACGCGGTCGCACGCGCCGCAGAACGGCCGGGTCACCGAGCCGATCACGCCCACCCGGGCCGGTCCGCCGTCCACGAGGAACCGCTCGGCCGGGGCGCTGCCGCGCTCCTCCAGGTCGTCGGGGCTCAGGTCGAACGAGCCCGACAGCAGCTGGAGGATCTCGTCGGCGGTCACCATGTTCTCGCGGCTCCAGCCGTGCTGGGCGTCGAGCGGCATCTGCTCGATGAAGCGCAGCTCGTACCCCTGGTCGAGGCAGAAGCGCAGCAGCGGCACGGCCTCGTGGTCGTTGACGTCGCGCATGAGCACCGTGTTGATCTTGACGGGGCGCAGGCCGGCGTCGTGGGCGGCGGCCAGGCCCTCGATCACGTCGGTGAACCGGTCGCGGTGCGCCAGCCGCTTGAACACCTCGCGGTCGAGCGTGTCGAGCGAGACGTTGACCCGGTCGAGCCCCGCCTCGGCCAGCGGCCGGGCCAGCCGGGCCAGGCCGATGCCGTTGGTCGTCAGGGACACCTGCGGGCGCGGGGTCAGCGCGGCGGTGCGGGCGACGATGTCCACCAGTTCGCGGCGCAGCAGCGGCTCGCCCCCGGTGTAGCGGACCTCGGTGACGCCGAGCCGCTCGACGCCGATCGTGACCAGCCGGACGATCTCGTCGGCGGTGAGGAGCTGGGCGTTGGGCAGCCAGTCGAGCCCCTCGGGCGGCATGCAGTACGTGCAGCGCAGGTTGCACTTGTCGGTGAGGGACACCCGCAGATCCGTCGCCACCCGTCCGAACGAGTCTCGCAACATGGGCGTCACCTCCTGTCAGATCACCGGCTGTCGGATCACGGGCTGCCCGGATCTCCGGACGGCAAGCCTACGGCCCGGGCCCGCCGTCGTGCCGAACCGCATGGTCATATCGTGCCGCATCCCACCACAACAGCCACGCGGCGCCACCGATTCCCCGCTTTCCGGACCCGGGAAAATCCGTTGCCGGGCACCGGTGACGACCTGCCATGATCCGGGCATGCGACACTGGCCGGTCCTCTCCCTGTCCATCAGCACGCCCCGGCTGGAGCTGAGGACGCCCTCGCTCGCCGACCTGGACGAGCTGGCCGAGCGCGCCGCCGAAGGCGTCCACGACCCGGCGGAGATGCCGTTCTTCCAGCCCTGGACGGACGCCTCCCCGGAGGAGCGGGCCCGCGGCACCGTGCGCTACGTCCTCGGGCGCTGGGCCGCCTGGACGCCGGAGTCCTGGAGCTGCCCCCTGGTGACGGTGTTCGAGGGGCGGGTCGTGGGCGTGCAGGAGCTGGAGGCCGCGGACTTCGCGGTCACGCGCGAGGTGCGGACGGGCTCGTGGCTCGGGCTGCGCCACCAGGGCCAGGGCATCGGCACCGAGATGCGCCGGGCGGTGCTGCACCTGGCCTTCGACGGGCTGGGCGCCGAGAGCGCGGTCTCGGAGGCGTTCCTCGACAACCGCCGGTCGCTGGGCGGCTCCCGCCGGCTCGGCTACCGGGACGACGGCCTGGCGCGCCACAGCCGGCGGGGGGAGCTGGCGGTGCAGCAGCGGCTGCGGCTCGACCGCGAGCACTGGAGCACGCCGTCCGGCTACCGCGTCGACGGGCTGGAGCCGTGCCTGCCGCTGGTCGGCGCCGTCCGGGCCGCGTAGCGGAAAACCGGTGGGGCTCGCGGTCATGATCGCGGCACACTGGGGCACGGACGAGCCAAGGAGATGTCTGTCATGCCGAACCAGCCCGCACCCGACGTGCTCTCGTGGGCCAGCGAGATCGACGACGCCGCGATCGCGCAGGCCGCCCGCACCGCGCGCCTTCCGTTCGTCGCCGGCCACGTCGCGCTCATGCCCGACGCGCACGTCGGCATCGGCGCCACGGTCGGCTCGGTCATCCCGACCGAGGACGCGATCATCCCGGCGGCGGTGGGCGTGGACATCGGCTGCGGCATGGTCGCCACCGAGACGACCCTCACCGCCGCCGACCTGCCCGACACCCTCGACGCCCTCATGCCGCTGGTCGAGCGGCACATCCCCGCCGGCGTCGGCAAGGGTCACGACGACCCGTCCCTGGACCGCGCGCTGGGCGGCCTCGGGCTGCCGCGCACCGAGCTGACGGCCAAGCAGGAGCGGACGGTGGCCGTCCAGTTCGGCACGCTCGGCTCGGGCAACCACTTCGTCGAGGTGTGCCTGGACGAGCGCGAGCGGGTGTGGACGGTGCTCCACTCGGGCTCGCGCGGCATCGGCAACCAGCTCGCGACCAAGCACATCACCGGCGCCAAGGGCCTGATGGAGCGCCAGGAGCTGAGCCTGGAGGACCCCGACCTGGCCTACTTCACGCAGGGCACGCCGGAGTTCGAGGCGTACGTCGCCGACATGCTGTGGGCGCAGCGCTACGCCATGGCCTCGCGCGCCCGGATGGACCAGGTGCTGGTGGACGCCCTGTTCCGGATCGTCGGCAAGGGCGAGCGGGTGCGCGTGATCAACTGCCACCACAACTTCACCCAGCTCGAGAGCCACGGCGGCAAGGAGCTGTGGATCACCCGCAAGGGCGCCATCAAGGCCGCCACCGGCGACGAGGGCGTGATCCCGGGGTCGATGGGCACGCGGTCGTACATCGTGCGCGGGCTCGGCAACCCCGACGCGTACCACTCGTGCTCCCACGGCGCGGGACGCCGCATGTCGCGCAACAAGGCCAGGAAGCAGCTCAGCGCCGGCTCGCTGGCCGAGGCGATGCGCGGCCGCACCTGGAACGCCGACCGGGCGGCCGCCCTGGTGGACGAGCACCCGGAGGCGTACAAGCCGATCGACCAGGTCATGGCCGACCAGCGGGACCTCGTCGAGGTGCGCCACACGCTCCGCCAGGTTTTCAACTACAAGGGCTGACCCGCGGTGATGTGAGGTGTTTGGCCTGGTCGCAGCGGGTAACGGATGGGGCGTCGGACAGGAGTCGAGAAAGGACCCGCCATGCGCCGTCCCGCCGCCGTCTGCGCCGTCGCGCTGGTGCTCGCGAGCGCGGGGTGCGCCGGCCTGACGTACAGCTCCGAGGACGTCTCCCGCATCTTCACCCCCCAGAACGACGGGGCCAACGCCGGCGCCAAGGGCGTGTACGTGCGCAACTCGTTCCTCCTCGGCGCCTCACTCACGGGCCGGTCGGAGACGCCGGCCGCCGGGCTGCCGCTGTACGCGGTCCTCATCAACGAGCGAGCCCAGCCGGTGCGCCTGGAGCGGATCACGCTCGCCAAGGGCGGACAGGTCCAGCTCGCCGGC
The DNA here is from genome assembly GCF_013363995.1 of Nonomuraea rhodomycinica. Lineage (GTDB taxonomy): Bacteria > Actinomycetota > Actinomycetes > Streptosporangiales > Streptosporangiaceae > Nonomuraea > Nonomuraea rhodomycinica. Next base: position 139,829 of record NZ_JABWGO010000003.1, on the reverse strand, counting down.
CCCGTCGAGGTGCCGCCCGGGGGCATCGTGGGCACCGACCGGCCGATCGGCACCGTCACCGGCGTGGCCGACACGGGCTCGGTGCCGATGACGTTCAGCTTCACCGCCGGGCCGAACGACATGCGGCTCATCGTGCCGGTCGTGGCCAGGACGGGCGTGTTCGCCTCGCTCAACCCGAGCGGAGCCCCGGCCAACCCGAGTGGAGCCCCGGCCAACCCGAGCGGGGCGCCGGCCAACCCGAGCGGCGCCCCCAGCCCCGGCGGTTCTCCCGCGCCGTCCGGCTCCGCCCCGAACGCCACAGTGAGCCCGTCGCCCACCGCCACCCCGTGACCATCCGGGCGTAACCGCCAGGCCACCCGGCCGCTCTAGCGTTCGCCGCATGATGACGCGCAGATGGGTCGCGGGCGCGCTGGCCCTCCTCATGGGCGGCCTCGGCGGTACGGTCGCCGTCGTGCTCACACAACCCGACCCCGCCGCGGCCGCCGGCCGCGGCCACTCCCCCGTCGTGATCGGACACCGTGGCGCCAGCGCCCACCGGCCCGAGCACACGCTCCTGTCGTACGAGGCGGCCATCGCCCTGGGCGCCGACTACATCGAGCCCGACCTGGTCTCCACCAAGGACCACGTGCTGGTGGCCCGGCACGAGAACGAGATCTCCGGCACCACCGACGTGGCCTCGCGGCCGGAGTTCGCCGGGCGGCGCACGACCAAGACGATCGACGGCCGGCCGGTGACCGGCTGGTTCACCGAGGACTTCACGCTGGCCGAGCTGAAGACGCTGCGGGCCAGGGAGCGCGTGCCGGAGCTGCGGCCGGGCAACACGGCCTTCGACGGGCTGGCGGAGATCCCGACGTTCGAGGAGGTCGTGCGGCTGGCCGAGCGGCACGGCGTGGGCGTCTACCCGGAGACCAAGCACCCGACCTACTTCGACTCGGTCGGCCTGTCGCTGGAGGAGCCGCTGCTGGAGGTGCTGAACGCGCACAAGGTGCGGAAGGTGTTCATCCAGTCGTTCGAGACGGCCAACCTGCGTGAGCTGCACTCGAAGACCCGGCTGCCGCTCATCCAGCTCGTCACGTGGGGCGGCGCGCCCTACGACTGGGTGGCCGCGGGCGACCCGCGCACCTACGACGACATGGTGAAGCCGGAGGGGCTGCGCGAGGTGGCGTCGTACGCGGACGGCATCGGCGTGGACACCCGGCGCGTGGTGCCGACCGGCCCGGACGGCAGGCTGCTGGAGCCCACCACGCTGGTGGCCGACGCGCACCGCAGGCGCCTGGAGGTGCACGTCTGGACCGTGCGCAACGAGAACTCCCAGCTCCCGGCCGACCACCGGCTGGGCGACCCGGCGAGCCCGGTGTACCCGCGGGCCACGGGTGACGTCATGGGCTGGCTGGACCGGCTGCTGGACCTCGGCGTGGACGGGGCGTTCTGCGACGACCCGGGCATGGGCCGGGCGGTCGTCGCCCGGCGTGCCGCCCGCGCGGGAGCCTGACCGCGAGGGCCCGCCCGCGCGGGGAGTCCGATCGTGAGGGGGTCCCGCCCTGTGGCGGGACCCCTCGGGGCGTCACTGCCCGGCCAGGCCCCGGAAGCTGGTGCGGGCGAAGCCGTAGGCGGCCATGGCGGAGAACAGGACCGTCATGACGGTCACGACCGTCGCGGTCACCAGCGAGTTGACCGCCCACTTCACGATGCCGCCGGTGCCCAGGACGAGGCTGTAGGCGTCGAGGGTGACGCGGCTGCCGATCCACTCCAGCGGCAGCTTGGTCGTCTCGGTCTCGGGTTTGAGCGAGGTGGCCACGGCCCAGGCGATGGGCGCGAGCCAGACGGCGGCGAGCACGAGGGCGACGGCCAGCAGCACGAGCCGGCCCCAGCCGAACCTCTTGGTCATGACGGCTCCTCGCTCTTGCGGAACAGCCGCAGCTGCGCCAGGGAGACGACGACGATGAGAGCGAACAGGATGTAGGAGACGGCCGAGGCGTAGCCGATGCGGTAGCCGGTGAACCCGGCGTCGTAGGCGTACTCGATGATCGGCCGGGTGGAGTCGTCGGGGCCGCCGCCGGTCATCAGGTAGATCTGGTCGAAGACCTTCAGCGAGGCGAGGAGCTGGAGCACGACGACCAGCGCGGTGGTACGGCCGAGCAGGGGCAGCGTGATGGAGCGCAGCCGGTGCCAGGCCGAGGCCCCGTCGATCGCGGCGGCCTCGTACAGGTGGCGCGGGATCGACTGGAGCGCGGCGAGGTAGAGCAGGAAGTTGAAGCCGACCGTCCACCACACGGTGGTCAGCACCATCGACCACATGGCCGTGGACGGGTCGCCCAGCCAGAGCACGTCGGTGCCGAGGGCGCCGTTGATCAGGCCGTACTCCGGCGGGTAGATCATCTGGAGCCAGAGCAGCGACACGACGGCCGACGGCAGCAGGAACGGGCCGAAGAACGACAGCCGCCACAGCCACTGCACGAAGCGCAGGTGGTGGACCAGCAGGGCGAGGCCGAGGCCGAGCAGCACGAGCGGGATCGTGCTGAGCACGGTGAACTCGACGGTGTTCCACAGCGAGCGCCACATGCGGGGGTCGCCGAACGCCTCGGCGTAGTTGGCCAGGCCGACGAAGCGGTCGTTGGTGCCGGCGATGTTGACGCTCGACAGGCTCATCCGCAGGCCCTGGAGCAGCGGCCAGACGAGGAAGGCGAGGTAGATCACGAGGAAGGGGGCGACGAACAGCAGCCCGTGCTGGGTCCAGCCGCGCCGCGGGCGGGCCTGCTCGGCGGGCGTGGCGGCGGTGGCGGGGACGGCGACGGTGGTCATCATCGCTCCTCTGCGGGGAAAGGGTTGGGCGCGGCCATCAGCCGGCTCAGCGCCTGCCTGGCCCGGGCGAGTCCCTGTTCGGCGGTGATGGCGCCGCTGATGACCGGGGAGAACGCCTGGCCGAACTCCAGCCACAGCCGGGAGGCGGAGCCGGCGAACCACGCCCTCGGGTCGAGGGCGACCTCGGTGATGACCGAGCGGTACTCCGACTGGGGGTGCAGCGCGAGGTAGTCGGGCTGCTCCAGCGTGGGCAGGTAGGCGGGGACGTGCCCGGCGACGGCCCAGTCGGCGCTGTTCTTCACGAGGTGGGCGATGAAGCGGTAGGTGGCGCGCTCGACCTCCGGGTCGCGCTCGCGCTGGTGCGGCAGGACGAAGGCGTGGCAGTCGGCCTGGGCCGAGCCCTTGCCGAAGACGCTGGGGAAGCGGGCCATGCTGAACGGGGTGCCGCGCTGCTTGAGCCCGGTGGTCTCCCAGTCGCCGTTCCACAGGAACGCCGCCTGGCCGTTGGTGAAGGCAGCCACGGAGGCGCCGTAGTCGGTGCGCGGGTCGCACAGCCCCTCCTCGCAGAGGGTGGGCATGAGGCGCAGCGCGTCGAGCGCCTTGGCGTCGTCGAGGGTGACGCGGGAGCCGTCCTCCGACAGCAGCGTGCCGCCGCTCTGCGGGTAGAGCGACCGCCAGAGCCGCCAGGGGCCGACCGTGCCGAGGCCGAGGGCGTCGAAGACCAGCGGCGGCCTGCCGCCGAGCGCGGCCTTGGCCTTGCGCAGCGCGGCGAGCAGCTCCTCGGGGCCGTTGGTCGGCAGCAGGCGGCCGTCGGGGCCGAGCAGGCCGGCCCGCTCGCAGAGGTCGGTGTTGTAGTACTGCACCATGGGGTGGGCGTCGAACGGCACGGCGTACAGCTCGCCGCCGACGTGCGCCCGCTCCCAGATGGGCGGGCTGAAGTCGGCGGCCTTGAGGCCGTTCTCGGCGAGCAGCGCGGTGTCGATCGGGTCGAGGATGCGGCCGGCGCCGATGCCGGACAGGCGGGCCAGGTGGAAGGTGGCCAGGTCGGGCGAGCGGCCGCCGGCCCCGGCCATGGCGATCTTCGTGTAGTACGGCTCGCCCCAGGCGAGCACGTTCTCCTCCACGGCGATGCCCGGGTTGTCCGCGCCGAACGCGCGGACCATGCCGTTCATGATGATGCCGTCGCTGGCGCCGAGGAAGTGCCAGTAGCGTACGCGGGTGCGGGTCGAGCCGAGTCCGGCGGGGATCGAGCAGCCGGCGGCGCCCGCGCCGAGGAGCGCGAGTCCGCCGCCCAGGAGGCTGCGGCGATCGATGGGTGGTCCGTCCACGATGGGCCTCTTCCTCTGGACAGGGATGCCGCGGATGGTGACGTGAACATCTCGCCTGCGCGAAGGGCGCGCGAGATCGGTGGATGGGGTCCGTGACGGGGGCGGATGCGGGAGGCGCCGCCCCGGTTCAGGGTGCCTTGAGTGTTAGCGGTCACAATGCGCATGTCACGACCCTGGGCCTGATACCGCACAGACCTTGACGTTCAACGTGATAACGCTAACAATCAGGACATTCTTGTCACGTCTGCACCACAGGAGCGCGAGACCACGTGAGCACCACTGCCCGCGAGGCCCACCTCACCATCGATCCGGCGTTCCGCGTGGCCCCCGTGCGGCGCCGCACGTTCGGCACGTTCGTCGAGCACCTCGGCCGCTGCGTCTACACCGGCATCTACGAGCCCGGGCACCCGTCGGCCGACGCGGACGGCTTCCGCCGCGACGTCCTCGACCTGACCCGCGAACTGGGCGTGAGCACGGTCCGCTACCCCGGCGGCAACTTCGTCTCCGGCTACCGCTGGGAGGACGGCGTCGGCCCGCGCGAGCAGCGGCCGCGCCGGCTCGACCTCGCCTGGCACAGCACCGAGACCAACGAGATCGGCGTCGACGAGTTCGTCGCCTGGTGCCGCAAGGCCGGTGTGGAGCCGATGATGGCGGTCAACCTCGGCACCCGGGGCATCGCCGAGGCCGTGGACCTCCTGGAGTACTGCAACCACCCGTCCGGCACGGCCCTGTCCGACCAGCGGGTCGCCAACGGCGCCAAGGAGCCCCACGGCATCCGCATGTGGTGCCTGGGCAACGAGATGGACGGCTTCTGGCAGACGGGGCACAAGACCGCCCGCGAGTACGGCCGGCTGGCCAACGAGACCGCCCGCGCCATGCGCATGGTCGATCCGGACCTGGAGCTGGTCGCCTGCGGCAGCTCCGGCTCCTCGATGCCGACCTTCGGCGCGTGGGAGGCCGAGGTGCTGGAGCACACCTACGACGTCGTCGACTTCGTCTCCTGCCACGCCTACTACGAGGAGAAGGACGGCGACCTCGGCAGCTTCCTGGCCTGCTCGACCGACATGGAGTACTTCATCCGCTCCGTGGTCGCGACCGCCGACCACGTCGGCGCCAAGCTGAAGTCGCGCAAGCGGATCGACATCTCCTTCGACGAGTGGAACATCTGGTACCTGTCGCGCCACCAGGCCGCCGAGCCGCCGCGCGACTGGCCCGTCGCGCCGCCGCTGCTGGAGGACCACTACCACCTGGCCGACGCGGTGGCCTTCGGCGGGCTGCTCATCACGCTGCTGCGCAACAGCGATCGGGTGACGGCCGCGTCGCTGGCCCAGCTCGTCAACGTGATCGCGCCGATCATGACCGAGCCGGGCGGGCGGGCCTGGCGGCAGACCACGTTCCACCCGTTCGCGCAGGCGTCGCGGCACGCCTCGGGCGAGGTGCTGCGGGTCGAGCCGGTGTCGCCGTCGTACGAGACGGCCGAGTACGGCGAGGTGCCGATGCTGCACGCGGTGGCGACCCGCGCCGAGGACGGCGGCGTCACGGTGTTCGCGGTCAACCGCTCCACCGACGGGCCGCTGTCGCTGGAGATCGACGCGCGGGCGCTGGGCGGCGTGCGCGTCACGGGCGCCACGACGCTCACGGACGCGGACGTCTACGCCCGCAACACCGCCGACCAGCCGGACCGGGTGGCGCCGCGCGCCAACCCGGACGTGGAGCACGACCCGCTGCGGGTGCTGCTGCCGCCGGTCTCGTGGAACGTGATCCACCTGGGCTGACCCCCGGCCCGCCGTGATCCGCCCGGGCTGACCCCCGCCCTGGGCGACCCCCGAGGGGCGGCCGCTCAGGCGCGCTTCGGGGAGCCGGTGCTCTCCCGCACCACCAGGTCGGGCTCGACCAGCCGGCGCGTCTCCCCCTCCTCGCCCGCCATGCGGTCGAGGAGCAGGTGGAAGGCGTGCCGGCCGACCTCGCGGAAGTCCTGCCGCACGGTGGTCAGGGGCGGCCAGAAGTACGCCGACTCGGGGATGTCGTCGAAGCCCACCACGCTCACGTCCTCGGGCACCCGCCGCCCGGCCTCGCGCATGGCGCGCAGCACGCCGAGCGCCATCTGGTCGTTGCCGACGAACACGGCCGTCACCGACGGGTCGGCGGCCAGCCGGCGGCCGAGCTGGTGGCCCGAGCGGGGGCTCCAGTCGCCGCGCAGCGGCTCGGGCACCGGCCGGCCCTCGGCCTCCAGGACGCTCTTCCAGCCCTCGATGCGGCCGCTGGCGTCGATCCAGTCGGCCGGGCCGCCCACGTGCCAGACGGTCTCGTGGCCGAGGCTCAGCAGGTGGCGGGTGGCGCGGACGGCGCCGGCCCGCTGGTCGACCATGGCGACCGGCACCGGGACGTCCTCGCCCGCGTCGACCGCGACCACCGGCAGGTCGGGCGGCAGGTGGCGCAGGCCGTCGGCGGCCGACTCGTGCGGGGCGACGATGATGACGCCGTCGACCGACTGCGAGCGCAGCCGGTGGACGCCCTCCTCGATGGAGCGCCGGTTGAGCGCGCTCAGGCTGGCGATGCTCACCGTGTAGCCGCTGAGGCGGGCGGTCTGCTCGATGCAGTAGAGGGTGGAGGCCGGGCCGTACAGGGTGGTGTCGATGCTGACCACGCCGAGCACGCCCGAGCGGCCGGTGACGAGCTGCCGGGCCGCGGAGTTGGGCCAGTAGTCGAGCTCACGCACGGCCGCCAGCACCCGCGCCCGGGTCTCGGCGCGCACGCGGTCGGGCGTGTTGAGCACGCGCGAGACGGTCATCGCCGAGACGCCGGCGAGCGCGGCGACGTCGCCGAGCACCGCCGGTCTGCTGCGCGGCCGCCCGCCCCCGTCCGAAGCCGTCGCCATCCGCCTCACCCCTTTCCCGATAACGCTAACAGGAACGGTCCCGGCGCGCGTCCTGGAAGGCGATCCGCGCGCTCCGGAACCCGGGCGCCCGGGTCTTCGTTCGCCAGTCAGGCGGGAGCACCCCCGCGCGACGGATCGGACGCGGAGGTCCCCCGGATGACCGGACACACCAGCCGGACAGTGTCGCCCCTCTCACCGGACCCGGTGGAGACCGGGGCGCTGCGCTACCCGGCCGGGTCGCTGGTGATCCTCACAGGTCTGCCCGGCGCGGGCAAGAGCACGTTGCTGCGCCGCCTGTACGGGCTGGACGGCTCGGAGACGGCGCCGGTGACCGCGAGCGGGGCGACGGTGATCGACTCGATGCAGTCGAGGTTGCGCTGGGCCGGGTCCCTGGGGTGGGCGCCCAAGCCGGCGCGCACCGCGGTCGTCTTCGCCACCCACCTGTGGCGGATCCGGCGCGGGCTGGCCGCCGGTCCGGTGATCGCGCACAACCGCGGCTGCGGGCCGGTGGTCCTGCGCCTGTTCGCCCGCCTGGCGCGCCGTCGTGGCGTGGCCTTCCACCTGCTGCTGCTCGACGCCTCCCCCGAGGCCGCCCTGGCCGGCCAGCGGGCCCGCGCCCGGGTGGTGGGTGCGCGCACGTTCTCCTACCACCGCCGCCGCTGGGAGGCGCTCCTGGCACGGGCCCGCGCGGGCACGGCCGCGCCCGCGGCGGGCGCCCTGGTGATCGACCGGCGCGCCGCCGACCTGCTGGACGGCATTCTCTTCGACGGCGCGCCCACCTCCCCCGCCGGGCGAGGGAAGCCCAGTACGATCTACAGATGACCGAAATGACCGAAACCACGCCCGGCTGGCTCGCTCCGGAGGAGCTGGAGTCGCTGCGCGGCCGGATGCCGATCCTGTACGTCGACGCCGTGCCCGTGCGGGTGGACGACACGGGCATCGTGACCCGGGTGGGCCTGCTGCTGCGCATCGCCCCCGACGGCACCGTGAGCCGGGCGCTGGTCTCCGGGCGGGTCCTCTACCACGAGCGGGTCCGCGACGCGCTGCTGCGCCACCTGGAGAAGGACCTCGGACCGGTCGCCCTGCCGAGCCTGCCGCCCTCGCTCACGCCGTTCACGGTGGCGGAGTACTTCCCCACCCCGGGCGTCACGCCGTACCACGACCCGCGCCAGCACGCGGTGTCGCTGGCCTACATCGTGCCGGTGCGCGGCGACTGCCGGCCGCGCCAGGACGCGCTGGACCTGGTGTGGTTCACGCCCGAGGAGGCGGCCTCGCCGATGGTGCAGCAGGAGATGACCGGCGGCCACGGGGTGCTGCTCAAGCAGGCGCTGGCGCACGTCGGCCGGCTCGTCTGACCGCCGGCAGGCGACCGCCCGGCCCCAGGACCAGAGCCGGGCGGTGCGGCGCGTCAGCGGCGGCCGACGACCTTGACCCAGTCCGTGGCCTCCGCCGGGTCGAGGTGGCGGGAGCCCTCGAAGACCGCCCGCCACGTGCCCGAGGTGTAGGCCGGGACCCTGGTGTGGAAGGAGCCGTCACGGCCGGTCGTGACCGTCTCGACGTGCTCCCAGTCCCCGCCGCGGTCCGGCTGGAAGAGGATCACGATCCGCTTCCAGCCGAGCCGGTGCCACGACTCCGACTCCTTGCAGTAGTCGGCGTGGTGGACGGAGACGAAGCCGCTGATGTAGTCCTCCTCGCACTCCACCGAGAGCCGGCCGTCCAGCGAGAGCGTCCTGCCCTGCCAGACGGGCTCGGGGCCCGCGTCGAACCGGAGCACGGTGTGGCCGCCGTCGACGTCCGGGTCCGCCAGCGCGGGGGCGGCGGCCGCCCCCACCATGGTGACGCCCAGAGCGGCCGCCGCCAGGCCGGCGGCGAGTCGTCGCATCATCGGATGAACTTCCTTCCCCGTGTGGAACGCGCGTCCGGACGGGCGCGCGTCATCGCGAATGACGCGATCGGGTAAAGAAAAGTTGCGATTCGCTGATCACGGTTATGCAACGACTCTTCATTTCATAGCCCGATATATGACCGTTTCGGGCTATTTATCGGGAATTAGTCGGCGAGTTGGTGGATTCTCGACAGGATCGGGGCGTAGCGCGGGGTGCCCTCGTAGCGCACGCGCCACGAGCCGCCGGCGCGGCCCGCCACATCCTTGGCGAAGGCGCCGTTCGCACTGGTGGTGACCTCGGCCACCTCCTCCCACGTGCTGCCGTCGTCGGGGCGCCACAGGATGTCCACCGGCTGCTCGGAGAACGGGGCGAAGTCGGCGACGCCCTTCGGGCCGAGGCGGCGCAGCGAGCCGGCGAAGCGCACGGCCGAGCCGTCCGGGGCGGGAGTCACGCGCACGCCGTCCAGCTTGGTCTCGCGGCGCAGCTGGAACGTGGAGTACTTCGTCGTGGTCGCCCCGTCGGCGCCGACGGCGGTGGCGGTGATCGTCCAGGTTCCCGCCGGGTAGTACCGGGTCAGCCCCTTGTCGGGCAGGAAGCGCCAGGTCTGCCAGTCGCCGTTGAAGCTCATCCAGCTCGGCGTCGGCTGCCAGGACACCGACTGGCCGCGCCTGCCGCGGCCCTTGTCCGAGTCGCGGGGGTCGGCGCGGCGCCGGTGGTCGCGCTGCGGCGCGGCCAGGCGGGCCGCGCCGGACGGGACGGAGGCGGCGTGGTCGCGGGCGGAGGCCGCCAGGGCGGGCTGGTGGTCGCGCACGGGGATCAGCGGACGGCCCGGCGGGCGTACGGCGTGGCCGACCGGCACCACGGGCACGCCCCGGTCGTCGGTGGCCACGGCGGGCGGCGCCTGGGCCGGCGCCCCCGGGGCGGGGACGGCCGGGCGTGGGGCCGGGGCGGCCGGGGCAGGCGCGGCCGGGGCGGGCGCGGCGCCGGTGGAGGGGTCGGTCGCGCTCACGGCGCCCTGCGGCGGCTTGCCGGGCTCGACCTTGACGCTCACCCCGTTCCGGTACTTCACGTCCTTGGCCACCACGTCGATCACCATGCGGACGGAGTCGCCGGGACCGACGACGGGAGAGGCCGGGCGTACGACGATCTCGCGGATGGCCGGGGCGGCGGCCCGCGCGGCGGCGGCGAGGCCGGAGGCGGCCGGGTTCACGGAGGCGCCGTGGGACGTGGCGGTGGAGGCGGGCGGGAGGCTCGTGGCGGCGGAGGACGCCGGCGCGGGCACCGTGAGGGCCCCCGCCGCGAGCGAGACGAGAACGAGTCTTCTGGTCATGATCCAGACCGTAGGAACCGGCCGGTCATGGCAGGGACCACGACACACGCCCCGGAAGGCAAAGACTCGGCGGCCGGCGCGGGGCCTGCTCAGCGCTCGTACAGCCCCTCGATGACGGCGGCGTACTTGGCGTGGACGACCCGCCGCTTCAGCTTGAGGCTGGGCGTCAGCTCCTCGCTCTCGGCGGTCCACTCGGTGCCGAGCAGCGCCCACCGCTTGACCTGCTGGACCCGGGCGAGCCGTTCGTTGGCGGCGGCGACGGCCGCCTCGACCTCCTTGAGCACGTCGGGATGGGCGGCCAGCTCGGCCAGGGCGCCCTCGATGCCGCGGGCGCGGGCCCAGCCGGGCGCCACGTCCGGGTCGAGGGTGAGGACGGCGACCGGGTAGGGCCGGTTGTCGCCGTAGGCGAGGGCCTGGCCGACCAGGGGGTGCTCCTTGAGGAGGTTCTCGATCGCGGCGGGTGAGATGTTCTCGCCGCCGGAGGTGATGATGAGCTCCTTCTTGCGGTCCACCACCCGGTAGAAGCCGTCGTCGTCGACCGTGCCGATGTCGCCGGTGTGCAGCCAGCCGTCGCCGTCGAGGAGCGCGGCGGTGCCGTCGGGCCGGTTGAGGTAGCCGCGGGTGTTGAGCGGGCTGCGGGTGAGGATCTCGCCGTCCTCGGCGATGCGCACCTCGACGCCGGGCTCGGCCCGGCCGACGGTGCCCAGGCGGTAGCAGCCGGGGCCGTTGCCGGTGAACGCGCCGGTCGTCTCGGTCATGCCGTACACGTCGACGACCTTGAGCCCGAGCCCGGCGTAGAAGCGCTGCACCTCGCCGGGCAGCGGCGCGGCGCCCGTGGCGGTCCACAGCGCGCGGTCGAAGCCGATGAGCGCGCGCACGCCCGCCAGCAGCTCCGCGTCGGCGCGCTCGTACGCGGCCCGGACCTCGGGGGTGATGGTGTGGCCGTGCTGGCCCCCCTCCACGTAGGCCACGCCCGCCGCCATGGCCCGCCGCACGGCCTCCTGGCGCTCCTGCGGCTGGGCGGCGAGCACGGCCAGCAGGCGCGCCATCATCTTCTCCCACACGCGCGGCACGCCGAAGAACATCATCGGCCGCACCTGCCCGAGCGTGGCGCCCAGCTCGGCCAGGTCGGTGCAGAAGTGCACGTGGGAGGCCTTGACCAGCGGCAGGTAGAGGCTGAGCACCCGCTCGGCGATGTGGGCGTAGGTGAGGTACGAGATCTGGGTGCCGCGCTCGGGCAGCGTGGCCATGCGGTCGGTGGCCGCCACCTCGTACAGCACGTTGCGGTGGGTGAGCGGCACGCCCTTGGGGTTGCCGGTGGTGCCCGAGGTGTAGAGGACCGTCACGACGTCCTCGGCGCCCACGGCGCGCCAGCGGGCCTCGGCGGCGTCCGGGTCGGCGGCCAGCGCGTCGCGGCCGAGCGCGAGCAGGTCGTCCCAGGACAGGAACCGGTCGTCGCCGGCCGGCGCGCCCTCCAGCAGGACGATCCTGCGCAGCGCGGGCAGCCGGTCCAGGACCGGCTCCCAGCGCGCGAGCTCGGCCGGGCCGCCCAGCACGGCGCAGACCGCGCCGACGTCGGCCGCGACGAACGCGATCTGCTCGGCCGCGAACGTGGAGTAGATCGTGCACCCGATCCCGCCCGCGTGGACGGCCCCGAGGTCGGCCAGCACGTGCTCGCTGCGGTTGACCATCATGAGCGCGACGGTCTCGCCGGGCCGCAGGCCGATCGCGGCGAACCCGGCGGCGATCTCCAGCACCCGCCGCCGCGCCTCGGCGTAGGTGAGCGTGACCCAGCCGCCCTCGGCCGGGTCGGAGTAGGCGGGCGCGCCGGGGTGCCGCTCAGCCGTCTCCCTGAGTTGCTCACAGATGGTCCGGCCGGCGATCAGCTCGTCGATCTCCGCCCGCACGCCGAGGACACCGGCCATGGCACGCGCTCCTCACATGTTCACTTGTCCAGGGGCATGCATCGCACCACACCTGCGGGGTAGCGGCAAGACCTCTCCGACCGGCGGAAACCTCCGTCACGTAGAGTGATGCAACGGATGCGGAAAGATTGCCCGGGGGCTCGCATGACCACGCACGAGACGCACGAACGCACGTTCTTCGGCCACCCGTGGGGGCTGGCGACGCTGTTCGGCACCGAGATGTGGGAGCGGTTCAGCTGGTACGGCCTGCGTGCCATCCTGGCCACGTTCATGGCCGCCTCCCCCGCCCAGCACGGCCTGGGCCTGAGCGAGCAGACGGCGACGGCCGTCGTCGGCGTGTACGGCGCGCTCATCTACCTGGTGGCGCTGCCGGGAGGCTGGATCGCCGACCGCCTGCTCGGGCCGCGCCGCTCGGTGTTCTGGGGCGGGTTCGTCATCATGTGCGGCCACATCAGCATGGCGATCCCCGTGGCGTCGTCGTTCTTCGTCTGGCTGGGGCTGGCGCTGATCATCGCCGGGACGGGCCTGCTCAAGCCGAACATCTCGGTCATGGTGGGCAAGCTCTACCCGGAGGAGGACGACGGCCGCCGCGACGCGGGGTTCTCGCTGTTCTACCTGGGCATCAACCTGGGCGCGTTCTTCGCGCCGATCGTGGTGGGCTGGCTGGCCGACGGCGACCGCTGGCACCTCGGCTTCAGCGCCGCGGCCGTCGGCATGGCGCTCGGCCTCGCGCAGTACGTCCTGGGCCGCAGGCACCTGCGCGGCGTCGGCGACGAGCCGAACATGCCGCTGACCCCGCGGCACCGCCGCCAGGCGCTGCGGCACGTGGGGCTGGCCGCGCTCGGCGTCGTGGTGCTCATGGCGGTCTGGGTGGCGACGGGGACGTTCACGATCGACCGGTTCACGGTGGTCGTGACCCTCGTCATCCTCGCGGTGCCGGTCGCGTACTTCGGCTACATCCTGATGGGCAGCCACGACCTGACCGAGGACGAGCGGTCGCGGATGAAGGCCTACGTCTGGCTGTTCGTCGCCGCCGCGATCTTCTGGATGCTGTACGACCTGGCGCCGAGCAAGCTGCTGTTCTTCGCCCAGAACCACACGGACCTGACGCTGTTCGGCGTCCACATCAACGCGGCGACCACGCAGTCGTTCAACCCGCTCTTCATCATGATCTTCGTGCCGGTGTTCGCGACGCTGTGGGTGAAGCTGGGCACGCGGGTGAGCACGCCGCAGAAGTTCTCCTTCGCCCTGGTCATGGTGGGCCTGAGCTTCCTCGTGATGGCGCTGGCCGCCACCCTGGCCCAGGGCGGCCGGGTGTCGGTGTGGTGGCTGGTGCTGGTCTACCTCATCCAGGTGTTCGGCGAGCTGTCGCTGAGCCCGGTGGGGCTGTCGGTCACCTCCAAGCTGGCCCCGCAGGCGTTCAAGGGGCAGATGCTCGGGCTGTGGTTCATCTCGATCTCCGTGGGCGACGCGATCGGCGGGCAGACGGGGCGGCTGAGCACCGTGATGTCCGACCCGGCGTACTACACGCTGCTGGCGCTGATGGCGATCGTGGCCGGGCTCGCGCTGCTGATGTTCACCCGGAAGCTGCGCCACCTGATGTCCGAGCACCACGAGCCCGCGGCGCCGCCCACCCGCTGATCCGCCGCGCCCCTTGATCCGATAGACATGTGACCGTGCCCGAACTGCTCGACCTGGTGGGAATCTTCGTCTTCGCGCTGTCCGGCGCGCTCATGGGCGTGCGCAAACGGCTCGACGTGGTGGGGATGGCGGTGCTCGCCGAGATGACGGCGCTGGGCGGCGGCGTGGTGCGCGACCTCATCCTCAACGTCCGGCCGGCCGCCTTCCAGAGCGTGGGGTACGTGCTGGTGCCGCTGGCGGCCACGGTGATCGTGTTCTTCTGGCATCCGCACGTGGCGCGGGTGATGCCGGCCATCCTCGTGTTCGACGCGGCCGGTCTCGGGCTGTTCTGCGCGGTCGGCACGCTCAAGGCCCTGGAGTACGGGCTGAGCCCGCTGCACGCCACCCTGCTCGGCGTCACCACGGGCGTGGGCGGCGGCATGCTGCGCGACGTGCTGGCCGGCGAGATCCCGACGCTGCTGTACGACCGGCAGCTCTACGCGGTGCCCGCGCTGCTCGGCTCGGCCATGATGGCGGAGCTGTCCACGCTGGGGCTGCACGGCTGGCCGGCCACGCTGGCCTCGGCGGTGGTGGCCTTCGGGCTGCGCGTGGCCGCGATGCGCTACAAGCTGCGCGCCCCGCTGGCCCGGGGCGTCCCGCCCTCCGAATGACCCGGGGGCCGGGGTCAGACCATCGGGACGAGCGCGTCGGCGGGCCGGCCGCCCGCGGCCGGGCCTTGCTCGCGGGCGGCGGCGATGCGCTCCACGGCCTCCTCCAGCACCGGCGGCGGCAGCGTGTACGGCACCCGCACGTACCCCTCCAGCGTCCCCTCCAGGCCGAACCACGTCCCCGCGGCCAGCCGCACGCCGCGCGTGGCGGCGGCCTCGCACAGGGAGACGGCCGAGCCGCAGTCGTGCCGCACCCACAGCGTCCCCCCGCCGCGCGGCACCGCGAACTGCCAGGCCGGCAGCCGCTCGCGCAGCGCGGCCACGAGCGTCGCGCGGGAGGCGCGCAGGCCGCGCAGCCGCTCGGCCCTGGTCTCCTCCAGCCGGTCGAACAGCCGGGCCACCACGAGCTGCTCCAGCACCGGGCTGGCGATGTCGACGGCGGCCCGCCGCACGGCCAGCCGGCGGATGAGCGCGGTGCCGGCGCGCAGCCAGCCGATGCGCAGCCCGCCCCACCACAGCTTGGAGGCGGAGCCGATGGTGACCATGCGGTTGTCGGTGTCGAAGGCGGCCATGGGCGCGTGCCCGTCGCCCCCGTCCAGGTCGAGCTCCGCCCACGTCTCGTCGATGACGATCGTGGTGTCGGTGCGCCGGGCCGCGCCGGCGACGGCGGCGCGGGTGGCGTCGTCCATGAGGGCGCCGGTCGGGTTCTGGAAGTCCGGCATGAGGTAGGCGACGCGGGCCGCCGACTGACGCAGGGCGCAGGCGACGAGGTCGGCCTGCCAGCCCTCGTGCGAGATGCCGACCGGGACGATCCGGGCGCCGCGCTGCCGGGCGACGTCGATGGCGTGCGTGTAGGTGGGCGACTCGACCAGGACGGGGTCGCCCGGCCCGGCCAGCAGGCTCATGGCCAGGTGCAGGGCGTGCTGCGAGCCGGTGGTGACGAGGATCTGGTCGGGCAGCGTGGCCAGGCCGCGCGCGGTGTAGCGGGCGGCGATCCGCTCGCGCAGCACCGGCAGGCCCATCGGGTCGTAGCCGTTGCCCATGCCGTAGCGCGGCAGGTCCTCCACGGCCTCGGCCATCGCCTCGCGCAGCGCGGAGGGGGCGGGCGGGGCGGCGGCGTGGAGCTGGATGAGGCCGTCCTGGCCGGTGGCCAGCCACGGGTTGTCGGCGGTGGAGGACGGGTCGGGCAGCGCCGTCCAGCTTCCTGAGCCCTGCCGGCTGTCCAGGTAGCCCCGCTCGCGCAGCAGGTCGTAGGCGGCGGTCACGGTGGTGCGGCTGACGCCGAGGGTGGCGGCCAGGTGCCGTTCGGCGGGCATGCGCACGCGGACGGGCAGCCGCCCGTCGAGGATGAGGGCGCGCACCGCGTCGGCGAGCGCCCGGTAGTACGGCCGGGCCTCGGCCGGCACTGCGGTGAGCCGGGCCACCTGCGCCGCACTCAAATACCTCATCAGGCCACTTTTCATGATTGGACCTGTTTTGGCAAGCGGGTGGCCTGCCACTCTGGGACCACTATGAGCGAAGCGTCCGTCCGTCATCTCGGCTCCCTCCCCTCCCGCCTCGTCCGGCTCTACGGCGGCCTGGCCCTGTACGGGCTCGGCATCGGCCTGCAGGTCCGCTCAGGGCTGGGCAACGGCCCGTGGGACACCTTCCACCAGGGCCTTGCCCGCCACCTGGGTCTGTCGATCGGCACGATGATCATCGTGGTGGGCGCGCTGGTCATGCTCCTGTGGATCCCGATGCGGCAGCGGCCCGGCCTGGGCACGGTCAGCAACGTGGTCTTCGTCGGCCTGTTCGCCGACGCCGCGCTGTTCGTGCTGCCCGTCCCCGGCCACTGGGCGCTGAGCTGGCTCTACCTGGCCCTGGCCGTCGTGTCGATCGCGATGGCCACCGTGCTCTACATCGGCGCCGGCATGGGCCCCGGGCCGCGCGACGGTCTGATGACCGGGCTGGTCCGGCTCGGCCTGTCGCTGCGGCTCGGCCGCTTCCTCATCGAGGTGACCGTGCTGGCGGCCGGCTGGCTGCTCGGTGGCACGGTGGGCGTCGGCACGCTGGTGTTCGCCCTGGCGATCGGGCCGCTGACCCAGCTCTTCGCCCGCCGCTTCCCCCTGACGTGATCGCGCCGCCGGGCCCGGCATGACGCGACGTGCTCGGGCCCGGCAGCGTGATCACCCCCGCGGCGAGTAGCGTCGAGGCATGCGGATCGAGGACTACGCACTGATCGGAGACATGCAGTCGGCCGCCCTGGTGGGCAGGGACGGTTCGATCGACTGGCTCTGCCTGCCGAGGTTCGACTCCCCGGCGTGCTTCGCGGCGCTGCTCGGTGGTGACCGCAACGGCCACTGGTGGATCGGCCCGCCCGGCCGGCAGCCCGCCACCCGCCGCCGCTACCGTCCCGACACGCTCATCCTGGAGAGCGAGTGGGACACCCCCACGGGCACCGTCCGGGTGATCGACTTCATGCCGCCCCGCGACGTCAACCCCGACGTGGTGCGCATCGTGGAGGGCGTCTCCGGCACGGTGGAGGTGGCCACCCAGCTGCGCGTGCGCTTCGACTACGGCCGCATCGTCCCCTGGGTGCGGCGCACCGACGGGCACCTCCAGGCCGTCGGCGGGCCCGACGCCGCCTGGCTGCACTCCCCCGTCCCCCTCAAGGGCGGCGACTACGCCCACCGCGCCACCTTCCACGTCAAGGCCGGCCAGCGGCTGCCGTTCGTGTTCACCTGGCACCCCTCCCACGAGCCGATGCCCCCCCAGATCCACGCCGAGCACCAGCTCGACGAGACCGAGTCGCTATGGAAGGAGTGGGTGGCCACCTGCACCCACGGAGGCCCCTGGCGCGACGCGGTGGTGCGCTCCCTCATCACCCTCAAGGCCCTGACCTACGCCCCCACCGGCGGCATCGTCGCCGCGCCCACCACCTCCCTGCCGGAGGACATCGGCGGCGTCCGCAACTGGGACTACCGCTACTGCTGGCTGCGCGACGCCACGATGACGCTCGAGGCGCTGATGAACAACGGCTACCTCGGCGAGGCCGCCGAGTGGCGGTCGTGGCTGCTGCGCGCGATCGCCGGCCGCTCCCAGGACCTCCAGATCATGTACGGCGTGGCGGGCGAGCGGCGGCTGCCCGAGATGCAGCTCGACTGGCTCGACGGCTACGAGGGCTCCCGCCCGGTCCGCATCGGCAACGACGCCGTCAACCAGCTCCAGCTCGACGTCTACGGCGAGGTGATGAACGCCCTCTACCTGGCCGGCGCCTCCGGCCTGACGGCCGACCAGCGCGCCTGGTCCATCCAGCGCCAGCTCCTGGACTACGTCGAGGAGCACTGGGACGAGCCGGACGAGGGCCTGTGGGAGGTGCGCGGCCCGCGCCGGCACTTCACCCATTCCAAGGTCATGTGCTGGGTGGCGCTCGACCGGGCGGTCAAGTACGTCGAGCGGCACGGCCGGACCGGCCCCGCCGACAGGTGGCGGCGCACGCGCGACCGCATCCACGCCGAGGTGTGCGAGCACGCCTTCGACGCCGAGCGCAACACCTTCACCCAGTCCTACGGCTCCTCCGAGCTGGACGCGTCGCTGCTGCTCATGCCCATGGTCGGGTTCCTGCCCGCCGACGACCCGCGCATGGTGGGCACCGTGGCGGCCATCGAGAAGGAGCTGATGTCCGACGGCTTCGTGCTGCGCTACCCGGTGGCCGAGGACAACGACGTCGACGGGCTGCCCGGGGGCGAGGGCGCGTTCCTGGCGTGCAGCTTCTGGCTGGTCGAGGTCATGGCCATGCAGGGGCGCCGGGACGAGGCGAAGGAGCTGTTCGAGCGGCTGCTGTCGCTGCGCAACGACCTGGGGCTGCTGTCGGAGGAGTACGACCCCCGCTACTCCCGGCTGGTCGGGAACTTCCCGCAGGCCTTCAGCCACGTGCCGCTGATCCACGCGGCCCGCGCGCTGTCCGAGCACGACGAGACGCCCAAGCTGGCCCGCGACACCTGACCGGCGCGGCGTGGGCGGGGTGGGGCGGGGTGGCCGGTCAGGCGGCGAGGCGGGCCAGGACGCGGGCGAAGTCGGGCGGCGGCGCGACGACCAGCCGCGTCTGCCCGTCGCGCAGCTCGATGTCGGCCCGGATGAGCGTCAGCCGCCCCTGGTGCCACCAGTAGACCTGCGGGCTCAGCCCGCCCGTGCGGGCGGCGTGGACGCGCAGCCGCTCGATGGCCCGCACCACGCCGATCCCGTTCACCGGGTGCACGAGCAGCGTGTACGGGTCGGGCAGCACGGCCAGGACGCCGTGGGCGGGCACCGGCAGGTAGGCGCCCAGCCAGCGCAGGTGCGTCGCCGCCGACGGGGCGCGGCCGGTCAGCCGGGTGACGGCCGTGCCGGACAGCTCGATGGCCTCGACCGACAGCCTCTCGCCGCGCCGCACGTTGCCGACCGCCCGCTCCAGGGCCTCGCCGGGCGGCACGGGCCAGCAGCCGGCCTCCTCGGGCAGCACCGGGCGGGCTCCGACGGTGAGCAGCTCCACCAGGTCGCCGTTGAGGTGACGGCCGACCACGCGGGTCAGGTCGGGCACCTCGTCCACCGCCTCCACGCGGGTGCCCAGCAGCGGCCCGGCCCGGTCGTAGTCGCAGGCGTCCAAGGGGGCGTCCACGACGCCCCCGGCGGCGCCCACCACCCGGGCCAGGTGCTGCGAGACGAGGGTCGGCCAGTCCTCGCGCGGCCGGCGGCCCGCCTCGCGGCGCAGCCCGGTGAGCCGGACGAGGATCTCGCCGTCGCGCGGCCGGCGGGGAGCCGGCGGGCGGAGGGTGAGCGAGGCGCCGTCGGCGGCGAAGACGCAGGTGAAGCCGAGGGAGTCGGCCACGAGTGCGAGCAGGGAGTCGAGGTCGACGTCCTCGACCGCCCTGCGCGAGGGTTTCCGGCCACGTCGGAGGAACTTCACGCGCGGCGTCCCATCATGTCCGATTTGCCCCGATCTGTCCCTCCTACCTTGCCTGCTCGCCGCTGCGGATCGGTCCAGCCAGCGAGCACGATTCGGTATCGATAACGGCCGGGGCTCCAAGCCACACACTCAGCTGTGGTGATCCGTGCCCAACCGGCAGCCCGGCCAGGATCGGTACGCCCAGCGGCAGCAGCCGGTCGCGCAGCACGGGATAGGGGTCGCCGCAGTCCACCCACGAGCCGAGCACGAGACCCCGCACGCCGTCGAAGGCCCCCGACTGCAGGAGCTGGGTGAGCATCCTGTCGATCCGGTACGGCTCCTCGCCGATGTCCTCCAGCAGCACGATCCGTCCGTCGAAGGACGGGTGATGACGGGTGCCGCACAGGGAGGCCAGCAGCGACAGGTTGCCCCCGGTCAGCACGCCCTCGGCCCGGCCCGGCGCCAGCACCCGGTCACCGGTGACCGCGGGCGCCCGTCCGGCCAGGGCCGCCTGGAAGTTCTCCCACGACACCGGCTCCGGGCCGCCCTCGCCGGCGATCGTGTCGCAGGCCGGCATCGGCCCATGCAGGGTCGGCACGCCCAGCTCGGCGCCGAAGACGTGGTGCAGCGCGGTGATGTCGCTGGAGCCGACGAGCGTCTTCGGCCCCGCCGCCCGCATCGCGTCCCAGTCGATCAGGCCGAGCAGCCGCGCCGCGCCGTACCCGCCGCGCGCGCAGAACACCGCGGAGACGGCCGGGTCGCACCAGGCGGCCTGCAGGTCGGCGGCGCGGCCCTCGTCCGAGCCGGCCAGGTAGGGCAGCTCCTGCCGGTCGAGCACCCGCCCGCTGGCCGCCACCTTCAGCCCCAGCCCCTCCAGGCGCTCGATGCCGCGCTTGAGCAACGTGGCGTCCGGCGGCCCCGACGGCGCCACGACCGCGACGGTGTCGCCCGGCCGCAACGCGGTGATCTGTCCCTCGGGCCGCACGGGCCCGGTCCCTGGCTCGTTCACGTGCCAAACGGTGTCACACTTGTGCTCCAGTATGCGACTTCCGCCCCACATCCTCGTGGTCAACGGCATCAAGGTCCGCCGCCCGGTCTTCCTGCTCGGAGCGCCGCATTCCGGCACGGATCTGCTCGGCCGCGCCCTCAAACGGTCACCGGGCTTCCACCTGACCATGGGCCGGGCCTGCGTGGCCCACGTCCTGTACGCCTTCGCCCGCAAGCCGTCCATCGGCGAGAGCTCCGGCGCCGTACGGGTGCTGCGCGACGCGCTGGCCGAGTCGTGGCAGGTGATGCCCGACACGTGCCGGCTGTGCGGCCCGGCGTGCCGCGAGGCCGGCGGGGTGACGGGCGGCGGCCCCTGCGTCGCGACGGCCGAGGTCACCCGCTTCGGCGACGCCAGCCCCGACCTCATCTACAGCGCCGCCACCCTGCTGCGCGCCTTTCCCGACGCCCGGTTCGTCCAGATCGTGCGCGACGGTCGCGACGTGGTGGCCGACATGCTGGCCGACCCGGCGTGCCTGGCGTGGTTCAAGCCGGCGATGCTGTCGGGCGAGACGGAGTTCCCCAACGCGTTCCTCGGCGTCAACCGCGACGAGCACCTCGACAAGTGGAAGGGCATGCCGGTCGCCGGCAAGAGCGCCCTGCGCTGGCGCAGCGCCGTGCGCCTGAGCGCCACGCTCCGCCGCGACCTGCCCGAGGAGCAGCTGCTGACCCTGCGCTTCGAGGATCTGGCGCTCAGGCCGGCCCAGGCGGTGGCGTCGGTGGCGGCCTTCCTCGGCACGCGCGTCTCCAAGGTCGCCCTGTACGGCGGCGGCCCGCCGGAGACCGGGACATGGCGCACCCGGCTGCGGCCGGACGACCTCGCCCTGGTGGAGAAGGTCGCCCGGCAGGAGCTCACGACCCTGGGCTACCTGACCGGCTGACGCTCACGACTGCGGGCTGCCTGACGAGCTGAACTGCGTGCGGTGCAGCTCCGCGTACAGGCCGCCGCGGGCGAGCAGCTCGTCGTGCGTGCCGCGCTCGGCGATCCGCCCGTCCTGGACGACGAGGATCTCGTCGGCCTCGCGGATCGTCGACAGCCGGTGCGCGATGACCAGCGAGGTGCGGCCGGCGAGCGCCGTCTTCAGCGCCTGCTGCACGGCCGCCTCCGACTCCGAGTCGAGGTGGGCGGTGGCCTCGTCGAGCACGACGACGCGCGGCGCCTTCAGCAGCAGCCGCGCCAGCGCCAGCCGCTGCTTCTCGCCGCCCGACAGCCGGTGGCCGCGGTCGCCGACGACCGTGTCGAGCCCGTCGGGCAGGCTCTCGACCAGTTCGCCGATCTGCGCGGCCCGCAGCGCCTCCCACAGCTCCTCGTCGCTCGCGCCCGGCCGGGCGTAGCGCAGGTTGGCGCCGATCGTGTCGTGGAACAGGTGGGGGTCCTGGGCGACCACGCCGACGGTGTCGCGCAGCGAGGCGAGCGTGGCCTCGCGCACGTCGAGCCCGTTGAGGCGGACCGCTCCCCCGGACACGTCGTACAGCCGCGACACCAGCGAGGTGATCGTGGTCTTGCCGGCGCCGGACGGGCCGACCAGCGCCACGAGGCGGCCGGGCCGGGCGGTGAAGGACACGCCCTTGAGCACGGGGTGGGAGGGGGCGGTGTCCTGCCGGGCCACCGACTCCAGCGACGCCAGCGACACCTCCTCGGCCGCGGGATAGCGGAAGTGGACGTCGTCGAACGTGATCGTCACCGGGCCGTCGGGCACGGGACGGGCGTCCGGCCGCTCGGCCACCATGGGCTTCAGGTCGAGGACCTCGAAGACCCGGTCGAAGCTCACCAGCGCCGTCATCACGTCCACGTGCACGTTCGACAGCGACGTCAGCGGGCCGTACAGGCGCATGAGCAGCGCGGCCAGGGCCACGAGCGTGCCGAGCTCGAACACCTCGCCGATGGCCAGCACGCCGCCGATGCCGTACACCAGGGCCGTGGCGAGCGCGGCGACCAGGCCGAGCGCGACCCGGAACACGGTGCCGTACATGCCGACCGTGACGCCCACGTCGCGCACCCGGGCGGCACGCGCCCCGAACACGGCGGCGTCGTCCTCGGGCCGGCCGTACAGCTTGGCGAGCATGGCGCCGGCGACGTTGAAGCGCTCGGTGCTGACGGAGCTCATCTCGGCGTCGAGCTGCATCTGCTCGCGCGTCAGCGCCGACATGCGCCGGCCCACCCACTTGGCCGGGATCACGAAGATCGGCACCAGCACCAGCGCGACCAGCGTCACCTGCCACGACAGCACGAGCATGGCGCCGAGCACGAGCACCAGGCTGATCACGTTGGACACCACGGACGACAGGGTGCTGGTCAGGGCGCGCTGGGCGCCGATGACGTCGGTGTTGAGCCGCGAGACCAGCGCGCCGGTCTGCGCCCGCATGAAGAACGCCACCGGCATGCGCTGCACGTGGTCGAACACCTCGGTGCGCAGGTCGTAGATCAGTCCCTCGCCGATGCGGGCCGAGAACCAGCGCTGCGCCAGCGTGAGCCCGGCGTCGACCACCGCGAGCGCGGCGATCGCCAGCGCCAGGCCGACGACGACGTCCGTGCGCCTGGGCAGGATGCCGTCGTCGATGACCGCCTTCATCAGCAGCGGGTTGGCGACCACGACCACCGCGCCGGCCATCACCAGCAGCAGGAACGCGGTGATCTGCCGGGTGTACGGCCGCGCGTAGCCCGCGATGCGCCGTACGGTGCCGGGCGCGAGCCGCTGCTTGGTCACCGACTCGTCGCGGCGCAGCGACGCCATGACCTGGGGGCCGAAGCCCCCTCCCATCATCGCCATCCGGGGCCCTCCTCCCCGGTATGAGCGCCGCCGGCGGCCCCGCTGTTCCCGGCGGCGCGTATCGGACGCGTATCGGATCGGACACGGGCGGGGCAGGGCCTCGGCTGCTCAGCGCCGGGCCCCGCCGGTCAGGCCGGGCGGGGCAGGGTTTCGGCTGCTCAGGGCTGGGCGGCGAAGAGGGCGCGCAGGCGTTCGGCCTGCTCGGCGCCCTCGGCCGCGCACTGCTCCTCCAGGGTGCGCGAGCGCGCGCCCTGGAGGAGCCGCTTGGTCGCCGTGGCCGCGTCCCGGTTGGTCGAGAGCAGCTCGGCGATCTTGTCGTGGACGGCCCGGTCCAGGTCGTCACGGGCGACGACCTGTTCGGTGAGCCCGATGCGCAGGGCCTCGCCGGCCTCCACGGTCCTGGCGGTCAGGCAGATGTCGATCGCCCTGGCCAGGCCGACGAGCTCGACCAGCGGCTTGGTCCCGGTCAGATCGGGCACCAGCCCCAGGGCGGGCTCCTTCATGCAGAACTTGACATCGTCGGCCACGATCCGCAGGTCGCAGGCGAGCGCGAGCTGGAAACCCGCGCCGATCGCGTGGCCCTGCACGGCCGCGATGGAAACGATCTCGGGGCGGCGCAGCCACAGGAACCCCCGCTGTGCCTGCCGCAACCGCTGCTCGAACGCCGCGGCTCCGAGCCGCGCTGCCGAGCTGAACGAGCCCTGTCCGGGCACCCCCTCTGGTGTGAACATCCGCAGGTCGATGCCTGCCGAGAAGGACGGTCCCTCACCTTTCACGACGACGATGCGCACCCGTTCCGGTAGGTCATCACCGATCTGGGCCAACGCTGACCAGGTCGCGAACGTCTGCGCGTTCCGCTTGTCCGGCCGGTCCAGCGTGATCGTCGCGATCTCACCGTCCACCTCGTAACGCAGTCCGTGTTCCTCCGGTCCTCCGGCGGACACGTCCTCCGTGTACCCCCCGCGCTCCTGTGGCGCCTTCGCTCCCGCCATCGCCCGCTCCCTCGTGCCCACTGAACCGTCGCGCCCGAGCTTACAGAATGAGATTCTGGGCCCGGGCGCGACGGCTGGCTGACTAGGGACGAGCGGCTGCGGTCGCACGTTCCGAGGCGGCCGTCAGCGCTTGGACTTGCCTCGGGTCGCCCCGCCGCGCCCGCGCAGAGTCACGCCGGACTCGCTCAGGATGCGGTGGATGAACCCGTAGGACCGACCGGTCGAAGCGGCCAGGGCACGGATGCTCTCACCCGCGGCGTAGCGCTTCTTGAGATCGCCGGCCAGCTTTTCACGGTCGGCCCCGGTGACCCGGGTGCCCTTCTTCAGTGTCTCGGCCACGAGTACCTCCTGTAGTGCCGGACTTCCGCAGCGTTACTCCGCCATGATCAGTCATTTCAGCGGGATCGGCTACCTACTCCACGGGAAAAGATCCGTACCCACCCAAATTAAGATCAGGCAAGTGCCACAAGATCGGAAAATTCGGCGCTCCATGCGTCTTCAGTTCCGTCCGGTAGCAAGATCACCCTATCCGGTGACAGGGCGTCAACGGCACCCTCGTCATGGGTGACGAGTACGATCGCTCCTGAATAGGACCTCAGAGCGTTGAGGACCTGCTCCCGGCTGACCGGATCGAGGTTGTTCGTGGGCTCGTCGAGCAACAGGACGTTGGCACTGGAGAGCACGAGCATCGCCAGCGCGAGGCGGGTCTTCTCGCCGCCGGACAGCACCCCGGCCGGCTTGTCGACGTCGTCGCCGGTGAACAGGAAGGACCCGAGCACCTTGCGCAGCTCGGTGTCGGTGAACTCGCCGCCGGCCGAGCGCATGTTCTCCAGGATCGTGCGGTCGGCGTCGAGCGTCTCGTGCTCCTGGGCGTAGTAGCCGAGCTTGAGGCCGTGGCCGGGCCGCACCTCGCCCGTGTCGGGCGTCTCCAGGCCGCCCAGCAGCCGCAGCAGGGTGGTCTTGCCGGCGCCGTTGAGGCCGAGGATGACGACCCGGTGACCTCGGTCGATGGCCACGCTGACGTCGGTGAAGACCTCCAGCGAGCCGTAGGACTTGGACAGGCCCTCGGCCGTGAGCGGGGTGCGCCCGCACGGCTGCGGCTGCGGGAAGCGCAGCCGCGCCACCTTGTCGCTCTGGCGCTCCTCCTCGGTGCCGGCGAGCAGCCGGTGGGCGCGGCGCATCATGTCCTGCGCGGCCTTGGCCTTGGTGGCCTTGGCGCGCATCTTGTCGGCCTGGGCCAGCAGGGCGCCGGCCTGCTTCTCGGCGTTGGCCCGCTCGCGCTTGCGCCGCTTCTCGTCGGTCTCGCGCTGGGCGAGGTAGGCCTTCCAGCCGACGTTGTAGTGGTCGATGACACAGCGGTTGGCATCGAGGTGAAGGACCTTGTTGACCGTCGCTTCAAGAAGGTCGACGTCATGGCTGATGATCACCAAGCCGCCCTGATGGGAACGCAAAAAATCACGAAGCCACCCGATTGAGTCGGCATCTAGGTGGTTTGTCGGCTCGTCGAGAAGGAGAGTTTCCGCCCCGCTGAATAGAATGCGCGCCAATTCCACGCGCCTGCGCTGTCCGCCGGAAAGCGTTTCCAGCGGCTGTCCGAGGACGCGGTCCGGCAGCCCCAGACTGGAGGCGATGGAGGCGGCCTCCGCCTCGGCCGCGTAGCCGCCGAGGACGTGCATCTGGTCCTCCAGCCGGCCGTAGCGGCGCACCGCCCGCTCGCGCGTCTTGTCGTCGGCGGAGGACATGCCGAGCTCGGCCTCGCGCAGCTTGCGCAGCACCTCGTCGAGCCCGCGCGCGGACAGGATGCGGTCGCGGGCCAGCACCTGCAGGTCGCCCGTACGGGGATCCTGCGGCAGGTAGCCGACGCTGCCGCTCGTGGTGACCGACCCGGCGGCGGGCAGCGCCTCGCCGGCCAGGACCTTGGTCAGCGTGGTCTTGCCCGCGCCGTTGCGGCCCACCAGGCCGATCTTGTCGCCCGGGTTGACCCGGAAGGAGGCGCTTTCGATGAGCAGGCGCGCGCCGGCGCGCAGCTCGATGTCACTGGCGATGATCATGGTTGACGGAACACTCCCGAGCTAGGGAATCGAGGGAAGGGGGACGTGCGGCCGGGTGCGCCGTGCCGTCAATCGGGAGTGTGCATACCGATCAGTGTAGGCCCCTGAGCTGGAGCACCACCTCCGGTTGTCTCCCAGCTCATCCCCGGTGCGCCGTTCCCGCGTTCCCCCTCCCTCGGCTACTCCGGCGGGCGCTCGGGGAGGTGGTCGCCGATGAGCGCGAGGTTCTGGATGGCGGCCAGCCCGTACTGCGCGGCGTCGTTGGTGGACACGAACGGCGCCTCCTCCAGCGCGGCGAGCACCCGCGGCCCGTCCACGCGGGTCAGCCGCCAGTGCGGCTCGCGCTGCAGCTCGTTGCGGTTGAGCTGGTCGTCCTCGTCCAGGTAGAACTTGCGCCAGGCGCGCGCGGCGTGCGCCGGATCGCCGGTGCGGGCGGCCGCGTACGCGGTGAGCCGGCTGTGCGCCTGCACCAGCGAGATGCCGCGCAGCGGGTGGCCCACCTCGGCCTCCTGCTCCGCGGCCGGCGCCAGGTAGAGCCGGCAGTAGTCGAGCCAGGCCCGCTCGAAGCCCGGCACCCCGAGGTCCAGCGCGATCAGCTCGGAGCACATCTCCGGCAGGCCGAACACCGATGACAGGTGCGAGACCATGACCGCGTCGCGGGAGGTGTCGAAACGGCCGGTGGCCAGGTCGAGCCGGGCCTCGCCGGTCAGGAAGCCGCGCGGCAGCGCCCCGATGCCGGCCATCGTGCCGAGCAGCCGGTCGCGGGCCCGCTCGTCGCCGTGGCGCTCCCAGCGGGTCAGCCAGGCCGCGGCCAGCGCGCCCCAGTCGGTGCCGAGCCCGACCGACAGGGCCGACGGGTCGGGCGTGTAGACGTCCTCGCGCACCTTGCGCTGCGGGTCGACGACCAGGAACGTCGCCTCCGGCTCCGACAGCTCGTCCAGCAGGTCGCCGGTGCGCTCGTCGGCGGTCAGGTAGTAGTGGAAGCGCCGGTAGGCGGCGTTGGAGATGCGCAGCTGCTTGCAGCTGCACCCCCAGTGCTGCACGTTGTGCCGGCTGCCGAGCCCCTTCCAGCGGCCGAGGTGGTAGACGTCCACCTCGCCGGTGTGGCGGGTCATCGCCTCGGCGAAGCGGAAGACGTCCGCCCGGCCGGTGCGCAGGAACTGGTACCACAGCCACAGGTCGGGCGACAGCTCGGAGTTGTCCCAGGCGTAGCCGCCCACGTCGTAGCGCCAGGTGTGGCGGTCGGCGTCGTAGGTGTGCATGACGTCGCCGTAGTCCCAGAAGCCGTACCAGCGGCGCTGCTCGCGTTCGCGCGCGTACAGGTCGAACAGGAAGTCCAGCCGGTCCTCGATCGCGGCGCGCGCCGGGGTCGAGCGGTCCGGCGGCGACCAGTCGCCGAAGACGCCGGCCGCGCGGATCCGCGCGGGCGGCGCGATCAGCAGCGCCGGGTCGTTCAGGGCGGCGACGTGCGCGGCCAGCGCCTCCGCCGCGGGCGTGGCCTCGTGGACCCGCAGGGTCAGCTCGTGGGTGCGGGCCACTCCGTGCGCGTCGCCGAAGCCCGGCTCGTGGTCCTCGTAGGTGATCTCCAGACCTTCGAGCTGCTCGGCGAAGGTGTCCTGGCCCATGCCGTCGTGCCAGAAGCGCAGGTCCATGGCCGGGGCCGACGGCGACCAGAGCCACACCGTCGCCGTGGCCAGGTCCGTGGCCGCGTTCCTGACGTCGAGGCGGGTCGGATGCAGCCGCCAGAAGTCGCGCAGCCCGAACCCGAGGCCGCCGCTGACCCCGCCCACGTACCCGTAGCCGGCCGAGCGGGTGCCCGCCGGGATCGTCACCCAGGCGTGGCCCTCGCCGGTGCGCTTGCGCAGCGTGAAGCCGTCGGCGCTGGTCTGGTCGAGCGTGTAGTCGTTCCAGGCCGGGACGAGGCGCAGGCGGCCGGCGACCTCGGGGTTGCCGATCGGGCCGCACCGACGGCCCTCGACCTGCGCCCGCCGCACGGCCTCGCCCGGGTCGCGGCGCAGGCCGGTCAGCCCGCGCACGGCCTCGGTGAGGAAGCCGCCGGGGCCGGCGAGCCGTACGTGCCGGTCGTGCGGCTCGTCGCGCATGACGACGTCCGCGCGCAGGCCGAGCCCGGCCAGGAAGTCGCGCTCCGGGTCGCCGTCCCAGACGAACGTGTGGACCAGCCGGACGTCCTCCGCCCCGGCGTAGAAGTACAGGCGCACGGTGAACGGCAGGGACAGGGACGCGCCCCCGCCCTCCCGCCGCGCGCGGACGTGCCGGCCCTCCAGGCGGACGACGGCCCGGACCGGGCCGTCCTGCTCCACGGTGACGCGGGTCACGTGGCCGCTCGCCTGCGCCCGCGTGACCGTGCCGCCGTCGTCGGGCGTGGGCCCGTCCTGGTGCAGGCTCACCAGGCGGACGTCACGGACGATCTCGCGGGAGTCCCGGGTGACCGAGCGGGCGAGCGTGGGGCCCGACTCCTCGATCGTCCACGTCACGACGCCCGTGCTCACCCGCAGGGCCCCGTCCTCGCGGGTCACGGTGACGGGCGCGCCGGGCGCCGGCGGCGCGAGCCCCGGCTCCAGCCGGTACGTCCCGGCGGGCTCCCGCTGCGGCGGCACGGCGTGCGCCGACCACTTGACCGACCCGTCCGGCCAGGTCGCGGTCACCCAGCTCTGCGTGGGCAGCGCGCGGCCGTCCGGGCCGGTCAGCGTGTACGGCGCGGCCCGCTCCACGGCGCCGCGCGGCCACGGCACCCCGAAGGTCACCCCCTCCTGCGTGGGCGTGCGGGACTCGTTCAGCCAGCGCAGCGTCGTCGTGACGGTGTTCAGGGTCTTACTCCTTGACCGAGCCGATGAGCACTCCCTTGGTGAAGTGCTTCTGCAGGAACGGGTAGAAGAACAGGATCGGCAGCGTCGCGATCACCACGACCGCGAACTTCAGGCCCTGCTCGGGCGGCACCCACGTCCGGTCCATCTGGGAGAGGGCGTTGGCCGCGTCGGTGCTGACGAGCTGGCGCACCAGGATCTGCAGGGTCCACTTGTCCGGGTCGCTGATGTACAGCAGCGGCGACATGTAGTCGTTCCAGATGCCGACCGCGTAGAACAGCGAGAACGTCGCGATGATCGGCTTGGACAGCGGCAGCACGATCTTGAAGAAGACGCCCATCTCGTTGCAGCCGTCGATGCGCGCCGCCTCCTCCAGCGCCTGCGGCAGCTCCTGGAAGAAGCTCTTCACGATGATCAGGTAGAACGGGTTGATCGCCAGCGGCAGGATCAGCGCCCAGTAGCTGTCCAGCAGCCCCAGGTCGCGCACCACCAGGTACGTGGGGATCATCCCGCCGGTGAAGACCAGCGTGAAGATGATCAGGTTGAGCACCAGGGCCCGGCCCGGCAGGTACCGCTTGGCCAGCGGGTAGGCCATGGTGAACGTCAGCAGCACCTGCACCACCGTGCCCACCGCCGTGACGACGACCGTCGTCAGCAGGGCCCGCACGAACGTGTCGGTGGCGAAGATGTAGCGGTAGGACTCGGTGACGAACTTCTCCGGCCACAGGAAGAACGGCCGCGAGGAGATCTCCGCCTCGCCGGCGAACGAGCCCGCCAGGACGTACAGCAGCGGCAGGACGGTGACCAGGGCCAGGCCGACGAGGACGGCGACGTTGATCACGTCGAACACCCGGCTGCCCACGGTGCTGTACTCGGTGGTCAGCTTCTTGTGCTTCATGCTGTTCATGTCCAGGGCCCCTTAGAACAGTCCCCGCTGGCCGAGGCGCTTGGCCAGCCAGTTGGAGCCGAAGATCAGGATGACGCCGGCCACGCCCTTGAACAGGCCGACGGCGGTGGAGTAGCTGATCGCGCCCTGGGTGATGCCGGAGTAGTAGACGTAGGTGTCGAACACGTCGGCCACCGAGCGGTTCAGCGAGGTGGTCATCAACCAGATCTGCTCGAAGCCGGAGTCGAGCAGGTTGCCGGAGGCGAGGATGGCCATGACGACGATCGTCGGGCGGATGGCGGGCAGCGTGACGTGCCAGAGCTGCTTGAAGCGTCCCGCGCCGTCCATGCGCGCCGCCTCGTACAGCTGCGGGTCCACGCCGGCCAGCGCCGCGAGGTAGATGATCGTGCCCCAGCCGGTCTGCTTCCACAGCTGCTGCAGGATGACGATCGGCCGGAACCACTCCTCCTGCGCCATGTAGTCGATCTTCGAGGTGTCGCCGAGGAAGTCGCGGATCCAGCCGGCGAGCACGCCGAAGTCCGCCGCGAACAGGATGTACGTCAGCGACGCCACGATCGTCCACGACAGGAAGTGCGGGATGTAGACCAGCGACTGCACCGTGCGCTTGAGCACGTTGACCCGCAGCTCGTTCAGCAGCAGCGCGACGACGATCGGCGCCGGGAAGACGAAGACGACGTGCAGCAGCGCCAGGAAGAGCGTGTTGAACAGCAGCCGGCCGAAGTCGGGGCCGGCGAACAGCTCCTCGAAGTGCTTGAACCCGACCCAGGGGCTGCCCGAGTAGCCGAGGAACGGCAGGAAGTCCTGGAACGCGATCGTCACGCCGTACATCGGCAGGTACTTGAACAGCGCGAAGTAGACGACGCCCGGCAGGAGCATCAGGTAGAGCCAGCGGTAGCGCGTGAAGACGTCGCGCAGCCCCGCCCTCCGGCGCCGGTGCCCGGAGATGCTCGCCGCGCTCGTCGGAGGCGGCGCCAGGTCGGTGGCCACAGCGGCCTCCCTTCCTCAGGAGAAACCCGCCGGCTGGTCGTGGTCGCGCACGACGGCGGGCGGCGGGTTTCTGGTCGGCTGTGAGGGACCCGGGCGGCGGGCCCGGGTCCCTCGGGACGGGGTCAGCTCGTGGGGCCGAGCTTGGCGATCAGGTCGTTCATCTCGGCGGTCACCTGCGTGCCGCCGCTGTCGTACCAGCGCTTGATCTCGGCCTTCAGCCCCTCGTCGTCGAGCTGTCCGGACAGGTACTTGATCCGGGCGTCCGGGATGATCGTGTCGATCTGCGGGCCCCGCTGGACGGCGGTGGGCGAGACCACGGGCAGGCCGACGTTGTGCACGGCCGTCTTGAGGTCCTCCACCATCAGCTCCTTCTGGAGCTTGAGCATCGCCTTGTACGGCTCGCCGGACGGCACCCGCTGGTAGGCGATGCCGCCGATGTCGGCCGTGCCCTTGGTGCTGAGCTGGGTGAAGGCGTTGTCCACGTCGTTCTGGATGGCCTTGACGGCGGGGTCGTCCTCGTTGATCAGCGCGGCGGTGTCGCCGTTCTCGACCTTGAAGTTGCGGCCCTCGATGCCGTTCTGCAGCAGGACCTGGCCTTCCTTGGTGGCCAGCTTGTCCAGCGACTTCAGCACGTTGTCGAGGTCGGCCTCGGTCCGCACGCTCTGCTTGGAGATGGCCAGGACGTCGTTGTAGCCGGTGAACGGGTAGGAGAACTTCTTGTCGTCGGACAGCTTGAGGTTGCCGACCATGGTGACCTTGTCACCGTAGTGCTCCGGGTCGTCCTCCTTGAACAGGTCGAGGACCTGGCGGGAGCGGATGTTGACGTCGATGATCATGCCGCCCTTGTTCTGGTGGAAGGGCTCGTTCCACTTGGCGGCGTCGAGGGTGGCGAAGTCCGGGTTGACCATGCCCTCGCTGACCATCTTCTTCAGCCACTTGTTGGCCTCGAGGAACTCCGGCGTGTCGAAGCCGGGCACGATCTTGCCGTTGCGCTCGCCCCAGCCGTTCGGGGCGCCGAACCAGGTCTCGATCACGTCGTACGGGCTGGCGGTGGCGTAGTTGCCCGGCCACTTCGGGATGATGAGCCCGTAGGTGTCCTTCTTGCCGTTGCCGTCGGGGTCCTTCTCCGTGAACGCCTTGGCGACCTGGTAGAGGTCGTCGACCGTCTGCGGCTCCTTCATGCCGACCTTCTGCAGCCAGTCCTTGCGGATGATGACCGCCGAGCGCAGCAGGGGCCGCATCCGGTAGAAGCCGTAGATCTTGCCGTTGATGGAGGAGTTCAGGGCGGTCCGCTGGTCCGCCGGCTTGAGGTTCGGGTACTTGTCGATCTTGTCGGTCAGGTCCCAGAACGCCCCGGCCTGCGCGGCCTTCACGAACGCCGGCAGGTGCGGGTCGACGTCGATGACCTGCGGGATGTTGTCCGAGGCCAGGGTGACGTTCATCTTGTCGCTGTACTGCGCGTTGGGCACCCAGGTGACGTGGATCTTCTTGCCCAGGAACTTCTCGACGGCCTTCTGCATCTCGCCCTGGGGGTTGGGCGCCGTGCCGAACAGCCTCGCCATGAAGGTGATCGTGTTGGAGTCGGTCTGGGGCGCGTCGCCACCGCCCGAGCAGGCCGAGGCGGTCAGCGCGGCCGTGAGCGTTAACACACCGGCGATGAGCCGGCTACGACGTGATGCGCTCATGAGTTCCCTTTCGAAAGCAGTCGCGCCTCGTTCTCGGCGAAGAAGCGCTGGCAGAGCCACGTGTTGAGTGAGATCCAGGCGCCGAGGCTGATCAGGGGGGCGAGGATGGGCGCCGCCGAGGTCGCGTAGGCGATGGCTGATAGCGCTAGCAGCAACAGCACGGACGAGGCCGGACGCAGCAGCGCTAGCTGCGCCGCCTTGGGCCAGTAGGCCCGCAGCGGCAGGTCGTAGTGCGCGTAGAGCGGCCCCACCTGCGCCCCCACACCGGCCAGTGCGACGAGCGCCACGAGGGTCGCGATCCGCAGCGCTCCCGAGGCGGGCCCGAGAGCGCTCAGGTACAGGTAGTCGCCGACGAGGACGACGCCCAGCACCGCGGCGGGCAGCACCAGCAGCGAGCCGCGGACGAGCTCCCGCCGGTAGACGGCCCAGAACTCGCGCGTCGCCTGAAACGATTCACCACGAGCGTGCCTCCGGGCCAGCGTGTAGGCGGCCATGGTGGAGGGCCCCAGTCCGAGGACGACTCCGCCCGCGAGGGTGAAGACGATCCACAGCAGGTTCAGCCGGACCGCCCAGACGAACTCCGAGCAGATCGCGTAGACCCTGGTTGACGTGGTGGAATGGCTCATCCGGCAGCACTTTCTCGTGGCGTGTGCGCGGACACGGCGATGGGGGTGTTGCGCTGCGGTTCCCGCCCGGTTACGGGCGGATGACCGCTGCGGTTGGTGGCGAACGTAGTGTTGAATCGACTCAGAGTCAATGACACGAAACCCGGAGATTTGCGTATTCGCCGATCAACGGGGCCATCTGCCGGAAACCGATCTTGCCTCCGGCCAGGGCCGGACCGCCCACGAGGCCGTCGTCCATCCAGCGGAACGAGACCAAATCGTTGACCGCGAACCTCACCTCACCTGCGCGGACGTCGAGCCGCATGGCGTAGGGCCCCTCGGCGTCGAGCACCGCGGGCAGCGGGTCGGGCCCCTGTGCGACCAGGTGGAACCCATGGCTCTTGCGCAGATTGCAGGTGTGCAACTTTCGCTCCGACTGCCACATCCGACGGAAGTAGGAGACGTGGTAGGCGTCGATGTCGCCGCTGTGGTACTGCTCGTAGGGCCCCTCGCGCCGGGCCAGCGCCGGGTCGAACAGGTCCTCGCCGCCCCTGCCCCGCGCGTGGAAGAACAGGATGGCCAGCCCGGGCTCCCTGACCGGCCAGAAGTCCCACTCGATCCGCACGTCGGCGGGGAACTCCTCCGGGCACCAGAGCACCAGGTTGGCGGCCTGCCCGTCGGCCGGCGGGCGCAGGCTCTCCAGCCGCATCCTGCCCAGGGGAAAGGAGACCGCTCCGGCCCCCTCCATCCGGAACCCCTCCAGGTCGTCGGGGCCAGCGAGCCGGTTGCGGTAGATCTCGGTCACGATGCCGCTCCTTCTAGTCGCGCCTCCGCAGCGCGCTGGACTCCCGGACCACCAGGTCCGGTTGGAAGATCACCTGCCGGTGCCGGTGCCGCTCCGGATGGGCGACCTCCTCCAGCAGGAGCTCGACGGCCGTTCGGCCGAGCAGTTCGCGCGGCTGCCGTACCGACGAGAGGGGGACCGCCGCCGCGGCGGCGAAGTCGATGTCGTCGTAGCCGACGATCGCCATGTCGCCGGGCACGCGCAGCCCGCACGCGGCCATGGCCTGGAGGAACCCGAGGGCGAGCAGGTCGTTGGCGCAGAAGGCGGCCGTCGGCCGCTCGGCCGGGGGCAGCGCGGCGACGCGCTCCCCGGCGGCCCGCCCGGCGGCGGCGCTGAGCATGGGCATCGACGCGTCGAGCAGCTCGACGCCGCTCGCGGCCTCGACCGCGCCGGCCGCGCCCGCGCGGCGGTCGGCCACCTGTTTGATCGACGGCGGCCCGCCCACGAACGCGATGCGGCGATGCCCCTGCTCGATGAGGTGGGCGGCGGCGATCTGCCCGCCTAACCGGTCGTCCACGGCCACCGAGCACTGCAGCCCGGTGGCGGCGCTGTCGACCAGCACGACGGGGGTGCCCCTGGCCGCGAGGTCGGCCAGCCTGGGACTTCCGGCGTCGACCGGGGTGATCAGTATGCCCATGACGCGCTGCTGTTCGAGCTGGTCGAGGTGGCGGCGCTCACGGTTGGGGTCGGTGCCGCTGTTGCACAGCACGACCATCGTGTCGTGCTCGTCGGCCAGCGCCTCGGCGCCCTGCGCGACGTCGGCGAAGAAGGGGTTGGCGACGTCGAGCACGACCAGGCCGACGGTGCGGCTGCGGCCGACCCGCAGGTGGCGGGCCACCTCGTTGCGCACGAAGCCCAGCTCGCGGATGGCGTCGAACACGCGCGCCCTGGTCGCGGGCGCGACGATCTCGGGGCGGTTGAGCACGTTGCTCACGGTGCCGACCGAGACCCGCGCCAGACGCGCGACCTCCTTGATGCTCCTTGTCGCCATGGATCCTCACGAGGCCGCGCCGGGGGGTGAACGCCGCTCATCATAGCGGCCGGTGAGATCGTTTTGAATCGACTCAAGCTGCAGTTTCGCTGGCAACCGCTTACCGGAGCTTTATTCTGTTTGCTGTTTCAGCGCGCTTCGGAGCGGGCTGCGCCACGGCGCGACCTTGCGGCGCCTCGGGGCACCGCCGAGCGGCTGAGCGACCGGCCGGCCTTGCAGGCGTCTTGTTGTTGTGCTGCACGGGGGGTCGCCCGGGAGCACCTGCCGCAAGCACGGGCCTACGGCCCCGGGACGGCGTGCTGGCGACGCATGGCCGAGTGGAGCAGGACGGGAACACGGCAACGACCGGCATGAGGAGCGCGACACCGGCACCCGTGGTCATGACCTTCGAGACCTCCAGCGCCGCGCCGTGCGACAGCAGGCTGGGGCGTCCCGCGCCACCCCGCCATTCCCGAACAACCGGATCACCATCGTGAGTGGCGGCGAGCACAGGGATGCCGAGACTCTTTCCTCACTTCAGCGACAGTGGCTGCGTAATCACACGATGGATACTCTCCGCACGAAGCCGATCACTCGAATTCGCCGACTCGTGTAAGCGCAGGCCGGCCCCGCCCAAGCCACACAGACGACCCCGATGAAATGCAACGTTGTCGGACTGCCCGGCGACTCCACCATCGCTCAGTTCTTCGCGATTCTGGGAATACGCGGCATCGACCCTAACGTGCCGGCAGCCGTCGGATGCGATCCCGTGCCGAACGGCGACCCCCGGGTGAACTTCTGCGCCTCAACCATTTATGCCGGCGGCGCTGCTGCGATCGGACAGCTGCTCAATAACCACAGGTGTCCGTGAGCGGCGGCGGCTCATCTCCATCCGCATTTCACAACCGGCCTGGCAACGTGGCCCGAACCCTCGCCATCAGAGCTGGTCCCGGCCGGCGAGGTCGATGCTCACAGCCAGTCCCTTCCCTGGCGCAGCCGCCATGCGCAGCGTCCGGCACGGATGCCCCACCTTGAGGCGAGGCCGGCGCGAGCGGCTCCTCCGGTCGCACGGCTCTGGGCCACCTCCTCCAACCAGGCCCGCGGCGGACAGGGCATCAGGGACTCCCCTCTTCGACGGTCAGGCCCTCACGGGCGATGCGGGGGCGAGCCGGTCCGACCTCGGCCCTTCCATGAGTACGCCGGGCTCCAGGGCCGGGCGAGAGAACCGCGCCGGCCGATACTCGGAAGTCGCGCCGATAAATCCGGCATTTCACGGCGGGCCACACCCACTACGGAGTTACTGGTCTCGTCGCTTCCACCACGGCGTCCACCAGTGCTGAATCCAGCACCGGATCTTTGCTGCGGTTGTCAAGTTTCTCGCCGAAGGGGTAATAACTGCAGGCCACGCCTTCACCACACGATGTACTGCTGACGACTACTGCGAACCACCCGACCTGTGTGCACAGCAATTCCGTCGCCACCCATACGACTTTCCAGGTGCCGTCCCTGGCGATGGTGGCGTATGGCGAAACGACCCAGTTGCTGGAACGCCGGTCCTCATCGTCGGTCGGCAGCTCGGCTTTGTCGACGGGGCTGGGACTCCGTGCGACCACTCGAATTCTGCGACCAACGGGTGACGTTTGATGACCGCGCTTGCGTTGATCAAGCGGTACAAGGCCGAGACGAGACGGTGCCGGTGGAGGGCATCGTGCCGGCGGAGCTGATGTACCGCACCGACAAGAACGGCCGCCAACGGATCTTGCGCAGCGTCTACGAGTGCGGGGTGTTCCAGACGCTGTGAGAGAAGCTGCGCTGCAAGGAGATCTGGGTGCACGGCGCCTACAAGCGGCGCAACCCCGACCTGGACCTGCCGGCCGGTTTTGAGGACAAGCGGGAGGAGAACTACGCCCGGCTGCGCAAACCGCTCCCGGCCAAGCTGTTCACCGCCGAGCTGCTGGAGGAGATGGACGCCGAGCTGTCGGCGCTGCACGACGCCCTGCCGTCACCGCCGTGGCTGGAGATCATCGAGCGCAAGAAGGGCGGCGCGATCGTGCTCTCACCGCTGGAGCCGCTGCCCGAGCCGCACAACCTGCGCAAGCTCAAGGCCGCGGTGCGCTCCCGGTGGGGCGTGGTGCCGCTGCTGGACATGCTCGCCGAGACCGCGCTGCGCACCGGTTGCCTGGCCGCCCTCATCCCGGCCGGCACCCGGCTGGGAAGGGACCCGACTGAGTTCTTCGAGCGCATACCGCTGGTCATCTACGCGCTCGGCACCGGCGCGGGGATCCGGTCGGTGGCAGCTGGCGAACACCCCTACAGCGAGGAGGACCTGCGCTACTGCCGCCGCTGGTTCCTGTCGGTGCCCGGCGCACGGCAGGTGGCCAAGACCACCGCCAACACCACCTTCGCCGCCCGGCAAACCGCCCTGTGGGGTGAGGGCACCACCGCGGTGGCCTCCGACTCCACCCACTTCTCCGCCTACGACCAGAACATCTTCACCGAGTACCACGCGCGGTACAAGCGGGCCAAACGGGGCGTGCTGATCTACTGGACGGTCGAGACCGCGGGAGCGATGGCCATCTACAGCCAGCACCTGATGTGCTCGGCCTCAGAGGTGCACACCATGGTCGAGGGCGCGATGCGCCACGAGACGAACATGAACGTGGAGACCGGCTACGTGGACTCCCACGGAGCCAGCCTCATCGGGTTCGGCATCACCCGCTTGCTGAACTTCGACCTGGTCGCCCGCTTCGAGCAGATCAACGTGATGAGGCTGTACCTGCCAGGCCGAGGAGACCGGTTCGCGTACCCCCTGCTGCGCCCGGCGCTGACCCGGCCTATCCGCCCCGACATCATCGAGAACACCTACGATCTGATGATCAAGTATGCGACGGCGATCCGGCAGGGCACCGCCTCCACCGAGGCCTCTCGCTGGCTCCGTGACCGGGACCTGCGGCATGAGACGGAGTCCGGGCTGAACGTGGTGGAGAACTACAACGGGGTCAACGACTCCATCCGGTTCGGTAAGCGCGGGGAGCTGGCCTCAAAGAGGCGTGAGGAGCAGGAGCTGGCAATGCTCTGCTTGATGATCTTGCAGAGTAGCCTCGGCTACATCAATGCCCTGATGATTTGGAGGTGCTCACCGACGTCGACCGCCGGCTGGACCTGACCGGGCCACCGCCTCCTCCGCCAGGTCACCACAGCTGCCGTGTACCAGGGCGCCGGTTGGAGCGCCGCCCTGGTCATCGTCGTCGGGCCTGATTCTGCTGCGATCAGGAGCGTTGGCCGGGCTGGTTTACGATCTTGGCTTCCAGCTGCGCCGTCAGGCCCACCGTGCCGGCCTTGAAGGTCTCCTTACTGCCATCGGCCCACTTGTAGGTCCGATCCTTCAGCCGCGTGGAGTTGGTGCCCAAATACCGGAAGGTCTGCGGGTCCAGGACGAGATAGCTCCGTGCCTCGGCCTCGGTGATGCTGAACGCGACGCCTCGCCGTCCGTCGGCGACGGGCACATCCTGGGTCACCGTGACGCCCTTGATCGTGGGCAGCGCGCGGTAGAGCGCGGCCCGCACCTCGGGGGCGAGCCACTGCTCGGTGATGAGCTGGTTGATCTCCATGAAAAGCATCTCCGGCGGGACGTGGCCGTTCAGCTCCTGCGGCCCCCGGCGGTCCTCGTCGAGGATGGCCGCCTTGATCTTGGCGATCACCCCCGGCGGGGTGACAGGCGGTTTGGCCAGCTCAGCCGGGTTGAAAATCGCGCTGCCCTCGAACATCAGCTTGCCGCCCTGGTACCAGGCCGACCGCTTGCCGTCCACGCTTGTCCACCGTTCCCAGGTGTCACGCTGGTCTCGGTCGACGTCCCCTTCGACCCCGGTCAGCTGCAGTTCCTTGGTGTAGAGCCACTGTCCGGGGCCCGGGGCGGGCGTAGGGTCGTTCTCGGCCGCACGGGCGGCGCGCTCGCCCAGCTCGGCCACGCTGGCCACCGGCGCCATGCCCGGCTCGTCCCTGAGCGCCACGACGGTCCCGCCGACGACCAGGGCCAGAGCTGCCGCCACCACGATCCGCCAGCCGAACCTCCTCGCGCCGGACGCGGCCGACCTGCGTGCGGCCTCCGGTTCGTGGATCTCTGTCATCAGCCGCGCCTTGGCAGCAGTCGCGGCGTTGTCCGTCATCGCCGGGGTGTTCCGGCGAAACTCCTTCAGCTCGTTCACTACAGCTCCTCATCCCCCAGCACGTTCCTGGCCTTCTTCCGCGCCCGGTGCAGCCGTGACCGCACAGTCCCCACAGAGATGTCCAGCGCCCGCGCCACTTCCTCGTACGACATGTCCTCCCACGCCACCAGCAGCAGCACGTCCCGATGCCCACGGGGCAGCGACGCCAGCGCCCCCGCCAGCTCACGCTCCCTGCCCTGCGCCGCCACCCGGCGTGCCACGGTGTCGTCCAGTGCCTCAGGCAAAGGGTCCACCCCGGTGCGACTCAGCGCCCGCAGCAGCCGTTCCTCCTGCCGCCGATGCCTGGCGATCAACGTGGTGGCGATCCCGTACAGCCAAGGCCTGGCCAGCGCGAACGACGTGTCATACGTCCCGCGCCTGCGGAAGGCCGCCAGGAACGTCTCGGCCACGATGTCGTCGGCGGCCTGCGTGCCGAGCCGCCGAGCCGCGTACAGATGGATCTGCTGGGCGTAGCGGTCGAACAGCGCCGCGAACTGCTCCGGGTCGTGCGCCGAACGACGGATCAGTTCTCCGTCGTCGATCTCGACCGTCTCAGCGCTCAACGCCTCTCCTTCGTGAGTAGGTATGTCACCGTGCTGTCTCCCGAAGGGCGTCACCGGGTTCCCCAAAGCTGTGACACGGCGGAAATGTGATGCCGCCACGCGCGGGCGGCAGGTGTAGGCACTACCCTCCGGGTTCCGCTGGCAGAGATGGACGTGCTGATCGATGCCGCGCTCGGGAGCATGCTGCGCGAGATCCTCGGTGAGGACACTGGCCACGGGCTCCGTCATCCGGCAAGCTAGCGATCACTGACATAGCGTGAGCTGGGCCGCCGCCGTTTGGCGCGGACGCTTCGTTTCCCGGTTATCTGGCAACCGGCGGATGGTGGAGGTCGGCACGGTGGATCCGGTCATCGCCGAGCAGCTCGGCCGCACCCACGCGCTCGCCCGGCACCTCGACGACTTCCTCACCGACCTGGCCAACGCCGGGAAGTCACGCATACCCGGTGCGCCTACCGCGGCGACCCGATCGCCTTCGCCGCCCACCACGGCGAAGAACTCGCCGAGCGGACCGCCGCGCCGGTCCGCGCGTTCCTGGCCGAGCTCGCCGAGCTGTCGCCGGCCAGCCGCAAGCGCAAGTGCGCCGCCGTCGCCTCCTTCGCCAAGTGGGCTGTCCGCCACGATCTGCTGCAGGCCAACCCCATGGACCGGATCGACACGGTCAAGGTCCCAAGAGCCTGCCCCGCCCGGCCGCGGCCGCCGACGTGGCCAGGGTGCCGGTGGTGATCTGCTCGCGGCGGCCGCGTAAAGATCTGCCGGTGGACCGGTTACGCGATCGGGTGCTGTTCGAAACGGCCTACGTCTGCGGTGCCCGCGCCTCCGAAGTCTGTGGCCTGCAGGTGGAGGATCTCGACCTGCGCTAGGTCGTCGACGCTTCGGCGGAAGGCCGTACGCGAGGCGAGTGCGCTGTTGACGGACGGCAGGACGACAACCGGTATGCCAAGCCCTGGGGCTTCGGACAGGACGCCCGAGGCGTAGGTGTCGGCGATGCCTTGGGGGAACTTGTTGATCGTGTTGTAGCTCGCCGGCGCGACGATGATGGCGTCGGTCCGGGGCGACTTCGGCTCGTGAGGTCTGCGGTACTGGCTGCGGACGGGGCGGCCGGTCTGCTCTACCAGCTTCGGCACGTCGATGAAGTCGAGCGCGGCGGGAGTCGCGACGATCTGGACGGTCCATCCGTCGTTCTGGGCCATGGTGACGAGGTGGCCGACGTCTGCGGCCGGTCCGGCTGCGCACACGATGATGTAGAAGACCTTGCCGGGTTGGGTCACGCGATGACGCCCAGGGATTCGGCGTACTCGCGGGCTTCGCGGCGACACACTGATCGGTGCCGTTGCCAGGATGTCACGGACAAGTCGGACGGCACCTCCTCTGGGGCGGGCTCGTCGGCTGCACACAGAACGTGCGGGGCCTTGTCGTGCCGCAGTCCACATGCGGTTGCCGTCATGGCCGAGTCGTGTGCCGGCATGGGCCGCTTCGTCGAGGAGTTTGGCGATGTTGTCCCGTTGTCGCTGCGAGCGGCGGCGATGGATCCTCGGAGCAGGAGCGCCGCCGCCTCGGGTAATCACCGCATCATCCAGCCGCTCGGACTCATCGTCTTGTGGCCTCCTCGCCGAGCGTGTGATTGACGACATACAGGCCGACTGTCACATAACGTCCGGTGTGCCCGTCCTCTCTCCGAACGGCACAGAGAAAGAGGGCGGACCATGCTCACTGAAGACGAGAATGTTGGGAGACAGCCGGAGACGATCCGGCGGAGGCGAGGGCGGCGCCGCGTGCTGAAGGGGGTCGCCGCGCTTCTGGCCTGTGTGGTCGCGGCGATCCTGACAGTGGCTTACGTGTGGCAGCCCCCCGAGGAACGGGATTTCCACTCATCCTGGTCGGTGGATTCGCACTTCGTCGACACGCCCGTGGCCCGATTCCACTACACCAAG
This sequence comes from Nonomuraea rhodomycinica, assembly GCF_013363995.1. Taxonomy (GTDB): domain Bacteria; phylum Actinomycetota; class Actinomycetes; order Streptosporangiales; family Streptosporangiaceae; genus Nonomuraea; species Nonomuraea rhodomycinica. The sequence continues at coordinate 98,109 of NZ_JABWGO010000003.1, read as the reverse complement.
ACCGGGAACGGCGCGCCCGTTGTGCTGCTTCCCGGCGGCACGCTGTGGAGCTACACCTATCGCGACACCATCCCGGCCCTTGCCAACCATCACACTGTGTACGCGGTCGACCCACCCGGATACGGATACACGAGTGTCCACGACGAGGACTTCAGCTACGACGTGCAGGCGATGGCCGATGCCCTCTCCTCGTTCATGGACGCGGTCGGCGTGCCGCGGGCGTCCATCCTCGCCCATTCACTCAACGGTTCCGTGGCGCTGTATCTCGCTGAAACCCGTCCTGAACGCGTGGACAAGCTCGTCCTGATGGCGCCCCTGGGGCTGAACGCGCAGGTCAACTTCAACCTCGAACTGATGCGTGCGCCGGTGATCGGTGAGGCGATGACCAAGCTGATGGGCCGATCCACCTTCGCCTCCGGTCTGTCCGGCGCCTACGCGCGAGGCCAACGGTTGACCTCCCGAGTCGTCGATGAGTACTGGGCGCCTCTGAGTCGGCGATCCAACCGCAAGGCGATGTGGAAGCAGGTCCGCATGCTCGATCTGTCGCTCGTCGATCGGAAACTGGGCGATATCCGCGCTCCCACGCTGATCCTCTGGGGTGACAGGGACACGTTCGTCTCCCCAGAGCAGGCCAACCGGCTGCGTCGGAGAATTCCGGCATCTACGCTCCGCATGTTCCCCGGCCTGGGGCATGTCCTCCACGAGGACGCGCCTGCTCTCGTCAACCGCGAACTGGTCGCTTTTCTGGGGGGACCACCGATGGCGTCAGGCCGAAACGGACAGGAGTCCGCCGACGGTAGCTCGTTGCGGCATGGGTCGGCAGTACGGTCGGACTCCGCCGCCTATGCCCGCCCTGTTCAAACGGTCAGCAATCCAGTGTTTCCGTGGTTGCCAGGGGGTCGAGGCAACCCCACAGTGCTTCGCCTGCTTGTAAGGAAATCCGTTTGGGCGTGGCTCGGCGCTGTGGTCACGGAACCCAGATGCCGCTGAAGGCGATCGACGACTGGGGGATGGGTTTCTGATGGGGTGTCAGGCGGACGATGGGGAACTGGTAGTGGCGCCGGATCTGGTGCCGTTGGTAGAGGGACGCGTGCCTGAGCAGTCGCTTGAGAAGCGAGGCGCGTTCCGCATCGTCAGACAGCGTGGTGATGTCGATGGGGACGTGCCGGTTCGGGCTGAACTCGGCGGTCGCGCAGGTGGCGGTTTGAAGGGCGGTCAACTCATCGATCTCCGTGCCGGAGGCAAGGACGATGTAGTCGTCGCCATCGGTCAGGTAACTGACGCTCAGAGTCTTCCCTGCCGGTGCGTCTGGTCCGGTGACGGTGAGCAGCACGCCCGACAAACCGTGGAACCGGTAGAGCACCACGCGACCCCGTGAAGCCCAGAACGCCGCCTGATTCACGCAACCGATGGCCGAGAGCTGCACTGATTCGATGGCGCGACGCACCGCGTTCCCCCTTGCCGGGTCGCATTTCGCCGTCCATCGAGTGTAGCCACCCTCCAGACCCGCGCCCGGCCACGTACCACGACTGGCCTCGTAGGCCGACGCTGGATGGACATCCTTCCGGGGCGAAACCCTGATCTCAGATGTCCGTCCAGCCGGATCAAGCCCAAACGGGCACTCAACAGGTGCGCATCCTGGCTGCTGCAGGCACGGCGTGCTGTCTGCTTGCGATGAGCCGGGACCGATCACAATGTGTTCTGGGGCCGAGGGGCCGGGGCCGGTCACGATGTGTTCCGGCGCCGAGGGGCGGGACGCTCTGGCACGTCCGCGCCCAGGCGTACCGTCAACACGAGAGCCGGGGCAGCTCCGGGGAGACCACAGACCGCGCTGCGGATCGCCACGTCACGAGCCGCCGCACCGGCGCCGGCTTCCCTGTCAGAGGGCGGCGGCGCCCGGTTCCTCCGCCCCCGGCGGGTCCACCACGTGGATCCGGACCGCGCGGAACTCCGCCGGGGTCGCGCGCAGCACGGCCAGCTTCGGGTCCGGTACGGTCAGGAACGGCTCCGCCTCCAGGGCCAGCAGCGGCGCGAGGCGGCGGTCGGCGCGCAGGGCGTCCACGGCCCGCCGGTCTCCCCCCAGCACCACGGCCTCCAGGTCCGGGAGGTGGGGCGTCAGGACCCGCAGGGCGGTGTCGGCCGCCGTCTCCAGTGCCTGGTCCGCCTGGTTGCGGCGGCGCCGGGCGAAACGCTGCTGCGACCAGCCGCCCGCCGCCGTGCGCCCCTGGACCAGCCGGGATCCGACCTTGGAGGCCACCAGCTCCGTCCCCTGGAACACTCCCGCCGCGTACCCTCCGAGCCGTACGAGCACGACCCCGATCCGCCGCTCCGCGCGGGCGTGCGCGACGAGCCGGGTGACGTGCGGTGGGCCTGGGAGCATGGGCGGGAAGGGCACGCGCAGTTCGGCGAGCGCCCCGTCGGCGGCCACCAGCCGCACCGCCCGCTCGTCGCCCGACGCCTCGAACGGCCCGTGCCGGTCGGCGAACCCGTCGATCCACGGGTGCACCCGCTCCGGCGGCACGGACACCCACCGCCCGCCGCCCTTGGCCGGTCGCGCGCTCATGCCCGAAGGCTAGCCGACCCCTCGCCCAAGGCGTGGACTGGTCACACCCGCTGGGGCTCGGCCGGACGACGGGTGGGCCGGACAGGCGCGGGCACGCCGTCGCGGGAACCGCGGCGGACCAAAGACACCAGACCAGCAGGGGCGCCCCTGACAGACGGATGCCGGCCCGGGCAGTCCGGCGACACCGGCCGTACGGATGGATGACGGCCCAGGGAAGCCCGGCGACGGCGGTCCACGGACGGGCGGGCGGACGGCCGACAGCGCGAGTTGACCGGCAGCAGCGCCCCGGGCAGGGCAGGTGGCGGGTCAGTGGGTCCGGGTCAGCGGGTCGGTGGTCAGGGCCCCGGGGCGATTACGAGAACGAGGCCTCCGCGACGGCCTCCAAGTGCCTCCTGCGGCCTTCGAGCTGTCTGGTGGCTTCCGGTCCGCCGGCCCATGGGAACGTCGTGGGAAATGTCGGTGAACTTCGTTTCATGTGCCTTCTGTGTGGCCTCTGTCCCTCCCATCATCGCTACGTGTCCTCCCTGTTCACAGGCCCCGTTGTGGATCTCGGCACAGGGGCCGTCATCGCTTGTCCCGCCGCCGTGGACGCGGCGGGCTACCTTCCGGACGTTCCGCTGCCGCTGGTGCTCGACCTGCCCATCCGGGTCGTGATGGAGGGCGCCGGGGCTCTGGCGCCGCTGCACGAGGCGCTGCGGAGGTCCGGCAGGCATCCCCGCGAGACCATGCTCGTGCTGTCGGGTCCCTGCCCGCCGGAGGGCCGGCCGGTGCTGCGGGTCGCGCTCGAAGGGCTGCGCAACTTCGGCTACCTGCTGGGCTTCGGCGGCGCCGGGACGGAGGGGGTGCCGCTCGACCTGATCGCGGACGCCGCGCCGTACGCGCTCGTCCTGGCACCGGAGCTGGTCGCGCGGGTCCACCGCGACCATCGGGCGGCGGCCGTCGGGCAGGCGATGGTGACGCTGGCCCGCGGCATCGGCGCGCACGCGCTCGCCCAGGGGGTCGAGGAGGAGGCTCAGCTCGCGGTGGTGCGCGGCTGGGGAGTGCGGCTCGCGGAGGGTCCGCTGCTGGGCCCGGGGCCGGACGGGCGGGTACGGGTGCCGCTGCCGGTCGCCGACGAGTTGCCCGGCGTGGTGGAGCTGGGGCCGCGCGTGCAGGAGCTGCTGCTGCCCGCCGTCACGCTCCCCGCCGAGGCGAAGGCCGAGGAGGTGGTGGCCGCCTTCGGCCACGAGCCGTCGATCACGAGCGTGATCCTGGTGGACGAGTACCAGCGGCCGCAGGCCAGCCTCGACCGTAGCCGCTTCCTGCTGTCGATCGCCGCCCGCTACGGGCACGCGCTGCACGGCTCCAAGCCGGCGCGGCGGCTGGCCGACCCGCCGCGTACGGTGCCGAAGACCACGTCGGCGGTGGCGGCCATCCAGGCGGCCGGCCGGGACTCGGCCCGCGTGTACGACGACCTGGTGGTCACCGACGAGCTCAACCGCTGCATGGGCATCGTCCGCGTGTCGGACCTGATCCGGGAGGTGACGGCGACCAGAACGTGAATCCCGATCTGTCGATCTGTCGATCTGTCGTTCTGCCGGGGTGCCGGGGTGCGGTCCGTTCAACGCCGGCACCGGCTACGGCTTCGGCGGCCGTGTCGGCGTTCCGGTTCGGGTACGCCCTCCGTCCGCGGGGGCTGCGAGCGTCGGGGAGCGGTGAACGAGGCATCCGTCTGCAGGTTCCGCGTCTCCAAGGGCGATCCCTGGATGTCGGGTGATCCCCAAGGCCGGGCGGCGCACGGCGATACGAAACGGCCCCGAGGGCATGCGGCCCCCGGGGCGGCGGGCCGGAGCGAACCCCGAGGGCACACCCGGCCCCGGACGGCGCGTCAGAGCGCACCCCAGGATGACGGGTCCAGGCGAACCCGAGCACGCGCCACCCCAGGGCGGCGCGTTCAGAGCGAACCCCGAGCACGCGCCACCCCCGAGATGGCGGGTCAGAACGGATCCTGGAGACGAGCGACCCGCCACCCGGCAGGGGTCAGAGGCGGCAGGCGTAGATGTCGGTGACCAGGATGGCGCGGGCGCCGATGTCCCAGAGCTGGTCCATCACCTGCTGGTGCCCCTTGCGGCGGACCATGGCGCGCACCGCGACCCACCCCTCGCGGTGCAGCGGCGAGACCGTCGGACCCTCCATGCCGGGGGTCAGCGCGATGGCCTCCTCGATGCGTTCGGCGCGGATGTCGTAGTCCATCATGACGAAGTCGCGCGCGTGGACGACGCCCTGGAAGCGGCGCACGAGCTGCTGGACGCCCGGCTGCTCGGGGGCGCTCTGCCGCCTGATCAGCACGCCCTCCGAGCGCATGATCGGCTCGCCGAACACCTCCAGCCCGACGTTGCGCAGCGTCGTGCCGGTCTCGACGACGTCGGCGATGGCGTCGGCCACGCCGAGCCGGATCGCGGTCTCGACCGCGCCGTCGAGCTTGATGACGCGCGCGTCGACGCCCGCATCGGACAGGTACTTGCCGAGCAGGCCGGCGTAGGAGGTGGCCACGCGCATGCCGTCGAGGTCCTTGACCGAGGCGAACGTGCCGGGCCTGGCCGCCAGGCGGAAGGTGGAGTCGCCGAAGCCCAGCGGCATGATCTCCTCGACCGGCGCGCCGGAGTCGACGAGCATGTCGCGGCCGGTGATGCCGGCGTCGAGGGTGCCCTCGCCGACGTAGACGGCGATGTCGCGGGGTCGCAGGAAGAACAGCTCGCAGCCGTTGTCCTCGTCGAGGACGAACAGCTCCTTGCTGTCGCGGCGGGGCCGGTAGCCGGCCTCCTTGAGCATGGCCTGGGCGGCTTCGCTGAGCGCGCCCTTGTTGGGTACGGCTAGGCGGATCATGTCGGTGTGGTCTCCGTGTCTCGCGGTGCGGGCGTGGGCGGGCGAGGCGGGCGCCGGGCGGGGCGCCCTAGAGATGCTTGTAGACCTCGTCCAGCCCGATGCCCTTGGCGAGCATGAGAACCTGCACGTGGTAGAGGAGCTGGGAGATCTCCTCAGCGGCCCGGTCGGCGGACTCGTGCTCGGCGGCCATCCAGCTCTCGGCGGCCTCCTCGACGACCTTCTTGCCGATGGCATGGACGCCGGCGTCGAGCGCGGCCACGGTGCCCGACCCCGCGGGCCGGGTGCGCGCCTTCTCGGACAGCTCGGCGAACAGCTCTTCGAAGGTCTTCATGGTCTCTCTCGTCGGTCGGCTGACGTGCATGACAAGCCTAGTCGGCCCGCGTGGGTCACACGCCCGGTGTCCGGAACACGAGACGACGACACCGGAAAATGATCCTTACTCGATGGTGTCGTCCGCCGGTGTTTCCGCCTCTCCGTCGTACGTCGGTGCGCGCGGAAACACCGCGCCGCGCCCACGTCGCCACCCCCACGGCGCCACCCCTACGGCGTCGGCCCGGGTCGGGTGCCCGCCGGAGGCGGTGTGTGCGCCACTTCGCTTTCATACCGGTTTCGAATCGTTCGCCCGGCCGTCGCCGCTCCTCCGCGCCCGTTCACCGATAATCCGGGATCAGCCAGATCTCCCGCCGGGAGCCGGCAAGCGCCCGCCCCCGGCGCGATGAACCGGGTAAGCGCATGACCATGGGCCGCCCCCACTCCCGCTGATACGGTTCAGTGAAACTTTCATGGCGGAGGTGCCGCGTGAAGAGGCCGACGATCGCCGACATCGCCAGGCGCGCCGGCGTGTCCAAGGGCGCGGTGTCCTACGCCCTGAACGGCCAGCCGGGCGTGTCGGAGGAGACGAGGGCGCGCATCCAGGCGATCGCCCAGGAGATCGGCTGGCGCCCGAACCTGGCCGCGCGCCTGCTGACCGGCGCCGGCGCGGGCGCGATCGGGCTGGTCGTGTGCCGTCCGGCGCGCTTCCTCGGCGTCGAGCCGTTCTTCATGGAGCTGATCAGCGGCATCGAGGGCGAGCTGGCGGCGCGCTCGTGCGCGCTCATGCTCCAGGTGGCCGCCGGGCACGAGGACGAGATCGCCGTGCACCGGCGCTGGTGGGGCGAGGGCCGGGTGGACGGCGTGATCCTCGTCGATCTGCACGCGGACGACCCGCGCGTGCCGGTGATGGAGCAGCTGGGCATGCCGGCGGTGGTGATCGGCCATCCGTCGGCCGCGGGCTCGCTGCCCGCGGTGTGGTCGGACGAGGCTGCCGCGATGCGCGAGGTGCTCGAGCACCTGGCGGCGCTGGGCCACCGGCGCGTCGGGCGGGTGGCGGGCCCGGCGGCCCTGGCGCACACCGCGATCAGGGACGCGGCGTTCGAGGAGTCGCTGGCCGCGCTGGGGCTGGACGGGGCGCCGGCGGCGCACACCGACTACACCGGCGAGGAGGGCGCCCGGGCCACCCGGCGGCTGCTCAGCTCGCGCTCGCGGCCCACGGCGATCGTCTACGACAACGACATCACGGCGCTGGCCGGCCTGTCGGTGGCCCAGGAGATGGGCCTGGAGGTGCCGGCCGGGCTGTCCGTCGTGGCCTGGGACGACTCCCCGCTCTGCCAGGTCGTGCGGCCGCCGCTCACGGCGCTGGCCCGCGACATCCCGGCCTCGGGCGCGCGGGCGGCGCAGCTCGTGCTGCGGATGGCGGCGGGCGAGCAGGTCACCGGCGCGCAGGACGCCGCGGCCCGCCTGCGCCCGCGCGGGAGCACCGCCCCGGCTCCCTGAACCGCTTCACAAACGGCCGTCCCGCCGCGCGCCCCGGGCGGGAGAGGCGGCGCGCGAAACGCGGCGGCGATTTCGATCGCCGCCTATTGTAACTTACCCGTTTAAGTGGTGAGATCCCCATACCTGTGAAGTCGGGCGCCGGGCCGCGGGATGCCCCGCATTCCGCACGCCTCCGTCAGGGGAACCGGGCGCCCATCCGACCGACAGATCGGACGGCCCCCCATGCGACGAACGACGGCAGTCTGCGGCACGGTCCTGGTGGCGCTCCTGAGCGCCGCCTGCGCCACCAGCGGCCAGTCGGAGACCAAGCAAGCCGACCAGAACGCCCCCGCCAGCCTGTCCTTCTGGTCCACCGGCGGAGACGACGAGACCGCGATCTTCCAGAAAGCCGCGGACCTGTACAAGCAGTCGCATCCCAACGTGACGATCAAGGTGCAGACCCTGACGTGGGACGACGCGTACGCCAAGCTGCTGGCCGCGGCCACCAGCCGCAGCGGCCCGGACATCCTGTCCGGCGGCATGACGTGGACCATCCAGTTCGGCGCCCGGGGCGCCATGGTGGACCTGCGCAAGCACGGCCTCGACGCGCTCAAGGCGCAGGCCCAGCCCGCCCAGTGGGAGTCGGCGGTCTCCCCCGACGGCTCGGTGTACGGCGTGCCGCTCGACATGTCGACCTTCGCCCTGTACTACCGCAAGGACCTGCTCGACCAGGCCGAGGTCAGCCCGCCCAGGACGTGGGAGGAGCTGGTCACGGCCATCGACAAGCTCAGGGCCGCCGGGGTGCGGAAGCCGTACAGCCAGGACTGGGGCAACCTCGACTGGATCGGCTACTTCAACTACCTCTACCAGGCGGGCGGCTCGTTCTACACCCCTGACTGCAAGCCGTCGCTCGCCACCCCGCAGGCCGAGCGGGCGCTGACGTACTGGGCGGACCTCTACCGCAAGCACGGCGCGCCGACCGCGACCGTCGAGGGTTCCGACGCGCTCGACACCGGCACCGCGCTGGTCGTGGCCGGCAGCTGGATCGCCAAGGGCATCGACGTCAACAAGCCGAAGCTCAAGGGCAAGTGGGCGATGACCACGCTGCCCGCGGGTCCCGCCGGTCCGACCACGTTCATCGGCGGGCGGGCGATCGGCGTCACGTCGTTCAGCAAGTACGCCCGGATCGGCGCGGACTTCGTGAAGTTCCTCTACTCCGACGAGGCCATCACCGCGATCGTGGACGAGGCCAAGAAGCGCAACCTGCCGTTCATCCCGCCACGCCCGGACAAGGTGGTGTCCACCTCGACGTTCACCCCCGAGCAGGCCCAGGTGTTCGAGACGTCGATCAGCACCGGCAAGGCGGCGCCCGGCTGCCCCGGATGGGACGAGAGCGCGGGAGACGTGGCCAAGCAGCTCCAGTCGGCCATCCTCGGCAAGGCGGACGTCAAGACCGCGCTGGCCGAGGCCGCGAAGGTCATGGAACGCAACGCCGGATAGCCGCCCGCCGGGACCGGCGGGCGCCGGTCCCGGCCCCCGATCCAGGAGCCTGACATGGCCGACATGGCGACCCCCGCCGCCTCACCCCTGCGCAGCGCGCTGCGCCGCTACGGCACCTCCTCCCTCATGCTGCTGCCGTTCCTCGCGCTGTTCGCGGGCTTCCTCCTCTGGCCGCTGGCCAACTCGCTGTTCCTGAGCTTCACCCGCTTCGACGGGATCAACCCGGCGGAGTTCACCGGCCTGGACAACTTCCGGCAGCTCGCCGGGGACGCCCGCTTCCGTCACGCGCTCGGCAACACGGCCCTGTACGTGGTCGCGTCGGTCGGGCTGGGCACGCTGCTGTCGCTGGGTCTCGCGCTGGCCTTCAACGGCACGAGCTGGCCGCACCGGATCATGCGCACCCTGTTCTTCCTGCCGTCCGTCACCTCCTCCATCGCGCTGATGCTCATGTGGAAGTGGGTGCTGTTCCCCAGCGACGTGGGGCTGGCCAACACCGTCGTCGGCTGGTTCGGCGGCCACGCCGTCGCGTGGCTGGCCACACCCGGGCTGACCGTCCCGATCCTGGTGCTGATGTCGGTGTGGGGCGGCATGGGGTACGGCATGGTGCTGTACGTGGCCGGGCTCGGCTCGATCCCCGAGGAGTACTACGAGGCGGCCCGCATCGACGGCGCCTCCGTCTGGCAGCAGTTCCGCCGGATCACGCTGCCGCTGCTGCGGCCGGTCACCACGTACGTGGTGGTCACCGGCCTCATCGGGGCGTTCCAGGTGTTCGAGGCCGTCTACATCGTCTTCCGCGGCACCAACAACGTCGGAGGCGTGCTCGACTCCGGCCTGATGATCGTCCCCTATCTGTACGACCAGGGCTTCACCCACTTCAAGCTCGGCTACGCCTCGGCGATCGCGTGGGTGCTGTTCGTGATCATCTTCGTGCTGAGCCTCGTCAACCTGCGCCTGGGCCGTGCGATGAAGGAGCTGTGATGGCCGTCCTGGAGACCGTCGCCCCCGTCCGCCACGCCCGGCGACCGGCGCCCGCACCCGGCCGCCGGGCCCGGATCAACCGGCACCTGCTGCGCCTGCCGTTCTACCTGCTGTCGCTGACGATGGTCGTGCCGTTCTACTGGCTGGTCATCACGGTCTTCAAGACCCCGACGGAGCTGGCCAGGACGCCACCGTCGTTCGTGCCGCACTCCCCCACGTTCGACAACTTCTACGACCCCGACTGGTCGCCCCGGCACATCGACCCCGGCCATCTGCAGGGCATCTTCCAGCGCTTCCAGGTGGACTTCGGGTTCTGGCGGTTCCTGTTCAACAGCCTGTTCATCACCACCGCGATCACGGTGGGGTCGCTGCTGATCTGCTCGCTGGCGGCGTACGTGATCGCCAAGCACGACATCAGGGGACGCCGGGTGATCTTCCTGATGATCATCGCGTCGATGATGGTGCCGTGGCAGACCACGCTGATCCCCAACTACGTGATCATGCGGAACCTGGGCTGGCTGGACAGCTATCCCGCCTACATCGTCCCGGCCCTGGCCAAGGCGTTCGTGCTGTTCTTCCTCGTGCAGTTCCTCCAGTCGCTGCCGAACGAGCTGATCCAGGCCGCGCGGGTGGACGGCGCCGGGGAGTGGCGGATCTGGTGGACGATCGTGCTCCCGCTGCTGCGGCCCGCCCTGGCCGCCATGTCGATCTTCATCGTGCTGGCGGAGTGGAACAACTTCCTCTGGCCGTTGATCATCGTGCAGAGCGACGAGATGGCGAACCTGCCCGTGGCGCTGGCCAGGCTCAACTCCTACTTCGCCGGCCCGGACCACCAGGGCGCGATCATGGCGGGCGGGCTGCTGGCGTCGGTGCCGACGATCGCCTTCTTCCTGGTGTTCCAGAAGTACTTCACCCGTGGCATCGCGCTCAGCGGCCTCAAGGGCTGACCGGCCTCACCGCTGGTGCGCCTGGAGCAGGTCGAGCAGGTCGCGGTCCACCTCGAAACCGTCCAGCCGCGTCCGATCCGGCCCGGGTGACCGCCTCCGACCCATGCGAGGGCGTGCTCCGCCGGGAACGGCGCGGCCCGCCGTACCAGTCCTCTGCGGAGGGGCACGGCGGGCCGTCAAGGGTGTGTCGGGTCAGCGGCCGAAGCGGCGGCCCTCCGAGCGGTAGCCGCCCGAGCGGTGGCCGTCGCGCGGACGGTCGTCGCCGCGGAAGCCGCGCTCACGGTCGGCCGAGAACGGCCGGCCACGGTCGCCGCCGCGCGCGCCGCGGTCGTCGGCGCGGAAGCCGCCGCCGCGCGGGCCGCGGTCGTCGCGGAAACCGCCGCGGGCGCCGCGGTCGTCGGGGCGGAAGCCGCCGTCACGCGAGCCACGGCCCTCGGAGCGGAAACCGCCGCCGCGCGGGCCTCGGTCGTCCCCGCGGAACGGCCGGTCCTCGGAACGGAACGGACGCTCCTCGGAGCGGAAACCGCCGCCGCGCGGACCGCGGTCGTCCCCGCGGAACGGCCGGTCCTCGGAACGGGACGGACGCTCGTCCGAGCGGAACCCGCCGTCGCGCCGGCCGCGGTCGTCGCGGCGGAAGCCGCGCTCCCGGCGGTCCTCGCCGAACGTGCGCGGCTCGCGCGAGCCCGCCTCCTGCTCGCCGCCCTCGAAGCGGCGCGCACCGTACGAGCGGTCGCCGTCCTCACGGCGCGAGCCGTAGGAGTCGTCCCGGCGGGAACCGTAGGAACGCTCGCCGCCCTGGCCCGACGCCGAGCCGGAGCCCGAGGCGTCGTCGTGGCGGCGGGGCCGGCGGTCGCCGTCGCCGTCGCGCCCGAAGTCGCGGCGCCCGCGCCGCCCCCCGCGGCGCTCGCCGTGCCCGCCGCCGTGACCGTGCTCGCGGCGCGGCCGCAGCGGCTTGCGCACGTCGGGCTCCCACACGGGGATGGCCTCGCCGCTCGGGATGCGGGCGCCGGTCACCTCGGCGACCCGCGGGTGGCCCGGGGTGGCCTTGAGGCGGAACGGGTGGATGCCCGCCCGGCGGGTGAGCTGGTCGGTGGAGCGGCGCTCGTTGGGCAGCACGAGGGTGACCACGGTGCCCTTCTCGCCCGCGCGGGCCGTACGGCCGCCGCGGTGCAGGTAGCTCTTGTGGTCCTGCGGCGGGTCGACGTGCAGCACCAGGCTGATGTTGTCGACGTGGATGCCGCGGGCCGCCACGTCGGTGCAGACGAGCACGTTGACGGAGCCCTCGCGGAACTCGGCGAGGATGCGGGTGCGCTGGTTCTGGCGCTTGCCGCCGTGCAGGCCGCCCGCCTTGACGCCGACCCGGGCGAGCTGCTTGCACAGCCGGTCGACGCCGTGCTGGGTGCGGACGAAGATGATCGTGCGGCCCTCACGGTTGGCGATCTCCGCCGTGACGTCGAACTTGTCGTCACGCGTGACCTGCATCACGTGGTGCTCCATCGTGTCGACCGGGGAGGTCGCGGGGGCGACGGAGTGGGTGATCGGGTCCTTGAGGAAGCGCCGCACCAGCTTGTCGACGTCGCCGTCGAGCGTGGCGGAGAACAGCAGCCGCTGCCCGTCGGCCGGGGTCTGCGCGAGCAGCTCGGTGACGACGGGGAAGAAGCCGAGGTCGCACATGTGGTCGGCCTCGTCGAGGACGCTCACCTCGATCTCGGCCAGCGAGCACTCGCCCTGGCGGATGAGGTCGCCGAGCCGGCCGGGCGTGGCGATGACGATGTCGACGCCGCGCCGCAGGGCCTCGATCTGCTTGCCCATGGACATGCCGCCGACGACGACCTTCATGCGCAGGCCGAGGCCGCGGCCGAGCGGCTCCAGCGCGTCGTGCACCTGGAGGGCCAGCTCGCGGGTCGGGACGAGGATCATCGCGCGGGGACGGCCCGGGGCGGGCTTGACGCCGGCGATGCGGGTCATGGTGGGCAGGCCGAAGGCGAGCGTCTTGCCGGAGCCGGTCTGGCCGCGGCCGAGGACGTCGGCGCCGGTCAGCACGTCGGGGATGGTGGCGCTCTGGATGGGGAAGGGGCTGTCGATGCCCTGGCGGGCCAGGCCGGCCACGAGCGGCTTGGGCAGACCCAGCAGCTCGAACCCGGGCACGGCCTGCTCAGGGGCGAGGTCGGCCAGACCCTGCTCGGGGGCGAGCTCGGGCAGGACAGCGTCAAGCATGGTCACGAACGTCGTGCCTTTCAGTCGAAGTGGCGCGTCACTTCTGCGAAAGGACGAGCCAGGACGTGCGGCTGCGTGCCGCACTCATTGCGAGGCGCGGGTGATCGGCACCCGCTGGGGTGGGGACTGGCCCGGACCGGTGTGCTCACCGGCATGTCGTCGGGCCGTCTACGCGCACCCGGTTGCCGGCCGCAGGCGGCGAGACGCACGTGAAGGTGCGCCAGGTGCACGTGGTGCCAACGCGGGGAGGACCATGGGTATTCCCCGCCCGGTCCGGCTCTCGGACCGAGGCACAGGCGCGGCCGGCACCGGGGTGCCGGCCGTACTGCTCAGGATCACGCTATACGGGACGAACCACTCGGGGCGCCCCGCTGGAGGCTGATGCTGCTGAAGGTCAGGAGATCAGACGTTGAAGCCTAGCATACGCAGCTGCTCACGGCCCTCGTCAGTGATCTTGTCAGGGCCCCACGGCGGAAGCCAGACCCAGTTGATCTTCACATCGGAGACCATACCATCGAGCGCGGAGTGCGCCTGATCCTCGATCACGTCGGTGAGCGGGCAGGCGGCGCTGGTGAGCGTCATGTCGATGGTGGCCACGGGCCGGCCACCCTCGGCGGGGTCGAGGTTGAGGCCGTAGACCAGGCCGAGATCGACGACGTTGATGCCCAGCTCGGGGTCCACGACGTCCTTGAGCGCCTCCATGACCTCCTCGACGGTGGTCTCACCGTCGAACGAGGTCGGCGTCTCCACCGGCTTGCTCATCAGCTGGCACTCCTCACTACAGCGTCCTTGTAGGCCATCCAGGACAGCAGCGCGCACTTGACCCTGGCCGGGAACTTGGCGACCCCGGCGAACGCCACGGCGTCGCCCAGGATCTCCTCGTCGGCCTCCACCTGTCCCCTGCCCTGCATGAGCCGGGTGAACTCGTCGACGACCGACAGCGTCTCCTCCACCGTGGAGCCCGCGGTCAGCTCGTGCAGGACCGAGGCGGCGGCCTGGCTGATGGAGCAGCCCTGGCCGTCGTAGGAGACGTCCTCGATCCGGCCGGCGTCGCCGACCTTGACCCGGAGCGTGATCTCGTCGCCACACGTCGGGTTCACGTGGTGCACCTCGGCGTCGTACGGCTCGCGCAGCCCCCGCCCCTGCGGGTGCTTGTAGTGCTCCAGGATCAGCTCCTGGTACATCGACTCGCCGATCATGGCTATGCGAACACCTTCTGAACGTGGTGGAGGCCGCGCACCAGGGCGTCGATCTCGCCCGTGGTGTTGTACAGGTAGAACGACGCCCGCGTGGTCGCCGGTATTCCGAACCTGAGGTGCAGCGGGCGCGCGCAGTGGTGGCCGACCCGCACGGCGATGCCGAAGCTGTCGTCGAGGATCTGCCCCACGTCGTGCGGGTGGATGCCCTCCAGCGTGAACGACAGGGTCGCGCCGCGCCGGTCGAGGGTCTCGGGCCCGATGAGCCGCAGCGTGGGCACCTCGCGCAGGGCCTCCAGCGCGTACGCCGTCAGCTCCCGCTCGTGCGCCTCGACGGCGTCCATGCCGATGCCCTGGAGGTAGTCGACGGCCGCGCCGAGACCGATGGCCTCGACGATCGGCGGCGTGCCCGCCTCGAACTTGTGCGGGATCGGCGCGTACGTCGAGTGGTCCATCCAGACCGCCTCGATCATCTCGCCGCCGCCCAGGAACGGGGGCATGGCCTCGAGCAGCTCGCCCCGCCCCCACAGCACGCCGATGCCGGACGGGCCGAGCATCTTGTGACCGGTGAAGGCCACGAAGTCGACGCCCAGCCCGGCGACGTCCACCGGGTGGTGCGGCACGGACTGGGAGGCGTCGAGCATCACCAGGGCGCCCACCTCGCGGGCGCGCCGCAGCACGTCGGCGACCGGGTTGACGGTGCCGAGCACGTTGGACTGGTGGGCGATCGAGACGATCTTCGTGCGCTCGGTGACCAGCTCGTCCAGGGTGGACAGGTCGAGCCGGCCCTCGTCGGTGACGCCGAACCACTTCAGGGTCGCGCCGGTGCGCTGGACGAGCAGCTGCCACGGCACGATGTTGGAGTGGTGCTCCATCTCGGAGATGACGATCTCGTCGCCGGGGCCGAGCGCGAAGCGCGGGTCGGTGCCCTCGCCCGAGGAGCCCCACAGGTGGGGGCCGAAGGCGTGGGCCACCAGGTTGAGCGCCTCGGAGGCGTTCTTGGTGAAGATCACCTCGTCGCGGGAGGGCGCGCCGATGAAGGCGGCCACCTTGTCGCGCGCGCTCTCGTACGCCTCGGTGGACTCGGCGCCGAGCGCGTGCATGGCGCGCCCGACGTTGCTGTAGTGCATCGCCAGGTGCTCGCGCACCGTCTCGACGACCGGCGTGGGCTTCTGCGAGGAGTTGCCCGAGTCGAGGTAGATCAGCGGGCGCCCGCCGGGCAGCTCGCGGGAGAGAACCGGGAAGTCCTTCCTGATCCTCTCCACGTCCAAGCTGGTGGGATGAGTCATGCAGTCGCCTTCGTGTACTGCTCGTAGCCCTCGGACTCGAGCTTGTCGGCCAGCTCCGGGCCGCCCTCCTCGACGATCCGGCCGCCCGCGAAGACGTGGACGAAGTCCGGCTTCACGTAGCGCAGGATGCGGGTGTAGTGCGTGATGAGCAGCACGCCCGTGTCGCCGGACGCGCGGAAGCGGTTGATGCCCTCCGACACCACGCGCAGCGCGTCGACGTCGAGGCCGGAGTCGGTCTCGTCGAGCACGGCGATCTTGGGCTTGAGCAGCTCGAGCTGGAGGATCTCGTGGCGCTTCTTCTCACCGCCGGAGAAGCCCTCGTTGAGGTTGCGCTGGGCGAAGGCGGCGTCGATGGACAGGGCGTCCATGCCGTTCTTGAGGTCCTTGGCGAACTCGCGCAGCTTGGGGGCCTCGCCGCGGACCGCGGTGACGGCCGAGCGCAGGAAGTTGGACACCGACACGCCGGGGACCTCGACGGGGTACTGCATGGCGAGGAACAGGCCGGCGCGGGCGCGCTCGTCGACCGACAGCTCCAGCAGGTCGACGCCGTCGAGCAGCACCTGGCCGCCGGTGATCGTGTACTTGGGGTGACCGGCGATGGCGTAGGCGAGCGTGGACTTGCCGGAGCCGTTGGGGCCCATGATGGCGTGGGTCTCGCCGGACCTCACGGTGAGGTTGACGCCGCGCAGGATCGCCTTGTCCTCGACGGCGACCTGGAGGTCGCGGATCTCAAGGGTGGACATGTGCTTATGACTCCTTCGAGAGCGAGACGAGGACGTCATCGCCGTCGATCTTGACTGTGTAGGTGTTCACGGGCCTGGTCGCGGGCGGGCCGGTGGGCTTGCCGCTGCGGATGTCGAAGCACGAGCCGTGCAGCCAGCACTCCAGCGTGTCGTCGTAGACCTCTCCCTCGCTGAGCCTGACCTCGGCGTGGGAGCAGATGTCGTGCAGCGCGAAGACCTCGTCGCCCTTGCGGACGAGCGCGACGGGGGTCTCCCCGACCTCCACGCCGAGCACCCCGCCGTCGGGGATGTCGGACACGCTGCACACCTTCTCGAAACTCATCGCGCGAGCTCCGCCTCCACCGCGCCCATGACGCGCTCGCGGATCTCGTCGATCTCGATGCGCTCGATGAGCTGGCCGAGGAAGCCGCGGATGACCAGGCGGCGGGCCTCGTCGAAGGGGATGCCGCGCGCCTGGAGGTAGAAGATGTGCTCGTCGTCGAGGCGGCCCGACGTCGAGGCGTGACCCGCGCCGGCGACCTCGCCGGTGAGGATCTCCAGGTTGGGCACCGAGTCGGCGCGGGCGCCGTCGGTGAGGATGAGGTTGCGGTTGAGCTCGTAGGTGTCGGTGCCCTCGGCCTCGACGCGGATGATCACGTCGCCGATCCAGACGGCGTGCGCGTCCTCGCCCTGCAGGGCGCCGCGGTAGTCGACGTTGCTCTTGCAGTGGGGCTGCGAGTGGTCGACCAGCAGGCGGTGCTCCAGGTGCTGGCCCGCGTCCACGAAGTAGACGCCGGCCAGGTCGGCGTCGCCGCCGGGGCCGGTGTAGGACACGCTGGGCGACAGCCGCACGAGGTCGCCGCCGAGCGTCACCACGAAGCTGCGGAAGGTGGCGTCCTTGGCGAGCTGGGCGTGGTGGTGGGAGACGTGGACGGCGTCGTCCTCCCAGTCCTGGAGGCTGACGACCTTGAGGGAGGCGCCGTCGCCGACGACGAACTCGATGTTGTCGGCGTAGACCGCGCTGCCCTGGTGCTCGATGACGACCACGGCCTGCGCCAGCGGCTCGACGACGACCACGATGTGGCCGTAGGAGGCGCCGTCGGCGCCGCCGCCGCGCAGCTCGACCTTGATGTGGTCCTCGGGAGTCGCCTCCTTGGGGACCGTGATGACCAGCGCCTTCTCGAAGGCGTTGTAGGCCTGGGCGCTGACCCGGTCGGCCGGCACGTACGCGCGGCCGATGCGCGGGTCCTCGCGGCCGACCCACTCGGCGCTCACGCCGGAGGGGGTCCAGGCCTGGACGACGAGCTGGCCGGTGGCCTCCGCCTTGCCGTTGTGCAGGCCCTTGAGGCGCGAGAGCGGGGTGAAGCGCCACGCCTCCTCGCGCCCGGTCGGCACGTCGAAGTCGGCCAGGTCGTACGACGCCTTCTCGTGCAGGGTCGACAGGGGCTTCTCGTTCAGGCCCATCAGCCGACGGCTCCTTCCATCTGCAGCTCGATCAGCCGGTTGAGCTCGAGCGCGTACTCCATGGGCAGCTCGCGCGCGATCGGCTCGACGAAGCCGCGCACGATCATCGCCATCGCCTCGTCCTCGTCGAGGCCGCGGCTCATGAGGTAGAACAGCTGGTCCTCGCTGACCTTGGAGACCGTGGCCTCGTGCCCCATGGACACGTCGTCCTCGCGGACGTCGACGTAGGGGTAGGTGTCGGAGCGGCTGATCTGGTCGACGAGCAGCGCGTCGCACTTGACCGTGCTGGCGCTGCCGTGGGCGCCCTCCTCGATCTGCACGAGACCGCGGTAGGAGGTGCGGCCGCCGCCGCGGGCCACCGACTTGGAGATGACGCTGGAGCTGGTGTGGGGCGCCAGGTGCACCATCTTGGAGCCGGCGTCCTGGTGCTGGCCCTCGCCGGCGAAGGCGACGCTCAGCGTCTCGCCCTTGGCGTGCTCGCCCATGAGGTAGACGGCCGGGTACTTCATCGTGACCTTGGAGCCGATGTTGCCGTCGATCCACTCCATGGTGGCGCCCTCGTAGGCGACGGCGCGCTTGGTCACCAGGTTGTAGACGTTGTTCGACCAGTTCTGGATGGTCGTGTAGCGGCAGCGGGCGTTCTTCTTCACGATGATCTCGACGACCGCGGAGTGCAGCGAGTCGGACGAGTAGATCGGCGCGGTGCAGCCCTCGACGTAGTGGACGTAGGAGTTCTCGTCCACGATGATCAGGGTCCGCTCGAACTGGCCCATGTTCTCGGTGTTGATCCGGAAGTACGCCTGGAGCGGGATCTCGACCTCGACGTTCGGCGGCACGTAGATGAACGAGCCACCGGACCACACGGCGGTGTTGAGGGCGGCGAACTTGTTGTCGCCGACCGGGATGACCGAGCCGAAGTACTCCTTGAACAGGTCCTCGTGCTCACGCAGGCCGGTGTCGGTGTCGACGAAGATGACGCCCTTCTCCTCAAGGTCCTCACGGATCTTGTGGTAGACGACCTCCGACTCGTACTGGGCGGCGACGCCGGCGATGAGCCGCTGCTTCTCGGCCTCGGGGATGCCCAGCTTGTCGTAGGTGTTCTTGATGTCGGCGGGCAGCTCGTCCCAGGAGGCGGCCTGCTTCTCCGTCGAGCGGACGAAGTACTTGATGTTGTCGAAGTCGATGTCGCTGAGGTCGGAGCCCCAGGTGGGCAGCGGCTTCTTGTCGAACAGGCGGAGGCCCTTCAGGCGAAGGTCGAGCATCCACTCCGGCTCGTTCTTGAGCCCGGAGATGTTGCGCACGACGTCCTCGGACAGGCCACGCTTGGCCGCCGCCCCGGCGGCATCCGGGTCGGCCCAGCCGAACTTGTAATTCCCGAGGCCTTCCAGCTCCGGGCGGTCGGTGACAGTCACCTTCCGGTCTCCTTGCTCTTGTCTCTATGTGCGGGATCACCCAGCGATTGCGGGCTGACGTGTGTGGTGCAGACCCCGTCGCCGTGGGCGATCGTGGCCAGGCGCTGCACGGGGGTGCCGAGAACCCGGGCGAACGCCTCGGTCTCGGCCTCGCAGAGCTGAGGGAACTCCGCCGCCACGTGCGCCACCGGACAGTGGTGCTGGCAGAGCTGGTCTCCGCCGGACTTGGCCTTGCTGGCCGACGCGGCGTAGCCCTCGGCCGAGAGCGCCTGCGCCAGCACCTCGACCCGCTGCTCGGCGGGCACCTCGCGCATGACCGGCTCCAGCCTACGCAGCAGGCCGGAGACCTGCGAGCGGGCGAAGTCGGTCACCGCCTCGTCCCCCATGCGCTCGGCCAGGAAACGCAGCGCGCTCCCGGCCAGGTCGTCATAGGCGTGCTCGAAGGCACTGCGCCCCGCGTCGGTGATGGCGAACAGCTTGGCCGGCCGCCCGCGCCCGCGCTGGCCGCGTGGTCGTACCGTGCGAGGCTCTATCATCCCGTCGGACAGCAACGCGTCGAGGTGACGGCGGACGGCGGCCGGGGTCAGCCCGAGCCGTTCGCCCAGCGCGGCGGCCGCGACGGGACCGTGCTCCAGGATGAGCCGGGCCACGCGCGCGCGGGTGCTGCGCTCGCTGCCGGGCTCGATCGTGGTGGGCACGTTTTTCACAACATCAGTGTGCCGTAATTCCTTCCCGCCCCACAAACGGATCCTGGGAAAGGGTCAATGCAATTTCTCACGCAGGTAAGGCTTACCTAATCCCCTGCTCGGCGGCCTGGAGCGCCGTCGCCGGACGGCCCCGCACGACCGCGAAGACGACGGCCGCGAGGGCCAGCAGCGCCAGCATGACGGTGGCCATCGGCGTCGCCGAGCCCGAGCCCACGAGGCCCACGAGCGGCGCGGCGAGGGCGCCCAGCGCGAACTGGAGCACCCCGAGCAGCGCGGAGGCGCTGCCCGCGACCTGCGGCGGCTGCCCGGCCAGGGCGAGCGCGCCGGTGCCCGGCAGCACCAGGCCCTGGCCGCACATGATGACGAACAGCCCCGCCACGATCCCGGCCAGGCCCAGCCCGGTCACCGCGGCCGCCAGCAGCAGCGCGGCGCCCGCGACCGCGACGGCGAGGCCGGCGAAGACCAGCCGCACGGGCGAGACGCGGCCCGCGAGCCGCCCGCCGACCTGGGCCATGACGGTCAGGCCGAGCGCGTTGAGCCCGAAGATCAGGGAGTACTGCTGGGGCGTGGCGTGGTAGACCTCCTGGATCACGAAGGGCGAGCCGGAGATGTAGGAGAACATCGCGGCGAAGCCCAGGCCGGCGGTCAGGGCGCTGCCCATGAACGGGCGGTCACGCAGCAGCCGGCCGAAGGTGCGCAGGGTGTGCCCGAGCCCGCCGCTCTCCCGCTTGTCCGCCGGCAGCGTCTCCCGGACGCCGGCGACCACGGCCAGCAGCAGCACCACGCCGGTCAGGCTGAGCGCGACGAACACGCCGCGCCACGAGGTGAACGACAGGAGCTGGGCGCCGGCCACCGGGGCGAGGATCGGCGCCAGGCCGCTGACGAGCATGAGCGTGGCGAAGATGCGGGCGATGGCCGGGCCGTCGTACAGGTCGCGCACCACGGCGCGCACGATCACCAGGGCGGCGCCGCCGAGGACGCCCTGCAGCAGCCGCAGCGCGATCAGCACCGGCACGTTCGGCGCGAACGCGCACAGCAGCGAGGCCACCGCGAACCCGGCGACGCCGACGAGCAGCGGCGCCCTGCGCCCGCGCACGTCGCTCACCGGCCCGGCGACGACCTGGCCGACGGAGACGCCGATGAGGCAGGCCGTCAGCGTGAGCTGCACCTGGGCGGGGGTGCTCAGCAGCTCCCCGGTGATGGCGGGCAGCGCCGGCAGGTACATGTCGATGGACAGCGGGCCGATGGCCGACAGCGCGCCGAGCACGAACAGCAGCAGGGCGCCGGCCCGCTTCGGGCGGAGGGCGCCCTCCTCGCCGCTCGCGGACCCTGACAGACTGGATCCCGATGATGCCGATGCGGACGGTGACGCCGGCGCCACGGACATGCGCGTACCCCTCTCCCTCGCAGGCGTGCGGCCCACGAGGGCCGAGGGAGAGGAACAGCGGTAAAGTCCTCCTAATTCCCGGTCATCTGATTTTTACTGATTTTCGCGGAGCTGGATGACCGAGAGTGCCGCTCCCTGCGGGTCCTGGAACATGCCGAACCGGCCCGGCGGCGAGTCCATGGAGTCGACGAAGACCTCCGCGCCGCGCCGCCGCGCGGCTCCGACGGCCGCGTCGAGGTCGGCGACCGCGAAGTAGACCATCCAGTGCGAGGGCGTCTCCGGCGGGTACATCGGCCCCATCTCGATCATCCCGGCGACTCCCCTGCCGCCCGCGTGCCACTCGGTGTAGGTGACGCCGTCCAGCTGCTGCGGGCGGGGCTCCCAGCCGAACACCGCGTGGTAGAACCGCTCGGCGGCCTCGGGGTCGCGGGTGACGAGCTCGTTCCAGCAGAACCCGCCCGGCTCGTTGACCAGGTCGGCGCCGTGGTGGCGGCCCGCCTGCCAGATCGAGGCGTACGCGCCGTCCGGCCCCTGGAAGACCGCCATCCGGCCCTCCTCCATGACCTGCATCGGCCCGGCGACGACGGTGCCGCCGGAGTTCTTGATCCGGTCGGCGGTCGCGTCGGCGTCCTCGACGGCGATGTAGCTGTTCCAGTGGGACGGCATGCTGTCGTCGTGCAGGGGTCCCACGCCGGCGACCCGCTTGTCGCCGTGGAAGAACTGGCCGTAGCCCCCGGCCGCGGGATCGTCGCTCAGCTCGGCCCGCCAGCCGAAGACCTCGCCGTAGAAGCGCACCGACGCCTCCACGTCCGCGCTCGACAGATCCACCCAGCACGGGACACCCGGCTCGTAGCCGCTGCGCTCTGACATGGGAACCCTCCTTGCCGTCCCCGGCCGCCGCCTCCTCGCGGCCGCCGCCCGACTCACCCCGCCATCAGGCTTTCACCCGGCCGGGGCCCTCGCCGGGAAACGCGCGGTAAACAGGTGGCCATATCCGGCCAGCGCCGCGTACGCGGCCGGGAATCCGGGCGGCCCGCGGCCCGGGCTGCGCACGGGACCGCTCCGCGCACTCCTTAGACTCGTGGCCATGGACTCCCCAGCCGTCGAGATCATCGGCCTGGTCAAGCGCTACGGCGGCACCACAGCGGTCGACGGCCTGTCGATGCGCGCCGCCCGTGGCGCGGTGACGGCCGTGCTCGGGCCCAACGGCGCGGGCAAGACCTCCACGGTGGAGATCTGCGAGGGCTTCCGCGAGGCCGACGAGGGCACCGTGCGCGTGCTGGGCCTGCCGCCCGCGACCCCGGCGCTGCGGCCCCGGGTGGGGGTCATGCTCCAGTCGGGCGGCGTGCCGCCCGCGACGCGCTGCGGCGAGTGGCTGCGCCTGGTCTCCCGCTTCTACGCCCGTCCCCTCGACGTCGACGCCCTGCTCGTCCGGCTGGGCCTGGCCGCCCACGCGCGCACCCCGTACCGCCGCCTGTCGGGCGGCCAGCAGCAGCGGCTGTCGCTGGCCGCGGCGGTGGTCGGCCGGCCGGAGCTGGTCTTCCTCGACGAGCCGACGGCCGGGCTCGACCCGCAGGCCCGCCACGCCTGCTGGGACCTCGTGGCCGACCTGCGCGCCGCGGGCGTGGCGGTGCTGCTGACCACCCACCACATGGACGAGGCCGAGCGGCTGGCCGACCACGTGGTGATCATCGACGGCGGGCGGGTCGTGGCCGAGGGCAGCCCCGCGGCGCTGACCGGGGCCGAGCGGCAGCTGCGCTTCCGCGCCCGGCCCGGCCTGGCGCTGGAGGAGCTGCTCAACGCGCTGCCGTCGGGCAGCGCGGCCAAGGAGTCGCCGGCCGGCCACTACATCGTGGAGGGTCTGGTGGGCCCGGAGCTGCTGGCCACCGTGACCGCCTGGTGCGCGGCCGAGGGCGTCACGGCCGACGACCTGCGCATCGAGCGCCGCACGCTGGAGGACGTCTTCCTCGAACTGACCGGCAGGGAGCTGCGATGACGACGCCGGACACGGCGGCCCTGGACCTCACCCCGGCGCCCGGGGCGGCGCCGTTCCCGCGCATGGTGCTCGCCCAGGCGGGCGCCGAGGTGCGGGCGACGCTGCGCAACGGCGAGCAGCTCCTGCTGACCCTGGTCATCCCGGTGCTGCTGCTGGCCGGGTTCACGCTGGCGCCGCTCATCGACGTCGGCGGGGGCAGCCGGGTGGCCTTCCTCGCCCCGGGCGTGCTGGCGCTGGCGGTCATGTCCACGGCGTTCACCGGGCAGGCGATCGCGACCGGCTTCGAGCGGCGTTACGGCGTGCTGAAGCGGCTGGGGGCGACCCCGCTGTCGCGGGCCGGGCTGATGCTGGCCAAGACGGCGGCCGTGCTGGCGGTGGAGCTCATCCAGGTCGTGGTGGTCGTGGCGGTGGGACTGGCGCTCGGCTGGCGACCTCACGGGTCGTTCGCGGCGGCGGCGCTGCTCATCGTGCTGGGCACGGCGGCCTTCAGCGGGCTCGGGCTGCTCATGGCGGGCACGCTGCGGGCCGAGGCGACGCTGGCCGCGGCCAACCTCGTCTACCTGGTGCTGCTGGGGGCGGGCGGGGTGATGTTCCCGCTGTCGAAGCTGCCCGAGTCGGTGCGGCCGGCGCTGGAGGTGCTGCCCATCTCGGCGCTCACCGGCGGGCTGCGGACGGTGCTGTCGGGCGGCGCGCTGCCGCTGGGCGCGCTCGGAGTGCTGGCCGCGTGGGCGGTGCTGTGCCTGGGGCTGGCCTCGCGTACGTTCCGCTGGGAGTGATCCCCGCGCCCCTGGCCCGGGTCCACGGGACCGCCCTCAGGGGGTGCGCCACCTGTGCCGGGCCACGACCGCCACGGCCGTCAGGGGCAACGCCACCGCCGCGGCCACGCCGAACAGCAGCCCGTACGCGCCGGCGCCGGCCAGGGGCCCGGCCGCCGACGACGAGACCGCGCTGCCGATGAACAGCGCCGCCGCGAAGAACGCCACGGCCGTCCCCCGGGCGTGGGGCACGACCGAGGTCGCCCACGTCTGCAGCGACGAGTGCATGAACGACCAGCCGCCGCCGAACAGCAGCGCCGCCGCCGTCACGGTCACCAGGCTCACGTGCACGGCGACCAGCGCGTACCCCAGGCAGAGCTGGGAGCCGCCCACGGCGATGAGCACGGGCGCGGACCAGCGCCGCGACAGCCGCTTGACCAGCCGGGTCAGCAGCCACAGCCCCGCGCCGTAGACCGCGGTGGCCAGGCCCGCCACCGCCGCGGTGACCCCGTGGTGCTGGAGGGCGGTGGCGAGGAAGGGCAGCAGCCCCAGCAGCACGGCGCCCTCCACGAACGCCAGCGCGAACACCAGCAGCGCCCAGCGCTCCCGCAGCACCGCGCCGAGGTGGGCGCCGAGCCCGGCGACGGCGCCCCGGGGCGGCTCGGGCACCGAGCGCAGGCCGAGCGCGCAGGCCAGGGCGCACAGGGCGGAGGTGGTGAAGACGACGCGCCAGCTCACCAGGTCGGCCAGCACGCCGCCGAACCCGGTGGCCACGGC
Organism: Nonomuraea rhodomycinica; assembly: GCF_013363995.1. Lineage (GTDB taxonomy): Bacteria > Actinomycetota > Actinomycetes > Streptosporangiales > Streptosporangiaceae > Nonomuraea > Nonomuraea rhodomycinica. The sequence continues at coordinate 73,543 of NZ_JABWGO010000003.1, read as the reverse complement.
CGTGCCCAGCGCGGTCGCGCCCATGAGGTCCGACAGGGCGCGCTGGCGGATCGGCGCGGCGACGGTGTCGCCCACGTAGGTGAGGGAGGTGGGGATCACCGCGCCGAAGCAGGCGCCGGCCACGACCCGCAGCGCGACCAGCGGGACCAGGCCCGGCATGAACGCGGAGGCCAGGCCCGCCGCGGTGGCGCCCAGCAGCGCGCCCCGCATCACCGGCACGCGCCCGTACCGGTCGGACAGCACGCCCCACAGGGGCTGGGACAGGCCGTAGGCGAGGTAGTAGCCGCTCGCCGCCGCGACCGCCGCGGCGAGCGTCACGCGCAGGTCCAGGGCGATCAGGACGAGCATGGGGCCGACGGCGAAGCGGTCGAAGCTGCTGACGAGGGAGGCGGCGGACAGGGCGGACGGCGGCCGCACCAGGGCGACGGGCTGTGCGGGTGCGGTCATGTCTCCAGCGCGTGACGGGGGCGGTCGAGGGCACCGAATTCCGGTCCTACCACCCTAAGTGGGGATATGTCGAGGCCGTTGACTATCCTCGGCACATTGCCGTAACCGGCCCCTCTTTCATCGCCTGATCGCGCCTGTCTTCGCAGCCCAGAGGAGCATCGTGACCGCCTTCGCCCTGGACGACCCCTACGACCGCAGATCCGGACTGCCGCGGCCGGGCAGCCTGCTGCGCTCGGCCGCGGGCTCGGTCCCGCCGTCGGGGCTCGTCCTGCTGGGGATCTTCTCCGTGCAGCTCGGGGCGGGGTTCGCCAAGGAGCTGTTCGCGGCGCTGCCGCCGAGCGCGGTGGTGTTCCTCCGCATCATGGCGGGCGCGCTGATCATGGGCGTGGTGGCCCGGCCGAAGCTGCGGGGGATGTCGTGGCGCGCGTGGGCGGTCGGGCTCGGCTTCGGCGTGACGCTCGGCGTGATGAACCTGACGTTCTACGAGGCGCTGTCGCGCCTGCCGATGGGCATCGCGGTGGCGATCGAGTTCCTGGGCCCCCTCGGGGTGGCCGTGGCCGCGTCGCGGCGCCGGTTGGACCTGCTGTGGGTCGGGCTGGCGGGGCTGGGCGTGGCGCTGCTCGCCCCGTGGGGCCAGTCGCAGAGCGTGAGCTGGGTCGGCATCGGCTTCGCCCTGGTGGCCGGCGCCTGCTGGGCGGCCTACATCCTGCTGTCGGCCGCGGCGGGCAAGCACTTCCCCGGGACGACCGGGCTGTCGTTCGCGATGATCGTCTCGGCCGTGCTGGTCGCGCCGGTGGGCGTCGCGACGGGCGGGGCCGAGCTGCTGCAGCCGGAGCTGGTGCTGATCGGGCTCGGGGTGGGGCTGCTGTCGTCGGTGATCCCGTACTCGCTGGAGCTGAACGCGCTGCGGCGGATGCCCAAGCACGTGTTCGGCATCCTCATGAGCCTGGAGCCGGCGGTGGCGGCGATGGTCGGGCTCGTGGTGCTGGGCGAGGTGCTGCACCTGCAGCAGTGGGCGGCGATCGCCAGCATCGTGGCGGCCAGCCTGGGCGCGACCCGGTCACGCTGACCGGGCGCCCGCGCGGCCGGGTGCCGGAGGCCGCGCCCGCGGCTAGGCGCCGGAGGCCGCGCCCGGGCCGGCCCAGATGCCGCGGACGTGGCCGATGTGCTCGGCCATGATGTGCCCCGCCGCGTCACGCTCGCCCGCCTCCAGCGCGTCCAGCAGCGCCAGGTGCTCGCGGGCCGAGGAGGCCAGCTTCTCGCCCGGCAGCTGCGACAGGCCGTACAGGCGGGCCCGGTTGCGCAGGTCGGTGACCACCGACACCAGCCGGGAGTTGCCCGACAGCGCCAGCAGTTCCAGGTGGAAGCGCAGGTCGGCGTCCACGTACGCGAGCAGGTCGCCGCGCTCGGCGGCGGCCACGATGTCCTCGGCCAGCGGCCGGAGCCGGGCGAACTCCCCGGCGGGCGCGTCGTCGGCCAGCCGGGCCACGGTCGGCACCTCGATCAGCCGGCGCAGCTCGGTCAGCTCGTCCAGGTCGCGCGCGGACAGCTCGGTGACCCGGAAGCCCTTGTTGCGCACGGCCTCGACCAGGCCCTCCTTGGCCAGGTCGAGCATCGCCTCGCGGACGGGCGTGGCCGAGACCCCGAACTGCTGCGCCAGCACGGGCGCCGAGTAGACGACGCCGGGGCGCATCTCCCCCGTGACCAGCGCGGCGCGCAGCGCGTGGGCCACCTGCTCGCGCAGGCTCTGCCGCTCTCCGACCTCCGGCAGGTCGAGCCGGTGCTCCGCGCCCATCCGCTCATCCACTCCCAACGTCCCACGCCTCGTACGCGGCGGCGGCCACCACCAGGTCCTCCCACGCCATGCCCGTGCTCTTGAAGACGCGGGGCCCGGGCCCCGGGGTCAGGCGGCCGGCGATCAGCTCGGCGAGGTTCCCGGCGAGATGGCCAGTGGTGATCGTACCGTGGCTGATCGGCACGATCACGTCGCCCGCCTCGGCCAGGGCCGAGGAGCGGGCCTCGACGACCACGGTGGAGCGGGCGACCAGGTCGTCGTCCAGCTCACGGGCGTCGGGCTCGTGGGAGCCGACGGCGACGACGGTGGCGCCGTCGCGCGGCAGGACGCCGGCGAACAGCGGCAGCCGGGCGGTGGTGCAGCAGGCGATGAGGTCGGCCCGGGAGACCGCCTCGCGCAGCTGCGGGCCGTCGCCGGTCCCGGGCAGCGCCCGGGCGCGCAGGCCGAGGGCGGCGCGGCAGTGGGCGGCCAGCGCCTCGGCGCGGCCGGGGTCGCGGCCGGCGACGGTGACGCTCCGCACGGGGCGCACCGCGGCGAGCGCCTCGGCGTGCCCGTACGCCTGCGGTCCCGTGCCGAACACCAGCAGCTCGCTCGCGTCCGGCTCCGCCAGGTGCCGGACGGCCAGCGCGGAGACCGCCGGGGTGCGCAGCGAGGTGAGCGCCACCCCGTCGAGGGCGGCCAGCGGCGTCAGCGTGCCGCCGTCGAACAGCAGATACGTGCCCTGGATGCGGGGCAGCCCGCGCCCGGGGTTGCCCGGGGCCACGGTGACGGCCTTGACCCCGGCGTAGCGGCCCGCCGCGGCCGGCATGAGCAGGAGCTGGCCGCCGGGCAGGTCCGCGGCGGTGCGCAGCGGGGTGTCCTCAGGGTCGAGCCCGGCGCGCAGGGCGTCCTCCAGGACGCGCACGGCCCGGACCATGGGCACCAGCCGCCGCAGGGTGCCGGCGTCCAGGTACGGCAGCGCGGTCAGATCATCCGTCATGAGGTCACCGCAGCACGAATCCGGCGCCGAGCGGGTCGTCCGCGTCCAGCTCGAAGGCGTGCCGGCCGGTGCGGTAGGCCATGCCCTCCACCTCCGGCACCACCCCCTCCGCGGTGACCCGGGCGACGCGGGCCCGGAAGACGGAGCCGACGACGCTCTCGTGGACCAGCGGCTCGCGCACGCCCTCGTCGTGCAGGAGCGCCAGCCGCGCGGCCGTGCCGGACCCGCACGGCGAGCGGTCCACCTCGCCGTCGGCGAACACGGTGACGTTGCGCTGGCGGACCCGCCCGTCCTCGCCGGGCAGCTCGTCGTGGAAGATCACTCCGTAGACGCCGGACAGCCGCTCGTCGGCGGGGTGCCGGGTGGCCGGGTGGCCCTCCAGGTCGCGCTTGATCCGGCGGGCGCGGGCGATCAGCTCGGTCAGGTGCCCGGCGCGCACCTCCAGCCCGACGGAGCGGGCCGGCAGGCTGGCGTAGACGGCGCCGCCGTAGGCGAGGTCCACGCTCGTGCCGTCCGCCGGGACGCCGCGGGCCAGCACGAACGACGGCACGCCGACGAACGTGACCGCCTCGATCCGCCCACCGGAGCACCGCACACGGGCGGTGACGCGGCCCGACGGCACGTCCACGACGACGTCGGTCTCCCCGTCGGGCGCGGCGGCCACCAGGCCCTCGCGGACCGCGTGGACGCCGAGCGCGATCGTGCCGTGCCCGCAGGCGGTGGAGAAGCCGTCCTTGTGCCAGAACAGCACCCCGAGGTGGGCCCCCGGGTCGTCGGGCGGGACGAGGTAGCAGCCGTACATGTCGGCGTGGCCGCGCGGCTCGTGGCAGAGCAGCCGCCGCAGCCGGTCGGCCTGGCTCCCCGGGCGCCGGGCGTGCTCGCGGCGGTCGAGCACGCTCGTCCCGGGCAGCTCGGGAGCCCCGCCGGTGACGACGCGGAACGGCTCCCCGCCGGTGTGGTAGTCGATCGTGGTGACGATGCCGAGTGCGCTCACAGCTCGAAACCCTCCGGGAACGGGTCGCGCGGATCGAGGAAGTACTGGGCCGTGCCGGTGACCCAGGCGCGGCCGGTGATCGACGGCACCACCGCCGGAGCGCCGCCGACCGTGGCCTCCTCCAGCAGGCGGCCGACGAAGCGGGTGCCGATGAACGACTCGTTGACGAAGTCGCGGCCCAGGGGCAGCTCGCCCCGGGCGTGGAGCTGCGCCATGCGGGCGCTCGTGCCGGTGCCGCACGGGGAGCGGTCGAACCAGCCGGGGTGGATGGCCATCGCGTGCCGCGAGTGGCGCGCGTCGGAGCCCGGCCCGGCGAAGTAGACGTGGTGGCAGCCGCGGATGCGCCCGTCCTCGCGGTGGACCGGCTCGTCGGCGGCGTTGATCGCCGCCATGGTGGCCAGGCCTGCGGCCAGGATCTCGTTCTTGGCCTTGCGGTCGAACGGCAGCCCGTACGCGTCGAGGTCGACGATGGCGTAGAAGTTGCCGCCGTAGGCCAGGTCGTAGCGGATGTCGCCGTACCCGGGCACGGTGACGGAGGCGTCCAGCCGGTCGCTGTAGGACGGCACGTTGCGCAGCGTCACGGACGTGGCCATGCCGTCCTCGACGGCGACCTCGGCCACGACGAGCCCGGCCGGCACCTCCAGGCGCACGGTGGTGACCGGCTCGGTCACCTCGACCATGCCGGTCTCGACGAGCACGGTGGCCACCCCGATGGTGCCGTGGCCGCACATGGGCAGCAGCCCCGACACCTCGATGAACAGCACGCCCCAGTCGGCGTCCGGCCGGGTGGGCGGCTGCAGGATGGCTCCGCTCATGGCGGCGTGGCCGCGTGGCTCGTTCATGAGCAGCCGCCGGACGTGGTCGAGGTGGTCGCGGAAGTACACCCGCCGCTCGGCCATGGTGGCGCCGGGGACGACGCCGACGCCGCCGGTGACGACGCGGGTCGGCATGCCCTCGGTGTGGGAGTCGACGGCGTGGAAGACGCGCTTGGTCCTCATCGCAGGCCCTCGGCGAGCGCCTTCTCGGTGGCGGCACGCACGACGGCCTCCTGCTCGGCGCTCAGCGGGAGGCGCGGCGGCCGGCACGGCCCGCCGTGGCGGCCGGCGATGTCCATGGACAGCTTGATGGCCTGGACGAACTCGGTCTTGGAGTCCCAGCGCAGGAGCGGGTGCAGCCGGCGGTAGAGCGGCAGGGCGGTGCCGAGGTCCCCCGCGGTCGCGGCCCGGTAGAGCTCGACGCTGGAGGCGGGCAGCGCGTTCGGGTAGCCGGCGACCCAGCCGACGGCCCCGGCCACGGCCAGCTCCAGGAGCACGTCGTCGGAGCCGACCAGCAGGTCGAGCCCCGGCGCCAGCTCGGCGATCTCGTACGCCCGGCGCGGGTCACCGCTGAACTCCTTGACCGCGACGATGAGCCCCTCGTCGAAGAGCCGGGCCAGCAGGGCGGGCGTCAGGTCCACCTTGGTGTCGTAGGGGTTGTTGTAGGCGACGACGGGCACGCCCGCCCTGGCCACCTCGCGGTAGTGGTCGAGGACGGCGTCCTCGCCGGCCCGGTAGGCGTTCGGCGGCAGCAGCAGCACCGAGCCGCAGCCGGCCTCACCGGCCCGCTCGGCCCAGGCGCGCGACTCGGCCGCGCCGTACGCGCCGGCCCCGGCCATCACGTTCGCTCCGCCGACGGCCGCCACGGCGGTCTCCATCACGCGGGCGCGCTCGTCGGGGGTGAGGGTCTGGTACTCGCCGAGGGAGCCGTTGGGCACGATCCCGTCGCAGCCCTGGTCCACCAGCCACCGGCAGTGCTCGGCGTACCGGTCGAGGTCGACGGTGAGGTCGTCGCTCAGGGGCAGCGCGGTGGCCACCATGACCCCGTGCCAGGGTCGGACGCGCTCGGTCATGACAAGTCCTCCAGGTCGGCCGAGGGGGTTGCGGAGTTCCCGAGCAGTAATATGTCACATACTTTTCCCGCTGAGAAGAGGCGTTCCCCGGTGACGGGACCGCCCTCCCCGGCCCATACCATCGATGACGTGAAGCAATCCACGGACCACCCGAACCGCCTCGTCCGGCTCCTGCTGTCGCCGTGGCATCCCACGGCGGAGTCGTTCAGCGGCTGGGCGCTCGCGTCCGTGGTGGCCAACGCCGGCATCACCGTGAGCGGCGCCGCCGTCCGCGTCACCGGCTCCGGGCTCGGCTGCCCGACCTGGCCGCGGTGCACGCCCGACAGCTTCGTGCCGGTGGCGCACCCCGAGCTCTCGATGGCGACCATGCTGGTCGAGTTCGGCAACCGGCTGGTCACGTTCCTCGTGCTGGCGGTCGGGGTCGCCTGCCTGCTGTCGGCGCTGCGGCTGCGGCCGGTCCGCCGGTCCCTGCTCCTGCTGACCCTGCTCCAGCCGCTGGGCGTCGTGGCGCAGGCGCTGTGGGGCGGCCTGGTGGTCAGGACCATGCTCAACCCGTTCACGGTCAGCGTGCACTTCCTCCTGTCGATCGGGCTGGTCGCCGCCTGCTGGGTGCTCTACCGGCGCACCCGGGAGGGCGACGGCCCCGTGCGGCCGCTGGTCCACCGCGACATCCGCCGCCTCGGCCACGTCCTGGTCCCGGCGGTGTTCGCCCTCCTGCTGGCCGGCGTGACGGCGACCGGCACGGGCCCGCACTCGGGCGACGAGCTGGCCTCGCGCTTCGACCTCGACATCGAGAGCGTGGTGCGGCTGCACGCCGACGTCGCCTACCTGGTGGTGGGGCTGACGTTCGCGCTGGCGTTCGCGCTGCGGGTGACCGGCGCGCCGCGCGAGGCCCGGCGGGCGGCGCTCGCCCTGCTGGGGGTGGAGCTGCTCCAGGGCGTGATCGGCTACACCCAGTACTTCCTGGCCGTGCCCGCGTTCCTCGTGGGGGTGCACGTCCTCGGCGCGACGCTGGTGTGGATCTTCGCGCTGCGCGCCGTCACGGCGCTGCGCGTGCGTGAGGCCGCCGAGGAGGCCCCCGCCCCCTCCCCCACCGGAGTGCCCGCCGCCGTCTGAGCGGTTATGCCAGGGTATGGGGTGAGAAGTCGGCCACTCCCCCACCGAGGCGAGGTGCAGTTTTGCGGCTGTTTGTCCGCTCCTTCCGGGGTGCCGCGCTTCGAGCACGCCGTCCCTCCCGGCCCGCGTTACGCCGGGCCTACCAGGGGGCGGTCCTGCTCAGCGTGCTCGCCCTGGCCCCGATGACCTGGGCCTGGTTCGGCAGCGCGCCCCACCGCGTGGTCGCCGGCGAGCCCGGCTGGCGGGCGCGGGTGCCCGGCGCCGAGGCGGCGCTGGTGCTCGGCGCCGGCCTGTACGACGGCCGCCCCTCCGCCATGCTGGCCGGCCGGCTCGACATCGCCGCCGAGCTGTACCGGACGGGCAAGGTCAGGGCCGTGCTCCTGTCGGGCGACAACAGCCGCAGGGAGTACGACGAGCCGTCGGCGATGGCCGGCTACCTGGCCGCGCGGGGCGTGCCCCCGGACGTCATGGTCCTGGACTACGCCGGCTTCGACACCTGGGACTCCTGCGTACGGGCCCGGCAGGTGTTCGGCGCCCGCCGGGTGACCGTGGTGACCCAGGCCTTCCACCTGCCCCGGGCGGTGACGCTGTGCCGGGCGGCCGGCCTGGAGACCTTCGGCGTGGGCGACGACTCGACCCGGCGGCTGGCCGCCACCACCTACGTCTACGCCACCCGGGAGCTGGCCGCGACCGCCAAGGGCCTCGCCGACGCCCTGCTGCTGCACTCCGAGCCGGTCTTCCCCGGCCCGCGCGAGAGCTCGCTCACCACGATCCTGGCCCGCTCCCGCTGACCGCCGGGAACTGCGCCCGCGACATGCTCATGATCTCCAGCAGCGCCCGCTGCTCCTCGTGGAAGGCGTCCTCGTCCACCACGCGGCGCGCGGCCCGCTCGTGCAGCAGGCCCAGCTCGGTGGCGGCGAGCTGGTAGTCGCGCATGGCCCGCAGGCCCCGCTTGCCGCCGTGGGCGCGGGCCCACTGCCGGGCCTTGCGGCGCCGGGGCAGCGCGGACAGCATGTGGATGTCGCCGGCGTCGACCAGCCGCGTCGGCTCGTACGGCGGCAGGTAGCGCTGCAGGAGCGCGACGATGCGCCGCCGGTCGCGGAAGACCACCGCGATCAGCACGGCCAGCACCACCAGCAGCGTGGCGTAGGCGATCACCAGGCCGCGGAACCCGCCGTAGGAGACCATGCCGTTCCACAGCCCGTGCAGCACCATCGCACCGGCCCAGCCGGCCATGATGGAGAACACCCGCTCGGGGCCCTGGCGGTGGGCCGCGTAGGCCACCGCCACCCCGATCATCGAGGTGAACAGGGGGTGCGCGAACGGCGACAGGATGCCGCGCAGCACCACGGTGACGGCCAGGCCCACGCCGCCGGCCTCGGAGTTGAGCGCCTGGACGTAGTAGCTGACGTTCTCGCTCATCGCGAAGCCGAGACCCACCATGCTCGCGTAGATGACGCCGTCGGTGGGCCCGTCGAGCTCGGCCCGGCGGAAGCGCAGCAGCCCGAGCAGCACCAGGCCCTTCATGGTCTCCTCGACCACGGGCGCGCCGAAGGTGGCGACCAGGTTGCGGGCGCTGGCCGCCGACACGTTGGCCGTGTCGGTGACGTAGTGCAGGTTGAGCGAGTTGATCAGACCGGCGACGAGCACGGCGACGCCCGCGCCCCAGGCGAAGGCGAAGATCAGGTTGCTGCGCGGCTCGGGCTCCATCCGGTCGAGCGCGAGCACCGCGGCCAGCAGCAGCGGCACGGGCGCCAGGGCCAGCACGAGCGCGATGACGAACTGCACGGGCGCGCCGTTGATCACGTCGAAGGACAGCGAGACGAGCGCACAGATGCCGGTGAGGACCAGCCCGGTGATCAACGCGAACGACGGGCGGTCCTTCAACACCCAGCGTGGATCACGGGACGTCATACGGTGACTTTAACGGATCACGGAGCAGGTGTCCCGCGAGGGAGGCAGGCCCGCTCAGGACAGCAGGGGGTCGATCGCGACGGCCAGGAACAGCAGCGCCAGGTAGGCGTTGGACCAGTGGAAGAAGCGCATCGGGCGCAGGTCCACCCCGGTCTTGCCGGCGTTGAGCCGGGCCAGCAGGCGGTGCACCTCCCACAGGCACATGGCGCCCAGCACCGCGGCCACGATGGGGTAGAACAGCGTGGTCCCGGCCACCGGCCACAGGGCCAGCGAGCACAGCACGGTCGCCCAGGTGTAGGCGATCGACTCCAGGATCACCCGCCGCTCGGTGGCCACGACGGGCAGCATCGGCACCTCGGCCGCCGCGTAGTCCTCCTTGTAGCGCATGGCCAGCGTCCAGGTGTGCGGCGGCGTCCAGAAGAACACCACGCCGAACAGCACCAGCGGCGCCCAGTCGAGCCGCTCGGTGATGCCGGCCCAGCCGATCAGCACCGGCATGCAGCCGGCGATGCCGCCCCACACGATGTTCTGGGCGGTGCGCCGCTTGAGGATCATCGAGTAGACGAGGACGTAGAACAGGATCGCCCCGGTGGACAGCACGGCGGCGAGCCAGTTGGTCGTCACCCACAGCCCGATCAGGGACAGCAGGCCGAGCACGATGCCGAAGATCAGCGCCCCCCGCGGGGAGACCTGGTGCCGCGCCAGGGGGCGGCGCCGGGTGCGGCGCATCTTCTGGTCGATGTCGCGGTCGACGTAGCAGTTGAGGGCGTTGGCGCTGCCCGCCGACAGCGTGCCGAACACCATGACGGCGACGGACGTCCACAGCGGCGGCAGCCCTCCGGCGGCCAGGAACATCACCGGCAGCGTGGTGATGAGCAGCAGCTCGATGATCCGCGGCTTGGTCAGGGCGATGTAGGCCTTGACGACCATGCCGATCGAGCGGCCGCTCGGGCGCGGCGCATCCTCCGCCGGAGCGGGGGCCGTCGCCTGCCTGTTCGTCAGCACCGTCAAGGCGCTTCCAGCACGTGCGGAGTCAACGCGTAACCTCTGATTAGAGCGGATCCGTGGACGGGGCGCCGTGGCGGCCCTGCGGACAACAACCAAACTGTAGTCGCAGGGTCGGCCGGTCCGGCCAATGGGGGGCTCGGGGCCGGGCGTCACCACCCAGGGAACACGCGTGGAGGGAGTGGGGAACGTTCGGCGCCGCCACTCGGTTAGGGTCCGGTGTGGGCGGGATATGCCGAACCGGCACCATCCAATGACAACTAGATTCCGGAGATCGAGCACTTGAGCACCGAACTCGTGCCAGCCCTCGAATGGACCGACCTCGACAAGAAGGCGGTCGACGTCGTTCGAGCCCTGGCCATGGACGCAGTGGAGAAGGCGGGCTCGGGCCACCCCGGCACCGCCATGAGTCTGGCACCCGCCGCTTACCTGCTTTTCCAGCGTACGATGCGCCACGACCCGACGGACCCGACCTGGATCGGTCGTGACCGATTCGTGCTGTCGTGCGGCCATTCGAGCCTGACCCTGTACATCCAGCTCTACCTGTCGGGTTACGGCCTCACCCTGGAGGACCTGGAGCGGCTGCGCCAGTGGGACAGCCGCACCCCCGGTCACCCGGAGCACGGCCACACGGCCGGTGTGGAGACCACGACGGGCCCGCTGGGCCAGGGCCTGGGCAACGCCGTGGGCATGGCCATGGCCGCCCGCCGCGAGCGCGGCCTGTTCGACCCCGACGCCGCGCCGGGCGCCTCGCCGTTCGACCACCACATCTGGTGCTTCGTCAGCGACGGCGACATCGAGGAGGGCATCAGCCACGAGGTGAGCGCCCTCGCCGGTCACCAGAAGCTGGGCAACCTGACGGTCGTCTACGACGACAACCACATCTCGATCGAGGACGACACCCTCATCGCCAAGTCCGAGGACGTCCTCAAGCGCTACGAGGCGTACGGCTGGCAGACGCTGAGCGTCGACTGGACCGAGACCGGCGACTACGTCGAGGACGTGCAGGCGCTGCACGCCGCGCTGGAGGAGTCGCGCGCCGAGACCGACCGGCCGACGTTCATCAGGCTGCGCACGATCATCGGCTGGCCCGCGCCCAACAAGCAGAACACCGGCAAGATCCACGGCTCGGCGCTCGGCGCCGAGGAGGTCGCCGCCACCAAGCGCGTGCTGGGCATGAACCCCGACAAGAGCTTCGACGTCCCGGCCGAGGTGCTGCAGCACGCCCGCGGGGTGGCCCGCCGCAACCACGAGGCGCGCGCCGAGTGGCAGAAGTCCTACGACGCCTGGCGCGAGGCCAACCCGGAGCGCGCCGCCGAGCTCGACCGCATCTCCGCCCACCGGCTGCCCGACGGCTGGACTCAGGCGCTGCCGCAGTTCGAGAAGGGCGCGTCGATGGCCACCCGCAAGGCCTCCGGCGAGGTGCTGAGCGCCCTGGCGCCCATCCTGCCGGAGCTGTGGGGCGGCTCGGCCGACCTGGCCGAGTCCAACAACACCACGATGAAGGGCGAGCCGTCGTTCATCCCGGAGGAGTACCAGACCAAGGAGTTCCCGGGTAACCGCTACGGCCGCACGCTGCACTTCGGCATCCGCGAGCACGGCATGGGCGCGATCCTCAACGGCATCGCCCTGCACGGCGGCACCCGCCCCTACGGCGGCACGTTCCTCGTCTTCTCCGACTACATGCGCCCCTCCGTGCGGCTGGCCGCCCTGATGAAGCTGCCGGTCACGTACGTGTGGACGCACGACTCGATCGGCCTCGGCGAGGACGGCCCGACGCACCAGCCGATCGAGCACCTGTGGGCGCTGCGCGCGATCCCCGGCCTCGACGTGGTCCGCCCGGCCGACGCCAACGAGACGGCCTACGCCTGGAAGACGGTCCTGGAGCACACCGACCGGCCGGCCGCGCTGGCGCTGACCCGCCAGAACCTGCCGGTCTACGAGGGCACCAGCGCCGAGGGCGTCGCCCGCGGCGGCTACATCCTGCGCGAGGCGTCCGACGCCCAGCCGCGGGTGATCCTCATCGCCACCGGCAGCGAGGTCGAGCTGGCCGTCAACGGCCGCGACCTGCTGGAGGCGCAGGGCATCCCGACGCGGGTCGTGTCGATGCCGTGTGTCGAGTGGTTCCACGGGCAGGACTCGGCGTACAGGCAGAGCGTGCTGCCGCCGTCGGTCAAGGCCCGCGTCGCCGTCGAGGCGGGAGTCGCGCTGGGCTGGCGGGAGTTCGTCGGCGAGCACGGGGAAGTGGTGAGCCTCGAACACTTCGGCGCCTCCGCGCCGTACAAGACGCTGTACGAGCAGTTCGGGCTGACGGCCGAGAGAGTCGCGGCGGCGGCCAAGGCCAGCCTGGCCAAGCTGGGCCAGGACAAGGGTGAGACGACGGGAAACTGAAGATGAGCGAGATCCTCAACAAGCTGTCCGGCCAGGGCGTGTCCGTCTGGCTGGACGACATCAGCCGCGAGCGGCTGCGCACCGGCAACCTGGAGCAGCTGATCCGCGAGAAGAACGTGGTCGGCGTCACCTCCAACCCCACCATCTTCGCCAGCGCGCTCAGCAAGGGCGACGCCTACGACCAGCAGATGCACGACCTGGCCGTGCGCGGCGTCGAGGTGGGCGAGGCGGTGCGCGCCATCACCACCTACGACATCCGCTGGGCGGCCGACGTGCTGCGCCCCGTCTACGACGCCACCAACGGCGTGGACGGGCGCGTGTCGCTGGAGGTGGACCCGCGTCTGGCCCGTGACACGGACAAGACCGTGGCCGAGGCCCGCGCGCTGTGGTGGCTCGTGGACCGGCCCAACCTGTTCATCAAGATCCCGGCGACGGTCGAGGGCCTGCCCGCGATCACGCAGGCCATCGGCGAGGGCATCAGCGTCAACGTCACGCTGATCTTCTCGCTGGAGCGCTACCGCGCGGTCATGGACGCCTGGCTGGCCGGTCTGGAGGCGGCCCAGGCCAAGGGCCTCAACCTGGCCACGATCGAGTCGGTGGCCTCGTTCTTCGTCAGCCGGGTCGACACCGAGATCGACAAGCGGCTCGACCAGCTCGGCAAGGCGGAGCTCAAGGGCCAGGCGGGCATCGCCAACGCGCGCCTGGCGTACGCGGCGTTCGAGGAGGTCATGGCCTCCGAGCGGTGGCAGCGCCTGCGCGCGGCCGGCGCCCGCCCGCAGCGCCCGCTGTGGGCCTCGACCGGCGTGAAGAACCCCGAGTACTCCGACACCATGTACGTCGACCAGCTCGTCGCTCCCGGCACGGTCAACACGATGCCGGAGAAGACGCTCGACGCGGTCGCCGACCACGCCCGGGTCACCGGCGACACGGTCCGCCCGTACTACGAGCAGGCGTGGAACACCATGGCCGCGCTCAAGGACGCCGGGGTCGACTACGACGACGTCGTCCGGGTGCTCGAGGACGAGGGCGTCGAGAAGTTCGAGGCCTCGTGGAACGAGCTGCTCGAGAGCGTCCGCAAGAACCTGGTCCCCTGATGCCCGCTCCTTCCAGGGACGTCAGCGACCATGCGGAGGGGGCGGCGCGCGCCGCCGTCCCCTCCGGCGGCGCACCGCTCGCCGTAGCACAGGAGGCTTGAGATGACAGACCCGCAGGCGCCCGCGGAGGGGGCGCAGGCTGTGGACAGCACGGTCGACAGCGCGGCGGACGCGGCCACCCCGGGCAAGGGGAACGGCCCGGCCGGGGCGTCCGCCGCGGCGTCGGCGGCCACCTCGGTCGCCGGCACCTCGACCACGATCGAGGCGGCCGCGGCCAACCCGCTGCGCGACCCGCGCGACAAGCGGTTGCCGCGGGTGGCCGGGCCGTGCGTCATGGTGCTGTTCGGCGTCACGGGAGACCTGGCCAAGCGCAAGCTGCTGCCGGCGATCTACGACCTGGGCAACCGGGGGCTGCTGCCGCCCGGCTTCTCGCTGGTCGGCTTCGCCCGGCGCGACTGGAAGAACCAGGACTTTGCCCAGCTGACGCACGACGCCGTCAAGGAGCACGCGCGGACGCCGTTCCGCGAGGAGGTCTGGAAGCAGATCCGCGAGGGCATCCACTTCGTGCCCGGCGAGTTCTCCGACGACGGGGCGTTCGACGCGCTGGCCATGGCGCTCAAGGAGATCGACGAGACCCGCGGCACGGGCGGCAACTACGCCTTCTACCTGTCGGTGCCGCCGAAGTTCTTCCCCGTGGTGGTGGAGCAGCTCAAGCGGACGGGCCTGGCCGACGCGCCGGCCGGTTCGTGGCGGCGCGTGGTCATCGAGAAGCCGTTCGGGCACGACCTGCAGTCGGCCCACGAGCTGAACGAGATCACCACCTCGGCCTTCCCGGAGAGCTCGATCTTCCGGATCGACCACTACCTGGGCAAGGAGACGGTCCAGAACATCATGGCGCTGAGGTTCGCCAACAACCTCTACGAGCCGATCTGGAACCGCAGCTTCGTCGACCACGTGCAGATCACGATGGCCGAGGACATCGGCATCGGCGGCCGGGCCGGCTACTACGACGGCATCGGCGCGGCCCGTGACGTGATTCAGAACCACCTGCTCCAGCTGCTGGCCCTGGTCGCCATGGAGGACCCGACCTCCTTCGAGGCGCAGTCGCTGCGGCGGGAGAAGGAGAAGGTGTTCAAGGCGGTCCGGCTGCCGGCCGACCTGGCGGCCAACACGGCGCGCGGCCAGTACGCCGCGGGCTGGCAGGGCGGCCAGAAGGTCGTCGGCTACCTGCAGGAGGACGGCATCCCGCCGGACTCCGTGACCGAGACCTACGCGGCCGTCAAGCTGGAGATCGCCAACCGGCGCTGGGCCGGGGTGCCGTTCTACCTGCGCACCGGCAAGCGGCTGGGCCGGCGGGTGACGGAGGTGGCCGTGGTGTTCCAGCGGGCGCCGCACCTGCCGTTCTCCAAGGACGACACCGAGATCCTCGGCCAGAACGCGCTGGTCATCCGGGTGCAGCCGGACGAGGGCATCACGGTGCGGTTCGGCTCGAAGGTGCCGGGCACGGCCATGGAGGTGCGCGACGTGTCCATGGACTTCGCCTACGGCGAGTCGTTCATGGAGTCGTCGCCGGAGGCGTACGAGCGGCTGCTGCTGGACGTGATGATCGGCGACCCGCCGCTCTTCCCGCACCAGCGCGAGGTCGAGCTGTCGTGGAAGATCCTCGACCCGATCGAGGAGTTCTGGGCCACGCAGGGCCAGCCGGAGCCGTACCCGTCCGGGTCGTGGGGGCCGCCGTCGGCCGACGCGATGATGGCGCGCGACGGCCGCGTGTGGAGGAGACTCTGATGACGACCTTCATGCTGAGCGACACGACGGCGGGGAAGATCGCCGGCCAGCTCACCATGCTGCGCCACCAGATGGGCGCCCCGGCCATCGGCATGGTGCTGACGCTCGTCGTGATCTGCGAGGAGCGCGACCAGTACGACGCGCTGCGGGCGGCCACCGAGGCGGCCCGCGAGCACCCGTCGCGCATCCTCGTGGTGATCAACCGGGAGACCGACGAGCCGACCCGGCTCGACGCGGAGCTGCGCATCGGCGAGTCCACGCCGGGCGAGGTGGTCGTGCTGCGCCTGTACGGCGAGCTGACCGACCACGCCGACTCGGTGGTGAGCCCGCTGCTGCTGCCCGACACCCCGGTGGTGGCCTGGTGGCCGGGCAAGGCGCCCGACGTGCCGGCCAAGGACCCGATCGGGATGCTCGCGCAGCGGCGCATCACCGACGCCCGCATGTCGCCCGACGGCGGCGTCAAGGCGCTGGCGACGCGGGCCAAGGGGTACGCGCCGGGCGACACCGACCTGGCGTGGGCCCGGCTGACGCCCTGGCGCAGCCTGCTCGCGGCGGCCTTCGACCAGCCCGTCGGCAAGGTCCGCAAGGGCCAGGTGGACGCGGCCTCGGGCAACCCGAGCGCTCCCCTGCTGGCGGCGTGGCTGTCCGAGCGGCTGGGCGCCACCATCAAGGTCGGCGACTCGGCCGGCCCGGGCCTGACGACCGTGCGGCTGACCACGTCCGAGGGCGACCTGTCGGTGGCCCGCACCGACGCCCGGCTGGCGACGCTGTCCCGGCCGGGGCAGCCCGACCGGAACGTGGCGCTGGCGCGGCGGCAGACCCCCGAGCTGCTGGCCGAGGAGCTGCGGCGGCTCGATCCGGACGAGACCTACGCGGCGGCCGTCAAGCGGCTGGCCCGCTCGTACAAGCCCTGAGGTCCGGACCGGTTCGGCGGAAACGGCCGGGCGCCCCACGCGGGGCGCCCGGCCGTCTGTCCTCTGTCGCCTCTTGCCGCGGGGCGTGGCGTGGCCGGGGCCGCGGGGATGGAAGACTGGTCCCCGTGAGCGTTCCAACCGTAGTCGTCCACCGTGACGCCGACATCCTGGCCAAGGCCGTGGCCGCGCGGATCATCACCCGGCTCGTCGACGTCCAGTCCGCCAAGGGCACCGCGTCGCTGGTGCTGACCGGCGGCACGATCGGCATCGCCACCCTGGCGGCCATCGCCGGCACGCCCGCGCGCGACGCCGTCGACTGGCGGCGCCTCGACATCTGGTGGGGCGACGAGCGTTTCCTGCCCGACGGCGATCCCGAGCGCAACGAGACGGGCGCCCGGCGGGCGCTGCTCGACCACGTCGACGTCGACCCGGAGCGGGTGCACGTCATGCTCGGCCCCGACTCGGGGCTGACGGCCGAGGAGTCGGCCGACGCCTACGCCACCGAGCTGGCCAAGGCGGCCCGGCCCGAGGACCACGGGCCGTCGCCGTCGTTCGACGTGACGCTGCTCGGCATGGGGCCCGACGCGCACGTGGCCTCGCTGTTCCCCGGCATGCCGGCGCTGTACGACACGCGGCCGGTGGTGGCCGTGCACGGCGCGCCCAAGCCGCCGCCCACCCGCATCTCCCTCACGCTGCCCGCGCTCCAGGCCTCCCGCGAGGTGTGGGTGATCGCTGCGGGGGCGGAGAAGGCGGGCGCGGTGCGGCTGGCCCTGTCGGAGTCCGGCCCGGTGCAGGTGCCGGCGGCGGGGGCGCGGGGCCGCTCGCGCACGCTGTTCCTGCTGGACCGCACGGCCGCCGGCAAGATCCCGCCCGGCCTCGGCCGCCTGGCCTCCCCCTGACCGGTCGGCCCTGACCGGTCGGCCCTGAGCGGTCGGCCCTGAGCGGTCGGCCCTGAGCGGTCGGCTCTGAGCGGTCCCCCTCCGAGCGTCAGGCGTGAGCGGTAGGCCCTCGGCGGTCGTCGGGCCGTTCAGGCGGTGGCCGTCTCCAGCGCGTCGATCTCGGCCAGGAGCGCCCGCTTGCGCTCGGCGGGGAGGTAGGAGGCGCTCACGCCGTTGCGGGCCAGGTCGGCCAGCTCGCGCCGGCCGAGGCCGAAGACCCGGGCCGCGGTGCGGTACTCCCCGTTCAGCGTGGTGTCGAACATGGGCGGGTCGTCGGTGTTGAGCGTCACGAACAGCCCCTCCTCCAGCAGGCGCGGCAGCGGGTGGTCCTCGATGCGGGCCACCTGCCCCGTGCAGACGTTGGAGGTGGGGCAGACGTCGAGCGGCAGCCGCGTCTCGCGCAGGTGGGCGACGAGCCGCTCGTCCCCCAGGCAGGCGATGCCGTGGCCGATGCGCTCGGCGCCGTACGCCTCGACGACCTCCCAGATCGTCTCCGGCCCGGTCATCTCGCCGCCGTGCGGGACGCTGTGCAGGCCGGCGTTGCGGGCGGCGGTGAACGCGTCGCGGTAGGCGTCGCGGTAGTGGACGCGCTCCTGCTCGATGCCCCCGATGCCGAAACCTACCAACGCCGCGGGAGGTTCCTCCAGCGCGTGGGCCACGGTGATCTCCGCCGCCTCGACGCCGTACTCGCCCGGGATGTCGAAGATGTAGGCCATCTCCACGCCGAACTCCTCCGGCGCGCGGCGGGCGGCCAGGTCGAGGGCCTCGGTGACCTTGCGCCGCGGCATCCCGACGATGTGGTGGGCGTACGGGGTGACCTGGAGCTCGGCGTACCGGGCGCCCTGCGCGGCCAGGTCGCGGGCCAGCCCGAGCACCAGGGTGGCGACGTCCTCCGGTTCGCGCACCAGCGCGTTGACGGCCTTGTAGACCCGGGCGAAGTGCGGGAAGTCGGTGAACCGGTAGAAGGCGCGCAGCTCCTCCTCCGACGTCGGCACGCCGCCGCCGGGGTGGCGGCGGGCCAGCTCCAGGACCGTGGGGACGGACGCGGAGCCGATGAGGTGGACGTGCAGCTCGACCTTGGGCAGGGCGTCGATGAACGCGTCGAGGGCGGCGTCGCCTGAGGAGGCGTCCGCCCGGGCCGGGATGGTGGCGTCGGTCGTCATGGCGACGACCTTAGGCCGCTCTCCTCTCGTACGGACAGCTTTGGCGGCCGAATCTCACACAAAGCTGTCAGCTTCGGCCGGATGGGGCCTCGGCCCAGGCCCGCACCAGCGGCAGCAGCACGTCGTCGGCCGCCTCCGCCACGAAGGCGTCGTCCAGCGGCGGCCCGACGAAGATCAGCCGATGCCACACGAGGGCCTCGGCGACGGCGGCGAGCCGGGCGGTGTCCGCGCTCCTCGCCGGCTCGCCGCGCCCGCCGGCCCGCTCCAGCAGCGCCTCCACCCCGCTGAGGTCGCGGCTGGGCATGTGCGCGCGCAGCGCCCTGGCCAGCTCCTGGTTCGACACCAGCGTCGAGGACAGGCCCATGATGAGCGTGTGCTTGCGCTCGGCCGTCCCGCACAGCTCCCTGACCAGCTCGGCCAGGTCGCCCCGGAGGGAGCCGGTGTCGCGCGGGCGGGGCGTGTCCATGTCGAAGCGGTTGCAGATGACGTCCACGACCAGCTCGGGCTTGCCCGCCCAGCGGCGGTAGATCGTCGCCTTGCTGGCCCGGGCGCGCTTGGCGATCTGGTCGACCGACATCCGGTCGTAGCCCATCTCCGACAGCAGTTCCAGCGTGGCGTCGAGGATGGCCCTCTCGCGCACGGGGTCGAGTGGGGCCACGTCCACGTCCTCCGGTCCTGCCCGGCGGGTCCGCCCGGCGATGGTGGTCAGCTCGTCACGGGGTCGCCGGGTGCCCGCCGGTGCGTCACCGTACGGCGATCCGTTCGAATCGTACGCCGGTGAGCTCGGTGGACACGTCCCAGAGGCGCGCGGCCAGCTCCTCGGAGCGGGCGTCGGCGGACGGGGTGAGCAGGCGCAGCTTCGGGCCGACGAACTCGCCGCCGCGGATGTCCGGCGAGGTGGCGGCGTACAGGGACGGCAGCGCGCCGGTCTCGGGGCTCAGCAGGAACAGCGCAATGAGGGGCTTGAGCGGCCCCACCTTGACGATGTTCGTGGCGGTGGCCCCCGGATGCGTGGCCACGCTCTTGAGGTCGGCCTGGGCCCGCTCAGCGCGCCGCTGGAGCTCCAGGGTGAACAGCAGGTTCGCCAGCTTGGAGCGGCCGTAGGCGCTCATCCGGCCGTAGCCGCGCTCCAGGGTGAGGTCGTCGAAGTCGAGCCGGCCGCGGGCGTGGGCGTCGCTGGAGACGGTCACCACGCGCGCCCCCGGGCGGGCGAGCAGCTTGGGCAGGAGCAGCCCGGTCAGCGCGAAGTGGCCCAGGTGGTTGGTGCCGAACTGCAGCTCGAACCCGTCCTTCGTCAGGCTGCGCGCCTTCATGCCGACGCCGGCGTTGTTGACCAGCAGGTCCACCTCGTCCACGCCCTCGGCGAACGCGCGCACGGAGGCCAGGTCGGCGAGGTCCAGCCGGGCGTGCTCGGCGCGGGCGGCGGGGACGGCCCGCCGGATCGCCGCCACGGCCTCCGCGCCCTTGGCGTCGGAGCGCGCGGCCACGATCACGCGCGCGCCGTGCCGGGCCAGCTCCAGCGCGGTGGGCAGGCCGATGCCGCTGTTGGCGCCGGTGACGATCGCGGTGCGGCCGTCCAGGCGCGGCATGTCGTCGGGGGTCCAGGTGGTCATCGCCACTCCTGTGATGTCCAAGTGTACGGAACGGTTTCGTACACCATAGCCGTCCCGAGCCGCTCGCGCGACGCCCTGTGACGCCCACGCGATGCCCTGTGAGGCCCGCAGGAGACCCGGCGGCGCCCGAACGAGACCCGGCGGCGCCCGCGCGGCCCCGGGGCGGCGCTAGCCCTCCAGGCGGTGGCGGGCGTGGCGTTCCTCGCGGCGGGCCACCTCCAGGCGCTGCTCACTCTCCCGCAGCTTCGCGCGCGCCTTGGTGAGCTTGCGCTCCAGCCGTGCCACCTTCTCCGCGCGCTTGTCGTGCTCGCGCACGGCCTCCGTCAGCGCCTCGCGCCACTCGAGGTAGGCGGCCTCGGCATCCACGCGCTCCTGGGCCCGGCGGGCCTCACGGGCGGCACGCGCCTCGGCCTCGCGCCTGGCCCGCTCCTCGGCCGCCGCCTTCCGCGCCGCCCGGCCCCCCGGCTCCTCCGCCGCCTTCCGCGCCGCCCGGCCCCCCGGCTCCTCCGCCGGCGCCCCGGCCCTCCGCGCCGTCCGGGCCGGCGCCGCCCGCGATCCCTCCCCCGTCCGCGGCTCCGCCCCCGACGCCGACGGCGGGGACGGGGACGGGGCGGACGTCGGCGCGGGAGCCGGGGCGAAGCCGCTGTACTCCAGGGGCCGCACCAGATGGCCCCGCCGTACCTCGGCCGCCGCGCCCTCGTCCACCACGGCGGCGTCCAGCGTCCGGTCCACCTCCACCGCCGCCGCCGCCGACAGCGCCACGTCCTCCTTGACCAGCCGGCCGACCCGCTCGGCCACGGCGCCGCGCCGGCGCGCGACCCCGGCCAGCGCCTCCGCGTCGTGGGCGGCCCAGGCCCGGCGCAGCTCCTCCCCCACCTCCAGCAGCTCGCGCAGCTCGTCCGGATGCTCGCGGACGGCCCGGTTCACGGCCCACGCCGAGACCGTCGGCTTGCGCAGCCGCCCGATCTCGCGGGACAGCGTCGCGTCGCCCGCGTCCTTGGCCGCGCGGGCCTCGGCCTCGCGCGCGGCGGTGAACTCGGACGGCGGCAGCCCATAGAGGCGGTCGGCCACCTCGTCAAGATCCACACCAGTGAGATACCCCACATGGGCGGGTTTGTAGCGCATAGTGGAGGCAAGGCCTGCCGAACGGAGTTCTCTCGTGTTCGAGCGATTCAGCGATCGTGCCCGGAGAGTGGTCGTCCTCGCCCAGGAAGAGGCGCGGATGCTGAACCACAACTACATCGGCACCGAGCACATCCTGCTCGGCCTCCTGCACGCCGGTGACGGCGACGACGTCGCGGCGCGGGCCCTGGAGGGGTTCGGGGTGGAGCTGGGGCCGGTGCGGCGGTACGTGGAGCAGCAGGTGGGGCGCGGCACCAAGGGCCCGCCGGGGCACATCCCGTTCACGCCGCGCGCCAAGAAGGTGCTGGAGCTCTCACTGCGTGAGGCGCTGCAACTGCGCCACAACTACATCGGCACGGAGCACATCCTGCTCGGGCTCATCCGGGAGTCCGACGGGCTCGCCGCGCAGGCCCTGCTGGACGCCGGGGTCCCGCTGGAGCGGCTGCGCGAACGCGTGCTGGCGCTGGTCGCCGCCGGCCCGCGGGACAAGCCGGCCGAGCCGTACTACACGAGCGGCCCGACGCTGGTCGAGCGGCTGACGCGCATCGAGGAGAGCCTGGAGCGCATCGAACGCCATCTCGGCATCGCGGGCCCGCCCGGCGACCCCGCCGAGCGACCCGCGACCGGGGAGAGCGGCGGCCATCCCGCCGAGACCCCGCCGGCCCCGGAAGCCCCGGAAGCCCCGGAAGCCCCGCAACGCTCGCAGCCGGATGCCCCGCAGGCCCGCGACGACCGGCCCGGCGAGGAGCACGGGAGGGAGCCCGGCGAGGAGCCGGGCGCCGCGGGGTCAGCTTGAGACCATCGCGCCCACCGGCAGCCGCGACTCCAGCACCCCCGGGTCCTCGGTGTAGGAGATCGAGGCGCCGAGCGAGGCCATGAGCCGCCGCATCCGGACGTTGTCCGACAGCATGGTCGCCCGCACCTCGGCGTACCCGAGGTCGCGCGCCGCCCGGATCAGCGCCCTGGCCAGCGCCGAGCCCAGACCGCGCCCCTGCCAGCGGTCCTCGACCAGGAAGGCCATCTCGACGGTGCCGGGATCGGAGCCGAACATCAGGTTCGCCATGGCCACGACCTGCCCGTCGTGGCCCGCCACGAGCGAGTGGCCGCGGCTGCGGTCGCACAGCTTGTCGAACATGCGCGGCGGCAGCGCCGGCATCGAGGTGAAGTAGCGGAAGCGGCGCGCCTCGGGCGAGCACCGGTCGTGCAGGTCGCGCACGGCCTCGCGGTAGATCGAGGTGAGCGGCCGGATGACGACCTCCACGCCGTCGGCCAGCTTCACGGAGCGGTTCGCGGCGGACTGCTCGGCCGGCGGCTGGGCCAGCCGGGCGAAGGAGGCGGCGCGGGCCGCCTCGGTCAGCGTGAACGGCAGCTCCGCTCGGCGCAGCCGGACCGCGCGGCGCGGCGCCACGGGCACGACGAGCTGGGTCGGGTCGGGAAGATCACTCACCGCCTCACCATAGATCCACCGGGCGTCGTCCGCGCGCAGCAGCTCGGCCAGCAGCTCGGGCAGCCGCCAGGGCATGGAGCGCAGCCGGGAGGCCAGCAGCAGGGCCCGGGTGGGCTCGTCGGTCAGCTCGTGCGCGGTCGCCGGGACGACCTGGACCCGGCGGCCGCCGGCCGCCTCCAGGGCCTCGCGCACGGTCTCGGGGTGGGCGGGGATGTCGGCGACGAACTCGTCCACCGTGCCGTCGGCGTCGGACTGGACGCTCAGGCCCAGGATGTTGCCGCCCCGGTCGGCCAGGGCTGCGGCCAGCGAGGCGAGCCGTCCCGGCCGCTCGTCCACCGTGGTGCGGATGCGCAAGAATCCCATGGGCACCAGCATGCCGGGCGGCTGTTACACGGCCGCTAACGTCGCGTTTCATGTAGCAAGATATGCGCCTATGAACGCACATGTTCCGGTTTCGCCGGGTTTGCTAAGCCCCGCGAACTTTCACAGCGTGAGGATCAGCGTGAGGATCAACGACGGCGTCCACCCCGAGGGACGGCGCGGGAAGGGCGGAGAGGGCCGATGACGACGTTGTTCCGGGGCGGCCGGGTCTTCACCGCGGCGGGCGGGTTCGCCGAGGCCGTGCTCGTACGCGACGGGGTGATCGCCGCGGTCGGCGACGAGCGCGACCTCGCCCGCGAGGCGGGGCCGCACGAGACCGTGGACCTGAACGGCGGGCTGCTGACGCCCGGCTTCACCGACGCGCACATCCACCCGGTGCAGGCCGGGCTGGAGCGCGCGAAGTGCGACCTGTCCGAGGTGTACGGACTCGACGCGTACCAGGCGAAGATCACCGACTATGCCGCCAGAAATCCGGACAAGGAGTGGATCGACGGCGGCGGCTGGGACATGTCAGCCTTCCCCGGCGGCCTCCCCCACCGCACCCAGCTCGACGCCGACGGCCGCCCGGTCTACCTCATCCAGCGCGACCACCACGCCGCCTGGGTCAGCACCCGCGCCCTGGAGCTGGCCGGCATCACCCGCGACACCCCCGACCCCGTCGACGGCCGCATCGAGCGCGACCCCGACGGCACGCCCAGCGGCGTCCTGCACGAGGGCGCCATGGACCTGGTCGGCCTGCTCACGCCGCGCCCCACCGCGGCCGACCAGGACGCCGCCCTCGACGACGCCCAGCGCCACCTGTTCTCGCTCGGCATCACCGGCTGGCAGGACGCGATCGTCGGCTCGTACGCGGGCTCGGACGACCAGCTCCCCACGTACCTGTCGGCGGCCCGCTCGGGCCGGCTGCGGGCCCGCGTGGTCGGCGCGCTGTGGTGGGACCGCACGCGCGGCGCCGACCAGATCGCCGACCTGGTCGAGCGCCGGGCCTCCGCCGAAGGGCTGGACCGGTTCGCCGCCACCTCGGTCAAGATCATGCAGGACGGCATCACCGAGAACTTCACCGCCGCCACCCTGGAGCCGTACTGCCTGTGCGGCGGCACCGGCCTGTCGTACGTGGACCCGGCCAAGCTCAAGGAGTACGTCGCCGAGCTGGACCGGCTCGGCTTCCAGGTGCACTTCCACGCCATCGGCGAGCGGGCGGTGCGCGAGGCGCTGGACAGCTGCGAGGGCACC
This sequence comes from Nonomuraea rhodomycinica, assembly GCF_013363995.1. Classification (GTDB taxonomy): domain Bacteria; phylum Actinomycetota; class Actinomycetes; order Streptosporangiales; family Streptosporangiaceae; genus Nonomuraea; species Nonomuraea rhodomycinica. The sequence goes on along the minus strand of NZ_JABWGO010000003.1, from coordinate 49,321 downwards.
GACCCCGCCAACCGGCACCACATCGCGCACCTACAGATCATCGAGCCGTCGGACGTGCCGCGCTTCGCCCGGCTCGGCGTCACCGCCAACCTGCAGCCGCTGTGGGCCACCCACCACGCCCAGATGGACGAGCTGACCCTGCCCTACCTCGGCGAGCCGCGCTCGTCGTGGCAGTACCCGTTCGCCGACCTGCTGGCGCACGGCACGCGCTTCTGCGCGGGCAGCGACTGGCCGGTGTCGGACGCCGACCCGCTGCAGGGCATGCACGTGGCGGTCAACCGCACCGAGCCGGGCGGCTCCGTGCACGCGGGGTACCCGACCGCGCAGACGCCGTTCCTGCCGGGGCAGCGGCTCGACCTGGCCACCGCCCTGACCGCGTACACGGCCGGGTCGGCGTGGATCAACCGCTCGCCGGCCGGCGTGATCGAGCCGGGCCGCCCGGCGGACCTCGTCGTGCTGGACCGTGACCCGTTCGCGCTGCCCGCCGGGGAGATCTGGACGACCCGGGTGACGCTGACCTTCGTGGACGGCGAGCCGGTGTACCAGCGGGCCGGCGCCTAGACCGGCTCGGCGCACCAGCAGGCGTGCGCGGAGACCGGCTCGGTGTACCAGCGGCCCGCGCGCAGACCGGCCGCCCGTACCCCGGACGTCCGCCGCAGGGGCGTACCCGACGCGAAGGGCCCCGGCGTCATCGCCGGGGCCCTTCGCGGCACGTCATGCCGCGCGGACGTGATGTCCCGCCGCCCGTCCGGCTCGCGCCGGAACGGGACCTACCAGGGGGACCTGTTGTTGCGCAGGCGCTCGAGCGCCTCCTCGAGGATGGCCTTGCCGTCCTTGTCGCTCCTGCGCTCCTTCACGTAGGCCAGGTGCGTCTTGTACGGCTCGTTCTTGGGCGGGGCAGGCGGGGCCTGCTCGTCCTGTCCTGCCGGGAGGCCGCAGCGCGGGCAGTCCCACATCTCGGGGACCGCCGCGTCACTGGCGAAGCTGGGGCGCGTCTCGTGCATGTTCGCGCACCAGAACGAGACCCGCACTCTCGGAGCTGCCTCGCCGCGCTCGGCCTCCCCCATCGGGCCGGCGCCGACACGGCTGCCACGGATCGCGTTGCCACTACCCACGGATGAACTCCTCGCTCGATCGCCCCGCGAGACACGGGGGGAGAATCACTGTCACGCGCCAAACGCTCAGGGCTTCAGCAGGAGGCCCAGCGCGATGATGCAGACGAACCAGATCACGCCCGTGATGACCGTCAGCCGGTCAAGGTTGCGCTCCACCACGGACGAGCCGCCGAAGCTCGACGAGAAACCTCCGCCGAACATGTCGGACAGACCGCCACCCTTGCCCTTGTGGAGCAGCACCAGCAGGACCATGAGACAGCTCGCCAGGATGAGGGCGATGGAGATTCCGATTACCACGGTATGCCTGTTCCTTCAGTGCTCTGTGACGCGTGACGATTCAAACTTGCCTCTAGAGGGTACGACCTGGTGTCAAGTCGCGCCTCCGGAACAGCTCAGCTAGCCGGGCATATCGGTGAAACGGCAGATCTTGACGAACTCAGCGGCGTCGATGCTGGCGCCTCCCACGAGAGCGCCGTCGACGTCGGGCTGAGCCATGATGCCGGCGATGTTGCTCGACTTGACCGACCCTCCGTACAGGATACGGACAGCGGAGGCCACTTCGTCGTCGTACAGCTCAGCGAGTCGTCCGCGCAGGGCCGAACAGACCTCCTGCGCGTCCTGCGGTGTGGCCACCTCGCCGGTGCCGATCGCCCACACCGGCTCGTAGGCCACCACGATCGACTTGACCTGCTCGGCGGTGACCTTGCGCAGGGCGGCCTCCAGTTGCGCGAGGGTGTGCGCCACGTGGCCGCCGGCCTTGCGCACCTCCAGGCCCTCGCCGACGCACAGGATGGGCGTCAGCGAGTGCCGGTAGGCGGCCCGGACCTTGGCGTTGACCAGATCGTCGTCCTCGTGGTGGTACTGGCGCCGCTCGGAGTGGCCGATCACCGTGTAGGTGCAGCCGAGCTTGGCCAGCATCGCGCCGGAGATCTCGCCGGTGTAGGCGCCGGCGTCGTGCTGGGACAGGTCCTGCGCGCCGTACACGATGCGCAGCTTGTCGCCGTCGACGAGCGTCTGCACGCTGCGCAGGTCGGTGTACGGCGGCAGGACGGCGACCTCCACCTTGTCGAAGTCCTTGCCGCCGAGCGCGAAGGCGAGCTTCTGCACCAGGGCGATGGCCTCGAGGTGGTTGAGGTTCATCTTCCAGTTGCCGGCGATGAGCGGCTTGCGGCCGCCCGCCGCGGGGCGGTCTGCCTGTCGCGTCACTCCGCGTCCTCCAGGGCGGCGAGTCCGGGGAGGGTCTTGCCCTCCAGGTATTCGAGGCTGGCCCCGCCCCCGGTGGAGATGTGGGAGAAGCCGTCCTCGGGCAGGCCGAGCCGGCGCACGGCGGCCGCCGAGTCGCCGCCGCCGACCACGGTGAAGGCGTCGGAGGCGATCAGCGCCTCCGCCACCGCGCGGGTGCCGCCCGCGAACGCGTCGAACTCGAACACGCCCATCGGGCCGTTCCAGAAGACGGTGCGGGCGTCGGCCAGCTTGGCCGCGAACAGCTCGCGGGTCTTCGGGCCGATGTCGAGCCCCTGCCGGTCGGCCGGGATCGCGCTCGCCTCGACCACGTCGTGCGGCGCGTCCTTGCCGAACTCGGTGGCCGCCAGCACGTCGACCGGCAGCACCAGCTCGACGCCGCGCTCGGCGGCCTGGTCGAGGAAGCCGCGCACCTGGTCGAGCTGGTCCTCCTGCAGCAGCGACTGTCCCACCTCGTGGCCCTGGGCCCTGAGGAAGGTGTAGGCCATGCCGCCGCCGACGAGCAGCCGGTCGACCTTGGTGAGCAGGCTGGCGATGACGCCGAGCTTGTCGGACACCTTCGCGCCGCCCAGCACCACGACGTACGGCCGCTCCGGGTGCTCGGTCAGGCGCCTGAGCACCTCGACCTCGGCCACGACCAGCCCACCGGCCGCGTGCGGCAGGAGCTTGGGCACGTCGTAGACGCTGGCGTGCTTGCGGTGGACGGCGCCGAAGCCGTCGCCCACGTACAGCTCGGCCAGGCCGGCCAGCTTCTCGGCGAACTCCCGGCGCGCCTGGTCGTCCTTGGACTCCTCGCCCGGCTCGTAGCGGAGGTTCTCCAGGAGGGCCACCTGGCCGTCCTGGAGCCCCGCGACGGTGGCCTGGGCGCTGTCGCCGACCACGTCGGTGGCGAAGGCGACGTCCTGACCGAGCAGCTCGCCGAGGCGCGCGGCCACCGGCCTCAGCGAGTACTTCGGCTCGGCCTTGCCCTTGGGCCGGCCGAGGTGGGCGCAGACGACGACCTTCGCGCCGCGCCCGGTCAGGGCCTGGATCGTCGGAACCGACGCTCTGATGCGGCCGTCGTCGGTGATCGTCTCACCGTCGAGGGGGACGTTCAGGTCGGCGCGCACGAGCACGCGCCGGCCCTTCACGTCGAGATCGTCGATCGTGCGCAACTGTGCTCCTTCCGCCGAGCGCGGCTCGGACGGTCCCGGGTGATGGATGTCTCGCTCGGCGCGGACCCGTCAGAGGTCGGCGCCCACCAGCTCGATGAGGTCGGCCAGGCGGTTGGAGTAGCCCCACTCGTTGTCGTACCAGCCGACGACCTTGACCTGGTTGCCGATCACCTTGGTGAGGCCGGCGTCGAAGATGCAGGAGGCCGGGTCGGTGACGATGTCGGAGGAGACGATCTCGTCCTCGGTGTAGGTGAGGATGCCCTTGAGCGGGCCCTCGGCGGCGGCCTTGAGCGCGGCGTTGACCTCCTCGACGGTGACGTCGCGGCCGACCTCGACGGTCAGGTCGGTGGCCGAGCCGGTGGGGATCGGCACGCGCATGGCGAAGCCGTCGAGCTTGCCCTTCAGCTCGGGCAGCACGAGGCCGATGGCCTTGGCGGCGCCGGTGGAGGTGGGCACCACGTTGAGCGCGGCGGCGCGGGCGCGGCGCAGGTCCTTGTGCGGGCCGTCCTGGAGGTTCTGGTCCTGCGTGTAGGCGTGGATGGTGGTCATCAGACCCTTCTCGATGGTGAAGGTGTCGTGGATGACCTTGGCCATCGGGGCCAGGCAGTTGGTCGTGCAGGACGCGTTGGAGATGACCGTGTGGTTGGCCGGGTCGTAGGAGTCGTGGTTGACGCCCATGACGATGGTGACGTCCTCGTTCTTGGCCGGGGCCGAGATGATGACCTTCTTCGCGCCGTTGTCGGCGTGCACCTTGGCCTTGGTGGCGTCGGTGAACAGGCCGGTCGACTCGACGACGACGTCCACCCCGAGGTCGCCCCACGGCAGCTTGCCCGGGTCGCGCTCCGCGAAGACCTTGATGGCCTTGCCGTCGACGCTGATCTCGTCGCTGGTCGCCTTCACCTCGTACGGCAGGCGGCCCAGGATGCTGTCGTACTTCAGCAGGTGGGCGAGCGTCGCGGTGTCGGTCAGGTCGTTGACCGCAACGATCTCGATGTCCTTGCCGCTGGCGGCGACCGCGCGCCAGAAGTTGCGACCGATGCGGCCGAAGCCGTTGACGCCTACGCGGATGCTCACGGAAACCGATCTCCTCGTGCGTGATGCGGGCTGAAACCTCAACGCCCAAGCCTATCGGACCCAAATTGGTTTAGACCACTGCAACCCCCGCCCTGCGTATCACCATTCCGGAGGCGTAATTTGTAGCGTTCGAGTAAAGTGCCCGACTCATCGGAGTAAATTCCGGCATTCTCTGGGGGCTGAGATGTCACACCGCAGGTCCGGCCTGCTGTCCGGCCTGATCGTGGGCTTTGTCGCGATGCTGATAGGAGTCGCGGGATATGCGGCCATGGTGGCCTACTCCAACCGCCTGTCCTACGACGTGCGCTGGTTCGCGGGTGACCCGGCGCTCGTCTTCCCGATCGCCTGCTGCCTGCTGGCCGGGCTGATCCTGGGGCTGGCGATGTGGGCGGTCAGGCCGCGCAGCCTGCTCCTGCCTTTGGTCGTCCTGCTGTACGCCTTCGGGGTGCGCGCGGCGGGCAGCGTCGGCGGTCTCGTGCTCTGGGCCGCCGACAACGGGTTCCCCCTGACGACGTGGTTCGCCGATAACCTCGACCGCATCGCGCAGGGCGTGTGGCTGACCATGCGGACGTCCTGGCAGTTCTGGGCCGCGGTGGCCGCCGCCGCCGTGCCGGCCTTCCTGCTGACCCTCGTACGGGTCGTGCGGGTGCGCCGCCGGTGGCGGGCCGAGGCGGGCCCGTCCGCCCACCGCCGGCGCGACGGCGACGAGCGGGCGGCGGACCGGGCGGAGCCGGCGGACTCGGCGGAGGGCGAACCCGAGTACCGGGCGCCGTTCGAGCCGCTCCAGCCGCCCAAGCCGACGCCGGCCGCCCCGGCGGCCAACCTCTTCGCGCCCCGGGAGCCGGGCCAGAGCTGAACCCTGGCCCGGCGAGGGCATCCTGCCGCGCGGTCCGCCCTCCGCCCGGGCCCAGGTGCGGCCGCCTTCGCCGAGGCGCCTCGCTTGCCCGCCGCCCGGGCCGTACGGGAGGTGCGGCTCGGGCCGTACGGGCACGTCGCCCGGGCCACACGGGAGGTGCGGCTCGGGCCGTACGGGCACGTCGCCCGGGCCGTACGGGAGGTGCGGCTCGGGCCGTACGGGCACGTCGCCGTGGGCCGTGGACGGCGCTTCGCTGGCGCGGCCCCGCACGCGTGCGCCCGGGTCGTTTTGCGCGAGCGGCGCCGCGCGTACGACGCCGCGCGTACGACGCAACGCAGGCACGCTGCGGGCCGGGCGCGGCCGGGTTCGCGAGCGCGCGCCGTCACGCGCGCGTCCGAGCCAGCGCACAAGGACGCCAGCGACACCGGACGTTCCGTAGCGGTCAGCCACCGGACAAGGGCACCCATGGCGCCGGCGGTCCCCGCAGTGGTCATCCACCGCACAAGGGCGCATCGGCGCCCGGCGTTCTCTGTAGCGGTCACCCCAGCGCACATGGGCACCAGCGGCGCGAGCTACGCCCCAGCGGCCACACCCAGCACACAACGGCGACAGCGGCGTCGGCGATCCCCCCGGCGGTCACCCGCCGAAGACGCCAGTGCGCCGGGATTCCCGCCACGCCCACCGGCCGCGCAGCACCCGAGGCACCCTGGCGGTCAGAGCACCCGGGTGGTCACGGGGCGAGCATGTCGACCGTGAGGTTGGCCTCCGTGTTGGGGATGCCGAGGTCGGAGGCGCGCTTGTCGGCCATGGCGAGCAGCCGCCGGATACGGCCTGCGATCGCGTCCTTGGTCAGCGGCGGATCGGCGATCTGCCCCAGTTCCTCAAGGGACGCCTGCTTGTGCTCCACCCGCAGCCGCCCGGCCACCACCAGGTGGTCCGGCGCCTCGTCCCCGAGGATCTCCAGCGCCCGCTGCACCCGCGCGCCGGCGGCCACGGCGGCGCGGGCCGAGCGCCGGAGGTTGGCGTCGTCGAAGTTGGCGAGCCGGTTGGCGGTGGCGCGAACCTCCCGGCGCATGCGGCGCTCCTCCCAGGCCAGCACGCTGTCGTGCGCGCCGAGCCGGGTGAGCAGGGCGCTGATGGCGTCGCCGTCGCGGACCACGACCCGGTCGACGCCGCGCACCTCGCGCGCCTTGGCGTGGATCTTCAGCCGCCGCGCCGAGCCGACGAGCGCCAGCGCCGCCTCCGGGCCCGGGCAGGTGACCTCGAGCGACATGGAACGGCCAGGCTCGGTGAGCGAGCCGTGCGCCAGGAACGCCCCCCGCCAGGCCGCCTCGGCGTCGCAGGCCGCCCCCGCGACGACCTGGCGGGGCAGCCCGCGCACGGGCCGCCCGTGGTTGTCGATGAGGCCCGTCTGCCGGGCGAGCGCCTCACCGTCGCGGTAGACGCGTACGACGTAGCGCGATCCCTTGCGCAGGCCGGCCGGCGCGAGGACGAGAACCTCCGCCTTGTGGCCGAACACCTCGCCGATGTCCTTGATCAGCCGTCGCGCGGTGGCGTTGGTGTCGAGCTCCGCCTCGATCACGATGCGCCCGCCCACCAGGTGCAGACCGCTGGCGAACCGCAGCAGCGTGGAGACCTCGGCCTTGCGGCAGCAGGGCTTCAGCACCGGTAGTCGGCTCAGCTCGTCCTTGACCACACCCGTCATCGCCATAAGCGTTAGTCCTCCCCCATTCAGACCGGCTCCCAGCAGTCTCTCGCACCTTCGCACCGCGCCGACCAGGATCAACGCTTCTGGAGGAAAATCTCGTCCAGGACGGAGGCAAGACGTCGTGGGTCGTGCCGGGGCGAGCCGTCGGCGGCGGCCACGTCGGCCAGCACCGTACGCCCGCCCAGCGCGGCCGCCGCCTTCTCCAGCGCGTCGAGGTCGTCGACCACGCCGGTGTCGGCCAGGATCACGTCGACCGTCAGGTCGGGCGCGTGCTGCCGGAGCACCTCCAGGTGCTGCTGGGGGGAGAAGTCGTCGGTCTCGCCGGCCTGCGGGGCGAGGTTGAGCGTGACCAGCCGCCTGGCCCGGGTCTCGTGCAGGGCCCTGGCGAGTTCGGGCACCTTGAGGTGCGGCAGGACGCTGGTGAACCAGGATCCGGGCCCGAACACCACCCAGTCGGCCTCCAGCACCGCCTCGATCGCCTCCGGCCGGGCCGGCGGGTCCTCGGGGACCAGGGAGACGGCCTGCACGCGACCGGGGGTCAGCGCGCACGCCACCTGGCCGCGCACGGTGGAGATGACGCCGTCGAGCTCCACCTCGGCCACGATGTCGAGCGGCACGGACGCCATGGGCAGCACGCGGCCCTGGGCGCCGAGCAGCCGTCCCACCCAGTCGAGACCGGCCACGGGGTCGCCGAGGAGTTCCCAGAGCGCGACGATGAGCAGGTTGCCGACGGCGTGGCCGTGCAGCTCGCCCTCGCTGCGGAAGCGGTGCTGGACGACCTCGCTCCAGGTGATGCCCCACTCGTCGTCGCCGCACAGCGCGGCCAGCGCCATGCGCAGGTCGCCGGGCGGCAGGACGCCGAGCTCGCGGCGCAACCGGCCGCTGGAGCCGCCGTCGTCGGCCACGGTGACGACGGCCGTGAGCGCGTCGGTCACCGAGCGCAGGGCGGACAGGGAGGCGTACAGGCCGTGCCCGCCGCCGAGGGCCACGACGCGCGGCCCCCGCGGCCGCTTCCCGCTCCCCGCAGAGGCGGCCACGGACGGCATGACGCCCGCAACCGGCACTCCCGCCGACGGCGATCCCACAGACGACGCTCCAGAAGAAGCCGGTCCCGCAGACGGCGCCTCCGGGAAAGACGGACCCGCAAATGGCACCTCCGAGGGCGGCGGTTCCGCAGGCGGCGTTCCTGGGGAAGGCGATCCCGAGGTCATTCCCGAGGTCGATGCCCCTGCGGACGGTCCGGTGCCTGTGGACGGACGCTCCGCGAAGGAAGCGCTCCGGCCCTGGTGGTCACGGGTCACTCCCGCCCCACATCCCGGTGACTCACCTGGACCTCCATCCCGCGGTCGCGCAGGCGGCCGGCGACCTGCTCGGCCATCGCGACGCTGCGGTGCTTGCCGCCCGTGCAGCCCACCGCGAGCGTCGCATAGCTCTTGCCCTCGCGGGCGTAGCCGGCCGCGACCACCTTCAGGACCTCCTCGTACGCGTCGAGGAACTCCTTGGCCCCCGGCTGGCCCAGCACGTACTCGCGCACCGGCGTGTCGAGGCCGTTCATCGGCCGCAGCTCGGGCACCCAGTGGGGGTTGGGCAGGAACCGGCAGTCGACCACGAGGTCGGCGTCGACCGGCAGGCCGTACTTGAAGCCGAAGGACACCACGTTGACCCGCAGGCCGGGACGGTCCTCGCCGCCGAAGTAGGCGACGATCTTGTTGCGGAGTTCGTGGACGTTGTGCGAGGAGGTGTCGATGACCAGGTCGGCGTTGGCCCGCACCTCGCGCAGGATGCCGCGCTCGCGGGCGATGCCGTCGACGAGCCGGCCCTCGCCCTGGAGCGGGTGGGGGCGGCGGACGTTCTCGAAGCGGCGCACCAGCTCCTCATCGCTGGCCTCCAGGAACACCACGCGCACCCGCACGCCGCGGCCCTCGAGCTCCTCGATGGCGGCGTTGAGGTCGGTGGTGAAGGCGAGGCTGCGCACGTCGACCACGGCCGCGACCTTGTCGGCGGCCAGCTTGACCTTGCCGGCCTCCTCGGCCATGGCGAACAGCAGGCCGGGCGGCAGGTTGTCGATGACGAACCAGCCGAGGTCCTCCAGGGCCTTGGCGGCGGTGCTGCGTCCCGCCCCGGACATGCCGGTGACGATGACGAACGCCGGATCCCGGCTGTCGTCCCTGTCGCTCTGCGCCGCGGCGGCGGCAGCGGCGGCCGCGACCGCCGCCGCGCCCTCTGCCGCCACGCCCTCCGGCGCGGCGCTGCGCTTGTCGTTGTCTTCGGCGGCGCTCATCGTCTCACTCCGTTCGGCCGCTCGGTCGGTCAGGTCCGGCGGCTTCGCCCGGGACCGTGACGGCGACGCCGCTCGCGGCTCCCGCCTCGACCGGGGCGTCGGCGCCGCTCGGGCCGCCCGCGCCGGCGGCCGGCTGTGCGGGCGCCGCCTCGCTGCTGGTCACGGTTGACTCCCCTTTCAGCGTCGACGCGATCACCTCCGCGGTCGACCGGCCGATGCCGGGGACCTCGCAGATCTCCGCCACGGTGGCCTCGCGAAGCCGTTTCACGGAGCCGAAGTGCTTGAGCAGCGCCTGCCTCCGCGCCGGGCCGAGACCGGGCACGCCGTCGAGCGCGCTCTCCTTCACGGTCTTGGACCTCTTGGACCGATGGTAGGTGATGGCGAACCGGTGCGCCTCGTCACGCACCCGTTGCAGCAGGTAGAGGCCCTCACTGGACCGCGGCATGATCACCGGTTGGTCGTCGCCCGGCAGCCACACCTCCTCCAGCCGCTTGGCCAGGCCACACACGGCGACGTCGTCGATGCCGAGCTCGTCGAGCGCCCGCTGGGCGGCGGCGGCCTGCGGGCCGGCGCCGTCGACGACGACGAGGTTGGGCGGGTAGGCGAACTTGCGCGGCTTGCCGGTCTCGGGGTCGATGAGCCCCTGGGCCTCGTCGTCGGCGGCCAGCTCGCCGGTGGCCGAGCGCTCCTCCAGGTAGCGGCGGAACCTGCGGTTGATCACCTCGTGGATCGAGGCGACGTCGCCCTCCTTGGTCTTGACGGCGAAGCGGCGGTACTCGCTCTTGCGGGCCAGGCCGTCCTCGAAGACGACCATGGAGGCCACGACGTTCTCGCCCTGGAGGTGGGAGACGTCGTAGCACTCGATGCGCAGGGGCGCCTGGTCGAGGTCGAGCGCGTCGGCGATCTCCTGCAGCGCCTTGCTGCGGGTGGTCAGGTCGCTGGCGCGGCGGATCTTGTGCTGGGCCAGCGACTCCAGGGCGTTGCGGCCCACGGTCTCCAGCAGCGCCTTCTTGTCGCCGCGCTGCGGCACCCGCACCTCGACCCGGGCCCCGCGCTGCTCCGACAGCAGCTCGGCGACCGCCGCCGCGTCGGGCGGCAGCGCGGCCACGAGCACCTCGCGGGGCATCGACTCGGGGCTCGCCTCGCCGTACATCTGCAGCAGGAACTGCTCGACCAGCTCGCCGGGCGTGGTCTCCTCGACCTTGTCGACGACCCAGCCGCGCTGGCCGCGGATGCGGCCGCCGCGCACGTAGAACACCTGGACGGCGGCTTCGAGCGGGTCCTCGGCCAGGGCGACGACGTCGGCGTCGGTGCCCTCGCCGAGCACGACCGCCTGCTTCTCCAGAGCGCGCTGGAGCGCCTGGATGTCGTCGCGCAGCCGGGCGGCGCGCTCGTACTCCTGCTCGGCGGCGGCGTCGCGCATCTCCTTCTCCAGCCGCTTGATGAAGCGGCTGGTGTTGCCGGCCATGAAGTCGCAGAAGTCCTCGGCGAGCTCGCGGTGCTCCTGCGGGGTGACGCGGCCGACGCACGGCGCCGAGCACTTGTCGATGTAGCCGAGCAGGCAGGGCCGGCCGATCTGCCCGGCCCGCTTGAACACCCCGGCGCTGCACGTGCGCACCGGGAAGACGCGCAGGAGCAGGTCGACGGTCTCGCGGATGGCCCAGGCGTGGGAGTAGGGGCCGAAGTAGCGGGTGCCCTTGCGCTTGGCGCCGCGCATCACCTGCACGCGCGGGAAGTCCTCGCCCATGGTGACGGCGAGGTAGGGGTAGGACTTGTCGTCGCGGTACTTGACGTTGAAGCGGGGGTCGAACTCCTTGATCCAGGAGTATTCGAGCTGCAGCGCCTCGACCTCGGTGCCGACGACGGTCCAGTCGACGCCGGCCGCCGTGGTCAGCATCGACTGGGTGCGGGGGTGCAGGGCCGAGAAGTCGGCGAAGTACGAGTTGAGCCGCTGCCGCAGGCTCTTGGCCTTGCCGACGTAGATCACCCGGCCGTGCGCGTCCCTGAACCGGTAGACCCCCGGCGACTCGGGGATGGACCCGGGCCGGGGCCGGAAGCTCAAGGGGGTGCCCGCTGATCTCGCCACGTTCACAGACTAACGGCCCCCACCGACAACCCCCGCCGCGCCGGAAAGCGCCGAGGGCATGGTCGTGGCCCTGCACAGGAGCCTCGCGGGTGTGGCGTGGGCCCGGCGAGGGACCTGTGCAGGGCCGTACGGAACGGCCTAGGCCAGGGTGATCTGGTCGCCCTCCACCTTGATCTGCTTCTCGGGCAGCGGCTGGTCGGCCGGCCCGTTGGCGACCGAGCCGTCCTGGATCTTGAACTTGCTGCCGTGGCACGGGCAGTCGATCGTCCCGTCGGCCACCTTGGCGACCAGGCATCCCTTGTGCGTGCAGATCGCGCTGAACGCCTTGAACTGACCGGCCGCGGGCTGGACCACCACGATCTTCTGCTCCTTGAGGATCGTGCCGCCTCCCACCGGGATGTCGCCCGTCTTGGCCAGGGCGCCGCCCGCGGACGAGCCGGTGCTCTCGGCGCTCGGCGCGCCGGACCCGCTCGTGGACTGTCCGGTGGACTGGGTGGCGGTGGTCGTGCCGCTCTCACCGCCGCCGCAGGCGGTCAGCGCCAGCGAGAGGCCACCCACGCCCACGCCCGCGATCACCGCCCTGCGGCTCTGAAGGTCGTCTGCCATACGTCTCACCTAACCGCACTCAGGTGAGAAAAGCATGAAAGTTGAATCAGACGAGCATGATCTTGTCGCCGTCCACCTTGATCTTCTTCTCGGCGAGCGGCTGGTCGGCGGGCCCGGCGGCCACGGAGCCGTCATCGATCTTGAACTTGCTGCCGTGGCAGGGACAGTTGATCGTGCCGTTCGAGACGCTGGCCACCGTGCAACCCGCATGGGTGCAGACCGCCGTGAAGGCCCTGAACTCCCCGTCCGCCGGCTGGGTGACGACGATCTTCTGGCTCTCGAAGACCTTGCCGCCGCCGGAGGGGATGTCGGAGGTGTCCGCGAGCGCCTTGCCGCCGCCTGACGCGGACTTCTTCTTCGGCGCCGCGGACGACTCCTCGGCCTGGGGCTCGTCGGCCGGAGACTCCTCGGTCGCGGGCTCCTCCGTGACGGGAGGGAGGCTGCCCTGGGTGGCCGGGTCGCCGTAGGCGGCGCAGGCGGTCAGGACCGCGGCCAGCCCGGCGCCTCCGGCTCCCAGCACAACCGCCCTGCGCGTCGTATCCGTCATGGTGCGTTCCTCCAGGTTCGGGTCTCAATCCCAGGTACGCCGGCGCGCGCCGACCGGTTCAGCGTCGCGCGCGCCGATCCGGAGAACCACGCACAATTACCGGTTCACCCGCCTGACCTCACACGGCCACGACCCGCCTGGCGTCACACGGCGACGATGCCGTCGCCGACCACCTTGACCTGGTACGCCGTGAGCGGGGCCGTGGCGGGGCCCTTGAGGCACTTGCCGCTGTCGGCGGCGAACTCGCTGCCGTGACAGGGGCAGGTCATGACGGAGTCCTGCGGGGAGCCGACGGCGCAGCCGCGATGGGGGCAGATGGCGCTGAACGCCTTGAACACGCCCTCCGCCGGCTGGGTGATCATGATCTTCCACTGCTCGACGAGGGTTCCGCCGCCGACCGGCACGTCCGCCGTCTTCGCGAGGACCTGCCCCTTGATGCTCTGGACGGGGGCGCTCTCCTGGCCTCCGGCTCCGCAGCCGGCGACCGCCAGCCCGCACACGGCCGCGCCCGCGATGCCCAGGGCCTCGCGCCGCCCGACCCCCCGGCCGCTCCGAGCGCCCACCGGCTCCTCCTCGATCGCGGGCGTGGCCGAGCCCCGCTCCGAACCCCTCATGTGCTGCCGACCCTTCCGCGTCGCCGCTGACCCCCTGCAGGTCAGGCCCATAAGACCGGACATCACTGTAGGGGCGCTCCCCTCCGGTCCCGTCAGCGGGTGGTGCGTGATCGGTCAGCGGGGCGGGCGACGCTGTCGCCATGACCGCTCTCACCGGTTCGCCGGAACCCTCTCCCCCACCGCCCCCGTCGCGCCGCCCGGCCGCCGCCGAGCCGCCCGAACGGCCAGGGCCGACCGGCCGGGCGCGGCCACGCTGGTGGCGGCGGCCGTGGGTGGCGCCGCTGGCCGTGGTGGCGGTGGCGTTCGTGGCCTTCTCGCTGCCGCCGTACGTCTCGCTCGACCCGGCACGCTCGCGCGTGCCCGCCCCGGCGTTCTTCCCCCCGCACTACGTGATGCTGTCGCTGCACGTGGTGTTCGGCTCGGTGGCGATGCTGACGTGCTGCCTGCAGATCTGGCCGTGGTTCCGGGACCGCTATCCGCGGGCGCACCGGATCGTCGGCCGCGTGTACGTGCTCGGCGGGTGCCTGCCGGCCGGGCTGATGGGCCTGGTGGTCGGTCTGGCCACGCCGTTCGGGCACGTCATCAGGGCCAGCAACGTGCTGCTGGCGCTGCTGTGGCTGGGCTGCACGATCGCCGGGTGGCGGGCGGCCCGGCGGCGCAGCTTCGTGGAGCACCGCCGGTGGATGGTGCGCAGCTTCGCCCTGACCATGTCGATCATCACCAACCGCATCCACACGGCGGTGCTCATCGTGCTCCTGCAGCCGGAGCTGGCGACGACGTACCACGGAGACCAGGCGCTGCTCACGCAGACGGCCGCCGGGCTGGGCGGCTGGCTCGGCTGGGTGCTGCCGCTGCTGGCGGCGGAGTGGTGGCTGGAGCGCGGCGACGCCAGGCGCCGCGCCCGCCGCCGCGCCGCCACCCGCGCACCCTCGGCGCCCGCACCATCGGCACCCGCTCCGCCGCTGCCCGCTCCGTCGCTGCGCGCTCCGGCAGCCGACGCCTGAAACGCGGGCCCGGCCGCCGGCCCGGCCGGCTAGAGCTGGAGGATCTTGCGCAGGAAGCGGCCGGTGTGGCTCTCCTCGACCCGGGCGACCTCCTCGGGCGTGCCCGCGGCGACGAGGGTGCCGCCCCGGGAGCCGCCCTCCGGCCCCATGTCGATGATCCAGTCGGCGGTCTTGATGACGTCGAGGTTGTGCTCGATGACGATCACCGTGTTGCCGCCGTCGACCAGCCGGCCGAGAACGCCGAGGAGCCGGCGGATGTCCTCGAAGTGCAGGCCCGTGGTCGGCTCGTCCAGGACGTAGATCGTCCGGCCGGTCTGCCGGCGCTGGAGCTCGGAGGCGAGCTTGACCCGCTGCGCCTCCCCGCCGGACAGCGTGGTGGCGGGCTGGCCGAGCCGGACGTAGCCGAGGCCGACGTCGTGCAGCGTCTGCAGGTGCCGCTTGATCGCCGGGATCGCGTCGAAGAAGGCCAGGGCCTCCTCGATCGGCATGTCGAGGACCTCGGAGATGGTCTTGCCCTTGTAGTGGACCTCCAGCGTCTCCCGGTTGTAGCGGGCGCCGTGGCAGACCTCGCAGGGGACGTAGACGTCGGGCAGGAAGTTCATCTCGATCTTGATGGTGCCGTCGCCCGCGCACGCCTCGCACCGGCCGCCCTTGACGTTGAAGCTGAAGCGGCCCGGCTGGTAGCCGCGGACCTTCGCCTCGGTGGTGGCCGCGAACAGCTTGCGGATGTGGTCGAAGACGCCGGTGTAGGTGGCCGGGTTGGAGCGCGGGGTGCGGCCGATCGGCGACTGGTCGACGTGGACGACCTTGTCCACGTGGTCCATGCCGTTGATGCGGGAGTGGCGGCCCGGCACGGTGCGGGCGCCGTGCAGCTCCTTGGCCAGGGCGGCGTACAGGATGTCGTTGACCAGCGTCGACTTGCCCGAACCGGACACGCCGGTGACGGCGGTGAACAGGCCGAGGGGGAAGTCGATGTCGACGCCCTTGAGGTTGTGCTCGCGCGCGCCCTTGACCGTGATCTGCCGCTTGCGGTCGCGCTTGCGGCGCTGGGCCGGGATCGTGATGCTCCTGCGGCCGGACAGGTACTGGCCGGTCAGCGACTCCTCGCTGGCCAGCAGCTCGGGCACGGTGCCGGAGACGACGACCTGGCCGCCGTGCTCGCCCGCGCCGGGCCCGATGTCGACCACCCAGTCGGCGGCGGCGATGGTGTCCTCGTCGTGCTCGACCACGATCAGGGTGTTCCCCATGTCGCGCAGCCGGATCAGGGTGTCGAGCAGGCGCATGTTGTCGCGCTGGTGCAGGCCGATCGACGGCTCGTCCAGGACGTACAGGACGCCGACGAGGCCGGAGCCGATCTGCGTGGCCAGCCGGATGCGCTGCGCCTCGCCGCCCGCCAGGGTGGCGGCGGCGCGGTCCATGGTGAGGTAGTCGAGGCCGACGTCGAGCAGGAAGCCCAGCCGGGCGTTGATCTCCTTGACCACCCGCTCGGCGATCTGCATGTCGCGGTCGGACAGCGTGAGCTCCGACAGGAACGCCGCGCACTCGCCGATCGACATGGCCGACACCTCGGCGATCGAGCGGTCGGACACGGTGACCGACAGCGAGACCGGCTTGAGGCGGGTGCCCCGGCAGGCGGGACAGGGGATCTCCCGCATGTAGCCCTCGAAGCGCTCGCGGGTCGCGTCGCTCTCGGCCTCGGCGTGCCGGCGCTGCACCCACGGGATGACGCCCTCGTAGGTGGTGTAGTAGGAGCGCTGACGTCCGTAGCGGTTGCTGTAGCGGACGTGGACCTGCTCGTCGTGGCCGGACAGCAGCGCCTTCTGCGCCTTCTTCGGCAGCTTCTCCCAGGCGGTGTCGAGCGTGAAGCCCATGGTGTGGCCGAGCGCCTCGACCAGCCGGACGAAGTACTCGCTGGTGTGGCCGCCGGACCAGGGATGCAGGGCGCCCTCGCGCAGCGTGCGCTCGGGGTCGGGGACGACCAGCTCGGGGTCGACCTCCATCTTGGTGCCGAGGCCGGTGCACTCGGGGCAGGCGCCGAACGGCGAGTTGAAGGAGAACGAGCGCGGCTCCAGCTCCTCGAACGACAGGTCGTCGTACGGGCAGTAGAGGTGCTCGGAGTAGAACCGCTCGCGGCCCGGGTCGTCCTCGGGCAGGTCGACGAAGTCGAGGGTGATCGTGCCGCCGGACAGCTGCAGGGCGGTCTCGACCGAGTCGGTGAGCCGGCGCCGCGCCGAGTCCTTGACCGACAGGCGGTCGACGATGACCTCGATGTCGTGCTTCTCGTACTTCTTCAGCGTCGGCGGCTCCTCCAGGCGCACCACGGTGCCGTCGACGCGCGCGCGGGCGAAGCCCTTGGTCTGCAGCTCGCGGAACAGCTCGGTGTACTCGCCCTTGCGGCCGCGGATGACCGGGGCGAGCACCTGGAAGCGGGTGCCCTCCTCCAGGTCCATGACCCGGTCGACGATCTGCTGCGGCGTCTGCCGGGCGATCGGGCGGGAGCAGACCGGGCAGTGCGGCTTGCCGATGCGCGCCCACAGCAGCCGCAGGTAGTCGTAGACCTCGGTGATGGTGCCGACCGTGGAGCGGGGGTTCTTGCTGGTGGCCTTCTGGTCGATCGACACCGCCGGCGACAGGCCCTCGATGAAGTCGACGTCGGGCTTGTCCATCTGGCCGAGGAACTGGCGGGCATAGGCCGAGAGGGACTCGACGTAGCGCCGCTGGCCCTCGGCGAAGATCGTGTCGAAGGCCAGGCTCGACTTGCCCGAACCGGACAGGCCGGTGAAGACGATCAGAGAGTCCCGCGGCAGCTCCAGCGAGACGTCTTTGAGGTTGTGTTCGCGCGCACCACGCACGATGAGGCGGTCTGCCACAGCGATCCCGATGTCAAGAAGGCGGATAGGTCCACGGGGATGGTAGACGGGGGCACCGACAATTTCGGCGGGCCGTATGCCGCCCCCCCGAAAATCCGTCCCTCTCAGAGTACGGCCTGCCTGCTCGCCGCAGGAGGCCTTCCCAGGTCGGCCTCCCCCACGGCTGGGGGCCTTCCGGGGCCGGCCTCCCTGGCGGCGGGAGACCTTCCCACGTCAACGCCATGACCTGCCCTTTTATGCCCGCCGCCGGCCCTTGACCCCGCAGATGCTGAAATATCTGGTATGACGGTTGTTTCGACCTTACGAGCTGAGCTGGCCTCGGCGACCTCGGCCCTCCTCGACACCGCGGCGGCGCTGCGCGACGAGGACCTCGCCGCGCCCTCCCTCCTGCCGGGCTGGACCCGCGGCCACGTCCTGACCCATGTGGCCCGCAATGCCGACAGCCTCGTCAACCTCCTGACCTGGGCCAGGACGGGCGTGCGGGTCCCGCAGTACGTGAGCGACGCCGCCCGTGACGCGGAGATCGAGGCCGGCGCCCGCCGCCCGGCCGCCGAGCAGCTGGCCGACCTGCGGGAGAGCTCGGAGCGGCTGGACGCGGTCGTCGGGCGGATGCCGCGGGAGGCGTGGGGCTCACCGGTGGAGGCGTTGCGCCCGCCGCCGCACCCCGCCTGGTACGTCCTGGTCAGGCGGCTGCGCGAGCTCGGCATGCACCACGTCGACCTCGGCGCGGGGTACGGCCCCGCCGACTGGCCGCGGCGGTTCGTCCTGCGGGAGCTGCACGACTGCCTGCGGTGCTGGCCGTACGAGCGGAGCGCGGTGAGTGCGATCCGCCTCCTGGACGTACCGGACGGCGGGACGCTGCCGGCGCTCTGGCCCGAGCTCGGCGCGGGACCGGTCGTGGAAGGCCGTCCGGCGGACATGCTGGCCTGGCTCACCGGCAGATCAGCGGGTGAGGGGGTTAGGGTGGTGCTGGAGGGGCAGTCGTCCGTGCCCGGCCCGGCGGGTCCGGCGCTTCCCGCGGCGCCGCCGTGGCTGACCATGCCCGCTCCGGCTGACCTGCCCGCGACGCCCCCGGAGGACTACCCATGACGTACACAGGCGACGTCCAGGTCGGCGGCCCAGCCGACGTGCGCCGGCTGCCGAAGCTGACGATCAGCAAGCTCGCCGTCGGACCGTACGACAACAACGCCTACCTGCTGCGCTGCAACGAGACCGGCGACGGGGTGCTCATCGACGCGGCGGCGGAGGCCGACCGGCTGCTCGCGCTGATCGCCGACCAGCCGCTCAGCTCCATCGTCACCACCCACCAGCATGGCGACCACTGGCAGGCCCTGGAGCAGGTGGCCAAGGTGACGGGGGCGCAGACGATCGCCCACCCGCTCGACGCTCCCGCGCTGCCGGTGCCGGTGGAGCGCGAGGTCGAGCACGGCGACCGGATCACGGTCGGCGTGGTGACCCTGGAGGTGATCCACCTGCGCGGTCACACGCCCGGCTCGATCGCGCTGCTGTACGACGGCGGCGGCACGGAGCAGCACCTGTTCACCGGCGACTCGCTGTTCCCGGGCGGGGTGGGCAACACGTGGAACGACCCGGAGCGCTTCGAGCAGCTCTACGCCGACGTGGTGGAGCGGGTCTTCGACCGGCTGCCGGACGAGACGTGGATCTACCCGGGCCACGGCAAGGACACGACGCTGGGCACCGAGCGTCCCTCGCTGCCCGAATGGAAAGCCCGCGGGTGGTGACCCGCGGGCAATGAATCGGTGACGCGACCGGTCGGGCCCGAGCGATGGAATCGGTGACGCGGCCGTCTCGGGCCGGAGCGGTGGATCGGTGCTCGTCAGCGGCCGGTCAGGACCCGGGCGATGCGGTGCGCCGCGAGGCCCGGGTCGTCGGCCAGACCGACGACCTCGCCCCATGACCACCGGTAGAACCAGCCGTCGGACAACGGCACGCAGTCGACGGTCTCGGCCAGCAGCACCGTGTCGGGGTCGCTGACCCGCAGCGCCGGAGGGTGGGCGCGCAGCGTGACGGCCAGGCCGCGCGCCTCCAGCTCCTGGGCCAGCTTGCCGAGGAAGTACGTACGGGTGTGCTCGCGTGGAGTGTCCGGCATGGGCGGCTCCATCCGTCGGGTGCCCGGACGTGCGGTTCGGCGTCAGTCGCCGACGCGCTCGGCTTCCTTGCGCTGCTCCCGCTTGTAGAACAGCACCCGCAGCGGGATCGCCGCGACGAGCGCGATCTGCATCGAGGCGCCGATCTTGATCGGCAGGTCGCCGCCCTCGGGCCAGGCCACCCAGAAGGCCAGGAAGGCCACGTTGACCATGATCCAGCCGAGGACGACGGCGGCGAGCTGCCCCTTCGGCTTGGGGTACTCGATGCGGCTGACCATCAGCCAGGCCACGCCCAGCACCCCGAGCAGGGCGGGGATGCTCGGCTCGAACAGCAGCACGATGGAGATCACCGTCATGGCGCCCATGGGGATGGGCAGGCCCATGAAGTCGCCGCTCTTGGTCTTCACGCAGGCGAATCTCGCCAGCCGTACGACGCCGGCGAGCAGCACCGCGCCCGCCGCCACCAGCACGGCCGGGAACGGGAGGTCCGGCGTGAAGCCGCCCCAGATCACGATCATGAACGCGGGCGCGAACCCGAAGCTGATCACGTCGGCGAGGTTGTCCAGCTCGGCGCCCATCGCCGAGGCGCGGAAGCGCCGGGCGACGAGGCCGTCGAACAGGTCGCAGGTGGCGCCGATGAGGAGCAGCACCACCGCGGTGGCGAAGTAGCTCGGAGCGGGCCGGAACCCGTCGCCCTCCTGCAGCGAGCGGATCGCCGAGGAGGCGAGGACGCAGACCGCGAGGAAGCCGCAGAGCGCGTTGCCGAGGGACAGCGAGTCGGCCGCGGAGAGCCGGAACGCCTTGCCGACCGGCCCGCGGGGCTGCTCCTCCTCTTCGGCCTGCCAGCTTCCGGCGTCAGCCGTGGTCAATTCTGGTCACCCCCGCAACCGTCTTCTCGCCCACCGACACGGCGGGAGAGATCCCTTCGGGAAGGTAGATGTCCACCCGGGAGCCGAACCGGATGAGGCCGATGCGCTCGGCCTGCTCGACCTTGGCCCCCGCGCTCAGGTACGGCACGATCCTGCGCGCCACCGCGCCTGCGATCTGCACCATCTCGATGTCGCCGAGCGCGGTCTCGAAATGCCACACCACGCGCTCGTTCTGGTCACTGTCCTTGTTGAAAGCCGGCAGGAACCCACCCGCCACATGCTGCACGGACGTGACATTTCCCGCAAGAGGCGCCCGGTTGACGTGGACGTTCAGCGGGCTCATGAAGATCGCGACGCGGGTGCGGCCGTCCGGCCACGGGTCGATGCTCTGCACCACGCCGTCGGCGGGCGACAGGACGCGGCCGAACCCGGGGACCCGCTCGGGGTCGCGGAAGAACCAGAGCATGCCCCCGGTCAGAGCGCTCAGCGGCACCGCCGCGAGCGCCCATCGGCGGTCCCTGCGCGCCAGCAGCGCGGTCGCGGCGGCGGAGGCCGCGGTCGGGAGGAGCCACGGGGACACCCCGCGTGCGAGCCGGATCCGGCTCGTCTTGGCAGAATCGTCTGACACGGACAACCTTTGGTGAATGACTGGACTGGGCGCTTTGCCGTGATGTTACAGAGTCAGCAACTATTACACGGCGCGACTACACAAGCAAAGCGCCTCGAAAGCCATTTAGCTAGCCCCGGTAGGACTGCTTTCCTCGCTACGGCGGCTGTCGACACGGGCCTTGATCAGGGAGGCCGCGGTGGTGATGACCATGGTGCCGCCGATGACCGTGAGGGACAGCCAGATGGGGATCTCGGGCGCCCAGGAAACCCCGCTGGCGTGCAGGGCTTCCAATACCAGCTTAACCCCGATGAACCCGAGGATGAACGCCAAACCGTAGCTGATGTAAACAAGCCGCTGCAGCAGGCCGCCCAGCAGGAAGTACAGCTGACGCAGTCCCATCAGGGCGAACGCGTTGGCGGTGAAGACGATGAACGGGTCGGTGGTGAGCCCGAAGATCGCCGGAATCGAGTCGAGGGCGAACAGCAGATCGGTGGAGCCGATGGCGATCATCACGATGAGCATCGGGGTGACCATGCGCCGTCCGTCGATCTTGGCGGTGATCTTCGAGCCGACGTAGCCCTCGGTCGTGGGGAACGCCTTGCGCACCCAGCGCAGCAGGACGTTCTCGTTGAACTCGTCCTCCTCGCCCTTCAGGTGCTGACGGACGAGGTTGACCGCGGTGTAGATGAGGAAAGCGCCGAAGACGTAGAACAGCCAGCTGAAACGCTGCAGGGCGGCGGCGCCGAGCGCGATGAAGATGCCTCGCATGACCAGCGCCAGCACGATGCCGACGAGCAGCACCTTGTGCTGGTAGGCGCGGGGCACGGCGAACCTGCTCATGATGATGAAGAAGATGAACAGGTTGTCGACGCTCAGGCTGTACTCGGTGATGTATCCGGCGAAGAACTCGCCCGCCTTGCCGGGGCCCATCGTGAGCCACAGCAGGCCGCCGAAGAGCACGGCCAGGGCGACGTAGAACGTGACCCAGTAACCGGCCTGGCGCATCGAGAACTCGCGCGCCTCGCCGCGGTCGACGATCCACAGGTCCACTGCCAGGACCACAAGCAGACCGCCGATGACGGCGATATAAGCCCAGACGGGTACGGTCACGTCTTTCCTCCGGCATGCAGAACTGACTGCCGGAGGTCTCTCCCGCCCACCGTCGCGTGATCGGCGGACCGGCAGCCCCGGGGGCCCCGTGGAGCGGGGCTGCACCGTGATGACGAGGCTGCCGCGAAGGGATACTCCCCTCCCTAACGCACGCAGTATACGAGAACGCGTAAGGTCCGCCTAATCATCCCCCGCTGTAGCGGCCCGGTATACGGACAGAACACTGTCCACGGCGTCATCCTCGCCGGGCAGCTTCGCGCCGCGCCGGGCGGCGGCCCGCGCCACGCGCGCCGCCTCGGCGGGGTCCTCCACCAGTTCCCGTACGGCCGCGCGCATCGCGGCGGCGTCGCCGTACGGGACCAGCTTGCCCGCCCCGCCCAGCAGGTCCGGGACGCCGCCGACGGCGGTGGCCACCACGGGGCGGCCGATCATCAGGGTCTCGCTGAGGCTGAGCGGCTGGCCCTCCCAGCGGCTCGGCCAGACGACGACGGCGGCGGCGGCCAGCAGATCGGGCACGTCGTCGCGCCAGCCCAGCAGCCTCACGGGCAGCCGCTCGGCGTCGATCCTGGCCTGCAGCTCGCCCCGCAGGGGCCCGTCACCCGCCACCAGGAACAACGGCACGGCCACCTCACCGCCGACAGCCTCCTCGCCGCCGACGATCCCACCACCGGCACCTTCACCAGTGGCGTCCAGGGGCGCCCAGGGGCCGCGGGCGACATCAAGAAGAGTCTCCAAGCCCTTCTGCTGGGCGAGCCTGGCGAGGGTCAGCACGATGGGCCTGTGCCCGGCGCCCAGGTCGGAGCGCACCTCCTCCGGCGTCCTCTTGGCCGGCCTCGGCACCGGGGCGGGCACCACGGCGGGCCGTACGTCTCGGGCCCCGAGAGCGCGCATCCGCTCGCCCAGGTCCGGCGAGACCACGAGCAGGTGGTCGGCGCGACGGGCGACGACGCGTTCGAGCGCCCCGTAGACCGCCCCGACGAACCCTCCGGCGGTGAGAGCGTTGTGCAGCGTCACGACGAGCGCCGGCCGCCCCCTGCCCGCCCGCGAGGTCGGAGCCCCGGCTCCGGCCCGGGCTCCGACCTCGGCCCCGACTCCGGACCCGGACCCAGACCCAGACGCGGACCCGGACGCGGACCTGGAGCCGGACTCCCGCCCGCGTTCCATCGCCTCTCGCGACGCCGAAGACCGACCGCCT
The DNA here is from genome assembly GCF_013363995.1 of Nonomuraea rhodomycinica. GTDB lineage: Bacteria > Actinomycetota > Actinomycetes > Streptosporangiales > Streptosporangiaceae > Nonomuraea > Nonomuraea rhodomycinica. The sequence continues at coordinate 26,272 of NZ_JABWGO010000003.1, read as the reverse complement.
GCCCCGGACAGGAGCGCCGCGCGGCCGGGAAGGGCGAGCGCGGTGAGGGCGCCGACGCGCAGCCCATGGGCGTGTACCACGTCGGCGTCCCTGGTCAGCCGCCGGAGGGCCAGCACCGACCGCGCGTCGTCGAGCGGATGCGGCCGATCCGAGACGCGGATTGGAACGAACCGGGCGCCCGCCTCCGTGAAGGCGAAGCTCTCCTCCACCTCCGGAGGCCCCGCCACCAGAACCCGGTGCCCGCGCCGCACCAGCCCGGCGGCCAGCATGCGTACATGCCTGCCGGTGCCGCCGGACGTGGTGCCCAGCACGAATGCCACCCGCACCGCCGCTCCTCCCTTATCTGCCGCTTCCTGCCTACGCTCCCAGACGCCATCTCCCGGGAGAGCGCCTTTACAAAGTAGATTCCCGGGGTGCCTCAGCCACGTCTCCCCCGTACGAGCGTGCCGGCCACCGCCGTGGCGTCGGCGCGGTCCACCAGCGCCACCACGAGCCCACCCGCGGCCAGCGCGGCGACCGCCCCGGCCAGCACCGCACCGATCTGCCCCCAGAAGCTCTCCGCCCCCAGCACCGCGACAATTCCGGCCCCGGCCAGGTAACCGGCCAGACCCCCGGCGACCGCCGCCGCCCCCGCGCGCCCGAGGCCGGCCACGGCGCCGCGTCCCCGCACGCGGACGACCGACACCAGCAGTGACACGCCCCCCGCCGTCATGCCCACGCTCATGCCCAGCGCCATCCCGGCGATCCGCCACCCGTCGGGGAACGTCAGCGCGAACACCGTCTGCGCGGCCATCACCACCACCCACCCGGCGACCGTGCCCGTGGCCGCCGCCCGGCCGTGGCCCGCCGCGTACAGGACGCGGCTGAGGTGGGCGATGAGCCCGTAACCCACCAGACCGGGCGCGAACAGCGCGATCGTGCGCGCCAGCTGATCCGGCGGCACCTCGCTCTTGGTCCACAGGAACACCGCCGCTCCCGGCTCGGAGGTGGCCGCCAGGACGCCGGCCGCCAGCCCCGACACGATCACCACCGCGCGCGTCGCCCCGGCCGCCAGGTCGGAGAACGTCTGCGTCTCCCCCGCCTCGGCCCGCGCCGACAGCCGGGGGAAGGCGCTGGTGGCGATGGGCACGGCCAGCACCGCGTACGGCACGAGGTAGATCGCCCACGCGTAGTTGTAGACCGCGATCGCCCCGGTGCCGACGGCCTTGTTGGCCAGCAGCAGCACGACGACCATCGCGGCCTGCTGGGCGAGCAGCGCGGCCACCCCGGCCAGGGCCAGCCGCCGCACCTGTACGGCCACGCCCGGCGGGAAGCGCAGCGAGGGCCGCCAGCGCAGCCCGAGCCCGGCGATCGGCCCCACCACGGTGAGCACGAGGGCGAGCACGCCGAGGCTCGTGCCCACGGAGAGCGCCAGTTCGGCCGCGCCTGGCAGCGCGGACAGGTCGGCCCGCCCGCCGCCGGACTTGGCCCAGTCGCCGCTGAGCGGGACGAACAGCAGGTAGGCGACGATGACCACGATGCTCGACACCAGGGGGGCCAGCGCGGGCCCGGCGAACCGCTTGTGCGCCTGCAGCACGCCGTAGAGGACGACCGCGACCCCGTACAGCGGGATCTGGGGCGCGAAGACGACGAGCATGCGCGCGGCCACGGCCTGGACGCCCGCGACGTCGCAGCCCTTCACGTCGGCGCCGAAGAACAGCTCGACGAGCGGGCCGGCGAGCAGCGCGGTGAGCGCGCCCAGCGGGACGAGCACGACCAGCACCCAGGTGAGCAGGGCGGAGCTGATCGCCTCCACCCGCGCCCGCCCGCCGCCGCCGGACCCGTCGTCCTGGGTGGTGGCGGCCGTGCCCGCCAGGACGGGGACGACCATGCCGGCCAGCGCGCCGCCGACGACGACCTCGAAGATGATGTTGGGGATCTGGTTGGCCGTGAAGTAGGCCGTGGCCAGGCAGTTGGTGCCGACGGTGCTTGCGAAGGCGAATTGCTTGGCGAAGCCGGCCACACGGGCGAGGATCGTGATCGCGCCGATGAGCATGGCTCCCCCGGCGACGCCCCGCGCCAGCCGGGCCGTCACAACGCACCCCTCGCGACGCCCCACGCCGCCACGCCCCGGGTGACACAACGCCCCGCGCCGGGCCGCCCGCTCACGACACCCTCCCGGCGCAACACTCCCTCTGGACGCACCACGCCCTCGGAGAACTTCACGCCCTGTCGACGCACCACGCCCTCGTGACGCACGCCCTCTTGAAGCCGCATTCCCTCTGGAGGCAGCACGCCCTCTCGAAGCCGCACGCCCTCTGGAGGCACCACGCCCTCTCGAAGCCGCACGCCCTCTCGAAGCCACACGCCCTCTGGAGGCCGCAGGTCGTCGGGACGTAGCACCCCTTCCGGACGCCTGACGCGCTCACGGCGCACAACGCGCCCCCAGCGTGTGCCCGGACGCGGCGCCGCGTCCGACACCCTCGCCGCGCGGGACCGCCACGAAGCCGCGCCCGCGCGCATCACCACACCCCCGATCACGCTGACATCCTGGCAGCCCGCACCGGCACTCGCGTCATCCGGGACCCCGGCCGGGCCGGCGGTGCGGCGGTCACACGGCGTCGACCGGACGGCGGCCCAGCATGTCGATGCGGTTGAACACCGGGTTGCCCGCGATCACCTTGGTGAAGCTGATCTTCTCGGAGGCGGCCGTCAGCGCGGCCACGGTGCCGAGCACCGCCAGCCGGCCCGGCCGGTCCAGCGTGGTGACCGCCGCGAGCCCGGCGAGGGCGCCGAGCGCGTTGGCGCCCGCGTCGCCGAGCATGGCCCGCTCACCGAGGTCGTCGGGCAGCAGCGCGGCGGCGGCGCCGAGGGGCACGGCGGCCAGCGCGGCCCCCATCGGCCGCCCGCGCAGCAGGGCGGCGGCCAGCAGCGGCCCGCCGGTGAGCAGGCCCACCTTGATGGCCCGGCCGGGCCGCAGGTCGAAGAGGTTGGCGAGGTTGGCCGATCCGGCGATGAGCGCGCCGTTGACGAGCGTGTCGGCGGGGCCGCGGGAGACGAGCGCGGCGGCGCCGAGCCCGGTCGCGCCGATGCCGAGGATCTTGACGGCCCCGCTGGTCACCTCGCCGCGCGCGAGCGCGCTCAGGTGGCCCTTGAACCCCTTGGAGGAGGTGGTGCCGTACAGGTCGTCGTAGGCGCCGAGCGCTCCGCTGCCGCCTCCGGCCAGCAGCGCCGCGATGCGGGCGCGCGCGGGCAGGCCGGGTGCGAGCGCGGTGGCCGCAGCGGCTCCGGCGACGAACGCGGGGCCTTCGAGCAGGGTGATGGGCTCGCCGCGGTGGTTCTTGCGGGTCCAGCGGTCGCCCGGGTCCTGGGGCCTGTTCCGGGTGAGGAGGGTGTAGGCGGCGCGGGCGGCTACGGCGCCGAGGGCGGCGCCGGCGAGCGCGTGGAGCAGGCCACGGGCCATGTCAGCTCCCTGAGGAGGTGGGGGTGGTGGTGGGGTTGGGCACGGCGGGCATGGGCGCGGTGGCGTTGGCGCCGATGCCGTACTGGCCGGCCCGCCCATTGAGCTGCTCCCGCAGAGCGTAGACGATCGCGGTGCGGCCCGCGGGCATGTCGACGGTGTCGACGGTGGAGACACGCTTGACCAGGTCGCTCTCGTCGCGCGCGGCGGTGATGAGGCCGCCGGCCGAGGCGGCGGTGACGCTGCCGGCGATGACGGTGCCCTTGCCGGCGGCGTCGAGGCCGCGGGCCAGGGACAGCAGGGCGGCGGCCTGCGACTCGGCGTTCTCGCCGTCGAGAGGCCGTTCCGGCGCGAACATGACGACGAGCGTGGCCCGCTTGGCCGGCTCGTCGTCGACCGTGAGCAGGCCGCCCGCCTCGAACCCGCCGAGCACGGCAGCGGTGGCGGGGTTGGCGGTGCCGGCCTGCGCCTGGTCGGTGGTCAGGAGCGTGGCCGCGAGCAGGGTGGCGGCCTTGTCGTAGGCGTTCGTGGAGGGGGCCAGGGCCATGTCGTCCGGCTTGAGCTGGGTGACGAGCCCGTCGATCACGCCCTGGTTCTTGGGGTCGAGGAACTTGTCGCTGAGCGTCACCCGGCCGGTGATGGCGGCGCCCGCCTGGAGCAGCACCTGCTGCTGCGCCTCGCGGTAGGTGGTGCTGGAGCCGGGCGCCTCGACGAGCAGCACCCGCTCGCCGTTCAGCTCGCCGGCGACGAGCCGCGGGGTGAACGCGGTGACGAACGCGTCGTCGGCGGCCTCCCGGCCGCGCAGGGCGTCGAGCTCGGAGCGCAGGTCGTTGTTGGTCTTGGCCATGAGGTCGCTGGTCTTCTTGGCGGTCTCGATCGCGGGCGACTGCAGCAGCGTGGTGCCCATGACGATGCCCACGGCCAGCGCCAGGAAGATGGCGACGATGGAGACGAGGTGATAGCGGAAATCGATCACGAGAAGAGTCCGACCAGCCAGAAGATGAACGCGTTCCACGCGTCTTGCAGACCGTTCAGCCAGGTCTGGCCGATCGGCGAGATGAACAGGGCCACGCCCATCGTGATCAGCGCGGTGATCACGAGCAGGAGCAGCTGCGGGGTGGAGATGCGGCTGCGGTACAGCCGGCTCACGCCCTTGGCGTCGATGAGCTTGCTGCCGATGCGCAGCCGGGTGAGGAAGGTGCTCGCCATGCCCGAGCGGCCCTTGTCGAGGAACTCCTCCAGGGTGCCGTGGGTGCCGACGGCGACGATGAGCTCGGCGCCCTTGTCGTCGGCCAGCAGCATCGCGATGTCCTCGCTGGTGCCCGTGGCGGGGAAGATGACGGCTTCGCGGCCGAGCTGGTGGACGCGTTCGAGGCCGGGGGCGCGCCCGTCGCGGTAGGCGTGCACGACCAGCTCCGCGCCGCAGCTCAGCGCCTTGGTGGAGACGGAGTCGAAGTCGCCGACGATGACGTCGGGCAGGTAGCCGGCCTCCAGCAGCGCGTCGGCCCCGCCGTCGACGCCGATGAGGACGGGGCGGTACTCGCGGATGTAGGGGCGGAGGGTGGCGATGTCCTCCTTGTAGTGGTAGCCGCGCACCACGATGAGGACGTGCCGGCCCTCCATGGGGGTGCGGATCTCGGGCACCCCGACGCCGTCGATGAGCAGCTTGCCCTCGCCGCGGACGTACTCCATCGTGTTGACGGCGAACGCCTCGATCTGCACCGCGAGCCCGGCACGGGCCTCGGCCATGGCGGCCTCGACCGCCTCGGCCGTCTGCTCCTCGCCCTTGCCCGCCACCTCGTCGTCGAGGTAGACGACGCCCTCGTGCACGCGGACGACGTCGCCGTCCTTGACCCGTTCGAACAGCTCCGGCGTGGCGTTGTCGACGAAGGGCACTCCGGCTTCCAGCAAGATCTGGGGCCCAAGGTTGGGATAGCGGCCGGAGATGCCGGCCGCGACGTTGACCACGGCCGCCACACCGCATGCCACGAGCGCCTCCGCGCTGACCCGGTCGACGTCGACGTGATCGATGATCGCGATCTCACCGGGCTGGAGGCGCTTGGTCAGCCTCTTCGTCCGTCGATCGATTCTCGCCACTGCCGTGACACCGGGAAGGTCCTCGACCTTCCTGACGCGGAGGCCCGGCATCCTGCTTCCCGGAACCTTCATCAAGAACATCCTGCCAGAGGGAAACAGCTGAGCGGCCCATCATCACGGTGCGTGTCCGCTTTGTCACGGCAGGTCGTCACGGGCCGGGGGCTCCAGGTCACCGCTCCGCGGCGGCCAGCCCGAGGAGCTCCTCGGCGTGCGCCCGGCCCAGCTCTGAGTCCTCCAGGCCGGCCAGCATGCGCGACAGCTCGCGCACCCGGCCCTCGTGGTCGAGCGTGACGACGCCGCTGCGCACGACGCTGCCGTCACTGGCCTTCTCCACCACCAGGTGCTGGTCGGCGAACGCGGCCACCTGCGGCAGGTGGGTGACCACGATCACCTGCGCGGTGCGCGCCAGCCGAGCGAGCCGGCGGCCGATCTCGACCGCCGCCTTGCCGCCCACCCCGGCGTCGACCTCGTCGAACACGAACGTCGGCACCGGGTCGGCGCCCGCGAACACCACCTCGATGGCCAGCATGACCCGGCTCAGCTCGCCGCCGGAGGCACCCTTGGTGAGCGGCAGCGGCGGCGCGGCGGGGTGGGCGGCCATGCGCAGCTCGACCTCGTCGACGCCCTCGGGCCCGAAGTCGGCGGCCCGCGTGAGCTGCACCACGACGCGGGCGTGCGGCATCGCGAGCGCGGCCAGCTCCTCGGTGACGGCCTGGCCGAAGCGCTCGGCCGCCGCCTCGCGCACGCGGGTGAGCTCGGCGGCCAGCTCGGTCAGCCGGGCCGTCAGCTCCTCGTGCTCGCGCGCGAGCTCCTCGATGCGCTCGTCGTCGCCCTCCAGCTCGCTCAGGCGGGCGGCCGAGCCGCGCGCCCACTCCAGGACGCCCGCGACGTCCTCGCCGTACTTGCGGACCAGGCCGGACAGCAGCGCCCTGCGCTCCTGGACGGCGGCCAGCCGGGCCGGGTCGGCCTCGATCGACTCGGCGTAGGCGGCCAGGTCGGTGGCCACGTCGGAGACGAGGTAGCCGGCCTCGGCCAGCCGGTCGGCCATGCCGGCCAGCTCGGCGTCGAAGTCGCGGACCGCCTCGATGGCCGCGCGGGCCTCGCCGAGCAGCGAGATCACGTCGTGCGCGCCGTCGACCGCCTCCATCGGGTCGCCGAGCAGCGCGGTGTGGGCGCCGGTCGCCGCGCCCCGCAGCGCGTCGGCGTGCGAGAGCCGCTCCTCCTCGCCGCGCAGCTCGACGTCCTCGCCCGGCTTGGGGTCGACCTTCTCGATCTCCTCCAGGCCGAACCTCAGCAGGTCGGCCTCCTGCGCCCGCTCACGGGCCCGGGTGGTCAGCTCGTCGAGCAGCGCCGCGACCTGCTTGTGCCGTTTGTACGCCTGGGTGTAGGCGCGCAGCGGCTTGACCAGCTCGTTGCCGGCGTAGCGGTCGAGCGCGGCGCGCTGGCGGGCGGGCTGCAGCAGCCGTTGCTGGTCCATCTGCCCGTGCACGGCGACCAGGTCGTCGGCGAGGTACGTCAGGGTGCCGACCGGCACGCCCCGCCCGCCCAGCCAGGCACGCGAGCGCCCCTCGGCCGAGACCGTGCGGGAGATGATGAGCTCGCCGTCCTCGACGTCGCCGCCGATGTCCTCCACCTGCTGGGCGACCCGGCCGCCGGGCTCGATGACGAGCGTGCCCTCGACGCTGGCGCGCTCGGCCCCGGGCCGGATGCGCGACGGGTCGGCCCGGCCGCCGAACAGCAGGCCGAGCCCGGTGACGACCATCGTCTTGCCGGCTCCGGTCTCGCCGGTGACCACGTTGAAGCCCGGCGAAAGCTCGAGCACGGCCTCATCGATGACGCCGAGTCCCTGGATGCGGACCTCCTCGACCCTAGGTCGCACTGCCCACTCCCGTCGCTCCTGAATCCGAACACCAGTGCGCATGTGATCCTACGCGCCTCACAGCCCATTCACTCAGGGACGCACCCTTCCGCGCCAGCCCTGAACGGGTAGTTCGAACTTGGCGACCAGCCTGTCGGTGAAGGGCGCGCCGGTGCTCTCGACGCCGTGCAGCCGCGCCAGGCGCACGGGACGGGCGCCCCGGCGGACCTCCACGCGCGTGCCGGAGGGCAGGTCGAAGCGGCGCCGCCCGTCGCACCACAGAACCCCGCCGGGCGTGTCGGGCAGCGTCTCGACCGCCAGCGTGGAGCGGGGCGAGACCACCAGCGGCCGGGCGAACAGCGCGTGGGCGCTGATCGGCACCATGAGCAGGGCCTCCACCTCCGGCCACACGACGGGGCCGCCCGCCGAGAAGGCGTAGGCGGTGGAGCCGGTCGGGGTGGCGCAGATCACGCCGTCGCAGCCCCAGCGCGACAGCGGCCGGCCGTCGATCTCGGCCACGACCTCCAGCATGCGGTCGCGCTTCTCGACCGACATCTCGTTGAGCGCCCAGGTGTCGGCGATGATCTGGCCGTTCTGGCGGGCGAGGACGTCGATCGTCATGCGTTCCTCGACGTCGTAGCGGCCCGCGACGACGCTGTCGACGGCGGCGGCGAGGTCGGCCACCTCGGCCTCGGCCAGGAACCCGACATGTCCCAGGTTGACGCCCAGCAGCGGCGTGCCGGCGGGCCGGGCCAGCTCGGCCGAGCGCAGCAGCGTGCCGTCGCCGCCCAGCACGATCATGACCTCGGCGTCCTTGGTGGCGACCGGGTCGCCGGGCACCACGTCGGCGCCCGCGCAGCCGATCTCGTCGGCCTCCGTGTCGAGCACGCGGACCGTGATCCCGGCGTCGACCAGGCGGTCGATGACCAGGCGGGCGCTCTCGACGGCGGCCTCGCGCCCGGTGTGCACGGTGACCAGCACGGTACGGTTCATCGCGGCCCTTCCTCGACGGCGCGCTCGATCGCGGCCTCCAGGTCCTCCACCGGAGGCGCGCCCTCTCCCTTCCCCATCCAGAGGAGGTACTCCACATTGCCCGAGGGGCCCGGCAGGGGGCTGGCCGTCACGCCGCGTACCGTCAGCCCGAGCTCCAGCGCGCGGCCGGCCACGTCGCGCACGGCGCGGGCCCGCAGCGCCGGGTCGCGGACGACGCCGCCGGCGCCGACGAGGTCCTTGCCCACCTCGAACTGCGGCTTGACCAGCATCACCAGGTCGGCCGCCGGCGCGGCCACCCCGGCCAGCGCGGGCAGCACGAGCCGCAGCGAGATGAACGACAGGTCGCCCACCACCAGCGACGGCGGCTCGCCGACCATGTCGGGGGTGAGGTCGCGCACGTTGACGCGTTCCATCACGGTGACCCGCTCGTCGGTGCGCAGCGACCAGGCGAGCTGGCCGTAGCCGACGTCGACGGCGAGCACGTGGGCGGCGCCGTTGCGCAGCAGGACGTCGGTGAAGCCGCCGGTGGAGGCGCCCGCGTCGAGGCAGCGCCGCCCCTCGACGGTCAGCCCGCCGAACGCCTTGAGGGCGCCGAGCAGCTTGTGCGCGCCGCGCGAGACGTAGTCGGGACCCTCGGCCGACTCGGCGACGACGATGGGCGAGGCGGTGTCGACCTGGGTGGCGGGCTTGCCCGCCCGCTGCCCGGCGACGCTGACCCGGCCCGCCTCGATGAGCTGCACGGCCTGCTCGCGCGATCTGGCCAGCCCGCGGCGCACCATCTCGCTGTCCAGGCGTATCCTGCGGCTCACTGGTCGTCCACGGCCGCGAGCGTGGCCTCGAGCCCGGCGAACGCCTCGTCGAACACCGCGACGTGCTCGCTCACCGGCAGGCCGGCCAGCCGGCCGAGCCCCGCGACGACCGCGTCGACCCGCTCGTCCCCGGTCTCCTCTGGCAGCGCACTCATGAGACGACGTTAACGCCTTCCGCGAGCGCCCAGGCACCATCGCGGGTGTGTCACACGTTGACGGGGCATACGGCACGCCACCGATGTGGAACGCTACGTCGGTGAAGGTCAGGCGTCCGTAAAGGTGAACGAAAGGGTGGACACCATGGCAAGCGTCGAGGAGTGCCGGGCGGCACTGGTCAAGCTCGTCGCCCAGTTCGACGAGATCGACGCGGCGGACCGCGCGCGGCACGTGGTGGAGCGCACGGTGAGCTGCCGCGTGTCCGACCTGGGCGTGACCTTCTACGGGCGGCTGCACCACGACGGGCTCGACCCGTTCGTGGAGGAGCCGCCCGCGGACGGCCGGACCGACGTGCGGCTGACGATCGGCAGTGATGACCTGGTGGCGCTGGTGGAGGGGGAGCTGGACATGGCGCGCGCGCTGCTGGGCGGCCGGGTGAAGGTCGACGCCAGCTTCGGCGACCTGCTGCGCCTGCGGCGGCTCCTCTGACGCACGGTGGGCTTGCCCGCGCTTCGACGCTTGACGGGCGGCCGTTTGACGGGCTCTGACGCGACGCCTCACGGACTTTGACGCGACGCCTCACGGGCTCTGACGCGACGCCTCACGGGCTCTGACGCGACGTCTCACGGGCTCTGACGCGGCGTCGCCGGGAGACCGTAGTCCCGCGAGCTGTGTTGCCGGGAGACTGTGGGGTGTGACCGGGGGGCCGAAGCCGTTCACCCGAGGCGGTCGAGGGCGTGCTTGACCGCGTCCTCCTCGGCCCGCCCCTCCCCCACGGCCGTCCAGACGGCGTCGCAGGCGGCGCGCAGACCGTCGATCGGACTGCCGTCGCCCTCCAGCCGCAGCGCGCCGTCCTGCCAGCGGGCCCGCCACCCTCCGCAGACGCCGTCCCGCACCTCCGGGTACGGTCGCGACAGCGCGCCGAGCCCGTCGGCGACGTAGGTGGGCCGGTGCTCCGGTCCGGCCGTGAGCAGGTCGAGCGGTGTGGCCACACCGGTGAGCACGAGCAGGCTGTCGACGCCCGCGTTGGTGGCGCCCTCGATGTCGGTGTCGAGCCGGTCGCCCACCACCAGGGGCCGCTGGGCCCCGGTACGGATCATGGACTCGCGGTGCAGCGGCGGGTCGGGCTTGCCCGCGTACACCGGCTCGACCCCCGTGGCGGCGGCGATCACCCGCACCATCGCCCCGTTGCCGGGCAGCTCGCCGCGGCCGGTCGGCATGGTGCTGTCGCCGTTGGACGCCACGAACAGCGCGCCCTGCCGCACGGCGAGGGCCCCCTCGGACAGCAGCCCGTACGCCAGCCCGGGGGCGATGCCCTGCACGACGGCGGCGGGCGCGTCCATCGCCGTGGTCACCGGCCTGAGCCCCCGGTCCCGTACGGCCATGCGCAGCCCGGAACCGCCCACGACCAGCACGTTCGAGCCCGCGGGCACCCGCTCCGACACCAGCCGCGCGGCGGCCTGCGCCGACGTCACCACGTCGTCGGCGACGGCGGGCACGCCCAGCTCACGCAGGTGGGCGGCGATGGCGGCGGGGGTGCGTGAGGCGTTGTTGGTCACGTACGCGAGCCGCACGCCCCTGGCCCGCGCCTCCCCGAGCGCCTCGGGGGCGCCCGGGACTGCGTGGCTGCCGAGGTAGACCACGCCGTCGAGGTCGAGCAGCAGGGTGTCGTAGCCGTCGATCAGCACGGGTCGCCTTTCGGTCGCGGTGGGCCCGCCGAGCGCTGGTGCCGCACGCCGAGCGCTGGTGTGCGCACGGCGAGCGCGGTGTGGCCGCCCGCCGAGCGGGTGTGGCCGCACACGGGGCGTGTGCGACGGTTGACGGGACGCGTGTGGCCGCGCGCTGTGCGCGTGCGACCGCACGCTGGGGACGGGCGGCCCTACGCGGAGCGGGTGTGCCATACGCCGTCCGCGTGTGACCACACGTCGGCGCCATCACCGAGACAATAGCGCCGCCGTCTTCACCCTTGGCGCGCGACCACCCAGGCCGGCCGCCGGGCCGGCCGCCGCCGTGGGGGCCGCACGCCTCTCCGCACGGTGACGCTCTTCCCGGTTCACACGGCCGTGAACGTGAGGGGAAGCGACGCGCCTGCAGCCCTCGCCCGTCAGATCTCCCGCCGGGCGCGCAATGTCGCCCGAACACTCTTCAACGCCGACACGTAGTGCCGCTCGTCGGGGCGCATCGCCACGGCGATGGCCAGCGGCTCTTGAGCGCCCTCGATGTCACCGGTGCGCCACAGCGACAACCCGAGCCCGAAATGGGCGTAATCCTCAGCCGGGTTGGCGTCCACGATCTGCCGGAAACTCTCCGCAGCCTCCGCGTACTGCCGCGAGTTGAACTGCGCCCGCGCCAACGCCTCCAGAATGCTGCGGGAGTCGGGCTCGGCCAGGGCCGCCCGCTCCAGCAGCGCGGCCGCCGCGGCCGGGCTGCCGTCCTTGAGCAGCTTCACCCCACGCTGGTACCAGTCGTAAACGTCACCTTCGGGGGCGCCGGGGGAATCATCGTGGACGTTTCTTCCTTGGACCATTGCGTGAGGCCTCCTTCATCGGCAGACGACGGCTCCGCTCGGCTCGCCACGGAGTCGGACGCGGCGGGGGTGCTGGGGCGGCTTCTGGAAGACTCGGATGTTGATGGGAGCATGCCCGATATGGGGAGTCCTGAACTGCCGGTGCCCGACGGGCTGGTGCTGCGTCCCTTCCGCGGTGTCCGTTTCGCCGTGGACGACCCCGCCAAGGTCACCTCCCCGCCGTATGACCTGATCTCGGACGACGACGTCCGAGCGTTGCTGCACTCTCATCCGAACAACGTGGTACGCCTCATCCTTCCCCGCCCCACCACACCACCCGTACGGGTCAGCACCCCTTCAGGCGCCTCGGAGGCGGCCTCAGCACCCAGCGGGTCGCTAACGGCCCCCGATACCCGGGCAGCCGCCGACGAGACCGAGAGACATCCGCACGCAGCCCCGGTACCCGACCGACAAGACGCGGGCAGCCCGGACACGCGAGCCCCGAACGCCCCGGAGGCGCCGCACGTGAACGGCGCACGCGAGCCGGACGCGAACCTGCGGGAGGCACCGCACGCGAACAGCCCGCAGGCACGCGGCGTGCCAGAGGGGCCACACGAGAACAACCCACAGACAGTCGGCGCAGACAGGCCAGAGGCACCACAAGCGGATAACCCGCAAATACGCGGCGCAGAGGCGGCAAAGGCCCCGCAAGCGGATAACCCGCAAATACGGCACACCACGAGCGGGACAGAGGCGCCGGACGCGCCCGGCCCGGAGACGCGAGGCGGGCGCGGCGCAGCCGAGAGAGTCGCGGAGAGCAGCCTCGTGACGCGAGACCAGGGTGGCCCGGACGAGGGCGGCCCCGTCACGCGAGACCAGGGTGGCCCGGACGAGGGCGGTTTCGCGCAGCAGGTGCCCGGGATCGACGGAAGACGCTACGCCGAGGCCCGCGACACCCTGCGCGCCTGGCTCGACGCGGGCATCCTCGTGACGGACGAGCTTCCCGCGTTGTACGTGTACGAGCAGAGCGGCCCCACGGTCCTGCAGCGCGGCCTCATCGGTGACGTGGGCATCGCCGATCCGACTCAGGGCGTCATCCTGCCCCACGAGCACGTCTTCCCCGGCCCGGTGGCGGACCGGCTCGCTCTCATGAGCACCACCCAGGCGAACCTCGAACCCATCTTCCTCCTGTACGACGGGGACCACGGGCAGGCGACGCGTCTCGTGGACGAGGTGGCCACCACGCGTGAGCCTCTGGTCGTGGCCAGGACCGAGGACGGCCTGACCCACCGGCTGTGGGCGATCACCGACGAGGCGGAGATCGCCGCGATCAACGCCGATCTGCGCCCTCGCCAAGCCCTGATCGCGGACGGCCATCACCGGTACGCCACGTACCGAGTCCTGCAACGCCAGGAGCACACGGCGCGCGCCCAGGCAAGCGCCCCGCAAGCCGCGCCGGCACGGCTGGCGTCCGCGGAGGAGCCCTCGCCGGAGGCCTCCCAAGACCGCGCGGACGGCAGCGCGCCACCCACCCCAGCCCGCCCCGACGGCAGCGCGCCACCCTCCCCAGCCCGCGCGGACGGCAGCGCACCACCCACCCCAAGCCGCCCCGACGGCAGCGCGCCAGACGCCGACGACTCATCCGCGCCGATCGCCTCGCCAGACGCGCCGCAGACTCATGAGGCCGCCGCGGACAACGCCGCGAGCACACACGTGGAGGGGCAGGCCGAGGCGGGACGGCCGCCTTCCGGCCCCTGGGACTTCGGCCTGGCGTTGCTGGTGGATGCCACGGCCTACCCGCCGGACCTCAAGGCCATCCATCGGGTCATCCCGGCGCTGCCCTTGGCTGAGGCGGTCTCCAAGGCGAGGGGATCGTGGCGGGTCCAGGAGTGTCCCGATCTGGCCGAGGGCCTTGCCGCGCTGGAGGCTGCCCCCGGTCTGGCGTTCCTGGTGGCCGGTGAAGGCGGAGCCCATCTGCTGACCGATCCCGACCCGATGCAGCTGGCCCGCGCCATGCCCGCCGACCGTTCGGACCGGTGGAACGCACTGAACACCTCCATCCTGACGGAGTTCCTGATGCCCAAGGTGTGGGGCGTGCGGGACGACGAGCAGTCGGTACGGATCGTCCACCACGACGCCCATGCCGCGGTGGAGCAGGCCGTGCAGACGGGGGGAACAGCGGTGATCCTCAAGCCGCTCCTCGTCGCCGAGGTGCTCGCGGTCGCCGCGTCCGGCGAGCGCGTCCCCCGCAAGTCCACCTCCTTCGGCCCCAAGCCCCGAACCGGCCTGGTCCTGCGCACCTTCGCCACCGGCTGAGCCGCCCGTCCGACCAGCGAGATCCACCTACATAGGGCCGAGCCGCCTCCCCCCTCCTGCCGCCCTTCGGGTTCCATCCGCGTTTGTGGTTGTTCGATGGCCCGCCCGCGAGGCTGCGTCCGTTCGGGGGCACTCCATGGGGCTGGGCCACCGTCAGGCGCTCCTCGGTGAGCGCCGACATCCCTGGCGCCAGCACCTCGGCGGCGCGACCAGTCCACCCGCACGACCTCGGCCTCGCCCCAACGCTCCCGTCGGCACGCTCTTCGCTCGTGAAGCGGCGGTGCTCACGCCCTCAGCGGCTGGAACGTGAAAGCACGCCTCTCCCCGCGGATCTACAGCTGTCGAGCACTGCCTGGAGGCGGCTCGGCGCGGACGACATGTGTGGGGAAGCGTAAGAATCGTCCTTCGGGGTGGGCTCATGAGCCTTCTCGTCCACGAGCGACTCGGTCTCGGCGCGAGGCGGCTCAACGCGAGGCGGCCCGACGTGAGGCGGCCCGACACGAGGCGGCTCAACGTGAGGCGGCCCGACGTGAGGCGGCTCCGCACGAGGCGACTCCGCGGGCGGGCGAGGCGATGCGGCGGGCGCCGCAAGAGCGCCCTCCCCGAGGGAGGCGCGCCCCAGAGCGCCCCCGCCGCCAGGCGGGGTGGCGGGCGAGGGTTTGGGCGTGCGCGGTCCTCTGGTCGTGCGCCGTCGCGCTCCGGGAGGAGGCGACGCCTGATCGACGCCGACCGGTTCGACGCGGAAGACCTCCACCTCGTACCGCCAGGTCTTCCCTGACGGCGGGCCGTAGACGCGGCACCTGAACGCGCCTCTGACCTCCAGCGGATCGTCCGGCCCCGCGTCACGCACGACGGCCGCGACCTCGGGGACGAACGTGATGCACGGGATGCTGTCCGTCATCACGCCGCCCTTCGGGTGCGGGCGATCCCTGCGCACGGCCAGGCGCCACCTCGTCAAGGTGTCACCGCTGGGCAGCGGCTTGTCCTCGGCTGCCACGGACACCCTCCCTGCCAGCACGACCTCGTTGCGGTCCACTGTCGTCCTCCCATCCGATGCTCCGGCGGGGATCACTCTCTACGATGTGGACATGGCCAGGACGGCTCGAATGTCGTTCTGGGGATAGCGGACCGCTGCTCGGGAGTTCCTGTGGACAACATCACCGCCCTTGGCGGCGACGTCTATGAGATCGACACGAAAATGGCCGGTTACTCGGGAATCACGGCCGGCTACCTGATCCTGTCCGATCGGCCCTGCCTGGTGGAGACCGGGACGTCGACCTCCGCGCCCGTGGTGCGCGACGCCCTGGCCTCGCTCGGGGTGGGACCCGACGACCTGGCGAGCGTGGTGGTCACGCACATCCACCTCGACCACGCGGGCGGAGTCGGCGACATCGCGAAGTTCTTCCCCTCCGCGCAGATCGTCGTCCACGAGAAGGGCGCGAGGCATCTGGCCGACCCGTCCCGTCTCATGGCCAGCGCCCGGATGGTGTGGGGTGACAAGCTCGACACGCTGTTCGGCGAGCTGTCGCCGACCGAGACGGAACGCATCGTCGCCCTCGGCGACACCGGCGCCGTCGACCTGGGCAACGGCCGCACCCTCAGCAGCCACTACTCGCCGGGCCATGCCAAACACCACGTCGGCCTCGTCGACTCCGGCACCGGCGACCTCTACGTCGGCGACGCCGCCGGCGTCTACCTCCCCGAGACCGGCGACCTGCGTCCCGCCACGCCGCCGCCGGACTTCGACCTGGACACTGCGCTCAACTCGATCGCCCTGTTCAAGGCGCTCGGTCCGCAACGGCTGCTGTTCAGCCACTACGGACCGGTCGACGCCGTCGAGGACACTCTCGAACGTTCCGCGGAAGAGCTGCGCATCTGGGTGGACCTGACCCGTCAGGCCCACGCGGAGGGCATGGACCTGGACCACGCCGTCGCCATGGTGCGCGACCGGACGAAGGAGCGCTATGCGGCGCTGGAGATGGAGGGCGAGGCGGCCGAGCAGTTCGAGCTGCTGAGCGGGGCGCCGTCCAACGTCGCGGGCATCCTGCACTGGCTCAACCGCGTCAACCCGTAGCGACCGGGGGGTGCGGCCCGGCGGGCGTCCCCGTCCGCCTGAGCCCACCCGGCGCCACCGGATGAGCCGGAAAACGCGCAGACGGTACGGCCGGCACCCCCTGATGGTGCCGGCCGTACCGTCTGCTCACGCGTCTGAGCGCCGAGGCGTCAGTCGTCCCGCTTGGGCTTGTCCTGAGTGGATCCGTCGAGGATGTCGCCGAAGTCGGGCTCGATGAACGCCAGGTTGATGTCCGGCGCCGACGGGACGTCGCTCTGCTCGTCGGCGGCGGCCGGGGCCGCGGCCTCTGCGGAGTCGGCCGAGTCGGCTGCCTCGGCCGAGTCGGCTCCCTTGCCGGGGCCGGCCGAGTCGGCGGCCTCGGCGGTCGCCGGAGCGGACGCACCCTGCGGGGCCTCGTCCGGCACCGGCTGCTCCTCGGGCACCTCGTCCTCGGACACCTCGTCCTCGTCCAGGTCCTCAGCCAGGTCCTCGTCCAGGGCCTCGGCGTGCTCCTCGGACTCCGAGGAGGGCTCCTCGGTGTCGACGGAGTCCTCGGCCTCGCCCGCGGTGGCCGCGACGGCGATGTCGTCGTCGAACGGCACGTCGAGGTCGTCGCCGTCCTCGTAGTCCTCTTCGAGGTCGTCGATGACGGCCCCGGTGAGCGTGGCGTACCGCTCGGCGGCGTCGGTCTCGCCGTCACCGTCGAACGCCATCGCCCGCGCGAACCAGTCGGTCGCCGCCTCCTGGTGCCCGGCGTCGAGCAGCGCGTCGGCGTACGCGAACGCCAGCCGCGCCGACCACGGCTTCACGTCCTGGTCACGCAGTTCCGGAAGCCGCTGGAGCGTGATGACGGCGGCGTCGTTCTGGCCCAGGTCGCGCCGGGCGCCCGACTCGACGATGGCCAGCTCGATGCGCTCGGGCCGGTCGAGGCGCTCGGCCTCGGGAGAGCGGACCAGGTCGAGGGCGCGCTCCGGGCGGCCGAGGCCGCGCTCGCAGTCGGCCATCACCGGCAGGTACGCGTCGGAGCCCGTCATCCTCCGGGCGGCGCGCAGGTCGCTGAGCGCCTCGGAGTAGTGGCCGGCGCGGTAGGCGACGATGCCCGCCGCCTCCCGGACCACGCCGATGCGGGCGGCGAAGCGGCGCGCCACCTTGGTGTGCTCGTGCGCCCGGTCGGGGTCGTCCTCCTCCAGGGCCCGCTCGGCGGCCACGAGGTGCCTGCCCACCAGCTCGGCCAGATCACCGGGCAGGGAGCGCAGCTCCTCGCGCACCTCCTTGTCGAGCTCGTCGGCGGTGACGTCCGGGGCGATCTCGGGCAGCCGCTCGCGCTGAGGGGCGTCCTCGCGGTCCGCCCTGCCGTACCTGGCGCGGGTGCCGGCGCCCGGACGGTCGTCACGGTTGCCGCCGCCTTCGCCGTCACGGTCGCGGGAGAACGGGCGGGCGCCGCCGTCGCGGTAGCCGCCGTCACGGCGCGGTCCCCGGTCGTCGCGGTCGCGGAACGAGCGACGGTCGTCATCACGGCGCGGCCCGCGGTCGTCACGGAACCCGCCCTCACGACGCGGGCCCCGATCGCCGTGGCCACCCTCGCGACGCGGACCCCGGTCACCCTGGAACCCACCCTCGCGACGCGGACCCCGATCGCCCTGGAACCCGCCCTCACGGCGCGGCCCGCGGTCGTCGCGGTCGCGGAACGGGCGGCGCTCGTCGTCGCGGCGCGGGCCCCGATCGGCGTACCCGCCCTCACGGCGGGGACCCCGGTCGTCACGGTCGCGGAACGAACGACGGTCGTCATCACGGCGCGGCCCGCGGTCGTCACGGAACCCACCCTCGCGACGCGGACCGCGGTCACCCTGGAACCCGCCCTCACGGCGCGGGCCCCGATCACCCTGGAACCCGCCCTCACGACGCGGCCCACGGTCACCCTGGAAGCCACCTTCACGGCGCGGCCCGCGGTCGTCGCGGTCACGGTACGGACGGCGTTCGCCGCCGTACCCGCCCTCACGACGCGGCCCACGATCATCACGGTCACCGAACGAACGACGCTCGCCGCCGTAGCCACCCTCACGACGCGGCCCACGGTCACCCTGGAACCCGCCTTCGCGGCGCGGCCCACGGTCACCGTAGCCACCCTCGCGACGCGGCCCGCGGTCGTCGCGATCACGGTACGGACGGCGCTCGCCGCCGTACCCGCCCTCACGACGCGGCCCACGATCATCACGGTCACCGAACGAACGACGCTCGCCGCCGTAGCCACCCTCACGACGCGGCCCACGGTCACCCCGGAACCCGCCCTCGCCCCGAGGACCACGATCGTCGCGGTCGCGGAACGGACGACGGTCGTCATCACGGCGTGGCCCGCGGTCGTCACGGAACCCGCCCTCACGACGCGGACCCCGATCATCCTGGAAGCCGCCCTCACGACGCGGCCCACGGTCGCCCTGGAAGCCGCCCTCACGACGCGGCCCACGGTCGCCCTGGAACCCGCCCTCGCGGCGCCAGCCGCGGTCGTCGAAGTCGTCGCGGCTCCGGTACACGGGCCGGTCGCCGCCGCGGTCCTGGGAGGAGCGGCGGTCGTCGCCGTCGCGGCGCGGCCCCCGGTCGTCGCGGCCGCCGGAGCGCTGGTCGGAGCCGGAGCGCTGGTCGGAACGGTACGGGCGGTCGCCTCGCGAGCCCCCCTGGTCACTGCCCCGGGAGCCGTAGCCGCCGCCTCTGCTGCTACCGTACGTACGCCTCTCCCCGTATTCGCCGCCCCCGCGCTGTCCGCTGTCGGGTCCGTTGTCTCTGTTCACTTCTGGTCCATTTCGTTGGATCACTCAGCGGACCCGCATCGCACATGGCGGCCGCCGTGGCTCGCCGCCGCCCGCCCTCGGGCCTTACGCGACGAAGGCCACCCGTGGGGGTGGCCCGCTCGCTCCAGCCTAGCAAGCCGCCGAACGTCCACGTGACTCGACGAGGAGTGAATCCGGTCGCCCACTTTGCCGTTTTCGTGAAGACTGCCAGCCATGTCACTTCGCTTCCATGAGATCGCCGAGTCGCGTCACCGCATCCTGAACCCCCTCAGCCCCGACAAGCTCAACCTTCTGGGCGAGATCTGCCGCATCAGTCACGGCACGCGGCAGCTCGATCTGGCCTGCGGCAAGGGCGAGATGCTCAGTCGCTGGGCCTCCCGCTACGGGTTGCACGGGGTGGGCGTGGACGTCAGCTCGGTGTTCCTGGAGGCCGCCAGGGAGCGCGCCGCCGACCTCGGGGTCGGTGACCAGGTACGTTTCGTCGAGGCCGACGCCGGCACGTACACGGACGAACCCGAGTCGTACGACATCGTGTCCTGCATCGGCGCGACGTGGATCGGCGGCGGGCTGCAGGGCACCCTGGAGCTCATGCGCCGCCCGCTGCGGCCGGGCGGGATCGTGCTGGTGGGCGAGTGCTTCTGGCTGGCGCCGCCACCCGTGGAGGCGTGCGAGGCGCTGGAGATCCCCGAGGACGCCTTCACCTCGCTGGCCGGCACGGCGCAGCGGCTGGAGGCGTCCGGTTTCGAGCTGGTGGAGATGGTGCTGTCCGACCCGGACAGCTGGGACCGGTACGTGGCCAGCCAGTGGTGGACGCTGAGTGACTGGCTGCGGGCGAACCCGGACGACCCGGACGCCTCCGCCATCCGCGACTTTCTCGACAAGTCACGCCGGACGCATCTGGAGTACGGCCGGCAGTACCTGGGATGGGGCGTCTTCGTGGCCCGGCGGTAGGGGGAGCGCGGGAAAGGGGAAGTACCCGCTCCTTTCCACTCTCAACGTATAGCGCACCGGGGGGCTTGCGGCAAGACCCCGGTCATCCCCCAGAATCGTCCGCCGAGGCCGAATGGTGAGGCCACAGCCTGCGGAAATGGGGATGCGAAGTGCGAGTGCTGTTGTCGACGTACGGGTCGCGCGGGGACGTCGAGCCGGTGGCGGGACTCGCGGTGCGGCTGCGGGAGCTCGGCGCGGAGGTGCGGGTGTGCGCGCCGCCCGACGAGGAGTTCGCGCGGCGGCTCGCCGGCGTAGGCGTGCCGATGGTGCCGGTCGGCCGGTCGGCGCGCGCGCTGACGACCTCCGCGCCGTCGGCGCCGGCGGACCTGCCCCGGCGCGCGGCCGAGGTGATCGCCGGCCAGCTGGACGCGGTCATGCCGGCGGCCGAGGGGTGCGACGCGATGGTGGTGACCGGCATGATGCCGGCCGCGGCCGGCGCCCGGTCGGTGGCCGAGAAGCTGGGCATCCCGTCCGTGTCCGTCACGTTCCAGCAGCTCACGCTGCCGTCGCCGCACCACCGGCCGCTGGCGTATCCGGGCCGGCCGCTCCCGCCGGAGGTGACGGACAGCCGGGTGCTGTGGGACCTGGACGCCCAGAGCGTCAACGCCCTGTTCGGTGAGGCGCTGAACAGCAACCGGGCCTCGATCGGCCTGCCTCCGGTGGACGACGTCCGCGACCACGTCATCGGCGACCGGCCGTGGCTGGCGACGGACCCCGTCCTGGACCCGTGGCTCGGCTCGCCAGATCTCGACGTCGTGCAGACCGGCGCGTGGATCCTGCCGGACGAACGCCCGCTCCCGGCCGAGCTGACGGCGTTCCTGGAGGCGGGCGCGCCTCCGGTGTACGTGGGGTTCGGCAGCATGCCCATGCGCGGGTCGACGGACGTCGCCCAGGTCGCGGTCGAGGCGGTCCGCGCGCAGGGCCGCCGCGCGGTCCTGGCCCGCGGCTGGGCCAGCCTCGGCCGGATCGACGACCGGGACGACTGCTTCGTCGTCGGCGAGGTCAACCAGCAGGAGCTGTTCGGCCGGGTGGCGGCCGTCGTGCATCACGGCGGGGCGGGCACGACGACGACGGCCGCGCGGGCCGGCGCGCCTCAGGTGGTGGTGCCCCAGCTGGCGGACCAGCCGTACTGGGCCGGCCGGGTGGCCGAGCTGGGCATCGGCGCGGCGCACGACGGGCCGGCGCCGACCTTCGAGTCCCTGTCGGCCGCGCTGGCGACCGCCCTGGCCCCCGGGACCCGCGCCCGGGCGGCCGCCGTGGCGGGCGCGGTCCGCACCGACGGAGCGACGGTGGCCGCCCGGCTGCTGCTCGACACGGTCAGCCGGGAAAGGCCGCCCGTCTCCGCCTGAACCACACCGGATCGTCGCGGTCGCACCACTCGCGCGCCGCTCCCGCCCAACCAGACGCATGTCCCGCCGCGCCAGACGCGTGTCCTGCCCAGCCGGGCACGTGTCCTGCCCAGCCGGGCGCGTGTTTCGCCCAGCCGGGCGCGTGTTTCACCGAGCCAGACGCAAGCGCCCTCAGATCGGAGCTGAATCTCCCGTGAACCCGCTGACCACCAGCGCGTTTGACCTTCCCGACCACCTCGCCGCCAAGGCCGACCCGGCGCTGATCGGCGGCGACGAGCAGCACTTCGCGGCCATCGCGCGCAGCCTCGATCAGGCGATCGCCGACCTGTCCGAGCGGCTCGACGCCGCGCGCAGGGCGCCCGGCGGGAAAGGCCGGGCGGCGCTGGACCGCGACCTGGAGATCCACCGGCTCGCCGCTCGCCTGCGCACGCTCCGCCGCTACGGCCTGGACCTGTGCCTCGGGCACATGGTGAGCGTGGACGGCCACGAACCCGCGTACATCGGTCGGCTCGGCCTCACCGACGGCGAGGGCCGCCGGCTGCTGCTCGACTGGCGTTCCCCCGCGGCCGAGCCGTTCTTCGGGGCCACCCACGCCAACCCGATGGGCCTGGCGAGCCGCCGCAGGTACCGCTGGACCCGCGGCCGGGTCAGCGACTACTGGGACGAGGTGTTCACCTCGGAGGGGCTGGCCGGGCACGCCGCGCTCGACGACCAGTCCGCCTTCATCGCCAGCCTCGGCAGCAGCCGGTCGCCGCGGATGCGCGACGTCCTCGGCACCATCCAGGCCGACCAGGACGCCATCATCCGCGCGGGATCCGCCGGCGCCCTCGTCGTCGACGGCGGCCCGGGCACGGGCAAGACCGTCGTCGCCCTGCACCGCTCCGCCTACCTCCTGTACTCCGACCCCCGTCTCGGCCACCGGCGGGGCGACGTGCTGTTCGTCGGCCCGCATCAGCCCTACCTGGCGTACGTCGCCGACGTCCTGCCTAGCCTCGGCGAGGAGGGCGTGCAGACCTGCACCCTGCGGGACCTCGTCGCCGAGGGAGCCGCGGCGGCGGCCGAGACCGACCCGGAGGTGGCCCGCCTGAAGGCGTCGGCGGACATGGTGAAGGCGATCGAGCCGGCCGTCAGGTTCTACGAGAACCCGCCCACCCAGGGGATGACGGTCACGACGCCCTGGTCCGACGTCTGGCTGAGCCCCGACGACTGGGCGGAGGCGTTCGACGCGGCGGAGCCCGGCATCGCGCACAACGACGCGCGCGACCTCATCTGGGAGGAACTGCTCAGGATCCTGGCGGACAAGCACGACGACGAGGACGTCGCGCCCGACCTGCTCCGCCGGTCGCTGCTGCGGGACCGGGAGCTGCTGACGGCGTTCAACCGGGCCTGGCCGCTGATCGAGGCGGCCGACCTGGTGGGAGACCTGTGGACCGTACCCGCCTATCTGCGGATGTGCGCCCCCTGGCTCAGTCCCGACGAGGTACGCAAGCTCCAGCGCGAGGAGGCCCAGGCGTGGACCCTCTCCGACCTGCCGCTCCTGGACGCGGCGCGGCAGCGCCTCGGCGACCCGGAGACGTCACGGCGCAAGCGACGGCGGGAAGCGGCCCTGGCCGCGCAGCGCGAACGCATGGCCCAGGTCGTCGACAACCTGATCGAGGCCGATGACGACGGCGAGGGCCTGGTGACGCAGCTGCGCCGCGCCGACCTCCAGCGCAACCTGGTCGACGAGTCCGAGCTGCCCGCCCTCGACCTGGACCGGCTCGCCGGGCCGTTCGCGCACGTCGTCGTGGACGAGGCGCAGGAGCTGACGGACGCGGAGTGGCAGATGCTGCTGCTGCGGTGCCCGTCCCGCAGCTTCACCATCGTCGGCGATCGGGCGCAGGCCAGGCACGGGTTCACGGAGTCGTGGCAGGAACGGCTGGAGCGGGTCGGGCTCGACCGGATCACCCTGGCCTCCCTGAGCATCAACTACCGGACGCCGGAAGAGATCATGACGGAGGCGGAGCCAGTCATCCGGGCCGCGCTCCCGGACGCCAACGTCCCGACCTCGATCCGCAGCAGCGGCGTCCCGGTCGTCCACGGGCCGGTCGCGGAGCTGAGCTCGATCCTCGACGCCTGGCTCACCGCGAACGCCGAGGGCACCGCCTGCGTCATCGGCGATCCGACGTTCGAGGAGACCTCCCGCGTACGGTCGCTGGCTCCGGAGCTGTCGAAGGGGCTCGAGTTCGACCTGGTGGTCCTCGTCGACCCGGAGAGGTTCGGGGAGGGCGTCGAGGGGGCGGTGGACCGCTATGTCGCGATGACCAGGGCGACCCAGCGGCTCGTCATCCTCACGAGCTCCTGACGTCCTCCGTCGCCGAGGGAGCGGTGTCCGGGCGGGCCGCCGGCATCACTCCCTCGCTCAACGGTACGCGGGGACGCCGGCCTCCTTGGCTTCATCACCGGGCCGGGCGACAAGTGCGGCGTGCTTCCCGTGCGCCGTGACCGGGCTGATCACCGCGTCAGAAGGGCGTTGTGGAAGGGCGGATCGGCCGGCTGACGTGGGTTCACCCCGCGTCATGTCCTGGATGGGCGACCGGAACGAGAACCCGCGTGGTCGAGAGGTCGATCGTCCGGTGTGACGGTTGCATCCTGGTCGAGGTGGCTGGGTCGTCGCCTGTTCCGAGGTTGCGTTCCCAGCGGGGATGCGATCCGCCGGCGATGATCAGCCGCAGACGGTTGCCCGGCGCGAAGCAGTGGGCGACCGGGTCGAGCTCCAGCCGGACCACGCCCGTGGGTCGGGAAGGGTCGAGCCGGACGTATCCGTCGCTGACGTTGCGTGAGCGGCCGTCGGCGTCGACTTCCGACAGGCGGAGGAACAGGTCGGCGAAGGGGTTGTCGGAGCCGTGCCCGACCTCCACGACGGGGCTGCCGATGACCGCGAGCTGTGCGGTCAACGGGTCCGAGGTGAAGGTCAGCACGTCGGGACGCGAGGCGAGCGCGCTGTCGTCGGTGTAGCCGGCGGATACTCCCGGGGAGAGCTGGGTGACGAAGGCGCCGCCGTAGGTGGGGGTCGGGTTCGCCGGGTCGTAGGTGAACTCGCCGACTTCGCCCGGCTGGGCCGGTTGTGCGGCCAGGGTCTTGCCGGAGCGTGGATGGAAGACCTGGTCAACCGTCGCCGGCGGCCAGGCCGGAAGGTCGCGCCACCCCTCGCCGGGGCCGCTGACGAACACCTTGACCGGCATGGCGCGACGCCGGTCGCCCGACCCGGCCAGGTGCTCGTCGAACCAGGCGAGAGCTTCGGGAAGCAGCACCCGGGCGCCCGCGGCGCCGCCCTGGGCATGCGTCCACGGGCCCATGGTGAGCCCGACATCGACGCCGCGACCGGCCAGCCGCGCGTACCCGGCCAGTGTCTGGCGGAGGAAGCCGTCCTGCCAGCCACCCTGCAGCAGCACGGGGACGTGCACCCGTTCCAGCGCGTCGGTCAGGTCGGCGCGCTGCCACCATGGGTCGCCGAGATCCCGCCGGCTGACCCACTCGCGGTACCAGGGCGCCTTCCCGTCCATCAGCTTGTCGGCGGCGTCGGTCAACGGAAGGGCCGCCAGCGCCTCCCGGACGCGGCCCCGGGACGAGAGCACCCCGAGGATGCGAGGCAGGAGCGGCTCCTCCTGCCTGCTCGTGACGAACGACCATTCGAACATCGTGCTGAGCTGGAACGCCCCGCCGGTGTAGACGAAGGCGCCGAAGTCGTACGGCGCGCACGCGATGACCGCGGTCACCAGCTCTGGAGGCGGATCCATCAGCGACGCCCACACGGCGAAGCCGACAGACGAATAGCCGTGCGCGGCGAAGCGCCCATCGAACCATGGCTGCTCGCGCATCCAAGCGACGATGTCAGCCGCATCGTCGACGTCCCGCATGTGCGGTTCGAACGTTCCCCCCGATCCGAACGTCCCCCGGCACCGGACCAGCACGACCCGATAGCCACGGCAGGCGAACACTCCGCCGGTCATCGCCGCGCCGATCACGTTGTAGCCGTAGGGCGAGGTGACGAGGATCGTTCCCGACACCGGTCCCTTCGGCTCGTAGAGATCGGCGAGCAGGTCGACGCGGTCCCTCATCGGGATCCGTGCGTCGCGGGTCACCGTGTAGTCGCTCGTCGGAGCCGGAAGCCGGGCGTACTTCGTCCACTGCTGGTCGGCGAGCCGTTGCCAGAACGTCCGATCCTTCGCACGCTGGAGCATCTCTCTCCTCCGCCCACAACAGGCGCCCGATCTACGATTCAGCAGAAACAGGCTCGTCGCAACACAGCCCGAAGAAGAGCCGCTCCGTGCGCAAAGACGAGATCGACGAGATCGGCGGCTTCATCGAGCGGTTCGCCTCCACTCTCGCCGACGCCGGCTTCCCCCGTCTCACCGTCCGGGTGTTCGCGACCCTCTGGCCAGCGAGAGCGGGCGTACGACCGCGGCCGTGCGCTACCGGCTCCGACGTCGAAGCGGTGCCCGACGCTGGATGCCTCGATCCGGCATGCGATACCGATCCCGGACATGCGAGAAGGGGCCCACACGAACCCGGCATCAAGCCAGGCCCGCATGAACCCCTTCTCAAAAGATTGTCCGGCGGTGACCTACTCTCCCACACCCTCCCGAGTGCAGTACCATCGGCGCTGGGAAGCTTAACTTCCGGGTTCGGAATGTAACCGGGTGTTTCCTTCCCGCCATAACCGCCGTAACCCTCCGAAACACACAAGCACCGCTTGCTGTCTCAGAATTGCCTAGTGGACGCGAGCAAAACACTTCAAAAAGTCTGCTTTGTGGTCAAGTCCTCGGCCTATTAGTACCGGTCAGCTCCACACGTTACCGCGCTTCCACCTCCGGCCTATCAACCCGGTCGTCTACCGGGAGCCTTACCCCCTCACAGGGTGGGAGACCTCATCTCAAG
>NZ_JABWGO010000039.1 GCF_013363995.1 Nonomuraea rhodomycinica | reverse complement strand
CCGCCACCAGCGGCAGGTCCACGTCCCGCGACTCGCGGATCGGCTTGCCGTTGTCCAGCGACTCCAGCACCGCCAGCTCGCGCGAGCGCTCCTGGATGATCCGCGCGATCCGGAACAGGTACTTGGCGCGTTCCACTCCGGGCAGGGCGCTCCACGCGCCGAACGCCTTGCGCGCCGCCCGTACGGCCCGGTCCACGTCGTCGGAGGTCGCGGTGGCCACCTCCGCCAGTGTCTCCTCCGTCGCCGGGTTGACCGTCTTGAACGGGGTGCCGGAGCCCTCGGTGAACTCACCGTCGATGAACAGCCCGTACGACGGTTTGATGTCGGCAATGTCCCGCGACTCCGGCGCGGGCGCGTACTCGAAGATCGCCATCAGGAATCCAGGGTGAAGTAGTCGGGGCCGGCGTAACGGCCGGTGGCCAGCTTCTCGCGCTGCATCAGCAGGTCGTTGAGCAGCGAGGAGGCGCCCAGCCGGAACCAGTCCGGCGTCAGCCAGTCCTCGCCGGCCGTCTCCTGCACCAGCACCAGGTTCTTGA
>NZ_JABWGO010000038.1 GCF_013363995.1 Nonomuraea rhodomycinica | reverse complement strand
GGAACGACATCATGAGCAAGGTCTGGTTCGTCACCGGCTCCTCCCGCGGCCTGGGCCGCGAGTTCGTCCAAGCCGCCCTCTCCCGCGGCGACAAGGTCGCCGCCACCGCCCGCACCACCACGAGCTTCGGCGAGCTGACCGCCACCTACGGCGACGCGCTGCTCCCCCTGCCGATGGACGTCACCGACAAGACCGCCGTCCTCGACAGCGTCAAGCAGACGGCCGAGCACTTCGGCCGCATCGACGTCGTGGTCAACAACGCCGGCTACGCCCAGGTCGGCGCCGTCGAGGAACTCACCGAGCAGGAACTGCGCGACCAGATGGAGACCAACCTGTTCGGCGCGGTCTGGGTGATCCAGGCCGCACTGCCCTACCTGCGCGAGCAGCGCTCAGGCCACATCATCCAGCTGTCCTCGGCCGCCGGCCTCATCGCGATGCCGCTCGGCGGCGCCTACCACGCCTCCAAATGGGCGCTGGAAGGCCTGAACGAGGCCCTGGCCGGCGAGGTCGCCGAGTTCGGCGTCAAGGTCACCATCATCGAGCCCGGCGGCTTCGCCACCCGGGGCGGCAAGAACCCCAACCCGCTCGACAACGGCCACGTGGCCACACCCGACCCCGCCTACGACGGG
>NZ_JABWGO010000037.1 GCF_013363995.1 Nonomuraea rhodomycinica | reverse complement strand
TCTGGTCCATGAACTGCGACAGCTGCGAGGTGCCGAAGAACTCCTTGATCGACGCCACGACCGGGCGGATGTTGATCAGGGTCTGCGGCGTGATCGCCTCGACGTCCTGCGTGGTCATGCGCTCGCGCACGACCCGCTCCATGCGGGCCAGGCCCAGGCGGACCTGGTTCTGGATCAGCTCGCCGACGCTGCGCAGGCGGCGGTTGCCGAAGTGGTCGATGTCGTCGATCTCGACGATCACCTCGCCACCCGCGCCCGGCATCGTGTCCTCGCCGGCGTGCAGGCGCACGAGGTACTCGATCGTGGCGACGATGTCGTCCTCGGTCAGGGTGCCCTGCGTGATCTCACTGGCCACCCCGAGCTTCTTGTTGATCTTGTAGCGACCCACCTTGGCGAGGTCGTACCGCTTGGGGTTGAAGTAGAGGTTCTCCAGCAGGGTCTGCGCCGACTCCTTGGTCGGCGGCTCGCCCGGGCGCAGCTTGCGGTAGATGTCGAGCAGCGCGTCGTCCTGGCCGGCCGTGTGGTCCTTCTCCAGGGTGGCCCGCATGGACTCGTACTGGCCGAAGCGCTCGAGGATCTGCTCGTTGGTCCATCCCAGTGCCTTGAGCAGCACGGTGACGGCCTGCTTGCGCTTGCGGTC
>NZ_JABWGO010000036.1 GCF_013363995.1 Nonomuraea rhodomycinica | reverse complement strand
TGTCAGGGCGGCGACGGCCCGGTATCAGAACGGTCGGCGATGGTTGATCTCGAAAGAACACAGCACAAGGAGCACACCATGCAGAAGTTCGACACCGCCGCCCCGATCACCGCCGTCCTGGACATCCCCGCCGGACGCGTCCAGATCATCGCCGCCGACCGCGCGGACACCACCGTCGAGATCCGGCCCGCGAACGCCGCGAAGAGCCGCGACGTCAAGGCCGCCGAGCAGACCACGGTCGCCTACGCCGACGGCGTCCTGCGGATCGAGACCGCGACGAAGAACGAGTACTTCGGCCCCTCCGGAGCCATCGAGGTGACCGTCGAGCTGCCCGCCGGCTCCCGGCTCGAGGCCAAGACCGGCAGCGCCGAACTCCGGACCGTCGGCCGCCTCGGCGACGTCGCCTTCGACGGCGCCTACCACCAGATCAAGCTCGACGAGACCGCGAGCCTGCGCCTCACCGCCACCGACGGCGACGTCGAGGTCGGCCGCCTGGGCGGCCCCGCCGAGATCAGCACCGCGCGGGGCGACATCCGCATCGCCGAGGCCACCGGCGGCAAGGTCGTGCTCCGCACCCAGTCCGGCGACATCTCGGTCAACGCCGCCGCCGGCGTCTCGGCCGCCCTGGACGCCGCCACCACCCACGGCCGCATCAGCAACGCCCTCAAGAACGACGGCGCCCCCGAGCTCGACATCCACGCCACCACCTCCCACGGCGACATCACCGCCCGCAGCCTGTGACCCGCGCCAGGTGGCCGGG
>NZ_JABWGO010000035.1 GCF_013363995.1 Nonomuraea rhodomycinica | reverse complement strand
CGGCCGGTGGCCAGCTTCTCGCGCTGCATCAGCAGGTCGTTGAGCAGCGAGGAGGCGCCCAGCCGGAACCAGTCCGGCGTCAGCCAGTCCTCGCCGGCCGTCTCCTGCACCAGCACCAGGTTCTTGACCGCGTCCTTGGTCGTGCGGATGCCGCCGGCCGGCTTGACGCCGACCTGACGGCCGGTGCGGTCCCGGAAGTCGCGCACCGCCTCCAGCATGATCAACGTCACCGGCAGGGTCGCCGCGGGCGACACCTTGCCGGTGGAGGTCTTGATGAAGTCCGCGCCGGCCAGCATCGCCAGCCACGACGCCCGCCGCACGTTGTCGTAGGTGGCCAGCTCGCCGGTCTCCAGGATGACCTTGAGATGGGCCTCGCCGCAGGCCGCCTTCACCGCGACGATCTCCTCGTACACCTTCAGGTAGTCGCCGGACAGGAACGCCCCCCGGTCGATCACCATGTCGATCTCGTCGGCGCCCGCCGCCACCGCGAACGCGGTGTCGGCCACCTTGACGTCGAGCGAGGACCGGCCGCTGGGGAACGCCGTGGCCACGGAGGCCACCTTCACCCCGGACCCGGCCACGGCCTCCACGGCCACGGGCACCAGGTCGGGGTAGACGCACACGGCCGCCACACGGGGAGCGCCCCCGCCGGGGTGCACGGCCTTGACGCACATCGCGCGCACCTTGCCGCGCGTGTCGGCGCCTTCGAGAGTGGTCAGGTCGACCATCGAGATGGCCAGATCGATCGCCCGGGCCTTGGCCGTCGTCTTGATCGAACGGGTGCCCAGCATCGCCGCCCGCTGGTCCGCGCCGACCCGGTCCACACCGGGCAGGCCGTGCAGGAACGCTC
>NZ_JABWGO010000034.1 GCF_013363995.1 Nonomuraea rhodomycinica | reverse complement strand
CTGGCGGGCAGCGCGCCGGGGGTCAGCGTGACCGGCTACACCCTGGGCGGTGGGGTCGGCTGGTTCAGCCGCCGCTACGGCTTCGCCTCCGACAGCGTGCGGGCCTTCGAGGTCGTGGACGCCGACGGCCGGCCGGGCCGGGTGAGCGCCGAGTCCGATCCCGAGCTGTTCTGGGCGCTGCGCGGCGGCGGCGGGGACTTCGCGCTGGTGACCGCCCTGGAATTGGAGCTGTATCCCGTGCCGGTCCTGTACGGCGGGCGGGTGATCTGGCCGCAGGAGCGCACCAGGGAGGTCTACGACGCGTTCCTGGAGATCACCGCCGAGGCGCCGCGTGACCTCAGTGTCTGGATCAACCGGCTGCAGCCCCCCGGCGCGCCGCCGATGGTCACGCTGGACCTGGCCTACCTGGGTGAGCCGGCTCAGGCGGAGCAGCTGCTGGCGCGCGTCGACAAGCTCGGGGGCGCGCTCTTCGACAGCCGCGGCGTCGTCCCGGTCGCCGACCTGGGGGCCATCGCCGCCGAGCCCACCGATCCGGCGCCGTCCATCGCTCGCGCGGAGCTGCTCACCGGCCTGGACGCGGACGCGGTGGAGCTCCTGCTCGCCAAGCCGGTCGAACCCCTCATCAACCTGCAGATCAGGCATCTGGGCGGCGCGCTCGCCGAGCCGGGCGCCGGGGCGGGCGCGAGCGGCGCGCTGGCCGAGCCGTACCTGCTCGGCCTGGTGGGCCTGGGCCTGCCGCACATGGCCGACGCGACGCGCGCCAGGCAGGCCGAGGTCGTGGCCGACCTGGCCGCCTACGTCAGCGGACGCAAGCCGTACACCGTGCTGTCCCCCGGCGAGACGGCGGCGAAGTCCTTCTCCGCCGGCACGCTCGCGCGGCTGCGGGAGATCAAGCGGGCCCGCGACCCGCACAACGTGTTCCGCGCGAACTACCCGGTGCTCGGATAG
>NZ_JABWGO010000033.1 GCF_013363995.1 Nonomuraea rhodomycinica | reverse complement strand
GCCAAGTACCTGTTCCGGATCGCGCGGATCATCCAGGAGCGCTCGCGCGAGCTGGCGGTGCTGGAGTCGCTGGACAACGGCAAGCCGATCCGCGAGTCGCGGGACGTGGACCTGCCGCTGGTGGCGGCGCACTTCTTCTACTACGCCGGCTGGGCCGACAAGCTGGAGTACGCGGGCTTCGGGACCAAGCCGCTGGGGGTGGCCGGGCAGGTCATCCCGTGGAACTTCCCGCTGCTGATGCTGGCCTGGAAGGTCGCGCCGGCGCTGGCCTGCGGTAACACGGTGGTGCTCAAGCCGGCCGAGACGACGCCGCTGACCGCGCTGCTGTTCGCCGAGATCTGCCGGCAGGCCGAGCTGCCGCCGGGCGTGGTCAACATCGTGACCGGGGCGGGGGAGACCGGCGCGGCGGTGGTGGCGCATCCCGAGGTGGACAAGGTGGCCTTCACCGGCTCGACCGAGGTGGGCCGGCTGATCGCGCGGGCGGTCGCGGGCACCGGCAAGAAGCTGACGCTGGAGCTGGGCGGCAAGGCGGCCAACATCGTCTTCGACGACGCGCCGATCGACCAGGCGGTGGAGGGGATCGTCAACGGGATCTTCTTCAACCAGGGGCACGTGTGCTGCGCCGGGTCGCGGCTGCTGGTGCAGGAGTCGGTGCAGGAGGAGCTGCTGGCCGCGCTCAAGCGGCGGCTGGGCACGCTGCGGCTGGGCGACCCGCTGGACAAGAACACCGACATCGGCGCGATCAACTCGGCCGAGCAGCTCGCCAAGATCCGCGAGCTGTCGCAGATCGGGGAGTCGGAGGGCGCCGAGCGCTGGTCGCCCGGGTGCGAGCTGCCCGAGCGGGGGTTCTGGTTCCCGCCCACGATCTTCACGGGGGTGGCGCAGTCGCACACGATCGCCCGGGACGAGATCTTCGGTCCGGTGCTGTCGGTGCTGACCTTCCGCACTCCGGCGGAGGCGGTGGAGAAGGCCAACAACACGCCGTACGGGCTGTCGGCCGGCGTGTGGACCGAGAAGGGCTCGCGCATCCTGTGGATGGCCGAGCGGCTGCGGGCCGGCGTGGTGTGGGCCAACACGTTCAACAAGTTCGACCCGGTCTCGCCGTTCGGCGGCTACAAGGAGTCCGGCTACGGCCGCGAAGGCGGTCTTCACGGGCTGGAGGCGTACCT
>NZ_JABWGO010000032.1 GCF_013363995.1 Nonomuraea rhodomycinica | reverse complement strand
TTCCCGCCGGACCGGGCCGACCAGCTCGCGGCCATCGCGTCGGGGCTGGTGAGCCTGACGCAGGGCGCGGCGCGGGTGTTCGAGGGCGGCGTGGTCAACCAGACCATCGTGGAGATGCAGCGGGGGCTGATGCTGATCATGTCGATCAGCGACGGCTCCTGCCTGGCGGTGCTGGCCGCTCCCGACTGCGACATGGGGCTCGTCGCCTATCAGATGACGCTGATGGTCGATCGTGCTGGTCAGGTGCTGACTCCGGCGGTGCGCGCGGAGCTGCGGGCAAGTCAGTCCAGGTGATCGAGGTGACCGACCCCAGATGGAACAGCGGTCCCGCGCAGCGGCCGCCGTCCTCCTTCGACCCGGGGTCGCCGGTGCGCCCGTACGCGGTGACGGGTGGGCGTACGGCGCCTCGGGTGAAGCTGGCGATGGAGGCGTTGGTGTCGTCGGCGACGGCTGAGCCGCGGGAGTTCTCGCATATCACGCCGGAGTATCAGGCGATTTCGCAGTTGTGTCGGCAGGTTCGGTCGGTGGCTGAGGTGTCGGCGTTGTTGCGGATTCCGTTGGGTGTGGTGCGGGTGCTGATCGCGGATATGGCGGCGGAGGGGTTGGTGCGGGTGCATCAGCCGCAGCTGGATGCGGGTCGGCCGGATGTCAACCTGCTGGAAAGGGTGCTCAGTGGACTTCGCAGGCTCTAGTCCTGGTGTGTCGTCTCCGGGTCTCACGTCGACGAAGATCGTCGTGGCGGGTGGGTTCGGTGTCGGTAAGACGACGTTCGTGGGTGCGGTGTCGGAGATCATGCCGTTGACGACCGAGGCGGTGATGACGGACGCGTCGGTGGGGATCGATGATCTGGGGATGACGCCGTTGAAGTCGACCACGACGGTGGCGATGGATTTCGGGCGGGTGTCGTTGGATCGGGATTTGATCCTGTATTTGTTCGGGACGCCGGGTCAGCACAGGTTCTGGTTCATGTGGGATGACTTGGTGCGGGGGGCGATCGGTGCGGTGGTGCTGGTGGACACGCGCCGGTTGGCGGACAGTTTCCCGGCGATCGATTATTTCGAGGAGGCGCAGCTTCCGTTCATCGTGGGGATCAACGGGTGGGACGGGTCGTATCCGCATAGTGATGCGGAGGTGCGGGATGCGTTGACGTTGGCGGCGCATATTCCGTTGGTGCGGTTGGATGCGCGGTCGAAGGATTCGGTCAAGAGTGCGTTGATCAATCTGGTGGAGCATGCGTTGACGGTGCGGATGGCCGTGCCAGGCTGGAGCGGCTGAC
>NZ_JABWGO010000031.1 GCF_013363995.1 Nonomuraea rhodomycinica | reverse complement strand
GCGTCTTCGACCTGTTCAAGGTCGGCATCGGCCCGTCGAGCTCGCACACCGGCGGCCCGATGGCCGCCGCGCACAAGTTCGCGCGCGGCCTCGACCAGGACGGCCTGCTGGACCAGGTCGCCCGCGTCGAGGCCGTCCTCTACGGCTCGCTCGGCCTGACCGGCAAGGGCCACGGCAGCGACAAAGCCGTCCTGCTCGGCCTGTCCGGCGACAAACCCGAGCTCGTCGACGTCGACACCGTCGAGGCCCGCCTGGCCGCCATGCGCGCCTCCGGCACCCTCACCCTCCACGGCAAGCGCGAGATCCCGTTCGTCGTCGGCGACGACCTCGTCTTCGAACGCAAGATCAGCCTGCCCGGCCACCCCAACGGCATGCGCTTCACCGCCCGCGACGCCGACGGCGCCGTGCTGCGCGAGAAGGTCTACTACTCCGTCGGCGGCGGCTTCGTCGTCGACGAGAACGCCACCGGCGCCGACCGGATCAAACCCGACGACACCGTCCTGCCCTACCCGTTCACCACCGGCGAGGAGCTGCTCAAGCACTGCTCGGCCACCGGCCTGTCGATCTCGGCCCTGATGCTGGAGAACGAGAAGGCCTTCGGCCGCAGCGAGGCCGACATCCGCGCCGGCATCCTGCACCTGTGGCGGGTGATGAGCGAGTGCGTGCGCCGCGGCATCGCCCAGGAGGGCGTGCTGCCCGGCGGGCTGAAGGTGCGGCGGCGGGCCAACCAGCTGCACCGCCGCCTGCAGACCGAAGCGGCCGGCGACGACCCGCTGCGCGCGATGGACTGGGTGTCGCTGTTCGCGCTGGCGGTCAACGAGGAGAACGCCGCGGGCGGCCGGGTGGTCACCGCCCCGACCAACGGCGCGGCGGGGATCATCCCGGCGGTGCTGACCTACTACAGCCGGTTCGTGCCGGGCGCCGACGACGAGGGCGTGATCCGGTTCCTGCTGACCGCCGCGGCGATCGGGGTGCTGTTCAAGGAGAACGCCTCCATCTCCGGTGCGGAGGTGGGCTGTCAGGGCGAGGTCGGCTCGGCCTGCTCGATGGCGGCGGCGGGGCTGACCGAGGTGCTGGGCGGCACTCCGGAGCAGGTGGAGAACGCCGCCGAGATCGGCATCGAGCACAACCTCGGGTTGACGTGCGACCCGATCGGCGGGCTGGTGCAGATCCCGTGCATCGAGCGCAACGCGGTGGCCTCGATCAAGGCGATCACCGCGGCCCGGATCGCGCTGCGCGGCGACGGCCGCCACTTCGTCGCCCTGGACAAGGCCATC
>NZ_JABWGO010000030.1 GCF_013363995.1 Nonomuraea rhodomycinica | reverse complement strand
CGGCCGTGTGGTCCTTCTCCAGGGTGGCCCGCATGGACTCGTACTGGCCGAAGCGCTCGAGGATCTGCTCGTTGGTCCATCCCAGTGCCTTGAGCAGCACGGTGACGGCCTGCTTGCGCTTGCGGTCAATGCGCACACCGACGCTGTCGCGCTTGTCGATCTCGAACTCGAGCCAGGCGCCCCGCGACGGGATCACCTTGCAGCCGTACAGGTCCTTGTCGGAGGTCTTGTCGACGCTGCGCTCGAAGTACACACCGGGCGAGCGGACCAGCTGGGAGACCACCACCCGCTCGGTGCCGTTGATGACGAACGTGCCCTTCGGCGTCATGAGCGGGAAGTCACCCATGAACACCGTCTGGCTCTTGATCTCACCGGTGGTGTTGTTGATGAACTCCGCCGTCACGAACATCGGGGCGGAGAAGGTCATGTCCTTGTCCTTGCACTCATCGACTGAGTACTTGGGCGGCTCGAACCGGTGGTCGCGGAACGACAAGGACATGGTCCCCGAGAAGTCCTCGATCGGACTGATCTCTTCGAAGATCTCTTCGAGGCCCGACTGGGTCGGGACGTCCTTGCGACCGGCCTGGCGAGCCGCCTCCACCCGGGCCTTCCACTTCTCGTTGCCGAGCAGCCAGTCGAAGGACTCGGTCTGCACGGCGAGGAGGTCAGGAACTTCGAGAGGCTCCTGGATGCGCGAAAAAGAGACGCGACGGGGACCGGCGGGTACGGCGGAGGCGTTGCGCGAGGCTGCCAACAGATGTCCTTCCGAGGGCTCGCAGCGGATGACTACACGCACGCCGGACGACATCACTGTCAATGCGGAGAAGCGGGACGTCGAGGGCGAGCGTGGAAGGGCAGCATAAAGCAAAAGAGATACGAATGTCCACGCATATATAAATTGTCAACCCTCGATCCCGTCATCAGGATCGCACGCTCACCTCGGAACCGTCAAGCCAGACGCACGAGAAGCCCTCACGGCTTCAGGAGCGCCCGGAACCGCTCGCTTCGCGCTCACGCTCTCGGGCCCATTCCGGCGAAGGCCGCCTGGAGCACGCGGTCGATGTAGTCGTGCGTCACCGGCTGCTGCGTGATCAGCAGCCGGAAGTACAAGGGGCCGGACAACAGCTCGAACGCCAGGTCCAGGTCGACGTCGGGGGCGAGCTGCCCCTGGTCCTTGGCGGCCTTGAGGCGGGTCCGGGTGTCGGCGGTCTGGGGCTCGATGAACCTCCGGTTGAGCGCGGCGGCGACCTCGGGATCGTGCTGCGCCTCGCCGATGAGGTCCTGGTACAGCGGACCCCAGGGCGGCCGGCCCAGCAGGTCGGCGGCCCTGGTCATGACCTCGCGCAGATCGGCCACGATGTCGCCGGTGTCGCGGTGCTCCAGTCCCGCGGTGTTGAGGCTGAGGACGGCGTCGAGGAACAGCAGGCCCCGCGAGGGCCAGCGGCGGTAGACGGTGTGCTTGCCGACGCCGGCGCGGGCCGCGACCGCCTCGATGGTGAGCTTGGCGTAGCCGAGCTCGCGGGCCAGGTCCAGGGTGGCCCGCATGATCGCTTTGGTGCGGTCGTCGGTGCGGGCGGCGTGGTCGGTCATGCCGACAGCCTAACGGAACGGCACGTGCCGTGTTGACATCTGCGAACTTCGTGGGCCACGCTATCCCCGTCGGCACGGCACGTGCCGTTCCGGTCCGGGGAACCGTATCCTCCCCACGAAAGGGAACGACATCATGAGCAAGGTCTGGTTCGTCACCGGCTCCTCCCGCGGCCTGGGCCGCGAGTTCGTCCAAGCCGCCCTCTCCCGCGGCGACAAGGTCGCCGCCACCGCCCGCACCACCACGAGCTT
>NZ_JABWGO010000002.1 GCF_013363995.1 Nonomuraea rhodomycinica | reverse complement strand
GATCGGCGGGCTGGTGCAGATCCCGTGCATCGAGCGCAACGCGGTGGCCTCGATCAAGGCGATCACCGCGGCCCGGATCGCGCTGCGCGGCGACGGCCGCCACTTCGTCGCCCTGGACAAGGCCATCAAGACCATGCGCCAGACCGGCGCCGACATGCTGGACAAGTACAAGGAGACCTCGCGCGGCGGCCTGGCCGTCAACGTCATCGAGTGCTGACACGTCCGTCCGCGTGGCGCTCCGGCGGCGCGCCACGGGCGGCGGCGCTTCAGGCGGCGCTTCAAGCGGCGCTTCAGGCGGCGTGTCAGCGGCGGACGTGGATGCGGACGACCGTACCGGTGTCGTCGTCGCGCAGTTCGCGGCGGATGCGGCCCACGATCTCCTTGTCCAGCTTGCCGACCATCGCGCCCACGTCGGCCGACGGGGCGCAGGTGATGGCGATGCGCAGGTGGTCGCCGTCGCCCACGACGCGCACCCCCGTACGGCTCAGCCCGTCCACGTCCTTGAGGCCCACGCACAGCATGGCCGTGCCCGTGCCCGAGCGCACGCCCTGACGGCCCCAGCCGAGGCAGAGCAGCAGCCACCGCAGCGCGACCAGGCCGAGGAGCATCAGCCCGAGGGCCGCGGCCCACAGCGGCCACTGCTGCTCGGCGATCAGCCGCGCGGTCTGCTCGGGCAGCACCTTGGCCCGCGGCGACAGCCCGCCGAGCCGGTCGTCCGCGCGCAGCCACACGTACGCGCCGACGAGCAGCAGCACCGCGCCCACGACGGCCAGCCCGACCCGGTTGCCGGCGTACTGCCTCACCGTCCGCCCCTCCCGACCGTCCGCGCCGAAACCTTCGGCCGTGCCGCCCCTACCGTCCGCGCCGCGTCCCGTGCCGGGCTCACCAGCGCCTCCTTCTGCGCAGCCGGACCACGACCTCGCCCGTGCCGAGCGTGCCCACGCCCGCGAGCCGGTCCCCCACGGCGGCGCCCACCTGCCGGAGCATCGCGCCCGTGCTCTCCGCGGCCGTCGTCACGGTGACCTCGATGGTGCGCTTGCGCAGCCGTACGCGGGCCCTGGACACGCCCTCGACCTCCTGGGCGACCGCGCGCAGGGTGCGGCGCAGGCCGATCCGGGTGATG
Source organism: Nonomuraea rhodomycinica (assembly GCF_013363995.1). Lineage (GTDB taxonomy): Bacteria > Actinomycetota > Actinomycetes > Streptosporangiales > Streptosporangiaceae > Nonomuraea > Nonomuraea rhodomycinica. The sequence goes on along the minus strand of NZ_JABWGO010000002.1, from coordinate 1,052,023 downwards.
CCGATGACGATGCCGGGATCGGAGGTCTCGACCGGCACCAGGCGGCAGCGTCCGGGCATCGCGGCCAGCAGCAGCAGGCCGGCGCCCGCCGCGACGGTCCACGCCGCCCCGGCGCGCAGCTCGTTCCAGGAGTGCCGGCCGGCCAGGTCGATCAGGCGGTCCAGCGGCACCCAGCCGAGCGGCTTGCCCACCAGCGCCGCGACGATCTCGGCGGCCGACAGGCCGAGGCAGGCGGTGAGCGTCAGCGCGACGACCGTCCCGGCCGGGGTGCGCGCCGGTTTCAGCGCCCGGGTGGAACGGCGGAGCGGACTGTCCTGCGCCTCCAGGACGACGCCGGGCAGGAGCTGCTGGAGACTGCTCATCACACCGACCACAGGTACACGGGCCGGGCATCGGATGGATCATCCCCTCGCCGCCGGTTTGCCCGATCATTACGACTACCCCAGCAACATGAATTGTCCTCATGTTCAATTGCCCGATATACGGTTACGCTGCTGATATGGACGCCCGCTCCCGATACGATCGTGCCACCGAGACGCTGGACCCCCCGTTCGCCATCCTCGATCTCGACGCCATGCGGGCCAACGCCGCCGACCTCGTGCGGCGCGCGGGCGGCAAGCCGATCCGGGTGGCGACCAAGTCGATCCGCTGCCGGCCCGTGCTCGAACGCATCATGGCCATGGACGGCTTCCGCGGCCTGATGGCCTTCACCCTGCCGGAGGCGCTGTGGCTGGCGCGCTCCGGGTTCACCGACGTCCTGGTGGCGTACCCGACGGCGGACCGGGCGGCGCTCGCCGAGCTGGCCGGCGATCCGCGTCTGGCGCGGGAGATCACGGTGACCGTGGACTCGGTCGAGCACCTGGACTACGTGGACGACGCCGTGGCGGACGTCCACGCCCGCTGCGAGATCCGGATATGTCTGGACATGGACGCAGGCTTTGTCGCCTTCGGCGGGAAATTCCGGGCGGGGGCGTTGCGCTCCTCGGTGCGCGAGCCCGAGCAGGCCGCCGACCTGGCCGCCGAGATCGCCAAACGGCCGGGGTTCCGGCTGGCCGGCCTCATGGCGTACGAGGCGCAGATCGCCGGCGTCGGCGACGACCCGCCCGGCAGCCCCGCGATGACCCGCGCCATCCGCCTCATGCAGCAGCGCTCGGCCCGCGAGCTCATCACGCGGCGCGGGCGCGTCGTCAACGCCGTACGCCGGCTCTGCGACCTGGACTTCGTCAACGGCGGCGGCACCGGCTCCGTCGAGCGGACCGTGCGCGAGAAGGCCGTCACCGAGGTCGCGGCCGGCTCCGGGTTCTTCCACCCGCGCCTGTTCGACTTCTACCGGTCCTTCGCCGGGCGTCCGGCGGCGCTCTTCGCGCTGCCCGTGGTCCGCCGCCCGGCGCCGGGCACGGTGACGGTCCTCGGCGGCGGCTACGTCGCCTCCGGCGCTCCCGGCCTCAGCCGTCTTCCCCAGCCGTACCTGCCGCCCGGGCTGCGCTACGCGCCCGACGAGGGGGCCGGAGAGGTGCAGACGCCGCTGCTCGGCGAGGCGGCCGAGGACCTGCGGGTGGGCGACCGGGTGTGGTTCCGGCACGCCAAGGCGGGCGAGATGTGCGAGCGCTTCGCGGCGCTGCACCTCATCGAGGGTGACGAGCTCGTCGGCACGGTCCCGACGTACCGCGGCGAGGGCAGGACCTTCCTCTGACCTCGGGCCGCTCGGGCCGCTCGGGCCGCCACCACGCCGCTGCCGGGGAGTCGCGCCCCGGCAGCGGACGAACGATCCAGGCGAGACGGCGGCTCAGCGGCGGCGGCGCTTCCAGAGCATGACCGCGGCGCCCAGCACCAGCACGGCTCCCACCCCGATCAGCACGGGCCCCAGCTCGGGCGGCTCGTCGTCCCACGACCGCTCCGGGTCGTCCCCCAGCGCCGGCCGCCGCGTCACGCCCAGCGCGTCGCCCACGGACGCGACGAAGTACCCGGCCCGCGCCTTCATGTCGGCGACCGTACGCTCCTTCACCCGCTTGGGGCTCACGCGGTCGGCGATGGCGTCGACCGTCTGCGCCAGCTCCGCCCGGGTCCGAGCGATCCGGCGCTCCAGCTCGTCGGGATCGGTGTCTGCCATGTCTCTCCCCACGCTCATGTCGGCCGCGCCCGTCCGGCGTGGCCGCTCCGCGGCACGCACGAGCGCGTCGGCTCTGGTCGCGATCAGTCTGTCAGGTCGTTACCGGGTACGGCACAGCGGGCGGACGGCATGCCGGCCCGGTAGGTTTTGCTGGACGTACTCAGGAGGACCCATGACCGAAACCAAGCTCGCGCCCGGCGACGCCGCGCCCGAGTTCACGCTACCCGCAGCGGGCGGAAACACCGTCTCCCTGGGCGATTTCCGCGGCAAGCGCGTGATCCTCTACTTCTACCCGGCCGCCATGACGCCGGGCTGCACCAAGCAGGCGTGCGACTTCCGCGACAACCTCGCGCAGCTCACCGCCGAAGGATTCGCCGTCCTCGGCGTGTCCAAGGACAAGCCCGCCAAGCTGGACAAGTTCGTGGAGCGCGACGCGCTGACGTTCCCGCTGCTGTCCGACCCGGACCTGGAGGTCCACCAGGCGTACGGCGCGTACGGCACCAAGAAGCTGTACGGCAAGGAGGTCGTCGGCGTCATCCGCTCGACCTTCGTCATCGACGCCGACGGAAAGATCGAGCAGGCGCTCTACAACGTGAAGGCCACGGGGCACGTCGCGTCCCTGAAGAAGAAGCTCGGCCTCGCCTGACCATCCCGGCCCGCGGGCCCTTTCCCGGGGCCCGCGCCGTCGCCGTCACGCAGCAAGATCGGCTTCATCTCGGCGACATACTGAAACAGTGTGACAAATGCCGCAGGGCGTATGGACCCCGGGAAATGTCGCGCCGTTTCCTATGCTCGGTCCATGGCGGCCTATATCGAGTACACGCGCGAGATGCTGGAGGAGGCGGCAGCGGCTTCTCGGCGTCAAGTGGACCGGCGGCAGCCATGCGCGCATCAGCCGCCGCCTCAGGCACCACGGCATCGACACTTCACACTTCGTCGGCCAGGCCCACGGCCGGGGCAGCGCTCCCACAGCGCGAGGCCGCATGGGCGGATTCTCGCGTTGCGCCCCCGGAGTCGATACGCGAGAAGGCGCCGACACTGCGCCGGGCACTACGGGAAGCCGGGGTTCCCTACGCGTGCGCAGCCTGTAGGATTGACGGGACGTGGCAGGGAAAGCCGCTTACGCTCCATGTCGACCACATGAACGGGAATTGGCTCGGCAACCGGCTGGAGAATCTGCGCTTCCTCTGCCCGAATTGCCATTCCCAGACCGACAATTACGCCGGCCGGGGAAAGGCGACCAAGGGGTCGTAGCCCAATGGCAGAGGCGCAGTCTTTAGGTGGCTGTAAGTGTGGGTTCGAATCCCACCGGCCCTACATCTCATCCCGGAGACCTCCTCCGGGTCACGTCTGTCACCCCGTACGCGTCGGGGTCGGGGTAGGTATCCCCGTGCCCGGAAGGGTCGGGGTGGGCGGAACGGCTGGGAACGACGGCGGCATCGGGACGACCGTGGGCACCGGGGCCACGGACGGCACCGGGACGACAGGGGGCATCGGCGGGTACGGGGCGCCGTAGCGGCAGTACGTCCCGCCGGGCGCCGGGCGGCAGTCCGGGTAGGCGCGGGGCAGGTGCTCCCACTCCTGGTAGGGGTCCCAGCCGGACCGGGGACCCCAGGGGACGGCCCGGTCGTGGTGGGTGACGCCGACGACCACCGCGACGGCCGCGCCGCCCAGCAGGCCGCCGACGATCAGGCCGATGAGGCCTGCGCCGATGATCTGGGTCGGCTTCTGGCGCAGGAAGCCGCGGAACGAGGTGTCCGGGCGAGGAGGGCGCGGAGATGGCGGCGAGGGGCTCCAGCCGGAGCTCGCGTGCGCCGCCGCGGAAGTCTCGCCCACGGAAGTCCCACGCACGGAAGTCCCGCCCGCGGAAAGCCCGGGTTCAGCGGGGCCGCGCTCAGAAGTCCCACCCTCCGAAGTCCCGCCCTCCGAAGTCCGACCCTCGGAAGGCCCGCCCGCGGGAGGAGCGTGCTCCGGTGGAGGCTGCGGTAAGGAGGTGGAGGGGGGAGGCTGCGCCCCGGGGACCGGGTCGCGCGGCGCTTCCTCGTCGCCGCGCGACCCAACTTCGCGATCATGATCCGCCATCACGATCTCCCTTTACTGCCCCGTCGGGGGCGCTCCCAAGGTCAACTATGCCCAAGGAGCCGTAAGGCAGGCGTAAGACCGGGACGATGTCAGACCTGGGTCGTACACCGACTTCCACCTTCAGGCGGACACAGCCTCAGCAGGCCGTACATATCGTATGGATGTGTTCGGCAGGGTACATGCATGGTCCAAGCGCCATGCCAAGGTGATGGACGCCCTCCGGGGAGCGCCCCTCGTGGTGCTGGCGCTGGTGACCGCCCGGCCGTACGCGACCGGCACCGTCGTGAGCTCGGGCACGCCGCTGCACCTGGCGCAGTACGTGATCCTGTCGGCCCTGCTGATCGTCCCGCTGCTGTGGCAGCGGCGCAGGCCGCTGGAGACGTTCGCGGCCGTGTCGCTCGTCTCCTTCGGGCAGTGGGCGCTCGGCTTCGACCCGGTCCCGGCCAACCTGTCCGTGCTGATGGCCCTGTGGTCGGTGGCCTACGGGTGCGCGCTCCGGTGGGCGCTGGCGGCCGGGCTGATCGCCGAGCTGGGCGTGTACCTGGTGCTGGTGCACTGGCACGCGGTCTCGTTCAGCATGTTCTTCAGCGGCTCCATCTTCGTCGTGACCACCTGGCTGACCGGCCTGTACGCGAACACGCGCCGCCGTTTCCTGGAGGGCCTGGAGGAACGCGCCGAGCGGGCCGAGCGCGAGCGCGACCAGCAGGCGCGGCTGGCGGCCACGGCCGAGCGGGCGAGGATCGCCCGGGAGCTGCACGACGTGGTGGCGCACAACGTCAGCGTGATGGTGGTCCAGGCCGACGGCGCCGGCTACATGATCGACCGTGACCCGGAGCAGGTGCGCCAGGCCGTGCGCAACATCTCGCGCACCGGCCGCGACGCGCTGGCCGAGATGCGGCGGCTGGTCGGCGTGCTGCGCGCGGACCGCGAGGACGAGGGCGGGGACGGCGCCGCCGGCACCGACTACACGCCTCAGCCGGGGCTGGCGCAGCTGGAGGAGCTGGTGCGGGGCGCGGGCGTGCCGGCGCGGCTGCGGGTGACCGGCCCGCCGTGCGACCTGCCGGAGGGCCAGCAGCTCGCCGTCTACCGCATCATCCAGGAGGCCCTGACGAACGCGCTCAAGCACGGCGGGCCCGGCGTGCGGGCGCTGGTGGAGCTCACGTACGGCCGGGCGGAGCTGGTGGTGCGGGTGACCGACGACGGGCGGGGCGCCGCGGCGCCGCGCAGCCACGACGGCCACGGGCTGGTCGGGATGCGCGAACGGGTCGGCATGTACGGCGGGGCGGTCTCGGCCGAGCCGCGCCGGGGCGGCGGGTTCGAGGTGCTGGCCCGGCTGCCCGTTCCCGCCGGAAGGGCCGCCTGATGAGCGGCGACGGGGGCCCGCGCATCCGGGTGATGCTGGTGGACGACCAGCAGCTGCTGCGGGCCGGGTTCAGGATGGTGCTCGGGGCGCAGCCCGACATCGAGGTGGTGGCCGAGGCGGGCGACGGCGCGCAGGCGCTGGAGACGCTGCGCGGCACCGACGTGGACGTGGTCCTCATGGACGTGCGCATGCCCGGCATGGACGGCGTCGAGGCGACCGCCCGCATCCGCGGCCCCAAGGTGCTCATCCTGACGACGTTCGACCTCGACGAGTACGCGTTCGCGGCCGTGAAGGCCGGGGCGTCGGGGTTCCTGCTGAAGGACGTGCCGCCGGACGACCTGGTCAACGCGATCAGGGCCGTGCACGCCGGCGACGCGGTCATGGCGCCCAGCACCCTGCGGCGCATGCTCGACCGGTTCGCCGCGAACCTCCCGGACCAGGCGCCGCCCGACGACGCGGGACTGACTCCGCGCGAGCGCGAGGTGCTGCTGATGGTGGCCCGCGGCCTGTCTAACCTGGAGATCGCCGCCGCGCTGGCGGTGGCCGAGGCGACCGTGAAGACGCACCTGGGGCGGGTGCTGGCCAAGCTGGGGCTCCGGGACCGGGCGCAGGCGGTCGTGTACGCGTACGAGGCGGGGCTCGTCGTGCCGTCCCATCGGCCGAATGGTTGACCGCCGTCATCTGGCGGCTTATCCGAAATCCCTCCTCAGGGCCCATTTTTCCCACACATCTCCCTCATAGCGTGAGTCGCGTTCCCCAACCCTCGAAGGAGCGAACGTGACCATCACCGAGACCGAGGCCGGCAGCCGGCGCCGGGCCGCCCCCGCCGTGGAGGCGCGCGGCCTGACCAAGGTGTACGGCCAGGGCGACGCGAAGGTGTACGCCCTGCGCGAGGTGGACGTGACGTTCGAGACCGGCGCGTTCACGGCCATCATGGGCCCGTCCGGCTCGGGCAAGTCCACGCTGATGCACTGCCTGGCCGGGCTGGACACGGCCACCTCGGGCACCGTGCGCGTCGGCGACGTGGAGCTGACCGGCCTCAGCGACAAGCGGCTGACGCTGCTGCGCCGCGAGCGGATCGGCTTCGTGTTCCAGGCGTTCAACCTGCTGCCGACGCTGACCGCCGAGCAGAACATCCGGCTGCCGCTGGAGATCGCGGCCCGCCAGGCCGACCAGGTGCTGTTCGACCGGGTCGTGGAGACCGTCGGCCTGCGCGACCGCCTCGGCCACCGGCCGGCGGAGCTGTCCGGCGGCCAGCAGCAGCGCGTGGCCGTGGCGCGGGCGCTCATCAGCAAGCCGCAGGTGATCTTCGCGGACGAGCCGACCGGCAACCTGGACTCGCGCAGCGGCGCCGAGGTGCTGTCGTTCCTGCGCGCCTCGGTGCGGGAGCTCGGGCAGACGATCGTCATGGTCACGCACGACCCGGTGGCCGCCGCGCACGCCGACCGGGTGATCTTCCTGCGCGACGGCGAGCTGGTCACCGAGCTGACCGCGCCCACCCCGCAGTCGGTGCTCGACACGCTGATGAAGCTGGAAGGCTGAGATGCTGAGGACCACGCTGGCCGGGCTGCGGGCGCACCGGCTCAGGCTGCTGCTCACGTCCCTCGCGATCACGCTGGGCGTGGGGTTCATCGCGGGCACGTTCGTGCTGACGGACACCATCGAGGCCGGCTTCGCGCAGAAGGTCACGGCCGACGCCGGCAAGGTCAGTGTGGCCGTGCTGGCCGGGGGGCCGGACGGCCGCCTGCCCGCGGCGCTGCTGGACGAGGTGCGGGCCCTGCCGGGCGTCACGGACGCGCAGGGCGTCGTCCGCGGACCGGCGCCGCTGATCGGCAAGGACGGCAAGACCGCCGGCAACGCGCCGACGACTGCCCTGTCGATCGCGTCGGGGCCGCTGAACCGCGCAGTGATCGTCTCGGGCACGGGCCCGGGCTCCGACGACCAGGCGGCGGTGCTCGACGAGAACACCGCCAAGGCCCAGGGCCTGAAGACCGGCGACACGATCACCGTGCTGGACCCCCAGGGCCGCAAGCGGGCGTTCCGCCTGGTCGGCCTCCTCGACCCGGGCGTGGACCAGCAGCTCGCCTACACCGGCGTGGTCGGCTTCACCCCGGCCATGGCGCGGCGGATGACGGGCGAGAAGGGCTTTCGCGAGATCGACGTCGCGGGCGCCGACCCGGCGCGGCTGCGGACCGCGGTCGCCGCGGTGGCGGGCGGCTCCGGCCGCGAGGTGATCACCGGCGAGCAGCTCGCGGAACGGCTCGCCCGGCAGGCCGGCGTCGAGACGAAGGCGCTGACCGTGGGCCTGCTCATGTTCGGGCTGGTGTCCATGCTGGTGGCGGCGCTGGTCATCTACAACACGTTCACGATCCTGGTCGCGCAGCGCACCCGGGAGATGGCGCTGCTGCGCTGCATCGGCGCGACGCGGGGCCAGGTGTTCGGCTCGGTGCTGCTGGAGTCGGCGGTGATCGGGCTGCTGTCGTCGGTGCTCGGGCTGCTCGCCGGCTACGGGCTGGGCGCGGCGACCCTCGCGGTCCTGAGCGCCCTGGAGGCGCCGCTGCCGACGGGCGCCTCCGTGCGGCTGGCGCCGGGCACCATCGCCGTCGGGCTGGCCGTCGGCCTGCTCGTCACGGTCGGCTCGGCGGTGCTGCCGGCCCGCGCCTCCACGCGGGTCGCGCCGGTGGCGGCGCTGCGCACGCAGGTGGAGGAGCAGGTGTTCCGCACCGGCCTGATCCGGGTGCTCGCCGCGGGCCTGTTCCTGCTGGCCGGCCTGGGCCTGGCCGGGGTCGGCGCGCTGGTGCTGGAGCCGGGGCAGCAGGTGTCGCTGATCGTGGTCATGGCCGGGGGCGCGGTGACGTTCCTCGGCGTGCTCATCCTCGGGCCCGTGCTGGTCAGGCCGCTCAGCGCGGTCATCGGGGCGGTCCCGGCCCGGCTGTTCGGCGTGCCGGGACGGCTGGCCGTGGACAACTCCGGCCGCAACCCGAAGCGGGCGGCCACCACCACGGTCGCGCTGACCGTGGGCGTGACGCTGATGACGCTCATCTCCGTGCTCGCCGCCTCCACCCGGGTGACGCTGACCTCCAAGCTGGACGACCAGTTCCCCATCGACTACGTGGTGGCCACCCAGGAACGCGACTCCACGATCCCCCGCTCGGTCGGCGAGGAGCTGCGGCGGCGGCCGGAGCTGGCCTCCGTGGTGCAGGTGCGCTTCGCCGAGGCGAAGGTGAGCGGGCCGAAGGGCGGCGCGGGGCGCCTGGAGGTGGGCACGTACAGCGGGCCGATGGCGCCGCCCGTGACGGCTGGCTCGACGCGCGGTCTCGGCGACGGGCAGGTCGCGGTCGCGGACGACGTGGCCGGGCGGCTCGGCGTCCGGGTCGGCGACTCGCTGTCGGTCGCCACCGGGCGGGCCGGGCCGGTCAGGCTCGCCGTCGTCGCCTTGCTGAACGCCTCCGAGTCGACGCTGCCGGAGCTGACCGTGGCCGAGGGCGCCTTCGACCGGTACTTCGGGGCGGTGCCCGACTCCCGGGTGATGATCGACGCCAGGGACGGGGTGGCGCCGGAGCGGTCCCGGGCGGTGGTGGACGCGGCGACGGCGGCGTACCCGACGGTCAAGGTGTCCAGCTCCACCGAGGTGCGCGGCGAGTTCGACGAGACCCTCGACATGCTGCTGATGATCGTCACGGGGCTGCTGGGGCTGGCCATCCTCATCTCGCTGCTCGGCATCGCCAACACGCTGTCGCTGTCGGTCCACGAGCGGACCCGGGAGTCGGCGCTGCTGCGGGCCCTCGGCCTCACGCGCCCGCAGCTGCGCCGGATGCTGTCGGTGGAGGCGCTGGTGCTCGGGCTGATCGGGGCGCTGGTCGGGGTCGTGCTGGGCGCGGTGTTCGGCTGGGCCGCCGTACGGGCCATGATCGACGGGGCGGTGTACGCGGTGCCGTACGGGCAGGTCGCGCTGTTCGTGGCGCTGTCGGGGGTGGCGGGGGTGCTGGCGGCGGTGCTGCCGGCGCGGCGCGCGGCCCGCGCCTCGATCGTCGGCGCGCTGGCGAGCGGCTGACCCGAGGCCCCTGCGCCGATCTCCGGCGCCGCCGAGGGGCGCCCGCGCCGCTCGCTGCGGCTGATCCAGGCCCGCGCGCTTCCGCGGAGGTCTGAGTGATGGGGTCTCAGCGAAGAGGTCTCAACGAGGACGTCTCAGCGAGGGGTACGGCCGGGCCACAGCTCGGCCACCGTCTCCGGGTCGAGCAGGGGACGGCTCACGATCTCCCCGGACACCCGGTCGATCACGATGCAGCCGCCCCCGACGGTGCCCGGCAGCGTGGCCGGGTCGTCGGGGTCGGGCTCGCGGACCCACGCCACGTACCCCTCCGCGAACCCGTGGACCCCCACCCGCACCGGGTCGTCCACCGGCCGCACTCCGTTGAAGTACTCCTCCGCCACCGCCCTGGCCTGGTCGAGGTCCACGGCGCTCACCCCTGCCCGCCGCGGCTCACCGCGGCCGCCCGTACCGGTCGACGATGACGCAGAACACCCCGGTCACCGTCGTGTAGGGAGGATCGACCGCCATGTGGCCGCGCTGGGCGTCGATCCAGATGACCTCGCCGCCGAAGTTCACGGCGTTCCACGCGTGGGAGCCTCCTCCCGGCCAGCGCACCACGATGATGGCCGCGGCCCCGTGCCCGGCCTCGATCAGCCGCCGCGCGACCAGCGGGTAGGCGTGCCGCCCGTGACCGGCGTACTCGAACCGGTGCCCGACCCAGCGCTCGATCCTGGCCGCGCCGCCCGTCTCGCCGGTCAGCACCGGGCGGCCGAGCCGGTCGTACTCGGGGTGCCGGGGCGCCGCGGCGGCGGGCTCGCCGTGCCAGGTGGACAGCACCGCGAGCGCGCAGTCGGCGGCGTTGGAGGCCCTGAACGGGTCGTCGGCCGGGCCGCCGCCGTTGATGAGCCGCACCCAGGTGCCGCGCGGGTCGGGGAAGCGGGTGCCGGGCGGGACGGCGCGGCGCAGGTCGTGCTCGACCTGCGGGTCGGGACGCGCCAGCCCTCCCGCGGCGCCGTACGGGCGGCAGTCGGCGAGCCGCGGCGGCCTTGCGGGCCCGTCGAACCAGTCGGGGGCCGCCACGGGCCGTCCCGGGTCTCCCCCGGCCGCCGCCGCCCATCCGGCCGGGCCCGTGGGGGGCCGATGATCGGTGGCCGCCCACGCCGAGACCCGAATGCCGTCCGCCACGCTGTCACGAACGTCGCCCGGGAGGGCGCCGGGCGCGGTGTCGCGAACATCACCCCGCGAACCGCCCGGCGCCGTGTCACGGGCATCACCCCGCAAACCGCCAGGCGCGTTATCGCGAACGTCACCCCGCAAACCGCCAGGCGCGTTATCGCGAACGTCACCCCGCAAACCGCCAGGCGCGTTATCGCGAACGTCACCCTGCAAAGCGCCCGGCGGCGTGTCACGGACGTCGCCCCGCGCGGTGGCGGGCGCCTTGTCCGGTGCGGTGCCTCTCATGAGGGGGCCGATGAGGTTGCTCGCGGCGTCCCTGGTGAGGTCGCTCTTGGTGCCCCTGGCGACGTCGCTCGCGGCGTCCCTGGCGAGGTGTCTTGTGGGGTCCTGCGTGGGGAGTTCCCAGGGGGACCTGCCTGAGGGGTCGCCGGCGCGGGCGTCTCCGGGCGTGGCCCGCCCCGCCGGGGGCGAGGCGGGCGGATGGGCAACAGAGCCTGCCGTCTCGGGCAGCGCGGACGAAGGGACCGCGGACGCGTCCGGCCACGCGGGCGAGAACGCCGTCAGCGCGTCCCGCGGGCACGCGGACGAGAACGCCGTCGGCGCGTCCGGCGGGAGCTCCTCCGGTGGCTGTTCCCCCAGGAGCACGGCCAGGGCCGGGGATCGCGGGTCCGGCGCGGCCGGGTCGGGCGGGCCGGGGTCGGTGGGGGTGGGGGCGGCGGCGCGCTCGTAGTCGCGCCATCGCACGCCGTCCCCCACCACCGGGTCGTAACGCCCTCCGGGAAGGACCCATCGGGCGCGGGACTTGCGGTCGCGGGTCACGTCCTGCCTCCTGTCGTGCTCGACGCCGATCGTAGGGCCGCCGTCCCGGCCAGGAGGGGCACTCGGCAAGTTCGGCCACCACGATCCACCCGCCTTACCTGCACAAACGCGGAGAAGCGGGACAGCGCTGACCCGTCAGGTGACCTGCACCGTGATCGTGTGCCAACCCGTCGCGCCGTCCGGGGCGGGCGGCGTCTGCTGCTCCGCCTGGGTACGGCCGGCGGCGTCCGTGGCCCGTACCTCGATCGTGTGGCGGCCGGGCGCGGCGTCCCAGTCGAGCGCCCACTGCCGCCACGTGTCCGGTCCCGGCACCGCGGCGAGGCGCGCCCGCCGCCACTCCCCGCGGTCCACGCGCACCTCCACGGCCTCGATCCCCGTGTGCTGCGCCCAGGCGACCCCGGCGACGGTCGTCCGGCCCGAACGCAGCGTGGTCCCCTGCCGGGGCAGGTCGATGCGCGACTGCGTCTTGATCGGGGCCTGGGCGGCCCAGCCGCGCGGCGTCCAGTACGCCTCGTCCCGGTCGAAGCGCGTCACCTTCACGTCCACCACCCACTTGGTGGCCGAGACGTACCCGTACAGTCCCGGCACCACCTGCCGCACCGGGAAGCCGTGGTCCACGGGCAGCACCTCACCGTTCATGGCCACGGCGAACAGCGCGTCGCGCCCGTCCATGACCACGTCCACCGGGGTGCCGCAGGTGAAGCCGTCCTCGGAGGTGGACAGCAGCATGTCGGCGCCGGACTGGAGCCCGGCCTCGCGCAGCACGTCGGCCATGCGGACGCCGAGCCAGCGCGCGTTGCCGATGTACTCGCCGCCGACCGGGTTGGACACGCAGGTCAACGTGATGTCGGCCTCCGTGAGGGGACGCCCGAGCAGGTCGTCGAAGGTCAGCTCGATCGGCCGGTCGACCATGCCGTGGACGCGCAGCCGCCAGGCGCGCGGGTCCACCTGCGGGACGACGAGCGCGGTGTCCACCCGGTAGAAGTCCCGGTTCCTGGTGACGAAGGGGGACAGGCCGCCGATGCGGAAGTCCGTCCCGGCGGGCAGCGGCGCCGCGGGGGTGGCGGGCGAGGGCAGCGCCAGCCCGCCCCGGGCGACGTCCACGGCCTGGCGGCTCCCGAGGGCCCGTCCGAGCACGGTGGCCGCCCCCGCCACCACCACCCCGCCGGCGACACCGGTGAGCAGCCTGCGCCGGTCGAACCCGCCGGCTCCGTACGCCCCGGGCCGCATCACCACGGGCCGCTCGATCTCCGGCCCCGGCTCCGGCCCCGCCTGCGGCCCGGACTCCCCGTCCGCCGCGCGACCGGCGACCGCCCGATCCGCGACCGTCCCGTCCACGTCGGCGGTCCGGTCCGCGTCGGCCATCCGGTCCGTGTCGGCCATCCGGTCCGCGTCCGCGTCGGCGTCGGCGTCCGCCGGCTCGTACGCGGGAACCGCCCGGGAGGCCAGACCCGCGCGCCGGACGAGCGCCCGGAGGGTCCACATGCCGGCCGCCACGCCCGCCACCGTCGGCACCACCCACGCGGCCCCGGCCCCCGGCCGGGTCAGCACCGCCAGCACCCCCACGGCGCCGAACGCCAGGAGCCCCGCGTCGCCGTACACCGGCCGCCGCCGCGCCGCGACCCCCAGGGCCGCGGCGATCAGGGCCAGCACCACGAGCACGCCCCCGACGAGGACGGTCTTGTCGTTGGCCCCGAACGCGTTGATCGCGAAGTCCTTGACCGGCGGGGGCGTCAGGTCGACCACCACGTCGCCCACCGCCACCACCGGGAACGTCTTCGGCCCGACGATCCCCGCCGCGAGCTGGGCGACCCCGAGCGCGACCGCCCCGGCCGTCAGGCCCGCGAGCGCGCCCGCCCACGCGGGCGCCCTGTCTGTCCTCTGCACGGTTCCGACGCTACGCCGGGCCCGGCCCCCGGGTTCTTACGCGCCGGTTACGGGACGCCGGTGAGTCGCCGGCGGACCCCGGCCGGGCGCCTCAGGAGGACGGCGTCAGCAGGTCGCGCACCAGGGGGGCGAGGGCGCGGAAGGCCCGGCCCCGGTGGCTGATCGCGTCCTTCTCCTCCGGCGCCAGCTCCGCCGTCGTCCGGGTCTCGCCGTCGGGCACGAAGATCGGGTCGTACCCGAAGCCGTTGGACCCGCGCGGCGTGGCGACCAGCCGCCCGGGCAGGTCGCCCTCGACCACCCGGGTCTCCCCCGACGGCAGCGCCAGCGCCGCCACGCACGCGAAGTGGGCCGTCAGCCGCTCCGCGGGGACGTCGGAGACCTGCGCCAGCAGCAGGTCCAGGTTGGCCCGGTCGTCGCCGTGGCGGCCGGACCAGCGGGCGGAGAAGACGCCCGGCATGCCATTGAGCACGTCGACGCACAGGCCGGAGTCGTCGGCCACCGCGGGCAGCCCGGAGCCCTGGGCGACGGCGTGCGCCTTGAGCAGGGCGTTCTCCTCGAACGTGACCCCGGTCTCGGCCACCTCGCCGATCGAGGGGAACTCCTCAAGCCCCACGATGTCGAAGCCCGACAGGATACGGCGCAGCTCGGCGATCTTGCCCGGGTTGCGGGTGGCGAGCACGATCTTCATCGTCCGAGCGCCTCCGCCTGGATGAGCGTCAGCTCCTCGCAGCCGGCCGCGGCCAGGTCGAGCAGCCGGTCCAGCGCGCCGCGGTCGAACGGGGCGCCCTCGGCGGTGCCCTGCACCTCGACGAAGCTGCCGGAGCCGGTCATGACGACGTTCATGTCGGTCTCGGCGGCCACGTCCTCGGTGTAGCAGAGGTCGAGCAGCGGCACGCCGCCGACGACGCCGACCGAGACGGCCGAGACGGAGCCGACCAGCGGGTCGCCGGGGCACATCTTGCGCTCGCGCATCCAGGCGACGGCGTCGGCCAGCGCGACGTACGCCCCGGTGATCGCGGCGGTGCGGGTGCCGCCGTCGGCCTGGAGGACGTCGCAGTCGAGCAGGATGGAGTTCTCGCCGAGCGCCTTGTAGTCGACACAGGCCCGCAGCGAGCGGCCGATCAGCCGGGAGATCTCGTGGGTGCGCCCGCCGATCTTGCCGCGGACCGACTCGCGGTCGTTGCGCGTGTTGGTGGCGCGCGGCAGCATGGCGTACTCGGCGGTCACCCACCCCTGGCCGCTGCCCCGGCGCCAGCGCGGCACGCTGTCCTGGACCGAGGCGGCGCACAGCACCCGCGTGCCGCCGAACTCGACCAGCACCGAGCCCTCGGCGTGGGCGAGCCACCGCCGGGTTATGGTGATCGGGCGTAGCTGGTCGGGGGCGCGGCCATCCTGTCGAGACATGCACTTCACCCTATCTCCGTGCCGTGACGCTCTTGACCGAAAGTGTCCGCCACATGGATCCTTACGCAATGACAACGGGGGTGTTGCGGAGCCCTGACTTCATCAGGTTCCTCAGCTCACATGTGGCCAACGAACTCGGGTCGAACATCTCCCGGGTCGCGTTCCCGCTGGTCGCCGTCCTCGTGCTGCACGCGGGCGCGTTCGAGGTCGGCCTGTTGTCCGCCTTGCAGACCGCGGCGTTCCTGGCGATCGGGTTACCCGCCGGCGTGTGGGTGGACCGCCTGTCGAAGCGTCGCGTCATGATAGCGGCGGACCTGGTCAGGTTCGTGCTGCTGGCCAGCGTGCCGATCGCGTACGCCTTCGGCCTGTTGTCGGTCGGGATGCTGCTCGTGGTGGCGCTGCTCGCGGGCACGGCCCAGGTGTTCGACGACGTGGCCGACCAGACGTACCTGCCCGAGCTGGTCGACCGGCAGAGCCTGAGCAGCGGCAACTCCAAGCTGGAGTTCGTGCGCTCGGGGGGCGCGCTGGCCGGGCCGAGCCTGGGCGGTGTGCTGGTGCAGGCGCTCGGCCCGCCGCTGACGGTGCTCGCCACCGCGCTGGCCTCCCTCGGCTCGGCGCTCTTCATCGCCTCCATCAGGACACCGGACCGGCGGGTGCGCGCGGAGGACCGGCGCGGCGGCATGTGGGAGGGCATCCGCGAGGGGCTGGCGTTCGTCTGGGGCGACCGGCTGCTGCGGCCGATCGTCGTCACGACCGCCGGCACCAACCTGTGCATCAGCGCCGTGCTCGGGCTGTCGGTGCTGTTCCTCGCCGACGAGGTCCGGCTGGCGCCGGGGGTGATCGGCGTGCTGCTGATGTCGGGCGCGGTGGGCGGGCTGCTCGGCGGGCTCACCGGGAGCCGGCTGTTCGCCCGGTACGGCACGGCCCGGGTGACGTGGCTGTCGATCGCCGTGTCCTCGCCGTTCGGCCTGCTCCTGCCGATGACGCAGGCCGACTGGCGCGTGTCGTTCTTCACCATCACGTCGATCGCGCTGTCGTGGGGGGCGATCCTCTACAACGTCGGCCAGCTCACCTACCGGCAGACGGTGGCGCCGGAGGGCATGCTGGGCCGGATCAACGCCACGGTGCGCTTCGTCGTGTGGAGCACGATGCCGGTGGGCGCGCTGCTCGGCGGGCTCGTGGCCCAGCACGCCGGCGTGCGGACGGCGCTCTGGGTGTTCATGTGCGGCCGGCTGGTGTCGTTCGTGCCGCTGCTGTTCTCGCCGCTGCCGCGCATGCGCGACTTCGACCAGGCCCGCGCCGAGCCCTGACCGGCTCTCAGGCCAGGTCGTAGACGGCACCGCTCCTCGCCAGCTCGATCGGGCCGCCGTAGCCGCCGCGCGAGGCGTCGTCGAGCACGGTGGCCTGGTCGTTCCAGGGCACGAGGTGGGTGAGCACCAGCCTTCCGGCACGGGCCTTGGCCGCGTGGACGGCGGCCTGGCGGCCGGACAGATGCAGGCCGTCGGGCAGCCCGGGACGGTCGACGAAGGACGCCTCGCAGAGCATGAGGTCGGCGTCCTCGGCGAGCTTGACGAGTTCGGCCGACTCGCCGGTGTCGCCGGAGTACGCGATCGACCGGTCGCCGTGGGAGACGCGGAAGCCGTACGCCTCGACGGGGTGGTTGACCAGGCGGGCCGTCAGCGTGAAGGGTCCCACCTCGAACGTGCCGGGCGTCAGCGTCCTGAACGCGAAGGCCGTCTCCAGCGCCGGCTCGTCGGGCATGCCGTACGCGGCGGCCAGCCGCTTCGAGGCGTCGGCCGGGGCGATGACGGGCACGCGGGGGTAGGGCGCCTCGGGCCCGTACGTGCGCGCCACGTGGTAGCCGCACATGTCGAGGCAGTGGTCGGCGTGCAGGTGGGACAGGCAGATGGCGTCCACGTCGTACAGGCCGATGTGCCGTTGCAGGGCGCCGAGGGCGCCGGCGCCGAAGTCGAGCAGCAGCCGGAACCCCTCGGCCTCGACCAGGTAGCACGACGCGGGGCTGTCGGGGCCCGGGAAGCTACCCGAGCAGCCGATGATGGTCACCTTCATGTGGGCCTCCGTTGCTGGTAGTACCCCCCACTGGTGTGACTTCGACCGCGTCGATCTCCGGGCCCAGGAAACGCCGGCCCAGCTGGGCGAACAGCGTGGAGTCGCCGGTGGCGCGGAAGCGGTGCCGGGGGGTGACGTCGCTTCCGGCCGCCAGGCCACGGTCGTGCAGGATCCGATAGACGTCCTTGGCCGTCTCGTCGGCGCTGGAGACCAGCGTGACCCCGTCGCCGACGACATAGGAGATGGCGCCGGTGAGGAGCGGGTAGTGGGTGCAGCCGAGGATGAGGGTGTCGCACCCGGCCTCGCGGATCGGGACGAGGTACTCCCGGACCGCCTCGATGACCTCCTGGCTCGTCGTGTCGCCCCGCTCGATGTACTCGACCAGGCGCGGGGCGGCCACGCTGGTCAGGCGTACGTGGGGGGCGGCGGCGAAGGCGTCGTGGTAGGCCATCGACGCGATGGTGGCCCGGGTGGCGATCACGCCCACCTCGCCGGTGCGGGTCGCCCGCACCGCGCGGCGGGTGGCGGGCTGGATCACCTCGACCACGGGCACGTCATAGCGCTCGCGCGCGTCGCGCAGCACGGCGGAGCTGGCGCTGTTGCACGCGATGACGAGCATCTTGACGTCGTCGGCGACGAGGTGGTCCATCACCTCCAGGGCGTACGCGCGCAGCTCGGCGATGCTCTTGGGCCCGTACGGCTGGTGGGCCGTGTCGGCCACGTAGGTGATGGACTCGTGGGGAAGCTGATCGATGATCGCCCGGGCGACCGTCAGGCCGCCCACTCCACTGTCGAAGATCCCGATGCTCGCGTCTGGCACGTCTCAGAGGGTAGGCGACCCGCGTCCTGCGCACTGCGTAAGAATGCTCACAGTGCGTTCGTGTCACCCCCGTCCCACGCGCGCCAGCTGCCGTGACTGCGCCACGAGCCGGCCCCGGGAGTCGCGCACCTCCACCTCCTCGTCGAACCAGCCGCCGGAGACCAGCCGGCCGCTGCCGATGAGCGTGAGCCAGCCGGGTGCGGGCAGGGCGCGCAGGTGCCAGGTCAGGTCCACGGTGGGCGCCCAGCCGCGCGCCCCGGCGGAGAAGACGACGGGCGGGAGCGCGTCGACGGCGAGGGCCAGCACGTACGGGTCGGGGTCCTGGGGCTCGGCCATCCGGAAGTACGCCCGCGACTCGGGTCTGCCGGTGGGCCGGCCGCTCAGCCAGCCGATCGTGGGCGGGTCGAAGCGCATGTCGAGCTGGGCGTTGAGCGTCATGCCGGACTCGGGCTTGGGGTCGGGCAGCCGGACACAGTCTTCAGGGCGCGGCATGACATATCCCGTTTCATCGGCATACGTGGGCTCGTCGTCCGGGAGTGTGGCCATCGTCACCAGGGCCTCGATCTGGGTGACGCCCTCCTGGACCAGCGACGCGCGGGTGAAGGCGACCGTCTTGCCCGCCTTGAGCTGCTCGACCCGGACCCGCGCCGGGCCGGCGGCCGGGGAGCGGTGGAACTGGGCGGTGGTGCTCACCGGGTGCTCGAACGGCGAGGAGTCCACCACGGCCCGCAGGAGCACGGCCATCAGGTAGCCGCCGTTGAGCGGCCCGCCGATGGCGTAGCCGGGGTCGAGGCAGACGTCGTAGGTGGTCTCGTCGACCCTGATCGCCTGCGTGGCCTCGTCGAACTTGGTCATCAGCCCTGCCTCACACGGTACCGAACTATATTCTAGTAGCCCGCATACTCTACGCCATCCCGATCTCGGCGCGCCTAGCAGGGGAAACGGCCGGCCGGACGAAGTCTTCAGTGCATTGCAAGCGCCCGTACAGCAACATCCGTTACTTTGCCTGTGGTCATAAGTCCACATTGTGAGTTGAGTGATGTCTGCGAATAATCCCCCTCATGGCCAGGATCCGGATCGGACGACGGCCTACCGCTGGAGCCAGGAGCAGCCCCCCAACCAGACCGCGCCGCTCGGCCAGCCGTACCCGCCGCAGCAGCCGTACGCGGGCGGTCAGTACGGCCAGCAGGCCCCGTACGGGGAGCAGGCGTCCTCGGGGCAGCAGCCCGGATACGGCGAGCAGCCCGGCTACGGCCAGCAGCCTGGATACGGGCAGCAGTCCGATTACGGCCAGCAGCCCGGTTACGGGCAGCAGCCGTCCTACGGCCAGCCCGCGTACGGACAGCCCGACCACGGCCAGGCCGCCTTCAGCCAGCAGGCCGGCTACGGCCAGCAGCCGTACGGCGGCCAGCAGGGCGGCTACGGCCAGCAGGACTACCTGCAGCAGGGCTACGCCCAGCACAACCAGCAGGGACAGGGCTACGGGCAGCAGGGCCAGCAGGGATGGCAGCAGCAGGGGCCCGAAGGGTTCGGCCCCGCGCAGCCGGCCGGCAAGGGCCGCAAGGGCTGGATCATCGCCGTGGCCGCCGCGCTGGCCGTGGTGCTGCTCGGCGGCGGCGCCGTCTGGGCCGTGGGCGCGATCGGCGGCGGCGGCACGCAGCCGCACGACGTGCTGCCGCCCAACGCGATCGCCTACACCCGGCTCGACCTGGACCCGGCCGCCAACCAGAAGCTGGCGCTGTTCCAGATCGGCCGCAAGTTCTCCGTGACCAAGGACGCGTTCACCGGCGAGGACCCGCGCCAGGCCCTGTTCAACGCCCTGAAGAAGGACGGCGGCGACGACAACCTGGCCAAGATGGACTTCGCCCGCGACGTGGACCCGTGGCTCGGCAGCCGGATCGGTGTGGCCGTGATGCCGCCGGCGGCGGGCGGCAAGGAGCCGGAGTTCGCGGTGGCCGTCCAGGTGAAGGACGAGGAGGCCGCCAAGGCCGGCATCGCCAAGCTGATGGGCAAGGACGAGAAGTACGGCATCGCCTTCCGCGACGACTACGCGCTGCTCACCGACGAGCAGGCCAAGGCCGACAAGTACGCCGCCGAGAGCGGCAGCCTGGCCACCGCCGCCGACTTCTCCGACGACCTCGACGCCGTGGGCGAGCAGGGCGTGCTGTCCTTCTGGACCCGCCTCGGCGAGATCGGCAAGCTGGCCGCCGAGGACATGAACGCCGAGGAGGCCAAGGCGCTGGAGCAGGTGAAGAACGCCCGCTTCGCCGGCGCGCTGCGCTTCGACAGCGCGTACGCCGAGCTGGCGGGCGTGGTGCGCGGCGCCGAGGGCCTCGTGGACGGCGACCTGGAGGGCGCCAAGCTGAGCACGCTGCCCGCCTCCACCGCCGGCGCGCTGTCGATCTCCGGCCTCGACCAGATCGTCACCAAGAAGTGGGCCGACATCGAGAAGTCGATGGCGGCGACTCCCGGCGGCTCCGAGTTCAAGCAGTTCGTCGAGCAGGCCAAGCAGACCTACGGCCTCCAGCTCCCGGACGACCTGGCCACGTTCCTCGGCAAGAACCTCACGGTGGCCGTGGACAGCGAGGGCCTCGACAGCGACCAGCTCAAGGGCGGCGTCCGCATCGTCACCGACCCGGCCAAGGCGCAGGCCGTCTTCGACAAGGTCGAGAAGGCCGTGACCTCCAGCGGGCAGCCCGCGCCCAAGGTCGCCAAGGTCGCCGGTGACGGCACGTTCACGGTGGCCACCACCGACGAGTACGCCAAGAAGCTCGCGGAGGAGGGCACGCTGGGCGACAGCGAGACCTTCACCACGGCGGTCCCGGACGCCGACAAGGCCACGTTCGCGGTCTTCGTCGACCTGGACAAGGTGGAGAAGTACTACCTGAAGGACATGGAGGGCGAGGACAAGGCGAACGCCCAGGTGCTGCGCGCGGTCGGTCTGAGCGGCACGCAGACCGCCACGGACGCGACGTTCTCCCTGCGGGTGCTGTTCAACTGACCCCCGGCGGGGTGACGCACGCGAAAGGCGGCCGGCTCCACGCCGGCCGCCTTCGTCATGTGCTGGTGCTGCAGACGATCACGCCCAGAGCTGGCCCTCCAGCCGCTCCTCCGCCTCGTCGAGCGTGCCCTCGTACGCGCCCGTCGACAGGTACTTCCACCCGCCGTCGGCCACCACGAACACCACGTCGGCCCGCTCCCCCGCCTTGACCGCCTTGGCCGCCACGCCGAGCGCCGCGTGCAGGGCGGCGCCGGTGGACACGCCGGCGAAGATGCCCTCACTGGCGAGCAGCTCGCGGGTGCGGCGCAGCGCGTCGGCCGAGCCCACCGAGTAGCGCGTGGTCAGCACCGACTCGTCGTACAGCTCGGGGATGAAGCCCTCGTCGACGTTGCGCAGGCCGTAGACCAGCTCGCCGTAGCGCGGCTCGGCCGCCACGATCTTCACGTCGGGCACGCGCTCGCGCAGGAACCGCCCGACGCCCATGAGCGTGCCGGTCGTGCCGAGCCCGGCGACGAAGTGGGTGACCGTCGGCAGGTCCGCCAGGATCTCCGGGCCGGTCGTCTCGTAGTGGGAGCGCCAGTTGGCCGGGTTGCCGTACTGGTAGAGCATCACCCACGACGGGTTGGCCGCGGCGAGCTCCTTGGCCCGGCGCACGGCCTCGTTGGAGCCGCCCGCCGCCGGCGACGAGATGATCTCGGCGCCCCACATGCGCAGGAGCTGGCGGCGCTCCTCGGAGGTGTTCTCCGGCATGACGCAGATCAGCCGGTAGCCCTTCAGCTTGGCGGACATGGCCAGCGAGATGCCGGTGTTGCCGCTGGTCGGCTCCAGGATCGTGCAGCCGGGGGTCAGCAGCCCGTCCTTCTCGGCCTGCTCGATCATCCACAGCGCCGGACGGTCCTTGATCGAGCCGGTCGGGTTGCGGTCCTCCAGCTTCGCCCAGACGCGCACGTCCGGCGCGGGCGAGAGCCGGGGCAGCCCGACCAGAGGGGTGCGGCCTACCGACTCGATCAGCGAATCGAAGCGCATGTCACCCGCCGGCGACGGCCGGGAGGACGGTCACCGTGTCACCGTCGGAGACCGGGGTGCCGAGGCCGCCGAGGAAGCGGACGTCCTCGTCGTTCAGGTAGACGTTGACGAACCGGCGCAGGTTGCCCTGGTCGACCAGGCGCTCCTTGATGCCGGGGTGGGCGGACTCCAGGTTGCTGATCAGCTCGTCCAGGGTGGCGCCCTCGGCGGACACGGCCTTGGCGCCGCCGGTGTAGTTACGCAGGATGGTCGGAATGCGAACCTCGATGGCCATCTCGCTCTGTCTCCTCAGGTCGGGTCGTCCCATCGGCGGCAACGCCGACGGCTGGATGCGAATTCCAGGTCAGCGACAGTCGTAGACGACGACAGCCGGGGTGTGCGCGAAGAGAAAGCTCTGCACCGGCCGGACCATCATGGGATGAACCTTACCTCTTCCTCCGAGACGACACCGTCGACGATCCGGAAGGAGCGGAACTCCACGTCCTGCTCGTCACGGGTGGAGACGAGCACGTAGTGGGCGTCGGGCTCGGAAGCGTACGAGATGTCCGTGCGGGAGGGGTACGCCTCGGTCGCCGTGTGCGAATGGTAGATCACGACGGGCTCCTCGTCGCGGTCGTCCATCTCGCGCCAGACGCGCAGCTGCTCCATCGAGTCGAACCGGTAGAAGGTGGGCGAGCGCTCGGCGTTCTCCATGGGGACGAAACGCTCCGGCACGCCGCCGCGCCCCGCGATCACACCGCACGCCTCGTCGGGGTGATCGGCACGCGCGTGGGCAATGATCTTGTCCACGAGTTCCTGCGAGATCGTCAGCATGCCCGGAAGCTACCAGAGGGCCCGGACCAGGGTGTCCTGGAGGTAGGTGAGCCAGTCGTAGGTCACGTAGGCGGGGTAGCGGGGGTCGTCCTCGGACATCGTCGCGATCTCCTCGTGGACCTCCTCCGTCACCTCCAGCCGCACGCCGAGGGTCAGCCGGACGTCGTTGAGCGCGCGCAGCCACGCCTGGGCCTGCTCGGGCGTCAGCTCCGTGCGGCCGGGCCGGGCCGTGTCCAGCATGGTGCGCGCGTCGGCGCGCTTGCCGTCGCGCAGGGTCGCCTCGGTGTAGCGGCGGAACTCCGCCGCGTCGCCCTGGTCGTCGTAGGCCGAGGGGAACAGCCGGGCCAGCACCGGGTCGGACGGCGCCTCGCCGTCGCCGATGCCGAGGGCCCGCTCCAGCGGGTCGTCACCGGTCTCCCCCGGCTCGACCAGGCCGAGCACCAGCTCCACCAGCGAGCGCAGGATCGCCACCTCCGGCGCCTCGAACTCGGCGACGACGACGCCGCCCTCCTTCGACGAGAACCCCGAGCTCACACGCGCCGCCTCACTTGACCGAGTCCGGCTGGACCGTCGCCCACAGGCCGTAGGAGTGGAGAATCTGCACATCGCGCTCCATCTCTTCCCGCGTGCCGCTGGACACCACGGCCTTGCCCTTGTGGTGGACGTCCAGCATGAGCTTCTCGGCCTTCTCGCGGGTGTAGCCGAAGACGGTCTGGAAGACGTACGTCACGTACGACATGAGGTTCACCGGGTCGTTCCAGACGATCGTCACCCATGGCAGATCGGGCCGGACGTCCGATGACGGACGCTCGACGGCGATTGGAGCGGTGCTACCCACATTCACCATCCTGCCCTACCTCCGCCGTAGTCTTCGAGTCGTGACATTGCCCATGAGCACCGCGTTGCTGACTGATCACTATGAGCTGACGATGCTGCAGGCGGCTCTGCGAAGCGGCGCCGCCCACAGGCGGGCCGTTTTCGAGGTGTTCGCCCGGCATCTCCCCGGCGGCAGGCGTTACGGCGTCGTCGCCGGGACGGGCCGCGTCCTCGACGAGCTGGAGCACTTCCGTTTCGGTGAGGAACAGCTCACCTTCCTGCGGGACAACCGCGTGGTGGACGCGTCCACCCTGGAGTTCCTGGCGGAGTACCGCTTCTCGGGCGACATCTGCGGATACGCCGAGGGGGAGCTCTACTTCCCGGCCTCCCCGATCATGGTCGTCGAGGGCACGTTCGCCGAGGCGGTGCTGCTCGAAACCATGATCTTGTCCATTCTCAACCACGACTCGGCGATCGCCTCGGCCGCCTCGCGCATGCACAACGCCGCGGGCGGGCGGCCCCTCATCGAGATGGGCTCGCGCCGCACCCACGAGCGGGCCGCGGTCGCCTCCGCCCGCGCCGCCTACGTCGCCGGGTTCGCCTCCACCTCGAACCTCATGGCCGGCCACCTGTACGGCGTCCCGACGGCCGGCACGGCAGCCCACGCCTTCACGCTGCTGCACGACTCCGAACGGGAGGCGTTCGAGGCGCAGATCGCCTCGCTCGGGCCCGACACCACGCTGCTCGTCGACACCTACGACGTGGCCGAGGCCGTGCGCACCGCCGTCGAGCTGGCCGGCAACAAGCTGGGCGCGGTCCGCATCGACTCGGGCGACCTCGCCGCCGCGGCGCAGGAGGTCCGCGAGCAGCTCGACGCGCTGGGCGCCTTCGACACGCGCATCCTCGTCACCTCCGACCTCGACGAGTACGCCATCGCCGCGCTCGCCGCCGCCCCCGTGGACGGCTACGGGGTGGGCACGTCGCTGGTGACCGGGTCCGGGGTGCCGACGGCCGCGATGGTCTACAAGCTGGTGGCCCGCGAGACCGCCGCGGGCGAGCTGGAGCCGGTCGCCAAGCGCTCGGTCGGCAAGCCGTCGCGCGGCGGGCGCAAGCACGCGTACCGGCTGTTCGACGACCAGGGCCGCGCCGACACCGAGCTGATCACCACCTCGGCCGAGGCCCCGGAGGGCGGCGTGCCGCTGCTGCGCCAGCTGGTGCGCGGCGGCGAGCCCGTGGGCCGGGAGCCGCTGGCGGACGCCCGCGCCCGCCACGCCGAGCGGATCGCGACCTTGCCCCAGGAG
Source organism: Nonomuraea rhodomycinica (assembly GCF_013363995.1). Classification (GTDB taxonomy): domain Bacteria; phylum Actinomycetota; class Actinomycetes; order Streptosporangiales; family Streptosporangiaceae; genus Nonomuraea; species Nonomuraea rhodomycinica. Next base: position 1,027,302 of record NZ_JABWGO010000002.1, on the reverse strand, counting down.
GCCCTTCACCTGGGCCGCGGATACGCGGCGATCCCTACGGAATTCGCCTGACGTATCGTGCTCCTATGGGCACCGCTTTGATCATCGTTGACGTGCAGAACGACTTCTGCGAGGGCGGCAGCCTCGCCGTCGCGGGCGGCTCGGAGGTGGCGGCGGCGATCACCCGGCACGTGGCCGACCACCCCTACGACCACGTGGTGGCCACCCGCGACTACCACGTGGACCCGGGCGCGCACTTCTCGGCGAGCCCCGACTACGTGGACAGCTGGCCGCACCACTGCGTCGCGGGCACTCCGGGCGCCGACTTCCACCCGGCGCTGGACGTGGCGGCGGTCGAGGAGGTGTTCAGCAAGGGCGCCCGCACGGCCGCCTACAGCGGCTTCGAGGGCGCCTCGGGCGACGGGGTCGGCCTGGCCGCGTGGCTGGCCGAGCACGGGGTGCGGGAGGTGGAGGTGGCCGGCATCGCCACCGACCACTGCGTGCGCGCCACGGCCCTGGACGCGGTCGAGCACGGGCTGGCCGTACGGGTGCTGCTGGACCTGACGGCGGGGGTGGCCCGCGGCACGACGGACGCGGCGCTGGCGGAGATGGAGGCCGCGGGCGTCGTCCTCCTCGGCGCGCCGATCGTCCGCTGACGACGCGGACGATCCTGAGAACGCCGACCCTGAGCCGTACACGATCCGCCATGGATCGTTCAGGGGATCGTCAAGCCGGAGCGTCGGCGCCGGGGGCGAAGTAACACGGAGAGTCACGTGTCTCGTCCCCGGTGTGAGGTCGCTTCATGCTCGTCATCTCTCTCGGACTGGCCTGGCTGGTCCTGGGCCCGTTCAGCCTGTGGGTGCTCGTCTCCGGCCGGGTGTGGGCCCGGGCCGGCGCCGTCATGACGCTGACCATGCTGGAGGTGGCGACCATCGCCACGAACGCCGTCCGCGTCCCCGATCCGCACGGCGTGCCCGTGGCGGCGTCACCGGAGACGCGGGCGGAGTGCGCGGCGCGCGAGCCCGTGCCCCAGGCCGGCCGGGTGGACGGACGGCGCGGCGGGCTGGTCCTGTCGTGGCCGGCGGCGGCCGGGGAGTGCCCGGCCGCCGACGTGGTGCTGCGCGCCGACGGGCGCCGGCTCACGGTGTGGCTGCGCGAGAGGCCCGCGAACGGCTCCCCCACCGCCGCCGCGCTCCCTGGCGTTCCAGGAGGAGGCGCCGGGGATGACGGCGAGCCGGGCGGGGGCGCGACGACGGTGCCCGTGCGGGTCGAGCAGGGGCGGGCGTCGCTGCGGGTGCCGCTCGCGGGCGCGGCCGGCGGCCACGCCCGGTCCGCCGGAGCCGCACGCCGCCGGCACGCCGGCCGTTACGTGCTGATCGACGGCAGGACCGGCCACCGCATCCCGGCCCAGGCCGCCCCCGGCGCGGACCACCACCGCGCCACCTGACCGAGCCCCGCCGCGGCCGGTACGGCTAGCAGGCGGTGACCGGGTCGAGGCGGTCGGCTGTCGAGCGGAGCGCGACGGCCAGCCGCCGCCTGACCCGGGCCCCGCCCCGGGAAGCCTTGACCGGGGCGTCCGGCAGAGCCTCGTGGAGCGAGTCCCGGTAGCCCATCGCGGTCTGGTGCGCGAGGACCTGCATGGCATCCATCCTGCCTCCTTAATCAATTAAGACCTTAATTGATTAAGAACGGCGTCGCAAGGAGCTCCGCTACGGTGGGGGAATGGCCAAGGTCACGCTGCAGACGATCGCCGACAGGCTGGGCGTGTCACGGGCCACGGTCTCCTACGCGTTCTCACGGCCCGACCAGGTCAGCGCGGAGCTGCGGCGGCGCGTCATGGAGGTGGCCGACGAGCTCGGCTACGCGGGCCCCAATCCCACCGCGCGGTCCCTGCGGCTCGGCCGGGCCGGGGCGCTCGGGCTGCTCTTCAGCGAGACCCTGGCCTACGCCTTCGCCGACCCCTACGCCGTCGGCTTCTTCCAGGGGCTGGCCACCGCCGCCGAGGACGCGGGCGTCGGGCTGCTCATCCTGCCCCTCCCGCACGGCGACAAGCGGACCGAGCCGGTGCGCAACGCCGTGGTGGACGCGTTCTGCGTCGTCTCACTGCCCGACGGCCACCCCGCGCTGGACGAGGTGCTGGGCAGGAAGCTGCCCGTGGTGGTGGTGGACGAGCCGTACGTGCCCGGCCATCCCTTCCTCGGCATCGACGAGCCGGCCGCCGGGGCGCTGGCCGCCCGGCACGTCCTGGAGCTGGGGCACCGGCGCCTCGGCGTCGCCATGGTCGGGCTGCACGACGACGGCCACATCGGCTGGTCCGACGTGGCCCGGCAGCGGGCGGCGACCTTCGAGGCCATGCGCGGCCGGCGCGCGGGCTACCAGGCGGCGGCCGAGGAGGCGGGCGTCGACTGGGCCCGCGTGCCGTTCTACGAGCTGAGCCGCAACTCCCGCGAGGCGGGCCGGCAGGCGGGTCACGCCCTGCTCGCCAGGCACCCCAGGCCGACGGCCATCCTCACCAACACCGACGTCCTGGCCCTGGGCGTCCTCGACGCCGCCGCCGACCTCGGGCTCGACGTCCCGGGTGAGCTGTCGGTGGTGGGATTCTCCGACAGCGCCGCCCAGGACGCCGGGCTCACGACGATCAGGCAGGCCAAGCAGGAGATCGGCGCGGAGGCGGGCCGCCTGCTGCTCGCGGGGCCGCCCGCGCGGCCCGGACGCGTGCTGTTCCCGCACGAGCTGATCGTGCGCGCCTCGACCGCTCCCCCGCCCCCGGAGCAGCGCTGACGCCTTCGCTCCGCCATCACCCGGAGCAGCGCTGACGCCTTCGCTCCGCCATCACCCGGAGCAGCGCTGACGCCTTCCCGTCGGGGCGCCGGCCGGGCTCCCCGCGGCGGGGAGCCGGCCGTCGCCCGGTGGTCAGCGGCGCTGGGTGGCCCAGTGGCGGATCTTGTCGATGCGTTCCTGGATCTGCTCGGCCGTCGCCTGGGCGATCGGCGGGCCCCCGCAGGCGCGCCGCAGCTCCGAGTGGATGACGCCGTGAGGCTGGCCCGTGCGGTGGTTCCAGGCGCCCACGAGGCCGTTGAGCTCGCGTCGCAGCTCGGCGATCCGCTCGTGCGCCGAGAGCGCCGGCGCCTCCTCCTTCGGCTGCCGCCGCTTGGCCGCCTGCTGCTCGGACTGCCGCTTGCGCAGCAGCGTGGCGACCTGGTCGGGCTCCAGCAGCCCCGGCAGGCCGAGGAAGTCCTCCTCCTCGGCGGAGCCCACCGCCGCGCCCGTGCCGAACTCGCCGCCGTCGAACAGCACCCTGTCGAACGTCGCCGACGTCTCCATCGTCTCGAACGGCAGCTCGTCGCCGAGGACGTCGGGGTTGTCCTTCTTGCGGTTGGCCTGCTCCAGCAGGCTGTCGTCCAGGCCGTCCTCGGGTGGGCGGCGGTTGAGGACGTGGTCGCGCTCCACCTCCATCTCGTTGGCCAGCCCCATGAGGGTCGGCACCGAGGGGAGGAAGACCGAGGCGGTCTCGCCGCGCTTGCGGGCACGCACGAAACGCCCGACGGCCTGGGCGAAGAACAGCGGGGTCGAGGTCGAGGTGGCGTAGACGCCGACGCACAGGCGCGGGATGTCGACGCCCTCCGACACCATGCGGACCGCCACCAGCCAGCGGTCCTGCGAGGCGGCGAACGCCTTGATCTTCTTGGACGCGCCCGGGTCGTCGGAGAGCACGACCGTCGCGCCCTCGCCGGTGATGTTGCGCAGGTGGCGGGCGTAGGCGCGGGCCGTCTCGTGGTCGGTCGCGATGACCAGGCCGCCGGCGTCGGGCACGCCGCGGCGCACCTCGGTGAGCCGCCGGTCGGCGGCCTGCATGACCTGCCGGATCCAGTCGCCCTTGGGGTCGAGCGCGGCGCGCCACGCCTGGGAGAGCTGGTCCTTGGTGAGCGGGGTGCCGAGCGTGGCGGCGATCTCGTCGCCGGCCCGGGTGCGCCACTTCATCTCGCCGGAGTACGCGAGGAAGATCACGGGACGGACGACGCCGTCGTCGAGGGCCGGGCCGTAGCCGTAGGAGTAGTCGGCGACGCTGCGCTTGAGGCCCTCGGCGTCCTCCTCGTAGGAGACGAACGGGATGGGGTTGTCGTCGGAGCGGAACGGCGTGCCGGTGAGCTGGAGCCGCCGGGTGGCCGGCTCGAACGCCTCACGGATGCCGTCGCCCCACGACTTGGCGTCGCCGGCGTGGTGGACCTCGTCGAAGATGACCAGCGTCTTGCGCGCCTCGGTGCGCGCCCGGTGCAGGGCCGGGTGCATGGCGACCTGGGCGTAGGTGACCGCGACGCCGATGTAGTCGCGGGAGGTGGTGCCCTGGCTGTTCTTGAACTCGGGGTCGATGCCGATGCCGACCCGGGCCGCGGCGTCGGCCCACTGCCGCTTGAGGTGCTCGGTGGGGGTGACGATGGTGATCGCCCGGACCACTCCCCGCTCCAGCAGCTCGCTGGCGATCCGCAGGGCGTAGGTGGTCTTGCCCGCGCCCGGGGTCGCCACGGTGAGGAAGTCGCGTGGCTCACGCCTGTTGTAGAGGTCGAACGCCTGCTCCTGCCACGCGCGGAGCTTGGGGGCGGTGCCCCAGGCGGCCCGGTCGGGATAGGAGGGGGAAAGATGGGACGCGGCGAAGGTGCTCACCGCATCACCTCTGGGGTTCGTGTGCTTCGCTCTCTCACAGTGACCCAAGGGTAATCGGGGACACCGACAAGACGTGCCGTGCATCGCGGATCCTGGCCAAGGTCGTCCTTGCGTGCTATTGGGCGTCAGATGGCTTATCGCACGCTCGCCAGCAGCGCGTCCAGCGCCTGTCTGCGCGCGGGGTCCTCGGGCTGGAGCACCCCGAGGACGAGGACGGGGGCGCCGTCGCGGGTGAGCAGGATCACTCTCAGGTACGCGGGCCGGTTGACGACGTCCTGGTACTCGGCGCGCAGGGCCCGGGTGTGCCCGCCGGAGAGGCCCTTGTCCTCGACCACGCCGACCCTGTCGCCCTTGAGGAGCAGCCTGGAGTACAGCTCGGCGGCCTGCGCGGTGGCCTTCTTGGCGTCGCCCACGGGGGCGGTCAGCGGCCTGGCCATGACGACCGCGCCGGCGCCGTCGCGGGCGACCGAGGTGAACCCGGTCACGGGCGGCACCGTCCCCGCGTGCCAGCCGTCGGGCAGCGGGATGACCACCTTGGAGCGGGAGTCGGCCAGGCGGGCCGGGGACCCGGGGTCGTCCGACCGCCGCAGGACCGCGGCGCCGAGGAGGGCGACCGCGGCGACGGTGGCCAGCAGCGCGAGCGCCGTGCCGGCCCGCCGCCAGAGCTGGCTTCCCGCCCGGGCGGGGAGTCCGGGGGCGGTGGGGGCGCCGTACATGCGGGCGGAGGGCGGGAGGGAGTCCCACGAGGGGCGGGAGCCCCGCCGGCCGCCTCCCCGACCGCGGCCGGGGTCGTCGTCGGGGTCACCGCGCTCGTCCGGGTCGTCGAGGTCGCCGGGGTCGTCGCCTTGGCCGCCCCATCGGGACCGGTTGTCGCGATCGTCGAGGTCGTCCTCCGGGTCGCCCCAGCCGGGCCGGTCGTCCCGGGCGTCGAGGTCGTCGGGGGGCTCCGCGTCGTCCGGGTCGTCGGGGTCCTCGCGGCGGGGGCGGCCGGTGAGCCAGCGGGCCAGTCCGCTCCTGGCCGTGTCCTGGGGCGTGCCGGCCCCGGGGCGGGCGGCGCGCGGGCCCCAGGGGCGGGGGGCGTCGTCGTCCTCGCCGGGCGCCCGCTTGCGCCGGAAGACGGGGGCCCACGATCCGTGCTCCAGGTCCGGGTCGTCGTCCTCGGGACCCCAGAACTCCTCGTCCGGGTCCTCCTCCCAGCCTCCCCGCGCGGGGGCGGACCGGAAGGCCGTACCTGAGACGGGCCGAGGAGCCACGCCGGAGGCGGACCCGGACACCGCGCCGGAGGCGGACCCGGACACCGCACCGGAGGCGGGCCGGGACGCCGCGCCAGCGGCCGACCCGGGCGACGTGCCAGAGACCGACCGGGACGCCGCGCCAGAGGCCCACCTGGGCGCCGTGCCGGAGGCCGACCTGGGCGCCGTGTCCGGAGAAGGCCGGGGCGCGTCAGGAGCGGGCGGGGGCGGCGGGTCGGGAGGCGGGTCCGGGACGGCGGCCATGGGGCGGCGGGGCGCCTCAGGGCCGCGTCCGCGCCCCGCTCCCCCGGCACCCCCTCCGGTGCCGTGCGCGCCCCTCACCGGCGGGTAGGGCGGCTCCCCGGCGCGTCCCCGGGCCGGCGCGGCCCGCGATTCCTCGGAGTCCGGAGAGTCCCGGGGAGGGGTGCGGCGGTGCCTCGCCCCGGTGCTCGGGGGCCAGACCAGGTGGTCGTCCTCCATGACACCTCCTCGCCGCTGTCCTATCACTCCTCGCGCCCGCGGTCCGGCGAACCGTTGCCGCTGTGACAGGTGGGGTGGAATGTGCCTTCCACCGAGGCGGACTCCCCTCACTCCCGGGTGAGGAAGACGGCCGGGGGCGAAGGCGGGCAAGGGCGGGCGAGGGCGGTGGAGTGAAGCGGGAGGGCGGTGGAGTGGAGCGGGCCGGAGGCCGGGGTCGCGGGTGGACGGGTCAGCGGACGCGGGGCGCGAGGAGGGTGGTGCCGAGGGCGAGGGCGCCCATGACGCAGCAGATGACCACGTACCCGCGCGCGATCTCCGCCGGGCTGTGCCCGATCACGTTGATCAGCGCGCCGCCGATCCCGAGCGACAGCGCGGACCCGAGCATGTCCGTCACCGACAGGGCCGCGCTGTTGGCGCCCTGCTCGCTGACCGGCGACTGCTTGAGCGCCGTGACGCTGACCGTGGTCATCCCCAGGCCCATGCCGAATCCCGCGATCACCCACGCCGGCACCGCGATCCACCCGGTGACGCCCGGCAGGACCGCGAGCAGCGCCAGCAGCACCCCGGTCATGACGCAGCCCGCGCCGAGCCGCAGCCGCCGGTACGGCTCGGCGGTGCGGCGGCTCTGCAGGAACGACCCGGCCGACCAGCCGAGGGCGCCGGTGGTCAGCGCGATGCCCGCGGTCGTGGGGTCGAAGCCCTTGACGGACTGCAGGGCGAGCGGGATGAACGCGTTCACGCCGAAGAAGGGCGCCGAGAACATGCCCCGCATCATGATCGTCGTGGGCAGTCCGCGGCCGAAGCGCAGCGCCGCGGGCGGCAGCAGGCGGCTCAGCCCGTACCCGAGGAGGGCGAGGCCCGCGACGACCGCGACCGCGCTGGGCAGGGGCGTCACGTGCAGCCGGTCCACCCCGTACAGCAGCACGCCGGCCCCGCCCGCGGCGGAGGTGGCGGCGAGGGTCATCGGCAGCGGGCGCGAGCGCGGCCCCTCCGAGCGGACGGTCTCCTCCTCCGCGGGTCGCCGGCGCAGCGCGGGGACCAGCATGGCCAGGGCGGGCACGACGAGCGGGACGATGCCGTAGAACACCCACCGCCAGCCCCAGGTGCTCGCCACGAAGCCGGCCACGGCCGGGCCGACCATGGCGGGCACCACCCAGGCGGCCGACACCGCGGCGAAGACCTTGGGCCGCATCGCCGCCGGGTAGACGCGGGCGATCATCACGTACAGGGCGACGACCGTGGAGCCCGCGCCGAGCCCCTGCACGGCCCGCGCCACCAGGAACAGGACCTTGGTGCCGGCGGCCCCGGCCAGCGCCATGCCCGCCACGAACAGCACCAGGCCGAGCAGGAACGGCGCCGTGTAGCCGCGCCGGTCGGACCACAGGCCGGACACCACGTTGGCGAACAGGCTGGCGATGAGGAAGGCCGAGAAGCTCAGCCCGTACAGGTCGAGCGCCTGGAGCTGCCGGGAGACCTCCGGCATGACGACGCCGACCGACATCCCCTCGAAGGCGACGAGCGTGACCACGAGCAGGATGCCGATGCTCGGAGCCCGGTAGGCGGCCCCCAGCATGCCGGTGTTCTGAGCGGAGTCGTATGGAGTGTCGAGCGCCTTCGGTCCTGTCACCGGGACATCTTAAGTGTGGCGCCCCAGCGCGGCGAGCCGGCCTTCCTCCCCCGCCCTCGGCGCCGCCTGGGTGGCCGGCGGGTCCCGGTAGACGACCCACATCTCGCGCATCCGCGCCGCCTGACCGGCGGTGAACTCCCACATGCAGGCGTCCCTGCCGTAGTCCATGAAGTTGTGGACGGGGTCGGGCCGCCCGTCGGTGCCGCAGGTGTCCTTGGACTCGGGGCATCCCTCGGTCGGGCTGCCCTCGGGCGGCGTGTCGTCGATGCCGTCGCCGGGGTTCTGGCAGCCGTTCTCGAAGGTGTGGAACAGGCCGAGCCAGTGGCCGATCTCATGGACGGCGGTGTAGCCGCGGTCGTAGCCGGCGAAGGAGCCGCCGGGCAGCGTGCGCCAGTCGACGACCACGCCGTCGATCTGCGGGTTGTCCTTGTACCAGTACGGATAGGTGGAGAAGCCGAGCACCTGCCGGTCGAGCTGGGCGATGTAGAGGTTGAGCGTCTCGGGGCCGCCCTTGCGCAGCGCCTGCTTCATGGCCGACTCGTTGGTGGTGGGGTCGGCGAACCACTTGGCGTTGCGCACGAGCCGGGCCCCCGCCAGGCGGAAGGTGACCCCGGTGTCGACGCCGCCGAACTTGCCGGCGTAGGCGTCCCTGAGCGCGGCGAACTGCGCCTTGACGGCGGAGGTGGCGGCGCGGGTGACGCCGTCGGTGAGGACGTGGACCCACACGGGCACGACGACGCGCTCGGGCGCCCTGCCGCCGGCCAGGCCCTTGCCCAGTTCGGCGAGGACCCGGCCGACGTCCTGCGGCTGCGGTTGGCGCGGCTCGGGGCCGCGGTCACGGACCCGCGCGGCAGCCGCCACGGGAGCGCACGCGGATGTCGTGCCGGCGACGGCCGCGGCCCCCGGCCCCTCGGCGGGCCGGGACGCGGCTTCGCCGCGGGGCGGCGGCGCGAGCCCGGTCGTCAGCAGGCATGCCAAAGAGACGGCGGTCGCGCGCCGGGCCATGCAATCCCCCGTTACCGATCGAGTTGGTCAGATCACCGACCGTAACGCGACCGCGAGTGATCACATGGGAGCAACACTCACTGGTTCTTGTCGTCGCCCTGGCCGCCGCCCGGCGGGAGACCGTCGTAGATCTCCTTGCACTCGGGGCACACCGGGTACTTCTTCGGGTCGCGGCTGGGCACCCAGACCTTGCCGCACAGGGCGCGGATCGGCGTGCCGGTCACCATGCTCTCGGTGATCTTGTGCTTGTCCGCGTAGTGCGAGAACCGCTCGTGGTCACCGTCGCCGTGCGACGTCCTCGGCGTCGTTTCCTGCTCGGGGAGGATCTTCGTGCTCACCCCACCGAGTCTATGCCCCGTCGCCCCTGCCCCGGGCAGCCGTACGGCCCCCGCCCAGGGAGGGCGGGGGCCGTACGGACGGAACCGGGAGAGCGTCAGCCCATGTGGACCGGGGCGCTCTGGTCGGACTTGCGGCCCGCCTTGACGAGCAGCGTGAGGGCCGCCGTGAGCAGCATGACGCCGGTGCTCACGAGGAACGCCAGGTGCATGCCGTCCATGAACGCGTTGTGCACGGCCGGGCCGACCGCCTTCACGATCTGCTCGGGCGTGCCGGCCGGGAGCCCGCCGAACGCGGCGGCCTTCTCCAGCAGCGAGAGCTGCGCCGCCGGGATCTGCTGGGCCGCCGGGCCGAGGTAGCCGGGCAGCTTGTCGGCGATCTCGCCCGCCATGACCGCGCCCAGGATGGCGGTGCCGAGCGCGCCGCCGACCTGCATGGCCGACTGCTGCATGCCGCCCGCGACGCCGCTGAGCTCCACCGGGGCGTTGCCCACGATGATCTCCGTGGCGCCGACGAAGACCGGCGACAGGCCGAACGCGAGCAGCACGAACGGGACGGCGCTCTCGATGAACGAGGCGTCGATGCTGAGCTGCGACATGAGGAACATCGAGCCGGCGGTGATGACCAGGCCGATCGCCATGGTGAGCTTGGCGCCGAGCTTGCCGATCAGCATGCCGGCCAGCGGCGAGGCCACGATCATGCCGGCGCTCATCGGCAGCATGCGCAGGCCGGCCTCCAGCGGGGTGAGGCCGTGGACGCCCTGGAAGAAGAAGCCCAGGAAGAACATCGCGCCGAACATGGCGAACGCGACCATCATCATGAGCACGGTGCCGATCGAGACCGACAGGTTGCGGAACAGGGAGAGCGGGATCAGCGGCTGGCGGGCCCTGCTCTGCCAGAAGACGAACGCGGCGATCAGCACGGCGAAGCCGGCGAGGAAGCCGATGGTCTTGCCGTCGCCCCAGCCCCACTCGGGCGCCTTGATGACCGACCAGACCAGGGCGAACATCGCGCCGGACAGCAGCACCACGCCGAGCCAGTCGATGCGGGCCAGCGTCTGCGCGCGGTTCTCCTTGATGAGCAGCACGCCCATCACCAGCGCCACGATGCCGACCGGGGCGTTGATGAAGAACACCGACTCCCAGCTCACCTTCTCGACCAGCAGGCCGCCCACGATCGGGCCGGCGGCGCTGGACAGGCCGATAATGGCGCCCCAGGCGCCCATGGCCTGGTTGAGCTTCTCACCGGGGAAGGCGCCGCGCAGCAGCGCCAGCGCGTTCGGCTGGAGCAGCGCGCCGAACAGGCCCTGCAGCACGCGCAGGCCGATCAGGGCGCCCACGGGCGACAGGCCGGGGATGACGTCGGCCAGCTCCTGGCTGAGGCCGATGCCGATCGACGAGAGCGCGAACCCGGCCACGCCGATGAGGAACACCCGCTTGTGGCCGAACAGGTCACCCAGCTTGCCGGCGGTGATCAGGAAGACGGCCAGGGCCAGCAGGTAGCCGCTGGTGACCCACTGCAGGTCGGACAGCGAGGCGCCGAGCTCACGCCCGATGACCGGGTTGGCGATGCCGACCACGGTGCCGTCGAGCATCACCATGATGACGCCGAGGCTCACCGCGAGCAGCACGAGCCACGGATTGCCCCCCGCTCGCCCGGCCCCGGACTCCGAGGCCGGCGGCGCGTCTACCGCCTTCACATGCGCCATGAAACCCCCTCAACACATGCCTCACACCTGAGGCAAAGATCTCTCAAGACTCAGGTAATCTATGTCAGTCGCTGAAAGAGTTCAAACCATTTAGAAAAGTCAGAGAGCGACTTCTGTCACAGTGTGACACGATGATGTCGAGGGAGTGACGCCCATGGGTCTACGGGAACGCAAGAAGGAGAAGACGCGCCTGGCGATCCTTGACGCCGCGCTCGATCTGTTCCTCGAACAAGGGTACGACTCCACCACCGTGGAGCAGATAGCGGGGTCCGTCGACATCTCGCCGCGGACCTTCTTCCGCTACTTCACCAGCAAGGACAGTCTCGTCCTGTGGTTCCACGACCACGGTGAGGAGATCATCACGGAGACCCTGCGTTCCCGCCCGCCCGGCGAGCCCCCGTTCACCTCGATGGTCCACGGGCTGCGCGCCGTGCTGAGCGACATGCAGGACTCGACCCCGCAGGACGCGGAGCGGTTCCTCAAACTGCGCCGGCTGCTGGACGACCACCCCCACCTGGTGGGCCTGTCGGTGGCCAGGGGCGCCGAGACCGAGCGCCGCCTGGCCGCGGCGGTGGCCGAACGCCGGGGCGTCGATCCGGCCGACGACCGGATGTCGCACCTGGTCGTGGCCATCGCCATGTCGGCGCTGCGGGTCGGGTTCGAGTGCCCGAAGAGGGAACGGCCCGACCTGGGCGAGGTCCTGGGGCAGATGGAGGAGACGATCGTGCTCGTGGAGGGCATGCTGCGGCCCGGCTGGGACCTGCGGGGCACGCGGGAGCCGTCGGACCGGGGGGAGGCCCTGGACGCCTAGGGCGTCAGTTCATGGTCGGGTCCTCCGGGCAGTTGGCCACGAACGCCAGCTCGCCCCGCTGGCGCCGCAGCACGTGCCGCCACAGCGAGCGCGGGTCGGTGTGGAAGGTGTCGCCCGCCTCCGAGTCGACCACGTACCAGGCCCCCTCGGCGATCTCGCTCTCCAGCTGACCCGCCGTCCACCCGGCGTACCCGGCGAAGATCCGCATCTGCGAGATCTCGCCCTGGAGGATCTCGGGCGGCGCGTCCAGGTCGACGGTGCCGAGCCGGGAGACGGACGGCGTGCCCGCGTGGAGGCGGCGCCATCCCAGGGGCTCCTCGCCGCTGGGCACCGCGGCGAGCGCCAGCGCGCTGTCGGTCTGCACCGGGCCGCCCTCGAACAGCACCGGCGGGCCGGTCACCAGGGGGTCCCACACGGGCAGCACCTGGGTCACGGAGATCTCGCTGGGCCGGTTGAGCACCACGCCGAGGGTGCCCCCCTCGGAGTCGTGCTCGAGGATCAGCACGACGCTACGCCGGAAGTTCGGGTCATCGAGAAGCGGCGTCGCCACCAACAGACCGCCGACGTAGATCGCTTCCGCCATACCTCCATCATGAAGGGTCAGCCGCGCATCTCGCTCCCCTGGTCCGCCGTTGTTACGTTTTGCGCGCGTACGGACCTGGATCTTCCCTCTTCGCCCGAGGGAGCGACGGCCGGCGGGTCCGCCCGGACGAAGGCGCCGGCCCGCGCGGCGGCGAGCGCCTGGAGAGCGGACCTGGCGGCCACGTCGTCGTCCACCGGCTCCTTCGTGACGAGCAGCCGGTAGTACAGCGGGGCGGACACCGCCCGGACGACCTCGGCCGCGTCCGTGCCCTCGGGCAGCTCGCCGCGCTCGACCGCGCGCTCCACGGAGCGGGCCCACTCGGCGACGCGCCGGCCGTAGAAGGCGCGCAGGGCGGTGGCGGCCTCCTCGTCGCACGTGGCGGCGGCGATGACCGCCTGGAACGTCGCCCCGAGCCGCCGGTCGGTGACGGCCCCGAGGACCGAGGCCGCGTTCGCGCGCAGGTCGGCCTCCACCGAGCCCGTGTCGGCGTGCGGCGAGGACTGCTCGGCCAGCTCCGTCATGAGGTCGGCCACCAGGCCCGCCGGGCTCCCCCAGCGCCGGTAGACCGTGGTCTTGCCCACGCCGGCCCGGGCGGCCACCTGGTCCATGGCCAGCCCGTGGAAGCCCCGCTCCACCAGCTCGTCCTGGGTCGCCGCGAGCACGGCCTCGCGCACCCGCGCCGTCCGGCCGCCGGGCCGCTGCATCCCCGCCAAACGGGACTCCTGTTCCATTAACGCGCCTTCCTGTGTTACCGTCGCTTCCATCTTAACGGAACTATCGACCCATTAAGGGGGCGACATGACCGCGCTCACCGAACGCGCACCCGCCGCGGCGCGCATGACCGGACGCCAGCGCCTGATCCTCGTGCTGCTGCTGGGCTCGCAGTTCATGCTGGCCGTGGACTTCTCCATCCTGAACGTCGCGCTGCCCGTCATCGGCGCGGGCCTCGGGTTCGCGCTGGCCGACCTGCAGTGGGTGGCGACCGCGTTCGCGCTGGCCGCGGCCGGCTTCACGTTGCTGGCCGGCCGGATCGCCGACCTGTACGGCCGGCGCAGGCTGTTCCTGGCCGGGATGGCGCTGCTCGGACTGTCCTCGCTGGCCGGCGGGCTGGCGAGCTCGCCCGGCATGCTGCTGGCCGCCAGGGTCGCCCAAGGGCTGGCCACGGCCGTGGTCACCCCGGCCGGTCTGTCCCTGCTGACCACGTCCTTCCCTGAGGGGCCGCTGCGCTCGCGGGCCCTCGGCCTGAACGGCGCGCTCATGTCGGCCGGCTTCACCTCGGGCGCCGTGCTCGGCGGGCTGCTGACGGACCTGCTGAGCTGGCGCTGGGCCTTCCTGATCAACGTGCCGGTCGCGCTGGCCGTCCTCGTCACGGCGCCGGCGCTGCTGGCGGAGAGCCGGCCGGAGGGACGGCCCGCGATGGACGTGCCCGGGGCCGTCACCGTGACGGCCGGCCTGCTGGCCCTCGTGTTCGGGCTGACCCGCGCGGGCGAGCACGGCTTCGCCGACCCGCTGGCGCTCGGCTCGCTGGCCGCCGCCGCGGCGCTGCTCGTGGCCTTCTGGTTCGCCGAGCGGCGCGCCGCCTCCCCGCTGGTGCCGCCGGCCGTGCTGGCCCGGCCGAACGTCAGGTGGGGCAATCTGGCGGGCCTGGTGGCGTTCGCGACGGAGACGTCGCTGGTGTTCCTGCTGACGCTGTACCTGCAGAAGGTGCTGGGCTACTCGCCGCTGGCCACCGGGCTGGCCTTCGGGGTGCTCGGGCTCGGCACGGTGGCCGGCGGGCTCGTGGCGCCGCGCGTGCTGGCGCGCACGGGCACGCGCCGGGCGCTGGCGCTGGGCTTCGGCGTGCAGGCCGTGGCCACGGCGTCGCTGGCGCTGCTCGGGACCGGGCCTGGCTCGATCTGGCTGCTCCTGGCGGCCACCTTCGTCGGCGGCGTGGGCAACATGGTGGCCATCGTCGCCTTCATGGTCACGGCCACCTCGGGCCTGCCCGACGCCGAGCAGGGCCTGGCCACGGGCATCGCCACCATGACGCAGCAGGTGGGCATCACGATGGGCATCCCGGTGATGAGCGCCGTCGCCACGGCGGCGATGGGGGCGGGATCGGTGCTGCACGGCGTCGTGGTGGCCGTCGTGGTCAACGCCGCCCTGGCGCTCGTGGCGACCGCGATCCGCCCGAACCGCTGAAGCGCCCGCCCCGGTCGGCACGGCCGAGGCGACACGGAAGGCATGGTCGAGGGGGCGCCGTGACGGCGCCCCGCCGCCATCCGGTCAGCGGCCGTCTCCCTGGAGGCCCCCAGCCACGAACGGCGACTGGGGGCTGCCGGGCTTTGCCGTAACGGAAGACTTATGCCTCGGTGAAGCCGCGCGCACGGCCTCCGGCCGACTCGCGGACCGCCGCCGCCACCGCAGCCGCCACGTCCGGGTGGAAGACGCTCGGGATGATGTAGTTGGGACCCAGCTCCTCCGGCGTGACGACGGCCGCCAGCGCCCCGGCGGCGGCCAGCAGCATCTGCATCGACACCTCCGTGGCCTGCGCGTCGAGCAGGCCACGGAAGACGCCCGGGAACGCCAGCACGTTGTTGATCTGGTTGGGGTAGTCGGAGCGGCCCGTCGCCACCACGGCCGCGTGCTCGCGGGCGTCGTCGGGCGAGACCTCGGGCTCCGGGTTGGCCAGCGCGAAGACCACCGCGTCGCGGGCCATCGTGGCGATGTCGTCGCCCGTGAGGATGCCCGGCGCCGACACGCCCACGAACACGTCGGCGTCCTTGACCGCGCCGCGCAGGTCACCGGCGTAGCCCTCGGCGTTGGTGTGCTCGGCGATCCACCGCAGCGACTCGTCGAGGTCGTCGCGGCCCTGGTGGACGGCGCCGAGGTAGTCGCAGACCACGACGTTGCGGGCGCCCGCCGCGAGCAGCAGTCGCAGCACGGCGTTGCCGGCCGCCCCCGCGCCCGCCATCGTGATCTTGACGTCCTCGATGGACTTGCCCACCACGCGCAGCGCGTTGGTGAGCGCGGCGAGCACGCAGATGGCCGTGCCGTGCTGGTCGTCGTGGAAGACCGGGATGTCCAGCAGCTCGCGCAGCCGCCGCTCCACCTCGAAGCAGCGCGGCGCGGAGATGTCCTCCAGGTTGATGCCGCCGAAGCCGGGGGCGATGAGCTGCACCGCCCGGACGATCTCGTCGACGTCCTGCGTGTCGAGGCAGATCGGCCAGGCGTCGATGCCGGCGAAGCGTTTGAACAGCGCCGCCTTGCCCTCCATGACCGGCAGGGCCGCCTCCGGGCCGATGTTGCCGAGGCCCAGCACCGCCGAGCCGTCGGTGACGACCGCGACCGTGTTGCGCTTGATGGTCAGCCGGCGCGCGTCCTCCTTGTTGCGGGCGATCGCCAGCGAGACCCGGGCCACGCCCGGCGTGTACGCCATGGACAGCTCGTCGCGGTTGCGCAGCGGCACCTTCGACACCATCTCGATCTTGCCGCCGAGGTGCATGAGGAAGGTCCGGTCGGAGACCTTGTGGATGACGACGCCCTCGACCGCCTCGAGCTGGTCGACGATGGCCTGGGCGTGGTCGGTGTCGCGCGCCGCGCAGGTGACGTCAATGCGCAGCTTCTCGTGGCCCGCGTTGGTGACGTCGAGGGCGGTGACCACGCCGCCTGCCGACTCTACGGCGTGGGTGAGCTGGCTGACGGCCTTGCCGCCTGCCGGCACCTCCAGCCGCACGGTGATGGAGTACGACACACTCGGGACGGTCGCCACGTCAATCGCTCCTTCGGGCCTGACCAAGAAGTTCTCCTATGGTAGGGGGAACCCGGTCAGGCCAGTGCCTCGGCCGCCGTCACGATGAGGTCCACGCACGCCGGCACCGGGATGCTCGTGCTGTCGATCACCAGGTGGTACAGGCCCGGATCGGCCGGATCCGCGCGGTAGAAGTGCCGCACGTACGCGGTGCGGGCGCGGTCGTTGCGCTCGATGAGCTTCTGCGCCTCGCGCTCGGGCATCTCGCTCAGCGTGGCCGTCTGGAGCACCCGCCGGCGCAGCGGCGCGTCGAGCCGCACGTGCAGCGCGCCGGGGTGGTCGGCGAGCACGATCGCCCCGGCCCGGCCCAGGAACACGCCGCCCTGGGCGCGGGCCGTCTCCACGAGCACCCGCTCGGTGCGCCGGACGAACTCCTCCGGCGCCAGCGGCATCGCTCCCGGCACGTACATGTCGACGCCGCCGAAGGTGACCGTGGGCAGCCGCATCGCCCCGGCCAGCAGCCTGGCCAGGCCGTGCGCGGCCCGGTCGTCGTGGGCCAGCGCCTCCTCCAGGGTGCAGCCGAGCTCCTCGGCCACGGCGCCGGGGATCGCGCGGTCGACGAACGGCACGCCGAGGCATTCGGCCACGGCCGGGCCGATGTGGCCGCCGGCCGTGCCGTACGTCGCCGAGATGGTGACGACCCGCACACCCCCAGGTTAGAACAGCGCGCTGGCCAGGGCCCTACGTGCTTTGGCCAGGGAAGGGTCCTCGGCCGGGAGCGTCTCGAACAGGCTCAGCAGGTGGCGCCGCGCCTTGTCGCGCTCGTCGCCGGAGGTGCGCTTGACCACCGCGACGACCCGCGCGAACGCCTCGTCCACCGAGCCCGACAGCATCTCCAGGTCGGCGGCGAGCAGGTGGGCGTCGATGTCGGCCGGGTCGGCCAGGCGCCGCTGCACGTCGGCCGGGTCGGCGTCGGCGGTGCGCTTGATCAGCCGCACGCCCGCCAGGCCCATCTTGGCGTCCTCGTCGGCGGGCACGCGGGCCAGCAGCCGCTCGTAGGCCGCCTCGGCCGCGTCGAGGTCGCCCTGCTCGATGGCCTGCTCGGCCGCCGCCAGGTCGGGGTCGGCCGGCGGCGCCTCCGGCGCCTGCGCCTCGCCGGCCGCGGGCGGCCTGGCGTCGGGGTTGGCCTGGTAGAACTGCTCGACCGCGCCCATCAGCTCGTCGAGCCAGCGGCGCACCTCCTGCTCGGGCAGCACCTGCTGGAAGCCGGTGACCGCCTGCCCCTGGAAGATGGCGAGCACGGTCGGCACCGCCTGCACTCGCAGCGCCTGGGCGATCTGCGGGCTGGCGTCGACGTTGACCTTGGCCAGCACGACCCGGCCGCCCAGGGAGCCGACCACCTTCTCCAGCACGGGGCTGAGCTGGGCGCTGCCGGGAGCCCGCGGCGACCACAGGTCGAGCACGACGGGCACGGTCATCGAGCGGTCGATGACGTCGGTCGTGAAGGTCTCCTCGGTCACGTCGACGATCGAGGCCGAGGACGCCGCCTGCGGGCCCGCCGCCTCACGCCGGGCCTGCGCCTCCAGAGCCTGCTTGCGCGCGCCCAGGTCCACCGCTCCGTAGAGCGACCCGGGCCGAGAGAAGTCCGCCATGCTCCTCATCTTGCCGCATGCCACGGCGCGGGTACGCCAGCGAGGGCCGCGCTCCGCCGTGGGCCGAATCCCCGGGTCCCCCGGGTCACCCGCCGAAGTCGCCCGCCGCCACCCTGAGCGTGCGGAGCTGGTCGAACATCGCGTGCAGCTCCTCCTCCCCGTACATCGCCAGGCCGAAGTCGGCCGCCATCAGGTCGGCCGTGGCGCGGCGCACGACGTCGCGGCCCTCGTCGGTGATCTCCGCCAGCACGCCGCGGCCGTCCTTGGGATTGCGCATCCGGCTGACCAGCCCGGATCTCTCCAGCCGGTCCACGGTGTTGGTGACGCTGGTGGGGTGCACCATCAGCCGCTCGCCGATCTTCCACAGCGGGAGCGAGCCCGTCCTGCTGAAGGTCAGCAGCACCAGCGCCTCGTACCTCGCGAAGGTCAGGTCGTACGGCTTCAGCAGCGAGTCAAGTTGCGACAGGAGGATCTGATGCGCTCGCATGATCGAGGTGACGGCGGCCATGGCGGATGAGGGCCCGAAGTGAACACGCCAGGTCTGCGCGGCGCGTTCGATGGGATCGAACGGCAGGTTGAGGGGCTTCGGCTGCGACACAGCGCTACGGTAGCGCGCCGCTCGTCCGCTTTCGTCTGGCTACTCTGAGCTATCGGCTTCACTGCTTGGCCAAGAATCCGGACGTCAATCATCACGCTCCGTTATGGTTCTCGCATCAAACGGTGACGCGGACCCCAAGTCCAACGGCGGTGGGGACCTGCCGGACTGCTGACGTCCGCGTTCGCCGACGGGGCACGGGGGGTGCTTGATGAACGTCAAGGGGAGATCGCGTGCGTGAGCACGCGGGCGTCACGCGCGAGGAGTTGAAACAGAGCGCGGCGGTCACCGTGGCCGTGCTCATGGCGCTCGGCCTGGCCGCGGCCTGGAGCGTCCTGATTCCCGGCGTGGACGCGTGGGAGAACATCGTGGCCGCGGTCATCGGCTCGCTGCGGCTGACCGGGCCCGTGGCGGCCGGGTTCGCCGCGTGGGTGGCGCTGCGCAAGCGCAGGACGCTGCGCGGCCGCACGCTCGGCGCGTGGCGGGCGCTCAAGGCGCCGCTGGCCATCGTGGTGGTGGTGCTCGGGTCGTTCGCCGCGACCGTGCTGGTGCTGGCCGTCAAGACGGTCCTCACCGAGCAGGCCGGGCCGGTCAGCCTGCCCGGGCTGGGCGTGGGCATGGCCGGCCTGGCGCTGTACTCGGTGATCGGGTGGGTCGCGGGCTGGTTCGCGCCTTTCGCGATCACGCCGCCGCTGGCCGGGCTGGGCTGCTACCTGCTGTTCAGCCGGCTCGCCGACGGCGGAGGCTGGGCCGACCGGCTCGCGCCGGGCGCCGGGCGGCCGTACGACCTGTTCCAGGGGATGGGCGGCGCGGCGTTCCTCGACCAGACGATCTGGCTGCTCGGCATCACCACGGCGCTGCTGCTCGGCTGGGCCGCGCTGGTGACCCGGCAGGCGGTGGTGCTGGCGTGCGCGCTGCTGGCCGTGCTCGCGGCCGGCACGGGGGTGGCGCGGCTGCTGGCCGCGCCCAAGCCGGCCGCCGCGCAGGACATCGCCTACGCCTGCCAGGAGTGGCCCATCACCGTCTGCCTCCACCCGGCCATGCGGGCCGGTCTGACCGAGCTGGGGACGGCCTTCACCAAGATCGCCTCCCGGCTGGCGGGCACCCCGGCGGCGTTCACCCGGGTGGAGCAGCGGCCGCTGGAGGACGAGCTGCGGCCGACGCCCGGCCTCGCGCCCATCCACGTGCGCGACCTGTCGGCGGGGTTCGCGGACGAGGCGTCGTACGAGTACGTCGAGTCGCTGGCGGCCAAGTGCCCCGGCACCCCGGCCGACGGCTACCGGGAGATCGTGATGGCGTGGCTGCGGGGCGAGCCGCTGCCCGGCGGCCCGCTGCCGGAGCACGAGTACGCGGCGGCGTGGTTCTCCGGGCTGAGCGAGCACCAGCGGCGCGAGTGGCTGCGCATGTTCTTCAGCGACTTCCAGTCGTGCCGGCTGTCGAGCACCCACTTCGGCGGCGGGCCGGGTGAGAGCGGGCGGCGCCGCTCGGGCACGGCCCGGGTGACCGCGACCGCGGGCTCGCCCCAGCAGGTGTACCCGGTCTATCCGGACGCGGGCGACGCGACCGTGACCGACTGGAGACCATAGATGTCACCAAAGGGCTGGCAAGGGTGATCGACGGCCGGGTAGTCACCACGGTATGACGACATCCCGTACGGCGCCCGCCGACGCATCACCGGGGCGGCGCCGCAGGTGGCGATACGTGGCCGGGCTGCTGGTGCTCGTGGCCCTGCTCGTGGTCGGCGGCCGGCTGGCCTGGACGTGGCTGGACCCGACCGGCGAGCGGACCATCGACCGCAGCCAGCCCGTCCTCCTGCAGTCCATCAAGGACCTCAGCCGCTTCGAGGCGGCGACCGGGACCTTCCAGGTCGTCGTCGACCTGGAGAAGGACGCCAACTTCCTGCCCGACGCGGTCAAGGGCACCCGCACGCTGTTCGTCGGCGCGGGCGGCGTGGACGCGTACGTGGACTTCTCGGGCCTGGCGGCCGACGCCGTGACCGTGTCGCCGGACCGCACCCAGGTGACGGTCCGGCTGCCGCGCGCCCAGCTGGAGAAGCCCAACCTGGACAACAGCCGCTCGTACGTCTTCGCCCAGCAGCGCGGGCTGCTCGACCGGGTGCAGGACTTCCTGTCGTCCTCGCCGGGCGACCAGAGGGAGGTGTACGTGCTGGCCGAGAAGAAGATCGCCGAGGCGGCGGCCGCCAGCGACCTGCGGGCCCGGGCCGACACCAACACCAAGGCCATGATGGAGGGGCTGCTGAAGTCGCTCGGCTTCACGAAGGTCGTGGTGAAGTACGGCGACGAGCCGTGACCTAGGTACCCCTCAGAGGCGGACGTCCGTGCCTAGGTAGGGGTTGGGGTCCTGGTTTAGGGCATCCGCCCGATGTGGGCGGGCGGGCCTTAGGACGAGCCTTGAGAGTGCAGGAACCAAGCACCTCACCAACCGGGAGCGATTCGGATGCACGCCGAACTCGAGTACCTCGTCATGCGGAACCGCGCCGAGGAGCTGCGCCGCGCCGCCGCCCGCCACCGCCTCACCCGCGAGGCGGCCGGCCGCCGTCGGTCGTTCGTCGCCAAGCTCTTCTCATGACGTTTCGTCACGGCACGGCCGGTTTTTGTTCTTCTGTCACGGCACGGCCAAGCCGGCCCCAGCCCCCGCACGGGGCTGAGGGCCTCCAGGGGGACGGCCTCTGACCGGACGGTGGCCGGCCGCCGTCACGGCGCCCCCTTGGCCGTGCCTTCCGTCAAAGCGTGGGCCGGGGCGCCGACCACGAAGGCCCTGACCGGGCCTTCCGTCAGGGCGTGAGCCGGACTCTCACGCCTCGTCCTGGCGCGGGACCCTGATGATCAGGGCGTCGCCCTGGCCGCCTCCGCCGCACAGGCCCGCGGCGCCCAGGCCGCCGCCGCGGCGGCGCAGCTCGTGGGCGAGGGTGAGCACGATGCGCGCGCCCGAGGCGCCGATCGGGTGGCCGAGCGCGATGCCGCCCCCGTTGACGTTGACCTTGTCCAGCGGCAGGCCCAGCTCCTTGGCCGACTGGTGGACCACGCTGGCGAACGCCTCGTTGATCTCGACCAGGTCGAGGTCGTCGACCGTGAGGTCCTGCTTGCGCAGGGCCTGCTTGATGGCGTTGGCCGGCTGCGACTGGAGCGAGGCGTCGGGCCCGGCCACGTTGCCGTGGCGGCCGATCTCCGCCAGCCACGGCAGGCCCAGCTCCTCGGCCTTGGCGCGGGACATGACGACGACCGCGCACGCGCCGTCGGAGATCTGCGAGGACGAGCCGGCCGTGATCGTGCCGTCGGCCGCGAAGGCCGGGCGCAGCTTGGCCAGCGTCTCCGCCGTGGTGTCGCCGCGCACGCCCTCGTCGTCCTTGACCACCAGCGGCTCGCCGCGCCGCTGCGGCACCTCCACCGGCACGATCTCGTCCTCGAAGACGCCGTTCTTGACGGCGGCGGCGGCGAGCTGGTGGGAGCGGGCCGACAGGGCGTCCTGCTCCTCGCGGCCGATGCCGAGGCGGGCGTTGTGCCGCTCGGTGGACTCGCCCATCGCGCACTGGTCGAACGCGCAGAACAGGCCGTCGTGGGCCATCGAGTCGACGATCCCGGCGCCGCCGTACTTGACGCCCTTGCGCAGGTCCGGCAGCAGGTGCGGCGCGTTGCTCATCGACTCCATGCCGCCCGCCACCACGATGTCGAACTCGCCCGCGCGGATGAGCTGGTCGGCCAGCGCGATGGCGTCGAGGCCGGACAGGCAGACCTTGTTGATGGTGATCGACGGGACGGTCATCGGGATGCCGGCCTTGACGGCGGCCTGGCGGGAGGGGATCTGGCCCGCGCCCGCCTGGAGCACCTGGCCCATGATGACGTACTCGACGTCCTCGGGCGCCACGCCGGCCCGCTCCAGCGCCGCCTTGATGGCGATGCCGCCGAGCTCCACGGCGGGAAGCCCGGACAGCGCCCCCAGCAGCCTGCCGATCGGGGTGCGCGCTCCGGCGACGATGACGGAACCAGACATGGCGATGGCCTCCTGTGCGGGCGAGGGGTTCTTTGACACCATACCCACGGGTAGACGCTCGACGGCTATGGAGGCTGACCACACATGTTCATGCGGATCGACCACATCGGGATCGCCTGTCACGACCTGGAGGAGAAGATCGCCTTCTTCTCGGAGACGTTCGAGCTGACCGTGGTGGCGCGGGAGGTCAACGAGGAGCAGGGCGTCAAGGAGGCCATGCTGCACATCGCCGACGGCGAGGGCGGCGGCTCCTACATCCAGTTGCTCGAACCGCTGTCCCCGGACTCGCCGGTGGGCAAGTTCCTCGCCCGGCGGGGCGAGGGTGTCCACCATGTGGCTTTCGGGGTTGCTGATGTCGCTGAGGCGATCGATAGAATTGGTGGAAAAGGCGTACGTGTCCTGGACGAGCGCCCGAGGCACGGGTCGATGGGCTCGCAGATCGCGTTTCTGCATCCGAAGGACGTGGGAGGAATGCTGACGGAGCTGGTCCAGGCGACCAGGTCGTAACAAACGCAAGAATCGCTCATATGTAACTAGTCGCGCAGAAAATTGGACGGGGCTTCAGACTCGGCACCGGCGGAGTACTCTGGCCTTCCACCGGACACGGAGCCTGCCGTGAGGCACAGGTTCCCGGCTCGGCTGCCCCCGAACCCCCCGTCCGGCCCGTGTAGCCGTCTCGACAACCCAGGATCGAGCCTCCATGCAGTCCGACATCGACGCCCAGCTCAACAACTTCTTCGAGGACGCCCCCGCACGCGAGTTCGACGTGGTCCTCCGTGGCTATGACCGCCACCAGGTCCACGATCACCTGAAGCAGCTCGACGGCGAGCTGCGCCAGGCCCGCGAGCAGGTCGTCGCCCTTCAGCGCGATCTGTCCGACTCCCAGCGCCAGCTCCAGGAGCAGGAGCGCCCGACCTACTCGGGTCTCGGCGCCCGCATCGAGCAGTTGCTCCGGCTGGCCGAGGAGCAGGCCACCGAGCTGGTCCAGGCAGCGCGATCCGAGGCCAACGAGATCAAGGCCGCCGCCAAGGTCGAGGCGGCCGACCTGCGGGCCGCCGCCGAGGCCGAGGCCGCCGAGAAGCGCGCGCAGGCCACCCGCGAGAGCGACGAGATGCGCACCACCGCGGAGCGGGACGCCGAGGACATCCGCTCGACCGCGCGCCGCGAGGCCGACGAGCTGACCAGCACCACCGAGCGCGAGGTCGCCAAGCTGCGGGCCACCGCCGACCACGAGGTGGCCGAGAAGCGGGCCGACGCCGAGCGCGAGATCGCCAAGCTGCGCACCACCACCGAGCGCGAGGTGGCCCAGCTGCGGGCCTCCACCAAGCGCGAGCGCGACGAGGTGCTGACGACCGCCAAGCGGCAGGCCGACGAGATGCGGGCGCAGGCGCAGCGGGTCCTGGAGGAGTCCGAGGCCAAGCGGGCCCAGGACGAGGCGGAGTTCGAGATCCAGCTGGCGTCCCGGCGCGAGGAGGCGGAGCGCCAGGAGGCGGAGCGCCACGCCACCGCGCAGGCCGCGACGCAGAAGCTGGTCGCCGAGGCCGAGCAGCGCGCCGCGACGGCCGAGTCGCGCGCCACCAAGGCCACCCAGCAGGCCGAGCAGACCCGCCGCGAGGCCGACCTGCACGCCAAGCAGCTCGTCGCCAACTCGCGCAAGAACGCCGACCAGATCGTGGCCGAGGCCAAGGCGAGCGCCGAGACCATCGTCACCGAGGCGAAGACCGAGGCCGAGCGCACCCGCACCGCCATGCAGCGCCAGGTCGACGAGCTCACCCGCCAGCGCGACAGCATCACCAGCCACCTGGCTCAGCTGCGCCAGCTGCTGGGCGGCGCCGCCCTGCCGGGCATGGACCCCGAGCCCGCGGTCACGGCCGCCCCGCCGAAGCCGGCGATCCCGGCGCCGGCCGCCGAGAAGCCGCTGACCCCGGCCCCGGCCGCCAAGCCGGAGACCAAGTCCGAGGACGACGCGGAGTGGTGGCAGGAGTAACCGATCGCTCGCACGCGGGTTGACTGACGGCACGGAGAGCCTGGCGACCATGGGGTCGCTAGGCTCTCTTTCTGTTGCCGGGCCCCCTTCGCGGCGCCGGCGCCTGGTCCGCCCCCGATCTCCAGGAGCCCCGCTTGTCCGCCGACGTCACCCGCGACACCCCTCATCAGGACTCCCCCGACGCCTCTCATCCCGACGCCTCTCGTCCCGACGCCCCCGACGCCCCGCCGCCCTCTGACGCCCCGCCGGGCGCGACACCGGAGGAGGACGCCGCACCGCATGCGGCGGCGGGGGACGCCGCACCGCACGCGACCTCGGGGGACGGCGCACCGCACGCGGCGGCGGGAGGCGTTCGTCAGGGACGGGCCGGGACGGCGGCGCACGGGCTGCCGGGGCGGCCGTTCGGGCGCGGGCCGTTCCTGTTCGGGCTGGTCGGCGGGCTCGGCGTGCTGACGGCGATCGCCATCGCGCAGATGGTCGTCGCGTCCCTCAGCGTGATCATCCTGGTCGTGGTGGCGATGTTCCTGGCCGTGGGGCTGAACCCGGCGGTCGAGGCGTTGCAGCGGGCCGGGCTGGCCCGGCGCGGGGCGATCTCGATCGTGTTCGCCGGCGTCATCGTGGGTTTCGTGCTGTTCGGGCTGGCCGTCGTGCCGCCGGTCAGCAAGGAGCTGACCGAGTTCGTCGCGGCCGTGCCCGGCTACGTCAAGGAGCTGAGCAACCACCCCACCCTGCGCAGCCTCGACGCCGACTACCAGATCCTGCCGAAGCTGGCCGGGTTCGTCACCGACAGGCTCGCGCCGTCACTGGCCAGCGGTGTCCTCGGGGCCGGCCTCGTGGTGCTCGACGGGCTGTTCACGACGGTGACGCTGCTCGTGCTCATGCTGTACTTCCTCGGCTCGCTGCACACGATCAAGGCGTACCTGCTGCGGCTCGTGCCGGCCTCGCGGCGGGAGCGGACGGCGGCGCTGTCGGAGCAGATCCTGGACGGCATCGGCGGCTACGTCGCCGGCAACGTGCTCATCTCGGTCATCGCGGGCGTCGTGGCGTGGATCTTCCTGTCGGTGCTCGGCGTGCGGTACGCGCTGGCGCTGGCGCTGGTGGTGGCGCTGACGGACCTGATCCCGCTCGTCGGCGCGACGATCGGGGCCGTGCTGGTCACCGGGGTGGCGCTGCTGCAGTCGCTGCCCCTGGGCATCGCGTGCGCCGTGTTCTTCGTCGTGTACCAGCAGATCGAGAACTACCTCATCTATCCCAGGGTGATGAAGCGCTCGGTGGACGTGACACCCGCGGTGACGGTGATCGCCGCGCTGGTCGGCGGCGCGCTGCTCGGGATCGTCGGCGCGCTGCTGGCCATCCCGGTCGCCGCCGCCATCGCGCTGATCATCCGGGAGATCGTGCTGCCTCGCCAAGCTCAGTCCTGAGGAACTCCGCGACCGCGGCGTTGAAGGCCTCCGGCTGCTCGACCGCGCTCAGGTGACCGGCCTTCGGGATGACCTCCAGCCGTCCCCCCGGTACGGCCCGCGCCATGGCCTCGGCCTCGGCGGGCGGCGCGAGCTGGTCCTCCTCGCCCACGATGACGAGCAGCGGCACCTTGAGGGCGGCCAGGGTGCCGGCGGAGTCGGGGCGGGCCGCCATGGCGCGCTGCGCCCAGGCCACCGCGCCCGGCGGCGCCGACTGGACGAGCCCCTTGACCCGGCCCACGACCATGGCCCGGCGCTCCTTGGTGGTCTGCCCGACCAGACCGGGCAGCACGTCGGTGACGAGCACGCCGCTGTCGCCGGACAGCACCGCGCGGGCGATGCGCTCGCGGTTGTCGCGGGCCTGCTGCGCGTCGGGGGCCGCCTTGGTGTCGGCGAGGATGACGCCGAGGACGCGGTCGGGGTGACGGCGGCAGAAGGCCATCGTCACGTACCCGCCCATCGACAGGCCGCCGATCACCGCGCGCTCGATGCCCTCGTGGTCGAGCATGGCGGCCACGTCGTCGGCCATCACGTCGACGGACGGCTCGTCCTCGCCCAGCCGTGACCCGCCGAAGCCGCGCAGGTCGGGGGTGATGACCCGGCACGTGGCGGCCAGCCCCTCGCGTTGCGCCAGCCACATGGCCGAGGAGAGGGGGAAGGCGTGGAGCAGTACGACCGGCAGGCCGCTTCCCGCTGATCTCGTGTAGAGCTGCACGATCACACGGTAGACCGGTTCCCTGAGACAATCACTTCACGTCGTATACCGATATACCCGGATATAGGCGTCCGGTTTTCCCCGCCTCACCCTCCACCCGTCTCTCCGCCTGCGCCTTCCCGCCGCGCCGGGCGGGCGGGATCGCGCGGGGTCAGCTCATGCCGATGGCCGTGGCGCCGCCGTCCACGAAGAGGACCTGGCCGGTCACGTACGCCGACGCGTCGCCGGCCAGGAACACCGCCGGGTGCGCCATCTCCTCCGGCGTGCCCCAGCGGCGCATCGGGACGCCCGCGACCGTGGCGCGGCTCGCCGTCTCGTCCTCCCACAGGTTGCGGTTGAGCTCGGTGGCCGTCCAGCCGGGGCACAGGGCGTTGACGCGGACGCCCGACTGCGCCCACTCCACCGCGAGGGTCCTGGTGAGCGCCACCAGGCCGGCCTTCGCCGCCGCGTACCCGGCGAGGAAGGGCGCCCCCAGCGCCGCCACCGACGCGATGTTGATCACTGAGCCGCTGCCCCGTTCGAGCAGGTGCGGGGCGATCGCGTGGCACACGACCATGGCCGAGTCGAGGTTGAGCCGCATGAGCTTGTCCCACCCGGACAGCCGCAGGTCCTTGAACTCCACCATGAAGTTCGAGCCGCCCGCGTTGTTGACGACGATGTCGACGTGCCCGAGGCCCTCGACGGCCTGCCGGACGGCGTCGGCGGCGGCGTCGCGGTCCGTGAGGTCGGCCGGGATCACCAGGGCCCGGCGCCCGCGCGCCTCGACCTCCTTGGCGACCTCGCCCAGGGAGTCGGCCGAGCGGGACACGAGCGCCACGTCGGCCCCCGCCTCGGCGTAGGCGAGCGCGATGGCCCGCCCGATTCCCTTCGACGCCCCCGTGACCAGAGCGTTCTTACCGGTGAGAGCAAACGCGTCCACAGTGCCTCCTCGCTAGAAACCGAACATGATTCTACGGACTGCGCGACGCCGGTGCGAGGGCGGCACCCATGGCCGGACATGACATCGGCGCGGGGCCACGTGGGCCCCGCGCCGGTCATCGATCAGGCGCTAGCGGTGGATCAGCCGAAACCACCGCCAAGCCAGGCGTCGAAGAAGTCGGCGAAGTCGTCGGCGAGCTTCCCGCCACGGAAGCCCAGCTCCACGCTCGCCCCCCTTCGCGTGCTGTTCTCCAGTTCGATCTTCTCCGGCTTGAAGATCTGCTTCTCACCCTGGCCGGAGCCGCCGCGCGGGAGGCCCGACGGCGGCCTCCCCTCCGGATACAGCCGGCCGTTGCCGTAGACCGTGTAGGACTGGGTCGGCTGTACGGTGCCGTCGTTCCGGTAGACCTGGCTCGGCCGTGGCTGTGCCGGCTGCCGCGACGCCTTGGGCGGTGACTGCCGCTGCGTCGCCCTGTGGCTGGTCGGACGGTGCGCCGGGCGCGAGCGCGCGTGCTGGATGCCTCTGGGCACGTAGCCGCTGCGACGGTGGTACCGGGCCCTCGCCGCCGTCCTCCGCTGCTGCGCCCTCTTCTCCCGGGCCGCCTTCTGCGCCGCCCTGCGGGCCGCCACCGCGGCCCGGCGCCTGGCCGCGGCCTCCTTGGCCCGCCTGGCGGCTTCCGCTGCCTTCTTCCTGGCCGCCGCCGCGGCCTTCTTCCTGGCCGTGTCCGCGGCCCGCTTCCTGGCCTCCTCCCTGGCCCGCTTCCTCGCGGCCTCCAAGGCCCGCTTCCTGGCCTCCTCCCTGGCCTTCTTCCTGGCGGCCTCCAGCGCCTTCTTCCTGGCGATCTCCCTGGCACGACGCAGCGCCGCCTGCCTCGCGGCGCGCATGGCGGCCTTCTTGGCGAGGTAGCGGGCCCCGAACCGGACGCCGACCGCGACCACGATCCAGACCCACTGCCCGTCGGGGTCCGTCATGGTGACGGGGCTGTTGTTGGCGTAGGCGTAGGCGTTGAGCTGCTGCGGATCCACGTCGTCGATGACCGGGTCCACCGACAGGAACCGGCCGAGCTTGGGATCGTACTCGCGGGCGCCGAGGTGGACGAGCCCGGTCGTCGCGTCCTTCGTGCCGCCGACGAACCCGCGCTGGCCCGGCCACCATGGCGGTGGCGAGCCCCGGTCCTCGCCGAACGGCGTCGTCCTCCGTACGGCCAGCTCGCCGTTGGAGGCGTTCACCGCGGCCTGCGCGGTGCCCTGGTGGTCGCCGGCCAGGAAGTAGACCTGGTCGTCCGGCGTGCGCACCGCGATGGGCTCGTCGTTGACGGTGTAGTAGCGGGTCTGCTCGACGACGTCCTTGGCGTAGTCGAAGCGCAGCTCCATGTCGTCGATGTAGAGCGTGGCGTCGGTCGGGGTCTTGCGGATCAGCCGCTCGCCGTCCGCGTCGTAGATGAACGACGTGGTCTTGCCGGCCTCCGTCACCGACTCCAGGTTGCCCTCGGCGTCCCAGACCAGGCTCTGGTCGGAGTTGCCGACCTTGCGCCTGGTGGTGTTGCCCGCGGTGTCGTACTCGAACAGGTCCGGCCCGACGCTCTGCAGGGCGTGCGGCTGCTTGCCGCCCGGCTGCGGGTAGGTGTAGTCACGGACGGTCTCACCGGCGCCGCCCCAGGCGTGCTTCGTCTCCTTGGTCCGGTTGCCGGTGGAGTCGTAGGCGTAGCTGACCGCGTACGGGGCCACACCGCCGATCTTGTCGGACTGCGGGCCGCCGGCGGCGCAGTCGTCGGTGGCCGTCCAGGCCGAGGTCAGGCGGCGCAGATGGTCGTAGGTGAAGCACTGCGTGTCCTGGCCGCTCGCCTTGTCGGCGATCTTGGTGATGTTGCCGACCGCGTCGTAGGTGTAGTTGATGTCGAGGTCGGTCTTGGCCGCGCCCTCCCGGTCCAGCCGCATGCTGGTCAGCCTGCGGGTGGCCTCGTCGTGGGTGTAGGTGAGCCAGGTCTTCTTGCCCGCGGCGCCCAGCTCGTACTGCAGGGTCTCGCCCAGCTTGGAGTAGCGGGCCGCCCCGACGTACGTCGACAGGCCGGTGACCTTGGTCGTCTGGCCGAGCTCGTCGTAGGTGTAGACGACCTGCTCCTCGGCCAGCCCGCCGACGCCGGGGAAGCTGACCGACTGGACCTTGTCGTCCGCCGTGTAGCGGGTGTTGAGCACGTACGAGCCGGCGAGCTTGCCCTCCCGCTCGGGGACGGTCACCGTCTCCCGGAGCGGACGGTACTCGGCGTCGATGGCGTTGATCTCCGCCTTGTACACCTGCCCGCCGGTGTACCGGATGCTGGCGTTCAGATGGCCCTTGGCCAGGGCGTCGTACTTCCACTCGGCCAGCAGCGGGCCGGTCGCGGAGCCCTCACGCAGCTCCTTCTGGCGCCCCAGCTCGTCGTAGCCGTACCACAGCGTCTTGCCACGGGAGTCGGTGGTGGTGACCACCTCGTCCGCGTCGTTGTACGTCATCGTCGTGACGCCCTTGTCGGGGTCCTCGGTCTTGATCTCCCGGCCGCGCATGTCGTAGTGGTGGCGCCACACGTTGCCCGCCGAGTCGGTCACCGTGGACAGCCGGCCGGCGGCGTCATAGGTGTACTTGGTGGACTCGTACTCGCCCGTCGGGGTCGCGCCCTTGTACTGGCGCAGCTCGATCAGGCGGTCCTCGGCGTCACCGATGCGGGTGGTGGCCGTGCCGCCCGGCGGCGGCGTCATGTGGACCCTGTCGCCCTCTTCCTTGACCGTGACCCGGTACTTCTCCACGCCCTTCGCCTTGAGGATCTGGGCGTTGACCTCGCCCACGCCGTCGAAGACCGACACGATCTGGTTGGGCACGTCGGTGTCCGCGACCGCGAGCAGGTCGGTGGAGGGGGCGCCGGTGGCGAAGTAGCCGGCGTTCGACTTGTACTCCTCGCCCTGGGAGTTGTAGAAGGTGTCGGTGATCGTGCGGCCGTCACGCAGGTCGGGGTCCTGCGTCTGGTCGTCCCTCGGCGCGGGCTCCTGGGTCTGGCGCTCGCGCATCAGGCCGTCGTACAGGTCGTGGCTGACGGTGTAGCCGCCGTCGGCGCGCAGGGTCTTCGTGGTGACGTAACTCGGGCCGTCGTCCCGCATGGAGTAGGAGTACTCGGTGCTGGGCGACTGGTTCGCCGCCTTGCTGCGATCGGCCTGCCAGACCTTGGTCAGCCGGCCGAGCGCGTCGTAGTCCATGTCGATGCGCCGGTTGTTCGCGTCGATCTGCGTGACCGGCTCGCCCCAGGCCGGTTCGAGCACGGTGCGCTCGACGTAGCCGAGCTGGTTGGTCTCGGAGACCTCGGTCGGGAGGGCGCCGGTGGCCGGGGTGTAGGCGGTCACGGACTTGGTGCCGACGGGGTCGGTCTCGCTGGTCTCGCGGCCGTAGACGTCGTACGTGTGAGCCCGGTCGGTGATCGTCGTGCCGTCACCGGAGACGACCTGCTGGACCGAGGTCACGTCGCCCTTGCTCGGGGGCTGGCCGTTGGCCTTGTTGTCGTACTGGACCTTCTCGTCCGAGATCACCTCGTCGGCGGCCAGCGTGGAGACGGCGGTGCCGCAGCTCGCCGCGACCTTCTGGATGCGGCTGGCGTAGTCGAGCATCCAGCTCGTGTCGTTGCGGGCGTAGGTGTAGCGGGTGCACTGGTCGTCGTCGGGCGTGGCCAGGTCGCCCTTCTCCTCCACCTGGGTGAGCAGGCCCTTGGTGTCGTACGTGCGCTCCTCACCGGTGCGCCGCCAGGTGCCGCCGGGCATCGCCTTACGGGTGACCATGGACTTGGCCTCGACGACGTGCGCGGCCTTGGTGACGCCGCCCTGCGTGGACTCCGCGGTCTTCACCGACCACGGCTCCTCGGTGCTGGCGCTGACGACGGCCCCGCCGTCGCCGTCGTACAGGATCTCCTCGCGTTCGAAGCCGGAGTACTGGTCGAGGTCGTCCAGCTTGACGCCCTCGGAGTCCGCGACCTGCGCGCTCCGCTTGGAGCCGTCGGCCTGCTTGTCACCGTGCATGCCGCGGAAGAAGCGGAACTCGGTGAGCGTGCGCTTGGCGTCCTGCCCGTCGCCCTCGCGCACCCGCACCCGGCCGAACCCGCGGAAGTCCGACCACGTGCGGTGCTCGGGCTTGACGAGGATGTTGTCGGCGTAGTGCCAGGCGGCGCCGTCCAGGTACTCGTAGGTGGTGATCACGTTCGGGGAGGCCGCGATGCGGTCCACCTCGATCATCTGGGACACCACGTACTTGTGGAACCAGTCGGTGACCTCGGCCTCGTTCAGCGGGGCCCAGCGCTGCGGGAAGCAGAGCTTGGTGTTCTTGTCGGCCGCCGGCAGCTCGCCGGCCTTGCATTCGGCGGGGGCGTAGTTGATCCGCAACTCGCCGCCGGTCCCGTTGTTCACGGCCTGGACGCGCCACTTGACCAGCGGGGCGCGGCCCTCGGTGGCGTCCACCCGGTTGGGCAGCTGGACGCCGACGAACGTGGTCCTGGGTGCCGTGATCGTGCCCCCCACGTGGCCGGTCTGCTGGACCGAGGCCAGCCACAGCGACGGGCTGAGGCCGTCACCCGTGGCGGGGAACTGGTGCGTCAGCGCCCAGGAGTCGACCGGGCAGTACTGGGCGCCGGAGCACTTGGCGGTGTCGGTGTTGAGGACCTGGGTGGTGACCTTGGTCAGCCGCTTGCGGGTGAAGAACGTCGGGGACAGGCGGTCGACGCACTTCACTCCCGCGTCGCAGATCTGGTCGAACGGCACGTCCGGCCAGGAAGCGGCGGTCTCCTTCTTGAGCTGGTCGGGGGCGCAGGTGACCGTGCCGCTGGGCAGGCAGCGCTCGGCCACCTCGAACACCACGCGGGCCGCCGGGGCCTTGGTGAACAGCTCGCTCTGCAGGTAGCCGTAGTCGATGCGGGTGAGGTAGGCGCCACGGTCGTACACGGTCCCCAGCTCGGGCTTGCCGTTGCGGCCGTAGTAGTTCTTCTCCTGCGCGTACCAGTACGTGGTCGCGTTCCCGTGCGTGTCCACGGCGTAGTCGAGGTTCCAGCGGTAGGCCTGCTGGCACCAGGCGTTGGCCGGCGTGCTGCTGTAGCAGGGCTCGCCGCTGTTGTTGCCGAACACCGGCACCGTCTGCACCGACTTCGTCTCCGCCTTGCCGCTCACCCAGCCGGGCAGCCGGTTCAGGCCGAAGGTGTACTGGGAGCCGTCGGGCGTGGTGACCCGCCAGTACTCGCCGTTGTTGTCGCCGTTGGTGGCGCCGGTGAGGTATTCGATGCGGGTGCCGTCGTCGCGCTTGGGCCGCCACTGCTTGGTCGTGGCGTCCTTGACCAGCTCCACGGACGAGCTGCCGAGCGACATGACGGCGTTGTCCTGGTCCCAGCACAGGTCGCCGGTCTTCTTGCCGTCGATCATGCAGGACTTGTAGCGGCGCTCGACGTAGCCGCCGGGGTTGAGGTCGAAGCCCTCACCCGCCCATGACGCCTGGTTGTTGGTGGAGGCGGTGCGGCCGTCCACGCTCTGCGAGGAGTAGCCCAGCGAGATCTCCGGCTCCTCGCCGCCCAGCGCGGGCGGGGTGCGCATGTCGTAGCTCCAGGTGAAGTCGCCGGTCTGGGTGCCGACGCTCCAGTCCGCCGAGGGAGCCAGCGAGGTGGCGGAGTGGTCGCCCGACTGGCCGGAGGCGGCCGCCGTGACCGCGTACAGGCCGGCGGACTCCACTTCGGCGGTGACCGTGCCCGCCTTCGGGTCGTTCGCGCTCTTGACCGGCTGCGGCGCGGCGCAGCCGTCCGCACCGGTCAGGGCGCACTCCTCCAGCTTGACCACCCGCAGCCGGGCGCCGTAGTCGCCGCCGAAGGCGTAACGGAAGCCGGAGTAGTCGATCTGCAGCCGGGTCTTCTTCCCCGACAGGGTGGTGACGCCCTGACCCGGCGAGACCCGCATCGCCAGCCCCAGCAGCTTGCTGTCCAGCAGTTCGACGCTCACCGGGTCGGCCGCGGCGGCCTTGACGCCCTTCTGCGGGGCCAGCTTCACCGGGAAGCCCGCCGCCAGGGTGGCGGTCCCGCCCAGCTCCGCCTTCTGCGGCTTGGGCCAGGTCACGCCCGGCGGCGCCTTCCACGCCTGTTTCCCGGCGGGGTCGGCCAGCGGGGGCAGGACCGCGACCTTCCCGCCCTTGACCGGGGTCTCCTTCTGCACGGACGGGGCCGAGCGGGGCGCGGCGCTCGCGGGCGGGGCGGGCGCCAGCGGGGCGAGGACGACGACGGCCAGGACGGCGCCCAGCCGGCGCGGCCACGCCGACTCGCGGATCGCGCCCTGAAAACGATTCCAGTAGGACTCTGACAGATCTAACTCGGACGATGTGTCCATGAAACACCCAATCTGTAGGGGGGTATTGGGCGGCTTGTGGTGAGATCTGGGTGGTCGTGGAAGGTCCCGGGGGCCCCGGGCCGAGGCCCCCGGGAGGGTTCACTGCGCGGCGAGCTGGGCGATCTGCTCGGCGCTCAGGGGGCCGTCGTAGACGCGGACGTCGTCCACGGCCCCGGGCCAGTGACCGGTGTAGGCGCCGGCGGCCTTGGTCCGGCCCAGCTGGAGCGCGCCCACGGCGTTCCACGCGCTGACGTGGCTGGTGACCGTGCTCTCGACGAGCCGGCCGTTGACGTAGACGCTCAGCTCACCGCGCGCGGCGTCGTAGACGCCGGCCACGTGCGTCCACTCCAGCGGCACGGCGATCGCGTCGGAACGGGTGCGCACCAGGGCGGCGGTGTCGGTGTCGGCGGCCGCCATGCCCATGACCCACCGCCCCTGCTCCTTGTCGAAGCCGAGCTGGAACCCGGCGGCCCGGGTGCCCGGCTGGGAGACGGTGGTGGCGTCGCGGGTGGGCAGGTAGTCGAGCTGGGTCCAGGCGGCGACCGTGAACCCGGCCTTGGTGTTGACCACGGGCCCGGCGGTCTGGGCGTACCCGCCCACGCCGTCGAGCGCCAGCGCGCCGTCCAGCCAGCCCGCGGTCCAGGTGGCGCCGCCACCGAGCGTCGCCGTCGCGCCCCGGCCGGAGGAGTCGGCGGCGGTGGTGCCCGCGTCCTCGTCCAGCTTCCAGTGGCCCACCAGCGTGGCCGCGCTGTTGACCAGGTCGGCCACCTCCTCGCCGAACATGGCGCGCTCGTAGACGCGGACGTCGTCCACGTCGCCCGGCCAGAACTCGGCGGCGGCGCCGTTGACCTTGCCGCGGCCGACGGTGAACGGCCCCGTGGCGTTCCACGGCTGGGTGAAGGCGACGGTGGACTCCAGCCTGCCGTTGACGTAGAGCGAGAGCTGACCCGCCGCGGAGTCGTAGACGCCGGCCAGGTGGGTCCACTCGTTCAGCCTCGGAGCCGCGGCGGACAGCGCGCGGACCACCGGGGCGCCGTCGGCGTCCGCGTCCGCGCGGGCCAGCGCCCAGCGGTCCTCGGACTTCGCGTACTGGAGCGCGAAGCCGCCGGTCCGCGCGCCCTCCTGGGTGAGGAGGGTGGCGGTGGCGGCGTTGCCCGTCAGCCGGGCCCAGGCGGTGACGGTGAAGTTGCGGCTCGTGTCGGCGACGGGGCCGGAGGTCTGCGCGTACGCGTTGGCCAGGCGCAGTCCGCTGCCGGTCTTGCCGCTGGTCCACGTGGCGCCGTTCAGCGTCGCGGGGTGGGCGTTCGCGGCGTCGGCGGCCACGGTGCCCTGGCCCTCGTCCAGCGTCCAGTGGCCGCTCGGAGCCTTGCCCGCGTTGACGTTGAAGACGTACGTGCGGATCGGGCCGAGCTGGCCGGCGCGGTCCTTGCTGCGTACCGCCAGGACGTTGGGGCCGTCGTGGCGCGGAGTGAGCGCGATCGTGGCCCTGCCGTCCGCGCCGGGGGCGACCTCCGTCTTGGGCGTGGTGTCGAGCCCGTAGACGTAGGCGGCGACATCGGTGACGCCGTTGGGGTCGAAGGTGAACGTGCCCGCCAGGCCGAGCCCGTCGCTCCAGCCGTTCTCGGCGTACTGGGGCGAGGTCACGACCGGCTCCCTGCCGGGGGCGGTGGCGTCCACGGTGGCCTCGCACCAGGGGCTCCAGGCGCTGTTCGCCTTGCCGTCCTCCGCGCGGACGCGCCAGCGGATGAGCGCGCCGTCGGCGTACAGGGCCGCCGGGATCGTCGCGTAGTAGGCGCTGCCGGACGAGCCGGTGGCGGTGACGTACTCGCCGGTCTTCGTCCCGGCGGCGTTGTACCACTCGAAGCGGCCCTTGACCGAGTTGTCGGCGTCCTTCAGCTTGGCCCACAGCTTCGGCGTGGCGGTGCTGATGATCGGCCGCCCCTCACCGGAGACGCAGGCGCCTCCCGGGTCGGACCACACGTCGGCGGCCACGGGGTCGGACGGGATCGAGTTGTACTCGATGACGGCGACGGGGTTGTTCTTGAACTTCTTCCACGCGTACACGTCGGTCTCGCTGGTCGCCCGGAGCCCGACGGTCATGGTGCTCCACTTCTTGGCGGCGGCGTCGGCGGCCCAGGACGTGACGTCGAACTCCACGCCGCCGGGCAGGCAGGACGCGCCCCAGCCCTTGGCCACGTTCACCGTGGCCAGCAGCCGGGTCCACGACGGCTGGTTGTTCCAGGTGGTGCTCTTGCTGATCGCGCCCGTCCCCCAGGCCTCCACCTTGCGCGCGCTGCACGAGTACGACCACGTCTCGTACGTGCGCAGCGTCGCCTTGATGATCTGCTTGCCGTGGATGGTCGAGCCGGTGTTCATCTGGAAGAACGAGCGGTTCTTCTGCGACTCGACGTGGCCCACCCGGGCGACGTCGCTGGAGTTGAGGTAGTTGGAGTTGGGCCAGTTGCTCCAGACCGCCGTCCACGCGCCGCGCGCGGCCGAGAAGTACGGGTCCAGGTAGACGGGGAAGCGGGTCTTCGGGTCGGCCAGCATCTTCCTGTCCGGCTTCAGCCGGAGCTGCCGGCCCGCCAGCTCCACGCCCATCGTGGCCTGCCTGGCCTCCGGCGAGCGGCCTTCCTTGAGCGCCTGCGGGCTGGTGATGCCCTCGGAGTCCCACATCGTCGGCGTGGGCGCGATGAACAGCGTGCCGCCGGCGCTGTCGCGGGCCTCCAGGTTGCCCGCCTTGTCGGCCTTGACCGACAGACCTTCGGCGGCGAGCGGGTACGTCAGCTCGGTCAGGCCCGCCGCCGCCTGGCGCGACTTGACCACGAGGACGTGCGAGAAGCCGTCCACGTCGGCGGTGACCTGGAGGTCCACGCCCGGCATGACCTCGGCGTAGGTGGCGGTGTCGCCGTTCAGGGACGGCTTGGGCAGCGGGCCCGTCCAGCCGAGCTCCAGGGACTTGGCGCCGCGCGACAGGCGGGCCAGCGGGCCGGCGCCGCCGCCGGAGAACGTGAGCCCGGCCGCCGTGGCGACCGGCTCGACCTGGCCGTCGGGGCGCAGGCGCAGCGTGGTGTCCACGGGGACCCAGGCTCCGGCCTTGCGCACGCGCACCGGCCGGGCGTACTGCTCCAGGGTCAGCGTGCCGTCGGGCCTGGCCCAGACCTGGCGGGTCTCGGTGCGCAGCGCCTCGACCTCGACCTGCCTGCCGTCGCGGCGGGCGAGCGCCAGAGCGGCGTTCTCGGCGGGAGCGGCGTTCCCGGCCCGGTCGGCGCCGGGTCCGCCCGATTCGCGCGAGGCGGCGCCGCGGGACGGTTCGCGGAGGGCGTCGTCGGCGGCGCGGGCCGGTTGTTGTCGGACGCCGGCCGCCGCGGCGGGTTCGTCCAGAGGCGCCGCCGCGACCGCCCCTGCCACCATGACCACGACCAGCCCACGACCAACGCGCATCCGCCCTCGCAAGTGCGTGCCGAGGCGGGACGCCTCGCGGGTCAGGCCCGCGCGACGCCTCCACGATCTTCAGTTGCCGATCGGATTCTCATTCAGGACGGGCGTCCCGTCTAGATCTCCTGACAGATTTCATCAGAACGAAGTTCGAAGTGAAGAAAATTGCCAGAGCCTCGGCGCGGGGGTGCGATCAGAGATGGGTCGGCAGCGGGTACGCGGCCGGGTTGACCCGCTTGACGATCTCGTCCAGCACGATGCGGACGTACGGCTCGCCCACCCACAGGTGCTTGGCCCCCTCCACGCCGATGACCTCGGCCTGCGGCACCCGCGCGAACCGCTCCCGCGCCTCCTCCGGCCGCAGGTAGTCGTCGAACTCCGGCACCAGCACGGTCAGCGGCCGGCCGAAGCGCGCCCACGCGTCGAGGTCGTCGTCCGTGGCCCGGTGCAGCGGCGGCGACAGCAGGATCGCGCCCTCCACGAGCGGGTCGTGCGCCCACTTCAGCGCCAGCTCCGTGCCGAACGACCAGCCGATCACCCACACCCGGGGCAGGTCGTGGTACTCGGCGTACTCCAGGG
Organism: Nonomuraea rhodomycinica; assembly: GCF_013363995.1. GTDB lineage: Bacteria > Actinomycetota > Actinomycetes > Streptosporangiales > Streptosporangiaceae > Nonomuraea > Nonomuraea rhodomycinica. The sequence goes on along the minus strand of NZ_JABWGO010000002.1, from coordinate 989,422 downwards.
CGGCGGCCACGTCGAAGCGCTCGCCCTCCCCGCCGTCGAAGGCCCCCTGCGACGTGCCGCGCTCCGACGACGTGCCGCGCGTGTTGAACCGCAGCACCGCCAGGCTCGCCAGCGCCGGCAGCCGGTTGGCGGCCTTCTTGTAGACATGGCTGTCCATGAAGCCGCCGTGGGTGGGCAGCGGGTGCAGCGTGACCAGCGTGGCCACCGGAGGGCGGTCGAGGGGCTGGGCCAGCTCCCCCACCAGGGTCAGGCCGTCGCCGGTGTGCAGCTCGATCGGCTCCCGCCGGGCCGGCAGCTCGGTGCCCGCGCGAATCTCCACCTTGGTCCCTTCGAGTGTTCGTGAGTACGGAGGTTGAGGGGGTCGGGGGCATTCAGTAACGGCTGCGGCCCGGACCGCGATCGAGCCGCTTGCGCCAGCACGCCGTGTGCCAGTGGCGCCGCTCCTCGTCGCCGCCGGGCCAGTTCGGCCAGGTCACCACGTGCGGCTTGCCGCCGGAGATCTCCTGGTCGCAGCCCGGGCAGCGGTAGCTCTTGGCGGAGGAGGAGCCCGTGAGGGCGCGCACCTTCCACTCGCCGTCGGGCCACTCCTCGACACGGTCCATGCCCCGGGGGAAGCCGGCAGGGCGGGGCGGGGGCTCCCTGCGGCGGGCGCGGCGCGGGCTCATCTCGTCCCGGCCGCCGCTCCGGGGAGGACCTCGGCTCCCACACTGTCGAACGCCATGCGTCCAGTTTTCCAGAGCCGATAAGGTGGACCGTCATGCGGTTGGTCATCGCGCGATGCAGCGTGGATTACATCGGACGGCTCACGGCGCACCTGCCGATGGCCCCCAGGCTCGTCCTCATCAAGGCGGACGGGAGCGTCTCCATCCATGCCGACGACCGCGCCTTCAAGCCCCTCAACTGGATGAACCCGCCGTGCAAGCTCAAGGAGGACGGCGGCACCTGGACCGTCACCCACGGCAAGACCGGCGAGAAGCTGGTCCTGACCATGGAGGAGATCCTCCACGACTCCAGCCACGAGCTGGGCGTCGACCCGGGCCTGATCAAGGACGGCGTCGAGGCGCACCTGCAGGAACTGCTGGCCGAGCACATCACGACGCTGGGCGACGGCTACTCCCTCATCCGCCGCGAGTACATGACGGCGATCGGCCCGGTCGACATCCTGTGCCGCGACGCGGGCGGCGCGACCGTCGCGGTCGAGATCAAGCGGCGCGGCGAGATCGACGGCGTCGAGCAGCTCACCCGCTACCTGGAGCTGCTCAACCGTGACCCGCTGCTGGCCCCGGTGCGCGGCGTGTTCGCCGCCCAGGAGATCAAGCCGCAGGCCCGAGTGCTGGCCGCCGACCGGGGCATCGACTGCGTCACCCTCGACTACGACGCGCTGCGCGGCATCGAGCCGGAGAACCCCACCCTCTTCTGAGGGCCCGCCCGTCGTGGTAAGCGGCGGCTTACCGGTCTATCGTGACGCCATGGCGACGCTGACGTTCGACTCCCTGAACCCGGCCACCGGCGCGGTCGTCGGCACCCATCCGAAGCAGGACGCCACGGCGGTCCGCGAGGCGGTGGGCCGGGCGGAGGAGGCGGCCGCGTGGTGGGCCGCGCTCGGCCCGGCCGGGCGCCGGCGGCGGCTGCTCGACTACAAGGCCGTGCTGGCCGGGCGGCTGCGCGAGCTGGCCGAGCTCGTCCACGAGGAGACGGGCAAGCCGGTCGGCGACGCCGCCCTGGAGCTGGTGCTGACGATCACGCATCTCGACTGGGCCGCGCGCAACGCCGACAAGGTGCTGCGCCGCCGCCGGGTCCGCACCGGCATGATCGGCGTCAACCTGGAGGCCACCCTCGAATACCTGCCGCTCGGCGTCGTCGGCGTGATCGGCCCGTGGAACTACCCGGTGTTCACGCCGATGGGCTCGATCGCGTACGCGCTGGCCGCGGGCAACGCCGTCGTCTTCAAGCCGTCCGAGCTGACCCCCGGCGTCGGCGTGCGGCTGGCCGAGCTGTTCGCGGAGTCGGTGCCCGAGCGGCCGGTGCTCCAGGCCGTGACCGGGCTGGGCGAGACGGGCGCGGCCCTCGCCGCCGACCCGCGGATCAAGAAGATCGCCTTCACCGGCTCGACGGCCACGGCCAAGCGGGTGATGGCGGCCTGCGCGGAGAACCTCACGCCGATCGTGGCCGAGTGCGGCGGCAAGGACGCCTTCATCGTGGACGCCGACGCGGACGTGCGGGCCGCCGCCGACGCCTGCCTGTGGGGCGCGCTGTCCAACGCCGGGCAGACCTGCGTGGGCGTGGAGCGGGTGTACGTGGTCGACGCGGTCTACGAACCGTTCATGCGGGAGCTGTCCGAGCGGGTGGCCTCGGTCAAGGCCGGGCGGGACTACGGGCCGATCACCATGCCGGGGCAGCTCGACATCATCAGGCGGCACATCGACGACGCCGTCAAGTCGGGTCGCGCCGTCACCGGCGGCCCCTCGTCGGTCCGGGCGCCGTACGTGGACCCGGTGATCGTCGAGGACGTGCCCGAGGACTCCCCCGCGGTGCGCGAGGAGACGTTCGGGCCGACCATCACCGTACGGCGCACCCGCGACGCCCGGGAGGCGCTGGAACTGGCCAACGCCTCCGCCTACGGCCTGGCCGGCACGGTGTTCTCGCGCAACACGCGCCGGGCCAGGGAGCTGGCCCGGCTCATGCGCAGCGGCATGACCGCGATCAACTCGGTGATCTCGTTCGCCGGGGTGCCCGCGCTGCCGTTCGGCGGGGTCGGCGACTCCGGCTTCGGCCGCATCCACGGCGCTGACGGGCTGCGGGAGTTCGCCCGGCCGAAGGCCGTCGCGCGGCAGCGATTCCCGCTGCCCGGCATGAACCTCACCTCGTTCACGCGCAGGCCGGACGAGCTTGAGCGGCTGATCAGGATTGTCACGTTCTTGCACGGCCGACGTAAGAGGTAATCTTCGCGCCCTTTCCCAAAGCGGATCATCCGTCCATAATTGTGTGCTCTGGGGGCCACGATCATGTTGGACGGGTGGAATGTGAACCGGTCTTACCGGGGAATGTCAGCCGAGCAAAGGCTGGCGGACAGACGCGAGCGGCTGATGACGGCCGCCTACACGCTATACGCGAAGCCGGGTTTCGCGGCGACGACCATCGAAAGGCTGTGCTCGGAGGCACGGATCTCCAACCGCGCGTTCTACGAATGTTTCGGAGGACGCGAGGAGCTGCTTCAGGCCCTGCACGAGAGGTGCGTCGAGGAAAGCCTCGCGCACGTCGCCAAGGCCCTGCAGGAGGCCCCGCACAGCCTGGAGGGCAAGGTCGAGGCGGGGATCCGCGCGTATATCGAATTCGCCACGGCCGACTGGCGGCGGGCCCGCATCATGCATCTCGAAGTGCGCAGGTCGGGGGATGTGCTGACGGCCTCCCGGCAGCGCGCGGTGGACGCGTTCGCCCGGCTGATCGAGGAGGCGGCGGCCGATTTCCCGGTGGCCGGACCGGTGAATCGGCGGCTCGTGGCGCTCGGCGCAATTGGAGCGCTACAAGAGTTGCTCATCGAATGGATCCTCGGCAGTCCGTCGCCGGACGTCGACGAACTCGTCGATGTGGCCGCGCACATCTTCCGCCGGGCCCTCACCGGCTGGTAAGCACGCCGATCACGGATCGTGCTTACCCGGCGATGCGACACCGGGATAAAAACCCCCACTAATCGCCTTTTTGGTTGTTCTTTTTCGGCGGAAGCGCACACGGATTCCGGACATGAAGAGAGCGGGCGACGGCTGATCGTCGCCCGCTCCGATATGTCGCGGCACGCGGCGGGTCCCCCACCCGCCGCTGCCCCGTCAGGCCACCGCGGCCTCCTGCGCCTCGACACGCAGGACCCGATTCAGCCGGGTCACCGCGAGAATGCGCATGATCCGCGGCGGCACCCCCCGGAGGACGAGGCGGCGCTGCCCAGCGGACGCGCGCCGATGCGTGCCCACGAGAACGCCCAGACCGGTGGCGTCGATCATCTCCAGCTCGGACAGGTCGAGGATCAGATCCCCTTCGCCGGAGTCCACCGCGTCGTGCAGCCGGGAGCGGATCCCGGCCGACGTTCCGGCGTCGAGCCGGGCGCCGATCTGCACCACCTGGGCTTTCGGATTGCCCCGGACTCGCATGCCACCTCCTCATTCACACCACGCGACCGCACGCGGTGCCTTCGTACCCTGTGGCAGGGCGTACGGGAGGGCCGAAAACTCCCTCCGATCTCTTCCCCCTACCCAGGAATCGGCAGTGACACGACCGCTTTGACGAGGAACTGCCCGTCTGTCCCATGACGGACGGTGACGTCGCCCCCGACGGCGGCCATCCGCTCCCGCATCCCGTCCAGGCCGTTGCCCGTGTCGCCGCCCCGCTCACCGGCCGGGTCGCGGGCCGGCGCGCCGTCGTTGCGCACCTCCAGCTCGGCCCGCTCGGCGGTGAAGCTCAGGGTGATCGCGCAGAACGTGGCCGCGCTGTGCTTGAGCACGTTCGTGACGGCCTCGCGCACGGCGTAGGCGAACACCGGCGCCACCTCCTCCGGCATCTCCCGGTACGGCAGGCGCAGCTCGCACCGGACGCCGGCCGCCTCCAGCACGCCGCGCACGCTGGCCAGCTCGGCCCCGAGGTCGAGCCGCCGGTAGCCGCGCACGGCCTCCCGCAGCTCGCGCAGGGCCGTCCGGGTCAGCCCGTTCACCGAGGTCATCTCGTCCCGGGCGGCCCGCGGGTCGCCCTCCGACAACCGCACGGCCAGCGCGGTCTTCACGGCGATGGCCGACAGCCGGTGCCCCACGAGGTCGTGCAGGTCGCGGGCGAAGCGCAGCCGCTCCTCCGCGACGGCCAGCCGGGCGTGCGCCTCCCTGCCCTCGTGGGCGCGCACGGCCAGCCGGTAGATCCACATCCAGAGCCGGTTCGACACGACCGTGGCCAGGCACATCAGCACGTACATGATGGCGTTCCCGGCGGTCACCGCGGCCAGCCACACGGGCCCCCGAGCGTCCGGCACGTCCATCAGGTGCCACCACCCGCTCATCGCGGCGGCGACGCTCAACGCGACGCCCAGCAGCGTCGTGCCCGCCCCCAGCGCGAACGCCCGCCGGCGCGGGACGCCGACGGCGGCGACGGCCAGCCAGACCACCAGCGCGAGCCCCGCCCCGAACGGCTGCGCCCCGCCCGTCGCCGCCACCACCACGGCCAGGACCCCGGTCGTCACGAACTGCCGCACGGGGTACCTCGACTCGATCACCGCGTTCACCAGGCGCGGGTAGAGCGCCGTGAACCCGGCGGCGGCGGCCACGGGCACGGCCTGCAGCTGCCACGGCAGAGCGCCCCGGCCGGCCTCGGCCAGGGCGCTCAGCGCCATCCCGCCCCACAGCAACCCGAGGAACGAGGTCAGCATCCACCAGCACAGGCGGCGCGCCCGCGCGATCTCCCCCACCCGCGTCCCGCTACTTCGCGCGCAGCACGTCACCGAGCCGCACCCGCGCCCCGGTGCGCAGGACGGCCCGCTCGTAGACCTTCGCCCCGAGCGAGAGCACGGCCACCACGGCCGCCGCCATGAGCGCGAACGCCAGCCCGACCTGCCACAGCGGCACCTCCGCGGCGGCCATGCGCACCGGCATGACCATCGAGGAGAACGGCGGGATCATCGACATCACGGTGGCCAGCGTGCCGGTCGGCTCGGAGGTCGCGTAGAAGGCGACGAAATAGGTGATCATGATGAGCATGGTCAGCGGCGACATCACGTTGCCGACCTCCTCCTGGCGGGAGACCAGCGAGGCGAGCGCCGCCGCGAGCGTCGCGAAGAACGCGTAGCCGAGGACGAACCAGACGACCACCCCGGCCACGATGCCCGGCATCCCCGGCGGGAAGTCGGTCGCCACCCCCGAACCGGCGGACGCCGCGACGCCCACCGCCAGGATCGCCACCAGGTTGACCAGCCCGAGCGCGCCCAGGCCGAGGATCTTGCCGCCGAGGAGCTGCCAGGGGCGGATCGAGGTGAGCAGGATCTCCACGATCCGGCTCCCCTTCTCCTCCACCACGCCCATCCCGACCATCGTCGCCTGGCTGATGAGCAGCATGAACAGCACGAGCACCAGCACCACGGCGATGCCCGTGCGGGCCGCCTGGTAGCGGGTGTCGGCGCCGACCGACTCCACGCGCAGCGGCTCGATCCGCACGCCGGAGGCGCCCAGCTTGATCTCACGGTTCGTGCTCTGCAGGAGCACGCCGAGCTCCTGGTCGATCTCGCCGTCGGTGAGCACCTTGGCGCCGCCGACGAGCACCGCGTCCACGTCGCCGTCCAGCAGCGCCTTCCTGGCCGTCCCCTCGTCCGGGAACGCCTTCCAGGTGAACTCCGTCTCGGGCGCCGCCGCCTCCAGCGGCAGCCGCTGGGAGTTCACGGTGCCCAGCGTGTACGAGTCGGGGCCGCCCATCAGTTTCGGCGCGAACGCCGCGGCGCCCACCAGCAGGGCAGTCACCAGCAGGCTGACGATGAACGCCTTGGTCCTGATCCGGGTGCTGATCTCCCGGCGGGCCACCAGTGCCAGCGCGTTCATGCCACGGCCTCCTTGAAGATCTCGGTGAGGGTCGGCTGCTCGACCCCGAAGTGCTCGACGTGCCCGGCCTTCATGGCCCGGCGCAGGATCTCCTGGTCGTCGCCGGCCGCGTCCACGAGCAGGACCTGCCGGCCGTCCTCGGCGGTCAGCTCGCCGGGCAGGCCGTCCGCCCAGCCGGGAGACGGGTCCCGCACCACGACGCGCAGCGTGCCGCCCTCCGCGGCCCGCAGGCCGGCCACCGTGCCGCTGGCCACCATCCGCCCGGAGGAGACGATGCCGACCGAGTCGCACAGCCGCTCGACGAGGTCGAGCTGGTGGCTGGAGAAGATCACCGGGACGCCGCCCCGGCAGCGCTCCTGCAGCGCCGTGGCCAGCGTGTCCACGGCCAGCGGGTCGAGCCCGGAGAACGGCTCGTCCAGGATGAGCACCTCGGGATCGTGCACGAGCGCCACCGCGAGCTGCACGCGCTGCTGGTTGCCCAGCGACAGGCCCTCCACGGCGTCACCGCGCCGCTCGCCCAGGCCCAGCCGCTCGATCAGCTCCGAGGTGGCCTGCGCGGCCCGCGCCCCGCTCAGGCCGTGCAGGCGGCCGAAGTACTCGATCTGCTCGGCCACGCGCATCTTCTGGTACAGGCCGCGCTCCTCCGGCATGTAGCCGAACCGGCGCCGCCCCTCGTACGTCAGCGGCCGGCCCTGCCAGCTCACCGAGCCGGAGTCGGCCTGGAGCACGCCCATGACGATCCGCATCGTCGTCGTCTTGCCGGCGCCGTTCGCGCCGACGAACCCGAACATCTCGCCCGGCCGCACGGCGAAGCCGATCCCATCCAGGGCGAGCTTGCCCTCCGGCGCGCCGGGGCCGCCCGCGAAGCGCTTGCGCAGCTCGCTGATCTCGAGCATCAGGTCCTCTCCTTCGTCATGAGGCAATGGTGGCCTCTGCGGCATTCGCCCTGGTAGTCGGAGAAATCATGGCTCCGGTATGCGCCCCGCGTCCCTTCCCGATGACATTTGTCATTACGCTGAGCCCATGACGCGCTCGGACAAGGACAAGCCGGTCGTCCTCTCCCGCATCTACACCCGCACCGGCGACGACGGCACCACGGCGCTCAACGACATGAGCCGCGTACCCAAGACCGACGCGCGGCTGGCCGCCTACGCCGACGTCGAGGAGGCCAACGCCCATCTCGGGGTGGCGCTCTCGCACGGCACGCTCCCCGCCGAGCTGGCGGAGGTCCTGGCGCGGGTGCAGAACGAGCTGTTCGACGTGGGGGCCGACCTGGCGACGCCGGTCGTGGCCGAGCCCGCGTTCCCGCCGCTGCGGGTCGAGCAGGCGTACGTCGACCGGCTGGAGGCGCTCTGCGACCGCTTCAACGCCGACCTCAAGCCGCTGCGCAGCTTCATCCTGCCCGGCGGCGACCCGGCGACGGCGGCGCTGCACGTGGCCCGGGTCACGGTGCGCCGCGCCGAGCGCACCACGTGGGCGGCGCTGGAGGCCCACGACGACATGAACCCGCTGACGGCCGCCTACCTGAACCGCCTGTCGGACCTGCTGTTCATCCTGTGCCGGGTCGCGCACGCGGGCGAGGAGATCCTCTGGAAGCCCGGCGCGACTCGCTAGGCGCCGTGGAGGCGGCTCACGCCACGTCGAGATACGCGCTCGGCGGAGCGGACTCCAGCCACGCGAGGAACCCGGTCAGGGCGTCGGCGCTCATCGCCAGCGAGATGTCCCCCGCCGAGCCGCCGCAGTCGATCGCGTACAGGCCGTTGTCCAGCTCGCGACGGGAGGAAACGACGAGGCCGCGCCTCGCGATCGCGTGGCGCGGCCTCAGTCGCAGACCTATGAGCGGGATCCAGTGGAGCTCCCCGTCGGCGTAGCGGGCTACACCGCTGCGCCAGCCGTGGTCGGCCACCCGGATCCGACAGGGGACGCTGCCCCGCGAGCGGGCCAGCATGAAGCCCCGCAGGGCCACCAGGGCGGCGAGCAGCAGCACGCAGATGAATACCGTCGCCACCACTGCCGCCCCCTAAGCCTTGGTTGTTCAGACCTCTTCGCCCGCGGCGCGCAGCCGGGCCCGGGCACGCTGGGCCTCGACCGCCGCGTCGGCGTCCTCCTGGTTGGCCTCGATCGAGGCCTGCGCCCGATCCAGCGCGTCCCGGGCGGCCGCGATGTCGACCTCGGAACCGAGCTCGGCCACCTCGGCGAGCACGGACACCTCGTCGTCGGCCACGGAGATGAACCCGCCGTGGACGGCCGCGACGAGTTCGCCCTCGCCCTCCCGCTTGACGCGCAGCACGCCGCCCTCGACGAGGACGCCGAGCACGGGTGCGTGTTGCGGCATAATACCGATCTCGCCGTCCACGGTCTTGGCAATCACCATGTCGGCCTCGCCCGACCAGATCTCACGCTCGGGTGAGACAACCCCTACGCGTAGCTTGGCCACTTGTGCAGGTTCCTTTCCGATCAGGTGGTGGCACGGCCTCGGCCGCACCACCACCGTATCTCCGGGCGGGCTGGGCCCGCCCCATGGCCGGGGCGACTAGCGCTCGAGTTCCTTCGCCTTGGCGATGGCCTGGTCGATGCCGCCGACCATGTAGAACGCCTGCTCGGGCAGGTGGTCGTACTCACCCGCGCACAGACCCTTGAACGAGGCGATGGTCTCGTCCAGCGGAACGGTCTCGCCCGGCTGGCCGGTGAAGGCCTCGGCCGCGTACATCGGGTGCGACAGGAAGCGCTCGATGCGCCGCGCCCGCTGGACGGTGACCTTGTCCTCCTCGGAGAGCTCGTCGATGCCGAGGATGGCGATAATGTCCTGCAGCTCGCGGAACTTCTGCAGGATCCGCTTGGTCTCCTGGGCCACCCGGTAGTGCTCCTCGCCCACGATCTGCGGGTCGAGGATCCGGGAGGTGGAGTCGAGCGGGTCCACCGCCGGGTAGATGCCCTTCTCCGAGATCGGCCGGGACAGCACGGTCTGCGCGTCGAGGTGCGCGAACGCGTTGTGCGGGGCCGGGTCGGTGATGTCGTCGGCGGGCACGTAGATCGCCTGCATGGAGGTGATCGAGTGACCGCGCGTCGAGGTGATGCGCTCCTGGAGGACACCCATCTCGTCGGCCAGCGTCGGCTGGTAACCCACGGCGGACGGCATACGGCCGAGCAGCGTGGAGACCTCGGAACCGGCCTGCGTGAAGCGGAAGATGTTGTCGATGAAGAGCAGCACGTCCTGCTTCTGGACGTCGCGGAAGTACTCGGCCATCGTCAGGGCCGACAGGGCGACCCGCAGACGGGTGCCCGGCGGCTCGTCCATCTGACCGAACACCAGCGCGGTGTCCTTGAGGACGTCGGCCTCCTCCATCTCCAGCCAGAGGTCGTTGCCCTCACGGGTGCGCTCACCCACGCCGGCGAAGCACGAGGTGCCACCGAAGTTGCGGGCGACGCGGCGGATCATCTCCTGGATCAGAACGGTCTTGCCGACGCCGGCGCCGCCGAACAGACCGATCTTCCCACCCTGCACGTACGGGGTGAGCAGGTCGATGACCTTGATGCCGGTGACGAGCAGCTCGGTGCGGGACTCGAGCTGGTCGAAGGCCGGCGACGGACGGTGGATGCCCCAGCGCTCGGTGATCTTGAGCGAGGAGGTGGGCACGTCGAGCGTCTCGCCCAGCGCGTTCCACACGTGGCCCTTGACGACGTCGCCGACCGGCACCGAGATCGGCGCGCCCGAGTCGGTGACCGCCTGGCCGCGGACCAGGCCGTCGGTGGGCTGCATGGAGATGGCCCGGACGAGGTTGTCGCCCAGGTGCTGGGCCACCTCGAGGGTCAGGGTCTTGGTCTCACCGCCGAGGGTCACCTCGACGTTGAGCGCGTTATAGATGTCGGGCATCGCGTCGACGGGGAACTCCACGTCGACCACGGCGCCGGTGACGCGGGCCACTCGGCCGGTGCCACCCGCGGCGCTCTCTACAGTCTCAACAGCCTCTGCAGTCATTTCACTCTTTCCCGGCTGCGGCGTCAGCCAGCGCGTTGGCGCCACCGACGATCTCGCTGATTTCCTGGGTGATCTCGGCCTGGCGAGCCTGGTTCATCTGCTGGGTCAGCACCCGCATCAGCTCGTTGGCGTTGTCGGTCGCCGACTTCATGGCGCGCCGCCGCGCGGCCTCCTCCGAGGCCGCGGACTGCAGCAGCGCCGTGAAGATACGGGACTCCACGTAGCGCGGCAGCAGCGACTCCAGCACGTCGCCCGCGGTCGGCTCGAACTCGAAGTACGGCGGGATCGTGGTGGACTCGGTCGCCTCGGTCTCCTCGACCTCCAGCGGCAGGATCCGCTTGACCACCACGTTCTGCGACAGCATCGAGACGAACTCGGTCGAGACGATGTGGATCTCGTCGATGCCGTTCTCGTCCTTGAAGGACTCGATCAGCATCGCGGCGATCTCCTTTGCGTCGGCGTAGGACGGCTTACGGGAGAAGCCGACCCAGCTGCCGCCCATGTCGCGGTTGCGGAAGCTGTGCCAGGTGACACCCTTGCGCCCGGTGACGAACGGCGTCACGGCCAGGCCGCGGCCCTCCAGCAGGCCGCGCAGGGCCTCGGCCTCGCGCAGCACGTTGGCGTTGAAGCCGCCGCAGAACCCACTGTCGCTGGTGACGATGAGGACGCCCGCCCTGGCGGGGTTGTCCTTCGCCACGGTCAGCGGATGGTCGACGCTCGCGGCGTTGCTGACGACGCCCGTGACGGCGCGCGTGATCTCGCGCTCGTACGGCAGCGCCGCCTGCATCCGCTGCTGCGCCCTCACGATCCGTGAAGAGGCGATGAGCTCCTGGGCGCGCGTGATCTTCGCGGTCGACCTGACCGAGTTGATCCGCCGCCGCAGCAGCCTTAGCTGGGCACCCATGTCCTACTTCTTCTCCGCCGGGCGGACGACCTTCTGGATCTTCTCCTGGCCGACCTCGTCGGCGCCGAGCGGCGCCACCGGCTCGTCCTTGACCAGCAGCTCGCCGGAGGAGGTGGTGAAGCCCTTCTTGAACTCCGTGATGGCGTCCTTGAGGGCGGTCACCGTGTCGTCCGACAGCTCCTTGGTCTCGCGGATGGCGTCGAGGATGCCCTTGTTCCCGCTCTGGAGGTAGTCGAGGAACTCGCCCTCGAAGCGGCGGATGTCCTCGACCGGGACGTCGTCCAGCTCACCGGTGGTGCCGCACCACACGGACACGACCTGCTTCTCGACGGGGAACGGCGAGTACTGCGGCTGCTTGAGCAGCTCGACGAGCCGCTGACCACGCTCCAGCTGGGCGCGGGAGGCGGCGTCGAGGTCGGAGGCGAACGCGGCGAACGCCTCCAGGTCGCGGAACTGCGACAGCGACAGCTTCAGCGTGCCCGCGACCTTGCGCATCGCCTTGATCTGCGCCGAGCCACCGACTCGGGAGACCGAGATACCGACGTTGATCGCCGGGCGGACGCCGGCGTTGAACAGGTCGGTCTCCAGGAAGCACTGGCCGTCGGTGATGGAGATGACGTTGGTCGGGATGAACGCCGAGACGTCGTTGCCCTTCGTCTCGATGATCGGCAGACCGGTCATCGAGCCGCCGCCCATGTCGGCGGAGAGCTTGGCGCAGCGCTCCAGCAGACGGGAGTGGAGGTAGAACACGTCGCCCGGGAAGGCCTCGCGGCCCGGCGGGCGGCGCAGCAGCAGGGAGACGGCGCGGTAGGCGTCGGCCTGCTTGGTCAGGTCGTCGAAGACGATCAGGACGTGCTTGCCCTGGTACATCCAGTGCTGGCCGATGGCCGAGCCGGTGTAGGGGGCCAAGTACTTGAAGCCGGCCGGGTCGGAGGCCGGGGAGGCGACGATGGTGGTGTACTCCATCGCGCCCGCCTCCTCCAGGCGGGCCTTGACCTGCGCGATCGTCGAGCCCTTCTGGCCGACGGCGACGTAGACGCAGCGGACCTGCTTCTCCGGGTCGCCGGTCGCCCAGTTCTCGCGCTGGTTGAGGATGGTGTCCACGGCCACGGCGGTCTTGCCGGTGCCGCGGTCGCCGATGATCAGCTGACGCTGACCGCGGCCGATCGGCGTCATGGAGTCGATCGCCTTGATGCCGGTCTGCAGCGGCTGCTTGACCGGCTGCCGCTGGACGACGGACGGGGCCTGGAGCTCGAGGGCGCGCACGCTCTCGCTCTCGATGGCGCCCTTGCCGTCGAGCGGGTTGCCCAGGGGGTCGACCACGCGGCCGAGGAAGCCGTCGCCGACCGGCACGGACAGGACCTCGCCCGTCCGGCGGACCGTCTGGCCCTCCTCGATCCTGCTGAAGTCGCCCAGGATGACGACACCGATCTCACGGGTGTCGAGGTTGAGGGCCAGACCGCGCGTGCCGTCCTCGAACTCCAGCAGCTCGTTCGCCATCGCCGAGGGAAGGCCGGAGACATGGGCGATGCCGTCGCCACAGTCGACGACGGTCCCGATCTCCTCGCGCGCGGCGCCTTCCGGTTCGTACGCCTGGACGAAGCGCTCAAGCGCGTCCCGGATCTCGTCCGGCCGGATCGTAAGCTCCGCCATCTCTACTCTGTCTCCCTCTTCGCCTAGCCGGCCAACCGGCGGCGGACTTCTTCGATTCGTCCCACAATGGTGGTGTCGATGATCTCGTCGCCGATGCGGACCGAGAAGCCACCGAGCACTCGCGGATCCACCTCGACGTTCAGGTGCACGTCACGGCCGTAGGAGGTGCGCAGCCACGTCGCCAGGCGGGCCTTCTGCTGGTCGGTCAGCTCGACGGCGCTGCGCACCACCGCGACGAAGCGCTGGCGCTGCTGCGCCACGAGCTGGCCGAACTCCTCCAGGCCTGCTTCCAGGCTACGTCCTCGCGGGTGTGTTGCCACCTGCGTGATGAGACGCACGCTGGCCGTCGCGGCCTTGCCGCTGAGCAGGTCGCTCAGCAGCCGGCGCTTGCCCTCCTCGGGGGCGTCGCCGGCGGCGAGCGCGCGGCGCAGGCCGGGGTTGGCGGCGACGACGCGGCCGAAGCGGAAGAGCTCGTCCTCCACCTCGTCGATCGTGCCCTGGCTCTCGGCCTCCGCGGCGGCGGCGACGACGCCGAGCCGCTCGAGGACGTCGGCGAGGTCACCCGCGCGCGACCACCGGGCCGACGCGGCGGCCTCGGTGGTGGCGAGCGCGGCCTCGCCGACCTTGCCCGCGAGCAGGGCCCGCACGGTGCCCGCCTTGGCCTCGGCCCGCCGTGACGGGTCGGACAGGGCGCGGCGCAGGCCGTGCTCGCGGTCGAGCAGATCGGCGATCGCGAACAGCTCGTCGGAGAGCGTGCCGAGGTCGGCGCTGCCGGCGACCGCGTTGAAGCGCTCCTCGACCTCTGCCAGCGAGCTTCTGCTCAGGCCTCGCATTAGCGCACCGCCTGCGCGCTTGAGCTCTCGAGCTCGTCAAGGAAACGGTCGACGGTGCGGCGCTGCCGGGCCTCGTCCTCGAGGGACTCGCCGACGATGCGGCCGGCCAGGTCGATGGACAGGCGGCCGATCTCGGCGCGCAGCTGGGCGAACGCCTGCTGACGGTCGGCCTCGATCTGGGCGTGCGCGGCCTCGATGAGGCGGCGGGCCTCGGCCTGCGCCTCCTCGCGGAGCTCGGCCTTGATCTGGGCGGCCTGCTCGCGAGCCTCCTCGCGGAGCCGGGCCGCCTCCTGCCGGGCCTCGGCCAGCTGGTCGCGGTACTGCTGCTGCAGCGCCTGCGCCTCGGCCTGGGCCGCTTCCGCCCGCTTGATGCCGCCCTCGATGAGGTCGGTCCGCTCGGCCAGCGTCTTCTGGATCCGGGGGACGAGAATTCTGCCGACGACGAACAGGACGACCAGGAAGGCGAAGCCGCCGATGACCATCTCAGCCACGGTGGGCAGGATGATGCTGGCGCCCGCTTCCTCTGCCGCTAGCAGTTTCATGAATAGTGCCTTCCGGTCAGAGGGCTATCGACGATCAGCCCTGGAACGCGAAGGCCAGCGCGACACCGATCAGCGCCAGCGCTTCGGCGAAGACGAAGCCCAGGATCATGTTCTGGCGGATGAGACCGTAGGCCTCGGGCTGGCGGGCGATGGCCTGCACACCCTGGCCGAAGATGATGCCGATGCCGACACCGGGGCCGATCGCCGCGAGACCGTAGCCGATCGAACCGAGGTCGCCGGTCACCTGAGCGAGAACGCCACTCATGCTCGTGTTTCCTTTTCTTATCGACCGGTGGGTCTTCCACCGGCGGTTCCGTCTTGGGAGGGTGAAGGACAGGTCTAGTGCTCGGGGTGCAGCGCGCCGCCGATGAACATGGCGGTCAGCAGTGCGAAGACGTAGGCCTGCAGGGCCTGGATGAACAGCTCGAACGCCGTCAGCAGGATCGTCATGATGACGCCGATCAGGCCCAGCGGTGCTCCGAGCGGCGTGAGCGTCGCGAACAGGAAGTGCCAGCCGACGTCGGAGAACAGCGCCACGATCAGGTGTCCGGCCATCATCGTGGCGAAGAGTCGCACGGCGTGGGTGATGTGGCGCAGGAAGAAGTGGGACAGGAACTCGATCGGCGCGACCAGCACGTAGACCCACTTGGGCAGGCCGGGCGGGAACATGACGTTCTTGAACAGGCCGACCGGCCCCTGGCGCTTGACGCCGAGGTACTGGGTGAGCACCCACACCATGATCGCCAGGATCGCCGGATATCCGATGATGGACATCACGGGGAACTGGATGAAGATGATGGACCCGAACAGGTTCATGATCCATACGAAGAAGAACAGGGTGAACAGCAACGGCATCCACCGGTCGCTGTCCTTGGTGCCGAGGAACGGCCTGGCGACCTGTTCCCTGACGAATGTGTAGGCGAGTTCGCCGACGTTCTGCATGCCGCGCGGCACGACTTGGGGCCGGCTGAACGCCGCGAAGGCGAACACGATGACCAGGAGCGAGCCCAGCATCATCAACGCGGCGGGCTTGTTGAACCAGGCGGGGCCGGAGGCCAGGATGGGCGGCCAATCGAACAGACCGAGGCCCGGGGCCTTGAACTCCTCTGATGCGAGAAGCGGCAGCGCGGCGCTCACTCGGCGGTCCCTTCGTCACGGTGGATCGGGGTCTCTTCCGCACGCGCGCCCCCGGGCGGAGGCAGGCGGGAAAGAGAGACTTGACAGGTGGGGTGGAGGCGACGAGCGCGCGGTCCTCGACCTGCGCAGCCCTGCCCTCCGACGTTCGTATAGTGCACGCGACAATAGCAGTCGCGGCTGTGACTAGTCATATCAGGTGACCAGCGGGCCATCTCGACGCCTTCGAGGCCCGGCCGGCGAGCGACGCGGTCCGGGAGCGGTTTCATACCCGCTCGTCCTCTGCCCGTTTCCCGGCCGCACCCGACGGTTCCGGGTCCACGTAGAGGATACGCAGCTTCATGAACGCCCTGGCCTCGCCGATCGTCCAGGCGATCGTCCCGAGGATGACGGTGAGGCTGAAGGCTCGGGGGCTCCAGGCGGTGACGCCCTCGGCGCTCTTCAGCACGATGATCAGGATGGCGATCTTGGCGAGGAACGTGCCCATCGCGGTGGCCATCATCACGGTCGGCGAGATCCGTGAGGCGTAGGCGACACCGACCAGTCCCACGGCGAAGAAGACCATGACGAGCGCGAGGCCGATGAGGGAGCCGAGCATCCCGGGCACGCCGGAGACGATGAGGGAAACCACGATGGCGACCAGTCCGAGCGCCGCCGTGGGGAGTGCGGCGGCCTTGAACAGCCGAAGGTCGGTGGCCTGCATCGGAGCTCCATAACCGAGTTGTCAAGAGGACGTAGTGATTCCGGGAGGGTCCGGCCTGGCGTTCCTCCCACTCGTGAAAGATATCACAAGCTCTCACTGCATCGCTTTTACCTCCCGTTTCGAGTTGACGATCATGGTCGCGGCGCCCGCGCGGCGGGCGGCGGGCACATCCGGCGCGGATCATGTTCCCCGCGGGAAACCTATTTCCTTTCGCGAGCCAGCTCCAAAAAAGAATTATTTGCCCTTCTTGCCGGGGCTAAATGCCGATGCAATAGTTCAGAGCGTTACAACACGGCATTTCGCAGAGAAAGGAAGGGATCGTCATGCAGAATCAGCACCTCGCGGACTTCGGTGCCGACTTCGAGCTGTTCGCCCGCGAGCTCTCCGGCGACGAACTCGACGCCGGCCGTTCGTACGGCAGCACGCTGAGCACCGGGTTCACTTTCTCCACCGGCACGTGCAGCAGCGCGAGCTCCGTCTCCACGGCCGGCTCGAGCGCCAGCGGCTGATTTCCGTACGGCTGACCACGTCTGATTCATGAGCAAGGGAGGTCCCAGGATCCATGGCGCGCCACGACGGCTCGCTCCGACGGGCCGACGACGCCTCCTTGGCCTGGGACCTCCCGGTCTCCCTGGCGTCGGGAATAGAAGTCTGCGCGGAAGACGAAAACGGCGTCCTGCTGTTCGACAGTGATTCGGGGAAATATTTCCAACTCGGCCGGAGTTCGCGGCTGCTGATTCCGCGGCTGCGCGAGAGCGTGTCGCCGCACGAGCTCTCGCAGGACATCTCCGACCGCTTCCAGGTGCCATTGACGAGGGCCGAGGAAACGGTGTCGCGGTTCTTGTCGGAGCTTCGCGGCCTCGGGGTGCTCAACGTCGAGCCGGTGCGGGCCGAGCGCCGCGGCCGCCTCGCCCGCGCGCTGGCGGACATCCCCATGCCGCGGCTGGTCCTGCTGCGCGACACCTCCGCGCCGCGGGCGCCCCGGCCACGCGCGCCGCTGCGTCCGCTGACGAGGAACGCGCTCCTCACCGTCCTCGCGCTGGTGGTCACCCTGTCGATCACCATGGCCGCGCTGGCGGTCACGCACCGGACCGGCACGGCGCCGCTCGGCCTGGCCGCGGCGCTGCTCCCGCTCATCCTCGTCGCGCACCTGGCGATCCACGAACTCGGCCACTACCTCGCCTGCCGCCACTACGGCGTCGTCGTGCGCGAGGTCGGCGTCGCCTTCTTCTTCGGGATCCTGCCCCGGCCCTACGTCGACCGCTCCCACGCCTACCGGCTGCCCGGACGGGCGTCGCTGCTGGCGATCACCATGGCCGGCCCCGTCGTGGACGTGGTCAACAGCGGCATCGCGGGGGCGATCGCCCTCACGGCGGACGATCCCGGGGTCCGCGCCCTCGCCGCCGCGGTGGCCAACGCGCTGCTGCTGGCCCTGCTGCACAATCTCAATCCCTTCATGCCCAGCGACGGGCTCCACGCGCTCGAGGCGGCCACCGGCCACCACGCGTTCCGCCGCAGGGCGATCACCTATCTGCTCACCCGGGACCGCAGGAACGTGGCCGGGCCCTGGCTGCGCCGGCTCTACGTGTGCTACGGCGTCCTGGCCCTCGGCTATCTGGGGGTGCTCGTCCTGCTGGTGGGCCGTCTCTTCACCGCTGTCGGAGGCTAGGGATGCAGGTCAGCGAACAGGCCACGATCGCGCCCTTCGTCCTGGTACGCCTGTCGGGCACCGCGGCGAGCACCCTGCTGGAGTTCCGCGCCGACGGCGCGCTGTCCGCGCTCGACGAGGCTGACGCGCTCACGCGCCGGCTCGACGCGCTCGCCGGGCGGCTCAGCGAGGAGCTGTACGCCCTGATCCCGGCGCTGCCCGACGAGGACCGGCGGGTGGCGATCAGGCTGCGCCGGGACATCCACAACGGCCGCCCGCCCCGCCCGGCGGGCGCCGCGCTGGAGCGCGTCGTCGCGCGCCTCGGCCCCGGCTTCGCCGCGTGGCGGGAGCTGCGGGAGCGGTCGGCGGCCGCGGCGGCGCGCTACGAGACGACGCTCGAGTCCGAGCTGGCCGCCTCGTACGCGGTGCTCGCCAAGCAGGCCGGCGACGGCGCCCTGGCCCGGGCGCTGTCGGTGGCGGCGCCGGAGATCCTGGCGGCGGCGGCGCGCCCCGACGCCGTGCACGGCGGATCGAAGCAGGGCCGCAGGCTCGCGCGGACGTTGTTCAACTACTTGGTCAGGGCGGCCGTCAAGACGAGCCCGCTGGGCTGGCTGAGCCCCGTGGCGGTGTGCTCCATCGGGGAGGGCGCGCCGCCGGGCGACGCCGAGTCCGGCTCCTACCGGGCGGTCGCCTCGCTTCCGCACCCGCTCTACTTCCGGCTGCTCCAGCGGCTCCAGGCCCGCGAGGACGCCGGACGCGGCGCGCGCTTCCATCCTCCCGCCCGCATCGGCGACGACCGCCTCGTCCGCTCCAGCTACTTCCACACCCGGACCAACGGCTTCTTCTGGCGCGAGGACGTCCTGACCGGCGCGGCCGAGCACGCCCACGAAGTGACGCTGCCGGGCGGCGGAACCCCGGGGTCGGCCGTGCTGGCCCGCCTGCGCGAGGACGACCCCGCCGCGCCGTGGACCCGCGTGGCCCGGCTGACCGACGCGGGCCTGATCCGCGGGGAGTCGGCGTGGCCCACGGGCGCCTACGACGCGCACGATGCCGTCGCCGGCCTGGCGCCCCACGGGACGCCGTTCGCGGAGGGACTGTCGGCCATCGGCGAGGACCTGCGGCGGCTGCCGGACGCGGAGCCGCGCGAGCGCGCGGCGATCGCCCGCCGGCTCGCCGGGCGGGCTCGCGACCTCGACGAGGCCACCGCGACGGCCACCTCACCCCGGGTGCCCGAGCTGTCCGTGCGCGAGGACGTGGTCCGCGCCCAGCCCCTGCCCCCGCTGCCCGAGTGGGTCGGCGAGGCGCTGTCCGTGTACGGCCGCCGGCTGGCCTCCGTCCTGCAGGTGCTGCCGCAGTACGCGGCGTCCCTGCGCTTCTGGCGGCAGCACGTGGCGCCCGGGCACGACTGGCTGCCGCTGCCCGCCTTCCTCGCGCGCTACCTGGCCACACCGGGCCCGCACCTGCTCGACAACCTCGACGTCAGGCTGCTCGACGAGCCGCCGGTGGACGTCCGCCCGGGGCCCTCCACGCTCCTGCCCGCCTTCTCCGTCCTGTTCCAGGCGGCCACGCTGGAGGACGGCGAACGCGTGATCGTGGTCAACCAGATCATGGACGGCGTCGGCGGCATCGCGGCCCGCTTCAGGGCGCTGTTCGAGCCGGACGTGCTCACCGGGCCGCTCGACGCGTGGCTGGCCCACCTGACGCCCTCCGGCTCGCGCCCGCTCGAACTGACGGTGGCCACGGACTGGAACCCCATCCAGGCGCGCTGCGCGGGCCGCGCGCGGCCGCTCGACCTCGGCGGCGGCCTGGCGCCCAAGGGCGGGTTCGTGTCGCTGGAGCAGTTGCGCGTCCGGCTGGACCAGGCCACCGGAACGCTCGTCGTCGAGGACGCGACCGGCCCGGTCGTCCCCTTCTACTCGGGCCTGGTCCCGCGTCGCATGCTGAAGGGAGTGGCCAACGTCCTGTCCACCATCGCCAGCCCGTGGTTCTGCGCCGCCCCCGAGGCGGGCGGGACGAGCGCCACGATGCTGCGCCTGGAGGGGATCGACCGCGTGGTGCACCGCCCGCGCGAACGCCTCGGGCCGGTGCTGGTCCGCCGGGCCCACTGGGCCGTGCCCGCCGCGGAGCTCCTGGCGGCGATCAGGAGGCCGACCATGGCCGGGACCTTCGCCGCCTACCGGAGCTGGGCGGCCGAGCACGGCCTGCCCGACCAGGTCTTCGTCCGCAGGGGCGGCGCCGTGCCCGACCTGTACGCCAAGGGCCGCAAGCCCCTGTGGCTGTCCGCCTCCGTCCCGCTGTCCCTGTCCGCGCTCCTGGATTCGCTGACCGAGGAGGACATCCTGGTGATGGAGGAGGCCCTGCCGGCCGCCGGCCGCGACTCCGTCCTGATCGACGGCTCGCCGCGGATGACGGAGTACGTCGCCCACCTCAGCTGGGGTGCGCGCGGATGACGACCTCCTGGCTGTACTGCGCGATCTACCCGGGCGCCTTCGAGCGGCTGGACCAGGTGGTCCGCGAGCTCGTGCCGCCCGCCCGCGACCTGGTGGACGACGGCGGGGGACGCTGGTTCTTCCTGCGGTTCATGGACAGTGGCGGGCCGCACGTCAGGTTGCGGGTCCACGGCGCGTACCCGCTGCTGGACCGCGTCTACGAGCAGCTGACCGGCGGCTTCCCCGCCTTCCTCGACGCGGCGCGCGCCACGGGCGGCCGGACCTACGCCCGGCTGCCGGGGTCGCCGGTGCTCGACTACTGGGAGGGCGTCGACGTACGGCTCTACGAGCCGGAGCTCCGCCGCTACGGCGGGAGCGCCGGCGTGCGCGTGGCCGAGGAGCAGTTCATGCTCTCCAGCGCGATCGCCGTCCGGGCCATGGAGACGGACCTCTCGCCCGAGCAGCGCTCGGCGCTGGCCACGCTGGCGATGACCAGCGCCGTGCGGCACACCGTTCCCGGCATGGACCGGGCCTTCTGGTCGAAGTACCTCTGGTACTGGACCGGGCGGGACGAGGACGGTTCGCCGGCGAGGCGCGCCGCCGCGATCGAGGCCGCGGAGCGGCTCGCCCCCGCGCTGACGTCCGCCGCGCTGCCCGAACGCGAGCGGCGGGCCGCCGAGGAGTTCGGCGCGGCGGTCGGCGCGACGGCCCGCCGGGCGGCCGGGCGCGGGGTCCCGCTCACGCCCTGGCAGTGGGTCTTCCATCTGGTGCACCTGCACAACAACCGGCTGGGGGTGCCGCCGGGCGAGGAAGCCGTTCTCGCCGCCGTGCTCGGCGGCGCCCATGAGGAGGAGACACATGATCGGTCAGCGACCGCGCGATGAGGCGGCCGCCTTCCAGGCGCTCGGCCCGCTCATCGACGGACGGGCCGGGCTCGTCAACATCGTCACCCGGATCCCGCGGATGACGGGGCGCCATCGCTTCCCCATCTACACCGCGTCCATGGGGAATCCCGCCTCGCTGCTGCCGGGCCGCGTCGACGCGCCTCTCCCCCTCACCTGGGCGGGCATGGACGGCGCCGGCACGGGGCTGACCGACGACCCGGCGCGGCTGACGGCCGCGGTGGAGGCGGTCGAACGCTACTCCAGCTGCGTATGGGACAACGAGCAGTTCATCTGGGACACCGGCCGCAACCTGGGCCGGGAGGCGCTTGACCTGGACACCGTCCCGAGGTGCTCGGCCGAGGAACTGGCGCACCCCGCCTGCCCCCTCGTCGCGCCGGACCCCGCGGCGCCGATGCGCTGGGTGCGCGGCGTGAACCTGATGGACGGCCGGCCGTGCTGGGTCCCCGCCGTGATGGTCTACCTCCACATCCCCTTCGTCAGCCGGGCCGAGCGCTTCTGGCTGCCCATCTCCACGGGGACCGCGGCGCACTTCGACTACGACGAGGCGCTGCTGTCGGCGGCGCTCGAATGCGTCGAACGCGACAGCCTCACCCTCACCTGGCTCCAGCGGCTGCCCCTGCCGCGGATCGAGCTGGACGTCACCACCCCGGAGCTGGATCGCGCCACAGCCATGGCCGAGCGCGCCGGCCTGCGGACGTGGCATTTCGACGCCACCACCGACCTCGGCATCCCGACCGTCTACAGCGTGGACGTCGACCCGCAGTCGACCAGGGTGCACACGTACGTGATGTGCGCGACCGACCTCGACCCCAGGCGGGCCGTCGCGAAGGTCATGCGGGAGTCGTCGTCGGGCCGGCTGTCCATGCAGTACCAGAAGCCGCACGACAAGCCGCTGGACGAGTTCGGCGCCGTCTTCGACGGAGCGGTGCACATGGCGGTCGCCGAGCGGCGCCACGCCTTCGACTTCCTGCTCGGCTCGCCCGGACGGCGCACGCTGTCGAGCATGGCGCCCGACGTGCCGGACTCCGCGCGCGAACGGCTGGCATGGGTGCTGGGCAGGCTCGCGGAGCGCGGCTGCACGGCCTACGCGGTGGACGTCACCTCCGACGAGGCCAGGTCCGTGGGCCTGCGGGTGGTGCGGGTCCTCGTCCCCGAGCTCATGCCGCTCAGCTTCCTCCACCGGGCCAGATACCTGGGCACCCCGCGCCTGTACGCGGCGCCGGAACGCATGGGGCACGGCCCGCGCTCGGAGTCCGACATCAACCCGTGGCCGCAGCCATTCGCCTAAGGAGAGGCAGATGACCTCGACTCACGTCATCGCCGTCGGGCCGTTCGCGGCCGACGTCGCGACGTCGCTCACCCGGCGGGAAGGGGTGGACGCCTCGCCCTCGCTCTTCGCGCAGGGCGTGCACGTGGACACCAGCCTGCTGCGCCCGGCCGGCGCGTACGTCCTCGTGACGTCCCGGCACGATCCGCACCTGCTCGTCAGGGTCGGCGACATCGTCGCGTCCTGGGGAGCGGCGCTGGTTCCCGTCGTCCACGAGACCCGCAGGCTCCGCTGCGGCCCGATCCTGCTGCCGGGCGGCACGGGAGCGTGCGCCGCCTGCTTCGAGGCGCGTTCGGTGCAGAACTGGAGCATCGGCGAGTCGTTCCAGGGCCTGTACGACTTCTACCGGCGCGACGCGGCGGGCCCCGAGGGGCATCTGTCGTCCCATACGCTGCTGGCCGCCGGGCTCGCCCAGTGGGGGCTGAGCGCCGTGCGCGCGGGCGAGTCGGCCCACGGCGCGTACCGCACGGTGAGCCTGGTCAAGCCCCAGGTCACCGAAGGAAGAACCACCGGTGTGCACGGTTGCGCCCGCTGCTACCCCCGGGCGGGGGCCGGGGCGAGGCGTGACGCGTCATGGCGGGAGCTGTCGGACCATCTCGCCCGTGCGGGCGCCCCAGCCGAGGAGGACGCGTGAACACCGAGAGCCCCATGGACGCGCGGCGCATCTCCGCCGCCATGGCCAAGGACCCGCAGCTCTCCCTGCCCGAGCGGCTCAAGGTCGTCGACGGCCTGGTGTTCGCCGACGTGGGCGACGGCGGGCTGCTGGTGGAGGGCACGCCGACGCCCCAGCTGTTCGGCGGCCGCCATGTCCCGTTCACCCGGCGGCTGCTCCAGGCGCTGGACGGCGAACGTACGCATGCCGAGGTCGCCGCCCATCTCGGCCTGCCGGACTCGCGGACGGTCGAGACCGCTCTGGCCCTGCTGTACTCCTGCGGGGTGCTGGAGTGCGGCGGCGACCCCGACGGCGCGGACCTGCTGCGGCAGACCTCCGTGCCGAGGCGTGTGGTGACCTATCTCAGCAGGAATGTGAGCTCCACCAGGAACCGGCCGTCCGGCGTGCGGGCGGCGCTCGGCCTGGCCGCCACGCCGGCGCTGGTGCTCGGCCGGCCGTCGGCGCTGCGCTCGGCGCTGGCCGGCGCGCTGACCGCCGACGGCGTCGCCTCGGTGACCGAGCGGGACCTCGACGAGGCCGGCGAGCTGCCACCCTCCTCGATCGCCGTCGTCATCGACGACGGCACCATGGATCTGGACGGCCTGGTGCCCTTCGACGACCGGGTGCGCGCGGGCTCCGGCCGATGGTTCCTCGTCTCGCTCACCGGTTCGGGGGCGGCGCGGATCAGCCCGGTCTTCGAGAACGGCTGGTCCGGCTGCCTGCACTGCTACCGGGCACAGCAGAGCCTGCCCAGGACCCGGGCCGCCGTCGAGCTCCCGCCCTGGCACGGCGACTTCCTGGCCGGCCTCCTCGGCAACCAGGTGTGCCGGCTCGCCGGCGGCGTCCAGGAGCTCTATGGCGAGTCGGCCGTGACCGTGGTCGACTTCGAGGCGTGGACGTGCGAGGAGGAGATGTTCGTCCAGCTGCCCGGCTGCTCGATGTGCCTGCCGGGAACCAAGCCGCTGGAGGAGGACGATCTCGCCGTGGTGGCCTTCGAGCAGGAGGTCACCCAGCCGCCCCGGCGTTACATCGCCAGCAGCACGCACCAGAAGCACTACAGCATGGCCAACGTGGAGCTGGCGTTCCTCGACCGGGTCCGCGACTGGCCGACGGCCGAGTCCGCCGACCCGGACCTGCTGGCCCTGCTGCACCACGCGTTCGGCGTGCGGGAGGTGCTGTCCGGCTCGCCGGCCAGCCCGCCGGCGCGCCGACGCTGGGCGCCCACGGGGGGCAACCTCGGCTCCCCCACCGCGTTCGTGCTGCCGGCGGCGGGCAACGGACTCGACCTCGACCCGGTCGTGCACGTGTACGACGGCGTCACCAACGCGCTGCTGCGCGGCCTCACCGGCGTGGGCGCCGAACAGATCGGCGAGGTGGTGAACCTGCCCGGGGCGCCGCTGGACGCCCTGGTCGTCCTGACCGGCGACGCCTTCAAACTCATGGAGAAGTACCACAACTTCGGCTACAAGATCGTGAACGCGGACGCGGGGGTCGCGACCTGGCAGCTCGCCCGCCTCGCCCAGGGCATGGGGGTCACGGTCACGGCCGCCGACACCTGGGACGACGGCCTGCTGGCCGACCTGCTCGACGTCGACCCCCAGCAGACCCCGATCACCGCGGTGCTCGCGCTCGGCCGCGGTGAGCGCGACGCCGCCGCCCTGGAGGCGGCGCGGCGGGCGGCCGCCGCGACGGGCCTCGGCGGCCGGACCGAGTCGTCCGGTGACGCGCCGCGCACACGCGCGGGCGCTCCCTTCCGGGTACGCGAGATCGTCGAAGAGCTCATCGGACGCTCGCACGCGCCGGGGCACGGCGGGACCCGCCTCACCGAGGACCCGGCCGGCACGAGCGGGCCCGGCATCGCCGTGCCGCCGGCGGGCCCGGCCGTGATGGAGCCGATGGAGTTCCTGAACCGGCGCCAGTCCACCAGGTTCTTCGGGGCGGACGGCATCTCCCAGGAGGCCATGGCGGGCGTGCTGCGCGCGCCGGCCGCCGCCCGGCGGGCGCTCGCGACCGGGCCGCTGGTGCCCGGGATCCGGCTGCTGGCCGCCGTCTACGCGGTCGAGGGGCTGGCGCCCGGCCTCTACGAGGTGCGTCCCGACGGCGGCGCGCTCCACCCGCTCGCGCCGTTGCCGCCCGCCCGGGAGTGGCTGCTGCAGGACGAGTTCGCCGACGGAGCGCTGATCACCGTGGTCACGTGCGACCTCCCCCAGGTGGCCCGGGGCGGAAGCCACGCGCACCGGTTGGTGCTGCACCAGGCCGGGGTGGCCGCCCACAGCATGTGGCTGGCCGCGGGAGAGCTCGGCCTGGTCGGGTCCATCTTCGGCGGGCTGGTGCCGTGGGGCGTCCCGCTGCCCGAGTTCCGTCCCGGGGGCAGGCACAGCCCTCTCCTCGGCTTCGCCTGCGGGACCCCTCTCGGCGACGCCGCCGGGAAATGGGGGATGGCGGGCGGCTGACAGCCGTGCTCCCGGACCGCCGGCGCGTGCCGCAGTGCGGACGTACCGTCCGCCGCGGCACGCGCCCGCCCGTGATCCGACGGGGTCAGCTCATGAGGTGTTGCCGACGCGCGAGATGGCGCGCAGAGCGGCCGTGTGCCGGTTGAACGCCTCCAGCCCCGCGGGCGTGAGGGACAGCCAGGTGCGGGGCCGCTTCCCCACGAAACCCTTGCGGACTTCGACGTAGCCGGCCGTCTCCAAATAGGCCACGTTCTTCGACAATGTCGCGGCATTGACGGCCAGTCGATGACAGATCTGCTGGAATGCGCACTCGCCCTCCGTCGAGAGTACGGCCACCAGCGAAAAACGGATAGGTGGATGGATTGCGGCGTCGAGCTCCAGACGCGGATGCTTGCGCGGCATCGATCCCAGGATCCCTTCTGCCTCAGAATACCGAAAAGGTGAGTCCTGCCCGGACGACCGGCGTGCCCCCGCCGGAACCGGCGGGGGCACGCCAGACGAATGCGTCGTTCAGTCGCAGACCACGTCCACCCATTTCCAGCCGAACCTGAACGGCACCCTGTAGTGGTCGATGTACTGGCCGCCCCGCACCTCGGAGCCCTGCCACACCCCCGCCCAAGGCGCCTGGTCCGGGCAGTACGGCCCCTCCTGCCGCGCGGACGCTTGCGCGGCGCCGGCCCCCAAGGACAGGACAGTCGCCAACGAGAGACCCAGAACCGCCGAACGCATTAATGTACGCATGCCGGATCCTTTCCGTCGAGTAGCGAGCGGCCGGCGCTGCGGACACGCCCGATGCGCCTCGCGGGAATTCCCCCCGGTGACCCACCATTCCAAAACACCGAACGTTCTTGGCCGGCTTTCGCATATCCCCTGTTGTGCCTCCGAGTCTGTCAAAGCCAGCGCACAGCGTCCATACACACAAAGTGATCAGTCAATTACCTCGCAGCCGTCCCTGCCATTAGGGCCCCGCCGACTGGGGAATTCCACATTTCTTACAGAATCATTAAGCCCGGGCGCGAAGCCTTCCGCCCGGGCATGCCGAGGGCGTCCGCCACCCCGACCGACCGGGCGGAGGAGAGCCGCGAGGACCGCGTCGCGCGACTCCGCGCATGGATCGGGAACCGCCGGCCACCACACCGGCGCCTTCGGTCCTTCGGTCCTTCGGTCTTTCGGCCTGTCGGCCTGTCGGGCTTTCGGTCGCCCTTGGTCGCCTTCGGCCGCTGGAAAGGGCTTACGGGCCGCCTCAGGGATGCCGGGGGGCGGTGGGGATGATGCGCCTGCCCTCCGCGTTCGCGCGATCCCGCGGCTCCTGCACCGGCCGCATCGCGGGCTGGGCATGGGAACCGGGCTCGGGCAGGATCGGCGGCATGGGGCCGGTGGGCGGCCCGTCGTCGTCGGACGGCTGGCTGCCGCGCCGCCCCCGCCAGCGGGGCGCGGCCATCAGCACGAGGACGCCGACCGCGAGCAGGATCACGACGGGGAACATGAGGACCGGCACACCGATCGTGGACATCGCGACCAGGCCGAACGCGAACAGGAACGCCCAGGCGTACATGATCAGCACCGAGCGGCGGTGCGAGTGGCCGATGTCCATCAGCCGGTGGTGCAGGTGGCCGCGGTCGGGCGCGAACGGCGACATGCCGTAGGACGTGCGCCGCACGACCGCGGTGATCAGGTCGATGAGCGGCAGCACCAGCACCGCCGCCGGGACCAGCAGCGGGAGGAGCACGCCGAAGCGGTTGATGCCCTCGATGACGGACGGGTCGACCGGCGTGACGGTGACGATCGAGGAGGCGAGGACCAGGCCGATGAGCATCGCGCCGGTGTCGCCCATGAAGATCTTCGCCGGATGGAAGTTGTGCGGCAGGAAGCCGAGGCAGGTGCCGATGAGGATGGCGGCGATGCCGGCCGTGGTGGTGATGTTGTCGCCGCTGATGCTCTTCGACAGGAAGATGGAGTAGGCCCAGGTGGCCATGGCGGCGATGCACACGATGCCCGCGGCCAGGCCGTCGAGGCCGTCGACGAAGTTGACCGCGTTGATCGTGACGACCACCACCATGATGGTGATGATCGTGCTCAGGGTGTAGTCGAGGCTGGTGGAGCCGCCCCAGTCCTTGGGCAGCGGGATGTAGACGAGCCGCAGGTCGAAGTAGACGAGGACACCCGCGGCGGCGATCTGGCCGGCCAGCTTGATGAAGGGGTCCATGCCCCACCAGTCGTCCAGGAAGCCCGTGACGGTGATGAGGCCGCCCGCGATGATCAGGGCCATCACCGGACGGCCCTCGGCCTCGTTGAGCGCCTGACCGGTATGGGCCAGCTCGCTGGCCACCAGCAGCCCCGCGACCAGCCCGCCGTACATCGCCAGACCCCCCAGCCGGGGGGTCGGCGTGGTGTGCACGTCCCGCTCCCGGATCTCCGGAGCGGCCCCGATGCGGATGGCGAAGCGGCGCACCAGCGGGACGAGGAGGTACGTCACCGCAGCCGCTATGAGCGCCATGAACAGGTATTCGCGCACGATCCTAGTTTCGCGGATGCGCCGGACCGCTGTGACCGGAAAACGACACAGACCGGCTTAATATTCGCTGAGATATGGCGGATGGATGGTCAGGGGCGCCGATGCGCGCTCGCGAACCCGCCCCACGGGCCCGGGACGCCGCACCACCTCGGCCACCGCCGCGCCGCTCCCCTTCGGGCTCCTCCGGCTCCGCCGGGCGTGCTTACGGCGGGCCGGCGCGCACCGCCCGGAGTCACGGCCGTAGGCTCCGGAGCCTACGGGACGGCGTCGCCGTCGAGCGTGCTCCCCCGCCGTGCCGGCCCCCGTCGGCCTTCGTCGGCCGTCGTCGGCTCGTCGGCCGTCATCAGGCTTCGCCGGGCTTCGTCAGGAGAAGGCGTGGGGCGCGCCCGCCGAACTGGGGATCCAGCGGGGCGTGTCGGCGGCCTCGTCGCTGATCGAGGTGAGCACCGCCTGGCGGTACTGGGCGAGCCTGGAGCGCCACTCGGCGATGTCCTCGACGTACCTGGACCCCACGGGGGCGTCCCACGTCTGCGGGCTTCTGGCGAGCGTGTAGGCCTTGTCGAGGGCCTTGGTGAGCTCCTCCAGGAGGGGGTGGACGGTCTGCCAGGCGGTCACGAGGCGCTGGTACTCCGGGTTGAACTCCCAGGCCCTGGGCTGGACGTCCAGCGGGTTGGTGCCGCCCGTCACGGGCGGGGTCTCGCCGGGGCGCATCGGCTGGGGGGCGGGCGGGTCGGCGAATGCCATCAGACGCTCCTGTACCGGGTGCCGGGGCCGTCGTGGTGACCGCCGTGGTGGCCGTCGTGCTGACCGTCGTGCTGACCGTCGTGGTGGCCTTGGTGATGCGTCGGGGACGTCGGGTGCGTCGTCGTCCCGTCGTGGCCGCTCCGGAGGTCGGTGGCGGGCTGGTCGCCGGTGGCGGTGAGGCGGTCGGCGTCCGGGCCGCCGTCCGGGAGTCCGGGCCGGTCGGCTGTGGCGACCTGGTCTGGTGTGGTGGTGCTGTGGTCCGGTGTGGGGATCTGGTCGAGGAGGGCGCGTAGGTCGCCGAGGTCGAGAGGCCCCGCGGAGGCGGACACGACCTGAGGCGCGCCGCTCGGGGTGAGCGGTTGACCCGTGGTGCCGGAGGTGCCCGCGGCCCCCGAGCTACCGGATGACGCGGGGGCCGTGGGGTCGATGACCACCGGGGCGCCCTGACCTGGCGTGGTGTCACGGTCGGGGGTGGTGTCACGCACGATTCCGTTGTCGCGGGGTTGCGTGGCGTCGCCGCGGTCGGGGGCGGTGTCGCCACGTCCTGGAGTGGTGTCGCGGTCGGGGATGGTGTCCCGGTCGGGGATGGTGTCGCGGTCGGGGGCGGTGCGGTCGGGTGTCGTGTCGCGGTCGGGTGTCGTGTCGCGGTCGGGTGTCGTGCCGTCCGCGTCTCGTGGTGTGGTGGTGTCCGCGCAGCCCGTGTCGGTGCCGGTGCCGTCCACCTGACCAGGTGTGGTGCCCGTCGTACGGTCCGTTCCCGTGCCGTCCGCGTGGCCGGGGGTCGTGTCGATCGGCTGGGCCGGATGGGCGCCGCTCCCAGGCGTCGCGTCGATGGGGTGAACGGGGTGGGCGCCACCGATCGGCGTCGCGTCGGCGGGCGCCGTGCCGATCGGATGCACCGGATGGGCACCGCCGATCGCCGGGTCGCCCGAAGGCACCGTACCGATCGGGTGTACCGGGTGAACACCGCTGACGGACCCGCCGTCGGCGGGGGCGGCGCCGATGGGGGTGGCCGGGGTCGCGGGCTGGGCGTCGCCTGCGGGGGTGGGCATCTCGATGGGCTGGACCTTGTCGAGATTGTCGAGGATGTTGCTGATCTGCGTGGCCGTGGGCGGGTCGATGGGCACCTGGAGGACCTTCACACCGTCCACGACCACCACGCGCGGCTTCTGCGGGTCGAGGTCGTCCGGATGGTCCTTGGCGGGGGTGTCGACGCGGTCGTCCGGGGAGGCGGGGTCCGTCGGGGAGGCGGGGTCCGCCGGGGTCGCGGGATCGGCCGGGGTGGCGGGAGTCGCCGGGTCCGCCGGGGTCGTCGGATCCGCGGGAGTGATGGGGTCGGCGCGGTCGCCTATGGGGTCGGGGGCGCCGATGGGGTCCGCGGGGGTGAGGCCGGACGAGTCGGCGCCGGACTCGGCGCCGCGATCGCGCCTGCTGCCCAGATCGTCGTCCTTCGGCTCGTCCTGAGTGCCCGTGTCGTCGCCAGTCCCCGTGCCGTCCCCGGTGTCGGTGTCGCCGCGAGTGCCGGCGTCGTCCCGGGTGCCGGCGTCGTCCCGGGTGCCGACGTCGTCACGTGCCCCTGTGTCGTCGCCTGTGCGGGTGTCACCGCCAACGCGGGAGTCGTCACGAGTACAGGTGTCGTCCCGGGTGCCGGTGTCATCGCGGGAGCCTGTGTCGTCACCTACGCGGGAGTCATCACGTGCCCCCGTGTCGTCGCCCGTGCGGGTGTCACCACCCACGCGGGTGTCGTCACGGGTGCCCCTGTCGTCACCTGTACGCGTGTCACCGCCAGTGCGGGTGTCGTCGCCGTCCTTGCAGGACCCACCGTCGTCCCGGCCGTCGTCCCTCGCGGGTCTGTCCTGGTCGCCGGTCCTGGCGTCGTCCCGGCCGTCGTCCCTGGCGGGTCTGTCCTGGTCGCCGGTCCTGGCGTCGTCGCGACCGTCCTCCCGAGCGGGCTTCCGATCGTCGTCGGGCTTGGCGTCCGGCTTGGTGGGCTTGTGTTCGTCGTCAGGCTTGGCGTCCGGCTTGGTGGGCTTGTGTTCGTCGGACTTCTTGGCGTCCTGCCCCTTCTTGTCGTCCTCGGCCTTCCTCGGCTCGTCGCCCTTCCGCGGCTCGTCGTCCTTCTTGGGCTCGTCGTCCTTCTTGGGCTCGTCGGGCTTCTTGTGGTCGTCCGTCTTCTTGTGGTCGTCGCCGGTCCTGGCCTCGTCGCGGCCGTCATCCCGGGTGGGTTTGTGCTCGTCGGCCTTCTTGGGGGTGTCGTCCTTGGCGTCGGCGCCCACCGAGGGGCCGTGGTCGCGGGGCTCGGCGGCGCGTTTCTCCAGCAGCCCGAGCCGTACCCGGACGTCCTTCACCATGGTGTCCGCGGCGTCGGCGACCTGGCTGGGCCGGTGCGCGGCGCGCGTCGGCAGACCGGCCCTGGTCATCACCTGGGCGACCCGCGCCTCGGCGGCGCGCAGCTGGGCGGACGCGCGCCCGACCTCGGCCAGCAGGTCACGGACCAGCTCAGGGTCCATGCCGTCGAACTTGCCCATGGGCTGCTCCCGGACGTCGTGGCCGCTCCGGAAGTCACCGTAGGCGCAGGCGGGCCGCGACCGCAGCCGGGATAAGCAGACGGTATACGTCAGTCGTCGATACGTCAGTCGTCGGTGGCGACGTACCCGATGATGCCGCGCAGCTTCTCCACGGGGATCGCCCCGCGCCTCAGCAGCCGCGGCACCGCGGTGGTGAGGTCGAGGATGGTGGAGGGCGTGTTGTCGGTGGTCTTGCCGCCGTCGAGGTAGACGGAGACGGAGTCGCCGAGCTGCGCCTCGGCCTCGGCGGCGGTGACGGCGGCGGGCGCGCCCGAGCGGTTGGCGCTGGAGACGGCCATCGGCCCGGTCTCCTTGAGCAGGTCGAGCGCCACCGGGTGGAGCGGCATGCGGATCGCGACCGTGCCCTTGGTGTCGCCGAGGTCCCACGACAGGGCCCGGTTGGCCTTGCAGACGATGGTGAGCGGCCCCGGCCAGAAGGCGTCGATGAGGTCCTGCCCGTACGGCCCCAGGTCCTCGACGAGCGCACCGGCGGCGCGGACGGTGCCGACGAGGACGGGCGGCGGCATGTCGCGGCCCCGCCCCTTGGCCTCCAGCAGCGCCGTGACGGCCGCCGGCGTGAACGCGTCGGCGCCGATGCCGTAGACGGTGTCGGTCGGAAGCACCACCAGGTCGCCGCGGCGCACCGCGGCGGCGGCCTCGGTCAGGCCCTCGGCGCGCTGTTCGAGGTCCGTGCAGTCAAAGGTTGTTGCCACGGCGTGCATCCTAGTCAGCTAGTCGGTCGGGCTAGTCAGGTTCGTCCTGGCCGAGCCGCGCGGTGACGAAGCGGTCCCTGCGGGTCAGGTCCTGGCGCAGGCGGACGTCGCGCCAGCCGTGATCCTCGGGGAACGTCAGGTAGACGGCGCTGCCCTGCTCGTCGGCGTGCTCGACGGCCACCCAGCCGCCGGGGCGCAGCAGCCTCCGGGCCGTGCGCTCGACGGCACGCACCTCGCCGAGGCCGTCGTCGCCGGTGCCGTACAGCGCCCGCGAGGGGTCGTAGTCGCGCACCTCGGGGTCGCGCGGGACCGCGCCGGGCGGGATGTAGGGCGGGTTGGAGATGACCAGGTCGACCTTGCCGTTGAGCTCGGGAAGCGCCTCGGCGAGGTCCTCCGGGTGCAGGTGGACGCGGCCCTGGCCGTGCTCGGTGATGTTGCGCTTGGCCCAGCCGTACGCGTCGGGATCGACCTCGACCGCGTGGACCTCGCTCAGCGCGACCTCCTGGGCGATCGACAGCGCGATCGCTCCGGAGCCGGTGCCGAGGTCGACGACCAGGGGCGCGGCGACGTCCATGGCGCGCAGCGTGTCGATCGCCCAGCCGGCCATGACCTCGGTCTCGGGCCGCGGCACGAACACGCCGGGCCCCACCTTGAGCTCCAGGTAGCGGAAGTAGGCGTGGCCGGTGATGTGCTGCAGCGGCTCACGTGCCTCGCGGCGGGCGATGCCCTCCCAGAACAGGGCGTCGAAGTCGGCGTCCTTGACCGTGTGCAGCTCGCTCCTGCGCACGCCGTGAACGAATGCCGCGATCTCCTCCGCGTCGGTGCGCGGCGAGGGCACACCTGCCTCGGCCAGCCGGGCGGTGGCGAGCGCGATTTCGTCCAGCAGAAATGTCATGAGTGTTGTGCGAGCTTCTCCGCCATCTCGGCGTCGATGAGTGCCTGGGTGACGGCGTTGAGCTCGCCGTCGAGGACCTGGTCGAGGTTATACGCCTTGAAGCCGACGCGGTGGTCGGAGATGCGGTTCTCGGGGAAGTTGTAGGTGCGGATGCGCTCGGAGCGGTCGACGGTGCGGACCTGCGACTTGCGCTCGGCCTGCGCCGCGGCGTCGGCCTCCTCCTGGGCGATGGCCAGCAGCCGGGCGCGCAGGATGCGCAGCGCCGACTCCTTGTTCTGGAGCTGGCTCTTCTCGTTCTGGCAGGAGACCACCACGCCGGTGGGCAGGTGGGTGATGCGGACGGCGGAGTCGGTGGTGTTGACGCTCTGGCCGCCGGGGCCGCTGGAGCGGTAGACGTCGATCCGCAGGTCGTTGGGGTCGATGTGGACGTCGACCTCCTCGGCCTCCGGGTAGACGAGCACGCCCGCGGCGCTGGTGTGGATGCGGCCCTGCGACTCGGTGACGGGAACCCGCTGCACGCGGTGGACGCCGCCCTCGTACTTGAGCCTGGACCACACGCCTTCGTCGCCCTTGGCCCGGATGCCGACCGTGACGTCCTTGTAGCCGCCGAGGTCGGAGGGCTGGGTGTCGATGATCTCGGTCTTCCAGCCGAGCCGCTCGGCGTAGCGGAGGTACATGCGCAGCAGGTCGCCGGCGAACAGCGCGGACTCCTCGCCCCCCTCGCCCGCCTTGATCTCCATGATGATGTCCTTGTCATCGTTGGGATCGCGCGGGATCAGCAGGTGCTTGAGGCGCTCCTCCAGCTGGGGGATGCGCTCCTCCAGCTCGGCGGCCTCGGCCGCGAACGTCTCGTCCTCGCTGGCGAGCTCCTTGGCCGTGCCCAGGTCGTCGCGCGCCGACTCCAGCTCGCGGTAGGTGGCGACGATGGGCGTGAGCTGGGAGTAGCGCCTGCCGAGGGTGCGGGCCTGGTGCTGGTCGGCGTGCACGGCGGGGTCGGCGAGCCGCAGCTCCAGCTCGGAATACTCCTTGAGCAACTCGTCGAGGTTCACCGTGGGTCCTTCTGCTTGGGTTTTTCCGGCCGTTCACCAACAACGCCGACCCGGCCGCACCTCTTGTGTGCGTCCGGGCCGGCGTCGGTGAAGCTACTTGCCCGAGGCCTTCTTGCCGAAGCGCTTCTCGAAGCGGGCCACCCGGCCGCCGGTGTCGAGGATCTTCTGCTTGCCCGTGTAGAACGGGTGGCAGGCGGAGCACACGTCGGCGTGGATGACGCCGTTCTTCGCGGTGCTGCGCGTGGTGAAGGTGTTGCCGCAGGTGCAGGTCACCTGGGTCACGTTGTAGTCAGGGTGGATGTCGCGCTTCATTGCTGTCCTTTCGGGGTGCGGCCGCCGGGTCGCCTGATGACGCGTCGAGCGCGTCGGCGGGAGCCGGAACCGCTACGGGTCAGCTACCAGTGTGCCAGATCCTTCAACCAGCCCAGGCCACACGGCATTCCCCCCGTCCGTATGGCGAATCCTTATGACGGGGTCATGACCGGCGCACTAGGCTCCCCCCGCACAAACCATCACTTACGTCTCATAAGGATTGCGATCAGATGATCAAGGGGATGCGGCTGCTCATGGCGGCCGCTACGGGGGCTGCGCTTCTCCTCGGAGGTGTGCACCTCTCGGCCGCGAACGCGGCCACGGCCGGCCCGGACTTCTCCGGGGCGGCCTCGTCCGACGCGTTCATCCCGCTCGACAAGGACGTCGAGGTGACCGTGACGCTGCAGCTGAAGGACCCGGGGACCGTCAGCGCCGTCAACGGCACCATCACGCCGCCCGGCGGCTCCGAGCGGCCGGTGGGCTTCGACTTCCGGCCGTCCACGGCGGCGGAGACCGCCGTGACCGGCCGGTTCGGCATCGGCAAGGACGACCCCGCCGGCGACTGGCGGATGACCGTCAAGGTCACCCGCAACGGCGCCGTCCGGGACAACGCCTTCACGATCGGCGTCTCGGCCCGGCAGGGCATCCGCGACGCGTCGGTGCGGCCGGACCCGGTGCAGCTCGTCAAGGGCAAGGACGTCAAGGTCTCGGTGCGGGCGGGGGTCACCGACGCCACGTCCGTGTCGGCCAAGCTGATCAGCGACGAGAGCAACGAGGCGTTCGACCTGGGCGACCTCGCGCTCTACTCGGACGGCTCCTACCGCGGTGAGACGTACTTCGCCGACGACACCGCGCCCGGCTCCTGGACGCTGGAGGTGACGGCCACCCGCGGCGGCCAGGCCGTCAAGGGCGTCGCCTCGTTCACCGTGAAGGCCCCCGCCGGGGGCGCGTCCAAGAAGGCGCGGACCAGGGTGACGATCAGCGCCCCGGCCACGGCGGCCAAGGGCCGTCCGATCAAGGTCCAGGGCAAGGTCTACCGGGGCTCCAAGGCGTACCCGGGCAAGCGGCTGGAGGTGTACTTCAAGGCCAAGGGCGCCAAGACGTACAAGCTGCTGGGCTACGCCAAGAGCAACGCCTCGGGCAGGTACGTCAAGACGTACCCGGCCCGCAAGGACGGCTACTTCCGCGTCAAGGTGCCGGGCACGGCCACGGCCCGCAGCGCCCTGTCGCCGCAGGAGTTCGTGGACGTCCGGCCCTGAGGGCGTCCCGCCGGCGGGACACGGGCGGTGCCCGTGGACCGTCGGCGGGCGTCCGTCGTGACCGGCAGGCGGGACGCGCGCGTGACGGGACACGGTCCCTCGCGGCACGGGACCGCCCTGGGACGCGAAAGGGGCGGCCGGGAGGTCCCGGTCGCCCCTTTTCGTCGCGTGCGTCAGTCGCGGTCGTTGCTCACCGTGGTCTTCTGGACCTGCAGGAGGAACTCCGCGTTGGACTTGGTCTCCTTCATCTTCTCCAGGAGAAGCTCCAGAGCCTGCTGCATGTCCAGCGCGTGCAGGACGCGGCGGAGCTTCCAGACGATCTGGAGCTCCTCCTTGGCCATGAGGATCTCTTCCTTACGGGTGCCGGACGCGTCGACGTCCACCGCGGGGAAGATGCGCTTGTCGGCCAGGGAACGGTTGAGCTTGAGCTCCATGTTGCCCGTGCCCTTGAACTCCTCGAAGATGACCTCGTCCATCTTGGACCCGGTCTCGACCAGGGCCGTGGCGAGGATCGTCAGCGAGCCGCCGTTCTCGATGTTGCGGGCGGCGCCGAAGAAGCGCTTGGGCGGGTAGAGCGCCGTGGAGTCGACACCACCGGACAGGATGCGGCCCGAGGCCGGCGCCGCGAGGTTGTAGGCGCGGCCCAGACGGGTGATCGAGTCGAGCAGGACGACCACGTCGTGGCCCAGCTCCACCAGACGCTTGGCCCGCTCGATGGCGAGCTCGGCGACCGTGGTGTGGTCCTCGGCGGGACGGTCGAAGGTCGAGTGGATGACCTCGCCCTTGACCGACCGCTGCATGTCGGTGACCTCTTCGGGCCGCTCGTCCACGAGCACGACCATGAGGTGGCACTCGGGGTTGTTGCGGGTGATCGCGTTGGCGATCGACTGCAGCACCATCGTCTTGCCGGCCTTGGGCGGCGAGACGATGAGGCCGCGCTGGCCCTTGCCGATCGGGGAGACGAGGTCGATGATCCTCGTGGTGAGGATGTTCGGCTCGGTCTCCAGCCGCAGGCGCTCCTGCGGGTAGAGCGGCGTCAGCTTGTTGAAGTCGGGCCGGTTGCGGGCCTGCTCCGGGTCCATGCCGTTGACGGTGTCGAGGCGGACCAGGGCGTTGAACTTCTCGCGGCGCTCGCCCTCGCGCGGCTGCCGGACGGCGCCGGTGATGACGTCGCCCTTGCGCAGGCCGTTGCGGCGGATCTGCGCGATCGAGACGTAGACGTCGTTGCTGCCGGGCAGGTAGCCGCTGGTGCGCACGAACGCGTAGTTGTCGAGGATGTCGAGGATGCCGGCGATCGGGATCAGGACGTCGTCCTCGCCGATCGTGGGCTCGCCGCCCTCGAAGCGGTCGCGGCCACGGCCGCGGTTGCGCTCCCTGAACCGGCCGCGACGACCGCGCCCGCCGCGCTCGTCGTCGTCGCCACCGCGCTGGTCACGGTCACGCTGGTCGCCACGGTCACGCTGGTCGGCGCGGTCGCCACGGTCGCCGCGCTGGTCGCGGCCACCGGCGTCGGCGGCGCGCTGGTCACGGCCGTCGCGACCGTCACGGCCGTCACGGACGTTGTCGCGACCGCCGTCACGGCCGCCGTCGCGGCTGCCGTCACGGCCGCCCTCACCGCGGTCGCCGCGGTCACCGGCGGAGCGGTCGTTGCCGGTGCGCTCGCCACGCTCGCGGCGCTCGCCGCGGCTGCGCCGCTCGCGGCGGCTCTCGCCGCGGTCGCCGCGCGGGTCGCCCTGCGCCGTGTCACCGGACTGCGCGGGCTGCTCGACGGCCGGCTCGGCCACGACGGCCGGAGCGGCGGCGGCCACCGGCTCGGCCGGGGCGGCGGCGGGCTCGGCGGCCTGCGGCGCGGGGTCGTCGGCGGGCTTGACGCGGGAACGTTCCCTGCGGGCCCGGGTGGGGCGCTCAGCCGCGGGAGCCGCTTCCGTCACGGCGGGTGCCTCGGCCACGGGAGCGGGCGCGCTCGCGCCCTCCGCGGAGCCGCCCTGCTTCTCCTGGATGGCCGCGATGAGCTGGCTCTTCCGCATGCGTCCGGTGCCGCTGATGCCCAGCTCGGCGGCCATCTTCTGCAGCTCGGGCAGCACCTTCGCGGACAGGCCGGTGCCGGAGCGACGCGCGCGAGGCTTCGCGGCACGGGAGGGGGTGTCGCCGGACGCCGGCTGCGCAGGCGAGCCTGATGCGTCGGAGAGGAGTTCGGTGGTGTCGCTCAACTAAAAGGTCCTTCCCAGGGGTCGGGCGCCGGTTTCGTTCTGCCGGGCGTCCCGGAGGTGCTTGCGATCCGGAGCAACAGACCGGGTCGGGGTGCACGTTGCGATCTTCGGCCGCCGCTGGGGACGGTCGCCACTCATCGGGAGAGGCTCGTCCAGGCAGCCACAGGCCGGTGGCGCGTGGAAGACACCCCCCAGATTGCTGTCGCCAGCCAGATGTCGAGGTGATTCGAACGCGCAGATCCCCGTCGTCGCCGCCTCGCGTCGGGCCAACCGGGTGTGGGCCAACCGGAGGCGACGGGTTCCGGGGAGACAGCCGCGCTGCCCACGCCTCGCGACGTGAAGCATGATGCAGCGATGTGTGGCTGACAAGCACGCACCCAACAGAGGGGCATCTGGTGCGGCTATCAGCCTAACATCACCAGCGCACACGGCTATTCCCTGGAGGTCTAAAGAGGCATCAGCGTGTCTCGGGAAACTGAACGTTCGCACCGACCTGGTCGACGTCCATTTGCTGGATGTGCCAGTCATTACCCACTTCGGGCGCGATCAAATCCTGCGAATCCGGTGTCGAAAACGCAAGGACCGTGGGACCCGCGCCGGAGACGACGGCGGGCACGCCCGCCGCACGCAGCCGTTCTACCAG
This sequence comes from Nonomuraea rhodomycinica, assembly GCF_013363995.1. GTDB lineage: Bacteria > Actinomycetota > Actinomycetes > Streptosporangiales > Streptosporangiaceae > Nonomuraea > Nonomuraea rhodomycinica. The sequence continues at coordinate 950,793 of NZ_JABWGO010000002.1, read as the reverse complement.
GTCCGCGCTCCGAGGCATGGCAGGCGCGCGATAGTGCTGGTGGAGCCGGTCTTCCGTCGCCGCCATGAGCAGCTCCCGATCGGGGCGCTGAGTCAGCGCGGCGATCAGCAACGCGGCTCTGCCGGCGTTGAAGGAGGCGTCCTTGTGGGGCACGTCCTTCGGAAGCAGCCCCCGCGCCTTCTCCGTGGCCAGCCGTGTCGCCGGGACGAGCACGACGGGACGCACCCGCGGGTCGAGGGCCAGCTTCACCATACGCGGTGCGCCGGACTGCTCCATCCAGGCCACGGTGAGGCCGCCCGCGAGGCACGGGGCCACGTTGTCGGGGTGCCCCTCCATCTCGGTGGCCAGCGCGAACACCTCGTCGTCGCCGAACGCGGCGGCCGCGTCGGGCGAGGCGAGCGCGCGGGCGGCGAGGATGCCGGCGCAGATCGCCGCCGACGACGAGCCGAGGCCGCGGGCGTGCGGGATGCGGTTGAGGCAGTTCACCCGGATGCCGGCCGGCTGCGCGACCCCCATGCGGTCGAACGCGCGCCGCATGGTGCTGACGATCAGATGGCCCTCGCCGAGGTCCACCTCGCCCGCGCCCTCGCCGCGCACCGTCACCTCGACGCCGGGCCCGGCGGTCAGCTCCGCCTCCACCTCGTCGTGCAGGCCGACGGCGAGGCCGAGCGCGTCGAAGCCGGGGCCCAGGTTGGCCGACGTGGCCGGCACGCGGATCAGCACGCTACCCATCCGTTCAGGTCTTCCTCTCCACACGCCGCGATCGCGGGCCGGGGTTCCGGCTCGTCCGTGTTGTGACGCGGGTTCCGTGTTGTGACGCGGGTCAGGCCAGGCCGAGGGCCGCGGCCGCCGCGTGGACGTCGATGGGCACCGTGACCGGCGCCGGGGCGCCGGAGATGGCCCAGTCGGGGTCCTTCAGGCCGTTGCCCGTGACCGTGCAGACGATCCGCTGCCCCGGCTCGACGAGGCCCGCGGCGTGCGCCTGGAGCAGACCGGCGACGCTGGCCGCCGAGGCCAGTTCGACGAACACGCCCTCCTCCTGGGCCAGCAGCTTGTACGCGGCGGCGATCTGCCGGTCGGTGACCGACTCGATGGCGCCGCCGGACTCGTCGCGGGCGGCGGTGGCCAGGTCCCACGAGGCGGGGTTGCCGATGCGGATGGCGGTGGCGATCGTGTGCGGGTGGGCGACGGGCGCGCCGGTCACGATCGGCGCGGCGCCGCTCGCCTGGAAGCCGAACATCCGCGGCGCCTTCGACGCCACGCCGTCGGCGAGGTACTCCTTGTAGCCCATCCAGTACGCGGAGATGTTGCCGGCGTTGCCCACCGGGATGCAGTGGATGTCGGGCGCGTCGCCGAGCGTGTCGACGATCTCGAACGCGGCCGTCTTCTGGCCCTGGAGCCGGAACGGGTTGACCGAGTTGACCAGCGCGATGGGGTAGCTGGAGGACAGCTTGCGGGTCATCTCCAGGCAGTCGTCGAACGACCCCTCGACCTGGAGCAGGGTGGCGCCGTGGACGAGGGCCTGGGCCAGCTTGCCCATGGCGATCTTGCCGCGGGGCACGAGCACGGCGCAGGTGAGCCCGGCGCGCACGGCGTAGGCGGCGGCCGAGGCCGAGGTGTTGCCGGTGGAGGCGCAGATGACCGCCTTGGCGCCCTCCTCGACGGCCTTGCTGATGGCCATGGTCATGCCACGGTCCTTGAAGCTGCCGGTCGGGTTGGCGCCCTCGACCTTGAGGTAGACGTCACAGCCGGTGAGGGCCGAGACGCGGTGCGCGGGCACCAGGGGCGTGCCGCCCTCCAGAAGCGTGACGACCGGCGTCTTCGTGGTGACCGGAAGACGCTCTCGGTACTCCTCGATGAGGCCACGCCACGACCTGCTCATGATGACTCCCTGCCTGCGGTGTTGCGCCCGAGTGTACGGGGTGCCGGGGTGCGCCGCCGACCGCCGTCCACAGGCCGGACCGGTCCCGAGGCGGTGGCGACGGGTGTCCCGCATTACAGGAAATTCTCAGCATCTCCCGATAAAGTCTCGGCCAGGGGGTCACCAACATGAACGCGCGTCCTGCCATGACGCAGAACGACTTTTCTCCTTTGCAGCAGCCGGAGCTCGGCGCCTGGACACCTGCCCTGTCCGTGAGCGTGGTGATTCCCGCGCACGGCGGGCCGCACCTGGACCTGACGCTCGCGGCGCTCGCCGCGCAGACGTACCCGGGCCACCTCATGGAGGTGCTGGTCGTGGACGACGGCAGCGAGCCGCCGATCCGCCTGCCGGAGATCCGCCCGGACAACACCCGCCTGGTCCCCGTGGAGACCGGCTGGGGCATCGCCAACGCGGTCAACACCGGGGCCAACGCCGCCGACGGCGAGATCATCCAGCGGCTCGACGCCGACATGGTGCCGTGCCGCGAGCACATCGAGGCGATGGCCCGCTGGCACCACCTCACCGACTACCTGGTCACGATCGGGATGAAGCGGTTCGTCGAGGTGCCGCCGCTCACCCCGGACGAGGTCTTCCGGGCGCGTGACCTGGGAGAGCTGTTCGACCTGGACAAGGCGGTGGCCAGCTCCACGGAGGCGACGATCGCCAAGACCGACGGGCTGCGCAAGAGCCGCAACCCGTACCACGTGTGCACCGGGCCGACGGTCGCCATGCCGCGCGAGGTCTTCCACGCCGTGGGCGGACTCGACCCCACCGTGCTGCGCGGCGAGGACACCGAGTTCGCCTACCGGCTGGCCATGCACGGCGTGGTGTTCGTCCCCGACATGGAGGCGCGGGCCGTCCACCTGGGGCTGCCCGCCCAGCACCGCGACCGCGAGCGTGCCGTCCGGGCCGTCGGGCCGTACCTCGCGCACCGCGTCCCACTCCGCCGCGACCTGCGCAAGGACCGCGGGCGGCGGTGGCTGGTGCCGTACGTCGAGATCGTGCTGGACGTGACGGACACCTCCGAGGCCGTCGTCCGGCAGGCCGTGTCCGCCGCGCTGGACGGCAAGCTCCACGACGTGGTGGTGACGCTGGTCGGGCCGTGGTCGCTGCTGCGCGAGGGACGGCGGTCGGTGCTCGGCGACCCGTGCTTCGAGCTGCGGCTGATGCGTGACCTGTTCTCCCACGACGACCGGATCAGGCTGATCGACGAGGCCGCGCCCACGCCCGCCCCGGCGCCGTTCCGCTACCGGGGGCCGGTGGACGTGCCGCTGCACCGCGCGACGCTGGAGCGCATGGTCGAGGACGTGCAGAAGGACCTCACGGGCGTGCTCGTCGTGGACCTGCCCGACGGGCGCTCGGCGCGGCTCGAACGCACCTCCGCGCTCGGCCGGGCGCTGCTGCTGACCGAGCCGGGCGGCGACCTGGACGAGGTCATCGCGACCACCCACGGCGTGCGGCACGTGGCGCCGGACCGCTACTGGCCGCCGGCCGCTCCCCCGTCCTCCGCCGCTCCCGGCGCGCCGGCCTCGGGCTCCGCCACGTCGGCCTCGGGGTCCGGCGCCTCAGGGGCCGGGGCCTCGGAGTCCGGGGGCGCGGGATCTGGGGGCGCGGAGGAGGCCCGGGTCGCCAAGCCGGCGGCGTCGGCCAAGGCCGCGCCGGCCGCGGTTCACGCGCCGGCCTCGGCGGAGGGTGAGCGGTCTCTGCTCGGCCGCCTCAAGTCCGCCCTCCGCTCGGGCTGACGTCCTCTCGGGGGACGCGGGTGAGGTGAGAGGGCGGTCTGCCCAGGGGCGCGCGTGAGTGCTTCGGGTCGGCCGTCCGCGCAGCCTGACGCCCTTTCGCCCGCGCGTCGCGCCGCTCCCCCGGGCGTCCTTTCCGAGCGTGCCGCGCCCGGGCAGGAGGCTCGGCGGCAGGCCCGAGCGGGCAGGACCGAAGCGGTTGAGGACGCACGCCCGAAGAATCGGGCGCGCGGAGGAACGCTGGAGCGCCGTACGCCCAAGGCGCAGGGATCAGGTGCGCGGGCGTTTGCCCAGGGCGCGTTTGACCGTGATGGACAGCAGCGCGCGCATGCCCTGCTGGGCGCGGTTGGCGGCGGCGAGCTGACGGCGCAGGCCGCTGAGCTCGCGGCGCAGCTCGACCGTGTTCTTGCGCCACCGGCCGGCCTCGTCGCGCCACTTGCCCACCTGGCCGCGCAGCCGTTCGACCTCCTTGGTCAGCCGCGCGATCTCCGCCTGCGCCTCGGCACGGGCCCGCAGGGCGCTGCGGCGGCCGGTGAAGGCCGTGGGCTCGGTGGTGAAGGCGTACGTCTCCCCCTCGACCCACGTCACGCCCGCCACCTCGTCCACCACGTCGTCGAGGTCCTCGCCGGGCCGTGCGACGACGCGGGCGCGGGCGAAGGCGGCGGTGCGTTCGAGCCGGGCCGCCACCACCCCGTGGGGCGACTCCTCCAGCAGCACGCTGACCAGGCCCAGGCCCTCGTCGCGGCACAGGTCGAGCAGCCGGGCGAGGCTGTCCTCCCCCGGCGACCAGCCCGGCGGCAGGCGCAGCACGTACGGCACGGCCGGGTCCGCCTCGGCCGCCTCGGCCAGCCGTACCCGGCCCTCGTGCCGGTAGTGGCCGTGGACGAGCACCAGGTCGAGCTCCGGATCGGTGAGCGGGGCGCGGCGCTCGCGCTCCAGCGACTCCCACGGCCCGGTGACGACGACCGACAGGTCGGCCACCGTGCCGGCGAGCAGCGCGTCCACCGTGGCGCGCACGCTCTCGTACCCGGCCGTGCCGTCGACCACGGCGGTGACGTACGGCACCTTCCACTGGCGGCCCGGATGCGAGCGCAACCACCGGTAGGAGGGGATCCGGTCGGCCACGAACGCGTGGCTGACCCGGTCGATGCTCGCCTTGTCGCGCATGCGCATGGTCGGCCCGAGGTGGTAGGCGCGGGCCCGCGGCTCGGGCACGAACACCGCACCGGCCTGGGCCAGCCGGTAGCCCATCTCGGTGTCCTGGCCGAGGACGAGGTCGTCGTCCATCGGCCCGGCCGCCTCGATCAGCCGGGCCGCGACCGAGGTGGCGCCGCCGACGTGCAGGCTGAAGGGCCGCTGCGGGTTGTCCGTCAGGCCGTCGGTGCGCTCGACGAGGTCGACGATCCAGCCGTGCGGTTCGGCCGGCTCGAACGCCTCCTCCAGGTCGTCGGGCAGCTCGGCGGGCACGGCCGCGCCGGTGAAGCGGATGTAGCCGGTCACCACGAGGTAGGGCGCGGCGTGGTGCCAGCGCATGTGGGCCTCGACGGCGTCCGGCATCAGCAGCACGTCGGAGTCGAGCCAGTGCACGACGTCGCCGCCCGCCTCGGCCAGCCCGGCGTTGCGGGCCGCGGCCCGGCCGGGGGCGTCGCAGGTGATCAGGCGGGTGCCGGGCGGCCGGACGGCCGGCAGGCGCAGCGGGGGCGCGCTGCCGTTGTCGACGACCACGACCTCCGTGAGCTCGGCCGGGTAGGTCTGCCGGGCGAGCGCGGCCAGCGCCAGGTCCAGCTTGTCCTGGTTGTCGTACGCGGGGACGATCACGCTGACGCGCAGGCTGGGCGTGAAGTCCTCGGCCGGCCGCAGGACGCGGTAGTCGTTGCCACGGACCCGCACGCCGGTTCCGTCCTGGCTCATGCCGCCTCCACCCGCGCGTCCGTCTCGTGCTCCATGAGCAGGCTCGGCCGGAAACCGCGCCACTGGCTGGTGGCCACCTTGAGGAAGTGGGCGAGCGGGAGCTGCCAGGTGTGCGCCCCGCTGAGCCCGCGCCGGAGCACGTAGCCGAGGCCGTGGGTGCGGTAGACGCGGGCGCCGGCCTCGGTGGCGGCCTTCAGGAAGTCGCGGTCGACGGCCCGAGGCTGCGCGGGGAACCCGCCGATGCGCCGGAAGTCCTCGCGGGAGACCAGGATCGTGCCGCCGGCCACGTGGTCGGACCACACCTCGCTGCGGTACGCGGCGCCGCTGGCGAACGCGCTGCGCCGGATCGTGGCCCGCAGCGGCTCCAGGTAGAAGAACTCGCCGGAGGTGCCGGTCACGTCGGCGCCGGAGTAGGTCAGGGCCATGACGAGGTCGGCGAGGTGGTCGGGGCCGTACCAGTCGTCGTCGTCCCACTTGGCCAGGTAGCGGCCGCCCGCCAGCGCCGCCGCCTCGTTGAGCACCGTGCCGAACGGCACCTCGGCGGGCATCTCCTTCCAGGCGACGGGCAGCGGGAGGTCCTCGACCGCCCGGCGCACGCTCTCGTACGGCACCCCGTGCAGTCCCAGGACCACCTCGACCTCGGCCCCGCGCTGGCGGGCGATCTGGGCGAGCGCGCCGGGCACCAGCTCGGGCCGCTTGGTGGCCATGACCACGCTGACCGACGGTGTCCCGGCGGGGCGGTGGGCCAGGCGGCGCAGCCGCACGCTGTGCTCCTCGCGCCGCAGGTCGGCCAGGCAGCGGACCGTGCCGTCGGGCTCGTGGGCGAGCCAGGAGCGGTCGGTGAGCAGGGCCGCGAGGTCGGCGGGCACCCAGGCGGGGGCGCCGGCGGCGGTGAGCGGGACCCCGGCGGCGGCCAGCCTCAGGACGTCGTCGAGCGGGACCGGGCCGTCGGGCCAGTCGATCTCCAGGCCGCGCAGCGGGCGCAGGGCGGCGATGTCGGGCGGCTGCGTGCGTGTCGAGGCCGGCGGCGCCTCTGAGGTCTCGGGGCGCGGCCCGTCGGTCGCCCACCCGGCGCCGCTCCAGCGGAGCCGGGCGAGCCCCTGATCCGGCGTGCGCGTGAATCCGCAGGGGGTGACGGACATGCGTGCGGTGCTCCTCGGCCGGGGGGACTCAGATCGGCGCCTACCTTACGCCCGTTTGACTGACACCAAGGCCGGTGGCTCATGGGCGGCCGAGTGATCTCCCAGCTTGGAAAGGATCTTTCTCAGATTGTCTCCAGGAACTTATGGCAACGTAGTGCTGAATGTTGATTAAGGTGTCAATAAATCCTGACGCCTGATATGTCCATGTCGACGAAAGGTTTGCGCGGATGCTCTCGCCTCGCCGTCTGGCAGCGGCCGCCGCGGTCCTCGGAGTCCTGGCCGTCGCCGCCCTCGTGCTGCTCGTCCTCGGCGGGCTCGTGACCGTGGGCGCCGCGGCGGCGACGGGGGCGTTCCTGATCGCGCTGTCCGCCCTCGCCCTTCTCGTGGTCCTCGTGCGCCGCCTCGACGGCAAGGCACAACGCATCGACCTGCGGGTCAAGAGGCACGAGAGCGAGCTGGCCAAGACCCTCACCGCCCTCAGGCGCGTCGAGACGCGGCTCGACCGGCTGAGCGCCGCGGTGGAGCAGGCGTCCGCACGGCGCGAGGAGGACCTGTCCGCGATCCTGGCCTCGCTCGGCGAGGACCGCGTGAACGCCATGGTGCGCGCCCGCGAGGTCGAGGAGCTGCGCGAGGAGGTCCGCGCGCTGGCCAAGGGACCGGTATGAACAAGCCCGCCGGTACGAACAAGACGGCCGATGCGAGCCACACCGCCGGTACGAGCCGGGCGGCACGTGTCCCCCGCGTCAGGCACAACGACTACGGCATCCTGGAGCCCCCGGCCCTCGGGACGTGGCGGCCGGAGCTGACCGTCTCGGTGGTGATCCCGGCCCACGGCCGCCAGGAGGACCTGGAGCGCACCGTGGCGTCCCTGGCCGCGCAGACGTACCCCGCCGAGCTGGTCGAGGTGGTCGTCGCCGACGACGGCAGCGAACCGCCCCTCGACGTGCCGGGCGCCCGCGTGGTGCGGGTCACCGACGGCTGGGGCCGGGGCGCGGCGCGGGAGACCGGCCGGCTCGCCGCCACCGGCGACGTGGTCCACTGGCTCGACGCGGACATGGTCCTCGCGCCCGCGCACCTCGAGGCGCACATGCGCTGGCACCACCTCATCGACCACGCCGTGGTGATCGGCGACACCCGGTTCGTGGACGCGCCGGGCGAGGAGGGCGTCCAGTCGGAGTACACGCGCGAGACCCTGGAGTCGACGCGCATGCTGAAGGACGCCGGCGCCGGGGCGTACCTGCTGCACACGGGCGCCTCCAGCTCCGTGCGCGCCGACCTGCTGCGCGCCGCGGGCGGCGTGGACGCCGGGCTGAACATGGCCGAGGACACCGAGCTCGGCTACCGGCTCGCCCAGGCGGGCGCGGTGTTCATCCCCGACCCGGAGGCCCGCGCGGAGCACGTCGGCCCGTCCACGGTCATGCGGCGCGAGAAGGACGTGCACCGGCACAACTGGTCCTACCTGGGCGACCTGGTGCCCGAGCTGCGCTGGCTGCGGGCGCACCCGCACCGCCACTGGCGCGTGCCGTACGTGCGGGTCGTCGTGCCGGCGACCACGTACGAGGAGACGCGCGGCGCGGTGGACGCGGTCCTGGCGGGCACGCCCGCCGACACCGCCGTCACGATCACCGGCCCGTGGGGGGAGCTCACGGACGGGCGGCGCGACTGCCTGGACGAGCCCCTGCTGGACGCCCGCCTCCTCACCCACCTCTACCGGTACGAGCCGCGCGTCCGCTTCGCCGAGGACGAGCCGCTCTCCGCGGCTCCCACGCCGTTCCTGCTGCGGCTGCCGGCCGGCTGGGCGCCCGGCGCCGACACGCTGTCCCGGCTCGTCCGGCTGGCGGACGCCGACCTGCTCGGCCTGGTCTGCGTGGCCCTGGCGGAGTCGCCGCGGGGCGTGGTCGCGGCACGGCTGGAACGCACGGCGGCCTTCGCCCGGGCGGCCCGCCTCAACGGCGCGGACGACGACCTGGTGGACGAGATGTTCGGGTCGCTGTGGGTGAGCGGGGCCGAGTACGGGTTCGTCCCCGTCGCCGAGGCGGAGTCGCCGGCCGGTGACGCCGCCAGGTGGCGGGCCGTCGCCGCCGAACGGCTGGCGGCGGTCAAGAGCCTGAAGGCCGAGGTCGAACGGCTGTCGGCCGAGGTGGAGCGCCTGTCGGCCGAGGCCGGCGCCGAGTCCGGTGAGCAGGGGCGGCTGACCTCGCTCATCAGGCACCTGAGGAGCGCGGGATGATCGCGGAGTTGCTGGCGGAGATGCCGGGGGCCCGGGTCTTCCTCGCGGGGATCACCGCCGCCGACCTGCCCCGCTCCCCGTCCGGGGCTCGGTCCGGGAGCCCCTCCGGGGACGGCTCGACCGGCGTGACCGAGCCCGTGGACCTCGACCGGGACCTGCTGGAGCCCCTGTCCGCCGCCGAGCAGGCCGTGGAGGTGCTGGTGCTCGCCCGCACGCCCGCCGACCTGCGGCGCGCCGCCACCCTGCACAAGCTGCTGCCGGAGACGCGCCGCGTGGTCGTCGCCGTCCTGGACACCCCGCCCGCGCATCCGGCGCCGGTGCCCACGCCGACGCCCGCGCACCGCTGGCGCTCGCTGTCGGACCTGCGGGTCCACCGGCCCAAGGACAGGGTGTGGGTGGTGGACGCGCACTTCTCGGCGCCCACGCCCGCCGGCCGTACCGTGGCCGCGACCTCCCGCGCGTTCGCCGGGCACCGGCTCGACGTGATCGGCGCGCCCGCCGCGGCCATCGCGGGCGTCGGCGCCGCCGACTGGCGGCCCGGCGACCCCAACGCCACCCCCGCCGAGATCGCCGGCCCCGTGCCGGAGCGGGTCGGCGCCCCCGGCGGCGACGTCGTCCTGCGCACCTCCGAGACCGCGCCCGCCGCGCCGCCCGGGGACGGCTCGCGCGGCTGGGCCGGCGACGAGCGGCCCGTCGAGCGGCCCATGGCGGGGGCCGCCACCTGGGAACGGCTCGGCCGTCCGGGCGGCGCCGCGCTGCCCCTCGCCGACCCCGACGTGCTCGCCGAGCCGTCGATGATCCCGCCCGTCGACGAACGCCTGGTCAACCCGCAGGGCTTCGTCACCACCCCCGCACGCGGCGTGGCCTCGCTGGAGGAGCGCGACGGCCGCTGGGCGGTGGTGCTCGACGGCAAGGCGGTGACGACGTTCGCCGAGTCGGGCGGCGTCACGGACGCCGACGTGGCCAGGCTCCGGCAGGTCCGCGGCGTCGAGGTGGACTGGCGGCGCGCCCACAGCGGGCCGCTCGCCGCCGTGCGGGTGCTGGCGGGGCTCGCCGCGGCCGGCGTCCCGCTGGTCGCCGAGTCGGTGCCGCGCTGGGCGGGCGGCCTCGGCGACGACCTCGTCGCCCTGCTGACGAGCCGTCCCGACCTCTCCGACGACCTGCGGCGCGAGGAGTACAGCGTCCGGCTGCGCCGCCGGGCCCTGCGCACGCACGGCGTCGCGGCCCGCTGGGAGCAGCTCGGCGCGCCGGCGCCGACGCCGCCGCTCACGTCCGTGCTGCTCGCGACCCGCCGCGCCGACATGGTGGGCTTCGCGCTCCGGCAGGCCGCCCGGCAGCGCGGCGCGCCGCTCGAAGTGGTGCTGGCCCTGCACGGCGTGCCGCGCGGCCATCCCGACGTGGCCGCGGCGATCGCCGCCCACGACGGGCCGCTGACCGTGTACGAGGCCGACGGGCGGGAGATCTTCGGCGAGGTGCTCAACCACGCCGCCGCCCGCGCGTCCGGCTCGTTCCTGCTCAAGATGGACGACGACGACTGGTACGGCCCGGACTTCCTGTCGGACCTGCTGCTCGCCCACTCCTACTCGGGGGCGCAGGTGGTGGGGACCGTGCCGGAGTTCGTCTATCTGGCCTCGATCGACGTGACCGTGCACCGCAGCCAGGTGACCGAGCAGATCACCAGCTTCGTCGCGGGCGGCACGATCCTGGTGGAGCGGTCGGCGTTCCAGGCCGTGGGCGGGTTCCGGCCGCTGCGCCGGTCGGTGGACACGCAGTTCCAGGAGGCGCTGCAGGCCGCGGGCGGGCAGATCTACCGCACCCACGGCCTCGGCTACGTCCTGCGCCGCGGGCCCGCGGCCAACCACACGTGGCAGGAGCCGATCGGCACGTTCCTGCAGCGCAACAAGAGGCAGTGGCGTGGCTTCCGCCCCAGCGCCCTCATGGAGCTCGACCGGAGCGCCGCATCATGACCCTCATGGAGCCCGACCGGAGCAGCACATCGTGACCCTCATCCCGCGCATCCGGCGGCAGGACTTCGGCGTGCTCACCCCGCCGCCCCTCGGCGGCTGGACGCCGGCCCTGACCGTCACCGTCGTCATCCCCGCCCACGACTGCCAGGGCACCCTCGACCTCACCCTCGCGGCGCTGTCGGCGCAGACGTACCCGGCCGAGCTGATGGACGTCGTCGTCGTGGACGACGGCAGCCCGGAGCCGCTGCGCCTGCCCGAGACCGTGCCCGACGGCACCAAGCTCATCTCCAGCCCGCCGGGAGGCTGGGGACGGGCCTGGGCGCTCCAGGCCGGCCTCGACGCCGCCTCCGGCGAGGTCGTGCTGGTGCTGGACGCCGACATGGTGCCCCACAGCACCCACGTGGAGGCCCAGCTCCGCTGGCACCACCTCGCCCCGTACCTGGTGGTGCTGGGCTGGATCGACTTCACCGACCCCGAGCGGCTGCCGCGGCCCGAGGAGGTCCGCGCGGCCCTGCTGGCCGGCGAGGAGCGGAGCCTGTTCCCGCTGGCGCCGGAGCGCCACGACTGGGCCGAGCAGATCATCCAGGACCACGACGGGCTGCGCACCGCGCCCAGCTCGCTGGCCACGCGCATCCACGTCGGGGCGACGGCCTCCTACCCCGCCGGGCTGCTGCGCTCCATCGGCGGGCTGGACACCTCGCTCGTGCTGGCGGAGGACACCGAGCTCGGCTACCGGCTCACGCAGGCGGGCGCGGTCTTCGTCCCGGACCCGCGGGCGCGGGCCTGGCACGTCGGGCTGCCCACGGCCATGCGCGACTTCGCCGCGCTCAAGCGCTACAACGACCCGTACGTCGCCGACCGGGTGCCGTACCGGCGCTACCTGCGCACCGACCCGGGCCGGCAGTGGCGGGTGCCGTACGTGGACGCGTACGTGCCGGCCGGGGCCTACGAGGACGTGCGGGCGAGCGTGGACGGGCTGCTCGGGGCGAGCCTGCCCGACATCCGGGTCACCGTCGAGGGACCGTGGACGTCCCTCGGCGAGGGGCGCCGCTCCCCGCTCCGCGACCCCGACCTGGACCTGCGGCTGATCCGGGCGCAGTTCGCCCACGACCCCCGGGTCCGCCTCGCCCCTCCCCCCGCCGATGCCGGGCCCGCTCAGGAGCCGGCACAGGGCTCGCCGCCGGTCGTGCCGCCGTTCCGGCTGCTCGTGCCGCCCGGCTGGGTGCCGTCGCCGGACGCCGTGGAGCGGCTGGTGGGGCGGCTGGAGGAGACCGACGGCGGCGTCCTGTGCCTGGCGCTGGACGAGACCGAGGACGGCGTGGTGGTCGCCCGACTGGAGCGGACCGCGGCCCTGTCGCGCGCCGCCCTGGTCGCCGGGCCCGGTGAGCACCTGGACGACGTCCTGGACGAGGTGTTCGGCCTGGAGTGGCTGGACGGCCGCGCGTGGGGCTTCGCGCGCCGCCCGGCGCTCTACCCGCCCCGCAGGCGCCCGGCGCCCGAGCACGTCGTCCAGCTCGCCCAGCGCGACAAGGAGATCCTCCTGCTGCGCAAGCGCGCGGCCGCGCTCCGGACCGAGCTGGCCGAGCAGCGCCGGCTGGCCGGCAAGGCGGCCAGGGACGCGGCGCGCTGGCGGCAGAAGGCCGAGGAGTGGCGGCGCAAGGCCGTGGCGCTGTCCCGCTCGCGGGAGCGCACGGTCCTGCGCCGGGCCGTGCGCCGCGTCCGCGGCCTCACCTCTCCCGCGGACACCTGATCCGCGGGCCCATTATCGGTGTGGGCCGGAGTCCTCAGGCAGCGGGTGCGGCCAGCCGGTGCAGCCGCTCGTTGATCTTGTAGTAGAGATCGCCGAAGCGGTCGGCGGTCAGCCCTTCCATTCCCGGGTCCGTCCGCAGCACGGTCATGGCCTTCGTCGCCCTGTCGATCCTGAAGAGCTGGTCGCCGAGCGTGCCGTACACGTGGCCCGGGTCCTGGGGCACGGTCAGCAGCACGCCGTCACGCCAGGCCAGGCTCGGCTTGTTCGCGTAGTCGGGCTCCGGGAACAGCCGTTTCGCCGTGATCGCGTCGGGCCGCGCCGGGTCGAGGGTGATCAGCGAGCCGCCCGCCAGACCCCAGAGCTCGCCGTCCACCTCCGCGAGCGCGGTGACGGCCGTGGGCGCCGTCAGCGGGAGCGGATGCGTGCGCACCGCGCCCGTGGCCGGGTCGTAGGAGAACAGCGTGGCCGAGGCTCCCGGCGCGTACACCGGATCGACGCCCAGGGCGCCGCGCGTGGAGGTGCCGCCGAACACCTTGCCCCCCGCGTAGGCCAGCGAGACGACGGACTGGTCCCGCACCACGCAGAGGGTCCGCCCGCCCGCGCCCTCCTTCCAGACGGTGAGGGCGCCGCTGCGCTTGCCGTACTTCGGGACCGTGCCCATGTAGACGGTGCCGTCGGGGCCGCCGGCCAGCGCGTACGGCCGGTCCTGGGGCGGCGGCCCCTCGCCCGGCTCGCAGTCGTCGGCCTTGTCGCCCGCCTCGCCGCCGGTGTACCGGAGCGTGGGCGGCCAGCCGCCCGCGGGATCGTGGCTGTAGAGCCGGGCGGACGGGTAGACGCCGATGTAGAGCCGCCCCTGGTGCGCCAGCAGGCTGTCGGTCTGGTGGAGCCCGGCGAGCGTGCCGGTGTCCGGCCGGTCGTCGTCGCCGTCGCCGCGCAGCGGGTCGTAGACGCCGGTGCCGCCCGTCAGGTAGCCGCCGGTGTAGATCCGGCCGTCGGGCCCGGCGCCGAGCGCGTTGATCGCGGCGGGCAGCACGGGGGTCCCGGCGACGACCCGGCTGCTCCAGGCGCCGCTCGCGGGGTCGTACTTGAAGATCCGCGTGCCGTCGGAGGCCGCGCCGAGGCCGACCAGCGTGCCACCGTCCCAGGTGTAGCCGGTGACGTCGAGCGCGGGCCGGACGGAGGTCGCCTGGACGGTCCGGCTCTCCACGTCGTACGAGTGGAGCAGGCCGTCGCGGACGAACCAGACCCGCCCGTCGCGGGCCGGCGAGTGGTGCAGGTCCACGTCGCCGATCGCCGCGTCGGTGGTGGCGGTGTACGAGCCGTCGGCCTGGCGGGCGACCCGCAGGACGAGCAGGGTGCGGTCGATCCAGGCGAACAGCCTGCCGCCGGTCCAGGTGAGCCCGCCCACCATCGAGTTGTGCGCGTAGGCGGCCGGGAGGAGGTTGTCGGTCCGCCCCGTGACGTTGTCGTACCTGACCAGGCCGGCGTTCGTGCCGGTGCCCAGGTAGGTGGCGTTCGCGTCCGGGTCGTGGGCGAGGCTGCGCACGTACTGGGCGCCCGCCACGATCGGCACCGTCCCGATGGTGGTGAAGGCTCCGTCGTCGTACTTGAAGTAACGGCCGTCGTTGTACGTGCCCCCGTACACCTTGCCGCCCGCTCCGGGTTCCAGGTCCCAGATGAACGAGTACCCGCCCTCGGCCCGCCCGAGGTCGGTGACCGCGGCCTCGCCGGGGACGTACCGGTAGAGCTTGGAGTTGGGGTAGGTGCCCAGGTAGATCCTGCCGTCGGTGGCCGTGGCCGCGGCCCAGCCGCCGACGGTCGGCGTCGCGGCGGAGTCCGGAATGGTGATCTTCCTGGTCACGCGCTCGGTGGCCACGTCGACCACGGCGAGCTGCGGGTTGGCGTCGGCGGTGCCGGTGTAGAGGGCGTACGCGCTGCCGCCCGCGAACGTGGTGGCGTTGGGGACGCTGCTCTCGATCTGGACGCCGAGGTCGGTGACGTCCTTGGTGATCAGCACCTCGTCCCAGTAGGCGGTGCCCACGTCGGCCACGCCCGAGTAGATGAGCGCCGAGACGGTGGCGGTGCCGGCGGGCGCGACGCCCTCGGCGGTGACGTGCTTCCACTGTCGGCCGGTCGCGGACCCGTTCGCGCCGCTGGAGCTCGCGAGCAGCTTGCCGGAGGCGTCCCGGAACCGCAGGTACAGGTAGGCGGTGCCGCTGTCGGCCCAGACCTGGGCGTGGAGGGTGTACCGGGTCCCCGCCGTGGCGGGCAGACCGGGCATGCTCTCGCGGCCGTAGGCGGCGCCGGGGTCACCGTCGGTGACGCGCGCGGCGGTGCGCCCGTCCCAGGTCACGGGATCGACGCCGCCCGGGGTGTGGGAGCCGCTCCAGCCGGTCAGGCCGGCGTCGAAGCCGCCGTTGACGATCCGCAGATCCGAGGCGGATGCCGGGGCGGACGGCGTCGCGAGCAGGGCGGCGAGGAGCGCGGCCGCCGCGGTGACGGCCAGGGCGCGTCCGACGCGCCCGCATGGAACCCGCCTCGCCAAGGGTCCCTCCACGGAGATCTGCACGGCACCACCTCCAGAGGTGTTCGTTGGTGCACAATTACGGCCCCGACCGTAACTCCGTGATCAGGATTGGTCAATGGCGTGATCACCCGTTCACCGTGAACGGACGAGCGGCCGGAGAGCGGACACGCTCCGGCGAGGCGGGGGAGGCAAACGAATTGTCGGTGGCTCATGGCACGCTGAGCCGATGCCCATGAAGATCTCAGGCTTCGATGAGCACACGGTCCGGGTGAACGGTCTCGACCTTCATGTCGCCTCTGGCGGAGAGGGGCCGCCGCTGCTGTTGCTGCACGGCTTCCCCCAGACCCATCTGGCCTGGCGGCACGTCGCTCCGGCGTTGGCCGGCCGCTTCCGCGTCATCTGCCCGGACCTGCCCGGCTACGGGGCCAGCGCCAAGCCGGAGGGCGGCCACGAGCAGTACGCCAAGCGGGTCACCGCGGCGACCATGGTGGCGCTGATGCGACAGCTCGGCCACGAGCGGTTCGGCCTGGTCGGCCATGACCGCGGGGCGCTGGTCGCCTTCCGCGCCGCGTTGGACCATCCCGACGACGTCGATCACCTCGGCGTGATCGACGTCATTCCCACCGTCGACATGTGGGAGTCGCTGGCCGGCGTGGGCGGCGTCTTCGGTTTCCATCTGTACTTCCTCGCCCAGCTCGACGACCTGCCCGAACGGATGATCGGCGCCGACCCCGACACGTTCTTCGGGCACTTCCTCGACACCTGGGCCGAGGCCGGCACGTTCGACGCCGAGGTCCGGGAGGCGTACCTGGCCGCCACGCGCGACCCGGCGACGATCCACGCCATCTGCCAGGACTACCGGGCCAGCGCCTTCGCCGACGCGGCCCACGACGACGAGGACCGGCGGGCCGGCCGGCGCGTCAAGGTTCCCACCCTGGCGATCTGGCAGGACCCCGGCGATCTGGTGCTGCCGTTCGACCCGTCGGCGGTGTGGCACGGCTGGGCGAGCGACGTCCGCACGCTGACGCTTCCCGGCGGGCACTTCCTGCCGGAGACCCAGCCCGACGCCGTCACCGCGGCGATCAGCTCCTTGATCGGCTGACCTCCCGGAGCGACCACGACGCACATATGTATGCGTTTCGAGTGGCACGCGAGCGTGAACGACGGCGACCTGGAGCGGTCGGCGCGGGCGGTCAGCGACAGCCTGATGGCCGTGGAGGAGGACGCCACCTGGCCCGGGAGCAAGGCCCCGACGCGTTCGTCCGGCACTGGGCACGCCGGCCGCCGGTCGGCGACCCCATGGTCGCCGGCCACGGCCGGCTCGTGCTCGTCACCGAGGCCGTTCACTCGCTGACGCGGCGAGGGGTCGCGGCGACCGTCAATGCCGTCGCCCACGGGATGGGCATCGACCACCGTTCCCACGGGTTGGACGCGTGACCGACGCCCTCACGGCACCGGCGTCCACCGGCGACGGTCGGTCAGCAACCGTCGATCGAGCGGTCAGCAGCCGTCGATGGAGCAGGCGAGGCCGCGCCCCAGGAGGTCCGCCTCCTTCGCCTCGGCGCCGTCGATGGCCTCGCGCAGCGCGTCGGCCTTCGGCATGCCCTCGATCCTGACGTCTCCCACCAGCAGCGTGGGGACGACGGCGATCCGGTACGCCGCCGCCTCGGCGAGCGCGGCGGCGTGCGCCTCCGCGTAGCTCCCCTGTTCCAGGGCGGCGCGGAAGTCGGCGGCGGGGAGCGCGAGCTCGGCCGCGAGCCGTTCCAGGACGTCGAGGTCGCCGATGTCGGCGCCGTCCTCGAAGAAGGCGCGCAGCAGGCGGTCGTTGTAGGCGTCGGCCAGGCCGCGCTCCTTGGCGAACTGGTATCCCTCGAAGGCCAGACGGGTGTACGGCTGCGGTGACACGTCGGGCAGCCGGATCTCCACGCCCATCCTCCTGGCCATGGGATACACCACCCGCGACCACACGCCGCGCAGGTAGTCGCCTTCGGGGCGGAGCGTGGGTGTGGGCTCCGGCCGCAGCTCGAAGGGCATCCACTCCACGGTGACGTCGCGTCCGGCGACCGCCTCGGCGATCGGCTGCCTGGCCAGCAGGCAGAACGGGCAGACGTAGTCGGACCAGATCTTGATCTGTACGGTCATGAGGACTCCTGTCGGCGGGCGAGCCAGGCGCGGAACGGCTCGTGCGCGTTCTCGACGGGCAGGTGCAGAGGAGACAGCCGCCACTGCTCGACGGGGACGGCGAACACGTCGTAGGAGGAGACGTAGTCGAATCCGGCGGCGGCGGCCGCGTTCCGGTCGGCGGCGAAGACGATCCGGCCGATGCCCGACCACAGTGCGGTGACGTAGCACAGCGGGCAGGGCTCGCCCGAGGCGATCAGGGTCGTCCCCGCGAGGGCGTGGGGTCCGTGCCTGCGTGCGGCGTCGCGCAGGGCGACGATCTCGGCGTGGGCGGTGGGGTCCCGGTGGGCCCTGACCCGGTTGACGCCGGATCCGAGCACGGTTCCCGCGCCGTCCACGACGAGTCCGGAGAACGGGATCCCGCCGGACTCCACCTCGGCGAGAGCCAGGGCGACGGCCCGGTCGAGGCGGTCGGTCAGCCAGGCGGGTCGGTCGACGTTCGGCATCGTGGCTCAGAACCCCGCGGCGACCTTGAGGAGCACCACGCCACCGATGATCGCGGCGAACGAGGCGAGCTTGGCGGCGGTGATCTTCTCCTTGTAGATGAGGGCGCCGAGGACCACGGTGCCGATGGACCCGATGCCGGTCCAGATGGTGTAGCCGACGCCGACGTCCAGCGTCTTCAGCGCCAGGCCGAGGGTGAAGATGCCGCCGGCGGCCGACAGCAGGGTGAAGACCGAGGGCCACAGCCGGGTGAAACCCTGGGTGGCGTTGGTCCCGAGCGCGAAGCCGATCTCGAAGACGATCGCGATGGAGAGATAGATCCAGGCCATGATGACGTTCCTTCGGCAGTAGGCGGGTGAGGGTCAGGAGGCGGACGGCTCGGCGGCGGACAGGCGGTCGGCGAGCTTGAGCCCCAGGACGCCGCCGATGATCAGGACGAAGGCCACGGCCTTCCACACGGTGAGCTCCTCGCCGAAGACGACCGAGCCGAGCAGCACGGTGCCGACCGAGCCGATGCCGGTCCAGACGGTGTAGCCGACGCCGACGTCCAGCGTCTTCAGCGCCTGGCTCAGGAAGAAGATCCCGCCGGCCGCCGCCGCGGCGGTGAGCAGGGACGGCCCCAACCGGGTGAAGCCCTCGGTGGCGTTGGTGGCCAGGGCGAAGACGACTTCGAAGACGGCCGCGACGAGCAGATGAATCCAAGCCATGCCAGAGCTCCTTTATTTGCATGTATATGCAAGCAGTTTGGTGACGGACAGAAGCTTGCATGTACATGTATCCTCTTGTCAATCCGGCATCCAGCACGGGCCGGGACCGCCACAGGAGGAGGCCCTCATGGGTTCGACAGCTTCCGCCCCGACCTCGCTCGCCGCACCGTCGGCCGTCTCCAGCGCGTGGAACCACGTCCTGCTGCTGCACTCCCGCGTGGAGAACATCCTCGCCACCACCCTCCAGCGGCGGCACGGCATCGGCCTGTCGGAGTACCGCGCGCTCGGCCATCTGGCCGCCTCCCCCACCGGTGAGCTGCGCATGCAGGAGCTGGCCGACAAGCTCGGGCTCAACCAGAGCTCGGTCACCCGCCTGGTGGCCCGGCTGAACGCGGCTGACTACACGTACCGGGACCTGTGCCCGGACGACAAGCGCGGCGTCTACACCGTCATCACCGAGGCGGGCAGAGCACGGCATGCCGAGGCGAGTCTCACCTACGAGGCGACGCTCGCGGACGCACTGGAGGAGGCGGGTCAGGCGGACCCACGGCTGACCACGGCGCTCGCGGCCCTGGGATGGCCCGGCAAGTGACCTGCGGCGGCACAGTGCGGGCGCGCGGCCGGCGCCACTCGCCCGTAGGCCCAGGTCCCGGCCGGCCGGGACGGGACCTAGACCGATCGGCGCAGCGACGGCAGGGCTTTGTGCCGATGCCGGCGCCGCCGAGGTTCCCTAGGCTCTGGCTGTGACTTCCACCCCTGTTGAACAGACCCGCCGGATCGGCTCGTCGCCGGCCGGTCGCATCAGCGTCCGCCCGCGCCGGGCCGTCGCCCGCGACCTCGGCCCGGACGCACCGGCTCTCCGAGGCCGCGGCATCGCGTACGAGGCCATCGCGTACGAGGGCATCGCGTACGAGGGCATCGCGCATGAGGAGGCCGGACAGTGAGGGCGGGCACCGCGGTCGTGCTCGGACCCGGCGGACCGGTCGGCACGGCGTGGCTGGCCGGGCTGGCGGCGGGACTCCGGCGGGAGGGCGTGGACCTGGGGGCGGCCGACCTGATCGTGGGGACGTCGGCCGGCGCCATCGTGGGGGCGATCCTGGCCGGTGGAGGAGACCTCGAACGGCTCGCCGCGCTTCCCGCGCCGACCGGCCCCGGAGCCGGCACTCGGCCCGACCCGCAGAGACTCGCGGAGGTGTTCGCGACACTCGGCGACAGCGGGCTCGCACGCACCGAGGCCCTGCGGCGCGTCGGCCGGCTGGCGCTCACCGCCTCGACCGGCGACGAGGGCGCCGCCATCGCCCGCATGCGGTCCCTGGTCGGCGCGGCGGAATGGCCGGAGCGACCGCTCCTGATCCCGGCGGTGGACGCCGAGACGGGCGAGGCGGTGGTCTGGGACCGGCACGGCTCCGCGTCGCTGCCCGAGGCCGTGGCGGCCAGCACCGCGTTCCCCGCGACCGCGCCGCCGATCACCGTCGACGGGCGGCGTTACATCGACGGCGCGCTCAGGAACGGCGCCAACCTCGATCTGGCCGCCGACGCGCGCGTGCTGATCGTGGCTGAGCCGATGGCGCACCTGCACCCCGCGAACGGGGTGGCGGCCGGCGAGGGAGGAACGGTCGTACGGCTGGCGCCGGACGCCGCGGCGATCGAGGCGTTCGGCCCGGACCTGAGCGACCGTACCGCCTGGGGACCCGCGTACCAGGCGGGCGTCAGGCAGGCTCCGGACGCCGCCGAGGCCCTGAGGAAGCACATCGTGTGACCGGACCCGTCCGGGCCCGCGGATGGCGGGCATCGTCCCGGCCGGGACCGCGCGAGGCCGCGTCCGGGGCATTACCGTGGAGGGCAGAGAGGGGAGTACCCCGCCAACAGCATCGTCGTCAGCACGGCGAGCCCCCAGGGCGCGCCCGGTGATGCGACCCTGATCGTTCCCGAGCGCGAGCTCGGTGGTGCTCGGGGTGGGAGAGACCTCCGGCTTATCGGCACGCCTGCCGTAAGCCGGAGGTCTCCTCTGTGCCGACGACAGAGGAGACGCCCGGCTGAGGCAGGCCGACGCGAAGGGCTCTCCTCTCCGATGCACCGGGCCGCCTCGCGAGCCGGGCGTGTGCCGCGTTCAGCTCGTCATCCGCGGCCGCGCGTCCCGGGTGGCGCGAGGCCGTCGAAGACGATGACGAGCATCCGGTCGCGCACCTCCTCCGCGAGGTGAGCCTGTGCCGAGGCCCGTGAGGTGGCGACGAGCAAGGCGTACACCTCGGGCAGATCGACGTCGGCCCGGACGGCGCCGGCGCGTTGGGCGTGCCGCAGCAGGACGCCGACCGCCCGGCGCAGTCCGGCTGACGCCTGAGCGGCGTCGCCGCCGTCGCCGCCGGCTTCGAGCAGGGCCTCGCCTATGGCGATCTTGCCGGCCGCGTCGGCGACGAGGTGGCGGAAGAAGTCGAAGAACGCCGCACCCGGGTCCGCGGCGTCGCCCAGCGTTTCGGCCTGCTCGCGCAGGCGGTGGAACCGCTGCGCGAGCACGGCCTCCAGCAGCGCCGCCTTGGTGGGGAAATGACGGAAGACCGTGGCGATGCCGACGTTGGCCAGGCGGGCCACGTCCTCGGTGGAGGCGGACGGCCCGCCCTTGCCGAAGACCTCCTCGGCGACGGTCAGGATCCGCTCGCGGTTGGTGCGCGCGTCAGCGCGTCGCGGCTGCCGGCCGCCCGTCTCTCGGTTACCTGGGGTGCTCATCGCGCTTTCACTCGTGGGTCGCTATCCGAAGTCACGACTCCGTATAATCGGAGTCCGCACTTCGGATAGTACGTCGACACCGCCGCGCGCCGACGCGGACGACAGGAGAGTGCCATGACCCACGTCCTCAGCCCCCGAGAGGTCTTCCTCGCGCTCGTGAACGGTGTCGCGGAGGGCCGTTGGAACGAACTGCCCGAGCTGTACGCGGAACAGACCCATGTCGTGCACCCGTTCCACCCGCTTCGCGCCGCCGCGCTCCGCACCCGCGACGAGCTGCGCGAGCACTTCAGGCCGACCGACGCCGGCCCCCGGCTGCGGCGCCGGGCCACCAACATCACGATCCACGAGACGACCGACCCCGAGGTCATCGTCGCCGAGTTCGAGTACCAGGGCACCGTCGAGGAGACCGGGGAGCCCTTCACGCTGCCCGGCATCTTCGTGCTCCGGGTGCGCGACGGCGAGATCGTCAGCTCCCGTGACTACTTCGACCACGTCACCTCCGCCCGGGTTCGCGGGCAGTTCGACGCGCTGGTCACGGCCGTGCGGGAGGGCGGCGCCGCCGCCCCGGCCTAGCCGACGACGGGGGCGGCCCCTGCCGCCGTCGGTCCCGCGGGCCGGCAGCCCACGCGGCGGTACCTGCCGGGGGCCATGCCGTACTCACGCTTGAAGGCGTTGGCGAAGGCGAACTCCGAGCCGTAGCCGACCGCGGCGGCGACCTCGCTCAGCGCGGCGTCGGAGTCGCGCAGCATGCGCGCGGCCGTGCCCAGCCGCCACCAGGTCAGATAGGTCAGCGGCGGCTGCCCGACCAACTGGGTGAACCGGCGCGAGAACGCCGCGCGGGACAGCCCGCCGCGGCGGCCCAGCGACTCCACCGTCCACGGGTGGGCCGGGTCGCGGTGGATGCCGTCGAGCGCGGCGCTGACGGCCGGGTCGGCCAGCGCGGCGGCCCAGCCGCCGGCCGCGCAGTGCTCCGCCGAGACGTCGAACCAGGCACGCAGGATGTACAGCAGCAGCATGTCCAGCAGCGCCGACACCACCATGTCGGCGCCCGGCCGCGGGGCCTCGATCTCCTTGCCGAGCAGCTCCACGGCGGCGCGCAGCTCGGCGTTGCGCCCCAGCCGGGCGGGCAGGTGGATCATCTCGGGCAGCCCGCTGAGCAGGGGATGGGCTCGGCCGGGGTCGAGCCGGTAACCGCCGCAGAGCATCACGGTGACAGGCCCCACGCCCTCGATGGAGGCCGAGGAGAACAGCTCGGCGTCGGCATGGGGATCACAGTCGGGTGCCGCGATGGGGGTGGTGGGCGAGTCGGCCAGCGCGTAGCCGTGCCCGTGGGGGAAGAACAGCACGTCGCCCGGCCCGACCGGGATCGGCTCCCCCTCCGACGGGATCGCCCAGCACGAGCCCTGCAGCACCACCTGGAATCCCGCCGAGCCGGGCACCGACGGGAACCGCTGCCCCCACGACGCCGGCCACTCGACCCGCGCCGAGCGCGGCACGCCCATGCGCATGAAGGCGATCACGTCACTCAGCACGTCCACGCTCGGAGTCTAACCCGAGAGACGATCGCGTATGAATAGCAGGACAGCAGCGCATTGAACGCCTCACCTCAGGCTCCTACGTTTGACGGCATGACAAGAGTCCTGGTGAGCGGGGCGACCGGCACGATCGGCCGCCCTCTGGTGAACGCACTCGCGGACGCGGGCGCCGACGTGCGCACGGTGACGAGGGAGCTGACCGACCCGGTCAGGCTGGCGGCGGCCCTCGACGGTGTCGACGCGATGTTCCTGCTGTGGCCGTTCGCCTCGGCCGAGGGCGCCCGCGAGGTGCTGGAACTGGTCGGAGCGAGGCGGGTGGTCTACCTGTCCTCGGCCGCCGCCCGCCCGCACGAGGTGGAGATCGAGCGCCTGATCGCGGGTACGGCCCGGGAGTGGACGGTGCTGCGCCCGCACGCGTTCGCGGCCAACACCTTGCGCTGGGCCGATCAGGTCCGCACGGGCGTCGTGCGGCAGCCGTACGGTGACACGGTCCTCTCCCCCGTCCACGAGCGGGACGTCGCAGCTGTCGCGGTGCGCGCGCTGCTCGACGGAGGGCACCACGGCGCGGTCCACACGCTGACCGGACCCCGGCCACTGACCCGGCGGGAGCAGGCGCGGGTGATCGGCGCCGCGATCGGCCGCCCGGTGCGCTGGGAGGAGGAGCCTGTGGAAGAGGCCAGGTCACGGCTGCTCGGGCTGGGATGGCCCGAGCCGGCCGTGGACGGGATGCTGCGCGGTCTGGCGGAGCCCGGCCCGGCGACCGGGACCGTGGAGGAGGTCACCGGAGCGCCCGCGCGCACGTTCGAGACGTGGGCGAGCGAGCACGCCGCCGACTTCCTCGGCACCATGCGGGCCGCCCGCATCCACGAGTACGGCGACGCCTCGGTGATCTCGCTGGACGAGGTGCCGGTGCCGAGGCCCGGCCCGGACGAGGTGCTCATCAGGGTGGCCGCGACGTCGTTCAACCCGTCGGAGGTCGGGCTGCGGATGGGCCTGCTGCGGGACGTGCTCGGGGTCACGCTGCCGCACACCCTCGGCTGGGACGTCGCGGGCACCGTGGTCACCGGGGCGGGTGAGTTCGCCCCGGGCGACCGGGTGATCGGGCTCGTCGACGGGGCGGCGGCCGAGTACGCGGTCGCGAAGGCGAGCATGCTGGCCAGGGCGCCGGAGCGGATCCCGCTGGCGGACGCGGCCGCCGTGCCGGTGGCGGGGCTCACCGCGTGGCAGGCGATGTTCGAGCACGCCCGCATCCGCCGGGGCAGCCGGGTACTGATCAACGGGGCCGGCGGCGGCGTCGGGCTGTTCGCCGTGCAACTGGCCAAGCACGCGGGCGCGTACGTGGTGGCGACCGCCGGCCCGCGCAGCGCCGCCGCCGTGCGGGCGCGGGGCGCCGACGAGATCGTGGACTACACCACCACTCCCCTGCCGGGCGGCAACGACGTGCTGATCAACCTGGTGGCCGGCGTGCCGGCCTCGGTGGCGGAGCTGGCCGAGGAGTTCGTCTCGATCACCCAGCCGATCGAGCATCCGCGTGCCGTCCGGTTCGTGGCCCGCAACGACCCGGGCCAGCTCGCCGAGCTCGTGGCGCTGATCGACAAGGGTGTGGTGGACGTCGAGGCGGACGCCCGCCCGCTGGAGTCCCTGGCAGACCTGCACCGCGCCGCCGAGCGCGGCGCCCTCCGCGGAAAGGTCGTCCTGACGGTGGAACACTGATCAGGACGGGGATCGTCGCCGGGCACAGGGGCGGGCGGTGCGCTATGTCGCCGCCGGTGCCGAGAGGCGGGCGGTGAGGTCGGCGGCACCGGCTCCGCTCAGCTGTGGCAGCGCGGCGAGGCGGCCGGCGCACACCAGCAGGAGCGCGCTCATCGGAGCCCGGACCTCCGGCCCCTCGCCGGCGGACCAGGACACGTCGGTGGCGGTCAGCCGGAACCCGGCCAGCTTCCGGGCCGAGGGAAGCGGCGGCGGCCAGCGCATGGACAGCATTCGGCCGGCCGCGACGGCCGCGGCCTCCGGCGGCATGTCGTGGCGGCGGCCGAGGGGGACGGCTATGTCCTGTCCGTGGACGAGGACGTCGGTCAGCGTCTCCAGGTGGGTGACGCCGATGTTGTGGCGTCGTGAACCGACCATGCCGCGGATCTCGCCGATGATCTGATCGGTCGACCGGGCCGCGGCGCGAGCGCAGGCCATGTGGTGGATGGTCCGGTCGAGGCTGCCGCGCCACCCGGCCATGACGCCGATCATGTCGGCGAGGCCGAGCTGCTGCAGCGTCAGGTGCGCCGCGACGTCGCGGACGGTCCAGCCCGGGCACAGCGACGGCCGGCGCCACTCGTCGTCCGACAGGTCCTCCAGCAGGCCGGCCAGGCTCGTCCGCTGCGCGTCGATGACCTGCCAGACCCGGTCGCGGTCCATGCCGGCCGGGACGCTCGGCCGTCTGCCGCTCATGTCGCCACCTCCGTGGTGTGCGGGCGCACGACGCTCGTGACGAGCGCCACGAGTTGTTCGGACGGATCGAACTCCGGATCAGGAACGGCCAGCTGGTGCAGGACGAGTCCGGTCCAGTAGTTCATGATCAGAGGCGCGTGGCGCGCGGGATCGCCGGAGCCGGCGCCGCGCAGCCAGTTCATGAACCAGGCGTTGACCCGCGCCCCGGTGTCCAGCAACTGCGCCCTGAGCGACGGGCGGATGCCGGCCTCGACCAGGATGGCGTACCTGGCCAGGGTCAGCGTCCGGTTGGGGCCGGCGGCGTCCTGGGCGAAGACGGCGAGCGCCTGGGCCAGCTCCCGCGGCGTGGTGGGACACACCTTGACCGCGATGTCCTCCCAGTTGGCGCGCTCACGGACGGCGAACCGCCGCACCACGGCGTCGAGGAGGAGATCGCGGGTGCGGAAGTGGTTGGAGGTCGAACCGGCCGGGAGCCCCGCGGCGGCGTCGACGGCGCGATGGGTCAGCCCGTGGATGCCGCGCTCGCCGAGTACGGAGATCGCGGCGTCGAGAAGGTCGTCGCGTCTGTTCGCCACACATCCAGACTACGATGGTAGTGCCTATCACTACAATAGTTGTCATCAATACAACGATCGTAGTCCCGCTGGATCGCCACGCGCCGCGACCCCGGCGGCGTAAGGTCTCGGGTGTGGACACCACAGCCCCGGCACCCCGCGTCCTCGTGATCGGCCTCGACCCGTATCGCGTCCCCGGGTCCTGGGACCCGAAGCCGGTGGCCGACGCGATCGAGGTCGGCATCGCCCGGTTCGCCGAGCACGGCGTCGGCGTCGAGACCTGCCTGTTCGGCCTCGACGGCAGCGACGACGTGGAGACGACCGTCACCCGTGCCCTGCGCGCGCGGCCCTGGGAATGCGTCGTCATCGGCGGCGGCGTGCGGAAAGCCGACGATCAGGTTGAGCTGTTCGAGCAGGTCGTCAACCTGGTCCGACGGCACGCTCCCGGCGCGGCGATCGCGTTCAACAGCACCCCGACGGACACCTTCGACGCCGCCGCCCGCTGGATCGACACTCCCGGACCGACGAGCACCGGCTGACCAGCGCGGCACCTGACCGGACGTCCGGCTTCAAGCCGGCGGTGTCAAACCTTGGGCACATCACTGGAGGAGACGGCCCCGAGATGTTCACGGGCCTCTCTCACCTTCGGCACATTCCGCCATGGAGCCGTCCCGCGCATGATTTCCTGAACCGCTGACTCACTCGCCATGCGATCAGCAGCGAGCCCCGCGTCGGCGGCCCCCCATCGCCGTCGACACGCGTTCGGCTCGTCCTGTGGCCGGGAAGCGGCAACTTCCGGGATCCCGAATCAGAGATCCGGACCGGCAAGCGGTCGGTGGAGAAGTACGGCGACAAGTGGGAGATCATGCCACTGTACGTCGGCGTCGCGGCTTGGCGGAGGCACCACCTGGCCTCCGGCGAACACCAGGAGGGTGGGCGCTGCTCGGTCGTCGGGTTCCATTGCGCCGACCTGGACGAAAGGCCCACCAGGCAGGTCCATGTCGGGGAGGCCCTTGCCACTGAAGGCTCCTGTGAGCGGCTCCGGTTCAGCAGATCAGTCGGGGGCTGACAACGACTGTTCATAGACAGTGCGAGGGCGACGCTCGGGGGTGCAGGGGGCCGGGAGGCCCCTTGCCAAGGGGGTGTGGGGGAGCTGGGCTCCCCCACTGTCACAGCCCGAGCCCGGTCGCGCGAAGCGCGGTCTCTTGCGAGGACCTTGCCTTTCGAGAGCCGGTCCTACTTTCGAGAGCCGGTCCTAGTCGTCGCCCTCGACGCGCATCACGCTGGCCACCGCGCGGACGATGTCCAGGTCGCGCAGCGCCTTCATCGTGGCCGTCAGGGCAGCGTCCGTCGCCCGGTGGGTGACGATGACGAGCTGGGCGTCGTCGCCGTGGCCCTCCTGGCGTACGGTCTGGATGGAGACGTCGTGGGCCGCGAACAGCTCCGCGACGCGCGCCAGCACGCCCGGCTTGTCGGCGACGTCCAGGGCCACGTGGCAGCGGGTGACCGTGTCGCCCATCGGGTGGACGCTGAGCGAGGCGTAGGTGGACTCCTCCGGCCCGCGCGTGCCGGCCAGGCGGTTGCGGGCCACGGCCACCAGGTCGCCGAGCACGGCGGAGGCCGTCGGCGCGCCACCCGCGCCCTTGCCGTAGAACATGAGCTGGCCGGCGGACTCCGCCTCCACGAACACCGCGTTGTACGCCTCGCGCACCCCCGCCAGCGGGTGGGTCCGCGGGATCATCGCCGGGTGGACGCGCACGCCGACGGAGCGGCCGTCGTCGGAGCGGGCGCAGATGGCCAGCAGCTTGATGACGTAGCCCATGGCCTTGGCCGAGGCGACGTCGGTGGCGGTGATCTCGGTGATGCCCTCGCGGTGCACGTCGGCGGCCGTGACGCGGCTGTGGAAGGCGAGCCCGGCCAGGATGGCGGCCTTGGCGGCGGCGTCGAAGCCCTCGACGTCGGCCGTGGGGTCGGCCTCGGCGTAGCCGAGCGTCTGGGCCTCCTCCAGGGCGTCGGTGAAGGACGCGCCCGTGGAGTCCATCTTGTCGAGGATGTAGTTGGTGGTGCCGTTGACGATGCCGAGCACGCGCCGCACCCGGTCGCCGGCCAGCGACTCGCGCAGCGGGCGCAGCAGCGGGATGGCGCCGGCGACGCTGGCCTCGAAGTACAGGTCGCCGTTGCCGGCGCGGGCCGCCTCGTGCAGGGTGGCGCCGTCCTCGGCGAGCAGCGCCTTGTTGGCGGTGACCACGGACTTGCCGCGGTTGAGCGCCGCCACGATGAGCGAGCGGGCCGGCTCGATGCCGCCGATCACCTCGACGACGATGTCGATGTCGTCGCGGGTGACCAGCGCCTCGGCGTCGGTGGTGAGCAGCTCGGGGGCGACGTCGACGTCGCGCTTGCGGCCCAGGCGGCGCACGGCGACCCCGGCCAGCTCCAGCGGGGCGCCGACGCGGGCGGCCAGGTCGCCGTCCTGCTCGTGCAGCAGGCGGATGACCTGGGAGCCGACGACGCCGCAGCCCAGCAGAGCGACTTTCAGCGGTTTCACCGCTGCTCCCTCGGCTTTCACAGCTGCCCCCTCAACAGGTCGTCCTCGGTCTCGCCCCGCACGATCACGCGGGCCGCGCCGTCGGCGACGGCGACCACGGCGGGCCTGGGCAGGTAGTTGTAGTTGCTGGCCAGCGAGCGGCAGTAGGCGCCGGTCGCGGCGACGGCCAGCAGGTCGCCCGGCGCGAGGTCGGACGGCAGGAAGCAGTCGCGGACGACGATGTCACCGCTCTCGCAGTGCTTGCCGACGACGCGGCTGAGCATGGGTTCGGCCGTGCTGGCGCGGCTGGCGAGGGTGACCGTGTACTCGGCGCCGTACAGGGCGGTGCGGACGTTGTCGCTCATGCCGCCGTCGATGCTGACGTACGTGCGCAGGCCCTCGACGTCCTTGACGGTGCCGACCTCGTAGAGGGTGACGCCGCCGGGGCCGACGATGGCGCGGCCCGGCTCGACCGTGAGGCGGGGCACGGGCAGGCCGGCGTCCTCGCACACCTTGGTGACGATCTCGCGCAGGCCGTCGGCGATCTCCTTGACGTCGGGGGCCTCGTCGTCCTCGACGTACGCGATGCCGTAGCCGCCGCCGAGGTCGAGCTCGGGCAGGACCACGCCGTGCTCGTCCTTGATCTGCACGAGCAGGCCGGCCAGGCGGCGGGCGGCCACCTCGAACCCGGCCGTGTCGACGATCTGCGAACCGATGTGCGAGTGCAGGCCGACGAGCTCCAGGGACGGCAGCGCGAGGATGCGGCGCACGGCCTCGGCGGCGGCGCCGGCGTTCAGCGACAGGCCGAACTTCTGGTCGTCGTGGGCCGTGGCGATGAACTCGTGGGTGTGGGCCTCGACGCCCGTGGTGACGCGGATCATCACCTTGGGCCGCTTGCCGTGCTGCTCGGCCAGGTATCCGAGCCGGGCGATCTCCTCGAAGGAGTCGACCACGATGCGGCCGACGCCCACCTCCAGGGCGCGGGTCAGCTCGGCGACGGACTTGTTGTTGCCGTGCATCGTGATGCGCTCGGGCGGGAAGTCCACGCTGAGCGCCACGGCCAGCTCGCCGCCGCTGGCCACGTCGAGGCCGAGGCCCTCGTCGTGCAGCCAGCGGACGATCTCCCTGCACAGGAACGCCTTGCCGGCGTAGTGGACGTCGGAGCCGGCGAACGCGGTGACGTAGTCGCGCATGCGCGCGCGCACGTCGTGCTCGTCCAGGACGAACAGCGGCGTGCCGTGCTCGCGGGCGAGGTCGCGGACGTCGACATGACCGATCGTGAGCGTGCCGTCGGTCCGCCCGGACGTTCGCGGCCAGATCGCGGGGTTGATCCGGTTGAGGTCGGCGGGCGGGAGCGGCGGGCGCTCGTGCGGCAGCATCTCGGCGTGCCGGTCCCCTGCGGGATGGGCGAATCGACTCACCCGATCGAGGCTATCGGAACAGTCCAGCCCCCAGGACCCGCTGACCACGTATCGAGACGCGATCACCCCCCAGAAGGGAAAATTTTACGATTTTTCGTTGCTTGGCCGAATATCTTGTAATCGCGGTGGAATGACGGACCCTGTCACAGGCGGTCCGGACCCGGCAGGACGCCCTCCACCGCCCGCGCCAGCCGCACGCGCGCCGTGTGCAGCGGCGACGGCTCCTCGTCGCCCACCGGCAGGGCCGGCGCCAGCTCGTACGCGTCGTGGTAGGCCATCGCCAGCCGCACCGCGTACGCCGTCCACGCGCTCCTCGCCCCCTCGCCCCGGGCCGGCCGCCCGGGCGGCTCGGGGTCCTTGGCCAGCCGGCCGGGCAGCTCGGCGAGGACCCGCAGCACCGCCCGGTCACGCGGATCGGCCAGCAGCTCCGGCCGGAAGCCCGCCTCCGGCACCCCGAGGTCGCGCGCCCGGCGGCGCACCGCCACGGCCCGCGCGTGGCCGTAACGCACGGCGAAGCCGGGGTTGTCCCAGGTGCGCGGGAAGTCGGGCCACGGGTCGGGCAGGGACAGCGGCCCGACCGTCTCGACCAGCCGCCCGGGCACCTCGACGACGATGCGCAGGAACCCGTTCGGCCGCTCCTCCACGGCCGCCACCCCTTCGACGGCGCGCACCCGCGCGGCCAGCCCGGCGGCGGGCACGCCCAGCCTGCGGGCGGCGGCCGACAGGTAGGCGGCCTCGCGCTCCCAGGAGCCCTCGGGGGCCGGCGCCTCCCCGAGCACCTCGGCGAGCCGCTGCTCAGGCGTCATGTCCCAAGCCTAGGAACGGGGCGGCTCAGATGAGCGCGTGCGGCTCGGCCGAGCCGTACTCGACCAGGTGGGCGGCGCCCAGCAGCCAGCGGTCCTCGTCGCGCACCCGGACGTACCCGAACCGGTCGGCCGAGAAGACCTTGACCCCGTCGGCCCGGCACTGCCGCATGAGCACGTCGTCCCAGCCGTCCGTGAGATCGGCGAAGCCGAGCTGGCGCAGGGTGTTGCGGCGGGCCAGCAGCGTGGCGCCGGCCACCTCCGGCAGGTAGGTGTACTCGGCCTCGGGCTGCTTGAGCAGCGTGGCCTGCGGCTTGCGCAGGTGGGTGTAGTAGGCGGCCTTGCCGACGATGTCGGCCGTGCTGAACAGGAACGCGCGGCGCAGGTCGGCGAGGTAGTGGGTGCCGTAGACGTCGCGCGGGTCCATGACGCCCACGAGGTCGGCCTCGCACAGGTCGAGGCCGCGCCCGAGCATGGCCCCCGCCGACAGCGACGGGTCGAGGTGGCGGAAGACGACCTCGACGTCGGGCACGACGTCGGCGGCGCGCTGCTCGGCCTCGGGCGGTCCGAACACGATGAGCTGCGCCGGCCGCACCGACTGCCGGGCCACCTGGGCGAGCGCGTGCTCCATCAGGAAGCGGTCGAGGATCGGCAGCAGCAGCGAGACCTCCAGGGTGGCCCGGGCGCTGGGCAGGCCGATCCGCTCCAGCAGGTCGTCGATCCGCTCGGTCATGGTGCCGCCGTCGTAGGCGCGGCGCAGGGCGACGTGGGCGCGGCGGGTGTCGGCCTCGTCGCCGATGGGGGTGCCGCAGGCGGCGATCTCCGCCAGCCGCCACGGCGGGGTGCCGGGCGGGCAGTCCACGGCGGCGGGCCAGCGGTAGGAGGTGAGCACGTCGGGGTAGGCCAGGTGGCCGGGCAGGAGCTGCTCCAGGGTGAGCACCCGGTCGATGCGCCCGCCGGACAGCGGGATGGGGTTGTGCACCCGCGGCTGGACGCCGAAGGACAGGCGGGGCCAGCCGGTGGCGGGGTCGGCGCTGAAGCGGTGCTCGAACAGCGCGGCGGCGGCCCGGTACGGGGCCACGTCGCCGCCCGTGTGCCAGAACACCGTGCGGATGCCCCGCTCGGCGCACCAGCCGAGCAGCGCCCGCAGGCCCTCGCCGGGCTCGCCGGTGATCTCCTCCGCCCACGGGCCGCCCTTGACCGACTCGACGACGAGCAGGTGCGGCACCTCCTGCGGGAGGACGCGGGCGAAGTCGCGCGGGGTGAAGCCGGTCGTCTGCCGCCACTCGTAGCGCAGCAGCGCCTCCGCGTGCGGGTCGGCGATCACCGCGGCGGTGAGGTGGGGGCGGGTGTTGGGCCCGGTCGGTATCCGGTACGGCTTGAGCTTGAAGGAGTGGCCGCCGAGCGTGCGGGTGGAGGTGGTGGCCTGGTAGGCGGCGCCGGGCCGCTCGTCCTTGGCCCGCTGGACGGCGACCGGCCGGCGCTTGGGCGCGGTGGGCCGCTTGACCGGCTTGGCCGCGCCCTTGAGGCCCTTGGCCAGCAGGACGGGGTTGCTCCTGCCGCTCTTAATGGCGTCGCCGAGGCGGTTCCAGCGGGCGACCTTGATGGAGGAGAGCTTCCAGTTGGCCACCTCGGCCTGGTAGCGCTGCTCGGCGAGCTCCTTGCGCAGCTTCTCGGCGGCGGCCCGCTCGTCGGCCAGCAGCTCCTCGGCCTCGGCCAGCCGGTCGGCCAGCGCCTTGACCTCCTCGGCGCTCCGCTCCGCCTCGGCCAGGCGGGCCTGGGCCGCGTCGAGCAGGCGGGCCAGCTCGGCCGCGTGCTCCGCCTGGGCGATCGCGTCACGCAGCGCGCGCCTCGTGCTCTCCAGCTCAGTGCTCACCAGACCTCCGTTTGCCAGCCGGGCAAAGGATACTCTTCTGCGGAAGCGTCTCGAAGGGATGAGATCCGGTGCAGTTCAACGTGCGGCCCTACGTCTGCGGCGCTCTCGGCCGGATCGACCCCGTCGTGCTGGGCAAGCTCACGGGGGCCGGGCCGCGGGTGCGGCCGGCCCTGCAGGCGGACGGGGCCGCGCTGTTCAGCTCGGCGCCACTGCCGCCGTACCACCGCGGAGAGGGCTCCTTCGCGTTCGCCTGGGGCGAGCGCAGGCCGTCCGGCGCGCCCGAGGGCGGCTGGATGGCGGTGGCGGAGACGTACGAGACGCCGGGCATGATCGGCGCGGGCGAGCGGGTCACACTGCACGCCGGGGCGCTGGGCCTGGTCGACGTCTACTACGTGCGGCTGGGCGAGGCCGTCTACTTCTCGTCGCTGATCCAGCCGCTGCTGGCGCTGGTGCCGGTGGAGATCGACTGGGAGGCGTGGGCGTCGATCATCCAGGTGACGTTCCCGCTGGGCGAGGCCACGCCGTTCGCGGGGGTCAGGCGGCTGCCCGGGTCGAGCGCGCTGGTCTGGGACCAGGGGCGGCTGGCCACGGAGCGGCGGCTGCCGCGCTGGCTGCGCGGCGAGCCGTACGAGACGTGGATCAGCGCCGGCGAGCTGCTGGAGATCCTGCACGAGGTCTACCGGGACTACGAGGGCCGCAGGCTGCTCGTGCCGGTCAGCGGCGGCTACGACTCGCGGCTGCTGTGCGCGGTGGCCGTGGCGCGCGGCGCCGACGTGGAGTCGTGGACGACCAGCCCGGACGACGGCACCGACACCGACATCGCGTTCGCCCGGGCGATCACGCGTGAGCTGCGCGTCCCGCACCGGGTGATCACGCAGGACGCCGCCTCCTATCCCGGCGACGCCCGCGAGGTGGCGCGCCGGCTGGAGTACCTGACGCCGCACCACGCCTGGTACGCGCCGTTCGCCAAGGAGGTCCACGGGGCCGGGCGGATGCTGATCGACGGGCTGGCGGGCGGCCCCCTGCTGAAGAACTTCATGGTCAGCGGCGCCGCGCTGGAGGCGACGTCGCAGGCCGAGCGCTCGGCCGCGGTGCTGCGCTCGCTGAGCCTGGGCGAGCCGTCGCGGCCGTTCCTGTCGCAGCGGGCGCACGAGTGGATCGAGGAGACGGTCCGGGAGCAGTTCGCCGCCGCCACCTCGATGCTCCACGGGCACCGGGCCGAGCTGCCGCTGTCGGTGCTGCACACGCGCACCGTGCGCGGCATCGCCCGCTCGGCGGTCAACCTGGTGGGGCCGGAGGCGTCGTTCGCGGCCCCGTTCATCCATCCCGACTTCTTCGACGCGGCGCTGTCGGTGGGCGTGTCCCGCAAGGACAAGGGCCGTTTCTACCGGGAGCTGCTGCACGCGGCCAACCCGCGCGTGGCGGCGCTGCCGTCCACGAACGTGGTCAAGCAGCCGCTGCGGCGGGTCCCGCTGCGTTCCACGGCCGCCCCCGCGCGGGCCTACGCGCACCAGATGCTGCAGACGGTCGCCGAGCGGGTGCCGGCGCTGCTGTCGGAGGAGCTGCACGAGGTGGTGTGGGGCGGCCCCGACGCGCTCACGCGCTTCGGCGGGTGGAACGACAGGTTCTGGGTGCGCGGCCTGGTGCTGCTGGGCCTCTGGCTGAACGACTTCGAGAACGATCTCGGCGAGCTGGCGCCGCCTTTCTAGTCGCCACCTTTCCTGATGAACGCCCGGTAACAGGACGATTACATCTCGATCTCCAGGGGTAGAACGAGATCACAGCACAACCGGGTTCCGGAAAGCCAAGGGGCTGGTAGTGTTCGGCCCGTAAGCGCCGCACAAGCGGGCACCGGATCACAAATCCGGGCCCGTCGAGGGCATGGGGTTCGCAGGGATGACGTCCCCAGGCGGCGCGGTCACCTATGACAACGCCGGGGAACCGGTGACTCCGTCCTGCCCACATCTCCTTCTGTGAGCGACACATGATCAACGCATCCCCATCGCCGGAGCCGATCGCCGAGACCTTCGTCTCGGAGGATCCTCTCTGGTACAAGCGGGCGGTGTTCTACGAGGTTCTCGTCCGGGGGTTCAAGGACTCCAACGGCGACGGCACAGGCGACCTGCGCGGTCTCGTCGAGAAGCTGGACTATCTCGAATGGCTCGGCGTGGACTGCCTGTGGCTGCTCCCGCTGTACGAGTCGCCGCTGCGCGACGGCGGCTACGACATCTCGGACTACATGAAGATCCTCCCCGACTTCGGGGACCTGGGTGACTTCGTGCAGCTCATCGAGTCGGCGCACGAGCGCGGCCTGCGCATCATCACCGACCTGGTGATGAACCACACAAGTGATCGGCACCCGTGGTTCCAGGCGTCCCGGCACGACCCCGAGGGTCCGTACGGCGACTTCTACGTCTGGTCCGACGAGCCGACCGGCTACCCCGACGCGCCGATCATCTTCATCGGGGCCGAGGAGTCCAACTGGACCTACGACCCGGTGCGCAAGCAGTACTACTGGCACCGCTTCTTCCACCACCAGCCGGACCTCAACTACGACAACCCGGCGGTGCAGGAGGCCATGCTGGAGGTGCTGAGGTTCTGGCTGGACCTCGGCATCGACGGCTTCCGCCTGGACGCCGTGCCGTACCTGTTCGAGCGCGAGGGCACCGCCTGCTCCGGCCTGCCGGAGACGCACGCGTACCTGAAGAAGGTCCGCGCCGAGGTCGATCGCCTCTACCCGGACCGGGTGCTGCTGGCCGAGGCCAACGGCTGGCCCGAGGACGTCGTCGAGTACTTCGGCGACCCCACCACGGGCGGCGACGAGTGCCACATGGCCTTCCACTTCCCGCTGATGCCGCGCATCTACATGGCGGTCAAGAAGCAGACGCGCGAGCCGATCTCCGAGATCATGTCGCGCACGCCGAAGCTGCCCGACAAGGCGCAGTGGGGCATCTTCCTCCGCAACCACGACGAGCTGACGCTCGAGACGGTGACGGAGGAGGAGCGCGACTACATGCACGCCGAGTACGCCAAGGACCCGCGCATGCGGGCCTACCTCGGCATCCGCCGCCGCCTCGCGCCGCTGCTCGACAACGACCGTGACCGCATCGAGCTGTTCACGGCGCTGCTGCTGAGCCTGCCGGGCTCGCCGGTCATGTACTACGGCGACGAGATCGGCATGGGCGACAACATCTGGCTGGAGGACCGCGACGCGGTCCGCACCCCGATGCAGTGGAGCCCCGACCGCAACGCCGGGTTCTCCACGGCCGACCCCGGCCGCCTCTACCTGCCCGCCGTCATGGACCCGATCTACGGCTACCAGGCGGTCAACGTCGAGGCCCAGCAGCGCAACCCCAGCTCGCTGCTGCACTTCACGCGCAGCATGCTGGAGATCCGCCGCGACCACCCGGTGTTCGGCACCGGCTCCTACACCGAGATGTGGTCGTCCAACACGTGCGTGCTCACGTTCGTCCGCGAGGAGGGCGAGGACGTGATGCTGTGCGTGAACAACCTGTCGAAGTTCCCCCAGCCGGTGGAGCTCGACCTGCGCCGCTTCGCCGGGCTGACGCCGGTGGAGGCGCGGGGCGGGGTGCCGTTCCCCGTGATCGGCGAGGCCCCGTACACGCTCACCCTGCCGGGCCACGGCTTCTACTGGTTCGCGCTGAAGTAACCGGCGCGGCGAGGAGGGGACAGGTGCCGGTCACCGCGAGGTGACCGGCACCTGCGCGCGTGCGGCCCGCCGGGCGGGGATGAGCGCCACCGCGAGCGAGGCCCCCACCGCCACGAGCACGGCCAGCGTCATCGTCAGCGCCGACGGGGTACGGCCGATGCCGGCCCCCACCCCGCTCGTGTGCCCCTGCAGGTCGATCAGGCCCGTCACCATCGACACCCCGGCCGCCGCGCCCACGGCCACGCCCACGACGACGAGCAGGCCGGTGCCCGTGACGAGCGTGGCCATGACCTGCCGGGGCGTCAGCCCCATGGCCTTGAGCACGGCCAGGTCGAAGGCGTGGTCGCGCAGGCCCAGAGCGCTGGCCGTGAGCAGGTTGGCCAGGCCGATGAGCGCCAGCACGACGATCAGGGCCACGATCACCACCCGGATCACCGAGAGCCGGTCGGCCGGGTTGACCACCCGCTGCACGTCGAGGCTCTCCCCCGACGCGGCCAGCAGCCGGGCCCGCACCTCGCCCGGGTCGGCGCCGGGGCGCAGCGCCAGCGCGTAGTACTCCGGCGGCACCGCGTCCTTGGCGGCCAGGCTGTCGAGCCCCACCGACAGCACCTCGCCGTCCAGGTCCGGCTCGACGGCGCGGCCGACGATGCGCACGATGAGCGGCGAGCCGCCCACGGTGAGCCGCACGCGGTCGCCGATCCGCACGCCCAGCAGGTCGAGCAGCCCCTGCCCGGCCAGGGCCTCGCCGGGTCTGGCGAACATGCGGCCCTCGACCACGGGGAACGGGTACGGCGTGGTGGTGCTGCCGAGCGCCCGCACGCGTACGGAGCGGGCCTCGCCGGGCGCCAGGGCGTTGACGTCGGTGCCCGGGTAGACGGCGCGCACCCCGGGGTCGCGGGCGGCGATGCGCGCGGCCTGCGCCGAGTCCAGCTTGCCGGGGCGGACGTACAGGGAGGCGTGCTGGCCGACCTGCTCGGGATGGCTGAGGAAGTTGTCGAGCGTGGACCACACGCCCAGCCCGATCGTGATCATCATCATCGGCACGGCCAGTCCGAACGCGGTCAGGAACGCGGGCAGCCGCCGGGTGAAGGCGTCGCGGGTGCCGAGGACCAGGGCCGGCGGCAGCCGGACGAGCAGGGCCAGGCGGGCCAGGCGCGACAGGTGGCCGCGCGGCGGGGCGGCCGGGACGTCCGGGATGGGCGGCGTGCGCCCGCCGCGCCAGGCGGGCAGCCCCACGGCGGCCAGCACGACGAGCGCGGTGCCGCCGACGATGGCCAGCACCGGCATGGGGGCGACGGAGGTGGTGCCGAGCACGGCGACGGTGCCCGCCCAGCCGGTCACGGCGCCGAGCGCGATGCCGAGCAGGGCGAGCGCCCCGTGCTCGGCGAGCAGCAGCAGCGTCACCTGGCCCCCGGTGAAGCCCATGGACTTGAGCGTGGCCAGGTCGCGCAGCTGGCCGAGCACCCGGCCGCCGGCCGCGTTGGCCAGGGCGAGCGCGGCGGCGACCATGCCGACCACGCCGAACAGCGCGAGCAGCGTGCCGAGCAGCCGGTTGTCGAGCTCCATGGCCGCCCGCACCTCGCGCCAGGTGTAGACACGCTGGAGCTGGTCCTCCAGCATGACGACGACGCGCTGCGAGACGATCTGCGCGGCCTCCTGGTCGGACAGGCGCAGCCCGGTCACCCACTCGCTGCGGCCGAGCATCGGCTCGATCCGGTCCAGCATGGGCGGCAGCACCCAGGCCAGGCCGGGCGTCCACTCGGGGTAGAAGCCCTGGTCGGCCGAGTCGGCGATGCCGCGCACGTACAGGGTGTGGCGCTCGCCGCTGAGCGCGATGACCGTGAACGACGAGCCGGGCCGCAGGCGCAGCGCGGTCGCGAACGAGCGCTCGACGACGGCGCCGTCGAGCTGGGACGCGTCGAGCCAGCGGCCCTCGGTGACGACGGGCCGGGCGACCTGCGGCGCCTGCGAGGGCAGCGCGCGCAGCCCCGCGGGCTCCTTCTTGCCGCCGAGCGCGACAGTGACGGGCGCCGAGCGGTAGGGCCCGGCGACGCTGGTGACGCCGTCGATGGCGCCGACCTCGTCCGGCGGGCGGTCCTTGGTGTAGAGCCACACGTGGGCGCCGTTGGTCTGGGCGAACAGGCTGCGCCACGGGTTGGTGCCGTCCTCCAGGAGGGTGACGGCGGCGATGAGGGCGGCCACGATGCCGGCCACGAGCAGCACGGTCAGGACCGCCTGCCCCTTCCTGGCCCGCAGGTCGGCCGCGATCCACCGCCTCCCGGCCCGCACGGTGCTCATGCCGGTGCTCATCACGCGCGCTTCCGGGTGCTCGGCGCGGGCTGCCAGGTGCTCATCGCAGGTCGATGACCTCGCCCGCGGTGCCGGTGCGCCGGCGCGTGATGCGGCCGTCGTCCACGATCTGGCCGTCGAACAGCGACACCAGGCGGTCGGCCAGGCTCGCCACCCGGGCGTCGTGGGTGACCATGACGATGGTCTGGCCCTGCTTGTGGACCTCGCCGAGCAGGCGCAGCACGTCGCGGGTGTTGCGGCTGTCGAGGTTGCCCGTGGGTTCGTCGGCCAGCAGCACGCTGGGCTTGTTGGCCAGCGCGCGGGCGAGGGCCACCCGCTGCTGCTCACCGCCGGAGAGCTGGGCGGGCGCGGCGTCGGCCCGGTCGCCCAGGTTGAGCGCGGCGAGCAGGCTCTCGCGCCGCTCGCGGGCCTCCTTGGGGGAGATCCCGGCCAGCAGGGCGGGCAGCTCGACGTTGTCGGCCACAGTCATGTTGGCCACGAGGTTGAAGAACTGGAAGACGAAGCCGACCTTCTCGCGGCGCAGCAGCGCCCAGGCGCTCTCCGACAGCGTGTCGACGCGCTTGCCGTCGAGCCAGATCTCGCCGCTGGTGCGGGTGTCGAGCCCGCCGAGCATGTGGACGAGCGTGGACTTGCCGGAGCCGGAGGGCCCCATGACGGCGACGAACTCGCCCTCCTCCACCTCCAGGTCGACGCCCCGGACCGCGGGCACCGGCAGGGCGCCCCCGGAGTAGATCTTGACCAGGTTGACCGCCTTGAGGACGGCGCTCATGCGAGGTCCTCCTGGCAGCGCTCCAGCCAGTCGAGGTCGGCCTGCAGGTGCAGCATGGCGCCCTCGATGAGGAGCCCGGCCACCCGGTCGCGGGGGTCGGTGCCGGACAGGAGGTCGTTCAGGTCGGCCATGAGGGAAAGATAGTGCCGCCGCTGGCGACTGATGAGAGCCATGCGGTCGGCGATGCCGGTGAGGGGGGCGAGGACGAGCTTCATGAAGAACTCGTCGCGCACCCGCGGCCCCTCGGTCGGCTCCTCGACCCACGCGGTCAGGGCGTCGCGGCCCTTGGCGGTCAGGTAGTAGACCTTCTTGTTCGGCCGGTTGGACTGCTCGACGTCGACGGACCTGACCAGGCCGTCCTTCTCCAGCCTGCCGAGCGTCACGTATATCTGGCCGATGTTGGGGGAAGGGTAGGCGGACCCGAAGGTCTGCTCCAGTGCCTGCTTCAGCTCGTAGCCGTGAGCCGGCTCCTTCGCCAGCAGGGCCAGCAGGTGAGGCCGCACGCCTCACCCCCTTCCCTTGCGTTACGTGAGCGTTACGTGCCCATCCGTTGACCTCCACATTACTCGTGTGCATAACATGAATGCATCTACCTAACACGTATGTAATCCCGAGGAACGTGGAGGTAACAGGGTGCTTCGCCCCGTTCCGATCGTGCTGGCCGTCCTCCTGGCGGCCGGATGCGCGGGAACGGGCGACGAGGGCGGTGGCGACACCGGGACCGGCGGCACGGGTCCCATCACGTTCGCCACCGGGCGCGACACCACGGCGTACCTGCAACCCCTGCTGGACCGCTGGAACCAGGCCCACCCGGCCGAGAAGGTGACGCTCCTCGAACTGCCCGAGGCCGCCGACGAGCAGCGCGCGCAGATGGTGGCCAACCTCCAGGCCCGCAGCAGCCGGTACGACGTGCTCGGACTGGATGTGGTGTGGACCGCGGAGTTCGCGGACAACGGCTGGATCATCCCCCTGGAGCGCGGGCTCTTCCCGCTCGACAGGCTCCTGCCGACGGCCGTGGAGACCGCGGTCTACAAGGACAAGCTCTGGGCCGTGCCGTACACGTCCAACGCGGGGCTGCTCTACTACCGCACCGACCTCGTGAAGAAGCCGCCCAGAACCTGGGCGGAGCTGCGCGAGCAGGCGCTAGCAGTCACGAAAAAGCATGACATCGAGGGTTATGCCGGGCAGTTCCTCGCGTACGAGGGGCTGACCGTCAACTTCACCGAGGCCGTGCAGTCGGCGGGCGGGCAGGTCGTCAGCCCCGACGGCACGAAGGTGACGCTCGACCCGGCCAAGGCGAAGACCGCGCTGGAGTTCCTCCAGCGGGGGCTGCGCGAGGGCTGGATCCCCAAGGAGTCGCTCACCTACAAGGAGGAGGAGACCCGCCTGGCCTTCCAGGAGGGCAGGCTCGCCTTCGCCCGCAACTGGCCGCACGCCTACGGGCCGGCCATCGGGCGGCTCGGCGGCAAGGTCGGCGTCACGCGGCTGCCCGGGCTGGACGGGCCCGGCTCCAGCACGCTCGGCGGCGCCAACCTGGCCGTCAGCGCCTCCTCCAAGCACCAGCAGACCGCGCAGGAGTTCATCCGCTACTTCACGGGCCTGGACAACGAGCGCCGGGTCCTCACCGAGGGGTCCTTCCCGCCGGTGTGGACCGAGCTGTACGACGATCCCGAGCTGATCAGGCGCTTCCCGTACCTGCCCGTGCTCAAGGAGAGCATCCTCGCCGCCAAGCTCCGGCCGGCGAGTCCCACCTACAACCAGCTGAGCCTGGTGATCGCCAGCTCGGTCGCCAAGGCCATCAGTCCTCCCTTCACCGAGTCCGCCGACGACGTCGCGGCCTCGATGAGATCCGAACTCGAAGAGATCATCAGAACCCAGTGAGGAAGTCATGGCAAAAGCCAGCGCAGCAGTCATCCTGGCCGGGCTCGCGGTAGCCGTCGCCGCCTGCGGCAACGCGCCGACGACGAGCGAGCCCGCGGCCTCGAGCTCCGCGAGCTCGGCGAGCACGGGCGGCGGCGGCAAGACCCTCGAAGGGGTCAAGCTGGAGATCGCCGCCAAGTGGACCGGCGACGAGCAGAAGAACTTCGAGCAGGTGCTCAAGGCCTTCACCGAGAAGACCGGCGCCAAGGTCACCTACGCCTCCACCGGCGAGGACACCGGTGCCTACCTCGGCCCGCGCATCCAGGGCGGCAGCCCGCCCGACGTGGCCGTCCTCCCGCAGCCCGGCCTGGTGCAGCAGTACGCCAAGCAGGGCGCGCTCAAGCCGCTGACCGACGCGGTGACCAAGGAGATCGACGCCAACTACACCCCGTACTGGAAGGAGCTCGGCTCCGCCGACGGCAAGGTGTACGGCGTGCTGATCAAGGCCGCGCACAAGTCGCTGGTCTGGTACCGCACGCAGGCCTTCCAGGACGCCGGCGTCCAGGAGCCGGCCACCTGGGACGACCTGATGAAGGCCGCGCAGACCATCGCCGACTCCGGCACCGCGCCGTTCTCCCTCTGCGGCGCGTCCGCCTGGACCCTGACCGACCTGTTCGAGAACATCTACCTCTCGACGGCCGGCCCCGAGAAGTACGACCAGCTCTCCAAGCACGAGATCCCGTGGACCGACCCGAGCGTGGCCACCGCGCTGGAGAAGATCGCGCAGATCGCCGGCAAGCAGGAGTTCATGGTCGACGGCACCTCCGGCACCATGCAGACCGACTTCCCGACCTGCGCCAACAAGGTCTTCGCCAACAAGAAGTCGGCCATGGTGATCGAGGCCGACTTCGTGGCCACCTCCGTCGCCCAGGCCAAGGGCAAGGTCGGCGAGGACGCCAAGGCCATCCCGTTCCCGAAGGCCGGCGACACCGCGCCCGTCATCCTCGGCGGCGACGTCGCGGTCGCGATGAAGGACTCCCCCGGCGCCATGGCGCTGCTGGAGTTCCTCGCCTCCAAGGAGGGCGGCGAGATCTGGGCCAAGCTGCCCGGCTACCTGTCGCCCAACAAGAACGTCTCCCCCGACAACTACCCCGACGCGCTGACCAAGCAGCTCGGCCAGACGATCGTCTCGGCCGGCGACGCCGTCCGCTACGACATGTCGGACCTCGCGCCCAGCGCGTTCGGCGGCACTGACGGCAAGGGCGAGTGGAAGATCCTCCAGGACTTCCTGCGCAAGCCCACGGACATCAAGGGCGCGCAGGCCGCGCTGGAGGCAGAGGCCAAGAAGGCCTGGAAGTAAAGAGGTAAGGCCGTGACCGAACGGTTGGACGGCCCGGCCCCGGCGGTGCCGCGCGAGGAGGAGACCTCGCGCGGCGGCGCAGCCGGACCGGCTGATACCCCCCGCACCACACGACGCCTCGGCCCCTCGCCGGCGGTCGCCATCGCCTTCCTCCTCCCGGCGGCCGTGCTGCTGGGCGTCTGGGTGGTCTACCCGATCGTCTACTCCCTGTTCCGCAGCCTCTTCGACGCCTCCGGCAAGGGGTTCGTGGGGCTGGGGAACTACACCACGATCTTCACCGACGCCGGCATGCTCACCACGATCAGGAACAACCTGATCTGGGTGGTCGTGGCGCCGATCGTGGTCACCACGCTCGGGCTCATCTTCGCGGTGCTCACCGAGCGGATCCGGTGGGCGACGGCGTTCAAGCTCATCGTGTTCATGCCGATGGCGGTCTCGCTCATGGCCGCCGGCGTGATCTTCCGCCTCGTGTACGACGAGGCCCCGGACAGGGGCGTGGCCAACGCCATCCTCACCACCGTGCACGACACGTTCTCCTCCTCGCAGGGCTACCCGGAGGCGCGTCCCCGTGAGGGCGCCCAGTCGGCGGTGGCCGCGCAGAACGGCGGAGTCGTCACCAAGCAGGCCGTGCAGGCGGGACAGCCGGTGCTGGTCCCGATCGTGGGCGTCAAGCCCGCGGCCATGCCGAAGAACGCCCGGCCCGCCAAGGCGCCCACGGGCGGCGGCGGCCTGGCCGGCACGGTGTGGTTCGACTTCACCCCCGGCGGCGGTGGCGCGCCGAACCAGGTCGACGCGGGCGAGAAGGGCCTGCCCGGCATGACGGTGGAGGCGGTCAAGGACGGCCAGGTGGCCGGCACCGCCACGACCGCCGAGGACGGCTCGTTCCGCTTCGAGGGACTGCCGGCCGGCTCGTACGTGGTGCGGCTGCCGCAGTCGAACTTCAAGGCCGCCTACAACGGCCTGACCTGGCTCGGGCCGACGCTCATCACACCGGCGATCATCGGCGCGTTCGTCTGGGTGTGGGCCGGGTTCGCGATGGTGCTGATCGCGGCGGGCCTGGCGGCCATCCCGCGGGACGCGCTGGAGGCCGCCCGCATCGACGGCGCGACGGAGTGGCAGGTGTTCCGGCGGATCACGGTGCCGCTGCTGTCGCCGGTGCTGCTGGTCGTCTTCGTCACCATGATCATCAATACCCTGAAGGTCTTCGACCTCGTCTTCATCATCGCGCCGTCCTCGGTCCAGCCGGAGGCGAACGTGGTCGCGCTGGAGATGTGGCGGGTGGCCTTCGGCGGCGGCAACAACCAGGGGCTC
The DNA here is from genome assembly GCF_013363995.1 of Nonomuraea rhodomycinica. Taxonomy (GTDB): domain Bacteria; phylum Actinomycetota; class Actinomycetes; order Streptosporangiales; family Streptosporangiaceae; genus Nonomuraea; species Nonomuraea rhodomycinica. The sequence goes on along the minus strand of NZ_JABWGO010000002.1, from coordinate 907,115 downwards.
GGCAGCGCGCTGGCGATCTTCCTGCTCATTCTGGTCCTGCCCTTCATGATCATGAACATCCGCAGGTTCAGGAGGGAGAACGCATGACGACCGCGACAGCCACGGCCGCTCCCGCCGGCCTGCAGACGGGCGCGCCCCGCAGGGGCCTGGCCGGCAGGATCGTGGACCGCGTCGGCAGCGGCGTGATCCAGGTCCTCATGGTGCTGCTCGGCCTGTTCTGGCTGGTGCCCACGATCGGCCTGTTCGTCGTCTCGCTGCGCACGGTGGACGTCAACAACGCCGAGGGCTGGTGGACGGTCTTCACCAAGCCGGCCGAACTGACCATCAAGAACTACAGCGACCTGCTGGCCAGCGGCTTCACCTCGTCGTTCTGGAACACCGTGGCGATCACGGTGCCGACCACGGTCCTGGTGATCGGCATCGCGGCCATGGCGGCCTACGCGTTCGCGTGGATGGAGTTCAAGGGCCGCGACACGCTGTTCCTCGTCGTGGTCGGGCTGCTCATCGTGCCGATCCAGATCGCTCTCATCCCGATCGCCAAGATGTACGGCGACATGGGGATCTTCGGCTCGATCCCCGGCGTGGTGCTGTTCCACACGGCGTTCGGCCTGCCGTTCGCGATCTTCCTGCTGCGCAACTTCTTCGTCGGCATCCCGGCCTCGCTGCTGGAGGCGGCCCGGATGGACGGCGCGCCGGAGTGGAAGATCTTCGTCTCGGTGGTGTTCCCGCTGGGCAAGCCGGCGATCGCCTCGCTGGGCATCTTCCAGTTCCTGTGGGTGTGGAACGACATGCTCATCGCGCTGGTCTTCGCGAACACCGAGAGCCAGCCGATGACCAAGGCCCTCCAGTCGCAGATGCGGCAGTTCGGGTCCAACGTGGACATCCTCTCCTCGGGGGCGTTCCTGTCGCTGATCGTCCCGCTGATCCTGTTCTTCGCCTTCCAGCGGTACTTCGTCCAGGGCATGATGGCCGGCTCCGTCAAGTAGCCGGTCCTCCGTAAGCGGGCGCTCGCATCTCACAGGGGCTGCGGGCGCCCGCTCCGTCGTGCTCTGTGATCATTCCGGTACGGCCGGAGCGCCCGATTCGGACACGAGCCGCACCAGACCTGGATAGGCTGATCGGCCATGGCAGGTCGTCCCCTGAACGAAGTCGTCGAAGCCGGATGGGCCCGAGCACTGGAGCCCGTCGCCGAGCGGATCGCCCACATGGGCGAGTTCCTGCGCAACGAGATCAACGAAGGCCGGCAGTACCTCCCCTCCGGAGCCAACGTGCTGCGCGCCTTCAGCCAGCCCTTCGACGAGGTCAAGGTGCTGATCGTCGGGCAGGACCCCTACCCCACCCCCGGGCACCCCATCGGGCTGTCCTTCTCCGTCGCCCCCGACGTGCGGCCCATCCCGGGCAGTCTGCTCAACATCTACAAGGAGATGGAGTCCGACCTGGGGCTCCCGCGTCCGGCGAACGGCGACCTGACCCCGTGGGCCGAGCAGGGCGTCCTGCTGCTCAACCGGGTGCTCACCGTGATGCCCGGCAAGCCCGCCTCCCACCGCGGCAAGGGCTGGGAGGAGGTCACCGAGCAGGCCATCCGCGCCCTCGTGGCCCGCGACAAGCCGATGGTCGCGATCCTGTGGGGCCGCGACGCGCGCAACCTCGCGCCCATGCTCGGCCAGGTCCCGCGCATCGAGTCGGCCCACCCGTCGCCGCTGTCGGCGCGCAACGGATTCTTCGGGTCGCGGCCGTTCAGCCGGGCCAACGAGCTGCTCATCCAGCAAGGCGCGACCCCGGTCGAGTGGAAGCTGCCCTAGCATCGTCGCCATGAGCGATAACGAGAAATTCCTGCGTCTCACGGTCGAGCTGACCGTCGAGGTGCTCGACGTCAATGCGCTGCAGGCCGCCGCGCTCGCCGAGATCCGGCACCCGGACGCCGACCTGTCCGACGAGGAGCGGGCCGAGCAGGCCGAGCTGGTCTCCTCCGACGAGACCGGCGCCTCGGCGTTGCAGTGGCTCATCGAGCCCGACCACGTGCTCCAGCTCGTGGACCACATCGACGAGATCGAGCCCCGCGAGGCCATGCTGGGTGTCGAGCCGTCCGAAGCGCCCGAGGACGACGAGGACGACGAGGAGCATGCGCACGCCTGACATCGGGAGCCGGTCACGGCGCTGAGGCGCGCCGTGACCGGCCGTCAGGCCGGCGAAGAGTCCGGGCACGGGGTCGTCCGTGCCCGCCCGCACGAGAGGGCACGCTGTGATCGTCGCATTCTCCATCACCCCGCTGGGCGTCGGCGAAGGGGTCGCCGAGCCGGTGGCGCGCGCCGTCAAGGTGGTCAGGGAGAGCGGGCTGCCGAATCGCACCGACGCCATGTTCACCACGATCGAGGGTGAGTGGGACGAGGTGATGGCCGTCGTCAAGCGCGCCGTGGACGCGGTGGCGGAGGTCGCACCCCGGGTCAGCCTCGTCCTGAAGGCCGACCTGCGCGAGGGCGTCACGGACGGGATGACGAGCAAGCTCGAATCCCTGGAACGCCACCTGTCCTAGTCCCCTCGCCGGGAGTTCTGGCCCCTCCATGGGAGTCCTGACGTCCTTCCTGTGAGTCCGGCCGCTCCCTGGAATCCTGCCCCCTCCCTGGGGGCTCGTGAGCGTGCGTGCCCCCTGGTGGGCGCGCACGCACGGGTTGCGGGCCGGCACGCTTGGGACATCCATGGAGACCCCTCAGCGCAAACGCGATATGTCTTGACCCGCTCCGGTGACGCGACATATCGTGTTCTTCGCGACGCGAACGCGATATGACGCGTTCCCCTTCCCCTTCGCGTACCCCCTGAGAGGTGGACATGAAGCACGAACGAGTGCCCGTCCTGATCGTCGGCGGCGGCTACGCCGGGCTGAGCGCGGCCATGCTCCTCGCGTGGCGGCAGATCCCCGTCATGCTCGTCGAGCGGCACCCCGGCACCTCGATCCAGCCCAAGGCGTTCGGCGTCGGCCCGCGAGCCGTCGAGCTGCTGCGGCCCGTGCCCGGCGTCGAGCACGCCCTCGGCCGGATCTGGGAGGGCATCGGCGACGACATGCGCATCGCCATCGCCCCCAGCCTCAGCGCCCCGAACCCCCACATGATCATGGAGAACCAGGCGCTGGACTTCCTCTCCGAGCTCACCCCCGCCACCCAGGTGGGCGCCCCGCAGGCCGAGATCGAGCGGGTGCTGCGCGCCAAGGCCGAGGAGCTGGGCGCCGACCTGCGCTTCTCGACCGAGCTGGTCACGCTCGACCAGGACGGCGAGGGCGTGACGGCGGTCATCCGGTCGGGCGGCGTCGACAGCCTGGTCCGGGCCGACTACGTGGTGGCCGCCGACGGCTACCGCAGCCCGCTGCGCGAGGCGCTCGGCATCCCCACCACGGGCAAGGGCCCGCTCGGGCACATGTTCTCGATCATGTTCGACGCGGACCTGAGCGGGCTCGTCCGCGAGCGCGAGGTCACGCTGTGGTACCTGCAGAACGACGTGTTCACCGGCGTGATCGTCACCGGCACCGGCGTCGGCGCGCACGTCGTGGGCGTCAACTACGACCCCGGCAAGGGCGAGAGCGCGGCCGACTTCACCCCCGAGCGGTGCGTGGATCTGGTGCGCGTCGCCACCGGTGTCCCGGACCTCGACGTGCGGATCCTGGACACGACCTCCTTCACCCTCGCGCACATCCTGGCCGAGCGGTACCGGCACGGCCGGGTGTTCCTGGCCGGCGACGCGGCCCACACCATGCCGCCCACCGGCGGCCAGGGCGGCAGCACCGCGCTGCAGGACGGCTGCGACATCGCCTGGCGGCTCTGGCTCGTCCTCACCGGCCAGGCCGGGCCCGGCTTCCTCGACACCTACGACGCGGAACGCCGCCCCATCGGCGCCCTGACCGCCGACGCGCAGCTCGCCAACCTCGGGGTGCGGATGCCGCCCGGCCGGCGCGTCGACTACCCGGAGCCGCTGGAGGACTTCCTCCCGGCCCTGCTCGGCTACCGCTACCACTCGACGGCCGTCGTGGCCGAGCCCGGCGACGACGGCTCGCTGCTGGAGGACCCGCGCGTGCCCACCGGCCGGCCCGGCGGCCGGGCCCCGCACGTCGTCCTCGACTGGGACGGGCAGCGGATCTCCACGATCGACCTGTTCGCGTCCGGGTTCGTGCTGCTGGCCGGGCCGAAGGGGCGGGCCTGGACCGACGCCGGGCGCCGGGTGCAGGACAAGCTCGGGATCCAGCTCACGCGGGTCATGGTGGGCGACGAGCTGACGGACGTGGAGGGCGTCTTCGGCAAGAGGTACGGCGTGGGCGAGGGCGGCGCCGTGCTGGTGCGGCCCGACGGATACGTGGCCTGGCGGTCCCCGGAGCCGGACCCCGCGCCGGCGGCCACGCTGGAGCGCGTGCTGCGTCAGGTGCTCAGCCGCTGACGGGCTCCCCTGCGGCGACGTCGCGTGTTCCGGCCACGCCGGGGCCCGTCGTGGCCAGGGGTCGCGCGCTCACGCCTGCCACCCACCGCGCGATCCCCCACATGCGCTCGTCTCCCGCCCGTTCCGTGCGGGAGACCGGCCCGAGGAGATGGTTCGTGAGCCCGATGGCCGCGGCTAGATGTCTCATTCCTGACAACGTAGAGAACGTCTGGCTCAGGGATATAGTCCAGATCCATGGAGGATGAGTGGTCCAGATGGGGGCTGGATCTCCACGTCCATCTCCGGACCGGCGCGGGGCACGGTCTGCGGGCCGGGCTCGAACACGCCCTGCGTGACGCCGTGCGAAGCGGCCGGCTCAGCTCGGGAACACGGCTGCCGTCGTCGCGGGCGCTCGCCCGCGACCTCGGGCTCGCCCGCGGCACCGTCACCCAGGCCCTGGACCAGCTCGTCGCCGAGGGATACCTGGAGTCGAAGCCACGCTCGGGCATCCGCGTCGCGCCCCAGCCCACCGCGCCGCCCGCGGAGACCGCGCCCCCGTCCCACGCCACCCTGCGGCCCGTACGGGGTGTCGATCTGCGCTCCGGCTCTCCCGACCTCGCCGCGTTCCCGCGACGCGAGTGGCTCGCCGCCACCCGGCACGTCATGCAGACCGCCCCCAACACCGCCTTCGGCTACCGGGAGCCAACGGGCGCGATCGAGCTGCGGCAGGCGCTGGCCGAGTACCTCGGCCGGGCCCGTGGCGTCAGCACCACGCCCGACCACATCGTGGTGTGCGCCGGCTACGCCCACGCGTTGCGCCTGGTGTGTCAGGTCCTCCGCCATCACGGCGGCTCCGCCGGCGCGCTCGCCTTCGAGGACCCCACCGAGCCCCGCCACCCGGCGCTCGTCGAACAGCTCGGACACCGGGCGCGGCGCCTCCCCGTCGACCGGGACGGATTGATCGTCGAGGGCCTCACGGACGAGAGCGCCGTCGTCGTCACCCCCGCCCACCAGTACCCGCTCGGGGTCACCCTGAGCCCCGCCCGGCGCGTCGAGCTGGTGTCCTGGGCCAGGCGGACCGGCGCGTACATCGTGGAGGACGACTACGACGGCGAGTTCCGTTACGATCGCCAGCCCGTCGGCGCGCTCCAGGGCATGGCACCCGACCGGGTCGTCTACGCCGGAACCGCCAGCAAGACCATCGCGCCCGGCCTGCGCCTGGCCTGGCTCGCCCTGCCCAGCGGCCTGCTCGCCGCGCTGCGGGAGGTGACGCGCTGGGACGAGTCCTCGGTCAGCGTCATCGACCAGCTCGTGCTCGCGCGGCTCGTCCGGACGGGCGAACTCGACCGGCACGTGCGCCGCTGCCGGGCCCGCTACCGCCGGCGGCGCGACCTTCTCGGCGAGGCCGTCACCCGGCGCCTGCCGCACGGCCGCCTGTCCGGCATCGCCGCCGGCCTGCACGCCGTCCTCCGCCTCCCCGCCGGGTCCGACCACGAGGCGGCCCTGCTCGCTCACCTGGCCGGACGCGGCATCCACGTCGAAGGCATCTCGCCCTTCTACCACCGGCCGGAGCGGTCCCCGCTCGCCGTCGTCATCGGCTACGCCACCCCGGCCGAGCACGCCTATGGCAGCGCCCTGGACGCGCTCGTCGACGCCCTGCGGGAACGCATGCCGGCCACCGGGCCTCAGCCGAGGTCGGGGTGCGGGATGTAGCGGTCGGGGCGGATCAGGGAGAGAGCGCCGTCGTCGGCCATGAACGTGTCCAGGTCGCCGATCCTCCACCCGGCCTCGACCAGCGGCGACACGAGCGGATGCACCCCCGGCACCGCGATCCTGGCCACAAGCGGCGCCGGCTCGCCACCGCCGGCCTGGCCCGTCGCGCTCTCCCGGACCTCCGCTGTTGACGGGACGGCCCCGGCGGACCGGATGGCCGCTGTTGACGGGACAGCCCCGGCGGACCGGATAGTCGCTCTTGGCGCTATGTCCCCGCTCGATGACCCCAAAGGCCCGGTGGACCTGGAAGCGCCGCTTGATCCAAGAGTCCCGACCGACCCCCTAGCCCAGGTAGACCCGGCGCAGCTGGACCTGACAGGCCCGATAGACCCCTCTAGCCCGGTTGACGCGGAAGCGCCACTTGACCCGGAAGCTCCGGCGGACCCCATAGCCCGGGTAGACCCGGCAGCGCAGCCTGACCCGAAATCCCCGGCAGACTCCGAAGGTCCGTTGGAGCCGGAAGCGCCATTTGACCCCAAAGGCCCGGTGGACCGGACCGTCGCTGCGAGTGCGCCGAGCGCCGCCTCCGCGCAATCCTGTGGCGTCGTGCCGCCGGCCGGGCCGATCACGACGTCGCCGCCGCTCACTCGGGCGAAGGCATATCCCTCACCCGTCGTGTACGGGGTGACGCCCGGCGTGGCGGCGTACCAGGCGAGTGTGCCCGGGCGGGCACCGCCGCCGGCCCGCGCGTCGAGCTCCACGACGTCCTCCGGGCGTGCCTCCCGGACCGGCGGGGCAGGCAGACCTGAGGCGGGACCGGTCAGGTAGAGCAGCGGGCACCAGGGGCGCAGCCCGTACCGGATGTACAGGCCCATGGCGCGCGGGTCCGAGGAGGCGAAGGTGACTTTCGGTCCGCCCCCGCCCAGCAACTCCGCGAGGAGAGCGCGCCCCACCCCGGACGACTGGTGCTCGGGCAGGACGAACAGGTCGCCCAGGTGCGTGACTTCACCACGGCGCAGCGTGCCGCCGAAACCCCGGGCCCGCCCGTTCGCCGTGGGGGCGAGGACGAGCCTGCCGAAGGCCCGCTCGGCGTCGAGGAAGTCGCGTGCCGCAGGCCAGCCCCGCAGCAGCCCGAACCGCCTGGCCACCGCCCGCACAGCGGGCATGTCGCCCTCTTCCGCGCCGCGCACCATGCCCTCTGCCACGTCTCCTCCACACCTAGTCGCGAACTCACCCCATCATCGACTGCTCCGGCCAGAGGCTCGCCAGGATCGCGCCCGCGGCGAGCAGCGCGTGGCGGCATGCCCCGCCGCATCCCTGTCCACGCCTGTTCCGGCAGGTCCCCGCCATTCAAGCCGCCACGTCGTGCTCCCCATCCCCATCCCCGTCACCGTCCGCCGTGCGCCGCCTGGCGAACTGGGGCCCGGGGCGGGCTCGGGTCGGTCAAGCTGCGAGGGGGTACGGTGCGGTGCTGGGGCGGGGTGGGCTTGCCTCCTGGGTGGCGCAGAGCCAGTCGTTCAATGAGCCGGTGAAGCCCGAAGGTGGGCCGACCTTGAGGCAGGTCGCCCTCCCTGTGCCCGAGACCGGGGCGACCTTGAGGCGGCGGACGCTTCCCGGTCTGCCCATGGTCGGGGGCTCCGTTTCGCAGGGCGTCAGGCGTACGTCGAACGACGGCCCTGCGAGAGCCGACGAGGTCGCAGGCCGCGAGGCGGTGACGGCGGAGACGGCGGAGAAGCCACCTGCGGTGTGTGACGGTGGCGTCGCCTGGCCGATGCTGTCGGGCGGTTCGCTCCACGCCATGGGGTCTCCCGGCGGGCTGATGTGCAGGTGGTCGTCGATGAGGCGGACGTCCGCCCTCGGGTGTGTCGCGAGGAACGCCAGGTGGTCGGCCAGCAGATGGCTCGCCACCGTACGGAGGAGGTTCGTCGCGCACAGCGTGTGGGCGCAGGCGGCGCCGTCGATGGTGATCTCCGGCAGCGCGAAGCGGCGCAGCCCTCGTGAGGTGACCCGCAGGCAGTCGCACGCCGCCGTGTCAGCAGGGTCCCAGGGCGGGCAGGTGGCGTCGTCGTGGACCTGGACGTCCCAGCCCAGCCAGTCGTCGGCGAGCCGGAAGACGACGGGCTCGTCGGGGCAGCGGTCACAGCTCGGCACCGTCGAGCCCGTCAGCGGGTCGATGACCAGGCCGCCGCACTGCCGGGCCAGGGCGCGGGCCGTCGCGCGGGCGACCTGGAGGATGTCCGGGAGCTGGTGCGGGGGCGCGGTCGAGGAGACCACCAGGTGCTGTCTGGCACGTCGCAGGAGGCGGCGTTCGTCGTGGTGGAGGAAGCGACAGCCGTCGTGGTGGGAGGTCCAGCGCTCCTCGGGGTGGCGGCTTCGGCTCTCGGCGGGGTGCCGGGTGTCGAGGTTGTGGTGGAAGGGGGTGCGGGGGTCTGTGCCGGGGATTCGGGGGTCGGGGTAGTGGGCGGCCCGGTGTTCGTGCTCGCCGGGGATCCGCCGCCCGGCGTAGGGCGCGCTCCGGCGTGCGTCGGGACGAGGTGAGGCGGGTGGGAGTGGCGTGGCTCTGTGCGGCGGCGAGATCGGGCGGCGCAGGGCTCTGCTCCCGGGCGGCGTGGTGACGCCTCTCCACGGTGCCGGGTGGTGCGTGACCTCCAGGCCGGGCGTTCCGTAGGCGGTCATGGCGGCCTTGCGGTGCGGCTTGGCGACCCTCCACGGCACGAGGTCGGGGATCGGGCACGGCAGACGCTCGATGGCGACGACGAACCGGCTCGTCAGAGCCGCGGGCAGCGGCAGGGGGATCTTCATGAGGGCCTCCGGGGTGGGTGAGGGCCTCAGCTTGGCGAAGGGCTGGGAGGGGTGAGGGTGCCGAGCGCGGTTCTGTGGATGACGAGGTTTCTCTCATGGAGAGGCTGTGGACGACAGGCCCCGGCGTCAGCGCCAGGGAAACCTCGTCATGCGTACCAGGAGGCCCGGTCAGGCGTCCTTCTCCTGGGTGGCACGGCAGATGGCCAGGCTCTGTGGTGGCAGCCGCAGCCCGCCCGCGCCCGCCGTCACGTTGTCGTCCGCCGCCAGCAGGACCGTGCTCACCCGCACCGGCAGCGTCGCCGTCTCCCCGCTGAAGTTGACCGCCACGCACACCGACTCGCCGCGCCACATGACGAGCCAGTCGCCGCCCTCCCGGTCGTACGTCACCCGCACCCGGTCGAAGCGCGGGTCCGACAGCTCAGGCAGCGCCTTGCGCAGCGCGATCAGGTCGCGGTACCAGCACAGCAGCGACCAGTGCTCCTCCTCCTTCAGCTCCCCCCAGTCGAGCTTGGCGTCCAGGAACGTCTGCTCGTCCGACGGGTCGGGCGCCTCCCACGCGTACCCGAACCCGTCGAACTCCTTCGCCCTGCGCCCGCCCTCCGTGTCGCGCAGCTCCGGCTCCACATGGTCGGAGAAGAACGGGAACGGCGTGCGCGCCCCCCACTCCTCCCCCATGAACAGCATGGGCGTGAACGGCGAGGTCAGCAGCAGGCCCGCCCCCAGCTTGAGCGCGGGCACGGGCAGCCGGTCGCCCGCCGGGCGGTTGCCGACCTGGTCGTGGTTCTGGACGCAGGCGACCAGCCGGTGACCGGGCACCCCCGTGTACGGGCTGCCGTGCGCGCGTCCCCGGAACGTGGAGTGGCCCCCGTCGTGGAGGACCCCATGCGTCAGCACCTTGGCCAGGGCCGCCAGGCCGGCGAAGTCCTCGTAGTAGCCGTGAGTCTCGCCGCTGACCGCGGTGTGCAGGGCGTGGTGGACGTCGTCGTTCCACTGGGCGGTCATGCCGAGGCCGCCGGCGTCGAGTGAGCGCACCATGCGCGGGTCGTTGAGGTCGGACTCGGCGATGAGCGACAGCGGCCGGCCGACGGCGCAGGCCAGCGCGTCCACCTCGGCCGACAGTTCGGCCAGCAGGTGCGTGGCCCGTTTGTCGTGCAGGGCGTGGACGGCGTCGAGGCGCAGGCCGTCGATGTGGTAGTCGCGCAGCCACTGCAGGGCGTTCTCGATGAAGTAGCGGCGCACCTCGTCGGAGCCGGGCCCGTCGAGGTTGACCGCCTCGCCCCAGTAGCTGCCGGCGAAGCCCCCGAAGTAGGGGCCGAACGGGTGCAGGAAGTTCCCCGACGGGCCGAGGTGGTTGTAGACCACGTCGAGGATGACCCCGATGCCCTCCCGGTGGCAGGCGTCGACGAACGACTTGAGCCCGTCCGGCCCGCCGTACGTCTCGTTGACCGCGTACAGGTCCACCCCGTCGTACCCCCAGTTGCGCCCGCCGGGGACCGGCGCGACCGGCATGATCTCCACGAAGTCGACGCACAGCTCCGACAGGTGGCCGAGCCGCTCGATGGCCGCCTCGAACGTCCCCTCCTGGGTGAAGGTGCCGACGTGCAGCTCGTAGATGACCGATCCGCGCAGGTCACGGCCGGTCCACCGCTCGTCGGACCAGGTGAAGCGGCCGTGGTCGTAGACGGCGCTCGGGCCGAAGACGCCCTCGGGCTGCCGCCGCGAGCGCGGGTCGGGGTACGGCCCGCCGCCGTCCACCACGTACGCGTACCGCGTCCCGTGCCCGGCCTCCGGGACGTCGGCCCGCCACCAGCCGCCGGGCCGCCGCTCCATGGGACGCCGACCGCCGAGGACGTCGAGCTCGACAGCCGTGGCCTTCGGTGCCCAGACCTCAAAGATCATGTCTCTCCAGGAGTGCGACGGGATGCCGGTCGAGCAGGTGCGCTAGCGGGACACGGCCCGTGTGGACAGCGCCGGTGAGCAGGTCGCGCCAGGATCCGGCGGGCAGCGTCAGCGAGGTGGTGCCCCAGCCGCCGCGCCGTTCCAGGCCCACCGGGAGGCGGGTGGCCACCGCGACGGCCCGGGCCCGGCCCTCGTCGCCGGGGACGCCGGTTCCGCCCGCCGCCGCGGGGCCGCCCGCCGTGACGGCGCCGCCGGTGACCGGGCCGGCGAACGCGCCGCCGCCCCGCGCGAACGCGATCACGTGCTCGGCCGCCTCGCCGTCTGCCGCCAGCGGCGTGTACGCCGCGTCGGGGCCCAGCCGGCGGCGCAGCCGGAGCGCCTGCGTGGTGACCAGCAGCTTGGCCGCGTCCCACGCGGAGGCGGGGGTGCGCGGGTAGCTCACGGGCCGCCGGTTGTCCGGGTCGACCAGGGAGAAGTCGGTCGTCTCGTTGCCCTGGTAGACGTCGGGGACGCCGGGCATCATGAGCTGCACCAGTTTGGCGCCCAGCGAGTTGGACATCGCGTAGCGGTCGATCCGCTCGGTGAACTCCCCGATCGGCAGCTTCACGGCGGCCTCGGCGAAGTCGCGCAGCCGCTGCTCGTAGCCGGGGTCGGGGGTGACCCACGAGATCGCGGTCTTGGCCTCGCGGGCGGCCTTGAGCAGGTAGCCGGCGAAGCGCTCGGCGGAGATGGGCCAGGCGGCCATGAGGTTCTGCCAGGCCAGGTAGTCGAGGTGGGGGTCGTGGGACACCGCCGACGACCAGGCGGTGACGGCCTCCTCCCACTCGGCGGGCAGCTCAGACAGCACGCACAGGCGGGCGCGCACGTCCTCCGACCGCTTGGTGTCGTGGGTGGACAGCGTGGTCATCGTGTGCGGCCGCATGTCCGCGCAGTACGCGTGGAACTCCTCGACCGAGGTGCCGAAGAGGTCCGGCTCGCCGCCCACCTCGTTCAGGCACGACAGCGGGAACCACCGGTACAGCGCGGTGTCCTCGACGCCCTTGGCCATGACCGGCCCGCACGCCTGCTGGAAGCGGGTGACGACCTCGGGCGTGCCGTACAGGACCTCGTGGGCGAGCCGCCGCGCGGCGGGAGAGCAGGCCGCGGCGGCCGTCTCGACGATCTCGGCCGACTCGGGCGGCACCGGCTCGCCCGGCACCACGTAGGCCCGGTAGACCGGCATCGCGGTCAGCAGTTCGGCCACGGTCTCCGGCTCGGAGCCGGTCGCCGCGGCCAGGCGCCTGACCTCGGCGCCGAAGAACAGGTCCAGCACCTCGCGCTTGGAGCGCGCCGCCACCTCACCGTAGTCGGCGGGCTGCCCGGTCAGCCGCGTGAACAGCTCCAGCAGCGGCTGCCCGCCCTCGGGGTCCACGAACAGGCCGTTGACCCGGTTGAGCACCTCGTAGCCGGTGGTGCCGTCGCACGGCCAGTCGTCCGGCAGCCGCTCGTGGCCGATGAGGATCTTCTCCACGACGGTCCATGTGTCGCCGGTCCTGGCGCGCAGCCGTTCGAGATAGCCGCGGGGGTCGGCGAGCCCGTCGGGGTGGTCGATGCGCAGCCCGTCGACCAGCCCCTCGTCGAGCAGCCAGAAGATCACCTCGTGGGTGGCGAAGAACACCTCCGGGTCCTCCACGCGCAGCCCGATCAGCGTGGAGACGTCGAAGAAGCGCCGGTAGCCGGGCCCCTCGCGCCAGTCGACCAGCCGGTAGTGGCCGGGGTACGGGAACTCGTGCTCGTGGTAGCGCAGCACGTCGCCGTCCACGACGGGCTCGACGTCGTCGCCCAGGACCGGGAGCGCCACCTTCCCGTCGTCGTCCCACTCGATGTCGAACCAGCGCGCGTACGGCGAGGAGGCGCCGTCGCGCAGCACCGACCAGAACGCGGCGTTGGTGGTGTTCATGTGGTTGGGCACGATGTCCACGACGATGCCCAGGTCGTGGGCGGCGAGCCGTTCGGCCATCTCCCGGAAGCCCTTGGCGCCGCCGAACTCCTCGCGGATGCGCGAGTGGTCGGTGACGTCGTAGCCGTGCAGCGAGCCGGGCGTCGCCTGCAGGATCGGCGACAGGTAGACGTGGGTGACCCCCAGGTCGCGCAGGTAGCCGGCGATCTCCCCCACCTGGGCGAACCCGAAGTCGGGGGTGAGCTGGACGCGGTAGGTCGACAGGGGCCTAGACACGGCGCAGCACCCTCACGCTGCGGCCGGGGACGTCCACGCTCTCACCGGCCCGGCAGACGCGGATGTCCAGGCTGATCGGCATCGCCGTGTCGATCTCGGTCTGCCACATCTCTCCGTAGTCCTTGGGGATCGTGAACCTGATGGGTTCGTGGTGGGCGTTGAACAGCAGCAGGAACGAGTCGTCGCGGATGGGCCGGCCGCGCCGGTCGGGCTCGGTGATGGCGTCGCCGTTGAGGAACACGGCCAGCGACTTGGCGTAGCCGACGTTCCAGTCGGCGTCGGTCATCTCCTCCCCCGCCGGGGTGAGCCAGGCGATGTCGCTCAGACCACGCACCGGGCGGCCGTAGAAGAACCTCCTGCGCCGGAACACCGGGTGTTTCTTGCGCAACGCGGCCAGGCTCTGCGTGAACTCCAGCAGCAGCCAGTTCTCCCGCACGTCGGACCAGTCGACCCAGGTCAGCTCGTTGTCCTGGCAGTAGCCGTTGTTGTTGCCCAGCTGCGTGCGGCCCAGCTCGTCGCCGTGCGACAGCATCGGCACGCCCTGCGACAGGAACAGCGTGGTCAGGAAGTTGCGCTTCTGCTGCTCGCGCAGCGACTCGACGGTCAGGTCGGCCGGGCCCTCGGCGCCGCAGTTCCAGGACCGGTTGTCGTCGCTGCCGTCGCGGTTGCCCTCCTTGTTGGCCTCGTTGTGCTTGTGGTCGTACGAGACGAGGTCCTGCAGGGTGAAGCCGTCGTGGCAGGTGACGAAGTTGATGGAGGCGGCGGGGCGGCGGCTGTCGTCCTGGTAGAGGTCACTGGAGCCGGTGAGCCGGGAGCCGAACTCGGGCAGCGTCGCCGGCTGCCCGCGCCACAGGTCGCGGATGGTGTCGCGGTAGCGGCCGTTCCACTCGGTCCAGCGCGAGGGGAAGTTGCCCACCTGGTAGCCGCCGGGTCCGACGTCCCACGGCTCGGCGATCAGCTTGACCTGCGAGAGCACCGGGTCCTGCTGCACCAGGTCGAAGAAGGCGCTCAGCCGGTCCACCTCGTGCAGCTCGCGCGCCAGCGTCGAGGCGAGGTCGAAGCGGAAGCCGTCGACGTGCATCTCCGTCACCCAGTAGCGGAGCGAGTCCATGATCATCTGCAGGACGTGCGGTGAGCGCATGAGCAGGCTGTTGCCGGTGCCCGTGGTGTCCATGTAGTAGCGCGGGTCGCCGTCCACGAGCCGGTAGTAGTTGGGGTTGTCGATCCCCTTGAACCCCAGCGTGGGCCCCAGGTGGTTGCCCTCGGCCGTGTGGTTGTAGACGACGTCCAGGATGACCTCGATGCCCGCCTCGTGCAGGGCGCGCACCATGGCCTTGAACTCCAGCACCTGCCCGCCGCGCTGCCCCTGGCTGGAGTAGCGGTTGTGCGGGGCGAAGAAGCCGATGGAGTTGTAGCCCCAGTAGTTCGTCAGCCCGCGGTCCTCGAGAACGTGGTCGGTGACGAACTGGTGGACCGGCATCAGCTCGATGGCCGTGACGCCGAGCTTGGTCAGGTGGTCCAGGATCTCGGGGTGGCCCAGGGCCGCGTAGGTGCCGCGCAGGTGCTCGGGGATCTTCGGGTGCCGGACGGTGAGCCCGCGCACGTGCGCCTCGTAGATCACGGTGTCGTGGTACGGCGTGGCGGGCGGCCGGTCGTGCCCCCACCCGAAGAACGGGTTGATCACGATGGAGCGCGGCATGTACGGGGCGGAGTCCATGTCGTTGCGCGAGTCGGGCTGGCCGAACCGGTAGCCGTACACCGCCTCGTTCCACTTCACGTCGCCCTCGATGGCCATCGCGTACGGGTCGAGCAGCAGCTTGGCCGGGTTGCACCGCAGCCCCTTGGCCGGGTCGTACGGCCCGTGCACGCGGTAGCCGTACCGCTGGCCGGGATTCACCCCGGGCAGGTAGCCGTGCCAGATGAAACCGTCCACCTCCGGCAGCGCCACGCGGCTCTCCCGGCCCTGCTCGTCGAACAGGCACAGCTCCACCTTGTCGGCGGCCTCGGTGTAGAGCGAGAAGTTGGTGCCGGCGCCGTCATAGGTGGCCCCGAGCGGATAGGGGTCTCCCGGCCAGACTTCGATCATCAAGGCTCCCTTGCGGCTCTTCCCCATGTTGCGTTCCCCCGCCCTGCCGAACAAGCACTGCCGTACAAGCCCCCCATGGACGGATCAGGTCCTTCCCACAGATCGCGCCCTTAGCCCGCCGCCGGGCACCGGTTTGGGCCCGCCTTCACCTGCCGCTTCGCGCGAGGGCCGCGCGCCGCGTTTGACCGCGTGCTCCCGGGTCACGTAGGCGTTCCATGGGTGGATTCAAGAAGTTCCTCTTACGGGGCAACATCGTGGAGCTGGCCGTCGCCGTGATCGTGGGGGCCACGTTCAGCGGGCTCGTGCAGGCGCTGGTCGCCGACCTCATCACGCCGCTGATCGGCGCCGTGACCGGCGGGCGGCAGCCCGACTTCGCCGACCTGTCGTTCACGGTCAACGGCAGCCAGTTCAAGTACGGCGACTTCCTCAATCACCTCATCAGCTTCCTCATCATCGCGGCCGTCGTGTACTGGCTGGTGGTCCTGCCCATGACCCGGCTGGTCACCCTGTTCGAGGGGCACAAGGAGGCGACGACCAAACAGTGCCCGGAGTGCCTGAGCGACATCCCGGCCGAGGCGCGCCGGTGCGCGCACTGCACGGTCACGCTGGTGCCCGACTCCGAGAAGCCCTCGGTCGCCGACCTGGGGTAGCCGCCGGAGCCTGGCAAGAACATCCCCGGCATTGGGCGAGGCTTGGGGCGAACAGGGCACAGATCGGGGCGTAGGAGGGCGGAAGCCACCGAGGTGCCCAGTACGCATGGGCTGTGGGGTTTTGGCAGGTTGTGGGCTTCAAGAGTGCCGCCGGTTGGGCAAGATGGGCGGGTGAGCGTTGAGTTGATGGTCTGGGACGAGCCCGTGCCGATCTCCAGGGACGAGGCGCGGGCCGCGTACCTGGCCGCGAAGAAGGGCAGGCCGGTCCAGGGCGAGCTGCCGCAGGTGACCAAGGAGCTGCCGGGGCTCGTCACGGTGTTCCCCGGGCACGTGCTGGTGACGATGGACCCCGAGTCGATGGACGAGCTGTCCGCCCAGGTGTTCGCCATCGCCCGGGCCCACGGGATGGTCTGCTACGACCCGCAGCGCGACCTCGTCCACAACGTCGGGCCGCTCGGCGTGTACCAGGGCATGCAGCTCCACACCGGCGACGGCATGATCGTCCACGATCCCGACCTGGGGCTGGTCCACGACGTGCTGGCCACCCTGTCGGCGCAGAACCCGTTCGCGGCGCTCGTGACGTTCGGCCACCACTTCATCCAGGTCTCCCCGGCCGGGCCGGCGGAGAACGCCGGCTACGAGGTGGAGTACAAGGAGGGGCACATGGTGCGGACGCTGATGCCGCGCCTGGAGGACGTGCGCCAGTCCTTCCACGAGTACGCCACCGGCGACCGCTCCTTCCTCGCGCGGCACGACTGGTCTTCGTGAGGGTGGCAGGATCGGCGGGATGAGAACCCATTACCCGCCCATCGAGCCCTACGACTCCGGCTTCCTCGACGTGGGCGACGGCAACGAGATCTACTGGGAGCTGGTCGGCAACCCCGACGGCAAGCCCGCGGTCATGCTCCACGGCGGCCCCGGCGGCGGCTGCTCCGCCAAGCACCGCCGCCAGTGGAACCCCGAGCTGTACAAGGTGGTGCTGTTCGACCAGCGCAACTGCGGGCGCAGCCGGCCCCACGCCAGCGACCCGGCCACGTCACTGGAGCACAACACCACCTGGCATCTCGTCGCCGACATGGAACGCCTGCGCGAGCACCTCGGCATCGAGGCGTGGCAGGTGTTCGGCGGGTCGTGGGGCAGCGCGCTCGCCCTGGCGTACGCGCAGACCCACCCGGAGCGGACGACCGAGCTGGTGCTGCGCGGCATCTTCACGCTGCGCCCCCAGGAGCTGCGCTGGTTCTACCAGGAGGGCGCCTCCTACCTGTTCCCCGACCGGTGGGAGAGATACCTGGCGCCGATCCCCGAGGAGGAGCGGGGCGACCTCATGGCCGCCTTCCGCCGCCGCCTGGAGGGCGACGACCCCGCGCAGCGGCTGGCGGCGGCCCAGGCGTGGGCGCAGTGGGAGGGGTCCACGGTCACGCTGCTGCCGGACGAGCAGCTCGTCGCGGAGTTCGGCGAGGAGCGCATGGCGGTGGCCTTCTCCCGGATCGAGAACCACTACTTCACCCACCTGGGCTGGTTCGAGCCCGAGCAGCTCATCCGCGACGTCGGCAAGATCCGCCACATCCCGGCGGTCATCGTGCAGGGCCGCTACGACGCCTGCACGCCCATGGCCACGGCCTGGGACCTGCACCGGGCCTGGCCCGAGGCGGAGTTCCACGTGGTGGCGGACGCGGGGCACGCCGCCACCGAGCCGGGCATCGTGGACCGGCTCATCGAGGCGACAGACGGCTTCGCGCGAGGCGTACCATCGGCGTGACCGCGCCGACCAGCAGCAGCGTGCACAGCGGCGCCAGCGTCACCCCGATGAGGTAGCCCGCCGCCACGTCG
Source organism: Nonomuraea rhodomycinica (assembly GCF_013363995.1). Classification (GTDB taxonomy): domain Bacteria; phylum Actinomycetota; class Actinomycetes; order Streptosporangiales; family Streptosporangiaceae; genus Nonomuraea; species Nonomuraea rhodomycinica. The sequence goes on along the minus strand of NZ_JABWGO010000002.1, from coordinate 889,522 downwards.
TGCGGGTAGTGGACGCCGACGAACACGCGCGAGAACGCCATGACCGCCGCCAGCGGCAGCACCACCCACGCGAGGGAGCGCCAGGCCAGCACGAGCGCGCCCGCGGCCCCGGCGGCGATCACGGAGTGGTTGCTGGGGAACGACCAGTCGTCCGGCGGCGGGCACGCGGCGATCGTCGCGATCCCGCCGCGGCACGGCCGGTCCTCCCTGACGAAGGTCTTGAGCACCTCGCTGAAGACGTACGCGCACACCACGCCGGCCGGTCCGGCGATCGCGATCGCCAGGTCGCGCGCGGGCCCGTTGCGGGCCCGCCACCAGCACAGGACGAACAACGCCGCGAACAGGAACAGGCCGGCGTCGGTGCCGACCTCGGCGAGGCCGTGGAGCCAGCCGGGCGTGCTGAGAGCGAAGTCGACGATGTCGCGGTACACACGTGTCCAATCGATGAACGAGCAGTGACACGACCTTACGGAAGATCACCGGCGTTCGCGTCGGACTCCGGGCTGATTCCCGGCCGTCACCCTCGGCCGATCGGCCGACCCTTCCCCGGCCCGCCACGACGACGCGCGGACGGGCGGCGTAGGGGGAGTTCGGGCCGGGTAGAGAGGCATGCGTGATCGGAGAGCACGTGATCGTCGGCTACAGCGCCGACGCCGGTGGACGTGACGCTCTCGCCCTCGGCTCCGCGATCACGCGGGTCACCGGCGGCGAGCTGACCGTGGCGACGATCTACCCGCCCGGCAGCCCCGGCGAGGCCGTGGAGGCGCAGGCGAACCTGGCGCACGCCGCCGAGGAGCTGGGCGGCCTGCCCGCCGAGTACATCACCTACGAGAGCCGGGGCGCGGGACGCGGGCTGTCGGTCCTGGCCAGCCGCGTCCGGGCCGACCTCATCGTGGCCGGTTCGGCGGACGGCGGGCAGCGGGGGCGCATCGGGATCGGCTCCACCTCGGACCACCTGCTGCACCTGTCGCCGGAGGCGGTGATGCTGGCGCCCGCCGGCTACCGCCCGCCGGAGGAGGCGGGCAGGCTGACGCTGGCCTACGTCCACCGGCCGCAGTGCGACGCCGCCGTCGAGCGGGTGGCGCAGACGGCGCTGCGGCTGGGCGTGCCGCTGCGGCTCATCACGCTGGACCTGCGCACGGACGATCCCGGCCGGCTCCGCGACGACCTGGCCCTGGCCGTACGGCTGGCGTGGGAGACCACCGGCATCGAGGCCGAGGCGGAGGTCGCCGAGGGGCACGACGTGGCGGAGGCGCTGGCGACGCTGGAGTGGGCGCCGGGCGAGCTGCTGGTGTGCGCGGCGAGCGAGGACGCGCAGCCGCACCGGGTCTTCCTCGGGGAGCTGGCCATGAAGGTGCTGCGGGCGGCGCCGTGCCCGGTCACCGTGCTGCCCCGCGGCTTCGACTGACGGGCCGCCGTCGACGCGACCCGCGGCTTCAGCTGACGGGCCGCCGTCGACGCGACCCGCGGCTTCAGCTGACGGGCCGCCGTCGACGCGACCCGCGGCTCGGCCGGCGCCGTCGGACGGGGCCCGCGCGGCGCGCGCGGGCCACGTCCGGGAGAGGCCGAGGTCAGGAGCCGATGCGCCGCCTCCTCATCGCCTGCTCGTACAGCTCCAGGTAGCGCTCGGCCATGACGCCGGGCGTGAAGCGGCGGGCCGCCTCCGCGCGGCACTCCTCAGGGTCGATCTCGTCCACCCGCAGCACGTACTCGGCCAGCTCCTCCTCGGTGTCGGCGAGCCACCCGGTGCGGCCGTGGTCGATCAGCTCGCCCAGGCAGCCCCGGCGCAGCCCCACGGCGGGCACGCCGAGCGCCAGCGCCTCGACCACGGCGGTGCCGCCCGGCTCGTCCCACTGGACGGGGAACAGGGCGGCCCGCGCCGAGCCGTACAGCTCGTCGCGCCGCCGGCCCTCGACGGTCCCCACCCAGCGGACCAGGTCGCCGTCCAGGTAGGGGCCGACCGCCTCCACGTGGTAGCGCACGTCGGGGTGGCCGTGCAGCGGGTGGTACGGGTCGTGGGCGACGGCGTCCAGCTCGGCCGCCGTGCCGAGGCCGCTGACCGGCCCGGCGAGCACGAGCGGCAGGCCGAGCTTCTGGCAGATCCGGGCCGCGATGTGCTGGCCCTTGAGCCGGCAGATCCGCCCCATGACCACCAGGTGCTCGCCGCCTTCCACCCGGGGCGCGGCGCCGGCGAGCGGGGTGGCCAGGTGGACCGCGCCGAGCGCCGCCGAGCGCAGGGCGGCCGGCGCGAGGCGGAGCTGCGACTCCGACACGCCGTTGACCGCGATCGAGGGCGGGAAGGCGCCGTAGAACGCGGCGTGCTTGCGCAGGTCCCAGTGGAGGGTGTGCAGCACGGGCGGCCCGCCGAGGGCGGACAGCACGGCCGGGCCGACCACCTCCAGGTGGTCGTGGACGAGGTCCACGTCGTCGCGGCGCCGCACCTCGCGCGCCACCATCGCCTGGTGGGCGTGCGCGACGCCCATGACCTGGTTGTACGGCTTCTGCAGCTCCCCGAACTGGCCGGTGTCGTAGACGCTGACCAGCTCGTCCACCTCCAGCGTGCTGGACCCGACGGAGGCGAGGACGACCCGCACCCCGCGCTCGCGCAGCGCGGGCACGAGCGTGGCCACGACGTTCTCGATGCCGCCGTAGCCGGGGGGCGGCACCGGTAACCACGGGCCGGTGTTCACCAGCACGTTCATGCGACGTCCTCCTCGGCGAGCAGCGAGGCGAGCGGGGGACGCTCGGCCACGACGACGTTCATGAGCGATGCCTGCCCGTCGAGCCCGAACTGCAGGAGCGTGCGGGCCGGCGGCTGGGTGGCCATGACCCGTCCCTGGCGTTCGAGCCGGGTCCAGGCGGTGTGCAGGATCTGCCCGGCCATGCGGCCGAGCGCGGCGGTGGACTGGTGGGAGTGGACGCGCACGCCCAGGTCGACCTGGGCCATGGCGTCGAGGCCGACCAGCTCCAGCAGGTCCACCAGGAGTCCCAGCTCGACGCCGTACTCGGTGACGAACGGGACCTGCTCCAGCACCTCGCGCCGGCCGGCGTACTCGCCGCCGAGCGGCTGGTGGAACCCGGCCAGCTCGGGCCAGAACATGTTGAGGATCGGCCGTGCCACCAGCTCGGTGACCCGTCCGCCGCCTCCCCGCAGCCTCGCCCCGTCGGCTGCGATGAACGGCCGCTCGTAGGCGCCCTTGACGAACTGGACGCCGGAGTCGGTCAGCAGCGGCCCGAGGAGGCCGGTGACGAAGTGCGCGCCGAAGTCGCGCAGGTCGGCGTCGACGAAGACGACGATGTCCCCGCTGGAGGCCGCCAGTCCCTTCCAGAGGGCCTCGCCCTTTCCGGTGAGGGGCGGCAGGTGGGGGAGCACCGCGTTCTGCGCCACGACGCGGGCTCCCGCCGCGGCGGCCACCACGGCCGTCGCGTCGGTGGAGTTGGAGTCGACCACGAGGATCTCGTCCACGAGCGGGATCCGCTCGACGAGTTCGCGGCGGATCACGGTGACGATGTCGCCGACTGTCGGCTCCTCGTCGCGCGCCGGCAGGACGACGCTGACCGTGGTCGTTCCCTTGGCGAGGAGCAGGGCGTCGGGGGCCCACTCGGTCGCGGTGCTCGAGTGGGGACCGTACCATTCCCGAGCCCTGGCCAAGGCCCGCAGATCTGTCTCCATGCACTCAGCCCCGTTCTGTTTAGGGGGTCACGGTCGCGCATATGTTCCCTATTGCCGGGAGTTTGAACGTGTTGTTTGATTTTGCGTAAAAGTGGGATATGCGAGATGTGTCCTCAATCACCCGCATAGGCATCATCGGTGCCGGAAATGTCGCTGCGCGCCACGCGGACGTGCTGTCAGGTTTTCCCGACGTGGTGATCACCGGAATCGCCGACGTCGATCCTCTGAAGGCCGAGGCGCTCGCCGCGCGTCATGGAGTCCCAGCTTTTGACGGCCACGCCGGGCTGCTGGAGGCGGGCGGACTCGACGCAGTATACGTCTGTGTGCCCCCATTCGCGCATGGCAAGCCAGAGCACGATGTCCTGTCGTGCAATCTCCCGATTTTTGTCGAAAAACCCCTCGCGCTCGACCTGGAGACGGCGGAAAACATCGCGTCCGAAATCCGGCGGCGCGGCCTGCCCTCGGCGGTCGGCCATCACTGGCGCTACCTGGACGTTCTCGACCGGGCCCGGGAGCTGCTGGCCGACCGGCCGGTACGGCTGGCGCTCGGCCACTGGCTCGACAAGGTGCCCCCGGTCGGCTGGTGGCTGGACCCGGCCCGCTCCGGCGGCCAGGTCGTCGAGCAGGCGGTCCACGTCCTGGACCTGGCCCGGGTCCTGGTCGGCGAGGTGGCCATGGTCCACGCCGTGCCCGCCGCGGGTGACGGCCCCGCTGACGGGGAGGTGGACCGGGCCGTGGCCGCCGTGCTGCGCTTCGCGGGCGGCGCCACGGGCACGCTGGCCACGACGAGCCTGCTGCGCCACAAGCACCGGGCCGGCCTGGAGGTGTACGCGGACGGCGTCGCCCTGGAGCTGACCGAGACCTCGCTGACCGTCAACGGCACCGAGGTGGTCGAGGACGCGGGCCGGGCGAAGACGCTGGTCGACCGGGCGTTCATCGACGCCGTGCGCGACGGCGGCGGCGACGTGCGGGTGCCGTACGACGAGGCGCTGCGCACCCACCGGCTGGCGCTCGCGCTGGCCCGGTCGGCGACGCTGGGAAGGCCGGTGACCCTCGATGGCTGACCCCGTGACGGACGCGGCACCCTCCCCGGCGCGCTCGACGGCGCGCAGCCGCGTGCTCTGCGTCGCGGCGCCCGGCGAGGTCACCCTGGTCGAGGAGGAGTTGCCCGCCGTGCCCGAGGGCGGCTTCCGGGTGGAGACCGTCTACAGCGGGATCTCCGCCGGCACCGAGCTGACCTACGTCAAGGGCACCAACCCCTACCTGGCCGCCTCGTGGGACCGGGCGCTCGGCCTGTTCCGGCCGGGCGCCCCGGCGCTCGCCTATCCCGTACGCGGCATCGGCTACATGCAGGTCGGCCGGGTGGCCGAGACCCGTACGCGGGCCGTGCGGGAAGGCGCGCTGGTGGCCATGGCCTACGGCCACCGCACCGGCTACGTGGCCGACCCGCTGGCGGACCGCTTCGTGGAGCTGCCCGCCGGCCTCGACCCCGTGCTCGGCGTCTACGTCGCCCACATGGGGCCGATCTGCGCCAACGGGCTGCTGCACGCCGCCGCCGACCTGTACGGACCGGCCGTGCGCGACCTGGGGGACGGCGTGCGCGGGCGGCGCGTGGCCGTCGTCGGGGCGGGCGTGGTGGGGCTGCTGACGGCCGCGTTCGCGCTGGAGCACGGCGCGGCGGAGGTCGTGGTGGCCGACGAGACGCCCGAGCGGCTGCGCGTCGCCGAGGCGCTCGGCGCCCGCCCGCTGCCCGTGGACCCCGGCGACAGCGACGGCGATGGCGACGGCGACCCGGCGGTGGAGCTGAAGCGCCGCTGGCGGCACGGCCCCGACGACCGGGGCGCCGACGTGGTGTTCCAGTGCCGCGGGCAGGCCAGGGCGCTCGCGCTGGCCCTGCGGATGCTGCGCCCGCAGGGAACGGTCGTGGACCTCGCCTTCTACACCCGGGGGGCGGAGGAGGTGCGGCTCGGCGAGGAGTTCCACCACAACGGGCTGTCGCTGCGGTGCGCGCAGATCGGCCGGGTGCCGCGCGGGCTGGCCCACGCCTGGGACCGGGAGCGGCTGTCGTACGAGACGGTCGCCCTGCTCGGACGGCGTGGCGCGGCGCTACGCGAGCACCTCGTCACCGATGTCGCCGGCTTCGCCGAGGCGCCGCGCCTCCTCGCGGATCTGGCCGCCCGCCGGCGCCATTCCGTCCAGGCCGTCCTCCGCGGCGACGTCCAGGATGAGGGCGGCTGACCAGCTGAAGTCGTGACAGCCGTGGCCCTCCAGCGTGAACGGGTCGAAGTACTCGCGGAACCCGGACGCGGTGACGGCCCTGACCATGCCCTCGGCCAGCGGCGCGGCCAGGTCGGGCCGGCGCCGCCGCAGGCCCCGCCAGATCAGCCAGGTGAGGTTGATCCAGGCGGGGCCGCGCCAGTAGCGCACCGGGTCGAACTCGGGCGCGGCCGGGGCGAAGCTGGGCACGATCCCGTCCTTGAGCCCGAACCGGTCGAGGCCCGTGCCGATCAGCTCGTTGACCAGCTCGCGCGGCAGGCCGGGCAGCATGAGCGGGGTCAGCCCGGCGGCGCTGTTGGAGCGCACGAGGCAGCCGGTGAGCACGTCCCGGGCGTGGAAGAGGCCGTCGTCGTAGAGGTGCTCGGCCATCGCGGAGGTGACGGCCGCGGCCTCGCGGGCGTGCGGCTCGGGGTCGAGCCCGATCACCCGCGCGATCCGCCCCAGCGCCACCTCGGCCACGCCGTACGCGGCGTTGAACAGCGGATCCTCCACCCGGAAGGCGTCGGAGCGCCGGTAGCCGGTGTCGCGGTAGGCGCGGGCGAGCGAGGTGTAGCGCGCGTAGTCACGGTCGGTGGGCCGCTCCTCCACGCTGACGTAGGTCGTGTCGCGGCGCACGAACGCGGACGGCTCGGGCTCGACGACGGCCAGCGGCACGTCCCAGGCGGGGCTGTTGTCCATGCCCGACTCCCAGGGGTGCACGATCGAGATCAGCCCCTCGGGCGAGCGCCTGGCCGTGCGCAGGAACTCCTGCTGGGCGACCAGGCGCGGATAGATCCGCCGCAGGAAGGCCGGGTCGGGCTCGGCCAGGTGGACGCGCCAGGCGGCCAGCGCGTGGACGGGCGGCTGCACGATCCCCGAGGTCCGCACCCCCGACGGGGCGCTGACCTGCCAGAACTCCGGCCCGGGGAAGTAGGCCCCCTCGGGCACCGCCGGGTTGAACACGATGTGCGGCACCCGGCCGTCGCGCCACTGCGCGCCGAACAGCGTCAGCAGCTCCGACCTGGCCCGGCGCGGCGACCACCGGGCGTTGCCGATCGCGATGAAGGCGGAGTCCCAGCTCCACTGGTGGGGGTAGAGGGTGCGGGAAGGGACGGTGTAGCTGCCGTCCCAGTTGGCGACGAGCACGCGGACGGCGTCGCGGAGGATCATAGGAATTTCCTGATGAAGGAGGCGGTCTGGGGAAGGACGATCTCCGGTTCGCCTCGAAGGCGGCATTCCAGCGCGAGGTAGCCGTCGTAGCCGGCGGCGTCCAGGGCGGCGAGCTGCGCCGCCCAGTCCAGGTGGCCGGTGCCGGGCTGGTTGCGGTTGGACTCGGAGACCTGCATGTGCGCGAGGTAGGGGGCTGCTTCGAGGATCGAGCGGCAGGGGTCGTCCTCCTCGATGTTCATGTGGTACGTGTCGCCTGCCACCCGGATCGCGTCCATCGAACAGTACGACACCGCCTCGGCCAGCGTGTTCACCATGTGGTTCTCGTAGCGGTTGAGCGGCTCCAGCATGATGAGCACACCGTTGCGCTGGGCGTGCTCGCCCAGCGTGGCCAGCGCCTCGGCCAGCACCTCGCGGTCCTCGTCGGGCCCGCGGGGCGGCTCGAAGGGCGGCAGCCGCCGTGAGAACTGCCCCCAGGAGGCGGGGGTCATCACGCCGATGCCGCCCAGCTCGGCGATGACGGTGAGCTGGGACCTCAGCTGCTGGATGGCGTCCTTGCGCAGGGCCGGGTCGAAGTCGCCGATGAAGTGCGGCATGTCCACGCACACGGTCGGCATCACGACGCCGTCGGCGCGGGCCCGCTTGAGCTCGGTGAGGCGGGTGGCGAAGTGGAAGTCGCCCTTGCCGCGCAGCTCGATGGCGTCGAAGCCGGCGTCGAGCGCGAAGGCGAACTTCTCCTGCAGGGTGCGGCCGGGCAGAAGCTGCTCCTGGACGGAAAGCTTCACTGTCTCACTCCTCGAATCGGAAGACGAGCTGGAGGACGTCCGCCGGCCGGTGGTCGAGCAGCTCGTAGGCCGCGGCGGCGTCGCGTGCCGGGACGACGTGGCTGACCAGGCCGAGCACACCCACCTCGGCCCGATGGACGAGCTCCATGAACGTGCGCTGCAGCCGCTCGACGTCCCAGCGGTGCGCCAGCCAGGAGGCGACACCGCCGATCTGCGAGGCGACGAGCTGCACCTGGTTGTGGTGGAACTCCTCGCCGAGCCGCAGGCCGGTCGCGTCGCCCTGGTAGAAGCCGGCGGCGACGACCCGGCCGCCCCTGCGCACGGTCCGGATGGCCTCGTGCAGGCCCAGGTGGCTGCCGCTCAGCTCGATTGCGGCGTCGGCGCCGTCGACGCGCTTGCGGATCAGCTCGGCGACCGAGCCGGCGCGCACGTCGAAGGCCTCGACGGCGCCGAAGGCGCGGGCCAGCTCCAGCCGGGCGGGGATGGCGTCGGCCGCGACGACCCGGGCGCCGCTGAGCACGGCCAGCCGGGTGGCGAGCAGGCCGATGACGCCCTGCCCGAAGACGGCGAGCTGGTCGCCGAGGTGGACGTCGGCGGCGTGGACGGCGTTGAGCGCGATGGCGCCGACGCGGGCGAACACGCCGGTCAGCGGGTCGGCCGAGGGCGGCAGCACGTGGCCGGCCAGCCGCTCGGCGGGCACGACGGCCTCGGCCCGGTGGCCCCAGATGCCCCACACGAGGCTGCCCACGGGCGGGTCGCTGACGTCGGGCGCGGCCTCGACGACCTCGCCGACCTCCTGGTAACCCCAGCCCGTGAGGGGGTAGGCGTGCGTGCGGCCGTCGACGAAGAGCCGCCGCTCGACGTCCCAGCGGCGGGTGAGGTACGGGTTGGTACCGCGGTAGGCGGTGAGTTCGGTACCGGCCGAAACCCCGGAGTAGAGCGTGCGGACCCGGATGGAACCGGGTTCCAGAGCGGCGGGCGGCTCGGAGCCGACAAGGACACGGCCCGGCCCTTCAAACGTGATGACGCGCATTCCCCCACGCTTACGATTATTGATCAAACGAAAGTCAAGGATTTAGTACGAACATGCAGACCATAGTTGAGTGGATAGCACTCTAAAGTCTAGGACTTCGTGCGGAGGTAAGAATGAAATTGGGTTTCCTGACCGCCTGTCTTCCCGAGCTCGATCTCGTGGATGTCGCCCGGTGGGCCGTCGAGCAGGGTTACGAGGCGCTCGAAGTCGCCGGATGGCCGTCGACGGATACCCGAAATCACATCAGAGTGGACCGTTTCGACGGCGCCGAATGCGAGCGGGTCGGGCGAATCTTCGCAGAGACCGGACTCACCCTTTCCTCGATCGCCTATTACGAGAACAATCTGCACCCTCGCGCAGGGGCGGAGGTGAACGCGCACGTGCGCCGGTGCGTGGACGCCGCCGCGGCGCTCGGCTGCCCCACGGTCGGCACGTTCGTCGGCCGCGACCCCGGCCTGTCGGTCCGCGACAACCTCGAACGCGCCGAGGGCGTCTTCCGCCCCCTCGTCGCCTACGCCCGCGACCACGGCGTGGACCTGGTCATCGAGAACTGCCTGATGAAGAGCTGGCACCCCGACGGCTACCCGGGCAACCTGGCCTACTCCCCCGAGCTGTGGGAGTGGATGTTCACGCTCGGGCTGCGGCTCAACTACGACCCCTCGCACCTGGTGGCGCTCGGCATCGATCCGGTCGCCGCGGCCATGCCGTACATGTCGCAGATCGCGCACGTGCAGGCCAAGGACGTCGAGCTGCTGCCGGGCACCATCAACCGCTTCGGCTTCTACGGCCCGATCAGCGGCGAGAAGGGCTGGTACCGCTTCCGGGTGCCGGGGCTGGGGCAGATCCAGTGGGGCGAGGTGGTCGGCGCGCTGCGCCGGGGCGGCTACGACGGGGTGGTCTCGGTCGAGCACGAGGACCCGGAGTGGACCGGCGGCACGGAGAGGGTACAGAGCGGTCTCGGTATCGCGTACGGAACGTTGCGTCACCTTGTGCGGGGGTAAGTGCGGCATATCCCCGTGAACGAGGAGCGCGCCATGCCGAAAAGCACCACCGCCGTCCTCTGTGTCACCCTGATGGCCGCGGCCACGCTGACCGCGTGCGGCGGCGGGAACGAGAGGGCGGCCAACGAGATCACCGTCTGGACCGAGGAGAACCTCCCCGACCGGATGGCCGTGCAGCAGCGGATCGCCGCCGACTTCACCAAGAAGACCGGGATCAAGGTGAAGCTGGTCGGAGTGGCCGAGGACCAGTTCAGCCAGATCGTCACCTCGGCCGCGGCCGCCGGCAAGCTGCCCGACGTCATCGGGGCCCTCCCGCTGTCGTCGGTGCGCGAGCTGGAGGCCGACGACCTGCTCGACACCGAGACCCCGGCCAAGGTCGTCGACCAGCTCGGCCGCGACTCGTTCTCGCGGCGCGCGCTCGACCTCGACAGCTCGGGCGGGAAGCTGCTGGCCGTGCCCAGCGACGGCTGGGCCCAGCTCGTCCTCTACCGCAAGGACCTGTTCGACAAGGCGGGCCTGGCGCCGCCCGACACGTACGAGGCGCTGGAGGCGGCGGCGCGCAAGCTCAACACCGGCGGCGTCGCCGGCATCACGCTGGCCATCGCGCCCAAGGACTCCTTCACCGCCCAGAGCTTCGAGCACGTGGCCCTGGCCAACGGCTGCCAGCTCGTGGACGCCTCCGGCAACGTCACGCTCGACTCGCCGCAGTGCGTGAAGGCGTTCGGCTTCTACGCCGGGCTGGTCAGGAACTACTCGGTCAAGGGCAAGCAGGACGTCGACTCGACCCGCGCCACCTACTTCTCCGGCAAGGCCGCCATGGTCATCTGGTCGTCGTTCATCCTCGACGAGCTGGCGGGGCTGCGCAAGGACGCGCTGCCGAGCTGCCCGCAGTGCAAGGACGACCCGGGGTGGCTGGCGAAGAACACGGGCGTCGTCACGGCGTTGAAGGGCCCGGACGGCAGCGCTCCCGCGCAGTACGGGGAGATCGTCTCGTGGGTGGTCACCCGCGACGCGGCCAAGGACTCGGCCGCCAAGTTCGTCGCGTACGCCATGAACGAGGGCTACGAGCGGTGGATCGGGATGGCGCCCGAGGGCAAGTTCCCCACCCGCAAGAGCTACGCCGCCGCCTGGAACAAGCTGCCCGCCGGCGTCGACACCAAGAAGCCGCTGGCCGACGTCTACCCGGCGTCCGTCCTGGACGCGCTGCGCGCCGGCCCCGACAGCTTCGCCCGCTGGGGCATCACGCAGGGCCAGGGCAAGCTGGTGGGCGCCACGATGGGTGAGCTGCCGGTGCCGAAGGCGCTCAGCCAGGTCGTGGACGGCTCACTGACGCCCGAGCAGGCCGCCGCCCAGGCCAAGAAGGACGTCGAGACCATCAAGCGCGGGATCCGCCAGTGAGCCTGACCCTACAGAAGCAGGAGGGGCGGGCCGGGCTGGCGCTGATCTCGCCCACCCTGGTCATCACCCTGGTCGTGGTCGTCCTGCCGCTCCTGTGGGCCGTCATGCTGGCCTTCCAGGACGTGCGGCTCATCAACATCCGCAGCAAGGGCCTGTTCGGCGGCTACACGCTGGAGAACTTCCGGTACGTGCTCTCCGAGCCGGGCTTCTGGCCGGCGCTGGTCAACACGCTCGTCTACACCGTGGCCGGCACCGCGCTGTCCATCGCGGTCGGGCTGGTCGCCGCGCTGGCGCTGCGTGACCGCTTCAAGGGGCGCACGCTGGTGCGGGCCTCCATCCTCATCCCGTACGTGGCGCCGGTCGTGGCCGTCGCCTTCCTGTGGGAGACGATGCTGAACCCCCAGTACGGCATCGTGAACACCTGGCTCAGCCAGCCGATCGCCTTCCTCAGCCAGGCCAAGGGCACCTTCCTCGGGGTGGAGGTGCCGGTGGCGCTGCTGACGGTCATCGCGTTCGAGGCGTGGCGGTACTTCCCGTTCGCGTTCCTGTTCATCCTGGCCCGGCTCCAGGCGCTGCCCGCCGACCTGGAGGAGGCGGCCGTGGTGGACGGGGCGACGCCCACCCAGCGCTTCCGGTACGTGATCATGCCGCAGCTCTGGCGGATCGTCGCGCTGCTGGCCGTGCTGCGCTTCGTGTTCACCTTCACCAAGTTCGACGACGTGTACCTGCTGACCGGCGGCGGGGCCGGGACCGAGGTGGTCAGCGTGCGCGTCTACAACTTCCTGACCTCGCGCGACGACATCGGCGCCGCGGCGGCGCAGGCGATCGTCCTCGCCGTCGTGCTGGTCGTCTTCCTGGCCCTCTACCTCAGGTTCTTCGCGGGAGGCGAACGTGAGCAGAACCGCTGAGCCGGCGCTGGCCGCTGGCGGGGGCGAGCGGCCCGCGAGCGCGCGCCGCGGGCGGCCGATGAGCAGGGACCGGGTGGAGCGGGCCGCGCTGCGCGTGCTCAAGCCGCTGGTGATCGCCGTGTTCGTCGCCGTCACCGCGTTCCCGTTCCTCTACATGGTCATGCTGTCGGTGCGCGACATCCAGGAGCTCATCCTCGACCCCGGCTCCCTGTGGCCGCGCCGGCTCACCCTCGACACCTACGCCGACGTGCTGACCCGGCAGGGATTCCTGACGTTCATGCGCAACAGCGCGATCGTGGCCGTGGCGTCCGTGGCGGTGACGCTGCTGATCTCCATCCCCGGCGCGTACGCGGTGGCCCGGCTGCGCTTCTTCGGGCACCGGCAGGTCCACTTCCTGTTCCTGGCCGTCTACCTCTTCCCGGCGATCGTGCTGGCCATCCCGCTCTTCGTGCTGTTCACGATGATGGGGCTGCGCGGGTCGCTGTTCGGGCTCATCCTCGTTTACATCGCGCAGACCGTGCCGGTCACGGTATACATGCTCCGCAACTACTTCGAGACCGTGCCGCGTAGCGTGGAGGAGGCGGCCGCCATCGACGGCTGCACGCGCCTGTCGACCATCTGGCGGGTCGTGCTGCCGCTGTCGAAACCCGCGCTCATGGCGACCGGCCTCTACGTGTTCATGATCGCCTGGAACGAGTTCCTGTTCGCCCTGCTCTTCCTCGTCGAGAGGCGGGAGAGCTGGACGGTCTCCCTGGGACTCTCCCAGCTCGCGGGCAGCATCGAGATCCCGACCACGGTGCTCATGGCCGGGTCGGTGGTCCTGACGCTGCCCATCGTGATCGTGTTCTTCGCCAGTGAGCGCCTGCTCACCGAGGGTCTCACGGCGGGAGCTGAGAAGGGGTAGACGATGCTGACGGCAGGGCACATCCTCCAGCTCATCCGTGATGGCTCCTGCCGCACCCGCAAGGAACTCATCGAGTACACCGGACTGTCCCGCTCCACGATCACCGACCGGGTGGACCGGCTGATCGAGGCCGGCTACATCCACGAGTCCGGCGTGGCCAGCTCCGGGGGCGGCCGCCCGCCCTCGGTGCTGGACCTCGACGCGGGCAAGCGCCTGGTGCTCGTGGCCGACCTCGGCGCCGGGCACGCCCACGTCGCGCTGACCGACCTCGCCGCCCGGCCGCTGGCCGAGGAGCACACCGAGATGCGCATCGACCGCGGGCCCGACGCCGTCCTCACCTGGGTGCGGCAGGCGTTCCAGCGGCTGCTCGACCGGACGGGCATGCCGGCCGAGCGGGTGTGCGGCATCGGCGTGGACCTGCCCGGCTCGGTGGACCACGACACCGGGCGGCTGCTGCGCTCGTTCGTCATGCCCGGCTGGGACGACCATCCGATCGGCGCGAGCCTCAGCTCGGCGTTCGGCGTGCCGGTGCTCGTGGAGAACGACGCCAACGCGATGGCACTCGGCGAGTGGTGGTCGTCGTGGCGGCGCACCCGGGCGCTGCTGCTCGTCAAGGTCTCCACCGGCATCGGCACCGGCGTGGTGCTGGACGGCTCCGTCTACCGGGGCGCCGAGGACGCCGCGGGCAACCTCGGCCACGTACGGCTGCGCGAGAGCGACGGCCGGGTCTGCACGTGCGGCTCGCGCGGCTGCGTCGCCTCGCTGGCCAGCGGCCACGCCTTGGCCACCGACCTCGGGGTGGAGACCAGCCGCGACGTGGTGCGCCTCGTCCAGGCCGGCGACCCGGCCGCCATCGCCCACGCCCAGGAGGCGGGCCGCACGCTCGGCGTCCTGCTGGCGACCGCGGTGAGCCTGCTCAACCCGGGCGTCCTGGTGCTGGCCGGTGACATGGCCGAGACCGGGGAGCACTACCTGACCGGCATCCGGGAGAGCGTCTACCGGCGCAGCCTGCCGTACACGACGCGCAACCTGCGGATCGTGACCAGCACGCTGGGGCGGCGGGCCGGGATCGTGGGCACGGCGGTGATCGTCATGGAGCACGTGCTCAGTCCCGGGGCCGTGGACGCCGCCCTGGCAGCCCAAGCCGCCCCGGCCGCCCCGGCTGCCCCCGCCGGCCGCTCCGGCACCGGCGCCTGAGCGCGGGTCGCCTCAGCTCGCCAGGGCGCGGGCCCCCTCAGGTCGCCAGGAAGCCCTCAGGGCGCCAGGGCGCGGGTCAGGCGGGCGCGGGCCGTCACGAGGGAGGGGCCGTACCAGGTCAGGTCGCGCCCGCTGACCAGCGCGCACCGCAGCCCCGGGAAGCATTCGGGCCCGTCGCCGGCGTGGAAGGCGTACGGCTCGTCGGGCAGCACGACCAGGTCGGGCGCCCGGGCGGTCAGCTCGGCGAGCGGCACCTTGGGGTAGCGCTCGGCGTGCCCCGCGTACAGGTTGTCCACGCCGAGCCGGCGCAGCACGTCGCCGGTGAACGTGTCGCGTCCCACCACCATCCACGGCCGCCGCCAGATGGGGACGACCGCGGTGCGCCGCGGCCCCTCCTGCGGCTCGCGCCAGACCTCGCGCGCCTCGGCCAGCCACGCGGGCGGCTCCGTGCGGCACGCCTGCGCGAACATCCGTTCCAGGGAGGCGAACGCCTGGTCCAGGGTCTCGATCCGGGTGACCCAGACGGCCAGGCCGGCCTCGCGCAGGGCGGCGAGGTCGGGCTCGCGGTTCTCCTCGGCGTTGGCCAGCACCACGTCGGGGCGCAGGCTCCTGATCGCGTCGAGGTCGGGGTTCTTGGTGCCGCGCACGCGCGTGACGTCCAGGCCGGCGGGGTGCGAGCACCAGTCGGTGGCGCCGACCAGCGCGTCCGGCACGGTGGCCGCCACGGACTCGGTGAGCGACGGCACGAGGGAGACGATTCTGGTCACGGTCGCGGGCACCCGCACGGCCGCCCCGGTGTCGTCGCGCACGCCCGCCTCCGTCATCGCCGTCTCCATGCCACGACCCCATCCTGCCCGGTTCGGGTCGCCTGAGCCCTGACCGAAAATGAGTGAAATACCGTGAATTCTGGGCCGAATGTGCGCAGGTCCTCCACAAGCTCCATAACGAATCCGTAGAATCCCCCATAAAGATCATTACTTCTTGATCGGGGGATCTCCGGTTGGAGCGAGAACCGCTGGGCTTCGACCCCAACACGCCCAACGTCGCCCGGCTGTACGACTACTACCTCGGGGGCAAGGACCACTTCCCGGCCGACCGTAAGGCCGCCGAGAAGATCCTCGCCGTCGCGCCCGAGGTGCGTCTCGCCGCGCGGGCCAACCGGGCGTTCCTGGGGAGGGCCGTCCGCTTCCTGGCCCGGAGCGGGGTGACGCAGTTCCTCGACATCGGCACGGGACTCCCCACCCAGGGCAACGTGCACGAGGTCGCCCGAGAGGCCGCGCCAGGGGCGCGCGTGGTCTACGTGGACCGGGACCCCGTCGTGCTCGTGCACGCCCGCGCGCTGCTGGCCGACGACGCCAACACCGTCGTCGTCGAGGGCGACGTGCGCGACCCCGTCGGCATCCTGAAGAACCCCGACGTGACGGGGCTGCTCGACTTCAGCAAGCCCGTCGCCGTGCTGCTCGTCGCGGTGATGCACTTCGTGTCCGAGGCGGAGGGCCCCGAGGAGATCATCGGGACGCTGCGCGAGGTGATGGCCCCCGGCAGCTACCTGGTCATGTCGCACGGCACCAGCGACGCCCGGCCCGACGCCGTGGACAAGGGCGTCGAGGTCTACCGGAGCGCGACCTCGCCGCTGACCCTGCGCAGCCGCGAGCGCGTCAGGGAGCTGTTCGACGGGTTCGACCTCATCGAGCCGGGCCTGGTGTGGCTGCCGCAGTGGCGGCCGGACGACACCGACATGATCGACTTCGCCGAGGACCCGCAGTCGTCGCTCATCGTCTGCGGGATCGGCCGCAGGAGCTAGCCGACGGGGCCCGCGCCGGCGGGCCCCGTCGACCGGTTACTTCAGCGCGGCGAGGGCGGCGTCGTAGTCGGGCTCCTGGGTGATCTCCGGGACCAGCTCGGAGTGGATCACCTTGTTGTCGCCGTCGAGCACGACCACCGCGCGGGCGGCGAGCCCGGCCAGCGGCCCCGACTCCTGCGCGACGCCGTACTCGGTCAGGAACTCACGGCCCCGCATGAGCGACAGCATGACCACGTTGTCGAGCCCCTCGGCGCCGCAGAAGCGCTGCTGCGCGAACGGCAGGTCGGCCGACACGCAGAGCACCACGGCCTCCGGGTGCTCGGCGGCGACCTGGTTGAAGCGGCGTACCGAGGCGGCGCACACACCGGTGTCGACGCTCGGGAAGATGTTGAGCACCTTGACCGAGGAGCCGAACGACGCCAGCGTGACGTCGCTCAGGTCCTTGCCCACCAGGCTGAACGTGGGCGCCTCGGCACCCGGCTGCGGGAACGTGCCGCCCACCGTGACCGGGTTGCCCTTGAACGAGATCTCGGACATGAGAAAACCTCCTGTTAGCTGTGGTCCCCGGTGGCGATCCTATCGGCGGGCCGAGCGGTGCCACCGGGGCAGCCCGGGGTGTCTCACACGTTGCGCCGGTACTGACCCCCGGCCTCGAACAGGGCCTCGGTGATCTCGCCGAGCGAGCACACGCGCGCCGCGTCCATCAGCACCTCGAAGGCGTTCGAGCGGGACATGGCCGCCTCGCGCAGCCGGGCCAGCGCGGCGGGCGCCTCGGCGCGGTGCCGCTCGTGGAAGGCGCCGAGCCGGTCGAGCTGCGAGCGCTTCTCCTCCTCGGTGCCCCGGGCCAGCTCCAGCTTCCGCTCGTGCGGCTCGTCGCCGCGCGGGTTGCGGAAGGTGTTGACGCCGATGATCGGCAGCGAACCGTCGTGCTTGCGCATCTCGTACAGCATCGACTCGTCCTGGATGCGCCCGCGCTGGTAGCCCGTCTCCATGGCGCCCAGCACGCCGCCCCGGTCCGACAGCCGCTCGAACTCGCTGAGCACGGCCTCCTCGACCAGGTCCGTCAGCTCCTCGATGATGAACGAGCCCTGCAACGGGTTCTCGTTGCGGGCCAGGCCCCACTCGCGGTTGATGATGAGCTGGATGGCCATGGCCCGGCGCACCGAGTCGGCCGACGGGGTGGTGACCGCCTCGTCGAAGGCGTTGGTGTGCAGGCTGTTGCAGTTGTCGTAGATCGCGATCAGCGCCTGCAGCGTGGTGCGGATGTCGTTGAAGTCCATCTCCTGGGCGTGCAGCGACCGGCCCGAGGTCTGGATGTGGTACTTGAGCTTCTGCGAGCGCTCCGCGGCGCCGTACCGCTCGCGCATCGCGACCGCCCAGACGCGCCGGGCCACCCGCCCGAGCACGCTGTACTCGGGGTCCATGCCATTGGAGAAGAAGAACGACAGGTTGGGCGCGAAGTCGTCGATGTCCATGCCGCGCGCGAGGTACGCCTCGACGTAGGTGAAGCCGTTGGCCAGCGTGAAGGCGAGCTGGCTGATCGGGTTGGCCCCGGCCTCGGCGATGTGGTAGCCGGAGATCGACACCGAGTAGAAGTTGCGCACGCCGTTGGCGATGAACCACTCCTGGATGTCGGCCATCATCCGCAGCGAGAACTCGGTGGAGAAGATGCAGGTGTTCTGCCCCTGGTCCTCCTTGAGGATGTCGGCCTGGACCGTGCCCCTGACCGTGGCCAGCGTGCGGGCGCGCAGGTCGCGCGCCTCCGCCTCGGACGGCTCGCGCCCCTGCTCGGTCCGGAACCGGTCGAGGGCCTGGTCGACGGCCGCGTTGAGGTAGAAGGCCAGGATGGTGGGCGCCGGCCCGTTGATGGTCATCGACACGGACGTGTTGGGCGCCGCCAGGTCGAAGCCGTCGTAGAGGGCCTTCATGTCGTCGAGCGTGGCGATCGACACCCCCGAAGTACCGACCTTTCCGTAGATGTCGGGGCGGAGGTCGGGGTCGTGGCCGTACAGCGTGACCGAGTCGAACGCGGTGGACAGCCGCGTCGCCGGCTGGCCCTCCGAGAGCAGCTTGAAGCGCCGGTTGGTGCGGAACGGGTCGCCCTCCCCCGCGAACATCCGGGTGGGGTCCTCGTCGTCGCGCTTGAACGGGAACACGCCGGCGGTGAAGGGGAAGCGGCCCGGCAGGTTCTCCGAGCGCAGGAACCGCAGCAGGTCGCCGTGGTCGCTGTAGCGGGGCAGCGCCACCCGGGGGATGCGGTTGCCGGACAGCGTCTCGCGCCACAGCGGCGTGTGGATCTCCCGGTCGCGCACGCGGACCACCAGCTCGTCGGCGGTGTACTGCTCGCGCGTGGCGGGCCAGGAGTCGAGCAGCGCCCGGCTCTCCTCCGACAGCTCGCGCTCGGCCCGCTCCTCCAGGCCGGCCAGCCGCTCCTCGCCCCCTTCGCCCCCGCCGTCGCGCTTCAGGAGCGCGCGCACGGCGGCGACCTGCTGGCGGCGGCGGGCCGCCTCCGCCTGGGCGAGGGTCTCGGCGTGGTAGGCGCGGACGGTCTCGGCGATCTCCGCCAGGTACCGCACCCGCGCGGGCGGGACGATCGCCTCGGACGCCTCGGAGGTACGGCCGCGCACCGGCGCCAGCAGCCCCGGCCCGGCGGGCAGCCCCTTCTCCACGAGCACCGCCTTGAGGTGCTGGTAGAGGGCCGTCACCCCCGCGTCGTTGTAGCGGGCGGCGATCGTGCCGAACACCGGCATGTCGTCGGGCGAGACGCCGAACGCCTCCCGGTTGCGCACGAGCTGCCGGCGCACGTCGCGCAGGGCGTCCTCGGCCCCGCGCCGCTCGTACTTGTTGATCACCACGGCCTCGGCGAAGTCGAGCATGTCGATCTTCTCCAGCTGGGAGGCCGCGCCGAACTCCGGGGTCATGACGTAGATCGGCACGTCCACGTGCGGCACGATCCCGGCGTCGCCCTGGCCGATGCCGGGGGTCTCCACGATCACCAGGTCGTAGCCGGCGGCGCGGCAGGCCGCGACCACGTCGTCGAGGCAGGCGGGCACCTCGTTGGGCGCGCCCCGGGTGGCCAGCGAGCGGAAGTAGGTCTGCGGGCCGAGGCTGTTCATGCGGATGCGGTCGCCGAGCAGCGCGCCGCCCCCGCGCCGGCGGGTGGGGTCGATGGCGATGACGGCGATGCGCAGCTTGTCGTCGTTGTCCACGCGCAGGCGCCGGACCAGCTCGTCGGTGAGCGAGGACTTGCCGGAGCCGCCGGTGCCCGTGATGCCGAGCACGGGGGCGCGCGGGCCGCCGAGCACCTCGGCGTCGCCAGCGGCCGGTTCGCCGCCGGCGCGTGAGCCGCCGACGGCGCGCAGCCGGTCGAGCAGCTCGGCCGGTGCGCGGCCGGACTCGATCAGGGTGATCGCCCGGGCCAGCGCGGCCTGGTCGCCCGAGACCACGGCCTCCGCCGAGGGCGGGTCGCCCAGCTCGACGTCGCACTCCTCGACCAGCTTGTTGATCATCCCGGGCAGGCCGAGGCGCTGGCCGTCCTCGGGCGAGAAGATCCGGCTGACGCCCCGGGAGTGCAGCAGCTCGATCTCCTCCGGCACGATGACGCCGCCGCCACCGCCGTACACCTTGACGTGCCCCGCGCCGCGCTCGCGCAGCAGATCGACCAGGTAGGTGAAGAACTCGACGTGGCCGCCCTGGTAGGAGCTGACCGCGACGCCCTGGACGTCCTCCTGGATGGCGGCGGTCACGATCTCGTCCACCGACCGGTTGTGCCCCAGGTGGACGACCTCGGCGCCCTGGGACTGGAGGATGCGGCGCATGATGTTGATCGCGGCGTCATGGCCGTCGAACAGCGCGGCTGCCGTCACGAAGCGGACGGGATGGACCGGTACGTGCACGCCTGATCACTCCTCTTTGAGCGGCCTACCCTCAAGATACTAGGACGTCCTACTATTTCCTGTCGCCTGCCGGGTAGAGGTCGGTCATGCGCGCACTCACCTTGCGGCCGGACACCCGCGGGTCGCTCTGTGTCGAGGACGTACCCGACCCCGAGCCCGGCCCCGGCGAGCTGCTCGTCGAGGGCCTGGCCCTGGGCATCTGCGGCACGGACCGGGAGCTGGCCTCCGGTGAGTACGGCTTCTGGCGGGGCGAGAAGGACAGCATGATCCTCGGCCACGAGTCGCTCGGCCGCGTGCTCCGGGCGCCGGAGGGGTCCGCCTTCTCCCCCGGCGACCTCGTCGTGGGCGTGGTGCGCCGGCCCGACCCGGTGCCGTGCCCGGCCTGCGCCCGCGGCGAGTTCGACATGTGCCGCAACGGCCGCTACACCGAGCGCGGCATCAAGGCGCTCGACGGCTACGGCAGCGAGCTGTGGACCGTGGAGGAGGACTACGCCGTGCGCATCGACCCCCGCCTGGAGCGGGTGGGGATGCTGATGGAGCCGACCTCGGTCGTGGCCAAGGCGTGGGAGCACATCGAGCGGATCGGGGCGCGGTCCTGGTTCGAGCCGCGCACGGCGCTCGTCGTCGGCGCCGGGCCGATCGGGCTGCTGGCCGCCCTGCTCGCCACGCAGCGCGGGCTGGAGGTCCACGTCGTCGACCGCGCCACCGAAGGGCTCAAGCCGGACCTGGTGCGCTCGCTCGGCGCGGCCTTCCACTCCGGCGACTCCCTGGAGCCGGTGCGCGGCCTGCGCCCGGACATCGTCGTCGAGGCCACGGGGGCGGGCACGATGGTCCTCGACTCGATGGTGGCCAGCGGCTCGGCCGGCATCGTGTGCCTGACCGGCGTGTCGCCCGCCGGCAAGGTGCTGGACGCGGACGTGGGGCGCATCAACCGGGACATGGTGCTGGAGAACGACGTGGTGTTCGGCTCGGTCAACGCCAACCTGCGGCATTTCCGCGCCGCGGGCGAGGCGCTGGCGGCGGCCGACTGCGCCTGGCTGGAACGGCTGATCACCAGGCGGCTGCCGCTGGAGCGGGCGCTGGAGGCGTTCGACAAGCCGGGCGACGACGTCAAGCTGGTCATCGAGCTCGGCGACTGACCGGCGGACCGGCTCGCGTCAGTGTCTCGGCTCGTACCGCTCGTACGGCTCCTACGGTCCTACCGCTCGTACGGGCGGCGGCGGGAGGCCGGCGGCTGGTCGCCGGGAGGCCCGCCGATGACCACGGGAACCCGCCGGCTGCCGGTGTCGCGCTCGCGGCCGTCCCCGGCGGGATCGGGGCCGGACCAGGCGGGGTGGGCGTCGGTCCAGGCGGGGTCCGGGTCGGTCCAGGCGGGGTCGGGGTCCGGCCAGGCGGGGTCGGCGTCGGTCCAGGACAGGCCGTGGTCGCGGCGCGATGGCGCGCTCCAGGGCCAGGCGAGGCGGCGACGGGTGCCGCGGCGGCGTCCGGCGAAGCGTAAGGAGAGGACGATCGTCGTCAGCACCATGACGGCGAGCAGCGCGTGGGGCGTGCCCAGCACGTCGAACACCGACCCCTGGGGCTCCCGCTCCCGCAGCGCCGGCGCGAACGGCCGCTCGGTGGAGCGGATCTCGCTCAGCGTGGCGTTGGCCTTGACCAAGCGCGGCAGGCCGTACCCGACGACCTTGTCGGTCTCGCGGACCTTGCGCTTGAGCCAGACGCGGTCGACGTTCGCCTCGATGGTGTGGATCTTGCCGCCGGAGACGCTCTCGACGATGCCGACGTGGTCGATGCCCTGGTAGCTCTTGCCGCCCTTCCAGTCGAAGAAGACCAGCGCTCCCGGCTCCGGCTTGGCCGACCAGGCGCCCTGCTTGATGAACCAGGCGGCGTGGGACGGCGTCCAGGCGAAGCTGCCGACGTAGTCCGTGAGGCCGGCCCGGTCCGCCGCCCAGGCGATGAACATGTCGCACCAGGGCGCGTCCCGGTACTGGGCGTCCTGGACGCGCTCGGCGTACC
Source organism: Nonomuraea rhodomycinica (assembly GCF_013363995.1). Taxonomy (GTDB): domain Bacteria; phylum Actinomycetota; class Actinomycetes; order Streptosporangiales; family Streptosporangiaceae; genus Nonomuraea; species Nonomuraea rhodomycinica. Next base: position 867,487 of record NZ_JABWGO010000002.1, on the reverse strand, counting down.
AGTGGCCGAACTTGGTCTGCTGGCCGCCCTTCTCCCGGTAGCCGATCTCCTTACGGACCTGTTTCAGCAGAGCTTCCGCGATGGGGTCCAGCGCGACTCCTCCCAGAAAATCCGGACGATCACGATGTACGGTAATCGCCGCGCGGCGAGCGCGGGCCGCGCACCGCGAAAGTGGCGAGCTCTGAGAAGGAAAAGGACCTCCGTGACGGAAGTGACGCGGCTAGGCCCCGGCGCCCACGCGCCACACCTGGTCGTCGCCCGTGCCGGGCGCCACCACGTCGGCGACGATCACGGTCACGTTGTCCGGCGAGCCGCCCTCGTTGGCCAGGTCGATGAGGCGCTGCGTGGCCATCGCCGGGTCGGGATGCGTGGTGAGCACCTCGTGCAGCATCTCGGGACCGAGCACGGCCGTGAGCCCGTCGGAGCACAGCAGGTAGCGGTCGTCGGGCTCGGCCTCGCGCAGCGCCATGTCGGGCTCGGCCCGCCCCTCGCTGCCGAGCACGCGCAGCACCATGGAACGCCGGGGATGAACGGCGGCCTGATCCTCCGTTATCCGCCCTTCGTCCACCATCGACTGCACAAGTGTGTGATCCTTGGTCATCTGGTAAAGAGCACCATCGCGAAGCAGGTATCCGCGGGAGTCACCGAGATGAGCCAGGGCGAACCGGTAACCGTCCCAGAGCATGGCGGTCACCGTGGTCCCCATGCCCCTGCGCGCCGGGTCGATCTCCGCCAGCTCGACCAGCCGGCGCGCCGCCTCGTGCACGGCGCCCTCCAGGGCGGCCTCCAGGTCGGCGCCGGTCTCCGGAAGCGTGGCATCCAGCTCGCGCATGACGGCGATCGCCGCCGAGCTCGCGAGCTCGCCGGCCGCGTGGCCGCCCATCCCGTCAGCCACCACGAGCAGCCGGCCGCTCGCGTAGCCGGAATCCTCGTTCTGCTCCCTGCGGCGCCCCACATCTGATCCGGCGGCATAGCGGATGTTGTGCTTCATACCTAGCAGTAAATCATTGGTTGAAAGACTTCACAAGCAGATGCGCTGAAGACTCTTGTGAACTACTGTGGTCGCATGAGCCACGACCCGACCGTGAACGCCGGGGACATCGCCCGGCTCGCGGGGGTCGGGCGCGCCGCGGTGAGCAACTGGCGACGCCGCCACGACGACTTCCCCCGCCCCGTGGGCGGAACCGCCAACCAGCCGCTGTTCTCGCTGCGGCAGGTCGAGGCGTGGCTGCGGCGCTATGGGAAGTCCTACCAGGTATCCCTGGGAGATCGTGTGTGGCAGCGCTTGAAAGCCGCCGGAGATCTACGCCTGGGTGACCTTGTTGCCGAGGCGGGTGAGTTTCTTTCCACCGGGAGTGCCGAGCTGGAGCCCGAACTGGCCGGGCTGGTGTCCGAACTGGCCGAGCGGCACGGGCCGCTCACGGCGTACGAGTTCCTGTGCGAGCGCTACCTGGAGGCCCACTCGCGCCAGTTGTCGGTGACCCGGGAGGACGTCGCCGAGCTGATGGTCCGCCTGGTCGGCGCCGCCCCGTCGGACGATCGACCCGCGCCGGTCCGCACCGCGCCGTCGGACGGGCACCGGGCGAGCGGTCTCGCCGCGTCCGGTGCCCGCGCGTCCTCGGGGGGCCGTCGCCAGGTCGGCCTGCCCACGTCCCCTGAGGGCCGTCGCGAGAGCGCCTTGCCCACGTCCCCCGAGGGCCGTCGCGAGAGCGGCCTCGCCGCGTTCACGGACGGCCGTGGACAGGACGGCCTCGCCGCGTTCCCGGACGACCACCGCGAAGGGCGGGCCGGGGGCCTCATCGAGGCGCCGGCCACCATCCTGGACCCCGCGTGCGGCGTCGGCACGCTGCTGCTCGCCCCCAAGGCCGCCCGCCTGCTCGGGCAGGACCTCAACGGCGCCTCCGCCCGCATCACCGCGGCCCGGCTGAGGCTGCGCGGCGCCGACGCGCGGATCGTCCCCGGCGACGCCATCCGCCACGACGCCTTCGCCGGGGAGAAGGCCGACGCCGTCCTGTGCGACCCGCCGTTCAACGAGCGCGCCTGGGGCTACGAGGAGCTGACCGGCGACCCGCGCTGGGAGTACGGCCTGCCGCCGCGCGGCGAGTCCGAGCTGGCCTGGGTGCAGCACTGCCTGACCCATGTCCGGCCGGGCGGCCTGGTCGCCATCCTCATGCCGCCCGCCGCCGCGAGCCGCAAGGCGGGCCGCCGCATCCGGGCCAACCTGCTGCGGGCCGGCGCCCTGCGCGGCGTCGTGGCGCTGCCCGGCTCCGACCTGTGGCTGCTGCGCCGGCCGCGCGCGGGCGAGCGCCCGCCGTCCGACGTGCTCATCCTCGACGCGACGGCCGACCTGTCCGCCGTCGAGCCGGCCTGGCGCGCCTACCTCGACGACCGCTCCGACCGTACGGTGCGCATCATCGACCTGCTGGCCGACGAGGTGGACATGACGCCGGCCCGCCACCAGCGCCGCGACGACGTCGGCCGGGCCTTCACCGAGGCGCGCGACCGCTTCCTCGCGGCCGCCGCGACGCCGCCCGACCTCAAGGTGCTGGAGCAGCCGCTCGACCAGCCCGCCACCACCGTCGGCGACCTCATCAAGGAGGGCCTGGTCACCGTGCTCCAGGCGCCGCCCAAGATGGCCGCCGAAGGCGGCGACCTGCCGATGCTGACCGCCGACGACCTGGCCGGCGGCACGCCGCCCTCCGGCCGGGCGAACGCCCAGCAGGGGCTCGTGCAGGTGCGCCCCGGCGACGTGGTGGCCTCCTACTCCAGCGTCCGGGTCATGGCCGAGGGCGGCTGCGTGCTGGGGCCGCACCTGACGCTCTACCGGGTCGACCAGCGCCGGCTCGACCCCGACTTCCTGGCCGGCTTCCTGCGGGCGGCCGGTGGGCGCGCGACGACCGGCTCCAGCCGCTTCGACGTGCGGCGCACCCGCCTGCCGCGCCTGACGCTCAAGGAGCAGAGCGCGTACGGCGAGGCGTTCCGGCAGCTCGCGGTGCTGGAGGACGCGCTGCGTGAGACCTCCGTCCTGGGGCAGACACTGATCCGTCTGGGCCTCGACGGGCTGGCCGACGGCCACCTGCACCCGCCCGCTCATGGCCTCATGGAGTCAGGCGGCGGAGCCTGACGGTGTAGCTTTTCCCGAAAGGCGGCATGGAGGGGCGAATGGTCATCGGCGACCGCTATGTGCTCGAGCACTTCCCCCTCGGGCAGGGCGGCATGGGAGCCGTCTACGCGGGCCACGACCGCCACCTCGACCGCCGCGTCGCGGTCAAGCTGCTGCGCCTGCCGGCCGGCGGCCCGGACGGCGAGCTGGAGCGCCGCTTCATCCGGGAGGCCCGCATCCTGGCCCGGCTGGAGCACCCGGGCGCGCCGGTGCTCTACGACTTCGGCACCCACGAGCAGCGGCTGTACCAGGTCATGCAGTTCATCGAGGGCGTCACCGTGGCCGACGTGCTCAGCGAGCACGGGCCGCTGCCGGTTCCGTGGGCCGCCGCCGTCGCCGCGCAGGCGTGCGCGGTGCTGTCGGCCGCGCACGCCCTGGCGATCTGCCACCGCGACCTCAAGCCCACCAACCTCATGCTGTGCCCCGACGGCAGCGTGAAGGTGCTCGACTTCGGCCTGGCCATGCTGCGCGAGGCCGACGTCACGACGTTCACCCGGATCGGCCAGATCCTCGGCACGCCCGCCTACATGGCGCCCGAGCAGATCCAGCGGGGCGTCGCCGAGCCGCGCAGCGACCTGTACGCGCTGGGCTGCGTGCTGCACGAGATGCTGACCGGCCGGCAGCTCTTCACCGGGCCGACGGACTACGTGGTGTTCGAGAAGCAGGTCAAGGAGCGGCCTCCGGACATCCCGGGCCTGCCGGCCGGGCTCGGGGCGCTGCTGTCCGAGCTGCTGGAGAAGCGGCCCGACGACCGGCCCTCGGGGGCGGAGGAGCTGTACGAGCGGCTGGAGCCGTACGCGGTGGGGCTGCCCATGCTGCCCGGCTTCCTGGCCAAGGCGCCGAGTCCGGGCCGCATGTACGCCCGGATGGTCGGCCGCGTCCTCAGCGAGTGAGACGCTTCACGCCTGGGGGGCGCCGGGGAGGACGGCCTCGATGGCGGTCACGGCGTGGGCGCGGTGCGCGGCCAGGACCCGCACGGCCCCTTCGGCGTCGCGGCGGCGCAGCAGGTCGAGCGCGGCCCGGTGCTCCTCGATGACCCGCTCCCTGTTGGCCGGCTCCCCGTAGTAGACGGAGCGGTAGGCGTCGGTGGAGTCCCACAGCGTCCTGATCATCCGGACCATGCGCGGCAGCCCGGACGCCTCCAGGATCGTCATGTGGAAGCGGCGGTTGGCCTCGGCCATCGCCAGCACGTCGCCCGCGGCGGCGGCCTCCTCGACCTCCGCCTGCGCCCGCTCGGCCGCCCGCAGCGCCTCGTCGCCGATCCGCCCGGCCGCCCGGCGCACCGCCTCGGCCTCCAGGAGCTCCCGGATGAGGTAGACCTCGCGCAGGTCGCCGAGGGAGAGCCGCTCGACGAAGTAGCCCCGGTGGGCCTGGTAGGTGACCAGGCCCTCGCCCTGCAGCGTCTTGAGCGCCTCGCGCAGCGGGACGCGGCTCACGTCGAGCTCCTCGGCCAGCGCCTCCTGCCGGATGGGGTCGCCGGGACGCAGCCTGCCGGTGGTGATGGCGCGCCGCAGCTCCTCCAGGACGAACTGCTGCGCCGTGGGCGGCCTGCGCCGCCCACCGGCCTCGGCCGCGACACCCCTCTGGCCTTCTGGCGTGGTCATTCGCCCAATATCTCACGTACCCACTGATCGTCCTGCCCGAGCGAAGGGGGCGCGAGACGGTACTCCGGCGGCGTGCGGCTGAGGCCGACGGGGTTGGCCACCTGGGCGGCCGGCCCCTCGCCGACCAGCGGGTTCAGGCCCAGCTCGGTGGCCAGGGCGAAGGCGTCGGCCATGGTGTTGATCGGCCCGCAGGGCACCCCGGCGGCGCTCAGGGCGGCGAACCACTCGTCGGCCGTGCGGGCGGACAGCGCCCGGTCGAGCTCGGCGCACAGCTCGTCCCGGTGCGCGACGCGGCCGGCGTTGGCGGCGTACCTCGGGTCGGCCGCGAGGTCGTCGCGCCCGAGGGCCGCGCACAGGGCGCGGAACTGGCGGTCGTTGCCGGCCGCGATGACGATCGGCCGGTCGGCGGCCTGGAACACCTCGTACGGGACGATGCTGGGGTGCCGGTTGCCCATGGCGGAGGGCACCACGCCGGCGGCGGCGTACCCGGAGGCCAGGTTGGTCATGGCCGACAGCAGCGACGACAGCAGCGAGACCGTCACCCGCTGCCCCTGGCCGGTGGCGTCGCGGTGGCGGAGCGCGGCCAGCACGCCGAGCGAGGCGTGCAGCCCGGTGATCACGTCCACGAGGGCGACGCCCGCCTTGGTGCCGGGCCCGCCCGGTTCACCGGTGACGCTCATCAGCCCGCCGACGGCCTGCGCGATGAGGTCGTAGCCGGGCAGCCCGGCTCCCGCGCCCTCGCCGAAGCCGGTGATGGAGCAGTAGACCAGCCCCGGGTTGGCCGCGCGCAGCGTGTCGTAGCCGAGCCCGAGGCGGTCCATGGTGCCGGGCCGGAAGTTCTCGACGAGCACGTCGGCGCGGGCGGCGAGCGCGCGGGCCACCTCGGCGTCCGCCGGGTCGCGCAGGTCCAGGGCGATGGAGCGCTTGTTGCGGTTGACGGCCAGGAAGTAGGTGGCCTCTCCCCCGGCGTACGGCGGGCCCCACGAGCGGGTGTCGTCGCCGCCGCCCGGCCGTTCGACCTTGACGACGTCGGCGCCGAGGTCGGCGAGGAGCATGGTCGCGTACGGGCCGGCGAGCACCCGGCTGAAGTCGGCCACGAGCAGGCCGGACAGCGCCCCGCTCACGCCGGCGCCCCGAGGTAGACGGTGACGGTCTGGGTGAAGAACTCGCGGGCGGCCCGTCCCTGCTCCCTCGGCCCGAAGCCGCTGAGCTTGCTGCCGCCGAACGGCACCCAGGGGAAGGTGCCGGCGGACTCGGAGTTGACGTGGAGGACGCCGACGTCGAGGTCGTCCACGGCCCGCAGCGCGGCGCCGAGGTCGCGGGTGAAGATCGCCGCCGACAGCCCGTGCTCGCTCCGGTTGGCCAGCCGCAGCGCCTCCTCCGGGCCCGAGGCGCGCACCGCGCCGACGACCGGGCCGAACAGCTCGGTGCGCCACACGTCCAGGTGCGTGCCGGGCAGGGCGAGCACGGTGGGCGGGGTGAACCAGCCCTCGGCCAGCCGTCCTTCCCGGTACGGCCGGGCGCCCGCCAGCGGCTCGGCGCCGTCCTCGACGGCCCGCCGCACGCCGGCGGTCACCCGCTCCCTGGCAGCGGCGCTGACCAGCGGTCCCATCTCCACGCCGTCCTGGAGCGGGTCGCCGACGACGAGTTCCCCCGCCCTGGCGGCCACCTTGCGCAGCAGATCGGCCGCGACGGCCTCCTCGACCACGAGGCGGGAGGTGGCCGTGCACTTCTGCCCGGTGGACCGGAACGCGCCGAGGCACACCTGCTCGGCGGCGTGGTCGAGGTCGGCGTCGGCGAGCACGACGGCGGCGTTCTTGCCGCCCATCTCGGTCTGCACGGGCTTGGCCAGCTCGCCGCAGCGGGCGATGACGGCCCGGCCGACCTCGGTGGAGCCGGTGAAGGAGACGACGTCCACGCCGGGGTGGTCGATGATCGCCGCTCCGGCGTCGGCCTCGCCGTACACGAGGTTGAGCACGCCGCCGGGCAGGCCGGCCTCGGCGAGTGCGCCCGCCAGGCGCATGGCGAGGAGCGGCACGAGCGAGGAGGGCTTCCACACGACCGTGTTGCCGTAGGTCAGCGCGGGCCCGATCTTCCAGGCCGGGATGGCGATCGGGAAGTTGAACGGCGTGATGAGGCCGGCGACGCCCACCGGGCGGCGCATGACGAGCAGGTTCTCGCCGGGGCGCGGGGAGGCGTAGATCTCGCCGTTCTCGCGGTCGGCCTCGCCGGCGTAGTAGCGCAGGATGCGGGCCGCGCCGCGCACCTCGGCCACGGCCTCGGGGAGCGTCTTGCCCTCCTCGCGGCTCAGCTCGCGGCCCCACTCCTCGGCGGCGGCGTCGAGCAGGGCGGCGGCCCTGGACAGGACGGCGGCGCGCTCGTGGTGGGGGGTGGCGCGCCAGGACGGGGCGGCGTCCCGGGCGGCGCGGACGGCCAGCTCCACCTCTTCGGGGGAGGCGGCGCGCCCGCGGGCGACGATCTCGCCGGGGTTCGCGGGGTTGGCGTCGGCGAACTCGGCGCCGGATCCCTCGATCCAGCGGCCGTTCACGAGGTGCAGGAGCTCCATGGTCAAATCACCCTATCCATGCCATATTGCATAATCAATATTGGATCCAATATCCGATGCTGACAGGAGCGCTCATGCACCCCTCCGCTCTCTTCGCCCTCGACGGCCTCCTCACCGACGAGGAGCGCGACATCCGCGCGGCCGTCCGCCAGGTCTGCGACCGGGAGATCCGGCCGCACGTCGCCGGCTGGTTCGAGGCGGGCGAGCTGCCCGCGCGCGAGCTGGCCCGCACGCTCGGCTCGGTCGGCGTCCTCGGCATGCACCTCGACGGGTACGGCTGCGCCGGCCTCGGCGCCGTCGCGTACGGCCTGGCCTGCCTGGAGCTGGAGGCCGCCGACTCCGGGCTGCGCAGCCTGGTCTCGGTGCAGGGCTCGCTGGCCATGTACGCCATCTGGAAGTACGGCAGCGAGGAGCAGAAGCAGGAGTGGCTGCCCGCCATGGCGGCCGGGGAGCGCATCGGCTGCTTCGGCCTCACCGAGCCCGACTTCGGCTCCGACCCGGGCGGCATGCGCACGACGGCCAAGCGCGACGGCTCCGACTGGGTGCTCGACGGCACCAAGATGTGGATCACCAACGGCTCGATCGCCGACGTCGCGGTCGTCTGGGCGCGCGCCGAGGACGGCGTCCGCGGCTTCCTCGTCCCGGCGGGCACGCCCGGCTTCGCCGCGCACGACGTCAAGCACAAGGTGTCGCTGCGCGCCAGCGTGACCAGCGAGCTGGTGCTGGACGGCGTGCGCCTGCCGGCCGAGGCGATGCTGCCCGGCGCGCGGGGGCTGTCCGGCCCGCTGGGCTGCCTGAACGAGGCCCGCTTCGGCATCGTCTTCGGCGCGATGGGCGCCGCGCTCGACTGCCTGGAGACGGCGCTGGACTACGCCGCCACCCGCGAGGTGTTCTCCCGGCCGCTCGCCTCCTACCAGCTCACCCAGGCCAAGCTCGCCGACATGACGCTGGAGCTGGGCAAGGGCCTGCTGCTGGCGGTCCACCTCGGGCGGCTGAAGGAGCGCGGCGAGCTCACCCCCGAGCAGGTGAGCGCGGGCAAGCTCAACAACGTGCGCGAGGCCCTCGACATCGCGCGGACCTGCCGCACGCTGCTCGGCGCGAGCGGCGTCACGCTGGAGTACCCGGTGATCCGCCACGCCGTCAACCTGGAGTCCGTGCTGACCTACGAGGGCACCTCGGAGATCCACGCGCTGGTCGTCGGCAAGGCGCTCACCGGCCTGCCCGCCTTCCACTAGAACGGCCGCGCCGCTGACGGGGCGGCTCAGAACGTCTGCCAGGTCGTCCCGGCGACCTGGCAGAGCCGTCCCCGGTGGACGCGCATGGCGCCCGCGGCCACATCCAGGCTGATCACCGCGAGCGTCTCCCAGCGCTGGTCGAAGGGCAGCTCCGGGTCCGGGTGGGCGCACACCGGCGCCACCGGGGCGTGGCAGGTCATCGCCCCGGCCCGCGCCGTGAGGTCGGGGTCGGCCAGGCCGTCCGCCCGTTCCTCCAGGTGGCGCAGCCGGGCGTACGTGCCGGGCCGCTCGGTGCCGAGGTCCTCGCCCCGCGCCAGGCCCGGGTCCAGGAAGTGGTTGGTGTGCAGCAGCACGCCGCCGATCCCGTTCGCCCCGGCCTCGACCACCCCGACGCCCGCCGGGCAGATCTCCAGCGCCCTGACCCCCTCCAGGGTGACCACGGTGACGACCGTGGACGCCGACGTCCGCGCCGAACGGGCGATCCGCGTGGCCTCCTCCAGCGTGGCCGCCTCGCCGAGGATCCGGCGCGCGACCAGGTGGACGGGCACGCCGACGTCCGCGTGGTCGGAGCGGTGGCGCAGGATGTTGAAGTGGACGCCGAGGCCCGCGCCGTTGACGCCGATCTTGGCCAGCACCCCGGCCTCGGTGAACGTGCGCACCCGGCGCCCGCCGTCCGTCTCGAAGGCCCACAGCAGCGGCGCGTCGCGCAGGTGGTCGTGCCAGTCCCAGGTCTGGACGGTACGCGGCGAGCGGCCCGCGCCGAGCACGACGGCCGTCGAGCACTCGCCCTCGCCGCCGGCCCGCAGCGCCGCGAGGATCTCGGTGCGGGCGTTGACGGCGGCCACCTGCCAGGGCTCCAGGCCGCAGCCGGCCGCGATGCCGCCGATCTCCTCGGCCAGCGCCGGCGCCCACGCGGCCGTCGCGGCCAGCGCCCGCTCGGCCAGCTCGCGGACCTTCCCGGGCCCGGCCCCGCACGCCTCGAACAGCCGCAGGTAGCCGTCGTGGTTGGCGCGCACGGCCGCGCCCCAGTGGGTCCCGAACTCCCTGCCGCGCCCGCCCGGGTCCGGGCGCGAGGAGGTGAACGCGGGGAACCTGGTCACGAAGCCACCTCCGGGCCTGCCTGCCGCCCGGCACCCGCCGGGCCTGCCTGCTGCCCGGCATCCGCCGGGCGAGGGTCCACCTGGTCCATGAGCGCGGCCAGCGCCGGGTCCGCGTCGCGACGGACCCTCGCGCGCCGCCCGTCGTCGATGTCCTGGCTCAGCTTGAACATGCCGCGCTCCCCCGTCACCCGTACCCGGAAGGCGACCACACCGGACACGATCCGGGCGAACACCTCACGGGAGGCCGCGCCGGGCCGCCACGACGGCGTCCGGGACGACTCCATCGCCTCCACGGTCCGCTCCACCACCTCCAGCGGGTCGGGATGGACCTCGATCCGGCCCGTCAGGTGGACGGCCGCGTAGTTCCAGGTCGGCACCGCCGGGTCCGCCTCGTAGCTGGTCGGCGAGACGTACCCGTGCGGGCCCGAGAAGACGACCAGCGCCTCCGGCGCGGACTCCCAGGCGCGCCACTGCGGGTTGACCCGAGCCAGGTGGCCGACCAGCGTGGCCCCCTCGAACCCGGGCCCGCCCGCCTCCTCCACCAGCACCGGGGCGTGGGTGGCCACGGGCACGCCGCCCGCGACGCTGACCACGAGCGCGAACGGGTTCTCCCGCACCAGGCGGGCCGCGTGCGCCGGATCGGCGGGCGCGTAACGGGGGAAGACGTGCATCGGCCTACTCCACGCCGCTCAGGACGGCGTCCCAGGCCACCTCCGAGGCCAGCGCGCCGAAGCCCGCCGGCTTGAGCCCCTCCAGCTCCACCTCGTCGGTGGTGAGGGCGAACAGCACGTCGCCGTCCGTGGAGGTGTGGAACGGCTGGATGCCGCGGTGCATCGAGCTGTGCACCTGGCGCGCCACCTGGGCGAGGTCGCGGTCGGTCAGGCTCACGTTCGTCACCATGACGGTCAGCGTGGTGTTGCCCATCACGGCCGGCGCGTCCGCGAGGTCCGCGTAGTCCACGCTCGGGTGCCGCCTGACCCCTTCGCCGGAGTGGTAGTTGCCGCGCAGGATCTCGCCGTCGCGGCCCACGACCACGCCCACGGAGTTGATCACGGTCGCCACCAGCACCTTGGCGCTGCCGAAGACGCCGAACGCGGCGCCCTGCCCGGCGTACTCGGCCCGGCCGAAGTCGATCTTCCCGGCGGTGGCGCCGATGCCGGCCCCGCACCTGCCCACGGGGAACTCGCCCTCGCGGGCGGCGCGCAGCGCGGCGCGGCCGAGCGCGGCGTCGGGGTGGACGGCGTTGTCCCGGGCGGAGAAGTCGTAGATCACCGCGCCGGAGACGAGCTGCAGCTCGTCCCACCTGACCTGGTTGCCGCGCCGGGCGAGGAGCTCCTCGCTCACGCCCGCGGCGGCGGCCAGGCCGTACACCGAGCCGCCCGCGAAGCAGATCGCGTGGTTGAAGTCGTAGCCGCCGCTCATGCCGACCGCGCCGCCGCGGGCGTCGACGGCGGTGCGCGCGCCCGCCGGGACGTGCACGACGGTGCAGCCGGTGGGGCCCTCGGCGTACTCGGCGGTGCCGACGTACACGCCGGGCAGGTCGAACGGCACGCCGGCGCGGCCGGGGCTGGGCTGGGGGGTGAGCGGGAGGTCGTCGTTGCCCGGCACACCGGCGTTGAAGGACGAGACGGGGGCGAGGGTCACAGGGACTCCAGGAGCTGGCGCGAGTACGGGTGTTCGGGAGCGGTGTGGAAGACGGCGGCGTCCGCGGTCTCGACGATCACGCCGTCGCGCATGACGGCGATCCGGTCGGCCACGTACCGGACGGCGCCGAGGTCGTGGGAGATGAACAGGGCGCTGAAGCCGAACTCCGCCTGCAGGTCCTTCAGCAGGTTGAGGATCTGGGCCTGGACGGAGACGTCGAGGGCGCTGACCGCCTCGTCGAGGACGACGAAGCTCGGCCGGGTGATCAGCGCGCGGGCGATCGACACCCGCTGCCGCTGGCCGCCGGACAGCTCGTGCGGATAGCGCTCGGCGAAGGCGGCGCCGAGGCCGACCTGCTCCAGCGCCTCGGCCACCAGCGAGCCGGCGGGCCGGCCGAGCACGGCCAGCGGCTCGGCGACGCTCTGCCCGACGCGCATGCGCGGGTTGAGCGACCAGTGGGGGTGCTGGAGCACCGCCTGGATGCGCCCGGCCAGGTCGCGGCGCCTGCGCGGGAACGGCCTGCCGTCGAAGCGGACCGTGCCGGAGGTGGGCCGTCGCAGGCCGAGCGCCACCCGGCTGGTGGTGGTCTTGCCCGAGCCCGACTCCCCCACCACGCCCAGCGTCTCGCCCTCGGCCACGGCCAGCGAGATGCCGCGCACGGCGTCGAGGCGGCGCCGCCGCAGGGGCGGGCCGGTGGTGAAGGACACCGTGACGTCGTCCAGTTCCAGGATCACGCGACCACCTCCAGCTCCGCGGCCCGTCCGGCTCCGCCGGTCACGCGACCACCTCCAGTTCTCCGGTCAGGTCGGCGGCCCGGTGGCAGAGCGCGTCCTGCTCGCCCACCCGGACCGGCGCGGGCCGCTCGACGGCGCAGCGTTCCTCGGCGAACGGGCAGCGCGGCTCGAAGGCGCACCCCGGTGACGGCCCCGTCAGCACCGGCGGCCGGCCGGGCACGGGCCGCAGCCGAACGCCGGGCGGCGCCGCCGCGGGCGCCGACGCGGCCAGGGCCGCGGTGTAGGGGTGGGCGGGGGCGCCGAGCACCGCCGCAGCGGGGCCGGACTCCACGACCCGGCCGCCGTACATGACGGCCACCCGGTCGCACCGCCGGGCCACGGCCGGCAGGTCGTGGCTGAGCCAGACGATGCTCGTCCCCGCCCCGGCCGCGAGCGCGAACACCACGTCCAGCACCTTCTCCCGCACCTGGGCGTCCAGCGAGGCGGTCGGCTCGTCGGCGACCAGCAGCTCGGGCGAGGCGGCCATGGCCAGCGCGATCGCCACCCGCTGCGCCATGCCGCCGGAGAGCTGGTGCGGGTACGCGGAGGCGACCCGGTCCGCGTCCAGCCCGACCCGGGCCAGCTGGGCGGCCACGTCGTCGCGGCCCGTCCGGCCCAGCACGAGCCGTAGCTGCCGCCCCACCCGCATGGTCGGGTCGAGCGAGGCGATCGGGTCCTGGAAGACGAAGCCCAGCCGGCTCCGGCGCAGCCGCCGCAGCTCGGCCGGGCGCAGGGCCAGCACCCTCTCCCCGGCCACGCGTACCTCGCCCGCCTCGACCCGGGCCTGGCGGGGCAGCAGGCGGCCGATCGCCGCGCCGAGCGTGGACTTGCCCGAGCCGCTCTCGCCCACCACGCCGACCGTCTGCCCGGCCGCCACCCGCAGGTCGGCGCCGTCGAGGGCGCGGGCCCGGCCGTAGTCCACGACCAGGCCGTCCACTTCCAGCAGCGGGTTCATACCAGCGACCTCGTCTCCCTCGGTTCGAAGCGGTCGCGCAGGCCGTCGCCGAACACGTTGATGGACAGGATGGCCAGCACCAGCACGGCGCCCGGCCCGATGATCAGCCAGGGGGCTGCCATCATGTACGTCCCACCCTGCCGGATGAGCACGCCGAGCGACGCCTGCGGCGGCTGCACGCCGAAGCCCAGGAAGCTCAGGCCGCCCTCGACGGAGATGCCGACCGACAGCGCGTACGTGCCCTGCACGGCGATCGTCCCGGCCACGTTCGGCAGGACGTGCCGGCCGAGCACGCGCGGCAGCCGGGCGCCGCTGATGACGGCGGCCGTCACGTAGTCGCGCCCGGCCACGGCCACGGCGGCGGCCCGCACGAGCCTGGTCATGAGCGGGATGGTCACGAGCACGATGCCGGCCAGCGCGGCGAGCTGCCCCGGCCCGGCGACGGCGGCCACGAGCACGGCCAGCACGATCGCCGGGAACGAGTAGAGCACCTCGACCACCCGCATGATCAGCTCGTTCAGGTAGCCGCCCCGGTAGCCGGCGAGGACGCCGAAGCCGGCGCTCAGCGCGGCGGTGACGAGCACGGCCGCCGACGACAGCAGCAGCGTGGTGCCCACGCCCTCCATGACGCGCGGCAGCACGGAGCGGCCCAGGTTGTCGGTGCCGAGCCACCAGCCGGGGCCGGGCGGCCGGAGCCGCGGCCCGACGATGGCGTCGGGGTCGCCGGCGGCGTCCACGAGCGAGCCGAGGGCCAGCAGCACGAGCAGCAGCAGGCAGGCCAGGCCCGCCAGCGACAGCGGGTCGAGCCCGCGGGCCCGCGCCCCGCCGCGAATCTCGGCTCGGGCCCGCCCGCTCCGGAGCATCTTCACGCGCGCCTCCCGAGCCGCGGGTCCACCAGGCCGACGAGCAGGTCGACCAGGACGTTCATGACGATGAACACGGCGGCCGCGAGCAGCACGCCGGCCTGCACGACCGCGTAGTCCCTGCGGCCGACCGCCTGCACGACGTAGGAACCGATGCCGGGCAGGTTGAACAGGTACTCGACGATCAGCGCGCCGCCCAGCAGGTACGCGGTGACCGTCGCCGTGAGCGTGAGCACCGGGCCGGCGGCGTTGCGCAGGACGTGGTGCCTGACGATGAACCACGGCGTCTCGCCCCGGGCGACGGCGGCGGTGATGTGCTGCTCCACCAGCACGCCGAGCACCGCGTCGCGGGTCGTCCGGGCCGTGGCCGAGATGGCGAAGATCGACAGGACCGCGGCGGGCAGCAGGTATCCGGTGGTCTGCAGGCCGTACCGGGAGACCACGAAGACGACGAGGCTGCCCAGCGCGAACTCCGGGACGCTCACGCCGAGGCCGCTCAGCAGCCGGCCGGCGCCGCCGCCACCGCCGGGCCGGGCGCGCACGGCGGTGACGACGCCCAGCGGCACCCCGGCCAGGACCGCGGCGGCCACGGCGAGCAGCGTGAGCCGCGCGGTCACCGGCAGCCGCGCCGCCAGCTCGGCCGCGACCGGCTGGCGGCTGATCATCGAGGTGCCGAGGTCGCCGGTGCCGACCGCCGCCAGCCAGTGCCCGTACTGGGCGAGCACCGACTGGTCGAGCCCGTAGCGGGCGGCCAGCGCCGCCTTCTGCTCCGGCGTGGCGAACGGGCCGAGGATGGTCTCGGCGAACCCGCCGGGCATCAGGCGCAGGGCCGCGAAGATGAGCACCGAGATGCCGAGGAGCGTGACGGCCGAGCTGAGCGCCCGGCCGCCCCACCACAGCAGCAGCCGCATCGCGCTCAGCCCCGCTTGACGCGGGCGTCGGCGACCAGCCGCAGCAGGTTGCCGTACCCCTCGGTGGCGTACAGGCTGGGGCTGACCGCGTCGGCTCGGTAGGCGATCGTGGCCGGGCGGGTCACCAGGGGCACCATCTGGGAGTCGGTGTCCGCCTTGGCGCACACCTCGGCCAGCGCCTTGTCCCGTTCCGGGCCCGCCGGGGTCTCGCCGGCCCTGGCGATGAGCGTGTTGAGGTCCTTGTCGGCCCGCATGAAGCCCTGGTTGAAGCCCGCCACGTCCGGGTTCCACCAGGTGGTGACCATGCCGGGGTCGGCGTAGCCGGCGAACCACGACAGGGCGGAGTCGAACGTGGCCGGCGCCTTGCCGTACACCTTGCCCGCCCAGCTCGCCTCGTCCATCTGCTCGATCTTGACGGTGACGCCGGCCTGCTGGAGGTTCTGCTGGATCACCTGCGCGACGGCCGGGGCCGGCTCGGTGGCGTAGATGCTGAGCGTGAAGGACAGGTTCGCGGCGCCGGCCTGGGCGAGCAGCTCCTTGGCCCCGGCCGCGCCGCCGCCGGTGGCCGACGGGAGCGTGGCCGGGTCGCAGGCGCCGGGCAGGCCCGCCGGGGTGACGCCGGTGGGCCTGCCCTGGCCGCCGAGCGCCACCTCGGCGATCTGCTTGCGGTCGAGCGCCATGTTCACCGCCTGCCGGACCCGGGGGTCGGCGAACTTGGGGTTCCTGGAGTTGAGCATCAGGTAGTAGAAGTCGGTGGTCGCCTGGGTGGCGACCTTGACGTCTGTCGCGCCGGCCAGCATCGCGGCGGAGTCGACGTTGCCGAGCGAGGCGAGGGCGGCGCTGCCGTTCTGCACGGCCGCCACGCGCGCCGCCTCCTCCGGGGCGATGGTGACGGACAGGCTGTCGGCGGCCGGCTTGCCCTTGTCCCAGTAGTGCTCGTTGCGGACGAAGGACCACGAGACGTCCTGGCGGTGGTCCTTCACCTTGAACGGGCCCGTGCCGAGCATCTGCTTGGCCGGGTCGAGCGAGCCGGCCTCGATCTCCTTCATCGGCAGGACCGCGGCCGGCACGTTGGCCAGCGCGGCGAGGAACGGCGTGTACGGCCGGGCCAGCGTGACCTTGACGGTGCCGGCGTCCACCTTGACGACCTTCTCGACCGGCCCGAGCTGGCCGCGCCACACCGACTTGGCGGCCAGCAGCCGCCTGAGGCTGCCGACCACGTCGTCGGCGGTCATCTCCCGGCCGTTGGAAAAGGCCACGCCCTTGCGCAGGTGGAAGAGGTAGGTCTTCGGGTCCGGGGTCTCCCAGCTCTCGGCGAGCGCGGGCTTCGGGGCGAAGTCGGGGCCGACGGTGACGAGCGTCTCGTACACCAGCGACATGAGCTGCCAGGAGGTGGCCACGTCGGCGAGCTGGGGGTCCAGCCCGGTCGCGGCCCCGCTGTCGATGTGCACGGCGAAGGTGAGCGCGCCGCCCGCGGGCAGCTTGCCGTCGGCGAGCGCGAGGTATCCGGGCGGGGCCGTCGCGTCCGCGCCCGCGCCCCCGGGCGTGCCGGGGGCGGCGGCGGTCCCGCCGGCGCAGGCCGAGGTGGCGGTGAGCACGGCGGCGGCCCCGCAGGCCAGTCTGTATCGCATGACGCCTCATCTCTGGTGGCAGGAGCCCTCGGCGGGGGCGCCGGGCGGGGCGCCGTTCACGGGGGTGTGGCAGGAGCTCGGGGAGGTGGCGCTCGGGGGGACGTCGAGCGTGGGGTTGCGGTCGAAGAATCCGACGGGCCTGAGGGTGAAGCCGCACGTGTCGACCGGCATGATCGGCCAGTCCTCGGTGCGGGGGAAGTGGGTCAGCCCGAACGTGTGCCACAGCACGATGTCCTGGCCGTCGATGTCGCGGTCGGCCGCGGTGTACGCGGGGAGGCCGGCTCCGCCGGGGTGCTGGTTGACCAGGTCGCCCGCCGGATACCGTTCCGCCGGATGGTAGCGCGTCACCCACAGGTGGCTGGTGGCGAACTCGGCCCGGGAGCGGATCGAGGAGTCCTCGTGGGCGAGCAGGGTGGGCAGGCCCTCGGGATGCAGGGCGTAGCCGACGGGCTCGCCCAGCCGGTTGGCGACCCGCGGGTTGACCACGTGCCAGGTGCGGCCGGCGGCCAGGTCGGCCTGGCGCCTGCCCTGCGACTCGGTGCGCAGCCGGGTGGCGCGCCGGCCGAAGGCGTTGCCGTACGGGTTGGCCTCGTCCATGGGCAGGCGGACGACCTCGACCTCGTCCACGGCGTTGGCCGGGCCGTCGACCATCATGTCCAGCCGGGCCGAGAACAGGTGCTGGTGGTAGGGCGCGGCCAGGCCCGGCGCCACCTGCGAGGCGTACGGCGCGGCGCGCTCGTCGTAGGCGCCGGTGAACACGATGCCGGTGGCCTTGACCTCCAGCTCGATCGTGCCGTCCAGGTAGAGGTACCAGTAGAAGCCGTAGTCGTAGTTGCCGACCGTGACGAAGAAGGAGATCACCAGCCTGCGCTGCCGCCTGGTCTCGCGGGAGCCGTTGGCCGGGTCGGTGTGCTTCCACAGCACGCCGAAGTCCTCCTCGTGCATGCAGATCGCGTTGGTCAGCGCCTTGGGCGAGCCGTCGCCGCCGGTCACGGTGACGTCGAAGTAGGTGATCTCGCCCAGGCAGTCGCAGCCCAGCTCCAGGGAGTTGGCCAGCTTGCCGAGCTGGTACTCGCCGGTGTCGAAGTAGTTCTGCCAGAACCGGATCCGGCTGGGGTCGCCGTAGGGCACCAGCATCTCGGCCACCGACGCCCGGTAGACGATCGGCCGGCCGTCGAAGGCGATCTGGTGCAGCACCAGGCCCTCGCGCATGTCGTAGCCGAGCCGGACGCTCCACTTCTCCCAGGTGACGAGGTTGCCGTCGATCGCGAAGCTCGGCCCTTCGGGCTGCGTGATGTGGATCGGGCGCTGGGTGGTGCGCGGCTCGCCGAAGGCGCCAGGCAGGTGGTAGTCGCCGTGCTCGGCCGGGATCGGCAGGACGCCCGTGTCGACGATCTCGATCACGGTGCCCTTGAGCAGGTCCACGTACGCGACCAGGCCGTCGATCGGGTGCGCCCACGGCAGGCTGTCGGGAGTGGGCCGCAGGTGGGCGAGGACGCGCGCGACCCGCCGGCCCTCCTCGCCGGGCAGCCCGTAGTGGCCGGCCGACAGGGCGGCGAGCCAGATCTCGGCGCCGGCGTCCAGGCCGCGCCGGGCCAGGGCGGCGGCCCAGCCCTCGTCGGCCTTGAGCACCCTGCGGACCAGCTCGTGCTCCTCGTCCAGCATGGGGACCTGACCGGCGGTCACCGGGTCGATCGGCCGGCTCGACTCGACCCGGCCGTCGGTGAGCGAGACCACGACGTCGTGAGCCTGCTCGGTGGCCAGGTCGACGAGCAGGGCGCGGGCGCGCCGGGGAGCCGGGCCCGCGCCGAGGACCTGCTCCTTGGGCGGTTCCTCGACCCCGAGGTAGGAGATCCGGCCGGAGCCGGCCGCCAGCACGCCGTCCTCGGTCATGATCCGTGTGACGTCCTCGATCTCCCGCGCGCCGAGCGGGTCGAGCGGGTGCGGCCGCTCGCCGACGCCGAGAACTCGCCGTCCAGATGACATCCGGCTGTCGCCCCTTCGCTGCCGTGCCGACAGTGTCGCACTGCGGTGCCGGAACGTTCCGGCATGTCGGTCAACATACTTCCGCCGCCAGAGGAGGACAAGACCCCAATGTGGTAAGAAACCAGGCCGAAATCCGGCACCCCAGGGCGGAGCCGGACCGGCCGAAAGACATTCGGGAGAGCGCTAGCATCGGGGGCGTGGGCCCAGACGAGCCGGCCACCCTCCTCACCGTCGCCAAGACGGCGGGGGTGTCCAAGACGACCGCATCCGACGCGCTCAGGGGCTCGGGCCGGGTGTCCGCCGAGACCAAGGCCCGCGTGCTGGCGGCCGCCGCCGCCCTCGGCTACGTGCCCAACGGCTCGGCCCGGCACCTGCGCCGCGCGAGCACCGGCACCATCGGCCTGCACGTGCCGGAGGTGCTCACCCGGTCGGTCTACTACATGGCGTTCGTGTTCGGCGTCGTGCAGGGCGCGGCCGACAACGACTACGACGTCACGCTGATCACCTCGGGCCGCCGCACGCCGCGCGTCGACGGCCTGGTGCTCGGCGACCCGCTGGCCGACGACCCCCTTGTGGCCCGGCTCATGGGCACCGGCCTGCCCACCGTCACCTGCGAGCGCTTCCCCGGCGCGGGCCAGGCCGACGGCGTCGTGCTGTCCCAGCACGCCGAGACGGTCGGCGCGCTCATGGACCACCTGAGCGCCTCGGGCGCGACCCGCCCCGCGCTCATCGTGGCCGGCGACGCCAGCGACTGGGCCGCCTCCGTGCAGGGCGGGTTCCGCGACTGGTGCGCGCGGCACGACCTGGAGCCGCGGGTGCGCACGGTGCCGTTCGACGCGCCGCCCGACGAGGTCCGCCGCGCGGCCAGGGAGCTGCTGGCGCTGCGGCCGGAGATCGACGCGCTCGTCTGCGGCCCCGCCGGGGCGGCCGCCGGGCTGGGGCCGCTGCTGCGCGAGGAGGGCCGGATCCCCGGCCGCGACCTGCTCCTCGCCTCGTGCGTCGACAGCCAGGCGATGCAGCTCGCCGACCCGCCCATCACCTCCATCGACCTGCGGCCCCGCGAGGCGGGGGTGCGGTGCGCGGAGCTGCTGTTCGACCTGCTCGCCGGGCGGGCGCAGCGGGGCGCCGAGCGCGTCCACCCCATAGAGCTCATCGTCCGCGACTCCACCCGCCGCGCCTGAGTCCCCGCCGACTCCACGGCCCCACCTCACCCCCCGCCACAGAGGGCGCAAGCGCTTTCCCTGCTCATCGCCCCCACACGCTGCCGTGAACGCGCTCTCTCACACTCTCCGATCGTTATCTCACAGCAATTGACACCTATGGGTGAGCTTGGCGACCCTTTCGAGAGAGCGCTCTCTCAGCCGGATCACTCCCCCCCGCCCCGACCCCGGAGGGTTCCCATGCCCCCTCGCCTCCAGCGCGCGGCCGTCCCCCTGCTCACCGCCTCCCTCCTCGCCCTCGCCACGGCCTGCGGCGGCGGAGGCGGTGACACCGCCGGGACCGCCGCCAAGCCGGGAGAGAAGATCAAGCTCACCATCGGCCTGTTCGGCGACTTCGGCTTCAAGCCGCTCTACGAGGAGTACAAGAAGACCCACCCGAACATCGAGATCACCGAGAACGTCACCCAGTTCAACGACCACCACAACAACCTGGTCAAGCGCCTGGCCACCAACGCCGGCGCCGACGACATCGAGGCCGTCGAGGTCGGCTACATCAGCACCTTCACCGCCCAGCCCGCCAAGTTCCACGACCTCAAGCAGTACGGCCTGGACCGGCGGCAGGGCGAGTACCTCGACTGGAAGTGGCAGCAGGGCCTGAGCAAGCAGGGCGGCCAGCTCCTCGGCCTCGGCACCGACGTCGGCGGCCTGGCCATGTGCTACCGCAAGGACCTGTTCGCCAAGGCCGGCCTGCCCACCGACCGCACCGAGGTGGCCGCGCTCTGGCCGACCTGGGACAAGTACATCGAGACCGGCCGGAAGTTCGCGGCGTCCGGCGTGGCGGGCGCCAAGTTCGTCGACAGCCCCGGCGAGATCTTCCGCGCCATGGTCAACCAGGCCCCGACCGGCCTGTACGACGACCAGGACCAGATCATCGTGGGCTCCAACCCGGCCGTGAAGCAGGCGTGGGACCTGTCCAACCAGCTCACCTCCGAGAAGCTGACCGCCAAGCTGGCCGCCTTCTCCCCGCCGTGGAACACCGGCTTCGCCAAGGGCTCGTTCGCCACGATCATCTGCCCGGCCTGGATGACCGGCTTCATCCAGGAGCAGGCCAAGGACGCGGCCGGCAAGTGGGACATCGCGACCGTGCCCGGCGGCTCCGGCAACAGCGGCGGCTCCCACCTGATGATCCCCAAGCAGAGCAAGCACCCCAAGGAGGCGGCCGAGCTGATCGACTTCCTCACCTCCAAGGAGAACCAGGCCAAGGTCTTCAAGGAGGAGGGCACGTTCCCGTCGATCCCGGCCCTGTACGACGACCCGTCGATCCAGAGCTTCACCAAGCCCTTCTTCGGCGACGCGCCCATCGGCAAGATCTACTCGGAGGCCGCCAAGGCGCTCAAGCCGCAGCACCTCGGGCCCAAGGAGGCCGAGGTCCGCGTCGTCATCGGCGACGGCCTGGGCCGGGTCGAGCAGGGCAAGCAGACCCCCGACCAGGCCTGGGCCCAGGTGCTCGAGGACGTCAAGAAGATCAAATGAGCTCTCTGCCTCTCGCCGTGGCCCGGCGGCGGCATCGGCGGGGCGTGCGGCACACCCTCGACGTGAGGGTGTCGCCGTACGCCTACGTCGCGCCGTTCCTGCTGCTCTTCTGCGCCTTCGGGCTGTTCCCGCTGGCCTACACCGCCTGGGTGAGCCTGCACGACTGGACGCTGCTGTCGGACGAGCACGCGTTCGTCGGCGCCGCCAACTACGTCACGCTGCTGGCCGACGGCTACTTCTGGAACGCCGTGTTCAACACGCTGTCCATCGGCGTGCTGTCCACCGCGCCGCAGCTCGTCCTCGCGATCTGGCTGGCGCACCTGCTCAACCGGCCGCTGCGGTTCCAGACGCTGTTCCGGGTGTCGCTGCTGCTGCCCAACGTCACCAGCGTGGTCGCGGTCGTGGTCATCTTCAGCCAGCTCTTCGGCCGCGACTTCGGGTTGATCAACTGGGTCCTGTCCTGGTTCGGGGCCGGCGCCGTGGACTGGGCGGCGGGCACGGCCACCTCCCACGTCGCCCTGTCGACGATGATCATGTGGCGGTGGACCGGCTACAACGCGCTGATCTTCCTGGCGGCCATGCAGGCGGTCCCGCGCGAGCTGTACGAGGCGGCCACCCTCGACGGCGCGAGCGGGTTCACCCAGCTCCGCAGGATCACGCTGCCGATGATCCGGCCGACCATCGTCTTCGTGGTCGTGGTCTCCACGATCGGCGCCATGCAGATCATCGCCGAGCCCCTGCTGTTCAGCGCGAGCAGCGGCGCGGGCGGCGTCGGCGCGAGCGGCGGGCCCGACCGGCAGTACCAGACGCTCGCGCTGTTCGTCTACGAGCAGGGCTTCACCAAGTTCGACTTCGGCTACGCCGCGGCGGCCTCGTGGCTCATGTTCGTCGCCGTGGTGCTGGTCGCGGGCGTCAACTACCTGCTCACCCGCCGGATGAGGGGCGGGCTGGCATGAGGCTGCGCTACCTCACCCTCGTCGCGGTGGTCTTCTTCTCCGCCTTCCCGCTCTACTACAGCGTGGTCGTGGCCTCCCGGCACAACTCGGCGCTGGCCCAGGTGCCGCCGCCGCTGCTGCCGGGCGGCAACTTCTTCGCCAACGTCTCCCGCGTCTTCGACACCGTCCCGTTCGGCCTGGCGCTGCTCAACTCGGTACTGGTCGCGGGCTCGATCTCGGTCGCGGTGATGTTCCTGTCCACGCTGGCCGGGTTCGCGTTCGCCAAGCTCCGCTTCCGGGGGCGGGGCGCGCTGCTGCTGGTGACGGTCGCGACCATGACGGTGCCGGCGCAGCTCGGCATCATCCCGCTCTACCTGCTCATGGTGAAGCTGGAGTGGACCGGCACCATGTACGCGCTGGTCGTGCCCGCCCTGGTCAACGCATTCGGGGTGTTCTTCATGACCCAGTTCCTCTCGCGCGCCCTGCCGGGCGAGCTGCTGGAGGCGGGCCGGGTGGACGGGTGCACGACGTGGGGGCTGTTCTGGCACGTCGTGCTGCCGGTCGCGCGGCCCGCGGCGGCGGTGCTCGGCATGCTGACCTTCATGTCGGCCTGGAACGACTACTTCTGGCCGCTGGTCGTCCTCACCCCCGACAACCCGACCGTGCAGGTGGCGCTGTCCACCCTGGCCAGCGGCTACGTCAACGACTACGTGCTGGGCCTGGCCGGCACGGCGGTCGGCACCCTCCCCCTCGTCCTCGTCTTCGCCCTGTTCGGCAGGCAGATCATCGGCGGAATCATGCAAGGAGCAGTAAAAGGATGATTTTCCCGGAAAACTTCGTCTGGGGTGCCGCCACGGCCTCGTACCAGATCGAGGGGGCGGTCAAGGAGGACGGGCGCGGCCAGTCGATCTGGGACGTCTTCTCCCACACCCCCGGGAACGTGGCGGGCGGCGACACCGGCGACGTCGCCTGCGACCACTACCACCGCCACGCCGGCGACGTCGCGCTCATGCGGGAGCTCGGGCTGGCCGCCTACCGGTTCTCCGTGGCCTGGCCGCGCGTCCAGCCCGACGGCACGGGCCCCGCCAACCCGCGCGGCCTCGCCTTCTACGACCGGCTCGTGGACGAGCTGCTGGCCGCCGGCATCACCCCGTACGTCACGCTCTACCACTGGGACCTGCCCCAGGCGCTGGAGGACCGCGGCGGGTGGACCGCCCGCGACACCGCCCACCGGCTGGCCGACTACGCCGAGGCCGTGCACGCCCGGCTGGGCGACCGGGTGCGCCACTGGACGACGCTGAACGAGCCGTGGGTCTCGGCGTACCTCGGCTACGGCAACGGCGTCCACGCGCCCGGCCGCCGCGACCCGGCGGCGGCCATGCGCGCCGCGCACCACCTGCTGCTCGGCCACGGCCTCGCGGCGGCCCGGCTGCGCGAGCGGGGCGCGCAGCACCTCATGCTCGTCGTCAACTCGGCCCCCGTGCTCACCCCCGCCCAGGTCGGCGACCCGTCCGCGGTGCCGGGCGCGGCGGACGCGGCGGCCGTGGAGCGCGTCCACGCCCTGCTGACCCGGCAGTTCCTCGACCCCGTGGTCCACGGCCGCTACCCGGAGGCGGTGCTGGCGGCGGCCGAGCGCAACGGCGGCACCGGCCACCTCCAGGACGGCGACCTGGAGCTGATCGCCGCGCCGATCGACCAGATCGGCGTGAACTACTACAACCCCTGCGTGGTCGAGGCGAGCCCCGGCGAGCCGGCCGACGCCGCCTGGCCGGGCTCGGAGGACATCGGTTTCCGCGCCGCCGACGCCCCGTCCACGGCCATGGGCTGGCCGATCGTGCCCGACGGGCTGTCGCGGCTGCTGGTCCGGCTGACGCGCGACTACCCGGGCGTCCCGCTCATGGTCACCGAGAACGGCGCGGCGTTCGAGGACGTGGTGGTGGACGGCCGGGTCCACGACGCCGACCGGGTCTCCTTCCTGGAGGGGCACCTGCGCGAGGCGCACCGCGCCATCGAGGCGGGCGCCGACCTGCGCGGCTACCTCGTGTGGTCGCTGCTGGACAACTTCGAGTGGGCCGAGGGCTACCGGCGCCGGTTCGGCATCGTCCACGTCGACTACGCCACCCAGGCCCGTACACCGAAGGACAGCGCGCTGTGGTTCAGGAACGTGATCGCCAGGAACGGGCTGTAGATTCCTTCCGTGTTCACCCTCTCCCTGGCGCAGACATGAGGCGGCCGACCCTGGAGGCGGTCGCCGCCCGCGCCGGGGTCTCCCGTGCCACGGCCTCGCGGGTCGTCAACGGGCAGACGACCGTGGCGCCGAACATCCGCGACGCCGTGCTGCGCGCGATCGACGAGCTGGGCTACGTGCCCAACCCGGCCGCGCGCAGCCTGGTCACCCAGCGCACCGACTCGGTCGCGCTCGTCGTGTCGGAGCCGCCGACCCGGGTGTTCTCCGAGGACCCCCTGTTCTCCACGGTGATCCGCTCGGCGAGCGTCGAGCTGGAGACCGTCAACAAGCAGGTGGTGCTCATGCTGGCCTCCTCGGCCAGCAGTCACGCGCGGGTGGAGCGCTACATCGCGGGCGGCCACGTCGACGGGGTCATGCTCATCTCCATGCACGGGGCCGACCCGCTCCCGGCCGCGCTGTCCCGGCTGCGCGTCCCGGTCGTCTCGTACGGCCGGCCCGCCGTCCCCGTGGACATCCCGTACGTGGACAACGACAACGTGGGCGGGGCCGAGCTGGCGGTGCGCCACCTGGTGGCGGGGGGACGGCGGCGGATCGCCACGATCGCCGGCCCGCAGGACATGATCGGCGGCCAGGACCGGCTGACCGGCTACCGCAACGTGCTGCGCGACTCCGACCGCCGCTCGATCGTCGCGGTCGGCGACTTCACCCGCGAGTCGGGCGCGGTGGCGATGCGCCAGCTCCTCGGCGACGACCCGGGCCTGGACGCGGTGTTCGTGGCCAACGACCTGATGGCGGTGGGCGCGCTCCAGTCGCTGCGGCAGGCGGGCCGCCGGGTGCCGGACGACGTGGCGGTGGTGGGGTTCGACGACATCGAGGCCGCCCAGTACACCGAGCCGCCGCTGACGACGGTCCGCCATCCGGTGGTGGAGCAGGCGACGGCGATGGTGCGGCTGCTGCTCGGGCTCTTCGAGGGCGGGCCGGCCGATCCGGTCATCCTGCCGACGGAGCTGGTGGTCCGCGAGTCGGCCTGACCTCAGCGGGACGGCTCGCGCGGCGGCACGGCCCGCTGCCACGGCAGCCGGCCCTCCAGCTCCACCTGGAGCGAGAAGCTGAGGAACGTGCGGACCGCCACGATCACGGCCAGCACGCCGACGCTCCCGAACGTGGGCGAGACGGCCACGGTCCTGATGATGTCGGCCGCCACCAGCAGCTCCAGGCCGAGCAGGATCGCCCGGCCCACTCCCTGCCGGAACGTCATGTAGAGGCCGGCCACCTCCCGCGTGCGGGCGTACCGCACGCCGAAGACCACGAGCGCGGCCAGGACGCCGACGGCGATGACGAGCACGCCGGCGAAGTCCATGACCTCGCCGATGATCTCGATGACGTCCTTCACGCCGCTCCCCCCTCGGCGTCTTCATGCCCACCCCGCTCCGCGCCCGATCTCAATCCGCCTGTGATCAACGGCTGGAATGCTGGAGCCCCAGTGGAACCGCGGCCGAGGGGAGCGTCATGCCGGTGCTTACGTCCAGGGCTCGGGTACGGTTCGCCGCCTCGGCGGTGGCGCTGGCGTCGGCGGTCTTCGCCCCGCTCGGCGCGTCGTCCGCGGCGCGGGCGAGCGCGGACGTGGTCGAGTACAGCTGCACCGGCGACTCGCTGCCGGCTCTGACCGTGCGCCTCCGGGTGACGCTGACGATGCCGACCTCGGCCGTGGTGGGAGAGCAGTTCTCCATCAGGTGGAGCGGCACGTACGAGACGGGCTCGGAGCTGAAGGCGCCGTCGACGGGGCTGCCCGCGGGGCTGAACCTCTACCCGCATGCCGGGATCTCGGGGTTGACGGGGCTCACCTCCGCCACCGGCGCGGGGGCCCTCGGCGCCGTCACGCCCGGGCAGGCCATCACCCTGCCCACCGTGGAGATGAAGGCCACGGCGCGGAACCCGGGCACCGGCTCGGTCCGGCCCGGCGCGGTCACCATCGGGACGACCGAGAACGAGCCCCTGATCACGTGCCAGGCGGCCAGTACCGGGCAGCTCTCGGCGTACACGCTGACGGTCGCCGCCGGGAGCACCGACCCCGACCCGACGTCATCCCCTGACGCCTCGACCTCCGGCACGCCGACCTCCTCCGGCACCACGGAAGAGCCGGACGACTCCACGGACTCCACCGACTCCTCCGGCTCCTCCGCTGAGGAGACCACCCGCAAGCGGTCGTCCGCCGTCCCCAAGGCGGGGGCGGAGACGGGTGGCGGCGGCGAGGCGGGCCCGGACGGGCGGGCGCTCGTGCTGGGCGGGTCGGCGCTGATCATGGCGGCGGGGATCGGCGGCCTGCTGACCCGCCGCCCCCGGCGCGCCACCGGCCGCGGCTAGCCCTCCTCCGCCGCCCTCGGCGCGCCACCGGCCGCGGCCAGCCCTCCTCCGCTGCCCTCCGCGCGCCACCGGCGGCGGCCGGCCCTCCCCCGCCGCACCCGCCAGGCCCGCCGGGTCTACAGGTCGGAGCGGTCGGGCAGGCCCTGCCAGTCGCTGGCGCTGCTCACGGCGGCCGCGCCCAGCACCGTGCCGCGGTGCAGCCGTTCCTGCGGCGTCAGCCCGTCCAGCGCCGCGCTGATGTACCCGGCCACGAACGCGTCCCCCGAGCCCGCCGTGTCCACGATCGGCACCTGGAGCCCGGGCGCGTCGTAGCGCATCCGGTTGGCGCGCACGCTGGCGCCCTTCATGCCCCGGTGCACCACGACCTCCCGCTCCGGCGTGAGCGCGGGCTTGACCAGGTCCAGCTCGTCCTGGCCGAGGAACAGCAGGTGCGACTCGCAGGCCAGCTCGCTCAGCACCTCCTCCGCCTCGCGTACCGACGGCCACAGCTCCGGCACGTAGTTCACGGCGAACGAGATGACCACCTCGGCGGCGCGGGCGGCGCTCACGGCGGCGCGGACCGCTTCGAGCGCGCCCCGCCCCAGCCCCGCCGTCAGGCCGGTGACGTGCAGCATCTTCGAGGCCGCGATGCGGTCGATGGGCACGTTGCCCGGCGAGAGGGACGAGCCTGCGGACCCGGCGCGGTAGTGCGTCACCTGCGGTTCCCGGCCCACGCGCGACTCCCTGAGGAGCATCCCGGTACGGGCGCCCTCACTGACCCGTACGTCGGCGACGTCGACGCCCTCGCCCCTGAGCACCGTGAGGACTCTCGCCCCCAGTTCGTCACCCCCGACCTTGCCGAGGAAGCAGGCCCGGTGACCGAGCCGGGCCAGGCCCACGGCCAGCGTGAACTCGGGGCCGCAGACGTCGAGCCGGGCCTCGGACTCGTGGCGGACCCGGCCGCTGGAGACGACTCCCAGCGCCTCGCCAAGGGTGTAGACGTCCGTCATGGCCGAGACTGTAGCCGGTCTGTGTATCTCCACAGGATTTTCTTGTTGATTGCCCAGGTAGTGCGTGTGATCGAATTTTTGTCGTAACTTTGCTCAACCTTTTCCCCATATGGTGGCTCTAAGTAGTAAAAGCGAGCCGGCTTCCCGGGCCGGCTCCAGCGATACGGGGAGAGGAATCAGCACCCTCATGAGAAAGATCGCTGTAGGTATCGTCTCCGCCCTGGTGGGTGGGGCCATGCTCGTGTCGGGTGGCAGCACCGCCATGGCCAAGACCAAGGCGTCCACCGTCGACATCAGGGACATCTCGCCGAACCCGGTCGTCGTCAAGGGCGACGGCGAGACGGAGGCGTTCTTCAAGGTCGACGCCAGCAGCGACGTCGACAACGTCAAGCTGAGCGTCAGCCCCCTGGGTGTGCGCACGCTGCGCGCGCAGGAGGCCAAGCAGCTCGAGTCGTGGCGCTTCAGCGTCCCGTTCAACGCCGACGACGCCGAGGGCAAGTGGCGCGCCACCGCCCAGGCGTTCAAGAACGGCCAGGTCGTCGCGACCGACGAGGCCGTCTTCAGCGTCGAGATCCAGGACGAGAAGGCCGAGACGCGGATCTCCCGCTTCAGCGCCGACCCCTACAAGGTCCGCAAGGGCAAGTCGATCTGGTTCTCCGGCCGTCTCCAGGTGGATGACGAGGGCTGGGAGGGCGTTCGCGGCGAGAAGGTGAACGTCTACTACCGCGCCAACGGCTCCAGCGGCTGGAAGTGGGTGGCCTCCGCCACCACCAAGTGGGGCGGCAAGTTCACCGCCAGCACCCGCGCCTGGAGGAGCGGCACGTTCAAGGCCGTCTACGACGGCAACGACGAGCTCCAGGGCGCCGAGAGCCGCACGGACTACGTCCGCGTGGTCTCCTGGCGCCGCTGAGCCCGACCGGTCGTCATGACCGGTGAGCACGCCTGAGCACGACCCGGTCGTCATGACCGGGCGCACGTCCGAGCGCGAGCCCGGTCCCCTCGTGGGGGCCGGGCTCGCGCCTTTCCCGCCGTCGATCCCGCGCCCGCGGACGATCGTGATAGGCGGCGTCCTGGGGGTAGCGTCGAAATATGGCTGACGACCTGCTGAAAGAGTTCGACCCGTTCGACATCTTCGACGCCGAGGCGGCCAGACTCGACCGGTTCTTCTCCGGTCTGGACGACGAGGGCTGGCAACGGCCGTCGCGGTGCGCGGGGTGGTCGGTGCGTGACGTCCTCGCGCATCTGGCGGGCGAGGAGCTCTACAACCACGCCTGCCTCGACGGCAACGTCCAGGACCTGCTGGCCCGTCTCGCCCGCGAAGGGGTCAACGGGTTCCACGACTTCAACGAGTGGTCCGTACGGCAGCGCCGGCCCATGCCGGTGCAGGCCGTACTGGAGGAGTGGCGCGAGCAGAACGGCGACACCCGGCGCCGCATGCGCGAGCTGGGCGCCGACCACCTGATCGACACCATGGCCGGGCCGTACCCGGTGGGGTGGCAGACGTTCCACTACGACTCGGAGTACGCGACCCACGCCGACGACGTCGGCGCCCCGGTCTCCGACGAGGAGATCGAGGGGCGGACGCTGTGGCGGGTCGCGGTGGGGCGGTTCGTCCTGGCCGAGCAGGGGGCGGACGTCCAGGTCGAGCAGACGGCGGAGCAGATCTGGGCGTACGCCGACGGGGTGAGCGCGACGCTGTCGTACCCGGAGTTCGCCGAGGCCACGGTGGGGCGGCTCCCGGCCGGCCACGGGCTCGACCCGCGGCTGGCCGAGAGGCTGCGCTGCCTGGCCTGAACGGCCGGGGACGGGCTTGCGCGGGCCGCGGAGGAGTGCTTCCGCGGCCCGGCTCGCCCGGCGAGTGGGGGAGGAGACATGTGGCTGCGTGACCGCTCGGGAACCGAGCCGGCGTCCGCGCGCAGCCCGCTGCGCGCCCGGCGGGCGCTGTCGACGGTGGCGTTGGTGGCCGGGGTGACGGCGGCCGTGTTCTTCGCGTTCAGCGCGATGAGCACGGGCGAGGAGGTGTGGGCCTGGGAGGCGGCGATCGGCGCCGTGGTGGCGATCATCGCGGCGATCGACCTCGCGGTGGTGCGACGCCGCCGCGGCCAGTCAGGCCGCTGACCCGACGCGACCCGCGCGCGCGTTCAGGCGACGAACACGGCCTCCGTTCAGGCGACGAGCGGGCCTTCGGGACCTCCGTCCAGGCGACGAGCGGGCCTTCGGGACTTTCGCTCAGGCGACGAGCACGGCCAGGGTGAGGAGCGCCACCACCAGCAGGACCGAGAGCACGATGAGCCACACGTGCCGTGTCACCCAGCCGCGCGCGCGTTCCCCGTACGGCCGTATGTAGCCTTCGCCGCCTGCTTCGATGCTGTTGATCGCCGCGACGCGCCTGGCCAGGTCCGGGTCCTCCAAGGCCAGGGCGTACTCGATTTCCGCGAGGATGCGGCGTTCCTTTCCAGAGAGACCCATCGCGATCACCATGCTCCCACGCCGGTGAAGGCTTTGTACCCACAAGTAATGGGGGCATGCGGCTGCTCAGGCCGGAAGTGGCGCCGTAATTCGTTCGGTCAGTTCGTGCCGTACCGCTGCCTGAAACGCTCGACGCGGCCCGCGCTGTCCACGATCCGCCCGCGGCCGGTGTAGAAGGGGTGGCTGGCGGAGGAGACGTCCACGTCCACGACGGGGTACGTGCGGCCGTCCTCCCACTCGACGGTCTTCGCGCTGGTCACGGTGGACCGGGTGAGGAAGGCGAACCCCGCGCTCGGGTCACGGAAGACGACGGGGCGGTACGACGGGTGCAGGTTCTTCTTCATGCCCCCCTCAACCTGACGACAACGGTTTTCATTCCCGGGCTTCGGGATCGAGCCCGAGCACCGACCGGCCGCCGTCCACGGGCAGCGTCACGCCGCTCACGAACGCGGCGTCGTCCGACAGCAGGTACGCCACGGCGGCGGCGACCTCGGCGGCGGACGCCACCCTGCCGAGCGGGTGCAGCCGCGCCATCTCCGCCTCGATACCGGCCGCCCCCTCGGGGCCCAGCGCGGCCAGGAACTCCTCGTACCTCTCCGTCGCCACCGACCCCGGCGCGACGGCGTTGACCCGGATGCCGCGCCTGCCGTACTCGACCGCGAGCGCCCTGGTCAGGCCCTCGACGGCGGCCTTCGCCGTGGAGTACGGCAGGCTGCCGGGGACGGCCCGGCGGGCCTGGTGCGAGGTGACGTTCACGATGGCGCCGGACGTACCGGCGGCCAGGAATCGGCGCACGGCGGCGGCGCAGCCGGTGACGGCGAGGTCGAGGTTGGCCGCGATCAGCGCCCGGATCTCGGCGGTGGAGGAGGTGTGGACGGAGGCGTCGCGGAAGACGGCGGCGTTGTTCACCCAGCCGGCGAGCGTGCCGGACTCCTGGGCGAGGTCGGCCGCCCGCTCAACCACGGCCTCGTCGGAGGCGTCGCCGACGACCGGGACCACCCCGTCGCCCGCCCAGGCGAGGGCGGTGGGGTCGTGCTCGACGGCCACCACGCTGACCTTCGCGCCGCCTCCCCGACCGGCCAGCAGCCGCTCCACGACCGCCCTGCCGATCCCGCGCCCTCCGCCGGTCACCACGTACGACACGCTCATGATCCCCACGCTACGCGCAGCGTCGCGATCAGTGCGGGCTCCCGACCGGCGCGCGTTCCCGCTCAGCGGGCGTTCCCGCTCAGCACTGCTTCCCCCTCGCCGCGCGTTCCCGCCCGCCCCAGCCTCCCGCTCGGCGCACCACCCCGACCTGGACCATGCGAACAACGACATCCCCGGCGGACTGCAAGCGGCCGGCCTCCCAGGGCCACCCGCCTGGAGGACATGCGTCGGGACGAACCGGTGGCCGCCGGGAAGAACCGCCGTTCCAGCCGCCCGCCCTGGCTCGACCCGGGCACTCACTCCCCCAGCTCGCCGTCTGCGTGACCCAACGATCCGGGCGAAGCGGGCGCTGGAGCCCCAGGGGCTCGTGAATTCCTCATCGCCGTGGGCGAATCCGTGCCGGCGATCACCCCCGATCACATAAGGTAGCCGCATGGATACCCCCATCGAGGTCCTGCACCGGGTCTTCGGCTACGACTCGTTCCGGGAAGGCCAGCAGGAGATCATCGAGCACGTCGTGCAGGGCGGCGACGCGCTCGTCCTCATGCCGACCGGTGGCGGCAAGTCGCTGTGCTACCAGATCCCGGCGCTCGTGCGGCCCGGCGTCGGCGTGGTCATCTCGCCGCTGATCGCGCTCATGCAGGACCAGGTCGACGCGCTGAGAGCGCTGGGCGTCCGCGCGGGGTTCCTCAACTCGACGCAGGGCATCGACGAACGGCAGGCGGTCGAGGCGGCGTTCGTGGGCGGCGAGCTCGACCTGCTCTATCTCGCGCCCGAGCGGCTGCGGGCCGACTCCACCCTGCGCCTGCTCGACAGGGGCGACATCTCGCTGTTCGCGATCGACGAGGCGCACTGCGTGTCGCAGTGGGGCCACGACTTCCGGCCCGACTACCTCGCGCTGTCCGGCCTGCACGAGCGCTGGCCGGAGGTGCCGCGCATCGCGCTGACCGCGACCGCCACGCCGGCCACCCACGCCGAGATCTCCTCCCGGCTGGGCCTCGACCAGGCCAGGCACTTCGTGGCCGGCTTCGACCGGCCCAACATCCACTACCGCATCACGGCCAAGAGCGAGCCGAAGCGGCAGCTGCTGGAGTTCCTGCGCACCGAGCATCCCGGCGACGCGGGCATCGTCTACTGCCTGTCGCGCTCCTCGGTGGAGAAGATCGCCGAGTTCCTCGCCGACAACGGCATCCCCGCCGTGCCCTACCACGCGGGCCTCGACGCGGCCACCCGCGCCGCCCACCAGTCGCGGTTCCTGCGCGAGGACGGGCTCATCGTGGTGGCGACGATCGCGTTCGGCATGGGCATCGACAAGCCCGACGTGCGCTTCGTCGCCCACCTCGACCTGCCCAAGTCGGTCGAGGGCTACTACCAGGAGACCGGCCGCGCCGGGCGCGACGGCCTGCCCGCCACCGCCTGGATGGCCTACGGCCTGCAGGACGTCGTACAGCACCGGCGGCTGGCCCTGGAGGGCGACGAGGCGCACCGGCGGCGCCAGGTCCTCCACCTCGACGCGATGCTCGCCCTGTGCGAGACCGCCGGCTGCCGCCGCGTCATGCTGCTCGACTACTTCGGCCAGGAGCTCGACAAGCCCTGCGGCAACTGCGACACCTGCCAGGCGCCACCCGAGTCCTGGGACGCCACGGTCCCGGCTCAGAAGGTGCTGTCCACGGTGTTGCGGCTGGCCCGGGAGCGGCGGCAGAAGTTCGGGGTGGGGCAGATCGTCGACATCCTGCTCGGCAAGAAGACGGCCAAGGTGCTGCAGCACGGGCACGACGCGCTGACGGTGTTCGGCGTGGGCACCGAGCTGGGCAACACCGAGTGGCACGGGGTGGTGCGCCAGCTCCTCGCGCAGGGGCTGCTGGCGGTCGAACCGGCCCACGGCGCGCTCGTGCTCACCGACGCGAGCGCCGACGTGCTGCGGGGGCAGCGCGAGGTCCGCCTGCGCCGCGACGCCCCGCGCCCCACCCGCTCCCGGCCGTCCGGCGGCGGCGGTTCCTCACGGCAGGCGGTGGAGCTGCCGGCGGAGGCGGCGCCCGTCTTCGAGCGCCTGCGCGCCTGGCGCGCCGCCACGGCCAAGGAGCAGGGCGTCCCGGCGTACGTCATCTTCCACGACGCCACGCTGCGCGAGATCGCCACGCTGGCGCCCTCGTCGCTGGCGGAGCTGGGCAAGGTCAGTGGGGTCGGGGAGAACAAGCTGGCGAAGTACGGCGAACAGGTCCTGGAAACCCTGGCCTCGTGACACGACCCCGCCGGGCTGGGCTTGCGGCGTGCAGTTCGGAGGGCGGGGGCGGCGCGACATCGCCGCCTATTCGTCGCGGCGGACTTGGCGGGTGAAATCGTCGGGGTCACGGAGCGCCTGACGGGACGGAGCGCCTGACGGGAACGTGGGGAGGGCGGGCGCGCTCGCTTGGGAAGCGGGGAACGATGAGCGCGCTTGGCTCACAGCCGCAAGAAGTGCCGGCGGCTCGCGGGGCTTGTAAGGGGCTGGGCGCGCTGGACCGACCTCTCGCGACGGCCGCTAACCGTTCGCGAGAGCTGGACGGCAGCTAACCGTTCGCTGGAGCTAGGGAGAGTTGGACGCGCTGGGCCGACCCTCTCGACGGCCGCGTGCCGTTCGCTGGAGCTAGGGAGAGTTGGACGCGCTGGGCCGACCCTCTCGACGGCCGCGTGCCGTTCGCTGGAGCTAGGGAGAGTCGGACGCGCTGGGCCGACCCTCTCGACGGCCGCGTGCCGTTCGCTGGAGCTAGGGAGAGTCGGACGCGCTGGGCCGACCCTCTCGACGGCCGCGTGCCGTTCGCTGGAGCTAGGGCCTGTTGTGTGGGCCTCAGCAGAGCACCGGTGATGGAGCCGACGAAGCAGAGGTCGGCGCCTCAGGGCGGTGCGGCTGCTGCCCTCGCCGCTGTTGGGAGCGAAGGCGACCAGCGTGGTGCGCCGCGGGCCACGATGACTGAGCTGCGCCCGAGACGGATATTTGATCTGACTGCATGGCACGGCCGGAGCGCGAGTGGCATGCTACGCCAGTGCAGACGATCAAGAAAGCGGTCGCGGTATCGGCGATGGCCGTGGTCTTGGTGGTCGCGGTGCTGATCTTTGCCCCCACCTACGGATACGCCGCGGTGGATTTTGCCACGTGCAAGGTTCAGGTGGCGCAGCAGCATCCTGCGCTGCAGAAGGAAGTGACCCCGCTGCTGGCCCGGTTGTTCCCCGCGGGCTCGGTCACAGCGATCGACCGTGAGGACAACTGCGAGTTCGAACCGCTTCCTGACTTGATTCCCGTACCGAGCGCCAGCGTGGTCGTGACGGTGGCGGATGATGCCCAGCACGTTCGAGGCGCCCTGGCCGTCATGCGTCGCGAAGGCTGGCGGGATGTGGAGCCCGTCGAGGAACCGGATTCACTACAGATGGTGGGGCTGACGAAGAAGTTCTCGCACGGCACCGTCGAGATGTCCATCGAGTACGACCCCAGCGTATCTGGCGGTTCGGGCGTACTCACGTGGGAGTTCTTCTTCGAATATTCCTAGGGAGTCGGGCCCGCTGGGCTGACCCTCGCGACGGCCGCCAGCCGTTCGCGAGAGCGAGAGCTGGGGAGAGTCGGGCGCGCTGGGGTGGTCCTCGCGACGGGTGGGAGTGGTTCGCGGGGGGCTCGTGAGGGTTCGGGCGCGCTTGAGCGGTGCTTACGTGCACCAGTTGGACGCGATCGACTCGCAGCCAGGAGGTTGAGGCGGTCGGCTGGGAACCAGGAGAGCGGGGCGGTCGGCTCGGGAGTCACGAGAGCCAGAGCGACCGATCCAGGGACCGGCAGAGCCAGAGCGGCCAACGCAGGAAGCAGGAGGGCCAGGGCGATCAGGTTGTCTGGCTTTGGTGGTCGGGGGTCCCTGGCGCTGCTGGTCACATCAGGTGTGGCGGCTGTCGGCGTGCTGAGCGTCGAGCAGCGTGGCGGCGCGGTCGAGGGTCTCGCGGACGTTCGCCTCGGTCGTCAGCTCCCGGGCCTCGGTGGTGGTGAGCCAGCGCAGCGGCGCGTCCTCCCGCTCGGGCCGTACGGCGTCGGGTGAGCCGGTGGCCAGCATGAAGCGCAGGTCGGCGTGCTCGTGGGCGGGTTCGTGCGGTGCGGCGGGCACCGGGACGATCACCAGGTGAAGGGGACTCGAGTCCGGCCAGGGCGCCAGGTCGGTCAGTCCGGTCTCCTCGGCGCCCTCGCGCAGCGCGATCGCCAGCGGGTCGGTCTCGCCGGGGTCGGCGTGCCCGCCCACGAGGATCCAGGCGTGCTGACGGGCATGCCAGCGCAGCAACACCCGTCGCGTCGGCGGATGCACGATGAGCGCCGTCGCGGTCAGGTGCAACGGGAGCTCGCGCCCCCAGGGGCCGCCGGGGCCGTCCAGGATCTTCCGCGTCCGTTCGGCGTCCACGGCCTCGACGGCGTTTCGCGGCTCCGGCAGCACCAGCATGAATCTCTCCTTCGTACGTGCGCCTGAGAGGGTCCCACATCGCCGCACCGGTGCGACACCGAATATCGCCGGGGGCGCCGTGAACAGGGCGGGCGCCCAGCTCGGTGGACAACTGCCGGTTGTGCCGTGTCGGCGTGTCGGCTGTTGGACTCCCCGGGTCGGCCACCGTTTTGATGGCGCCGCGCCACCGTCGCGCACGACCACCGACCCCCGCCGGACACGTTCGCCAGCCCACGTCCGCCGGCCCACGTCCGCCGGCCACGTCCGCTGGACATCCCCTCACCCAAGGAGAGACATGACCGTCACGACCCCGACGCTGGACCCTCGGACGAGCGCGCTGCTCGTCATGGACTACCAGCCGGCGATCCTGGCCTCGCTCCCCGGGTCCGCCGAGCCGGAAGCGCTGCTGTCCCGGGTGGCGGACGCGATCGCCGGCATGCGGGCGCACGGTGCGGTCATCGCCCACGTGCGGGTGGGCTTCACCGAGGCCGACTGGGCGGCGATCCCGCCGGCCAACAAGACGTTCTCCTTCGTCGCCCGGCAGCGCCTGATGCACCACGAGGAGCCCGGCACCGCCTTCCACGATCGGCTCGTCCCCGAGCCCGGTGACATCACCGTCCGCAAGACCCGCTACGGCGCGCTGTCCACCACGGACCTCGACCGCCGGCTGCGGGAGCGCGGGGTCACGACCCTGGTCATCGCCGGGGTCACCACCAGCGGCGTCGTGCTGTCCACCGTCACCGACGCCGCCGACCGCGACTACCGGCTCCACGTCCTGTCCGACTGCGTCGCCGACCCGGATCAGGCAACCCACCACGCTCTGATGACCGGCGTCTTTCCGAGGATGGCCCACGTCGTCGACACCGCCGGACTGCGGTCCTTGCTGCGCGGGAGCCGCCCCGGGCAGGCAGTTTCGGCGCGGGGCGGTGGCGACGGCCCCACGAAGAACGGTCGTCGCCACCGCACTGACCCCGAAACCGGGCGGTCAGCTTCACTGCCACATTAGCCGGACAATCGGCGTGGCGCTCTCGGCGCCACTCCCGCCCGCTACGTACAGTGATCATGAACTGTCGCTTCGTGGTAACAGGGGGAACCATGAGAAGCCTCATCGCCGCCGGCCCGCTGCTCCTCGCCGCCGTGCTGGTCGGCGCGGCGGCGGGCCCGGCCGCCGCCGCGCAGAGGGACGACGGCATCGGGAACGAGTGCAGCTCGTCCTCACGCACCTCGTCCACCTGGGTGTACGCGGTCAACGACGAGGTGGTGTCCGGGTCCTACACCTCCGAGGTGTGCAAGGATCCCGCGATCGGCTGGCAGCCGTACTGGTGGGAGAACATCGTCAACGAGACCGACGACCTGGGGTCGTACGAGCAGTGACGCGTGAGCGGTGAGCGTGCGCGAGCGCATGCTCCTGACGCCGGTCCGAGTCGCCTCTCGGACCGGCGCACCGCACACCCCGCGAGGCCGCCGCCCTCCACCTTTTTCCCGAAAGGCATTCGGTGCGCTCCGCCGGGAATTCCGGAAAGAAAATCACCGGCATCGGCAGCACGGCGGCAAATAGTTGTGGCGTAACCTCTTGCCATGAATCCGGACTCCGGCCGCCAGGAATGGGGCGACCGAGGAAGAAAGCGCACCGTGGTGGCCGGCTGCCTGGTCGTCGGGGCGATAGGGGCAATTATCTGGCTCATTGCCCTGGGTGTGATCCTGTATTTCCTTTTACGATCATAAATCGCGGTTGGAACCTCCTGCGGCGTTCCGGTGTACGGGACGTGAGAGAACGAGGAGGCGTCGTGAGATCGATCGTTGTGGTGGTGCTCATGCTGGCTGCCGGATGCGCGAGAACCCCGGGAGCGCCGCCGAGTGCCGGTCCCGCCGTGGCGGCGGGATGCCCGGGGGCGTCGGGGGTCAGCGCGGACGGCGGGCTGCCGGAGGTGCGCGGGGAGGGGCGGGGCGCGGAGGTGTGGGGGCTGTTGTTCGCACCCGTGCCGTTCGAGCGCGGACGCGAGGTGAAGATCGTGTGGCGCATGACCGGTGAGGGCCCCCTGACGGTCACGGCCACGCTGCCCGACGGCACCCGGGCCCGCCGCACGTTCGGGCCCGAGCAGCACGGCGGGTCCACGTGGAAGCGGCCGGGCGACGAGTGGGGCACGGGATTCATGTTCCCGAAGGCGGGCTGCTGGCGATTCGACCTGACCAGGACGCGCGGGACCGGCCAGGTGCGGCTGCCCGTCCGCTGACCCCATGGGCCGGCGCGCCCCTCCGCCCCGGCGTGGGGCATGTCCGTCCCGTCCGCGACCCCTGTCGCCGCCACGTGGGCGGCGCGGGCAGGGGTCCCGGACGGGGGTCGCGGACAAGGGGTCGCGGACACGGGTCGCGGACAGGGGTCGCGGACAGGGGTCGCGGACAGGGGTCGCGGACAAGGGGTCGCGGACGGGCGTCACGGCGTCAGCTTGTCGGCCTCCCGGACGTCGTGGAGATGGATGAGGACGTCGAAGGAGCGGGCGAGCGCGAGGTCGGCCGGCGGGTAGGGGTACTGCGTGCCGATGTTGCGCGTGGGGCGGGCGACGTCGAGCCAGGCGCGCGCCGCCGCCGGGGCGTCGCGGACGTCGAGGTAGTAGTCCTCGTGACGGACCTGGTCGAGGGTGTACTCGTTCATGCCGGGCGTGGCCGCTCCCACGGTGAACTTCTTCCAGTCGCCGCCGAGGGCGGCGTCCTTCGACAGGAAGGAGCCCTGGTGGAAGGTGAAGCCGATGGGGAGGTACTTCGGGCCCAGCGTGTCGCGCAGGAACGATCCCTGCGTCTTGGGATACATCGTGGGCTCGCCGGCCGTGTAGCCGACGTGGTCGTTCTGCGCCGACAGCAGGATCTTGTCGCCGGTGCGCCGCTGCCACCAGGTGATGTTCTGGGCCATCACCTGGTCACGGAAGCGCTGGGCGGTGGCCACCGAGTCCGGGTCCTTGACGTCCATGGTGAGGAATCTGGCGGTCTGGGCGATGGATCGGGCGTTCTGCTCGGCCCAGGCGAACTCGTCTCCGCCGGGGCCCTTCTGGCTGATGATCAGCTCCAGGGCCTGCTCCGCCTGGTCGGCGAGCCGCAGGCGTTCCGCTTGGGGCTTGCCCAGGTAGGCGAAGACGTCGTCGATCGGCCGCAAGCCGGCGTAGAGCTCGTTGAGCCGCGCGAGCGACTCGGGGTGGTGCTCGCGCACGTAGCCGGTCACCCGGCCGAAGAACGCGTCACTCAGTGTGGGGGCGCCGAGGTCGTCGCCCATGAAGTGGACGGTGCGGCCGGGGTGGCGGCGGTTGTGGTCGCGCATCCACTCGATGAGGCTCACGAACTCCTCGCGGTCCCATGGCGAGCCGGCCAGCGTCTCCTTCGCGATCTCGCGGGCGTTCCCCCTGCCGGTCTGGAGGTAGTCGTCGATCACGAGTCCGGCGGACCAGCTCAGCTCCAGAGCGAAGGTGGTGAAGCCCTTCTCCTCGACGAGGTAGCGGAAGACCCGCTCCTTCATGGTGAAGAACTCGTGGGAGCCGTGGGTGGCCTCACCGAGGCCCACCACTCCGGCGTCGCCGATCATCGCGCCCAGGGCTCGCAGGTCGGCCGTCCTCCTCCCGGGCTCGGTCGTGCGCAGCGGGTGCGCCGCCTGCTCCAGCGCGTGGACGGGGTTCCGCTTCCCGCCGGCCGTGTCGGCCAGGGCCGCCTGAGCCGTCACGGCGGCGATGACCGCTCCCGTCGCGATCACCGCGGTCCCCAGTCGACGCCGCCGGCTGACGCGCTTCCAGTCCCTGGCCATGCTGATTACCCCTATGCCTTGCGTGTTGCCACGTGCGATCCATACGCCGACGAGAGTATGGGCCACGTGTGCACGCCTCCCATGACGCTGACCTGCGTCTTTGGGATGAGGCGGGCTGGTGTGCCCGGGTGGGGCGGCCCCTACCCGGGGGCGCGGGATGACCCCCGGCGGGGCCTCAGGCCGGCAGGACGCGGTCGATGAACGCGGTCACGTCCGCCAGGACCTCCTCCCGGTTCGTCTCGTTGAAGACCTCGTGGCGGGCGCCCGGGTAGACGCGCTCGGTGAGGTCCGTCCCCCTGATCGCCTCGATCCCCGTGCGGGTGCCGGTCAGGGGCACCAGCCGGTCGTCCTCGCCGTGGACCCACAGCGTGGGCAGCGCGCCGAGCGAGCCCGCCTTGGTGATCGTGGCCAGGGTGGTGGCGAACGCCTCCAGCGTGGGCCGCTTGAACGGCCCGTGCCAGACCAGGGGGTCGGCCGCGTAGGCGGCCCCCACGGCCGGGTCGCGGCTGAGCGTCGCCGGGTCGATGGGCACGTCCGGCGGCTCCTCGTACGCGAGCAGCTCGGAGATCGGTCCCCACTCCCCCAGCACCGGCCCCGACAGCACCAGCGCCGTCAGGCCCTCGCCGTGCCGCTGGGCGTAGCGGGCGGCGATCATGCCGCCCATCGAGTGGCCGATCATCACGACCGGCACCCCCGGGTGCCGCCGCACGGCGTGCTCGCGGAGGGTGTGGACGTCGGTCACCACGTCCTCGAAGTCCCTCACCAGCGCCCGGTCGCCTTCCGACCTGCCGTGCCCCAGGTGGTCCACCCCGTACACCGCCGCGCCGTCGCCGGTGAGCGTGCCGGCCACCCATGCGTAGCGTCCGAGGTGCTCGCCGTACCCGTGGACGAGGACGGCCAGGTAGCGGGGGCTCTCGTGCGGCCACTCGCGGGCCGCGAGCGCGCCGTGGGTGCCGGTGAGGGGGTGTTCGCGTGACGTCGCCATGCCCTGGGATATCTCCGCGCGGGCGTTGATCTACGCGCGCACGGAGCAGCACGTCCGTAATGTGGCGCAAGAGGATGATAAAAGATGAAAACTTCTGCCACTGGTGACAAGTAGGGCGAAAACTGTTTTAATCCGACGCTAGGTGGCCCCGGGGTGCCATGACCCGGAGTGACCGTTTCCTCGAGTCACGGCTTCGTGGGAAAGGCAGGCCCGTGGGAGCTCCAAGTGGCGAAGTAGTCGTCACGGGCGGTCTCGGTTTCATCGGCTCACATCTGGTGGACGCCTACCTGGAGGCGGGCCACCCCGTACGGATCATCGACTCCGACGCCGGCGCGGTCATCGACGGCGAGGACTACGACGCGAACCCCCGCTGCACGGTCGTCCGGCGGCGCGTGGAGGACTACCTGGCCGGCGGCGGCGACTTCCGGGGCGTGGACCGCGTCATCCACGCCGCCTCCTACGTCGGCCCCGCCAGCATCCTGTCCAGGTCGGGCCGGCTCGGCCACGACATCATCGGCAGCACGGCCCCGGTCATCGAGGCGTGCGCGAGCGCGGGCGTGCCGCTGTGCGTGTTCAGCTCGGCCGAGGTGTACGGCCGCAGCGGCGTGCTCGACGAGAAGGACGACATCGTCGTCCCGACCCACTACAACACCCGCATCGAGTACGCCATCGCCAAGACCCTGGCCGAGGCGATGGTGGCCAACAGCCGGCGGCACGGGCTGCGCGGCATCGTCATCAGGCCGTTCAACGTCGCCGGGGCGCGCCAGTCGCGGGCCGGCGGCTTCGTCATGCCGACGTTCGTGCAGCAGGCGCTGGCCGGGCGGCCGATCACCGTGTTCGCGGGCGGCGACCAGGTGCGCGCGTTCATCGCGGCCGGCGACCTGACCGGCTTCCTGCTCGGCTACATGGACGCGGCGCTGGAGGGGGACGACGTCGTCATCAACGTCGGCAACCCGGCCAACGCCGTCACCATCATGGAGCTGGCCGAACGCGTCAAGGCGCTGCTCGACAGCCCGTCGCCGATCGTCCGGGTGGACGGGAGGAGCGTGCACGGCCCGCACTACGCGGAGGCGGAGTCGTTCCACAAGATCCCGGCGCTGCGTGCGGCCACCGGCCTGGGCTGGCGGCCCCGGGTGCCGCTCGACGAGCTGATCCTGAGCACGGCCGACTACTACCGCGCACGAGAGGACCGAAGGGCAGTGAATGCACCGCTTTAGCCATCCATGCGGACGGCGGTGACCGGGGCGTGCGACGCTTCGAGCGCGTGCTGGTGATCTCGCCGCACGCCGACGACGAGGTGCTCGGGTGCGGCGGGCTGATGGCTGCCCAGGCCGACGCCGGGGCCGAGGTGCACGTCCTGTTCCTCGCGGTGGACGGGATGCGGCACTACGGCCTCGACGGGGCCACCACGTACCGGCAGCGCCTGGACGAGATCGAGGACGTGCGGGCCACGCTCGGCTTCAGCTACGAGATCGCCTACGGCGACCGGGACCTGACCGAACGGCTCGACACGCTGCCCCGCAGGGAGCTGGTCGACCTGTTCGAGCGGGCGCTGAACGAGCGGCGCCCGGACCTGCTGCTCCTGCCCAGCTTCGCCGACTACGACCAGGACCACCGCGCGGTGTTCGCCGCCGGGTTCGCCGCGGCGCGGCCCATCGCGCAGCAGTTCGGCAAGTGGCTGGTGCCCAACGTCTTCCTGTACGAGATGTCGAAGATCCAGTGGGCGTCGGAGCCGATGCCCCGCTCCACCGCGTACTGCGACATCGGCGCGTACATGGAGCGCAAGCTGGAGGCGCTGCGCGGATACCGGAGCCAGCACCGGCCCTCCCCGCACATCAGGAGCGAGGAGTCGGTGACGGCGCTGGCCACGCTGCGCGGCGCGGAGATCGGCGTGGAGCGCGCGGAGGCGTTCGGCGTGCTGAGGACGGTCCTGTGACGGGGCCGGGCGAGGTCAGGCGGCTGAGGGAGGTCCTGTGAAGACGTTCGCGTTCTGTACGGGGATGGAGTTCGCCGCTCCGGCCGTGGACGTGCTGGCGGCGCAGGGCACGGCCCCGTCGCTGCTCATCGGCTACCCGCCGAAGCTGAGCCACCGGTCCGGGTACGCGCCGCTTCAGGAAGCGGCGGACAAGCACGGCATCCCGCTGCTGGAGACCGACGACATCAACGACGGCCGCGCCCACGAGCTGGTCACGGGCAAGGGCATCGACCTGCTCGTGGTCGCCGGGTGGTCGCAGCTCGTCCGCGACCCGCTGCTGTCGGCCTGCCCGCTGGGCGCGATCGGGCTGCACCCGACGCGGCTGCCGGAGGGCCGGGGGCGGGCGCCGCTGCCGTGGACGATCATCAAAGGCCTGACGTCGAGCGCGGTCAGCCTGTTCTACCTGAACGAGGGCGCCGACGAGGGCGACCTGATCGCCCAGCGCGACTTCGAGGTGAGCCGCCGCGACGACGTCACCGAGGTCTACCGCAAGGTCACCCGGATCAACATCGAGCTGCTCGCCACGTACGTGCCGCTGCTGCTGTCGGGACAGGTCGTGGCCAGGCCGCAGCCGCCCGGCGGGTCGTGGTGGGAGCGGCGGCGGCCGGACGACGGGGTGATCGACTGGTCGAGGCCGGCCGGCGACGTCTACGACTTCGTGCGCGCCCTGGCCGCGCCGTACCCGGGCGCCTTCACCTCCGTGGACGGGCGCAGGCTGTACGTGCACAGCGCCGACCTGGTCGAGTGGGGCGGGGCGGACGAGCCGCCGGGCACGGTGCTCGCGCCGGTCTGGTCCACGGGGACGGCGGGCGTGCTCGTGGCCTGCGGGTCGCGGCTGCTCGTCGTGCGCGAGGCGCAGTGGGAGGGCGGCGAGCGGCGGGACGCGCTGGCGCTGCTGGAGGCGGGCGAGCTGCCGGTCGGCACCCGCCTGGGCACGTGACCTCCGCCGGCGTGAGGCTGAGCGGGGCGGTGATGGCGCACCCGCGCCACCGGGAGGCCGCCGAGAAACTGGCCGGCGACCGGCTGGACGTGGTCACCGACCCGGACCCGGGCGGGCGGCCGTCGGCGTTCCGCACGTCGCTGCTCGCCTGGTCGAGCGTCCCGCCCGACTCGACCCACCACGTGGTGCTGCACGACGACATGGTCCTGTCGGGCACGTTCTTCGAGCGGGCCGAGCGCGCCGCCCGCGCCATGCCGCGCGCCGCCCTGGCGCTGTTCGCGTTCTGGAACTCGCGCAACGGCGCGGCGGTGCGGCTCGGCGCGCTGGCCGGGGCGCGCTGGGTGCCGGGCGCGGGCGAGTACACGCCGGTGGCGGCGCTGCTGCTGCCCCGGGACGTGGCCGCCGGGTACGTGGAGTGGGCCCGCGGCCGGGGCGACACCTGGCCGGACGACGTGCTCATGGGCCGCTACCTGCGGCAGGCCGGGGTGCCGGTGCTCGTCGCGGTGCCGAGCCTGGCCGAGCACGAGGACCTGGCGAGCCTGGTCGACAACGACTTCCAGGGGCTGCGCCGCTCGCCGTGCTTCTTCGCCGACGACCCGCAGGCCGGGCGGGAGGAGGGCGGGCCGGTGCCGGCGCTGCCGGTGATCCCGTTCTTCAAGCGCGGCGTGGCCCAGTGCGCGGTACGGGTGCCGGGCACGGCCCGCTGGCGCGACATCCTGTGCGAGGACTACCTGCGCGGCCGGGGCGTGGACGTGGACGCGCTGCGCGTGCCGGACGAGCACGGGCAGCTCTGGCTGGCCGCGTACACGATGGGCGTCGTCCACCACGGGCCGCGCGGCGACCCCGAGGTGCTGGACCGGGCGCTGGCCACGATGGGGCCCGGCGGGCTCTGCCACGCGCTCGGCTCGCGCGAGCTGGGCCGCCTGTCGGACCGGCTGCGCGAGGTGGCGCGGGACGGCCTGGCGGCGGGGCTGGCGGCGCGGCCGAGGCGCGGCGGGCGGCCGGCGGTGGCGGTGACGGGCTCGGCCACGTTCGTGCGCGACCAGGTGGCGCTGCTGCTCGCCGACCGGGGGCACCGGGTGACCGCGCCGTCCTCGGCGGCTGCCGTGGTGCACGTGTGCGC
Source organism: Nonomuraea rhodomycinica (assembly GCF_013363995.1). Taxonomy (GTDB): domain Bacteria; phylum Actinomycetota; class Actinomycetes; order Streptosporangiales; family Streptosporangiaceae; genus Nonomuraea; species Nonomuraea rhodomycinica. Next base: position 823,011 of record NZ_JABWGO010000002.1, on the reverse strand, counting down.
GCTCGGCTGGGACCCGGACGCCGATCCGGAGGAGGAGCTGCGGCTCGCGCGCGAGGCCCTGGCGGGGGCGCGGCACGGGGTGCTGCTCAGCTCGTGCGCGGTCTACCGGCGGGGTCCCGAGGCCGTGGACGAGGACAGCCCTGTCGAGCCGGGGTCGGCGGTCCTCGCGGTGGAGGCCGCCGTGCCCGGCGCGAGCGTGCTGCGCCTCGCGGAGCCGTACGGGCCGGGGATGCCGCAGCGGGGCGCGCTGCCCGAGCTGGTGCTGCGCTCGTCGCTGAGCCGGGCGCTGCGCGTGGACGGCGGCACCGCGCAGCTCGTGCACGTGCGCGACGTCGCCGCGGCCGTGGCGGCGGTGCTGGCGCGGCGGCCGGGGGCGCGGGTGTTCAACGTCGCGAACCCCGGCAGGCTGCGGCTGCGCGAGCTGGCCGAGGCGGTGACGGGCGCGGTGCGGCCGGTCCCGGTCGAGGAGACGCCCGGCGGGGAGCGGGCGCCGACGATCGACGCCGGGCGCGCCGGGCGGGAGCTCGGCTGGCGACCGGCGGTCGAGCTGGACTACGGGCTGCACAACCTCGCGCAGTGGATGGCGTACGAGAGCGACCGCTAGAGCTCGCCGCAGGCGGCGTCGACCACGAGCGTCTCCAGCTCGCGCAGGTAGCGCTCGATGCCGGCCGGCCCGAGCAGGGCCGTGTCGGCGTACAGCGACACCTCCATGCGTCCCGGCTCGCCGCCGAGGTGCAGGCGGAAGTCGCAGATGTTGCGGTCCATGGCGTCGGTCCAGGCGACCTCGGTCCGCTCCGCCGCCGCCCGCAGGGTCCGCTCGTCCGGTGGCGCCGTTCCGGGCTCGTCGCGCTGGACGAGCCGCTGGTCGTTGAAGCAGCCGAACGACCGGATCCCCGGCCCGGCGGCCGAGACGGCCTCCTCCATGGCGTACGGGTCGAACCACGCCTGCCGGTAGGCCCGCATGGCGGCGCTCCAGCCCCGGCGCACGAGGTCGCCGAACGAGGGCGCGTCGAGGTCGAGCAGCACGAGGCCCTCCTGGGAGATCGTGGACACCACGTCGCGCCGGTCGGCGGCGAAGCGGTTGCCGACGATGACCCGCATGCCGCAGTGCCGCTGCCCGGTCAGCCCGCCCGCGAGCCGCATGGCGGCGGCCAGCAGCACGGTCGAGGAGCTGACCCGGTGGCGCGCGGCCACGGCCCGGGCCGCGGCGGCGAGCGCGGCGGACGACATGGTCGCCTCCAGGAACCGCGGCGCCCCGGGGACGAGCGCGGCGTCCGGCACCGGGTCCATCCGGGCGTGCTCCTCCAGCCAGAAGGCGACAGCCCGTTCCGAGACGCGCGTCCCCTCCTCCGAGCGCTGCCACCCGGCCAGCTCCCGGGGCGTGGCGGCGGTCACGGGCGGCAGGGAGTCGCGGATCAGCAGCAGCCGGAAGTCGCGGACGACGAGGTCGGCGGCGTGCCCGTCGGCGGCCAGGTGGCACAGCACGAGCACGACGTCCGTGACGTGCTCCCCGTCCACCACGAACGCGACCCGCAGCGGCCACTCGTCCGCGTAGCGGAACGGCTCGGCGGCCAGCCGGTCGCGCACCAGGCCGGCCGGCTCGGAGGTGACCTCCACGTGGGGCCGCGCGGCCGGCCACACGAGCTGACGGGGCGCGTCGCGCGGCCCGGTGAGCCGGGTGCGGAGCGACTCGTGCCGCGCCACGAGCGCGTCGAGCGCCCGCCTGGCCCGCTCCACGGTGACGGGCCGCCGGGGGCCGGGGAACACGCGGGCGATGTTGAGGTAGCGCTCCTGCGGCGCGGCGGCGACCACGGCGCGCCAGATGTCCTGCTGCCCCCAGGTCAGCGGCGCCTCCACGGGCTCCGGCCCGCTCAGCGAGGCTCCCGGGCCCGCACGTCACGCACCAGGTCGTCGAGGGTCTCGAACGCGCCCGGATCGACCTCGACCCCGAACTCGGTCTCCACGGCGTCGATCAGCCGCAGGAAGCCGAGCGAGGTCACGCCCAGGTCGGCCAGCCGGGCGGTGCCGGCCAGCACCTCGGCCGCCTCCACCTCGCCGTCCGTCGCCTCGGCGACCAGGCCGGCCAGCCGTTCACGTAGTTCGCCGTCGGTCAGCACGTGGCTCGGACCTCCGTTTCCCCGGATTCGGGGCGAGTGTGCCACGGCGTAGATCGTCCGCACAACCACCGATGGACGAGGGGTTGACGGTTGTGTGCATTTTTTCTACCGTCTGGCGGCAGCCCGAAAATATTTCTGGGGGTGGTCCCGTCGGCTGTTCCGGTCCCCTCACTGCTCGGCGCGAGAGCCGCCGCCGACCCCGGCCACGAGGCCCTGGCCGTCGCCGGGTCCGGCCGGTTGACGCTCCGGGACTGGGACGAGCGCTCGGACGCCACCGCCCGCGCCCTGCTGGACCGCGGGGTGCGGCGGGGTGACCGGGTGGCGCTGGCCTTCGGCGCCCGCGACTGGATCATGTACGCGGTCTGCTGGATGGCGGTGCTCAAGGCGGGCGCCGTGGCGGTGCCGTTGTCGGACCGGCAGGCGGAGCCCGAGCTGAGGTCCATGATCGAGCACTGCGGCGCCACGCTGACCGTCCACGGGTCCGGCCCGCCGCCCGTGCCGGGCGCGTTACCCGCCGGCGAGCTGACCGGGCCCGCCGAGCCGCCGCCGGTCGAGCTCGACCCCCTCGACCTGGCCCAGATCCTCTACACCTCCGGCACCACCGGCACCCCCAAGGGCGTCGCCGCCACCCACGCGAACCTCACCTCGCCGCCCGTCCACCCCAGGCGCCGCCCGTTCGCCCACTCACGGCACCTCGTCCACGCCTTCCCCATCGGCACGAACGCCGGCCAGGTCATGCTGCTGCACGCGCTGACCGCCGCCCCCACCGTGGTCACGCTCCCCCTGTTCACCCCGGCCCGGTTCGCCGCGCTCGTCGAGGAGCGCGCCGCCGGGACGGTGTTCGTGGTCCCGGCCATGGCCGTCGAGCTGCTGAACGCCCGCGTGCACGAGCGCCACGACCTGTCGAGCGTGCTGCTGCTGGGCTCGGCCGCCGCCGCGCTGCCGCCGCCGGTGGCCGCCCGGCTGGCCGCGGCGTTCCCGTCGGCGACGGTCGTCAACTACTACACCTCCACCGAGGCGGCGCCCGCCCAGACCATCATGGTCTTCGACCCCGACCGTCCGGGCGCGCTCGGCCGGGCCGCCGGGGGCAGCAGCCTGAAGATCGCGACCGCGGACGGCGAGCCGGTGGCGCCGGGCGAGACCGGCGAGGTGTGGATGCGGGCCGCGGCCCACCCCCGCGCCTACTACGGCGAGCGCGGCGACACCTTCCGCGACGGCTGGGTGCGCATGGGCGACCTGGGCCGCCTCGACGCCGACGGCTACCTGTACCTGGTGGACCGGGAGAGCGACGTCATCAAGTCGGGCGCGTTCAAGGTCTCGACGCTCCAGGTGGAGGCGGCGCTGCACGAGCACCCGGCGGTGGCGGAGGCGTCGGTGTTCGGGGTGCCGCACCCGGTCATGGGCATGGCGGTGGCGGCGGCGGTGGTCCCGCGCGAGCCCCTGGCGCTGCGGCAGGTGCGGGCGTTCCTCGGCGAGCGGCTCGCCGCGCACGAGCTGCCGACCCGGCTGCTGTGCCTGGACGCGCTGCCGAGGAACGCGGCGGGCAAGGTCGTCAAACGAGAGCTGCGCCGCCTGGCCGAGGAGCGGCCGCGCGAGTGAACGGGCACGGGCGGGCGGCCACGCGCCGATGACGGACACGGCGAGCGGAACACGGGGAGACGGCATGGTCCTGGCGTCGCAGGCGCAGCACGGAATGTGGATCACCGAGAGGGTGCACGGCACGGGCACGGCGTACCACATGCCGTTCGCCCTGTGGTTCGACGGCCCGCTGGACCGCGAGGCCATGCTGGCCGCGTGCGCGGCCGTCGTCGCGCGGCACCCCGTGCTGTCGTGCGTGTTCGAGGAGCGCGACGGCGAGCTGCACCTGGTGCCCGCGGCGGCCAAGCCGCCGGTCGAGTTCCTGCCGTCCGTCCCCGACCCGGAGGAGTTCGTCGCGCGGGAGGTCGCGCGGCCGTTCGACCTGGAGCGGGGGCCGCTGGCCCGCTTCACGCTGGCCGGCGTGCCGACGGGGCGGCACCTGCTGCTGTTCGTAGCGCATCACCTGGTCTTCGACGGCATGTCCAAGGACGTGCTGGTGCGGGACCTGGCCGCCGCGTACACGGGCGGGCCGCTGCCGCCGCTGCCCCTGCCGTACGGCGGGAGCGGCGAGGTGCCGGCCGAGGCCGCGGCGTACTGGCGGGAGCGCTGGCGCGAGGTGCCGTCCGTGGTCGTCGGGGGCGCGCCGCGCACGCCGCGCGTGGCCGGGCACGGCGAGACGGTGCTGTTCGACCTGACGCGGGAGATGGCCGCCGCCGCGTTCGACGGGGTCTCGCGCTTCGAGCTGTTCCTGGCCGCCGTCCACGCCCTGCTCTTCCGGTACGGCAACGCCGAGGTGTCCGTGGCCGTCGCCCTGTCGACGCGGACGCCCGAGACCCGCGACCACATCGGGCTGTTCGCCACCGAGCTGCCCGTGTTCTCCTCACCGGAGCCGGACCTCGCGTTCCGGGACCTGGCGCTGCGGCTGCGGGCCGAGATGCGGCGGCTGAACGCCTTCCGGGAGGTGCCGGTGGCGCGGGCCGTGGGCGGCATCCGGCCCAGGCCGGCGCTGGCCCCGGCCTCGGTCAGCTTCCGGCGGCGCGCGGCCGACCAGGACTTCCCCGGGCTGCGCGTGTCGGCGGAGTGGAAGATGTCCAACCACGTGGTGCGCAACGCCCTGCACTTCCAGGCCGTGGACGGCGACGACGGGCTCCGGGTGACGCTGCACCACAGCCCCGAGATCGTGTCCCGGGAGGAGGCCGGGCGGGTGGCCGCGCACCTGCGCGCGGTGCTGGAGGCGGTCGCCGCCGACCCCGGCGTCCGGCTCGCGGCCCTGCCCCTGCCGGAGGCCGCCGTCGTCACCGCGCCGTCGCCCGTCCCCGCGGAGGCGTCGTCGAGGGCCGCCGCCGACGACGAGCTGGTCGGCCAGGTGCGGGCGATCTGGATGGAGGTGCTCCGGCTGGACGACATTGCGCCCGACGAGGACCTGTACGACCTGGGCGGCCACTCGCTGACCATCACCCAGATCTGCGCCCGGATCCGCAAGCGGCTCGGCGTGGACGTGCCCTTCGACGTGTTCCTCGACGACCCGACCATCGCGGGGGTCGCGGCGGCGGTCGGCGAGCTGCGCCCATGATCTCCCTGGGCCAGGAGCGGCTGTGGTTCCTGCACCGGCTCGACCCCGCCGACCCCGCGTACCGGGTGGCGGTGGTGCGGCGGCTGCGCGGGCCGCTCGACGCTGACCTGCTGGAGGCGGCGTTCGCGGACGTGGTGGCGCGGCACGAGTCGCTGCGCACGCGCTTCCCCGACCAGGACGGGCTGCCGGTCGCGGTGGTGGACCCGCCGGGGCCGGTGCCGGTCGAGCGCGTTGAGGTGTCCGGGCCGCGGGAGGCGGAGCGGCTGTTCGCGGCGCGCGCCGCCGCGCCGTTCGAGCTGGCCGCCGCCCCGCCGCTGCGGGTGACGCTGGCGCGGCTGGCCGACGGCGACCACGTGCTCGGCGTGGTGCTGCACCACGTGATCGCCGACGGCTGGTCCCTGAACGTGCTGATGGACGACCTCGCCGCCTGCTACGCGGCCCGCCGCGACGGCGTCCCGGCCGCGCTGCCCCCGCTTCCCGTGCGCTACGCCGACCACGCCGCCGCCCAGCGCGCCGCCGACGCCTCCGCCGACCTGGAGCACTGGACCGCCCGGCTGGCCGGCGCGCCCGTGCTGGAGCTGCCCACGGACCGTCCGCGCCCGGCCCGGCGCGGCAGCCGGGGGCGCGAGACCCCGTTCGAGCTGCCGCCCGAGCTGGTCGGCGCGCTGTCGCGGCTGGCGCGGGCCGAGCGCTGCACGCTGTTCATGGTGCTGCTGGCCGCCTACCAGGTCCTGCTGTCGCGGCATTCGGGGCAGGACGACGTGGTGGTCGGAACGCCGACGGCCGGGCGCGACCGCCCCGAGCTGGAGCCCATGGTCGGGCTGTTCGCCTCGACGATGGTGCTGCGGGGCGACCTGTCGGGCGATCCGTCGTTCGGCGAGCTGCTGCGCCGTACGCGGACGGTCGTGCTGGAGGCGATGGCGCACCGCGACGTGCCGATCGAGCGGGTGCTGTCCGCGCTCGACATCGAGCGCGACCTGTCGCGCACGCCGCTGTTCCAGGCGATGCTGGCGCTGCACAACGCCGCCACCGGGTACGGCGAGGCCGCGACGTTCGCCGGGCTGGAGAGCACGCCGTTCCCCCACGGCGACCCGCCGGCCATGGTGGACGTGCGGATGGAGCTGTGGCCCACGGGCGACGGCCGCGGCGGCGGGCTGCGCGGCGCCCTCCACTACAGCGCCGAGCTGTTCGAGCCGGACACCATGGAGCGGATGGCGGCCCGGTTCGTCACGCTGCTGACGTCGGTCGCGGCCCGGCCGGAGGCGCGGATCGGCGAGCTGGACCTGCTGCCGCCCGCCGAACGGGAGCTGGTCACCGCGGCCTGGACCGGCGCCGCCCTCGACGTGCCCGAGGGCACCGTCGCCGACCTGGTGCTGCGCCAGGCGGAGCGGCGGCCGGACGCCGTCGCCGTCGAGTGCGCGGGCGAGCGCGTCACCTACCGGGACCTCGCCGAGCGGGCCCGGCGGGTCGCCGCGGACCTGTGGGCGCGGGGCGCGGGGCCCGGCTCGGTGGTCGCGCTCCGGCTGCCGCGCTCCGCCGGCCTGCCGGGCGTGCTGCTCGGCGTGATGCTGTCGGGCGCCGCCTACCTGCCCATCGACCGGGGGCTGCCGGACGAGCGGGTCGCGTACATGCTGGAGGACTCGGGCGCGCGGCTGACGCTCGGCGACCTGCCGCCCGCCCCACGGCCCGCGACGCTCGGCGGCGAGGCCGCGTACGTGCTCTACACCTCCGGCTCGACGGGCCGCCCCAAGGGCGTGGTGGTGCCGCACGGCGCGCTGGTCAACCTGCTGGCCGGGATGGAGGCCCTGCTCGGCTCGTCCCCCTCGGACGTCTGGCTGGGCAGCACCTCGCTGTCGTTCGACATCGCGGGGCTGGAGCTGTACCTGCCGCTGGTCACCGGCGGGCGGCTGGTGCTGGCCGGGGACGAGGAGGCGCGCGACGGCGCGGCGCTGGCCCGGCTGATCACCGGGTCGGGCGTCACCCACGTGCAGGCCACGCCGTCCGGCTGGAGCATGCTGCTGTCGGCCGGGCTGGACCCGGCGGGCCTGGTGGCGCTGACGGGCGGCGAGGCGCTGCCCCTCGCCCTGGCGCGGCGGCTGCGCGCGCGGGTCGCGCGGCTGCTCAACATGTACGGGCCGACGGAGACGACGATCTGGTCCACGGCCTGGGAGGTGCCGCCCGCGCCGGAGCGGGTGAGCATCGGGCGGCCGATCGCCAACACCACGGTCCACGTCCTCGACGCGTCCGGCGCTCCCGCGCCCGTCGGCGTGCCGGGCGAGCTGGCCATCGGCGGCGCCGGCGTCGCGCTCGGCTACCTGGGGCGGCCCGAGCTGACCGCCGAGCGGTTCGCCGGCGGGCGGTACCTGACCGGCGACCGGGCCCGCCGGCTGGGTGACGGCACGCTGGAGTTCCTCGGCCGCGCGGACGGCCAGGTCAAGCTGCGCGGGCACCGGATCGAGACCGGCGAGGTCGAGGCGGCGCTGGAGTCGCACCCGGCGGTGGACCGGGCGGCGGTGCTCGTGCGGGGCGACGACCTCGTGGCGTACGTCGCGGTCGGAGCCGGTGACGTCGCGGTCGGGACCGGTGACGTCGCGGTCGGAGCCGGTGACGTCGCGGTCCCCGAGGGGCTGGCCGGGCACCTGGCCGCGTGGCTGCCCGCGTACATGGTGCCGAACGTCGTCGTCCCCCTCCCCGCGCTGCCCCTCACCCCGAACGGCAAGGTGGACCGGCTGGCCCTGCCCGAGCCCGGGCTCCCCGAGGCGGGCCGGGGCGGGGCGCCGCGCACCGACCGCGAGCGGCAGGTGGCAAGGATCTTCGGCGCCGTGCTCGGGCTGCCCGAGGTGGGCGTGGACGACGACTTCTTCGCCCTCGGCGGGCACTCGCTGCTCGCCACCCGGGTCGTCGCCCGGCTGGAGGCGGCCGGGACGCCCGTGCCGCTGCGCGAGCTGTTCGCGCACCCGACCGTGGCGGGCCTGGCCGCGCTGCTGGAGAGCGTGCCGGACGAGCACGCCCGCCCCGTGCGCCCCCGCCCGGCCGGCACGCTGCCGCCGCTCTCCCCCGCGCAGGAACGCCTGTGGTTCCTGCACCGCCTCGACCCCGCCGACGCCTCGTACACCATGTTCGTCGTCCGCAGGCTGCGCGGGCCGCTGGACCGGGCGCGGCTGCGCACGGCGCTGAGCGGGGTCGTCGCCCGGCACGAGGCGCTGCGCACCCGCTTCCCCGAGGTGGACGGGCGGCCCGTGGCCGTCGTCGAGCGGCCCGCCCCCGTCGCCGTCGAGGAGCTGGACGCCCGCGACGAGGCCGAGGCCCGCGCGCTGGTCGCCGCCCGCACGAACGCCCCGTTCGACCTCGGCGCGGCCCCGCCGCTGCGGGTCACGCTGATCCGCCTGGCGGACGGCGACCACGTGCTGTGCGTGGTGATGCACCACATCGTCGCCGACGGCTGGTCGATCGGCGTGTTCCTCGACGACCTCGCCGCCCTCTACGCCGGGGCGCGGCCGGAGCCGCCGGCCGTGCAGCAGGGCGACGTGGCCCGCTGGCAGCGCGACCGGGACGGCGCCGCCGCGCTGGCGTACTGGCGCGAGCGGCTGGCCGGGCCCCCGGCGCTGGAGCTGCGCACCGACCGCCCCCACTCCGAGGGACCGGCCCGGGGCGGCCACCACGTGCTGGAGCTGCCCGAGGAGCTGGCCGGGGCGCTGGAGGCGGTGGCCCGGCGGGAACGGGCGACGCTGTTCATGGTGCTGCTGGCCGCCTACCAGCTCCTGCTGTCCCGGCACACCGGGCAGGACGACGTGCTCGTCGGCACGCCCACGGCCGGGCGCGACCGGGTGGAGCTGGAGCGGGTCGTCGGCTACCTCAGCAACACGCTGGTGCTGCGCGGCGACCTGTCCGGCGACCCGACGCTCGCCGAGCTGCTGGACCGGACCCGGGGTGTCGTGCTGGAGGCGATGGCCCACCAGGACGTGCCGTTCGAGCGGCTGCTGGCCGAGCTGGACGTCGAGCGGGACCTGACCCGCAAGCCGGTCTTCCAGACCATGCTCGCGCTGAACCAGGGCGGCCGGGACGAGCGGGACCGGATCGGCGACCTGGAGATGTCGTACTTCGACGACGGCTACCGGCAGGCCAAGTTCGACCTGACGGTGGAGGCGTGGCGGTCGCCGGGGCTGCTGCGGGTGGCGTTCGGGTACGACGCGGGGCTGTTCGACGCGGAGACGGTGCGGCGGCTGGCGGAGCGGTTCGCGGTGCTGCTGGCGGCGGTGGCGGATCCGGCGCGGCTCGGCGTGCCGGTGTCGCGGCTGCCGGTGCTGACGGGAGAGGACGAGGAGCTGCTGGCCGCCGCCGGTCACGGCCCTGACCTCCGCAGTGAGGAGCCTGAGCTTCTCGGCGAGGAGCCTGGTCTTCTCGGCGGGGACCGCGTGCCGGAGATGGTGGCGCGGGCCGTGTCGGCGTACCCGGACCGGGTGGCCGTGGTGTGCGGCCAGGAGAGCGTCACCTACGGCGAGCTGGGGCGGCGGGTGGCGGCGCTCGCCGCCGAGCTGGCCGGGCATGGTGTCGGGGACGGGATCGTGGGGCTGCGGCTCGGGCGGTCCGTCGAGGCCGTGGTGGCGATGCTGGCCGTCTGGCGCGCCGGGGCGGCCTACCTGCCGCTCGATCCGGCCCATCCGCCCGCCCGGCTCGACCGCGTCGCCGCCGAGGCGGGCGTCCGGGCCACGGTCACGGGATCCCTGGCCGTCCTGCCCGGTGTCCCCGCGCCGCGCGAGGAGCCCGGGCTGGCGTACGTGCTGCACACCTCCGGCTCCACCGGCGTCCCCAAGGGCGTGGCCGTCGAGCACGGCGCTCTGGCCGCGCGGGTGCGGTGGATGCGCGAGGCGTACGAGCTGCGGCCCGGCGACCAGGTGGTGCAGCTCGCGCCGCTCGGGTCCGACACGCACGCCGAGGAGCTCTACCCGGCGCTGGCGGCCGGGGCGACGGTCGTGGTGGTGCCCGGCGACGGCGGGACCCTGCCCGACCTGCTCGCCGAACGGCCCGGCGTCACCGTCCTGGACCTGCCCACCGCGTACTTCCACCAGCTCGTGGACGTGCTCGACGACGTGGCCTGGCCCGCTGCGCTGCGGCTGGTGATCCTCGGCGGCGAGCAGGTCGAGGGGTGGGCGGTGGCGCGATGGCGGGAGCGGTTCGGCGACCGGGTGCGGCTGGTCAACACGTACGGGCCGACCGAGACGACGATCATCGCCACGGCCGCCGACCTGACGGAGGATGAACCGCGTCCGCCCATCGGGCGGCCCGTCGCCGGCGTCGCGGTCCGGCTCCTGGACCGGCACGGCCAGGCGGTGCCGCCGGGGGCTCCCGGCGAGCTGCACGTCGGCGGCGCGGGAGTGGCACGCGGCTACCTGGGCCGTCCCGACCTGACCGCCGAGCGGTTCGCGGACGTCGCCGGCACGCGCTGGTTCCGCACCGGGGACCTGGTCCGACTGCGGCCCGACGGCCTGCTGGAGTTCCTCGGGCGGCTTGACGAGCAGGTGAAGATCCGGGGGTTCCGCGTGGAGCCGGGCGAGGTCGAGCACTGCCTGCTCGGGTGTCCCGGCGTGCGCCGCGCCGCCGTGGTCGCCCGGGACGGCGAGCTGGTCGCGTACGTGGTCGGCGAGGCGGCCGTCGTCGGCGAGGCGGGCGTCGCCGGTGCGGGAGCGGTCGTCGGGGAGGCGGGCCGGCTGGCCGAGCACGCCGCGCGGACGCTGCCGCCGTACATGGTGCCCGCCCACTGGGTGGTGCTCGACGCGCTGCCGCTCACCCCCAACGGCAAGCTCGACCGGGCCGCGCTGCCCGCCCCGGGCCGTCCGGAGGGCACGGACCGGACGCCGCCGCGCACCGACGCCGAGGAGCTGGTGGCCGACGTCTGGGCCGAGGTGCTGGGCGCGGACAAGGTGGGGGCGTTCGACGACTTCTTCGCGCTGGGCGGGCACTCCCTGCTGGCGGTCAAGGTGGCTGCCCGGCTGCGCGCCCTCGCGGGGGTCGATCTGCCGATCCGCACGCTGTTCGCCCGCCGTACCGTCGCCGAACTGGCGCTCGCCGTCGAGGAGGCGCTGGTCGCGGAGGTGGCCGGGCTGTCCGACGAGCAGGCGCGCGCCCTGCTGGACGCGGAGGACCTGTCGTGACCGAACTGACCTCGCCGTCCGCGCAGCTCACGGAGGCGCAGCGGGCGCTGCTCGCGCGGCGGCTGCGCCGTCGCCGCGCCCCGGCCGCGCCCGTCGTCCCGCCGCTGCCCGAGGGCCAGGAGCCGCCGCTCTCGTACGCCCAGGAGCGGCTGTGGTTCATGGAGCAGTACGCGCCCGGCAACGTGGCCTACACGATCCCGTTCGTGCGGCGGCTGCGCGGCCCGCTGGACGCGGCGGCGCTGTCCAGGGCCTTCGACGAGGCCGCGGCCCGGCACCAGCCGCTGCGCGCCCGCTTCCCCGCGAGCGACGACGGCCGCCCGCTCGTCGTGATCGCGCCGGAGGCCTCCGTGCCGTTCACGACCGCCGCGGCGGCCTCGGCCGAGGAGGCGCGCGAGCGGGTGGACGCGTTCCTGGCCGAGCCGTTCGACCTGGCGGCGGGCCCGCTGATCCGCGCCCTCCTCGTCCGGCTGGCGGACGGCGACCACGTGCTGGCCGTCGCCGTCCACCACATCGCGGCCGACGGCTGGTCCGCCGACGTGCTGCTGCGCGAGGTGCTGGGCCGCTGCGCGGGCCGGCCCGCGCCGGAGCTGCCGGTCACCTACGGCGACTTCGCCGCCTGGCAGCGCGACCGCCCCGACGCCGAAGCCGACGTGGCGTACTGGCGGGAGCGGCTGGCCGGGCTGCAACCCCTCGAACTGCCCGCCGACCTGCCGCGCCCGCCCGAGCTGACCTACCGGGGCGCCGCCCACTCCTTCACCGTGGACCGCGAGCTGGCGGCCCGCCTCGCCGGGATCGGCCGCGACCGCGGGTGCACGCCGTACATGGTGCTGCTGGCGGCGTTCGCCGCGCTGCTCGGCCGGTACGCCGGTCAGGAGGACGTCGTGCTGGGCTCGCCGGTGGCGGGCCGGTCGCTGCCCGAGCTGGAGAACCTGGTCGGCTGCTTCGTCAACATGCTGCCCATGCGGGTCGACCTGTCCGGCGGGCCGTCGTTCACGGACCTGCTCGACCGGGTGCGCGAGAGCGCGACCGGCGCGTACGCGCACCAGGAGCTGCCGTTCGAGCGGCTGGTGGCGGAGCTGAACGTGCCGCGCGAGGTGTCGCGGTCGCCGGTGTTCCAGGTGCTGTTCGCGATGCAGAACTACGCTTCCGCGGAGCCCACGGCCGGGGACGGGCCGGTGGTGGAGGGGTTCGACCTGGGGGTGTGGGCGACCCGGTTCGACCTGGAGCTGTACACGTGGGGCGAGGGGTCGTTCCTGTTCGTCTACAACACCGCGCTGTTCGCGCCCGAGCGGATCGAGCGGATGGCCGGGCACCTGGCCACGCTGCTGGAGGGCGTGGCGGCCGACCCGGCGGCGCCCGTCCACCGGGTGGAGCTGCTGACCGCCGCCGAGCGGGCCGAGCGGGAGCGGTGGAACGACACGCTCACGCCGCTGGGCGAGCCGGACCTGCTGCACCGGCCCTTCGAGGAGCGGGCCTCGTCTTCCGATGTCGCGCTGGTCCACCCGGGCGGCGGCATCACGTACGAGGAGCTGGACCGGCGCGCCTCGGCGCTGGCGGGCGAGCTGGTCGCGGCCGGGGTGCGGCGCGGCGAGCTGGTCGCCGTGGTCATGGAGCGCGGCTGGGAGCAGGTGGTCGCGGTGCTGGCCGTCGGCAAGGCCGGGGCGGCGTACCTGCCGGTGGACGCCGACCTGCCGGACCGGCGCCGCTTCGAGCTGCTGGAACGCGGGGAGTGCGCGGTGGCGCTCACGCAGCCGCGGCTGGAGTCGTCGCTGGAGTGGCCTCCGGGGGTGACCCGCCTGGCGGTCCACCCCGCGCCCTCCACGGTCTCCGCCGTGGAGTGCCCGGCGAGGCCGGACGACCTCGCGTACGTCATCTTCACCTCCGGCTCCACCGGCGCGCCCAAGGGCGTGATGATCGAGCACCGCGCCGCGCTCAACACCGTCCGCGACATCAACCACCGCTTCCGCGTCGGCCCGTCCGACCGGATCATCGCGCTGTCGGCGCTCAGCTTCGACCTGTCGGTGTACGACGTGTACGGCGCGCTGGCCGCCGGGGCCACGCTCGTCATGGGCGAGCCCTCCGGCGACAAGGACCCGGCCGCCTGGGCCCGCCTCGTGGAGGAGCACCGCGTCACCGTCTGGAACTCGGTGCCCGCCCTCATGGAGCTCCTCGTGGACCACGCCGAGCACGAGGGCTCGGACCTGTCCTCGCTGCGGCTGGTCATGATGTCGGGCGACTGGATCCCCACCACGCTCCCCGGCCGCATCCGCGCCCTGGCCCCCGACGCCGAGATCGTCAGCCTGGGCGGCGCCACCGAGGGCTCCATCTGGTCGATCGCGTACCCCGTCGGCGAGGTGGACCCCTCCTGGACGTCCATCCCGTACGGCACGCCGCTGGCCAACCAGAGCTTCCACATCCTCGACCGCGGCCGGTGCGACGTGCCGGTGGGGGTGCCCGGCGAGCTGCACATCGGCGGCGTGGGCGTGGCGGCGGGCTACTGGCGCGACCCCGAGCGGACGGCCGCCTCCTTCGTCACCCACCCGCGCACCGGCGAACGCCTCTACCGGACGGGCGACCTCGGCCGCTACCGCCCGGACGGGACGATCGAGTTCCTGGGGCGGGCGGACGCGCAGGTGAAGATCCGCGGGTACCGGATCGAGCTGGGCGAGATCGAGGCCCACCTGTCGCGCCACCCGGCGGTGGCGGAATGCGTGGTGGCGACGTCCGGGACGGGGACGGGGGCGCAGCTCGTCGCGTACGTGGTGCCGCGAACCTCGGATGCGGAGGCGGCGGCTCTGCGCGCCCACCTCGCGGAGACCCTGCCCGCGTACATGATCCCCGCCCGTTTCATCCCCCTCCCCTCGCTCCCCCTGACCGCGAACGGCAAGGTGGACCGCGCCCGCCTCCCCGCCCCGTCCGCATCCACTTCGTGGGCGCAAACGCGGACGGAGCCCTCGACGGAGGCCGAGCGCCTGGTCGCCGCCGTCTGGGCCGACGTACTGGAGCTCGACGGCTTCGGGGTCGACGACGACTTCTTCGACGTGGGCGGCCACTCGCTGCTGGCCATCAAGGTGGTCGCCAGGCTGCGCAGGGAGCTGCCGCCCGGGGCGACGCCCATCGCCGTGGTCGACCTGTTCAAGCACCCGACGGTCCGCGGCCTGGCCGCCCTCGTGGAGGGCACCGCCACCGCCTCGCGCGGCCTGCTGCACGAACTGACGCCCCGCCGCACGTCTCCCCCGGTGCTCACGTACGTGTGCGTGCCGTACGGCGGGGGCGCGGCGGTCGTCTACCAGCCGCTGGCGGACGCGCTGCCCGGCGAGTACGCGCTGTGGTCGGTGGCCATCCCCGGCCACGATGTCGGCCTGGACGAGGAGCGGCTGCCGCTGGAGGAGGTCGCGGCCCGCTGCGTCGCGGAGATCATGGAGAAGGTGCGCGGCCCGGTCGCGCTGTACGGCCACTGCGGGGTGGGCTCGGCGCTGACCGTGGAGATCGCCCGGCGGCTGGAGGCCGAGGGACGCCCGCTCGAAGCCGTCTACATCGGGGCGATCTTCCCGTTCGCCCGGCCGTCGAAGGGACCCGCGGCGCTGCTGGCCAAGCTGGCCCGGCGCGAGTTCCTGCGCGGCGACCGCGGCTACGTCAACTGGCTGACCTCGATGGGCCTCGACATGGGCGACCTCGACCCGGCCCAGGCCCGGCACATCGTCCGCACCATGCGCCGCGACAGCGAGGCGGCCGAGGAGTACTTCACGGGGTTGTTCGAGGGCGCGGTGACGCGGCTGCGGGCGCCGGTGATCAGCGTGGCCGGGGAGCACGACCCGGCGACGGAGTTCCACGAGGAGCGCTTCCGGGAGTGGCACTTCCTCAGCCCGGTGGCCGGGGTGGTGGAGCTGGACGAGGCGGGCCACTTCTTCCTGAAGTACCGGGCCGGGGAGCTGGCGGCCATCGTGACCCGTACGCACCGGGCCTTGGCGGAGGGCGGGGAGGCGGGCGGCGAGACGTGGCGCCTGGCCGCGACCTCGAGGGATGACTCATCAGGGACCGGCGCACCACGCCGCGAGCCGACGACGCCCGCTCCCAGCATGGGGAGGTTCGCCACCGTCGCTTGCGGCCAGCTCGTCTCGATGCTCGGCGCCGCCCTGACCGAGTTCGCCATCCCCGTCTGGATCTACCTCACGACCGGCTCGCTCGCCCAGTTCGCGCTGCTGGCGGTCGTCGGCCTGGTGCCCGGGATGCTGGTCGCCCCGCTCGCCGGCGCCGTCGTGGACCGGGGGAACCGCCGCACCGTCATGCTGTACGGCGACGCGGCGGCCCTGACCACGCAGCTGGGATTGGGCCTGCTCCTGTGGACGGACCGCCTTGAGACCTGGCACATCTACCCCCTGCTCGGCGTCCTGTCCGTGGCCCTCACCTTCCAACGGCTGGCGTACGGCTCGGCGGTGCCCCAGCTCGTCCCCAAGCGCTACCTCGGCCACGCCAACGGCATGGTGCAGATGGCCGGCGGCATGACGCAGCTCCTGGTGCCGCTCGCGGCCACGGGCCTGATGGCGGCGATCGGGCTGGAGGGCATCCTGGCGCTGGACGTGGCGAGCTACGCGTTCGCGATCGGGGTGACGCTGCTGGTGCGGTTCCCGGCGGCGATGGCGTGGCGGCGCAAGGAGCCGGTGCTGGCGGAGATGGTCGCCGGCTTCCGGTACTCGTGGGGCGACCCGGGCTTCCGGCGCATGCTGCTGTTCTTCGCCGTGCTGAACGTGTTCCTGTCGCCGCTGTTCCTGCTCGTCTCGCCGCTGGTGCTGTCGTTCGGGACGCTGGCGGACGTGGGGCGGATCTCGTTCGTGTCGGGCCTGGGGGTCTTCCTCGGCGGCCTGACGATGACGGCCTGGGGCGGGCCGCGGCGGGGACGCATGCGGACGGTCCTGTGGTTCACGCTGGCGCTGGCGGCGTTCTGCCTGGTGACGGGGCTGCGAGCGGACCTGGTGACGATCGGGGTGGGGGCGTTCGGCATGTCGCTGTGGCTGACGCTGCTGAACGGGGTGTACGCGACGATCGTGCAGGTGAAGGTGCCGCAGCGTTTTCACGGGCGGGTGTTCGCGCTGAACACGCTGATCGCGTGGAGCACCTTGCCCCTGGGCTTCGGGCTGGTGGCGCCGTACGGCGCGGCTGTCTTCGACCCCTTGATGGCCCCGGACGGGCCGCTGGCGGGAACTCTCGGGGCAGTGATCGGGACGGGGGCCGGTCGGGGGGTGGGGTTGATGTATCTGCTGTTCGCGGTGGCGATGGCGGTGCTGGCGGTGGTGACACTCCGATCCCGGCTGCCGAAGCTGGTCGACGAGACCCCGGACGCCCTTCCGGACGACCTGATCGGCCTGGAGGCCCTGGGCCGCCCCTAGGCCGTGTTTTGTGGATCAGGAGGTGGGACCAGCCTCCTGATTCGCCGATTCGGGCAGCGCGGCGAGCTCGGGTGTGGCTCGATGAGTACATGGTTCGTCGCCATGAGTTAACCGATGCCGCGTGGGAACGTATCGCGCCGCTACTGCCGGCCAACCCAGGACGAGGTGGCCGCTGGCGGGATCACCGCCAAGTGCTCAACGGCATCGTCTGGAAGATCCGCACCGGCGCCGACTGGCGGGACATCCCCGACCGGTATGGCCCTTGGCAGACGATCTATCAGCGGTTCCGTCGCTGGTCAGCCGATGGGACGTGGCAGCGGCTGCTGGAGCACGTCCAGGCTCACGACGACGCGGCAGGAACGGTGGACTGGTCAGCGGTGTGCGTCGACTCGACCATCGTGCGGGCCCATCAGCACGCCGCGGGCGCCCGCAAAGGGGGCACCGGGCAGGGACGAACCACCACGTTGGGGATCAAGGCGGTCAGGCGCTCGGGCGCTCGCGCGGCGGACTGACCACCAAACTCCACCTGGCCACCGACGGGCGCGGCCTGCCGCTCGCCTTCGTCATCACCAGCGGCAACATCAACGACTGCACCCAGTTCACCCGCGTGATGGCAGCCGTTCGCGTGCCTCGGCTCGGCTCAGGCCGCCCTCGCACCCGACCGCAGCATGTCATCGCTGACAAGGGCTACAGCTCCCGGGCCATCCGCACCTATCTGCGCCGGCGGGGCATCAGCGCGACCATCCCTGAACGCGCCGACCAACTGGCCGGGCGAGCCCACCGAGGACACCGGCGCTGCGCGTTCGACCCCGTCCGCTACAAGCGTCGCAACGTCGTCGAACGCTGTTTCAACCGGCTCAAGCAGTTCAGAGGCATCGCCACCCGCTACGACAAGCTCGCCGTTCACTACCAGGCAGTTGTCACCATCGCTTGCCTGCTGCTATGGATCGCATGAGATCCACAAAACAGGCCCTAGAGGCCGCCCATGACCCGGCTTCTTCTCACTGCCTCCGAAGCCGCCGAAGCCCTCGCGATCTCTCGCAGCAAGCTCTATCAGCTCCTGCATGCGGGCGCGCTCGTCTCCGTGCTCATCAGCGGCTCGCACCGCATCCCCCTGTCCGCCCTGCACGACTACATCAACCACCTCACCGACAAGGAGGCCGCAGCATGACCACGACCTTGATAGCCACTCCCGAAGAGCCGAACCGCAACGGAAAGCCTCGCACCTCGCGACGGCGCACCAGCGGCGAGGGCACCCTCTACCAGCGCGCCGACGGGCGTGGGAAGGAGCCGCCGACGTCCCTGCCACGAACGGGCAGACCCGACGCATCCGCGTCTACGACAGGACCCGCCGCGAAGCCGCCGACAAGCTCACCAAGAAGATCGCCGACCACCGGCAGCACCTGCCAGTCCCGGCCCGAAATCCAGCCTTGGGCGACTACCTGACCACGTGGCTCGTTCACGTCGCCGTACATAAGGTCCGCCCCAACGCCCTGGCCCGCTACCGTGCATGCGTCCGCCTCTACTTCCCCGCCCACCTGCTCAAGAAGAAACTCAGCCAGCTGACCGCCGAGGACATCCGGCAGTGGCTCGACCAACTCCGCGCCACCTGCCGCTGTTGCGTCCAGGGCACCGACGCCGCCTGCGGCCCCACCGCCCCCGAAGAGAGCCGCCATCCACGCTGCTGCACCCTCGGCCAGTACTGCCAACGCATCCTGTCCCCGCTGACCATCCAGTACATCCACGCCGTGCTCCGCTCGGCCCTGGAGCAGCTGTACGGGAAGACGACCTCCCACGCAACGTCGCCCGCAACGTCGAAGTCCCCGTCGGACGGCAGAAACGCA
Source organism: Nonomuraea rhodomycinica (assembly GCF_013363995.1). Lineage (GTDB taxonomy): Bacteria > Actinomycetota > Actinomycetes > Streptosporangiales > Streptosporangiaceae > Nonomuraea > Nonomuraea rhodomycinica. Next base: position 804,360 of record NZ_JABWGO010000002.1, on the reverse strand, counting down.
TCGAACCCCTCAACCCGGCCGAAGCCCGCGCCTTCCTCGACGCCGCCCAGGGCTTTCGCCTGCACGCCCTGTTCGACCTCGCGCTACGCACCGGCATGCGACGCGGCGAACTACTCGGCCTGCGCTGGTCCGACCTTGACCTGTCCGGCGGCACCCTGGCCATCCGCCAGACCCTGCAATACGTCCCCGGCACCGGCCTAGTCACCACCGCCACCAAGACCCCAAGCTCCGAACGCCGCATCGCCCTACCCCGCGAATGCATCACCTCCCTGACCTGCCACCGCACCCAGCAAGACGCCGACCGCGCCACCGCAGGACCAGACTGGACCGACACCGGCCTGGTCTTCACCACCAAGACCGGCACCCCGCTCCAGCACAGCAACGTCAACCGCGACTTCCACAAACTCCTCCGCGGAGCCGGGCTACGTAAGATCCGCTTCCACGCCCTCAGACATTCGTGCGCCTCACTCCTACTTGATCAAGGTGTGGACCCTATCGTCATCAAGGAGCTGCTCGGCCACACCCACATCGCCATCACCGCCGACGTCTACGCCCACATCCGACTCCGCCTCCAACGCGACGCCATCGAACGCATGACAGGCGCTCTCTGCGACCAGCCTGACACGTAGCCCTCAGAAAACGATCAGGATCTCTGTAGCCGTCACCGTAGCCGTCAAACGTGGTTCGGCACCCCAAGTGAAACCATCGCAAGGGGTGTCGAATTCATATTTAAGACACCAATATAAACTCGAGCCGAGACAACCTTCAAATAATCCGGCCGAATCAATATTCGGCACACCACTTACTGTCGACCAACTGCTTGGATGTCTGGTCAGTTGAAAATCACGGAACCCCCAAGATGTCCATGATTCGAGTGGTCGCGAGATCCAGGATTCGCTCTACATCTTCGCGAGGAGTTCCCGCCCCAACTACTCTTTCGATCTGCCATTCTATAAAGATTGGCATAAACCAGAGGAGTTTGACGAAGGACGAATTTACAACTTCACCCTCGACGGGATCGATTTCACCCAGCAGCTCAATATAGGCGTCAGCAAGCTCTTGAACGAACTCTCCGCCGCGCAAGCGGCCAAGGAACCCCGTCTCATCGTCCCAGGTTAGATCCAGCGCCTCAAGGAGCTCTGGATCGTCATGCCTCAATCCCAACACCCCACAATCGCATCGGAGGGTACGTAGCCATGGATCAGAACCTCCTGGTCCTTTTTGGCGTAGGCGTCCACTCTACCCTTCCCAGGGAACCCAGAGGAGACATCAGCGATCGCTCCAGGAATCTTGGAAAGATCGATCGCAACAACCCCATGCCCCTGGTTGTATTTATCAAATGCCACGCTCGGCAACTTTGAGGTGGAAATCCAGGGGCTTCTACGCTTTCCAGCTACATGCGATAGCGGGTCGACAACTGCGCTGGGATCGCGAGCTGTGAGCCCCAAAGCCGGGTCCTCGCCAGGGGCCAAAGCCCTCCACACAATCCCTGGCCAGGCATCCCCATCTGCGGGATTGTCGTTGTGAACGAGGATGGCTTGGTCGCCTGCTACCACATGGTAGGTGTGCGCGGCGTCAATCGTCAGATTGTGGACCCGCCGAACAGCGGTCCGGCTAGCGATCGCTGTGATCTGAACGTACGTGCCAGCTGCAGTCTGCAACCACATGCCAGGTTGTAGCTGGCCGGCCGGGATCCAGACTTTGAGTGCGGGGATCCAGAAGGGATGGTTGCCTGTGGCGACGATCTCGCCTGTCCGATCACCCTTCTTCCCGTCTGTATCTATGGTGATCTCGACCAGCCGCTTCATCCCTTGGCCAGCGATCAGGGCCGTGACCGATTGAGGCTTCCTACTGCCTGTCGATGGATCCGTGGCGAGAACCATGTCGCCGATCTTGACGTTTTCGATCGGCTTGGCGCTCCCGTCCGCCATGAGCACCTTGGTGCCTTCGACGAAACTGTTGCCAGTCCCGCAGCTGAAGATCGGGGGCTGCGGAGGGTCGCCCAATTCGATCTCCGTGTCCTCAGGGTCGACAGCGGCTACCCCGTCTTCACATGTCCCTGTCCCGTACCGTGAAGCGTCACAGTTGATGATGGGGTCTTCATAGGCATTGGGATCGATTCCGTAGAGTTCCGCTACCGCGTCACCACTGATAAAGATCTGGTCCGGGTGCGCACATGGTTGGCCAGGGGTGCAGTTATCAGGGGTCCCGCATCTCGACTCAGGGCAGGGAGGAGGGGTGCACGGGCTCTTGCAAGGCCCGTGGATGGTGCTTTGCTTGGTGGGCTTCCGCCTCTTCTTGTCGTCGGGATTCTGGGTAGTTGAAATCTTCCTACATGCAGGGGACGAACACTTCGGCTGGCCGCAGCTGCCAACTACTGAACATCCGCGAGGCTGCTGGTGAGGAGTCGAAGTGGTAGTTGTCGGGCGCTGATCCTGCGGCTTTCCACGCACCTTCGTCTTCGGCTTGACCGGCTGCATTGGTTCTCGCCTGTCGTCACCGTAAGAGCTTGACGTGGTACTCGTCTTGCCTCCAGGCTTGACTGCACCCTTGCCTTGACTGGATGCCTTGGCTGCCGCTGCCGCTGCTGCTGCAGCTACGCGAGCCGCCGTCGCCGCCTCTCGCGCAAGGCGGGCCGATATATACGCAGCTTTCACAGCAGCCACAGCACGATTCACCGCGGCACGAGCAGCAGCAGCAGCAGCGGCGCCCGCCATAGCTGGGGCGGCGTTGCCGAGACCACCAATCGAAGATGAGCTGCTCGCAGTGGCGGTGCCTCTGCCGCCTCCGCCGCCACCGCCCATGTCGTCCTTATGGCCGGTCGGGTCAACGTTGCTGAGAGGCCTTCCACTAACGTACGTATACCGATTCGCCTTGATGGAAGGCTCCGCCGGCAACGTCCAGGTGTCGCGCGAGGCGAACGAGCCGGTACCCGGCTGGTACCACCGGGCATGCATGTTGACCTTGCCGGTGTCGGGGTCCGTGTACTCTCCCTGGTAACCCAGCGTCGACTTGGTCCCGGTCTGCGCCAGTACCTCGCCGTACGGGTTGTACGCAGTCGACCCCGACAAAGCCGTGCCAGAAAACGTCCCGACCAGGTCGTCATGGATGTCCGTGAAGGCCCCGAGCGCCGCGTTCGCTCCCTCCTTGACACTGACCAAGCCGCCGAACGGATCCCAGCCGTACTTCGACTGGACCGCGCCCGCCTGGTCAGTGATGGCCACGACGTCGTTGGACAGGCCCGCGTAGGCGAAGCGCTGCTGCGTCGTCCGCGTCTGACGGGTGGCCATGCGGTCGAAGGCGTCATAGGTGTACGTCGCGTCGCCGTCGTTGATGAGGCGGTCGAAGGCGTCGAACGTCAGATGCTTCGTGGTGCCGTTCTTCGTCTCCGTGGCGAGCGTGCCGCGCGGCGTGTACGTGTAGTCCGTACCGTCGCCGGACGTCAGACGATTGCGCTCATCGTAGGTGTAGGTCTTGTCGCCGGCCTGGATGCGGTTGCCGGAGGCGTCCCACTTGTAGGTCGTGGTCGTGCCGTCCGGGCCCTTCCAGGAGGTGAGGCGTCCGGCGTGGTCGTAGCCGTAGGTGTTGTTGCCGGCGCCCGGCCGTCCCCTCCGTGATTTTGGAGGTGAGGTTGTCGTCCTTGTCCCAACCGTAGGTGATCTTTGCTAACTGGCCGCCGGTGCTGTTCTTCAGCGTGTGGGTGGCCACGCGGTCCACCGCGTCGTACGTGTAAACCTGCGTGTTGACCGGGTTGGTGGACGTGACGGTGCTGAGCCGGTCCGCCTTGTCGTAGTCATACGTGTTGGTGCGGCCGCTGACCGGGTCGGTGACAGTCCTGAGGCGGTTGTCGTCGTCCCAGGTGTAGGTCGTGGTGCCGCTGGCGTCGATCCGCTGGGTCGGGTTGCCCATCGGGTCGTAGCCGAACGCGCTCGTCTGGCCCGTCGGCCCGGAGACCTTGGTCAGCAGGCTGCGGTCGTTGTACTCGAGGACCTGGTCGTTCATCTTGGTGACGCGGTCGGCCAGGTCGTAGCCGTACGTCTTGTCGTCGGTGTACAGCCCCTCACCCGAGCCGCTGACCTTCGTCACCCGGTCGAGCAGGTCGAACTCCCTGTCCAGGCGCACCCCTCCGGGCTGGATCAGCGCGGTCTCGTTGCCCGCGACGTCGTAGACGTGGGTCCAGGTGCGGTCCGCCAGGTTGGGGTGAGCTGTGGTGGAGGGCTCGGTGAGGGTCTCGATGAGCCCGAGCGTGTTGTACGCGGTCCAGGTGGCGTTGCCGCGCCCGTCGGTCAGGCGGGTCCGCGCCCCCGAGGCGTCGTAGCCGAAGCTGGTGGCGATGGACTCGGTGTCGGAGACCGGCTCGACGAGTTCGGTGAGCTGGTTGGTCGCGTCGAACGTCCGCTTGGTGACATGCCCCTCGCCAGATGTGATCTTGGTGAGGTTGCTCGCGAGGTCGTAGCCGTAGCCGCGCGTCTTGACGGTCGCGCCCTGCTTGTCCACGTTCTTCAGGCCGGTCAGGCGGCCGGCGAGGTCGTAGTCCGCGATGAGGGCGTTGCCCAGCGCGTTCGTGACCTTGGCGGGACGGCCGACCAGGTCGTAGTCGAAGGTCGACGTGTTGGTGACTGGGTCCGTCTCCGTGCGGACCTCGGAGGCGGCGTTGACCGTGTAGGTGGTGGACTTGTTGCTGGGCGGGGTCACCTTGGTGAGGGCGCTTGCGTCGTTGTACTCGTACTTGGTGACGTACGCCGCGGTGGTCGGCTTGCGCTCCACGAGCGTGCTGGTGATCCGCCGGCCGAGGTCGTCGTACGTGGCCTCGCTGCGCGCGCCGGTCGGGTCGATGGCGGCCAGTTCCTCGCCCAGGAGGTCGTAGTGGGAGATCCACTGGCCGGCGGGCTGCCCCTGCGCCGCGGGCGGGTCCGTGACGCGGACCGGGTTGTCGAGCGCGTCGTACTCGATCGTCGTGACCTGACCGCGGGGGTTCGTCGTCTTCGTCAGACGACCCACCTTGTCGTATTCGTAGAGAACCTTGGGTGTGACCGCCGTGCCGCCGGGCGGCGTGTACGGCATGCCCGTCACCGAGGTGAGCTGACCGGCGCGGTCGTAGCCCGACGTGGTGATGCGACCCTCCGGATCGACGGCGTGCGTCTGGCGACCGACGGCGTCGTAGCCGAACTTCGTGGTGACGCGGTCGTCCCGCGCGGCTCCGGCCTTCTCCACCTTCACCGGCGGTGACTTGACCTCGATCAGCTGGTTGTTCAGGTCGTAGCGGAGCGTTGTGGTGAACGCTGCGGCGTCGGCGCCCGACGCGTTGCCCCGAGGATCGACCGCCTCCACGACCAGGCCGCGGTCGTCAACCTTCCAGGTGGTCGTCACGTCCTGGCCGTCGTTCTTGACGGTCTGGCGGACGAGACGGTCCTCCTTGTCGTAGGCGTACTCGGTCGTCTCGACTCGAGTGGTGCCGGTCGCGGACTGCTTGGTGGCGATGATGTTGCCGTTGGCGTCGTACGTGTAGCCCGTCTTGCGGCCGAGCTCGTCCGGGTCGAGCGTCTGCGACGTGAGCCTTCCTGCGGCGTCGTAGACGTAGTCGACGCGGACCTTGCCACCGCCGCCGACCTGCTGAGTGACATTGCCTGCGGCGTCGTACGTGTTCCTCTCGAGGACCACGTTCCTGGTGGTGGTCAAGCCGTTCAGCTTGGCCTCGGTGGCCGTGGTCTCCGACAGGAGGTCGTCGCGGTAGTAGGTGTAGGAGGTCGTGCGCCCCATCGCGTCCTTGCGCGTCGCCAGCCGCCCGCCGTCGTCGTACGAGAACGACTCGAGCGTGATCTCCTTGGGAGCGGTCGGAGCGACGGGACTGCCGGTCCAGTTCTTCAGGGTGCGCGAGGCCAGCTCGCCGCGCTTGGTGTACGTGTAGCCGAAGATCGAGCCGAGCTCGTCGGTCACCGTGACTTTCGCGCCGATCTCATCCCAGGAGGTGCGGATGACGCCGCCCTCGGGATCTGTGGCGGTCTCCTCGCGGCCGTGGGTGTCGTAGGTGTAGCCGAAGACCTGCTCCTGGTCGCCGCCGGTCAGGTCCTTGACGGTCTCCGAGAGGATGTTGCTGTCGGGGTCGTACGCGTACGTGGTCTGTGCGGTGTGGGTGACGCCGGTGACCTCGTTCTTGACCCCCGGGCTGGTCTGGGTGGCGATCCGCCCCAGCAGGTCGTAGGTGTACGCCGTCTTGGCGCCGTCCGGCTGGGCCTTCGAGATCTCAGTCTCGCTCGTCACACGTCCCAGGACGTCGAACTCGGAGGAGACGACCAGGCCCTCGGGCATGGTCTGCTCGGCGAGGTCGCCCGCGGACGTGTAGCGGTAGCTCGTCGTGTTGTTCCGGGCGTCGGTGCGCGACTTCACCAGGCCGGCCGGAGTCGTGCCACCGCGTACGGCGGGCTCGGTGCCGTCGGTGTAGGCGATCGTGGCCGAGCGGCCGTTGGGGAAGTCGGGCGTCGCCGGGGTGATCTGCTTGGTCTGCTCGCCGTACTGGTTGTACTCGAAGGTCGTGGCGTACGTGTTGTCGGTGGAACTGCTGGAGCGGGCGTCACGCACCTTCAGGACGCGGTCGTTGCGCAGGTCGAACTTGTCGTCCTTGTTGAGGTAGTACTCCGTGTAGCTGGTCTGGCAGCTGTCGAAGGTGCGGCAGGTCTCGGTGGAGAGGGTGTTGCCGCGCTCGTCGCTCTGCCAGGTTGTTGTGTTGTTGTTGGGGTCGACCCGTTCGTACAGGTAACCGCCGGTGTCGTAGGAGTACTTGGTGACCTTGCCCAGCTGGTCGGTCTTGGACATCAGCCGGTAGCCGCGCCAGGCGTCGTGGACGGCGGTGATCTTCTCGTTCTTCGGGTCGGTGACCACGACCGTGGAGGTGCCGGCGGCGCGGTCGATGGTGCGCTCCCCGAGTTGCCAGGTGCCGCCGTGCTGGTCGGTGTGGGTCTTGATGCGCTCGGTGGCGGGGTCGTAGGTGTTGACGGCCCAGATCCGGCCCGACGGGAGCGTGATCTTGGTGAGGAGCTGCGGCGCTTGGAGACGGGCGGCGTAGTGGCGGGCCACCTCGGCGGCCGACAGGGGGCGGTCGTAGAGGGCCACCTCGTCCAGTGAGGCCGCCAGTCCTCCGCCGCCGAGATCCAGGTAGTCAAGATCGCTGGTGCCGGTGATGGGGCCGTTGAGCGTGCCGGCGACCTGTCCGTCCAAGTACAGCGTCTGCACGTCGCCGGCGGCAGCGAGCACGACGTGATGCCACGCGCCATCCTTGACCGTGGCGCTGGTGACGATCGGGGTGGTGGTCTGGTGGAACGACGCCGACAGCTTGCCGGCCGACGTGATCTCCAGCATCGGCTTGGAAGCGTTGTCGAAGATCTCGTGTGCCCGCATGATCGTGCCGGTGCCGGTGGTCTTGAACCACAGCTCCGCCGAGGCCCACTTGCCCACCCTGGGCATGAACCCGCCAGGCAGGGTTATGTTGGCGCTGGTGGAGGCGGCGATGTCCACAGCCGTGTCAGCGGCGCCGGCCAGCGCTCCCGGCTTGCCCAGGGTGACGTCGTCGTCATAGTAGATGTCCTCGGCGCCCCAGCCCAGATCCTTGCCCTGGTAGCCCGTGCTCTCCCCGAGCCTCCAGTAGCCGAGCGGGTCGGAATCCAGGACCGTGCTGCGATACAGCGATCCGGGGCTGTGCTCGTAGAGGGTGCAGCCGCCCGCGGGGTCGCACACCTTCTCCAGCACATCGCCGTTGTAGGTGTAGGACCAGGTCAGCGGCTTGCCGTCCACGGGGTCGATCGAGACCGCAGTGATGTGCGCACCGGTCCAGGCGAAGGTGAGCGAACGACCCCCCGGCGCGGTCGCCTTGGAGAGCTTGCCGTCGGTCCCGTACGTGAGTTCCTGGACACGTCCGCGGTTGTCCGTCATCTTCAGCAACCGGCCGGCGCTGTCGAACAGGTAAGACGTGGAGGACTTGTCCATCAACCGCCAGCTGCCGTCGGCGTTCTTGGCGAGCGTGGCGTACATGCCTGGTGGCGGCTGGTATCCGCCGTCATCCTTCTTTGCAAAGCGGACCTGGCGACCGTCCGGGTAGGTGACCAGAGCGGCCTCGCGGCCCGCCACGTTCTCCGGGACGATCCGCATGTCCCACCGGGTCGCCCAGCCCGCGCCGAAGGCGCCGTCACGCCGCGGGTCCATGCTGTTGAAGGACCGCACCACCGACAGCGGCGGGCCGGCAGTCGCGACCTGCAGGTCGGTGAAGGTGGTGGTGTAGTTGCCGGACTGCTGGTTGAACTCCTGGCCATTGACGCCTCGTATCGACAACTGTGAGGTGATGGTGGGCTGCCGGACACCCACCACCAGCGTGTAGATGTCGGAGTAGGCGCTCTGACCCCCGATCGTCGACGCGTCGCTGACCTGAACCCGCCACCAGTACTGACGGCCCCACGCCAATGTGCCCTCGGGGATCGTCCAGGTGCTGGACTCGTTGCAGCAAAACGGGTCATGCGTGGTGCAACGCGACATCGACGGCGTTTCGCAGATCTCGAACTTGTAGCCGATCGTGCCCGTGTACCAGGTGGTGGCAGTGACGTGCAGCGTCGGCTCCGTCGTCATCACCTGCATGCCGTTGTCGGGAGACATCGACGTCACGGTCGGGGGCGGCGGCTTGGGGCAGTCGCCGATCAGCATCCAGCCGGTCTGTAGTTCATACGGGGGATAGGTGTTCAGGCTCGCCGGGATGTTCTGGATGGCCTTCCAGACCTTCTGGCCGGACGCGACGTAGGTGCCGTACGCCACGTACACGCCCTTCTGCCACGGTGAGTACGAACCGCAGGGCGGATCGCAGGGAGCCCATGGCCCGCAGGACTGAGTGGAGGCCACACCCGCCTTCGTCGCGGTCGAACTGGGGGTGGGAGTTGCTTGTCGGGACGTCGCTGTGCGCCGCGCCCGGACCAGTCCGGAACGTTCCTCCTGAGGCAACGCCTTCTTCAGCGGCTTGGCCTTGCCCTTCGGTGTTCCTGGATCCGCAGTTGTGCGCGTCGCATTCGCCGACGTCAGCGACAGCAAGCCTGCGGCGGTCCCCCATGACTGCTTCGGCGTCTCAGCCGAGCCTCCTGCTACATGCGGCACTGCCACGGAGGCAGCCGCCACCACCGGTTGCGGATCGAACCCCAGCAGCCCGGGAAGCATCACGGCCAAGATCGTGATCACCAGGATGCGGACACGACGATCCCAAGGCAGCAAGCGGCGCATACGCCGTCACACTCCGAACCACGTGGGGCATCCCCGAGGGGACGCCGGACGAAGCTCCACCCCGTCTGAGCCAGATGACAAGGTCTCTGACTAGCGCGGCTCGGAGCGCGTTGCTCAAACGGACGAAGCGCAACTTCCACCCGAAACGGCAACAAGATCCAATTAAGTCATACAAAGATCACGGATGGTGACTTACCACTCTTGAACGCCACGCCCTAAGCCCTTGGGAGCCGTACGCCAGCCGCTGGGAGGTGAGGACCAGCGGTGGCCTGGTCCGCGTAGCCGCAGGCACCGCAAGACGTGGGCGGCCGTGCAGCGCGGGTCGGCGGCTGTCGCCCGCGCTGACCGCCCGGCCGAGACCGAGTCCATGGACCCCCTTCAACCGGGGCACGTTCCCCATCTCTGGATGTTCAGGCGCGATTCGGCGAGAGGGCGTGCACAGCAGGGCAGAACGTGTGCTAAGTTGAATTCAGTTGCAGTTGTGGTACCCATAAAAACTTGTGTGCACCTGACGGTATGTAGCCTCAGGTGCATTTTTTGTTTACCGGTCTTCTCCGGGTGTGGGCCTATCTCGGCGACGCGAGATTCGTCCGATGCGGATTTCGGCTTTGCACCTATCAAGAGGAGATCAACATGGCTTCTGGCACCGTGAAGTGGTTCAACGCGGAAAAGGGCTTCGGCTTCATCGAGCAGGACGGCGGCGGCGCCGACGTCTTCGCGCACTACTCCAACATCGTCGCCAACGGCGGCTACCGCGAGCTGCGCGAGGGCCAGAAGGTTGCCTTCGACATCACCCAGGGCCAGAAGGGCCCGCAGGCCGAGAACATCGTTTCCGCCTGACACTGACACACCACGCAACTGGGGCCCGCGCCATAGGGTGCGGGTCCCAGCGCGTCGCTCGGGTGGTAACCGACGTGCTGTGACGGTCTCACAAGCCGCGAAGGGCAGCATGTCCGTTCTTCCGCCGCACACCGGCTGGACCACTGATGGCTCCGGTTCGGACACAAGTCCGCTCCGGGCTCTCTGACCGGCATCGCCGCCCCTGTTCTCTTCGGCGAATGCCGACCATTTCGACGCCCGAGGCCAGGCTGTTCTCCGCCGGCTCGGCGCGTCTTTCTTCGGCTCGTTCTTGACATTCTTGTGCTGCTCATCGCGCCGGGAATCACTTGACACGTGCCGCTTCGAGGAAGGTTCTGCATGAACCACGCAACTCGCAAGCACGACCGTTACTCCCCCACCCGCACCGGCGGCTCTGCCAGGGGCGACCAATTCGCCTCACCGGCGCGTGGCCGTTCAGCCGTCCCCAGCCGTTCCGGTGGTCACGGGCGTCGTCCCGCCGCGCTTCAGGGGGAATTCGCACTGCCGGTCACGGTCACCCCGGCCCTGCCCGCAGCCGCGACGTTCTCTGAACTGCACATGCCGCCCGCGCTGATGAAGGTGCTCACCAGCCTGGGTATGAAAGAACCGTTCCCGATCCAGGCGGCCACGCTGCCGAACTCCCTGGCCGGCCGGGACGTCCTCGGGCGGGGGCGCACCGGGTCAGGCAAGACACTCGCCTTCGGCCTGGCCCTGCTCGTCCGCACCTCCGGACAGCGTGCCGAATCGCGGCAGCCGCTGGCCCTGATCCTCGTTCCCACTCGGGAGCTGGCCCAACAGGTCACCGACGCGCTCACCCCGTACGCTCGGTCACTGAAGCTGCGGCTGGCCACCGTCGTCGGCGGCATGTCGATCGGCCGGCAGGCCAATGCGCTGCGCGCTGGTGCGGAGGTCGTCGTCGCGACCCCGGGACGGCTGAGGGATCTCATCGAGCGCGGCGACTGCCGCCTCGATCAGGTCGCCATCACCGTACTGGACGAGGCCGACCAGATGGCCGACATGGGCTTCATGCCGCAGATCACCTACCTGCTCGACCAGGTGCGCCCCGGGGGCCAGCGGATGCTGTTCTCCGCCACTCTGGACCGCAATGTCGATCTGCTGGTCCGCCGCTACCTGACCGACCCCGTGGTCCATTCGGTCGACCCCTCGGCGGGCGCGGTCACCACGATGGAGCACCACGTGCTGCACGTCCAAGGCGCCGACAAGCAGGCCACCACCATGGAGATCGCTGCTCGCGACGGCCGGGTGATCATGTTCTTGGACACCAAGCACGCCGTGGATCGGCTCACCGAAGACCTGCTGAACAGCGGCGTACGCGCCGGCGCGCTCCACGGGGGCAAGTCCCAACCCCAGCGCACCCGCACCCTCGCCCAGTTCAAGACCGGCCACGTCACGGTGTTGGTGGCGACCAACGTCGCGGCTCGTGGCATCCACGTCGACAACCTCGACCTCGTCGTCAACGTCGACCCGCCAAGCGACCACAAGGACTATCTGCACCGCGGCGGCCGTACCGCCCGCGCCGGCGAGTCCGGCAGCGTCGTCACCCTCGTCCTGCCCGACCAGCGGCGTGGCATGACCCGCCTGATGGCCGACGCCGGTATCGTCCCGCAGACCAGCCAGGTCCGTTCGGGCGAGGCGGAACTCAGACGTATCACGGGCGCCCAGGCTCCCTCAGGGGTTCCCGTGACCATCACCACGCCGGTCGCCGATCGTCGGCCGCGCCGGAACCGCCGACGATTCGGATAGCGGGGAGGGCAGGGCCTGCCCGCCGCGGGCGGCAGTGCGGAAGGAGTCGCCGCCGTGGGGCCGGCCGGTGCTCGACCTCCTGCACTCCGGTGATCGCCTTCGCCTCTCACAACCCTTCAGGTGACTCCAGCGACTCCTTCAGTGCCTGGAGGAAGAGGACCGCGTCGCGGCCGTTGTTGAGGCGGTGGTCGTAGGCGAGGCCGATCGTCGCCACCGTACGGTCCCCCTCCGGTTGCGGCGAGGCCAGGGCGAGGGCGCAGGCGTGGCCGGGGGCGATGATCGGGATGGCCAGGACGATGTCCGGGTCGTGGTGCAGGGTGACCGCGATGTTCGCGCCCCGGAGGTCGGCCTCCTTGAACGTGCCGTGCTGGGCGTGCCGGCGGAAGGCGGTCATGGTCTCGGCGATCTCCGCGAGCCCCGGGCGACCGCGGACGACCGGGACGTACAGGCCCGTGCCCAGGTCGATGGTGACGCCGACCGCGGGCGTCTCGGGGACCGCGGCGGTGGCCTCGTCCACGAGTTCGGCGAAGAACATCGGGTGCTTGTCGTGCAGGGACGCGACCGCGGCGATGAGCAGGTCCGGGAGGCCGACCAGCTTGCGCAGGCGTCTGGTGAGGTCGCGGGTCAGGGTCAGGGCCGCTCCGACGTCCACCTTGATCGCGGTGTACGCGGCGGGGATGGTCCGGTGGGAGAGCGTCACGGTCCGCCCCACCGCCCTCTGGTGGACCGAGAGGGCCGCCTGCGAGGCTGAAGAGCCGGACGCGGCCAGGCGTTCCACGTCCGCGCGGCGTACCACCTTCACGTCCAGGGTGCGTACCAAGGCCGGGTCCAGGCCGAGGCTGTCGATGAGGTCCTGGGCCGGGGCCGTGATGATCGGTCCTCCGGGCTTCTCCGCGAGTGTGGGGGCGGGGAAGGGCACCGCGGGCTCCGCGTCGCCGGAAGTGATCCGCGCCAGCAGGTCCCCCGGGCGGCAGACGGCCCCCTGCGCCAGCAGGTGCGTGAGCGTGCCGTCCTGCTCCGCCGTCAGCTCCTCCACCGCCTTCGACGTCTCCAGCGTCGCCACCGGCTCCTCGCGCCGCACCGGCGCGCCGTCCGCGGCGAGCCACTCCAGCAGCGTGTACTCCGAGTCGTTGTTGTTGAGCTTCGGGACGCGGAGCTCACCCATGCAGGCCCTCCAGTACGGCCGAGCGGATCGTCGTGTCCTGCACCAGCACCTCGCGCTCCAGGTGGACGGCCGTCGGGATGACGCTCGCGGCCGAGCTGACCAGGGCGACGGGGCGGCGCAGCGTCCCCCACAGGCGCGTGTGCAGGCCGGCCGCGACGTGCTCGCCCCACGTGCCGCCCGCCGTGCCGTCCTCCGCGACGCACACGAGCCCGGTACGGGCCAGCAGCGGCACGAGCCCGGGCACCCCCGCCGGGTCGAACGGGTGCAACCGTGACGGCACGAGCAGCGCGCCCGCCAGGTCGTGCTCCAGCAGCAGCGTCCGCATGGCCGACACCGCCCGGTGGGCGAGGCCGCCGGGGACGATCAGCGTGTAGTCCGGGTCGCCGCCGCCGGCCAGCTCCACCACGGCGACGTCGTCCACGAGCCGCCAGGTGAACAACTCGTCCACGGCCCCTTCCCCGTACATGGGGCGGGTGTAGAGGACCTTGTCCTCGAACAGCAGACACGGCTCGCCGAGCGCGAGCATGCGGTCGAGCACGCCGCGGTTGTCGTGGAACGGCGTCACCTCGAACAGCGACAACCCCGGCACCCCGAGGAAGTGCTTCTGCAGGGTCTGGCTGTGGGTGGGGCCGTAGCCGCGGTGGCCGCCGGAGGGGCAGCGGACGACCAGCGGCATGGGGACGCGCCGGCCGTACATGGTGACCGACTTGGCGGCGAAGTTCACGATCTGGTCGAACGCGAGGGCCGCGAAGTCGCCGAACATGATCTCGACGACGGCCTTCTCCCCCGCCAGCGCCAGTCCGGCGGCGGCTCCGGCGATGGCGCCCTCGCTCAGCGGCGTCGCGAGCACGCGGCCGGGGAAGCGCTCCGACAGCCCTTTGGTGATCTTGAAGGCGCCGCCGTACGGGTCGAGGATGTCCTCGCCGAGGACGTACACGGACGGGTCGTCACCGAGCAGGCCGTGGAGGGCCCGGTTGAGGTTCTCGGCGACCCTCATGCGCCACCCCACACCGCGGGAGGCCGGGCGGCGACCTCGGCGGCGACGCGCTCCACCCGGTCGCGGGCCGCGGCCTCGACCCGGGCCGACTGGGCGGGGTGCGCGGCCCGGTAGGCGGCGTACCAGTCGACCGGCCGGACGCCCGGCGGCCGGACGTCGTCGCCCTTGCTGTGCGGGCCGAGCCGGTGCGTGCGGAACTCCAGCACCAGCGGCCCGGGGTCCGTCCGCACCGTCTCGATCAGCGGCGCCACCTCGCGCCTGACCGCGGTGACGTCCAGGGCGTCGATCGCGTGGTGCCGGACGCCGAACGCCGCCGCCCGTCCCGCGACCGTGCCGGCCATCTGCGCCGGCGTGGGCGTGGACTGGGCGATGCCGTTGTGCTCGACGACGACCAGGAGCGGCAGCCGCCAGAGCGCGGCCAGGTTCAGCGCCTCGTACACCGCCCCCTCGCCCCAGGTGCCGTCGCCGATGTACGCGCAGGCCAGGGCGCCGGGCTCGTGCCGGCTGAGGTGGAGCGCCACCCCGGCGGCCACGGGCATGCTCTGGCCCTGTACGCCGGTGGACAGGTAGCGCCCGCGCCGCAGGTGCTGGCTGCCGCCCACCCCGTCGCAAACCGCTCCCTTGCGACCCATGATCTCCGCCAGCAGCCCCTCGGGGTCGTCGAAGCGGGCCAGGTAGTGGCCGTGGCCGCGGTGGTTGCTGAAGATCCAGTCGCTGTCGCGGAGCAGGGGGCGCAGCGAGACGGGGACGTACTCCTGCCCGAGGCAGGTGTGGGTGGTGCCGTTGAGCTCCCCCTGCTCGAAGAGCGCGAGCAGCTTGCGCTCGAAGCAGCGGATCAGCAGGAGCAGTGCCAAGTCCTCGTCAGCCAGCCCGTTCATAGGCCCCTTTGAGTCCCCGAAAAACGCGGAAAAAGCCTGAAAAATCCCTGGAAAGGCTATCCAAAGGCGCCTATCCCGTCCACAGTCTCGATCACGCGGCGCGTCCCCGGGAGGTAAGTGCCGAACGGTCTTCTGATCGCTCCCCGTACGGGACTACCTTCTGATCCATGACCCCTCTGGAGCCACTGAGATCCCCCTACCGGCCGCGCCGGACCCGGTCCTTAGGCGTGACGATGACGGCCGGGTGGAGCGTGAAGGTCATCGGCATCACCGCGGAAGGAGAGCTGCCCGACGACTTCGAGGTGGAGGCCGCGCTGCAGGCGGCCGAGCAGGACCTGCCCGAAGGGGGCGGGGTGGCGTTCGTCATCGTGGACCGCGGCACCGACGCGCTGTGGGCGAACGTCTGCTGGTGGCGCTCCGACATCCTGTTCCAGCGGCTGTGGCGGGCCGAGCTGGGCTCGACCGACCTGCGCCGGATGCCGCTCGACGCGCCGGTCGGCTGCGTGTGGCAGTTGCTGGCCATCGACTGCGAACGGCGGGCCTGGGTGGAGCACGTGCTGACCCGGCCGCACGACCCCGACCTCACCGGCTATCTGGCCGCCGACCCCATGGTGGAGGCGAGCTGACGGACGATCTTAAGGGCACCAGAAGGGGATCGTAAGGGCGCCCCGGCATCGTGGAACACGTCAGAAGACGGACGAGCCCCACGAACGAAAGGCACCACGATGACGCAGACCGCGCAGTTCGAGATCACCCGGGTCCTCGACGCCCCCCGCGAGGAGGTCTACGCCGCCTGGACCGAGCCGCGGCGCCTGTCCCGCTGGTTCGGGCCCCGTTCGTTCACCGCCCCGGTGGAGCGGATCGTCGCCGACGTGCGGCCCGGCGGCGCGTGGCAGGTGGTCCTGGTCGGCGAGGGCGGCTTCGAGGCCCCGCTCGGCGGCACCTACCGCGAGGTGGACGGCCCCGGCCGGCTGGTCTTCACCACCGGCGACCCGGACAACCCGGGCGACGGCCCGGCCTCGGTGGTCACGCTGGAGCTGACCGAGACGGACGGCGGGACCGCGATGCGCTTCCACCAGTTCGGGGTCAACACCGACGAGGAGCACGCCCGGCAGGCCAAGGCGGGCTGGACCGAGTTCTTCGACCGGCTGGCCGAGCACGTGGCCCAGGCATGACGGCCCAGGCATGACGGCCCAGGCATGACGGCCCAGGCATGACGGCCCAGCCCACTCACAATCCGGGCGCGTCGGCCGGCTTGAGCCGGCCGCCCTCCTCGTACAGCGCGTCGAACGCCGCCCCGCCCAGCGCCGCGCGCACCCGCTCGACGACGCGCCCGATCTCCTCCGCCTGCGACGGCCCCGCCGGCAGCCGGTTGCCCTCGCGGACGGCGGCGGCCAGCCCGAGCAGCCGCGCGGCCCGCTCGGGCGAGCCGAGTGCGGCAAGGGCGGAGGCGAGCCCGTCCACGGCGAACGCGACGCTGGCCGGGTCGCCGACGCGCTGCGCCGCGGTCAGCGCCTCCAGGTGCAGCGCCCGGGCCTCCTCGGCGTCGCCGAGGCGTTCGCGCAGGTGTCCCAGCTCGACCAGGGTGGTGGGCAGGTGCAGCGCGGGCTCGGCGCCGGGGTCGCGCGGCACGCCTTCGAGCAGGTGCAGCAGGTGCCGCTCGGCCACCTCGTCCCGGCCGGCCCGGCGCGCGGCGAAGGCGAGGCCCATCTCGGCCATGAGCGTGCCCTCGCGGAAGCCCTGCTCGACCGACAGCCGCAGCGCCCGGTCGCACAGCTCCATCGCCTGCTCGTAGTCGCCGCTCTGCAGCGCGTTCCAGCCGAGCCACGCCGTACGGCGGGCGGCCTCGTTGCCCATCCCGAGCTCCTCGGCCACCCGCAGCCCGTCCTCGAACAGCCGCCTGGCCCCCTCGGCGTCGCCCTTCACGGCGGCCAGGCCGGCCAGCCACTCCGTGGCCTGGAGCAGCCCCCACCGGTCGCCGAGCTTGTCGAAGAGGCGGACGCTCTCCTCGCTGTCGCGTTCGAGGGCGACCATGTCACGGGTGGTGAAGGCGTCGCGGGCCCGCTTGCTGAGGGCCGCGGCGATGCCCCATTCGTCGCCGATCGCGCGGAACGTCGTCAACGCCGCGCCCACCAGCTCCTGCGCCGTCGGCACGTCGGAGACCGCCATGCCGAGGAAGAGCTCGGCCCGCGCCCTCTCGCGGGGGTCGGCGATGGCCGCGGTGTCCCAGGCGGCCTCGTCGCCGAGCATCATCGCGAACCCCGCCCGCCAGGCCGCGGCCCGCGCCCGGCCGGGAGCCTCCCCGCGCAGGGCGAGGGCCGTCTCCAGCGAGCGCCGGGCCTCGCCGGGCCTGCCGCGCAGGTACCAGTACCAGCTCAGCGCGTTGACCAGGCGGATCGCGGTGTCCGCGTCGTGGCCGCGGGCCGCCGTCTCCAGGGCCGCGCGCAGGTTGGCCGCCTCGGTGTCGAGCCGTTGCAGCCACGCGCGCTGGTCGTGCCCGTACAGGGCGGGCTCCGCCCGCTCGGCCAGGGCCAGGTGGTGGCGGGCGTGGGCGCGCCGCACCTCCTCCAGCTCCCCGGCTTCGGCCAGCCGGTCCAGGCAGTACTCGGACACCGACTCCAGCAGCCGGTACCGCACGCCCGCCGCGCCCTCCACGACCACCACCAGCGACCGGTCCACCAGCCGGGCGAGCAGGTCGAGGACGTCGAGCTCCGCCGGCTCGCCGAGCCGGCCGTCGCCGTCGCCGCCGCCGCCCGCGCAGACCTCCTCGGCCGCCTCCAGCGTGCACCCGTCGGCGTGGACGGCCAGGCGGCGCAGCACCACCCGCTCGGGCGGCGTCAGCAGGTTCCAGCTCCAGTCGATGACCGCGGTCAGCGTCTGCTGGCGGGCCGGCGCGCCGCGGTGACCGGCGGCGAGCAGCCGGAACCGGTCGTCCAGCCGCGCCACCACGCCCCGCACGCCGAGCGCCCGCACGCGGGTGGCGGCCAGCTCCAGCGCGAGCGGGATGCCGTCGAGCCGGCGGCAGAGCCGTACCACCGCCTCGGCGTTGCCCGCGTCGAGCGTGAAGCCGCGCGCGGAGGCGGCGGCGCGGGCCACGAACAGGCGCACGGCGTCGGACCGCTCCGCGGCGTCCAGCGCGACGGCGGGAGAGGCGCCGAGGACGGCGTCGAAGGCGGTGAGGTCGGGCACGCCGAGCGGCGGCACGCTCCACAGCACCTCGCCGGGCAGGGCCAGCGGCTCGCGGCTCGTGGCCAGCACCCGCATCCCCGGCACGGCCCGCAGCAGCGCCTCGGCCAGCTCGGCCACCCGTTCGACCACGTGCTCGCAGTTGTCCAGCACGAGCAGCAGCTCACGGGCGCGCAACACCTCGCCGAGCCGCGCCGCGGGCGCCGCCCCCTCCGTGCCCTCGCGGATGCCGAGCACCTCCATGACGGCCTCGGCGGGCGAGCCCGTGGCGCGGTCGAGCGCGGCCAGCTCGACCAGCCAGGCGCCGTCGGCGTACGCGCCGGACAGCCGGTGGGCGACCTCCAGCGCGAGCCGGGTCTTGCCGACGCCGCCGCTGCCGGTCAGCGTGACCAGCCGCTCGCCCTCCAGCAGCGCGGCGACCTCGGAGACCGCGTCGTCGCGGCCGATCAGCCTGCTGACGGGGGCGGGCAGGTTGGTGGGCGGCAGCTCGGCCGCGGCGCTGAGCGCGGGGTCCTGGCCGAGGATCGCCTGGTACAGCTCCGCCAGCTCGGGGCCGGGGTCGAGGCCGAGCTCCTCGGCCAGCCGCTCGCGCAGCTCGGTGTAGCTGGCCAGCGCCTCGCTCTGCCGTCCCGCCCGGTACAGGGCGCGCATGTGGACGGCGCGCAGCCGCTCCCGCAGCGGGTGGCGGGCGACGAGGTCGCCCAGCTCGCCCGCGAGCAGCCCGTGCTCGCCCAGCTCCAGGCGCGCCTCGGCGTGCCGCTCCAGCGCCGCGAGGCGCTGCTCCTCCAGGCGGACGATCGCCGCCCTGGTGAACTCCTCGTCGGCGAAGTCGGCGAACGCGGGCCCCCGCCACAGCCCCAGCGCCTCCGACAGCAGCGCGGCCGTGGCGCGCGGGCCGTCGGCCGTCTCGGCGCGCGCCACCAGGCCGGTGAAGCGGGCGGCGTCCACGGCCCCGGGCCCGGCCTGGAGGAGGTAGCCGGGGGCGCGGGAGACGACGAGGTTCTTGCCGCCCGGCTCGGCGTCCTCCAGCGCCCTGCGCAGCTGGGAGACGCGCACCTGGAGCGCGCCGGCCGGGTTGCCCGGCGGTTCGCCGCTCCACAGGTCGTCCACCAGCCGGTCGGCGGACACGACGTGTCCCTCGCTGACGAGGAGGTCGGCCAGGAGCGCACGCACCTTCAGGCCGGGGATCGCCACGCTCTCCCCGGCGTCGGTCCAGACGGCCAGCGGGCCGAGCACGCCGAATCGCATGCCCGTCACCTTATGCGCGGCCGTGAGCCTCTGGTACGGCTCAGCGGTCTCCCCGTCGATCCGGGGGCAGCTTGGGCGCCTTCCTCGCCGAGCCTCGGTAGAGGGCCGGGTCGTAGCGGCGCTCGTTCTCCGCCAGCTTGGCCCGGGCCGCCTCCACCAGGTCGATCCCGAGGACGTCGGCCAGCCGCACCAGGTAGGCCGTCACGTCGCCCAGCTCCCCGCGCACCCGGTCGAGCGTGGCCGGGTCGAGGCTCGCCGACTCGTCCGGGGTGAGCCACTGGAACTCGGCCACCAGCTCGCCCGCCTCGCCGGCCAGCGCCATCGCGAGGTTCTTCGGGGTGTGGAACTGCTCCCAGTCGCGGGCCCGCGCGAACGCCCGCAGCCGCGCGGCCAGTTCCTCCAACTCGGTGCTCACGTGCGCCGACCCTACCCTCCTCGCCTCCCGGAGGGTCCGGTCACGCGCCCGGCGCCGACGCCGACGCCGACGCGGGCGCGGGCGCGGTCAGGCCGCCTCGGCCGCGCGGCGGCCGAGGCGGGTGAGGGCGTTCGCCAGGGCCAGGCCGTAGACGACATGGCCGGCCGCCATCACGGCCTGGCGGCCGGGCCGGTCGCGGTGGGCCGGCGGCATGGTCGTGAGCTTGGGCACCCAGCCGGCGTAGCTGCCGTACCAGATCGCCAGGCCGTACAGGACGCCGAGCGGCACCCGGCCGCGGCCGCGGGTCAGCACGCCGAACAGCGCGCCGGACCCGATCCCGAACGCGAAGTGGGCGGCCGTCCCCAGCACGCCCTCCCCCGGCTTGGGCTTGCGCGGGTGGCCGGGCAGGATCGCGCGGACGATGCGCTTGGGCGGCTGGTCCCTCATCAGGCCGGCGCGCTGGCCGGCCACCATGACCGTGCTCATCGCCGCCGTCGCGAGGGCTCCGCCGACGGCTCCGTTCACGAGATGTCGCAGCATGCCGTACCGGCTGCCCGGGAGCCTGATCGGGAAACCGGCGTACGCGCCACGCTCGCGCGGCGCGCCCGAGACGGTCAGGGGCGCAGCGGCGCGGTGCTCTCGCGGACGACCAGCTCGGTGGCCAGCTCCACGCGCCGCGTCTCCGGCTGCTCGCCCCGTCCCATCGCGAGCACCGTGCGCGTCGCCAGCGCGGCCATCTCCTGCAACGGCTGGCGCACGGTGGTCAGCGGCGGCCAGGCCGAGCGGGCGAGCGGCAGGTCGTCGAAGCCGACCACGCTGAGGTCCTCCGGCACCCGCAGGCCGCGCTGCCGGGCGGCCTCGAACACGCCGAACGCCTGCAGGTCGCTGCCCGCGAAGATGGCCGTGGGCGGGTCGTCCAGCGACAGCAGGGCGTGGCCGTTGTCGTGGCCGGAGTCGACGAGGAAGGTGCCGCGCCGGATCAGCTCGGGAGCGACCGGCATGCTGGCGGTCTCCAGGGCGGCGCGGTAGCCGTCGATGCGGGCCTGGCTGCACAGCATGTCGGCGGGGCCGCTGATCATCGCGATGCGGCGGTGGCCGAGCTCGACGAGGTGCCGGGTGGCGGCCAAGCCGCCGTTCCAGTTGGTGGCGCCGACCGAGACGACGCCGGGCGCCGGCTCCCCCTCGGGATCGACGACCACGAACGGCAGCGAGCGGGCGCGCAGCTGGTCCTGGACCCCGGCCGACAGGCGGGAGGCGACGATGACGACGCCGTCGGTGCGGCGGCCGGCCAGGCGCTCCATCCAGTCGCGGCCGGGCCCGGCGTGGGTGTGCAGGACGGAGATGACGACGCTGGCCCCGGCCTCGTGGGCGGCGCTCTCGGCGCCCCGGACGATCTCCATGGCCCACGGCGACTCGATCTCGGCGAAGACGAGGTCCACGAGCCCGGCGGGGGTGTCGCCGGTGCTGGCGCGGCGCTGGTAGCCGTGCTGCTGGAGCAGCCGCTCGACGCGGGAGCGGGTCGCGGGCGCGACCTCGGGACGGCCGTTGATGACCTTGGAGACCGTGGGGATGGAGACCCCGGCCTCCTCGGCTATCAGGGCGATCGTCACCCGCCTCTTCGCTGACATAGGTCCACAGTGTACCGAAACTTTCGGCGGAGCGATGCTCCTGTTGCTGCTATTGACGCGTAACAGGCCGTTTACCTATGCTCCGGTCAGCGAAATTATCGGGGGGTTTCACGAAACTTTCGGCGTGAGGAGAGAACCCCTATGAGAGGACGCGGTTTCCTGCTGATCGCGACGGCCGTACTCGTCGCCGGATGCGGCGGCGGCGGAGGCGGCGCCGCCGAGCCGAAGCAGAGCCAGGCGGGCTCACCGGCCAAGGTGACCCTGGAGCTGTGGCACCTGTCGACCACCGAACCGATGAAGACGATCATGGCTGAACGGGCCAAGGAGTTCGAGGCCAAGCACCCCAACGTCACCATCAAGGCCACCGTCCTCGAGAACGAGGCGTACAAGTCGAAGATCACGACCCTCACCCAGTCCGGCAAGGCGCCCGACGTGTTCGCCACGTGGGGCGGCGGGGTCCTCAAGCAGCAGATCGACGCGGACCTGGTCAAGGACCTCTCCGCCGACGTCGCCCCGATCCTCGGCGGCTTCACCAAGGCGTCGCTGGCCGCCTACCAGTTCGACGGCAAGACCTACGGCCTGCCGACCGACATCGGCATGGTCGGCTTCTGGTACAACAAGAAGCTCTTCGCCAAGGCCGGCATCCAGCAGCCGCCCGCCACCTGGGCCGAGTTCCTCGACGACGTCAAGAAGCTCAAGGCGGCCGGCACCACCCCGATCGCGCTGGCCGGCAAGGAGAAGTGGCCGGGCCACTACTACTGGGCCTACCTGGCCATGCGCATCGGCGGCGTGCCGGCGCTCCAGCAGGCCGCGACCGACAAGAACTTCAGCACCCCCGACTTCGTGGCCGCCGGGCAGCAGCTCAAGGCGCTGGCCGACCTCCAGCCGTTCCAGAAGGGCTTCCTCGGCGCCGGCTACTCCACCCCCGACGGGCAGTCCGCGAGCGTCTCCAACGGCAAGGCCGCCATGGAGCTGATGGGCCAGTGGGCGCCGGCCGTGCAGAAGTCGTCGGGCAAGGGCCTCGGCGACGACCTCGGCTTCTTCCCCTTCCCGGCGGTCGACGGCGGCAAGGGCGCGATCACCGACGCGTTCGGCGGTGGCGGCGGCCTGGCCGTGGGCGCGGACGCGCCGCCGGAGGCGGTGGAGTTCGTCAAGTTCTTCGACGAGATGGCCAACCACAGCAGGGCCGTCGAGAAGGGCGGCGTGCTGCCCGTGCTCCAGGGCGAGGAGAGCGCCGTCAAGGACCCCAACCTCAAGGTCGTCGCGGAGTCCCTGGCGAAGGCGACCGGCTTCCAGCTCTACCTGGACCAGGCGTACCCGCCCGCGGTGGGCGCGGAGGTGAACGACAGCGTCGCCCAGCTCATCGCGGGCACCAAGACGCCGCAGCAGGTCGCCGACGCCGTCACGGAAGTGGCCAAGAGCGAATGACGACGCTCACCCGGGGGCCGCAGGCGCCCGCGCTCGCGGCCCGCGACCGGCCGCCGCGGCGCAGGCGCCGGCCCTGGCTGACCATCACGCTGTTCGTGCTGCCGGCCCTGGTGCTGTTCCTGCTGCTGGTCGTCGCGCCGATCGCGGTCGCGCTGTACGCCAGCGCGTTCAAGTGGAACGGCTTCGGCGGCCTGCCGACGAACTTCGTCGGCCTGGACAACTTCACCCGGCTCTTCGGCACCGAGGTCTTCCGGCAGGACGTCTGGCACCTGGCCGTGATCGTCCTGCTGTCGCTGGGCGTGCAGCTTCCGTTCTCGCTCGCCATCGCCATGCTGCTGCACCAGCGGGTGCGCGGCCGGGCCGTCTACCGGCTGGTGTTCTTCGCGCCGTACGTGCTGTCGGAGGTCATCACCGGGGTGCTGTTCTCGCTGCTCCTGTCACCGGACGCGGGGCTGGCCAACCAGATCCTCGGCGTGTTCGGGCTGGAGTCGGAGTGGCTGGCCGACACGGGGACCGTGCTGCCGTCGGTGTTCCTCGTCATGACCTGGAAGTACTTCGGGTTCCACATGATGATCTATCTGGCGGGGCGGCAGAACATCCCGCAGGAGCTGATCGAGGCCGCGCAGATCGACGGGGCCACGCCGTGGAGGGTGTTCCGCCACGTCACGCTGCCGCTGCTCGGCCCGACGATCAGGATCAGCGTGTTCCTGTCCGTCATCTACACGATCCAGCTCTTCGACCTGGTGTGGATCCTCACCGAGGGCGGCCCGTCGCACGCCTCGGAGACCATGGCGGTCACCATGATGGAGTTCGGCTTCGGCCGCAACCAGGTGGGCTACGCCAGCGCGATCAGCGTCGTCATGTTCGGGCTGAGCCTCGTCTTCGCGCTGGTCTACCAGCGGTTCGTGATGCGCCGCGACCTGGAGGGCGCGACGACGTCGATGGGAGACCACCGGTGAGACGCACCACCCTTCCCCTGCACGCGATCGCCTGGATCGTGGGCGCGTTCATCCTCGTGCCGATCGTGTACGCGCTGCTCGGCGGCTTCAAGAGCACCGACCAGCTCTCCACCAACCCGTTCGGCCTGCCCGACCCGTGGGTGACGGAGAACTACACCCAGGTGCTCGGCTCGGGCTCGTTCTGGCGGCAGCTCTGGAACAGCACGTTCATCGCGGTGGCGACCACGGTGATCGTGGTGCTGCTGTCGGCGATGGCGGCCTACGTGTTCGCCCGCTTCGCCTTCCGGGGCCGGGAGCTGCTGTTCACCGTCTTCACCGTGGGGCTGATGTTCCCGTTCGCGGTGGCCATCCTGCCGATCTTCGTGATGCTGCGCACGCTCGGGCTGCTCGACAACCCGCTCGGGGTGATCCTCACCCAGGCCGCGTTCGGGCTGCCGCTGACGATCATCATCCTGCGCGGCTTCTTCCGCAGCGTGCCGGGCGAGGTCGAGGAGGCCGCCACCATCGACGGCTGCACGCCGTTCGGGTTCTTCTGGCGGATCCTGCTGCCGATGGCCCGCCCGGCGCTGGCCACCGTCTCGGTGCTCGCCGTCGTCGGGAGCTGGAACAACTTCATGCTGCCGCTGGTGGTCTTCAGCGACGAGACGGCGTGGACGCTGCCGCTGGGCGTCCAGCAGTTCCAGGGCCAGTACACCTCGGACATCGCGCGGGTGCTCGCCTACCTGGTGCTGGCCATGCTGCCGGCGCTGGGCTTCTACGCCGTCGCCGAGCGGCACCTCATCGGCGGACTGACCGCGGGAGCGACGAAAGGGTGACCATGCTGCACGTGTCCGGAACACGGCTCCTGACCTCCGACGGCACGCCGGTGCGGCTGCGCGGGGTGGGCCTCGGGGGCTGGCTCAACATGGAGAACTTCATCACCGGCTACCCCGGCGACGAGTCGTCGATGCGGCTGGCCGTGCGCGAGGTGCTGGGCGAGGAGCGGGCGGCGCTGTTCTTCGAGCGGCTGCTCGGCTCGTTCTTCACCGAGGACGACGCGGCGCTGCTGGCTGGGCTGGGCATGAACTGCGTGCGCATCCCGGTCAACTACCGGCACTTCGAGTCGGACGACCGGCCGTTCGAGATCGTCGAGGACGGCTTCCGGCACCTGGACCGGGTGATCGGCCTGCTGGGCGCGCACGGCGTGTACAGCGTCATCGACCTGCACGCCCTGCCCGGCTCGCAGAACCAGCACTGGCACTCCGACAACCCCACGCACGTCGCCGCGTTCTGGCGGCACCGGCACTTCCAGGACCGGGTGGTGCACCTGTGGGAGGCGATCGCCGACCACTACCGCGACCACCCGTGGGTGGCGGGCTACAACCCCGTCAACGAGCCCGGCGACCCGTCGGGCAAGGTCGTCGGCCCGTTCTACGACCGGCTGGTGAAGGCGCTGCGCGCCGCCGACCCGCGGCACGTGCTGTTCCTCGACGGCAACACCTACGCCACGGACTTCACGGTCTTCCGTGAGATGTACGAGAACACGGTGTTCGTCTGCCACGACTACGCGCTGGCCGGGTTCGCCCACGGCGGGCCGTACCCCGGCTACACGCGCGGCGAGTGGTGCGACCGCGACGAGCTGGAGCGGACCTTCGAGCGGCGCTCGCGCTTCCAGCGGGAGACGGGGACGCCGCTGTGGGTGGGCGAGTTCGGGCCCGTCTACACCGGCGACCCGGACGTCGACGGCCAGCGCTACCAGATCCTGCGCGACCAGCTGGAGATCTACGACGCGTACGGGGCCGGCTGGTCGCTGTGGACGTACAAGGACGTGGGCCTGCAGGGCCTCGTCTGCGCCCGCGGGCCGTACCTGGAGCGGTTCGGCGGGTTCATCGCCAAGAAGCGGCGGCTCGGCGTCGACCGGTGGGGCTCCACCATGGAGGAGACGGCCGCCGAGCTGGCGCCGCTGCACCGGCTGCTGGAGGAGGAGGCGCCGGGCTGGGACCCGTACCCGTGGGGCGCCCGCTACCAGACCGACGACCTCGTCAGGCACATCCTGCTCGCGCAGGCGCTGCTGCCGGAGTACGCGGAGCTGTTCCGGGGGCTCGGCGACGACGAGCTGCTGGCGCTGGCCGACTCGTTCCTGCTGGAGCGGTGCGCCCGGCGCGAGCCGCTGCTCGACCTGCTGTCGGCGAGCCTCGGAGCGGAAGGAGCGCGCTGAGGGGACCCCGGCCCGCGGTCTCACCGGGGCAGCACCGAGGGCCGCCGGCCCGCGGCGTCACCGGGGCAGCGGCAAGGGCCGCCCTTCGCGCGGCCTCACCGGGGCAGCGCCGCGCGGAGCGCCTCCACGCAGCGGGCCTCGGCCTCGTTGCGGAGCCCGGCCGCCGCGTGGGCGGAGCGGATCGCCTCCTGGCGTTCGTCCTCCCACTCGCGCGCCTGCTCGGCCGTGGTGGCGTGGTCGCGGAAGCGGGTCGCGCTCGCCGCCCAGCTTCGCGCTCCTGACGACTGGTCCTTGGCGAGCGTCACACCGGCGGCGAACGCCGACAGCGCGTCGGCCCAGGCGCGATAGGTGAGGGCGAGCCGGGTGGTCTCCTCGTGGATCTCCACCATGAGCTCGTGGAAGTCGGCGTCGTCGCCGTCGCGCACGCGCAGGCCCGCGCTCCCGTGGGCCACCGCGTCGAACTCGGCGGCGTACTCGGCCGTGAGCTCGCCCTCGTAGCCGAGCGTCGCCACCGCGAGCCTGAAGCGGGAGACGTCGCCGGGGACCGGGTCGTCGTCCATGCCGAGGACGTACCAGCCCGACTCGGCCGGCGGGCCGGGCACAGCCGGCATGGGGTAGGCGAAGCTCTTCAGCTCGGTGCCGGGGCCCGGACTCGTGTACGCGGTCGCGCCCATGAGCTCGGCGACCGAGCCGAAGACGTCGAGGGCCCGTTCGAGCAGTTTCTCCACCTTGACGCGGGACTCCGACGTGGCGGCGCGCAGGTCGCGGACGGCGGCGTCGATCGGCTCCGAGCGGGCCGGCCCGATCAGCTCGGCCAGGTCCGCGAGCTCGGGAGCCGCCGCCGAACGGGGATTGCGCCGCCATTTGTCCTTGATGATGCGCAGGTGCCACCAGATCTCGGTGAACGCCTTGCTGAGCGCGTCGTTCTCCGGGCTGACGCGGGCGGCGCCGAGATAGACCTCCGCCGACTCCAGGGTGCGGTGCAGCATGAACAGCAGCTCGCCGAGGCCCAGGGCGAGCGCCTCGTGCTCCGGGTCGAGCCGGAGCCCGTCCCGGTAGGCGCGTTCGGCCTCCGCCCAGTCATACCTGGCCCGGGCCACCTCGGCGAGCGTGAGGTAGGCGAACGGGTCCTGGGGATTCGCCTCGATCGCCGCGCCGGCCGTGCGCCGCGCCTCGTCGACCTTGAAGCACGCCAGCTGGCAGCGCGCCAGCACGTTCAGCGCCCCCGCGTCCTCGGGGTTGATCCGGACCGCTTCCACGGCCTCCCGCAGCGCGGCGGCTTTGCGGCCTTCGTCCAGGAGCAGCAGGGCCAGCAGGCGATGCGCCCACGCGCCGTGCGGTTCGAGGCGGAGCGCGGCCCGCACGGCCCCGCGGGACTCGGACCACCACAGGGGACTCAGTGCGGACCGGGCGTTGAGCAGGCAGTGGGCATGCAGGCAGTGCGCCTCGTAGGCGGTGTCCTCGGCGGCCAGCGCGGGGCGCAGGGCCTCGGCAGCCTCGCGCCACCGGCCGAGGTCCGCCAGGTGGTGGGCGGCCGTGAGGGCTTCGCGGCCCGCGTTCACGCGGCGCCGCCCGCGTGTCCGCCCGCGTGTCCGCAGTAGTCGCCGAGGCCGTGCTCCAGCAGGTCGAAGGCGCGCTCGGCGTCGGCCACGGCGTCGGGGTACACCGCGTCGGACGGCTCGCCCGCCAGCAGGCGGCGCAGGTTCTCGCCGGTCAGGGCGGCGCGCGTGGAGGTGATCTGGGCCGCCGCCACGCGGGCCGTCACGTCGTCGCGTCCCGACTGGGCGGCCAGCTCGCGGGTCAGCAGTTCCCGGGCGCGTTCGTGGAAGACGTAGGCCCTGGTCGTGAGGGCGGGGGTGGTGAGGATGAGCCGCATGACGGCGAGGGTGTGCGGCGCGTCGTTGATCCCCACCGAGGCGTCCCGCCGGGCGAGGCGGTCGAGGTAGTCGCGGCGCAGAGCGACCACGGCCGGCTCGCCCGGGGCGCGCTCGCGCACGACGCGGGCGGAGTCCTCCACGTGCGCGTCCATGGGCGAAAGGACGATGTCCTCCTTCGTCGCGAAGTAGTTGAAGACCGTCTTCCTCGACACCTGGACCGCAGCGGCGATCTCCGCCACCGACACGTCGTCGAAGCCGCGCTCCACGAACATCCGGATCGCCGTTTCCCAGATCTCCCGCTGGGTCTGCAGCTTCTTCGTCTCCCGCAAGCCGAGTTCCATGGGAGCGATACTACCCTGAGAGGAAAAGTTGTCTCAGTGTAAATTTCGTCTTAGAGTAATGGCATGACCGACAAACAGCTCGGAGTGGCCAAGCTGCTCTGCCTGCTCACGATCGTCGTGGCAGTGCTCGACCAGAACATCGTCTCCTCCGCGATCGTCCCGATCGTGCGCGAGCTCGACCCCGCCGGCGGGCTCGACCACGTCGCCTGGCTGGTCACCGCGTTCGCCCTGGGCGCCACCTCCGTGCTCCCCCTGTACGGCCGGCTGTGCGACGCGCTCGGCGCCAAGCAGGTCTTCCTCGGCGCGGTGGGCACGTTCGCGCTCGGCTCCCTGCTGTGCGGGCTCGCGCAGAGCATGGGCCAGCTCATCGCCTTCCGCGCGGTGCAGGGCATCGGCGCGGGCGGCCTGATGAGCGTGACCATGGTGGTGAGGCCCACCTGCGCCGGCCCGGCGACACGAGCGGCCCGGGGGCCGCCGCCGGGCTCGTCGCGGGCATCGGCTTCGCGGTCGGCCCGCTGCTGGGCGGCCTGTTCGCCGACCACGGCGACTGGCGGCTGGCCTTCCTCGTCAACCTGCCGATCACCGCACTGATCATCGGCGGGGCCCTGTGGGCGGTCCGCATCCCCCGGCACGCCGTCAGGGGCTCCGTCGACGTCGCGGGCGCCGCGCTCGCCGCCGCCTTCGCCTGCTCCCTGCTGCTGGTCTGCGACTGGGGCGGCACCGAGTACGCCTGGACCTCGCCGATGATCCTCGGCCTGGGCGCCGCCGCGATCGTGTCGCTCGCCCTGTTCCTGCGGCGGCAGGCCACCGCCGAGCACCCCGTCCTGCCGCTGAGCCTCTTCCGCGTCGGCGCCCTGCGCGGCGCGTTCCTCGTGCAGGCCCTGTGCAGCGTCGCCATGGTCGGCACCATGGTCTACCTGATGCTCTACCTCCAGGTGGCGCGCGGCGTCACCGCCACCGGGGCCGCCGGCTACCTCGTCTTCATGGCGCTGGGGCTGACCGCCTCTGGCTTCCTCGGCCGCAACGCCTCCGTGCGCGCCTCCCTCGTCGCCGGCACGGGGGCCACGGCGCTCGCCCTGGCCTGGCTCGCGTTCCTGCGCCCGGACACCTCGCTGTGGCTGGTGCGGGCCGCTCTCACGCTCGTCGGGCTCGGCTTCGGCCAGCTCCTCGGCAAGCTCATCATGCTGGTCCAGCAGCAGGCGCCGGCCGCCCACCTCGGCGTGGCCACCACCGGCATCCGCTGGTTCCAGAACCTCGGCATGGCCGTCGGCTCGGCCGTGCTCGGCTCGCTGCTGGCCCGCGTGCTGGCCGCCAGGACCGGGGGGCTCGACATCTCCGGCGTCGCCACCCATCCGGCGGCGGTCGGGGCGTTCGTCTCGTCCCTGGGCGTGGTGTTCGCGGTGGCCGCCGCCGTCATGACCGCCGCCCTGATCTGCGCCGCCATGCTGCGCACGACCGACCGGCGGCCCGAGCCGCTGAAGGAGCCCGCTCCCGTCGCGTGACCGTCCATCATGGAAGGCCCCCCGTGAACCGCCACCCTGAGGACCAGCCGTGACCCGCCCCTCGTCCCCCGACGCCCCATCGGGCCGGACCTCCGCCGCCCGCCCCCTGCTCACCTGGGCCGTCCTCGGCGTCACCGCCGTGACCACCGCCGCCGGGCTGCTCGTCCCCGGTTTCGCCCACGCCCTCGTCCGCACCGACGGCTTCTTCCACGGCGAGTGGTGGCGCCTGATCACCCCGATCCTCGTCAACCCGGAGGGCCCGCACCAGATCATCTTCAACGGGGCGATGCTGCTGCTCGCCGGCGTCACCGCGGAGCGGGTCTTCGGGCGGGCCCGCTGGACTGCTTTGTACCTGGCGGGCGGCCTGGCCGGCAACGCCTGGAGTTACGTGTTCGACCACCACAGCGCGGGCAGCTCCGTGGCCGTCGCCGGGCTGGCCGGCGGGCTGGCGGCGTGGGCGCTGAGCGGGCGCGCCGGGTTGCCCGTTCCCCCGCGGATCGCGGCGGGCGCGCTGCTCGTGGGCGGCGCCGCGCTCGCCGCCCTGGGCGACAACCACGGCGCCCCCCTGCTGGCCGGGGCCCTGCTCGGGACGGTGTTCCTGCGCACCACGCGCGACGTGCCGTCCCTGGCGGACGTCCGGCCGGGACGTCCGGCGCGCACTCCGTGACGTCCCTGACGGACCGCAGCCTCTGTGACACCTTGACGGACCGCAGCCTCTGTGACGTCTTGACGGACCTCAGCCCGAGACGTCCAGCGCGTACTCCGTGACCCGGCGGCCGTGCGCGCCGTACACGGGGGCGTCCACCGGGTCCGGCAGGGCCTCCTCCAGCACCACGTTCCCGTCCTTGCCGGCCGCCGCGTGGGCCATCGCCAGCAGCAGGAAGTGGTCGGTCACGTCCACGTAGAACGGCCTGCGGGCGGCCCGCCGTCCCGAGGCGAAGCGCACGAAGAACCGCCGCGGTATCCCGTGCCGCTCCAGCCAGCGCGCCGTCCTCAGCACGTACGCCGCGTCGCCCTCCCCGTCGTACGGCACCGGCAGCTCCCCGACCGGCATCCGCCAGCCGGCCCGCGCCAGCACCACCCGCCCGAGCCGGAGGCGGGGCCGGGCCTGCACCTCGTCCACGGCCGCGGCCGAGCGCCACGGCGCCACCGCCAGCCCGACCGGCTCGCCGAAGACCCGCAGCAGGAACGACCAGGCCGCGGGCAGCGCGCGCGGCGCCGACGCGCCGAGGTGAGCGGGGCGCACCGGCTCGCCGTCCGGGCCGGTCAGCACCAGCAGCAGCGTGGCCGGGTCGTAGGAGACGCGCAGGTCCGTCAGCGACAGCGCCGCGCCCTCCGCCACCGTGAACGGGTAGTCCACGGCCACGGCCGAGGCGGGACGCAGGTTGAGGTGGTTGCCGAACGTGCCCAGGCACTCGGCCACCGGCCGCCGCGGGCCGTCCGGCACGCTCACGCCGGCGCGGGAGAGCAGGTGACGGATCCGGCCGGCGCCCCGGCCGTACCCGGCGGTGAGCGTGTTGAGCACGAACTCGTGTCCCGCGGTCAGGTGGCCGTAACAGGTGACGGAGCCGGGCGGCCGGACGTACGCGGGCCACGACACCGCCATCTTGTCCACGATGTCCGGATCGGCCACCAGCACGCCCTGCTCGTCCGGCGGCGAGGCGAACAGCGCGTCCCACGTCTCGCGGCGCAGCCGGTTGATCCGGCGCGCCGTCGATCCGGCGGCGGGCCCGGCGCGGTCGAGCAGCGCCCGCAGGTCCGCGCACGCGGCGGGCGCGTCGCGGTAGAAGGCCAGGAACGGCACCGAGGCGTCCGCGCCGTGGCGCTCCACGAAGTGCTCGGCGGCTGTGATCCTGACCGGCAGGTCCGGGTCGAGCACGGCGGCCAGGCGGCGCACCGCGTCCAGGTCGCGCAGCACCGGCTGCCAGGCGCCCCGCCCGCACACGGCGGGCGGCGCCGTCGAGACGGCCGTCTCCACGCGGA
Organism: Nonomuraea rhodomycinica; assembly: GCF_013363995.1. Classification (GTDB taxonomy): domain Bacteria; phylum Actinomycetota; class Actinomycetes; order Streptosporangiales; family Streptosporangiaceae; genus Nonomuraea; species Nonomuraea rhodomycinica. The sequence goes on along the minus strand of NZ_JABWGO010000002.1, from coordinate 772,682 downwards.
CGCTCCGCTCGCCGAGCCCGGCCGTGTCGCCGAGCCGGGCGAGCAGCCAGCCCGCCACCGGCCTGATGCGCTCGCCGTAGGTCGCCTGGACCGCCTCGCGCAACGCGGTGGGCAGCCACGGGCGGTCCGGCGAGTCGCCCGGCAGGACCTCCTCCACCCAGGCGGCGAGGTCGGCCAGCGGGTCCAGCGCCTGGTCGGCGAACGGCCGCACCCGCTCCACGAGCCCCAGGGCCAGCAGCCGCCCGACCACGCCGGGCTCGGCGACGGCGCGCTCCAGGGCGCCCACGGTCGGCTCCGGCGTGGCCCGCACCCAGGCCAGGGCCCCGGCCACGGCCGGCTCGGCCAGGATCGCGACGGGCTCCGCCGCCTCCCGAGGCTCACGGAAGGGCCTGCCGTCCGCCTCCCCGGCGCCGCGCGCGGCCCCGAGGAACCACAGCCTGCCGTCCTCCTGCCACAGGCTCGGGTTGACGCGCACCCGCACCGCCTCACGCAGCCCCGGACGGTCGGCCAGCGCCGCCCAGACGCGCCGCACCGTCCCGAGGTCCACCTCGGGCACGGCGCTCCAGCGCAGCTCGTCGGCCGGGGTCACGGCCGGTCCGGCGTCCTCCCACCGGCCCAGCCCGCTGATCGTGAACGCGGCGTGCGGGCTCGCCGTGGCGGCGGTGCGGGCGACGTTCCTGGCCAGCCGCGACAGCTTGGGCCGTTTCGGCACCGCGCCCGGCCGGGCCAGCCAGCCCTCCAGGGTCGCCGACAGCCGGGGACACGAGCAGGCCAGGCCGCGCAGGAACGCGTCGTCGCCGGCCACCGAGCGCAGGGCGTCGGCGCGGTCGCCCAGCTCGGCGGCCAGCGCCTCGGCCAGCGCCCCCGGCGCCTCGTCGGCCCAGCCGCCGCCCTCCTCGCCGTCGTCGCCGTCGAGCACGGGGGCGCCGTACGGGTCGCGCCCGAACGCGCGGCCGTCGTCCTCGTCGTCCTCGTCTTCCGGCCCCTCACGGGGTTCCTCTCCGCGCTCCTCCGCGAGGATCTCGTCCACCAGCGCCCAGGTGCGCGTGAACCGCAACTCCTCCAGCCCGTCGGACGGCAGCCCCGCCACCCGCACACCGAAGACGTCACCCGTCTGACCGTCCATCGCGATCCCCCCGTACGGACTCTTGGGGCAACCTTCCCCGTCCGGCCGCTCCCAGGGGCAACGCACGCACCGCGCTTTACCGGTTGTACGCGGTGATATAGGCCACCATAGACGTTCGCCGGGCCGGATCCATCGCGCCGACCTGCGACGGGACGCCGCGCGGAGGGGGGCGTCGGAGCAGCCGCTTGCATTAGGTAGGCTCCACCTGCCCTAATTTAGGTAAGCCTTTCCTACGCCGCTGCGGGAGTGACCGTGTTCGCCAGCTACCTGATCGGACTACGCGAAGGACTGGAGGCGACCCTCGTCGTCTCGGTCCTCATCGCGTTCCTCGTGAAGAGCGACCGCAAGGACGGGCTCCCGTACGTGTGGGCCGGCGTCGGCGCCGCCGTCGCGCTCTCCGTGGGCTTCGGGGCGCTGCTCACCTTCACCGCCGCCCACCTCGGCCACACCGGGCAGGAGCTGTTCGACGCGATCACGTCGCTCCTCGCCGTGGTGTTCGTCACCTGGATGATCTTCTGGATGCGGCGCGCCGCCCGCGCGCTCTCCGGCGAGCTGCGGGGCAAGCTCACCGACGCCCTCCAGATGGGGTCCCTGGCCGTCGTCGTCATGGCGTTCCTCGCCGTCGCCCGCGAGGGCCTGGAGACGGCGCTGCTGTTCTTCGCCTCGGTGCAGGGCGCCACCGCCACCGCCGCGCCGCTGGCCGGCATCACCCTCGGCCTGCTCACCTCCGTGCTCATCGGCTGGGGCCTGTACAAGAGCGCCCTGCGGATCAACCTCACCAAGTTCTTCACCTGGACGGGGCTGCTGCTCATCCTCGTCGCGGCCGGCATCTTCAAGTACGGCGTGCACGACCTGCAGGAGGCCGGCGTGCTGCCCGGCCTCAGCACGTACGCCTTCGACGTCAGCGCGGTCGTCCCGGCCGACTCCTGGTACGGGGCGCTGCTGGCCGGCACGCTCAACCTCACGCCACAGCCCAGCGTCCTCGAAGCCGTCGCCTGGCTGCTCTACGTTGTTCCCACGCTCTTCCTGTTCCTGCGTCCGCAGCGCGCACGGACGACGCCCACGCCGGCGTCCACCTCCCCCGCCGCCCGGCCCTCCGCCTGACCTCGCCCACCCGACCAACACCACCCGATCGAACACCGCCCGATCGAACACCGCCCGGAGAGTCGCAGTCCGATGAGGAACACCATGCGCATCAGCACCCCCCGAGCCCGCCACGCCCTGGGGTCGGCCGCCGGCGTGCTGGCCCTGCTCTGTCTGGCCGCCTGCGGCTCCGGGGAGCAGGCCACGACCGGCGCCGCCGCTCCGGGCAAGCCGGGCAAGATCACCGTGGCCGCGTCCGACACCGAGTGCAAGGTGGCCGCCACCGAGGTGGCGGCCGGCACCAGCACGTTCGCGGTCACCAACGACGGCAGCAAGGTCACCGAGTTCTACGTGTTCGCGCCGGGCGACCGGGTCATGGCCGAGGTGGAGAACATCGCGCCCGGCCTGACCCGCGAGGTGGTCGCGGAGCTGCCCGCCGGGGCGTACGAGACGGCCTGCAAGCCGGGCATGGTGGGCAAGGGCATCCGCAACCCGCTCAAGGTGACCGGCGAGCACAAGCCGCTGACCAAGGACGCCAAGCTGGCCGGGGCCACCGCCGAGTACAAGCGCTACGTCAAGTCGCAGAGCGACACGCTGCTGGTCAAGACGCAGGAGTTCGTGGACGCGGTCAAGGGCGGCGACATCGCCAAGGCCAAGGAGCTGTACCCGGTGTCGCGTACGTACTGGGAGCGGATCGAGCCGGTGGCGGAGATCTTCGGCGACCTCGACCCCGCCATCGACGCCCGCGAGGCCGACCTCGCCCAGGGCGAGGAGTGGACCGGCTTCCACCGCATCGAGAAGGACCTCTGGATCACCAAGGACGTCGCCAAGGACGGCCCGATCGCCGACAAGCTGATCGCCGACGTCAAGGCCATCGTCGCCAAGGCCAACGCGACCGAGCTGACCCCGCTCAACCTCGCCAACGGCGCCAAGGAGCTGCTCGACGAGGTCGCCACCGGGAAGATCACCGGTGAGGAGGACATCTGGTCCCACACCGACCTGTGGGACTTCGACGCCAACCTCCAAGGCTCCAAGGCGGCCGTGCAGGCGCTGCGGCCGGTCCTGGAGGAGCGGGCTCCCGACCTGGTCAAGACGCTCGACGAGAAGTTCGCGGCGGCCGAGGCGGCCCTGGCCGTCCACCGGAAGGGCGACGGCTGGAAGCTGCACAACGAGCTGTCCAAGGAGGAGCTGAGGAAGCTCTCGGACGCCATCAACGCGCTCGGCGAGCCGATCAGCAAGATCGCCCCGATCGTGGCGAAGTGACAGCCGGGCGGACAGAACGGATGGACGTGGCGAAGTGACGACGGGACGGACCGGGCGGACCGGGCGGAGAGGCGTGACGAAGTGACGACCGGACGGGGAGACGCGGCGATGGGCGAGCACGGCGACCAGGCGGCGGAGCGCGAGCGCCAGGCGGAGCGCACCGGCCGGATGAGCCGCAGGAAGCTGTTCGGGCTGGGCGCGGCGGGCGTGGCGGCCGTGGGGGCGGGCGCCGTCGCCACCCGCTCCCTCCTGGAGGAGCCGGTGGCCAGGGCCGCCTCCACCTCCGACCCCGTCCCCTTCTACGGCGAGCACCAGGCCGGCATCGTCACCCCGGCCCAGGACCGGCTGCACTTCGTCGCCTTCGACGTGATCACCGACAAGCGGGCCGAGCTGGTCGAGCTGCTGCAGGAGTGGACCGCCGCGGCGGCCCGCCTGACCCAGGGCAAGGACGCGGGCACGTTCGGGGCGATCGGCGGCTCGCCGGAGGCCGCGCCGGACGACACCGGCGAGGCGCTCGGCCTGCCCGCCTCGGGGCTGACGCTGACGATCGGGTTCGGGCCGTCGCTGTTCGACGACCGGTTCGGGCTGGCGTCCCGGCGGCCGGCGGCACTGGCCGACCTGCCGAAGTTCCCCGGCGAGCAGCTCGTTCCGGAGATCTCCGGCGGCGACATCTGCGTGCAGGCGTGCGCCCACGACCCGCAGGTCGCGGTGCACGCCATCCGCAACCTCGCCCGCATCGGGTTCGGCAAGGTGTCGGTGAAGTGGTCGCAGCTCGGCTTCGGCCGTACGTCGTCCACCTCGCGCGCCCAGAGCACGCCGCGCAACCTCATGGGCTTCAAGGACGGCACCAACAACATGAAGCTGGAGGACGCCCAGCTCCTGCGCGACCACCTGTGGGCGTCGGGCAACGACTGGATGGCCGGCGGCACGTACATGGTGACGCGCAAGATCCGGATGACCATCGAGACGTGGGACCGCACCTCCCTGTCCGAGCAGGAGGCCATCTTCGGCCGCGACAAGGGCGCGGGCGCGCCGCTGGGCAGGAAGGCCGAGTTCGACACGCCCGACTTCAACGCCACGGGGCCCGACGGCCAGCCGTACATCAAGGCCGACGCCCACGTCCGGCTCGCCCACCCGAGCCACAACGGCAACGCCCACCTGCTGCGGCGCGGCTACAACTACGTGGACGGCTCCGACGGGCTCGGACGGCTCGACGCGGGCCTGTTCTTCATCGCCTACCAGCGCGACCCGCGCACGGCGTTCGTCCCGGTGCAGACGAACCTGGCCAAGCACGACGCGCTGAACGAGTACATCAAGCACGTGTCGAGCGGGCTGTTCGCCTGCCCGCCCGGGGTGCGGGACGCGGGCGACTACTGGGGCCGCACCCTGTTCGCCTGACCACAGGGGCCTGAAGCGGAAGGGCCTGAAAGGCAAGGCCCTCGAAGGGGCGCGCTCCGCGCGTCTCGACTCGGACAGCGCTGTGTGGGGGAGCCGAGCTCCCCCACACCCCCTTGGCAAGGGGCCTCCGGCCCCCTGCACCCCCGAGAGTCACCCGCGTTCGCAGAAAACGCTTGGCCCTCTGCCAGACCGGAAAAGGCAAGAGCCTGCTCACAGAACCTCGGGCCGGTACGAAGTCGAGGTCAGAGGAATTGCCTGCGCTGTGGCCCGCGGCCCTGGTAGGCCATCGCCATCGCGCGCGGAGACCTGACAACCCGGCATTCCAGGCCCGGGCGCCCGGCCCAGCGGTCATGATGAGATGACGATCTCTGGGCGTGGAGATACCTCGCTGGCGGAAGAGGAGTGATCGGGCATGTCGAACGTGGTTCCCATCGAGCTGCCGGACGGCGAGGTCATTCTCGCGCGGGTCCGCGTCGAAGGCCCGTCGGATGTCGGCTCGACCCAGGTCTTGCGGAAGCTGCCGGTCGACGACCTCAGGAAGGTCGTCACCGGCGTCGCCGGAACAGTCGCGGACGCGGTCGAGTCAGTACGGCCCGACCAGGTCAGCGTGGAGTTCGGCATCGAGATCGCGGTCAAGAGCGGCAAGGTCGCGAGCGTGCTGGCGGAGGCCGGCGGCAAGGCGAGCCTCAAGCTCACGTTGACCTGGGACACGGCGCGTGACAAGCAGGCGCACGGCGCGGCGGACAGCGATGAGGAGAGTGACGGCGAGGGCACGGGTGAAGCTGCTGCGTAGCATCGACGAACTGCTCAAGCCTCGGCTGGTGCTCGTCAACTCCACTGTGGGCGGCACCGGCTTCCTCGTCGCGCCGGGCGCTGTCCTCACGTGCGCCCATGTCGTCGACGAGCCGATCGGCGAGATCGTCGAAGTGCGGCATCTGGGTGTCGTGCTCGACGCCGAGGTGGAATCCCGGTTCCCGGCGGCGGCCGGCGAGGACGCCTTCTACCCCTATCCCGACCTCTGCCTGCTGCGGATCCGCGACTACGAACAGCATCCGTGCGTCGTGCTGGACGAGCGGATTCCGGTCATCGATCAGCGGCTGTACACGCGTGGTTACACGACGACCTTCTCGCCGATGCCGTCGGAGGAGCCGAGCACGTTCACGTACGAAGGGCTGCACGATGTCGCGGGCGGGCAGCTGCTGAAGTTGATGGCAGGCGACGCGGTCGCCGGCATGAGCGGCTCGCCGCTCCTGGACCTGGCCGGCGGCGCCGTCGCCGGGGTCGTCAAGACGAGCCGGGGCGAGCGGGGCGGAGGATGGGGCATCCCCGTGAGGGCTGCCTTCGCCGCGATGCCGGGCCTCAAGGAGGCCAATGCTCGATACGGCGAGAGCGATCCACGGTGGGGGGACATTCTCCGCTCGGCGGGCAAGGCCCATGACAGCCGGGTGATCGTCGACATCGACGCGATCCGAGAGCGCACGCCCGCGCACCGCCCGGCCGGCGTCCTGTTCACCGTGACCAACGTCGCGGGAGCGCTCGTCAAGCTGGTCTCCATGGGGCTGGAGGTGATCTCGTGCCGCAGGACCGCCGCGCCGCACCATGACCTACCGGAGGGGCTGCCCGAGCAGTTCTCCCTCTCGGTCGAGATCGAGCCGGCGCCGGGCGTTTACGAGCTGCTCGATCACGCACACATGCTGCAACCCCAGGAGACCGAGGGCTACAGCCTCCAGATCCATGCGGCGGAGGGGTGGATCTATCTGCTGTCACTGCATGTGCGATGGCGGGAACCGGGCGGCTCGGATCTGGAGGTCTGGCAGAGCCCGCCCTTCGAACTCGCGTTCACCATCACGAACCCCGGCGAGCTGCTCCGCGCCGCCAGGGAGGCGAACCCGGGCGGGACGAGATGACCCTCGATGACGCGCCGGCCCGTTGCGCGGGATGCGGAGACGGGTTGCCGCTGTCGGGTCGCGTCTTCTTCGACACCTCCGACTCGACCGAGGAGACCCGGAGGCTCCTCGAGGACCCGGACCTGCCTGCGGCGCCCGTGGCGTGTGGTTGCGGAGCCGAGAGATGGCTGCCTCTGATCTGCCGTGACCCGGCGACGGAAGCCCTCTTCTTCGTGGCCGACGAAGACCGCGCAACGTTGCTGGATGAATACGACGAGACACTGGTGAGCTGCCTGAGCGCCATACCGCCGGAGGCGCGGGATCTTGCCCTGCATGGCCCGTACTTCGTGGTCGCGGGCGTGGCCGCCCTACGGGAGCTCATCGTGCGCGGCGACCGGCTTCTCGCCTCCCTTCGTGATGTGCAGATGGCGGAGGTTCCGAGCGCCCATCTCGCCGTGATGAACCTCCTGCAGGTCGCCGCGGCGTACGCGCGGGCGGACCGGACCGGCCCGGCGTTCGACATCCTGCGGCGAGCACCGCTCGCGCAGGTGCGCAGCCCCGATTACTGGGTCGCCTACGGCAAGCATGCCGTGGCGGCGGGCTCGCTCGACGCGGCGGAAGCCGCTTTCGCGCGGGCGGCGGCGGCCTCCCGAGAGCTCTCTCATCTTCCGCTGGATCCGCTGGGCGCCGATGACAGCCTCGCGGATATTCCCGGAGTCCGGTTGCCGCAGCTCACGGAGGCCGTAAGAGAACGCCGACGACTGCTGATGTTCGGGCCGGAGCCGGACGATGAGACGGCCGCCGAGAGGACGGGGTACGGCATCGGCGCGATCCAGGCCGCGCTGATCGACCTGCCGGACCAGGACGTCAAGACGCTCCGATCCCTGCACCGCTCAAGCCTCGGCATCTTCCTGAAGTGGATCGACGGCTCGCAGGCGCGCAAGGCGAACGCCGCCGAGCTCAAGCGGATGTGTGCCCTCGGCAAGGAACGCGCCCGCGGCGACCTCGGCGCGGAGCAGGACCCCGAGCGGCTGCTGCGCGTAGGCGAAGTCCTCGCCGAGGCCGGAGAGCCCGACCTCGCCCTGGCCTCGCTGCGACGTGCCGAACGCACCGGCCCGCCCGAGGTGGGGTTCGCGGCCGCGCGCCGGATCGGCGCGATGCTGTCCGCGTCCGACGCCGAAGAGGCGGAGAAGTGGCTCAGGAAGGCGCTGATCTCCCGCCGATCCGAGACCCGGGCCATGGCGCACCTCGGACTCGCACTCATCGCCCAGCGCAGGGGCATGCCTGAGCTCTACCACGAACAGCTCCTGCTCAGTGCGAGGCTCTGCGGCGACCGGGGATCTCCCGAAGCCCTCTACCTCCTGGCGCTCCGCGAGGCCGAGCTCGGCAGGCAGGAGACCCAGATGGCCTATCTGACCCAGCTCGCGCGGGGGAACCACGGCACGGTGACCGAGGCCGCGGGAGTGGCGCTCGCCGACCTCTGCCTCCGCCGGGGCGAGCCTGCCCGGGCGTATGAGTTCGCCATGCTCGGGAGCCATTCCCTGGAGGTGGACATCGTCATGGCTTCGATGTTCATCCGGGGGATGGTTCTCACGGTGGCGGGGCGGATCCGAGAGGCACGACAGCTCATCGGCGCCGTCGCGATGATGCCCGGTATCTACTCCGAGAGGGCTCAGCGATGGCTCGCCGACCATCCCGGACCGTGACCGTGCTCCGTTGACCTCGATGGGCGGGGATTCCTGCGGCGCGCTCGGACCGCGCCGAGGCGCGGTGACGCCGTTCCGATCGTGCTCGCCGGTTCTCGTGCGTGCCAGTAGGCGTCGCACTAGACGGAATCTTCACCGTCCACGACCAGACGGGACGCCCACTTGGGAATCTTGTCGAAGTCGGCCTCGTTCAGGTCGATCCGTTCGAGCGAGGGGAGCTTCTTCAACCATTTCGGCAGCTCACTCAGGTACGTGTCGGTGACGTCGAGTTCGACAAGGGCGTGGAGCGTGGCCAGCGAGTCCGGGAGCTCGCTGAGTGGGTTGTCCGCCACGTCGAGCCGGGTGAGCGAGGCGAGGTTTCCCAGTGAATCGGGCAGCTCGCTGAGGTTGTTGGCGTGGACGTCGAGCATGGTGAGGGAGGTGAGATTCCCCATCCACTCAGGCAACTCCTCCAGGGGGCCGTCAGACAGATCCAGGAAGGTCAGCGCCTTGAGGTCGCCCAACCACACGGGTAGCTCCTTGAGGTGGTGACCGGCCAAGCCGAGTCCCTGGAGAGCGTGGAGGTGAGCCAGAGATCCGGGAAGTTCCCGGAGTCTGTTGCCTGCCAGGTCAAGCCGGGTGAGTGAGGTGAGCCCGCCCAGCCATTCCGGCAGCTCACTGAGCTGGTTGAAGCTCAGGTTGAGGTGGGTGAGTGAGGTGAACGCGGCCAGCGTCGCCGGCAGGCTGCGGAGCTCCAGGCCGGAGAGGTCCAGGACGGGAGTGCTGGTGCGCAGTGCCCGGTTGATGCGATCTTCGGCTTCGGACGCCATCGATGTCTCCTCGGAAATCACGCCAGGCTACCGCCAAAGATCACAACAGGGCGGCACAATGCCGGCATGAGGGATCGAACAGCGACCTCTCCCTCCTCCCTCGTCGCGATGCCCAGCGCGTCCTGGGAGAGCGTCTTCCTGGCCGCTCCGGGGGTCGTGCGGGCGGTCACGCTGGCCGCCCTGCTGGGACAGCCGCTCACCCGGGGCCCAGGGCGGGTCATGGGGTGGTTGCCGACCGCCGACGTGGTCTCCTGCGGATGGATGGTCACACGAGCGACGGGTGGTCGCCACAGGGTCCGTACGGCTGGCCGATCCTGGTGTGCGGGGCGGGCTCGGGTCTCAGAGGCGGTGGCGGGCGCGGGTCTCAGGGGCGGTGGCGGGCGCGGGAGGCGGCGGCGTGGGCGCGGTTGGCGCAGCGGGTCGAGCAGAACTGGCGCCGCCCCGGGCGGCTGCGGTCCACGAACGCGTCCCGGCACGGGGCGGCGGCGCACATCCGCACCCGTTCCCAGTCACCCTCCGCCGCCAGGTCGAGCAACTCCTGCACGGCCCGTACGGCCAGGCGGCCGGCGAGCGAGGCGCCGGGCGCGGGGGCCAGCCGGAGCCGGGGGACGCCGTCCGCCTCCTCGACGGCCGGGCGTAGCGGCAGCTCGGCCGTCCAGCGCGCCAGCGCCGGTGAGCGGTCCGCGGGGTCGGCGGACAGGACGGCCCGGAGCCGATCGCGCACCGCCCGCACCTCCGCCAGATCCGCCAGATCCCTCTGATCCGCCAGATCCTCCAGATCCGCCCGATCCGCCGGTTCCTCCTCGCTCCGCGTCACCGACAGCTCCGCGCAGAAGCGGCGCAGCGCCGCCGCGTCCGGCAGTCGTTCCGGTTCGTCCAGGTACGCGTCCCAGGTGTTGGCCAGGTCCAGCGCCACCAGACCCGTCTCCGCGAAAACCCGCATTCCGCCATCCCATCAGCCCGTGCTACCGTCAGGAGTATGAGCATTATAACCACTGACAGAGTCTTGGCCGTCCTCGACGCTCCCTCCAACCTGGGTCTGCGCCCGCCCGCGCCGGACAGCGTCCCCGGCTGCTACAAGGCCCCGTGGGCGTTGCGGGACGCCGGGCTGCTCCAGCGGCTCGGCGCGAGCGACGCCGGAGCCGTGGTGCCGCCCCGGTACGTGTCCACCTGGCAGCCCGGCGACGGCGTGCGCAACGGCCAGGCCATCGCCGCCTACACGCGCAGGCTGGCCGAGCGCCTCGCCGGGCTGCGCGGCGAGGGACGGTTCCCGGTGGTGCTGGGCGGTGACTGCTCGATCGTGCTCGGGGCCGCGCTGGCGCTGCGGCGCGAGGGCCGGTACGGGCTGGCGTACCTCGACGCGCACGCCGACTTCCGCCACCTGGGCAACTCGCCGCACGTCGGCGCGGCGGCCGGGGAGGACCTGGCGCTGGTGACCGGGCGCGGCGACGGCTATCTGACCGACATCGACGGCCTGCGGCCGTACGTGCGGGACGAGGACGTGATCGTGCTCGGTGTGCGGGAGGGCGAGGATCTGCTGGACGTCGCGGGCTCCGGCCTCGCGTACGTGCCCGCCGCCGAGGTGGCCGCCCGGGGCGAGGAGGCGGCGGCGGCCGTGCTGGCCAGGCCGGAGCTCGACGGGTTCTGGATCCACGTGGACGCCGACGTGCTCGACTCGTCCGTGCTGTCGGCCGTCGACTCGCCCTCCCCCGGCGGTCTGTCGGCCGACGAGCTGGTACGGCTGCTGCGCGGCCTGCTCCGGCTGCCCGGCGCGGCCGGCTTCCAGGTGACGATCCTGGATCCCGACCTGGACGAGGACGGGTCGCAGGCCGCTCTGCTCGCCGACGTCATCGTCCGGGCCCTGGCCGCCTGACGGAAGACCCCGGAAGGGGGTCAGCCGGAAGAGTCCCGGGAGGGGGTCAGAGGGCGAGGACGCCCGCCGGGTCGGCGAGCACCCGCTGCATCGCCAGCCCCGCCGCCCCCAGCACCGCCGCGTCCGCGCCGATCGCCGACATGGCGACCCGCGGCGGCGTGCGCCGCATCTGCCGCAGCCGCGCCGACAGCACGTCGGACGCGGGCCGTTCCACCCAGGGGAACAGCCGCGCGAACACCCCGCCCAGCACGATCGTCCCCGGGTCGAGCAGGTGGACCGCCGAGGTGAGGGCCAGGCCGAGCGCCTCGCCCGCCTGGCCGGCCGCCGCGAGGGCCGCGCGGTCGCCCGCCTCCAGCAGCGACACGAGCCCGTCGATCGAGGCCGAGGCGGCGGGCAGCGCGGCGGCGGCGCCGGGCAGGGCCGCCACCCGGCCGCGCATCGGGACCACGGCCCCGAGCAGCGCGTCCTGTCCCGCGTACACCTCCAGGCAGCCGCGGCCGCCGCAGCGGCAGGCGGGCCCGTCGGGCACGACGACGACGTGCCCCAGCTCGCCGGCCAGCCCGTACGTGCCGCGGAACAGCGACCCGTCCACCACCAGCCCGGCCCCGATGCCGATCTCGCCCGAGACGTACAGGAAGTCGCTCTGGCCGGAGCCGAACCACAGCTCGCCGAGCGCCGCGAGGTTGGCCTCGTTGTCGACCTCGCAGGCCAGGTCGTGCAGGCCGAGCTGGCCCGCCACCCCGATGTCGCGCCAGCCGAGGTGGGGCGCGTTGCGCAGCAGGCCGTCCTGGACGGGGCCCGGCACGGCCAGGGCTGCGCCGGTGATGCGCAGCCCGGCGCGCTCGGCGTCGGCGACGGCCTGGCCGGCGAGTTCGCGCAGGTCGGCGAGGATGGCCTCGGGGCGGGAGCCGCGGTTGTCGGCGGGGCGGACGCGGCGCACGCGCACGGTGCGGGTGAGATCGACGACGCAGGCGGCCAGGTAGTCGACGTTGACCTCCAGGCCGAGCGTGGCGATCCGGTGGCCGCTGAGGCTCACGGCGACGCCGGGACGGCCCCGCTCGCCGTCGCGGACGGCGCCGTTCTCGACGACGACGCCGGCGTCGAGCAGGTCGGAGACCAGCTTCGACACGGTGGTCTTGGTCAACCCGGTCAGCTCGGCCAGGGCGGCCCTCGTGAGCGGGCCCGCCGCGCGGATCTCGCCGAGCACGACGGCGAGATTGCGGGCGCGCATGGAATCGTGCCGCACGCCTCTTGACGATGCCACATCTGCCTCCGAGGATTATGTGCAGATTGTGGACTTAATCCTAGAGCGGCGAGAGGGCACCATGAGCTCGTTCATCCCAACCCCCGATGATCGCTTCACCTTCGGCCTGTGGACGGTCGGGTGGCAGGCTCGTGATCCCTTCGGAGACGCCAGCCGGCCCGCGCTCGACCCCGTGGAGACCGTACACCGCCTGGCGGAGCTCGGCGCCTACGGCGTCACCTTCCACGACGACGACCTGCTCGCCGTGGAGCCCGACCGGGACAAGGCCATCGAGGCGTTCCGCAAGGCCCTGGGCGAGACCGGGATGAAGGTCCCCATGGCCACCACGAACCTCTTCACGCACCCGGTGTTCCGCGACGGCGCGTTCACCAGCAACGACCGCGACGTCCGCCGATACGCCATCCGCAAGGTCATGCGCAACATCGACCTGGCCGCCTCGCTGGGCGCCCGGACGTACGTGTGCTGGGGCGGGCGCGAGGGCGCCGAATCCGACGCGGCCAAGGACGTGCGCGCGGCCCTCGCCCGCTACAAGGAGGCCCTCGACCTGCTCAGCCAGTACGTCCTCGACCAGGGCTACGAGCTGCGCTTCGCCATCGAGCCCAAGCCGAACGAGCCGCGCGGCGACATCCTGCTGCCGACCATCGGGCACGCGCTCGCGTTCATCAACGAGCTGGAGCACCCGGAGATGGTGGGCCTCAACCCCGAGGTCGGGCACGAGCAGATGGCCGGTCTGAACTTCGTCCACGGCATCGCGCAGGCCCTGTGGCACGGCAAGCTCTTCCACATCGACCTGAACGGCCAGCACGGCCCGAAGTACGACCAGGACCTGGTCTTCGGCCACGGCGACGTCAAGAGCGCGTTCTTCCTGGTGGACCTGCTGGAGCACGGCGGCTACGACGGGCCGCGCCACTTCGACTACAAGCCGCTGCGCACCGAGGACCCCGAGGACGTGTGGGTGTCGGCCGCGGCGAACATGCGCACGTACCTCATCCTGCGCGAGAAGGCCCGCGCCTTCCGCGCCGACCCGGAGGTCCAGCAGGCGCTGGCCGCCTCCCGCGTGGACCAGCTCGCCGTGCCCACGCTGGCGCCCGGCGAGACGCTCGCCGACCTGGCCGCCGAGGAGTTCGACCCGGACGCGGCGGCCGAGCGCGGCTACCACTTCACCCACCTCAACCAGCTCGCGCTGGAGCACCTGCTCGGCGCGCGCGGCGGGGCGGCCGGATGACGAACCCCCTCGCCTTACAGCTCTACACCGTCCGCGACCAGCTCGCCGCCGACCGCGACGCGGTGCTGCGCCGCGTCGCCGGGCTGGGGTACGGCGCCGTGGAGCCGTTCGACCCGACCACCGACCCCGAGGGGTTCCGCCGGGTGGCGGACGACCTCGGGCTGACGGTGCCGATCACGCACGCGTACGCGCTGCTGGACCAGGAGCCGGCGAAGGTGTTCGACGCGATCGCCACGGTCGGCGCGGAGCTGGTGGTCATCCCGGGCGGCGTCCCGCACGAGGAGTTCACCACCCGCGACGGCCTGGCCCGCACCGCCGACCTGCTCAACGGCCTGGCCGGGCGGGCCGCCGCCCACGGCATGCGGATCGGCTACCACAACCACTGGTGGGAGATCGAACCGCGCTTCGGCGAGCGGCACGCGCTGGAGGAGCTGGCCGGGCTGCTGGCGCCGGAGGTGTTCCTGGAGGTGGACACGTACTGGGCGGCGGTCGGCGGCGCCGACGTGCCCGCGCTGCTGCGCCGCCTCGGTGACCGGGTGCTCGCGCTGCACGTCAAGGACGGGCCCGGCGACAAGGAGTCGCCGCACACGGCGGTCGGCGCGGGCGTCATGCCGGTGCCGGATGTGCTGGCGGCGGCGCCGGGCGCGTGGCGGATCGTGGAGCTGGACCACTGCGCGGGCGACGTGTTCGAGGCCCTCGCGGCCAGCCGGGACCATCTGAACGCGCTGGAGGGCGTGTGAGCGGCGGGCCGGTCGGGGTGGCCGTGGTGGGCGCGGGCGTGATCAGCGGTCAGTACCTGCGCAACCTCACGGCCTTCCCCGACGTACGGGTGCTGGGCGTCGCCGACCTCGACGAGGCGCGCGCGGCGGAGGTCGCCGAGCGGCACGGCGTGCCCGTCTCGGGCGGCCTGGACGCGGTGCTGGCGCTGCCGGAGGTGGAGATCGTCGTCAACCTCACCGTCCCGGCCGCGCACGCCGCCGTGGCGCTGGCCTGCTTACGGGCGGGCAAGCACGTGTACGGCGAGAAGCCGCTGGCGCTGGACGCCGAGGAGGCGGCCAAGGTGCTGGCCATGGCCGCCGACCTCGGGCTGCGGGTGGGCAACGCCCCGGACACGTTCCTCGGCGCCGGCATCCAGTCGGCGCTGCGGGCGCTGCGCTCCGGCCTCGTCGGCGAACCGTTCGCGGTCAGGGCGGCCACCCAGAACCTCGGCCCGGAGTCCTGGCACCCGAGCCCCGAGTTCTTCTACCAGCCGGGCGGCGGGCCGCTGTTCGACCTCGGCCCGTACTACCTGACCACGCTGACCGCCCTGCTCGGCCCGGCCGCGCGGGTGTCGGCGACCACCCGCAGGGCGCGCGCCGAGCGGGTGGTCGGGTCGGGGCCGAAGGCCGGCACGGTGTTCCCCGTGGACGTGCCGACGCACGTGGAGGCGCTGATCGACTTCACGGGCGGCGCGGGCGCGGCGGCGACGTTCAGCTTCGACTCGCCGGTGGACAAGCGGCTCATCGAGATCGTCGGCACCGAGGGCGCGCTGTCGCTGCCCGATCCCAACACCTTCGAGGGGCCGCTGCTGGCCCGCGGGCTGCACGACACCGACTGGCGGGAGCTGCCGGTGGAGGGCACGGTCGCGGGGCGCGGCATCGGCGTCCTCGATCTCGCCCGGTCGATCCGCGCGGGCGTCCCGCACCGGGCGTCGGGCGAGCTGGCGCTGCACGTCCTGGAGATCATGACGGCCGTCACGGCGTCCGGGGAACGCGGCGAGTTCCGCCGGGTCCGCTCCGCGCCGCCCGTGCCCGAGCCGCTCCCGCCGGACTGGGACCCCTACGCCGCGACCCTCGCCTGACCCTGGGACGCCGGGAGCGGGCTCGTCCGTTGGAAGCGTGAACGCGTCCGGCCGGCGGGAGCCGGCCGGACCGGGTCCGCGCGAGGATCGGGACATCACCGCGGCAGCCGCCGCCCCGATCCAGGAGATGCTCATGATCATTGCCATGGTCGACTTCGACACCGCCGCCTCCGACCGGGCGGCGGCCCTGGCCCACCTCGACACCGATCGCGACCAGGTGCGCGCGATGCCGGGGAACCTCTCCTACCGCGTGTTCGCCTCGCGCGAGGACGAGACCCGGGTGACCGTGATGCACGAGTGGGACGGCGAGGAGTCGTTCGACGGCTACCTGAAGTCCGACGTCTTCGCGCGCGCCGGCGCGGTGCTCCGGCCGCTGATGGCCGGGTCCCCGGTGAGCCGGCGCTTCCGCGCGGAGCCGATGGAGATCGTCGCCTGAGCGGCGTCAGGGCGGCTCCCTACGATGGGTTCATGCGAGGCCGCGGATGACCCGGAAGGCGTACAGCTTCGTCCGTGCGTTCCCGCCGGAGCCCGCTCGTGCGTTCACCATGGACCGCCACTACCTGCTCTGCGCCTCGGCCGGCGCCCTCCGGCTGGAGGCGCGGGGCCAGGCGTGGCTGCTGCCGCCGGCACGGGCCGCCCTGATCGAGGCGGGCCAGCCGATACAGGTGAGCGTCCCGCAGCCGGCCACGACCGCGTCGGTGCTGTTCGACACCGGATTCGCCCCGGCCCCACCGGCGCCGCTGACCGTGTTCGACCTCAGTCCCCTGGCACGCGCGCTGGTGGCCGAGTGCGGCGCCTGGGGCCCGAGCGACGAGCCTCTTCCGGCGTACGCCGAGACGCTGTTCACCGCGCTCGCCGCGGTGAGCCGGCGGCTCGCCGAGCGGCCGAGCCCGGTCGTCGTGCCGGCGGGGCGGTCACCGGAGCTGCGCCGGGCCCTGCGGCTGACCGAGCAGCGGCTCGGCGGCGACGTCCGCTTCGAGGAGGTGGCGGAGGAGGTGGGGCTGGCGCCCCGGTCGCTGGCCCGGCGCTTCGAGGACGAGACCGGCATGACGTGGCGGGCGGTCCTGCGCCGGATGCGGGTGCTGCGCGCGATCGAGGAGCTGGCCGCAGGAGACGCCCCGGTCACGCAGATCGCGTTCACGGTCGGCTACACCTCACTGTCGGCGTTCAACGCCGCGTTCCGGCAGCTGACCGCGCGCACGCCCACGGAGTACCGCGCCAGCTTCCGGCCCTGACCGGAGCCGGGGCCCGCTTCCCGCGCTCACCCGAGGCTTCACACCCTCACCGGAGGCGTCCCGCCCTCATCGGAAGGTGAAGCCCGCGCCGCTGGTACGGCCCGCGCCGTTCACGGCCGTGACCATGAGCCACGGCCGGCCGGGGGCGATCACGGCCGGGTCGAAGGGCGCCCAGACCCTCTCCCGGGCCACCCCTCCCGACCGGCCCTCCCGGCCCCGGCCGCCGCCGTCGGATCGGCCGCCGCCGTCCTCTGCTCGGCCGTCGTCTCGCGCGTCGGCCCCGGGCTCGGGGGTGAGGGTGGCCGTCCGCACCGCTCCCCCGGCCTCCTGGTAGGTCAGCCGCAGCGTGCCGCCCCCGAGGTTGAGCCCCCGGACCTCGATCCCGTCGCGCCCTCCCACCGTCCTCCGCGTCGCGTCCATGACGAGGGGGTCGTTCCACCCGGCCGTGATCGCGTCCGCGAGCGACGGCGCGCCTGGCCGGTCCCGGCAGGTGAGGAACGGGTCCCAGCCGTACGCGATGATCTTCGTGGCGTACCGGCCGACGGCCATGACCTGCCGGTCCACCCGGCTCTTGGCGGCGCGCCCGCGCAGCGGCAGCGGGTCGCTCCTGCCGCACTCGCCCGGGACCGGGGTGGGCTCGAAGACCTCGACGTTCACCCACAGCTCGGCGCCGGGCCCGGCGCGGCGCGCGGCGGCCGCCACGTAGTCGGCGGTCGAGCCGTAGTACGCCCGCCGGTACGGCACCGCCCCCGCCACGGGCACGAGCCGGGTGTCCACCGGCTCGCCGTCCTGGCCCGCCCCGTACACCGGGACCTTGCCGACGCCCCGGCCGTCCTGGACGGCGATGGCCATGGGCAGGCCGGCCCGCGTGGCCGCGATGTCGGCGAAGCCGGCACCCACCACGCTCGGCGGGAAGCCCCGCCACCGGCGCGCGTCCCAGTACGGGCTCACCACGATCGTCCGGCCCGGCAGCACGGCGGCGGCCACCGCGTGCTGCGCCCGGTAGAGCGCGAGCACCGGGTCGCGCGGGCCGCGGTCGCGCATGGCCAGCTCGAACGACTGGTACACCCCCGCCAGCGCCGGTGACGCGCCGAACCGCTCCCGGTAGCCGGTCAGCACCCGCTCGGTGAAGGCGTTCAGCGCGTCGGTGGAGGCGGCGTCGGGCTGCCACGGCCTGGCCGGGTCCTGCGGCGCGGCGGGCAGCCCCGGGTACACCCGCATGCCGTACGCGGCGGCCTCCTCCAGCAGGTTGCCGACGCCGTCGCCGTCCGTCGCGACGAGCACCAGGTCGTACGGACCGGACCGGCAGGACGGCCCGAGCAGCAGCCGGTAGTAGACGCGCCCGCCGCCGTCGATCCGCCGGTCCAGCCCGGGGCAGCGCAGGGCGCCGGGGCCGAGGCTCTCGCTGGTCACGTAGGTGAAGACGCGGCGGATCTGCTGGCCGCGGACGGCGTCGCGGGCGGCCAGGTAGCACGGCCGGCCCCGCTCGACACACCCCGCGAACACGGGGTCGGGCCGCAGGCCGGGCTCCGTTTCCACAGCGGGAGTCCGGACGGGCTCCGCTTCGGCGGCCGGGCCGCCGGCGGTGTCCCCTTCGCCGGCTTCGTCGGCGACCGGCGTCCGTGCCGTCTCGCCGCGCTCCGCGGCGAGCACGCGGCCCGCGCCGTCCACCCGGGCGGCGGCGAAGCGTGGGCCGAACGTGATGATCGTGTCGCCTCCGGCCGCGTGGACGGCCTGCAACGTCCGCCGCGTGTCGCACCGGTCGGGGCGAGGCTCCATCCAGTAGCCGCTGATCGCGTACGGGGCCGTCACGCGGGTGTCGCGGGGCGGGCAGCCGGGGGCGCCGGTCCTGGGCGCGGCGCCGAGCCCCCACAGCAGGCCGGCCGCCGCCACCACCGCCACGGCCGCGAAGACCCCCACGGCCTGGAGGACGAACCGAGCCCGGTGCCGCACCGCCAGCACTGCCACCCCGCATCCCGCCGCATCCCGCCGCGCCGCTCCGCATCCCGCCGCGCCGAGGTCGCCCTCACCTTATCCATCGGCCGCCGGAGATCGCCCTCCCCTGACGTGACAGGACACCCGGAATTGTCGGCGCCCTCTGCCACGATCGCGATCACCTCGGCCCCCGAGATCACCGAACCCCCCAAGGAGAGTCATGCGAGCGAACGACGCCGCCTGGCCGCCGGTACGCGACCTCATCGCGGCCGGCGACGTGGCCGCGCTGGTGAAGACGGTCAAGGCGCTGGACGAGCCGGCCCGGCGGGAGGTGGCGCGCGAGCTGCCCGGCTCCATCGCCGAGGTCCGGCGGATCGTGTGGGACGAGGTGGCCGCCCATGACGCGCGGGCCGACCGCGACAGGAAGGAGCGGCAGGCCGAGCTGGCGCGCCTGTACGCGGCCGGAGAGCTGAGCGAGTACCAGTACCACACGGCCTACTCCATGACCTGGGAGCACGAGCGCGGGGTGGCCAGGCCCGCGACCGACCGCTGGATCGAGCCCATGCGGGTGGCGGGGGCGGCGACGATCGGGGGCGCGGCGGCGGTGGCCGCCTGGGTGACCCGGCGCGAGTTCGACCTCTGGGTCGACTCGCCCTCCGAGCTGGAGCGGGAGGTGGAGCCGGTCCTGGAGGTGGTCGCCGCCCGGCCCGACGCCTGGCAGGCCGATCTCGCGGTGCGGCTGGCGCTCCGCGTCCGGGCCCGGAGGCGTCCGCCGCTGGCCGACCGGGTGCTGGAGCTGGCGCTGGCCCTGCTGCGGCGCACCGGCGCGACCCCGCCCGAGCACGATCCGCTGGTCGTGGCGTGGGCGCGGCAGGTGCCGAGGCCGGGCGACCCGCTGACCCGGCACCTGGTGCCGCGGCTGTTCGAGGCCGAGGGGGTCGGGCGGGTGCTGCGTGACGACCGCACGTGGCTGGGGAGGCTGACCAGGCTCGCGGCCCGCGACCGGTCGATGCGGGAGATGCTGCTCGACGGGTGCCGGCGCCGGTTCCTGCGCGGCGGCGAGGGGCCCGACCTGCGGTTCTTCGTACGGCTGCACGAGGAGCTGGCGCCGGCGCCGGCCGAGGTGGCGCCGCACGCGCGCGACTACCTGCGTCTGCTGCCGGCCGCGCCGGGCCCGGTGGCCGAGCTGGCCCTGCGGCACGTACGAGACCTGGACGGTCTCGTGCCCGAGGACGTGGTCGAGGCGCTGGAGGGGCTGGTGTTCCGGGCCGAGGGCGGGCTGGCCCGCGCCGGGCTGGGCTGGCTGGCGGAGCTGGTCAAACGGGCTCCCGAGCGGGCCGGCGACCTGGCGCCCGTCCTGGCCACGGCGCTCGGCCACCAGGCGTGGGCCGTGCAGGACCGGGCGGTGCGCATCGCCGTGCGGCACGCCGCCCGCTTCCCCGCCGACGCGGTCGCGACCCTGCGCGACGGGGTGGGCGAGCTGCCGGCGGACCTGCGCAACCGGATGGCCGCGGCCTTCGGCGGCGAGACGGTCCCGGAGCCGCGCTTCGCCTCCGACGGCCCTGAGGGCTCCGAGGACCAGGAGGACGGGCGCGTCCCCGCGACGCTGCCCGCGCCGCGTCGTCCTGTCCCGGCCGTGGCGCCCCCCGGCGACGCCCGGAGCCTGGCCGAGATGGCGCTCGACGAGGACGGGCCGGCGGCCGAGCGGTCGCTGGCGGCGTTCGTGCGGCTCGCCGCCCGGGACCGGGACGCGCTGCGGGCGGCGCTCGCCCCGCTGAGCCGGCAGGACGACTGGCGGCTGCGTGTGAACGAGCTGCGCGAGCGCGAATGGCGCGGGCACGACACCTGGATGCGGGCCCTGGCCGTCGAGCTGGCCGGCCCGGGGCTGGGGCCCGAGAGTCTCTGGATGCTGGCGCTGAAGGCGGCCGCGCTCCTGCACGAGGTGTCGCAGGAGTATGTGGAGCGGACGCGGGCGCGCCAGGACCGGAAGCCGGGGGCACCGGCGCACGGGGACCCGGTGCCCGGGCCGCGGCGCGCGTCGCCGTTCCACCGCTTCATCCTGCGGCGGTACGCGGAGATCCACGCCGCGCTGGCGGCGGGGACGCTGCCGCCGCTGCTGCTGGCCACGCCGAGCCTGTCCACGGGCCACGTCGACCCGGCCGACCTGGTGGCCCGGCTGGAGGAGCTGGAGGCCGCCGGCCACGAGCCGCTGCCCGCCGACTTCCAGCAGGCGCTGCTGCGGCTGCCCCGCGCCGTGGACCCCGCCGTGGTGCGACGGGCCGGGGCGCTCACCTCGCCGGCGGGCCGGCGCGCGGCCCGCTGGATGCGGGAGGGCGGCCTGCCCGACCCCGTCGTACGGGTCACCCGGCTGGGCGACGGCGAGGGGCCCCGGAACGTGGGCTGGATGACGACGACCGTCGAGGCCGCGCCCACCGGCCTGCCGCTCGTGGACGAGCTGCTGGCCGACCAGCCCCGGCACGTCCACTACGTCTTCGACGGCCACCTGGGCGACATGATCGAGCGCTGGCCCGCGGTCATGCCGTCCCACCGGGAGGTGGTCGCCGCCCACCTGGTCGGCCACGAGCCCCTGGAGATCAGATGGATGCCGTCGTCCGTGCTGGAGCTGCTCGCCGACGCCTCCGGCCCGGCGGGGCGGGCGATGGCGCTGCTGCTCGCGTACCGGATCTTCCCCCGGCCGTGGATCGGGGACTGCACGGGGCCGGCGCTGCGGGCGCTGCGGCGGATCGCGGCGTCCGGCGAGCTGCCCGCCGAGGAGCTGGGCGGGTGGCTCGCGGAGCGGGCGCTGCGCGGCGAGGTCAGGACGCGTGACCTGGCCGCCGTACTGGAGGCCGAGGCGCTGAACGGCGCCCACCACGACGTGTGGCGCGTGCTCTCCACGGCGCTGCCGCCGCTGCTGCCCGAGCCGGGAGCGCGGCCGACCAAGGCCGACACCGAGCTGGTCGCCCTGGCCGGGCGCACGGCCCGCTGGTCCGGCGCGCGGGGGCGGCACCCGGAGCTGGCGGCGTTCGCCGCGCGCAAGGGCACGGCCCGCGCCCTGCGCCTGGCCCGCGACCTGGACGCCCACCTCACCCGCCCGTAGCGCTCCCCCTCCGCCTTCCAGGCGGGGCGAGCCCCCCAAACCCTCAAGGATCGTCACCGGCGCCCACGTGCCGCACGTCGTCCTCCAGAACAACCTCATGGCGACCTTCAACGCCCTGGAGGCGGCGGTCCGGTTCGGGGCGACGCGCTTCGTGAACATCTCCAGCGAGACCGTGCCCGGCTACTTCTTCTGCGAGCGCCCGTTCCTGCCGGACCACGCGCCCGTGGACGAGGACCACCCGATCCGGCCGAAGCGGTCGTGGCGCGACTACCTCGACGAGGACGGCCGCGCGCTGTGGCTGCCCCTCGCGTGCCCGCGCGTGGCCGCGCGGGCACGCGGCCCTCGCCGTGGGGTCAGACCTTGGTGATGCGCACCGCGTCGGCGATGACGTAACCGGTCGTCGAGGTCCAGCGGCTGACGCCGACCACGTTGTACGTGCCCGCGTTCAGCGGGTACGTGCCCAGCACACGCCACACGCCGCCGCCCGTGCGCTGGTCCACGGTGACCGTCTGGTTGCCGGTGCTCGTGGCCACGACGTACGGCGTCGCGCTGTTGTATCCCGCGTTCGAGGGGTACCAGATCTCGACCTTGTAGCTGCCCGCGCTCGGGATCGCCGCCCTGAACCAGGCCGGGTCGCTGGCGGAGACGGGGTCGGCGAAGCGGTAGTCCGTGCCGTGGAGCTGCGAGGAGTACGTGGAGGTGCCCCACGACGAGCTCGCCGTGAAGCCGGCGTCCGCGTTGTCCACCGTCACGCTGAACGCCGTCCCGCTGCCCGCCACCGCCTTGCCGGCGCTGGGGTCGCTCTCCTGGTGGGTGCGGTCGAGCGCGGTCACGTAGTACGTGTAGCCGGCCGTGGCCGAGGCCGTGGCGTCGGTGAAGGTGGTCTTGCGGGTGGTGGTCAGCAGGTTGCGGGCGTCGGCGAAGGCGCACGGGTCGGCGGTCGAGGGCGAGCCGTCCACCCGGTAGACCGCGTACGCGGTGCCGGAGCCCTGCCAGGTGAGGGCGACGCCGCCGGAGCCGCGCGTGGCCGCGCTGATCGTCGGCGCCGCCGGGGCGGCGGCCGTGCCGCGGGCGGGCAGCAGCGCCGGCCTGGTGTAGTGGGTGGAGACGACCTGGGTGAAGCTGCCGATCCGGTCGGCCTTGACGTCCTTGGCGGAGAAGTAGACGTCGCCGAGCACCTCGGGCCGGGTGCGGTTGTAGGTGAGGTGGTCGCTCAGCTCGGCGGGGTCCTGCCAGGCGGCGTCCTGGCCGGAGGCGCCGGCCCGGTAGGCGGCCTGCCCGATGACGAGCTGCACGCCCGTCCCGCGCACCACGTCGGACCACCAGGCGGTCAGCACCTTGTAGTCGGCCGCGGTGTTGCCGATGTGCCAGTAGATCTGCGGCGCCAGGTAGTCGACCCAGCCACGCTTCACCCACTGCCGGCTGTCGGCGTAGATCGCGTCGTACGACTGGAGGCCGGAGGTGGCCGAGCCGAGCGGGTCGGTCGAGGAGTTGCGCCAGATGCCGAACGGGCTGATGCCGAACGTCACCCACGACTTGGCGGCGTGGATGCGCTGGTCCATCTCCCGTACGAGCTTGTTGACGTTGTCGCGCCGCCAGTCGGCGATGCCGGCGTACCCGCCGCCGTACGTGGAGTAGGTGGCCGCGTCGGGGATCGTCTGGCCGCTGACCGGATACGGGTAGAAGTAGTCGTCCAGGTGGACGCCGTCGAGGTCGTAGCGGGTGACGGCGTCCATGATGGCGTCCTCGATGAAGGCGCGCACGGCCGGGATGCCGGGGTTGTAGTACAGCTTGCCGCCGTAGGCGAAGCGCCAGCTCGGGTTCTCGCGGGCCGGGTGGGTGGAGACGAGCTTGGTCGGGTCGTCGTGGTTGGCGATCCGGTACGGGTTGAACCAGGCGTGGAACTCCAGGTTGCGGGCGTGGGCCTCGCTGACCATGAACGCGAGCGGGTCGTAGCCCGGGTCCTTGCCCTGGGTGCCGGTCAGCCACTGCGACCACGGCTCGTACGGGGAGGGCCAGAACGCGTCGGCCGTGGGCCGTACCTGCACGACCACGGCGTTCATCCGCTTCTGCACGGCGAGGTCGAGCCAGGCGCGGAACTCGGACTGCTGGGCGGAGACGCTGAGGCCGGGCGCGCTGGGCCAGTCGATGTTGGCCACGGAGGAGATCCACATGGCCCGGAGCTGGCGCTTCGGCTTGGCCGGGTCCGTGGTGCAGGCGGCGGTGACCGCGGCGGAGCTCTGCGCGGCGGCGGTCGCGGCCGAGCTCTGCGCCGCGGCGGGCGCGGCCGGGGCGAGCAGCGTGGCGGCGGCAGCGACGAGCGCGGCCACGCCCGCACGCAGAGTGCGCGAGGAGCGTGAAAGCCGGCGGCTACGTGGGGGGTGTAAGGCGTGGGGGGCGGACGCGGCGAGCCGGGTTGACAGGCTCCCGTGGTGCGGGGTCACGAAGAGAAGTTTCAGCGACCGTTACTCGGAGCGCAATAGTCTTCACGGATTCGAGGGGGCCCAACTTCACGGCGACCTTACGCCGGCAAGTCTCTCAAGACCCCTCAAAACCTGACAATCCCATCGCGCGGGCGAAAAGTTTCTTCTAACTCCCGAGTAATGTCAATTATCGACATCTGTCATGGAATGCGCCTACTGTGCGACCGTCACCCCCAACGAGGAGCTCCCCATGACGTTCGCCCGCACGCGATTAGTCGCTCTCGTCACCTCCGCCCTCCTCACCGGTCTCGCCGTCGGCGCCGCCCCCGCCCAGGCCGCCCGCGAGACCCCGCTCCAGGCCGCCTTCGCCAAGGCCGCCGCCCAGAACGACGTCCCCCGCGACCTGCTCGTCGCCCTCGCCTACGCCGAGACCCACCTCGACGGGCACCAGGGCAAGCCCAGCGCCAGCGGCGGCTACGGCGTCATGCACCTGGTCAGCAACCCCGTCAACCACTCCCTGGAGAAGGCCGCCGAGCTGACGAAGCTCCCGGTCGAGAAACTGCGCGCCGACGACACGGCCAACATCGCGGGCGGCGCCGCCGTCCTGCGCTCCCTCGCCGACGCGCAGGGGCTCGACGAGGCCGCCCGCAAGGACACCGGCCGCTGGTACCAGGCCGTGGCCAAGTACGGCAACGCCTCCTCCCCCGAGCTGGCCCGCCTGTACGCCGACTCCGTCTACGAGCTGCTCGGCCTCGGCGTCCAGGCCAAGGGCGTGACGGTCAAGCCGCAGGAGGTCACCGCCGACCGCGGCGACCTCGCGGGCGCCCGCGACCTCAGCGCCAAGACCGAGGGCTCCGCCGGCCTCCTGGCCGCCGCCGACTACCCGAACGCGACCTGGGTCGCCGCCAGTTCCAGCAACTACACGGTCTCCAGCCGTGAGTCGTCGTACAACATCGACCGCGTGATCATCCACGTCACCCAGGGCTCGTACGCCGGCACCATCTCCTGGTTCCAGAACCCCAGCGCCAAGGTCTCGGCCCACTACGTGGTCAAGTCCTCCAGCGGCGCCATCACCCAGATGGTGCGGGACAAGGACATCGCCTGGCACGCGGGCAACTGGGACTACAACACCCGTTCCATCGGCATCGAGCACGAGGGCTACGTCAGCGAGGCCTCGTGGTTCACCGACGCGATGTACCGGGGTTCGGCCGCGCTGACCCGCTGGATCTGCGACAAGTACGGCATCCCGAAGGACCGCACCCACATCATCGGCCACGTCGAGGTGCCCGGCGCCGACCACACCGACCCCGGTCCGTACTGGAACTGGACCACGTACATGAACTACGTGACCGGCGGCGGCACGCCGACGTGGAGCACCACGGTCGACAACTCCACCTCCGGCCAGTTCACCGCCAGCGCCAACTGGGGCACCTCCACGTACTCCAGCCAGCGCTACGGCGCCGACTACCGCTTCGCCGACCCGGTGTCCTCCAGCGACGTCGCCTGGTACCAGGCGAACATCCCGAGCGCGGGCACCTACAAGGTCGAGGTCTGGTATCCGGCCGACGCCGGGTACAACAGCTCGGCGCCGTACATCGTGGCGACGTCGAGCGGCAACCAGACCGTGTACGTCGACCAACGCTCGGGCGGAGGAGCCTGGCGCAGCCTCGGCACGTTCTCCCTCAACGCCGGCACGGCCAACGTGGTCGGCGTGAGCCGGTGGACGGGCGGCACCGGCTACGTCATCGCGGACGCCGTCCGCATCAGCAAGTAGCTCCACGAATCCCCGGTGCGGTCCGCGCCGCGGCGTCCGGCGCGGACCGCCCGGCGCGGACCGCACCGGCCTCCCGGCACGGACCGCACCGGCCTCCCGGCGCGGATCGCACGGGCCGGAAACGGCCTAGGCAGGCACAAGCGGCTCATGTTAGATGGAGGGACATTCACCCGACTCTCGCAGCAACCGATCTGGCTCCGGCAGAGAGGACCGGGCACATGGCGCTGACCCTCGACGGCGTCCGCGTACGCAGACGCGGAGAGGTCTGGCTCGACGGCATCGACCTCGAGTTACCGAGCGGGATGACGACGCTGCTCGGCCCGATGACGGCCGGCAAGACCACCCTGATGCGGGTGGCCGCCGGGCTCCTGCCGCCCGACTCCGGGCGGGTGGTCGTCAACGGCCGGGACGTCACGGGAGTGTCGGTCCGCAGGCGCTCCGTCGCCTTCGTCTACCAGCAGTTCGTCAACTATCCCTCCCTCACCGTCCACGAGAACATCGCCTCTCCCCTGCGCCTGGACCGCTCGTTCCCCAAGCGGGACGTCGACCGGCGGGTGCGCGAGGTGGCCGAGCTGATGGGCATCGCCGAGCTGCTGGAGCGGCGGCCGGCCGAGCTGTCGGGCGGCCAGCAGCAGCGCACCGCGATCGCCCGCGCGCTGGCCCGCCCCGTCGACCTGCTGCTGCTCGACGAGCCGCTGGCCAACCTCGACTTCAAGCTGCGCGAGCAGCTCCGCTCCGACCTGAAGAGCATGTTCAGGCAGTCGCCCGGCCTGGTGCTGTACGCGACGTCCGACCCGGCCGAGGCGCTGGCGTTCGCGGCGCCGGCCGTCGTCCTCGGCGAGGGCCGGGTGCTGGACACCGGCGAGGTCGCCGCCCTCTACGCGCGCCCGCCCACCCTGGCCGTGGCCGCCGCGCTCAGCGACCCGCCGCTCAACCTGCTGCCGGGAACCGTGCGGGAGGGGCGGGTCGAGGTGCTGGGCGCCTCGTTCCCGGCGCCGCGCGCCCACGCCTCCGGCCGTGACGTCGTGCTCGCCGTACGGCCCCATCACGTGTCCCTCGACCCGGCCGGGAAGGACGGCGCGCTGGAGTTCCCGGCCGAGGTGCGGCTGGCCGAGGTGACGGGCAGCGTCACGTTCGTCCACCTGCTGCTGCCCGGCGGCCGGCACCTGGTGGCCCAGCTCGACGGGCCGCGCGCGTTCACCCCCGGCGACCGGGCGACGGCGTACGTCGACCCGGCGCACGCCTTCCTGTTCGACGAGTCGGGCGGGCGGCTGCTCGCCGAGTCCGCCGCGGAGGTCGACCTGCATGGCTGACATCCGCCTGGAGGACGTGGGACACAGCTACGACGGCGGGCGGACGTGGGCCGTGCGGCCGATGACCTGGACCTGGCGCTCCGGCCGGGCGTACGCGCTGCTCGGACCCAGCGGGTGCGGCAAGACGACGCTGCTCAACATCATGTCGGGCCTCATCACGCCGACGACCGGCCGCGTCTGGTTCGGCGAGCGCGAGGTGACCTCGGTCCCGACCGCGGGACGCAACATCGCGCAGGTCTTCCAGTTCCCGGTGCTGTACGAGGAGATGTCGGTCTACGACAACCTCGCCTTCCCGCTGCGCAACCGGCGCTACCCGAAGGACGAGGTGGACCGGCGGGTGCGCGCCGTGTCGCGGATGCTCGGGCTGGACGCCCACCTGGGACGCCGCTCGCGGCGGCTGGACCCGGGCCGCCAGCAGATCGTCAGCCTGGGCCGCGGCCTGGTGCGCTCGGACGTGGCGGCCGTGCTGCTGGACGAGCCGCTGACCGTGGTGGACCCGGCCGTCAGGTGGACGCTGCGCAGCACGCTGAAGGAGATCCACCGCGACACCGGCCACACGCTGGTGTACGTCACCCACGACCAGACCGAGGCGCTGACGTTCGCCGACGAGGTGGTCGTGCTCAAGGACGGCGCGATCGTGCAGGCCGGGGAACCGGCGGAGCTGTTCCTGTCGCCCGCGCACGAGTTCGTCGGCCACTTCATCGGCTCGCCCGGCATGAACACGCTCCCCGGGGAGGTCGCGGACGGCCTGGTCCGGGTGGGCGGGCAGGTGGCCGGGCGCGCGGACGGGCCGCTGCCGCCGGGGCCGGTGCGCGTCGGGGTGCGGCCGGAGTTCGCCCGGCTCGGCGACGGGCCGGGCTCGCCGGGGCTGCCCGCCGAGGTGACCGGCGTGGACCGGATGGGCGCCTACGACCTGGTCCACGTGCGGGCCGCCGGGCATCCGCTGGTGGCCCGGGCCGAGGCGGGCTCGCCGTACGAGCCGGGCGCGGCCGAGTTCGTGCGCTTCGCCGTCGGCCGGGTCTTCCTGTTCCGCGACGCGGTCCGCTGCGGGCAGGTCGTCCCGCTGAACGGGAGGGCTGGATGACGCTCACCGAACCGGTCAAGGACCCCGTCGCGGCCGGGGCCGACGAGCCGGACCGGCGGCCCGACGCCAAGCCGAAGGACAACCGGGCGTGGCTGCTCGTGCTGCCCGTCGTCGTCTGCGTGACGTTCACCGCGCTCGTCCCGCTCATGACGGTCGTCAACTACTCCGTGCAGGACATCTTCAGCCCCAGCGACCGGATCTTCGTCGGGCTGGAGTGGTTCCGCTCGGTGACGCGCGATCCGGAGGTGCGCGGCGCGTTCCTGCGGACGCTGCTGTTCTCGGCGCAGGTGCTGCTCATCGAGATCCCGCTCGGGGTGGCGATCGCCGTCGCGATGCCGCGCCGCGGCTGGACGGTGTCGGCGGCGCTCGTGGTCGTCGCGCTGCCGCTGCTCATCCCGTGGAACGTCGTGGGCACGATCTGGCAGATCTTCGCCCGGGGCGACATCGGGCTCGGCGGCTGGGCGGTCAACCAGGTGCCGGGCGTGGACTTCAACTACACGCTGGACTCGGCGGACGCCTGGATCACGGTGCTCGTCATGGACGTGTGGCACTGGACGCCGCTGGTGGCGCTGCTCGCGTACGCGGCGCTGCGCTCGATCCCGGAGCCGTACTTCCAGGCGGCGCAGATCGACGGCGCGTCGGCCTGGGCGACGTTCCGCCGCATCCAGCTCCCTCGGCTGCGCGGGGTGCTGACGATCGCGATCCTGCTGCGGTTCATGGACAGCTTCATGATCTACACGGAGCCGTTCGTGGTGACCGGCGGCGGGCCGGGCAACGCCACGTCGTTCCTCAGCATCCTGCTGTCGAAGATCGCCGTCGGGCAGTTCGACCTCGGGCCCGCGGGCGCGTTCTCGCTGCTCTACTTCCTCATCGTGCAGATCGTCTCGTACGTCTTCTTCACCGTGCTGACCCGGAGCGGAAGGTGAGCGGCATGACCGGAGGCCCGGCGGCGCCTGCCGTGGCGCGGCGGGCGGGGCGGCAGCTCCCCTGGGCCAGGACCGTCTTCTGGCTCTACGCCGCCACGCTCATGCTGCCGCTGCTGTGGATGTTCGGCATGTCGATCCGCCCGAACGAGGACATCCTGGGCGGCTTCTCGATCGTCCCGCAGCGGGCCACGCTGGACAACTACGCCACGTTCTTCAGCGACCCGTCGTGGTACTCCAGCTACCTCAACTCGATCGTCTACACGTCGCTCAACGCGGTCATGTCGCTCGTCGTGGCGATCCCGGCGGCGTACGCGTTCTCCCGGTTCAGGTTCGCCGGCGACCGGCACCTGTTCTTCTGGCTGCTGACCAACCGGATGGCGCCGCCGGCCGTGTTCCTGCTGCCGTTCTTCCAGATCTACCAGAGCGTCGGCCTGTTCGACACGCACCTCGGCGTCGCCATCGCGCACATGCTGTTCAACGTGCCGCTGGCCGTGTGGATCCTCGAAGGGTTCATGTCCGGGATCCCGCGCGAGATCGACGAGACGGCCGCCATCGACGGCTACTCGCTGCCGCGCTTCTTCGTCCGGATCTTCCTGCCGATGATCCGCTCCGCGATCGGCGTCACCGCGTTCTTCTGCTTCATGTTCAGCTGGGTCGAGCTGCTGATCGCCCGGACCATCACCTCCGTGAACGCCAAGCCGATCGCCGCCACCATGACCCGCACCGTCAGCGCCGCCGGCGTCGACTGGGGGCTGCTCGCGGCGGCCGGCGTGCTGACGATCATCCCGGGGGCCGTGGTCATCTGGTTCGTCCGCAACTACGTGGCCAGGGGTTTCGCGCTGGGGAGGGTCTGATGGGTCCGCGTCCCGCCGTGCTGGAGTGGATGGTCTGGACGGCGCCCACCGCGCTGGTGTTCGCCGGCCTCGGCGTGCTGCTGTGCGTCATGGCGGTGTGGGCGAAGGTGTCGCCGCCGGTGGCGCGGCGGGGCTTCCTGCGCATCGAGACCGACCGCGGCGACCGGCTCTACATCGGGCTGATCAGCGCGGCCGTCGTGCTCGCGGGCTGGATCGCCGTCACGGACCTGTCGATGTGGCTCGCGCTGGGGTGCGCGCTGCTGGTGGCGGTGGTCATCGGGATATGGGGTTGAGAGAGAGGACGGACCATGCCGTTACCGCTCCGCACCAGAGTCACCCGGACGAGGACGGCCGCCGCCGCGGTCGCGCTCGTCCTGTTCGCCGCGGCCTGCTCGCAGGGTGACGGTCCGCGCAAGAGCGACTGGACCGAGGCCGGCGGCAAGGCGGCGGCGCAGAGGTGGGTCACGCAGGAGTTCACGCCGAGCACCCTGTCCAAGGACCAGCAGCTCGCCGAGATGGACTGGTTCATGAAGGCCGCCGCGCCGTACCGCGGCATGGAGATCAACGTGGTGTCGGAGACGATCACCACGCACGAGTACGAGTCGCGGCAGCTCGCCAAGGCGTTCGCCGAGATCACCGGGATCAAGGTCAAGCACGACCTGATCCAGGAGGGCGACGTCATCGAGAAGCTGCAGACCCAGATCCAGGGCAACCAGAACATCTACGACGCCTACGTCAACGACTCCGACCTCATCGGCACCCACTCGCGCGGCACCTACGTCTTCCCGCTGTCCGACTACATGGCCGGCGAGGGCAAGGACGTCACCTCCCCCACGCTCGACCTCGACGACTTCATCGGCATCAGCTTCACCACCGGCCCGGACAAGAAGCTCTACCAGCTTCCCGACCAGCAGTTCGCGAACCTCTACTGGTTCCGCTACGACTGGTTCACCGACCCGAAGATCAAGAAGCAGTTCAAGGACGCCTACGGGTACGACCTCGGCGTGCCGGTCAACTGGGCGGCCTACGAGGACATCGCCGACTTCTTCACCAACAAGGTCAACGGCGACGGCACGATCGACGGCAAGAAGGTCTACGGCCACATGGACTACGGCCGCAAGGACCCGTCGCTGGGCTGGCGGTTCACCGACGCGTGGCTGTCCATGGCCGGCAACGGCGACCCCGGCATCCCCAACGGCCTGCCCGTGGACGACTGGGGCATCCGGGTGGAGAACTGCCGGCCCGTCGGCTCGTCCGTCACGCGCGGCGGCGACACCAACGGCCCGGCGTCGGTCTACGCGCTGGCCAAGTACGTGGAGTGGCTGAAGAAGTACGCGCCCAAGGAGGCGGCCGGCCGCAACTTCAGCGAGGCCGGGCCGGTGCCCGCGCAGGGCAACATCGCCCAGCAGATCTTCTGGTACACCACCTTCACCGCCGACATGACCAAGCCCGGCCTGCCCGTCGTGAACGCCGACGGCACCCCCAAGTGGCGCATCGCGCCGAGCCCGCACGGCGTGTACTGGAAGGAGGGCAACAAGCTGGGCTACCAGGACGCCGGCTCGTGGACCCTGCTCCGCAACACCCCAAAGGAGCGCCGCGCCGCCGCCTGGCTGTACGCGCAGTTCGTCACGTCCAAGTCGGTGTCGCTGAAGAAGTCCATCGCCGGCCTGACGTTCATCCGCGACAGCGACATCCGCAGCGACTACTTCAAGCAGAACTCCGCCAAGTACGGCGGGCTGATCGAGTTCTACCGCTCGCCGGCGCGCAAGCAGTGGACCCCGACCGGCACCAACGTGCCCGACTACCCCAAGCTCGCCCAGCTCTGGTGGCAGAACGTGGCCACCGCCGTCACCGGCGAGACCACGCCCCAGCAGTCGATGGACAACCTGGCCAAGCAGCAGGACGAGATCCTGTCCCGGCTGGAGCGGCGCGGCTACGGCGGCAACTGCGCGCCCAAGCTCAACCCCGAGCAGCCCGCCCAGTACTGGCTGGACCAGCCCGGCGCGCCGGTGCCGAAGCTGGCCGACGAGCGGGGCAAGCCCGAGACCGTCGACTACGACAAGCTCATCTCCCAGTGGAACTAGGGCGACGAGGGCGGGCCTGCCCTACCAGGCGACCGGGAGCCGATGCACACCGTAGATGGACATGTCCGTACGGAGCGGGATCTCCTCCGGAGGCGCGGCCAGTCTCAGGCTCGGGAAGCGCTCGAACAGCGCCCGGTACGCGATGCGCATCTCGATCCTGGCCAGCTGCTGGCCCAGGCACTGGTGGATGCCGTGCCCGAAGGCCAGGTGCCCGACCGGTGCCGGGCGGGTGACGTCGAGGGTCTCGGGCTCGGGAAACCGTGCGGGGTCCCGGTTGGCGGCCGGGATCGACAGTGTCACCACCTCGCCCTTCCGGATCGTCCGGCCGTCGATCTCGACGTCCTCCAGCGCGGCCCGGAGGGGGCCGAGGTGCGCGACCGACAGGTAGCGCAGGAGTTCCTCCACCGCGCCCTCCATGAGGGACGGGTCCGCGCGCAGCGCGGCGAGCTGGCCCGGGTCGCGCAGCAGGACGTACGTGCCCAGGGCGAGCATGCAGGCCGTGGTCTCGTGCCCGGCGACCAGCAGCAGCAGACCGGCTCCGGCGATCTCCTCAGGGGTCAGTTCGCCTCCGGCGACCAGGCCGCTGAGCAGGTCGTCGGCCGGCTGCGCGCGCTTGCGCGCGACGAGCTCGTACAGGTAGCCGTACAGGGACGCGGTCGCGGCGGTCACCTCCTCCTTGGTCGAGCCCACGCGCAGCGCCGCGGCGGAGTCGCGCCGGAAGCGTTCGCGATCGTCATAGGGCACACCGAGCAGCTCGCAGATCACCAGGGAGGGGACCGGCAGGGCGAAGTCCCGCACCAGGTCCGCCGGCGACCCGCCGCGCTCCATCGCGTCGAGCGTCTCGCGGGTGATCCGCTCGATCTGCGGCTCCAGCGCCTTCATCCTGCGTACGGTGAACTGGGCGGTCAGGGGCTTGCGCAGGCGGGTGTGGTCGGGCGGGTCGAGCTGCATGAAGAAGCCGGGCGGCGTCACGAAGCCGCCCGGATCGAGTCCTTCCCAGCGCACCGGCCAGTGCAGGTGCTCCAGCCGGCTGCTGAAACGGCGGTCGGACAGGACCTTCCGGGCGGCGGCGTGGCCGGTCACCAGCCAGCCGCGGTGGCCGTCGGGATAGCTGAGCGGCCGTACCGGCGCCTCCTCGCGCCAGCGGCTCAGCTCCTCGGGAGGGTCGAAGGCGGACATGCGCTCGGTGGGGAAGGTCACGGGTTCGTCGGACACTGCCACGCTCCTTGGCTCTACACCTATAGAGGCTCTACGGCAGTAGAGGATATCCGGCGGGGTACGCGGTCCTCAGTCCCGCCCCACGGTGGCCAGCAACGCGCGGAACTTGGGACGCAGATCGACCGCTTCGCCCGGGTGGTTGACCAGGCAGTCGAAGATGAGCCCGTCGGCGTAGGCCATGAGGTCGTCGGCCCGGAGATCCGCGTCGCGCACGCCGGCGCGGTCGAGCAGCCGCGTGACCACACCGCGCACGCGAGCACGGCTGGCGACCAGCACCTCGCGCAGCTCGGGCCGCCTGGTGGCCTCCAGCGACAGCTCGTACCTGGCGAGCTGGCGGTCGCGGCTGGTGGTGAGCCATTGGTCGACGAGCTCGGCCACGGCCTCGACGAGATCGTCCGCCGAGCCGGTCGGCAGCTCGGCGCGCAGGTGGAGCGTCGACAGTTCGCTCGCGGTGTGCTCGGCGAGGCGCTCCACCGTGGCCCGCAGCAACGCCTGACGGGTTCGGAAGTAGTACGAGGTCGATCCCTGCGGCAGCTCGGCCGCGCGGTCGACCGCCCGGTGGGTCAGACCGCGCATGCCCTCCGAGGCCAGCAGGGTGATGGCCACGTCGGCGAGCTCTTGCCTTCTTGACACCGGTCAAGCGTAGAGGAGCCGGTCCGGCGAACTGTCGGTCCCGTCTCCTAAGCTGCAGGCCGTACCGAAGATGATTGGATCTTTGCCGTGGAAGCCTCGGTCGCCGTGGACGCCTCGGTCGAGCAGCTCATCCACGTCCGCGACGACGGCTACACCGTCGCCCGGATGAGCTCCGACGCCGGGCCTGGCCCGGTCGCGTCGAGTCCGGCCACGTCGGGTCCGGTGACGTCAGGTCCGGTCGCGTCGAGCTTCGTCGCGTCGAGCTTCGTCGCGAGCGGCCGGGCGCTGACCGGCGTCCAGCCGGGCGAGACGCTGCGGCTGGCCGGCGAGTGGGGCGAGCACCAGCGCCACGGCCGCCGGTTCCAGGTGACGGCGTGCGAGCGGATCGTCCCGTCCACGGTGCGGGCCATCCAGCTCTACCTCGGCTCGGGCCTGATCCGCGGCATCGGCCCGCGCCTGGCCCAGGCCATCGTCGGCCACTTCGGCGAGCGCACCCTGACCGTCATCGACACCGCGCCGGAGCGGCTGACCGAGGTGCTCAACATCGGCCCGGCCCGCCAGAGCCAGATCGTCGAGGCGTGGCGCGAGCAGAAGGCGATCGCCGGGCTGATGGTCGTGCTCCAGGGCTACGGCGTCAGCCCGCTGCTCGCCGCCAAGATCTACCAGGTGTACGGCACGGACTCGGCCGACGTCCTCGCCTCCGACCCGTACCAGCTCATCGGCCGGGTCCGGGGCGTGGCCTTCCACACGGCCGACCGCATCGCGCTCCAGTCGGGGGTGCCGCGCGAGAGCCCGCAGCGGATCAAGGCGGCGCTGCTCGACCGGCTGGAGAACGCCGCCGCCGGGGGCGGCCACTGCTACCTGTCCCTGACGGCCCTGGTCGCCCAGACGGCCGAGCTCGTCGAGCAGGACCCCGACCAGGTGCGTCCGATGGTCGACGCCCTGGCCGCCGAGCGGCGGGTGGTCGTCGAGGCGGGGCCCGACCAGGTCGTCGTGTACGCCAAGGAGCTGCACGCGCGCGAGGTCAAGCTGGCCGGCGAGCTGGGCCGGCTCTGGCAGGCCCGCTCGACGCTGCCCCTGCGGCCGTTCACCGAGGACCCGGGGCTCCACGACGACCAGCGGGCGGCCGTCACGATGGCGCTGACCAGCACCGTGTCCGTCCTGACCGGCGGGCCGGGCTGCGGCAAGAGCCACACGGTGCGGGTGATCGCCGCCACCGTGCGGGCGATGGGCGGCACGGTCACGCTGGCCGCGCCCACGGGCAAGGCCGCCAAGCGGCTGTCGGAGCTGACCGGCCTGCCCGCGATGACCGTCCACCGGATGCTGGCCCACCAGCCCGACCCCGACGCGCTGTTCGACCAGGCGCCGGCGCAGGCCGACCTCGTCGTGGTGGACGAGGCGTCCATGCTCGACCTGCACCTCGCGACCCGGCTGTGCTCGGCGATCCCCTCGGGCAGCCACCTGCTGCTCGTCGGCGACAGCGACCAGCTCCCCAGCATCGGGCCGGGCAGCGTGCTGGCCGACGTGCTGCGCGTGGAGGAGATCCCGCGCGTGCGGCTCACCCACGTCTTCCGCCAGGCCGAGGGCAGCGGCATCATCCGCGGCGCCCACCTCATCCGCGCCGGCGAGCTGCCCCCGCTGCCCGGCGGCGGCGGGTTCTGGTTCGAGGAGCTCGACGACCCGGCGGCCGTGGCCGAGCGCGTCGTCCACCTGGCGACGGTCGCGATCCCGCGCAAGCAGGGGGTCGAGCCCGGCCAGGTGCAGGTGCTGTGCCCGATGCGCAAGGGCGCGGCCGGCACCGCCGAGCTGGGCCGCCTCATCCAGGACCGCCTCAACCCGGCCCGTGACGGCGCCCCCGAGCACTGGTCGGGCTCGTCGGTCTACCGGGTGGGCGACCGGGTCATGCCGATCCGCAACAACTACGACAAGGGCGTCTTCAACGGCGAGACCGGCACGGTCACCCGGCTGGTGCCGGAGGAGCGGCTGCTGGAGATCCGCATCGACGACGGCGACACGGTCACGTACGGCTTCGACGAGCTCGACGACCTGACCCACGCGTACGCGATCAGCGTCCACCGGTCGCAGGGCAGCGAGTACCCGTTCGTGGTGGCGCCCATCGTGGTGGAGGCGGGCGGCGTCATGCTGCGGCGCCGGCTGCTCTACACGCTGGTGACGCGGGCCCGGTCGTGGGTGGTGCTGGTGGGGGAGCGCAAGGCGCTGGAGCTGGCCGTCCACCGCCTCGGCGGCCGCCGCAACACCGGCCTGCCCCGGCGCCTCTCCCTCGCCGTCGGGTGACGGCGCCCGCTCGCTTCCGCCTTCCCTCCTCAAAAATGGTTCAACTTCGATCACTTTCGATCGCTACTATGGGGCCGGGCAAGGAGGACTATGACCAACACCGTGACCGGTCCGGAGCCGGCGGAGCTCGCGGATCGCCAGGCCGGGCCGCTGCTGGCCGTGTGGGGGGCGGCCGCCACGGCCGGCGCGCTGGCGCGGGCCCTGGCGCCGCCCGACGCGGCGCTGCCCGTGCCGGGCTCCTGGGGTCGGCTCGGGCCGCACGCCGAGCGGGCGCTGCGGGCCGTACGGGAGCGGGCGGAGGCCGAGCGGGGCACGCCGTGGCCGCAGCCGCTGGCCTCGCAGTACACCCGCTACTTCCGCGACGGCAACCGGACGGCGTACGAGGCGCAGGTGTTCGAACGCCAGGACCGGCTCACCCGCGCGGTCCTCATGGCCCTCGCCACGTCCGGCGAGACCGGTGCGGACGGCCGCATCTCCGCGACGGGCCAGGCGGATGCGGCCGGCCTCGGCGATGAGGCCGGCCTCGCCTCCCCCTCCGGTCTTTCCGGCGGCGTACCGTCAGGTTCGCCGCCACCCCCGGGTGAGGCGAGCATGGGCGCCGGAGCCCCAGCCGCTCGGACGCCGGCCCTGCCGCCCAAGGCATCGTCCAGCCCTGACGGCGGCGCGCCGGGTGACGACGGCCGGCCCCTGGGCGACAGCGCGACTGTGCATGACGGCGAGGCTTCCGGTGACGGCGGTGAGGCAGGAGCCGGGCCGGAGGCGGCCGAGCGGTGGGTGGACGAGGTGGCCGACGGCATGCTGCTGCTCTGCGAGCAGACCACCTGGTGCTGGCCGGCGCACGAGGACACCTGCCGGCCGGGCGGACCCGTGCTGCCCGACACCGCGACCCCGTACCTCGACCTGGGAGCCGCGGACGTCGCCGCGCAGCTCGCCTGGGCCGACCACGTGCTCGGCGACCGGCTCGACGCCCGCTACCCCGGCCTGCGCGAGCGGGTCCGCCGGGAGGTGCGGGCGCGGGTGCTGCGCCCGTTCACCGAGCGGCGCGACTGGCGATGGCTCGGCCTCGACGGCGACGTCCACAACTGGTGCCCGTGGATCTGCGGCAACGTCCTGGTGACCGCGCTCCGGCTCGGTGAGCCCGGCGAGGAGCGGGCGGCCCAGGTGGCGTGGGCCGTGGAGGGCCTCGACCGCTACCTGGCCGCCCTGCCGGAGGACGGCTCGATCGACGAGGGGTACGAATACTGGTGGAACGGGGCGTGCCGGGCCCTGGAGGCCCTGGACGTCCTGGAGCACGCCACCTCCGGCGCCCTGGCCGCGGCCGACGTGCCGGTGGTGCGGGCGACGCTCCGCTTCCCGCACCTCATGTGGCTCGGCGGCCCCTGGTACCTGAACGTCGCCGACGCGCGGGCCCGGCCGCCCGCCGGCCAGCCGTGGCACGTGCCGTACCGGTGGGGGCGGCGGCTCGGCGAGGCGGACGCGCTGCGGCACGCCCTCGCCCGGCGGGCCGGGGGGATCGCGGTGACGGCCGAGCTGGGCAGGGCGTTGCGTGAGCTGGCCGACGCGGAATGGTGGGCGGTTGACGACCGGCCCGCGCCTGACGACCGGCCCGTGGATCAGGACCGGGCCGGGCGGGGCGCAGGGGTCGGGGAGGCGCCGGCCGTCGCGGCCGTGTGGTTCCCCGGTACGCAGGTGGGCATCGCGCGTGAGGTCGCCGCCGGCACTCGGGGGCTCACGCTCGCGGTCAAGGGCGGCCACAACGGCGAGCACCACAACCACAACGACGTCGGCTCCGTCGTCGTCGCCGTGGACGGCGTGCCGGCGCTGGTGGACGCCGGACGGCCCACGTACACCGCGCAGACCTTCGGCCCCGACCGGTACGCGATCTGGACGATGCAGAGCACCTGGCACAACGTCCCCGAGATCCGGGGCACGGCTCAAGGGCAGGGCCCCGCGTTCCGGGCGCGTGACGTCGAGGTCGCCGACGAACCCGGCCGGTTCGAGGCCCGCATGGATCTGGCCGCCGCCTACCCCGTACCCGGGCTGGAGCGCTGGCGGCGCGTCGCCCGCCTCGACCGCCGCGCGGCGCTCGTGACCGTCGAGGACGCCTGGACCTTCGCCGCCGGCGGGGAGCCGAGCGTGCTGCACTACCTGCTGGCGGGCGAGGTCGAACGGCACGATGATGGGCGGGTCGTCGTACGGCCGCCGGACGGCGCGCGGGCCGCGCTCGTCACCTGGGACCCGGCGCGCGCCACGGCCGCCCTCACCGTCCGCACGCTGGAGGATCCGATGCTTTCGGAGGTGTGGGGCGAGCGCCTGACCCGGCTGGAGCTGCGGCTCCCCGGCACGGCGCGCGGCTCCTTCGAACTCCGGGTGGAGGTGCACCCATGACCGCCCACGACCACCCGCACCCCGGCGCCCCCGGCCCCGGGGTCCCGAGCGCTCACCCTTCCCAAGGACCGGACGACTCCCGCGGGCCCGATGTCTCCCCTGGGCCGGACGTCTCCCGCGCCCCGGACGACTCCCGCGCCCTGGATGACTCCCGTGGGCCGGACGACCCGGCGGCCGGCGAGCGGCACGCGCAGGTGGTGGAGCTGCTGCCCGACGAGCGGCGGGCCCAGGTGGTGGAGCTGCTGCCCGACGAGCGGCGGGCCCAGGTGGTGGAGCTGCTGCGCAGGCGCGGGGTCGTCCGCGTGAACGAGCTGGCGGCCGAGCTGGACGTCTCGGTCATCACGGTCCGCCGTGACATCGCGCTGCTGTCGTCCCAGGGGCTGCTGCGGCGGGTACGCGGCGGGGCCGTGCTGCACGGGGGCGCGGTGGCCGACACGCTGGCGGGAGTCACTCCCCAGGGGGCGCCGCCGACCTCCGAGCCCGGCCGGGAGACGGGTCCCGCCTCTGCCCTGTCCCTCGCGGGGTCAGGTGCGGTCCCCGGGGAAGGGGCGCCCGCGGCCGGGACCGGGGCCGGTCTCCTTCCAGGCACGGGGCTCGCAGGCCCAGATACGGGATTCGCAGGCCCAGGCGCGGGGCTCACCGGCCCAGGTACGGGGCGCGCAGGCGCTTCCGCGGCCATCGGGCAGCCGGGGGTCGCGGGCGCGCCTCCTCTCCCGGGGCACCCAGGGCCCGGCGGGCTGCCGGGCGCCACCGGACTACCGGGAACCCCCGGACTACCGGGCGTCGGCGGAGTGCCAGGCGTCGGTGGGGTGCCGGGCGTGGGCGGACTGCCGGGCGCCGGAGGGCGGTCCGGGGGGCCGGATCAGGAGGGGGCGCAGGCCACGATCGGCATGGTGGTGCCCTCGCTCGACTACTACTGGCCCGACGTGATCCGTGGCGCGCGGGAGGCGGCGGCCGCTTCCGGGGCGCGGCTCGTCCTGCGCGGCGCCACATACCAGGCTGCGGACGAGCGCCGGCAGCTCTCCCGGCTGGTCGAGACGGCCAGGGTGGACGGGCTGCTGGTGGCGCCGACGACGACCGGCGACGAGGGCGAGGAGCTGGTGCGCTGGCTCCAGGGCGCGGGCGTGCCGGTGGTGCTGGTCGAGCGGGCCGCCACCGTGGGGCCGCACCAGGAGGCGATGGAGTCGGTGGTGAGCGACCACGTGTTCGGGGCGGCGATGGCCGTACGGCACCTGGCCACGCTCGGCCACCGGCGGGTGGGGGTGACCACCACGACGCAGAGCCCCACGGCTCCCCACGTGCGGCGCGGGTGGCGGCAGGCGTGCGTGGAGCTGGGCCTGCCCCTCGACGGCACCCCCGACCTCACGACCGTCGACCAGCGCGATCCCGGCTGGCCGGAGGCGCTGGACGCGGTCCTCGACGCGTGCGTCGCCTCGGGCACGACCGCGCTGCTCGTCCACTCCGATCCCGAGGCGATCAGCCTGGTGGAGCGCTGCCAGGAGCGCGGGATGCGGGTGCCCGGCGATCTGTCGGTGGTGACGTACGACGACGAGGTGGCCGAGCTGTGCGACCCGCCGCTGACGGCGGTCCGCCCGCCCAAGGCGGCGATCGGGCAGGCGGCGTACCGGCTGCTGGCCGAGCGCCTCGCGGACGAGGACCCGCAGCGGCCGACGCACCGCGTGGTGATCGAGCCTCGGCTGATCGTCCGGGCCTCCTCCGCACCGCCGTCATCCGGCCAGGCCTAGCACTCGCGCAGAAACGATCAATATCGTTCAGATAAACCTGATCGTTCT
This sequence comes from Nonomuraea rhodomycinica, assembly GCF_013363995.1. GTDB lineage: Bacteria > Actinomycetota > Actinomycetes > Streptosporangiales > Streptosporangiaceae > Nonomuraea > Nonomuraea rhodomycinica. The sequence continues at coordinate 732,154 of NZ_JABWGO010000002.1, read as the reverse complement.
GATTAATCAGCTATTGACGTGATCGTAACGATCGGACAGGATCGGCGGCACTGGTAAGCGCTTGCCGCCGAAAGGGAACTCGATTGAGACGGCCACAGGCCCTGCTGGTCATGGACCCCGCCACGTTCAGCACGCTGTTCGAGGAGCCACAGCTCCGCCGGTTGCGTGAACTCGCCGAACTGGGCGACCCCGTCGTGACCGACGACCTCGACACCCCCGAGGTGCGGCGGCGGCTGCGCGAGGTGGAGGTGCTCGTCACCTCCTGGGGCTGCCCGCGGCTGAGCGAGGAGCGGCTGGCCGACGCGCCGGGGCTGCGGGCGATCTTCCACTGCGCCGGCACCGTGCGCACGTTCGTCACCGACGAGGTGTGGCGGCGCGGGATCCTGGTGACCAACGCCGCGGACGAGAACGCGATCCCGGTCGCCGAGTTCACGCTGGCCGCGATCATCTTCGCCGGGAAGAAGGCCCCGTTCCTCGCCCAGGACGCCCGGCGTCACCGCGCCGACTGGTCGTTCGCGACCAGCCGCGGCGAGCTGAGCAACCGGGGCCGCACCATCGGCGTCGTCGGCCACTCCCGTGTGGGCCGCCGGGTCGTCGAGCGGCTGCGCGACCTGGAGGTGGAGGTCCTGGTCGCCGACCCGTACGCCGACGCCGGCGAGGTGGCGGCGGCGGGCGCCCAGCTGGTCGCGCTGCCGGAGCTGCTGCGCCGCAGCGACGTGCTCACCCTGCACGTGCCCGCGCTGCCGTCCACCCGGCACCTGATCGGCGCCGCGGAGCTGGCGATGCTGCGCGACGGCGCGACCGTCATCAACACCGCGCGCGGCGCCGTCATCGACACGGCGGCGCTGGAGCGCGAGTGCGTGAGCGGGCGGCTGGACGCGATGCTCGACGTCACCGACCCCGAGCCGCTGCCGGCCGACTCACCCCTGTACGACCTGCCCAACGTCATGATCACCCCCCATATCGCCGGGTCACTCGGATCGGAGACCCGGCGGATGAGTGAGAGCGCGCTCGACGAGCTCGAACGCTACCTGCACGGCCGGCCGCCCCGCGCGGCCGTCACCGCCGACGAGTTCAAGGTCAGCGCCTGAGTCCCGGCGACCGGCTCGACGGAAAGGAGACCGGATCAACATGATCTCTTCTGACATCTCGGCGAGCGCCGCTGGGCGCCGCCCGGTCCTGCGGACCCTGGCGGCGGTGGCCGCGCTCTCGCTGGCGGCGACGGCCTGCGGCGGCTCGAAGGACGACGCCGGTGGGGACGGCGGAAACGTCACCCTGTCGGTCACCGTCTGGAACATGGGCAAGACGCCCGAGTTCAAGGCCCTGTTCGACGCGTTCGAGGCGGCCAACCCCGGCATCAAGGTCAAGCCGGTGGACATCCTCGCCGACGACTACGCCGACAAGGTCACCACGATGCTGGCCGGCGGCGACGACACCGACGTCATCACCATGAAGAACGTCACCGACTACTCGCGCTACTCCAGCCGCGGCCAGCTCACCGAGCTCACGGACCTGGCCAAGGCGCCCGAGGCGGCCCAGCTCGCCGGCCTGGACGCCTTCGACGTCGGCGGCAAGTACTACGCGCTGCCGTACCGGCAGGACTTCTGGCTGCTCTACTACAACAAGAAGCTGTTCGACCAGGCCGGCGCCAAGTACCCCGGCACGCTGACCTGGGACGAGTACGTCAAGCTGGCGCAGCAGCTCACCAAGGACACGGGCGGCAAGAAGGTCTACGGCACCTACCAGCACACCTGGCGGTCGGTGGTGCAGGCGATCGCGGCGGCGCAGACGGGCGGCGACCAGCTCGGCGGCGAGTACTCCTTCTTCGCCGACCAGTACGCCGTGGCGCTCGGCCTGCAGAAGGCCGGGGCGACGCTCGACTTCGGCACCGCGAGCGCGCAGAAGTCCGACTACAAGACGATGTTCGAGACCGGCGCGACCGCCATGCTGCCCATGGGCACCTGGTACATCGCCAACCTGCTGAGCGGCAAGGCCGAAGGGAAGATCGACGTCGACTGGGCGATCGCGCCGATGCCGCAGCGTCCCGGGGCGACGGGTGTGACGACGTTCGGCTCGCCGACCGCGTTCGCCGTCAACAAGAAGGCCGAGCACGCCGACGCGGCCAAGAAGTTCGTGCAGTTCGCGGCGGGCAAGGCCGGGGCCGAGGCGCTGAGCGGGATCGGTGTGGTGCCGGCGTTCAAGAGCCCCGAGATCACCGAGGCGTACTTCAAGCTCAAGGGCATGCCCGCGGACGAGACGTCCAAGAAGGCGTTCGAGCCGGACAAGGTCGTGCTGGAGATGCCCGTCAGCGACAAGACCTCCGACGTGGACACCATCCTCAAGGAGGAGCACGAGCTGATCATGGTCGGCGAGAAGTCGGCCGCCGACGGCATCCGGTCGATGAGCGAGCGGGTCAAGAGCGAGGTCCTCAACTAGCGACCCGCGTGCAGCCACCCGCCACCCGCCCGCCCCAGAGCTCGTAAAGGACACCCATGGCTCAGGTGATCACACGACCGGCGCCGGCCGCGCCGCGGGCCCGGCCCCGCGGGCGGCGGGCCTGGCGCGACATCCTCGTCGGCTGGAGCTTCATCCTCCCGAACTTCGCCGGCTTCCTGTTGTTCACCATCATCCCGATGCTGACGGCGTTCGCGCTGGCGTTCCTGAAGTGGGACTCCTACAGCGACCCCGAATGGGTGGGTCTGGACAACTTCGCCCGCATGCTGGGCGACGAGAACTTCCACGTCGCCCTGCGCAACACCCTGTTCTACGCGGCCGGCCACATCCCGCTCACCCTGGCCGCAGCGCTCGGCCTGGCCATCGCGCTGAACCGGAAGCTGCGCGGGGTGCCGTTCTTCCGCACCGCGGCGTTCTTCCCGTACATCACCTCGCTGGTCGCGGTGGCGGTCGTGTGGAACATGCTGTTCAACCCGACCGCCGGGCCGATCAACCAGGTGCTGGAGGCGATCGGCGTGTCGCAGCCGCCGCGCTGGGTGGCCAGCAAGGACTGGGCGATGCCCGCCGTCGTCATCACCAGCGTGTGGCGGGACATGGGCTACTACATGGTGCTCTACCTGGCCGGCCTGCAGACGATCCCGAAGGAGTACTACGAGGCGGCGCGGGTGGACGGCGCGAACGCCTGGCAGCGGTTCTGGGGCATCACGGTGCCGTCGCTGCGGCCCACGACGTTCTTCGTCGCGGTCATGCTGACGATCCAGAGCTTCAAGGTGCTCGACCTGATCGTCGTCATGACCGACGGCGGGCCCGGCCGCAGCACGCTCGTCCTGGCCCAGCTCGTCTACCGTGAGGGCATCACCGAGGGCCGGTTCGGCTACTCGTCGGCGATCGCGCTCGTGCTCTTCCTCATCGTGCTGACCGTGACGGTCGTCCAGTTCCGCATCAACGAACGGAGGAGCGCCTCATGACCGCGCTCGTCCGGCGGGTGCTGGCGTACGCGGCGCTGACCGTGATGGCGGCGCTGGTGCTGGTGCCGTTCGCGTGGATGCTGTCGTCGTCGCTCAAGCGCGACAACGAGGTCTTCACCGTGCCGATCCAGTGGATACCGAACGAGCTGCGCTGGTCGAACTTCGTCGACATCTGGGAGCGCATCCCGCTGCTCACCTACCTGGGCAACTCGATGTTCCTGTCGGTGACGATCACGGTGCTCCAGGTGCTCAGCGGCAGCTTCGCCGCCTACGGCTTCTCCAAGGTGCGCTTCCCCGGCCGCGACGCGCTCTTCCTGGCCTACATCGCCACCATCGCCGTGCCCTGGCAGGCGTACATGGTGCCGCAGTACATCATGATGCAGAAGGCCGACCTGACGAACACGCACCTGGCGATCATCCTGCTCCAGGCGTTCGGCGCGTTCGGCGTGTTCCTCATGCGGCAGTACTACATGTCGATCCCGGACGAGCTGTGCGAGGCGGCGCGGATCGACGGGCTCAGCGAGTACGGCATCTACCGGCGGATCATGCTGCCGCTGTCCAAGCCGGCGCTGGCCAGCCTGGCGCTGCTCACGTTCGTCAACACCTGGAACGACTACATGGGGCCGTTCATCTACCTGACGGACAACGACCTGTGGACGGTGCAGCTCGGCCTGCGCTCGTTCATCGGCCAGTACGACGCCGAGTACGCGATGATGATGACCGGCGCGACGCTGTCGGTGCTGCCGATCCTGGCGGTGTTCCTGCTGGGGCAGCGCTACTTCATCCAGGGCATCGCGACCAGCGGGCTCAAGGGATGACCGGGCGGCCCTCGTCGCCGGGCGCGCGGAGCCTGCTGCGGCCGGCGCGGCAGGGGACGTACGAGAAGGTGTTCGCCGCCGCCTACACCTGCCTGGCGACGAACGCGATGCTCGCCGTCGCCTGCGCCCCGCTGCTCGCGGCCCTCGCGCTGGTGCGCGACCCGCTGGCGTCGTGGCCGTTCTTCGCCGTGCTGTCGCTGGTGTGCGCGCCGGCGCTGGCGGGGGCGTTCCGCTGCTTCGCCGCGCTCGGCTCGGGCTCCGCCTCCGTGGTGCGGACGTTCTGGGCCGGCTACCGGAGCGGTGCCCGCCCGGCCCTCGCCGTGTGGGCGGCGGGCGCGGCGGTCGTGAGCGTGCTGGTCGTGGACGGAGCCGTGGTGGCGCGTACGGCCTGGGGCCCGGCGCTGGTGCCCTTCTTCGCCACGGCGGTGGTGCTCGTGGTCGCCACGGTGGTCGCCCTCGTCACGCTGGTCGCCGGCGGGGCGGCACCGGTGCGGCTGCGCGCGCTGGTGCGGCCGTGCGTGTACCTGGTGGTGCGGCGGTGGTACCTGGCCGCCGCGAACACCGTGGTGCTCGCCCTGGCCGTGGGGGTGGTGCTGGCCAGGCCGGTGCCGGGCCTGCTGCTGGCGTGCGCGCCGCTGCTGTACGCGGTGTGGGCCACCACCCGGTTCGTCCTCGCCCCGCTGACGTCACGGGACGCCACCACCTGAACCACCTGTGGGACACACGTGAGCCTCCGGAGGTCCGCCTCCGGGGGCTCACGTGCGTCCTGGACGTGCGGTACCCGGGTATGGTCTCCTATAACTCGTACATCAGTGTTCAAGTTAAGGAGATCTCGTGGAACACGGACCTGTCGCGTCCGCGCCCCCGCACGGGACGCGGGCCACCGCCGGATGGGCCGCGCTGGCGCTGCTCTGCCTGGCGCAGTTCATGCTCATCGTCGACATCACGGTCGTGCAGGTGGCCCTGCCGAGCATCGGGGCGGACCTCGGCCTCGGCCGCGAGGCGCTCACCTGGGTCGTCACGACGTACACGCTCAGCTTCGGCGGGCTCATGGTGCTCGGCGGAAGGCTCGCGGACGCGCTCGGCGCGCGGCGGACGCTGCTCGCCGGACTGGCCGTGTTCACCCTCGCCTCGCTGGTCGCGGGGGTGGCGGCGGACGGCGCCACGCTCATCGCCGGCCGCGGGCTTCAGGGGGTGGGGGCCGCGCTGATGTCGCCGTCGGCGCTCGCCGTCATCACCGGCGCCTTCCACGGCGACCGGCGCGGCCGGGCGCTGGGGGTGTGGGCGGCCATCGGCGGCTCCGGCGCCGCCGCGGGCGTCCTGCTGGGCGGGCTGCTGACGGCCGGACCCGGCTGGACGTGGGTGTTCTACGTGAACGTGCCGATCGGCGTGCTCCTGATCGCCGCCCTGCCGGCCGTCGTGCCCGCTCCCGAGCGGGCCGCCCGGGGCGGCCGGGCCGGGATCGACGTGCCCGGCGCCGCGGCCGTGACGCTGGCCACCGGGCTGCTCATCTACGGCCTGGTCGGCGCGGGCGACGCGGGCTGGGCCTCCGCGCGCACCCTGCTGCCCCTGGCCGGCTCCGCCGTCCTCTACGCCGCGTTCGTGCTGATCGAACGCGGCGCGCGGGAGCCGCTCATGCGGATCGCGACGCTGACCCGCCGCCCGGTGCTCTCCGGCGTCTTCGTCATGCTCATGGCCACCGGGCTCATGCTCGGCCTGTTCTTCCTCAGCTCGCTCTACCTCCAGCACGTGCTGCGCATGAGCCCGCTGGAGACGGGCCTGCTGTTCCTGCCGGTCGCGGTCGCCATCACGGCCGGCGCGCAGCTCGGCGCGCACCTGATCGGCAGGGTCGGCGGGCGGCCCGTCGCCGTGGCGGCGTTCGCGCTCACCGCGCTCGGGGCGTGGCTGATGACGCGGATCGACCCCGGCGCGAGCGCCTGGGCGACGCTGCTGCCGGGCTTCGTGGTCGCGGCGCTCGGCATCGGGCCCGCGTTCGTCACGGCCACGACGACGACCATGGCCAACGTCCCGAGCGACGAGGCCGGTGTGGCGTCGGGCGTGGTCAACACCTTCCACGAGCTGGGCGGCTCGATCGGCGTCGCGGTCGTCTCGTCCGTGGCCGCGGCCGGCCTGGCGCCGGGGGCCACGGGGATCGGCGGCTTCACCGGCGCGCTGGTGGTGTGCGCGGTCGCCGCCGCGGGCGCCGCGGTGGTGTCGCTCGGGCTGGTGCCGGGCGGCAGGCCGGCGGGGGCGTTCGTGGGGCACGGACACGGGCACGGACACTGACGACCGCTCCTTCCCGGGGTCGCCGCGTGACACATATACCCCCTACCCGTATGATGGCCGGGACGCAAGGAAGGCAGGACCATGGAGAACCCCACCGGCCACTCGACCGGCCCCCACGCCGCCCCCCACCCCGGCCACCACGCCCGGCACGCCGACGGTCACACCGACCACCACGCCGAGCACCCCGGTCACCACGCCGAGCACGCCGAGCACGCCGGCCATCACGGCGGCCACCACTCGGGCGCGCCCGCGGCGACCTGGCAGGCCGCGGCCCAGGCGACCCTGCACTGCCTGACCGGATGCGCCATCGGCGAGGTGCTCGGCATGGTCATCGGCACCGCCGCCGGGCTGCACAACGCCGGCACCGTCGTGCTGTCCGTGGCGCTGGCGTTCGTCTTCGGGTACGCGCTCACCATGCGCGGCGTGATGCGCGCCGGCGTCGGGTTCCGCTCGGCGCTCAAGGTGGCGCTGGCGGCCGACACGGTGTCCATCATCGTCATGGAGCTGCTGGACAACGCGGTGATGGTGCTGGTGCCCGGCGCCATGGACGCGGGCCTGACGAGCGGGCTGTTCTGGGCCTCGCTGGCCGGGTCGCTGGTGGTGGCGTTCCTGCTGACCACGCCGGTCAACCGGTGGCTCATCGGCCGGGGCAAGGGGCACGCCGTGGTCCACCAGTACCACCACTGACCAGGACCCCGCGCCTGGTCCCGGACGCCCGGGTACAGCGGAAATCGCAGACGGGAGCGGCCGTTCGACCGAAGCCCGCCCGTCCCCCGGATCGGGACCATGGGCGCCATGAACATCACGATCACCCGCGCCGCCGGCCTGGCCGGCGGCGTCACGGCGAGCCTGCTCGCCCTCCTCACGACCGTGCCGGCCCGGGCCGAGACCGCGAGCCCGGCGCGCGCCGCGGCCACGGCGGCCACGAGCCCGGCGCGAGCGGAGGCCGGGAGCGTTGCGCTGCCCGCACCGACCGGACCCCGGCCGGTGGGCACCGTCACCCTTCACCTCGTCGACCGCGGCCGCCCCGACCCCTGGGTGCCCACCGAGAAGGCCAGGGAGCTGATGGTCTCGCTGTGGTACCCCGCCGCGAAGGGCGGCGGCGGGACCGCCGCGTACATGACCGCGGAGGAGGCGAAGGCCCTGCTGGAGGGGCAGAAGATCACCGAGATCCCGAGCGAGGTGGTCAGCGGGATCAGGACGCACGCCGTCACCGGGGCCCGCCCCGCCGGGCGCCCGGGGACGCTGCCGCTGGTGGTGCTCTCGCCCGGGTTCACGATGTCGCGCTCGTCGCTGACCACGCTCGCGGAGGAACTGGCCAGCCGGGGCTACGTGGTGGCCGGCGTCGACCACGTCCACGAGTCGTTCGGCACGAGCCTGCCCGGCGGACGCCTCGCCGGCTGCGTCGCCTGCGAGGAGCAGGAGCGCGACCCCTGGAAGTTCGGCGACAAGGCGGTCAGGAGCCGGCAGGCGGACGTGTCGTTCGTGCTGGACCGGCTGCTCGGGCGGCACCCGGCCTGGAAGGGCGCCCGGCTCGTCGACCGCTCGCGCATCGGCATGGCCGGACACTCGCTGGGCGGCGCCGGCGCGTCGTGGACGATGCTGAAGGACTCCCGGGTGAAGGCCGGGGTCAACATGGACGGCTCCTTCTTCGTGCCCCTCCCCGAGCAGGGGCTCGCGCGGCCGTTCCTGCTGATGGGCGCGGGCGAGGAACACGAACCGGGCGGCGAGGACTTCACGTGGGCCCGCGACTGGCCCCGCATGACCGGCTGGAAGCGCTGGATCACGGTGAAGGGCGGCGACCACGGCTCCTTCACCGACTACCCGCTGCTGACCAAGCAGTCGGCCAGGGAGCTGGAGGTCACCCGGGCCTACGTGGCCGCCTTCATGGACCGGCACCTGCGCGGGGAGGACGAACCGCTGCTGGACGGCCCTTCCGGGGCCTTCCCCGAGGTGCAGTTCTGGCGGTGACGCCGGCCGATCGGGACGGCCCCGCGGAGCTCGTACCGGTCACTTGAGGACGTCCGGGGCCCCAGGGCCGTCACCCGCCGCAGTGCCGGCCTTGGGGCGACTCAGGGGCGCCGGGGTGCCCGATGCGCGTACGCTGACAGGAGCGGTGACTTGCTCGCGTTCGGCTTGAGCGCACAGGCGATCTCTTTCGCACCGTGGATCGGACCCGATCGTGACAGCCCTGACCGTTCAGTCGGCGCACGACCAAGATCACACCATCATCTCCCTGATCGGCGACCTCGACGCACTGACGGCCCCGCGCCTGGAGGGCGTCGTCGAGGCGGCCCTGCGCGACGGGCTCCGGCACCTCACCGTGGACACCACCGGCCTCACCTTCTGCGACTGCTCCGGCATGGGGGCCCTGCTGCGCGCCCAGCGGGCCGTGACAGCCGCCCAGGGCACCATGACGCTCGCCCACGTGCACGGCTACCTGCGGCGGATCCTCGACGTCACCCGGGTCGGCGCGGCCTTCTCCGAGGGGCCCGGCCGCGGGTTCCCGTGCTCCGTGCCGCCGCAGGCCGCCATGGAGCAGCCGGCCTGAGGCGGGAGACGCTCCTCGACGCCTGACATCCGCCCAGCTAGGCTCGGTCATATGAACAGTTCTTCACAGGAACAGGTGACCGCGCTGGAGGGCTGCGCCACCCGGGTGGTCGACGCCGACCGGGTCGCCGTCGTCAGCTCCCGCATGCCCGCCGAGACCGACCTCGTCGACACGGCCGACATCTTCGGCCTGCTCTCCGACCCCGGGCGGCTGCGGCTCCTGCTGGCACTCCTCGACGGAGAGCTGTGCGTGTGCGACCTTTCGGTGGTGACCGGCCTGAGCGAGTCGGCCACCTCCCACGCGCTGCGCCTGCTGCGCGCGCACCGCGTCGTCGCCGTACGGCGGGCCGGCCGCATGGCCTACTACCGGCTGGACGACGCCCACGTCCGCATGCTGCTCGACCTCGCCCTGGCGCACACCGAGCACACCCAGGCCATCCACCCCGAACGCAAGGAGTCCTGAACGCCCGTGTTGACAGGCGAGCCCAGCCCGCCCATAAACTCAACATATGAACATCAATTCAGATGTTGTGCGCGTCGAGGAGGAGGCGAACCCATGACCGACCGCGAGCGGGGGCACGGCCACGGCCACGGGCAGGGTCACGGCCACGGGCATGCCGTCAGCGTGGCGGGCGACCGCCGCCACCTGACCGCCGCCCTGGCGCTGATCGTCGGGTTCATGGCGATCGAGGTGGTCATCGGGTTCGTCGCCGGGTCGCTGGCGCTGATCTCGGACGCCGGGCACATGCTCACCGACGCCATCGCCATCGTCTTCGCCCTCGTCGCGATGCGGATCGCGGCCCGGCCGCCGCAGGGCGGGTTCACGTACGGGCTGAAGCGCGCCGAGATCGTCTCGGCGCAGATCAACGGTGTGACGCTGCTGCTGCTGAGCGCGTACTTCATCGTCGAGAGCGTGCGCCGCTTCGTGAACCCGCCCGAGGTCGAGGGCCTGTACGTGGTGCTGACCGGCCTGGCCGGCATCGCGGTCAACCTGGCGGCCACCTGGCTGCTGGCCCGGGCCAACCGCGGCAGCCTCAACGTCGAGGGCGCCTACCAGCACATCCTGAACGACCTGTTCGCGTTCATCGCCACGACCGTCGCCGGCGCCGTGGTGCTGTTCACCGGCTGGACCAGGGCCGACGCGGTCGCCGCCCTGGTCGTGGCCGCGCTCATGCTCAAGGCCGGATGGGGGCTGGTGCGCGACTCGGCGCGGGTGTTCATGGAGGCGGCGCCCGTCGGCATGAACCCCGCCGAGATCGGCCGCGAGCTGGCCTCCCTGGACCACGTCGTCGAGGTGCACGACCTGCACATCTGGGAGGTGACCTCGAACTACCCGGCGATGTCGGCCCACGTGCTGGTCACGCCGGGCGACGACTGCCACGCCGTACGGCTGGCGGCGGAGCGGCTGGTGCACGACCGGTACGGGATCGAGCACACGACGCTCCAGGTGGACCACGCCCCGTCCGACGTGCTGACCATCGGCGAGCCGGACCGCCACTGCGCCGACTCGCACGGCCCGGCCCACCGCCCCGATCCGCGCCCCGGGAGCAGGGCTCAGCGGTAGCCGGTGGTGTCGGCGGGGCGGCCGGCGTCCATCACCTCCACCAGGTACCGCCAGCAGTCGGGCCGCGACCCGTCCACGTCCGTGAACCCGTACTCCCGGGCCAGCTCCCCGCTCGACACCGACCGCCCGCTCCACCGGGCCACCTCCGGGTCGGCGGCCAGCGCCGCCACCGCCCGCCCGGTGAAGCGCGGCGACTCCGAGATGGCGAAGTGCGGCTGCGCGGCGGTCGCGTCCCGCCAGGTGTCCTCGGTGACGCCGAAGCCGTCCAGCATCATCTCCGAGCGCAGCCACCCCGGCGTCAGCGCCACGGCCGCGCAGCCGTGCGGCCTCAGCTCGTGCGCCTGGGAGTACGCGAGCCGGATGACGGCGGTCTTGGCGAGGTCGTAGAAGGACGAGACGCGGTAGTGACGGTCGTTGTAGTCCTTGGTGCCGTCGGTCATCTCCACGACCAGGCCGCCCGGCCTCCTGATGAGCAGCGGGAGCGCGTGGTGGCTGGTGACGAGGTGCGTCTCGACGGCCAGGCGCAGCAGCCGCAGCCCGCCGTCGAGGTCGTGCTCCCAGAGCGGCGTCTCCCACTGGGCCAGCTTCTCACCGCCCCACACGTCGTTCACCAGCACGTCGAGCCGGCCCTGCTCGCGGTCGATCCGCTCGACGAGCGCGCGGACCGCGTCGTGGTCGAGATGGTCCACCCGGACGGCCACGCCCTGGCCGCCGGCCCGCTCCACCAGTTCGGCCGTCTCCTCGATGGTCTCCGGCCGGTCGTACTCGGAGCGCTGGTCCCGGGTCGTGCGGCCGGTCACGTACACGGTCGCCCCGGCGGCGCCGAGCTCCACCGCAATGCCTCGCCCGGCGCCCCTCGTCCCTCCGGCGACCAGCGCGACCTTACCCTTCAACGTCTGTGTCATGGCTCGACGCTGACAGGTAAAGCCGACAGGGCGTGTCATGTTTTCCGCGACCGGCGATCCCGGTGGGGTTCCGAGGTGGGCCGTCCGATTCCGACAAGACCGGGGCCCGCCCCGGTGGGCAGGCTGAGGGCATGAGCATCGACCTCTCCGCGGCCGCGGCCTTCATGGCGACGCACGCGCGCGTCCTCGACCGCCGCCGCTTCACCCTGCTGACCGGACTCCTGGAGGGGGCTCGCGGCGACGCGGCTCCCGTGCTGTCGGCCCTCGACGCGTACCGCAACGCGGACGGCGGCTACGGCTGGGGCCTCGAACCCGACCTGCGCTCCCCCGGGAGCCAGCCGGGCGCCGCCATGCACGCTTTCACGGTGTTCGAGGACGTCGCGCCCGTCACCGATCCGCGGGCGGCCGAGCTGTGCGACTGGCTCCTGTCGGTCTCGCTGCCGGACGGCGGCCTGCCGTTCGCCCTGCCCGCCACGATCACGGCCGGCACCGCCCCCTGGTGGGCGGGGGCCGACCCGGCGGTCTCCTCGCCGCAGATCACCGCGGTCACCGCCGCGGCGGCCCACCGGGTGGCCGCGCACGACCCGGCCGTCGCCGCCCATCCGTGGCTGGAGCGGGCCACCGCGTACTGCCTGGACGCGACCGCGGCGATCGAGCGGACGCCGCACGCGTACGAGCTGGCCTTCGCGGTGCGCCTCCTCGACGCGGCGCACGCCGCCCACCCGGCGCGCGTGGCGGCGCTCCTGGACCGGCTGCGCCCGTACGTCCCGGAGGACGGCGTCATGCGGGTCGAGGGCGGCAAGGAGGACGAGCGGCTGCGTCCGCTGGACTTCTCACCGTTCCCGGACGGCCCGTCGCGGTCGCTGTTCGCCAAGGAGACGATCGACGCGGACCTGGACCGGCTGGCCGCGGGCCAGCAGGAGGACGGCGGCTGGACGGTCGACTACGCCCACTTCTCGGCGGCGAGCCCGCTGGAGTGGCGCGGGCACGCCACCGTGCAGGCCGTCACCGTCCTCCACCACAACGGCCGCCTCTGACCGCGTCCCTCCGGGGAGCCGTCACATGGTCCGGCTCTCCGGCGGGAAGCCCGTCCAGCGCCTCCTTCGCCGGCCTGGCGCCTCGCTCGCGCTCCTGCGCGGGGATCTCGTCGGGGGACGCCTCGCCGTGGCGGGTGAGGTACAGGTATCGGGGCGCTTTGCCGTTCATGTCCCGAAACTGTATGACTCTGCAGCCCCGGTGGAGAGAGGGCAGTGTCGTCCGGGATAGTGACGGCTCGGCCGGTGCGCTGGTCACTCTGGAAGACGTGACCCGGCAACCGGACGCCCGCTGACCATGGGGGACGCTCGCGCGGTGACGGAGCGGCACCTCGGCCTCTTCCGGAACGTCCCGGCCGCGCGCCCCGGCCTCTGCCGCGTCTGCCACTCCGCACCGGCCGAGCCTCCCGGACGTCACGCCCCACCGGCCGGGGACCCAGGACGCCGCGCCGCACCGTCCGAGGAGCCGGGACGCCATGTCGCCCCGGCCGGGGCGCGCCTCGTCCTGGCGAGGTCCCGCGCCGCGCGGGAGGAGCGCCGCGTCGCGCGCGATGAGCCGCACGGCCCCGCCCACCTGTGCGCCGGCTGTCTCCGCGCCGCCGCCGGCCTCCACCGTCACACTCCCCACGTGGTGCCCGTCTCGCTGTGCGCGCGGACGGGCGACGACAGGCGGCTGTACGACCTCGTGACCCGCCGCCGCACCCCGCCCGGCGAGCCGAGCCCCGCCACGCTGCTGGCCGCGACGCTCGCGCGCTTCCACCGGGCCCACCTGCGCTGCCTGACACGAGCGGCGGGCGGGCCGTTCACGCTGGTCACCACGGTCCCCGGGGCGGGAGCCGACCGGCCGGTCGAGGCGTTCGACCTCCTGCCGCGCGTCGTGCAGTGGGTCTCCGCGCTGCGCGGCCGGCACCGGCCCGTCCTCATGCCGGGCGGCGACCGCGCCGCCGAGGCCGCGCTGACCCGCCACATCCCGGACGAACGGGCCTTCCACGTCCTCGGCCGGCTCGACGGCGAGCGGGTGCTGCTGCTGGACGAGCTGTTCGTCACCGGGGCCCGCGTGCAGAGCGCCGCCTCGGCGCTGTACCGGGCCGGGGCCGAGGAGGTGGTGGCGCTGGTCGTGGCCCGCCTCGCGGACCCGTGGGCCGACACGCGGCTCGCGGACGCGTGGGCCCGGCCGTACGACTTCGGCCGCTGCTGCCTGTGCGACCCGGCGGCGCGCCCCTCACCGGACGCCGGGCCGCGGGCCGGACCCGGGTGACGGCGTGCCCCCGGGCGTAGGACTCCGGGTGGCGGGCGAGGCTGGGTTAGTCTCGTGGGGTCACCAGTGCCGACGCACCCGAGCCCAGGGGACCTGCATGATCTTCATCACCGCGAAGTTCCGCGTCCTGCCCGAGCACGCCGACCGCTGGCCCGAGATCGCCGCGGAGTTCACGGCGGCCACGCGCGCCGAGCCCGGGTGCCTGTGGTTCGACTGGTCGCGCAGCCTCGACGATCCGCACGAGTACGTCCTGGTCGAGGCGTTCCGCGACAGCGAGGCGGGGGCCGCGCACGTGACGTCGGAGCACTTCCGCACGGCCCAGCGCACGCTGCCGCCGCACCTGGCGGAGACGCCGCGCATCGTGAACGCCGACGTCCCGCAGCAGGACTGGTCCGAGCTGGGCGAGATGGCGGTCACCGGACGCCCCTGACCAGGCGCGGGGATCCCGGCGCGGTCGCGGGCGGCGCGCTCCTCCGGCCCGGAGCTCACCCGCGGTCGCGGGCCGCTCCGCTGAGCACCCGGTCGATCCGGGCGGCCAGTTCCACGTCCTTCTCGGTCACCCCGCCCGCGCTGTGCGTCCGCAGCGTGAACCGGACGCCGTCGCCGGTGCGCTCGATGTCGGGATGATGGTCGAGCGCGTTGGCCTCGTTCATCACCGCCTCACTCAGCCAGCTGTAGCTGTCGGGCGTTATCGGCACGTCCTTGAGCAGCGCGTCGTCCTCACGCCGCCACCCCTGGAGGGCCGCCAGCGCGGTGTCGATCTCCTCAATGCTCAACCGCTCGACCATGATGTCCCCTTAAGAGTCGTTTGTCCTATGGCTGGCTTACCACCGGAGCACCGCCTCACACCCCCGCCACCGGCCGCCCCCGCCACCGATGAGTTCCGCCCGTCCCGGAGGTCTTACCTCCCGCACGTTCGAACACAGCACGGAAGGACCACCGGCCATGACCACCCACACCCTGCGCGTCCCCGGCGCTCGCCTCCACTACGAGGTGCGCGGCAGCGGCCCGCTGCTGCTGCTCTTCGGCTCCCCGATGGGCGCCGCCCCGTTCACGCCGCTGGCCGAAGCGCTCGCCGGCGACCACACGGTCGTCACGCACGACCCGCGCGGCATCTCCCGCAGCGTCCTCGACGACCCGGACCAGGACTCCACGCCCGACCTGCGGGCCGACGACGTCGCCGCCCTCCTGGACCACCTCGGCGCCGACACGGCCGACCTGTTCGGCAGCAGCGGCGGCGCGGTGACGGGCCTGGCCGTGGCCGCCCGCCACCCTGGGCGGGTGCGGACCGTCGTGGCGCACGAGCCGCCGCTGCTGGAGCTGCTGCCGGACGCGGCCGAGCGGCGGGCCGCGACGGACGACGTCGTCGAGACCTTCCACCGGGAGGGCCACGGCCCGGCGTGGGCGAAGTTCATGGCCGCCGCGGGGTTCGACGTCGAAGCCGCGGGGCCGCCGCAGGGCGGGTTCTCCGAGCAGGACCTCGCCGACAGCGCGCGCTTCTTCGCCCACGAGCTGCGCGGCACCACCCGGTACGTGCCCGACCTCGCCGCACTGAGGTCGGGCCCGGGGCGCGTGGTCGTGGGCATCGGCGCCGAGTCGGGCGGCCTGGTCACGTACCGGACCTCGACGGCCCTGGCGGACCTGCTCGGCACGGCGCCGGTGGAGTTCCCGGGCGAGCACGGCGGGTTCGTCACCCACGCCGGGCCGTTCGCCGAGACCCTGCGGAAGGCGCTGGCGGGCTGACCGGCTCACGACCCTGCCCGGGTCCTCCTCTTCTGCTCGTCGAGGAGGCTCTCGTACTCCGCGGGTGAGCGGGCGAACTTCGTCGCCCCGGTCCTCGGGTCCACCGTCACGTAGTACAGCCAGGACCCGGGGGCCGGGCGCAGGGCCGCCTCGATGGCGTGGCGGCCCGGGTTGCCGATGGGGCCGGGCGGCAGGCCGTGGTAGCGGTAGGTGTTGTAGCGCGACCGGCTCTTCAGATCGGCGTCACTGGCGGCGACGGCGTACTTGCCGAGGGCGTACATGAGCGGGCTGTCCATCTCCAGCTTCATCGGGGGCCGGTGGCCGAGGCGGTTGTAGATGGTCCGCGCGATCTTCGGCATGTCCTGCCAGCTGGACGCCTCGGCCTGGACGATGCTGGCGACGATCATGATGTCGCGGGGGTCGCGGCCGAGGCGGCGGGCGCCCTCCACGAGCCCGAGCTGGTCGGCTGTGCTCCGGTGCGCCGTGACCATGTCGGCGAGGATCTGCTCGGCGCTCCGGCCCGGCGCCACCTCGTAGGTGCCGGGAAAGGCGAACCCCTCCAGGGAGCCGTTCGCGTAGTCGGGCAGGCCGAGCGCCGCGCCGTCCTTCGCCGCGCGCTCGAACTCCGCCGGCGGCCTGCCGCTCGCCCGCGCCAGCCTCCGCAGCGTGTCGGCGAGCCGGAATCCCTCCTGCACCGTGACGACGGCCTTCCCGTCGCGCTCGGAGCTCGCGGTGATCTCGCCCTCGGGGTGCGTCATGGGGCCGGTGGCGACGGCCGGGCCCGGCGACTCACCGGACAGCCCCCGCACCGCCACCGCCGTCCCCGCCGCCAGCACCGCGACGGCCGCCGCGGCCGCCAGCGCCATCCCCCGCCGCTTCCCCCCTCGCGGGCCCGGTACCGCCGCCGCCCGGAGGAAGCGTTCCGGCGGGGGCGGCGGCTCCTCGTGCGCCATGTCGGCCAGGGTGTCGCGCAGCACGTCCTCGATGTTCATCCCAACTCCCTCACGGCGCTCAGCTCGGGCGCGGCCTGCTTGAGGCGTTCCAGCGACCGGTAGATCTGGCTGCGGACCGACCCGACCCGCACGCCGAGCAGCCGCGCGATCTCGGTCTCGGACAGGTCCTCGAAGTAGCGCAGCACGAGCACGGCGCGCTGGCGGGGCGTGAGCCGGGCCAGCGCCTCCCGCATGACCAGCCGCAGCTCCGCGGCGTCGGCGTGCTCCCCGCCGGCCTGCTCGGGCAGCCACTCGGCGGCCACCTCGCTGACGCGGGACCGGCGCCGCCACCGGCTCACCTGCTCGTGGTACATCGCCCGCCGGACGTACCCCTCGACGGCCCCGGGGTCGCGCAGCCTCGCCCACCGCGCGGCCGTCTTGGCCAGCGCCGACTGCACCAGGTCCTCGGCGGCGTGCCGGTCACCGGTCAGCAGGTACGCGGTCCGGAACAACGCCGCCGACCGGGCGACGACGAACTCCCGGAACTCCGTCTCGACTCCTGGATCCACCCGTCCTCCTCGCTCTGTCACCAGGCAAGGACGCGGCCGGGTCCGCGATCTATGCCTGCGTGACGCGGCCCGGAGGCACCAGGTCGCCGAGCGAGACGGCCAGCCAGAGCTGGAGGCGGTGCCCGGGGTCGGTCAGCGGGCGCCCCGAGACCCGCTCGGCGGCGGCCAGCCGGCGGCGCAGCGTGTTGCGGTGCACGCCGAGCCGCCGGGCGGCGACCTCCAGGTTCTCCCCCGCCTCCAGGTAGGCGCGGACCGAGGCGACCAGGTCACCGCCGTGCCGGTCCTCGTGCTCGCGCAGGGGGCGCAGCACCGCGCCGGAGAAGCGGCGCGCCGCCTCGGGATCGACGGCGTCCCTGAGCAGCGCCCACGCCTCCAGGTCGTCCACGTGGGTGTAGCCGTCGCCGCGCCCGGCCAGCGCCGCCGCGTGCCGCGCCGCCGCGGGCAGCTCGTCCAGGCTGAGCGCCCGGCAGCCGCCCCCCGCCGCGCCCAGCCGCGCGCACAGCTCCGCGCCGCGCCGCCGCCCCTCCTCCGGCAGCACGAACAGCACGCCCTCGGGCCGGGGACAGACGAACGCCAGCTCCTCCGCCTCCGCGTCGGCGACCACGTCGGCCAGCGCCTCGACCGCCGCCTCCACCGGCACCCGCGGCCCCGCCACGACCACCTCGTACGGCGGCGCCGCCACCGAGCACAGCTCGCCGAGCTGGCGCGTGGACAGCCCGCCGTCGAGCACCGCGGACAGCAGCGCCGCCCGCTGGGCGTGCGACCTGGCCCGCCCGGCGCGCACGCCCAGCAGCTCGATGGCCAGCAGGCAGACGGCGTGGTTGGTCAGCATCCTGACGTGCCAGTCCAGGGGTGAGGCGGTGCGCACCGCGAGCCAGCCGGTGGGCGGGCCGGTGAAGCCGAGGCTCTGCACCTGGACGGCCTCGATGCCGTCGTCCATGACGCCGGCGCTGCGCCGGGCCGCGCTCCCCGCCGCCTCGACCGCCCTGGCGTGCCACGGCCGCTCGCCCGCCGGGACGCTCGCCCGGGTGCCGCCGTTCGGGTCGAGCAGCAGGACCTCGCCTCCGGCGTGCTCGGCCAGGGCCCGCAGGATGCCGGCGGTGCCGGATCCCAGCGCGGCCCGGGCCATCGCCTCCTGGGCGGCCACGACCCGCCGCTCCCCGCGTACCCGCTCGTCGGCGTGCCACCGGGCGACGGCCTCGGTCACGGCGATGAACGGGGTGAGGATCTCCAGGACCGGCAGCCCGCACGCGTCGGCGGCGGCCAGGACGTCGCCCGGCACCTCGGTCACGGCCTCGCCGAGCGCGAAGGCCAGCGCGGCGCAGCCCGCGCCCGACAGCCGCTCGACGTAGGCGCGCCGCCCCTCGGCGTCGGCGGGCAGGCCGAGGCCGATGGTCATGACCAGCTCGCCGCCGCGCAGCCACGGCACCGGGTCGGCCAGCTCCGACACGTGCGCCCACCGCACGACGCGGCTCAGCCCGGCGCGTCCGGCCAGCAGGCGCATCTCCATGCCGGGCAGCGTCATGGCCTGGGCGGTCGTCAGGGCCATGCCGGCTCCTCAGCGGTGTGCATACCGCACTCTAATTCACCGCCGGCGGTGCGATTCGTCCCGGGTCGGATCCCTCTGACCTGCGCATATCGTCGTCGCACCCCCTGAGAACCGGAGGACCCATGAACCGCGCCACCCGGGCGGCCGGCGCCGCCTTCGTCGGGACCACGATCGAGTGGTACGACTTCTACGTCTACGCCACGGCCGCCGCGCTGCTCTTCGACGACCTGTTCTTCCCCAACGCCTCCAGCCCCACGGTCGCGCTCATGGCGTCCTTCGCCACGTACGCGGTCGGATTCTTCGCCAGGCCTCTCGGCGGCATCGTGTTCGGCCACTTCGGCGACCGGGTCGGCCGCAAGTCCGCGCTGGTGGTCACCCTGCTCATGATGGGCGCCGCCACGTTCGCGGTCGGCGTCCTGCCCACGTACGCCTCGGTCGGCGCGCTGGCGCCGGTGCTGCTGGTGGTGCTCCGCTTCGTGCAGGGGCTCGCGGTCGGCGGCGAGTGGGGCGGCGCGGCGCTCATGGCGGTCGAGCACGCGCCGGCGGACAGGAAGACCTTCTACGGCGGCTTCGCCCAGCTCGGCAACCCGGCGGGCGCGCTGCTGGCCACGGGCGCGTTCAGCCTCATGAGCCTGTTCGGCGAGGACACCCTGCACGCGTGGGGCTGGCGGGTGCCGTTCATCGTCTCGGCCGTGCTGGTGCTGGTCGGGCTGATGATCCGGCTGCGGGTCGAGGAGTCGCCCGTGTTCCAGGAGGCCGTCTCCGACGGGCCCGGGCGGCAGGGCGTGCCGATCAAGGAAGTGTTCCGCGGGTCGTGGCGCTCGGTCCTGCTCGGCATCGGCACGCTGCCGGTGGCGATCGGCGGCTACTACATCCTCACGACGTTCCTGCTGTCGTACGCCACGGGCCCGTACGCGGGCGAGTCCGAGCAGCTCATCCTCAACGGCCTGAGCCTGGCCGCGTTCGTCGAGCTGGTCGCCACGCTGGGCATGGCCTGGATGGGCGACCGGTTCGGCAACCGCAAGGTCGTCATCTGGTTCCTCGCCGCCACGGCCGTGCTGGCCGTCCCGCAGTTCACGGTGCTCGGCTCGCACAGCACCTTCCTCATCTTCCTGATGCTGGCCCTGATGCGCCTGGCCACCTCCGGCACGTACGGGCCGATGGCGGCGATCCTGGCGGAGATGTTCCCGCCGCGGGTCCGCTACACCGGCATCTCGCTCGCCTACCAGGGGGCCGGCGCGATCTTCGGCGGCCTGTCGCCGCTCGTCGCCACCGCCCTCGTCGGCGCGGCCGGCGGCGCCGCGTGGCCGGCCGTGGCCCTGCTCGCCGGCATGTGCGTGCTGAGCGTGATCTGCCTGGCCGTGGCGCCCCGCCACCTGGACCGCGCGCCCGCCGCCCCCGCCACGACGACGGCCACCACGGTCTGACCACCCTCCCCGACGAAGCCGTAGAAGGAGAACCTCGTGCCCACCACCGTCATCACCGGCGGCAAGGTCATCACCATGGACCCCGCGAACCCGGCCGCCGAGGCCGTGGCCGCGCGCGACGGCCGCATCCTGGCCGTCGGCCGCGAGCAGGACGTGCTCGCCGCGGCCGGGCCGGGCGCCGAGGTCGTCGACGCGGGCGGCCGGAGCGTGGTGCCCGGCTTCATCGACCCGCACAACCACCTGCTGTCCACGGCCGAGACGCTGGTGGCGGTGGACGCCCGCTACCCGGCCGTGGGCAGCGCCGCCGACCTGGTCGCCGCCGTCGCCGCGGAGGCCGCCCGGACCCCCGCCGGGCAGTGGATCCGCGCGTACGGGATGGACGACGCGAAGTTCCCGGGCGGCCGGCCGACGCGGCGGCAGCTCGACGAGGCCACCACCGACCACCCGGTGATCGTCTACCACGTGTCGGGGCACCACGCGGTGGTCAACTCCGCGGCGCTGGCCTGGCGCGGGATCGGTGAGGACGTGGCCGACCCGGCGGGCGGGTCGTTCGTGCGGGACGAGGGCGGCCGGCTCACCGGCATGGTGCTCGACTCGGCGATGGAGCTGCTGCTGCCCGTGGCCGTGGACATCGGCTGCCACGGCCCGAACTTCCACGTGGACCTGCCCCAGGAGCAGCTGCGCTCCTGGCTGGAGATGGCCGGGGACACCTACCTGCGGGCCGGGGTGACCACCGTGTGCGACCCCCAGGTGTCGCGCCGGGAGCTGCTGGTGTACCGGTCGGCGTGGAAGGCCGGCACGCTGCCGGTGCGCACCGTGGTCATGCCGCTGTCGCACATGCTGGACGAGCTGTCCTCCATCGGCCTGGCCGGGCCGTTCGGCGACGACCGGCTGCGCTTCGGCGCGATGAAGTTCTACTGCGACGGCACGCTGCTGGGCGGCACCGCCATGTTCGAGGAGCCGTACGGCGAGGGCTTCACCGGCTCGCTCTACCACCGGCCGGACGAGCTGACGGACCTCGTGCGGCGGGCCGCGGCGGCCGGCTGGCAGATCGGCATCCACACCCAGGGCGACCGGGCGATGGGCTACTCCCTCGACGCCGTCAAGGCGGCGGTGGCCGTCTCGGGCGACGACGCGCGGCCCCGCATCGAGCACTGCGGGCACCCCACGCCCGCCCAGGTACGGGACTTCGCGGCGCTCGGCGTGATCCCGGTCAACCAGCCCAACTTCCTCCACGACAGCGGCACCGACTTCGTGCGCCGGCTCGGCGACAAGCGGGCGCACCGGCTCCAGCCGATGCGCGAGGAGATCGACGCCGGGCTGCGCCCCGTGCTGTCCAGCGACTCGTTCGTCTCCTCGCTGCGGCCCATGGAGACCGTGGCCAACGCGGTGCGCCGCCGTACCCGGGAGGGCGGCCCGATCGGCGCCGAGCAGGCGATCACGCTGGAGGAGGCGTTGCGCGCCCACACGCTCGACGCCGCGTACGCGCTGCGCATGGAGGACCGGATCGGGTCCCTCACGCCGGGCAAGCTGGCCGACGTGGCGGTGCTCGACGCGGACGTGCGGAGCCTGCCGGCGGAGGCGCTGGCGGGCGTCGACGCGTGGCTGACCATGCTGGACGGGCGGGTCGTCCACCGCCCGGCGTGACGGGACCGGGGCCGGGGATGGCACGCTGATCGGGTGCCATCAAGCTCACCGACATCCACGCCCGCCTGGTTCGCGCGGGCGGGCGCCCGCGACTGGAGGTGCCCGCCCGCTCCCGCGCGGGTGCGCGACTTCCACGCCTCGCTGCCCGGTTACGCCCCCACTCCCCTGGCCGAGCTGCCCGCCCTCGCCGCCGAGCTGAGCGTCGGGCGGGTCTTCGTCAAGGACGAGTCGTCCCGTCTGGGACTGCCCGCGTTCAAGGCGCTAGGCGCCTCATGGGCGGTCCACCGGGCCCTCGCCGAGCGCGCGCCGGACGGCGACGGCCGGGGCGCGGCGGTCACCCTCGTGACCGCCACCGACGGCAACCACGGCCGCGCCGTCGCCCGCACCGCCCGGCTGCTCGGCCTGCGGGCCCGGGTGCTCGTCCCGCGCGGCGTGCATCCCCAGGCCGTGGCCGCCATCGCCGCCGAAGGGGCCGAGGTCACCGAGGTGGCCGGGTCGTACGACGACGCGGTGCGCCTGGCGGCCGAGACCGCCGCGGCCCCGGGCGCGCTCCTCGTCCAGGACACCGCCTGGCCCGGCTACGAGCGGATCCCGGGCTGGATCGTCGAGGGCTACTCCACCCTGCTCGCCGAGACCGACACGCAGCTCGCCGCCGCCGGGGTGACCTCGCCCGGCCTGGTGGCCGTGCCCGCGGGCGTGGGCTCGCTCGCCCAGGCCGTCGTCACGCACTACCGCAGCCGTACGGCCGGACGCCCCCCGGCGCTGCTGGCCGTGGAGCCCGACGCCGCGGCCTGCGTCCTGGCGAGCCTCGTGCGCGGGGAGCCGGTCGCCGTCACCACCGGCGAAACGATCATGGCCGGGCTGAACTGCGGCACCCCGTCGAGCGCCGCCTGGCCGTACCTGAGGGACGGCCTGGACGCGGCCGTCGCCGTCACCGACGCCGACGCCGCCTGCGCGGCGCGCGACCTCGCCGCGCTCGGCGTCTCCTCCGGCCCCTGCGGCGCCGCCGCGCTCGCGGGCGTGCGGGCCGCGCTGACCGGCGACGGGCACGGCGAGCGCCGTGCGGCCCTGGGCCTCGCACCGGACGCGGCGCTCGTGCTGCTCAGCACCGAGGGCGCCGCCGCCAACCCGCACGCCGGCCACCCGCTCCCCTGACCGAGCGACGGGCCGAGCGACGGACCGGGCGGCGACCCGGGCGGCGACCCGGGCGGCGACCGGATAGGCAACACCCACCTTCGAGTTAGCTCGAATACGCGTTCGAGCATGGCATGATCGCCAAGCCAGATGCACGGGGGCCCGCAAAGCGAGGAGATCTGCCATGCCCGAACGGACGTCCTTACGCGCGCTCGCGCTCACCGTGGCGGCCACCGCCACGCTCCTGCTGCCCGTCGCCCCCGCCCACCCGGCGCCGGGCTCCTCCGCGTCCGCGGAGGCGCGCGCCGGCACCGGGCGCAACGTCGTGGTGCGCTGGAACGAGGCGGTGCTGGCGGCCGTGCGCACCGGCACCCTCGGCCCGCCGCAGGCAGCCAGGGCCCTGGCCGTGGTCCACACCTGCGCGTACGACGCGTGGGCCGCCTACGACGCGGTCGCCGTCGGCACCCGGCTGGGCGGCTCGCTGCGCCGGCCCGAGCCGGAGCGCACCGAGGCCAACCGCGCCGAGGCGGTCAGCTACGCCGCCCACCAGGCCGCCGCCGACCTCTACCCGGCGCAGCGCCCCGCCTTCGACGCCCTGATGACCGAGCTGGGCTACGACCCGGCCGACACCTCCAGCCAGCCGGCCCGCACCGGGCTGGCCGCGTGCACGGCGGTGCTGGAGCACCGGCACGCCGACGGCTCCAACCAGCTCGGCGGCTACGCCGACACCACCGGCTACGCCCCGGTCAACGCCCCGATGGTCGTCGCCGACCCGCTGACCTCGGTCAACGACCCGAGCCGCTGGCAGCCGCTCACCTACCGCAACAAGGCGGGGGCGCTGGTGACGCCGCCGTTCCTGGCGCCCCACTGGGGCGGGGTGGCCTCCTTCAGCGGCCGGGCCCGCGACCTCGCCGACGGCGTGCCCGCGCCCGCGGCGAACGGCACGACCGCCTTCCGCGCGCAGGCCGCCGAGATCGTGGCGGGCACCGCGGCGCTGACCGACCGCCAGAAGGCGATCGCCGAGTACTGGGCCGACGGCCCGAACAGCGAGACCCCGCCCGGCCACTGGTGCCTGTTCGCCCAGCAGGTGTCGGCGCGCGACGGGCACGGCCTGGACGAGGACGTGAAGATGTTCTTCGCGCTGGCCAACTCGGTGATGGACGCCGGGATCGCCGCCTGGGAGGTCAAGCGCGACCACGACTCCGTCCGCCCGATCACCGCGGTCCGCTACCTGTACCGGGGGCAGCGGATCCCCACCTGGGGCGGCCGGGTGATCGACGGCGCGACCTGGGTGCCCTACCAGGTGCCCACGTTCCCGACGCCGCCGTTCGCGGAGTACGTCTCGGGGCACAGCACGTTCAGCGGGGCGGCGGCCGAGGTGCTGCGGAGCTTCACGGGCGGCGACGCGTTCGGCGGCGAGGCCGTGATCGCGAAGGGCTCGTCGCAGGTGGAGCCGGGCGTCACCCCCGCCGCCGACGTGACGCTGCGCTGGCACACCTTCTCCGAGGCGGCCGACCAGGCCGGGCTGTCGCGGCGCTACGGCGGCATCCACTTCCGCGCCGGCGACCTGCAGGGCCGCGCCCTCGGCCGGGCGGTCGGCGCCGCGGCCTGGCAGCGCGCCCAGGCGTACTGGTCCGGCCAGGGCTGACCGCCGCCCGGCCGGTCGGCATCCCGGCCGGTACACGCGCACGGGCCCGGTGGGTCAGCACCCCGGCCGGCGTACCGGCCGGGGCCGGTGGGTCAGCACCCCGGCCGGTACGCCCGGCCGGGGAGGTGGCGCGCCCACTCCGCCGCGGTGAGGCTCCGCCCGGCCCGCGCGCAGACCGCCCCGATCAGCGGCCCGACCGCCACGGGCAGCCGGGTCGGCCGCGCCTTCCGGCCGATCGCCACCACCTCCGCCGAGTCCGCGGTGAAGACGACCGACCGCGCGCTGTCCGTCAGCCGTGCCACGGGCCCGACCGGCTGCCCCCGCCCCACGTCCCAGACGGTCAGCGTCTTGTCCTGCGAGGCGAACGCGAACAGCCGGTCGTCGGGCGAGAACGCCGCCGCCCACGGGGCCGCGCCCACCCGCAGCCAGTCGCCCACCTGGGCCCCGGTGCGCGTGTCCCAGACGCCGACCTTGCCGGCGAAGTCCGCGGCGACCAGCCGCGCGCCCGCGTCGAACCAGACGTCCTCGGTCGCGCCGGGGAACGGCAGCCGCGGCCCGTAAGGCCGCCCGCTCTCCAGGTCGACCATGCGCAGCCGGTCCGCGTCGAGGCCGACGAGCCGGCCGTCCGCGGTCACCGTCCAGCCGGACAGGCGCGGCCTGGGCACCTGCCTGACCCGCCGCCCGCCGGGCAGCGCCCAGAGGGTGAACGTCCTCTCCCCGGCCGTCCACAGCCCGGCCGGGCCGGGAAGCGAGCCGTCGGTGATGCCGGAGAGCGGCACCCTGGCCAGCTCGCCTCCGGTGGCGGTGTCCCAGACGACGACGCTTTCGCTGCGCCGCAGCGCGAGCCGGCGGCCGTCGCGGCTGAAGGTGAGCTCGCTGTCGTACGGGTCCGACGGACCGGCCGCCAGCGCCCGGCCGGCCGACCGCGCCCGGGAGGCGTCCCACGCGCGGGGGTCGGCCAGCCGTACCTCTGAGGCGTCCAGCGCGTGGGAGGCGAGGAGCCGGCCGCCCGTGCCGAGCTCCACCTCGTCCACGGGCTCCGCCGCGACCGCGTACGGCGGGAGCGTGACGACCGTGTCCTCGCTCAGGTACCGCAGGCCGTCCGGTCCGAACCCGACCGCGGACGCCAGGTCGGGGAGCGCGCGCTCGTACACCAGCGGCTCGTCGGCGTCCACCTCGTAGAGCCGCAGCGTCGCGCCCAGCCCCGCGAGCACCCGGCCGTCCCGGTCGAACACCGGGGTCGCCATGCGCTCCCAGTCCGCGAGGAAGGTGAGCTCCTTGCGGGTGCGGGCGTCGAAGACGGTCAGCCCCTTGTCGTCGCCGATGGCCAGCCGCCGCCCGTCGCGGCTGAAGCCGGCCCAGGCGGCGCAGTTCGAACAGATCCCGGGGAAGCCCGGCAGCGGCTTGCCGGAGGGCAGCGCCCACCGTTTCCCGCCCGCCACGACGTAGTCGCCGCCGGGGTGGACCGCCACCTTGTCCAGCGTGGGCACCGCGGTGCTGCGGCCGGTGCGCGGGTCGCGGATGGTCTTGCCCTGTCCGATGTCGATGACGAGCAGGCCACCGCTGAAGGAGACCTCCAGGTCGATCTCCTCGGCGGCGGGCACGCGCGGGCCCACCCGGGCGCCGGTGGCGAGGTTCCACAGCGCCACGCCCTTGGTGTCGGCCACGGCGAGCAGCCGGCCGTCCTCGCTGACCGCGACCTGCCGCAGCCGTGCGGCGGGCCGGCCCGGGGCGGTGAGGGCGCCGGTGAAGCCGCCCGTGCGGCGTCCGGTCGCCACGTCCCAGATCCGCACCTCGCCGGGGCTGACGCTGACCAGCGTGCGGCCGTCGGCGCTGAGCGCGCGGGCCACGTCCGGCCCCGTCGCCGGGTCGTGGAAGGCGCCGGTGGCCTGGTCGGTGAGCGAGGCGAACAGGCTCGACCGCGCCTCGGCCGTGGGCGAGAGCCGTCCGGCCGCCGCGCTGAGCAGCATGGCGAGCACGGGGTCGCGGCCGCGCACCGACTCGGCGACGCCCGCCAGCCGGGCCGACTCGGACGTGTCGCGCTGCCGGGCGAGCGTCTCGCCCTGCTCGGCCAGGGTGATGCTCTGCCGTACCGCGAGGCCGCCCGCGACCAGCGACACCACCAGCAGCACGCCGAGACCGGCGGCCAGCGCCCTGGTGCGCCGCGAGCGGCGCCTGGTGAGGGCCGCGCCGGCCTCCAGGAAGTCCCGCTCGGCGGGCGTGAGGGTGATGTTGCGCCGTTCGGCGGCGGCCCAGCGCAGCGCGTCGTCGAGGGAGCTGCCGTGCAGGAGGTCGGCGTCCTTGCGCCCGCGTTCCTGCCAGCGCTCGGCGGCCGTCAGGATCTGCCGGTGGATGGACAGCCCGTCCCGGTTGGCCGCGATCCAGGCGCGCAGCCGGGGCCAGGCCAGCGGCAGGGCGGGCCGCAGCAGCCGCAGCCGTTCCCCGCCGTCCACGGCCGAGACGAGGTAGGCGAACGCGGCCAGCACGCGCTCGGCGTCGGGCGGCAGCTCGGACCTGCGCGCCTCGCGCGGCATGAGGAAGCCCTCCTCGGTCACCGTGACCAGGCGCAGGAAGACGTCCGGCACGAGTTCCCGGTCGGCGGGCGAGAGGGCGGCGTAGGCGTCCTCGGCGATGACGCCGAGCGCCGGATCGTCGCCGGGCACCCCCAGCCGCTCGCCGCCGTCCGCGCCGCGCGCGAGCAGCCGCGCCGTCTCCCCCGCCGCCCCGTCCGGCCCGGCGAGACCGCCCTCCGGCACGGCCGCCCCGTCCGGCTCCGCGAGACCGCCCTCCCGCCCGGCCGTTCCGTCCGTTCTCCCGGCGAGACCGTCGGCGTTGAGCAGGCTCAGCAGGAGGTCGCGCGAGGGCGGGCGGCGCGCCGCGTCCTTGGCCAGCGCCGCCCGGACCAGGCCGCGCAGCGAGCCGGGCAGCACGGCGAGGTCGGGCTCGTGCGCGAGCACCCGGTGCATGACCGCGCCCAGCGACTCCCCCGCGAACGGGTCCTTGCCGGTGGCGGCGAACAGCACCACGGCGCCCCACGCGAACACGTCCGCGGCCGGCCCCACGCGTTCCCCCGAGAACGCCTCGGGCGCCATGTAGCCGGGCGTGCCCGCCACCACCCCGGTCGTCGTGAGCGACATCTCCTGCGTCCTGGCCACGCCGAAGTCGATCACCCGGGGGCCGTCCGGGCCGAGCAGCACGTTGTCGGGCTTGAGGTCGCGGTGGACGACGCCCGCGTCGTGGACGGCGGTCAGCGCGGTGGCGATCGCCGTGGCCAGCCGGTGCAGGTCGTCCCCGGCGAAGCGCCGGCCGCCCGTCACGGCCGCCCGCAGGCTGGGCCCTCGACGTACTCGCTGACGATGTACGGCCTGGGCCCGTCGAGGTCGGCGCCGAGGACCCGGGCGGTGCAGAACGACGCGACCCGCTGCGCCGCCACGACCTCCCTGGCCATCCGCCCCCGCAGCTCCTTCTGACCGGCCAGGTCGCCCCGCAGCACCTTGACCGCCACCCGCGTGCCGGCCTGGTCGTACGCCTCGTACACGACGCCCTGGCCGCCCGCGCCCAGCCGCCCGGCCAGCCAGTACGCGCCGAGCCGCTGCGGGTCCCCGTCGATCAGTGCGTTGCTCACGCGGGGTTGGACTACCGCCGCGGGCGGTTGGTTGGCCCGAGGACGATCAGCGCGCGGGGAGTCCCGGCGGTCGCACTGAGGAAAACCGCAGGTCGATCCGGGCACCCGCCTCATTACCCGGCACAAGGGCGCGGACATAGCGTTCCTGGCCATGACCGGAACCTTGATCGAGGCGCCGCGCCGGGTCGTGGCGGGGCTGTCGGCCCTGCTCGTCCTCGCCGCGCTCATCATGCTGACCGCGATGGCGGACAGCACCATGCAGCCCTTGCCCGCCTCGGCGCCGAGCGGCGAGTTCAGCGCCGGGCGGGCTCTGCGGCATCTCGAACGCTTCGCCACCGAGCCGCGCCCGATCGGCGGCCCGGCCGGCGAGCGGGCCAGAACCTACCTGGCGGGGCAGCTGCGGGCCGCGGGGCTGGAGGTCATGACGCAGCGGGCGATCGGCGCCAACGCCTCGACGGGGCTGGCCGCGTTCGGGCAGGTGCACAATCTGGTGGCCGTACGGCGCGGCAGCGACCCGACCGGGACGGTGCTGATCGCGGCGCACTACGACTCGGCGTCCATGGGCCCCGGCGCCTCCGACGACGCCGCGGCCGTCGCCGCGATGCTGGAGACCGTACGGGCGCTCGGCGGCGCCGCGCTCCGCAACGACCTCGTGCTGCTGATGAGCGACGGCGAGGAGGACGGCGTGCTGGGCGCGGAGGCGTTCGCCCGCGAGCACCCGCTGGGCCGCGAGGGCGGGGTGCTGCTCAACTTCGAGGCCCGCGGGGTCGCCGGGCCTTCCATGCTGTTCGAGACCACCCCGGGCGACGCCGAGCTGGTGCGCACGTTCGGGCAGGCCGTGTCGCACCCGCGCGGGAACTCGTCGCTGATGGCGATCTACCGCCTGCTGCCGAACAACACCGACTTCACGCCGCTGACCGAGGCCGGCTTCACCGGCATGAACTTCGCCTACCTCGAACGCTCCTCGCGCTACCACACCGCCCAGGACTCCGTGGACCAGCTCGACCGGGGCAGCCTCCAGCACCACGGCTCCACGATGCTGGCGCTGGCCCGCACGCTGGGGAACGCGGACCTGGCGACGCTGCGGGCCGGCCACGACGCCACGTACTTCCGGCTCCTCGGCGTCATGGTGCGCTATCCGCAGGCCCTCGTGTGGCCGCTCGCCCTGCTGGCGGTGGCCGCGGTCGCGGGGCTCGCGCTGGTGGCCCGCCGCAGGCGGCTGCTCAGCCTGCCGCGCCTGGCCGTGGGCGCGGTGTCCGGCGTCGCGCCGCTCGCGCTGGCCGTGGTGCTGGCCCAGGGGCAGTGGCAGGTGATGGCCGGAATGCGGCCGGTGTACGACGTGATGGGCGGGCTGCTGCACCGGCCGGGGCCGTTCCAGGCGGCCGTCGCGCTGCTGGCCGTGGCCTCGGTGCTGGCCTGGTACGCGGCGCTGCGGCGGGTGGCCGGGCCCGCCGCGCTGGCGGTCGGCGCGCTGGCCTGGCCGGCGGGGCTGGGGGTCGCGTGCGCGGCGTACGCGCCGGGCGCCGCGTACCTCCTCACGCTGCCCGCGCTGGCGGGCGCGCTCGGCGGGCTGGGCGCGGTGCTGCTGCCGCCCCGGTGGCGGGTGGCGGCGCTGACGGCCGGCGCCTGCGTGTCGGCGATGCTGCTGCCCGCAATGGCCAGGCTGGTCCTCGACGGCCTGGGGCTGGCCCTGGGCGGGGCCGCCGCCCTGGTCGTGGCGCTGTTCGCGCTGACGCTGCTGCCGTTCGCCGAGCTGCTGTCGCCGCCGCGACGGTGGCGCCCGGCCGTGCCGGCCGTCGCCGCGGCGCTCGCGCTCGCCCTGGCCGCCGGCGGGCTGGCCGTGGACCGCTTCGACGCGGCCGACCCGGGGCGCACGCACCTGGCGTACGTGATGGACGCCGGCGCGCGGACGGCCCACTGGGTCAGCGCCGACACCGACCCGCCCGCGTGGACCCGGCGCTACGTCTCCGGTCACGACGTCTCCGGCCTCCCGCCCGGCTACGCCCGCGGCGCGCTGTGGACCGGGCCGGCGCCCGCCGCCCCCGCCGCCGCTCCCCGCCTCACACTGCTGGGCCGCGAGGGCGGCACGATCCGGCTGCGGGTACGCGCCGGACGCGGCGCCCGCTCGGTGACGCTCCGCGTCGAACGCCCGATCACCGGGGCGACGGCCGCGGCGCGCGGGCTGACGACCGTGACCGTGCCGGTGACGGGGGCGCGGGCCGGCACCTGGCCGGGCGAGGTGCGCTTCCGCGGCCTGCCCGCGGGCGGCGCCGAGATCACGCTGCGGGTGGCGGGGGCGGGCCCGGTCCGCGTGACGGCCGTCGCCGAGACCGACGGCCTGCGCGCGGTGCCGGGGTTCACCCCCATGCCGCCGTCCCTGGTGGCCTCCACCAGGGAGGACGGCGGGCTCATGGCGGTCACCCGCACGTACGCCTTCTGACGGCGTCACGTCGCGGGCGGCGCCGGCTCCTCTGCTGACGGCGTCACGTCGCGGGCGGCGCCGGCTCCTCGGTCAGGCCGAAGGCGGTCCAGCCGCGGACCGGGAAGCCGGCCGCTGCGGCGACGGCGGCCGAGGCCAGGTTGCCGGGGTCGTGCATGTAGGTGGGCACGGCCCCCTCGTCGAGCACCCGGCGGGCGGCCTGGGCGACGAGCGCGCGCGCCAGGCCCCGCCCGCGCGCCTCCGGAGCGGTCACGACGGCCAGCTCGTGACCGTACGCGTCGTGCTTCTTGATCCCCACGCCCGCCAGGTGCGCCCCCGTCTCCGGGTCCCGGGCGACCAGCACGTCCCCGCCGAAGGGTCGCAGCCACGCCGGCGTATCGGGGTGCTCCGCCGCGGTCCACTCCCCCGGCTGGGGCAGGGACGCGGGGGAGAGCGTCCATCGGTAGACGGCGGTGAACCACTCGCGCTCGGGATGCCCGACCAGGGCCGGGACGCGCGGACCCAGCGCGGCGAGGCCGGGCTCCTCGGCGTGCAGGCGCGCCACCGGCCCGGCGTGCTCCGGCGGGACCGACAGGACGCCTCCCTCGGGCGACGCGATCCCCATGACCGGATGGAGCCTGCCGTCCCATCCGGGCCGCGTCCGCGCGGGTTCGCCGACGACGTCCAGCTCGGACGCGGGCGGCCAGGCGCCGAGCCAGCGGGTCAGGTGCTCGGCGAGTCGTCCTCCGGGTGTCATCTCCAGCCTCCTTAATACGGTGCGGGGGTATAGTATCGCCACCCGAGACCAGAGGAGTGATCCCATGCGACGCCTGACCGCACTCACCCCCGCGCAAGCACAGGGGAAGGCGCGCGAGCTGCTGGACGACATCATCGAGAGGAGGGGCGGCGCCGGGGAGATGGTGTCCACGATGGCGCACTCCCCCGCTGTCCTGCAGGGCTACCTCGACCTGTCCCGCGCCATGCGCCGCTCGAAGCTGCCCCGCGCCCTCAGCGAGAAGATCTCCCTCGCCGTGCAGGAGCGGATCGGCTGCGGCCTCTGCCTCGACGCCCACACGACGGCCGCGAAGGCGGCGGGACTGAGCGAGGCCGACGTCGCCCTCGCCCGCCAGGGCACCTCGGCCGACCCGCGCGAGGCCGCGCTCATCGGCGTCGCCGTCCGCGTGCTCGCCGAGCCGTCCTCGATCACCGACCAGGACGTCGCGGCCCTGCGCGAGCACGGCTGGAGCGACCGGATCATCGCCGAGCTCCCCGGCCTGGTCGCCCTCAACCTGCTGACCGGCTCCTTCAACCTCCTGGCCGGCCTCGAACCCCACTACGAGTGATAGTAGTCACATCCGGACCGGGCGCGCGGAGATCACGACAGACAACACCAAAGGTAAAGAATTAGGCATAAAAGCCCAGTTCAGGGATGTTTACCGACAAAACCCGACAAACCACCCCTTGCCCTGCCCTATACCCATCACTTACCTTGAGCGCCCCGAGACGTGCGGCCGGAGAGACACCGGCCGGGCGCCTCACACCTGCCAAGACCGCGCCGCCCAGGCGGGATCCGATCCCGCCGCGGTGGCGCGGCCGCCGAGTCCGCGGTCATCGCGGAGCCGGGGACCCAATCCCCTTGGGGTGAATCGGAACGCCGTCCACGACGGCGTCCCGTAGGGCACTTCCACGCCCGAACCCGTCAGCTAACCCGGTAGGCGGCATGGAAGCAAGGAGCAAACCCCCAGCATGACCATGCACGTCCCCTCTCGTGCTCGCACGTCCGCCGGCCTCCCCCGCCTCGCCCTCGGCGTGACGATCGTCGCCGGCGTCGTCCTGTCCGGCCTCCCCGCCCGCGCCGACGACCCTCGCTCCGCCGAGCAGCCGGCCACCTCCCGCACCGGCACCGCCCCCGCCGCCCGGAACACCGCGCCGGCCCAGGCGGACGCCCCGCCTCAGAACGACGCGCCGCTCCAGAACGGCGCCCCGGTCGCGAATGCCGCCCCGGTCACGAAGGCCGTCCCGGTCACGAAGGCCGCGCCGCCCGCCCAAGCCGTCCCGGTCACGAAGGCCGCGCCGCCCGCCCAGGCCGCCCCGCCCCAGGAGAACGCGCCGGCGCCGAAGGCCGCCCCGGCCCACAAGGCGCTGCTGACCGCCGACGCCCTGCTGAAGGTGGCCAAGTCCCAGCTCGGCGTGAAGGAGAACCGGGCCGGCGGCGGCACCCGCTTCCACCGCTGGTACATGTCCTCGCCCCGCGCGGCCCAGACCGTGGCCCGCGACGGCGGGAGCATCCGCGCCTACCGCAACGCCCCCTGGTGCGCGATGTTCGTCTCCTGGGTCGGCGAGAAGGCCGGCCTGCGGGCCAGCATGGGCGCGGACGCCTACACCGTCACCTGGGCCAGGTGGTTCAAGAGGCACGAGCGGTGGGGCCGGAAGGCCGAGCGCGGCGCGGTCGTGTTCTTCTCCTGGAACGGCGGGCGCATCGGCAGCATCGACCACGTGGGCCTGGTCAAGAAGGACAACGGCAACGGCACGATCACCACGATCGAGGGCAACACCGGCGACGGCCGCGTGGAGCAGCGCGTCCGGCCCAAGTCGCAGGTCGTCGGCTACGGCTACCCCGAGTTCCAGGGCTGACGCCTGCCGCGCGCGGGCCGCGGTGAACGCCGCGCGGCCCGCGCGCGTATCTCCACACGCGGCCCGTACGAGCCCGCCACTACCACGGCTAGTACGCCGTCGCGCCAGCACGCACACGGAGCAAGGGGCCGGCCTCTCCAGATCCTCTGTACGATGTCGCCCAAGCTTCGAGATCTACGAGGAGGCGTCGTAGTGACCATGCCGGCAGTGCTCGGGAAGATCGCGGTGTCGGCGGCACTGGCGTCGGCCGTCCTGGTCGTCACCCCCGGCGCCGCCGTCGCGGAGCCCTCGCCGGCGCAGGTCCGGGCGAAGCTCCAGAAGCTCAACGAGCGCGCCGACCAGACGGTCGAGCGGTACAACCAGGCCACCGAGGCGTACAAGAAGGCCAAGGAGCGGCACGACGGCCTCGACGCCGAGCTCACCCGCAAGAACGCCCAGGCCACGGAGCTGCGCCGGCAGCTCATGTCCGCGGTGGTCAGCGACTACCGGTCGGGGCCCCTGCCCGGCTGGGGCGGCGTCGTCGCCGACGGCGATCCGCGAGCCGTGCTGGGCGGCATGGCCACCCTCGACCGGATCGCCGAGACCAGGGCGGCGAGGCTGCGGGCCTTCCAGGCGGCGACCAAGGACTTACGCGACCGCTACGGCGAGGCCCGGCGCGTCCTGGACGAGACCGAAGCGGCCCGCGACAAGGTGCGCGGCGAGCGGGCGAAGGTGGAGAAGCTGATCGCCGAGCAGACCCGGCTGCTGCGCCGGATCGGCGCCTTCAGGACCGGAGACCCCAGGAGCACCGGCATGACGTACTCCGGGCCCGCCTCCGGCAACGCCCGCGTCGCGTTGCAGTTCGCCTTCGCCCAGATCGGCAAGCCCTACCGGTTCGGGGGCACGGGGCCGGGCTCGTACGACTGCTCCGGGCTGACCCAGGCGGCCTGGCGGGCCGCCGGGGTCTCGCTGCCCCGCACGACCTGGACGCAGTGGAGCTGGGGCGCCGCCCGCCGCGTCCCCCTGAACGCGCTGCAGCCCGGCGACCTGGTCTTCAGCAAGGGGCTGGGGCACATGGGCATGTACGCGGGCGACGGGAAGATGGTCCACGCGCCGCAGACCGGCGACGTCATCAAGATCAGCGAGCTGGACGGCTACTGGCGCGGCCGGCTGGTCGGCGCCATCCGCCCGTAGGGCACCATAAGTCCTCCTTAGGGAAGCCGTAAGCAGCTTCCCGCAGGCTGTCGTCAGACAGACCACAGCGGGGGCGACGCACCGCCCCCTCCCCGAGGAGGAACACCATGAGGAAGATCATCGCCGGCCTGTTCGTCTCGCTCGACGGCGTCGTGGAGGACCCGGCGGCCTGGCACCTGCCGTACTTCAGCGACGAGATGGGCGCCGCCGTGACGGACACGCTCGCCAAAGCCGACACGGTCCTGCTGGGGCGCGAGACCTACGACAGCTTCGCCGGGGCCTGGCCGGAGCGCGAGACCGCGGGCGGCGAGGACGCCGGCATGGCCAAGTCCCTCGGCGACGCGCGCAAGATCGTCGTCTCGCGGCAGCCGCTGGAGTTCACCTGGCGCAACTCCGAGCTGCTGCGCGGCGACCTCGTCGAGGCCGTCACCGCGCTGAAGAACGAGCCCGGCGACACGCACATCGCCATGAGCGGGTCGATCTCCGTCGTCCAGCAGTTGCTGGCCGCGGGCCTGCTGGACGAGCTGCGCCTGCTGGTGCACCCCGTCGCCGTGCGCCGGGGCAGGCGGCTGTTCGAGGACGGCGACCACCCCATCCCCTTCACGCTGGTCTCGGCCGAGACCTTCCGCACGGGCGTGCAGCACCTCGTCTACGAGGTCGCCTGAGCCGCTCCCATGCCCCGCTGACCTGCGTGGACGTAGGATGGCAGACGGCTTGACCGTGCGCTCCACCACGGGGGGATCATGGAGAATCTCGGGGTCGGCGAGCTCCTCATCATCGGGCTGGTCCTGTTCATGCTGTTCGGCTCGTCGAAGCTGCCCGACGTGGCCCGCTCGATCGGACGTTCGCTGCGCGTCTTCAAGGCCGAGGCCGCCAAGCCGTACGAGGAGGACGCGGAGCCGGTGCAGGCGCCCTCGCCGGAGGAGCAGGCGCGCGTGCTGGAGGAGCGGGCCGCCCGCCTGCGCGCCGAGGCGGCCCGCGACCGCCGCGACGAGACCGGCTGACCACCGCCCGGCCGAACCGCCGCCTGCAGCCCGCCGCCCGACCGACCCGCCGCCCGGCCGACCCGCCGACCCGCCGACCCGCCGACCCGCCGTCCGGCCGACCCCGCGAAAGGCCCGCTGGACCCGCCGGGCCCGCTGACCACGGCCAGGTCTCGGCGCGGCACTGAAAGGGTTCCGGCGTGGCGCTAAACCTGCATCGTTCGTTCTCTTGTATTGTTCGTGTTTATGAAGGTAGGTTCGGCGGTATGAGCGCGCCCACGTCTCCGACCACCGCCGAGGAGCTGCGCGGCGCCGGCCTGCGGGTCACGGCCGCCCGCGTCGCGTTGCTGGAGACCGTCCGGCACGGCGACCACCTGGACGTCGAGGCGATCGCCGCCGGGGTGCGCGACCGCGTGGGTCACATCTCCCTGCAAGCCGTCTATGAGGCCCTGCACGCGCTCACCGCGGCGGGCCTCATACGCCGGATCGAGCCGGCGGGCAGCCCCGCCCGGTTCGAGGGACGCATCGGGGACAACCACCACCACGTCGTGTGCCGCTCGTGCGGTGTCGTCGCCGACGTCGACTGCGCGGTCGGCGACGCGCCGTGCCTGCACGCCTCCGACGACCACGGCTTCTCGATCGACGAGGCCGAGGTCATCTACTGGGGCCTGTGCCCCGACTGCTCCACCGTCCCCACTTCCTGAGCACCGATCGGCTCAGTCCGGAAGGATTCCCATGTCCGAGAACCACGATGCAATCGTCACAGACCCCAAGACAGAGGGCGAAACGGGCGGTTGCCCGGTCGCG
Organism: Nonomuraea rhodomycinica; assembly: GCF_013363995.1. Taxonomy (GTDB): domain Bacteria; phylum Actinomycetota; class Actinomycetes; order Streptosporangiales; family Streptosporangiaceae; genus Nonomuraea; species Nonomuraea rhodomycinica. The sequence goes on along the minus strand of NZ_JABWGO010000002.1, from coordinate 696,027 downwards.
CATGGGCGCGCCCTGCACCCCACCCAGGGCGGCGGGAACCGCCAGTGGTGGCCGGAGCGGCTCAACCTGAAGATCCTCGCCAAGAACCCCGCCGTGGCCAACCCCCTGGGCGCGGACTTCGACTACGCCGAGGCGTTCAAGAGCCTGGACCTGCCGGCCGTGAAGCGGGACATCGCCGAGGTGCTGACGACCTCGCAGGACTGGTGGCCGGCCGACTTCGGCCACTACGGGCCGTTCATGGTGCGCATGGCCTGGCACAGCGCCGGCACCTACCGGATCAGCGACGGCCGCGGCGGCGCAGGAGCCGGTCAGCAGCGCTTCGCGCCGCTCAACAGCTGGCCCGACAACGGCAACCTCGACAAGGCCCGCCGCCTGCTGTGGCCGGTCAAGAAGAAGTACGGCAAGAAGCTGTCCTGGGCCGACCTGCTCATCCTGGCCGGCAACGTCGCCCTGGAGTCGATGGGCTTCAAGACCTTCGGCTACGCCGGCGGCCGCGCCGACGTCTGGGAGCCCGACGAGGACGTCTACTGGGGCCCCGAGACCACCTGGCTCGGCGACCAGCGCTACACCGGCGACCGCGAGCTGGAGAACCCGCTCGGCGCGGTCCAGATGGGCCTCATCTACGTCAACCCGGAGGGCCCGAACGGCAACCCGGACCCGATCGCCGCGGCCCGCGACATCCGCGAGACGTTCCGCCGGATGGCGATGAACGACGAGGAGACGGTCGCCCTGATCGCCGGCGGCCACACCTTCGGCAAGACCCACGGCGCGGGCCCGGCCGACCACGTCGGCCCCGACCCCGAGGCCGCCCCGATCGAGGAGCAGGGCCTCGGCTGGCGCAGCACCTTCGGCACCGGCAAGGGCGGCGACACCATCACCAGCGGCCTTGAGGGCATCTGGACCGACACCCCGACCACCTGGGACAACAGCTTCTTCGAGATCCTCTTCGGCTACGAGTGGGAGCTGTTCAAGAGCCCGGCCGGCGCGCATCAGTGGCGGCCGAAGGACGGCGCCGGCGCGGGCACCGTCCCCGACGCGCACGACCCGTCGAAGCGCCACGCCCCGACGATGCTCACGACGGACCTCTCGCTCCGGTTCGACCCGATCTACGAGCCGATCTCGCGGCGCTTCCTGGAGAACCCCGACGAGTTCGCGGACGCCTTCGCGCGGGCGTGGTTCAAGCTGACCCACCGCGACATGGGCCCGGTCGCGCGCTACCTCGGCCCGGAGGTCCCGTCCGAGGTGCTGCTGTGGCAGGACCCGCTCCCCGAGCGGACCTACGAGCTCATCGACGCCGCCGACGTCGCCACGCTCAAGGAGCGGATCCTGGCCTCGGGCCTGTCGGTGTCGCAGCTCGTGTCCACCGCGTGGGCGTCGGCCTCGTCCTTCCGCGGCAGCGACAAGCGCGGCGGCGCCAACGGCGCCCGCATCCGCCTGCAGCCGCAGAGCGCCTGGGAGGTCAACGACCCCGACCGGCTCGCGACCGTGCTGCGCGTCCTCGAGGGTGTCGCGGACGCCTTCAACGCCTCCCAGACGGGCGGCAAGCGGGTCTCGGTCGCCGACGTGATCGTCCTCGCCGGCTCCGCCGCCGTCGAGAAGGCCGCCAAGGACGCCGGCTTCGACGTCGAGGTGCCGTTCACGCCGGGCCGCGTGGACGCCTCGCAGGAGCAGACCGACGTCGAGTCGTTCGCCGCCCTGGAGCCGACCGCCGACGGGTTCCGCAACTACCTCGGCAAGGGCAACCGCCTGCCGGCCGAGTACCTGCTGCTCGACCGGGCCAACCTGCTCACCCTGAGCGCGCCCGAGATGACCGCCCTGGTCGGTGGCCTGCGCGTGCTGGGCGCCAACCACCAGCAGTCGCCGCTCGGCGTCTTCACCGCGACCCCCGGCGCGCTGACCAACGACTTCTTCGTCAACCTGCTCGACCTGGGCACGACGTGGAAGGCGACGTCCGAGGACGCGAACACCTTCGAGGGCCGCGACGCCGTCACCGGCGAGGTCAGGTGGACCGGCACCCGGGTCGACCTGGTCTTCGGGTCGAACTCCGAGCTGCGCGCGCTGGCCGAGGTCTACGCGTGCGACGACGCGAAGGAGAAGTTCGTGCGCGACTTCGTCGCGGCGTGGGCGAAGGTCATGGACCTCGACCGGTTCGACCTGGCCTGATCGCCACCTGACGGCCGTCGGCCGACGCCGGACGCCTGAGAGCGCCGGCCCGGGGTTCGCCCCCGGGCCGGCGCTCTTTTCTGTTTGACAACCGGCGCCCCATGCCCCACATTCATGTGCGTCACGCAATATTTGTGCGACGCACATGATGCGTCGCGCACGACCTCAGAAAGGGGAGCCCTGTGCCCTCCCCCGCCCGCGCCGCCCCCGCCGCCCCCGCCGCCCCCGCCGGCGCGGACCCCGCCGTCACGCCGGCGAGGCGGCGCGCCGTCCTGGCCGTCGTCGTCGCGGCGAGCGTCCTCGACCTCCTCGACTCCACGATCACCAACATCGCGGCGCCGACCATCGCCGCCGACCTGCGCGGAGGTGACGCCCTGGTCCAGTGGCTGGGCGCCGGCTACGCCCTCGCGCTGGGCGTCCTGCTCGTGCCCGGCGGACGGCTCGGCGACAAGTACGGCCGCCGCCGCACCTTCCTGGCCGGCATCGCCGGCTTCACCCTCGCCTCCGTCGCCTGCGGCCTGGCCCCCGACCCGGCCTCGCTCATCACCGCCCGGCTGGTCCAGGGGGCGTTCGGCGCCCTGCTGATCCCCCAGGGGTTCGGCATCCTCACCTCGGTCTTCCCGCGCGACCAGCTCGGCACGGCCTTCAGCGCGTTCCTGCCCGCCCTCGGCGGATCCGCCGTCGGCGGTCCCGTCCTGGCGGCCGGCCTGATCGAGGCGGACCTGTTCGGCCTCGGCTGGCGGGCGATGTTCCTGATCAACATCGTCCTCGGCGGCGTGATCGTCCTGGCCGCCGCCCGGCTGCTGCCGAAGGACCGCGGCGACGCCTCCGTCTCCCTCGACGGCCCCGGCGCGGCCCTGCTCGCCGCGGCCATGCTCGGCCTGCTCTACGGCCTGATCGACGGCTCGGCCCACGGCTGGGCAGCCGCCCCGCTGCTGTGCATGGCCGCCGGCCTGGCCTTCTTCGCCCTGTTCGCCAGGCGCCAGCGCACGGCGGCGAACCCGCTCATCGAGCCGTCCCTGCTGCGCAACCGCGGGTTCACCTCCGGGCTGGTCCTCGGCGCCGCGTACTTCGCGGCGGTGTCGGGCCTGCTGTACGTGCTGTCGCTGTTCATGCAGAAGGGCCTGGGCTTCACGCCGCTGCGCGCCTCGCTGGGCCTGGCGCCGGTGGCGGCGGGCATCGTCGTGGCCTCCGTCGCCTCCCACCGGCTCATCACCCGGCTCGGCCGCCGCCTCGTCGCCGCCGGCCTGGTCGTCACCCTGGCCGGCACGGGCTGGCTGCTGGCCCTGGTCCTCGTCTCCGGCACCGCCCCCGGCGGCTGGGCGCTCGTCGCGCCGGTGCTCGTCGTCGGCCTGGGCATGGGCACCTGCTCCGGAACCGTCTACGTCATCACGGTCGGCGACATCGACCCCGCCGAGTCCGGCAGCGCCGGCGGCTCGCTCACCGCGGTCCAGCAGCTCGCCAACGCCGTCGGCGCCGCCGCCGTGACCACCGTCTACTTCGGCTCCCTGGCCGACGGCCAGGCCGCCGCGGCCGCGCGCAGCCTCGCCACGACGGCCGTCACCACCCTCCTCTGCTGCGCCCTGGTCCGGCTGCTGCCCCGCCGCGCCGCCCCGCGCCACCACTGACGGCCCCGTCCCGGGCGGGGATCCGCCCAGGCAGAGGTACGTACCTGCCGCGGGTAGGGTGAAGCCCGTCCGGCGCGGCGCGGCACCGGCCCCGGCACCACGCCGGGATCACGACGGGGGCACGCGCCGGGCCCGGCGACGGCTGGACCGCCACCCGCCCTCCGTCAGAGGAGGGCGGGAAATGTTGTGGGATCCCGCCATGTCTGACCCATGACGTCCTGATGTGAGATCTGCTTTATGACACACGACGAACAGGTGCCGTCCCGGCCGCAGGAGTCAGGGGATCACCAGCCCCGCCGCCGGCTCGCCACCGGCGACCTGGCCCGCATCAGCGTCTTCGCCGCCCTGATCGCCGTGCTCGGGCTGCCCGGCGGCATCAGCGTGCTGGGCAACACGGTGCCGATCACCCTGCAGACGTTCGGCGTCATGCTGGCGGGCGCCGTGCTGGGCGCCCGGCGCGGCGCTCTGGCCGTCGCCGTCCTCCTCGTGCTGGTCGCCGCGGGCCTGCCCCTGCTGGCCGGCGGGCGCGGCGGTCTCGGCGTGTTCACCGGCCCCTCCGCCGGGTTCCTGATCGGCTGGCTCCCGGGTGCCGCCGTGGTCGGCTGGATCGCCGGGAGCGGCGGCCGGACCCCCGGCTTCGCACGGCTCCTCGTGGCGTGCCTGGCCGGCGGCATCGGCGTCATCTACCTCCTGGGCGTCCCGGTCCAGGCGGCCCTCACCGGCCTCCCGCTGGTCAAGGCCGGGGCGCTGAGCTCGGTCTTCCTGCCGGGCGACCTGGCCAAGGCCGTGCTGGCGTCGGTCGTGGCGAGCGGCGTCTTCCGGGCCTACCCGGCCGCGGGCGGCGAACAGCCGGTGGCGGCCAAGGGGAGGCGCTGACCCGGCATGCCGGTCTCCGCACAGGTCCTGCGCCACGCCGCCGACCGCCCGCACCATCCGGCCGTCCGCGGCCGGTCGGGGGAGCTGACCTACGCCGAGCTCGCTGCCCGGATCGCCGGAGCGGCCCGGCGCCTGTCCGACCTCCTCGGCCGAACGGCTCCTCCCCCGGCGGTTCGGCCCACCGCGACCATCCCTCCCCCGGCGGACCGGCCCACCCCGACCGTCCCTCCCCCGGCAGACCGGCCCACCGCTTCCGCCCCTCCCCCGTCCGGCCCGGAGGCCGGTCGGCGCCCGCTGGTGGCCGTCAGCCTCGACGACCCGATCGAGCTGCTCGTCGCCGTGCTGGCCGCCGACCTGGCCGGGGCCATGCCGCTGGTGTGCGACCCCTCCTGGGGGCCCGAGCGGCGCGCGCTGGTGATGCGGGCCGTCCCCGTGGACGCCTCCATCGACGCCCCCCTACCCGCCCCGCCCGTCTCCCCGCCCCCGACGTCCGGCGCCGCCGCTCCCGACGACCCGGCGTGGGCCTGCTTCAGCTCCGGCAGCACCGGCAGACCGCGCGCCGTGGTGCGCACCCGCGCGTCGTGGACAGCCTCCTTCCCGCACCTGGACCGCCTCACGGGGATCGGGCCTGACGACGTCGTGCTGGTCCCCGGGCCGCTGGTGTCCTCCCTGTACGCCTTCGCCGCCGTGCACACCCTGGCGACCGGCGCGACGGCCGTCCTGCCGGGCCGCTGGTCCCCGGCCGACCTGGCCGCCGACCTGGCCGAGGCCACCGTCGTCCATCTCGTGCCGCACCGGCTGCCCGCCGTGCTCGACGCCCTCGGCCGGACCGCGAGCCCGCTCCGCACGGCCGTGATCGGCGGCGCCGCGCTGCCGGGCGGCGCGCGCGAGCGGGCGGCGGCGGCCGGCGTCCACGTCGTGGCGTACTACGGCGCGACCGAGCTGTCCTTCGTGGCCGTGGACGCCGACGGCGCGGGGCTGCGCCCGTTCCCCGGCACCGACATCGAGGTCCGCGTCCCGCGCGGGCAGCGGCTCGGAGAGGTCTGGGCCCGCTCCCCCTGGCTGTCGCAGGGCTATCTGGCCGGCGCCACCGGTCCCCTGCGCGTGGACGACGCCGGCTGGATGAGCGTCGGCGACCTGGCCGAGCCGTACCGGCCGGGCGAGGTGCTGCGGCTGCGCGGCCGCGGGGACGGCGCGATCCAGACCGGCGGCGCGACCGTCGTGCCGGAGGACGTCGAGGAGGTGCTGCGCGGCGTGCCGGGCGTGGGCGACCTCGTGGTCGTCGGCTCGCCGCACCCCTACCTCGGGTCCGTGGTCACCGCCGTCCTGGAGACCCGCGACGCCGCCCCGCCGCCGCGGGCCAGGCTGGAGGCGGCGGCGCGCAGCGGCCTCGACACCGCCCAGCGGCCCCGCCGCTGGTACGCCGTCCCCGAACTCCCCCGCACGCCCACCGGCAAGCCGGCGCGCGGGCTGGTCGCCACCCGCCTCGCCGACGGCGACCCCGGCCTGCGGCGGCTGGGATGACGGTGACCGGCCTGCGCGACGCGCCGGTCGTCGTGGCCGCCCGCCGCACCCCCGTCGGCACCGCCGGGCACGCGTTCAGGGACCTGACCGTCGACCGGCTCGCCGCCCCCGTCGTCGCCGCGGTCGCCGGCGACGTCGCCGGCCTCGGCATCCCGGTGGACGACGTGATCCTCGGCAATTGCATGGGCCCCGGCGGCAACGTCGCCCGGGTCTCCGCGCTGGCGGCCGGGCTCGGGCACGACGTCCCCGGTCTCACGGTCGACCGGCAGTGCGGCAGCGGCCTGGCCGCGATCCTGCTCGCCGGCCAGGCGGTCCGCGCCGGCGAGGCCGACCTGGTCGTCGCGGGCGGGGCGGAGAGCGCGTCCACCGCCCCGCTGCGGGCGCACCGCGGCGGAGGGGACGAGCCGCCCGTGCCGTACGGGCGGGCGCCGTTCGCCCCGGCCGGACACCCCGACCCCGACATGGGCCCGGCCGCGGAGGCGCTCGCGACGGCCCGCGGCGTGAGCCGCGAACGCCAGGACGCCTACGCCTGCCACAGCCACGCCAAGGCGCTGGCCGCGCGCGACGCGGGCCGCTTCGAGCGGGAGATCGTCCCGGTCGGCGGCCGGACGGACGACCAGCGGCCCCGCCCCCTGCGGATGGCGTCGCTGTCCCGGCTGCCGGCCGCGTTCGTCACCGGGGGCACGGTGACCGCCGGCAACTCCTCGCCGGTCAGCGACGGCGCCGCCGCGGTCGCCGTCGTCCCGGACCGCCTGCGGGCCGGTCTGCCGGGGCTGCGGCTGCGGGCCGGCGCGGTCGTCGGCTGCGACCCCGCGCTGCCCGGATGGGGGCCGGTGCCGGCCGTCCGGCGCGTGCTCGAACGCGCCGGCGTGACGCTCGGCCAGGTCGCGGCCGTGGAGATCGTGGAGGCGTTCGCGGCGCAGGTGCTGGCGGTGACCGACGCGCTCGGGCTCGACCCGCTGGACGGCGACCGGGACCGGGTGTGCGCCGACGGGGGCTCCCTGGCCCTGGGCCATCCCTGGGGCGCCAGCGGCGCCGTGGTGGTGACCAGGCTGTTCGGCAGGCTCGTCCGGGCCGGCGCGCCCCCGGGAACACTGGGACTGGCGACGGCGGCGGTCGGCGGCGGCCTCGGGGTCGCCGCGCTGTTCGAGGTGGTGTGAGTGATCGAGTTCTCCGACGTCCGTGTCCGGCTCGGGCCCCGGGACGTGCTGTGCGGCGTCACGCTGTCGCTCGCGCAGCGACGCGTCGGCGTGATCGGCGCCAACGGCTCCGGCAAGAGCACCCTCGCCCGGCTGATCAACGGGCTGGCCCTGCCGACCTCGGGCAGCGTGACGGTGCTCGGGCGCGACACCCGCAGGCACGGGGCCCGCATCAGACGGGACGTGGGGTTCGTCTTCACCGACCCGGACGCCCAGATCGTCATGCCGACGGTGGCCGAGGACGTGGCCTTCTCGCTGCGCCGCAAGGGGCTGCGGCCCGAGGAGGTGGAGCGGCGGGTGCGGGCCGTGCTCGCCGAGAACGGTCTGGCCGAGCACGCCGACCATCCCGCCCACCAGCTCTCCGGCGGCCAGAAGCAGCTCCTCGCCCTGTGCTCGGTCCTGGTGCTGGAGCCCCGCGTCCTGGTGATGGACGAGCCGACGACGCTGCTCGACCTGCGCCACTCCCGCCAGTTCGCGGGCGTCCTGCGCGGCCTGCCGCACCAGGTGGTGGTGGTCACCCACGACCTGGCGCTGCTGGAGGACTTCGACCGCGTCGTGGTGCTGGACGGGGGCCGCGTGGTCGCCGACGACGAGCCCGGCCCGGCGATCGGCCACTACCGGAAGCTGATGGCGTGACCGGGCTCACCGGCGCCTACGTCCCCGGCCGGTCGCCGCTGCACCGCCTCGGCGCCGGCGTCAAGCTGCTCGCGCTCGCGCTGTCGTGCACGGCGCTCGTGCTCCTGAGCTCGCCGGTGGCGCTGGGCGGCGCCGCGGCGGTCGTCGTCCTGCTGTACGCCGTGTCGGGCGTCGGCTGGGCGGCGGGCTGGGCGCAGGTGCGGCCCGTCCGCTGGTTCGCGGTCGCGCTGTTCGCCGTGCAGGCGCTGTCGGCGGGGCCGCCGGTCGCGGTGACGTCCACGCTGCGGATGGTGCTGGCCGTCGCCCTGGCGGGGCTGGTCACGCTCACCACCCGCACCGCCGCCATGATGGCCTGCCTGGAACGCTGCCTGGCGCCCGCGCGGTTCGTCGGCCTGGACCCGTTCCGGCTGTCGCTGCTGCTGTCGCTCACCGTGCGCAGCGTGCCGGTCGTCTCGGGGCTGGCGACGCGGGTCAGGGAGGCCCAGCGGGCCCGGGGGGTCGAGTGGAGCATGCGGGCGTTCGCCGTGCCGCTGCTGATCAGCGTCCTGCGGCACGCCGACACGCTCGGCGAGGCGCTGCGCACGCGGGGCCTGGACGACTGACTCTGCTAAGCTGCTGCGGCGCTCTCGTTGAGCAGCGGAACCAAGGAGGTGGAGACCATGACCACGATGACTGTCATGCGCTTCCGCCTCGTTCCGAGGGCGCCGAGGGTCTGAACGGGAGCGCGTCGCCACCCGTTAGGACTTTCTCGCATGACCGATCTGGTGATCCGTCCCCTCGTGGCAGGGGAGCAGGACCTCTTCGACTCCTTGCCGGACCCGGGCCTGGTGGGCTTCGCCGCGTTCGGCGACACCTACTCCGCCATGGCCGCCGCCGGCCAATACCGGCCGGAATGGTCGTGGGTGGCCCTGCGCGAGGGCCGGGTCGTCGCCCGCGCCGCCTGGTGGGCGGGGCCGGACGACGCCGAGCCCATGGCCCTCGACTGGTTCGACTTCACCGACGCCGACGCGGCGGTGGAGTTGCTGCGCACGGCGCCGTTGCGCGCCGAGTACTCCATCAAGCTGCCGCGCGGCTGGCGGGAGCAGCCCGAGGTGCGCGCCCAGGTGCAGGCCCGCGTCGACGCGGCCGTCGCCGCGGGCATGTCGCCGCTCGTCGAGCGCTACCGGTACGCGTGGACGCCGGACTGCGGCCTGCCCGAACGCCGGGGCCGGCTCCTGTTCCGTCCCGAACCCGACGACGAGGTGATCTTCGAGGTCTTCCGCCGCGTCCACCAGGGCAGCCTGGACGCGCACGCACGCCGTACCATCGCCGAGTCCGGCCTGGACGCGGCCGCCCGGGAGGATCTCGACCTGCTGCGCTGGCTGCCGAGCCCGCGCGAGTGGTGGCGGCTGGCCTACACGCCCGGCGGGGACCTCGTCGGGCTGACCGTCCCCGCCGCCAACCCCAACGCCGCCATCGTCGCCTACGTCGGCGTGGTGCCCGAGCACCGCGGCAACGGCTACGCCTACGACCTGCTCGCCGAGGCCACGCACCTGCTGGTCGCCGAGGGGGTGGAGCGCATCGTGGCCGGCACGGACCAGGGCAACCTGCCGATGGCCGCCACGTTCGCCAAGGCCGGCTACCCGATCGACCAGGAACGCATCGACCTGATCTAGGCCGGATCCAGGCCGGGGCTCCCGCTCCGGGCGAGGCCGCCGTGCGGCGCCTCGCCCGCGAGCCGCCCCTATGCGTGGTACAGCCGGTAGGTGGCCAGGACGTTGAGCCGGTGCAGGTCGCGGCACAGGGCGAGCATGCCGCCCGTGACCGCCTCCGTGGGCAGCCCGTAACCGGCCAGGGCCGCCTCCAGCGCCGGGTCGAGCCGGTCGCCCGCCCACGGGTCGGCGCAGGCCGCCATGGTCTCCTCCAGGGTGCGGCCCGCCGCCACGGCGGCGCTGACGTCCTCGTCCAGCCGTTCCAGGTAGGCGAGCAGCGCGTCGATGGCGGGATGCGCCGGCCCCATGGGGCCGTGACCGGGCACGATCGTCCGCAGTCCGGGCAGGGCCTCCTTCATCGCGCGCAGCGTCGCGGCGTACGGCCTCGGCCCGCCCTGCAGCAGCATGTGCGCGATGCCGGCATGGGCCAGCAGGTTGCCCGTCCAGGCGACCTCGGCGTCGGGGACGTGGACCACGGTGTCGCCGGGGCCGTTGCCGGGCCCGAAGTGCCACAGGACGACGGTCCTGCCGCCCAGGTCGATCTCGGCGCGGGAGTCGAAGACGAGGTCCGGGAGGCGCCATTCGGTGACCGCGTCGAGCAGGGCGTCGTCGCCGTACATGTTGCCGCCCCTGACCTGCTTCTCGTAGCCGAGGTCGGTCATGTTGTCCCGGTTGGCGCGGGAGGAGACGATGACGGTCTCGGCGGGGAAGGCCAGGTTCCCGAAGGTGTGGTCGCCGTGGTAGGTGGTGTTCACCAGGTACCGCAGCGGCCGGTCGGTCAGCTCGGCGGCCAGGTCCTGGATCTGCCGCGAGACGTCGGGGGTGATGCCCGCGTCCACGACGAGCGCCGCGTCCCTGCCGGCGACGAGGCCGTTGTTGTCCTTGGGCGGGAGCGAGGCCATGAGCGCGTGGACGCCGTCCGCCAGCGCGTGGGGCGTCAGGCGCAGCCCGGCGGGTGACAGGTTCGGGCCGGAGTATCCGCCGGGACGCTCGGCGATCTCCCGCTCGGGGATCCGGAAGACGCTCATCGGGCCGCCACCAGCGCGCCGAGGCGGTCGAACAGCAGCGGCACCTGCTTGCCGAGCTGCGCGCGGACCAGGTGCTCGGCGAGCTTGGGCACCCCGTCCAGCTCCAGGCGGAACTCGACGCGGGAGCCCGGCCCGTCCGCGGTGACCGTGTACCGCTGGGTGACGCCGGGCCGGGTGCCGGGCGCGGTGCGCAGGACCAGGCGCTCGCCGGGTACGAGCTCGGCGACGGTGAGCGTGATCTCGGCGCGCTTGCCCATCACCTTGCGCACCTGGGTGACCGTGGCGTCCTGCCGTACCGGTCCGTCCACGTGGGCGGACAGGACGTCCGCCTGCCAGTCGGGGTGGCGTTCCAGGTCGGCGAGGACGGCGAAGACGGCCTCCGGGGCGGCGGGATAGGCGGCCACGTGCTCGACGGTGATCATGAGGTGCTCCTCAGCAGCTGGGCGGTGAACGGGTTGAGCTCCAGCGGGTCGTCGTCGCCGATGACGACGGTGCCGCCGAGGTTGGCCAGCCGGCCCCCGACGACGGCGTTGGGCTCGAAGGCGAACGTCATGCCTGGGGCCAGGGGCAGCTCGCCGCCCATGGTGGGCACGTCGAACAGCCGGCCGTACCGCTGCGCCTCCGGCATGCGGCGCAGCCCGGCGCCGAAGCCGCAGACCGGGCCCATGGGATTGAGCAGGTGCACCAGCGGGTGGACGTTCCAGGCGTCCGCCTCGCGCAGCGGGGCCTCCATGGCCTCGACGAGGTCGCCGAAGGTGTTGCCCGGCGTGGCGGCGGCCAGCCCGGCCTCGTAGCTCGCGCGGGCGATCCCGGCGGCGGTGACGACGTCGGGATGCGGCTCGCCGACGGCGATGGCGACCTGGTGCTGGGTCTCCTTCATGCCGAACCGGCAGAACACCTCGGCCATGACGACGTCGCCGTCCTGGAGGATCCGCGGCTGCTGCGGCCGGTACGACCAGGCGGGCGGCCCCCAGGAGACGAACCCGGGGCCGGTGGACAGCAGCATGCCGGGGGCGGCGACGCCGAGCCGGAAGGCGGCGGCCATGCCGGCCGCGTACACCTCCGCCTCGCTGACGCCGGGCGCGGCGGCCTCCAGCATCGCCCGCGCCATGGCGTCGCCGGCCGCCGCCGAGTAGGCGATGACCTCCAGCTCCTCCTTCGACTGGCAGGTCGTGGCGAACAGGTATCCGAGGCCGACCGGGACGAACCGTACGCCGGGCAGCTCGGCGAGCACCTCCGTCCACAGGTGGTAGGGCATGATCGGGTTGATGTGGAACGGCGGGTAGGGGTCCAGGCCGAGCACGCCGACGGCGCCCGCCTCGACCCGGTGCTCCCGCAGCACCTCCACCACCCCCGCGGCGTGCCGGGCGACCCGGATGTCGCCCGGCGGGATCCACAGGTCGTCGCCGCGGCGGGTGGCCTCGATGTGGTCCGCGACCGGGAGCGTGGACCAGGTGAGCTGCACCGGATCGGCGTCGCCGCAGAAGATCACGATGGAGCCGGGGCGGTCGTTGGTGAAGTAGGCGTCCGGCGCGAACGGCGCCAGGTCGGCGCACTCGTGCTCGCCGTACGCGATGAGGGCGTCGAGCCCTTCCGCCGCCATGATGTCGCGGGCCAGGCCCCAGCGGCGGTCGCGCTCGGCCAGGCTGTAACGGGGTACGTGGTTGGTCACGCCGCCGACGCTACGGACGCACTGACCGGGGCCGCGTCCGTCACGATTCGGTATTCAGACAGCTGTGCCGGGCGGCCGGTTAAGCATCGGGGCCAGTTCGGCCCGCGAGGTGATGCCCAGCTTGGGGAACGCCTTGTACAGGTGGTAGGCGACGGTGCGCGGGCTGAGGAACAGCCGGGCGGCCACGTCCCGGTTGGAGGCCCCGGTGGCGGCCAGCCGGACGACCTGGAGCTCCTGCGGGGTGAGGACGGCGAGCGGGTCGTGGGCGCCGTCACGGACGGCCGGCGCGTACCCGGCGGCCCGCAGCTCGTCCGCCGCGCGGGCCGCCCAGCCCGTGGCGCCGAGCCGGTCGAACAGGTCGTGGGCGGCGGTCAGCTGCCCTCTCGCCTCGGCGCGGCGCAGGCGGCGGCGCAGCCACTCCCCGTACAGCAGGTGCGTGCGGGCGTGTTCCAGAGAGTGGCCGTCGCGGTCGTGGTCGGCCAGGGCCTTGCGGTAGAGCGGCTCCGGGTCGTCGGCGAGCAGCGCCGCGCAGCGGGCCGCCACGGCCAGCGCCCACGGCCGCGCGCAGGCTTCGGCCCAGGCGGTCAGCCGGGCGAGCGCGGGGCCCGCCTCGCCCGGCACACCATGCCGGACGGCCGCCTCGACCAGGGCGGGAACGGCGTGCATCTGGACGCTGATCGTGTGCGCCGCCCGCCCCGCGCCCGCCTCGCGCAGCCGGGCCAGCGCCGCCTCGTAGCGCCCCCGCTGGAGGTCCAGCTCGGTGAGCGCGTGGACGGCCCAGCCGCGCGCGGCGGCGCGCCGGCCGTCGGCACTGGCGGCGTCCGCCTCGACGGCCATGGCCCGAGCGCGTTCCTCCTCGCCCGCGATCGCGTGCAGCCAGCTCAGCACGCCCGCCAGATGGCCACGCCGGTGCTCCTGCCCCGAGTCCGCGGCCACGCTCAGCCCTTCGCGGATCGACGCGAACGCCTCTCCCGGCCGCCCGAGCAGCATGTGGGCGGTGCCGAGCAGGCCGAGCGGCTGCGGGAGCAGCGTCGTGCGCCCCTCCCGATAGCACTCGGCGACCAGCCCCTCCGCGAGCTCGCCGACGAGCCCGTGGTCGCCGGTGAGCGACGCCGCGTAGGCGGCGGCCAGCCGCTGGGGGAACGGCATGGTCTCGTCCACGGTGCCGAGGTAGCGCGCCAGCTCCGGGACCGCGGCGGCCGGCTCCCCCAGGGACACCAGGCGCAGCCCGCGGACGAGCCCGGCCACGCCGCTCCCCTCCGCGTGCCGTTCCAGGCGGCGGAACAGGTCGCCGTGCCCCGCTCCGGCGTGCCAGGTGTAGACGGCCGCCCTGACCAGGACGGAGTCCCGGTTGTCCGGGTCGGCGGCGGTGGCCGGCACGGCCTCCTCGACGAGGATCGCGGCCGCCCTCCCCGGCATGCCGCGCTCGTACTCGATCAGCGCGCGGACACCCGCCAGCCGCCGGTCGGCCGCCGGCATCGCGCCCGGACGGCCGGGGCCGCCGCTCTCGGCACGGCGGGTCAGGCGGGCGGCGCGGTCGAGCTGCCCGGCCTCCAGCGCGGCGGTCGCGGCGTAGGACAGCCGGCGGAAGCGGTCGCCCGGCTCCGTGGTGAGCTCCGCCGCGCGTTCCGCGGCGGAGGCGGCGACGGACGGCGCTCCCCGGTCCATGGCCTGGCCGGCCACCTGGTCGAGGTCGCCGGCCAGGGCGTCGTCGGCGCCGGTCGCCGCCGCGGACAGGTGCCACACGCGGCGGGCGCCTTCCGTGGCCTCGGCGAGCGCCCGGTGCACCGCCGTGTGCTCGCCGATGTCCGAGGCGGCCTGGACGGCGACGCGGACGAGGGGGTGGCGCAGCGTGATGCCGCTCGCGTCGGCGCGCAGCAGCCCCGCCCGCTCGGCGACCGCGAGGGCCGCCAGGCCCGCCCCGCAGGCCGTCGCGGCGCCGATGATGACGTCGCGGTCGGCCGTCCCCGCCAGCGCGGCGGCCAGCAGGCAGAGCCGGGCCGCGGACGGCAAGGCCTCGACCTCGGAGCGGAAGCCGCGCAGCACCCGGCTCGGCGGCGTGCCGGACTCCGCGAAGGCCAGCACCGGCGGGGTGAACGCGCCCGCCCGCTGCTCCGGGCTCAGCGCGCGCGGCAGCTCCACCAGGGCCAGCGGGTTGCCCCGGGCCTCGCCGATGATCTGGTCCTGGACGTTGACGGCGAGCGACTGCTCGGCCAGCAGCCGCTCGGCCGCGTCCCTGGACAGTCCGGCCAGGTGGATCTCGTCCAGGTCGGGCATGGTGCGGAACCCGTCGCCGTCGCGCGCGGCGACGACCACGCCGACGGGCTCGGCGTGCAGCCGCCGCACGGCGAACACCAGCGCGTCGGCCGACTCCCGGTCCAGCCACTGGGCGTCGTCCACCAGGCAGAGCACCGGCCGCTCCGCAGACAGCTCGGCCAGCAGGCCCAGCACGGCGAGGCCCACCTGGAAGCGGTTGGCGCCGGTGGCCGCCTCCACGCCGAGCGCGGCGCGCAGGGCGGCGCGCTGGGCCTCCGGCAGCGCGTCCAGGCGGTCGAGCACCGGGTAGAGCAACAGGTGCAGAGCCGCGTACGGCAGTTCGGCCTCGGTCTCCACACCGGTGACGCGCAGGATCCGCAGGTCCGCGGCGGCGCCGGCGAGATGGTCGAGCAGCGTGGTCTTGCCGATGCCGGGCTCGCCGCGCACCACGAGGGAGGCCGCGCCGCCGTCACGGACGCGGTCCAGCAGCCGGTCGAGCAGTCGCCGCTCCGCCTCGCGTCCGTACATGTCCCGCCTGCCTCCGCCGGCCCTGGTCTCGTCGAGGACCGATGGTACGGCGGCGGGTGCGACGGTGACGCGCGAGGGCCGGAGCGCACGGCGGGTGTGACACCATCGACGTGACGCCCGGGCGGGCGGGAGCGTCGGGGCGGAAGCTGGGAAGTGAAGGGCATGAACCGGGCACCGGGCATGGTGGACGTGGCGCGCGAGGCCGGGGTGTCGCACGTCACGGTCTCCCGCGTCCTCAACGATCACCCCTCCGTACGGCCGGAGACCCGGGCCCGCGTCGAGGCCGCCATCGAGAAGCTCGGCTACCGCCGCAACAGCGTGGCCCGCGCGCTCAAGAGCCGCCGGTCCTCGACCATCGGCGTCGTGCTGGCCGGGGCCGAGCTGTACGAGCTGCCCCGCATCCTGCGCGGCGTACAGACCGCGGCGCAGCGGGCCGGATACTGGGTCAACCTGGCCGCCTGGCAGGGCGGCACCACCAGGGACCTCGCCGAGACGCTGCAGCGGCTCACCGACCAGGCGGTGGAGGCCATCGCGGTCATCGCCGACCGGCCCATGGTGGCCGACGCCCTGGCCGACGTCGTCACCGGCGTGCCCGTGACGGTGGTCATGTCCGGCGACGTGCCCAACCCGGATCTCGGCTTCGTCGAGCTCGACCAGGAGCTCGGCGCGCGGCTCGCCGTGCGGCACCTGCTGGAGCTGGGGCATCGCGACATCGCCCACCTGACCGGCGCGCTGCGCACCTTCGACGCCCGGGCGCGCGTCGAGGGCTGGCGCTCCGCGCTGGCGGAGGCGCCGGACGCCCGCGGGGAGCTGCTGGAGGGCGACTTCACCGGCAACAGCGGCTACCGGCTGGCCCACTACCTCGTCACCCGCCGGACCGGCGAGCGGCCGACGGCGATCTTCGCCGGCAACGACCAGATGGCCATGGGGGTGCTGGCCGCCTTCGCCGAACTCGGCGTCAAGGTGCCCGGCGACGTCTCGCTCGTCGGGTTCGACGACATCGCGGGCGCGGCGTACCTGGTGCCCGCGCTCACCACGGTCCGCCAGGACTTCTTCGGCCTGGGCGAGCGCTCCATCCAGCAGGTGCTGCGCATGATGCGCGGCGAGCCGGCCTCCTCCGAGCGGATCGCCCCCGAGCTGGTGGTGCGGCGCAGCACGGCGCCGCCCCGCTAGCTCGTCGCGGGCTGGTACTCGAACCAGTGCACGTGCGCCTGTCCGTCGCCGGCACGGCCGTTGCCGGTCGCGTACAGACCGAGATAGACCCCCACGAACCCGCCCGCCCGCTCGGTGCTGAAGAACGACCGCTCGACGCCGGCCAGGCTGGTCCACCGGTCGGTGCCCGGGTCCTGGAAGCGGAAGGTGTAGCGGTCCTCGTCCCCCTCGACCGCGAGCACCGCCTCGCCGGCCGCCACCGGCGCGGAGGCCAGGCGGGTGCTCGTGCCCGCCTGGCGGACGGTCAGCACCACCCGGGGCCGCCCGCCGCCGTCCACGGTGAGGGCGAGCGTGGCGTGGTGGTCCTGGTTCTGGAAGACGGCGATCCCGGCCTCCTGCGCCGGGTGCGCCGCGGAGAAGCCGATGCGCGCCCGGGCGTGGAAGCGGACATGGCGCTGGCGGCGGCCGAGGAACGTCGGCACGCCGGTGGAGGACAGCGGCTCCGGGGACAGGGCGAGGTCCAGCCCGCCGCCGTCGGCCGAGGGTCTGACGCGGTCGTGGACGGGGCCTCGGAGGCTGTTCCACTCCAGCCCGGGCACGGGCCCGTCGAAGCGCTCCCGTACCGGCGCCGCGTCGTCGCGCCGCTCCCGCTCCGGGTCGTCGGAGTGCTCCGCGTCGTCGTCCGGTCCACCGGTGGCGATCGACGGCAACCGCTTCGAGTCCGGTCCGCCGGTGGCGATCGACGGCAGACGCTCCGACAGGCGCACGCCGCCCGTCTCCGGGGCGAAGACCGGCCCGCGGGCGTCCCACGAGACGGGCACCAGGAACACCTCCCGGCCCAGCGTGTGCGTGCCCTCGATCGGCCGGACCCCGAGCGCCACCGCCCACGTCTCGCCGTCGGGGGTGTCCACCAGGTCGACGTGGCCGACGTTCTGGACGGGCTCGTCCTGGCCGCGGTGGCGGTGGGTCAGCAGCGGGCTGCGCGGATCGGTGACGTAGGGGCCGGTGACGGCGTCGGAGCGGGCCGCGGTGACGCTGTGGTTGCCCTCGGTGCCGCCCTCGGCGGCGATCAGGTGGTACACGCCGTCCCGCTTGTACAGGTGGGGCGCCTCCACCCACGCCCCGCGTACGGCGCCGTGCCACAGCACGTGGGTGGGGCCGACCAGCTTGAGGCGGTCGAGGTCCAGCTCGCGCATCCACAGCTCGCCGGGCCCGCCGCCGGGCTCGACGGCGTCGCGGCAGGCCGTCAGCCAGCACCGGCCGTCGTCGTCGAAGAACAGCGAGGGGTCGATGCCCTCGGCCTCCAGCGGGACCGGATCCGACCACGGCCCGGCGGGGTCGTCGGCCGTGACGACGAAGGTGACGCTGCCCTGCCGGTTCCTGGCCAGGGTGGAGACCACGTAGAACGTGCCGTCGTGGTGGCGGATGGTCGGCGCCCAGATCCCGTCGGAGACGTCCAGGCCCTCCAGCGACAGCGGCCCCGGCCGGTCGAGCACGTGCGTGAGCTGCCGCCAGCTCACCAGGTCCCGGCTGTGGAAGAGGGGGATGCCGGGGAAGTAGGCGAACGACGAGGTGACCAGGTAGAAGTCATCGCCGGCTCGGCAGATCGACGGGTCCGGATAGCAGCCGGGCAGGACCGGGTTGCGGAAGGTGGGCACGGGGATGCGGCTCCGTAGCGTGTCGGCTCTGTCACGAGCAGGGGGCTTGACAGGATGACAACGTTAACATCAGGTTAGATCCCAACGCACGACCCGGCACTCCGCCGTGACGCACCACCCGCCGAGGAGCTCGTCATGACCCCACCGACCCTCCCCCCGCCTCGACGCCGCCGGCCCGGGACGTCCCTGGCCGCCGCCGCGCTGGCGGTCGCCCTGACGGCGTCGCTCGCCGCCTGCTCGTCCGCCGAGGCGCCCTCCTCGGGCACGGCGAGCGACGGCGGGCCGGTCACGCTGCAGGTGTGGACCTGGAACCTCAAGGGCACCGACCCGCGGGCCAAGGCGGTCATCGACAAGTACCACCAGTTGCACCCGGACGTCACCGTCAAGCTGGCGGAGGTCGGCGGGACCGCCGAGACGGCCTCCAAGCTGCTGGCCGCCGACAAGGCGGGCGACACCCCCGACGTCGTGCAACTGGAGTACCGGGGCGTGCCCGCCGTGGTGACGGCCGGAGCCGTGAAGGACATCACCGCCGACGTGGCGGGCGTGAAGGCGGGCATCGAGCCCAACATCTGGGCCCTGACCACCTTCGACGGCCAGGTCTACGGCGTGCCCCAGGACATCGGCCCCATGGTGCTCACCTACCGCAAGGACCTGTTCGACAAGTACGGCGCCAAGGTCCCCACCACCTGGGCCGAGTACGCCAAGGCGGCGGAGCAGATCCACAAGAAGGATCCCAGCGTCTACATCGCCAGCTTCTCCGCCGCCCAGCTCGAGTTCTTCGCCGCCCAGGCCGCCCAGGCCGGCGCCCAGTGGTGGAGCAACGACGGCAAGACGTGGAAGGTCGGCATCGACAGCGAGGCGTCGCTGAAGACCGCCGACTTCTGGCAGGATCTCGTGGAGCGCGATCTGGTCAAGGTCGAGCCGCTGCTCACGCCGGAATGGAACGCGCAGGTCAACAGCGGCAAGCTCCTCAGCTGGGCCGCCGCGGCCTGGGCGCCCAACGTGATCTACTCGGTGGCGCCGGACACCGCGGGCACGTGGGAGTCGGCGCCGCTGCCGCAATGGACGCCCGGCGATCCGGCCGTGCCGTTCCTGGGCGGCTCCGCCTTCCTGGTGCCGGCCAAGTCCAAGCACGCCAAGGAGGCCGCGGCCTTCGCCGCCTGGCTGGGCGCCTCCGACGAGGGCTCCAAGGCGCAGCTCAGCCTCGACATCTATCCCGGCGGGAACGCCGGCCGTCAGGCGACGCTCACCCATGAGCCGCCCCGGCTGATGCCGCAGCAGAAGGACTTCTACCAGGTCACCGACCAGGTGATCAAGAACACCACCATCCCCGTCACCTGGGGGCCCAACGTGAACGTGGCGCAGACCGCCTTCGGGGACGCGCTCAACGCCGCCGCGCTCAACAAGACCTCCTTCCGGGCGGTGTACCAGGCCACGCAGCAAGCCGTCGTCGCCGACCTGCAGAAGTCCGGCTATACCGTCAGCAAGTAGGGGCCGGGCCCGGCCACCCGCCGGGCCCCACCTCACCGGCCTCTCGACCCTCACCCTGGACGCCCCATGCCCGCCACCCCCGCCCGACGCTCGCGCCTGCGCGCCGCGGCCACCCCGTGGCTGTTCGCCACGCCCGCGATCGTGCTGTTCACCCTGTTCCTCATCATCCCGATCGGTTACGCGATCTACCTGAGCTTCCGCGGCTTCCGCATCGAGGGCGGCGGCGCGTTCGGGCGGCGCGTGCAGTCCTTCGTCGGCCTCGACAACTACCTCACCGCGCTCACCGATCCCGAGTACGTCGCCGGGCTCGGGCGGGTGCTGCTCTACGGCCTCGTCGCCATCCCCAGCGTGCTGGGCCTGGCCCTGCTGTTCGCGCTGCTGCTCGACACCCCGAGGGTGCGGGCGCGCGGCTTCGCCCGCACCGCGATCTTCCTGCCGTACGCGGTGCCCGGCGTCATCGCCAGCCTGCTGTGGGGCTTCCTCTACCTGCCCAGCACCAGCCCGATCAGCTACCTCGCCAGGCAGCTGCACGCCGGGCCGCTGGACTTCTTCGGCTTCCCCACCCTGTACTTCTCGCTGGCCAACATCGCGCTGTGGTCGGGCGTGGGCTTCAACATGATCATCATCTTCACGTCGTTGCGCGCCATCCCGACCTCGGTCTACGAGGCGGCCCGCATCGACGGGGCCAGTGAGCTGCAGATCGCCTGGCGCATCAAGATCCCGCTGGTCGCGCCCGCCCTCGTGCTCACCGGCCTGTTCTCCGTGATCGGCACCCTGCAGCTCTACAGCGAGCCGGCGACGCTGCGGCCGATGTCGACGACCATCAGCTTCACCTGGGTGCCGCTGATGAAGATCTACCAGGAGGCGTTCATGAACGACAACCTCGGCGGGGCCGCCGCCGCCTCCGTCGTCCTGGCCCTGGGCATCCTCGTGCTGTCGCTGCTGCTGCTGCGCTTCTTCCAGCGCCGCACCTTCGGGGACGACGCGTGAGCGCCGGCGACCGCACGGTCCTGACGCGGCGCCGGCCGGGAACGGCGCGACGGCCGCGGCTGGCGACGGTCGTGCTGCTGCTCGGCGCGCTGTACTGCCTGGCCCCCGTCGCGTGGGTGGTCATCGCCTCCTCCAAGAGCCCGCGCGAGCTGTTCACCACCTTCTCCTTCGCCCCGGGCAGCGGGTTCGCCGACAACCTGGCCGCGCTCGGCGGCTACGGCGACGGCCAGTTCTGGCGGTGGGGGCTGAACTCCCTGCTGTACGCCGGGCTCGGCGCGATCCTGTCCACGCTGGTGTCGGCCATGGCCGGCTACGCCCTGGCCAAGTTCCGCTTCCGGGGACGTCAGGCGCTGTTCTCGGTGATCCTCGCCGGCGTGCTGGTGCCCGGCATCGTGCTGGCCGTCCCGCAGTACCTGCTGCTGGCCGCCGTCGGCCTGGCCGGGACCTACTGGTCGGTCCTCCTGCCGGTGATCATCAACCCGTTCGGCATCTTCCTGTGCCGGGTCTTCGCGGCGGCCTCGCTGCCGGAGAGCACGCTGGAGGCGGCCCGCCTGGACGGCGCCGGAGAGGTCCACATCTTCGTGCGCATCGTCCTGCCGATGATGGTGCAGGGCCTCGTGACCGTGTTCCTGCTGCAGTTCGTCGGCATCTGGAACAACTTCCTGCTGCCCTTCATCATGCTCTCCGACCAGGACAAGTACCCGATCACGCTCGGCCTGTACACGTTCCTGGGCAAGGGCGCGGGGGACGGCGACCTGTACTCGCTGGTCATCATGGGCTCGGCCGTGTCCGTCGTCCCGCTGGTCGTCCTCGTCCTGGTGCTGCAGCGCTTCTGGCGCGCCGACCTGCTGGCCGGCGGTCTGAAGGGATGACGGCCGGGACGCGCCCGCGGCGCGTCCCCCGTCCGGCACCGTTGTCTGAAAAGGATCCCCACCGATGAAGTTCACCGACGGGCTCTGGCAGCTGCGTCCCGGCGTCACCGCGCTGTACGCCGCCGAGGCCCACGACATCTGGCCGGAGGACGGGGCATTCACCGTCACCGCGCCCACCACCGTCATCCACCGCCGGGGCGACACCCTCAACCGCCCGGTGCTCACGCTCCGGCTGTCGGCGCCGCTGCCGGACGTGATCCGCGTCCGGATCGACCACCACGTCGGGGGCGGCGTGGAGCGGGGCTTCGACCTGGTCGGCGCCGAGGACGGCCACGGCGTCGTCGAAACGGACGGCACCGGCGCGGTGACGCTCACCAGCGGCGGGCTGAGCGCCACCATGAGGCCCGGCGCCCCCTGGGACCTGTCCTTCCACGGTGACGGGCGCCCGCTGACCTCCAGCGGCGCCAAGTCCATCGGCTACTTCCGGCTCGCCGCCGACGCGCAGGTGGACCCGGGCCCCGTCGGCAACGCCCGGGGCGGCACCGGCGGGCCCCGCTCGTCGGTCCATCTCGCCCAGCAGCTCGCGCTCGGCGTGGGCGAGGTCGTCTACGGGCTCGGGGAGCGCTTCGGGCCGCT
Source organism: Nonomuraea rhodomycinica (assembly GCF_013363995.1). Lineage (GTDB taxonomy): Bacteria > Actinomycetota > Actinomycetes > Streptosporangiales > Streptosporangiaceae > Nonomuraea > Nonomuraea rhodomycinica. The sequence continues at coordinate 674,027 of NZ_JABWGO010000002.1, read as the reverse complement.
GGTCAAGAACGGCCAGACCGTGGAGATCTGGAACGCCGACGGCGGCACCTCCTCCGAGCAGGCCTACAAGAACGTGCCGTTCTACCTGACCAACCGCGGGTACGGCGTCTTCGTCAACCATCCCGGTCACGTCTCGTACGAGATCGGGTCGGAGGCGGTGCAGCGCGCGCAGTTCTCGGTCGCGGGCGAGAGCCTGGAGTACTTCGTGATCCACGGGCCGTCCCCGGAGCGGATCCTCGAACGGTACACCGCGCTCACCGGCCGCCCCGCGCGCCTGCCCGCGTGGTCCTACGGCCTGTGGCTGTCGACGTCGTTCACCACCGACTACGACGAGCGGACGGTGACCTCGTTCATCGACGGCATGGCCGAGCGTGACCTGCCGCTGTCGGTCTTCCACTTCGACTGCTTCTGGATGCGCGAGTTCAACTGGTGCGACTTCGCGTGGGACCCGCGCGTCTTCCCCGACCCCGAGGGCATGCTGGCCCGCCTGCGCGCGAAGGACCTGCGGGTCTGCGTGTGGATCAACCCCTACATCGGCCAGCGCTCACCGCTGTTCGCCGAGGCCGCCGAGCGCGGCTTCCTGCTCAGGCGTCCGGACGGGTCGGTGTGGCAGTGGGACCTGTGGCAGGCCGGCATGGGGCTCGTCGACTTCACCAACCCGGACGCGACCCGGTGGTTCCAGTCGAAGCTGCGCGCGCTTCAGGATCAGGGAGTCGACGCTTTCAAGACCGACTTCGGGGAGCGCATCCCGCTGGACGTCGCCTACTTCGACGGCTCCGCGCCCGAGCGGATGCACAACCTCTACACGCAGCTCTACAACGCGGCGGTGTTCGAGGTGCTGGAGGACAAGCGCGGCGCCGGCGAGGCGGTGCTGTTCGCGCGGTCGGCTACCGCGGGCGGCCAGCGGATGCCGGTGCACTGGGGCGGCGACACGGGGTCGAGCTACGCGTCCATGGCGGAGACCCTGCGCGGTGGCCTGTCGCTCGCGTTCTCCGGCTTCTCCTTCTGGAGCCACGACATCGGCGGCTTCGAGGGCACCCCCGACCCCGGCGTCTTCAAGCGCTGGGTCGCCTTCGGGCTCATGTCGTCGCACTCGCGGCTGCACGGCTCGTCGTCCTACCGCGTGCCGTGGGCCTTCGACGAGGAGGCGGTCGAGGTGACCCGGGTGTTCACCAAGCTCAAGCTCCGGCTGATGCCGTACCTGTTCCAGGCGGGCGTCCGGGCGCACGAGCGTGGGACGCCCGTCATGCGCCCCATGGCGATGGCCTTCCCCGGCGACCGCAACGCCGCCCACCTCGACACCCAGTACATGCTCGGCCCCGACCTGCTCGTCGCGCCGGTGTTCACCCCCGACGGCACGGTGGAGCTCTACCTGCCGGACGGCACGTGGACGAACTACCTGACGGGCGAGCGGGTGGAGGGCGGACGCTGGCGCACCGAGACCCACGGCTTCACCTCGATGCCGATCTACGTGCGGGAAGGCGCCGTCCTGCCGGTCGGGGCCAGGGACGACCGGCCGGACTACGACTACCTCGACGGCCTGACGCTGCGCGTGTACCCGGGCCCGGACGGCGAGACGACGCTCACCGTCACCGACCACGCCTCGGGAGCGGCGACGCCGTTCACCGTCACCCGCTCCGGCGGCGAGGTCTCGGTCTCCTCCCCTCTCGCCTCCGGCTGGACCCACCAACCGGCCTGACGGACGGTTGATGCCGGGTAAGCGCCGCCTGTTGCTGACAGCCTTGATCAACGCGGTTATCGTGAGGGCGATTCACGTGCACGGCTTCGGCGTTCGCTCTGGTCCACAACCGCATTGACCTGGAGGAACCTTCGTGAGAATCAAGCGTGGGATCGTCACGGCGGCGCTGGCCGCCGGTCTGCTGGCCCTCGGATCGACCCCGGCTCATGCCATTCCTCCTCCCCCGCCCGGCGGTGACCTCCTCACCGTCATCAGCTACTGGGCCGGCGACACGCTCGTCGGACAGCGCTGGTTCGGCTGCAACCAGACGGGCCAGTGGGGCACTCAGGACGGCCAGGCGAAGGTCTCCTGGGTGGCCTGCTGATCGGAGCCTGCGCGATCTCCCCGGAGCCGTCCATGGCGGCTCCGGGCGACGGCCTCAGTCGTTCTTCGCCGCGACCGCCTCGCGCACGGCCGGGACGATCTCCGCGGCCCAGCGGCCGAGCGTGACGAGGTCCGAGGCGCCGTGATCGGGGGCGAAGAGGATGAAGCCCGACGCGTCGTGCTCCAGCACGGCCTCGGTCAGCTCCTCGACCCATTGGCCGACGGAGCCGCCGACCCAGCGGCCGTCCTGGTCGCGGGTGGCCGGCAGCGGACGGTCGGTGATGCGCCCGGGGAAGTTGTAGATCGTCCGGATCTCGCGCGGGTCCCGGCCCACGGCCGCCGCCGCCTCGTCGATGATCGGGCGCGAGGTCCGGTAGCGCTCGCTGCGCCAGTCCGCCGCGTGGCCGGGGAGCCAGCCGTCGGCCACCCGGCCGGTGGCGGCCAGCGACCTCGGTCCGTTCGATCCCGTCCACACCGGGGGCGCGGCCACGGGGGCGGGCTCGATCCGGTTCACCTGGTAGTGGCGGCCCTGGAAGGTGACCGGCGGTCCGCCGCCCGACAGCTTCTTGACCAGCACGATCGCTTCCTCGAAGGCGTCCACGGCGTCGCCCGGCGACAGCCGCGGGACGCCCATGTCGGAGATCCGGTCCCACAGCCCGCCCGCGCCCATGCCGAGCACGACGCGGCCCTCCGACAGCGCCGACAGCGACGTCACCGTCCGGGCCAGCATGGGAGCGGGCCGGGTCGGCAGGTTGGTGACGTTGGCGAAGCCGGCGATGTGCTCGGTCCGGCCGAGGATGAAGCCGAGCGCGGCGTAGGCGTCGAGGCGCCCGCCGATGTAGGGATGGTCCGACAGCGAGAAGATGTCGAGCCGGTCGCGGTCGGCCTGCTGGGCCATGCGCAGCAGTTGCGGCGCCTCGTGGATGCCGCTGTGCGCCCCGAAGCCGAAGACGACGTCGTGTGCAGACACGGTTCTGCCTTTCCTTGTGGATTTCCCGATTATCAGAGGGAGCCCGCCGCGGGCAGGTGGCTCGGCGCGGGGCGGCGTCCCCCGGGCGAGGCGGAGCCGGACGGTCCCGTCCCGTCCTCCCGGCTGCGGGGAAGCCGGACGGTCCCGTCCTCCGGGCTCAGGCGGAGCCGAACTGTTCGGTGAAGCGGCCGGTGAACAGGTCGGCGCCCTTGTACGCCGACACGGTCTCCGCCGGGACGACGGCCGGGCCGTCAGGGGTGGGCAACTGGCCGACGCCGCCGCGCGGCCCGAGCGGAAGCAGGATCATGGGGTACGGCAGAGGCCGGTAGGTCGCCGTGGGCTGCTCGCCGTTCAGCCGGGCGAGGATGTTGCGCGCCACCACGTCGGCGTGCTGCATGGCGTACCCCGCCATCTTGGCCTCGGGGACGTCGGTGATGTCGCCGATCGCGTAGACGTGGTCGTACCCCCTGACGTTGAGCGTCTCGGTGACCGGGACCTGCCCCTGCGCGTTGCGGACGGTGAGCCGGCCGTCGGCGAGGTAGTCGCTGTTGGTGCGCACGCCGTACGCGCGGAACCAGATGTCGGCGGTGATCTCCTCACCTCCGGTGGTGGTGACGGTGAAGGTCTCGGCCTGGCCGGGCTCGGTCGCCGGCGGCGCGACCAGCCCGGCGCCCAGCCGCAGGCGTACGCCGAGCTCGTCGAGCTGGCGGTGCAGGTCCTGGCGCAGCTCGTCCGGGAAGGCGGGCAGCAGCCGCCCGGCCGGATCGACGACGGTCACCTGCTTGTGCGGCCAGACCTCCTTGATCTCCCCGGCCAGCTCCAGGCCGACCGGCCCGGCGCCGAGGATCAGCACCCGTTCGGCGCCGGCCAGCTCCTTGTGGGTCCGGCGGAGGTCGTCCAGCACCTCGTCGGCGGAGTCGGAGACGGGCTTGGCCGGGTAGGCGTAGCTGGAGCCCGTCGCCAGGACCAGATGGCCGGCCTCGATGCGTTCGCCCGAGGCCAGGGTGACGCCGCCGGCGTCCACGGAGACCGCGCGGTCGCGGACCACCCGGCCCCGCGTCAGCCACTGCTCGTAGGGGAAGAACATGTTGCCTGCCCACTCGGGCCGGGTCAGCGCCCGCAGCGAGCCCGCCGTGTTGACGAACGCGTCGCGGGGGTCCACGAGGACGACCTCGGCCTCGGCGTCCAGCGCCCTGGCGAGCGCCGAACCGCCGTAACCGCCGCCGACGACCACCACCGTACGACTGCTCATGATGTCACGCCCCCATCCGGGAAAGAGGTTCAGTTCGTGCTACGAACCATAATAGTTCGTGACACGAACTGCAACCCGGGAGCGCTCTAACGTTCGTGCTCCAGGCCGGCCCCTCCCCCGGGCTCCAGGAAGACCACGGGGACCTTGTTGGCCTCCACGACGCCGCCGAGCAGGCCGGCGAGCGTCTCGCGGTCCGCGTCGGACAGGCCCGTCGTCAGGTTCTCGATCCGCCGGCAGGTCTCGACGTAGAACTCCTCCGCGACCTTGGAGCCCTTCCTGGTGAGCGCGATCCGCACCGCGCGTGAGTCCTGCGGGTCGGGTTTGCGCTGGACCAGGCCGTTGCGCTCGGTGCGGTCCACCAGCCCGGTGAGGCTCGACTTGGCCAGCCCCAGCACCGCGCCCAGCTCCCCCATGCCGTACGACTGCGCCATCAGCACGCACAGCAGCTGACCCTGCTGCGAGGTGAGGCCGTACTCCCGGGCGGACTCGGCGTACACCGCGTTCACCAGGAACGTGGACCGCACCAGCGCGGCCACCACTCCGATCTGTCCTTCATATTGCTTAGCCACGTGTTCAGACTAACATTTCCGAGGCCTTACAATTCGCGAGACGAACTACCGCCGGCGGACGCGCCGGCGCGTCCGCCGGCGCGCGTTCTCCGCTCAGGCCTCTGGCCGGGGAGCCCGCCCGCTGTTATCGTCGATCGTGGAGCGCCGGGAAGTCTGGTCGGCAACGTGACATCGGACCGGACCCTGGAGGTGCCCATGACGGACGACCGCATGCCGTCCGCCCACGGCGGAGACCGCACGCCCCACAGCGCTCCCGCCCTGATGAACACCCGCCCCACCGCGATCGGCGCCGCCCTCCTGCTCGCGGGTACGGCCGCCCTGTCGCTGTGGGCGTGGACCCGCATCCCCGACGACGCCCGCTTGCCCGTGCACTGGGGCGCCTCGGGCAAGCCCGACCGGCTGGGCGGCAAGAGCGAGGCGCTGATCACGCTGCCCGTCGTCATCCTGGTGCTCGCGGCCGTCCTGGTCGTGCTGCCCCTCGTCGTGCCCGACCGCCGGCGACTGGCCGCCTCCGCGCGCGGCTACAACACCATCGCGATCGGCGTGCTCGGCCTGCTGGCCGGCATCCACGCGGCCTCGGTGCTCGGCGCGGTCACCGGAGGCGTCCCCCTGATGAGAGTGGTGGGCGTCGCGCTCGGGGTGTTCACCGTGGTCATCGGAAGGGCTCTGCCCTTCCTGCGGCCCAACGGGATCGCCGGCTTCCGCACCTGGTGGACGCTGACCGACGAGCGGTGCTGGGTGCTGACCCACCGGTTCGGCGGCCGCCTCTTCACCGCCGTCGGCGCGGTCCTGACCGTCGCGGCGTTCACCGTTCCGGAGGCGATCCTCATCCCTCTCGATCTGACAGGCATCGTCGGCGCGAGCGTCATCGCCTCGATCTACTCCTGGCGCGTCCGGGACACGACCTCACCGGCCGCGGGAGGCGGCGGCACGGGCGGCAGGTGAACGCGTCACGCCCCGCCACCGATCCCCTCGATCTCGGACATGGTCACGGGCCGCCGTTCCGCCCGCGACAGCTCGCACGCCTCGGCGACGCGGAACGCCTCCAGCGCGTCGCGGACCGTGCACGGGGAGGGCCGCTCGCCGCGGGCGACGGCGGCGAAGGCCGCCAGCTCGGCCTGGTACGCCGGGAGGAAACGCTCCATGAACGACGACTTGCGCGGGCCGCGCGGGAAGTCGACGCCCTCCTCGGCCGAGCGCATCGCCAGCGAGTGGTCCAGGCCGACGGCGATCGCGCCCTTCTCGCCATGGACCTCCATGCGCACGTCGTGGCCGCCGCCGTGGTAGCGGGTCGAGGAGATCAGCGCGATCGTGCCGTCGTCCAGGGTCAGCAGGGCGCCGCCGGTGTCGACGTCGCCGGCCTCGGCGAAGAAGGCCGCGCCCTTGTTGGCGCCCGTGGCGTAGACGGTGGCCACCTCACGCCCGGTGACGAACCGCAGGATGTCGAAGTCGTGCACGTTGCAGTCGCGGAAGATGCCGCCGGAGGTCGGGACGTAGGAGGCGTGCGGGGGCGCCTGGTCGTGGGTGGCGGCCCGGACGGTGTGCACGAACCCGAGCTCGCCGGAGGCCACCGCGGCCCGCGCGCGCCGGTACCCGGCGTCGAACCGGCGCTGGAAGCCGACGTGGACCGGCACCCCGGAGCTTTCGGCGAGGTTCGCCAGTTCGATGGTCTCCTTCAGGGTGGCCGCCACGGGCTTCTCGCAGAAGACCGGCACCCCGGCGGCGACGGCCTGACGCAGCAGCGGCGCGTGCCCCGGGGTGGCGGTGGCGATCACGAAGCCGTCGACGCCCGACGCGATCAGGGCATCGGCGTCCGGCGCCACCCGGATCCGAAGCGCGCCGGCGACGCGCCCGGCCGGCCGGGACCCCAGCTCGGCGGCGACCCGTTCCGCCGCCCGCAGGTCGGCGTCGGTCACGACCAGCTCGTGGACGTCGACGAGAGCAGCCAGAGTCCCGGCGTGGAAGGCGCCTATCCTGCCCACGCCCGCGAGCCCGATCCGCATGCGGCACCCCGCCCGTTCGCGTCGTTGGATCGTCACTCACCGGGCCGGCCCTGGGCGGGCGGCCTCGGCGATGCCCCGAGACTGCCTCGCGACGGCGATGGAGTCAAGTATTTGTCCTGACATCATGACGATAATCGCGTCTGCTCGCCGCCGGTCCTCCGCGTCCACTCCAACGGACTCGTGTGACGGACTGGTCGCTCTGTCGGTAGAGGCGCGGCGTCGGCAGAACCTGCGCGGCCGTGGTGCGGAACGCTGCGCTAGGCGAGCGGCAAGGACGCGCCGTGTTCGCCGGCCGGGCGCGGGCCGAAGATGCGTCGTTGTCCGGCAGTGATCCGGAGGTCGTTGATGCTGGCCTCGCGCCGTCGCATCAGCCCGTCGGCGTCGAACTCCCACAGCTCGTTGCCGTAGCTGCGCCACCATTGTCCGTCGGCGTCATGCCATTCGTACTGGAACCGAACGGCGATCCGGTCGTCGGTGAACGTCCAGAGCTCCTTGCGCAGCGCGTAGTCGAGCTCCTTCCTCCACTTGCGGGTCAGGAAGTCGACGATCTCGTCGCGGCCGGTGACGAACTCGTCGCGATTGCGCCAGACGGAGTCCGGCGTGTAGGCGAGTGCCACGCGCTGCGGGTCGCGGGTGTTCCACGCGTCCTCAGCGGCCTGGACCTTGGCCAGAGCCGTCTCGGCGGTGAAGGGCGGGACAGGTGGGCGGGTCATGCGTGCTCCTTGGTCAACAGGTGGCGGTAGGTGGTCAGCCGGCGCAGGAAGCCGGCGGTCACCGCACCGACCACCCGTCCGTTGTGGTGGTATTCGGCCAGGAAACGGCCGTCGGGTTCGTGAGCGAGCAGCCGTAGCTCGTATCCGGCACCGGTGAGCCCGACGGATCTGAGCCGGTGGCCGTACAGGTCGCACCAGAACGAGGGCACCGGGTCGTAGCGGTCGGCGATGCCCAGCAGCGCCCGTACGGCGTGGGCGCCCTGTTCGACGGCGTTGCTGTAGTGCTCCACTCGGATCAGCTCCCCTCCCAGCATGGCGGACGGCCATCGGGCGACGTCTCCGGCGGCGGCCACGCGCGGCGCGGCGAGCCCGTGCCGGTCGACGACGACGCCGCCGTCGAGGCGCACGCCGCTGCCGTGGAGCCACTCGACCTGCGGCTCGGCGCCGAGAGCCGCGACGAGCAGGTCGGCGGCCAGCACCGTGCCGTCGTCCAGATGTACCCGTTCCACCCGGCCGGCGCCGGTGACGGCGCTGACACGGCGGCCGAGCCGCAGGTCGACGTCGTGGGCGCGGTGCAGGTCGGCGATGATCGCGCCGACCTGCTCGCCCAGCGGGCGGCGCAGCGGCACGCGGTCGGGCTCCACCAGGGTGACCGGCACGTCCAGGGCGCGCAGGGTGGCCGCGACCTCGGAGCCGAGGAATCCCGCTCCGGCCACGACCACGCGGGGACGGCCGGCGAGCGCGTCGCGCAGGGTCCGGGCGTCGTCGAGGGTGCGCAACGTGACCACGCCGCGAAGGCCGTCGGCACCCGGCAGGGTACGGGGACGTACTCCGGTGGCGATCACCAGGGCGTCGAACGGGACGGACGGCAGCGCTCCGCGCAGCAGCCGGCGGCCGGCGAGGTCGAGGCCGGTGGCGGCCTGGCCGAGCAGCCAGGTCACGCCGAGTTCGCCGGTGCCGGGGAGGGCGACGTCGGCGTCGTGGTCGAGGAGGTAGTCCTTGGACAGGGGCGGCCGCCGGTAGGGCCGGTGCGACTCGGCGCCGACCATGCTGATCTCACCGTCATGGCCGAGGCGGCGGAGTTCTTGTGCGGCGGACAGCCCGGCGAGGCCGGCGCCGGCGATCGCGATGCGGCCCGGCACGATCAGTCCCCGTCCAGGAAGATGGCCTGTACGGGGCAGGCACGGGCCGCCTCCTCGATGGCGGGCCGCAGCGCGTCGGCGGGCGTGGCGTCGTACACCAGCTCGTCGTCGTCGTTGAGGGCGAACACCTCGGGAGCGGCGAACACGCACTGGGCGTGGGTCTGGCACAGGTTCATGTCGACACGGACGCGCATGGTTCTCTCTCAGGTCTGCTGGATGGCGGTCAAGCGGGGTTGAAGCGGGAGTATCTGCCGAAGGACCACCGTTGCGGGACCGCGCCGACGACCTGGATCGCCTTGTCGACCTCGAAGTCGATCAGCCGCTGCGCCCCGGGTACGGTGGCCGCCCGGTCCGGGTCCCAGTCGACGCGGGCGCGGCCGGTCAGGTGGAGGGTGTGGCCGTTGTCCCAGTCCAGGAACAGCAGTCCGCAGCGCGGCTCCAGCTCCAGGTTGCCCAACGTCATGTACATCGAGTTGCCGACATAGTCGGGCCAGGTCAGCCGGCGGCTGCCGGTGACCGTGACGAAACCGGGGTTGCCGCCGCGGTGTGAGGCGTCGGCTCCCAGCCCCTCCGCGTACGTGCCGATGAAGAACGTGTCGGCCGCGGCGATCCACCCCTGCTGCTCGGCGGTGAGCTCGCCGGTGACCTGCGCCGGCCCGCGGGCCGGGGGCGAGTCCTCGGTGTGGGCGCGGGTCTGGATGTACTTCGGGCAGTTGGAGTACACCTGATCCGTGCGTACCAGGAGCTGACTCCCCTGGCGACGGGCGCGGCCGTTGACCCGCATCCGTCTCCGCGCGGCCGGCTCGATCATGAGCATGCCGACCTGCCGCTCGACGTCGAAGAGGTCCGCGAGGGGATCGCCGGCGCCGGGCAGCCGGTCCACGACGACGGTGCGCTCGTCGGGGGCGGTGGCGAAGCCCGGCGGGCCGGTGAGCACACTCGCCCATGCCGCTCCGGTCTCGTCGGCGGCCGCCAGCACCACCAGGCGCTGCTGGCCGAGGAACTCCGCGGCCACGGGCGGGATGGTCACCCCCACCCCGGCCGATCCCCAGCCGTCGACGGTCAGGCCGGCGCGGCGCTGTATGGCGTGTTCGCCTCGGTGAAGCATGGACGGTCCTTTCCGTCGCCGGCCCGGGCCGGGCGGTGCGGCCCGGGCACGAGGGGCGTTGGTTAGAAGAAGCCGCAGGTCGGTGCGCCCTGCGTGGGCGCCGGTGCGGTGTCGGCGCCGCTGGGCGCGTAGATCTCCAGGCGGATGCCGTCCGGGTCGGTGAAGAACACGCCGCCGGAGGACGCCCCCTCGCCGTGCGGGACGATCCCGTCGTAGAGCGGCTGCACGCCGAGTTCGCGCAAGGTGGCCTCGGCCTGGCGGACCGCCTCGATGTCGGGCACCTGGAACGACAGGTGGTGCAGGCCGGGCCGGTCGACGGGGAAGGCGCCGCCGCTCTGCTGCCACAACGTGACCAGCAGCTTGCCGTCGCGGCCGAGGAAGGCGAACTGGCGCTCGCCCTCGGTCTTCTCGCTCAGGACCTCGAAGTCGAAGATCCGGCGGTAGAAGGCGGTGGAACGTGCCAAGTCGGTCACGTTCAGGCCGATGTGCCCGGTCTGCAGGGCCGGTGTGCTCATGCGAAGTCTCCAGATGTCAGAGCGGAGGGGATGTTGACGGGCATGGCCGCCCGCCTGCCACGAGCGCTGTTTCTTATGGCTCGGCGCCACGTGGACCATTAGAATATGCCCGACGGTATATAACGGTGTCAACCTGGAGGTAGCGTTAGAACTGTGAACGTGGCACAGCTAGCGGGTGGCGGAGCCCCGCTCCTCGGCGAACCGCCGTCCATCGAGCTCGGCAACACCGCGTACGCGGTGAGGGGCCGCCGCAAGGAGGGCCTGCAGAGCGTCGAACACCTGGCCGCGTGGCTGCGCGACATGCGCCCACGCCTGGCGGTCGCGCTGTCCGACGCCGACATCGAGGGGGTGACCGAGCACGACCTGCACCTTGCCAGGGAGCTCCGGGAGGTCGTCCGGGCCTGCGCCGCCGCGACCGTGAACGGGCGTGAACTCGACGCCGACATGGTGGCGATCCTCAACCGTCACGCCGGCCAGACCCCGCGCTGGCGCGAGTTGCGCACCAGCCCTCAGCCGCACACCACGGTGTGCGCCGCGGGCCGCCCCGTCGCCGCCGCGCTCGCCGCGCTGGCCGAGGACGCCATCGACCTCTTCGCCGGACCGCTGCGTCACCAGCTGCGCGCCTGCCACGGCCCCGGTTGCATCCTGCACTTCGTCGCGGGCACGCCACGGCGCGAGTGGTGCTCATCCGGTTGCGGCAACCGGGCGCGAGCCGCCCGCCACTACGCGAAGGTGCGGCAGGAGAACGGCGGCTGAGCCGGCGCCTTCTCGACGACGGCGACTTCGGGGCTCGGAATCTGGCGGGCGCCTGATCGCGGGCGGTGTGGTCGGGGCCGGCCCGTCTGCTGGTGTGGTCAGGGCCCGCCGGGCGGGGCCGCGGGCGACGCGCTGGGAGCCGCGGGGATCGACGCGCTGGGGGCCGCGGGGATCGGCGTGCCGGGAGCGGCGGGCAGGATCCCGGTGTGGTGAAGGTGGTCGCGGGCGGCGGCGATGGCCTGCGGGGTGGTGGCGAAGACGTGCCCCGCCTCGTCGAGGCGGGCGATGGCGCCCACGGCGTACAGGGGCTGGTGGTGACCGTCCCTGATGCCGGAGATGTAGACGGTGATGCCGCGCCGCTGCAGCCGGGTGATCGCGTCGGCCAGCACCAGGGCGCCGCTGGCGTCGACGGTGGTGACGCGGGACATGCGCAGGACGACCACCGACACCTCGGCCACCTCCGACAGCTGCAGCAGGAAGCGGTGCGCGGCGGCGAAGAACAGCGGCCCGTCCAGCCGGTAGGCGACGATGTGCTCGGTCAGCAGGGCGTGTTCGGCGTCGGTGTGATCGCCGGGCAGGTCCGGGCGCAGCGGAACGGCCTCCAGGCGCACGTCACGGGCGATCGCACGCAACGCCAGGGCGCCGGCCACCAGCAGGCCGAGGATGACGGCCTGGACCAGGTCGAGGGCGAGGGTGGCCAGCGCGGTCAGCACGAGCACGAGGGCGTCGCCCCGGGTGGAGCGCAGCATGGCCGCCACCGAGCCGACCTCGACCATCCGGATCGCGGTGGCCAGCAGCACCCCGGCGAGGGCGGCCAGCGGAATCTTGGCGACCAGGCCGGCCGCGGTGAACACGATGAGGCCCAGGACGGCCGCATGAACCAGGGCGGCCAGCCGCGAGTGGGCGCCGGAGCGCACGTTGACCGCGGTACGGGCGATCGCGCCGGTCGCCGGGACGCCGCCGAACAACGGCGCGACCAGGTTGGCCAGGCCCTGGCCGAACAGTTCGCGGTCAGGGTCGTGCCGGTGATTGACGCTCATGCCGTCGGCGACCGCGGCCGACAGCAGCGACTCCAGGGCGGCCAGCGCGGCCACCGCCACGGCGGGGGCGATCAGCGTGCCCAGCGCGGCGGGGTCGAGGAAGGACAGCGAGGGGGCGGGCAGCCCCGCGGGGAGCTGCCCGATCCGGGCCACCGGCAGCCCGGCCAGCTCGGCGGCGAGGGTGGCGGCGGCCACCGCGATCAGGGAGAACGGCACGGTGGGCCGCCAGCGGGCCCCGGCCAGCATCAGCGCGGCCACCGCGGCGGCCATCGCCGGCGCCGCCCAGCCGCCGGGGTGGGCGGCGAAGCCGAGCACGGCCTTCCAGGCCACCACGACGACCTTCTCGCCGCCGGGGGCGGGCACGCCGAGTGCGGCCGGGATCTGCTGCAGGCCGATCACGCAGGCGATGCCGAGGGTGAAGCCCTCCACCACCGGGGCCGGGACCAGTGTCATGTAGCGGCCCGCCCGGGCCAGCGCCAGTGCGAGGAGCATCAGCCCGGCCAGTACGCCGACGGTCAGCACGCCGGAGGCGCCGTGCTCGTGCATGATCGGCACCAGCACCACGGTCATCGCCCCGGTCGGGCCGGACACCTGCAGCCCGGATCCGCCGAAGACGGCCGCGATCGCCCCCGCCACCACGGCGGTGGCCAGCCCGGCGGCGGCGCCCAGGCCGGACGAGATGCCGAACCCGAGCGCCAGCGGCAGCGCCACGATGGCCACCGTCAGCCCGGCCAGCAGGTCTCGGCGCGGGCGCCGGGCCATCGAGGCCAGCTCGGCGCGGCCGGGCAGCAACGCGCGCAGGCGGTCCCAGCCCGCTCCCCTGGCGGCGGTCACGAGGCGTGGTCCCCTGACCGTTCACCCTGATCGGCCAGCAGCTCGCCGAGCAGCTCGTGCTGGCCGGTCAGCTTCTCGGCCAGCAGCTCGCGGGCGGCGCGCAACAGCCCGGCCACCTTCCGCCCGGACAGCGCGTACACCACGGTGGCGCCGTCGCGCTGCGCGGTGACCATGCCCGACCGGCGCAGCACGGCCAGATGCTGCGACAGCCCGGTCGGCTCCACCTCGATGGCGGCCAGCAGGTCCCGCACCGGCATCGGCCCGTCCTGCAGCAGCTCCAGCACCCGGATCCGCACCGGATGGCCCAGCAGCCGGAACAGCTCGGCCTTGGCCTCGTACAGCGGCACCGAGTTCATCCGGCCGCCTCCCCCGCGCGCTCAGCCTGGGAGCCCTGCGCAGCGCCCGCCTGGGCGCTGCCCTCGATGGAGGGCAGCTCGACGGCCACCGCGTGCGCGCGGGCCAGCCGCTGAACGTCCTCCCACTCGGCCTCGGCCACCAGGCGCGCGTGCGCGTCGTCCCCGCGACGCGCCGCCTGCACCTCCTGCCACGCCAGACGGGCCCGTTCCCGGACCGCAGCAGCCAAGGCCGTGCCCATGCCACACACCTCCACCAGCCCGTGACCAGCGCCGCCAGGGCGCCTACCACAGTGAGCAATTACGCATCTTCGCAATTACGATACCGCACGACGCACACCTGCTCGCCGCAGCGGGCGGCCGGCCGACCGGCCTCGCCCCGCGCGAGTGCCGCCTCGCGTTCGACGGAGAAGTACGGTCACTTCCCCGGAAATCGTCGCCTCCGCTCTCTAGGGTCTCGTGGCATGATCCAACCCACTGATCTGACCGACCTGCGCGCCAAGCTGGCGACCGTGTCTTCGGAGAACGCGTGGAAGGCGGTCCGGCGGCTCGCGCTGGGCAGCCGGGACGGTGACGCGCTGGCCCTGGCCGCCGACTACGCCGAAGTGGCCAAGCCGTCCACGGACAAACTGCTCAAGCTCTGGTCCGAGGCGCTCGATCCCGACGGCTTCGCCGAGCACGTGCTCGCCCCGGCCTTCGAGGCCGAGGGACGTACCGAGCTGGTGCTGCGCAGGCGGGGCTCGCTCACGGGGCTGCGCCACCTGACGATGCTGGAGAGCCTGACCCTCGACCACTGCACGACACTGACGGACCTGTCCGAGCTGGCCGCGCTGACCGGGCTGCGCGCGCTGGAGCTGGACGGCTGCGCGACCGTCAGCGACCTCCAGCCGCTGTCCGGGCTCACCGGGCTGAGCAGCCTCCTGCTCCGCAACTGCCGCCAGGTGGCCGACCTCTCCCCGCTGCTCGGCCTGCGCCGCCTGCGCCGGCTCGACCTGCGGGGCACCGCGATCGCGAGCGTCGCGGGGGTCGGTGACGCGTTCCCCGACCTCGAAGAGCTCGACCTGAGCGGCTGCCGCTTCATCGACGACGTACGCGGCCTGTCGGGGTTGAGCCGCCTGAGAGAACTGGACCTGAGCCGCACCAGGATCACCACCCTGGAGGGACTGCGTGACCTCGGCTCGGTCACCGAGCTGAGCCTGCACAGCACCCGCCTGACCGGCCTCGACGGCATCGGCGTCATGACAGGGCTGGAGAGGCTCTGGCTCGGCGGCAGCACGAAGGTGAAGAGCCTCGACGGCCTCGGACACCACCCCCGGCTCACGGCTCTCGGCCTGCCGCCCTCGGCGCTCCCCGACCTGCGCCCGCTGTCGCGGCTGCCCGCGCTGGAGCAGTTGACCATCGACGGGGACCAGCGGCTCACCTCGCTCGACGGGCTCGAAGGGCACCCGTCGCTCGAGACGCTGCACCTGGCCTACGCGGAGGACCTGCGCGACTTCTCGGCGCTCACAGGCATGCCCGCCCTGCGTACGCTGACGTTGCAGGGCCTGGAACAGCTCGCCGACCTCACCCCGTTCTCGGGGCTGCTCCACCTGGAGGAGCTCCACGTGGCCTACACCGACGAACTACGCACATTCGGCGACGTCGAGCGCCTGCCTTCCCTGGGCAGGCTCGACCTCGACTCCTGCTCCGGGCTGAGCGACCTGGGCACGATCACCGGCCTCCCGTCGCTCAAGGAGGTGCGCGTGTCGCGCTGCCCGGCACTACCGTCCGACCTCGTCGACGACCTGAGAGTCCGCGGCCTGCTCGTCGCGGACTGAGTGACAGCACTCGCGGACCGGAGGGCCCGGGTGACGATCAGCTGCTCGCGAGCGGCACCCGGATGTGGCCGACAAGCGATGAGTTCACCGACGGCCGGCGGTCCAACCATCCGGAAGGCATGCACCGCTTGGGACCGTCCCAGCGCGAGAAGCACCACATGGAGGCACCACATGCGCAAGTTGATTCTGGGTTTCTACGTCTCGCTGGACGGCAAGAGCGCTGACGCGGACAACGGGATCCGGGACGTCATGATGAACATCGACGACCCGAAGCAGGAGGAGTACTTCGTCAGCCGGCTGTGGGAGGCGGGGGCCTTCCTCATGGGCCGCAACACCTACGAGATCATGGCCGGATACTGGCCCACCTCCGACCACCCCTCCGCCAAGGCCATGAACGACATCCCCAAGGTCGTCTTCTCCCGCACCCTGACATCGGCCGACGAATGGCCCGAGACCCGGATCGCTGGCGGTGACACGGCGGAGGAGATCGCCAAGCTCAAGGCCGAGCCCGGCAAGGACCTCGTCGCCGCCGGCGGCACCAGGTTCATGCACTCCCTGATCCGGCTCGGTGTGGTCGACGAGTACCGGCTGTGGGTGCTGCCCGCCGTCACCGGCAGGGGCGCGCCGCTGTTCCCGGAGCTGGATCAGGCCGTGAAGCTGCGCTTGGTGAAGAGCACGGCCTTCCCGTCCGGGACCCTCGAGCTGGTCTACAGGCCGGCCGACACGTAAGACCCGGCAGGCGCCTGCCTAGCTCCACAAGACTCAAACAGCAAAGAGGGCGAAGCGGCGATTTAGTCGGCTTTGCCGGATTGTTTCGTCCAGAACCGTCCCCGCGCATTCGAGGCCGGCCGGTGGTTTCCGAAAATGTTCGGAAGCGTTCGAGGGCGCCCGGTCCTCCCGGTCACGCATGGATCGGAACAGCACAATGAGCTGCAGCAACGAACACTGCTGGTTCTGCTGTGTCGTCCATGGCGTCTCCGCTTCGCGGAGCCCTTTGATGTCGCCGGCTTTGAGCAGGCAGGGGTAGCGACTCGCTCGGCACGGAACCGGCCGCCAGGCCCGCCACCTGGCCGAACTCCCCGCCACGTCGCCGTCCCGCCCGGGCCCGGCCGAGCAAAATAACAGAGCGCGTGCTCTAAAATTGTGTATCTTTGTCAACGTGTCTCGACTGTTCAGATCCTTACGCTGGGCGCCCGTCCGTACCAGAACGCCGGCGGCGCTGGCTCTGCTCACCGTCCTGGGCTCGCTGCTCACCGCGCCCGCCGCGTCCGCCACGGCGGGCGCGCCGATGCTGCCCCTGTTCGTACGCAGGGCGAGCGACGGCCACCTGCTCGCCTACGAACCCAAGGGCAGCGGCGGGTGGCAGAACCCCGTTGACCTCGGCGGCGGCTTCTCCGCGGCGACCGCGATCCTGCGCGCCACCACCTCGGAGAACGGCACCGGCAACGACCTGTTCCTCCGCCTGGGCGGCGAGCTCTACTACACCGCCGAGCGCGGCACCTCCACCATGCCGGTCGCCTCGAACATGGACGCCTACAACCTGATCATGACCCCGGGCAACATGGGCAGCAGCCCCTCGCCCGACATCGTCGCGCGCGACACCGCCGGCGCCCTGTGGCTGTACCCGGGCCGGTCCGACGGCGGCCTCGCGAGCCGCGTACAGGCCGGGACCGCCGGTTGGAACGGCATGAACGCCCTGGCCGGCTACGGCGACTACACCGGCGACGGCAAGAACGACCTGCTGGCCAGGACCACTGCCGGCACCCTCTACATCTACCCGGGCACGGGCGGCGTCACCGCCGGCCAGGTCCTGGGCGACCGCGTCAGCGCGGGAACCGGCTGGGACACCTACACCGCCCTGGTCTCCACCGGCGACAACAACGGCGACGGCAAAGCCGACCTGATCGCCCGCGACTCGGCCGGCGCGCTATGGCTGTTCAAGGGCACCGGCGTCGCCTCGGCGCCGTTCGCCACCAGGGAGAAGATCGGCAACGCCGGCTGGAACGCCTTCAACGCCTTCTTCTGATCGCTCCCCTCTCCCCGCGCCCACGGCTGAAAGCTGACCATGCTCACCAACGCCTCTTCCTCGCGCCGTGCCCGGCGCCCTCTCTCAGGACGGCTGCGCGCCACCGCCGCGGCCTTCACCTCCAGCGCCGTCATGATCGCCGGCGTGCAGCTCGTCCCTCTGGCCGGTGTGGGTCCGGCGGCCGCCCAGGCCGCCGAGTACGACCTCGCGCACGCCGCGTCGGTGCGCGCGGCCCAGTGCCTGCTCACCACCGTGCAACGCAAGGGCGGCCAGGCCATGAAGGCCGTCGCCCGCGCCGGGCTGGGCGGCAGCGACGACGTCCTGCTGCGCAACGCCGACGACGAGCACTGGTCCGACCCGCCCACCCCGCTGCACACCGCCTTCGACCAGGACGACGAGCGGATCGAGGCCAAGCTGGACGAGCTCAACGACCGGCCCGACGTCTGGGAGCAGTCGCTGCTCCTCCCGCCCCCGAAGGGGTACACGGACGCCGCGTTCCAGACGATCAAGGAAGCGGACAACCCCTTCCACAAGGTGGGCCTGTCCTCCTGGCTCTTCGACCAGTCCTGGCAGTCGGAGGACGACTTCTACGCCGACCAGACGCCGCAGGCGGCCAAGGAGTCCGTGGACGCGGCCAAGAGGATCGCCGCCGAGCGCTATCCCGAGGACGGCGACGACGACGAGGCGTGGGACGCATGGGAGGACATGACCTTCATGCACCCCATGTACGCCGACGACGCGCGGGCGTTCCTGGAGCGCGGCGGGTTCGCGGACAGCGCGCCCGATCCGGACAGCATGGAGTTCCGGGTCGACGTCGAGAACCTCAAGGCCCGCTACGCCTCCTGCACCACCGCCAACCCGCCGGACCCGCACCACGTGCTCGGCGCCGAGTTCGCCGCCGCCTCGCAGGAGTGGCAGCAGGAGGTCGACGGCCAGCGCGCCCAGCGGGACACCATCCTCAAGGAGGAGGCCGAGGCCGCCGCCGACCTCCAGGTCGCCTCCCAGGCTCTGGGCGAGGCACTGGGCCAGTCGATCATCGCGAGCCGGTTGACCGAGTGGCAGGCGTACTGGCTCAAGCAGTCGCCGGACGACCTGTCGTACCCGAGCGCGGCGCAGTTCGCCAAGGTCAAGACCGACATCGTCAACACGCAGGCGATGGCGCTCGGCCGGGTGTACACGGCCGGGCGGGCCGCGCAGTCGGCGCAGCGGCACGCCGCCGCCGCCGTCACGGCCCAGCAGGCCGCGCACGCGATCGCCGACGCCGCCGGACTGCCCCGAGGCCGGGGTCTGCTGTACGGCCAGCAGGCGGTGCAGGTCACCCGGGCCTCGGCCGCGGCCGCGCTGGCCGTTGCGAAGGCGACCGAGACGGCGGCCAACGCCACCAGGGCCTCCGCCGCGGACAGCAAGACGCTGATGGCGCTGGCCGAGACGCAGGCGCACGCGTCGCGGGCGGAGTTCCGGCGGATGGCCGCCGAGGAGGCGGCCGCGCAGGCCAAGGCCGCCGCCGAGGGCGCGGCGGCGCAGGCGGCCTTGGCGGCGGAGAACGCGGCCAAGGCCAAGAGCGCGCAGGCCAGGGCCGAGGCCGCCGAGCAGACGGCGAAGGCGGCCGCGGCCGACGCCCGCGCCAAGCGGCAGATCGCCGAGGCCGAGCGCGACAACGCCAGGGCACAGAAGGAGATCGCCGCCAGGGAGCAGGCCAACGCCGCCGCGGCGGAGAGCACGGCCCAGAGCCAGCGGCAGGTCGCAGCCTCAAGGCTCGGCGACGCGCGGGCCGCCGGTGCCACCGCCGCGAGCAAGATGGACGACGCGGTCGAGGCGGAACGCAGGGCCACCACCGCGCGCAGCGACGCGCTCGCCGCGGAACGCCGGCGCGACATCCTGGCCGCGCAGGCGGCGGCGGCCGAGGCACAGGCCGCGGCGGACGAGGGAACGGACGACGCCGCCGCTTCCCGCGCCGCCGCGACCCAGGCGCGGTCGGCCGCGACCGCCGCGACGACCGCCGCGACCAATGCCCGCGCCGCCGCCGACCAGGCCACCGCGTCCGCGGTCGCCGCGCGCGAGGCGGCCACGCGCGCCGAGGCGTCGGCGGCCCGTGCCCGCTCCGCCTCCGACGCGGCCCAGCGCGACGTGGCGATCACCAGCGCGGCGGTCATGAAGGCCCACGCGGCGGCGGCCGACGCCATCAAGGCCTCGTGGGACGCCTCCATCAACGTCCGCGACGCCAAGGCCTACGCCGACACCGCCAAGGCCAACGCGGTCAAGGCCAGGGCCGACGCCGTCGTCGCGCGCAAGGAGGCCGACGCCGCGCACGTCAGCGCGGTCAAGACCGCCGGGTTCGCCTACGCCACCGCCCAGGCGGCGCTCGCCGCCCGGGACTCGGCCGCCCAGGTGATCAAGCCGGCCAACGACGCCATCGAGCTGGGCTCCCCGTACAAGGAGACCGACGCCTCGGCAGGCCTGGCCGTGCTGACCGCGCAGGCGTCCAAGACGCTCGCCCAGCAGCAGGCCGCCGTCGCCCAGGCCAAGGCCACCCAGGCGCAGAAGGCCGCGACGGAGGCCGCGACGCTGGCGGAACAGGCCTCGGCCGACGCCAAGGCGGCCGCCACCGCGGCCTCCCAGGCGGCGGGCTCCGCGGCCAGGGCGGCGGCCTCGCTCGCCCAGGCCCAGGCTTCGGCGGCCGAGGCGAAGACGGCGGCCAAGGCGGCGGTGGAGGCCGAATCCAACACCGTCGAGTACGACCGCCAGGCCACCGCGGACGCGGCGGCGGCCGCGTCGGCCGCCGACGCCGCCGACGAGTACGCCGGCGAGGCCCGTGATTCGGCCGACGAGGCCGAGCGGGACGCCGCCTCGGCCCGCGCGGCAGCCGGCGCGGCCGAGAACGACGCGGCCACGGCCCGCGACGTGGCCACCCAGGCCGAGGCGGACGCGACCGCTGCCGAGACCGCCGCCGCCAACGCCCGGCAGGCGGCCAAGGACGCCCAGGACGCCGCCACCCGCACCGAGGAGGCCAAGGAAGCCGGCGACCTGGCCGACCAGGTGGCGGCCAACGCGAACGTCCTGACGTGGTTCGAGTTCAACGACAAGGGCTACATCGAGCCACTCAGCGACTGCGTGGGCACCGGTGGCTGCGACATCAGGCTGCACGTGCATCTCGAAGGCACGGTCTACTACATGCTGCTGTCGGGCTGCCAGGTCTCCTCGGACGGCTCCTGCACGGGCTCGTACTTCCCGCTGGGGGACGAGCCGTTCACCCGCGACTACGAGACGACCCGGCACTTCACCCAGCAGGAGCTGATGGCCGGCGCGCTGCGGAACCTGGTGAAGATCATCACGCACGACTTCACCGAGTGCGCCAAGGCCAAGGTCGGCAACTGCGCGATGGCGGCGACGTTCTTCATCCCGCCGGAGAAGATCGCCGAGGTCGCCCGGAAGATCATCGCCCTCCAGACGGCGATACGTTCCCGAATAGGGTTCGACGCCGCGCTCGAAGCGCTGAGGGCATCGGTCGCCGGCGGCGAGGTCGCGCCGAAGGCACTGACGACGGCGGTGGCCACCTTGGAAGGCTTCACCGGAATGACGGCCACCGGCACGAAAAGCGAGCAGTTCGCCAAGCTGGCGCACATCGCGGACCTGGGCTTCGACTCCGTGCGCGGCTTCCGGGCCGACGAGGCGGCGTCCGCCATGCTGTTCGAGGCGCAGTCGAGTGTCAGGCTCAGCCGTTACAAGCCGCCCGCGCCCGAGCCCGGCCAGCCGACACCGCCCAGTCCTGACTGGGTCGGCTCCGACGGATTGCGGTATGACGCCATGGGGCGCAACCTCACCCCGGCGATTTTCGCCGAGCACTGGGCGGGCAACGGAGGAAACCTGAAGGCGACCATCGCCAAGCATGTCGCCAAGGCCGACGTGACGATCTTCGACGTGTCGAAACTGGGGGCCTCCGAGCTCGCTACGCTCAGGGCCTACTACCAGGAGATGGGCTGGTCCAGCAAGGTCTCCTTCGTCGGTGTCCACTGAGGGGTGGTGCGCATGAGCAGGGACATCAGTGTGTCGGCGGAGTACGTCTGGCCCGCGTCCACGGGCCTGTCCTCGTGGGTGGTGGACCACCTCAAGGAACGGGTCCACGACGAGTCCGTCTGGTCGTACGCCGACCGGGCCGGTTTCGAGGAGTTGCACAACTTCCGCGTGTACGAACTGCCGGAGCCAGGCCGCCACGAGGTGCTGCGGGTCCTGGCCGAGGAGGTCCCGGCGGCCTACGGCGCGTGGGCGCGGGAGCGCGGCCCGCGGTCCGAGGCGCACGTCGCCGGCGAGGTCCATCATCTGGAGATCCTGGCCATGATGGCCGTCGAGGTGCTGCGGGAGCTGGACCAGAGGAGCGCGGAGTGAAGCTCTACAGCATCTCCCTCTCCCCCGAATACAGCTGGCTGATGTACTCCGGCTCGGAGCCCATGTTCGGCCTGCTGCTGGCGGTCCTCCGCGAAGAGGTGCCGGGGCTCGGAGAGCTCACCGTCGTGCCCCGGCACGACGGTCCCGGCGCGGCGGGCCTCCACCTCAACCTGCTGACGTTGCCGCCCGGCCAGTACCGGGCGGCGCTCAGGGTGCTCGCCGACCAGGCGGTCCTGAGGGCGCGGAAAGAGCTCTACGGCGGCGAGTTGTCGTCCGCCTACGAGAGACGCGGCGGGTCGGCCGACGGCCGGATCGAGGCGCTGGGCGACATGAAGACCGTGGCGCTGATCGCCAGGAACGTGCTGGCCCGGATGGCCGAGGACGTGGCGGAATCCGGCGACGGGAAGGGAGTCACCTGAGCTGAGACCCGCGGCCGTCCTTGCCCGGACGAGGACGGCCGCCGGGTCGGCTCTCCAGGGCGAGGACCAGGCGGCGGGCCGGGCCGGTGTTGCGCCGGTGGCCGATCCGGTGGACGGCCAGCTCCAGCGCCTCCCGCCGGCCCACCAGCACCACCCACGCCTTCGCCCTGGTCACCAGCGTGGCGAGGAGCTTGCGGAAAGCTTCCGCTGCGCATCGGTCAGGTCCGAGGGGTAGCGATCCGGGGCATCGGGGGGGACGTCGTCGCGGTCCTGACAGCGGAGTCGGAGTACCTCATATGCCTACGGTCCTCCGAACACCCGCCCTTGGGCGCGACAAGCTTGTAGATCCGAGGGTCGACGGGGTTGTCCGTGGCGAAGTCGGCCTTGAATCGAAGCTCGTCACGCGCGTGGAGATCGCAGACGGTGAGGTGCTGCCGGTCGGTAACCTTACGCAGCACACGAGCCCTGCCAGCGGTTTTCTCCGCAGTCAGCGCTCTCCGGGGAGATCAACGATGGCGAAGAGATCAGCGTCCTGCTGCTCGGCCCCTGCCCGTGGAACGTGGATGACCTGGACCCGATGTCCGGCCTGCAGCTCATTGGGCGCCTGCCCTGGCTTGAGCGCCAGGCCGACCCGGCCCTTCCCCCGAGCGAGCCCGTCCCCATCGCCGGCGCTCATGACGCTGGTGAGCAGACTGCCGGGTAACACCGTCACCCTGGCCTCCTCCATCGCCTCCAGCGGGAAGGTCCGTCCCGCTCCCACCCGCTTCGTGACCCTGATCACCGAGACACGGTCGTCGGCACGCATGACGAGCAACGTCGCCCCCAGCGCTCCACCCAGGATCAGCAGAACGGCCAGCGAGGCAAGCCCTGGTCGCCGCTGGCGCGTGAGTGTCGGGAGACTCCGCTCCCCAGCCGACGTCAGAGGCTCACGCGCACGTCCATCGACCCGAAGAGTGACCGAGAGACAGGGGCGCCAGGAACTTCATCCACAGGCATGAAAACTTCCGCCGGGCGCTGCTACACGCCCGCTCGGACGCGGCGCGAGAGCAGGCGGCTCGTGAGCTTGCCGATCAGGTAACGGGCGTCCCGGCCCACTCCGCGCAGGCTGTTGGAGGCCGGATTGCGCTGCCACTCCAGGCCGAGGAAACCGAGTCCGGGGTGCGTGGCGGAAAGGCCGCGGTCATGGTGCGGGTAACCGTGCTCGTTCAGCACCTCGACCCCGTTCAGGTAGTTCAGGTGAGGCCTGTAGCCGGTCGCCAGCAGCACGACATCGACGTGCTCGCGATCGCCGTCGGCCCACACGACGTCCTCGCCGTCAAAGCGCGTGAACATCGGGCGCCGGTCGACGCGCCCCTCACGCAGCGCCTGGCGATAGCTGCCTTCGTCCAGGACGGGTCCGGTGGGCGGGGTGGTGACCAGGCGGGCGGGCAGGCGGTCGAAGCCGGTGACCTTGAACCAGAAGTGCACGTCCTTGCCCAGAGGACGCTGTTCGAGGAAGCGGACCGGTTCGCGGGTGGCCAGCGTCACCGTGGCTGTCCCGGCGAGTTCGCAGGCGATCTGGACGGCGGAGTTGCCGGCGCCGACCACGACGATCCGCTTGCCTGCGTACGGCTCCGGGTTCTTGTAGTCGGCAGCGTGCAGGATCTTCCCGGCGAAGCTCTCCCGACCTTCCAAGTGGGGCATGTGGGGGTTGGCGAACGAGCCGGTGGCGGCGATCACGCCGGGCGCGTGCAACGCGGTGTCGTCGGCGAGCCGTATCGCGAAACCCGCGTGGTCGGCCTGTACGGCGGTCACGCGGGCGCCGGTGCGGATCTGCACGCCCAGGCGGGCGAGGTCGCGGGCATAGCGTGTCAGGTACGCCACGACCTCGTCGCGGTGTGGATGGCGGTCGGGGTCGCCCGGGAAGGCCATGCCGGGCAGCGAGCTGTAGCGGGCCGGGGAGAACAAGGTGAGGCTGTCGTAGT
Source organism: Nonomuraea rhodomycinica (assembly GCF_013363995.1). Classification (GTDB taxonomy): domain Bacteria; phylum Actinomycetota; class Actinomycetes; order Streptosporangiales; family Streptosporangiaceae; genus Nonomuraea; species Nonomuraea rhodomycinica. The sequence goes on along the minus strand of NZ_JABWGO010000002.1, from coordinate 650,101 downwards.
AGCGCGGCCATGAGCCAGTGGCCTGCTCGCCCGCTTCCAGGATGACGGGGCTGAGCCCGGCATTCAGCGCGGCGCGGGCGGCGGCCAGGCCGGACTGGCCGCCGCCGATGACAGCGACATCGAACACGTCTGTGGTCGTCACGGCGAGATCATATCCTCAATTCCAGAAGTGACAATATGATGCGACCGAGGTGATGCTATGACCATGAGTACGGACGGGGTCGAGCTGACCGAGGCGGCGCGCGGGTTGCTCAAGGCGCTGGCCAGCGACACCCGCCAGCAGATCCTGATGCTGTTCGCCGGTGGGATCGAGCTGACGGTCAACGAGGTCGCCGAGCGCATGAGCCTCGCCCAGTCGGCCACCTCCACCCATCTGGCGACCTTGCGCGACGGCGGGCTGCTGACCTCACGGCGGGAATGGAAGACCGTCCACTACCGGGCCGACCCGGCTCGCATCGGAAAGGCGTTGAGCGACCTGCAGGTCTCCTTGCAGGCATGCTGCCCGCCCACCGACTGCTCCTCGGATGCCTGCGGCTGATCCCAGGCCAGGCCTCCGGCCGGTCAGCCGCCGCACGGGCATGGGCCCGCCGGGCGGACGGCGGACACCGTTCCGCCGGCGTTCATGGAGACCTCGCAGCACTCCAGCAGAAGCGAACGCAGCCGCGCCCGAGCCCGCTGGATTCGCGACTTCATCCCGGGCAGCGACACGTCGAGCCGGTGGGCGGCTTCAGCCTGGGTGAGCCCGCCGTAGTCGACCAACTCGATCGCCCGGCGATCGCGCTCGGACAGTCGTGCCAGCATCGGCGCCAGACATCCGGCCAGTGCCGCCAGCTCTCCGGGTTCCGAATCGCCCGCGCCCAGGCTGCGGTCGAACGCGGCCCGAGTGAGCGCCCGACCGCTGCGCACGGTCGCCCGCTGATGGTCGATGATCGCGTTCCGGGCGATCCGGTAGGCCCACGCGTCGAGGCGTTCGCTGTCACGCAGCGTCCCCGCGCTGCGGCTGATGCGCAGCAGGACCTCCTGCACGACGTCCTCGGCGTCGTCGTGCCGGTCGATTCGCCGGGCGACGAAGGCGACCAACCGGGCGCGCATCTGGGCGACGGCTGCCGCGGTGTCGCCGGCCGACGATGTGGTGCCCATGAACGACTCCTGTCATGCGGCCCGGGCCGGCGCTGGCCGGCCCGGGGCGTTGGTGTCACCGGCAGGCGCAGGTGTCGGGCGCGGCCTCCGCGGAGCTCTGGGCGCCGCAGCAGTCGCCCTTCTCCTCCGGTGCGCAGCAGGTTGTGAGGGCGGTGGCCGAGCAGCAGGCCGCGGCGGCCTCGGGGGCGTTCTCTGTGGCAGACATGGCTGATCCTCCGTTGCGAAACGACGTACTCACCTAGGCAGACGTCGCGTCGGCGAGATGGATGCACCCTCTGATTCGATCCATACCTAATTTGACATCCCTCTAATCAGGGTGCCACACTCCGAGCTACTTAGACCTACTTCAAATCAAGCGCCACCCACTGGCCGGTCCGATCCAGGAGGAAGATCATGAGTGGTGGATGTTGTGGCCCCGCGGCCGTTTCCGTGGAGCAGCCCGCACCGCAGGTCGGGGCTGCCCCCCAGCCGCGTGACCTTGCCCCTCGGCTCGGCGACCTCCCCGTCGTGGTGATCGGGGCAGGTCCCGTCGGACTGGCCGCCGCCGCACACCTGGCCGAGCGCGACCTGGACTTCGTCGTTCTGGAGGCGGGCGAGCAGGTGGGCGCCTCGGTCGCGCAGTGGGGCCACGTGCGTGTGTTCAGCCCCTGGAAGTTCAACATCGACGCCGCCGCCCGCCGGCTGCTGGAAGCCGACGGCTGGACGGCGCCCGATCCCGACTGGCTGCCCACCGGCGCCGAGCTGATCGACGACTACCTCGCTCCGCTGGCCAAGCTCCTGGGCGATCGCGTACGTACCGGCGCCAAGGTGAGCGCCATCAGCCGGCTCGGATACGACAGGGTGCGAACGCACGGCCGCGAAGACACCCCCTTCCTGGTCCGCCTGGACAGCGGCGAGGAAATGCGGGCCCGCGCGATCATCGACGCCTCCGGCACCTACAACACACCCAACGTGCTCGGCGCCGGCGGCATACCCGCCCACGGCGAGGACACCGTCTTCGTCGACCACGCCCTCCCCGACGTGCTGGGCTCCGACCGCGAGCGTTATGCGGGCAAGCATGTCCTGGTCGTCGGCGCGGGTCACTCGGCGGCCACCACGCTGCTGGCCCTGGCTCAGCTGGAGGACACGCGGATCATCTGGGCCATCCGAGCCGGCGGCGCCGCCCGGACCTACGGCGGCGGCGCGGCCGACGCGCTCCCGGCGCGCGGCGCGCTCGGCACCCGCCTGCGCGCGCACGTCGAGTCCGGCCGCATCACCCTGCTGACCGGCTTCTTCACTCACTCCATCACGACCGACGGCCAGCAGGTAACGGTGATCAGCCGCGACCCGTCCGGAGCCGAGCAGGCCGTGGCCGTCGACGCCATCGTCAGCGCGACCGGCTACCGCCCCGACCACTCCATCGCCTCCGAACTGCGCCTGGACCTGGACCCCGTCCTCGGCTCCACCCGGGCCCTCGCCCCGTTGATCGACCCGAACGCCCACTCGTGCGGCACCGTGCCCGCCCACGGCGTCGACGAGCTCGCCCACCCCGAGGCCGGCTACTACGCCGTCGGCGTCAAGAGCTACGGCCGCGCGCCGACCTTCCTCATGGCCACCGGCTACGAGCAGGTCCGCTCGGTCGTGGCCGCGCTCGCCGGCGACTGGGAGGCGGCCCGCGACGTGCAACTGGAGCTGCCCGAGACCGGCGTGTGCTCCTCGAACCTCGCCGAGGCGCAGGAACAGCGGGTCGGCCTGGCCACCGGCATCAGCGGCGGCCTGCTGTCCACGCCGTTGCCGCTGGTGGAGGTGTCCGCCTCCGATGGCGGCGGCTGCTGCGGCTGAAGCGCGTGAGCGTGATCTCCTCCCGCAGCCAGGCCGCCACCCCCCAGGGTGGCGGCCTGCGGCGCGCCAATCGATTCCGCCGCGGCCGGCGGATCGTGGCCGCGCTGGCCATCACCCAGACCATCGGCTACGGCGTGCTCTACTACGCCTTCTCCGTCTTCCTCACCCCCATGACGCGCGATCTGCGCGCGAGCGGTACCCAGGTGGCCGCCGCGCTCACCCTGGCCGTGCTGACCACCGCGTTGTGCGCGCCGCTGGTCGGTCGCCGGCTCGACCACCACGGCGGGCGGGCGCTGATGAGCGCCGGTTCGGTGCTGGCCACGCTCGCCGTCCTCGGCTGGTCCCAGGTCACCAGCCTGCCTCAGCTGTACGGGGTGTTCGTGGCCATCGGCGCGGCCTCGGCCATGGTGCTGTACGAGCCGGCCTTCGCCGTCGTCATCTCCTGGTTCGACGGGGACGAGCGGGGGCGGGCCAACGCGCTGCTGGCGCTGACGGTCGTGGCCGGATTCGCCTCATCGGTCTTCCTGCCGCTGGCCGGGCTGCTGACCGAGGAGTACGGCTGGCGCCGGGCACTGCTCGTGCTGGCCGGCCTGTACGGCGTGACGGCCATCCCCCTGCACGCCCTCGTGCTGCGCGGACGACCCCGCACCGCCACCGCTCCGGCCGAGTCCACCCGGCGGGCGGCCCTGGTCAGGGCAGCGGTGCGGGCTCGGCCGTTCTGGCTGCTGGCCGCCGCGTTCACCGCGCACGGCGGCGCGGTGGCCACGATCGCCGTGCTGCTGGTGACCTACCTCGTCCGTCTCGGTCACCCGCCGGTGTTCGCCGCGACCGTCGCCGGACTGCTGGGCGTGCTGTCGGTCACCGGCCGGCTGGTCTCCACCGGCCTGCGACATCGCTGGCCGGCCGCCCCCGTCGCCGCCACGATCTTCACTCTCCAGGGGCTGGGCGCGCTGCTGCTCCCCCTGGCCGGCACCACCGCGCCCGGCGCGATCGCCTGCGTGCTGCTGTTCGGGATCGGCTTCGGCGTCGGCACCATCACGCTGCCCCATCTGCTGGCCGAACGCTACGGCACCACCGCCTACGCCAGCCTGTCCGGCCGCATCGCCATGTTCTCCGTCGCCGACAAGGCGCTGGCGCCGCTCGGCGCGACCGCTCTGGCCCAGGCCGCCGGGTACGGCTGGGTGATGGGCGCCGTCGCGCTGGTGTGCGCGATCGCCGCGTTCGCCCTGCTGGCCTACCATCGCCTATAATTTCGATGAATTTCGAATCAGGGAGGGTTGGATGACCGCGGTCACGATCCAGTGCTGCGCCCCGATCGCGCGTGAACCGCTGTCGGAGAGCGACGCGGCCGACCTGGCGGTCATGCTCAAGGCGGTCGCCGACCCGGTACGGCTGCGCCTGCTGTCGATGATCGGCTCCCACGCGGGTGGGGAGGCGTGTGTGTGCGACCTGACCGACGCCTTCGACCTGACCGCACCCACCATCTCCCACCACCTCAAGGTGCTGCGCACAGCCGGGCTGATCAGCGGGGAGCGGCGCGGTACCTGGGTGTACTACCGGATCATCCCTGAGGCGGTGAACAGGCTCGGCGCCCTGTTCACCCCGCTGGCCGAGCCCGTCTCCGCGTGACGCGCCTGGTCGACGTCCTGGTCATCGGTGGCGGCCAGGCCGGCCTGGCCGCCGGCTACTACCTGCGCCGGGCCGGAGCCGACTTCGCCATCCTCGACGCCCAGGACCACCCCGGCGGCGCCTGGCGGCACGCCTGGCCGTCGCTGCGGCTGTTCTCCCCCGCCCAGTACAGCTCCCTGCCCGGCCGCATGATGCCCACCCCGCCCGGCGGCGGCTACCCGAGCGCCGCCGACACCGTCGCCTACCTGACCGACTACGAGCGCCGCTACGACCTGCCCGTGATCCGGCCCGTGAAGGCCCACGCGGTACGGCGCGGCGACGAGCGGCTGACGGTCGAGACCGACGCCGGCACCTGGCGGGCCCGGATCGTCATCAGCGCCACCGGCACCTGGTGGCGCCCGTACGTCCCGCACTACCCAGGCATCCGAGACTTCCAGGGCGAGCAGCTCCACACGGCCGGCTATCGCGGCCCCGAGCCGTTCCGCGGCCGACGCGTGCTGATCGTCGGTGGCGCCAACTCCGCCGCACAGATCCTGGCCGAGGTCTCCACCGTCGCCGACACCACCTGGGCCACCCTGCGCCCGCCCCGCCTGCTGCCCGACGACATCGACGGCCGAGCACTGTTCGCCCTGGCCACCCGCCGCATGCGGGGCGGAGGCGGCATCGGCGACCTGGGCGACATCGTCGCCGTCCCACCGGTCCGCGAGGCCCGCGACCGCGGCGTCCTGAAGGCCGAGCCCATGTTCAGCCGGATCACTCCCGAAGGCGTCTCCTGGCCCGACGGCACCGGCCTGGCCTGCGACGTGATCATCTGGTGCACCGGCTTCCGCCCGGCCCTCGGTCACCTGGCCCCGCTGCGGCTGCGCGAGCCCGGTGGCCTCATCGCCACGGAGGGCACCCGCGCCGTCGGCGAGCCCCGCCTGCACCTGCTCGGCTACGGCGACTGGACCGGCCCGGCCTCCGCCACACTCATCGGCGCCGCTCGCACTGCCCGGGAGACGGTCAAAGACGTCGTGTCGCAGCTGGCATGATCACGCTGGATCACGGTCGGACACCGGCGAAGTCGTGTCATCGTGCGTCCAGCTCGGAGATGAGTTTCTCCACACGGTCACGGATCTCGTCGCGGATCGGGCGGACGGCTTCGATGCCCTGCCCGGCCGGGTCGTCGAGTTTCCAGTCCTCGTAGCGCTTGCCGGGGAAGATCGGGCAGGCGTCGCCGCAGCCCATGGTGATGACGACGTCGCTGGCCTGGACGGCCTCGGAGGTGAGGATCTTGGGCTGGGCGGCGGTGATGTCGATGCCGACCTCACGCATGGCCTCGACGGCGACGGGATTGATCTGGTCGGCGGGCGCGGAGCCGGCGGAGCGGACCTCGATCCGGTCGCCGGCCAGATGGGCGAGCCAGCCGGCGGCCATCTGGGAGCGTCCGGCGTTGTGCACGCAGACGAACAGGACGCTGGGCTTGTCACTCATGAGCAGGTTCCTTCCGGCTGGTTTCATCTTCAGGCGGGGGATGGCGGAGTTGTCGGGCAGGCAACTGACGCGGCGCTCGATCTCGTCGTGGATGGCCCGCGTCTACAAGCCGCGCGGGTCACCGTGAGTCTGGATGCGGGATGACCGGCTCAGGTGTGCCCGCCGCAGGCCGACCGAACAGGCCATGCACCAGCACCAGGCCCACCACCCCACCGATCAGCTGCGCGAGGATGAACCCGGGCAGCGAGGCCGGGGCGATGCCGGCGAAGGTGTCGGAGAATGCCCGGCCGACGCTGACCGCCGGGTTGGCGAAGCTGGTCGACGAGGTGAACCAGTACGCAGCACCGATGTACCCACCCACCGCCAGCGGGGCTGCCGCCGTGCGACCCGAGCGGGCGAGAGCGAAGATCACCAGCACCAGGCCCGCGGTCGCGACGAGCTCGCCGAGCCACAGGTGCGCGCTCGCCCGGTCAGTGGTGGACCAGGTGATCGCGGGCTTGTCGAACATCGCGTTGGCCAGCACCGCCCCGGCGATGCCGCCCAGCACCTGGGCCACGACGTAGCTCGCCAGTTCGCCCGCCGTCAGCCCGACGCCGCTCTGCCGGCCTTGCCACCAGTCGGCCAGTGACACCACCGGGTTGAAGTGGGCGCCGGAGACCGGGCCCAGCACGACGATGAGGACCCCCAGCCCGAACACGGTGGCGGTGGAGTTCTCCAGCAACTGCAGGCCCACGTCGTGCGGGGACAACGTCTGGGCCATGATGCCCGACCCCACGACCACGGTCACCAGCAGCGCGGTGCCGAGGAACTCCGCCAGCAGACGGCGCCTCATCCGGCCACCTCGGCGGAGTTCTCAGCGGGTACGGCCAGCAGGGCCGACAGCTCGGCGAGCCGCTCAGGCACGACCCGGTAATACACCCACGAGGCGCGACGTTCACTGGTCAGCAGGCCGACGTCCTTGAGCACCTTGAGATGGTGGCTGATCGTCGGCTGCGCCAGCTCGAAGGCATCGGTGATGTCGCACACGCACGCCTCGCCGCCCTGGTGACCGGCCACGATGGAGACGATCCGCAGCCGCACCGGATCACCGAGCGCCTTGAACGCCCGCGCCAGGCCCACCGCCTGCCCTTCGCCCAACGGGCGGCGCGCCAGCGGCGGACCGCACTCCGATACCTTCAACGCATCCATGAGCATCAATATTGACAGGCATGGATATCAGCAGAGTGACTGAACGATGAACGGCAGATGGCCTGCGTCGGCGTCTCCGGGCAGGCCGTCATCCACATCGGCCGACGAGAGCAGGCGAGGCTTCAGGAAGCGATGGCCGTACTGCGCCGTTCCACCAACAGCACATCGCGCCAGATGCCGCGGTGGCAGCCGACACGCTCGCGGGTGCCGACGACACGGAAGCCGAGCGCCTGGTGCAGAACGAGACTGGCGGTGTTCTCCGGGAAGATCCCGGACTGGATGGTCCAGACTCCGGCGTCCTCGCTGGCGGCGATGAAGGCGGCCAGCAGGGCACGGCCGATGCCATGCGCCTGGCAGCCGGGATGAACGTAGACGCTGTGCTCGACGACTCCGGCATAGACGGGACGCGCGGACACTCTGGAGGCGGCCACCCAGCCGACCACCTCGCCGGTCTCGGTGTCGGCGGCGACGTACCGCAGGTGCGGCAGCTTGCCCGCGGTGAAGCCCTCCCAGCTCGGCGCGACGGTCTCGAAGCTGGCCTGACCACTGTCCAGCCCCGCCTGGTAGATCGCCAGCACCTGCTCGGCATCGCTGTCACGCATCGGCCGGATCTCCAGACCCGGCCCGATGGCCGGCTTGACGGCCTGGACGATCACCGAGTGCACGCCCTCCCCGTGGTCAGCGGTCATCGTGATCCGGACGCCGACGAAGCCGGCTTGACGGAGCAGCTCGCGATAACCGGCAACGGACAGCGCGCCGGCCATGCAGCCGATGCGCCGCCCGACCGCCTCCCGCCGTCCGGGATCGACCGCCACGCCATCGTCGGTGACGACGTCACTCACCCCGAACCGGCCACCCGGCCGCAACACCCGGAACGCCTCTGCGATCACCGCCGCCTTGTCATCGGACAGATTGATCACGCAGTTGGAGATCACTACGTCGACCGACCGATCGGGCAGCGGTAGCGCCTCGATGGTGCCATGCAGCAACTCGACGTTGGTCACGCCCGCCTGATCCGCATGGCGCCGGGCGAGCTCCAGCATGTCGAGGCTGGCATCCAGCCCGTACACCTTGCCGAGCGGGCCGACGCGGCGGGCCGACAGCAGCACGTCGATGCCGCCGCCCGAGCCGAGATCGAGCACCGTCTCACCGGCGCGCAGTTCAGCCACGGCCAGCGGGTTACCGCATCCCAGGCTGGCCCGGACGGCGCCCTCCGGCAACCCTTCGGTGTCGTCATAACCGGCGGCGCCGAAACAGCCCTCCCCGAGAGCTTCGGAGCCGCAGCCGACGATGCGCTCACCACTCAGGGCAGCCCGAGCCAGGCTGGAGTAGCGGCCGACGGTCTCATCGTTCGCCATGAGGATCTCTCTCACTCACAGGCCGGCGCAGCCGGCGCCGGGTTTCCCATCACCACGTCGGCAGCCGTGGGGAAGCAGCTCACGCACGCCTCGTTGATCCGGTACAGGCTGGACGTGCCTTGCCGCTCCACCAGGACGAACCGCACCTCGGCGAGGATCTTCAGGTGATGCGACACCGTGGACTGGCCCACTCCGGAGACCGCCACGATCTCGCCCACGCTCATCGGCTCGCGCCGCCGGGCCAGCAGGGACACGATCTGAATGCGGGTGGCGTCGGCCAGCGCCTTGAACCAACTCGCGTATTCCTCGGCCTCGGCGCGCGGCAGAGGTCCCCTGTCTCCATTCATCGAACATCGACGATAGTCGATAAATTGGTGGAACGGAAGACCACCCTTTCGCAGGCAGTGGGATGCCTGATGTCAGTCCTTCCGAGTCTGGGAGGGAACGCGCGGCGATGTCATCGGCGGGACGTCCATGCCGAGCCGCCAATGCGGTGACACCGACCGCGGCGGAAGGGAACGAGGTTGTGGTGGAGCAGCCGTGATCAGGCGCAGTGGCGACGTTGGAGCCGCTGATACGGAGCATCCCGCCGATCCGTTTCGCCGCGGCCCGCGACGCCGCCGACCCACCGAACTTCATGGCGACAAGGGCTACGACCACCCACACGCGCGCGCCTTCCTGCGCAGCCGCGGCATCGTCCCGCGTATCGCTCGCCGAGGGGTCGAGTCCAGCCAACGGTTAGGCCGCCATCGCTGGGTCGTGGAGCGGACCGTCTCCTGGCTGGCCGGCTGCCGACGCTTACACCGCCGCCACGAACGCCGGGCAGACCACTTGGCTTCCTTCGTCGCCATCGCCGCGGCCCTGATGTGCTACCGCCGACTGGCCAGATGAGTCGTCTTCTTAATGATCGTAAGGAAGTAAGGACCTTGGTCCTTGTAGGCGAGATGCGATCGCGGCTTCGCCATGCTCCCCGATCCGGGCGGATGTCGTATTCCCCAAGGAAGCGTTCTACAGCTTCGGATCGCGCCTCTCGTGCCCGATGGCGTCGGTGTGCTTTCGACATCAGCTGACCGGCCGCATCCATGCGGCGGTCCCCCGATATCGCCAAGCGCCAGGAGGACCGCCGTACGGGTGCAGGTGGTGGCCGCGGCTACCTGGTCGTTCGCGGCAGCCTGCCGAAAAGCGGCGCATCCGTACTCGTGCGCCGGCTCTACCGGGTCATGGGGTTTGGCTTTGGCGCTGTTCGTAGAGCAAGCCGTCCGGCAGGATGGGAGGACGCCAGAGGGGGGGAGATCAAGCAAGCCCTACAGCGCCGGACTGCAGGTCAAGTGCCGCCAGCAATCTCCCTAGTCAGCCTGGGCCGCCATACCGCCTAGACCATTGGGCCTTCGCGCTCATCACCGCCGAAGCGGACTCGGCCCAACGTCGCCTACCTGCTGACCCTGGACCACGCCACCTTACAGAGAGTGGCCGCACCTACTGCCGCACCCGCTGAGCTGCGTCTACAGCAGCTCGCGACCCCTTTTAGACGTATTCCGGCCACCTCGATCCGGGACTTTCGGCCCTGGGGCGAGCGGCACAGGATGGCGATAGTGACTGGGAGGGCACCAGTACGCGTCACGGGGTGCGCGCAGGCGTGAGTCGCCCCCTCCGGGTGCCGCACCATGCGCGGCACCCCTCGCTGCGGGCGACCCGGTGCGACGTACCGCAGCCGAGCTTGGAGGTTCTCATGAAACCCCCTTTCGCCCACAAGCTGAAGCACCACCCCGCCGTGCTGGAAAACCAGGCACAGCGGGCCGCCAGCGCGCAGTTGCGGCTCGCAGACAAGATCACTGACTTCGCCGGCTCGATGCCGTTCGTCTATATCCACGCTGTGGTGTTCGCCACTTGGATGATCTTTTTCGAGGCGGCGCCCTGGCCGAAGCTCACCCTCATCGTGTCCCTAGAAGCGATCTTCCTGTCTGCCTTCGTCCTGATCGGACAGAACCGCCAGGCTGCTTTCCAGCAAGCCAAAGCCGATCATGACTTCAACGAGCAGGAACTGGAACTCAAGACCAACACCGAGCTCACCCGGACGATTCACAAGCTCACCACCGAACTTCACCGGCGTTTTATTGAGGAGCCTCACAACCAGCCCCGAGGCGATGGATGACAACCGTCAGGCTTCTGGTCGGCTCGGGGGCGCGGCCGCGTCGGGTGCCGCCACATTGGGCCGCCTGCCGGCTGTGGGCACGTGAGTATCTCGGCTTGTCATCTGGGCAGCGATATCCATAAGGCCCCGGCAAGGTCTCACACCTGCGTCCGGAGCCTTACAAGGACCGGGCCGACCGCTAACCCTACATCTGTCCACGGAAACCACACCGAGCATCAGCGACGCTTCCGCCCTGCTCAAGGTTGCTGTACGGATGCCGCAAGAGGTTGGCCGAGCCGGTCGCCGGCCTGGCGATCTCCAGCTTGGCGGCGGCGGTGTCCACGGCGACGACGGTGGTCGCCGCGCTGAGCGCTCGCAGAATCTGGATGGCCCTCTGCCCCAGGGCGCCCGCCCCGATCATGACCGCGGTCGAGCCCGGGCCCCAGCAGGTGCAGCGACCGCTTGACGGCGTGGTGGCTGGTCAGCCCAGCGTCGCTGAGCGGCGCGGCCTCGCGGGGATCGAGGCCTTTTAGCGGGATCAGGAATCGTGCCGCCGGGACCGGGCGCGGACCCGGTGACGCCCGGTCCCGGCGCCTCCACCCAGCCGGCATTCTCATGGCCGAGCGTGCAGGGCAGCCTGGCGGCGACCGGTGGCGCGGGCGCCTGCATGATATGCAGGTCGGAGTGGCACGCCCCGGCGCCCCCGATCTTCACCAGGACCTGTCCCGGGCCGGGCTCGGGCACCGGCACCTCGCGCAGCTCGGGCGGTTCTTGCCACTCGACGAGTTGAAAAGCCCGCATAGCGATCCTTGTGCGCATGCTTGGTCAGTCGCGGATCCCGTCGATGTCGACCAGGACGTGGCGCGGGCCGCGGAAGATCTGGTTGTGGCGGTACGGCGGCGGGTCCACGACCAGCCGCGGGTTCTCCACGCGGCGGACGAACTCGCCGACCGCCGCCTGCACCTCCAGCCGGGCGAGCGGGGCGCCGAAGCAGAAGTGGATGCCCTGGCTGAAGCCCAGGTGCTCGTTGTCGGGGCGTTCGAGGTCGAGACGGTCGGGGTCGGTGAACCGTTCCGGGTCGCGGTTGCCCGAGCCGTACACCAGGAAGATCGGCGCGCCCGCCGGGATGGTGGTGCCGGCGATGTCGATGTCCTCGACGGCGGAGCGGGTGTGCCAGAACTGAACGGACGACTCGAACCGCAGCAGCTCCTCCACCGCCGGCACGATCAGGTCGGGGCGGCGGCGCAGCTCCTCCAGCGCCTCGGGGTGCCGCAGCAGGGTGAGCACGCTGTGGGCGATGAGATTGACCGTGGTCTCGTGTCCGGCGAACAGCAGGAGCACGGCGTTGCTGACGAGCACGCCCTCGGACATTCGCCCGTCCGGGCCGCCGTCGTGCACCATCGCCGAGAGCATGCCCGGGCCGGGCCGCTCGGCGTACTGGCCGAGCAGCCCGGACATGAACTGCGCGAGCTCCTTCACGCTCCGGCGCGCGCCCGCCAGCCGGCTGCGCATCTCCTCGGAGGCCGCCTCCGGGCCGAAGTCCAGGGCGTCCAGGGCGGTCTCGATCCAGGCGTGGAAGCGCGGTTCGTCCTCCAGCGGCACGCCCAGGACCTTGCAGATGAGGGTCACCGGCAGCGGGTAGGCGAACTCGTCGACGACGTCGATCCGGGTCTTGCCCCGCATCCCGTCCAGCAGGCCGGCGACGATGCGGCGGATGTCGGGCTCCAGGTCGGAGATCTGGTGCGGGGCGTGGGGCGGGCCGAAGAAGTGCCGCGTCATCGTGCGGCGGTCGTGGTCGTGCTCGGGCGGGTCGCAGGTGATGATGTTCGGCTCCAGTTCGATGACGGCCTCGGTGATCGGCTCGGCCCCCGGCTCGGCCGGGGCCGGGGCGCGGGCCGGCAGCTTCCGGACGTCGGAGCTGACCCGGGGGTCGTGGAGCAGCGTGACGATCTCCCGGTAGGTGCTGACCACGTAGGTGCCGTCCGGCTGCCGCGCCACCGGGGTCTTGCGGAGCTCGGCGTAGAAGGGGTACGGATCGGCGCGGTTGGCGTAGCGCAGCGCCTGCTGCCAGGGTGTCTCCTCGGCCATGCTGTTGCGCTCCTTCCCGCTGCTCTCAGTGGCCTCGCGGCCGGAACTCGGCCCTGCGCTCGTTCGGGTCGTGGCCGGTCAGGACGACGTCGGGGATCGCCGTCGGGACACCCGGCGCCGGGAACTCGGCGGGCACCGGTTTCATGACGTCCGGCCGGTCCCAGCCCGGCGGCGGGGGCGGGAACGCAGCCGACTCCTCGATCAGGTGCGCGTAGTACTCCAGCCACTTACCGTGATCGAAGGTGACAGCGGCGACGATGCGGCCCCGGCGGCCGTAGGCGGCCGCGAAGCAGCGGTCCTTGACCGACCCCTGCGTGAAGACGATCTCGTCAGCGAACGGCGGCACGCCGACGGACTTGATGTTGACGCCGAACTGGCCGGACCAGAAGCCGGGCAGCAGCAGATGCGGGCGGTAGTGCGGTTCGAGGTTGACCATGTTGTGGGCCGCCACCTCGGCGCCGAAGACGGCGTTGTCCCAGTGCTCCATCGCGAGGAACTGGTACTCGTACAGCACGTGCGGCGCGCGCGCCACGTCTCCCGCCACGTAGACGCTGTCGGTCACCACGCCGTTGATGTCGAAGGCCCGGCCGCCGGCGTCGCAGCCGACCCCCCAGAAGCCGGCCGCCAGCCCGGAGCCCTGCAGCCATTCCACGTTACGGATCGACCCCAGCGCGGCGAGCACCACGTCGGCCTCGACGGTCGTCCCGTCCGAGAGCCGAGCCCGCCGGACATGTCCGGCGGCGTCGCCCTCCAGCGACGCCACGCTCACTCCGCAGCGCAGGTCCACGCCGTGGTCGCGCTGCATCTGCGCGGCGATCTCGCCGATCACCCCGCCCAGCGCCCCGACCAGGGGAGCCGAGCCCCGCTCGGTGAGGGTCACCGGGATGTCGAGTTCCCGGCAAACGGAGGCCACCTCCGAGCCGATGAACCCGCCGCCGATGACCAGCACCCGCGACGGCCGTGCGGCCAGCGCCTGTTGCAGCCGTGCGGCGTCATCGCGCGAGCGCAGCGAGAACACACCCTCCAGGGCGGCCTCGGCCGGGTCGGGCCACTGCCGCGCGCGGGTTCCCGTGGCGATCAGCAACCGGTCGTACGGAACCTGCTCGCCGTCGGCCAGGCGTACCTGTTTGGTGGCCCGGTCCAACCCGATGGCGGCGACGCCGAGCCGCCACTGCGCCTCCACTTCACGGAAGCGGGGCAGCGCGGTGTGGTCGGCCGGCACCCAGCCCTTGAGCACCTGCTTGGACAGCGGGGGACGGTCGTAGGGCTCGTACGGCTCGTCCCCGATGATGGTCAAGGACCCGGTGAAGCCCTCCTCGCGCAGGGCCTCGGCGCCCCGCAGCCCCGCCAGGGAGGCGCCGACGATGACGATCCGGCCGTTGGCCCTGAAGTCACGCACCAGCTCGGCGAGCGTCGCCGACAGGGTCATGACCGCGCACCCCGCCCCGCGCCGTCCAGGCGGTCGATCATGATCGCCTGCACCGGGCAGGCCGCGGCGGCCCGCTCGACCTGCAGCCGTCGCGCGTCGTCGGGGTTCGGGTCGTAGGTGAGCGCCTCGGTGCCGTTGAGCTTGAAGACCTCGTGGGCCAGATACACGCACTGCGCGTATCCCTGGCACCGGTTCAGGTCCACGACGATCCGCATGGACAGACCCCCTCCGTCCTCGCTTGCCCTTCCGCCGGAGCGGTCAGGCGCCTGGCCGGCCCGCCACAAGCCGATTTTCCGTCGCCGGTTTTCCTGGCAACAACCACCGCCGGGGAAAGGATGCTGGGAAGATCACCGGATCTGGGGCACCCCGGGGCGTCGGCGCGGCAGCAGGAGCCGCAGGGCGCCCGGCCGGATGTCGCACGTCGCCGGCAGGTGGAGTTCCACCGCTTCCCCGTCGATCCCGGCCGGGAGGCGCCCCGCGGGCCCGTCCAGCCGGACCTGCGCCGCCGCCCAGGCGACGACTCCGGTCTCGGCCGAGGCCCCGATGGCGTGCTGTCGCAGGTCGCGGCGAAGGCGCGCGAACAGGTCCGGCGGTGGCGGCCCCGGTGGGCGTTTGAAGACGATCGCGCCGAGCAGCCCGGAGGCGAGCGTGAAGCGGCGCCCGAGGTAGCGCGGCGTGCTGAGGTGGTAGGCGTTGTTCGACACCAGCACCACCTGCGGGTGCTCGACGCTTTCCTCGGGAGTGTCCACGCTCGCGTCGACCCACTGCCGGCCCCCGAGGTATCGGGGGGCGATCGCGGCCAGGGTGCGCGCCCTCGCCTCCCGGTATTCGGGCTCCAGCAGGGCCTCGGCGTAGATGCCGAACGAGACGTTGTTGACGAAGACGTGCGAGTTGACCACGCCCAGGTCGACCCGGACCGGCTCACCGTCGCGCAGGGCCTCCAACGCCCGGGCCGGATCGCCGAGGTCGAGGCCGAGATCGCGGGCGAAATGGTTGCGGGTGCCCGCGGGGATCACCACCAGGGGAAGGCCGGCGTCCGCGGCCACGGCCGCGACGGCCGACACCGTCCCGTCCCCACCGGCCACCCCGAGCACCGCGGCCCCGTCCTCGACGGCCTGCCGGGCGAGCCCTGCCGCCCCCTGACCGGCGCCGGTCGTCCGGACCGCCGCGCCGTAGCGAGCGGTGCGCTCGACGAGCCGGAAGCGGTCCACCTTGCCGCCACCCGAGCCGGGGTTCATCACCACGACGACCCTTGCGCCGGTGGTCACGGCGCCCGCCTCCTCGGGCAGGAACCGGCCGGCACGCGCGCGGCCACCCGCCGCACGGTCCAGCCGCACAGCGCGCCGATCAAGGCGCCGGCCGCGACGTCGGACGGATAGTGCACCCCGGTGTGCACCCGCGCGTAGCCGACCGCTCCCGCTGCGGCGTGCAGCGGAAGCCAGGTCCACGGCGCTGTCTCGCCCATCGCCGACGCGAACGCGAACGCCGACGCCGTATGCCCCGACGGGAACGACGCCGACACCGGCCGGCGGACCCGGCGCGCCCCCAGCACCGCACGGCGGCCCGACCGGATGGGCCGCCGCCTGCCGGCCAGCGGCTTGAGACCCGCGTTGGTGACCGCCGAGGCCAACCCGACGGCCAGCACGCCGAGGCCCGCCGCCCGCCGTCCGCGAGGGCCGCCCCCCAGCGCGACCACAGCCGCGGTCAGCAGCCACAACCGTGAGTGGTCGACCGATCGGGACACGCCGACGAACAACCGGTCGAGGCTCGGCGTCCGGGTGTCGGCCACGGCGTCGAACACCGCCTGATCCAGCGCGTGCACCTGTGCCCGCACCTCGGCCGTCCACCACATGCGTCCGCCGCCGCACCCCCTGCCCCGGGCGGTGCGCGCCGTGTCCGGGCGGCGCGCCCGCTCGGCAGGTGGGCGGTGCGGATACGGGAGCGCGATGAGATCGGGCATGGAGTCTCGCCTCAGGTCGCTGCTGTCGTTCGGCGGCTGTGCCTCCGCGACCGGCGCCGGTCGCCGAGCACGTCCAGTACACCGTGGCCGCCCACAGGCGCGACAGGGGCGAAAGTCACGTAAGCGATGACCTACGTCATCTCCTGCGCTGACGGACGGACTGCGCTACGCGATGGCGTCGGGGAGAAGCCGGTCGAGGTCGGGCAGGGGACGCCGGGAGATCCGATGGGCCTCGTCGGTGGGGATGCCGAAGGTGCGCAGGAGGTCTTCGGTGATCTGGTCGGTGGCCTGGGCGTCGTCGCGGTCGGGTTGGGTGTGCAGGAGCTGGCCGAGGCACAGGGCGGTGCCTGCGGCGATGGTGAAGGCGAGCTCGGGGTCGGCGACGGTGAAGCGGCCGGTCCGGATGCCGGCCTGGATGTCGCGCCGGACGCGTGGGGCGATGCCGTGCTCGGAGGTGGCGATGGACAGGCCGGTGTTGATCAGGACCTTGCTGAGCTGGGGTCTGCGGCGGTGCAGGCGTCCGGTGAGCCGGAAGCTGCAGGCGAAGACCTCGGCGGGGTCCGTCATGTCGCGGGTCAGCTCGTCCAGGGCCGCGCCGTGCCGGTCGAGGGCGTCTTCCACGGCGGCCCGGAAGAGTTCGTCCTTGCTGGAGAAGTGGTTGTAGAAGGAGCCCATGCCGACGTCGGCGGCCTGGGTGAGGTCCAGGATCGCCGTGTTGGTCCTGCCCTCGGCGATGAAGGTCTGGGCGGCCCGGACGAGTGCGGCGCGGGTGCGCGCCTTACGCCGGTCCAGGCGGGTTGGTGCCGCGTCGGTCATCTGTCCGTCTCCCGTGAACTGTGGTGCGCGCTCCACTGTAGGGGGACTCGTCAACAGTGACGAAATCCTCACCAATGCTTTGGAGGGTCATTGCACAGGTGACGGTAGCGTCCATAACTGACGAAATCGTCAGAAAAGGAGCAGTCCTTGACCACCACTCAGCCCGCACCCGGGCTCCGTCCCATCCGGTCCCCGCGCGGGATTCCGGTCCTCGGCCACACGCCCCATATCCCCAGCACCAACCCGGTCGCGTACTTCGGCGAGCTGTCCCGGCAGTTCCCCGAGGGCATCTTCAGCATGGACATCGCCGGCCAGGAGAACGTCTTCGTCTACGACCCCGATCTGGTGACGGAAATCTGCGACGAGACCCGTTTCGGCAAGCCGATCCTCCCGCCGCTCAGCCACGTCCGGGACTACGCCGGCGCGGGCCTGTTCACCGCCCACGACGACGAGGAGGCCTGGGGCATGGCGCACCGGGTCCTCCTGCCCGCCTTCAGCCAGCGGGCCATGAAGCGCTACTTCGGGCAGATGCTGGAGATCGCCCAGAACCTCGTGGGCAAGTGGGAACGCGAGCAGGGACAGCTGGTCAACGTGACCGACGACTACACCCGGCTGACGCTGGACACCATCGCCCTGTCGGGGTTCGGCCACCGGTTCGACTCCTTCCGCGACGAGGAACTGCACCCCTTCCTCACGGCGCTGCTGCAGGCGCTGGTGGAGTCGATGCGGCGCTCGCAGGAGCTGCCGATGATGACGAAGCTCCGCAAGAGCGACGACAGGACGTACCGCGAGAACATCCGGTTGATGCGCGAGCTGGTCGAGGCCGTGATCAAGGAGCGCCGTCAGGGAACGAGCGGCGGCGAGGACGACCTGCTCGGCCTGATGCTGGCGGCCGTCGACCCGGACACCGGCAGGCCGCTGGCCGACGACAACGTCCGCGACCAGGTGCTGACCTTCCTGATCGCCGGTCACGAGACCACCAGCGGCCTGCTGTCGTTCGCCACGTACTCGCTGCTGCGCAACCCGCAGGTGCTGGCCCAGGCCTACGCCGAGGTGGACCGGATGCTGCCGGGCGACACGGTCCCCGACTACGACACGATCACGAAGCTGGACGTCATCCCCCGCGTCCTTGAGGAGACCCTGCGCCTGTGGGCTCCCATCCCGCAGATCATGAAGGCGCCGCTGCAGGACACGCTCATCGGCGGCCACTACCACCTGAAGCAGGGCACGAAGACGAACCTGCTGATGTTCCCGCTGCACACCCACCCCAAAGCGTGGGAGCGGCCGCTGGAGTTCGACATCGACCGGTGGCTGCCGGACAACCGCGCCCAGCACCACCCGCACGCCTACAAGCCGTTCGGCAACGGCCGGCGCGCCTGCATCGGCCGGCAGTTCGCGCTCACCGAGGCCCGCCTGGCCCTCGCGCTGGTGCTGCAGAAGTTCAAGTTCTCCGACGTCACCGACTACAGGATGGATGTGCGCGAGGCGCTGACGCGCAAGCCCGGCGACTTCGAGGTCGTCGTGCGGCCCCGGCACGAGCGCGAGCGGACCGTCTTCGGCGTCTCGGACCCGCAGAGCGGGCAGGCGCGGCAGGCTGCCGCGGTCAGCGGCGTCGGGGTGAACCTCACCGTCGCCTACGGCTCCAGCCTGGGCAGTTGCGAGGACCTGGCGCGTACCGTCGCCGACCGCGGCGAGCGCTCCGGATTCGGCACCACGTTGGTGAGCCTGGACGACCTGGGCGACGACCTGCCCACAGAGGGCCTGCTCGTGGTGGTAGCCGCGAGCTACAACGGCAAGGCACCCGACAACGCCCAGCGTTTCGACGACCTGATCGCCGCCGGGCTTCCCGAGGGCTCCTTGTCGGGCGTGCGCTTCGCGTTGCTGGGCGCCGGCAACACCCAGTGGGTGGCCACCTACCAGGCCTTCCCCAAGCGGATCGAGGCCGCCCTGCTGGCCGCCGGCGCGACCCCGGTGGTCGCGCGCGGCGCGGCGGACGCCGCCGGTGACTTCGACGGCATGGCCGCCGGCTGGATGGACACCTTGTGGGCCACCCTGGCCGAGGAGTACGCCGCCAGCACCTCCGATGACGGCGCGCCCCGCTATGAGGTGCGCCTGCTGACCGAGGCGGACGTGCGTCCCGCGATCGTCTCCGACCACGCCTATCCGTTGACCGTGGTCGCCAACGAGGAGCTCGTCAGCGACGCCACCGGGCTGTGGGACTTCAGTGTCGAGCCACCGCGCCCCTCGGCGAGGTCCATCGTCATCGAACTGCCCGAGGGCGTCACCTACGCCACCGGCAACCACCTGGCCGTCTTCGCCAAGAACGACCCGGCGCTGGTCGAGCGCGCGCTGGCGCGGCTCGGCGTCGACCGCGACCAGGTGTTCCAGCTCGACCAGCCCGCCGGCGGCAGGACGCACCTGCCCGTGGGCACTCCCGTCACCGCCGGGCTGCTGCTCACCGAGTTCCTGGAACTGCAGGACGTGGCCACCCGCGCCCAGATGCGCCTTCTGGCCGGGCACACCCGCTGCCCCTGGACCAAGCCGCAGCTGGAGGCCTGCACGGCCGACACCGAGGAGTCCGACGAGCGCTACCGGCAGGAGATCCTCGCCAGGCGCGTCTCCCTGCTCGACCTCCTGGAGCGCTTCCCCGCCGTCGAACTGCCGCTGGCGGTGTTCCTGGAGATGACGGGGCCCATCCGCCCCCGCTTCTACTCCATCTCCTCCTCGCCGCTGGCCGACCCACGCCACGTCCGGCTGACCGTCGGCCTCGTCGAGGGCCCCGCGCTGTCGGGCAACGGCGCCTACCGCGGCCTGTGCTCGCAGTACCTGGGCCGGCTCAAGCCGGGAGACGTCTTCTACGGCTACGTCCGCGTGCCCTCTCCCGCCTTCGCGCCGCCCGCCGATCCCGCCGCACCGCTCGTCCTCATCGGGCCCGGCACCGGCATCGCGCCACTGCGCGGCTTCCTGGAGGAACGCGCCCGTCAGCAGGAGAACGGCACGAAGGTGGGCCTTTCGCAGGTCTTCGTCGGCTGCCGCCACCCGGAGCACGACTGGCTCTACCGGGACGAGATGGAGTCCTGGGAACAGGCAGGGATCGCGCAGGTGCACACCGCCTTCTCCGCGGTGGCCGGCCACCCGGCCCGCTACGTGCAGGACGCCATCGCCGCGGCCTCCGACACGGTGTGGCAGGCCCTGCAGGACGGGGCGTACGTCTACGTCTGCGGCGACGGCCGGCGCATGGCGCCCGCCGTACGAGAAGCACTCGCCGCCATCCACCGCGTCCGTACCGGCGGCGACGACGAAACCGCCCAGCAGTGGCTCCACCAGCTCGAGGCGGACGGCCGCTACCAGCAGGACGTATTCGCCTGATCCCCGTCCACCGCGGCCCGAACCGAATCGAAACAGTCTCGGGCGCACAGCTCGAACGCTCAAGAAAGCAACATCGCCTTGGACACCATGCTCGCCGGACGCTTCCACCTGGACAGCAGCAAGTTCCTCGTCGAGGAGGTCCCCGTCCCCGTGCCCGGCCCGGGCGAGGTCCTCATCGAGGTGAAGGCCGCAGGCGTGTGCCTGTCGGACCTCCACCTGATCGACGGAACCCTCATCCCCCTGTATCCCGAAGCCTTCGACGCCGTCACCATCGGCCACGAGGTCTCCGGTGTGATCCACGCCCTCGGCCCCGGCCTCAAGCGAGGCCTGACCATGGGAACCCGCGTCACCCTGGAGGCCGGACAGAGCTGCGGGCAGTGCGCGGACTGCGCGCGCCGCCGCCCCTGCACCCAGGTCCGCACCCGGGGCATCGACTACGACGGCGGCTGGGCCCGGTACGCCATCGCCCGCGAGGACACCCTCGTCCCCATCCCCGACGAGCTGCCGTTCGATCAGGCCGCGATCATCCCGGACGCGGTCTCCACCTCCTACGCCGCCGTCGTCGCCACCGCCGAGGTGCGCCCCGCGCAGGCCGTGGGCGTGTGGGGCGTGGGCGGAGTGGGAACGCACAGCCTTCGCATCGCCCGCCTGGTCGGGGCCGCCCCGATCATCGCCGTCGACCCGCTGCCCGTCGCCCGGGAACGCGCCCGGGCCTTCGGAGCCGACATCGCCCTCGACCCGGCCGCCGACGACTTCGCCGAGCCGTCGCGATCCCGTCGAACCCGCCGGCTGGCAGGTGGTCACGCCGCGCCCCGCCGGGCTCGAACGGCATGGCAACTGAGGCCGGAGCATGCCGAGGCCGTCGGAGTGGACGGGCCATCACCTCTCGGCGCTCGACAGCGGATCAGTGACACCGCCCGGGCAGGAGAGCCGTGCGATGTCCCAGCCGGCGCGCCGGGCTCCGGCCCGGTAGGCGCTGTCGTAGAAGGCGAGGACGGCGGCGCGCGGGTCGGGCTCGGCTCGGGCGTCAGCGTGGCGCAGCACGGCCAGATGGCTGCCTCGTTGCGTGATCCACCGCGCGGCCTCGGGTTTCAGGGGTTCGCTGTCGAGCCCGTCGGGCTCGGGAGCGGTGTAGGAGTAGAAGGCCGGCTCGGGAAAGGTGTCGTCGCCGAACCAGAAGCCCGAGCTGATCACCTCGTGGGAGTAGGCTTCCCGCGTCACGGGGTCGGCCTCGGGCGGCTGCTCGATCAGGCGGTCGGAGAAGCGGGTGCAGGCGATGTCGAAGGTGTGCCAGAAGTGGTGCACCGGGCTGACCTTGCCCGAGTAGTCCGCCGCGAACTCCTCCAGCAGCAGGTTCACCTGGCTGAGGACCTGCCAGTAGCGGGTGACCGCGACGGGGTCGTAGGCGGCGTGCTCGGTGTCGTCAGCGAACGGCCGGTCGGAGTCGGGCAGGTCGAACGGCCGCGGTACGGTCATGTCCACCCGCACGTCAAGGGCCGCCAGGGCTCCCATGGTGCTGTGGTAGAAGGACGCCACCGACTGGCCGTAGAGCGCGAACGACACCGCCCGGCCGTCCACCGTGGTGACGACCAGCCGGTGGCTGACGAAGTCGAAGTCGATCGTGAAGATCGGGTTGCCGTCGGACTGTCCCATCGGACGGGTGGTGATCCCCCGCCCGGTGACATGGAACGGTACGTTCCACCAGTGGTTGCGCCGAACCGCCGAAGCAAGCCGAATCTTGCCCACTACCTGGCAGAACCGGTGCAACGTTGCTTTGGTGTCCCGCCACTCGGCAAGTGGCGGAACGGCGAGCAGCTCCATGACACCACCGTTCCCTCACATATCCGGCGCTACCCACACGATGGCGGGAACTCGACCCTGGAGGCCGGCTGCCACGATGAGCCCGTTGGTCCTCGATCGCGTTCGCGGCCGCCGAGCACACCATCTACGTCCGCCGCGACGACGGCGGGCGGGGCGTCACCTCCGCCGGCCGCTGCTCCACATGCCCGGAGGTGCACGGCGTTCCCTGCGTCACATGAGACGAAGCCCAGCACCCGCCCGTACCAGGCCAGCGTGCCCGCCGCGACCGGTGCGGGTGCTGAGTCCAGGCTGACCGGGCAGATCCACCACGTGGTCGCCCAGCGCGCCGACAGCGCCCGCAACCACGGCATATCCACCGCCGCGTTGAAGGCGGTGCCCGGCACCACGACGATCTGTGGCTTCCGGCTTCCGGCTTCCGGCCGACACGAGCGCCACGCGCCTGCGCTGGTGTCCACCGTGACCTGTGTGAGCGGAAAGTCGGCCTGTGCCAGGGCATCCGAACACCACTGCCGATCAGCCAGCTAGCCGCGCGAGCTCTTGTACACGAGGGGCATCACGCCAGTGTGCTCGTCGAGACCGTGCCCGTCCAACTCTCTCGGCCCCGCTGCGATGCCGGCGGCACGACACCGACCAACGCGGAAGGAAAAGAGGTTGTGGTCTTCGTAGAGCAGCGTGATCCGGCTCAGTGGTGGCCCGCCGTCAACAGTCACGCCACGCTTCGCCCGCGCGCTGCAAGCTGGCGAGGCTGCCGTCCGCAACGCGGCGGGAGACCTCTTCCCACGATGCCGTGGAGACGGCGAGGCCTTGCCACCTTTAGCGAGAGACATTGCCGACGCACGGTCCCAATGCCCCACCTGCGCCATCAGGAGACCTGCCGTGGCCAGCAAGAGCCAACTGAGCCGGCGGCATGTGTCTTCTCCGCCGCTTCGAACTCACCAGCCCTCCCGGCCCTTTTGACCAGACGCCCCCAACGCGGCGACCGCTGGAATTGCGCGCCGATCGTGCCACCGCTCGGCAACCGCCCCTCACCCTCCTGCTTCGCCAGCGCCCATCGCCAAGCGGCTCGTTGTAGGGCTCGATTCCCATCCAGATCAGTCTCCGCAGACTGATCTTCTTCGCTATGGGCGCCATCCTCGTCCACCTCGGCTTCACCCTCAGGAGGTGAGCAACGCTGGGCAGAGGACCTGATCTGGCTCATCAGCATCTTCGTACGCGCCGATCAAGGCCAAGCTGGGCCAGCCGGCGATCACCCGGCCGATCAACGTGGGCTCGGCGACGGCGATGTTGGCGCCCAAGCTGGCCAGACTGCTGAGAATGAGCAGCGCCCACGGCAGGAATCCGCCGCGTGAGCCATATCGGCTCGCAAGGAGCAACGACATCGACGCGGCCACGATCGTGCCGTCCACCGCCAAGGGGATCGGTGTCGCAGCCAGCAGATCCTCGCCATGCTGGAGCGCCAGATGGCGCATGTGGCGGAAGGAGACGACCGCCGCGATTCCTGCCACGAGCAGTACGGACACTGTGGTGGTACGGCGTATCCAGGCGATACGAGCGGCTGTGACGGCGAGAAGGCGCGCTCACGAGATCACGTCCGCGGCCGGAAACGGCGCGTGACCTTCACCGGCCTGGGGATGGGCCGGTTCGAACGGCTGGTGAAGGTGGTGCGTGAGCGGGGCGGCAACGGTCCCGGTGGTGGCCGGCCATGGTGCCTGCCCTTGGCCGATCGGGTGCTACTGGTGGCCGTCTATTACCGCACCAACCTCACCATGCGGCAGCTCGCGCCACTATTCGGAATCTCCCCGGCCACCGTCTGCCGCATCATTCAACGTCTTGGCCCTCTGCTCGCTCTGCAGCCCGCGCCCAGGCCGGCCGATGCCACTGACCCGCTGTGGATCGTGGATGGCACCCTCATCCCCGTACGCGACCGCGCTGTCGGCGCATCCAGCCGCAACTACCGCTTCTCCGCTAACGTGCAGGTCATCATCGATCCTGACACGCGCCTGGTCGTGGCGACCGGCCAACCGGTAGCGGGAAACAAGGCCGACGCTCACGCCTGGCGGGCTTCAGGGCTGGCAGCCCACTGCGACGGCGTCAGCGTGATGGCCGACGGCGCTTACTTCAATACCGGCCTGATCGTGCCGCACCGCCGACGAGCAGGCAGGCCCTTGCTGCGGGTACAGGAAGAAGACAACGCAGAACACCGACGCATCCGCGCCCGCGTCGAGCATGTCTTCGCCCGCATGAAGAACTACAAGATCCTGCGCGACTGCCGGCAGAGAGGCACCGGTCTCCATCACGCCGTCCAGGCCGTCGCCCACATGCACAACCTCGCCCTGTCGGCATGACCACGACAGCCGCAGACCTGTCCTGACCTGCCCACTCACGACCTTCTGCAACGGCTTTTACGGACAGCCGCCCGTGCCAAGCGTGGAGGGGCGTGGCAGGTGTTCGCCACGCCCACATGAGGGTCACTCGCCCGAGACGGTCTCCTGCCAGTCGATGTGGTGGCGGTGGACGGGGCCGAACATCTGCTCGGGCGTGGGCATGGCGGGCTTGTCCCCGGCCTGGCCGGACTTGGCCTTGTTCGTGGCGGCTGCACCGCCGCTGATCATTTCCACCCGGGCCCGGCGCAGGTTCTCGTATGCGGTGAACGCGGCGGCGGGAGTGGGCAGGTCACGCAGGCAGCGGGCCAGTTCAACGGCGCTCTCGATGGCCTGGGAGGCGCCCTGCCCGGAACTGGAAGACGGGGCGTGGGCCGAATCGCCCACCAGCACCATGCGGCCGCGGTGCCAGTGCGGCACCGACGGCATGCGCTCCATCGGGCCGACGATCATCATGTCCTGCGGGTCGGTGTGGGCCAGCAGGGTCTCGCCGGGCACGTGACCGGCGTACAGGTCGCGCAGTCGCGCCAGCCAGTCGGCGGCCGGGACGCCGTGGACCTCGGCGGAGGTGAGGGGCTCGGCCTGGGGGAGGCCGGCGAACCAGCAGATGCGGCCGTCGGTGTACTGCCAGTAGCCGATGAAGGTGCGGCCGAAGGCGAAGTACATGGTGCCCTGCTCGGCTCGCAGGCCGCTGCCGGAGCTGAAACCACCGAAGCTGAGGACGCCTCCGTATTCGGGGCCGGGAGCGTCGGAGTCGATCAGGGTGCGGACGGTGGAACGGATGCCGTCAGCGCCGATCAGCACGTCGGCGGTGGCGGTGGTGCCGTCGGAGAAGGTGGCGGTCACTCCGTCGGGGGTCTCTTCGGCGCCGACGAGGCGCTTGCCGTACTCGATCGGCACGCCCCCGGCCAGCGCGTGGTCGGCCAGCGCTCGGAACAGCTCCGCGCGCGGCATCGCCACACTGGCGGGCAGACCGGGGAAACCGCCGAACTGGGCGAGCTGCTTGCCGCCACCGTCGGCCATCACCACAGCGGGGACGGGCTGACCGACGGCCTGGACCGCCTTGTCCGCCTCAATGATCTTCAGCGCGTCCAGCCCGTTGGGCGCCAGGCTCAGGATGGCGCCGACCCCGTCGGCGGCCTGCGGGTGCGCCTCGTAGACGGTCGCCTGGATGCCCGCCTTGGCCAGCGCCAATGCCGTCACCGGTCCGGCGATGCCGCCGCCGATCACCAGTGCTGTCTTGACCTTGCTCATGCCTGCTCCTCAGTTTCGTGCGACATTGAGATAGTTTCACTGAAACTAGTTCTATGTCAACTAGTTCATTCAAAGCTACTATGTGCGGCATGACCACCTCGCCGACCCCGCTCGCCCTGACCGTGCTGGCATTGCTCCACTACGAGCCGCTGCATCCGTACGGCATGCAGCGCCTGATCAAGCAGTGGGGCAAGGACCAGGTCGTCAACGTGAGCCAGCGCGCGAGCCTCTACCGGACCATCGACCGCCTGTGCGCAGGGGGCCTGATCGCCGTCCGGGAGACAGGCCGCGACCAGTCCTATCCCGAGCGGACCGTCTACGAGCTCACCGATCGCGGCCGTCAAGTCGCCCGCCAGTGGCTGGACGAGATGCTGGCCGAGCCCAAGCAGGAATACCCGCAGTTCCCCGCGGCCCTGTCGCACCTGCCGGTGGCCACCCCGCAGGAGGCGCTCCAGGCGCTCGAACGACGTGCCGGCCGGGTGGCTCAGACCCGGGCAGAGCTAGAGGCCGACCTGGCCGCCCACGATGTGCCCCGGGCGGTCATGCTCGAGACCGAATACCTGCACGCTGTCGCCGCGGCCGAGGAGCGGTGGCTGCGCACGGTCATCGAGGACCTGCGCACCGGCGTGCTCACCTGGTCGCGGGAGGAACTGCTCGGCTCCAAGACGTTCAGCGCCTGACCAGAGCGGCCTCGACGCCGTCCAGGAACGCGGTGAGCGCGATCGTGAAGGTCTGCCTCGCCTGCCGCTCCAGGTAGGGGACGGAGTCGTCGGGCTCGGCCTGAATCCCACCGTGGATCCAGGTCGCCATCGGGAACCGTGTACCGCTTCAGAAGTCATCGCAGGGCGCTTGACCTGTGGATCGACCTGAGACGGCGGCTCAGGAAAGATAGCTCCTTGCGTCTCTCCGTCCCCCCTACCTGCTCATGGTCCGGGCGTTCGGCTGGCTGGTGCTCCTGGGGCGTGGCCAAGCGTCCAAGAATACTGAGATCATGGTGCTGCGACATGAGGTGGCGGTGCTGCGGCGTCAGGTCGCTCGGCCGAAGCCGGACTGGGCCGACCGATTCGACGCCGGGATGCCGCGAAAGCCGGACCCACGTGGCGCACACTCAGCATCCGCAGCCACCCCGCCGGTACGGCAGCCGCAACTCCCGGCCGTCGCGTCCGCGCGTGCTGTACGGCGGCGGTGCAGCCACCACATGCCCGCGGCGGCCGCCAGCAGCAGCCCCGCCACTGCCAGCAGCGCCTGCTCGGCCACGGCAGCACCGGCCTCGGTGAGCAGCCCGGAGCCGATCAGCACCGGCAAGGCGCAGCAGGCGGCGCGCCGGTGCGCGGCTGCCATCCGTGTGGACAGGTGCAGCGCCGGCCGATGCTCCTCCACGAGCTCATGCATCCGGGCGGCGTCCCTGGTGGTGTTGACCACCACGAGGACCTGAGGCTCCGCCGCGGCCTGCTCGGCGATCTGCGCCATGGTCGGCTTCGGATCCAGGAGCCACCGGTACCGCACTCGGCTCAGAGCCTTGTACAGCGGTTTCGGGTCGACGATGACATCCCTGATGCGCGTGCCATGCAAGGGACTGAGCAGTTCGAAGGGGGGTTGAGTGGCTGAGGCCAGTACCACCGTCGCACCGAACCACTGGGTGAGGCTGCGCAGGGCGGACATGATGGGGCTCAACAAGCGGTCCGGCAGCGCCTGCACCTCGTCCAGGACGATCACCGAACCGGCCAGTCGGTGCATGCGGCGCATCGCCGCGGGCTTGTGCGAGAACAGCGACTCGAACAGCCGGATGGTGGTCGTCACCACGAAGGGGGCGTCCCAGTTCTCCGCGGCCAGCCGCTGCCACCTCCTGCCTGCCCTTCCGTCGTCCAGATCGATGCCGCTGTGGTGCTCCAGCACCACCGGATGCTCGCCCTCGGCGTCCAAGAGATCGCGATAGACCGAGGCGTTCTGCTCCGTGATCGACATGAACGGCACGGCAACGACGACGCGTTTCATGCCGTGCACCCGAGCGTGCTCCAGAGAGAAGCCGCCCGCCGCGAACGTCTTCCCCGAGCCAGTGGGCGCCGGAATGCGATAAATACCCCGCGGTCCCTGGGCAGCCTCCACGCACTGGCGGTAGACCTCTTGACGCAACCCGTCAATTGGCGATTTCGGTTTGTTTTCGAGCAGATTTTGGCGTCCCTGCTCGAAACGCTCAGCCAGATCAGCGGCAGAAACCGGATGAAAGGGGCGCGCGACGCCAGCGAAATGCTGCTCGGTGTCCAAAAAGTCCGCATCAACCACGGTGCTGTAGACCATGCGAACCAGGAGATCCAAGGCATAAGGGTCAGCATCCGCTGCCTCGGTCAGCCAGGTGGGTGGTGCGATCGGTTCCGATGGATGAATCTCCGGAACGGCTTCTCCGACCCGCCGAATTGCCTCGGCGACCAGCGGATCGGTGTCCGCGAAGCGCAGCTCCTTCTTGAGTCGCGTCGCGTCCGGCAGCCCTCCGTGATGACCGAACACCACGGCGGACATGATGCCCAGGCCGTGCTGGTCCAGCAGCCAAGTACCCGCATGCTTGTGCGGGATGCCCACCCGGCCACCCAGGCGCTCCGCATTGATCGGGCCGCGCTGCCACTGGCAGGAGCCTTTCCCTACATCGTGCAACAGACCGCAATGAGCAGCGAGCGGGCCCGCGCCGAAGACCTCGCCGAAGGCGCTTGCGCGCCACGATGTTCCGCGCAAATGGTCGGCGAGACCATGGCGAAGCCTGTCGCCGTCCCGGGCACTATGCGCCCACAAGCGGTCGACCACGCACACCCCTTGATCGGAGGATCCCTGCGAGAGCTGAACTTTAGGAGATGCCACCGACAGTTTTCGCGGGGTTCCACCAAATCGGCGCTCAACAACATCGATCGCTTTATCTCGGACAGGGTGGCCGTCTCAGCCAGACGACCTACGTCCGCATACAAATCATGATCAAGATCCCTAGGGAGCTGCTCGATCCGGGCGCACTCCCGGCATAGCCTTACGCTTGTTGTGCTTGCCGTGCCCGTGCTTCGGAACCTGGAGTGCTCACGCGACACGCGGTAGGTTCCCAAGGAGTTATCGCCCGCGATGTTCCTTAATGCGTGAATTCGCAAGTCGTCCTGTCGGTGTCGAGGGAGCATATTGCCTACTCAGATGCGTGGCGGTCGCCCTCCGGGGCGACCGAGGATCGCAACTCCGTTCAGGGGGTCGTCTGGCCCGGCATACCTGGTGGCGGTCGCCCTCCGGGGCGACCGAGGATCGCAACAGCGTGTAGCGCTTGACTTCCGGACGCTTAGGACGCAGGTGGCGGTCGCCCTCCGGGGCGACCGAGGATCGCAACACCGAGTCGTCGGGGTTCGCGGCCGGGTTCCGCAAGGTGGCGGTCGCCCTCCGGGGCGACCGAGGATCGCAACCTCATGGCCGCGGCCGTGCTCGTACTGACCGCAGTGAGTGGCGGTCGCCCTCCGGGGCGACCGAGGATCGCAACGGCCAGGTGTCCCACGACAGGTCGGTGTCGCCGTGTGGCGGTCGCCCTCCGGGGCGACCGAGGATCGCAACCACGGCAGCATCCCCGCACCACTCCGCTCGATCATGTGGCGGTCGCCCTCCGAGGCGACCGAGGATCGCAACGAGGGGCTGTTCGCTCTGCCTTACCTCGCTTGGGCGATCGGCCTCGCCGACTGTTCAATGCATCTGGTTGATACGGCTGACCTGCTGACTCACGCCGATCTCGATCGGACGCCGGGGAGATGAAGTGGCGCCTCGTCGTTCAATGCTTGGACGGAGCTCTCGTGGTCCACAACTGGTCCACGAGCAGTGAGCGCCAACGAGAACGGGCGGGTCTCCATGAGACTGAAGGCCCGCCCGTTCTTGTGTCGTTCGCCCTGGTCAGCGGCCGGAACCGCTGATCAAGATCGTGTGCCCCCTGCAGGATTCGAACCTGCGCACCCGGCTCCGGAGGCCGGTGCTCTATCCCCTGAGCTAAGGGGGCCGAACGTGTGACAAGGCTACCAGTATTCGGGGACCACTCCGCACCACGATAAACCTCCGATCACACATCGCTGGAAAACCGCACGTGACGGCGCCACTACGAGTAGCTTTGCCGCCGTGGGTGAGGTTCTTGGGAGAGTGCTGGTCGTCGACGACGACGAGGTCATCCGTCAGCTCATCGCGGTCAACCTGAGCCTGGAGGGGTTCGAGGTGTCGACCGCCACCGATGGGCAGGACTGCCTGGAGCGGGTGCACGACGTCATGCCCGACGTGATCACGCTGGACGTGATGATGCCGTACCTCGACGGGTGGGTGACGGCTGAGCGGTTGCGGGCGGACGAGGCGACCAGCCACATCAAGGTGGTGCTCATCACCGCGCGGGCGCAGGACGACGACAAGCGGCGCGGCATGAACATCGGGGTGGACGCCTACCTCACCAAGCCGTTCGACCCCGCCGAGCTGATCCAGGTGGTGCGCGACCTCGCGGCCCTGGCCAGGAGCTGAACCGGCCCACACAGCGAGCCGTACGGGCTGCCGGCCTGTGGTCGGTCGGCCGGCCGCGGGCCGGAGGCTAGCTCAGCAGGCCGTGGGTGCGGGCCGTGGCGGCCGCCTGGGTGCGGGTGGAGACGTCGAGCTTGCCCAGGATGTTGGAGACGTGGACGCTCACCGTCTTCTGGGCGATGAACAGCCGCTCGGCGATCTCCCTGTTCGTGAGGCCCTCGGCGACGAGTGCGAGCACTTCCAGCTCCCGGGCCGTCAGCCCGCCGTTGAACGACTCCGGGGCCGCCGGCCGGGCCCCGTTGGCCGCGGTGAGGCGGGCCCTCTTGCCGAAGTCGGCCAGCGCACGTGACAGGGGGGCGGCGCCGAGCGTGGTGGCGGCCTCGTGGGCCAGCGCCCACTCCGTCTGGGCGGCGTCCCGGTCACCGGCGGCGAGCAGCGCCTCGGCCAGGCGCCAGCGGGCGCGGGCCGTCTCGTAGACGAAGCCGTAGTCGAACGCCTCCACCACCCGCCGCCACAGCTCCGGGTCGAGCCGGCCGTGCACGCGGTGCCACTCGGCCTCGGCGCGCAACGCCCACGCGCGCCCCTCCAGGCCCATGGGGCCGCGCTGGCCGACCGGGCCGGAGGTGACGGCGAAGCGGGCCTGCTCGACCATCTCGTCGGCGTCCTCGACGACGCCGAGGTCGCCGAGCGCCCACAGGCCGATGGCGGCGATGCGCAGGACGGCGGGGTCGCCGGGCTGGAGCATGTCGAGCAGGGCGCGTACGTGGGTGAGGGCGAGCCCGGGGTCGCCCTGCCAGAGCGCGTGCTCGGCGGCGAGCCCGCGCGCGATGTACGCGACGAGCCCGTCGGACCAGAACGGCCGCAGCCACCCGAGCCTGCTCTCCACGGCCGGCAGCCCGCGCGCCACCTCCAGGAACAGCGCGAACGACGACAGGGTCGCCTCCGGCGCCGTGCCGACCCGGGAGCCGAAGGAGGCGGCCATGGTCTCGGCCTGGTCCCACTCCCCCGCGACGTAGTGGATGAGGAAGCGCAGGAACCGCATGTCGGTGCCGTAGGTGCTCCAGGTGAGGCCCGTCTCGGACGCCACCCGGATGCCCTCGTCGGCGGCCGTGGCCGCGTAGGCGAGGTAGCCGGTCTCGTAGTGGATGCGGGCGTGGTGGAAGCGGGCGCGCAGGTCCATGGCGAGGTCGCCGGTGCCCTCGGAGGAGGCGACGGTGACGAGGTCGTGGGCCTTGTCGATGTCGCCCTGGAGCTCGGCGTGCAGGGCGAGCGTGAGCAGCGCGCTGACCTCCGCGTCGCGCGCCCCGGCGGCGCGGGCGACCTCCATGGCGCGCAGCGCGAGCCCCTGGCTCTCGGCGTGGCGGGAGCCCCAGGTGAGCGTGCGGGCGAGGGTGGCCAGGGCGCGGGCCCGGCAGGCGTCGTCGGGGGCCATGGCGACGGCCTGCTCGGCCGCGGCGATGGCGCCGTCCTGGTCGTCCATCTCGAACAGGTAGTAGGCCAGCCGCTCGCAGACCTCGGAGGTGGGCGGCAGGGCGCGGAGCTGGGCGACGGCCCGGTGGTTGTCGCCGCTGTCGGCGGCCATGACGGCGCTGCGGAAGGCCAGCGACACCCGGCTCTCGCCGGCCAGCGCCTCGGCGTCGGGCACCCGTTCCCAGAGGGACAGGGCCTGGTCGTAGTGCTGGTGCGCCTCGGCCGGCGCGCCGACCCGCTCGGCCAGCCGGCCGGCCTCGGCGGAGGCGGCCAGGGCTCCGGCCAGGTCGTGGCCGGCCAGGTGGTGGTGGGCCAGCTCGGCGGGCGAGGTGAGCAGCCGCGCGAACGCGGTGTGCAGCCGGGTGCGCTCGCCCGGCAGCAGGTCGGTGTAGACGGCCTCCTGGAGGAGGGCGTGGCGGAAGGCGTAGCCGTAGCCGTCGACGCGGAGCAGCCCGCGCGAGACGATCTCGCGCACGGCCTCCTCGAAGTCGGCGAGCGGCAGCCCGGAGACCTCGCGCAGCAGCTCGTCCTCGACCCGCCGCCCGGCCACGGCGGCGGCACGCAGCACTCTCTGGCCCGGCTCGGACAGCACCTCGACCCGCGACATGAGCAGACTGGCCAGGCCATCGGGCAGGCTGTCGCCCTCGGACATGGCGGCGAAGAGCTCCTCGGCGTAGAACGGGTTGCCGTCGGCGCGGGTGACGATCATGCCGAGCTCCTGCGCGTCGACCCGGCCCATGGTGGTGACGTAGTCGGACATGGCGCCCGTGTCGAGCGGCCCGAGCTCGACCGCCGTCACCGTGGGCAGCCGCTTGAGCTCGGCCAGCACGGACCGCAGCGGGTGGCGCCGGTGGAGGTCGTCGGTGCGGTAGGTGCCGACCACGCAGACCCGCTCGGTCTGCACCATGCGGCTGAGGAACACCAGCAGGTCGCGGGTGGAGCGGTCGGCCCAGTGCAGGTCCTCGATGACGAACAGCACGGGCTGGATGCCGGCCAGCAGCCCC
The DNA here is from genome assembly GCF_013363995.1 of Nonomuraea rhodomycinica. Classification (GTDB taxonomy): domain Bacteria; phylum Actinomycetota; class Actinomycetes; order Streptosporangiales; family Streptosporangiaceae; genus Nonomuraea; species Nonomuraea rhodomycinica. The sequence continues at coordinate 617,266 of NZ_JABWGO010000002.1, read as the reverse complement.
AGCAGCGACCCGAACAGCCGCTGCTGCGTCAGGCCGGCCGACGGGGCGCTCTCGACGCCGGGCAGCAACTGGCCGAGCAGGGGGTGGGCGGCGGCGGCCTCGCGCACCGCGGGCTCGGCGCCGCGCAGGGCGTCGGCGAGCGGGAGGTACGGCAGGGCGTCGCCGAGCTCGGCGCACTGCCCGGACAGCACGTGGAAGCCGCGCTCGCGCGCCTCGGCCACCAGCTCGGTCACCAGGCGCGTCTTGCCGATGCCCGCGTCGCCGCCGACCAGCGCGACGCCGGCGGTGCCGGTCGCGGCGGACTGCAGCACGCCGACGAGCCGCGTCAGCTCGGCGCGGCGACCCACCAGGAGACCCTTCACGTGGAGCAACTATGCCACGACCCGCCGACAACCCATTGGCCCGTTCCTGCCGCCCGTCATTGGTCTTCATAACGGAAAAGGGCCATCTCTACGCTGATATTTCGTGATCAGTTGGTCGACATACGTGTTCTTCGCCGGTGCCTGCCTGGCCCTCGTGGTCATCCCCGGCCCCAACCACCTCTACATCGCCGCCCGCGGCCTCGCCCAGGGCAGGGGCGCGGCCCTGGCCAGCGCGTTCGGCGTGGAGACCGGCACGCTCGTGCACATCGCCGCCGCGGCGGCCGGTCTGTCGTACTTGATCACGAAGTCGGCGACGCTGTTCGGCATCGTGAAGTGGGCCGGCGTCGCGTACCTGGTCTACCTCGGCGTCCGCGCGCTCACCTCGAAGGAGGAGGCGGCCGGCCGGGCGCTGCGCCCGCAGCCGCTGCCCAAGGTGTTCCTCGAAGGGGTAGTGGTCAACGTGCTCAACCCCAAGGTCACGCTGTTCTTCCTGGCGCTGCTGCCGCAGTTCGTGGACCAGCGCGCGGGCTCGCCGGCGCTGCAGATCGTGGTGCTCGGGGTGACGCTGCTGGCGTTCGGCCTGCTGTCGGACATCGTGTACGCGCTGACGGCCGGCGCGCTCGGCGCCCGGCTGGCCCGCCGGGCCCGCACCCTGCGGTACGTCAGCGGCGTGGTCTACCTGGGGATGGGCGTGGTCACGGCGTTCACCGGGAGAAAATGACGGCATGGCGCCCAGGAAGCAGCAGGAGATCTTCGACGCGACGCTGCGGCTGGTCGCCGAGCGGGGCTACGACGGGCTGACGGTCGAGGGCGTGGCCGAGCGGTCCGGCGTGAACAAGACGACGATCTACCGCTGGTGGCCGTCGAAGGCGGCGCTGCTCGGGGCGGCGCTGGTGGAGGCGGACGTGCTGGGGTTCGAGCCGCCCGACACGGGCAGCCTGCGCGGCGACCTGGTGGCGCTGGTCGAGGCCATGGCGGGCCTGCTGACGCGGCCTCCGGCGCGCGACATCGCGCTCGCCGCGCTGGGCGCCGCCGTACGGCATCCGGAGCTGGACGGGCGGCGCTTCTTCGCCGACCGGTTCGCGCGGGAGCGGGCGGTGTTCGAGCGGGCGGTACGGCGGGGCGAGCTCGGCGGGGCGGCCGACCCGATGCTGATCGTGGACCTGCTGGCCGGGGCGGTGTGGGTGCGGGCGGTGTTCCGGGGGCAGCCGGTGACCGGCGGGTTCGCGGAGGAGGCGGTCTCGGCGGTCCTGGACGGGGTCACCGCCTCACACGCGGGCCGGTAGGGCTCCGGACGGGGTCGCCGCCTCACGCGCGACCCGACAGGTTCGCTCGCAAACGCCCGGGGCGGCGGATGGCTACTGCGCCTCCGCCAGGGCGGCCGGGATGCGGTCCAGGACCGGGTGGGGCGCCAGCCCGTACGCGTAGAAGTCGACCGCCGCCGCCCCCGCCGCCTTGGCCCCGCGGGCCTTGGCCACGAGCCGGTCGGCGGAGTCGCTGTCGGGGTGACCGGGCCGCAGCACCGCCCGCACCTCGCGGTCCTTGCCGACCGAGCGCAGGTAGGCGCCCACGTCGTCGGCCACCCGGGCCGCGTCGCGGGCGTAGGCGAGCACCCCGAACGCCGGCACGAGGTCGCCGAGCGCCACCAGGTCGACGCCGAGCTGCCAGGCGTCGTGCGCGGCGAGGCCGGGGGTGGGCAGCCCGTCGGTGTACCCCTTGACCGCGCCGGTGGAGTCGACGAAGACCAGCCGCGCCCCCTCGGCGGCGACGGCCGAGGCGACCTCGGACACCAGCGTCGTCACGGTCTCCGACCGGGCCCGGGCGTAGGCCACGACCTCGGGGCCGGCGTAGGCGGTCAGCGCGGCCCGGGTGACCTCGCCCTGCGCGGGCGGCTCGCCGTCGAGGACGCGCCCGACGATGCCGGCGCACTCCTCGCGCGCCGCCTCGGCGTTGACGCCGAGGTCGGTGGCGCGGCGCATGCAGTAGTCGCAGAAGCAGAGCCCGAACAGGTACGTGTCCATCGGCCCGAGCGGCACGAACGAGCGCTCCGCCTGCTGGGGGTTGAAGTGCAGCGCCTCGGCCACCACGCTGTCCACGCCGAGCCGGGCGACGGAGCGGGCCAGCGCCACGGCGTAGTCGCGCACGTCGGGATGGGCCGGGCACAGGTCGGTGGGCGAGCCGCGGTCGCCGAAGCAGTCGCGCACGGTCACGTCGGGGTGGCGGACGCCGAGCGTCGCGTTGCGCAGGAACACCGTCCAGCCGTGCAGCTTCAGCCCGCGCCGCGCGCACGCCTCGGCCAGCCCGTCCAGGGCGCCGGCGTGGCCGGTGGGCGGCTTGAGCCGCAGCCCGGCGAACAGCTCGGGCGGCGGCGTGAAGTGGGCGGCGTCGTGGCGGACGGTCAGCCTGGACAGCCCGTGCGGGGTGACGTCGCGGCAGGCGTGGTGCACCGCGCCGACGGTGACGCCGGTGACGCCGTAGCCGCCGATCCTGTCGAGCACCCGCTCGACGCCTTCACCGCGCAGATCCTCGACGAAGACGTACACCGAACTGTCCACGAGCCGACCTTACAGTTTCCGGAAGTTCCGCCTAGGCGCCCTTGTGGGCGACGAAGTCGATCTCCACGAGGATGTTCATCAGGTCGGAGCCGACGGTGGTCCGCACGGGGTACGGCTGGGTGAAGTAGGACTTGTAGACCTCGTTGAAGGCGGCGAAGTCGCGCTTGAGGTGCTGCAGGTGGACCGTGGCCTTGACCACGTCGTCGAAGCCGAGCCCGTGGGCGGCCAGGATCGCGCCGAGGTTGCGCATCGTCTGGTGGGTCTGGGCCGCCACGTCGTCGCCGACGATCTCGCCGGTCTCGGGGTGCAACGGGCCCGCGCCGGAGGTGTAGACGAAGTCGCCGACGACCAGACCCTGGGAGTAGGCGCCGACGGGCGCGGCGCCCTCGGTGCTGCGCAGCTCCTTCTTCATGGGTGCTCCTCAGAACAGAGTGGTGATCTCGCCGACGATACGGTAGTCGCGGTCGACGACCGGCAGCGCCCGCCACTTGTCGAACGCGGTGCACGGGTGCGAGATGCCGAACGCGAGCAGGTCACCGGGGCGCAGCCCGTCGGCCTGGACCATGGTGTGCTGGTCCTGCATCCGCATCACCGTGACGCCGCCGCGCTTCGGGACGGGCAGCCCCTCGTCGTACGGGGCGTCGCGCTTGCCCATGCCCACGACGGCCAGCCCCGGCTCGGGGGTGGACAGCACGTGCGCCCAGACCTCCAGGGCGGGCCGCAGCTCGCCCTCCACGCGGTTGAACGGCGTGCGCTCGCGGTAGTAGCCGTCGTCGTGGGTGACGTAGGCGCCGCTGCGCAGCACCACGGTGGCCTTGGTGGCGGCGAGCTCGCGGCCGATCACGTCGAACCACTGGCTGCCGCCGACGCTCAGGATCGGCTGCCGCAGGCGCAGGTGCTCGACGGCGTCCTGGAGGAGCCGCAGGTAGGCGCGGACCTCGCCGGCGCCGGGCAGCCCGCCCTCATAGCCGGCGACGCCGGCCAGCTCCACCCCCGGGCTCTCCTGGACGTACCGGACGATCTCCAGCAGCTCCTCCAGCGACCGGCAGCCGGCCCGCCCGCCGTGGTGGCCCAGCTCCACCAGCACCCGGAACGGCCGGGGCCCGGCGTGCTTGGCCAGGATGTCCACGCCGGCAGCGGAGTCGGCGAAGCTCAGCAGCTCGAAGCCGGGGTCGCGGGCCAGCTCGGCGGCGGCCCAGGTCAGGCCCGCCGGGTCCACGAACTCGTTGGCCACGACGATCCGCGCCGCGCCGAACGAACGCGCCGCCATGGCCTGCCGGGTCGTCGCCACGGTCAGCCCCCAGGCGCCCGCCTCCAGCTGCAGGGCGGCGATCTCGGGCGACATGTGGGTCTTGGCGTGCGGGGCCAGCTCCAGGCCGTGGTCGCGGGCGAACGCGGCCATGGTGGCGATGTTGTGCTCCAGCGCCTGGCGGTGCACGACCATCACGGGGAACGGCAGGCCGCCGTCGAAGAGCGAACGGCCGATGGCTTCCTGCACGACGTCTCCTCTTTCCCGGTTCCTCATGCTCGTCGGGCTCGTCGGGGCGGGGGTCAGCGCGAACGCAGCGCCCGGCCGGGCGTGGCCCCGGTCGGCTCGCCGCCCGCCAGCACCGGCACGCCGGACACCAGCACGTCGTCCACCCCTGTCGCGAGCGTACGGGGCGAGTCGTAGGTGGCGCGGTCGGCCACCGTGGCGGGGTCGAACACCACCACGTCCGCCGCGAACCCGGCCCGCAGCAGCCCCCGGCCGGCCAGCCCGAAGCGGCGCGCCGGGTGCGCGGCCAGGTGGACGGCGGCCTGCTCCCACGTCCAGTCGCCGAGCTCGCGCACGTGCGTGCCGAGGAACCGGGCGAAGGCCCCGAACCCTCGCGGATGCGGATGGCCGCCCACGTAGATGCCGTCGGAGCCGCCGGTCTGCGCGGGGTGGCGCAGCATCCGCCGGACCGACTCCTCGCCCTCGGGCCCCTCGTCCGGCCGGGCCGACACGCAGCCGGCCTCCAGCCGGGTCTCGACGAGCAGCCTGCGGCAGAACTCGGCCGGCTCCACGCCCTCCCGCTCGGCCGCCTCGACCATGCTGAGCCCCTCGGCCCATTCCAGGCCGGGCGCGTGCGAGACGGTCAGCCGCGGCCAGGTCTGCGCGAGCCCCGGCCACCAGGCGTCGAGCTCGCCGGAGGCGAGCATCTCCAGGGCCCGGCCGGGCTCGGCGGCGGGCACGTCGGGCGGCAGCACCACCATGGCGAGGATCGTGCTGCCGCGCAGGTACGGGTAGGTGTCGAAGGTCAGGTCGACGTCCGCGGCCAGCGCCTCCTCCACGAGCGGCAGCAGCACGTCGGCGGGCCCGTGCAGGTGGGAGACGTGGACGGCCGCGCCGGAGCGCTCGGCGATCTCGTTCACCTCGGCCATGCCGACCCCGGCCCGGGCGCCGTAGGCGCGCATGTGGGTGACGTACGGCAGGCCGCCGAGCGGCGCGCACAGCGCGGCCAGCTCCTCGGCGGCGGCGTAGCGGCCGGGCAGGTATTCGAGCCCGCTGGACAGGCCGACGGCGCCCTCCGACAGGCCGCGCTCGACGCGGTCGAGCATCGCGGCCAGCTCCTCCCGCGACGGGGCCTGCGGCGAGGGGCCCATGACGTCGTAGCGGATGGTGCCGTGGGGCAGCAGGTACGCGGTGTTGAGCGCGGTGGCGCGGTCGTAGGCGCCGAGCAGCCTGTCCACGCTCAGCGGCCCGTCCCCCAGGACGCCGGGCAGGGGGCCGTTGACGGCGGCGAAGTAGCGGGCGGCGTAGGCGACCGTGCCGGCGGAGCCGGGGGCGTAGGAGAGGCCGTCCTGGCCGAGCACGAACGTGGTCACGCCCTGCCGCAGCGCGGCGAGCTGCACGTCCTGGTCGAGGACGGTGGCGTCGCCGTGGGCGTGGCAGTCGACGAACCCGGGCGAGACGAGCCGGCCGGTCGCGTCGATCACGGTGGCGGCGTCCGCGCCGTCCAGCCGCCCCACGGCCGCCACCTCGTCGCCGGTGACGGCCACGTCGGCCCGGTACGGCGGGGCGCCGGTGCCGTCGAGCACCCGGCCGCCGGTGATGATCACATCGAATGCCACCCAAGGATTAAACCCGATCTCTCCTCCCTCTTGCTCGGCCGACTTCCCGCCGACCTGGCGCGGGCCTTCCGGAAGGGGACAACGGTTCCCGGAGAAGGGCGGGCTCGGCCTGACTTCCCGCCGACCTGGCGCGGGCCTTCCGGGAAGGGACAGCGGTTCCCGGAGAAGGGCGGGCTCGGCCGACTTCCCGCCGACCTGGCGCGGGGCCTTCCGGGAAGGGACAGCGGTTCCCGGAGAAGGGCGGGCTCGGCCGACTTCCCGCCGACCTGGCGCGGGGCCTTCCGGAAAGGGACAGCCGTTCCTGGAGGAGGACGGGCTCGGCCGACTTCCCGCCGACCTGGCGCGGGCCTTCCGGGAAGGGGCGGCGGCTTCTGGGAAGGGCCGCCTCGGCCAACATCCGGGCGACCTCGCCGCGGGGCTTTCGGAGGGGCAGGGGGCTCGGCCGGCCTCTGGTGAGGCGGCGGGGTGGTCAGAAGTGGACGTTGGTCATCGTGTACCACGTCGGGGCGAAGACCAGCAGCGCCAGTGCGCCGAGGACCGCGGCCGACCTGAGCACGCCCGAGGTGGTGACGGCCGCCGGTGCGACGGGCCGCAGCCTCCACCGTCCCACCGCGACGACCCCCGCGACGGCGCCCAGCAGGACAGTCGCGGGCACCAGGTCGTACTCGCCGCGCACGATGTGGAACCCGGCCGCGAGGATCATCGTCAGCGTCAGGCCGGCGCCGGCGAGCGGCGTCAGCTTCGGCCGGACGCCCGTCATCGCCGGCAGGACCAGGCCGATGCCGCCGAGCACCTCGGCGACCCCGATGAAGACGATGAGGGGCTGCGGCACCGCGGCGTACCAGGCCACGGCCCGGGGCGCCGCCGCGTACAGGGCGCCGTCGTACAGCAGCACCTTGCCGAAGCCGCTGCCGGCGAAGAAGAAGCCGAACAGCACCTGAAGCGTCCAGAGGACGCCGTTGAGCGTGACCCTCGCCCGGCGTCCCCCGGGTCGCCGCTCGATGCCCTCGACGCCGATCGGGTTCGCGCTGACGTGCTGGTTCATGTCCCGTCACTGCCTTTCTCATCGGGTTGGCCGTGCGGGACTCATACGACCACCGCGGCGAGGTCGCACGCATCGCCCGTGGGACACGGTGGGACAGGCGACAAGCGGTCAACCTGCGCGAACACGAAGGTGTACCGCGGCCCGGGGCTGGGACAGCTCCCCGGTCAGTCCTGCGTGCGGGAGGAGGCGCGGGGGCAGGAGGCGTCCGGGCGGATCGGGTGCTCGGCGAGGACGGCGCGGGCCTGGGCGCGGGCGAGGTTCCAGCCGTTCCACGGGTCCGGGGCGCCGAGATCGTTGGCCGCCACCACGTCCGCCAGCACGCAACTGCGCTGCGGCTCGGGCAGCCGGTCGAGCGCCGGCACCGCCTCGGCCCCCAGGTCGCCCAGGTAGTCGGAGTCCATGTTGGCGACGCCGCGCACCGCCACCTGCGTCTGCGCCACGCGCAGGTCCGGGTTGACGACGGCGAAGCCGACCAGGGCCACCCCGGTGACCAGCACGACCGTACGCGGCAGCCAGGCGGCGCCGCGCCCCGCCAGCCGTACCGCCCCGGCCAGCAGCACCAGCGCGAACACCGCGGCCAGCCACCACAGCGTCGCCTGCACCGACAGCCGCAGCCGCGACAGCCCGTACGCGTCCGTGTAGAGGGCGAGCCGGTGCAGCGCGGAGGCGAGCACCACGAGGGTCAGCGCGCACAGCACCCCGAGCTGGCCGGCCAGCAGCCAGCGCTCGCGCCGTCCCACGCGCAGCACCCCGGCGGCCACCGCGACGATGCCGAGCACGAACACGCTGACCACGACGAGCTGGAAGAACCCCTCCCTGGCGTACTCGGCGTACGTGAGCCCGGCCGTCCTCAGCACCCACGCGTTCCCGCCGAACAACGCGGTGATCTGCACGGCGACGAACGCGGCGAACAGCAGGTTCACGGCCGTCAGCGGCAGCAGCCACACGCTGCGGCTCACGGTCAGCTTGACCTCGGGCCCGGCCGGGTCGTTGACGGGGCGCAGCGCCACCAGCACCACGGCGGCCAGCAGCACGGCCACGACCGCGAACACGAAGAGGCGCAGCGGCAGCGTCTCGGCCCAGTCCGGGGTGGTGGTCAGCCGTCGCGCGTACGAGGCGAACACGCGGTCGGCCGAGGCGAACAGCACCCCGAACACCGCCACCAGCACGGCCGTGATGCCGAGCCCGGCCAGCACCGGCAGGATGCGCCGCCGGGCGGTGAGCCGCTTCAGCGGCTCGGCCAGGAACCACGGCACGGGGGGCAGCGCCAGCAGCACCGACAGCACGCCCCTGATCGCGCCGATCCAGCCGAGCCCCGCCCCGGACACGGCGAGCGCCGCGAGCGCGGCGCCCGCCACGAGCAGCACGCCGACCAGCCAGTCGGCGTCGCGCACGGCCGCCATGGAGATCAGGACGTACGCGACGAGAGCGTACGCGCCCGTCCACGGCGTCAGGCGCCGCAGCGTCGCGGGCAGGGCCGCCGCGCCGAGCACCAGCGCCACCAGCACCACGCCGAGGCCGGCCTGGGCGCCGGGCAGGGCGACCGCGCCGAACACGCCCGCCCCCACGGCGGCGGGCAGCAGCCAGCGCGGCGTCGCGGGCAGCTCCGGGCGGGGGAAGAGGGGCGGGGGCACGTAGACGGGGGGCGGCGCCTGGCCGCCCGCCTGGCCGCCCGCTTGACCGCCCGCCTGGCCGGGTCCGGAGGGCCGGACGGGCGGGCGGCGGGGGGACGCGCCCTTGATCGCGCCCAGCGCCCCGGCCAGCAGCGTGCACAACACGAGCGCGCTCAGGCCGAAGGCGTCGCCGATGGCGAAGCTGACGAACACCGCCGCGACCACGCCGACCGCGAACCCGGCGACCAGGCCGAGGCCGGTGCCCACGATCAGCCGCAGCAGCACGTCCGCCGGCCCGGGGAAGGGCGCGTTGGGGTACGGGACGGCGGTGGCGCCCCCGGACGCGCCACCAAGCCCCGACCCGGACCCGACACCAAGCCCGGACCCGGACCCGGCACCAAGCCCGGATCCGGACCCGGACCCGGCACCAAGCCCGGATCCGGACACGGCGCCGGGCGCGGGTGCGGGCGCGGACGCCTCCGCCGGAGGCCGCCCGGCGTGGACGGCCCGCGGCGCGCCGGTCCCGGCCCCCGTGACCGGCACCGGCAGCGACCCCTCGGCCGCCGCCCGCGGCCCCTGGAACGCCGGCTCGACGGCCGCCTCCTCCACCGGGCCCGAGCCCGCGGATGCCGGACGCGCGCCGTCCCCCGAGGCCGGACGCGCGCCCTCCCCCAAGGCCAGGCCCGCGCTCCTCCCTGAGGCCGGGCCCGCGCTCTTCGCCGAGGCCGGGCCCGCGCCCTCCGTCGCGGTCGCGTCCCCCGGGACCGGGCGCTCCTCCCGGTCCGGCGGCGGCGCGGCGCCCCGTCTGTCCCCCATCGCTGTCCTCCCTGGCAAGTCGATGATCATGCGGCATCCGGCACCGTCCCCGATGCGGATGCCGCCCCCGTGCAGTTCGACGATCTCCTTGACGATGGCCAGCCCCAGCCCCGCGCCGCCGGCGTCGGCGGCGCGGGCCGCGTCCAGGCGCGAGAACCGCTCGAACACCCGCGACCGGGCCGACGCCGGGATGCCCGGCCCCTGGTCCGCGACCGTGAGCCGCGCCCCGTTCCCCTCGGCGGTGCCCGTGACGGTCACCACGCCGCCGGGCGGGCTGTGCCGTACGGCGTTGTCGAGCAGGTTGGCCAGCACCTGGGCCAGCAGGTCGGGGTCGGCGCGCACCACGAGCCCGCCGGGGGCCCGCGCGACGATCCGGACGTCCTCGCGGGCCAGCTCCGCCTCCCGCACGGCCTGTTCCAGCAGCGGCGCGAGCTCGACCGGCTCGGCCTCGATGTGGCGGGCGCCGGAGTCCAGCCGCGACAGGTCGAGGAGCTGGGCCACCAGCCGCCCGAGCCGCTCGGTCTGCGCCAGCGCGGTGCTCATGGTGCCCGGGTCGGCCGCCGAGACGCCGTCCACGACGTTCTCCAGGACGGCGCGCAGGGCGGTGATGGGCGTGCGCAGCTCGTGGCTGACGTTGGCGACCAGCTCGCGGCGCTGCCGGTCCACCTCGCCGAGGTCGGCCGCCATGGCGTTGAAGGCCCTGGCCAGCTCGCCCACCTCGTCGCGGGAGGTGGCGCGCACGCGCAGGTCGTAGCGGCCCTTGGCGACGGTCTGGGCGGCGCGGGCCATCTCGCGCAGCGGCCTGGTCATGCCCATGGCCAGCACCTGCACCATGATGAGCGCGAGCGCCACGGCCACGGCGATGCGCAGCTCGCGCGACAGGCCGGAGTTGATGCCGACCTCGTTCACCACGAACGCGGTGCCGACGGCCAGCACGATCACGATGCCGAGCTTGACCTTGATCCGGCCGAGGAAGTCCAGCGGCCTCATCGGCGCACCAGCGCGTAGCCGACGCCGTGGACGGTGCGCACCACGTCGGAGCCGAGCTTGCGGCGCAGCGCCCGCACGTGGCTGTCCACGGTCCGGGTCGCGGCGGCCTCGGAGAAGCCCCACACGTCCGACAGCAGCCGGTCGCGCTCGAAGACCTGCCCCGGCCGCTCGGCCAGCCGCCGCAACAGGTCGAACTCGGTCCTGGTGAGCTGCGCCTCGGCGCCGCGCACGAACACCCGGCGCGCCGCCGTGTCGATCTCGACCTCGCCGACGCGGATGACCGTGTCCTCGGCCGCGAGCTGGCCGGCTCTCTCGACCCGGCGCAGCAGCGCGTGGATCCGGGCCACCAGCTCGCGCATGCTGAACGGCTTGGTGAGGTAGTCGTCGGCCCCCACGCCCAGCCCGACCAGCACGTCGGTCTCCTCGCCGAGCGCGGTCAGCATGAGCACCGGCACGGGGCGGGCCGCCTGCATCCGGCGGCACACCTCCAGCCCGTCGAGCCCCGGCAGCAGCCGGTCGAGGATCACCAGGTCGGGCTCGGCCCGGCCGTACTCGGCCAGCGCCGCCTCCCCGTCCCCCGCCACGCGCACCTCGAAGCCCTCGGCCGCCAGGCGGTCGCGGACCGCCCGCGCGATCGTCTCGTCGTCCTCGACCAGGAGGACCCGTCGCCGCTCTGCCACGGACGAAAGCCTAGGAGTGCCCGGTGCAGACGGCACTCACTGAAACGTGCACATCCGGTGCAGATCGAACAGCCGTCGGGAGGTGTTCATGCCCGGCTCACCGGGATGATGGCCGGGGCCGCCGCCGGGGAGCTATCGTCCACCTGGATGGGGGAGATCAGGGCATGGGACACACCACGAAGCTCGCGGGGCGCTACCGGCTGCTGAACCCCCTCGGAGGGGGCGCCGTCCGGCTGGCCTTCGACGAGCCGGGGCACCGCGACGTCGTCGTCCGGGAGCTGCGCCCGCCGGCGGGCCTGGTGGAGCGGGCCGCCGATGACGCGCGCCGCCTCGCCGCCCTGCGGCACGGCTGCCTCGTGCCGGTCGCCGACGTGGTGGCCGGGGACGGCGCCGTCTGGGTGGTCATGGAGTTCGTCTCGGGGACGTCGCTGGAGCGCGCGGTGGGCTCACGCGGTCCCCTGCCCGCGGCCCAGGCCGCCAGGGCCGGGGTGTGCGTGCTGGAGGGGCTTTCGGCGGCGCACGCGCTGGGGATCGTGCACGGCCGGGTCGATCCGGGCAACGTGCTGCTCACGCCGACGGGCCGGGCGCTGCTGACGGGGTTCGGGCTGCCGCAGCCGGAGCTGCGTCCCTCGGCCGATCTGTGGTCGCTGGCGGCCACGCTGCACTTCGCGGTCGAGGGCCGGCCGCCGGGCACGTCCCCGGCGGCGGGCGCCGACCCGCTGCGGTCGCTGATCCGGGCGATGCTCGACCCGGCCGGGCCGCCGCCGGTCGAGCTGGTGTCCGGGACGCTCCGGCGCCTGGCGCTGGAGCGCTCCGCCGGGACCGGCGGGCCGGCCTTTTGAGATACATCGCGATTCGGAACCCCGGGGCGCCCCCACTCGTTGGACCGGGGACGCAGAATGTGGAAGAGGCGGGGCGCGCGCTCCGCGTTCGGAGGATGTTGAGGATGTCGCCAGTCCAGAAGTACGCCATCGGCGCCGGCGCCGCCGTCCTGCTCTCCCTGATCATTTTCGGGACCGGCTGGATCACCCTGCTGGTCGTCCTCGGCGTCGTGGGCGCACCGGTGGTCGGCTACCTGATGCTCGACCCGTCGCAGCGGGAGCGGCTCAAGCGCGCCCGCCGGCGCGGCATCGGCCGCTGATCCCGAGCGAGGCGCGCCCGGTGGCGGGGGTCAGGCCCCCGCCACCGCCGTCTGCGCGTGCACCCGCTGGGTGACGCGCCGCTCGACGAAGAACGACAGGAACGGCACCGTGCCGCCCAGCATGATCCCCAGCATGTACGGCCAGCTCCACCGGGCCTTCATGCCCAGGTTCATGACCGCCACCAGGTAGACCATGTAGAGGAAGCCGTGGACGGGCGCCACGAACTTCGAGATGCCCTCGATGCCGAAGCCGTACCTCAGCACCATGGCCGTGCACAGCACGAGCAGCATCACGCCGACGCAGTAGGCGAGCACCCGGAAGGGCTTCAGAGCCGATTCCACCGTTTCAACCTTCCAGAACCATCTCAGGGGACTGCTTGTGGTGTTCCCGGTCCGTGCGCACGGCGTCGCGGACGAAGTGGAACCACATGAACACGGCGAACCCGGCGAAGATCCACCAGTTGGCGGCGTAGGCGAGGTTGCGCCAGGTGAAGGTGCCGCCGACGACCGGCGGCGCGACCTTGACCTGGGTCAGCTCGCCCGACGGCGGCTGGGCGACGACGTAGCCGTCACGGATCCGGCCGCCGTCCCACAGGTTGACGAGCTGGCCGGTGGACACGGTCTGCACCTGGCCCCGGGGCAGTTCCTCGGGCCGGCGCTGCACGCTGTCGGTGCCCTGCGGGGGCCGCAGCCGGCCGGAGACGGTGACCTCGCCGGACGGCACGGCCAGCCGGGAGGCGTCGGGCGTGGCCGTCCAGCCGCGGACGACCGGCAGCAGCGTGCCGTCGCCGAGGCGGAGCGGGGTGAGCACCCAGAAGCCCCGGTCGCGGTCGGCCTTGCCGCCGGGCGCGTCCACGTCGGGCTGCCGGTCGACGACGAGGAGCTGGCGTGAGGCGTCGTAGACGCCGCTCGCGGTGACGCGCCGCCCGACCGACCTGCCGTCCATCTGCGCCCCCACCGGGGCGAGCGCGGTGACCGCGACGGGCGCGGGGTCGGCCGCCGCGCGCGGCTTGCCGGAATCCTGGAACACCCCGAGCTGCCAGCGTCCGAGCAGGATGAACGCCACGAGGACCACCACCGTCAACAGGTGGAGCCCCAGCATGCGGGGCGAGAGCACGGTCCTCAGCATGCTTCAACGCTATCCGGCGACGGGACCGGTCCCGCACCCAGCCCGCCGCCGATCGCATGAAGCCGATCGCGAAAAAGGCGCAAAATGCCACAGGTGATCCCGCTAGGCTGCTGCGCATGTCTGAGCAGCACCAGCAGCCGATCGACCCGGCTGGCACCACGCAGCAGTTCCGCGCCTTCGCGCAGCGCTCCGACCAGGAGGCCGCCGCGGAGCCCAAGAAGTCTCCCCTCGTCCCGATCATCGCGGTGGTCGCGGCCATCCTCGTCATCGGCGTCGCCGCCTTCCTCGTCCTGCGCTAGGCCCGGTCCGCGCCAGGACTCCTCCTGCGCCGACCCGCGCGGTCTCCCGCACGGCGCCGACGGCCGGTCGACGACGACGGCCATCGGCGCTTTTCGCGCGCCCGCGAAAAGTTTGTCCGGCCCCTCCCATACCGACCAGTCGGTGTCGTGTGTTTCACTGCGAAGGAGGAGACAGGAGGACGAGCCGTGGCCGAGCCCGGGATCGTGGTCGTCGGCGCCGGTTTCTCCGGCATCGGCATGGGGATCGGGCTCAAGCGGGCCGGCTGCCACGACTTCGTCGTCCTGGAGCAGGCCGGCGACCTCGGCGGCACCTGGCGCGACAACACCTACCCCGGCTGCGCCTGCGACGTGCCGTCGCACCTGTACTCCTATTCCTTCGCGCTCGAACCCGGCTGGCCCCGGCTGTTCTCCAGCCAGCCCGACATCTGGGCGTACCTGCGCCGCTGCGCCGACCGCCACGGCGTCACCCCGCACATCCGCTACGGCGCCCGCGTGGTGTCCCTGGAGTACGACGAGCGCCGGAGGGGCTGGGAGGTGACCACCGCGGACGGCGAGGTGCTGCGCCCGCGCGCCGTCGTCTCGGCCGTCGGCGCCCTGCATGTCCCGTCGGTCCCCGACCTCCCCGGCGCGCCGACCTTCGCGGGCCCGGCGTTCCACTCCTCGCGCTGGGACCACGGGGTGGACCTGACCGGCAGGCGCGTCGCGGTGATCGGCACCGGCGCGTCGGCCGTCCAGTTCGTCCCGCGCATCGCCCCGCACGTGGCGCGGCTGACCGTCTTCCAGCGCACTCCCCCGTGGATCCACCCCAAGCCGGACCTCGCGCTGCCGCCCCTGGCCAGGAGGGCGCTGCGGCTGCCCGGCGCGGCCAGGGCGCTGCGCGACGTCCTGTACTGGCTGCTGGAGGCCCGCGCCCTCGGCTTCACCGTCCACCCGCGCCTGATGGCCGCGCACGAGCGGGCCGCCCGCGCGCACCTCACGGCGCAGATCCCCGACCCGGAGCTGCGCCGCCACCTCACCCCCGACTACACGATCGGCTGCAAGCGGGTGCTCATCTCCAGCGACTACTACCCGGCGCTGACCCGCCCGAATGTCGAGCTGGTCGCCTCCCCCGCCGCCGGGCTCCGGCCGCGCGCCGTCGTGGACGCCTCGGGCCGCGAGCACGAGGCCGACGTCGTCGTCTACGCCACCGGCTTCCGGGTCGCCGACGCCCTGCGCGAGCAGCGGATCGTCGGCCGGAACGGCGTCGAGCTCCAGGACGCCTGGCGCGGGGGCGTCGAGGCGTACTACGGCATCACCACGGCCGGCTTCCCGAACCTGTTCTTCCTGCTCGGCCCCAACACCGGGCTCGGGCACAACTCCGTCGTGTTCATGATCGAGTCGCAGATCCGGTACGTGCTCGACTGCCTGCGGCTGCTGTCGAGGACCGGCGCGCGGGCCCTCGACGTGCGGCCGGAGCGGCAGCGCGCCTTCAACCGGCGGCTGCGCGCCCGGCTCGACCCGCTCGTGTGGAACGCGGGCGGCTGCCGCTCCTGGTACCTCGACGAGCACGGCGTCAACCGGACGATGTGGCCGGGGTTCAGCTTCGAGTACTGGGCGCGCACCCTGAAGGCGAACCCCCGCGCGTACGAGCTGATCCGCTAGTCACCCGGCGGGCTTGACCACCAGGGCGCTGCCGCCACCCCGCCTGACCGGCTCGGCCACCGCCCGGACCCGGCCCGGACCGGTGAACTCCAGCGCCGTGGCCGCGCCGATCTCCGCCACACTGGCGAAGCTGTGCCGGCGCGCCTCCAGCTCTGCCCGGTGCACCTCCAGGAAGGCCGGCTCGGCCTGCGTCTGCGTGGCGTTGCGCTGCGAGGCGCGCGGAGCGGCCACGGCCTCCGGCAGGCCCATGCCCCACACGTACCGGTTGAGCAGGATCTGCAGCACCGTCGTGATGATCGTCGCGCCGCCGGGCGAGCCGACCGCCAGCACCGGCCTGCCGTCCTGGAAGACGATCGTGGGCGCCATGGACGAGCGCGGGCGCTTGCCCGGGCCCGGCAGGTTGGGGTCGCCGGGGGCGGGGCCGAAGGTGAAGTCGGTCAGCTCGTTGTTGAGCAGCACGCCCCGGCCCGGCACGACGATGCCGTTGCCGCCGGTGGACTCGATCGTCAGGTTGTAGGCCACCACGTTGCCCCAGCGGTCGGCCACCACCAGGTGCGTGGTCTCCGGCCCCTCGGCGGCGGTCGGCGTGGACGAGCCGCCCGGGTCGGCGCAGCCGCGGTAGTCGCCGTCCGGTTCACCGGGCTTGGCCGGCTCGGTCATCGCGAGCGGGCCGACGAGGCAGGCGCGTTCCTTGGCGAAGCCGTCGGACAGCAGCTCCTTCAGCGGCACGCCGGGGATGTCGCCGACGTACGCGTTGCGGTCGGCGAAGGCCAGCCGGGACGCCTCCAGGTACTCGTGCAGGCCGGCCTGCGGCAGCGCCTCGATGATGTTGAGCGCCTCGCCCACGGTCGAACCGCCGGAGGACGGGGGCGCCATGCCGTACACGCGCAGGCCCTTGAAGTCGACGCGCGTCGGCTCGCGCGTCAGCGCCCGGTAGGCGCGCAGGTCGGACAGCTCCATCAGGCCGGGGCGGACCTTGCGGGTGGCGCCCGGGGCGACGAGCGGCTGCTTGACGGTGGCGACGATCTCCTTGCCGAGCTGCCCGCCGTACAGCCAGCCGGGGCCTCGTCTGCCCAGCTCGCGGTAGGTGTCGGCGAGCTGCGGGTTCCTGAAGACGGAGCCGACGGGCGGCGGCGCGCCGCCCGGCAGGTAGAGGGCGGCGGTGGAGGTGATGTCCTTGAACCTGGCCAGGTTCGCCTGGGTCTGGTCGAAGAACGTCTGGTCGACCGTGAAGCCCTGCGACGCGACCTCGATCGCCGGCTGGAGCGCCTGCTTGAGCGAGATCGTGCCGAACCGGCGCAGCGCCAGGTCCCACTGGGCGACCGCGCCGGGCACGCCCGCCGACAGGCCGCTGGTGACGCCCTCCTCGAACGGGATGCCCTCGAACGACGTGGAGGTCATGGCCCTGGGCGCGGTCTCGCGGCCGTCGATGGTGTGCACCTTGCGGTGCCTGGCGTCGTAGAGCACCATGAAGCCGCCTCCGGCCAGGCCGGCGGAGTACGGCTCGGTGACGCCCAGCACGGCGCCGGCCGCCACGGCGGCGTCGACGGCGTTGCCGCCCTGCCGGAGCACGGCGATGGCGGCGCGGCTCGCGTCGTGGTCGACGGTGGCGACGGCGCCGCCGTACCCCTCGGCGACGGGCACCTTGCCGGCGGCGGTGGACGAGGAAGCGGTGGGCAGGGCTGAGGGAGCGGCTGCGGCCGTCGCCGGCGAGGCGGTGGCCAGCGTGACGAGGATTGCCGCTGCGGGAGCGATCACACGGCGCATGGCCTCCACGATGGCCCAGGTACGCCCGTCGTGGTAGGGCCCCCTCCCACATTGGACGGACGCGGCCGGCCGTCCGGCTGCCTTAGCGTGGGGGACGTGCGAGAGAAGTCCCGATACGCCCCTGTCCTTGGGCTCATCGTCGCCGTGGCCCAAGTTGTGGCGTCGCAGGGCGCGGCGTACGGGCAGCTGCACGTCAGGAAGCCGCTGGACGCGCTGTCCTACACGCTGCTGCTGCTGGGGCCGGCGGCCCTGGTGGTGCACCGCAGGTTCCCGGTCGGCTCGGCGGCCGTCGCGCTGCTCGTCACCTACCTGTACACGTGGCTCGACTACCCGCTCGGCCCCGTCTACATCGCGCCGACGATCACGCTCATCGCCCTGGTCCTGGTCGGACGGCGGGCGGTGGCCTGGAGCTTCGCCGGGGTCACGCTCGTGGTGTTCCTGGCCTACGGGCACTTCGGGACCACCGGGCAGCCCGGGCTGTTCCACGACCTGGCGATCACCGCGTTCATCATGCTCGTCATGGTGGGCTCGGAGCTGTGGGCGATCGTGCGCGAGCGGCGCGCCCAGCAGCAGCGCACGGCCGAGGAGGAGGCGCGGCGGCAGGCCAGCGAGGAGCGCCTGACCATGGCGCAGGAGCTGCACGACGTGCTCGCGCACAACATCTCGCTCATCCACGTGCAGGCCGCGACCGCGCTGCACCTCATCGACGACAACCCCGACCAGGCCCGCACCGCGCTGGCCACCATCAAGACCGCCTCCAAGGAGGTGCTCGGCGAGATGCGCTCCGTGCTCAACGTGCTGCGCGAAGGCGCGCCGCGCTTCCCCACCGCCGGGCTCGACCGGCTCGACGACCTGGTCGAGCGCTCCGGCCTGGACGTCACCCTGCGCCGCGACGGGACGCGTCCGCTGCCGCCGCAGGTGGAGCGGGCCGCGTACCGGATCGTGCAGGAGTCGCTCACCAACGCCGCCCGGCACGCTCCCGGCGCGCGGGTGACGGTCCAGCTGGAGTACGGCGAGCGGGAGCTGGCCGTCACGGTCACCGACACCGGCGCGACCTCTTCCCCGGAGCTGTCGGCGCACGGCACCGGCAACGGCATCCCCGGCATGCGCGAGCGCGCCTCCGCCCTGGGCGGCACACTGGTGGCCGGCCCGTGGGGCACCGGCTTCCGGGTCGCCGCCCGACTCCCCCTGCCCTCCGACCCGCTCTCCCCTCCGCTCTCCCCCGAGGACACGTGATGATCAGGCTGTTGCTGGCCGACGACCAGGCGCTGGTGCGCGCCGGCTTCCGCGCGCTGCTGGACGCCCAGCCCGACATGACCGTGGTGGCCGAGGCCGCCGACGGCGCGGAGGCCGTCCGGCTGTCGGCCGAGCACCAGCCCGACGTGGTGCTCATGGACATCCGCATGCCCGGCACCGACGGTCTGACGGCGACCCGCCGCATGCCGGAGGGGCCGCGCGTCATCATCCTGACGACGTTCGAGCTCGACGAGTACGTCTTCGAGGCGCTGCGCGGCGGCGCCAGCGGCTTCCTCGTCAAGGACACGGAACCGGCGGAGCTGATCCAGGCGGTCCGCGTGGTGGCGGCCGGCGAGGCCCTGCTCTCGCCGAGCGTGACGCGCCGCCTCATCGCGGAGTACGCCTCGCGCGCCAAGGAGCCGATGGCCACCGAGGCGCTGCGGCAGCTCACGGAGCGCGAGCGCGAGGTGCTGACGCTGGTGGGCGCGGGCATGACGAACGACGAGATCGCGGCCAAGCTGTTCATGTCGCCGGCCACGGCCAAGACCCACGTGAGCCGCGCCATGATGAAGCTCGGCGCCCGCGACCGCGCCCAGCTCGTCGTCATCGCGTACGAGTCGGGCCTGGTCAGACCGGGCTGGGTGTGACCGGACCGGACAAAAGCGGTTGAGGCGGGCGGCCGAGGGCGGGCAGGCTGGCCGCATGCGACGGACGTTCGAGGACCTGGTGGCGGAGGCCGAGGCGGAGCCGGTCGAGGGCTGGGACTTCTCCTGGCTCGACGGCCGCGCCAGCGAGGAGCGGCCCTCCTGGGGGTACGCGCGGCTGCTCGCCGGGCGCATGGCCGGGGCCTCGGCGGCCCTCGACATCCAGACGGGCGGCGGTGAGGTGCTGGCCGGGCTGCCGGTGCTCGCGCCCGTGACCGTCGCCACCGAGTCGTGGCCGCCGAACATCCCGGTGGCCGCCGCGCGGCTGCGCGAGCGGGGCGCGGCGCTGGTCGCCGACGACGAGGAGCCGCGCCTGCCGTTCCGCTCGGGCGTCTTCGACCTGGTGAGCAGCCGGCATCCGGTGCGGACGTGGTGGGCGGAGATCGCCCGGGTGCTGCGGCCCGGCGGCACGTACCTGTCGCAGAAGGTGGGCCCGCGCAGCGTGTTCGAGCTGGCCGAGTTCTTCCTCGGCCCGCTGGACGGCTCCGCCCGCGCCCCGGAGGCGGCCCGGTCCGAGGCCGAGGCGGCCGGGCTCACCGTGGTGGACCTGCGGGCCGAGCGGCTGCGGATGGAGTTCCACGACGTCGGCGCGGTGGTCTACTTCCTGCGCAAGGTGATCTGGATCGTGCCCGGCTTCACCGTCGAGCGTCACCGCGCGCGGCTGCGCGACCTGCACGACCGCATCGAGTCCGAGGGGCCGTTCGTGGCGCACTCCAGCCGGGTGCTCATCGAGGCGCGCCGTCCGGTGTGAGGGTGCGGGGGCCGCCGCCCAGGGCGTCCACGCAGAGCTGGGCGAACCAGGCGACGCCCGGCAGCGTGACCAGCCAGCCGAGCAGCGCCCAGCCGAGGTGGACGTGGGTGAGCGCCGCGGCCAGCGCCCGCACCCCCTCCGCCGTGACGCCGTCGGCCCGTTCGTAGGTGATCCGGCGCAGCCCGCGCGGGTGGTCCTCGGCGGCGGCCACCTCCAGCGCGACCGGGTCCCGGCGGGCCAGCCAGCGCCCGACCGGCGCGCACTGCCCGCACGTCCGCGCCACATGGATCACCGCCGGGGGCGGTGCGACCGGCCGGAGGCGGGGCAGCCAGGGCCGCACCGCCTTGCGGTACGCCTCCCACTCCGCGCCGTGGCGGGCCGCGAGCTGCTCGCCCTCGTGCCAGGCGGCCAGGCCCGCGCCGTACGCGAACGCGACCGCCGCCGCGCCGAGGAAGACGGGGTCGAGGGTGGCCAGCAGGAGGTAGCCGCCGGTCATGGCGGCCTGCATGGGGTTGCGCACGTACGCGTACGGCCCGCCGGTCACCAGCCGCCGCGGCGGGTCGTACGGCAGCGGCGTCCCCCCGCCGGACACCGCGAACTCCCGCACCGCGGCCAGCCCGAGCAGCCCCGGCACCGCCATGGCCTGGGCCAGCAGGCCGAGCGCCCAGGCGGGCTGCCGCCACGCCCCCGTCAGCAGCAGCGGCAGCCCCACCCCGAGCCCGGCCGCGAGCACGACCTGGGCCGCGGCGCGGGCCCGCAGCCGGCGGCCCGTCCACGTCCAGCGGGCGACCAGCAGGCCCGGCACCAGCGCGCAGGCGACGGCGACCGTCTCGCCCAGCAGCCAGTCGGGCCCGAGCACCAGCACCGGCCGCCCGAGCGGCATCACCGCCAGGTCCAGCCAGGCCAGCGCGGCGGCCGTGAGCGGCACGGGAGCGCCGGGGGCGGCGAGGGCCGGCACCGCGCCCCACAGCACCGCCCACCCGAGCAGCAGGTCGACCGGCACGCCCAGCGCCACGGCGCCCTGCGCGTGGAAGCTCCACCAGCCCAGGTGGAGGGCGAGGGCGTTGACGCCGCTGAGGGCGAGCGCGTTCCAGCCGGTGGCGAGCAGGGCGGCGGCGATCCGCGGCTCCTCCGGCCGCCGCACGGCGACGATCGCCGCCACGGCGAGGACCGGGCCCATCAGCGCCACCGCCCTGACCAGCGCCGCGCTCATGACGTGGACGCCGTCTCGGCACGCGCGGCGGCCGTCCCGGCGCGTCCAGCGGTCGTGTCGGCTCGCGTGAACGTCTCGGCCAGGTAGCCGGCCGCCTCGCCCAGCCCGTGGCGCTGGAGCGGGCCGAAGTACCAGGCCGGGTCGAACGTGCGCCGGTAGCGCAGCGACACGGTCAGGTCCGAGCGGGTCCACGCGAACCGGGCCTCCTCCAGGTCCAGCCACCGCGCCAGCGTCGTGTCCGCCACCACGTCGAACACCACCACGCCCGGCCCGCGCTCCTTGACCCGCAGCGTCATCGAGCGCGGCTCCAGGGGAGCGCCGATGCCGAGCGAGCGGCGCGGCGTGAAGGTGATCCGCCGGGTCGCCCCCACCTGGAGGCCCGCGCCCTCGGCCGCGAGCGGGCGCGGGAAGCCGAGGCGCAGGAACGCCGACTCCACCCGCGGGAACCTCGGCGCGACCGCCAGCGCCGCCTCGACGTCCGCGCCGCCGGTGGGACGGGTGGCGGTGACCACGTTGTCCCTGGGCAGCGAGGTGGCCTCCGTGGCGCCCTCGCTGACCAGGGCGAGCAGCAGCGGCGCCACCACCAGGTTGGCTCGTGGCCCCTTCCTGCGGGCGAAGTCGATGCCCAGCCCCACGAAGAGCCCCACCAGGTAGAACAGCGGCGCGGCGAACACCAGGCAGACGATGCCCTCGCCCAGCAGCGGCCCGGAGAGCGCCAGCCCGATGGTGATCACGGCCATGGTCGTGCCGAGCGCGCTCCTCGGCCGCGCGGCGAGCACCACCGTGATCGCGATGACGGCGGGGATGCCCACGTAGAACACCGCCGTCTGCTCCAGATGGCCCGCGTGCAGCACCCGGTAGGCGAACAACGCGGCGAACAGCGCCACCAGCACCCCGGCCAGCACCCGTCGTGACCTGCGCTGATGAACGGGATCCGGCTCCACGGACATGACGAACTCCTTGAGCGATCGGTTTAATCGAGTGATTAAACCGTATGATGAGGAGCCCGGAACCGGCAAGAGGGAAGATCGATGACGAAGCAGGCAGGGGCGGAGACGCGGGAGCGGCTCATCGAGGCCGCCGCGGAGACGCTGCGCACGGAGGGCTACGCCGGCACCAGCGCCCGCACCATCGCCAAGGCCGCCGGCGTGAACTCGGCGCTGGTCTTCTACCACTTCGGCGGGGTCGATCCGCTGCTGCTCGCGGCGCTCGACCGCTCCTCCGAGCAGCGGATGGCCGCCTACGAGACCGCCGTGTCCGGGGCCCGCACGCTGGAGGAGCTGGTCGCGGTCGCCACCGAGATCTACCGGGCCGACCTGGAGGGCGGCCACATCACGATGTTCTCCGAACTGGTCGGCGCCAGCATCGCCCGGCCCGAGCTGCGCGAGGAGATCGTGACGCGGTCGGAGCCGTGGATCGCGTTCGTGGAGCGCAACCTCGACCGCGTCATCGGCGGGTCGCCGCTGGCCAAGCTGCTGCCGCCGCGCGACCTCGCGTACGCGGCGATCACGTTCTACCTGGGCGTCAACCTCTTCACCCACCTCGACGCCGACCGGTCGCGCACGGAGGCGCTGTTCGCGCTGGCCGAGCGGGTCGCGCCGCGCGCCAAGCTGCTCACCGTGCGCCTCCCCCGCCGCCGCGGGGCCAGGGCCGGTGACAACGGGGCGACATAACTCTCACTGGCCGCATCCGGGACAACACGTTAGGTTGCCGGTAGAGCGCCGTCAGGGCGCCGGCGGGAGTGGAGGGCGTGGATGCAGGCGGCGGCTCTGCTCGTCTCCGGGCTCGTCGCGGGCCTTCTCGCCGGCACCGCGTCCTGCACGGCCGTCCAGGGCGGCCTCCTCGTGGGCCTGTCGGACCGCTCCTCACCGGGGCCCTCACCCGGGCCCTTACCCGGACCTTCATCACAGTCCTTACCCGGGCCTTCATCACGATCCTCGTCCAGATCCTCATCCGGGCCGGGCAGGGCAGGCGATGGCGGACCGGTCGTGGCGGCGCGGGTCGTCATCGGCTGGTTCCTGCTGGGCCGGTTCGCCGCCCACACCGTGCTCGGCGCGCTGCTCGGGTGGCTCGGCGCGACCGTGCAGCCGCCGCCGCCCGTCCGCGCGGCCCTGCTCGTGGCCGCGGGGTGCGCCGTCGTCGTGTTCGCCGTACGGCTGCTGCGCGGCCCGCGCCACGCCTGCGCCCCGCACGGGGGGACACCGGCACGCGACCGGCCCTCCGGGCGGCACCCGCTCGTCCTGGCCGGGTCGCTCGGCGCGGCCACCGTGCTCGTCCCGTGCGGCGTGACGCTCGGCGTGGAGATGGTCGCGGTCACCAGCGCCTCGGCGCTCGGCGGGGCGGCGGTCATGGCGGGGTTCGTGGCGGGCAGCGCGCCCGCGTTCGCCCTGCTGGGGTACGTGCTGCGGCGCGTCTCGCGCACCCGCGTGGCCCGGCTGGCCGGGGTCGTGGCCCTGGCCGCCGGCCTGTGGACGGCGGGCTCGGGACTCAACCTCGGCGGCTGGCTCCCCGGCGGCGGCGCTTCCCCGGCCGAGGCGGTCACCGGCGGCGACAGGCCCGCCGAGGGACCGATCACGGTGTGGGCGACCCGCGACGGCTACCGCCCCGGCCTGGTCACCGCCCCGGCGGGCGTCCCGGTCGAGATCGTCTTCAGGCTCGCCGACCCCGGCGCCTGCACCCGCACCGTCACCATCGACGGCCGCGACGTCCCCCTGCCCGCGACCGTGCGCCTGCCGCCCCAGCCACGCGGAACCCTCCGCTACGTCTGCGCGATGGGCATGTACACCGGCTTCATCAACTTCTCCTAGCCTCTCGGTGATTACGTTCCGCGTCGGCTCGGTCACATGTCACCCTGTGCGCATGGCGTGGTGGCAAGGTGAGGTGGCGGCACCGGCCGTTCCGGCGCCCCGGGTCGGCGACGAGCCGGAGCTGGTGCTCGCCGCGCAGGCGGGCGACCCGCGGGCCGCCCACCGGCTGGGCAAGCTCTGCGCCCAGCGCGGCGACCGCACGGCGGCCCGGCACTGGTGGGAGCGCGCCGCCGCGGCCGGCAACGTCGACAGCGCCTACAACCTGGGCGTCTGGCACGAGAAGCACGGCACTCTGGAGGAGGCCGTCGCCTGGTACGAGCGGGCGGCCGGGCTCGGCGACGTCGAGGCCGCGGTCAACCTCGCCACCCTGCTGCTGGAGCAGCGCGGCGACCTCGCCTCCGCGCGCGCCTGGTTCGAGCGGGCGGCCCGCTCCGGCTCCCGGGCCGCGGCCCGCCGGCTGGCGCTGATCTGCGAGGACGCGGGCGAGCTGCCCGCCGCGCGGCAGTGGCACCGCAGGGCGGCCGCGGAGGGCGACCACGCCTCCGCCCACGACCTGGGCTTCCTCGCGTACGCGGCGGGCGACGAGGCCGAGGCCGCGCGCTGCTGGGAGCACGCCACCCGGGGCGGCCACGCCGACTCCGCCTACCACCTGGGGCTGCTCCTCCAGGCGCGCCGCGACCCCGAGGGCGCCGAGGCGTACTACCGGCTGGCCGCCACCAGCGAGCACCCGGGGGCGGCCTCCAAGCTCGGCGGCATCGCGCTGTCGCGCGGCGACGTGCGCACCGCGCGGGCCTGGTACGAGCGGGCCGCGAACGCGGGACGGCCGGCCGACCAGCGGATGGCCGGGTACGTGTGCGTGGAGCTGGGCGACCCGGCGGGGGCCGGGCACTGGTTCGGCCGGGCGGCCGCGGCGGGCGACCCGGGCTCGGCCTACGGTTTCGCGCTGCTGCTCATCGCCGAGTACGGCGACCTGGCCTCCGGCCGGCACTGGCTGCGGGTGGCGGCGCAGGCCGGGCACCACCACGCGGCCGTGGAGCTGGGCGGGCTGCTGTCGGCGGCCGGGGAGTACGCCGAGGCGCAGCGGTGGCTGTCCGACCCGCCGCCGCCCGGCTGGGACCGGGTCACCGAGCCGGAGCTGGCCGCGCGGGCCGAGCTGGCCGCCGCCGCGACCGGCCGCCGGGGCGGCGTGCCGCTGGCCGTACCGGAGCTGTCGGAGCTGCTCGGC
The DNA here is from genome assembly GCF_013363995.1 of Nonomuraea rhodomycinica. GTDB lineage: Bacteria > Actinomycetota > Actinomycetes > Streptosporangiales > Streptosporangiaceae > Nonomuraea > Nonomuraea rhodomycinica. The sequence goes on along the minus strand of NZ_JABWGO010000002.1, from coordinate 592,199 downwards.
ACCTGGGACCTGGTGACCCGGCCGCTGCGCGACCACAGCGGCGTCGTGCGGTGGCTGGTGGAGCACAGCGGCCTGCACGCGAGCGCGATCGAGCACTTCGCCTCGGTGCGCGGCACGCTGCTGCGGCCCGGCAGCTCGCCCTGGCCGAGCCAGGGCGAGGTCGAGCACGTCCTGGAGACCGCCCGCGACCTGCGGCGCCGCCTCGGGGTCCGCTGAGCGTCCGTCGGACGGGTCAGGCGGCCAGGACGTCGGCCACCGGCGTGCACAGCAGCCCGAGCGCCTCGGCGACCGGCGCGTTGGTGAGCTTCCCGTCGTGCGTGTTGAGGCCGGCCGCCAGCGCGGGGTCCTTGGCCAGGGCGTCGCGCCAGCCGAGGTTGGCCAGCTTCACCGCGTACGGGAGCGTGGCGTTCGTCAGCGCGTAGGTGGAGGTGTTGGGCACCGAGCCCGGCATGTTGGCCACGCAGTAGAACACCGACTCGTGGACCCGGTAGGTCGGCTCGGCGTGCGTGGTCGGGCGGGAGTCCTCGAAGCAGCCGCCCTGGTCGATGGCGATGTCCACGAGCACCGAGCCCGGCTTCATGCGCGAGACCAGGTCGTTCGAGACGAGCGTCGGCGCCTTGGCGCCGGGGATGAGGACGGCGCCGATGACCAGGTCGGCCTGCAGCACCTCCTGCTCGATCGCGTACGAGGTGGACACCAGGGTCTTCAGGCGGCCCTGGTAGATGGCGTCGATGAAGCGCAGGCGATCGACGTTCGTGTCGAGCACGGTGACGTCGGCTCCCATGCCGACGGCGATCTGCGCGGCGTTCAGGCCGGAGACGCCGCCGCCGATGACGACGACCTTGGCGGGGGCCACGCCGGGCACGCCGCCCGGCAGGACGCCGCGCCCGCCGTTGAAGCGCATCAGGTTGTACGCGCCGACCTGCGGGGCCAGCCGCCCGGCCACCTCCGACATCGGCGCGAGCAGCGGCAGCGCGTTGCCGACCTGGACGGTCTCGTACGCGATGCCGGTCGTCCCCGCCGACAGCAGCGCGTCGGTGCACGGCCGCGACGCCGCCAGGTGCAGGTACGTGAACAGCACCAGCCCCTCGCGCAGCCGGTGGTACTCCTCGGCGATGGGCTCCTTGACCTTGAGCACCATGTCGGCCTGGGCCCACACCTCGTCGGCGCTGTCGATCATCTTCGCGCCCGCCGCGAGGTACTCCTCGTCCGGGATGTGCGAGCCGAGGCCCGCGCCGCGCTGGACCGTCACCTCGTGGCCGTTGCGCACCAGCTCGTGGACGCCGGCGGGCGTGGCGGCGACCCGGTATTCATGGTTCTTGACCTCGGCAGGCACGCCGATCTTCATCGCGGAATCCTTTCGGGACGTGCTCCGGCACGGCGAGCGCCGTGCCGGAGGGGAGGTGTTAGAGGCGAGACCACGCTTCGGTGAGGACGGACCGGAGGATCGACCCGATCTCGTCGAACTCCCGCGGCCCCGCGATGAGCGGGGGCGCGAGCTGGATGACCGGGTCGCCCCGGTCGTCGGCACGGCAGTAGAGGCCCGCGTCGAACAGCGCCTTGGACAGGAAGCCGCGCAGCAGCCGCTCCGACTCGTCGGCCGTGAACGTCTCCTTCGTCGTCTTGTCCTTGACCAGCTCGATGCCCCAGAAGTAGCCGGAGCCGCGCACGTCGCCGACGATCGGCAGGTCGCGCAGGCCGTCGAGCGTCGCCTGGAACAGCGGTTCGTTGCGGGTGACGTGGCCGAGCAGGTCCTCGCGCTCGAAGAGGTCGAGGTTGGCCAGCGCCACGGCCGCCGAGACGGGGTGACCGCCGAAGGTGTAGCCGTGGGCGAACATGCTGTCGCCGTCCTTGAACGGCTCGAACAGCCGGTCGTGGGCGATCATGGCGCCGATCGGCGAGTAGCCGGAGGTCATGCCCTTGGCGCAGGTGATGATGTCAGGCACGTAGTCGAACTTCTCGCCGCCGAACATCGTGCCGAGGCGGCCGAAGGCGCAGATGACCTCGTCGGAGACGAGCAGCACGTCGTACTCGTCGCAGATCTCGCGCAGGCGCTGCCAGTAGCCGGGCGGGGGCGGGAAGCAGCCGCCCGCGTTCTGCACCGGCTCGGCGAAGACGGCCGCGACCGTGTCGGGGCCCTCCATCTCGATGGCGCGGGCCACGCGGTCGGCCGCCCAGATGCCGTACTCCTCGGGCGTCATGCCCTTGACGCCGGTGATCTCGTCGGCGCGGTAGTGGTTGGTGTTCGGCACGCGGACGGAGCCGGGGACGAGCGGCTCGAACATCTGCTTGAACGCCGGGATGCCGGTGATCGACAGGGCGCCCTGCGGGGTGCCGTGGTAGGCGATCTGGCGGCTGATGACCTTGTGCTTGAGGGGCTTGCCGGTGAGCTTGTAGTACTGCTTGGCGAGCTTCCAGGCGGTCTCGACGGCCTCGCCGCCGCCGGTGGTGAAGAACACCCGGTTGAGGTCGCCGGGCGTCATGGCCGCCAGCCGCTCGGCCAGCTCGGCGGCCTTCGGGTGGGCGTAGGACCACAGCGGGAAGAAGGCCAGCTCCTGGGCCTGCTTGGCGGCGGCCTCGGCCAGCTCGCTGCGGCCGTGCCCGGCCTGGACGACGAAGAGTCCAGCCAGCCCGTCGAGGTAGCGCTTGCCGTGGATGTCGTAGATGTACGAGCCTTCGCCCCGGACGATCGTCGGGATCTCTGCCTGCTGATAGGCGCTATGCCTGGTGAAGTGCAGCCACAGGTTGTCGTGCGCGGCCTTGAGGATGTCGTTTTCCGGCTGCGTCATGGTTATCTTCCCTTGCGTCTGATCTCACCACAGTGTGCATGTTCACCTGCGGATTGCCAAGTGAAAGCGTCGCGACACTCTGCAAGAAAACCGAGATCCGCAGAACCGCTATGTAACCGCTACGAAATCCGCAGTAGATTTGCGCGCGGGTCCTGCTCGTTTCCTGCGTTGTGGGAGCGTCTGTGATCCAATGAGACGTTGACTATCGAAACAACCCCGGGGGATCTTCCCGTGACTCCTGACCAGATAGAGAAAGCCGTCGCCGCCGCGATGCCACAGGGCGTCGACGAGCTCAGGCGGCTCGCCGCCATCCCGTCCGTCGCCTTCCCCGGGCACCCCGAGGAGCCCGTCTACGCGGCCGCCGCCATGACCGAGGAGCTGCTGCGCTCGGTCGGGCTGCCGCACGTCCAGCAGATCCCCGTCGAGGGCAGCTTCCCCGCCGTGTACGGCGAGGCGCCCGCGCCTCCCGGCGCGCCCACGGTGCTGCTGTACGCGCACTACGACGTGCAGCCCGCCGGCGACCCCGCCGCCTGGCGCACCCCGCCGTTCGAGCCCACGCTGATCGACGGGCAGCTCTACGGCCGCGGCACCGCCGACGACAAGTCCGGCGTCATCTCGCACATCCTCGCCCTGCGCGCCTTCCAGGGCCGCTTCCCCGTCGGCGTGAAGGTCATCATCGAGGGCCAGGAGGAGTACGCGGGCGAGCGCCTCGAAGCGTTCGTCGACCGCAACCCCGACCTGCTGCGGGCCGACGCCATCGTGGTCGCCGACACCGGCAACCCGCGCGTCGGCGACCCCTCCGTCACCACCTCGCTGCGCGGCATGGCGGCGTTCACCATGGAGGTCCGCACGCTGCGCGAGCCCGTGCACAGCGGCCAGTTCGGCGGCGCCGCCCCGGACGCGCTCGCCGCGCTCATGCGCATGGTCACCTCGCTGCACGACGACAACGGCGACGTCCGCGTCCCCGGCCTGCCGCGCGGCACCTTCCTCGGGCAGGGGCCGTCGGAGGAGGAGTTCCGCCGGACCGCCGGGGTGGTCGACGGCGTCTCGCTCGTCGGCTCCGGCTCGCTCGCCGACCGGCTGTGGGCGTCGTACGCCATCACCGTGACCGGCCTCGACGTGCCCACGGTCTCCGGGGCCATCAACGCCGTCCAGCCGGTCGCGCGGGCCCGCGTCACCGTCCGCATCCCGCCGGCCGGCGACCCGAAGACCACGGTCAACGCCGTCGTCGAGTTCCTGCGCCAGGTGGCGCCGTGGGGCGTGCAGGTGTCGTTCGGCGACTTCACCGTGGGGTCCGGCTTCCAGGCCGACTCCGGCGGCAAGGCCCGCGCGGCCCTCAACCGGGCCATGGAGCGCGCCTTCGGCCGCCCGCCGCGCGACGTCGGCGCCGGCGGCTCCATCCCGCTGGTCAACACGCTGCTGCGGCAGTACCCGGCGGCGGAGATCCTGCTGTTCGGCGCGGAGGACGAGGAGGCCGCGGTGCACGCGCCCAACGAGCGGGTGGACCTGGAGGAGCTGCGCCGGGTCGCCACGGCGGAGGCCCTCTTCCTGGCGGAACTCGGCGCCCCGTCGGCACTCGGGGTCTGACTTTTCGGGGCCCTTCACCCCGAGGTCATCACCTTCGGAGGTCGCTTCGCGACGTGGGAGCTCAGGCAGCGCCCGGTGGGGGGCTCGGCCGGCGCCCCCCACACCCCCACAAGGGCGCGGCCCTCGCTCACGCTCGGACGCCCTGATCGGGGCTGCGCCCCGAACCCCGGGCGAGGGGACTCCCGTCCCCTCGCGCTCCCCTGGGCCTGACCCGTGGCTTGACGGAAGCATGCGCGGGGCCGAGGTACAGGGCATGTACGTCTCCCTGCGGAACCCCCCAATCGGTAAGACGCCCCCTGCCAGAGGCTGTGCCCCTGGCTCCCATAATCGGCACCTGGACGCCGGCCATGAGGCGATGAAGTCACACCTTCTGGACGACGATCGAGTCCGGGAGCAGCCTCTCCAGGTCGTCCTCGTCCGAGGTGAAGACGGTGACCTGCCCCTTCTGCTGTCGTGCGACGACGGCGAGCACGGCGTCGATCGCGTACTTGTGGCCGTGCGGTCCGGCCTCGGTCAGGAGCCGGCGGCCCGGCGGGCCTGGTGCTTGCCGATGTCGGCGACGTCGAGCCGGGAGAGCACCCAGTCCCAGCGTTGCTCGGTGATCCTGCCGTCGCACGCCTCGACCACCGTCATGGGGGACGTCACCACTTCGGCCTGGCCTCGGGCAGCGAGGTCGAGCCAGGCGATCATCTTCCTGTCACCGCGCACGGCCAGGGACAGGGCCTCGCGGTCGAGAACGAAGATCCGCAGCGGCGGCTGCCCGCGCTCACCGCTTCGCCGGCTCACGCCGCCTCTTCTTCCTCGCGCTTCCCTCCGGCGCGGCGGCGCTCGTGCTCGGCGTCGAGCTCGTCCAGTTCCTTGCTCGCCGCCGCGCGCTCGTCCTCGGTGACCGGCCCGTACTCCTCCTCCAGCCAGTTCCCCAGCTCCAGCAACCGGTCCCGGTCACGCTTGAAGCGCGACGCCTCGGCGACATAGGCCCACAGGCCACGCTCTGCCACCTCCCCGCGGATCTCGTCGAGGAGTAGGACGCGCGCGCCTCCCCTTCGCCGATGCCGGTACTCGAGGTCGCGCTCCTAGACGATCTCCAGGTTGGCCATCATGCCCATGTCCTCGTGTTCGGCGTTGTGGCAGTGGAACAGGTAGCGGCCGCGGTAGCCGTCGAACCGGGTGATGATCTCCACCCCTTCGCCGGGCCGCAGTGAGACGGTGTCCTTGAGTCCCGCGTCGTGCGGCAGCGGCGGCCTGCCGCTGCGCGAGAGCACCCGGAAGCCGACCAGGTGCAGGTGGACGGGGTGGTGCACGTCGGCGACGAGCCGCCAGACCTCGACGTCGCCGAGCCGGGCGGTGACGTCGGTACGGGCCGGGTCGAACGGCAGGCCGCCGATGAGCCAGCCGTGGCCCGCGTGCATCTGCCCGGCGCGGAAGGCGAACTCCCGCACCCTGACGGCCTCCGAGCGCCGCCAGTCCGGCAGGTCGGTGGACAGCGCGCCGGGGATGCGGCTGTCGTCGGCGGCCTTGCGGGCGACGCGGAAGGCCATCACGTCCCGGGTACGGCCGGAGCCGAGCCGGTTGACCACCTTGACGAGGCTGCCGATCGGGACGCCGGAGAAGTCGACGACCACGTCGTAGCGTTCGGCGGGCGCGATCGGCAGCAGCCGGTGCGTGACCGGGGCGGCGAGCAGTCCCTGGTCGGCGCCGATCTGGACGAGGTCGAGGCGGCGGCCGTCGTCGGTGACCGCTTCGAGTTCGTAGTGGCGGGCGTTGGAGGCGTTGAGGACGCGCAGCCGGTAGCGGGCCGCGTCCACCTCGTGCACGGGCCACGGCGCGCCGTTGACGAGGATGACGTCGCCGAGGACCCCGGCGAGGTACGGCTCCCGGACGCCGGGACGCTGCCGCAGGGTGGGGTCGAGGGAGGGGTAGGCGAGGCTGCCGTCGGCGGCGAACGCCCGGTCGGCGATCATGAGGGGCAGCTCGCGCGGCCCGGCGGGCAGGCCGAGGGCGTCCTCGGCGTCGTCGCGGACGATGTGCAGACCGGCCAGGCCCCGCCAGATCGCGGGCGCCGTGAAGTCCATCCGGTGGTCGTGGTACCACAGCAGCGTGGGGCGCTGGTCCAGCGGGAACGTGTAGTCGCGCGTCAGCCTGCTCACCACCGCGCGCGGGTCGTTCATGCCGTGCATGGGAGTAGGACCGGGTTCCGCCCCCGCGACGGGACCGCCGTGTCCGCCGTGTCCGCCGTGCGGCATGGCGCGGGAATCGCCCATGCCGCCGTGCCCCATGGCGTGGGGCTGTGAGGCGCCCGTTCCGGTGTGCGCCGGCTGCGGGGGCTCCGGCCAGCCCGCGGGCAGGACGAGGTCGGTGGGGTACCCGTCGGAGGCCGCCGGGGTCCGTCCGCCGTGCAGGTGCACGACCGTCGGGACGGGCAGCTCGTTGCGGTGGGACACGGTGGTCGGCCGGCCGCGGCGCGACTCGATGGTCGGCCCCGGGAACGTCCCGTTGTACGTCCACAGCGGTGTCCTGACGCCGGGCAGGATCTCCGCGCTCACCTCACGCTGGATGATCTCGTAGCGGTCGGCGCCGCCGGAGGCGCCGACCGGCTTCAGCACGGCGGGAATCGGCAGCGGCACCTGGAACGGGGGCGGCAGCGGTACGGCGCTGCGCAGTTCGGCGCCGGTGGCCGCCGGGCGGCGGGCCAGCGCGGCCGCGCTCGTCAGCCCGGTGGCGGCCATCAGGCCGAGCGCCCCGCCGATGCCCAGCACCCGCCTCCTGGTCATGCCCTGACCGTCACGCATTCCGGGCCTCCTCGCGCAGGAGGGGCCGCCGCCACACGTCGATGAACTGCACCACGACCGCGACGATGGTCATCACTCCCAGCGGGAGGTGCAGCCACAGCGTCCCGTCCAGCCCGGCGAAGTACTGCACGGTCTCGGCCGCCACCACGGCCGCCGTGGCGAGGAACGGCCAGGCCTGACGCAGCCGGGCCCAGACCGCGATCGCGACGATCAGCTGCAGGTATCCGATGGAGGTGACGACGTTCGCGCCGGCCGCGTGCAGACTCAGGCCGTCGAAGTCGCCGCTCAGATACACCCCGGCGAACACCGGCTGACCGGCGATCGCCGCCGCGTGCGCGCTGACGACGGCTCGCAGCGTCCATCCCGTGGGTGTCGTCCGGGACTCGGCCACGGTGAGCATGGGATCCCTCCTCGCTCTTGTCCGGATGCCGCGAACGGCTTGTCCGATTCGCGAACGACCCCGACGCTATGGCCGCAGAGTTATATTGTCTAAGATCTATATTGCTATGGTGTTATGACTTGCGAGGTATGACAGGGCCGCGGTCAGCCTCCGTCGCCCACGGGCGGAGCTTGTTCGGGTCGCGTACGGCCCAGACGCGCGTGATCCGGTCGTCCGCGACCTCGAACGCGCACACCGACATGGTGACGCCGTCCTGCTCGGCCGCCGGGGCCGGCGTCCGGTTGCGCTACCTGCCGTCGAACCTGAGCAGCGAGCGCACGATCCGCCCGGCGCCCTCGATCGGGTGGAGCGCGGCGCCGACGAGATGCCGACCTGCCGGGACGCCGGCCCCGCTCGTTCACGATCACGCTCAGCGCGGGACCGAGAGGGCCGTCTCCGGGCTCGGACTGGGCGGGCTCGGCTCGTCGCCGGACCCGGCCGGGGCGTCCTGACCGTTCAGTCCAGACACCTGAAATGGACACGACGGATGGCCGGAGCCGACCCGCTGGCCCGCCACCCCGGCGGCGTCACCAGGGCGCTGGCCGCATGGGAGCGGCGGCTGCGGCCCTCCATCGGCCACCTCCAGGGCAACGGATTGCCGATCACCTCCCCGCTGCTGCTCCGCCGGCGTACCTAGGGCAAGGCGGCCCGGATGAAGGACATGGACTTCTCCCACCCCGGCCTCGCGCTCGCCCGGTCCCGTTGAGCCGGCCCGCGTGCCGCGTGGAGCCCCGCCGGCGGCGGCCAGCCGCCGGTGGGAGGGCGTCAGAGCTCCGTGTGCGCCCTGAAGCGTTCGTGGGCCGCCTGCTTGGAGATCCCCATCGCGTCTCCGATCTCCGACCAGGACGCGCCGCCCTCGCGGGCCGCGGCGACGGCCCGGTCGAGCAGGGCCCGCTGCCAGCTCTCCACCTGCGACAGCAGGGTGAGGGCGGCGAGGGGGCGCTCGCCGGTGAGGTTGGCGACCTGCTCGCACAGCAGGTTCGACTTGACGACCAGCCAGTTGGGCGGGGCGGCGAGGAGCAGCGGGCCGGCGTGCCGGGTCCAGCGGTCCTCCGCCTGCTTGGCGCCCTCCGGCGTGGGCGGGTGGCGGCGCCCGTCGGCCCAGCCGCAGGAGCACGCGGCCTGGTAGCCGATGAAGGCCCGGGTGAAGGCTCCGGCGGATCGGGCGAGCTCGCCGTCGGGCAGGACCGGCGCCGCGTAGCCCTCGTGGCCGGGGATGTCGGCCATCTTCAGTGGCATGGCCGTCAAGATACCCTGACGATCGGGGAAATCGTCAAGGATTCCTGACGCTTTCACCGGGTCGTGGTGGCCCGTTCGACGAGCGCCACGGTGGCCCGCGGGTCGGCGACCTCGACCACGAGCCGGGCGTAGCGCTCGTCGGCCAGCTCGATGACCACGGCCTTGGCCGGGTCGTGGACGTCCCAGAAGACCTTCTCCCCGTCGCGGTGGAAGGTGCCGGCGGCTATGACGCCGGGGATGTGCGCGCCGGGAGCGCGCAGGCCCTTGGGGTCGCCGACGATGCCGGGGTCGGCGGTGGCGCCGCGGACGTTGACCAGCGGGATGACCAGCCGGCTCTTGAGCGCCCAGAGCTTGTCGAGCCCCTCGATCTCCACGACCAGACTGTCGCCGTCGATGCTGATCCGTGCCATGTCGGTACTCCTTTACACGTGGTGGGTGAGCCGGTGGGCCAGCGCGGCGCCGGCCTGGTCGATGTTCGCGCCGGAGGCGCCGGCCCTGGCGCGCAGCCGGAGGCCGAGGATCGTCGCGGTGAGCGCGAGGGCCACGCCGTCCTCACCGCCGTCCTCGCCCCCGCCCCCGCGCCCGCCCCCGCCCCCGTCATGCTCGGCGTGCCGTCCGGCCGCCGCCCTCGCGGCCTGGTCGAAGGCGGCCAGCACGGGGGCCAGCTGGTCGGCGACCTCGGGGTCCACCGGCGCGCGTTCGACCGCGGCCATCAGCAGCAGGTTCAGGCCCGCCTCGGCGGCGGGCTCGCCGACGGCCACGCGCAGCGCCTCGGCGAGGTCGCCGGCGCCCGCGACGCGGTCGACGAGGGGGGCGACGTGGTGCTCCAGGGACCAGCGCAGGGCCGCCTGGTACAGCCCCCGCTTGCTGCCGAAGGTCTTGTACAGGCTGTTGCGGTGGACGCCGAGGTGGGTCACCAGGTCGTCCATGGAGATGCCGTCGTAGGACCGGGTGGAGAACAGCTCTGCCGCCGACCGGACCACGGTGGCCTCGTCGAAACCTCTTGGTCGTCCCATGGCTAGAGCAAAGCAGTTTAGGAACGAATAGTCAAGAACGTTCATTCCTAAACTCGCAAGCGGCTCTACTCGATCATGGTTCCGCAGCGGTAGCCCTCCACGCGCTCCGGGTCGAGCTGGAGGTGGGCGAGGTTCGTGGTCTCGATGGGGCGGCGGAAGGTCTCCTGCCGATCGCAGTCGTACAGGACGTACGTGCCGTCGCTCTCGCCGAGGAGCATCATCCAGCGCCCGCCGTACAGCGGCTTGTCGTTCTCGGCGTTCTTCAGGACGGCCCACTGGTCCTGGAAGCCGACGTAGCCGAGCAGGTCGTCGGCCTGCCCGGTGTCGCGCACCTCGACGGCGGCCTCGATCATGCTCAGGATCAGCACGAAGCCGAGCCCGAGGCCGGTGAGGGCGCCGACGAGGACCTTCATGCCGGCGCGGCCGACCGGCCTGCGGCGCATGAGCCGGAACGGCACCACGAACGCCAGCACGCCCAGCCCGACCGCGACGACCACCATGAGCCCCACCGTCAGATCGGTGACCAGGTTGACCAGGCCCCAGTACGTCGCCCCGCACCACAGCGCGGCCAGGGCGGCCACGATCCAGGGACGGGCGCGCACCGCGGCGAGCAGCCGGCCGGCCGCGCCACGGGTGACCTTGTCGAGCAGCCAGCCGAGCCCGACGGCGGCGCCCACGGCCGGGACGAGCGCGAGCACGAGCAGGATGAGCGTGCCCATGAGGCGCCCCAGCAGGACGGACTGGTCGATGCCGGCCTGCTGGGGGTTGATGCCGAACACCCGGTAGATCTGCTCGATGCCGAGGTACAGCACCGCGTACAGCCCGACGCCCACGGGCACGACGACGGACCCGATGCGTTCGAGGATGGCGACCACCCCGCCGCCGTCGTCACCCTGCCCGCCCGAGGGGGTGGAGAAAGGGGGCTGCTCGACCGGCTCCGGGCGCGGTGCGGGGGTGCTCATGTGGGGGGCGCTCCTTGGTGCTGAGGGGAACGATGGTGACACACGGCCCACGAACCGGACGAAATCACCCCTGAACCCCTCAACCCCTGAACGCTTCGACAGATACTCTCGGGTGGGTGACCGAGAGAGAGCTGACGATCAGGTTGTCGCCGGATCAGGCGTTGGTTCTCTCCGACTGGCTCGACCGGATGATCGGCACTGCGGAGTTCGACAGCCTGGTCGATCAGGACCGCGCGGTCTGGTCGCCGCTGTACCTGATCGCCGGGTCCCTGGAGACCTCGCTGGCGGAGGTTTTCCTGCCGGACTACACCGAACGCCTGAACGCCGCACGAGAGCGGCTGACAGGCGCTCTCGACCAGGGGTAGCCGCCGGGCGCCGCCCGCGCGCGGTGGTGGGGGGTACGGTGCGACACATGAGCGACGACCGTATCGATCCCCCGCTGGCCGGCGACGAGCGTGACACCCTGGCCGGCTTCCTCGACTGGCAACGTGACACCCTCGCGTGGAAGTGCGCCGGGCTGACCGACGAGCAGCTCCGGCTGCGCGCCGTGCCGCCGTCCGGCATGTCGCTGCTCGGGCTGGTGCGGCACCTGGCGCACGTGGAGCGGGCCTGGTTCCGGCACGTGCTGGCCGACGAGGACGTGCCGCTCCTGTGGGGCAAGGAGACGAACCGCGACGCCGACTTCGACGACGTGGACGAGGCCTCTGCCGAGGAGGCGTTCGCGGCCTGGCGGGCCGAGGTGGAGCACGCGCGCGAGGTGTCGGCGGACCTGCCCCTCGACGCCCTCGGCAAGCGGCTGCGCCACGGCGAGGCGTACTCCCACCGCTTCATCCTCGTCCACATGATCGAGGAGTACGCCCGCCACAACGGCCACGCGGACCTGCTGCGCGAGCACATCGACGGCGCCACCGGAGAGTGACCGCCGGCGGCGCGATGAGTTTCCCTGTCCTCGCCGGTCCATATGACCGGGTACGTCCATAAGGGTGAGGAGAGACATGGCGACGTTCGCGTTGATCCACGGTGGGGGCGGCAGCGCCCGCGACTGGCGGCTGGTCGTGCCGGAGCTGCGCCGCAGGGGCCACGACGCGGTGGCGGTGGACCTGCCGGTCGAGGACGAGTCCGCCGGGCTCGGCGACTACGCCGACACGGTCGTGAAGGCGGTCGGCGACCGGCCCGGCCTGGTCGTCGTCGGCCACTCCTGGGGCGGTTTCGTGGCTCCCCTGGTCTGCGATCGCGTACGGGCCGAGCTGCTGGTGCTGGTGACGGCCATGATCCCGGCCCCGGGCGAGCGGCCGGCCGACTGGTGGGACAACACCGGCTGGCGTCCGTCGGACGACGGCGACGACGTGGACCTCTTCCTGCAGGACGTGCCGCCCGACCTGGCGGCCGACGCGAGGGCCGGCACCCGGCGCCACTCGGGCACGGCCGACGGCGAGCCGTGGCCGCTGCGGGAGTGGCCGGACGTGCCGACGCGGTTCCTGCTCTGCCGGGACGACCGGTTCTTCACGCCCGCGTTCATGCGGGAGGTCGTCCGCCGGCGGCTCGGCGTCACGCCGGACGAGATCCCCGGCGGCCACTGCCCCATGCTGGCCCGTCCGGCCGAGCTGGCGGAGCGGCTGATCGGCTACCTCGGCTGACCGCCTCGCCGCCCGGCGACGCTCACGACCTCGGCCGTGCCGCCCGACCGCCCGGCGCCTCGTACGCCCTCGGCCGGCCGCCCAGCCGCCCGGCGACGCTCGCATCCCCGGGCGGCTAGCGGATCGGCAGGTCGTACGTGCGCCGGATGCTGCTGCCGAGCTTGGCGAGGTCGGCCCCATACACGTGCAGCGAAACCCCCACCTCGCCGCTGGTGTTGCGGACGCGGTGGATGTCGCCGGGCGGCGCGAAGCCGCTGACGTCGCCGGGGCGGTTGTCGGCGCGGCCGATCTCGACGAGGTGGTCGCCCATGTCGCGGTAGAGGGTCTCGTGCTCGATGCCGCTGATGACCCCGAACGCGCACCAGGAGACGTGGTCGTGGACGACAGTCTCGGAGCCGGGCTGCCAGACCACGGCGGAGATGGAGAAGTCGGCCTGGGCGTGCAGCACGTGGGACACGTAGCCGCCGGGCACCCCGGCGCGCTCCTCGGGCGTCAGGATGTCGGCGCCGGGCAGGTCGTCGCGCAGCAGCGCCGCGACCTCGTGAGCGGTGGCGCGCAGGCCGAGGCCGCGCGCGGCGATGCGTCCGATGCCGGTGACCAGGCCGCTCAGGCCGGGCCGTGCGGTGATGGTCGTCATTTCCATGGTATCCCCCTAGGGAATGCAGATAACCGCCTTCCCCTTCTACGGTGCTACACCGACACCGATAGGTCCAACAGAAGTCTTCTGCGTGACCCATAGATATGATTGATGGATGCTGGATGTCGTACGGCTACGCGTCCTCGACGCCGTGGCCCGCAAGGGATCCGTGACGGCCGCCGCCCGGGAGCTGCACTACTCCCAGCCCTCGGTCAGCCACCACCTTGCCCGGCTGGAGGCGGAGACGGGGGCCCGGCTCGTGCAGCGCGTGGGCCGGGGCATCCGGCTGACCGAGACGGGCCGGCTGCTCGCCGCCCGGGCGGCCGAGATCCTCGCCCGGCTCGACGCCACGGCCGACGAGCTGGCCGCGCACGTCGGCCTGCGCTCGGGGCGGGTGCGGCTGGCGGCGTTCCCGTCCGCGCTTGGCACGTTCGTCCCGGCGGCCGTGACCCGGCTGGCCCGCGACCATCCGGGCCTCGAACTGCGCCTGACGGAGACCGAGCCGCCCGAGGCGCTCAGGCTGCTGCGCGCCGGCCGCGCCGACGTGGCGGTCGTCTTCCGCTACGACGACACCGCGCCCGAGGACGACGGCATCACCATGATCCACCTCCTCGACGACCCGAGCATGCTGGTCGCCACCGGCGAGCCAGGCGAGCTGAGCGCGTACGCCGACGCCGACTGGATCGCCGGCTGCGACCGGTGCCGCAGCCACCTGCTCGACCTGTGCGCCAAGGCCGGGTTCGAGCCGCGCCTGTCGTTCACCAGCGACGACATCGTGGCCGTCCAGGCGCTCGTGGCGGCGGGGATGGGCGTGACCGTGCTGCCCGGCCTCGCGCTGCGCGCCCACCGCCACCCGGATGTCACGGTGACCGAGATCCCCGGCTCCACCCGGCACGTCTACGCCGCCGTGTACGGCGAGCCGCCCCACCCGCCCGCCACCGAGGCCCTGGTGAAGGCCCTGACATCGGGCCTGTGACCTCAGAACTCGAAACAGCGCGAGAACAGGGAGAAGAACGCCAGGACGGCACCCAGGACGGCCAGCGCGGCGACCACGAGAAGGATCAGCACCGACATCGCCACCCCGGGCCGGCCGCGCAGGACCAGGGCCCCTCCGACGAGGCAGGCACCCACGACGTACGCGACCACCTCGAACGGGAAGAGCCCGAAGCTGTCGCATCGGCCCGCGAAGAGCCCCAGCCCCAGGGCGGCCAGGCCGGCACCGAACAGCCCGAGGAGCAGCGGCGTCCTTCGTCCCACCGGAACCCCTCCCCTCCGCGCGCGAGGATCCGGCCCACATCGGTGATCGATTCTGCCCGACGGAGAAACCCGGCGAAAAGGCGTTGACCGGGTTCCTACGATGGTCTTATGCCCGATCTCGCGACCCTCGCCGTGTTCTGCGCCGCGACCCTGGCCCTGCTCGTGGTCCCGGGGCCGGCGGTCCTGTTCATCGTCACGCGCAGCGTGTCGCAAGGCAGGTCCGCCGGGCTGGTGTCGGTCCTCGGCGTGCACGCCGGGTCGCTGGTGCACGTGGCGGCGGCGGCGCTCGGCGTCAGCGCGCTGCTGGCGGCCTCCGCCACGGCGTTCACCGTGGTCAAGTACGCGGGCGTCGCCTACCTGGTCTGGCTCGGCCTGCGCAAGCTGCTGCACCGGGGCTCCGGCGAGGACGACGGGGCCGTGCTCGAGGTCTCCCGGCACAGCCGGCGGCGCATGTTCTGGGAGGGGTTCGTGGTCAACGTGCTCAACCCCAAGACCGCGATCTTCTTCCTGGCGTTCCTGCCGCAGTTCACCGACCGTCACGCGGGGCCGATCGGGCCGCAGATCCTCCTGCTGGGCGCGCTGTGGATCGCGCTGGGCCTGCTCAGCGACGGCGCGTACGCGGTGGCGTCGTCCGCGCTGGCCGGCCGGATCGGGCGCTCGGCGCGCGCCCGGCGCCGCCTCGACGTCGGCACCGGCGTCGTCTACCTCGGCCTGGCCGCCGTCCTCACGGGCGAGAAGGCGTAGCTGACGGACGAGAAGGCGTAGCTCGCGGGCGAGAAGGCGTAGCTCAGGAGGCGTGGCTCACGAGGCGGGGGCCTGCCCCGCGGAGGCCGCCTCGGCGGTCTCCCGCGCCCACCGGTAGTCGGCCTTGCCCGCCGGCGAGCGCACCATCTCCGCGACGAACGCGTACGTCCGCGGCACCTTGAACCCCGACAGCCGCTCCCGGCAGTGCGCGTCGAGCTCGGCGGCCGTCACCGTGACGCCGTCACGCGGCTCGACCACGGCCGCCACCCTGCTTCCCCACCGCTCGTCGGGCACCCCCGTGACCACCGCGTCGAAGACGGCCGGATGCCCCTTGAGCACGGCCTCCACCTCCTCGGGGAACACCTTCTCCCCGCCGGTGTTGACGCACTGCGAGCCCCGGCCGAGCACGTTGACCGTGCCGTCCGGGTCCACCGTGGCCAGGTCGCCCGTCAGCAGCCACCGTGTCCCGTCGGCGTCCGTGACGAACGTGCGGGCCGTCTTGTCCGGGTCGTTGTAGTAGCCGAAGGCGATCCGCCCGGTCTTGGCCACGGTGCCGAGCTGCCCCGAGCCGGGCTCGACCGGCCGCAGCCGCTCGTCGAGCACCGCGATGCCGGCGTTCGGCCGGTAGCGCAGACCCTTCTCCGGGGTCGAGCCGGGCACGCCCGAGGCGGTGAAACCCGACTCGGTCGAGCCGAAGTTGTCGAGGATCATCACGTTCGGCAGCAGCTCCTGGAGCCGGTCCCGGACCGAGCCGCTGAGGATGGCCGAGGTGGAGCTGATCACGCCGAGCGACGACAGGTCGCGGCCGCCGCGGGCCAGCTCCTCGGCGAGCGGGCGGGCCATCGCGTCGCCGGTGATGTTCATCGTGAACACCTTCTCCCGCTCGGCCGCCCGCCACACGCCCGCGGCGTCGAACCGGCGCACGTACACCAGCGTCGCGGCCATCCAGAAGCCGATGAACGTGGCCATCTGCGCGGCCCCGTGCATGAGCGGCGGCGTGGCCATCATGACCAGGGGTCCCGCCGTGGCCGCCGCCCGCACCACCTCCTCGGGCGTGGCGCGCGGCTCGCCGTACGGGTTGCCGCCGCCGAAGGCCATGAACATGTCCTCGACCCGCCACATGGCGCCCTTGGGCATGCCGGTCGTGCCGCCGGTGTAGATGATGTAGACGTCCTGGCCCGAGCGCGGCGCGAAGCCGCGCTCGGGCTTGCCGCTCTCCAGCGCCATCCAGTACGGCACGGCGTCCGCCACGGCCGGGGGGCCGCCCACGGCGACGAGGTGGCGCAGCGTCGGCACGTCCTTGGCCACGGCCGCGACCCGGGCCTCGAACTCGACGTCGTAGATCAGGGCCCGGATGTCGGAGTCGCGGTAGAGGTAGAGCAGCTCCGACTCGACGTACCGGTAGTTGACGTTGATCGGCACGGCCCGGATCTTCAGCGCGGCCAGCAGCCCGGCGACGTACTCCACGCCGTTGTACAGGTGCAGCCCCACGTGCTGGCCGGGCTCGACGCCGCGTTCCAGCAGGAAGTGCGCCAGCCGGTTGGCCTCGGCGTCCAGCTCGGCGTAGGTGCGCCGCTGCTCGCCGCAGACGACGGCCACCCGGTCACCGGCGACGTCGGCGACGCCCTCGAACAGGTCGGCGTGGTTGAACTCCATCAGGGTCGCTCCCGTCCGACGATCCACATCGCGAAGAACTGCGCGCCGCCGCCGTAGGCGTGGCCGAGCGCCAGCCGCGCGCCGTCGACCTGGTGCTCGCCGGCCATGCCGCGCACCTGGAGCGCGGCCTCGGCGAACCTGATCAGCCCGGAGGCGCCGATCGGGTTGCTGGACAGCACGCCGCCGGAGGCGTTCCACGGGATGTCGCCGTCGAGCGCGGTGGCGCCCGACTCGGTGAGCTTCCAGCCCTCGCCCTCGGCGGCGAAGCCCAGGTTCTCCAGCCACATCGGCTCGTACCAGGAGAACGGCACGTACACCTCGGCCACGTCGATCTGCCGCCGCGGGTCGGTGACGCCGGCCTGCCGGTAGACGTCGGCGGCGCAGTCCTTGCCGCCCTGCGGGTTCACGGTGTCGCGGCCGGCCCGGAAGATCGGCTCGGAGCGCATGGCGGTGCCGTGGAGCCAGGCGGGCGTGCCGGTGACGGCCGGCTCCGAGGCCAGCACCATCGCGCAGGCGCCGTCGCTGGACGGGCAGGTCTCCAGGTAGCGGATCGGCTCCCACAGCATGGGCGTCGACTCGACCATGGCCCGGTCGATGCCGGGGATCCTCAGGTGGGCGTAGGGGTTCTTCAGCGCGTTGAGCCGGTCCTTGACCGCCACCAGCGTGCCGATGTGGTCGGGCGCGCCGGTCCTGCGCATGTACTCCCTGATGTGCGGGGCGAAGTAGCCGCCCGCGCCGACCACCAGCGAGGCGTTGAACGGCAGGTGCGTGGACAGGGCCCAGGTGGCGTTCGACTCCGACTGCTTCTCGAAGGCCACGACCAGCACCCGGTCGTGGACGCCGCCCTGCACGAGGCTCGCGCCGACCAGCGCGGTGGAGCCGCCGACGCTGCCCGCGGTGTGGACGCGCATCATCGGCTTGCCGGCCGCGCCCAGCGCGTCGGCGAGGTACGCCTCGGGCATCATGACGCCCTCGAACAGGTCGGGCGCCTTGCCGACGACGACGGCGTCGATGTCCTTGAACGTCAGGCCGGCGTCCTCCAGCGCCCGGAGCGCGGCCTCGCGCACCAGCCCGGCGATCGACACGTCGCGGCGCTTGGTCGTGTAACGCGTCTGCCCGACGCCGATCACGGCACAGCGATTGCCCATCTCAAGCCTCCAGGACCGTGACGAGGTTGTGCTGCAGGCAGGGGCCGCCGGCGGCGTGGCCGACGGTGCGCGAGGCGGTGCCGTCGTGGATGCGCCGGGCCGCCTCGCCGATGCGGATGAGGCCGGCCGCCATGACGGGGTTGGCGGCCAGCGGGCCGCCGGACGGGTTGACCACCGTGTCGGCGGGCAGCTCCAGCGCCCGGCGCAGGATGATCTCCTCGTGGGCGAACTGGGTGTGCAGCTCGGCCACCTCGACCGGGCCCTTGCCGACCCCCGCGGCCCGTGCGGCGTCGGCCGCGGAGACCGACCGGGCGAGGTCGCGCATCCCCAGGTAGTGGGGCTCGATGCGATGGGCGATGCCGCGGATGTGGGCGGGACGGGCGCACAGCTCGGCGACGGCGTCGCCGGCCGCGAGCACCACCGCCGCCGCGCCGTCGGTGATCGGCGCGACGTCCGAGGCCCGCAGCGGCTCGATGTCCGATGCGCGCGACGGCGCGACGTCCGATGCGCGCGACGGCGCGACGCCGACGTCGTCCGTGAGCTCGTCCGGCAGGTCCAGCGCGTACGGGTTGTCCCGCCCGGCGGCCCGGCTGCGCCGCACGATCGCGTCCAGCTCGGCCCGGTCGGCCCGGACGGCGGCGGCCTGGAGCGCGGCGAAGGACACCTGGTCGAGGCCGAGGGGCGCCAGGTAGTACGGGTCGAGCTGGAGCGTCATGACGGAGCGCAGGTCGCCGAGCGACGACTTGCCGAAGCCGTAGACCAGGGCGGTGTCCACGTCGCCGTGCTGGAGCCGCACCCACGCCTCGTACAGCGCCCAGGCGCCGTCCATCTCGACGTGGCTCTCCGAGATCGGCGGCCAGGCGCCGAGGGCGTCGAGCGCGGAGACGAACGAGAACGGCGCGCCCGCGAGGTAGTCGCAGCTTCCCGAGCAGGTGAAGCCGAACCTGCGCAGGCCGGTCCGCTCCTTGACCTCCTCGATGACCGGCAGGATCAGCTCCGGCTCCGACAGGCCGCTGTCGTGGCCGGTGTGCCGGGTCTGGGCGAAGGCGACGATGGCCACGTCTCTCATGACAGCTCCGCGTCTTCCTCGCCGGTGGGGGTGAACCACCGGACGTTCGCCATGGACAGCGTCCGCTCGCTCTCCGGGACCCACTCGGCGCGCACGCGCATCCCCTGGCGCACCTCGTGCGCGGGCACGCCGCCGACGAGCGCGATCATGGGGATGTCCGCGCCGTCGAGCAGGATGTACGCCGAGACGAACGGCACCTCGGGGGCCCGCGGGTCGGGCAGGTTGTTGATGGCGAACGTGGTGATCGTGCCGGTGTCGGGCAGCTCGACCTGCTCGGCGATGCGGCTGCCGCACTCGGGGCAGGAGGCGCGGAAGGGCACGTACACCTTGGCGCAGCCGGGGCAGCGGCCGCCGAGGAAGACGCCGCGCCGGACGCCTTCGAGGAAGGTCCGCAGTGCGCCGCCGGCCTGGATGCGGTACTCCGGCCGCACCGGCGAGACGATCATCGTCACCTCGGGCCGGAAGCACGCGATGTCGGTGATCCCGCCCTCGCGCCGCTCCCGCCACACCGGCCGGACGCGGGTGCCGGGCCGCAGCTCCTTGGGGTCACCGGCGTCCACGGCGTGGACGAGGGCCGTGTCGGCGCCGTCCAGCCTGATCAGCGCCCAGGCGAACGGCCGGTCGAGCGGGTGCTCGGGGCGGGGCTCCTGGACCCAGGCCGACGCGGTCACCGTGCCGGCCGGGCCGACCTCGACGTAGTCGTCCGTGACGGGGTCGCCGGTCGCCGGATCGTACTCCAGGGGCGGCACCAGCACCCGCCCCTCGGCGGTCCTGACCCCGACGATCCGGCCGGCGCGCAGCTCCGTGAGGAAGCGCCCGATCACCGGCCCCGTGCTCCGCGTGTATCCGCCGGGGAACTCCAGCACATGCCGGGCGACCAGCGGTTCGCTCGTCTCCACACGCCCTCCGCTTCGTTGTCTGGTTGTCCTCAGATGGCGCGCTCGCGCCCCTCCCAGTACGGCGCCCGCAGCTTGCGCTTGAGCAGCTTGCCGTTGGGCTCGCGGGGCATCTCCTCGATGAAGTCGATGGTCCTCGGCCACTTCATCCGGGCCAGCCGCCCCTCCAGCGACGCGAGCAGCTCGGCGGCCAGCTCCGGCCCGGGCTCGGCGCCGGGCGCGGGCTCGACGACGGCCTTGATCTGCTCGCCCCACTCGTCGTCGGGGATGCCGAAGACGGCCACGTCGGCCACCTTGGGGTGGGTCATCAGCTCGTTCTCGATCTCGGCCGGGTAGATGTTGGCCCCGCCGGAGATGATCATGTCGGACTTGCGGTCGCACAGGTAGAGGTAGCCGTCCTCGTCCAGGTAGCCGACGTCGCCCACGGTGAAGTGGTCCTGCAGGCGGTTCTCCTCGGTCTTGGCCGGGTCGCCCTTGTACTCGAACGTCGCGCCCATCATCTTCATGTAGATCGTGCCGGGGGTGCCGGTCGGTACGGGCTTGCCGTCGTCGTCCACGATGAGCAGCTCGCTGATGGGCCACGCCTTGCCGACCGTGCCCGGGTGGGACTTCCAGCCCTCGGGCGTGGCCAGGGTGCCGCCGCCCTCGGTGGCCGCGTAGTACTCGTAGATGCAGTCGCCCCACCACTCGAACATGGCCCGCTTCACCGGCACCGGGCAGGGGGCGGCGGCGTGGATCATCCACTTCAGCGAGGACAGGTCGTACCTGCGCCGGGTCTCCTCGGGCAGCGCGAGCAGCCGCTTGAAGTGGGTCGGGACCATGTGGGAGTTGGTGATCCGGTGGCGCTCGCAGAGCCGCAGCGTCTCCTCGGCGTCCCACTTGTCCATGTAGACGAGCGTGTGGCCCATGTGCAGCGCCGTGCCGCCGAACTGCGTGACGGCGGTGTGGTAGTTGGGCGAGGTGACGAGGTGCGCGTTCGGCCGGCCGGCCGTGATGCCGAACAGGCCGAGCAGGAACGTCATCATCTCGGCGGCGTCGTCGGGGTCGAGGCCGCTCAGCGGGCGCCGGACGCCCTTCGGCTTGCCGGTGGTGCCGGAGGTGTAGTGCATGGTGAGCCCGGCCGTGCGGTCGGGCGGCGACGTGTCCGGCTGTCCGCCGGTCAGGTCGGTGAGCGGGCGGAAGCCGGGCAGGTCCGCGCCCTCGGGCAGGGCGAAGCGGCGCTCGGGGGCGATGGCCTCGGCCCCGCGGGTGCCCTCGGCGGCGTAGCGGGGGTGCACGAAGAACGCCTTGGCCTCGCTGTCGGAGACGATGTAGGCGATCTCGGGGCCGGTCAGGTGCCAGTTGACGGGCGTGTAGTACCACCCGGCCTGGAGGGCGGCCAGGTAGAGGACGAGCCCGTCGGCGCCGTTGGGCACCAGGCCGCAGATGCCGTCGCCCGTCCGCAGGCCGAGCTCGCGCAGGCCGTGGACGAGGCGGTTGGAGCGGGCGAGCAGGTCGCCGGCGCGGTGCTGTGTGCCGTCGGGGTCCACGGCGGCGATCCAGCCGGGATCCGCCTGCGCCAGCCTCCAGAATCCGAGCGTGCCCATGGGTACTCCTCGTCAGTGGTCGAGGCGCCGGGAGACCGGGGATCGCCACAGGACTCCGGCCTGCCAGGCGGAAACGAGAACTTGTTCTCGTTTGCTTGGGCAGCGTAACCCGGCCGCAGAGAGCAGAGCAAGCGCTTGATCGCACAAGGGCGGGACCTTTCGCGGGCCGCGCGCGGGGGTAGGATCACTGCCTACCAAGCGCTTGATACACGCATCCGGAGGCGTCCGTGGAGCTCCTTCCGATCAGCACCCCCCACTGCCGCGTCGAACGCGACGGCCACGTCGTGGTCGTCACCATGAACCGTCCCGAGGCCCGCAACGCCCTGTCCTCGGACATGCTGGTCGGCCTCGCGTCGGCCTGGGCGTACGTGTCGGAGGAGGCGGGGGTCCGCGTCGCGGTCCTGACCGGCGCCGAGGGCACGTTCTGCGCGGGCGCCGACCTGAAGGCGATGGGCACGCCGTCCACGGACCCGGACGTGCAGGCGCGGGCCGCGCGGATCCCGAACTTCCACTGGAAGGGGCTGCTGCGCGAGGACATGCCGGCCAAGCCGGTGGTGTGCGCCGTCGAGGGGTACGCGGTGGCCGGCGGCACCGAGCTGCTGGTGGGCACGGACCTGCGGATCGTCGCCGAGTCGGCGACGCTGGGGCTGTTCGAGGCCAAGCGGGCGCTGTTCCCCATGGGCGGCAGCGCCGTGCGGCTGCCGCGCCAGATCCCGTACTGCCACGCCATGGACCTCCTGCTCACGGGCCGGTCGATCACGGCGGCGGAGGCGCTGGCGATGGGGCTGGTCAACCGGGTGGTGCCGGACGGGCAGGCGCTCGCCACGGCGCTGGAGGTGGCGGCCGACATCGCCGCGTCGGGACCGCTGGCCGTCCAGGCCATCCTGCGCACGTACCGGGACACGCTCGGCATGCCGGAGGCCGAGGCGCTGAAGGTGTCGGACGACCTGGGCTGGCCGGTGATCGGCTCCGCCGACGCCCGCGAGGGCACCCGCGCCTTCAAGGAGAAGCGCCCGGCCCGCTACGAGGGCAGATGACCTCGGGCCCGGGCCCCGCCGCCACGAGGGGTCCGGGCCCACGCGGGTCAGTCGCCGGTGATGCGCTCCAGGCGCTCCAGGGCCTCGCTGTACTGCTCCATCAGCGAGTAGATGACGTCGCGGGTGGAGCGGACCTGGTTGGTGAGGCCGATGACCTGGCCCGCCGGGAAGGTCGCCAGCTCGGCGGCGCCCGAGCGGCCGATCCGGCGCAGGGCGTCCGACACCAGCATGAACTGCAGCGGCATCGGCAGCGTCCCCGGCGACTCCTGCGACTCCCAGGCGTCGGTCCACTCGTTCCTCAGCAGCCGGGCCGGCTTGCCCGTCCAGCTCCGCGAGCGGACCGTGTCGCGCGAGGTGGCCTCCAGGATGCGCCGCCTGGCCATCTCCGGCGTGTCGGCCTCCTCGACCGTCAGCCACAGCGAGCCCGTCCAGACGCCCTCGGCGCCCAGCGCCATGCCGGCGGCCATCTGGCGGCCGTCGCCGATGCCCCCGGCGGCCAGCACGGGCACGTCCACCGCGTCCACGACCTGCGGGATGAGCACCATGGTGGTGATCTCGCCCGTGTGGCCGCCGGCCTCGGTGCCCTGGGCGACGACCACGTCCACGCCGACCTCGACCTGCTTGCGCGCGTGGCGCGGGGTGGAGGCGAGCGCGGCCACCTTGACCCCGTGGGAGTGAGCCAGCTCGACGACGTCGGCGGGGGGCGGGCCGAGGGCGTTGGCGAGCAGCGCGATCGGGTGCCGCAGCGCGACCTCGACCTGCGGCCGGGCGGTGGCGTCGGTCCAGCCGAGCAGGACCTTGCCGGCCTCGGCGTCGGCCGACAGCGCCGGCACGCCGTGCGCGGCCAGCAGGTTCTCGACGAACGCGCGGTGCCCCTCGGGGATCATCGACTGGAGCCGCCCGACCAGCTCCTCCGCCGGGAAGTCCGCGCCCTCGTAGGAGGCCGGCATGACGACGTCCACCCCGTACGGCTTGCCGTCGACGTGGTCGTCGATCCACTTGAGCTCCATCTCGAGCTCTTCGGGGGTGAAGTAGAGGGCGCCGAGGACGCCCATCCCGCCGGCGCGGCTGACCGCGGCGACGACGTCCCGGCAATGGCTGAACGCGAAGATGGGCAGCTCGATTCCGAACATGTCCGTGACACGTGTCCGCATGGCCCGACAATACGACCGCATTACGGTCAACTGCAACGCGTTCTACTCTAGAACCTTTGGTCGGTACCGGCCAGTAACATCTAATCGGAACCCGTTCTAGTAACACGGCGTGACACGGGATGTCGTGGCACGGGAACGCGAAAGGCCCGCGCCATGGGCGCGGGCCTTTCCGGGGCGGGATCACCGGCTCAGGCGGACGCCTCCGGGGAGCGGCGGCCGAGCAGGATGCCGGCGCCCACCAGGGCGACGCCGACGATCAGCAGCACCAGCGGGACGATGTTCCGCAGCAGGTTGATCTTCGACTTGCCGTCCTCGGCCTGCGCGACCAGGTCGCTCACGGTGCGGTCGGTCATCTTGACGTCGGCGACGAAGGCGGGCGAGCGCTCGACGCCGTCCTGCGTCTTGAGCACCTCGTGGCGCTGCTGGTCCTGCCGGACCGGGCTGCCGGTGGTGGGCTCGATGTAGTACGTCACCTTGCCGTCGTACCAGCGGTCCACCTGCACCATCGCGGTGCCGGTCATGCCGAGCACGTTGGCCGGGGCGCTGCGGGTCTCGGTCTTGGTGGGCGGCACGGTCTGCTCGAAGACGTAGACGGGCAGGCCGTCGACGGTGTCCTCGCGGACGAACTGCGCGTCGAACGCCTTGCCGGCCGTGGAGTTGAAGACCCGGTAGGTCTTCTTCTCCGTGTCGAACGGGAACTTGTAGATCTGTCCTTCCAGCGTCACCGGGGTCTTGCTGATGTTGACGTCGCAGCAGTTCAGGCCGACGCCGGTGTACTTGTCGAAGGCGCTGCGCCGGTCGCTGATGACGATCTGCGGCCGGTGGTTGGTGACGTCGTTGACGATGGTGGCCTCGTCCCAGACGACCCGGCTGGAGTTGGCCTCCTTGACGTCGCCGCGCGTGGTGACGATGACGTCGAGGTCGGCGGTGAGCACCTTGAGGTCCTGGGTGGAGAAGTACTGGGCCCCCTTGGCCTCCAGCCGCGTGACCCCCCACTGGTCCGCCGGGGCGGAAATGATCTTCCCCGCGGCCCAGAACTTCAGGAGGGGCGCCAGGGCGATGAAGAAGGCACCGACCCCGATGAGGACGAGCGTGGAGATGCGACCCATCAAAGGCCTCCGCGATCCTAGAACCTGTTGTCGTCTTGCCGGAACATCCGGCATCAAAGTATGACAGTGAGTGACATGCGTCACTGGCCGGTACGGAGCCGCAATCAAATTGATAGAAACAGGTTCTATCGTGGTTCTCCCTATGAAAGCGGGAAATATGCCCATGCGCGCCGACTTGGCGCGGTCCATCCGGCTCTTCCGGGCGTTCCGCACCGAGCAGGCCGACCAGGAGGGCTACTACACGACGCTCGCGGCCGACACGGCCGGGCTCCTGCGCCGGTACGTGGACCTGCGCGACCGGCTCGTGCTCGACGTGGGCGGCGGCCCGGGGTTCTTCGCCTCGGAGTTCCGCGGTCACGGCGCCCGCTGCGTCTGCGTGGACGTGGACGCGGGCGAGCTGGCCGGCCAGGGCGCGCCGAGCGGCGGCGTGCTGGGCAGCGCGCTCGACCTGCCGCTGCGCGACTCGTCGGTGGACGTCTGCTTCTCCTCGAACGTGCTGGAGCACGTGCCGGAGCCGTGGCGGATGGCCTCGGAGATGGTCCGGGTGACCCGGCCCGGCGGCCTGGTCTTCCTCGCCTACACCAACTGGCTCTCCCCCTGGGGCGGTCATGAGACCTCGCCCTGGCACTACCTGGGCGGCCACCGGGCCGCCCAGAAATATCAGGAAAAGTACGGCAAGCCGCCCAAAAACCACTTTGGCCGGAGCCTCTACCCCGTCTCCGTCGCCCACGGCCTGCGCTGGGCGCGCGGGGACCGGCGGGTCGAGCTCGTCGACGCGTTCCCCCGCTACCTGCCCTGGTGGTACCGCCCGATGCTCAAGGTCCCGATCGTCAGGGAGTTCGCCACGTGGAATCTGGTCCTGGTCCTGAGAAAGCGCCCGTGACGACGGCATCCGCCCCGTCCTCGGAGAAAGCCCCGTCCCCCGGCAGAGTCCCGTCCCCCGAGAAAGCCGCCCCCGGCGAGGCCCCCAGTGGGATCCCCCGCGCCGAGGCCGGACCCGAGGCGCCCGCCTCTCCCGGGCCCGCCGAGCCCGCGGGGGAGGAAGGCGAGCCGCCCGGGCCGCCCGGCGAGCTGCGCGTGGCGCCGCTGGACGCGCCCGCCCGCCGCGACACCGCCCTCGACGGCATCCGCGCCCTGGCCGCCCTCGGCGTGTGGGTGCTGCACGTGGCCGGCAACACCGGCGTGATGTACCGCGACGGCATGTTCGCCTGGATGACGACCCGGCTGGGCATCGCGGTCCCGATCTTCTTCCTGCTGTCCGGGCTGCTGCTGTACCGCCCGTGGGCACGGGCCGTGCTGGAGGACACCCCCGCGCCCCGCGCCGGCGGCTACCTGTGGCGCCGCGTGCTGCGCGTCATGCCCGCGTACTGGGTGGTGACGACGCTCGCGCTGCTCGCGTGGAGCTCGCTGGACGCCGGCGGCTGGGCCAAGTGGCTGCTGCTGCTCCAGAACTACACCGAGCAGACCCGCGCCCCCGACGGCCTCTACCAGATGTGGACGATGCCGATCGAGATGGCCTTCTACCTGGTGCTGCCGGTGCTCGCCTGGCTGCTGCACCACTGGGCCAGGCGCGGCGACCGGCCGGTGCGGCTGCTCGGCGGCATCGCCGTGCTCCCGCTGGTCTCGGTCGCCAGCGCGGTCGCGGCGCACGTCTTCGACCAGCCGCAGCTCGCGCTCTGGCTGCCGCACCACCTCATCTACTTCGCCGCCGGCATGGCCATGGCCGTGCTGTCGGTGTGGATCAAGGAGAGCCGGGTCGTCGACGCGCTCGCGCCGCAGCTCCTCGTCCTCGCGCTGCTGCTGTACGTGGTGCTGAGCACCGAGGTGGCCGGCCCGCGCACGCTCGACCTGCCCAGCCTGTCGCAGTCGCTCTGGCGGATGCTGCTGGAGGCCACGGTGGCCGTGCTGGTCGTCGCGCCGTTCGCGCTGGCGGCCCGGCGCGACTCGCTGCGGCACCGCGTGCTCGGCAACCCGGTCACCGCGTACCTGGGCCGGATCTCCTACAGCTTCTTCCTCTGGCACGCGCCGGTGATCACCCTGTACTACAAGGTGACCGACAGCCGGCCGTTCAGCGGCGACTTCGTCAAGGTGGCGATCCTGACGTTCCTCGGCTCGCTCCTCGTGAGCGTGGCCAGCTACCACCTCATCGAGGAGCGGGCCCTCAAGCTGACCGGGCGCCGGTCAGCATCGGCTCCTCCGCCGGAAGCTCAGGCGCCGCGCCCGGCTGAGCCGGTTCGCTGACGAGCCGGCCGAACAGCACGCCCATGGCGGCGCAGGCGACGAGCTGCGGGACGTGGTCGGTGAGCACATCCACGTCCGCGCCGTAGTCGCGCAACGCCATGGCCGCGGCCAGCGACGCGGTCGCGAGACAGAACAGCAGCGCCGCGGCCCAGTGCGGGGCGAGCCACCGGGGCAGCGCCCGCCGGGCCGGGGCCCACAGGACCGCCACCACGGCGGCGAGCACCACGAGCATCCCGGCCCAGCCCGCCACCCAGGCGCCGAACGCCATGCCCGCGGCGATCGCGTACGGCATGCGCCAGCCCGAGAGCCGCGAGTGCCCGGCCGCTGCGGTCTCCAGCACGTGCTCGGGGCGCGGGCCGCGCATCACGAGGGCGAGCAGCGCGAGCACGGCGATGCCGCCCAGGCCGAGCGCGAGGGCCAGCCAGTACGGCCGGTCGGGCCCGTACTCCAGCCGGACGGTCCCCGAGGTGCCGGCGGGCAGCTCCCACGCCTGCTTCCAGCCGTCGACGCGGACCGGCCGCAGCGTCTGGCCGTCGAGGCTGGCCCGCCAGCCGGCGTTGTAGTTCTCGTTGACCACGAGGAAGGAGTCCTTGGGCGCCGTCACCCGGACCTCGCGCTCGGACTGCGTCCACGTGCCGGGGGCCGCGGCGCCCTCGACCTGGAGCGGCTGCTCGGGCAGCGCGCCGATCACCAGGCCGTCGACGGCGAACGGGTCCCAGCCGGCGGCCCGCACCCGGTTGTCGCCCGCCGACAGCGTCACCCTGCCGCAGCCGGTGAAGCGGACCGGCCGCTGTTCGAGCAGGTCGGCGTAGGTGCCGGTGACCCTCGTCTGGACGACCTTGCCGTTGAGCCGCAGCTCGGGTCCCTGGCCGCAGGGCAGCCGGAACGGGATGCCCGCGGGCCGGCTGGCCGGACTCACCCCGGGGATGATCAGCTCGGTCACCTGGAGGCGCCGCGACACGGGGAAGAAGCGCAGCTTGAGCTGCGAGGTGGTGATCGGCTTGAACCTGATGACGCCTCCGGCGTCCACGCGTCCGCTGCGCACCACGCTCCTGTCGCCGACGATGACCAGGTCGAGCGGCTGCTTGTCACCTCCCGGGCGGGCGACCTGGAGCCGGGAGATCGTCTTCTTGCCGTTCCAGCGCAGGGTGAGGGTGGGCTCGGCGTCGCTCGGCGACGGCACCCAGGTGGTCGCGGCGTCGGCGTCGAAGGCCGAGCGCGGCGCGACCACGGGGTCCTTGCTGACCTGCGAGGTGCCCTGGACGCGGGTGAGGTCGGCGCTGAGCCGGCTGTAGCGGTCGACGAGCCCGGGGTCGCGCAGGATCGCCGTGCCCTGGAGGGCGGCGGCGTGCCGGCGCTCGGCCGTGAAGGTGCGGTCGAACCCGGCGCCCTCCTCCCCCGGCCGGGCGAGCAGCGGGTTGCACACCCACCGGTCGCGGTTGCGCATGCACTGGGGGCGCGCGTCGAGGCCGCGGTCCATGACGTACGCGTCGCCGCTGCGGCCGGGCAGCCTGATCGTGCGGCCCGGCAGCACGCCGGGGATCGTCATCTCGGTGATGCCGACCCGCTGCACGAAGCTCCAGTCGCTGTTGTACGTGGCGAGGATCGTGATCCGCAGCCAGGTCGTCGCGCCGGGCGGCGCGTGCAGCGTCTGCGGCTCGTTGGTCTGCCGGACGTCCTGGACCAGCCGGCCGGCCTCGGTCTCCACGGCCACCCGCCTGATCGACTGGCCGAGCAGCACGTTGTTGGTGAAGGTGACCTTGAAGTCGGGGATCTCGCGGGGCTGGGGCAGGTCCACGCGCAGCCACTCGCCCTGGGGGCGGTGCCAGCCGCCGCTCTCCCAGCCGGTCTCGTAGTCGCCGTCCATGGCCGCCCACGGGCCGCGGCCGGGGGTGCTCAGGCCGGAGACGGCGTCGGCGTCGGCCACCGAGGAGGAGGCGGTGATGGCGGAGATGCCGTCGTACTCGGCGGTCGAGGTCTCCTCCAGCCAGCCCTTCTCCAGCAGGTCGAGCGCGCGCACGCCGGTGAAGTCGGCGCGCCGGTCGGCGGTCAGCGTGGGCGTCCAGTTGGTCCGGATCTCGCCGAACTGCCGCTCGCGCAGCCGCAGCGCGTCGCTGACGACGGTCGGCACCTCGTACGTGCTCGCGTCGTCGTTGACCAGCACCGGGCCGGTGCCGAGCAGCCCGAGGTCGCCCATCGTGAGCAGCGAGTCCGGGCCGCCGCGCACGCGCACCGCGTCGCCCGCGGCCTCCACGCCGACCAGGTCGGCGTTGCCCGCCACCTCGTACAGCTCCAGGGCGGGCGCCGGCCAGTCGACGGAGTCGACCGCGTCGTCGGTGAAGCCGTCGCCCACCTCGCCGCCGAACGAGCGGATCCGGCTGATGCCGGGCGACTCGCGCAGCGCCTCGTGGACGCGGGCGGGCCAGGCGCCCTGGAGGTTGGCGCGCATGAGGTCGTTGCGGACGAGCAGGTAGTGGACGCCGAGGCGGCGCAGCACCTCGGTGAGGCCCGCCGAGCCCTGGCCGGAGGTGAGGCGCTGGTCGACGGCGTCGAGCAGCCGGGTCAGGCCGACCGAGCCGGCGGCCGTGACCTGGCGGGCGGTCCAGCGGGCCGTGAACAGCGGCTGCATGGGGTCGTCCACCGGGCGGCCCCACAGGTACTCGCCGAACTTGGCGCCGGGCACGACCAGCACGCCGTCGTCGCCGGCGTTCTCGTTGACCCAGGCCGCGGCCTGCCGCCAGTAGAGCGGCACCTCCTTGAACGCGCCCGGCATGGCCAGGCCCTGGTTGAAGACGGGGAGCACGAGCCCGGCGAGGGCGGCCAGGGCGACCACCCGCACGGGCAGCCGGACGTTGGCCCGCAGGCGCGCGGCCAGCGGCAGTCCGGCGGTGGGCCGCGCGGCGCGGGCCCGCCGGTGGGTGACGGCGAGCAGGTGGGCCAGGCCGAACGCCATCGGCAGCCGCACCAGCGGGTCGAACTTGCGCAGGTTGCGCAGCGGCGCGAGCGGACCGTCGAGCAGCCAGCGCACCGGCTCGGCGACGATCGGCTCCAGCGCGCTCGTGTGCCCGGCGACCAGCGCGGTGACGCCCACGAGGAACAGCGTGATCACGAAGCCGCGGGCGGGCAGGTCGCGGCGCACCAGCCCGGCCAGGCCGAGCGCGGCCAGCACGCCGGTGACCACGACCATGGCCGCCGAGGTGGCGATGGCGTAGCCGGGCGGCTGCTGGTCCACCCCGTTGACGGTCAGGAAGCGCACCCAGTCGGAGGTGCCGCGCAGCACGTTCGTCAGCGACGTGACCGCCGTCGTCGTGGACGCGGTCTCGGTGTAGGGCAGGAACGAGAACGCGTACCGGCCGACGAGCAGCAGCGGCGCCCACCAGAAGAGCGTGGCCACCGTGACGGCGCCCGCCCACCAGCCGAGCAGCCGCCAGCGCGGCACCGGTCTCGGCCGGGTCAGGATGTAGACGACGGGGGCGACGAGCACGGCGAGCACGGCGACGGCGTTCACGCCGCCGCACAGCGCCACGGCCAGCGCCGAGCGGATCGCGCCGCGGGCCCGCTGCCCGGTCTCCGACGCGGTGAGCAGCGGGATGAGGATCCACGGCAGCATCGCGGCGGGCAGCCACTCGATCGAGATCTCGCCGAGGATGGACAGCGCGCGCGGGGCCAGCGCGTACGCCAGGGCGCCGGCGATCCGGGTGCCCGGCGTGCCGACGCCGAGCTGCCGGGTCAGCCGCTCCACGCCGAGGAAGGCCACGCTGAGCAGCAGCGTCAGCCAGAGCCGCTGGGTCACCCACGGCTCGACGCCGATCAGCTCGCCGAGCGCGAAGAAGGGGCCCATGGGGAACAGGTAGCCGGCGGCCTGGTTCTGGAGCTGGCCGAAGTGCTGGAGGTCCCACAGGTGGGCGGCGCGCTCCAGCCAGCCGAGCGGGTTGAGCGCCAGGTCGATCTTGGTGTCGCCGATGATGCTGCCGGGCCTCGTGGTGAACGACAGCACGGCGAAGCCGAGACAGCACAGCAGCAGCCACAGCCGGTGCCTGGTCTTGTCGGTCACCACTCCCGCCGGCTCGGAGGCGCCTACCACCGCTCCTCCCTCAGGGGCGCCGGGACGGCCCGCACGGGGGCCGGCGCGGGACGGCCGCGGATCAGCTCGGCCATGCGTTCCGCGCTGCTCTGCCACGAGAACCGGGCCGCCCACGACCGGCACCGGGCCGCGTACTCGTCGCCGCGGCCGCCGGCCAGCTCGTCGAGCGCGGCGGAGACGCCCTTGGCCAGGTCGGCGCCCTCGGGCAGCAGCCAGCCGGTCTCGCCGTGCCGTACGGCGTCGCGCAGCCCGTCCACGTCGAAGGCGACCGTCGGGACGCCGAGCGCGGCGGCCTCCAGCACGCACAGCCCCCAGCCCTCGCCCTGGGAGGCGTTGACCTGGAGCCAGGCGGAGGCGATGAGCCGTTCCTTGTCCGCTTCGGACAGGTATCCGTGCATGGTGACGCCCTCCGGCAGCCGGGCGCGCAGGCGCGCCTCCTCGGGGCCCCGGCCGACGATGTCCACGGTCAGGCCGGGCCAGCGCTCCCTCAGCTCGGACACGGCGTCGATGAGCAGGTCCACGCGCTTGTGCGCGACGAGCCGGCCGACGCAGACGAGCCGGGGGGCGGCGCTCTTGCGGATCCCGGCGGGCGCGCCGACGCTCACGCCGTTGGGGATGATGTGGATGGGTCCGGTCCAGCCGAGCCGCTGACGCATGGCGTCCACGGTGGACGGCGAGACGGCCACGCTCCGGTGCCGGCGGTAGGTCCAGCGGGAGACCGGCCCCTCCAGGAAGCGGCCGACCGCGGCGAGCCAGCGCGGCAGGTGGACGCCGAACTGCCGGTCGTGGACGTGGTGCACCACGCAGATCACGCCGGTGCGGCGGGGCAGCACCCACGGGGTGAAGAACGGGATGCCGTTCTGGCAGTCGAGCACCACGTCGAACCACGACCGGCGGGGCAGCAGCCAGGCCAGCACCCGGGCGTAGACGGAGAACGGCCCGCCCATGCGGGCCAGCCGTACCCCGTCGATCTCCTCGCGGGCGCGTTGCCCGGGAGCGCGCGCGGTCACGAAGTGAACGGTGTGGCCCGCCGCCGCGAGGCGGCGGGCCATCTCCCACGCGTAGGTCTCGGCGCCTCCGGCGGCCGGGTGCCACGGATCGCGCCAGTTGACGACGGCGATGTTCACGGATATCCGACGGGGTCGAGCGGCGGCTCCCAGGCGGGAGCGGCCGCCGCGCGCGGCTCCAGGCGCAGCGTCAGCCAGATCCGGCCGAGCTCCAGCACGATGCCGGCGCTGTGCCGGGCCGGTGAGAACCGCGAGCCGGGCATGTCGCGCCACTGCACGGGGATCTCCAGGATGGTCGCGCCCCGGTCGGCGCACCGGGCGAGCAGTTCGACGTCGAAGGCGAAGCCGGGCGTGCGCAGCCGCGCGGCGACGTCGCGGGCGAGCGCGCCGTCGAAGAACTTGAAGCCGCACTGGGTGTCGCTCACCCCGCGCACCAGCGCTCTGGCCAGGGCGCGGAAGCCGACGGCGCCCAGCTCGCGCACCCGGCTGTGCCGGTTCTCCACGTCGGAGAAGGCGTGGGCGCGGGAGCCGACGACCACCCGCTCACCGGAGAGCAGCAGGCCGAAGGCGACGTCGATGGCGCCCAGGTCGGTGGCCATGTCGGCGTCCAGGAACCCGACGAAGGGAGCACGGGTCTCCAGCAGGCCGGCGCGGACGGCGGCCCCCTTGCCGGGGGTCTCGCACCGGGTCAGCCGGACCGGGACCTTCCCCCGCGGCCAGGTCCTGACGATCTCGGCGGTGGAGTCCGTGCTGTTGTTGTCGACGACGATGACGGCGGTCGGGAACGGCATGCGGGCAAGCTTCGCGCACAGCTGCAGGAGCCCCCCGGGGAGTCGTCCTTCCTCGTTGTAGGCGGGAATGACGATCTCGAGCAGTGGTGGTCGGCTCGTCCTCTCGTCCCCTTGGCGGGAGGGCGGCATGGCGGTGGTGTCTACCGGTCGCCGTAGTTGTAGAGCGGCTGGTTCACGGGCGTCGCGGTGGCGCCGGTGAAGGAGACCGTCGTGACGGTCGCGACGAGGGCGGCCACGGCGATGCCGATGATCGCTGCTAAGAGGATCTTTATCACTGGGGGGTTCCTCCTGGGGCGCGGCACTTGCGGGGGACCGTCACCAACCTAGAACCAATTCTCGCTACTCGGAAGTAGCTAAACGAAATCTTAATAAAGCCGCTGATCAATGGACCTATTCGGACGAACCTTGAGCAATCGGCCCGCCGAAACGATACAGCCGCAGGTCAGGAGTGTCCACGAGCAGCCTCGCTCCCTGGAGCAGGCGGTCGAAGTCGCGGCGTTCGGCGGGGGTCCCCGCGTCCACGACGACGTACCGGAACCCTGCTGCCGCAAGGCTTGGAGCCGGCGCTTCTAGTACACGTTCTACCATTTGCGCCCGTTCGTCCTCGCTGGCGACCACCATGCCGCCGACCCGCACGGTGTCGTTGGCGACCACCTCCCGGCCCCCGCCGCCGAAGAAGCGCTGCGCCGGGTCCAGCACCGGGCGCCCGCCGTTCCAGGGGAAGCGCCGGTAGGACTCGAACGGCAGGACGAGCACGTCGCCCGGCTCCGGGTCGCGCCGGATCGTCTCGCGGGCGGCCGTCCAGCCCGCCGGGTACGCCACCGCCCGCAGCGCCCCCGCCCCGCCCCACGCCATCGTGGGCAGCACGGCCAGGGGCACCGCCACGAGCGCGGCGACCCACCGGCCGCCGCCCGCGACCCGCCGCCCGCCGTCCGGCGGCGACCGCCTGCTTCCCGCGAGCGAGCGGGACGCCGCGGCGGCGGCCAGTCCGAGACCGGTGGCCTCCAGCAGTGCGAGGGGCGCGACGAACTGCTGGGCGTCCCGGAACACCGCGAACCCGCCCCAGAGGTGGATCAGCCAGGTGAGCGCGGCCCGGCCCGGGGCGGTCACGCCCAGGCACGCCACCCCGAACCCGGCCACCGCCGCCACCACCAGCCCCCACCGCCAGGGCGCCGCCGAGTCCCGGGGCACGGCGCGGCCCCGCCGGGAGAAGCCGGCGAAGGCCGCGAAGCCCGCGATCCCGGCCAGGGCCAGCAGCAGCCGGGCCGTCGCGCCGACCGGCGTGCCGTACCCGGCCGGCACCGCGTACGCGTTCCAGATCCCGCCCAGCGACAGCAGGGCCCCCACCGCGCCGAACGGCCCGTCCGCCCGCGCCGCGAACGCCTCCACCCCGACCCCGTCGCCCGTCAGCGCGGCGGGCCGCAGCAGCGCCGGCACCAGCCACGGCAGGCTGAACGCCCCGAGCACCACGGCCACCGCGACGACCCGCCGCACCCTCGGCCGCCGGGCCGGCGCGCCGGGAAGGCCCGGCACCGCCACGGGGAGGGCCGTCAGCGCCGCCACGGGGAGGGCCGTCAGCGCCGTGACCGTCATGGCCGCGAACCCGCCCACCGCCGCGGGCAGCGCCGCCACCGCGAACCGTCGCGCCCGCACGGCCGGGGACGACGCCGCGGCCACCGCCCACGGCAACCCCGCGTACCCCAGCAGCAGCGCCCACTGCCCCATCAGCAGCCGCTCGGCCACGTACGGGTTCCACACGTAGAACGCCCCGGCCACGAGCCCCGGCCCGAGCCCGCCGGACGGCACCAGCCGCGCCGCCCCCGAGCAGCCGAGCACGAAGACCAGCAGCAGGATCGCCTTCTGCACCAGCTCGCCGGGCAGCACGGCCGACAGCGCCGTGACCACCGCGTCGCTCGGCACCACCCGCGGCGCGCCGCCCGCCAGCCCGAACGTGAAGCGCGAGAACCCCGGGTCCGGCACGAAGACCATGTCCTGCGCCAGCACGAACCCCCACCCCAGAGCGGGCCCGAGCGCGAGGCAGCCCAGCACGAGCCCGAGCAGGGCGGCGGCCGGAGTGCGGGACATCCCGCTATGA
This sequence comes from Nonomuraea rhodomycinica, assembly GCF_013363995.1. Classification (GTDB taxonomy): domain Bacteria; phylum Actinomycetota; class Actinomycetes; order Streptosporangiales; family Streptosporangiaceae; genus Nonomuraea; species Nonomuraea rhodomycinica. The sequence goes on along the minus strand of NZ_JABWGO010000002.1, from coordinate 557,230 downwards.
CATCACAACCACACAACGGGCATTCCACCTCAATCCCCGCGTGGATACGCTTCGCAGCGGGGAGCCGGGGGGACCGCTCCAGCGGGAGGACGGGGTGACGAGCGAGGAGGCGGCCGCGGCCCGCCCGAGGCAGGACGACGAGCCGGCGGCGGCCCGGCCGCGGCGGGACGAGGAGCCGGCGGCGGCCCGGCCGCGGCGGGACGAGGAGCCGGCGGCGGCCCGGCCGCGGCGGGACGAGGAGCCGGCGGCCCGCCCGCGGCAGCACGGCGACATCGTGCTGGCCGCGGCCATCGCCATGATCGCCGTCCAGCTCGTCTGGCGGTTCGACTTCATCCGCCGCACGTACTTCCGCCAGGACGACTTCACCTTCATCGCCCGCGGCCTGGAGCACGGCCTGACCTGGGACTACCTCATGCGGGTGGACTACGGGCACCTGATGCCGGGGCCGTTCGCGATCCACTGGGCGATGGGACGGATCGGCGTCTACAACGACGTGCTGGCCCATCTCGTCACGCTCGGCCTGCTCGCCGCCGCCGCGTTCGCGCTGCTGAGGCTGCTGCGGCTGCTGTTCGGCACGCGGCCGGCGATCCTCGTGCCGCTCGGGTTCTACCTGCTGACGCCGCTGCTGGTCTCGTCGCTGTCGTGGTGGGCGGTGGTGATCGAGACGCTGCCGTTCCAGATCGCGCTGGCCATGGCGCTGGGCTCGCAGGTCCACCACGCCCGCACCGGGCGCTTCCGGCACGCGCTGGCCGTGGCCGCCTGGGCGGTGTTCGCCATGGTGTTCTTCGTCAAGGCGCCGTTCATCCTCGTGCTGGCGTTCGTGCTGGCCGTCGGCTGGTTCCCCGGGGCGCGCCGCCGCGCCGGCGCCTGGCTGCTCCACGTCATCGTCGTCGCGGGCTACGCGGTGGTGTTCTTCCGGCAGCTCTTCACGTCCGTGCAGCTCACCGACGACACGCTGCGACCGGCTTTCCCCGACCCGGGCGTGGCCGCGAGCTTCGCCTGGAAGCTGCTGTCGGCCGCGCTGGTGCCGGGAGCGCTCGGCGGGCCGTGGCAGTGGTACCCGATCAGCGAGGACTACGCCATCGCCGCCGCACCGCCCGCGCTCGCCTGGGCCGCCCTGGGCGTCGCGGTCCTCGCGGTGGGCGTGTCGCTGTGGTACCGCAGGCGGGCCTGGCTGGCCTGGCTGACGCTGCTCGGCTACTTCGTGCTGGCCGACGTGGTGCCCGTCATGATCGGGCGCATCGTGCAGCTCGGCCCCGACCTCGGCGGGCAGGAGCTGCGGTACGTGTCCTCGACCGCGATGCTGCTCGCGATCGTGATCGGCCTCGCGTACATCCCGGTGGCCGGGGAGCGGGACCCCTGGCGGCGCCCGGCCCCCGGGCCGCGCCGGCTGCCGTGGACGCGCGCCGCGCTGCGGTACGCGTGGGTGCCGGTGGCCGCCGCGTTCACCGCCGGCTCGGTCTGGACGGCCGTCGCGTACACGCGGATGCCGCTCGGCGAGCACGTGAAGAGCTACGTCGCGACGGGCCGCGCCGCGCTCGCCCGCGCCCCGATCAACGCGGTCATCCTGGACGCGCACGTACCGGCGAGGGTCGTGCTGCCGCTGTTCTTCCGCGACTACGCGCTGGTCTCGCGGGTGCTCGGCCCCGTCGCGCCCAACCCGGTGACCTGGACGCGGCGGCTCACCGGCCCCGTGGCCAACCCGCTGGCCTTCGACGACGCCGGCCGCCTGCGCCCGGTGGACGTCCAGGGCATGACGATCCCCCAGCGCGGCGGCTGCACGCCGGTCTCCTCCCGGGAGCGGCGCTTCCGGCTGCCCGCGGCCGTGCCGGACGGCGAGTGGACCGTGCAGGTCGGCTACCTCAACCCCACGCCGTCCACGATCGCGGTGCGGCTCGGGGGCGCGGTGACGACGGTGGCGGCGGGCAAGGACTTCGGCTGGACGTTCGCCACGGTCAAGGGCGGGGGCGCCGACGTGGCCATCCGGACGACCGACGGCCGTACGGTGTGCGTGGGCGAGATCAGGCTCGGCGTGCCGCGCCCGGCGGCCAACGGCACCCCGACCCCGCTCCAGCCGGTCAGCCCCTGAGCCTCCCGGCCTCCCCGCGCACCCCGTGAGTCCCCCGTAGGGGGCCGGTCGATCGGTGGCCGGCCCCCACCTCTACGCGGCCCCCGCGGTCAGCGGCCGGGCTCCGGGTCCCGGGGCAGGCCGAGCATGCGCTCGCCGATGATGTTGAGCTGGACCTCCGTCGTCCCGCCGTAGATGGTCATGGCGCGCGTGGCGAGCACGGCGCGGTTCCAGTAGCCGGCGTCGCCGAGCGACATGTCGGCCGCCACCACCGCCGCCTGGCCGAGCAGCGAGACCGCGGTCTCCGACACGTGCTGGGCGTGCGCGGTGGACAGCAGCTTGCGCACCGACGCGTCGGCGCCCGGCTCGGAGCCGGCGAGCTGCTTGAGCGTCACCCGCAGCGACAGCGCGTTGATCGAGTGGCCCTCGCAGATCACCTCGGCGACCTGGTGCGCCTCGACCGGGGTGAGCTCCCGCCCGAGCCGACCGGCCAGCCCCAGCAGGTCGGGCACCGACGCGCCGGTGCCGCCGGAGCCGGAGGACAGCGAGACGCGCTCGTTGGACAGCGTGTTGCGGGCCACCCGCCAGCCGTCGCCCACCGCGCCGACCACCAGGTCGTCGGGCACGAAGACGTCGTCGAGGAACACCTCGTTGAACAGGTTCTCGCCGGTCATCTCGGTCAGCGGCCGGACCGTCACGCCGGGCGCCTTCATGTCCACGAGGAAGTACGTGATGCCCTCGTGCTTGGACCCGGCCGAGGAGTTGCGGGCGACGCAGATGCCCCACTCGGCGACGTGGGCGACGGAGGTCCAGATCTTCTGGCCGTTGAGCCGCCAGCCGCCCTCGACCCGCTCCGCCTTCATCTGCAGCGAGGCCAGGTCGGAGCCCGCGCCCGGCTCGGAGAAGAGCTGGCACCAGATCAGCTCGCCGCTGAGCGTCTTGGGCAGGAAGCGCTCCTGCTGCTCCTGGGTGCCGTACGAGACGATCGACGGCACCACCCACGCACCGATGATCATGGCGGGGAGGCGCACCTTGGCGGCCTTGAGCTCCTGCGCGATCAGCACCTGCTCCAGGGGCGAGGCCGCGCGGCCCCACGGCTTGGGCAGGTGCGGCATGACGAAGCCGCGCGCGGCCAGCGCCCGCTTCTGCTCCACGCCCTCCAGCGCCTTGATCTCGGCGATCTCGGCGCGGATGGACTCGCGCAGCTCCTCGGCGCCCTCCGGCAGGTCGATCTCCATCTCCCGGGACACGCCGCGCAGCGCCAGGTCGGTGACCGTGGCGGCCCAGCCGGCCGACGGGCCGAGGAGCGCGCGCAGCGTCAGCGCGCGCCGGTAGTAGAGGTGGGCGTCGTGCTCGAAGGTGTAGCCGATGCCGCCGAACGTCTGGATCGCGTCCTGGGCGCACCGCACGGCCGCGTCGGGCGCCATCACCCCGGCGATCGCGGCGGCGTACTCCAGCTCGGCGCCCTCGGCGCGGGTGGCGTCCCAGACGGTCGCGCGGGCCTGCTCCAGCGCCACCAGCATCCGCGACAGCTTGTGCTTGATGCCCTGGAACTGGCCGATCGGGCGGCCGAACTGGACGCGTACCTTGGCGTAGTCGGAGGCGGCGCGCACGCACCACGCGGCCAGGCCGGCGGCCTCGGCGCCGAGCAGCACGGCGGCCAGGTTGCGCACGTCGAGGCCCTCGACGCCCTCCAGCACCCGCCCGGCGGGCACGGTCACGTCCGCCAGCTCCACCTTCGCCGACGACCGGGTGAGGTCCAGGGACTTCAGCGGGGTGACGGCCGCGGCGGCGGCGTCGAGCGCGATCCACACCTCGCCGCCGGCGGCGGACACGGGCAGCACCAGCACGTCCGCGGACGCCCCGCCCAGCACCGGCTCGACGGAGCCCGAGACCACCAGCGACCCGTCATCGGCGAGCGTCCCCGTCAGGCCGCCCGCGGTCGCGAACGCCGTGCCGGTCAGCGCCACGGCGCCCGTGAGCGTGCCGTCGGCGAGACCCTGGAGCAGGTCATGGCGCTTGGAGGCGTGCACCACCGCGCTCGCGAGCACGGTCGGCACGTACGGGCCGGGCACCAGCCGCTCGGCCAGCGCCTCGACGGCCACCGCGGCCTCCAGCAGCCCGTAGCCGGAGCCGCCGGCCTCCTCGGGCAGGTGCAGCCCCAGCAGTCCCTGCTCGGCGAGTCCCGACCAGAACGAGGGCCGCTCGTCCGTCGGGGTCCGTGGCAGCTCGGCGGGGATGTTCCGCTCGGCCCAGCCGCTCACCGACTCGCGGAGCGCCTCGTGCTCCTCGTTCAACCCGATCGCCATAGCTCATCCTCCAGCCGCGGTCCCGGTCATGCCAGAACCATATTCTAGAGGATGCTTCTGGGATAAAGGGAAGACGTGCGCCGGGCGACGGCTGCCGGCACGAGACGCCGCGCACGGTCCCGGGCGCCGGCGTCGCCGCGCTCCGGCAGGGCGAGGACCTCGCCCGCTAGGCGGGAGTGACGCGGTCGGCCAGGGTGTTCAGGTCACGCCAGCGGGACCTGCCGCTCTCCGGGATCGAGGCGAACAGCATCGCGGGTTTGGCCCGCCCCGCGTTCACGACGGACACGAGGCCCTGGGCCACCCGCCGCCCGCCGTCCGTCCGGTAGGCGACCTCGAAGGAGAGCGTCCAGCCCTTGCCGAGGGCGGCGCGCTCGGAGCCCGTCCAGGTCAGGGTGGCGCCGGGCGGGTACTGGGCGCCGAGCGCCCACTTCGCGGCGCGCGCGGCCAGCTTGCGGTAGTCCGCCTCCTTCGCGGGCGGGGTCGCGGGCGCCGCGCCCGGCAGCGGCGCCGAGCCGATCAGCGCGACCGGGACGCCCGGCGCGGCCGCCTTGCCGGCGCGCTGCGCCACCGTGAACGGCGCGACCGTGGCCGTCTTCCACGGCGCGCCGAGGCGCGGGTAGGACAGGCCCGCCTGCTGGTCGTCCACCAGGCCGATCACGACCGAGGCCGTGCCGGGCAGCACGGCGTACTCCTTCGTGGCCGGCACGGACGGCAGCTCCACCGTGGCGGGCGACGGCGCCGCCGAGGCGGTGGCCGACCGGACGGCGGCCGTCGGCTCCGCGGCGGCGGGCGGAGGCGGGATCGAGCCGCCCTGCGGCTGCTGGTTCTTGGGCACGTCGCCGGAGAAGAGGGTGAAGATGAGGAGCACGGCCGCCACGGTGGCGATGATCGCGCCGAGGAGGTAGACGACCCGGATGGGGATGTCACCGATGCGGCTGAACAGGCCGGACTTGGGCGGGGCCGGAGGAAGGGCCGGCGGCAGCGGGTACTGCTGCGAGGGCCCCGGTCCGGAACCCACCCGGGTCGCCGCGCCCATCCACGTGCCGCCCGCCGGGGAGCCGTACGCCGGACCGCCCTGAGGGCCCGAGCGCGGCTGCGCACCGTACGAGGAACCGGCCTGGGGGCCGGAGCGCGGCTGCGCACCGTAGGGCGAGGCGCCCTGGGGGCCGGAGCGCGGCTGCGTCCCGTACGGCGCGGCAGGCTGCGGCCCGGACTGGGCCTGAGCCCCGTGCGGAGAGGCGCCCTGGGGGCCGGAGCGCGGCTGCGTCCCGTACGGCGCGGCACCCTGGGGCCCCGAACGGGGCTGCGCGCCGTACGACGGACCGGCGGGCTGAGGGCCGGAGGGCGGGCTCTGGCGGGGGCCGGACCGCGGCGCCGGGCCCTGCTGCTGCGGCCGTGACGGCGGCTCCGCGGGGCCGGACGGGCGGGGCACGGGCGGCCGGGAGATCCGGACCGTCTCGTCCGCGGGACCGGCCGTCTCGTCCGCGGGCACGACGATCTTCCGGAAGGGGGTCGTGGGAGCATCTTGGGAGGGCTGCTGGTCACCGACGTCCGCCATGACCTTGAGGTTACGTCACTTCACGCCGGGATATTTCCGCCATGTCCCGGCCAGAATTTTATTCTGTAACCGACAGTCCCCGCCACCACACCCCAACGCAGGGACCAAATCCCCACGACCCCCGCTAACAGGTCAAACGTCGCAATGGCGTATCTTTCTCCGCCCACCGGGCAGGTATCACCGCATGAGGAAGATCGTCGCAGGATTCGCCATGACCATCCTGCTGACCGGCTGCTCGGCGCTGCAGTCCGCCACCAGCGCCGGTCCCACGACGCCCTCCGGAGGCGCCACCGCCACCGCACCGTCCACCGCCCCGTCCGCCGCCACGGACACCGCGACCAGCCCGCCGGCCGGCGCGGGCGCACCGCCGTCGCCCCAGGCGCTGGAATCCGCGTACGAGCAGGTCATCAAGGAGGTCCTGCCGTCCATCGTGCAGATCACCACCAAGGTGGGCCTCGGCTCCGGGATCGTGTACGACACGGCGGGCCACATCGTCACCAACGCGCACGTGGTCGGCGAGGCCACCCAGATGCAGGTGACGCTGGCCACCGGCGGGGCCGGCCGCAGCGCCCGGCTGGTCAGGTCCTTCCCGGCCGGCGACCTCGCGGTGATCAAGGTGGACGACCCGAAGGGGCTGAAGCCCGCCCGGTTCGGCGACTCCGCCAAGCTGCGCGTCGGCCAGCTCGTGCTGGCCATGGGCAACCCGCTCGGCCTGTCGGGCAGCGTGACGGACGGCATCGTCTCCGCCCTCGGCCGCACGGTCAGCGAGCCCCAGGACCCGGAGTCCCCCGGCGCGACGATCGCCAACGCGATCCAGACCTCGGCCGCCATCAACCCCGGCAACAGCGGCGGCGCCCTCGTCGACCTGTCCGGCCAGGTCATCGGCATCCCGACGCTGGCCGCCACGGACCCGAACCTGGGCGGCGGGGCGGCGCCCGGCATCGGCTTCGCCATCCCCAGCAACACCGCCACGGACATCGCCGGCCAGATCATCCGCCAGGGCAAGGTCACCAACACGCACCGCGCCGCCCTCGGCATCCGGGGCAGCACGGTCGTCGGCCAGGACGGGCAGCCCGCGGGGGTCGGGGTGGTCAGCGTCGAGCCCGGCAGCGGCGCGCAGAAGGCGGGCATCCAGCCGGGCGACGTGATCGTCTCGATCAACGGCACCGAGACGCCGACCATGGCGGCCCTGTCCGAGACGCTGACCACGCTCAAGCCCGGCGACCAGGTCAAGGTCGGCCTCGTCCGCCCGGACGGCGGCCAGGCCACGGTCACGGCAACCCTGGGCGAGCTGCCCGGCGACTGACAGCGCCTGAGCGCCACTCACCGGCCGTCGACGGAGACCGAGCACGGCCCACTACCGGCCGACGGAGACCGAGCACGGCTCACTACCGGCCGACGGAGACCGAGCACGGCTCACCGGCGGCCGGCGGCGCCTGAACGCGGCTCACTGGCGTGCGTCGAAGACGATCTCCACGCGCCGGTTGCGGGCCCGGTTGCCCTCCACGGGCTTGCCCTCGACGATGTTCGGCAGCTTGGGCCGGCTCTCGCCGTACCCCTGCGCCTGGAGCGTGACGTCGGCGCCCGCGAGCAGCCCGCGCAGCGCCTGCTCCACCGCCTGGGCGCGGCGCTGGGACAGCCGCAGGTTGTACGCGTCGGAGCCCTGGTCGTCCGTGTGCCCCTGCACCTTGACGACACCGCCCGCGCCCTCGGCCTTGACCTGCTCGGCGACGCCCTGGAGCCGCTTGCGGGCGGCGCCGGTCAGCGTCCACCTGTCCAGCGCGAACAGCACGTCGCTGGTGAGCGCGACCGTGACCTGGGTGCCCTGCTTGGTCTCGCTCTGGGCGCCGTCGAGCGACTCGACCTCGCCGATCACGTCCTCGACGGGCAGCACGAGGTCCTCCACGGGCGCGTACGCGTCCGAGGGGACGGGCGGGACGGTGGGGCTGCTGAACAGCGGGGTCGCCGGCAGCAGCAGCCCGGCGGCGACGCCGAGCGAGGCGACGCTAAGAAATCGGGACATCGGTGAGCACGCCGATCATCGGCATCTCCACGTTGATCTTCGTGACGTCGGCGGGCGGGGCCGCGAAGACGGCGTAGAGCGAGCTGGTGGCGCCGTTCTCCAGGAACTGCCCCTGGGTCTTGGAGCAGACGCACTCGCTGTCGGCGCTCGTGCCGTTGCGGGCCACGCGGTAGCGCTTGGCGTTGACCGGGTCGATGAGCGAGACGCCGGACACCGTCATGTCGAGGGCGGCGGTGCCCATGCCGTTGTGCAGGTTGACCTTGCCGTCGAGGGCGGTGACGGTCCAGGTGAGGGTGGCGGTCCTGCCCTGGCGCTTGAGGCCGGTGATGTCCACCCTTGCCTTGCCGCTCTGGCCGCCGGAGGTCGTGCTCGCCTCACGGCTGGCGATCACCTCGGTCTGCTGGGGCGCGGCGGGGGCGGTGGTGGCGGTGGTGGTCTCGGTCCGCGCCGTGGTCTGCTGCGCCTGCCCGCTCTCGCCGCCGCCGCTCCGCTGACTGCCGGGGATCACCCCGCAGCCGGTCAGCGCCACGGCCGTGACGGCCAGCGCGATCGTCTTCCGCATGATCGTGGATCACCTTTCGGGGGGAACGCCTCCGGCGCCGGGAGCCCGGCTCGCCGCAGGGGTACGACTCTCCCACAAGCGCCGCAAATGCCTCAACTTTCACTGTTGTCACTGGTCAGCGGCCGTCAAGGCCCTCGCAACCGGCCCGTCCCCATAATCAGGGGCCAACCAGGCGAAAATCCCCAGACGCGGCCGCCAGACGAGGACACTGCCATGCGACGCCTACCGAGGGTGATCACACCCGCACTCGCCGGCCTGCTCATCGCGGGCCTGGCCGCCACCGCGACACCCGCCCAGGCCGCCGAGCTGTCCCCGACCGCCCGGGTCTCCCCGACCGTCCCGGTCGCGCGGAAGGCTCCGGCCGTCCAGGCGGCGCCGGGCGTCCAGGCGGCTCCGGCCGTCCAGGCGGCTCCGGGCGCTCCCGCCGCGCTCGCCGCGTACTACGGCCAGCGGCCGCCCTGGAAGGCGTGCGGCGGCGCCTACCAGTGCGCCAAGCTCAAGGTGCCGCTCGACTACGCCGACCCGGCCGGCGACCGGATCGACATCGCCCTGATCCGCCTGCCCGCCACCGGCAGACGGCTCGGCTCGGTCGTCATCAACCCCGGCGGCCCCGGCGGGTCCGGCATCGAGGCGGCCAGGAACGCCGACGCCTTCCTGTCCCCCGCCGTCCGCGCCCGGTTCGACCTGGTCGGCTTCGATCCGCGTGGCGTCGGCGCCTCCACCCCCGTGCGCTGCTTCACCGACGGCCAGCTCGACTCCTACTACGCCATCGACCGGACTCCCGACACCGCCTTCGAGGTCAAGAACCTGGACCTGGCGCAGAAGCAGTTCGCCCAGGCGTGCAAGGCCCGTTCCGGCAGGCTGCTGCCCCACCTCGGCACCCCGGACGCGGCCCGCGACATGGACGTGCTGCGCGCCGCCCTCGGCGAGTCGCGCCTGACGTACGTGGGCTTCTCGTACGGCACCTTCCTCGGCGCCACGTACGCCGACCTGTTCCCCGGCAAGGTGCGCGCCCTGGTGCTCGACGGCGCCATGGACCCCACCCGGACCGGCGACGAGGTCGGCACCGGCCAGTCCGGCGGCTTCGGCGTGGCCTTCGACTCGTTCCTGCGCGACTGCTTCAAGCGCGCGGACTGCCCGTTCCGCGCGCACAGGCTGAGCGCGGCCAACGCGAAGCTGGAGGCGCTGCTCAAGCGGGTGGACAGGGCGCCGCTGCGCAACCAGTACGACGGCAGGCAGGCCAGCGAGTCGATCGCGATCACCGGGATCATGTCGGCCCTCTACAGCGAGTCGGCCTGGCCCGTGCTGCGCCAGGCGCTGGCCGACGCCTTCCAGGGCGACGGGACCAGGCTGCTGCTGCTCGCGGACCTGTACAACGAGCGCCGGGCCGACGGGACGTACGCCAACAGCTTCGCCGCGCAGGAGGCCGTCGACTGCCTCGACCACCCGGCCACCCACAAGCCCGACCCCAGGAACGGGACCTCGCCGTGCGACTACTGGCCGGTCAGGCGGAAGACCTCGGTCCGGCCGCTGCGGGCCGACGGCGCGCCGACCATCCTGGTGATCGGCACCCTGCGCGACCCGGCCACGCCGTACAAGTGGGCGCAGGCGCTGGCCTCGCAGCTCTCCTCTGGCGTGCTGCTCACCTTCGACGGCGACGGCCACACCGCGTACCGCAAGGGCTCGGCGTGCGTGGACCGCTACGTGGACCGGTACCTGCTCACCCGGACCGCCCCCGCGAACGGCGCGAACTGCCCGAAGATCAAGCCCGCGACGTCCAGGTGACGCCGCCCGCCCCGGCGCCCGACCGCGGCGCCGGGGCACGCGCGTGCCGCCCGCTCACTCCTCGATCACGTACGGCAGGGCCCGGTCGAGCCCCAGCCGCTCCCCGCTGTGGAAGGCCGCCGCGTACACCCGGGGCCCCAGCGCCTCGCGGGTGCGCGCCACGCAGCTCTCGTGGTCGCGCATGTGCGGTCGCAACGTGGTCGGCGAGGTGCCCATCGCCTGCCAGAGCGCGTTGGCCACCCCCAGCATGCGGGCGGCGCGCTCGTGGCGGCCGTACGCCCCGGCGATCCAGGCCAGGACCTCGACGCACTCCGCGAGCCCCCACCGGTCGTTGATGGTCCGCCTGATCGCCATGGCCTCCTTCAGCATGGCCTCCGCCCGTTCCGGATGGCCCTGGTGCCAGGTGGTGACGCCGACGGCGAACAGGGCGTACCCGCGCGAGGGCTCGGCGCGCCGCTTCTCGCACAGCGTCAGGAACTCCTGGGCCAGCTCACCGGCGCGCTCGGGGTCCTCCTCCGCGCTGTACGCGGCGTCGTAGTACAGGTTGATGCCGAGGGCGCTGAGGTCGCCCCGGTCCACGTGGGCGGCCCGCGCCTTCTCCATGAGCGCCATCCCGTTGCGGGCGTCGCCGGCCGTGAAGGCCACCATGGCCGAGACCTGCGTCGCGAACGCCCGCGTCTCGTCGTCGCCGCTCTCGCGCGCCAGCCGCTGGGCCTCCTCCAGCATGGTCTCCGCCGGGGCGCGGTCGCCCTGGAGCAGGGCGAGCATCGCGGACGTCCACAGCCCCGCCCGGCGGGCCCGCGCGTCCCGGGGCACGAGGGCGAGCCCCCGGTCCATCCAGTGGCGGCCCTCCGAGACGGAGCCCGCGAGGATCCAGTAACCCCACATCGCGGACGCCGTGTCGAGCGCGTCGGCCGCGTCCTGCGGGCGGGCGTACGACAGGTCGAGCGCGACGCGGATGTTGGGCAGCTCCGCCGCCAGCACGCGGTAGCGGGCGAGCTGCTCGGGCACCAGCCGGTCCACCCGCCGCTCGGCGACCAGCCGCCGGTAGTGGTCGCAGAAGCGCCGCCGCAGCGCCTCCTCCTCGCCGCAGGCCACCAGCTTCTCCCGGCCGTACGAGCGGATGCTCTCCAGCATGTGGTAGCGGACGCCGGCCTCGTGCGACTCGGCGACCAGGATGGACTTGTCCACCAGCCCGGCCAGCAGCTCGAACACGTCCTCCGGCTCGATGCCGTCGCCCGCGCAGACCTCCTCGGCCGTCTCCACCTCGACCCCGCCCGCGAACATCGACAGCCGGCACCACAGCCGCTGCTCGGCCCGCGTGCACAGGTCGAAGCTCCAGTCCACGGCCGCGCGCATCGTCTGGTGGCGCGGCGGCCCGTCGCCGCCCGCGCCGGTGTCGAGGATCTCGAACCGCTCGTCGAGCCGGCGTTCCAGCTCCTCCGCCGGCGTGGAGGCGAGCCGTCCGGCCGCCAGCTCGATGGCGAGGGGGATGCCGTCGAGGCGGCGGCAGAGCCGGGCGAACACCCGGACGTCCGCGCGCTCCAGGGTGAAGCCGGGACGCACCCGCGCCACCCGGTCGGCCAGCATGCGGACCGACTCGCTGCGCGCGATGTCACGGGGCGAGGCGGCGGGGTCCGGCACGGACAGCGAGGGCACCACCAGCACCTGCTCCCCGGCCACGCCGAGGGTCTGCCTGCTGGTGGCCAGGACGCGCAGCCGGCCGGCTCCGCGCAGCAGGCCGTCGACCAGCCTCGCGCACGCGTCCAGCAGGTGCTCGCAGTTGTCGAGGACGAGCAGCACGTGCCGTTCGGCCAGGTAGTCGACCAGCACGCTCATGGGGGACGGTCCCGCGTCGCGCACGCCGAGCGCCGTCGCGACCGTCGGCACCAGCAGGTCCGGGTCCTCCAGGGAGGCCAGCTCGACGATCTCCACCCCGTCGTCGTACGCCGGCCGCAGCGCCTCGGCCACCCGCACCGCCAGCCGGGTCTTGCCGACCCCGCCGGCCCCGGTCAGCGTCAGCAGCCGTCCCCGCGCCAGCAACCGGCGGGCCGCGGACACCTCGCCCCGGCGCCCGATGAAGGTGGACGTCTCAGCGGACGTCACCCCTGGATGTACCACGGCCTGTACACGCTCTCGCCGCCCCCTGCCGGCTCCCCCGCCGGTGACGCGGTCAGCCGATGACCGGCACCGTTCCTCCAGGTTAAGCGCAGAGTGCGAGGAACGCACCAGCGCGTCCCCGCCGGCGGCTCGGTCGCCGGCGCGGCGCACACGCGTCCACCGCGCCGGCGACCGTCCTCACCACCAGTACCGCCGCCCGCCCACGGGCCGCCCGACCGAGCCGAGAACCAGGAAGACGACGCCGATGAGCAGGAGAATGCCACCGATCGTGTAAAGGATCGAGATGCCGAGCAGCCATCCCAGCACCACGAGTATCAGACCGAGAATGATCACATTGCCCTCCATGGACAACCGGGACTGCCCCGGACTCGCTCCTCCACTTCCCCACCATCGGCCTCTAATCGCGCCGGGCTCACATGAGCCTCTGACCTGCGCCTTCGCGGCCGATCTCGGAAGAGCGCCGCGCACGCCCGGCGCACGCCGCGAGAAGATATGCCGAGAACGAAACCTCGTGAGTCATAAGTCCGCTCTCGGATAGATTGCCGGGATGCGTGAAGTGATCACCCCGGACGGCCGCACCCTCGCCGTCGAGGAATGGGGCGTGCCCGACGGCACCCCGCTGTTCTACCTGCACGGCAGCCCCATGGGCCGGCTGGCCCGCCATCCCGACGACTCCCTGTTCACGGGCCTCGGCATCCGGTTGATCACCTTCGACCGTCCCGGGTTCGGCGGCTCCACGGCCCGGCCGGGGCGGCGTGTCGTGGACGGCGCCGACGACGTGGCCGCCGTCGCGGACGCCCTCGGGCTCGGCCGGTTCGCCGTCTACGGGGTCTCCGGCGGCGGCCCGCACGCGCTGGCCTTCGCCGCTCGCCACCCGGACCGCGCCCTGCGGGTCGCCTCACTGGCCGCGCTCGCGCCGCGCGACGCCGACGGGCTCGACTGGACGGCCGGGATGATGGACGGCAACGTCCGCAGCGCCGAGGTCGCCCTGCTGGACCGGGACGCCATGACGGCCCACCTGGGCGCGGACTCCTCCGCGCCGCCCCGGCTCCCGGACACCGAGGCCGCCGTCCTCAGCCGTCCGGAGATCAGCGCCATGCTCGGCGCCGCGTACGCGGAGGCGGTGCGCCCCGGCCTCGGCGGCTGGGCGGACGACGTGATCGCGCTGTTCGGCAGCCCGTGGGGCTTCGACCCGGGCTCCATCACCGTGCCGGTGCGGCTCTGGCACGGCGAGCTGGACCCGGTCGTGCCGGTCGCCCACGCGCGCTGGCTCGCCTCCCGCATCCCCACCGCCACGCTCACGGTCCAGCCGGACGCGGGGCACGCCGGCCACTTCGACGCCACCCCGGCCACGCTCGCCTGGCTCCTGGAGACGCCCGCCCGACCGGGAGCGTGATCAGCGGGTGGGAGCGCACAGGGCGGCGTCGAAGGCGGCGAAGAGGTGGCCGACGTCCTTCGGGGTGCCCGTCACGTACACGGTCGCGGCCCGGCCGGCGCGGTCGCGCCCGCTGAGCACCCGCACGCCCGGCAGGCCGCCGTCGTGCATCCACACGGGGCCGCAGCTCAGCGGGTAGGTGTAGACGCCCAGGCCGTAACGGCTGCCCTCGGGGTCGTCGCCCGGGACGGCGCGGGCGGTCATGGTGCGCAGCGTCGCCTCGGGAACGGGCTGCCAGAAGCGGTTCAGGTCCTCGGGGGTGGAGACCAGGCCGCCGCCCGCCCCGAACGCGTGACCGGGCAGCCGGGTCTGGTCCACCTCGCCCGCGGCCGGGGCGGCGGGGTTGACGCCGTAGGTGTGGGCGTGCCGGCCCCGGATGCCCAGCTCGCCGCTCCTGGGCCAGTACGTGCCGGGCAGGCCCTTCAGCACGCCCTCCTCGGTGACCCGGCGGAAGTCCTCGCCGGTGACCTTCTCGATGAGCATGCCGGCCACGAGGTAGTTCGTGTTGGAGTAGAACCACCGCTCGCCGGGCTTGGCGACGGGCTCGCGGGTCAGGGCCAGCTCGAGGTGCTCGGCCGGGATCGCCGGCTTGGTCCAGTCGACCAGGTCGAAGTACTCGGGCAGGCCGCTGGTGTGCTGGAGGAGCTGGCGGACCGTGATCCGCGCGCCGCGCAGCGAGCCGGGCAGGTACCGCTCGACCTCGGCGTCCAGGTCCACCTCTCCCGCCTCGACCAGGCGCATGACCTCGGCCGCGACGACGGATTTGGTGACGCTGGCCGCGCGGAACCGGCCGTCGCCGCCGACCATCGGCGCGCCCGTGCCGCGCCGCGCGGTCCCCGACGTCCAGGTGGTGCTCCGGCCGTCGCGCTCGCGTACGGACAGGACCGCTCCGGCCATGCCGTCCCGGGTGGTCAGCCAAAACCGATCGCCGTCGCCTCACCACGCCGACGACAATGGCGCGATGCTGAGCAAGCGCCCCTACGCCGACGCCGACCTGCCCCTGCTCCAGGCGGTCATGGCCGGCTGGATCGCCCGCGCCGGCCGCTGCGGCTACGACCACGTCGGCGAGCTGCCCCACCGCGTCTACGAGAACCTGCGCGGGCGCCGTCCCGTCGGCGAGGTCGTCCACGTCTGGGAGCACGGCGGCGCGACGGCCGGGCTCACCGTCAACACCCGCTTCGGCAACGCCTTCGACGTCTTCACCGCCCCTGAACTGCGCGGCACCGAAGCGGAGACCGCCATGATCGAGGACGCCGCCGCGACCACCGGCCAGGGCGCCGACGAGGTCCTCACCGACGTCTGGGACTGCGACCACGTCCGCATCGAGCTGCTGGAACGCCTCGGCTTCACCCGCTTCCGCGTCTGGGACGACGTCCAGGAGATGGCGCTGGCCGACACCCCGCCGCAACCCGAGCCCCCCGCGGGCTTCACCGTCCGTCACGCCCGCCTGTCCGACGCCGCCCACCTGGCCGAGGCCCGCAACGGCGCCTTCCAGGCGGGCTGGACCGCCGCCGAGTACCGCGACGAGGTGATGCGCAAGCCCGGCTACGACCCCGCCCGCGAGATCGTCGCCGAGGCCCCGGACGGCCGCGTCGCCGCCTTCGCCGTCTACTGGACCGACGAGCGCAACGGCCTGGGCCACTTCGAACCCGTCGGCACCCACCCCGGCTTCCGGCGCCGGGGCCTGGCCCGCGCGGTGATGCTGCACGCCATGCACCGCATGAGGCCGCTGACCACCGTCACGGTCAACCACAACGCCGAGAACCTCGCCGCCCGCAGGCTCTACGAGAGCCTCGGCTTCACCCCGCGCCACCGGACCTACGGCTACCGCCGCTGACCGCGGATGCGGCGCCCCGCGGGCGGGGCGCCGCATCGACCCGCCGGGCTACGGGTGCCGGGTGTAGAGGCGGTAGGTGGCCAGGACGTTGAGCCGGTGCAGGTTACGGCACAGGTCGAGCATGGCGTGCTGGGCCGCGGGCGGGCCGAGGGCGGCGGCGAGCGCCGGGTCGAGCCGTTCCGCCCACGGATCCGTGCAGGCCCCCATCGTCTCCTCCAGGGTACGGCCCTGCCGTACCGCGGAGTCGACCTCCTCGTGGAGGCGCTCCAGGTAGGAGATCAGGGTGTCGACGGCCGCGTGGCCGTCGCCGGCCGGACCGTGCCCGGGGATGATGGTCTCCAGGTCGGGAAGCGCCTCCTTCATGGCCCGCATGGTGGCGATGTACGGTTCGGGGCCGCCCTGCAGCAGCATGTGCGCGATGCCGGCATGGCACAGCAGGTTGCCCGTCCAGGCGACGCGCGTGTCGGGGACGTAGACGACGGTGTCGCCGGGGCCGTTGCCGGGCCCGAAGTGCCACAGCTGCACGGTCCGGCCGCCCAGGTCGATCTCGGCGAAGGAGTCGAAGACCACGTCGGGGAGGCGCCAGGTCGTGACGGCGTCGAACAGGGCCTCGTCGCCGTACATGTTGCCCGATCTGACCCGCTTCTCGTAGCCGAGGTCGGTCATGTTCGCCCGGTTGGCGCGGGAGGAGACGATGACGGTCTCGGCGGGGAAGGCCAGGTTCCCGAAGGTGTGGTCGCCGTGGTAGGTGGTGTTGATCAGGTAGCGCAGTGGCCGGTCGGTCAGCTCGGCGGCCATCTCCTGGATCGTCCGCGAGACGTCGGGGGTGATGCCGGCGTCGACGATCAGGGCGGCGTCCGCGCCGGCGATGAGCCCGTTGTTGTCCTTCGGCGCCGGGACGGCCATCAGCGCGTGGACGCCGTCGGCGAGCCGCCGCGGCATGAGCTCCATCCCGACCGGTGACAGGTTGGGCCCGTTGTACGCGGTGGGCCGCTCGGCGATCTCGCGCTCGGGGATGTGGGTGCTCACAGCAGCCCCCCGAGCCGGTCGAAGAGCTGCGGCACCTGCTTGCCGAGCTGGGCGCGCACCAGGTGCTCGGCCATCTTCGGCACCCCTCGCAGCTCCAGGTGGAACTCGACGCGGCAGCCTCCGTCGATCTCGTGCAGCCGGTAGCTCTGGCTCACCCCAGGCTTGGCCTCCGGCGGGGTGCTGAGCGTGAACGACGCGCCGGGCACGTAGCCGGACACCGTCAGGCCGATCTCGGTGCGGCGGCCCATCACCTTGCGCACCTGGTCCACGCGGACCCCCTCGCCCAGCGGGCCGGAGGCGTGCGACTCCAGGACGTCCGTCTGCCACTCGGGGAAGCGCGCGGGGTCGGCGATGACGGCGAAGACCGCGGCGGGCGGACGCGGGTAGTCGGCGACGTGGTCGACGGTGATCATGACTGGCTCCTCAGCAGCTGAGCGGTGAAGGGGTTGAGCTCGATCGGCTCGTCCTCGCCGATGACGACGGTGCCGCCCAGGTTGGCCAGACGGTCGCCGATGACGGCGTTGGGTTCGAAGGCGAAGGTCATGCCGGGTGCCAGGGGCAGCTCGCCGCCCATGGTGGGCACCTCGAACAGCCGCCCGTAACGGGCGGAATCCGGCAGGCGGCGCAACCCGGCGCCGAACCCGCAGACCGGGCCCATGGGGTTGAGCGTGTGCACCAGCGGGTGCACGTTCCAGGCGCCGGCCTCCTCCAGCGGCGCCCGCATCGCCTCCACCAGGTCACCGAAGGTGTTGCCCGGCCTGGCGGCGGCCAGCCCCGCCTCGTAGGAGGCGCGGGCGACCTTGGCGCCGATCTCGATGTCGGGGTGGACCCGGCCGACGGCGATGGCCACCTGGTGCTGGGTCTCCTTCATGCCGAAGCGGCAGAACACCTCGGCCATGATCACGTCGCCGTCCTCGATGACGCGGGGCGCCTGCGGCCGGTAGGACCAGGCCGGAGGCCCCCACGAGACGAACCCGGGACCGGAGGAGAGCAGCATGTCGGGAGCCGCCAGCCCGCGCCGGAAGGCGGCCGCCATGCCCGCCGCGTACACCTCGGCCTCGCTGACGCCCGGACGGGCCGCCTCCAGCATCGCCTCGGCCATGGCGTCACCGGTGGCGGCCGAGTGGCGGACGACCGCCAACTCCTCCTCCGACTGGCAGATGGTGGCGAACAGGTAGCTGAGCCCGACCGGCTTGAACTCCACCTCCGGCAGCTCGGCGAGCACCTGGCTCCACAGCCCGTGCGGCATGATCGGGTTGATGTGGAAGGGCGGGTAGGGGTCCAGGCCCAGCACGCCGACCGCGCCGCTCTCCAGGCGGTGCTCGCGCAGGACCTCCACCACCCCGGCCGCGTGCTTGGCGACGCGGATGCGCTCGGGCGGGATCCAGAGCTCCTCGCCGCGCCGCGCGGCCTGGATGTGGTCGGCGACCGGCAGGGTGGACCACGTCAGCTCGATCGGGTCGGCGTCACGGCAGAAGATGACGATCGCGCCGGGCCGGTCGTTGGTGAAGTACACGTCCGGCGCGAACGGGGCCAGGTCGGCGCACTCGTGCTCGCCGTAGGCGACGAGGGCCTGCACGCCCTCGGCCTCCATGATCTCCCGGGCCAGCGCCCAGCGGCGGTCGCGCTCGGCCAGGGAATAGGTGGGAACGTTCATGCGGGTGACGCTACGAACGGACGGCCCGCCGCCGCTTCCGTCATCCTGCCGGACCCGGCCGGCCTCGCTTAGGTCGGCGGGACCAGCCTGGCCAGCTCTCCGCGGGAGGTGATGCCCAGCTTGGGGAAGGCCTTGTACAGGTGGTAGGCGACCGTGCGCGGGCTCAGGAACAGTTGCGCGCCGATCTCGCGGTTGGAGGCTCCCGTGACGGCCAGCTGGACCACCTGGAGCTCCTGAGGGGTCAGGACCGCCAGCGGATCACCGGCCCGCGGGTTCCGGGCGGGGGTGGCTCCCGCGGCGCGCAGCTCGGCGGCCGCCCGGGCGGACCACGGGGCCGCGTCGAGCCGGTCGAAGGCGTCCATCGCGGCCTGGAGCTGGACGCGGGCCTCGGCACGCCGCTGGTGGCGGCGCAGCCACTCGCCGAACACCAGGCGGGTGCGCGCCTGTTGGAAGGGCTGACCGGACAGGGCCAGCGCGCGCTCGTAGAGGGGCTCGGCCCGCTCGTCCGGCGCCAGCAGGGCGCGTGCCCGGTGCAGCACGGCGAGCGGCCCGGCCTGCCCGGTGCCCTCGGCCCAGTCCGCGTAGCGGCGCAGCATCCCGTCCGCTCGCCGCGGTGTGCCCACTCTGACGGCGGCCTCGACGTAGTCCGGCCACGCGTAGCGCCAGACGAACGCGTGGTGCGCGCCGCCCTCCGTCACCCGGTCGAGCCGGTCGAGCACCGCCTCGTAGCGGCCGAGCCCGAGATCGAGCATCGTCCGCCCGTAGGCGACCCAGGTGCCCGGGGGCAGCCAGGACCGGTCGTCGGCGTACCTGACGGCCTGGGCGGCGGCCTCGTGGTGCTCCTCCTCGGCGCCGGCGACCCCGCACAGCCACGCCTGGACGCCCGCCAGGTAGCCGCTCCAGAACGGCTGGCCGACGTCGGTCGACAGCGCCTGCCCCTCGGCCACCGTCGCCCGCGCCGCCCGGTGCCGGCCGTCGAGCAGCTGTGCGATGGCGAGGACCGTCATGGCCTGGGGCAGTCGTCCCAGGCGGCCCTCCGCCCGGCAGTCCCGGACCAGGGTGACGGCGCTCTCCAGCATCCCCTCACGCTCGGCGCGCACCATGGCGTGATAGGTGATGATCATGCGGAGCTCGAACGGCACCGACCCCAGGTCGTCGCGGAACGTCGGCGCTGTTCCGGTGGAGCCCTCCAGGACCATGCTGAAGCCTCTGCTGATCGCGCGCACCGCCGCCGCGAGGCCCTCGCCGTCCGGGCAGAGTTCCTCGGCACGGCGGGCCAGCTCGATCTGGTCGGGGTGGGCCGCGCTGGTCCAGGTGTAGAAGCCCGCAATGCCGAGCAGGGGCAGCCTCGTCGCGTGGTCGGCCGCCTCGGCGCTCTCCAGCAGCAACCGGCTGGCCTCCAGTGGCCGGCCGGCCTCGAACGCCAGCCGGGCCCGCACCCGGGCCAGCTCGGCCGGCACCGCCCCGTCCCGCGTCACCGGGCCCGCGTGCCGCAGTGCCGTGCCGACCAGCTCGCCGGCGCGACGGTTCAGGCCCGCCTCGATGGCGGCTCCCGCGGCGGCCGTCCACCGGCGTACGGCGTCGGCCGGGTCGGCGGACAGTTCGGCGGCGCGCGCGTAGGCCGCCGACACCGTCGCCTGCCCCCCGCGCCGGCGGGCGCGCAGCCCCAGACTCTCCAGCTCCGCGGCCACGGCCTCGTGCGGCTCCAGGGTCACGGCGGCCAGGTGCCAGGCGCGCCGGTCCTCGTCGACCGCCTGCGCCAGCGCGCGGTGCGCGGCCATCCGCGCGGCGATGTCGCAGGCCAGCAGCACCGCCGTACGCACCAGCGGATGCCGGAAGGCGACACCGGTCGCGCACACCCGGACCAGGCCAGCCCGCTCCGCCTCCGCGAAGTCGGCCAGCGAGGCGCCGAGGGCGCGGATCGCGCCGGCCAGCACCTTCAGCTCGCCTCGATCGTCCAGCGCCGCGACGAGCAGGCAGGACCGGGTGGCGGCCGGGAGCGTGGCGACCCGGTCGCGAAAGCCCGCGAGCACCCGGTCCGTCACCGGCTCGGCCGAGCCGAAGGAGAAGGCCAGCGGGGTGAAGGCGCCCGCCCGCTCCTCGGCGCCGAGCATGCGGGGCAGTTCGAGCAGGGCGAGCGGGTTGCCCCGGGCCTCGGCCAGCAGCTGATCGCGTACGGCGAGCGGCAGTCCGGCCGCCTGCTCGGCGAGCAGGCGGCCGGCCGCCTCGGGATCCAGCTTGTCGAGCCGGACTTCCGGCAGGCCCCTGGCGGGGAACACCCCGCCGCCCTCCCGCGCGGCGAACAGGACGGCGACGGGCTCGGCGTAGAGGCGGCGCGCGGCGAACACCAGCGCGTCGGCCGACTCGCTGTCCAGCCACTGCGCGTCGTCGACGAGGCACAGCAGGGGCTCGTCGGCCGAGAGCTCCACCAGGAGGCTGAGCGTCGCCAGCCCGACGAGGAAGCGGTCTCCCCGGGTCGCCGCGCCGAGGCCGAGCGCGCCGAGCAGCGCCTCGGCCTGCTGCGGCGGCAGTGCCGCGACCCGGTCGAGGACCGGGCGCAGCAGCAGGTGCAGGGCGGCGAAGGGCAGCTCGGCCTCCGACTCGACACCCGTGACCCGCAGGACGTGCCCGGGTGCCCGCCCTTCGGCGTACTCCAGCAGCGCGGACTTGCCTATGCCGGCCTCGCCGCGCACCACCAGGGCGCCGGCCGGGCCGCCGAGCAACGCGTCGATCCGGGCCTGCTCCGCCTGACGCCCGTACAACATGGCACTCCTCAGTAATAGGCGCGCATCAACGCGGTCGCCCAGGCCGGCTGCACGACCTCGCCTCGTGGACCGAATTCGACCATGTACGGCTTGATGTCGAGAACGGGGGTGCCGTCGACGGCGTCGAGGCCGCGTACGCGCACGTCGAGGCCGTCCACCCCGAGCAGGCGGCAGCGGGAGACGCCGAGCCGGTTGGGGCGGTTCTTGCCCCGCTGGGCGAAGATGCCCACCAGCGGCCAGTCCGGATTGCCCCGGGGCCGGCGCGCGGCCGTCTGCACCTCGTCCGGATCCACCAGGTGGAACTGGAAGATCACTTCCAGGTGCGAGAACGTCTCCAGGCCGGCCAGGGACTCCGGCCCGAAGCGTTCGCCGTCCAGGCGGATCACCGCCTCCTCGGCGTTCCAGTCGTCGTCGTACGGCTCGGCGCGTCCGCCGACCACGGTCCCCAGCGGGTGCAGGTCAATCGTCATGGCCGTGACTGTACGGCGCCGTCCCCGCGCGCGAATCCGTCATGATGCTGGTCTGTCGGCGGAGGCGTCAGGGGAGGCGGCTCGCTCCTGGTGTCGTTCCGTTCTCCGTGCGGAGATATTGCACGCATGCGACGCGAGGCGCAGCGCCGCCGCACCCGCAGAGCGATCGCCCTTCGCGACGTCCGCGGCCTCGACCCGCAGGCCGAGCAGGAGGTCATCACCTGGGCCGCACGCGCCCTGACGGAGGCGGCGACCAAGGAGGAGTGACCGACGCCACTCACCGAAGTCCCTGTCACGGGCTTGACCTTGCCCCTAGGTCAAGGTTCGACGATCTCCGCATGGACAACACCGCACTGCACACCGTCGAAGCCCAGATCCGCGACCAGGCCGCCGCCTACTGCGAGTCCGGCAAGGTCCCCGGGTACGTCGCCGGCGTCCACCACGCCGGACAGCAGACCGTCGTCGCCCACGGCGTCGCGAACGCCGCCACCGGCGCACCGATGCTCGACGACACCGGTTTCCTGTTCGGCTCCGTCACCAAGGTCCTGACGACCACGCTGGTCCTGCGGCAGGTCGACCGCGGACTGCTGGACCTCGACACGCCGGTGGTGACGTACCTTCCCGGCTTCGCGCTGGACTCGCCGGGCGCCGCGGACAAGATCCTGGTCCGGCACCTGATCTCCCACACCAACGGCATCGACGCGGACCTGTACTTCCCCGACGCCAAGGGCCGCGACGCCCTGAAGACCTACGTCGACGGCCTCGCGAGCGGCTGCGGCACCCTGTTCGAGCCCGGCGAGCAGCTCAGCTACTCCAACGGCGGCATGATCGTCGCGGGCCGGCTGCTGGAAGTGGTGACCGGCCTGCCCTTCCCCGACCTGCTCGCCCGCGAGATCTACGCCTCGGTCGGCATGACCCACTCCAGCACCTCCGCCGAGCAGGCCATCCTGCGCAGCACGGCGGTCGGCCACTTCCTGGACCCCGAGACCATGTCGGCCAGGCCCACGAACATGTTCACCCTGCCCGACACCTGGGGACCGGCCGGCGGCACGCCGATCGGCACCGTCGCCGATCTGCTCGCCTTCGGACGCACCCACCTCGCGGGCGGCGTCTCCCCTTCCGGCACGCGCGTCCTGTCGGCCGAGTCGACCGCCCTGATGCGGCAGGTCTCCTACGACATGGGGACCCCGAACACCCCGCCGCTCGGCCTGGGCTGGGTGCTCTACCCGTTCGGCGACACGACCGTCCTGGCCATGTCGGGCGCTTCGCCCGGCGGCGTGTCCATCCTGTGCGTCGTGCCCGAGCACGACCTGGTCTTCGCCGCCTACGGCAACCAGCCGGGGGCGATCATGCTGCACGACCAGCTCCTGCGGTGGCTGCTGAGCGAGCACCTCGGTGTGCCGATCCCCAGGCTGGTCACCGAACCGGAGCGGGATGTCGACCTGACTCCCTACGTGGGCACCTACCGCTCCAACCAGCTCCGCGTCGACGTCAGCGTCGTCGACGGCCAGTTGGAGGAGCGCACGACCTACGAACCGGCGGACGGGTCGCAGGAGCGGATCTTCACCGAGTTCGCCGGCGGCATGACCTCCGGCCCGCCGCAGCGCTACGTGCCGATCCGGCCGGGCCTGTTCGCGCCCGCCGGGTACCCGCTGGAGACGTTCGACGGGTACCTGCGGCTGCTGCTCGTCTCCTACCACGACATCCGCGACGGCCAGGCGCGCTTCCGCAACGCCGGCGGCCGCCTGACCCGCCGGGCCTGACCGCCGCCCCCAGGGGTGGAAGGATGTCCGGCATGCTCACGATCGGCCAGCTCGCGGACTACGCCCGAGTGACCATCAAAGCTGTCCGCCACTATCACCTTCGCGGTCTGCTCCCCGAGCCGGACCGCGACTCGTCCGGCTACCGGCGCTACACCGCCGAGCACGCCGTCAAGATCGTCAAGATCAGGACCCTGGCGCAGGCGGGCGTGCCTCTGGCCCGGGTCAAGGACCTCCTCGATGCCGACCCGGACACGCTCGCCGCGGCCATCACCGAGATCGATCACGACATCGAGGAGCGCATCGCGCAGCTGCGGCGAACCCGTGACCAACTCGCCCAGCTGCGCGGCGGCGACCGGCTCTTCGTCTCCCCGGAAGTCGCCGACCATCTCGACGAGCTGCGCGAACTCGGCGTCAGCGAGCGCCAGCTGCACCTCGAACGCGACGGCTGGATCCTCATGCAGACCGCCTCACCCGAGGACGCCTCCCTGTGGATCGCCGAGAAGCGCGAGCTCATGACCGATCCCGAGTTCCGCGCCCTCTACCTCGACCACGACGCCGCCTACGACTGGTCGCCGGACGATCCCCGCCTCCCCGCCCTCGCCGACCGCACCCGGAACTGGTTCGCCCGGAGCCCCGGCCGGTCCGAGACCGGCCCGGTCCACAACCCGGCCATCGCGCGACTGGCCGCGCAATCCCAGCCGGGAGCCTCATCCCCGGCTTGGGACCGCCTCGCCCGGCTCATGACCGACCGGTCTTGATCGTGGGGCCGCCCGACCAGGAGCGTCCGGCCTCCGGTTGCCCCTGATCCCGGCCTGACGGACGCGAACCCGCGCCCCGACCATCGGCAGCAACGGCTCGATCCGCGCTCTTCCCCTCGGCTACGGGACTCGCGACCATCTCGGGGAGAGACACGGCAGCCCCGCCGAGGCGAAGAGAACGACGATCAAGGTCACCACGGCCGCGAACCAGGCCACCATGACGACCGGGCCGAGGGCGGCGTAGCCGTACCCGGCCAGCACACCAGGCCCTCCCAGCGCGACCACGGCCCAGCGCGAGACGTCGAGGAGCGCGGCCCTGGAGACGTCGCCGCCGCAACGGACCCGCCGGACGACAGGGTCGACCACCAGCCAGACGGCGATCAGGGCACCGGCGGCGACGACGGTGCCCATCGCTCGCCCGACCGGCGAGTCACTCGATTCGGCGAAGGACAGCAGGAAGACGGCGATCTCCGCCCAGACCATGGCGACGGCCATGGCGTGGGCCCGGTCGAAGCCGTCGTCGCCGGATCGCCGCAACTGCGACAGCCCGGACGCGCACAGCCCCCATCCCACGGGGTCGAGCAGCAGGTCGAAACCGTTGACGCGAAGAGCGCCGAAGGCGAAGGCCAACCCTATGGCGATCTTCGTGACCGGCAGCAAGCCCGCCTGGGCGGACTCGGGTGCGGGGCCTTTCAGGACCATTCCGGGTCCACTGCCTCGTTGCAGACCTTGCCGGCGAGCCCGCGTTGCCAGGCGACCGGCAGGCTCGTCGAGGGTCCGTCCAACCGCCCCGAGTCCAGGACGACCTCCGCGGATCCCGTGTCCAGCCAGGTCCGGTAGGTGAAGCGGATCGGCCGAGGCTGGTGCGGCACCGCGGCGCAGTCGGTGATGACGATGCGTCTCCTGAGGACCCCGATGTCACCGAGCTGCACGGTGACGTCGGGCTGTTCCTCGCGCCCCTTGTCAGGCGGCAGAAACCGCAGGCCGGGAATGTCCGCCGAGATCCCCGTGAGCGTGAAGGGCACCGACCCTTCATTCTCGACCTCGAAATAGACGTCGCTGTAGAGGACACCCTTCGGGTCCACATCGGCGTGCGCGAAAGACGCGTCGACACTCCACCGGATATGCGGAATTATCGCCCCTGTCCACCACAGACCCTCGGCCATGAGGAGCAACGCCACGCAACCGTAGGACACCACGAGTAATCGCCGGCGGTAGGCACGCCACGAGACGATACCTAATCGCTGCCATATATCGTCCGAAGTCACGATATCGAACCATATATGGTGGCACCTCGTGACGATACTCTCCTGGGCTGCCGGCATGATCACGGTGCTCGTGGCGGCCATGCCGGTGACCCGGGAGCGGCTCAACCGCTTCGCCGCGCTGGCGGGTCTGTCCGTCACGCCGGACAACGCCCGCCAGATCATCGACCACTTCGCCGGCCTGCGGCGGCAGCGCCTGATCTCCGTCGCACTCGCCGCTCTCGTGACCGGCCTCACCCATGACCCCTTTTATCTGGTCGTGGGCTGGTCCGCCATTCCTGTCCTTCACGCGATACGGCTGCCGCCCACGGAAGGCGAGAGAATCTATCGGACGGCGTGGCTACTGGGTTCCGGCGGCGCCGTGGTGGCGTCCGGATTTCTGCTGTTGAATCAGGGCCCCACTCCGGCGCGTCTCGCGCACGCCGCCATCGTGGTCATCGTGGCGGCGGCCGTACTGCTCGCCACCGCCCGGAAAAGCGAAAGGCCCGATGAAATGGGACGATGGTCGGCCCGAAGCCTTTATCTTTCCGGGACCGCCATCGCGTTATCCGGCGCGCTGCTCACACCTGGGCAACCGATACAGCGGGATCCACCCGAGTATGCGATGCCCGCACAGGTCTCCCACTCAGCCGCCTCTTTCACGACGGTGGACAGCGTCAAAGGGCCAGAATGCCCGTGGTTCGACGAGACGGACGCCCCGTGCCGGTGGTGGCTGGTGAACGGCAACCCGTTCCCGCAGGCCGCGCCGTACACGATCCGCACGGGCGGAGCCCCGCAGCGAGCCCCGCTCGTCCGCAGCCCCGACCACAAGGCGCTCGTCTACCTGGACAGGCACGACCGTCGCATGATCTATCAGGACGCCGACGGCATCCGCCCGCTCACCGGGGTCCTCGCCGACGCCGCGGTCCCCACCGTCACATTCGCCGGCCAGAGCCGGTATGTCGCCCTCGCCAAGGACAACGCACAGATCACCGACACCCGGACAGGGTCCACGATCACCATCCTCGGCGCCCACCAGGTTCACGACGTCAACCAGAACGGAATCGTGGCGACGACCGCGTCGCACGTCCTGGTAGTCGACCATCAGGGGAGAACCCGCCTGACCTTGCCTCGGAAAGATCCCGGGGACACCTACTACCTCCACCCTGACGGAACCCGGCTCGCGGCCGTCCGAGACGCCGAAGACCGTGTGGACGCCTACGCGGTCAGGACAGGCAAGCACCTGTCCAGCGTCGCCCTGACGTTCCCCGGCGACGAGTCTCTGGGCACCGGTCTCGGCTGGTCGAAGGAGGGCCCCTTCCTCGTCCGCGGGTACCTGTACGACCGCGTCTACCACCTGGACCTGACAACAGGAAAACTCTGGCGCCGCAAGCGCTGACACGCGAACACGGCACCAGGTCGCGCATCGCGCAACCTGCCGGACCTCGACGTCGCTGACGCCGGCAGAGCGGTTCGGCGTGGCGAGTGGTGAGCGCTTGACAGCGTGACCGCCCGACTCGCCGTGACTTGGGGCATAGTGAAGGCCAGGGGCGTCTCCGGTAGGAGCGAGGTCTCTTGGACGAACACGAATATGCCGCTCTCCTCAGAAAGCTCTACGGCTCGCCTGAAGCCGCTGAGCACCACAATTCCCCCGAGGACCAGCAATGGCGGCGCCTGCGCGCGCTTCAGCTGGGGGTCGAGTACGAGGACTTCGATCACGGGCAGGCGCTCGAGCTGCAGCGGTCGCTGATCCTGGAGCCACTCCTGGACGCCATGAACGACGACGCTCGCGAGCTGATCACGAAAACGCCCATTGCCTGGATCAGCAGCCGGACGCTGAACGCGCATGCCATGGTCGCGCCGAACGGCCGCCCGGTCATCGTCATGAACCAGGGCATCAGATCGTTGTTCAGCTTCTGGATCGAGGCGCTGAACTCCTCTGAACTCATCCGCAAGGACAAGGGGAACCAGGCCGCCGACCGGTTCCTGGGCGAGGCGTACTGCTTCATCATGAACTACACGTCGAACAACGGCATGGAGACCTACCCCAAACTCTTCCTGGCTCTCGATCCCCGGGAACTCGCCGTGGGGGTCGTGCTCACGCACCAGGTCGAGATGTTCATCATGGCGCACGAGATGGCCCACGTCCTTCTCGGACACGTCGTGGACACGCCCACCCACGTGGCGTCACTGGGCGACGACCCGAGGGCGGAAGACGCCGCCTACCTGGAATTGAGCAGGGAGCAAGAACTGGCGGCCGACGAATTGGCCTACGCGCTGTATCTGCGTGCCTGGCCGATCAGCGCACGGGTCATGGGGCGTAGGAAGCTCACGACCGGCGACACGCTCGGCCCGCTGAACTATTTCCTGCTGCTCGCGGTGATCGAGAAGAACATCGAGAACTTCAAGCCCACCACCCATCCGCCCGCGACCGAGCGGCTGCTGGTCCTGCTGGGTCGCTTCTCCCCGCTCAAAGGCTCCTGGAGACGCGGCCTCCGGAGAACGTACAACTCCGCGATGCGGCTGGGCGTGATCGCATTGGCCTCGCCGGACCTGAGAGCCGAGGGTCTGGAGTTCACAGAGAACCGCTGGTACGTCAAAGGAGAGTAGATGACGGTCGCTTTCAGCCTCGCGGTGGCTCCGGAAGTCGAAGAAGAAGACGTGGCCGACCTGATGCACGAACTCTCCGGCCACCTCACGTTCACGCGGGCGAGCCGTGCGCTCAGCGTCGACTGGCTCATGGTGATCGCCATCGCCAAGGACGTCGCGCCGATCCTGGGCGCGGCGAGCGCGGCGGTGAACATCTCCGAGAAGATCATCGCGTGGCGCCGGAAACGGGGGGAGGCGGGCCGGATCCACCTGCAGAACGGTTCCGACGTCATCGATCTGTCGAGCTGTTCCGACGAGGAGATCGAGGCCTGGTTCGACAGGCTCTCGAAGGAGCGCGACACGAGGCGCTCCGACGACGATCAGGAGCCCTGAGCCACGCAGAGGCTCAGGGGGGCCAGAGCATGCGCGCCGCACGCCGGCACAGGCTACAGGCTGGTGCGCTGCCTCAGAGTGCCCGTGTACTGTCCGGCGTCCAGCCCTTTCCGGGCGGCCCACCCGTCGTCGTGACAGGTCGCCAGATGCCGATCGGCCGCGTCGCCGATCAGCGACACCACTGTGCCGGTCTCGCTCCTGGCCCGCATGCGCTCGACCAGTTCCAGCGCCGCCCACAACGCGGTGCCCGACGAGGCGCCGACCGGCAGCCCGGTGACCTCGCGGATGTACCGGGCCGCCGCCACACTGGCCGCGTCGGGTACGGGCACGACCAGGTCCACGAGGTCGGGCCGGAAGCCGGGCTCGACGCGCGGCCGTCCGATGCCCTCGACGCGCGAGGGCATCCCGGTGCCGTAGTCGGGCGCGTCGAGGGTCCATCCCGGGAAATAGGCCGAGTTCTCGGGATCCGCCACCGCGACCCGGCAGTCCTCACCGTGGGATCGGATCCACCGGCCGAGGGTGGCCGAGGTCGCTCCGGTGCCCGCGCCCGTCACCACCCAGTCCGGCCGTACCTGCCCGAACAGCTCCTCCGCCAGGTCGTGCGGCGTGGCCCGCCCGAACTGGTCCAGGAAGTGCCCGTCGATCTCCCGTGCGGCGTCGTAGATCGCCAGCGGCGGCGTCACGAACCGGCACTCCCCGCCCAGTTCCTCGACCGGCCGCGCCCGAGCCTGGCTGCGCTCGCCCGGCATGACCACGATGTACGGCAGCCCGAGCCGCCGCGCGAACCACGCCTGCGCCACGGCTGCGTTGCCGCCGGTCGCCTCCACCACGGTCACCCCCTCGGTGACCGACCCGTCGAGCACGGCTCGGCGGAACAGTGCCCTGGCATGCCGGTGCCGCAGGCTGCCCGTCGGTTGGGCCGACTCGTCCTTCAGCAGCAGCCTGATCCCGGGCGCCGATACCGGCAAGTCGATCAGAGGCGTGGGCTCACCCGCCGCCAGCACCTCGAGCGCTCGCGTGCTCCAATTCACCGCCCCACCATGTCAGGAGCGGCCCGAGAGATCACGCCCGTTCGCCACGAGCGAGCCGGGCAGGGAGTCTGCGCGCCCCCCGCAATGACCGTCGCTGTTGCCCGATCAGCCCACGCGCGGACAAGCGCCCGGGAACACGAAAACCGCCCCTTACCTGCGATGCCTACGCAGATAAGAGGCGGTTTCATCTTGTGGAGGTGGCGGGAATCGAACCCGCGTCCTTCAACCCCAAGACAGGGCTTCTCCGGGCGCAGCCTGCTGTGCTTTTCTCAGCCCCGGCGATCACGCAGGCGAGTCGCCGACGGGCTCAGCCACTGTTTGGTTTCCCGATCATCCCCGTGGCCGGGTCGATCGGTTGAGCCTTCTAGCGATGCCAGACACCGGGCCGAAGGCGCTCCCGGGCTGACAGTGGTTTCGCTACTTAGGCAGCGAGGCCCAGGGAGTCCTGGGCTACCACAGTGCGCTTGGAATTGGCACTTGTTGTTTGCGGTCACAGGATTAACGAGGTTATGTCCGCAGTCCTCGGCCCGCTTCACCTGACTTGCAAGGTCAAAGTCGAAGCCAGTCACCCCCTGTGCAGTTGTCAACACGGTCTCCGCGCTTCCACGCGATGGCCGAGCAACACGACGATACAACCGACAACGCCTGCGATGCCAACTTGATTCCCGGCGTTCCCCCCGCGTTCGCCCGCCGCCGGTGGGCAGGGTACGGCGAAACCCCCGGGAACGCGGCTCGAAGCGCACGCTCCCGGGGGCCGACCGGCAGGGTCGAGCCGGTCCGACGGCAGGACTTCCCCCGAGATGAAGTCCTGGTCTCATCGCGACGACTGGAACCGCAACCCCCCGAGCGGCCCAGTCATTCTGTAAGACGCCACCGGAGGCCCGGCGGGTTGCTCCCCAGTGTCAGCGTTGCGTCAGGGCCTCGCCACGGAACGGCATGGCCGCCCGCGCCCCGCCTCCAGCGCCCGCGCGGACCGGCCGGCTCCCGTCGAGGGTCGAACGTCGAACGTCGAGCCGGACCTCAGCCCTGGTCGCGCAGCGCGCCGAAGAAGTCGCCCGCGATGGCCGCCGGGTTGTAGTTCTTGGCCAGGACGGCGACCGCCACGTCGCCCTGCCAGCCCACGAACCAGCGCTGCCGGCTGCCCTCGTCGCCCGCCGCCGCGGACACCCCGTACACCTGCCCCTTGCCCGCCTGCGCGGGGGAGCCCTTGGCGCCCGCCTGCATCATCGCGGTCAGGGCCGAACGGACCTTGGGGTCGAGCGGCACCGGCTGCGGCGCCGGCGCGGGGGCGATCTCCCCCGTCGGGTCGGGCGACTTGGGGTCGGTCACCAGCACGGGCGGCCGCCACGTGCCGGAACCGACGGCCGCCGCCACCAGCGCCATCGACAGCGGGCTCACCTGGACGTTCTGGCCCGCGATGGCCCTGGCCTTGTCCGCGTCGCTGCCGAGCTCGCCGACCGAGCCGCTGAACGACTTGAGCGGGAGCTGCCACTGCTGCCCGATGCCGAACGCCTTGGCGCTCTGCGCGAGCGCCCCCGCGTCCACCAGGCGGGCGAGCGAGGCGAGCGCGGTGACGCAGCCCTTGGCGAAGTTCTCGGTGAGCGTCGGCGCGGGCTGGCTCACGCCGGCCGCCTGCTCCGTCTCGACGAACCGGGCGCCACCGACCGTGCGCTCAGCCGGGCACGCCAGCCGCAGCTTCGGGCTCACGTTGCCCTTGACCAGGGCGTCGGTGGCGATGATGGAGAACGTGGTGCCCGCCGGGAACTTGCCGGCCAGGGCGTCCTTCTCCTGGTTCATCCCCTCCGTCGCGACCGCGCGGATCTCGCCCGTGGCCTTGTCGACCGCGACGAGGGCGCTGGTCTGGCTCTGCTTGACCGCCTGGTCGGCAGCCTGCTGGACGGCGCTGTCGATGGTGGTCTTGACCGACTGGTTCGCGCGGCCGGGCCACTCCTTGAGCACCGCGACGTCCTTGCCGGTCTTGGCGTCGAGGATGACCACCTTGGTCTGCGTGGAACCGGTGAGGTAGTCCTGGTACGCCTTCTGCAGGCCGCTCTGCCCGATCGAGTCGCCCGCGCGCTGCGGGCCGCCGAGCTTCTGCTCGTCCTCGGGGGTGATCGCGCTGACCTTGCCGATCAGATCCTTGGGCTCCTTGGGGGCGAGCGGCTGCGGCTGCTCCTGCACCGTGAGCTGCTTGATCTTGTCGAGCTGGTTCTTCAGCGCCAGGTAACG
This sequence comes from Nonomuraea rhodomycinica, assembly GCF_013363995.1. Lineage (GTDB taxonomy): Bacteria > Actinomycetota > Actinomycetes > Streptosporangiales > Streptosporangiaceae > Nonomuraea > Nonomuraea rhodomycinica. The sequence goes on along the minus strand of NZ_JABWGO010000002.1, from coordinate 525,604 downwards.
GAAGCGACCGAAGTGGGCGAGCGGCACGAACTGGTTCGGCGGGGACGACCGGATGCGATTGAGCAGCCGGTCGTGGGGGAACCCGGTGTACTTGGCGAGCTGCTGCACGACCTCCTCGGCCTGCGCGCCGAGCTGCGAGGGCACCACGCCGGCCACGAACAGCACCTGCGGGCTCTGCAGCGACTCGCCGTTGCGGTCGTTGATCGGCTGGCGCGGGATCGCCTCGGGGTCCACGGCGAACCGCTGCCCCTCCTTGAGCTGCGGGTGGATGACCGAGGGCGACCAGCGCACCTTCCACAAGCCGTCGACCAGGTGCAGGGGCAGCACGCCGTCGTAGACCCAGAGCGGGCTGTTCTCGCCCAGGTCCACCTCGGCCCGGAACTCGGCCCGCGACTCGTCGCCGTTCAGGCTCACGTTCTTGATCTTGAAGCGGAAAGAGGCGGCGTCCAGCTGCAGCTTCACGTCGGACAGCGTCTTGCGGACCGCCGCCTCGTCGCCGTCGGTACGGCGGGCCGCGAGCTCGTAGTCACCCGTCTGCCAGCCCACGAGGAAGTCGCGCAGCGCGTCGTGCGGCGACGACTCCTCGAAGCAGCCGGTCAGAGTCGTGGCCGCGAGCGCGGCGGTGGCGAGCGCGGACAGCGTACGGCGAAGGCGGGGACGGCTCATCGGTTGCGGTGGCGCAGTGCCCTGGCCATCTCCCGCTTTGCCTGCTGCTCGGCCAGCGTCTGCCGCTTGTCCCAGTCCTTCTTGCCGCGCGCCACGCCGATCTCGACCTTGGCCCGGCCGTCCTTGAAGTACAGGGAGAGCGGCACGATCGTCAGACCGCCCTCCTTCACCTTGGCGGCCAGCTTGGCGATCTCCTTGCGGTGCAGCAGCAGCTTGCGCTTGCGGCGGGCGGCGTGGTTGGTCCACGTGCCCTGGCTGTACTCGGGGATGTGGACGTTGAGCAGCCACGCTTCGCCGTCGTCGATGGTGGCGTATCCGTCGATCAGCGAGGCGCGGCCTTCGCGCAGCGACTTGACCTCGGTGCCCTGCAGCACGAGGCCGGCCTCGTAGGTGTCCTCGACGTGGTAGTCGTGCCGAGCACGCTTGTTCTGGGCGATGACCTTCCGCCCCGTCTCACGTGGCATGCCTCGACCTTACCGGCGTTCCTCTAGACCCTGAGATAGCGGCGGAGCGTCACGAACGACGCCAGGACACAGATCACCACGCCGAACACCATGGTGAGGGTGATGGCCTGCGCCACCTCGTCCCAGCCCAGCGCCGCCCCGATGGCGATGAACTTGGTGAGCTCCTCGAACATGAAGACCTTGGCCACGATGAGCAGGACCGCGGCGAGCACGCCGCCGATCAGGCCGGCGATCATGCCTTCCATCACGAACGGGAGCTGGATGTAGAGGTTCGAGGCGCCGACCAGGCGCATGATGCCGGTCTCCCGGCGGCGGTTGAAGGCCGACAGCCGGACGGTGTTGCCGATCAGCAGGGCGGCGGCGAGCACCAGGATGACGGCGACGATGATGGCGGCCCATCTCAGGGTGCTCAGCATGTCGAAGAACCGGCCGATCAGCTCTCTCTGGTTGACCACCTGGGAGACGCCGGGCATGGCCTCCGCGGCCTGCACGACCGGCTGGTAGTTCTCCGGGTCGCTGAGCTTGACCCGGAACGAGGTCGGCATGTCCTTGACCGTGGTGGCCGTGAGCAGGGCCTTGTTGGTGGCGTAGGCCTCCTTGAAGTTCTTGTAGGCCTCCTCCTGGTTCTCGTAGATGACCCCGCCCGGCGCCACGCCAGGGGTCTTCTCGAGCTGCGCCTTGACCGCCGCGGTCTGCTCGTCGGTGATCGCCTTGCCGCCGCACTTCTCCGACGCGGAGATCTTGTCGCAGAGGAAGACCGAGATCTCGACCTTGTCGTACCAGTAGGTCTGCATCATGGAGACCTGGGCGTTGATCATCAGGCCGACGCCCAGCATCGCCATGCCGACCGCCACAGTGATCACCACCGCGATCGTCATGGTCAGGTTGCGACGGAGGCCGATCCAGACCTCGGAGAAGATGAAATTCGCCCGCATGGTTTGCCTGCTGCTCCCTGTCAGTACGCCTGGCCGTAGACGCCACGCGACTGGTCGCGGACGATCTTGCCGTCCTCCAGCTCCACGACACGCTTGCGCATGGAGTCGACGATGGCCGCATCGTGCGTGGCCATGACGACAGTAGTGCCGGTTCGGTTGATGCGGTCCAGCACCTTCATGATGCCGATGCTCGTCGCCGGGTCGATGTTGCCCGTCGGCTCGTCGGCCAGCAGGATCATCGGCCGGTTGACGAACGCGCGCGCCATCGCGACGCGCTGCTGCTCGCCGCCGGACAGCTCGTCGGGCATGCGGTGCGCCTTGCCCTCCAGGCCGACCAGCTCGATGACCTCGGGCACCACCTTGCGGATGAACCGCCGCGGCTTTCCGATGACCTCCAGGGCGAACGCCACGTTCTCGTAGACGTTCTTGTTCGGCAGCAGCCGGAAGTCCTGGAAGACGCAGCCGATGCGGCGGCGCAGGTGCGGCACCTTGAAGTTGGAGAGGCGGGCGAGGTCCTTGCCGGCGACGTGGATGGCGCCGGAGTTGGGCCGCTCCTCCTTGAGGATCAGTCGCAGGAACGTGGACTTGCCTGATCCCGAGGGACCGACGAGGAACACGAACTCGCCCTTGTCCACGTCCACCGAGACGTGATCGAGCGCGGGCCGGTTCTGGTTCGCGTAGACCTTGGTGACATTATCGAAATGGATCACGAGAGCATCACGGCATGCCAGTCTAGGGGTCAGGACGGAAGCGAGGGTGGCACATGCCCACTTCCCGCCGCTCGGCCGTCGGGGACGTCTTCTTTACCGATGATCGACGTTCCGATTGGCCAGGGGACAGTCTAGGGGGAAGACTGGCATGGAACGTCCATAACGGAAACAAAACGATTGTGCGGCTACACTTGGGGCTGACATGAGTTGCCAACACCTCGTCTGCGCGCAGTGCGCCCATCCCGTCATCGAGGGTCGCTGCGCGGTCTGCCGCGCCAACCGCGAGCGGATGCACAACCACGGCTTCGCCGGGCTGTCACCCGCTCTCATCGCCGGGCTGCTGCTCGCGCTGCTGTTCCTGACCCTCGTGCTCAAGCACCTGAGCGGCTTGTAGGAGCCGCCGGACGCCCGGGTGCCCGGGACGGCTCTAGAGGGCCGCCTCGGACTCCTGCCGGCGCATCCAGCGGATCTCCGACTCGATGAACCCGTCGAGGTCGCCGTCGAGCACGGCCGACGGGTTGCCCGCCTCCGTGCCCGTGCGCAGGTCCTTCACGATCTGGTACGGGTGCAGCACGTAGTTGCGGATCTGCGTGCCCCAGGACGTCGTCGTGGCGCCGCGCAGCTCCGACATCTTCTCCGCCTCCTCCTGGCGCTTGCGCTCCAGCAGCTTGGCCTGGAGCACGGCCATGGCGGTCGCGCGGTTCTGGAGCTGGGAGCGCTCGTTCTGGCAGGAGACCACGATGCCGGACGGCAGGTGCGTGATGCGGACGGCCGAGTCGGTCGTGTTGACGCCCTGGCCGCCGGGGCCGGAGGAGCGGTAGACGTCGACGCGGATCTCGTCCTCGTTGATGTCGATGTGGTCGGTCTGCTCGACCACCGGCACGATGTCCACGCCGGCGAAAGACGTCTGGCGGCGGCCCTGGTTGTCGAAGGGGCTGATGCGCACCAGGCGGTGGGTGCCGTGCTCGCCGCGCAGCGTGCCGTACGCGTAGGGGGCCTTGACCGTGAACGTGGCCGACTTGATGCCGGCCTCCTCGGCGTAGGAGGTCTCGTAGACCTCGGTCGGGTAGCCCTTGCGCTCGGCCCAGCGGAGGTACATGCGCAGCAGCATCTCGGCCCAGTCGGCGGCGTCGACGCCACCGGCCTGCGAGTTGATCGTCACCAGCGCCTCGCGGGCGTCGTACTCGCCCGACAGCAGGGTGCGGACCTCCAGCGCGCCGATGTCGGAGCGCAGCGCGGTGAGCTCCTTGTCGGCCTCGGCCCGCGTGTCGTCGTCGCCCTCCTCGGCGGCCAGCTCGTACAGCACGCCGAGGTCGTCGAGCCGGCGCGCCAGCCCGTCGACCCGGTTGAGCTCGCCCTGCAGGTGGGACAGCTTGCTCGTGACCTTCTGCGCCTGGTCGGGGTCGTCCCACAGGTCGGGGGCGGCCACCTGCTGCTCCAGCTCCTCGATCTGCTTGCGCATCGCGTCGAGGTCGAGCACGTCCTGGATGCTCCGGAGCGTGCCCGCGAGCTCGTTGATCTCTTCTGCCGGATCGATGACTGCCACGTCTCCCAAGGGTACGCGACCCTCACGCGCACGAATAACATGGCGACGTGCGTGCATCCGGTCGGCTCAGGACGCTGGCGCTCGCCGCCGGGCTGCTGGCCGGCGCGAGCGCCTGTTCAGGCGGCTCCGCCGCGCCTCCGTCGGCGGCGGTGACGCGCGCCGCCGTCACCTCGTCGGCGACCGCCACGCCGGCGCCGCCGCCCCCCGAGGTCACCCGCGCCGAGGCGGGCGAGGTGTTCTCCACGCTGACGGCCACCGACGACGTGCTGCGGGCCGCCGCGCCCAAGCTGCGCGACGGCACGCTGCGCGACGCGCTCGACCTGACCCGCGACGCCGAGGCCCAGCTCACCACGGCCGCCTACCAGTCCACGGGCTACCATCCCCCTCGCTACGAGTGGGGCTCGCCCGTCCTGTACGTGCCCCGCTTCCCGGCCGGCTGGGAGTCGCCGTGGTTCACCGCCCTGGCGGCCCGTGACGGCCATCCGACGCTGCTGACCTTCGCCAAGGTCAACAAGAACGCCGAGTGGCAGATCAGCGCGGTGACCCGGCTGCTGGACGGGCAGGACCCGCCGCCGGTCCAGCTCGACGCCGAGGGCTACGCGACGGCTCTCGACCCGGGCGACAAGAGCGTGACCATCAGCCCGCAGTACATGGGGCCGCTGCACGCGACGGTGGCCGAGGCGGGCGCCACCGGCGTGGCGGCCGGCCTGATCGCGCCCGGCCCCTACACCACCGACCTCGCCCAGGAGATCAGCGACGAGCGCAAGGCGGCCAAGGACGCCGGGCTCAGCTACGACTCGATCTTCAGCGGCAACGACTACCCGGTCTACGCGCTGCGCACCCGCGACGGCGGCGCGCTGATCCAGTACTCCCTGTCGCGCAACACGACCACGACGGCGGCGACCAACGTCAAGGACTTCATCCCGGTGCCCGACGACGCCCTGTGGGCGATCGACGAGCCGAAGGTCCGGCGCACGCTCAAGCTGACCGAGACGCACCAGTACGCCACGGCCGTGCCGCCGGCGTCGGCCCCGGCGGCGGCCCGGGTCATCGCCCACGAGGGCGGGCTCACCCGGGCCTCCGGCGAGTGACCACCGGCACGTGACCGCGGCGCCGCACGGCGCCTCGGTCCGGCACGTGACAGCGCCGCGCGGCGGCCCTCCGGCACGTGACAGCGCCGCGCGGCGCCGCGGGCGGGTGGTCCCCGCCCGCCGCGCCCCTACGGCGGTGGCCTCACTCCTCCCCGTGCGGCAGGTTGCTGGTCGCGACGAGCGTGCGGACGGCCCGCAGCGCGACCGACAGCGTGGCCAGGTCGAAGTTGTCGCTCTCCCAGATCTCCGACAGCGTCTGCCGGGCCCGGGCCACGGCGGCCGAGTTGGCGTCCGTCCACAGGGCCAGCCGCTCCTCCGGCGACAGGCCCGGCGTGCTGCGCGTCAGGACGTCGCGGGTGAGCGAGGCGTGCGCGGCGTAGAGGTCGTCGCGCAGCGCCGAGCGGGCCATCGAGTTCCACCGGTTGTCGCGCGGCAGCGAGATGACGCGCTCCCTGAGCCGGGCGAGCTGGAGCCGGTCGGCCAGGTCGAAGTACACCTCGGCCACCTCGTTGACCGGCCGTCCCGTGAGCGAGGAGATCTCCACCAGGTCGAACGTCGAGTAGGCGGGCACCATCGCCGCCACCCGCTCGGCCAGGTCCACGGGCACGCCCCGGGCCACGAAGGAGTCGCGGCGATCCTCGAAGGCGGCCAGGTCCGGGCCGGTGAGGAGCTTGGGGATGTGCGCGAGCAGGCCGTTGACGCCCTTGACGAAGAACCCGGCCGCGGCGGCGAGGTCGAGCGGCGGGCGGCGGTTGGTGAGCAGCCAGCGGGTGCCCCGCTCGGCCAGCTTGCGCGCCTCCAGCAGCATGGCGATCTGGGTGCTCGTGTCCACGACGTTGTCCAGCGCCTCCACCTGGCGGTAGAAGCTGGGCAGGTCGAAGACCTCGCGGGCGACGAGGTAGGCGCGCACGATGTCGGGCGTCGAGGCGCCGGTCTCCTCCGCGAAGCGGAACATGAACGTGGTGCCCATGGAGTTGACCAGCTCGTTCACCACGCAGGTGGTGATGATCTCGCGGCGCAGCGGGTGGGCGTCCATGTACTCGCGGAAGCGCTCGCGCAGCGCCGACGGGAAGTACGACACCAGCCACGAGGCGAGGTACGGGTCGTCGGGCAGGTCGGAGGCGAGCAGCTCGGCGTCCACCACCAGCTTGGTGTAGGCGAGCAGCACCGAGAACTCCGGCGCGGTGAGCCCGAGCCGCGCCTGGCGCCGCTCGGCCAGCGTCTTGTCCGACGGCAGGAACTCCAGCTCGCGGTTGACCAGCCCGTCGCGTTCCAGCCGGCGCAGGTAGCGGGCGTGGATGTGGAGCATCTCCACGGCCTGCGAGCGGGCGGCGGCGAGCACCACGTTCTGCGCGTAGTTGTCGCGCAGGACCAGGTCGGCGACCTCGTCGGTCATCGAGGTGAAGACCTCGTTGCGCTGGATGTCGGTGAGCCGGCCGTCGCGGACCACCTGGTCGAGCAGGATCTTGATGTTCACCTCGTGGTCGGAGGTGTCGACGCCCGCGGAGTTGTCGATGAAGTCGGTGTTGACCAGGCCGCCGTTGAGCGCGAACTCGATGCGGGCGAGCTGGCTGAAGCCGAGGTTGCCGCCCTCGCCGATGACCTTGCAGCGCAGGTCGGCGGCGTCGACGCGCAGCGGGTCGTTGGCCTTGTCGCCGACGTCGGCGTGGGACTCGACGCTCGCCTTGACGTATGTGCCGATGCCGCCGTTCCACAGCAGGTCGACGGGGGCCTTGAGGATGGCGCTGATCAGGTCGTTGGGCGCCATGGACGTGACGCCGGCCGGCAGGTCGAGCGCGTCCCGCATCTGCGGGGTGATCGCGACGGACTTGGCGGTGCGCGGGAAGACGCCGCCGCCCGCCGAGATCAGCTCGGCCGAGTAGTCGGCCCACGAGCTGCGGGGCAGCTCGAACAGGCGCTGCCGCTCGGCGAACGAGGTGGCCGCGTCCGGGTCGGGGTCGATGAAGATGTGCCGGTGGTCGAAGGCGGCGACCAGGCGGATGTGCCGCGACAGCAGCATGCCGTTGCCGAACACGTCGCCGGACATGTCTCCGATGCCGGCCACCGTGAAGTCGGTGGTCTGGACGTCGACGCCGGTGGTGCGGAAGTGGTACTTCACCGACTCCCAGGCGCCGCGGGCGGTGATGCCCATGGCCTTGTGGTCGTAGCCGATGGAGCCGCCGGAGGCGAAGGCGTCGCCGAGCCAGAAGCCGTAGTCCTTGGCCACGCCGTTGGCGATGTCGGAGAACGTCGCGGTGCCCTTGTCGGCGGCCACGACGAGGTAGGGGTCGTCGCCGTCGTGCCGGACGACGTCGGCCGGCGGCACGACTTTGCCGTCGACGAGGTTGTCGGTGACGTCGAGCAGGCCCGAGATGAACGTCCGGTAGCAGGCCACGCCCTCGGCCAGCACCTCCTCGCGGGAGCCGGACGCCGGGGGCCGCTTGACGACGAACCCGCCCTTGGACCCGGTCGGCACGATGACGGTGTTCTTCACCATCTGCGCCTTGACCAGGCCGAGGATCTCGGTGCGGAAGTCCTCCATGCGGTCGGACCAGCGCAGGCCGCCTCGGGCCACCTTGCCGAAGCGCAGGTGGACGCCCTCGACCCGGGGCGAGTAGACGAAGATCTCGTACTTGGGCCGCGGCAGCGGCAGCACGCTGATCGCCTGCGAGTCGAACTTGAGGGAGATGTAGTCCTTGCGGACGCCGTCGACGCTCTGGAAGTAGTTGGTGCGCAGCGTCGCCTCGATCATCTCCAGGTACGCCCGCAGGATCCGGTCCTCGTCGAGCGAGGCGACCTCGTCGAGCGCGCCCAGGACCTCCTCCCGCAGGGCGTCGGCCAGGTCGTCGCGCGTGTCCTGCGGGCGCCGCGGGTCGAGCCGGGCCTCGAACAGCCTGACCAGCAGCCGCGACAGCCGGACGTTGCCGAGCAGCACCCGTTCCATGTAGCGCTCGGAGAAGGCGCTGCCGGCCTGGCGCAGGTACTTGGCGTAGACCCGCAGGATCTCGACCTGCTCCCAGGTCAGCCCGGCGCGCAGGATCAGCGCGTTGAAGTTGTCGGCCTGGACGCGGCCGCGCCACAGCGCGAGCAGGCCGGCCTCGAACAGCCGCTTGACGTCGTCGCCCGTGGCCGCCTCGGAGGCGGTGAAGCGCAGGCCGAAGTCGTAGATCCAGCAGGTGCGCGTGTCGTCGCCCGCCGCGGCGGCCGGGGCGGCGGAGCCGGGGGCGGTCCTGCGGTAGGTGTCGATCTCGTACGGGCGTTCGTCCACGACCTCGACGCCGAGCCGCTGGATGAGCGGCAGCGCCTTGGACAGCGAGATGGGCTCGCCGACCTTGTAGATCTTCAGCCGGCGCTCGCCCTCCTCGGCGTCGTCCGGCACGTACAGGTCGATGTCGACGGCGTCGCCGTCGCCGTCGACCAGCCGCTCCAGCCGCAGCACGTCGGCGACGGCCGTCTCGGGCGTGAAGTCGGCCTTGTAGCCCTCGGGGAACGCCTGCTGGTAGCGCCGGACCAGCCGGGGCGCCTGGTCGTCGGAGACGGTGTCGGTGAGCGCCACCGCCAGGTCGTCGGCCCAGGAACGGGTGATCGCGGCCAGCCGCGCCTCCAGCTCCTCGACGTCCACCTCCGGCTGCGGGAGCTGCTTGCCCCGCTCGCCGCGGATGACCACGTGCAGGCGGGCCAGCGCCGACTCGCCGATCATCGCGCTGTAGTCGAGCGACCTGCCGCCGAGCGCCTTCAGCAGCACCTCCTGCATCTTCAGCCGCACCTGGGTGGTGTAGCGGTCGCGGGGCAGGTAGATGAGGCAGGAGATGGAGCGGCCGTAGTCGTCGGGGCGCAGGAACAGCTTGACCTGCTTGCGCTCGCGCAGCCGCAGCACGCCGAGGGCGATCGGCAGGAGCTGCTCGACCGAGGTCTGGAACAGCTCGTCGCGGGGGAAGGTCTCCAGGATCTCGATGAGGTCCTTGCCGTCGTGGCTGTCGGCGGCGAGCCCGGCCAGCTCCAGCACCGCCGCCAGCTTGCGGCGCAGCACGGGGATGCGGGAGATCGACTCGTTGTAGGCCACGTGGGTGAACAGGCCGAGGAAGCGGCGCTCGCCGATGACCTCGCCCTCGGGGGAGAACAGCTTCACCCCGATGTAGTCGAGGTAGGCGGCCCGGTGGACGGTGGCCCGGGAGTTGGCCTTGGTGATGATGAGCTGCCGCTTCTCGCGCGCCTTGGCGCGCACCTCGGGCGGCAGCACGGAGAAGCTCGTCGAGCCGATCTTGTCGTCGCGCAGGATGCCGAACGCGGTGCCGGGCAGCGCGCGCAGCGCGTCGCCCTCGTCGGTGCTCTCCAGGCGGTACTCGCGGTAGCCGAGGAAGGTGAAGTGCCCGTCGGCGAGCCAGCGCAGCAGGTCGATGCTGTCCTCGACCTCGGCCGGCTCCAGCGGCGGCGGGTTCATCGACAGGTCCTCGGCGGTCTGCTCGGCCAGCGCCCGCATCTTGGGGAAGTCCTCGACCGCGTGCCGGACGTCGGTCAGCACCCGCTGGAGGTCGTCCTCCAGCCGCTTGAGGGCCTCCGGGTCGGACTGCCGGTCGATCTCGATGTGGATCCAGGACTCGACCAGGAGCTGGCCGGTGACGTCCTCCTGGCCGCGGCCGAGCATGCGGCCCGTCATGTCGCGGCGCACCCGCATCTGGGGGTGGACGAGCAGGCGGATGCCGACGTCGTGCCGGTCGAGCTCCATCGTGACCGAGTCGACCAGGAACGGCATGTCGTCGGTGACGACCTCCACGACCGAGGCGCCGGGGTCCCAGCCGTGCTCGGCCACCGTGGGGGTGTAGGCCCGGACCGCCGCGCGGCCCTGCGGGCGCACCGCGGCCAGCCGTCGCTGGGACATCGCGGGCCCGTAGACCTCGACGGGGCCGCGGTCGAGCAGGTCCTCCGGCGCCACGTGCCGGTAGTAGACCCGCAGCAGGCCCAGCGCCTCGTCGGGACTCGTGTCGTCGCTCACGGCCGCGTATCTCTGCGCGGCTCGCTGAAGCAACTCGTCCTTGGCCTCGTCGAGCTTGGCCTCGTCGAGCGGCATGTCGCTCTCACTCCTTTGTGAGGGTTTGCCATAGATGTTCATAGCCAGGCCTCTGGTTCCCCGAAAGGCGGGAAATAGTGCGCGCGCGTCATCGCCCGCGCACGGGAGGGGCCCGCCGGTCCGTCCGTGCCCGGCGCGGCGCCGGTCGGACGCCTGGCCGCGCCTCGTGGGCGCGCGGGCACGCCGGACGAATCCGGCGCCACCGGCATGCCGGGACCGCCGCTGTGGAGCGGCAGGCCACGCTGGGGGAAGGCGGTGATACCAGCATCCCACACCTGGGGCGCGCCCGCCGTACGACGCGGACGCCCGAGTGGGCCGCCGTCGTCGCCGGCCCACCTGTACGGGAGGATGGGCGCAGCCGTGTCGGGCCCCACCGAACACCTCCCCCAGATCGCCCGGCCATGGGCAGCCGGACGCATGCCTTGCCGTACCGATATCACCCGAAAAGGGCGAAGACGTCAACGTGACATCGACATGGGGGGATCGTCCTCGGAGGCGGAGGGGTGCTTGAGCTCGTCGAGCTGACCGGGAAGCGCGGCCAGTTCCTTCAGCTCCTCCTGGCATGACGGGCACGTGTCGAGGTGGCGCTCGAACGCCTCCAGGTCCTCTTCGTCCAGGACACCGAGGACGTAGGCGACCACCTCTTCGTGCATCAGCCGGCTACCCCCTTGTCCCGCAGCTGCTCCCGCAGAGCCCGGATCCCGTAATAGAGCCTGGACTTAACCGTACCCGGCGGGATCCCCAGGATCTCCGCCGCCTCATTAATCGTACGGTCCCTGAGATAGGTCTGCTCAATGACTTCGCGGTGCTCTTCCGACAGGCTCCGCAGCGCCTCGGCGACGACTATCGCCGACAACGCCCGCTCGGATCCGTCGGGGACCGCCAACATGTCGACTTCGGGCGGCTCGACCTCATGGGGCCGGACGCTCTTGCGCCGGCGACCGTCGATCACGATGCGGCGGGCCACGGTCAGCAGCCACGCCCAGATGAGGCTCGGTTCCCATTGCAGTCTTGCCGAGTTACGCCAGGCCCGGACGATCGTCTCCTGCACGACGTCCTCGGCCCATTGCAGATCGTTGCCGGTCGACTTGCGTATGTGGCGCAGCAGAGGGCCGCCGAACTCCTGGTAGAGGACCGCTATGCGGTGCTCCGCCTCGGCATCCGCACTCTCGAACCTGCCGTCGAGGTGACTTAGCACGGGGCACATCTTTACACCTTCGTTATGAGTCCGGTAGCCACTCCGATAACTCCAGTCATTTCTGACTATTCGCCGATAGGAGTGAACCGGTCCCGAAGGTTCCGCGTACCTCCGATCATGCACAGGCTTCTACGCGGTGAGGTCCTCATGTTCGGCGGCTTCGCCGTGGCCGCGGTGGCGACGATTTTCCTGGTCATGCCATCGTCGGCCGCGCCCGTGTCCGCCGAGTGGACGGCGCTGCCCTCCGGCCCGCTGGGGCCGGCCGACCGTGACCTTCTGGTCAAGGTACGTCAGGCAGGCCTATGGGAGATACCCGTCGGACGGTACGCGCAGGAACGCGCGGCGTCCCAGCGGGTCAAGGACGTCGGGATGCACCTGGTGGAGGACCACACCAAGCTGGACGTGGTCACCCGCCAGTACGCGGCGAAACTGGGCGTGCCACTGCCCGACCAGCCCAATCCCGACCAGCAGAGCTGGATGGCTCAACTGGCGGCCGAGAACGGTCCCGCCTTCGACCGGGATTTCGCCAACCTGCTGCGCGCGGCGCACGGGAAGGTCTTCACCGTCGTGGCGGGCGTCCGGGCGGGGACGCGCAACAGCGAGGTGCGCAAGTTCGCCCAGCAGGCGGTGAACGTGGTCATGAAGCACATGACGCTGCTCGAGTCCACCGGGCTGGTGGACCAAAACGCGCTTCCTGAGCCCCCGACCCCCTCGGCCACTCCACCCGCCCCCGCGGCGGTCGAAACGAGGAGACAACCATGAGTAGTTCGAGACGCGTGGCCGCGGCCGTGTCCGCCCTGGCCATGGTGGCCGGCGGTCTGGTGTCCGCGGCCGTCTTCAGCGTCAGTCCGGCCTTCGCCGACCACTGCGACCCCGCCGAACAGCATCAGGGGCAGCAGACGACGCGGGCTCAGCGGCCGGGGCAGGACGAGCAGGCGCCGGACGGCCAGGACCAGGGCCAGCAGGACCAGGGTCAGAACGACCAGGGACAGAACGACCAGGACCAGGGTCAGGACAACCGGGATCAGGGTCAGAACCAGGACCAGGGTCAGCAGCGGAACCAGCAGCGCGACAACCGCCAGGACAACCAGCAGCAGGACAACCAGGATCAGGGCTTCGAGCAGCAGGGCACCGGCGGCGGGGCGCTCTCCCCCGCGCCTGACCCGACCGGCCAGGACCAGAACGGCCAGAGCCGCGACGGCCAGAACCGCAACGGGCAGGACCCCAACAACAACCAGGACCAGGGACAGGACGACCAGGACCAGGGCGACCAGCAGGCCGACCGGAACGGCCAGGACCAGGACGACCAGCAGGCCGGCGAGCCGACCCAGGACGCCAACACCCTGTTCCGCCGGCGCGGCCGGGGCAACCAGCAGCAGCCCACCCGCCGGCCCACCCCGTCGCCCTCCCCCACGGCCGGCGGCGAGAACGAGTGCGCCGACCTGGGCCCGTTCCTGACCGACTTCGTCGACATCCGCCAGGTCCAGCCCACCTCGATCGACGCGCCGCGCGGCCGGGGCGGTTCCCGCGGCACGTTCGTCTCCGCGTGCGGCACCAACCGCAACGGCCACAACAACCCGGACAACTTCATCGTCGCGCCGGGTGTCTCGAACGGCGCCCACCACCTGCACGACTACGTGGGCAACGTGTCCACGAACGGCTTCTCCACCGACGAGAGCCTCGCGGCGGCGGGGACGACGTGCCGGTTCGGCGACAGGTCGACGTACTTCTGGCCGGTGCTGCGCGACCGCAAGGTCGACGTCAACACCGGCGACCCGGACGGCAACGTCGGCCAGGTGCTGCGTGCCCGCTCGGTGACGCTCCAGTTCCGGGGCAACGCGGTGTCCCGGGTGACGGCCATGCCGCGGTTCCTGCGGTTGATCACCGGCGACGCCAAGGCGGCCACGAACGGCGGGGCCAACGCCCGCGCGGCCTGGACCTGCACCGGCTTCCAGAACCGAATCACCACGAAATATCCGCTTTGCCCGCGCGGTAGTGGGGTCGTGCGTATTCTGGACTTCCCGAGTTGCTGGGACGGGCAGAACACCGACAGCGCCAACCACCGGACGCACGTGGTCTTCCCCGACCAGAGTGGTGCCTGCCCCGGAGGCATGAAGGCTGTTCCGCAGCTGCGGATGACCCTCGTCTACAGCGTTCCCCAGGGTCCCTCGTTCGCCGTGGACGCCTTCCCCGAACAGCAGCACAACCCCATCACCGACCACGCGGACTTCGCCAACGTCATGCCCGACCGGCTGATGGCCTTCGTGGTCAACTGCATCAACCGGGGCCGCCGCTGCTGACCTGACCACGCGCCGTCCACCGGGTCGCCCGCCGGCCCGCCACCCGACGCCACCCTCCCGCCGCACCGGCGCGCGGGCCCGCCTCCCCGGGCCCGGCCGGAACGAGCCCGGCCCTCCTCCCCCGAGGGGCCGGGCCGAGCGGAGCCGGGCCCCTGTTCCCGAGGGGCCGGGCTCACGGCGAGCCGGAGCGGCGGTCACGGGCCGGCGGAGCCCGACGGGCGATCCGGGTGAACGGCGCGGTCAGGACGGCCCGGACCCTCCCGAGGCGCACCCTCAACTGACCTTGGAGGGAATGAATGCTCCACAGACGACACCCCCGGCACGCGCCGGCCAAGCTGGACACCCGCAACGTCCGGCTGGGCCTGAGCGTGGCCATCATGGCGCTCGGCCTGTCGGCCTTCGCCCTGACCAGGACCGACCGCGGCATGTCCGTGTTCGGTCAGGGGGTGAGCTTCCTCGAGTTCTACGCCGGGGTCTTCGCCCTGATGCTGCTGACCGCCACCGTCGGGCTCGGCCTGCTGACGACCGAGCGCGTCTTCCTGTCGCCGTCCAACCGGGTCAGGGCCCAGCTCGCGCACCGGGCCACCGCCGCGATCGGCATGGGGTACATGTTCACCCACATCGGTCTCATGGTCAGTCTCGGCCACGTCCCGCCGGCCGCGGCCGTGCTCCCCGTGGCCGGGGTCTGGGTGGGCTTCGGCGCCCTCGCCTCGAACCTCATGATCGCGGTCGTGGTGACGGGCGTCGTCCGGGGACGGTTCGCGGTGACGGGCAAGCCGTGGATGTGGCGGACGCTGCACGCCGGGGCGTACCTGGCCTGGCCGGTGTCCATCCTGCACGGGCTGACCGCCGGCCGTACCGCCGCCGGCTGGGTCACCTGGTCGTACGCGGCCTGCCTGGCCGCGGTCGGCTCGGCCCTGCTCGTCCGGGTGCTGGCCACGGTCCTGCGGCCCGCCACGCGGGCCGAGGTGGTGCCGACGCCCGCGGTCTCCGACGCGCCGGCGGCGCGCCGCCCGAGGGAGGCCAACGCGCCGGTCAGCCTGGCCGCCGCCGCCGCGCGGCGGAAGTTCCGGGAGGCGGGATGATCCCGCTCCGCGCCTCCGCGGAGGTCCCCTCTCCCAGGGACCTCCACCCCTCCCCGGAGTCCCCCGCCCGAGGGGGCCTCCTCACCTCCCCGGAGACGACCATCCAGGAGACGTTGTGATCCCGCACCGAGCACCGGACGTGTTACGGCTGGGCCCCGCCCGGCTGACCGCCGGGCTGGACCACACCAGGCGGCTCGACCTGCCGGCGCACCGCACGCTGCACGGCGAGCCCGCCCCCCGCGACGTCGAGACCCTCATCGCGGAGGTGAACGAGGTCGACATGCGCGGCCGGGGCGGCGCCGCCTTCCCCTTCGGCCGCAAGCTGCGCGCCGTCGCCGACGCCTCCGGCTCGCGCGAGTGCGTGGTGCTGGTCAACGGCGCCGAAGGCGAGCCGGCCAGCTCCAAGGACGCGATGCTGCTCATCCGCGCCCCCCATCTCGTCCTCGACGGCGCCGTGCTGGCCGCCGAGGCGCTGAACGCCCGCGAGGTGGTCGTCGCCACCGCCCGCGGCGAGGTGGCCGAGTCCTCCATCGCCGCCGCCGTGGCCGAGCGGCGCGCCGCCAAGGTGGCGGGCGCGGCCGAGAGCCACATCCCGATCCGCGTGGTCGGGCTGGAGGAGCGGTTCATCTCCGGCGAGGGCGGCGCGCTCGTCCGCGCCGTGAACGGCCTGGAGGGCATCCCGCCGGGCCGCAAGAAGCGCGCCGCGACGAGCGGCGTGGACGGCCTGCCCACGCTGCTGTCCAACACCGAGACCTTCGCCCAGCTCGCCGTCCTCGCCGAGCTGGGCCCCGAGAAGTACGCCGAGGTGGGCACCAGCAGGGAGCCCGGGACCGTGCTGCTCACGGTCAGCGGCGGCGCCGCGACCAACGCGGTCATCGAGGCGCAGACCGGCACGCTGCTGGCCGACGTGCTCGACCTCTGCGACGCCGAGCCGGGCGAGGGCGTGCTCATGGGCGGCTACCACGGCGCCTTCCTCACGCCGCAGGCCGCCGTGTCGGCGGTGATCTCCCGCGAGGGCATGAAGCAGGCCGGCGCCGACCTCGGCGCGGGCATCATCGTGCCGCTCGGCGAGGCGACCTGCCCGCTGGGCGAGGCGGCCCGGGTGGCCGCGTACCTCGCCGCGCAGTCGGCCGGCCAGTGCGGCCCGTGCCGGCTCGGCCTGCCGGACGTGGCGCGCCAGCTCCTCGCCCTCGCGGACGGCACCGGCTCGACCGACGCCGTGCGCCGGGCCGTGCGGGCCGTCGAGCGGCGCGGGGCCTGCTTCCACCCGGACGGCACGGCCAAGTTCGTGCTGTCGGCGCTGGACGCGTTCGAGAGCGACATCGCGCTGCACCTGGAGTTCGGCTCGTGCGGCCGGCCGGTGCTCGGCGTGCTGCCGCTGCCGGAGCAGGAGGTCGAGCCGGAGTACCGGCTGGACGTGGACTGGACCCGCTGCGAGGGGCACGGGCTGTGTGCCCACCTGCTGCCGGAGTTCGTGGCGCTGGACGAGTACGGGTTCCCGTCGTTCAAGACCGTGCCGGGCTGGATGGCGAAGGAGGCGCGCCGGGCGGTGGACATGTGTCCCGCGCTGGCGTTGCGCCTGGCCGAGTCGTCGATGGTCCGCACGGGCTGACCGACCGCCCCGGGCCCGCCGGGAGGGGCTCCGGCGGGCCCGCGGCCCCGCGGGGGGAGGACATCAGATCGTGATGAACCCGTCCCTCCGCGGTTGCATCTCACCGGATGTGCTGAACGACGACCGCGGGGAGCCGACCATGGACCGCCGCCACTTCCTCCGCGCCGCCGCCCTGGCCCCGGCGCTGATCACGGCGCCGGCCCTGGTGACCGCCCGGCCGGCGCGGGCGCAGGCGCCCGACTGGGCGAAGCTGCGGCGCGGCCTGTCGGGCACGCTCGTGCTGCCCGGCGACTCCGCGTACGGCACGGCCCGCCGCCTGTTCAACCCGGTCTTCGACCGGATCCGGCCGCGCGGCGTCGCCTACTGCGAGAGCGCCGCGGACGTGGCGGCGAGCCTGGCGTTCGTGCGGGCGCACGGGCTGCCGGTCACCGCCCGCTCGGGCGGCCACTCCTACGCGGGCTGGTCCACCGGCACCGGCCTGGTCGTGGACGTCTCCCGGATGAACAAGGTCCGCTACGCGAGCGGCCGGGCGACCGTCGGCGCGGGGGCCAAGCTGATCGACGTGTTCTCCACGCTGGCCGGGCACGGGGTGGGCATCCCCGCGGGCACCTGCCCCACGGTCGGCGTGGGCGGCCTCGCGCTGGGCGGCGGCATCGGCGTGCTGTCCAGGAAGTACGGGCTGACCTGCGACACGCTGGAGTCGGTACGGATCGTGACGGCCGACGGGCGGGTCCTGGACTGCGACGAGCGCACTCACCCCGACCTGTTCTGGGCCTGCCGGGGAGGCGGCGGCGGCAACTTCGGCGTGGCCGTGTCGTTCACGTTCCGCACCCACGCCACGCGCGACCTCAACGTCTTCTTCCTGCGCTGGCCGTGGGCCAAGGCGTCCGCCGCGCTGACCGCCTGGCAGGCGTGGGCGCCCGGCGCGCCCGACGACCTGTGGTCCACGCTGCACCTCACCCGCGACCCGGGCGGTCCGGAGGTGCGGATCACCGGCGTGCACCTGGGCTCCAGGGCCGAGCTGGACCGGCTGCTCGCGCCCGTCGTGGCGCGGATCGGCCGGCCGGTCTCCCGCACCGTCTACCGGACGTCGTACCTCCAGGCGATGAAGGTGATGGGCGGCTGCTCCTCGCTGACCGTGGACCAGTGCCACCCCTCGCCGCACGGCCGGCTGGGCCGGGCGAGCTTCGCCGCCAAGTCGCACCTGGCCTACCGGCCGCTCACCCCCGACGGGGTGCGCGCGATGGTGGCCGAGGTGGGCCGGCCCGGTCCGCACTCGGTGCTGATCGACGCCATGGGCGGCGCCGTGTCGCGGGTGCGGCCCGACGCGACCGCCTTCCCGCACCGGGCCGCGCTCTACAGCGTGCAGTACTACCAGGAGGGCAGCGACCGGTCCTGGCTGCGCCGGATCCACTCCGCCATGGCGCCGCACCTCGGCGACCACGCGTACGTCAACTACATCGACCCCGACCTGACGGACTGGCGCGCCGCCTACTACGGGCCGAACGCCGCCCGCCTGGCCCAGGTCAAGGCCGCCTATGACCCGTCACGCCTGTTCCGGCTCCCGCAGGGGGTCTGAGGGCCGGAAGTGCTCCAGGACCTCCGGGTTGGCCATGGCGTCGGGGTTGGCGGCCTGCTCGACGGGGGTCCCGAGCAGGATCTTGCGGACCGGCACCTCCAGTTTCTTGCCCGACAGCGTGCGCGGGATCCCGGGCACGGCCCGGATCTCGTTCGGCACGTGCCGGGGCGACAGCTCGTCGCGCAGCGCCGCGCACAGGGCCCGGGTCAGCTCGTCGCTCATCTCGGCGCCCTCGGCCAGCGTCACGTACAGCAGCAGCCGCCCCTCCTGGCCGAGCACGCCCGTGTCGATGACCAGGCTGTCGGTGATCTGCTCGAACCGCTCGACGACCCGGTAGAACTCGCTGGTGCCCATCCGGACGCCGCCCCGGTTGAGGGTGGAGTCGGAGCGGCCGTAGATGACGCAGCTCCCGTCCTCGTCGATCCTGATCCAGTCGCCGTGGCGCCAGACGCCCGGGTAGACGTCGAAGTAGCTGTCGCGGTAGCGCTCGCCGTCCGGGTCGTTCCAGAACATGACCGGCATCGACGGCATCGGCCGGGTGAGCACCAGCTCTCCCACCTCGCCGGTGACCGACCGGCCCTCGGGGTCGTACGCCTCCACCGCGGCGCCCAGCGAGCGGCACGGGATGACGCCCGCCCGGATCGGGTGCAGCATGGTCGCGCCCACGAAGCCGGTGCACACGTCCGTGCCGCCGGAGAACGAGCCGATCGGCACGTCCGGCAGCTCCTCGTGGACCCAGGCGAAGCCCTCGGGAGGCAGCGGCGATCCGGTGGAGCCGACGCCGCGCAGCCGCTCCAGCCCCTCGGGGCGCAGCCCCGCCTTCAGCGAGGCCATGATGTACGGCGCGCCCACCCCGAAGTACGTCACGCCCTCCGAGGCGGCGATCCGCCACAGGGTGGCGGGGGAGGGATGGGTGGCCGAGCCGTCGTAGAGCACCGGGACGGCCCCCACCAGCAGGGCGCCGATGAGGTAGTTCCACATCATCCAGCCCGTGGTGGTGTACCAGAAGAACACATCCCCCTCGCCGAGGTCCTGGTGGAAGGAGAGCGACTTCAGGTGCTCCAGGACCACGCCGCCGTGGCCGTGGACGATCGGCTTGGGCAGGCCGGTCGTGCCGCTGGAGTACAGGATCCACAGGGGATGGCCGAACGGCACCCGCTCGAACTCCAGCGGCCCGCTCTCCGCGCGCAGCCCCTCCCAGCCGATCACCTCGCCGTGCGGCACGGCGCGCGCCGGGCCGGGGGCGGGCTCGGCCTGCTGGGGCGGCAGCCCCTCGGCCGCGGCCGACAGGTACGGGATCCACACCGTGGCGCGCAGCGAGGGCAGCGCGGCGGCGATCTCGTTCACCGCCTCCGAGCGGTCGTAGGCCTTGCCGTTGTAGCGGTAGCCGTCGACGGCGATGAGCACCTTGGGCTCGATCTGCCGGAAGCGGTCCACGATGCTGGCCACCCCGAAGTCCGGCGAGCCGGCCGACCAGATCGCGCCGAGGGAGGCGGTGGCCAGGAAGGCGACGAGCGCCTGCGGGATGTTGGGCAGGTAGGCCGCGACCCGGTCGCCGCGGCCGACGCCGAGCCGCACCAGCCCGGCCCGCACGCGGGCGACCTCCTCGCGCAGCTCGTCGTGGGTGATCTCCTGGCGGGCGCCGTCCTCCGAGACGAACACGACGGCCGTGCCGCCGGAGTGGCGCAGCGCGTTCTCCGCGTAGTTCAGGCTGCTTCCGGCGAACCACTCGGCGTCCGGCATCGTCCCGGACAGGACGGGCCCGTCACCACGCTCGCCGACCACCTGGAAGTGGTCCCAGATCGACGTCCAGAACTCCTCGGGACGCTCGACCGACCACCGCCACACCTCCTCGTAGCCCGCCCCCGGCTTCCCGATCGACTCCACGTATCGGGTCAGCTTGGCGCGCTTGACGATCTCTTCGGTCGGCTCCCAGAGAAGTGTCCCTTCAGCAACCATGTGCCCCATCCTGTCGCCCGGTCGGGCGGAAGTCATACCCGCTCCGCCACACAACTAGCTAGCGTCTTAGGTGGTCCACCGCCATACGCGCGGCCGTGCCGATCACCGCGTCGGCGCGCGGCTGGTTGACCGCGGGGCTGAAGGAGCGGGTGAACACCGCCACCGCGTAGCGGCCGCCGTCGGGGTACTCGACCACCCCGGCCTCGGCGCGCAGCGTCGGCAGGGAGCCGGTCTTGCCGCTGACGTCCACGTCGTCGTACGGGAAGCCGGAGGCCAGCCGGTGCGGCCACACCTGCTTGTTGAGCACCGAGCGCATCCAGGCGCACGAGGCGGGCGAGGCGGCCTCGTCGCGCCAGATGAGCCCGAACAGCTCGGCCGTCTCGCGCGGCGTGCTGCGGTTGGTGCGCGGCGGGTCCAGCACGCTCAGCCGGTCGATCTCCTCCAGGTCGAGGTACGGCCAGCCGTGCCCGGTGTCCTCGGCCATGCTCGCGTACAGGTCGGCCGACTTCTGCTGGACGAAGGTGCCCTCCAGCCCGAACTCCGCCAGCATGGTGTTGACCGCCGCGAACCCCACCCGGGCCGACAGCACGTCGGCGGCGGTGTTGTCGCTGACCGCGATCATCAGGTAGGCGAGGTCCCGCAGCGACATCGTGACGTCGTCCAGCATGGCCGACAGCCCGGTGGGGCCGAAGGCGCGCTCGCCGGCCCGCACGGTGACCGGCGCGGCCGGGTCGAGCAGCCCGGCGTCGGCCTGCCGGCAGAACGCGACCAGCAGCGGCACCTTGAACACCGACGCGGTCGGCACGGGCACGTCCGAGCCGTGCCCGACCTGCCGGCCGGTGTCGACGTCCGTCGCGTGCAGCCAGCCGGTGACGCCCGCCGCGCGGAAGACCGCACCGAAGTCCGGCTCGTTCATGCCAGCACCCCCGGCCGGCGGCTGACCCGCCGCACGGGCACCGCGCCCTCGTCCGCCATACCGGCGCGCTCCTTCAGCGTTCGTACGGCCACCGCCGAGAAGGCGGCGACCGCTTCCGTCTCGACCCGCCAGGCCGTGGAGACCCGACCGGCGATGGGCGAGCCTAGCAGCGGGCGCCAGGCCAGCCCGGGCAGGTCCGCGTGCGGTCCGAAGGCCACCGCTGCCCCGGCGAGCACCAGGCCCAGGCCGGCGCCCTCGTGCACCTGCGGCGGCACGTAGCCGTGGCGGCGGCACTCGGCCAGCACCTCGGCGTGGACGCCCGGCTCGCCCTCGCGGGGCGGCATCAGCAGCTCACGGCCGCCCAGGTCGGCCAGGTGCAGCTCGCCGCCCCGGGCCAGCGGGTCGTCCTCGGCCAGCAGCACGCCCTGCGACTGGATCAGGGGCGGGCCGAACAGCAGGCCGGGCGCGGCGAGGGGGTGGCGCACGATGCCCACGTCGATGGCGCCCTCGGCCAGCGCGGCGACCTGCTCGGCCGTCCAGATCTCGGCGGGCGCCAGCCGTACCTCGGGATGGCTCTCCCGGAAGCCGGCGACGAGCCCGGCGATCACGGCGGGCGCCAGGTCGGGCGGGACGCCGACGCGCAGCACGGTGCCCTGGCCGTGCCGGGCCAGCTCACGCAGCCGGTCGGCCCGGGAGACGATCTCGCGGGCCTCGCCGAGCAGCAGCCGCCCGGACTCGGTGAGGCGGACCTGCCGGGCGGAGCGGTCGAACAGCCGGACCCCGAGCTCCTCCTCCAGTCGCTTGATCCGCTGGCTGAGGGGCGGCTGCGCCATGCCGAGCCGGATCGCGGCGTTGCCGAAGTGGAGTTCCTCCGCGACCACGATGAAGTAGCGAAGGTGCCGGACGAGGTCCATGAGCAGCAACTATAGCCAAACTCATATGCAAGGTCGGCTCATATCGGTATTGGACAGGACGGCGAGGGCTCTGGTCTTCTCACCCCATGGCACCACCAACGGGGACAATCTACGCCCACCTCAGGGAGGACGAGCCGCGTCCGCGCAGGCGGCGCAGGTGGCGATGGGTCGCCGCGGCACTGCTCGTCCCGGCCCTCGCGGCCGGCGGCACGCTCTGGGTCCTGCGCACGGAGGGCACACCCGAGCAGACCGCCGACGACTACCTGCGCGCGTGGACGGACCAGAGCTACGCCGACATGCGCGAGCTCGTCGCCGACCCGCCCGCCGACTTCGAGCAGTGGCACCGGCGCTTCCTCACCGACCTCAAGGCCGAGCACGCCTCCTTCAAGCGCCACATACCGAACGGGGTCTTCGCCAGCGCCGTGGGGGACGACGGCACCGTGACCTTCGGGGCCGCCGTCCGGGGCAAGCGGGACTGGGACTACGACGGCGAGCTCAAGCTCGTCGAGCGCGACGGCAGGTGGAAGGTCGCCTGGACCCCGGCCACCATCCACCGCCTGCTCAAGAAGGGCAGGTCGCTGCGGGCCGTCACCCGGCCGGGCGAGCCGGCGCACGTGCTCGCCGCCGGCGGCGAACGCATCGACACCCCGGGCACGCCCGGCTCGGTGCAGCAACTCGTGGAGGGCCTCAAGCAGACGTACCCGGACTGGCTCGCCGGCTACCAGGAGACCACGATCGAGCTCTACGAGGGCAACGAGCCGGTCAAGACACTCGTGGCGGCCGGCGGCAAGGTGCCGCTGAAGACCACGATCGACCTCAAGGTGCACCGGGCGGGGGCCGCCGCGCTGGAGGGCGTGGACAAGCCCGCCTCCCTGGTGGCGCTGCGGCCCTCCACGGGCGAGATCCTCGCCGTGGTCAACAAGCCGGGCGGCTTCAACCGGGCGCTGCTCGGCAAGTACCCGCCCGGGTCCACGTTCAAGATCATCACCGCGTCCGCACTGGTCGCGGACGGCGCGAAGCCGGACGCGCGGGTGACCTGCCCGGCCGAGCAGAACATCGGCGGCTTCCCCTTCCACAACGCCGGCTTCAAGGACTACGGCACGCTGCCCTTCCGCGACGCCTTCGCCCACTCCTGCAACACCACGTTCGGCGCGATGAGCGTGGACCGGCTCGGCGCCGACCGGCTCGCCGAGGTGGCCGCCGGCTTCGGCTTCGGCGCGGCGATCACGCCGGGCGTGCCGGCCGTCAAGGCGGAGTTCCCGGCGCCGAAGGACGACACGGACCTCGCCTCCGCCTCCATCGGGCAGGGCCGGGTGCTGGCCAGCCCGCTGAACATGGCCTCCGTGGCCGGGGCCGTCGCCGCCGGCGCCTGGTGGCCGCCCCGGCTGGTGCCGGAGGAGCGGGTGCCGGACCACACGCTCCGGCCGCGCCGCCTGGAGGAGAACGTGGTGCGGGCGCTGCGCGACCTCATGCCGGCCGTCGTCACCGACGGCACGGCCAAGGCCGTCAGCTTCCCGGAGGGCACAGCGGGCAAGACCGGCACGGCGGAGTACGGGTCGGGCAAGGAGCCGCCCGCGCACTCGTGGTTCGCCGGCTACCGGGGCGACCTGGCGTTCGCGGTGATCGTGGAGGGCGGCGGGGCGGGCTCCGCCGTGGCGGCCCCGGTCGCGGCCCGTTTCCTCGACGCGCTCACCTGAGCCGCTCGCGCGAGAGCGCTCACCTGAGCCGCTCGTGCGAGAGCGCTCGCCCGAGCCGCGGGCGGCCTGAGGTCAGGCCGGGGTGGTGAGGCGCGCCACGGCGGCCACCACCTCCGCGGCGTCGGACAGGTCGGGCAGCACGACGTCGGCCCCCTCCTCGCGCAGCTCGCCCGCCGTCGAGCGGCCCGAGGCGACCGCGATCATCGCCGCGCCGCCGATGCGGGCGGCCTGGACGTCGCGCGCCGAGTCGCCGATGACCACGGTGTTGGCCGCCGTGAACGGCGTGCCCAGCCGCTGCCGGGCCCGGCCCTGGGCGACCTGGAGCAGCGTCGCCTTGGGGTAGGCCTCCTCGCCGTAGCCGCCGAGCTCGAAGTCGATGTGCTTGTCCAGCCCGAACGCCTTGAGCTTGTGGACGGCGTTGCCCTTGATGGTGCCGGTCAGCACCGACTGGACCACGCCGTCGAGCCGGGCCACGGCCTTGAGCGCGGCCTTGGCCCCGGGCATCGCCCTGCCCTCCCGCGGCAGCCTGCCGCTGCGGTCGGCGAAGGCCGCGGCCAGCGCGTCGAGGAACTTGGGCAAGTGGGCGTCCTCGGCCACGACGCCGTTGAGGGCGAGGGTCTCGAAGACGATCTCGGAGTCGGGGCGGCCCAGCGCCGGGGCGAGCTTGACCAGCGGGCGGCCGGTCACGGCGCGGAACGCCTCGGCGTAGGCGTCACGGGTGACGATGGTCACGTCGACCAGGGTCAGGTCGATGTTCCAGAGCACTAGGCGGTTGATGGCGGCCTCCTGGGGGGACCCTGCAAGGGTACGGCCAACCCGGCGGCCACGGCGCCCCGATCCCCCGGCACCGTCGCGCCGTCAGATGTGGTCCATCGCCTCGGCCAGCGTGTCGACGACCGGCAGGCCCGTGGCCTCCAGGTCGGCCCGCGAGGTCATGCCACCCGTGTAGAGCACGGCCCGCGCGCCCACGTGACGGGCGGCGATGCCGTCGTCGACGCTGTCGCCGATCACCAGCACCTGCCCAGGCTCGACGTCGAGCGCCTGGATGTGGGCGGCCATGTGCGCGGCCTTCTCACCGCCGGTGGCCCCGACCAGGCCGTCGACCCGGTTGAAGTGACCGGTGATGCCGAAGGACTCGATGATCGTCAGCAGGTGGGGGTGGGGGGCCATCGAGCACAGCGACTGCGTGCCCGTCCAGCTCGCCAGCGTGGCCAGCGCGCCCTCGGCCAGGCCGCACACCGCGCTCAGCCGGTAGTAGTGCTCGTGGAAGCCCGCGTCGAGCACTTCCCACTCGCCCTCGTTCAGCGGGCGGCCGAGCAGCCGCTCGTAGGCCAGCCAGATGGGCCGGGTGTAGACGGCGCGGAAGCCGTCGGCCGTGAGGGGCTCCAGCTCGTACGGGCCGAAGACCTCGTTGGTGGCTCCGACGACGGCGTCGATGTCGTGGAAGAGGGTGCCGTTCCAGTCCCAGATGATGTGCTTCGTCATGACAGGCTTCAGGGTAGCGGGCCCCTGTGACGAAAAGGTCAACGGACGGATGAACGGACCGCCGCGGCGCACGGGGCCGCGGCGGTAGTCCGTGCGGTCCTACTTGCAGGCCTGGCCGGTCGCCCCGGAGCCGCGCTGGCCGCCCATGCCGCTGCCCCACTTCACGCTGGCGCTGCCCCAGGCGCAGATGTTGTTGCCGTCGACCATGTTGCCCCAGTGGCGGCCGCCGTTGCCCTTCCTGAACTGGAAGACGTCGACGGTGCCCTTGGCGTTCTCGACCCTGATCGAGCCGTAGACGTCGGTCGCCGTGTTGATCTCGATCCAGTTGGTCTTGCACCGGAACGAGTACATGAGCTTGACCGTGCCGACCTTGGGCTCGAGCTGGCTCCTGATGATCGCGGTGCGGACCGCGCGGGCGGAGTTGCCGCAGCCGGTCTGGTACGGGTCCTTGTGGTCGTATCCGCGGGCCTGGGCCGTTGCCGCCTGCGCGGGCGAGACGACCACCAGGGCCGCGGCCACCGCGCCGACCGCGGTCACGACTGCTCGGAGCTTCACGGGAAGC
Organism: Nonomuraea rhodomycinica; assembly: GCF_013363995.1. Lineage (GTDB taxonomy): Bacteria > Actinomycetota > Actinomycetes > Streptosporangiales > Streptosporangiaceae > Nonomuraea > Nonomuraea rhodomycinica. The sequence goes on along the minus strand of NZ_JABWGO010000002.1, from coordinate 499,817 downwards.
GACTCCTTCTGTCAGGGGACGTGGTCCGGCCTGAGATCCTAGCGACCTTGGTCAAGAAAGGGTCAAGGTCCTTTACCCGCTATTTAACACGCCCCTAATGATCACTGTGCAGGAGATGCGGGATCTCCTGCGTCGCGTACCACATGAGCTCGTGCGCCTCGGCTCCGTCCACGGTGAAGCGGGCGTCCTCGTCACCCGCGTCGGAGGCGGGCAGCGCGGCGACGGCCGCCCCGACGTCGGGCACGGCGTACAGGTCGTCCACGTGCACCGCGGCGACCTTGGACATCGGCACCGGCCGCGACAGGCGTACGGTGGCCCGCTCCTCCAGGTCGGCGCCGGCCGTCAGCGTGCCGTCGGGCACCTCGGCGGCCACGACCACGCGCCGGGGCACCCAGACGGAGCCGTCCTCGTCCTTGACCGGCTCCGTGTCCTGTCCGCCGGTCCCGGCGGGGCGCTCGGCGGCCAGCAGCCGCAGGGAGGCGCGGGCGGCCTCGGTGAGCGCGACGTACTCGAGCTCCTCGGTGTCGCCCGAGGCGTACCACTCGGTCAGCGCGGGCGTCACCGCGTAACCGGTCAGCGGGGCCGGGCCGAGCTCGCCCGCCTCCACCGCGCGGGCGAGGGCGGACAGCGTGCACGGCAGGTAGACGCGCATCAGAAACCTTTCACAACGTGCGGAGGCACCATCATGCCGGTCGCAGGGGGATCTGGAGCAGCGACTCGAGCTGCGCGATGGTCGTCTCGGCGTCGCGGTGGTGGATGCCGTGGATGCCCAGCGCGCGGGCGGCGGCGATGTTGGCCTCGAAGTCGTCGATGAACACGCACGACTCGCCCGGCAGCGCCAGCAGGTCGAGGGCGTGCCGGAAGATGCGGGGCTCCGGCTTGCGCATGCCGACCTCGCCGGAGATGACCACCGCGTCGAAGAGCTCGTCCCAGCCGTCGCGCGGGTAGGTGTGGGCCCAGGAGTTGGACAGCAGGCACGTGCGCACCCCGTGGCCCCGGACCGCCCGCAGCATGTCGTGCATGGCCTCGACCCGTTCGAAGCCGGCGAACATCCGCTCCAGCAGGCCCTCCGCCTCCGGCGGCACCCCGTCGAGGGTCAGCAGGCGGGCGGCCAGGTCGCGTTCGAAGACGGAGCCGTCTAGCTCGCCGCGCTCCAGCGCGTGCACCACCGTCTCCTGCGAGCCCTCCTCCGCGCCGTCGTACGCCTGGCGGACCAGCTCGCTCATGACCGCGTGGTAGTGGGCGTGGTCGATGCGGTCGGCCACGATCCACCTGGCGATGGAGTCGGACAGGCTGGTGGTCAGCACGCCGCCCCAGTCGATGAGAACCCCGGCTACCACACCGCCTCCTCCGACAGGTCAGGATCCAAGCGTAGAGCGTCGCGCGGGACGGCTAGCTGCCCTCCCGGGTCACCTGGGCGGCCAGCCTGCGGTGCTCGGCGGAGCGCAGCACGCCGGCCGCCTGCGCCGCCGAGGCCCGCGGCGCCGCGCGCAGGAAGCCGCGCTTGTGCCGCAGGGTCAGCAGCCGGGTCACGGACTGGTCGAGCCGGGCGCGGCTGATCCGGCCGGACTTCACGGCCGACATCACCGCGGTGTACGCCTTCGGCAGGTCGTTCGGCATGAGCAGCAGGTCGGCGCCGGCGAGGACGGCCCGCACGGCCACCTCCCCGTCGCCGTACTTCTTGCGCACGCCCTCCATGTTGAGCGCGTCGGTCGAGACCACGCCCTTGAAGCCGAGCTTCTCGCGCAGCAGCCCGGTCAGGATGGGCCTGGACAGCGTCGCCGGGTCGCCGGACGCGTCGAGCTTGGGGAAGACGATGTGCGCGCTCATCACCGCGTCGACCCCCGCCGCGACGGCGGCCTTGAACGGCGGCGCGTCGATCCGCTCCCACTGCGCGCGCGTGTGCTTGATCACCGGGAGCCCGGTGTGGCTGTCGACGTCGGTGTCGCCGTGGCCGGGGAAGTGCTTGGCGCTGGAGGCCACGCCCGCGTCGCCGAAGCCCTTGACCGCGCCCGAGACCATCGCCGCCACCTTGGCCGGGTCGTCGCCGTAGGCGCGCCGGCCGATGACCGGGTTGTCCGGGTTGACGTTGACGTCGGCGACGGGGGCGAAGTCCAGGTTGACGCCGAGCGCGCGCAGCTCCTCGCCGGTGGCCCTGGCCACGGCCCGCGACCGCGCCGGGTCACCGGTGGCGCCCACGGTGGAGGCGCCGGGGAACTTCGTCATCAGCGCACCCATGCGGGACACCAGGCCGTTCTCCTGGTCGGTGCCGATGATCAGGGGCACGCGCGGCGAGGCGGCCTGGAGGCCGTTGGTGAGCGCGACGACCTGCGGGACGCTCTTGACGTTGGCCGGGAAGAGGATGACGCCGCCGAGGTGGTACTTCGCGATCACCTTGGCGGGGGTCTGGGCGCCGTACCTGGCCTGGTTCTCGCCGGAGACCGAGTCGGCGGCCGTGCCGTACAGGACGGGCATGAAGAGCTGGCCGACCTTCTCCTCCACGCTCATGCGGGCCAGCACCCGGCTCACGTCGCCGTTCGCGGCGGGGACGCGGCTCGGCACGGCGGTGCCGGTCGTGCCCTCCGGGGAGTCCTGCGCGGCGGTGGCCGTGGGGGCCGCCGGGGCGGTGGGTGTGCCGGGAGCGCGCGTGCCGGGGGTCGCCCCCGCGGTGCCGCCTCCCCCGCACGCCGTGAGCGCGAACACGAGCAGCCCTGCCATGCCGATCCGTCCAGACATGCCCTCCACCGTATCCAGGCTCGGGCACCTCCGAAGCCCGATCCCGCCGGGCCCGTGGCTCTCCCGGCCCCCGGCCACGGCTCACCTCCAGCTCTCCCCCGGTGTCCGGTCGCAGCCGCCCCCGGCTGCCCGTGGAAGGTGCGGACGCTCAGAGGCCCAGGCGGTCCAGGGCGGGCAGGCAGGCGCGGGCGGCGGCGCGGGCCGAGGCCGGTCCGGTGGCCGCGAGGGCCGCCTCGGCCGCCTCGCGGCACTGCTCCAGCGTGTGCTCGCCCAGCCCGGCCCGTACGGCCGGCAGCGCCGCCGCCGCCATCGACAGCGACGTGACCCCGAGTCCCACGAGCACGCAGGCCAGCGCCGGATCGGCCGCCGCCTCGCCGCACACCCCGCACGGCCGCGCCGCTTCGGCCGCCCCGGCGGCGGCCAGCCGGACGAGGTCGAGCAGGGCGGGCTGCCACGGGTCCTGGAGGTCGCCGAGCGTGCCGAGCTCCCGGTCGGCGGCGAACGCGTACTGGGCCAGGTCGTTGGTGCCGATCGACAGGAAGTCCACCTCGGCGGCCAGGCTCGCGGCCCGCAGCGCCGCCGCCGGCACCTCGACCATCACCCCGGCCCGGCGCAGACCCCTGGCCCGGCACGCCTGCGCGAACCACCTCGCCTCCTCGGCGGTCGCCACCATGGGCGCCATGACCTGGAGCTCGGCCGTCTCGGACGCGGCCGCCCGCGCCAGCGCGCCGAGCTGGGCGTCGAGGACGTCACCGAAGCGCCGCAGCAGCCGCAGGCCGCGCTCGCCCAGCGCCGGGTTCGGCTCATCGCCGGGCGGCGGCAGGAAGGCCAGCGGCTTGTCGGCTCCGGCGTCGAGCGCGCGCACCACGACCGGGCGGCCGGGGAAGGCGACCAGCGCCGCCCGGTAGGCGCGCTCCTGCTCCTCGGCCGCCGGCGCGTGCCTCCTGCCGAGGAAGAGGAACTCGGTCCGGTAGAGGCCGACGCCCTCCGCGCCGTTGCGCAGCGCGGCGTCGAGGTCCTGGGGGCCGCCGATGTTGGCCAGCAGCGGCACGGGGTGGCCGTCGCGGGTCCCGCGGCTCTCCCCGGCCCGGGCCCGCGCCGCCCGGCGGGCCTGGTCGAGACTTGCCGCCCGGGCCAGGTCCTCGGCCGACACGTCGGTCCGCACCTCACCCGAGGATCCGTCGACCAGCACGGTGGCGCCGGGCGTGATGGCGGTCGCGCCGGCGCAGCCGACGACGGCGGGCACGCCCATCGCGCGGGCGAGGATCGCGGTGTGGCTGGTCGGGCCGCCCCCTTCCGTGACGAACGCGGCGACCACGTCGCGCGACAGCAGCGCGGTGTCCGCGGGGGCGAGGTCGCGCGCGACCAGCACGTACGGCCGGGGCGCGCCGCCGGGCTCGGCGGGCGGGGCGGGCTCGGCCGGAACGCCCGGCAGGGGGTGGCCGGTGAGCACGGCGATCGCCCGGTCCCGGACGTCGTCGAGGTCCGCGACCCGCTCGGCGAGGTAGCCGCCGGCGCCCGCGAGCGCGTCGCGGTACTTCGCGAAGGCGGAGAAGACCGCCCGAGGCGCGGCGACCCCCTCGTCCACGAGCGCCTCCACCCCCACGGTCAGACCGGGGTCGGTGGCCATGAGCGCCTGCGCGCGCAGGATGTCGGCCCCCTCGCGGCCGGGGCCGCCGGAGGCGGGGTCCTCCGGCCGGTCGAGCCGCGCCGCGCGGGCCTCCAGCTCGTCCGCCACCTGGCGCAGGGCGGCCAGGGCGCGTTCCTTCTCGGCGTCCGCGTCGCCCGCGTGGGCGGAGTCCTCGGGGGGTTCGGGAACGGATGCCGTCAGGATGTACGCGGGGCCGTGTCCGGCGCCCGGGCTCACCCCTGCCCCCGTCAGCCTCACGGCGATCCGGCGATGTTCGCCAGCTCGTCGAGGACCGCGTCGGCGCCGTCGCCCTCGGCCTTGATCACGACCGTCTCGTCCTGCTGGACGTCGAGCGCGAGGATCTGCAGGATGCTCTTGGCGTTGACCGGGTCGCGGCCCGGCTTGGCGATCCAGACGTCCATCGGCGCCTTGGCCGCCGCCCGTACGAACGTGGCCGCCGGTCTGGCGTGCAGCCCGACGTCCGCGACCACGGTGACCTTGCGTTCAGGCATGGCTCTTCGTCCTCCTTCGCCGGTCCGGACCACGCCGGACCCGTCTGCCGTCCCGGCGCGGTGCCGGGTCTCGTACCATCATCGGCGCCGGCGCGGAGCCGGAGCCACACGGGTCAGAGCCAACGGAACAACTCCTCCCCTGCCCGCACGCTTCCCGGCGCCACCCGGCTGACCGCGGCGGCGTCCGCGTCGAGCGCGACCACGGCGCAGACCGGCGACCGGCCGCCCGCCTCGATCGCGGCCGGGTCCCAGGCCACGACGGGCTGGCCGGCGCCGACCCGGTCGCCCTCCGCCGCGAGCGCCTCGAAGCCCTCGCCCTTGAGCTGGACCGTGTCGATGCCCAGGTGGACCAGCACACCTCTGCCGTCGTCCCCGACGATCACGTAAGCATGCGGATGCAGTTTCATGATTTTTCCGGCGATGGGGGCCACGGCCTTGCCGGGCTCCCGCAGCGGGTCGATCGCCGCTCCGGGGCCCACCATCCCCGCGGAGAACACCGGATCGGGCACGGCCGCCAGCTCCACTGCCGCCCCCTCGACGGGGGCGAGAACAGTCGTCATGGTCTCGCCCTCTAGCCGATGAGATCCTCGATGTCGCTGGCGATCGTGTCGGCCTCCGGACCCACGACGACCTGGACGACATTGCCCGCGGCCATCACGCCGTGGACGCCGGCCGCGTGCAGGGCGTCGCGGTCGATCTTGGACACGTCGCGCACCTCGGTGCGCAGCCGGGTGATGCAGGGCTCGATGTCGATGATGTTGCCGGCACCGCCGAGCCCGGCGATGATCGCGCTCGCGTCCGCCGCCATCCGTCCTCCTCCTCGCTGTCCGACCAGGTTAGACGGCTGTCCGGCCGGGCCGGACGACCGTGCGCGGTCAGTCGGTCTGCGTCACCTTGTTCAGGCCGCGCGGGGCGTCGGGGTCCACGCCGAGCCGCCGGGCCAGGGCCTCGGTCAGGAGCTGGCCGGGGACGATCAGGCCCATCGGCGCGACCCACTCGGGCAGGTCCGGGCCGTTGAGGGCGGCCGTGCCGGCCGCGGCGAGGGCCGCGCCGCCGCCGATCGTGAACGCGGGCGCGCCCGCCGCGACGACCCGCTCGGCCAGGGCGACCGTGCCGGGCAGCGTGGGGCTGTTCTCGGCGGCGAGCAGCAGCGCCGGGGTCTCGGCGTCCACGACCGCGATCGGGCCGTGCAGCAGGTCGGCGTACGACAGGCCCATGGCGTGCAGGTAGCACGCCTCCTTGAGCTTGAGCGCGGTCTCCAGCGCGGTGGAGAAGGCCAGGCCGCGGGCCGAGACGACCGCGCCGTGCTTGTCGGCCAGGCCCTCGACCACGGCGTCCAGGTCGCCCGGCTGGTCGATGAGCCGCTCGACGGCGTCCGGCACCCGCTGGAGGTCCTTCTCGTCCACCTCGGCGCCGAGGCCGAGCGCGAGCACCGCCAGCGCGGCGAGCTGGGTGGTGTAGGTCTTGGTGGCCGGCACGGCCTTCTCCTCGCCGGCCAGCGTGCACAGCGCGAGGTCGGCGGCCTGCGCGAGGGGGCTGTCGGGGCCGCCGTTGGTGACGCCGACGGTCTTCGCCCCGCAGTCGCGCGCCCAGGCCAGCGTCTCGACGATCTCCTCCGTACGGCCCGACTGGGAGATCGCCACGGCCAGCACGCCGTCCAGGTCGAGCTTGCGGCGGTAGGTCGTCGCGATGGACGGCGCGGCGAGCGCGGACAGCCGGCCCGCGCGCGACTCGATGAGGTAGCGGCCGTAGACTGCGGCGTTGTCCGACGTGCCGCGGGCGATGAACAGCAGCTGACGGGTCCGCTCACCCAGCGCCCGCACCTCGTCCACCCGGGGGAGCAGCGCGTCGAGTGTGGCCCTCAGCGCCGCGGGTTGCTCGGCGATCTCGCTGCGCATTCTGCTGGTCATCTCACGCTCGCAATCGTTACCGTTCGGACTTGACCCTGTTTTGCGACATGTGGTCTAGTCCGGACTAGACCAGTACGAACCATAGCCCATTGCCCAGGTCAGATCGAGGGGAGGATCCGTGGCCCGCATCGATCCGGACAGCCCGGTGCCCAAGTACTTCCAGCTGCGCGAGATCCTGCTGGACCTCATCGACAGCGATGAGCTGCGCATCGGCGCCGCCATCCCGTCCGAGCGGGAGCTGTGCCAGCGCTTCGGCCTGTCCCGGATGACCGTGCGCCAGGCGGTCGACCACCTGGTGTCCGAGGGGCGGCTGCACCGAGTGCCCGGCAAGGGCACGTTCGTCGCCCGGCCCAAGATCGAACTGGCCCTCCAGCTCACCTCGTTCACCGACGACATGCGCGCCCGCGGCATGGAGCCCGGCTCGCGCGACCTCGACCGGCGCGTCGTGCGCGCCAGCGCCCACCTGGCCAAGGAGCTGGGCATCCAGCCGGGCGAGGAGGTGCACTTCATCGAACGGCTGCGCACCGCCGACGGCGAGCCGCTGTCCATCGAGCGCGCGCACATCCCCGTGCGCCTCGCCCCCGGCCTCGGCGACCTCGACCTGGCCGACAAGTCGCTGTACGAGCTGCTGGAGACCCGCTACGGCCTGGTCATGGACGCGGGGGAGCTGACCATCGACGGGGGCATCGCCGACCCGAGCGACGCCGACCTGCTCAAGCTGCCGCGCGGCGGCGCCGTGCTGCTGCTCCAGCGCAGGTCCTTCTCCGGGGGCGTCTGCGCCGAGCTGGGCGTCTCGACCTACCGCGCCGACCGCTACCAGCTGCGCACCAGCCTGGAAATGCCCGCCAGACGGGGCTGAGGGCCCGGCTCCCACCCTCAGGAGGAACGTCCGGTGAACGAGACCACCGCCCGGCCTTCGCCGTTCGCCCGCGCCCTGACCGCCCTCCGGCCCCGGCTCGCGCGGGTCATGAGCGTGCTCCAGCGGCTGGGCCGCTCCCTCATGCTGCCCATCGCCGCCCTCCCGGCTGCCGCGCTGCTCGTCCGCTTCGGGCAGCCCGACATGCTCGGCTCCAACGGCCCGGCCCCCGGCGGCCTGGCGGACGTGGCCGGGTTCGCCTGGATGGGACGGGTCGCCCCGGTGCTGGCCGCGGCGGGCGCCGCGCTCTTCGACAACCTGCCGCTGCTGTTCGCCGTGGGGGTGGCCATCGGGTTCGCGCGCAAGGCCGACGGGACGACCGCGCTGGCCGCCGTGGTCGGCTATCTGGTGTTCGACCGGGTGTCCAAGGTGATGTTCCTCGGCTCGTCCATCCGCGGCACCGTGCTGCTGCGCAAGGTCGAGGACGGCGCGATCACCGAGGTCGTCGACCTCGGGCTGCAGAACCCGACCAAGGTGCTCGGCGGCATCATGATGGGGCTCGTCGCCGCCCTGCTGTGGCAGCGCTTCCACCGGATCAAGCTGCCGTCGTGGCTGGCGTTCTTCGGCGGGCGGCGCTTCGTGCCCATCGTCACGGCCATCGTGGCACTGCTGCTCGGCGTCGTCATCGGCTGGATCTGGCCGGTCCTCGGGGGCTGGATCGGCGACGCCGGACAGGCCCTCACCACGCTCGGGCCGCTCGGCACCGGCATCTATGGGGTGATCAACCGGCTGCTCATCCCGCTGGGGCTGCACCACTTCGTCAACTCCATCGTGTGGCACGTGGTGCCGCAGTGCGAGGTGGGCGGGCGGGTCCTCGGCGGCGACTGGAACTGCTACTTCGGCGGGGCCGAGCACTCCGGGCAGTTCATGGCCGGGTTCTTCCCCGTCATGATGTTCGCGCTGCCGGCCGCCGCGCTGGCCATGTGGCGGGCCGCGCCGCCGCACCGGCGCCGCGCCGTGGGCGGCATCATGCTCTCGGCCGCGCTCGCCTCCCTGGTCACGGGCATCACGGAGCCGATCGAGTTCGCGTTCATCTTCGTGGCGCCGCTGCTGTTCGTCGTCCACGCCGTGCTGACCGGGATCGCGGTGGCGGTGACGACGCTGGTCGGCGGGCAGCTCGGGTTCGGCTTCTCCGCGGGCCTGCTCGACATGCTGCTGAACGCGAGCAAGTCCAACACCCGCAACCTGCCCGGGATCCTGGCGATCGGGGTCGTGTACGGGGTGGTGTACTACGTCGTGTTCAGCTTCCTCATCCGGCGGCTGAACATCCTGACGCCGGGACGCGAGCCCGAGCCGGACGTGGACTCCGGCGAGCCGCGCACACCCCCCGCAGACGCCGCCCGCGCGGCCCCCTCCTCGGCGGAACCGTCAGGAACGGCGGGCGACCAGGGCACGGGGTGAGGGTCGGGCGTTTCCTGTCGGGCGTTTCCTGTCGGCCGTTTCGCTCCCTCGCGCCGGGCCGGAAGTCTTACGGACGGTCCGGTGTCGTGACGGGCGCGACCGGAAGGCCGCGGGGGACGGCCGGGCACCGCTCCAGCTCCGGGTGATCTTCTCCGCCAACTGCCCCGAACCACCGTTCCGCACGGGAAAGCTGGCGGCCGGCGTATTCGGGGGCCGGGCCGAAAACTCCTTGTAGCGATCGTCTCCCCCGCGATTCTGGAGGGCCCATGCCATCCCTTCCCCGCACGCCCCTTGCCCGCCGTGCACGCGCGGCGCGCACCGCCCGAGCGGCCACCGCAAACGCCGTCGCCACCGTCGCCACCACCTGTCCAGACGTGGCCCGTCCCGATGCGGACCGTCCTGACGTGGCCCGTCCAGACGTGGCCCGTCCCGATGCGGACCGTCCTGACGTGGCCCGTCCAGACGTGGCCCGTCCCGACATGGGCCGTCCCGACGCGGCCCGTCCCGACATGGGCCGTCCCGACGCGGCCCGTCCCGACGCGGCCCGTTATGGCGTGGAACCGCCCGAGGTGGTGGGGTCGCTCGCCCTGGACACGCGGCACCTGGTGTGGGGCCCTCCGGGCGCGGCGCCGGACGAGCGGGCGCTGCGCCTGCTCGGGCAGGCCCTGGCCGAGGTGCTCACCGGGCGCCGGCCGCCCGAGACGGTGGCCGACCGGCTCACCGACCAGGCGTACCGGGAACTGCTGCGGGCCGGCCGCATGCTCGACACGCGCCGCCCGCCGTTCGCGGCCGTCCCCCGCGTGACGGAGCCCGCGGACGGGGTCGTCGAGATGTGCGTGCTGCTGCACTGCGGCGAACGCAGCCACGTCCTGGCCGTACGCCTGGAGCGACGTGGCGTGCAGTGGCTCGTCACCGACTTCGAGACCGCCTGAGAGGCTCCCCGACGAGACAGGGCATGTGACGACCTCCCCGGCGAGGCAGACCACCCGACGGCCACCCCGACGCGACAGGCCACCTGATGGCCTGCCCGGCGAGACAGGCCGCCTGGCCCTCTGACGGGGAGGACAAGACAGCCCGACGGGGCCGCGGCGCGAAGGACCGTCCGAGGGGCGCCCTTCGACGGCAAACGGCCCCGCTCCCCTCGCCTGGGCGAGAGCAGCGGGGCCGCTGAACCTCAGCCGCGAGCCCGGTCAGGCCGCGTTGCGCGGATCGGCCGCGTTGAGCGGGACCGGGTCAGGCCGCGTTGCGCGGGTCGCCGTGGCAGCGCTTGTACTTCTTGCCGGACCCGCACGGGCACGGCGCGTTGCGCTCGACGTTGCCGTAGGCCGCCCGCTCCGCCGCGGTGGTGCGGACGCGGGTGTGCTCGACCTCGCCCTGCTCGCCCGGCGCGGAGTACTCCAGCTCGGCGGGCCGCTCGGGACCGCGCAGGCCGCGCGCGATGATGGAGCGGGTCTCCGCCACCATCGCGTCCTCCTGCGCCTCCTCGACGATCGGGTTCTGCTGGACCTCGACCTCGATGTTGAACAGGAACCCGACCGAGTCCTCCTTGATGCCCTCGAGCATCGCGGCGAACATCTCGAAGCCCTCGCGCTGGTACTCGATCTGCGGGTCCTTCTGCGCGTAGGCCCGCATGCCGATGCCCTCGCGCAGGTAGTCCATCTCGTACAGGTGCTCGCGCCACTTGCGGTCGAGGACGGACAGGATGACGCGGCGCTCGAACTCGCGCATCGCCTCGGAGCCGAGCTCCTGCTCGCGACGGTCGTAGGCGGCCAGCGCGTCCTGCTTGATCTTCTCGCTGATGAACTCGGCGGTGAGCTCCTCGCGCGAGCCGGCCTCCTCGACCAGGTTGTCGATGGTGACCTGGATCGGGTAGAGCTCGCTGAACGCCTTCCACAGCTTGTCGAGGTCCCACTCCTCGGCGAAGCCCTCGGAGGTGGCGCCCACGACGTAGCCGTCGATCACGTCGCCGATGAAGCCGCGCACCTGCTCGTGCAGGTCGGCGCCCTCCAGCACCCGGTGGCGCTCGGCGTAGATGACCTTGCGCTGGCGGTTCATCACCTCGTCGTACTTGAGAACTTCCTTGCGGATCTCGAAGTTCTGCTGCTCGACCTGGTGCTGGGCGGAGGCGATGGCCTTGGAGACGATGCCCGACTCGATCGGCTGGTCGTCGGGGATGTTGAGCCGCGTCATGATCATCTCGACGCGGGCCGAGTTGAACAGGCGCATCAGGTCGTCGCCGAGCGAGAGGTAGAAGCGCGACTCGCCGGGGTCGCCCTGACGGCCGGAACGGCCGCGGAGCTGGTTGTCGATGCGGCGCGACTCGTGGCGCTCGGTGCCGAGGACGTACAGGCCGCCGATCTCGACGACCTCGTCGTGCTCGGCCTGGACCGCGGCCTTGGCCTTCTCCAGCGCCTCGGGCCAGGCCTTCTCGTACTCCTCCGGCGTCTCGACCGGGTCGAGGCCGCGCTGGCGGAGTTCGAGGTCGGCGCGGAACTCGGGGTTGCCGCCGAGCATGATGTCGGTGCCGCGGCCGGCCATGTTGGTGGCGACGGTGACGGCGCCCTTGCGCCCCGCCTCGGCGATGATCGCGGCCTCACGCGCGTGGTTCTTCGCGTTGAGCACCTCGTGCGGGACGCCCTGGCGCTTGAGCGCCCGCGACAGCCGCTCGGACTTCTCGACCGAGGTGGTGCCGACGAGCACCGGCTGGCCCTGCTCGTAGCGTTCCTTGATGTCCATGACCACGGCGTCGAACTTGGCGTCCTCGGTCTTGTAGACCACGTCGGCCTGGTCCTTGCGGATCATCGGCCGGTTGGTGGGGATCGGGACCACGCCGAGCTTGTAGGTCTTGTGGAACTCGTTGGCCTCGGTGACGGCGGTGCCGGTCATGCCGGACAGCTTGTCGTAGAGGCGGAAGTAGTTCTGCAGCGTGACGGTGGCGAGAGTCTGGTTCTCGTCCTTGATCTGCACGCCTTCCTTGGCCTCGATGGCCTGGTGCATGCCCTCGTTGTAGCGACGGCCGTGCAGGATGCGCCCGGTGAACTCGTCGACGATCAGGACCTCGCCGTCGGCGACGATGTAGTCCTTGTCCTTCTTGAACAGCTCCTTGGCCTTGAGCGCGTTGTTCAGGAAGCCGACCAGGTGGGTGTGCTCGGGCTTGTAGAGGTTGTCGATGCCGAGCCAGTCCTCGACCTTGGCGACGCCCGCCTCCAGCACGCCGACCGTGCGCTTCTTCTCGTCGACGACGTAGTCGCCGGTGCTCTCCTCGCCGGGGTTCTTCGCCTCGACGCCGCGGCGCAGCCTGGGCACGATCTTGGCGAACTCGGCGTACCACTTGCCGGACTGCTCGCCGGGGCCGGAGATGATCAGCGGCGTGCGGGCCTCGTCGATGAGGATGGAGTCGACCTCGTCCACGATCGCGAAGTAGTGGCCGCGCTGCACGCACTCGTCGAGCGACCAGGCCATGTTGTCGCGCAGGTAGTCGAAGCCGAACTCGTTGTTGGTGCCGTACGTGATGTCGGCCTCGTACTGCCTGCGGCGCTCGTCGGGCTGCTGCCCGGCGATGATCACGCCGACCTCCAGGCCGAGGAAGCGGTGGATGCGGCCCATCTTCTCGGCGTCGCGCTTGGCGAGGTAGTCGTTGACCGTGATCACATGGACGCCCTTGCCGGCCAGCGCGTTGAGGTAGGCGGGCAGGGTGCAGGTGAGGGTCTTGCCCTCACCGGTCTTCATCTCGGAGATGTTGCCCATGTGGAGGTTGGCGCCGCCCATGATCTGGACGTCGTAGGGGCGCTGGCCCAGCACACGGCGGGCCGCCTCGCGCACGGTGGCGAACGCCTCGGGAAGCAGGTCGTCGAGCGACTCCCCGTCTTTGTGGCGCTGCTTGAACTCGTCCGTCAGCGCGCGCAACTCCGCGTCGGACAGGCTCGTGAAGTCGTCCTCGATGGAGTTGACCTGGTCTGCGATCCGCTTGAGCTTACGGAGGGTCTTGCCCTCGCCGGCACGCAGGATCTTGTCGAGAATGGCTGCCACTTTATGTAAAGCTCCTCGCAGGTCTACCCCGGCGGCGCCGCCAGGAGGAGAGGCCGAGACAAACTTCCCCGTTGCCATGGTAGGCGGTTCCGCCAGCAGACACAGCCACCGCGACATCGAGGGCGCAGGTGATGTCTGGGAGAATGGGACGAGGCAGAGGGTATGCCGGTTGACAGCCGGCTCGCACCAAATAGCGGGATATCCGGCAAAGGGAAGGATTGTGTCATGGTAGAGGGCCAGAAGAGCGAGCAGACTGAGCATCTCGGCAGTCACGGCGGGCGCGCGTCTTCGTGGCTCGCGGTCACCGTCATGCTGATCGGGTTCATCATCGGCGGTGTCGGACTGACCATGGCGAGCTGGACGCTCGTCTGGGTCGGCGCCGGGGTGATCGTCGTGGGCGGCATCCTGGCGCTCGTCTTCGACATCTTCTCCGACGTCGTGATCGACGCTCCCCGCGTCGGCATGTCCGTCGAAGACCACCGCTGACCCCGAGCCCCGACGGTCGTCCGAGCCGCGGGAGCGGCGTCACACCACGCGACGCCGCTCCTTCGCGCGCTGGCGCTCCTGAAGCTGCCGCTCCACGCGCCTGACGTCTCCTCGGGCGCGCCGCAGCTGTTATCTCCTCCGGTTTCCCGGGCGCGTCGCCTGAGCCGACTGCGTTCTCCCAGGGGTACGCCACGGGCTGACCCCGTTCTCCCCGGGGTTACGCCACGAGCTGATGCCGTTCTCCCCAGGGGTGCACGGCGGGCCTGATGCCCGTCCTTTCGGCGCGCCACGGCCTGTTCTCCCTCCCCCTGATGTCGCCACCGGCCAGATGCTCTTTCCCAGGCGTGCCGCGTTCTCCGCGTTCTCTCCCGGCGTGCCGCGAGGCCCGGTGCGGCTTCGTGGGCGGGTGTTTCGCGGGTCCCGGGTGTTTCGCGCGCCTTGGGCATGGGGGTCCCTTAAGGACCTTGAGTGCGAGGGCGGTGCGGGTGGTGAAATGACCCGGTCAGCGATGGACGCTCCGGCCCCGCCACCTCCCGGGGCGTTCCTCCAGATTTCCACCAGCCGCCCCCGCGCTCGCACTTCTGTCGGTGGGCGGCGCTAGCATGCGCCGCATGCTCCCTCGTACTCGTACGGAATCGCTCACATGACCGACCTGACCGCCGACGAGGCGCGCCGCATCATCCTGCGCGCGCAGGGCCTGCTCGGCGCCGAGGGGCGCCGAGGCGGCCCGCGCGGCATGCTGCGCAGGCTCGGCGCAGTGCAGCTCGACACGATCTCGGTCCTCGCCCGGTCCCATGAGCTGGTCGCCTACGCGCGCCTGGGAGCGGTGGGCAGGGCGGAGGTCGAGCGCGCCTACTGGCACGAGCCGGCTCAGAGCTTCGAGTACTGGTGCCACGCCGCCTGCATCCTGCCGATCGAGCACTGGCCGCTCTACGCCTTCCGCCGCCGCGCCTACCGGGAGCGCGGCTTCCGCTGGCACGAGGTCCCCTACGACCACGTCGAGAAGCTGCTGCGGCAGGTGCGCGAGTCCGGCCCCGTCACCACCGCCGAGGTGGGCGGCGCGCGGGCGGCCAGGCGTTCCGACGGCGACGGCCAGGCCGGCGAGTGGTGGGACTGGTCCGAGTCCAAGATCGCGCTGGAGTGGCTGCTCGACATCGGCGAGCTGGTCTGCACCCGGCGCGTCGGCTGGCGGCGGATCTACGACCTCGCCGAGCGCGTCGTCCCCGCCGACCTCCTGGCCGAGGACCTCACCGACGAGGAGTGCGTCGTACGGCTCGCGCGAGTCGCGGGCCGCGCGCTGGGCGTCGCGACGCGGGGCGATCTGATCGACTTCCTGCGGCTCAAGGGCAAGTACGCCGCGATGCTGGACGAGTGCCTGCTCAGCGGCGCGGCCGGGCTCGTGCCCGTGACCGTGTCGGGCTGGCCGGCCCGAGACGCCTCCCGTGGCGGGAGCGCGAACGGTGGGAGCGCAAGCGCCGACGGGCAGGGTGCGGGCGACGGCGACGCGAGCGGCAGCGGCAGCGGCAGCGGCAAGGTGACGATCGCGGTCAACGGGCGGGCCGCCGGTGCGGGCCGGGCCGCCGTCAGGGCGAAGACCGTCAAGGGCGCCGCCGCGTGGGCCGATCCCGAGGCGCTGGCGTCCGAGCCGCGCGGCCGGCACCGCACCACCCTGGTCTCGCCGTTCGACTCGCTGATCTGGCACCGGGGCCGCACCGAGCGGGTCTTCGGCTTCGCGTACACGCTGGAGCTGTACGTGCCGCGCCACAAGCGCGTGCACGGCTACTTCACGATGCCCGTGCTGGCCGGAGGAAGGCTCATCGGGCGGGTCGATCCCGCGCGCGAGGGCTCCACGCTGGTGGCGCGGCAGCTCAGCCTGGAGCCGGGGCTGAGCGGCGCCCGGTGGGCCGACGCGCTGCGCGACGCCCTCTGGTCGGCCGCCGAGTGGGTGGGCTGCGACGCCGTACGGGTCGAACGGGCCGACCCGGGCCTCGCCGCCCACCTGGAGACGGCCGTCAGGTGATCTCCAGCATGCGCTCGCGCACGGCGTAGACCACGGCCTCCATGCGCGAGTGCAGCTGCAGCTTGTCCAGGATGTTGCGGACGTGGTTCTTCACCGTGTTCTCGCTGATGAACAGCTGCTTGGCGATCTCCCGGTTGTTCATGCCCTTGGCGACCAGGCGCAGCACCTCCATCTCGCGCTCGGTGAGCCGCGGGACCGGCAACTGGGGGGGTCGCTCGGCCTCCTTGCGGCTCATGTTCGCGAACTCGGTGATGAGCTTGGCCGCCATGGCCGGGTTGATGAGCGACTGGCCCTCGTGGACGCCGCGCACCGCCGCCGGGACGTCGTTGATCTGGACGTCCTTGAGCAGGTAGCCCGTCGCGCCGGCCTTGATGGCCTCGAAGAGGTCCTCCTCCTCGTCGCTCACCGTCAGCATGATGATGCGGGTGCTCGGCACCGAGGCCCGGATGCCCTTGGTGGCCTCGATGCCGTCCTGCCGGGGCATGCGGACGTCCATCAACGCCACGTCGGGCATGAGGCGGTCGGCCAGTTCGACCGCCTCCTGCCCGTCGCTCGCCTCTCCGACCACGTCGATGTCCGGCTCCGCGGCCAGCGCCAGGGCCAGGCTCCGCCTGATCAGCTCGTGGTCGTCCACGATCAGCACACGGATCGGCTCGCCGCCGGGCGCGCCGCCCTCATCGGGCTCGGTCACGAGGCCTCCTCGGTCAGCCTCGCGACCTCGCTTCGCTCGCTCACACGCACCTGACTGAGCTCGCTCACGTCTCCTCCTCGTCGGGGGGCCAGAGCCGTTGGACCGATGATGACACGAGTGCCGGGTCCTCGGTTGGTCGAGAAGATCCTTTAAGACGCTATCAGGGCTCGACGAGCCGCAACACGCCGTAGTTGTACCCCCGCCGGTTGTAGACGACGCACGGCTGGCCGCTCTCCTTGTCACGGAACAGGTAGAAGTCGTGTCCGACCAGCTCCATCTCGAGGAGGGCCTGGTCGATGGTCATGGGCTCGGCTCGGTGGAACTTCTCCCTCACGATGAGGGGGCCGTCACCTTCCATCTCGATGGGGACGATGTCGTCGTAGCGCCGGTCGTCGTACTGGGCGTCGTCGGGAAGCTCGCCGGTCTCGGGCTCGGGGGCCTCGGTGGCGAGCGGGGATGGGGCGGGTGTGAGATCCGCTGCGTCTGGGAGCGACGCGGTGAGCTCCGCCACGGAGGGCGGGCAGTGGTTGCCGTGGTGGACCTTGCGCCGGTCGGCGAGCCTGCGCAGGCGGCCTTCCAGCTTGTCCAGGGCGATGTCGAGGGCGGAGAAGCGGTCGTCGGCGGAGGCCTCGGCCCTGATGGCGGGCCCCCGGGAATGGATGGTCAGCTCGACGCGCTCGCGTTGCGCGGCGAGGCGCGGATTGCGCTCCTTCGACACCTCCACGTCGACTCTGATCAGTTTGCTGTCGAGACGCTCGATCCTGGCCAGCTTGGTCGTCACTTGGTCGCGGAACCGATCACTCACTCCTGTGTGCCGGCCCTTGACGATGATGTCCATGCAACAGCCCCCCTTCGCCTAACGACTGAGATAGAGCGCCCGGCGACGCGCCTGCCGGGCGGGGTCTTCTGTTTGCCTCCTGTTCACCGTTCCCCGCTTTCGGCCTTCCATCACCGGAGTTTCGGGCGGCACCCGTCCGGCCGACCTGGTCTTCGACCCCACATCCGCCTGCTGAGGGTTTCGCAGCTCTGATGCCACTACCGCCCTTCTCTTCTGACGAGGGACATCTGGACCCTCGGGAAGGCAGGACTTACCCCTAAGCCGCACCGTGATCGGTCGACAAAGAGTCGCCTTACGTGGACCGTTTCGCCTGCGGCTGGCATCGGCTAGCAGAGCCGGGACTCCCGGCTCTGCGCAACCACGGACCCGAACGGGTGCCATGTCAGAACGCTATCCGGATCGGACCCGAATGTCAGCCTGGGGATTGCCCAAAGGATCACTTTCTGTGATTTTCGCTTGGTGTGACTCGGGGGAAAGTTGCCCCCGTTTAGGATCTCCCTACCTTTATGTACTCCGGGATGATCTCTCTGAGCTGGCCTTCATCCGTACGGGGGGTAGTCAGATGTGACCCGCACGTGAGCACGCCCCGCCGCCGAACGTCACTTACGGTGACCTTCGGGCATTTTCGGATCTTCGGCGTGTCGCGGCCACGGTCACGGCGCAGGCCACGTCCCACCCCTCCTCCCGGAGCGCGCGGGCGGCCTCCGCCAACGTCGCGCCGGTGGTGACCAGGTCGTCCACGAGCACCACGGGCATGCCGAGCGCCCAGGGCGTGCCGGGCGTCCGAAACTTGTCCGTCCCGTGACCGTGGAGGGCTGCCGGTGACGGTGCCGTCGCGGTGGCCTTCGGCGCCGCCTCGCGTCCGACGACGCCGGTCATGTCGGCGGCGCGTTGCGCGAGGCGCAGGGAGCCCGCCACGTCGGCGCCGCGTTCGGCGGCGCTCAGGGAACCTGTCGGGTTCGGCGGGCGTCCGGTGACGCTCAAGGAACCTGTCGGGTTCGGCGGGCGTCCGGTGACGCGCAGGGAGCCCGCCAGGTTCGCGGCGCGTCCGGCCGCGTCGAGCCCGGCCTGGTCGGCCACGCGTCGTGCCGGCGTCAGGGCCCGCCACAGCACCGCCGGACGGCCGAGCCGGGTCAGGGCGTGGACGGCCAGCTCGGCGAGCCGCCCCATGGGGTCGTGGCCCCGCGAGCGCAGGGCGCGGCGGGCGCTCGGCACCGGCACGACCGCGAACGGGCCCTCGACGGGACGGCCGGCCGCGAGGGCCGAGGCCACGGTGAAGGCGAGCAGGGCGGCCAGGGGGACCGCCAGGCCGGTCTGGGCGCGTTCCTTGTAGGCGATCACGGCTCGCCGCAGCGGGCCTTCGTACCAGGCGGCGGACCAGCAGGCCGGGAGCCCGGCGGGGCGCGGCGCCGGCGTGCGGGGCTCCGGGGCGACGAGCGGCGCGAGGCACGCGTCGCACAGGGGCGCCCCGGGCGCGCCGCAGCCCACGCAGGGGCGCGGCAGGAGCACGTCGAGCACGGCGGTCAGCACGCGCCCCAGCATGCAGGACGCCACCGACATTCCCGCCGGGGGCACGAGGCGCCCTCCGCGCCGGGCGGGTTCCCTTCGCACCGCGCTCCTCCTGTACGCGCCCCGGGGTGCAGGCCGGTGGGACCGGACGACGGCGGTGGAGGGCGGCGAGGCGGTGGGACGTCGACGGGAGCCGACGAGGGCGCGACGGGTGCGGACGGTGCGCCAGACCGTGCGGTCAGCCCAGGGAGAAGATGGGGTTGGCGGCGTCGCCCTCGCCGACCTTGGACACCCACCCCTGCTTGTCCTGGTTGAACTCCAGGATCCCCTTGCGCCCCTCCGTGGCCGCGAGCAGCCGCTGGCCCAGGGCGCTGATCGACTCCAGCCGCTTGTTGGTCGCCGGGAGCTCCGTGCTCTGCCCGTCGCCCACGTAGATCTCCCTGACGCTCTGCGCGTTCTTGCTCTGGACGAGCACCAGCAGCCGCTCGCCATCGCGCCAGGCGATGTCCCGGATCTCCTCGTCGGTCACCGTGATCAGCGTCTGGAAGTTGCCCAGCATGGGGGCGCCGCCCCCGCCGGTGATCGCGCCGACCCGCACCTCGTTCTTGCCGACCGTCACCGCGACCCGCACGCCGTCGCGGGAGACGCGCAGCCGCGTGACGTCGAGCCCGTCGAGGCCCGGCGCGGCGACCCGTTCGGGGCCCCGGCCCGAGGCGGGGTCGCACCGCAGGACGGTGTCGTTGGCCCGGTCGTAGGTCCACAGCGTGCCGTCGCGGTGCCAGGACGGCGGCGTGAGGTCCTCCTGGCGGCCCTGGATCCAGCGCTGCCACCGGCCGTCGGGGGCGACCCGGGTGACCCAGATGCCGCCGCCGGCCGCCGGCGTGCCGCGCGCCGCCACCATGGCGCCGCCGTCGGACATCGCCAGGCGGCTGTAGAGCTCGTTCGGCTGGCCGGCGGGGCCCTGGACGGCGTTGCCCGGCCGGTCGTCGCCCAGGGAGCGCACGGCGCCCCGGCTGACGTAGTAGGCGGGGCTGACGTTGCTGCCGAGCCAGTCCTCGCGCATGTCGTCGGCGCGGATGACGAGCGGGTCGGAGGAGTAGAACGGCTCGCCGTCGAGCTGCACCTCGATGGTGCGGCCGTTGGCCATGTCGTTGTTGTTGAGCGTCCACTTGAGCTGCGCCTTGAGCCCGTCGGTGTACAGGTCGTCGGGCGCGATGGGGCCGTGCAGGTCGACCACGACGCGGTCGTCGTCGGAGCGGACCGAGCGGACGCTCATGCCCTGCGGGAAGACGCTGCCGACCGCGCCGTGCAGCGCCTTGCTGGGCCCGTCCAGGAGACGGCGGACGATGGTCTGCGCGAAGTTCTCGGTCGGCTTGACGCGCAGCCACACCCGGTCGACGACGAGCCGCCGCTCGGCGAACAGCCGGCTCGGCCCGGGCGGCCCGGCCAGGAAGTACAGCTTGGTGGGCCGGTAGGCGCGGGCCACGTCGTCCATGGTCAGCAGCAGCCCCGCGCCCCGCTCGACCGACTGGACGTGGTAGCCGCCCTGCGCGTCCTTGACCAGGGTGAAATCGACGGAGATGTCGCCCACGGCGGCCGAGTACGGCATGTACGTGTCGTCGGCCTCGATGCGGGCGACCGGGGTGCCGGTGAGCCTGATGACCACCTGGTCGCCGTCGCTCTTGCCCACGTAGTCGTACTTGGGGCGGTTGGCGATGACCGTGATGGGACCGTCCGGTCTCCAGGTCTTCGCGGCGGCGGGCGTGAGGTACGTGGACAGCACGCCGGGCTCGTCGGCGTAGGCCGCCATCGCGGCCTGGAGCCCCTGGACGACCTGGATGGGCGCCCAGGCCGGCTGCGGCGGCACGGCGATCATGCGTTGGAACGGCTTGCTCATGGGGTCGCCGCCGCCGGCCTCGTCCACCGGGAACGGGCCGCCGACCGGGATCACCGCGCAACCGGAGCCCGCCCATGCCACGACGGCGACGGCCAGGGCGGCCACCAGCCGCCTAGAGCTCCTCATGTCCGGCCCCGTCTCCCGACGCCGGCAGCAGCACCGGGGTCATCTGACCTCGCCAGGTGCGGCGCATCTCGATCTCCGGGGGCACCAGCGACAGCGGCGACCCCTTGAGGTCGGCGCCCGCCGTCCTGGGCAGCGTGAGCCTGAACTGGGAGCCCTCGCCGGCCTGCCCCCACGCCTGGAGCCAGCCGCCGTGGAGCGTGGCGTCCTCGCGCGAGATCGCCAGGCCGAGCCCGGTGCCGCCGATGGTGCGCGCCCGCGAGGGGTCGGCCCGCCAGAACCGGTCGAACACCATCGTCTCCTCGCCGGCCTTCAGGCCAATGCCGTGGTCGCGCACGGCCACGGCGACGGCGTCGCGGTCGGCGCCCACGGTGACCACCACGTCGCGGCCCTCGCCGTGCTCGATCGCGTTGAACAGCAGGTTGCGCAGGATCCGCTCGACCCGGCGGTTGTCGATCTCGGCCATGCATGGCTCGTTGGGCAGCCGCAGCTCGAAGCGGGTGGAGTGGCGCTCCGCCAGCGCCTCGGAGTCGGCGATGGCGCGCAGCACGACGTCGCGCACGTCGACGGAGTCGAGGTCGAGGGTGGCGGCGCCGGCGTCGTAGCGGCTGATCTCCAGCAGGTCGGCCAGCATGGACTCGAAGCGTTCGAGCTGGGCCTGCATGAGCTCGGCGGAGCGGGCGGCCATCGGCTCGAAGTCCTCGCGGGCGTCGTAGAGCAGGTCGGCGGCCATCCGGACCGTGGTGAGCGGGGTGCGCAGCTCGTGGGAGACGTCGGAGACGAACTGGCGCTGCACCTGGGACAGCTCCTCCAACTGGTGGATCTTGAGGGCGAGGTTGCCGGCCATCTCGTTGAAGGAGGTCGCCAGCCGGGCCAGGTCGTCCTCGCCGCGTACCTTGAGCCGTTCGTCGAGCTTGCCGGCGGCCAGGCGCTCGGCGGCCTGGCGGGCCAGCCGCACGGGGGTGACGACCTGGCGCGCCACGAGGTAGGCGATCGCGGCCAGCAGCAGCACCAGCCCGAAGCCCACCACGACGATGGCGAGGCGGACGTTGGAGAGCATCTGCTCTTCGTCGTTGAGCGGGAAGAAGTGGTAGACCTCGTAGCTGGCGCCCGCGTCGGGCGGGATGAGGCCGCCGATGACCAGCGTCAGCCGGGGCTGGGTCTCGCCGCTGAAGCGGATGAGCGCCTGGTGCCGCAGCGGCTTGTCGTAGCGCAGGTTCTTGGCCTGCCGTTCGAGGCCCTGCCGCAGGGCGAGGGGCACGTCGCGCGGCGACACCTTGCCCGAGGCGCGCGAGGAGCCCGGGGTGGCGGTGTTGAGGACGAGCACCTCGTAGCGCTTCTTGGAACCGTTCTCGCCGGAGCCGGTGATGGTGTTCATCACGGCGTCGAGGGGGTCGGCGGGCGCGCTCTTGCCGGTGTCGGCGGGCTTGGCCTGGTCGTCCGGCTCCTGGCTGAGCGCGGCGGCGATCTGGACGCGGTCGGCGAACGCCTCGCTGGCGGCCGACGCCTGGCTGCTCGCGATGACCGACTTGTTGATCTGGTCGGACAGGAACACGCCGAGGACGACCACGACCGTCACCGAGATGACCAGCGTGCTGGTGACGACCTGGAGCTGGAGCGAGCGCCGCCAGGCCCGGCGGACCGCTCCCACCGCACGCCGCGCCCGCCGGCGGACCCCGCCCAGGATCTGGCGGAGCGTCCGCCGACGGAGGGATCTGCTCGTCGTCGGGGGCATGGCGCGCGGAGGAGCCCGCTAGGCGGGGCCGGCCTTGTACCCCACGCCGCGGACGGTGACCACGATCTCGGGGTGCTCGGGGTCCTTCTCGATCTTGGCGCGGAGGCGCTGCACGTGCACGTTGACCAGGCGCGTGTCGGCGGCGTGCCGGTAGCCCCAGACCTGCTCCAGCAGGACCTCGCGGGTGAACACCTGGCGCGGCTTGCGGGCGAGCGCGACGAGCAGGTCGAACTCCAGCGGCGTGAGGTTGATGGTCTCCTCGCCCCGCTTGACGGAGTGGCCCGCGACGTCGATCGTGATGTCGCCGATCTGCAGGATCTCGGGGGTCGGCTCGTCGGTGCGGCGCAGCCGCGCCCGCACCCGCGCCACGAGCTCCTTGGGCTTGAACGGCTTGACGATGTAGTCGTCGGCGCCCGACTCCAGGCCCAGCACGACGTCGATCGTGTCGCTCTTGGCGGTGAGCATGACGATCGGGACCCCGGATTCGGCCCTGATCCTGCGTGCCACGTCGATGCCGTCGGCCCCCGGCAGCATCAGGTCGAGCAGCACCAGATCCGGGCGCGTGTCCCGGAACGCGTCAAGCGCCTTGTCGCCGTCGGAGACAAAGGATGGTTCGAAGCCCTCTCCGCGCAACACGATGCCCAGCATCTCGGCGAGAGCGGCATCGTCATCGACGACCAGCACGCGACCTTTCATGGCCCCTCATTCGTTCTACGCATTCTGGGACATACCCGCACGATCGCTGAAGGTTACCCTTGGTCGGCTCATGTGTGGGACAGGGGACCTTCAAAAGACCAATTTTAGACTCGCCCCACGATCGCCATATCAGTCTGCGGTAACCGACCGCCTTTCTGCCATCCCTAGACGAGATCACGCTGTGATTCGCCCGGGAATGCGGGCAACCGTCGCACCGAATCCCCTCCCCGACACCACCGTGTCCCCCAGCGTGCCAGGATTGGGATATGTCTGACGGTCACGGCCCCTCGCCCGAGACGCCACCAGGCTGGGCGGCCGAGCAGCCCCCACCCTACGGCCCTTCGCAGGCCTCGCCGTGGACCGCCCCTGGCTCCGCCCCGGGAGCTCCGCACGGCGGCGGCCCGGAGGCCCCCTTCCAGCAGGCCCCGCACGCTCCGTACCCGCCCCATCCCCAGCAGCCGACGGGCGGCTCGGGCTACGGGCTCGGCCACGGTTACGCCTACGGCATCCCGCAGGCCCCGCGCCCGGGGATCATCCCGCTGCGCCCGCTGCGCCTCGGCGACATCCTCGACGGCGCCATCAAGCTGGTCCGCTCCAACCCCAAGGCGGTGCTCGGGCTCTCGGCCGTCGCCGCGCTGCTGGCCTCCCTGCCGCTCGCCGTGGGGCAGGCGTTCGTGCTCGGCTCGATGCGCTCGACCCTCCGCGACGCCTACACCGACCCGTACGCGGAGCCCACCGGCGTGGCCGGCGGCTTCGTCGCCCAGTACGGGGGCTCCCTGGTCTCCGCGGCCGTCAGCTTCGTGGTCGTGACGGTGCTGACCGGCGTGCTGACGCGCATCCTCGGCCGGGCCGTCTTCGGCGGCTCCATCACCGCGGGCGAGGCGTGGCGGCTGACCCGCGGGCGCCTGCCCGCGCTGTTCGGCATGGTGGGGCTGCTCGTCGCCGTGCTGGCGGTGCCCCTGGTGGCCTTCCTCGGGATCCTCCTGGCGCTGTACGCCACCGGGTCGGTCTCCGGCGGCGGCCTGGCGGCCCTGCTGCTGGTGATGGTCCTGCTGTACCTGCCCTACCTGGTGTTCTTCCGCACCAAGTTCGGGCTCGCGGCCCCGGCGGTGGTGCTGGAGGGCATGGGCCCGGTCGCGGCCCTGCGGCGCTCCTGGCAGCTCGTCAGCGGCGACTTCTGGCGGGTCTTCGGCATCATGCTGCTCACCTCCATCATCGTGGGGGTCGCCGCGGCCATCCTGCAGGTGCCGTTCACCTTCGTCGGCATGCTGCTCGGCCTGCTGGGCGACGGCGCGGGCGCCACGGTCAGCGCCGTGGTGCTCATCGCCGTCGGCGGCACGGTCGGCGCGATGATCACCTATCCGATCGAGGCCGGCGTGTCGGGCCTGCTGTACGCCGACCGCCGCATGCGCAGCGAGGCGTTCGACCTCGTCCTGCAGACCGCGGCCGTGGAGCAGCAGCGGCAGGGCTGGGTGCACGCGTCGGCGGACGACCTCTGGCGTCCGACCCACACCCCGGCCCCGTGATGCCGTTCCTGGCGAGCCCGATCGGCCGCGACGAGGCCGCGCGCCGGGCCGCCGAGGAGCTCGCCCGGCCCGAGTACGCCCACGAGTCGCTGGTCGACCAGCTCTACCGGCACTTCACGCAGTTCCTGAGCGACCTGCTGGACGCGGTGGCCGGCGGCGGCACCACCGGCGGCTTCGTCGCGGCCGTCCTCATCACGCTCGTCCTCATGGGCCTGGTCGCGCTGGGCGCCTGGCGGCTGCGGCGCGCGGCCCGCGAGCACGCGCCCGCGCACGGCGTGTTCGGCGCGCGGGTGATGACCGCCGCCGAGCACCGGGAGGCGGCCGAGCGCGCCGCCGCCGAGGGCCGCCACGCCGAGGCGATCCAGGAGCGGCTGCGCGCGATCGCCCGCGACCTGGAGGAGCGCGCGCTGGTCGACGGCCAGCCCGGCCGCACGGCCGACGAACTGGCCGCCGAGGCGGGCCGTGCGCTGCCCGGCTTCGCCGGTGACCTCGCCGCCGCCGCGCGCTCGTTCGACGACGTGACCTACGGTGGCGTGGCCGGCACCCCGGCCGCGTACGCGGCGATGCGCGACCTCGACGAGCGCCTGCGCCAGGCCCGGCCCGCGCCCCTGGGGGCCCCGGCATGAGGGCCCGGGAACGGTGCCGGGAGGGCCGGGCATGAGTCTCACCGGCACGGGACCGGCCGAGACGCGGCAGTCGGCGCCCACCTCCCCCACGGCCCGCTCCATGTGGCGGGCGAGCCGGATGGCGATCCTGCTCGGCCTGCTCTTCGTGGCCGCCGCGGTCGTCAGCGTCGCCATCGGCGGCGGGACCGGCCCGTCGCGCCGGCTCGACCCCGACGACACCTCCCTCGACGGCTCCAAGGCGCTGGCCCAGCTCCTGCGCGCCCGCGGCGTGAGCGTGGACCGGGCCGACTCGGTGACGCGCGCCCGCGAGCTCGCGCGAGGCGGCGACCGGCTGCTGCTGATCACCGACACGAGCTTCGTCCTGGACCCGGCCGGGCTGGCCACCATCCCCGGCGACCGGGTCGTGGTGGGCGACCTCTACCGCCTCGACCTGCTCGCCCCGGGCGTGCGCAGCTCGGCGCAGGCCGGGGAGCGTTCGCGCGAGCCGGAGTGCCCGCTGCCCGCCGCGAGGGCCGCGGGCGACGCCTTCATGGGTGGCGCCGCCTTCACCGCGCCGCGCGGCGCGACCGGCTGCTACCCGGCCGGCGACGACGGCTGGACCCTGGTCAGCATGCCCAACGCGGGCGGCACGACCACGGTCGTCGGCGGCGGCGAGTTCATGACCAACCGGCGGCTGGCCGAGGACGGCAACGCGGCGCTCGCGCTCAACCTGCTGGGCTCGGCCAAGGCCGTCACCTGGCTGGTCGAGCCGCCGCGGGACGGCACGGGCGACACGGTGGCCGGCCCCGCCGGCCGGTCGATCTACGACCTGATGCCGCCGGGCGTCCCCTGGGCCGTGGCCATGGCGGCCGTGGCCGTGCTGGTCACCGGCCTGTGGCGGGGCAGACGGCTCGGCCCGGTGGTGACCGAGCGGCTGCCGGTCGTGGTGCGGGCCGCCGAGACCGTCGAGGGGCGCGGGCGGCTGTACCGGGCCAGGCGCGCCCGGGGCCGCGCGGCCGACGTGCTGCGGGCCGGCGCGATCGACCGGCTCCTCCCCCGGCTCGGGCTGGCGCCCGACGCGGGCCGCGACGAGGTCGTCGCGGCCGTCGCCGCGCGCACCGGACAGGACGCCGTCCAGGTCGGCTCCGCGCTGTACGGACCGGAACCCGCCGACGACGCCGGGCTCGTCGCCCTGGCCCAATACCTGGACACCATCGAAAGGACGGTCGGTGAACACTGAGGAGACCACCCGCGTGACGGGCCGCGGTGAGGCGGCCCGCGAGGCGCTGGGGGCGCTGCGGGCGGAGGTGTCCAAGGCCGTGGTCGGCCAGGACGCGGTCGTGACCGGGCTGGTGATCGCGCTGCTGTGCCGGGGGCACGTGCTGCTCGAAGGCGTGCCGGGCGTCGCCAAGACGCTCATGGTCCGCACGCTGGCGAAGGCGCTCGACCTGGGGTCCAAGCGGGTGCAGTTCACACCCGACCTGATGCCGGGCGACGTGACGGGCTCGCTGGTGTACGACGCGCGGACGGCGGAGTTCGAGTTCCGCGAGGGGCCGGTGTTCACCAACCTGCTGCTCGCCGACGAGATCAACCGCACCCCGCCGAAGACCCAGGCGGCGCTGCTGGAGGCCATGGAGGAGCGGCAGGTCACCGTCGAGGGCGACGCCCGCCCGCTGCCCGACCCGTTCGTGGTCTGCGCCACCCAGAACCCCGTCGAGTACGAGGGCACCTACCAGCTCCCCGAGGCCCAGCTCGACCGGTTCCTGCTCAAGCTGACCGTGCCGCTGCCGCCGCGCGAGCAGGAGATCGCGGTGCTGGAGCGGCACGCGCTCGGGTTCGACCCGCGCGACCTGTCGCACGTGCGCGCCGTGGCGACGGCGGCCGACCTGGCCGCCGGCCGCGAGGCGGTGGCGGCCGTCCACGTGGCCCCCGAGGTGCTCGGGTACATCGTGGACGTCTCGCGCGCCACCCGGAACTCGCCGTCGCTCCAGCTCGGCGTCTCGCCGCGCGGCGCGACCGCGCTGCTGGCCGCCGCGCGGGCCTGGGCGTGGCTGTCGGGCCGCGCGTACGTGACCCCCGACGACGTCAAGGCGCTGGCCCGGCCCGCGCTGCGGCACCGGGTGCAGCTGCGGCCCGAGGCGGAGCTGGAGGGCGCCACCGCGGACGGCCTGCTCGACGGCATCCTCGCCTCGGTCCCGGTCCCGCGCTGATGGCTCTGACCGGACGCGCCGCGCTGGTCGCGGCGCTCGGCGTCGTGGTGGTGCTGGTGGCGCCCCAGCCGGGGGCGGCCCTGGCCGGGGTGTGCCTGGTGCTGGCCGCGGCGATCCTCGTGGACCTCGCGCTGGCCGGGGCCGTCCGGCCGCTGCGCTTCCACCGCTCCGGCGAGACGCTCGTGCGGCTCGGGCAGCGGGCCACGGTGGAGCTGGTCGTGGAGAACCCGGGCTCGCGCCGGGTCCGCGGCGTGCTGCGCGACGCCTGGCCGCCGTCGGCGGGGGCCGCGCCGCGGGTGATGCGGCTGGACGTGCCGCCGGGCGAGCGCCGCCGGCTCACCGTGACGCTCACCCCGACCCGGCGCGGCGACCGCGAGTCCGTGGCGGTGACCGTGCGCTCCGTCGGCCCGCTCGGGCTGGCCGCACGCCAGGGACGGCACCGCTCGCCGTGGGCGGTGCGCGTGCTGCCGCCGTTCCTGTCGCGCAAGCACCTGCCCGCGCGGCTGGCGCGGCTGCGTGAGCTGGAGGGCCGGCATCCGGCACTCGTGCGCGGCCAGGGCACCGAGTTCGACTCGCTGCGCGAGTACGTGGTGGGCGACGACGTGCGCTCGATCGACTGGCGCGCCACCGCCCGCCGCCACGACGTGGTCGTACGGACCTGGCGGCCCGAGCGGGACCGGCGGGTGCTGATCGTCCTCGACACCGGCCGCACCTCGGCGGGCCGGGTGGGCGAGGCGCCGATCCCGCTGGCCGGGGCCCCGGCCGACGGGGGCGGGCCGGTGAGCGGGCGCGGGGCGCGGCCGGTGCCCGGCTGGCCGCGGCTCGACTGGTCGATGGACGCGGCGCTGCTGCTGAGCGCGCTCGCCGCCCGCGCCGGCGACCGGGTCGACTTCCTCGCCCACGACCGCGCCGTCCGCGCCTGGGTGTCGGGCGCCTCCCGCACCGAGCTGCTGTCGTCGCTGGTCAACGCGATGGCGCCGATCGAGGCGGAGCTGGTGGAGGCCGACTCGCGCGGCATGGTCTCCGCGATCCTGGCCCGGGCCAAGCGGCGCTGCCTGGTGGTGCTGCTGACCGACCTCAACGCCGCGGCCCTGGACGAGGGGCTGATGCCGGTGCTGCCGCAGCTGTCCTCCCGCCACCTGGTGCTGGTGGCCGCCGTCTCCGACCCGCGGGTGGCCGACATGGCGGCGCGCAAGGGCACGGCCGAGGAGGTCTACGACGCGGCGGCGGCCGAGCGCACCCGGCTGGACCGGCGCCGGATCACCGCGCGGCTGCGGCGGCACGGGGTCGAGGTGGTGGACGCGCCGCCGGACGACATCGCGCCCGCCCTGGCCGACGCCTACCTCGCGCTCAAGGCCGCGGGCCGCCTCTAGCCCGCTCCGCGAGGGCGCCGGAGGCGGCGGGCGTCAGGCGCTGGGGGCGACGTCCGGGGCGTGCTCGATGTCGCCCGTCTCGTCCCGGCGGGCGGCCCGCCGCCCGAACACCAGCACGTACGCGATGAAGACCGCCTCCGCCAGCACGCCGATGCCGATGCGCGCCCACGTCGGCAGCCCCGACGGCGTGACGAACGCCTCGATCAGCCCGGACGCGAACAGCACCACGACCAGCCCGAGCGCCACGCTCATCACGGCCCGGCCCTGCTCGGCCAGCGCCTCGGCGCGCCTGCGCGGCCCCGGGTCGACGACCGTCCAGCCCAGCCGCATGCCGACGGCCGCCGCGAGGAACACCGCGGTCAGCTCCAGCAGCCCGTGCGG
The DNA here is from genome assembly GCF_013363995.1 of Nonomuraea rhodomycinica. Taxonomy (GTDB): domain Bacteria; phylum Actinomycetota; class Actinomycetes; order Streptosporangiales; family Streptosporangiaceae; genus Nonomuraea; species Nonomuraea rhodomycinica. The sequence goes on along the minus strand of NZ_JABWGO010000002.1, from coordinate 470,593 downwards.
GGTGATCAGGCCGAAGAAGATGTCGAGCTTGCCGCGCGAGGCCATGAGACCGCCGGAGACGGCGACGTTGGCCGCGTTCTGCCACAGCACGTACGGGATGGGCAGCCCGAGGAAGACCGCGTAGACGATGACCTGCGCCGACACCCACGCGTTGTTGATCCACACCCGGCCGGCGAACGACGCGGCGGGGTTCTCGGAGTAGTAGTCGGCGAAGTCGTGCTCGACGAGCCGCTTGATCTCCTCGGGGCCGGCGATCGCGGCCTGCACCTGCGGGTCGCCGGCCACCCACGCGCCCATGACCCACGACACGGCGAGGAACGCCAGGGCGGTGGCCAGCCACCACCACCGCGCCCGGTAGGCCACCACGGGGAACGACACCGTGGCGAACCTGGCCAGCTCCCGCCAGGCCGGCGCGTGCGCCCCGGTGACGGCCGACCTGGCGCGCGCGACCAGCGCGGACAACCGGCCGGCCAGCATCGCGTCGGTCGACGACGAGCGCACGATCGACAGGTGGGTGGACACCCGCTGGTAGAGGTCGACCAGCTCGTCCACCTCGGCCCCGGTCAGGGACGTGCGGTGCTTGACGAGATGGTCGAGCCGGTCCCAGGCCCCGCGGTGCGCCGTGACGAACGCGTCGATGTCCACCCGACCATTGTGGCCGGTCGATCAACGGGCCATTGCCGTTAGGCTCCACATATGTCTGAGGTCGTGACCGGGGACGCCGTCGTCGTCGAGGTGCGGGTGGCGCAGCTCCCGTCCCGCGCGCTGGCGCTCGCCATCGACATGGTCGTGCAGGTGACGCTGCTGATCGGCGCGCTCGTCGCGGTGCAGGCGTTCGCGATCGTCAGCGACCCGGCGCTGCTCGCCGCGGTCATGATCATCTTTGTGGTCCTCGTGCTGGTCGGCTACCCGGTCATCTTCGAGACGGCCACCCGGGGGCGCAGCCTCGGCAAGCTGGCGCTGGGCCTGCGGGTCGTGGGCGACGACGGCGGGCCGGAGCGGTTCCGGCAGGCGCTGTTCCGGGGGCTGGCGGGCATGCTGGAGATCTGGACGTTCACGGGGGCGCCGGCGCTGATCTCGTCACTGGTCTCGCAGCGGGGCAAGCGGCTGGGCGACGTGTTCGCCGGCACGATCGTGATCGCCGAGCGGGCGCCGCGCGACAACGGCCACCTCATCGTCATGCCGCCGCCGCTCGCGGCGTGGGCGGCGACGCTGGAGCTGTCGCAGCTTCCCCAGGAGGCGGCGACGGCCGCCCGGCAGTACCTCCTGCGCTGGCACGATCTCGCGCCGGCCGTGCGGCACGAGATGGGGGTGCGCATCGCGACGCAGGTCGCGGCGTACGTCTCGCCCGCGGCCCCGGCGGGGGTGCCGCCGCACGCGTACCTGAGCGCCGTGCTGGCCGAGCGGCGGCGGCGCGAGGAGGCCCGGCTGGCCCGCGTGACGCAACCCTGGGGCCGCCAGGCGCCCCAGCCTTACGCAGCCCCTCAGCCTTACGCCCCGTCCCAGCCATACGCGGGCCCTCAGCCTTACGCCCCATCCCAGCCATACGCGGGCCCTCAGCCTCACGCCGGCCCTCAGCCTTACCCGCCGCCGCAGGGGTTCCCGGCGCCGCAGCCCTTCACTCCCCCGCCGCCCTTCACGCCGGAGCCGCCCTCCGAGGGGCCGCAGAGCACGCCCGGGGGGTTCGCCCCTCCGCAGTGAGCGCCCGCTGAGAGGAGCGAGCGCCCGCCGACAGGTGCGAGCGTCCGCCGGAGGGAGGAGCGCCACCGTGCGAGGCGGCGGGTCCCCTCCCCCGGCAGGGCCGTCCTACTGGGTCTGCGGGTTGAGGACCTTCAGCCGCCTCCCGGCCGCCGAGGCCGTGCGCGGGTCGGTGATGCGCAGCACGTCCAGACCCTTCTGGATGTCGCTGCTGTAGATGTGGCCGTTGTAGTAGTACGCCGACCACGAGCCGCCGAAGTCGCGCGGCGAGAGCGGGCCCCGGTCGAAGTAGGCGATCTCCTGGGGCTTGGCCGCGTCGGTGAAGTCGAAGACCGACACGCCGCCCTGGTACCACGCCTGGACCATGATGTCGCGGCCCTTGGCCGGGATCAGCGAGCCGTTGTGGGCGACGCAGTTCTCGCCGGCGCTCTGGTGCCGCGGGATCTTGAAGTACGCCTGCTTGACGAGCCGGCCGCCCTCGACGGTGTAGATGGCGTCCGCGCCGCGCTGCGGGCCGACGGCCCGGGTGCAGGCGGCGCCGAGGCCGCCGCCGAGCTCGTCGGTGAAGACGACCTTGTCACCGGTGGCGTTGAAGGTGGCCGAGTGCCAGAACGCGAAGTTGTCGTCGGTCACCCGGGCGGTGACCTTCGGGCGCTCGCGGTCGGAGATGTCCATCAGCACGCCGTCGCCCATGCAGGCGCCCGCGGCGAGGTTCTTGCGGGCGAAGACCGTGATGTCGTGGCAGCCGCTGGTGGGCGAGAGGAGCGTCTCCTGCGTCTCGTTGCCGCCCTCGGGGAAGAGCACGGGCTTGGCGACCACCTTGGCGGCCGTGGGGCGGTCCAGCGGCACCTTGACGATCGAGATGCTGTCGTGGGGCGGCTTGCAGTGCGGGAAGTCGTTCTGCGGCCCGTACGAGGACACGTACAGGTAGACCGCCTTGCCCGTCTTGTCGGGCACGAGGGTGTTGGTGTGCGAGCCGCAGTCGGTCCGGACGGACTTGATGTACTTCGGACGGGACTTGTCGGAGATGTCGAAGATCCGGATGCCCTCCCACGCGGACCTGAACGCGGGCGAGGTCGGCTCCGCGCGGCAGGAGTCGCCCTTGACCGGGTCGTCCACCGACAGGAACAGCAGGTCGCCGTGGACCGACACGTCGTTCTGGCCGCCGGGGCAGGACACGCGGCTCACCACGGCCGGCTTGGCCGGGTTCTTGATGTCGTAGACCGTGAAGCCGTAGTAGTTGCCCTGGTAGGCGTAGCGTCCCTGGAAGGCCAGGTCCGTGCTGTAGGCGTCGGACGCGGTGAAGGCGCCCTGCTTGGGGATGGTGGCCACGTGCTTGACGTTGGAGCTGGCCTTGGCGCCGTCGTCGCGGGCCTGGGCCGGGGATGTCACGAGACCCAGCACCGCTCCCGTGAGCACGAGGACGCGGCCGATTCTGGACGCCACGGAGGACCTCCTGGTCGGGGATGAAGTCAGCCGCCCCACTATCGCAGGAAAAATCATCTTCTGTGGTGCGTGGCGTCCGGGCATGGCGAGGGCCGGCCCGCGGAGGAGGCGGGCCGGCCCCCCGCTCACGGGACCGCCCGGCACGCCGGGCCGGTCACCCCTGTGAGCTCAGCCGGTACGGAGGTCAGTCGTGGCCCCAGCCGCCTCCCCGGTAGGACTCCTGGGTCTGGACGTTGAGGCGGTCCGTGCGGACGCGCTCGGCGCCCCGCACGAGCGGGTCGTCGATCTTGATGACATCGAGCCCCTGGTGGAAGTCCGCCGCGTAGATGTGGCCGTTGTAGTAGTACGCCGACCAGACGCCGCCGCCGCTGCCGTCGGCGCGCGGGCCGCGCTCGAAGTAGCCGATCTCCCTGGGCTTGCTGGAGTCGGTGAAGTCCCAGATCGAGACGCCGCCCATGTACCACGCCTGGACCATGATGTCCTTGCCCTTGACCGGGATCAGCGAGCCGTTGTGGGCGACACAGTTCTCGCTGTCGGCCTGGTAGCGCGGGATCTTGAAGTAGCTCTTGAAGACGAGCCCGCGCCGCGTGACGTCGTAGATGGCGTCGGCGCCGCGGTTCGGGCCGGTGGCCTCGTTGCAGGTGGCCGCGCCGCCGCCGCCGAGCTCGTCGGTGAAGACGACCTTGCGGGCGTCGTTGCTGAACGTCGCCGAGTGCCAGAAGGCGAAGTTCGGGTCGGTGACCCGGGCGGTGACCCTCGGGTTCAGCCGGTCGGAGATGTCGAACAGCACGCCGTCGCCCATGCAGGCGCCCGCCGCGATGTCCTTCTCCGCGTACGCGGTGATGTCGTGGCAGCCGCTGGTGGGCACGAGCAGGCCGGGCTGGGTCTCGTTGCCGCCGTCGGGGAAGACGACCGGCGTCGCCGCGACCGCCGCGGCGGTCGGGTCGTCCAGCGGCACCTTGATGATGGAGATCTTGTCGTGCGGCGGCTGGCAGTCGGGGAAGTTCGCCGACGGGTTGTACGACGACACGTACAGGTAGACGTTGCGGTTGCGGTCGCGGCCCTTGCCCGGCACCAGGGTCAGGGTGTGGGAGCCGCAGTTCGTCTCGACCGACTTGATGTACTTGGGAGCGGCCTTGTCGGTGATGTCGAAGATGCGGACGCCTTCCCAGGCCTCCTTGTGGTCGGCCGACAGCGCGGTGCTGTTGCACGAGTCGTCGCTGCGCGAGCTGTCCACGGCGCTGAAGAGCAGGTTGCCGTAGACGCTGACGTCCATCTGGCTGCCCGGGCAGACGACCGAGCTGACCGGCTTGGCCTGCTTCGGGTCGCGGACGTCGTAGATGGAGAACCCGCCGTAGTTGCCGACGTACGCGTACCCGCTCTGGAACGCGATGTCGGTGTTGATGGTGCCCGCGATGGGCGCCGGCTTGGGGATGTTGAGCACGTGCGAGACGTTCGGGCTGGTCACCACGGTGTCAGCCGGAGGGATGTCCGCGGCCGAGGCGGGCATCGCCATCGCGCCTAAGGCGACGGCCGCAGCCGCGGCCACGAGACTCCTTCGCAGGGAGAGCACTCGGGGGCTCCTCTCGGAGGATAAAGCCTATATAAATGACAAGATTCTGACCCGTCTTGTCATCTGTCGCCTAGCGAGCACTATGTCAAGAAATTTGCTGACTTGCCGTATTTACGGGCGGTTGCCGGACCGTCTACAGTGCAACGTCGCAACTCCCCGCGGTCAAGGAGGTCGGGTGCGCAGCGCACTCATCGTCGGCGCCTGCGCCTTCCTGCTGGTCACCGGCTGTACGGACACCCCGGCGGCGGCTCCGCCGGTCCCCACGGTGACCGACACGGCGCCCGTTCTCGCCCCCGGCAAGCCCGGCGAGGAGGCCCGCACGCTGGCGCCGAGCGAGGCGGCCACCGCCGTGCCGCCCCAGCGGGCCAACGCGGCCGACGTCCGCTTCATGCAGAACATGATCGTTCACCACCGGCAGGCGCTGGACATGAGCCTGCTGGCCGGCTCCCGAGCCGAGAGTGACGCGGTCAAGCGGCTGGCCGCCCGCATCAACGACGTGCAGGGCCCCGAGATCGCGATGATGACCGACTGGCTCAGGGCGCAGGGCCAGCAGGTGCCCGACCACCACGCCGCGCACCAGGGCATGCCCGGGATGGCCACGCCCGAGCAGATGGAGGCCCTGAAGGCGGCCAAGGGCGCCGCCTTCGACCGCCTGTTCGTCCAGCTCATGACCGCCCACCACCAGGGGGCGCTCACGATGTCGGCCGAGGTCCTGACCAAGGGCTCGCACCAGCGGGTCCAGGAGATCGCCGAGGACATCTCGGTCAGCCAGTCCGCCGAGATCCGCCGCATGTCCGCCATCCACTGACGCACCGCCGCCACTCCGAGACGCCGCCGGCCGTCCGACGAGGCCACCGGCCGTCCGACGCGCCGCCCGCCGTACCACGCGCCGCCCGCCGTCCGAGGCGCCGCCCGCCGTCCCATCCGCCCGCCGTCCCACGCGCCGCCCGCCGTCCGCGGGACCTCCCGGCGGACGTGGCGGCTCCTGCCGCGGTCAGGAACCGGCGCGCCAGGAGTGCAGGTACGACTCCTGCTCCTCCGTGAGGGCGTCGATGCCGATGCCCGTGGCCGCCAGCTTGAGCCGGGCCACCTCCTGGTCGATCGAGTCGGGCACGTCGTAGACCCCGGGCGCGAGCCCGGCCCGCTCCCCGACGAGCCAGGCCACCGCGAGGGCCTGCGCCGAGAACGACATGTCCATGACCGCCGCCGGATGCCCCTCCGCGGCCGTCAGGTTCACCAGGCGGCCCTCCGCCAGCAGCAGCAGCCTCCGGCCGTCGGGCAGGACGTACTCGTCGGTGTTGGGCCGCACGCCGCGGTGGACCTCGACGGCCAACTCGTCCAGGGCCCGCACGTCGATCTCCACGTCGAAGTGCCCCGCGTTGGCCAGGATGGCGCCGTCCTTCATGACGGCCAGGTGCTCGGCCCGGATCACGTCGCGGTTGCCCGTCACGGTGATGAACAGGTCACCGGTCTCGGCCGCCTCCGCCATGGGCCGCACCTCGTAGCCCTGCAGGGTGGCGTCGAGCGCCTTGACCGCGTCGATCTCGGTCACCACGACCCGCGCGCCGAACCCCTTGGCCCGCTCCGCCACGCCCCGCCCGCAGAACCCGAACCCCGCCACCACCACCGTCCGCCCCGCGAGCATGGTGTTGGTGGCCCGCATGATCCCGTCCAGCGTGGACTGCCCGGTGCCGTAGCGGTTGTCGAACATCCGCTTCGTCCGCGTGTCGTTCACCGCCACGACCGGGAACCGCAGCGCGCCCTCCGAGGCCATCTGCCGCAGCCGGATGATCCCCGTGGTCGTCTCCTCGCAGCCGCCGCTCACCCCGCCGAGCAGGTCGGTGCGCTCGGTATGCAACGTGTTGACCAGGTCGCAGCCGTCGTCGAGCACCAGGTCGGGCCCCAGGTCGAGGGCCTGGTGGATGTGCCGGTAGTAGGTGGCCCGGTCCACGCCCGCCCGCGCGTGCACCGCGATGCCGTAGCCGCGCAGCGCCTCGGCCACGTCGTCCTGGGTGGACAGCGGGTTGGAGGCGGCCAGCGCGATCTCGGCGCCGCCCGCGCTGAGCGCGCCCATGAGCACCGCGGTCTCGGCGGTGACGTGCAGGCACGCGGCGATCCTCAACCCGTCCAGCGGCCGTTCGGCCCCGAACCGCTCCCCGATCGCCGTCAGAACAGGCATCGACCGGGCAGCCCAGGAGATCTGCCGCTCACCACTGTCCGAGAGATCCACGTGCCAAGCCCCAACCGAAGAACACGGCCAAGAGTGCGCTCGTGACGGCGCGCATGCCGTGAGCCCTCACGACCGGCCATGACAGACGGAGGGGACGTCGGCGAGTGCGGGTAACTTGGCCTGCCGTAAAAGATGATCTTAAAGACAGCTCCGGAGGGAAAGCCCCTCCGGAGCATCAGCACTCACACCACTCAGTACCGGTAGTGGTCCGACTTGTACGGGCCCTCGACGTGGACGCCGATGTAGGCGGCCTGCTCCTTCGTCAGCTCGGTGAGCTTGACGCCGAGGGCGTCGAGGTGGAGCCGGGCGACCTTCTCGTCCAGGTGCTTGGGCAGCGTGTAGACGCCGATCGGGTACTCGCTGGTCTTGGTGAACAGCTCGATCTGCGCGATCACCTGGTTGGTGAACGAGTTGGACATCACGAAGCTCGGGTGGCCGGTGGCGCAGCCGAGGTTCATCAGGCGGCCCTCGGCCAGCACGATGATCGAGTGGCCGTCGGCGAAGACCCACTCGTCGACCTGCGGCTTGATGTTGCGCTTCTCGATGCCCGGCAGCTTGGCGAGGCCGGCCATGTCGATCTCGTTGTCGAAGTGCCCGATGTTGGACACGATCGCCTGGTGCTTCATCCGCGCCATGTGGTCGGCGGTGATGATGTTGAAGTTGCCCGTGGCGGTCACGAAGATGTCGGCGAGGCCGACGACCTCGTCGAGCGTGGTGACCTGGAAGCCGTCCATGGCCGCCTGCAGGGCGCAGATCGGGTCGATCTCGGTGACGATGACGCGGGCGCCCTGGCCGCGCAGCGCGTCGGCGCAGCCCTTGCCGACGTCGCCGTAGCCGCACACCACGGCGACCTTACCGCCGATCAGCACGTCGGTCGCGCGGTTCAGGCCGTCGATGACCGAGTGGCGGCAGCCGTACTTGTTGTCGAACTTCGACTTGGTGACCGAGTCGTTGACGTTGATCGCCGGGAACAGCAGCTGGCCGTTCTTGTGCATCTCGTACAGGCGGTGGACGCCGGTGGTGGTCTCCTCGGTGACGCCCTTGATCTGCTCGGCGATCCGGGTCCACTTCTTGTCGTCGCCGACCGTGCGGGTGAGCAGGTCGATGATGACGTGCCACTCCTCCGGGTCCTCGGCCGTGGCGGCGGGGACGGCGCCGGCCTTCTCGTACTCGGCGCCCTTGTGGACGAGCAGGGTGGCGTCGCCGCCGTCGTCGAGGATCATGTTGGGGCCGTCACCGCCGGGCCAGGTCAGCGCCTGCTCGGTGCACCACCAGTACTCCTCCAGCGTCTCGCCCTTCCAGGCGAAGACGGGGACGCCCTTGGGGTCGTCGACGGTGCCGTCGCGGCCGACGACGACCGCGGCGGCGGCGTGGTCCTGGGTGGAGAAGATGTTGCAGCTGACCCAGCGCACCTCGGCGCCGAGGTCGACCAGCGTCTCGATGAGGACCGCGGTCTGGATGGTCATGTGCAGGGAGCCCATGATCTTCGCACCGCGGAGGGGCTGCGCGGCCGCGTACTCCTTACGGATCGCCATGAGTCCGGGCATCTCGTGCTCGGCGAGCCTGATCTCCTTGCGGCCGAAGTCGGCAAGTGAAAGGTCGGCGACCTTGAAGTCCATTGTTTCCCCTCGCATCGGGACGGTGTCTCGCATCGGGACGGTGTCGCCGACGAGTCTAGGCGTCCTTCCGGCGAGGTCGCATCTCGGCGCCCCCGAAACTGACGTAAGAATGTAAGGATGCGTATCACGGAGGCCGCGCGGCGGCTCGGCATGTCCCCCCGGATGCTGCGCTACCGGGAGGCGCTCGGCCTGCTGCCCCCGGTCCGCGAGCAGGGCGCCCACCGCCGGTTCGGGCCGGAGGAGCTCGCGGCCGTGGCCCAGGGGGTCGAGCTGGAGAAACGCTTCGACGTCTCGCCCGCCGAGCTGGCCTTCGCGCTGCGGGTGCTCAGCGAGCCCGCCGTCGCCGCGGCGGTGCGCGACCTCGGCATCCGGATCGGGCGGATCGCGGTGCCGCGCCGCGCGCTCGACTTCGAGAAGGAGAAGGCGCTGCGGCTGCTTCGAACCAGCGCTCCCGCGCATACGTCTAAGAAATCATGAAAGAGCTCTTAGTGGCCGCCGTGCTCGCGCTCTCGCCGGCGCAGGCGGCGGGCTCCCCGGCGGCGCCCGCCCCGGACTCCCCGGTCCAGGCCGTGCCGGCCGGCGGCGCGTCCGGCAAGCCCCGCGAGGTCAAGGTGTACTTCTCCAAGGGACACGGCATCCCCGGCAAGGTCGTGGCCGTGACCCGCAAGGCGCCGGACCGGGGGGTGGCCAGGTTCGCCGTCCAGCAGCTCATCGCCGGCCCCACGAAGGCCGAGCGGCGGCGCGGCCTGCACTCGGAGCTGACGGGCAAGCTGCGCGGCCGGTCGACCTGCGGCGCCGACTTCACCGTCGCCATCAGGAAGGGCGTGGCGACGCTGCGCTTCTGCCGCACCGTCGTGAGCGACGGCGTCGGCGGCGACGCCCGCGCCCTGTACACGATCGACCGGACACTCAAGCAGTTCGCCGGCGTGCGCGACGTGATCAGCCTGGACAAGAAGGGCCGCTGCCTGTTCGACCAGAGCGGCACCGGCCGGGCCTGCCTGACCGCTCACGAGTAGGAAGCCCCCGCGGCGGCGTCCCCGGGCAGGCCACCCGGAGATGCCGCCCCCGGACGGGGCGGGGCTCAGCCGGGGGTGCCGGTGGGGGACGGAGTCTCCCCGGTGGGGGCATGGAGCTGCTGGGCCAGCCACGGCAGGGCCTGCGGCAGCTCCCGGTTCCAGGTGTTGAAGTTGTGGCCGCCGCTGGGCAGGATCAGCGACGACGCCTGCATGGGCGGCTTGACCGCGGCCAAGAAGGCGAGCGTCGAGCGGTAGTCGCTCTCCCCCTTCCGGCTGCTGGTCACCAGCACGCTGACCGGCGGCGCGGGCAGCGTCGCCAGCCGCCACATCAGGTCGTTGTCGTGCTCGACGGCCTGCTGCCCGCCGAACAGGTCGCCCGTGGTGCCGTCGATGATCGTCCGGTAGTAGCCCGACAGCGACACCGCCGCCGAGAACGCCTGCGGATGGGTCATGGCGAGCTTCAGCGCGCAGTACCCGCCGGTCGAGCCCCCGAGGATCCCCCAGGACTCCCTGCCCGGCGCCACCCGGTACGCGGTCGTCATGTCCCGCCGCACGTCGTCGGCGAAGTACTTCTGGACCTGCGGCCCGCCCGGCACGTCCACGCACTCGGTGTCGCGCGGCAGCACCACGCTGGGCCGCATCATGACGAGGACCGCGGGCGGCACCTGGTGGCGGCTGATGGCGGTCGCGAGCCGTCCGGGCAGGTCGAGCCTGGTCATCAGGTTGCGCGGGTCACCCGGGTAGCCGGTCAGCGCCAGGATCGCGGGGAAGCGCCGCCGCTGGTCCCTCAGGTAGGCCGTGGGCAGGAACACGTACGCCTGCTCGCTGAGGTGCGTGGTGGGGCCGGGCATGATGACCTGTTCGATCCGGCCGCCGCGCACCGCCTGGCTGTCCAGCACCTGCAGGCCCTGCCCGGCGATCGTGATGGCCGCCGTGCCGGGGTCGGTGCCGAGCAGGTCGTCCCACGAGCCGTAGAAGCCGAAGTAGTTGTTGACCAGCAGCCCGAGCGCCGCCAGGGTCAGCACCTGGTTCCCCGTCAGCACCCCCGCCCGCGCCAGCACGGCGGTCCAGCGCCGTCCGGCCAGTCGCCCGGCCAGCCGCGGCCACGCCCACACCGTGGCGACGAGCGCGCCGATCGCCAGTGCGGCCGTCATAAGCTGGAGGAGCAGCGAAGTGAGTCCCATCTTCCAGAGGCTTACCCGCCACGCCGTAAGACCGTGGTTAACACGCGGATTATCGCCACAGGCGTTGAATCCGAATGGTGAAGCAGATCTCGCACCCCTGGGTGCCCGCCGTCGCGGGCTACGCGGCCCTGATGGTCGGGCTTCTCGACATCGTCAAGGCCGTGGCCCCCCGCCTGGGCCGCAGCGGGATGGCGGCGTGGTCGGACGCGCTGCCCGGGATCGTGACGACCGTCGCCCGGGCGACCTCTCTCGTGGTGGGCATCCTGCTCATCATGCTCGCGCACGCGCTGCGCCGCAGGAAGGTGCGCGCCTGGCGGGCGGTCGTGGCGCTGCTGCCGGTCAGCGCGATCCTCGCCGTCGTCCATCTCCGCCCCGTCACGGCGGCCATCAGCCTGCTCTTCCTCGTGGCGCTGCTCATGAACCGCCGCGAGTTCTACGCGCTGTCCGATCCGCGCAGCCGGTGGCGGGCGCTGGGCAACCTGCTCGCCTTCGGCGCCCTCGACCTCGCCCTCGGGTACGTGATCGTCAGCCTGCGCCCCCGGGCCATCGCCAGCGACCCGGGCGTGCTGGAGCGGCTCCAGCACGTGGTCCTCGGCCTGGTCGGCATCGAGGGCCCGGTCGTCTACATCGCGCCGCGCGTGGGCGACCTGGTCTACTTCTCGCTGCTCGCGCTCGGCACCCTGACCGCCGTCACCACCGCCTACCTGGCCCTGCGCCCCGAACGCCCGGCCGCGGAGCTGACCGACCAGGACGAGAGCCGCCTGCGCGAGCTGCTCGACCGGCACGGCGCGCGCGATTCGCTCGGCTACTTCGCGCTCCGCCGCGACAAGAGCGTCCTGTTCTCGCCCACCGGCAAGGCGGCGATCGCCTACCGGGTGGTCTCGGGCGTCATGCTGGCCAGCGGCGACCCGATCGGCGACCGGGAGGCGTGGCCGGCGGCGATCAGGGTCTTCATGGCCGAGGCGAGGAGGCACGCCTGGGTGCCGGCCGTGATCGGCTGCAGCGAGACGGGCGGCGAGGTGTGGACGCGCGAGGCCGGGCTGTCGGCGCTGGAGATCGGGGACGAGGCGGTGGTCGAGGTCGCCGACTTCACCCTGAAGGGGCGGGCCATGCGCAACGTCCGCCAGATGGTCAACCGGACGGAGCGGGCGGGCTACACCTGCCTCGTGCGCCGGGTGGGCGAGCTCACGGAGGACGAGAAGGAGCGGATCAGGGCGGCCTCGGCCTCCTGGCGCGGCGCGGAGACCGAACGCGGGTTCTCGATGGCGCTCGGCCGCTTCGGCGACCCCGGCGACGGCCGCTGCGTGGTGGTCACGGCGCACAAGGACGGCCAGATCAGGGCCGTGCTGCACTTCGTGCCCTGGGGGCCGCGCGGCATCTCGCTCGACCTGATGCGCCGCGACCGCGACGCCGATCCGGGCCTCAACGAGCTGCTGATCGTCAAGACCCTGCAGGCGGCTCCCGCGATGGACGTCACCCAGGTCTCGCTCAACTTCGCGATGTTCCGGGCGGCCCTGGCGCGCGGCGAGCGGCTGGGCGCCGGGCCGGTGCTGCGGGCCTGGCGCGGCCTGCTGCTCTTCCTGTCGCACTGGTTCCAGATCGAGTCGCTCTACCGGTTCAACGCCAAGTTCCGCCCGGTCTGGGAGCCGCGCTTCGTCGTCTATCCGAACGCGCGCGACCTGCCGCGCATCGGTGTGTCGGCGCTGCAGGCCGAGGCGTTCATCACGCTCGGCCGGCCGCGTCTCAGGCGCCGGAGCACGCGCCTGGTCGGGAACGAGGCGGCGCCGCTCACCTGATCCCGGCGCGCGGTCGCGAGCCGGGTGTCAGGCGGTGGTGGCGCGAAAACGGTCAGGCGGTGGTGGCGCGGGAACGGTCAGGCGGTGGTGGTGCGGGAACGGTCGAGGTCGGGCTCCAGGTAGATGACCCGGGCGATCGGCACGGCCGCGCGGATGCGCCGCTCCGCCTCGTCGATGCCCCGCGCGACCTCCGACGCGGTGTCGTTGTGCGCGACCGCGATCTTGGCCGCCACCAGCAGCTCCTCCGGCCCGAGGTGCAGCGTCCGCATGTGGATCACCCGCTCGACCTCGTCGGCGGCCTCCAGCGCGTCGCAGATCTGGCGCTCCATCTCGGGGGTGGCGCTCTCGCCCAGCAGCAGCGACTTCGTCTCGATCGCCAGGATGACGGCGATCACCGCGAGCAGCGCACCGATCATGATCGTGCCGATGGCGTCCCAGACGGGGTTGCCCGTGATGACCGCCATGGCGACGCCGAACAGCGCGAAGAGCAGGCCGAGCAGCGCGCCGAGGTCCTCCAGCAGGATGACCGGCAGCTCGGGCGACTTGGAGCGGCGGATGAACGCGAACCACGACTGCTGTCCGCGGTGCGGAGCGGCCTCGCGGATCGCCGTCCGGAACGAGAAGCCCTCCGCGATGATCGCGAAGATCAGCACGGCGAACGCCCAGACCGGCGACTCCACCCCCTCCTTCGAGGAGAGCTTGTGGATGCCCTCGTACAGGGAGAAGACCGCGCCGATCGTGAACAGCACCACCGCCACCACGAACGCGTAGAAGTAGCGCTCACGGCCGTAGCCGAACGGGTGCTCCCGGTCGTGCCCGCGCTGCGCCCGCTTGCCGCCGATCAGCAGGAGCAGCTGGTTGCCCGAGTCGGCCACCGAGTGGATGCCCTCGGCCAGCATCGACGACGAGCCGGTGAAGAAGGCGGCCACGAACTTCGATGCGGCGATGGCCAGGTTGGCCGACAGGGCCGCGATGATTGCTTTCGTACCGCCGCTCGCGCTCACCGGTCTGCTCCACTCATAAAGATCATGTACTCATTGCCCCGGGGAAGGGATCCTATTCCGCAATCCTGGACTTCAGCTCGGTGATGGCCGACACCGGGGTCGGGTCGATGCCGTACCCGAGGGCGAGGTAGACACTCGCGTAGTCGGCGAGCCCGATGAGCGAGGCCATCCGGACCAGCGGATGCTCCCCCTCGGCGGCCAGCTCGCTGACCGGCACGTCACGCTCGTGCGCCAGCCGCGCCGACGCCTCGCGGCGGCGCGTCACCTGGGGGTGCTCCTCGCTGTCGCGCACCAGCACCAGGCGCAGGCCGCGGCCGGGCTCGTCGGAGAAGATGTCGCGCTGGGCGAACGGGCCGTCGAAGGCGACCACCTGGTTGTGGTTGGCCTCGGGCAGCTCGCCGAAGATCGCGGGGTACTTCGCGTTCTCGTTGAGCTGGCAGGCCAGCCGGTAGCCGGCGACCGCGGCGAGCGGCGAGGTGCCCCAGATCATCGGCACGCTCTCGGCCAGCTCCATGGCCAGCGTCTTGCCCGGGTTGATGAACGACTCGCTGGAGGGCCGGCACCGGTGGGCGATGCCCTCCAACGTCACGGCCACCTCCTCGAACAGCTCCGGCTCGGCACTGACCAGGCCGAGCGCGGCCGCCGCCACGATCAGCGGGACGGTCAGCAACCAGACGTTCGCGCGCGGCTGGCCGACCGCGGGCACCGGCACGAACGGCGCCGACGCCTGCCGGGCGATCGCCTCCAGCGGCGATCCCGCGCCGCCCACGGCGATGAGCCGGCAGCCGCGCCGTACGGCCTCCGTGGCCGCCGACAGCGTCTCCTCGGTACGCCCCGAGCAGGAGACGGCGACCACCAGGTCGGCGGCGCCCACCCAGCCGGGGAGCTGGTAGGAGCGCACGGTGACGATCGGCAGCGGCGCGCCCCGGCCGCACACGGCGGCGAGGATGTCGCCCGCGATGGCCGAGCCGCCCATGCCCGCGACCACGACGGCGCGCGGCCGGGACCCCCCGGCCGAACCGGGGAGTCCGGCCTCGACGGCGACGCGGTGCCCGGTGCGCACCTGGGCCGCGGACGCTGCGACCGCGAGCAGCATGCCGCCCGGGTCGCCGTCGGTCAGGTGGTGCTGGTCGTCGAGCCGGTCGGGCTCCCAGATCACGGCTTCCTGGCCTCGTCGACCAGGAGCACCGGGATGTCGTCGCGCACGGGGTAGACCAGGCCGCACCCGGTGCAGGCGAGCTCCCCGGCCTCGTCGCCGGCCCCGCCCTCGGCACGCAGGGGGGACTTGCACGCCGGGCAGGCCAGAATCTCCAGCAGCCAGTCGTCGATCTTCACTCTGACACCCTTCTCACAACGGCGAGCACCTCGTCGGTGACCGCCTTCATCGTGGTCTCGTCGGCCGCCTCGGCGTTGAGCCTGAGCAGCGGCTCGGTGTTGGACGCGCGCAGGTTGAACCACCAGCCGGAGCCGGTGACGGTCAGCCCGTCGAGCTCGTCGAACTCGCCCCTGCCCGCGAACTCCTCGCGTACCCGGCGCAGCGCGGCCCCCTGGTCGGCGACCGTGCTGTTGATCTCGCCGGAGGCGTGGTAGCGGGAGTACGCCCCGACCACCTCGGACAGCGGCCGGTCCTGCTCGCCGAGCGCGGCGAGCACGTGCAGCGCGGCCAGCATGCCGGAGTCGGCGTACCAGAAGTCGCGGAAGTAGTAGTGGGCGGAGTGCTCGCCGCCGAAGACCGCGCCGGTGCGCGCCATCTCGGCCTTGATGAACGAGTGGCCCACGCGGGTGCGCACCGGCCGCCCGCCCTGCTCGCGGACGATCTCGGGCACGCCGAGCGAGGTGATGAGGTTGTGGATGATCACGGCGCCGGGGTGCTTGGCCAGCTCACGGGTGGCGACCAGCGCGGTCACCGCCGACGGGGAGACGGACTCGCCCCGCTCGTCCACGACCCAGCAGCGGTCGGCGTCGCCGTCGAAGGCCAGGCCGAGGTCGGCGCCGCTGTCGACGACCGCGCGCTGCAGGTCGCGCAGGTTGGCCGGCTCCAGGGGGTTGGCCTCGTGGTTGGGGAAGGCGCCGTCGAGCTCGAAGTAGAGGGGCACCGTCTCGATGGGCAGGCCGTCGAGGACGGCGGGCACCGTGTGACCGCCCATGCCGTTGCCCGCGTCGACGGCCACCTTGAGCGGCCGGACGCCGGACAGGTCGACGAGGGTGCGCAGGTGGCCCGCGTAGCCCTGAAGCAGGTCCTTCTCGATCAGCGCCCCGGTGGCGCCGCCGCCGGTCACGCCGCCCGCGGCCAGCAGCTCGGCGGCCCGGTCGCGGATCTCGGTCAGGCCCGTGTCGCCGCCGATCGGCACCGCGCCCGCGCGGCACATCTTCATGCCGTTGTAGCGGGCCGGGTTGTGGCTGGCGGTGAACATCACGCCGGGCAGCCCGAGGCTGCCGCTGGCGTAGTACAGCAGGTCGGTGGAGCCCAGCCCGGCGTAGACCACGTCCACTCCGCGCGAGCGCGCGCCCCGCACGAACGCCGCGCTCAGCGGCACGGACGACTCGCGCATGTCATGGGCGACCACGGCCGACCGCGCCCCGGTCACCTCCGCGAACGCCGCCCCCACGGCCTCCGCCGCCGGCTCGTCCAGCTCGTCGGGCACCACTCCGCGTACGTCGTAAGCTTTGAAGATCTTGGCGAGGTCGCCCACTCTCCAGCTCCGCCCCTAGGTCTGCTACGTCTGGACGAGCCTACCGGTCACGGTGCTGCTGGGCGGAACGAAGAACACGCAGATGCCCGCGGCGGCCGACCTCGACACCCTGCCCGACCGGCTCACCGCCGCCGGGGGTGGGCCGGGCGGCCTCGCGCACGGCGTTGGCCAGCGCCTCCAGGTCGTCCGAGCTGGGCGAGGCGCCGTCCGTCGGCAGGCGCACCACCTCCCAGCCGCGGGGGGCGGTCAGCCGCTCGGCGTGTTCGGCGCACAGGTCGTAGCAGTGTGGCTCCGCGTACGTCGCCAGGGGGCCGAGAACAGCGGTCGAGTCGGCGTATACGTACGTGAGCGTGAAGACGGCAGGCTGGCTGCAGGCGGTGCGGGAACAGCGGCGGACGGGGCTCACGGAGGGACCGTATCCGGTAAGGGGGCGGGGCGCCACTATCTGAGCGCTCTTAACGAGCGTGTCGCCACAATTCGGACAGCTGTCGCAGCGTTCGGACGCCTGTCAGAGTGTTCGGCCGCCTGTCACAGCGTTCGGCCGACTGTCGCAGCGTTTCCACCCACATGCCCCCGATGGCCGTCGTCCTCGGCCCCGGAGGCCGGGTCCCCTTAGACTTGCCGTGTGACACATGAGCGGCGCCCGAGGCGGCGCGATCGGCATGGTCGCGGCCTGCGCGGTCCACTGGCGCCCTCCCACGTGCCCATAGCGCGCTCGCGCAGCGAGCGGTTCGACGACCTGGTGCTCGACGCGGTCGACCGGCTGCGCCCGCAGTGGGGCAAGCAGCTCTCGGCGGTGGAGTTCGCGGTGGAGGACGTGCCTCCGCTGAGCGAGCTGGGCGACGGGCCGGGCATGGGTGCCGACCCCGTGCCGTTCGGCCGGGCGGAGGTGGCCAAGGGCGCCGACCCGGCGTCGATCGTGCTCTACCGCCGTCCGCTGGAGGCGCGCGCCCGCGACCGCGAGACGCTCGGGGCACTCGTCCACGACACGGTCGTGGAGCAGGTGGCCACGCTGCTCGGCCTGTCGCCGGAGACGGTCGACCCCGGCTACGACGACCGCCGCTGACCTCGGCCCGTACCCCCGGCACGAGAAAGGGCCACGCGGTGCTCCGCGTGGCCCTTTCGGCAGATATCTCTAAACGGCCTGGCGCTTGATCCTTCTGCGCTCCCGCTCGGACAGTCCACCCCAGATGCCGAACCGCTCATCGTGCTCAAGTGCATATTCAAGACACTCTGCACGTACTTCGCAGGATCGGCAGACCTTCTTGGCCTCTCGGGTGGAGCCGCCTTTTTCCGGGAAGAACGCCTCAGGATCAGTCTGCGCGCACAAGGCGCGCTCCTGCCATCCGAGTTCTTCAGCGTCAAGCTGATCCTGTGCGATGACCAGATCGGTCACTGCACACCTCCCTGCCGCCCGCCCGCAATGGAGCCCCCCATGAACGCCTCCCTACTACCCACCCACGGGAAGGCGTAACAACATGGTTGTAATTACACGCGTGTGCTGTACGTGACGTCAAGCGGCATGCCGGTATCCGGGGAAAGGCCAGCTCTCGCCCCGGTGTGCATGGCATGTGATGTTCGCACCTGACCCATCGCCACGTGATCCATGGCGTTGGCCTGGCGTGTTCAACGCTGTCAGCGGTCGGAACCGTACCAGGGCGGTATAGAGCCCCGCCCGTGGCCCACCTACTCTCTAGCCGTGCTTTGCCGGTTCGTTACCTGCGTGGCTCGTTGGGGGTGTATATGGCTGTGGGGTCGATCGGGTCGTCGCCGTCGCGCGACCGGTCGGCGCCGCCCGTCGCGTAGGGCTGCTGCTGGTCGAGGCGGACCGTCGACTCGGGGTTGCCCTGCGGCCAGCCCTGCGAGGGCGGCTGCGGCTGGTAGGGCTGCGGCTCGTAGTGCGCCGGCTGGGGCTCGTAACCCTGCTGGCTGTGCTGGCCGTAGCCCTGCTGCTGCGGGGCGCCGGTCTGCTGCTGGGGGTTGCCGTACAGCGCGTCGTACGGCCCGGGCTGCTGCTGCGGGGTCGCGTAGCCGGGCTGCTGGCCGGAGTGCTGGTACGTCTCGGCCTGCTGGTAGGCGTCGAGGAGCTGCTGCGAGCGCGGGTCGACGGGCGGGTCCGGCTCCTGGTAGGCGGACTGGGCGTACTCGTGGCCGGAGTAGCCGGTGAACGGCTGGCCGCCCTGGGCCTCGTACGCGGGGCGGGACTCCTGGCCGGCCGGCGGGTACGGCACGCTCGGGGAGGTCTCGCCGGAGGCGTAGACGGGGTCGGCGGGGCTGTTGAAGGCGTTCGGCTGCTGGGGCTGGTAGCCGGCCCCGGCGTCGTGGGAGGGGGTGTAGGGCGCCGCCGGCTGGACGCCGCTGGGGGGCTGCGGCGTGTAGGACGGGTACGACGCGCCGCCCTGGGGGTCCGTGGCGTAGGGGTTCGCCTGGGAGTCGGGGGCGGGGGCGTAGACGTCGGGCTGGGAGTGGGTGGGGGTGTAGCCACCGGGCCGCGTGTCGGCCGGGGTGTAGCCGCCGCCCGGCTGGGAGTCGGCCGGGGTGTACGGCGTGAGCGGGGTGTCCAGCGTCGGGTAGGTGCCGGGGCCCGAGTCGATCGAGGAGTAGACGTTCGGCGAGGAGGCCGAGAACGGCGACGACGGCGACGAGGGCGACGAGGGCGACGGGTCCAGGGAGTCGAGCGAGTCGAGGGAGGAGTACGGGCTCGACTGGCCGTAGGCGCCGGGGTGGCTGTCGGCGGGGACGTACGGCGCGGGCTGGTACTCGGTCTGCTGGTAGTCGCTCGGCTGGTAGTCGCTCTGCTGCGGGTAGCCGCCGCCGGGCGCGGTGTCGGCCGGGGTGTAGTCGGCGGTGGTGTAGGAGGGCTGGGCGGGGGCCTGGGCCGGGTGGCCGTAGGTCTGCTGGCCGGGCTGCGGGGGGAACGCCTGCGTGGGGCTGGTCTGGCCGAAGCCCTCGGGCTCCCCGGTCCGGCCGTACGGGGGCTGCTGGTCGCCCTGCCCGGCGGGGGCGCCGTGCTGGCCGGTCGGCGCGGCCTGGCCGTAGGCGGGCTGCTGCTCGCTCCGGCCGTAGGCGCTCGCGGGGTCCGCCTGCTGGCCGTAGGCGCTCGCGGGGTCGGTCTGGCCGTAAGCGGGCTGCTGGTCGGAACGGCCGTGACCGGGCTGGTGGTCCGGCTGGCCGCCGAACGGCTGCTGCTGGCGCTCCTGCTGCCCGCCGAAAGGCTGGTGGTCCGCCTGCCCGCCGAAAGGCTGCTGGTCCGGCTGGCCGCCGAAGGGCTGGTGCTCCGGCTGGCTTCCGAACGGCTGCTGGTCGGGCTGGGTGAAGCCCGGCTGGGACTGGCCGTATGCGGGCTGCTGGTGCGCGTCCGGCTGGCCGAACGGCGTCACGCCGGGCTGGCCGAACGGCTGCTGCTGGTCGCCCTGCCCGGCGGGGGCGCCGTGCTGGCCGGTCGGCGCGGCCTGGCCGTAGGCGGGCTGCTGCTCGCTCTGCCCGTAGGAGGCGGCGGCGTCGCCCTGTCCGTAGGAGGCCGCGAGGTCGGCCTGCCCGTAGGCGGGCTGCTGGTCCGGCTGGGCGAAGCCCTGGTCGGGGTGGTCCTGGCGGCCGGAGTCGGCGTCGGCCTTGCTGTCGCCGGGCGCGGCGGGGAGCGCGGCGCGGGGCTGGGGAACGGGCTGCTGCGGGGTCTGCGGCTGCTGGTAGGGGTCCTGCGGGCCGTGCGGGGCGCCGTCGGGCCGGCCGAAGCCCTGCTGACCGTAGGCGGGCTGCCCGCCGTACTGGCCGGGCCGGCCCTGCGGGTCCGGGGCGTACCCGGGGCCGAAGGCGTCGGAGCCGCTGCCGTGCACCGGGTTGCCGTACGGCGTCGCGCCGAAGCCGGGACGCGGCCCCTGGGCGCCGGAGCTCGCGGCCATGGCCTGCGGGAGCAGGAAGACCAGCGCGACGGCCGTCAGGCCGAGCTGCGGCACGCCGGACAGCAGGAACTCCACCGTGAGCCGGACCGTGCCCCCGGCCAGGAGCCCGAGCAGCAGCGCGAGCGCGCCGAACAGGGCCGCGAGGCCGAGCGCCCCGGTCGCGCCGAGGACGATCAGCCGCGCCTTGGGCGACGGCGGGCCGAACCGGGTGACCAGCAGCACCGAGCCGACGAGCAGGGCCACGGCGACGGGGCTGGTGAGGCCGGCGAAGTTGGCGAAGGCGCGGTCCATCAGGGACGAGCCGCCGCCGTACGGGGTCGTCGTGCCGATCAGCACCCTGCCGACGGCCAGCAGGACGTTGATCGCGCCCGATGCCAGCATCAGCCAGGCGGCCGGCTCCCTCAGCCGGGCTGCGTCAAGTTTGTTCACGACTACTCCCATCGGACCCTTTAGCCCGAAGGGAGTTTGCCACATCACCGCCATGGATGCCGGGAGTAACGCCAACCACTTATCCCCCAAAAGCCCCACATCGCCCGCTATGCCGTGTTTTTCGGAGGGTTGCGGATCGGCAACACCGAGGCCGTCTCGGGCGTGTCAGAGGCCGGTGGAAGACTGGTCGGCATGCACATCGTGTCCCTCGCCGGCGGCATCGGCGGCGCCCGCTTCCTGCGCGGACTGCGCGAGACCGCGCCCGACGCCCGGATCACCGTGATCGGCAACACCGGTGACGACATCACCCTCTTCGGCCTGCGGGTCTGTCCCGACCTCGACACGGTCATGTACACCCTCGGCGGCGGCATCGACGAGGAGCAGGGCTGGGGCCGGGCCAAGGAGACCCACGTCGTCAAGGACGAGCTGGCCGCCTACGGCGTCGAGCCGCAGTGGTTCGGCCTCGGCGACCGCGACTTCGCCACCCACATCGTCCGCTCCCAGATGCTGGAGGCCGGCTTCCCGCTCTCGCAGATCACCCGGGCGCTCTGCGCGCGCTGGCAGCCGGGCGTCGAGCTGCTGCCGATGAGCGACGACCGCTGCGAGACGCACGTCGTCGTCACCGACGAGCGCGGCCGGCGCGCCGTCCACTTCCAGGAGTGGTGGGTACGGCTGCGCGCCTCGGTGCCCGCCGAGTCGATCGCGCTGGTCGGCGTGGACAGCGCCAAGCCCGCCCCCGGCGTGCTGGAGGCCATCGAGGAGGCCGACGTGGTGATCCTGCCGCCGTCCAACCCGGTGGTCAGCATCGGCACGATCCTCCAGGTGCCCGGCATCCGCGAGGCGCTGCTGCCCAAGACGGTCGTGGGGGTCTCCCCCATCATCGGCGGCGCCCCGGTGCGCGGCATGGCCGACGCCTGCCTCACGGCGATCGGCGTCGAGACGACGGCCCAGGCGGTGCTCGAGCTGTACGGCGCGGAGCTGATCGACGGCTGGCTGGTGGCGCCCGAGGACTCCGGCGTCCGGCTCGACGGCGTGCGCGTCGTCGCCCGGCCCCTCCTCATGCGCGACCCCGAGACGGGCGCCGACGTGGCGGCCGACCTCGCCCGCGGCGCGCTCGACCTGGCCCTGGAGCTGGCCCGATGACCACCGAGCCGACCACCCCCGCCCCGATGAGCGCCGACCCGACGACCGCCGGAGAGAGCACCCCCGGCCCGGCGGTCCCCGGCTCGATCGAGGTCATCCCGGTCACCGGCATCGGCGAGGTCCGGCCGGGCGACGACCTGGCGCTGCTGCTCCGCGACGCCGGCCTGCGCGACGGCGACATCGTGGTCGTCACCTCCAAGATCGTCAGCAAGGCCGAGGGGCGGGTGCGCCGCGCGCCCGACCGCACG
Source organism: Nonomuraea rhodomycinica (assembly GCF_013363995.1). Classification (GTDB taxonomy): domain Bacteria; phylum Actinomycetota; class Actinomycetes; order Streptosporangiales; family Streptosporangiaceae; genus Nonomuraea; species Nonomuraea rhodomycinica. Next base: position 448,615 of record NZ_JABWGO010000002.1, on the reverse strand, counting down.
GCCGCCATCGAGGAGGAGACGGCCCGGGTCGTCGCCCGGCGCGGCGACACCGTGATCTCCCAGACCCGCCACGGCTTCGTGATGGCCGCGGCCGGGGTCGACGCCTCCAACACCGAGCCGGGCACCGTCCTGCTCCTGCCGGAGGACGCCGACGCCTCCGCCCGCCGGGTCCGGGCCGGGCTCGGGGCCAGGGTCGGGGTGATCGTCTCCGACACGTTCGGCCGGCCCTGGCGCAACGGCCTGACCGACCTGGCCGTCGGCGCCGCCGGCGTCGTCCCGCTGGAGGACTTCCGCGGCGGCGCGGACACCCACGGCAACCCGCTCAGCGCCACGGTCACCGCGCTCGCCGACGAGATCGCCTCGGCCGCCGAGCTGGTCAAGGGCAAGCTGGCGGGCGTGCCGGTGGCGATCGTGCGCGGCCTCGGGCACCTCGTCACCGACGACGACGGGCCCGGCGTGCGCCCGCTGATCCGGCCGGCCGACGACGACCTGTTCCGGTACGGGTCGCGGGACGTGGTGTTCGCCCGCCGGACGATCCGCGAGTTCTCGGACGAGCCGGTGGACCCGGCGGCGGTGCGGCGGGCCGTCGCCGCGGGCATCGCCGCGCCGGCGCCGCACCACACGACGCCGTGGCGGTTCGTGCTGGTGGAGTCGGCGGCGGCCCGCCTCAAGCTGGTGGACGCGATGCGCGCGGCCTGGATCGAGGACCTGCGCGGCGACGGCTTCACCGAGGAGTCGATCGCCAAGCGGATCCGGCGGGGCGACGTGCTGCGCAACGCGCCGTACCTCGTGGTGCCGTGCCTGGTCATGGAGGGCTCCCACACCTACCGCGACGACCGGCGCAACGCCTCGGAGCGGGAGATGTTCGTGGTGGCGATGGGCGCCGGGGTGGAGAACCTGCTCGTCCAGCTCGCGGTCGAGGGGCTGGGGTCGGCGTGGGTGTCGTCCACGATGTTCTGCCGGCCGGTGGTGCGCGAGGTGCTGGACCTGCCGGAGTCGTGGGACCCGATGGGGTGCGTCGCCGTGGGCCACGCCGCCGCGCCGCCCCGCGACCGCGCCCCGCGCGACCCGGCGGACTTCCTGGTCACGCGGTGACGGCCTGACTAAGCATGTCAGCGGCCATTTACCGTTAGGAAAGTTTCCTTTACATTTAGGGCAACCCCCCAGGTAAAGGAGCACTTTCAATGCGAAGGACGCTCACGTTAGTCACCGTGGCGGTGCTCACGATCGCCGCCACGGTGTTCGTGGCCGAGCCCGCCATGGCCCACGGGTACGTCGACTCGCCACCGAGCCGCCAGGCGTTCTGCGCCCGCGGCCAGGTGCCGGACTGCGGCGACATCATCTACGAGCCGCAGAGCGTCGAGGGCCCGAAGGGACTGCGCACCTGCCACGCCAACGTCGCCCGCTTCGCGCAGCTCAGCGACGACAGCAAGCCGTGGCCCGCGACCTCCGTCGGCACCAGCGTGACGTTCAACTGGACGTTCACCGCCCGGCACGCCACCAGCTCGTACGAGTACTACATCGGCAACACGAGGGTGGCCTCCTTCAACGGCAACGGCCAGCAACCGCCCGCGACGATCTCCCACACGGTGAACCTCTCGGGCTTCTCAGGCAGGCAGAAGGTCCTGGCGATCTGGAACATCTCCGACACCCCCAACGCCTTCTACTCCTGCATCGACCTCCAGATCGGCGGCGGTGGCGGCAACCCGACGCCCACCCCGACCCCGACCGTCACCCCCACGCCCACCCCCACGCCGACGCCGACCTCGAACCCCGGCGACACGTGGAAGGCGGGCACCGCCTACGCCGTCGGCGCGGTGGTGACCTACGGCGGCGCGTCCTACCGCTGCCTGCAGGCGCACACCGCGATCGCCGGCTGGGAGCCGCCCAACGTCCCCGCGCTCTGGCAGCGCGCCTGACCCCCTGGTGACCGGGCGCCGCCCCGCGCACCCGGGGCGGCGCCTTCCCGCGTCCGGCTCAGGGCGTCTGCTTGCAGGTCGGGTGGCACAGGCGGCGGGCCAGCGCGGCGAGGAAGACGTCGATGATCTCGCCGGGCTGCCGCGCCACGTGCAGCGACCCGTTCGTCGCGGCCGTGATCTGGCCCAGGCTGTCGCGGTCGGCGCCCGTGCCGAACGCGATGACGACGATCTGCACGGGCCGGTCCGGCCGCCACTCGTCCTTGAGCTTGCCCACCAGCTCCTGGAGCGTCACGCCCCGCCCGTCGTCCTTCCCGGAGGTGATCACGAGGAGCGTGTTGTTCATCTCCTCGCGGTACTCTCGGGTCACCTCGCGGAACCCGGCGAGGATCCCGTCGTACAGGGAGCTGTCGCGGTCGGGATGCGCGGTGATCGTGCTGGTCAGCTCGTCCAGCACGCTGCGCCGGACGACCTGCCCGGTGTCGGGCCTGGTGATCGGCCCGAGCGAGACGCGCTCCTGGTAGCCCTTCGCGCCGCCCAGCCCGTCGGCGAACTCCCACATGCCCATGTGCGTCGAGTCGGGGAACAGCCGCAGCCCGATCTTGGCCGCCTGGAGGGCGATGCCGACCCGCGTGGTGTCCTTGACCCGCTCGGCCATGTGCCGGGAGGTGTCGGCCAGCACGAGGATGTTGGTCGGCGGGGCGAGCCTGCTCCACGCCTGCAGCGCCTCGTCGATGTCCTCCGGCGACACCGAGGGCCGGGTCATCGGCGTCTCGGCCGGCACCTGCGGGCCGGGCGAGACGGGCCCGCGCGCGCCGTCGCCGGACCAGAACCCGTCCCGCCGCACGAGGTCCTGGGCCTCCTCGCCGCGCAGCCAGTCGGCGAAGACCTTCGACGCCTCGGCCACGTCCGGGTCGGTCGCGGTCACCACGTACGGGTAGTCCAGGATGATCGTGCCCTCGCGCGGGCGCAGCGCGACGACCGGGTCGGCCGACGCCGCCCGCCGGTTGTGCTCCCACACCGACTGCTCGGGCACGATGACGACCGGCCGCTTCCAGAACGCGCGGTCGTCCACGGCGGCCATCATCGTGCGGTAGTCGGGGGCGGAGCCGGCCTGCGCCCAGCGCACGAACGCCGTGAGCGCCTTGTCGGCCTCCGCCCCGGTGCCCACCACGTCCCGGGCGGCGGCCACGGTGGCGATGCCCGCGCCGGCCAGCGACGGGTCGGGCACCCGCACGACGTCCGGCTCCTGCTCGGTCGGCAGCAGCCGCCCGCGCACGGTCGCGGGGAAGACCATCCGCCAGTTCATCTGGGTGCCGCCGACGGAGAACGTCCGCGCGAGCGAGGAGCGGGTGGCGAACACCAGCGGCGAGGTCGCCACCACGCTCTCCCCGGCGGGCAGCCCGCTCGCGCCCTGCTTGCGGGCCAGCCGGATCCAGGCCGAGGAGTCGGCGATCCAGCCGTCCGGCCGCTGGCGCAGCACGCCCGCCCGGTCGCCGATCAGCGTGCGCAGCACGGTGGCCGGCGGCTGCTCGGTGACCTGGACGAGCACGCACCGGCCGCCCGAGGCGGTCCTCGTCTCGTTGAAGCGGGCGGCGGCCCGCATCGCCACGGGCGCCACGTCCACCGCCGCCGCGACGTTGACCAGAACAGGCTCTCGTGTGGCGCACAGTGCCCCGCCGCCGCCCAGGAGCACCACGAGCGTGCCGGCGACGAGGACCACGGCGGTGACCCCCGCCAACAGCCCTCGCCGGAGTGCCTTCCTCCGCCGCAGCTCAGCGCTTAACGCGGCGCGGTGTCGCCCCAACCGCACGGTGAACCCTCTCTCCAGGGGAGTGATGATTCTCCCAGCGCCTCCCGGGCGAGACGCAAGTGCAATTTAGAACATGTTATACCTACGCCATCGGCAGGACCCGGCGCACGCTCGTGCAGACGCCGTCGCTGGCGAGGGAGGCGGCCAGGCGCTCCTCGCCCGGCACGCCGTACTCGGTGGTCCGCTGCCGGACCGGCCGCCCGGTCGCGCCCGCCATCGCGCGCAGCTCGCTGATGGTCTTGTACGAGCCGTTCTCCGACCCGGCCATGCGGCTGATCGTCTCCTCCATGAGCGTGCCGCCGAGGTCGTTGACGCCGCCGTCGAGCACCTGGCGGCACAGGTCGTCGCCGAGCTTGACCCAGGAGCACTGGATGTTGGAGATGGCGCCGTGCAGCAGGATCCGGGCCAGCGCGTGGACGGCCCGGTTCTCCCGCGCGGTGGGCCCCGGCCGGGCGATGCCCGCCAGGTAGATGGGCGCGCTGGTGTGGACGAACGGCAGCAGCACGAACTCGGAGAAGCCGCCGGTCTCCTCCTGCAGCCGCCGGATGAGCTTGATGTGCCGGACCCAGTGCCGGTGGGTGTCCACGTGGCCGTACATCATCGTGGACGTCGTCGGGATGCCCACCCGGTGCGCCGTGGTGATCACCTCGATCCACTCGGCGGTGGGCAGCTTGCCCTTGGTGAGCACCCAGCGGACGTCGTCGTCGAGGATCTCGGCGGCCGTGCCCGGCAGCGAGTCGACCCCGGCCTCCTTGGCGGCGTGCAGCCACTCCTCGATCGACAGGTCGGCCCGGCTGGCGCCGTTGACCACCTCCATCGGCGAGAACGCGTGGACGTGCATGTCCGGCGTCCGCTCCTTGATCGCCCTGGCCAGGTCGAAGTACGCGGTGCCCGGCATGTCGGGGTGGATGCCGCCCTGCATGCACACCTCGGTGGCGCCCGCGAGCCACGCCTCCTCCGCCCGGTCGGCGACCTGGGCGAGGCTCAGGGTGTACGCGTCGGCGTCGGTGCGGCGCTGGGCGAACGCGCAGAACCGGCAGCCGGTGTAGCAGACGTTGGTGAAGTTGATGTTGCGGTTGACCACGTACGTGACGTCGTCGCCCACGGTGCGGCGGCGCAGGTCGTCGGCGATGGCGGCCAGCTCGTCGAGGGCCTCGCCGTCGGCCGACAGCAGCGCCACGGCCTCGTCCTCGCTGAGGCCGGCCGGGTCGCGCTCGGCCTGGCGCAGCGCCTGCCGGACGTCGGAGGGCGTGCCCGCGCCGGCTCCCGCCCCGGCCGTCGCCGCCGGCCCGGTCGCGGCGGCCGGGTCGAGGCGGTCGCGCAGGGCCTCCCAGTCGCCGTAGACGTGGTCGAAGTCGTCGCGCCGGTCGTGGGTGCGGCCCGTGGTGTCCACCTCGACGTGCAGGTCCACCCTGCCCGAGGCGGTGAAGCCGCCGTCCGGCTCCTGCCACGGCAGCCCGCGCGGCGTCACGTCCTCGCGGGCCAGGCCGGTGTCCGGGTCCGCCAGCGCCTGGACGTGTGCGAACAGCCGGGGGTCCAGCCACGGCTCCCCCGCCAGCACGTACTCGGGGTAGATGGTCAGCCGCTCGCGCAGCCGGAACCCGGCGTCGGCCGTGCGGGCCGCGAGCGCGTCGATCTGCGGCCACGGCCGCTCCGGGTTGACGTGGTCCGGGGTCAGCGGCGACACGCCGCCCCAGTCGTCGATGCCCGCCCGGATCATCAGCTCGTACTCGGCGTCGACGAGGTTCGGCGGGGCCTGCAGGCGCATGCGCGGCCCCAGCACCAGGCGGGCGACCGCGATCGTGGCGGCCAGCTCCTCCAGGTCGGCGTCCGGCAGGCCGCGCATGGCCGTGTCCGGCTTGGCGCGGAAGTTCTGCACGATCACCTCCTGGACGCCGCCGTACTCGCGCGCCACCCGCCGGATCGCGAAGATCGACTCGGCCCGGTCCTCGACGGTCTCGCCGATGCCGATGAGGATGCCCGTGGTGAACGGCACGTTGGAGCGCCCGGCGTCCTCCAGCACGCGCAGCCGCACGGCGGGATCCTTGTCGGGCGAGCCGTAGTGCGGCTGCCCCTTCTCCTCGAACAGCCGCCGGGAGGTGGTCTCCAGCATCATGCCCATGGACGGGGCCACCGGCTTGAGCCGCTGGAGGTCGCGCCAGCCGAGCACGCCGGGGTTCAGGTGCGGCAGCAGCCCGGTCTCCTCCAGGACGCGCACCGCCATGGCCCGCACGTACGACAGGGTGTCGTCGTACCCGTGGGCGTCCAGCCACTCTCGCGCCTGGTGCCAGCGGTCCTCGGGACGGTCGCCCAGCGTGAACAGCGCCTCCTTGCAGCCCATCGCCGCACCCTGCCGGGCGATCTCCAGGACCTCGTCCGGGCTGAGGAACGCCGCGGGCAGCTTGTGCGGCGCGGTCGCGAACGTGCAATATCCGCATTTGTCGCGACACAGCCTGGTCAACGGGATGAAAACCTTGCGGCTGTAGGTGATCACGCCTTCCCGTCCCACCGCCGCCAGCCCCGCGTCCCGGACCCGGGACGCGTGCTCCAGCAAGGCGTCCAGATGTTCGCCGCGGGCGTGCAGGAGCACGGCGGCCTCGGTGGCGTCGAGGGCCTTGCCGTCACGGGCGCGGGCGAGCGCGCGGCGCAGCGCGCTGTCACTGACCAGACTCATACGAGGCACACTACGACGGCCTGAGTTCACGCCCCGCACCCAGGGGCCGCCAGAGGTCAGAAGGAGCGGTAGTCGCGGGCCGGCATCCGCGGTCCGCGCGCGGGCGGGCGCAGGCCCGTGAGCATGACCAGGACGGAGGCCCGGTGCCGATGCCCGGCGTACGGCTCCAGCAGCCGCAGCATGCCCGGGTCGTCGGTCTTCTCCCCCGTCAGCGCGTAGCCGACGAGCTTGGCCAGGTGGAAGTCGCCCACACTGAGCGCGTCGGGGTCGCCGAAAGCCCGCTGGCGCACCTCGGCCGACGTCCACACGCCGACGCCGGGCAGCGCCCGCAGCAGCCGGTCCAGCTCCTCGGTGGTGGCGGCGGCCTCCAGCTTGGCGGCGTGCGAGGCGGCCGTGGCGATGGTGCGGGCGCGCACGGCCTCGGCGCCCGCCCGGTGCCAGTGCCACGACGGGACCTGCCGCCACACCTCGGGCTCGGGCACCACCCGCATGCCCTCGGGCGCCGGGCCCGGCGCGGGCTCGCCGTGGCGGTGCAGCAGCCACCGCCAGGCCCGCCACGCCTCGCGGCCGACGACCTTCTGCTCCAGCACGGCCGGCACCAGGGCCTCCATGACCCGGCCGGTGCGCCCGATGCGCAGCCCGGCGTGCCTGCGGGCGGCCTCGGCCAGCACCTCGTGCCGCACCGCGAACCCGGACAGGTCGTCGTCGGCCCCGACCCAGGCCGGCATCATCTCCAGCAGCCACCCCGCCCCGGGGCCCCAGGCCCGGCCGAGCACCGCGCCGCCGTGGAGGCCCACCCGCAGGGTGCCGGGGCCGTCGGGGGTCCTGGAGGTGCGCCACACGGCGCCGTCGGGGGTCCGCCGCCAGGTGGGGTCGCCGGAGCCGCGCCGGTGCGGGGCCAGCGCCAGCCCGACGTCCAGCGGCCCACCGGGCTCCCACCTGCGCTCCATCACCCGTCCAGTGTGCCGCCTCACCACCCCGGCCGCGGACGCCGCCTTCACCTGCGTGCGGGCATGCCCTCTCATGAGGCCGCGCCCCGCCGTGACAGCGCCCTCCTCATGCGAGCATGCCCCTCCACGAGAGCGCGCCCCATCCGTGGCAGCGCCCCTCCTCATGCGAGCTGCCCCTCCCATGAGGCCACGCCTCCGCCGCCAGGGGGCGCCCCCAGCGAGGGCGCGTCACTGCGTAGGGCGCGTCACTGCGTGGGGCGCGCCGCCGGGTGACGAGGCGCGGATGGGTGACGGGGCGCTGGGTGTGGGCGTCGGACGTCGTTGGGATCCCAGGCGCCGGTGGGATCCGGACGCCGGTGCGACTCAGACGTCGGTGGAGTAGCGGACCGCCCGCTCGGGCAGCTCCACGTTGGGCCACACGCGCACGCCGTGCTGGAGCTCGTTACCCGCCCCCACCACGGCCCCGTCGCCGATCACGGCGTCGCGCACCACCGCGCCCGAGCACACCCGCGCCCCCTGCCCGACGGCCGAGTCGACCACCGTCGCGCCGGAGTGCACCACGCAGCCGTCGCTCAGCACGCTGCCCGACACCACGGCCCCGGCCTCGACGACCGTGCCGGCGCCGATGGCCGAGCCGCCGTTGACCTTGGCCTCCGGTGAGACCAGCGCGCCGTCGAGCGCGAGATACTCGCCGGGAGGCCCGGGCAGCGCGGGCGAGGCCAGGCGGCCGAGCACGAGGTCGCGCGAGCCCTGCACGAACGCGGCCGGGGTGCCGACGTCGAGCCAGTAGGTGCGGTCGGCGTAGCCGAGGACCAGCTCGCCCGACTCGATGAGCCCGGGGAACGTCTCGCGCTCGACCGAGACGACCTCGCCGCGCGGGATGCGGTCGATGACCGAGCGGGTGAAGACGTAGCAGCCCGCGTTGATGCGGTTGGTGACGGGATTGGGGGTCTTCTCCAGGAACGCGGTGACCCGGCCCTCGTCGTCGGTGGGGACGCAGCCGAACCGCGTCGGATCGTCCACCTCCGTCAGATGGAGCGTTACAGAGGCGCCCCGGGAGACATGGGTGCGCACCTGGTCGCCGATGTCGTGACCCGACAGGATGTCGCCGTTGAGCACCAGCACGGGATCGGAGGGCCCGCAGGTCAGCGCCTCGGCCGCGTTGCGGATGGCGCCGCCCGTGCCGAGCGGCGTCTCCTCGGTCATGTACTCCAGGGAGAGCCCGAACGCGGAGCCGTCACCGAAGGCCGGCTCGAACATCGACGCCTTGTAGGAGGTCGCGAAGACGATCCGGCGCACCCCGAACGAGCGGGCGCGGGCGAGCTGGTGCGCCAGGAAGGGCACCCCAGCGGTCGGCAGCAACGGCTTCGGCGTGCCGAGTGTCAGCGGACGCAGGCGCGTGCCCTGGCCGCCGACCAGGAGGATCGCCTCGAGGTCTGGCAAAGAGCTCTCCATCACTCCGCGAGGTTACCGAACTATTCGACCGCGCGTTGATAGGAGGCGAGATGCGCTTCGGCGGAAGCCTTCCACGTGAACTCGCGGGCCCGCGCGAGCCCCGCCTCCTGGAGCGCCAGGCGGCGCTCGGGCGAGGCGAGCAGCCGGCCGAGCTCCAGCGCGATGCTGTCGGCGTCGGGCTCGGTGTAGGCGACGGCGTCGCCGCCCACCTCCGGCAGCGAGGCGCGGTGCGTGGTGAGCACCGGCGCGCCGCACGCCATGGCCTCCAGGACCGGCAGCCCGAACCCCTCGCCGCGCGACGGGAACGCCACCGCGAGCGCGCCGCCGAGGAACCCCGCGAGGTCGGGCATGCGCAGGAACCCGGGGCGCACCACCTTCACCGTGGCCTCGACCTCCCGGCAGGCCGCGTCCACGTCGTCCTCGTGGACGCCGCCGCCGAGCACGAGGGCGGGCGGCTCGTCGATGTTCTTGACGGCGGCGGCGAAGCCGCGGATGAGGTTGGGCACGTTCTTGCGGGGCTCGAGCGCGCCGAGGAAGGCGACGTACGGCTGGCCGTGCAGGCCGCACCGCTCGGCCGCCCGGCGGCGCTCCTCCTCGCTCGGCGGGTGGAACAGCGCCTGGTCGACGCCGTGGTAGGCGACGTCGATGCGGGTGGGGTCGGCGGCCAGCACGCGCACCATCTCGTCCCGGGTCGCCTTGGACGGCACGATGACGCGGGCGGCGTGGCGCACGGCGGTGCGGGTGGCCGAGCGGAAGAACGCCGCCTTGGCGGGGCTGTGGTGCTCGGGTTCGGTGAACCAGGTGACGTCGTGGACGGTCACGACCGTCGGCAGCCCGGCGTGCAGCGGGATCGAGTAGTAGGGCGCGTGGATGACCTCCGCCCCCGCCTGGCGGGCGAGCAGCGGCAGGCCGGTCTGCTCCCACGCGAGGCGGGCGGCGCGGTTGGTGATCGAGACGGGGCCCGGCCGGACGTCGGCCGAGGGCGCGAGACGGCGGTAGCGTCCGGCGTCGGGCCGCTGGCAGACCACCACGAGGTCGGCGCCGGCGGCGTCGAGGGCGGCCACCAGCCCGTCCACGTAACGGATGAGCGCGCCACGGTCCGCGGGGACGGCCGCCGCGTCGACGAGCACTCGAGGCATTACGAAGATCTTCTCCCCTCAAGATCATCGCGGGAGCCCTGGCGTCCCCCTCTGGGTTCAGCTTATGACCAGCCTCCCCCAAATCGGGGCTCAAATCACACGTCGCCGCGTCGTGCGGCGAGTCCCGCCAAACCCGCGCAGATGAGATCGCCGATCACGATGATCACCCGGGAGCAGAGGGCCACCGCGATGGCCGATCCGCGGTCCAGGACCGGGGACAGCACGGCCACCATGGCCACCTCGCGCACCCCCGCGCCGGCGGGCACGACGAAGGTCAGGATGCCCAGGCACCACGTCAGCGCGAACGCGCCGACGGCGAACACGAGGCTCGCCCGCGGGACCAGGAAGTACAGGTGGACGCCGTAGCACGCCCAGCCGGCCAGCGCCCAGCCGAGCGCGGTCAGCATGCCCCGGCGGGAGAGCGGCCGCTCCAGCGGCTCCCGCCTGAGCTTGCGCAGCCCGAAGCCGATCAGGCCGTTGACGACCTTCGGCTCCAGCAGCACCAGCAGCACCGGCACGAGCAGCAGCAGCCAGCCGAAGCGGTCCCAGCCGAGCGTCACCGCGCTGACGAGCAGGCCGGTGGCGAGCTGGATCGGCATCATGAGGAAGAACGCGGCGGCGCTGCGCGCCCGTGGCACGCCGAGGTCGCGGCCCATCTCCATCTGGGCGAGCACCGGCCAGACCGCGCCGGGGATGTACTTGCCGAGCTGGCCGACGAAGAACACCTTGGCCGCCGGCCGGTACGGCAGCGGCGAGCCGAGGTCGGCCAGCAGGGTGCGCCAGGTGAGCATGGCCCCGAGCAGCGCGGCCACCACGCCGGCCAGCGAGCCGGCGACCGCCGGCCAGGTCAGCGTGGCCAGGCCGACCACGACGGAGTCCCACTGCGAGGCCACGGCCCAGCCGCCGAACCCGAGGGCGATCAGCAGGAAGCCGAAGCGGACCACCTTGCGGGCCACCGGCCGCCGCCCGGCGCCGACGTCGGTGCTCACAACGGCTGCGGGGGTTGCGGGAGCGCGGCGCCCGCCGGGCGGCGCGGCGTCTTGGTGGCCACCCACAGGTACGTGGGCACGAGCGGCAGCGTCATCCGCAGCAGCGCGCGCGGCGCGCGGGCGAGCACGGCCTGCGCCACGCGGCCCACCACGCCCGGGAACAGCTCGGAGCCGGCGAAGCGGGTCGGGGTGGCCAGCACCGGGAGCGTGTAGTCCCACACGTGGAAGGCGCGCAGCATGCGGCGCAGCCCCCGCCGGGTGCGGAAGCGCTCGTAGTAGTGGTCGGCCCGGCCGGAGGCGCGCACGTAGCGGTCGGCCAGCGCGGGCGGCAGGTAGGACAGGAACGGCAGCTTGTAGTGGGGCTCCATGATGCCGAGCCGGTTGCCGAGGCCCAGGTAGAGCGTGCCCTTGTCGGACAGCACCCGGTGCATCTCGGCGACCACCGCGTCGGGGTCGACCACGTGCTCGTAGATGTGGTTGAACACCAGCACGTCGATCGAGCCGTCGGGGAACGGCAGCGCCGTGCCGTCGCCGCAGACGAACGCCACCCGCTCGCCGAACCGGTCGGCCGCCCTGCGCAGCCCCGGCACGTCGATGTCGACGCCCAGCGTGCGGCCCGCGCCGGCCGCGGCCAGCTCGTCGGCGATGAACCCGGCCGAGCAGCCCACGTCGCCCACGACCAGCCCGTCGAGCGGGCCGTGGAAGTGCTCCAGCACCGCGATGATCTTCGCGGCCTTGCGCCTGCGCTTGGCCTCGTCGAGCATCGCCGACTGGAACTCGGAGTACTCGAGCTGCGCGACCCGTTCCTTTCCCACGACGCCCAACAGTACCCGCGCCTGGGCCGCCGATCGCCCGTCCGGACGCGACGGGCGGGCCGGGGCGTCCGGCCGCGGGCCCGCCGCGGCCCGTCCCCCGCCCCCGCGCCCCCTACCCGCCCGTGCTGATCACGCGTACCCTTGGCGGATGCTCCGCCGCCTGCTGCGCATCGTGCTCGCGCTGGTCGCGCTCGGTTTCCTCGGCTACGGCCTGGCACGCAACTGGGACGAGACCACGACGGCCGTGGCGCGCCTGTCACCCTGGGCGCTGCCCGGCGCGTTCGCCGCGGTGCTGGCCGGCCAGTTCTGCAGTCTGCTCGCCTGGCGGCGGGTGCTGGCCGGGCTCGGCTCGCCGCTGCCGCTGCGGGTCGCCGGCCGCATCATGTTCGTGGGCCAGCTCGGCAAGTACATCCCGGGCTCGGTCTGGGCATACGCCGCGACGATGGAGCTGGGCCGCGACCACGGCAGCCCGCCGCGCCGGACGTTCGCCTGCATCTCGCTGTCGCTGGTCGTCAACCTCGGTGTGGCGCTGTCCGTCGCCGCCGCCACGCTCGCCACCCAGCAGGCCGTGCGCCAGGCGTGGTACCTCCTGCTGCTGGTGCCGGTGATCATCGTGTGCCTGCACCCGAAGGTGCTCACCTGGGGGCTCAATCTGGCGCTGCGCCTGGCCCGCAGGGAGCCGCTGGAGAGCGTGCTGCCCGGCCGCGCGGTCGTGGCCGCCGTGGGCTGGACGGCGCTCGGCTGGTTCGTGTTCGGGCTGCACACCTGGCTGCTCGTCGGCCGCTGGGACCTGTACCTGGTCGCCACCGGGGCCTACGCGTTCGCCTGGGCCACCGGGCTGCTGGCGTTCTTCGTGCCCGCCGGGGTCGGGGTGCGCGAGGGCGCGATGGTGCTGGTGTTCACGCCGGTCGTCGGCACCGGGGCGGCGCTCGCCGTGGCCGTGGCCTCACGACTGGTGTTCACGCTCGCCGACGTGACCGCCGCGGGCGTCGCGTTCCTGCTGGGCCGTCAGAGCGCCAGGAGCGCCGAGGTGTACGCCGACCAGAACGGCTCGGGATCGACCGCCTTGACGCCCGACCGCAACCTCTCCGGCTCGCCGGAGGCGTAGAAGCGCTCGATCGCCGCGCGCAGCGCCCCGGCGTCTCCCGGCTCGACCAGCAGCCCGTCCACCCCGTCGGTGACGTGGTCGGCCAGCGCGCCGACCCGGGTGGCGATCACCGGAACCCCGTGCTCGTGGCCGAGCCAGACGTTCTGGCTCGCGGTCGCGCTGCGGTAGGGCAGCACCAGCGCGTCGGCCCGGGCGAACAGCCCCGGCACGTCCCCGGCCGCCACGTAGCCGGGCCGCAGCTCGACCCGGTCGGCCAGGCCCAGCTCGGCGACCAGCGCCTTGGTCTCCTCCAGGCCGCCCCAGAACTCCCCCGCCACGGTCAGCGACACACCCTCGGGCAGCGCGCGCAGCAGCAGGTCGAGCCCCTTGTACGGCCGGACGATGCCGAAGAACAGCAGCCGCCGGTGCACGGTCGTGGACCGCTCGGCGTGGGTGGAGGGCAGGTGCGGCGGCAGCCCGGCCACGCCGACGGGCGCGGAGGTCAGCGCCCTGGCCAGCTCCGCCTGCTGCCCGGAATGCGTCAGCACGCCGTCCACCCGCCGCAGCAGCGCCCGCATCAGCGGCCGGTCGTACGGCTTGCGCTCATGGGGCAGCACGTTGTGGCACAGCGCGACGGCGCGGGCCCGGCGGCCCAGGCCGTACAGGATGCCGAGGTAGGCGGGCACCTGCACCGGGCTGAGCACGGCGAGGACGACCAGGTCGGCGGAGCGTAGCCGGCGGCCGGTCGCGACCCACCCGTCGGGGCGGCGCCAGTCGAGGCGGCGCTCGGTCCGGGGGTACGGCCGGCCCTCGGGCGCGGAGATCGTCTGCTGGCCGGGGTAGAGGAACGACGGGTACTGGGCGCGCCAGGACTCGATGACCACGTCGTGGCCCAGCGCGGACAGCCGGTGCGCCAGCTCGGTGGTGTGCTGGGCGCCGCCCCCCTTGTACGGGTAGGTGGGGCCGACGATCGCGACGCGCACGCTACTCGCCCCGCGAGCGCACGATCAGGTCGGCGAGCAGCGCGACCGAGCCGATCAGCAGCCCGGACAGGAAGATCATCACGGTGTTGGCCGGGAAGTAGAAGGGGTGGTGGACCATGTCCCAGATGCCCTTGACCGCGCCGATCGCCACCAGCCAGAGCGCCGGCGGCATGAGCACCTTCAACGGGTTGAAGTACATGATCATGCGCAGCACCTGCAGGATGTAGCGGTAGGCGTCCGAGACGAAGCTGAACTTCGACTTGCCGGCCCGCTTGGCGTACTCGATCGGCAGGTAGTGGACGTCGTGCTGGTTCATCAGGAACGACAGCGTGATCGTGGTGACGCAGGAGAACCCGGGGGGCAGCAGCCGCAGGTAGGGCCGGGCCACCGACTTGCGGAAGGCCCGCAGCCCCGAGTTGAGGTCGGGGATCCGCTGGCCGGCGAGCATCTCGGCCACCTTGCGGATCACCCACTTGGCCGGCACGCGCAGCAGCTTGTGGGAGCCCTCCTCGGTGGTGCGCGCGCCGACGACCTGGTCGATCGTGGCGTCCTTCTCCAGGAGCTGGACCAGCTCGGGGATGCGCTCGTTGGGGTAGGTCATGTCGGCGTCGGTCCAGACGACGATCTCGCCGCGCGCCTCCTGGGTGCCGATGCGGCGCACGGTGCCCGACCCGCCGTTGCGGTGGAAGGCCCGGATCCTCAGGTGCGGGAAGCGGGGCGCGGCCTCCTCCAGCCGGGCCAGGGTGCCGTCGGTGGAGCAGTCGTCGACCGCGACCAGCTCGTAGGTGTAGCCGCTCGAGTCCATCGCCCGGGTGATGCGCTCGACCTCGTCGATGACGTGGTCCTGCTCGTTGTAGCAGGGCAGGACGATCGTGACGTAGGGCGCTTCATCCACGGTGGTTCCACTCTGGCCGATCTCGGGCGTGCTCACGTGCGTCGAGGGTACTCTGCCCGGCGGCGGCCCGGGTCCACATCGGGCCGCGCGCCACCGCTGCTCGGCGCGGGACCTGTCAGGCGGCGGAGCCGGGCTCCGGGTCAGAGGACGGCCATCCAGGCGTTGATCACCAGCCCCCAGGTGCCGTCGGGCGGGCCCGTCAGCGAGCGCTCGTCCTGGCGCGTCACCAGGCCCATGACCTGCGTCGGCGTGCCGTACGGCGCGACCTGGCCCTCGTCGGCGGCGAGCACGACCGGCACGCGCCCGGCCGCCCTGACGCGCGAGGCGAGCCGCAGCACCGTGTCGCCGGGCGCGGTGTCGCCCGCCGTGACGGCGACCTTCGCCGTCGGCACGCCGCAGGAGCCCCGCACGACCTGGGTGAGCCGGTCGCCGGTGACGCGCTCGGCGATGAGCACGGACGCGTTCGCCGGGAACCGCGCGCACATGGCGGCCACGGCGGCCGCCTCGCCCCGCTCGACGGGGGTGAACGCGGTGCCGATGGAGGTCACGACCGGCGGGACGAGCAGCAGCGCGAGGCCGGCGGCGGTGACCCGGGCCGGGGCGCGCGGGCCGTACCGCAGCCACCAGGGCCGCTCGCGCAGCCAGCGCAGCCCCCAGACCGCGAGCACGACCAGGCCGGGGATCACCACCGGCACCAGGCGGCGCGACGCCCACGGGTGGTCGGGGGTGATCTCCGGGCGCAGCAGCGTGGAGACCGTGGTCCAGCCGATCACCGCGAGCGGCAGCAGCCAGGGGAACGGCCGGCCGTCGCGCAGCAGCCGGCGCACCAGGACGGCCGCCGCCAGCGTCGCCAGGATCACGGCCGGCACGCCCACGTACCAGAAGACCCAGCGCAGCGACTGCTCGAAGTAGAGGTGCTCGCCGTCGGGCGGCAGGCCGTTGGCGCGCTGCGTGTCCATGATGAACTGCCAGGTCAGCCGGTCCTCCTCGGTCACCGGCACGCGCCGCACGGTCTGGAACCACGGCCTCACGGCCAGTCCCGCCATCACCAGGACGGTCAGCGCGGCGCCCGCCGCCGGGAGCCACCGCGGGCGCGGCAGGCGCCCCAGCCACGGCGCCGCCGCCGTGCCCGCCACGGTCAGCGCGAGCACCGCCGCGCAGATCAGCAGCAGCGGCCGGACCGAGCGCGACAGGTACTCCAGGTACGGCCGGGCCAGCTCGTACGCCGCGTACAGCCCGAGCCCGGCCCCCACGGCGACCCCGGCCAGCAGCGGCGGCCCCACCGCCCCCTCCGGACGGCCCGAGCGGCGCATCGCCACCAGCAGGCCGGCGAACGCCAGCACCGGCAGCACGTCGCGCAGGCCGTCGATCCGGACCAGCACGGCCAGCCCGAACACCAGCCCGGCCACCGCCCCCTCGGCCCACCGGCGGCCCGGCACGCCCGGGGCCGCGGCGGCGCGCGACAGCGTGTCGTGCAGCAGGGCCATGCCGCCGAACAGCAGGATCAGCGACGGGATCTCGCTCAGCGTGGTGCGCGAGGTGTAGAGCACCGGCTGGCACACCGCGAACGCCAGCGCCGCCGGGACCGCCCACCGCGCCCCCGCCAGCCGCGCCGCGACCCCCGCCACCGTGAGCACCGCGAGGGCTCCGAGCACGGCCGGGGTCAGCAGCAGGCCGCCCGCCCACTGCCCGGCGGCGAACAGCAGCGGCGGGCCGGGCATGAACTGCGGCACCACCGCGCCGCCGGCCGGGTAGAAGCCGACGCTGTGGAACACCAGCGCCTGGTCCGGCCCGCCGAACGCGGCCGCCTGCGAGGGGATGGGGAGCGAGCCGTGGCGGGCCAGCCAGATCGCGTACTGGGCGTAGGTGGCCGGATCGCGCCGCACGGCGAGCTGCTCGCTGTGCAGCAGCGCGTTGAACACGCCGGAGGCCAGCGCCACCGCCCCGACCCCGGCCACCTGCCACCGCCCCGCCCCGAGCGGGTCGCCGGCGGGGCCCGCCGGGAGGCGGAGGGCGGCCAGGCAGAGCAGCGCGATCACGGGCAGGCCGAGCAGCAGCGCGGGCAGCGGCCGGTAGACCCCGGCCAGCAGCAGCGGGAGGCCGGCCAGCAGCCAGCCGGCCAGGACGAGGGCGGGCAGCACCGAGGCCACGGCGAGCACCCTGCCCGCCGAGGCCCTTCGCGCCTGGTCGAGCCCGCCGGATGCCATCGGTGATCGCGAGGGTATCCGACCCGCGGGTGCGGCCGGTGACGCGACCCGGGCGACGCGGCCCGGCCATGACCTGGTGGGACGCCCGGCGGCCGAACGCGGGTAGCGTACCGACGTGCGCCACCGTCCCACGTCCGGCCCGTCCGCCCGCGCGGAGGGGCGACGCCTCGTGCCCACCTCCTGGAGCGCCCGGTGACGGACGAGTCGGTCCGCGACGCCGGACCCACCACCCCGCCGCGGCCGCCGCGGGTCCGCGGGGCGCGGCGCGCTCCCCGACGGGTCGTGGCGGGGGCCGCGGCGCGGGCGCGGCGGCACGCGTGGTTCCTCGGCCTGCTGGCCGCGGGCGCGGCGCTGCGGGTGCTGGCCATGCTGGGCTACCGGCCGGTGCTGTGGTTCCCCGACTCCTACACCTACATCGTCACCGTCTTCCATCCCCGGCCCGACCTGGTGCGCCCGGCGGGCTACTCGGCGTTCCTGCGGCTGCTGGAGCCGTTCCACTCCTTCGCCGTGGTCGCGGCGGCGCAGCACCTGCTCGGGCTGGCCACGGGTGTGCTCGTGTACGTGGCCGCGCGCCGGGCGGTCCCCTGGTGGTCCGGCCGGCGGCGGCGGGCGGGATCAGGGCGGGCGGGGACCCGGCGGGCCGGGTCCGGGCGGCCGGTCCCTCCGTGGGCGGCGGCGCTCGCGGCGGCGCCGGTGCTCCTCGACGCCTACCAGGTCGAGCTGGAGCACCTGCTCGTCTCCGACACGCTCTTCATGTTCCTGCTGGTCACGGCGGTGGTGCTGGCGCTGGGCGGCCGGCGCCGGGCCGTGGCGATCGGGCTGCTGCTGGCCGCCGCGACGCTGACCAGGACCGTCGGCCAGCCGCTCATCGTGGTGGTGGCGGTGTGGTTCGTGCTGGACGGCCGGCTGCGGCGCGCCGCCGTGCTCCTCGCCGCCGCGCTGATCCCCCTGGCCGCGTACGGCGCCTGGTTCCACGGCACGTACCAGCGCACCGGGCTCGTCGGCGCCAACGGCGCGTTCCTGTACGCGCGCACGATGTCGTTCGCCGACTGCGCCCGGATGGACCCGCCCGCCGACCTGCGGGTGCTGTGCGACCCCCGCCCGCCCGAGCGGCGGCCCCCGTCGCAGGAGTACCTGTGGGCCGCCGACTCCCCGCTGGTCGAGCTGCCCGGCATCACCTTCACCAAGGCGAACGACGACCTGGCCGCGCGGTTCGCGACGCTGGCGATCCGCTCGCAGCCGCTCGACTACGCCGCCTCGGTGCTGTCGGAGCTGGGGCGCACGTTCGTGTGGGGCCGTCCGGTCTATCCCGACCAGGAGATCTACGGCTACTACGAGTTCCCGGCCGTCTCGCCTCCCCCGCCGGGGCGCTGGGCGGCGCAGCTCGGCGTCGAGATGGGCCGCAGGTACGAGCGGGGGCCGATCGGCACGGAGGTGGCCGAGCCGTACGCCGGGTGGATGCGCGCCTACCAGGGGGTGGCCCGGCTGCCCGGGACCGTGGTGCTGGTGATCCTGCTGGCGCCGCCCGTGGCCGGCGCCGTGCGCGTGCTCAGGCGCCGGCGAGCCGCCGGCGGCCGGCGGCCGGCCGTCCGGCCGAGGCGGCTGCCGCCGTGGGCGCTGCCCTGGTCGGCGGCCGTCGTGCTGCTCGTGGCGCCGCCGGCCGTCGCGGAGTTCGACTACCGGTACGTCCTGCCGGCCGTTCCCCTCGCCTGCCTGGCGGCAGCCGTTTGCGCCCGCTCTGACCAGCCCGAACGTCAAGAATTTGGCGATGATATTCCACGAAATGTCCAGCTCTGAGTATGCTTTTGGCCGGTAACAGCACGCCCGGGTCACGGCGAATTCCGCCGGTCATGGCTACGGGTACGCCGTACGTGACCTAGTCTCGTGGCGCAGAAAGGCCATGCCGACGCGTGAGGCCCACAGACCAGGCGAGGGGGCGTATGAGTGACTACAGGAGCGTGTCCGTGCAGGACCGCAGGGTCGCCCCGGCAGAGCCCGGCCACCGCATGTCCCGGAGAGCGGCGGCGTCGCCGCCCCCTCCCCCGCCGCCGGGCGAGCAGCCTCCCCGCGGCGGAGGCGGCCGGCGTGCGGCCCCCGCCAAGGGCGGCGGGGCCGGCAAGATGCGGGTCCTCGCCTGGATCAGCATCGGCGCCACGACCGTGATGGTCGCCGGCGCGCTGACCGGCTACACGGTCTACCGCGACACCTTCGGCAACATCCACAAGAAGAGCGTCAAGAACGACATCATCACGCCCCGGCCGCCCAGCACCGGCGCGCTGAACGTGCTCCTGGTCGGCTCCGACACCCGGGCGGGCGAGGGGAACGCGAAGTACGGCCAGAAACTGGCCCGCTCCGCCGACGCCGGCGGCAAGCGCACCGACACCATCATCCTCCTGCACCTGTCGCCCAACCGCGACAAGGCCCAGCTCATCAGCTTCCCGCGCGACTCGATGGTGCAGATCCCCACCTGCAAGAACGAGACCACCAAGGCGACGATGCCGTCCTACCGCGGCATGATCAACGCGGCCTACAACACCGGCGGCGTCGCCTGCACGATCTCCACGCTGGAGACCCTCACCAACATCCGCATCGACCACTTCGTCGAGGTCGACTTCAGCGGCTTCAAGAACATCGTCAACGCCCTGGGCGGCATCGAGATCTGTCTCAAGTCCGGCGTCGACGACAGGGCGTCCAAGCTCAAGCTGCCCCCCGGCAAGAGCCTGCTGAACGGCGAGCAGGCCCTCGGCTACGTGCGCCTGCGCAAGTACGGCGACGGCAGCGACATCCAGCGCATCAAGCGCCAGCAGATCTTCCTCAGCAAGGTGGTGGCCAAGGCCACCAGCGGCGAGCTGCTCACCAACCCGGCCAAGCTGACCTCCTTCATCAAGGCGGCCGCCCAGTCCGTGACCATGGACCCCGACCTGGCCGACGACACGCAGAAGCTGCTCGACATCGCCAAGAGCGCCGAGAAGCTGACCGCGAACGGCGTCAAGTTCACCACGATCCCGTGGATCCCCGACCCGGAGGACCCGAACCGGGTGGTCTGGAAGCAGCCCGACGCCGGCGAGCTGTTCAACGCCATCAGGACCGACGTCGAGCTGCCCGCCGCCACGCCGTCGGCCACCGCCAGCTCGGCGCCCAAGGTCGCGCTCAAGCCCGAGCAGGTCCAGGTCCAGGTGCTCAACGGCACGCCCACCGGGGGCAAGGCCCGCGAGGTCGCCGACCAGCTCAGCAAGCAGGGCTTCAAGGTCGTCGGGCTCGGCAACTACCAGGCCCCCGGCGGCAAGGCGATCGCCAAGACGGAGATCCGCTACGCCAAGAAGGCCCCCGAGGGCGCCGACTACGCCGGAGTGCTCTCCGGGATGGTCGTGCCCAAGCCCGGCCCCACGGCGGGCAAGATCAGGCCCACGTCCACCGACGTCTACACCTCGCCGGTGGCGCTGCCCTCGGGCGGCACCAAGGCGGCGGGCGCGCCGGTGGTCCAGCTGATCGTCGGCGAGGACTTCGAGGGGGTCAAGGTGGAGAAGCTTCCTGACAGCGTCACCACCAACACCATCGTCGCCTCGGCCCAGAAGAACGTCTGCACGTGACCTCAGAGTTCCCTGTGTAAGCGGGCGTTCCGGAGCGCGTCGAGAGACAGGACCGTCCCGGCCGGGATATCGTGGTGCGGGTCGGCGACACCGCTCGTCCTCCGCCGTCAGGGCGTCAGTAAGACGTGGCGGCCGTCGCGTATCCCCCGGCCCCGAGCGAAGCTGAGCGACTCCCCAGTGTCTGAGACCAAGCCGTCGTCCCCGGTCACCACTCCCCCGGAATCCGGGGGCCCAGGTGCGAACGCCGGTCCCGCGAGCACGGGGGCCCGGTGGCCGCTGCCGGAGGAGACGTTCTGGAGCGAGCAGACCGACCCGCACGGCGTCCTGCCCGGCCACGGCGCCCCTCGCGCGCCCGGCGGGCCGGAGGCGCCGGCCGCCACGGGCGACCGCGCGGGTTCCCCGGCCGCGGCGGCGCCGGTCACGGGCGACCGTCCGGCCGTCGCACCGGGGAAGGCGCCCGGCGGGTTGACGGCCGCACCCGGCACGCCAGGGACCGCGCCCGGCGGGTTAAAGGCCGTACCCGGCACGCCGGGGACCGCGCCCGTCGGACTGCAGGCGACGCCCGGCACGCCGAAGACCGCTCCGGGCGGCGGATCCGGACCGGCCGCCCGCCGCGCCACGGACGCTCCGCCGGAGCGCCCGGCCGGCCCCGGTGAGTCCCGGGCCGCGGTCGCGGCCGGGACGCCGCAGGAGCAGGGCAAGCCGGGCGAGCAGCCGGAGCAGCCGCCCCGGCGCAGGCGCGACCCCTACCTCGACAACGTCAAGTTCGTCCTGATCGCGCTGGTGCCCATCGGCCACGCGCTGGTGCCGACGCTCGACGCCGACTCCTCGCGCGCCGCGTACATCTTCATCTACACCTTCCACATGCCGCTGTTCGTGATCATCAGTGGCTACCTGTCCCGCAACTTCTGGAACTCCAACGCCAAGACGAACAAGCTCGTCGACACGTTCGTCGTGCCGTACGTCATCGTCGAGGTCGGCTACGCGGCGCTGCGCACCGCGCTGGGCCAGAAGTGGTCGCTGACGATCATCGACCCGGCCTGGCTCAACTGGTACCTCCTGGCGCTGCTGTTCTGGCGGCTGTCCACACCGGTGTGGAAGCGGATGAAGTACCCCGTGCCGGTGGCCATCGCCATCTACCTGTTCGCCGGGTACTCCCAAATCTCCGGCGACTTCAGCATGGACCGCTTCTTCGGGCTCATGCCGTTCTTCGTCATCGGCCTGGTCCTGCAGCCCGAGCACTTCGACCTGCTCAACCGGCGCTGGATCAAGATCGTCTCGGTGGGGGTGCTCGCCTCCGCCGTCGCGGTCGCCATCTACATCGCGCCGAAGGCGACGCTGAAGCCCTTCTACTTCAAGCACAGCTACCAGGACATGGACCTGTCCTGGTGGATGGGTCTCGGCGTGCGCACCGGACTGCTCGTCTGCTCGCTCGCCGTGTGCTTCGCGGTGCTCGCGCTCGTGCCCCGCGGCGAGACGTGGTACTCCGACCTCGGCACCCGCACCCTCTACTGCTACCTGCTGCACGGCATCCCGGTGCTCATCGCCAAGGAGAAGGGCTGGCTGGAGCTGCCCTGGCTGCACGGCCCGCTCGGCGTGCTGGCGATCAGTTCGAGCTGCTTCGCGCTGGCCATCGTGCTGTGCCTGCCGGAGACCCGCACGGTGTTCAAGTGGGTGCTGGAGCCACGCCTGACCTGGCTGTATCGGCGCCCGTCGGAAGTTAAGCGGTAGTTCGACCGGCATTAACGCTCATGACCTGGTAAGCACCGAGCATCGACGCATGCGGGTATGCGTCGCCACCATCGTCCACCATCCCGAGGACGCCCGGATCATGCACCGGCAGATCCGGGCGCTGCTCGACGCGGGCCACGAGGTGACCTACGTCGCGCCCTTCACCCATTTCAACGTCACGCCGCCCATGGGGCTCGGCGCGGTCGACGTCCCGTACGGGGCGGGGTTCGGCCGGGCGGGCGCCGCGCTCAGACGCGGCCTGCGCGGCGCGGACCTGCTGCTGGTCCACGACCACGCGCTGCTGCGCCTGCTCCCCCACCGCCGCCCGCCGGTCGTGTGGGACGTCCGCGAGCCGGTCAACGCGCGGCGGCTGGCCCGGGCCGAGCGCCGCCACCACGTCTGCACCTCCTCCGTGGTGCCGGAGGCGACCATGGTGGCCGCGGCCCCGCCCGTTCCCGGCGACACCCGGGTCGTGCACATCGGCCGGCTGTCGGCCGAGCGCGGGCTCGCGGAGCTGATCGGCCTGGCCGAGCGGCTGGTGCCGCACGGGATCCGCATGGAGCTGATCGGCGCCGCCGACCCGGGCGCGCGCCCGCTGCTGCGCGACGCCCAGCGGGTCGGGCTGCTCGACTGGTTCGGCTACGTGCCCAACCGGCACGCGCTGCGGATGGCCGAGGGCGCGCTGGCCGGGCTGTCGCTGGCCGCCGAGACGGTGACGGGGGTGCCGACGAAGGTCCTCGACTACATGGGCCGCGGGGTGCCGGTGATCACCACGGCGCAGTCGGCCGCCCTGGTGGAGCGGACCGGCTGCGGGATCGTGGTGCCGCTGGACGTGGACGCGGTCGTGGACGCCGTGCTCGACCTCAAGGAGGACCCGGCGCGGCGCTCGGCACTGGGGGTGCGCGGCCACGCCGAGGCCCGGCTGCGGCACCACTGGCCCGATCACGCGCCCGCGTTCGTGGCCCGGATGGAGGCGTGGGCCGGGCTCCCGGTCACGATCCGGAGCCGAGCCGTCAAGACGCCCCTCTCACGCACGGCCTAGCGAGGGTCGTCGAGGTCGAAGGTCACGTCGGCCAGGTGGACGGTGCGCACCCGGGGGTTTTCGATGAGCTTGCGCAGGTCCTTGACCCTCGCCACGTCGTCGACGTAGCCGTAGACGAGGCCGTCGGCCGACGCCTTGCGCAACCGGGCCAGGGACAGGTCGAAGCGGCGCAGGTTGGCCTCGTCGTGGTCACGCAGCATGCCGACCCAGCGGCGGAAGTGCTCCAGGTCCTGCGCCGACTCCTTGTCACAGGGCAGGCCCATCTTCTCGCCCGGCAGCAACCGGTCCCAGGTGGTCGTGTCCCAGGTGATCGGGGTCGCACCGGGACGCCGCTCGTAGACGAGCCGGGCGGCGCAGGTGGCGGGGAACGCGCCCAGCTCGCCCAGCGTGAGCGGATTGTCGAACTCGACGACGGCCAGCGCGTTGAGGCCGTCGGGCAGCCTCGCCAGCACCTTGCGCACCTGGTCCTTCTGGTCGAGGGTGGTGCCGAAGTTGGCCAGCGAGGTGCTGAGCCGCGTGTTGGCGTAGTTGCCGAGCGGCAGCCGGCCCACCCGGCCGAAGAAGTCCTGAGTGATGGTGGAGAAGCCGCCGTCGCCGCCCTCGAAGCCGCCCGCGGCCCGTCTCTGGCGGGCGCCGACGGTGAGCGACATGGACCACGGCGTGGTCTCGCAGCAGTCCTCCACCACGATGCTGTACGCGGGGTTGTAGATCTTGAAGGCGGTGCCGAGCACGTCCCTCATGCGCTCCTCCCGGTCGCCGCGCTTCTGCACCGCCGCCGAGCCGAGTGTCGCGACGAGCGCGACCGCCACCAGCACGGCCAGCACGAGCGACGCCGTCCGCACGACTCCCCGGCGCACCGCCTTACGGGTGACCTTGGGGTCGAAGTCCGGCAGCTCCAGCACCGGCTCGTCCTCGTTCATCGCACTCCTCCGTACGTCTCGGCGAACGCGCTCCGCGCGCGCCACACCGCGGTCTTGATCGTCGCGTGCTTCGTGCCGGTCATCACGGCCACCTCCACCAGGGAGAAGCCTTCGAGGTAGACCAGCGTGAGCAGCCTGCGGTGCCGCTCCGGCAGCCGGTCCAGGGCGTCGCGCACGTCCACGGCGTCCACGTGCAGCGCGGGCACGCCGAGCTCGTCTGCGTCGGGCAGGGCGAGCTCCCGGCGGGAGCGCCTGACATGGTCGATGAGGACGTTGCGGGCGATCGTGAGCAGCCAGGCGGCCGCGTTCTCCCCGCGCCAGCCGAGCAGCGCGCGGGTGGCCTTGACGAACGTCTCCTGGGCGAGATCCTCGGCGAGATGGGGGTCGCGGGTGCGGCGCAGGAGGAACCCGCACACGAGCGCCCAGTGCTCGCGGTACAGCTCCTCGATGATGACGGCCTCCGCGGGGTCGGTGTTGTCACATCAGCCCAGACGAGACCTCCCCGGGAATGGTCACATCCCTTTCCGGTTGATGTACTGGACGCATGGCATCGCATGTGATCCAAGGGCGTACGGTCACCATGCCTGTCGAGGTGCGAGACGCGACCGTCTGCAGCGCGATGTATCCCGTACGGGCCGACGCGGCCCGGGCGGTGATCGCCTACTCCGGGTTGGACGTGGCCGAGGTGTTCCCGGGCAAGGCCGTCTGCGTGCTGACGTTCGTCGACTACCGCGACGGCGACCTCGATCAGTACCACGAGTTCGGCATGGCGTTCATGGTGCGGCCGCCGGGCGTGGCGGGCGCGGCGGGGCTGGCCGACCTCCGGCAGGCGGGGGTGTTCATCCACTGGCTGCCGGTGGACCAGGGGTTCACGCTGGAGGCCGGGCGGAGCATCTGGGGCTTCCCGAAGGAGCTGGCGGACATCGAGCTGCGGCTGTCGTCGCCGTACAAGCGCTGCATCGTGCGCAAGGACGGCCGGCTCGTGCTCGACATGCTGGTCAAGCCGGGCGTGCCCGTGCCCGGTCCCGGCCCGATGACGCCGCTGGACGCCTACACGCACCGCGACGGGCTGACCCGGCGCGTGCCGTGGTCGGTGCGGGCGCGCGGGGTCAGGGTGCGGCCGGGCGGGGCGCTGATCCGGCTCGGCAACCACCCCATCGCCAAGGAGCTGAGCGAGCTGGGCCTGCCCAAGCGGGCCCTGACGTCGTCCACGGTGGCGCGCGCGGAGATGACCTTCGGCGACGCGATCAACCCCTGACCGCCCCGGCGGGGCGATCAGGGGTGTCAGACGATCGGGGGACGGCCGAGCTTCACCATGCGCCAGGCCGTGCTCCAGGCCATGGGACGGCGCTCACCGGCCGGGGTGCGCAGCCCTTCGAAGAAGCCGGAGAACCACGCCTTGAGCGCCATGCCGGAGCCGCGCTCGCGGATCACGGTCAGCACGATCCAGTCGAGCAGGTAGAGGGCGGCCAGCGGCCACGGCAGGTTGCGCCGCGCCAGCCACACCCGGTTGCGGGCGTTGAGCCGGTGGAAGTCGGCGTGCCGGGTCGGCGGGACCTGCGGGTGGTACATGACCGTCTCGGCG
This sequence comes from Nonomuraea rhodomycinica, assembly GCF_013363995.1. GTDB lineage: Bacteria > Actinomycetota > Actinomycetes > Streptosporangiales > Streptosporangiaceae > Nonomuraea > Nonomuraea rhodomycinica. The sequence continues at coordinate 422,824 of NZ_JABWGO010000002.1, read as the reverse complement.
TCGTACTCGATCCGGTAGCCCTCGCCGAGCAGCCGCCAAGCGAGGTCGGTCTCCTCGTGCGCGTAGAAGAACCGCTCGGGCAGCCCGCCCACCTGGAGGAAGGCCGAGCGCCTGATGGCCGAGGCGCCGCCGAGGAACGTGGTGACCGGCGAGGAGCGCTCGGGGTCGCCCGCGCGCAGCCGGGGCACGTGGCGGCGCTGGCCGGTGCCGCCCTCCGGGTCCATCACCCGGAACGAGATCACCGCGAGGTCGGGCTCGGTGGCGAACCGGTCGCGGACGTGCGAGACGACCTTCTGGTTGGCGTACCAGCCGTCGTCGTCGAGGAACAGCACGACGTCGCCGGAGCACTCCTCGACGCCGCGGTTGCGGCCGGCCGGGATGCCGGTGTTGCGGTCGAGCCGGATCGTCTTGACGGTCGCGGCCGAGCCCTCGGGTGGCGTCGCCGACACCGCGGGCACGTCGGCACCGTTACCGACGATCACCACTTCGACGTCGCCGTCGATCTGGTTGAGCGCGGACTCGACCGCCCGGTTCAGCTCCGCGACCCGGTTGCCCATGGTGAGGATGACGCACGAGATCTTCAACGAATCATCGTCCTGACGCGTCGAAGGCACGGGCGGAGCATTCTTTCATGATCACCGAGTCTGCTGGTCGCATGGTCCTGATGTTGGTGGAGCTAAGCGTATCGGAACCGGCCGTGAACCCCCGCCGAACGACGGAGGTCCGATCAATACGACGGACGGGGCGGGCAACCGGTTCCGGGCTTCTGATCAAGCAAGCCGCCTCGACGCCATGATGCTCACCAGATGCAGCACGACCTGCAGGGCCGCCGCCACGCAGCAGGCGACGACCAGCACCCGCGTGGCCGTGAGATCGCCGATCGCCAGATCGACCAGCATCGCCACCAGCGCGAGCAGCGACAGCTCGACCGGCTGCATGATCCGGTGGAACTGCGTCGCCGCCAGCACCCGCCGGCCCAGGCTCAGCAGCCCGGAGCGGAACTGCACCCCGGCCGCGTCGCTGGCGGCGCCCAAGCCGCCCTTCGCCCGGGCCACCTCGACGAGGTCGCTCTCGGCCTTGATGAGGATCGCGCCGAGCGCCCCGGCGAACCCGAGCACGGTGTACCAGTCGGGCAGGACGGCCGAGGCCCGCCAGCCCAGCCCGGCCAGCAGCGCGGCCTCGGTGAAGTAGGCGCCGACCCGGTCGAGGTAGACGCCGGCCAGCGACGTCTTGCCGGTCCAGCGGGCCAGCTCGCCGTCGGAGCAGTCGAGCAGCAGGTAGACCTGCGTGAGCAGGGCGGCGACCACGACGGCCCACGGGCCCGGCAGGGCCAGCACGACCCCGGCCAGGACCCCGACCACCGTCATCACCCAGGTGAGCTGGTTGGGCGTGACGGGGGTCTTGGCCAGCAGCCAGGTGGCGTAGATGGACAGGCGGCGCATGTAGAGCACGCCCGCCCAGTGCTCGCCGTTGCGGCGCTCCAGGTGGCCCGGCGGCTGGGCCACCTGGCGCAGCTCAGCTACCGAAGGCCCGGACATAGTCCTCAACCCGATCGCGGATCTCGGAGTCGCTCATGCGCAGGTGCTCCAAGATCGTGTAACGGCCGGGGCGCGTGGCGGGCGCCAGCGCGACGGCCTCGGCGAACTGCTCCGCGCTCAGCCCGATCTCGGCCGGCGACACGGGCAGCCGGTGGCGGCGCAGGCACCCGGTGACCTGCGCGAGCCGGGCCTCGTCCTCCCTGAGGAAGAAGCAGAAGGCGGCACCGATGCCGGCGAGCTCGCCGTGGTTGGAGGTGCCCGGGAAGAGTTGATCCACGGCATGAAGGATCTCATGGTCTCCGCCGCTCGACGGCCGCGAGGACCCGGCGATCACCATGGACATGCCCGACAGGATCAGCGACTCGGCGAGGACCGTCAGGAACGCGTCGGACTCGATCGAGTCGCCGCGCCCGATCAGCGCCTCGGCCGAGGTGCGGGCCATCGAGCAGGCCAGGCCGTCGATCGGCTCGCCGCGCTCGACGTTGCTGAGGATCCAGTCGTCGATGGCCGACAGGTTGCTGACCACGTCGCCCACCCCGGAGCGGACCAGCGACTCGGGCGCGTTGTGCACGAAGTCGAGGTCCACGAGGATCGCCAGCGGCATCGGCACGCCGAAGGAGCCCTTGCCGCCCTCGTACGTCAGCGAGGCCGTCGGCGAGCAGATGCCGTCGTGGGACAGGTTGGTGGCCACGGCGACCATCGGGATGCCGGCGAGCGAGGCGGCGTACTTGGTCGCGTCGATCGTGCGCCCGCCGCCGACGCCGACCACCACCTCGTAGGCGCCCTTGCGCAGGTCGGCGCCCAGCGAGACGGCCGCCTCGACCGACCCGTCGGCCACCCGGAACACCTCGGCCTCGTCGAGCGTCGGCGCGATCAGGCCCTCGATGTGGTCGCCCTGGCCGGGACCGACCGCCACCGCGACGCGGCCGGAGGTCGCCACCCGGCTGTCGGCGAGCAGCGCGCCGAGCTGCGCCACCGCGCCCCGCCTGACCTCCATGGTCAGCGGCGCCGGCAGCATCCGCGCTAGGAGCGGCATGGGGCCCCCTCAGAAGCGGCTGGAAGCGGCATCGCGGCCCCCTCAGTAGCGGACGGCGATGGTGCGGGCCTTGGCCAGGTCGTCGTGGTTGTCCACCTCGACCCAGTCGACCTCGCCGATCGGCGCGACGTGGATCTGCTCGCCGCGCTCGATCATCTCCTGGTAGCCGTCCTCGTAGTAGAGCTGCGGGTCGCGCTCGAACGTGGCCCGCAGCGCGTCGGCGAGCCGCTCGGCCGCGCCCGGCCGGATCAGCGTGGCGCCGATGTACTCGCCGTACGCCTCGGCCGGGTCCATGAGCTTGGTGATGCGCCGGACCGCGCCGCCGTCGAGGGTCACCTTCATCTCCTCGTCGGCCAGCTGCTTCACGTCGTCGACGGCCAGCAGGATGTCGCTGGTCTCGGGGGCCGACAGGAGCGTCTTCTCGACCGAGACGGGGTGGACGGTGTCGCCGTTGACGAGCAGCGCGCCCTGCGCGAAGTAGTCGCGGGCGCACCAGAGGGAGTAGGCGTTGTTCCACTCCTCGGCCTTGTCGTTGTGGACGAGGGTGAGCTTGACCCCGTGGCGGCGCTCCAGCTCCTCCTTGCGCTCGTGCACGGCCTGGGCGGCGTATCCCACGATCACCACGACCTCGCGCAGGTCGACCTCGGCGAGGTTGCGCAGCGAGATGTCCATGATCGTCGTCTCGCCGTCGACCGGCACGAGCGCCTTGGGCAGCGTGTCGGTGTACGGCCGCAGACGTCTTCCGGCTCCAGCGGCCAGCACCATTCCCAGCAACGTGCACTCCTCAGTCGAGCATGACTACCGTAGGCCCAAAGGTTAGTTGGCTTTCGGGCCTGTGCGGGTAATCCGCCGTCAGTCTTGCGTTCCCATGTCGGCCACCTCGGCCGCCGGCTCGGGCGCGGAGCGCGGCGCGGCGAGCCAGCACGTGAGGCTCTCCCAGCCGAAGAGCCCCCACAGGTAGAGCGCGAGGAGCGCGTAACCGAAGGTCATCACGCCGGCGACGCCCGCCAGCGCGATCACCAGCATCCGTCCCTCCCAGCCGAGGCCGGACGTGGACAGCCATGGCGGCGGGTAGACCCGCTGCCGCAGCCGGTACACCAGGTCGTAGTGGTGGAAGGCGAGCGCGCCGAGCAGCAGCATGATCAGCACGGGGTGGACGCCGTGGGCGAACCCGCAGGCCGCGACGAACGCGTACTCGATCACCCGCAAAACGGGCGGGACGAGCCAGTCGAAGCGGCCGTCGTGCGGGTGGGAGCTGCCCGGCCCGGCCAGCAGCAGCGTCACGGCGGGCGCGAAGAGCGCCAGCCCGTCGCTCCCGGCCACGCCGAGCATCAGCAGGACGCCGGTGACGAACGCGCCGGCCACGACGGGGGGCAGCGGCGGGAGCTGGCCCGCCACGAGCGCGCCCATGCCGCGCGAGAGCGGCCCGTCGTCGCGGTAGGTGACGACCGTGCTCCTCGGCACCGGCGTCATGTGCACGGTGGTCATCGTGCCGACCTCGCGATCCGCCCGGTGGGCTGGTGGACGCCGGTCATCGTGTCGACCTCGCGATCCGCCCCGTGAGCTGGTAGAGGGCCGCGACGGCGCCCCAGGTGATGAGCGCCGCGAACGTCACGCGGGCGTTGAACAGCGCGGCGGTCACCGCGATCAGGGCCATCCGCTCGCCGATGGGCAGCACGATCATCTTCTTCGCCCAGTGGATCAGCGAGTCGCGCTCCAGCCGATGGGACAGGCCCAGCACGCCCTGCGCGGGAGCCCCGGCGCGCCCGTCGGTCTCCTCCAGCAGCGAGCGCACCGGCTTGGCCCACAGCGCCCCGACCTTGGCCGCGTCGGCCACCGACCCCCCGTAGGCGAAGTCGATCGCGTGCCGTACGACCTGGAGGATCATCGCGGCGATGGCGAGGTACCAGATCCCGTCGGGGCCGCCGTGCTGCCACGGCAGGCCGCCCGCGTAGCCGAGGGCGAGACCGGCGTAGACGACGTACTCCTTCAGCCGGTCGGCCATGCCGTCGGCCCACGCCCCGAGCGGCGTGAACATGCGGGTGTAGCGGGCGAGCTGGCCGTCCAGGCAGTCCAGCACGAACGACAGGTAGACCAGGACCGCGCCGAGCACCATCGCGCCCCGCGTGCCGGCCGAGAACCAGACGGCCGCCAGGACGGCCAGGCCGACGGAGCAGCCGGTGACCGTGTTGGGCGTGAGCCTGAGCCGCGTCGCCGGGCGCACCAGGTGGCGCGACCAGGAGGAGACGAAGTACGTGGTGAAGAAGCCGTCGCGGTCCTTGACGGCGTTGTCGAGGCGCACCTGGTCCTCGTCCACCTCCGCGAGCCGGCTGATCGCGCTGTCGGCGCCGGCCTGCCCGGTCACCCGGTCGGCGTGCAGCGGGCCGAGCCGGGCCGCGCGGACCCGCGCCCCCGCCCTGACCAGCCCCACGAGCAGCAGATCGACCGCCTCGACGGCGCTGACGGGCCCGAGCCGGCCGCTCTCGGCCAGGTCGGCCAGCTCCTCCGCGACGTCGGCGAGCGAGGCGAGGTCGGCCTCGGCCGCCTGGAGCACGCCGCGGAAGGTGGCGTTGGCCTGCGGCACGGTGTGGAACGAGCTGGCCGCGGCCACCACCCGGCCGCCCTCCACCCGCACGGGCGGGCGCAGCGGTCCGACGTCGGCGTCGGAGGAGACGAGCGCGGCCGAGCCGCGCGCCGGATGCTGGAGCAGGAGGCCGAGCGCGTCGTTGTGGGCGACGAGGTCGGCGGGCAGCACGACGAGCGGCCCGGTCGAGCCGCGGGCCAGCTTGGCCACGGCGCGCAGGTCGGCGCCGAGCCCTCCGGCGTGTACGGCATGCTCCGGCTCGGGCTGCTCGCCGTGCGCGAGCAGCGCGCCGCCGGGCGTCAGCACCTGGACATCGCGGACGGAGAGCGCCGCGAGCTGGTCGCCGAGCCGGTCGAGCAACGTGCCGTCGGCGCAGGAGAGCCTGCATGCCGGGGTCGTGGCGAGCAGGACGACGGAGGCCGTCGAGCTCGCGCGGGTCAAGGAAGGTGTCAAGCGCAGGTCCTCCCGGTCGTGAGGGAGTGCGTGGACTCAGCGTAGCGAGAGGGCGACGCGATATCACGGACCCAGACCGTTACGCTCCGGGTATGGATTCTGGGTTGCGCGCCGTCGGCGTCGTGCTGGCGGGCGGAGTGGGGCAGCGGATGGGGCTCGGCCGGCCCAAGCAGCTGGCCACCGTCGCCGGGCGGAGCATCCTCGAGCACTCGATCGCGCTGTTCGACGGCTCCCCCGACATCGACGAGGTCGTCGTGCTGATGACGCCGGGCCTCGTGGAGGAGGCGAGGGAGCTGGTCGCGCGGGCCGGGTTCCGGAAGGTGACCAAGGTCGTCGAGGGCGGGGCGAGCCGTACGGAGAGCACCTGGCGGGCGCTGCGGGCGATCGGCGAGGAGGAGTGCGACGTGCTGCTGCACGACGCCGTCCGGCCGTTGCTGGAGCCCCGGATCATCACGGACTGTGTGCGCGCGCTGCGGGAGCACCGGGCCGTCGAGGTGGCCATCCCGAGCTCCGACACGATCTTCGCGGTCGAGCCGGGGCCCGGCGGGGAGACGATCACGGAGGTGCTTGACCGGTCGCGGCTGCGCCGGGCGCAGACGCCGCAGTGCTTCCGGCTGTCGGTCATCAGGGAGGCGTACGAGCGGGCGCTGGCCGACCCGGGTTTCGCCGACCGGCCGGCGACCGACGACTGCGGGGTGGTGCTGCGGTACCTGCCGGACGTGCCCATTCACATCGTGCCGGGCAGCGAGCGCAACCTGAAGATCACCCATCCGGTGGACGCGCGGATCGCGGCGGCGCTGTTCGAGGCGTCACCCGTTCCGGTGCTGCCGGAGGAGGACGCGCGGGGGGCGCTGGCGGGGCGGACGGTGGTGTTCCTCGACGCGGGCGCCGGTGCCGGTGCCGGTGCCCGTGCCGACGCGAAGGCCGGAGGCGAGGCCGGTGTCGGCGCGGCGGGCGCGGGGGTGCGGGAGGCGGCGGAGCTGGCGTCCCGGCACGGGGCGCGGGTGGTGGTCCTGTCGCGCGAGCGTGACGGGCTGCGGCTGGACGACCCGCGCTCCGTGGCCAAGACGCTGGCCGGGGTGGGCCGGATCGACCATCTCGTCCTGGCCGTCGCGGCGGCGGGAGCGGCCGGGGGGCTCATGGAGGCGGCCGACGAGACCGTGGCCGAGGCGGCGGTGTCCGGGTACCTGGGGCCGGTCAACGTGGCGCGGGCGGCGTACCCGCGGCTGCTGGAGAGCGGCGGCGGCCTGCTGCTGTGCGTCCCTTCGGGCACGGGAGACCCGCTGGGGGCGCCGGCCCGGGCGGCGGTGACGGCCCTGGCCCGGTCGCTGGCGGCCGAGTGGGCCGGCGAGGGGGTGCGGGTCAACTGCGTCACCGGCGGCGCGACGGCGGAGGAGACGGCCGGGGCGTGGCTGGCGGTGCTGGCCTCACGCCTCACGGGCCAGGTCGTGGACGCGGCGTCGGTCCCGCGCTGACCGCGCCGGCCTGGAGAGGGCGCGCGTACCCCGTGGACATGGGGGACGCGCGCCCGAGGCGGGTGGGTCAGTGGAGTGAGAGGTGGCCCTGCTGGGGCGACGGGCGGGCCAGCTTGCGCGGGCTGGTCAGGAAGCCCCAGCCCCACGAGACGTGCATGGTGGCGTACACGAGCGGCAGCCTGGCCTTGACCGCCATCGGGTAGCCGCTGCCCGTGAGCACCGAGCCGCCGACGATGGCCAGCAGATAGCCGCCCGGGACGATCAGCCCGAGCGGGAAGAACGGCGAGACGATCAGCCCGAGCGCCATCGCCAGCACGGCGGCCGGCGGCGCGAGGTAACGCAGGTTGATCGTGCCCTCGTGGGTGCGCGAGACGACGCGCCGCCAGCGGCCGTAGTGGAAGTACTGCTTGGCCAGCGCCTTGACGTTGGGCCGGGGCCGGTAGGTCACGCGCATGCGGGGCTGGAACCACACCAGGCCGCCGCTCTGGCGGATGCGGTGGTTCATCTCCCAGTCCTGGGCGCGCTGGAAGTGCTCGTCGTAGCCGCCGACCCGGTCGAGCGCGGAACGCCGGAAGACGCCCAGGTAGACGGTGTCGGCCGGGCCCGCCGTGCCGCCCACGTGGAAAGCGGCGGCGCCCACGCCGATCTTGGACGTCATGGCGCAGGCGACGGCCTGCTCGAAGGCGGTCACGCCCTCGGCCGCCATGACGCCGCCCACGTTGTCGGCGCCGGTCTCCTCCAGTGTCTCGACCGCCACCCGCAGGTAGTCGGAGGGAAGCATGGCGTGCCCGTCGACCCGGGCGACGATGCCGCTGCGCGACGCCGCGATGGCGGCGTTGAGCGCGTTGGGGGTGCGGCCCGTCGGGTTGGGCACGACGACGACCCTGGGGTCGGCCGCCGCGATGGCGTCGGCGACCTCCTGGGTGCGGTCTTGGGACGGTCCGACGGCGAGGACGACCTCGATCTCGCCGGGGTAGCTCTGGGCGAGGACCTGGTCGACGGCCTCGCGAAGATGCCGTTCCTCGTTGAGGACCGGCATGACGACGGAGATGGGCGGCCAGCTACGGGTCTCCGCTGGCGCGTGCGGCGAGTCGGGGAACTGCTTCATGGCGGGGCTCACGCTACTGTACGAGCAGGGGAGGAGGGCAATCGAAGGCCCGATCCTCGCGGCGGAACAAGAGGGGGACGGATGCGCGACCCGGGCGAGGAGGACGCTGGGGTACACGTGGGCGGCGACGCCTACGGCGGCGTCAGGCTCGCACCCGGTCCCGGTCGCAGGCGCGGGCCGGGCCGCGGCGCGAAGGCTCGCCGGCGCAACCTGATCATCTCGGGCCTGCTGTCCGCCGGTGTGCTGGTCGGCACCGGCGTGGTGTGGGCGACCCCCCGGCAGATCGGCACGGTGGACGCCGGGGTGACCGAGCCGGTGTCCCGCGGCGCGATGAACATCCTGCTCGTCGGCGTGGACAAGCGCGACGACCTCACCCGCAAGCAGCAGAACCAGCTCAAGCTGGGCCGTGAGGTCGGGCAGCGGACCGACACGATGATGGTCATCCACCTGTCCGAGGACCACAGCAAGATCACCGTGGTGAGCCTCCCCCGCGACACCTGGACGACCATCCCGGGCAAGGGCCAGCACAAGATCAACTCCGCGTACCAGTTCGGCGGGCCGAAGCTCGCCAAGGAGACCGTGGAGCAGGCGACCGGGCTGTCCATCAACCGCTACATCGAGGTCAACGTCCTCGGCTTCATCGACGTCGTGGACGCGCTGGGCGGGGTCACGGTCTGCACCCCGGTGCCCATCAACGACCCCAAGACGGGGCTCGCGCTCACCGCCGGCACCCACGAGCTGCACGGAGCCCAGGCGCTCGGCTACGCCCGCACCCGCGCCACGGCCCGGTCCGACCTCGACCGCATCGACCGGCAGCAGCAGGTGATCTCCGCGCTGCTGAACCGCGCCCTCAGCGCGGGCACGCTCACCAACCCGGCCAAGCTTGCCGATTTCGTCAACTCGACGCTGCGCACCATCAAGGTCGATCCCGACGACGGGCTGACCGGGCTCGCCACGCAGATGCGCGACGTGTCGCTGAACGACGTCGCGTTCGCCGACGTACCGCTGAAGAACGTCGACTTCAAGGCGCCGACCGGCGAGTCGGCGGTGCTGTGGGACGACGCGGCGGCGCGCGAGCTGTTCCGCCGGATCGCCGCCGACGAGGACCTCGTCAAGGCCGGCGCCTCGCCGTCCGCCTCCGCCGCCGCCAAGCCCACGGGCAAGCCCGCCGGCGAGGTGATCCCGCCGGAGCGCATCGCGGTCACGGTCAAGAACGGCACGCTGGTCACGGGGCTCGGCGCGCGGACGAAGGAGGCGCTGGTGGCGGCCGGCTTCCGGGTGCCGGACCAGCCGGGCAACACCACGGACAAGGACTACAAGAAGACGGTCATCCGCTACGCCCCCGACCGCGAGGACTCCGCCCGCACCGTCGCGGCCGCGATCCCCGGCGCGGAGCTGCGCGAGGCCGCCGACGTCAAGGGCGTCGAGGTCATCGTGGGCACCGACCAGCCGAAGATCCAGAAGCCGGCGCTGGAGACGCCGGGGGCTAAGCCCTCGTCAACCGCCACGCCGACTACGAAAACGGCAACTCAGAACATATGCAAGAAATAGGCATAAGTATTCTTACTTCGGGCACTGGACCGTCATGGTGGTCAAGTATTGGCGGGAGGACCCCTGTACGGTTGTGCGCGTCGTCGGTGACCTCGACGTGGCCGGAGCCCCGCGCCTGCGGGCCGAGCTCGACCACGTCCTCGCCAGGAGCGACTCCGCCAACGTGGTCATTGACCTGACAGAGGTCCCGTTCTGCGACTCGGTGGGGCTGGGAGTGCTGGTGGGCGCGTTCAACCACGTGCACCACTCACGCGGCCGGATGATTCTCGTGCTGGCGGACGGCATGATCAGCCATTTGTTCACGATCACGAACCTGGACCGTCACTTCGAGACGGCCTCGTCGATCGAGGAGGCGTGCTCGGCCCTGTCGGCCGCGGCGGCCTGACCGGCGGCCCTCCCCCGTGACTCCGGGAACGCCCCCGCGGCCGGAGGCACCCCTTGGGGGCCTCCCCCGGCACCCCTGGTGACATCCCCGGCGCCGTTCGGACGCCCTCGACGACCTCACCCTGGAAGGGCACCGGCCGTCCATCTCCAGCGGGATATGTCCCCTGTGTCGCACATGTCTCCCGTGCTGGATACTCGGAGGCCGGACGGCCGCCTCGCGCGTCACCGCTCCCCCGCTCTTGGAGACCACCGCGCGGGCGGGCGGACCCAGGAGCAGCGGACGGCCGTGCCGCCTGACCGACGTGACACGGGAGGCCGCTGTGAGGCTCGGAGTGATGTTCGACCGCGACCTGGCGCCGGAGCTGCTGGTGCCGTTCGCCCGCGAGCTGGACGGCCTGGGTGTGGCCGACCTGTGGGTCGTGGAGGACCTGGGATGGACGGGCGCCGTGTCCTCGGCCGCGACCGCGCTGGCCGTGACCGAGCGCATCCGGGTCGGCATCGGCATCACCCCGGCCCCGCTGCGCAACCCGGCGCTGCTGGCGATGGAGCTGGCCAACCTGGCCCGCCTGCACCCCGGCCGGCTCGCCGCCGGCATCGGGCACGGGGTCCAGGACTGGATGCGCCAGGTCGGCGCGGCCGTACCCTCGCCGATGACGCTGCTGGAGGAGACGATCACCTCCGTGCGGGCGCTGCTGCGCGGTGAGACCGTCACCCTGCGCGGCCGGACCGTTCACCTGGACGGGATCTCCCTCGTGCACCCGCCCGCCGAGCCGCCGCCCGTGCTGGCCGGCGTGGTGAAGCCGCGCTCGCTCGCGCTGTCGGGCCGCGTGGCGCAGGGCACGATCGTCCCCGAGGGCCTGGCGCCCGACCGCATTCCCGGCATCCTTCGGCAGATCGGCGCCTCGGACGGCCACGAGCTGGTGGCGTTCACGTTCCTGTGCGTCGGCGACGACATGCCCGAGGTGATGCGGCGGACGGTGGAGGGCCAGGCCGGGTTCCTGGGGGTGGCGCCCGAGGACGTCTTCATGGCGGCGGGGTCCCCGAAGGAGGCGGCCGCGCGGGTGCGGGAGCTGTGGGAGGCGGGGACCACGACGGTCGCGGTGCGGCCGATGGGCGACGATCCCCTGTCCCACGTGCGCGAGCTGCTCTCCGCTCTCTGAACTCCTCGCGGGATCTCGCGGCACCCCTCCGGGGATCTCGCGGCACTCTCCGGGCATGTCGCGGCGGAAATGGGGCCGAACGGTGGATCCGCACTCGGCCGGACGGCCGATGGCGCAGCGACGCCGCCGGACGACGATCGCCTCATGAGACGGATTCTGGGGGCGATGGCGGCGGCGTCGGCGGTGGCCGTGCTGGCGACGGTCACGAGCGGCTGCGGGGTCGAGCTGGACGCGAAGGAGGTGCACGACAGCCACGCGTTCACGCACGCCGGCGGGCAGCTCACCGTCAGGAGCTCGACGGGCGGTCTGCGGATCCTGCCGGGCGAGCCGGGCGCGGTGCGGGTGGAGCGCTGGGTGCGCGGCAAGGCGGCGGGCGAGGGCAACGCGTCCTGGTCGCTCAAGGACGGGGTGCTGCGGCTCGGCGCCGACTGCACGATGGTGTTCGGCGACTGCGGCGCCCGCTACCACGTCCGGGTGCCGCCCGGCGTGCGGCTCGTCGTGGAGGGTTCGGAGGAGGGCGTGATCCTCCAGGACCTCGCCCAGGACGCGGACGTGTCGTCGCACGGCCCGATCAAGGCGTACGGGGCGTCGGGGCGGCTGCGGCTGAACGGGGACCACGGGCTGGTCGAGGGCGAGCGGCTGAAGTCGGCGAGCGTGCGGGTGCGGACCCGCGCGGGCGCCGTGCGGCTGGCGTTCGCCATGCCGCCGTCGCAGGTGGACGTGGTGTCGGACCACGGGTACGTCAGGACGACGGTGCCCAAGGGGGCGTACCGGGTGACCGCGCAGAGCCGGTACGGCGACGAGCGTTCCGAGGTCGAGGACGTGCGGAGCGAGCGGACGATCGTGGCGAAGAGCACGTCGGGGAACATCGACGTCCTCGCCCGGTGACACCGGCCTCCTCCTGACGCCGGCCGCCCGGTGACACGCCTTACGCGGCCGCCTGGCGCTCCGGCCGGGCGCGCGGGCCCGGCACGCGGGCCTGGCACGCGGGTGGGGCACGCGGGCCGGGCGGCCGGGAGACCGGCCCGTCGGGCGCTCACCCGACGGGCCGGTCCGCCCGGAACGTGGAGGACGGGCGGCTACCGGCCGGCCTCGAAGACGGCGGCGTAGTGGCCGCCCTCGCCGTCCACCTGCACCGGGCGCAGCCCCTTGGCCTTGAGCTGGTCGAAGCGCTGCTGGTAGCCCGAGCCGCTCATCCCGACGTAGTGGGCCCACGACTTGAGGCCGTCCTTGCGCCACACGGCCGTGTAAGTGCCGTCAGGCGCGACCGCGATTTCGGTCGGCCGATACCCCCGCTTCGTCCGGGACTTGAACTCGGCCTCGTGCTGGGAGAGCGTCTTGCCGGTGGTGCATTCCCAGTCACCGCGCGTGTCCTGCGTCCAGACGGCCACATACCGGATGTCACCGGCCGTGCCGTACGCGTCGACCGACGTGAGCGCGTACCCGCGGCCCTTGGCCGAGGAGTTGGCCGCGGCGAGCTGGCCGCCGGTCAGCCCGTGCTTGGCGAAGAACTTCGCGCCGGTCCTCGCGAACGCGGCCACGAAGCGCGCGCCGTCACCGGCCCCGGTGGCCGACACCGAAACCGGCTGCATCCCGCTCTTCGACGCCTGGTCGAAGCGCTGCTGATAGCCCTTCGCCGACATGCCCTGATACAGCGCCCAGGGCCGGACGCCGTCCTTGACCCACACGGCCGCGTACCGGCCGCCACCCGACACGTCCACGGCCACGGGCCGGTAACCCTGGGCGCGCAGCGTCTCGAAGCGCTCCTTCTGCTCGGCCGCGCTCACACCGTGGTAGGCCATGAAGGCCGTTCCCTGGGCGTTCGCGGCGGGCGCCATCACGGCCAGGGGGACGGCTGCCCCGACGGCCATGGAGGTGGCTACTGCGATCTTCCTGACGGTCCTCATGACTCTCCCATGCAGAAACTTTTACTGTTTTGGGGGATACGGACGACCATAACAGGCTTCACTGAACGCCCACCGAGCCCACCGGAAGGATCACTGGTGGAGCGCGTTCGACAGGCGCCCGCGAGGCGGGGCGCGGAGCTGCCGCTAGATCCAGCCGGACTCGGTGGCGATCCGAATGGCGTCGACCCGGTTGCGGGCCCCGAGCTTGGTCACCGCCGAGGTGAGGTAGTTGCGCACTGTGCCGTAGGTCAGGAAGAGGTGCTCGGCGATCTCGGCGGGCTGCGCGCCCGTCGCCGACATGCGCAGCACCTCGGTCTCGCGCTGGCTCAGCGGGCTCTCGGGCGCCTCGAGCGCGACCAGCGCCAGCGCGGGGTCCACCGCCCGTCCCCCCGCCGCGACCGTCCTGATGGCCGCGGCGAGCTCGGCGGGCCGGATGTCCTTCGGGACGAAGCCCGCGACCTGGGCGCCCAGCGCCCTGCGCAGGACACCCGGCTTGGTCAGTGCCGTCAGGATCAGCACGGCGCATTCGGGCAGCGCCCTTCGCAGCTCGGCCGCCGCCGCCACGCCGTCCCGCCCCGGCAGATCGATGTCGATCACGGCCACGTCGGGCCGGCACTCCAGCGCCGCGGGCACGATCTCCAGACCGGAGGCGACCCCCGCCACGACCTCGATGTCGTCGTTCAGCGACAGCAGCTCGACCAGCGCTTCGCGCAGGATGTGCATGTCCTCCGCGACGAGCACGCGAATCACGGCCCCTCACCCTCCCGGCCCTCGAACCGACAGCCTGCGAGCAACGACCTGATCTCAGCCAAGGGAGAGCCGGCTGCCTGCGACGGGGCCGAAGCCTTCCCGGGCACCACCGGGTCCGGCCGGTGCCGCGAACTCGGCGAGCACCTCGAACCTGTCACCGGCTCGGTGTCCTGCCGTCACCTGCCCGCCGGTCCGCTCGGCGATGCTGTCGAGCCCGCTGCCGCGCCGTTCCGGCGGCTCCGCTTCCTCCCGTACGGCGGCGCCGTCGTTGACCAGCCGTAACCGTACGCCGCCCGCCGTGCCCGACACGGTGATCTCGCAGGTGCGGGCCTGACTGTGGCGCAGGACGTTGGTGACGGCTTCTCGCAGCACGGTGGCCAGCGCGGTGTCGACCGCCGCGGGCAGCGGTCCTGTCTCGACGCGCACCGCCGCCGTGATCCCGGCGCTCGCCAGCACCTCGCGGGCGGCGTCGATCTCCCTGCTCAACCGCAGCTGCACCCGGTCGCCGGTGATGGAGTCGAGCTCCGTCACGGCCCGTTCGACCAGTGACCCGAGGGCGGCGATCTCGGCCTCGGCCCTCGCGGGGTCGCTGCCGAGCAGGCGTTCGGCGACCTCGCCCTTGAGGGCGACCGCCGACAGGCTGTAGCCCAGGATGTCGTGCAGGTCGCCGGCGATCCGCAGGCGTTCGCGGCGCACCGCCGCCTCGGCGAGCTCGTGCCGGGTCCGCTCCAGCACGGTGAGCAGTCCGCTCAGCCGCCCGAGGCAGTACACCAGCCACATGATCATGATGTGGCCGCCGAAGTTGGCCAGTGCGGCGGGGAGGTCGTCGATGAACAGGTAGTTGCGGTCGATGCGGTGCAGGAACCAGGCCAGGTGCCCGCCCAGGACGACCCCGACGATCGCCCACGAGCGCGGCGGCCGTACGTTGAGCAGCAGTTTGCCGGTGAAGATGCTCAGCAGGCGGTCCCAGGCGTCGGGGACGACGGGCAGGGGCAGCAGGATCAGCAGGCTCTGCGCGACCAGCACCGCCCGCGACTGCGGGAGCACCTGGAGGATCACGATGACGACGAGCAGGGCGGCGGCGAAGGCGAAGCCCGGCCAGTCGCCGGGGCGGACGTAGGCCAGGGTCCTCAGGACGAGCAGGCATTGGATGACCAGGACCGCGAGCAGCACGCGTCGCGCCAGCCGCGGCGACTCGATCGGCGCCGAGAACGGCTCGGGGGCGTCGGCGCGGTAGGCGCCGGCCGTGGCACGCACCTCCGCCATGGTGCGCCGCGCGAGCTCGATCCCTTCCCGGAGGGTGTGCCGCGCCTCGCCGGGCTCCTGCCGGGCTGCCGTCCGCATCCGGAACGCGATCGCCTGGAGTTTCCCGCCGAGCAGGTGCCGCAGCTCTCCGTCCAGCCGCAGCCGTTCCCTCGACAGGGCCGTACGGGCCAGTTCCTCGCGGGTCTGGTGAAGTCTCGTGACGGCCATGACGAGCCTGGACAGGCCGAAGACGATGAGACCGTCGTCCGCCGTGACGATCATGTACCCGAGGGCGGCCTGGATCTCCTCCCCGGGAACGGCGTCGTAGCCGAGGAGGAAGACCGACGCGCCGGCCGCGGCCACGCTGAGGACGAACAGCGGCCAGGCGATCCGGATGGGGAGCGCGCACAGCGCGGCGGCGGCCACGGTCCACGGCATCCAGTCCCAGGACTCCCCGACGAACGGGAACGGCAGGAAGTAGAGCAGCACCACGGCGGCGACGAGCCCGTATCGGACGGACGGGCGCCAGCACCACAGCGACAGCGCGACGAGCGGCGGGTACGACGCCATCGGCAGGAGCACCCCGAGCAGATCGGCGCCGTCGTCCAACGCGCTGAACGCACGGATGTAGACGAGGATGCCGAACGAGGCCCACAACATGGCCCTGGCCAACCGGAGCGGAAGATCGTCCGCCGATCGCTCCACTCGCCGGGACCCTCCCGTGAAGCGTGCAAAATGCACTTCTTGCCGATGACGGGGACACTATCAGGCACGCTTCCCGCGATGTCACGATCTCGTACGCCGGCGGCCGGACCGCCGCGCGCGTGCCCGGCCCAGCCACGGCACAAGATCGTTCATGTCGGAAGCCCCTGCGAAGGAGAGCACGGGCGGCGCGGCCACACCACCTCGCCCACCGGCCTTCCGCAGCCCATGGAGACAACCATGCTGAACAGACTGTCCCTGTCCGTCATCTCGGCCGTGGCCGTACTCGCCCTGACCGGCACGCCGGCCGCCGCCACGGCGCCGGTCACCGGTACGGCGCAGATCACCGCCACCGCGCCGGTCACCGCGGCGGCCGTCCGGACCCAGGGCGCGCCCAGCGACCCGCTTGCGCCCGGGCCCTACCACCGCCGGCTCGACCCGCTGGCCGGCACCTGGAAAGCCACCAAGTACAACTACATTCTCGGCCGCGACGGCAGACCGGTCGTCTCCCGCGACATCACGGTCAGGACGCGATGGATCGCCAAGACGGGCGGCCGGTTCCTGGAAGAGCAGACCGAAGGAGTCCTCGGCGGTCATCCCTACTACCGGCTGGGCATCCTCGGCTTCTCCACCATCGACCGGCGCTACGAGTGGACGACGTTCGACAGCGTCACCCCCACCGCGATGACCTACCGCGGTCCTGCCCTCAGCAAGGGCAGCAACCGGCTGTCACTGCCGGGAGAGTTCACCGATCCCGGGGTGCTCGGCCCCGAGTACGCCGGAAAGACGATACCGATGCGCACAGTGATCACCATCAGGTCCGACGACCGGCACACCTTCGAGCTGTACTTCACCCCGCCAGGCCAGTCCGAACGGCTGGTCGACCGCGTCGTCTACACCCGCAGGGCCAGGTAGGCGCGGGCAGGAGCTCCGTCCGGCCTCGCCACCGATCGACAGGACCTTTGTCGTCCGCCGCCCGGGGCGTAGGCGTCCGCCGCCTTGGGGCGTCAGCCTGTGGCGCGGTGGTCAGCCGGCCGGAGCCACTGGACCGCGCCGGCGACGGCCCAGGACGGCCGCGGCGGTGAACGCCAGGGCCGCGCAGCCGAGCTGTGCCAGAGCCGTGGGCGTGGAGACGAAGGGCAGGTCCCCCAGGTCGCCGAGGGCCGCCGCGGGCAGGAACAGGATCAGCGCGGCCCGCCGCCCGACGGCCGAACGGCAGGCGTGCCCGGCCGCCAGCGCCACCACGACCAGCCACGGCACGGGCTTCCACGCCACGATGTCCTGGTGGGCGAGCACGTCCACCCACCGCACGACGGCCTTGCTCGCCGTCAGCCCGGCCACCGCCGGCGGCCCCCACGCGAGGAACGCGCGCCGCGGGACGAGCCTGACCGCCCGGTGCGCGGCCGGGAGGAACGCGATCACCAGCGCCGCCACCTGCGCCAGCAGGACGACCCCGTGGTCGGGGAACAAAAGCGCGTCCAGATGCAGCAGGTACGGGTGCCGGGCCGAGTACAGGGCGAACGCGACCACGCCCAGCACGGCGATCCACCGGCGGCCGAGCAGCACGGCCAGCGCCGGCAGGGCCGCGACCACGACCGCCTCGGCCACGAAGAGAACCACGGTCGATCGCCGCAGCGCGGCGAGGCCCACGTTGTGCAAGGACTCGGCCGACAGCAACAGCTGGGTCGCCAGCGTGCTGATCAGGATCAGGAACGGCCACAGCGCCAGGGCGACGGCCGGCCCGTCCCGCCACGCGGACGCGGAGACCGGCCCGAAGGCCCGCCGGCCGTGCACGCGCAGCGCCCCCCACAGCAGGTCGGCGACGTCCGCCGGGTGCGGGCGGGTCTGGCCGGGGCGGGCGCCCGCCAGCAGCACGCCGATCATCTCCTCCTCGTGCAGCGCCCGGTGGTCGCGCGGGTAGCAGGCCAGGAGACGCCGGTAACGGGCTTCGAGCCGGCTCACGCCACGCCTCCCGAACCGGCGGCGCGCAGGCGCGCGGTGGCCGCCCGCGCGTGCCTGCGCATCCGCTCGGCCTCGGTCGCCAGCCTGGTCGCGCCGTCGCCGGTCAGCCGGTAGTAGCGCCGCACCCTGCCGTCCACGATCTCCTCCCGGTCCTGCGTGATGAGCCCTTCCGCCTGGAGGCGGTCGAGCGCCGCGTACAGGGTGCCGGCCCGCAGGCGGACCTGTCCGTCGGAGATGCGCTCCACGTCGGTGATGACGCCGTACCCGTGCTGTGGACCGGCGGCGAGCGCGGTCAGGATCAGGAAGGTCGGCTCCTGCATCTGCCTCATGTGATCAATATATACAGATCATCTATGCATGCGCCTTGTCGGAGAGGAGACGTCCAACGTCTGTACGACATCCAACGTTGGACGTAGGATGTCCGCTCATAATCTCCTCCCGTCAGGAAGGGCGAGGACATGCACGATGGCCACCCCCCGGAGAGCCGCCGTACCTGGCGCTCCCGCAGCCGCCGTGCGGGCGCCGTGACGGCGCTCGCCGCCTTACTCGTCAGCACCTTCACCGCGACGGCGTCCGCGGCAGCCGAAGACGCGCGGCGAGCCGGCGCCTTCCAGGCCGGCACGACCGCCGGCGCCGTGCCGTTCATGGACGAGCAGGTGCTCTACAAACAGGGCGACTTCGGATACGCCTGCTTCCGGATCCCCGCGGTGGTGCGCGCCACCGACGGCACACTCCTGGCGTTCGCCGAGGGACGGGTGAAGGACTGCGGCGACGACGAGGACATCGACCTCGTGCTGCGCCGCTCCGCCGACGGCGGGCGAACCTGGGGCCCCCTCCAGGTGGTCTCGGAGGGCAACGGCACGACCCATGGCAACCCGGTGCCGATCGTCGACGAGCGCACCGGCCGCGTCGTGCTGGTGAGCACCCACAACGGCGCGGAGCCGTGCCCGAACGGCTGCGACCGCGACCCCTGGGTGCAGTTCAGCGACGACCACGGGGCGACCTGGTCGCCCGCCAGGGAGATGACCGAGGGCAAGCGTCCGGAGTGGAACTTCTGGTACGCCACCGGCCCCATGCACGGCATCCAGCTCAAGCGCGGCCCGCACGCCGGCCGGCTGGTCGTCGGGGCGAACTTCGAGAGCTGGGACCGGGTCGGCAAGCACGTCTACGGCACGCACCTGCTCTACAGCGACGACAGCGGCGCGACCTGGAACATCGGCGCCGAGACGTCCCGCGACGACGGCACGGTCATCGCCCAGGAGGTCACCGTCGTCGAGCTCACCGACGGGCGCGTCTACGCCTCGGCCCGTGAGCGCGGCACCGACGAGGGCAGCCGGGCGTACGCGACCAGCAGCGACGGCGGCCAGACGTGGGACGCCCCGTTCCGCACCATGCCGGCACTGGCGACGACCGACGTCCAGGCGTCGCTGCTGCGCTTCAGCGAGGAGCGCCTCCTCTTCTCCTCGCCGATGCACCCGAACGCCCGGGAGGCGATGGGGATCCGGTCGTCCCACGACGAGGGGCGCAGCTTCGACACCTGGAACGAAGGCAAGGTCTTCCACTGGGGGCCGTCGGCGTACTCGGACATGGTGCGCCTGGACGGTGACGAGGCGGCCCTGATGTACGAGGCCGGCGCCGTCACGCCGTACGAGCAGATCCGGTTCGCGCGCTTCAACGAGGCGTACCTGGAGACGCCGAACGGCACCCCGCCCGGCATCCCCGGACCCCCGGCGCCCGGCCCGACGACCCCGGACGATTCGCCGTACCACAACGAGGCGTACGTCCGCGGTGGCGCGCAGACCACCGACGGGCGGTTCGGCGACGGGCTGGCCCTGGACCGGGTGGACGACCGGGTGGAGGTGCCGTTCGACGACTCCATCGACCTCGGCGCGAAGGACTTCACGCTGACCTCCTGGATCCGGTACTCGGACAAGACCGGGGCGCACGCGATCCTCTGGCTCTACCGGGTGAACCGGGGCACCAACCCGCCGGCGCTGTGGCTGCGGGCCGAACCGGCCAGCAACCGCATCCGGGCGGTCCTGTCCGTCGACCGGTTCAACGTGACCGTGCAGTCGCCGAGCGCGTACAACGACGGACAGTGGCACTTCGTGGCGCTCCAGCGGGTACGCGGCGAGCTCCGGCTCCTGGTGGACGGCGTGCAGGTCTCGTCGGCGGCGACGCCGGCCGGTTCGCTGACCCTCGGCAAGGAGTTCGGGGTCGGCGGCATCCACATCGGGCAGCGGATGGACGGCGTGGACCGCTTCCACGGGACGCTGGACGAGGTACGCGTCTACCGGCGCGCCCTCACCGGCACCGAGCTGGACCTGATCCGCCAGCGGAACCTCCCGATCGGCGGCCGGCTGGGGCTGCGGCTGCCGTTCGACCAGGTCGGCTGACGAACCACTTCCACGACGGCGCTCGCCGGACACCGGCGAGCGCCGTCGCCGCGTCGTGACGGTGCCCGGCCGCCGGTGACCGCCCACCGAGCGGCCCAGGACATCCCACGTCCTGCCGGCCGGCCCAACCGCCGACCTTCCGAACGATCGGCAGGACGACCACGCCACGCTCGCCCCCGGCGTCTCGTGGGAGCGGCGACCGGGCCGCGTCCATCCGGTGGCTCCTCCATGTCGTCGATGTGAACTTTCCCGCTTCGCCTGGCCTTACGGGACCGAGAGGTGGGATGTTTTGACACGAGGTCGTCGACGAGCCTGGAGGCAGCATGCGTACGCGTGACGGCGCGTCGCTTCAAGAGCGCATCGTCGCCCTGATCCACGAGCGCGGACTGGCCCCCGGGTCGCCGATGCCGACCGAGGTCCAGTTGATGGACCTGCTCGGAGCGAGCCGGAACAGCGTCCGCGAGGCCGTACGGGCTCTGAAGGCGTTGGGCATCGTCGAGATCCGGCACGGTCACGGGACGTTCGTCGGTCACGCGTCCCTCGACGTGCTGACCCCGTCGCTCGCCTTCCAGGTGCGCTCGGGTCCGGGCGGCGGGATCCGCGCGCTGCACGACCTCGTCGAGGTCCGCGAACTCCTGGAGACCGAACTGATCGGCCAGGTGGCCCGGAGCACCAGCGCCGTCCGGCTCGCCGCGCTGGACGCCCTGGTCAACGGCATGGACCGGGACCGGGAAGCCGATCGGGCGTTCCACGCGCTGCTGTACGAGTCGTGCGGCAACGAGCTGGTGCTGCAGCTGATCGGCCTGTTCTGGGACGTCTACCACGAGGTGGAGCCGACGCTCGGGCCCCCGGAGGAGCGGACCGCGGAGATCGTCGTCAACCACCGCCGGATCGTGGCGGCGCTGCGCGCCCGGGACGCCGAGGCCGCGCGAGAGGCGATGCGGCTGCACTTCCGCGACGTGAAGGCGCGCATCGCCCGAGCGGAGGCACGGTCACTGACCGCCCCGACCTGACCCAGGTTTCGCGGGACGGATCGAGCGGCTTCCTATGGTCCGCGTCGTTGTGGGGGTCATGGCCAACTGGTGACGGAGCGGGGTTCGGGGGCGCGGCAAATCTCAGGAATGCCGCAGATCGTACTCAATGCGACATCCCACCTTGTAGAGCACTTCCATGCGTTCATGCTCGGCCGGGGGAAGCCGCAGATATTTTCCTTGAGATGCGGCTGCGAGGGCCGCCTCGATCGGGTCGGGGAGCAGGGCCGCCATGAGGACACGCGTGGCACTGCTGGCCACTTCAAGCTCCAACGCTGCGTCCGCACGGCCCGGAGTGGCGTCGGCACGTAGCCTTCCGGCCTGTTGCCAGGTCATGTCTCTGTGCTCGGCCAGGAGCGCCTGAAGGGCTTGGCGCTGGCCCGGGTAACGCTCTCCGTGGTCGAGTAGTGCCATGATCTCCTCGGCCAGCTCGCCCTGCAGCGCGGCCACGCCGGCGGCGGCGGAGACGACCATCCTGGCGATCGCCGGAGCCGCCGTAGGCGCCGGTCCGGACAGAATGCGCGTGAACTCGGGTTCGTCGAGAAAGGAGGGCCGAGGGCTGAGGTAAGAGGGCAGCACGGGCAGGTCGGGCAGCGGGTCCGTGATCGTGAAGACGAAGCGCGGTGAATGCAGCCAGTCCGGCGTCAGTGGCCGCCCGCTGATCTTTTCGCCCAATGCCAGGCTGCGTGCTTTGCGTGTCTCGACCGGCAGCCCGCCGTGCAGGCCAACCTCCCGCAGCACCGGATCCAGCACCGCCGGGTCGGCTCCGTAGCGCGTCTCGACCTCCACCAGGTTGAACGAAGTCTTGATCTCTCCGTCTGCGGCATAGCAGACCGAGCTGTCCAGTTCGATATTCCAGGAGACGCTGAACGCCTGCCCACCGGATGACAGCGGGCCTATGATCTCTGGGCGCACCCCTTGGAAACCGGCTGGTTCGAGCGCGATGACCCAATCGCCCAAAGGAGCGAGCTGGAGCAGTTGCCCAGGGTGTTCCTCTTCCAAGTCCTCGATGTCGTCCGGGGTGGCCCACGCGCCGCTCGACATGTCCGCACCAAACCTGCGCGCCACCTCCTCCAGATCGTCGCCCTGACACCAGCTGAGGCACAGCTGCCCCGGCAGGCCCGCTAGACGAAGCTCAGCAAATGTCGCATCGGAAGGACTCATGTGATGACCTTTCTTATGCGAGAAGATTGCTGTTGCGGCCGCTGCGGCCCAGTGCGGCCGCAGTGGCTTGGGATCACCCAGAATGCGTCCCGAGGCTTTTCCAACCTGATCGCGCAGGTCGCCGCGGGCAGACCTTCGCCGACAAGGAGGGGCAACTATCGGATCTTCATAGGTCCAGGTAGCGGGCTATCACCGGAAACACCACGGGCCTCCGCAGCTTCGCCAAGACCGCCCAGCCCATGTCCGATCACCCACCGTGGGCGTCGTAGTGCGCGTAGGCCAGAGCTTCGAACCCCGGCTGCTCTTCGGTGGAGCACCTCAGGCAGTTCGATCATGATCGTCCATCAGACGTCATAGTCGATGACTTCCTCGACCGGTCGACGGGAAAGCCTGCTTTCCAACCACGCGACACGCGCTTTCACGGCGGCAGCGCTCGATCAGGTCCCATAAGTCGTCGACGTCCATGCCGCGTGACGCTGGCATTTCTTGATCCACACTGTGAAGAGCACAGAACCGGGATGGAACAGGCCGGCTTCAGCGGACGGGCGGCTCAGCTGGTCGTGGAACTGGCGCTCGCCGCGAAACCGGTCCGCTGGAGCTTGCCGATCCGACGGATATGACGACTCTCGGCCATGACAGCGGCCCACCCAGGTGAAGCACAACCGCCGACGTCCACGGAGGCGAGCGTTGCATCGAGCACACGGCAAGGATCACAGACCTCACGGCCTACTGGATGCTCCAGGAGTGCGGGTGCGAGGGAACGCGGCAGGCGAAGACGTTCAGCTGCCCCCAGTTACCCACGGCGACCTCGGTCGGTGTGGCGAAGCGGTGCGCGGGCAGATCCTGCTCCTCGATCGGCTTCCAGCTGCCGCTGCCGCCGTCCCACTCCTTGCTGTGGATGGTCAGCAGCAGGTCCATCGGCGCCGCGCAGGTCCGGCAATCCATGGGGGACGGGTCGGTCACGTGCCACGACGCGAACCCTCCGGCGCGCCAGCCGGGCGGAATGGACAGGTCGAACTGGTAGGTGGGCGCCTCGGGGGCCTCGTCGTTCTCCCACTCTTCGGCCTCCTCCTCGAGGGCTTCCTCCCAGGCGTCGATCCGGGCGCGCAGGTCCTCGGGCAGCAAACCGGCGAACGGGTAGGTGGCCACTTGTTCCGGGTGCAGCACGCAAGGCTCCGGTACGTACCCCTCGAAGCCGACGACCGCTGGTCGAGGCGGCGCGGCCAGGACCTCCACCACCTCGGAGGACCGGCGCCAACGGAGGTCGATCGACATGCCGTAGCCGGTCCCTCCGTGCAGGTCGAACGGGCACCAGAACACCTGGAGCAGGTCGCACCCGTCCGGGCCCGCCAGCAGGTCGGGAACGTCCCGCCGGTACAGCTGGGCGACCCCGATCATCGGCAGCGGATCGGTGTCGGCCACCCCCGCGACGCGATGCTTCCGCGCCCGCTCCTCCAGGAGTGCCCGCTCCTCCGTCGTGGGACCGGGATTCGCATCGCGGGCCCAGGCTGCCGCGAGGATCTGTCGCTCCCGATGGATGTCGGCGGGGCGCCGGCCGACCCCGCGCCGGTGCGGTTCCGTGCACACCGGCCATGGCTCGTCCGCCGGCCACAGAAGCGGCCCGCCCACGGAGCTGGAGGACACGTCGGGGCTGCCCGGACGCGGGTGCAGCCGGGTAGTCGTGCCGCGGTAGGCGGCCAACTCCGGGAACAACGCCTCGACATCGAGCGGGCGCGGCGGCGTGGTCCTCGTCACGGATGCGATCTTAGACAACACCTCAGTTACCGGGAGCCCCGCTCGCGTTCTCCGGGCGCCGACTCGAACGTGACCGAACCCGACCGCCTCCTGGCTCAACTCCGACACCGAGCAGTGATCACCAAGCCGCGGCGCAGCTGCGTCAGCAAGATCGGTCAGCGCGGGGATGCTCCCGCCGGCACGGCTTTCGCCTCAGCCCTTGGTCGCCCGATGGCAGAGCCGGACAAAGGAGGGGCCTGGCGGCGATCGGCCGACCACGAACGGTGTGCACGAAGCAGGCGATCATCACCACATCAGCCAACCGGCATCGCGCTTAGGAGAGCTGTGCTCCCAGGGTCCGGTGTGCTGGGTGAGCTGCGGGGACGCCAAGCATCCAGCGAGCCATGCCTGACATGCAGTACCCACTCGAAGCGGGATATTTTCCTTCCATGAGCGCCAAGTACGCATGGTCTGAATACTTCCCTGCAAGGCCTCCGGTGAGCGAGAATTCTGGTCATCCGGCGGTCAGTCCACTCGGCGATCTGTATCCCCCGGCTACCGAGGCAGAGATCCTCCAGCTTGAAGAGCGGCTGGCCACGGAGTTGCCGCCAAGTTACCGGCAGTTTCTCCTGTTCGCCAACGGGTGGGGCAGCGACGATGACTGCTGTCTCCTGCGTGTCGAAGAAGTCGGCTGGCTTCGCGATGTCGATCCCCCGGTCGCCGAGAGCTGGTCAGCACCCAAGCGGGAGAACTCCTGGAGCGTGCCCGACGAGCGTTACTTCGTCTACGGACCGGAGCAGGACTCCATCCATTACAGAGGGGAGTATGTGCGAGACACTCTTTTGGTCGGATATTGGGCTGACGGAGTCGCTCTCCTCAATCCCCACGTCAGCACCGCTGAAGGCGAGTGGGAAGCCTGGTATCTCGCGCCAGGGCTGCCAGGGGCCAACCGTTACAGGTCCTTCTGGGACCTCGCGATGGACGAGCTGAGAATGCGATACGCCCATTGACGTCCCTTTCTTCGTTACGACATGGCCTGCCTTTCACGTGATCCGCACTCGCTGGAGCGAAGGCAACCCTTGATCGGCAGCGGCCGATCAAGGGTTGCGCGGAGAGGTTCAACCCTGGATGCCGGATTCGACGCCGGCCTCGAATCCGGCCCCCAGCACTGCGTCGACCCCTAGTCGATCATCACCCAGAAAGAGTTCTCATTGCCGACCCTGAAGTCGGCGTAGAATCTACCCAGGGCATTGCCCTGGTCCTGGTTGTCCTTCGCCTTGATCGCGCGAATCGAGAAGTCCCAGTCGGTGCTCGCAGCCCCTTCCAGCGTGGACTTGAATGGATATTCGTCGCAGTTCAGATCCTTGAATCTGGCCTGGGCGACATACTTTTCCCACTGGTAGTACTTGCAGTAGTTGCTTCCGTAGTTGTCCGGCCATTCCTTCTCATTCGCCGTGCCTGGCTCAGAGATGAACGCGCGTTGCGCAAAGACGCGATTGTTCGAGTTGATCCTGATCTTGTCGGTGGTCCTGTGCAGCGGTTCGCCTGCATCGCTCCCCACAGGAGCCGCCCAGTTCCCCGGGATGCGCTTGGGCTGCTCCGTGCCGAGGACAGCCCTGATCGGCGGATTCGGGACCTCGTACTCCCCTGCGCGTTTGGGCGGGTAGGTACTCTTGTTCGTCGCGGGGTTGAGAGCGTCCTTGATGTGCTGGGCCGTCTCCGGGAATTCCGCCCCGCTGCCGGTGGACATGACGAATACGCGTTTCGACCTGGTGTTGATGCAGCCGCCGACGCGATCCTCGACCTGCGGGTCACTCGCGCCGAACGCGAGACTGTCACAACGGAAGTGGGGCATCCATCGCTTCCAGCCCACGGGCATGTCGTCGCCATGGCGCGCGACGCCGACCCATTTGCCCTTGACGTCGATGACCTTCTCGCTGAAGAGGGGCAGGCGCAACCACTCCACCCCGAGGTCGGTGTAGAGCACAGCCTCAGGGCTGAACGCGCAGGTGACTACGCCCGGATCATCGATGGTCGTTCGAATGTTGAAGATATCGTACGGGCTCGATTGCCAGCCAGAGATGTCCTTCTTCTTCTCTCCGTCACCGGTGGCGCAGCCCTCATCCGTGTGAAGAGGATCTGGAATATAGACTCTCGTTGTGATGGGTAGGCCGTTCAACTGGTCTCCGGGCTTGAGCACGCGCCCGTCTTCACCGATGAGCACGAAATCATCGAGCTGGATGAACATCTTCATGTCCGTCGGCTTGAGGCCGGTCCCGGATCCACCCACCACACCGGTCCCGGTCGCGTTCCCGAGATAGCTGTGGATGACCACCGTGGCCCGGAACCGGAGGGCGATGTCTTCATCGAACGGCTCGTCCAGCTGCTTACAGGCCCATTTGAGAACCGGATTCTTGAACACGCTCTTGCAGCCGGCTTTCACCCATCTGCCGCTCGACTCGTCCTCCACGTAGTCGTTCACTTGAAGGTAGGAGGACCAGCAGGAGTTGTACGGCAGCTCACGGATTCGCGCATCGTACTCGCCATGCCCGGTCTCACTTCCGCTGACCTGGCATGTCTGCAGATTGATGCGCTCGTAATCGAAGCCGCCGGTCGCGGCCACGGCCTGGGTGGACGTGGTCTTCTGCGGTGCGGGCTCGGCCACAGGCGTCGGAGCCGAGGCCATCGCACTGGCGACCTCATCAGCGCTGAGCGGGCGTTGGAAGATGCGGACCTCGTCGATGCTCCCTGCCATCGCCGCGCCGATCCGTAGCGAGGCCTGGGCGTTCCAGACGGGAGTGGACAACTGCGCGGTCCCGGCCTGTGCGCCGTTCACGTACAAGGTCGCTGTACGGGTATCCGCGTCGTACACGCCGGCCACGTGGAACCACTCGCCCACCGGTGGCTCGACGCCGGACAGCACGCCTTCGACCGTCGCGTCGGCGGTGTCGGCGCTGGTGAAGGTGAACACCAGTCCGTGGTCCGGGGTGTTGCCAAGGCGGAAGGGCGCCTGGTGGGTGCCCTTCTGCTCGAGGACGGAGTGGTCGCCGTCCTTGTCGCTCCAGCGCAGCCAGGCGGCGGCGGTGAAGCTCTGGTCGGTGCGGATCACCGGTCCGGTGGTCTGGGCCAGGGGCTCCTGGCCGGGCTGGGTGACGTCGACGGTGATCTGCTGCCAGTCCGACCAGGCCGAGGAGACGTCGCCGGCCACCGCGCGCAGGCGCCAGCGCACCTTCCACCCGTCGGCCAGCTTGCCCGCCGGGACGGTCATGCTCACCTGGGTGCCGGAGGCGACGTTGTCCGTGGCGCCGGTCCAGATCTGGCCAGTGCCCTGGCCGGTCGCGGCCGGGTCGTGCTCGATCTCGGCCTCGGCGCGCGACGCCTGGCCGGCGGGGTGGGTGAGGGTGGCCTGCAGCGTGGGGGTGAGCGCGGTGGTCACCGTTACGCCGTTCACCACCTTCGACGGGGTGACGGTCAGACCGGTGGCGGTGGGCTTGGGCAGGCTGACGGTGAAGGACTGCCACTCCGACCAGGCGGAGGCGGCGGTGGATGAGACCGCGCGGGCCCGCCAGCGCACCTTCCACCCGTCGGCCAGCTTGTCCGCCGCGACCGTGATGGTCGCCTGGGTACCGGCCGGGACGTTGTCGGCGCTGCCGGTCCAGATCTGGCCCGATCCCTGGCCTTCGGGTGCGGCCGGGTCGTGCTCGATCTCGGCCTCGGCCCGCAACGGCTTGTTCGCCGGGTCGCTGACCTGCGCCAGCAGAGCCGGGGTGCGGGTCGGGGTGACGGTGGTGCCATCCGCCTGTGTGGACGGAGTGACCTGCAACACGCCCACGGCCGGTTCAGAGACCTGGTCCGGCACATCCACGGTCAGGGCCTGCCAGTCCGACCATGGCGAGCCCACCGTGGTGACGGGGTTCACCGCCCGCACCCGCCAGCGCACCTTCCACCCGTCGGTCAGCTTCCCGTCGGCAATGGTCGCCGAGGCTTGGGTACCGGAGGGGACGTTGTCGACGGCGCCCGTCCAGATCTGGCCGGTGCCCTGCCCGGTCGCGGCCGGATCGTGCTCGACCTCGAACTCTGCCCGTACCGGCTGGGCGGCCGGGTCGGTGACCGTGGTGCGCAGGGCCGGGGTCAGGCTCGTGGTCACGGTAACGCCGTTCACCACCTGGGAGGGGGTGACCTGGAAGGCGCCGACCGTCGGATTCGGCACGTCCACCGTGGCCGTCTGCCAGGCCGACCAGGCCGAGGTGGTCGCTGCGGTGGCGTTGGCCGCGCGGGCCCGCCAGCGGATCTTCCAACCGTCGGCCAGTCTCCCGGTGGGGACGCTCACCGTGGCCTGGCCGCCGGAAGTGACCACCGCGGAGGCTCCGGCCCAGATCTGGCCGGTGCCCTGCCCGGTCGCGCCCGGATCGTGCTCGACCTCGAACTCGCCGGTGAGACGTCCGCTCGCGGTGTCGGCGACGGTCGCGGCAAGCTGCGGGGTGAATGAGGTGGTGACGGTGACGCCGTTCACGCTCTGCGCCGGCGTGATGGCCAGGTTGGAGACGACCGGCTGCGAGGCGGGTCCGCTGGTGGTGATGGTCAGCGTGGGCGGCTGGTTGAAGTCGGTGTCTTCGGATGCTGTGAGGTAGCGCCAGTTGGTCGTGGTTCCCTCGGTGGGTGACTGCACCACCAGACCGTGGTCGGCGGCTCCTGCTGCCCAGTCCTGGGCGATGGCGGTGACGTTCCACCCCAGGTGTTTGGCACCCTCGGCGCATGACTGGTCGTAGCCGGCCTTGTTGATCTGCGCGTCCTCGGTGGTCGCCGCAGGCTTGTTCGCCCAGTAGAGGTTGTCGGCGTTCCAGGCGCCGGTCACCCGGCGGACCTGAAGGCCGTCACTGACCGACGCCCCGCAGGCCGAGCTGACGATGTTGTACAGCGACAGCTTCGCGTCGGTCACTGTCTGCCCCTGCAGACTTCCCGTGGGGAAGCGCAGGTACGAGCGCATCTTCTGCCCCTGCTGCACGCCGGCGATCATGACAGGGCCGTCGGGGTACGCCGGTGAGTCCACCGTGTCGGTGCTGGCGAGTGTGAGGTCCTCACTGCTCGTCGACGCCGCCATCGGCTGAATCCGGACGGGGTAGGTGGTGGCGGAATCGGCCATGAAGTGGTGGTCGGGCTTGACCACCAGCTCGGTGCGGCCATCCCGTGTCGTCACCTCGGTGCTGACCGGGACGCTCTTGGCCAGCGGGCGCCGTCCCTCGGCGCTGCCGTCCCACATGAGCGGGCGCGGCGCCGAAACGACAGTCTTCTTGTCCTTGCCCTTCAACAGCAGCCGGCCGCCCTTGCCCCGAGTCAGGGTCAGGCCGTCGTCTTCGACGCCGATACGCAGCTCCAGCGGCTTGGCCGGCCTCTGCCGCAGCACCACCTCGTGCCGGAACCCGGCAGGCAAAGCCGTCACCACCAGATCGGCGCCCACGCCCGCCGCGTCGGTGTAGGTGGCCACACTGCCCTTGACCGTCGGCTTGGGCAGCGGCGTCGGCCAGCGCAGCGCGTACGACTTACCGTCAGCGGACATCTTCACGAACGGATCCGTGCCACCGGCGGAGATCTCCACGACCGCGCCCTCGGCGAGGGTCTTGGGCCGCAGCTTGCCGCCCTGCTCGGCCAGGGTGGTGTCGATCGGCGTCCAGCCGCTGCCCTGCCTGGCCCGGACCGGACCGGTCGTGACCTCGGTCTTGAACGTCTTCCCGTCGGGCTGTGCGTAGGTGATGCTGGTCGCGGTCGTCTCGTCGGCGACCGCCACGGCCTTGCCTTGCTGGGCAGCCGCCCTGGAAGCGGCGATCCGCGCCTGAGACGGCATGTTGGAGATCGCGTGCCCGCTCTTCCCGGTGATCCACGCCGCCGTGTCGCTGAGCGATGCTTTGTGATCATTGCCGGACGAGTCGGCAGCGATCTCCCCAGTGCCCTCGTCGAACGTCCAGTGGGCGGCCGCCTGGTCGATGGTGCGGAAGGACCAGGTGTACGGAACCATCTCGTTCTCCGAAGCATCGATCGCTCCTGAGATCTCAACGGTGTACGCCGTGCCGGGGTGGAGCGGCTGCGTGGGACTGAAAGTCGCGATTTTCTTCGTGTCGTCCAGCGTGGTGGTGCCCTGGATCTGGACGCCTTGCGCGCTCTTCACCACGACCTGTGGATCGAAGATCTCCTCAGAGAACGTCACCCGAACCCGAGAGTCCAGGGAAACATCGGTGGCTCCACTGGCTGGCTCTGTCGCCAGCACCCGTGGCGGCGTCGTGTCCTCACCCTCGGGATTGGTGGTGTCGTCGCTGTCGCCGGGATACGGCACTGCGGGGGAGAGCTTGTCGGTTCCGATCAAGGTGCCTACCCCGTCCCGCTGCCCTTCATTCGCAGCGATCAGCTCATCGCTCAGCGGTTCGATCAGCTCATCGGGTTGTGGCACGTAGACGGACTTGGTGAGAGCTTCCTCGTATTCAGGAATCGAGGTGAGCGGCTCCCGTGAGGTGGTGACCACCGTCTCCAGTCGTGGCGGCGTGGGTGCCTCGAAGTCGATGGTGAGGATGGGTGGATGGAGTTGCCCCTTGCAGGCCTCCAGCGGGGTGCTCCTGCAGCCGCCTGCTTCGTCGGTCCGATAGCGGCGCCAGTTGGTGCTGTCCGATTCGCTGCCGGCAGTGAGTTGGACACCGTAGTTGGCTTCGCCGTTCGACCACGCCTGAACGATCTCGTCGATCGAGTAGACCAGGTCCCATTCTTTACCTGCCCAGCTCGCGGCCCCACTGGTGCAGTTGGGGCTGTAGGCGGCATATTCGGTGATCTGCCCTGTGGAGGTGACCGACGGCTGGCTGTTCCACGTCATGGTCGCTTCGTCCCAGGCCGACGTGATCCGCCGGGTGGTGATCCCGGAGCCGACGTAGGTCCCGCAGTCGCTGGACAGGTGGTTCCACAGGATCAGGTCAGCGTTCTGGACCTTGAGGCCGCGGAACTCGGCGGGCATGTCGGGGAACTTGATGTAGCTGCGCCAGCGGACGGTGCCGCTGTTGGACTTGCCGACGAGAATTCGGTCCAGCCGGAAGTTGTCCCAGCTGTCCGGGTAATCCTTGTCGTTGACGAAGGTGTCCGAGCCCTGTTTGGGCAGGCCGCCTGCGCCGGTATGGCTCTCCCACCAGTCGGCTGCCACGGCCGCCATGGTCACGGGGTAGGTGACCGCAGGGTCGGCCAGGAATGTGGCGTCCGGGGTGAACACCAGCGACTTGCCGTCGTCATCGAGGCTGACGGCGGCCTTGCCGACCTTGCCCGCGTCGATGGGGGCGTAGGCGTCGGCGGCCGTGGCGTCCTGCAGGAGCGTCGGCCGCACCTCGGTCAGCGTCTTGCTGTCCTTGCCCACGATGATGGGCCGGCCTTGAGCGTTCTTGCTGAAGGAGAGTCCGGCGGGCAGTGCCACCGGCATGGTGAAGGTGACCGGGCCGGTGGGCCGTTCGGTGATGACAACCTGCTGCCGGAAGCCGGTCGCGGTCGCGGTCACCAGGAGGTCGCGGCCCTTGCCGTAGGCGGCCGGATATCGCGCGGTGTTGCCCTTCAGCGTGGGCTTGGGCAACGTCGAGGGTGTGGTGATCTTGGCTGTGTCGGCGCCTGCTGTTGCTCGGCTCTTGAGCAGAGTCTTGTCCTGCCCGGCAGACAGCGTGAGGGTGCCGTTGATCGCCTTGGGCTTGATCACGCCGCCCTGCTCGACGAGCGTGGTGTCGATCGCGGTGAAGCCCTTGCCGTCGGTGTTCTTGACCCGGACCGGCTGGCTGTGCAGCTCCATCCGGAGGGTCTTGCCGTCGGGGTTGGCGTAGACGGTGGCACTTTCTGAGCGTAGCGACTCGATTTCGACGCGACGGTTGTCCTTCTTCGCCTGCGTCAGCGCTTCGCTGGTGGGGGAGTCATGCGCGCTTGGCGGGGGTGTCGTGGCGGTGCTTGGAGGAGTGGTGGTGGGGGGTGGCGTGGGGCCCTGGGCGATCGCGGGTGCGCTCATCAGCGAGAGCGGCAGTGTCAGAGCCGCGAGCAGGGCAGCGCGACGGCGCGTCCGGCCGGATAAGCCCGACGCTGTTGGTGATGTGTTCACTCCAGCCTTTCGAACATAAGTGGCAAAACGGAGTGATCATCACATGTGTTGCGATCTTAGTAAAGATCCTTTCGGTGACGGAGCAGGTGGTCTTCGGTGAGCATCGGCCGCGTGGATCGGCATCGTGCTGGACGCCTGCGTCATGCAGGCAGACGATCGATAACCGGCTTTCCAGCCTTCGGCCACCAGGATTGAGACCAAGGATCTCGGCTGACACTCGACGCATCAGCCAAGGCCGTAGTGCCGTGCCAGCCGTGGAAGACGACGAGCGAACTCCGCCTCGTCACCGAAATCCCAATCCTCGCCATCAGGCTCCGCGTGGTAGGTCAGAAAGGGAAACTTGCTGCGGACGCCTCGTGCGCGAACGGCATCCCCCAAGCCGTCCGTTTCGAGGCCGGTCGCTCGCTTGTAGGGCTCGAAGGTGACGTAACGCAGGAGCTCGAACTTGGGGTAGTCCTCACCTGGCCACAGCTCTCGCCGGATGCGAGTGACCCGCCTCAGGCGGAACTCGCCATCCCGGCCCCAGGTCGTCCTCTCGTGAGAGAAGTTCTTCGACAACTCGAAGAGGCGCTGTACTTGCGGCAGCTCAAGGATCCGATCAGGACAGTCGGCGACCTTCTCGAAGGCATCGCGGCCCAGGCTGATCAGCCAGTTCATGAAGTATTCGAAGCCATCGGACGACCCGAATCCGGTGATGGTCCAGAACACCGCGTACATGTCCCAGGAGCAGGCCCGGTTGGCGCACACCGTGAACCAGACGTCGAAGTCCACGATCTCCTCGGCGGACAGGCCGCAGAGCTGGTCCTTCAGCCATGCCACTCGTGCTTGCCGGTTCTCGGTCTCGCGGGCCGAGCGCTCCACCAGCTCCCAGAAGCCGTCGATGTCCACGGCTGTGATCATGACACCCTCACGGGCCTCTTGCCCAGTGATCACGGAACAGCGCACTTCCGATCCGCTCGACCGACATACCGAAACCCGGGGCCGTACGCGCTCAGCCCCGGGTTTCTGCTGGTCATGGACCTACTTGAGAAGCTGACGGGCCATCACCATGCGCTGGATCTGGTTGGTGCCCTCGTAGATCTGGGTGATCTTGGCGTCGCGCATCATGCGCTCCACCGGGAAGTCCCTGGTGTAGCCGTACCCGCCCAGCAGTTGCACCGCGTCCGTGGTGATCTCCATGGCGGCGTCCGAGGCGGCGCACTTGGCGGCGCTCGACAGGAACGTGAGGTCCTTCTGCGGCTGCCCGTGCATGGCGAGCTCCGACTTGGCCGCCGCGTGGTAGGTGAGCTGCCGGGCCGCCTCCAGCTTCATGGCCATGTCCGCGAGCATGAACTGCACGCCCTGGAAGTCCGCCACCGGCTTGCCGAACTGCTTGCGCTCCTTCACGTACCCGACCGCGAAGTCCAGGGCGCCCTGGGCGATGCCGAGGGCCTGGGCGGCGATGGTGACGCGGGTGTGGTCGAGCGTGGCGAGGGCGGTCTTGAAGCCCGTCCCCGGGTCGCCGATCATGCGGTCGGCGGGGATGCGGACGTCGTCCAGGATGACCTGGCGGGTGGGCGACGCCTTGATGCCGAGCTTGCGCTCCTTCGGGCCGAAGGAGACGCCCTGGTCCGACTTCTCCACGACGAACGCGGAGATGCCGCGCGCCCCGGCGGAGGGGTCGGTCACGGCCATGACCGTGTAGTACTCGGACACGCCCGCGTTGGTGATCCACATCTTGGTGCCGTTGAGCACGTAGTGGTCGCCGTCGAGGACGGCGCGGGTCTTCATGGACGCCGCGTCCGAGCCTGCCTCGGGCTCCGACAGCGCGTACGAGAACATCGCCTCGCCCCGGGCGACCGGCGCCAGGTAGCGGGCCTTGAGGTCCTCGGAGGCCGACAGGAGCAGCGGCACGGTGCCGAGCTTGTTGACGGCCGGGATGAGCGAGGACGACGCGCAGGCCCGCGCCACCTCCTCGATGACGATGACCGCGGCGAGCGCGTCCGCCCCCGCGCCGCCGTACTGCTCGGGGACGTGGACGGCGTGCAGGTCCGCCGCGACGAGCGCCTTGTAGACGTCCCAGGGGAACTCCCCGGTCTCGTCGGCCTCGGCGGCCTGCGGGGCGATCTTCTCGTCGGCGAGGGCCCGGACCGTCTCCCGGAGCATGTCGTGCTCTTCGGCGGGCGCGTAGAGAGGGAAGCTCATGCTCAGATACTAGGACGTCCGACCAGTTTGTTACCAGCCGGTACGGTTTGTGAAATGGCACAGGTGGCACAGAACGAGATAACGCGGGCCGGTAACATGCCCTGGCGCATCGAAAGGAGCCGACACGTGCCATATCGCCTCACGGTGATCGGGACCGGATACCTGGGCATCACCCATGCGGCCTGCATGGCGGATCTCGGATTCGACGTCCTGGGCCTCGACATCGACGCCGACAAGATCGATCGGCTCAACAACGGTGAGCTGCCGATCCACGAACCGGGGCTCGAACCCGTGCTCCGCCGCGGGCTGGACTCGGGACGCCTGCGTTTCACCACCTCCTACGAGGAGATCGCCGAGTTCGGCGACGTCCACTTCATCTGTGTCGGCACCCCGCAGAAGCGCGGCGAGTACGCCGCCGACGTCTCCTACATGGACGCGGCCATCGACTCCCTCGCCCCGCTGCTGAACCGGGAGTGCCTGGTCGTCGGCAAGTCCACGGTGCCCGTCGGGACCGCCGGCCGCCTGGCCGACCGGCTCGCCCGCCTCGCCCCCGCCGGGGTCCAGGCCGAGCTGGCCTGGAACCCCGAGTTCCTGCGCGAGGGCTTCGCCGTCCAGGACACCCTCAAGCCCGACCGCATCGTCATCGGCGTCCGCTCCGAGCGGGCCGAGAAGGTGCTGCGCGAGGTCTACGAGCCGCTGGGCGAGGTGCCCATGGTGGTCACCGACTTCGCGACGT
Organism: Nonomuraea rhodomycinica; assembly: GCF_013363995.1. Taxonomy (GTDB): domain Bacteria; phylum Actinomycetota; class Actinomycetes; order Streptosporangiales; family Streptosporangiaceae; genus Nonomuraea; species Nonomuraea rhodomycinica. The sequence goes on along the minus strand of NZ_JABWGO010000002.1, from coordinate 387,620 downwards.
CCGAGCTGGTCAAGACCGCGGCCAACGCCTTCCTCGCCACCAAGATCTCGTTCATCAACGCGATGGCCGAGGTCTGCGAGGCCGCGCACGCCGACGTCAAGCAGCTCTCCGAGGCGCTGGCGTACGACGACCGCATCGGTGGCCGGTTCCTCAACGCCGGGCTCGGGTTCGGCGGCGGCTGCCTGCCCAAGGACATCCGGGCGTTCATGGCCCGGGCCGGTGAGCTGGGCGCCGACCAGGCGCTGACGTTCCTGCGCGAGGTGGACGCGATCAACATGCGCCGCCGCGCCCGCATGGTGGACCTCGCGCGCGAGCTGGCGGGCGGCTCCTTCCACGGCTGCACGGTGGGCGTGCTGGGGGCGGCGTTCAAGCCGAACTCCGACGACATCCGCGACTCCCCCGCGCTCGACGTGGCGGTCACGATCGGCCACCAGGGCGGCCGGGTCACGGTCTACGACCCGATCGCGCTGGACAACGCCCGCAAGGCGCACCCCGAGCTCAGCTACGGGGAGTCGGCGCTGGAGGCGGTGCGCGGCGCCCATGTGGTGCTGCTGCTGACGGAGTGGCAGGAGTTCGTGGAGCTGGACCCGGAGGAGCTGGGCGCCGCCGTGGCCACCCGCCGCATCGTGGACGGCCGCAACGCGCTCAACGCCGAGGCGTGGCGGTCGGCGGGCTGGCATTATCGCGCCCTCGGGCGTCCTTGATCTTTCTCGTTACGGCACAGCCCCGCCGGCGCCACCCGCCGCACGGGGCTGGGGGCCTCCAGGGAGACGGCCGCTGACCGGATGACGGCGGGGCGCCGTCACGGCGTCTTCCAGGCCATGGCTTCCGTCAAAGCGTGACCATGGCTTCCTCCTGAGCCTGACCATGGCTTCCGTCAAAGCCTGACCGGGGCCTCCACCAAGCGGCGGAGGCCCCGATCGGCTCAGTTCTCGCCGGCCCCGGCGCCCATCGTGGACGCCTCGGCGCGCAGCCGTTCGCCCTTGGCGTGGGCCTGTTCCTTCAGCCGGTCCTGGAACTCCTCCATGCGGCGCCGCAGCTCCGGGTCGGCGGCGGCCAGGATGCGCACGGCCAGCAGCCCGGCGTTCCGCGCCCCGCCCACGGCGACCGTGGCCACCGGCACTCCGGCGGGCATCTGGACGATGGACAGCAGCGAGTCCATCCCGTCGAGGTACTTCAGCGGCACCGGCACCCCGATGACCGGCAGCGGCGTCACCGAGGCCAGCATGCCCGGCAGGTGGGCCGCGCCGCCCGCCCCGGCGATGATGACCTTGAGGCCGCGCCCGGCCGCCTGCCGGCCGTAGTCGATCATCTCGACCGGCATCCGGTGCGCGGAGACCACGTCGGCCTCGAACGGCACGCCGAACTCGGCCACGGCCTCGGCCGCCGCCCGCATGACGGGCCAGTCGGAGTCGCTGCCCATGACGATGCCGACGCTCACGCCGCTCCCTCCGTCGACACGGTCCCGCGAGCCGTCGACGCGGTCCCGGAAGCCGTCGACGCGGTCCCGCGAGTCCGGCTCACGTGTACTCCCCCGTGGTCAGGTAGACGGCGGCGTGGCGGGCGCGGGCGCGGACCTCGTCGAGGTCGTCGCCCAGCGCGGTCACGTGCCCGATCTTGCGGCCGGGCCGCACCTGCTTGCCGTAGAAGTGCACCTTGACGCCCGGGTCGTGCGCCATCACGTGCTCGTACCGCTTGAACAGGTCGGGGTCGTCGCCGCCGAGCAGGTTGGCCATGACGACCACCGGGGCGGCCATGGCGGGCGAGCCGAGCGGCAGGTCGAGAACGGCCCGCAGGTGCTGCTCGAACTGCGACGTCCGGGCGCCCTCGATGGTCCAGTGGCCGCTGTTGTGGGGCCGCATGGCCAGCTCGTTGACGACCAGCCCGGCACCCGAGTCGAACAGCTCCACCGCGAGCAGCCCGGTCACGTCGAGCTCGTGGGCGATGCGCAGCGCGATGTTCTGCGCCTGGGCGGCGCGCTCCGGGTCGAGGCCGGGCGCGGGGGCGAGCACCTCGACGCAGATGCCGTCCTGCTGGACGGTCTCGACGACGGGGTAGCTGACGCCCTGGCCGTGCGGCGAGCGCGCCACGAGGACGGCCAGCTCCCGCTCGAACGGCACGAACGCCTCGGCCATCAGCGGCACGCCGGCGGCGAACGCCTCGGCGGCCTCCTCGGCCGTGCGGCACACCCACACGCCGCGGCCGTCGTAGCCGCCCCGGACCGCCTTCAGCACCACGGGCCAGCCGTGTTCGCCGGCGAACCGGGTGACGTCCTCGACGCCGGACACCCGGGCCCAGGCGGGGCAGGGGGCGCCGATGGCGGTCAGCCGCTCGCGCATGACGGCCTTGTCCTGCGCGTGGACGAGCGCGTCGGCGCCGGGGTGGACGGTGAAGCCGTCGGCGGCCAGCGCCCTGATGTGCTCGGTGGGCACGTGCTCGTGGTCGAAGGTGATGGCGTCGCAGCCCTTGGCGAAGTCGCGCAGGTCGGACAGGTCACGGTAGTCGCCGATGCGCGTGTCGACGATCACGCGCGCGGCGCTCTCGTCGGGGGCGTTGGCCAGCACCCGCAGCTCGACTCCGAGCGCGATGGCGGGTTGCTGGGTCATCCGGGCGAGCTGACCCGCGCCGACCATGCCGACGACCGGGCCGATGGGGCGGTAGGAACTCACGTGTCGTGAGCATACCCGGCCCGACCAGGCAGGCAGCAGGCGAGGCCGGGCCGGCTCCGGAGTCGCCAGGGCCCCGCGGGCGGTCAGTCGGCGATGCCGCGGCGCGTCCCCACGGTCGTCAGGCCCTTCGTGGCGCTCAGCACGCTGGCCAGCTCCACCAACTCGGTCCCCTCCGGCGACAGGCCCTCCAGGGGGTGCCGGAGAGCCGTCCTCCCGGCCTGGGGCCGCTGCCGGTAGGTGAGCCGTACGACGTCGAAGACCAGCATGGAGTCGGCCGACAGCGCGACCGCGCGGGCCGGCCCGTCGACCAGCTCGACGTCGATGTCCAGCCGGTCCGGCCGAACCTGCGCGGGCCGGGCGAGGATCTCGTCCAGCAGGCCGCGCATGGGGTCGCCGGCGGGGAAGCGCACGCCGTTGACGCCGGCGGGGTCGGTCAGGAACGTGAGGTGGCGCTGCGGCACGAGCGCGGCCTCGGTGACCAGGTCCGGGTCAGCGGTGACGCCGGCGTCGCCGGGCCGGACGGGCTCGCCGCGGGCGGGGATCGGTCCCGCGCCGAGCCGCCAGCGCCCGTCCTCGAAGACGAACACGAAGTACGCGGGCGACGGCTTCCTGGCCAGGGCCGCGAACCAGCCGGGCTCGTCCGGCAGGAAGAAGACGGGGTCGCTGTGGAGGGCTGGGCGGCCGTTCCGGGTGCCCTCGCAGGCACGGCCGCCCAGCGGCTTCTCCGCCCACGCGGTGAGGTCGGCGATGCCGATGCAGTCACGCTGCTCCCAGGCCTCGTCGAGCTCGGTGAGCACACCGAACGCGGGCTCGGCCGTGGTCGCGTCCACCCGGGGCGGCGGGGAGGCCGGGGCCGTGGGCGGCTCCCGCTCGGCCACCACGACGTCGGCGGGCGTCGTCCCCCCGCATCCCGCCGCCAGCACGGAGAGGCCGGCGAGCAGCGCGAGCAGTCGTAACGGCACGGTGGGGTCCCGAGGGTCGTGGCCGTGAGAACGGCGGTCCGTCTGAGCCCGACATCGGCGCGCGGGGACGCGCCGATGATCTGCCTCCGCAGCGTAATACCCAAGATTCACATTTGTCCGGGCATAAGCCCATATTCGTGGGGCTGTTGGTAGGGGCCCCGATCTTTACCGCTCGGGACCGCGCGCGGGGGTTCGCCAGTACGCTGGAGTGGTCAGGCCCGGCTGCGGGCAACTGTCACATATGCGGACACCTGACAGTCAGGACGCAGAGCGGGAAGGACCGAGCCGGAGACGTGGATTTCATCAGGGTCCTGTACCAGCGGTTCTCGTCCCTGCTGCACGAGCTGACCAAGTTCGGGCTCATCGGAGCCGCGGCGTTCGTCCTCGACACGGGCCTCTACAACGCCTTCCTCGTGCTGTTCGAGGGGCCGCTGACGTCCAAGGTGCTCGCCACGACCATCTCGGCCACCTTCGCGTACGCGGGCAACCGGTTCTGGACCTTCCGCCACCGCGAGCAGAGCGGGCTCGGCCGTGAGTACTTCCTGTTCTTCCTGCTCAACGGCATCGCGCTGCTGTTCGGCCTGCTGGTGATCGGCTTCACCAAGTACACCCTGCACCTGCACGACCTGTTCAGCCTCAACGTCGCCAACTTCGTCGGCGTCGGGCTCGGCACGCTGTTCCGCTACTGGTCGTACAAGCGGTGGGTGTTCCTGGAGGCCACGGAGCCCATCCCGACCGAGCTGCCCGACGCCGAGGTCCGCCAGGACCGCTGAGCCAGGCAGGCTCCCGAAGTCAGGCGGGTCCGCTCACCACCCGCGTCCGGTTCTCCTCCTCGGCGGGCCGCAGGAAGATCGCGAACGTCGCCGGGCGGCGGCGCACCAGCTCCAGCCGTCCCCCGTCGGCCGCGGCCAGCGCGCGGGCCAGCGTCAGGCCGAGGCCCGTGCCGCCTCCCCCGCTCACGTTCCGCTCGAAGACCTTGGGCGCGATGTCGTCGGCGATGCCGGGCCCCTCGTCGGCCACCTCGATGACGATGTAGCTGTCGCCCTGCGTGGTCGTGACGACGACGGTGCCGCCGCCGTGCCGCAGGGAGTTCTCCAGCAGGGTGGCGATGACCTGCCCGAAGCCGCCGGTGGTGGCCAGCGCCTTCAGCCCGCGGGTGCCCTCCAGCAGCAGGGTGCGGTCCAGGCCGCGGAAGACCGGCTCCCACTCGGTGATCTGCTGGATCAGCACCTCGTCGATGGAGACCGGCTCGGCCTGCGCGTGACGCTGGCGGCGGGCCGCGGCGAGCAGCTCGTCGATGACGGCCGTGAGGCGCTCGGCCTGCACGATGGCCGCCTCGCCCTCCTCCCGGACCACCCCGGGCTGGTCGGAGGCGGCGACGATCTCCTCCAGGCGCATGGTCAGCCCAGTGAGCGGCGTGCGGAGCTGGTGGGAGGCGTCGGTGGCGAACTCCCGCTCCCGGGTGAGCAGGTCGGAGATGCGGGTGGCGCTGCGGTCGAGCACCTCGGCCACCTGGTCCAGCTCGGGTATGCCGTAGCGGTGTCTGCTCGGCCGGGCGTCGCCGGAGCCCAGCCGTTCAGCGATCTTGGCCAGGTCCAGCAGCGGCAGCGTCAGCCGGCGCGACTGCACGATGGCCAGGCCGACGGCCACCGCGAGAGCCGCGACGGCGAGGGCCACGATCAGCAGCAGGCGCGCTCGGACGTCCTGCTCGACCTGGTCCCGGTCGCGGCTCACCCGGACATAGATGCCGTTCTCGGACTGGGCGTCCTCGGCCATCTGGTGCCCGGGCGGCGACGCCTTGCCGACGATGGTCGCCTTGGGAGGGTTCGCTCGTTCGTAGATCTGGATGTAGCGGCCGGGATACTTCTGTTCGAGCTGCTGAGGGTCCAGCGGCGTCTCCTGGATGCGGGCGTACTCCACCTCCCCCACCAGTCGCGTCGCCTCCGCCCTGAGCTCCTGGGCCGCCTCGTCGACGATCAGACGGCTGACCACGATGCCCAGGGGGACCCCCAGCAGCAGGACCGCGATGACCGCGACGACCAGCGTGGAAGTGAGCAGGCGGCGGCGCATCGCCTACTCGCGTTCGAAGCGGAAGCCGACTCCCCGGACGGTGGTGATGTAGCGGGGCTTCGCCGCGTCGTCGCCGAGCTTGCGGCGCAGCCACGAGATGTGCATGTCGAGCGTCTTGGTCGAGCCCCACCAGTTGGTGTCCCACACCTCGCGCATGATCTGCTCGCGGGTGACCACCTTGCCGGCGTCGCGGACCAGCACGCGCAGCAGGTCGAACTCCTTGGTCGTCAGATGCAGCTCCTTCTCCCCCATCCAGGCGCGGCGGGAGTCGGCGTCGATGCGCACGCCCTGGACCACCGGAGTCTCGGACGTGCCCCGCCGCAACAGCGCGCGCACCCGGGCGAGCAGTTCGGCCAGGCGGAACGGCTTGGTGACGTAGTCGTCGGCGCCGGCGTCGAGGCCGACGACCGTGTCGACCTCGTCGACGCGGGCGGTGAGTATGAGAACCGGGGTGCCGTGCCCTTCGGCACGGATCCGGCGGGCGACCTCGAGCCCGTCCATTTCTGGCAGACCGAGGTCAAGGACGATCAGGTCGATGCCCCCCGACAGAGCCCTTTCCAGGGCCTGCGGGCCGTCAGGGCTCACCTCAACCTGATAGCCCTCACGGCGAAGAGCGCGCGCGAGCGGCTCGGAAATCGAGGTGTCATCCTCGGCGAGAAGTACGCAGGTCATGAAGCGATCGTAGGACCTTAGGCGATCGTTTCCCGGGCACAGCGCACGGTTTGACTTGTCGTTGACCTATCCATTGACCTGGGCAAACGCTGATAAATATCGGTTAGCCGGGCTTAAATTACCGCGATTGGCGGCCGGCGCGCGGAATCGGATCACAAGGCGGCCGGAAATGCCGCGTGGCGCGCGGGTTTCGCACCCGGGCGTGTCGCGGATGAAAAACCGCGAAGAATGTACGGTCTTGTTCTTTCCATCCCGCCACGCTGTTCCCAGGAATCGCTTTCGCCGCTCCGAGAAACGACGACGCCCGCCGGAGGAGCCCCGGCGGGCGTGACGTGCGGCGTGTCGCGTCGTGGGTCGGGTCAGACGGTCGACGGCTCGGTGTAGCGGGCGAGGTAGAGCTGCTCGCCCAGGCTGTGGATGAGCGCCAGCTCGGTCTCGAGGTAGTCGATGTGGTGCTCCTCGTCGGCCAGGATCTCCTCGAAGATGCGGGCCGAGGTGACGTCGCCCTTCTCACGCATGAGCGTGATCGCCGGGCGCAGCCGCTGCACCACCGACAGCTCGATCTCCAGGTCGGCCTTGAGCTGTTCCTCGACGGTCTGCCCGATGTGCAGCGTGCCGAGCCGCTGGTAGTTGGGCAGCCCTTCGAGGAAGAGGATGCGGTCGGTCAGGCGCTCGGCGTGCCGCATCTCCTCGAACGACTCGTCGCGGGTGTGCTTGGCCAGCTTCGTGTAGCCCCAGTTCTCCTGCATCTTGGCGTGCAGGAAGTACTGGTTGATGGCGGTGAGCTCGGCCGTCAGCTGCTCGTTGAGCAGCTCGATGATCTGCTTGTCGCCCTGCATGTACGGGCCCCTCGTGCTATGCGGTCGTCAGTTCCTCAGACCGTTTCAGCATCGCACAGATTTTCCGGACACAAGAGGCACAGTCCCCACCCGCACCAGTGGTGTCGCGCACCTGGCGAGCCGTCCGCGCGCCGGCGGCGATGCAGTCGTGCACCTCGTTCTCGGTCACGGCACGACAGACACACACGTACATGCGGGGGACAGCCTCTCACTCTCTGGGCCGGTAGGTTAGGCAAACCTAAATGTAGCCCACTTTGGTAAGGCTTGCCTACGTTACCTCCGCCACATCGAGGTAAGGGTTCAGTGTCCTCTGGCCAGCCATTCCTCCAGGTGAGGCGCCTCGGCGCGGATCGAGGTGGACTCGCCGTGCCCGGTGTGGACGACGGTCTCGGGCGGCAGCGTGAGCAGCCGGTCGCGGATCGAGGCGATGATGGTGTCGAACGACGAGTAGGACCGGCCGGTCGCGCCGGGGCCGCCCTTGAACAGCGTGTCGCCGCTGAAGAGCACGCCGAGGTCGGGGGCGTGCAGGCAGACCGCTCCCGGGGAGTGACCGGGGGTGTGCAGCACCTCCAGCGTGACGCCGCCCGCCTCCAGCTTCTCGCCGTCGGCCAGCGGCTCGTACGGCACCGCGTCGCCGTACACCTGCTCCCACAGCACCTGGTCGGCCGGGTGCAGCCGGATCGGCGCGCCGGTCAGGCCGGCCAGCTCCCTCGCGGCGTTGATGTGGTCGTTGTGCGCGTGGGTGCACACGATGGCCCGGACGGCGCGCCCGCCGACGCGCTCGGCGATGGCCCGCGCGTCGTGGGCGGCGTCGATGACGACGACCTCGCGCGCGTCACCGGCCAGCCAGACGTTGTTGTCGACGTCCCACGTGCCGCCGTCGAGCGAGAAGGTCCCGGAAGTTACTACTTTGTCCAGCATCAGAGGACTACCACCGATCGCAGCACCTCGCCGCGTCCCATCTTGGCGAACGACTCCTCGACGTCGTCCAGCCCGATGGTCTCGGTGACGAACTTGTCGAGCGGGAGCCGCCCCTGCAGGTAGAGGTCGATGAGCATGGGGAAGTCGCGGCTCGGCAGGCAGTCGCCGTACCAGGACGACTTCAGCGACCCGCCGCGGCCGAAGACGTCGAGCAGCGGCAGCTCCAGCGTCATCTCCGGGGTGGGCACCCCGACCAGCACGACCGTGCCGGCCAGGTCGCGGGCGTAGAACGCCTGCCGGTAGGTCTCGGGCCGGCCCACCGCGTCGATGACCACGTCGGCCCCGAACCCGCCGGTGAGGTCGCGCACCGCGTCGACCGGGTCGTTCTCGCGGGAGTTGACCGTGTGGGTGGCGCCGAAGTCGCGGGCCCAGGCCAGCTTGCGGTCGTCCACGTCGATCGCGATGATCGTCGAGGCGCCGGCGAGCTGGGCGCCCAGGACGGCCGCGTCGCCGACGCCGCCGCAGCCGATGACCGCGACCGAGTCGCCGCGCGTGACGCCGCCGGTGTTGAGCGCGGCGCCGAGCCCCGCCATGACGCCGCAGCCCAGCAGGCCGGCGACGGTCGCCGGGGCCTCGGGCGAGACCTTGGTGCACTGCCCGGCCGCCACCAGCGTTTTGCCGAGGAACGCGCCGATGCCGAGCGCGGGCGACAGCTCGGTGCCGTCCTCCAGCGTCATCTTCTGGCCGGCGTTGTGGGTGGCGAAGCAGTACCACGGCCGGCCGCGCAGGCAGGCCCGGCACTGGCCGCACACGGCCCGCCAGTTGAGGATCACGAAGTCGCCCGGCTCGATCCCGGTGACGCCCTCGCCGACGGCCTCCACGACCCCCGCCGCCTCGTGGCCGAGCAGGAACGGGAAGTCGTCGCTGATGCCGCCCTCGCGATAGTGGAGGTCGGTGTGACAGACCCCGCACGCCTGCACGGCGACGACGGCCTCGCCCGGCCCCGGGTCGGGCACGACCACGTTCTCGACGGAGACTTCCCTGCCTTCACCTCGGGCGATGACGCCCCGCACTTCGTACGGCATGGCAGCCATCCTGCGTCAGGAGGATGATCGTCGCAAGAGATGGGGCCGCACCATGCCGAGACCTCGCAGGCTCCGGCGCCGCATGGGGCGCACCTCGAAGCCCGGCTCGCCCGCCAGTCCCTCGGCGAGGGCCGCGGCCAGGCCCTCCGCCATGCCGGAGTCCACGACGATCGTGCCCGGCCGGGCGGCGGCGGTCAGCCGGGCGGCCAGGTTGACCGTGGTGCCGTACACGTCGCCCATCATCGGCACGACCGGCCCGTAGGCCAGGCCGATGCGCAGCTCGGCCGTGGCGGCCAGGTCGAGGGCGATCGCGGCGGCCACCGCCGGGGTGGGCGCGGTGAAGAGCACCTCGTCGCCGAGGGTCTTGACCAGCCGGGCTCCGTGGGCCGCCACGATGTCGGCCGCCCGCGCCTCGAATCCCTCGACGAGGTCGGCCAGCTCCCGCTCGTCCAGCTCCCTGGCCCGCCGGGTGAACGCCACCAGGTCGGCGAAGCCCACGGCCAGCGACACGCGGCCCAGCGCGGCCTCGGGCCGCAGGTCGGCCAGCGCCAGCAGGCGGGTGCCCGCGGCGGCGAGCTGGGCCCGCCAGACGTGCACGAGGAGCTGCTCGAAGTCGGGCAGCAGCTCGCGGGCCGTGGCCAGCACGCGCTCCAGGTCCTCGTCGGACGGCTCGCCCTGCGCGGGCAGCAGGTGGCCGATGACGATCTCGGCCTGCCACTGGGCGAGCCGGGCCGTGGTCTGGCCCAGGGCGCGGGCCATGCGGATGGCCGTGGGCTCGTCCAGCAGGCCGCGGTCGAGCATCGCCCGCACCCTCCGCAGGGCGGCCACGTCGGCCTCGGAGAACGCGACCGCGTCGTCGGCGGACGTGGGGAATCCGAGGGCGCGCCAGATCCGCTCGGCCAGCCGCCGGGACACGCCGGCGCCGTCCGCGACCTGCGTGCGCGTGAGGCGGGCGGGCGTCCCGGCCAGCAGCAGCCCGATCTCCTCGGCCGTCGGCCGGCCCGGCCGGTCCTCGGCGGACGTGCCGCCGGGCCTGTCGTCGGCGGTCAACGGCCGTCGATGTCGCCGTCGGTGGCGTCCTCCAGGAGCCGGAACAGGTCGGCCCGGACCTCCTGGATGTGCGGGATGTCGCGCAGGACGATCTGCCCCCGGTCACCCGCGGACTCCACGGTGAGCGTGCCGCAGCCGAGCAGCCGCTCGACGAACGTCTGGTCGGAGCTGACCGTGTTGACCTTGGCCATCGGGATCTCGTCGGTCGACTTGTTGAGCACCCCGGAGCTGATCGTGAAGCGGTGCGTGGTCAGCACGTAGCCGGTGTTCTTCCACTGGAGGTACGGGACGAACGACCAGACGACCAGCAGGACGAGCGCGATCGCGCAGACGGCGATCCTGGCGTAGAAGGAGTACTCCCAGCCCCCGGGGACGAGGAGCAGCGCCGCGCCGGAGGCCGCGGCGACGAGCACGAGCGCGGCGACGGGGCCGACGAGGCGCTTCCAGTGGGGGTGGAAGGACCTGACGCGGCGTTCACCCTGCGTGAGGTGGTGGTCCGGGATGGTCATGCGCAAATCGTGCCACCTCAGGGGACGCGCGGCTACGCCGTCGCGCGCCGGAGCGCCGGCGCTAGGCGGACGGGCGCAGGTGGACGACGTCCCCGGCGCTGAGCGTGTGACTCCCGCCCTCGGCGGCGAGCTCCAGCCGGCCGCTCTCGTCGACGCCCGTGGCCCGGCCCGTCAGGAAGCGGTCGCCGGGCAGCTCGACCCGCACCTCACGCCCGATCGTGGCGCTGGACGCCTGGTAGGCGGCGCGCAGCCCGGCCTGGTCGGCGTCGCCGCCGGCGTCGGTCCAGTCGGCGTAGTGGCTCTCGACCTCGCGCAGCACGGCCCGCAGCAGCGGGTCGCGGTCGACGCAGGCGGACTCCTGCAGGGCCAGCGACGTGGCCGTCGTCACCGGCAGCTCGTCGGCCCGCAGCGACACGTTCAGCCCCATGCCGACGACCACGGCGCCCTCCACCCGCTCGGCCAGCACCCCGGCCAGCTTGCGGTCGCCGATGAGCAGGTCGTTGGGCCACTTGAGGCGCACGTCCACCTCGCCCAGCCGGCGCACGGCCGAGGCGGCGGCCACGCCGAACAGCAGCGGCAGCCAGCCGTGCGTGGTGATCGGCGGCTCCGGCCGCAGCACCACCGACACGATGAGGCTGGAGCGGGCGGGCGCGCTCCAGGCGCGGCCGAGGCGGCCCCGGCCGGCCAGTTGCTCCTCGGCCACCAGCACCGTGCCCTCGGCGGCTCCCTGCCGGGCCAGGTCGGCCAGGTCGGCGTTGGTGGAGCCGGTGCTCTCGACCACGGTGACGCCCGTCCACAGGCTGCCCGGCCGGACGAGGGCGCGGTTGAGCGCCGCCTGCGACAGGGGCGGGCGGTCGAGATCGGAGTAGCGGGAGTCCGGCACCCGTCCATCTTCGCCGACCCGGCACCCCGCGCTGACCACCGGGGTTCCCTCCGCCGGAGGTGGAGCAAGAAGATGGAGGGGTGAGCAAGCTTCTCGATCCACGCAACTGGGCGTCCTGGCGGCCGTTCGGCCTGGGCCTGCGCAAGCCGAACAACTACCTGGAGCTGCTGAAGGCGTTCCGCGCGGTCAAGGGACGCAGGAGGTACGCCTGGCGCATCCTGACCCGGGGCACGTGCGACGGCTGCGCGCTCGGCACCAAGGGCATGCGCGACTGGACCATGGACGAGATCCACCTGTGCAACATCAGGCTCCGCCTCCTGCCGCTCAACACGATGCCCGCCCTGGACGCCTCGCTGCTGCGCGACGTGTCGGCGCTGGCCGGGCGGCGCAGCGCGGAGCTGCGCGAGCTGGGACGCCTGCCGTACCCGATGCTGCGCCGCGCGGGCGAGCCGGGCTTCACGCGCCTGTCGTGGGACGAGGCGCTGACGGTCGCGGCGGCCGGGCTGCGCGACGCGCGCTTCGGCGTGTACCTGACCAGCCGGGGCGTGCCGAACGAGAACTACTACGCCGCGCAGAAGGCCGTGCGGGCGCTCGGCGGCAACAACATCGACAACGCGGCGCGCATCTGCCACTCGCCCTCGACCGTGGCGCTCAAGCAGACGATCGGCGCGGCGGCCACCACCTGCTCCTACACCGACTGGATCGGGTCCGACCTGATCGTCTTCATCGGCTCCAACCCGTCGAACAACCAGCCGGTGGCGATGAAGTACCTCTACCACGCCAAGAAGGCCGGCACCCGGGTGGCCATGGTCAACGCCTACCGCGAGCCGGGCATGGAGCGGTACTGGGTGCCCTCCAACGCGGAGTCGGCCGTGTTCGGCACGCGGGTCACCGACGAGTTCTTCGGCGTGAACGTGGGCGGCGACATCGGCTTCCTCAACGGGGTGCTCAAGCACCTCGTCGAGCGGGGGTGGGTGGACGAGAAGTTCGTGGCCGACCGTACGACGGGGTTCGAGCGGGCGCGCGAGGCGGTCGCCGGGCAGTCGTGGGAGGAGCTGGAGGCGCTGTCGGGCGCCTCGCGCGAGGAGATGCTGCGGCTGGCCCGGCTGCTGGCCGAGGCGAGGTCGGCGGTGCTGGTGTGGTCGATGGGCGTCACCCAGCACACCTTCGGCGAGGACAACGTGCGCGCCATCGTCAACCTGGCGCTCGCCCGGGGTTTCGTGGGGCGCGAGCACTGCGGGCTGATGCCGATCCGGGGGCACAGCGGGGTGCAGGGCGGCGCCGAGATGGGCGCGTACGCCACCGGCCTGCCGGGCGGGCTGCCGATCACGCCCGAGAACGCCGCGCGGTTCACCGAGCTGTGGGGCTTCGAGGTGCCTTCGACGCCCGGCCTGACCGCGACCGACATGATCGACGCGGCCCACGCCGGCGAGCTGGACGTGCTGGTCTCCAGCGGCGGCAACTTCCTGGAGGTGCTGCCCGACCCCGGCTACTGCCGCGAGGCGCTGCGCCGGCCGCGCCTGCGCGTCCACGTCGACATCGTGCTGTCGTCGCAGATGCTCGTGCCGTCCGAGGGCGACGTGCTGCTGCTGCCCGCGCAGACCCGCTACGAGATGACGGGCGGCGTGACGGAGACCTCCACCGAGCGCCGCATCATCTTCTCCCCGGAGGTGGAGGGGCCGCGGGTCGCCGAGGCGTGGCCGGAGTGGAAGATCTTCACCGAGCTGGCGGCCCGCGCCCGGCCCGCGCTCGCGCCGAAGGTCCGCTTCACGGGCACCCCCGCGATCCGCGAGGAGATCGAGCGGGCGGTGCCGTTCTACGCGGGCATCGCGGGGCTGGGCGCGTTCGGCGACAACGTCCAGTACGGCGGGCGGCGCCTGTTCGCCGACGGCCGGTTCCAGACGCCCGACGGGCTCGCGCGGTTCTCGGCCGTGCCGCTGCCCGCGCTGGAACGGCCGGACGGGACCTTCATGGTGGCCACGCGGCGGGGCAAGCAGTTCAACAGCATGGTCCACGAGCGGATCGACGGCTTCAACGGCGCGACCCGCGAGGCGGTGCTGATGAGCGCCTACGACGCCGACCGGCTCGGCCTGCCCGACGGCACCCCGGTCGAGCTGCGCTCCGGCGAGCGCTCCTACCGGGGCAGGGTGCTGCGCGCGCCGATCGTGCCGGGCAACCTGCAGGTCCACTGGCCCGAGGGCAACGTGCTGCTGGACGAGTCACGCCGCTCCCCCGACGCCCGGATCCCCGACTACAACGCGACGGTGACGGTGAGCCGGGCATGAGCGAGCGCCCCGGGCCCACGGCCCGCGTCCGCGTCCGGGAGCTGACCGGCGCGAGCGCCCGTGACCGCCGCGACGACCTGGCCACCGAGGAGCCGCTGGAGATCCGGCTGACCTCGCTCGACGGGGCTCGCCGGACGGTCGCGATCACCATGCGGACGCCGGGCCACGACTTCGAGCTGGCGGCCGGGTTCCTGCACGCGGAGGGCCTGGTGACGCCGGGCCGCATCGCGGCCATCGGCTACTGCACCGACGAGGACGTGCCGCCCGAGGCCCGCTACAACACGGTCACCGTGCGGCTGCGCGGCCCGATCCCCGACCTGCCGGCGCTGGATCGCCACTTCCTGACCTCCAGCGCGTGCGGCGTGTGCGGTTCGGCCAGCCTGGACGTGCTGCGCGACCGCTGCCGTCCCGTGCCGTCCGGTGACGTGGAGCTGACGCCCGAGGTGCTGTACGGGCTGCCGGACCGGCTGCGCGCGGCGCAGGGCGTCTTCGGCAAGACGGGCGGGCTGCACGCGGCCGGCCTGTTCACCCCGGAGGGCGAGGCGCTGGCCGTACGGGAGGACGTGGGGCGGCACAACGCCGTGGACAAGCTGACCGGCTGGGCGGCGCTCGCCGGGCGGCTGCCGCTGGACCGGCACGTGCTCATGGTCAGCGGCCGGGCCAGCTACGAGATCATGCAGAAGGCGCTGGCGGCCGGGGTGCCGGTGGTGTGCGCGGTGTCCGCGCCGTCGTCGCTGGCCGTGGACGTGGCCCGGGAGTTCGGGATGACGTTGGTGGGCTTCCTGCGCGGGGAGCGCTGCAACGTCTACGCGGGGCACGAGCGCGTCCGCGCCTGACATCCCTCGAATCCGTGGAGTTCTCGCTGTGCGTTCCCGTCTCGTCGCCTGTACCTCTGCCGTGCTGCTGTGCCTGACCGGCTGCGCCAACCGGCCGGAGCCGCAGGCGGCGCCGTCCTCGCCCGCCACGTCGGCGCCGTCCGCGCCCGCCGCGTCGGCGCCGGCCGCCTCCCCGGCCGGGCCGCCGACGCGGCGGCCCTCCCCCAGGCCCTCACTGGCCGGGCCCGGCACCGTGTGCGGTGAGATCCAGCCGCCCGGCGACGGCCCCATGGCCGCGGTCGCGATCTCCGCGGGCCGCGCCGCCTGCGGTGAGGCGCTGCGGACCTTCCGTACGTACTACCGGAGCCAGACCCCCAAGCAGGGCAGCGCCGGGGTGGCGACCGTGGGCGGGTGGCTGTGCGCCAGCAACTCGGCCGCCCAGGCGAACGTCAGCGGCCGGCTCTCCACCTGCCGGAAGGGCACCGCCAGGATCGTGGCCGACGTCATCCCCTGACCTGTCGCCCTCAACTAGTGGAACAAACCATTCCGTTCTGCTATTCTGGAGACAGAACAAAGCGTTCCGTTCCTTTCAAAGAGGTGTCAGCATGACCGCCATCAGCGCCGAGATCCGCCCCTTCCGCGTCGAGATCCCCCAGGCCGAGCTCGATGACCTGCAGACCCGCCTCGCGCTGACCCGCTTCGCCGACGAGATCCCCGGTGTCGACCAGGGCGTCGGCGTCGAGCGCGTGCGGCGGCTCGTCACCCGCTGGCGCACCGGCTTCGACTGGCGCGCCCAGGAGGCCCGCCTCAACGCCTTCCCGCAGTTCACCACCGAGATCGACGGCCAGCGGATCCACTTCCTCCACGTCCGCTCCGCCGACCCGGACGCCCTGCCGCTGATCCTCACCCACGGCTGGCCCGGCTCGATCGCCGAGTACCTCGACGCCGTCGAGCCGCTGTCGCGCCACCACCACCTGGTCATCCCGTCGCTGCCCGGCTTCGGCTTCTCCGGCCCGACCACCGAGACCGGCTGGGACAACGTCCGCATCGCCCGCGCGTGGGCGGAGCTCATGGCCCGCCTCGGCTACGACCGCTACGGCGCGGTCGGCAACGACGCCGGCTCCATGATCTCCCCCGAGCTGGCCCGCGTCGCCCCGGACCACGTCGTGGGCGTGCACGTGACGCAGATCTTCTCGTTCCCGTCGGGCGACCCGGCCGAGTTCGCCGGGCTGAGCGAGGAGGACCAGCAGGGACTGGCCGTGCTCGACTGGTTCTGGAAGGAGAAGGGCGCCTTCAACGTGCTGCACTCGCAGCAGCCGCAGACGCTCGCCCACGCCATCGCCGACTCGCCCGCCGGCCTGGTCGGCTGGCTGGCCCAGCTCTTCGACGAGGACCTCGACGACGACTTCGTGCTGCTGAACGCCGCCATCCACTGGTTCACCGGCACGGCCGGCTCGGCGCTGCGCCTGTACTGGGAGAACGCCCGCGCCCAGCAGAGCGGCGAGCAGGCCGCCAAGGAGCCGACGACGGTGCCGATGGCGCTGGCCATGGCCGAGGGCGACTTCAAGTCGATCCGCGCCTTCGCCGAGCGCGACCACGCGGGGATCGTCTCGTGGAAGACGCTGCCGGCCCCGGCACACGGCCACTACACCGCCCACACCGCCACGGAGGCCCTCACCTCCGACGTCCACGCCTTCTTCGCCGGCCTGAGCTGAGCGGTGGGTCGTCACGTGAGGTAGCCGCCGCTTCCCGGAGCGGCCGGAAGCGAGCCCGCGGCCCCTCCGGACGGAGGGGCCGCGGGCGAACGGCGGCGTGCGGTTGCCAGGTGGTGGAGCAGCGCCAAGGCAGTGACACCGGCGGCCGGCAGCCCCAGCGCGGCGGGAACGATGGCGAACCACTCCTGGACCAGTCCGCCCAGGCCGCCACCGAGAGCCATCCCGGCGTAGATGGCCGAGGAGTTGAGGCCGAGCAGAACCGGTGCCGCGGCCGGGCTGAGAGCGATGAGCCGGTGCTGCTGGGGCACGACGACGACGCCGAGGGCCACGCCCCAGATCGCGGCCCACGCCAGGGTGGACACGAGCGTGGCGGTCGCCACCGAGGTGAGGGCAAGGGCGACTGCGGCGACGGCGAGAGGGCCGGTCAGCACGCGTGCGGGGTCGTGCCGGTCGACCAGCCGGCCGGCGACGACGTTACCGGCCAGGACGCCGATTCCCCACGCCAGCAGGATGACGGCGAGCAGCGATTCGGAGCCGCCGGTCGCGTCCCGCAGGGCCGGGCCGATGTAGGTGTAGAGGGTGTAGGCGCCGAGGAAGACCAGCATGGTGACGGCCAGCAGCGCCAGGACCCGGCCCTGCCTGAGCGGGCGCAGCCGGTCGCCCAGCGAGGCGGCGGGGAGCGTCACCCTGGGCAGGCCGGCGGCGATCCCGAGGGCGGCGACGAGGCCGATCCCGGCGACGGCCCACAGGGTGATGTGCCAGTCGGTACGGCCGATCAGCGTGCCGAGCGGAAGACCCGACGCCGTCGCCAGCGTGAGGCCGCCCATCACGAAGGCCAGGGCCCTGCCTCGGCGTTCGGGGGGTGCGATGGCCCCCGCGGTGCTGGAGGCGGCGGAGTTGATCATTCCGGCCCCGACCGCGGTGACCATGCGGGCGATCATCACCAACGCGTAACCGGTGCCCAGGGCGGTGACGGCGTTGCCGGCCACGAAGACGCCCAACGCGATCAGCAGCGCGGTCCGCCTGTCCAGTCCACTGGTGAGCGCGCCCATGACGGGTGCCGACAGGGCCATCACCAGGGCGAACACCGTCACCAACTGCCCGGCGGCGGGAGTGGAGACCCCCAGGTCGGTGGCGATGGCCGGGAGCAGGCCCGCGATGACGTAGCTGTCGGTGCCGACGGCGAAGGTCGCCAGGGCCAGGGGAAGAAGTCGTCTCAACACCGGGTGCTGCCACCTTTCGGGAGGAACCTCGGACGTGCCGAGGGGAACCCTAGGCAATACATGGATGCTTGTCCATATATCCATGAGTTGGTAGCGTGGCAGGCGTGCGGAACACAGGGGGCGGCGATGCGTGAGGTGTCACAGCCGGCGACCGAGGCCATCCGGCTGGTGGAGGTGCTGCGCGCTCTGGCCGATCCGGTGCGGCTGGACCTCGTCCTGCGGCTCGACGAGATGGGCGAGGACTTCTGCAACGCGATCGGCGCCGAGATCGACGTGCACCAGACGACGCTGTCGCACCACTACCGGGTGCTGCGCGAGGCCGGCGTGACCTGGACGAAGGTGCAGGGCCGGTCCCGGCTGGTACGCCTGCGGCGAGAGGACCTCGACGCGCTGTTCCCCGGCCTGCTCGACTCCGTGCTGGGCGCGCAGCGCCGGGCACGCGACACCACGGCCACCGGCGCTGTCGAGGCGTCGTAGACCCGGGCTCCCCGGCACCCGCCGCCCGGTCCTGGCGTCCCGGCACGCCGGCTCGTGCGCACGCCAGGTGAACAAGACCCTTCCGGTGAGCGGCTCATGGACCGCCCACCGGAAGCTCCGCGGCTCAGCCGGTGTTCTGCAGGCCGGCGGCGACGCCGTTGACCGAGAGCAGGAGGAGCGTGGACAGACGCTCGCGCTCATGCTCCGACGGGGCGCCCGTGCGCAGGGCGCGCAGCGCGCGCAGTTGCAGGTGCGACAGCGCGTCCACGTACGGGTCGCGGAGCTGGACGGCCCGCGACAGCACCTTGCGGTTCTCCAGCAGCCGCGTGTGCCCCGTCACCTCCAGCACCAGGCGCCGCGTCAGGTCGTACTCCTCCAGCACCTGGCGGGCGAAGTCGGGCCGGCCGCCCAGCTCCAGATAGTGCTCGGCGATCGAGCGGTCGGTCTTGGCCAGCGACATCTCGGCGTTGTCGAGCAGGGCGTTGAACAGCGGCCACTCCTGGTAGGCGGCCCGCAGCTCGTCCAGTGAGCCGACCGCGGCCAGGCCGGTGCCCAGGCCGTACCAGCCGGGCAGGTTGACCCGGGTCTGCGCCCAGGCGAACACCCACGGGATGGCGCGCAGGTCGTCCAGGGAGCGCGGCGCGCCGAGCCCGCGGCGCGCCGGGCGCGAGCCGAGCCGCAGCGAGCCCAGCTCCTCCAGCGGGCTGACCAGGCCGAACCACTCGGGGAAGCCCGGCGCCTCGGTGAGCGCCCGGTACGCGGCCTCCGAGGCCGTCGCCACCCGCTCGGCCAGCGGGCGGAACCGCTCGGCGGCGGCGGCCGTGCGGGCGCCGACCACGGGCGAGGAGGCGAGCAGCACGGCGTTGGCCACCTGCTCCATGTGCCGCCGGGCGATCGCCATGTGGCCGTAGCGGGCGAAGATGACCTCGCCCTGCTCGGTGACCTTGAACCGGCCCGCGACCGAGCCGGGCGCCTGGGCGAGCACGGCGCGGTTGGCGGGCCCGCCGCCACGGCCCAGCGCGCCGCCGCGGCCGTGGAACATGCGCAGCCGCACGTCGTGCTCCGCCGCCCAGGCGGTCAGCCGTTCCTGGGCCTCGTACAGCCGCAGCGTGGCGGCGGCGGGGCCGAGCTCCTTGGCGGAGTCGGAGTAACCGAGCATGACCTCCATGCGCCGGCCGTTGGCGGCGAGCCGGTCGCGCACCTGCGGGATGTCGAGCATGCCGGACAGCACGTCGGGCGAGTTGGCGAGGTCCTGGCCCGACTCGAACAGCGGCACCACGTCGAGCACCGGCGCCCGCGAGCCGAGCGCGTGCTCGGCCAGCTCGTGGACCGCGGCGACGTCGTGCGCGCCCCGGGTGAAGGAGACCACGTAGCGGGAGCAGGCGCGCACGCCGAACCGCTCCTGGATCCAGCCGATCACCCGGATCGTGGACAGCACCTCCTCGGTGCGCTCCGACAGCTCGCCGCCGGCCCGGATCTCCTCCAGGGCCGCGGCGTGGACCTGGGAGTGCTGGCGCACCTCCAGCTCGGCCAGGTGGAAGCCGAACGTCTCGACCTGCCAGATGAGGTGCTGCAACTCCCCGTACGCCTGGCGGGCGGCGTGGCGGGCCAGCGACTCCTGGGCCAGCCGCAGGTCGGCGAGCAGGTCGCCGGGCGACAGGTAGGCGAGGTCGAGGTCGCGGCGCCGGGTGGCGGCGATGCGGGCGGCCACGAACAGCAGCCACTGCCGGTGCGGCTCGCGCGGCGAGCGGGTGGCCAGCTCGGAGACCAGCTCCGGATGGGCGTCCTCGGCCGCGGCGATGGCGCCCTTCAGCTCGGGCGAGGGCGGCGCGAACTGCGCGGTGGCGGTGAGGGTGCGGCCGATGCGGGTGGTGGCGTTCTCCAGCGCGGTCAGCACATGCTCGGCCTGGATCTGCACGGCCTCGCGGGTGACCTTGGCGGTGACGTTGGGGTTGCCGTCGCGGTCGCCGCCGATCCAGCTCCCGTAGCGGATGAACGGCCGGGCGAGCGGCGCCCGGGTGCCCGTGCCGTCGGCCAGCGCCGCGTCCAGCGAGCGGTAGACCTGGGGCACGACGCGGAACAGCGTCTCGTCGAAGGCGGCCATGGCGGTGCGCACCTCGTCGAGCGGGTCGAGCTTGCTCGGCCGCAGGTGGGCGGTGCGCCAGAGCAGGTCGATCTCCTCCAGCAGCCGCCGCCGGCTCTCCGCGCGCTCGGAGGCGCCGCGGCCGGGTGCGTTGTACTCGGTGAGCTGGCCGCTGATCCGCTGGATCGCGGTGACGACGGCCCGCCTGCGCGCCTCGGTCGGGTGGGCGGTGAGCACCGGGTGCAGCTCCAGGCTCTCCACCAGCTCGGCGACGCGGTCGGCGCCCAGCTCGTGGACGGCCTGCGCCAGCGACTCGCGCTGGACGCCGCCCTCGGTGTCGCGCTCGCGCAGGGTGCGGATGCGGTAGTGCTCCTCGGCGAGGTTGGCCAGATGGAAGTAGCAGGTGAACGCGCGGGCGATCTGGACCGCCCGGTCGATCTCCCATGCCTCCACCATGGCGGTGATCTCGTCGGCCGACACCTCGCCGCGGCGCGCGGCGATGACCGCCTTGCGCAGGCGTTCGACGTCGGCCAGGAGGTCCTCGCCACCTTGCTCGGCGATGACCTGGCCGAGCAGCTTGCCGAGCAGCCGCACATCGTGCCGCAGCTCGTCGGGCATCTCGGTGACGGCGGCGCTGCGACGCTGGATCCCCTGGTCAATCATGTCTCGAAGGGTATCCAGTCGCCGTCGGAGGCCGTAGTCCGGTCTCACCAAATGGACTAGACCACTGCTGAGGTGGGGGTTCAGGAGGGGCGTGACACGGCGGCCACGAGCTCCGGCATGCGGGCGAACCCGATGGTCGCGCCCAGCCGGCGGCCGAGCGTCTCGATCAGCAGGCCGTACACCGGGGCGACGGCGCACAGCCAGCCGAGCCCCAGCGCGATCGGGATCGCGAGCGGCAGCGACAGGGCGAAGATGCCGGCGAACGCCCCCATGGCGGAGGCGAACGCCTGGCCGCCCTGCCCGGGCGCGGCGCCGGTGAAGGCGTTCATGCGCTCGGGCACCGTGTACGGGATGGTGACGCTGGTGACCGCGCCGACGCCGAGCCCGACGCCGAGCGCTCCCCACGCGGCGAGGACGGCCGGCGCGATCGCCCCGGGATGGCCGGTGAACAGCGACGCCGCCACGGCGACGACGACGAGCAGCGGCGTCGCGGCGATGGCGCTCGCCAGGTGGCGGCCGGCCAGGTCGGTGCGGAAGCCCTCCTCGGAGCCGATGGCCATGACGTTCATCCACAGGGACGGGCCGTCGATGCCGAAGAGGTTGCCCGACTGGAGCGCGATCATGACGGCGGCCATCGAGGTGACCGCGACGGGCAGCCACGGGCCGGCCCCGCCGGGGGTGTTGGAGCTCAGCGAGAACGCGATCACGCCGCTCACGGCGATCGCGCTGAACCACAGCACGCGGAAGCGCGGCTCGCGCCGCAGGTACTTGAGCTCCTTGGCGACGACGGCCGCCAGCGGGCCGTCGGGCAGGATCCGGTCGGCCAGCCCGCCGCCCTCGCGTACGGAGGCGGCCTGGGTGGAGGCGTCCGGCGTGACCAGCGCCCGGTTCAGCGCCTTGATCCACAGCCAGGCGGCCAGCACGACGAGCAGCGCCACGACGGCCACCTCGGCCAGGCCGGCGAGCCCGCCGTCGGCCATCGCGTGGGCCAGCAGGCCCGGCGGCGTCCACCTCAGGACGCCCGCCGCGCCGCGCAGCATGGCGGCGGGGTCGCCGAGACTGGCGTTGAGCAGCAGGTTGGGCAGCTGGGCGAGCAGGACCACGAACAGGGCGGCCACGGCCAGCAGGTCGCGGCCGCGCCGGGTGCGCAGCGCGCCCGACAGCGAGGTCGTGACCAGCCGGGACAGCACCAGGCAGAGCGCGAACTGCAGGAGCACGGCCACCAGCCCGACCAGGACGCCGCCCGGGCCGTCTGCCAGGCCGGCCAGCGCGCCGGCGACGACGGCCAGCGTGGCGACCGGCCAGGCGCCGGTGGCCGACGCGGCGAGCAGGCCGGTCGCGAGGTCGCGCGTGCGCAGCGGGAACAGCGCCAGCCGCGCCGGGTCGAGGGTGTCGTCGAGCCCGAACGCGAGCAGCGGCACCACCAGCCAGCCCACCAGGATGGCGGTGTAGGCCACGATGACGACGTCGGTGGCGACGTCGCGCGGCGCGAGGCGCACGAGCGTCAGGAGGCCGAAGCCAAGCACGGCGATGCCGGCGGCCATGACGAGGGTGAAGCCGAAGCCGAGCTTGCGCTGGAGGTCGCCGCGCAGGGCCCCGGCGATGAGGCGGAGCTTGAGCTGGGCGAACAGCGCGGCCGTGCCGATCACGCCTCCTCCTGGCGGACGGCGGGCTCCTGGGGGACGACCGGCTCCTGAACGGCGGGCCCTCGGGGAGCCGCCGGGCCGGCGGGCTGGGCGCCGAGCCAGGACAGGCCCGCGTCGCCGCCGGTGCGCGGGCCGCCGACCAGCCGCAGGAACGCCTCGTTGAGGCTGTGCCCGCCGCGCACCTCGCCGATCGGGCCCTGGGCCACGATGCGCCCGCCGCTCATGACCGACACCCAGTCGCACAGCCGCTCGACCAGGTCCATGACGTGGCTGGAGAAGATGACGGTGGATCCGGAGGCGGTGTAGCGGCGCAGCACCTCGGTGAGCGTGCTGGCGCTGACCGGGTCGACGCCCTCGAACGGCTCGTCGAGGAAGAGCACGGCCGGGTTGTGCAGCAGCGCCGCGGCCAGGCCGATCTTCTTGCGCATGCCGGTGGAGTAGTCGACGACGAGCTTGCCCGCCGCGTCCTCCAGGTCCATGACGCGCAGCAGCTCGCCGGCGCGCCGCTCGACGTCGGCCCGGGGGATGCCGCGCAGCCGGCCGCAGTAGAGCAGCAGCTCCCGGCCCGAGAGCCGTTCGAACAGCCGCAGCCCCTCGGGCAGCACGCCGATGCACGCCTTGACCTGGAGCTGGTCGCGCCACACGTCGAGGCCGCCCACCTCGGCGCGTCCGCCGTCGGGGCGGAGCAGCCCGGTGACCATGCTGAGGGTGGTGGTCTTGCCGGCGCCGTTGGGGCCGACGAGCCCGGCGAAACTGCCGGCCGGGACGACCAGATCGACACCCGCCACCGCGACCTGCGGTCCGTAGCGCTTGAGGAGGGAGTGCGTGCGAACCGCGTCCGTCATGGATCCACTCTAGGAGGAGGGATTACCCTTGCGCGCATGACTGCGGACGCCATACCAGAACTGCCGGACATCCACACCACGGCGGGGAAGATCGCTGATCTGGAGCGGCGGCTGGACGAGGCGGTGCACGCCGGTTCGGCCGCGGCGGTGGACAAGCAGCACGCGCGGGGCAAGATGACGGCCCGTGAGCGGGTGCTGGCGCTGCTGGACGAGGGCTCGTTCGTGGAGTTCGACGAGTTCGCGCGGCACCGCTCGACGATGTTCGGGCTGGAGCGGCGCAGGCCGTACGGCGACGGCGTGATCACCGGCTACGGCACCGTGGACGGGCGCCAGGTCTGTGTGTTCTCGCAGGACGTGACCGTGTTCGGCGGCTCGCTCGGCGAGGTGTACGGCGAGAAGATCGTCAAGGTGCTGGACATGGCGCTGAAGACGGGCTGCCCGATCATCGGCATCAACGAGGGCGGCGGCGCGCGCATCCAGGAGGGCGTGGTCGCGCTGGGCCTGTACGCGGAGATCTTCAAGCGCAACGTGCACGCCTCGGGCGTGATCCCGCAGATCTCGCTGATCATGGGCGCCGCGGCAGGCGGCCACGTGTACTCCCCCGCGCTGACGGACTTCGTCGTCATGGTGGACCAGACCTCGCAGATGTTCATCACCGGCCCGGACGTGATCAAGACGGTGACGGGCGAGGAGGTCACGTTCGAGGAGCTGGGCGGGGCGCACACGCACAACACCAAGTCGGGCGTGGCCCACTACCAGGCCGCCGACGAGGACGACGCGCTGGAGTACGTCAAGGCGCTGCTGTCCTACCTGCCCTCGAACAACCTCGACGAGGCTCCGGTGTACGAGGCGGCGGCCGACCTGGAGCCCGATCCGGAGCTCGACACGCTGATCCCCGACTCGGCCAACCAGCCGTACGACATGCACGGGGTGATCGAGCGCGTCCTGGACGACGGGGAGTTCCTGGAGGTCCAGGCGCTGTTCGCGCCGAACGTCGTGGTCGGGTACGGCCGGCTGGACGGGCAGTCGGTGGGCGTGGTGGCCAACCAGCCCATACATTTCGCCGGATGTCTGGATATCGACGCTTCCGAGAAGGCTGCCCGTTTCATACGAACATGTGATGCATTCAATATCCCAATCCTGACATTTGTTGATGTTCCGGGATTCCTCCCGGGTACAGATCAGGAATGGAACGGAATCATCCGGCGCGGGGCGAAGCTCCTCTACGCCTACGCCGAGGCGACCGTCCCCCTCGTCACAGTGATCACCCGCAAGGCGTACGGCGGCGCGTACGACGTCATGGGCTCCAAGCACCTCGGCGCGGACATCAACCTGGCCTGGCCGACCGCGCAGATCGCGGTGATGGGCGCCCAGGGCGCGGTCAACATCCTCTACCGGCGCGAGCTGGCGGCGGCCGAGGACCCCGACTCCGAGCGGGCCCGGCTGGTCACGGAGTACGAGGACACGCTGGCCAACCCCTACATCGCGGCCGAGCGCGGTTACGTGGACGCCGTGATCAAGCCGTCGGAGACCCGCGCCCAGGTGGTGCGGGCGCTGCGGGCGCTGCGCAACAAGCGTGCCTCGCTCCCCGCCAAGAAGCATGGGAACATCCCGCTATGAAGCCGCATCTCAGGATCGTCCGGGGCGACGCCACGCCCGAGGAGATCGCCGCGCTCGTGGCCGTTCTGGCCACCCGCGCGGCGCCCCCGCGACCGGCCGCCGCCCCCGCTCCACAAATGTGGCGAAACCCAGCTAGAAGCATGCGTAAGCCTCTGTCTCCGGGGAAGGCGGCTTGGCGGATGAGCGCCCTGCCCTAGCGAGATCCCAGGAAACGGGTGTCAACTCCCCAGGGACTTGGGACTATCTAGAAAAAAGCAGGAGTATATAGTCGGCCGATCAACTAACGCTGCGGCCTGGAGGACATCATGGCCATCCCAGACCTCATGCCGCATCCTGTGGCGGCCAAGTACGCCGTCCTCGTGGATGTCGGATATCTGTACGCCGCCGCGGGTGAAGTCCTGCTGGGGGCCAAGGAACGCAAAGAATACCGGGTGGCCGCGGACGAGCTGATCCAGAGTCTGCAGAAACACGCGATGGCCCGCATTTCCGGTGAGCTGCTGCGGATCTATTGGTATGACGCCGCCCGTGACCGCGTGCCCACCGTCGACCAGCGGGTCATCGCCCAGCTGCCCTGGGTGAAGGTGCGGCTTGGCAACCTCAACGCCCGCGGCCAGCAGAAGGGCGTCGACGCGCAGATCAGGAGCGACCTGGAGGCGCTGGCCCGCCACCACGCGGTGACCGACACGATCCTGCTGGCCGGCGACGAGGACATGGTGCCCGCCGTGGAGGCCGCCCAGGCGTACGGCGTGCGCATCCACCTGTGGGGCGTCGAGCCGCCGTACGGCACCAACCAGGCCGAGCGGCTGGTGTGGGAGTCCGACACCGTCGAAGTGATCTCCGCTGATTTCCTGAGGCCCTTTTTCAGCCGTGCTCCGCAGCCCGTCCCGGTCGCCCCGCCGGTGGCCGCGCCGTCGCCCGCGCAGGTGTTCGCCGGCCGGGCGCCCAGCAAGCCGCAGGTCAAGCCCGGCCAGGTCGCCAAGCTGGGGCCCAGCCGGCCGCGGGTGGAGGACGTCGGCGAGCACGTGGCGCAGAAGTGGATCCTCACGCGGGGCCGCGACAACATCCGCGACCTGCTGCCCGGGCCGATCCTGCCCACGGTCATCGACACGGAGCTGCTGATCGAGGCCGAGAAGGAGCTGGGCCACTCGCTGCGCCCCTTCCCGGAGGCCAGGGTGTGGCTGCGCGACGGGTTCTGGGCCCGCGTCTACCGGGAGTTCGACCTGGGGGTCGGCGTCTCGTCGAAGTGAGCGCCGGGGAGCGGGCCCGGCCACGCCCGCTCCCCCAGCAGCGACATCCCGGCGGGCAGCAGCACGCCGCGCACCACGGTGGCGTCGAGCAGGATCGCCAGGGCCATGCCGAGCCCCAGCATCTTGTACTCGATGGCGGACAGGGTCACGAACACGGTGAAGACGCCCGTCATGATCAGGGCCGCGCCGCTGACCACGCCGGCGCTCGCCGCGATGCCCCCGGCCACCGCCTCCCGGGCGGAGGCGCCGTTGGCCCGGCGTTCCCTGATCCGGCTGAGCACGAAGATGTGGTAGTCCATGCTGAGCCCGAACAGCACGATGAACATGAACATCGGCAGCCAGCTCACCACCCCGCCGTACGAGGTGAACCCGAGCAGCGACTCCAGGTGGCCGTCCTGGAAGACCCAGACGAGCACCCCGTACGAGGCACCGATGGACAGCAGGTTGAGCCCGATCGACATCAGCGACACGGCCCATGACCGGAACGTCACCGTCAGCAGCACGAACGCCAGCACGAGCACGAACCCGAAGACGGCCGGGGTCCGCGCGTCGACCTGCTCGGCGAAGTCGTGCGGCATGGCGGTCTTGCCGCCGACGGCGAAGGCGACGCCGTCCACCGCGCCGAGCGTCGCCGGGAGGGCGCGCTCGCGCAGCGCGGCCAGCGCGCGGTCGGCCACGGGGTCCGTGACCGCGCCCGCCAGCGGCACCCGCACCACCATCGCCCGGCCGACCGGCACCGCGGTGATCGGCTCCCGCAGGAGGCCCCCGCTGGCGGCGGCCTGACGGTGCAGCCCGCCGATCGCCCGGCGCACCGCGGCGGTGTCCGCGGGCCTGCCGTCCGTACGGGTGACGACCACCCGCGCCGCGGTCGCCGCGCCCGGGAACACGCGCTGCATGGCCGAGGCGGCGTCCACGGCGGCCGACGCGCCGGGCGGCAGGCTGGCCGTCACCGCCGCGTCCTGCAGCCGGATCCCCAGCACGGGCAGGGCCATGGCGAGCAGGACCGCGACCGTCGCCACGCCGGTCACCACGGGCCGGCGGACGACCGTCCGCGCGATGCCGCCCCACAGGCGCGACTCGGAGGCGGCGATCCGCCGCCGGCCCAGCCAGGGGATGCGGGCCAGGTCCACCCGGTCGCCGAGCGCCGCGAGCAGCGCCGGGAGCACCGTCACGGAGCCGAGCACGGACAGGCCGACGACCAGCAGCGTTCCCATGGTGAGTCCCTGGAGGACATCCACCCCGGTCAGCAGGAGCCCCAGGGCGCACACCATCACGGTGACGCCGGACGCCACGATGGCATGTCCCGAGGTGTGCGCCGTGATCCGCAGCGCCTCGCGCGCCCCTCTGCCCGCGGCCCGTTCCTCACGCACCCGGCGCAGGTAGAACAGCGAGTAGTCGACGCCCACGGCCATCCCGATCAGCAGCACGATGGCCGAGGCGGCGCTGTTGAACGGCACCCACAGACTGACGACCTGCAGCAGCCCGAACGCGCCCGCCAGCGCGGTCGCCGCCAGCAGCAGCGGGATGCCCGCCGCGACCAGCGAGCCGAAGACGCCCAGCAGCACGAGCACGGTGAGCGGCAGCGAGGTCCGCTCCGCCCGTCCGAAGTCGTCCTTGATCCCCTCGTTGACGGCCGCCGACAGGCTGCGGTCGCCGGCCTGCAGGAACCGCACGCCCGGATGCCGTTCGCCGGCCTCCTCCACGGCCCGCACGGCCGCCGCGTAGTTGTCCTCGAAGCGTTCGTCCGGGCCGGTCACCTCGAAGGTGACCAGCGCCGAGCCGCCGTCCCGCGAGATCCAGCGCTCTCCGTCCGCGCTCTGCGGCGAGCCGACGTCGCGCACGGCGGCCCCCGTGCGCCGCAGCCGGCTCACCAGGTCCGCGGCGGCCTCACGCAGCTCCGGGTCGTCCGTGAACCGCCGGCCGCCGCCCGGCGCGCTCGGCTGGATCAGCACGTTCTCCCGGGCGGAGTTCTCCGCCCGCTGCGCGTCGAGCATGAGCTGGGCGCGGCCGGCCTCTCCCGGATCGACGGCGCGCGCCGGATCACCGCCGGTCAGCGCTCCGGCCAGGATCGCGAGTGCGACCAGCGCGAGCCAGCCGCCGATCGCGAGGGCGCGGTGGCCGGCCGACCAGTTCGCGACGGTCTCGACGACGCCGGGACGGGTCCGGGACCGCGCGGGCGTGCCCGGACCGGGCGGCGGAGAGGGGTCGGATTTGCTTTCGGGCAGCATCGGCTGCTCTCCTGTCCTTGGTGGAACGTGCCTGTGGAAACTCGCCTGGTGCGAGGTGGTTCGTCTCCCCGTGCCTGGGCCGCCGAGTTGCCGCTCGGCGGCCCAGGGTTGTCCACGGGGTCACTCGACGTCTTTGAGGATCCGTTCGATCGAGTCGGTACGGCTGCTCAGCTCCGTGACGTGCCGGCCTATCTCCTCCAGCCGCCGTTCGACGGCCTGCTGCCCCGCGATCGCGCTCTCGGCCAGCGCCCGGTACTCGCTCTCGCGCGCGAGCCGCGCCTTGGCCCGCCAGGTGACGGCCACCTGGCAGAGCACCGTGATGATCACGGCGGTGAGCAGGACGAAGATGCCGATGGTGCCGATGACCTCCTGCCACTCGTGTTCGTTCACCGGGACGATCCCTTCTCGTCGGTCAGTGTCTCCACGGCGTCCGCGATGGATTCCGGGGTCAGATGGATCGAGAAAGGCTTCATCTCGTAGAACTTCATCGCTTTTCCGTCTTCCGACAGTTCGAGCTGGGAGCTGACCAGGCCGGCCGCCTCCAGCTTCTTCAGGTGGACCTGGAGGAGTGCCCTGCTGATGTCGAGCTGGCGCGCCAGCTGGCTCACGTAGGTGCGCCCGCGCGCGAGAGCCGCGACGACGCGCATCCGGTGCGGGTTGGAGAGGGTGGCCAGCACCCGCACCAGGTCGTCTCCCGTCGGCGCGGGATCGCTCATGTCAACGTCCAGCGGCACATGCCAACAAAACTTAGCATGTGCCAGCGATCGCTCTAGTCGCGGTGGGCGAGAAGTGCCTCGGCCACCGCCGTGCGCGCGTACAGGACGTATCTGCCGGTGCGGTGCGCCGTGCACAGGCCCGCGGCGCGCAGCGCGACGAGATGCCGGCTCACGCCGGGCTCGGTCAGCTCGGTGCGCCGGGCGAGGTCCTGCGTGGAGGCGGGCTGGTCGAGCTCGGCCAGCAGCCGCGCCCGTGTGCGGCCGAGCACCGCGGCCAGCGCCTCGGGCGCGTCCACGGCGGTCCGCTCCCAGAGCGTCGCCACGCCGCGGGGCGGGTAGCGGACCGTCGGCTGGTACGGCGGCGTCGTGACGGAGAAGACCCTGGGCCAGGCGAACACGCACGGCACCAGCAGCAGCCCGAGCCCGCGCAGCGAGCGCACGCCCGAGACATGGCGGTGCCGCAGGTGCAGCCGCCCGTCCTGCCAGGTGACCGAGTCGTCGAGGTCGGCCAGCATGCGGTCCGCGCCGCCCTCGGCCAGCAGCCTGGCCCGGCGCAGGACCTCGCCGTCGAGCAGCGACCTGATCCGCGGCCAGTACGGGGCGATGGCCGCCTCCCAGTAGGCGGCGACCTCCTCGGCGAGGCGTTCCAGCCCCTTGTCCGGGTCGTCGTAGAGGGCCTGGACGCGGGGGGTGCGGGGGCCGCCCACGTTGTCGAGGTCCGAGCGGACGCGGTCGCCGGCGGCCCGCATCGTGGCCAGCTCCACCTCCAGGTCGGGCGTCGAGGTGGACGGCGGGGTGCAGGTGAACCCGGCGATCGAGACGGTCGGCACGGGCACGAGGTCGGACAGCAGCCGCCAGTCCACGCCGGCCAGGCGGCGGCGCACCTGCTCGGCCCAGGGGCGCAGCGCGGTGTGCGCGGCGGGGTTCTTGACCACGCGCACGCTGGCCACGACCTCGCCGATGGGCGAGACGGCGAAGCGGATGTTGGCCATGTCCTGGGCGGTGAAGGACAGCGTGAGGGGCATTGGATGAACGCCTCGCTTCATCAATAGCGCTATACCCCGACATTTCAGCATCGTCGGCTGTATGGCCTCTACCTCTCTTCCCAGCCCCGCCGCGTCCGCCGAGACGCCGTTACTGCGGCAGCGCGGCTTCCGCAACCTCTACACCGCCGGCGCGGTCAGCGGGCTCGGCAGCCAGATCAGCCAGGTCGCCCTCCCCCTGCTGGCGGTCACCGCGCTCGGCGCCGGCCCGGGCGAGGTGGGGCTGCTCAGCGCGCTCGGCACGCTCACGGTGCTGGTGCTCGGGCTGCCCGCCGGCGTCTGGGTGGACCGCGCCCGGCGGCGGCGCCTCATGGTCGTCATGGACCTGGCGCGGGCGGCCGTGCTGCTGTCCGTGCCGGTCGCCTGGTGGGCGGGATGGCTCGGCATGGGCCAGCTCTACGCGGTGGCGATGCTCGTGGGGGCCGGGACGCTGGTGTTCGACCTGGCTGCTCTGAGCGTGCTGCCGGCCCTGGTCGGGCGTGACCGGCTGACGGCGGCCAACGCGCTGCTCGTCGGCACCTCGGCCGGCATGGACGTCACCGGCAAGAGCGTGGGCGGGATCCTGGCGCAGGCCGTGGGCGCGCCGGTGGCGCTGCTGCTGGACGCCTTGAGCCACCTGTGGTCGGCCGCCTGGCTGCGCCACGTCCCCGAACCGCCGTCCGGCCGGGCCGCCCCCGCGGAGGGCGTGGGCCGGCAGATCGCCGAAGGCGTGCGCTTCCTGCTCGGCAACCCGGTGCTCGTCGGCATGTCGGTGATGGGGGCGATGGCGAACCTCGCCTTCCCCCTGTGCTCGGTGCTGCTGCCCGTCCTCCTGGTCCGACAGCTCGGCTATCCGGAGTGGGTGCTCGGGGCCTACCTCGCGACGGGCGGCCTGGGCGCGCTGGCCGGGTCGTTCTCGGCGCACCTGTTCGGCCGCCGCCTCGGCCCCGGGCGGGCGACGCTGCTCGTCAGCCTCGCCGCCGCGCCGGCCGCGCTGGTGATCCCGTTCCTGGACCGCGGCCCGTGGCTGTGGGCCGCGGCGGGAGCGTGGTTCGTGCTGGCGTTCCGCACAGGGGTCAACAACGTGCTGCTGGTCAGCGTGCGGCAGCGGATGACTCCCGACGGCATGCTCGGCCGGGTGAACGCCACGCTGCGCCTCGTCCTCACCGGCGCGGTCGGCGTCGGCGGGCTGCTCGCCGGGGTGCTGGGCGAGGTGTGGGGGGTGCGGGCGGCGCTCTGGACGGGAGCGGTGATCATGGCGTCGAGCTGGCTGCCGGTCGTCCTCTCGCCGCTGCGCCACCAGCGTTGAGGCCCGGCCGCCGGAGTTGATCTCACCCTCCGGTCGGGTCCGATTTCCGCCAGTCATCCCGTACGACCTGCCGACCTGCGCTTTCACGCTGAGGTCCGATTTCCGCCAGCCGCCTGTCGGCGCCGGCGCATAACGTCGTAGGCATGTCACCACTCGAGCTCGACTTCGACTCCTGTTACCGGGCGGTCTCCGCCCGGGACGCCCGCTTCGACGGGCGTTTCTACACGGCGGTGACGACCACGCGCATCTACTGCCGGCCGATCTGCCCGGCGCGCACCCCCGCGTCCAGGAACGTGCGCTTCTACCGGCACGCCGCCTCGGCGGAGGCCGCCGGCTTCCGGCCGTGCAAGCGGTGCCGGCCCGAGCTGTCCCCGGGCGACCCCGGCTGGGACGTGCGGGGCGACCTCGTCGGCCGGGCGCTGCGCCTGATCGACGACGGCGCGGCCGACGAGCGGGGCGTGGCCGGGCTGGCCGCGCGGCTGCACATCACCGAGCGCCACCTGCACCGGCTGTTCGTCACCGAGCTGGGCGTCGGGCCGCTGGCCGTGGCCAGGACCAAGCGGCTGCTGCTGGCCAAGCAGCTCCTGACCGAGACCGGCCTGCCGGTCACGGACGTGGCGTTCGCCTCCGGGTTCGGCAGCGTGCGGCAGTTCAACGCGGCCATGCGCGAGACGTACGGGTTCACGCCCAGCGAGCTGCGCGCCACGGCCGGCGGCCCCGCCCGGAGCGCCGCCGACGCGCGCGGCTCGGACGTGCGAAGCTCCAGAGCGCGACGCCCCGAAGCACGAAGCCCCGAGGCGCGAGGCCCCGAGGCGCGAAGCTCCGAGGCGCGAAGCTCCGAAGCGCGAAGCTCCGAAGCGCGAAGCTCCGAAGCGCGAGGCTCCGAGGCGCGGGGCGACGGCGCGCGGGCGTCGCTGGTCGGGTCGCCGCTGCGGCTGCGGCTGCACCGGCGCGAGCCGTACGACGTGGAAGGCGTCTTCGCGTTCCTGACCGCGCGCGCGATCCCGGGCCTGGAGACGGTCACAGCCGGCTCCTACAGCAGGGCCGTGCCCGGCGGCGTCATCACGCTCACTCCGCGACCCGGGCACATCGCCCTGGACGTGGCGGTGGACGACACGCGGCAGCTCGCCCGGATCGTCGCCCGCTGCCGCCGCCTGCTCGACCTCGACGCCGATCCCGGCGCGATCGCCGACGCGCTCGGGCAGACCTCGCTGCGTCCCCTGGTGGAGGGGCGGCCGGGGCTGCGGGTGCCGGGGGCGTTCGACGGGTTCGAGCTGGCGGTGCGGGCCGTGGTGGGGCAGCAGATCTCCGTCGCGGGCGCCCGTACGCTGCTCGGACGCATCGTCACCCGCGCCGGCCGCCCGGCGGGGGGCGAGAGCCCCGACGCGCCCGGCCTGCTGTTCCCCTCGGCCGGGGAGCTGCTGGAGGCCGACCTGCAGGGGCTGGGCCTGACCGGGCGCCGCGTCGTCACCCTCAAGGAGCTGGCCACCCGCGTGGCGGACGGCTCGCTCGACCTGGACGGCGGCCAGGAGCCCGCCGAGGCCGTCCAGACCCTGCTCGACGTCCCGGGCATCGGCCCGTGGACCGCCAGCTACATCGCGCTGCGCGCGCTGCGGGACCCCGACGCCTGGCCCACCGGCGACCTGGTGCTCACCAAGCGCATGGCCGCCCTGGGCATCCCGCACGACCACATCGAGCGGTGGCGGCCCTGGCGGGCCTACGCCGCCCTGCACCTCTGGAGTTCATCATGATCGAAGCACAGGTCCTGTCCACGCCGATCGGCTCCCTCTCCCTGCTCGTACGGCAGGGCGTGCTGATCGCGGCCGGCTTCACCGGCGAGCCCGGCGAGATGCTGGCCCGGCTCACACCCGAGCTCCAGGCCGAGGGCATGAAGGTCGTGGACGACCTCGGCCCCGTCAGCCAGGCGGTGCGCGCCTACTTCGACGGCGACCTCGACGCGCTGGACGAGATCCCGGTCGAGCAGCCGGGCAGCGCCACCCGCAAGCGGCTGCACCAGGCGCTGCGCGAGGTGCGGGCGGGCACCACGGTGTCGTACGCCGAGCTGGCCGAGCGGGCGGGCCTGCCGCGGACGGCGGCCCGGGTGGCGGGCTCGGCCTGCTCCCAGAACCTCATCGCGCCGTTCGTGCCGTGCCACCGCGTGCTGCCCAGCAGCGGCGGCTACGGCGGCTACCTCTACGGCGTGCCGGTCAAGGAGTGGCTGCTCGCGCACGAGTCCGCGAACCGCCCGGCCTGATCCCGGGTCCGTACGCGC
This sequence comes from Nonomuraea rhodomycinica, assembly GCF_013363995.1. Lineage (GTDB taxonomy): Bacteria > Actinomycetota > Actinomycetes > Streptosporangiales > Streptosporangiaceae > Nonomuraea > Nonomuraea rhodomycinica. The sequence goes on along the minus strand of NZ_JABWGO010000002.1, from coordinate 353,794 downwards.
AGCGCGTGGAGCCCCGCCAGCGCCGCCACCGCCAGCCCGGCGACGCCGAGCAGGGCGGCGGTCCAGGCGGGGGCCACGTACCCGAGCCCGGCCTCGATCGTGAGGCCGGCCGCGAACGAGCCGATGGCGTTGCCCACGTTGAAGGCGCCGATGTTGGCGGCCGAGGCCAGCGTGGGCGCGCCCGCCGCGGCGTCCAGCACCCGGGTCTGCAGCGGCGGCACCGTGGCGAACCCCGCCAGGCCGAACAGCGTGATCACCACCATGAACGCGATCTGGTTGCGCGCCACCAGGGCGATCATGACGGCCAGCACCGTGAGCAGCCCGACCGAGCCATAGATGGCCGGCATGACGGCCCGGTCGGCGAGCCGCCCGCCCAGGAGGTTGCCCACGACGAGCCCGACGCCGAACAGCGCCATCACCACGGGCACCGCGCCGGCGGAGAACCCGCCCACGTCGGTCATCATGGGCGCCACGAACGTGATGACCGCGAACACCGGGGCGAACCCGAACACGGTCATCGCCAGCGCCAGCCACACCCCACCGGAGCGGAACGTGGCCAGCTCGCGCAGCACGCCTCCCTCCGGGCGCGGCCGGCGCGGCACCAGGACCAGCACGCCCGCGAAGCCGACCACGCCGATCGCGACGACCAGCCAGAACGTGGCCCGCCAGCCGAGGCCCTGGCCGACCCAGGTGCCGAGCGGCACACCGGCCACGTTGGCCAGGGTCAGGCCGGTGAACATGAGCGCGATGGCGCTGGCCCGCTTCTGCGGCGCGACGAGATCGGCGGCCACCACGGAGCCGACGCCGAAGTAGGCGCCGTGCGCGAAGGCGGCCAGCACCCGGCCCACCATGAGCACGCCGTACGAGGGCGCGAGCGCGGAGAGCAGGTTGCCGGCGATGAACAGCACCATCAGCGCCAGCAGCATGGTCTTGCGGGGCAGCCGGCCGCCGAGCATGGTCAGCGGCGGGCCGCCGACGGCCACGCCGAGCGCGTACCCCGAGACCAGCAGACCGGCGGTCGGGATGGTCACGCCGAAGTCCGCCGCCAGCTCGGGCAGCAGCCCGTTGATGATGAACTCCGTGGTCCCGATGCCGAAGGCGCTGATCGCGAGGGCGAACAGAGCGAGAGGCATAGAATACTCCTCAGACGACGTTAGTAAGCGTGGACATTATTTGCACACGCCGACTAACTCACCATACAACGATGCCTGGGAGGTGTCACATGCCGCTGCCCGACGACGCCGCCGAGGCCCGCGCCCAGGGCTGGCGCCGGCTCGCCGCGCTGCACGCGCGGATCGAGGACCGGCTGGAGAAGGCCCTGCAGAAGGAGCACGAGCTGAGTGTGAGCGAATACACCGTGCTCGACGTGCTGGCCAGGCAGGACGGCTGGCACATGCGCATGCAGCAGCTCGCCCGCGCGGTCGTGCTCAGCCAGAGCGCCACCACCAGGCTCGTCACCCGGCTGGAGAACCGCGGCCTGCTCCGCCGCTACCTGTGCGAGGACGACCGGCGCGGCATCTACTCCGAGGTGACCCCGGAGGGGCGGGAGCTTCTCGCCGCGGCCGGGCCCACGCACGACACGGTGCTGAAGGAGGTGCTGGCGGAGGCGGCCGAGGTGCCCGAGCTGGCTCCCCTGGCCGCCGTCATCGCCTGACCCGTCCCCGTCCCCGTCCCCGTCCCCGTCCCTGTGCCGCCCCGCCCGGCGCCGGTGCCGCCGCGCCGCTCGGGGTCGGTGCCGCCGCGCCGCTCGGGGTCGCTCCGGGTTGCTCGCTCAGCGGGTGGTGCTGTCCCGCCGCTCGGGGTCGCTCGCTCAGCCGGTGGCACCGTCGTCGCGGACGCTGCTCTGCACCTCGCCGACCGGCACGTCGCGCGTGACGCCCACCCGCACCGGCTGGTACTGCACGTCCACGCCCGGGTCGGCCACCTCCACCGGCCAGACGGTCGTCACCGTGAGCTGGTACACCTCACGCGGCTGGTCGAGCGACGCGCGCAGGTAGCTCACGCCGCAGGTGTACGTGCCGCCCTTCACGTACGGCTTGCCCGAGGCCCCGCAGTCCTCCGCCACCTTGGCCCGGTCGCCGGAGGTGCCCGGGTCGATGTCGATGCTCTTGAGCGTGGCCACGACGGTCGCGCTCATGACGCCGGGGATGGTCGCCGTGGCGGTCCGCCTGGTCTCGCCTACGCCGTCCAGCCACACCCAGGTCGGCAGGTTCACGAAGCTCTTCGCGTCGGGGTTCAGCCGGACCTTCGGCTCCGGCACCGTCAGCGCGGCCCGCGCGATGTCGGTCAGCTCGCGGACCGTGATGCCCTGGGGCGGCGTGGTGTTGGGAGGCACGAAGATGAACATCTCCAGACCGGTCCAGCACGAGATGCCCCGCGGGTCGTCCTCGCTGTAGGCGGGCGTCCACCAGCGCCCCGGTTTGCCGATCTTGTCCTTGAACTGCTCCAGGAAGCGCAGGAAGCTCTCCTCGCCGGCCTTGATCCGGTTGAAGTGGGTGGCCGAGTCGGACTGCTGCTTGAGCATCTCCTCCGGGGTCGGGCCCGGCTCGTACCAGCAGGGGCTGGTCAGCCGGTAGCCGTCACGCCGGCCGGCCTTGACGCCGTTGCCGCTGAGGACGATCCGCGAGTTCTTGAGGCTGATGACGCTGGTGCGGCCCTTCTGCGTACCCGTCACCTCGGGGGAGCCGCCGCCCGGATCGCGCGCGGGCGCCTTTCCGCGTACGGCTGCGGAGACCCCGCGGACACCCGCGGCGGCGGCCGGGCCTGCGCCCGTCGCGCGGACGCCCGCGCCCGTCGTGTGGACGCCCGCGGCGGTCGCGTGGACACCTGCGCTGGTCGCCAGCAGGCCGGCGACCAGCGCCGCGATCAGTGGCTTCATCGGGTGCACCCTTCCTCACCGGTCACGAAGGCCCGGATGCGCCACACACCGCCGTCGTAGCGGTGCGCGGCGACGCCCTGCATGTACGGGGCGCGCGTCCAGGGCGGCTGCCGCGGGACCGCCTTGCCGGTGCGCGTGGACACCAGGCGCACTCCCGTCTCGTCGACGCACGCGTTGACCTGCGCGCCCTTGCCCATGACGGACGCGACGCGCAGGTTGTACAGGCGGGCGACGCCGCGCAGGGTCCGCTCCTGGTCGGCGAACTCGTCCACCCACCGGCCGGCGATGTCCACGGCGTCGTACTCCAGGTTGTCGAGGTAACCGTCGTCACCGGTGACCACGGCTCGCCGCGAGGCCACGTAGTAGTCGGCGACGAGCCGCACCAGCGGGTCGGCGCCGGACGGCCATTCGATGCGGACCCGCAGCGTGTCGCCGATCCGCACCGTCTGGGTGCCGCGCGGGATCGCCGGGCTGCTCGCCGACGGCTCGCCCGAGCCTTCCGTGCTCGGCGGGGTGACGGCGGTGTCCGCGCTGCTCGCGGCGCTCGGCCCGCCGGACGCGGCGGCGGCCGGCGTCCCCGTCCCCGTTCCGGGGCCGTCCCCCGGCGTGTACGGGCGCGCGGCCTCACCGCACCCGGCGAGCACGACCGACGCCGCCACCAGCAGCGCCGCCCCCCACCTGCGACGTCTCACCGGCAGCACACCACCGGCCCTCTCACCGAGCCGAAGCCTCCGCACGTTCCGCACGCCAGGAACCGCCCCGCTCAACCACGCCCTGTGCACGATCCGCGCGCCAGCGACCGCCGCGCCCATCCGGAACGCAGGCACGATCAGCCCGCCAACGACCGCGGCGCTCAACCGCATCTTCTGCGCGGTCCACGTGCCACCGACCGCCGTGCCCAGCGGGAACCCCCGCACCGTCGGCGCGCCGCCGACCGCCTCGCTCAGCCGGAACCCTCCTGCGGATGTCATGCCGTCGACTCCCTCACCACGTGGATACGCCAGGCGGGCAGCAGTTCGTCGATCAGCGCCTCGGTCTCCGGCGCCAGCCCGCCCGTGTAGGCGTACGCCCCCGATCGCCTGGTCAGCGCGTCGACCACCGCGCGCAACCGCACGAAGTCGCGCGTCGCGTGCGTCGCGCGCAGCAGGTCGCGCCACAACCCCTCGTCGTCGGCCGCCAGCAGCAACGCCGCCCGTACAGCCGCTACCGCCGCCTCCGGCTCCCTCTGCGCGAGCCGCAGCTCACACAGCCGGTGGGCCGCGTCCGCAACGGCCGCCGACACGTCGTACTCCAGGTCGTCGGCCGCCAGCCAGGCGTACCGGCCCGGCGGGCGCCCGCTCAGCAGCGGACCGCGCACCAGCCCGAGCGCCCGTTCGAGCAGCACGGCCCGCGCCGCCGTGTCCCGGTGCGACCGGCGCACCAGCTCCCGGAACAGCGCCCAGTCCGTGCGCACCCCCGGCCCGAGGCTCAGCCGGCCCGCATCGTCCACCCGCAGGTGCGCCTCGCCGAGCCAGTCGGCCACCCGCGCGATCGTGGCGTCGCGGACCATGGCCTGCACGCCGCGCGGCCACAGCACGCCGCCCAGGACGACCGGATGGACACCGCCGGGATGCGTGGCCAGGTACACCAGCATCTCCGCGGCCAGCGCCATCCGGCCCTCCTCCAGGGGGCGGAGTCCGGCGATCTCGATCGGGCCGAGCATCCGGACCTCCACCTCCGGGGGCTGGAGGTCCTCCAGCGGCTCGGCCTCGGCGATCGGCTCGCCGTCGTACCTGCCGGCCGTACGGAACAGCTCGACGAGCGCCTGGTAGTGCCGGCGCGGCAGGAGCTGGGCGGTCACCTCGAACCCCAGCTCGGCGATCCGGGCCTTGCCCTCCGGGGTGATCTCCAGGGTCCAGGTGGCGTGGGGGACGTCGCCGGTCACCACGTAGCCGGCCGTGTCGTTGCGCGCCAGCAGCGCGAGCCGGCGGGCCTCCTCCTGGGTGGGGGTGACGGCGGACAGCAGGTAGTGGGCGTCGCGCCGGCGCCCGGTGACGCGGCCCGTCAGCACCTCCTGGCGGGGGGCGGCGGACGCCTCCAGTTCCGGCAGCACCTCGGCCAGGCTGCCCACCGACCTCACCCGGTCGGGCGCGATCGCGGTCAGCTCCTCGCCGAACCCGACGAGCGTGACGCTCATGCCGTCGGACCAGCGGTTGGTGGCCAGCTCGACGGCCAGCGCGGCGAGCGCCGCGGTGGTCTGCGGGCCGCGGATGTTGATCAGGCCCTGTGCCGCCTCCAGGTCGACGAGCACCCTGCCGCCGGCGTCGGTTCCCAGCGACACCAGCCCGGGGTACGGCGCGCCACCCGGCCTGCCCGCCGCGTACGGGACGCCGCCTGCCGGCCCGAGCCCACTTCCCGCATACGAGACATCTCGGGACCTTCCACCCGCCGGACCCGGCCCATCACCCGCGTACGGGACACCACCCGTCGGGCCAAGCCGCCCTCCCGTGTATGAGACATCGCCCGACCTGCCACCGACCGCAGCCGACCCACCACTCGCATACGGGACACCTCCCGATCTGCCACCGGCCGGGCCGACCCCACGGACCCCACCGGTGGCGGAAGCCTGGGCGGTGACGTTGCCGGTGGCGGCAGCCTGGCCGGTGACGTTGCCGGAGGCGGAGGCGGTGACTGCGGCTGCGGCTGTGGCGTCCCAGCGCTCGGCCAGCAGGCGTCCCTCGTGCGCCGGCAGCCGCCACACCTGGCCGCCGTCCTGCACGGTCCACGGGGCGGGGGCGTCCCCGTCCGGAGGGTGGATCCACAGGTCGAGGTTGCGGGCCGACAGGTGCGCCGCGTACACGGTCGGCGGTGTGCGGCCCTGCGCGGCCAGTTCGGCGCCCAGCACCCGGAGGCCGATGTCCAGCAGGCGTGTGCCGGGGGCGTCGGCGCCGATGCGCAGCGCGACCTCGGCGCTGGCGGCGTCACCGCGCGGGCGCGCGATGCGACGGCCGAACGCCCGCCGCCACAACTGCTCCCGGCGCCGCCTGCCGAGCAGCGCCAGCAGCCCGGCGGCGGCCAGCGAGGCGCCCGCCAGGTAGTCGACGAGGTCGAGGCCCTGCTGTTGTTCCTGCTGCTGCCGCTGCTCCGGGGCTTGGCGGTGCTCGGTGCCCTGCCGCTGGTCGGCGTGGTGCCTGGGGGCATGGTGCGTGACTTCCTGGCGTACCTCGTCGGCGGCGCGACCCGGGCCCGTGGAGACCCGCCCCGGGTGCTCGCGCAGCGTCTGCGCCCGCGCCTGGTCGGCGGGGACGACGTGAGCGTGGCGGGCGTCGTCGGGCATGTCGAGGACCCAGCCGGGCCTGATCAGGTCGGCCATCCGCAGGCGGGCGCCGTCGGGCTGCTCCTTGTGCTGGTTGAGCCGGAAGATCTCGGGGTAGCGGCGGCCGTCGCCGAGGCACTTCTCGGCGATCTCCCACAGGCTTTCGTGGTGGCGGCCATGAGGCGGCTGCACGACGTACACCTTCTTCACGCGCGCCGTGTGCGGCTGCTCCTCTTGCTGGTCCGCGACCGGCGCGGTGAACGCGACGGTGGCCACGGGCGGCGCGGCGGGCGGCGTCATGCCGAGGCGCGCGACGGGCACGGCCACGGCCCCGGCGGTGAACAACAGCAGCACCGCCGAGACGAGCCGGTTGGCCAGGGCCTGGGTGGTCCCGGAGAACGGGACACGGGCCGGCATGCCGACCCGGCGCACCCCCGCGTACACCTCGACCATGACGCACGCGACGAGCTGCAACCAGGCGATCCACACGAACAGGACGAGGACGGCCACGATCGTCGACGGGCCGACGCTGCTGGTGAGGAGGTCCAGGTCGAGCAGTTCGGGGGCGATGGGCGGCCCGGCGAACCTCAGCAGCGCGTACGGCACACCACCGACGAGCGCGACCAGGACGACGAGCGCCCCGAGCCCGGCGACCACGTCCCCGGGGCCTCGGCGGGGGGAGACACGCGCATGCCCCGGCCCCTGACCGCGCCCTTGCCCGAAACCACGCCCCTGCCCCGAACCGACCTGCCCGAAGCCACGCCCCGAGTCCCCCGAGCCTTGCCCTTCCAGCCCTGGCCCTCGCCTCTCCTGCCGTGGTCCCGCCGGCCCTTGCCCCTGCAGCCTTCGTCCTGCCGGCCCTTGCCCCTGCAGCCTTCGTCCCGCCGCCCCCTGCCCCGCCGACCATTCGTCCCGGTCAGCATCTCGCCGACGTCCGCGCCCGAGCCGCCCTTCGCGCTCCCGCCGGTCGGCGGCCTGCCGTTCGCGGTCACGCTCGCGTTCGCGCTCGCGGCTCTGCCAGGCTTCCCGAACCCGTTCCTGAGCGGACATCGACTCCCGCACCCGGTCACCACGTGATCCCAGAGCCTGTCTCGGCCCGCTGTCACGCGCCCCCGCCCGGCCACTCGGCTCCTCCGCAGCCCGTTCGCCCTCGGAGAGCTCATCGCGGGAACGTTCCCTTCCGGACCGCCCCCGCCCCGTCCCGCCGGAACGCCAGTCCCCCGCGTACTCGGACGGCCGCGGAGCCTGCCACGGCCCCGCGGCAGGCCGGCCACCCGCGGAGGGGTCGGAGGAGCCGCCGGACGACCGCGAGCCAGGAGCGGTCGGCGAATCATCCGCCCCCCGCGCGGGGGGCGGAACCGGACGGCCGGGGAGGCGTGGCCGGTCGCCGGTGGGGTCGCGCCATGGCGGTCCGGGTGGCTCTGGCGTCGGCATCGCCTCTCCTTCCTCAGGTCAAGCGTGGGTGCTCATCGCTCCCGCATCCATCGACCGGCGGGAATCGGTCTGGCTCATCTCGCCTCGGGCCCGGCCGACGCCTCTCCTCGCATCTCGCCGCCCTGGAACCCGAGCGCGCCCAGGAAGAACGCCCGCCATGCGACGTTCACCCCGACCGTCACGACGGCCTGGTCGCCGCCCACCTCGCACGAGGCCGAGCCCACCCCGTCGCCGCCCTGCGCGGTGATCAGTTCCTCGGCGCGGGCGCAGACCTCGCCCTGGTCGAGCAGCCGCGTCTCGCCGGTCGCGCGCAGATGGTCGATGTCGATCTTGTCGGCGCCGGCGCGGGCGGCCTGTTCGGCGATGTCGGCCGCCCGGAGCCGCGCGTTGATGGCCGCTCCCCCGTCGACCAGCAACCCGGCGAGCATGAACACCACCACGGAGAACAGCACGGTGAACACCGACATGGACCCGCGCTCGCGCCCGCCCCTCGCGCCCGGCGGTTCCGCCCTCCCGCACGGGAGACCGGCGCTCAGGTCCAGCGATACGGCATCCCGACGGGGCACACCCGCCCTCCAACGCGGCGATACGGCACCCCAACCGGGCACACCCGCCTTCCAACGCGGCAGTACGGCGCCCTTGCCTGACACACCCGCCCTCCAGCCTGACGATTCCGCCGGCGTCGGGCGGGTTCGCGCCGCCGGGCTCAGCCTCCGCCTGCGCTGAAGCGCGTTCACTCCACCCTCCTGAGCTGCTCCAGGGGCACCACGGCGGTCCCCGTCATCCGCCGCGTGGCCCCGAACCCGAGGAACCCGAGGTCGAGCTCGCAGGTGACCTCGGCCGACACCTGGCCGCCCGCCTCGAAGCGGGACCGGCCGAGCGAGACCGCCGGCTGCGCGCAACTCCCCTGGAGCGCCGCGGTGGTGGCCTCTTCGGCCGCCCGTCCCGCCGCGTCGAGATCGCGCTGTACGGAGGCGGCGCGGGCGGCGTCGCGGGCGGCGCCGTTGACCTCGCCCTGCGCCTCCACCACCCGCCCGGCCCCGGCCAGGAACATGAGGAACAGCAGGAAGACGGGCGCGAGCATGACGGTCTCCACCGCCATGGATCCGCGATCCGCCCGCCGCCCCGGCCTACGACGAGCCGTCCCATGCCCGGGCCTACGAGGATCCCCCTCGCCCAGGACCGTCCCACCGCCGACGGCACCACGCGTTCCGGCCCGGCGGCAGGCCGCGGCCCCGTACGTTCTCACCCCGTTCCCCGTCATTGGCAGTCGTCGCCCCCGTTGTCGGGACGGAAGCACTCGACCGGCCCGCCCGACGTGGCGGTGATCGTGAACGTGAGCTGTGGCAGCAGCGGGATGACCTGCACCGCGTTGCCCGTCACGGTGACCCATCGCTGGTCGGGTTCGCGTTCGGAGGTCGTCGCCGTCGCGCCGGCCAGGAGCTGTGGCCCGATCGCGCGGATGACGTCCGTGGCCTTGGTCGTGGCCGCCGTCTCCCAGTCGCCCGAGTCGAAGGGCGCCGAGCGCGCCACGCGGGCGCCCTCGCGGGCCGCCGCCTCGGCCACCTGGCGACCGTGGAACCACAGCGCCACCTGAATGATGAGCAGCACGACGGCGAGCACGACCGGCATCAGCAGCGCCAGCTCGATCACGGTGGCGCCCCGCTCGCGCCCGGACCGCCTACCGAGGCGCCCGCGAACACTCCCGCTTCTCGGACGAGCCCCCTGGGTGCGCAGGCGAGTGCCCCCGGAACTGGGACGATCCTCCGGGGAACCCGGACGAGCCCCCTTGGACCCTGGACGAGCACTCCCCGCGCGTGGACCAACCCCCTGCGAACCTGGGTGAGCGCTCCGGGCTTGTGGACCGAGCTTCTGCGATTCTGGGCGAGCGCCCTCAGCGCGTGGACCAAGCCCCTGCACCTCCGGGTGAGCACCCCAAAACCACGCACGCGCTTCTCGCGAGCGCGAGCGGCGGCGGAGACGGGGCCGGGACCGAACGGCGATCATGTGTTGCCGTTGCCTCCACCGAAGCTGTTCTGAATGTCGCCCTGCTTCTGCTCCACGAGCGTCCGGATGAGCGTGGCCAGGCCGAGCGCGACGCCGGCGATGATCGCGGTGATGATCACCCATTCGACGGCCGAGGCTCCCCGGCTGGGCGCGGTGCGGGCGCGGTGGATGCGCACGCCGAGGTACGCGCGCAGGTAGACGATCCAGGGATGGTTCATCAGGACCCCAACATCTTCATAGCGGCCGGAAAACTGAGAAAGATCACGAACCCGGCGCAGAGCAGAAGCTGCGCCACGAGCATCGACTGGGAGCGCTCGCCCGCCCGGCCCTCGACCTCGGCCAGTTCGCGGCGGCGCAGCGTGGCGGCCCTGGCCGTCAGCGAGGCGCGTACCTTGGCCCCGTCGTCGGCGACCAGGCCGAGCGCGGCGGACAGGTCGCGCAGCTCGTCCACGTTGATCTCCTCGCCGAGCTGCCCGAGCGCCTGCCACGGCGTGATGCCGACGATCCGGGCGCCGCTCAGCGCCTCGCGGATGCGGGACATCGCCCAGTTGGGCTGGTCGCCACTGATGGTGACCGCCATCATGAGCGCCTCGGGCACGCCGCGCCCGCCGGCGAGGTTCATGGAGACGAGGTCCAGGAACGCGCTGACGACGTGCCGGAAGTCGCGCCGTTTGGCCGCCGCGTCGCGTTTGACCTGGAGGTCGGGCAGGAAGAAGAAGACGGCGGCCGCCGCCACGGCCGCCCAGAACGGGATCGTCAGCGACACGCCCCAGCCCATGAGGAACAGCCAGGCGATCAGCACGGGGAAGGCCAGCAAGCCCGCCGCCGCGAGCAGCGCCTTGGTGGCCAGGAAGCCCTCGAACGACCGCCCCACCAGCGCCAGGTCGGACTTGGTGGAGCGGACCTCCCAGCCGCGCGCCCGGTACAGGCGGGCCAGCCGCACGCCGAGACCGCGCCGGAAGGCGCTGACCTCCTCCTCGGCGGTCACCAGCTGAACGCGCGGCGCGCCCGTGTCCTCGCGCACGGCCTCGATCGCGAGCAGCCGCGCCACCAGACCGGGACGGGCCGGGAACAACGCCCGTACCAGCAGGAACAACCCGAGGCCGAGCACACCGCCCGCCAGCACTCCCTCAACCACGACCGCCTCCCGGAGAACTCGGCGCCACCACGGGCACGTCTCCGACCACGCCAGCTCGCGGACCACCAGACGCCACCACCACGGGCACGCCCCCCATCACGGCAACCTCCGGACCACCCGACGCCGCCACAGGAGCGCCGCCGATCACGGCAACCTCCGGACCACCCGAGGCCGCCACAGGAGCGCCGCCGATCACGGCAGCTTGCGGAGGACCCGGCGCCCTCACCAGCGCGCCGTCGGCCACGGCAACCCGCGGCAGGCGACCACCCGAGGTCATCACAGCCACCCGGCCCGTCACAGCCGCGCCGGCCTCCGACCTCTCCCGGGTCAGCACGTCAGCCATGGCCGCCTCCGACGAGGAGCCGCGTGGGCTTGTCGAAGCGGGCCAGCCGCCGCATCCAGGCGAACCCCGCCCCGAACAGCCCCGCCACGACCACCAGCACGGCCTGCCCGAGCAGGCTGGTGTACTCGCTGACGTACGACGGGTTGAACACGATCAGCAGCCCCGCGAACACCAGCGCGGTGATCACCACGATCTGCACGCTGCGGCGGGTGGCCCGGCGCTCGGCCTCGACGCGGCGGCGCATGTCGAGCTCCTCGCGCGCCGACACGGCCAGCGCGCCCAGCACGTCGCGCAGGCCGGGACCGCGCAGCCGCGCGTTCAGCATGAGCGCCGCCACCACCAGGTCGGCGGACGGGTCGTCGAGCTCGTCGGCGAAGAGGGCGAGCGCGTCAGGCAGGGCCATCCTGGTGTGCAGGCGGTCGATGAGGGCGCGCAGATGCGGCCGGAGCATGGGCGCGGCGGCCCTGATGGACGACGGGATGGCCTGTTCGAGGCCGGCGGCGCCGGCGATGGTGTCGCGCAGCGACTCCGTCCAGGCTGCCAGCCCTTCGAGGCGGCGCATGGCGGCGCGTTCCTCGGCGGCGCCGCCGGACAGGCCGCGCCAGGCGAACACCAGCAGCACCGTGCCGGCGGCGAACACCGGCCAGCGGGTCACCGCGAGGACCACGGCCGCGGCCACGGCGGCGATCGCGCCGCGCGTGGTCAGCATCCTGACCAGGTCGCGGCGCTGCCGGGCGGGCCGGGGCCGCATGCCGTACAGGGAGAGGACGAGCAGGTAGAGGCCGCCGCCGACGGCGGCGCCGGTGAGCAGGGCGAGCGGGTCGAGGCCGGTCATCACCACACCCCCGGGGTGTAGCCGTGGGCGATGAGCTCCTGGAGGCAGGCGATCGGCGCGTGGGGCACGGCCGGGCCGTCCGGTCCGGGCACGAACACCTCGCTGGACAGCACGCGGCCGTCGCAGCCGTTGACCTCGCGGATGCTGGAGACGTACCGGCGCAGGGTGCCGCCGCGCTGGTAGTCGTTGCGCTTCTCCACGAACACCACGAAGTCGATGGCTCCCGCGATGAGCATGTGGGTGGCGTCGATGGGCAGGCGCTCGCTGGCCTGCAGCGCGTAGGTGGCGATGCGGTTGAACACCTCCATGCTGGAGTTGGCGTGGATGGTGGACAGGGAGCCGTCGTTGCCCTGCGTCATGGCGTTGAGCATGGTGACGATCTCGTCGCCGAGGACCTCGCCGACGATCACGCGGCTGGGGTTCATGCGCAGGGAACGGCGGACCAGCTCGGCCATGGTGATCTCGCCCTGTCCCTCGGAGTTGGGCAGGCGCTGCTCGAAGGCCACCACGTTGGGATGCAGCTCGGGGAACTGGTCGAGGCCGAGCTCCAGGGCGCGTTCGACGGTGATGAGCCGCTCCGTCGGCGGGATCTCGTTGGCCAGGGCGCGCAGGAGCGTCGTCTTGCCGGCGTTGGTCGAGCCGGCGATCATGATGTTCTTGCGCGCGGCGACGGCGGCCGTGAGGAACCTGCCGATCTCGGGGCTGATGGTGCCGTTGCCGGCCAGGTCGCTGAGGAACACCTTGCCCAGGCGGGCGCGGCGGATGGACACGGCGGGCCTGATCGTGACGTCCATGACGGCGCTCAGCCGGGAGCCGTCGGGCAGCCGCAGGTCGAGCTGGGGGTTGGCGGTGTCGAACGGCCTGCTGGACAGGCCGGAGTAGGCCGCCAGGATCTGGATCAGCTCGATCAGCTCGTCGTCGGACTCGGCGACCGGCTCCTGCATGAGCTCCTGGCCGTCGGCGTAGCTCACGAAGACGCGGTCGCAGCCGTTGATGTCGATGTTCTCGACGTCGGGGTCGTCGAGCAGCGGCTGGAGGCGGCCGACGCCGAAGAGCGCGGCATGGATGCCCGCCGCCAGCCCTTCCTCCTCCTCGGCCGTGGGGGGCGTGCGGCCGAGGCCGATCTCGCTGCGCGCGTGCTCCTCCAGCACCTGGGAGATGAGCGCGCGGGCGAACTGGCGCTCGTCCTCGCCGGTCATCGCGGCCAGGCCGTTGGCCTGGTCGAGTCTGCGCTGGTGGGCCAGGCGGTCGCCGACCTCCTGCCGGAACCGCTTGACGAGGCCGTGGTCGATCACGGGTGGCTCACCAGCCGTCCCGCGAGGTCGCGTGCCGTACGGATGAGCAGGGAGCGGTCGAGCCGGCCGCCCCACTGGCCGCGCAGCAGCTCGGCGCCCTTGGGGTCGTGGGCGAGGCCGTGCACGAACGCCACGCTCGGCCCGACGATGCGGCGGACGTCGTCGATCGAGGAGCGGTAGTTGCGCGGGTCGGCGATCACGACGACGCCGTGGGCCTTGGTGATGGACAGGCGTTCGCGCAGGTGGGCGACGTGGTCGAGGGTGGCTCGGGTCAGCAGGAGCACGGTCTCGGCCTCGGCGAGCAGGTCGCCGAGCTGGGGATGGGCGCCGAGCCGGCCGCAGTCGGCGATCACGTCGGCGTTGGGGATGGCGGCCAGCGCCCGGCCCAGCGGGCCCCACAGCCAGGTCAGGCCGGCGGCCTGCTCACCGTGGGTGAGCCCGGCGAGGACGTCCAACCCGCCGACGATCTTCTGGGTGTGCTGGTGGATCTGGCCCGGCTCCAGGCCGCGCCGCGCGCCGGCGGCGAGGGTGAGCAGGCCCTTGCCGGGGTTGAGCACGCCGCCGTCGGCCGCGGGGAGCCGGTAGGCGATGTCACCGCCGGCCGGGTCGCACTCGGCCAGCAGCACGGGCCGCGGCCAGACGGCGGCCAGCGCCGTGGCGGCGGTGGTGACTCCGGGCGCGCCCTTGTCGGCCGCCAGCACGATGAGGGCCACGTCAGCGCGCTCCCGGCAGCTCGGCCACGGCGATCTCGCCGCTGGAGGCGTAGCGGAGGATCTCCGGCGAGGCGGTGGCGTCCACGACGACGGTGATCAGGCCGGTGCCGCCGGTGCGGCCTGGGGTGCCGACGCTGAAGACGAGCGCCTTGTCGGCGAGCACCCGGCTCTCGGCCTGGCTCGTACGGGCGGGCACGTAGACCACCTGCACCCGGTCGCCCTGCCGCAGCCCGGCCGGCGCCTGGCCGGCCTTGAGCGCGAGCCCCACCTTGGCCTTGCCGGGGACGAGTTCGGAGCTGGCCCGCACGCCCATGGTGTTGGTGAGCAGCGTGCCGGGGAGGATGGTGACCGCGGCGAAGCTGTTGAGCACCTGCTCCCGCTGCGTCCAGCTCACGTAGTCGAGGCCGGTGTCGGCGATCTGCACCTCTTGGAGGGCCTCCGCCGTGAACTGCTGGCCCGCGCCGATCTGCTGGGTGACGCGGATGGCGGAGATCCGGTCGCCGCTGCGCATGACGAGCAGCGTCGTGGCGAGCGCCCCGCCCAGGATCAGGAGCACCGCGAGGGCGGCCAGCGCAGGCTTCCGCTCACGAGGAGGGACGGGCAGCTTGCGCGAGGCCGGGCCGGACAGCCCCGCCGCGTCGACGGCGGGCTTTTCGCTGGTCCTCATGGGTGGGGGGCTCCCATTAAGTGGAATTTTCGGAATTCACGCCATTATGTGCAGCCCGACCTCGGGGTGGGGCGGGAATGCGAGGAACCATGCTCGTTTCGCAGGTGGGGACCTGTCAACTCAACGTATTCAATGCTTATTGTTTCTACCAAGTTGACGGCATTGGCATTTTGGGGCTATGTGTCACAACTGTCACATCAGTCCCTATATGTTCGGGCCTTTATGTCACTTTTCAGCGGGCCGTACCGATCCGGTGGTTCGGTACGGGTCGGCCGGTCGCCCGCCCACTCGCCAGTGGCGACAACGAGGACAAGCGCCTGGCGACCGGAGACGCATCGGCGCTCACCTGCCCGGGAGACAAAACAGAGATGTCACCCGACGCAGGCGAAACCAGAACCACACACCGGAAACCGGAGGCGAACGGCAAGCTGCGCCGCCACGAACACTACGCGCGGCGGCGAGAAACCCGGGCGTGTCATCCACAGGCCATTCCTCGGGGCGCCCGGTTATCCACAGCCGGCCGTTTCCATGCCATTGGCGTCAACCCGGAGGCCTAATCTCGCGGCGGGCGCTACCTTGGCGCCGAGATCCGACTGAGGAGACGGCACATGCGGATCATGCTCACCGTGCTCGGCGAGCGGGGCGACCGTGACATCGTTCTCGACGGCGACGACGGCACCACTGTCGCCGCGGTGAGCGAGGCACTCGACCAACGGGAGCCGCTCACCAACGTGGTCCGTCTACCCCGTTCGCGCGCCCCCTACGACTCCTCCGGGGCCGCTTCTCCGTCGTGGCGTGCCGAACCAAGCACAGGAAGGACCGATCGCGGCGCTCCAAGGACCGACACGGGCACTACCCGGGGACACCACACGGGCACGTGGGAAGCCGACACGGGCACGTGGGGAGCTGACACGGGCACGTGGGAAGCCGACACAGGCGCGTGGAGGGCCGACACAGGCGCGTCGCGAGCCGACACGGGCGCGTGGAGGGCCGACACAGGCGCATGGCGGGCCGGGCGCGGCAGGCGACGGGCGGAGCCCGGAGGGCGAAGCGTCGCGGCAGGCTGCACGCTGTGGCGCAACGGGCGGCCCCTCGATCCCCGTGCCCCCGCCATGGCCGTGCTGCGCGACGGCGACAAGGTGACGCTCGACCCCCACCTGGCACGCGCGACGATCATCGAGGAGCCGGGCGGCGTGGCCGAGGTGCGCGTGGTGGGCGGTCCCGCCGCCGGCGCGGTCCACCGGCTGGGGCTCGGCGTCCATGTCATCGGCTCCGACCCCACGTGCGCGCTCACCGTGGCCGACCCCGCGCTCGCTCCTGAGGCCGTCGTCCTGCGCGTGACCCCCGGCGCGATCACCGCTGAGCCGGTCCGCCGGGCAGTCCCCGACGCCCCCAGGCTCAAGCTCAAGGGCCGGTGGGCCGACGAGGTGGCCGAGATGACGGCGCGGGTCGCGGAGCGGCAGGCCGCCGAGGCCGCGTCGGAGTCGTGGCAGCCGCCCGAGCTCGACGGCCGCCCGCTCGACGGACCGGCCGACTGGCCGGAGCACGCGGTGCTGACCTGCGGATCCTCCGTGTTCGCGCTGACCGGGATCGAACCTCAGGACGCGCATCTGGCCCCCAGGCCCGAGGGCGGGGTCGCCTACAACCGGCCGCCGCGGTTGCGCCGCTCCGCCGGGGAGCGCGCGTTCGAGCGGCCCGCCGAGCCGCGCCGCTCCGAGGGCATGCGGCTGCAACTGCTCGCCGCGTTCCTGCCGGCCGTCCTCGGCTGCACGCTGGCGTACGTCATGCACCAGTGGTACTTCCTGCTCATGGCCCTGATGACGCCCGTCATCATGATCGGCCAGTGGTGGAGCGACCGGCGGCACGGCCGCAAGCAGCATCGCAAGGCCCTCAAGGAGTTCCACGAGCGGCTCAGGGCGTACGAGCGGGCGGTGGAGCAGGCCAGGGCGCGCGACGAGGTGACGCGCCGGTCCGACGCCCCCGACCCCGCCGAGGTGCTGCTCACGGCGACGGGCCCGCGCCGGCGGCTGTGGGAG
Source organism: Nonomuraea rhodomycinica (assembly GCF_013363995.1). Lineage (GTDB taxonomy): Bacteria > Actinomycetota > Actinomycetes > Streptosporangiales > Streptosporangiaceae > Nonomuraea > Nonomuraea rhodomycinica. The sequence continues at coordinate 337,153 of NZ_JABWGO010000002.1, read as the reverse complement.
CGCCGCATCCACGACCCCGACGCGCTCCGCCTCCGGATCGGGCTGGCCGACCTGCCCGCCGACCTCGACCTGACCGAGGAGCAGGGCGGGCCGATCGACCCGCCGATCTGCCGGGCTGTTCCCGTGGCGCTGGCCATGCGCCGGCTGGGCGTCGCCGGCATCACCGGGCCGCGCGACGCGGCGACGGGCCTGGCCGCCTGGCTGGTGGGCCAGGCCGCCACCCTGCACAGTCCGCGCGACCTGGCCATCGTGGTGCTGTCGGCGCGCGGCGACGGCGAGCGGCGCTGGGGCTGGGTGCGCTGGCTCCCTCACTGCGCGCCCCGCGCCGGAGAGGACTGCGTGGCCCTGGTCGGCACCGACCCGGAGTCCGCCGCCCGGCGCGTCACCGAACTGGCCGCGCTCATCGACGAGCGGCAGAACACCGCCATCCCCGAGCTGGGCAAGATCCCCACCGGCTGGGACGATCTCGGCGGGCCCGAAAGGCCCGTCTTCTCCACCTACGACGACCGTCCGTACGACGTGCTGGTCCTCCTCGACGGCGCCCAGGCCCTGCGCGGCCTGCCCGGCATGCCGCAGGTACTGCGCCAGGGCCCGCGGGCCGGCGTCTACACCCTCGCCATCGACGAGGACCAGCGGCTGCTGCCCGAGGAGTGCGCGACGGCGGCCGCGTGCGGCACCGACGGTTTCGTACGGCTGCGCGGCGGCGGCCTCGACGTCATCGGGCCGGTCCTGGCCGACCTCGTGTCGCCCACCTGGTGCGACCGGCTGGCCCGCGCCCTGGCCCCCATCCGTGACGTGAGCCGCGACGACCCCTCGGGCAACCTGCCCGCCGCGGCGCGCCTGCTCGACCTGCTCGGCCTCGCCACGCCCACCGGGCAGGCCGTCGCCGCCCGCTGGCGCGGACGCGGCACCACCAGAGCGACGATCGGCATCGGCCCCGAGGGCCCGTTCGCGGTCGACCTCGCCCTCGACGGCCCGCACGGGCTCATCGCCGGCACGACAGGCGCGGGAAAGTCGGAGCTGCTCCAGACGCTGATCTGCTCGCTGGCCGTGGTCAACCGTCCCGACCAGCTGACGTTCGTGCTCATCGACTACAAGGGCGGGGCCGCGTTCAAGGAGTGCGTCCGGCTGCCGCACACCGTGGGCATGGTCAGTGACCTCGACGGCCATCTGACCCAGCGGGCCCTCGACTCGCTCGCCGCGGAGCTGCGGCGCCGCGAGCGCCTGTTCCGGGCGGCCGGGGCCAAGGACATCGACGACTACATCGGCGATCCGCTGCCGCGGCTGGTGCTGATCATCGACGAGTTCGCGGCGCTGGTGTCGGAGCTTCCCGACTTCGTCGCCGGCCTGGTGGACGTCGCCCGCAAAGGCCGCTCACTGGGCATCCACCTGATCCTCGCGACCCAGCGGCCCGCCGGCGTCGTCACGGCCGAGATCCAGGCCAACACCTCGCTCCGCATCGCCCTGCGGGTCACGGAGCCCATGGAGTCGTCCGACGTCATCGACATGCCGGACGCCGCGCACATCTCGAAGACGACACCCGGACGCTGCTACGTGAAGTCGGGGACGGGCGCGGCGACGGCCGTCCAAACGGCCAGGGTGGGCGGCCGCAGCCCCCTCCCCCGCGCTCACGCCCCTCGTCCTCTCCTCTCGGCGCCACTCCCCGAAGACGACGGTTTCCTGACGGCGCCACTCCCCGAACACGACGCTCCCTCCCCGGCACCCCTCCCCGAACACGACCCCGCCCTCTCCGCGCCACTCCCCGAACACGGCCCTGCCTTCTCGGCACCCCTCCCCGAAGATGCCGCTCGCTTCTCGCCGTCGCTCCCCGAGAGCGACGCTCGCTTCCCGCCGTCACCTCGTGGCGGCAAGGGCTTCCTCCCGGCGCCACTCCCCGAAGGCGACGGTTTCCTCTCGGCCTCATCTCCTGAAGGCGGCGGTCTCTTCCCGGCGTCACCTCCGGACAACGACGGCTCCCGCCCGACTTCACAGCGTGGGGAGGGCGGTTTCCCCCCGGCTCCGCCTCCCGGTGGTGACAGCCCTCTCTCAGCGCCATCCCCCGGAGATGGTGACCTCTTCGCGGCGTCATCCCCTGATGGAGCTGGCCTCTTCGCGGCGCCACACGCCGGGAGTGACGACTCCCACGCGGCGTCACCCCGTCCCTCGAATGACGGCACGAGCAGGAGAGGCAACAGCGCCGACGACACCGGCCGCACAGGTCGTGGTGGCGGCACGAGCCCGGAAGGCATCGACTCCAGCGGCGACGCAAGCGGACAGCCCGCCCCCCGCCACTCGCGTCCGCGCCGCGACGGCCATCCTTACGCCCCTCGCACTCAGCCCGGCGACGCCGCCAACACGCCCCAGAGCAGGCGAACCTCAGACGGCCGTCACCACGCCCCCTACACCCGCCCGGCCAACGACGCTCTCCCCGGACAAGGCGTCCACCCCCCAGGCGACCGGTTCCCCGGTGTCACCTCACTACCCCGTACGGATGGCTTGTCAGTGCGCGGCAGTGCACCAGGTGAGGATGGCGCGCGAGGGCACCTCAACGCACCGGGCGCAGATGACGTACGCGTCGGCGAGCCTCGAGTCACCGGACGTGGCTCCGGCCAGGCCGGGCTTCATGAGGCTTCGAATGTTCTCGGCGCCCCCGCCGGCCTCGGGAGGCCGGGCGGTGACAGTGGTGGTCGGTCCGAGATGGGCGACGGGGGTCCGGGGAGCGTACGCGTCGTGGATGTGGACTGGCGGTCTCTGGGCCGCCCCCTGCCCGCGCCGCCCGAGCCTCCGGAGGAGTCGACCGTCACCGACCTGTCCATCCTGGCGGACGCGATCGTGGAGGCGACCCGGCTGACGGGAGTACGGCGGCAGCCCAGTCCATGGCTGGAGCCGTTGCCGACGCATCTGGTTCTCGACCAGGTCCCTGCCATGACCGGGCGCCCCCAGGCGTACGCGGGTATGGGCATGCCGACCGGCGATTCGACCACGCACCAGGGTCAGCCCCGACGCCCGGGGGCACACACCGGACCGATCCCCCAGATCGGCCGCTCGGGGGTGCCCCGGCATCCGGCGGAACACCTTGACGCGCACACCAGACCGGACCCTCAGCTCGGCCACTCGGGTACATACCGGCATCCAGCCGAACACCCTGACGCGCACACCAGACCCGATCCTCGGAGCGGCCACCTGAGGCCACACCACGATCCGGCCGAACACCTGGATGAGTACACCGAGCCGGACCCTCGGATCGGGCAGATGGGGACGCGTTCCGGATGGGGTTCGTCCGAGTTCGTGGAGGTGGAGCCGATCCCGTTCGGCGTCATCGACCGGCCATGGGCCCAGGATCGGCGGCCCCTCGCGCTCGATCTGCGTCACGGTGGTCACCTGCTCATCGCCGGATCTCCGCGTACCGGACGGTCCACGGCGCTCCGGACGGTCGCGGGAGCGATCGCGGCACAGGCGTCCCCGGCGGACGTGCACGTGCACGCCATCGACTGCGGTTCCGGGGCGCTGCTGCCGCTCGTGGCGATGCCGCACTGCGGTGCCGTCGTGACGCGCGACCAGCTCGACCGCGTCGAACGCCTCCTCGGCCGGCTGCGCGCCGAGGTCGGCCGTCGTCAGCAGTTGCTCGCGGAGGCCGGACACGCGTCCTTGGCGGAGTACCGCGCGGCGGGCCACCGGCTTCCGTGGCTGGTGTTCATGCTGGATCGCTGGGAGGGGTACGTCGCCGCGTTCGAGAGCTACGACTACGGGCGGCTGATCGACGCGGTGCTGCAGCTGCTGCGGGAAGGGCCGGCGGTGGGGCTGCGGGCGGTGGTGACGGGCGACAGGTCGTGCCTCATGGGACAGGTCTCTACGGTGTTCGACGACCGGCTGATCCTGCGGCTGGCCGATCCGGCCGACTACGGTCTCGCGGGACTGCCGCTCAAGGGCTTGCCCTCGTCCATGCCGCCCGGACGGGCGCTGTCGATCGGCGAGCACGGCGTCGTCGAGAACCAGATCGCCCTTCTGACGGCCGATCCTTCCGGTCCGGCCCAGGTGGGAGCCTTGCAGGACCTCGCCCGGTCGGCGTTAGGCGACGGGAGGGGCCGGGATGCGGTGATCGCGAGGCCGGGCGGCGCCGGTCGAGGGGCGTGGCTGTGGGAGGGCGAGCCTCCGCTCCGGGTGGACGCGCTGCCCATGCGGATCACCGTCGGCGAGGCCGAGGCCCTGGCCCCCGGATTCAGCCGTCCCTCGCCGCTGTGGGCGCTGGTGGGAGCGGGCGGGGACGCGCTGGCGCCGCTCGGCATCGACCTGTATGCCCAGGGGCCCGGCGCGGTGATCGCCGGACCGCCCCGCTCCGGCCGGTCCTCGGTGCTGCTGACCGCCGCTCACTCGCTCATCGCGCACGGCACGCCGGTGGTGGCGATCGCGCCGAGACGCAGCCCGTTGCGCGACCTGCGGGGTGCCGTGGCGGTCCTGGACGGCAACGCCACCGATCTCCAGGAACTGCTGGCCGCGTACGAGGAGTACGTGGTGCTCGTGGACGACGCGGAACTGATCAGCCCGGACAGCCCTCTCGGCATGGCGCTGGAGGAGGTGCTGCGGTCCGGGCGCGACGGAGACCACGGGCTGATCATCGCGGGGTCCACCGGCGATCTGACGCAGGCCTACCGGGGTTTCGTGGCGGAGACCCGTAAGTCACGGACGGGAGTGTTGTTGTCGGTGCAGAGCCCGGCGGATGGGGATCTGCTGTCGGTACGGCTGCCGCGTGGTGCCGTAGGGGGTCCGCCAGGGCGAGGGCTTCTCATCACGATGGGCACCATGACTCCCATCCAGGCAGCCCTCCCGGAGGGCCATGTGTAGGGCATCACCACGGCAACCCTCATCCCCGCGCGTGATGCGGCCGGTGTCAGGATCTTCGCGCCTGGCCATCCTCATCGCGCTCTCTCCCCGCCCCGGAGGTCGCCGCTCTGGAGATTCCACTGGCATGGAGGTTCACCGCTCTGGAGTGCACCGCTCTTAAGATCGCCGCTCTGAGGATCAGCTGTGGAACTCATAGACGGGCCGTGGGACATCCGCACCGCCGCCCCCCTGCAGATCCGCAAGGTGAAGGGTGGGCTGTTGGACGGGGCGGGACGTGCCCTCGCCATGTTCCCATGCCGACACGGGGGCAGGTTGCCGGTCCGACGCAGGTAGGTCTCCCGGCCCGACACACCGTACGTCCCCGGCCCGACGCCGAGTACGTCCTTGACCCAACGCGGAGTAGGTCCCCGCCCGACACAGAGTCAGCGGGCGTCCTGCTGCGGGACGGCATTGGGGTGGGTCGTCGCGGTTACCGCAGGGGTGGGCGGCGGGCCCAGGTGGCCCAGCGCCACAGCCATTCCAGGGGGCCTTGGCGGTAGCTCCTCAGCCAGAGCGTGGACCACAGCCACTGGACAGCGAGGATGCCGCCGGCGATCGGCACAACCGTCGCCGAGGTCCAGCTGTCGGGTGAGCCGCCGATGAGACTGGCGGTCAGCAGGACGAGGAGCGTGGCGGTCAGGTAATTCGTCAGCGCCATCCGGCCCAGCGGCGCGAAGATCCTCTGGAGCAACGACCGGAGCGGGGTCTTGAGGAGGAGCAGCACCCCGCACACGTACGTGCCCGCGGTCAGCAGCCCGGCGACGCCGAACCACGGGTTGAAGTGCGTGTCATCGGCCGATGCCTCGATCTGCAGCCAGGCGGCGGCCACCGCTCCGGCCACGAAGACCAGGAAGAGCGCGACCGGCCCCCATGTGGCACGCTCGATCCCGGCGATCACGCCGTACCGGGTCAGCGCCGAGCCCAGCAGGAACAGTCCGGGCACCAGTGGCACGCCGTTGCTGCCGAGGATCGGCGGCAACACGATGAGGATGGCGGCGAGCCCCGCGACGGCCCAGCGCGGCAGCCAAGTGGAGGGCAGGAGCACCACCAGGCCGACGACGGCATAGATGGTGAGGATGTCGCCCCGCCACAGCAGGAACATGTGGACCAGGCCGATGGCGAGCAACGCCAGGAGGCGGCGCAGCAGGAGTACCCGCGGGCGCGCGACACTTCGGCTCGCGGAGTCCAGCAGCAGCGAGAAGCCGACGCCGAACAGCAGAGAGAAGATCGGGAAGAAGCGCTGGTCGACGAAAAGGCCCGGCCATTCCTCACCGCCCTGCCCCTTCGTCACCACAGCCTGCGTGACCGGTACGGCGTCGACCATGTGGGCGATGGGCTTGACGTTGGCCAGCAGGATTCCGCACAAGGCGAACCCGCGGATGACGTCGAGTGCGGCGATGCGAGGACGGGACGGTGGGGGTGCGGCGGCGCGTGCCTCGTGCTGGCTTGGCAGTGGTGGTGCGGGAGAGGCCGGGCGGCCGTCGGGTTCGGTGTAGCTGGGCCGATGTGGTGCTTGCTGCGGCCGGGGGAACTCTTCCTGTGACATGAGGACACATCCTGCGGGCCCGGGAGTGGGAGCGGCACGGGTCGAAAGCAGGGTTCGCGGTGGGGGACACCGTACTTTCGGCTGGTTCAGGGAGGGTGCGCGACGGTCCGGCCGACCGCGTCACGGCCTCACGGCCTCACGGCTTCACGGCTTCAGCGGTGACAACTGACGGTAGTGGCGATGGTTCGGCGCTCATGGGCTGTGTAGGGAGGTCAGTGGGCGTACGGAGGGGGCAGGGGCAGTGAGTTCGCGGGGGCCGGGCGAGCGTTCGCGTTGCGGGGTCGCTGACATCGGGGTTGCGTAAGCGATCGCGGCGCTGAGCCGCTGACACAGGTGTGGGATGCGTGAGCGCGATGTGGGCATCCGCGGTGTGGGCATCCGCCGGCCGATGCCGGTGTCGGTGTCGGCGAGACACCGGTGGTCGCGGTGCTGGATCACTGACACAGGCGTGGGTGCGGGAGCGGTGTGGGCATCCGCCCGTGCGGGTGCAAGGTGCCGGTGCCGGCGTGACACCCGTGGTCGCGGTGCTGGATCACTGACACAGGCGTGGAATGCGTGAACGGGCTGCGAGTATGCGCCAGGTGCGGCGTGACACCAGCGGTCCGGGTCCAAGGCCACGGAGGCGGCCTCGGGCCGGCTGCTATGGGTGTCAGGTCCCATCCCGCTCTCGCGCCTTCGCGGGTGCCGAGCTGGTGCGGTCGAGGAGGACGGCGATGCCGTCGAGCATGCGGTGCAGTCCGAACTCGAAGATGTTGTCCGGCTCGGCCGCCTCGAACGCCTCCGACCCGAACTCGGACACCATGGGCAGCCGCGCTTCCCGTATGGAGCGGTCGAAGCTCTCGCGCCGGGCCTCCGTCCACTGTTCCCGGGTGTGGCGGGTCCTGCGGGCCGCCTGTGTCTCGTACGCGAGGGGCGCGGCGGCGCTCTGCAGGTAGGTGCCGATCATGATGGCGATCTTGGTCAGGGTGGCGAAGTCCAGGTCGTGACCGGCCAGGGCCCGCATGCGCCAGTCCGTGTACGCCATGAGATGCGGGGCGTTGGGCGGCCGGGTGGTGGCGACGACGAGCTGCGACAGCCAGGGATGCCTGCGGTGCAACGCCCACTCCTGGCGCGCGGACAGCTCCAGCTTGTCGCGCCATCCGTCGGGCCCCGGCTCGGGAAGGGGGTGGTCGGCGAAGACCGTGTCCACCATGAGATCGTTGAGCTCCTCCCGGCCGGCCACGTACCGGTAGAGCGACATCACCCCCACCCCTAGGTCGGCGGCGACGCGCCGCATCGAGACGGCGGCCACGCCCTCGCGGTGGGCGCAGGCCAGAGCGGCCCGGACGATGACGTCCCGGTCCAGGACCGCGTCGGCATGGGCGGGTGGCTGCCGTCTGGCCTCGACCGTCGCCGGGCGTTCGGCCATCCGGGCCCGGTAGGCCCGCGTCCGGCAGGCGCGCGAGCAGTAGCGCCGCGGGCGTCCCCGCTCCGCGGGGCGCAGCGCCCTTCCGCACATCTCACACGTCGTCGACATGATCATCCTTACTCACCGCACGCCGCTCCCATCGCAAGGCCACTCCGCACCGCAGCCACTTCACACCGCAGCCGCTCCGCAGCGCAGCCACTTCACACCCCAACCACTCCAAACCGCAGCCGCTCCGCAGCGCAGCCACTTCCCACCGCCGCGCGCCGCTTCCACCGCGCACCTGTGCTGTCGCGCACCTCTGCTGTCGCATGCCGTCGTTCCTTCCGGGAACCGCTGCTGTCGCACCACGTCTCTCGGTCGCCGCTTCGCGGGCCGCCGGTTCTCAGTGGCGCCGCTGCTTGGAGTGTTTCGGCTCACACAGCGCTGCCTACATACATCGTCCCAGCTCGCTTTTCGTCACAGCGAAATGTCGTGACGAAATTATAGTTCTTCCCTTTTCAAATGCACTAATTTGGTTGTGGAGTACGGTGTATTTATGACTCGTGCAGCGTACGCACATCAAGTGACGAACAAGACCACGCACGCCCTGGAGCTCCACGACGTGACGAAACGCCACGGCGTGGGGGACACGGCCGTGACCGCGTTGGACCGAGTCTCGCTGTCGATCCCGCGTGGCACCTTCACCGCCGTCATGGGACCGTCCGGATCGGGGAAGAGCACCCTGCTCCACTGCGCCGCCGGGCTCGATCGGCCCGACTCCGGGTCCGTGGTCCTGGACGGCCATGAGCTGACCGACGCCGACGAGACGGCGCTGACCCGCTTGCGCCGGGAGCGCATGGGGTTCGTCTTCCAGTCGTTCAATCTGGTGCCGACCTTGACCGTGGCGCAGAACGTGGCCCTGCCCCTGGAGTTCGCCGGCCGCCGGGTGGACGGGCGGCAGGTGCGCGGGCTGCTCGCGCGGCTCGGGCTCGGCGACCGGCTCGACCACCGTCCCGCCGAGCTGTCCGGTGGACAGCAGCAGCGGGTGGCGATCGCGCGCGCCATGCTGTCCCGGCCGGCCGTCGTCTTCGCCGACGAACCCACCGGGGCGCTCGACACCCAGGCCGCGCGGGACGTGCTCCGCATCCTGCGCGAGGCGGTCGACGCGAGCGGGCAGACGATCGTGATGGTGACGCACGACCCGGTCGCCGGCGCCTACGCCGACGCCGTCGTGTTCTTCAGCGACGGCCGGATCGTGGACGGCATGACCCGGCCCGACCCCGCCTCGGTGGCCGCGCGCATGGCTCGCCTGTCCGCCTCCGTCCGGCAGAGTGGTAGCGGCCCGTCCGCACACGTCGGGCAGGGCCCCGACGCCCTCTCCGCGCACGTCGGGCAGGGCGGGAACGTGCCCTCCACGCACCTCGGGCACGGCGGGAGCGCTTCCTCCGCGCAGGTCCGGCAGGGCGGTGACGTTCGATGAGGTGGCGGCTGGCCTGGGCCACGGTACGCGCGCACCGCACCTCCTCGCTCGCCTCAGCCGCCGTCATGGCGGCCGGCACCGCGCTGCTCACCGCGTTCGCGAGCCTGCTGGAGACCGGGCTCGCGACCGGCCGGGACAGCGGGTTCCTCATCATGCTGCCGGCGATCCTGGGCGGCTGGACGGTGGCGATCGTGGCGTTCGGCGTGGTCTCCACCGTGTCGCTGACGATCCAGCACCGCGAGCAGGAACTGGCGTTGCTGCGGTCGATCGCGGCGAGCCCCCGGCAGATCCGGCAGAACGTGGTCGTGGAGACGCTCATCACGGCCGTCCCGGCGGCGGTGGCGGGCCTCCTCCCTGGGTTCGGGCTGGGGGCGGTGGTCCTCGGCCGGCTGATGGGCAGCGGGCTGGTCGGCCCGGAGACACACCTGGCGACGGGCTGGCTGTGTGTGGTGACGGGCACGGGCGCCTCCTTGCTGGCGGCGCTCGCGGGGGCGCTGATCTCCAGCCGGCGCGCCGCCTCGATCCCGCCCGTCCGGGCGCTGGCCGCGGCGGCTCCCGCCGAGCCCGGCCGGGCACTGTCCCGGGGCCGGGTGGCGGCCGGGGTCGCTCTGCTGGCGGTCGGGCTGGGCCTGTCGGCCGGGACGCTGTTCATGGACGACGGGCCGCTGCTGTCGAGCACCGCGGGCCCGGCAGGGGTCGCGGTCGCCGTCGGGCTGGCGCTGCTCAGCCCGGCGGCCGTGCGGCCGGTCCGCCGGCTGTCGGACGCCCGGCTGGGGGCGACCGCGCGGCTGGCCGCGCGCAACGTCCACGCCCGCGCCAGGCAGAGCGGCAGCGTGGCCTCCCCGCTGATCCTCCTGGTCGGCATCGCCGGCGGGACCCTGTACATGCAGACCACCGAGGACAGCGTCCCCCACGCCGCCGGTGACGTGAGCCCGCAGCTCGCCTCGGTCAACTACCTGGTCGTCGCCATGATCATCGCGTTCTCGGCGATCGTGGTGGTCAACACGCTGATCGCGGCCACCCGGCGGCGGCGCCGCGAGTTCGGGCTGTTGCGGCTGTCGGCCGCCACCCGCGGGCAGGTCCTGGCCATGGTCGCGGTCGAGGCCGCGATGACGGCGGCGCCCGCGGTCGTGCTCGGCACGGCCGCCGCCGCGGCGACCAGCGTCCCGTACAGTCTCGTCAAGACCGGCTCGCCGCTTCCCTCGGGGCCCGCATGGATGTACGCCGCCATCGTCGCGGGGGCGTTGCTGCTGGTCATGGTGGCTGTGATGCCGACCGCCGCGGCGGCGCTGCGCACCCGGCCGGTCGACGCCTTGACCGCGGCGGCTTGAGTACGGCACCGGCACCGGGAGGAAACGGGAGAGCCGGGAGGCGAGAGGTGAGAAGCGGGAGGCGAGGCCGGTCGATGGCGTCGGCGACCGCGACGGCGCGAGCGAGGGCGGCGGCGGCGGCGACGCGGACGCTGACCGGCCATGGGTTCGGCGTGGTGACGTGGGCGCCCGGCGGAAGCCCCGCCGGCCCAGGCTCTGGCCGGCCCAGGCTCTGGCCGGCCCAGGCTCTGGCTCTGGCCGGCCGACATCGACCGGCCGGCCAAGCCCTGGCCACCCCGCGGGTCCCGGGGTCGCGTGCTACCCCAGGCGGTCGGAGACGGCCCCGTCGTAGGCCCCGCCCGTCCAGTTCTCGTCGTCGATGTTCAGCCAGTACTGGCTCTGCAGCTCCGACTCCTGTTCGCCGCCTCCGCCTCCGCCCGAGTGCGGGACGATGGGGAAGCCCGACCCCATGCCGCTCACGCTGGAGCCGCGGGCGGCGAGCTGCTGGGCGTTGCCCGCCGCCGAGCCCTCGCCACGGCCCGTCGTGGAGACGCCGTCCGCCGACGACGCGCCGTTGGGCTGGTACAAGCCGTACGGGGAGGAGGTGCCGTGCGGGTTGGTGGTGCCGTTCGGACTGTGCGGGCTGGTGGTGGGCGAGGTGTAGCTGGTGGGGCTCCAGCTGGAGGTGGTCGCGTCCGGGACGGTGGGCTGGTGGTAGCCGGCGAACTGCGTCGCCGTGGAGCCGCCGGGCATGGTGATGCCGTTGGTCGGGTCCGTGACGCCCTTGCTGGGGTCGGTGACGTGGGTTCCCGGCGTGGTGCCGCCGCGCGAGGGGTCCGTGACGCCGCCGCCGGGCATGTTGGCGCCGCCGGAGGTGTCGCTCCCGCCGGGCATGTCGACGCCGCCCGTACCCCCGTGTCCGCCCGTGCCGCCACCCGACGTGGAGCCGCCGGCGCCGCCCGGCGCGCCAGGGACGTTGACGTCGCCCGAGCCGCCGTCGTGCTTGCTCGGGTCGTCCAGGTGCAGGCCGCCGCCCGGGCCGTTGACGCCGTTGCCGTCGACACCGCTGCCGTTGAAGCCGCCGCCGGTGAAGTCCCCGCCGTTGTACCCGGTGGGCATGGCGCGGCCGCCCTTGTAGGGGTTGTCGAATTTGAGGTCCTTGATGTCGCCGGGGTCCGGCGGCATCGGGTCCTTGATGTCAGGCAGGTCCTTCTGGACGTAGTCGGGGAAGCGGGCGTACGCCTCGTAGAGGTCCTTGTTGAAGGCGGCGAGGTGCTTGCCTGCCAGCTCGTCCTGCGAACCCCACTCGACGCCCTTGTCGATGGTGTTGTAGAAGTCCGCGACGGAGTCGTTGAAGGTGAACTGGTTGTCGCTCCAGGCCATGGGCTTGTTCTGGACGAAGTCCGTGTGCTCGCGGACGCGGTCGGCGAGGGTCTGCATCGGCTTGGCCATGCCGTCCATGCCGCCGGAGAGGTTCACGATGGTGTCGTGGAGCTGCCGCAGGGCCTTCTGCGCCTCGACGGACGCCTTGCCCTTCCAGATCTTGGCCAGCTCGCCGCTGACCTCGTCGATCACGTCCAGCGTCTGCGCCAGCCGCTTCGCGGCGTCACCGTACGCGGTGGCGGCGTTGTCGAAGGTCTCGGGAGAGAGCCCCATGATGAAGTTCTTGATCTCGGCGACGCTTCTGCCGTCGTCGTCGACGCCGAAGTTGTCACACTGGGTCTTGATCCAGTGCGTCGCCTTGGGACTCTTCGTGGGGTCAGCCATGTGCCATCACGCGTTTCCCTAGATCTGCTGGTTGGCCTTGTCGTAGATCCCGCCGCCGAACAGGATGAGGTCGATGGCGATGCGGAGCTTCTCGTTGACCTGCGTGTAGATCTCGGTGAGCTGCTCCTGGCCCCTCTGCGACGTGTCGAGGAAGACCTTGCCGCCGTCCCAGCGCTTGACCTGCTTGAACTGGTAACGCAGGCTCGACAGGTCGGCCTTGGCCTGGACGTCCGGCAGGGAGCCGGGCTTTCCGCCGGTCAGCGCGGTCAGTTCGGCGGTGAGCTGGTCGGCGAGCTCCTGGAACTTCTTCTTGGGATCCTCGGGATGCTCGACTCCGTCACGGTCGGCATCAAGTCCGGGCCACTTCTGGCCGCAATGCCGGTGATCCTTCGCAGGCACGACACCCTCCCCAATGGCTCTTGATCCGCAACTTTACTCGCCTGGCTATCGTGCCGTACAGAAGTTGACATATCCCCCATGCCGCTCAGCCGTAACATTACGCGGGAGCCGGACCGGAACGGAGTGGCATGCAGACCCGCAAGGATCTCTACCAGGCGCATCGGTTCATGACCCAGCGCCTCGGGATGGCCCTGTTGCAGGGCGAGCCCGACCTGCCGGAATCGCCCATGCGCCGGCACAACGTCGCGACGTTCGCGGGCGTGCTGATCGCGATCCTCATCGCGGCGGGCTTCGGCATCTACGGCATGCTCAAGCCGGGCGGGGCCACCAAGCTCACCGACCCCGGACAGCTCCTCGTCGAGGAGGAGACCGGCGCGACCTACGTCTACAGCGAGCAGGAGAGCCGGCTGCTGCCGGTGGCCAACTACGTCTCGGCGCGCCTGCTGCTGGACAGCGACCAGATCAAGGTGCGCAACGTCTCGTCGGAGTCGCTGGCGGGCTTCTCGCGCGGGCCGATGGTGGGCATCGCGGGGGCGCCGAACTCGCTGCCCAAGCCGCAGCGGATGGTCAAGACGCCGTGGTCGGCCTGCGTGACGGAGGGCCAGGACGCCGCGGGGATCCGCCGGTCGTACGTGACGCTGGTGGGCGGCACCGAGGTCGGCGGCGTGTCACCCGCCCCCGCCGACGCGCTCCTCGTGAACGACGGCAAGCAGGACTGGGTGCTGTGGGCCAACCAGCGGATGGCGGTGAACAACGTCGACCGGCTCACCGACCAGGCGCCGCGCCGGGTGCCCCTCTCGTGGATCAACTCCATCCCCGAGGGCAGCAGGTTCGCCGCGCCCGGCATCACCGGACGCGGCAAGCGGCTCCCCGGCAGCTCCTTCCGGGTCGGGCAGGTCCTCAAGGTGGACGCGCTGGCGGGCACCCCCGCCCGCTGGTACGTGCTGCTCTCGGACGGCCTCGCGCCCATCACCCAGACCCAGGCGACCCTGCTGATCCAGGACCCCGCCAGCCAGGCCGCGTACGGCCGCAACCGCGTGCGGGAGATCCCGATCGACGCGGCCAGCGCCAACGCCACCAAGCAGTCCGCGCAGAACATCAGGGGCGGCGGCATGCCGGAGACCATGCCGCGCTTCCAGAGCCCGGCGGCGTCGGCCCCGCTGTGCATGGTCTACGCCGACCTGCTGAAGGGCTCCGTCAAGGGCCGGCTGACCGTCGGCAGCACGGTGCAGATCAGGGCGCCGAAGTCCGCGGGCGGCACGGAGAAGTTCGACCAGGTGGTGCTGCCGCCGGGCGGCGCCGCGGTGGCCGGTCTGCTGCCGGGCGAGGGCCAGCTCCCGTCGGTCACCCAGTTCTACCTGATCAGCGATCAGGGCAGGAAGTTCCGGATGGTCACGCCCGACGTCGTGACGAAACTGGGCTACAGCGCCGCGGACGTGGCGCCCCTGCCGGCCCATCTGCTGCGGCTGATCCCGGACGGGCCGGCGCTGGACCCCGCCGCCGCCCGCACCCCGATGACCGACACGCAAGGACTGCGCACTTCGGGGTCGTGAACTGCGCATTTCATAGACGGTAAATGGCGGTAAACGGTAGTATTCATGGGTTTAGTGTTCCTTTAGTGGTTTGGGGGGCATATGGGGGACGCTGCCGACGGGTACGACGTCATACCGCCAAATCTGACCAAGGCCGTGCAGTCCTGCGCCGACCAGAGGCAGCCCGTCAAGGACTGCATCGCCGTCTTCGCACCCGCCAGGCTCGTCAAGAGCGACTTCTCCCAGGCCCCTCAGGCTGACGAGCTGGCCGCCGCCTACGTCGACGGCACGCAGGAGATGAACCACCAGGACAAGCGGTACGAGTCCGTCGTCGACTACCTGAACGACCTGTACGACGCGCTGGAGTGGCTGTCCGAGTCCCTCGACGCGTCGGCGTACAACTACAAGATCGCCGACGTGGCGAGCCAGGGCAAGGCGGGACAATGAGCGAAGGCCACATCAACCCGCTGCAGTGGAACTGGACCAGGTGGCCCTTCGACTTCGACCTCGGCTCGGTCCTCAACCCCGAGCCGCTGATCGCCACCATCAAGGCGATGTGGTTCTCCATCCCCTCGCTGGTCGGCGCCGACGACTCCGAACAGCGGCTGCGGCACGCGGCCGACGCGCACGAGGCCATGGCCGAGAGGCTCCGCAAGATCTTCGAGGTCCTCGACACCCGGGCCCAGGGCCAGAGCGACGGCTACATGGACCGGATCATCAAGGAGTGGAAGGGCAAGGCCGCCGACGAGTTCCGCAAGGTCTGGGGCGAGGTCGTCAAGCAGGACAACCGCCAGGCGGTCGCCACCAGCGCGGCCGGCATCGCGAAGATCCTGCGGGCGGTGGCCGACTCCGCGGCGATGACCAAGAAGGCCCTGATCGAGCTGCTCAAGGCCGCGGCCATCTGGGCCGGCGCGTTCATGGCGCTCAGGTGGGCCGCCAGGGTGTGGGGCACCGCCCTCGCCGCCCAGATGGCCAGCTACGCCGCCTACCTGCGGACCACCCGCCTGGTCGGCATGGCCCTGCAGGTGCTGATCAGGTTCCTGTCGATGCTGCGCACCTGCGCGCTGGCGCTGCGCAACCTGCCCGTCGTGGGCCGGCTCCTCCTGCGCATCACGCCGGGAGCGGCCAGGCTGCGCTCGATGAAGGCCGCGGCCGCGATGACCAGGATCGAGGTGGCGGGCGCCAAGTTCACTAAGTACGCGGGTTATGCCGAGAAGGCCGGGAAGACGAGCTTCGCCAGCTTCGCGAAGACCTCCGGCTGGGTCTACACCGGCGTCATCGGCTCCCAGATGCTCTCCCAGGGCATGCAGGGCAACAGCATCTTCAACCTCGACCCGCTGACGTTCGCCCAGGCCGCCCGCATCACCACGGGCGCCACCCTGGCCGCCACCTTCGCGCCCCTCTCGGGCCTCAGCACCAAGGGCCTCGCCAGCGGCGGCACCGCCGGGTCCTTCACGGCGCCCCTGACCAAGTCGGGCCAGGCCGTGGTCGAGTCCGGCGAGGCGTTCGGCGGTTTCGTCGCGATGCGCAACCCGTTGTACGAGAAGCTCAAGGGCCGCCTGCCGACGATCGGCGGCACCCGGGGCAACGCGCACAAGACGTTCTACCAGGCCATCCCGACGGCGGTCTTCCGCGTGTGGCGCCCCCTGCACACCACGGAGAAGCCCGAGGAGCTGCCGCAGTGGCAGCAGCCGAGCACCGGCGAGCAGACGTTGCAGGCACCGCCGCGGGTGCAGCTGCAGACGACCAAGGTCGGCTACTGGCCGGTCAACGGCTCCCTGTACGAGATCTCACAGAAGGTGTACGGCGACCCGGGACGCTGGCGCGAGATCTACGACGCCAACCGGGACATCATCGGGCCGGACCCCAGCAAGCTCCGGCCGGGCCAGATCCTGCGCATCCCGCTGGACGACTGAGCCGCGCCGGGGCGGCCGGGGGGGGCACCCCGGCCGCCCCGGGCCCGCGCGTGTCGAGCCCGGGCCCGCGCGTGACGAGTCCTAGATCTTCATCGTCTTGGTCGGGTCGTCCATCTTCTGGCTCAGGCCGAGGTTCTCGTCGTACTGGAGCCCGGTGCCGGAGAACGGCGGCATGCCGTTGCCGGACTTCAGGGCGCTCATCTCCGTCGGCAGACCCGTCTTCATCATCGGGAAGAGCTTGCCGGTCATCTCGGCCTGCTGGTTGGCCATGTAGATGAGGCCGCCGAGCGTGCCGAGGAAGATGAGCTGCTTCTTCGCGGCGCCCTTGACCACGCCGGTCGTCGTGGCGCCCTGGACGGCGGACTCGCCCTCGCCGATGACCGCGCCCGCCGGGTGCACGATGCTCATGATCCGCTTGCGGATACCGAAGATCAGCATGCCCGTCGCGACCACGCCGAACATCAGCACCATGTTGCCGAAAATGCTCTTGGCCGCCTTCACTCCGTCACCGTTGAGGTTGCGGAGCTTGGCGAGGTCCTCGGCGCCCTTCCGGAACGTGTCGTAGACGCCTTCGAACGCCTCGTATGCGGAGCCCTCCCACTTGCCCTCGTCCTTGAGGCGCTTCTTGAAGGCGGCCATCCCCTCCATCAGCTCGTCGAGCTCGTCGATCAGGCCCTGCTCCGCCGTGGTCTTCCACAGCTGGGTCGAGTGCCCCATCCCGCTGATGTGTCCGTAGCACACGCCCATGAGGCCCACCACATACCAGGGCCACCTGCCGCCGATGAGGCCCGCGGCCGCCGTCGCCGTGGCGATCGCGGCCGCCATGAGTCTCTCGTCGGCCATTTAGACGTCCACCCCGATCGTGCTGGGCGACGTGGGATCGTCGCCGCCCCAGACGCTCTCCTCCGCACGGAGCCCGTACTTGTCGTCGCTGTCGCCGGACTGGTCCTGACTGTGCGCCGGCGAGCCCATGGGCATGAACGGCGTCATCGGCATGCCGCTGCCGGACAGGCCGGCCGTCGCGGAGCGCAGACTGGCCTGCAGGGCGGCCGCGTTCGCTCCTCCGCCGCTCATCGTGCCACCGCTGCCGCCCGGGCTGGTGGAGGTCTGGACCGGGTTCACGGCCCTCGCGACGCTGTTCGGGTCGGTGTTGATGGCGCTCATGTCGGGCGTCCTCAGCTGGGGCGCACGGTAGTCGGACAGCTCCGTGCCCGTCGGGACCTTGGCGTTGAGGCCCGACATGTCGGGCATCCGCTGGCCGTTGAGCGCCGACTCGATGTCGGGCACCTTGCTGTTGACCCCGCCCAACCCGTTCGGCAGGTCGGTGCCGGGCATCTTCGGCAGGTCGGTGCTCGGCATCTTCGGGAGGTCGGTGCCGGGCATCTTCGGCAGGTCGGGCTTCGGCACGTTGGGCTTCGGCGAGTCCGGGATGCCGTCGCCGTTGAGGTCGACGTCGGGGATCCCGTCACCGTTGAGGTCCTTGTCCGGGATCCCGTCGCCGTTGACGTCCACGTCGGGGATGCCGTCGCCGTTGAGGTCGACGTCGGGGATCCCGTCACCGTTGAGGTCCTTGTCCGGGATGCCGTCACCGTTGACGTCCATGTCGGGGATGCCGTCGCCGTTGAGGTCGGGCAGCCCCTTGCCGCCGAGGTCGGGCAGCCCTCCGGGATTGGGAAGGCCCTTCAGTCCGCCCATGTCCCCGAGGCCGCCCAGATCGCCCAGGCCGTTGCCGATCTCCTTCATGGTGTCGCTGCCGGCGCCGGTGTAGTTGGCGTCGGACGCGTAGAGCGCCTGTTTCCAGGTGTCCAGCGACTCCCGCGCGAGCCGGCTCGCCTCCATGTGGGTCGTGATCGCCTTGTCGTGCAGGTTGTTGACGCCCATGCCCATCAGGGAGAAGTGCGGCCAGGGCACACCGAGGGCGCCGTTCTTCCCGTCCAGGCTCGCCAGCGTCTCCTTCTGCTGGTCGAGCCCCTTGCCGGCGTTCGCGAGCTTTCCCTCGGTGAACGAGACACGCGACACCGCCCCGGCCGTCAGCCCGGTGAGAGCGCTGTTCTGACCGAGAGCGCCGAGCGCGCCGTTCGGATTCACCGAGTTCGCCATCTCGCCTACACCTGCTCCTGTCCTCCGAGGACCCCACCGGGCAAGCCATGGCTTCCCGCGACGTCCCAGTCCTGCGGAAGGTAGTAGTTCCGCGGCAGCTCCTCGCCGTCCTGGCCGCCCCCGGTGCCGCCGAGCAGCGGCGCGACGGGCATGCCGGTCGAGCCGCCGCCGGATCCGCGCACGGAACCGGCCGGCAGCACCTCTCCCGCCATCGAGCCCGAGCCGCCGTGCGGGTTGCCCAGCACCGACGGCACGTACGGCGTGCCACCCGTGGGGGTGAGCTGGTTCAGGGGCGTGAACGTCGTGGTCGTGGGGGTGGTGAACGGGTTGGAGTACGTCGTGGTCGTCGGCGACCAGCCGGTCGTGGTGGGCGGGGTCAGCGTGTTGGTCGGCTGGTAGCCCTCCATCTCGGTCCGGCGCGACGGGGCGTCGTCGCGACCGAGGACCGGCGGGGCGGTGCCGTCCTTGCTGCCGGAGGTGGAGCCCGGGTCCTGCGTGCCCGGGGTCTGCCCGTCGTGGCCGCCCGGGGTCTGGCCGTTCGGGTCGCCGGGGTGCTGCCCGTCGGTGGAGCCGTCGCCGGTGCCCGTCCCCGTGCCGCCGTCGGAGCCGTCCTTGCCACCGGTGCCGCCGGTGCCGCCCGTGCCGTCGGAGCCGCCGGTGTGGCCAGTGCCGCCCGTGCCGCCGGTCGAGCCGCCGTGGCCGCCGGTGCCGCCCGAACCGCCCGTGCCGCCCGAACCGCCCGTGTGGCCGGTGCCGCCGCTGCCGGTGGAGCCGCCGGTCCCGTCGCCGTAACCGCCGCCCGCACCGCCGTTGCCGCCGCCGTCGATGCCGCCGACGCTCTTCGGGTACGGGGTCGAGCTGTAGGTGCCCGTGCCGCCGTCGACCGAGACGGCGGGCAGCTCGTAGGAGACGTCGTGCGGCACCTGGAGGGTGTACAGATCGACGATCTTCTTGTTGAGCTCCCGCATGGCCTGCTGGGCCTCGCGGTCCTCGGCGGCCTTCTTGGCCGCCGCGTCGGCCGCGGCCTTGGTCTCGGGGTCGCCGTACGTGCCGCCGCCGCTGTTCTCCTCGGTGGCCTTGATGCCCTCGACCTTGGAGATCGTCTCGGGGAGGTAGCCGGCGTACTGGCGCAGCGCCGAGCCCATCATCTCCAGCTTGGTGGCCAGCTCGCCGCCGGTGGCGTGCATCATCTGGATGGCGTGCTTGGCCTTGGCGGCGTCGGCGCCCTTCCAGACCTGGAGAATCTTGCCGGCGTGCTCCTCCAGCGTCTTCATGCTGCTCTCGACGGCGCTGGCCGCCTTCTCGTACGCGAAGCCCGCGTCCTCGATCTGCGACGGCTGGGTCTTGTTCAGCAGCCGCAGGATCTCGTCCTTGGACGCGTTGACCGTGCCGCCCTCCGGCATCTTGTCGAAGGACAGGATGACGACGACCTGCCGGCCCGTCTTGCGCTCGGCCATCACTTACCGCCTTCGGTGGCGACGTCCGCGGCGCCATGGTTGGCGGCGTTCGCCTCGATGGCCGTGGCGACGTCCTTGAGGGCCTGGATGTATTGCTTGTACACGTCGGCGAACTTCTGCGCGCCGCTGTTCTTGCCCACCGTGGACGCGAAGGCGCTGGCGTCGTGCCACGTGCCGATCTGCGCCTCGGTGAGCTGGCAGTGGTCGAGGATGGCGTTGACCGACCCGGTCGTGTACCCCTCGGCCGAGCCGGAGCCCTCCAAGGCACTGATGGCGGTGCGCAGCTCCTCGGCGATCTTCCGCATCGCGGAGGGGGAGTGCTCCCGCGCCCCGCCGCCATCGAAGAGATCAGGATCGACGTACAGGGGATCGGTGCCCCCGTCCATCGCGTCCTTCTGGGTCATCCCAACCCCCTAGACGAGCGAACTCGGCCACCGCGCCACGCGATGACCGAGAGAGAGAACGGCTGCCGCGTGCGGCGTCAGTCGGACCAGATCGCGATGTTGCGCTTCTCGGCGTTGCGGTAGTTGCCGTTGGCGATCTGCACGA
Source organism: Nonomuraea rhodomycinica (assembly GCF_013363995.1). Taxonomy (GTDB): domain Bacteria; phylum Actinomycetota; class Actinomycetes; order Streptosporangiales; family Streptosporangiaceae; genus Nonomuraea; species Nonomuraea rhodomycinica. Next base: position 316,829 of record NZ_JABWGO010000002.1, on the reverse strand, counting down.
CCTGGGCCGCGTTGAAGAGCTGCTGGCCCATGCGGACCTCGTGCTCGTTCCACTCGCGCTTCTTGTCCTCGAACCAGTCGCGGGCGCCGCCGACCCAGATCTCGGAGAGCTCGTTGTAGAGGTCCTTGTAGAGGTCGTCCGTGGCCTTGTCGAGCTCGGTGATGACTTTCTTCAGGTCCTCGTACGCGAGGTCCATGTTGCCGAAATGGATCTTGACGCGATCGTCGAGGTAGTCGTTGGGGTTCTTCGCCATGATGATCCTCCGTGTCGTTCAGGCACTCAGCGGTTCTGGAGGGCCGGGGCGGCGACCTCGTCCTTGTGCGTGTGCGTGTTGATCAGCGAGTCGATCCCGCCGGTCTGACCCGTGTTCATGAGGCCCTGGACGAGGTCCATGTCGTCATCGGCGGCGTTGGCGTACACGCCCGCACCGATGTTGAGCTTGTCGTAGATGCCCTCGAGAATCTTGATGACCTGGTTGAACTCGATGTCCCACTGGTCCAGCGCCCGGCCGAAGGCCCGGGCGGCGTTGGACTCCCAGTTGACCATGATGTAGGCCTTGATGTCCTGGACACGTCGGCGCTGGCCTTCGATGTACTGGGCAGTGGTCTGGCAGTAGCCGGCCGCCTTCTTCAAGGACGTCGGGCTAGTTGCGGCCAGAGCGGCGTCGATGTCCGCCATTGGACCTCCATGTCAGCAGGGCGTGATCTGGCTCGCGGCGCCCCGGGTCTCACGACCCGATGATCCCCGCAAAACATCATCAAAAGGCATGTTAGCTACCAGGCGCCCCAGAAATAACAGAGACTTAACATAACAGAAAGATCACGGGAAGGCGACTTTTTGGGAAACGCCCTGGTGGGAGCGATGCGTTTTCCTGACTCCCCCGAAGGGGCTTTCGTGGCCGTACGCGGTAAAGCTTGTTGTCTGTACGGTTCGCGGATCACGCGGCTAGGCTTTTCCCGCGTTTCGCCGTTTGACCAGCGTGGTTGGAGGGGCATCGGTGACTGAGGTCACGGGCGGGGAGCGGCCGAGCATCGAGAGCCTGCTCAACTGGAGCAGCCCACCCCCCGGCACGGCCGGGATCGCAGTCGGTGAGCCGGATCCGCACGGGCGTCCCGGCGGTCCGGGTGAGCCCGGCGGCCCCCGCGAGCCCGGAAACCACGACTGGCCCGGCGGCCATGACGGTCCTGGCGGCCCCGGCGGCCATGGCGACCACGGCGGTCATGACGGCCCTGGCGACCATGGCGGCTCCGGAGGCGACGACGGCAGGTACGGCGTGCCTGGAGGCGAGGCCGGCACGGGTGACGCGGGCCCGGGCGACGACGGGATCGGCTGGGGCGTCAACGGGCCGGACGCGAACCTGGAGGTCATCTTCACCGGCGACGGGACCTCCAACCGCGACCACACCGGCGCCCAGGACGGCACCAGCCGCGACGACACCGGCGGCCAGGACGGCACCAGCCGGGCCGACGACGGCGGCCAGAGCGACTCCCAGGACGGCGGAGACGAGCCGGTGGACACGGAGCCCGGCATGGTGGACCCGCAGGCCGCTGAGGGCGACCCGCAGTGGGAGCCGTCCGACGCTCAGCAGGACGACCCGGACCTCGGGACGGACGACAACCAGGCCGTGGACCCGCTGGACCCCGACGGCCCGGACGCGCCCGTGGAGGAGGCCACCGACCCCGAGTCCGACGGCAAGGACGGCGACGACGCCGGGAACGACCAGGGCGACCAGGGCGACTCGGACGGGCAGGACGACGGCTCCCAGGGCGACGGGTCGCCGAACGACGGCTCCCAGGGCGACGGGTCGCCGAACGACGGCTCCCAGGGCGACGGCTCAGGCGGCAACGACCAGGGCGACTCCGGCCAGGACGGCACCGGGGGCACGGGCGACCCGGGCACCGGCGATCCCGGAAACGGCGACCCGGGCACCGGGACCGGCGACGGCACCGGGACCGGCACAGGCGACGGCACCGGCACGGGTACCGGCGACGGGACCGGCACCGGCACCGGTGACGGCACAGGGACCGGCACGGGTACAGGTGACGGGACGGGGACCGGCACCGGCGATGGCACCGGAACGGGTGACGGCACCGGCACCGGCACCGGCACCGGCGATGGAACTGGGACAGGGACCGGAACCGGCGACGGCACCGGCACAGGCACAGGCACGGGCACGGGCGACGGCACAGGCACAGGCACAGGCACAGGCACGGGCGACGGCACCGGAACTGGCACTGGCACGGGCACGGGCACGGGCACGGGTGACGGCACCGGTACGACCCCGGGTGTCGAGGACCCCACCACCGGCGGCGGCTTGGGCGGTCTTCCCGGCGGCGGCACGGGTGGCGGTGGCGGCGGCGACGGCACCGGGGGCAAGGGCACCGACGGCAAAGGTGCCGACGGCAAGGACACCGGCGACAAGGACGCCGGCCTGGGGGGAAGCGGCACCGGCGGCGGTGGCGGCGGTGACGGCACCGGCGGGAACGGCCGTGGGAAAGGCACCGGCGGAGACGGCGCCGGCAAGACGCCCAAGGCGAAGCGGGAGCAGATCCTCGCCGAGGGCGGCGTGGGCGGTGGCTGGCGCAACGGCGACGGCACGACCCTGAAGAAGCTCGGCGACAAGGTGGGCCCCACCGACGACGGCAAGGGCGACACACCGGGCGACAAGATGGGGCAGGCCGAGCACAAGGCGCGCAACGGCGACCTCGGCTTCCCCGGCTTCGGCGTGGCCGGGCACTTCACGTACGGCCTGGCCTATGACCGCGCCCGCTCAGCCGCCGCCGAGTACCTCGCGAACGCCAGGAAACAGACCGACATCCACCGGGAACAGCTCAAGGCCGGCGCCGCGGTCCTGGCCGCGGCCAACGACGCAAGCGACGTGAAGAAGAAGTGAACCGGGGACGGCCATGACGAATTTCGACCAAGGTGTCGTGCTCTACCTCAACGGCATCGCCTGCCATTCCTTGGCGGCGGCCATGGCGACGAATCCGGCCCTCAAGATGATCGCCCGGGTCCTCGCCACCTCGTGCGGCACCATGCTCTCCAGCCCGAGCGCCATTCAGGCCGGGGCCGACAACTGCGACGCCATGGGCAACGACGTGGTGGCGGCCGGCAAGTCCCATCGGGCGGCCTTCAACAGCGTGGGCAAGGAGGACTGGGAGAAGATGGGCCGCGCGGAGGCCGACGCGACCTCGTCGGCGTTCGAGAAGGAGGCCAGTGAGGTCAAGCTCGTCTTCGACGCCCTCAAGGGCATCATGTCGACGCTGTCCGGCCACTCGTGGGCCGGCGGCGTGGCGTCCTCCGCGAGCGGGCTCATCATGGTGGGGCTGGTCATGGCCAGCAACGCGGGGTGGTTCCTGGGTCCCGGGAAGGCGGCCGTCGAGGTCGGCACGCTCGCGTCGGGCAACTCGCTGCTGGCGACCGTGCGAGGCGTCGTGGCCAAGAACGCGATGGTCTACGCCACCGCGGCGGGCATGGCGATGGCGCTGCAGAACATGCTGGCGCAGCACTCCATGACGGCCATGGACAGGGCCGCGCACCCCACCGAGAAGGTCCCCCAGTTCGAGCAGGTGTACATCCCGGACCTGCCCACCACGGACAAGAAGGGCAAGCCGCTCGGCGAAGCCTGAGGCCGCCGGCCCGCGCGGGCGGCCTCAGGCCGCCGCCCGCGCCGAGGGACCCGGGCGGGTCAGAGGTCGAGGCGGCGGCGGATGCGGTCGAGCTCGCCCATGACGTCCTCGAACGTCCGGTTGTACGCCGCCTCAGCCTCCTTGATCTTGTTGAGCGCCTCGTCGGGGTTGTTGACGTACTTCATCGGGTTGTCGTCCTCGCCGAACGCCTCCGACATGGCGCCGCTGACCTGGTTCTGCAGGTCGGCGGCCGCGTCCCGGAACACCACCTTGATCAGGTCGGCCAGTTCCCCCGAGGACAGCCGCATCGCCTTGGGGTGGAGCTGGAGCTCGCGCAGTCCCTCGCTGCCGTACTCCACGGTCACCAGGCCGTCGTCGTCCTGCGCGCGGCCGACGACGGTGGACATGGACTTCTGGAGCTCCTCGATCCGGGCGAACTGCTCGTCAGCCCCCTTGAGCAGCTTGTCGATGTCAATGTTCGCGAAGTCTCCGAATTCCTGCATTACCGCTCCACCTTCGCATCACAGTTAAATCGCGCAGCAACCTACCAGCCGGACAACCGACTCAGCCGGACAATCCGCGCACCCACGTATAGACCTCAAGCACCCCGAGCGCGAGCGGGAAGAGCTCGACGATCAGCACGACGTCCAGGATGTCCCCCGCGCGTCCCCAGAACGGCGACGGCTTGCCCGAGGGCAGCCACAGGCCGATCCCGACGGCCATCAGCCCCAGCCACAGCGCGCCGACCGCCACGGCCACGGCCCCGATCACGCCCGAGCCGGAGCCGAGGGTGAAGGCGAGCACGCCGAAGGCCGTCAGGCCCGTCATGATGAGCCACAGCCGCTGCCGGACCCCGCGGAAGATCCGGGCCCGCATGATGAGCGTCAGCCCGAGCGTGCCGATCATGAGGTCGGCGATCCACCCGTCGTCGGTGGACAGCAGCACCATCGTGAGCAGCGACGTCAGCGCGATCGCGATGATCATCCCGGTGGCGTAGCGCTGGGCGATCGCGGTCCGCTCCTGGATCGCCGCGCTGTCGAGCCGCTGGTTGTCGCTGCGCAGCTCCTCGGCCGTGGTGGGCATGGCCGGCAGGGGCACCTTGGCCAGGCGGAACGACAGCGTCGGCACGAGCGGGCTGAGCGCCAGCAGCACCGAGATCTCGACGGCGGCCACGCCCGCGGGCGGCGCGGCGAACACCATGATGACGGCCGCGCCGATGGCCCCGGCCGTCGAGGCGATGGACGTGCCGAGGAAGCCCGGCACGCCGTCCGAGATGAGCACGCCGCCGATCGTCGCGACCAGCGCGGTGCAGGCGAACGCGGCCAGCGCGTGCGGCGCGCCGATGTTCGCCAGGACGCCGCCGCTCGCCGGGGCGAACAGCCCGGCCAGGAAGCCGTACGGCAGCGCGGCGTGGCCGATGAGCGCGCCCGCGAGCGAGTCGCCGACCGCCCTGGACAGCACCGCGCCCGTCGCCAGCAGCACGATGGAGAGCACCCCGGCGACCACCGTGACGACCAGCGCCGGCGCCCCCGAGGTCATGAGCGCGATCGCGCCGGCGACCAGCACGCCGAGGGCGCCGGTGGCTCCGGCGAGCCGGGTGTGCCGGTTGGACCAGGGGCCGGAGGCGTTCTTCACGCCGGTCGCGACCACGTCGGCCACGTCGTCGAACAGCGCGGGCGGCAGGATCGCCTCCCGCGGGCGCAGGTAGAGCACCTCGCCGTCGAGGATGCCGAGCTCGCCGAGGCTCTGGCCGAGGTCGAGGGGGGCGCCGCCGAGACGCTGGAGGGTCCAGCCGGGGGCCGCCGCCGCCTCGCCGCCCACCTCGTCGAGCGCGCGCAGCAGGTTGGGCAGCACGTGCGGGAGGGGGATGTCGGCGGGCAGCGCCAGGTCGGCCTTCTTCCTCGGCCCCACGATCGTCACGTGGCACAGCGGGGGCAGCGGCACGGGCACCTGCGCGAGCGCGCCCTGCCGGATCGGCCCCTGGAAGGGTCCCTGCGGCGGTCCCGGCAGGTGCGGGGGCCCGGGCGGATACGGCGGCCCGGGCGGGCCGGGTGGCCCGGGTGGACCGGGCGGCCCCGCCGGCGGGCCGTGCGGGATCGGCCCCGATACGGCCGGCCCATGGACCATAGGTCCCATGTGTCGTCACTCCGTCCCACGAACGCCATGGACAACAGAGAACATACTGGGTCCCTTCTGGTAAGAAGGGCACCAATCGATACGGAGGACCGTCTCACGGTGAGCATCGTCGTAGTAAGGCGTCCCGAGCGGCGCCCAAGCCCCAAACCACCCCGCGGAGAGATCCTGCTGGAGTCGCCGCCGGAGATCCCGGAGGTGCAGGGGCAGGGGTTCATGATGGTGCTCACGTACCTGCCGATGCTGGCGGGCGGCGCGGCGATGGCGCTGATGTTCACGGCGGGCGGCAACTCCAACCCCATCATGTACGTGGCCAGCGGCATGTTCGCGGTGTCCATGGTCGGCATGACGATCGGCCAGATGGGCCGGCAGGCCGGCGAGCGCAGGTACCGGCTCAACGGCGCCCGCCGCGACTTCTTCCGCTACCTGTCGCAGGTGCGGAGCAAGGTCAGACGGGCCGCCAAGCAGCAGCGCGAGGCGCTGGAGTGGAGCGGCCCCGAGCCCGACGCGCTGTGGTGGATCGCGATGGGCCCCCGTCTGTGGGAGCGCCGCGCCCGCGACGACGACTTCAGCACGGTACGGCTCGGCACGGGCGTGCAGAAGCTGGCCATCCAGCTCATCCCGCCGGACTCCAAGCCCGTCGAGGACCTCGACGCCCTGTCGGCCGGCGCGCTGCGCAGGTTCGTGCGGGCGCACGCGACGGTGGCCCGGCTGCCCGTGGCCGTCGCCCTCGGCTCGTTCGCCCGGATCAGGATCACCGGCGACCCGGTGGCCGTGCGCGACATGGTGCGGGCCATGGTCGGCCAGATGGCGGTGTTCCACTCGCCGGACGACCTGCGCGTCATGGTGTGCGCCGACGAGGAGTGGATGGCCCACTGGGACTGGATCAAGTGGCTGCCGCACGCGCTGCACCCCGACGAGACGGACGGCGCCGGCCAGGTCCGGCTCATGGCCGAGAACCTCAGCGAGCTGGACCGCCTCGTGGGCAACGAGCTGAAGGAGCGCGCCCGGTTCCGGCCCGGCTCGGCCGGTGACGCGCTGCCGTACCACGTGCTCATCGTGGACGGCGGGCACGTGCCGCACGACTCGCAGCTCGGCACCGACGCCATCCAGGGCGTCACGGTGCTCGACCTGTCCGGCAACACCGGCGCGGTCGAGGAGAAGAGCACCCTGCGGCTGGACGTGCAGCCCGACGGGTTCCACATGGTCAAGATCGACCACACCGGCAAGGAGACCAAGACCCGGCTCGGCGACGCCGACCAGCTCGACTACCTGCGCGCCGAGGGCCTGGCCAGGCAGCTCGCCCCGCTGCGCGCCTCGGCCGCCAGCGCCGGCGAGCCGGAGGACGTGCTCGCGGCCAACACCACGCTGACCGACCTGCTCGGCATCGGCGACCCCCTGCGCCTCGACCCGGCGCTGACCTGGCGCCCCCGGGCCGGCCGCAACCGGCTGCGCGTGCCCATCGGCCTCGGCGCCGACGGCCGCGTGGTCGAGCTGGACATCAAGGAGTCGGCGCAGGGCGGCATGGGCCCGCACGGCCTGGTCATCGGCGCCACCGGCTCCGGCAAGAGCGAGCTGCTGCGCACGCTGGTGCTCGGCCTGGCCGTCACCCACTCCTCCGAGATCCTCAACTTCGTCCTCGTCGACTTCAAGGGCGGCGCCACGTTCCTCGGGCTGGAGTCGCTCTCCCACGTCTCCGCGGTCATCACCAACCTGGAGGACGAGCTGCCCCTGGTCGACCGCATGCACGACGCGCTGCACGGCGAGATGGTGCGCCGCCAGGAGCTGCTGCGGGCGGCCGGCAACTACGCCTCGCTGCGCGACTACGAGCGGGCCCGCGAGCAGGGCGCCGACCTGGCGCCGATGCCGACGCTGTTCGTGGTGCTGGACGAGTTCAGCGAGCTGCTGTCGGCCAAGCCGGAGTTCATCGAGCTGTTCGTGATGATCGGCCGGCTCGGCCGCTCACTCGGCGTGCACCTGCTGCTCGCCTCGCAGCGGCTGGAGGAGGGCCGCCTGCGCGGCCTCGACACCCACCTGTCGTACCGCATCGGCCTGCGCACCTTCTCCGCGATGGAGAGCCGCGTCGTGCTGGGCGTGGCCGATGCCTACGAGCTGCCGTCGGCCCCCGGCAACGGCTTCCTCAAATTCGACACGACGGGCATGACCCGGTTCAAGGCCGCGTACGTGTCCGGGCCCTACCAGGCCGACCCGCGCCACGTCCCGGCCGACGGCGGCTCGGTGATCCAGACCCAGATCGTCGAGTACGGCCCCGGCCACGTGCCGATCCCCGTCGTCGAGCAGCCCGCCAAGGAGGTGGCGCCGGCCGAGGAGAAGGGGCCGCAGCGCAGCCTGCTCGACATCGTCGTGGAGCGGCTGGCCGGCCAGGGCCCGGCCGCCCACCCGATCTGGCTGCCGCCGCTCGGCGAGCCGCCCACCCTCGCGCACCTGCTGCCGCCGCTGTCCGTCACCCCCGAGCTGGGCCTGTCCACGCCGGGCTGGGACGGCCGGGGCCGGCTGCACGCCGTCGTCGGCATCATCGACAAGCCGTTCGAGCAGCGGCGCGACCCGTACTGGCTGGACCTGTCGGGCGCGGCCGGCCACGTCGGCGTCGCCGGCGGCACCCAGAGCGGCAAGAGCAACGCGATCCGCACCCTGATCACCAGCATGGCGCTCACCCACACACCTCGCGAGGTGCAGTTCTACTGCCTCGACTTCGGCGGCGGCACGCTCGGCTCGCTGGAGGGGCTGCCGCACGTCGGCGGCGTGGCCAGCCGCCTCGACGCCGAGCGGGTGCGCCGGACCGTCGCCGAGGTCGCCGGCCTGCTCCAGCGGCGCGAGCGCGACTTCACCGACAGGGGCATCGACTCGATGGTCACCTACCGGCGGCAGGTCGCCGACGGCACCATCGAGGGCGACGGCTGGGGTGACGTGTTCCTGGTGGTCGACGGCTGGCTGACGATCCGCCAGGAGTTCGAGGGCCTGGAGGCCGTGATCACCGACCTGGCCGCCCGCGGCCTCGGCTACGGCATCCACGTGGTCGCCTCCACCAACAAGTGGTCGGAGTTCCGGGCCAGCATCCGGGACCTGTTCGGCACGCGGCTGGAGTTCAAGCTCGGTGACGCGTACGAGTCGGAGGTCAACCGCAAGGCCGCGCTGGCCGTGCCCGAGGGCACCCCGGGCCGCGGCCTGACCAAGGAGGGCATGCACTTCCTGTCGGCGCTGCCCCGCATCGACGGCGTGCGCGGCACCGAGGACCTGGCCGACGGCGTGCGCTCGCTCGTGGACATCATGAGCGCCTCCTGGCAGGGGCCGCAGGCCCCTCCGGTGCGCCTGCTGCCGTCGTTGCTGCCCGCCGCGTCCCTGCCCGGGCCGGACGAGACCGGGCCGGGCCGGATCGCGCTCGGCATCGACGAGGCGTCGCTGTCGCCGGTGCTGCTCGACTTCGACACCGATCCGCACTTCGTGGTGTTCGGCGACACCGAGTGCGGCAAGAGCAACGTGCTGAAGCTGATCATGGAGGGCCTGGTCGCGCGGAAGACGCCCAGGGAGGCCATGATGATCGTGATCGACTACCGCCGGGCGCTGCTCGACACGGCGGTCACCGACCACCGCATCGGCTACGCCGCCTCCAGCAAGGCCGCGACGGACCTCGTCAACGACGCCCGCAGCGCCCTGCTCAAGCGGCTGCCGCCCGCCGACCTGACGCCCGAGCAGCTCCGCTCCCGAAGCTGGTGGGAGGGGTCCGACCTGTACATCGTCGTGGACGACTACGACCTCGTCGCGACCTCGTCGACCAGCCCGCTGCAGGGGCTGGCCGACCTGCTGCCGCAGGCCCGCGACATCGGCCTGCACCTCATCCTCGCCCGCCAGATGGGCGGCGCCAGCCGGGCCCTGTACGACTCGGCGGTGCAGCGGATGAAGGAGATGGCCTCCCCGGCGCTGATCATGTCGGGCAACAAGGACGAGGGAGCGCTGTTCGGCAACGTCCGGCCGCAGCCGCTGCCGCCGGGCCGCGGCTTCTACGTGGACCGCCGGTTCGGCGCGCGGCTCGTCCAGACCGCGTACCTGGAGCCGTCCGAGTAGGTTGGCCGCCATGTCCGAGGTGCGTTACCGGGTGACGGGGCCGTCCTTCCCCGGCCTGGCCGACCTGACGGCCGGGCCGGAGGGCGTCGTCCGGCTCCGGCACGAGACGGCCGCCGGGGTGCGGGGCTGGACGGCCGAGCCGGACCCGGCGGTGTGGCCGTGGCTGCTGGACGCGCTGCGCGCGGCGGGCTTCCCGGACGCGGCCCCGGAGCCGCCAGTGCCGGGCGGCCCGCTGTGCGAGATCAGGGTCACCGGCACGGAGCCGGCGGGCACGCTGGTCGTGGCGTGGCCGGGCGGCGGGGCGAGCGGGCGCGGAGACGCACCCGGAGGCCCCGGAGGCGCGCCCAGAGGATCCGGAGGTCCAGGAGACGAGCCCGGAGGTCCAGGAGACGAGCCCGGAGGACCTGGAGGCTCGGCGGGCGGGCTCGGGGCCGCCCTGCGGATCCTGGACGCGCTGGTGCGGCAGGTCGGCGGGGCCGCGCTGGGCGAGCGAGGGCCGGGCGTCCCGGACGAGCTGCCCCCACTCGCCCGCCGCCGCGCCCCGGAGCCCGCCGCGTCCTCGGGGTCCTCCTTGTCCGGCTCGACGCACGGCGAGGCCGGGGAGCCGTCCGGCGAGGCCGGGGAGCCGTCCGGAGGCCCGGTGAGCGGGCGCTTCGGCGTGCCGGGCGCCGCCGCGTTCGGCACGGCCGGTGGGCGGCCCGCGTACGCCGTTTCCCGCCCAGGAGCCTCCTTCGCCCTGTACGGCCTGCCGGACGACGAGCCGCTGGGCGGCGCCGCCGTGACGGACGCCCCCGCCCACGCCCTCGCGCTGGGGTCGGCGGGCGGCCGCGACCTCGTCGCCACCGGCGGCGACGACGGCGCCATCCGGGTCTGGGACACCGCCGACGGGCGGCGGCTGCACGCCGCGACCGGCCACGACGGCCCGGTCAGGGCGCTCGCGGCCGTCGGCGGCCTCGTCTACACGGGCGGCGACGACGGCCGGGTGCGGGTCTGGGACGCCGACGGGTCGCTGGGCGCCATGCCGGACGGCCACGAGGGCGCGGTCACCGCCGCCTGCGCCCACGGCACGCTGCTGGTCACGGGCGCGGAGGACGGGGCGGTCCGCCTCCTGGACGCGGCGGACGGCCGTCTCCTGCGGGTCCTGCGCGGCCACGACGGCTGGGTGAACGCGGTCGCCGCCCGGGAGGGGCTGGTGGCCTCGGCGGGCTCGGACCGGGTGGTCCGGCTCTGGGACCCGGCGACCGGCGAGCCCGCGGGCGCCCTGGACGGGCACGGGGCGAGCGTGACCGGGCTGGCGTTCCTCACGGTGGGGGGACGGGCGGCGCTGGCCTCGTGCGGCCTCGACGGCGAGGTGGTGGTCTGGGACCTCGGGGCGGGGGCGCCGACGGCGCGCTGGCGTACGGGCGCGTGGGCGGCCGGCCTCACGGCGGTGGGCGGCGGCGCGCGCGACCGGCTCGTGAGTGCGGGTGACGGGGTGCGGGTCTGGGAGGCGGACGGCACGCCCCTGACGGTCCTCTCGACGGCCCCGGCGACGGCGGTCGCCGCGGGCGCCGGGCAGCGGGGAGAGCGCGTCGTCGCGGGGTTCCCGGACGGGGCGATGCGGGTCTGGCGGCTCCCGGACGGTGAGCCCGGCGTCGAGGAGGCGCCGTCGCAAGGCGTCACGGCCGAGGTGTCCCGGGTGGACGGCGGGGTCACGGCGCTGGCACTCGACGGGGCGACGATCGTCTGCGGCACCTCCTCCGGCACCGTACGCCTCCACGGCACGCCCGGCGGCGCGACGGTGGTGCCCACGCCGCACTCCGGGCCCGTGACCGGGCTCGCGTTCGACGGCGGGCTGCTGGTCTCCGGCGGCCTGGACGGGACCGTGCGGACCTGGGACGGGCTCTCCGGACGGCCGCTGCGCCGCCTGCTCGGCCACGCGGCGGGCGTCACCGCCGTCGTCACCGGCCGGGTGAACGGCCGGCGGGTCATCGCTTCGAGCGGGTACGACCGGACCGTCCGGGTCTGGGACACGGACACGGGCGAGCCGCTGCTGATCGTCCACGGGCATCCCTTCCCCGTGTACGCGCTGGCGTTCGGCCGGACCACGGACGGCCGCACCGTCCTCGCCGCCGGCAGCTACGACGGTCGCGTCCCCGTGCGCGACCCCGTGACCGGTGAGGACGTGGTCGTGCTCGGCGGCGCCCCCGGCGTGGTCCGGTGCCTGGGCTTCCTCGGCCCCGGAGTCCTGGCGGCGGGCACGGGCGACGGCGCGGTGCGGGTGTGGCGCCTGCCCGCGGAGGAGCCGGTCGCCGAGACGCGGCTGACGGGGACCCCGCTGGCCCTGTCCCCCGGCCCGTACGTCGTCACTCAGGGCGGGGTGATCAACCTGAGCACGTGGTACCCGGGATAGCGGATCTCGGCGACCCCCGCCGCGATGTAGGCGTCGTCCAGCATCTTGCTGCCCCGCGTCCACGCCATCTTGACGCGCTGGGCGTCGACCGGCCGCGCGTACGGCGCGAGCGAGGGCGCGTAGTGCACGGCGACCAGCCGCCCGTCCGACGTCTCCAGCAACGTGTACTGCGCCATGGCCAGGGGAAGGCCCCGCGACCCCGGACCGTCCACGGAGCGGAAGTAGAGGGAATAGGTGAGCCGGCCGCCGTCCAGGCTCCACTCGCCCAGCTCGGCGCGGACGCCCGCGCCCGGGTACTCGACCTCGGCGACGCGGCGCAGCCACGCCTCGAGCGCGTCGGGGTCGGCGGTGCCGGAGCGCAGCACGTCCCGCAGGGTCTCCCCCGGCGGCAGCTCGTGCGGCGCGGCGGCGACGACGTCCTCGGCCCGGTCGCCCCACCGGGCCGCCTCGCGCTCCAGCGGCGTGGCGGAGGCGTCCAGCGCGGCCCGGACGGTCAGCGGCGCCTGGTCGAGCTCCCGCCTGGCCCGCTCCAGCAGGGCGGCGGGTGAGCGTTCCTCGCGCGTGCCCAGCGGCGTCCGGTCGTGACGGCTGGCGAGCCCGCCCAGGAAGTGGACGTCCTTCTCGGTCAGGGGCCGGTCCGCCGGACGGCCCAGCAGGTCGTTCACGGCGTCCCGCAGCCAGCCGCCGTCCGGGAGCGCCTCGTACGGGCCCCGGCCCAGCCACACCGTCAGGCCGTGCAGGCGGATCAGCTCCTCGGCGTTGAACGAGTGGTCGCGCTGCGCGCCGTACACCTCGGCCGCCAGGTCTCCCAGCGCCCTGACGTAGCGCAGGTGCTCGTGCGTGATCTGGTTGAAGGTGAGCCGGTCGTCGACGCGGTTGCCTCCGAAGAGGGCCACCACGCGGTCCAGCAGCCGGACGTGCTCCAGCCACGAGCCCTCCACGGGGAAGCGCTTCAGCAGGATGCGGATGTGGTTCGGCACCACGCCCCGCTCCGGGTCCGTCCTGCTCCAGGGCGTCGGCACGACCGGCTCGCCGGCCGGCACCCTGCGCAAGGGGACCATCGGCTCGGGCACGTCCTCGCGGATCAGGTGCTCGTTCAGGGTCCACAGGTGACGGTCGCGCAGCCCGGAGACCTCGGGCACGGCGAGCCGCTGGAGGTCGTGCACGCCCGCCCATCCCCGGTCCGGGCGGGTCGCCCACTGCACGACGGCCGGGCCCATGACGCTGCCGTCGCGAGCCGGGCGCTCCAGGTCCAGGACCCGCGTGGTCTTGCGCATGCGCGGGTCCAGCGACTCCATCTCCAGGCCGAGCAGCTGCCCGATCTTCTGGGCGTGCAGGTTGAGCGGTGCGAGCTCGGCCAGCACCGGCCGCTCCACCCGGAGCTTCCAGTTGTCGGGGAGGCGGCGCGTCAGCTCCACCCGCTCGCCCCTTTCGGCGCCGGCCGGCGCCCGCTCGAACCGCACCCGCACGTGCAGCTGGGAGCCGTCCACCGGGAGCCGGTGCTGATGGTTGAAGTGCAGGTCGACGGCGTCGCGCACGTCGGAGAAGATCTTCAGCAGGGCCTCGGGCGACAGGTCCTTCGACACGCCGTACCGCAGGGTGAGCGTGAACTCGGTGACCCGCTGGAGCGTCCCGTCGGCGGCGCGCGCCTGCATTCTGCGCGCCTCCACCGTGTGCGCCTCGTCGCGGGTGATGACGTGGGCCTCGACGTACTTGCGCGCCGCGGCGATGGAACGCTCGCTCACCGTCTTGCGCGGGTCGAGGGCGTAGGCGTGGTCCTGCCGGAGGACCTCTCGCACCTCCCCCGCCGCCACCAGCGGGGAACGGGCCCCGGCGTCGGTGGCCGGGGTGCGGGTCTCGGAAGGCGCGCCGTCCCGGCCGCCGGCGGGATCGGTCTCCTCGTCATGCCGGACGAGGTCGGACCGGTCCGCCCATGCCGGGTCGAGCCAGGTGGGCGCCCTCACCGGCTCCATGCCGAGCTGGCGGACGACCTGCTGCACCAGGTGGAGGGTGGGTGCTTCGGCGCGGAAGTCCAGCGGTCCCCGCGTCATGGAGTGGTCGCCGTGGGCGATCGTGGCCCTGGTGGGGCCGACGGCCACTTCGAGCCTGACGCGCACGTGGAGCTGGTCGCCGTCGGCCGTGCGGTGCCTGCCGTTGACGTACCGGTCGAGCCCTTCCTGCAGACGGGCGTTGAAGGCGCGGATCTCCTGCGGTGACAGCTCGGACGAGGCGACCCGGAGCCGGACCGTGTACTCGGTGATGTGCCTGAGCTCCCCGGCGGCGTCGTAGCCCTCGAAGCGGCGCTGCTCGACGCGGGCCTCCCGGGGGTCGGCCGCCCGGAGCGCCACGACGTCGGCGTGGGCCCGCTGGGACTCCGACCGGGACGCCGCCACGGCCTCCTCGGGGTCGAGCGCGAAGGGGTGCGCCCCCCAGTCGTCGAGCATGGCGGCGATGACGGCCCGCTCGCGCGGGGTGAGGTCGTGGTTGGGCGGGAACTGGTGCGGCCGGCCATCGGGTGCGTGGGACGACGTGGGACCGCCCGGCTTGCCGTCGAGGCCGTAGAGCCGGTCCACCATCCGGGCGAAGTCCTCGCCGTCGACGACCCGGCCCCACCACGGGCCGTTCTGCGACCGGCGCAGCTCCAGCATGATCGCCACGTGATCGACTCTGCCGTCGGACAACTTCACGGAGTGCTCGGCCGCCGTGGCGAACAGCTCGGCCGCCCGCCGCGTGAGCTCCGGGCTGGGGGGCTTGGCGAAGAACTCCGCCGCCGCCCTGTGCACCGCCTCCGGGCCGATCTCGTCCGGCCGCGGCGTGCCCAGGGCGTGGCTGTTCCACTCCACGAGGCGGGACAGCCCCTCGACCACGCGCGGCGTGACCGGTTCGCCGTCCCCCAGCACGGCGGCGACGCCCTCGAGGATCGAGCGGCCGTCGGAGTCCGCGCCGAGGTAGTACACGAGCTGGTGGACCCGCTCCACGTCCTTGACCTTCAGGTCGGCCGGGGCGGCTCCGTAGATCGTGCGTATGGAGTCGTGCAGTTCCCTGACGTAGTCGATCTGGTCCCGGGTGGTGACGCCGCCTTCGAAGAGCCAGTCGGCATGGTCCAGCACCCACAGGTGGTCGAGCAGGTCGCCGTCCTGGTGGGGGAACTGGTGCAGCAGGTCGAGAATGTGGGACGGCATGACGAGGTTGTCGGCCACGTACTCGGAGCGGGAGAACTCGTCGGCCCGCACCCGGTACCCGGCCTCGCCGACGGCCGGCCCCTTTCCGTGTCCGGGCGGGTCCGCCCGCCGGTCGTCGGCCTCCGCCCGGTGCAGAAGGCCCTCGATGCGCTGCAGGTGATGGTCCAGGAGGCCGGCCAGCGGGGGCACGCCGTAGCCGTGATGGTCGACCATCAACTCCCTGCTGCCCCAGGAGGGGACGCTGGCGTTGCCCATGAGGTTGGCCGCGAACCCGCGGGCGCCACTGGTCAGGGTCCGGCGTTCGCCGATGCGGACCTCGTGGTACTCGTCCACCAGGCCGAGGTGGTGCCCCAGCTCGTGCGCGTGGATGTGCGGCGGGTCACCGAGGTACCAGGTGTTCTGGTTGGCCCGCCCGTCTCCCGCGCGGAAGGTGACCACGTCGTCCGCGCCCGCCCTGGCGTTGTCGGCCCGCTCGAACGTGAGCCTGACGTGGAGCTGGCTGCCGTCCGAGAGCCGGTGCTGGTGGTTGAAGTAGAGGTCCACGCCGTCCATCGCGCTCGCCTGCAGCCGCAGGACGTCGGCATGCGTGACACCGGCGTCGGCCACCCAGCGGACCTTGACCGCGATCTCGGTGACCCATCGGGTCTCGCCGCCGGTGCGCACCCCGATGCGGCGGACCGTCACGTCCGCCGACCGGTCGAGGGCCGCCTTCTTGCGCGCGTTCGCCTCCGTCTCGGGCGCCCGGCTGTCCACGCACAGGCCCGAACGGCCCTCCACCCGGTACGCGGTCGCGTGCTCGCGCAGGTGGGCCCATTCGCTCGCCCGCAGGGCCCGATGCGGGTCGATGCGGTTGGCGTGGACGCCCCGGAGCTGGGCCAGCTCCGCCGCGGTGTGGACCGGCAGGAGGGGGCGGCGCGTGTCCGGGCTGACCACGGTGCCGCCGGGAGCGCGGACGATCGGATGGGGGCCTTTGCCCTCGGCGCCCGAGGGTGACGCGGGGGCGTCCGCGTGTGTCTGCTCGGCCGGGGCGTCGCTCCGGGCGCCCTGGGTGTGCTCGCCGGGGTGGTGGGAGGAGGCCGGCGGTTCGGCGCGGCGGCCGGTGAACGTGGTGCCGGAGTCCTCGAAACGCACCGGGCCCGCGGGCGGCCCGCCGTCCCCCTGCCGGGCGGCGGCGGGCGAGGCGGGGGCGGCGGAGGCGTCCGGGGGCGGGGCGTCGGCGGCGTGCGGCGGGGCGCCGGCGGTGTGCTGCTCGGACGCGGCGGCGGCTTGGTGGGTGGGCTGGTGGGCCGGCTGGTGCGCCGGCTGATGAGTGGGCTGGTGGGCGGGCTGCGGGTCCTGGGGGACGGCGCGGTTGATCATCGCGTCCACCGTGCCGCGGTCGGGCGTTCCGGGGCGGGGCCGGTCGTGGCCCCCCGGCCGGGCGGCGTCCGCCTGGCCGTCGGGCACGGCCCGGTGACCGGCCGCCGCAGGAGGCTGGTCGGCCCGTACGGGAGCCTGCTCGGCCCGGACCTGAGCCTGCTGGTCGGGCGGCGTGTGGGAGTGGTCCGGCCGTGCGCGCGGCGCCTCCGCGGCCTGGGCGTGCCCGCCGGGGTCCGGCCTGGCCTCCGGCGCGTCGGCGAGAACGGTGTGCCGGGAGTGCTCCCCGGCAGCCGCCTGACCGGCGTGCGCGACGTCCGCTCCGGCCCTGTGGGCGGCGTCCGCTCCGGCCCTGGCCCGTACGAGCTCGTCCATCCCGGGCACCGCGTGCGGCACGTGCTCGCCGCCGGCGCGGGCGGCGGGCGCGCGGCCGACAGGCGCCGAGTCACCGGGCGCGTGGGCGGCGAGCACGGGCTCGCCGTCCGCCTGGTGCGAGAACACGTCGGCGTCCGGCCGCCGCCGCGCTCCCCCCACCTCTCCGTCGGCGGGATGGCCGCCCAGCGGAGGCTCCGGATGGGTGGACGGGGGCATGTCGAGGTCCGCGCCGAACGCCTTCGCGGCGTTCCCCAGGTGCTTCACCCCACCCCCGGGGCTCCAGGTCCCCCAGTGGCCGTCGGCGCCTCCGACGGCGCCCGACGTCATGCCCTTCAGCACGAGCTCCCAGTCGACGCCGTCCCTGCCGTCCAGGAGCTCGGAGGCCAGCGTCGCCCCGCCGTTGGCCACCGCGGAGTGCGCCATCAGCGTCCACAGCGACCGTACGGGCATCGCCCACGCCAGGCCCGTCATCAGCCCGCCGGTCAGCGCGCCCATGCCCGCGGACGTGCCGACCTGCTTCCAGTCCACGCCGTCGCGTCTCGACTGCGTCGCCTGGACCAGCAGGTCCAGGCTGCCCATCAGGCCGCCGAACAGCGCGATGTTGAGCAGCAGCCGCCTGCCGAACTCCTTGATCGTCCACCGTGCGGCCTGGGCGCGCAGCTTCATCAGCCGCAGGGCCAGGCGCCCGGCCGGGGTCACCAGGGCCACCGACAGGGCCACGAGCTGCGCGACCAGCAGCAGCACCGTGAGGCGCATCAGCCGTTTGGTGAACTGGATCTGCACCCCGAGGTCGTTGCAGGCGATGGCCAGCCCGACCAGCCGGGACACGAGCGTGGCGCGCCGGCCTCCCACCTCGCGCTGGACCCGCGCGACGAAGGCGCGCAGCGCGGCGCCGTCCCAGGAGTCGCCGATGCCCCGCAGCAGCCCGGCCCCGTCGCCGTCGGCTCCCCGCGCGACGCCCTTGGCGGCGCCGAGCAGCGCGTCGGCCAGCCTGAACAGGGCGTTCTCGTCGCCCTTCGGCCAGTCGGTCCCCAGCACCCACCCGACCCACGGGCGGACCCAGGCCGGCACCGGGATGCCGTCGATCCACATGCCTGCTCAGTGCTCCGACTGTCGCCGGGCCACGTCGTAGTTCTTCGCGGTGAGGCGCATGTCCTCGTGGGTGGCGTCCAGCTCGTCGATGTAGGCGTCGAAGGCCGCGATGACCGCCTCGCGCCGTTTGGGGAAGGACTTGTCGAGCTCGGCCCCGTAGACGTCGTCCCCCATGGGGCGGCCCTCTCTGGCGAACACGCCGAGCAGCTCGTCACGCAGGGCGCGCACGTGGGCGGCCTCCTCGCGGGCCTCCTCGGCCCGGCGGCGGATGCCGGACGCGCTCGCGTCGTAGCCGTCGGAAGGGTGCCCCAACAGTTTCTCCTTCACCACGGACATCAAGATTGTTGTCCACTATGCTCGGTTTTCGCTCGCTTCGTAGCAAGAAGGCGGTTAGTTCCATGAGTGAATGGGTGGACGTCCACTTCCAGGCTCTCGAAACGTGCGGCAAGAGGGCCCGCACCGCGGCGAACATGCTGACCGTGGAGGACGTCTTCCAGGACTCCTCGGCGAAGCAGCCCGCCGACGCCGCGCAGGCGAGCATGTTCGGCGACCTGAGCCATTCCGGGGCGCTCGCCGGCAAGGTCAACGACGTCTGGACGGCTCTCAAGGAGGAGCTGGGCACGGGCCGCAGCCGTCTCCAGGGCGTGGAGAAGGCGATCGACCAGGTGGAGACGAACTTGCGCAAGGCGACCAGGGCGGCCACGGTATGAGCGGCGGGAGCATGGCGACGCTGGCCGGGATCGCCGCGCTGCGGGCCAAGGTCAAGGGCGACCCGCAGGCCATCCGCGACCACGCGGCCGCGCTGCGGGTGGCCGCCGGCCACGTCGCGAGCGCCACCGGCAAGCTCCCCTCGGCCGTCAAGGCGGTCAACGCGGCCTGGGAGGGCGCCTCGGCCGACGCCTTCGCCGGCTACATGAGCGCCTACCCGAAGGCCGGCACCGGCCTCAAGGAGGCGCTCAACGCCTGCGCCGACGCCCTCGACCGGGCCGCGGGCACCCTGGAGGACGCCTACTCCAAGATCGGCACCCTGTACGACGACGCGGTGTCCCGCTCCGACACGTACAAGCGGCAGTACCTCCTGCAGAACCCGGGGACCACGGAGAGCGACGCCGAGACGGCGCTGGCCGCCACGACGATCGTCAGCGGCAACCTCACCCGGGCCCAGGAGATCGTGGACAAGGCCGACTCGGTGCTCGGCGAGGTGAAGAAGACCCTGGACGGCCAGGTCGGCTCCGACAAGGAGTTCGGCTTCTTCGGCGCGATCAGGGTCGCGGGCGGCGCCGACTTCGAGCCGGGCACCAAGAAGGTGGAGTGGATCAGGACGTCCTCCACGGAACGCACGGCGCTCCAGGCCGCCGCCACCGACGGGTCCGGCGTGACGACGGTCGTGAGCGGCAACGGAGGCGTCGCGGGCGGGGGCGGCGGAGGCGGGTACGCCTACGCCGGCGGCACCTCGTCGGCGGGCAGCGTCCCCCTGCCCCGGGACGACATCGTCAAGTACATCAAGGAGGCGATCCGGATCATCAAGTCGCCGGAGATGGCCTCGGCCGTCGAGGCCAAGCAGCGGGGCCTGCTGAACAAGCTCAAGGACCTCGACCCGGACGACCCCAAGGACATCCAGCGGATCTGGACGATCATCTTCTACGAGTCCAGCGGCAATCCCAGCGCCATCAACACCGAGGACGAGAACGCCAGGAACGGCATCCCTTCACAGGGCCTGATGCAGACGATCCCGCCCACGTTCCGGTCGAACGCGCTGCCGGGCCACGGGCAGATCCTGGAGCCGGTGGACAACATCATCGCCGGCCTCCTCTACACCTACCGGCGCTACGGCTCGCTGGCCGAGCATCCCGGCATCAGGTCGCTGGAGAGCGGCTACGGGTACCGGCCCTACTGAGCCGGCACCGTCAGGGCGTCCGCGGCTCGGCCTTCTTCTGCAGGGGCTCGACCCAGTCGAACTGGTTGTAGCCGGGCGGCAGCTCGCCCGGCTTGGCCGGCGCGCGGAACGACGGGTAGCGGCTCACGTCGATGGTGGCCTGGGTGAAGTCCACGGCCGCCGCGCCGCTCGGCAGCACGTAGCCGAACTGGTGCTGCCTGCGGACCATGGTCATGACGTTGTCCAGCGCGCCCTGCAGGGAGGAGCCGAGGATCAGCGTCATGGCGGCCACGCTGCCGTTGGCCCCGGCCGCGATGGCCGCCTCCAGCATGCCGCCCCAGAACTTGGTGTGCGGGAACGCCTTGAGCCTCTTGGCGAAGAGCAGCAGGCTGACCGTGAGGGAGGCGAGCACGGCGAGCCGCACCCAGTAGCTCCGGTAGCCGGCGGCGACCTCGTCCAGCACTCCCGCGATCTCACCCAGGGCGCCGCGCAGCGCGCCGATCTCCCGGCTGAAGAGCGCCACCACGCGTTCGAACTCCTGCTGGTCCGCCGCTATCCAGCCGTTCTGCGAGGCTCGGGTGATCTGCGGCAGGAGCTGCTTGATGCCGTCGTCGAGGCGGGCCGCCACGCCGTACTTCCAGTTGGAGGCGGCCTGCGCCATGGCCGGCTCGTTGGCGATGGCCATGCTGGCGATGACGCCCGCCGGCACCAGCCAGAGCGACATCTTGCCGAGCCGCTTGACCTGCGGCAGCACCTTGGGTCCGAGCGGCTCGGGGGGCGGGGGCTGCGGGTACGGGCTGTACGGTCCGAGAATGGGCAGCGGGCCGTACGCGGAGCTGGCGAAGGGTCCCATGTCAGCGGTACTTCACGATGCTGTGGTCCTCGGCGGCCCGCCAGTTGCGCCGGCACTGGTCGAGCGTCCGCACCCAGCTCTCGACCGCCTTCTGGGCGTCGCCGAGCAGGCCGTCGGCCTCGCGGCAGATGGCGTCGTAGGTCCCTCCGATGACCTGGTCGCCCACGACGCCGAAGCCGGGCGGGCCGATGGTCAGCGTGGCGACGACGTGCCGGAGGTGGACGAGCCACTCCTTCAGCTCGTCGTCGCACCGGTCGCGGACGTGCGCGATCGTGTGGGACGTGACGTGAATCTCCTGCGCGGGCGCGGCTGCCAATGTGCTCACATGTACGGATTTTGCAGGATTTGCCGGGGCGCGAATCGTGATCCGGACAGCTTTAATGATCAGTTGGTCGGCCCGTCAGGCGTCGATCAGCATCCGTTCACCTGCCGCCGGTGGCGTGAACGCATGGATTCCACGGACCCCCGCCTCGGCGACCTCGACCGGATCCTCCGGGACAGCGAGCGCACGATGCGCGAGCTGGAGCAGGCCATGCAGGAGCTGAGCCGGCTGACCGGCATGGGCGAGAGCCGAGCCGGAACGGTCACGGCCCGGGTGGACGCCGAGAGCCGGCCGATCGAGGTGCGGATCAGCAACCGGGCCATGCGCCTCGACCCCGACGAGCTCGGACAGCACGTGGTCGAGGCCGTGCGCGCCGCCCAGGAGGACCACGAGCGCCGGGCACGCGAGCTGATGCCCTTCTCCCCCGCCGCTCCCGACCCCTCCGTGCTGGGCACGTTCAGGCGCGACCTGGACGAGATGCAGGACTCCTTCCGCCGTGAGATGGGCGAGCGCATGGACGACGTGCGCAGGCGCCGCCAGGACGACTACTGAGCCCTGCCACGGACCCGAAACGGCGGCCGGGAGGATCGTCCTCCCGGCCGCCGCCGTGTCAGGTCCTGCCGGGGGTCAGCCGCAGTTGCCCCAGTCGCTGCTGGTGCTGCCGCCACCGGTGCTGCCGGAGTACTTCACGCACTTGCCCTTGGCCGGCAGATAGACCGGGCCGGCGTAGTACTTGTAGTTGCCGCTGTCGGTCTTGCTGCCGCCGCCCTGCACGTCCAGGGTGGCGCTGACGGCGGTCTCCTTGCCGATGTCCGTGGTCTTGAGCGTGACCACACAGTTCTGGCCGGTGCTGTTGTTGTAGAGCTGGTACGTCGCGCCGCCCGCGAACGAGCTGGACCGCTGGACACCGTAACCGGATCCGCACACCTGGGTCGGGCTGTACGGGTTGGTCCGCGGCGCCTCGGTCGTCTTGGTGGGCGTCGGCGTCGGCTTCGGGGACTGGGTCGTCCTGGTGGGCGTCGGCGTCGGCTTCGGGGACTGGGTCGTCTTCGTCGGCGTCGGCGTCGGCTTCGGAGACTGCGTGGTCTTCGTCGGCGTCGGCTTCGGCGCCTCGGTCGTCCTGGTCGGCGTCGGGTCCGGCTGCCTGGTCGGCTCCCGCGTGGGCTCCTTCGAGGGCTCCGGCTCCTTGGACGGCTCCCGCGTGGGCTCCTGCGTCGGCGTCGGCTCCTTCGAGGGCTCCTGCGTCGGGGTCGGAGTCGGCTCCGGCGCCTTCGTCTCGGTCGGGGCCGGCGACGGGTCCTCGCCCGGCTTCTTGGTCGGCTTGCGGGTGTGCCGCTCCGCCGGCGTCTCCGTGGGCTGCTGCGCCGGAGTGGTCGCCGTCGGCTGGACCGGGACGGTCGGCTGCGCGGTCGGCTGCGTCACCACCGGCTCGGTGGGGATCGCGGCCGGGGTCGGCACCGTGCTGAACTCCGGCGGCGTCGGCCCCTGCGTCGTCGGCCACTCGGTCGGCAGCACGATCGGCGCCACCTCCGTCGGGTCCGGGCTGGCGGAGGCCGCCCAGGGCACCGTCAGCTCCGGCTGCGACTGCTCGGGAGCGGGCTGGCCCGGCTGGGCCGGCTGCTGGCCCACCGGGGCGTCGCCGCCCGAGCCGCCGATCGCGGCCACGCCGCCGCTCGGGGTGGTCGTGCCCTGCGCGGCGACCGGCGTGAGGGTCTGCGTGTCCGCGTACCGGCCGGCGCCCCACAGGCCCACGGCCGAGAGCACCACCGCGGCGCTGACAGCGGCGACCAGCCCCACCGGGAACGACCGGCGCGGGGAGCCGCCCTGCTGCTGGCCGCCGGCGGACATCTGGTAGACCGGCCCGTTCGGACCCTGAGGGCCGTGCGGGCCGTGCGGGCCGTTGGGCCCGTTGGGGCCCTCCCAGCCGTTGGCGGGCTGGGGCACCGGCGGCGGGCCCCACGCGGGCTGCGGGTTCGGGACCGGCACGCCCTCCAGCGGGGGCAGGTACTCGGTCATCTCCTGCGACGGCTGGTGAAGGTGCTCGGTGGACTGCGTCGGGACCGGGACCGGCGCGATGACGCCGCCGGGAACCGGCCCGCCGGGGACGGAGCCGTCCGCGGTGCCGATCGCGCCCTTGTCGCCGAGGAGCTGGAGCAGCGCGGTGTACGTGGTGGGGCGCTGCGCGACGTCCTTGGACAGGGCCGACAGGACGACGCGGCGCATCGGGTCGGCGAGCGTGCCGACCTCGGGCTCGGCGTTCAGCACCGCCTGCTCGTCCTGGCCGAACGGCGCGTGGCCGGTCGCCGCGAAGGCGATCACGGCGCCCCAGGCGAAGACGTCGGCGTAGGGGCCGTAGCGCAGGCCGCCGATCTGCTCCGGCGAGCGGTAGCCGACCTCGCCGACGGCCTCGCCGAGGTCGATGTCGGTGACGCGCGGCCCGTCGGGGCCGAGGATGACGTTGTGCGGGGTCAGGCCGCGGTGCGTGACCCCGGCCAGATGGATCGCGGTCAGCGCGGTCAGCACGCCGACCGCGACGCGCTCCAGGGTGTCGCCGTCGAGCGGGCCGTCCGCGGCCACGGTCTCGGCGAGGCTGCGGCCCTCGATGTGCTCACGGACGACGTACGGCTGCTCGCCGTGCATGCCCGCCTCGATCGTGCGGGCCACGTAGACGCTGGAGATGCGCTGGACGCCGGTGAGACGCTCGGCGTGCTCGGGGCCGGCGCCCGGAACGGCCGGCAATAACTTGATGACTCGCGTGGGCGCGTCGTCGGCCTCACGGCCGAGGAAGGCGGCGCCGCGCGCCCCTTCATCGAGCCGTCCGAAAATCGCGTACACGCCCAACCGCTCAGGATCCCCCGGCCGCAGAGGGTGCATTGTGGTCCCTTCAGGTCAAAGCATGAACTCAGGCATATTCAACCAAAGTCGCCACTTTTGTATCAGGAGTTTCGGGCGGTCACCTGACAGTTCACGGTCAGGACATGTTCACGACGGACGGCCCGCGCGCCACCGGCGGCGCCTGCCCATCGGCAGCACCCGTGTCCCAGCAGCGACGATGCCCGCCAGTGCCATCGCGCCGCCCATGACGCCCAGCGCCACGTTGACGGTTTTGTGATCGGGTGGCGGCACCTTCGTTATGGCGCCGGCGGGCAGCGGGGACGCCGCGGGCAGCGCCACCACGGGCGCGTTCGCCGGCTGGTATGGCAGGACCGCCGTCACGGCCAGCGTCGGGTTGACCATCCCGGTACCGGTGGCCTTGCCGACGGTGCCGTCGGCGGTCGCGACGATGCGCTGCCGTACCTGCTGCTGGTCGAGCTTGGGGAAGCGCGAGCGCACCAGCGCGACCACGCCCGTCACGAACGGCGTCGCGAAGCTCGTGCCCTCCAGGTTCACCTGGTACCCGCCGCCGGGCCACGGCGCGGTGATGTTCACCCCCGGCGCGAGGACGCTGACCGGCGTCGCGGTGCTGGAGGAGTCGGCGCGCCGCCCGTCCGGGGCGGCCGAGCCGACCGACAGCACGCCCTCGTAGGAGGCCGGGTACGCGGGCTCGGAGACCCCGTCGTCCTTGTCGATGTTCCCGGCCGCGGCCACGATCACGATGTCGTGGGCCAGCGCCTCCTGGACAGCCGCCCGGAGGTCGGGGTGGTCCGAGGCCTTGATGGACACGTTGATGACGTCGGCCTTGGCGTCGATCGCCTGCCTGATGCCCGTGGCGAGGTCGCGGACGTCGCCGTCCTTGCTGTTGCTCTGCTTGATGGAGACGATCCGGGCCTCGGGCGCGACGCCGTGGAAGGGCACCCCCGTGACGTACCTGCCGCCCACGATGCCCGCGATGGCCGTGCCGTGTCCCACGCAGTCGCGATAGCCGGTGTGGGTGATGTCGATGAACTTGGAGACGCGCAGCTGCGGGTGCCGGTAGTCGGTGCCGCTGTCGATGATGGCCACGGTCACGCCGGCGCCCCTGGTGAGGCGCCAGGCGTTCTTGATGTCCAGCCGTTTCTGCGCCCACGGCTCCTGGGCGGAGAGCTTGACCGTGCCCTTCTCGGGGTCGCACTCCTGGGGCGCCGTCACGGCCTGCGCCGGACGCGCGGCCACGGGGGCGAGCACAGGTTGCAGGGCCAGCAGGCTTGCCAGAACGACGCGACCCATCATGGCGGAAAAGCGTAGCTTGCCGGATTCAACGGCACGACGTCGTCGCCCGTTCGCGCGCGGTCCGGCCCGTTCGCGGACGTGCGGCGTGACGGAGCCCCGGCGGGCGGGCGCCGGGGCTCCGGGGAGGTGCTCAGCGGG
Organism: Nonomuraea rhodomycinica; assembly: GCF_013363995.1. Taxonomy (GTDB): domain Bacteria; phylum Actinomycetota; class Actinomycetes; order Streptosporangiales; family Streptosporangiaceae; genus Nonomuraea; species Nonomuraea rhodomycinica. The sequence continues at coordinate 291,249 of NZ_JABWGO010000002.1, read as the reverse complement.
TCGCGGACTCGATGTTGCCGCGGTAGGTGTTGATGACCCGGGCGGCCTCCTGCAGCTCCTCGGTCATCCGCTGGAACGCGGTCCGGTAGTTCTGCCATGCGCCCTGGAAGCGCTCGGCCCCGGGGCCGGTCCAGGCGGTGCCGACCTTCGACGCCTCGCGGTCGAGGGCGGTCATCGTGGTGCGCACCGCCTCCGACTGCTGGGTGAACTGCGTCGCCATCGACTGCATTTCCGCGGGGTCGCCACCGAGCAGGCTCTGGCCCATGCATACCTCCTGGATCGTCGTGATAGCGCACTCACCATAGGCTCGTGGCGGGGGCCCATCGCCCCAGTTATGCCGAGCGGCTATGGTCGTCCAGAGGATCATTCGGCTTCTCCCGCGTGGACCGGGGCACCCGGGGGAAGGCGAAGGCCGGCACCTAGACTCCGTTGAGTGCCCGTCGAGGAAGGACGAACGTCGGTGCAGAAGGTTCTCATCGCCAACCGGGGCGAGATCGCCGTGCGCGTCGCCCGCGCCTGCAAGGACGCCGGCATCGCCAGCGTCGCCGTCTACGCCGACCAGGACCTCGACGCCCTGCACGTCAGGACGGCCGACGAGGCGTACGCGCTGGGCGGCCAGTCCCCCGCCGAGACCTACCTCGACATCGCCAAGCTGCTGGACGTCGCCCGCCGCTCCGGCGCCGACGCCGTCCACCCCGGCTACGGCTTCCTGTCCGAGAACGCCGACTTCGCGCAGGCCGTGATCGACGCCGGCCTGGTCTGGATCGGCCCGCCGCCCGCCGCCATCGCCGCGCTCGGCGACAAGGTGCGCGCCCGGCACATCGCCCAGAAGGTCGGCGCGCCGCTGGTCGCCGGCACCAAGGACCCCGTCTCCGGCGCCGACGAGGTCGTCGCGTTCGCCGAGGAGCACGGCCTGCCGATCGCCGTCAAGGCCGCGTACGGCGGCGGCGGGCGCGGCATCAAGGTGGCCCGCCGCATCGAGGAGGTCGCCGAGCTGTACGAGTCGGCGGTGCGCGAGGCCGTGGCCGCCTTCGGCCGCGGCGAGTGCTTCGTCGAGCGCTACCTCGACCGTCCCCGCCACGTCGAGACCCAGTGCCTGGCGGACCGGCACGGCGGCGTGGTCGTCGTCAGCACCCGCGACTGCTCCCTGCAGCGCCGCCACCAGAAGCTCGTGGAGGAGGCGCCCGCGCCGTTCCTGACCGACGAGCAGCTGGAGACCCTCTACGCCAGCTCGAAGGCCATCCTGCGTGAGGCCGGCTACGTCGGCGCCGGCACCTGCGAGTTCCTCGTCGGCCAGGACGGCACGATCTCCTTCCTGGAGGTCAACACCCGGCTCCAGGTCGAGCACCCGGTCACCGAGGAGGTGTCGGGCATCGACCTGGTGCGCGAGATGTTCCGCATCGCCGACGGCGAGCCGCTCGGCTACGACGACCCGGCGCTGCGCGGCCACTCGATCGAGTTCCGCATCAACGCCGAGGACGCCGGGCGCAACTTCCTGCCCGCGCCGGGCACGCTGACCGAGCTGCGCCCCCCGGCCGGGCCGGGCGTGCGGCTCGACTCCGGCTACGAGGCCGGCATGACCGTGCCGGGCACGTTCGACTCGCTCATCGCCAAGCTCGTCGTCACCGGGCGCACCCGGCGGGAGGCGCTGGAGCGCAGCCGCCGTGCGCTGGCCGAGTTCGAGATCGGCGGCATGCCGACCGTGCTGCCGTTCCACCGGGCGATCGTGTCCGACCCGGCCTTCACCGCCGAGCCGTTCTCCGTCCACACGCGGTGGATCGAGACCGAGTTCGACAACACGATCCCGCCGTACGACGGCGAGCAGGCCGCGGCCGAGCCCGCCGCCCGCGAGAGCGTGACCGTCGAGGTCGGCGGCAAGCGCCTGGAGGTCGTGCTGCCGGCCGGCCTCGGCGCGACGGCCGGCGCCGCGCCCGCCCCGGCGGCGGGCAGGCGGCCCAGGCGGGGCGGTGGCGGCGCGCAGAAGACGGCCGCGGGCGGCGACGCCCTCGTCAGCCCGATGCAGGGCACGATCGTCAAGGTCGTGGCGAGCGACGGCGACACGGTGTCCGAGGGCGACACCGTGGTGGTGCTGGAGGCCATGAAGATGGAGCAGCCGCTGGCCGCCCACAAGTCCGGCACGATCACCGGGCTCAGCGCGGCCGTGGGCCAGACCGTCACCTCGGGCGCCACAATCTGCGAGATCAAGGACGCCTGACCGGGACCCGTCCGCGAGACGGCCGGACGGCTTCCACGGCCGGATGCCGTCCGCGAGACGGCCGGACGGCTTCCACGGCCGGATGCCGTCCGGCAGATCGGGGGACTCCTCCGGGGACCGCCCGCGAGATCGCGCATCGTGGCACCCGGCGCCGCAGACCGTCCGCCCGACCAAGGACACGCGACCGGGGACGATCCACCAGACCGAGGACGCCTGCCCCGCGGGACACCGGGTAGGACACCGGGACACCCGACTCCGGCGGCCCCTCAGGGGGCCGTCACCCGCCGCACCCACCTCATACGAAACGAGTAACGTGCCACAGTGAGGAACTTCGCCGACCGCCCGTTCGTCCTCAAGGACGAAGGAGGCATGCTGCCCATGACCCATTCGCTGCGCCGAGCCGGGGCCGCGACCGCGGCTCTGTTCGCCGGTCTACTCGTCGTCCTCGCGCTGTCCCCCGCCGCCACGGCGGCCACGGCGCCGCCCGACGCCCAGTCCATCGTGTCCTACTGGAAGGACAAGAAGGACCGCCTGTACGTGGAGCCGGGCTCGCCGCTCACCTCGGACCAGCAGTCGGCCATCCGCGACACGCTGAAGGACTCCAAGAGCAACGTCTACGTCGCCGCGCTGCCCGACGGCACGGTGACCGACCCGAAGAGCTACGTCAGCGGGCTCGGCAAGGCCACGGTGCAGGCCAAGGGCGGCGGCCAGGTGACCGTGGCCGTCCTCGACGGCACCTCGCTGTACGCCATGTCCAACTTCGGCCGTCCCGGCATGACCGACCAGCTCTCCAAGCTGGCCGTCCGCAACCACAAGGAGGACCTGGCCGCGGGCATCGACGAGTTCGTCTCCCGGGTCAACCTCATGGCCGAGGGCAAGCGGGCCGCGCTCGACTCCGGCCCGGTGGGCGGCGACGGCGGCGGCACCGGCGCGCTCGTCGGCCTCGGCGCGATCGCGCTGGTCGGCGGTGGCGGCTACTTCCTGTACTCCAAGAACAAGAAGAAGAAGCAGGCCATCCAGGACGCCAAGGACCTGGCGGCGGTCAAGCAGACCGTCGAGGAGGACGTCACCAAGTTCGGTGAGGAGATCACCGCACTCGACACCGACGTCACCCTGGCCGGCCAGGGCGGCTCGCACATCCAGGAGTGGCAGCAGGCGCTCGACGCCTACGAGAAGGCCAAGACGCAGCTCGCCGCCATCCAGCGGGCCGACCAGGTGCGCGAGGTCACCCAGACGCTGGAGGACGGCCGCTACGCGCTGGCCGTCGTGAAGGCGAAGGTCAACAACCAGCCGGTGCCCGAGCGGCGCGCGCCCTGCTTCTTCAACCCGCAGCACGGCCCGTCGGTGCGCGACGTGCGCTGGGCCCCGCCCGGCGGCGCGGTGCGCGACGTGCCCGCCTGTGCGGCCGACGCGGAGGCCGTCGAGCGCGGCTTCGACCCGCAGACCCGCGAGGTCATGATCAACGGTGAGCGCCGGCCCTACTACGACGCCGGTCCCGCCTACCAGCCGTACGCCTACGGCTACTACGGCGGCTTCGGCGACGTCATGACCGGCATGTTCATCGGCACCATGATGGGCAGCATGTTCCACGGCGGCTGGGGCGGCTACGGCGCCGGCTACGCCGAGGGCTACTCCGACGCCGGGGGCGACTTCGGCGGTGGCGGCGGAGACTTCGGCGGCGGTGGGGGCGACTTCGGCGGCGGCGGTGGCGGCGGCTGGGGCGACTTCGGCGGCGGAGACTTCGGCGGTGGCGACTTCGGCGGCGGCGGCGACTGGTAGGCCGTCACGTCGCACGGCACGTTCGGGCGCGTCCCCTCAGGGGCGCGCCCGTCGCGTTCCCGGGGCGGGCTCGTCACGTCCCGGTGCGGGCCAGTCATGTTCCCGGGGCGGGCTCGTCACGTTCCCGGGGCGCGCCCGTCACGTTCCCTGGGCGCGCCCGTCACGTTCCCGGGGCGGGCCCGTCACGTTCCCTGGGTGCACTTGTCACGTCTCCGCGACTCGGCGGTCGCATGCGCCACGCCCCATCGCGCGCTCTGCCGGGCGAGTTCGCCACACTTGGTGTCATGAACGCCCGCCTTCACGCCGACCGCTGGCTCACCGCATGGAACAGCCACGACCTCGACGCGATCATGGCCTGCTATGCCGACGACGTGGACTTCAGTGCATCCACCGTGGTCACCCGCTGGGGACGACCGGACGGCCGCCTGCACGGCAAGCAGGAACTGCGCCGCCACTTCGCCCGCGGTCTGGACCTCGCCCCCGACCTCAGCTTCACTGAAGTGGCGCTGCTGACCAACCCCAGCGGTTACGCCCTCCTCTACCAGCGCGACAACGGCAACCGCGTCCTGGACGTCGTCGAACTCGACGAACACCACCTCGCCACCCGAGTCCGCGCCTACTACGAGAACACCCAGCGCTGAACAGGCTCAGGTCCCAGCCTCCGGCAGGAGCACTTCAACACCTGTGCAGGCTGCGGGGGTTTCCCTACCAACGCGGGCCGTCGAGTTTCCGCGAACGCTCCGGGATCGCCTCCCCTCACAAGCACACCATCCAGCCGACCTGGGGACAGCAGGAGCAGCGGCTCCCCTCGGAGCGCGAAACTTCTCGCGATGCCCGCGAAGACGCGCCCGGCCCCCTAGCCCCGCACGGGTCGGGAGATCCTCGGCAGGCGCTCGGCTCCATCAACGCGGGCTTCCAGCTCCCATGACGAGGGGATGACGGCGATGCCCGCGGGCGCGCTCATCTCTGTGGCCCCACCACGGACTTCGAAGCAAGCCGGCCGTCCGCGAAGCACAGCCGGTAGGCGCCGTCGTCGAACGCCCGCACGGTGTAGTACACGCAGCTCTGGCCGTTCGGGGCGGGCGGGGCGCCGTCGGGCGGGCCGTCCCGGGTGAAGCTGGGCAGCCGCGCCTCGACCTCGGCGCGCGGAGCCCCCACCGCGAGCCCGTCGTACGTGCCGCGCGGCAGGACGGACAGCGACGTGCTGAGCACCCAGACCGGGATCATCAGCACCAGGATCCCGGTCAGCACGGCCAGCGGCACGAGCACGGTCTGGGTCAGCCCTCGGCGCACCTCCCGCTCGGCTCGGGCCAGTTCCCGGGCGGAGGTGCTCAGGCCGGCGTCGGTGGGTGGGCGGGCGGCCGCGTTCGGCTGGGTGGGCAACTCGGCCACCACCTCGAACCCGCCGCCCCGGACGGGCCCCGCCCGCAGGGTGCCGCCCGCCAGCCGTACCCGCTCGTCCAGGCCCGCCAGCCCGGCGCCGCCCGAGATCGCGTCCACGGCGGGCGCGACAGGTGGAGCGTTGGCGACGCTCACGCGCAGCGCGCCGGCCTCGCGGACGACACGGACGCGCACCGGCGCGCCCGGGGCGTGCTTGGCGGCGTTGGTCAGCCCCTCCTGCACGACGCGCCGTACGGCCAGGACCGTCATCGGGGGGATGCCGGTGAGATCGTCCAGGCGTTCGAGGGTCACCGCCATCCCGGCGGCGCGGGCCCGTTCGACCAGCGGGAGAGGGCCATCGTCGGCATGGCGCCGCTCCCCCGACGGGAGAGGGCCGCCGACGGCGCGGGCGCCTTCGACCGGTGAACGAGGGCCATTCAGGTCGCCCGGTTGCGCGGCTGTGGCGGAAGGGGGCTCGGGCGAGGTGAAGGGCGGCTCGGGCCCGGTGAAGGAGAGTTCGGGCGAGGCGGATGGGGGTTCCGGCGAGGCGGATGGGGGTTCGGGCGAGGTGAAGGGCGGCTCAGGCGAGGTGAAGGAGGACTCGGGCGGGGGCTCGTCGTCGTCGGTGCGGAGGACGCCGACGATGTCGCGCAGCCGCTCGGTCGCCTCGGCGGCTGCCTCCCTCAGTTCGGCCACCACCGCCTGGTGGCGGGGGTCGAGCGTGGGATCGAGCTGGAGTGCGGCGGCCCGCATCGCCATGAGCGTCAGGTCGTGGCCGAGCGAGTCGTGCATGTCGCCCGCGATGCGCGCCCGTTCGCGGATGCGGGCCCGGTCGGCGATGATCCGCTGCTCGCGTTCCATGCGGTCGGCCAGCCGCCACCCGGCGCGGGCGAGGGCGGCGTACCGGCGGCGGTAGCGGCCCAGCTGCCACGGCAGCACCACGACGATCAGCAGGGCGAGCAGCAGCGACGGCCACCCCCACAGGTGGTCGGGCGACAGCACCATGCACAGGGGCAGTCCCGCGACCGCCACCGCCGCGTGGAACCACAGGGCCGGACGGGTCGCCGCCCGGCTGCCGGCCAGCCACGCCAGGGCGGCGAGCGCGGGCCAGTACGGCACGGCGAGCAGTTCCACGTCCAGGGCCAGCCCGAGCGCGACGGGCACGGCCAGCGCCACGAGCGGCCACCGCTCGCGCACGGCGACGGCGACGCCCAGCAGCGGCACCCCGGCGGCCGACACGAGCGCTTCCCGGCCGTGCAGGAGGAGGGCGCCGGCGACGGCGGGGGTGGCGAGCAGCAGCCACAGAGCGACGCCGCTGTGCCGCTCGAAGCGGGCGAAGAAGGCGTCACGCACGCTACGCATGCTCGCAGCTCGGCGTCCTCCGCCCACCACCCGCCCCCTTCTGACGCTGGTCCTGGCCTGGACTGTAGGGGGTGGGGCGGGCGGTTGGGACCCTCCTTTCGGCGTCCTTGCCCCCTGACGAAAGTCGGGGGTGGTCCGGAGGCTTCGGGTGGTGCCGGCAGGACGAAGCCTCCTCTGCCGGACCCCGCCGAACCCCACCGAACCCCCGCCGCAGCCGCGCCGTCAGACCTCCGCCCGCTCCGGGGTGCGCGGGGTGGGCGAGAGCAGGCCCCGGCCCTTCAGCAGGACGGCGCCCGCCACAGCGAGCATGACCGTCTGGAGCACGACCTGCACGCCGTAGTCGACCGCCTGGATGGGCAGCACCCGCAGGCCGATGTGCAGGCCCCAGTGCACGCCGACCGCCATCCACAGGCCACCCCCGCGCAACCGGGCCGCCGTGCACGCGAACCCGAGCGCCACGGCCATGACCATGTGCAGCACTCGCTCCAGGACCGTGTCCGCGTCGCTGGAGGACAGGATGTGCAGCGCCCCGAAGACCGTGGAGGAGATGACCAGGACCGCCCGGGGCGACAGCCGTACCAGCAGGGTGTCGACGAGGTGCCCGCGCCACAGCAGCTCCTCCGGGAACGCCTGGTTGAGCAGGACGACGACCATGACCAGCGGCAGCCACGCCAGGAAGGACCCGTCCACCGGCACCCAGGTCACCGCGCCCACGGCGAGTGAGATCCCGTTCGCGACGAGCACCGGCACCAGGCCGGCGACCACACCGATCATGATGTGGGACGGCTTGTGCCAACCCAGCGCCGCCCACGGCCGCCGGTCGACGTAGCGGCGGACGAGATGGACGAGCAGCAGCGAGGCGAGCGTGATGCCGACGGCCGCGAGCGGCTCGCGCAGCGGGCTGTGGCGGTCCAGGAGCAGGGACACCGGAATGGCGGCCGCCAGGACCTGGACGAACATGGTGACCACGACGATGACGACGGACCAGATCGGTTTCATGTCACGAACCGTAGGAACGCGCCGTCTTCCGGCGCATCGGGCTTGAGAAGGATCCGGCCATGACCGGCGTCATGGTGCCTGAGGAGGATCACAACGCGGCCGGGGAGTCGTAGGGTCGCTCACATGTCGTGGTTGCGTGACCCCGATCGTCGTCCGCTCCCGCCGTGGCTTCGTGGTCGTCCGCTCCCGCCCCGGCTGCGTGATCCGGATCGTGCGCTCCCGCTCGGTCTGCGTGATCCGGATCGTCCGCTCCTGTTCAGCCTGATCTTCTGGCTGATGCTCGGGGCCGTGGTCGCCGTCAACCTGCTGGACGCCGGCTACGCGCCCTACCGGGGCCTGTTCGCCGTCAACATCGCGCTCGTCCTCGGCCTGTGGCTGGTGCTGCCGTGGAGTCGCGGACACCGTGGCCGCCGCCTCGCCTCCCCCGCGTTCCTGGTGGCCACCTTCGCCCTCGGCCTCACCGGGTCGGCGGGCACGCACGTCCCGTTGACGCTTCTCGCCATCGCCAACGTGGCGTTCGTCTTCGGCATGCGCATGGCCGCCGCCATCCTCGCGGGGCAGGCGGCGCTGATGAGCGCGATTCCCCTGGCCGTGGGCAGGCCGATGGCCGATGTGCTGAGGGAGGTGGGGTTCCTCGTGGTGTTCGCCGCGTTCGTGCTGGGCATGGTGGCGTCCGTCCTGAGGGCCCGGCAGCTCGCCGAGCGGGTCAGGGAGCTGACCGTCGCCCAGGAGCGCGGGCGGATGGCCGCCGAGATGCACGACTCGATCGGCCATCACCTCACCGTCATCAAGATGGGCCTGGAGAACGCCGAGCGCTTCCGCGACCGCCGTCCTGAAGCCGCCTGGGACGAGGTGCGCCAGGCCAAGGAGCTCACGGCGGCGGCGCTCGCCGACGCCCGCCGTTGGGTGCGCGCCCTGCGGCCCCTCGCGCTCGACGGGCACCTCGGGAGCGCCGCGCTCGAACGGCTCGCCGACTCCTTCAGCGGCACCGGGGTCGCGGTCAGCTTCGACGTGACGGGCACCGAACGCCTGCTCGGGCCCGACACCGAACTGGTCCTGTACCGCGTGTTGCAGGAAGGGCTCACCAACGCGCTCCGCCATGCCGGGGCCCGGTTCGTGCGCGGCTCGCTGGCGTTCGAGAAGGGAAAGGTGGTGCTCGTGGTCGCCGACGACGGCAAGGGCCACGGCCAGGGCCGGGGATTCGGGCTGAGCTCGCTGGCCGAGCGGGTCGAGGCCCTCGGCGGCACGCTGTCCAGCGGCAACGCGGCCAGGGGCTTCGAGCTGCGCGCGGAGCTGCCGGCATGATCCGCGTCCTGCTGGTGGACGACCAGGAGCTGATGCGGCGGGGGCTGCGCAAGATGCTGGAGGTCGAGGAGGGCATCGAGGTCGTCGGCGAGGCCGCCGACGGGGTGGCCGCCCTGGCGCAGGTGCCCGTGACGCGTCCCGACGTGGCGCTCGTGGACGCCCGGATGCCGCGCATGGACGGGGTCGAGCTGATCACGCGCCTGTCGGCCGAGCACCCGTCGGTGGCGGCGATCGTGCTCACCACCTTCGACGAGGACGCGTACATCTTCGGCGCCCTGCGCGGCGGCGCCGTCGGGTACCTGCTCAAGGACTGCTCGCCCGACGACGTGGTCGAGGCCATCCGCCGGACGAGCCGCGGCGAGACCGTGCTGGGGAGTCCCGCCGCCGCCCGGCTGGTCGCCCATGTGCGCCGCACGCCCGTGCCGTACGGGACCGGTGGCGTCCGCGAGGCGGAGTCGCTGTCGGCGCGGGAGCTCGACGTGGCCCGGATGGTGGCCGCCGGCGCCAGCAACCGGGAGATCGCCACGCGGCTGGTCATCTCCGAGGGCACGGTGCGGAACCACGTCTCCAGCGTCCTGCGCAAGCTGGGCCTGCGCGACCGCATCCAGCTCGCGCTGTACCTGACGAGACGGTAGCGCCGGCGGGCGGACCGTCGCCCGCCGATCGCCGGTGCCGGGTCCGGCGGGTCCGGCCGGTGTCGGGTCCGGCGGGTCCGGCCGGTGTCGGGTCCGGCCGGTCCGGCCGGTGCCGGGCCGGTCGTCGTGTCACTGCTGCCGTGCGGTGTATCCGAGCTGGAAGTTCGCGTGGTCCCACAGCGTCCCGGTGACGCGGTCGCCGCAGACGAACCGGACCTTCCGCGCCGGCACGCCGGTCAGCGGGTCGGTCGCGTCGACGTCGTCGGCCACGCCGCACACCTTGTTCGCCGAGCCGTTGCCCAGCGGGACCACCGACACGGCGCCGAGGCGGCCGCGCTGGAGGTTCTGGTTCTCCAGGAAGACCTGGAAGTGCCCCTTGGCGAGCTTCTCGAAGGTCACGCGCCCGGACACGCCCCTGAACACGTCGCGCTGCTGCGCGGCCGGGACGGCCACCGGTGTGTCGGCGCCGTCACCCGCGCTGAACGGGGGCGGGGTCAGGTAGGCGTACGAGAGGGCGCCGCCCTTGCCGAGGGTGCCGACCTCCTCGGCGTACGAGAGGTTCAGCGGGGTGTCCACCGCGGTGCCGTTGCTGTTGTGGCACGCGACCCGCACCTTCTCGACCTTGTCGTCCTGCGGGTCGGGGGCCGCGCCGGTGACGTTGCAGAGCACGCCCGGGGTGCCGCCCGCGGCGCTGACGTCGACGACGTGCGGCCGGGCGCCGGTGTCGCGCGGGATCGCGAAGTTGAAGAACCCGGGGTTCGCGTTCGGCAGCGGGTCCCGCTTGACCGTGATCGCCGTGCCGGCGCTGAACTGCTCGGCGGGCGTGACCGTGGCGGTCGGCGTGGTGGCGAGCTGGGTGACGTCGTCCTGGGACAGGCGTACGGTGCCGAGCCGGCCGGTCTCGGTGCCGCCGCGCGTGTACGTGACGGTGAACGAGAACGGGTCGGCGAGTTTGCCCGTACCGTCGAAGCACTTGACGGTCAGCCACAACACTCCGCTGAGCAGGTTCGACGGCGCGCCCGAGGGCACGCAGGCGGTGAGCCCGGACAGGGTGGAGTGGGCGTGGACGACGCCGGGCACCACCGCCCCAGGGCTGGCGCCGGTGCCGAGGCCGGGGAACTGCACCGCGTAGAGGCCCTGTCCGGATCGCATGGCGGAGACGCCCTGTCCCGCGCTGGTGTAGACGTCGCCGGCGGCGAGCGGGGTCCACGACCCGGTGGGCAGGGTGCCGTTGACGTTGGCGTAGCCGGCGGCGACGGGCGCGGCGAAGGTCGCCGGCGCCGGTCCGGGGGCCGCCGCGGGGGCGGGAGCCAGGGTGGGAACGGGAACCGCGGTCCGCGCGGCGGCCGGTGCGGTGATCGCGGCTAACGAGCAGACGACGCCGGCGAAGGCCGTCGCGGCGGCCGCGAGCCCTCCTTTTTCGAATCGCATGACCTCTCCTCTGTGATGGGTGCGATGTCCGACTGGTGGACGTGCACCATGATGAGAGTCACGCGACGTGCGCACCGCGTCCTTTTACGTGATCACGAGAAGCGGTCGGGGCGGCCGGCTCAGAGCAGCTTGTCGCGGGCGTAGGCGGCGGCCTCGGTGCGGTTGCGGACGCCGATCTTGGCGAAGGCGTTGTTGATGTGCGTCTTGACCGTCGTCTCCGCGATGAAGAGCGCCGAGCCGATCTCGGCGTTGCTCAGCCCCCCGGCGACCAGCCGCAGCACCTCGACCTCGCGTACCGTCAGCCCGTCGGGACAGGCCGAGACCGGCGGCGGGGCGGCCCGGGACAGCGCCTCGACCAGCCGGCGCGACACCGCGGCCGAGAACGTCGACTGACCGGCGGCGGCCGAGCGCAGGGCGGCGGCGATCTCGGCGCGCCCGGCGTCCTTGGTGAGGTAGCCGCAGGCTCCGGCCAGCAGGGCCGAGTCCACGGACCGGTCGTCGTCGTAGGTCGTCAGCACCACGACCGCCACGTCCGGATGGTCGCGGGCGATGCGCCGGGTGGCCTCGACGCCGTCCATGACGGGCATGCGCAGGTCCATGAGCACGACGTCCGGACGCAGCTCGGCCACCAGGCGCAGGGCCTGCTCGCCGTCGCCGGCGTCGCCCGCCACCTCCACGCCGTCGACCAGGTCGAGCAGCGCCACCAGGCCCTCGCGCATGAGCTGCTGGTCGTCCACGACCACGACCCTCATTCCGGCACCTCCGCCCGCACCTGCCAGCAGCCGCCGACCGGCCCGGCGCTCAGGGTCCCGCCCGCGAGCGCCAGCCGCTCGCGCATGCCCTGCAGGCCGTGCCCGGACGGGATCTCCGCCGGCCCGCCTCCCGTCGCGTACGGGTTGCGCACCAGCAGCCGCACCCCGGCGTCACCGTAGCCGATCTCGACCGTGACCGGCTCGCCCGGAGCGTGCCTGGCGGCGTTGGTGAGCGCCTCGCGCGCCGTGCGCAGCAGGCAGACCTCCGCCGCCGGGGTGATCGGCCGCCGCGTGCCCGTGGTGCGCAGCTCGGCGGCCACGTCATGGTCCCTGCGGTGCTCGGCGACCATCAGGCTCAGCGCGTCCGGCAGCGGCGGCACGTCCTCGCGCAAGGCCGCGACCGCCGAGCGCGCCTCGACCAGCCCTTCCCTGGCCAGAGCCCGCGACCTGCGGATGCGCGCCACGGCCTGCTCCACGTCGCCCCGCTCGGTGAGCATCGCCTCGGCGACCTCCAGCTGCACGCCGAGCGCGCCGAGGGAGTGCGCGAGCACGTCGTGGAGCTCCCTGGCGATGCGGGCCCGCTCGTCGAGCGCCATGGCCCTGGCCCGGTCCTGCTGGGCCCGGCGGTACTGGCGCCGGTGCAGCGCGAACAGCACCGTGCACACCACGACCGCCCCGCGGACCACGATGGCCGAGCGCGGCTGCCCCCACCACACCATGCCGGCGGCCATGGCCGCCATGTCGGCCGCCGTGACCGCGACGATCGCCCCCATGCCCGGCGTCCCGTGCGCCGCGAACAGCAGCAGCATCGCGAACACGAACACCGGAGGCCCCGCCTCGCCCGACCCCGACACCAGCGCCGCGATCACCGAACCGGCCGCGAGCAGGGCCACGGCCACGCGCGGGAACCGGCCGTCGAGCACGACGAAGGCGAGCCAGCAGGCCATCGACGCGCCGAGCGCCGCCCACACCAGGGCGGGTGCGCGCTCAGGCGACGTGGTGGCGAGCGACCAGGCGAGGACCAGGGTGATCAGCAGCCTGACCAGGCGGCCGGTCTCCGGGTCGTCGGCCGCCAGCAGCCGCACGACCCGTCCCCATACCTCCCGCATCGCCTAGTGCGAGTCCCGCAAGGACAGAATCATGTCCACCAAGATAAGCCGGAAGGCCACGAAGCCGGCGACCACCAGCAGTGCCACGACCACGACCGCGAGCAGGAACTTGCCGTTCATCTTCCCCCCGTTGGCGTCCAGGAGCCGGTGCAGCACGTCGAGCCAGAGCCGGCCCGACGGTCCAGAGCGTTTGTCCATGGCTTGGACGGTAGGGATCGGGCGGGGTGGAACGGCACCTCCGAAGGGTGGAGCGCGGGGTGGAGCCGCGGGAGGACCGGCGCGTCGGCCGGTCAGTCCAGGACGTCGCGGAGCCGGCGGGCGAAGGCCGTCGGGTGGGTGACGAAGCCCGCGTGCCCGCCCGGCACCGTGAGCGGTTCGACGCCCAGCCGTGCGGCCAGCGCCAGGGCCGCGTCGTGGGCCAGCTGCCCGCGCGACTGCTCGCCGACCGCGACCACGACCCGGGTGGAGGGAGGCACGACCGGCTCGTACGCCAGGTACGCCGACGCCGCCTGCCCGAAGAAGAAGTCCAGGTTGGTGTGCATCCGGGCGAGCTTGGCCTGCATCTGCGCCATCGCCTCCGGCGACTCGGCGATCCCGCCGGGCGGGTCGGGGTCCCACGTGTCGAGACCGGCGCCGGCCGCGAAGACCTTCATCGCCGCCTCCACCCCGCCGCTCCGGTACGCCTCGTCCACCTCGCGGCCCAGCGCGCGGCGGGGATCGCCGGCGGGGAGCAGGCGGACGGCGGGCGGTTCGTGGGTGACGACCGTACGCACCAGGTCGGGATGGCCGGCGGCCAGGGCGAGGGCGGTCAGGCCGCCGCTGCTGGTGCCGAAGACGTGCGCCGGTCCGCCGCCGGCGGCTTCCAGGACCCGGCGGGCGTCCTCCACCTGCGTCTCCATCGACACGTCCGCGGGCGGGCCGGCGAACCGGCTGCGGGAGACGCCGCGGCAGTCGTAGGCGACCACCGTGTGGTCGCCGGACAGCAGCGGGATCATCCCGGTGAAGTCCCTGGCGTCGTCGGTGCCGCCGGCGATCAGCAGCAGTAACGGGCCCGATCCCGTCACCTCGTGGTACAGCTCCTCGCTCATGTCTCTTCCTCCGGTGGTTCGTGGGCGGCGGCGATCGCGCGCCGCCAGGGTTCGTCCCAGGTCAGCCGGCCCTGCCGCAGGTCCTCGACCACGCCGCGGACCCACTCCAGCTCGGCGGTGAGCACGGCGCGGCGGTACTCCTCCTCCAGCAGGAACAGCCGGGGCGCCGTGCCCGAGGACCGCAGCGTCGACTCCACCTCCGCCAGCGACGCGGCCAGCGCGCGGGCGCGGGTCTCCAGCTCCTCCCGCGCGGCGTCCGGCGGCAGCCCGACCAGCACGGAGACGGCCGCGACGAACTCGGGGAACTCGCCGCCCGTGGTGCGCAGCATCTCGCGCAGCCAGCGCTCGGCGGTCTCGCGGCCCAGGTCGGTGATGGCGTAGACGGTGCGGTCCGGGTGGTTGTCGGTGCTCTCCCGCTGCCGGACCTCCACCAGGCCGAGGCGGGTGAGCCGGTCGATGGCCTGGTAGAGGCTCGCCCGGCGCCTGACGTTCACCACGCGGTCCTTGCCGTACCGCTCGATGAGCTTCTGCATGCGGTAGACGTGCATGGGCTCCTCGGTGAGCAGCCCCAGCACGATGAGCCCGAGGGGAGAACGTTGCGCCATAGTCATACTCTAACTAGTCATATTATGACTAGCAAGGCCGGCGGCCCTCGGACCTCTCCACGTGTCTCTACGTGCTGGCGCGGACGGCCAGGTGGGGCGTGAGCAAGGTGGCGTCCGGGACGTCCAGGCCCTCCAGCTTCCGCATCACCAGCCGGACCGCCTCCCGGCCCACCTCCTCCGCCGGGATCAGCACCGACGTGAGCGGCGGGCCCGCGCGTTCGGCCACGTCGTCCGGGCAGATGGCCACCACCGCGACGTCCCGCGGCACCCGGCGGCCGAGCTGGCGCAGCGAGCCGAGGACGTGGTTGACGGCCGCCTCGTTGTGCACGACCAGGCCCGACAGCGCCGGGCGGGCGGCGAGCAGGCCGGCGACCGTCGCGTGGACCTCGTCGAAGGTCTCCTCGCACGGCAGCGCCACCCCCTCCAGCCCGTGCTCGGCGACCGCCGCCGTGAAGCCTTCCCGGGTACGGCGGGCGAAGCCGGTCCCCCGCTCGTACACCACGGCCGGGGCGCCCAGCAGGGCGACCTGCCGGTGCCCGCGCTCGGCGAGGTGGGCGACGCAGCGCGCGCCGGCGGCGGCGAAGTCCAGGTCGACGCAGGTGAGGCCGGCGGGCTCGGCGGGGAAGCCGATGAGCACGCTCGGCTCGGCGAGCTCGCGCAGCAGGGGTACGCGGCGGTCGTGCAGTTCGACGTCCATGAGGACGAGAGCGTCCACGAGCGCGCTGGCCGCCACCCGCCGGATGCCCTCGGGGCCCTCGTCGGCCGTCAGCAGCAGCACGTCGTGGTCGAAGCGGCGCGCGGCGGTCACCACGGCGGTGGCGAAGCGCATGAGCACCGGCACGTGCATGCCGGCCCGCAGGGGCAGCACCAGGGCGATCACGTTGGACCGCTTGCTGGCCAGCGAGCGGGCCCCGGCGTGCGGGTGGTAGCCGAGCGCGCTGATGCTGTCGAGCACGCGCCTGCGGGTGTCGGCCGAGATCGTCCGCTTGCCGCTGAGCACGTACGAGACCGTGCTGACCGCGACGCCGGCGTGGCGGGCGACCTCGGCGATGGTGACCGCGCGCCCGCTCAAGCGCCCGCTCCCCCGGTGGAGGAGGTCGGGGCGCCCCAGGTGAGGTCGGCGAGCGTGACGCCGTCGTTCTCGAACACGACATAAACATCGTGGACCCCGCCGGCGCGCGCAAGCCGGCCGGTGACGTCCCGCGTGAGGGTCTGCAGGGCGTGGCGGCCGGTGCGGGGCACGGGGAAGGCGGCCAGGACCTCGCCGTGGAGCGGGTCGCCGAGCCGCAGGGTGATCATCCCGCCGTCGGCCGAGCCGGCCGTGACCGCGCACGAGCCGACGCCCGACAGGTCCACCTGCCGGAACGCGATCCACGCGCCCTCGGCCTCCGACCGGACGGCCTCGCCCGCCACCGGGTCGGCGTCCACGAACGCGACCGCGTCGTACTCGTCGTGGTCCATGGCCCGCAGCGGCCCGGCGCGCGGCGGGATCGT
Source organism: Nonomuraea rhodomycinica (assembly GCF_013363995.1). Lineage (GTDB taxonomy): Bacteria > Actinomycetota > Actinomycetes > Streptosporangiales > Streptosporangiaceae > Nonomuraea > Nonomuraea rhodomycinica. The sequence continues at coordinate 275,095 of NZ_JABWGO010000002.1, read as the reverse complement.
CTCGCCGGGCACGTCGAAGCGGGCGCACAGCCGCAGGTCGGCGGCGCTGCGGCCGACCATGAGCTGGTGCGGCGCGCTCTCCACGACGAACCTGCCGCGCGTCACGTCCCAGAACGCCAGCTCCTCCACCGGCAGCCGGAGCGTGACGACGCGGCTCTGGCCGGGCGCGAGCCGCACCTTCTCGAAGCCGCGCAGCCGGCGCAGCGGCTGCTTGACGCGGGAGCGCCGCTGGCGCGTGTAGAACTGGACGACCTCGACACCCTCGCGGGCGCCGGTGTTGGTGACCGTGACCTCGGCCGTCACCACCCCGTCCGCGAGCCCGACGCGCAGCCCGGCGAAGTCGAACGTGGTGTAGCTGAGCCCGTGCCCGAACGGGAAGAGCGGCGTGCCGCGGAAGTACAGGTACGTGGCGTCGGCGGTGATGATGTCGTAGTCGAGCAGGTCGGGCAGCTCCTGGGCCGAGCGGTACCACGTCTGGGTGAGCCGCCCCTCGGGGTCGGCGTCGCCGAACAGCACCTCGGCCAGCGCGTGGCCGTACTCCTGGCCGCCGTGCGCCGACCAGAGGACGGCGGGCACGTCCGGGGTGCTCCAGGTGAGGGGGTAGCCGCTGGTGATCACCATGACGGTACGCGGGTTGGCGGCGAGCACGGCGGCCACGACCGCGTCCTGGGCGGGGGCCAGGGCCAGGCTCGTGCGGTCCTCGGTCTCGCGGCCGTTGACGAGCGGGTGGTCGCCGACCACGACCACGGCGACGTCCGCGTCGGCGGCCAGCTCGGCCGCCCGCGCGGCGCCGCTCCTGACGACGTCCATGGCCAGCCAGACGGCCCGGTCGGCGTCGTCCACGAGACGCAGGACGCCGTCGTCGCCGCGGCCGACGTAGCAGCCGGTGGAGATGTGCCGCAGGACGGTCAGGCCGCGGGGCCGCTCCTCGACGCGGAACGTCTGGCGCACCTCCCAGCCGTTCGGGCCGGGCTGGTCGTTGACGAGCACCCCGTCGTCCACGGACACGAAGCGACCGGTGGCGGCGGCCCGCAGCGCGTAGGCGCCGCCGCCCCAGTCGAAGAGGTCGAACAGGTCAGGGGAGCCCGCCGCGCCGTCACCGCGTGGGACGGATGGGCCCTCACGGAGCGGGCCGGCGTCCGGCGGGCCGGCGCTCAGCGGGCCGCCCGCCGGGTCGGCCGTCACGGGACCGGCCTCGGCGGTGAGCGTCACCCGGTCCACGGCCTCGCAGAACACGGTCGCGCACCGCTCGGCCAGCCCCGCGCGGGCGGTGACGGAGTACGGCAGCGTGCCGCTGTACCAGTCCTCCATGAGCGTGTCGCCGAGCTGCCCGATGACCGCGACCTTGGTGACGGGGCCGAGCGGCAGCAGCCCGTCGTTGGCCAGCAGCACGACGGAGCGCCGCGCGGCCTCCCGGGCGAGGTCCTGGTGCGCGGGGCAGTTGACGACCTCCTCGGTGACGTCGTCGTACGGCGTGGCGGGGTCGAACTCCCCGAGCCGGAACCGGATCGACAGCACGTGCCGGACGGCCCGGTCCACGTCGGCCTCGGCGAGCAGCCCGAGCCGCAGCGCCTCGCGCAGGTGGCCGAGCGTGGCGTCGGGCCGGTCGTCGTCCTGGGTGAAGCTGTCGAGCCCGGTCTTGAGGGCGTGCGCGTACGCCTCCGGCAGGGTGTCGTGGTAGCCCTGGACGCCGGTCAGGTTGGCGGGGGCGTAGGCGTCGCTGACGACGAGGAGCTCACCGGGGGCCCAGGCGCGCAGCGCGCTCTCGATCAGCGGGCTGAGGTGCGCGGGCCGGCCGTTGACCAGGTTGTACGAGGGCATGACGGCGACGGCCGCGCCGCTCTCGACGGCGGGCCGGAAGGCGGGCAGCTCGTACTCGTGCAGGACGCGCGGCGGCAGGTTGCTGGAGGTGGTGCAGCGGTCGGTCTCGTTGTTGTAGGCGAGGAAGTGCTTGAGCGTGGGGGCCGTGCGCAACACTGTGGGATCGCTCCCACGAAGCCCGCGGGCGTACGCCTCGCCCATGACGCCGGTCAGCCACGGGTCCTCGGAGTAGCCTTCCTCGTTGCGTCCCCAGCGGGGGTCGCGCAGCGGGTTGACCACCGGCGCCCAGACGTTGCGGCCGGCGCCGGCCGGGTCCTTGTGGTGGAAGGCGAGCACCTCGTCGCCGGTGGCCGCGCCGACCCGGCGCACCAGCTCGGGGTCCCAGGTGGAGGCGAGGCCGACGGCCTGGGGGAAGACGGTGGCGGGGCCGAGCCAGGCGAGCCCGTGCAGCGCCTCGGTGCCGGTGCGGAACGGGCCGACGCCGAGCCGTCCGACCGGCGCCTGGTACTGGTGCAGCAGCCCGAGCTTCTCGTCGAGGGTGAGCCTGCCCAGCAGGTCGGCCACCCGGCCGGCGAGCGGCGCGCCCGGGTCGAGGTAGGAGTCCCGAGAGGGGTTGGGGTCCCGAGAGGGGTTGGGATCCCGCGAGGGGAGCGGCTCGGGAGAGGGGGCGAGGTCCTGGAGCGGGGCGCGGAACGGGTCGGGCATGGCCATCCCTCTGAGACTCTGAGACTGTCGAAGCGCTTCGACGACCGGCCGGGAGGTTACGCGGGGATTTCGGTGGGTTCCCTGAAGGGTGCCCGTCCCGGTGACCGAGGTCAAGAGCTAAGTCAGGAGATTCGCGATATTCCCCCCGGGAGCCGGCCCGAGTCGACCGAGTCGAGCACCCGGGCCGCCCCTCCCAGCGCCGCCGCGTCGAGGCCGAGGGTCGAGGCCACGACCTCGCAGCCGCCCCCCTCCGGCGCGATCGCCCGGCCCGACACCTCCTCCCGCACCGCCGGCAGCAGCCACGGCGCGAGCGGCACGTAGTAGCCGCCCAGCACGACGACCTCCGGGTTGAGCAGGTTGGCCAGCACCGACACGCCCCGGCCGAGGCTGCGGCCCGCCGCGTCGAGGGCGGCCAGGACGGCCGCGTCGCCGGCGCGGGCGGCGCGCACGGTGTCCTCGATCTCGACCGGGATCTCGGCCGGCGACAGGTCGCGCCCCAGGACGGCGCCGATGCCGGCCACGGCCTCCAGGCAGCCGCGCCGCCCGCAGCGGCACGCGGGCCCGTCGGGGTCGAGCTGCACGTGGCCGATCTCCCCGCTGTAGCCGAGCGCGCCGCGCCGCAGCCGCCCGTCGAGGATGATGCCCGCGCCCACCCCGATCTCCCCGGTCAGGTAGACGAGGTCGGCGGCCCCGGCCCGGGCGCCGAAGCGCTGCTCGGCCAGGGCCGCGAGGTTGGCGTCGTTGTCCACCTGGACGGTGAAGCCGGGGTCGCGCAGCGCCTTGGCCAGGTCGCCGCCGATGTCGGCGTCGCGCCAGCCGAGGTTCGGCGCGAGGCGCACCACGCCCTGCACGTCGACCAGGCCGGGCACGGCCACGGCCAGTCCGAGCACCTGCCGCTCGTCGCGGGCCATGCGGCCGACGACGCGCCGGACGATGGCGGCGACGGCGGCCACGTCCTGGCCGGCCGACCCGCCGGCGGAGAAGGCGCGCCGCCAGGTGAGCAGCCGCTCCCCCGCCAGTCCCGTGGCGACGGCGGAGACGTGGTCCACGTTGATCTCCACGCCGATGGCCGCGTACGGGGAGCCGTCGAGGACGAGCATCGTGGCCGGGCGGCCGACGCGGTTCTCGGTGAGGCCGGTCTCGCGCACCAGCCGGCGGTCGATGAGGTCGGCGACGAGGCTGGAGACGGTCGCCTTGTTCAGCCCCGTCGAGGCCGCGATGTCGGCGCGCGAGCACGGCGCGTGCTCGCGCACGAAGCGCAGCACCACCGCGAGGTTGGTGGCGCGCACATCGGCGAAGTCGGCCGGCTGCGGGCCGGTCGTGGATGTGATCAATGAAGCCCCGTTCCCGCCAAGGAGGTGTCCCCAGCATGCCGCATCGCGGGCGCCCTTCACCAACCTGTGACCCGGGCGCTCCCTTGTGGCCGCGGTCACCCTCCATTAATTTGTTTGGTTGGAAGACGAACTAATTGTACCCGCGATGTCACCTGCCTCGACAACCCCCGAACAGGCGAAGGAGCGCGCCGTGACACCTCCCCCTCAAGGCGCTTCGACCGCTCGGCCTTCCACCCAGGCGACCACCCGGCGCGGATTCCTCGGGCTCGTGGGACTCACCGCGGCGGCCGGCGTGCTGTCGGCCTGCAGCCCGCCCGGCACCCCCCGGCCCGGCACGGGCGGCGCCACCGCCGCCGCCGGCGACAAGCTCAAGGCCCTCACGCCGGCGTTCGTCCCGTTCGACGCGATCAAGCCCGACCTGCCCGGCACCAGGTCCACCCTCCCCGGCGTCCCCGACATCAGCGGCGGGTTCAGCTCCTACCCGGCCGACCCCGTCCCCGCGCTCACGCGGAAGGCCGGCAGGGGCGGCAGCTACAAGGCCATGACCCCGCTCTGGGGCCCGCCGCCGCCCGGCCTGGCGAGCAACTCCTACTTCCAGGCCGTCAACGCCGACATCGGCGCCACCCTGGAGTTCCAGATCACCGACGGCGTCACGTACGTCGACAAGGCCATCGCCCGGCTCGCGGCCCGCGACATCCCGGACCTCATGTGCATCCCGAACTGGGAGATCGACAAGATGGCCGACTTCAACAAGGCCGTCGACCAGGCGTTCGAGGACCTCACCCCGTACCTGCAGGGCGACCGGGTCAAGGCGTACCCGCTGCTCGCCAACCTCCCCACAGCCGCCTGGCAGTGGTCGATCTGGAACGGCAAGCTCATGGGCGTCCCGTACCCCACCGAGCCGTTCCCGTACGCGCTGCTCTACCGCAAGGACCTGTTCGACGAGAACGGCTGGAACCAGAACCCCAGGACCGCCGACGAGCTCTACCGGCTCGGCAAGGAGATCACCGACGCCAAGGCCAAGCGGTGGGCGTTCGGCGACATCCACGAGATGGCCTGGCCGATCTTCAAGGTCCCGCAGGAGTGGCGCTACGAGGGCGGCAAGCTGATCCACAAGTACGAGACCCCCGAGTGGGAGCTCATGCTGGAGTGGATGCGCAAGCTCTTCGCCGAGGGGCTCATCCACCCGAGCGTCGCCGGCAGCAAGGGCGCCAACGAGAAGGAGCTGATCGGCGCCGGGCAGATCCTCGTCTACCGGGACGGCCTGGGCGGCTGGAAGGAACTGCTCCAGCAGCACCGGCCGAAGAACCCCGGCTTCGCGCTGGGCGTCCTCCCGGTCTTCGCCCACGACGGCGGCACGCCGATCATGTACCACAACACCGCCGCCGGCCTGTTCACCTTCATCCGCAAGGGCACGCCCAAGGCCCAGGTGGAGGAGCTGCTGTCGATCCTCGACTGGTGCGCGGCGCCGTACGGCACCAAGGAGTACGAGCTGGCCAACTACGGCGTCAAGGGCAAGCACTTCACGCTCGGCTCCGACGGCGTGCCCAAGCTCACCGACCTCGGCACCAAGGAGGTCGCCTACACCTACGGCTTCCTCGGCGGCCGGCCGCTGTACGTGGACTGGCCGTTCCCCGACGCCGCCAAGGCCAACCTGGCCTGGCAGAACGCCACGTTCCCGTACATCGAGAAGACGCCGTTCGACGGGATCAGGATCCAGCGGCCGGGCAAGTACGCGGGGCTCCAGGTGCCGACGGAGGACAAGTTCACCGACATCATGCGCGGGCGGCGGCCCGTGAGCGACGCCAAGCAGATCGCGGCGGAGTGGCGGCGCGACGGCGGTGACGAGGCCCGCGCGTTCTACCTGAAGGTCCTGCGGGACAACGGCCGTGCTTGAGCGCTCCGCGGACTCCGGGGCGGCGGGTGACCTGACCGCGCCCGCCGTCCCGGACACCACCCGGGGCGCGGGCGGACGGGTCCGGCGCGTGAGCTTGCGGGCCAGGCTGCGGCGCGACTGGCAGCTCCTGCTGATGACGGTCCCGGCGATCGGGCTGCTGCTGGTCTTCCACTACGTGCCGCTGCTCGGCAACGTGATCGCCTTCCAGGACTACTCGCCGTACGTGGGGATCAAGGACAGCCCGTGGGTGGGCTTGGCGAACTTCCAGTGGCTCGTGCTGGACGAGAGCTTCTGGGACGCGACGCTGAACACGCTGACCATCACCGCGTTCCAGCTCGTCTTCTACTTCCCGGTGCCGATCGTGCTCGCGATCCTGCTGGACAGCGTGGTCCGGCCCCGGCTGCGGCTGCTGATCCAGAGCGTCGTCTACATGCCGCACTTCTTCTCGTGGGTGCTGGTCGTGACGCTGTTCCAGCAGATGTTCGGCGGGGCGGGCCTGCTGTCGCAGACCCTGCGCGACCACGGCTACTCGGGCCTCGACATCATGACGAATCCGGATACGTTCTTGCTGCTCGTCACCGGCGAGACGATCTGGAAGGACGCCGGCTGGGGCGCGATCATCTTCCTGGCCGCGCTCGCCGCGATCGACCAGAACCTCTACGAGGCGGCGGCCGTGGACGGCGCGGGCCGCCGGCGCCGCCTGTGGCACGTCACGCTGCCCGGCCTGCGGCCGGTGGTCGTCCTGCTGCTCATCCTGCGGCTGGGCGACGCGCTCAACGTCGGCTTCGAGCAGTTCTTCATCCAGCGCGACGCGGTCGGCCGCGACGCCGCCGAGGTGCTCGACACGTTCGTCTACTGGCGCACGCTGCTGACCGGCGAGTGGAGCTACGGCGCGGCGGCCGGCCTGGTCAAGGGCGTGGTCGGGCTCATCCTCATCCTGGTGGCCAACAAGGTCGCCCACCGGTTCGGCGAGCAGGGGATCTACAAGAGATCATGAACGCGGCATCCTGGGCGGAACGGCCCTCGCTGATCGGGCGCACGGGCAAGGCGGTCGTGCTGACCGCGATCGTCGTCGCCGTCGTCTTCCCCGTGTACATGGTGGTGCTGACCAGCCTGTCGACGCAGGAGGCGGTCACCCGGGCGGGCGGGCTCGTCACCGTGCCCGGCGAGATGTCGTTCGCCGCCTACGAGGAGCTGTTCGCGGGCGGCGTGGTGACGCGGGCCGTGCTGGTGAGCCTGGGCGTGACCGTGGCCGGCACGTTCATCAGCCTGACCGTGACCACGCTGGCCGCGTACGGGCTGTCGCGGCCCGGCTCGCTGCTGCACCGGCCGCTGCTGTTCCTGGTGCTGCTGACGTTCCTGTTCGGGCCGGGGCTGATCCCGAAGTACCTGGTGGTGAGCGGGCTCGGGCTGATCGACTCGTACTGGTCGCTGATCCTGCCGGTGGCGGTCACCGCCTTCAACCTGGTGGTGACCCGGGCGTTCTTCCTGAGCATCCCGGGCGAGGTCACCGACAGCGCGCGCGTCGACGGGGCGAGCGAGTTCACGATCCTGCGGCGGATCGTCCTGCCGATGTCGCGGGGCGTGATCGCGGTGATCGGGCTGCTGTACGCCGTCGGGTACTGGAACGCGTTCTTCGACGCCGTGCTGTACCTGAACGACACGGCCAAGTGGCCGCTCCAGCTCGTGCTGCGGCAGTACGTCTACCAGGGCCAGTCGATGTTCGTGGGCCAGAGCGCGGACGCGGCGGCGGCCGGGCGGTCCCTGCCGCCGAACCTGGCGATCCAGATGTCGATCGTGGTGATCGCGCTGGTACCGGTGCTGTTCGTCTACCCGTTCGTGCAGCGGCACTTCACCAAGGGCGTGCTCATCGGAGCGGTCAAGGGGTGACCGGGGTCCCCCGGTCACCCCTGTTCAGGTCACGATGCCGCGCAGGTCACCGTGGGGCTGGCGTTGGTGCCGGTGAAGGAGGCGTTGAAGCCGAACGAGGTGCTCGCGTTCGGCTGGAGGGCGCCGTTGTAGCCCGCGTCGGTCACGGTGACCGCGGAGCCGGACTGGCTCAGGGTGCCGTTCCACAACTGGCTGATCTTCTGGTCGCCGCCGTACGTCCAGGTGACCTTCCAGCCGGTGGTGGCCGACGAGCCGGTGTTCCTGACCGTGACCTCGGCCCCGAAGCCGCCCGGCCACTGGTTGCCGACGGTGTAGGTCGCGGCGCACCCCTTCCCCGTCGTCGGGGTGACGGTCGGGGTGACCGTGGGCGTCACGGTCGGGGTGACCGTGGGCGTCACGGTCGGGGTCGGGCCCGTGCGGTCGCCGTAGACGATGCCGCGGCCGTTGGTGCCGAGGTAGACCCGGCCGTAGATCCGCGGGTCGCCGGTCAGCGCCTCACCCATGTTGCCGTACTGGTGCTTGTCATCGTTGATCCGCACCCAGGTGGAGCCCGCGTCGTCCGACCGGAAGAGCCCCGCGACGCCGTCGATCGTGGCCACGGCGAAGACCGCCGGGTACGTGCCGCCGGGCGCCGCCTTGCCGAAGCCGGCGTTCACCGAGGAGGTGACGCCGGGCAGCTTCGTGAACGACGCGCCGCTGTCGGTGGAGTGCCACAGGCCGCCGTCGCCGGCCAGCCACAGGTCGCCCTCCCTGCCGGGGACCGCCTTGAGCTTGCCGGTGGCCGGCAGGCCCGCGGCGGCGGTGGCGGTGAAGCTCGCGCCGCCGTTCGTGCTGACGTACAGCCTGCCGCCCCCGAAGCCGTAGAACTTCGCGGCGTCGACCCGGTCCGACTCCACGATCGCCCCGGTGGGCAGGCCGGAGACCTGCTGCCAGGAGTTGCCGTAGCCGACCGCGTGGACGGGCGTGACCGCCTTGGGCGCCCACACGAAGCGGGAGCCGTCGGCCGCGGCGGCCACGGTGCCGCCCTCGTCGATCCCGCCGGGCTCGGTGCCCTGGAACCAGGTGGCGCCGCCGTCGGTGGAGAAGGCCACGTGGCTGTCGTTCGGACGGTCGGAGTCCGTGAAGTTCCCCGCCCGCACCATGACCGACGGCGCCTTCTCCGCGTAGTCCAGGCTGGTGGTCGAGGTGAAGACCGGGGCCGTGAACATCATCGACGGCACGGCGTCCAGGTTCGTGTGGCGGAAGCCGCCGACGTCGCCCAGGGCGCTGACCAGCGGCGCGCCGCTCGGCGGGCTGATCAGGTCGAGCACGGCCGTCTCCTCCAGGCCCCTGGCCATGGGCTTGATCGTGAACTGGGCGCCCGAGTCCCACTTGGTGAGGTCCTCGGTGCCGTAGATCGTGGCGCCGGTGCCGTACATCATCCGGTTCGAGTCGAACGGGTCGATCTCCAGCGACTCCGTCATCCAGCCGAGCTTGGGCGTGACCTCAGGCGGCTGCGGGTTCGTGCCGAACGTCAGCCACGGGTTCTCCGAGATGTCCTGCTTGTAGCGGAAGCTGCGGTTGGGGTAGGAGGTCCAGTCCCACACGCGGGTCCAGGTGGCGCCGGAGTCGGTGGACCGGAAGAAGATCACGTCCGGCCACCAGGAGATCTGCGTCGCGACCATGATCGTGCCCGGCTTCTGCCGGTCGACGGTCAGGCCGCTGTAGCCGAAGTAGTCGTCGGAGCCGGCCGACGGGACGGGGCTGATCCGGGTCCAGGCGCCGGTCGCGGTGGCGTAGCGCCACACGTCGCCCTTGGCCCCGTCGTACGGGCCGCCGGTGTCGCTCGTGGCGATGTAGAGGTAGCCGTTGACGGTGTCCAGCACGCCCTTGTGGGCCAGGTGGCCGGTCGGCTGGCCGGCCACGCGCGACCAGGTGACGCCCGCGTCGGTGGTGCGGTAGACGCTGTTGTCCTTGTCGGCGACGCCCACGTAGACGGTCCTGGTCGCGGTGCCCTTGGCCGACGAGCGCGGGTCGTAGGTCACCCAGATCACGCCCGGCTGGTGGCTCAGGTAGCCGTTGGGGTCGCTCGGGTCCTGGGCGTAGTTGCCGGCGTTGGGGAAGCTCGTCACCTTGGCCCAGGTGACGCCGTAGTCGGTGCTGCGCCACAGGCCGTTGCCGTTGGGGGCGCCGAGGTAGAGGACGCTGTTCTTGTTCGGGTCGACGGCCAGCGCCTCCCCCATGCCGCGGCCCGGCATGTTGCCGCCGAGCTTGAACGGCAGCGCGGTCGCCTGCCAGGTCGCGCCCTTGTCGCCGGAGCGCAGGACGGCGCCGTTGTTGGGGTCCCAGGAGTTGGTGTACATGCCGGCCGCGACGTACACGCGGTTGGTCTCCACGGGGTCGGTGGCGAGGCTGATCACGCCGTTGTAGCCCCACTTGTCCCAGCCGAACCCGTCGAGCAGCGGGGTCCAGGACCTGGTGGACTGGTTCCAGCGGTAGGCGCCGCCGATGTCGGTGCGCGCGTAGACGAGGTTGCGCTCGGTGGGGTTGAAGACGATGCCGGGGACGAAGCCGCCGCCGTCGATCCTGACGTTCTTGAACGCGTAGGGATCGGCGGCGACGGCGGACACCGGCGCCATCCTGACGACGACCGCCGCGAGAGCGACGGCGGCGATCAGGAGCGTGCTGAACAACCGTCTCGACATGTGGGGTAACCCTTTCCGGGCATGCGTGCCCAAAGGTGCCGCCCGCCCGGATGGCCTCCATGCACGACCAGGTCTCGGGGACCCTGACCGTCGCCTCGCCCTCGCGCATGAGCCTCGCCCTTGAGGCTCACACACGTCTCACGTCAGGTCAATAGTTTGGACTCGCAACCAATCACGGGGTGAGCCGCAGGTCCCTGAGCCGCAGGTCCCCCTTGAAGACGACGTACAGGTCGCCCTTCCCGGGCTTCACCGTGGCGCTCGCCGTCCCGTACGCGTAGACGCCGCCGGTCGCCGGCGCCTGGGCGGTGCCGAGGAGCGGGCCGGTGGGCGAGCCGAGCCGCAGCTCGATCGAGCCGCCGCCGGCCGAGGCGACGCCCGCCGTGAGGCGGGAGCCCCACGACGCGCCCGTGAACGAGATCCAGTCGCCCGCCGAGCCGGCCACGACGTCGCCGCGGACCTTGGACTCGTCGGCGAAGTCCACCCCGGAGTAGCCGTCGAAGTCCATGGCGCGGGTGACCTTGGTGAGGTCGCGCGCCGGGACGCTCTCGCCGTTGACCTGGAGGGTCGTCCGGGCCCGGATCCGGTCGGAGGAGGAGCCCACGAGCACGTCGTGCGTGGCCGCCTCCACGACCCACCTGTTCCGGGTGTGGTCCCACACCGCCAGGTCCGAGCGCTTCAGCGGCAACGTCACGGTCCTGCTCTCGCCGGGGTCCAGCGCGATCCGCTGGAAGCCGCGCAGTTGCCTGACCGGCTGCTGGAAGCGGGAGCGCTGCTGGTGGGTGTAGAGCTGGACGACCTCCTCGCCCCTCACCTCGCCGGTGTTGGTGACCTTGACGCTGACCCGCTCGCCCTGGACGCGCAGGCCCTGGTAGCCGAACGTCGTGTAGCTGAGGCCGTGGCCGAAGGCGTAGAGCGGCGCGCCCCGGTGGTACAGGTACGTCATGCCGGTCTTGACCAGGTCGTAGTCGAAGCGGCTCGGCAGGTCGTCCGTGGCGTACCACGTCTGGGTGAGCCGCCCGGCCGGGTTGACGTCGCCGAAGAGCACGTCGGCGACCGCGTGGCCGGTCTCGGCGCCGGCGTGGGTGGTCCACAGCAGCGTCGGCGCGTCCACGATGACCGGGTAGCTGGTCTCCAGCACGACCACGGTCCTCGGGTTGGCCTTGCGCACGGCGTCGATCAGCCGCCGCTGCCCCTCGCCGAGCTGGAGGTTGTCACGGTCGTGGAACTCGCGGGCCGCCACGAACGGGTGGCTGCCGACCACCACGACCGCCACCTCCGCCTTGCGGGCCTGCTCGGCCGCCGCCGCGACGCCGTCGGAGACGACCTCCTTGGCGAAGCGGGCCGCCTGCGCCTTGGGGGCCAGGCCGAGCGTGCCGTCGGCGCCCACGCTCACGTACGGGTCGGACAGCCCGTACCAGCCCTCGACGCTCTCGTAGCCGGCGTAGCGGACCAGGTAGGAGCCGTCGCCCTGCCGCTCCATCGCGAACTGCTGCTGGACGTACCAGCCGTCGGGCTCGGCGTCGTCGGTGTCGAGCGAGCGCCAGTCGCCGCCGAGCAGCTTGCCGTTGCCGGCGTTGCGCAGCGTGGAGACCCCGCCGGTCCAGTCGGTCAGGTCCCACTCGGAGGCGGCGGTGGGGGCGGTGTCCACGAGCGCGGCGTTGTCGTCGGGGCCGGTGCCGGTGGCCGTGAGGTACTTGCCGGTGCTGAGGTGCTTGAGCGCGATCCGCTCCAGGCCGGCGCCGCTGCTGACGTCGGCGACGCGCTCCTTGATCCCGTCGAGCGGGGTGACCTGGTAGGGCGGCTGCCCGCCGTACCAGTCGCGGTACAGGCGGTCGGCCAGCGGGCCGACGACGGCGGCGCTCTTCGGCTCGGCGAGCGGGAGCACGCCGGAGTTGCGCAGCAGCACGGCCGCCTTGCCCGCGGTCTCGCGGTTCAGCTTCCGGTGCGCCGGGCTGTCGATCACCTCCTTGGTGATCTTCTTGTACGGCCCGCCGTCGGGGTCGAAGTGGCCGAGCCGGAACCGGATCGACAGCACGTGCCGGACGGCGTCGTCCACGTCGGCCTGGCTGACGAGACCGCGGTCCAGGGCGCTCTGGAGGAGCTGCGCGGTCGGCCCGGAGTTGCTGTCGTCCACGGTGTAGCCGTCGAGCCCGGCCTTGAGCACCGCGGCGAACGCCTCGGCCTTGTCGTCGTAGTACTTCTCCAGCTCGGTCAGCGCGTACGGGCCCCAGGCGTCGCTGACGTTGTACAGCGTTCTGCCCGTCCACGAGCGGACGACGTCGTCCAGGTCGGGGTTGACGTGGTTGGGCCGGCCGTTGACCAGGTTGTAGGAGGCCATGACGCCGGTCGCGGCGTCGGCGGAGATCGCCGCCCGGAACGCCTTCTCGTAGTACTCGTGCTTGAGCTTCGGCGTCAGGTTGGAGGACGTCACGCCGCGGTCGGTCTCGTTGTTGTAGGCGAGGTAGTGCTTGAGCACCGGCGCCGTCTTCAGGTAGAAGGGGTCGTCGCCCTGCAGGCCCCTGCCGTACGCGGTGGAGATGGCGCCGGTCAGCAGCGGGTCCTCGGAGTAGCCCTCCTCGTTGCGCCCGGCCCGGGGGTCGCGCAGGAGGTCCACGACCGGCGCCCACACCTGGAGCCCCCACAGGGTGGGGTTGACGGCGTTGTAGCCGCGCGCCTCGTCGCCCACGGCCGAGCCGACCCGTTTGATCAGCTCGGGGTCCCAGGTGCTGGCCAGCCCGACGGCCTGCGGGAAGATCGTGCCGCTCGCGAACTTCTGCTTCCAGCCGTCGTCGAGGTCGTTGGACCAGCCGACGCCGTGCAGAGCCTCGGTGCCGTTCTTGTGGTACGGGACGCCGAGGCGCGGGATGGCCTGCTGCGACTGGTGCAGCAGGCCCAGCTTCTCGGGCAGCGTGAGCCGGCCGAGCAGGTCGTCGATCCGCTGCTCCAGCGGCAGGGCCGGATCACGGAAGGGCGGCTCCTCGGCCGCCTGCGCGGGCGCGGCGAGGAACGCGGCCGCCAGCGCGAGGACGGCCAGGACGGGGGTGCGGCGTAAGCGTGGGGGCATGGATGCTCCAGAGCGGGAGGCTCACTTGACGGCGCCGACCGTGACGCCTCGGGTGAGCGTGCGTTGGAAGATCAGGAAGAACGCGACCGCCGGGACGATGCCGAGCAGCGCCGAGGCGCTGGACATGGTGGCGTCCATGTACTTCTCGCCCTGCAGGACCCCGAGGGCGACGGGCACCGTCTGGTTGTCGTTGGAGATGAGGAAGATCAGCGGCAGGAAGAACTCGTTCCACGTCCAGATGAAGAAGAAGATCAGCAGGACGTTGATCGTGGGCCGGCTGATCGGCACCACGATCCGCCACAGGGCGCGGAAGCGGCCCGCGCCGTCGATGGCCGCCGCCTCCAGGATCTCCCGGGGGAACTGGCCGAGGACGGCGCTGAGCAGGTAGGTGCCGAACGCGGCCTGGATCGCGGTGAACACGATGATCACCGAGAGCTTGGAGTCGTAGAGGCCCACCTCCTTCGACAGGTAGTACAGGGGGTAGGCCAGCGCCTCCTGCGGCAGCGTGTTGCCCACGAGGAACAGCACGAGGATCCACAGCCGGCCGCGCACCCGCCCGATGCCCAGCGCGTACGCGTTGAGCACCGACAGCACGACCGCCAGCACCGCCACCGAGCCGCTGATGACGAGGCTGTTCCACAGCTTGCCGCCGAAGTCGACACGCTTCCAGAAGTCGGCGATGCCCTGCAGGTACAGCTCGCCCGGCAGGCTCAGCGGCCCTTCGGCGCCGTACTCCGCCGGCGACTTCACCGCGTTGACCGCCACGATCAGGAACGGGAACAGCATCACCGCGGCCAGCACGACCAGCGCCGCCAGCACGGCCCACCGGCCCGGTCCCGCCCTCATGACTCACGCTCCTGCACGCGCAGGAACAGGAACGTCACCACGATGATGATCAGGGCGAGCACCGTGGCGATGGCCGAGCCGTAGCCGACGTTGCTCTTCTGGAAGAAGCTCAGGTAGGAGAAGTACGACGGCACCATCGTGGCGTTGCCGGGCCCGCCGCGCGTGAGCACGTAGATCGGCCCGAACACCTTGAGCGCCGCGATCGTGCAGGTCAGCAGCACCACGAACGTCTCCGGCCGGATCTGCGGGATCGTGATGTGCCAGAACCTGCGCCACCACGACGCCCCGTCGATCTCGGCCGCCTCGTGCAGCGCCGGGTCCACCCGCTGGAGCCCGGCCATGAAGATGACCACCGGGTAGCCGAGCTGGAACCACACCATGATCGCCATGACCGTGGCCAGCGCGAGGTCGGGGTCGCCGAGCCAGTTCAGCCTGAGACCGAAGATCTGGTTGACCGCGCCGTACGACGGGTGCAGCATCCAGCCCCACACGACGCCGGCCACCGCCACGGGCAGCACCTGCGGCAGGTAGTACGTCGCCCGCAGCGCGGCGGCCGTGCGGGCGCCGAACCGGCGGCCGATGTAGTCGAACAGGACGGCCGCGAGGAGCAGGCCGAGCGCGGTGGGCACGATCGCCATGGCCACGATGAGGCCGACGTTGTGCTGGAAGGACTGCCAGAAGCGCTCGTCGTCGAGCAGCCGGGTGTAGTTGTCCAGCCCCACCCAGCGCGGCGTGCCCACGCCCGACCAGCGGGTGAAGCTCGTGGCGACGTTCATGAGGAACGGCGCCACGATCACGGCGAGGAACAGGACCAGGCTGGGGGCCAGATACCACCAGTAGCCCTTGGTGCGAGCCCTCATCTAGTTGCCGATGTCGGCGAGGTTGTCCTCGTACGGCTTGGCGAGCTCGTCCAGCACCTGGGCCGGCTGCTTGCTGCCGTTGATGAGGTTCTGCACGCCCGCCACCATCACGTCGTAGTAGCCGGGCGCCGGCCAGTCGGGGTAGAAGGCCAGGCCGTCGGCGGCGGTGAGCTTGTTGAAGCTCTCGATCAGCTCCTTGCTCCTCGGGTCGGTGATCGCGGCCGGGTCGGCGGCCACGGGGACGCCGCCGGAGTTGCCCAGCAGGTTCTGGATGTCCTTGCTCATCGTGATGTCGATGAAGTCGTAGGCGAGGTCCTTGTTCTCCGACTTCTCGGGGACGACCCACACGTTGCCGCTGGAGCCGGGCGACATGGCGGCGCCGGGGAACAGGAAGTGGCCCCACTCGAACTTCTTGATCTCGGAGGCGAACCGGCCGTACCACCAGCTCCCGCTGATCATCATGGGGTACGTGCCCTTCATGAAGGCCACGCCCATGTCCTCGGCCTTGATCCCGGCCGAGTTCTTGTCGAGGTAGCCCTTCTTCACCCAGTCGGCCAGGGTCTGCGCGCCGTAGGTGAACTCGGGCCCGTGGAAGTCGACCTTGCCCTTGTACGACTGGAAGGCGTCCACCCACGGCCGCTGCGCCTTGGTGAGGGCGAGCTGGTAGAAGATCTGCTGGGCGGGGTACTCGGCGCCGGCCGTGGCGATGGGCGTCACCCCGGCCTTGACGAACGTGTCGAGGGCCGCCGTGAGCTCGTCGAACGTGGTCGGCACCTTGACGCCGTGCTTGTCGAACAGCTCTTTGTTGTAATAGACCATCACGAACTCGCCGTAGTTGGGCACGCCGTACCACTTGCCGGAGCCCATGACGCCCCGGTCGTCGTACTTGGCGGTCACCTGGAGGCCGCCGGGCAGCAGCTTGTCCCAGCCGCGCTTGGTGGCCTGCTCGCTGAGGTCGGCCAGCAGCCCCTGCTTGGACAGCAGGCCGGCGGTGGCGTTGCCCTTGTTGTACTCCATGACGTCGGGCGCCTCGTCGGAGTTGAGCACCATGCTCGCGGTCTTCTGGATCTGCTCGAAGCCCTTCTCCTCGAACTTCACGGTCACGCCGGGGTGCGACGCCTCGAACCGCTTGACCGCCTCGGCCCACGCCTTGCCCATGGCGCTGTCGGCGGTCTCGTAGTGCCAGAGCTTGAGCACGCGCGGCTGTCCGCTCGCGGCGGTCCTGCCGCCGTCGCCCGCGTCGCCCGGACCGCCGGACCCGCAGGCCGCCAGCGCCAGCGTCACGGCGGCCAGCACCGCGACGCCCATCGACTTGTTCATGCGTTCTCCTGAGTGATGACGGCCCGGCCGGGGGCGCCCGCCACCGGGGCGAACTCGACCGTGGTGATCCGTTTCGGTCCGGTGACGGCCACGCGCAGGGTGTCGCCGTCCCGGGTGGCCACGACGACGGTCTCGCCATCGGTGTCGTGGATCTCTGTACGGCTGTCGCCGCCCCCGAAGGCGACCAGCGTGAGCCCGGCCGGCGTGGTCACCGTGTCGCCGGGGTCGGTGACCGGCAGCAGCGCGCCGTGCCGGACGAACAGCGGGATCTGCTCCAGCGGCTTGGCCACCCGTACGTAGCCGGGTCCGGCCAGCACCTCGCCGGTCCAGTAGTCGACCCACTCGCCGCGCGGCAGGTAGACCTGGCGCGCGCCGTCCGGTGAGGTCATGGGGGCGACGAGCAGGTCGCGCCCCAGCAGGTACTCCAGGTCGGCCTGCCAGGCGACCGGGTCGTCCGGATGGTCCACGCACAGGGCGCGCATCATGGGGGCGCCGGTCCTGGCCGCCTCGACGGCCGCCGAGTAGAGGTACGGCATGAGCCGGTAGCGCAGCCGCAGCGCCTCGACGGCCTGCTCCTCGACGGCCGGGAACTGCCACGGCTCGCGGCTGGTCGTGCCGTGCAGGCGCAGCAGCGGCGACAGGGCGCCGAACTGGGTCCAGCGCACGTACAGGTCGTCGGTGGGCCGGCCGGTGAAGCCGCCCGCGTCGTGGCTCCAGAACGGCACGCCCGACAGGCCGTGCGCGAGGCCGCCGCGCAGCGTGCTGCCCATGGCCGCGTAGCTGGTGTAGGTGTCGCCGCCCCACTGGGCGCTGTGCCGCTGGCCGCCGAGGTACGACGAGCGCGCCCAGACCAGGGTGTGGCCGTGGACCTCGCGGGTGACCTCGGCGACGGCGTCGTTGAACAGCAGCGTGTAGACGTTGTGCAGGTCGGTGCCGGTCATGCCGTTGGCGGCGACGGCGTCGTGGGGCACGCCCTCGGCGAAGTCGGTCTTGAACGCCTGGACGCCCTGGCGCAGCAGCGGGCGCAGCAGGCCCTGGAACCAGGCGACGGCCTCGGGGTTGGTGAAGTCGACGATGCCGCAGGGCGGGAACGAGCCGTGCCAGCAGTCGGCGACGTACGCCTCCCCACCCTCCGTTTTCAGGAAATATCCGGCTTCGGCGGCTTCGAGGAAGGTGGGGCTGAGGTGTGAGATGTATGGGTTCATCCAGAGGCAGACCTTGAACCCCATCCCGTCCAGCTCGGTCAGCATCCCCTCCGGGTCCGGGAAGGTCTCCGGGTCCCAGCGCAGGTCCGACCAGCGCCCCTCCTTCTGCCAGTACGTGTCGAGATGCAGCACGTCGCACGGGATGCCCTTGTCCCTGATCGTGCGCGCGCGGGCCAGCACCCGCTCCTGGCTGTCCACGAAGAACCCCGACGAGATCCACGTGCCGAACGCCCACTTCGGCGGCAACGCCGGGCGGCAGGTCAGCCGGTCGTAGCGGTCGAGCACCTCGGCCGGGGTCGGCCCGGCCAGCACGTAGTAGTCGAGGACGTCGTCGGGCACGAGGATCTGCACGACGCTGTGGGTGGACTGGCAGACGTCGAACTCCGCCGGCGCGCCGCTGTCGAGGAGCACGCCGTACCCCCTGCTCGACAGGTACAGGGGCACGTTCTTGTAGGCGCGCTGCGACTCGGCGCCGAAGGCGTCGAAGTTCCACATGACCGGCCGCTGCCCGCGCTTGTCCAGCGGCGTGAACGACTCCCCGAACCCGGTGAACGCCTCGTCGGGGGCGGCGGCGAAGCTCTCGTGGTAGGCGACGGCCGTCCCGCCGGCGCTCGACCGGCCGAACGGGAGCGTGCGCAGCCGGCCGCTGATGTCGGTGTGCCCGCGATCCTGCTCGACCAGGGTCCGGCCCGAGGCGTCGACGAAGCGCAGGTGCCATGGCGCGAGGCTGATCTCGGCCCGGATCGAGCCCGCGTCGATCACGATCGGCTCTCCGGGGGTGATCCCGGCACGGGCCCCTGAGTACGTGCCGGGGGTCACCAGCGAGACGGCCCGCTCCGAACGGGGCCGGGCCGACGCGTCCTCCGACAACCGCACCCGGATAACGCCCTCACCGGCCACGCCCACCTGGACGACCAGCGCCTCCTCCGCCGTGGTGACCGCCTTCAGCATCACCTCGGCGCCGTCGGCCGCCACCAGTTCGGCGGCGGCCACCGCCGACAGGCCGCCCTCGCCGCGCGTACGCACCGGGAGCTCGGGCGGGTCCGCGACAAAGTACTCGTGCGCGACCAGCGGGGGGCGGTAGGGCATGGAGGCTCCTTCCAAGGGCTTGCGCCAGCTCGTGGATTAGTTTGGTCTCCATACCAACAAACGTCAACGATTCGGCGCGCCCGAACCCTCCCTTCGGCCGGAGGTGTCAACGTCCCGGTCAAGGGGGACGGGCGGCGCGGCGGAGCGGCGGAGCGGGCGCCCGGGAGATGCGGTGGTGCCGGGCGGCGCGGGACGCCCACACTGTGCGGCGGTGCCCGCGACGCGAAAGGCGCCGCCCACGGCGACGTCACCGGCCACGGGATCGACGGGGGCCGGATCCGCGAGCTCGCCCTGCGCTACGCCGACGCCCCGCCGGCCCGCGCCGCCGGGCTGCGGGAAGGCTCGCCGCTCGACCGGCGCTCCCGGCCGAGCGGGTGGTGGGCCGCCGCCGCGACCACACGGTGATCTTCCTGGCCATCGCGCGGCACCCCGGCATCGCGGCCCGGGCCCGGTACGGCTCCACCGGCCACCTCGTACCCGGCTGGTGGCCGGCCCACCTGATCCCCGAGGTGTGGGACCCGGCGGAGGGCCGCCGGCGGCTGGTGGAGCCCGCGTTCGAGGAGGGCCGGACGCCACCGGGCGAGACGGCGCTCCCCCTCGCCGACGAGTTGGCGACCCTGCCGGAGGATCCGGCGACCCTGCCGGAGGATCCGGCGCGTGCCCGAGGTCACGGGGTGCCGGGGGGCGACGCCTTGCTCTTGCGGGCGCGGTAGGCCGCCGCCTTGACCCGGTTGCCGCACTCCTCCATGCCGCACCACTGCCGGTTGCCGGCGCGGGAGCGGTCGACGAAGATCCGCGTGCACGCGGCGCGCCCGCACTCGCGGACCCGCGACCTTTCCACCCCGCCCAGCAGCCCGACCGCCGAGCGCGCCACCTCGGCGGCGACCGCCTCCGCCCCGCCGGTGCGCACGACACCGGCGGGCGTCAGCGACATCCGGGCCGGGGCGCCGCCCGTCTCCTCGTTCACCAGGCGCAGGTCCTCCTCGGGCCAGGCGAGCTTCCGCATGCCGTGGAGCGCGAGCCGGTAGACCGCCTCGCGCAGTGCGCGCACCCGCGTCAGGTCGGCGGCGCCGAGGGCGGGCTCCTCGGTGAGCAGGCCCGCCTCGACCGCCCATCGCGCCAGGTCGGCGGGGGTCTCCAGCAGTTCCTGCGGCTCGCTGCGCCGCCACTTCAGCGTGCCGGCGAGGTCCAGCGCCAGGTTGCCGCTGACGAAGACGAAACTCACGTCACCATCTTGACAGGTGACGGTTCACGGCCGCAATGTTGGCGTCACCTGTTCAACAGGTGACGCCAACGCACCGACGGCCGAGGAGCCGCATTGATCACCGAAGACGACTACCTGTACTTCGCCTGCCGGGCCCTCGACGGGATGAGCGGCATCGTGGAGGGACTGGGCGACGAGCTGGCCAACCGCAGGCCGTCGATCCCCGGGGCGAACTCGCCGTACGCGCTGCTCACCCACTGCCTGGGCGTGGTCTCGTACTGGGCCGGGGCGCTGGTCGCGGGACGGGAGGTCGTCCGCGACCGGGACGCCGAGTTCACCAGCGCGGGCCCCGTGCGACCGCTCCTCGACCGGGCCGCGGCCGTGCGCGACCGGCTGGCCGAGGACGTGCGGGCCGCCGAGCCGGGCGGCCCGCTGCGCGCCGCCCCGCCAGCCGCCTACCTCGGCCCCGGCCGCGAGCTCACCCAGGGCGCCGCCCTGCTCCACGTCTACGAGGAACTGGCGCAGCACCACGGCCAGATGGAGGTCCTGCGCGACGCCATCCTGGCGGAGAGCGCCGTTCGGGACGGCGAGGGGTCCCGGTGAGCGGGGCGTTCGAGGCCGTGGACGTCGCCCGGCTGCGCTCCGGCCACGGCGTCAAGTGGGGGTCCCTCCCGCCCGGCACCATCGGCGCCTGGGTGGCCGACATGGACTTCGGGGTGCCGCCGGCCGTCCGCGAGAGCATCGTCCGCGTCGCCGAGCGCGAGGACTTCGGGTATCCGTACTGGCCCGGCGAGGACCCGGTGGTCGAGGCGTTCGAGGAGCGCATGGCCGGCCGTCACGGCTGGCGGCCGAGCCCCGGGCGGACCCGCGTGTTCACCGACCTCATCCAGATCCTCCAGGTCATGATCGAGCACGCCACCGCGCCGGGCGACGGCGTCGCGATCCACGTCCCGTCGTACCCGCCGTTCCTGGCCGCCGTCGCCCGCTCGGGACGCCGGATCGTGCCCCTGCCGATGCTGTGGGACGAGACGGGCTGGGGCTTCTCGGCCGAGGGCCTCACCGACCGGCTGCGCGCGCAGGGGTGCCGCATGGTCGTCCTGGTCAATCCGCACAACCCGACCGGCCGCGTCCTCACCCGCGCGGAGCTCTCCGCCGTGGCCGCGGCGGCCGAGGAGCTGGACCTGGTGGTCCTCGCCGACGAGATCCACGCCGATCTCGTCTACTCCCCGCATCGGCACGTGCCGTTCGCCTCGCTCGGCGCGGACGCCGCCGCGCGGACGATCACCGCGACCTCGGCCACCAAGGCGTTCAACATCGCCGGTCTGCGGTGCGCCGTCGCCCACGTCGGGCCGGAGCACGTCCTGGAGTCGCTGGCCGCGGCCCCGCTGGACTACTTCGGCACCCCGAGCGTCCTCAGCCGGGTGGCGACCGTGGCCGCCTGGCGCGAGGGCGGCGCCTGGCTGGACGACCTCCTGCGCACCCTCGACGACAACCGGCGCACGCTGGCGGACTGGGCGGCGGCCTCGCCGTGGGACCTGCGCCACCACACCCCGCAGGCCACGTACCTCGGCTGGCTCGACTTCGCCGGCACGCCGCTGGGGGACCGCTCCCCCGCCGCTCACCTGGAGCGCCACGCGGGGGTGAAGCTCAGCGAGGGGGCCGAGTTCTCGCAGCACACCGACGTCGCGACCGCCTCGTTCGCCCGCGTCAACTTCGCGACCAGCCCGGCCAACCTGCGTGAGATCCTCTCCCGCGTCTCGGCCGGGCTGCGGGCGGCGCCCGCCGCCTAGATGCCGATGGCGGCCTCGGGCTGCATGAGCCGGCGGGCCGCCTCGGTGATCGAGCCCGACAGCGACGGGTAGACCGCGAACGTGTGCGCGAGCTGGTCCACGGTCAGCCGCTGCTGGACCGCCACCGACACGGCGAGGATCAGCTCGGACGCGCGCGGCGCCACCACCACGCCGCCCAGCACGATGCCGGTGTGCGGCCGGCAGAACAGCTTGACGAAGCCGTCGTTGAAGCCCTGCATCTTGGCCCGCGCGTTGGTGGCGAGCGGCAGCTTGACCACGTTGGCCTCGATCTCGCCGGCCTCGATGGCCCGCTGCGCCACGCCCACGGCGGCGATCTCGGGGTCGGTGAAGATGTTGGAGGCCACCGTCGCCAGCCGCAGCGGCTGGACGGCCTCGCCGAGCGCGTGCCACACGGCGATGCGGCCCTGCATGGCCGCCACCGAGGCCAGCATGAGCACGCCGGTGCAGTCGCCCGCCGCGTAGACGCCGGGCGCGGAGGTGCGCGAGACCTTGTCGACCTTGACGAACCCGCCCCGGTCGAGCTGGACCCCGGCCTCCTCCAGGCCCATGCCGCCGGTGTTGGGCACCATGCCGACCGTCATCAGCGCGTGCGAGCCCTCCGCGGTGCGGCCGTCCTCCAGCGTCACCACGACACCGTCGGCGGTGCGCTTGACGGAGGCGGCGCGCGAGCGGCCCATGACGTTCATGCCGCGGCGCCGGTAGACCTCTTCGAGCACCTCGGCGCCGTCGGCGTCCTCGTTGGGCATCATGCGGTCGCGGCTGGAGACGAGCGTGACCTCCGCGCCGAGCGAGCGGTAGGCGCCCGCGAACTCGGCGCCGGTGACGCCCGAGCCGACCACGATGAGGTGCTCGGGCAGCTCCTCCAGGTCGTAGAGCTGGCGCCAGGTGAGGATGCGCTCGCCGTCGGGCTCGGCGCCGGGCAGGACGCGCGGGGTCGCGCCGGTGGCGACGAGCACCACGTCGGCGCGGATCGTGCGGTCGCCGGCCTTGACCACCTGCGGGTCGACCAGCCGGCCGCGCGCCTTGATGATCTCCACGCCCTCGGCGGCGACCCGCGCCTCGATGTCGGCCGACTGGGCCTGGGCCAGCTCCTTGACCCGCTTGTTGACCAGCGGGAGATCCACGGTCGCCGCGCCGATGTCGCCGTCGCCTCCGCCCGAGAAGCCGACGCCCAGCGACGGGGCGTCGAGCAGCGCCTGCTTGCGCACGGAGGTCGCGATCAGCGTCTTGGACGGCACGCAGTCGGTCAGGACGCACGCCCCGCCGGGCCCGTCCTGCTCGACCATCGTGACCTGCGCGCCCAACTGCGCGGCCACCAGAGCTGCCTCGTATCCGCCGGGTCCGCCGCCGATGATCACGATCCTTGTCACGTGTACCATTCTCCCGCATCGTCCGGCCTGCCGACGAACGGGGCGGCCATCGTCGCGCTACCCTTGTGAGCTGTGCCTGTCTACGCCGCCTACGGCAGCAACATGGACCCAGAGCAGATGGCCATGCGCGCCCCGCACTCCCCCGTGCGCGGCGTCGGCTGGCTCCAGGGATGGCGCCTGACGTTCGGCGGTGAGGACATCGGCTGGGAGGGCGCGCTGTCCACCATCGTCGAGGACCCGGACGAGCACGTCTTCGTGGTCCTGTACGACGTGCCCGAGTGGGACGAGAACTCGCTCGACCAGTGGGAGGGCGCGGCCCGCGGCCTCTACCACAAGGTCCGGCTGCGGGTGCAGACCCTGGAGGGCGAGCAGGTGGCCTGGTTCTACGTGCTCGACGGTTACGAGGGCGGCCTGCCCTCCGCCCGCTACCTCGGCATCCTGGCCGACGCGGCGGAGCGGGCGGGGGCGCCCGACGACTACGTCAAGGAGCTGCGCGGGCGCCCCTGCAAGTCCCTCGGCACGTGACCGGGTCCGCCTAGCTCAGCGGCTGGTCCTTGGTCTCCTTCAGCGCGAACGCGTAGACGCAGGTGGAGATCAGCGCCAGCGCCGAGACGTACCACGGGAACAGGTGCATGTTGCCGGCCTCCTGCAGCGCGGTGCCGATCAGCGGCGCCGTGCCGCCGAAGATCGCCACAGTCAGCGAGTACGGGAAGCCCGCGCCCGCCGCGCGCACCCGGGTCGGGAACAGCTCGGAGTTGACCGCGGCCGAGATCGAGGTGAAGCAGCCGAGGAAGACCATGCCGAGGCACTGGACGAACAGCAGGCTGGCGAAGGAGTTCGACAGCATGCCGAGCAGCGGCACCGGCAGGATCAGGAAGCCCAGACCGAAGACGATGAGCATCGGCTTGCGGCCGATCCGGTCCGACAGCATGCCGAGCAGCGGCTGCAGGACCATGAAGAACAGCAGCGAGATGGTCCCGACCGTGAGCGCGTCGGCCTTGTCGAACTTCACCGTGAGCTGGGCGTAGGTCGGCAGGAACGTCGTCCAGGTGTAGTAGGACACGGTGCCGGCGACCGTGATGCCGACGATGAGCGCGGCCTTGGTCGGGTAGCGCACGAGGAACTCGAACAGGGCCGGCCGCTCGGCCTTGCCCTCGCGGATCTCCTCGGCGACCGTGCTGGTCTCCTCGGCGCCCTTGCGGATCCACAGGCCGACGAGGCTGATGACGGCGCCGACCACGAACGGGATGCGCCAGCCGTACGAGCTCATGTCGGCCTCGCTGAGGCTCTTGGCGAGGATCGCGGCCAGGCCGGAGGCGAGGAGCTGGCCGATCGTGGTGCTGACGTACTGGAAGCTGGAGAACAGGCCGCGACGCCCCGGCGGGGCCGACTCCACGAGGAACGTGGTGGCGGCGGCGAACTCGCCGCCGACCGACAGGCCCTGGATGAGCCGCGCGAGCGTCAGCACGATCGGCGCGAGCACCCCGGCGGCGGCGTACGTCGGCGTGACCGCGAGCAGCAGCGACCCGCCGCCCATCAGGATGATGGTGAACGTCATGGCCGCCTTGCGGCCGAACCGGTCGGCGAAGGCGCCCACGAGCAGCCCGCCCAGGGGCCGCATGAAGAAGCCGACGGCGAAGACGGCGAACCCGCTGAGCAGCGGGACGAGGCTGTTGTCGGTCTCGGGGAAGATCTGCTTGGAGAAGTAGATCGCCAGGAAGCTGTAGGTGTACCAGTCGAACCACTCGACGACGTTCCCGACGCTGGCCGCCATGAGCTGGCGGACGCGACTGCGGGGGATGCCGACGGTGGACGGCGCAACGGGGGAGGTCGCCACGGGGGCTCCTTTGCTGAAAGGTGCGGTATGGCCTACTGTGCAAGTGGACGACCGAAACAGTCAAATATCACGGCACATATTTACAAACCCGACATAGAAACGGCTCTCAGTGGACGTTCTGGACCGCCGGCTGGTCGCCGCCCTCCAGGTCAGCCCGCGCGCGGCGTGGGGTGAGATCGGAAGGGCGGTCGGCGAACACGAGCGCACGGTCGCCCGCCGGTTGCAGCGCCTGGTCGCCGAGGGGGCGGTGCGCGTCACCGCGATCTACGACGACCTCCGCTCCGGTCACGGACGCCCCGTCCACCTGCACGTCCAGGTCCGGCCCGGCACCGCCGCCGCGGTCGCCAAGGCCCTGTCCGACCGGCCCGACACCCGCTCGGTCTACGCCCTGACCGGCGTCGCCGACATCGGCTGCGAGCTGGTGTCCCCCTCGCGCGAGGCGCTGCACGACATCATCACCGCGCAGGTGCCCGCGATCGACGGGGTCCTGCAGACACAGACCCAGGTCGTGCTGCACACGTTCCGGACCGTGGCCGAATGGCACGCGCCGTACCTGACCGAGCAGGAGGTGGCGGAGCTGCGCCCGGCCGAGGCCGCCGGCCCGCTGCCCGACGAGGACGGCATGTCGCCGCTGGAGCAGGAGATCGCCGAACTGCTCGTCGCCGACGGCCGCATCGCCTTCACCGCCATCGCCGAGCGGCTCGACGTCTCCGTGCCCACCGCCCGGCGGCGCGTCACCTCGCTCCTCGAACGCCGGGTGCTGCTGCTGCGGGCCGAGGTCGAGCCCGCCCTGCTCGGCCTGGAGGTGGAGGCCCAGCTCTGGCTCAAGGTGCGCCCGGACGGGCTCGACACGGTCGGCCGCACCCTGGCCGCCCATCCCCACGTGCGTTACTGCGCCGCCACGGCGGGCACCCACTCCCTCATCGTGCAGGTCGCGGTGGCCCACGAGGCCGCCCTGTACCGCCTGCTCACCGAGGTCGTCGGCGACCTGCACGAGGTCACCGGCACCGACGTCACCCTGATCACCCGCGCCTACAAGCGCGGCCATCTCCGCAAGTCCGGCCTTCTCACCCTGGAAAGGACACCATGACTTCCGCCGAGACCCCTGCCACGACCCCCGCCGAGAACGAGGTCGCCGAGCTCTGCACCGAGCTGATCAGCGTCGACAGCAGCAACTACGGCGACGGCAGCGGTCCGGGCGAGCGCGCGGCCGCCGAGGTCGTCATGGCCCGGCTCGCCGAGGTCGGCATCGAGGCCACCTACATCGAGAGCGCGCCCGGCCGCGGCAACGTGGTCACCCGCGTGGAGGGCACCGACCCGTCGCTGCCGGCGCTGCTCGTCCACGGCCACCTCGACGTGGTGCCCGCCAACGCGGCCGACTGGTCCGTGGACCCCTTCGCCGGCGAGATCCGCGACGGCTACATCTGGGGCCGCGGCGCCGTCGACATGAAGGACATGGACGCGATGATGCTCGCCGTCCTGCGCCAGCTCACCCGCGACGGCCGCCGGCCGCGCCGTGACCTCGTCTTCGCCTGGGTCGCCGACGAGGAGGCGGGCGGCGTGTACGGGGCCAAGCACCTGACCAAGCACCACCCCGAGCTGTTCGAGGGCGTCACCGAGTCGATCAGCGAGGTCGGCGGCTACTCCCTGGAGGTGGACCCGTCGCTGCGGCTCTACCTCATCGAGACCGCGCAGAAGGGCCTGGCCTGGATGCGCCTCATCGCCGACGGCACCGCCGGGCACGGCTCCATGCTCAACTCCGACAACGCCGTCACCGAGATCGCCAAGGCCGTCGCCCGGATCGGCGCCCACGAGTGGCCCATCACCCTCACGCCGACGGTCCGCACGTTCCTCACCGAGGTCGCCGCCGCGTTCGGCATCCCCTTCGACGAGAACGACCCGGCGCCGGTCCTGGACAAGATCGGGCCGCTGGTCCGGTTCGTCGGCGCCACCCTGAGCCACACCACCAACCCCACCCAGCTCGACGCCGGCTACAAGTCCAACGTGATCCCCGGCCGGGCGAGCGCCGTCGTGGACGGCCGGTTCCTGCCCGGGCACGAGGACGAGTTCTTCAAGACCGTGGACGAGCTGCTCGGGCCGAACGTGCGCCGCGAGTTCGTCCACCACGACATCGCGCTGGAGACCTCGTTCGACGGCGCCCTGGTCGAGTCGATGATCGCCGCGCTCAAGGCGGAGGACCCGACGGCGCGGGCGGTCCCGTACTGCATGTCGGGCGGCACCGACAACAAGACCTTCTTCGCCGACCTCGGCGTGCGCGGCTTCGGCTTCGTGCCGCTGCGGCTGCCCGGGGACATGGACTTCGCGTCGATGTTCCACGGCGTGGACGAGCGGGTGCCGGTCGAGGCGCTCCAGTTCGGCGTGCGGGTGCTCGACAGGCTCCTCCTAAACTACTGAGGTGACCAACGACCCGTACAAACTGGCCGGTGAGGCCGCCGCGGCGCTGAAGGCCGCGACCGGCCTCGACACCTTCGACGTCGCCCTCGTGATGGGCTCCGGCTGGGTCCCGGCCGCTGACGCGCTCGGGGAGGTCGTGACCGAGATCCCGCTCACCGACCTTCCCGGCTTCGCGGCCCCCGCCGTCGCCGGGCACGGCGGCAAGCTCCGCGTCGTCCGCACCGGCGGCGGCCGGCACGCGCTCGTCCTGCTCGGCCGCAGCCACCTCTACGAGGGCCGGGGCGTCGACGCGGTGGTCCACGGCGTGCGCACCGTCGCCGCCGCCGGGGTCCGCACGCTCGTCCTGACCAACGCCGCCGGCGGCCTGCGCCCCGAGACGCAGCGGGTCGGCGACCCGGTGCTGATCAGCGACCACATCAACATGACCGGCGCCAACCCGATCACCGGCACCACGTTCATCGACCTGTCCGAGGTCTACTCCAAGCGGCTGCGGGCGCTCGTCCACGAGGTCGACCCCTCTATCGCGGAGGGCGTCTACGTCGCCTTCCGCGGGCCCACCTACGAGACGCCGGCCGAGATCCGCATGCTGCGCACGCTCGGCGGCGACCTCATCGGCATGTCCACGGTGCTGGAGGCCGTCGCCGCCCGCGAGGCCGGGCTGGAGGTGCTCGGCGTCTCGCTGGTCACCAACCCCGGGGCGGGCCTGTCGGACCAGCCGCTCGACCACACCGAGGTCCTGGAGGTCGGCCGCGCCACGGCCGCCCGCATGGGCATCCTCCTGGCCAAGGTCATCGAGCGCGTATGACCGGCGACACGTCCGCCACGGACCTGGTCGAGGCCGCCCGCGCCTGGCTGGCCCAGGACCCCGACCCGGAGACCCGGGCCGAGCTCACGGCGATCCTCGACGCGGGCGACACCGAGGCGCTGCTCGACCGGTTCGGGAGCCGGCTGGAGTTCGGCACGGCCGGGCTGCGCGGCGAGCTGGGCGCCGGACCCAACCGCATGAACCGGGTCACCGTCATGCGCGCCGCCGCCGGCCTGGCCGCGGTGCTCGGCCCCGGCAGGCACGTGGTCATCGGCTACGACGCCCGGCGCAACTCCGACGTGTTCGCCCGCGACACGGCCGCCGTGCTGACCGGCGCCGGGCTGCACGCCTCGATCCTGCCGTGCCCGCTGCCCACGCCGGTGCTCGCGTTCGCCGTGCTCCACCTGGAGGCCGACGCCGGCGTCATGGTCACGGCCAGCCACAACCCGCCCCGCGACAACGGCTACAAGGTCTACTGGGGCGACGGCTCCCAGATCACGCCCCCGATCGACGGCCGCATCTCGGCCGCGATCGACGCCGTGGGCCGCGTCGACGAGCTGCCGCTCGGCGCTCCCGGCACGCTGACCGAGCTGAGCGAGGACCTCGTCGACGACTACATCGACGCCGTCACCACGCTGCCGCTGGGCGACGCCCGCGACCTGCGAGTGGCGTACACGCCGCTGCACGGCGTCGGCGGCGCCACGCTGACCGACGCGTTCCTGCGGGCGGGCTTCCCGAGCCCGATGGGGGTCGAGGAGCAGCGCGACCCCGACCCCGCCTTCCCGACGGTGGCCTTCCCCAACCCCGAGGAACCCGGGGCCATGGACCTCGCCGCCGCGCTGGCCGCCCGCACGGGGGCCGACCTCGTGCTGGCCAACGACCCCGACGCCGACCGGTGCGCGGTGGGCGTGCCGCTGCCCGGCGGGCAGGTGCGCATGCTGACGGGCGACGAGGTGGGCGGGCTGCTCGCCGAGCACGTGATCACCCACACCACGGGCGACCGCATGGTGGCCACCACGATCGTCTCCTCCACCCTGCTCGGCAAGATCGCCCGCGCCCACGGCGTCCGCTACGGCGAGACGCTGACCGGGTTCAAGTGGATCATCAAGGCGGGTCCGGGCCTGGTGTTCGGCTACGAGGAGGCCATCGGCTACAGCGTCGGGTCCGACGCCGGGCTGCCGGTGCGCGACAAGGACGGCATCGGCGCCGCCCTCACGGTCGCGGCCATCGCCGCCGCCGCCAAGCGCGACGGCCGCACGCTGCTCGACCTGCTGGACGACCAGGCGCGCCGTTACGGCCTGCACGCCACCTCGCAGCTCTCGGTCCGGGTCGAGGACCTGTCGCTGATCGCGGACGCCATGGCCCGCCTGCGGGCGACTCCCCCGGCCGGGCTGGGCGGCCGCACGGTGGAACGGGCCGACGACCTGAGCCGCGGCGACGGCGGCCTGCCGCCGACCGACGGCCTGCGCTACACGCTGTCGGGCGGCGCCCGCGTCGTGGTCCGGCCCTCGGGCACGGAGCCCAAGCTCAAGTGCTACCTGGAGGTGGTGGTCCCGGTCACGGACGACGTGCCGGCGGCCCGCGCCGAGGCCGCCCGCGCCCTCGACGCCCTCAGGGCCGACCTGACGAAGGCCCTCGACCTGCACTGACACCACTGGGTTCGCGCCGGGCGGCCCGACGTCCCTGAATCCGCCGGGGGCCGTCACTCGGGGGCGGCCGTCACGCCCGACCGGATGTCCCGCCCACCGGAGGCCCCGGACGCGCTCTCCGAGGCGCGGCCGGGGCGGCCGGGGCGGGCGGCGTCAGGCCGGTGTCGCGCCGAACGCCGCCGCGCGGTGGGCCACCCACTGGGCGTAGGTGAACGCCGGCCGCCCGGTGACCTCCTCGACCGTCGGCACCACCTCCTCCGGCGCGCCGATTCTCGCGGCGAACCCGTCGATGAGCTCGTCGATCACCGGTGCGGGCGTCCCGTGGCGCAGCATCCGCTCCCGGAACTCCTCCGGCGGCTGCTCCTCGAACCGCAGCGGCCGGCCGATCGTCTCCGCGATGATCCGCACCCGTTCGACCTGGGTCAGCGCCTCGGGTCCGGTCAGCAGGAACGCCTCACCGGTACGCCGGTCGAGAAGGGCGCGTACGGCGACCGCGGCGATGTCGCGCGGATCGACGGGCGCCAGGGCGGACGCGCCGTGCACTCCGCGGACGACCCCGTCGCCGCGGATCTGGGGCGCCCAGGCGAGGTCGTTGGTCATGAACGCGCCGGGGCGCACGAACGTCCACGGCAGCCCGGACGCCTCGACGTCCCGTTCCAGCCGCAGGTGCCGCTCCCCGACCCACCCCGGCGTGGCGAACGTGACGGTCTGCGACGACAGCAGCACGACGTGCCGCAGGCCGGCGTCCCGTGCCGCGTCGAGGAACCCGCCGACCCCGGTGAGGACCGGGAACAGGAACGCCCGCTCGACGCCGGACAGCGCCTTCGTCAGCGTCTCCGGCCGGGTCAGGTCGCCGGGCAGCACCTCGACGCCGCCGGGGAAGGAATGGGCGGCGGGGTCGCGGCTGATGACGCGCACCCTCTCGCCCGCGTCGAGCAGCCGGCCGACGACCTCGGCGCCGACGTTCCCGGTGGCGCCGGTCACGAGAATCATGGTGAGGATCTCCTGTCGTCCGTCAGGTCGTGGGCCGGCGGGCCTGGTTGGCCTCGCGGACGACCGCCCAGGCGTCCGCCACCGGCCCCAGGTGCCGCAGCTTGTCCGGGTTGATCACCGCGCGGATCGTCTGGACCTGCCCGTCCAGGACGTCGAGCAGCAGGGTGTTGACGATCCTGCCGTCCCGGTCGCGGAAGATCGCGCCCGGCTGGCCGTTCATCTCGTGCGGCTCCACCGTGCCGCCGATCCGCAGGAACGGCGCGATGATCGAGGCCAGCGTCCGGGCCACGTTGTCGGCGCCGAAGACGCCCTTGCCCCACAGCGGGGCCTTGCCACCGCTGTCGCCGACCATCCGCACGTCGGCGGCGAGCAGCTCCCGCAGCCCGGCGACGTCCCCCTCCCGGAAGGCGTCGAAGA
This sequence comes from Nonomuraea rhodomycinica, assembly GCF_013363995.1. Lineage (GTDB taxonomy): Bacteria > Actinomycetota > Actinomycetes > Streptosporangiales > Streptosporangiaceae > Nonomuraea > Nonomuraea rhodomycinica. The sequence goes on along the minus strand of NZ_JABWGO010000002.1, from coordinate 243,879 downwards.
ACCGTCCGGCGAGTTCCTCCCGCTCCCGGCGATCCGCCTCGAACCGGGCGCGTCCGGCGTCCATGTGGCGGCGTGCCCGCACCGCGAGCTGGCGGCACGCCGCCTCCGAGCGGCCCACCGCCGAGGCGACCTCGGCGAAGCCGAACCCGAACACCTCCCGCAGCACGAAGACCGCCCGCTCCAGCGGGCTGAGCCGCTCCAGCAGCAGCAGGGCCGCCATCGACACCGAGTCGGCCAGCTCCGCCGACCGCTCCGGGTCCTCGTACGGGTCGGCCAGCAGCGGCTCGGGGAACCACTGCCCGGCGTACTCCTCCCGCCGCACGCGCGCCGAGCGCAGCACGTCGATCGCGATCCGCGACACCGTGGCCGACAGGTACGCCTTGACCGAGGCGGGCCGGGTCGGGGAGGAGGCGTACCGCAGCCAGGTCTCCTGCACCGCGTCCTCGGCCTCGCTCACGCTGCCGAGAAGCCGGTAGGCGATCGAGAACAGCAGCGGCCGCAGCTCCTGGAACTCCTGCGCCCTGCTCATGCCAGCTCCTCCTCGAACCCCTGCCGCCACGACGGGTGGCGCGGCTCCCAGCCGAGCTCCCGCTTGGCCTTGGCGTTGGAGAACGCGCGCCCCTCGGTCATCATCGCGACCGCCGCCCCGCCCGCCAGCGGCCGGGCCAGCCAGACGGGAATGCGCATGGGCGGCTTCGCCCCGGCGCACGCCGCCAGGTGGGGCAGCCACTCGCGCGCCGGGGCCGGGTCGTCGTCCACGATGTTGAACACGCCCCTGGCCCGCAGCTCCACGGCGAGCACGGTGGCGTCCGCCGCGTCGTCCAGGTGGACCCAGGAGCTGTGGCCGCCGCCGTCGCCGATCACCGGGTACTGGCGCTTGCGCACCAGCTCGACCTGGTCGTCGGTGGCGCCCGGGCCGTAGAACGCGCCGTAGCGCAGGACCGCGCCGCCGGCCTTGACCACCACGTCCTCCAGGTGCCGGATCGCCTGAGCGCCCTGGCCGGTGCTGGTCGGGTCCAGCGGGTCCTCCTCGGTCTTGACCCATCCGCCCTTGCGGATGCCGTTCCACGAGGCGTAGCTCTGCGCGACGACGTGCGACACCCCGGTCGCCTCGGCGGCGGCCAGCAGGTGGTCCGTCCCCTCGGTGCGCAGCCGGTTGGTGACGGCGAACCAGCGGTCGAAGTGCTTGATATCAGGCTTGCCGGAAATAGCCGTCATCTGGTGCACGATCACATCCGGCCGGGCGTGGGCCACGGCCTCACCGACCGAGCGCGCGTCCAGCCCGTCCATCACGACCGCCTCGGCGCCCCACTGCTCCAGCAGGCCCAGCTTGGCCGTGCTCGTCGTGGTCGCCGTCACCTCGTGGCCGCGCTCCACGAGCCGCGGCACCAGCCGCCGCCCCAACACCCCGGCCCCGCCGGCCACGAACACCCGCATGACCATCACCTTCCCGACGCACGTGTCCTGTCTCCGCCACCCGAGACGAGACAGCCCGCCCGCCTGTGACATGGCGGACGTCTTCCATGCCACAGAACTCGCCGTACTGCGCGGGGCGGCCGACGACAGGCCGGGGCGGCGGGTGGGTGACGGGCGACGACAACGGGCTTCGGGCGGTCGGCGGTGGGGCGGTGTGGCGGTGTGGCCGGCGGGTTGCGGGCGGCAGGCGGGTCATGGGCGGCGGGTGATCGCCTGGTGACGGCCCTGGTGACAGCCGTGGCCACGGGTGGGGCGCCCTGGTTGCGGTCAGGCGAGGCGGAACTCCAGCCTGATGTCCCAGTTCGCCGGGTCGGGCTCGACGCGCGGGTCGGTCTCGTAGAGCTCCAGGCGGCAGCCCCAGCGCTCGGCGCCGTCGCGCTCCGTGAGGTCCCACGTCAGGCCCTCCTTGTCCGCCCAGCCCAGCAGGTCGCCGATGACGCCGGCCAGACGGTCGGGGTGCCCGTGGTGGGTGACCGTGGCGTAGCGCCCGGCCGGGAGCGCGGCGGCGAAGAAGCCGGCCTCCTCCGCCAGGGTCCCGTCCAGGGGCCGGGGGACCGGCACTCCCGCCTCCACCTCCAGGCGGTCGGCGGCCGTCTCGATCACCCGGTACCTGAGGAAGGGGGCGCCGGCCAGGGCGACGCCCTGCCGTCCCAGCCAGGCGATCAGCTCGGGGATGCGGTCGGCGACCTCGCCGAAGGTCGTCATGGTGATGGTCCTGAGCACGCCGACGTAGGGGCGGTCGGGATGTTCGACGATGCGGGGCATGGTCATGGTTCCTCCTTCTCTCACCCCCTGGTACGGAGCCGGGGCGCCGAACTCATCGGCAGACCGAACATCGGGAACAGCCGGTCCCCGAGATACGTGGTCTGGCCCGTGACCAGCCCGCCGGACGTCTCGAACAGCACCAGCGCGAACGGCCGCCCCTCCCGGTACTGGCCGAAGGCCGCGGCGCCGTTCGCCCGCCCGGCGGGCACCAGCCGGGACCCCGCGCAGGGTGCCCCGGCCGCCCGCAGGACCGCGCCGATGACGTCCCGGCCGCGCAGCCACCAGGTGTAGGGCGGCATCGCCATCGTGGCGTCCGCGTGCAGCAGCGCGACCAGGGTCTCGACGTCGTACCGCTCGAAGGCGTCCACGTACCGGCCGAGCAGCTCCTCGTCCACCTCCTCGTACGGCGGCTCCGGCGCGGCCGGGAGGGCGGCCCTGGCGCGCTGGAGGGCGCTGTTGACCGCGGCGACGCTCACGCCGAGCAGGCCGGCGACCTCGGCGGCGCTCCAGCGCAGCACCTCGCGCAGGATGAGCACGGCCCGCTGGCGCGCCGGCAGCCGCTGCAGGGCCGCCACGAACGCCAGCCGCACCGACTCCCTGACCACCGCCAGCTCGGCCGGGTCGGCAGGCGGCAGGCGGCCGTCGGGCAGCGGCAGGACCCAGCGCTCCTCGGGCAGCGGCGCGCCCAGTGCCGCGCCGGGGGTGGCGGCCGGGGCCAGGTCCATGGCGCGGGCCCGCCGCTGGGGGCCGCGCAGCATGTCCAGGCAGACGTTCGTGGCGATGGCGAACAGCCAGGACCGGACGGAGGCGCGGCCCGGGTCGTAGCGGTCGAGGCCGCGCCACGCCTTGACCAGGGTCTCCTGCACCGCGTCCTCGGCCTCGAACCCGGAGCCGAGCATGCGGTAGCAGTAGCCGGTCAGCTCGGCGCGGTGCCGTTCGAGCTCCGCGAGCCCGTGACCGCCGAGATCGCCGGGGTCTACGGAGCCGTGCCGGGCCGGGCCACCTCGATCTGGAGCTCTGTCACCCACGCGTCCTCCTCCTCCGGGCAGTGCAGGTACACCTCCCTGCCGAGCGAGAGCGAACGGTACCCGTTCTCCTCGATCCAGTGCGCCAGCGCCTGGAACGTCGACCCCACCCCGTCCATGGACCCGTGGTGGAGGAGCGTCGCCGCTGTCTCGATGGCCGGCAGCGTGACGACCCGCAGCCCCCCGCCGGCGGGCGGCTCGGCGGAGAGCGGGAACGCGGCGTGCACCCGCACCGGCCCGTCGCCCTCCGGCAGGTAGTACGCGACGGACGGACCGGCCGGCGTCACTCCCGCCGCGTCCAGCCGCGCGCACAGCTCGCCGAAGAGCGGCCCGATGACCGGGCTGATGCTCTCCGGCTCGTAGCTCGGGGCGAGCGCGCTCAGCTCGGCCACCCTCATCGGCGCCACCTTCTTGACCACCACGTCCGCGGTTCCCATGCCGCCCTCTCTCTCGATCGCGCGGAGCCTCGCCTCGACGCCGCGCAGCCGGGCCAGGTCGGCGCTGATGCGCGCCTCCAGCTCGGCGCGGCGCAGCCGCACCATGCCGTGCAGTTCCTCGGTGCTCACCTCGTCGTCGACGATCGCCCTGACCTGCTCCAGGGTGAAGCCGAGGTCCTTGAGCGCGACGACGCGGTTGAGCCGGGAGAGCTGGTCCGCCCGGTAGGAGCGGTAGCCGGTGACGGGGTCCACGTGCGCGGGGCGTAGCAGGCCGATGGCGTCGTAGTGGCGCAGCATGCGCACCGACACGAGCCCGAGCCTGGCGAAGTCTCCGATGCCGAACATGACCGCTCCAGGTGTAGGACCTCACACGGTGTCAGGGTCAACCGGGCTCCGGAGCCGCCGCACGGACGGCGACGACGGGCGTCAGCTCGCGGCGAAGGCGACGACCACCATCACCACGGCGAGCGCGATCGCCGCGAACGAGTCGTACGCCCACGACACCCGCGCCGGACCCGCCTCCTTGCCGCGGTGCCGGGCCGTCTCGGCGCGCTCGGTGATCTGCTCCCCCACCCAGTCGGCGTGGGTCTTGCCCGCCAGCGCGTCGGCCGCGTTCTGCTCGCCCCTGGTCAGCGTGGGCTCGGTGCGGAAGCGGCCCCGCTGCGGCGGCGCGGCGCCCCGGCGCCGCGCCCTTGCCCGCTCGCGGGCGCTGCTGACCGGCGTCCACAGCCGCAGCAGCTCGCCCGCGCCGTGGCGGACGTTGATGGAGTGGGAGACGGTGACCTCCTCGACCGACGCCCACGGCACGGCGGTCGTGCGCAGGGGGTTGCGGCCGATCAGCGCGTCCTCGGTGAAGCGCGTGACCGGCCTGAGCGCGACCACGTACACGAGCGCGGTCAGGACGGCCAGCACGGCCAGCGCCACGAGCGCCGGCTTGCCGTTGTAGCGCGCGATCAGGTCGAAGACGTTGAGCGCGGTGAACGCCACCCACACCCATCCGAGGACGAACGCGAACCGCGACCGGTAGGACTGTTTCACGGCTGCCACTTCAGCCGCGCGTAGCCCGGCTTGATGACGCCGTTGATCAGCGCCAGCCGCTCGTCGAACGGCAGGAACGCCGACTTCATCGCGTTGACCGTGAACCACTGCAGGTCGTCCCAGCCGTAGCCGAACGCCTCGACCAGTTTGGCGAACTCCTCCGACACGCTGGTCGAGCTCATCAGCCGGTTGTCGGTGTTGACCGTGACCCGGAAGTACAGGCGGCGCAGCAGCCCGATGGGGTGCTCGGCGATCGAGCGGGCGGCGCCGGTCTGCAGGTTGGAGGTGGGGCACATCTCCAGCGGGATGCGCTTGTCGCGCACGTACGCGGCCAGGCGGCCGAGCTTGGCGGTGCCGTCCTCGGCCACGGAGATGTCGTCGATGATGCGCACGCCGTGCCCCAGCCGGTCGGCGCCGCACCACTGGATGGCCTGCCAGATCGAGGGCAGCCCGAACGCCTCGCCGGCGTGGATGGTGAAGTGGGCGTTCTCCCGCTGGAGGTACTCGAAGGCGTCGAGGTGGCGGGTGGGCGGGTAGCCGGCCTCGGCGCCGGCGATGTCGAAGCCGACCACGCCGACGTCGCGGTAGCGCACGGCCAGCTCGGCGATCTCCATCGAGCGGGCGGCGTGGCGCATCGCGGTCAGCAGCGTGCCGACCCGGATGCCGCGCCCCTCCGACCCCTGGCGGAAGCCGTCCAGGACGGCCTCGACCACCTGGTCGAGGGTGAGGCCGGCGGTCGTGTGCTGCTCGGGCGCGAAGCGGACCTCGGCGTAGACGACGCCGTCGGCGGCGAGGTCCTCGGCGCACTCGGCGGCCACCCGGACCAGCGCCTCGCGGGTCTGCATGACGCCCACCGTGTGGTCGAACGTCGTGAGGTAGCGCTCCAGCGACCCGGAGTCGGACGCCTCCTCGAACCACTGCCGCAGCTCGCCGGGGTCGGTCGTGGGCAGGCCGCCGTAACCCGCCTCACGGGCCAGCTCCACGATCGTCTCGGCGCGCAGGCCGCCGTCGAGGTGGTCGTGGAGCAGCACCTTGGGCGCCCGGCGGATCTCGTCAAGCGTGGGGCTCATCAGGCCATGATATGTGGCCTCTCCCCCGCCTCAGGGAACGCGTACGACACGCCCGCCCGTCACTCGCGGCCGGCGGTCTCGGGGCTGAAGGCGGGCAGGCAGACCGCGACGTACTCCGCGCCCTCCGGCCCGGCGCTGTAGCGGATCTTCTCCCCCGGCTCGGACACGACGCTCTGGCCCGCCGACACCTCGGTGACGCCCCCGGCGTGCTCGACGAGGACCGTGCCGCGCAGCACCACGGTGTACTCGGTGAACGACGGCGTCTGCGCGGGCTCCTCCCAGCCGGGCGGCGCGACCATGTGCGCGATGGAGATCGCCTCGTCACCGCTGTTGACCCGGCCGATGTGCTCGTCGATGAGCTTGCCGCCGGGAACCGGGATCCGCGTGGGTCCTTCGATCCTTCTCACCACCGTGTCAGTGTGCCACGTCGATGACCAGCCGGTCGGGCCGGGTGTATTCGCGGACCCGGAACGGCGTCCTGGAGCCGGCGACGATCCCGGCGCTCACCCGGCCCTCGAAGTCGCCCGCCCGGAGGATCCGGCTGACGTTGCCGAGCGGCTGGGTGAGCGGGGTGCCGGTCCAGGTCGGGGTGCCGTCGTCGGTGTGCGCCTGGGCGGGGGTGAGCAGGACGTACAGGCAGGGGTGCCCGCGCAGGTCGAGCGGCTTGCCGGAGCCGTCCTGCTCCAGCTCGTCCACCCAGCGGACGGTGTAGCCGGGCATGCCGCCCTTGAGGTCCACGACGACGCGGTCGAAGCCCTCGTGGCGGCCGGCGCGCACCCCGGTCACGACGGCGGGCTCGCCGCGGTCGCGCTCGACCCGGACCGGCGCGGTGCTGGTCGGGAGGGGCGTGGGGGCGAGCTCGTCGGGGCGGGCGCTTCCGGTGGCCGCGGGCGTGCCGGACGCGGAGGGGGCGGGGGTGGCCGGGCCGGAGGCGGTGTCCTCGCCGGGCCGTACGGGGGCGGTCGGCTCCGGGGAGATGGTGGCGGTCGCGGTGCCGCCCGAGCCGGCCCCGCAGGCCGCCAGGGGCGCCACGGCGGCCAGGACGGCGAGCCCGGTGAGATGGCGTAGCCGCGCCGCCGGGCGTGCCGGGGCCGGGGATGACGTGCTCATACCGGGGAGATGCCCGGCCGAGGCCGCCGCGAAGCCCGACCGGCGCGGTCCGTGATGCCGGAGGGCTAGGTCGTCGCGGGTGCCCGCACATGGCGAAGGGCCCCGCCGCGGTCGCGGGGCCCTTCGCGCGTGGATCGCGCCTTCCGGCCGGACGTACGCCGGTACGGGGTCAGACGGTCTCGTACGCCTTGACCTCGGGCTCCTCCGCCAGGGCGGGCTTGGCGGGACGCAGCCCGAAGGCCGAGATCCCGAGCCCCACGACCGCGAGGATCAGCGACACCACGATCGCCGAGCGCAGCGCGCCGACGGACAGGCCGCCCGCCGGGCCGGAGGTGAGGACCGCGGTGACCACGGCCAGCACGATCGCGCCGCCGACCTGGCCGGAGGTGTTGAGCAGGCCGGAGGCCAGGCCCTGCTCGTCGTCGTCCACGCCGTTGGTGGCCTGGATGTTCAGCGACGGGAACGACAGCGCGAACGCCACGCCGAGCAGGAGCATGCCCGGGATGACCAGGCCGCCCAGGCTGGGCCGCTCGTCGATGCCGAGGAACATCGCGTAACCGCCGGCCAGCGCGGCGGCGCCGATGACGATGAGCTTGCCGGTGCCGAACCGGTCGGCGAAGTCGCCCATCTTCGTGGACGTCACCGCGACCAGCAGGCCGGCGGGCAGGAAGGCGAGGGCCGTGCCGAGGGCGGACCAGCCGAGCAGGTTCTGGAAGTACTGCATGGCGACGAACTGGAAGGCCACGTACGAGCCCATGAGGATGAGCAGGCCGAGGTTGGCGCGGACGAGCGAGCCGGAGCGCAGGATGCCGAGCCGCACCAGCGGGTGGCGCATCCGCAGTTCGGCGAGGACGAACAGGCCGAGCAGCGCGGCGCTGGCCACCAGGGAGCCGATGGTGCGCACCGAGCCCCAGCCGGCCTCGGGCGCCTGCACGACGGTGTAGACCAGCAGCAGCATCGAGGCGGTGATCAGCACGGCGCCCAGCAGGTCGTGGCCGCCCTCGGCGCGGTCCTCGGCGACCCGGGGCAGCACCTTCAGCGCGGCGACGAGCGCGATGATGGCGATCGGCACGGGCATCAGCAGGGTCCACCGCCAGCCGATCTCGGTGAGCAGACCGGAGATCACCAGGCCGAGCGAGTAGCCGCTGGCGCCACAGGCGGTGAAGATGCTCAACGCCCTGTTGCGCTCCGGGCCCTCGGGGAACGTGGTCGTGATGATCGACAAGGCGGCCGGGGCGGTGAAGGCGGCGGCCACACCCTTGACGAAACGGGCGGCGATCAGCAGCGTCCCGTCGTCCACGATGCCGCCGAGCAGCGAGGCGACGGCGAAGACGCCCAGAGCGACCAGGAACACCCTGCGCCGCCCGAGCAGGTCGGCGGTCCGGCCGCCGAGAAGGAGCAGACCGCCGTAACCGAGCACGTAGCCACTGACGACCCACTGCAGGGACGACGTGGTCAACCCCAGATCGTGCTGGATGGAAGGCAACGCCACACCGACCATCGACACGTCAAGGGCGTCAAGGAAGATCACAGCACAGAGCACGGCGAGCGCGCCCCAACGAGATGAGGAAGACGACATGGGTCCGTACATTACATGCATCCGCATCTAATGCAAACGCATTTAATTCCGTTGCATGGGATTTCGCGGAGTGGTAACCTCCGCGTCATGGACGAGGCGTTCGTCGTTGTGTGGCACGACGTCCTGGCCAAGCACGCCAGGACCATGTGCATGCTGGAGCGTGAGCTGGGCGACAAGCACGGGCTCGGCGCCAGCGAGTTCGAGGTGCTCGACCGGCTCGCCGGCCACGAGCGCAAGCTGCGGCTCCAGGAGCTGTGCGACGAGGTCCACCTCAGCCAGAGCGCGCTGTCCCGCGTGGTCGCCCGGCTGGAGAAGGCCGGGCTCGTCGTGCGCGGCGCCTGCGACGTCGACCGGCGCGGCGTGTTCGTGTGCCTGACCGACGACGGGCGCGCCCGCCACACGGCGGCGCTGCCGACCCACCGCGCGGTCCTCGCCGAGGTCTTCGCCGACGCGCCCGTCCCCGTCGCCTGACCCTCAGGGGCCCGACACGACGGAGCCCGTGCGAGAGGTCCCGCACGGGCTCGTGAGCGTCTCGGAGCGCTACGCCGTGATGCGGTCGATGACCAGCGGCAGGTGCTCCCCCGCCGCCGGGCCGACCGCGTAGCCGCCCTCCAGGGCCTCCAGGGCCCGCTCGAAGCGGGCGCTCTCGTCCGCGTGCAGGGTCATGAGCGGCTGCCCCTCACGGACCACGTCACCCGGCTTGGCGTGCAGCGTGACGCCGGCGCCGGCCGACACCGGGTCCTCCTTGCGGGCCCGGCCCGCCCCGAGCCGCCAGGCGGCCAGGCCGACCGCGTACGCGTCGAGGCCGGTCAGCACGCCCGACGCGGGGGCCGCGACGGTCATGGTCTCGGCCGCCCGGGGCAGCGGCGCGTCGGGGTCGCCGCCCTGGGCGGCGATCATGCGGCGCCAGTGGTCCATCGCCGAGCCGTCCTTGAGCGCCTGCTCGGGGTCCTTGCCGGCGATCCCGGCGGCCTCCAGCATCTCCCGCGCCAGCCGTACGGTGAGCTCCACCACGTCGGACGGCCCGCCGCCGGCGAGCACCTCGACCGACTCCTCGACCTCCAGGGCGTTGCCGACGGCCAGCCCGAGCGGCCGGTCCATGGCCGTGAGCAGCGCCACCGTGCGCACGCCCGCGTCGGTGCCGAGCGCGACCATCGTCTCGGCCAGCTCGCGGGCCTGCTCCACGGTCTTCATGAACGCCCCGGAGCCGACCTTGACGTCGAGCACCAGCGAGCCCGTGCCCTCGGCGATCTTCTTCGACATGATGGACGAGGCGATGAGCGGGATCGACTCGACCGTGCCGGTGACGTCGCGCAGCGCGTACAGCTTCTTGTCGGCGGGCGCCAGGCCGGAGCCGGCCGCGCACACCACCGCGCCCGCCGAGCGCAGGACGTCCAGCATCTCGTCGTTGGACAGCGAGGCCCGCCAGCCGGGGATCGACTCCAGCTTGTCGAGCGTGCCGCCGGTGTGGCCGAGGCCGCGGCCCGAGAGCTGCGGCACGTACGCGCCGCACGCGGCCACGAGCGGGGCCAGCGGCAGCGTGATCTTGTCGCCGACGCCGCCGGTCGAGTGCTTGTCGGCGGTCGGCCGGTCGAGGCCGGACCAGTCCATGCGCTCGCCCGAGCGGATCATGGCCTGGGTCCAGGCCGCGATCTCCCCGCGGTTCATGCCGTTGAGCAGGATCGCCATGGCCAGGGCCGACATCTGCTCGTCGGCGACCTCGCCGCGGGTGTAGGCGTCGATCACCCAGTCGATCCGGTCGGTGGTCAGCTCGTGGCCGTCGCGCTTGGCGACGATGACCTCGATGGCGTCCATCAGGAGCTCCGGGAAAGGTCGTCGGGGCCGAAGGCGTAGGGCAGGATCACGGCCATCGGCTTCGGCCCGTCCACGGTCTCCACCAGCAGGTCCTCGCCGCCGAACTCGAACAGCAACTGCCGGCAGCGCCCGCACGGCATCAGCAGCTCGCCGTGGCCGTCCACGCAGGTGAAGGCCACCAGCCGGCCGCCGCCCGTGGCGTGCAGCGCCGACACCAGGCCGCACTCGGCGCACAGGCCGAGCCCGTAGGAGGCGTTCTCCACGTTGCAGCCCGTCACGACGCGGCCGTCCTCGACCAGCGCGGCGGCCCCGACGGGGAACTTCGAGTACGGCGCGTACGCCCGGTGCATGGCCTCCGTGGCGGCGGCCCGCAGCCCGTCCCAGTCGACGCTCGTGTCGGTGCCCATCAGTGTTGCTCCCCTCGGCGGTAGCGCACACCGTCGGCCTTGGGCATCCGCAGCCGCTGCGAGGCGACCAGGAGCACGAGCAGCGTGAGCACGTATGGTGTGACGCGGACGAGCTCGTCCGACAGCTTGTCGACCGTCAACCAGAGCCACAGGAGCGCGATCGCGCCCAGTACGGCGCCGGCCAGCAGCGTGTAGTCCTTGGGTGTCCGGGTGACGGCCACCTCGGCCTGGACCGGCGCGAGCATGGCCTTGATCCGCACGCCGACGTAGATCAGCAGCAGGATGGCGCCGAACAGCAGGATCGACGTGACCGCCCCACCGCCCCCGCTGCTGCGCAGCTGGAGGCCGTCGGCGAAGCCGAACAGCGCGGCGCCGGACGCGAGGCCGCCAGGCCGCCAGTTGCCGAAGATCATGGCGGCCAGGCCGATGAAGCCGCGGCCCTGGGTCTGGCCCTCGACGTACTTGGTGGTGATGAAGACCAGGAACACGCCGCCGAGCCCGGCGAAGGCGCCGGAGATGACGACCGCGGCGTACTTGATGCGGTAGACGTTGACGCCCAGCGACTCGGCGGCCCACGGGTTCTCGCCCGCCGAGCGCAGCCGCAGGCCGAACGCCGTGCGCCAGAGCACGAAGAACGTCAGCGGCATCAGCAGGACGGCCAGGATGACCAGCACGTTCACATTGTGCGTCAGCCCGCGCAGGATCCCCGCCACGTCCGACACGAGGAACCAGTGGGTGCGCTCCAGGCTGCCCAGCCAGTCGGGGCCGGACGACAGCAGCGGCAGGCTGGGAGTGGGCGCCTCCCACTTCAGCGGCGGCGAGGTGGTGATGCCGGCGCCCGCCGCGGCGGCCGGGGTGCCCTCCTTGTAGAGGACCTCCGACAGGAAGCGGGTGATGCCGGGGCCGAGCAGGTTGATGGCGACGCCGCTGATGATGTGGTCGACGCCGAAGGTCACGGTCGCGACCGCGTGGATGAGCCCGCCGAGCGCGCCCGCGAGCAGGCCGGCGACGACCGCCGCCCACGGCCCCCACTGGAAGCCGGCCCAGCCGGCGAACCAGGTGCCGAGCACCATCATGCCTTCGAGGCCGATGTTGACCACGCCGGCCCGCTCGGCCCACAGGCCGCCGAGACCGGCCAGGCCGATCGGCACCGCCAGCATCAGCGCGGCGGAGAACGTCCCCGAGGAGGTGATGTCGTTCTGCCCGGAGATGATCCGGACGAGCGACATGAGCAGGAGGAGCACGGCGACGCCGATGAGCACCAGGTGGTACTTGCGGATCCGGGTCGAGCCCGCGACGGTCGTCATGCTGCCACCTCAACCGGAGTGTGCCTGCCGAGCTGCCGTGCGGCCCGGCGTTCCTCGCGCCGCAGCGCCATCCTGCTGGTGATCTCGTTGGCGACGACCACGAGGAGCACGATCGCGCCCTGCATGATCGCGATGACCGAGGGCGGCACGTTGGCGAACTGCAGCGGCCCCTGCGCCCGGTCGAGGAAGCCGAACAGCAGCGCGGCCACCGCGATGCCCGCCGGCCGGTTGCGGCCGAGCAGGGCGACGGCGATGCCCAGGAAGCCCAGACCGGGCGTGAAGTTCGAGCCGAAGTTGTGCTTGTCACCGAGGATCTCCGGCAGCCCGATCAGCCCCGCGATCGCACCCGACAGCACCATCGCGGCGATCACCATCTTCTTCGGCTTGACGCCCGCGGCCAGCGCGGCCATCGGGTTGAGGCCGCTCGCCTTGACCTCGAAGCCGAACTTGGTCCGCTCCAGCAGCACCCAGACGGCCACGCCGAGCAGGACCGCGACGGCGAGGAAGCCCCACAGGCCGCCACCGCGCGGCGCGGGCAGCCCGAACATCTCGAACAGGCCGTTGAGGTTGGGGAACCAGGCCGACTCGGGCAGCGTGGGCGTGCTCGTGGTGAGCTGTCCCTTGGCGCGCTCGCCGGTGAACGGGCCGCGCACGAGGAACGCCGCCAGCTGGATGGCGATGTAGTTGAGCATGATGGTCGAGATGACCTCGTTCACGCCCCGGGTGACCTTCATCACGGCCGGGATCAGCGCGTACAGGCCGCCGACGGCCGCCGCGACCACGATGATCAGCAGGATCTGGATCGGGGCGGGCAGCGAGAACTGGGCGCCGACGAACGCGGCGCAGAGGGCCGCGATCCGGTACTGCCCCTCGACGCCGATGTTGAAGAGGTTCATCCGGAAGCCGACGGCCACGGCCAGGCCGGCGATGAACAGCGGGACCGAGCGGTTGATCATGCTGGTGATGCCGTTCACCACCGCGCGCTCGCTCTCGCCGAAGTTGAACAGCGCCGCGAACGCCGCCTCCGGGCTGGCGCCCGCCACGCTGATGGCGACGCTGGAGATGGCCACCGCCAGCACGATCGCGACGGCGGCGCCCGCCACGGTGAGCAGCGCCCGGTAGAGACCCGCGGGCATCACGCCTCCTCTTCGGCAGGCTCGGCGGTGGAGCCGCTGATCGCGCCGGTCATGTAGCCGCCCAGCCGTTCGGGGGTCACGTCGGACGGGTCGAGCCGGGCGACGAGCCGTCCCCGGTAGATCACGTGCAGGGTGTCGGACAGGCCGATCAGCTCGTCCAGGTCGGCCGAGATGAGCAGCACCGCCAGCCCGGCGGCGCGGGCGGCGCGCAGGTGGTCCCAGATGGCGGCCTGGGCGCCCACGTCGACGCCTCGCGTGGGGTGGGCGGCGATGAGGAACACCGGCTCGCCGCTCATCTCCCGGCCGACGATGAGCTTCTGCTGGTTGCCGCCCGACAGGGCCAGGGCGAGGGTGTCGACGCCCGGGGTGCGGACGTCGTACTCGTCGATGATGCGCCGGGTGTCGGCCTTGGCGGCGCGCCGGTCGATCCAGACGCCGCGGCGGGACGGCTTGCGGGTCTGGTGGCCGAGGACGCGGTTCTCCCACAGCGACGCCTCCAGCAGGAGCCCCTGCCGGTGGCGGTCCTCGGGGATGTAGCCGATGCCGGCCTCGCGCCGCTTCAGCGTGCTCCAGGAGCTGATGTCGGCACCGGCGAGTTCCACGGTGCCGTGCGCGGGCCGCATGCCCATGATCGCCTCGATGAGCTCGGACTGGCCGTTGCCCTCGACGCCGGCGATGCCGAGGATCTCGCCCCGGTGGATGTCGAACGACACGTCGTCGAGCAGCAGCCGCCGTCCCTCGGCCCGCAGGCCCGCCGTGTACTCGGCGACCGGGGTGCCCTTGGGCAGCGGCCGGAAGCCGTCGGCCTCCATGGTCAGACCCGACACGCTCAGGGCCACCGTGTCGGTCACCGTGGACTCGCGGGTCTCGGGCGTGGGCAGCTCGCTGCCGACCATCAGTTCGGCCAGTTGCCGGGCGGTGACCTCGCGCGGGTCGACGCTGGCGACCGTGGTGCCGCGCCGGATCACGGTGATCGCGTCGGCGATGCTGAGCACCTCGTCCAGCTTGTGCGAGATGAAGATGACGGTCAGGCCGCCCGCCTTGAGCTCGCGCAGGTTCTCGAAGAGCTCGTCCACCTCCTGCGGCACGAGGACCGCGGTGGGCTCGTCGAGGATGAGGATGCGGGCGCCCCGGTAGAGGACCTTGAGGATCTCCACGCGCTGCCGGTCGCCGACGCCGAGGTCCTCGACCAGCCGGTCGGGGTCCACGTGCAGGCCGTGGTTGGACGACAGCTCCTCGATGCGGGCGCGCGCCCGGGCGGTGTCGAGGGCGCCGGCCTTCTTCGGCTCGGCGCCGAGGACGACGTTCTCCAGCACGGTGAAGTTGTCGGCCAGCATGAAGTGCTGGTGCACCATGCCGATGCCCGCCGCGATCGCGTCGCTGGGGGTGCGGAACGACACCTCCGTGCCGTTGATCTTGATGGTGCCCTCGTCCGGCTTCTGCATGCCGTAGAGGATCTTCATCAGGGTCGACTTGCCCGCGCCGTTCTCCCCCACGATCGCATGCACCGTGCCGGGATCGACGGTGATGCGGATGTCGTGGTTGGCGACGACGCCGGGAAATCGCTTGGTGATGCCCTCCAGCTCGACGGCGGGTCGCGCCGTGGCGGGGGCGTCGGCGTTCATTGGTCGCTCACCGTTCCTCATTCGCTCCGCTCCGGATCGCTGGTCCGCTCCCGCGCCTCCGGGCGGGGTGGAGCGGGCGCAATAGACCGAAGGCCCGGGGTACGGACTCCGGGCCCTCGGTCGTTGTCCCTGTCACCCGTTACGGCTTGGCCGGAACGGTGATCTTGCCGTCGACGATGTCCTTCTTGGCGGCGTCGAGCTTGTCCTTGATGTCGTCGATCTCGCCACCGGTGGTGGCCAGGCCCACGCCGTCGACCTTGAGGTCGTAGACGGTGTTGCTGCCGCCCTTGGCGCCACCCTGGAACGCCTTGATGAACTCGAACACGCCGACGTCCACGCGCTTGAGCATCGAGGTCATGATGACCGGCTGGAGGTCGGCCTCCTTGATGGTCTGGCGCTGGTCGGAGTCGACGCCGATGGCCAGCTTCTTGGCCGCGGCGGCCGCCTGGAACACGCCGAGGCCGGAGTCGCCGGCGGCGTGGTAGACGATGTCGGCGCCGTCCTGGTACATCTTCTCGGCCGCGACCTTGCCCTTGTCGGGGGCCTTGAAGCCGCTGAAGTCGCCGTCGGGCGTGAGGTACTTGACGTCGATCTTGGCGTCCTTCTTGACCGACTTCACGCCGGCCACGAAGCCCGCCTCGAACTTCTTGATCAGGTCGTTCTCGACGCCGCCGACGAAGCCGACGTGGCCGCTCTTGGCCTTCAGCGCCGCGGCGACGCCCGCCAGGTAGGAGCCCTGCTCCTCGGCGAACTGCAGACCCGTCACGTTCGGGGCGTTGGAGGCGGAGTCGACCACCGCGAACTGGATGTCGGGGTACTCCTCGGCGGTCTTCTTGATGTCCTCGCCGTAGGCGAAGCCGACCCCGATGATCGGGTTGTAGCCGGCGTCCGCGAGCTGGCGCAGCAGCTCACCGCGGTTGGAGCCGTCGGAGGCCGGGCTCAGGTCCTTGATGTCCGCGCCGAGTTCGGCCTTCGCCTTCTCCAGGCCCGCGTACGCGGCGTCGTTGAAGGACTTGTCGCCGCGCCCGCCGACGTCGAACGCGAGACCCACCTTGAGCGCGCCCGCCTTGGGCGCGTCGCTGCTGGCGCCCGCGCTGGGCTGGGCGCTGGCCGAGCTGTCCCCGCCGCTGTTGCCGCCGCAGGCCGCCGCCGCCATGAGCATGGCGCCGGCCACCGTGCCGACCGCCATCCTGCCGAATCGCTTGCCGAGCAAGTCGACTCCCTTCCAATTACCCGCCGTCAGACTTCATCGCAGGCGCGAAGAAAAGTACGGCAACTCAAACGGAAGATAGTTGCTCGGTCAGGAGGGTCCAAACCGGCACCCGGGTCCGCAACCGCTCCGTTATCGACATCTCTCGCGTCCGTGACCTGATCTGCGAAGACAGGGACGCCGAAGGAGGTCTCGGCAATCTTTGCCGGACTTTGACCAGGGAGGGGCCCTTGCCCTCACTCCGATCATGGCAGAGATTCGATCAAAGGTGGAATGGTCGTCTGGAGAGCTGATGCGCCCTCGCAAGGTCCTCGCCGTGCCTCTGTCCGTGCTGCTCGCGCTCCCGCTCGCGCTCGCGTGGGGCCCGCCGGCCACCGCCGCCGGCGCCGGCGCGCCGGCGGCGGTGGACGCCCCGCAGCCGCTGGTGACGGGCGGCGCCACGCAGCCGGTCTTCTCCCGGGCCGAGGCGATCAAGCAGACCGTGTACGTCGAGGTGGCGGGCACCGACAGCGACGGCGACGGCGCGCCGGACCGCGTCGCCGTGGACGTCCTGCGCCCCAAGGAGACCGACCAGGGGCTCAAGGTCCCCGTCATCATGGAGTCGAGCCCGTACTACGCGGGCGGCAACGACGTGGCCAACCACGTCGTGGACGTCGACGCCGACGGCAACCCCCTGCCCACGCTGCGCGCCCGCGGCGCGGACAAGCTGCTCGCCGAGCCGTTCGACGGCTACTACGACAACTACTTCCTGCCCCGCGGCTACGCGATCGCGCTGGTGGAGAACCTCGGCAGCGGGCGCGCCACCGGCTGCCCGACCACCGGCGACCGCAACGAGACCGCCGGGCCCAAGGCCGCGATCGACTGGCTGAACGGCCGGGCCAGGGGCTTCACCGCCGACGGCGAGCCCGTCGCCGCCTCCTGGGCCACCGGCAAGGTCGGCATGATCGGCGTCTCGTACAACGGCACGCTGGCCAACGCGGTGGCCTCCACCGGCGTCGAGGGCCTGGAGACGATCGTGCCGATCGCGGCGATCTCCTCCTGGTACGACTACTACCGCTCGGGCGGCGGCGTGGTCGCGCCGGGCGGCTTCCAGGGCGAGGACGCGGACGTGCTCGCGAAGTACGTGCTGACCAGGGCCGACGGGCAGCGCGTGTGCGGACCGCTCGTCGAGCGCATCACGGCCGAGCAGGACCGGGTCAGCGGCGACTACAGCCGCTTCTGGGACGCCCGCAACTACCTGCGCGACGTGGACAAGGTGCGGGCCAGCGTCTTCCTGGTCCACGGGCTCAACGACTGGAACGTCAAGACGGGGCAGTTCGCCCAGTGGTGGCGGGCCCTGGCCAGGCGGGACGTGCCGCGCCGGATCTGGCTGCACCAGGGCACGCACATGAACCCCTTCAGCCTGCGCACCGCCGAATGGCTGCGCCAGCTCCACGGCTGGTTCGACCACTGGCTGTACGGCCTGGACAACGGGGTCATGCGCGAGCCGCAGGCCGACGTGGAGACCGCGCCGGGCAGTTGGCAGCGCTACCGGTCGTGGCCCGTGCCCGGCACGACGCCGGTGCGGCTGCACCTCGGCACCGGGGGCCGGCTGGGGCTCGCGCCCGCCGCCGGGAGGGGCAGGGAGGCGTTCACGGACCAGAAGTCCCGCACGGCCGAGCAGCTCGCCGAGTCGGCGCCCGCTCCCGACCCGAACCGCCTGGCCTACCTCACCTCGCCGCTCCCGGCCGACGTGCGGGTCTCCGGCACGCCGTCCGTGGAGGTCACGGCGTCGCTGTCGGGCGGCCCGTCGCCGTACCTGACGGCGCTGCTGGTGGACTACGGCACGGACGTGCGGCCCACCGGGACGCTGGTGCCGACCGGCGAGACGCTCTGCTACGGGCAGGGGGTGCCCGGCGACACGGGCTGCACGACCCTGCGGACGCTCGGCACCGCGACCACCCCGTACATGATCGTCTCGCGGGGCTGGCTGGACACCCGCAACCGGCACCGCCCCGACGTGACCGAGCCGCTGAAGCCCGGCCGGGAGTACGCCTTCCGGTGGGATCTCCAGGCGACCGACCACGTCTTCAAGAAGGGGCACCGGCTGGGGCTGGTGATCCTGTCCACGGACCGCGACTTCACGCTCCGCTACCCCGAGGGGACCAGGATCACGCTCGCCCCGTCGCGCTCGGCCTTCACGCTGCCGGCCTCGATCCTGCCCCTCCTGTGAGCCGTCCGGCGGGCGGCCCCGGCGCGCGGCGCCGGGGCCCGGGGTCAGGCCAGCGAGGTGATGGGGTCGGTGACGGTCACCGGGCGGGACTCCCACAGGGCCGTCAGCGCGGTGGCGGCCATGAGCCGCACGCCCATGCCGATCGCCGACTCGTCGACGTCGAAGGTGCCCTGGTGGATGTCGTAGGTCTCGCCGCCCACGGTGCGGGTGCCGAGACGGGCGAACGCGCCGGGGACCGACTCCAGGTACCAGGCGAAGTCCTCGCCGCCGAGCGACTGCTGGGTGGGGGCCACGGAGCCGGGGCCGAGGGCCCGCTGGGCGGCCTCGGCGAGCATCTCGACGCTCATCTCGTCGTTGACGACCGGCGGGACGCCGCGGACGTACTCCATCTGCGCCTCGATGCCGTACGCGCCGGCGACGGAGTCGAGCAGGGCCTTGATGAGGTCGGGGGCGGCGTGCCAGGCGTTCTCGTCGAGGCAGCGCACGGTGCCCTCGGCGACGCCGTCGTCGGGGATGGCGTTGGCGGCCGACCCGGCCTCGACCTTGCCCCAGACGAGGCTGAGCGAGCTGCGCGGGTCGACGCGGCGCGACAGGGCGGCGGGCAGCTCGGTGAGCACCTTGGCCAGCGCGAAGACGAGGTCGGCGGTCAGGTGGGGGCGGGCGGTGTGGCCGCCGGGCCCGGAGACGCGCACGACGAGCTTGTCGCAGGCGGAGGTGATGGGGCCGGGCTTGAGGCCCACGTGGCCGACGTCGAGGCGGGGGTCGCAGTGCAGGCCGAAGATGCGGTCGACGCCGGTGATGCCGCCGTGGGCCATGACCTCCAGCGCGCCGCCCGGAAGCTCCTCGGCGGGCTGGAAGATCAGCCGCACGCGGCCGGGCAGCAGCCCCGCGGCGGCCTGCTGGGCGAGGAAGAGCGAGGTGCCGAGCAGGATCGTGGTGTGCACGTCGTGACCGCACGCGTGGCAGGAGCCCGGGACGGTCGAGCGGTAGGACACGTCCTTCTCGTCCTGCAGGCCGAGGGCGTCGATGTCGGCGCGGAGCGCGACGGTGGGGCCGTCGCCGCTGCCGACGTCGCAGATCAGGCCGGTGCCGCGCGGGAGCACGGACGGGATGAGGCCGGCGGCGGTGAGCCGGTCGGCGATGCGCTGCGTCGTGCGGTACTCGGCGAAGGCCAGCTCGGGGTGCCGGTGGAGGTCGCGCCGGAACTCCACCAGGTCGTGCTCGTGCTCGCCCAGGAACGCGTCGAGTTCTCCCCGCAGCTCACGTCCCCGCATCAGTCACCGTCCCGTCCCATGCCGTGGGACGTCTACTGCCCCATGCCCACGGCTCATATCGTCAAATGTCGTTACAGTCCCGTCTGGTCTCACGAAGGCCGCTGTCCGGTCAGGGCAGCGACCCGGCGGATCGAAAGCCGGCCCCCCGAGGCTGTGCCAGGGGTCGTCGGCAACGGGCGCGGCCGGAGGACTCCGTGTGGAGGGCAACCGCGACAGCCCGGGAGCACGGTGGGTGACCGTGAGCCCGATGGCGATGCTTCGACTTTATCGCTCCCGGGCACCGCCCCGCGGACAACTACCCCAAAAATTAGCCGACGGCATGCCCGTAACCCGGTGGCGTCACCGTTTGTGAGGGGGCAAGTGACCTTGAAATAGTCACAACGGATCATTAGATGGTGACCCGTTGACACCAGTTTCAAACATGCTGCCCGATTCCGAATCCTGTCACCTTCTGTCATGGTCATGACACTGCGGCGACGGCTGCTTTCGCGAAAAATGCGTGCTTCACTCGCAATATGATCACTAAAATCCCGTTCGGGGAGAAGTATGCACGGTTGAGCATCTTCGAGCCGAGCGAGGGGACCCTGGTGGTCGTGCCCTCGCTCTCCCTCCCGCAGGACGAGCTGCGCCGCATCACGGCCGCGAGGTGCTACGAGGAGCGCCTGCTCTTCCTCCTCCTCAGCCTCCGCGAGCCCGGGGTCAAGGTGGTCTACCTCTCCTCCATGCCCATCGACCAGGAGATCGTCGACTACTACCTCGGCTTCCTGCCGGACCCCGAGGACGCCGCCAAGCGGCTCACGCTCATCAGCCTCGACGACCCCCGCACCCAGCCGCTCACCCGGAACCTGCTCGCCCGGCCCGAGATGATCGAGCAGGTCCGCGCGGCCATCGACGGCGAGGACGCCTGGATGGTCCCGTTCGTCCTGAGCGAGCTGGAGGAGGAGCTCGCCTCGTCACTCGGCGTGCCCCTCTACGGACCGGCCACCTCGCTGGCCTACTACGGCTCCAAGAGCGGCGCGCGCGAGGTCGGCCACGAGGCCGGCGTGCCCATGGCGCGCGGCTTCGGCGACCTGCGCACCCAGGCGGAGATCCAGGACGCCATCGACGCGCTGCCGGGCGAGCGCGTCATCGTCAAGCTGAACGACGGCTACTCCGGCCTCGGCAACGCCATCGTCAGCAAGTCGGGAGACTCCCGCTTCAGCTTCTCGGCCGACGGCGAGACCTGGGACACCTTCTCGGCGAAGATCCTCGACCGGGGCGCGGTGGTCGAGGAGTTCATCGAGCACCGGCCGCTGTACTACCCGAGCGCGCTGGCCCGGATCACCCCGGGCGGCCACCACGACGTCGTGGCGACGCACGACCAGGTGCTCGGCGGCCCGAACAACGACGTCTACCAGGGCTGCACGTTCCCCGCCGCCCCGGAGTACCGGGCCGAGGTCGGCGCGTCGGCCGCCCGGATCGCCGCCATCCTGGCCGAGCGGGGCGTGGTCGGGCTGTTCGGCATGGACTTCTTCGCGCTCAAGGCCGACGCCGGCTACGCCGCGCTGCTGTGCGAGATCAACCTGCGCATCGGCGGCACGACCCACCCGTTCGGCGCCGCGGTCCTGACCACCGGGGCCACGTACGACCCGGACACCGGGCTGCTCATGGCCGACGGCCGGCCCAAGTACTACACCGCCACCGACAACTGCTCGTCGTCCTGCCTGCGCGGGCGCTCCCCCGGCGAGGTCACCCGGCTGGCCGAGCGGCTCGGCCTCGGCTTCGACCACGCGGCCCGCAAGGGGAACGTCTTCCACCTGCTGGGCGCGATCCCCGAGCACGGGAAGCTGGGCTTCACCTCGATCGGC
The DNA here is from genome assembly GCF_013363995.1 of Nonomuraea rhodomycinica. Lineage (GTDB taxonomy): Bacteria > Actinomycetota > Actinomycetes > Streptosporangiales > Streptosporangiaceae > Nonomuraea > Nonomuraea rhodomycinica. The sequence goes on along the minus strand of NZ_JABWGO010000002.1, from coordinate 222,546 downwards.
GACTCGCGTGAGGAGGCCGACGAGCTTCATCGCCTGACCCGTCTCGCCCTCTGCGGAGCGCCTTCCAGCCGATGACGCCGACGACGGCACCGAGCACGAGGTTGACGGCGATCAGAATGCCGTGCACCACGTAGAACGCGGTCGGATGCCCGTCGGCCAGGTTAAACCCCAGATTCACCCACTCGAAGATCATGAAAATCCCGAGAAGAATGAGGAATCCGGCGATCTTTCGCGACATACCCACCCCTCTAGTATCGAGGTAGGACCCCCCGGGGAATGTGTCGCCACATGTGCAAGAACACGAAGCTACTCTGAGATCGCCATGTGGACGAAACTGGTGCCTGCCACGGCACTCCTCGCCGCGGTCACGCTCACCGGGACCGCCCACGCCTCACCGACGTCACCCGTCGGCGCCTCACCGGCGACGCCCGGCCTGACCACACAGACCTCGCCGGCGGTCCCGGAGCCCGTGGGGGGCGAACGGCTGGTCCGCCACGGCATGGTGGCGCCCGACGGCGTCAAGGAGCCACCCAAGACCAAGGCGACGTCGTACGTGATCGCCGACGCCGACACCGGCGAGGTGCTCGCGGCGAAGAACCCGCACGGCAGGTACCTCCCGGCCAGCACCCTCAAGATCCTCACCGCCGTGACGCTCATCCCGCTGCTGGACAAGAACAGGACGGTCCGGCCCAGCAGCGTGGCCGTCAACCAGGAGGGCAGCGCCGTCGGCCTGACCACCAAGCCGATCTACAAGGTGGACGACCTGTTCAAGGCGCTGCTGATGTCGTCCGGCAACGACGCGGCGATGGCGCTGGCCGAGACCAACGGCGGGCTGCAGAAGACGCTGCGCGACATGAACGCCGAGGCCAGGCACCTGCAGGCCAACGACACGGTGGCCAGGACGCCGAGCGGCCTCGACCAGCCGGGCCAGAGCAGCTCGGCCTACGACCTCGCGCTCATCGCCCGCGCCGGCCTGGCCAACCCCGAGTTCCGGCGGTACGTGAGCACGAAGGTCGCCAAGTTCCCCGCGCCGAAGAACTACTACGAGATCAGCAACCACAACAAGCTGCTGTGGCGCTACAAGGGCATGATCGGCGTCAAGAACGGCTGGACGTCCAAGGCGCTCGGCAGCTTCGTCGGCGCGGCCACCCGCGGCGGCCACACGATCATCGTGGTGATCATGCGGCACGAGGGCTACTTCTGGGAGGAGGTCGCCGGGCTGCTCGACTGGGGGTTCGCCAACCGGGGGAAGGTGACGCCCGTCGGGCGGCTGGTCGACCCGCTGCCCGCGGCCGTGCCGGTGCGCGAGCGGCAGGCGGCGCCCGCCCCGGCCGCCTCCGCGGGCGCGCGGCCCGCCACGTCGCTGCTCGGCGCGGCCGCCGCGGCGCAGAGCGACTCCAGCCGCCGCACCGGCCTGCTGGTGATCGGCGGCGGGCTGCTGTTCGGGCTGTGCTGGCTCGGCTTCGGCCTGTGGCGCAGGCGCTCACGCCTGTGACGGCAGGCCCGCCGAGGAGCCGTTCGACGGGATCGGCGACGGCGCGGGCGGCGGGCCGAGCCCGGCCGTGGCCGTCCACGCGGCGACGTACAGGATGAGCCTGGTGGAGAAGTTGATCCACAGCAGCAGGCCCACCATGACGGCGAACGCCCCGTACAGCGGGTTGTTGAGCGTGTGGCTCAGCAGCAGCCCGGCCGCCTGCTTGAGCAGCCCGAGGCCGACGGCGCCGAGCAGCGCGCCCTTGGCGATCACGCGGAACGGCTGGGTGGGCTTGGCCACCCAGCCGAGCACGATGACGAACAGCAGCCAGTCGGCGACCAGGCTGGCCCCGAGGCCGGCCAGGAACAGCCCGGCGTTGTTCAGCGCCGTGTCGTCCAGGCCGAGGAAGCGCACCACCCACGTCGTGGCCTGGGTGGCGAACCCCGTGACCAGGACGGAGGCCAGCAGCGCCGCGCCCAGCAGGACGAGCGTGACGAGGTCGCGCAGCTTGCCGCGGAAGTAGTCCAGCGGCGGCGACGTGGTCATCGACATCTCGCGCAGCGCCCCGCGCAGCGCGTCCACCGCGCCGAGCCCCGCGTAGAGCAGGCCCAGCAGACCGATGATCCCGGCGGTCGCCTTGGCCGTGGCGATGCCCTGGAGATCGATCTGGTGGGCGATGCCGGGAAGCTGCTCCTCGATGGCCTTGCTCAGCGCCTTCATGGCGGCCTCGTCGTTGGTCAGGACGTAGCCGAAGACGGCGAAGCCGAGCGCCACGAGCGGGAAGAACGACAGGAACGCGAAGTAGGTGACCGCGCCGGCCAGCCGGTCGCCCGACTGCAGCTGGTAGCGCTGCACGGTCTTGATCCAATGGTCGATGAACGGCCTGCGGACCCGCCAGTGGTCCCTGAGACGGCGCCCGCGCGCCTTCACCGCCTCGATCCGCTCGGACAGGCCCATCGTTCTCGCGCCACCTTTCGCCTCGGCCAGTGGCCCCTGCCCTGCGCCGGCCGGTCAAGTCTCCCATCAGGCGATGATTTCCGCCGCTCAGAGACGTTTTCCGCCGCTCAGAAGGCGTGGCTCAGGCAGGCGCGGCGACAGCCCCGGCGCGGCGGGTCGGGCGTCCCGGCGCGGCGGTTCGGGCGTCCCGGCGCGGCGGTTCGGCGTTCCGGCGCGGCGGCTCAGGACAGCGCGGCGGTGACCCGGCGGGCGGCGGCGGCCACCGCGTCGAGCGCCGCCGGCACGTCCTGTCCCACGAGCCGCCCTCCGCGCTTGACCACGCGCCCGCCGACCAGCACGGTGTCCACGGCACTCGTGTCGGCGTTGAGCACGATCGCGGTGATCGGGTCGTAGGAGGCCGCCAGGCCGAGGCAGTCCGTGCGGAGCAGCACGAGGTCGGCCTGCTTGCCCGGCCGCAGCGACCCCGTCACGTCGCCGAGCCCGGCCACCCGGGCGCCGTCGATCGTCGCCATGCGCAGCACGTCACGGGTGGTGAAGCCGAGCCCGGCGCCGTCCGGACGGCCCCGCTCCAGCGTGTACGCGGTCCGCATGAGGCTGAACATGTCACCGGGGCCGCACGTCACGGTGTCGGCGCTGAGCGAGACGGGCATGCCCGCGGCCTGCGCCCGCCCGGTCACGGGGTAGCCGATGCCCAGCGTCATCTCGTCGATGGGCGAGACCGACACGCCGCCCCCCGCTCCGGCGATGACCTTGAGCTGCTCGTCGGAGTAGTGGTTGGCGTGGATGAACGTCGTGCCCGGCGTGAGGAACCCGCGCGACTCCAGGAAGGCGAGACCCTGGGCGGCGCTGTCCGGGCTGTGGCCGCCGAGATGGGCGGTGACGGGCAGGCCCAGCTCGCGGGCCGTCTCCAGCTCCGCCAGCGCGTGCTCCTCGGGCACGATCTCCGGCCCGAGCGCGGCGAGGACCATGCTCACCAGGCCGGGCGAGGAGAAGTGGGCGTCGTGGACCCGCCGGGTCTCCGCGGCCAGCTCGGAGGGCTGCCCGCCGTGGCAGTAGCCGAGCACCGCGCGGATGCCCGAGGCGCGCAGCGCCTCCACGGTGGCGTCGGTGTGCTCGGGCGTGAACTGGATGTGCGACCAGTCGAGCAGCGTGGTGACGCCCGCGTCGAGGCACTCCAGGGCGCCGGCGAGGTTGCCGGCGTGGACGTCCTCCGGCCGGAAGGCGGGGGCGAGCCGGCCGAGGACGCGCTCCAGGTAGCCGGCGAACGTGGCGTCGCCCATGGTCGCCCGGATGGCGGCCTGCCAGGTGTGGCGGTGGGTGTCGACGAAGCCGGGCATGACGATGCGGCCGGACCCGTCGATGACGTCGGTCCCGTCCGCGACGGCCAGCCCGGGGCCGACCTCCGCGATCCGGCCGTCCTCGATCCGCACGTCGGCCCGGCCGACGACCACCGGCTCCGGCTCGGTGTCGACGACGATCGCGTTCTTGATCAGAGTTTGCATGCCGGAAAGCTTAGTGAATAGCTTTTTAGAAAGCAATCTGCCGGCAAGTATCCTCGGTGCATGACGAACGACGAGGTGGACGGGCTCGTCCCGCGCTGGCGCGACTCCGGCATGTCGTCGGACCTCATCGCCGGGCTGGAGCTCAGCAAGCGGACGTCCCGCCTCGACATGCTCTTCCAGGAGGCCGTCAAGGCCGAACTGGCCGGGCTGGGCCTCACCTACGCGGAGTTCGACATCCTCGCCGCGCTGGCCCGCGCGGAGCCCGAGCACGCCATGAAGCCGAGCGAGCTGGCCAAGTCGCTCTTCCTCACCTCCGGCGGCACCAGCAACGTGCTCCAGCGCCTGACGGCCGCCGGCTACGTCGAGCGCGCCGCCGACCCCGGCGACGCCCGCAGCAGATGGGTGCGGCTGACCCCCGAAGGGCTGAAGGTGGCCGAGACCGCGCTGACGCTCGCGGGCAAGGCGAACCGCGAGGTGATGGCGGGCGTCCCCGAGGAGACCGTGCGGCGGGCCGCGGACGCCCTGCGCGAGATCCTCGTGGCGCTCGGCCGCCGCAGGATCCGCTGACGGGCACGCGCCCGCACCGCGAGCGACCCGCCGGACACGGGCACGGCCACCGGCGCGCCGGGGCCGTCGGACGCGCAATGGCGATCGGCCCGGCCAGAGCGTGCCGGGCGCGCGCTGGTCGTCGGCCCGGCGGAGCGCGCCCGACGCGCGACGGCGCCCGGCTCGATCAGGAGCCGGGCGCCGTCGGTGTGCTCGGTGGCCGGGGTCAGCGGCTCGCCAGGAAGCCCACCTTGTCGCGGACCCGCTCCATCGTCTCCTCGGCGACCTCGCGCGCGCGCCGGCCGCCGATCGCCAGCAGGCGGTCGAGCTCCGCCTCGTCGGCGAGCAGCTTCTCGGTGCGCTCGCGGATCGGCGTGAACGTCTCGACCACGGCCTCGGCCACGTCCTTCTTGAACGTGCCGTAGCCCTGACCCTCGTAGCGGGCGACCAGCTCGGGGATGGGCGTGCCGGTCAGCGCCGACTGGATGCGCAGCAGGTTGGAGACGCCCGGCTTGTTCTCCTCGTCGAACAGCACCTCGGAGCCGGTGTCGGTGACCGCGCGCATGACCTTCTTGCGCAGCGGGCCGGGCTGGTCGAGCAGGTCGAGGATGCCCGCCGGACTGGAGGACGACTTGGACATCTTGGCCGTCGGGTCCTGGAGGTCGGTGATCTTCTCGACCTCCTTGGGGATGTACGGCGCGGGCAGCGTGAACAGCTCGCCGTAGCGGTGGTTGAAGCGCTGCGCCAGGTCGCGGGTGAGCTCCAGGTGCTGCTTCTGGTCGGCGCCCACCGGGACGCTGTCGGCCTGGTAGAGCAGGATGTCGGCGGCCTGGAGGATCGGGTAGGTGAACAGCCCGACGCTGGCGGCGCTCTCGCCGAACTTGGCGGCCTTGTCCTTGAACTGCGTCATCCGGCCGGCCTCGCCCATGCCGGTCAGGCAGATGAGGATCCAGGCCAGCTCGCTGTGCTGCCGCACGTGCGACTGCACGAAGACCGTGGAGCGCTCCGGGTCGAGCCCGGCGGCGAAGAGCTGCGCGGCGGCCACGCGGGTGCGGCGGCGCAGGTCGGCCGGGTCGGTCGGCACGGTGATGGCGTGCAGGTCGACCACGCAGTAGAAGGCGTCGTGGGTCTCCTGCATCGGGACCCACTGGCGGACCGCACCCAGGTAGTTGCCCAGGTGGAAGGAGTCCGCGGTGGGCTGGATGCCGGAAAGAACACGAGGTCTGGCCATGGCACACAATTGTGTCAGGAATCCGGGTCGGGCGGCGACTCGACGGCCGGACCGCGTTTCACTCTCACCCGGGCGATACGCCGCCCGTCCAGCTCGGTCACGGTGAGCTCGAAGCCGGGGATCTCCACGGTCTCGCCCACGTCGGGGACGTGGCCGAGCATCGCCATGACGAAGCCGCCGAGCGTCTCGTACGGCCCGTCGGGCAGCTTGATGCCGGTCTCGGCGGCGAAGTCGTTGAGGTTGGTCAGGCCGTCGATCTCGATCTCGCCGGCCGGCAGGACCACGGTGTCGTCCTCGATGTCGTACTCGTCCCTGATGTCGCCGATGAGCTCCTCGACCAGGTCCTCCAGCGTGACGATGCCGGCGGTGCCGCCGTACTCGTCGATCACGATGGCCAGGTGGTGGCCCTCGTCGCGCATCTCCGACAGCGTGGTCAGGATGCGCTTGGAGGCCGGCACGTACTTGACCGGCCTGATCGGCACGAGCTCGCTGATCGGCTCCACCCGGCCGGTCAGCACCGGGTCCAGCAGGTCGCGGACGTGGACGAAGCCGATGACCTCGTCGTACGACTCGCGGTAGACGGGGAAGCGCGAGTGGGGCATGCCGGCGGCCAGCACGGCGGCCTCGGCCAGCGGCGTGTCGACCTCCATGAACTCCACCTCGGTCCGGGGCAGCATCACCTCGCGCACCTGGCGCTTGCCCGCGGCGAACACCTCGGCGATGAGGTGGCGCTCGTCGGCGGTCAGGTCGGTGTGGCCGACGACCATGTCGCGCAGCTCCTCGGTGGTGACCTCCTCCCGGTCCGCCTTCGGGTTGCCGCCGAGCAGCTTCACCACGCCGTCCGTGGACTTCGACAGGGCCCAGATGACCGGCCGCGACAGGGTGGCGATCGAGTCGAGGAAGGGCGCGACGAACAGCGACAGGCCCTCGGCCCGCTGCAGGGCCAGGCGCTTGGGCGCCAGCTCGCCGAGCACCAGCGACACGTACGAGATGGCCAGCGTGACGAGCACCAGCGCCAGCACCGGGGCGACGGCGGCCGGCACGCCCCAGCCCTTCAGGACCGGCACGAGCTGCATGCCGAGCCGGTCGGCGCCGAACGCGGCCGAGAGCATGGTGGCCACGGTCACGCCGATCTGCACGGCCGACAGGAAGCGGTTGGGGTCGCGGGCCAGCTTGGCCACCCGCTCGCCCCGGCGGCCCCGGTCGGCGAGCTTGCGCACCTGGCTCTCGCGCAGGCTGACCATCGCCATCTCCGCGGCCGCGAAGAAGCCGCCCACGAGAATGAAGACCAGGACGAGGGCGATGTTCGCGACGACGGTGTCAAACATGGTGGTTGGCAGCGTACTCAACGCCTTTGGGGCGTATGCTGAACGGCAAGCCGTACATAATCAAACATATTCGCACAGGAGTAGACATCATGAGGCTTCTGGTCACAGGAGGCGCGGGGTACGTCGGAAGCGTCGTGGCGGCCCAGCTCGTCGAGGCCGGGCACGAGGTGACGGTGCTGGACGACCTGTCGACGGGCCACGCGGACGCGGTGCCGGAAGGCGCCCGGTTCGTCGAGGGCTCGATCACCGAGGCGGGCGACGCGCTGACCGGCGTGGAGGCGGTGCTGCACTTCGCGGCCAGGTCGCTCGTGGGCGAGTCGGTGGAGAAGCCCGCGTTGTACTGGTCGCACAACCTCGGCGGCACGCTCGCGCTTCTGGAGGCCATGCACGAGCGGGGCGTGCGGCGCATCGTGTTCTCCTCGACGGCCGCCACGTACGGCGAGCCGGAGGGCTCCCCCATCCTGGAGAGCGACCCCACCCGCCCGACCAACCCGTACGGGGCCTCCAAGCTGGCCGTGGACACCGCGCTCACCGCCTACGCGGGCCTGCGCGGGCTCGGCGCGGTGAGCCTGCGCTACTTCAACGTGGCCGGCGCCTACGGCCGCTTCCGCGAGCGGCACACGGTCGAGACCCACCTCATCCCGAACGTGCTCAAGGTCGCCACCGGCGAGCGCGAGTCGGTGAGCGTGTTCGGCACCGACTACCCGACGCCCGACGGCACCTGCGTGCGCGACTACATCCACGTGAGCGACCTGGCCCGCGCCCACCTGCTGGCGCTCGACGCCGTCGCCGAAGGAGAGCACAAGATCTACAACCTGGGCAGCGGCACCGGGTTCTCCGTGCAGGAGGTGATCTCGGTCTGCCGCGAGGTCACCGGCCACGACATCCCCGCGGTCGTCGGGCCGCGCCGGGCCGGCGACCCGGCCGTGCTCGTGGCGTCGTCGGAGAAGATCCAGCGCGAGCTGGGCTGGAAGGCCGAGCGGGCGTCCATCCGCGACATCGTCTCCGACGCCTGGGACGCGCTTTCCGGCGAATGAGGCATGACGCGGCGCGATATGTGCTGTGATATCGAAATGTGAGGAGCTTTTCACCATGGGTCACGAAGCTGCTCTTGGGCGCCGCCGTGGTGCTCGGCAGCGTCGCGGCCGCCGCCGGAGTCGTGTTCGCCACGGCCTCATCAGCTCCCTCTGCCCCCTCGGGGTCACCCTGCCCCGGATCGGGCGAGGCGAACACCTCCACGCCCACCGCCTCGGCCGCCCAGCCGTAGGCCGTGAGCCGTCGGGCCCCGGGTGCGCTCACAGCCGGGTCCGCGCAAAACGAAGCGCGCGCCCCGCGGACGGGACGCGCGCCTGGGCGAGACCGGAAAGGGCCTCGGCTGACAGCTCTCAGATGAGGCCGAGGGACTTGACCGCCTCGCGCTCGTCGGCGAGCTCGGCCACGCTGGCGTCGATGCGCTCGCGCGAGAACGCGTCGATCTCCAGGCCCTGGATGATCTCAAACCGGCCGCCGGTCGCGCGGACCGGGAAGGACGAGATGAGGCCCTCGGGCACGCCGTAGGAGCCGTCGGAGACGACCGCGGCCGAGGTCCACTCGGTGCCGTTGACCCAGTCGTGGACGTGGTCGATCGCGGCGTTGGCGGCCGAGGCGGCGCTGGACGCGCCCCGGGCCTCGATGATCGCGGCGCCGCGCTTGGCCACGGTCGGGATGAAGGTCTCGCGCAGCCACTCGGAGTCGACCTGCTCGGCCGCGACCTTGCCGCCCACCTCGGCGTGGAACAGGTCGGGGTACTGCGTGGCCGAGTGGTTGCCCCAGATCGTCATGTTCCTGATCTCGGTGACCGGCACCTGGAGCTTGGCGGCGAGCTGGGAGAGCGCGCGGTTGTGGTCGAGGCGGGTCATCGCGGTGAACCGCTCGGCCGGCACGTCGGGGGCGTGCTGCTGCGCGATCAGCGCGTTGGTGTTGGCCGGGTTGCCGACCACGAGGACCTTGATGTCGTCGGCGGCGTGGTCGTTGATCGCCTTGCCCTGCGGGCCGAAGATGCCGCCGTTGGCGCCGAGCAGGTCGCCGCGCTCCATGCCGGCCTTGCGCGGCATGGCGCCGACCAGCAGGGCGACGTTGGCGCCGTCGAACGCCACGTTCGGGTCGTCGGTGATCTCGATGCCGGACAGCAGCGGGAACGCGCAGTCGTCGAGCTCCATCGCAGTGCCCTCGGCCGCCTTCACCGCCTGCGGGACCTCCAGCAGACTCAGCCTGACCGGCACGTCCGCGCCCAGCAGCTGGCCCGACGCGATGCGGAACAGCAGCGCGTAGCCGATCTGACCGGCGGCTCCGGTGACGGTGACCTTGACGGGCGTGGCCATGGCCTTCCCCTAACTCGCAGGACGAATCATTGACTTTGGGATGCTACCCGCTCGTCACCCGCAGGTTTCCATCGCGGGCGGCTTGAGCTCCAAGGTGAAGTCCACCTTGGCGAAATACCTGGTCAACAGCTCCTTCATGACACCCGTCCGGTAGAAGTCGGCGATGACCCCGCTGACCGCCTCACACGTGCGGGCGTCGCCGCCGCGGATGCCGACGGCGTAGCGCTCGTTGCTCAGCTTCGCACCGATGATCTTGTAGCGGAGGGGCTCACGCCCGGCGAACCCGGCGAGGATGAGGTCGTCGCCGGGCACCGCGTCGACGCGGCCGCTGCGCAGCAGGTCCATGCACTCGGCGTAGTTGCCGGCCCGGACCGGCTCCACGTCCACCAGCGCCTGCACCTTGCCGACCGAGGGGCTGTTGACCGCGCAGACCTTGCGGCCCTTCAGGTCCTCGATCTTCTCGATGCCCTTGCCGTCGGGCACCAGCACGTCCTGGTGGGCCAGGTAGTACGGGCCGGCGAACTCGACGCCGCTCTTGTCGATGGAGTACGTGGCGAGCACGAGGTCGACGGAGCCGTCGGCCAGCATGTCGTCGCGGTTGCCGACCCCGACCCGGACGAACGAGGTGTTCTTCGCCCCGAGCTCGGCGGCGATCCGCTTGCCCAGCTCGACGTCGAACCCCTCGAAGCCGCCGTCGCGCTGCAGGCCGATGCCGGGCAGGTCGCCCTTCACGCCGATGACCAGCTTGCCGGTGCTCGCGACCTTGTCGACGACGCTGGCGAAGGCGCTCGCCGACGGGGTCTTCCGGCCGTCCGCGTCCTGGCCGAGGAGGCGCCGCGGCCAGTCGTTGACCACGGCGACGGTGACGGCGGCCACGACGACGGCGAGCGCGGCGGTCAGGATGATCCACCACGCCTTGCGGCGGCGGGCCCGGCCGCCGAGCTGGGTGGGCGGCGTCGGCGGCACGCCGGTGTGCCCGGCGGCGGGCAGGTACTCGGCTCCCTGGAGCGCCGCGGGCTGCTGCTCGGCCGCCTGGAGCGCCGCGAGGGGCTGGTGCTCGGCCCCCTGGAACGCCGCGGGCTGCTGGTCGGCGGGCGCCTGCTGCCCGGCGGGCATGAGCAGTCCCGCCAGCGCCTGCCGGCCGTCCTGCGCGGGGCGGCCCGCGCGATGGTCGTGATCGGCGCGGTGCGCCTGGTCGGCGCGGTGGTCGTCAGGGCGGTGGTCGTGATCCGACCGGTGGTCGTGGTCGGCCGCTCCCGGCGGGCCCTCGGACGTCAGGGCGGAGGGGCGGATGAGCGAGGTCTCGGCATTGGGGTCGTCGGGGTCGTACGCGAACCCGCCGCCGGTGGGCGCGGAGCCTCCTCCCGTCTGGCCGGGCGCGCCGGTGTGCCCGGCCGTGCCCTGGCGCGTCCCGGGCGTGCCGGCGAGGACGCCGGACGTCCCCCCGCCGCGCGTGTGCGGGGCGCCGGGCGCGGGCTGCCCGCCGCCGGTGGTGGTGCGCGGCGCGCCGGGAGGGGCGAGGGTGGACGAGACCCGCAGGAACGGCGTGGTGTCGTCGCTGGCCACCTGGACGCCCCGGGTGAGCACCGCCGTGGAGGCCCCGGACGTCTCGGGCTGGCCGAGCAGCCGCAGCAGGATCTGGTCGGCCGAGGGCCGCTCCTCGGGCGACTTGGCCAGCGCCGAGCGCACCACGCCGCGCAGCGGCTCCGGCATCATGCTCACGTCGACCTCGTGGTTGAGGATCCGGTTGAGCACGACGGCGATCGAGTTGCCCTCGAAGGCGGCCTTGCCGGAGGCCGCGAAGGCGATGGTCGCGCCCCACGCGAACACGTCGGTGTAGGGGCCGACGTCGTCGCCGGCGATCTGCTCGGGCGCCATGTAGGCGGGCGTGCCGATGGCCCGGCTGGTGATGGTCCCGGTCGAGTCGATGATGCGGGCGATGCCGAAGTCCACCACGCGCGGCCCGTCGGCCGCGATGAGCACGTTGTCGGGCTTGAAGTCGCGGTGGATGATCGAGGCGTGGTGGATGGCGGTCAGCGCGGTCGCCGTGCCGATGGCCAGCCGGTCGAGGACCGTGCCACGCAGCGGCCCGTCGGTGTCGACGATGTCGCGCAGGGCGCGCCCGTCGATGTACTCGCTCGCGATGTACGGCGTGTCGCCGTCGAGGTCGGCCTCGATCACCCGGGCGGTGCAGAACGACGCCACCCGCTTGGCGGCCTTGAGCTCCCTGGCGAAGCGGGAGCGCGCGATCTGGTCGCCGCTGAACTTCACGTGCAGCAGTTTGATGGCGGCGCGCTCGCCCTGCTCGTCGACGCCCAGGTAGACGACGCCCTGACCGCCCTCCCCGATCCGTCCGGTGAGCCGGAACGACCCCACCTCGCCGGGGTCGCCGGTCACCAGCGGCGAGATCTGCGGCATTCGTCTTCCCCACACTGTGCTTACGGCCCGACGAGGCAAACTTTACGACGCGCGGGAAGCCCTCAGGGAGGCGTTAACCGTTCGTGACCCGCCCTTCGCGGCACTCCCGCGTACAACGGTGACACGTGGCGGGATCGCCGTCACGTTGAGGAGTCGCACGCGGACCGCACGGCGAACCACCCCTGCGGCTGCTCCGGCTCGGCCGGCGAGACGGTGACGGCCTGGCTGCCCCACCAGCGGCTGACCTCGAGGACCAGCTCCGGCGGCCTCGCCAGCACGGCCGCGCAGTCCTCGACGTCGAAGGCGAGGACCAGCCGCAGCGGCTCGCCCGGCCCCACGGCGCGCGGGAAGCGGCCCTCGACGGGGCTCACCTGCCGCAGGACGACTCCGTCGCCGCGCACGCCCACCCCGGTGACCGTGACGGGCATCCAGCCGTCGTTGACGAAGCTCTCGTCCACCCGGGAGGTGATGTACATCTCACTGGTGATCTCGTACCGGTCCTGGCCGCCGTCGCCCCCGTACGCCAGGCGCGGCACCACGGCGCCGCTCGCCCACACCAGGGCGGCCAGGGCCGGCAGCAGCGCCACCGCCAGGGTGGTCCGGGCCCTGACCCGGGGCAGCCGGCCGGCTTCGGCGGCGAGCCGATCCTCTATCGAATCAGAAATCACCAAATATCCCCCAGGCGTGAGATTCCGGATTCTGCTACTTTTTTCGCCGTGACGAAAGCCGATTCTTGTTAACGGCGGCGTTCCTCGTTCTGGTGGCGGTGACAATTACCGCAATCGTCCCCATATCCCGCGATCCGGTACATCCCGCCGAATTGGCGAGATTCGCCCAGCGGCAGTACCTGGCGGTCACGCCGTACAGCACGCCGGAAATCGCCCGCCGGCTCCGCTCCGAGCGGTGGTTCCGCTGGATGGGCGCCACAGCCGGATGCGTCCTCTGCCTGGCGGGCATCGTCCAAGGCACTTTCGTGACAGCCGCTTTCCATCCGGTCACCGGGTGGTTCGCCGGCGTGGTGGCGGCGGAAACGGCCCGCGCCGCGTCGGCGCCGCGCGGGGTCCGGCCGCCGGGCATGCGGATCGCCCCGTCCGGGCTCGTCCTGGTCTGGCGGATCGCCGCCGCCGTCGCCTGCGGAGTCGCCCTCAGCACGGTCGCACGGTCGTTCCGCATGGACGTGGGGGTCACCGAGCGGCTGTGGGCGGCGTCCGCGCTGTGCTCCGTGCTCGCCGTCCACGTGCTCGTCAGGGGCCTGCGGCGGCGGCCCCTGCCCGCCGGGCCCGCGGACCTGGTGGCCGCCGAGCTGGCGCTGCGGTCCCGGTCGGCGCGCGCCCTGCTCGCGGGCGGCACCGCCGTCGCCCTGTGGTCCGCCCACCACGGCGGCCTGCCGGCGCTGCCCGAGCTCGCGCTCGTCGCCGCCGTCCTGCCCGGCGTCCTCCTCCCCCTGATCGCCCTCGGCTACGGCATCAGCCCGTGGCAGGCCGGCCCGGCGCGCCCCGCCCGGACCTCGCGGGCCGTGCCGACCGGCCTCGCGCAGGGCGCCTGCGCCCTGGTGGTGACCGCCTGCCTGCTCGCCGGCTGGGCCGTGTGGGCGGCCGATCCCCTGGGCGTGGACGTCGGGACCGGCCAGTACGCGTGGGAGAACAGCCGGGTCGTGAGCCTCCGGGACGTCGTCACGGGCGCCGACGGCTGGGGCGTGCGCCAGGCCCTCGCCGCGACCGCGCCGGCACCGGTCATGGGCTTCGTCGAGGGCCCCGTCCGGTACGCCCAGGTGGACCGGAGCCGGCAGATGTGGCAGCTGTCCTCCCCCAGCGACGGGGCGGCCCTCGCCCCGGCGGTCGTGCGCCTGGCGGACGGCGGCCCGCGCGGCCGGACGGCTCCGTTCGCGCTGAGCGGCGACGGCCGGCACATCGCCTACCTCGACGGCGCCTCGCACCGCCTCGTCCTGCTGGACGTCGCCGGCGGCGCTCTGCGCCACCTCACCGGCCCGCTGGACGACCGGACCGTCCCCGAGCCCGCGCTCTCCGCCGACGGCAGCCTGGTGTCGCTGACCTCGCGGACCGGCACGGAGCTGCTCGACGTGCGCACCGGCCGCAGGACCCGCCTGCCCGGCGTGACCCGCGTCCTCGGTCTGGGAGCCGGCCGCGTGGTCGCCACCACGGGCCGCCGCGCCCTGCCCGGGGCGCCCGACACCGAGCTGCTGACGCTCGACCGGCGGGGCGCCGTGCTGACCCGCGTCCCCTTCGACCCGGCGCTGGAGGCCCTGGCCACGCCCGACGGCCGCGAGCTGGCCGTGCTCACCGAGGACGAGGTCGTGACGATGGACCCCGCCACGGGCCGCGTCCTGCGGCGCGCCGCCCTGCGCCTGGACGGTCGCCACCACGGGACGCCCCGGCCGCTGGGCTGGTCGGCCGGCGGCGGGTTGCTCGTCCACGCCGAGTCGAACGGGGCCCGGCGGCGCGAGCACCAGCTGGTGGACCCCGCCACCGGCCGGGGCAGGACCGTGGAGGACCTGCCCGAGGACCTGGACGAGGACCTGGACGACGACACCGTGTTCGGCGCGGTCGGATGACGGAGGCGGGAGCGTGGCCGTGCGGGTGAGGGCTCCGGGGCCGTGGACGGGCGCCGCGGCCGTGCTGGTGGTCGTGGCGGCGCTCTGGGTGAGCGCGCCCGTGTGGTCGCAGCCGCACGTCCGGTTCGTCCGCCCGAGCGCGGACCGGCCCGTGTCGGCGCCCGGCCCGCGCGAGCTGCGATGCCCCGCCCCGGCGCCCGTCCGGTACGCCTACCGGCCCGTCTGCGGCGACGGCGGCGAGGCGTGCGAGCACTGGATCCTCGTCTCCACCCGGGGTGAACGCCGGTGGCTGCCCCATGGCTTCGGCGACGGCCCGCTCGCCCTGAGCCGCGACGGCACGCGCGCCGCCTACTGGCATCAGAAGAAGCGGCGGTACGCCGTCGTGGACCTGGCCGAGGGCGCGACCACGTTCCTGCCCCGGAGCCTCCCCCAGCCGCAGGACCCGGGCGCCGGCGGCCAGGCGCCGCTGTTCTCCCTCGACGGCCGGCACCTGCTCGTCGCGGACGAGCGGATCGACGTGGACGCGGACCAGGTCGTCCCCGGCCCCCTCCTCGTGGTAGACGTGGCGCGCGGCCGGGTGACGCGCCTGCCGCGCGGCGAGCGGGCCCTCGGCTGGACCGGCCGCGGCCTGGCCCTGGTGACCGCCGAGCGGACCGGCCGCATCCCCGGGCACGTCACCTCCGGCTCGTACGTCGTCCGCTCGCCGGAGGGCACGCTCGTCAGCCGCGCCGCGCTGCCCGGCGGCCTGGCCCCGGCGGCCGTGCCCGCCCCCTCCGGCGAGACCCTGGCCACGGTCGCCACCGAGCTCACCCCGGCCGGCCCGGTGTTCCGGGGCGTCGTCCTGACGGGGACGCGCGCGGGGCGGCCGCTGCGCACCGTCGTGCCGCGGCTGCCCGCCGGATGGCGCGTCGACCGCCTCGTGCGCTGGGAGGGCGAGGACGCGCTGGTCGCCGAGGCGCGCGGCCCGCACCACGAGCTCGCGTACCACCTGCTCGGCCTGGCCGACGGGAGCGCGACCCCGCTGGGCTTCGACCTGCCCCCGCCCGACTCCGCGGCCACCGCCGTGCCCGACCGCACGCGGCTCGTCGTGGGCCGCGTCCGCTAGCGGGAGCCGGGGGCGTCAGTACTGCAGGGCGCGGGTCTTGTACGTGGTGCGCAGGAACGGGTCCTTGAACTTGGGGAACGCCACCGTCGTCACGTCGCCGTCCGAGGTGTAGCGCATGTCCGGGTTGTTCTTCAGCCAGTCCAGCCACGCGGTGGAGCAGAACTGGGCGCAGTCGCCCTTCTTGTCCATGGCCCTGATGCGCGGGATGCCGAGCGGGTCGAACGAGCGGCTGAACGGCGACGCCGCCGGCGTGTAGCCGGCCAGGAAGACGCCGCTGTGGTCGTAGGAGACGTTGCCGAGCTTGCCCCGGGCGGCCCACTCCTTGTGGCTCGGCTGGTTGCCGTACGGCAGGGCCAGCGTGACCGGCTTGACGTTGGTGAGGGCGCCGATCTGCTGGGCGATCGAGCCGATCTGCTCCTCGACCTCCTTCTTCGACTTGCCGCGCAGGTTGACGTGGTCGCGCGTGTGGTTGCCGATGTCGAAGCCGTTCTGCTTGAGCCACAGCAGCGTCTGCGCCTGCTCCTCCGGCGTCGTCTTGCCGAACATGTCGCGCGTCACGTAGAACGTCGCGACCGGCCGGAACCCGGGGTGCCTGGCCGCCACCTCGCGCAGGATGGCGACCGCCGTCTCCGCCTTGGGCACGCCCACCTCGTCCAGGGTGAGCTGCGACGGCGAGGAGTCGTCGAAGGTGAGCACGACCGGGTGCGTGCCCGCGGGGATGTCCATCTTGCCGGTGACGTACTCGGCCGCGGTGACCGGCACGTAGCCGTCCTTGGCCAGCCGTTCGAGGTCGGAGCGGAACTGCTCGGGAGTCCGGTCGTCGGTGGTCGTCGGGTTCCTGATCACCCGGTGGAACATGAGCACCGGCACCTGGCCGAGCTCGTTGGCCTTGACCTTGGCCGCGGCCGCGAGCTTGGCCGCCCGGGTCTGCTTGGTCTGGGCCGCCGTGTCGGCCTTGCCGGTGCCGGACTTGGGCGCGGGCTCACTGCCGCAGCCGGCGAGCACGACCACCGCGGCCAGGCCCACCCCGATCGAGACACGCAGTCGCATCCGAACCCCCCGAGACAGGTACGACTCCTTTGGCAGGCTCCTACCCCGGTGATCAACTACGCCACGCCCGCCGGAGTCCCAAGAGATGGCCCGGAACAGCGAAAAGGGCCGCCCTGAGGCGGCCCTTCCACGAACGGGACGATCAAGCCATCTTCTTCTTGAGGTTCTCGTCCAGCGCGGCCAGGAAGTCCTGGGTGGTGAGCCACTCGGCGTCGCCGCCGACCAGCAGCGCGAGGTCCTTGGTCATCTGACCGCTCTCGACGGTCTCGACGCAGACCTGCTCCAGCGTGTTGGCGAACTCGGTCACCGCGGGGGTGTTGTCGAGCTTGCCGCGGTGGGCCAGGCCGCGCGTCCACGCGAAGATCGAGGCGATCGGGTTGGTGGAGGTCGGCTTGCCCTGCTGGTGCTGGCGGTAGTGCCGGGTCACCGTGCCGTGGGCGGCCTCGGCCTCGACGGTGCGGCCGTCGGGCGTCATCAGGACCGAGGTCATCAGGCCGAGCGAGCCGAAGCCCTGCGCGACCGTGTCGGACTGGACGTCGCCGTCGTAGTTCTTGGCCGCCCAGACGTAGCCGCCCTCCCACTTCAGGGCCGCGGCGACCATGTCGTCGATCAGGCGGTGCTCGTAGGTCAGGCCGGCCTTCTCGAAGTCGGCCTTGAACTCGTTCTCGTAGACCTCGGCGAAGATGTCCTTGAAGCGGCCGTCGTATGCCTTGAGGATCGTGTTCTTCGTCGACAGGTAGACCGGGTAGTTGCGGGCCAGGCCGTACCGCATGGACGCGCGCGCGAAGTCGCGGATCGACTCGTCCAGGTTGTACATGGCCAGGGCGACACCCGGGCCGGGGAAGTCGTAGACGTCCAGCTCGATCGGCTCCGAGCCGTCCTTCGGGGTGAACGTCAGGGTCAGCGAGCCCTCGCCGGGGATCTTCAGGTCGGTCGCGCGGTACTGGTCGCCGAACGCGTGACGGCCGACCACGATGGGCTTGGTCCAGCCCGGCACCAGGCGCGGCACGTTCGACATGATGATCGGCTCGCGGAAGATGACGCCGCCGAGGATGTTGCGGATCGTGCCGTTCGGCGACCGCCACATCTTCTTCAGGCCGAACTCCTCCACCCGCGCCTCGTCGGGGGTGATCGTGGCGCACTTCACGCCCACGCCGTACTGCTTGATGGCGTTGGCGGCGTCGATCGTGACCTGGTCGTCCGTGGCGTCGCGGTGCTCGATGCCGAGGTCGTAGTACTTCAGGTCGACGTCGAGGTAGGGAAGGATCAGCTGTTCCTTGATGAACTGCCAGATGATCCTGGTCATCTCGTCGCCGTCAAGCTCGACGACCGGACCCTCCACCTTGATCTTGGGCATGCGAATGGTTCCCCTTCAATGAATTGATGCGTCGAGGCTATCGGACCGCCGAGTCAGCGTGCGAAAAGGGACATGATGAGGGCTTTGAGCTCGTTGTTTCCCAGCAACAGGGAGGTCAGCACGAGCACGAAGCCGAACACGCCCAGCGTCACGACATCCGTCTTCTTGCTGCGCACGGCGAGCATGCCGCCGTACCCCGCGAAGCGCAGGGCGGCGGCCACCATCACCGCGCCGCCCAGCGCGAACCCGCCCCACCGCGGGTCCACCAGCAGGGTCACGGCGACGGCCGCGACCGCACCCGCCAGGATCAGCGGGTACGGCCCCCAACTCTCATCCGACGGAGTCACCTTTCCTCGATCGGCTTCCACTTCTGGTCCCGCTCTCCGATGTACTCGCTGTCGGGACGGATCAGGCGGTTGTCGGCGTGCTGCTCGATCACGTGGGCCGTCCAGCCCGCCATGCGGCTGATCGAGAAGACCGGCGTGAACAGGTCCGTGGGGATGCCGAGGTAGTGGTAGACCGTCGCGGCGTAGAAGTCGACGTTCGGGTAGAGGCCCTTCTCCTCGAGGACGACCTCCTCCATCTCCTTGGACATCCGGTAGTACGTGTCGTCGCCCGACGCCTCCGCCAGCTCCTGCGACATGCGGCGCAGGTGCGTGGCCCGCGGGTCCTCCGTCTTGTAGACCCGGTGGCCGAAGCCCATGATCTTCTCGTGCGCGGCCAGCTTCTCCCTGACCGAGCGCGCCACGTCGTCCGGCGACAGCGACTCCAGGGTCTTCATGACCTGCTCGTTCGCGCCGCCGTGCAGCGGCCCCTTGAGCGTGCCGATGGCGGCGACGATCGCGGAGTGCATGTCGGACAGCGTGGCGGCGCAGACCCGGGCGGCGAACGTCGAGGCGTTCATCGTGTGGTCGGCGTGCAGCACCAGGCAGGTGTCGAAGATCTCCACCTCGCGCGCCCCCGGCTCGCGGCCCGTGACCTGCAGCAGGAAGTTGCCCGCGATGCTCAGCTCCGGGTTCGGCTCCGGCGGGGTGCCCCCGGTCCGGGCCGCGTGGTAGCCGGCCACGAGCAGCGGCTGCTGCGCGGTCAGGCGGGCGGCCTTGCGCAGGTTGGCGTCCGGGGCGATCGAGTCACGGTCGGGATCGTCCGCGGCGGACAGCGAGACGAGGCTGCGCAGGGCCTCCATCGGTTTCTGCTTCTCGGCGATCTCGGCGATGTTCGCCGCGGCGAGCGCGCCGAGCTCGCGGCCACGCGCCAGCTCTTCCCCGAAGGCGTCGAGCTCCTCCCGGGTGGGCAGCTTGCCCCGCTGGAGCAGATGGGCGGTCTCTTCGAACGTCGCTCTGCCTGCCAGGTCGTGGATGTCGTATCCCCGGTAGAACAGGCGACCGGCCTTACCGTCGATGTCGCTCAGCGCCGTGGACGCTGCTACGACGTCGGCCAGGCCTTTCGTGGGCTTGTCCGCCATGAGTGTTTCCTCCGGTTATCTTCGGTGGAAGTCTACCCGTGAGCAGGCAAAACCGTCCGCGAAGGTCCAGACCAATTTCACGTGTCATTCTCCTTATGGCAAAGGCGATTCCCCATCCCCTCGTTTGGGTAAGCCGGAGCTGTAGTAAGAGTTACGGCGGGCTACCTGGGGAGGAACTGCCGTGGAGGGGCCGTTCATACGCATCGAGGACACCGGCGAGGTGGTCCCGTTGCGCCCCGAGATCACGACGGTCGGGAGGGGCCGCGGTGTCGACATCCGGCTGACCGACCCCAGCGTGTCTCGGCTCCATGCCGAGTTCGTCAGGCGAGGACCCTACCTGTACGTCGTTGACCTGGGCCTGTCCCGCAACGGCACGCGGGTGAATGGCAGGCCGATCGCCCGGAGGGTCCTGGACGACGGCGACGTCGTCTCCTTCGGCGCGGCGCGCGGCCGCATCGGCGGTGTCCCCCGCGAGGAGTTCACCCCGGAGGTCGAGCTGCGCAGGGCTGCGGCGCCGGAGCTGACCAGGCGCGAGGTGGACGTCCTGACCTCGCTCTGCCGGCCGGCGCTGTCCGACGAGGCGTTCGTGGCCCCGGCGACGGCGCGTGAGATCGCCGACGACCTGGTCGTGACGGAGGCCGCGGTCAAGCAGCACCTGCTGCGGCTGTACCAGAAGTTCCGCATCCCGGAGGGCACCAACCGGCGCACCCGGCTGGCCAACGAGGTGGTCGCGCTGGGCCTGGTCCGGCCGACCCCCGTGGTGCCGCCCCAGCGCACGGGCACCCCGGCCGACCAGCCGTCCGCGGCGGGCCGCCGGGCCTCGTGATCAGGCGAAGCGGATCGTCACCGGCGCCTCGGTGAGAGGCGCCGGCAGCGCCAGCGGATCGGAGCCCGGCGTCAGCGTGCCCAGCACCCGCGCCCCCGTGGCGCCGGTGCAGCTCGGCACGGTGGCGGGCAGGCCGTGCGCGGTCAGCCAGCCGAACAGCGAGAAGGCGATCGCCTCCTTCGCGCCGGCGGGAACGCCGAGCTCGTCGCTGGTGAGCAGCCGGGTGTCCGGCACGCGGGCGCGCAGCATGCCCATGAGCGTGGGGTTGCGGACGCCGCCGCCCGACACGATCACCGTGTCCAGCCGGTGCCGGCGGATCTCGGCGGCCACGGTCTCGGCGGTCAGCGCCGTCAGCGTGGCCACCAGGTCGGGCAGCGGCAGGTCCGCCTTGACGTAGCCCGGCGCGAACAACTCTTTACCGGTGGACTTCGGCGGTTCCTTGGCGTAGTACGGCTCGGCCAGCAGCTCCGCCAGCAGCGCCTCGTCCACGGCGCCGGCCGCGCCGAGCGCCCCGTCCTCGTCGTACGGCGGGGCGGCGGCGTCGATGAGCGCGCACGCCGGCCCGGTGTCGTAGGCGATCGCGGGCTCGCGCACGGTCAGGTTGGCGATGCCGCCCAGGTTGAGCGCGCCGGAGCGGCCCGGCAGCCCGGCCATGAGCAGCAGGTCCAGGTACG
The DNA here is from genome assembly GCF_013363995.1 of Nonomuraea rhodomycinica. GTDB lineage: Bacteria > Actinomycetota > Actinomycetes > Streptosporangiales > Streptosporangiaceae > Nonomuraea > Nonomuraea rhodomycinica. The sequence continues at coordinate 201,681 of NZ_JABWGO010000002.1, read as the reverse complement.
ACACGAGCGGCGCGCCCTGCCCGCCGGCCGCGACGTCGCGGGCCCGCACGTCCGAGACGACCGGCAGGCCGGTGCGCTCGGCGATCCAGGCGGGCTGGCCGAGCTGGAGCGTGCCCCTGACCCGGCCGTCCTCCACCCAGTGGAAGAGCGTCTGGCCGTGCGAGCAGATCAGCTCGGCCCGCGGCGCGCGCGCCGCCGCCTCGGCGAACGCCTGGCCGATGAGGGTGTCGAGCGCGCACACCTCGCCCATGTCCACCCGGTTCGGCGGCAGGGCGGCCACGATGCGGGCCCTCAGAGCGGCCTCGTACGGCTCCTCACCGGTGTGCTCGACCACGCCGGTGAGGACGCCGTCGCTCAGCGACCAGTCCACGACGGCGCTGTCGATGCCGTCGTGCGAGGTGCCGGAGATGAGGCCCAGAACCCGCATCGCGTTCCCCCTTCCGTCAGAGCACCACGAAGCCGTTGCTCGGCTTGCTGGTCCGGTTGACCCGGTCCACGGCCACCACGTGGTAGTGGTCCCCGCGCTTGCCCTCGGGGTCGAGCCAGCGCACCTGCCGGTCGCCGGGCACGACGGCGACGAGGTTGCGGGCGTCGTCGAACGCCCCCTGGCCCGGCCGCCCGGAGAAGCGGAAGATCGCGAACAGGAACGGCTCGTCGCGGCCGGTCGCGACCGCGCGCACCTCGACGCCGCCGGAGCGGCGCAGCGCGTAGGCGAGCACGGGGCGGTGCGGCGGCTCCCCGCCGGCCAGGCGCGGCACGACCGGGGCGAGCGCGGGGCGGGTGTAGTGGTTGCTGACCGCCGTGCTGATCGAGCCGATGCGGTCGACGCGCACGTCGTTGGCGTTGTACCAGATGTCGCCGGACACCTGCGGGTGCGCGCGGTTGAGCGTGAGGTGGTCGGACAGCTCCGCCGGGTCCTGCCAGTCGGCCACCTGCGCCGGGTCGCCGGCCTTGTAGGCGGCCTGGCCGATCCACAGCAGCGTGTTCGTGCCGTTCGCCACGTCGGCCCACCACGGGACGAGCTTGGAGTAGTCGGCGGGCGGCTGGCCCATGTACCAGTAGAGCTGCGGGGCGATGTAGTCCAGCCAGCCCTTCTTCACCCAGCCGCGGGTGTCGGCGTGCAGGCCGTCGTAGGACTGCCCGCCGCTGGTGTCGGAGCCGAGCGGGTCGCTGGCCTTGTTGCGCCAGATGCCCGACGGGCTGATGCCCCAGGCGACGTCCGGCTTGGCCTCGCGGACGCGCTGCTGCATCTCCGAGACCATGAGGTCGACGTTGTGCCGCCGCCAGGTGGCCAGGTCGGGGAAGCCGGCGCCGTACTGCGCGAAGGCGGCGCTGTCGTCGAAGGCCGTGGTGTTGGTCGGGTAGAAGTAGTCGTCGAAGTGCAGGCCGTCGATGTCGTAGCGGGTGAGCGCGTCGAGCATGGCGTCCTGGCAGAACTTGCGGACCTCCGGCAGGCCGGGGTTGTAGTAGAGCTTGCCGCCGAACGGCAGGATCCAGTCGGGGTGCTTGCGGCCGGGGTGGTCCGGGTGCAGCTTGGCCGGGTCGGTCTGCATCGACACCCGGTACGGGTTGAACCACGCGTGGAAGGCCAGGCCGCGCTTGTGCGCCTCGGCCACGGCGAAGCCGAGCGGGTCGTAGCCGGGGTCCTGCCCCTGCACGCCGGTCAGCCAGTGCGACCACGGCTCGAACGGCGACGGCCAGAACGCGTCGGCGGTGGGCCTGATCTGCACGAACAGCGAGTTCAGCTTGCGCTGCACGGCCAGGTCGGCCCAGGCGATGAACTCGGCCTTCTGCTCGTCGGCGGACAGCCCCTGCTTCGAGGGCCAGTTGATGTTGGCCACCGACGCGATCCACATGCCGCGCATCTGGTGCAGCGGCGGGACGTAAGCGGCCCCCTCGGAGGTGGGGCTGGTGGTCGGGTCGGCGTAGGCGGGCAGTGGCACCGCGGACGCGGCGGCGGCGAGGGCGAGACCTTTGAGGACTGTCCTTCTGCTCGGCATGGGGGGTGGCCTCTCGGAAGCGGTTGTGTCGAGGGCGACGATGACAGAAAATTACCTTCAGTTCAATAATCGTGAAGGAAAATGCCGCGCACGCCTGCCCCGGCGTCACCGGTGACATCATCGTCCCCCACAGCCGCCTGGTCACGGGACCGGCGAAGGAGGTCCCATGACCACTGACCTGTACGGGCTCGCGTCCGCCGTGCTGCAACCCGGCTACGACGGCGTGGAGGTGCCCGACTGGATGCGCCGGGCGCTGGGCGAGGGCCTGGGCGGCGTAGTGCTGTTCGCCCGCAACCGGCCGGACGCCGAGGTGGTGCGCCGCCTGCGCGCCGAGAACCCGGCCGTCGTCGTGGCCGTGGACGAGGAGGGCGGCGCGGTCACCCGGCTGGAGGTCGAGCGGGGCAGCTCCTTCCCCGGCAACCGCGCCCTCGGCGTCGTGGACGACGTGGAGCTGACCGAACGGGTCGGCCGCCAGATCGGCCGGATGCTGGCCGAGGCCGACATCACGCTCGACTACGCGCCGTCGGCCGATGTCAACGCCAACCCGGCCAACCCGGTCATCGGCGTCCGCTCGTTCGGCCCCGAGCCGGATCTGGTGGCCCGCCACACGGCCGCGTACGTGCGGGGCGTGCAGGGGGCCGGGGTCGCGGCCTGCGCCAAGCACTTCCCCGGGCACGGCGACACCGTCACCGACTCGCACCTCGCCCTGCCCACCGTGCACGTCTCGCGGGAGGCGCTGGCGGAGCGCGACCTGCCGCCGTTCCGCGCCGCCGTCGAGGCCGGCGTCCAGTCGATCATGAGCGGTCACCTGCTCGTCCCCGCCCTGGACCCCGGCGCGCCCGCGACGCTCAGCCGCACCATCCTGACCGAGCTCCTCAGGGACGAGCTCGGCTTCGACGGCATGCTCGTCACCGACGCCATCGAGATGCGGGCGGTCGCCGCGCTGCACTCCCCCGGCGAGATCGCGGTGCGCGCGCTCGCCGCCGGGGCCGACGCCGTCTGCGCCGGTCTGGTCACCGAGGAGGGCCTGGCGGAGCTGCGTTCGGCCGTCGTGGCGGCGGTCCAGGACGGTGTCCTGCCGGAGGAGCGCCTGGCCGAGGCGGCGTCCCGGGTGCGCGCGGTCTCCCGCTGGTACGCCGGGCAGGCGGCGGCCCGCGACAAGGCCGTCGCCGACGCCGACCCCGGCGTGGGCCTGGAGGCGGCCAGGGCCGCCCTGACCACGACCGGCACGGCCCGGCTCACCCGCCCGCCGCTCGTCGTGGAGGTCAACACGCGGCTCAGCCAGGCCGTGGACCCGTCCATGCCGACGGGCCTCACGGCGGCGCTGGCCGAGCTGCTGCCGGGGACCGAGCGGGTGCGCATGACCGACGGGGGCGAGCTGCCGCCGTTCGACGAGCGGCCCGTCGTGCTCGCCGTCCACGACGCCGCCCGGCACCCGTGGGTGCGCGAACGGGTGGAGCAGGCCGTACGGGCGCGGCCGGACACGATCGTGGTGGACACTGGCATCGCCGGGCCGCCCCAGGGCGCGGCGCACGTCGCCACGCACGGCATCTCCCGCGTGTCGGCGCGCGCGGCGGCCGAATGGCTGACCCGATGACGCACGCCCCGCCCCCCGAGCCCGCCAACCCCGCCGCCGCCGTCCGCGCCGTGCTGCCCTCCCTCACCCCGGCGGCGCGGGCCATCGCGCGCGTCATCCTCGACGACCCCGAGCTGGTGGTGCGCAGCACGATCACCGAGTTCAGCGCGGTGTCCGGCACGAGCGAGGCGACGATCGTCCGCACGGCCCGGGTCCTCGGCTACAGCGGCTACTCCCAGCTGCGGTTCGCGCTGGCGGCGGCCGTGGCGGTCGCCAAGGAGCCCGAACGCCTCGTGCCGGGCGACCTCGGCCCCGAGGACCCGCTCACCGACGTGATCGCCAAGGTGGCGCGGGCCGAGTCGGAGGCGCTGGCGGACACGGCCGCGCAGCTCGACCCCGAGCAGCTCGGCGAGGTGGTCACGGCCATCGCCGCCGCCCGCCGCGTGGACGTCTACGGGGTCGGCGCGTCGGGCCTGGTGGCGGCGGACATGTCGCAGAAGCTGCTGCGGATCGGCCTGTCGAGCCACCCGTTCGCGGACGCCCACCTGGCGCTGACCAGCGCCGCGCTGCTCCGGGAGGGCGACGTGGCGGTCGCCATCAGCTGCAGCGGCGAGACGCCGGACGTGCTCGTCCCGGCCCGCACGGCGGCCGAGGCCGGCGCCATGGTCGTCGGCATCACCAACAACCCGCGTTCGACGCTGGCGGGCCTGGCGCACCACACGATGGTGTCGGCGGGCCGCGAGACCGCCTTCCGGCCGGGGGCGCTGGCCAGCCGCATCAGCCAGCTCCTGATCGTGGACTGCGTGTTCGTCGGGCTCGCCCAGCGCACGTACGACACGGCTGACGCCGCCATCCGGGCCACCCGCGAGGCCACGGAGCGCTACCGCCTACGCTGATCGCCGAGCCTCCATGACCTTGCGATCGACCCACCCGCCGGCGATCGACCCACCCGCCGGCGGCCGTCGCGGCCGCCGGCCCCGAGAAAGGCCTCCATGGACCAGAGCGCGCCCCCGGCCGACCTCGATCAGGTCTTCGCCCAGCCGTTCACGCCCCGCTTCTACGAGATCGACGGTCAGGGCGTCATGTTCAACATGTGGTACCTGGCCTATGTCGACGAGGCGGTGACCGGCTTCTTCGTCCACCGCGGCCTGCCGTACAGCAGGTGGCCCGACCTGGGTTTCGACGTGCGGGTCGCCCACGCCGAACTCGACTGGAAGGAGGGCATCGAGGGCGGCGAGCGATCCGAGGTGCTGATCAGCACCGCCCGCGTCGGAGGCAGAAGCTTCACCTTGGACTTCGCCTTCCGGCGCGACGGGAGGCTGACGTGCACGGGCTGCGTCGTCTACGTCACGGTGTCGACCGGCGATTCCGCCGTGATCCCGCTGCCGTCCTCGCTGATCGAGGCGCTGGGCCCGATCGTCCCACTGCGCTAGAGCCGGCGCCCGGCGTGGCGCGGGCGGTGCCACGCCGGGCCTGGCCGGGTCGTCACCTGTCGGCGACGAGCGTGCCGCCCACGGCGTAGCCGTCGGCCGGGTAGTCCTGGATCCAGATGTGCACGGCGTCCGCCGGGATCTTGTAGGCGTCCACGAAGGCGTCGGTGATCCGGTTGACCAGGTCCCGCTTGAGCTCGGGGTCCTTGGGGAGCTGCTGGATGGTGACAGCGGGCATGATTTGTCTCCTTTGTCGCTTTCTCGCTTGCGCACCACCAGTCAAGCGGCAGCGCCCGCCGGGAACCAGACGCAGTCCGGACCTGCTGCGATCAGTGATGCTGATCGTCACTTATGCTCGGGCCCGTGGAGCTTCGTCAGGTTCGCTGTTTCGTGGCCGTGGCCGAGGAGCTGCACTTCGGCCGGGCGGCCGAACGCCTCCTGCTCGGCCAGCCCGCGGTGAGCCAGCACATCAGACGCCTGGAGCGGGAGCTGAGGGTCGAGCTGTTCGACCGTTCGCCCCGGCATGTCCGGCTCACCGCCGCCGGCGAGCTGTTCCTGCCGGGCGCCCGCAGGATGCTCGCCGCCGAGGAGGAGGCGCGAGCCTCCGTCGCCGAGCTGGCCGAGGGGCGGACCGGTGTGTTGCGGCTCGGCACCGTGTCCGGCCTCGGCCCCAGGCTCGACCGCATCCTGGACGCCTACGAACGCCACGCGCCCGGCGTACGGGTCGAGCTCGTCTCCCTGCCCGTCAAGGAGCGGCTCGCCCAGCTCGCCGGCGACCGCCTGGACGCGGCCTTCGTCCGCGCCGCCGTGCCGGACGACAGCCCCGAACTGCGGTTGATCCCGCTCTGGGAAGAGGAACTGCTCATCGCGCTGCCCGCCCGCCACCCCCTCGCCGCAGGGGACCAGCCGGCCCTGCCGGACCTCGCCGGTCTGCCGCTGCGCCTCACCGACCGCCGCACCAACCCGGCCCTGGTCGATCTGGTGGTGAACGCCTGCCACGAGGCCGGCTTCGAGCCCGTCACGGCATCGGCGGGCGGCACGCTGCACGACACTCTGGCCGCCGTCGGGGCGGGCGCCCCCACCTGGACGGTCGTCTACGCGGCCAATGCCGCGATGACGAGCGCTCCGCGGGTGGTCTTCCGCCGCCTGCGCGACCGCACCCTCACCCTGCGGACCTCGCTCGCCGTACGACGCTCGCGCTCCGTGCCCCGCGTGCTGCTCGCGGCCTGCCGTGAACAGCCGCCGCCGTGTCGGCCGGGCGTGCCGGGGGCCGAGACGGAATAGGCTCGTCCCTCAGTCGGCCGGGGCGCGAGGTAAGGGGCACAGGTGAGCGATTCGTTCGTGCATCTCCACGTACACACCGAGTACAGCATGCTGGACGGAGCGGCCAAGATGTCGCCGCTGTTCGGCGAGGCGGAGCGGCTCGGGATGCCGGCGATCGCGATGTCGGACCACGGCAACATGTTCGGCGCCTACGAGTTCCACAAGGTCGCCAAGGGCGGCGGCGTCAAGCCGATCATCGGCATCGAGGCCTATGTCGCGCCGGAGAACCGTTTCCACAAGAAGCCGGTCTTCTGGGGGTCGCGGGCCGAGACCGGCGTGGCGGACGGCGAGGGCGGCAAGGACGTCTCCGGCGGCGGCCGCTTCACCCACATGACCATGTGGGCCAAGGACGCCGACGGGCTGCGCAACCTGTTCCGGCTCTCGTCGCTCGCCTCGTTCGAGGGCTACTACAGCAAGCCGCGCATGGACATGGACCTGATCTCTCAGTACGCCTCGGGGATCATCGCCACCACCGGTTGCCCGTCCGGTGCCGTGCAGACCCGGCTGCGGCTCGGCCAGTACGACGAGGCCGTCAAGGTCGCCTCGGCCTACCAGGACATGTTCGGCAAGGAGAACTACTTCCTGGAGTTGATGGACCACGGCATCGACATCGAGCGGGAGGTCCGGGAGGACCTGCTGCGCCTGGCCAAGCAGCTCGACATCCCGCTGCTGGTCACCAACGACAGCCACTACGTGACCGAGGACCAGGCCGACGCCCACGACAGCCTGCTGTGCGTGGGCGTCGGCAAGAACAAGGACGACCCCAACCGGTTCCGGTTCAACGGCTCGGGCTACTACCTCAAGAGCGCCGCGGAGATGCGGGAGCTGTTCTCCGAGCTGCCCCAGGCGTGTGACAACACCCTCCTGGTCGCCGAGATGGTCGGCGACTACAGCGACGTGTTCACCTACGTGGACCGCATGCCGCAGTTCCCCGACGTCCCCGAGGGCGAGACCCAGGAGTCGTGGCTGCGCAAGGAGGTCGAGCGCGGCCTGGAGCTGCGCTACGGCACGCCGGTGCCCGAGGAGGTGCAGGAGCGCTACGAGACCGAGATGAAGGTCATCGGCCCCATGGGGTTCAGCTCGTACTTCCTCGTGGTCGCCGACATCTGCCGCTACGCCCGGGAGAACGGCATCCCGGTCGGGCCCGGCCGAGGATCGGCCACCGGCTCGATCGTCGCCTACGCCACCCGCATCACCGAGCTCGACCCGCTGGAGCACGGCCTGCTGTTCGAGCGCTTCCTCAACCCCGAGCGGATCAACCCGCCGGACGTCGACCTCGACTTCGACGACCGCCAGCGCGACCGCATGGTGGCCTACGTCACCGACAAGTACGGCAAGGAGATGACCGCCCAGGTCAACACCTTCGGCACGATCAAGGCCAAGGCCGCCGTCAAGGACGCCGCCCGCATCCTCGGCTACCCGTTCGTCGTCGGCGACAAGATCACCAAGGCGATGCCGCCGGACGTCATGGGCAAGGGCGTCCCGCTGGCCAAGCTGTTCGACAAGGACCACCCCCGCTACGTCGAAGGCGTGGAGATCCGAACGCTCTACGACAACGACGCGGACGTCAAGAAGGTGATCGACACCGGCCGCGGCATCGAGGGCCTGATCCGCGGCACCGGCGTCCACGCCGCCGCGGTCATCCTGTCCTCGCATCCGCTGCTGGACCTGATCCCCATGCACATGCGGGACAAGGACGGCGTGGTCATCACCGGGTTCGACTATCCCTCCTGCGAGGAGATGGGCCTGGTCAAGATGGACTTCCTGGGCCTGCGGAACCTGGGCATCATCGACCACGCCATCAAGATCATCGAACAGAACCGGGGCGTCCGGCTCGACACGCTCACCATCCCGCTGGACGACGAGACCACCTACAAGCTGCTGGCCCGCGGCGACACCCTCGGCGTCTTCCAGCTCGACGGCGGCCCCATGCGCCAGCTCCTCAAGCTGATGGAGCCGACCCGGTTCGAGGACATCGCCGCCGTGCTCGCCCTGTACCGGCCGGGCCCGATGGCCGCCAACGCCCACACCAACTACGCGCACCGCAAGAACGCCCGCCAGGACATCGAGCCCATCCACCCCGAGCTGAAGGAAGCGCTCGAACCCATCCTGGGCCCGACCTTCCACCTGCTGGTCTACCAAGAGCAGATCATGGCCGTCGCCCGGGAGCTGGCCGGCTACACCCTCGGCGGCGCCGACCTGTTGCGCCGCGCCATGGGCAAGAAGAAGCCCGAGATCCTGGCCAAGGAGTTCGTGAACTTCCAGGCCGGCATGCGCGGCAACGGCTACTCCGACGAGTCGATCCAGGCGCTGTGGGACGTCATGCTGCCGTTCTCCGGTTACGCCTTCAACAAGTCCCACACCGCCGGATACGGACTGGTCGCCTACTGGACCGCCTACCTGAAGGCCAACTACCCGGCCGAGTACATGGCCGCCCTGCTGACCAGCGTCGGCGACGACAAGGACAAGGCCGCCGTCTACCTGGCCGAGTGCCGCAAGATGGGCATCCAGGTCCTGCCGCCCGACGTCAACGACTCCCAGCTCGACTTCGTCGCCGTCGGCGACGACAAGGTCCGCTTCGGGATGGGCGCGGTGCGCAACGTCGGCGAGAACGTCGTCGAGGGCATCGTCAAGGCCCGCAAGGACAAGGACGCCTACAGCGACTTCAACGACTTCCTCGACAAGGTGCCGCTGGTGGTGTGCAACAAGCGCGTCATCGAGTCGCTGATCAAGGCGGGCGCCTTCGACTCGCTCGAGCACCCGCGCAAGGGCCTGCTCATGATCCACGAGCAGGCGGTGGACTCGGTCATCGACATCAAGAAGAACGAGGCCCACGGCCAGGACTCCCTGTTCGGCGGCCTGTCCGACGCGGGCGACGACCAGAGCTTCACCATCGCCATCCCCGACCTGGCGTGGGACAAGAAGACCCAGCTCGACTTCGAACGGGAGATGCTCGGCCTGTACGTCTCCGACCACCCCCTGGCCGGCACCGAGCGGCTCCTCGCGCGCAACCGCGACACCACGATCGCCGACCTGCTGGAGAGCGGCCGGGACGACCGCGGCGACGTGCGCGTGTGCGGGCTGATCACCAAGGTCGACAAGCGGGTCAACAAGGCCGGCAACATGTGGGCGATCGCCACGGTCGAGGACATGGACGCCGCGGTGGAGTGCCTGTTCTTCCCCAAGACCTACGAGCTGTACGCGCCGTACCTGCGCGAGGACCTCGTGGCGTCGGTGGGCGGACAGATCAACAACCGCGACGGCGCCATCTCGGTCTTCGCCCAGGACCTGACCACGATCGACATCTCCAGCGTGACCAGCGACTCCGGGCACCCGGTGACCATCCAGATCCGCGAGGAGCGCCTCAACGAGAGGCTGGTCGAGGAGCTGCGCAACGTGCTGAAGATGCACGAGGGCAGCGTGCCGTTGCGGATCAACCTACGGCGGCTGACCGGCAAGACGATCATGCTCGCCGTCCCGGAGTTCCCGGTCAACGCCGAGACGTCGTTCGCGGCCGACATCAAGGCGCTGTTCGGGCCGGACGCGATCACCCTGTGACCGCGCGCGCACGGTGATCCCGGTGGGTAGGGTCGGTCGCAGAACCGGGAGAAGGGCTGGTGATGCGGTGGCCGACTCCGAGGGACGTGACCTCCGGTTGCGCACCTACTGGGACCGCCAGGCCGTGACCTATGACCGGCAGATGGCGTTCGCCGAGCGCCGCTTCTTCGGCGACACCCGCGAGTGGCTCTGCCGCCAGGCTTCGGGTGAGGTGCTGGAGGTCGCGATCGGCACCGGCCTGAACCTCGCGCACTACCCCGGCGACGTGCGGCTGACCGGCGTGGAGTGGAGCGAGGCGATGCTCGCGGTGGCCAGGCGCCGCGCCCGCTCGCTCGGCGTGCCGGCCGACCTCCGGCAGGCCGACGCGCAAGCGCTGCCGTACCCCGAAGCCAGTTTCGACACGGTGGTCTGCACGTTCGCGCTGTGCGCGATCCCCGACGAGTCGCGGGCGCTCGCCGAGATGGACCGCGTGCTGCGGCCGGGCGGCCTGCTCCTGCTGGCCGACCACGTCGCGTCGTCCTCCTGGCCGGTCCGGGCGCTGCAGGCGGCGGCGGACCTGGTGAGCGTCCCGTTGCAGGGCGAGCACTTCCGCCGCCGGCCGCTGCCGCAGGTCACCGCCCTCGGGTACACCGTGGAGCGGCACGACCGGTTCAAGCTCGGCATGATCGAACGCTTCACCGCCCGCAAAGCCGCCCGCTGACGACCCGCGGCTCCTCGGCGTGCCGACCGGGCTCTCGCCGGGGTCGCGGGCGACACTGGGGATCCGGCGGGCGAAGGGGACACAGTGAGCGTACGGGAGACGACGTTCGACGTTCTGCGGCGGGCCGGGCTGACCACGGTCTTCGCCAATCCGGGGTCCACCGAGGTCGCGCTGCTCGGCGGGCTGCCCGACGACCTGACGTTCGTGCTGGGGCTGCACGAGGGCTCCGTGGTGGGCATGGCCACCGGGTGGGCGATGGGACACGACGCGCCCGCGCTCGCCGTGCTGCACACCACGGCCGGGCTCGGCAACGCGGTGGGCGCGATCGCGACCGCCCGCGTCAACCGGGTGCCGCTGGTCGTCCTGGTGGGCCAGCAGGACCGGCGGCACCTGGCGCTGGAGCCGTTCCTCGCGGGGCGGCTGACCGGGCTGGCGGGCGACTACCCGGTGTGGGTGGACCAGCCGGTCCGGGCCCAGGACGTGCCGGGCGCCGTGGCGCGGGCCGCCCACGAGGCGGTCACGTTCCGGGGGCCGGCGCTGGTCGTGGTGCCGATGGACGACTGGGACGCGCCGTACGAGGAGGAGGTCCTCGCGGCGCCGGCCCGCGTGCTGCGCCCGCCCGCCCGTCCGGGCACCGGTGACGGCGGGGCCCCGGAGGGGGACCTGGCGTCGCTGGCCGAGCTGGTGGGCGGGGCGCGGGCGCCGGTCGTCGTGGCGGGCGCGGGGGCGTGCCGCGCGTGGGAGCCGCTGGTCGCGCTCGCCGAGCTGCTCGGGTGCCCGGTGTGGCAGGAGCCGTTCGGGGCGCGGGCCGGGTTCCCGCAGGACCATCCGCTGTTCGCGGGCGTGCTGCCCGCCGACCGCCCGCGGCTGCGGGCGGCGCTGGCGGGACACGACGTGGTGCTCGCCGTGGGCGCGCCGGTCTTCCGGCAGTACGCGTACGCGCCCGGGCCGCTGGTGGAGCCGGGCACGAGGGTGGCGCTGGTCACGGACGACCCGTCGGAGGCGCATCGCAGCCCGGTCGAGCTGGCCTGCCTGGCCGACCCGGCCACGACCTGCGCCCACCTTGCCGCCCTCCTCTCCGCCCGCCTTCCCCGAGCCGCCGCCCTCCCCGAGGCCGGCGCCCTCCCCGAGACCGGCCGCCTCCCCGAGGCCGACGGCCTTCCCGGAACCGCCCGCCTCCCCGAGGCCGACGGCCTTCCCGGAACCGACCGCCTCCCCGAGGCCGCCCGCCTTGCCGTGCCGCCGGTGCCCGCCGGAGGACGGCCGCTGCGCTCCGCGCACGTGCTGCGGGAGCTCGCCCGCCGCCTGACCGCCGACGCCGTGCTCGTCGAGGAGCTCCCGTCGGCCCGGCCCGACCTGCACCGGCTGGTGCCCGCCCGCAACCCTCTCGGGTTCGTCTCGGCCGCGATGGGCGGCCTGGGCTTCGCGCTGCCGGCGGCCGTGGGGCTGCGCATGGCCCTGCCCGGCCGGCCCGTGGTGGCCGTGACCGGCGACGGCTCCGCCCTGTACGGCCTGCACGCGCTGTGGAGCGCCGCCCACTACCGGGCCGGCGCGCTGTTCGTGGTGCTGTCCAACAGCCGGTACGCGGTGCTGGACCGGCTCGCGGAGCAGCACGGCGCGAAGGTCCCGTGGCCGGCCTTCACCGAGGTGGACGTGCGGGGCCTGGCCAGGTCGCTGGGCTGCCCGTCCCTGCGGGTGGAGACCCACGCCGAGCTGACGGCCGCCCTCGACGAGGTCATGCCGGCGCTGGCCGCGCGGGAGGAGCCGCTGCTGCTCGACGTGACGGTGGCCGTGGACGCGGACTACCGGCCATGACCGTGCGGAGGGCGGCGTAGCCGCGCACCCCTCTGACCGCGGCCGGTGACCTGGTCGTACCCTTGCCAGATGTCCTCGGCGAGATCCGCACTGCTGTACGCCGGCTTCGTGCTGGCCGCGCTCAACCTCCGCCCGGCCCTCGCCGGCCTCTCCCCCCTCCTCGACGAGATCATGACGGACGTCGGGCTCACGCCCGCGGCGGGCGGCGCGATCACCACGGTCATGGTGCTGTGCCTAGGGCTGTTCGGCTGGCTGACCCCGTTCCTGGCCCGCCGGACGGGGCTCGACCGGACGCTGCTCGCGGGCCTGCTGCTGCTGGCCGTCGGCGTGCTCGTCCGGGCGGCGGACGGCGCGCCCGCCCTCTACCTGGGCGCCGCCCTGGCCGGCACCGCCATCGCCGTCATGAACGTCGCCATGCCCGGCGTCGTCAAGCAGCACTTCCCCGACCGCGTGGGGCCCTGGACGTCGGTCTACGTCTCGGCCCTGGTGGTGGGCGCCGGGGCGGGGGCGGCGCTCATGGTGCCGCTGGAGCGGCTCACCGGGTACGGCTGGCGGGAGGTGTCGGCGCTGGCGGCGGTGCCCGCGCTGGCCGCCGCGCTGCTCTGGCTGCCTCAGGCGTTCCGCCGGTCCGGGGTGGACCGTCGAGGCGCGGCCCCGGCCGTACGGGCCAGGCCGTTCGCGGCGCTGCTGCGGAGCGGGACGACGTGGTGGGTGACGGCGTTCATGGGGCTCCAGTCGCTGACCTTCTACATCATGCTGGCCTGGCTGCCCACGATCTTCCAGGAGGCCGGCCTGCCCGCCGACCACGCCGGATACCTGCTGAGCCTCACCAACCTGGCCCAGGTCGGGGCCACCTTCACCGTGCCCGTCCACGCGGGGCGGCGCAGGTCGCAGGTGCCGCACGTGGTGGCGTCGTCGGTGCTGACGGTCGCCGGGTACGCGGGCGTGCTGGCCGCGCCCACCACCGTGCCGTGGCTGTGGATGATCGTGCTGGGGCTCGGCCAGGGCGCGTCGCTCGCGCTGGCGCTGCTCATCATCACCCAGCGCGCCCCTGACCCGGCGTCGGTCACGGCGCTGTCGGCGGTGGCGCAGTCGTTCGGCTACGTGCTGGCCGCGCTGGGGCCGCTGCTCATCGGCCTGCTGCGGCAGGAGTCGGGCGGCTGGACGGTGCCGCTGCTCGCGGGCATCGCCTTCTGCGCCGCGCAGACCCTGACGGGCGTCCGCGCCGCCGCCCGCCCCGAACCGGCCCGCGTGCCCGGCTGACGCCCTTCACCCGCGGGCGACGGGCTCGCGCACGGCCGGCTCCGGCAGCGTACGGAACAGCAGCCAGGCCAGCAACGGCAGCACGACCAGCGGCGCCAGCGCCGTGCGCAGCGAGGTGGCGTCGGCGACCGCGCCGATGACCGGGCTGGCGAGCCCCCCGACGCTGACCGTCAGGCCGAGGGTGATCCCGCTGGCCGTGCCGACGCGCGAGGGCAGGTAGTCCTGGGCCAGCGTGACCTGGAGCGAGAACGGCACGTACAGGCCGGCGGAGGTCAGCGCCACGAACAGGTAGACCGCCGGCCCCGGGACGAACACGGCGCCTGCGACGGCCGCGACGGTCACCAGGTACGCCCACCGCACGACGGTGACCCGGTCCCAGCGCTCGGCGAGCCTGCCGCCCAGCACGGTGCCCACCGCTCCGCCCGCGTACAGGACGAACAGCGCCGCCGTGCCCGCCGCCGTCCCGCCGCCGGCCTGTTCCGGCACGTACGAGGAGATGAACGCGCTCAGCCCCACGAACACGATCGACCGGCAGACCACGGCCAGCGACAGCCGCGCGAACGCCCTCCTGTCGTCGCTCCCTCCGGAGCGCCCGCCGCCGGTGCCGCCGCGCGCCGGCCGTCCCAGGGCGCGCAGGACGGGCAGGCACAGCACGGCTCCCACAAGAGCGGGCAGCACGAGCAGCGGCGTGAGCCGCAGCCCGCCGCCGGCGACCACGGCCGCGACCAGGAGCGGCGCGCAGGCGAAGCCGATGTTGCCGCCGAGCGAGAACCAGCCCATCGCGCTGTGGCTGCCCCCGCTGGCGATCCGGGCCACCCGGGCGGACTCGGGATGGTAGGCGGCGACCCCGATCCCGGACACCGCCACGAACGCCAGCGTCAGCGCGTACGAGCCGCTCAGCCCGCTCAGCGCGACGCCCACCCCGCCGAGGAGCGTGCTGACGGGCAGCAGCCACGGCATCGCCCACCGGTCGGTGAGCAGGCCGAACACCGGCTGCGCCACCGAGGACAGCAGCGACGCGGCGAGCACGACGCCCGAGACGACGGCGTAGGTGTAGGCGCGCTCGGCCACGAAGAACGGCACGAGCGCCGCCACGGCGCCCTGGTAGACGTCCACGCAGGCATGCCCGACCGAGAGCAGCGCGATCGCCCTGTCGCCAGGCTGGGGAGCTGGATCCTTTCGCACCCCGCCATGCTCGCCCGGAGGCGGGGTGTCGTACTTCCGATAACCTGCCATGTGATGACGAACATCCGCCATCAGCCCACCGCGCCCACCCACGCCCGGTGGCTGGCGCCAGGGGCGGCCATCGACGCGCACCGTCACGACGACCACCAGATCGTCTACGCCGCGCGCGGGGTGCTGGCCATCACGACCGACGCGGGCTCGTGGATCGCCCCGGCGACCCGCGCCATCTGGGTGCCCGCCGGCACCGTGCACGCCCACCGGGCCCACGGCGAGCTCGAACTCCACTTCGTCGGCCTGCCGCCGGGCGACAACCCGCTCGGCCTGGACGCGCCGACGGTGCTGACCGTGGGCCCGCTGCTGCGCGAGCTGATCCTCGCCTACACCCGCGCCCCGGACGACGACAGCCCCGAGCGCGGACGCCTGCGCGCGGTCCTGCTCGACCAGTTGCGGGCCTCGCCCCAGCAGCCCGTGCACCTGCCCGCCCCGACCGCGCCGCGGCTGAAGGCGCTGTGCGACATCCTGCGCGCCGACCCCGCCGACGACCGCACGCTCGCCGCCCTGGGCAAGCAGGTGGGGGCGAGCGACCGCACCCTGTCACGGCTCTTCAGGAGCGACCTCGGCATGACGTTCCCGCAGTGGCGCACCCAGTTGCGCCTGTACCACGCCCTGGTCCTGCTGGCCGAGAAGACCCCGGTGACGACCGTGGCGCACCGGTGCGGCTGGTCGTCGGCGAGCGCGTTCATCGACGTCTTCCGCCGCGCCTTCGGCCACACCCCGGGGGCTCACCTGCCCTGACGGAGCCGTGCCCGATCGAGGAGGATGAACGGCACGGCGGCCACGGCGAGGCCGGCCCCGATCAGGCAGACCGACGTGAGGGAGGCGCCCCGCGTGAGCGAGACGGCGGCCACGACGGGGGTGATGCTGATGCCGAGCTGGAACGCCGACACGGTGGTCGCCCCGGCGAGGGTCGGCGCGTCCGCCGCGATGGCGAAGACGCGTCCGTAGAGGGCGGGGTTGAGCACGAACGCGGCGACGCCGATCAGGAAGACCGTGGGCACCACCGCCCAGACCTGCCGCATCACGACGGCCAGCACGACCGACAGGACCACGATCGCCGCCGCGCCGGCGAGCAGCGCGAGATGGGGACGCCGGTCGGCGACGCGCCCGCCGATGGACAGGCCGACGAAGGCGCCGACCCCGAACAGCGCGAGGATCGCGGGGACCCAGACCTCCGGGACCGCGGTGATGTCGGCGAGCATGGCCGCCAGGTAGTTGAAGGAGATCATGTACGCGGCGGTGGTCAGGATCGTGATCGCGTAGATGCCCCAGAGGAGCGGTCGCCGCATCGCGGCGAGCTCCCGCGCGACGCTCGGCGTCGTGGCGGGCTCGCGGGCGACGCTCGGCGTCGTGGCGGGCTCGCGGGCGACGCTCGGCGTCGTGGCGGGCTCGCACGCGGCACTCGGCTCGGACGGCCGGTCGGCGGCGGGGAGCCCGAGGAGACAGCCGGCGATCCCCGCGGCCGTCAGCGCCACGACGGCCCAGAACCCGCCGCGCCACTCGGTGAAGTGGCTGAGCAGCGTGCCCGCGGGACCACCGGCGACCATCGCCACGCTGAGCCCGCTGACCACGACCCCGGAGGCGCGGGCGTTCCGGTCCGGCGTCACCAGGCTGATCGCGGTCACCGACGCGACGGCGAAGAAGCCCGCGTAGGCGATGCCCGACACCATCCTCGTCAGCAGCAGCACCTCGTACCCGCCGAGCAGTCCGGCGACGATGGCGGCGGCGAACAGTCCCTGGGTCGCCACCAGCGCGGTGCGGCGCGGCCACCGCAGGCTGAGCACGGCGAACGGCGGCCCGCCGACCACGACGCCCAGCGCGAACGCGGTGATCAGGAACCCGGCCGAGGACAGCGTGACGTCCAGGTCGGCGGCCACCGCCGGCAGGACCCCGGCCAGCAGGAACTCCGCGGTCCCCATCGCGAACAGGCTGAACCCGAGCAGGTACACGCCGGCGGGCAACCGGTCTGAGGAAACATCCCGGGACGTCCGCGTGGTGGTGGTCCCGGCCATCAGAGCGCTCCCCCGGCGTCGAGCCCCCCGGCCTGGACGGCGGCGGACAGCTCCCGTTCGAGCAGCCAGGCAGACATGGCGATGGCGGCGGCCGAGCCGGCGCCCGCGGCGCTGACGACCTGCGCCCGGGGGTTGACCACGTTCCCGGCCGCCCAGAGCCCGGGGACGTCCGTGGCGCCGTGGGGATCGACGGCGACGAGCCCGCTGACCGGGTCCTCGGCCGCCCCGAGCGCGGTCAGGATCGCGTCGTGCGGCACGGGCCGAGGCGCCACGAACACGGCCTCGCAGGCGACCGTCCGGCCGCCGTCGAGCTCGATCACGACCGGGTCGTCGTACGCGGTGCCGTCGTTCCCCGCGACCCGGATCACACGCCCGTCGATCACGCGCACCCCGTACGCCGTCAGCCGCCGCCGCTCGGCGGCGCCGACCTCGGCGTCGTTGACGCAGAACGTCACCGAGGAGCTGTGGCGGCGCATCAGCGCGGCCAGGTGCGCCGACACCGCCGCCCTCGCCCCGCCGATCACGGCGACGGCCCGCCCCCGGACCTCGTGGCCATGGCAGTGCGGGCAGTGGTGCACCTCGGACGCCCACCGCTCCGACAGCCCCGGGATGTCCGGCAGTTCGTCACTCAGCCCCGTCGCGACCAGCACCGACCGGGCGCGCAGCACGCGGTCGTCGTCGAGCCGCAGCTCGAACGTGCCGTCCTGGCCGCGCCGGGCGCCGGTCACCGACGCCCGCACGAGCGTCCCGCCGTAACGGACGAACTCGTCCTGCCCCGTCGCGACGAACTCCTTCGGCGCCATGCCGTCCCGGGTCAGGTAGCCGTGCATGTGGCCGGCGGGCCCGTTCCGGGGCTCACCGCCGTCGACGACCAGGGTCGTGAACCGTGCTCGCGCCAGCACGACCCCGGCGGTCAGGCCGGCGGCCCCACCGCCGACGATGATCGCGTCCCACATCGGATCTGTTGTCGTGTCCACTCGGACCACCTCCACCGGGAGCATCGCGAGGATGGACCGGAATCGACAAAGTTCGTTGCCGTTTCCGGGACGCATTGGTTGACTGCGTCCCATGGACGAGCAGCAACCCACCGTCGGCGCCGTGATCGAGCAGATCGCTCCCCGGCTGCGGCGCGCCCGCGAGAGGAAGGGCGTCAGCCTGGCCGACCTCGCCCGCGCCACCGGCATCTCGACCAGCACGCTGTCCCGGCTGGAGTCGGCTCAGCGCAAGCCGAGCCTCGAACTGCTCCTGCCGATCACCGCGGCCCTGGGCATCCCCTTCGACGAGATCGTGGCCGCGCCCCGGATCGTCGACCCGCGCGTGCCGCAGGAGCCCACCAGCAAGGACGGCCGCGTGCTGATCCCGTTGTCGCGGCAGCAGGGAGAGCCGCGCGCGTACAAGATGATCATCCCGGCGCACGACGAGGAGCCCCACCTGCGCACCCACGCCGGCCACGAGTGGCTGTACGTGCTGCGCGGGCGGCTGCGCGTCAAGCTGGGCGAGCACGACTTCGTCATGGGAGCGGGAGAGGCGGCCGAGTTCGACTGCCAGATCCCGCACTGGTTCGGCGCCGCCGGACGCGGCAGCGTCGAGGTGCTCAGCCTCTTCGGCAAACAGGGCGAGCGCATCCACCTCCGCACCCAGCGGCGCTGACGCGGCCTCACGGCTCGGGGGACGCTCCGCGGCGGGGCCAGGCGATGTCGTCCACCGCCAGGAACGGCTCGCCGGCCACGGCCGCCGGGGTCATACCGGCGAACGCCACGACGTCCCGGTGCAGGTGCGACTGGTCGGCGTAACCGGCGTCGGCCGCGACCCGGGCCGGACCCTCGCCCGCGACCAGGCGGTGGGCGGCGTGGTCGAAGCGGACCAGCTTCGCGGCGCGCTTGGGCGGCAGGCCGAGCTGCGAACAGAACCGGGACCACAGGCGTTTGCGGCTCCATCCGACCTCCGCCGCCAGCGCGTCCACCCGGAGCAGCCCGCGGCTGACGACGATCCGGCGCCAGGCCCAGGCCACCTCCGGGTCCACCGACGGTCCCGCGTCGTGGCGGCGGGCGAGCAGCGCGTCCGTCACCGCGAAGCGATCCTGCCACGACGGGACGCTCTCCAGCCGCTCGCGGATCCGCGACGCCTCCCGCCCCCACAGGTCGTCGAGGGCCACCACCGCGCCGTCGAGGTCGGCGGGGGCGACGCCCAGCACCGCGCGGGCGATCACCGGGGACAGGCGCACCTGCACGCACTCGACGTTCTCACCCCGCGCCCAGAGCCCTCCTCCGGAACCGATCCCGGGCCCGGCGACGACGCTCCCCCGCCGCTGCCCGGCGGCATGGTCCATGACGGGCGTACCCGCCCCGAACTCCAGCAGCAGCATCACGGCCGGGTGCGGGACCATCCGCAGCGCGGCGAGGTCACGGACGCCGAACCCCGCCATGGTGACACCGGCCACCCGGCTGGGCCTGTCCGGGCACGCGACGTCCCACACCGCCTCGCCGTGCACGAACGTCCGCACGCCCCCATGCTACGAGCCGCTACGAGCGGTCCCGGAGGCCCTCCGCGCGCTGCCCAGCGCGTTGCTCTGTAAGCCTTCGGGCGGTTCTCACCAAGTACTGGTGTAGATCGACGAAGGGAGCAAGGCCGGTGCGTCTCAGACGGGGGAAGCTCGCCACCGACCCCGTGGCGTTCGAAGCCTTCTACCGGCGGCACATCGACGCTGTCACGCGTTTCCTGTCCCGCCGGGTCGACGACCCGCACACGGTCGCCGACCTGGCGGCCGACGTGTTCCTCGCGGTGTTCGACTCGGCGCACACGTACCGCCCGGGCAAGGGCAGCGAGATCGCGTGGCTGTACGGCGTCGCGCGCAACACGCTGTCGGCCGAGCGACGGCGGGCGCTGCGGGAGTCCGAGCTCACCCATCGGGTGAGCGGGCGGCGTCCGCTCGACGGCAACGACCTGTCCCGGCTGGAGGAGCAGATCGACGCGGAACGGCCCGCCAGGGCGGCCTTCGAGGCCATGGCCGGATTACCCGACGGGGAGCGCGCTGTCCTGGAGCTGGTGGTTCTGGAGCAGCTCACGCCGTCGGAGGCGGCGGTAGCGCTGGGAATCCGGCCGGGGACCGCCATGGTGCGGCTGCACCGCGCCCGCAAGACGCTTCGCGACCTGCCCTTCGTCATGGAAGGAATCCCACGATGAGATTCGAGGAGCAGTTGCTGATGGACCTCAAGGCCGAGATGACCGCGCGGAACGAACGCAGCCGCCGCGTCGGCCGCCGCCTGCTCGCGGGGGCGGCGGTGGCCGCGGTGGCGGCCGTGACGGCGGTGGCGGTGCCGCTGCTGACCGGGGCCGAGCCGGCGTACGCGGTGAGCAAGAACGCCAACGGCACCATCACGGTGGAGCTCAAGGAGTTCAGGGACGCCGACCAGCTGGAGCAGGACCTCAAGGAGCTGGGCGTGACCGCCGACGTCACGTACCTCAAGCCCTACACGAAGTGCCAGAACGACCGGGGCGAGCTCGTCGGCGGCGGATACGACACCCCGGAGGAGTGGCGCGAGTCCGTGCACTACAAGGTCGCCCGGCCCGGGCCGAAGAGTTTCCTCATCGATCCCCGCTATGTCGGGAAGGGCCAGACGGTGGCGCTGGAGTTCACCGAGAACCCGAAGGGCCCCGTCAAGTCGCAGCTCAACGCGACGGTGATCCAGGGCCCTGTCGAGCCGTGCGTCCCGGTGCACGACCCGACGCAGCTCGGCTGACCGGCGGCTGCGCGAGGCCGGTCCGTGCGGCGCGCCGCGGGCCGGCACCCGCAGCCCACCGGTAAGCCCGGGACGTCCACTGCGGAAAGTGACACCGGCCGAGGGGAACATTCGTCCAATCCACGGGCCCGCACCCGCGGCGACAGTGTCCCCATGACCCTTTCCCCGAACACCGAGAGCACGACCCTCCCCCTGGACGACGGCGACCTCCACGTCCACCAGGACGGCCCCCGCGACGCGCCCGCGCTCCTGCTCATCCACGGGACCGCCTCCTGGGCCGGCTCGTGGGACCTGCTGGTCCCGCTGCTGACCGAGTCCCATCGCGTCATCCGCGTCGACCTGCCCGGACACGGCCGCTCAGCCGCACCGGCCGACGGCGGCTACGCGCCGCCGGACCAGGGACGCCGGGTCGGCGAGGCCCTGGACCGGCTCGGCGTCGAGCACGCCGTGGTGGCCGGCCACTCCAGCGGCGGCTATGTCGCCACCGCCCTCGCCGAGCGACGGCCCGACCTGGTGACCGCGCTCGCGCTCGTCAACACCGGGCCCGGCATGGCCGCCTTCATCCCCCAGGAGTCCGGCGCCGTGGATCCGGCGCGGTGGCCGCCGTCCGACGAGCAGATCCGCCTGCTGACGGCCACCGGTTTCAGCCGGGCGGGCTTCGAGTTGCCCCAGCGGTTCGTGGACCACGTGCGCGGCATGTCCTTCGGCACGTTCGCCGCGACGATGCGGGCGCCCCTGCCCTACCTGGAGCAGCGGTCGCTCCCGGACCGGCTGAAGGTCCTCGGCAAGCCACTGCTGGTGATCTTCGGCGCGGACGACCGCAGATGGCGCTCCTCGTCCGCCGCCGACTACCTGGTCGTCCCGGACGCGACGGTCGAGCTGCTGCCCGGCATCGGGCACACGCCCATCGTGGAGGACCCGGAGGCGACCGCCGCTCTCCTCCTTGCCTTCACGGCCCTGCACGCGGCGCCGGGGGACTGAAGCAAGGGCCACGCCGTCTCGACCACGGCAAGCGGAGCGTCAAGCAGGCGACGGCATCACCGCGACCCCGGCTCATCCCGGCTCATCCCGGCTCAGCGGGGTCCGGCAGGTGCGTCGATGCGAGCCTGGCGGGATCGGCCACGATCGCGATGGCGGCGATTCGGCCGTCGGCGACCGTGAACGAGATGATCGAGAGCGGGGTGCCGTCCTCGCGCCACGACACGTACCCCGGCAAGCCGTTGACGAGCACCGCTCGATGACGTGCGACAGCGCCCGCGAGCATCCTCGCGCCGGAGGCCACCGCGGTGGCGCCGAGGGTGACGACCCGCCCGCCCGGAGTGTCGACGGTGAGCCTCACGTCCGGGTCGAGCACGCGCAGCAGCGCCTCGAAGTCCCCGCCCGAGGCTGCCGCGCGGAAGGCTTCGACGACCTGTCGTTGTTCCGGTCCGACGGTCGCCGGCCGCTCGGTCGCCCGTACCTTCCGGCGGGCGCGGCTGGCGATCATCTTGGTGGCGTCGGCGGACTTGCCGAGGATCTGGCCGATCTCGGCGAACGGCACCGCGAACAGGTCGTGCAGCACGAACGCCAGCCGCTCGCTGGGCCTGAGCGAGTCCAGGACGACGAGCAGCGCGAGCCCCACCGAGTCGGCGAGCGCCGCGGTCTCCTCCAGCTCGGCGCCGTGGTCGACCGTGATCACGAGCTCGGACAACCCGTCGCCGTAGGAGGCCTCCGGGCGGGTCCGGCGGGAGCGCAGGACGTCCAGGCTGATCCGGCCGACCACCGTGGTCAGCCAGCCCGCCAGGTTCTCGATGGCCGTCGCGTCCTGGCGGGCGAGCCGCATCCAGGTCTCCTGGACCACGTCCTCGGCGTCGGCGTGCGATCCGAGCACGCGGTAGGCGACCGCGCTCAGCCGGTCACGGTGGGCCTCGAACGCCTCGGCCAGCAGGTCCGTCCGGCTGGTGCCGGTCATCGGTCAGCCGTCGGCACGGTTGCGGCGGCGCTGCTGGCGCAGCGAGATCAGGTTGCCGTCCGGATCCACGGCCTCGATGCGAACGCCGAACGGGTAGTCCTCCGGTTCGGGCCGATCGAAGGTCACGCCTCGCCGGCGGAACACCTCGAAATCCTTCCTCAGGTCGTCCGACTCGAGGATGAGCGGACCGGGGGCGGCGCCCGGCCGCTTCCCGCCCGGCTGTCCAGCGGCCGACTGTCCCGCGGCCGGCGCAGGCGACCAGAGGATGATCTCGACCGGGCTGTCGGGGACGCCCACCGTGAGGAAGCGTCCTTCCGGCCCGGGGTAGTCGACGCGCTTCTGCAGACCGAGCCCTTCGGTGTAGAACCGCAGGGCGCGGTCCTGATCGGTGACATTGACCGTCACGTACATGATGTTCGTCAGCATCCTGGTCTCCCATCGCGTTGTCGTCCGACGACCGTGGGCATGTCCGGCCGTCGCTCGTATGACGGGCCCGGGAGCCAGAAGGTAACGAAGGGGCCGAACCCTGCGCGGCAGGGCTCCGCTCCACCCCTTAGGACAGGTCAGGCAGTCGGACGGTGCAGGGTGCGCACGACATCGAACTCGTTGCCCTCGGGATCGGCCATGACCACCCAGCTCCGGCTGGGGCCCTGGCCCACGTCCACCTTGGCGGCGCCGAGATCGAGCAGCCTGGCCACCTCGTCTTCGGTACTGCGGTCGATCGGGCTGACGTCGAGGTGGAGCCGGTTCTTCACGGACTTGCCCTCGGGCACCCGGATGAACATCAGGGTGGGCGGCATCTGGCGGGCCACGACCTCCTCGACGGTCGGCTCCCACGAGCCGATCTCGACGCTGTCCTCGCCGCGGTCGATCACCTTGAAGTCCAGGACCGCGCACCAGAAGGCCGCGAGCCGTTCCGGATCGTGGCAGTCGATGACCAACTCGGTGAACCTGCTCGTCATGGCTCTCCCAGACAGTACGGACGGGAGGCTGAGTCTATGGGTCGGCTCCGCCCGTCCGGCAGGTTCGTGCTGTCAGGCGGAGCGCAGGACACCGGCACCGCGGCCGGGACCGCTCCGGGCGTGGTACGACCAGGCGGCGAGCAACAGGCCGATGCCCCAGACCAGGAACTGCGGAATCCCGTAGACGACGATCCACGGACTGAAGATGCCGACTTCGCTGAAGTCGCCGGCCGTCTGCCACGCGGCCCATGCCGTGTACCCGAGCAGGAAGACCGACACCGCGAACGCCGTGCCGGAAAGCGTCCGGCGCGGCACCCTGCGCCCGGAGACCAGCGGCACCCATCGCGGGAAGACCCGGCCCCATGGTCGCACCAGGCTCAGCGCCAGGACTCCGGCCAGCACCGCCGCGGCGCAGAGGACGAAGAGGTAGGGACCGCCGCCTTCCGCGTACCAGTGCCGGAACTTGCCCGCGTCAGCCCAGAGGGGAACCCCCGCCGCCCATACCGCGTGCAGCGGTACGAACCCGATCGTCGCCGACAGCGCGGACGCGTAGGCGGCCCGGACGGCCCAACGCGGGACAGGCACTTCGGTTCGCTCACTCACCATGACCCCAGCGTCTCCGAGCCACCTCGGCCAGGGCTCCCCCGCACGGGTGAACCCTCTCCCTTCCCCCGGTGACCGACGAGACGCGCATGTCGTCCCCTCAGCAGACGTGAGGTGGTGGGCGAACGAGTGATCATGAAGCCGCCGGTCCAGGCGAGGCCGGGCGGTATCTCGGCCCGCCCGTGGACGGACTCACCGCGAGGCCGGAGAGCTCTCCCGCGCAGGTGGAGTGGCACCAGCGACCGCCCAAGCCGCCTCGATCATGCGGAAGATCTCGTCCACCGCGGTTCGCGGGTCGTCCGCCTCGCGGGCGACCGAGAAGGCGTCGACCACGAAGCGGGCGATCGCGCTGCAGATCGGCGTGGCCCGCGGCAGGTTCAGGTCGGCGGCGATGGCCGCGGCCAGCGACCGGGCGTGGCGCTGTCTCATCGACTCCTCGTACTGCCGCAGCGCCGGTGATTCCTCGATCATGCGCCACAGCGGGGCGGCGCCGTCCGCCGTGCAGTGCCGCACCATGGCGTGGATCTCGCGGCGCAGGGCGGGGATGAGCGCCTCGTGCGCCTGGCGGTCGGTGACCGCCCGCACGAGGCGCTGCTCGAAGTCCTCGTCCTGCTCGAAGACCAGGGCCTCCTTCGAGCTGAAGTGGGAGAAGAGCGTGGTCACGGCCACGTCGGCCCCGGCGGCCACCTCGCGGATGCCCACCGCGTCGTAGCCGCGCTCGGCGAACAGCCGCAGAGCGGTGTCGGCGATCTTCTGCCGGGTTGCGGCCTTCTTGCGCTCGCGGCGTCCGAGCTGCTCGATCATGCGATAACACTACCAGATGCGAGAACACAACCGTTTCAAAATGCTAACCGTTAGTGTTACGGTCTGCCGCATGAAGAAAGTGAGCTTCACCGAGTTCGGTGGTCCGGACGTCCTGCACGTCATCGAGGCCGAGGAACCCCACGCGGGCCCTGGTCAGGTACGCATCGCGGTCCGGGCGGCAGGCGTGAACCCCGTCGACTGGAGAATCCGGGAAGGCCAGATCCTCAAGGCCCATCCGGTCCGGCTGCCCGCCGGGGTCGGACTGGACGCCTCAGGAGTGGTCGACGAGATCGGGGAGGGCGTCGAGGGGTTCGGCATCGGCGACCGCGTGTTCGGCGAAGGCACTGACACCTACGCCGAGTTCGCCGCGCTCTCGGCCTGGGCTCGGATGCCCGACGGCCTGTCCTTCGAAGAGGCGGCCGGGTATCCCTCCGTGGTGGAGACCGCGCTGCGCGTCATCGGTCAGGTCGGCGTCCAGCCCGGGCAGACGCTCCTTGTCAGTGGCGCCTCAGGCGGAGTCGGGTCCGCGGTGCTGCAGATAGCCCGCGACCGTGGCATCAAGGTGATCGGCACGGCCGGGGCGGCGAACCAGGACTATCTACGCAGCCTCGGCGCCCTCGCCACGACCTACGGCCCCGGCTGGGTCGACAGAGTGCGCCGGCTCGGTCCCGTCGACGCGGCCCTCGATCTCGCCGGCTCCGGCGTGATTCCCGAACTCCTGGAGCTGACCCGGGACCCGCAGAAGGTCGTCTCCATCGCCGACCTCAACGCGCCGCGGTTCGGCGTCCGATTCTCCGGCGAGGCCGGAAGCGTGCCGGAAGCACTCGCCGAGGCCACCGCGCTCATCGCGCGGAGGAAGCTCCACATCCCGGTCGACAGGACGTACACGCTGGCCGAAGCCGCGAAGGCGCACATCGACAGCCGCGCCGGCCACACACGCGGCCGCCGCGTCATCCTCATCTAGCCGCCGTACCTGGATGGCTTCATTCGGCCGGGCGCGCCCGGACGACGCCGTCACTCGCCGACTCGGCCGCCGTCCGGGCTCCGGGCCGCAGGACCGGCAGCCCGGCCCGCAGCCGGTTGAGGAACGCGTCGACGTCCAGGCAGCGGCCCTCCGCGTCGACGACCTCGGGCACGAACGCCTCGACGATGCTGTCGCCGACGGCGAAGTCGGCGTCCTCGTCATCGTCGTAATTGTTCACCCAGCGCCCGCCTGGGGCGTACACGTCCATGGCGTGGTCGTAGTCGATCACCCATGGGGTATCGACGATCCCGGTCCGCAAAGAGCCGTGGTTGTACCAGCCGTAGACCAGGTAGGTGAAGGCGCCGTCGTGGATGTAGATCTCCGCTTCGCCACCCTCCAGGGTCTCGGCCGCGGTGTGACCGCCGACGTACAGGCCGGGCCTGTCCTCATAGAGCGCGATCGGGCCGGTGACCTTCAGGTCGCCGGTGACCACGATCAACTCGACGTCGCCCTCGGCGTCGCCGCCGCGCAGTTCGTTGACGGCGTCCAGGAAATCCCCGTCGAGGGTGAGGTCGCCGTCGAAGAACAGCACCTCGTCGTAGCCGGGCGACGCTCCCGCACCCTCGAACACGGCGGACAACGCGCCGCCCAGGCGGGCATCGGCATCGGCATAGGCCAGGGACGCGGGGATGGCGGATGTCGGCATGGGGAAGAGCGTAGGTCCGTGCACTGACAATCCGGCGCGCGCGACAGGGTTCGGAACCACGACCTGGTTCTGTGTATTACGATACGGGGCGTGACGTATCGGAATAATGTCGAGGGGGCGGCGCGCGGCCGTCCCCGTGACGCGGCTCTGGATCAGCGGATCACTGCTGTCGTACTGGAGGTGCTGGCGGAGTCCGGTTACGAGGGGGTGTCCTTCGAGGAGGTCGCCCGACGGTGCCAGACATCCAAGGCGAGCCTGTATCGACGGTGGGCGTCCAAGCGGGAGATGGTGATCGCCGCGGTCAAGGCCGGGCCCGCACAGCGCGAGGCCGGCGAGCCGATCGACACGGGCACCCTGCGCGGGGACGTGTTGAGCCTGTGCCGGCGCCTGGACCAGACCATGCGCGCCGCGGACAGTCAGACCGCGATGCTGCTCTTGCAGGCGGGTCTGGAGGACCCGGACCTGTGCGAGGCCATCGAGAACGCCGTCGGCCCGACAGGAGCTCGGTTGCCGCGACAGGTCATCGACGCCGCGATCGCACGCGGCGAGCTGCCCGACGGCGCGGATCCATTCGCCTTCGAGGAGGTGGTCGGCGCCGCCCTCCTGCTGCGACGGGTCAACGACCTCGCAGTCGACGAGGAGTACCTGTCCGCACTCGTCGACACCATCGTCATCCCAGCCCTGAAGGCCTCGGCCGGGCGGGCCCCCCTGCCCGCCGGGATCTTCTCCGGCCACCCGGCCCCCGCCGGCCATGAGATCGCCGCGCCTGACACGAAGGAGAACGCATGACCACCCGACTGACGATCAGCGGCTTCGACTACCGGACCGTCCCCGGCGCCGACGGCGTCAACCTCAACGTCGCCGTCGGCGGGAGCGGGCCGGCAGTGGTCCTGCTGCACGGGTTCCCGCAGACCCACTACATGTGGCGCCACGTCGCTGCGAGGCTCGCTGACGACCACACGGTCATCGTCCCCGACCTGCGCGGATACGGCGACAGCGACAAGCCGGACGGGAGTGACCCCGCCACGTACTCCAAGCGCACGATGGCTCAGGACATCGTGACGGTCGCGTCCGCCCTCGGCGTGGACCACTTCGGGCTCGTCGGGCACGACCGCGGCGCGCTGGTCGCCGTCCGCGCAGGATTGGACCACCCCGCCGTCGTGGACCACCTGGGGATCCTCGACGTCCTGCCCACCCTCGACACGTGGGCCGTTCTGCGGGGAGTCGACGCCAAGATCGCCTGGCACCTGTACCTGATGGCTCAGCCCATCGGGCTTCCCGAGAAGATGATCCGCGCAGTCGCTCCGGAGTTCTTCGGCTCCTTCCTGGACGCATGGGACCCCAGCGGCACGACTTTCACCCGTGAGGAGCGCGCCTACTACATCGACAGCTCGGCCGCCGCGATCGACTCCATCGTGGCCGACTACCGGGCCAGCGCGAGCATCGATCTCGAGATGGATCGAGCCGACCGTGAGCGTGGCGCGCAGCTCGCGATGCCGGTCGGCGTCATCTCGCAGGACTGGGGCTCCCAGCTCGGCTTCGACGCCGCATCGCTGTGGCGGGCCTGGGCGCCGGACCTGACCTACCAGCCGACCACATCCGGACACTTCATGGCCGAAGAGAACCCCGACGAGATCGCCACCTTCATCACCACCCTCGCGACGCGCCCGAGCGCGCGGAACCACTGATCGCACCGGCGTCACCGCACCGAGGGGTCCGCCGCCCTTGGCGGTCCCTCGACCGACCTGGCTACTGCGCCGCTTCCAACTGCTTGCTGATCTGGTCGATCCGACGGATCCGACCGTCTGCCGCCAGGTGGCCGAACATGTAGATCTCCGCCGCGAAGGTCTTGCCCTTGCGCAACGTGGTACGCAAGGTCCATCTGGCCGCGATCCGGTCACCCGAGACCAGCGCCTCGTGGATCTCGACACCAGACCAGCCGTCAGCGGTCATCGCCTCTTTGTCGACATTCTTACGGACAGGGCGGACATGATCGATCATGCGCTGCCGGTCGATCACGAGCCCGTCGTTGCAGTACTCGAAGTCCGGAACGAAGTAGCGGTCGAGGATCGCGCCGGGCTCCTCGTCGGAGACCGCCATGTCCCGGGTGTAGGTGATCAGAAAGTCGGCGAGGTCGCGCTCGGAGCCGATGCCCATGAAGCTTCCTTGGAGTGAGAGAGGCCCTGCGTTCACCAGCGGATCAGGTGAGCCTCGATCCTCGCCGCCCACGCTTGCCGCCGTCGTCGTACGGCCGGAGACGGTACGCGCTACTCCCACCACCGTAGATTCCGCGCCGCTACAGCACCGGAAGTACTCCCGACGGTGTCACCCGGGCCGCGGCCGTGTGCGCAGGCGCCTCCGCCACGCAGACGACATCGCAAATCTCCGGCTCCCGAGCGGCGACCGTCTCCGGCGCTTCGTAGCACCGCGGGCCCAAAGCCGCCGCCGGAATCCGCGCTGTCGGGTCGGCCGTCAGACGACGGGTTGCGGCGACGGGGTCCGGGAACCGCCGAGCAGGAGGCCGCCGGCGAGGATGACCGCCGCGGCAGTGGCGCCGTGCACGCTGAAGGCGGTCGCGGCACTTCCGCCGGAGAGCAGCACGATGAACATGTCGCCGATCGGGGTGAGCGCCGTAGCCAGCATGACCCACCCCAGGACGCGGCGGTTGCCTGTCACCAGGACCGTGAGGATCACCAGGCCGGACGCCAGGTCCCGGGCTCCCTTGACGGCAAGGAACCCCGCACCTTCGCCGTGCGGCCAGCTCGGCAGGCCGAAGTTGGGCGCCATGGATTCGGGAGCCAGCAGGTAATTCACCCCGACATAGCCGATGAACAGGGCGCCGACGAAAGCGAGAACAGTACCGATCGTGGTACGAGAGGGCAGTTTTGCGGACATCAAGCAGCTCCCTTGATGCTGGTGGGGGGTCAGGACGCCTGGCGGTCGCGTGTCCAGACAGGACTGTCGAGGAAGTGGTTGTCGTACAGCTCCTGAGAGGCCAGCAGTTCGTCGAGAGTGGCCTCGCCCCTGCGCAGGCGGTCGAGCAGGCGGAAGTACTCGAAGCGCTGGATGCCGGGGGCGACGATGACGAGGAGGTCGGCGGTGTGGCCGGGGGCGGCGGCGAAGGCGTGGGGCGTCAGCGGGGGCACGGCCGCCACGTCACCCGCCTCCAAGGTCACGATCTCCTCGCCCGCCAGGACGCGGGCCTTGCCCGCCAGGATGTAGAACAGCTCGGTCGAGGTGGCGTGGTGGTGGGGCACGGCGCCGTCCGCGCCTTCGGCGAGCGTCATCCTGATGGTGCTCAGCGCGCCGCCGGTGTCGCTGGAGTCGAGCAGCAGTCGTCCGGTGGCTGTGGGCGAGATGATGGTCTCGGCGTCGATCTCGCGGACGACGGCCGTTTCTACGATCATTGACATGCCAGGCTCCCTTCGAGCGCGGAGGCCACGAGCCGTTCGGCGTAGGCTCGGTCGACCGGCGCTCCTGTGATCAGTACTCGGTAGTAGAGGGCGCCGGCCAGCTGGTCGAACAGCGCCTCGGCGTCCACGTCGGCGCGCAGCTCGCCGCGCACGCGTGCCCGCTCGATCAGGGCGAGCCCGAGGGCGTTGCGCGCGGCGTACTGCTCGCGGGCCAGCCTGCCGATGTCCTCGTGCCGGGCCGCGGCCGCCACGAGCTCGCCGGCGACCCCCGCGGACGGGCTTTCGCGGCCGCCCGCGGCGCGCATGCGGTTGAGCGCGGCGGCGATCTTGTCCAGGTTGTCGACGAGGTCGGCTCGGATGTCGCCGGTCTCGGTGATCTCGTGGTCGGCCTGCAGCCGGGCCACCACCGCGACGGCCAAGTGATCCTTGGTCGGCCAGCGACGGTACAGCGTGGTCTTGGCCACGCCCGCCTGCTCGGCCACCTCGTCGATGGACAGGCCTGCGTAGCCGCGCTCGAAGATCAGGGCGGCGGCGATGCGCAGCACACGCTCGTCCACCTCCGTGTCACGCGGGCGTCCGCGAGGTGTCATCTTGTCCTCCCATTCCGCTACCGAGGTAGCGAAATAGACGCTACAGGCGTCTCAAGAATTACGCAACATCAGTTTCGTATTCGGACGGGTGAACGCGTCATGCAGGCGCCGTTGTGGGGGGACGACTGACACAGGGGTGATGGCATGGACGCTCGCGGGGGGATCGGCCGGCGGATGGCTCTGGCACGCCGTCTTCGTGGACCGCCCCAGGCGGTCCCTTCCGGTCTCGTCGGCCAGTTCGAGAGTTGGTTGAGCCAGGTGGAGCGCGGGCAGCGTGTCGTGGACGAACTCACCGCGAAGAAGACGAAGGGGATGACGCGCTGTCAGGCGGAGCCCGGCCATCTCGCGGTGGTATGCGACCTCGCAACGGTGTGCGGGGGCCTTGACCAATCGGTTACCTCGATGGGGTGACCATTGACGCGGGCCAGGTCAGCACGCCTGGCGCAAACGCACTCATGCTGCGGCCCAGGCCCACGCGATGGGGGTACGGAGGCCCCTGACCGGTCCATGGCCGAGGCCGGGGGCCGGGGGCCGGCAGGCCACCGGTCGGGGTGCGGGGCGGAGCCCCGCTCGGGACGTCCGAGCGGAGCGAGGGCCATGCCTTCGGGGGGCGGCGCCGGGTCGCGATGGAGTCCGGCGCCCCGAGGCGTCACAGCGTGTAGATGAGCGTGAGCACCTGGAACTCGAACTCCATCGCCTGACCGGAGATCCCGGCCAGCCCCCCGGTCCCGGAATGGGGGACGATGCTTCCGTAGCTGGACTGGTCGGGCCCGTCGGCCAGGCCGCCGTGCTGGATGACGAAGGTGCCGCGCCGGCCGTCCAGCGTGCCCTCGATTCTTTCGGAGGCCACGTAGCCGCCGCCCGCCGTACCCTGCGCGGTGAGCACCTCGGCGACGCCTGTGCCGTCGATCGCGCCCTGGTAGCGCTTGTGAATCCTGACTCGAGTCAGCTTCGGACCCTCAGCGGGCTCCTCGTACACGGACTCCTCGAACTTCACGATCTCGAATCCGGCTTTGATGGTGCGCTCTGTCATGGGATTGGCCGTTCCTGGCTTGGTGGTTCGCGGTGGACATGGTGACACCCTTTTTGGTGCGGTGATTGCAGGCGGAGTCACGCGTTCGCGGGCGAGCTCGGCTCGGCGTTTCTTACCGGCACTCCTGAACCGGCCGATGGAGCGGAAGGCTCCACCGGCCGTCCTGGACTCTCCGGAAGAGGCTCAGCCGTTGTCGACAGCGGCCCATTCGACGAACTGGATGATCACGCCGTTCGGGTCGGCGATCTGGAACAGGCGTTCGCCCCAGGGCTCCTCGCGCAGCGGCATGGTGATCTCGACTCCGGCGTCGCGCAGCCGCTTCTCCTGCTCGTCCAGGCCTTCGGCGAGGGTGAACGCCAGGATCAGGCCGCCGGCGCGCTGGTCGCGCTGCTCGGGCGGCAGCACCTGGATGCCGCGGGCGAGCAGGACGACGTCGAAGGCGTCGGGCCGCGCGAGGGAAGCGAAGCCGTCGGCGGCCTGCTGGCCCGCGTAGCCCAGGTGGGTGGTGAAGAACTCCTGCGAGGCGGTGACGTCGTCGACGGTCAGCGAGATGGTGGAGGCAGTGAACTGCACGGGTCTCCTTGAGGTGCGGCGGCTGGTGCGGTGGGGCGCGGTGCGGGTCAGTAGCTGCGGCGGCGGGGGACGATGCGGGCCGCCTGGGTCTGCTGCCGCGTACGGACGCGGTGCTCCGACGGCGGCCGCCGCAGTTCGGCGCCGCCGCGCAGCGGGAGTCGCTGCGGCTGCTGAGGCTGGGGCACGGGGGCGAGGTCGTGGGTGTGCCGGCGCATGAGCGTCCCCTTCGGACTGGCGTTCCATCGTCGCAAATTTACGACGGACGTAAATTTAGCCTGGAGTCGCGAAGAGTGTCAACATAAAGATGCTACCAGGGTAAGATTTCGTCATGGCTACTCAGACCGCCGCCCCCGCCACCGGGCTCCGCGAGACCAAGAAGCAGGAGACCCGGCAGCTCATCTCCGACCACGCGACCCGGCTGTTCATCGCCCAGGGGTTCGAGCAGACGACCATCGCCGAGATCGCCACCGCCGCCCGGGTCGCCAAGAAGACCGTCACCAACTACTTCGCCCGCAAGGAAGACCTGACCCTGGATCACCAGGAGGAGTTCGCCGCCTCCCTGGCCCGCACCGTCGCAACTCGGCACCCGGGGGAATCGGCGCTGGCCGCGCTGCGCCGCGCATTCGCCGACGCCGTAGCCGCCCAGGACCCGGTCGCCGGGTTCTCCGGTCAGGAGTTCGCCCGCATGATCGCCGACAGCCCGACCCTGACCGTCTGCCTACGAGGCCTGCACGACCAGCGCGAACACCACCTGGCGGGGGCGCTCGCCGAGGCGACCGGCGCGCAGCCCGGCGACATCACCGTCCAGACCGTCGCCGGCCTGCTGGGCGGCGTCCACCGCGTGCTGTTCCAGCGCATCCAGACCCTCACGATCGCCGGACACCCCAACCACCAGATCGCCGACATCATCGCCGCCGAAGCCACCCAAGCCTTCGACCTGCTGGAACCCGCTTTGTCCGACTACGCCGCCAGCTGATTCACCCGCTTCTCACAAGCTTCCACGGCCCCGCGCCGCCGGCACACAAGGCTCAGGCCAGCGGCGGGACGACGCGGTTGAGACCCTGACTCGCTCGTAGCGCCATCCCGGTCAGAGCAGACGAATGCCGTCGTGGCTGCGGATGGCAGGCACCTGGACATGGTGCATGGCATCAAGGACCCGGACGGCGAATGCCTCGGACGCGAGCTCCCGGACCTCTTTCTCCGTGACCCAACGGAAGGCGCGGGTCTCGTCGGTCTCGGTGAGCCGGCCGCCGATGACCTTGCAGCGGAAGACCAGGGCGACGATGCCGCGGGTCATGTTCTTGTAGACACCGGTCAGGCCGACGGGTTCGACATCCAGGCCGGTTTCTTCATGGATCTCGCGGAGGAGGCCCGTGGTGATGTCCTCGTCACGTTCCAGGACGCCGCCAGGGGCTTCCCAGTGGCCGTTGTCGCGGCGTTGCGTGAGGAGTGCGCGGCCCTGGTCGTCAATGATCACACCTGCCACGCTGACCGAGTGCTGCGCGCTGTGGTGATCCATCGGGCGCCCTCCGGGCTGGGGCCGGGGGTCCGGGGGCCGGGAGGCCCCCGGTCGGGGTGCGGGGCGGAGCCCCGCTCGGAACGTCCGAGCGGAGCGAGGGCCATGCCTTTGGGGGGGGGTCGAAGGGGGCGTGATGCCCCCTGGGATGCGCTGTCCGAGCCCTTTGCGCGAAGCGCCCCTTCGTGAGGGCCTTGCCGTGAAGCCTGAAGCCTGAAGCCTTTAAGCCCTGGACCTACGCGAGGGCCTTCTCGGCGGCCTCCACCACGTTGGACAGCAGCAGCGCGCGCGTCATCGGCCCCACGCCGCCCGGGTTCGGGGTGAGGAAGCCCGCCACCTCCTCGACGTCCGCCGCCACGTCGCCGGCGATCTTGCCGTTGACGCGGGAGACGCCCACGTCGAGGACGGCCGCGCCGGGCTTGACCATGTCGCGGGTGATGAGGTCGGGGACGCCGGCCGCGGCGACGACGATGTCGGCCCGGCGGACATGGCCCGCGAGGTCCTGGGTGCCGGTGTGGCAGAGGGTCACGGTGGCGTTCTCGCTGCGGCGGGTGAGCAGCAGGCCGAGCGAGCGGCCCACGGTGATGCCGCGGCCCACCACGGCCACCTCGGCGCCCTTGATGGGCACGCCGTACTCCTGCAGGAGCAGCACGATGCCGTGGGGCGTGCAGGGCAGCGGAGCGTCGACCATGTGGACGAGCCGGCCGAGGTTGACCGGGTGCAGGCCGTCGGCGTCCTTGGCCGGGTCCATGCGCTCCAGCAGCGCCATCGTGTCGAGGTGCTTGGGCAGCGGGAGCTGGACGATGTAGCCGGTGCAGGCGGGCGAGGCGTTGAGCTCGTCGATGGCGGCCTCGACGTCGGCCTGCGTGGCGGTCTCGGGCAGGTCGACGCGGATGGAGGCGATGCCGACCTCGGCGCAGTCGCGGTGCTTGCCCGCGACGTAGATCTGGCTGCCGGGGTCGTCGCCGACGAGGACGGTGCCGAGGCCGGGCGTGACACCTCGCTCCTTGAGCGCGGCCACCCGCTTGGTGAGGTCTGTCTTGATGCGGGCGGCGGTGGCCTTGCCGTCGAGTTTCACTGCGCTCATGCCAACCCATCCTTCCATGTCGAGGCGGGAGTTCGGCAAGCCGGGGGGCACCGGTTGACATCGTTGTCATCGAGCGGCGGACGGCATAGTGTGACGCTCGCCAACCACCCGTTCACCACCCGAACCCACCGGGACGCGACGGCCTCGCCCACAGCGGAGCCGGCCGCCGCCACGCGTTCACCCGGTGGCTCGACCAGCGCGCCGAAAGGATCCGACTCGTGCCCGGACTCGACCACCCCCGCGCCCCCCGCCGGCCCGACACCCTCCGCCGGCACTGATGGGCCGCGTCCTCGCGATCGACATCGGCGGCACCAAGCTGGCCGCCGCGCTGGTGGACGCCGACGGCTCCGCAGCCCGCTCCGCGACCCGGCCGACGCCGCGTACCGAGGTCATGGCCGCCCTGGCCGGGCTGATCGGCGAGGTCGTCGGCGACGGCCCGGCGCCGCTCGCGGTCGGCATCGGCTGCGCCGGGCCGATCAACCTCGCCGACGGCACGGTCAGCCCCGTGAACATGCCGAGCTGGCGCGGGTTCCCGCTGCGTGACGAGGTGCGGCAACTGACCGGGGCGCCGGCGGTGCTCGCGGGCGACGCCCAGTGCTTCGCGCTGGGGGAGCACTGGCTCGGCTCCGGGCGGGGCAGCTCCGCGTTGCTGGGCATCGTGGTGTCCACCGGCATCGGCGGCGGACTGGTGATCGACGGCGCGCCGCTGCTCGGCCCGACCGGCAACGCCGGGCACGTCGGTCACATGACCATCGACCCGTACGGCGAGCTGTGCGAATGCGGCGGACGCGGCTGCGTCGAGCGTTACGCCAGCGGCCCCAACCTGGCGCGCTGGGCGCTGGCCAACGGCTGGCAGGCGCCCGAGGGCGAGCCCGCCGACGCGCGGACCCTGGCCGCCGGCGCCGCGAGGGGCGAGCCGGTGCCGGTGGCGGCGTTCGAGCGGGGCGCGCGGGCGCTGGCCGGGATGATCGCCTCCACGGCCGCCGCCGTCGAGGTGACCAGGGTGGTCATCGGTGGCGGCGTGTCGGCGGCCGGGCCGGTGCTGTTCGAGCCGCTGGATCGCGCGCTCGACGAGGTCGCCGGGCTGGCGTTCGTGCGGGCCGTGGAGGTGCAGCCGACCACGCTGGGTGTGCGGGCCGCGCTGGCGGGCGCGGCCCGGCTCGCGTGGGACCACTACGGCGCGACGGGCTGAGCCCGTCGGCGGGGCCGGGAGTTACTCGGCCTCGCCGGTGGCGGCGTTGCGCCGCTCGATGATCCTGCGCGTGTACGGGATGACCTCGACGAGCCGCGCGCCGAGGTAGGCGCCCACGAACGCCAGCGCGATCAGCACGAAGGGGCTCGTCGACAGGCCGTTCAACGTCACGAAGGCGTACAGGATCGAGTCGAGCAAGGCCATAGGGGCACTCCGAGGCGAGGTTTGAGGCGGGGACCACAGGGTAACCGCCCGCGCCCCGTGCTCGGAGCCCTTCTGACCTGGTTCAGTGGAAGAAGTGGCGCGTTCCGGTGAAGTAGAGCGTGATGCCCGCCTTCTCCGCGGCGTCGACGACCTCCTGGTCACGGATGGATCCGCCGGGCTCGACGACCGCCTTGACCCCGGCCGCGATCAGCACTTCGAGGCCGTCCGCGAACGGGAAGTACGCGTCGGAGGCCGCGACCGATCCGGCGGCGCGCTCACCGGCGCGGGTCACCGCGAGGCGGCAGGAGTCGACCCGGTTGACCTGTCCCATGCCAATGCCCACGGTCGCCTCGCCGGAGGCCAGCAGGATGGCGTTGGACTTGACCGAGCGGGAGGCCCGCCAGGCGAAGGCCAGGTCGGCCAGCACCTCGGGCGAGGCGGGCGCGCCCGCCTTCAGCTCCCAGCTCTCGGGCGCGTCGCCGGGCGCGTCGACCTTGTCCACGGTCTGCACGAGCAGGCCGCCGTCGATCTGGCGCCACTCGGTGGGCCGCGACGGGCCCTGCGGGCACAGCAGCAGGCGGATGTTCTTCTTCTGCGTCAGCACCGCGAGCGCCTCCTCGGCGAACGCGGGCGCGACGACGACCTCGGTGAAGATCTCCGCGATCTGGCCCGCCAGCTCGGCCGTGACCTCGCCGTTGACCGCGATCACGCCGCCGTACGCCGACACCGGGTCGCTGGCGTGGGCCTTGCGGTGCGCCTCGGCCACGTCGGCGCCCACCGCGATGCCGCACGGGTTCTGGTGCTTGATGATCGCCACGGCGGGCTCGGAGAAGTCCCAGGCCGCGCGCCAGGCCGCACTGGCGTCGAGGTAGTTGTTGTAGGACATCTCCTTGCCGTGGAGCTGCTCGGCGTTGGCCAGGCCGCCCTCGCCCTCGGTGTAGAGGGCCGCGCGCTGGTGCGGGTTCTCGCCGTAGCGCAGCGAGGTCTTCAGCGTCCAGGTCTCGCCGGCGAACGAGGGCCAGGCGTCGCCGCTCTCGGCCGCGGTGGCCGCGAACCAGTTGGCCACGGCCACGTCGTAGGAGGCGGTGTGGGAGTAGGCGAGGCCGGCCAGCCGGCGGCGCTCCTCCAGCGTGAAGCCGCCCTGGGCGAGCGCGTCGAGGACGCCGCCGTAGAAGGAGGGGTCCACCACGACCGCGCACGTGCTGTGGTTCTTGGCGGCGCCGCGGATCATCGCCGGGCCGCCGATGTCGATCTGCTCCACGCACTCGGCGTCGCTCGCGCCCGAGGCGACCGTCTGCTGGAACGGGTAGAGGTTGACCACGACGAGCTGGAACGGGTCGATCTCCAGCTCCTCGAGCTGGGCCACGTGGTGCGGCTTGGTGAGGTCGGCCAGCAGCCCGGCGTGGACGCGCGGGTGCAGGGTCTTGACCCGGCCGTCGAGGCACTCGGGGAACCCGGTGAGCTGCTCGACCTTCGTCACGGGCACGCCGTAGGACGCGATCGCGGCGGCGGTGCCGCCCGTGGAAACGATCTCCACGCCCGCGCCGTCGAGAGCCCTGGCCAGCTCCTCCAGGCCGGACTTGTCGTACACCGCGATCAGCGCGCGCCGGATGGCGATGCGTGTCACTTGGATTCCTCTCCTCTTGCGTTGCCGATGCGGACCATGCGTCCGCTGACCGTCCAGCCCTCACGGGCCATCCGGCCGACGATCTCCACGAGCAGGCGGCGCTCGACGACCTTGATGCGCTCGTGCAGCACCGCCTCGTCGTCGTCGGGCAGCACCGGCACGGCCTCCTGCGCGATGATCGGCCCCGAGTCGACGCCCGCGTCGGCCAGCATCACCGTGCAGCCCGTCACCTTCACCCCGTGCGCCAGCGCGTCGCGCACGCCGTGGGCGCCGGGGAACGACGGCAGCAGCGCGGGATGGGTGTTGAGCACCGGGTGGGCTTCCAGCGTCGGCGCGCCGAGGATCTTCATGAAGCCGGCCGACACCACGAGGTCGGGCTCGTAGGAGGAGATCCGGGCGGCGATCGCCTCGTCCCACTCCGCCCGCGTCGGGTAGTCGCCCAGTTTCTCCACGAAAGTCGGCACACCTGCCCTGGTCGCGCGGGCCAGTCCTTCGATGCCGTCGCGGTCGGCTCCGACGGCGACGACCTCCGCCCCGTACGCCGGGTCGGCGGAAGCGTCCAGAAGGGCCTGTAGGTTGGTTCCAGAGCCGGAGACGAGGACGACGAGCCGCCCAGCCTTTGACACGCGCACTCCAATGGGAAAACCGGGGTGGGCTGCCAGCGTATCCGCTCCTCGCCCGGTCACGCAGAGGAGGTCAGGTGTCGTCACCGGTGCAGGCGCCGGCGGGTCAGCAACCCGCCGATTCCGCGGGCCGCCGCGCGATCTGGTTGTCCATCGCAGCGCTGGCCATGACGTTCATGCTGCCGCTCGCCGGGCTGGTGATGGCGGCGTTCGCCCTCATGGCGGGCATCCGGGCGCTGCCCCGGCTGAAGGAGGCGGGCCGGCCCACGGGCACCGCGATCGGCGGCATCGCCGTGTCGGCCGTGGCGCTGGTCCTGTCGGCCCTGGCCACGGCGTTGCAGCTCTACCTGATGGACGAGTACTCCGCCTACCAGGAGTGCATGAAG
The DNA here is from genome assembly GCF_013363995.1 of Nonomuraea rhodomycinica. Taxonomy (GTDB): domain Bacteria; phylum Actinomycetota; class Actinomycetes; order Streptosporangiales; family Streptosporangiaceae; genus Nonomuraea; species Nonomuraea rhodomycinica. Next base: position 162,788 of record NZ_JABWGO010000002.1, on the reverse strand, counting down.
GGCGCGGGGACCGTCTCGGCGCAGGGCGAGTGCTTCACGGCGTTCAGGGACGCGGCGCAGCGCAAGCTGCCGTCGGACGTGCTGGACGTGCTGGGCGCCGTCCAGCCCTGACGATCGCGGGCACGACCCCGCCTCCTCGGACGTCCAATACCTACACTATCCCGGCAGGTAGTGTAGGTATTATGGAGTCGCTGTTGTCCTGCGCCTACGCGACGGCACAATAGGCGCACCGACGAGGAGAACGTCATGTCCACGACAGATCCCAGCACTGGCACTCCATCCCCCTTACCTACGCCGTCGTCCACCCCGCCCCCCGCCGGGACGCCCACTCCGACTCCGACGACGTCCACGCCCACTCCGACTCCGACTCCGACTCCGACTCCGACTCCGACTCCGACTCCGACGACGTCGGCGAGCCCCACACCGAGCCCCTCCGCCCCGGATCCCACCCCCACGCCGAGCCCCTCGACACCAGACCCCACGCCCAGCCCCTCGACCCCGGACCCCACGCCGAGCGGCACGACGCCCGCTCCCACGCCGAGTCCCGCGTCTCCGGGCCCGTCATCCACGCCCACCCCGGCGTCCCCCCGTACGCCCGAGGCGTCGCCGACCTTCCCCGCTCCCCTGTACCCCCCTCCCACCATCCCCCCGCTGCCGACGTCGCCCGGCCCCGCGCACCCGGGCCTTCCGGGGTTCGACGTCCACGGGAGCACGTTCACGAAGACGGCCGGCGGGTTCACCGCCGAGCACACCGAGCTGGCGAGGGATGCCCGCGGGATTCTCGACGCCATCGCCGAGCTGGGCGACTTCGCCGGCACGGACGAGACGGCGAACACGTTCAAGCAGGGCTACTCCACGGCGTTGAGGAAGGTCGAGACGTACGTCAACGCGCTGCGCGACGTCTATCCCGAAGTCGCCGAACGGCTGGCCGGCATGAGGACCACCCTGGACATCGCGAACTGGGCCACCATCGAGTCCCTGCCGAAGGTGTCCGACCCGCCGACGTTCTCGGAGTCGGACGGAAAGCTCACACCCTGACGTTCTTGGAGACCTGATGACCACACCGGACGACGGCGCCTCGTTCTTCGACGCGGAGATGGGCCGTTTTCTCAGCCAGTTCGAAGCGGACATCCAGCCACTGGAGGAGCTGCAGGAACGTGTCAAGGCCGTTCGCGGCCGGGGCGAGGCGGCCGACGGCCTGGTACGGGCCGAGGTGCAGGCGAGCGGCGCGCTCTGCGGCCTGCGGATCGACCCGCGGGCGATGCGGCTCGGCGCCGACGCGCTGGCGGAGGCGGTGCTGGCCGCCGCGAGCGACGCCGCCGCGGACCTGACCACACAGATGGCGGGGATGATGACGGACGGCCTGACCCCGTTCGCCGACGGGATGAGGCGCTTCAACGAGGACTGACTACGGGGTCGCCGCCGGGTAGTACCCGCGCCAGCGCCTGAACTGGTCCTGGCCCGCGGCGACACCCAGCTTGGCGAGCATCTGCTGCCAGGTGGGCAGCAGGCTGAACGGGTCGTGGACCACGTCGCCGGGCCTGTTGATCACGTTCGAGGTGGTGGTGAAGATGCTGGACCCGGTCAGGAACACGACGGCGTTCCTCGCCGCCTTGTTCTCCGGCAGCAGCTTCGCGGTCTTCAGGCCTCCCGGCAGATACTTCCTGACCCACCGGAAGTTGTCCGGATCGACATGGTAGAAGACCAAGGCCGCCGCGAAGTTGTTCAACATGTACTTGCCGCGGTCGCCCCACGAGCCCGTGTCCTCGCCCCGTGCCAGCTTGAACCCGTCGACGATCACCTGGTCGAGGGCCGTGTAGGCGAGGCTGCCTCCGACGGCGAAGATGAACCGCCTCCCCACGGCGTGCTCGAACATCCTGAGCAGCAGTCGTGCCTGCTTCTTGCGTATCGCCCACTCGATCAGCACCTGGACCTTCTTGTCGATCGAGGGCCAGCAGAAGAACATCAGCAGCTCGGTCCATTGGATCATGGCCATCGTCCGCAGCGCGTGCTGAGTCCGTTCGAGCATCTCGGCGTAGTCGTCGATCGCGTCGGCCAGCCCGCGGACGTACGCGGAGACCATCGGCGGATAGGGCGCGATCTCGTCGGTGAAGTACTTCCTGAAGGCGTCGATGCCCGCGCCGTGGCTGGGCGGCCGCCACACCCTGCTCGCGACCTCCTCCACGTCGTCCAGGCTGACGTCCACCCGCCTGGCCAGCTGCCGCAGCAGCCGCGCGACCTCGCGCGCCTTGGCCGGGTCGCCGTCGGGATAGTGGACGGACAGCATCTGCAGGACCACGCCGGCGACGCCCGCGGCGGAGAGCACGAACCCGCCGATCGAGCGCGCCTTGGGGGATGGACTCACGTGACAGACCCTTTCTCCACCGCCGGACATCCCGATCTCCGAGAAGGGGACCGACGTCCGATCATCCCGCCGACATCTTGCGTCGCACCAGGCCCAGATCGATTTCCAGTATTCCATACAGGAAAATAGGGAATGAACGCGTCGCGGACACCCCTCCGGCTCACCGCGCTCCCCGCCGGGTCAGCACCGTGGGCGTGGTCGTGGTGACGCGCCGCCGCATCTCCGCGTGGCGCCGCCGGCCTCGATCGCCGCGAGCCGGCTCACGGATCGGCGGGCCGTCCAGGTTCTAGTCGCGCTCTTCGCGGTCGCGGTCCCACGCGTACGGGTCGACGTAGATGACGTGGCCGCCGCGGTCGTCCGACACGTCCACGATGTCGGTACGCGGCGCGCCCGCGCGGCCGGTCCCGGGCCGGGGCCGCGCCTGGGCGCGGGTCTCGGCCTCGGCCGAGGCGTGCTCGTCCGTCCAGTCGTCGCGGATGACCGGGATGGGCTGCGTGTCGGCCTCGGTGGCGTCGAGCCAGTGGCCGGGCAGCGGCTTGCCGTCGGACTCGGCCAGCCCCACCTTGCTCGCCGCGCGGGCGATGGCGGCCCCGGCCTTGCGCACGGGCGCCGCCGCCTTGTCCAGCGGTACGCGGGCCCGCCGGTTGAGCAGCAGGAGGTTGGTCACCCCAGCCGAGATGCCCGCCGCAACGCCCACCTCCAGCGCGACCGACAGGGCCACCTCCCACGGCGACGGGCCGACGGCCGCCAGCCTGCCGCCGCCGATCGGGCCCCCGGACAGCGCCGCGAGCACCGCGGCCACCAGGCCGGTCGTGACGCCGGTCAGGAAGCCCCACAGCGGGGCGGCCTCGTACGAGGGCGAGGGCGAGATCCGGGCGACCACCACGCCCGCCACCGCGCCGGCCGCGAACGGCAGCGCGACGACGGCCATCATCCAGGCCGGCACGGGACCGCTGTCGGGCAGCGCGCCCAGCAGCGGCAGGCTCGGCACCGTGCCGAGCTGCACGCCCGTGGGCGCCACCAGCGTGCCGGCGCCGATCGCGAAACCCGGCCCGGCGACGTACGACAGCGCCCAGATGACCACGTTGAGCAGGTACAGGATCTGCACCAGCAGGAGCAGCAGCCCGCCGACGAAGCCGGGCGACAGCACGTTCGTCAGCTCGCGCACCTGGCCGAAGTTGACCACCACGGCCACCAGCACCAGGGCGAACCCCATGAGCAGCAGCACCGCCGTGGCCACCGCCGTGCCGACGGTCAGCGCCCGCACCCGCTCCGGCAGCAGCCGCAGCATCGCCCGCCACGGGCCGATGGTGCGCGCGGTCGCGACCGAGCCGGCCAGGAACGCGAGCGTGAAGTGGCTGAGCAGCGCCTCGCCGATGAAGGGCTGGGTCACCTCGTTGCGCGCGACGAGCGCGATCAGGCCGGCCAGCAGCGCGTACGGCGCGGCCAGCGACACCCCCGCCTGGGCCACGAGCACGAGCTGCGCCCGCCGCCGGGCGTTGGCCTTCTCACGCGGGCTGTTCTTCGGCAGCCGGGCCGGCAGCCGCAGCCGCAGGTCGGCGTCGCGGGCCATCCAGCGGGCGGCGCGGTAGAGCAGGATCGCGGGCAGCACCACGAGGCCGAGCGGCAGCAGCCCGACCCGGCCGCCGGGCATCGCGAAGCCCGCGTGGTGGGCGGCCAGCCAGATCTGCGCCGCCGTGCGGAACACCCCCGGCAGGCCCGAGCCGAGCGCCCCGCTGGGCGCGGCGATCCAGCCCACCAGGGTGAGCGTGGTGAGCGCCGCCAGCCCGACCCCGAGCGTGGCCGCCGCGGCGAGCATCCCCGAGACGGGCAGCGGACGCCGGGACTCGTCGTCGTCCGAGACCCCGGGGATCTTGCCGAGGACCGAACGGGGGGCCGTCCGCAGCTGGTCGAGAAGCGCCGTCACAGTAGGCGATTTTCTCAATCTTTTCCGACCGGCGCTTGGTTGACGCGCCGCAGCGGCCAGCTTTATCCGGCTCTGCCGCCCTTTCGCGCCGTACGAGCGCGCCTTCGGGCCATGCGGACGTGCCTTCAGGCCGTACGAGTGCGTCTTCACGCCGTACGAGTGCACCGCGGGACCCCCGGGAACGCGGAAGGCCCCGCACGGCCGGAGCCGGTGCGGGGCCTTCCGCGGATGATCGCCGGGTCAGCGCGCCTGCATGATCTCGCGCATGAGCCGGGCCGTCTCGGAGGGGGTCTTGCCGACGCGGACGCCGACCTTCTCCAGGGCCTCCTTCTTGGCCTGCGCCGTGCCGGCCGAGCCGGACACGATGGCGCCGGCGTGGCCCATCGTCTTGCCCTCGGGGGCGGTGAAGCCCGCGACGTAGGCGACGACCGGCTTGGTGACGTGCTGCTCGATGTAGGCCGCGGCCCGCTCCTCGGCGTCGCCGCCGATCTCACCGATCATCACGATCGCGTCGGTGCCCGGGTCCTCCTGGAAGGCCTGGAGCGCGTCGATGTGGGTGGTGCCGATGACGGGGTCACCGCCGATGCCCACCGCGGTCGAGAAGCCGAAGTCGCGCAGCTCGTACATGAGCTGGTAGGTCAGCGTGCCCGACTTGGAGACCAGGCCGATGCGGCCCGCGGTGGTGATGTCGGCGGGGATGATGCCGGCGTTGGACGCGCCGGGCGAGGCGATGCCGGGGCAGTTCGGGCCGATGATGCGGGTCTTGTTGCCCTTGGCCACCGCGTACGCCCAGAACTCCGTGGAGTCGTGGACCGGCACGCCCTCGGTGATGACCACGCAGAGCGGGATCTCGGCGTCGATGGCCTCCTTGACGGCGTCCTTGGTGAACGCCGGGGGCACGAAGACGACCGACACGTCGGCGCCGGTCTTCTCCATCGCCTCCTTGACCGTGCCGAAGACCGGCAGGCCCTCGTGGGTGATGCCGGCCTTGCGGGCGTTGACGCCGCCGACGACGCGGGCGCCGGAGGCGAGCATGCGGCGGGTGTGCTTGGTGCCCTCGCCGCCGGTCATGCCCTGAACGATGATCTTGCTGTTCTCGGTCAGCCAGATAGCCATGTCTCACGCACCTACCGCAGCGAGCTCAGCGGCGCGCTTGGCCGCGTCGTCCATCGTGTCAACCAGCTCGACGCGCGGGAGCGCGGCGTCGGCCAGGATCTGCCGCCCGAGCTGGGCGTTGTTGCCGTCGAGGCGGACCACCAGCGGGTGGGTGACGGCCTCGCCGCGGCTCTCCAGGAGCTTGAAGGCCGCCACGATGCCGTTGGCGACGGCGTCGCAGGAGGTGATGCCGCCGAAGACGTTCACGAAGATCGACTTCACCGACGGGTCGGAGAGGATGATCTCCAGGCCGGCGGCCATGACCTCGGCCGAGGCGCCGCCACCGATGTCGAGGAAGTTGGCCGGGGACGGCTTGCCGGGGAAGGCCTCGCCCGCGTAGGCGACCACGTCCAGGGTGGACATGACCAGGCCCGCGCCGTTGCCGATGATGCCGACGTCGCCGTCGAGCTTGACGTAGTTGAGGTCCTTCTCCTTGGCCCGGGCCTCCAGCGGGTCCTCGGCGGCCTTGTCGGCGTACGCCTCGTGCTCCGTCTGGCGGAAGGAGGCGTTGTCGTCGAGCGTGACCTTGCCGTCGAGCGCCTTCACCTGGCCGTCGGCCGACAGGATCATGGGGTTGACCTCGACGAGGGTGGCGTCCTCGTCGACGAAGCAGCACCAGAGCTTCTCGATGAGCTCGGCCGCGCCGTCGAGCGACTGCTCCGGCAGGCCGCCCGCCACCGCGATCTCGCGCGCCTTGGCCCGGTCGACGCCGTCGAGGGCGGAGACGGGCACCTTGGCCACCTTCTCGGGAGAGGTGTGGGCGACCTCTTCGATGTCCATGCCGCCCGCGGCGGAGCAGATCGCGAGGAAGGTACGGTTCGCGCGGTCGAGCAGGAAGGAGAAGTAGTACTCCTCCGCGATCGCGCTGGCCTCCTCCACGAGCACCTTGTGGACCGTGTGGCCCTTGATGTCCATGCCGAGGATGGCCTGGGCCTTCTCGACGGCGTCGGCGGCGTCGTCGGCCACCTTCACGCCACCGGCCTTGCCACGCCCACCGGTCTTCACCTGGGCCTTGACCACGACGCGGCCGGTCAGCTGCTCGGCAGCCGCCCGCACCTCCTCCACGGTGTGGGCGACGATGCCCTTGGGCACCGGGATGCCGTAGTCCGCGAAGAGCTCCTTCGCCTGATGTTCGAACAGGTCCACGAGGGTCCGTCCTTGCTTATCCGACTGATGTTCGACGGCCCGGGCCACCCCGTGCGTGCCGGGCGTTTCCGCCAGTGAAGCCTAGCCCCAAGCTTGACGTCCCCTGGTCACCGGGTCGTGGATATGCCGTGATGTGACGGTGATCTCACTTGTGCACCATCTCCGCCTCCCCCGGAAGACCGGGAACGGCCAAAATCGCCCGTACAACGTCATTTACTGACAAAGCCCGCGAAGTACGGGTCTTCCGTGAGATCGCGCCCCGGCATGGCGTCAGGCCCGGCCGGTCCGGCCGCCTCAGGACGCCCGCCCGTTCCGGTCGCGGGCGCCCGCCGGCACTCCGAACCGGGGCCGGGAACCCGCGCCGCGTCCACCACCGGCGGAAGACCGTTTCGGCATCACTCGCCGCGAAAGACCTCGGCCAAGATCGAAATCAGAACGTGTTACATCCGCGTGGTCACCGAGGCGCGTCCAGGACTTCCGGAAGACGGCGCCGGAGAACGGACCGGCGAACGACCCGGGCCGGGTCTGCGCCCGGCCACGCCGCCGTCCACGGACGGGCGTCACGGACGGAAACGCCGACGTGACGCGCCACTCACGGAGCGTCGCTTTTTCTCGCCGGGCCGCGATACCGGACACGTTCTGTACGCGTTCAGAACGAGATACAACCTGCACAAGAAATACACATATTTCCCGCCACGGCGGGCCTCTCACGAGATATCCTCGTGATCTTTCTTTGCCATGATCCACGAACGTCCGAATGAGAAACGACAAGGATGGAAATGAAGCGAATCCTCACCGGCGTCGCCTTGGCGTCCACCGCCATGATCCTCTCGGCCGGCCCGGCCCTGGCCGCGCCGGTGAACCCGGTCGCCCCCGTGCAGAAGCAGTTCGTGGCGGGTCACGGCGTCAAGTTCGCCGAGCGTGTCAAGATCGTCGCCGGCGGCCAGCGGCAGGTGACCATCCGGCGTAGCGGCACCCTGGAGTTCGGCCCCTCCGGCGTCGTCGCCTCCGACGTCACCGGCCAGTTCAACATCAAGAGGGAGGACGCCGAGCGGCTCGCCGACGCCCTGAAGGAGCTGGGGGACGAGGAGTTCGGCATCGACCTCGTGACCGCTCTGACGATGCCGGAGCACATCGTCACCAAGGGCCGCTACACCTACCTCACAGGCGGCCTGTGGAGCGCCGTGTTCAACTCCAACAAGTCCTGGATCCGGGTCCCCGGCGTCCAGCCCATCGGCGCGACCACCGTGTACAGCCAGCCGCTGAACATCCTCTCCGAGCCCGCCACGCTCAAGACCCTGCTCAAGGGCGCCAAGGCGACGAAGGACGGCTACGCCGGCAAGATCCAGGCCAAGACGCTGAGCAAGACCTCCCCGATCTTCAGCGGGATCCTGGGGCTGGCCGACGGCAAGTCGTCCGTGAAGGGCGCCATCAGCTGGAAGCTCTCCGTGGACGCCAAGGGCCTGCCGACGCGGCTCGTGTCGGTCGTCCCGGCGACGGCGCTGGGCGCGAAGGACGCCAAGGGCCTGGCCATCAGCGTCGAGACCACCTTCAGCGACTGGGGCACGCCGGTGACCGTCACGGCCCCGCCGGAGCTGGAGGTCGCCAAGACCCTGGACGAGGCGATCGTGGTCCCCGGGCCGAAGACGCTCCCGCTGAGCGCCATCGCCCACTGAGAACCGGTCGCGCCCGTCTCCCCCGTGCTGGCGTGGGAGGCGGGCGCGCCGCTTGTCCGGATTCCTCCGACACGTCCGGACTCGTACGACCCGGGGGCGCGACGCCCCTCCGGGCTCCTACGACAGGCGGGAGTCGCGGACCTCGGCCCAGGCCAGCGAGTGCCTGATGCCCTCCTCCAGCGAGTAGCCCGCGCGCCAGCCCAGCAGCCGCTCGGCGAGGTCGCTGCGCGTGTACGCCCCGGCCACGTCACCCGGGCGGCGCTCCGTCTCCACCACCTCCACCGGGCGGTCCACCACGCGGTTGAACGCCTCGGCCAGCTCACGCACCGTCGTGCCCGACCCGGTGCCCAGGTTGATGACCGAGCCCTCCGGGAACAGGCCGTCGAAACGCCGCAGCGCCTCCACGTGAGCCCGCGCGAGGTCCCAGACGTGGATGTAGTCGCGGATGCCGGACCCGTCCCGCGTCGGGTAGTCGGTGCCGGTGATCCGGAACGGCGTGCCGTCCTCGTACGCCTCGATGAGCTTGCCCAGGGCGTGGCTGGGCCGCCGGAGCTGGAGCCCGGTGCGCAGCCGCGGATCGGCGCCGATCGGGTTGAAGTAGCGCAGCGACAGGATCCTGATCGGCTGGGTGGCCGCGATGTCGGCGAACATGGCCTCGCACATCGCCTTGGTCCGCGCGTACGGGCTCTGCGGGTCGAGCGGCGACCGCTCGTCCACCGTGTGGTCCTCACCGGTGCGGTAGATCGACGCCGACGAGCTGAACACCATCCGCTCGCACCCGTTGCGCAGCAGGTGGTCGACGAACTCCAGGCTCTTGGCGACGTTGGCCCGGTAGTAGCCGACCGGGTCGGCCACCGAGTCGGGCACCACGATGAGCGCCGCGCAGTGGATGACGGCCTCGATGTCGGACCGCTCGGCGAAGATCTTGTCGACCAGCGCGCCGTCGCTGATGTCGCCCTCGTAGAAGGCCCGGCCCTCGGCGAACTCGCGCCGCCCCGTCACGAGGTTGTCGAGGATCACCGGCTCGATCCCGGCGTCCAGGCACGCCGAGGCCACCGTGCTCCCGATGAACCCCGCCCCGCCGGAAATCAACACGCTCATGCCAGCCCCCTGCTCCTCATCCACCGCCCGCCGGCCTGCCCGGCGGGCTCCCCACCACGCCCCGCCGGCGATCGCCTCGGCCCGGCGGGGCCACGCGGCGCGCGCGCCGTGCCCGACCATCCTGGGCCACCGCGCGCGGCGCTGGTGACCATTCAGGGCGGCCCGGCGGCGTCGCTCCGCCACCCGCCGGACAGCGTTACGTGATCGTTACGACTTCCGGCGCTCGCGACATGCGTTTTGTTTGTCTACCTATGAGACGCATGCGAAGCACTTAGTCCTGGAGTACCCCGTGAATCCCCTCTTCCGGAAGCCGGCCCTGCTCGCCGTGGCCGCTCTGGTCTCGATGACGGCCTGCGCGGCGGAGAGCGCACCCGCGACGCGGGCACAGGCGGCCCCCGCCGTCAGCGCTCCCGCCAAGGCCGCCACAGCGGCGAGGACGCCGCTCCCCCAGGCCGCCGGCGCGGCCAAGCACGCCGCACCCAAGAAGCCCAAGCTGGAGATCGCCGACATCACGCCCATGGGCGAGACCACCGAGAAGGTCGGCGTCGGCTTCCCGATCATCGTGACGTTCGACCGGGACGTGCGCGACAAGGCGGCGGCCGAGGCGGCGCTGGAGGTGGAGGCCGAGAAGCCGGCCGAGGGCGCCTGGCGCTGGGTCTCCCCCCGCAAGGTCATCTACCGCACGAAGACGTACTGGAAGCCGCACCAGAAGGTGCTGTTCACCGCGCACCTCAGCCAGATCCCCGGCAACGAGGCCGCCGAGGACGTCTCCCGCCGCTTCGCCGTCGGCACCGCCAACATCTCGGTGGTCGACACGCGCCGGCACGTCATGAAGACCTACCGCGACGGCAAGCTCGCCAAGCGGATCCCGATCAGCGCCGGCCGCGGCGGGCTCGTGCGCAACGGCGTGGACGTGTACCTGACGACCAGCGGCACCCACCTGACCATGGGCAAGAAGCGGGTCGAGACCATGACCTCGTCCTGGATGGGCGTCACGGACCCCAAGGACCCGCAGTACTACAAGGAGGAGATCCCCTGGGCGGTGCGGATCTCCGACAGCGGCGAGTACGTGCACCAGAGCGCCGGCTACTACCAGTACCTCGGCCGCTCCAACCAGAGCCACGGCTGCGTGCGCGCCACCCCCGAGGGCGCCCGCTGGTTCTACACGATCGCCCAGCGCGGCGACGTCGTGAAGATCACCGGCACGAAGCGCAAGCTCGACTGGCGCAATGGCTGGAGCTACTGGCAGCTCAACTGGACGCAGTGGAAGCAGGGCAGCGCCCTGGGCCTCAAGATCACCAAGAAGAGCTGACGCTCCCCGTACACGGCCGGTGAGGACCGAACCTCACCGGCCGCCGCCCGTACGGGCGCTCAGAGCTTCTCCAGCGGGGCGTACGCCAGCAGCAGCGTCTTCTCTCCCCCGCTCCCGAAGTCGATCTTCACCTTGGTCTTCTCGGCCTGCCCGTCCACCGACACCACGGTGCCCAGCCCGAACGCGTCGTGCGACACCCGGTCGCCCGGGGTCAGCGACGGGAGCGCCTTGCCGCCCTTCTTCGGCGCGGCCGTCGCGGCGGCCGGCTCGCGGCGCGTCGCCGCGTTCCAGGCGGTCTTCTCCGGCGGCGTGCGCCAGTCGATGAGCCGGCCGGGCACCTCGTTGACGAACCGCGACGCCGGGTTGAACGACGGGGCGCCCCACGAGCTGCGCACCGCCGCCCGCGTCAGGTAGAGGCGCTTCTGGGCGCGCGTGATGCCGACGTAGGCCAGCCGGCGCTCCTCCTCCAGCTCCTTCGGCTCGCCCAGCGAGCGCACGTGCGGGAAGACGCCGTCCTCCATCGCCGTCAGGAACACGACCGGGAACTCCAGCCCCTTGGCCGTGTGCAGGGTCATCAGCGTCACCACGCCCTGGCCGCCGTCGGCGTCGGGGATCTGGTCGGCGTCGGCCACCAGCGACACCTGCTCCAGGAACTCGACCAGCGTGCCCTCGGGGTTGGCCTCCTCGAACTCCGAGGCGACCGAGACCAGCTCGTTGAGGTTCTCCAGACGGGACTCGTCCTGCGGGTCCTCCGACGCCTCCAGCTCGGCGCGGTAGCCGGTGGCCACCAGCACCTCCTCCGCCAGCGCGGACGGCGGCACGCCCTCGGCCTTGGCGATCAGCTCCTCCAGCATGGCCACGAAGTCGCGCACCGCGTTGAGGGAGCGGGTGGCCATGCCCGGCGCCTCGCCGGCCCGGCGCAGCCCCTCCCAGAACGTGATGCGCTCGCGCGCGGCGAACGCCTCGATCATCGCCTCGGCCCGGTCGCCGATGCCGCGCTTGGGCACGTTGAGGATGCGCCGCAGCGAGACCACGTCGGCCGGGTTGGCCAGCACCCGCAGGTAGGCCAGCAGGTCCTTGACCTCCTTGCGCTCGTAGAAGCGCACACCGCCGACCACCTTGTACGGCAGGCCGGTGCGGATGAAGATCTCCTCGAACACGCGGGAGGCCGCGTTGGTGCGGTAGAAGACGGCGACGTCGCCCGCCCGCACGCCCTCCTCGTCGGTGAGCCGGTCGACCTCCTGGGCGACGAACATGGCCTCGTCGTGCTCGTTGTCGGCGACGTACCCGACGATCTTCGGGCCGTCGCCCTGGTCGGACCAGAGGTTCTTGGGCTTGCGCGACTCGTTGCGCGAGATGACCGCGTTGGCCGCGGCCAGGATGTTCTGGGTGGAGCGGTAGTTCTGCTCCAGCAGGATCGTGCGGGCGTCGGGGTAGTCGCGCTCGAACTCCAGGATGTTGCGGATCGTCGCGCCGCGGAAGGCGTAGATCGACTGGTCGGCGTCGCCCACGACGCACAGCTCGGACTGGTCGGCGCCCGACCGCACCAGCTCGCCGTCGGCGGTGCGCAGCTCGGGCCGGCCGACCAGCTCGCGCACGAGGATGTACTGGGCGTGGTTGGTGTCCTGGTACTCGTCGACCATGACGTGCCGGAACCGCATCCGGTAGTGCTCGGCCACCTCGGGGAAGAGCTGGAAGAGCGTCACCGTGTTCATGATGATGTCGTCGAAGTCCATCGCGCCGGCCTCGGTGAGCTTGAGCTGGTAGCTCTTGTACGCCTCGGCGAGGACCTTCTCCAGGTGCGAGCCCGCCCTGTCGAGCGCGGTCTCGTAGTCGATCAGCTCGTTCTTGAAGTTGCTCACCTGGGCCGAGAACGACCTGGGCGGGTAGCGCTTGGGGTCGAGGTCCATCTCGCGGCAGACCATGGCCATCAGGCGCTGGGAGTCGGCCTGGTCGTAGATGGAGAAGCTGGAGGGGAAGCCGAGCCGCTTGGCCTCGCGGCGCAGGATCCGCATGCACGCGCTGTGGAACGTCATCACCCACATCGCCTTGGAACGCGGGCCGACGAGCTTGTCGATGCGCTCCTTCATCTCGCGGGCGGCCTTGTTGGTGAAGGTGATCGCGAGGATCTCGCCCGGGTGGACGTCGCGCTCGGCCAGCAGGTAGGCGATGCGGTGGGTGAGCACCCGCGTCTTGCCCGACCCCGCCCCCGCCACGATCAGCAGCGGGCTGCCGTGATGGATCACGGCCTCGCGCTGCTGCGGGTTGAGGCCGTCGAGCAAGGGGTGGTCAACAGAGACGTGGGTCGGCACCCACCTAGGTTATGACTCCCCGCCGACAAACGGCGCCCGGAATGCGGACCCCGGGAGCTCCGGTTGTCACGGGAAGGGAGATCCTGGAGCGTCCGGCCGAGGACGCGAGCAGAACAGGGCGTCCGGCCGGGGACGCAAGCAGAACAGGGCGTCCGGCCGAGGACGTGAGCGCGACGAGACGTCCGGTCAAGGACGCGAGGGAACGGGAAAGGACGACCATGCTGGCCGAGAGCGAGATCACCCGGGTGCTCACCGTCACGGCGCACCCCGACGACGTCGACTTCGGCGCGGCGGGGACCGTGGCGCTGTTCGGCGACAGGGGGGTCGAGGTCACGTATCTGGTGGTGACCGACGGCGACGCCGGCGGCAACGAGCGCGAGCTGGACAACTCCGGCATGGCGGAGCTGCGCCGGGCCGAGCAGACGGCCGCCGCCAAGGCCGTGGGCGTCACGGACGTGCGCTTCCTCGGCTACGCCGACGGCAGCGTGGTGCCGTCGCTGGAGCTCAGGCGCGACATCGCCCGCGTCATCCGCCAGGTACGCCCCGACCTCGTGATCACCCATCACCCGGACCGCAACTACCAGTTCATCGCCCCGAGCCACCCCGACCACCGGGCGGTGGGCGGCTCGGCCCTCGACGCGGTCTACCCGGACGCCCGCAACCCGTACGCGTTCCCCGAGCTCCTGGCCGAGGAGGGGCTGGAGGCGTGGACCGTGCGCGAGGTGTGGCTGACGGGCGGCTCGACGCCGGACCACTGGGTGGACGTGACGGACGCCATGGACCGCAAGCTGACGGCGCTGCAGTCGCACGTCAGCCAGGTGGCGCACGTGGAGGGCTTCACCGACTTCGTCAGGAGCCGCTTCGCGAGCTGGGGCGAGCGCGCCGGCTTCGGCCCGGGCCGCTACGCGGAGGGCTTCCAGGTCGTGCAGACGACCTGACCGTCACGCGGAGGGCTTCCCGGCCGGGCAGACGACGACCTGACCGTCACGCCGGGCGATTCCCGGAGCGCGCGACGCCCCCGCGCGCCGGCTACGAGACGGACCCGGGCGGCACGACCCAGAGGGACGGCTGCCCGGTGACCTCGGCGATGACGTCGAAATCCCGGTCGTAGTGCAGGATCGTGGCCCCGTGCACCTCGGCGCAGGCCGCGATCAGCAGGTCGTTGGCGCCGACAGCGCGATGCTGCGACTTGCGGGCCAGCATGCCCTGCACGTGCAGAGCCCGCTCTTGCACGTCCGCGTCGATGGGCAGGTGGAGGAAGTCGCTGCGAAGGTGCAGGGCATCGAGCTCATATCCAGCCGGGTCGCGAGCGCTGTAGAGCACCTCGAGTTCTGTGACCGTGCAGACGGCCAGCATCTTGTCGAGCATGAGCGGCTCCAACGCCCGCGCGACGGCGGACTGGGGCATCCGTGCCAGAGCGCTCTTGTCGATCAGATAGACCACGCCGGTGGCTACCACGCCTGCTTCATGATCTCCGGATCCAGCAGATCGGTATTGTCCCTGGAGGTCCAGAATTCGAATGCTTCGCGGCGCCTTGCCCTTTCGGCGACCTCCGCCAGGGCGACGTGGACCGTCTCCTTCATGTTCTTCGTGCCCAACTCCTCCTGGGCCTTCTCCAGGAGCTCCTTGTCGATGTCGATGACCGTACGCAAGGGGCATCACCTCCGTTACCTCCAGGGTATATCACAGATCGTGATCTTGATATACGCACTTACCGTGAACACGCGAACACGGAATGGCGTGACGGAGACGCTAGGGGATCGTGGCCGAGCCCTTCAGGGGCCCTCTGGCCGTCGGAGGAGAATCCTCACCCCTCGGGTGAAGGCTTGGCGGCGAGGCGGGCGAACAGGTAGCCGAGGGAGTTGGTCGCCGTGTGCAGCATGGCCGGGGCCAGGAGGCCGGCGCGGCGGCGCAGTTCGCAGAACAGCACCCCGGCCGCGCCCGTCGACAGCACGCTGCCCGCCACCACGCGGCCCGTGGCGAGCGGGCCCGGCCGCTCCCCCGCCGTGAGCGCGCCGAGGGACGGGTTGGCGCGGGCCATGTCGATCGCGGGCAGCACGTGCCAGAGCCCGAACAGCGCCGACGAGACCGCCGTGGCCGCCGCCGTGCCGTGGGCGCGGCGCAGCATGCCGTACAGGGCGCCCCGGAAACCGACCTCCTCCAGCAGGACCGTGCCGAAGGGCACCTGGATCAGGGCCTCCTCCAGGGCGCGGGCGTGCGACAGCGACAGGGCCCGCTCGTCGCGGAACAGCCGCCTGGTGGCGGGGAGGGCGACGCCGGCCGTGTAGACGGCGGCCACGCCCGCGGCCAAGACGCCGCCGGTCAGGGCGCCCCTGCGAGGATGCTCGAACCCGAGCTCCGCCCAGGACGCCCCGGACCGGCGCGCCATGGCCACCAGCGCGGCGGTGGCGGCGGCGGAGGTCAGGGGGGCCAGGCGCGGGGCGACCCGGTTGTTCAGCACGTTGGCCGCGGCCAGCACGGCGATCGACGCGATCAGCACCCCTGCAGGCTACGTCCCCGCCGGCCGCCACGCCCTGCGCCGACGGACACCCGGCTTTGAGGGCACACGGTTCGAACGCGCGCCGCTGAGCACACCTTCCGCGGGGACGCGACCGGGTCCGCGAGCGCCGGACCGCACCTCCCGCCGGCGCACCGCCCGGTCCGCGAGTGCCGGACCGCGCCTCCCGCCGGCGCACCGCCCGGTCCGCGAGCGCCGGGCCCGGCATTCGCTGGTGCCAAGCGCACCATTCGCGGGCGATCTGGCCCCGGGTGCCGGGCGCACCTCTTGCGGGCGTGCAGCCTGATCCGCGAGTGCCGGGTTCCGAATGCGTACGCGCACGGACTGCCTCCGCGGGCCGTGGGCGCTCAGGTGTCCAACGAGCGCCCGCGGGCGCCGCTCAGGCCGAGGCGCGGGTGCGCCAGCCGTCGGGGAAGCGGGAACGGCGGCGCTCCTGGGGGGTGAGGCCGCCCCAGATGCCCTCCGTCTCCCCCGCGCGTAACGCGTAGGCCCCGCACTCCGCCAGAACCTCGCAGCCGGCGCACACCGCTTTGGCGCGCCGCTCCTGGGCCGCCGAGGGCGCGAGCGGAAAGAAGAGCTCAGGATCGCTGGATCTGCAGGCGCCCCGTCGCAGCCAGCCGGTCTCCTCCAATGGCATGGCGCCAACGGTATTCCCGGCGGGTGATCGGCCGCATCATCCTCTGGGTTGACCTTCGCGTACGACCTCGGCGCGTACGACCTCGGCGCGTACGACCTGAGCGCGTACGACCTGAGCGGGTGCTCCGGGCGGGCGGGGTCAGCAGGCCGTGACGCCCTCGTCGTAGCCGGTCGCGAAGGACTGCTGGCGCTGCTCCGCCGTGCCGTGGGCGGCCGGGTCGAGCCAGTCGTCCGTGGGGTCGCCGGCCGCCTCCAGGTTGAGCAGCAGCTCGTCCTCGTCCCCCGGCTCGGCGCGCAGCGCGCCCGACCGGACCAGGGCCGACAGGGTGCCGCCCGCGTAGCAGTCGGCCTGCAGCTCGGCCTGGACGTTGAGCCGGAAGCCGGTCTGGAGCTGGGCCTGCACGGCGTGCCCGAACTCGTGCGGGATGATCAGGTAGACCGATCCGTCGCCCATCTCGTTCCAGAGGCTCTCCATCCAGTCCCGGTCGTAGGCGATGAAGTGGCCGTCCGGGCAGTAGAAGGCGTTCTGCGGTACGGCCGGCTCGCCGGCGCAGCTCGGGCCGTCGCTTCCGGAGTAGGCGACGAAGCGGGTGATGGGCTGGTAGGTGCGTCCGGACGCGGCGAACTGCTGCTGCCAGAACTGCTCCGTCAGGGACCGCGCCGCCCGCACGTCGCCCGCGAAGCTGTCGTCGCCCTGGACGTTGCGCGACGCGCGCTGGGTGAGCCCGCACGACGCGACCAGGGCACAGGAGAGCAGGAGCGCGAGAGCGAGCGCGCCGGGGCGTTTCACGCGCTTCACCGTTCCCGCGCGCGCATCGGTCACACGTCCCACGTGTGCACCGGTTCGTTGGCGTGCATGTGCGTGATGTAGTCGAGCGTCATCCGCCGCAGCGCGTCGTGCCGGTCGCCGCCCAGCGCGTTGACCTTGTCCACCTGCCAGCTCGCCCCGGTACGGCCGGTCAGGCAGCGCGCCTCGATGATGCCGAGCAGCCGGTCGGCGACGGCGGGGTCCACGCCCCGTACGGCGAGCCCCTCGTGGGCCATCGGGAGCAGGCGGCGCAGGATGAGCTCGGCGGCCGGCACCTCGCCGAGCCCGGGCCAGTACAGCATGGCGTCCAGGCCGTGGCGGGCGGCGGCGTTGAGGTTCTCCTCGGCGGCGGCGAACGACATCTGGCTCCAGACGGGGCGCCCGGAGTGCGGCAGGACGCGCATCAGGCCGTAGTAGAAGGCGGCGTTGGCGGCGATGTCGGCCACCGACGGTCCGGCGGGCAGCACGCGGTTCTCCACGCGCAGGTGGGGCCGGCCGCCGGCGACGGCGTACACCGGCCGGTTCCAGCGGTAGACGGTGCCGTTGTGCAGCGTCAGCTCGGCCAGCTCGGGGATCTGTCCGGCCTTCAGCGCGTCCTCGGGGTCCTCGGCCTCGCACAGGGGCAGCAGCGCCGGGAAGTAGCGGACGTTCTCCTCGAACAGGTCGAAGACGCTGGTGATCCACCGCTCGCCGAACCACACGCGCGGGCGGACGCCCTGCGCCTTGAGCTCGTCCGGCCGGGTGTCGGTGGCCTGCTCGAACAGGGTGATCCTGGTCTCGCGGTGCAGTTCCTTGCCGAACAGGTACGGCGAGTTGGCGGCGACGGCCACCTGCGGCCCGGCGATGGCCTGGGCGGCGTTCCAGTGGGCGGCGAACGCCTCGGGGCTGACCTGGAGGTGGAGCTGCACGCTGGTGCAGGCCGCCTCGGGCGTGATGCTGTCGGCGTGGGTGTCCAGGATCTCGGGGCCCTCGATGGACAGGTGGAGGTCCTCGCCGCGGGCGGCGAAGATCTGCTCGTTGAGCAGCCGGTAGCGGGGGTTGGCGGACAGGGTGGCCTCGCTGATGTCCTCCTCCCGCAGCGTGGGCAGGATGCCGATCAGGACGAGATGGCCGCCCTGCGAGCGGGCCCGCGACTCGGCGTGGTTGAGGCGGGCGCGGACGTCGTTCTCCAGCCTGAGGGCGCCGTCGCCGCCCAGGTCCTGGGGCTCGATGTTGATCTCGATGTTGAACTGGCCCAGCTCGGTGGCCCAGTCGGGCTCCTGGATGGCGCCCAGGACGGCGGCGTTGCACATGGCGGGCTCGCCGATCGCGTCGACGATGTTGACCTCGATCTCCAGGCCGGCCAGCGGCCGCTCGTCCTCGAAACGGGACTCGCGGAGCATCTGGGCGAAGACATCAAGGCATCGTCGTACCTTTTCCCGATATTTCCGGCGGTCGTCCCGGCTGAAAACGACGACCGGCACATCCCTCCCCATACACCGAAATTTCCCCAACGCAGCCTTTTTAGGCCAGAAATCGCGGACTAAAGGAGGATTAAACGAGCCGGCGCGCGGTGGCCCAGCGCGACAGCTCGTGCCGGTTGGACAGCTGCAGCTTGCGCAGCACCGACGACACGTGCGTCTCGACCGTCTTCACCGAGATGAACAGCTCCTTGGCGATCTCCTTGTACGCGTAGCCGCGCGCGATCAGCCGCAGCACCTCGCGCTCGCGCTGCGTCAGCGAGTCGAGCTCCGGGTCGATCGACGGCGCCTCCGACGAGGCGAACGCGTCCAGCACGAACCCCGCCAGCCGCGGCGAGAACACCGCGTCGCCCTCGGCCACGCGGCGGATCGCGTCGGTCAGCTCCCGGCCGCTGATGTTCTTGGTGACGTAGCCCCGCGCGCCGCCCCGGATGACGCCGATCACGTCCTCGGCCGCGTCCGACACCGACAGGGCGAGGAAGCGCACCTGCGAGCCCGAGCCGAGCACCCGGCGCAGCACCTCCTGGCCGCCGCCGCCGGGCATGTGCACGTCCAGCAGCACCACGTCGGGCTGCAGCTCGGCGATGGCCTTCACCGCCGTCTCGACGTCCTCGGCCTCGCCCACCACCTGGATCGAGTCGCCCAGCTCGGCCCGCACCCCCGAGCGGAACAGCCGGTGGTCGTCCACGATCAGTACGCGAGTCATGGCCCTGTCCCTCAATCCCTGTCGATCTTCATCGTCAGCATCACCTCGGTGCCCTCACCCGGCTCGGTGCGCACTCTGGCCGTGCCGCCGTGGCGCTCCATTCTCCCGATGATGGACTCCCTGATGCCCATCCGGTCGAGCGGGACCGCGTCCAGGTCGAACCCCTTGCCGCGATCCTTCACGAAAATGGTGGCCTCGTCACCCTCGACTTCGGCGTACACCGAGATGGTAGGACTTCCCGAGTACTTGGCGGCGTTGACCATCGCCTGCCGCGACGCCTTCAGCATGGCGGCGAGCCGGCCGCCCGCGTCGATGTCCATGTCGCCGACGCAGACCACCTCGATGGCCACGCCGTGCGCGTCCTCCTCCTCGGCGGCGATCCGGCGGACGGCCGCGGCCAGCGTCGCGTCCGCGTCCTGCGCCGGCTGGTAGAGCCAGTTGCGCAGGTCGCGCTCCTGCGCGCGGGCCAGGCGCACCACCTCGCGCTGGTCGTGCGCGACCCGCTGGATCAGCGTGAGCGTGTGCAGCACCGAGTCGTGGACCATCGCGGCCACCTCGGCCCGCTCCTCCTGCCGGATGCGCTCCCGCCGTTCGAGCTGGAGCTCCTTCCACAGGCCGGCGAGCCACGGTGCGGCGATCACGGTGAGGCCGCCGACCACGACCCCGGTGAACAGCAGCCCCGGCTGGGCGGCGGCCAGCTCCCCCTCGGCGGCCAGGAAGCCGATCGCGCCGATGACGACGAGCGTCACGCCGAGCAGCGTGCGCACCCGGTTGCCGCGGATGCTCTTGGTGGCGCCGCTCACCCAGCCCTTGCGCCGCTCGGGATCGGCCTGCTGCCACAGGATGAGCGCGCCGATGCCGCCCACCGCGAACGGCAGCATGCCGATGCCGCCCTTGGACGCCCCCGTCAGCCAGCCGAACGCGAGCAGCGCCACGCCGATCGCGCTGAACGCGGCGAGCTGGCTCCAGTCGCGCGGCGGCGGCGCCCCCTCGTACGGCTCGCGCGGCGCGATCATCCAGAGCACCGCGTACGCCACCACGCCGACTCCGCCCACCACGCTCAGCAGCACGAACATCAGCCGGATCACGACCGGGTCGAGCTTGAGCTGGGCGGCGAGGCCCTGCGCCACACCTCCGAGGAGGCGGCCCTCCATGGGCCGTGTCATCCGGCGGTAGGGCGCGTCGCCACCGGGCTCGGCAAGAGTCTTCTGGTCAGCCATAACACCGTCATCGTCACACGGAGCGGGCGAAAGCGGCATCAGGGAACGACCCCCGGGTCCGGTCAGGGGTGTCCCGGATGCGGCCCGCCGCGCTCCGGGCCACGATAGGGGCATGACAGAGGCACCGCCGAAGACGCCCGCCGCGCCTCCCCGGTCGCTGCGACGCAGCTCCGAGGGGCGTTTCCTGCTCGGCATCTGCGCCGGGCTGGGGCGGCAGACCGGGATCGACCCGGTGGTGTTCCGGGTGGGGTTCGCGATGCTGCTGTTCGGCTCGGGCATCGGCATGTTCCTCTACATCGCCGCGTTCCTGCTCATGAAGGAGCCGAACGGCCGGCCGGGCTGGATCGAGCAGTGGACCCGGCGCGACTTCGACGCCGAGACCGTGATGGCGCTGCTCACGGCGGTGTTCGGGTTCGGCCTGGCGATCAACCTCACGACGGTCTGGCTCGACACGGGCACGCTGGTGGTGGGCCTGCTGCTGGCGGTCTCGCTGCTCGCGGCGCACTCCAGGGGCGTGGACCTGCTCGGTCTGCTCCGTTCGATGCCGGAGCGGCTCAACCGCCGCCCGGCGCCGGGCGCCTACCCGCCGCCGCCGGTCTACCCGCCGGCGCCGGCCGCCTCCCGTCCGTACCAGCCGGGATCGCCGTCGCAGGGCGTCACGCGGGCCTTCGCCCAGGGGACGGCCGGCCCGTCCGCCCAGGAGTACGCGGCGCCGCCCTCCGGACACGCGGCGAGCGCCGCGCCCGAGCAGGCCGCCGCCCCCGCGCAGGCCGCCGCTCCCGACCAGGCCGCGCCCGCCGCGGACGCTCCGGACGCCCCCGAGTTCCGCACCGAGGAGCCGCCGGCCGCCGAGAGCGCCGCCAGGGCCGCCTCGCCGTCGGCCGAGCCGTTCGCGCCCCGGGGCCCGTTCCAGCCGAGCGGCCCGCAGCGGCCGCGCGACGCGTTCCCGCCGCGCCCGCCGTTCCCCCCGTTCTCGCCGGGTGAGGCGTACCAGCCGCTGGACCCGCGCAGACGCGCCGGCGCCGGCGCCGGCTACTCCCCCTACGACCCGGTCCTGTACGGCCGGCCCGTGCCGCGGCCCCGCAGGCCGCGGCGGCCCCCGTCGTTCATCGGCCCCATCACCGTGCTGCTGGCGTTCATCGTTGGAGGGATCATCGTGGCCGTCCAAGCCCGCTCGGGCGCGGGTGTGAGCCCGGCCGTCGTCGGCGGCGCCGTGCTCGTGACGATCGGCGTCGGCCTGCTGGTCGCCGCCTGGTGGGGCCGCGGCGCGGGGCTGGTGGCGGCGGGCACCGGCGTGGCGTTCCTGCTGGCCTTCGCCATGATGGTGGGCGGCCTGCCGCGCAACGTCGGCGACTACGTGTGGACGCCGCGCACGGCCGCGGAGGCCGACCGCCCGTACGAGGTGGCGCTGGGCGAGGGCCGGCTGGACCTGTCGGAGCTGAGGATGGCGCCCGGCACGAGCCTGACCCTGAACGCGCGGGTCAACCTCGGCGAGCTGACCGTGATCGTGCCGTCGGAGACCCGGGTCGAGGTGCACGCGAGCAACAAGGTGGGCGACATCCAGATCGACCAGTCGATCAGGGGCGGCACGGACATCCGCTTCGACAAGGTGCTGGAGCCCGAGACGACGACCAAGGAACCGGTGTCGACCATCGTGCTGAACCTGAGGAGCGGCTTCGGCGACATGGAGGTGCGCCGTGCCGCGTGAGCGTGAGGCGGGCGAGGAGCTGGAGCCGGTGCGCGGCACCCACCGCACGGACTGGATGGCGCTGCTCAGCGGCATGCTGTTCGTGGCGCTGGGCGCGCTCGTGCTGACGGGCGGGCTGAAGGACCCGCTGGCGCTGGTGGGTCTCGTGGTGGTCGGGCTCGGCTTCTCCGGCCTGGTCGCGGTGATCGCGAGGATCGCCAGACGCCGCTGAGCCTCGCGTCCCCTCCGGGGACGCGGCCGCCTCCGCGGGGTCGTGGGAACGAGTGGTACGGGGTAAGTGAACCCTTGACCGGGAAAAAGCCCGGCGTAATTTGGCATTTATCCACTTATTCCCCCCCGCGTCGAGGGAGGACTCATGCCCCGCATCACCATCACCGTCGATGGGATCAGGTACGAGGAGGACGTGGAGCCACGGCTCCTCCTCGTCCACCTCCTACGAGAGCGGCTGGGCAAGACCGGCACACCCATCGGCTGTGACACCAGCAACTGCGGAGCCTGCACCGTGATGCTGGACGGCAGGAGCGCCAAGAGCTGCTCCGTCCTCGCGGTCCAGGCCGACGGCTGCGACGTCGTCACGATCGAGGGCCTCGGCGCGGACGGGTCCATGCACCCGATGCAGCGGGCCTTCCACGAGGAGCACGCACTGCAGTGCGGCTACTGCACGCCGGGCATGGTCATGGCGGCGATCGACCTGCTCAGGAACGACCCCGACCCGTCGGAGGAGACGATCCGGCACGGCCTGGAGGGCAACCTGTGCCGGTGCACCGGCTACTGCAACATCGTGCGCGCGGTGAAGCGGGGCGCCCAGGAGATGGGGCAGGAGGTGCGGACGTCATGACCGAGCTGGACGCCGGACTGGTCGGCGAGCAGATCGCGGAGAGCGGCCAGGTCGCCGAGCCGTCGGGCCGCCGGGAGATCGGCCGGGCCCGCAGGCGCAAGGAGGACGCCCGGCTGCTGACCGGGCACACCCGCTGGACGGACAACCTCCAGCAGCCGGGCATGGTCCAGGTGATGTTCCTGCGCAGCCCGATGGCGCACGCCCGGATCACCCGGGTGGACGTCTCGGCCGCGCGGGAGCTGCCCGGCGTGCTGGCGGCCTTCAGCGGCCGGGACTTCGCGGACGAGCAGGGCAGCCTGCCGTGCGCGTGGCCGGTGAGCGAGGACATCGTGATCCCCGACCACCCGCCGATGGCGGTGTCGGAGGTGCGCTACGTCGGCGAGGCCGTGGCGTGCGTGGTGGCCACCGACCGCTACCGGGCCGCCGACGCCCTGGAGGCCGTCGAGGTCGACTACGAGCCGCTGCCGGCGGTCATGGACATGCACGACGCGCTCACCCCCGACAGCCCGAAGGTGCACGAGAGCGGCAACAAGGCGTTCAGCACCACGATCACCTCGGGCGACGTGGAGGCCGCGTTCCGGGACGCGCCGGTGCTCATCGACCGTACCTACATCCAGCAGCGGCTGATCCCGAGCGCGATGGAGCCGCGCGCGGTGCTCGCGAGCACCGACGGCGACACGTTCACGCTCTGGTCGTCCACGCAGATCCCGCACGTGCTGCGGGTCATGCTGGCGGTCACCACCGGCATCCCCGAGCACCGGCTGCGGGTCATCGCGCCGGACGTGGGCGGCGGCTTCGGCTCGAAGCTCCAGGTCACGGCCGAGGAGGTGCTGTGCCTGCTGCTGACCCGCCGGCTCGGCCGCCCGGTCAAGTGGAGCGAGTCGCGCAGCGAGGGCAACCTGACGGTCCACCACGGCCGCGACCAGATCCAGCACGTACGGCTGGCGGCCGAGGCCGACGGCCGCATCCGCGGCCTGCGGGTGGAGCTGCTGGCCGACATGGGCGCCTACCTCATGCTCGTCACCCCCGGGGTGCCGATGCTGGGGGCGTCGATGTTCAACGGCATCTACAAGATGGACGCCTACGAGTTCGCCTGCACGGGCGTCTTCACCACGAAGATGCCGACCGACGCCTACCGGGGCGCGGGCCGGCCGGAGGCGACGTACGCCATCGAGCGCGTCATGGACGAGCTGGCCGCCGAGCTGGGGATCGACCCGCTGGAGGCGCGGCGGCGCAACTGGATCCGGCACGACGAGTTCCCGTACACCACGGTCTCCGGACTGACCTACGACTCGGGCAACTACGAGGCGGCCACGGAGCGCGCGATGGCGCTGTTCGGCTACGACAAGCTGCGGGCCGAGCAGGCCGACCGGCGCGACAGGGGCGACCCGGTGCAGCTCGGCATCGGCGTCAGCACCTACACCGAGATGTGCGGCCTGGCGCCGTCGCGCCTGCTCGGCATGGCCAACTACGGCGCCGGCGGCTGGGAGCACGGCTCGGTGCGCATGCTGCCCACCGGCAAGGTCGAGGTCATCACCGGCACCTCGCCGCACGGGCAGGGGCACGTGACGTCGTGGAGCCAGATCGCCGCAGACGCGCTCGGCGTGCCGTTCGACGACATCACGGTGCTGCACGGCGACACGGCGGTCGCGCACAAGGGCATGGACACCTACGGCTCGCGCTCGCTGGTCATCGGCGGCGTCGCGGTGCTCCAGGCGTGCGAGAAGGTCAAGGACAAGGCCAGGAAGCTGGCCGCGCACCTGCTGGAGTGCTCGCCGGACGACCTGGAGTTCGAGGCCGGGGCGTTCAAGGTGCGGGGCACCGGGGCGAGCAAGACGATCCAGGAGCTGGCGTTCGCCGCGTTCACGGCGCACGACCTGCCCGAGGGCGTCGAGGCGCGGCTGGACTCCGACGCGACGTTCGACCCGGACAACTACTCCTTCCCGCACGGCACCCACCTGTGCGCGGTCGAGGTGGACACCGAGACGGGCATGGTCAAGATCCGCTCGTACGTCGCGGTGGACGACGTCGGCAAGGTCGTCAACCCGCTGATCGTCGAGGGGCAGGTCCACGGCGGCATCGCGCAGGGCGTCGCCCAGGCGCTGTTCGAGGAGGCGGTGTACGACGCGGACGGCAACCTGCTGACCGCGACGATGGCCGACTACCTGCTGCCGTCGGCGGCCGACCTGCCGGCCTTCACGACGGACCGCACCGAGACGCCTTCCACGGGCAACCCGCTGGGCGTCAAGGGCGTGGGCGAGGCGGGCACGATCGCCTCCACGCCGGCCGTCGTGAACGCGGTCGTGGACGCGCTGCGCCCGCGCGGCGTCCGCGACGTCCAGATGCCCTGCACGCCGGAGCGCGTGTGGCGGGCGGTCCAGGGCACCAGGGGAGGAGAGCGGTCATGATCCCTGCGCGGTTCGACTACCTGCGCGCCGACTCGCTGGAGGAGGCGTGCCAGGCGCTGGCCTCCGACGAGGACGCCAAGGTGCTGGCCGGCGGCCAGTCGCTGCTGCCGCTGCTGCGGCTGCGGCTGTCGTACCCGACGACGCTGGTCGACATCGGCCGGCTGCCCGGGCTGTCGGGCGTCGAGGACCGGGGCGACCACGTCCACATCGGCGCGATGACCACGCACGACGAGGTGATGCGCTCACCCGTCGTCAACGCGGCCTGCCCGCTGGTGGCGATGGCCACCGCCACGGTGGCCGACCCGGCGGTGCGGCACCGCGGCACGTTCGGCGGCTCGCTGGCGCACGGCGACCCGGCGGGCGACCTGCCGGCGGTGGTGCTGGCGCTGGACGGAGTGTTCGTGGCCCGTTCGGAGCGCGGCGAGCGGGACATCCCGGCCGCGGAGTTCTTCGTGGACTACCTGGAGTCGTCGCTGCGGCCGGGCGAGATCCTGGCCGGGGTGCGGATCCCGAAGCTGGGCGAGGGCTGGGGCTACCACTACGAGAAGTTCCACCGGACCGCCCAGGCGTGGGCGATCGTGGGCGTGGCCGCGGCCGTCAAGCGCTCCAACGGCGCCATCCAGGAGGCCCGCGTCGGCCTGACGAACATGGGCTCGACGCCGTTGCGGGCCCGTGCGGTCGAGGCCGCGCTGCGCGGCGTGGAGGTCGGCGAGCAGGTACGGCCGGCCTGCGAGGCGGCGGCCGAGGGCACCTCGCCCCCGGCGGACCTGCACGCGCAGCCCGACTACCGCAGGCACCTGGCCAAGGTGCTGACCTACCGCGCGATCGGCAAGGCCGCCGGGGCGCCGTGACGCGAGCGGGGGCGCCCCTTCCGGGCGTCCCCGTACGGACGTAGTGTCGAGGGTGAGGAGCGTTCCGATGGCGATGCGGTTCGAGCACGAGTTCACCGTCCCGGTCCCGGTCGAGCAGGCATGGGCGGTGCTGCTCGACGTCGAGCGCGTGGCGCCGTGCCTGCCGGGCGCGACGCTCGACGTCTTCGAGGGCGACGAGTTCACCGGCCGGATGAAGGTCAAGGTGGGGCCCATCACCGTGACCTACCGCGGCACGGCCCGGTTCGAGGACGTGGACAAGGACTCCCACACGCTCACGATCAAGGGGTCGGGCAAGGAGGCGCGCGGGGCCGGCACGGCGTCGGCCACGGTCAGGGCCCGGCTGACCCCGGCCGCGGGCGGCACGACCGCCGTGGCGGTGGAGACGTCGTTCCAGGTGACGGGGCGGCCCGCGCAGTTCGGGCGCGGGGTCATGGCGGAGGTGGGCCAGAAGCTCATCGACCGGTTCGCGGCGAGCCTGGCCGACCTGCTGGCCGAGTCGTCCCACGAGGCTCCGCTGGCGGCACAGCCACAGGCCCCGGCCCCGGTCCCCGCCTCGGCGGAAGCCCCGGCGGAGGCCCCGACGAAGGCCCCGGCCGCCGGGGCGGCCGGCACCGGCAGACCGGTCACCCCGGCGGCGGCGGGCGAGCGGCATCTCACCGCGGTCCCCGAGACCGAGCCGGAGCCGGAGCTGCGACCGGCGGGCACGCTGCGCACCTCGCGCAGTCCCGACGAGGAGGCCCTGGACCTGCTGGAGATCGCCGGCGCGCCGCTGCTGAAGCGGCTCGCGCCCGTCGCGGGCGCGCTGGTGGCGCTCGCGTTCGCGATCTGGCTGATCAGGCGGCTGATGCGGTGACCGCCGATCAGGCGGCTGATGCGATAGATATCCCCAAAACACCTTAAATCCGGACAAGTTACCCCGAACTTCGGGAATCCCCTCCCCACGTGACGCTCTCACGGGGGGAGGCGGCATGCCGGACTGCACGGTCGTCGTGATCACCTACAACGACGCGGCCCGCCTGCCCCGGGCCGTGCGCTCCGTCCTCCGCCAGACGCAGCACGACCTGGAAGTGATCATCGCCGACGACGCGAGCACGGACGACACCGCCCGCGTGGCCGCCGAGCTCGTACGGTCGGACCCGCGCGTGCGCCACCTGCGCCGGAAGGTCAACAGCGGCGGCTGCGGCGCCCCGCGCAACGACGGGCTCGACGCCGCGGCCGCGCCGTACGTCATGTTCCTCGACAGCGACGACGAGCTGCCGCCGCACGCCTGCAAGAGCCTGCTCACCGAGATCCGGCGCACCGGCGCCGACTTCGTCTCCGGCCAGATCTCGCGCCTGTACGAGTGGTCCGGCCGGAGCGAGCCCTACTACCCCGAGCTGTTCGCCGCCCGGAGGGTCGTGGACGGCATCCGCGAGGAGCCCCGCCTGTTCCTCGACTCGTTCACCACCAACAAGCTCTACCGGGTGTCCTTCCTGCGCGAGCACCGGCTGCGCTTCCCCGAGGACATCCACTACGAGGACCACGTCTTCGCCACCGAGGCGTACGCCGTCGCCCGCCGCTTCGCGGTCGTGCCGTGGCCCGTCTACCTGTGGCACCGGGTGCGCGACGGCGCGTGCGGCCCGCCCAGCATCTCGCTGCGGATCCGCGAGATGGAGAACGTCCGTCACCGGCTCGTCGCCGCCTGGCGCAGCGACGACGTGCTGCGCGCGCACGGCCTGGCCGACCTGGTGCCGGACCGGCAGGAGCGGTTCCTGCGCCAGGACCTGCGCGTCTACCTCAACCCGCTGCCGCGGCGCGAGCGGGTGTGGGTCAAGGAGTTCGCGGCGGTCGTGCGGCCGTACATGGAGCGGATCCCCGCCGAGGTGGTCGGCCGGCTCGACCCGATGACCCGGGTGTGCTGCCATCTCATCCTGGAGGACCGGATCGACGACCTCATGGTGGCCGCCGGCTCGCTGACCGGCCACCACGCCCCGCCGCGCGCCGCGGTCCGGGCCGGCGGGCGCACGTACTGGGGCACCACCGTCTCCCCCGGCATGGACATCACCTCCCTGCGGCTGGCCGAGCTGCCCTTCAGCGCGAGCCGCCTGCGGCACGAGGTGACGGAGCTGTCCGCCGAGGGCGAGCGGGTGCGCATGACCGTGCGGACGTACGACCCGTTCGGTGCGCTGCCGCTGGAGTGGCGGGCATGCCTGCGGCTCGGCGGCGAGGAGGTGCCGATCCGGCCCGCCCCGTCGGGCGAGGGCGGCTACACCACCGAGGTGACGTTCACGGTGCGGCGGGGCTGCGAGCCGCGCATCGCCTTCACCAGCCTCGCGACCGGCCACACGACCTGCGACCGGCTCATCGTCCCTCCCGGCACCCGGCCGATCGACCTGCGCCGCGTGCGGCTCGAACCGTGCGGCCACACCGCGTACCTGCGGGCCCGCGAGCGCAGGGACGTCCGCTCGCTGCCGCGCCGGATCGCCCGCAGGCTGATCAGGTTCGCCGGCCGGCCGCGCCACAAGCTGCTGGCCTACCGCGCGCTGACCCTGCTGCTGCCGGCGCGCCGCGACCTCGCCCTGTTCGAGTCGGACGTCGGCAAGGGCTGCACGGGCAGCCCGCGCGCCGTCCACGACGAGGTCAAGCGGCGTGGCCTGCCCGTGGAGACGGTCTGGTCGGTGGTCAGGGGCCGCGAGGACGTCCCCGCCGGGTCGCGGGCGGTGCGCCGCGGGAGCTGGCGCTACGTCTGGACGCTGGCCCGCGCCGGCATCTGGGTGGACAGCCACGGCTTCCCGCTCGACTACCCGAAGCCGCGCCGTACCCGCTATCTGCAGACCTGGCACGGGCAGGGCATCAAGTCCATCGGCTTCGACGCGCCCGACCTGCGCTCCGACTTCGACCGGCCGCGCGAGGTGTGGCGCGCCGCGGTCGCCCGCTGGGACGCGCTCG
Organism: Nonomuraea rhodomycinica; assembly: GCF_013363995.1. Classification (GTDB taxonomy): domain Bacteria; phylum Actinomycetota; class Actinomycetes; order Streptosporangiales; family Streptosporangiaceae; genus Nonomuraea; species Nonomuraea rhodomycinica. The sequence goes on along the minus strand of NZ_JABWGO010000002.1, from coordinate 133,692 downwards.
TCTCCCCCAGCGAGGAGTTCTCGCGGCTGTTCGCCCGCGCCAACGGCTACACCGGCCCCATCCTCCGGTACGGCACGCCGCGCTGCGACGCGCTGGTCCGCGGGGTGTCGCGGACCGACGTCCGGGCCAGGCTGGAGATCCCGCCGGACCGCAGGATCCTGCTGTACGCGCCCACCTACCGCGACCGGGCCAAGAGCGGCGGCGCGTCGGTCCGGGCCGACCTGGAGCTGATGGCCGAGGAGCTGGCCGGCGAATGGGTGGTGGTCCTGCGCACCCATCCGGTCGAGCGGTACACCGTGCCGGAGCACCTGCGGCACTTCGTCCGACCGGCGGGGACGTATCCCGAGGTCAACGACCTGATGCTGGCGTCCGACGCGCTGCTGACCGACTACTCGTCGGTGATGTGCGACTACGCGATCACCGGCAAGCCGATGCTGTTCCTCATCGACGACTGGGACGACTACCGGCTGCGTGAGCGCGGCGTGTATCACGACCTGCCGGCGATCGCCCCGGGCCCGTGCGTGACGACCACCGGGGAGCTCATCGACCGGCTGCGCGACCTGGCCGAGGTCCACGCCGCCCACGCGGCCCGGTACGCGGCCTTCCGCGAGCTGTGGTGCGCCGACGAGCGCGGCGACGCGGCCTCCCGGGTCGTGACGGCCTTCTTCGAGGACCCGGGCCGCGGACCCGGGACGGGGAGGGCCGCGTGAACGTCGTCTTCGTGTGCCTGGACGCCGACACGCTGGGCGGGATCCAGCGGGTCACGCACACCCTCGCCCAGGGCCTGGCCGGGCGCGGCCACGACGTCCGGGTGATCGGCCTGCACCGCTCCGCCGCGCCGTTCCGGTACGTGGCCGAGCCCCGCTACCGGCGGCACGTGGTCAGCCGGGCCCGGCCGGGCCGGTCCGGCCGCCTGGCGCGGGCGCGGGCCGACCGGCGGCTGGCCCGGCTGCTGCGCGACTGCTCGCCGGGGTTCGCGGTGCTGACCTCGCCGAGCGTGGTGGCCCGGGTGGCGCCGCTGCTGCCGGACGGGCTCCGCTCGATCGGCCAGTACCACGGCTCGTACGAGCACGCGGGCGGCTGCTGGCACCTGGACTCCATCCGCAGCCGCTACCCGGCCCTGGACCAGGCGGTGTTCCTGAGCGAGGACGACGCCTGGCGCTTCTCCGAAGGGGCGCTGCTGCCCAACACCTGGTCGCTGCCCAACCCGCTGCCCGCCTGGCCCGAGCGGGCCGCCACGCTGGAGGCCCCGCGCGTGCTGGGCGTGGGCCGCCTGGAGGGGGTCAAGCGGTTCGACCGGCTGATCACCGCGTTCGCGGCCTCCGGAGCGCCGCGGCCCTGGGAGCTGCACCTCGTCGGCGACGGCGCCGAGCTGGACCGGCTGCGGGCGCACGCCGCGCGCGAGGGGGTGGCCGACCGGGTGGTGTTCCGGGGGCGGGTGCCCGCCGGGCGGATGACCGGCGAATACCTGGCCGCCTCGCTGGTGGCGCTGACCAGCGAGCACGAGGGACTGCCGCTGACGCTGCTGGAGGCGGCGGCGCACGGGGTGCCCGCGGTGGCGTTCGACGTGTCGGGCGGGGTGCGCGCGGCGGGCCCGGTGCTGGTGCCGCCGGGCGACACCGGCGCGTTCGCCCTGGAGCTGGGCCGGCTCGCCGGCTCGCCCCGGGAGCGGCGGCGGCTCGGCGCCGCCGCCCGCGCCCGGGCCGAGGCGTTCCGCCCCGACCGCGTGCTGGACGCCTGGGAGACCCTGTTCGCGCACGTCAGGCGATGAACCCGGGAGCCCTTCGGCGAAAAGGCGCGTCAGGCGATGAACCCGGGAGCCCTTCGGGGAAGGGCGCGTCAGGCGGTGACGGACGGGCGCTTCTCCTCGGCCGGCTGCGGCGGCAGCCCGGCCAGCGCCCGCTGGCGCGAGGTGAGCAGCGCCGCCACCGGCCCGGGCTCGCGCAGCCGCTGGAAGCGGTCGCGCAGGCGCTTGCGGGAGCGGGCGGCCTTGCGCTTCTGCATGACCCGCTGGAGGTTCGCGACGTGCTCCTTGGACGGCGCGGGCGCGCCGCTGAGCTCGTACCCGTTGGCCACCAGCCGGTCGCCGAGCGCCTGCTCGGCCAGCGAGATCTCCCAGCCCTCCAGCCGCCCGGTCCAGCTCCCGACCCGCGTGCGCAGCACGTCACTGTGGGTGTTGCTGTGCCAGACCTTGTGCACGGGCACGGCCACCTGCGCCGCCTCGCGCGGCGAGACCATGGCCGGGTCGAAGTCCTCCTCCAGGAAGAGGCAGAGCTTCTTCAGCTCGGTCGACGGGTCGTCGGTCAGGTCCTCGTAGCGCAGCTCGTAGTAGCTGTCGGCGGGCAGGGTGCGGCGCAGCTTGACGCCCGCGTCCATGGCCTCGGCCCAGGTGGAGATGGCGTGGAAGGAGCTGTGGGTGTACCAGGGCATCTCCTTCAGGGAGGCGACGCAGTCGCGGCCGTCCCTGATGAGGTGGACGAACTGGGCGTCGGGGAAGAGCCTGAGCAGGATGTCGACCTGCTTGACGTAGCTCGGCCGCTTGTCGCCCCAGCGGGGCTTGCCGAACCTCTCCGCGTACATGCGGAACGTCGTGCCGATCACCGAGCCGAGCGAGCCGGGGCCCTCGACGCACTCACGGACGAACTCGTCCTTGTCGATCTTGAGTTCCTTGAACTTGGTGGTGCGGTCGGTCGCGATCCACTCCGCGAGGGCGGCACGGCGCTGGGCCAGGCGCATGTCGCCGAACTCGCGGCGGCGCTGGTACACGGGCACGACGTACCGCGTCTCCGGCGGGACCGCCATGCGCGGGTGGGAGTGGAGCATGAGCTGCAGCATCGTGGTGCCGGAGCGCGGGCAGCCGACGACGAAGACAGGCCGATCGGACATTACGTACTAACCCCCGAAAACTTAGACGAGAACGTGCTCTCGGCTCTCCTGCCGGGAGGACACGGTGTGCCGGCGCGTGAAGCGCCACATCCGGTGGACAAGGAAGATCTCGTTGGCGAGCAGCAGCACCCCGGCGACCGCGGACACGGGCACCAGCGCGGCCACGCCGATCACCGGCGCGACCACGAACACCGCGGCGTGGAACTCGATGCCGCTGATCACGTGGGTGCGGATCCGGCGGCGGGCGAGGTACCTGTTGAGCCGCCGGGAGAACTTGCGGTTGCGGCCCCGCCGGCGGGCGGCGGCCACCACGTGCTCCACCGCCTCGTCGTCGTCGACGGCCGCGCCGCCGACCGGTTCGTCGTCGCCCTCGCCGAGCGACGGCTCGTCGGTGATCCGCAGGTCGAGAACGGGCTCCCGGACGGCCGTCGCGTAGTCCCGGTGCCAGACCCGGGCGGCCTCCCTCAGCTCGGCGGCCTCGATCCGCGCCTCCCTGATGATCTCCCGCACCCGCTTCATCTGCGGCGCGTTGACGTACCGGAACAGGTCGAGCACGGCGACCCCCGCGCCGAGCAGGATGAACCGCACATCGCCGGTGAGCGCGTACTGGCCGTAGGCCAGACCGGTCGCGCAGAGGACCACCCGCACCCGGTCGCCCACGTAGTCGAGCCAGAGCCCGAAGGGCGTCCCCGTGCCCTTGAGCCGGGCGATCTTCCCGTCCACGCAGTCGACCATGAAGCTGAGGTAGAACGCCGCCGCGCCCGCGACCAGCAGGTCCAGGGCGAAGCAGACGGCCGAGACCAGGCCGATGACCAGCGACAGCACGGTGAGCTCGTTGGGCGTGATCCGCGTCCGGTTGGCCACCAGCAGAGCCGTCCGGCAGGCCAGCGGGTCCACGAGGTACACGGTCCACCAGGAGTCTCTCCGCTTGCGTGCCGCGTGGACGTCATCGAGCGAATAGGACCTCATGGATTCCAGGATGACTACCCTCCGTGAGCTCAGAACCACTCTCTGGAACTACTGGGTGATGTCCATGCCCGTTCTTGACCATCCCGGCACGGACAACCGCCAGGTCCGGCTGCCGTCCCCGTCGCGGAAGCAGCCCTCCATCACCAGCCCGCGCGTCTCCACCTGCGCGTGCAGGCGCCACGTGGGGCCGCCGCGGCGCAGCCGCCGCGGGTCGATCTCGGCCAGCAGCCGGCCCGGCCCGAGCCGCCGCGACGGCAGCGGCACCTTGCGGCTGCCGTCGCTCAGCCACACCTCGATCTTGCGCGGCCTGCGTTCCACCCGGTGCAGGGCCACCTCGCCGACCACGGCGAAGCCCTGGCCGTCCCACCGGCACTCCTCGACCCGGGCCAGCACCTTGATCTCGTCGCGGGCGTCGTACACCGCGTCGGGGATGCGCAGCGACCGGTCGCGGAAGTACGGGTAGTCGCCGTACCAGCCGACGCGGCGCAGCCCGCGCGGCACGATCCGCGCGGCCTCCTCCGACGACCTCCTGAACTCGCGCACCCTGCGCAGCTCCTTGACCAGCCCGCGCTCCACCAGGTGCAGCTCCAGCCGCCGCAACGACGGCGCGGTGGCCAGCACGGCGGGGCTGAGCACGGCCAGCCACTGGCGGGCGAGGTCCAGCAGCGGCTCCAGCTCGTCGTCGGCGGCGTGCTCCAACGCCTGGAACAGGAAGACGATGTCCTTCTCCAGCACCAGGCCGTCGAAGGAGCGGGTCAGCTCCGGCGCCTCCTCCTGCAGGAACGACCGGACGGCGCGGATGGCCTCCAGCCGGTCGGCGAGGTTGGGCAGCTCGGCCCGCCGCTGCGTGATCGAGGCGCCCCCGGCCTCGCGTCTGCGCCAGTGGTAGACGACCTCCGGCAGCAGGTCCACGCTGGCGGCCAGCACGTGGGCGCGCATGCTGAGCGGCACGTCCTCGTAGATGCCCTGCCGGAAGCGCAGCCGGTGCTCGTACCAGAACTCCTTGCGGTAGAGCTTGTTCCACACCGTGCGGTCCCTGACCAGCGCCCGCCGGTCCATGATGTGCGTGCGCCGCACCTCACGCCTGAACAGCTTGTCGTGCAGCGACGACGGCGACAGCTCGCCGTCGGCCATCCGCCGCACCGCGCCGCACGCCAGGTCGGAGCCGGTCCGCTCCAGCGAGGAGACCAGCACCTCGTACGCGTCGACCGGCACGACGTCGTCGCTGTCGGCGAACGCCAGGTACGAGCCGCGAGCCCACCGGACGCCCTCGTTGCGGGCCGGGCCGGGCCCCCTGTTGGGCTGGCGCACCACGGTGAAGCGCGGGTCCCGGGAGGCGAACCCCTCCGCGATCCGGCGGCTGCCGTCCACCGAGCCGTCGTCCACCAGGATGACCTCGATGTCGTTCAGCGTCTGGGCCGCCAGCGACTCCAGGCACTCCGCGATGTACTGCTCCACGTTGTAGAACGGGACGACGACGCTGACCAGGGGCGCCATGCCAGGGCTCCTTGTGTGCGGGGGACGGGTCCGAGGGCAGCATGCCGCCGCCATGGCCCGGTGGCCGCTGTCGATGCCCCACCCTGATCAGCTCTTTACCGGGCGCATAGTCCGCTACGGTGTGGACGTAACCAGACACAGAGCGTGAGGGGGTCCGGTGCTCAGACAGGTCCGCGACGACGATCTGCCGGCCATGCTCCGCTGGCGCAACCACCCGAGGGTTCGCAAGGCCAGCTTCACCACCCACGAGATCAGCGAGGAGGAGCACGCCCGCTGGTGGGCCGGGGTGCGCGCCGACCCGTCCCGGCTGGTGCTGATCTACGAGCACGGCGGGACCGCCTGCGGCGTGGTGACCTTCTCCGGGCTCGACCCGGAGCGGCCGGTCGCCTCCTGGGGCTTCTACCTCGACCTCGCCGGGCTGGAGCGGCGGGGCGAGATGATCACCGCGTGGTTCGGCATCGAGCGCACGGCGATCCGCCACGCCTTCGACGTGCTGGAGCTGACGACCCTGCGGGGCGAGGTGCTGGCCGGCAACCAGGCCGTCCGCCTCCTGCACGACCGCTTCGGCTTCAAGGAGACCGGCGGCTACCGGCGGGTGGTCGACGGCACGACCGTGGACGTGGTGACCGTCGAGCTCACCCGCCCACCCACCTGGAGGCGGGTATGAGGCCCCTGACGATCGCCGGCCGCCGTGTCGGCCCCGGCGAGCCGCCGTTCGTCGTCGCCGAGATGTCCGGCAACCACGACGGCAGCCTCGACCGCGCCCTCGCCATCGTCGAGGCCGTCGCCGCGAGCGGCGCCCACGCCCTGAAGCTGCAGACCTACCGGCCCGACACCATCACGATCGACGCCGACGGCCCGGCCTTCCGCCTCGGCTCCGGCCACGAGCTGTGGGGCGGCGAGCGGCTCTACGACCTGTACCGGCGGGCCCACACGCCGTGGGAGTGGCACGAGCCGGTCTTCGCCAGGGCGCGGGAGCTGGGGCTCGTGGTGTTCTCCTCGCCGTTCGACCCGACGGCCGTCGAGCTGCTGGAGAAGCTCGGCTGCCCCGCGTACAAGATCGCCTCGTCCGAGCTGGTGGACCTGCCGCTGATCCGGCTCGTGGCGGCCACCGGCAAGCCGCTCGTGCTGTCCACGGGCATGGCCACGGCCGGCGAGATCGACGCGGCCGTGACGGCGGCCCGCGAGGCCGGCTGCGCCGAGCTGGCCGTGCTCGCCTGCACCGCCTCCTACCCGGCCTCGCCCGCCGAGAGCGACCTGCGGCGGCTGCCGCTGCTGGCCGGGCTCACCGGCGCGGTCGTCGGCGTCTCCGACCACACGCCGGGCATCGGGGCGGCGCTCGCCGCGGTGGCCCTCGGCGCCTGCCTCATCGAGAAGCACGTGACGCCGGACCGGGCGGGCGGCGGGGTGGACGCGGCGTTCTCGCTGGAGCCGGCCGAGCTGGCGGCGCTGGTCGTGGAGAGCGAGCGGGCCTGGCAGGCGCTCGGCGAGGCCCGGCTCGGGCCGCGGCCGTCGGAGCGGGAGGGGCTGCGCTTCCGCCGGTCGCTCTACGTGGTCACCGGCGTGCGGGCGGGCGAGCCGGTGACCGAGCGCAACGTCCGCTCCATCCGGCCCGCCGGCGGGCTGCCCCCGGCGGCGCTGGCCGAGGTGACGGGGCGCCGCTTCACCCGCGACGTGCCGGCGGGCACGCCGCTCACCTGGGACCTCATCTGACGGTTCACCTGAGCATCTGACGGTTCACCTGAGCGCGAGGAGGGCGTCGGCGACGCGTTCGCGGCCCTTGCCGTCCACGAGGCCGCTGCCCCGCCTGCCGTACTCCTCGCGCAGCCCCGGGTCGGCGAGCAGCCGGGCCAGCATCTCGGTGGCGGCGGCGCCCGGCGCGGGGCCGAGGCCGGCCGCGATGCCGCCGCCCACCAGCGCCTCGTAGCCGATGAGCTGGTTGCCGGTCACCCAGGTCAGCGCGGCCGGCACGCCGAGGTAGAGCAGCTCCCAGATGGTCGAGCCGGCGGCGGTGAGCACGAGGTCGGCCTCCGCCATGAGCTCGGGCAGCCGGTCGGTGGGCGGGATGACGGTGATCGGCCCGTCCGCCGCGAACGGCCGCGGGCTCACCACCGTCGCGCGGAACGGCAGGCCGGTCGCCCCCAGCGCCTCGGCCCAGGCCGGCGTCACGCCCGCGCTGTCGGTGCCGCCGAAGAAGCACAGCACGCGCGGCACGTCACGGCGCGGCCCGGCCACCCGGCGCAGCCGGCGGACGCTGTCGCGCAGCAGCGCGTAGCGCACCCCGGCCAGCCGCTCGGCGAGCAGCGGGAACGGCCGCAGCTCGGCCCCGAGGTTCTGGTCGAGGTAGACGTCGGCCTCCTGGCCGAGCGGGTCTCCGTCGACGATCGCCAGCACGGCCGCGCCCGTCTGCCTGACCCGCGCGCCCGTGCCGGGGGCCAGGTCGTACGAGTCGAGCACGACCGCGTCGAGGCGCAGGTCGCCCGCCAGCTCCGCGAGCCGCCCGGGCTCGGCGGGGGCCGGGACGAGCGGCAGCCCGCGCGCCAGGAGCTGGGCCCGCGCCCACGCCGAACCGGCCAGGTCGCCCAGGAAGCTGACCTCGACGCCGCGCCCGCGCAGCTCCTCGGCGAGCGCCACGCAGCGCACCAGGTGGCCGACGCCCCTGCCGGCGCCGGCGTCGCAACGGACGCCGACCCGGCCGATCATGCCTCCTGCAGCGCTTTCTGCTGGACGTGCGCGTTGAGCCGGCAGATCTCCGGCCGGGCGCGCAGCCAGCCCACGAGCGTCGCGTACGGCAGGCACCGGTCGCCGAAGGCGGCCACCACCCGCGAGATGAGCGCCCAGTCGTCCTCGGTGTCGAGCGTGACCCGCAGGTCGGCGGCCGGCGGGGCGTAGGCCAGGCCGAGCAGCCGCGACGCGCCCGGGTGCGTGTAGACGTAGGAGGTGACGTGGACGCGGTGGTGGGCGGTCGCCTCCCGCCCGGCCCGCGCGAGCGCCTCCCGGCTCACGATCTCCACGTCGAGGCCGCGCGGCAGCGTGCGGGTCAGGCTCGTGCTCAGGTAGTCGAGGCCGGGCACCGCCCGGTAGACCAGCGCGGCCTCGCGGACGATGGCCGGGTCGAGCAGGGGGCAGTCGGCGGTGAAGCGCATCACCGCGTCGGCCGGGTGCAGCTCCAGCGTCTGCTGGAAGCGGCCGAGCACGTCGTCGACCGGCCCCCGGTGCCACGCGAGGCCGAGCCGCAGGCACTCGGCCACCACCGCGTCGTCGGCGGGCTCGGTCGTGGTGGCGACCACCAGCTCGTCCACCGCGTCCGCCTGCCGTACGGCCCGGGCCACCCAGCTCAGCACCGACCGGCCGCCCAGGTCGCGCAGGACCTTGCCCGGCAGGCGCGTGGAACCCGTCCGTGCCTGAATGATTCCGACAATCCGCACTGAAGCCCCATTCCCCCGTGTGACCGTGCGTTGCTGAACGATCGCGCTATGCTACCGGCTCAGCTCCGGCGACTACAGGGCGTGAACACGATTCAGGGGGTCACGTGAGCATTCTGAGCGGATCGTCCGTACTGATCACCGGAGGCACGGGGTCCTTCGGCAAGGCCTTCATCCGCCACGCCTTGCACGTCCTCGACGTGCGGCGCCTGGTGGTCTTCTCCCGCGACGAGCTCAAACAGTGGGAGGCGCGCCAGACCTTCGGCGACGACCGGCGGCTGCGCTGGTTCATCGGCGACGTGCGCGACCGCGACCGGCTCACCCGCGCCATGCACGGCGTCGACTTCGTGGTCCACGCCGCGGCGCTCAAGCAGGTCGACACCGCCGAGTACAACCCGTTCGAGTACGTCCGCACCAACGTCACCGGCTCGCAGAACGTCGTCGAGGCCGCCATCGACAGCGGCGTGCGCAAGGTCGTCGCCCTGTCCACCGACAAGGCGTCCGGCCCGGTCAACCTCTACGGCGCGACCAAGCTGGTGGCCGACAAGCTGTTCGTGTCGGCCAACCACTACGCGGCCGGCCACGCCACCCGCTTCGCGGTCGTGCGCTACGGCAACGTGGTCGGCAGCCGCGGCTCGGTGGTGCCGTTCTTCCAGCGGCTGGCCGCCGAGGGCGCCAGCCTGCCGATCACCGACAAGCGCATGACCCGGTTCTGGATCACCCTCGACCAGGCGGTGCGCTTCGTCGTCGACTCCTTCGACCTCATGCGCGGCGGCGAGCTGTACGTGCCGCGCATCCCCAGCATGCGCATCACCGACCTGGCCGACGCCGTCGCGCCGTACGCCCCCGTCTACGAGGTCGGCGTCCGGCCCGGCGAGAAGCTGCACGAGGAGATGATCGGGCCCGACGACGGGCGCCGCACGCTGCGGCTCGGCGACCGCTACGTCGTCCGGCCCGCCATCGCCACGTGGGGGTACGAACCGCCGGCCGACGGCGAGCCGCTGCCCGACGGCTTCGCCTACCGCTCCGACACCAACGACCTGTGGCTGTCGGCCGACGAGCTGCGCCGCATGCTCGCGGACGGCCGCTGGTGATCCCCTACGGCCGGCAGTCGATCACCGAGGACGACGTCCGGGCCGTCGCCGAGGTGCTGCGCGGCGACTGGCTCACCACCGGGCCCGCGGTCACCGCGTTCGAGGCGGGGCTGGCCCGCTGGACCGGCGGCGTCCCCTGCCTGGCCGTCACCTCCGGCACCGCGGCCCTGCACGTGGCCTACGCCGCCGCCGGCGTCGGCCCGGGCGACGAGGTCGTCACCTCGCCGCTGACGTTCGTGGCCACCGCCGCCACGGCCGCGCTGCGGGGCGCGCGGGTCGTCTTCGCCGACGTCCGCGACGACACCGGCAACCTCGACCCCGACGCCGCCGGCGCGGCCGTCACCGGCCGTACCAGGGCGGTCACCGCCGTCGACTACGCCGGCCACCCCGCCGACTACGACGAGCTGCGCGCCGTCGCCGACCGGGCCGGCGCGCTGCTCGTCGGCGACGCCGCCCACTCCCTCGGCGCCTCCTACAAGGGCCGGCCCGTGGGGTCGCTGGCCGACGTCACCACGTTCTCGTTCTTCCCCACCAAGACCGTCACCACCGCCGAGGGCGGGGCGCTGGCCCTGCCCCACGGCGAGCGGTTCACCCGCGCGGCGCGCTTCCGCAACCACGGGCTGGTGCGCGACCCGGCCGAGCAGCGCGACCCCGGCCACGGCGGCTGGCACCAGGAGGTGCACGACTTCGGCCTCAACTACCGGCTGCCCGACGTGCTGTGCGCGCTCGGCCTGAGCCAGCTCGGGCGGCTGCCCGCGTTCCTGGCCCGCCGCGCCGAGCTGGTGGCCCGCTACGACGCGCTGCTGGCCGGGGTGGCCGGGCTGCGGCTGCCGGAGCGGCTCCCGTACGTCGAGCCGGCCTGGCACCTGTACCCCGTGCGGATCGGCGGCGGGCGCAGACGCGAGGTGTACGACCGGATGCGGGCGGCCGGCATCGGGGCGCAGGTCAACTACATCCCGGCGTACTGGCATCCCGTCTTCGAGGACCTCGGCTACCGGCGCGGCATGTGCCCGCGGGCCGAGGCGTACTACGCGGAGGAGCTGTCGCTGCCGCTCTTCCCCGGCCTCACCGACGCCCAGCAGGACCGGGTCGTGGAGTGCCTGCTGGCCGTCCTGGGCTGAGCTCACATGGGCGGGCAGTGCTCCACGAGCATCAGGCAGCCGTCCTCGCCCCGGTCGGCCACGAACCTGCGGCCCGCCACGGTCGCGGCGGGGCGGGCCCGGGTCCGTACCAGCGGGCGGATCTTCCTGCCCTGATCGAGCAGGACGTCCCAGCGCGGCACCCGGCCCACCGGCGCCTCGATGTCGCCGAGCCGGATCCGGCCGCTGAAGGCGTGACCGTCCAGGGTGACCGGGAAGTAGACCTCCTCGCCGTCGCCGCGCCGGATCAGCCGCAGCACCGGCTCGCCGTCGCCCGGGTCGGCCAGCTCACCCGCCACCAGCAGGTCGCCGCCCTCGATCCGGCACTCGCCGATCAGCGCCTCGGCGCGGCGCACCCGCAGCCCCCACACCCCCTTGCCGGCCCGTACGGGCACCAGCCAGGAGCCGGCCCTGCGCACCGGCGGCGGCACCGCCGGAGGCAGCCACCGGGGCCCCGCGACCTTGGCCTCCAGCCGCAGCCCCCCGGCCCGCAGGCCGCCGGCCCGCAACCCTCCGGCCCAGAGCGCTCCGCCCCACAGCCCTCCGGCCCCGAGCCCTCCGGTCCGCAGCTCGACGCGCAGCTCCCAGTGGCCCCGCCGGGCCAGCCGCGCCGGTGACAGCGTGGCCGGGTCGAAGGTGAAGCCGAACGGGAAGCCGTGCTCGGCCGTCACCCGGCCGTCCTCCTGGGGGAGGTCGCGGCTGGCCGGCATCACCGTCTCCTCCGAGAGGGGCACGGTGTCGCCCGTGCCGCGTTCCCTGAGCCACACGCGGACGCGGGCCCGCCCCAGGCCCCGAGGGTCGAACCGGCCGACCGACATCCAGCCCTCGCCGCGCAGCAGGCCGTCCCGCCAGCCGGCGGACAGCAGCCGCGTCCTCAGGTGCAGCTCGTCCGTCACCTCCGACAGGTGCGCGGGCAGGCCGGGGTGCCGGCCGTACCAGCGCCTGCCGCCCGGCCCGAACCCCGCGCAGACGAGGGGCGGCCACAGGCGGCCCTCTTTCTCGTCCGCGAACACCGCCGCCAGCTCCTCCACCCGCCCCCGGTGCAGCAGGTGCGTCAGCAGCCGTCGCGGGTACGGCAGGCTCAGCCAGTCGTCCGGGGTGACGCCGTCGAGGTAGCGGGCGGCGAGGTCCAGGATCGCCGGGTCGGCCGCCGTCCCCGCGCGGGCCACCGCCTCCACCGCCACGCTCATGTCGATGTCGAGGGTGTCGCGGTCGAAGCGCGGCTTGACGCCCGGCGCCCGGCGGGCGAGCAGCGCCGACGTCTCCAGCACCGACAGCAGGCGGTCGCGCACGTTGCCGGGCTCCAGGCTGCGCTGGGTGACCGACCAGTCGCGCCTGCGCCAGTAGTAGACGACGGCCTTCAGCACGTCCACCGAGGTCGCGCCCACGTGCGCGGCCATGGCCACCGGCTGGTCCTCGTAAAGGCGTTCCGGGAACGTCAGGGCGAGGGCGTCCCAGAAGGAGCGCCGGTAGACCTTGTTCCACAGCATGCGGTCGCGTACCAGCAGCGGGTGGCGGGTGATGTGGGTCCGCTCCAGCCGCCTGGCGAACGCCTGCCGGTGCGCCCACGACGGCACGAGCTGGTCGCGGTGGAGGCGCATGACGTTGCCGCAGGCCAGGTCCGAGCCGGTGGACTCCAGTGACGCCACCAGGCGGCGGAACGCGTCCCGGGGCACCAGGTCGTCGCCGTCCACGAACGCCAGGTAGCGGCCGGTCGCGTGCCGCACGCCGATGTTGCGCGCCCGTCCCACACCGCCGCCGGGCTGCCGGACGAGGCGCACCCGAGGGTCGGCCGCCCGCCTGGCCTCGACCAGGGCGGGCCCGCCGTCGCGGCTGCCGTCGTCGACGCAGATCACCTCGAGATCGCGCAGCGTCTGCGTGGTCAGCGAGTCGAGGCAGGGACCGAGGTACTCCTCGACGTCGTGGAACGGGACGACCACCGACAGGATCGGCACGAAACCACCTTCTCTTCTCGGGCCGTGGGGTTGCGGGACTCTTCGGAGGAAGGCGCCTCACGCGGGGGCTTCCCGCGCGGGCTCCCCGTACGGGCTCCCCGCGCGGGCTCCCCGCGCGTGTTTCCCGCGCGTGTTTCCCGCGCGTGTTTCCCGCGCGGGCTTCCCGTACGTGACGGACATGCGGGCTCGACGCGCGGGCTCGACACGGGCCTCAGCGGGACAGGAGGCGCAGGACCTTGCGGGCGGCCCGGCGCGGGCGGGACAGGCGGCGGGACAGCCGGTACCCGAGCGTCCGGCGCAGCGCGGCCGACTTCCGCTGGCTCTTGCGCAACTTGGCGCGGGTGCGCACCAGCTCGCGCTCGCGGTAGCTCAGCTTCGTCTCCAGGCGCGCGATCCGGGCCAGCGCGGCGGTGAGCTGCTCGGTCATCCGGTCGCGGGCGCTCAGCAGGTCGCGGTACGTGGGGGCGGCCCCGGCCAGTTCGGCGGGCCCCATGGGCTGCCCCAGCTCGGCCTCCAGCTTGCGGGCCCGGTCGAGGTCGTCCTGGTCGCAGGTCTGACCGGCCATGCCGCAGAGCGTCAGCGCGAGCTGCCCGGCGTCGAGCGGCCACGGCCACGGGTGGTGGTGCCCCGCCGCGAGCAGCCGTACGGCGAAACGCCACAGGATCCGGCAGAGCACCACCCTCCCGGGCACCGGGCTCCCGGGGGCGGGAACCGGGGTGATGGCGGTGAACCGCTCGCCGTCCCAGACGAGGTTGTCGGCGGGGGCGTCCCCTCCGTCGGCCACCCACGCGGCGAGTGCGGCCAGCAGGTCGCGGACCGCGCGCACGTCCTCACGGGCGCACGCCTCGACCAGCACCTCCTCGACGATGCGGCCGCGCGGGATGGGGCGCGCGGTCCCGCCGGGCAGGCGCCTGGTGGAGGTGGCGGTGACCTCGTGCAGGGCCCGGCCGACCTCGACCAGCCCTTCCGGCAGGACGTCACGGGGCGCCTCGGCCTCGACCGCCGGCTCCCAGGCGTCCCTTGCCACGACGTCCGGCGCGCGGTCGTCCTCGATCACGACGTCCGGCGCGCAGGCGTGCTCGGCCGCCACCGCCGGGGCGCAGGCGTCCTCGATCACGGTGTCCGGCGCGTAGGCGTGCTCGGCCACGACCTGCGACGCGTAGGGCGCCTCCTCGGCATCCGCGGCGTCCAGCCCGTAGGCATCGTCCTCGACCGCGACGCCCGCCCCGTGAGGATCCTCCTCGGCGGCCGTGACGAGTGGCTCGTCGGCGTCGAGGGCGGTGCGGTCCGCCCCGTCGGCGTGGCCGGCGGTGACGGCATCGGGGACGGTGACGGCATCGGGGGCGGCGGCGCTCCGGGGACGGGTCGCCACCGTGAGCCACAGAGGCGCCAGGTGCTCCCCCAGCCCGTGGCGGAACGCCAGCCGGGTCAGCCGCAGCGGGTCGGCCACGAGCATGGTGTCGCCGCCGGGCGCGGTGAGCGGCACCGTGAGCGCCTCGGGCAGGTCCTCGCGCAGGAGTTCACGTCCGAACAGGGCACGGGGCGCGCGCCGTGACGGGTACGCGGCGTAGCACCGCTCGGGCAGGAGCCCCGCCGCCTCCAGCGCCGCGTCGAGGGCCTCCGGGCCACCGGGATGGCTGGGGTCGAAGCCGTGCGGCTCCCAGTGCCCGTCGGCGCCCTCACGGTCGGGCGGCCGGGCGTCCACGAACCGGTCGACGCCGAGGTCGTTCGGCACCGCGAGGACGAGCCGCCCGCCCGGCGCCACGAGCGCGGCGAGGGCGTGCAGCGAAGCCCGCCACGGCGGCGCCTGCTCCTCGGCGGAGTGCGTGCGTTCGAGGCCGTCCAGGGCCAGCACCAGGTCGTACGGCTGGACCCCGGTGAGCGCCCGGAGCCGCCCGCAGTGGACGTCCAGCGCGGGGTGACGCTCGCCGAGGGCGCAGGCGTCGGGGTAGGACCGCACGAGCACGGCCACCGAGGAGGCCGCGCCGGACACCGCGCCGATGAGCCCCTTCGGGTGCGGCCCGGCCACCAGTACCCTCCCGCCGGGAGGGACGAGCCGCCGGACCAGTTCGAGCCCGGCGCCGCGCCAGTCGGTGGCCGCGTCGGCGTCGGACCACAGCAGCATCTCGCCGCCGATCAATCGGACGTTGCCGGGCGCCTCGGTCATGCGCATCGCACCCGCTTCCAGCCGAACATACGCCGTAGCTCCTCAGGTGTCGCCTGGTAGTCGAATCCCAGCTCCCGCCGCGCGGCCTCGGCGGCCAGGCCACGGTCGACGTGCTCGCCGTGCAGCTCAGGCCAGAGCCGCATGCGACGGGCCGTACCTCCGTATTCGGGGCGTTCGCCCTCGAACTGCATCGGATCGCCGTACACGGCGATGTCACAGCCCACCGACGCGCCGTAGAAGAGCGCGCTGCCGAGCCGGTTGGAGGCCACTCTGCGGTGACGGCGCAGCTCGGTGAGCTGGCGCCGCAGGAAGTCGCGGCCGGTGTCGTCCCATCGGGAGCCGCGGCTGCCGTGGCAGATGACGCGGAATCCGGCCGACTCGTACGCCGCCCTAATACCGATATTTGCGAATTCGAGCCAGTAAAGGCATACGGTCACCGGACCGGTTTCCACCTCGCGGATGTGCGCGGCGAGCCGGCCGTGATCACCGATCACCGCGTTCTTCTCCCAGCCGTGGAAGGGGTACCAGATCGTGCCTTCCCGCTCTTCTTCCGGCATGAGGCCGAGTTCGGGCTCCAGGTCCAGGAGGTAGATCCACGGCGCGCCGATCAGGTAATGGCCGCGGCGCCCCATCGACCAGCCGCGACGACGCAGCACGTCGGCCCAGATGAACCGGGGATATCCCGGTGTGCACCAATGGTCGTTCGGTGGGTATCCGTGGAGATAGTTCCAGCCATGCTGGACGAATCCCTGTATTCGGCGGGGAACGTCGTCCGGGAGCCCGCAGTACCGCGCGAGTATGCGGGAGTGCCCGTACCAGTGATTGGATTCGTCCATCATTCCCCCTGTAGCGGTTGGCGCGCCCCCAGGGACATTCGCAGCCTCGCCCCGACATCACGCGGCTTTATACGGTTCCATTACTCGCGACGGGGGCTCGGTTTGAGCCATGGACGATCGCCGATACACTACGTTCTGGTTCGACCACGGAGAGTGAGGGAGCATGGGCCACCTCGACCGCCTGCGCGGCGTCTTCCGCGCCGCGCTGAGCCTTCCGGACGGCGCCGACGTCGACGCGCTCGAATACCGGGCGATCCCGCAATGGGATTCCCTCGCCCACATGGCGCTGGTCGCCGCCATCGAGGACGAGTTCGACATCATGCTCGAAACGGACGAGATCATCGACATGAGCTCGTTCGCCCAGGCGGCACGGCTGCTGGAGAAGCACGGTGCCGGCGCCGCGTTCTGACCCCTCCCCCGACCCGGCGACGGCGCGGCGCGCCGACACCCCGGCGGGCACGGACCCGACGCCGTGCCCCACCCCGGCGGGCACGGACCCGACGCCGTGTCCCGCCTCGCCGGCCTACACACGCCCAGCGCCGGCGCGGCATGCCGACTCTCCGACGGCCACAGGCCCAGCACCGCATGCCGGCTCCTCAACCGACCCAGACCCGATGCGACGTCGCGACTCTTCGACGAAGACAGGCCCGGCGCCACGTCTCGACTCTTCGGCGGACACAGGCGCGGCGCCGCGTGTCGGCTCTTCGGCGAGCACGATGCCGGCCCTGGCGACCGCCGCGTCGGGCCTGACCACCGCCACGTCGCGGGTGGCGCTGGTCACCGGCTCCACCTCAGGTATCGGACGAGCCGTCGCCGTGGCGCTGGCCGCGGCCGGTGACGAGGTGATCGTCCATGGCCGCGACGCCGAGCGGGCCGCCAAGGCCGCCGCGGAGGTGGCCGCCGAGACCGGCGGACCCACCTGGTCGGTCCACGGCGACGTGGCCGACCCCGGCGCGGTGTCCAGCATGATGCGCCGGATCCGCGAACGTCACGGCCGTCTCGACGCGCTCGTGATCAACGCGGGCGCCCACGACGCGGCGCTGCTCGGCCTGCTGCCCGGCATGGCGGTGTCCCGGCTGTTCGACGTCAACGCGGTGGGCGCGGTCCACACGCTGCAGTCGGCGATCAGGCTGCTGCGCAGGGGCACGAGCCCCGCCGTGGTGCTGGTCTCCTCGATCATGGCCAGGCGCGGTTCGGCCGGCCAGGCCGTCTACTCCGCCACCAAGGCCGCGCTGCTGGGCCTGACCGTGTCCGCGGCCAAGGAGCTCGGCCCCGCCGGCATCCGGGTCAACGCGGTGGCCCCCGGCTTCGTGGAGACCGCCATGCTCGCCACGCTCGACGACCGGGCCCGCGCCACGACCGTCGCCGCGACCCCGCTCGGCCGGGTGGGGCAGCCGTGCGAGGTCGCCGCCGCCGTGGCGTTCCTGCTCTCCGGCCACGCCTCGTTCGTCACCGGCCAGGTGCTCGGTGTCGACGGCGGGCTGGTGCTGTGAGGTCCCGACACGATGGATGGACGTCCCATGGATGGTTTCCCGCACCCTGACGCGCGGCTCGTCGTCGCCGGAGAGCCGGGCGAGCTCACGGGCGACCTGCTGGCCGCCCGCGTCGAACGCACCGCGCAGGTGCTCGCGGGCCTGCCGCCGGGCCCCGTGTTCTGCGGCATGCGCAACGACCTGGCGTCGGTGGTGCGCTACCTCGCCGCGTGGCGGACCCGCAGGCCGGTGGCGCTGCTCGACCCCGACCTCTCGGCGGGGGCGCTGACCGGGCTGATCCGGAGGTTCCGGCCGGCGGGGCTGTTCGGGTTCGCGCACGCCGTGGAGAGCGCGCCGCGTGGGCGCCGCGACGCCGACGACCCCCATCCTGACCTGGCTGTCCTGCTCGCCACCTCGGGCTCGACCGGCAGCCCCAAGCTCGTGCGCCTGTCGCGCCGGGCCGTGCTGTCCAACGCCACGGCCATCGCCACCGCCCTGGCCATCGGTCCCGGCGACGTCGCGCCGACCAGCCTGCCGCTCTACTACAGCTTCGGGCTGTCGGTGCTCAACAGCCATCTGGCGGCGGGCGCCACCGTGGTCCTCACCGACGCGGGCCTGCTGGAACGGTCGTTCTGGACCCACCTCGACGCCCACGGCTGCACGTCGCTCGCGGCCGTGCCGTACCAGTACGAGATGCTGCGCAGGCTCGGCTTCGACCCCAAGAAGCACCCCACGCTGACCACGCTCACGCAGGCGGGGGGCCGGCTGCGCCCGGAGCTCGTGACGGAGTTCTCCGGCAGGGCCGAGCGGTTCTTCGTCATGTACGGGCAGACGGAGGCGACCGCGCGCGTCGCGGTCCTGCCACCGGACCGCCTGGCCGCCAAACCCGGCTCGGCCGGGGTCGCCGTACCGGGCGGACGGCTGAGCGTGGACAACGGCGAGATCGTGTACGAGGGGCCCAACGTGATGATGGGCTACGCGGAGACGGCCGCCGACCTGGCCAGAGGCGACGACCTGGGCGGCGTCCTGCGGACCGGCGACCTCGGCCGTCTCGACGACGAGGGTTTCCTCTACCTCACCGGCCGCCTGAAGCGCATCGCCAAGATATTCGGCGTGCGGGTCAGCCTGGACGACGTGGAGGGGCTGCTGCGCGACTGCGGCCCCGTGGCGGCGACCAGCGGCGACGACCGGGTCACGGTGTGGGCCGAAGGGCTCGACCGCGACGCGTGCGCCCGCCTCGCCCGCCGCCTCGGCACGGAGCTGCGGCTGCACTGGAGCGGCTTCGACGTCCGCGCGGTGGACCGCCTTCCGCTGCTGACCACGGGCAAGGTCGATTACGGGGCGTTGGAGGCACGGACGTGAGCGTGCGGAGGGGCGAGCGGGTCGCCGCCGTCTCCGTGAGGCGTGGAGAGATCGCCGTCTCTCCGAGGCGCCGGGCGGCAGCCATCTCTCCGAGGCGCCAGGAGATCGCCGGCTCTATGCGGCGGGAGGCCACCGTCTCTCCGAGGCGCGGCGAGCCCGCCGTCTGCCCAGAGCACCAGGAGACCGCGGTTTGCCCAGGGCACCGGGAGACCGCGGTTGGCGCGAGGCATGGGGAGACCGCGGTTTGCGCGAGGCGTGGGGTGACGTCATGAGCGTCTTCACGCTGACGGCGGACGAACGGGAATGGACGTTGGCTCCGCGGCTGGCCGAGTTGACCGAGCGGCACCGGCATGCCTGCCCGCCGTACGGGCGGATCCTGGCGGCGATCGGGTCGCACGGGCCGTACGAGCGAGTGGCGGACCTGCCGTGGCTGCCGGTGCGGATGTTCAAGACGCACGAGCTGCGCAGTGTGCCCAAGGAGGAGGTGTTCCGGGTGCTCACCTCCAGCGGCACGACCGGGCAACGGCCCAGCCGGGTCCACCTCGACCGGGACGCCGCGGCGGCGCAGCCCCGCATGCTGGCGGCGACGCTCCGGGAGGTGCTGGGCGAGCGGCGGCTGCCCATGCTGATCGTCGACACCCGCTCGGTCGTACGCGCCACCACACTGAGCGCGCGCGGAGCCGGGGTGCTCGGCATGATGAACCTGGGCCGCGACCACACGTTCGTGCTGGACGACGGCGGCGAGGCCGACGTGGCGTCGGTACGGGCGTTCCTGGCGCGGCACGGCGATCGACCGTTCCTGATCTTCGGGTTCACGTACATGGTGTGGCTGCACCTGCGCGAGCTGGGGCTCGACCTGTCGCACGGAGTGCTGATCCACTCCGGCGGGTGGAAGAAGCTGGCCGACCAGGCGGTGGACGCGGCGGAGTTCCGCAAGCGGCTGGCGAACCAGTGCGGGCTGACCCGCATCCACGACTTCTACGGCATGGTGGAGCAGATCGGCACGATCTTCTTGGAGGGCCCGGAGGGTGACGGGCTGTACTGCCCGGACTTCGCCGACGTGGTGATCCGCGACCCGGAGACGTGGGAGGAGGCGCCGCCGGGCGTACCAGGCCTGATCGAGGTGGTCAGCACGCTGCCGACGTCGTACCCCGGGCACGTGCTTCTGACCGAGGACCTGGGGGTGGTCCACGGGGTGGACGACGGCGTCTGGCCGGGCAAGCGCTTCTCGGTGCTGGGCCGGTTGCCGCGCGCGGAGGCACGGGGGTGCAGCGACACCATGGGCGCACCGAGGGGCGGGTTCCCGAAGGCGTGTGAACGTGGTGACGTCGCGGACGGGACGGCGGCCGCATGACGGGTGACGCCGTTCCCACCACCGCGCGGGTTCCCGCTGAGGGCGCTGACGGCGTGCGGCATCGCTCCGGAGGGGACGCCGACGCTCGATCACACTCGGGGGGAGTCGTGGAGGTGCGGTTTCCTTTTGAGGGGACCGTCAGCGTGTGGGAGCTGCTGGACGACATGGCCGCCGCGCCGAGGCTGGTCGTGGGCGACGAGCGCGTGCGGGCGTTCCTCGTGGACGTCGGGCGGAGGTTGCGGGCGCCGGAGGTGGCGCGGCGGCACCCCGAGCTGGCGTCCCTCGGGTTCTTCCTGCGGCGGAGCGAGCTGGAGCGAGCGGCCGGCGGGGTGGCGGGTGCTCGCGCCTCAAGGGATGCCGCCGGCTTGGCGGGCGAGGGCGCCATCGACCCTGTGGCGGCCGGCGCGGCTGGGGAGTTCTTGCGGGTGCCTCGTGGGCTGGTGTTCCACGTCGCTCCGGCGAACGTCGACACCGTCTTCGTCTACTCCTGGGCCCTTTCCGCCCTCATGGGCAACCACAACGTCGTCCGGCTGTCGGCACGCGCGGGCGGCGCGGCCGACACGATCCTCGAGATCATGCGCGCCGCGCTCGACGACGCCGACCCGGTCGTGGCCCGCACCCAGCGCATCGTCTCCTACGACCATCTCGAGCCCTCCCTCGACTCCACGGACGCGGGCCCCGTCGGTGCCGCCGGGCCCACGGCGGTGCTGTCGGCGGCGTGCGATCTGCGGGTGATCTGGGGCGGCGACCGTACGGTGAACGAGATCCGCCGGCACCCGCTGGCCCCCCACGCCCGCGATCTCACCTTCCCCGACCGGTCGTCGTTCGCGGTGATACACGCGCGGGCGTGGCTGGAGGCGACGCCCGCGACGCGCGAGGCGGTGGCCGACGGGTTCGCGGTCGACGCGTACTGGTTCGACCAGGCCGCCTGCTCCTCCCCCGGCACTGTGTTCTGGGTGGGCTCCCCCATCGAGTGCGACGTGGCCCGCGACGGGTTCGCCGCCTGCCTGGCGGAGGCGGTGGCCCGGCGCGGGTGGACCGTGGATACCGCGATGGCCGTCGAGAAACGGGTGGCCGCCTACGGGCTGGCGGCCGACGGCGTGGCGAACGCGGTCGAGTTCTACGGGAACGCCCTGGCCCAGGTGATCCTCACGACGCCCGGGGCGGCTCCGCGGCGGTGGCTCGGCACGGGGACGTTCGCGCACGCCCGGCTCGGCTCGCTCCATGAGCTGGCGGACGTGGTGCGGCGCAAGGATCAGACGCTGACGCACTTCGGGTTCGACCGCGCGGAGCTGGCCGGGCTGGCGCGGGCGCTCGGCGGGCGCGGGGTGGACAGGATCGTGCCGATCGGGAACGCGCTGGGGTTCCACCGGGTGTGGGACGGCGTCGACCTGCCGGCCGAGTTCTCCCGGTTGGTGACCATCCAGTAGGCCGACGAGTGTGGAGAGGCAGCGCAGGTACGCGCGGAACCAAAGGCACTACGGCAGGATCTCGACGTACCCGTTCGTCCCGTTCACGCGGATCCGCTGCCCGTCCCGGATCAGCCGGGTGGCGTTCTCCACCCCCACGACGGCCGGCAGGCCGTACTCCCGGGCGATCACCGCGCCGTGGGTCATCAGGCCGCCCACCTCCGTCACCAGACCTTTGACGGTGACGAACACGGGCGACCAGCTGGGGTCGGTGTAGGCGGTGACGAGGATGTCGTCCGCTTCGAGATCGGCCTCGGCCATGTCGAGGACGACGCGGGCGCGCCCCTCGACGGTCCCGGCGGACACCGGCAGGCCGACCAGTGCGCCGGCCGGCGCGTCCTGGCGCCGGTAGGTCCCGGCGACGGTCTCGCCGTCCGAGGTGAGCACCCGGGGAGGCGTGAGCGCCTGGTACGCGCTGAACTCCTCCTTGCGCCGGCGGATGAGCTCGTCATCGACCTGCCCGGTGCGTACGACGTCGTGGAACTCCTGGAACCTGAGGTAGAAGACGTCTTCCCTGTCCTGGAGCACGCCGGCCCGCACGAGGCGCTCGGCCTCGTCCAGCAGCGCCCGCTTGTACACGAAGTAGCGGCTGACCTTGCCGTACTTGGGATACTCCCGGTAGCCGACGAAGGTCCGCAGGCGGTCGATCATCGACTTGGCCTCTTCGGCCTTCCGCTCTCCGTCCGGCAGGGCCCCCAAGCGCCCCAGCAGCTCCTGTTCCTTCTTCGCCGCTTCCTGTCGCCCTTGCTCGAAGCGCCGCCGGCTGGCGCCGGGCTCGAAGTTGTCGATGTTGCCGAGGATCACGGGCACGAGGGCGAGGGGGTGTTCGCTCCATCGCGGCCTCGTGATGTCGATCTCGCCGACGCAGCGCATGCCGTACGTGTCGAGGTAGGCCCGGATCGCGTCCCGCGCCTCGCGGCCGCCCGGGAGTTCGGGCAGCCGGTCGAGGAACCCGTCGTTCTCGGCCTTCCGCAGGAAGGCCACCACCTCCGGATGCGGGCGGATCGCATCCGCGACGTCCAGGAGCGCGAGTCCCATCTCGGACGTGACGTTGCCGGGCGCGGACTGTGTGAGGGCGTCGGCCGCGTTCTCCTCGCTCAGCCACGCGTGCAGCCGCTTGTTGAGCCACCACGTCGCGTCCATCGCCGCCATGATCACCTGAAGGCTCCGCGGGTCGAACAGGAGCCGCTTCAGTTCCCGCAGGTCCTCCAGGATGAAGTCGAACAGCTCCGATCCGTGCTTGGACCGGATGTCGCGTTCGACGGCGGCCAGGGACGCCCGGCTGGCGGCGATCAGCTCGTCGACGATGGCCGGATCGGTCTCGATCGGAGCCGGCGCACCACCGGCGGGCGGCGCACCGGCCCCCTCCGACGGCGCCGGCACGAAGTCGCCGCGGTCGAGAACGGTCTGCAGCGCGTCCCTGATCAGCGGATCGGACCTCCCCAGGGTCTCCAGGAGGGCGTCGCGGCCGGCCGGCGACGCCAGGCCCTCGGTGACGTCGACGAACAGCCTCCCGCCGGCCTCGGCCATGGGCCGTGGCGTGGTCAACTGCCAGACGGACAGGCCCAGGGGCTTCATCGGGTCGGTCATCATCTGCTGATGGCCGACGGAGACGTAGACGTGGTTGCCTCCGTCGCCGGCCGCCGGGATGGGGAACAGCGTGGTGATCGGCCGGCTCTGGACGATCCGGAAGTCGCCGTCGGCCAGGCACCACTCGATGTCCTGGGGACGGCCGAAGTGCGCCTCGATCCGCCGACCCAGTCGCGCGAGCAGCACCGCCTGCGCGTCGGTCAGCGCCGGCTGCCGCTGTGACTCCGGCGGGATCGTCCGCCGCCGCGTCCCGCCTTCCGGTGACGCGTGGATGGCCAGGTGCTTGGTGGCGATCGTCTTGTCGACGACCTCGCCGTCCCGCACCTTGTAGACGTCCGCGTTCACCAGCCCGGAGACGAGGGCCTCGCCGAGGCCGAAGCCGGCCTCCACGCTGGTGACCTTCCGGTTCGAGGTGACGGGGTCGGCCGTGAACAGGATGCCGGACACGTCCGGCGAGACCATCTGCTGCACCACCACGGCCATGTGGACCTTGCGGTGGTCGAAACCGTTCCGCAGGCGGTAGGTCACGGCCCGCTCGGTGAAGAGCGAGGCCCAGCACATCCTGATGTGCTCCAGGATCGCCGCCGGCCCCACGACGTTCAGGTACGTGTCGTGCTGGCCCGCGAAGGAGGCCGTCGGCGAGTCCTCGGCCGTGGCACTGGACCGGACGGCGTAGGCGGCCCCGTCGTCCAGGCGGGCCAGCGGGCCGGTGAGGACGGCCGCCAGGTCGTCAGGGACGGGGATCCGCTCGACGGCGCCGCGGATCTCCGCGCTCAGCGCGCCGATCGCGTCCCGGTCGTCCGGGGCCAGGCGCGAGAGCCGGTCGAGCGGATCGTCGAGGGACGGCGCGCCGGCCATGACCCGCCGGAAGGCGTCCGTCGTCACGCAGCAGCCGGCCGGCACGTGGACGCCTTCGACGCGCGACAGCTCCCCCAGATGCGCGCCCTTGCCGCCGACGAGCGCGAGCCGGCTCTGGTCGATCTCGTGGAAGTCGAGCACGTAGCGAGCGGGTGAGAAGGACGTCGTCCTGCCGCTGTCAGTTTGAACCACTGCTTCCCCCATGGACGTCATGGTGGCCGTCTACGGCCACGTGATCGCGAAGTGTCGCCGGCCTCGGCGTGTTCGGCATCGCGGGTGATGCTGCTGGACCGGTGGTCGGGCGCCGGCGCGGAGCCGTGCGCGGGACGGGCTTGATGTCGGCGGAGCCCGCTTCGGTGGGAGATTCTGCGGCACGACCCGGGTCTTGCCGCAAGCCCCCGGTCGCGCTATATGTTGAAAGTGGCAGGGAGGTGGTCACGCCCCCTGCCGTTCGCGTCCGCGTGGAGGACCATCACCCCGGCGAGAGCGCACGCGGCGCCGCAGGTTTGGCCATAAGGTGGCACCTGTGCTGATTCAGGGCTTACTGGTGACTTCACTCGTGCTGAGCGGCGCCCCGGCCGCGGGGGCGAAGGCGCGCGTCGACTGCGCGAAGGTGACCTGCCTCGCCCTGACCTTCGACGACGGTCCGGGCCCGCGCACCGGCGCCCTGCTGGACGTGCTCAAGCGCGAGCGCGTGCACGCCACGTTCTTCCTCATGGGCAAGCACGTGGAGCAGCTCCCGAAGGTGGTCAGGCGGACCATGGCCGAGGGGCACGCGATCGGCAACCACACCTACTCGCACCCGTCGTTGCCGACCCTGCTGGACCAGGAGATCATCGACGAGATCCGGCTCACCCAGGACGCCATCCAGGAGGTGACCGGCCGCCGGCCGCGGATGTTCCGGCCCCCGTACGGGAACACCGACGACCGGGTGCTGCGGCTCGCCGGCTCCCAGGACCTCTCGCAGGTGCTGTGGACGGGCACGACGCTCGACTGGAAGCTGCGCGACCCGGCGAGGATCAAGGCGGCGGTGCTGCGGCTCGCCAAGCCCAACGGCGTGATCCTCATGCACGACACGGTCCCGCAGACGGTCCAGGCGATGCCGGAGATCCTCAAGGAGCTGAAGAAGCGCGGCTACCACCTGGTGACCGTGCCCACCCTGCTCGGCGGCAGAACGCCGGACGCGGGTGTGAGTTTTCCCTAGTTCGCGGTAGTAAGCAGTTCGGGGCGCCGGCCCCGGCAGCCGGGATTGGGAGCACATGCTGACGGAGACCGCGAAGCCATCGCGCTGGGCGACGCTCGCGACCTTCATCGCCATCCAGGCCGTGCTCGTGTGCTGGTGGCTCGCGTACTATCCGGGCCTGTTCAGCCGCGACTCGGTGCTGTACCTGAGCCACACCATGGTCGGCCCGTGGGTGAGCGACCACTCGGTGACCTACGACGCGCTGCTGTGGCTCAGCGTGCGGCTGACCGGCGACGTCGGCGCGGTGACGCTGCTGCAGACGACCGCGATGGCCGCGACCCTCGCCTACCTGGCCGCCGCGCTGAAGGCGCTCGGCGCTCCTCGCCTGGCGACGACGGCCGTGGCCGTGCTGCTGCCGTTCCTGCCTCCGGTGGGGGCGTTCTCGGTGGCGTTGTGGAAGGACGTTCCGTTCACGCTGTGCGCGGTCGCGATCGCGGCGTCCTGCGCGGGGCTGGCGGCGGCCCGGCGGGTCACCGCGTGGCGGCTGGCGGGTCTCGGGGCGCTCATGCTGGCGCTCGGGCTGTTCCGGGCGAACGGCTTCCTCGTGGTGGGCGTCGCCGTGGCGGTGCTGCTGGTGGTGGTGAAGGGCGCGCGGGTACGGCTGGCGGTGACCGGGCTGGTCGCGGCGGCCGTGCCGCTGCTGCTGACCAACCTGGTGCTGCCGCGCGTGGGCATCGAGGCCCCGTCGAAGACGTACGTCTACCACACGGCGTTCGGCGACATCGCGGTCCTGTACCGGGAGCATCCGGAGCTGTTCGGCGACCGCGACCGGACGCTCATGACCTCCGTCGCGCCCCTGTCACGATGGAGCGAGGGCGGCACCTGCTACACGATCAACCCGCTGATCTGGCGGCGCGACTTCAGCTGGCAGCAGGCCGACCGGCACGCGAGCGAACTGCTGGACCTGTGGCGGCGGCTGCTCACGCAGCGGCCCCTGGACGTCGTGGACGCCCGCCTGTGCCGGGGCTCGATCGCCTGGAACCCAGTGGAGGACCCGTGGGCCGTGGGCGGGCAGACGTACCACTTCTCGCGCCGGCCGAGCGCCGAGACGTACGTCGGCCCGAACAAGGTGCCGGACTACCCGCAGCGGTGGATGTTCTCGCTGCGGCCGAAGTCGGCGGACCTGCACCGGGTGGCCGACTCGTGGCTGGTGACCACGGCCGAGCCGGGCTACGACTGGTGGCTGTGGCGGGGCGCGACGTGGGCGTACCTGTCGTATCTCGCGGCGGGGCTGGCGGCGTGGGCGCTGCGCAACAGGTACGTGCCGGCCGTGGTGGCGGTGGTGGCCGGGCAGCAGCTCGCCGTGCTGGCCAACATCTCGGCGCAGGACTTCCGGTACATGGCCACGCCGATCCTGGTCGGGATGCTCATGGCACCGTTGCTGTTCGGCAGCCTGCTGCGGGTCCTGCGCGGGAGCAGGCGACCGGCCGACAGCCCAGGACCGGCTGAACGGCCGGAGCCGGTCAAGGAGTCGGAGCCGGTCAAGGACCCGGAGTCGGTCAAGGACGCGGAGTCGGCCGAGCGTCCCGAAGCGGTCCCGGACTCCGAGGGCGGATAAATTTTGCGGACTCCGCATATTTGCCGGGTCCGCAAGTTTGTGTATGGTGGAGATCGTGGGAAGTGACGACCGCGAGCGCCCGGGTCTGCGCGAGCGCAAGAAGCGAGAGACGCGCATCGCGCTGAGCTGGGCCGCCATCCAGCTCACCGTGGAGCGCGGGTGGGACAACGTACGGGTGGAGGACATCGCCGCCGCGGCAGGCGTCTCGCCCCGTACCTTCAACAACTACTTCTCCAGCAAGGGAGAGGCGATCGCGGCCCGGCACGTCGAGCGGGCCTACGCGATCGCGGCCGAGCTGCGCGCCCAGCCGGCCGACAAGCCGCTGTGGGAGGCCGTCACCGACGCGGCGCTCTCCCAGTTCGCGCTCGGCCTCGAAGCGCGGGGCGAGACGTCCGACGAGCGGACTGCGGGGCTCAAGCTGATGCTCGCCGAGCCGGCGTTGCAGGCCGAGTTCGCCAAGGCGTACATGGCCGCCGAGGCCGAGTTCGCCGAGGTGGTCGCCGAGCGCACGGGCACCGACGTCACCACCGACCTGTACCCGAGGCTCGTCGCGGGCGCCATCGGCGTGGCCATCTCGGCGGTCACCCAGCAGCGGCTGCACACCCCGGACGTGCCCATCGAGCAGCTGATCCGCGAGGCGTTCGGCCGGCTCGCCGCAGGGCTCACCGCCCCCTAGACCGCTCAGCCGCTCACCGGATCCCACATCGTACGAAGCCCGGCGCCGCCGGGCCGACGCGTCATGCCCTTTCGACGATCAGGAGGATCGCCATGAGCACTGACCCCTCCCCCCACGACGGCGCCGACGTCGTCATCGCCGGCGGCGGCCCGAACGGGCTCATGCTGGCCTGCGAGCTCAGCCTGGCCGGCGTGCGCCCCGTGGTGCTGGAGCGGCTGACCGGCCGCGCCGAGGAGAACCGCGCCAACGGCCTGGTCGGCCAGGTGGTCCAGGTGCTCGACCGCCGCGGACTGCACGAACGGCTCACGGGCAGCGCGCAGCCGCCCCGCCCCGTGCCCGGTTTCGTGTTCGGCGCCCTGCCGCTGGACCTGAGCGCGGTGGAGGACAACCCGCTGTACACCCTCGGGGTGCCGCAGCGCCGCGTCGAGCAGGCCCTGGAGGAGCGCGCGACCGAGCTCGGCGCCGAGATCCGCAGGGGACACGAGCTGACCGGCCTGTCGCAGGACGCGCAGGGCGTCACGGCCGAGATCGCGGGGCCCGGCGGCCCGTACCGGCTGCGCGCCCGCTACCTGGTCGGCGCGGACGGCGGCCGGAGCCTCACCCGCAAGCTGTCCGGCATCGGCTTTCCCGGCGTGACCAGGGACGACACGGTCTCGCGCAGCGCGCACGTGTCCGTACCGGAGTCGCTGATCGACCCGGCCACCGGCGGGCTCGACGTCCCCGGTTACGGCGTCGTCCCGCCGTTCATGCACCATCGCACCGAGCACGGCCTGATCGCGTACGGCCCGTTCCCCGGGCGTACGCCGATTCTGACCACCATGGAGTGGGGCGGCGCAGGCGAGAGCGAGCCGGCGCCGATGTCCCTGGACGAGCTGCGAAAGAGCGTTCGCCGGGTGCTCGGCGTGGATCTCCCGTTCGGGCCGCCGGAGGGTGAGGGCCCGCATCTGCTGCGCCTGCTGACCGGCGGCAACACGCGGCTGGCCGACCGGTTCCGCGCCGGGCGGGTGCTGCTGGTGGGCGACGCGGCTCACGTGCACAGCGCGATCGGCGGCCCCGGGCTGAACCTGGGCCTCCAGGACACGGTCAACCTGGGCTGGAAGCTGGCCGCCGTCGTCAGGGGGCAGGCGTCCGAGGAGCTGCTCGACACGTACGAGAGTGAGCGCAGGCCGGCGGCCGAGCGGGTCGTCATGCACACGCAGGCGCAGTCGGCGCTCATCGCGCCCGGCGCCGAGACGACCGCGCTGCGCGAGCTGTTCGCCGAGCTGCTGCGCGAGCCGGGCAACGCCCGCCACATCGCCGCCACGATGGCCGGGTCGGACCTCCGCTACGACATGGGCGGCGCGGACGCGCATCCGCTGACCGGCCGCTTCGCGCCGGACCTGGTGATCGAGGCGGACGGCGGTCCGGTGCGGCTCGCCGAGCTGGCCCGGACGGCCCGGCCCCTGCTGCTGGACTTCACGGGGGATGCGGCGGCGGCCAAGGAGGCGTCCGGCCGGCACGACCGGGTGCACGTCGTCACCGGGCGCTGCTCCGGCGGCTCGCACGGGGTGAGCGCGCTGCTGGTGCGCCCGGACGGGTACGTGGCCTGGGCGTCGTCCGCGCCGGAACCGGACGAGGCGGAGCTGGGGTCGCTGCGCGCGGCCCTCACCCGCTGGTTCGGCCCCGCGGCCTGACACCTGGGACCCGCGGTTTGGGCCCGCGGCCTGGGGTCCACGGCCTGGGGTCCGCGGCCTGGAGTCTGTGGCCTGGGGTCTGTGGCCTGGGGTCTGTGGCCTGTCCTGTGCGGGCGGCCCTCCTCGCACGGGGCCCTCCGTGCGGGGTGCGGGCGATCGAGGCGGTCAGGTGGACGTGGCGGCGGACTGGCGGGCGTCGTACCTGCGGCGCGCGGACGCCACCTCCGCGCCGTGCCGCCGCGCCCAGCCCGTCAGCGTGAGCAGCGCCTCCCGCAGCTCCAGCGCCATCGGCGTGGCCTGGTACTCGACCTCGGGCGGGACCGTCGGATGCACCTGGCGCTCCAGCAGCCCGTCACGCTCCAGGTGGCGCAGTGTCAGGGTGAGCATCCGCCGGCTGACGCCCTCGACGGCCCGCTCCAGGTCGGTGAACCGGATCGGGCCGTCGGAGGCGGCCAGGAGGATCTGGATCACCCCATGGCCGGACACCCGGTCGAGGAGGTCGCGCGGCGGGACCGGACCGGCGCCCGGCCCGTCCGGCGGGCCGCCGTCGTCGGGGCTCGCCATCACAGGCCCCCGCCGGGGCTCGCCATCACAGGTCACCGCCGGGGCTCGCCATCACAGGTCACCGCCAAGGCTCGCCGTCACGCGGCGCCGCCGCGGCTCGACGTCACTCCCACTCGATGGTGCCCGGCGGCTTGCTCGTCACGTCGAGCACCACCCGGTTGACCTCGCGCACCTCGTTGGTGATGCGGGTCGAGATGCGCGCCAGCACGTCGTACGGCACCCGCGCCCAGTCGGCGGTCATCGCGTCCTCGGAGGTGACGGGACGCAGCACGACCGGGTGGCCGTAGGTGCGGCCGTCGCCCTGGACGCCGACCGAGCGGACGTCGGCGAGCAGCACCACCGGGCACTGCCAGATGTCGCGGTCGAGGCCGGCCCGCGACAGCTCCTCGCGGGCGATCGCGTCGGCCTCGCGCAGCAGGTCGAGCCGCTCGCGGGTGACCTCGCCGACGATCCGGATGCCGAGGCCGGGGCCGGGGAACGGCTGGCGCCACACCATGGCGGCGGGCAGGCCCAGCTCCTCGCCGGCGCGGCGCACCTCGTCCTTGAACAGGGTGCGCAGCGGCTCGACCAGCGTGAACTGGAGGTCCTCGGGCAGGCCGCCGACGTTGTGGTGCGACTTGATGTTGGCGGTGCCGGTGCCGCCGCCCGACTCGACGACGTCGGGGTAGAGGGTGCCCTGCACCAGGAAGTCGACCGGGCCGTCGGCCAGGATGGCGCGCTGCTCGTCCTCGAAGACGCGGATGAACTCGCGTCCGATGATCTTGCGCTTCTCCTCGGGGTCGCTGACGCCCTCCAGCGCCTTGAGGAAGCGGTCGGCGGCGTCGACGACGCGCAGCTTGACGCCCGTGGCGGCCACGAAGTCGCGCTCGACCTGCTCGGCCTCGCCCTTGCGCAGCAGCCCGTGGTCGACGAAGACGCAGGTCAGCCGGTCACCGATGGCGCGCTGGACCAGGGCGGCGGCCACGGCGGAGTCGACGCCGCCGGACAGCGCGCAGATCGCCCGGCCGTCGCCGACCTGCTTGCGCACCGCCTCGACGGACTCCTCGACGATGTTGAGCATGGTCCAGGTGGGGCGGCAGCCGGCCGCGTCCAGGAAGTGCTTGAGCACCGCCTGGCCGTGCTCGGAGTGGAGCACCTCGGGGTGGAACTGCACGCCGTACAGGCCGCGCTCGCGGTGCTCGAAGGCGGCGACCGGGGTCTCGCGCGTGGAGGCGGTCACCTGGAAGCCGGCCGGGGCGGCCTTGACGCTGTCGCCGTGGGACATCCACACCTTCTGCGTGGCGGGCAGTCCGGCGAAGATGACGCCCTCGGACAGCACGTCGAGCTGGGTGCCGCCGTACTCGGCGACGCCGGTGCGAGCGACCTCGCCGCCGAGCGCGCGCGCCATCGCCTGGAAGCCGTAGCAGATGCCGAACGTCGGCACGCCCGTGTCGAACAGGCCGTCGGCGACGGCCGGCGCGTTCTCGGCGTAGACCGACGAGGGGCCGCCGGACAGGATGATCGCCTTGGGCCGCTTGGCCAGCATCTCCTCGACCGGCATGGTCGAGGGGACGATCTCGGAATAGACGTGGCACTCGCGCACCCGCCTCGCGATCAACTGCGCGTACTGCGCGCCGAAGTCGACCACGAGAACTGTGTCGAACTCAGACACCGAAGAAACCCCCCAGAGGCGAATGCGGTGTCACCAGTCTATCGGCAGGTCGCGTTCGGCCCCGACCGGCCGCCCCCGCTGCTCACGCCCCTGTCCGGGTCATGCCTCCCGAGCCGCTCCGCGCAGCGTGGGCAGGCCGCCGGACAGCAGGGTCTCGGTCTGCCGGCGCATGCTCCCGCCGTACTCCGGGTGGGTGAGGAGGAGGAAGCGCTCCTCGCGCACGGCCTCGACGACCATGTCCGCGACCCGCGCCGGGTCCATGCCGCCCGCGACGCCGGCGTCCACCCGTTCCTGGGACTCCAGCTCGTCGGGGCTGGGCGCGACGGTCAGGTCGAACGGGCGTACGCGCCCGGAGCGGTTGATGCGCGTGCGGACCGCGCCGGGGCACAGGGCGGTGACGCGGAGCTTGGAGCCCGAGGCGACGAGGTCGTGGGCGAGCACCTGGGAGGCGGCGAACGCGGCGTACTTGCTGACGGCGTAGCCGCCCGCGTGGGGCCCGGCGAACAGGCCGGCCACCGACACCGTGTTGACGATGTGGCCCTCGGTGTCCTGCTCGATCATGCGGGGGACGAACGCGTTGATGCCGTGCAGCACGCCCCACAGGTTGACGCCCAGCACCCAGGTGAAGTCCTCGTGGGTGCGGGTCCACAGGTGCCCGCCCTGGTAGACGCCCGCGTTGTTGCACAGCAGATGGACGCCGCCCAGCTCGCCGAAGGTCCGGTCGGCCAGGTGGAGCACGGCCGCCTCGTCGGAGACGTCGGTGATCTGGGTGAGCACCTTCGTGTCGCCCGCCAGCGTCGCCGTCTCCGCGAGCCCGCCGGGATCGACGTCGGCCAGCATCAGCGACATGCCCTCGCTCGCGAATCTGACGGCGAGCGCCCGGCCGATGCCGCTCGCCGCACCCGTGACCACCGCGACCTTGCCGGAGAGTTCCCGCACCGAATCCTCCCTAGCACTCGCCTCGAACGCTACAGCAACTCACCGGCCAGTCCAGTGCATTTCATAGAATCTCCAACTTTATGAGTGCACCATTCTCACCATCAAAAGGAACAATCCACGAGCGGCGGAAAAGCATGCCACGCCGTGAAGGGAAAAGCCCGCGCCATTGGCAATACTCCGGAGCGCCATTCCGCCGGTTGTCCGCATGCCGGGCATCGGTGGTCGATCCGTCGGCGAAGGGCTAATCTCCCCGAACGGGAGGCCGCGCATGAAGCATGACGCCGCACTGGATTCGATCGACCTGGCGATCCTCGCCGAGTTGCAGAACGACGCGCGGCTGCCCAACAAGGAGCTCGCCGAACGGCTCGGCGTGGCCCCCTCCACCTCGCTGGAGCGGGTGCGCTCGCTGCGCCGCCGGGGCATCATCACCGGCTTCCGCGCGACCGTCGACACCGCGCGGCTCGGCCGTCCGCTCCAGGCGCTGCTCGCCCTGCGCGTACGCCCGCACGCCAGCCGGCTCGTCGATCCGCTGCGGGCGTTCGTGCTGGCGCTGCCGGAGACGATCACCCTGTTCCACGTGGCCGGGCCGCAGGACCTCCTCGTGCACGTCGCGGTGGCCGACGCCGACCACCTGCACCGGCTGGTGCTGGAGAAGTTCCTGGTCCGCCAGGAGATCGTCCACCTGGAGACGACCCTGATCTTCAAGACCGAGCATCAGCCCGTGCAGCGGCCGTCCGAGATGTGACAATGATCCGCATGCCATTGCGGATCACCACGCTCGCCGAGCGCCCCGAGTTCGCCGCCACGCTCTGGGACATGGACCACGCGTGGGCCGGGTTCATGATGAACGACCCCGTCGCGGACTTCTTCTACCCCGCCGCGACGCGCACCTTCGCCGACTTCGTGCTCGTGGCCGACGACGACGCCGAGCCGGGCCGGCTCGTGGCGCGCGGCTGCATGATCCCGTACCCGGCCAAGGACGACCCCCTGCCCGACGGCGGCTGGGACACGGTGATCCGGCGGGGCCGGATCGCCCGCGACACGGGCGCCGCGACCGACCGCGTCAGCGCCCTGGAGATCACGGTGCGCCGCGACCGGCTCGGGTCGGGGGTGTCGCCGCGGATGGTCGCGGCGATGCGCGAGCACGCCGCCGGGCTCGGCTTCTCCGAGCTGGTCGCGCCGGTCCGGCCCAACCAGAAGCACCTGGAGCCGCGCACCCCGATGGAGGAGTACGCCTTCCGCACGCGCCCCGACGGCCTGCCGCACGACGCCTGGCTGCGCGTCCACGTGCGGGCCGGCGGCAGGATCGTGCGGGTGGCGTCCCGCTCGATGGTGATCGCCGGATCGCTCGCGGAGTGGCGCGCGTGGACCGGCCTGCCGTTCGACCGCAGTGGCCCGGTGGAGGTGCCCGGCGCCCTCACGCCCGTCCACTGCGACGTGACGCACGACCACGCCGTCTACGTGGAGCCCAACGTGTGGGTCAGCCACCCGCTCGGCTGACGCCGCGACGTCGGGCCCGCCCGCTCGTACGGCGGGCGCGACGTTAGGCTCCGCCGCTGCGGGGCAAGCGCTCGGCATGGCCGAACAATCCAACAGCACACCACCCGAGCAGTCCCAGCCGTACCCGGGCAGCAGCGGCGAGATGGCGCCCGAGCCGCGCGACGAGATGCGCGACTACGTGGGGCGCGACCTGCTCGCCGGCCGACGCGCCCTGATCACCGGCGGCGACTCCGGCATCGGCCGGGCCGTCGCCGTCGCCTTCGCCAAGGAGGGCGCGGACGTCGCCATCGCGTACCTGACCGAGCACGAGGACGCCAACCACACGCGCAAGCTCGTCGAGCAGGCCGGGCGGCGCTGCGTGCTGCTCCCCGGCGACCTGAGCGACCGCGACCACTGCGCGTCGATCGTCCAGCAGACGGTGCAGGAGCTCGGCGGCCTGGACGTCCTCGTCAACAACGTGGCCTTCCAGAAGCCCGTGGAGGGGCTGGAGGAGCTGAGCGACGACCAGTGGGAGTACACGTTCGCGGTCAACATCCACAGCTACTTCCGCGTCACCAAGGCGGCGCTGGCGCACCTGCGCGAGGGCGGCGCCATCATCAACACCTCGTCCATCAACGGGCTGCGCGGCAACAAGACCCTGCTCGACTACGCCGCCACCAAGGGCGCGATCAACGCCTTCACCTACTCGATGGCGCAGAACCTGGTGGACCGGGGCATCCGGGTCAACGCGGTCGCCCCGGGGCCGGTGTGGACGCCGCTGATCCCGGCCACGTTCCCGGAGGAGAAGGTGGGCTCGTTCGGCGAGCAGGTGCCGATGGGGCGTCCCGCGCACCCGGACGAGATCGCGCCGTCGTACGTGTTCTTCGCGGCGGAGCGCCTGTCGTCGTACTACACGGGCGAGATCCTGGCCCCGATCGGCGGCGAGACGCTCCCGGGCTGAGGCGCCGCGGTCAGACCAGGGTGATCCGCTCGCCGGGGGCGAGCAGACGGGCCCGCTCGCCCAGCGGCGCCAGCGCCGCGGCCAGCGTGTCGCGGCCCTGCGAGAAGTGGGCCCAGTGCTCGAAGTGCAGCGGCACCACGTGCCGGGCGCCCAGCAGGCCGGCGGCCTCGACCACGTCGTCACTCGACAGCGTGAGGTTCGCGCCCTCGATCAACGGGGTGCGCGCCGCGCCCGCGAACAGCACGGCCACGTCCACCGGCCCCAGCCGGGAGGCGATGGCGCGCACCACGTCGAGGGAGGCGTTGTCGCCGCTCACGTACACGGTCGGCAGCCCGTCGCCGCTCAGCGCGAACCCGGTGACCTCGCCCACGAGGTGCTCGCTGCCGTCGGGGCCGTGCTGGGCGGGCACGCTGGTGATCCGCAGGACGCCGCCGTCGGGGCGGGGCAGCTCGACGTGCTCCCAGTTCGGCAGGGCGCGCACGGGCGGGCCGACGCGTTCGGCCGCCGACGCGGTGGACAGCACGAGGGGCGCGGCGGCGAGGTAGTCGCGGCCGGCCCGGTCCAGGTTGTCGGGGTGGTGGTCGTGCGAGAGGAGCACCGCGTCGACCGGCCCCGCCCCGTCCGGGCCGAACGCCGGGCCGCCGGTCTTCGTGAGCACCCGCTGCCCGATCGGGTAGTCACCCGGCGGGTCGAAGGTCGGATCCGTCAGCAGGCGCACGCCGCCGATCTCCAGTACAGCCGTGGGGCCGCCCACGTAACGCATCTCCATGGTCGGCTACGACACCGCGGACACCCCGGATATTCCCCGGCGTCACTTCAGGCGCAGGCGGCGCATGGTCTTGAGGGTGGTGGCCAGGACGCCGGCCCACTTCTCGTACGGCATGCCGCCCGGCGGCTCGAACCCGAGCCACGGCGCCTGCGCGGCCACGGTCTGCGCCTCGGTGTAGCGCAGCAGCCCCTCGGCGCCGTGCCTGCGGCCGAGGCCGGACGCCTTCATGCCGCCCATCGGCGCGTCGTAGGAGGCGTACGCGGCGCCGTACCCCTCGTTGACGTTGACCGTGCCGGCCCGGACCCGGGCGGCCAGGGCGCGGCCGCGCGCCGGGTCGGAGGTCCAGATGGAGGCGTTGAGCCCGTAGACCGTGTCGTTGGCCAGCGCCACCGCCTCGTCGTCGGAGGAGAACGGGTGCAGGGCGACGACCGGGCCGAACGTCTCCTCCCGGCACAGGTCCATCTCCTCGGTGACGCCCGTGAGGATGGTCGGCTCGTAGAACAGCGGGCCGACGTCGGGCCTGGCCCGGCCGCCGGCCAGCAGGGTCGCGCCCTTGGCCAGCGCGTCCTCCACGTGCGCGGTGACGGCGTCGAGCTGGCGGCGTGAGGTGAGCGAGCCCATGTCGGCCGACCAGTCGTGCCCGGCGGCCAGCCGCAGGCCGCGCGCCTGGGCGGCGAAGCGCTCGGCGAAGGCGTCGAAGACGCTCGCGTGGACGTACAGCCGCTCGATCGACAGGCAGAGCTGGCCCGCGTTGGTGAAGCAGGCGCGCACGGCGCCCTGGACGGCGCGGTCGAGGTCGGCGTCGTCGAGGACCAGCATCGGGTTCTTGCCGCCCAGCTCCAGCGAGCAGCCGATGAGCCGCTTGGCGGCCTCCTCGGCGATCTTCCGGCCGCCGCGGGTGGAGCCGGTGAAGGCCACGTAGTCGGCGCCGTCGAGCAGCGCCTCGCCCACCTCGGCGGGCTCGCCGAGCACGACCTGCCAGATCTCGCGGGGCATGCCCAGCTCGACCAGCAGCTCGATGGTCCACAGCGTGGACAGCGCGGTCTGCGTGTCGGGCTTGTGGACGATCGCGTTGCCCGCCAGCAGGGCCGGCACGGCGTCGGTGACGCCGAGGGAGAGCGGGTAGTTCCACGGCGAGACGAGCGCGACCACGCCCTTCGGGGCGCGCAGCTCGCTGACCCGCGTGGCGACCGGGAAGATGCCCTGCCGGCGGCGCGGTGCGAGCAGGCGCGGCGCGCGGCGGGCGTAGTACAGCGCGCAGCCCGCGACGTCCAGCACCTCCTCCAGGGCGTGCCGGCGGGCCTTGCCCGTCTCGTCCTGCAGGATGTCGAGGACCTCGGAGCGGCGGTCGAGCATCGCGTCGTGCAGCCGCAGGAACGGGCGCACGCGCTCGGCGACCGGCCGCGCGGCCCACTCGGCCTGGGCGGCGCGGGCCCTGGCGTGGGCGCGGCTGACGTCGTCGGCGCTGGAAAGGGGCATCCGGGCCACTGGTTCGCCGGTGAACGGCGTGCTGATCTCCCGGGTCTCCCCGCTGGAGGTCACGTGGGCCGTCGTCACGCGCTCAGGCGTCGTCACGTGCATGGTCAGAAGGATATTCCGGAGTTACTACCGACCGGTAGTTTTTGCGGATGAACGGCTAAGGGCCACAATCCCCTCATGCCTTCCATCGCTCCGCTCAGACCCGGCGACCCGCAACGGCTCGCGGGCCTGGAGCTCGTCGGCAGGCTCGGCGAAGGCGGCCAGGGAGTCGTCTACCTGGCCAAGGACCACACGGGAGCGCAGTTCGCCGTCAAGTGGCTGCGCCACGACCTCGCGGCC
This sequence comes from Nonomuraea rhodomycinica, assembly GCF_013363995.1. Classification (GTDB taxonomy): domain Bacteria; phylum Actinomycetota; class Actinomycetes; order Streptosporangiales; family Streptosporangiaceae; genus Nonomuraea; species Nonomuraea rhodomycinica. The sequence goes on along the minus strand of NZ_JABWGO010000002.1, from coordinate 96,288 downwards.
GACCGGGTGAGCGTCGAGCGGTTCCTGCGCGAGGCACAGGTGGCCCAGCGCATCGCGCCCTTCTGCACCGCGGCCGTGCTCGGCTCGGGCGTCGAGCAGGAGCGGCCGTACATCGTCAGCGAGTTCATCGAGGGGCCGTCGCTCCAGCGGATCGTGCAGGACGAGGGGCCACGCGCCGGGGCGTCCCTGCACCGGCTGGCGATCGGCACCGCCACCGCGCTGGCGGCCATCCACCAGGCGGGCGTCGTCCACCGCGACGTCAAGCCGGCCAACGTCATCCTCGGCGCCGACGGGCCGCGGGTCATCGACTTCGGCATCGCCCGCGCGCTCAACGCCACCTCGACGATCAGCGGCATGCCGGTGGGCACGCCGTCGTACATGCCGCCCGAGCAGATCCTCGGCCACCCGGCCGGACCGGCCGCCGACATGTTCTCGTGGGCGAGCACCATGGTGTACGCGGCGTCGGGCCGGGCGCCGTTCGGCAGCGACACGATGCCGGCCGTGATCAACCGGGTCCTCAACAACCCGCCCGACCTGGGGGTCCTCGACGGGCCGCTGCGCGAGCTGGTGGCCGCGTGCCTCGACAAGGACCCGGCGCGGCGGCCCACGGCCGAGCAGGTGCTCATGCGGCTCATCCAGCAGCCGGGCCGGACGGGGCAGCCGCAGCCGGCGTCGCACCCGCAGGCGGCGTCGCACCCGCAGATGGCGTCACACCCGCAGGCGGCGTCGCACCCGCAGATGGCGTCACACCCGCAGACGTCTCAGCCCATGCCGTCCGGGCAGGCGGCGCAGGGCGGCCAGTTCCAGCAGGCGCCGCCGTGGGGTCCCGGCCGGCAGCAGGGGCCGCCGTCGGGGCCGGTGCCCCCGCAGCGTCCGGGTCCCGGCTTCTCCGGCCCTCCGCCGGCCCCCGGCTCACCGTCGCGGCGCAGGAGCCGGGCCCCGCTGATCGTCGGCGTGACCGCGGCCGTCACGCTGCTCCTGCTGGCCGGCGTCGCGGTGATCGTGTCCCAGCGCAAGGCGACGACCGCCTCGCCGAAGCCCTCGGCCACGAACACGTCCAGGCGCTCGACCGCCACGCCCTCGGAGCGCGTCACGCAGACCCCGGTCAGGAAGCGGCTGCCGGGCGGCTCCATCTACCTGTTCGAGCTGCCGTCCGACCCGGTCACGCTCACCTCGTACGAGGTCTACGACAAGAAGTCCGACGACTGGGTCGACTACGCCAGGAAGACGCTGCGCGGCGGTTCCTTCCAGAAGTACAGCGCCAACTGGGAGACGCTGGTCTCCCCCGACGGCCGCTACCTCGCCGCGCGGGGCCGCAAGTACACCGCTGACGGCTACGATTCGGTGGTCATCACCGACCGCACCTCGGGCGCGACGTCCACGGTGAAGACCGTGCGCAAGCCGCAGATCAGCAGCATCCGCGCGTGGTCGCGCGACGGCTCCAAGCTGCTGCTCAACATCGAGAAGGAGACCAAGAACGCCGACGGCAAGGAGGACTGGCTGTACCCGGGGTTCGTCCTGGTGGACGTGGCCGAGGCGAAGGCCGGCGTGGTGCGGCTGCCGGGCGGTCAGGCCCTGCCCGACACCGGGTTCGGCTGGGACGCCGAGCAGCGGGGCGTGGTCAACCTGTACGGCTCGGGCAAGGGGCTGCGCTTCTTCGACGCCGCCGGCAAGACCGTGCGTGACGTGCCGGGCGTCGGCTCGCTCGCGTCGGGCACGCAGGACATCTTCTCGCCGTCGGGCAAGGCGTTCGTGACGAACTGCCCGGGCGGCGACGACGGCGACCACTGCGTGTGGGACTCCGCCACCGGCGAGCGCGTGCGCACGTTCTCCTCCGACTGCGACAAGGTGCTCGGCTGGTACGACGAGACGCACCTCTACTGCTGGGAGCAGGACAACGCCTCCACCGACCAGATCCAGGTCGTCGGGTTCGACGGCCGGCTGGTGCGCAAGCTGCTGGAGGTCCCGGACGAACTGGACTTCAGCCCGGTCTTCACCGTCAACCCCGGCAAGGGCGGCTGAACCGGCGCGATCGCCCATCCGTGATGGTGGTCATGAAGACCCTGACCCGTACGGCGACGGCCGCCCTCGCTCTCGTCACGGCCGCCGCCGCCTGCACCTCCCCGGCCGGGGAGGCGGGGCCCGACGCCTCCTCCCCCGCCCGGCGACCGCTCGGGGCCGTGCGGCTGGTGGCGTACAGCGGCTGCGACGACATGCTGGCCGGCCTGCGCGAGCACGCCGCGCGCACCGTCGGGCCGTGGGGGTTCGGCGGCCCCGTGCTCATGATGGAGCGGCGCGACACCGCGATGGCCGTGCCGCAGGCCAAGTCGACGATCACGCTGGAGCACTCCACCACGAACACGCACGAGGCGGGCGTGGACGAGCCGGACCTGGTCAAGACCGACGGCGCCCGCGTCGTCACGGTCACCGGCGGCACGCTGCGGATCATCGACGCCGCCACGCGGGAGGTCACCGCCAAGCTGAAGCTGACCGGCGACGACGAGCCCGCCTACCTGCCCGCGGACCTGCTCATGTCCGGTGACCGGGCGCTGGTGCTGCTGCGCGGCGGCGGCATCATGTACAAGTCGATCGCCCCCATGAAGGCCGACACCCGGTACGTCCTCGTCGACCTGAGCGGCAAGCCGAAGGTGCTGTCCACGATCCGGCCGCGCGGCCAGTACGTGGACGCCCGGATGGTCGGCTCGGTCGTCCGGATCGTCACCCGCTCGGAGCCGGACATCACGCTGCCCGAGGCCAAGGAGAACGCCACGGAAGCCGAACGGCGCCGGCTCAACCAGCAGGCGGTCCGCGCGGCGCCCGCCGGCGCGTGGCAGCCCAAGGTGGAGATCACCGACGCCTCCGGCGCCAAGCGCGAGCTGTCCGTGCCGTGCGAGCGGATCAGCCACCCCGCCGACTACACCGGCGCCTCGCTGCTGACCGTCCACACCCTCGACCTCGCGCGGGGCGTCACCGAGGCGGGCACCGACCCGATCGCCCTGGCCGCCGACGGCGACACCGTCTACGGCACCGGACAGAGCCTGTACGTGGCCAGCAACCCGCGCTGGTGGCCGGTGAACCCGGCGGTCATGGAGGACACGGCGGAGCCGGTGCCGGACGCGCCGAGCAGCACGGCGCAGGCCCCGGCCGACGACCCCACCCCGGCCGAGCCCACCGTCACCCCGACGTCCACCCTCACCCCGACGACCAGCGTCACCCCGACCGAAGCCCCGACGGAGTCGCCCACGGAGTCGCCCACGGACGCCCCGAAGGCCACCCGCACCCCCACGGTCCCGCCCGAGGAGACCGAGGTCCACCGCTTCGACATCGGCGGCCCCGGCGCGCCGGTCTACGCGGCCTCGGGCAAGGTCCCGGGCCGGCTGCTGAACCAGTACAGCCTGTCCGAGCACGAGGGTCACCTGCGCGTCGCCACCACCGTGACCTCGGCCGACGGCGAGCGGAGCGAGAGCGGCGTCCACGTGCTCAGGACCTCGGACCTGGCCGAGACCGGCCAGGTCGGCGGCCTCGGCAAGGGCGAGCGGATCTACTCGGTGCGCTTCATCGGGCCGGTGGGCTACGTCGTGACGTTCCGGCAGGTGGACCCGCTGTACACGCTCGACCTGCGCGACCCGGCCGCCCCGAAGGTCACCGGCGAGCTGAAGATCACCGGCTACTCCGCGTACCTGCACCCGGCCGGTGACGGCCGGCTCATCGGCATCGGTCAGGAGGCCAGCGAGAAGGGCCGCACGATGGGCACGCAGGTGTCGCTGTTCGACGTGAGCGACCCGGCCGCCCCGCGCCGCCTGGCGCAGCTCTTCCAGAAGGACTCCGGTTCGGAGGCGGAGTGGGATCCGCACGCGTTCCTGTTCTGGCCGAAGACCGGCACGGCGGTCATCCCGCTCAACTCGTACGGGCCGGGCACCGAACAGAACGGCGCGGTGGTCCTGAAGATCACCGATTCGGCGATCACCCGGACCGGCATGATCGAGCACCCGAGGAAGCGCCAGTCGGACATGGTCTACCAGCCGGGCATCCAGCGCTCGATGGTCATCGGCGACGCCATCTGGACGGTCTCCGACACGGGTGTCCAGGTCAACGACGCCGCCTCGCTGGCCCGGCGGTCGTGGATCCCGTTCAGCTGACCGGAAGGGCGGGGCACCGCGTCCCCGGAGCCGGCACGGTCAGGGACGTCAGGTAGCCGGTCACGGCGTTCGTGACGCAGTCCCCCCGGCCGTTGACGCCGTGCCCCGCCCCCTCGTAGGTGAGGAGCGCGGCGTCGCCGCCGATCTGCCGGGCCGTGCCCAGGGCCCACAGGTAGCCGGTGGCGGGATCGTGCAGCGAGTTCACCAGCAGGAGAGGCGGGGTGCCGTCCACCGTCAGCCGGTGCTGGGGGTTGGGGACGGGGGCGGGGGTGCCCAGGCAGGCGGCCACCGAGTAGAGCGCCGCCGGGCTGTAGCGCATGTCCTCCGCGATGGCGGACTGCCTGCGCAGGTGGGCGGCGTACTCGTCGTAGTCGCGGACGGGCAGGTGGAAGTCCTGGCAGAACACCGTGCGCGCGAAGGGCGCCACCTCCTCCCCGGCGCGTCCCGTCGTCGTGCCCTCTCCCGGCACGGCGGGGACGCGCCGCGCCGGAGGGCTCGCGCCCGTGTCGGCGGCGACGAGCCACTGGGCCAGTTCGTTCCAGTACGGTCCGTAGAACGCGGCGAACGCCTGGTTGACCACGTCCCAGCCGCTCAGCCGCTGGTCGGGCTGGTACGGGTCGCGCAGCTCACCGCGATCGGCCCTGGCCAGCAGGTCCGTCCAGAGGGGGCGCACGTCCTCGCCGTGCAGGGCGCACGTCGTGGTCCGGGCGCACCAGGCGGCGAACGCGTCGAAGGAGTCCTCCGCGTGGGCGGCGGCGGTGTCGAGGTAGGCGGCCGTGCCGAGGCTGTGGTCGAAGGAGCTGTCCATGGCGACGGCGCGCACCTTGCCGGGGTAGCGCTCGGCGTACTGCTGGCCGATCAGCGTGCCGTAGGAGACGCCGTAGTAGGTCAGCTCGGCCTCGCCGAGCGCGGCGCGCAGCGCGTCCACGTCGCGCACCACGCTGAGCGTGTCGACGTGGTCGTACAGGGGCCCGGTGCGGGCCCGGCAGTCCTGGCGCAGGCTCCGGTTGTACGCGAGCCGGGCGTCGAAGCCGGCCCGGCTCCTCATGATCGGCTCGGGGGCGTGTCTCAGCAGGTCGGCCGAGCAGACGACCGGGTGGCTGCGGCCCACGCCGCGCGGGTCGAAGCCGACGACGTCGAACCTGCCGGTCAGGTCCTTGCCGAGGTAGTCGCCGGCGCGCAGCGCGTACTCGACGCCCGAGACGCCGGGGCCGCCGGGATTGACCACCAGTGAGCCGATCCGCCGCCCCGGGTCCGTGGCCTTGCGCCTGGCCAGCGCCAGGTCGATCGAGCCGCTCCCCGGGTCGTCCCAGTCGACGGGAACGGTGAGCGTGCCGCACTCGGCGGTGGGATCCTCCGCGCACGGCGCCCAGGAGATGGTTCGGGTGTCCGCGCCGGCGGCGTTCGAGGGGACCGCGGCCGCCAGCACAACCGCGGCGAGCACGGGAACGAGAAGCTTTCGCATGCCGACGATCATCGGAACGGCGGCATAACCCGGCCGTCACCGCCCCATGAGGCCGATGAGCTCCTGGGCGACCTCCATGAACCGCGCCTGCGAGGACTCCGCCGGCTGCACGTCCACGAACGCCTCGTGGACGCCCAGCTCGGTCAGGCCGAGCAGGTAGTCGGCGAGCTGGCGGACGGTGCCCTCGCGCGGCACCCGGTCGGCGGGTACGGGCGCGGCGGTGATCACCGGGTTGACGCGCACCACCATGCGCAGCTCCGACGGGTCCCGGCCGGCCCGCTCGGCGGCCCGCAGCGCCACCTCCCACAGGGACGTCAGGTAGGCCGGCGGCATCGCCGCGCCGAGCCAGCCGTCGGCGCGCCGGCCCACCCGTTCCAGCGCCGCCGGGGTGAACCCGGCGAGCAGGATCGGCGGGCGGGGCCGCTGGACGGGCTTGAGATCGACGTGGGACGGCGGCACCGTCCACAGCGGGCCCTCGTGCTCCACCACCTTGTCGGCCCAGAGCGACTCCATCAGGTCGAGCGTCTCCTCCAGCCGCCGTCCCCTGCCCCGCCACGGCACTCCGGCCGCGGTGTACTCGTCGCGCAGCCAGCCGAGCCCGATGCCGACGTCCAGCCGCCCGTGGCTGAGCAGGTCGAGCGAGGCGAGGGCGCGGGCGAGCACGACCGGCGGCTGCCACAGGGCGTTGAGCGCGCTGGTGCCCAGCCGCACGGCGCGGGTGCTCACGGCCGCCAGGGTCAGCGCCGCGAGCGGGTCGAAGAACCGGGTGAACGCCGGAGGGATGGTGCCGTCGCCGCCCGGGTAGCGGTCGCTGGGCGCCAGCGGCACCAGCACCCGGTCACCGGCCCACAGGCTGTGGTAGCCCATGGCCTCCAGGTCCGTGCTCGCCCGGCGGATGAAGTCCGGATCGGCGAAGAGGCCGTACTGGGGGACCGCGAACCCGATCTGCATGATGACGATCTTGGTGGCTGGAGCGCCGGAAAGCCAGAGCTCCGGGCCTTCCCGAGCTCCCTCCGGGCATTCCGGCTCAGGGGCGGCCGAGGGCGGCGCGGACGGCCTCGGGGGTGCGGGCCACGGTGGCCGTGCCGTCGTCGGCGGTGATGATCGGACGCTGGATCAGCACGGGGTGCTCGGCCAGCGCCTCGATCCAGCGCTGGCGGGACCGCGGGTCGCGGGGCCAGCCGGCCAGCCCGAGCTCGGCGGCGACGGGCTCGCCGGCGCGGGTGATGTCCCATGGTTCGAGCCCGAGCCGGTCGAGCACCGCGGCCAGCTCCTCTGCCGTCGGCGGCTCTTCGAGGTAGTGCCGGACGGTGTAGTCGGCGTTCTCGGCGTCCAGCACGGACAGCGCGGAGCGGCACTTGGAGCACTGCGGGTTGATCCAGATCTCCATACGGCTCGCTCCGTCTCGGCGCCGGCGGTCGCAGCCGAGGATACCGGGCCCGCCGCCGCGACACGGGCGGGCGCCCGCCGGGTGGGGTCCGGCGGGCGCCCTGTTCCTCCCGGAAGGAAAGTCAGCAGACGATGAAGATGCTCTGCCAGCCCACGGGGGTGCGCTGCTCGGCGTTGCGGTCGGCGGCGAGCTCGAAGTGCATCACGCCCTGCGCGTTGGGCTGGTTGTACATGCGGCCGCTCTGGCCGTCGCCGTACCACTTGTAGGACCCGTGGTAGTGGATGTTGGACGGCCCGCAGGCGTCGATGAACTGCTGCCGGCCGGTGAAGCCGGGGCCTTCGTAGGCGATGTACTGCGAGGCGTAGGCGGCGCTGCCCATGACCGCGACCATGGCGGCCGCGAGCACGGGGACGAGGGCGATTCTCTTCACGATGATCCTCCCGATGCGACTCGGCGTGTCACGCTGAGTATTGACACTGTAACGCTACGCACATGGCGTGCGCAAGGATCACCACCGGGGGCGCCAAGAAGGTAACGCGCTGGTCAGAGCTGCCGACCGGGCCCTCAGGCCGGCGGGGGCGCCTTGACAGGAGGGGCGGCGACCTGCTCGGGTGGAGCGGGCTCGTCTCCCGTGGAGGCGATCGCCCCGGACAGGATCTCCGCCAGCCGGCGCGCCAGCGGACCGCGTTCCAGCTCCTCCAGCGGGGCCGGCAGCGCCATGCACCAGTTGGGGCGCAGGTCGTCGGCGCCCGGGATGTTCGGCCGCTCCGGCTCGGCCAGGGCGTCGTCCAGCGTGGCCGTCAACAGCAGCGCGGGAGCCCTGGCCAGCACCTGGTAGGCGGCGAGCACGGCGTCCGCGCCACCGGCTCCGGCGGCCAGGCCGCCGCTCTCGGCGAGCCTGCGTCGCACCGCCTCGGTGCTCTCCTCGTTCGGATGGAGCCCCAGGCGTCGCTGGGCGGCCAGGTCGCCGCCGTCCCACAGGCCGGCGACCGTCGGCAGGTCGTGCGTGGTGACCGCGGCCATCGCCTGCTCCGGCCAGGCGGCGGGGTCGGCGTCCTCGAACCAGAGCAGCCGGTAGGACAGCATGCCGCGGCCGGCGAGCGTCTCCCGCACGCCCGGCTCCACCGTTCCGAGATCCTCGCCGATCACCATGGCGCGGGCCCGGTGGCTCTCCAGGGCGACGATGTCGAGGAGGTCGTCGGCCGGACAGCGGACGTAGGCCCCCTGGCCGGCGCCCGCGCCGGACGGGATCCACCACAGGCGGAACAGGCCCATGACGTGGTCGATGCGCAGGCCCCCGGCCGAGGCGATCGTGGCCCGGATGCTCTCGACGACCGGCCGGTATCCGGCCTCGCGCAGCTTCCACGGCACGAACGGCGGCAGCCCCCAGTCCTGACCCGCGGTGTTGAACTCGTCGGCCGGCGCCCCGATGCTGACGTCCTGGGCGAGCAGGTCCTGCCAGGACCAGGCGTCGGCGCCGTCGGGATCGACCCCGACGGGCAGATCCTGGATGACCGGCATCCCCGCGGTGGCCGCGGCCAGTTGCCGATCGGTGAGCCACTGCAGCCAGGCGTGGAAGCGGATCCGCTCGGCGTGCTCGCGCGCGAAACGGCCCACCGCCGGGCCGTCCGGGCGACGGTACTCCGCCGGCCAGCTCCGCCACCTCGGGCCGTGCCGTTCGGCCAGCACGCACCAGGTGGCGAACTCCTCCAGCCCCGGGCCCTGCCCGGCCAGCCACGCCTCGAACTCCGCACCGGGGCGGGAGCGCCGCCAGATCTTCTCCAGCAGTCCCGACTTCAGCCGCCACACCTCGTCACGGTCGATCAGCCGGCGCTCGTTGAGCTCGCGCCCGCGCGCCGCCGCCTCGGCGAGGTCGACGCCGGCCTCGGCGGCTCCGGGCACGTCCTCCGGCCGCAGGTAGAGCGGGCTGCGGAAGCGGCGGCTGGCGGGGAAGTACGGGCTCGGCTGGACGGGGGTGACGGGGGCCGTGGCGTGCAGGGGGTTGACCAGCAGGAATCCGGCCCCGCACTCCTCGGCCGACCAGCGGGCGAGCCGCCGGAGGTCGGCCAGGTCCCCCATGCCCCAGCTCTCGCGTGAGCGGGCGGCGTACAGCTGCGCCGTCCATCCCCAGGCCCGGCGCGCCGGCAGGTGGCACCGGCCGGGGCTGACGACGAGCCGGTGAGCGGTCTCGTCGCCGGCCGCGCCGCAGCAGGTGATAGCCGAAGGGGAGGTCGGGCGGGAGGACGTCCTCCACCCGCAGCTCGGTGCCGTCCTCCAGGACGAGGTCCGCCGGACCGACCCGGTCGCCCCGCCGCCGCACCAGCGTCCCAGGACCTCGCCCCCCGTCCACGGACACCCCCGCGGGGTCACCGGGAGCGGCCCCGGCGTGCGGCGGTGTCCCGATCGCCGCACGCAGCGCCGTGACGGTCTGGCGCGAGACCTCGCGGCGGCGGCCGTCGGCGTCGTCGTAGTGGTGCTCGATCCCCCATGCGTCGGCCATCGTCTCAGTCCTTCAGGATCGCCACGGTGTCCGGCGGCAGGGTCAGGTCCTTCCCGCGCAGCGCGACTCCCGAGGCGGAGGCGGCCAGAAGCTCTCCGTGTCCGGGGACGGGCACGGTCCGCGCCGTCGCGCCGAGGTTGACCGCCACCAGGACCGGTCCCCTCGCCACGGTGAGCAGCCCGGTGTCCTCGTCGTGGTCCGTCCGGACGCGCTCCAGCCGGCCGTCGGAGAGCGCCGGGATCCGCCGCCGCAGCGCTATCAGCTCCCGATGCCAGGCCAGCAGCCCGGCCTGGGCCTCCTTGTCGCGCTCGCTCCAGTCCAGCCGGGACCGCTCGAAGGTGGCGGGGTCCTGCGGGTCCGGGACCTGCTCGGGCTCCCAGCCGAACGCCGCGAACTCCCGGCGGCGGCCCTCGCTGACGGCCCTGCCCAGCTCGGGGTCCTCGTGGTCGGTGAAGTACTGGAAAGGGGTGGTGGCGCCCCACTCCTCGCCCTGGAAGAGCATCGGCACGAACGGGGCGGTGAGCAGCAGGGCGGCGGCGATCCGCAGGCGGCCCTCGCTCATCAGCACGGAGCTGCGCTCGCCCCTCGCCCGGTTGCCGACCTGGTCGTGGTTCTGCGCGCACACCACGAACCGGTGCCCGGACAGCCCCGCCGGGGACCGGCCGTGCGCCCGGCCGCGGTGCGGCGACCACGCGCCGTCGTACACCCATGCCTGCCGCAGGGCCTTGGCCAGCAGCCCGAGGGGGCCGAAGTCGGTGTAGTAGCCGCTCCGCTCGCCGGTCAGCGTGGCGTGCAGGGCATGGTGCCACTCGTCGGCCCAGGCCGCGTCGAGGCCGTACCCGCCGGCCTCGCGCGAGCGCACGAACCGGGGGTCGTTCAGGTCGCTCTCGGCGATGAGGAACAGCGGGCGGCGCACGTGCGCGGCCAGTTCCGCGACCTCCTCGGCCAGCCGCTCCAGGACGTGCACCGCCGAGGTGTCGGCGATCGCGTGCACGGCGTCCAGGCGCAGCCCGTCACAGTGGTAGTCACGCAACCACATGAGGGCGTTGTCGACGACCAGCGCGCGCACCTCGTCGCTGCCGGGGCCGTCGAAGTTGACCGCGTCGCCCCAGTTGGTGCTGTGGCGGCCGGTGAAGTAGGGCCCGAACTCCGGAAGGTAGTTGCCCGAGGGACCCAGATGGTTGTAGACGACGTCCAGCACCACGCCGAGCCCGTGCGCGTGGCAGGCGTCCACCAGGCGTTTGAGGCCGTCCGGCCCGCCGTAGGCGTGGTGGGGGGCGAACAGGGCGACCCCGTCGTACCCCCAGCCGCGGCGGCCCGGGAACTCGGCCACCGGCATCAGCTCGATCGCGTCGACGCCCAACTCCACGAGGTGCGGCAGGCGCTCGATCGCACCGTCGAAGGTCCCGTCGGGCGAGAAGGTGCCCACGTGCAGCTCGTACAGGACCGCGCCGGGCAGAGGCGTCCCCCGCCAGGTGTCGTCGCTCCATCCGAAGGCCGCGTGGTCGACCAGCCGGGAGGGCCCGTGCGGGCCGTGCGGCTGGCAGGGCGAGCGCGGGTCGGGGCGGGGCGGCCCGCCGTCCAGCGCGTACGCGTAGTCGGTGCCCGGCCCGGCCTCCTCGACCGTACGCTCCCACCATCCGCCGCCGGACCGTCTCATGGGCAGCCGGCGCGCACCGAGCACCAGCTCCACCCGGTCACGGCCAGGGGCCCAGACCCGGAAATCGTGCGCCACCGCTCCCCTCCTCCGTACGGACCGGATCCCTACCCGTTCCGGCGGCGCGCACGCGGAGGCGGCCCGCCGCACGGCGAGCCCGCGGGCGTCACCCCTTGAGCCCGGAGCGGGAGATGCCCTCGATCACCCACCGCTGCGCCACGAGGTAGAGCACCAGCACCGGGACGCTGGCGATCACCGCCCCGGCCATCAGCAGGTCGTAGCGGATACTGTTGGCGCCCTGGAAGTTGCCCAGTCCGGCGGGGAGCGTCAGTGCCTCCGGGCTCAGCAGCACGTAGAGGGGCCACAGGAAGTCGTTCCAGTTGGTGAGGAACGACAGCAGGAACAGCGTGGCGAGCGCCGGTCGCGACAGCGGCAGGGCGATCGAGGTGAAGATCTGCCAGCGGTTGCAGCCGTCCAGCTCGGCGGCCTCCTCCAGCTCCCCCGGGAAGGTGAGGAAGAACTGGCGCAGGAAGAAGACGCCGAAGGCGCCGGCCGCGGCCGGGACGATGACGGCGGGCAGGGTGTCGACCCAGGCCAGCTCGTTGACGATGAGGAAGTTGGGGATCAGCAGCACCACGGGCGGCACGAACAGGGTCGCCACCACCACGGAGAAGACGGCCGTGCGAAGACGGAAGCGCAGGCGGGCCAGCGCGTACGCGGCGGGCGCCGCGGTGACCAGCACCAGCGCGGCATGGCCGGTCGCGGCCAGCAGGCTGTTGAGGAACCAGGTGACCACCGGGCTGTCGGCGCTGGTGAGGATCTCCCGGTAGGCGTCGGTCGTGAACGGGTCGGGCACCCACTGCGGAGTCGTGGACTGGGCCGCCTCACGGGTCTTGACCGAGGTGACCAGCATGTACAGCAGCGGGCTCAGATACAGCGCGGCGATGACCGCGAGCACGAGGTGCAGCAACGCCCGCCGGAGGCTTCTGAGGTCCCTGTTCATCGCTTGTCCCTGTCTCGGAACACGCCGAACACCAGCGCGCTGGCCACCATGAGGAAGGCCGCGAGGACGAAGCTCATCGCGGAAGCCGTCCCCATGTCGAACTGGCGCAGGCCGGTCTCGGCGATGAGGTAGATCGCGGTCTTGGTCTGGTCGGCGGGGGCGCCCGCGGTGATGAGGTAGGACTGGCCGAACATGTTGGCGGAGGCCAGGATCGTGGCGTTGACCACGAACACCATGACGGGCCGCAGGCCGGGCAGCGTGACGGCGCGGAAGCGCCGCCAGGCGCCGGCGCCGTCGACCATCGCGGCCTCGTGCAGCTCGCGGGGGATGTCCTGCAGCCCGGCCAGGAAGATGACCGCGTTGAGGCCCAGCGTCCACCACACGGTCACGCCGACGAGCGCGATCCACGCCGGTGGGACGTCGGTCGTCCACTGGACGTCCAGCCCCAGGTAGTGGTTGACCAGGCCGATGTTGCCGTCGAGCAGGTAGCGCCACAGCAGGCCGACCACGGCGACGCCGAGGACGTAGGGCGCGAAGTAGACGGCCCGGTAGACGTTGCGCCCCTTGAACCGGCCGTTCATCAGCAGTGCCACGAGCAGCGGCAGGACGATGAGGATGGGCACCGACGCCACGGTGAAGACGCCGGTGGCCCGCATCGCGAGCCAGAAGCGGGATCCGTCGACGCTGCCCGGGTCGAACAGGTCGGCGTAGTTGGCCAGCCCCACGAACGGCTTGGCCGGCAGGTTGATGTCCCATTCGTGGAGGGAGGTCCACAGGCCGAACCCGATGGGCACGAGCATGAACACCGTGAACAGCGCCAGGTAGGGAGCCAGGAAGGCGTACGGGGTCCACCACCGCATCCGGCTGGCCGCGCGGGCGGGGACGGCCTGCTCGGCCGCCCCCGGCGCGCGGGTGAGGGCGTCGTTCACCGCCCGTACTTCCGCTTGTTGTCGGCGAGCAGTTTGTCGGCGGTCGCCACGCCTTCCTTCAGCGCGTCGGCGGGGGCGGCCTGCTTGAGCACGGCCTTGGCCACGGCGAGCTCCAGCGCCTTGCTCTGCACGTCGCCCACGCCCGGCAAGGCGGGCAGGAAGTGGAAGGCGCTCAGGTCGGCGGCCAGCTTGACCTGGGGCAGCTCGGCGACCTCGGGCGCCTGCCGGGCCGAGTTGCGGGCGGGGATCATGCCCGCCTTGGCCCACTCGGTGGACTGGCGGCTCATGTGGTCGATGAAGACCTTGGCCGCCTGGACCTTGTTCGCGTCCCGGCCGGCCTGCGCGGTCAGCACGAAGTTGTGGGAGGCGCTCCACACCGCGGGGCTGCCGCCGATGGCCGGGACGGGAGCGAGGTTCCACTTCAGGGACGGCGCGTTCGTCCTGAGATCGTTGATCTGCCAGATCCCGTCCCAGGTGAGGCTGACCTTGTCGTTCTTGAAGGCGGCGTACTGGCTGTCGATGGCGACCTTGGCGGGGCTGTAGCCCTTGTCGATCTGTTCCACCATCCAGCTCAGCGCCTGCACGCCCTGCTCGGAGCCCCAGAGCGCCCTGGTGCCGTCCTCGCTGTACAGCTCGCCGCCGTGCTGCCACAGCAGGCTCATGAACATCAGGTGCGCGGGCCACTTGTTGGGCATCCAGAAGGGGGCGGCGATGCCCGCCTTCTTCAGCTCGGCCAATGCCTCCTCGTAGGCGGCCCTGTCGGCGGGCGCCTCCTTCAGCCCGATCTTCTCCAGATGCGCGGTGTTGTAGTAGTCGCCGAGGCAGTGCACGTCGAGCGGCACGCTGTAGCGCTTGCCGGCGTAGCTGCCCGCCTTCCACACGGCCGGGATGAAGTCGTCCTCGGTGAGCCGCAGCGCGCCCACGACGTCGTCGATGGGGATGAGCACCTGCCGGACCGCGAAGGTGCCGATCCAGTCGTTGTGGATGATCGCCACGTCAGGGCCCTTGCCGGCGGCGATGGCCGTGGGCATGGCGGGATAGAGGTCCTCCCACCGGCGGGTGACGTTGCGCACCTCGATCCGGCCGGCGAACCGCTGGTTGAAGCCGTCGAGCATGGTCCGCATGTGCGGGCCGTCGCCGCCGGTGAAGCCGTTCCAGTACTCCAGGGTGACCTTGGGGCCGGTGTACTCGCCGCCGGTGAAGGCCGGCGCGGCGGGCGTCGGCGTGCCTGAGCCGGCGCCCAGCCGGGTGCCGCCGCCGCAGGCGGCCAGCGCGGTGGTGAGGCCGGCCGCTCCGGTGAGCCCCAGGAAGGCGCGGCGGGACAGGGGGTTGGTCATGGCCTTACTCCTTAGCGGCGAAACGGACCAGGGTCCAGGAGGTGGGAGGGAGGGTGAGGGTCGCCGCGCCGTCCTGGAACGTCAGGCCGGAACCGGGACGGGGTGTCACACGGTACGGGTCGGTGGCGGTGTTGCGCGCGGAAGGGTCGGCGTCGGCCAGCTCCAGGTGCTGCACCGGGGTGAGGCCCCGCGGGAGGGTGACCTCCAGCGCGCAGGGCCCGCGCCGGTCACGGTTGACCACGAACAGCGCCAGCTCGCCGCTGTCCGGGTCGTGCGTGGCCGTCGCGTCCACCACGGGCGCCTCGCCGTACTTGGCGGTCGGGATCGTCGGGGAGTCGGGTTCCACGCGCAGCACCTGGCCGCGCGCATGACGGGCGGTGAGGGCGAACGGGTGGAAGACGGTCTGCCGCCAGGCCGGCCCGCCCGGCTCGGTCATGATGGGCGCGATCACGTTGGCCAGCTGGGCCTGGCAGGCGACGCCCACCCGGTCGCAGTTGCGGAGCAGGGTGATGAGCAGGCTGCCGACCACGACCGCGTCGGTGACGTCGTAGCAGTCCTCGATCAACCGGGGGTGCCGGGCCCACTCCAGCGACGACTCCCCGCCGAAGCGGCTCTGGTACCAGACGTTCCACTCGTCGAAGGACAGCTTGATCCGCTTACGGCTGCGCAGCCGGGCGGCCACGTGGTCGGCGGTCGCGGCGATGGACCGGATCATGTGCTCCATGTCCGCGGCGCTGGCCAGGAAGGAGTCGACGTCGCCGTCGGAGGGGTCGTAGTAGGCGTGCAGCGAGATGTAGTCGACCAGGTCGTAGGTCTCCTCCAGGACCTCGGCCTCCCACGCGCCGAACGTGGGGATGGTGCTGTTGGAGCTGCCGCAGGCGACCAGGGCGAGGGAGGGGTCGAACCGCTTGAGCGCCCGCGCGGTCTCGGCGGCGAGCCTGCCGTACTCGCCGGCCGTCTTGTGCCCCATCTGCCAGGGCCCGTCGAGCTCGTTGCCCAGGCACCACAGGCGGATGTCGTGCGGCTTGTCCACCCCGTGGGCGCGGCGCAGCTCGGCCAGGCGGGTGCCGCCCGGGTAGGTCGCGTACTCCACCAGGCGCAGGGCCTCGGCGACCCCGCGCGTGCCGAGGTTGACGGCCATCATCGGCTCCACGCCGGCCTTGGCGGCCCAGGCCATGAACTCGTTGAGCCCGAAGGTGTTGTCCTCGATGCTGCGCCAGGCCAGGTCGAGCGTGGTGGGGCGCTGATCGACCGGGCCGACGCCGTCCTCCCACCGGTAGTTGGAGACGAAGTTGCCGCCCGGGTAGCGGACGAGCGTGACGCCGAGCTCGCGGACGAGCTCCAGGACGTCGGCGCGGAAACCGTCGGCGTCCGCGCTCGGATGACCCGGTTCGAAGATCCCGGTGTACACGCAGCGGCCCATGTGCTCGACGAACGAGCCGAACAGCCGCGGCTCGACCGGCGCGATCCGGAAGGCTGGGTCGAGGGTGAGACGAGCTCGGGTCGTCAAGGAGCTGTCCTCTTCTGTGCGTCGGAACAACGTTGCTGAGGTTTCTACAACGTTGTTCCAACGTTGTAAACAGGTGGCGGATCGCCGATACCGGGGCGTTACGATCGGACTCCGACACCGAGAGGGGACTTCGATGGGAGTGAGCCTGCGCGACGTGGCGCAACTGGCCGGCGTGTCGGTGAAGACCGTCTCCAACGTGGTCAACGGCTACGCCCACGTCTCGGCCGCCACCCGTACCAAGGTGGAGCAGGCGCTGTCCCAGCTCGGCTACCAGCCCAACCTGTCGGCCCGCAACCTGCGGCTGGGACGCACCGGCGTCATCGCCCTCGCGCTGCCGGAGCTCGACGCCCCCTACTTCGCCGAACTGTCCCGATCGATCATCAAGGTCGCGGCCGAGCACCGCTGGCTGGTGATCATCGAGCAGACCGACGGCAGCCTCGCCAGGGAGCGGGAGGTTCTCGACGGGGTACGCGACCACCGCGTCGACGGGCTCATCTTCAGTCCCATCGCCATCGGCGCCGACGAGCTGGCCGCGCGCACCGACGACACCTCACTGGTCCTGCTCGGCGAACGCATCTACGACGGCCCCGCCGACCACGTCGCCATCGACAACGTCCGCGCGGCCCGCGACATCACCGAACACCTGATCGGCCTCGGCCGCCGGCGGGTCGCGGCCCTCGGAGTGCAGGACTCGTCCGTCAGCGGCACCGCCCCGTTGCGGCTGGCCGGGTACCGCGAGGCGATGGCCGCGCACGGGCTGCCGGAGTCGACCGCCGAGGTCGAGCGGTACCACCGGGCCGAGGGAGCCTCGGCCATGGCCCGGCTCCTGCGCTCGCCCTCACCGCCGGACGCCGTCTTCTGCTTCAACGACCTGCTCGCCCTCGGGGCCATGCGGACCGTGCTGGCGGTCGGCCTGCGAGTGCCGGAGGACATCGCGCTCGCCGGGCTCGACGACATCGAGGACGGACGCTACAGCACCCCCACCCTGACCACGGTGGCGCCCGACAAGGCCCAGCTCGCCCGCATGGCGGTCGACCTGCTGAAGCTCCGGATCGACGGACGCTCCGACCGTCCGCCGCGAGAGGTCCGGGCGGACTACCGGCTCATGGTGCGGGAGTCCACGGTCGGCCGCGCCCCCACCGGCGAACGCCCGTCGTAGCGCGCCTCGGGCTTCGGCGACGGCACGAGCGGATCCCGGGAACCGGAGGGCGCCTCAAGGACGTTCCGGGGTCACGACCGGGACGATCTCGGGGGCGCCCAGCCGGATCGCGTCGGCCTCCTGGTCGGTGTCCTGCTCCTGGGAGAGGCGTTCGGCCTCCACCCGCTTGGTGTAGTACTCGACCTCCGCCTTGACCTGCTCCGCGTCCCAGCCGAGCGGCCCGGCCATCAGCTCGGCCGCCTCCTGGGCGACGGCCTGGCCCCGGTGGAACGTCTCGATGGAGATGCGGGTGCGGCGGGTCAGCACGTCGTTCAGGTGCCGGGCGCCCTCGTGGGTGGCGGCGTAGACGATCTCGGCGCGCAGGTAGTCGTCGGCGCCGTTCAGCGGCCTGGCCAGCGTCCGGTCCTCCCGGATCAGCTCCAGCACCTCGTCGATCAGTGAGCCGTACCGCTGCAGGAGGTGCTCGATGCGGGCCACGTGCAGGCCGGAGTCGTGGGCGATGCGGTGGCGGGAGTTCCACAGCGCCTGGTAGCCCTCGGCGCCGGCGAGCGGGATGCGGTCGGTGCACGACGACGGGACGCGCTGGTCGAGGCCGTGCGCCACGGCGTCCACGGCGTCCTTGGCCATGACCCGGTACGTCGTGTACTTCCCTCCGGCGATCATCACCAGCCCCGGCACCGGGTGGGCGACGACGTGCTCGCGCGACAGCTTCGAGGTCTCGTCGGACTCGCCCGACAGCAGGGGGCGCAGCCCCGCGTAGACGCCCTCGACGTCGTCGCGGGTCAGCGGCACCGACAGGACCTCGTTGACGTGGTCGAGCAGGTAGTCGATGTCGGTGCGGGAGGCGGCCGGGTGGCTCTTGTCGAGGGTCCACTCGGTGTCGGTGGTGCCGACGATCCAGTGGCGGCCCCACGGGATGACGAACAGCACCGACTTCTCGGTGCGCAGGATGATGCCGGTGTAGGAGTGGATGCGGTCGCGCGGCACCACCAGGTGGATGCCCTTGGAGGCACGAACGTGGATCTGCCCCCGGCCGCCGACCAGCTCCTGGATGTCGTCGGTCCACACGCCGGTGGCGTTGACGACCTGCTGGGCGCGGATCTCGAACTCGTCGCCGCTCTCCAGGTCGCACACCCGCACCCCGGTCACCCGCTCGCCCTCGCGCAGGAACCCGACGACCTGGGCGCGCGGCGCGACGTGCGCGCCGTAGGAGGCGGCCGTGCGCAGCAGCGTCATCACGTAGCGGGCGTCGTCGACCTGGGCGTCCCAGTACTGCACGGCCCCGGTGAACGCGGACTTGCGCAGCGCGGGCGCCAGCCGCAGCGCCCGGGAGCGGGACAGGTGCCGGTGCCCCGGCACGCCCCGGGTGAGGCCCGAGGCGAACCCCAGCGTGTCGTAGAGCGCGACCCCGGCCCCCACGTACGGCCGCTCCCACGCGAAGTGGGTCAGCGGGAAGAGGAACGGCACGGGCCGCACCAGGTGCGGCGCGATGCGCTGGAGCAGCAGGGACCGCTCCTGCAACGCCTCGCGGACGAGCTCGAAGTTGAGCTGCTCCAGATAGCGCAGCCCGCCGTGGATCAGCTTGGAGGAGCGGGAGGAGGTGCCGGATGCGAAGTCGCGCGCCTCCACCACCCCGACGTCGAGGCCCCGGGTGGCGGCGTCGAGCGCCACGCCCGCGCCGACCACGCCGCCTCCCACCACGACGACGTCCAGCTCCTCGGCGCTCATCCGGGCCAGCGCCGCCGTCCGCTCGGCGGGCCCCAGCCGGGCCTCGCCCCTTCCCGCCGTCATAACACTCCCTGGGTACGGGGGTTCGTCCGCTTGCGCTCCCATACCTACCCGTCGGCCGAACGGCATGTAACGCCGGGGGTGTCGCCCTCGCCACATCGGGGCGCGCATCGGAGCGGTCAGGCGCGCACCACTTTGACGCCCGCCTCGGTGAGCCGGGCGGCCTCCTCGTCGGGGAGCCGGTCGTCGGTGACGAGCGTGTCGATCTCGCCGATGGGGCAGATCCGGGAGAACGCCCGGCGGCCCACCTTGGAGGCGTCGGCCACGGCCACCACGTGCTGGGCGCGGCTGATGAGCAGGTGGTTGACGCTCGCCTCGCCCTCGTGGTGGGCCGAGGCCCCGAGCTCCACGTCGATGGCGTCGACGCCGAGGAAGGCCACGTCGAGCGTCACCTGCTCCAGCACGCCGGAGGCGAGCGGGCCGATCAGCTCGTACGACTGCTGGCGCGCCACGCCGCCGGTGACGACGATCTTGACGTGCCGGCGGACGGTCAGCTCCGAGGCGATGTTGAGCGCGTTGGTGACGACCGTGAACCCCGACTCCAGCGCGGGGCTGATGGCGAGCGCGCGGGCCAGCTCGGAGGTGGTGGTGCCGCCGTTCATGCCGACCACCGACCCGGCGGAGACCAGCCCGGCGGCGGCCGCGGCGATGCGGTGCTTCTCGTCGGCGTGCCGGGCCGTCTTGTAGCGCAGCGGCAGGTCGTAGCTGACGCTCTGGGCGACGGCGCCGCCCCGCGTGCGCATGAGCATCTGCTGCTGGGCGAGCTGGTCGAAGTCGCGCCGGATGGTCGCCGCGGAGACGTCGAGCGCCTGCGCGGCCTCCTCGACGGACAGGCGGCCCTCCTGAGCGAGCAGCTCAAGAATGGCGTTCCACCGGTCGTATCGGGACACGCTCGCCTCCTCAGGGCTCCGTCGGCTGCCAGCCTGGCACACCCAGGAGCGGGGCAGCCACCTCTGCACAATTGTGCTCTTTTCTGCTATAAAAAGCA
Source organism: Nonomuraea rhodomycinica (assembly GCF_013363995.1). Classification (GTDB taxonomy): domain Bacteria; phylum Actinomycetota; class Actinomycetes; order Streptosporangiales; family Streptosporangiaceae; genus Nonomuraea; species Nonomuraea rhodomycinica. Next base: position 76,423 of record NZ_JABWGO010000002.1, on the reverse strand, counting down.
CAGGAACAAGCAAACTCCGCACCGGGAGGTAACTGGTGACCACCCACACCGAAGCCGAGATCGCCTCCCAGCCGGAGTGCTGGCGCCGCGCCGTCTCCGACGTGCCGGCGGGGGCGCTGCCCGTCCCCGGCGAGCGCGTCGCCGTCGTCGGCTGCGGCACCTCGTGGTTCGTCGCCATGGCGTACGCGGCCCTGCGCGAGCGCGCCGGGCAGGGCGAGACCGACGCGTTCGCCGCCTCCGAGGCGCCCACGGGCCGCCGCTACGACCGGGTCCTCGCGCTGAGCCGTTCCGGCACCACGACCGAGGTCCTGGAGTACCTGGCCCGGACCGGCTCGCCCACCACGGCCGTCACCGCCGACCCCGACACCCCGATCATGGCCGCCGCCGGCCAGGTCATCGTGCTCGACTACGCCGACGAGCGCTCCGTCGTGCAGACCCGCTTCGCCACCACCCAGCTCGCCATGCTGCGCGCCAGCCTCGGCGAGGACCTCGGCCCGGCCATCGCCGACGCCGAGCACGTGCTGGCCGCGCCGCTCGATCCGGCGCTGGTGGAGGCCGAGCAGTTCAGCTTCCTCGGCACCGGCTGGTCGGTGGGCCTCGCGCAGGAGGCCGCGCTGAAGATGCGCGAGGCGTCGCGCTCCTGGACCGAGGCGTACCCGGCGATGGAGTACCGGCACGGCCCGATCAGCATCGCCGGGCCGGGCCGCGTCACCTGGATGCTCGGCAAGGCCCCCGAGGGGCTGCGCGAGCAGGTGGAGGCCACCGGCGGCACGTTCTTCGAGAGCGGGCTCGACCCGATGGCCGAGCTGATCCGCGCCCAGCGCGTCGCGGTCGCCCGGGCCGCCGCCCGCGGTCTCGACCCCGACGAGCCGTTGCACCTCACGCGATCTGTGATCCTTTCCTCATGAGCCTCACTCTCGCCGACGCCCGCGTCGTCACCCCCGAAGGCGTCCACGACGGCTGGCTGACCATCGAGGACGGCCGCATCACGCACGTCGGCCAGGGCCGCGCGCCGCGCGCCGGTCACAGCCTGCGCGGCCGGTACGTCGTCCCGGGCTTCGTCGACATCCACAACCACGGCGGCGCCCGCGGCTCCTTCCCCACCGGGGACCAGGACGCCGCGCGGGCCGCCGTGGAGCTGCACCGGCGACACGGCACCACCACCATGGTCGCCAGCCTGGTCACCGCCACGGTGCCCGCGCTGGAGGCCGCGGCGGCGTCGCTGGCCGACCTGTGCGACGACGGCCTGCTGGCCGGCCTGCACTTCGAGGGCCCGTACATCTCCGCGGCCCGCTGCGGCGCGCACGACCCCGCGCTGCTGCGCGAGCCGTCGCCGGGCGAATTCGAGCGGCTGGTGAGGGCCGGCCGCGGCCACGTCCGCATGCTGACGATCGCCGCGGAGCTGCCGGGCGCCCTCGACACCATCCGCGCGGCCCGCGAGCACGGCGTGATCGCGGCGCTCGGCCACAGCGACGCCACCTACGAGCAGACCCTCGACGGCATCGAGGCGGGCGCCACCGTGGCCACCCACCTCTACAACGCGATGCCGCCGCTCGGCCACCGCGCCCCCGGCCCGGTCGCCGCGCTCCTGCAGGACGAGCGGGTCACGGTCGAGCTGGTCAACGACGGCGTCCACGTGCATCCGGCGATGGTCCGGCTGGCCTGCTCTGCGGCGGGCCCGCACCGCACGGCGCTGATCACCGACGCGATGGCGGCGGCCGGGGCCGGCGACGGCGCGTACGTGCTCGGCGCGCTGCGGGTGACCGTGTCCGGCGGCGTGGCCCGGCTGACCGAGGGCGGCTCCATCGCGGGCAGCACGCTGACCATGGACGCCGCCTTCCGGCGCGCCGTCCAGGAGGTGGGCCTGACGCTGCCCGAGGCGGCCGTGACGGCCTCGCTCACCCCGGCCCGCGTGCTCGGCCTCGACGACACGATCGGCTCGATCGCCGCCGGCAAGGCCGCCGACCTGGTCGTCCTCACGGACGAGCTGGAGGTGGCCGGCGTGATGCGGCGCGGCGCCTGGGTCACGGAGCCCTGATGATCCTCACCGTGACGCTCAACGCCGCCCTCGACGTCACCTACCAGGTGCCCGAGATCGACTGGACCGGGGTCAACCGGGTCCGCTCCGTGCACCGGCGGGCCGGCGGCAAGGGCGTCAACGTCGCCCGCGTGCTGCACGGCCTCGGCCGGGAGGTGCTGGTCACCGGTCTGGCCGGCGGCCCCGTCGGCCGCGCCATCGAGGCCGACCTGGAGGCCGCCGGGCTGCCCCGGGCGCTGGTCCCGATCGCCGCCGAGTCCCGGACGACGCTGGCCGTCGCGGGCGGGGGCGGCGGGGCCGCGCTGTTCAACGAGCCCGGCCCGGAGGTGTCGGAGGCGGAGCTGCGGGAGTTCGGCCGCGTGTACGCGTCGCTGCTGGAGCGCGCCGAGGCCGTCGTCATCTCGGGCAGCCTGCCCCGGGGCGTGCCGGCCGGCACGTACGCGGAGCTGGCGGCGCTGGCCGCCGAGCACGGGGTGCCGGCGATCGTCGACGCCGACGGCGCGGCGCTGCGGCACGCGCCCGTCGGGCGTCCCGCCATCGTCAAGCCCAACGCCGAGGAACTGGCCCGCGCCGTGCCGCCGCACGGCCACCCGGTCGAGGGGGCCGAGCACCTGCGGGCCCGCGGGGCCGAGTCCGTGGTCGTCTCGCTCGGCGAGGAGGGCCTGTACGCGGTCACGCCGGAGGGGACGTTCCGGGCCCGCATGCCGTACCGGGTGGAGGGCAACCCGACGGGCGCCGGCGACTCGCTCGTGGCCGGGCTCGCGCTCGGCCTGGTCGAGGGCGCCGCGTGGCCCGAACGCCTGCGCACGGCCGCGGCGCTCGGCGCGGCGGCCGTGGCCGCCCCGGTGGCCGGCGACTTCGACCGCGACGTCTACGCCCGGACGCACCCGCTCATCGAGATCACCTGAGCCAGGAGGAGCCCGCCATGCCTCTCGCCGTGACCGGCGACATCATCCGCACGTCCCCCGCCGGGGTGGGCGCCTTCAACGTCATCCAGCTCGAACACGCCACGGCGATCGTCGCGGGCGCCGAGGCGCTCGGCGTGGCCGTGGTGCTCCAGATCAGCGAGAACTGCGTCCGCTACCACGGCGCGCTGGAGCCCGTCGCGCTCGCCTCACTCGCGATCGCCCGCCGCGCCTCCGTGCCGGTGGCCGTCCACCTCGACCACGCCACCGACCGGACGCTGGTCGAGGAGGCGGTGGAGCTGGGCATCCGGTCGGTGATGTTCGACGCCTCGGCGCTGCCCGACGAGGAGAACGTGGCCGTCACCGCGTCCGTCGCCGCCTGGTGCCACGAGCGGGGCGCGTGGGTGGAGGCCGAGCTGGGCGAGGTGGGCGGCAAGGACGGCGTCCACGCGCCGGGCGCCCGGACCAAGCCGCACGAGGCCGTGGACTACGTGGCGCGCACCGGCGTGGACGCGCTGGCCGTCGCCGTGGGCAGCTCCCACGCCATGACCACCAAGGACGCCGTGCTCGACCTGGACCTCATCGCCGAGCTGCGCGCCGCCGTGCCGGTGCCGCTGGTGCTGCACGGCTCCTCGGGCGTGCCCGACGACACGTTGCGCGCCGCCGTACGGCAGGGCATGAAGAAGATCAACATCTCGACGCACCTGAACAAGGCGTTCACCGGCGCCATCCGCGACCACCTGGCGCACGACGCGAAGGTCGTGGACCCGCGCAAGTACGTGCGCTCGGGCCGCGACGCGGTCACCCGCGAGGTCACCCACCTGCTGGGGGTGCTGGGGGGCTGACCGCTGGGGGGCTGAGCTCCTTGCGCATGACGACCGCGGAACGGCCCTCGATCCCCGTCCGGCCGGTCTCCACGTAGCCCAGCGACGCGTACAGGGCGATGTTGGAGGCCATCCGGGTGTTGGTGTAGAGGCGCAGCGCGGGCAGGCCGAGCCGGCGCGCCTCGTCCTCGGCGAAGGCGAGCAGGCTCCGGCCGATGCCCCGGCCGTGCAGCTCGGGGCGCACGGCCACATTCTCGACCAGCAGGGCGCCGTCCTCGGGCACCAGCACGATGAGCCCCTCGACGGCGTCGGTCACGTACACGCGGCCCGCCTCGACGAGCGCGGGGTAGTCGGCGTCCATCGGCAGGGGCCGCATGCCGACGATCTCCACCCACGGCTCGTACGCCGCACGGACCAGCTCCTCCACGGCCGCCAGATCGGCGGCGAGCGCCTGCCTCATGCGCCCAATGATCGCAGCACGCGCCCGGCCTGTCGCCGGAAGGTCCCCGGCGGATTGCGCGGCCCCTCGGGGGACAGGATGAACAGCCACATCAGCGCGTGCAGCCGCCGGCAGCCGTCCAGGCGGCGCTCCTCGGCGGGGGTGAGCCCGACGTGGGCGAGGACGTCCACCTCGCCGTCCACCCACATCGCCACGTGCTGCGAGATCTCCGACAGCTCGAACGCGCGGTCGCTGCGCCCGGACTCCTCGAAGTCGACGATCCGCACCCGGGCGCCGTCCCACAGGAAGTTCGCCAGGTTGCCGTCGCCCGCGCCGAACACCGGCGTCACGCCCTCGTCGCCGGGGCGCCATCCCTCCAGCCACCGCGCGCCCTCGCGTACGGCGCGGTCGGCGAGCGGTTCGCGGGGCCGCCAGCGGGCGCACCACTGCTTGACGTGGGCGACCAGCGGGCCGAGCTGCCAGGGGCGTTCGGGCAGGTGGGCGAGGACGCCGCGGGGCACCGCCGCGTGCAGCTCGCCCACGGCCCGCGCCAGGTGCTTGGCGTACACCCCGGGGTCCGGCAGGGACCGCAGCGGGACGCCCGGCAGCCGCGACATGGTCACGGCCCCGCCGGAGGCGGGCGGCGCGGGCGGTTCGAGGGCGATCGGCCGGGGCGCCAGCCCCGGGGCGTGCTCGGCCAGCAGCGTCAGCGCCCGCCACTCCCGCCCGGCGAGCTCCAGGTCGTCGCCGGTGTACCGCTTGACGACCCGGTCGCCCCGCATCTCCACCTGGTGCGTCCACTGAAGATCGGCCACACCCGGATCCTAGAGCTCCGGCCCCCTGGGCAGGAGGGCGGCGATCTCCGGCGGCGATCTCCGGCGGTGTCTCCTCGGCGAACCTCACGACCTGCCCCCGCCGCACCGCCCGCGGCCGCGCCCACATCACGGCGACGGCCGCGAGCACGGCGGCCACCACGAGGCCGATCACGTGCCCCGTGGATGGCGGGCGTGCCGGGAATCGGGCGATGGTCGCAACGTCGCACCCCCGGAGATCGGTCAATAAGGGTCACGGCCCGTGCCCGGCCTGCGACAGCCTGGCCGCGGCGGGAAGAACACTGGGGGACGGGGTCCGGCCCGCCGGCCGCCCGTCGAGGAGGGCGCGATGACCACGCACGACCGGCCCGCCGGTGACGCCGCGCGAGCCATGGAAGAGATCGCCGCCGCGGTCGCGAGCGTGCCCGGGGACGTGCTGGACACGGTCGCGGGCGAGCTGCTCGCGGCCCGCCGGATCGCCTGCTACGCGCCGGGCCGCGAGGGCCTGGCGCTGCGCGGCCTCGTGATGCGGCTGTTCCACGCGGGCCTCGACGCGCACTACGCCGGCGAGATGACCTGCCCCGCCGTGGGAGAGGGTGACCTGGTCGTCCTGTCCTGCGGGCCGGGCCGGCTGTCCACGGTCGAGGCGCTGGCCGGGGTGGCGGTGCGGGCGGGCGCTCGCCTGCTGTACCTGACGGCGCAGCCCGGCGCCCCGCCCGCGAGCCAGGCGGATCGCGTCGTCCACGTCCGGGCGCAGACCATGGCCGACGACCTCGCCTCGGCGGCCGTGCTGCCCATGGGGAGCGCGTACGAGATCGCCCTGTTCGTGCTGGCCGACCTGGTCACGAACCGGGTCCGGGCGCGCCGGGACGAGCCGGTGGAGGTGTCGCGCTCACGGCACACGAATCTGGAGTGACGTCGTAGGAGGTGGAGGACGGTGACGTGGCGGTAACCGAGTGACCCTGAAGTGCCGTCTTCCCAGCGTGGGGCCGGTGACCAAAGATGGTTCCAGTTACCGAAGAGAACCATCAATGCGGAAGGTCCTCATGTCTCCCTCTACCGAACGCGTCGAACGCATGGGCGCGCGCTCCTGGGGCGTCCTCTTCGTCCTCGCCGGCGCCGTCTTCCTCGAAGGCATCGACGTGGCCATGCTCAACGTGGCGCTGCCCGCCATCCGGGCCGACCTCGGGCTGTCCACGGAGGTGCTCAGCGGCGTGGTCACCGCGTACGTGCTGGGCTACGGCGGCTTCATGCTGCTGGGCGGCCGGGCCGCGGACCTCCTGGGCCGCCGCCGGATGTTCCTGACCTGGCTGACGGTGTTCCTCGTGTTCTCGGGGCTGGGGGGCCTGGCCGGCGAGGGATGGACGCTGCTGCTCGCCCGGTTCGTCACGGGTGTGGCCGCGGCGTTCATGGCGCCCGCCGGGCTGGCCCTGGTCACCGGCAACTTCCCCGAGGGGCCGCAGCGCACCAAGGCCCTCGGCGTGTACGCGGGCATCGCGGCCGGCGGCTTCTCGCTCGGCCTGGTCGCGGGCGGGCTGCTGACCGCGCTCGGCTGGCGATGGGTGTTCTTCGCCCCGGTGCTGCTGTCCGCGTCGCTCCTGGTGGCGGCGATCCCCCTGGTCAAGGAGCCGGCGCCGGACTCGGAGCCGGCGCCTCGGGGCGGGTTCGACATCGCCGGGGCGCTCTCCATCACCGGGTCGATGCTGCTGCTCGTGTACGGGGTCATCCGGCTGGAGCACCTGGACCGGGACACCTGGGTCACCGTCGCCGTGTTCGCGGCCGGGCTGGCGCTGCTGGGCGCGTTCGTGGTGATCGAGCGGCGCACGGCGCACCCCCTCGTCCGGCTGGGCGTCCTGCGGTCGGGGCCGCTCGTCCGCGCCAACCTCGGCGCGCTGCTGTTCCTCGCCTCGTTCGCCGGGTTCCAGTTCCTGGCCACCCTCTACCTCCAGGAGCTGCGCGGCTGGAGCACCATCCAGACCGGCCTGGCCATGCTGGTGATCGGGCTCGACACCGTGCTGGCCCCGACCCTGACGCCGCGCCTGGTGAACAGGTTCGGCAACGCGCGGGTGCTGTTCGGCGGACTGGTGCTGGCGGCCGTCGCGTACGCGCTGTTCCTGCCGGTCGGCCCCGACTGGACCTACGCCGCCATGTTCCCGTCCATGCTGCTGCTCGGCCTGTCGTTCTCCCTCGCGTACGGGCCGTTCACCATGGCCGCCACGGAAGGCGTGGCCGAGCACGAGCACGGCCTGGCCGGCGGGCTGCTCTACACCGCCTTCCAGTTCGGCACCGCGCTGGGGCTGGCGGCCGTCACGGCCGTGAACGTCGCCGCGCTGAACGGGGCGAGCGATCCCGGCGCGCGGCTCGACGCGATCCAGACGGCCCTCGTCGTGCCAGTGGCCACCGCGCTGCTCGCCCTCGTCGTCACCGCCTTCGGCCTGCGCGCCGCCCGCCGGCCGAGCACGCCCGAGACCGCCGAGCCCGCCGCCGCGCGGGTCTCGGCCTGAGGGGGCCGCCATGGCCCGCCGGGTGTCCTCGTTCGCGGCGATCGAGCCGCAGTTCACCGCCTACGTCGGCGACATCGTCTACGCCACGATGACCACGGTCGACGCCAAGGGACGGCCCCGCGCCCGGGTGCTCATCCCCGTGTGGGAGGTGGTGGACGGCCGGCCGCTCGGCTGGCTCGCCACGTACCGCACGCCCGTCAAGGCCGCCCACCTGGCGGGCAACCCGCACACCACGTTCTCGTACTGGACGCCCCGCCAGAACGCGGTGAGCGTGGACGCCGTCGCCGAGTGGGCCGCCGACCCCGGGACGCGCCGCCACGTCTGGAACCTGTACGCCAAGGGCAGTCCGCCGGGCGCCGGGTACGACCTGGGCGGCTTCTGGCAGGGGCCCGACGACCCGGAGCTCCACGTGCTGCGGCTGGTGCCGTGGCGGGTCCAGGTCATCCGAGGCGCCGACCTGCACAGCCTCATCTGGCGGGACGAGACCGCCCCCTGAGCGCGGCCCCAGCCACCCCTCCGAGACGGCCCGACGAGCCCCTGTTCAGGCCGCCTCGCGAAGACCGCGCCGCATCCCCGTTCAGGCCGCCTCGCGAAGATCGCGCCGCATCCCCGTTCAGGCCGCCTCGCGAAGATCGCGCCGCATCCCCGTTCAGGCCGCCCCCTGAGCCGGCTCGCCGGCCGCCGTGCTGCGCGCCCCCTCGCACACCTCGCCCCCGGCGATCACCCCCTCCAGCACCCCGAACGCCCACCCGCGTCGCCCGACGAGACCGCCGCCGGGCGGAGCACCGGAGCCGAGCCGGGGGCGGTGGAGACCGCGCAGGGGACGGTGCGCTCACGGGGCTGGGCGGCGGCCCGGCAGGGGTTCCCTCCCGGCCCACCTCGTGACGCCAGAAGCCCCCGGGCCCGGCGAACAGCCGGGACCGGGGGCTCGTGTGTCCCTGTGCCTCCTGCGTCTCGACTACGAGAGCCCGGGAGACGGGAGACGGGCGGCGGGTCAGCGCTGGATCGGGGCGACGACCACCTCGACGCGCTGGAACTCCTTGATGTCGGAGTAACCCGTCGAGGCCATCGTGCGCTTGAGCGCGCCCATGAGGTTCATCGACCCGTCGGCCACGCTCGACGGCCCGTGCAGGATCTGCTCCAGCGTGCCGACCGTGTCGAACTTCACCCGCCGCCCCCGCGGCAGGTCGGGGTGGTGCGCCTCGGAACCCCAGTGGTAGCCGTGGCCCGGCGCCTCGGCGGCGCGGGCCAGCGGCGAGCCCACCATGACGGCGTCGGCGCCGCAGGCGATGGCCTTGGCGATGTCGCCGGAGGTGCCCATGCCGCCGTCGGCGATCACGTGGACGTAGCGGCCGCCCGACTCGTCGAGGTAGTCGCGGCGGGCCGCGGCCACGTCGGAGATGGCGGTGGCCATCGGCACGGCCACGCCCAGCACGTTGCGCGTGGTGTGGGAGGCGCCGCCGCCGAAGCCGACGAGCACGCCCGCCGCGCCCGTGCGCATGAGGTGCAGGGCGGCCGTGTAGGTGGCGCAGCCGCCCACGATGACCGGCACGTCCAGCTCGTAGATGAACTGCTTGAGGTTGAGCGGCTCGGCCCGGCCCGACACGTGCTCGGCGGAGACCGTGGTGCCGCGGATGACGAAGATGTCGACGCCCGCGTCGATCACGGCCTTGTGGTATTGGACGGTGCGCTGCGGCGACAGCCGCACGGCCGTCGTCACGCCGGAGGCGCGGATCTCCTCGATGCGCCGGCCGATCAGCTCTTCCTTGATCGGCGCCGCGTAGATCTCCTGCAGCCGCTTCGTCGCCGCCTCCGCGTCGAGCCCCGAGCACTCCTCCAGCAGCGGCAGCGGGTCCTCGTAGCGCGTCCAGAGCCCTTCGAGGTCGAGCGGCGCGAGGCCGCCGAGCCGGCCGATCTCGATCGCCGTGGCGGGCGAGACCACGCTGTCCATGGGGGCGACGACGACGGGCAGCTCGAACCGGTAGGCGTCGATCTGCCAGGCGATCGAGACCTCCTCCGGGTCACGCGTACGCCGCGAGGGGACGAGGCCGATCTCGTCGAGCGCGTAGGCCCGCCGCCCCGTCTTACCCCGGCCGATCTCCACCTGCTGAGTCATGGATTACCTTCTGTGATAGTTCGGAGCTTCGACGGTCATCTGGATGTCGTGCGGGTGGCTCTCCTTGAGGCCCGCCGAGGTGATCGGCATCAACTGGCAGTCGGTGTGCATCTGCGGGATCGTGCGGCACCCCGCGTACCACATGCCCTGGCGCAGGCCGCCGACGAGCTGGTGGGCGACCGCGGCGACCGGGCCGCGGTAGGGGACCTGGCCCTCGATGCCCTCGGGGATGTACTTGTCCTCGCCGCCGACCTCGGCCTGGGCGTAGCGGTCCTTGCTGAAGGAGGTGCCGCCGCGCTCGCGGTTGCGGACCGCGCCCAGCGACCCCATGCCCCGGTACGACTTGAACTGCTTGCCGTTGATGAAGATCAGCTCGCCCGGCGACTCCTCGCACCCGGCGAGCAGGGACCCGAGCATGACCGTGTCGGCGCCCGCGGCGATCGCCTTGACGATGTCGCCGGAGTACTGCAGGCCGCCGTCGCCGATGACCGGCACCCCGGCGGGCTGGCAGGCCAGCGACGCCTCGTGGATCGCGGTCACCTGCGGCGCGCCGACCCCGGCGACGACCCGCGTGGTGCAGATGGAGCCCGGCCCGACGCCCACCTTGACGGCGTCGGCGCCCGCCTCGACAAGCATCTGCGCCCCGGCCCGCGTGGCGATGTTGCCCGCGATGACGTCGACCCGGCTGTTGGCCTTGATCTTGCCGACCATGTCGGCCAGGCCCTTGGAGTGGCCGTGGGCGACGTCCACGACGATGACGTCGACGCCCGCCTCGATGAGGGCCTTGGCGCGGGCCTCGGCGTCGCCCCCGACGCCCACGGCCGCGCCGACCACGAGCCGGCCGTCGGCGTCCTTGGTGGCGAGGGGGTACTGCTCGCTCTTGGTGAAGTCCTTGACCGTGATGAGGCCGCGCAGCCGGCCGTCGGCGTCGACGAGGGGCAGCTTCTCGACCTTGTTGTGCCGCAGGAGGGTGAACGCCTCGTCGCGGGAGACGCCGACCGGGGCGGTGACCAGCGGGGCCGCGGTCATCACCTCGCGCACCCGGCGCGACTGGTCGGTCTCGAAGCGCATGTCGCGGTTGGTCACGATGCCGACGAGGATGCCGTCGTGGTCGGTGACGGGCACGCCGGAGATGCGGTAGGTCGCGCACAGCCGCTCGACGTCGGCGAGCGTGTCGTCGGGCGTGCAGGTGACCGGGTTGGTGACCATGCCGGCCTCGGACCGTTTGACCAGGTCGACCTGCTGGGCCTGCTCCTCGGCCGACAGGTTGCGGTGCAGGACTCCGATGCCGCCCTGCCGGGCCATGGCGACCGCCATGCGGGCCTCGGTGACCGTGTCCATGGCCGCGGAGACCAGCGGGATGGACAGCGTGATGTTGCGTGACAGCCGTGAACGCGTGTCGGCCTCACCTGGCTGCAGGTCTGAGTAGCCCGGCACGAGCAGCACGTCGTCGAAGGTCAGACCCATCTCGGTGAACTTGGACATGCTGCGGCCCCCTCCTGCCGTTGCGCGTGATGGGGACAAGTCTAGGGCCTGGCTCCAAACTGCTGAGATGCCGGGAGGACGATGACCCCCACGGTCCGTCGTACTCCCGGCATCGAAAAAGGCCGGGGGACGGAACGGTCGGTGATTCCGTTCCGTCCCCCGGCGACCGGCGGCCGGGCCGGCGCGCGTCGCGCCACCGAACCCCCCTCCGCGTCCTGATGGCAGGCATCGCCTGGCCCGGTGGTCCGCCGACTCTCGGTCAAGCGTGCGTTACGCAGCGGCACGCCGCAATGTGCAAACGTGCAATTGCACGAAGTTGCACCGATGCGGTGTCATCCCGCGCAAGGGGGCGGACAGGGCGAGGATGCCGCGTTATTCTCGCGGCACCCCCGGTCCCCCAACGGAGCCACGCGACATGCGCAACGAGTCACCCGACGTGCCCGATCCCCTCGCGGCGCTGGGCCTCGACCCGGCTCAGACTGCGCTCTACACGGCGGTGCTGCGCCTGCACCGCGCCACGCTCGCGGAGCTGGCCGAGGCGATGGGCGGTCCGCGCGACAAGGTCAGCAGGCAGCTCGACGACCTGGTACGCCTGGGCGTGGTCGACGAGCACTCGGGCGAGTACCTGGCCCGCCACCCCGCGGGGGCGCTCGGCCGGCTGATCGCCGAGCGGCTCGACCGGCTGGCCGAGGAGAGCCGGCGCATCGACTCGGCCCTCGGGTCGATCCGCGGCCTCATCCGCGACTACGACGCCGGGCGCGACTACCAGAGCGGGCCGTTCCCGGTGGAGCTGGTCAGCGGGGCCGACGTGCTGTACGAGAGCGTTGTCGGCATGGCCGTCCAGGCGCCGCCGATCACGGTGCTCACCGCCATCCCGGACGAGCGCACCATGACCGACTTCTCACGGAAATTTGCCGATCCTTGGATCGACGCGCAGCAGCGCGGGCTGCTCACGGTGCGCGCCGTCGTGCCCGTGGAGACGCTGGCGCTGCCGGGCGTGCGCGACGGGCTCGGCCGCCTGCTGGAGACCGGGGGCGAGGTCCGCACGCTCGCCCACGTGCCGAGCTGGTTCATGACCGCCGGCGACGACGCCGCCGGCCTGCCCGCGCTGTGGGGCGGCAACCTGCCCGACCACGCCTACAACTTCTATCTCTTACGCACGCCGATCGTCGTGGGCATGCTCAGATCGCTGTTCGAGGAGTGGTGGGCCCGCTCCATGCCGGTGCCGTGGGTCCACCAGGGCGACGGCACCGTCCAGGTGCTCCGGCTGGCCGCCCAGGGCATCTGCGACGAGTCGATCGCCCGCCATCTCGGCGTGTCGGTCCGCACCGTACGCGCCCGGTTCGCCGACGCGATGACCCGGCTGGGCGCGCAGTCCCGCTTCCACGCCGGGGTGGAGGCGGCCCGGCGCGGATGGCTCGACCATCCCGCCGACCACCACTGACCACCACGGCAGCCGCATCGGTCATATGGTGGGAAGGTGCTGGAAGACGTCCCCCGCGACCCGTTCGCGGACGATCCGAACGACCCGTCCGCCGCGATGGGCGAGCTCGACGACGCCGAGCCGCTCACGGCCGCCGAGCGCGACGAGGCCATCACGGACCTCGCCGACGTGGAGGTGTTCCGCTCCCTCCTGGAGCCCCAGGGTGTGCTCGGCCTCGTGCTCGACTGCCCCGAGTGCGGCGAGCAGCACTTCTTCGACTGGGACCTGCTGCGCGGCAACCTCCGCCAGATGATCGAGAAGGGCCGGCCGCAGGTGCACGAGCCGGCCTTCCACCCGGACCCGGCCGACTACGTCACGTGGGAGTACGCCCGGGGCTACGTCGACGGCGTCATCGACACCGAGGAACGCCGCTGACCCATCGGCGTCGCCCGCCACCATCCCGCACGGTGCCGCCGTCGTCCTACGTACGCGCGGACATGACGCCGTCACCCCACGTACGCGCAGACATGACGCCGTCGCCCTACGTACGCGCGGACATGACGCCGTCGTCCCACGTACGCGCAGACATGACGCCGTCGCCCTACGTACGCGCGGACATGACGCCGTCGTCCCACGTGTGCGTGGACATGACATCGTCCGCGCCGCCGTCGCGGCAGGCGTCGGCCCGCAGGGCGGCCAGCAGCCGCGCCGCGGGATCGTCATGAGGGGGCGGCTCCCCACGGCCGAGGGCGTCGAGCAGCGCGTCGCTCTCGTCCTCCGGAGCCGGTCCGGCCCCGGTCCGCTCCTGCGTCAAGCCGACTCCAGCTCGGCCATCTGCCTCAACCTCGCGAGCGCCCGATGCTGGGCGACCCGGACCGCACCTGGTGACATGCCGAGTACATTACCGGTCTCCTCGGCGGACAACCCAGACACCACCCGCAACAACAGCAACTCGCGCTGATTCTCGGGCAACCGGGCGAGCAGCCTGCGGGCGTGCTCGACCTCGATGTAGCGGACCACGGTCTCCTCGGGCCCCGGCCCGTCGTCCGGCCCGTCGGGCAGGTCCTGCGTCGGCACGGCCGAGCGCACGGAGCTGCGCAACGCGTCGGCCACCTTGTGCGAGGCGATGCCGAAGACGAACGAGGCGAACGGACGGCCCATGTCGCGGTAGCGCGGCAGCGCTGACAACACCGCGATGCACACCTCCTGGGCGACGTCATCGGCAATGTGATATTGCCCTGAAACCCTGCCCAACCTGGCGCGACAATAGCGCACCACCATCGGGCGCAACTCGCCGAGCAGGGATTCGATCGCACCGCGATCTCCCTGTACGGCGAGGCTGGTCAGTTCCCTAAGGTCGGAGTCATCCGTCCGTGCCGGAAGTCTCGACGCGAGCCTTACCCCAATTTTGGCGTCGGCGACGCTTCCCTCGCTCACGATAGGCATGATGCCCGCACTGGTCGGGCCTGTCGTCATCGCGAACGGCTACGGATTGGTCACATTGGAGAGACGGCGACTGCCCGTAATCGAATGACGACAGTAAGGCTTTAGTAGTGGAGGAATATTTCACCCCATAACCCGAAATGCACGGAATTCGCCGGCTCACCGCCCGTGCAGCCGGGGAACGCGACGCTTTGCTGACAGGCCGGGTTTACCTGGATAAGTCACTATTTCATATCTGCGGCTGTATGCGAAGTTGTATCCATTGGTACCACGTCACATCCCATTAGCCGCCCATATCCGAACACTTCATCCAGATTTGCGCCCCTTGTGAGCCCCGCACGCCAACGACCGTACGGGCCTCCTCCCGGCCACAGGGCCCGAAGCGCCTCGCCCCGCTGCGGCCAGCCAGGCACCTCACTGGATTCGGACGCCCGAGTCCCGTCGCGCCGCACCCAGAGCCAGCTCCAGCGGCCCACGGCCCCCCAGCCCAGGGGCCGAGAGCCGGCCCGCAACCAGAGCCAACATCGGTGCACCGCACCGCCACCCCAGCCCCAGCCCCAGCCCCAGCCCCAGCTTGAGACCAGCCGCCAAGCCACCGCCATGGCTACCGCTACCTCCACCCCGCGAACCAGCACCAAGCCCACCGCCATCGCCATCGCCATCGCCATCGCCATCGCCATCGCCATCGCCATCGCCATCCCAGCGTCAGCGTCAGCATCAGCATCTGCCCAGCCAGCGCAGCCCAGGGCCATGCCCCCCGCCCCGGGGCCAGCACCCAAGGAACTCCACCCCCGCCCGCGACACCCCACCCCAGCCCGTAAGGAGGCTCGCCACAGTCCATCCAACCCACACCCAAGCCCCCCGGGGACCTTCACCCAGCCCCGGGCACGCGAACGGCCCGCCCCCTGGAGTGGGGACGGGCCGTGCGTGAGCCGTCAACTGCTCAGCGGCCGCGAGGAGCGGCCGTCGGGTGCCTCAGTGGCCGTGACCGTGGCCGTGGCCCTGGCCGGCGGCCGGAGCCTCCTCCTCGGGCTTGTCCACGACGAGCGCCTCGGTCGTGAGCAGCATGCCCGCGATCGAAGCGGCGTTCTGGACGGCCGAGCGGGTGACCTTGACCGGGTCGATGACGCCCTGGGCGATCAGGTCGCCGTACTCGCCGGTCGCGGCGTTGAGGCCGTGGCCGGCCTGCAGCTCCGAGACCTTGTGGGTGACCACGTAGCCCTCGAGACCGGCGTTCTCCGCGATCCAGCGAGCTGGCTCGACCAGCGCGCGGCGGACGACGCCGACACCGGTGGCCTCGTCGCCCGACAGGCCGAGGTCGTCGAGGTCCTTGGAGACGTGGATCAGGGCCGTGCCACCGCCGGAGACGATGCCCTCCTCGATCGCGGCGCGCGTCGCGGAGATGGCGTCCTCGAGACGGTGCTTCTTCTCCTTGAGCTCGACCTCGGTGGCCGCGCCGACGCGCAGCACGCACACGCCGCCCGCGAGCTTGGCGAGGCGCTCCTGCAGCTTCTCGCGGTCCCAGTCGGAGTCGGACTGCTCGATGGCGAGCTTGATCTCCTTGACGCGGTCCTCGATGGCCTGCTGGTCACCGGCGCCGTCGACGATGGTCGTGGCGTCCTTCGTGACGACGACGCGGCGCGCCTGGCCGAGCACCTCGAGGCCGACGTTCTCCAGCTTGAGGCCGACCTCCTCGCTGACGACCTGGCCACCGGTGAGGATGGCCATGTCCTGCAGCATCGCCTTGCGGCGGTCGCCGAAGCCCGGCGCCTTGACGGCGACGGAGGTGAACGTGCCGCGGATCTTGTTGGTGACCAGGACGGCCAGGGCCTCGCCCTCGACGTCCTCGGCGACCACGAGCAGCGGCTTCTTGGTCTGGGCGACCTTCTCCAGCAGCGGCAGGAAGTCGGCGATCGAGGCGATCTTGCCCTGCGTGAGCAGGATGTAGGCGTCCTCGAGGACGGACTCCATGCGCTCGGGGTCGGTGACCATGTAGGCCGACAGGTAGCCCTTGTCGAACTGGAGGCCCTCGGTGAACTCGAGCTCCATGCCCATGGCGTTGGACTCTTCGACCGTGAGGACGCCGTCCTTGCCGACCTTGTCGAACGCCTCGGCGATCAGCTCGCCGATCTTCGCGTCCTGGGCGGAGATCGTCGCGACGTTGGCGATCTCCTTCTTGTCCTCGACCGGGCGGGCGCTGGCGAGCAGCTTGTCGCTGATCTCCTTGGCCGCCTTGTCGATGCCGCGCTTGAGCGACAGCGGCGAGGCGCCGGCCGCCACGTTGCGCAGGCCCTCACGGACCATGGCCTGGGCCAGGACCGTCGCGGTGGTGGTGCCGTCGCCCGCGATGTCGTTGGTCTTGGTGGCCACTTCCTTGGCGAGCTGGGCGCCGAGGTTCTCGTAGCGCTCCTCCAGCTCGATCTCACGAGCGATGGTCACACCGTCGTTCGTGATCGTCGGAGCACCGAACTTCTTGTCGATGACGACGTTGCGGCCGCGCGGGCCGAGGGTGACCTTCACGGCGTCCGCGAGGGCGTTCACGCCACGCTCAAGGGCGCGGCGGGCGTTCTCGTCGAACTCCAGGATCTTCGCCATTTTGCTGAAAGTCCTCTCCTAGTGTCGAAGGCCCCGGCCGCCTACGGCGCCCGGGGCCCGACACCACCGGCTTACTTCTCGATGATCGCGAGAACGTCGCGGGCGGAGAGCACGAGGTACTCCTCGCCGCCGTACTTGACCTCGGTGCCGCCGTACTTGCTGTAGAGGACGACGTCGCCCTCGCTGACGTCGAGCGGGATCCGCTTCTCGCCGTCCTCGTCCCAGTTGCCGGGGCCCACCGCGAGGACCTTGCCCTCCTGCGGCTTCTCCTTGGCGGTGTCCGGGATGACCAGGCCGGAAGCGGTGGTCTGCTCAGCCTCAAGCGGCTGCACCACGATGCGGTCGCCGAGCGGCTTAACGGGAACCTTGGTGGCGGTCGTCACGATCGGACCTCCCCTTCAGATTTGAATGATCTAGAAGAGGCGACCAGCGGGGCCTGCCGTCGCGGGTGCCAGACCTGCCTCGTCGCACGTTGGCACTCTCAAGGGGAGAGTGCCAACAGGAAACATATGCAAGAGGGGCTTGACAGTCAACACGAACACGTTTGCTGAGAGCGATACCTCATCTTCGCAGGTCGAGACGGGGGCCCGGATCGGGCCCCCCGGGCGGGGCGCTAACGTCGTACGGCGTGGACCTGGACGCCTTCACCGAGTTGCTCACCCCGCGCGGGCAGCGCGCGCTCGCGGAGGCGGTCGAGCTCCGGAACGCCGATCCCGTGGCGGCTGCCACGAGCCTGCGCCGCACCTACGACGCCGCGCTCGCCTCGGCGGCGCTCACGCAGGCGCGGCTGAGGGAGCGGGCGCGCGCCAAGTTCGGGGCGGACGCCGAGCTGATGTACTTCACGCCGCACGGCCTGGAGCAGGCCACCCGCGCCGAGGTCGCCGCCCATCGCGCCGTCCGGCTGCTGGCCGTGTGGCATGGCTCTCACGGCCTGGGCGGGGTCACGTCAGCGGCCGGCCCGGACTCGCCCGGACAGGGGCGCCCTCAGCCGGCCTCCCCTGAGCCGGCCACTCGCGATCCGTATCCCTCCGGCGCGGCCACGGCTGATCCGCGCTCTCCCGGCGCCGCCTCGCCCGACCCGCGGTCCCCCGGCGCCGTCTCTCGCGACCCGATGTCCCCCGGCGCTGCCTCGCCCGACCCGAGGTCCCCCGGCGCCGTCTCTCGCGACCCGCGTGGAGGAGCCTCCGGAGAGGCGGGCTCCGGCATGGGGGAAGGCGCCCACCGCGAGGCGGGCTCCGGCCCCTTCGGCGGAGGTCCCGGAGGGGCGGGGGCCGGTTTCCACGGAGCGGCGCCTGGAGCGTCGGTGGCCGGCCTCGGCGAGGGACGCCTCGGAGGGGCGGGCGAGGGGCCGACGGGCGGAGTCCCCGGAGGGACGGGCGGAGGAACGAGGGGCGCGGCCCCCGGGGACGCGGGCGAAGGACTCACGGGCAGCGACCGCGGATGGCCGGGCGAGGGGCTCACGGGCGGAGACCGCGGATGGGCGGGCGACGGGCCGAGGGTCGTGGACGTGTGCTGCGGCTCCGGCGGTGACCTGCTGGCGCTGGCCCGGGCCGGCTGCCTCGTGGACGCCGTCGACACCGACCCGCTGAGCGTGGCCGTGGCCAGGGCCAACGCCGAGGCGCTCGGGCTGGCCGGGCGGGTCACGGTGCGGGTGGCGGACGCCGCGTCGGTGCGGCCGGAGGACTACGACGTCCTGTTCGCCGACCCGGCCCGGCGCACGGCCAGGGGGCGCACGTTCGACCCCATGGCCTACTCCCCGCCGTGGCCGGTCGTGCTCGACCTGCTCGCCCGGGCCCCGATGGCCTGCCTCAAGGTCGCCCCGGGCATCCCGTACGAGTTCATCCCGGAGGGCGCCGAGGCCGAGTGGGTCTCGTACAAGGGCGAGGTCAAGGAGGCGTCGCTGTGGATGTCGCCGGGCGCCGCGCGGGAGGCGGGCCTCGTCCGGCTGGCCACGCTGCTGCCCGGCGGCCACGTCCTGCGCGGCACCGGCGCCGTCGCCCCCACCGGGCCGCTCGGCCGGTACGTCTACGAGCCCGACGGCGCCGCGATCCGCGCCCATCTGGTCGCCGAGGTGGCCGAACTGGTCGGCGGCCGGCTGCCCGACCCCATGATCGCCTACATCACCGGGGACGACCCGGTCGACACCCCTTGGGCGGCCCGGTACGAGGTGGAGGAGGCGCTGCCGTTCTCGCTCAAGCGTCTGCGCGCCGCCCTCCGCGACCGGAAAATAGGAAATGTCACTATCAAGAAGCGGGCCTCTGCGGTCGACATCGAACGCCTTCGGAGCGATCTGCGACTTTCGGGCTCCGAATCCGCTGTGGTCATTCTGACCCGGATCATGGACAAGCCCGCCGCCCTGATCTGCCGCCCGGCCTCCAGCGCTCGACCTGCGTAAATGGCAAACCGGGGCGTTTCCCCGGCAACCACGATATTCTCCCGCGCCACTGACGCGGCTTGATCGAAAGGCTAAGGTGGGCGGGCGGGAGTTCTCCCCCCTGTTGCGGTTTTCCGCGTTCTCCTTCTTCATCTGCAAACCGGACCTATCCACCGCTGCGCGATGAACCGTCGGCGAGTGAAGGAGCCTTTCGGTGGATCATTCCAACCACACCGCCCTCCTGCAGACGGGCGGCCACAGCAAGGTCCCGGAGAGGATGCGTGAGCTGCTGGCGCGCGCCGCGCAGGACCACGTCTACGAGCAGCGCACGCAGGGGGCCGTCCTCGACGAGATCCGCCAGCGGCTCGAAGGCATGGAGTGGCTGCTGCGCGAGGTCCGCGAGCGGGAGCTCGGGGGGTTGAGCGGCACGCTGGAGACGGTGAGCGGGCGCCTTGACGACATCGCGGCCAAGCCGCCCATGTGGGCCGAGGGCCTCGCCCAGCACGTCGAGGCGGTACGCGACCACGTGGACGCCGTCGGCTCGCAGGTGGGCTCCGTGGACGCCCGGGTGGAGTCGGTCCACCAGCGCGTCGCCCCCGTGGTGGAGCTGCCGAACATCTGGGACGACCTGACCACCATCGGCGGCGGCGTCGAGGAGACGCTGAAACGGCTGCAGGCGGTCCTGGACGGCGGCGAGGGCATCGCCAAGCGGCTGGGCGAGTTCTCCGCCGTCATGGCCCAGCTGGGCTCCAGCATGGAGGCCGCGGCGAGCCGCTTCACCCGGCTCGACCGGTCGCTCGCCGAGCTGACGGCACGCACCGACCGGGTCGAGAACCTGGTGGCCGACCTGTCGGACGGGCTGTCCGCGGGGCTGTCGAGCAGCCTGGACGACCGGCTGGCCGCCGCCGCCGAGCAGGCCGGGGCACGGGCCGCCACGGTCGGCGAACACGTCAACGCGCACGTGGACGCCGTCGCCGAGCGGCTGATCGCGCACGTGGACGTGCTCACGGGCCAGGTGAGCGCCGTGACCGACCGGCTCACGACCGCCGAGCAGCGGCTGGCGGCGCGGCTGGAGGAGACGCGGCAGGAGCTGGCCGCGAGCCTGGAGGAGACGCAGCAGCACGTCTCGGTCCGCCTGGAGGAGACGCAGCAGCAGGTCGCGGTCCGGGTGGAGGAGGCGCAGCAGCAGGTGGCCGTGCGGCTCGACGAGCTCGACGTGCGCATGGAAGGGGTCGAGGGCCGCCTGGCCGGGGTCGACTCCCGGCTGGGGGCCGTGGACAAGCGGATCGTCTCGCTGGACGGGCAGCTCGGCGCCCTGGACGGCCGGGTGGACGGCCGCTTCACGGCGCTCGACGGCCGCCTGACCACGCTCGACGAGCGCGCGGTGGCCGTCGGCGAGCGTCTGGGCGGCGTGGACGACCGCGTGGCCTCGATGGAGCAGCGGGTGGCCGGCATGGACCAGCGGGTGGCGGCGGTGGACCAGCACCTCGGCGAGAGCGCGACCCGCAACGAGGCCCGCTTCAACCACCTCGACAACGACCTCGAGTCGCTGGACGAGCGGCTGAACGAGGTCGAGGAGCACCTGACGACCCGCTTCGACGCCGTGGACAGCACGGTGACGGGCCGGTTCGCGACCGTCGACACGAAGCTGGCGGCCGGGTTCGACGGGGTCACGAGCCGGCTCGACCGCAGCGACAGCGCCATGGCGGCGCACTTCGCCACGGTCGACGCCAACCTGTCGGCCCGCTTCGACACGATGGACGGGCTCGCCGGCCGCCTCGACGCCGTGGACACGGGGCTGGCGGCGCGGTTCGACCAGGTGGGCACGAGCATCCAGAGCAGCATGCAGGCCCGCTTCGACGGCGTGGAGCGGCACCTGACCGACCTGGCGACCCGCGCCGAGCAGTCGGGCGAGCAACTGGAGACGGTGGACGACCACCTGGAGGCGGTCAACCAGCGGGTGAGCCAGCTCCCGGTGACGCTCGGGATCGGCGAGCGGATCGAGGAGGCGATCGCCGCCCGCTCCGCCGAGGAGGCCGACCGTCTCGCGTCGGCGGCGGGCGCGCTCTCGGAGCTGGTGCAGGCGCGACCCGACCGCGACGAGCTCAACCGCACCGCGACCGACCTCACCAAGCGCCTCGCCTCCCTGGAGGAGACCATGCTCGCCCTGGCCGAGGCCCTGCTGCGTCCGACCCGATCCAAAGACTGAGCTGCTACGGCACAGCCGACGTCACGCGCACGCGCCGACGTCGGCTCGCCTCTGTCCTGGCCGGTCGTGAGGGCTCACGGGCTGCTCGCCGTGACGACGCGCATCCTCGGCCGCCTACGTGGTTCGGACGCCGGCCCGCGCCCGACGCGGACCGTCCACCCCGAAGGCAGCCGGACGCCTCACCCGTGGAGCGCCCCAGACAGGGGCACCACGGAAGGGACGCCCCAGACAGGGACGCCGCGCGCTCGGGACGCCTCAGACGTGGACCGTGGTGATCGGCATGGAGGAGTCGGCCGGGATCTCCAAGGTCGAGGGGGTGATGCCCGCGGCGACCAGGTCGGAGCCCAGGGCGGCCACCATGGCGCCGTTGTCGGTGCACAGGCCGGGGCGCGGGACGCGCAGCCGCACCCCCGCCGCGTCGCAGCGCTCCTGGGCCAGGGCCCGCAGCCGCGAGTTGGCCGCCACGCCGCCGCCGATGAGCAGGTCGTGCACGTCGTACTTCCGGCACGCCTGGAGCGCCTTGCGGGTCAGCACGTCCACCACGGCCTCCTGGAAGGAGGCCGCCACGTCGGGCACGTGGATCGACTCGCCGGCCGACTCCCGCGCCTCGACCCAGCGGGCCACGGCGGTCTTCAGGCCCGAGAACGAGAAGTCGAGCGTGCCGTCGTCGATCTTGCCACGCGGGAACGCGACGGCCGTGCCGGAGCCAGAGGCGGCCGCCCGGTCGATGTGCGGGCCGCCGGGGAACGGCAGCCCGAGCACCCGCGCCACCTTGTCGAACGCCTCGCCCGCCGCGTCGTCCACCGTCGAGCCGAGCGAGATCACGTCCTGGGCCACGTCGGGCACCAGCAGCAGCGACGAGTGGCCGCCCGAGACCAGCATGGCGATGCACGGCTTGGGCAGCGGACCGTGTTCGAGCTGGTCGACGGCGACGTGCGCGGCCAGGTGGTTGACGCCGTAGAGCGGCACGCCGAGGCCGAGCGCGTAGGCCTTGGCGGCGGCGACGCCCACCAGCAGGGCGCCGGCCAGGCCGGGCCCGGCCGTCACGGCGATCGCGTCGATGTCGGAGAACTTCAGACCGGCCTGCGCCAGCGCGGACTCCACGGTCGGCGTCATCGCCTCCAGGTGGGCCCGCGAGGCGACCTCGGGCACCACGCCGCCGAAGCGGGCGTGCTCGTCCATGCTGGACGCGATGGTGTTGGCCAGCAGCGTGTGGCCCCTGACGATGCCGACGCCGGTCTCGTCGCAGGAGGTCTCGATGCCGAGGACCAGGGGTGCGTCAGCCATCCAGCTTCTTCCTCATCATGATCGCGTCGGTGCCGTCGTCGTAGTAGCGGCGGCGGATGCCGATCTCCTCGAACCCGAAATGCTCGTACACGCCGCGGGCGCGCGGGTTGTCGTCGCGCACCTCCAGGAAGATCTCGCGGGCGCCGCGCCTGCGCGCCTCGCACAGCAGCTCGGCCAGCATCGCGCCGCCGACCCCCGTGCCCTGGTGGGCCTGGAGCACCGCGATGGTCTGCACGTCGGCCTGGTCGGCCGCGGCGGCCAGGCCCGCGTAGCCGACGATGACCTCGTCGACCAGCGCCACGACGTAGTGGCGGGTGCGCGGCTGCTCGGCCAGCTCGCCGCGCATCATGCCCTCGCTCCACGCGTCGTGCGGGAAGGTCGTCCGTTCGATCGCCATGACCGCGGGCAGGTCGCCCTCGGTCATCTGCCGGAGCCTCACGCCGTCACCCGCTTGGGCGCGCCGGGCACCACCGCGTCGGGGCGGCGCAGGTAGATCGGGCGGGCCGGGTCGAGCGCGGCGCCGGCGGCCAGGCGTTCGACGGCGAGGCCGGCCAGCGCGCCCGCGTAGGGGTAGGGCGGGTCGAGCGGCTCGCCGAGCGCGTCGGGGTAGAGGACGGCCCCGGCCCCGGCGACCGGCAGGCCCTCGACGGGCACGTCGGCGGGCCGGTCGACGGCCGGGCCGCTCACGCGGGTGCGCCGGTCGGCGTACCGGGCCCAGAACACCTCCTTGCGCCGCGCGTCGGTGGCCGCGATGAACGGCTCGTCACGACCGCTGCCGTAGGCGACGGCGTCGAGGGTGCAGATCCCGTACGCGGGGATCGCGAGGGTGGTGGCCAGCGCCTGCGCGGTCATCAGCCCGACGCGCAGCCCGGTGTACGGGCCGGGGCCGCTGCCGGCGACGACGGCGGTGACGTCGCGCAGCGACGCGCCCGCCTCGGCGAGGACGGCCTGGATGGTGGGAGCCAGCAGCTCACCGTGGCGCCGGGCGTCGATCGTCGTCGACTCGGCGAGAACCCGCTCGCCGTCGTGGAGCGCGGCGGTGACCGCAGGAGTGGCGGTGTCAAAGGCCAGGACCAGCACGACTGCTTAGCCTACCCGCCACCCGGCTCATCCCTGGCCGCTCGGCCGATTCCCGGCCGGCCGGAAGCGACGGAAGCATTCCCGGCCGACCGCAAGCGCCGGGAGGGTCAGGCCCAGCCGGTGCGGCGTCTGAGCCAGTCCAGCGCCACCGTGCCCTGAGCGCGCTGGAACGCCCGCAACGTGGGCAGCCCGGGCGGGTCCGGCCGGCGGCCCTGCCGGACGAGGTAGCCGGTGATCGCGGCGACCGCCGCGGTGATCGCCGGGTCGGGATCGGTGACCAGCTCGTGAGGCATCGGCCCGCCCTGCATGCCGACCGACGGCAGCATGCACACCCGGTCGAACCACGACGCCCCGACGCACGCCCACGGCCAGTCCACGACGTAGACCTGGTCGCCGGCCAGCAGGATGTTGTCGGCTCGCAGGTCGGAGTGCAGGAGCGTGTCGCCGGCGGCGGCCTCGCCCCAGCCGGACTCCAGCTCGGCCAGGCGGTCGAGGTGGCGCAGCGCCCACGGGTCGAGGCCGGTGACGTCCTCGTCCACGAGCCTGCGCCAGCCGCGGAAGGAGTCGGCGAACAGCTCCGCGACGGGCGGCGCGGTGACGGGCGCGGGCGTGAGCGCGGCCGACATCCGCTCGACGGCCGCGAGCACCAGGTCCAGCTCGTCGCGCCGCCACGGCATCGCCGGGTGGCGGCCCTCGATGTCCTCGAAGACGAGCACGACCCAGCCCTCGGCCTCGAACGTGGTCAGCAGCCGCGGCGCGGGCACCGAGGCGGGGAGGGCGGCGGCGATCACCGCCTCGGCGCGGTAGATGCGCACGGACTCGGGGTTCGGCTCGGGGCCGACGGCCTTGACGAACGCGCGCCGGCCGCCGGCGGTGCGCAGGCGCACGGCGGCGGCCGGGGAGAAGCCGGTCTCCTGGGTGACGGCCTCGGTCACGGGGCCGCCGAGGAAGTCCTCGACCCCGGCCCGGGCCGTGGGGTGCACCTGCTCCCAGGGGATGCGGCTGCCGGTGGGGGGCGGGTTGGTCTCCACGCTCATGTCCCCATCATCCCGGCCCCCGCAACTGCTTTCCGGCGGGGACTCGCGGGGCGGGGTCAGGCGCGGGAGGCGTAGACGATGATGTTGTCGATGTACTCGCCCTTGGCGTAGTCGAACGTCCCCCCGCACGTCACCAGCTTGAGGCCGTCGTCCACGTAGACCTTCCTGGCCGGGAAGCGGTCCTTGTGGACCTGCTCGACGGCGTCCACCTTGTACCTGGCGACCTTGCCGTCGCTGCGCTCCACCTTCACGAGCTCGCCCTTGCGCAGCTTGCGCAGCTTGTAGAACACGGCGGGCGCGGTCTTGGTGTCGACGTGGCCCACGATCACCGAGGCGCCCTTCTCACCGGGGACGGCGCTGCCGCTGTACCAGCCGGCGACCTTGGGCTTCTCGTACGGCGGCAGCTCCACCTCGCCGTCCTTGGTCAGCCCGAGCTTCATCAGCGGGGCCTCGACGTCGATGGACGGGATGTCGATGCTCTCGGGCACCACCTTCGCGGCGGCCTGCTGGGTGCCGAACTGGGTCTTGCCGAACATGACAAGCAGGAGTCCCGTGGCGGCCCCGGCGAGCACCACGCGTCCCGGACGTGCCATGGCGTCGTCCTCGTCAGGCGCGGTTGCGGCGCTTGATCGCGAACCCGATGCCGGCGGCCAGGGCGAGGCCGAGCAGCACCCCGGCCGGGCCGAGCGGCAGCCCGGAGCCCTCGTCCACGTCCTTGCCGAACGTGCCGCCGCCGCCCGCGCGCGGAGCGCGGGTGGGCACGTCGCTGGGCAGCGGCTCGGCCCGGACGACGCGCAGGGTGGCGCGGCCGGTGTCGTTGGTGCCGTCGCACTTGACGTCCACGCGGTAGGAGCCGCGCGCGATCGTGCCGGACACCTGCGCCTCGCCCCGCACCCACGGGCCTGGGCTGGGCGTGCTGGTGGCGTTGGCGCCGGGGGTCGGGACGGCCGGGTTGAGCGGGACGCCGCTGAGGAACGCCCGCGAGGTGGCGGTGCCGGTGTGGGCGGGGCCGCCGGTCGGCACGGGGCAGTTGGCGAGGATCCAGACCCGCGACGTCTCGCCGGCGGTGACCCGGTCGGGGTTGAGCTCGACCTTGATGGAGGCGCGGGCCGGGGCCGTGGCCGTCGTGGTGGCGGTGCTCGTGGCGGTCGTGGTCGCCGTGGCGGTGGCCGTCGGTGTGGCTGTGGGGCTGCTCTCGGCCTGGGCGGAGCAGCCCAGTGCGCCGACCATGAGGATGGCTCCCGCGGACGCGAGTCGTCTGACACCGAGCACCAGCGCACCCCACTTCGCCGTCTTGCACCAAGCATCCACCAGAAAGG
Source organism: Nonomuraea rhodomycinica (assembly GCF_013363995.1). Lineage (GTDB taxonomy): Bacteria > Actinomycetota > Actinomycetes > Streptosporangiales > Streptosporangiaceae > Nonomuraea > Nonomuraea rhodomycinica. The sequence continues at coordinate 50,533 of NZ_JABWGO010000002.1, read as the reverse complement.
TGGACGCTGCCCCTCCTGATACCCAGAAATTCTGGGGGAATCCATCACCAACGATCATGTTTTCCGTCATCGGCGAGATACGTCAAGGGTGACAGCATTGCCGGGCGTTGACCCGCGTTTTACTCTTGTCGCCGCTCAACCGGCGTGTCGGGTCAGCCGGAGTCGCCGGACCAGCGCGCGCCGACTCCCCGCAGGGTCACGACGCGGGCGTCGTCGCCCGTCTCGCGGTCGATGTGGATCTCCAGGCGGTCCTCGGACAGGCCCTCGACGAGTCCCTCGCCCCACTCGACGACGGTGACCGACTCCTCCAGCGAGGCGTCGAGGTCGAGGTCGTCCACCTCCAGGTCGCCGCCGAGCCGGTAGGCGTCGACGTGGACGAGGGGCGGCCCCTGGCGCAGGGACGGGTGGACCCTGGCGATCACGAACGTCGGCGAGGTGATCGGGCCGCGCACCTTCAGGCCCTCGGCGATGCCCTGCACCAGCGTCGTCTTGCCGGCGCCCAGCGGCCCCGACAGGACCACCAGGTCGCCGGGGCGCAGCCGGGCCGCCAGCCGGGTCCCGTACGCGCGCATGTCCTCGGCGGTCGGCAACCGCTCGGCGTTCACCGCGACTCCCCCACTCTCTACAACTCCACTCTCTTGATCAGGTCGCGCAGCGCGTCGTTGACCACGCCCGGCCGTTCGAGCTGGATCAGGTGGGAGGTGTCGGGCACCTCGGTCAGCTGGGCCTTGGGCAGGGCGGCCGCCATGGCGCGGCTGTGGTCGGGCGGGGTCAGCCAGTCCTTGTCGCCGACGAGGATGGCGGTCGGGACGGGGTCGAGGACGTGCAGCGCGGACAGCTTGTCGTGGTTCATCAGCGCCGGGTAGAAGTCGGCGATCACCTCGGTGGGCGTCGCCCTGATCATGGTCTCGGCGAAGTCGACCAGGGTGGGGCTGACGTTCTTGGAGTCGCCGAAGCCGACGTAGCGGGTGATGAGGAACGCGATGTCGCTGCCCGCGTGGCGGGTGCGGTCGACGAGCGCCCCCCGGCGTCCCAGCATGGACACCGCGCCCGGCGCCACCTTGTGGACCACCTTGGACACCAGGGCGGGCAGGCCCAGCGTGACCTCGGCGAGCTTGCCCGCCGAGGTGCCGATGAGCGCCACGCCCTTGATCCGGTCGCCGAACAGCTCGGGACGGCGGTCGGCCAGCGCCATGATCGTCATGCCGCCCATGGAGTGGCCGACGAGGACGCACGGGCCGGGCACGAACCGTTCGAGCAGCTCGGCCAGGTCGTCGCCGAGCCGGTCGATCGTGGTGTCCTCGGCGGCGGCGCGCTCGGAGCGGCCGTGGGAGCGCAGGTCCCACGCCACGATCCGGTGGCTCTCGCGCAGGTCGCGGCGCTGGTAGTGCCAGGACTCCAGGTTGAGGCAGTAGCCGTGGCAGAAGACGACGGTCAACGGCGCGTCCTCAGGCCCGTCGATCTCCACGTGCAGAGAGACCCCGTCAGAGGTGGTGAGCACGCGCTCCCGCCCCTTCAGTTCGCCGAACGGCTCGGCCAGCTCGGCGTCGGGGCGCAACCTGATCCGGCCCACCGCGTAGCGCTTGGCCAGTGTCACCGCCGCGACACCCGCCGACGCGGCGCCGACGATGGCTCCGGCGATGCCGACCTTGCGACGCGTCGTCGTGGTCATGTCCCCGCGCCCCCTTCTCACTCCTGGCTGTCGCGCACGTGGACCCGCGGCACCCGCGCGCCGATCCTCGTCACGATCTCATGTGTGATGGTGCCGAGGTTATCCGCCCACTCCTGGGCGGTGGGCTCGCCCCTCCCCCCAGGGCCGAACAGCACGACCTCCTCGCCGTCGGCCGGCAGGTCGTCGCCCAGGTCGATCATGAACTGGTCCATGCACACGCGGCCGGTCACGGGCCTGCGGCGGCCCGCGGCCAGCACCTCGGCCCGGCCGGTCGCGTGCCGCAGCACGCCGTCGGCGTAGCCGAGCGGGACCAGGCCGAGCCGGGTCTCGCGCTCGGTGACGTGCAGGTGCCCGTACGAGACGCCGGAGCCGGCGGGCACCTGCTTGACCAGCGCCAGCCGCGCGAGCAGCGTCATCGCCGGGCGCAGGCCGAAGTCGCCCAGCTCGGGGACGGGGCTCAGCCCGTACATCGCGATGCCGGCGCGGACCATGTCGAAGTGGGACCGCGGCAGCGTCATGATCGCGGCGGAGTTGGCGAGGTGGCGGATGACGTGGGAGCCGCCCGCGCCCGCCTGCTCGGCCAGCTTGAGCGCGGCCTCGAACGCGTCGAGCTGCGCCCCGATCGACGGGTGGCCGGGGATGTCGGCGCACGCGAAGTGCGACCACAGGCCGATGATCTCGATGGCGCCCTCGGCCTGGAGCCGGACCGCCCGGTCCAGCAGGCCGGGCCAGGCGGCGAGCGGCGCGCCGCCCCGGCTCATGCCGGTGTCGGCCTCCAGGTGCATGCGGGCGGTGCGGCCGGTGCGCCGGGCGGCGGCGGCGATCTCGTCCAGGGTGGTCTCGGCGGAGGCCGACAGCTCGACGTCGGCCTCGAGCGCCTCCGCGACCGGCTCGCCGGGGCCGATGATCCACGACAGCACCGGCGCCGTGACGCCGGCCGCGCGCAGGGCCAGCGCCTCCCGGATGAACGCGGTGCCGAGCCGGCTCGCCCCGCCCGCGAGGACGGCCTCGGAGCACGGCACGAGACCGTGCCCGTAGGCGTCGGCCTTGACGGCGCCCATCAGCTCGGCGCCGCCTGCGCGCTCCTTGAGCAGCGCCACGTTGCGCTCGATCGCGGCCAGGTCGACCCGCGCCTGCGCGGGCGTCGCCATCGGGAATCCCATCTCTCCAGTCTGGCAGCTCGCCCCGGCGGCCGGGCCTCATTCGCCGATCAAGAGGACCGGCTCGTCAGTTCGCGGATCGCCGCCGGCACGGCCGCCGCCACGCCCGCCGCGTGCAGCGGCGCGCCGGAGGAGGCGATCCGCCCGGCCAGCCCGTGCAGGTACGCCGCGCAGGAGCCCGCGTCGTAGCAGCCGAGCCCCTGGGCGAGCAGCGCCCCCGCCACTCCGGACAGCACGTCGCCGGTGCCGCCCGTGGCCAGCCACGCGGTGCCGGTGCCGTTGACGCGTACCGGCCGGTCCGGCTCGGCCACGACCGTGGTGGACCCCTTGAGCAGCACGGTCACCCCGAGATCGGCCGCGGCGTCGCGCGCGTGCCTCAGCCGGTCGGCCTCGATCTCCTCGCGCCCGGCGCCCGTGAGCCGCGACAGCTCACCGGCGTGCGGGGTGACCAGCACGGGCGCCTCGCGGCCGAGCAGGTCGCGCTCCCGGGCGACGAGGGTGAGCCCGTCGGCGTCGACGAGCACGGGCACGTCGCTCGCCAGCACCTGAGCGAGCATCTCCCGCGCCCAGTCGCCGGTGCCGAGCCCGGGGCCGACCACCCACGCCTGCACCCGGCCGACGCCGTCGAGCGAGGGCCGCTCCAGCTCCGTGACCACCGCCTCGGGCCAGTGGGCGCGCACCTGCGCCACCGGCTCGCCCGGACCGGCGTAGCGGACCATGCCGGCGCCGGCCAGCAGGGCGCCGCCGACGGCGAGCACGGCCGCGCCGGTGTACTGGTCGCTGCCGGCGACGACGCCGACCACTCCCCTGCGGTACTTGTCGCTCTCCGCCGCCGGGCGCGGCAGCAGGGCGGCCACGTCGGCGCCGGTGAGCCCGACGACGTCGGGGTCGGGCAGGTAGGGGCCGAGCCCGATGTCGACCAGCTCCACCTCGCCGGCCAGGGCGGCTCCCGGGTCGACGAGCAGGCCGGTCTTGCGCGCCCCCATGGTCACGGTCAGCGCGGCCTCGACGGCGGCGCCCTCCACCCGGCCGCTGCTCGCGTCCACGCCGCTGGGCACGTCCACGGCGACCGTGGGCGCCGCCGCGGCGTTGGCCGCCCGGGCGAGCCCCCAGTACGGCTCGCGCAGCGGCCCGCTCGCCCCGATGCCGACGAGCCCGTCCACGATGAGGTCGGCCCGCTCGACCGCCTCAGCGCCAGCCGCGCCGTCCCCGGCCGTGCGGCCGCCGGCCAGCAGGAACGCCTCCAGCCCGGCCTCGTGGGTCCGGCCGCCCGCGAGCACGGCCTCGACCCGGGCGCCGCGCCGGGCGAGCAGCGCCCCCGCGTACAGGGCGTCGCCGCCGTTGTCGCCGCTGCCCACGAGCAGGGTCACGCGGCTGCCGTACACCTTGCCGAGCATCGCCGCGCAGGCGGCGGCGAGCCCGGACGCGGCGCGCTGCATGAGCGTGCCCTCGGGCAGGCGGGCCATGAGCTCGTGCTCCGCGGCTCTGATCTGGTCGGCGGTGTAGGCGGTGCGCATGATCCGAAGCTATCCCTCCGCGATCACGTAGGCCACGGCGACGCCCGCGTCGTGGGTGAGGGAAAGGTGCCAGCGCTTGACGCCGAGCTCGTAGGCGACCTCGGCGGCGCGGCCGGTGACGTGCAGCTCCGGCCGGCCGCTCTCGCCGCGGCGCACCTCGGCCTCCAGGTGGCCGACCCCCTTGGGGCCGCCGAGCGCCTTGGCCACGGCCTCCTTCGCGGCGAAGCGGGCGGCCAGCGACCGCACCGGCAGGTCGCGCTCGCGCTCGGTGAACAGCCGCGTCCGCAGGCCCGGCGTACGCTCCAGCGTGGCCTCGAACCGGGCGATGTCCACCACGTCCACCCCGATGCCCAGGATCATGTCCCCAGGCTAGCCGGGCGCGTCAGAAGGCACCGCGCTGCCACGGCCCCCAGATGGCGAACGACATGCCGTGCGTGGACTGGACGTTCACGTACAGGGTGTGACCGCCGGGGCCGAACGTGGAGCCGGCGAACTCCGCGCCCGGGTCGCCCGCGACGGGCTCCATGCGGCAGAAGTCGAACAGCTCGCCGTGCCGGGTCAGGCCGCGCAGGTAGTTGTCACCGTCGCCGTCCTCGCACAGCACGAGGGTGCCGCGGGGGCTGGCCGTCACGTTGTCGGGCAGGTCCAGGACGGTGGAACGGGGCGACTCGTAGACGAGCCGCAGCCGGCCGCTCCACGTCTCGTACGCCCAGACCTGGCCGCGGCCCTTGCCGAACCCGGAGGGGGCCGTGTCTCCCGGCGCGGTGGCGCCGCCCTGGGTGGAGACGAAGTAGATGGTGCCCTGGTGGTGGATCGCGCCTTCGAGCCGGGAGAAGATCGCGGCGCCCTCGGCCCGGCCCTGCCTGCCGACCGCCTGGACGGCCTCGTCGTTCGACGGCTTCCCGGTGAAGCGCGGGTCGGGCTCGTCGATGTCCACCCAGGCGGTGGCGTAGGAGGCGCCGTGGCGCTGGCCCGCGGACAGGTCCTCGCGCGGGGAGCCCTTGACGGCCAGCATCTGGAGCCTGCCGCCGTCGAGGAGGCGGCCGGCCTTGAGCGGGTGCTCGGGCGGCAGGTAGCGGTAGAGGCCGGAGGGGAAGCTGAAGCAGTCCTCGGTGAGGTAGAGCGCGCCCGACTCGGGGTCGAAGGCGGCCGACTCGTGCGCGAACCGCCCGGCCGACCTGATCGGCCTGGCCGTCGCGGCGCCGGTCACGGGCACCTCGAAGACGTAGCCGTGCCTGCGGGTGAGCTTGGAGTTGTCGCCGCCGGTGTGGTCGTCGCCGACGTCGGGCCCGTTGACGGTCTCCTCGCAGCTCACCCACGCCTTCCAGGGCATGGGGCCGCCGGAGCAGTTGAGCATGGTGCCGTTGAGCGACGGGGCGGCCTTGAGCACCTCGCCGTGCCGGGTGACCTGGAGGGTGACGGTGCCGCCGCCCGCCATCGGGTCGTAGGCCTTGTCCTTGTCGCCGAAGGCGCCGACGGGGCCGCCGACCTCGTGGTTGCGCACGAGGTACGCGGTGTCGCGCGGCCCGGCGAACGCCGCCATGCCGTCGTGGCGTCCGGGGACGATCGAGCCGTCGGGGAATCTGCTGCCCGCCTCGTTGAAGGAGCGGTAGGCGAACCCGTCGGGCAGGTGGAGGCGCACCTCGCCGTCGCGCTTGTCGCGTACGGGCTTCAGCGGGCCGTAGCCCTTCACCTGGGTGACCCCGCCCTGTTCGGCCGCGCAGGCGACGCCCGCGAACGGCCCGGCGATGCCGGCGGCGGCCGCCACGGCGGCCCTGGCCAGGAAGCGACGACGGTCCATGAACCCTCCCGGGGACACTGGCTTCCCCGAACAGTAACCGCCCGGGTTCCCCGGCACGCCCGGTTTCGGGGAGATGGCCAGGGGCCGACGGCGAGGGAACGCGCACCTTTCCCCGAACTGACTGTCGATAATCCCCACAGGTTCATCCACAGGCTGTGGACAACTCCCCCACCCCGCCGAACCGGACGCGGGCGGCGTCGCTACGCTGCCTAGGTGAACAACGGCTACGTGGAACTGAGCAGGGAGCAGTGGAGCGATCTCCGCAAGAACACGCCCTTGACTCTCACCGCAGAAGAGCTGGAAGAGCTGCGCGGCCTCGACGACCCCATCGACCTGGTCGAGGTCACCGACATCTACCTCCCCCTGACCCGGCTGCTGAACCTGCACTACACGGGGTCCAAGCAGCGCAGTAGCGTGCTCAGCGCGTTCCTCGGCCACTCCGAGCGGCGGGTGCCGTACATCCTGGGCATCGCGGGCAGCGTCGCGGTCGGCAAGTCCACCACGGCGCGACTGCTGCACACGCTGCTGGCCCGCTGGCCCGAGCACCCGCACGTCGAGCTGATCACCACCGACAGCTTCCTCTACCCGAACGCGGTGCTGGAGGCCAAGGGCATCATGCACCGCAAGGGCTTCCCCGAGAGCTACGACCGCAGGGCGCTGGTCCGGTTCGTGGCGGAGGTGAAGGCCGGGGCGGCCGAGGTGAAGGCCCCGATCTACAGCCACCTGGAGTACGACATCGTCCCCGGCGCGAGCCAGAGCGTGACCAGCCCGGACATCCTCATCATCGAGGGGCTGAACGTGCTCCAGCCGGCCCCGCCCACCTCGCTCGCGGTCAACGACTACTTCGACTTCTCCATCTACGTGGACGCCAAGGTCGAGGACATCCGCACCTGGTACGTCGAGCGCTTCCACAAGCTGCGCCGCACCGCCTTCGAGGACCCCAAGTCGTACTTCCGGTACATCGCCGAACTGTCGTACGAGGAGGCCACGACGTTCGCCGTCGACGTCTGGCGCGACATCAACGAGCGCAACCTCGTCGAGAACATCGCCCCGACCCGGGGCCGCGCCGACCTCGTCCTGCAGAAGGGCGCCGATCACTCCGTCCGGCGGGTGCGCCTGCGCCGCACCTGACGCCACCTGTTGACATCGACAAGAATGGCCCGATGCTCCACCTGCGACTGATCACCCCGTCCGACCGCACCGTCGAGGTGACGGCGGTGCTGGAAGGCTGCGCCGGAGCCACCAACATCGTCGTGCTGCCCGGCGCCGCGCGCGAGCCGGCGGGCGACCTCGTGCTCGCCGACGTGGCCCGCGAGTCGGCCAACGAGGTGATCAGCGACCTGTCGTGGCTGCGCGAGGCCGGCTCGATCGCCGCCGAGGACATCCACCTGTCCATCTCCAGGGCCGCCGAGGAGGCCGTGGAGGAGGCGCCCGGCGCGCCCGACGACGCGGTCGTCTGGGAGGAGCTGGCCCAGCGGGTCCACTCCGACTCGCGCATCACCTGGGCGTACCTCGTGTTCCTGGCGATCGCCACGCAGATCGCCGCCATCGGCGTGCTCCAGAAGTCGCTCATCCTGATCGTCGGCGCCATGGTCCTGGGGCCGGAGTTCGGCGCGATCGCGGCCGTCTGCTTCGGGCTGCTGCGCCGGCGCTGGCGGCTGGTCACCGGCGCCGTCAGGACCCTGGTGATCGGCTTCGCGATCGCCATCGCCGTCACGGTGGCCTGCGCGCTGGTCTCGCGCGGGCTCGGCTGGATCGACCCGTCGCACCTGCACGGCAACAGCGAGGTGCAGTTCATCGTCAAGCCCGACCGGTGGTCGTTCATCGTGGCGCTGCTCGCGGGCGTGGCCGGGGTCCTGTCGATCACGGCCGGCAAGTCCTCGGCGCTCATCGGCGTCTTCATCTCGGTGACCACGGTGCCCGCCGCCGGCTACGCGGCCGTGGCGATCGCGCTCGGCGACTGGGGCGAGGTCGCGGGCTCCGTCTCGCAGCTCGCGGTGAACATCGCCGGCATGGTGATCGCGGGCACCGCCACCCTCTGGGTGCAGCACAGATTCTGGCCTCAAGTAGGACGCACGTCCTCCGTGCGGCCGATGCCGCGGGGTGACGCCGCCGGGTAGTGTCCGGATCATGCACATCCTCGACACCGAGGGGCTGACCAAACGCTTCCCGACCGTCACGGCGCTCGACGGGCTCACCGTCACCACCGGCCCGGGCGTCACCGGCCTGGTCGGGGCCAACGGGGCGGGCAAGTCGACGCTGATCAAGATCCTGCTGGGGCTGCTCCCGCCCACGGCCGGCGGCGCGCGCGTGCTCGGCCTCGACGTCACGACACGCGGCGCCGACATCCGCCGGCTCGTCGGCTACATGCCCGAGCACGAATGCCTGCCGCCCGACGTCTCCGCCACCGAACTGGTCGTCCACCTCGCCCGGATGTCCGGGCTCCCCCGCACGGCCGCCCGGGAGCGGGCCGCCGACGTGCTGCGCCACGTCGGGCTGGCCGAGGAACGCTACCGTCCGATAGGCGGCTACTCCACCGGCATGAAGCAGCGCGTCAAGCTCGCGCAGGCGCTCGTCCACGACCCCAAGCTCATCCTCCTGGACGAGCCGACCAACGGTCTCGACCCGCGCGGACGCGACGAGATGCTCACCCTGATCCGCCGCATCGGCGCCGAGTTCGGCATCAGCGTGCTGGTCACCTCCCACCTGCTCGGCGAGCTGGAGCGGGTGTGCGACCACGTGATCGTCATCGACGCCGGACGGCTGCTGCGCTCCTCCGCGATCGGCGAGTTCACCCAGGCGACGCGGAGCGTCACGGTGGAGGTCGACGAGGGCACCCAGGCGCTGGCCGACCGGCTGGCCGAGCTCGGTCACGGCGTCGCGCCGCACGGCCGGATGCTGCTGGTCGAGGTCACCGGCCCGGACACGCTCGACGCCATCCGCGACGCGACCGCCGACCTCGGCCTGTGCCTCATCCGGCTCGAACGCGGCCGGCAGCGCATCGAGGACGTCTTCAAGGAGACCGCTGGTGTCTGAGATCTACGACATCGGATACCGCCACTACGACGGCCCCCGGCTCGGGCGCGGCCACACCACCCGGGCGCTCACCGTCCACAGCCTGCGCGGCGTGTTCGGCCTCGGCCGCCCGGCCCGCAGCAAGCTCGTGCCGTTCTCGCTGGCCGCCATCATGGTGCTGCCCGCGATCGTCTCCATCGCGATCATGGCGCTGATGCGGCGCGAGGGCATGAGCTACAGCGGCTTCGCGGTGATCATGCAGGCCGTGCTGGCCATCTTCCTGGCCTCGCAGGCGCCCACGGTGGTGGCGCCCGACCTGCGCTTCCGCGTGCTGCCGCTCTACCTGTCGCGCCCGGTCACGATCACCGAGTACGTCGGCGCCAAGGTCGTCGCGATGACCGTCGCCCTCTACGCGCTGATCGCGGTGCCGCTGACACTGATGTTCGCCGGCGAGCTGCTGGTGGACCTCCCCGGGCCGCCCCGCACCAAGGAGTACCTGGGCGCCATGCTCACCGGGCTGCTGCTCGCGGTGCTGCTGGCCGCGTTCGGGCTCGCCATCGCCTCGCTGACGCCGCGGCGCGGGCTCGGCGTCGCCTCCGTGATCGCCCTCTACCTGCTCGCCTCGGCCTCCGTACCGATCATGTACAGCACGCTGCTGTCCGCCGGCGACGAGGACGCCGCCCGGTGGGCCTGGCTGATCAACCCGTTCTGGCTGGTGGACGCCGTCCAGGTGTGGGTGTTCGGCACGACGCCGAACTCCGAGGGCGGCTACCCCGACGGGCCCGTGTCCTTCGTCATCGTGGTCCTGCTCATCGCCGCCGCCGTGGCGGCGCTCGCGCTCCGCTACCGGAAGGCGGCCTCCCGGTGAAGATCGAACTGGCGCAGGTCTCGCGCTGGTACGGCAACGTCGTCGCGGTCAACGACGTGACCATGACCATCGGGCCCGGGGTCACCGGGCTGCTCGGACCCAACGGCGCGGGCAAGTCGACGCTGCTGCACATGATGGCCGGCTTCCTCGCGCCGTCGAACGGCACGGTCACGCTGGACGGCACCCGCGTCTGGAAGAACCACCAGGTCTACCGGCACATCGGCCTCGTCCCCGAGCGGGAGGGCGTCTACGGCTTCCTGACCGGCTGGCAGTTCGTGCTGTCGGCCGCCCGCCTGCACGGCCTGCCCGACCCGGTCGAGGCCGCCCGCAAGGCGCTGGCCACGGTCGAGATGGAGGAGCCCAAGGACCGGCGGGTCGAGACGTACTCCAAGGGCATGCGCCAGCGCGTCAAGGTGGCCGCCGCGCTCGTCCACGACCCGCCGGTGCTGCTGCTCGACGAGCCGTTCAACGGCATGGACCCGCGTCAGCGGCTGCACCTCATGGACCTGATCCGGACGATGGGCGCCGCCGGCAAGACCATCCTGTTCAGCTCGCACATCCTGGAGGAGGTCGAGCGGGTCGCCCAGCACATCGAGGTGCTGGTCGCCGGCCGGCACGCCGCCTCGGGCGACTTCCGCGAGATCCGCCGGCTGATGACCGACCGGCCGCACCTGTTCCGCATCCGCAGCAGCGACGACCGGCGGCTGGCCGCGGCGCTCATGCTCGACGACTCGGCGGGCGGGGTCTCGCTCGGGCCCGACGGGCTGGAGGTGCGGGCCGTGGAGTTCCGCGGCTTCGCCCGGCTGCTGCCCCGCGTGGCCCGCACCGAGGGCATCCGCCTGCACGAGGTCTCCCCCGCCGACGAGGACCTCGAAAGCGTCTTCTCCTACCTGATCAACCGGAGCACCTGACATGAACAGCGTGGTGGCAGGTATTACGTATCGGGCGCTGCTGGGGCGACGGCGGATCGTCCTGCTCCTGCTTCTCCCCGTGGCACTGCTCGGCCTGGCGCTGCTCCTGCGGCTGATGGGGAGCGACGACCAGCGCTCGGCCATGCTGCTCATGCAGAACTTCGCCATCGGCACCATGCTGCCCCTGCTCGGCCTCATCGCCGGCACGGGCGTCATCGCCCCCGAGATCGACGACGGCACGATCATCCACCTGATGTCCAAGCCGATCTCCCGGCCGGTCATCGCCCAGACCAAGTTCCTCGTGGCGGCGTCGCTGCTGGCGGTCTTCGCCGCCGTCCCGACCTACGTCGCGGCCTGGCTGCTCGTGGGCAACGAGGACGCCATCGCGCCCGGCTTCGCCGTCGGCGCGCTCGTGGCGGGCATCGCGTACGCGGCGGTCTTCCTGCTGCTCGGCGTGGTCACGCGCCACGCGGTGACGATCGGCGTCGTCTACGCCCTGGTCTGGGAGGGGCTGGTGGGCGGCTTCGTGCCGGGCGCCCGCAAGTTCTCCGTCCAGCAGTGGGCGCAGTCGATCGCCGACCAGATCTCCACCTCGCCGTTCCTCAAGGCCGACGTCACGCTCGGCTTCGCCGTGCCGGCGCTGGTGATCGTCACGGTGCTGGCGGTCCTGTGGGCCGGACAGCGGCTGCGCGTCCTGTCCCTCACCGGCGACGAGTAGACCGCCGCCGGGAACGAGAGAGGGGTACGGCTCACGCCGTACCCCTCCTTCACCGCCTGGCTCAGGCGCAGGCCGCCCGCACCACGTCGGCCAGCCGCTCGGCCACCTTGGTGGCCTGCTCCTCCGAGGACGCCTCGACCATCACGCGGATCATCGGCTCGGTGCCGCTCGGCCGGATCAGCACCCGGCCGGTGTCGCCCAGCTCGGCCTCCGCGTCGGCGACCGCCGACACGAGCTCGGCGGCCTTGGCCTTGCCCTTGTCCACGCCCTTGACGTTGATGAGGACCTGCGGCATCGGCGTCATGACCGAGGCCAGCTCGTGCAGCGACCGGCCCGAGGACGCCACCACCGACAGCAGGTGCAGCGAGGTCAGCAGCCCGTCACCCGTGGTGGCGTGGTCGAGCATGATCACATGCCCGGACTGCTCGCCGCCCAGGTTGTAGCCGTCGGTCTTCATGCGCTCCAGCACGTAGCGGTCGCCCACCGCGGTCTCCACCACGGTGATGCCCGCCTCGCGCATGGCCAGCTTGAAGCCCAGGTTGGACATCACGGTCGCGACCACGGTGTCCTTGGCCAGCGTGCCCTCGGCGTGCATCGCCGAGGCCAGGATCGCCATGATCTGGTCGCCGTCGACGACCGCGCCCGTGTGGTCCACCGCGAGGCAGCGGTCGGCGTCGCCGTCGTAGGCGATGCCGACGTCGGCGCCGCGCGAGATCACCACCTGCTGGAGCTTGTCCAGGTGGGTGGAGCCGTGGCCGTCGTTGATGTTGAGGCCGTCGGGGCGCGCCCCGATCGCCTCCACCTGGGCGCCGGCCCGCAGCAGCGCCTCGGGCGCGACCATGTGGGCGGCCCCGTGGGCGCAGTCGACGACGACGCGCAGCCCGTCGAGCCCGCCCCGCATCGTGGCCAGCACGTGGCTGATGTACCGGTCGGCCTCACCGTAGGCGTCACGCACCCGCCCGACGGCCGAGCCGACGGGGAAGCTCCAGTCCTCGCCCAGCCGCCGCTCGATCTCGTCCTCGACCGCGTCGGACAGCTTGAAGCCGCCGCGGGCCAGGAACTTGATGCCGTTGTCCGGCGCGGGGTTGTGCGAGGCCGACAGCATGACGCCGAGGTCGGCGCCGAGCGCCGCGGTGAGGTGGGCGACGGCCGGGGTGGGCAGCACGCCGAGGCGCAGCACGTCCACACCGGACGACGCGAGGCCGGCGACCACAGCGGCCTCGAGGAATTCTCCTGAGGCACGCGGGTCCCGGCCTACGACCGCTATCGGACGGCGTCCGGTAGCGGTGAACGCGCCGGCATCGCCGAGGACATGAGCCGCCGCGACCGAAAGGTCCATGGCGAGCTCCGCGGTGAGGTCGCGTCCCGCGACCCCACGCACCCCGTCGGTGCCGAAAAGACGCGCCAATTTAGCGCTTGCTGTACTGCGGAGCCTTGCGGGCCTTCTTGAGGCCGTACTTCTTCCGCTCCGTGGCGCGGGCGTCACGGGTGAGGAAGCCGGCCTTCTTCAGCGGCGGGCGGTTGACCTCGACGTCCAGGATCGCCAGCGCGCGGGACAGGCCCATGCGCAGCGCACCGGCCTGGCCGGTCACGCCGCCGCCGTCGATGCGGGCGATGACGTCGAACGCCTCCTCCGCACCGAGCACCACGAAGGGCTCGTTGACGATCTGCTGGTGCACCTTGTTCGGGAAGTAGACGTCCAGCGAACGCCCGTTGATCGTCCACTTGCCGGTGCCGGGGACGATGCGCACGCGGGCGATCGCCTCCTTGCGGCGGCCGGTGCCGTACGAGTTGCCCGTGGTGACGGGCTTGCGCACGGGGGCGTCAGCGCTGGCAGCGGATTCGGTGGTGTACTCGGACGGGAAATCCTCGCCGGAGTAGTCCTCCAGCTCGGCCTCGACGGCCGTCTCGACACCGGTGGGCTCAGCCACGGTTCTCCTCTAACTCTTTCGAACTACTACTGGGCGATCTGGGTGATCTCGAACGGCACCGGCTGCTGGGCCTGGTGCGGGTGCTCGGACCCCGCGTAGACCTTCAGCTTCTTGGCCATCTTCCGGCCGAGGGAGTTCTTGGGCAGCATGCCCTTGACGGCCTTCTCGACGGCCTTGTCCGGCCGCTTCTCCATGAGCTCGCCGTAGCTCACGGAGCGCAGACCGCCCGGGTAGCCCGAGTGGCGGTACGCCTTCTTCTGCTCAAGCTTGTTGCCGCTGAGCGCGATCTTGTCCGCGTTGATGACGATGACGAAGTCACCCGTGTCGACGTGGTTGGCGAAGATCGGCTTGTGCTTGCCGCGGAGCAGGGTCGCGACGTGGCTGGCCAGCCGGCCCAGCACGACATCGGTCGCATCGATGACGTACCACTGACGCTGGACGTCGGCGGGCTTCGGTGAGAACGTGCGCACGGTCGTAGCCTTCTTTATGCTCGCGTCTTCGGCGCGCTGCCGGATGCGGCAGCGCTGGGGTCGGTCGGTGCGGGCACACGACGGCCCGGACCTTCCGTCTCCGCAGGGATGGGAGATGACGCCGGACGCGCCGCGCATCGGTCACGCAGGACCTATGCACACAACGAACGATTAGGCTACCCGCCCTGAGGGGCGCAGGTCAAAAGACCGGTAACCTCGCACGAGTCTACCCGACTGGCCGGCCGACCACAGAACGGTTCTATTTCGGTTCCCGGCAATCCCTTCTTTACCGCGACCCCGCGTCCCTATCGTTGGTGGCGGTATGTGGCAGAGCTCTCACCCCCGGCACACCCAGCGGAGCGCACGGCGCCGGAGTCACCTGGGGGCGCTGGTCTGCCTCATGGCCGCGCTGTTCTTCGCGGGCGTGCTGCTGGGGACGCGGATGAACGACGCCGCCGAGCCGACGGGTCACATCTACCTCAGCGAGACCGCGCCGCCGGCGGCCGGCACGCCCACCCCGACGCCGACGCACAAGCCGGCCCGCCCCCGCGCCGACCGCATCCCTCGCTCGACCACCACGGCCACCGCGATGCCCCGCGTGCGCAGCCGCGTCCAGCCCACCAGGACGCCGACCGGCGACCTCGTCCCCGGCTACACCGCGGGCGACCCGGTGCGCGTGCTCGGCGGCGACGCGGTCCTGCAGGTCTCGCCCGCCATGGCCGCGAAGGTCGTCAGCCTCACCAACGCCGCCCGCGCCCGGCGCGGCTGCGCCCCGCTGCGCGTCGACGCCAGGCTCACGCGCTCGGCCCGGGCCCACTCGATGGAGATGGCGAGCAGCGGCCGCTTCGAACACGGGTCGCCCGACGGCGCGTCGCCGTGGGATCGCATGGAGCGCGCCGGGTACCGCGCCGGAGCGGCCGAGAACATCGGCCGCGGCTACGCCTCACCGGAGGAGGCCGTGCGGGGCTGGCTCGACAGCCGCGACCACCGCCAGAACATCCTCAACTGCCGCATCCGGGCCATCGGCGTCGGCGTCGTGTCCGGCCCCGGCGGACCCTGGTGGACACAGGACTTCGGATATTCCTGACGACCTCACGGTAATCTCGCCCGCATGGGTTTTCCCGACGACAGCGAGAGCAGCACCCAGCGGCTCGCCGGCCGCTTCCGCAGGAAGCGTGACGACGCCCCTGAGCCCGAGGCCGCCCCGACCCCCGGGACGAGCGCCTTCGCGACCCCCGAGACCAGTGCCTTCGCGCGTCCGCCGTACCAGGACAAGCCGCCCGCGCAGCCCGCGCCGGCCGTCGAGGAGCCCCGGCGCCAGGAGCGCCGCGCCACGTGGAGCCCGTACGCCGAGGGCCCGACGTCCCGCGGTCCCCTCTGGTTCACCCTGGGCGGCGTCGCGGTGCTCGCCGCACTCGTGGTCGGGCTGACCATGATGTGGAAGGCCGGCGACTCCGAGTCCACCGCCACCGCCCCGGTGCGCACCTCCGCGCCGCTGCCGACGGCGCCGCCCGGCAAGTTCGGGTACGCGGCCGAGCGGTCCACCGACCCCGAGCCGCTCACGGTCAAGGAGCTGTTCCCGACCAAGAAGTTCGCCGTGTCCGGACACTCGTACGAGATGACCATCACCAGCAAGCTCAAGAAGTGCGGCGACGGCGCGCTCGGCAGCAAGCTGCAGAAGGCCCTCAAGGCCGGCAAGTGCAACCAGCTCATCCGGGCCAGCTTCCGCGACAAGGCCGGCAAGATCATCGGCACGGTCGGCGTGGCCAACCTCAAGACCGGCAAGAACGCCACCAAGGTCGCCTCCGCCGGCAGCCAGACCAACTACGTCAAGCCGCTGCCCGGCAAGGACTCGGTCACCAAGCTGGTCGGCTCCGGCAGCGGCGGCGCCCAGGTGTGGGCGCACGGCCACTACGCGGTCATGATCTGGTTCCAGAACAAGGACGGCAGCAAGCCCGACAAGAAGAGCCAGAAGGCCATCATGGGGGCGGCCGTCGAGGTCACCAAGGCGACGGTGTTCAAGGCGCTCGACCAGCGTTCGCTGACCGGCCACCCCGCCTGAAACCCGCCTTTCACCCGACAAGGTCACAAAGCACTCACCTGATGCCGTCGGGAACGCCCATACCGCCATGACGATCTCCCGACTCTCGCTAGGCTCGCCCTTATGCGTGGCCAGGAACCTGGGTCTGAGCACGATCGCGGAGACGCCGGCGACCCGGCGGCGCCGGCGACGCCACCGCCGAGCTTCGGCCGGCCTGCTGAGCGACACGCCCCCTCACCGCCGTCCCCGTCCCGTGAGCCGTCCGACGTGACGGGGCGCGAGCGTCCCCCGTACACGTGGGGGCCACCGCCGTTGCCGTCGTCCGGCCGGGGGAGCGGGGAGCACCCGGCCGCGCCGTCGCCGTACGGTGAGCGGCCCTACGGCGAGCCTGCTCATGGTGAGCCGGCCTACGGTGGGCCCGCCTACGGTGAGCCCGCTCATGGTGGGCCGCCCTATGGTGAGTCGGCTCATGGTGAGTCGGCTCATGGGCGCTCGCCCTACGGCGGGAGTGGAGAGCACGCGGTCCCGCCCGCACCCGGGCTCGGCGCGGGCGGCGCCCCGGCGGGCGCGCAGCCGTGGGAGGTGCCCGGAGGAGACGCGGCCCCGTACGACTGGTACGCGGACCCCTCCTCCCCCGGCCCCACGTTTCCGCAGGGCCCCGCCTCGGCGTTTCCGCAGGGCCCCGCCTCAGCGTTTCCGCAGGGCGCCACCTCGGGGTTCCCTCAGGGCGCCGCCCCGGCCGACGACGCCACGCCATGGGCCACCCCCGAGCCTGACGCCTGGACCACCGGCCCCTCCGCCACCTGGCCCGCCCCCGAGCCGGGCCCCTGGCACGTACCCGGCCCCCAGCCCTCCGCGGAACACCCGGCGGGAGCCCCGGCGCACTCACCGGGACAGCCGTCACCATCGGCGCAGAAGCATCCCGCGGCCCCGCCCGACTCGCCGACCCCGCCACCTCAGACGGGCTCGCCAGGCCGGCCAGGACATACCGCCCAGTCAGGACCACCCGCACAGGAGGGATCAGCCGGGCACGCCGGAGCCCACGGTGGCCCCGCCGGATCAGCCGGGCACGCCGGAGCCCACGGTGGCCCCGCCGGATCAGCCGGGCACGCCGGACCCCACGCCCCCACCGGATCAGCCGATCAGGCGGGACCGACCGCGCAGGCCGGATCACGGGAGCAGCCTCCGCCCTGGGCGGCCGACCCGGTGGTGCCGGGCGCGCCGCGCTGGGAGCCGCCGCCCGCCTTCACGGCCGCGGCGGCGGGCATGCAGGTGTGGCCCGCCCCTGTCGCCGACCCGCCCGCCATGCCCCCGTGGCCCGCCGCCACGGGCGAACCCGTGCCCGGCCTCGACAACGACGAGGCCCTCACGACGGATGGCCGGACTCCGGGCCACCCGGCACCGGCGGGCGGCCCGACCTCCGGTGTTCCCGCCCCCGGGCCTGGCTTCGGCGTGTCCCCGGGCACTCCCACCTTCCCCGGAGCTCCGGGTGCCGGCGCCTTCGACCCCAACGCCACGGCCCCCCACACGCTGGCGGGCCCGTACGGCTCCGCCGGCCACCCCTCAGGCCCGCACGGCTCAGGCGGGCACCAGGTTGGCCCCCAGACCGCCCACACCCCACCCCCACCGGCCTTCGACCCCAACGCCACGCAGCCGGACGTGCTCGACTCCGACCTGACGGCACCTCACCCCATCGAGGCCAGCCGCCCGCCCCGCGCCGCCCAACCGACCGGAGCGACGACGAGTCCCTCGAGCACGCCGACGGGTCCCGGCGCTCCCCATGAGCCCGCCCACGGCGACCCACAGCGCCCAGGCCCCGGCGCCCCGCAGGGTCCTGCCCAGGACGGACCGCACACCCCTGCCCCGGTCACCCCTCAGGGCCCAGCTCAAGGCGGCCCCCACACACCGGCACCCGGCACTCCCCATGGGCCTGTCCAGGGCGGCCCCCACACACCCGCACCCGGCACTCCCCACGGACCTGCCCAAGGCGGCCCCCACTCCCCCGTCCCCGGCGCCGCCACCCCGGCTGCCCCGCACACCCCCCACGCCATGGGCACCGGCCACGCTCCCGGCTCGGCTCCGGCGGGTTGGCCCGTGGCAGACGCGAACGACACCGTCCCCGCGGGAGCACACCCGTCCACCCCCGGGGAGACCGTCCCGCACCTGTCCCGCCCGACCACCCCCGGTGCGCCACCGCAGACCCAGCCGCAGCAGGCTCACTCGCCGCAGGCACAGCCGTCGCAGCCCCAGGCGTCCCGCCACCGGCCGCAGGACAGCCAGTCGCCGGGGACTCAGTCGCCACAGGCCAGCGCCCAGCAGGCCAGCCCCTCACAAGCCGGGACGACGACCCCACCCGCAGCGACCCAGTCCGGGGCCGCTCAGTCCGGGGCCGCTCAGGCCGGAACCGCTCAGGCCGGAACCGCTCAGGCCGGATCCCCACACGCCCAGCAGAGCGCCCCAGCCGCCGCCCATCCCGGCGAGCAGGCAGGCCCTTCCACGTCCCCCGGCGCCCACCCCGTCGCGCCCGGCGACTCGTCGCACCACCCCCACGGTGTACGTCCCCCCGAGCCCAGCGACGTTCCCGTCTGGCCGCCCGTAGAGCACCAGGGCCACCCTCACGGGACCACGGCTCCACAGGCCCAGCCCGGCACCCCGCAGCCCGGCGGCACCCCGCACCCCGGCGCCCCTCAGGCCACCACGCCCATGTCAGGGGGCCCGCACACGCCCGCCACCTCCCCCGCGGCACACCCCTCACCCGGCGGCCCCCACCCCGCCCCGGGCGGGCCCACAGCTCCCCACCCAGCCCAACAGGCCCCGGGGCATCCCACAGCCGCCCACCACCCGAACGGCCAGACCACCCAAGGCCCAGCGGCCCAAGGCCCAACCACCCAGGGCCCGGCCGCCCAAGGCCCAGCCATCCAGGGCCCGGCCGCCCCTGGCCAGGACTCCCCTGGCCAGACCGCCCCCGGCCAGCCGGCTCAGCAGCAGACCACCCCCGGACAAGCAGCCCCGGCTCAGGCAGCCGCGAACGGGCACGACCCCGCCCGTCCGCCCGGCGGCTGGCCGCCTCCGCCCCAGACCGAGGAACAGCGCCAGGAGGAGCAACTCCCCGAGCTGCCCTTCGGCCGCGACATCTGGGGCAGGCCGAACAACCCGCCGCCCCGCTCCCCGCTGTCCCCCGCGTCGTTCGACCTGCCCGCCTCGGCGCCGACCAGGATCGGCGGGCACCCGCTGGGCGCGTTCAAGCAGCCGCCGGCTCCGCCCGCGCCCCCGGCGCCCGCCCAGCCCAGCAAGGCGAAGCGCGCCGTTCTGGCCGTCGTGGGCGTTCTCGTCCTGGGCGGCGTCGCGACCGGCGGCTTCTTCGCGTACAAGTCGCTGAGCGCGCCCGCGTCCACAGCGGCCGGCAAGCGGCCGTCGGCGCCCGCCACCGCCTCCGCGCCGCCCTCGTCCGCGCCGACCGGCTCGGCACCGACCGGGTCGGCGCCGACGGAGTCCGCGCCGTCGGCGGCGTCACCCACGGCGAGCACGTCGGCAGGCGTCCCGGCGGCGGCCATGCTCGACTCCGAGGAGACGGACAAGCGCAAGCTGTCGCTGTCCGAGGCGTTCCGCGAGAAGAAGGTGGAGGCGGCCGGCGCCGCCTTCTCCCGGGTCGAGACGGACATGGAGAACGACTGCCGCAAGGCCGCCGCGGGACCGTTCGCCGAGGCGCTGCACGACCAGAAGTGCAGCAGGGTGCTGCGGGCGACGTACGTCGACAGCAAGCGCCGTTACGCGGTGACCAGCGGCATCGCGGTCCTCCCGAGCAAGGACGCCGCCATGCGCGCCGACCAGGCCAAGAACCTGAGCCGCAACCTGTGGTTCCGCGCCCTGCCGGGCCCCGCCGGCTCCGGCGGCGAGCGCGTGGACATCGCGGGCGGCTACGCGGCGGGCCTGGTGTGGGGGCGCTACATCGTGTTCAGCTACGCCACCTACGCCGACGGCCACACCCCGGCGGCCAAGGACCGGACCCTGGGCAAGGTGAGCGACGCCTTCCGCGACGAGATGTCACTCGTCCTGGAGCGCCGCATCTCCAACGGCTGACCCCGCCCGACCACCCCGTCCCCCGACGACCGAACCGCCCGCACCTCCAGCGGGCGGCCTCGGCACGGCCGCTGCCCGCTGGAGGAGCGGGCAGCAGCCGGTCCGTCAGAGCGTGCGTACGCGGCGCGTCGCGGCGGCGCGGGCCGCCAGTTCCTCCGCCGGCGGGTAACGGACCTCCTCCAGGCACAGGCCGTGGGCGGGGGCGACGTGCACCCCGCTGTCCCGTACGGCCCCCGCCAGCACCTGGCCCGGCCACGCGACCGGCCGGCGACCGTCGCCCACGGCCAGCAGCGCGCCCACGAGCGCCCGCACCATCGAGTGGCAGAACGCGTCGGCCACCACGGTCGCCACCAGCAGCCCGTCCTCCTGGCGCACCCACCCCAGCCGTTGCAGCTCGCGGATCGTGGTCGCGCCCTCGCGCTTCTTGCAGAACGCCGCGAAGTCGTGCTCGCCCAGCAGCCGCTCGGCGGCGGCGTTCATGGCGTCGAGGTCCAGCGGGCGGTTGTGCCACACGACCTCGCGCCGCCGCAGCGGGTCTCCCCCGCCGGGCGCGTCGCTCACCCGGTACGCGTACCGGCGGGAGAGAGCGGAGAAACGCGCGTCGAAGCCCTCAGAAGCCACGCAGACCCGATGAACCCGTACATCCAGCGGCAGTACCCCGCCCAGCCGTCGCACGAGCGTGGCGAGGCGCTCATCCACGTCCAGCGGCAACTCCTCGGCCGCCGCCTCCCCGTCGACCGCCGTGGCCGCCTCTTCGCCGACGGCCGGGGCCGCACCCTCGGCCGCGACCGCCAGTCCCCCGGCATCCGCGGGCCCCGCCCCCTCACCGCTGACCGCACCGGAGCCGACGCCCGCACCAGACCCGACGCCCGCACCCGACCCGACGCCCACATCGGAGCCGACGACTCCACCGGATTCGAGGACCGATCCGGCCTCGGCAACCTCGGCAACCTCGGCAACCGGTCCGGCCCCGGCGACGGATGCCGCATCGGCGGCCGGGCGGCGGCGGTTGCGGTCGAGCTCGGACAGACGGCCCACCGCGACATCCACGTGCGCCACCTGGTGCCGGGCGTGCACCCCGGCGTCGGTCCGCCCCGCCACCGTCAGCGTGGGCGGGGCGGCGAGGCGCAGGATCCGGCCGAGCGCCTGCTCGATCTCCCCCTGGACGGTACGTCGCCCCGGCTGGCGGGCCCAGCCGGAGAAGTCGGTGCCGTCGTACCCGAGGTCGAGGCGGAGCCGTACCACGAGTTACCTCCCTGAGCCGCGCACCAGCGCGGCACACATCACAACACAACCACGGAAACGCGAAACGGGCCCGGCACCCCGTGAGGGGGCCGGGCCCGCGACGTAGACGACCTGGAAGATCAGGCCTCGTCCTTCTTCGCCTCGGCCGGAGCCTCGGCGTCGGCCGCCTCGGCGGCGGGCGCCTCGTCGGCGGCCTGAGCCTCGGCGGGAGCCTCGGTCTCCTCCGCCGGAGCCTCGTCCTCGGCCTTCGCCGGAGCGGCGGCCGGGGCGGCAGCGGCGGCCGGAGCCTCGGAACGGGAGACGCGAACCGGGTTCAGCGGCTCGGTCACCAGCTCGATGACCGCCATCGGAGCGTTGTCACCCTTGCGCGGCCCCACCTTGGTGATGCGGGTGTAGCCGCCCGGACGCTCGGCGAACGTCGTCGCGAGCTCCGTGAACAGGTGGTGGACGACGCCCTTGTCCTTGACGACCTCGAGAACCTGGCGACGGTTGTGGATGTCGCCCTTCTTCGCCTTGGTGATCAGGCGCTCCGCCACCGGGCGGAGGCGCTTGGCCTTGGCAACCGTGGTGCGGATCTTGCCGTGGCGGAACAGGTCCGTGGCCAGGTTGGCCAGGATCAGCCGCTCGTGGGCAGGGCTGCCGCCAAGACGTGCGCCCTTGGTGGGCTTGGGCATTGCGTTCTCCTTGTGAGTCAACCCGCCCCGGCCGTACCAGGTACCGGAGTCGGGCCGGAGGCACCCGTCGGGTGCCGTCCGTTGCTGTCACACCCGCGCGGGCGGACGGGCCGCCCGGCGCGGGTGGGGTGCGAGAGAGCTCGCGAAGCTCAGTACTGCTCGGTCTCGACGTACGCGCTGTCGTCGTCGTCGTAGCCGGCGCCGGCCACCGCGCTCGGGTCGAACCCGGGCGGGGAGTCCTTGAGCGCCAGCGACATCTCGTGCAGCTTCTGCTTGACCTCTTCGATCGACTTGGCGCCGAAGTTCCTGATGTCCAGCAGGTCCTGCTCGCTGCGGGCGACGAGCTCACCCACGGTGTGGATGCCCTCGCGCTTGAGGCAGTTGTAGGAGCGGACGGTCAGGTTGAGCTCCTCGATCGGCAGCGCCAGGTCGGCCGCCAGGGCGGCGTCGGTCGGCGACGGGCCGATGTCGATGCCCTCGGCCTCGACGTTGAGCTCGCGGGCCAGGCCGAACAGCTCGACGAGGGTCTTACCGGCGGAGGCCACCGCGTCGCGGGGCTTCATGGCCGGCTTGGTCTCGACGTCCAGGATGAGGCGGTCGAAGTCGGTGCGCTGCTCGACTCGGGTGGCCTCGACCTTGTAGGTGACCTTGAGCACCGGCGAGTAGATGGAGTCGATCGGGATGCGACCGATCTCCTGGCCGGGCTGCTTGTTCTGCGCGGCGGAGACGTAGCCGCGACCGCGCTCGACGGTCAGCTCCATCTCCAGCTTCGCCTTGCCGTTCAGCGTGGCGATGCGCAGCTCGGGGTTGTGCACCTCGACACCGGCCGGCGGCGCGATGTCGGCGGCGGTGACCTCACCGGGGCCCTGCTTGCGCAGGTACATCACGACCGGCTCGTCGTGCTCGGAGGAGACGACCAGTTCCTTGAGGTTGAGGATGATGTCGGTGACGTCTTCCTTGACCCCGGGAACGGTCGAGAACTCGTGCAGCACACCCTCGATCCGGATGCTCGTCACGGCCGCGCCCGGAATGGACGAAAGCAGCGTGCGGCGGAGCGAGTTGCCGATGGTGTAGCCGAAGCCCGGCTCCAGCGGCTCGATGATGAACCGCGACCGGGTGTCGTCGATCGACTCTTCGAGAAGGGTCGGACGCTGAGCGATCAGCATGCGGGTTCTCCCCTTGTCGTGTGGCGCCCGCTATATGACGCCACTCCGATATACAGCCTAAATGGCGTACGGCAGGCCGTACGCCATCAGGCGGGCGAGGACTACTTGGAGTAGTACTCGACGATCAGCTGCTCCTGGACCTGGGTGTCGATCTGCTGGCGGACCGGCAGCTGGTGAACCAGGACGCGGAGCTTCTCCGGCACGACGCCCAGCCAGGCCGGGACGGTGCGCTCGCCGGCAGTGGCGCGGGCCACCTCGTACGGCAGCAGGCCGCGCTTGTTCTCGCGGACCTCGATGATGTCGTGCTCGCGCACGCGGTACGACGGGATGTCGACCTTCTTGCCGTTCACCAGGAAGTGGCCGTGACGGACCTGCTGGCGGGCGGCGTCGCGCGACTGGGCGAAACCGGCGCGGTAGACGACGTTGTCGAGGCGGGTCTCCAGGATCTGGAGCAGCACCTCACCCGTCTTGCCGGTCTTGCGGGTGGCTTCCTCGTAGTAGTTGTGGAACTGCTTCTCGAGGACGCCGTAGATGCGACGGGTCTTCTGCTTCTCGCGAAGCTGGAGCTGGTACTCGGACTCCTTCGGACGTCCGCGACCGTGCTCACCCGGCGGGTAGGGACGGATCTCGATGGGGCACTTGGCGGACTCGCACTTGCTGCCCTTGAGGAAGAGCTTGGTCTTCTCGCGACGGCAGAGCTTGCAGTCCGCGCCCGTGTAACGAGCCATTTCTCAATATCTCCTGGATCAGACGCGGCGGCGCTTCGGCGGACGGCAGCCGTTGTGCGGGACCGGGGTGACGTCCTGGATCGACCCGACCTCGAGGCCGGTGGCCTGGAGGGAGCGGATCGCGGTCTCGCGGCCGGATCCCGGCCCCTTGACGAAGACGTCGACCTTGCGCATGCCGTGCTCCATGGCGCGGCGGGCGGCGTTCTCGGCGGCCATCTGGGCGGCGAACGGGGTGGACTTACGGGAGCCCTTGAAACCCACGTGGCCGGCGCTGGCCCAGGAGATCACGTTCCCGTTGGGGTCGGTGATCGAAACGATCGTGTTGTTGAACGTGCTCTTGATGTGGGCGTGCCCATGAGCGACGTTCTTCTTCTCCTTGCGGCGCACCTTCTTCGGCGCACCCTGACGGCTCTTAGGAGGCATCCTTCGCCTTCACTCCTGAGGTGTTCGGTCTCGCGGCTGCTGAGAGCGGTCGTGCCGGCCCGGCCCTCGCCGATCACGGCTGTGGGGCCCGGGCGCCGGCCGCTCCAGTGCGGACTACTTCTTACCGGGCTTCTTCTTGCCGGCCACGGTCTTCTTCTTGCCCTTGCGGGTGCGCGCGTTGGTCTGCGTGCGCTGGCCGTGGACGGGCAGGCCCTTGCGGTGCCGGATACCCTGGTAACAGCCAATTTCGATCTTGCGACGGATGTCGGCCTGGACCTCGCGGCGCAGGTCACCCTCGATCTTGAAGTTCGCCTCGATGTAGTCACGCATCGGGACGAGCTCGTTGTCGGTGAGCTGGTGCACGCGGATGTCGCCGCTGACACCGGTCGCCTGGAGGATCTCCTGAGCGCGGGTGCGGCCGATTCCGTAGATGTAGGTGAGAGCGATCTCCAGCCGCTTCTCGCGGGGGAGGTCGACGCCAACCAGGCGGGCCATGGTCGGGCATTCTCCTTCTTTGTGGCGGAGGTCTTACGCCTCATCTCCCCTCCCCATGCCCGGGGTGAGGGCCCCGGCCTCCGACCGGGGGTCTCCTGAGTGGTACGGCCTTCCGTGCCCATGCGAGGCCAGGCCCCGCGCGGCACGCCGCCTGCTCAGGTGTGAAGCGTTACTACTGACTTCAGGCTCCTCATGCGTCGAGCCCGCTCCCTGGAATCGGGGCGGACTCGGAGAAGCCTTGCGGCGACTAGCCCTGGCGCTGCTTGTGGCGCAGGTTGTCGCAGATCACCATGACGCGACCGTGCCGGCGAATCACCTTGCACTTGTCGCAGATCTTCTTGACGCTCGGCTTTACCTTCATTGTCCTTCGTGTTCCTCAGACGTCTTCACTTGTATCGGTAGACGATCCGCCCACGACTGAGGTCGTAGGGGCTCAGTTCCACGACCACCCGGTCGTCAGGCAGGATCCGGATGTAGTGCATTCGCATCCGGCCGCTGATGTGGGCCAGGACCTTATGGCCGTTGTCGAGCTGCACCCGGAACATGGCGTTCGGGAGCGACTCGACCACAGTGCCCTCGATCTCGATGGCGCCGTCTTTCTTGGCCAAAATCCCTCGCGTTTCACTGATCGATCGTCTGAGGCTCCGGTTCACTAGCAGCCGCGACCTTCACGCTTCGAAGAGAGCGGCGTCCGGCAAAGGACGCCGACGCGTGGTAGTCATAGTGAGCCGACTAAGGAGTGTACGACACCTGAGCCAAAAACGCGAAACGCGTGCCAGGTGTCCTGACACAACCACGGATCAGTTTACCCCACGGCGGACGCGTCATGACCCCGCCCGCGCCACCGTCGCCACATCGTCCCCTTCACCGCGACGCCGGGGGCGCCGGGCGTGGAGCCGCCGTACGTTCGCCCGCCGATTCCGGGCCCGACCGGCCTTCCTCGCCCACCGGCACGACGATCGACTCACCGCGATGCACAACGCACCGGTACGCGGCGAGCCGCGACGCCGCTGGCCGCTCGTCCACCCTCGCCAAGGTCATCGAGCCCGCCGGCTTCATGGGCCCGCGAGGTCGGAGGCCAGGGTGTCCGGGTCAAGGTACAGGAGGTCCAGCGACCCAGGAGGTCGGGAGTCCGGAAGCTCCGCCCGGAGGCCAGTAGGCCTCGGCGTCTGGAGGCCCGCGGCCCCGGAGGCCGGAAGGTCCTCGAAGCACCAGAGACCCGGAGACCCAGAGACCCGGAGACCCAGAGACCCGGAGATGCGGAGGCGCGGAGATTCGAAGACCCGGAGAGCCGGAGACCCGCGGCGGCACCCCTTACCAGCGGCTGACGGGCCGGGCCCGCACGCGGAGAAGGCCCGCCGACGGGAGATCGGCGAGCCTTCTGAGGGGTTCGGGGCCGGGGCGGGGAGGAGCAACCCGGCCTGAGCCGGCGGGACCGGGACGCCGGGAGAGACGCGTCCCCGGCCGCGCGACGAGCGGGAGCGGGAGCGGAGGGGCGGGCGTCAGCGGCCGGCATCAGTAGATCATCAGTAGATGCGGTACACCTTGCCGCAGTCGTTGAACTTGCCGCCCCAGCACGTGTACGTGTACACGCTCTTGAGCCCCTTCTTCGACCAGGTCTCGCTGTGCGAGCCGTCCCACGGGCGGAAGAACTTGCCGCCCCCGCCGCCCTTGAACTCGTAGCGGAACCAGATGTAGCCGGACCTGGGGGTCGACTCCTTGCCGTACCACTTGGTGTAGACCCGGCCGTGCGACTTCCAGGTGTAGCCGTAGGTGGCGGCCTTGTGGCTGTGGGAGTAGAACGTGCCCCACTTGTGGACCGAGGCGCTCTGGGACGCGGCGGCCGTGAGCGGGGTGGCGGCGGTCGCGGCCTGCGCGGCCGGGGCGGTCAGGGCGAGGCCGGCGGCGAGGGAGCCGGCGAGGGCGGCCGTCGCGATGAGCTTGCGCATGTCTTCCTCCGATGAGTCGGTGCTTCTCGACGCGACTCACGTTAGGAAGATTCAGCTGTCCGATCTGTGGAGGAATACGCAGAGTGCACTAGTGCACACTTCACTGCTTCTGCGAGGACCCGCCCGAGCCGAAGATCGTGCTCACCAGCAGCACCACGCCCCACGGCCCCATGACCCACAGCGGCCACGGATAGATCCAGCCGTCGGCCGTCACGCTGACGATCAGCCAGATCACCCAGTTGATCGAGCTGGCCATGGCCCAGGTGCCCCAGGCGGCGCGCACGCCGGCGTGTGCCTTGGCCTTCTTCTTGGCGGCCTTGTCGCTCTGTTTGGCGAGCTGCCGGTGGCGCAGGTCCACATCCGGCAGGTCCGAGGTCAGCCGCTCCAGCTCGCCGTACGTCTTGCTCTGGTAGAGCTGCTCCAGCCGCTCGTTGAACTCGTCCATGGTGATCCGGCCTTGCGCGGTGTGCTCCCTGAGCACGGCGGCCACCCGGTCGCGATCGGAATCGGAGGCACGCATCTCGGGGCTCTGTGCCATTCCACCACTCCAGGTCAGTTATGCGGCTGCGCCAGGCGCGATTCGCCCCCGTCCAGGGCGGTAAGCACCCAAGGACCATTATGTGTCACGGCGACGCTGTGTTCGAAGTGCGCGGAGGACTTGCCGTCGATGGTCACGACGGTCCAGTCGTCGGCCAGCACGCGGGTCCGCGCGGTGCCCAGGTTGACCATCGGCTCGATGGCCAGGCACATGCCCTCCTCCAGGACCGGGCCCTTGCCGGGGCGGCCGTGGTTGGCGATCCACGGGTCCATGTGCATCTCGGTGCCGATGCCGTGGCCGCCGTACTCCGGCGGGATGCCGAACCGGCCCTGCGACCTGACGTACCGCTCGATCTCGTAACCGATGTCGGACAGGTGGCGGCCCGGCGTGAGCGCGGCGATGCCGCGCCACATGGCCTCCTCGGTGACCCGCATCAGCTCCGTGAGCTCGGGCGCCACCTCGCCGACGGGCACCGTCACCGCCGAGTCGCCGTGCCAGCCGTCGAGGATGGCGCCGCAGTCGATGGAGATGATGTCGCCTTCGCGCAGCTTGCGGGCCTTGGTCGGGATGCCGTGGACGACCTCGTCGTTGACGGACGCGCAGATGGTCGCCGGGAAGCCCTGGTAGCCCTTGAACGACGGGATCGCGCCTTCTTCCCTGATCGCCTTCTCGGCGATGACGTCGAGGTCGAGCGGCGTCATGCCCGGCTCGACCGACCGCCTCAGCAGGTCCAGCGTGCGTCCGACCACGAGACCGGCCGAGCGCATCTTCTCCAGCTGCTCGGCCGACTTGATCTGAATTCCATGTCTGTTCTTCTTGAACACTTTTCGGCACCCCTAGGTTGGGAACGAGCGGACGCGGGAGCCCAATTCCCCCACAATAGCCGCGAGGTGGCACGAAGAAACTCGTGCCACCTCGTCAGTCCGTCAGCAGAGCTATCCCGTGAAAGGGCGGATCGCCTCCATGGCACGCTCGGTGACCTCCTCGACCGGGCCGGTCGCGTCCACGCCGACCAGGATGCCCTCGTCGGCGTAGTAGGCGACCAGCGGCGCGGTCTGCACCTGGTAGACCTCCAGGCGGTGCCTGATGGTCTCTTCCTTGTCGTCGTCACGCTGGAACAGCGCGCCGCCGCAGACGTCGCACCGGTCGTCCTGCTTGTCGTCGAACTCCACGTGCCAGATACGGCCGCACTGGCTGCACGTACGCCGGCCGGCGAGGCGGCGGACCACCTCGTCGTCGTCGACCACCAGTTCCAGCACCAGGTCGAGCGCCTGTCCCCAGTCCTTGAGCATGTCGCGCAGGATCTCGGCCTGCGGGACGTTGCGGGGGAAGCCGTCGAGCAGGAACCCGTCCTGGGCGTCGTCCTCGGAGAGACGGTCACGGACCATGGCGATGGTGACCTCGTCGGGCACCAGGTCGCCGCGGTCCATGTACGTCTTGGCAAGCTTGCCGAGCTCCGTGCCGCCCGAGACGTTGGCACGGAAGATGTCACCTGTCGAGATCTTCGGGATGGACAGGTTGGATGCGATGTACTGGGCCTGTGTCCCCTTTCCCGCTCCGGGGGGCCCTACCAGAACGAGACGCACTACCGCAGGAAACCTTCGTAGTTACGCTGCTGCAGCTGGCTCTCGATCTGCTTGACCGTGTCCAGGCCGACACCAACCATGATCAGAATGCTCGTCCCTCCGAACGGGAAGTTCTGGCTCGCACCGGCCACCGCCAGCGCGACGATCGGGACCATGGCGATCAGACCCAGATAGAGCGCGCCGGGCGCGGTCAGACGGGTGAGCACGAAGTTCAGGTATTCAGCCGTCGGCCGGCCCGGGCGGATGCCCGGAATGAACCCACCGTACTTCTTCATGTTGTCAGCCACTTCAGGGGGGTTGAAAGTGATGGACACATAGAAGTACGTGAAGAACACGATCAGCACGAAGAACGTGATCATGTAGGTGGGCGTGTTGCCGCCGGCCAGGTTCTGCGCGATCCACTGGACGACCACGTTCGGGTTCTCGGTGTTGGCGAACAGCGACGTGATCAGCTGCGGAAGGTAGAGCAGCGACGAGGCGAAGATGACCGGGATGATGCCGGCCTGGTTGACCTTCAGCGGGATGTAGGTCGAGGTGCCGCCGTACATGCGCCGGCCGACCATCCGCTTGGCGTACTGCACCGGGATGCGCCGCTGCGCCTGCTCGACGAAGACGACCGCGGCGATCATGAAGATGCCGACGACCATGACGACCGTGAAGGTGAACTTGTTGGCCTGGAAGATGCTGGCCAGCTCGGACGGGAACACCGACACGACGGAGGTGAAGATCAGGATGGACATGCCGTTGCCGACGCCGCGGTCGGTGACGAGCTCGCCCAGCCACATGATCACGGAGGTGCCGGCCGTCATGATGACGACCATCGTGATGATGCCGAAGATGTCGTTCGGGTTGATCAGCACTTCCTGCTGGCAGTTCGGGAACAGCTGACCGGAGCGCGCGAGCGCGATGAAGGCCGTGGACTGCAGGACACCGAGACCGATCGTCAGGTAACGCGTGTACTGTGTGATCTTGGTCTGGCCGGCCTGCCCCTCCTTCTTGAGTGCCTCAAGACGAGGGATGACGACGACGAGCAGCTGCAGGATGATGCTCGCCGTGATATACGGCATGATGCCGAGCGCGAACACCGACAGCTTCAGGAGGGCACCGCCGCTGAACAGCTGCACCATCCCGTAGATGTTGCCGGATGCACCGTTTCGCGCCTGCTGGAAGCAGTTCGCGAGATTCTCGACATGAACGCCCGGAGTCGGAAGAACCGAGCCAAGACGGAACAGCGCGATGATGCCCAGAGTGAAGAGCAACTTCTTGCGCAGGTCCGGCGTCCGGAACGCCCGGGTAAACGCGGTCAGCACGGTCCCTCCTGCGCGCCTATTCGGCGATGTGAGTATGCGATGGTGCGGGGATCTGCCATCTGAAGTCTCAAGTCAAACGAGCCGGACAGAAGCCTGCCGTCTCGCGAACTCTAACGCACTACGGGCGTGGGAGCCCATTGTCAGAGCCCCCACGCCTCGTCATAGCGTATTTACAGCTCGGTAACGGAGCCACCGGCCGCGGCGATCTTCTCCTTGGCGGCGGCCGAGAAGGCGTGAGCCTGCACGTTCACCGCGACGGAGATCTCGCCGGTGCCGAGCACCTTGACGAGCTGGTTCTTACGGACAGCACCCTTGGCGACCAGCGTCTCGACGGTGACATCGCCACCCTCGGGGAACAGCTCGCCGATCCTGTCCAGGTTGACGACCTGGTAGGACGTCTTGAACAGCGCGTTGGAGAAGCCCTTGAGCTTCGGCAGACGCCTCTGCAGCGGCACCTGGCCACCCTCGAAACCGAGGGGCACGCCGGTACGGGCCCGCGAGCCCTTGGTGCCGCGACCAGCGGTCTTGCCCTTGGAGCCCTCGCCACGGCCCTTGCGGACCTTGGACTTGTTGGCGCCGGGGGCGGGACGCAGGTCGTGAATCTTCAGCGGAGCCTTGTCAGTCATGACTAGTCGACCTCTTCCACCTCGACGAGGTGCGTCACCACGGAGACCATGCCACGGATCTCGGGCCGGTCCTCCTTGACGACGACGTCGCCGATTCGCTTCAGGCCAAGCGAACGCAGCGAGTCACGCTGGTTCTGCTTGCCACCGATCTTCGAGCGAACCTGAGTGATCTTCAGGCGTGCCATGACTAGCTCACCGCCTTCGCCGCCGCGGCGGCCTCGGCGATGCCCTCGCGCTGAGCCTTGAGCATCCGGGCCGGAGCGACGTCCTCGATCGGCAGGCCACGGCGGGCGGCGATCTCCTCGGGGCGCGACAGGCCCTTCAGAGCCGCCACGGTGGCGTGCACGATGTTGATGGGGTTGTCGGAGCCGAGCGACTTCGACAGCACGTCGTGGATGCCCGCGCACTCCAGGACCGCGCGCACCGGGCCGCCGGCGATGACGCCGGTACCGGCCGAGGCGGGACGCAGGAAGACGACGCCGGCCGCCTCCTCGCCCTGCACGGTGTGCGGGATCGTGCCCTGGATGCGAGGCACCTTGAAGAAGTGCTTCTTCGCCTCTTCGACGCCCTTGGCGATGGCCGCGGGCACTTCCTTGGCCTTGCCGTAACCGACGCCGACCAGGCCGTTGCCGTCACCGACGACGACGAGGGCGGTGAAGCTGAAGCGACGACCACCCTTCACGACCTTGGCCACTCGGTTGATCTTCACTACGCGCTCGATGTACGAGACGCCCTTGTCGGCGGCGCCACCGCGGCGATCGTCACGACGGTCCCGCCGCTCGCCACCGGTGCCGCCACCGCGACGCGGAGCTGCAGCCATCAGTGGTTCCTCATCTCAGTAGCCATCATTTGCGATCCTCGGGCCCTCATCAGAATTCGAGCCCACCCTCGCGCGCGCTGTCAGCCAGCGCCGCGATCCGGCCCGCATACCGGTTGCCACCGCGGTCGAAGACGACCTTGGTGATCCCGGCTTCCTTGGCCCGCTGAGCGAGGAGCTCGCCGACCTTCTTCGCCTTCTCGGTCTTGTCCGCCTCGAGCGTGCGCAGGGAGGCGTCCATGGTGGACGCGCTCACCAGGGTGTGGCCGACGGAGTCGTCCACGATCTGCACGAAGAGGTGACGGGTCGAGCGGTTGACGACCAGGCGCGGACGCTCGGCCGTACCGACGACGAACTTGCGGACGCGGCGGTGACGGCGGGCCCGCGAGACGGTGCGGGCAGCCGTGTGCTTGCTGAACGCAACCTTCGGAGCCATGCCTACTTACCAGCCTTTCCGACCTTGCGGCGGATCTGTTCGCCCTGGTAGCGCACGCCCTTGCCCTTGTACGGGTCGGGCTTGCGCAGCTTGCGGATGTTGGCGGCGACCTCGCCGACCTTCTGCTTGTCGATGCCGTCCACGTGGAACAGGGTCGGCTTCTCGACGCGGAAGGTGACACCCTCGGGGGCGTCGACGATGACCGGGTGGCTGAAGCCCAGCGCGAACTCCAGCTGCGTCGGGCCCTTGGCCTGGACGCGGTAACCGACGCCGACGATCTCCAGGGTCTTGGAGTAGCCCTGGGTGACGCCCTGCACCATGTTGGCGATCAGGGTGCGAGACAGGCCGTGCAGCGCGCGGACCTTGTTCTCGTCGTTGGGGCGGGTGACGGCGATGGCGCCGTCGTCGTCCCGAGCCACCGCGATGGGCTCGGCGACCGTGTGAGTGAGCGTGCCCTTCGGGCCCTTGACCTGGACATCCTGGCCGGTGATCGTGATGTCTACGCCACTGGGCACAGGGATGGGCAGCCGTCCGATTCGTGACATGCTGTGTTCCTCCCTTCTACCAGACGTAGGCGAGGACTTCCCCGCCCACACCACGCTTGCCGGCCTGCTTGTCGGTCATGAGGCCGGCGGACGTCGAGATGATCGCGACGCCGAGCCCGCCCAGGACTCGAGGCAGGTTGTCCTTCTTCGCGTACACCCGCAGACCGGGCTTGGAGACCCGGCGCAGGCCCGCGAGCGACCGCTCACGGGTCGGCCCGAACTTGAGCTCCACCACGAGGTTCTTGCCAACCTTGGCGTCCTCGACGGACCAAGACTGGATGTAGCCCTCCTGCTGGAGGATCTCGGCGATGTGGGCCTTGATCTTCGAATACGGCATCGACACACTCTCGTGGTACGCCGAGTTCGCATTCCGCAGACGCGTCAGCATGTCTGCGATGGGGTCGGTCATCGTCATGGCCAGTGGCCTTCCTCGCCGCGGTTTCCAGTCGGCCAAGCATCGAGTGCGTACGCACCGCTCTGCCGGTGGACCTTCGGCGTGGTCATGGAGGCTCTCGGCGAGAGTCTCCGGATTTGTCAGTGTTTCTCTATGTGCGGCCGGCAGCCCGTGGGGGCGACGACGTCACGCCGCCCCCACAGGGTAACTACCAGCTGGACTTGGTGATGCCAGGAAGCTCGCCCCGGTGTGCCATCTCACGGAAGCACACGCGGCACAGGCCGAACTTCCTGTAGACGGCGCGGGGACGACCGCAGCGCGAGCACCGGGTGTAGGCCCGGACCTCGAACTTCGGCTTGCGCTTAGCCTTGGCGATCAGCGACTTCTTCGCCATGATCAGGCCTCCTTGAAGGGGAAGCCGAGGAGCTTCAGCAGCGCCCGGCCCTGGTCGTCGTTCTTCGCCGTGGTCACGATGGTGATGTCCATGCCTCGCGGCCGGTCGACCTTGTCCTGGTCGACCTCGTGGAACATGACCTGCTCGGTCAGACCGAACGTGTAGTTGCCGTTGCCGTCGAACTGCTTCGGCGACAGGCCGCGGAAGTCACGGATGCGGGGCAGCGCCAGCGACAGCAGCCGGTCGAGGAACTCCCACATGCGGTCGCCGCGGAGCGTGACGTGCGCGCCGATCGGCATGCCCTCGCGCAGCTTGAACTGGGCGATGGACTTGCGGGCCCGGACGACGGCCGGCTTCTGGCCGGTGATCACGGTGAGGTCGCGAACGGCGCCCTCGATGAGCTTCGAGTCGCGGGCCGCCTCGCCGACACCCATGTTGACCTTGATCTTCACCAGGCCGGGGATCTGCATGACGTTCTCGATGCCGAACTGCTCGCGAAGCTGAGCCGCGATCTCCTCGCGGTACTTCGTCTTGAGGCGCGGCGTCGGACGCTCGGTCTCGGTGGTCGTGGCAGTCATCAGCTGTCCTCACCCGTCTCGTCGGCCTTGTCGGCCTTCTTGTCGGCGGGCTTGTCGTCCTTGAGCTTCTTCACGTTGCTCACGTGGATGGGGCCCTCCATGGTCTGCACGCCGCCGGTCTTGGCGCCGCGCGGACCCTGGTGGGTCTCCTTGGAGTGCTTCTTGATCATGTTGACGCCCTCGACCACCACGCGGTCCTCGCGCGGGAGAGTGGCGATCACGTGACCCTTGGCACCCTTGTCCTTGCCGGCGATGACCTGGACGAGGTCACCCTTCTTCACGTGCAGCTGCTTCGGCATTACAGCACCTCCGGGGCGAGCGAGATGATGCGCATGAACTTCTTGTCGCGCAGCTCGCGGCCGACCGGGCCGAAGATACGAGTGCCACGAGGGTCGCCGCTGTCCTTGATGATCACGGCAGCGTTCTCGTCGAAGCGGATGTAGGAGCCGTCGGGCCGGCGGCGCTCCTTGACCGTGCGGACGACGACGGCCTTGACCACGTCGCCCTTCTTGACGCCCGTGCTGCCCGGCAGCGCGTCCTTGACAGTGGCGACGATGACGTCGCCGATACCGGCGTAGCGTCGGCCCGAACCGCCGAGAACACGGATGCAGAGAATCTCCTTGGCACCCGTGTTGTCGGCGACCTTGAGCCGCGACTCCTGCTGGATCACGATTACTCCTGTTAGTCGCGCCGGTTCTCATCGCTGAGCCTGGCGGAACCCGTCGGTTTCTTGGTCCTCCGGCCACAGCTCCGCGGAGCCGCACCGCAGGCGACGCGGGAAGGTCCCACGTCCTTGGACACCGTCATGGGGGGTGTCTCCACCCCCCACGAGGCGCGGTATATCCGAGAAGGGTTACTTGGCCTTCTCGAGGATCTCGACGACCCGCCACCGCTTGGTGGCGGAGAGCGGACGAGTCTCCATCAGAAGCACACGGTCGCCCACGCCGCAGGCGTTGGACTCGTCGTGCGCCTTGTACTTGGTCGTACGGCGGATGACCTTGCCGTACAGACGGTGCTTCACGCGGTCCTCGACAGCG
This sequence comes from Nonomuraea rhodomycinica, assembly GCF_013363995.1. Classification (GTDB taxonomy): domain Bacteria; phylum Actinomycetota; class Actinomycetes; order Streptosporangiales; family Streptosporangiaceae; genus Nonomuraea; species Nonomuraea rhodomycinica. The sequence goes on along the minus strand of NZ_JABWGO010000002.1, from coordinate 15,408 downwards.
ACGACGACGGTCTTGTCCATCTTGTCGCTGACGACGAGGCCCTCGCGGACCTTGCGGAAGTTACGGCCACCCTCGGTGGTGGTCTCGGTGGTCTCGGTCTCAGCCATCGCTCGTCTCCTTCTCGACCGTGACGATGCCGAGCTCACGCTCACGCATCACGGTGTAGATACGGGCGATCTCGCGGCGGACGGCGCGCAGCCGCCCGTGGCTCTCCAACTGACCGGTCGCCGCCTGGAAGCGGAGGTTGAACAGCTCCTCCTTGGCTTCCTTGAGCTTCTGGACCAGCGTGTCCTGGTCCTCCACCCGCAGCTCGCCGGCGGTCAGGCCCTTAGCCATCACGCCTCACCCACTTCACGCTTAACGATCTTGCACTTCATCGGGAGCTTGTGGATCGCGCGCTGAAGCGCCTCACGCGCGATCGGCTCCGCCACGCCGGACAGCTCGAACATCACGCGTCCGGGCTTGACGTTGGCGATCCACCACTCAGGCGAGCCCTTACCGGAACCCATGCGGGTCTCGGCCGGCTTCTTGGTGAGCGGACGGTCGGGGTAGATGTTGATCCACACCTTGCCGCCACGGCGGATGTGACGGGTCATCGCGATACGAGCCGACTCGATCTGGCGGTTGGTCACGTAGGAGTGCTCAAGCGCCTGGATGCCGAACTCGCCGAACACGACCCTGGTGCCGCCCTTGGCGGCTCCGCTGCGGTCAGGCCGGTGCTGCTTGCGGTGCTTGACCCTGCGCGGGATCAGCATGGTCAGCTCCCTTCAGCACCCGGCTGCGCAGCCGGGCCGGTCTCGGGGGCGGCCTGCGCGGCCGCCTCGGTCCTGGGGGCGCGGTCACCGCGGCCGCCACCACGGCGGGCGCCACCGGCGCCACCGCGGCGGGGACGGTCGCCGCCACCCCGACGGTCGTCACGCTCGCGACGCTGGCCGGCACGGGCACCGGCAGCGGCCGCCTCGCGCTCGGCGCGGCTCGTCGGAGCCTCGCCCTTGTAGATCCACACCTTCACGCCGATCCGGCCGAAGGTGGTACGGGCCTCGTAGAACCCGAAGTCGATGTCAGCGCGGAGCGTGTGCAGCGGCACACGGCCCTCGCGGTAGAACTCCGACCTCGACATCTCGGCGCCGCCCAGACGACCGGAGCACTGCACCCGGATGCCCTTGGCGCCGCTCTTCATGGCCGACTGCATCGCCTTGCGCATGGCCCGCCGGAACGAGACACGGCTGGAGAGCTGCTCGGCGACACCCTGCGCGACGAGCTGGGCGTCGATCTCGGGGTTCTTCACCTCGAGGATGTTGAGCTGGACCTGCTTCTTGGTCAGCTTCTCCAGGTCACCGCGGATGCGGTCGGCCTCCGCGCCGCGGCGGCCGATGACGATGCCCGGACGCGCGGTGTGGATGTCGACCTGGACGCGGTCGGTCGTGCGCTCGATCTCCACCTTGGAGATGCCGGCCCGCTCCATGCCCTTCTGCAGCATGCGGCGGATCGCCACGTCCTCGGCGACGTACGACTTGTACAGCTTGTCGGCGTACCACCGGCTCTTGAAGTCGGTCGTGATGCCGAGGCGGAACCCGTGCGGGTTAACCTTCTGGCCCACTATCGGGTCCTTCCCTTCGGCTCGCGGGACTCCACGATCACAGTGATGTGGCTCGTCCGCTTGTTGATCCGATAGGCGCGACCCTGTGCACGCGGACGGAACCGCTTCAGCGTCGGGCCCTCGTCGACCCACGCCCGGCTGACGACGAGCGTCTGCGGGTCGAGGTCGAAGTTGTGCTCAGCGTTCGCCATCGCGCTGCTGAGCACCTTGTAGATCGGCTCGCTCGCCGACTGGGGAGCGAACTGCAGCACGGCCTGCGCCTCCGAAGCGGGCAGCCCGCGAATAAGGTCCACCACACGGCGGGCCTTCTGGGGCGTGACGCGGACGAACCGCGCCTGAGCCCTGGCTTCCATCGCTTACTCCTCTGACTTCTGAAGGCTGCTATCGCCGGCTGCGGCGGTCTTCCTTGACGTGGCTGCGGAAGGTCCGCGTGGGGGCGAACTCTCCCAGCTTGTGGCCGATCATCGACTCGGTGACGAACACCGGCACGTGCTTGCGGCCATCGTGAACGGCGATCGTGTGCCCGAGCATGTCAGGCACGATCATGGAGCGCCGCGACCACGTCTTGATGACGTTCTTGGTGCCCTTCTCGTTCTGGGCGTCCACCTTCTTCTGAAGGTGCTCGTCCACGAAGGGACCCTTCTTAAGGCTACGTGGCATTTCGGCTGCTCCTACCGCTTCTTCCTCTTGCTCCGACGACGGATGATCAGCCGGTCGCTGGACTTGTTGGCCTGGCGGGTGCGGCCCTCGGGCTTGCCCTTCGGGTTCACCGGGTGGCGACCACCGGAGGTCTTGCCCTCACCACCACCGTGCGGGTGGTCGACGGGGTTCATCGCGACACCGCGGACGGTCGGGCGCTTGCCCTTCCACCTCATACGGCCGGCCTTGCCCCAGTTGATGTTGGCCTGCTCGGCGTTGCCGACCTGACCGACCGTGGCCCGGCAGCGCACGTCGACCATGCGCATCTCACCGGACGGCATACGCAGCGTGGCGTACTGGCCTTCCTTCGCGAGCAGCTGGATCTGGGCGCCCGCGGAGCGGCCGAGCTTGGCGCCGCCGCCCGGACGGAGCTCCACCGCGTGGATGAAGGTACCGGTCGGGATGTTGCGCAGCGGCAGGCAGTTGCCCGGCTTGATGTCGGCAGCGGGGCCGTTCTCGATGCGGTCGCCCTGCTTGAGGCCGGTCGGCGCGATGATGTAGCGCTTCTCGCCGTCGGCGTAGTGCAGCAGAGCGATGTTGGCGGTGCGGTTGGGGTCGTACTCGATGTGAGCGACCTTCGCCGGAATGCCGTCCTTGTCATGCCTCCGGAAGTCGATGATCCGGTAGGCGCGCTTGTGACCGCCGCCCTGGTGGCGCGCGGTGACCCGGCCGTGTACGTTGCGGCCGCCCTTGTTGTGAAGGGGCGCAAGCAGCGACTTCTCGGGCGTGCTGCGCGTGATCTCGGAGAAGTCCGAGACACTCGAGCCGCGGCGACCCGGAGTCGTCGGCTTGTACTTACGGATGCCCATCTTTTTCGTTCATCCTTCGTCGGTTACATGGGTGAGCCCGCCGCACCGAGGTGCGACGGTCTCGATCCCCTCACGGGCCTCCCGGCCCGCTCTCTTTCTGTGGCTGCTAGCCGATCTGACCGAAGATGTCGATCCGATCGCCCTCGACCAGGCTCACGATCGCGCGCTTGGTGTCGGGACGCTTGCCGTAACCGGTGCGGGTGCGCTTGCGCTTGCCCTGCCGGTTGATCGTGTTCACGTTGGTGACCTTGACCCCGAAGATCTGCTCGACGGCGATCTTGACCTGGGTCTTGTTCGCGGTCTTCTTCACCAGGAACGTGTACTTGTTGTTCTCATCGATCAGGCCGTAGCTCTTCTCGGAGACGACCGGCTTGATGATGACGTCGCGCGGGTCGGCGATCTTCTCCATCAGGCGTCTTCCTTCTCGCTCTGAGCCGACAGCCGCGCCACGACCTGGTCGTAGGCCTCACGGGTGAAGACCACGTCGTCGTGGACGAGCACGTCGTAGGTGTTGAGCTGCCCGGCGTCCAGCAGGTGGACCTCCGGGGCGTTGCGCAGGCTCAGCCAGGTGCGCTCGTCGGCCTCGTCGACCACGACGAGCACGCTACGGGCCTGGGTGATCTTGCGCAGGGCCTGCAGGGCCGCCTTGGTCTTGGGCGTCTCGCCCTCGACCAGACCGCTCACCACGTGCACGCGACCGCCGCCGGCCCGGTCGGACAGGGCGCCACGCAGGGCGGCGACCTTCATCTTCTTGGGCGTGCGCTGCGAGTAGTCGCGCGGCACCGGGCCGTGGACGACGCCACCGCCGGCGAACTGCGGAGCACGGGTCGAGCCCTGACGGGCGCGGCCGGTGCCCTTCTGGCGGTACGGCTTCTTGCCGCCGCCGCTGACCTCACCACGGGTCTTGGCCTTGTGGGTGCCCTGCCGGCGAGCGGCGAGCTGAGCCACGACCACCTGGTGGATCAGAGGAATGTTGACCTTGGCGCCGAAGATGTCCTCCGGCAGGTCGACGGTGCCCGTCTTGGCTCCGCTGGCGTCGAGGACGTCAATGCTGGTCACTTGGCAGCCCCCTTCTTGGCAGCGGTGCGGACGAGGACGAGGCTGCCGTTGGCGCCGGGGATCGCACCCTTGATGAGGATGAGCCCCTTCTCGGCGTCGACGGCGTGAACCTTCAGGCTCTGCACAGTGGTGCGGACGTTACCCATCCGACCAGCCATGCGCAGACCCTTGAACACGCGGCCCGGGGTGGCGCAGCCACCGATGGAACCCGGCGAGCGGTGCTTGCGCTGCGTACCGTGCGACGCGCCCAGACCACCGAAGCCGTGCCGCTTCATGACACCGGCGAAGCCCTTGCCCTTGCTCTTGCCCGTCACGTCGACGAACTGGCCGGCCTCGAAGGTGTCGGCCAGCAGCTCCTGGCCCAGGGTGTAGTCGCTCGCGTCGTCGGTGCGGATCTCCGCGAAGTAACGGCGCGGGGTGATGTCGTGCTTGCGCAGGTAGTCGCCGAGCGGCTTGTTGACCTTCCGGGGGTCGACCTGCCCGAAGCCGAGCTGGACGGCGGAGTAGCCGTCCTTCTCCACGGTGCGGACGCGGGTCACCACACACGGACCGGCCTCGACCACGGTCACCGGTACGAGCCGGTTGTCCGCGTCGAAGACCTGGGTCATGCCGAGCTTCTTGCCCAGGACGCCCTTGATCGTCTTAGCCATGTCAGTGTGATCCCTCAGAGCTTGATCGAAATGTCGACGCCCGCGGGGAGGTCGAGCCGCATGAGCGAGTCGACGGTCTTGGGCGTCGGGTCGATGATGTCAATCAGCCGCTTGTGCGTGCGCATCTCGAAGTGCTCGCGGCTGTCCTTGTACTTGTGCGGCGAGCGGATGACGCAGTACACGTTCTTCTCGGTCGGCAGCGGCACCGGGCCCGCGACCTTCGCGCCAGTCCGCGTCACCGTCTCGACGATCTTCTTGGCCGAAACGTCGATGACCTCGTGGTCATAGGCCTTGAGCCGAATGCGGATCTTCTGTCCCGCCATAGTGGCCTCGGTGTCCTTCGCTGTCGTCTGAAAAAGTATCGTGCGGCCGGCGGCCGCTGATTGCTGCGGGCCTGAACCCGCGAAGCCCCACGTGACAGACGCAGATGATCTGCCGATTCTTCCGTGATCCGGCAGTTACTTCGGTCACTGCCGAAGGAACTGCGAGATCACGGCTTGCGTGGGGGGCGGACGGGAGCCGTACGGCTCCTGCCCTGGTCGTGGTGCGGCGGTCGGCCCCGACGTGGGGGCCGACCGCCGCCCCGCGATCGAACTACTTGATGATCTTCGTGACCCGACCGGCGCCGACGGTGCGGCCACCCTCACGGATCGCGAACTTGAGGCCTTCCTCCATGGCGATGGGCTGGATCAGCTCAACGCGCATCTCGGTGTTGTCGCCCGGCATGACCATCTCGGTGCCCTCGGGGAGGTGCACGACACCGGTCACGTCAGTCGTACGGAAGTAGAACTGCGGGCGGTAGTTGTTGAAGAACGGCGTGTGGCGGCCGCCCTCGTCCTTGGACAGGATGTAGACCTGGCCCTCGAACTCGGTGTGCGGGGTGGTCGTGCCCGGCTTGATGATGCACTGGCCGCGCTCGACCTCGTCGCGCTTGATGCCGCGGAGCAGCAGGGCGGCGTTGTCACCCGCGTGACCCTCGTCGAGCATCTTGTTGAACATCTCGATGCTGGTGACGGTGGTCGTGGTCTTCTCCGGCTTGATGCCGATGATGTCGACCTGCTCGTTGACCTTGACGACACCGCGCTCGATACGGCCGGTGACGACGGTGCCGCGACCGGTGATCGAGAAGACGTCCTCGACCGGCATGAGGAACGGCTTGTCCGTCTCACGCGGCGGCTCGGGCACGTTCTCGTCGACGGCGTTCATCAGCTCGATGATGCTGTCGGCCCACTTCTCGTCGCCCTCAAGAGCCTTGAGCGCGGAGACGCGGACGACCGGCAGGTCGTCGCCGGGGAACTCCTGGGCGGAGAGGAGCTCGCGGACCTCGAGCTCGACGAGCTCCAGGATCTCCTCGTCGTCCACCATGTCGGCCTTGTTGAGGGCCACGACGATGTAGGGGACGCCGACCTGGCGGGCCAGGAGGACGTGCTCCTTCGTCTGCGGCATCGGGCCGTCGGTGGCGGCGACCACCAGGATGGCGCCGTCCATCTGAGCGGCACCGGTGATCATGTTCTTCACGTAGTCGGCGTGACCGGGGCAGTCCACGTGGGCGTAGTGGCGCTTCTCGGTCTGGTACTCGACGTGCGCGATGGAGATCGTAATGCCGCGGGCCTTCTCCTCGGGCGCCTTGTCGATCTTGTCGAACGGCGTGGCCTGGTTCAGCTCGGGGTAACGGTCGTGGAGCACCTTGGTGATCGCCGCGGTCAGCGTGGTCTTACCGTGGTCGATATGCCCAATGGTGCCGATGTTCATGTGCGGCTTGTTCCGCTCGAACTTGGCCTTGCCCACTGGTTCTCTCCTTGAGAATCTGTGACTTTCGTCTGCACACACGGGCCCGGGACTTCCCGAACCCCTAGGCGGTGGGGCGGCGTACCACCCCACCAGAGGCCGTGGCCTCCTCGACGGCCGGGCGCCGGCAAGCCGGCGCCCCGCCTCGTGGGGTCCCGGGACTATTCGCCCCGGGCCTTCGCGACGATCTCCTTGGCGATGCCCGGAGGCACCTCCGCGTAGGAGTCGAACTGCATGCTGTAGCTCGCGCGCCCCTGCGTCTTGCTACGCAGGTCACCAACGTAGCCGAACATCTCAGACAGCGGTACGAGCGCCTGGACGACGCGGGCGCCGGCCCGCTCGTCCATCGCCTGGATCTGCCCGCGGCGACCGTTGAGGTCACCGATGACGTCACCCATGTAGTCCTCGGGCGTGGTGACCTCGACGGCCATCATCGGCTCGAGAAGCACGGCGTCAGCCTTGCGCGCGGCCTCCTTGAAGGCCATCGAGCCGGCGATCTTGAACGCCATTTCCGAGGAGTCGACGTCGTGCGCGGCACCGTCGGTGAGCGTCACCTTCACGCCCACCATCGGGTAGCCGGCCAGCACGCCGAACTCCGCGGCCTCCTGGGCGCCCGCGTCGACCGACGGGATGTACTCCCGCGGAACGCGGCCACCGGTGACCTTGTTCTCGAACTCGTAACCGTCGTTGCCCTCGCCCAGCGGCTCCAGATCGATGATGACCCGCGCGAACTGACCGGAACCACCGGTCTGCTTCTTGTGGGTGTAGTCGATCTTCTCCACCTTGCGGCGGATGGTCTCGCGGTAGGCCACCTGCGGGCGGCCGACGTTGGCCTCGACCTTGAACTCGCGCCGCATGCGGTCGACGAGGATCTCGAGGTGCAGCTCGCCCATGCCCCAGATGACGGTCTGGCCGGTCTCCTCGTCACGACGGACCTGGAAGGACGGGTCCTCCTCGGCCAGCCGCTGGATCGCGGTCGACAGCTTCTCCTGGTCGCCCTTGGTCTTGGGCTCGATGGCGACGTTGATGACCGGAGCCGGGAACGTCATCGACTCGAGCACGACCTGGTTCGACGGGTCGGACAGGGTGTCGCCGGTCGTGGTGTCCTTCAGACCCATGACCGCGACGATCTGGCCGGCGATCGCCGTCGGGCGCTCCTCGCGCTTGTTGGCGTGCATCTGGTAGATCTTGCCGATCCGCTCCTTCTTGCCCTTCACAGAGTTGACGACCTGTGAACCGGCCTCGAGCGTGCCCGAGTAGATGCGGATGTAGGTGATCTTGCCCAGGTGCGGGTCGCTGGCGATCTTGAAGGCCAGAGCGGAGAACGGCTCGCTCGGGTCCGCGTGACGCTCGATCACCTTCTCCTCGTTGCCGACCGCGTGGCCCTTGAAGGCCGGGATGTCGGTCGGCGCCGGGAGGTAGGCGACGATCGCGTCGAGCAGGGGCTGCACGCCCTTGTTCTTGAACGCGGTGCCGCACAGGACCGGGTTGATGGCGCTGCTCAGCGTGGCGCGGCGGATGGCCGCGATCAGCTGCTCCTCGGTGGGCTCGGTGCCCTCGAGGAAGAGCTCCATCAGCTCGTCGTCGTTCTCGGCGACGGTCTCGATCAGCTTGTCGCGCCACTCACGAGCGACGTCGGCGTGGTCGGCCGGGATGTCGACGGTGTCGTACATCTCGCCCTTGGCCGCCTCGGCGCTCCAGATGAGGCCCTTCATCCTGATGAGGTCGATGACGCCCTTGAAGTCGGCCTCAACGCCCCACGGCAGCTGGATGACCGCCGGGGTGGCGCCCAGGCGGTTGACCATCATGTCGACGCAGCGGTGGAACTCCGCGCCGACCCGGTCCATCTTGTTCACGAAGCAGATGCGGGGGACGTCATAGCGGTCAGCCTGGCGCCACACCGTCTCCGACTGCGGCTCAACGCCAGCGACACCGTCGAACACGGCGACCGCGCCGTCGAGGACGCGGAGCGAACGCTCCACCTCGATGGTGAAGTCGACGTGACCCGGGGTGTCGATGATGTTGATGGTGTGACCGAGCCACTCGCAGGTCGTCGCGGCAGACGTGATCGTGATGCCGCGCTCCTGCTCCTGCTCCATCCAGTCCATCGTGGCAGCGCCTTCGTGGACTTCACCGATCTTGTAGTTGATGCCGGTGTAGAACAGGATGCGCTCGGTCGTGGTGGTCTTGCCCGCGTCGATATGGGCCATGATCCCGATGTTGCGGACCTTGGCCAGGTCAAGAGCGGTCGTGGTGGCCACTTCTCTCGCGTCCTCGTCGTCTCGTCGAACCCGCCGGGGTTACCAGCGGTAGTGGGCGAAGGCCTTGTTGGACTCGGCCATCTTGTGGGTGTCCTCGCGCTTCTTCACGCTCGCCCCGAGGCCGTTGCTGGCGTCGAGGAGCTCGTTCATGAGGCGCTCGGTCATGGTCTTCTCGCGGCGGGCGCGGGAGTACTGCACCAGCCAGCGCAGGGCCAGGGTGGTGCTGCGCGCGGCGCGCACCTCGACCGGCACCTGGTAGGTCGCGCCACCGACGCGGCGGCTGCGGACCTCGAGGGTCGGCTTGACGTTGTCAAGCGCGCGCTTGAGGGTGACGACCGGGTCGTTGCCCGTCTTGTCCCTGCAGCCCTCGAGGGCGCCGTAGACGATCGACTGCGCGATGGAGCGCTTGCCGTCCAGAAGCACCTTGTTGATCAGGGCGGTGACCAGCGGCGAGCTGTAAACCGGGTCAGCCATGAGCTGACGACGGCCAGGAGAACCCTTGCGAGGCATTGTTAGCTCTTCTCCTTCTTCGCGCCGTAGCGGCTACGGGCCTGCTTGCGGTTGCGGACACCCTGGGTGTCGAGCGAACCACGGATGATCTTGTAGCGAACACCCGGCAGGTCCTTCACACGACCGCCACGCACGAGCACGATGGAGTGCTCCTGCAGGTTGTGACCCACACCGGGGATGTAGGCCGTGACCTCGATGCCGTTGGTGAGCCGAACACGGGCCACCTTGCGCAGTGCCGAGTTGGGCTTCTTCGGAGTCGTGGTGTAGACGCGCTGGCACACGCCGCGGCGCTGCGGACTCCCCTTGAGGGCAGGAGTCTTGGTCTTTGAGACCTTGTCCTGCCGGCCCTTGCGGACCAACTGCTGAATAGTGGGCACTGCCACTCCGTTCGTGCCTTGGCCGGTGTTACGTCAATTGTGCGAATCGCAGGTACTGCCGGTGTCATGACCTGCTGTTCGTGCCTCCCCCCGCGCCCCCGCGCTCGGGCGTGTCGCGCTGTTCGCACAGACACATCCGCGTGGGTTACGAGCCAGGAAGCCGTCCCGCGCTCCCAAAATGAGCGCACGGTCGAGAGCCCGCATAGTAACGGGCACGATGCTCAAGACTACCTAGGTCGCTGCGACACGTCAAAGCGGCGCGGCAAAGCGGACAAGGCTCGCCACTCCGGATCGCAGAGGCCGTTCATCAAGGCCCGGGACTACTACTGCTCCGCGCCTATGATATCCGGCCCGCGCGGCGCTTCGCCGTGCTTCCCGTCACATCGGTGACCGAAACCCCTTGATTGCATATCGAAAGTCGATACTATCGTTCTTCGATAGTATCGACCAACGATATGGAGTGCCTTCCATGGGTTCCCCCCACACCTCCTCACTGAGGTGGACCGCGATCACGGTGCGCGTCCTGCTCGCGCTCCTCGCCGCCGTGACGGCGTACGAGATCGGCCGCACGGCCGTGACAGGCGGCGTGAACGCCTTCGGCAGTCTCGGCGACCGGAGTCTGGTGTGCGCGACCGCGCCCGGCCTCCTCAGCGTGCCGGGCAACATGGCCGAGGACCCGAAGCTGCGCGCCGCCTTCGACGCGAGCATCGCGGTGCCGTCCAGGCCGTTCATGTACCCGCTCGCGCAGGGCGCCGAGGTGAACGAGCCGATCCCGAGCCTCTGCAGGGACGACTCCGGCTTCGCGGCCCAGTTGCTCTACCAGAGCTCCCGCTTCGCCACCCCCGCCGTGCTGCTGGCCGGGCTCGTCCTGCTCGAACGGCTGATCAGCCGGGCCCGGCGCGAGGGCGGGTTCGACGTGGCGGTCGTCGCCCGGCTGCGGTTCCTCGGTCTCTTCCTGGCCGCCGGTACGCTCGTGTCGTCGCTCTACACCGCGATCGCCGAGACCGGCCTGGCCGCGTCGATGGTGGCCACCGCCCTCAGGCGGCCCTGGGAGCACGCCCTGCACAGCTGCAGCGTCCCCTGGGCCTTCCTGGTCGCCGGGATCGGCCTCGTCGTCATGGCGCGGGTCGTCCGCGTCGGCGCGTCCATGCGTGAGGAACTCGAAGGAACCGTCTGATGCCACCCGCCGACAGCTCCGAGCAGACCATCGAGGTCCACCTGGACCGGCTGCTCGAAGAGCGCGGCATGACGCTCGTCGAGCTGGCCGAGCGGGTCGGCATCACGAACGTGAACCTGTCGATCCTCAAGAACAACCGAGCCAAGGCGATCCGCTTCTCGACCCTGGCCAGGATCTGCGAGGTGCTCGGCTGCCAGCCGGGCGACCTGCTGTCCTTCACCCCGCGCCGGTAGGCCGCCGGCCGGCGTGGTGCTCGCCGTCCCTTCCCGCGGGGGCGTGAGCGGCGGCGACACGACCGATGAGAAACGGGACGCGCCCGGGGCCTCCAGCGGAGGCGCCCGGGCGCGTCACGTACGGGACGGGTCCCGAACTACCGGTTGTACTGGCCGAAGTCGTACTCCTCCAGGGGCACGGCCTCGCCGCTGCCGGTGCCGAAGGTGTAGTCGGCCGCGGAGCCGTCGTAGCCGCCCACGGTGTACATGGCGGCCTTGGCCTCCTCGGTCGGCTCGACCCGGATGTTGCGGTACTGGGGCATGCCCGTACCGGCCGGGATGAGCTTACCGATGATGACGTTCTCCTTCAGGCCCAGGAGCGAGTCGGACTTGGCGTGGATCGCCGCGTCCGTCAGGACCCTGGTGGTCTCCTGGAAGGAGGCCGCCGACAGCCACGACTCGGTGGCCAGCGACGCCTTCGTGATGCCCATGAGCACCGGACGGCCGGCGGCCGGCGAGCCGCCCTCCGCCACCGTCTCGCGGTTCATCTGCTCGAAGCGCGGCCGCTCCACGAGCTCGCCGGGCAGCAGGTCGGTGTCACCGGACTCCAGCACGTTCACGCGCTTGAGCATCTGCCGCACGATGATCTCGATGTGCTTGTCGTGGATCGACACACCCTGCGACCGGTAGACCTGCTGGACCTCCGCCACCAGGTGCAGCTGCACGGCGCGCGGGCCGAGGATGCGCAGCACCTCGTTGGGGTTGACGGCACCGGCGACCAGCTGCTGGCCGACGCTGACGTGCTGGCCCTCGGAGATGAGCAGGCGCGAGCGCATCGAGACCGGGTAGGAGATCTCCTCGGAGCCGTCGTCCGGCGTGATGATGATCTTCCTGGCCTTGTCGGTCTCGTCGATGCGGACCCGGCCCTCCGCCTCGGAGATCGGGGCGACACCCTTGGGGATGCGCGCCTCGAACAGCTCCTGGACTCGGGGCAGACCGTGGGTGATGTCGGCACCGGCCACACCACCGGTGTGGAAGGTACGCATCGTCAGCTGCGTGCCCGGCTCACCGATCGACTGGGCGGCGATGATGCCGACCGCCTCGCCGACGTCCACGAGCTTGCCGGTGGCCAGCGAGCGGCCGTAGCAGGTCGCGCAGACACCGATCTTCGCCTCGCAGACCAGCGCGCTGCGGGTGCGGACGGTCTCGATGCCCGCCGCGACCAGCGCGGTCACGTGGGTGTCGTTGATGTCCACGCCCTCGGCCGCGATGACCTTGCCGTCGACCACGACGTCCTCGGCCAGGATGCGGCCGTGCACGTTGGACTCGGCGTTCTCGGCCTTGACCAGGTTGCCCGACGCGTCGCGCTCGCCGACGTGCAGCGGGACCGCGCGGTCGGTGCCGCAGTCGATCTCACGCACGATGACGTCCTGCGCCACGTCCACCAGACGACGGGTCAGGTAACCCGAGTCGGCGGTCCGCAGAGCGGTGTCGGCCAGACCCTTGCGCTGTCCGTGGGTGGAGATGAAGTACTCCAGCACCGACAGGCCCTCGCGGAACGAGGCCTTGATGGGCCGCGGGATCGTCTCACCCTTGGTGTTGGACACCAGGCCGCGGATGCCGGCGATCTGACGCACCTGCATCTTGTTGCCTCGGGCGCCGGAGTTGACCATCATCCAGACCGGGTTGGTCGCCGGGAAGGCGTTGACCATGTCGGTCTCGACGTCGGCCGTCGCGTGCGTCCAGATCTCGATGAGCTCCTGACGGCGCTCCTCGTCGGTGATCAGACCACGCTCGTACTCACGCTGCACCTTGTCGGCGCGGCGCTCGTAGTTCTCCATGATCTCGGACTTGTTCGGCGGCGCGACGACGTCGTCGATGGCGATCGTGACACCGGAACGGGTCGCCCAGCGGAAGCCGGCGTCCTTGAGCGCGTCGAGCGAGTTGGCGACCTCGACCTTGGGGTAGGTCTCGGCCAGCTCGTTCACGATCGTGGACAGCTGCTTCTTGCCGACCTGGAAGTTGACGAACGGGTAGCTCGCCGGCAGCGTCTGGTTGAACAGGCACCGGCCGAACGTCGTCTCCAGGCGGATCGGGTCACCCTGCTCCCAGCCCTCCGGCGCGACCCAGTCGCGCGGCGGCAGGACGTCCTTCAGCCGGATCTGGATCTTCGCCTGGATCTCCAGCTCGCGGCGGTCGAAGGCCATCTGCGCCTCGGCGATCGAGCCGAACACACGGCCCTCGCCGGTCGCGCCCTCCTTCTGGGTGGTCAGCCAGTAGAGGCCGATGACCATGTCCTGCGTGGGCATCGTCACGGGCTTGCCGTCGGCCGGCTTGAGGATGTTGTTGGTCGAGAGCATCAGGATGCGCGCCTCGGCCTGGGCCTCGGCCGACAGCGGCAGGTGCACGGCCATCTGGTCGCCGTCGAAGTCCGCGTTGAACGCGGTGCAGACGAGCGGGTGGATCTGGATGGCCTTGCCCTCGACCAGCTGCGGCTCGAACGCCTGGATGCCCAGGCGGTGCAGCGTCGGAGCGCGGTTGAGCAGCACGGGGTGCTCGGTGATGACCTCTTCGAGCACGTCCCACACCACGGGGCGGGCGCGCTCGACCATCCGCTTGGCCGACTTGATGTTCTGCGCGTGGTTGAGGTCCACGAGCCGCTTCATCACGAACGGCTTGAACAGCTCCAGCGCCATCTGCTTGGGCAGGCCGCACTGGTGCAGCTTGAGCTGCGGGCCGACGACGATGACCGAACGGCCGGAGTAGTCGACTCGCTTGCCCAGCAGGTTCTGGCGGAAGCGGCCCTGCTTGCCCTTCAGCATGTCGCTGAGGGACTTCAGCGGACGGTTGCCGGGACCGGTGACCGGGCGACCGCGACGGCCGTTGTCGAACAGCGCGTCGACGGCCTCCTGGAGCATCCGCTTCTCGTTGTTCACGATGATCTCGGGCGCGCCGAGGTCGAGCAGACGCTTGAGGCGGTTGTTGCGGTTGATGACCCGGCGGTACAGGTCGTTGAGGTCGGAGGTCGCGAACCGGCCACCGTCGAGCTGCACCATCGGCCGCAGGTCCGGCGGGATGACCGGGATGCAGTCGAGCACCATGCCGCGCGGCGAGTTGGTGGTGTTGAGGAACGCCGACACGACCTTGAGCCGCTTGAGGGCGCGGGCCTTCTTCTGGCCCTTGCCGCTGCGGATCGTCTCGCGCAGGTTCTCGGCCTCGGCGTCGAGGTCGAAGCTGATCAGGCGGTCCTGGATCGCCTGCGCGCCCATGCCGCCCTTGAAGTAGCGGCCGAAGCGGTCGCGCATCTCGCGGTAGAGCAGCTCGTCGCCCTCGAGGTCCTGGACCTTGAGGTTCTTGAAGCGGCTCCAGACCTCGTCCAGGCGGTCCAGCTCGCGCTGGGCCCGGTCGCGCAGCTGGCGCATCTCGCGCTCGGCGCCCTCGCGGACCTTGCGGCGCTGGTCGCCCTTGGCGCCGGCGGCCTCCAGCTCGGCCAGGTCGGTCTCGAGCTTCTTCTGCCGGGCCTCGACGTCGGCGTCACGGCGCTGCTCGATGTGCTGCCGCTCGACGGAGATCTTCGCCTCCAGCGAGGGCAGGTCACGCTCACGCATCTCGGTGTCGACATGCGTGATCATGTACGCCGCGAAGTAGATGACCTTCTCCAGGTCCTTCGGGGCGAGGTCGAGCAGGTAGCCGAGGCGGGACGGGACGCCCTTGAAGTACCAGATGTGCGTGACCGGGGCGGCCAGCTCGATGTGGCCCATCCGCTCACGGCGCACCTTGGCCCGGGTCACCTCGACGCCGCAGCGCTCACAGATGATGCCCTTGAACCGGACGCGCTTGTACTTGCCGCAGTAGCACTCCCAGTCGCGGGTCGGACCGAAGATCTTCTCGCAGAAGAGCCCGTCCTTCTCCGGCTTGAGGGTCCGGTAGTTGATGGTCTCCGGCTTCTTGACCTCGCCGTGCGACCACTGACGGATGTCGTCGGCCGTCGCGAGGCCGATCCTGAGCTCGTCGAAGAAGTTGACGTCTAGCATTGTGTGCGATCTCCCCCTCAGACTTCTTCCACGCTGCTCGGCTCACGCCGGGACAGGTCGATACCGAGCTCCTCCGCCGCGCGGAAGACGTCCTCGTCGGTGTCACGCATCTCGATGGACATGCCGTCGCTGGAGAGCACCTCGACGTTGAGGCACAGCGACTGCATCTCCTTGATGAGGACCTTGAAGGACTCGGGGATGCCGGGCTCGGGAATGTTCTCGCCCTTGACGA
>NZ_JABWGO010000029.1 GCF_013363995.1 Nonomuraea rhodomycinica | reverse complement strand
GCCGACGAGGAGGACCGCTACGTCAAGGCGCAGGCCAACACGGCGCTGAACCCCGACGGCTCCTTCGCCGAGGCCCGCGTCCTGGTCCGCACCAAGGGCGGTGAGACCGAACTGGCCCGTGCCGAGGAGGTCGACTACATCGACGTGTCGCCGCGCCAGATGGTGTCGGTGGCCACCGCGATGATCCCGTTCCTGGAGCACGACGACGCCAACCGCGCGCTCATGGGCTCCAACATGCAGCGCCAGTCGGTGCCGCTGCTCAAGAGCGAGGCGCCGCTGGTCGGCACCGGCATGGAGTACCGTGCCGCGACCGACGCCGGTGACGTGATCAGCGCGGAGAAGGCCGGTGTGGTCGAGGAGGTCTCCGCCGACTACATCACGGTCATGAACGACGACGGCACCCGCACCACCTACCGTGTCGCCAAGTTCAAGCGCTCCAACCAGGGCACCAGCTTCAACCAGAAGCCGATCGTGGCCGAGGGCGACCGGGTCGAGGTCAACCAGGTCATCGCCGACGGCCCGTGCACCGACAACGGTGAGATGGCGCTGGGCAAGAACCTCCTGGTGGCGTTCATGCCGTGGGAGGGTCACAACTACGAAGACGCGATCATCCTGTCCCAGCGGCTGGTGCAGGACGACGTGCTGTCCTCGATCCACATCGAGGAGCACGAGGTCGACGCCCGCGACACCAAGCTGGGCCCGGAGGAGATCACCCGCGACATCCCCAACGTGTCGGAGGAGGTGCTGGCCGACCTCGACGAGCGGGGCATCATCCGCATCGGCGCCGAGGTCGTGCCCGGCGACATCCTGGTCGGCAAGGTCACCCCGAAGGGCGAGACCGAGCTGACGCCGGAGGAGCGGCTGCTGCGCGCGATCTTCGGTGAGAAGGCGCGTGAGGTGCGTGACACCTCGCTGAAGGTGCCGCACGGCGAGCAGGGCAAGGTCATCGGGGTTCGGGTGTTCTCCCGTGAGGAGGGCGACGAGCTGCCGCCGGGGGTCAACGAGCTGGTGCGCGTGTACGTGGCGCAGAAGCGTAAGATCACCGACGGTGACAAGCTGGCCGGCCGGCACGGCAACAAGGGCGTCATCTCCAAGATCCTGCCGGTGGAGGACATGCCGTTCCTGGAGGACGGCACGCCGGTCGACATCATCCTCAACCCGCTGGGCGTGCCCGGCCGGATGAACGTCGGCCAGGTGCTGGAGACCCACCTCGGCTGGATCGCCGCACGCGGCTGGGACATCTCCGGCATCCAGGAGGCCTGGGCCGAGCGGCTGCGCGACAAGGGCTTCGCCCAGGTCGAGCCGCGCACCAACATGGCCACCCCGGTCTTCGACGGCGCCCACGAGGAGGAGATCGTCGGTCTCCTCGGCAGCACCATCCCCAACCGCGACGGTGACCGGATGGTCCAGGAGAGCGGCAAGGCCCGCCTCTTCGACGGCCGCTCCGGCGAGCCGTTCCCGTACCCGATCTCGGTCGGCTACATCTACATCCTCAAGCTGCTGCACCTGGTCGACGACAAGATCCACGCCCGGTCGACCGGCCCGTACTCCATGATCACCCAGCAGCCGCTCGGCGGTAAGGCCCAGTTCGGCGGCCAGCGCTTCGGTGAGATGGAGGTGTGGGCGCTGGAGGCCTACGGCGCCGCCTACGCCCTGCAGGAGCTGCTGACCATCAAGTCCGACGACGTCCTCGGCCGCGTGAAGGTCTACGAGGCCATCGTCAAGGGCGAGAACATTCCCGAGCCCGGCATCCCCGAGTCCTTCAAGGTCCTCATCAAGGAGATGCAGTCGCTGTGCCTCAACGTCGAGGTGCTCTCCAGCGACGGCATGTCCATCGAGATGCG
>NZ_JABWGO010000028.1 GCF_013363995.1 Nonomuraea rhodomycinica | reverse complement strand
ACGCGTCCGTTTCTTGAGAACTCAACAGTGTGTTAAAAGCCAGTGCATGAACAATGCATGACCCCGTCATATCGGCGAAAGCCGGTGACGGATTCCTTTTAAGTTAGAGATCAGACCTTTAATGGAGAGTTTGATCCTGGCTCAGGACGAACGCTGGCGGCGTGCTTAACACATGCAAGTCGAGCGGAAAGGCCCTTCGGGGTACTCGAGCGGCGAACGGGTGAGTAACACGTGAGCAACCTGCCCCTGACTCTGGGATAAGCCCGGGAAACTGGGTCTAATACCGGATACGACGTTCTGTCGCATGACATGAACGTGGAAAGTTTTTTCGGTCGGGGATGGGCTCGCGGCCTATCAGCTTGTTGGTGGGGTAGTGGCCTACCAAGGCGACGACGGGTAGCCGGCCTGAGAGGGCGACCGGCCACACTGGGACTGAGACACGGCCCAGACTCCTACGGGAGGCAGCAGTGGGGAATATTGCGCAATGGGCGGAAGCCTGACGCAGCGACGCCGCGTGGGGGATGACGGCCTTCGGGTTGTAAACCTCTTTCAGCAGGGACGAAGTTGACGTGTACCTGCAGAAGAAGCGCCGGCTAACTACGTGCCAGCAGCCGCGGTAATACGTAGGGCGCAAGCGTTGTCCGGAATTATTGGGCGTAAAGAGCTCGTAGGTGGCTGGTCGCGTCTGCCGTGAAAGCCCGCAGCTTAACTGCGGGTCTGCGGTGGATACGGGCCGGCTAGAGGTAGGTAGGGGCAAGCGGAATTCCTGGTGTAGCGGTGAAATGCGCAGATATCAGGAGGAACACCGGTGGCGAAGGCGGCTTGCTGGGCCTTACCTGACGCTGAGGAGCGAAAGCGTGGGGAGCGAACAGGATTAGATACCCTGGTAGTCCACGCTGTAAACGTTGGGCGCTAGGTGTGGGACCCTTCCACGGGTTCCGTGCCGGAGCTAACGCATTAAGCGCCCCGCCTGGGGAGTACGGCCGCAAGGCTAAAACTCAAAGGAATTGACGGGGGCCCGCACAAGCGGCGGAGCATGTTGCTTAATTCGACGCAACGCGAAGAACCTTACCAAGGTTTGACATCACCCGGAAAGCTCTGGAGACAGAGCCCTCTTCGGACTGGGTGACAGGTGGTGCATGGCTGTCGTCAGCTCGTGTCGTGAGATGTTGGGTTAAGTCCCGCAACGAGCGCAACCCTTGCTCCATGTTGCCAGCAGGCCGGTTTACCGGTGCTGGGGACTCATGGGGGACTGCCGGGGTCAACTCGGAGGAAGGTGGGGATGACGTCAAGTCATCATGCCCCTTATGTCTTGGGCTGCAAACATGCTACAATGGCCGGTACAGAGGGCTGCTAAGCCGTGAGGCGGAGCGAATCCCTAAAAGCCGGTCTCAGTTCGGATTGGGGTCTGCAACTCGACCCCATGAAGTCGGAGTCGCTAGTAATCGCAGATCAGCAACGCTGCGGTGAATACGTTCCCGGGCCTTGTACACACCGCCCGTCACGTCACGAAAGTCGGCAACACCCGAAGCCCGTGGCCCAACCCGCAAGGGGGGGAGCGGTCGAAGGTGGGGCTGGCGATTGGGACGAAGTCGTAACAAGGTAGCCGTACCGGAAGGTGCGGCTGGATCACCTCCTTTCTAAGGAGCACTGACCAGTAGGTTCACGCCTCTTGGTCCATGTCACGGTCATCAGCGAACGTCTGGTGCGTGACGGCTCATTAGTGGAGCACTGGCTACTCGGCATGGCGTGATCGTCGGCCGGCAAGTACCGCCCCGTGAGGGGAGTGGGAACGACGGTTTGAGGGTTGCGGGGTGTCGAACACACTGTTGGGTCCTGAGGAAACGGGCTTTCGAGTCTGTGGACCTCATACAGGGCCATCACAGAACATCGGGAAACGTTGTGGCTGGTTGGTTGCTGTTTGTTGTTTGAGATTTGCATAGTGGACGCGAGCATCTTTGTGGCCAAGTTTTTTAGGGCACACGGTGGATGCCTTGGCATCAGGAGCCGATGAAGGACGTGGGAGGCTGCGTTAAGCCTCGGGGAGTCGCCAACCAGACGTTGATCCGGGGATGTCCGAATGGGGAAACCCAGCACCAGTCATGTGGTGTTGCCTCCGCCTGAATGTATAGGGCGGTTGGTGGTAACGCGGGGAAGTGAAACATCTCAGTACCCGTAGGAAGAGAAAACAATATGTGATTCCGTGAGTAGTGGTGAGCGAAAGCGGATGAGGCTAAACCGGGCGTGTGTGATAGCCGGCAGGCGTTGCATGTTCGGGGTCGTGGGACCCTCTGGAAGGAGCTGCCGCTTCTTCAAGGAGTTATAAATCCTTCCGATAGTTGAAGCCTCTGGGAAGGGGCGCCGTAGACCGTGAGAGCCGGGTAGGCGAAATCGGATGGACTTCTTGAGGTGTTCCCGAGTAGCACGGGGCTCGAGGAATCCTGTGTGAATCTGCCAGGACCACCTGGTAAGCCTAAATACTCCCTGATGACCGATAGTGCACGAGTACCGTGAGGGAAAGGTGAAAAGTGCCCCGGTGAGGGGTCGTGAAATAGTACCTGAAACCGTGTGCCTACAAGCCGTAGGAGCTTACATCAGCTTGCTGGTGTGTGATGTGACTGCGTGCCTTTTGAAGAATGAGCCTGCGAGTTATGGTGTGTGGCGAGGTTAACCCGTGTGGGGGAGCCGTAGCGAAAGCGAGTCTGAAGAGGGCGTTTGAGTCGCATGCTGTAGACCCGAAGCGGAGTGATCTACGCATGGGCAGGTTGAAGCTCAGGTAAGACTGGGTGGAGGACCGAACCCACCAGGGTTGAAAACCTGGGGGATGACCTGTGTGTAGGGGTGAAAGGCCAATCAAACTCCGTGATAGCTGGTTCTCCCCGAAATGCATTTAGGTGCAGCGTCGCGTGTTTCTTGCCGGAGGTAGAGCACTGGATGGCCGATGGGCCCGACAAGGTTACTGACGTCAGCCAAACTCCGAATGCCGGTAAGTGAGAGCGTGGCAGTGAGACTGCGGGGGATAAGCTTCGTAGTCGAGAGGGAAACAGCCCAGATCACCGACTAAGGCCCCTAAGCGTGTGCTAAGTGGGAAAGGATGTGGAGTCGCAGAGACAACCAGGAGGTTGGCTTAGAAGCAGCCACCCTTGAAAGAGTGCGTAATAGCTCACTGGTCAAGTGATTCTGCGCCGACAATGTAGCGGGGCTCAAGTACACCGCCGAAGTCGTGGCACTGACAGGACTTGTTCTTGTTGGTGGGTAGGGGAGCGTCGTGCAGCTGGTGAAGCGGCGGAGTGATCCAGTCGTGGAAGCTGTGCGAGTGAGAATGCAGGCATGAGTAGCGAATCGAGGGTGAGAAACCCTCGCGCCGGATGACCAAGGGTTCCTGGGGCAGGCTAATCCGCCCAGGGTAAGTCGGGACCTAAGGCGAGGCCGACAGGCGTAGTCGATGGACAACGGGTTGATATTCCCGTACCCGCTTCAACGCGCCCATATCGAACCCCTTGATACTAAGAGTCCTTAGCTCGGGTTGTCCTTCGGGACGGCCGTCAGAGTGAACGCTCGGCCTGATTGGGTAGTAGGTAAGCGATGGGGTGACGCAGGAAGGTAGTCCAGCCCAGGCGATGGTTGTCCTGGGGTAAGCATGTAGGGAGCGAGGTAGGCAAATCCGCCTCGTGTGTATCCTGAGATGTGATGCCGAGCCGATTGTGGCGAAGTGGATGATCCTATGCTGCCGAGAAAAGCCTCTAGCGAGTGTTGTGGCGGCCCGTACCCTAAACCGACTCAGGTGGTCAGGTAGAGAATACCAAGGCGATCGGGTGAACTGTGGTTAAGGAACTCGGCAAATTGCCCCCGTAACTTCGGGAGAAGGGGGACCTCTGCCGGTGTAGGAGCGTGCCTCCGAAGCTGGTGGGGGTCGCAGTGGCCAGGGGGAAGCGACTGTTTACTAAAAACACAGGTCCGTGCGAAGTCGTAAGACGATGTATACGGACTGACGCCTGCCCGGTGCCGGAACGTTAAGGGGACCGCTTAGCGTGAGCAATCATGCGAAGGTGAGAACTTAAGCGCCGGTAAACGGCGGTGGTAACTATAACCATCCTAAGGTAGCGAAATTCCTTGTCGGGTAAGTTCCGACCTGCACGAATGGCGTAACGACTTCCCCGCTGTCTCAACCGCAGACCCGGCGAAATTGCATTACGAGTAAAGATGCTCGTTACGCGCAGCAGGACGGAAAGACCCCGGGACCTTCACTACAGCTTGACATTGGCGTTTGGAGCGTCTTGTGTAGGATAGGTGGGAGACTGGGAAGCTCGGACGCTAGTTCGGGTGGAGTCATTGGTGAAATACCACTCTGGTCGTTTTGAACGTCTAACTCTGGTCCGTGATCCGGATCGGGGACAGTGTCTGGTGGGTAGTTTAACTGGGGCGGTTGCCTCCTAAAGGGTAACGGAGGCGCCCAAAGGTTCCCTCAGCCTGGTTGGCAATCAGGTGTTGAGTGTAAGTGCACAAGGGAGCTTGACTGTGAGACTGACGGGTCGAGCAGGAGCGAAAGCTGGGACTAGTGATCCGGCATCGGCGTGTGGAAGCGGTGTCGCTCAACGGCTAAAAGGTACCCCGGGGATAACAGGCTGATCTTCCCCAAGAGTCCATATCGACGGGATGGTTTGGCACCTCGATGTCGGCTCGTCGCATCCTGGGGCTGGAGTAGGTCCCAAGGGTTGGGCTGTTCGCCCATTAAAGCGGTACGCGAGCTGGGTTTAGAACGTCGCGAGACAGTTCGGTCCCTATCCGCTGCGCGCGTAGGAGACTTGAAAGGGGCTGTCCCTAGTACGAGAGGACCGGGACGGACGAACCTCTGGTGTGCCAGTTGTACCGCCAGGTGCATGGCTGGTTGGCTACGTTCGGAAGGGATAACCGCTGAAAGCATCTAAGCGGGAAGCTCGCCTTGAGATGAGGTCTCCCACCCTGTGAGGGGGTAAGGCTCCCGGTAGACGACCGGGTTGATAGGCCGGAGGTGGAAGCGCGGTAACGTGTGGAGCTGACCGGTACTAATAGGCCGAGGACTTGACCA
>NZ_JABWGO010000027.1 GCF_013363995.1 Nonomuraea rhodomycinica | reverse complement strand
GCCCCCGCTGCATCTCCACGATGGTCTGGTTGACCACGCCGCCCTCGAACACCCGCGCCGCGCCCTGCGTCAGGCTCACCAGCCCCGACGCGATGGCCGCGAGCTGGTCGGCCCGGTCCGGCGGGAACCCCGCCGAGGCTGCCAGTGGCAGACCGTCGGACGAGACGACCACCGCGTGCGCGACCCCGGGAACGGTGTTGACGAAGTCGGTGATCAGCCAGTCGACACCGCGCGCTCCATGGCTGAAGTCGTTCATGCGCCCTCCTCCCTGTTGTCAACGGGCCTGGGGCCAGATGAGTAGGTCTTGCCTTCGCTGATGTCGTCGCGGGCCGCCCGGAAGCCCTGCTGGAAGCTGGACAGCCGGCTGCGCACCCGGTCCGGCGAGACCGCCGGCATGGGGGCGACGTTCTTGGGCGCCGCGGCGGAGTCGGCCGAGCCGGGGACGAGGTTGGCCTTGGGCACCCGCTTGGGCAGGCCCGACGCCGTCGCGCCGTCACGCACCGGCTCGACGACGGCCTCCGCCGCGCTCCATCCGGCGTCGGCCTTCGACGGACCCCAGCTCGCGCCGGAGTCGCCGTGGTCGAACCAGGCCGACTCGACCGAGGCGAAGATCGGCAGGAACTCGTCGCCCGCGGAGGCGGGCTTGACGGCCGGCATGGGGCCGGTGGCGGCCGCCTCGGTCTCGGGGAAGTCGTAGCGGGGGCGCTGGGCCGTGTCGCCCTCGCCGGCGAAGCCGCTCCAGGAGCTCTCGCCGGTGTTCCAGCTCGACGGCTGCTCGGCGCCGGAGCGCTTGGGCAGGCCGCCGCCGGTTCCCTCGCCCCAGGAGCCGCCGCCGGTGTTGCGGGCCGGGACCCACACGTCGGAGGTGTCGTAGCCGGTGCCGGCGGAGGCGCTGGTGGCGCGCGGCTCGGACGGCCAGCCGCCGCCCGTGGAGGGGCTCGCGGTGCGCGGTTCGGACGGCCAGCCGCCGGCTTCGGAGGGCCACTGCGGCATCGAGGGCCAGCTGCCGGCGGTCTCGCCGGGGCTGGACGGGTAGGCGCCCGACGGGAAGGACGGGTGGCCGGGCCCGGGCTGGTAGCCGCCGGCGGGCCAGGACACGGGCGGGGCGGCGGGGGCCGGCGAGGCGAACGCCTCCTCGCGGGGGGCGGCGCCGCCTCCCGGGTAGGCCGGGGGCTGGGCGCCGAGCAGCGACTCGGGGACCAGGACCATGGCGGTCAGGCCGCCGCCGCCGTGGGGGCGGAGCTGGACGCGGATGCCGTGGCGGTGGGCCAGCCGGGCGACCACGAACAGGCCCATGCGGCGGGAGACGGAGACGTCCACGGTGGGCGCGTCGCTCAGGCGCTCGTTGGCCAGGACGAGTTCGTCCTGGGTCATGCCGATGCCGGAGTCGGTGACGGAGAGCATGACGCCGCCGCCGTCGATGCGGCTGCCGGAGACGGTGACGCGGGTCTCGCGCGGGGAGAACGACAGGGCGTTCTCGACCAGCTCGGCGATGAGGTGGATGACGTCGTTGACGGCCTGGCCGGCGACGGAGACGCCGTCGGGGACCTGGAGGACGACGCGTTCGTAGTTCTCGACCTCGGAGAGGGAGGCGCGGGCGACGTCGACGAGCTTGACCGGCTGGCTCCAGCGGCGCGGCGGGTCCTGACCCGCCAGCACCAGCAGGTTCTCGCTGTTGCGCCGCATACGGGTCGCCAGATGGTCCAGCTTGAACAGGTTCGCCAACCGGCTCTCGTCCTGCTCACCCTGCTCCAGACCGTCGATCAACGTGATCTGCCGCTCCACCAGCGTCTGGCTGCGCCGCGACAGGTTCACGAACATCGCGTTGACGTTGGACCGCAGGCGGGACTCCTCGCCGGCCAGCCGCACCGCCTCGCGGTGGACCTCGTCGAAGGCCCGGGCCACTTCACCGATCTCGTCCTCGGAGTCGACGCCGATCGGTTCGACGTGGACCTCGCCGACGGCCTCGGACTCGCGCAGCCGCTGGACGGTCTGGGGCAGCCGCTGACCGGCGATCTGCAGGGCCTCGCCGCGCAGCCGGCGCAGCGGCCGGACCAGCGAGCGGGCCATGATCGTGGTCACGATGATGACGATGAGCAGCAGGAGGGCGCTGCCGATGCCGGTGATGAGCGCGGTGCGCTGCTCGGCCTCCTCCAGGGTGCGGCTGCGCAGGATGATCGATCCGGCCAGGTCGGCCTCGACCTTGCGCATGCGCTCGATGGTGGCGCTGCTCGTCTCGAACCAGTTCTTGCCGTTGCGCGCGCCGAGCGCGGTGTCGATGAGCGGCCGGCCCTCCGCCTCCAGGACGAGGGCGCGGGAGCGGATGGCCTCGGCGCGGTCGACGGCCTGGCCGCTGACGTTGTCCTCGTAGAACTGGCGCTGGGCGATGGTGGCGTTGGAGCGGAAGCTGATCAGCTCACTGTCGCGCTGGGCGCGGGCCGCGAGGACCTCGCTCAGCGTGGTCTTGTCCATCCGTCGGGCGGCGAGGGCGGAGGCGATGAAGGCGCGCTCCTTGGACGCCTGCACCTTGGCGCGGCCGAGGGCGGAGAACGCGGCGACGCCGTTGGCGAGCTCCTCGTCCACGGCGCCGCGGTCGATGCCGTCGCTGAGGGACAGCACGTCGCGGATGGTGTTCTCGTACAGGCGGATGACCGTGATGGTGCCGAGCTGGGAGTCGACGGCGGCCTTGCGGGCGTTGGGCAGCGAGTTGAGGCGGTTGCGGATCTGCACGGCCTCGGCCCGCTCGCTGCTGTCGCTGTTGGCCAGCTCCTCGATGGCGGGGCGCACGGTCTGCACGGCCCCGTTCACGGTGGTCTGCTGCGCCTCCATCTCGGCCGCGGCGCTGGCCCGGCGTCCCTGGGCGACGTAGTTGGCGGTCAGGTCGCGTTCGAGCTCCAGCCCGTGGGCGAGGTCGGCGAGCTCTCCGGAGAGCACCGCGAGCTCGTTGATGTGCTTGTACTGGGCCGCGCTGGCGATCGACGCGCTGACCCGTGTGCCGCCGAGGATGAGCGCCGCGAGGGTCGGGATGACGATCAGGGCGAGCAGCTTGGAGCGGACGCGCCAGTTACGCAGCGCAGTCCTTTTCGGTCTCCGCTTGGCGGCGACGGCTTTCGCCGGGGCGGCGGGGCTGCTCCCGTCCGCCTCCTGGGGCACCGAGGGGGTGCGCGAGGGTGTCGCGCTCTCCGGGGCTGGGGCCCGGTTCGCGCGGGTAGATGCAGGGCTCACCGACGTGGCAACCTCTCCTCGGACGTCTGATGTGCGCGGATCACATCATGACTGTTTGGCTTGCGACGCCAACACATCCATGGGGCGAGTGCTTATTTGAGCACACCCGCATTAATTCGGCCAATGCCGCAGGCGTCACAAGAGACACAGTAATCGTCAAATCGCCATAAATCAGGCCATTTGAAGCTTCAATTGGCTCGGAAAAGGCCCCATCTGACCTCAGGTAGCCACAATCTACACAAAACGGGCAAAACACCCTAAAGTACCATAAATACTGATATTGCGGGAATATCTCCTGGTGCGCCGACTCCCGGGTTACGGTGATCGGCTCGGTTACCCTGACTCCCGTCTGCCCCCCTATTCCCATCGGGCCGGTGTCCATGCGGCCCGATGCAGCCATGGAGACCCAATGACGTTTTCCCCGAATGGCACCTGTGCCCCGAACGGCGCCGGGGCCTTGCCATGCGTCTGATTCCGCGCGCGCTCAACAGCGCGCTGGTGTGCGGCGTCATCGGCGTCGTCGTCTTCCTGTGCCTCGCCGAGGCGGCCGGCCGGCTGGGGATCATCCCCACCGCCGCGTTCCCCCTCACCTCCACGGTGCTGGTCACCGCCGTCAAGCTGACGGCCGACCCGGACTTCCTGCCCGACGTGGCCGACACCTTCATCGGCTGGGCGCTCGGGCTGGTGGCGACCGTGGTGGTCGCGGTGCCGCTCGGGCTGCTGCTCGGCAGCGTGCCGCCGATCGAGCGGGCGCTGCGGCCGGTGACCGAGTTCCTGCGGCCCATCCCGTCGGTGGCGCTCATCCCGCTGGCCGCCTTCGTCTTCGCCGACCGCCTGGAGATGAAGGTCGCGATGATCGTGTACGCGTCGACGTGGCCGATCCTCATCAACACGATCTACGGCCTGCGCGACGTCGACCCGGTGGCCAAGGAGACGCTGCGCTCCTTCGGCTTCGGCCCGCTGGCCGTGCTGCTGCGGGTCTCGCTGCCGAGCGCGGCCCCGTTCATCGCGACGGGCATCCGGGTGGCGGCGTCGGTGGCGCTCATCCTGGCGGTCAGCACCGAGCTGCTCGGCGGCGGCTCGGACGGCATCGGCAGCTTCATCGCCGTGGCGGAGAGCAGCCCGGAGGGGCTCACCCTGATCGTGGCGGCCACCGTGTGGGCGGGACTGCTCGGTCTGCTGACCAACGGGGCCTTCGTGTGGGCCGAGCGCCGGATCTTCCGCTGGCACACGACCAAGACAGGAGCGGCACAGTGATGAGGAAGTTCTCCGCCGCCGTGCTGCGGCTCTGGGTGGTCCCGGTGGTGCTGGCCGTGTGGGAGCTGTCCACGCGCGCGATGGAGCAGCCGTTCTTCCCGCCGCCGAGCAAGATCCTGGCGACGATGGGCGAGCTCTGGTTCAGCGGCTCCCCCGCCACGCTGTTCCTGACCGACGAGGCCCTCGGCAACTTCCCGCACAGCGTCGGCCGGCTGCTCGCCGGATGGGTGCTGTCCGGGGTCCTGGGGATGACGTTCGGGGTGGCGATCGGCCGCTCGCCCCTGCTGTACCGGTTCGTGGACCCGATCATCCAGTTCGGCCGGGCCCTGCCGCCGCCGGCTCTGCTGCCGATGTTCCTGGCCATCTTCAACACGGGCACGAAGATGCAGGTGGTGACGATCACGTTCGGCGTCATCTGGCCGGTGATCTTCAACGCGGCCGACGGGGCCCGGCACGTGGACCCGCTGCACCTGGAGACGGCGCGCGTGTTCAGGTTCTCGCGGGCGCAGCGCCTGTTCCGGGTGATCCTGCCGTCGGCGCTGCCGAAGATCTTCGCCGGGCTCCGGCTGAGCCTCTCCCTCGCGCTGATCCTCATGGTGATCGCGGAGTTCTTCAGCACCGAGGGCATCGGCTACCAGCTCCGCCTGGCGCAGCGGGGGTTCCAGCTGCCCACCATGTGGGGCACGGTGATCATTGTCGGCGTGCTCGGCTACCTGCTCAACCAGCTGTTCCTGCTGGCCGAGCGCCGGGCGCTGGTCTGGCACAGCTCCGCGCGCCGGAATCCGGCGTAACCCTTACGGCTCCCCGTCGTTTCTCACAGAAAGCATCTCGATCAGCTTTCTTCTCATACTTCTACAAAACGGAAGAAGAGGAGAAAAGATGACATGTCACGAGATATAGGGACATCCCCGGGCCTGGTGCTATGGGGGCAATACCCCCTTGCGCTAGGCTCTTCCCCTCAAGATCACCCCCAAGCGCGATAGTGACGCGTCTTCCCCCTGGAGCGATCATGTCCGGTCTCCGGCGCCGCCTGCGTGTTTCCGCCGTTTTACTCACCGCCACCGCACTGTTCGCCGCCGGATGCGGCGGGGGCGGCTCCGACAAGAGCTCCGCGAACGCGGGCGGCCTGGAGAAGACCGAGCTCAACATCGGCATGTTGCCGCTGCCCGAGACGGCCCCCATCCAGATCGCCATCGACAAGGGCTTCTTCAAGGCCGAGGGCCTGACCGTCACCAAGCCGACGATCATCGCGGGCGGCGCCGCCGGCATGGCCGACCTGCTCAGCGGCAAGCTCGACGTGATGCACAGCAACTACGTCTCCGCGATCACCACCGCCGCCACCGGCGTCGGGAAGATCAAGGTCGTCGGCGAGGCGTGGACCGCCAAGCCCGGCAACTTCGCGCTGATGGTGAAGAAGGGCTCGCCCATCAAGTCGGTGGCCGACTTCAAGGGCAAGACCGTCGCCGTCAACACCTTCAAGAACGTCGCCGAGCTGGCCATGCTGTCGCTGCTCAAGACGAACGGCCTCACCCCCGAGGACGTGACGTTCAAGGAGATGCCGTTCCCGCAGATGCAGGGCGGCCTGGCCACCAACCAGATGGACGTCGCCTTCATGCCGGAGCCGTTCTACCAGACGGCCGCCAGCAAGGACGGCGCCGTGCTGGTCGCCGAGCCGTTCGCCGGGCCCACCGCCGACTTCCCGATCGCCGGCTACCTGGTGACCGAGGACTTCGCCAAGAAGAACCCGAAGACGGTCGCCGCCTTCCAGCGCGCGCTGGTCAAGGCCACCGAGGTGGCCATCTCCAACTCGGCCGAGGTCGAGGCGGCGCTGCCGAAGTACACCAAGATCGACCGGGCCACGGCCGAGCTGATGGTGCTCGGCGGGTTCTCGACCACGGTCAACGCCACGCGCCTGCAGCGGGTGGCCGACCTGATGACGGACTTCAAGTACCTTCCCTCGAAGTTCGACGCGAGCTCGATGATCTACAGCGGTAGCGCCTCCTGACGAGGCACCGTACGAACGGAAAAAGGGGGGGCGCCGCACAGCGCTCCCCCTTTTCCTGTGAGTCAAGGCGTATCACCATGGGAGGAACACCATGCGGATCATGATCATTGGCGCCGGCATCGGCGGCCTGACCACGGCGCTGAGCCTGCACGCCGCCGGGCTCGACTGCGTCGTCGTCGAGTCGGCCGCCGTCCTGCGCCCGCTGGGCGTGGGCATCAACCTCCAGTCGCACGCCACGCGCGAGCTGACGGAGCTCGGCCTCGCCGACCAGCTCGCCGACAAGGGCGTGGAGACCACGTTCATCACGTTCACCGACCGGTTCGGCGGCGAGATCCTGTCGATCCCGCGCGGCCGCTCGGCCGGCTACCTGTGGCCGCAGTACTCCATCCACCGGGGCGAGCTGCAGATGATCCTGCGCGCCGCCGTCGAGGAGCGGATCGGCCCGGTACGGCTGGCCACCCGCTTCGAGAGGTTCGAGCAGGACGGCGACGGGGTCGAGGTCACCCTGCGCGACGCCGCCACCGGCGAGACCACGCGCGAGCGGGTGGACGTGCTGGTCGGCGCCGACGGCGTGCACTCGTCGGTCCGGGCCCAGCTGCACCCGGAGGGCGACCCGCTGCGCTGGACCGGCATCCGCATGTGGCGCGGCATCGCGGACGGCGACCGCGTCAGGGACGGCGCGACCGTCTTCGTCGCCGGGACGAACCTGAGCGTGAAGTTCGTCGCCTACCACATCTCCCCCGCCGACCCCCGGATGGTCAACTGGGTGGCCGAGGTCAAGGTCGGCGACGGCGGCGAGGTCGGCGAGGCCGACTGGTCGCGCACGGGCCGCCTGGAGGACGTGGCGCGGTACTTCGCGGACTGGAAGCACTCGCACGTCGACGTGATGGCGCTGCTCAAGGCGACCCCGCGGATCCTGGAGTACCCGATGGTGGACCGGGACCCGCTGGAGTCGTGGGGGCAGGGCCGGGTGACGCTGCTGGGCGACGCCGCGCACCCGATGTACCCGATCGGCTCGAACGGCGGGTCGCAGGCGGTGCTCGACGCCCGGGTGCTGGCCCGGTGCCTGGCCACGATCGACGACCCGGCCGAGGCGCTGGCGGCGTACGAGGCCGAGCGGCGCCCGCCGACGTCGGCGCTGGTGCTCGCCCACCGGGCGCTGCCGGTGGAGGAGACGATCAGCCTGGTGATGGAGCGCGCGCCGCACGGGTTCGCCGACATCGCCGACGTGCTGACGCCGGAGGAGCTGGCGGCCATGACGGCCGCGCAGCGCGGGATCACCGACATGGACGTGAAGGCGCTCAACGAGCGCGAGTCCTGGAGCGTGGTGCGCTGACGTGCGACGGCCGTGTCAGCCGCTCCAGCCTGGCACGGCCATCCGCACCGTCAACGCATGCTCCACCAGATTGATCAACGCACTCTTGACCGAATCCTTCGACCGCGCATCCAACCGCACCAACGGAATATGCGCCGCCAA
>NZ_JABWGO010000026.1 GCF_013363995.1 Nonomuraea rhodomycinica | reverse complement strand
GGGTCCCCAGAAATGTCCGCGGCCCCGGACCCCCCCGGCGGTCGCCGGCCGGGGCGGGGGGGGGCGGGGGGGGGGCCGCGCCCGGCGCCCCCGCCCCTCGAGAGCCGCCAGGAAGGCAGTCGCTTGGGCCGTTCCACCCCATGGATCCAGGCACTGCCTTCTGGCATGTACGGGAGGCTTGAATGGGCCGTTACATCATCAGGCGTCTGATCCAGGCAGTTCCAGTCCTGCTCGGCGCCACCCTCTTCATCTTCGCCATCGTCTTCGCGCTTCCTGGTGATCCCATCGCGGCGCTGGCCGGTGAGAAGAGGCAGGACCCCAACATCGTCGCGATCATCCGCGACCAGTACCACCTCAACGATCCGCTGCTGGTCCAGTACTGGTACTACATCAGCGGCATCATCTTCCGCGGAGACTTCGGCAAGACGTTCGCCGGCGTCCCGGTGACCCAGCTCCTCGCGGGCAAGCTCCAGGTCACGCTGAACCTCGCGTTGGTCGCGCTGGTCCTGGAGGCCATCATCGGCGTCGTCCTCGGCCTCTGGGCGGCGCTGCGCCGCGGCCGGGCCACCGACACGGCCATCCTCGCCTCGACCCTGCTGCTGATCTCGATCCCCACGCTGGTCAGCGGCTTCGTGCTGCAGCTGTGGCTGGGCGTCTGGCTCAAGCAGGTGACCGGCACGGAGATCTTCCCCATCGCGGGCGCCACGCAGGGCATCAAGTCGTACCTGCTGCCCGGGTTCGTGCTGGCGGGCGTGTCGATCGCGTACCTGACCCGGCTCACCAGGACGAGCCTGGTGGAGACGCTGAGATCGGACTACATCCGCACGGCGACCGCCAAGGGCCTGTCCCGCCGGAGGGTCATCGGCCGGCACGGCCTGCGCAACGCGCTGATCCCCCTGGTGACCTACCTGGGCGCCGACCTCGGCAACCTCATGGGCGGCGCGGTGATCACGGAGACGATCTTCAACCTGCCGGGGATCGGCAACCAGCTCTACCAAGGCGTCTACCTACGAGAACAACCCATCGTCGTAGGAATCGTGACCATCCTGGTGTTGGTCTACATCGTGGCCAACCTGGTCGTCGACCTGATGTACGCAGTGCTCGACCCGAGGATCCGCTATGAGTGACACTCCGCAGGCGGGGCCCGCCGGCCCCGACACCCAGACCCTGACCCCGGAGCAGACCCCCGTCGCTCCGCCCTCCCGCGGCAGGCGCCGCAAGAAGGAGGGCAAGCCGGCGAGCCTGTGGACCGACGCCTGGCACGACCTGCGCCGCAGGCCGATGTTCATCTTCTCGCTGGTCCTCATCGCGATCCTGCTGATCATGTCGTTCTGGCCGTCGCTGTTCACGTCGATCAACCCGATGGACGCGCGCACGTGCGACCTCGCCAGCGCCCGCCAGGGCCCCAGCGCCGGTCACATCTTCGGGCGCGACAACCTCGGCTGCGACGTGTACGCCCGGACCATCTACGGCGCCAGCAACTCGATCCTCATCGGTGTCAGCACCACGATCATCACCGGGATCGTCGGCGGCCTGCTCGGCCTCATCGCCGGCGCCCGCGGCGGCCTCACCGACACGGTCAGCTCCCGCGTCACCGAGGTCTTCTTCGCGATCCCGCAGATCCTGGGCGCGCTGCTCATCACGGCGACGTTCCGGGACAAGGGGCTCGGCATCTGGATCGTGGTGATCGCGCTGTCGGTGCTGGCGTGGCCGATGACGTTCCGCATCATGCGGGCCGCCGTCATCACGGCCAGGAGCCAGGACTTCGTCGTCGCGGCGCGGGCGCTCGGCGCGAGCCAGAGCCGGGTCATGTTCGGCCACCTGCTGCCGAACGCGATCGCCCCGGTGATCGTCGTGGCCACCATCAACCTGGGCGGGTTCATCGCGGCCGAGGCCGCGCTGTCGTTCCTCGGGGTCGGCGTGCAGTCGCCGGACATCTCGTGGGGCCTGATGATCGCCGACGCCCGGAGCCGGTTCCTGGAGGCGCCGCTGCCGCTGGTGTTCCCCGCCGTGTTCCTGAGCATCACCGTGCTCGCGTTCATCATGATGGGCGACGCCGTCCGCGACGCGCTCGACCCGAAGCTCAGGTAGGAGGGGGGATCAGATGAGTAAGACATCGCTGAGGACGTCGCCCGCCGAGGGAGGGCTGGGCGACGAGCCGTTGCTGGCGGTGGAGGACCTGCACGTGGAGTTCGCCACTCGGGCGGGCGTCGTGCGGGCCGTGAACGGTGTGAGCTACTCGCTCAACCCGGGCGAGACCCTCGCGGTCCTGGGCGAGTCGGGCTCCGGCAAGTCCGTGACCGCGCAGG
The DNA here is from genome assembly GCF_013363995.1 of Nonomuraea rhodomycinica. Taxonomy (GTDB): domain Bacteria; phylum Actinomycetota; class Actinomycetes; order Streptosporangiales; family Streptosporangiaceae; genus Nonomuraea; species Nonomuraea rhodomycinica. The sequence continues at coordinate 12,574 of NZ_JABWGO010000026.1, read as the reverse complement.
CGATCATGGGCATCCTGGACATGCCGCCCGCGCGCATCCCCAAGGGGGAGATCCGCTTCCGCGGGACCGACCTGCTCAAGCTGTCGGACGAGGCGCGCACGCAGGTCCGCGGCCAGCGCATCTCGATGATCTTCCAGGACGCGCTGTCGGCGCTCAACCCGGTGTTCACCGTGGGCTGGCAGATCAGCGAGATGTTCCGCGTCCACCGCGGCATGTCGAAGCGCGACGCGATGGCCAAGGCCGTGGAGCTGATGGACCGGGTCCGCATCCCGGCCGCCAAGCAGCGCATCCACGACTACCCGCACCAGTTCTCCGGGGGCATGCGCCAGCGCATCATGATCGCCATGTCGATCGCGCTGGACCCGGAGGTGCTGATCGCGGACGAGCCGACGACCGCGCTCGACGTGACGGTCCAGGCCCAGATCATGGAGCTGCTCGCCGAGCTGCAGCGCGAGAGCAACATGGGCCTGATCCTCATCACGCACGACCTCGGCGTCGTCGCCGACGTCGCGGACAAGATCGCGGTCATGTACGCGGGGCGGATCGTCGAGAACGCCCCGGTGTACGACATCTACCGGGCGCCCGCCCACCCGTACACGAAGGGCCTGCTGGAGTCGATCCCCCGGGTCGACCTCAAGGGCCAGGAGCTGTACGCGATCAAGGGTCTGCCGCCCAACCTGCTCGACATGCCCACCGGCTGCGCCTTCCACCCGCGGTGCCCGTACCGCCAGGACAACTGCGTGACCGACGCACCCCCGCTCTACGGGATCAGCGGTGCGCGCAACAGCGCCTGCCACTACTGGAGGGAGGTCCTCGATGGCGACCCAAGGTGAGCGCATCCTGGAGGTGCGCGACCTGGTCAAGCACTTCCCGCTGACCCAGGGCATCATGTTCAAGAAGCAGATCGGCGCCATCAAGGCCGTGGACGGCGTCTCCTTCGAGCTGAACAAGGGCGAGACCCTGGGCATCGTCGGCGAGTCCGGCTGCGGCAAGTCGACGCTGGCCAAGGTGCTCATGGCGCTGGAGCGGCCGACGTCCGGCTCGGTGGTGATCAACGGGCGCGACATGGCCAAGGCCAAGGGCTCCGAGCTCAAGCGGATGCGCCGCAACATCCAGATGGTGATGCAGGACCCCTACACCTCGCTGAACCCCCGGATGACCGTCGGCGACATCGTGGGCGAGCCGTTCGAGATCCACACCGAGGTCGCGCCCAAGGGTGACCGGCGGCGCAAGGTGCAGGAACTGCTGGAGGTCGTGGGTCTCAACCCCGACCACATCAACCGCTACCCGCACCAGTTCTCCGGCGGTCAGCGCCAGCGCATCGGCATCGCCCGTGGTCTGGCGCTCCAGCCTGAGATCATCGTCTGCGACGAGCCGGTGTCCGCGCTCGACGTGTCGATCCAGGCGCAGGTCATCAACCTGCTGGAGCGGCTGCAGAACGAGTTCGGCCTGGCGTACATCTTCATCGCCCACGACCTGTCGGTGGTGCGCCACATCTCCGACCGGGTCGCGGTGATGTACCTGGGCAAGATGGTGGAGCTGGGCAAGGACCTGGAGATCTACGACCGGCCGGCCCACCCGTACACCCAGGCGCTGCTGTCGGCCGTCCCGGTCCCCGACCCCGAGGGCCGCGAGAGCCGCGAGCGGATCATCCTGCAGGGCGACCCGCCCTCGCCGGCCAACCCGCCGTCGGGCTGCCGCTTCCGCACCCGCTGCTGGAAGGCCCAGGAGATCTGCGCGACGGAGGAGCCGCTGCTGCAGATCCGGCCGGGCACGGCGCACCTCAGCGCCTGCCACTTCGCGGAGACGCACGACGTGGTCCACGCCGGCTGAGGCCGCCGCCACGTCCCGGGGGCCCCGCGCGATCCGTTCGCGCGGGGCCCCCGGCGTTCCTGGTGGGCCGGCCCCGTGGGCCGGCGGGTGGGTCAGCGGGTGGCGATGACCGCCGAGCCGTGGCCGAACAGCCCCTGGTTGACCGCCAGCCCCACCCTGGCGCCCGCCACCTGCCGGTCGCCCGCCCGGCCGCGCAGCTGCCAGGTCAGCTCGCACACCTGGGCGATCGCCTGGGCGGGGATCGCCTCGCCGAACGAGGCCAGCCCGCCCGAGGGGTTGACCGGGAGTCGCCCGCCGAGCGCCGTGTCGCCGGCCCGCAGCAGCTTGTCCGCCTCGCCGGGCGGGCAGAGGCCGACGTCCTCCATCCAGTCGAGCTCCAGCGCCGTGGACAGGTCGTACACCTCGGCGAACGACACGTCCTCCGGGCCCAGCCCGGCCTCCTCGTACGCGGCGTGCGCGATCGCCGCGCGGAACGGCCGGGCGGGCGGCGGCACCGCGGCGCAGGAGTCCGTGGCGAACTCCGGGAGCTCCAGCACGGCGTTGGGGAAGACGGGCGTCACCGTGGAGACGGCGGCCAGGCGCACCGGGTCCGTGACGCCGCGCCGCCGGGCGTAGTCCTCCGAGGCGAGCACGACCGCGGCCCCGCCGTCGGAGGTGGCGCAGATGTCCATGAGGCGCAGCGGGTCGGCCACCATGGGGGAGGCCAGCACCTCCTCGGCCGTGACCGGTTTGCGGTAGCGGGCCAGCGGGTTCAGCGCGCCGGCGCGGGCGTTCTTGACCTTGACGGCCGCGAAGTCGCCGGGCGTGGAGCCGTGCAGGGCCATCCGGCGGCGCGCGTACAGCCCGAAGTAGGCCGGGTTGGTCGCGCCGAGCAGGCGGAAGCGCAGCCAGTCGGGGTCGTCGGGGCGGTCGCCGCCCACCGGCTTGAAGAAGCCCTTCGGGGTGGAGTCGGCGCCCACGACCAGCGCCACGTCGCAGAGCCCGGCGAGGATCCGGGTCCGCGCGATGTCCATGGCCTGCGCTCCGGAGGCGCAGGCGGCGTAGCAGGACGCGATCCGGGCGCCCGACCAGCCGAGCGCCCTGGCGTACGTCGCGCCGGCCACGAAGCCCGGGTAGCCGTTCCTGATCGTGTCGGCCCCGACCAGGAACCCGACCTCGGGCCAGCTCACGTCCGCGTCGCGCAGGGCCGCGCGGGCGGCCGCCAGGCCGTACTCGGTGAACGGGCGGCCCCACTTGCCCCACGGGTGCATCCCCGCGCCCAGCACCACCACGCTCACGACGCCGGCCCCCACATCCACACGAGCGGCCCGTCGGCGAGCGGGCCGCAGGTCAGCTCCAGCTCCATGCCCACCTCCAGGTCCGCGACCGTGAGGTCCTTGACCTGGCCGAGCACCACGATGCCCTCGCGCTCCAGCTCCACCGCCGCGAGCGTCACGGGCGTGTACGGCTCGGCGGCCACGTACGGGGCGGGCGGGGGGTAGCCGGATTCGGTGTAGGACCAGACGCGGCCCCGCCGGGACAGGCGGGTCACCTCCAGGTGCTCGCCGTCGCAGCCGGGGTTGGGGCAGAAGCCGGTCCGCGGGGGGAACGTCACCGTGCCGCAGGCGGCGCACCGGGCGCCCAGGAGGTGGGTGACGCCGTCCTCGACCGTGAACCAGCCGTCGATCGCCAGGGTCATGCCGGAATTATCGCACAAGCGCTTGCTAGGGATAAGACTTCGCCGGCGCGCGCCATGGCGGCGCGGCGGGGTCAGGGGGTGCGGCGGCGGGCCAGCACGTGGGCGCCCATCGCCAGGCAGAGCGCGAGCAGTCCGAGCAGCGTCGGCATCCGGGAGTCCGGCGCGCCGCCGTCCGCCCGGGCCGGCCTGCCCGGCGGGGCCGGAGGGGCCGCGCCCGCCCTGGCCCCCGCCAGCCGGCCCGCCTCCCGCAGCGCGAGCAGCGCGTCGGCCACGCCGTGCCCGTACGAGGGGTCGCGGGCGTCCGCTCCGGAGGCCGGCCATGGACGCCGGGCGGGAGGGGAGGCCGTGCCGCGTTCGATGGCCGCGCGCACCTGACGCGGCGGCAGGCCGGGGTAGGCCGACCTGACCAGGGCGGCGATGCCCGCCACCATGGCCGCCGCCGCGCTCGTGCCGTCGCCCACCACGTAGGAGCGGTCGCCGTCGGCCGTGAGGATGCCCGTGCCGGGCGCCACCACCGAGAGGTAGTCCTGGCGGTTGGAGAACGCGGCCACCTTCAGCCGCCGGTCCACCGCGCCGACCGCGATCACGCCGGGATAGGCGGCGGGGTAGTTCTTGCGGTTCGTGGTCTCGCCGTCGTTGCCGGAGGAGGCCACGAGGACCGCGCCGCGGCTCAGGGCGTACCGGACGGCCTCCTTCTCGGCGGGGGAGCCGTTCCAGGCGCCGCTGCCGCCGCCCAGGGACATGCTGATGACGTCCGCGCCGTGGTCGGCGGCGTAGCGGATGCCGCGGGCCAGCGCGTCGGGGCGGCCCGCGGAGGGACGGGCGCGCAGCGGGTCGTCGTTCTCCAGCGTGACGCGGACCGACAGGATGCGGGCCCCGGGGGCGACGCCGATCACGCCCAGGCGCGCGGCCCCGGGGGCGGCCTGGGGCACCCGGGCCGGCGCGCCGAGCGCGGCGACCCGGTCGGCGGTCCCGGCGGCGGCAGACGCCACGGAGGGAGGCGCCGAGGTGAGGACCGGGCCGGCGGGTGCGGCGGCGCCCGGGGGGTTGCGCGGACGGGGCGGGGTGGCGGATTCGGTGTGGCCGTGGCCGGCGATGAGGCTGGCCATGGCGGTGCCGTGGTGCCCCCACCGGCCGGGGCGTCTGCCGGCCCCGGTCAGGTCGGGTCCGGCCACCACGGAGCCCGCGAGGTCGGGGTGGTCGCCGTTCACCCCGGTGTCGAGGACGGCGACCAGCACGCCCTCGCCCCTGGTGATCCGCCACGCCTCGGGCAGGCGCAGCGCCGGGAGCTGCCACTGGGCGGCGCCGAGCGCGTCCGTCGCGGCGGCGCCCGCGCTCGGCGAAGCGCCGGACAGCGGCGAGGCGGCCAGGCACAATCCGAAGGAGGTGACGAGGGTGACGGCGAGGCAGCGGACGTACGGCATGGGGCGGAAGAGGCGCATGGCGACCTCCGGGGCAGAAGGGGGATGCCCGTTGCCGGAGATTGTGACACGAGACGCCTACCGCTGATCAGACCCTTCAGTAAACAGTCCGATACATCGCGTAATTAGGCTTAAGCGGCTTTCGTAGCGCTAAGGCTTGGAAATAGAGGGAGAAATCCGGACATGGGCGCCGGGAGGTAGCCCCAGCCGCTGTGCCGCGTCCCCCGAGTTCACCGCGATCGCGATCAGCCCCGCCGAGTCCGCGAACGCCACCAGCTCCCCCGGCGGCACCGCCGCGTACGTCTCCCGGTACGGCAACGTGAGCTGCCGCCGCCCCAGCCACACCCCCAGCGTGTCGCCGACCCGCGCCCCCAGCGCCTCCAGGTGGCTCGCCGTGATCGACAGCTGCGTGTTGCCGTAGCGGTCCACCGAGACGACCTCGCCCTCGACCGCGCCCTCGCGCACCACCGACGTCGGCTCCGGCAGCGACACGAGCCGCCCGATCGGCCGCTCGGGCCCCAGGTCGGTCGGCTTGAGCCCCCTGACCAGCCGTCCCGCCACGGCCGAGTAGATGTCGCGGCCGTGGAAGGTGGGCGAGACGGGTCTCAGGAAGTACTCCTCGTTGCTGATCTCGTACGCCGCCTCCGCCCCCCCGCTGGCGTGGACCGCCCAGGACAGCAGCCCGTTGTCCGGCCCGATGAACACCCGGCCGCCCGCCTCGATCGCGACGGCCCGCCGGGCGTGTCCCGTGCCGGGATCGACCGCGCCGATGTGCACGCCCTTGGGCAGGTAGGGGATGGTCTGAGCGAGAATCGCGGCGCCGCGCCGCACGTCGCCCGACGGAATGGCGTGGCACACGTCGATCACCCTGGCCTCGGGAGCGATGCCGGCGATCACCCCGTGGCAGGCCGCCACGTAGCCGTCCTCAAGCCCGTAGTCCGTGAGAAGTGTGATGACTGAGGTCACACTTCGTGACTGTACGTCTAGCCATCCGCCATGAACAGCCGGAGTACGCACATTACGATGGCGTCGGGCCGCATGCGCGTGTCGTGACCGTCGCGCGCGAGCCTTTCGAGGAGGAACCATGGACACTGCACCGGCCGGCGGTGACAGTGCACCCCGAGAACCGGCGCACGAGCAGCAACCCCTCACCCCACCCGCGGAGCTGACCCCACGCGAACGCGATCTCCTCGCCTTCGAGCGCCAGTGGTGGCGCCACCCGGGCGCCAAGGAGCAGGCCATCAAGGAGACCTTCGGGTTCTCCGCCACCCGCTACTACCAGCTCCTGGGCGAGCTCATCGACAAGCCGGCCGCCCTGGAGCAGGACCCGATGCTGGTCAAGCGGCTGCGCAGGCTGCGCGCCGGCCGCCGGCGCGACCGCGCCGCGAGGCGCCTGGGCATGCGCCCCTGAGCGGCTGGGTAGGGCCAGCCGCGTGAGCAACATCCCTGGAATGGAAGCCATCCTGAAGGACCCCGCGGGCGCCGTGATCGGGCTCGACTTCGACGGGACCCTGTCGCCGATCGTGCCCGATCCCGCCGCGGCCGTGATCCACCCCGAGGCGCCCGGCGTGCTGGCCGAGCTGGGCCGGCACGTGCGGGCGGTGGCCGTCGTGACCGGGCGCCCGCCCGCCACCGCCCTGGAGCTGGGCCCCGGCCTGGCCGAGGTGCCGGGCCTGGTGATCCTCGGCCACTACGGTTTCGAACGGTGGGAGAACGGCGCGATCTCCGGCCCGCCGCCCCCCGCGGGCGTGCCTCGGGCCGAGGCCGAGCTGCCGCTGCTGATCGACTCGCTCGGCCTGAAGGGCGTGGCCATCGAGGACAAGGGCCGCGCGGTGGCCGTCCACACGCGCCGCGCCGACGACCCCGAGGGCGCGCTGGAGGTCCTGCGCGCGCCGCTGGCCGAGCTGGCCGCCCGGCACGACCTCGTGGTGGAGCCGGGCCGGTTCGTGCTGGAGCTGAGACCGCCGGGCATGGACAAGGGGCACGCGCTCGGGCTGTTCCTCGCCGAGCGGGACGCCAGGTCGGTCATGTTCGCCGGCGACGACCTGGGCGACCTGGCGGCCTTCGAGGCGGTACGCGCGTCCGGACTGCCCGGCGTGACCGTGTGCAGCGGCTCGACCGAGGTGACCGCGCTGGCCGAGCGGGCCGACATCGTGGTGGACGGGCCCGACGGGGTCGTGGCGCTCCTCCGTGAGCTTGTGTCGGCTTTTAGTGGTTAGTGACTGTTTTGCAAGTGCCCGCCCCTAGGGTCGGTCGCATGTTCAAGCGATACCTCGCCGCCGCGGCCGTGGCCGCGGCCACCCTCCTCGCCGTCCCCTCGCCCGCGAACGCCGCGCCGGCGCAGCAGCTCAAGCTGCGGGGCGGCCTGACGCTCTACATCCCGATCGAGTGGCGGGTGTACGGCATGGGCACGGACGCGGTGCAGGTGGTGACCGGCAAGTGTCGCAAGCCGCAGGGGTGGGGCTCGCCCGAGTGCGACGCGTTCTACGTCTTCGGCCCGTCGTACATCAAGCGCGGCGCCGAGGGGTTCGGCCCGTACACCGGCAAGCGCCCGTTCTACACGGCGAGCGACGTGCAGCCGTGCCCGGTCGACCGGAAGTGGGGCGAGGTTGTCGGCACCAAGGTCAAGAGGGGGCTGCGCCAGGTGGGGCCGGGGCACAAGGCCGCCTACAACGAGTGGGCGTCGAAGTGCGTCAGCTACTCGAACGGCACCACGAAGGCCCGCTTCACGCAGCGCGAGTGGTACCTGCCGAAGAGCAGGATCCTCGTCGTCGACCAGTGGAACACGCCGGGGCTGGCCGACACGCTGAAGCACGCGGACTGGCTCTGAGGCGCCCGCGATGCCCGGCGAGGGCGGAACGCCCTCAGTGACCGGCGAGGGCGTCGAGCTGGGCCGTGAGCCACCGCTGCGGCGGCAGGGCGGTGGCCGCCGCGCGCAGCCGCTCGCCCCGCGCGCGGCGCTCGTCCGCCGGCATGACGAGCGCCTCGTGCAGCGCCGCCGCCGTGCCGCTGATGTCGTACGGGTTGACCAGGAGCGCGTGCTCGCCCAGCTCGGCCGCCGCCCCCGCCTCGCGCGACAGCACCAGGGCGGCGCCCGGCGACAGGATCGGGCCCTCCTTGGCCACCAGGTTCATGCCGTCGCGGATCGGGTTGACCAGCAGCACGTCGGCCAACCGGTAGGCGGCCAGCGAGCGCGGGTAGTCGTCGTGGACGTTGAGGATCAGCGGGTCCCAGTCCTCGGTGGCGTACTCGTCCTCGATCTCCTGGGCGCAGCGCTGCACGGTGGCGGTGTACTCGCGGTACTCGGGCAGGTCGTGCCGGCTCGGGTAGGCGAAGGCCAGGTGGACGACCCTCCCGTGCCACTCGGGGTGCTCGGCCAGGAACTCGCGGTAGGCCTGCAGGCCGCGCACGATGTTCTTGGACAGCTCCGTGCGGTCGATGCGGACGATCAGGGCGCGGTCGCCGACCTGCTCGCGCAGGGCGGTCATGTGCGACTCGACGTCGGGCTCGGCGGCCCGCTCGCACAGCGCGCCGCCGTCGACGCCGAGGGCGTGGACGCCGACGCGGGTCGTGCGCCCCTCGTGGGTCACGGTGCGGGCGTCGCGGTCCACCCGCGCGCCGAGCAGCGCCCCGCAGCAGTCCATGAACGCCTCGGCCCAGCGCGCGGTGAGGAACCCGGCGTGGTCGGCGCCCAGGATGCCTTCGAGCACCTCGCGGCCCACCTCGTCGGGCAGCAGCGAGAAGTACTCGGGCGGCGCCCACGGCGTGTGGCTGAAGTGGGCGACGCGCAGGTCGGGCCGCTCGGCGCGGAGCATGGCGGGGGTGAGGGTCAGGTGGTAGTCCTGCACCATGACGCGGGCCTCGTGGTGGGCCTCCTCGGCCAGCGCCAGCGCGAACGCGCCGTTGTAGTCGCGGTACGACTCCCACTCGCGGCGGAAGCGCGAGCCGAAGCTCGGGGCGTTGGGGGTGTCGTAGAGCAGGTGGTTGACGAACCAGAGCGTCGAGTTGGCCACCGCGTTGTAGGCGCGGTGGAACGTGGCGGCCGGGATGTCGAGCATCCGCAGGGCGCCCGTGTCGTAGCCCGCGTGGTCGAGCCGGCCCCCGGGGGCCTGGCGGGCCGCGCTGCGGTCGCCGTCGGACAGGGCCGCGCACACCCACAGGACGTTGTGGTCCTTGGTGACCGCGGACAGTCCGGAGACCAGCCCGCCGCCGCCGCGCTTCATGGTCAGCTCGCCGTCGTCGTCGACGGTGAACGAGACCGGGCCTCTGTTGGAGGCAACCAGGACGCTGTTCATTTAACCTCCCTCCGATCATAGGATCCCAGCTATGGCGCTTGATGAGCTAACCGAGGAACTTGCCCGTTCCGCCGCAGCCGGAGATCATCGCGCGCTCGGCGAGCTCCTGAAGCGGATCGAGCCCGACGTCATGCGGCACTGCGCCCGCATCCTCCCGTACCGCCAGGACGCCGAGGAGGCGTCCCAGGACACCCTGCTCGCGGTGGCCCGCAACATCGGCCGCTTCGAGGGCCGGGCCCGGTTCAGCACGTGGCTGCACATCGTGACGGCCAACTGCGCGCGCACCACGTACCGGTCGCTGAAGCGGCGGGCCGCCGAGCAGAGCTCCGACGAGCTGCCGGTGCAGAAGCCCGACGTGCGGCGGGTCAGCGTCATCGCGGGCTCGCGGCTGGACCTGCTCGACGCCATGGAGGCGCTGGAGGCCGACAAGCCCGACCTCGCCCAGGCGCTGGTGCTGCGCGACATCGTCCAGCTCGACTACAACGAGGTGGCCGAGCAGCTCGGCATCCCGCTCGGCACCGCGAAGTCGCGCATCCACCAGGCGCGCAAGTACGTGCAGGCCGCGCTCGGCGACGACTATCGGTGAGACCACTTGTCTCATGCTATGAGACGGCTGGGCGGTGACGCCACGACGGCGGGTACAGTCTGAGGCGACAACTGAATATTGCTCATCCAGAGGGGTGGAGGGACCGGCCCTGCGAAGCCCCGGCAACCCTCCCGGCTTGAGACTCGCGACAGGGCGAGGCCGACCGGGACAAGGTGCCAATTCCGGTCTGCGGTCAAGGTGGCCGCGGGCGAAGATGAGGGAAGGCCTCGCTTCATGTCGCTTGACTTCGGTCCTGCCACGGCTCTGTCCTGCCGCGAGTGCGGCACCCGCTACGACCTCGGCCCGAGTTTCGCGTGCCTGGAGTGTTTCGGGCCGCTCGAAGCGGCCTACTCCTTCGGCGACGTCCGCCGTGAGGACATCGAGGCGGGCCCCAGCAACATCTGGCGCTACCGCTCGTTGCTCCCCGTCCCCGCCGACGTCGCGACCAAGCCCAACATGAACCCCGGCTGGACCAAGCTCGTCAAGGCGGGCAACCTCGGGCGCGCGCTCGGCCTCAAGTCCCTGTACGTCAAGGACGACTCGGGCAACCCCACCCACTCCTTCAAGGACCGGGTCGTCGCCATCGCGGTCGAGGCGGCGCGCAACTTCGGCTTCCACACCCTGTCGTGCTCCTCCACGGGCAACCTCGCGGGCGCGGTGACGGCCGCCGCGGCCCGGGCCGGGCTCGACGCCTGCGTGTTCATCCCCGCCGACCTGGAGCAGGCCAAGATCGCCATGGCCCGGGTGTTCGGCGGCAGGCTCATCGGCATCGACGGCACCTACGACGAGGTCAACCGGTTCTGCTCCGAGCTCATCGGCGACCCGCTGGGCGACAAGTGGGGCTTCGTGAACGTCAACCTCCGGCCGTACTACGCCGAGGGCTCCAAGACGCTCGCGTACGAGATCGCCGAGCAGCTCGGCTGGCGGCTCCCCGAGCAGATCGTCATCCCGATCGCCTCCGGGTCCCAGCTCACCAAGATCGACAAGGGCTTCAAGGAGCTGATCGCCCTGGGGCTGGTCGAGGACCGGCCGTACAAGGTGTTCGGCGCCCAGGCCCAGGGCTGCTCGCCCGTGTCGGCCGCCTACAAGGCCGGCCACGACGTGGTCCAGCCGGTCCGGCCCGACACCATCGCCAAGTCGCTGGCCATCGGCAACCCCGCCGACGGCCCCTACGTGCTCGACATCGCCCGCCGCACCGGCGGTGCGGTGGAGGACGTCACCGACGCCGAGATCGTCGAGGCGATCAAGCTGCTCGCCTCGACCGAGGGCATCTTCGCCGAGACGGCGGGCGGCGTCACGGTCGGCGTGCTGAAGAAGCTCACCGAGAACGGCGTGCTCGACCCCGAGGCGGAGACCGTGGTGCTCAACACCGGCGACGGTCTCAAGACGCTCGACGCCGTCTCCGGGGACGCGCAGCCCACGGCCGTCATCAAGCCCTCTCTCGACGCGTTCCGCGCGGCCGTCTGAGCGTCCGGCACGGCTGCTCGCACAACCAGGAAAGGCGACTAAATCATGAGTGTTTCGGTGCGGATTCCCACCATCTTGCGCACGTACACCGGCGGAAACGCGGAAGTGAGTGGCGAGGGCGCGACTCTTCGTGACGTCCTCGCAAAGCTCGACTCCGACTACCCGGGGATCGGCGCGCGAATTCTGGATGAATCGGGCAAGATTCGCCGTTTCGTCAACGTTTACGTGGGAGAAGAGGACGTCCGTTTCGCGGAAGGTCTGGACACTCCCGCGCCCGACGGGGTGCAGATCTCCATCATCCCCGCGGTCGCCGGCGGCTGACGGCCCCCGCACGCTCCAGCGAAGGCGCCCCTCGTGGGCGCCTTCCGCTTTTCCGGGATATTCAAGATTGAACCAACGGCGCTCGGCGCGGATAGGAACTGCTACCTCCACTGTGGGATGAATTGCGTGGTTTGTGCTTTGACTCTGTTGCCAAACGCCGTGCCACAGGTATGGTCGAGGCGATCGTCCGGCCGATTTACGATAAGCCGCGGCGATTGCGGGTCTCGCGGACGAATGGGCGGGATCCGCGAGCCCAGTAAGAGGAGTCGGAAGTGGCGCAGGGCACCGTCAAGTGGTTCAACGCGGACAAGGGCTACGGCTTCATCGCGGTAGACGGTGGTAAGGATGTATTCGTCCATTACTCGGCAATCATGATGGACGGCTATCGCTCCCTCGAACAAGGTCAGCGGGTCGAGTTCGAGATCACGCAGGGACAGAAGGGGCCGCAGGCGGAGTCCGTCCGCGCGGTCTGAGCAGGTCTCCGGCGTCCAACGGCAGGCCGCGCGGCAGCGCAGTCCGTACGGCCTGCCCCTCGCACCTTCGTCGATGATGCGGCGGGTCCCTCCGGGGCCCGCCGTACGGCTGACCTGGGCACCCGCGGTGTTCGCTTGCACTCGACGGGGTAGAGTGCTAAACAGTTCGTTGGCACTCTCTGTTCGTGAGTGCCAGCACCTGGGATCGGGACGATGGGGTCCGCCATACGGAGACGCGGGCCCACATGCCGTCGCGGGCGTCGGCTCGATCCGCCGCAAGCCACCCTGCATCTGGGAGGTCCAGCCTTATGGCAGCCAAGATGATCGCGTTTGACGAGGACGCCCGGCGCGGTCTCGAGCGCGGTATGAACCAGCTCGCCGACGCCGTCAAGGTGACCCTCGGCCCCAAGGGCCGCAACGTCGTGCTGGAGAAGAAGTGGGGCGCCCCCACGATCACCAACGACGGTGTCTCCATCGCCAAGGAGATCGAGCTCGAGGAC
>NZ_JABWGO010000025.1 GCF_013363995.1 Nonomuraea rhodomycinica | reverse complement strand
TGTTTCCCGGTGGGGGGGGGGGGGGGGGGGGGGGGGGGGGGGGGGGGGGGGGGGGGGGGCCGGGGGGGGGGGGGGGGGGGGGCCCCCCCCGCCCCCGGGAACAAGCGTCAGGCCTTCTCGACGTCGGCCCACTCAACCTGGTTGAGCAGGTTGATCTTGACGTTCTTCACCTTGGTCGAGTATCCCGAGTTGTTCCGGTAGAAGTACACCGGGATGTACGGCATCTCCTTGATGAGGATGTCGTCGGCCGCCTGGTACTCCTTCAGGCTCTCCTCCGGGGTCGCCGCCTGGTCGCCCTTGGCGACCGTCGCGTCGAACTCCTTGTTGGAGTAGCCCGCGTAGTTCGAGCCGGTCTTGATGGCGCCGGTCGAGAAGATCGGCGTCAGGTAGTTCTCGGGGGACGGGTAGTCGATCGCCCAGCCCATCCGGAACATGCCCTTGTACTTCTTGGCGTCCAGGTCGTCCAGGATGTTGGCGAACTTCTCGAACGGCTTGACCGTCACCTCGACGCCGAGGTTGGCGCGGAGGTTGTTGGCGACGGCCTCGATCCACTCCTTGTGACCACCGTCGGCGTTGTAGCCGAGCTCCAGCTTGGCCGGACCCTTGGCCGCGGCGTACTGCTCCTTGGCCTTGCCCGGGTCGTAGGCGCAGGCGGTGCAGGCGCCCTGGCGGTAGCCGTCGATGGCCGGGTTGATGAAGTCGTCGGCCGGCGCACGGGTGCCGGAGAAGACCGTCTCGGCGATGGTCTTCCGGTCGATGGCCATGGAGATGGCCTCGCGGACCTTGACGTCCTTGTACTCGTCGTTGTACTGCAGCGGGAAGCCGATGTAGCCGATGCCGGCGTCCGGCTGGTCCTGGTAGCGGTCGCCGAGCGCGGTCTTGGCGCTGGCGATCGCCGACGCGGGCAGCGAGTCGTGGATGTCGACGTTGTCGGCCTGCAGGTCGTTGTAGGCCGTCTCCGAGCTGTTGTAGAGCTTGAACTGGAGCTTGGTCCAGCCGGTCGGCTTCTTGCCCGGGTACTTGTCGTACACCGTCAGGTCGATGGTCTGGTCGGTGCCCTTCTTGTAGGGCTTGTCCAGCTTGAACAGACCCTGACCGATGGGCTTCTCGCCGTACTCGGCCGTCACCTTGCCGTCGGCGCCGAAGGCGGCCTTGGGCAGCGGGTAGAACGCGGTGTAGCCGAGCATGGTCTTGAACTGCGAGAACGGCGCGCTCAGCGTGACCTCGAGGGTGGTGTCGTCCACCGCCTTGAGGCCCTTCATCTCCTTGGTGGTGACCGGCTTGCCCTCACCCGGGTTGAGGTCGGCGTAGCCCTCGACGCGGCCGAAGAAGTAGCCCGCGCCCTGCGCGTTCTCCTGGTTGGCCGCGTAGTTCCAGGCGTCCACGTAGTTCTGAGCGACCACGGGCTCGCCGTTGTGCCAGGTGTAGCCCGGCTTGAGCTTGATCGTCCAGACCTTGTTGTCCTTGGTGTCGATCGACTCCGCCGCGCCCATGACGACCTGCTTGTTCTCGTCATAGTTCACCAGCGGCTCGAAGACCGCCGCGAGCGCCTCGGCGCCCTCGGACTCCGTGGTGTTCGAAGGGACCAGCAGGTTCTGCGGCTCGCCGAGCTCCATGCGAACCGGCGTGTCGCCGCCCGATCCGGAGGTGCCGGTCGAGGTGCCGCCGCCGCCACCACACGCGGCAACCGCGAGGGCCAGCAGCGCGGTACCGGCGACGATCTGTGCGCCCTTAGTAACACGCATGGTAAGAAGATTCCTCCCTCTACAGGTGGGCGTAAGCGCTGAGCTGCGATGATCGTGAGCAGCCTGACGGGGGGTTAGGTAATCCCCCGGGTTTGGCTGACATGGTCAAACCAGCCGACGCCCTGCCAGTCGATCGCGACTATCCCTCACTACGTGCCACCAGCGAGTCTCTGGCGCGTTGCAGTTCGGTCACACGTGCGCCTATCCAGCGTCACAGTCATTCGGTACAGACGGAACATAAGCTCCCATTACCGTCAGATGGCCCTACGACTGGACACGGACAGTCGAGCAAAAATACCTCTTACCGAATCGTGCTCGCGCCCTTGCCCGCCACGCGCCGGGTCACTGGGCTACGGTTGTTCGGGTCTTGGCCGCGCCTTGGAACCGGGCGCTCCGGGACTTCGTCCAACTGTCTGCCGCGCACCGGCGCGGCAGCCCCCACCGACCGGGATCCAATAGAGTCCTTGCCATGAGTCAGCCGGAATCCGCTGTGGCGGACGCCCAGGCGGGCGGCCGAGGCGGGCAGGAGCCGCTGGCCAAGCTCGCCGCGAGATACGGGCTTCGCCGTGCCATCGCGCGGCCGAGGTTTCCTGTCTACGTGCGCCAGCTCTGGGAGCGGCGGCACTTCATCCTGACCTACGCCACCTCCCGCAACGTCTCGAAGTACTCCAGCTCCGCCCTGGGCCAGCTCTGGCAGGTCCTCACCCCGCTGCTCAACGCCGCCATCTACTACGTGATGTTCGGCCTCGTGCTCGGCGGCAAGGGGCACATCCACAACTATCCCGCGTTCCTGCTGACCGGGATGTTCGTCTTCACCTACACCCAGCGGTCGGTCACCGCGGGAGCCAAGTCGATCTCCGGCAACCTCTCGCTCATCCGCGCGCTGCACTTCCCCAGGGCCTCGCTGCCCCTGGCCTACACCATCCAGGAGCTGCAGCAGCTCGCCATCTCCATGGGCGTGCTCCTCGTGATCGTGCTCATCACCGGCGAGCCCATCGCGCTGACCTGGCTGCTGGTGCCGGTCGTCCTGCTGCTCCAGACGCTCTTCAACGTGGGCGCCGGCCTGGTGATGGCGCGGCTGGGCGCCTCCATGCGCGACCTCAACCAGCTCCTGCCGTTCATCACCCGCACCTGGCTGTACGCCTCGGGCGTCTTCTTCTCCATCCAGGAGAAGGTCGTGGGCACCGCCCACCTGCCCCAGTCGGTGGCCGACGTCATGTACTACGCCAACCCCGCCGCCTCCTACATCGAGGCCATGCGCGACATCCTCATCACGAGCGACGGGGGGCACACTCCGCCGGATTCGGTGTGGATATCCTGCGTATTCTGGGCGGTGTTCGCACTGTGCTTCGGCTTCTGGTACTTCTGGCGGGCCGAGGAGAGGTACGGGCGTGGCTGAACTTACCGAGGAGCTGTCACTGGTGAAGGCCGAGGAGCCCGCCGTCGCCGGCACGGACGGCAAGGCGAAGGCGCAGCCGAAGCCGGCCGCGGTTTCGGCCGCGCAGCCGAAGCCGGCCGCCACCCCGCCTCTCGACGTTCCCACCGGCACGCCCACCGTCATCGTCGACGACCTGCACATCATCTACCGGGTGTACGGCGCGGCCTCCGACGTCGAGAAGGGCAACGCGGTCAACGCCCTCACGCGCATCCTGAGGCGCCAGGGTCGGCCGCAGATGAAGGAGGTCCACGCCGTCAAGGGCGTCTCCTTCGTGGCCTACCACGGCGACGCCATCGGCATCGTGGGGCGCAACGGCTCGGGCAAGTCCACGCTGCTGCGCGCCATCGCCGGGCTCCTGCCGCCCCACTCGGGCGCCGTCTACACCGACGGTCAGCCGTCGCTGCTCGGCGTCAACGCGGCGCTCATGCGTGAGCTCACCGGTGAGCGCAACATCGTGCTCGGCTGCTACGCCATGGGCATGACGCCGGCCGAGGTCAAGGAGAAGTACCAGGAGATCGTCGACTTCTCCGGCATCGACGAGTTCGTCCAGCTGCCGATGTCCACGTACTCCTCCGGCATGGGCGCCCGTCTGCGCTTCGCCATCTCCTCGGCCAAGACCCACGACGTGCTGCTCATCGACGAGGCGCTGGCCACCGGCGACCGCGAGTTCCGCAAGAAGAGCGAGCAGCGCATCAGGAAGATCCGCGAGGAGGCCGGCACGGTCTTCCTCGTCGCCCACGACCTGCGGGTCATCGAGGAGACCTGCAACCGGGTCATCTGGCTGCACAAGGGCAAGATCAAGATGGACGGCGACCCCAAGGAAGTGCTCGCCGCCTACAACAAGGGCTGAGCCGCAGCGAGGGGCGAGCGCCCGAACCCCCGACCACCTGGCCGCCGGCGCGTACGACACGCCCGGCGGCTTCGTCGTGCGCCTGCGACACGAGGGGCGAACGCCTGACAGCGTGACCTGCGTTCCGGTATGATTCGAACGTTGTTTCGATATGACGAGGCGCGGATGGAAGGGAACGGGGGCGCGATGGGAGAGCTGTCGGCCGCGATCGACCACCTGGCCGTCGAGGACGTCACACAGATCCCGAGGATGGAGCTGGCCGAGCAGCTCCTCGAGTTGCACTGGCAGATGGCCCGCCTCCAGGCCCAGATCGCCCGCCGCACCGGCGTCCGCGTCTGAAGCGTCGCCCCCTGCCCAGGGCTCGGCAGGGGGCGACCTCACGTTCCATCGGCCGTGGCGTCCATCGGCCACCACAGACGCGCAGAGGGCCGGGCGCCGCCGTGTGGCCTCTTCCGGGCTCCACGACCCTCAGGCGCGCGATCAGCGGCACGCGTCGGCCGCCGGGAGCCGGACATGGGAGAGCCGCCGGTCCCTGGTCGAGGGACCGGCGGCGGGCTGCGCCTCTCACCGGGGTCGCCGCCCTGCAGTGGCGGCGCGGCTCCTGAGGCGTGATCCGGGCGCGGGCGCGTCCGCCCGGCCCGCGCCGTTCCACCGGCTCACGAGAGGGGCCGTACGAGCACCGGCACCAAGGCGCTCGTCCACTCCCTGTCACAGATCACCGGTGGGCACGGCGGGCGGCTGCCCGGGTCGTCAGGTCAGCCGCGTGCCCGGCATCACGGTGCCCGAGGCGAGACCGCGCGACAGCGGAGAGCCGGACACCACGGCCCCCGGGGTCACGCCCTGCGCCAGCGGACCGCTCGGCACGATCCCGCGCGCCACCGTCGCGTTCGGCACCACACTGCCCGGGGTGACGCCGCGCGCCAGCGTGTTGCCCGACATCACACCGCCCGGGGTGATGCCGCGCACCGCCGTGCCGCCGGGGAGCCCACCGCTCTGCGCCGGCGCCACAGCGCCGGGAGCGACCCCGCGCGCGGCCCTGGAGGCCGTGCCGCCCTGGGCTGAGCCGCGCGCCCGCGTACCGGCCGGCGCCGCGTCACCGCGCGCCATCGGCACCCTCCGCGCGACAGCCCCCTGAGCCGGAGCCCACGGCGCCATGCCACCCTGCGCGAACGGGACACCCTGCGCCGCACCACCCTGCGCGAACGGGACGCTCGGAGAGACAGCGCCCTGCGCGAACGGGACACTCTGCCCGACGCCGCCCTGCGCGAACGGGACGCTCGGAGAGACACCGCCCTGGGCCGGAGCGACGACCGGCGCGCCATGCTGCGCGACCCCACGGGCCGCCGTCTGGGCCGCGCCGCGGGCGACCGCCGGGGCCCCGCCACGGGCCGCCGTCCCGGCCACACTGCGGGCGACGGCCGGGGCCGCGCCGTGAGCCGCCGTCCCGGCCGCGCCGCGGCCCGCCGTGCGGGTGGCGGCGTTGCGCGTGACGGCCCCGGAGCGGGGCAGGCTCCGTGCGGTGGCGCCCTCCCGCATGCCCCGGGACAGGGCGTCATCCAGTGTCCGCCCCGCCGGGACGCTCAGGATCGGGTCCTCGGCCAGGTCGGGACGGCTGGGCTCGACGAAGCGGCGCTCCCAGTTCTCGCGGGACTCGCGGGGGTGGCGGGACCCGCGCCGTCCCCTGCCGTCGTCGCGGGAGCCCGAGGCCCGCCGGCCCGTACCGGCCCTGCGTCCGTTGCGGCGACCGTCGCGGTCGGCGGCGGCGGCGTTCCGCGCGCCGCCCTGGCGTCCGCCCGCCCGGGCGTTCCCCTCACCGCGCGGGTCCGGCGAGGCGGGCCGGACGACGCCCGGCACCGCGGGGCGCGGCGTCCGGTCCACGGGCAGGCCGGCGCCGAGCGTACGAGCCCCCGGAACCTCGGCGCCGGACACCCCCGTGCCCGGAGCAACCGGAGCCACCGGAGCGACAGGGGCGGCAGGGGCGATCGGGGCGACGGCGTCGACCGGCGTGCCCTGCTCCTCCGCCCCCGGCGTCCCCGCTCCCGGCACGTCGGCGCCCGCGACGGGCCCTCCCGGCGTGTCGGCGCGCAGGGTCCGGCCCGCCACGGCGTCCCGGCCGACCGCCGCGTCGTCCAGCGCCCCGGCGACCGGCATCCCGGCGACCGGAGGCGTCACGCCCGGAGCGCCCGGAACGCCCGGAGCGACCGGCGCGCCCGGCCCGGTCGTGAGCGGTCTGGTGGAGCGGTGCGCCTGCGCGTGGGCCGGCGGGACGGTGAGGGCCGCCGCCAGCCCGAGTGACGCGACGGCGACAGCCGTCTTGACTACACGATTCATGATTGCCTTCCCGGCTCGTGATCGATCGCTCTCGCATGCGGAGGAGAGACGACTCGACGACCCCCCGAAAGCCGAGACGAGCACGCGGTGGGCACCACACGCGGCGCGCCGCCCGGCTGGGCTACTGAACGTAGTTGTACCACCGCGCTCAGTGGTCCGCTGGGCGGGTCAACGGCCCTTCAAGAGGCCGGGGAGATCCGGGACGAGGCCGGTGAACGGCGGGGTGAATGGGCGGCATGTCGGGACACGAGGGTGGGGCGTTCCCGGGCATTCGCCGCCCGCTCCCCGAGCGCGCCGACGGCCCGCGGACGACGAACGGCAAGGACGAATGCCGCGGGCCGGGCGCGCAGATTTTCCGGTAGCCGGATGCTCGCTTGACCGCCCCGACCGGACGGGCCCGCCGGGAGGCGGACCCGCCGGAAGGGCGGGCGAGTCAGCCGGACCCGCTCAGACGGCCACCAGAGCCTCTTCCGCGACCTCTTCCGCCGCGGGCTCGAACGGGAACCGGTCGGCGAAGGCCGGGCGCAGGTCGCCCAGCCACACCGCCGTGGGGTCGTAGTGGGCGAAGAACGGCCGCCCGACCAGGGAGGGGTCGCGGGCCTGGATGAGGTGGAGCACGAAGACCCGCTGGCCGGCGATCTCCGTGACCCCGTCGACGCACACCTTGCCCGGCGTGGCCGACATGGACGGTCCCCGCACGGTGCGGCACAGCCCGGAGACCGACGCGTACGCGTCCCTGAACACCTCGTGGGCCCGCGCCAGCGGCACCGCGAAGTAGTCCTGCGGGCCCGTGTCCCGCTCGACGAACATGTAGTACGGGATCATCCCCATCCGCAGCTGCCGGCGCCACATGGCCGACCACAGCGCCGGGTCGTCGTTGATGGAGCGGATCAGCGGCGCCTGCGTCCGGATGGTGGCGCCGGTGCCCAGGATGCGCCGGACCGCGGCCTCGACCAGCGGCGGCTCCAGCTCGCGCGGGTGGGTGAAGTGGGCCATGAAGGCGAGGTTCTTGCCGGCCGCCCCCACCCGCTCGAACAGCTCCAGCGTGGAGTCCGCGTCGGGATCGGTGGTGAAGCGCTGCGGCCAGTACGCGAGCGACTTGGTGCCGATGCGGATCGATTCGAGCTGGTCCAGGGCGAGCAGCGGCTCCAGGTAGCGCCGGAGCACCGGCTCACCCATGATCATGGCGTCGCCGCCGGTGATGAGCACGCTGGTGACCTCGGGGTGCCGGCGGATGTAGCGCACCATCTGCTCGACGTCGTCGGAGGCGAACTTGAGGTCGGCGTCGCCGACGAACTGCGCCCACCGGAAGCAGTACGTGCAGTAGGCGTGGCAGGTCTGCCCCTGCTTGGGGAAGATCAGGACGGTCTCGGGGTACTTGTGCTGGAGTCCCGGCACCGGTTCGTCGTCGAGCCGGGGGACGTTCAGCTCCATCTGCCCGGCGGGGTGGGGGTTGAGGCGGGCGCGGACCCGGTTGGCCTCGGCGAGGAGCTCGGCGGTCGGGGCCTCCGCCTTGAGCAGGTCGGCCAGCCGGGCGACGTCGGCGGCGGGCAGCATGTCCGCCTGGGGGAAGACCAGTCTGTACAGGGGGTCGTCGGGCGCGGCCGACCAGTCGATGAGCTCGTCCACGACGTAGGCGTTGGTGCGGAACGGGAGCACCGTGGCCACGGCGCGCACCCGCAGCCGCTCGTCGTCGTCGAGCCCGGCCCGGAGAAGGAGGTCGTCGAGATGCTTGGACGTGTACGCCCGGAAGCGTCGTGTGCCGGCCTGGTTCAAGATCACTAGGCGTTTCCCCTCATTTTTGTTCGTGCGGCGGTAAACCTGAAGCCACTGTCGCGCGTCTGTGGCCTTTATATCCGGACGTTGGTAACCCGGGATTCGGTTCCGCCGAGTCGAGGGTGGATTTCCGCGACCCCGCGCGACATCTCGCGACATATCGCGTTCGGAGCTACACTGGCGCCGTGACCCACGATCCCGCGCTGCGCGCCTCCGACACCGACCGCGACCGCGTGGCCGCCGTGCTGGGCGAGGCGCTCGCCACCGGCCGGCTCACCAGCGTCGAGCACGCGGACCGCCTCGAGGCCGCCTACACGGCCAAGACCGTCGGCGAGCTCGTCCCCCTGACCACCGACCTGCCGGACGTGACGGCCTCCCGTCCACCCGAGACCGTCGAGCAGCAGACGATCCGCTCCACGTTCAGCAAGATCATCCGCAAGGGCCGCTGGGTCGCCTCCCGGCACACCACGCTGGCCGTGACCTTCGGCGCGATGATCGTCGACCTGTCCGAGGCCGTGCTGCCCGGCCGCGAGGTCACGCTGGAGTGCACCGCCCGCTTCTCCAAGCTCATCGTCCGCGTCCCGGACAACGCCCACGTGATCGACGAGGGCGGCTCCACGTTCGGCAAGCGCGACGTGACCGGCGGCTCGGCCGGCGACGGGCCGCTCATCCGCATCACCGGCGTGTCGATGTTCTCCAAGGTGATCGTGTCCCGCGGCATCACCGACTGGAACCTGCGCTGACCCGGCGCCGGCCCGGCGCCGGGCCGGCGTTCACCCCGCGCGCCTCTCCCGGCGGACCGGCCACCGGCGCCACCGGCTAGCCTGGCAAGCGTCCCGCCTGCGGCGCGATTTCGCCGTGCAGCCGCCGACCCATCCCTGGGCCGGCGTTCGGCGACCTTTCGGCGGGCACGCAGCCCGTACGAGGTGACCCAGTGTCCGACAGCAAGCCGATCGCGCTCGACGCCATGGGCGGCGACCACGCCCCCCACGAGATCGTCGCGGGAGCGGTGCACGCCGTGCGCGAGCGCGGGCTGCAGGTCGTGCTGGTCGGGCCGCCACGGATCCTGTACGAGGCCCTCGCCGACCACGACGCCACCAACGAGATCCCCATCGTGCGGGCCGAGGAGTTCCTCGCGATGGACGAGGGCGCCCTGGCCAGCCTGCGCCGCCCCCGTTCGAGCATCGCCATCGCCTGCCACCTCGTACGGCGGGGCGACGCCTCGGCCGTGGTGTCGGCCGGTTCGACCGCCGGCATCGTCGCCACCGGCAGGCTCCGCCTCAAGCCCCAGCAGGGCGTCCTGCGGCCCGCGATCGCCGTCGCCCTGCCCACCCGCCCCCACCCGACCCTGCTCGTGGACGCCGGGGCCAACGCCGACGCCAAGCCGGAGATGCTGGTGCAGTTCGCCCACCTCGGCACCGCGTACGCGGAGCTGGCCCACGGCCTCGCCCAGCCGAAGGTCGGCCTGCTCACCATCGGCGCCGAGGCCGAGAAGGGCAACAAGCTGGTCAAACGCGCCCACGAGCTGCTCCAGAACGCCCCCGGCCTGCGCTTCACCGGCAACGTCGAGGGCCACGACCTGCTCACCGGCGCCGTGGACGTGATCACCTCCGACGGCTTCACCGGCAACGTGGCGCTCAAGACCATGGAGGGCGCCGTCCGCTACGCCTTCCACCAGCTCGGCGAGGCGATCAGCGAGAGCCCGGCCGCCCGCGTCGGAGCGTTCCTGCAACGCTCGCGCATCCGCGAGCTGCGCCACCGCCTCGACGCCGAGGCCCACGGCGGCGCCGTCCTGCTCGGTCTCAACGGCACCGTGGTGATCGCGCACGGGTCGTCCAGAGCCCCGGGCGTCAGCGCCGCCTGCGCACTCGCGGCGGACCTGTCGTCAGGCGGCATCGTGACCCGCGTCGGCGACCGGATCGCCGCCCTTCCCCGATCACACAGGCTCTGGTGAACCCGTAGTCTTTGGCGCATCCACACACGAACCGGGGGGACGCGTGCAAGGGCTCACCGCGGCACAGGCCGCCCAGGCGAAGCGGAACGTCGTCCCGCGCCGGTCCAGCCGGTCCTTCGGCGCCATCATCAGGGCCAACGTCTTCACGCTGTTCAACCTGGTGATCGGCGTGCTGTGGGCGCTCATCCTGATCTTCGGCCAGTGGCAGGACGGCCTGTTCGGCCTGGTCATCGTGGCCAACTCGCTGATCGGCATCGTCCAGGAGTGGCGCGCCAAGCGCACCCTCGACCGCCTGGCCGTCATCAACGAGGCGCCCGTCAGGGTCCGCCGCGACGGCCGCGACCAGGAGATCCACCCGCAGGACGTGGTGCTCGGCGACCTCGTCCTGCTCGGCTCCGGCGACCGGCTGCTCGTGGACGGCGAGGTCGTCGAGTCCGACGGCCTGGAGATCGACGAGTCGCTGCTGACCGGCGAGGCCGACCCCGTGCACAAGCGGCCCGGCGACCGGGTGCTGTCGGGCAGCTTCGCCGTCGCGGGCTCCGGCGCGTTCGTCGCCACCCACGTCGGCACCGACGCCTACGCCGTGCGCCTCGCCGAGGAGGCCAGCAAGTTCCACCTCGCCCACTCCGAGCTGCGCCAGGGCATCGCCAACTTCATCAAGTACGTCACCTGGCTGGTCATCCCGATCGGCGCGCTGCTGATCTACAGCCAGCTGCGCAACTCGGCCGACTTCGGCACCGCCATCACCGGGGCGGTCGCCGGCATCGTCACCATGATCCCCGAAGGTCTGGTGCTGATGACCTCCATCGCCTTCGCCGTCGGCGTCGTACGGCTGGGCCGGCGCAAGTGCCTGGTCCAGGAGCTGCCCGCGATCGAGGGCCTGGCCCGCGTCGACGTGCTCTGCCTGGACAAGACCGGCACGCTCACGGCGGGCGGCATGGACCTCGACGAGGTGCTGCCGATCGGCGCCGGGCAGCGGACCGGGCAGGGCGACGGGCAGGGCGACGGGCAGGGCGACGGACAGGGCGACGGCCAGGGCGACGGCCAGGGCGACGGACAGGGCGACCGGGGGGCCGTGGACGAGGCGCTGGCCGCCCTGGCCAACCTCGACCAGCGGCCCAACGCCACCGCCCAGGCCGTGCAGGTGCGCTATCCCGCGATGCCCGCCGGGTGGGCGGCCACCGCGAGCGTGCCGTTCTCCTCGGCCCGCAAGTGGAGCGGCGCCGACTTCGGCGAGCACGGCGCGTGGCTGCTCGGCGCCCCCGACGTGCTGCTCGACGGCGGCGACGGCTACGACCGGGCCGCGGCGCTCGCCTCCACCGGGGCCCGCGTGCTCGCGCTGTGCCGCACCGGCGACCTGGCCGCCGCCGAGCGGGGCGACCCGGACACCAGCGTCGAGTGCGTCGCGCTCGTCACGCTCAAGCAGCGCATCCGCCCCGACGCCCACGAGACCCTCGGCTACTTCGCCCGCCAGGGCGTCGCCGTCAAGGTCATCTCCGGCGACAACCCCGAGGCCGTGTCGGCCATCGCCACCGGCCTCGGCATCCCCGACGGTCACCGGGCCGTCGACGCCCGCACCCTGCCCGAGGACGACCCCGACAAGCTCGCCGACATGCTGGCCGCCAACACCGTCTTCGGCCGCGTCACCCCGCGGCAGAAGCGGCTGTTCGTCAGCGCGCTCCAGTCCCGCGGCCACACCGTCGCCATGACCGGCGACGGCGTCAACGACGTGCTCGCGCTCAAGGACGCCGACCTCGGCATCGCGATGGGCGCGGGCAGCCCCGCCACCAAGGCCGTCGCCCAGGTGGTGCTGCTCGACAACGCCTTCGCCACGCTCCCCCACGTGGTCGGCGAGGGCCGCAGGGTGCTGGCCAACATCGAGCGCGTCTCCAACCTGTTCCTCACCAAGACCTTCTACGCGATCGTGCTGTCGCTGCTGACCGGCGTCATGGGGCTCATGTTCCCGTTCGCCCCCCGGCACTCCACGCTGGTCAACGCGCTGACCATCGGCATCCCCGCGTTCTTCCTCGCCCTCGCGCCCACGCTGGAGCGCTCGCGCCCCGGGTTCGTGCCCCGGGTGCTGCGCTTCGCCGTACCCGCCGGGGTGCTCTGCGCGGCCGCGGTGCTGCTGTCGTTCTGGGCCGCGCACAGCGGCACCTCCACCCTGAACCAGGACCGCACCTCCGCGGTGATCACCCTGTTCCTGACCACCTGGTGGGTGCTCGTGCTCATCGCCCGCCCGCTCACCTGGTGGCGGGTGGGCCTGGTCGGCGCCATGGCGGTGCTGTTCGGGGTGGCGCTGTCCATCCCGTTCGTGCGCGAGTTCTTCGCCCTGGAGCCCGGCGACCTCAGCAACGACCTGACCGCCGTGGGCATCGCCGTGGTCGCCTCCGCGGTGATCACCGTCGCGATCAGACTCACGCTCAGGCTCGCCGGTACCCTTAGACCATGACCGACCCGCAGATGGTGCTCACCGACCGCGTCCAGCAGGCGCTGGCCGCGGCGTTCGGCGCCGAGCACGCCGACGCAGACCCGCTGATCCGGCCGTCCCAGTTCGCCGACTTCCAGGCGAACGTCGCGATGAGCCTGGCCAAGCGCCTGCGACGGTCCCCGCGGGAGGTCGCCGAGGCCCTCGCCGCCGAGCTGGCCGACTTCCCCGGCACGGTCGAGGTCAGCGGCCCCGGGTTCCTCAACATCACGCTCGACGACACCTGGATCGCCGGCGAGGCCGGCCGCATGCTGGAGGACGCGCGGCTCGGCGTCGGCACGGTCACGCCCGCGCAGACCGTCGTCATCGACTACTCCGCGCCCAACGCGGCCAAGGAGATGCACGTCGGCCACCTGCGCACCACGATCGTCGGCGACTCGCTGGCCCGGGTCCACGAGCACCTCGGCAACACCGTCATCCGGCAGAACCACCTGGGCGACTGGGGCACCCCGTTCGGCATGCTCATCGAGCACCTGCTCGACATCGGCGAGCCGGCCGCGGTCGCGCAGCTCGAAGCCGGCATGGGCACCGAGTACTACCAGGCCGCGCGGCAGAAGTTCGACGGCGACGAGGCGTTCAAGACCCGCTCGCGCGCGCGGGTGACCACGCTCCAGTCGGGCGACCCCGAGACGCTGCGGCTGTGGCACGTCTTCATGGACGCCACCGTCCGCTACTTCAACAAGATCTACGGCATGCTCGGCGTCACCCTGACCGACGCCGACATCGCCGGTGAGAGCATGTACAACCCCATGCTCCAGAAGACCTGCGACGACCTGGAGGCGGCCGGGGTCGCGGTGCTGAGCGAGGGCGCGCTGTGCGTCTTCCCGCCCGGCTTCACCGGCTCCGACGACAAGCCGCTGCCGCTCATCGTCCGCAAGAGCGACGGCGGCTACGGCTACGCCTCCACCGACATGGCGGCCATCCGCTACCGCGTCCACGACCTCAAGGCCGACCGCATCCTCTACGTCGTGGGCGCCGACCAGGCCCTGCACTTCCGCATGGTGTTCGCCGCCGCGCGGCAGGCCGGCTGGCTGCCCGACACCGTCTCGGCCGAGCACGTCCAGATCGGCATGATGCTCGGCAAGGACGGCCGCCGCTTCAAGACCCGCTCCGGCGAGTCCGTCAAGCTGGCCGACCTGCTGCAGGAGGCGGTCGACCGCGCCTCCGTGGTCATCGCCGACCGCGACTACGACGAGGAGACGCGCGCCGAGATCGCCCACGCCGTCGGCATGGGCGCGGTCAAGTACGCCGACCTGTCGATCAGCCACGACAGCGAGTACGTCTTCGACTTCGACCGCATGCTCGGCCTGACCGGCAACACCGCCCCGTACCTCCAGTACGCCCAGGCCCGCATCCGGTCCATCTTCCGCCGGGGCGGCGTCGACCCGGCCGACGCCACCGGCCCGATCGTCCTCGGCCACCCGGCCGAGCGGGCGCTGGCGCTCCAGCTCCTCGGGTTCGGAGCCGTCGTCGAGAAGGTGGCCGAGACGACCGAGCCGCACCGGCTGTGCGCGTTCATCTACGCCACCGCCACCGCCTTCACCACCTTCTTCGAGGAGTGCCCGGTGCTGAAGGAGGGCGTCGACGCCGACACGCGCGCCTCGCGGCTCGCGCTGTGCGCCCTGACGCTCGGCGTGCTGGAGACCGGGCTCGGCCTGCTGGGGGTCCCGGTCCCCGAGCGCATGTGACAGCCGACGTGCCGATCGACGTGGGCGCGCCTCCCCAGGGTTGGCGCGCCCCCCGGTTACGCTTTACGCGGTCATGAACCGAGGCCGAAATTGGGGGAGTTCTCTGCCTTGAGCACGGATCTGACTGCCGGCCCCCAAGCCGCGGCGGAGCTGAGACGCTACGCCGAAGCGCTGCTGGCTCACCTGGCCGCCAACGGCACCGCGCCCCCCACCGCGCCCGGCTTCGCCGACATCCCCGGCAACTGGCTGCCGCCGGCCGTCCAGGCGCTGGTGGCGATCCTCGCCGGCGACGACCCGCTGGAGCCGCTGAGCAGGGCCGCCGGCCGCGACCAGCAGCGCACGGCGCTGTTCCTCTGCCTGGCCCTGGCCGTCGCGGGCCACGGCAGCCGCATCCACGCGTCGTGGCTCGGCACCGCCTTCGGCGACCTGTCCGTCGAGCAGCCCGTCACCCACGGGCAGCGCTCCCTGTGGCTGGCCGCCGCCCGCGGCGCCTTCGGCCCCGCCGGCAAGATCTTCGTGCTGCGCAAGCTCGACGCGCTGGCCATACCCGACCATGCCGACCACCGGCAGTGGGTGCAGGCGCTCGTCCCCGGCGAACCCGCCGTGGTCGTGCCCGTGTCGCTGGTCGACTTCCCCGAGATGGCCGAGATCCCCGAGCTGGCGCGACCGGCGCAGGCCGCCGCCCGCCTGGCGCGGCTGCGCGCCCGCTGCACCGAGATCACCTCGGCCCGGCAGGCCGACCACGACGCCGCGACCCCGCTCACCAACAGCGCCGCCAGCCCCGTCACCTCGTGGGCCGAGGACGAGCCGCTCGCCGTGCTCCGCTCCCTCGTCGGCCTCGGCGGCCCCGCCGGGCCCATGGCGTCGCTGACCACGCACCTGCTCGACGACCTGCGTCCCGGCGCCGACCCGCACCTCGCGGCGATCGCGCTGCACGTGGCCGCTCCGGTGCTGCGCGGAGTCGCCGAGGAACTGGAGGCCGACAGCCGCCTGGAGCCGCCCGAGACGGTCACCGTGCCGCTGCTCGGCCACCCCATCGTGCTGCGCCCCGAGGGGGCCGACCCGGCGTCCATGGCCGCGGCGGAGAGCGCCATCGCGGCCGAGGGCACGCTGCCGCGCCGCCGTCCGTGGGAGGCCATCGGCCTGATCATCGCCGGCGTCGGCTGCGTGCTGGGAGCCCTGCCGTTCGGGTGGCCGCTCGTCGTGCTGGGGGTGGCCCTCATGGGGCTGGCGGGGTGGCGCCTGTGGCGGCGCCGTGCCGCCATCGAGTCGGACGCCCGGTACGTGACGGCACGCATCGCCGAGCTCAAGGAGCTGGCGGACGGGGCGGTGTGGGCGCTGCACGCGTACGCCCGCGAGGCGGAGGCACGCGCCAAGCAGGCCGCCGACGACTCGACCGAGCTGACCCGGCTGATCCGACGCGGCCCACGCGCCGCATAGGAATCCGGACCACCCGCAGGACGCCCGCTGTGCTCAGGACGCCGCACCGCACACAGGGCGCCCGCTGTGTTCAGGACGTCGCACTACGCTCAGGACCTTGCGCCGCACTCAGGACGGCGCGTCCCGCTCAGGACCCCTGGCCATGCTCAAGAAGCGCGCACCACGCTCAGAACGCCGCACCACGCTCATGACCTCACGCCCTACTCAGGACGCCGGGCCACGCTCAAGTCGCCGGGACCGGCCGGACCGGCCCTCTGTGGCGCGCCCTCCGGCTCATCTCGCGTCCTCAGGAGGACCTCCGGGTCTCTCCCCGCGTCGTCGAAGTGGTGTGGTGCGGCACTGGACGCGTTCTCAGGCTCGTGTCCGCATCTGAGGCGATGCCGCGCGTCCGGGATTCGGTACGCATCTGAGGCCCGGCATGCCTCGCAGCCGTCCGAGGCGGCTGTCGCCGGGCCGTGAAACCGCCCGAGGCGGCTCTGCGCCGGGCCGTGAAGCCGTCCCCAGCGGCTCCACGCGGCTCCACGCGGCTTCATGTGGCCTCACGCAGGTTCCACCCGGTCCACCCCGGGACATGAAGCCGTCTGACGCTCCTACGCCGCCGAAAAGAGCCCTGCGGAACTCCCGCACTGGGACCTCCGCTCACTCGTCCACGCCCTCGGACGATCCCGGAGCCCAGGTCCACCCAAAGGCCGGGTCTACCCCGAGCCCGGGTGTACCCGGCACGCAGGTGTACCGGAGGGGCTCAGGCGTGCCCGAGGCGTGCGGCAGGAGCCAGGCGCGTGTCGGAAGGAATGTCCGGACTCCCGGTCTCCGCGCGCTGGACCATAGGAGCGGTCCACACGCGCTCGGACGTCATCTCATTCCGTTCCGCACACGCTAGGAGGTCTCGATCTCCACGTGCGCCGGCGCGAGCAGGAACACCCGGTCGGCGATGCGCTCGATCCGGCCCTCGCAGCCGTAGGCCAGACCGGCCGCGAAGTCCACCATCCGGGTCGCCTCGGGCATCGGCATGCCCGTCACGTCCATGATCACCGTCTGACCGTCACGGAAGTGCTGACCGATCATCGGCGCGTCGTTGTACTTGAGCGGCTGGACCATCACGATTCGCGACGGGTCAACCGTCGACCGCCACCTTCTGGCCGCCCTCTCCGACGCCGGCATGTACTCCTCTTCGTACTGCTCGTCGTCGTAGTGGTCGTCGTACTGGTCGACCCCGCCCAGGCCAAGGTAGTTCACCACCTTGCGCACAGCCCCCATCGGCTTGTCCTTTCCTTCAGGAACTCACCGTAATCGGCACGTCCCTACACATTGGACGGTAACCGACGATTCCGCGTTCGCCATGCGACACGCCCACGACCAATTCCATTTTGTACGGCAAGCGGCCAGGTTTCACCCGGATATCTCTCCCCCGTAGGCTTCGAGTCATGCGTCGGTCGCCACTGTAGACGCCTTCACCGACACTTCTTTCCCCCGGTAATCCTGCCGTGGTCCGCCGCGCGGAGTCAGCCGCTCCCCGCGCATGGACGCAGGCAGCGGAGCCTCACATGTCTTAGATGCCCCCGTGGCCGGATTGGTTCAGGTGGTTCTCGACCTCGGTCGAGACGCCCCAACGCTATTCGCACGGCACGGGACGCGGAGGGGGCGAATTCACCACCGCCGACCGAACGCCCACAGTGAATCGCACGGCCAGTTTCATGATCACAATGGATTTTCCGGCCGAGGAAGTGAGAGTGGCCACAGTTCCGTCCGGACGGGAAAAAGCCCTCCACAGCGGCGTCGTCGCGATGCATGGGAGCAATCGCGACCTCCCCGCCGAACTCCTCCCGCACCGCCCGCTCCGGCCGCACTCCGAGGAGGCGCCCACCCGGGTGGCGTGACTCCGGTGCCGCTCCGCTACCCGCGTTTTCACGGTTCGAACGACCTGGAACCGGATCACGGAGCGTCACACTCCGCAGGAGACCGTGCGACGTGCCGGGCCGGCCGTGGACCGAGTCCACCGGGCCGGTCACGCGGTGACGGTCCTGACGGGGGAGCTCCATATCTAGTACGTCGTTCCCCTCTTCTCTCAGCCGTACACCTGTGAATCCCAAGACTCCGCAAGCTCTCCTGACTCGTACCGTCCCCTCACTCATGCAGACGAGCCGACGACCCAGCGGAGTTCCCCCGTGCTTCGCCGCCCGTACCGGCGGCTCAGCAGCGAGACACTCACCTGCGACGACGTACGGGCTCGTGCAGAACGAGGCATTGCGGACACCTCCGAGGGTTCGGTGTGCTTATGGGTCTATTCGTACCGTTGCGCGATTGCGGATGGGTTGACACCGACTTGCGCCCCCGCCCAAGCGCGGAGCGCCCCCCTGGACGAGGGCCCTGCACGACCGCTTCAGCCGATGCCGCGACGGACGCCCGGAGACGGCATGCGACAGCAGCCTTGTCGGCGGGCGTCCATCGGGCGGCAGCCGGTCAGCTCTGCCCTGCCAGGCCGCTCTCGTAGGCGATGATGGCGAGCTGGGTGCGGTCGCGGGCCGGGAGCTTCGCGAGCAGCCTGCTGACGTACGTACGGGCTGTGTCGGGGCTGATGAACAGTTCGGCGGCGATCTCCTGATTGTTCAGCCCGCGACCGATGGCGGCCAGCACCTCGCGCTCACGGCCGGACAGCCCCTCCACCAGCTCCGGCCGGCTCCGGCCGCGCGCCGAGGCGGCCGCCCGCATCACCTTCCCGGTGATCGACGGCGCGAGCAGCGACTGGCCGTCGGCCACGAGCCGGATGGCGCCGCGCAGTTCTTCCGGTCGGACGTCCTTGAGCAGGTAACCGGACGCGCCGGCGCGGATCGCGTCGAAGACGTTCTCGTCCTCGTCGAAGGTGGTCAGCACGACGACCCTGACGCCGTCGAGCTCGCCG
The DNA here is from genome assembly GCF_013363995.1 of Nonomuraea rhodomycinica. Taxonomy (GTDB): domain Bacteria; phylum Actinomycetota; class Actinomycetes; order Streptosporangiales; family Streptosporangiaceae; genus Nonomuraea; species Nonomuraea rhodomycinica. The sequence continues at coordinate 2,582 of NZ_JABWGO010000025.1, read as the reverse complement.
GCGACGCGCCGGGTCGCGGCGATGCCGTCGAGCACGGGCATCCGGATGTCCATGAGCACGACGTCGGGGCGGTGCGCACGAGCGGCGGCGACCGCCGCCTGACCGTCACCCGCCTCGGCGACGACGGTGATGTCGCCGTCGCGCTCGGCCAGCGCGCGCAGACCCGACCGCAGCAGCGGCTCGTCCTCGGCGATGACCACCCTGATCACGCCCGCTCCTCCGACGCCGGAGGCAGCGGCGCGTTCGCCGCCTCATCCTTCGCCAGGCCGAACCCGGCGGTCACGCGGCCCTCCTCCAGCGGGGACGGCCGCTGCGCCACCGGCTCCTCACCGGCCGGCGGCAGCCTCTCCTCCGGTGGAAGGGGCAACCTCGCGGTCACCGTCGTCCCGGACGGCGATCGGCTCGTGGTCAGGACGCCGCCCAGCAGGGTCGCTCGCTCTAGCATCCCGGCCACGCCCCTGCCTCCTCCCGTGCGGAGAGCGGCCGAGCCCTTGCCGTCGTCCGCGACGGTCACGTACAGGGCGTCGCCCTCGATCCGAGTGGTGATGGCGACACAGGTGGCCTCAGCGTGCTTGATCACGTTCGTCACGGCCTCCTGGGCGATGCGGTGGGCCGCGGTCGCGATCGTGGGGGGCACGCGAGACGCCTCGGCGTCCAGTTCCGCCCGCGTGGTGAGCCCGGCGCGCCGGGCCGACTCCACGACCGTCCGGATGCCTTCCAGGCCGTGAGGCGCGAGGTCGCGCCGGCGCCGCCGCTCCGGGGAGGACAGCATGGACACGGTCGTGCGCAGCTCGCGCAGGGATCGGGACGTGGCGTCCACCACGTTGGCGAGTGAACGGACCGCCGCCTCGTCGTCGCGGCCGACGGCCTCGCGGGCGACGTTGGCGTGCACGGTGACGATCGCCAGCGCGTGCCCGATCGTGTCGTGCAGGTCACGGGCGATGCCGAGCCGCTCCTCCTGCATGGCCTGTTCGGCGCGGTGGCGTCCGCGCTCGCGCTCCAGGGCGATGATGCGCTGCTGCTGTTCGTGGAGCTGACGGCGGCCCCGCACCGTGGACGCGAGCGCGATGGCGCATCCGATGAGAGCCGCGTTGGTCAACAGGTCATAGCTGAGGACGTCACCCTGCTCGTGCTCGTTGACGACGCGGAAGAACGCCGACACACCCAGCAGCACCAGCCCTCCGCCCAGCGGCCACCGGATGTCGCGGCGTTCGGCCGCGAAGTACAAGGCGGCCGCCGCGGGGACGGCCATGCCGATGGGCGGATGGTCCAGGGCGTAGTAGAGGAAGACGCCGAGTACGGTCACCACGAGGACCGAGAGCGGCGCCACCCGGTGGGCGAGCAGGACGAGGCCGAACCCGCACGCGAAGGCGTACGCTCCCCACCCGTGGTAGCCGCTGCTCGGGGCGCCCGCGGCGATGACGAACGAGACCGCGACCGCCTGACCGACGGCCACCAGGGCCAGGACCACTCCTTCGGGGACGCCGTCCGCGTCCCACCGCCGCCTTTCCTGTTGGAGCATGCCTCGCCCTCTGCTCTCGCCCTTCTCTTGTCTGCTCTTCTCTGTGTCCCGCTTCTCGCCTGCGCCCGTTCGCCGAGTCAGGCGTGCGGCTGGTCGGTTGCGCTCTCCCGTGTGCGAAGGCCGGATTCCGGGCCCGATGCTCGGTCTTCGGGCTCAGCGTGTGGATGGTCGGCCTCCGGACTCAGCGTGCGGGTGGTCGGGTCCGGAATCGGTGTGCCGATATCAGGTCTCCGGTCCCAGTCTGCGGTCTCGTGAGCCGCCGGATGCACGGAACCGCATGGATGTCGCTTCTCGACGTACAAGCGGGGCCGGAAGATGACTCCTGCGGGGCGATGTGGGGGAAGGCGGCGCATCCGTACGTTCGACCACATGACAGCGAACACACCTTCCGCGCCGGGCAGCCGGCCGGAGTCGCCTCTTCACTCGGTCAACTGGCCGCTCGTCGTCGGGCTGGCCGCCATCGCGTTCGTCCGGCCGTTGTTCTCCATCGTCGGTCTGTCGGACGCGCTGGGCAAGCCGGCGACGCCCATCGTGCTGACGGTGGTGATCTCCCTGGCGTGGATCCTCATCGTGGGCCTGACCCGGGTACGGCGCCCGGTGCTGACGCCGACGCTCGCCGGAGCCGTCTATGGACTGTTCGCCATCGCGACCAGCGGTCTGCTGCTGCGGGGGATTCCCGTGGCCGTCTTCGGCAGCACGTCGATCCTCATCACCAACCTGGTGTGGGGAACGGCCTGTGGTCTGCTCGCCCTACTCCTGCAACGGCTGCGCGGGGTGCGTTGATCCTCCCCAGCAGTGAAAGAACTCCTCGCTGAATTCCAGCCGCTCGCATTGTTGAAGGAAGAGACGGCCCTCTAGCGGTGGCGGGGAGCCGGCGTCGCCTCACGGCGAGGGAAGCCTGCGCTTCCCTCGCGATCCGTCCGTGTCCCGAAAATGCGAGAAGGGGCCCACACGAACCCGGCATCAAGCCAGGCCCGCATGAACCCCTTCTCAAAAGATTGTCCGGCGGTGACCTACTCTCCCACACCCTCCCGAGTGCAGTACCATCGGCGCTGGGAAG
>NZ_JABWGO010000024.1 GCF_013363995.1 Nonomuraea rhodomycinica | reverse complement strand
GCCCGGCGCGAGCTGTAGAGGTCGCGCTGCTCCTGGGAAATGCCGACGATCTCGCGGGCCTTACCGTCCGGGCGGGTCGCGAACTTCACCCCGAAGTCCCGCGTGAGCTGCTCTTCCATCACCCGCTCGGCGATCGCGGCCGCCGCCGGACGCGCCTTGCGCATGGCCCGACTGTCGATCGTCCGCCACTCGCCGTCCGGGCATTCCACCCGATTCAAGATCGCGTTGTGGATGTGGAGCTGAGGATCGCCGTTGCGCGAGGTGTGCTGATCAAAGCTCGCGATGACCCATTCCTTGGCCTCGACGAACTGCCCCGTCGAGTGGTCGGCGAGCTTGCGGCCGGTCACCGGGTCACGCGGGATCGCCCCGTGATACCCCGTACGGCTGTAGCCCGCCTCCTCCTGCAAGTACTCCATCGCGGCCGCGCTACCAGCGCGAACAGCCGCCCAGACCTGCTCGGCGTAACCGTCCATCCGCTCGGCCGTCGCCAGGTCGCCGGCGGCCCGCGCCTTCGCGGCCGCGGCCTGGTACCCGGCGTGCATCAGGCTCACCGACTTCGCCGGACTGAACGTGGCGTCATGGAACAGGACGGCGCTGCGGCTGGCGTCGCTGGCCTCCAGCGTCAGCGCCTTAATCCGCTCCGGCGTGGCCTCCGGCTCGTTCGCCAACTTCGCCGCCAACAACTCCTCAGCGCTCTTGTAACGCCTCGGCGCCTTCCCCAACGTCGACTTGCCGGACGGGTCCCGAGGGTCCTCCAGATGAGCGTAGATCGCCTTCATCACGTCGGGGTCGACGTTGCCCACAAGCCCCAACTTGGCGCACCCCGCACCGGTCCACCGGCCAGGCGGCTCGCCATGCTCACCACCCGACGCCGACAGGTAGTAGTTCTCCGCCCCGGCCGCCGTGGCGGTCAAGTAACCCGGGTCGTACCCGGTCGACATGCTGAGCATCGGCGGCCTCCCTTCCGAGCGGATCTTGGAGCGAAGCGAGCAAGATCAAGCGACCATCACATTGTAATGCCTCGGTGTGAAGGTTTGTAGATGGTGGCGCAGGGACGCGAAAAGGCGAGTTGGTGCAGAGCTAGGGGGAGGAAGGAGGAGGGAGAGCGGGAGAGGAAGACGGGAGGACGAAACGGACAGGGGTTACGGGCTGCAGGCAGACACCTAAGATCGGCAACCAGGGTCACGCCGGGACGTGCGGAAGATCGAAAAGCGCCCCGAAGGAGGGCCGACGCAAGCGTCCCGAAGGGGGGCCGACGCGCTCGCACCCGGGCCCCTCCGCGCCGCCCCACAACGGCCACGGCCGCGCCGGGGGTCAAGCCCGCGTCCCTGCCCCTCCATCCCTCCAACGTCATCGGTGATGACCTCCTGAGAGGCCCGGAAAGTGTCGCCGCCGCGGCGTACCGTCGAAAGTCCAACCCCCTGACCTTCCTGCGGAGTCGCGACATGAGCACGCCCCCGCACGACCTCCAGCCGCCCACCGCCTCGACGGCCGCGTCCTCCGCCACCGCCTCGCTCGGCGACCCACCGGCCCGCGCCGGAGCCTCAGCCCGCGCCCAGTACCGCGCTGAGCTGGCCAAAGGCCGACGCTCCCGGCTGCTGCTCCGCGCCCTCAAGGCTGCCCTGCCCGGCCTGCTGGCCGGCTACCTGCTCGGATGGAAACTCGGCCTGGCCCTCGCGCTCATCATCGCCCTCGTCGACCTGGTGCGCTTCTGGCGCTGGTCGAGCGTCTCGGCCTGGCGCAAGGGCGCCGCCGGCGAGCGCGCAACCGCCCGCCTGCTCGCTCCACTGCAGGCCGAGGGCCAAGTCTGCCTTCACGACCGCGCCATCCCCGGCAGCACGGCCAACATTGACCACCTGCTGATCGGCCCTACCGGTGTCTGGATCATCGACAGCAAGAAGTGGCACCGCCGCACACAGCTCCACGGGCGCGGCAAACAGCTATGGATTGGGCGGCGGCCGGCCGAGGGCGTGCTACGCGGCCTCGCCTACGAGCGCTCCGCCGTCGCCCGGGTCGTCAACCGGGCCACCGGCAACACGGTCGGCGTCTGGCCCCTGGTCGCCGTGCACGGGGCCAAGGTCCCCGGCATCGGCCGCCCCCTCGTCCTCGACGGGATCACCCTCCTTCGAGCCGGTCAGCTCCGCCGCTACATCCGCCAGACCAGCGAGTCACTCTCGCCCGCCCAAGTGGCCAATCTGGCGCGCGCCCTCGACCGCGCGTTCCCGCCCTACACCGCATAGCCCGCCCGGCCGCGCCGGTTCCGCGCACGCCTCGGCCAACCCGGCGCGAGCCCGGCCCGGCCGCGCGCCACTCCCGCCGACCCCGCCGCCCCCCGCGGGTCTCGCCTCCGCGACCCTGACCTGGACGCGCAAGAGCCCGGAGCCATCCCGGCCCCGGGCTCTTCCAGTCTCACCGCCTACGTTCGGCGATCACCTGTTCTGCTCGCGCAAGGCGTCGGCCACCCGATCGCCCAACTCCTTGCAGTCGACAGCCGCCTGATAGTCCTGCCGGGTCGAACGGCTGGGCGCGCTGGTGGTCATGCGCCGGTCGAACTCGGCGCACGCGACCCGGTTCTCCAAGATGATCCCCTCGTGCGTGGTCGCGCTGTCCTGGTGCTGGTTCCGGCTCATCCCGTCCTCTCTTCGCGGGTTGGTGGGCGGGGTGTCCGTCCCCGCCCGGTGTTCGGCCTGGTCATGTGGCCAGATCAGGTGTGCTTGCCGTACCGGTCTGGTTCACCGGCGGCGTTCCTCGATGAGCTCGCCGTGAGCCCAGGTCCACTCGGTCACTCCGCCGCCGCCCGGGTCGACCACCGCGACCTGCACGTGGTAGCACGGTCGCGGCGAGGGCGGCATCCCCGGATGGCTGCCGCGTGAGTCCTGCTCGGCCCGGGCCGAGACCTGCGGCCAGTAGCCCGGGGTGGTCATGCTGTAGCTGTCTCTGTTTTCCATGATCCAGGTCGTCCGGTAGGGGCGGTACTGGTGCCCCTCTGCCTCCCAGCGCAACATCTGCTCGGCCTCGACCAGTGCGGTTTCCTGCGCCTGGCGCCGGTAGCGGCGCTGCCACAGCGCTTCCCTAGCCAAGATGCCCAGGAAGAACGCGAGCGCGGCCCCAGGAAGTGCCCACAACCAGGTATCCATGATCCTCCCTTCCGTCGCGGGTGGTGCGAGGGGCGGGTGTCCGGTCCGCCCCGTCTGCTCACTGCTTGGAACGCGCGGGCTTGGCGAGCTCGGCGCGGGCGGCGTCAAGATCGGCCTGCAACCGCTCGACCCGGGCGGCCAGCGCGGCGCGCTCGCTGCGCTCCTGGTCGACCTGCTGCTCGGCGCGCACGGCCCGGCCGGTAATCGCCTCGACCTGCGAGGCGTGCGCGTCGGCGAGCTCCTGGCGCCGGGTCTCGGCCTCGGCCCGCACCCGCTCCAGTTCGGCGCGAGCGTCCTCGGCCTGCTGCTCGGCCCGCGTCACGCGCTGGCGGGCGTCGGCCACCTGCTCGGCCGCCTCGGCGCGCACCCGTTCCAGTTCGGCGCGGGCGGTGTCCCGGTCCCGCTCGGCCTGTGCCACTTCGGCCGCGCTCGCCGCCTTGACGCGCTCGACCTCGGCAGCCGCCCCGTCCTGGGCGGCCTGCACCTGGGCGGCCGCGCGCTGCTCGGCGGCGGCCACGGCCTCGTCCCGTTCCTCACGGGCGGCCTGCACCTGGGCGGCGGCGGCCTCCTGGACGGTCCGCGTCTCGGCCTCCAGCTCCACCCGGAGCCGGGCGAGTTCCTCGACCGCCTGCTCGGCCCGGGCCTCGGCCTCGGCCACCTGCTGCAATGCCTCCTCCGCGACGGCGTCGGCCTGCGCGCGCTCGGCCTGCGCCTGCCGTACCGACCCGGCCGCCACGGTCGCCGCCTGCTCAGCCTTGACCGCGCGGGCCTCGGCGGCCGCCACCTGCTCGGCCGCGCTGGCGTGCGCGGCGGTCACCTCGGCCTCGGCCGCCTCCGGGTCGCCGGCGGTCCGCAGCTCCGACAGCGCACGCTCCACGGTGCCGCTGAACTGGGTCAGCAGCCCTTCGAGGTTGCGCGCGAGCTCGGCGCCGCGGGCCTGGCTCATGCTCACCGGCCGGTCGAGATCCTCGGGCGTCGGCTCGGCCGACTCGCCCCGCGCGGCCCGCTCCAAGCGCTTGCGCTCCCTGAAGGCGGTCAACGCGGTGTGCCCGGGGTCCTCGCAGTACTCCGGCGGGCGGCCCGGCCCGGTGCTGGGCTCGCGCTCGTTCCCGCACCCGGGGTAGCGGCACAGCGTCCGCTCGACGTCGTGCTCGGGGGTCTCGGTCGTCATCGTCCCTGCCCTACCTCTCCGGTGCCCGCGCAGTGCGCGCACATCTGGTTGCCGTCCGCGTGCGCGTTCTCGCACGTCGCCAACTCGTTGTTGATCAGGCTGGCCAGCCACTCCAGTTGCCCGGCCTGGACCTCGACCCGGTGACGCGCCCCAGTCTGATGCTGGATCTCCACCGAGGCGACCGCCCCGCCGTCGTCGGTCGGGTAGGACGCGCACAGCTCAGCCAGGAGGCCGGCCAGGCGCTCGGCGTGCTGGGCTCCGTCCGGCGTGGGCGCCGCGGCCGTCGTGCTCGGCGAGAGCAGCGCGTCGACCTCGGCCAGCAGCGTACGGACCGGGACGGTCAGGGGCGGGATGTCCGGCGAGCTCCACGGCCCGGTCTCCCACTCGCCACCGCTCGCGGCGATCGCTCGGTAGTCGCCGAACGCCATCTCGGGGTCGAGCTCGATGTCGGCGAGGAAGTCGTCCACGCTCAGCGTGCGCAGCGTGAAGCGGCTCGACCCGTCGTAGGTGTGCAGCACCGCCGTCACCGGCGGAGAGCTCTCGGCGCCGGTACGGACGAAGAGCGCGGCCACGCCGTAGTCGTCGAGCCACTCGGCGAGCGCGGGCAGCTCACGGCCCGCGCTCGCCCTGAGGGCGCTCATGCGCGCCTCGAACTCCTCCCCGGGGAACGTCTCCGCCGCCATGTCGAGCCCCTTCCTGTCGTCTCGATCTCCAACACCCTGATTCTATTACATTCATATCGTTACGTGCAATGAATTAAAGAAATGAAATGAAACGAATTTAACTGGTCGATGATCTTGCCGCACGCTCGGCGATCTTGGCGGCCGGTCGGGTCAGGCGGCGGCCGCTCGGCGCGCGGCGGCGGCGAGCTGGAGGTGAACGCGCGCGGCTCGGTGGTCGGCGCGGCCGCGGTGGTCACGCGGGTAGCGGGCCCGGTTCGCGTAGGAGGGCGCCCCGGGCAGGATGAGGCGGCCTTGCCCGGGTACGGCGCGGCCGCGTGCGGTGCGCTTGCCGCGGGTCTTCATCCAGTCGAGCTCGGCGAGCCACCAGGCGTAGAGCTGGCGGTCGAGCGCGTAGGCGCGGTGGCGTCGCTCTCGGGTGCCGTGCGCCTCGAGGCGCCGGGCCGCGCCGGTCAGGCTCGCGCGGGTGCGCCTCCACCCTGGCGGCCGGTGGCTCTGGGCGGCTATTCCGTGCTTATCCAGAATGGTCAGGTGCCGCCGGATGGTCCGGGCGCCGTATCCGGTGATTTGGGCGAGATCCTTTACTTTGTACACTCCGCCGCTCAGCACAGCCAGCGTGCTGGCCACGTGCCGTCCAAGCCCGGGTTGATCAGGTCCGGGGTGCGTGAACAGGTCGTGAGAAACGATCTCCCGGCGGCGGCGAAGGTCGGTGCGGTGCTGATCGCGCAGTGTGAGGGTAGGTCGGAGGTCTGCCGAGGGGGGCGGGTTCCCTTGTGTCCCACCCCCCCCACGGGCTTCTTCGCGAGAGGGGGACTGGTGCTGGCTGGCGCTGCTGCTCGGCGCCGCGTCCTCCAGGACCTGGCGTAGCAGGCGATAGCGGCTGGCGCGCTGGCCCCGGCCCGCCTCGACCAGGTGCAACCACTCGTCCAGGCACAGCCGGTCCAGGGAGCGGGCGGCGGTGCTCTTGCCCATCCCGGTGGCCTCGGCCAGGCGCCTGCAGTCGATCTCTATCTCGGTGCTGACCGCGTCGAGCGCGAGTTCGCTCACGTATTCCAGGGCGCGCCGGTCGGAGGGGCCGGCCTGCGTGGTCCACCGGCGCGGCTCGGCGGCGATCGCCTCGCGCACCGTGCCCACCACGGCGACGACCTCGGCCAGCCGCGCGGCCCACGCCTGCTCATCCTCGGCCTGGCGCTCGTCACCGGCCCCGGTGGCGCCCGGCCTGCGCACCGCGGCGGCGTACTCCACCGCCCGGTCCCACTGGCGCGCCAGCAGGGCGGCCTGCTCCCCCGGGCTGCGCGTCCGGCTGCGGCCGCCGCCCTGGCGGGCCAGGTGGATCAGCCCTGGCATGTCCACGTTCGCCAGCAGCAACAGCGCGGCCTCGGGCAGCGACCAGCGCGCCAGCGCGAGCCGTACCAGGATCTTCCGCAAGTGCGCGTGCCCGCGCGCGGCCGCCGGGGCCTCGGCGAGCAGGTCGGCCACGTCGCACGGACGGCGCCGCCCGGCCAGGCGCAGCCCGCGCGGCGTCTTCTCGATCGTGCGCACCGCCTCGGCCTCGACCTCGCGCGGGTCGACCTCGGCGGCGTCGAGAAGCACGGCCAGGCGTTCGATGGCCTCGGCGTCGTTGGGCACCGACAGCACCCGGGCGGCGGCCTCGGGCGTGATCGGGGTCCACTGGTCCACCGGGGTCGAGTAGCCGCCGTGGCGGTGCGGCGCTCCCGGCGGCCGCACACAGCCGGTCGCCGCGTTGGTCAGGGGCGAGATGTCCAAGGTCGGCAACAGCCTCTTGGCCGCGCGCGCGATGGCGCGCACCACGGCGGCCGCCACCGGCTCGACGGGCACCCAAATGTGCACCCCGCCGCCCGGCCCCGACTCGCACACCAGATAGCGCAGGTCCGCCTCGTACAGCAGGCCCGCGAGCTCGTCGACGTCCCGCTCGACCGCCTCGCGCCCGTGCCTGCCGGGGTCCAGGTCGAACACCACGAACACGAACTCGCGGCGCTGGTTGGTCAGGTACCAGGCGAAGGGCCCGGCCGGCGGGGTGGCGCCGAGGCGAGCCGTACGGCGGTAGCTGTGCTCCCAACCCGTGCTTGCCGTGTACACGTCAAAGCGCGCTCTGCCCCTCGGGGCCAACGCGCGGAGAGCCGCGTAGAACGCGGCGGATTCATGCTCGCCGTCGCCCTCCGGGCGTGCCTGCACCGACACGCCCGCCACGCCCGAATCGGGACATGCTGGGCTAACCGAGCGACGATCAGGTATCGTCAAAGAGCGTCCTCGGGGTGCCTACCTGGGGGCAGCAGAAGGCCGCCCGTCCTCGGCAGAGGTGGGTTCGATAAGCCGGTCAACCAGACCGGTCAGTCGGCGGGGTGGCTAGGCGGCTCCGTTTCTTCTCCAGAGAAACGGGCTGGCAAGACCCACTTCTCGGAGCGTTCGAGCGTTCGAGCGTTGGTTCGTTTCGGTGGTGATCAACAAAGAGTCGAACCGCTGGCAAGCGGTCCGGCTTACTGCAGCCCCGTTGGCGCGGGGTTGTGCCGAGAGATATCGGTACTCGGTTGGCTGCCGAGAGCGGCTGATCTCCCGACGACGTAGGACACGCCCCGGTTGGCATACCGGGGCCTACGCATTTCTAGGCGTTGATCGCCTGTTCCTCGTCGCGTGAGTCCCTGGCTGGGGGCGCGAGCGGGTCGAGTTCGATCAACAGCTCCAAGTAGAGGCTCAACGACAAGCCTCGGGCCTGCGCCGCCTGGTGGTAGCGCTGGTGAAGCTCTTCGGGCACCCGAGTCTGCAGATTGATCGTTCCGCCTCGTCGGTATGGCCGAGTCGCCACTCCTGGTGCAGTTGCCATGCGGGAGATCATGGCGCAAGCAAGGTGCCCGTGCATGCACGTCTATCGGCGTGTCGCCAAAAAGTTGCCCTCCGCACCCAACAGGCATCGATCTTGGAGGAGATGCCAAAGGCGCGAGCCGTAGGGCCCGCGCCTTTCGTCGCGCTGATCGGAGTGTTCTCACCCTTCCTCGTCCGGCTCCGGGTCCTCCCCCGCGTCCTGGTCGTCGAGCTCGGGGGCCTGGAACCGCTTGCTGCACAGCCCACAGATCAGCGGCCCGTCCTCCAGTGCCTTGGGGGTGAGCTGGATACGCCGGGGCGGGGTGCATCCACACTCGGCGGGGACGCGCCGGCCGCTGCGTCGCCGCTTGGTCGTAACTGTCCCAGGCAGACTCACCGGGGCAACCTCTCCGCCTTCCTCGCCGAGGTCGATCCCGGCGCCGGGGCCGGTCCCGGTGACGACCACGCTGGTCAACAGCTCGTTCAGGTCCACCAGGTAGGCGAGCGCGGCCGCGTCCATCGCCTCGATGGTCGCCGCGTAGGTCGCCGCGGTGGCGTCCTCCAGGGTGACGGCGGAGAACCCGATGCCGGTGTCAGGCTTGTCCGGCGGGGTCAGCCCCAGCTCGCGCGCCACCTCGACGAACCGGCGGTTGTGGTAGCGGCCCTCCCTGGAGGTGTCTTTGATCCTCCGGGCGTGCGCGAGTGCGTGCGCCGCCTCGTGCAGGAGCGTTAGCAGGGTGCGGCGGCCGCCCTTGGCGAACAGCTCGCCAGCGATGAAGAGCTCGGGCCGCCGCCCGCTGCCATCGGCCAGGACCCAGCGCTCCGGCCAGTGATGGCCCCACCGGTCACCGCCACGTTGCCCGGACGTCCCAGTGATCATCACGACATCGGGGACCTCGGGGTGGCGGGATTGGATGTCGGTCCACGCCTTCTCCAGTGCCGCGATGATCTTTGAGCCGTGGTCCGTCACCCGGACTCCCTTCTTGACGTGTACATGGCAACTCTAACGTGCGGTGAACCTCCCGGCCGGATGATCCGGCAAGGCGGCTCGTCGAGAGTTCAGGCGGCGATCGTGTGAGAGCAGTCCAGACAGACGAGGGTGTTCTCCTCGATGCCGGGCTCGACGTTGGCCGAGGCGCACTCGGGGCACCACAGGGCGTCCATGGCGGGGTTCCTCCAGGTCAGGCGGGGATGGATGCGGCGACCGCCGCGGCGGTGCGGGCCTCGGTCTCGGCGCACACCTTGTGGCACGGGCGGCCGTTGTCGTCGACCAGGAAGGCAGGGTTTCCGCAGATGCGGCAGGGCCGGCGCTGACCGCCGCCCCAGTGGCTGATGCCGTCATCGCCCGACCAGTCGAGCCCGTTGCCGGTGCTCCTGGCCTTGCTTGCGCTGGTGCGGGTCCGCCGTCGAGCCATCTTGCGCCTCGCTCTTCCCTGGTCGGCAAAGGGTCAGGTGCCGTGATCACCGGGGCGGGCGGGCTACAGGGTGGCGATCTTCTCCCCCCATTCCCCCCTCCCGGTGGCAAAAGAGCGAAGGTCGCCGCAAGGGACGAGCCGGTCAAGGGATCAGAGCCAAGATGCTTGAGGCTGATCGCGAAGCGACCCGGAGGGATGCCCGAAGGGCAGTCAGGCTCTGGGATCTTGGGTCCCCTTGACCGGGGAGGAGTGGCGGCTACCATCGATCGCCACCGGGAGGGGGAAGGGAAAATGCGGCCCGGCTTGCCGGGCTCCTTTGATGCTCTTTGGTCGTGATGCTCTTGGGTTCTTGCTGGTGGTGCCCGTGACCCGGGAGGTCCCTCCCCGCGCGCTCATCCCCTCAGAGAGCGGCGCGGGGATCATCCCGGGTCACGGGGGTCAGCCTGGCGGGCCCGAGCTCGGCCGTACCGCTGGGATGTGGGCGGCGACAGGACCGAGGTGGGGATGGGCCCGCCAGAGATCACGTTCGACCTGCTGCATAGCGCGGGTGAGCTCGGCGGCGTCGGCCGCCTCCACCCGCTCGCACCGGTCGGGGTTGCGCAGCTCGTAGGCGGTGAACACCTGCCAGTACGGCGACCACAGCACCAACCACCCCGGCGAGGTCGCCATGAGCTGGGCGGCCTCGCCGCGGCGGTCGACTCCGGTGTCCACCCCGGGCGGCGGCGTCGATCCGCCATGGTGAGGCGTCGCCGTCCGGGCCTTGCTGCGTCGGATGATCACACCGGCTCCCCGGCGCGTGGTTGCTCGTCCTGGTTGTGGGCGCGGCGAGCGGTGCGGATGTCGACGTAGTCGAGCGCCAGGCGGACGGCCGCCGTCTCCGGCGCGTAGGCGAGCACCAGCAAGGGCGTTCCCCGGCGGCTCAAGCGCGGGCTCGTCCACCAGATCATCCGCCCGTCCGTCCACGCGATCAGGCCATGCCACAGCGAAACGGCCGCCTTGTCCGAGGCAACGGGCACGAGGTAGCCGGCGACGTCGAGCTTGGCCAGTGCCGCGCGCAACCGGTCGGCGGCCTCCTCCGCCGTCAGCGGGAGGGGGTAACGCGTGGGGTAGCTGCGAGGGGGGTTCACAGTCTCATCAGATCGGCGGGCAGGGACCGCCGGGAGGGGAGAGACTGGGATACAGGCGGATATCCCCCCTGTCCACCAGGCAATAGAGGTCTCATGAACGATCACGACCGCCCGGCGTGGGCGGCCCGGCTGCGGGCCGAACGCCGGGCGCGACTGTGGGGTGTCAAGCGCATGGCTGCTGAGCTCGCGGCGGCCGCCGACCCGCGCACCCGGGCCACGCTCCCCCACCGGACCAGCCTCGCCCGGTACGTGCGTTGGTGGGAGAAGGGCGAGCACACCCCCGGCGAGCTGTACCGGGCGCTGTACGTCCTCGCCTTCGGCATCGCCGAGAACGAGTTGTTCGCCGTCGACCAGCCGTGCCCGGCTCCCCCGGCCTCGCCGCTGGTCGAGCTGCCGCCGGTCGGTGACGTGCTGGCCCGGGTCAGCGGCCACACCGGGCGCCGCGTCGGCGTCGACACCGTGGCGACGCTGGCGGCCCGGGTGCACGCTCTGCGCCTGGCCGATGACGTGCTCGCCGGCGGCGACCTCATCGGCCCGGCCTTCCGCGAGCTCGACGCCGCGGTGCAGGTCTACCGCCGCGGCGGGCACACCGAACGCGTCGGCCGCGAGCTGCTCGCGCTCATCGGCGAGTTCTCCCAGATCGCGGGGTGGATCGCCAGCGACGCCGGGGACGTCGAGCGCGCGGCCGCGACCTACCGCCTGGGCATCAGCGCTGCCCGCGAGGCGGGCGCGGTGCTGCTGGAGTCGAACATCATCGGTTCCCTGGCCTACCAGATGACCAATGGTGGCGAGCTCGCTGAGGGCGTACGGCTGGCGCAAGCCTCCCTCGACACCGCGGCGGCCGCCGTCTCGGGGCGGGCCCGGGCGCTCGCCTTCGACCGGCTGGCCTGGGCCACCGCCCGCGCGGGCGACGGCCAGGCCAGCATGCGCGCGCTGGGCGACGCCTCGACCGCCCTCGACGGGGCCACCGCCGACGAACCCGCAATCTTCTACTGGGTCGACTCCGGCGAGCTCCAGGTGATGGAGGCCCGGGTGTTCACCGAGCTGCGGCGGCCGCTGCGGGCCATCCCGCTGCTGACCGACGTGCTCGGCCGCTACGACGCCTCCCACACGCGCGAGCTCGCGCTGTACCTGTCGTGGCTGGCGGTCGCCCTGGTCGACGCGGGCGAACCGGAAGAAGCGGCGGCCGCCGCACACCGGATGCTCGACCTGTCGGCCGACATGCCCAGCGAGCGCACCGCGGCCCGGGCCCGAGATGTCGTTGCGCGCCTTGCCGTGCATCGCGCCGTGCCCGAGGTGGCCGCGCTGCTCGAACGCCACCGTACGGCGAGCTGACCGCGCTGCCGTACGGCAGGGCGGGGCTCACTGGCCCTTGGCCTGCTCCAGCGCGAGGGCCTGGCCGTTCTCGGTGACGAACGTGCCGCGCCCCGGCACCGACTCGATCAGCTGAGCCTCGCGCAGCAGAGCGAGCGCCTTGCGCACGCTGTCGCGGCCGAGGTCGTGCACCTCCATGAGCACCTTCTCCGTGGGGATCACCCGGCCCGCCGCAAGGTGCCCCGAGGCGATCTGGTCACGCAGGATCGCCGCGAGCTGCCGGTACACCGGCATCGCGGCGTCGTGATTCACCCTGGCGGCCTCGCGCTCCTCCGTCATGACCATGGACCGTAGATGTCCGCAAACGCGGCCCTTCGCTCGCCTACGTCTGCAAACAACTGCAGACATTTGACAACCATGGGTCTACGCTGGGGAAACGTGAGAAGGCTTCCCGGTGATCTCCACTACGCGCACCCATCCCCCCGGGCGGACGCGCGTGCGATCGCGTGGGGCTCGCCTGGCTGTGAGGTGCCTCGGGAGCGCCTGGAGGCGTGGACCTGCACATGCAGGCCGGTCTACTACGAGCTGCTGGCCGGCGCCGGGGTGATGTGGATTCGCCGGATCGAGGGCGATCAGGTGCGCGAGACGCACCGTACGGCTACCGCCATCGTTCGCGAGTGGTGGGCCGACCTGCTCGCCGGGCAAGCGAGCTAAGCGCATCGTAGTGATCATGACGCTGATGGGGCTCGTCGTGCCCGCTCCGCGTCATGGTCATCCGGGACGTGCAGCGCGGCGAGCGCGGTACGCCTTGGCCTTGCATGATCGGCTGCAGTACACCGCGTCGGCCCGCCGCCGCCCGCCGATGAAGTAGCCGCACCGGGCGCACCGGCGCGAGGCGGCGAGCAAGGCCAGGTCCTCCGGGCCCGCCGTGCCTCGTAGGGCGCGCCCGTGCGCGACCAGGAACGTCATGGAGCGGCGCGCGGCCTTGCGCGCGCGGTAGGCCCTGGCCACGCATGCCGGGCTACAGAACCTGCGTCGCCGGGACGAGCCAGGCGGCAGCAGGTTCCGACAAGGCCGCCAGGCACAGCGCCGCCTGCTCATGCTCGGAGATGTACCCCTGCGCGCGAACTTCGGTGCGGGGAGCAACGGGCCGACGTCAGCCCGCCCAGACCACCTCGTACACCGAGACGGTACGGCGCGGCCGGTCGACGTAGAACGCGGCGATGCCCAGCTCGCCGAACTCGACCTCGCGGTAGTTCGGATCATCGCGCTGACCAGCGGAAGAGTTCTTGAACGGGTCCTCACCGACGCGGGCCAGGGCCTCCAGCAGGGCCACGAACGCGGACTCGGGCAGGCCGACGATAGCGGCTGACCCGGTCGCGTGGAAGATCACGCGGTAGTTCACGAAGCGCGCTCGGCCAGCACGTCAGCGAGGCTGCGGCCCGGGAACGGGCTCTCGACCTGGTCGGCCTCCAGCCACGGCCCCCCGGCGCCGGAGCGGGCCTCCTCGGCGCGCTGGTCGTGACCGGGGCGCGAGTACATGATCGCGCGCAAGTGCCAGCGCTTGAGGACCTGCTGCAGCTCGCGGTAGCGCCACGTCTCGTGCGCGGCCGCGACCATGGCGGCCCGGTAGTCCGACAGGAACCGCTCGCGGTACTGCTCGGGCAGCACGCTCAGGATGTGGTCAGGGTCGTACCCGGTGCCGTGGGGCTCGGCCGGCTGAGCTGACACGGTGCGCCCTCCTGATCGTCTGGTCTGTCCGCCTTCAGCCTACTGCCCGTCGCCGGCGGCGTCAGGGCCCACGCCTCGGGACCGAGGCGGACATCGAGGCGCAGCGCCACGGCGGCGGGCACCTGCTCGCGGTCGGTCCAGCGGGCACCGCACAAGCACACCACGGCGGGGGCGGCCTCGTCGTCGTCGACGAGCGGGACGGCTACCTCGTGCGGGCAGGGGGCGGGGTCGGTCATGACGTGCGACCGTAACCGCCTCCTGGCCCCGGAGCTGGGCGGACGCCGTATTCGGCGGGTTCGTCCGGGGCCCTTCGGCGGGTGCTCGGGGTCAGCCTGCCCCGAGAGCGGGCGGGCGACGGGCGCGCCGCTGACGCGCGGGGGCTGCCGCGGGGTCGACGTCGACCCGCTCGGCGTGCACCCGGTACGGCCCGGCGGCGTTCGCGGTGGAGACGTCGAACACGACGCGGACGCCGGGCCCGCGTCGGTTGGTCAGCTCGGCGGCGTCGCCGAGCTGCAGCGCGGGGTGGCCACGCAAGGCGGCCATCACCAGGGCGGCGACCTCGCGCACCCGGTCGGCGTCGTCGCCCATGAGGCGGAGCTGCACCATCAGACGCTCACCTCCGCCGCGCTGGTCGGGTCGTGGTCGAGCTCGGCGCCCTCGACGGTCACGTACGTCACGTGGCGCTCGCCTTCTTCGCGCGCGGGCACCGTGGCGGCCGCGCGCCGCAACCGGCCTGCGCGGGTCAGCGTCTCCAGCACCCCCGTCGTTCCTGCGGCGGACCCGGTGATGGTCAGCCGCACCTCGTCCCGCGCGCCCGGCTCTACCTGGTGGTCCGGCGAGCTCAGCCCGGGACGGCCCGCGTCCGAGGTGTCGGCGATGCGCCGCAGCGTCAACCACAGCCGGTCCGCCGTCCCCGGCGGCCAGGGCTGGCGCAACCAGCCCGTCACGGGGTCGAGCTCCCCGCGCCACTGCGCTACCCGCTCGCTCACGGTTGCGGGCCAGTAGTCGGAGACGCCGCCCGGGCCGTTCGGCGCGGTGAGCTGTACGGGCTCGCCGAGAGCGGCGAGTCGGTCGAGCACCGCCCCGAGCGGGCGACGCTCCCACCCGATCAGGCGGCGGCCGTCGAGCGCGGCTCGCACGGCGGCCGCGCCCTCGGTCGCCGTGACCGCGTCGGCGGGAGCCCCGGAGGTTCGCGGCCCGGCCAGCCGTACCAGGACGTCGAGCAACCGGCGGCCGCTGCCGTCGACCGCCTGGACCCGGGCGGCGAGCGGCGGCCGCGCTCGTCCGGCCGCCGTGCGCGGTGCCTCGTGCACCTCGACCCAGACCACTGCCGTGGCCTCGTCGTCGAGCAGGGCGGCCGCCCACTCGGCCAGCGCCATACGCCCCTGGCGCAGTCCGATCTGCTTGGCGATGAGGCGGGCGATGTGGTTGCAGGCCACGCACCGGGGCCTGAGCCCGCGCTGAGCAAGGCACTGTTGGCACTGGGCGCCGCAGTCGGCGCACACCCGCACGGTGGTGCTCGCGCGCCGCCCGGCGGCCGCGAGCTGACCGGCGCTGGCCCCGGTCGGCGGGCAGTCCGTGACGCGGTACAACGGGATGTCGGTGTCCTTGCCGCGCCAGTCCTCCCCCGCCACGTAGCCGACCACCGGCCCGCCGGGCTCGCGGGGCAGGTCGGCGCCGGCGAGCTGGCTCCGGCTGGCCAGGCCCCAGGGCACCTCGGACCACCGCCGGTAGTAGACGGGCTCCGGCGGCGGGGGCGCCTCCTGCGGCTCGTGCTCGGCCATAAGGCCTCCGTTCGGCTCTCGGGGATCGCGGTCCCCTTAGGGGGTGTTGATGGTTGCGACCGTACGCCGTGCCACCGACAGTTTGCAACCCGGCTCTAGGTCGCTGACCGGCGCTTTTCAAGTTTGCAAACTTGAATGATCCGGCGGTCAGCCGGTGGCGAGTGCGCGGTCGACGGCGGCGCGCAGGACGTCGCCAGGGGTGATCACCTTGGCGGCGAGCTCCTGGTACCGCTCGTAGATCGCGCCGTCTCGGGGGGTAAGGGGCCCGGGGTTGGCCTCGCGCAGCGCGCGAATCTCGACGATCGCGGGCATGCTGACGTGCACGCATCCCGCTTGCAGGCGTTCGGCGAGCTCGGGCGGGATGCGCATCGGGATCACTTCCGGCCACGCGCGGTCGACGCTGCCCGGCCAGCGTCCGGAGTGGGGGGCGGTCGGCGGGGGCGGGGGCCATGGGTGATCCCACCCCCGCTCCCCCAGCTCGGCCCGGACGGCGTGCGTCATGAGCACGTCGACCGAGTCGCGCAGCTCGCCGCGCTCGCGCAGCGCGCGCAGGTGCGCGCGGGCCTGAGCGCTGACCCGGGCGCGTTCGGCGGCCGGCGCCTCCGGGTCGACGGGGAAGAGCGCGGCCAGGATCGCGCGCCGCGCGTCCTTCTCGGCGGCCAGGCGCTCGGTTAGGCGGGCCCGGGTGCCAAAGGCGACGCGGGCCTGAACGGGTGTCACTGCGACGGCCATGGACCTATCCTGAACGGCGGAGAATAAGTTTGCAAACTTCAATCACCGGCGGCCCGGCCCGCCGGTGATGTCCGGTCGGGGCCTGCTGCGGCGGGCGTCGGCTGCGTACGCTGCCAGCGACGGCCCGCCCGGGGCGGAGAAGGGGGCGCGTGATGGACCTGGACGTCTCGGCCGAGGTGGAGCCGCTCGTGACGGCCGCAGACCTCGAGCTCCTGGCCGCCGAGGCGGCCGGCGGCTATGCGTGCCTGGCCTGCGATCAGCCCGGCCGCCTGCCCGCCGCCGCGGTGGTGCTGCGCGACGGTGACGCGATGCTACTGCGCCTGGCTCACCGGGAGTGCGCCCGGTCGGGGGTCGTGGAGGTCCCGGGCCTGGCGGCCGCGCTCACCGCGGCCGAACCCGAGGCGCGCGCCGTGGCGGCGCTGGTGCCGGTCGGCGGCGAGGTCGAGCCGGTGTTGCTCGTCGAGATCTCGGTGAACGTGTCCACCCCGGCGGGCGGCGAGCGGGTCGACGCCGTGGTGTCCTGGGCGCTTCAGCACGGGCTCCACCTGGTCGCCGCGCTCGACACCGCCCTCGACGTCGCGGCGGGCTGGCGCGTGGAGCTGCCCGGCGCGAGCGCGCTGCGGGTCGACGGCCCGGGCGGCACGTTGTTCGACGGCACGGTGACGTTCGCCCCCAAGTGGAGGCGCGCCGTCATCGAGCGGGGCTCATGCGGGGTGCTGCTCGGCGTGGGCCTGCGCCTGGAACAGGCGCCGCAGGGCTGGGCCGACGCCCTCGACCGCATCGCGGCCGTGGGGCGGGCGGGTCGCCTCGCCGGCGGCCTGGTGGCCGTCGCGCGACCCTGACCCCTGCCCCCGGTCGGCTCAGCCGTACAGCTGATGGCACGCGGAGTTGCGCGCGGCGAACTCCGGCTTGCCCGGCGGGAACAGCTCGTCACACTTCCTGTGCATGAGCGTGCCGCCGCTGCTGCTCTTGCCGGTGCTCGTCCCGCCGGACTGGTCGGAGTCTCCCCCGCTGCGCGGCTTGGTCGTCTTCTTCGTGCGCGGCTTGGTCGTCTTCTTCGTGCGGGGCTTGGTCTCCGGCTCGGTCGCTGGCCGGTCGAGCTCCACCGACAGGCGGCCGTCGTCGCCTTCGACCTGCTCGCGCGGCTTGCGCGTGCGGCTCGGCGTGGGCGCGGGAGTGAGCGCCCCGGCCGGGTCGGGGCTCGCGGTCGGCGTCTTGCCCAGAAGGTTCGTGTACGTCGGCGTCGGCGTCACGAAGAACGGCGTCCTGGACTCGGACGGCGTCGGCCTGGCCTCGTCGGTCTCGACGTAGCGCAGCGTCGCTACGGGCGTGGCCGCCGGGCTCGCCTCGGCCTCGGGAAGCGCGTCCGGCCATGCCGCCACGATGCCGACGAGCACCGCGGCCGCCAGGACGCCCGCGATGGGGGCGACCGCGCGCCAATCGATCCGCGAGGGGTCGGGGCCGTACCAAACCCCGCCGCCCTCGTCATCGTCTGGCGGCGTCGGCGGGGAGTAGCGGCGCGGGTCCATCGGGACGTACGCCTCTTCCTCGCTCGGCCCTTCCTCGACCGGCCACTCGTCGGCCTCGGCGCTGGCGGCAGGGTTGGCGTCGGCGGGCTCGGGCGGCGGGGTCATGCCGTACGGCGCGCGGCGCCAAGGTCGGTTCGCCGGGGCCGAGGGGGCGGGGTCGTCGTGCTCACCGTGCATGGCGTCTCCCTCGATCTCGTTTTGGACGTGCCCCAGCGTGGCCGAACCGATTCCTGTTCGGAGCTGTACACATCATGGCGAGGCGGAGCTGTGACCAGCGGAAACAGGGCAAACCATGGGGAATGCGGACGGGTCGGCCCGGCCGGTCGGGCGGGCTCGGCGATCAGCTCAGCGGGCCGTACGGCTAGCGGCTAGCCTGCGTTCGACCGAGCGGGCGGCATGCGCCGGCGGGGCTCGATCGGAGGAGAGCGCGGATGGATCGCGGAACGCTGCTGGCGGCGTTGGTGGCCACGCCCGCCCCCTCGGGCGGCCTCAACACGGCGGGCCTGGCTGACTTCCTGCGCTCCTTCTTCGCCCCGCTGTTCCTCGTGGTCGTCTCGGTGGTGGCGCTGGTCTTCCTGTTCACGCGGGAGATCACGCGCTTTGCTCAGTTCATGCTGCTCGCCATCACTATCGGAGTGATCTTCTACGTGCCGAGCATCATCGAGGTTCTGGCCAAGGGTGTGGCGAACGCGCTCGGGGTGCGCTGACCCCCGCCGGGCGGGCGAGAGCCTTCGGGCTCGCTGGGGCCCCTCCTCCACCGGCGGCCGCCGGGCTCTCGCCTTCCCCACGTCGGCGCTCGGTGATCACGCCGCTATGGCGGAGCATATAGTAACCATTCGGGCACTGTTGGTGATTCTGGGGAAGCGCGTGAGCCTCGCTCCGGGTGTGCATATCCATGCATGGGCGCTGCATAAACGGACCCCAAAAGGGGACGAACAGGACGTTGCGCCAGACGTCGCGAGCTGTCGAAAACAACCCGGCACGTTACCGCAGGTCAGAGCGTCGCGAAGATCATATTTAACCCTGCAGACCTAGGATTCTGTGCCGTTACGGACTGGTAACCGGGGTGGCGCGGCCGCTCACTGCTCGGGGGCGACGGCCGCCGGGGGCGGGTCGAGCGGGCGCAGCATCCACAGCATGAGCGCGAACGCGGCGGGCCGCGCGAGGATCTCAGCCCACGAACCGCCCGCGTCCCAGTGCACCACGGCGGCAAGCACGATCAGGGCCCACGTCGCGATCAGGAGGCGGCCGCCGCGTTCGCCGCGTCGCCACCCGTAGGCCACGGGCAGCGCCAGCAGGGCGGGGGAGATGGCGAGCCAGAGCGTTGCCAGCCAGGCGACGAACGGGCCTTGGCCAAGCCCGGTCGGAGAGCTGGCCCACGCCAGGGTGTCGGCCAGCGGGAGCGCAATCACGATGACCGCGCCGAGGATGGCGGCGGCGGCCTGGGCGACGACCAGAGCGCGTCTGCTCCGGCGGGGCTCGACGGGCGCGGCGTCGGTCACGAGGGGGCTCCTTCGTCGGCGAGACCTGATCTCGACGGTACGCCGCGGCGGGCGGGGCGGGCTAGGAACCGAAGAACGCGGCCATGCTGACGGCCAGCAGGCCGAGGCCGGCGAACCCGCTCAGCCACGCGGCCTCCTTGTGGCCGGTCGCCGCCGCGAGCGCGGCCAGCAGGCCAGAGCAGGCGGCCAGCAAGAGGAAGATCCCCCCGGCGTTCTCCGGCTCGGTGGCCACGGCGATGATGCCGAAGAACACGACGGCGGCGATGACCACCATGCACAGGCACGCGCACCCGGCCTGCGCGGCGGGCGTCGGGGGTGCGGCGTCGGGCCCGGGGGAAGCGTCGGGGTCCATCACCCGACGCTAACGGCTGCTACGCGCGGTAGTCAGCCGGTTCAGCTCCCGGGCTCGCTGGCGGTAGCCGTACGGCGGCGGTCGCGCGTGGGGTCGAGCGCGACCCCGAACCCCTTGCGGCTGTTGAGCACCTCGACCACGTCACCGGTCCGGTAGTAGCGGCGGGCGCCCCGGTCCTCGTGGGCGGCGTGCTCGTCGATCGCCGCGCGGTACTGCGTGACGCTCTTGCCGTCGACGCCCAACAGCTTGGCGATCGCGCCGAGGGTGCGCATCTCGTCGGGGTCGCCGGGCACCTGGTAGCGGGCGGGCGCGTGCGCGGCCTCCCATGCCTTCAGGAACTCGTCTAGCTCGGCTTCGTCGTACTCCTCGTACGGCGTGCCCTTGCCCGTGCGCGGCCTGGTTCCCTTCGGCGCCGGGAACCCGGGGGCGGCCGCGAGGTGGTTGCGGACCGCCGTCTCAGCGCGGCCGACCTTCGCCGCCCACTCCCCCAACGTCACCAGCGCCATGAGACCCATTGTCCCGGAGCCGGCGGCCGCGCTGTACGGCGCGAGCTCGGCGAGCACGGCGAGCCAGACGTCCCCGTGACACTCCTCCCCCGGGCGGCACCAGCACGCCAGGTCGAGCCCAGCGAGCTCGCGCCGGGCCCGCTCGACCAACTCGGGGTGCTCGGCCAGATGGCCCCGGAAGAGCCGCAACGCCTCGGCGCGGCCGTGGGTCTTCACCGCGAACGGGTTGCGGAACGGGCTGCCCTTCAGCCCCGGGCAGGCCCGGCCGATGTAGGCCGCCCCGGCGGGGACGCGGCCGTGGTACAGGTCGCCCTCGACCCGCACGCGGCGCGGCCTCACGCTGCCCATTCCTCAACGCTGCGTACCGGGGGACGCGCGGCCGCTTCGGCGATGATCTCGGCCATAGACAGGTCCTGGCGGAAGCGGTGGCCGGTCGCGGCCTCGGCCTCGGCGTAGAGGGCGGCAAGCTCCGGTTGGAGCTGCGCGGCCAGGATCAGCGCTGAGCGCGAGGCCAGGACGCAGAAAACACAGCTCAACCGGGGCATGCCCAGCAGGTATGCCATGTGCGGCCTGGTGCCCGCTTGCCGGATGCGCTCCCAGACCTGCTCGGCGCTCCAGCGGTGGATAGGGAGCCAGGTGTCGACGTGGCGCAGGGAGTTGGATGCCCCGTGGCCGGTCTTGAGGTGCTTGGGCACCTTGCCGCCTGCTGCCAGCACGGCGGCGGCCGCCGTGGTCCGGGTCCGGCACGGCTCACACGAACAGGTCTTGCTCCCGTCGTGGGAGAAGGCGAGCAAGCGGCGGCGCGCGGGCGACTCCTGGGCCCGCATGCCCATCACGTTCAGCAGGCGGACGCGGCCACTGATCCCCTCGCCGCGCACCTCGCGGACGAGACGGGTCATCAAGGTCCGGACGGGCCCGCGCTTGAAGTCGCTGGTACACCAACGGTTCTGCGAGTCGGGGAACAGGCCGCGCTCGTTGATCCGCTCCAGCAGGTTGCTGCCGACGCGTCGCACGACCTCGAACCGCAGACCGTAGTGGGCGGCGTGCTCGGCGGCCAGCTCGCGCACGCCCGGCCACTCCATCGGGCCGAGGTCGGCATGAACGGCCACTAGGCGGTCAGCGACGGCGGCCGCCCTCGCGGCCTTCACCACGGCGTCGAGCGCGGCCTGAGAGTCCTTCCCGGCCGAGATGTTGATCAGAATGCGGTGATAGCTCGTCAGGTCCGGCGGCGCGTCCAAGAGGTCAAGTTCGGGCAGGTCGAGCGTGAGCTGATCCATGGTGGGGCCTCGTTCGCGGGTGGGGTGGGTGACGGCCCCGGCTGTCCGGGCCTGGGCCGTCACGGGATGGCTGGTCAGTCGAAGAGGGGCGGCTGTTCGGCCTGCTCGCGCGTCTCGGGTTGCTGGATGACCAGCTCGTAGCCGCCGCCCGGCGCGCCGCCGGGCCGGTGGCGGGTGTTGTAGCCGTCCGGGCGGCGGATGAGGATCGGCCCGCCCTGCTCGAACCATCCGGCGGGGTAGGACTGGGCCACCTGGGCGTTCCAGCGGCCCATCAAGACCTTGCTGTAGTCGGCGGCGGCGGCCGGCGGGTTGACCACGGGCAGGGTGCGCCAGCTCGGCCAGGCGTGATCGTGGGCGTCCTCGGTGGCGTCGTTGTTGCGGCGGTGCTCGGGGCCCTCCCAGTCGCACCCGAGGCAGGCGCCGCGGTGGACCTGGTGCCAGGCCGGTACGTCGACCACGCGGGAAAGCACGGTCGGGCGGCAAGCGGTGGTGAGCTCGGCGGGGTGGCCGTAGCTGATCGCCCACATGCCCCGGCGGGCGGTGTCGGGGGCGGCCTGGTAGGCGGCGAGCCTGGCGCGGGTGCCGCGCGGCTCCTGGTCTTGGTGGTTCGGGGTGCTGCTGCCCGAGGTGCTCATGGGCGTGCCTTTCCGGTGTGCTTCGCGGGTGGTCTCGGCTGTCCGGGCCGAGGCGGGTACTCGAGTAGCTGGTACGGCGGGAGAGGGCCGCGCCGGCGCCCGCCCCTCCCCCGGGGTTCACCACTCGATCGCGGCGTTCACTTCGTCGTCGCTGGCGTTGCGGTAGGCGGCCTGCACCACCGACAGGCAGCGCTCCATCTCTGCCTTGGTGCCGTTCTCGCGCGCGGCGTCCAGCTCGCGCACGGCGGTCTTGAGAATCTCGACCTGGGAAGTCCTGATCATGTCTTGCTCTCCTGTGCTCGCGGGTGGCGCCGGGGGCGGGTGTCCGGCCCGCCCCCGGCGCTGGGGCGTGTTACCAGGCGGTGGGGGTGAAGCGGTAGGTCTCGCGCGCCCGGCCCATGACCCGGGCCATGAGGCTGCGGGCGTCGGTGACGATGACGATCAGCACCTCGTCCGGGGCCGTGATCGCGAGCGCGTCGGCGAACTGCCTGAGCGCGGCGGCGGCCGCCTCCGCCCCGTCGGCGGCAGCGTCGACCACGGTCATGCCGTCCGTGATGACCTGCTCTGCCATGGGCTTGGCCTGGATCTGGGCGCGTACCAGGCTCAACGCCTCGGTGAAGCTGAGCGCGTCGAACGGCAGGCCGTAGTAGTAGCTCGCGGCCGTCTCCAGCGCGGCGCGGTGGGCCTCGTCAATGCGGTAGGTGATCGCGGGCATGTCCTGCTCCTGTTCTCGCGGGTGGTGCCGGGGGGCGGGTGTCCGGCCCGCTCCCCCGGCGGCGTCTGCTGGTCTAGATCTCGCGGCCGTCGCAGTCGACGTAGACCAGGCCCCTGACGTGGATGCCGTTGCAGCGCTCGTGCGGGTCCTCGATCTCGTCGAGCTCCTCGTCGACCTCGCCGGGGTTCGTCATCCTGACCTCCTCATCTCTTCTATTCAACAGTCTACCCGATATTGTCGTCTTGAAACCGTTGATCACGGCTTTGAGCTGGGTTTTCTTTCGTGTCGCCGGGGTCTTGCTACCCTGGGGGCGTGTCCTACCTTTCGCGGGTGGACCATTGGCGGCCGGTGTGTCCGACTGCTGCCCGGCCTTGGCCGTGCGGTAGTTCATCGGCCGCCTTCGTCATGCCTGGGCGCGTTCCCCGAGGGGTGGGGCCCGGCCAAGCGCCGGGCCCCGGGCTGGTTCAGTTCGGCCAGCGCTCGATGTCCTCGCCGGTGACCGCCTCGACCAGGGCAGAGACGATGATCTCGGCCACCGGCGGCGTAACCGCGTTGCCGTACTGCCTGACGCGCTGGCGCTTGTTGCCGACCACGACGTAGCTCTTGCCGAACGCCATCGCCGCGCCGACCTCGTGCGGCTCCAGCATCCGAAACTGCACGTCGGTGATGTCGAGCTCGGCCGCGCCGCGCACCACGGCGTAGCGGTCGCGGGTCGACAGGGTGCCGATGGGCTCGGCGACGGGGCGGGCCTGGCCGTTGCCGTAGTAGGGCGCGAGCAGGGTTTGCCAGAGCGCTGCCGAGGTGCCGGGCGGGGTGACGAGCCCGTGGTGATTGCCGCTGGCGGTGACGGTGGCCAGGGCCTCGCTGACCGCGCGGGCGTCGGAGGACCCGCCGCGCAGCTCGGCCACGAAGGGCAGGAAGGCGACGCCGGTCTCGTTGCGCGCGGTCTGCGTGCGGAGCGGCAGCGAGGCGGGAGCGGCTTCCTTCCCCTCGCGCCCCTCCATCGGGATCATGAGCGGCGGCATCACCAGGGCGTGATTGCTGCCGTCCGCGACGACGGTCGCGAGGGGCTCGTCCAGCCCGATCGTGCGCGGCCGGTCCGAGCGGAGCAACGCCAGGAAGGGCGCGGGGATGGCCAGGCCGTCGTTCTCTCGCGTGGTCCTGGTGCTCATGGGCGCGCTTACCGGCGTCGCCTCGTCGCGCCATGTTCCCCCGGCGGGCACCATGAGCGGCGGACAGCTCGGCTCGGCGAACTCCGGGGCGACGGCGTAGCGGCGTAGCCCGGCCTCGATGCGGGCCATGGTCTTGTCGGCGAGCGGCCGGTCCCGGTCGCCGATGCGCTGGCCGGTCAGGCTCCAGTCGATCGCGGCGGCCGCCGGGAGCACGGGCGGCTCCAACACCTGGTTGCGGCAGGCCACCCGGGGGCACTTGTAGACGTACTGCTGGCGGTAGCGGCCCATGTCCGCGCCCGGGGTCTTGAACACCTGGACGGCCTGTACGGTCTCCTGGCAGACCGGGCAGTAGGCCAGCGGCCGCAACCACTTGTTCCAGTCGGGGTCCCGGCCGAGGGCCTCATCCCAGTAGGCCACGTACAGCCGGTCCCGGCTCTGCGGCGCGGCGGGGGTGCGCGCGGGCTGGGCGTGCATGCTGTTGATGGCGATCACGCGGGTTCGGTAGCCGAGGGCGCGAATCTCCCCGATCCACCGGTTCCACTGGTCCCATGCCCGGACGTCGACGACGTTCTCGACGACCCCGGCCCGCACGCGGCCGCCCCGGGCGATGACGCCCCGGAGGTACATCGGCACCTCCTCCATCAGGGCCCGGCTGCGCTCGGCCTCCTCGTCGCGCTCGGGGCCGAAGAGTTCTCCCTGCAGCGTCATGTCAAAGTCGCGCTTCTTGCCGCGCGCGGCTGACCACTGGGGGCACTCCGGGCTTGCCCAGAACAGATCGGCCACCGGCCAGCGCTCGACCGGCGCGGTCCGGATGTCGCCGAGGTAGTGGTCCGTCTCGGGGAAGTTGACCGAGTGGCTCTCGATGGCCTTCTCCCAGTGGTTGGCGGCCCGGGTGACCCGGACGCCGGGAACGGCGTGCGCGCCCTGCGAGCTGCCACCGGCTCCACAGAACCAATCCATCAGGTCGAGCATGTGCGTCCTTCTTTCGATCTTTCGCGGGTGGTGCGGGGGGCGGGTGTCCGGCCCGCCCCCTTCTATTCAACAGTCTACCCGATTTACTGGCTGATGAAACCTCGAAATCGGGGGTCTGAGCTGGGGTTTTACCTTTCGGTCGCGTGCGCTGCCTTGCCCGGTGGGGGGTTCAACCCACACAGTCCGGGGGCCTGAGTGGTCATCTCGTCGCCTGATGCCTGCACTACCGCAGGGTTCCGGGGCGGCCAAGTCCCCGGGTTTGGGACTTGGGGGCCCCGGGTTCCTGTGGTAGCCCCTTGGGGTCAGGTGGCGAGATGGCCACGACCCCGGACGGCACCGCCTACGGCCTTGCAGGTCCGCTCCGGCCCCGGTCATCTCGGAGCCTGCCTCCCGGCGAGGGCGGGGGTGCAGGGGGCAGCGCCCCCAGCATCGGCCCGCAGGGCCGACAGTCCTTCCTCTCGCGCGGTCGCTGGCGGCTACCTCCAAATGGAGACAAGATCGCCCGCGTTTACGGCGTAGATCAGAGGGTCGAGTCAAGCGCTCTGCGGCGTAGGGTGGCGCCGTGGCGCTGACGGCAGACGAACGGGAGTTGGCCGAGACGCTGCGCGCGTGGGCGGCCCTGTCGCCGCCGTTGCCCGGCGATCGGTACGGCTCGCTCTACGCCCTGTTGCTCGACCTCGGCGAGTGGTTCGCTCCCGAGGCGTTGCCGGTCGACGTCGAGCGCGGCCCGGCGGGGTTCTGCTACGCCAACGCGGCTGAGGTCGCCACGGCGCGCGGCTGGACGTACGTGGAGGGCCTGGCCCTCGTCGACACCGGAAGTACGCGCCTGCCGGTTCCGCACGCCTGGGCGTGCCCGGGGCCGGCGGGCACGGCCGCCGAGGTGACCTGGCCACCCGGGCGCGGCGTCGCCTACCTCGGCGTTCCGCTGGCGGCCGACACCTGGTCGGCTCGCCCATTCTGGGACTCCTCCCCCGTCCTCGACGTCCACGCGCGGCGCGAGCTCCTGCGCGACGGGGTGCCGAGGTGCTGGCATGCCAAGGCCGCAGAACTCCCCTAGTTGATCTTGAGACCAATTGGTCTCAAGATCAACTAGGGGAGTGGCGTTACGTACCCGACTCGATCGCCTTCTCCAGGAGGTCGGCGAGGTGGCGCATCTGCGAGATGAACGCCTGTGCCTCCTGGGGGCGCTGGCGGGCTTCGTCGACGAACCGCCGCATGCGCGCGGGTTCCTGAATCGCGAGAACCGCCGCGGTGGTCTTCTCCCACCGGTCGGCGGTCCGCGCCGGGGCCGGCTGCTGCTCGCCCTGAAGGTAAGCGCGAATCTGCGCGATGGCCTGTTCGGCGTCGAACGGGCCCGGCGGGATGACGGCCACAGCGCCCTTGAGGATCGCCGCAGTCATCCGGACTCCTTCGACGACCGCGACGCTTTCAGCGACGGTCTGGCCGACCAGCAAGGCGGCGTCCTGGCCGTGTTCGGAAGCCAGGGGGAGGAGTTCCCGAACCTGGGACTCGTTCGCCTTGATACCGGCCGTGGCGAGCTTCTCGGCCAGCGGCCACGCCTCAATCAGTCGGTCGGCGTGCCTTCGCCCCATCTCCCAGCGATCCTCGGTGTAGTCGTCGAAGGTGGCGTAATCCTCGCGGTAGAGGCGGCCATCCCGGACGACCTGTAGCGCCTTCCCTGCGGCCCAGTAGGCGACCCGGAGGTTCTCCAAAGCCGCCTCGCAGAGGGCGAGATGCTCGCGCTCGACCTCCGAGAGCGGGCCGTCGTCGGTGGTGGCCTCGTAGGGGGTAGGGAGGTGGCCAGGGCCCACGAACTCGGCCGCCGCCGGGGGAGTGGCCGGCGCGCCTTCTGGGCTCTCGTCCCATTTCGGGGAGAGGTCGGGCAGCTCCTCGCGCATGGCCAGGAGGGCATCAAAGCCCTTGCTGCTCTTGGTGTTCTTGCTCACGTGCAGGGCTCCCTTCGGCTCAACGGCGAGCGCCGGCGCGGCCGATGTTCAACAGCAGCTCGGTATGCACGGCGGCCAGGTCCTCGCGGAGTTTCGGGGCGTAGCGCTCGTTGTACCGGGTGATGGGTATCCCGGCCTTGAGGCTGTTCGGCCACGCGCGGTACTTGCGCACGAAGGACCTAAAGTGCGGGATGTTCTCGGCCTGGAGGGTCTCCCACGCCTCTATAACGTGCTGGGCGCCTACCTGTGGGTCGGCCTTGGTGACGACCGCGGCGTAGGGCACGCCCATCTCAGCCACGCGCTTGGCGGTGCGGATGGTGGGGAGCACGGACTCGAACTCGTGGTCGTAGGGGATCAGCACGAACGTGGCGTTCTTGACGATGCGAGCCAAGATCTTGTCCGCTTCGAGGCTGCCGGGGCAGTCGGCGAACACGGTGTCGATGTCCTGGAGGTTGCGGATTTCCTCAATGTGGTCAGGGTCGGTATCAAGGCGAACCTCGTACCCGGGGTCAGCGAGTACGTTCGTGACCTGGTGTGCGGTCCCTTGGGGGTCGGTGTCCCAGACGAGGGCCCGGCCGTTGGCCTTGGCCGTGTGGGCGGCCAAGCCGAGGGTGAGCATGGTCTTTCCGACCCCGCCCTTGCCGTTGATGATGGGGACGAGGTAGCTGCGAGCTGCGCGAGCGGCAGTTCTGAGCGCGCCGCTCTGGGCGGTGGCGTTCATGGGAGCTTCCGATCGTTTGTGATCTTGACGCCTGCTGCGATCAAGAGTGAGGATGCGGGCGGCACCAACCAAATTGATCTTGAGACCAATTGGTCTCAAGATCAACAATGGGTGATTCCGTCCTGTCAGTGGTGAGTGTCCCAGACCAGCAGCACGGCCGCTATGAACCGCCCTCGTGGCGCGCGGCACGTCGAGCCGAGAGGGTTTCTGCCGCTCAAGCCGTTGACTGCGCCAACGCACAGGGGCCCGGCACGCTCAGCGTGCCGGGCCCCTGTTTCGGGAGGACGGTTACTTGATCAGCGTGTTCATGATGGCGATGATGCCGACGCTCACCAGGGCGAACGCCAGGACGAACACGATGATGTTGAAGGCGGTGGGACGCATGGCGCTGTCAGCTCCACTCAGGGTTTGGTGATGGCGGCCGCGATGACGGCCCCGGCGATGATCAGTGCGATCACACCGAGTCCGTACGCCGTGCGGCGTAGCCGTACGGCGAAGGGCTCGGGCGAGCCCTCGGTCCATTCCAGGCGGCACCTCATACCGGTGCTCCCGCCGTGATGATCAGCGTTGCCGCGAAGATCCACGTGAGGTGCCAGGACTGATCGAGATGGAAGGAGCCCGTGCCTACGCTGGGGTTGTCGTCGTGCCCCTCGCGGGGCATGCCGAGGCGGTAATAGCCGGTCTTGCCGAGACGGTCGGCGAGCGCCGCCAGGGTGTATCGGCGGTCTGCCCAGTAGTGCGAGACCGCGTCCACCGTGAGGGCGAGCACAACGAGCCCGGGGGAGAGGGGTAGGTGGGTCACCATCGCGGCGAGCGTGAGCGTGAGCACCTTGGTTGCGGTCAGCGTGGCCACGTGCGCGAGGCAGTGAAGCTGCCCGGCCCGGCTTCGTTCGCCCTTGCCGCACGCCTGTGCGTGCGTCTGAACCCACTGGTCGCCGAGGTGGTGCCCGACGTAGAGGGCGATGAAGACGACGGCGAACACCACGGCGGCGGTCATCGGGCCCCCTGAAGAGTGACGGTGGCGCACTCGGCGCAGTTCTGCCGGTGCTCGGCGACGTCCTTCTGAGTGCCGTTCACCAGGATCACACCGGCGACGGCACAGCGTACGACGTTGGCGGCGAAGCTGGCCGCTACTTGCGTCCCGCGCTTCACTTGCCGTCCTTAGCCTCGTCGGTGTCCTGCGGCGGGGCCGAGGTCTGCAAGACCCCCGGCCGCGAGTAGAGGGGCTTGCCCTGGCCGGTGTTCGCGCCGGCGGGCCACTGCGAGCCTCGGTTTGCTGGCATGCTGGAACTCCTCGAAAGAGGGCCCCGGGGTGAACGTTCTTGGTCGGATGAGCACCTCGGGGCTTTTGTGTCGCCGGGGTGGAACCCCTTCTGCGACCTGATGCCTTCACGATTGCACGCCAAGTCTTGAAGTTCAAGAGTCTTGAAGTTATGATCTCGCTGTGATCTCATACAGGAGACGCAGTGATGAGGCGCTGAATTGCGCCGGCGTGAAGGAGATGGGGTGTCGTGCTTCACTTCGAGAGTCCGCAAGTCTTGATTCCCAAGACTCCCGAGCTTGGCTCGGGGGCTCTCGCACCTATGGAGAACTGCATGACGCCAGAAGGGCAGGGGTCCACCCTGCGGCCGAAGTACGTGCCGCTCGGCGGCGACGCCTGGACGCGCTTGGACGAGCTCGCCCGAGAACTACAGGACGCAAAGTCCCGCCGAGGCGGGGAACGGATCACCTCCAACACCCTGATCAGGGTGGGCGTGGCCGTCGTGCTTTCGTTCGGCGATTCCCTGACTGGCGACACAGAGGAGGAACTGAGAAGAGGGCTCCTGGAGCTCCTCGGCAGACCACAACCACCTGCCGAAACGTCGGCAGATTCCTAGCAGCACAAATCATCAAGCCCGGACGACGACGCCTCAATCTTGGCGGATCAGTCGCCGCCGCCCGGGGTGGACACCAGGAAGGCAGAACCTTCTGATGTTGAAGAAAATTCTAGGGCGACGGGGGAAAGCAGACAGCTACCCCGGTGGCCTCAATGGCCACGGCCTCGACTCGGCCCGGCTGTCGATCGGGCCTGACGGCGTCCACGAGACGCGCGTCTACCGCACGGGGTCGACCAACAAGGCCCCGGGCGAACGCCTCTCCGGGCGGCTGCTCGGCGTCGCCGGCGTCCTCATCTTCGGGGCCCTGGTCGGTGCGGGCTTCGTCGGCTACGAGGCACAGCGCCTGTTCGCGCTGCTGCACAACCACACCGACGCCACCCCCACCGCGGCCGACCAGGTACGCGCGGTCATCATCGCCGCCCTACCCGATGTCGGCTGGGTCGCCATGGCCCTGGTCGCCCTGGTCGCCGCGCTGCGCGGTCAGTCCAGCCTCCGGGCGCGCATCGGCGTGATGGTCTTCTTCGGCCTGAGCCTGGGCGCGCAGATCCTTTACGCGCCCCACACGATCGAGGGCATGCTCGTCGCGGTCATAGCCCCTGTGACCATGGCTTGGATGCTCGAAAGCTACATCGTGGAAGTCCGGCGCCGCGTCGCTGCTCAGCGTGGCCTCGACATCGACGAAACCCCCATTCTCTCGATGGTGCTCGCCCTCTTGGGTCGCCTGATCCGGCTGCCCTTCGGCCTGCCCCTCTGGCTTCTCCGGCTCTGCCTGGACCGCAAGGGCACATGGGCTGGTGCCCGGCAATGGGTGCTCGACGTCGCCCCGATCGCGCCCGGCCGGACGCTGGCCAGCATCCGCGCGGCCGAGGCCGAGGCGATCGCGAGCTCGGCGAAGCTCACCGCTGAGCAGGTGCGCGAGGCGGCCCGCGAACAGGTCGACGCTCTGCAGGAAGCCCACGCGAGCGAGCTGCGCAAGATCGCAGAGGCCCGCGCCGCCGAGGCGGCCGCCCGACTGCAGGAGAGCCAGCAGGAACGGGAGGAACACGCCCGGCTGATCAAGCAACTCCAGGCCGAAGCGCGAGCCTCGGTGGCTCGTACGGAAAGCGAGGCTCAGAGGACCATCGAGGGCTACGCCGGACGCCTCCAGGACACCGAGCACCAGCTCAGGGGCCTGTCTGAGCGCCTGCGGCGGGCCGAGGCCGACAGCGACCGCCTGCGCCAGGTCGAGACCCTCCTGAAGGAGCGCACGAGCGAGCTCGGCGCCGTGCGCGCGGAACTGAAGCTCGTCACCGACCAGGCAACCCCGCGCGTGCGCCTAGCCGCGCTCTACGAGCGGCTGCGGCTCAGCGGTGACCACCGCTACCGCGACCGCGGGGCGGTCCCGGAACTCGCCCGCTCCTGGTTCCTGGAGATCGGCGTTCAAAGCGAGGGCACGGCGCGCAAGTATCTCCACGAGTACCTTGATGAACTCGGGGTTCCTGGGGCATCGGTGCAGGAAGGGGCGTACACGTGAAGTACGGCACGATCAGCGGGGATCCGTTCCTGACGGCCGCGACCGCTGGCCCTGAGATCCCGATCAAGTTCATCGTCATCCTGGTTGCGATCCTCCTCGGCGGCCTGGCCCTGCGCCTGCTCTGGGACTTCCTTCGCCGGGGCCACGAGACGCCCCGCGCGGGCATGTGGCGGCGGCTGCGCATGCGCCGCCACCCCGGTGCCGGGTTCGCGGGCCGGTGGGAGCTGTACCGGCGCTACGGCCTCGGCCGCGCCCGGAAGATCGCCCGGCACGCCCGGCCATCGCTCGGCACCGCTGACCTGTACGGTCACGGCAAGTGGCGCAACTACGCGACCTTCCTCGGCTGGGCTCAGGGCTGGGTTCACCGCTGGCGCGTCTACGCGACCCATTCCGACATCCTGCTCGTCATCGCCGCACCGCAGAAGGGCAAGAGCGTGGCGGCCGCCGGGCGCATCATCGACGCGCCGGGCCCGGTCGTGGTGACCAGCATCCGGGGCGACCTGATCGCCAACACGGCAGGGCTGCGGCAGAGGGTGGGCAACCTGCATGTCTTCAACCCCGAGGGCGTGGGGGAGTGGGGGACCACCTTCCGGTGGAACCCCGTGGCCGGCTGCCAGGACCCGGACACGGCACTTCGCCGTGCGGGGCACATGGTGGAAGCGGTCGAGACGCGCGGCCTGTCGGATTCCAACTTCTGGGAGTCGCAAGCCGTGATGGTGCTCAGCTCCTACATGCACGCGGCGGGCCTGGTCGGCGGCAACCTTCGGCACGTCTGGAAGTGGATCACCGAGGATGACCCGACGCCGGTCGAGATCTGCACCCGGCACGTCCACGCAGCGCAGTTCGCGGCGAACGAGATCCGCGACTACCTCGCGCTGCACGACCGCACCCGCGACTCTGTCGAGCGGACGATTCGCCAGGTGCTCCGCTTCATGCTCTCGCCCGAGGTCGTCGAGACCCTGACGCCCGCCGGGGATGAGGAGTTCGTGATCGCAGACTTCCTGCGCTCGCGGGACACGCTGTACCTGGTGGCCTCGGCCGAGGCGGCGAGCCCTATCCCACCGCTGCTGTGCGCGCTGCTGGCGGAGATCAAGCACGAGGCGCTCATCGTCGGCTCGAACTCGGCGGCAAAGCGGCTCGACCCGCCGCTGACGATGGAGCTGGACGAGGTAGCCAACGTCACCCCGATCCCCGTGGCGGCCTGGGCGTCCTACGCGGCAGGCTCGGGTATCCGGATGTCGCTGTACTCCCAGAGCTGGGCACAGCTCGCTGGGCGCTGGGGCGACCGGGGCGCCGAGACGATCTGGCAGACCGCCACGGCCAAGGTCATCATGGGCGGCTCCAGTGAACCCGAGCTGCTGCAGCGCGTCGCCGCGCTGTGCGGCAAGGTCTACGTCACCATCCGCCAGCACCGCGAACGCGACGGGACGAAGACACCCGTTCAGGATTGGGTGGACGTGCTCAGCCCGAACGACGTCCGGCGGCTCCCCCCCGGCCGCGCCGTAGTGATCGTGGGCGAGGCGATGCCGACCATCGTCCGTCCCGAGGTCGTGTTCAAGCGCAAGGACTTCAAAGCCTGGGCCCGCTCCGGGGAAGCGATCAGGCTTCCCCGGACCACCGCGCGGCCGTTGGTCGCGCCGAACCCTGCCCTGCTCGCCGGGAACGGGCCAGTGCTCCACGCTGACGAGCTCGCCGCGCGGCGCCGGGCCGAGGTTCGTCGCGACCCTGCGACGCAACCCCTGCCGGTTCAGCGACCTCAGCAGGCGACCGGGACCGGGCCGTCCCCGGTGACCACGCCCACGCCTCCCACGACTCCGGCCGACACCCCGCCGCGGCAGCGCCGCCCGTGGGACCACGCCCCGAAGGACGAGACGTCCTCGTGAAGCTGACCGGGGCCCGGGCGCACCGCGCGCCCGGGCCCCTCGTACGTGCACGAATCGCACCGAACAGGAGATCACCCCATGACCACCGGCAAGGGGACCCCACGCGACGACCTCGTGACCATGCTCGCGGTCGACGTCGGAAAGCTCGGGGCGCGGGTGGACAACGTCTCAGCCAAGGTCAGCGACATCGAGCGCCAGGTCGGCGAGCTCGCGCCAGTCGCGGGCACAGTAAGCGAGCTCCGCGACCGGATCACTGCCATTGCCGACACCCTGACGCGCATGAACAACCGCAACAGCGGGGGAGAGCCGCAAAAGACCTGGTCATGGACGGGGATGAGCCCCGAAGAGCATGCCGAACGGCTCGACGAACTGCAGTCGTGGGTGGCCGAGGTCCTGGTCCCGCAGTACGGCGACTACCTGCGCGACCAGACGCTGAAACCGTGCTGGCCCCACCACCCCGCGGCGGTCAACGAGCTGGCCTGGCTCTACGTCGAGTGGTTCAACGCGTACTTGGCCGAGGAACGGCGCACTCGCGACGCGGCGGACTGGCATGACCGGTGGCTCCCTGGAGTGATCACCCGAATGAAGGTGGTCTTCCGAGGTTGCCCCCACGACCCCGGCGAGTAGCGCCAACAGCAAAGGGCCCGGACAAGAGTCCGGGCCCTTCCTCGTGTCCGAGGGGCTTACATGCGGTCCGCCGGCGGGAGACCTCGCTCGTCGACCGGGGCCACCGTGGTTCGCCCCAACAGCCATTGGATCGTCTGGTAAACCCCGTCGCCATACCCCCGGGCGTGACGGCGGCCTGGTCCAAGCTGGTGCCGTACGTCTTCAACGGGCGCGAGCTCGCCGACGAGGTCATCCCCGGTCGGCAGACCAGGGTGAGCATGCAGGCGCTCGCTCACGGGCGCCCCCTGGCGACGGCCCAGAACCCACTCGCAACAGGCGACAACGCCCGTGCACCAGTCGGTTTCCCACTCGATCGAGGCAACGCGAGGGCCTCGGCGCGCAAGGTCACGCACGGAGACGACCTGCTGGGAGGTTCGCACGATGCGACCTCGGCCGCCAACAAGGTGGCCCAACCCCCCCGGATGGGTTCCGGGCACAGGGATGGAGTCCTCTATCCCAAGAAGCCAAGCAAGGGCGTCAGCGACATCGCCGGCCGAGGGGGACGATGCCTCTTCCGCTGCTTCTAGTTCGTTCTGGATCTGAGCCCGTGTGGGCGGGCCTGCTGTAGGTCGGCGCGTGATCGGCGATTGTGAACCCGATCCCAGTACCCACAGAAACGCCTCAACCTGCCCTGTAGGCGCGTACTCGGGGTAGCGCATCTCCCAAGCCCTGATGGCGTCGAGAACGGCTGAGACGTGCTCAGGTGGCCGCGAGATCGCAGCGCCGTTGGGGTCGGTCATGGTCACCAAGGTAGGTCTTCTCCGCCGGGGGGTCACCGTTCCAGTACGTGATCGTGGTCGATCGATCGAGCCCGCTCGTCCTCACGGCGCCGCTGGGGCTCCTGCCGTACGGCCTCGGGTTCTTCGATCTCGCGCGGCGTGACGTCGCGCTCCTCACGCTCGGCCTGGTCGCGCTCTTGCTCGCGCTGCCGCTCCTCTTCCCGCTCGGCGGCCCGCTGTGCGGCCTTCGCAGCCTCTGCGGCCGCCGTGAGGTCCTCTGCCACCTGGCGACCGTTGATCTCGCCGATACCAAGGTCAAGCTCGGCCTGCTCGCCGCGGTCGGCCTGCTCACGGTCAGCTTCCTCACGGTCGGCCTGCTCACGGTCAGCTTCCTCGTGGTCAGCCTGCTCACGGATGCCTTCGAGCTCCAGTTCTAGCTGTCCGCGAACCTGCTCGACCCGCTCGACCTCGTCGGCCTCGATCTCCGTGCGCGCGGGCTCGTCGCCGTGGATCGCGGGCAACTCCGCCTCGGGGTGACGGCGGCGAAGCTCCTGGTCAGCTTGCAGCGCGTCGGCCCTGGCACGCTCCGTGGACGCGTACCAAAGGTCGCGAGCCTCGTCGATCGCCTCCAGGTCGGTCCGCCGCATGTCGAGCGCTTCCGCGAGTGCCTCGCGGGCCCGGGCCCTGGTCTCCAGCGCCTCACGCTGGGCCTGGTCGAGCTCCGCGTCGGCCTGCTCACGGGTCAGCGTCGCCTCAGCGCGAGCGCGGTCAGCGGCAATCGTCGTATCGCGCAGATCGTCGCCCACGTACGGCGGGGCCCACCGGACGGCCCGGGCGTACGCCTCGCGCTGGACCCACAGCTCCCCATCGGTACGGCTGGCGGCCTCGCGCTCGGTCTCCGGCCGACCGAGAGCGTCGAACGCACTCCACCAGGCGGCGCGGGCCTCAGGCGTGTCCGGCGCGTGCCCGATCGCGGTGGTCTCGTCGAGCCGGTCGTACTGCTCCCGGAAAGCCTCCACGCGGCCCGCCCGCCGGGTCCAGTCCTCGCGCTCCATCGGGTCGACGGGCACCGGCCCGAGGTGCTCGATGGCCCACTCCGGCGCACGCTCGGCCACCCGCTCGCCGATCTCGACCACGCGGGCATCCATCGCGGCCGCGAGCTCCTCGGCGAAACCGACGCGCTCAGCAGAACCTCGAGTTGGGGTCCGCTCGGCGAACGTGTCGGTCGACAACGGCGCGGGGGAGTCGGTGCCCAAAAGCTTCTTGATCCGGTGGTGCAACACCTTCGCGACGCTCTCGGCCGGACTGCCCGCGTCGTCGATCTCACGAGCGCCTACGGCCCGGCGGACAAGCTGACCAACATCGTGGCCGGCGAGCTCAGCCGCGCGAACCAGACGATGGAAGGTCCCTCGTGGGCCTTGCTCGCTGGCGTCGGCGTAGCGCGCGTACTGCTCAGCGGTTAGGGCCTCGGCCACCGTGGCGTCACACTCGCGGGCGCTGATGTCGCGGGTCACGTCGGTCCACATCACCCCCAGGTGCGCCAGGTGCGTTGACCGGAGGTGCTCGTCCCGGATGGTCTCCGTCGCGGTCAGCTCGGCCTCGTCCTCGACGATGGCCTCGGCGAGCACACTGAAGCGATCACGCTGGGGCTGCTGCGTCTCCGCTGCTTCCTCGGCCGCCTTGGCGCGCGCCTCGGCGACTTCGGCGCGGGCCTGTTCCGGAGTGGGCACGGGCGCCGCGTCGCGGGCTGCTGCTCGCGCCGCTTCCGCCAGCTCGGCCGCGGCCACGGCGCCAGCCTGAAGGTCGGCGGTGTTCACGTCGGTGACGGCGTAGGCGTAGTTACCCTCCACGCCCCGCGTCATCATGACGTAGAGCATGCTGCGGCCCACGCCGGGCGTGACCAAGCTGTGGCAGGTATCGACCGTGCGCCCCTGAGCTGCATGCACCGTGGACGCGTAAGCGAGCTCCGCGTGATCCTGTAGGTAGGCAGCCTTTACCAGGTACGGGGCGCTCCAGCGCTGTTCGCCAGTCACCGAATCGCGCCCAAGATCCCGGCGCACCATGGCGCCTGACGGGGTGATCTCATCGACGACTAGAACGTCCCGGTTGGTAACCCTCCGCCCCTCGGAGTCCTTGATCCGCTTAGTGTTCTGCCTTGCCATGATTCGGTCTCCGACACCGGCCACGGCCTTGTCAGAGAGCGGCAGACCGTCAGCGGAGACCTTGCCAAGGGCGACCAGCTCGGCGCGGGCTCGCGCGGCGAGCTCCTGCGCCTGCTCGACAGTCGGCGCCAGCAACAACGAGGACTTGCCCGACAGATGGTCGGCGAGCCACCGGCGGTACGCCTCTTCGGTCATCGCCTCGGCGTTGCCCTCCAGCAAGCGGCCGCGCTTGTCGTACTCGGCAAGGCTGCTGACCTCGCCCCGCCGCATCGCGAGCGACGCCTTACGCTCCCACTCGGCCGACATCCGCTGAACCTTGGTGAGCTGGAAAAAGCCGTGCTCACGGGCCATCATCGCCAGCGCTCCGGAGTCGCCCACGGCCGCGAGCTGCTCGGGGTCACCGGTCAGCAAAAGCTTGGCGCCGGCTGCCGCCGTCATGCGCTGAATCTCGGCGAGCTGGCCGGAGGTCACCATGCTCGCCTCGTCGACCACGACCAGGTCACCAGCGACCAGGCGCGTCCGCCCGGCGCGGGTCTCGGTGAGGAACTTCGCCACGTTCGCCGTGCTGTCGCACCCCTCACCCTTGAGCACCTCGGCGGCGGCCTGCGCCACAGCAACACCGATCACCTTGCCGCCGACCTGCTCGCGCCACGTCGCCGACAGTTCACCCATCGCGCGAGACTTGCCCGCACCGGCGGGACCCACCAGAACATCAACCCGGCGACCAGAGGTCAGCACGCCGTACACCGCGGCGGCCTGATCGTCACGAAGCCCGCCCGTCCACTGCGGCGCGGCCGCGCTCACGGGCTGTGCCGTACCGCCCTGGCCCTGCGCCGAACCCGGCGCGCCCTGCTCGCTCACCTTCGCCGCGTCGGCGCCGGGCGTGGCCGAACCGGCGCGGCCTCGCGCCGAACCCGCCCCGGACAGCAACCCCTCCAGGGTCACACTGTCGCCGCCCAACGCCGCGGCGGCCGCGTCCGCCTCCAGCCTCGGCGCGTCCGTCTGCGCCCCCGCACCGATCAACTCCTCCTCGGCGTCGAGCTGGGTCCGGGTGGTGTACAGCCCGCGCTCGTGCGGCTCCCAGATGCTCCGGCCGTCTTCACGCCGGTACTCAGCGGGAGCGCGAACGAGATCAGGGGCGTTGACCTGGTGAATCCCATATCCGGCGCCGGGGGCCAGGGCCTCGGCCGTCAGGTCCTCCAGCACGCCGCGCACCATGCGGGCGGGCAGACCGCCGAGGGTGTCGGGCAAGTGGCGGTTGATCGCGGCCGTGAGCTGATAGCGGGTCCACGTAGCCCCTGTGGCCTGCACTTCTGCCACCGCCGCCTTCAGCACCCGGCGGAACTCGTGGTCCGCAAGCTCGGCAACACTGCGGGCCTGCGACAGGTCGACCCGGCCCTGTACGGCCTCGGGGATGTCGGCCAGGGCCCCCAGCTCAGCGGCCCGACTCTGCGCCTCCCACCCCGCAAGACTCACCTCGCGCGGCGCGGCCTCCTTGCTCTTCCGCATCCTCGTCTTGCTGTCGAGCGTGGCGTACTGGGCCATGTTGAACAGCGCACGACGGCTCGGCGCGTGACCGTGCTTGGCCTCGTACTCGGCCGCCAGCGCCGCGACCTGGGACGTTACCGTGGCCCGGCGCGAGCTGTAGAGGTCGCGCTGCTCCTGGGAAATGCCGACGATCTCGCGGGCCTTACCGTCCGGGCGGGTCGCGAACTTCACCCCGAAGTCCCGCGTGAGCTGCTCTTCCATCACCCGCT
>NZ_JABWGO010000023.1 GCF_013363995.1 Nonomuraea rhodomycinica | reverse complement strand
AGCGGCTGCGGGCCGGCGTGGTGTGGGCCAACACGTTCAACAAGTTCGACCCGGTCTCGCCGTTCGGCGGCTACAAGGAGTCCGGCTACGGCCGCGAAGGCGGTCTTCACGGGCTGGAGGCGTACCTCGATGTCTGATCGACGCGTGACCGTGCGCAAGACGTACAAGCTGTTCATCGGTGGAGCGTTCCCGCGCTCGGAGAGCGGGAGGACCTACACCGTGACGAGGACGGAGCACGCCGCCAGGGCCTCGCGCAAGGACGCCCGCGACGCGGTGGTGGCCGCGCGCAAGGCGTTCCCCGGCTGGTCCGGCGCCACCGCCTACAACCGGGGCCAGATCCTCTACCGCGTCGCCGAGATGCTGGAGGGCCGCCGCGCCCAGTTCGCCGACGAGCTCGGTGGCCCGCGCAAGCAGGCGCTGGAGCAGGTGGACGCCGCCGTGGACCGGCTCGTCTGGTACGCGGGCTGGTCCGACAAGATCGCCGCCGTGCGCGGCACCACCAACCCGGTCGCGGGGCCGTACCTCAACCTGTCCTCGCCGGAGCCGGTCGGGGTGGTCGCGGTCGTCGCGCCCGCCGAGCCCCTTCTCGGCCTCGTCTCGGCCGTCGCCCCCGTGATCGTCACCGGCAACACCTGCGTCGCGGTCGCCTCCGAACGCGCGCCGCTGCCCGCGATCACCTTCGCCGAGGTGCTGGCCACCTCCGACCTGCCGGGCGGGGTGGTCAACGTGCTCACCGGCCACCAGGCCGAGCTGGCGCCCTGGCTGGCCGCGCACATGGACGTCAACGGGCTCGACCTCACCGGCGTGACGGCGCCCGAGCTGGCCCTGGCCTGCGAGCAGGCGGCGGCCGAGAACTTCAAACGCGTGCTCACCGCGGCGCAGGACCGGGGGACGAGACGCATGACCACGTTCATGGAGACCAAGACGGTCTGGCACCCCGCCGGGATCTGATCGACCCCGCACCCGCAAGGACACGGCGCATGGGCCGTGGCCTCGGGTCGCCCATCCCCGAATCTGGAGGAACCCCCATGGAACCCACCGGTGTTCTCGTCGTCGGGAGCATCACCGCGGACGTCACGGCGTTCAGCCGGCGGCTGCCGCGGCGCGGTGAGACCGTGCTCGGCGACGACTTCACCCTCGTCCTCGGCGGCAAGGGCGCGAACCAGGCCGTGGCCGCGGCGCACTCCGGCGCCCCGACCTGGATGGCCGCCTGCGTGGGCCGGGACCCGTTCCGCGACATCGTGCTGTCCGGCCTCGAGGGCCACGGTGTCACGCTCACCGAGGTCCGCACGGTCGAGGGCCGCACGGGCGTCGCCCACATCCGCGTGGACGCCTCGGGCGAGAACGACATCGTCATCACGCCGCTCGCCAACGCCTCCCTCGACGAGGCGATGGTCACGCAGACCATCGAGCGGGTCCGCGACCGGGTGGGCGTCCTGCTGCTCCAGCTGGAGATCCGCACGGAGGTCGCCTGCCACGCGGCGCGGGAGGGCGCGGCGGCCGGGCTGACCGTGGTCCTCGACCCGGCGCCCGCCCAGGAACTGCCGGACGACGTGTGGCCGCACCTCGACATCGTCACCCCCAACGAGAGCGAGGCCACCCTGCTGACCGGCGTCCAGGTCACCGACCTGAAGTCGGCGGAGCGGGCGGCGGCCTGGTTCCTGGAGCGCGGCGTGCGCCACGCGATCATCACGCTGGGCTCGGGCGGCGCGCTGTCGGTCACCGGGGAGCGCACCCGCCACTTCCCGGCGTACGCCGTGACGCCCGTGGACACCACGGCGGCCGGCGACGCGTTCACCGGCTTCTTCGGCGGCGCCCTCGCCGCCGGGCTCGACGTGGACACCGCCATCCAGTACGGCATGGCGGCCGGCGCCCTGGCCACCACCAAGGCCGGGGCCAGCCCCTCGCTCCCCGGCAAGGACGAGGTCGAGCCGCTGGTCACCACCTCCATGGAAGGAGCCGCCCGATGAGGCGCAACCAGGGAACCCTCAACGCCCAGCTCGCCCGCGTCATCTCCGAGCTCGGCCACACCGACACCATCGTCGTCACCGACGCCGGCCTGCCCATCCCGCGCGACGTGGAGCGTGTGGACCTCGCCGTCCGGGAGAACCTGCCGCGCTTCCTCGACCTGCTCGACGCGGTGCTCGACGAGGTGGCCGTGGAGGGCGTGCTGCTGTCCGAGGAGATCAAGCAGCACAGCCCGGACATGCTGGCGGCCATCGAGGAGCGGTTCGACCGGCTCGGCCTGGCGCTGGAGTTCGTGCCGCACACCGCGTTCAAGCAGGCCACCGCCGGCGCCAGGGCGGCCGTCCGCTCCGGCGAGTTCACCCCGTACGCCAACGTCCTGCTCACCGCGGGCGTCGTGTACTGATCGGGAGCCTGGCATGCATCTCCAGCTTGCCGATGTGCGCAAGTCCTTCGGCGACAACAGCGTCCTGCGGGGCGTCAGCTTCGACGTCGGTCCCGGCGAGGTCGTCGCGCTCGTCGGGGAGAACGGGGCGGGCAAGTCCACGCTCACCCGGGTGATCTCCGGCGCGCACCAGCCCGACTCCGGGCGGCTGCTCATCGACGGGACCCCGACGGTCCTCAAGGACCCGCAGGCCGCGATGGCCCAGGGCATCGAGGTCATCTACCAGGAGTTCCAGCAGAACCTGTTCCCGCACCTCAGCGTGGCCGAGAACATGTACGTGCTGGACCGCGAGCGGGTCTTCGGCCGCCTGTTCGTCTCCAAGCAGCGCATGGCCGCCGAGGCCGGGCGGGCGCTGCGCCGCCTCGGCATGGAGATCGACGTGCACCGCCAGGTCAGCGAGCTGAGCGTCGCCGAGCGGCAGATGCTCGAGATCGCCAAGGCCATGACGCACGAGCTGCGGCTGATCATCCTGGACGAGCCCACCGCGGCGCTCGACGAGCAGGAGTCCGAGCAGCTCTTCGCCCAGGTGAACCGGCTGCGCGAGGCCGGCGTCTCGGTCATCTACATCAGCCACCGGCTGGACGAGGTCTTCGCCCTGTCGGACCGCGTCGTCGTGCTGCGCGACGGGCGGGTCACCCTCGACGCCCCCACCGGGCAGCTCACCCCGGCCCAGGTCGTCACCGCCATGGTCGGCGACGCCGTGGACGACTTCTACCCCAAGGAGCGCAACGCCAGGGACGAGGTCGTGCTGGAGGTGCGCGGCGGCAACGGCGCCCGCTTCCACGACATCGACCTCCAGGTCAGGGCCGGCGAGGTGGTCGGCATCGGCGGCGTGGTCGGCTGCGGGCGCAGCGACCTGCTGCGCGCCCTGTTCGGCCTGCAGCCGCTGGCCGGGTCCGTGCTCGTGGGCGGCTCCGCCGTACGCGTCGCGAGCGTCGAGGACGCCATCGGCAGCCGGATCGCCTACCTGTCGCCCGACCGGCAGGCGGAGGGCCTGTGCATGAGCCAGTCGGTCGAGGCGAACGTGTCGCTGGCGTCGCTGCGCGCGTTCAGCTCCGCAGGCGGCGTCGTACGGCGCGCCAAGGAGCGGGCGGCCACCGGCGCGGTCATCTCCGACCTGCGAGTGCGCGCCGCCTCCCCGTCCATCGCGGTCAGCTCGCTGTCGGGCGGCAACCAGCAGAAGGCGCTGTTCGCCAAGTGGGTGATGACCCGGCCGCGGGTGCTGCTCATGGACGAGCCGACCCGCGGCGTGGACGTCGGCGCCAAGACCGAGATCTACCGGATCATCAACCAGCTCACCGCGGACGGCGTCGCCGTCCTGCTCGTGAGCTCCGACCTGCCGGAACTCGTCGCCATGTCCGATCGCGTGGTCGTGATGCGCGAAGGACGGCTCGTCGCCGAGCTGACCGGCGACGGCCTCGACGAGCAGTCCATCCTCAAGCACGCACTGGTAGGTGCCGCATGACCTCGAAACTCAAGACCGTCGCGGGCCGGCTGCGCGCGGTGTGGATGCTCCTGCTCGTCGGGGTC
Organism: Nonomuraea rhodomycinica; assembly: GCF_013363995.1. GTDB lineage: Bacteria > Actinomycetota > Actinomycetes > Streptosporangiales > Streptosporangiaceae > Nonomuraea > Nonomuraea rhodomycinica. The sequence continues at coordinate 35,106 of NZ_JABWGO010000023.1, read as the reverse complement.
GTCCTCTCGGTGACCTCGCCGGTCTTCCTCACCCCGACGAACCTGCTCAACGTCGCGCTCGCGACCTCCGTGGCCGCGCTGCTCGCCGCCGGGCAGACGTACGTGATCATCCTCGCCGAGATCGACCTGTCCGTCGGCTCCGCGCTCGGCTTCTCCGCCGTCGTCACCGCCCTGACGCTCGGCACGTACGGGCTGGTCCCCGCGCTGGCCGCGGGCCTGGCGACCGGCGCCGCCATCGGGCTGATCAACGGTCTGCTGGTGACCAGGACCAGGATGCCGTCGTTCATCGCGACGCTGGCCACGATGTCGGTGTTCGCCGGGCTCACCCTGCACATCACCTCCGGCAACCCGATCCCGGTGACGGACTACGACTTCCAGGGGATCGGGCAGGCCAGGTTCGCGGGCGTGCCCGTGCCGGTGTGGATCATGCTGGTGGCGTTCGGCGTCTTCGGGTTCGTCCTGGCCCGCACCCGTTTCGGCCGCTACGTCTACGCCACCGGCGACAACGTGGAGGCCGCGCGGCTGTCCGGCATCCGGGTCCACCGCGTCAAGATCCTCGCCTTCGTCATCAGCGGCGTGCTGGCGTCCCTGGCCGGCTTCATCATCACCGCCCGGCTGTCCACGGCCCAGCCGACCGCCGGCGCCGGCCTGGAGCTGGACGCGATCGCGGCCGTCATCATCGGCGGCACCAGCCTGGCCGGGGGCCGCGGCACCCTGCTCGGCACCCTCGTCGGGGCGCTCGTCCTCGGCGTCATCGACAACGGGATGAACCTGCTCGACGTCTCCCCGTTCCTGCAGGACGTGGTGAAGGGCCTGGTCATCCTGCTGGCCGTCTTCCTCGACCGCAACGTGGACGTCCTGCGCCGGCTCCTGCCGCGCAGAGCCGCCGAGACCCCCGCACGTACCCCTGAACTCGCCCAGCACATCTAGAAGGAACAGACATGCGCACTCCCCGCAAGCTCGTCGCCGTCGCGCTCCTGGCCGCCGTCTCCCTGACCGCCTGCAGCAGGGGCGGCGAGGAGACGACCACGGGCGCCCCGCAGGCGTCCGGCAAGAAGGACGCCACGATCATCATGAGCACGCTCGGCAACCCGTTCTTCATCAGCGTGAAGGACGGCGCCGAGGCGCAGGCCGCCAAGAGCGGCATCACCCTGAACGTGCAGAACGCCGACAACTCCGACGCCACCTTCCTCAACCAGGCGACGACCGCCATCTCCAAGCAGACCGGCATCCTCATCCTCGACCCGGTGGGCAGCCAGTCCGCCAGCAGCTCGGTCAGCCAGGCGAACTCCGCGAACATCCCCGTGATGGCGTTCGACCGCAAGCCGTCCGGCGGGAAGCTGGCCACGTTCGTCGGCTACGACGCCGTCCAGGCGGGCAAGAACGCCGCCGACGCGCTGGCCGAGGCCGTCGGCGGCAAGGGCAAGGTCGTCGAGATCCAGGGCATCCTCGGCACCAACGTCGCCCAGGACCGCAGCAAGGGCTTCCAGCAGCAGATCGCCACGCACAAGGACATCAAGGTCGTCGCCACCCAGGCGGCCGACTTCGACCGGGCCAAGGCCCTGAACGTGATGACGAACGTGCTGCAGGCCAACCCCGACATCGACGGCGTGTACGCGGCCAACGACGAGATGGCCATGGGCGTGCTGTCGGCGCTCAAGGCCCGCAACCTGGTGGGCAAGGTCAAGGTCGTCGGCAACGACGGCATCGCCGACGCGCTGGCCGCCGTCGCGGCGGGGGAGATGTACGCCACCAACGCCGAGTCGCCGTTCGCGCTCGGGCAGAAGGTGGTCTCGCTGGCCGGCGACGTCCTGGGCGGCAAGCAGGTGCAGGCCGACGAGACGCTGCAGGGCAAGCTGGTCACGAAGGACAACGTGAAGGAGTACGCGGACTACCTCGTCGGCCTCGGCGACAAGTCCGGCGTGCCGGACAGCCTCAAGTAGGTCCCCGGACAGCCCAGCAGGGCAAGCCCCCCGCCCGGACACCCGGCCGGAGCACCGCCACGGTGCCCTGGCCGGGTGTCGGCGTTTCCGCCGGCTTGGACATCGTGCGGCGTTGCGTTACAGTGCGCCGTATAAAAGTTGAACGCCGCACGGAAATTGTGCGGCAGTCGGACATGGGAGTGCGACATGGCGAACGTGGTGGTCTTCGACGAGCTGGGCGGCCCCGAGGTGCTGCGGCTGACCGAGGTGCCGCTGCCCGAGCCCGGCGAGGGCGAGGCGCGGGTCCGCGTCGAGGCGATCGGGCTGAACCGGGCCGAGGCGCTGTTCCGCGCGGGCGGGTACTACTACCAGCCGACCCTCCCCGCCTCGCGCTTGGGCAGCGAGGCCGCGGGAGTGGTGGAGGCGGTCGGGCCGGGCGTGGAGGGGTTCGCGCCGGGCGACGCCGTGAGCGTGCTGTCGGTCGGCATGGGCATGTCACGGCACGGCGTGTACGGCGACCGCGCCGTGGTGACGGCTGACACGCTGCTGCCACGGCCGGAGTGGATGGACGCGCGTACCGGGGCCGCGATCTGGCTGTCCCACCTCACCGCGTACGGCGCGCTGTTCGAGGTCGGCCGCCTCCAGCCGGGCGATCACGTGCTCGTCACCGCCGCCTCCAGCAGCGTGGGAACGGCGGCCCTCCAGCTCGCCCGGCAGATCGGCGCGGTCCCGATCGCCGTGACCCGCACCGCGGCCAAGGCTGACCGCCTGCTCCGGGCCGGGGCCGCCCACGTGGTCGCCACCGACCGGGACGACCTCGCCGAGCGCGTGCGCGAGATCACCGGCGGGGAGGGCGCCCGCGTCGTGTTCGACCCGGTGGGCGGGCCGGGCCTCGCCGACCTCGCCCGCACGGTCGCCGAGGACGGCGCGCTGATCGTCTACGGCTGGCTGGACCCGCGCCCGGCGCCCCTGCCCATGACCTGGCCGCTCAACGTCCACGGCTACGGGGTCCACCACGTCACCCGCGACGCCGGACGCATGCGCCGGGCCCGCGCCTTCATCACCGCCGGGCTGCGCACCGGCGCGCTCACCCCGGTGATCGACCGCACCTTCGACCTGGCCGACATCGCCGAGGCCCACCGTTACATGGAGGCCGACGGCCAGGTCGGCAAGATCGTCGTCACCGTGCGGCACTGAGGAACGCGGGTCAGGGGAGTGCCAGCACCTTGCGCAGCAGCTCGCCGAACGCGGCGGGGTGGGTGCTGAGGCCGGTGTGCCCGCCGGGGAAGTGGACGAGCTCCGTGCCGAACCGCTCGGCCAGGAGCGCGGCGGGGCGGTAGGGCAGCTCGCCCCGCGAGTCGGTTCCGGCGGCCAGCACGAGCCGGTCCGACAGGGCCTCCAGCCGGTCGAGGTCCGGGGTGTAGGCCATGAAACTCGGCACGATGCGCCCGAGGAAGTACGGCATGTTGGCCATCGTCCGCTCGACGCGCGCCCGCGCCTCCGGCGGCAGCTCCGCGATCGCCGCCCGCGGGTCGGCGGGCGGGGCGGCGGGCTCGGCGCCGGGCCGGCTGAGGCCCGCCGCGAACACGGCCGCCGCAGGCATCAGCCCCTCCCGGCGCAAGGTGTCCTGGACGCGGGCGAGCATCGCGCGGTGCTCGGCGGCGTCCGGCAGCACCTCCACCATCGGCGGCTCGTGCGCCACGACGCGCTCGATCCGCTCGGGACGGGTGGTGAGCAGGTGCAGCGCGACGATCGCCCCCGAACTGCAGGCGGCCACACGGGCGGGCGCGCCCGGAGACAGCAGCTCCAGCAGCCGGAACGCGTCGTCGGCGTGCCGCTCGACCCGCTGCGGCGCCTCCGGGTCGTCCAGGAGGCTGCCGGACATGCCGCGCGGGTCGTAGGAGGCGACCGTGTGATCGGCGGCCAGGTCGTCGGCGACGCCGTCGAAGGACGCCGCGCCGCCCGTGCCGCCGGGGATCAGCAGCAGCAGCGGGCCGCTTCCGCGTACCTCGTAGCGCAGGGTGGCGCCGTCCACGCGCAGGCTGCCGATGGTGGGGCTGGTCATGCCGGGTCTCCTTCACGGTGTTCGTGCCAGTTCTGCAGGAGGGTGTGCAGGGCGTCGAGGCAGCGGGCCCAGGAGTCCTCGACCGGGCGCGCGTGCGCGAAACCGCCCGCGGCCTCCAGGTTGATGAAGCCGTGCAGCATGCTGCGCATCATCCGGACCGCGTCGGTGAGGTCGGGCTCGTCCAGGCGGTAGGCGCGCAGCATGCTGTAGGTCAGCTCGATCGCGCGGCGCGGCCCGGGCGCCTGGGCCAGCAGCTCGGGGTCGATGTGCATCGGGATCTGCGTCGCGGTGTAGCGGCCCGGGTGCTCGTGGGCGTAGTCGCGGTAGGCGTTCGCGTACGCCACCAGCGCGTCCTTGCCGGCGCGCCCGGCGGTGGCCTCCGCGATGCGGATGGTCTTCTCGTCCGCCGCCAGCAGGGCGATCCGCCCGCGCAGGTCCTCGAGGTTGCGGACGTGCGCGTACAGGCTGGCGTCCTTCACCCCGAGCCGGCGCGCCACCGCCGACATGGTCACGTGGTCGAGCCCGACCTCGTCCGCCAGCTCGGCACCGGTGAGCGTCACCCGGTCCGCCGTCAGTCCGGCCCGCGCCATGCGCACCCTCTTTCCTAGAGTCATTAGGAAGAAACTAATGAAGCTAGGTTATAGCTTGGATGTCAAGGATTGGCAAACGGCCCCCGCGGTCCCGTCACGGCGGGAGGTCGTGCCAGCGCTCGGCCGAGGCCAGGGCGTCCAGGCTGATCCGCTCCAGGAACGCGCCGCCCCTGGCCAGACGGCGTCCCACGGGCGAGTCGAGCCCCAGCGTCCGCCCCGCCGCCTTGGTGATCTCCGCCGCCGCGAGCGTCTGCCGCGCGCTGATCACCGTCGAGCGGTACCAGGCGTCGTCGTCGACCACGTAGATGTCGCGCCGCCGCTGCGGATCGCGTTCGCGCCTGATCAGCCCCTGCCGGGTCAGGTAGCCCACGGCCATGGAGATCGAGGCGGGGCTGACCTTCAGCCCGCGCGACAGCTCGGCCGCGGTGAGCCTGCCGTCCTCGCTCAGCCACAGGCCGATGAGCACGCGCGCCGTCATTCTCGGCAGGCCCATCGCGATCGCCATCTCGACGGCTCCCTCCTCCACCTCGACGACCGTGTGGTCCTGGGGTTCGGCCGGACGCGCGGGGGTGCCGCGTCGCGCCCGCCGCGCCGTCGCCTGGTGCGCCCGCTCGGGGCGGTAGTCGCCGGGGCCGCCGTTGCGGCCGACCTCACGGCTGATCGTCGAGGTCGGCCGGTCCAGCCGCCTGGCGATCTCGGCGTAGGAGCGGCCTTCGGCGAGGCCGGCCGCGATGCGCCGGCGGTCCTGCAGGGTCAACCTTCCTTCTGGCATGACGCCACTCTTGCGTTCGACCTCACACAACGCAATGTTTCATTGCATTCAGCTTCACCGTCAACGCATCAGTTTGTCGGCTCTGATCTGGGCTTATGTGCATCGGTCGATTGACAGAATTTTTGAAAGCAACGTAGCTTTCACTTGTGATGAACGAGTACTATCGCGATGAGCCGGTCGCTCCGTCCCTCGACCGCTCACCCGCCCGCCCCTTCGATCCCGCCCCTTCGCTCACCGCCCTGCGCGCGGAGCGGCCCATCGCCCGCCTGGCCGCGCCCGAGGGCGCCCCCGGCGTCTGGATGGTCACCGGATACGACCTGGTCCGCCGGATCCTCGCCGACCCGCGGTTCAGCTCCCGCTACGAAACCCAGTACCACCCCCTGGCGGGCGGGCACTTACCGCCCGCCCCCGTCGGCGACCTGACCGGCATGGACGCGCCCCGGCACACCCGCTTCCGCAAGCTGCTGGCAGGCAGGTTCACCGTCCGCAGGATGAACCTGCTCGCCGAGCGGCTCACCGAGATCACCCGCGAGCGGCTCGACGCGATGGAGCGGCAGGGGCCGCCCGCCGACCTCGTCGAGGTCTTCACGCAGCCCGTTCCGGCGCTGATGATCTGTGAGCTCCTCGGCGTGCCGTACGAGGACCGCGACCGGTTCCAGAGCTCCACCCGGGCCCTGCCGGAGGCCCGGACCGCTGAGGCGCAGTACGCCCGCTTCGTCGAACTCGGCGCGTACCTGCGGGAGCTCGCGCTCGCCAAGCGGGCCAGGCCGACCGACGACCTGCTCAGCGACCTGGCCACCGGCGGTGAGCTGACCGGCGAGGAGCTCGGCGGCGTGGCCGCGTTCCTGCTCGGCGCCGGGCTCGACACCACCGCCAACATGCTCGCGCTCGGCACCTTCGCCCTGCTGCGCGACCCGGCCCAGCTCGCCGCCCTGCGCGAGGACCCCGGCCTGGCCGCCGGCGCCGTGGAGGAGCTGCTGCGCTACCTGTCCGTCGCCGCCACCGGCATGCGCGGCGTGCTGGAGGACGTGGAGCTCGGCGGCAGGCAGCTCAAGGCGGGCGACACGGTCGTCATCGCGATCAACGCCGCCAACAGGGACCCGGCCAGGTTCCCCGACCCCGACGTGCTCGATCTGCGCCGCTCGGCCGCCGGGCATCTGGCCTTCGGTCACGGCGCCCATCAGTGCCTCGGCCAGCAGCTTGCCCGCATCGAGATGCGCGTCGCGTTCCCCGCGCTGCTCGTCCGCTTCCCGACGCTGCGGCTCGCCGTACCGGCTGAGGAGCTGTCGCCGCGCACCGACCCCTCGCAGGTGTACGGCGTGGACAGCCTGCCCGTCACCTGGGACCGGGCGTGAACGCGATGCGAACCTTCGTCTCGGTGACGGGGCTGCCCAAGCCCTCAAGGTGCGTGCCGCGATCGGCGTCACCGGCCAGTTCCCCGCGGTCGACGGCCTCCTCACCGGCGAGGAGAACCTGCGGCTCGTGGCCGACCTGCTCCACCTCGGCCGCGCCAGGGGCCGCGGGCGCGTCCGCGACCTGCTGGAGCGCTTCGACCTCACCGGCGCCGTGCGCAAGCCCGCGGCCACGTACTCGGGCGGCATGCGCCGCCGGCTCGACCTCGCCATGACCCTGGTCGGCACGCCCCAGCTCGTCTTCCTCGAGGCTGAGGGCGCCCCCTGAGGAGCTCAAGCGCATGGTCCCCGGCGGCCACATCGTCGTGCGCTTCGCCGACCCCGACGGGTACCGCAGGGGTTCACCTTCGCGATCACCTGGCTGTCGGTCGCGCTCGCCCTGGTCGCCAAGAACGTGGCCACGGCCAGCAACCTGCCGCTGATGCTGCTGCCGTTCCTCGGCGGCGGCTTCGTCCCGGCCGAGTCGATGCCGGCCGGTCTGCGCTGGTTCGCCGAGCACCAGCCGGCCACCCCGGTCATCGAGACGCTGCGCGCGCTGATGGCCGGGCGTCCGGCCGGGTCCGGCCTCCTGGAGGCGGCTGTGTGGAGCGCGGGCATCGCCCTGGCCGGTTGTCTGTGGGCGCGCAGGCTCCACAACCGGTGAGGTTCACGGGATGAGCGAGGTCAGGAGACCTTCGGGGTGGCGCGCATCCCGACGTACACGCACGCGGTGCCGTCCGGCAGCGTGGCGAAGACGACCGGCATGTAGTCCTCGCTGAAGGACGGGCCGGCCCCCGAGGCGGCGAAGACGTGCGGCGTCACCGGGACGAGCTCCATGTCCAGGGGCGGCGACATGTCCTTCATGCCGTCCACGAACTCGTAGCGCATGCGGGGCCCGCCGTCCGCGCCGCGGGCGACCGTGATGACGACGCCCGCGCGCCGGTAGGTGCCCAGGAGCGGGGCGAGGTCCACGGCGGGCGGCTGCGCGGGCGGCCCGAAGGGGGCGGGCATGGTGACGCCGGCCAGCTCGGCCAGCAGGTCGCGGAACAGGTCGGCGTAGAGCAGGCGGGCGCTGCCGCCGTTGGTCATCAGGGCCACGGCCAGGCCGGCGTGCGGCACGACCCGCAGGTAGGCGTACTGGCCGATGGCGGCGCCGTCGTGGCCGTAGCCCGGGACGCCGTCCCAGTCGTACAGGGTCCAGCCGAGGCCCCAGCCGTCGGCGGAGACCGTCCACTTGTCGGGGACGTCGGTCTCGCGGCGCGTCATGGCCGCTGCCGCCGCGGCCGACAGCACCCGGGTGCCGTCGGGGGCGAGGCCGCCGGCCAGGTGCATGCCGGCGAAGCGCGCCAGGTCGCCGGCCGAGACGATGACCCGCCCGGCCGGTCCCGCGGAGCGCGGCATGAGGTCCCAGGCCGGGGCGGGGGCGGGGTCGCCGCCGTCCTCGCCCAGGTGGCTCATCGCCACCCGGAAGCGCAGCGCCTCCTCCGGCAGCGTCATCGAGCGTTCCAGTCCGAGCGGGGTGAACAGCAGGTCCTTCAGCGCCTGGTCCCAGGTGCGGCCGGTGAGCACCTCGACGAGGCGGCCCAGCACGACGTAGCCGAGCCCCCCGTAGGAGACGGCGGTGCCGGGCGGGCAGTCGAGCGGCACGTCCCTGGCCGCCTCGACGTACTTCGCCAGGCAGTCGTCGCCGCGGCCGCCGTCGTGGTTGAAGTCGTTGGTGACGCCGCCGGTGTGCGACAGGAGCTGCTGGACGGTGATCGTCCTGGTGGCCTCCGGGTCGGGGGTGGCGAACTCCGGCAGCACGTCGGCCACCGGCGTGTCCAGGGTGAGCAGGCCCTCGTCGATCAGCCGCATGACGAGCGTGGCGGTGTAGACCTTGGCGATCGAACCGGACAGGAACACCGAGTCCGTCGTCGCCTCCACGCCGGTGCCGCGATGCAGCACGCCACTGGCCAGCTCGTGCACCTGCCCGCCGACCAGCACGGCGAGCGCGGCGCCGGGGACGTGGTGGGCGGCGCGCAGCTCGTCCAGGCGGGCCTGCCAGCGGTCGCGCTCGAAGCGGCGGCCCGCCGAGTCGCGCATCCCCCACTCGTCGCGCGCGGTCCACTCGCCGTCGGAGTTCCAGTTCAGGGTCGCGGGCATGACTCTCTCCTCGATGATGACGGGCACGATGTACGCGTTGTGCGAACAGTGTACGCACAAGCGTGGCCGGTTCGCATCTCGTCACCCATGCGGTTCTCCGATTCCTTTCGGGGGTGGCCGGGGTCTACATTGCGCCCGCGCCGGGGGAGCGGCGCCGAGGGGGGTGCGGCGCGCGGCGAGCGGGCGCCCTCCGGCCGCGGATATCCTCCTCGCCATGATCATGCGTCCCGAGCGCCTGGAGCGCGGCCACCCGTTCCGGCAGTGGAAGACGTGGCGGCCGCCCGGCACCGGCCTGACGCTCACCGGCTACTCGCGCGCCAACGACAAGACCTTCTTCCACGTCCCCGAGCTGAAGCTCGGCCTCGACGCCGGGCTGGCCGAGGGCCGCCAGGTCGACACGGTGCTGCTGACCCACACGCACCTCGACCACTCCAAGGACCTCGACTACCTGGCGACCAGGCCCACCGGGGTCGACATCTACGTGCCCGGCGAGGCGCTGCCGTACGTGCGCGACTACCTGCGCGCCACGACCGAGCTGAACCAGGTCGCCGCCTTCGACCCCGCCCGCGCGGCGGGGGCCCGGCTGCACGGGGTGCGGCCGGGGGAGGAGTACCCCGTCGGCCGGAACGGCTCGCACACGGTCCCGATCCTCGAGACCGAGCACAAGGTGCCCAGCGTGGGTTACGGCGTCGCCGAGAACCGGCGCGCCCTGCTGCCGGAGGTCGAGGAGCTCAGGGCGACGCTCGGCCCCGCCGAGTTCGGCCGGCTCGTCGCCGACCGCCGCAGGCGCGGCGTCGCGGTCGACCGTCAGGTCCGGCGGCCGTTGTTCGCCTACCTGGGGGACACGCACGCCGGCGCGCTGGGGCGCAACCCGGGGCTGTTCGACTATCCGGTGGTCATCACCGAGTGCACGTACCTGGACGACGCCGAGCTCGACCGGGCGCGAAGCGTCGGCCACACGGTGTGGAGCGACCTCAGGCCGTTCGTCCTGGCCCATCCCGGCACTCTCTTCGTGCTGACCCACTTCAGCCTGCGCCACTCGGACCGGGAGGTCCTGTCGTTCTTCGAACGCGAGGACCTGCCGAACGTGCTGGTGTGGGCGCACGCCGAGAGCCACCTGCCGGAACAGCACCAGCATCAGCACAATAAATCTACAATGTAAAGGCGTCGGGCCAGGACGCGACACCGCGTCCTGGCCCGAAAAACCCCCCCGACCCGCAGGGTCAGCCCAGCATCTGCTCGATGAGATCGGCCGCGCGGGTGGTGCCGCCTTCGGCTCGCGTCTCGGCCCGCAGCCGCGCCGAGCGGCGCGCGACCTCGGTGTCGGTGACGAGGTCGATCAGGGCGGCGCGCAGGGTCTCGGCCGTGGCGTCCGGGGTGTCGATGCGGCGGGCGACGCCGAGCTCCACGAGGCGGTCGGCGTTGAGGAACTGTTCGGCGGCCTGCGGTACGGCGATCATCGGGACGCCGGCCAGCAGTCCTTCGCCGCAGCCGCCCATGCCGGCGTGGGTGACGAAGGCGTCCGCCTGTTCGAGGATGGCCCGCTGGGGGACCCAGGGGTGCACCTCGACGTTGGGCGGGATGTCGCCCAGTTCGCGGGGGTCGGTGTGCCGGCCGATCTGCAGGACGACGTGCCAGCCGGGCAGGTGGCCGAAGGCGGCCAGGCACTGGCGGTAGAACTCGGGCTGCCGGGTGTAGGCCGAGCCGAGGGAGATGAGCAGGACGTTGTCGGCGTGGGCGGGGCGGCTCCAGCCGTCCTGCGGGCCGAGTGGTCCGTGGCAGGGGCCGACGAAGGTGACGGTGTCGGTGTCGACCTGGTCGGCGTGGGGTTGCATGGCTCGGGGGATCAGGGCGAGGGCTCGCGGGGGGAGGCCGGAGAAGGCGTCCACGTCGGTGGTGGTCGCTCCGGAGTCGGTGAGCCAGCGGGCGAATCTGGCCCGGTGGGCGTCGGCGCCGGGCAGTCGCCACAGGTGGGCCGCGACGTCCTGGTGGTAGCTCTTCCAGGCCACGAAGGTGGGGGAGAGCTGGGTGACGGGGCGGTGGTGTGTTTCGGCGAGGGCGCGGGCGGCGTAGGCGCCGATGTCGTACAGGTAGAGGTCGGCGGGGTCGTGGTCGTAGGCGGCGTGGAGTTGCGGGAGGGCTTGGACGGCGTTGTCGAGGAAGAGGTCCATCGCGTCGATGGGGTCGTCGGGCCAGGTGTCGTCGGCGGTCGGCAGTACGGAGGTGCAGGGGACGAGTTCGGCGCCGGTGGCGGTGATGAGGGCGCTGACCGCGGGGTCGTTGGCGTAGGTGACGCGGTGGCCGCGGGCCGCGAGTTCGCGGATGACGTCGAGGCTGGGCAGGACGTGGCTGATGGCGGGGATGCCGATCATCGCGATGTGGGCGTGGCGTCGCGTCATGTCAGGTGTCCAGGGTGGTGGGGGCCGCGGCTTCGAGGTCGGCGATGCTGCCGGACATGATCGTCGGTATGTGCCGGGTGATGTGTTCGGCGGGCCAGTCCCACCAGGCGAGGGTGAGGAGCCGGGCGATGTCGTGGTCGTCGTAGCGGGTGCGGATGACGCGGGCCGGGTTGCCGGCGGCGATGGCGTAGTCGGGTATGTCGGTGGTGACGACGGCGTGGGTGCCGATGACGGCGCCGTGTCCGACGCGTACGCCTGGCATCACAGTGGCGCCGTAGCCGAGCCAGACGTCGTTGCCGATGACGGTGTCTCCGCGGTTGGGCAGGCCGGTGAGGAGGTCGAAGTGCTGGGCCCAGGAGCCGCCCATGGTGGGGAAGGGGAAGGTGGAGGGGCCGTCCATGCGGTGGTTGGCGCCGTTCATGATGAAGCGGACCCCGGTGCCGAGTGCGCAGTACTTGCCGATGATCAGTTTTTCCGGCCCGTAGTGGTAGAGGACGTTGCGTGTTTCGAAGGCGGTGGGGTGGTCGGGGTCGTCGTAGTAGGTGTATGCGCCGACCTCGATGAGGGGGGAGGTGATGAGGGGGCGGAGGAGGACGACGCGTGGCTGGTCGGGGATGGGGTGGAGCGTGTCGGGGTCGGCGGGGGTGAGGTGGTTCATGGTGCGCGCCTTCGTTAATGCGACAACTTCTACATTAAGATGGTGTCATGACGTGGTCCGCTGAGCAAACGGGTTGCAGGCGATGAGCGCCGGGGAGTCGTCGCCTCGGCGCCGGCCGGGTGGGCGTACGGGGCGGATCCGTGCGCAGGTGCTGGACGCGGTCCGGGCCGAGCTGGGGGAGCGGGGCTTCGACGGGCTCAGCCTGGACGGCGTCGCGGCGCGTGCGGGGGTGCATCGGGCGACGGTGTATCGGCGGTGGCGGGACGTGGGTGGTCTGCTCGCCGATCTGTTCGCGGCGACGGGTGAGGATGACTGGCAGCCGCAGGACACCGGTTCGCTGCTGGGTGACCTGGTGGCGTTGAACCGGGAGAACGTGGCGGCTCTGACCGAGCAGCCGTCGATCGCCGCGGCGTTGATCGCGGCGTCGTTCCGTTCGGAGGAGGCGGCGCGTGGGGTGCGGCGGCTCTGGGAGGAGCGTTATGCCCGTTGTGAGGTGATCGTCGAGCGGGCTGTGGCGCGTGGGGAGGTGCCGGCGGGCACGGATGCGCGGCGGTTGCTCGTGGCCGCCACCGCGCCGTTGTATCACCTGTTGGTGCTGTTGCGGATGCCGGCTGAGCCGGGTCTCGCGGAGGACGCGGCGCGGACCGCTGTGGTGGCCGCGTCAGCCGGCGCTTTCGCCGGGGGGTCGCGGGACGCTGACGGCTGAGGTGAGGTCGGCGCGGTAGTACGCGTTGAGCAGGGGCCAGGTGGCGGCGGCCATCTCGGCCGGGGGGCGGGGGCGGCCGCGCTGGAGCCAGTCGGCGGCCACACCGATGAGCGCGCCGGCGATGAAGGCGGCGGCGACGTCGTGCGGGACCTGCTGAGGTGTGCTGTCGCCGCCGGTCCCGGTGAGGTGGTCGTGGGTGACGGCGGCGATGCGGCGGCGGATGTGGTCGGCCACCCGTGGGCTGCCTTGTGGTCCGAGCAGTGCCCGGTACAGGCCGGCGTGTTCGGCGAGGCTGGCGAAGAAGGCCGTGAGGGAGCGGGTGGCCTCTTCCTCCATGTCGGCGGAGCCGTGGGTGGGGACGGGCAGGGCTTCCAGCAGGCTGTCGATCATGGCGGTGCAGGCGTCCTCGGCCAGCTCGTGGACGTCGCGGTAGTGGTCGTAGAAGGCGGAGCGGCTCACCTCGGCGCCGGCGGCGACGTCGGAGACGCTGATGCGGGACAGGTCGTGCTCCTCGACCAGCTTGATCAGTGCGCGGGCGAGGGCTGTCCGGGTGCGGCGTACGCGCCGGTCGCCGGTTGTGGTGGTGATGTCGTCGGTGGCCACGGCGGCCATCCTATCGAATGACTACATGTGTAGGTTTTCTGACACATGTAGGCTATCGCGGGATCGTCCATTCACGAGGAGACGCCTGATGAGTGTCAACGAGCGGGTTCTGAGCTACCCCATCCCCGTCGAGGCGGCGCTGGAGCCGCCCGCGGAGTGGGCCGAGCTGCGCGGCGCGTGCCCTGTCGCCCACGTGACCTTGCCCAGCGGTGACCGGGCGAGGCTGCTGACCCGGTACGAGGACGTCAAGCAGGTGCTCGCCGACCCGCGTTTCACCCGGCTGCTCAACGCGCCGGACGCCGCCCGGCTGTCGGACACCGAGGACGGCGGGCTGTTCGGCAGCGAGATGGCGGCGATCATCCCCGACAGCGGGGAGGAGCACCAGCGGTGGCGGCGGCTGGTCGGCAGGTGGTTCACCGCCAAGCGGATGAGCGCGCTGCGTCCGGCGATGGCGCGGATCGCCGAGGACCTGATCGACGAGATGGTGGAGCGCGGCGCTCCCGGCGATCTGAAGGCGTCGCTGGGTTTCCCGCTGCCGGTCTACGTCATCTGCGACATGCTCGGCGTGCCCGCCGCCGACCGGGAGCGTTTCTCGTACTGGTCGGACACGTTGCTCAATCTCACCCGCTACGGCAAGGAGGAGGTCGAGGCGGCGCAGGCGGAGTTCTTCCAGTACATGTCCGACCATCTGGCGGCCAGGCGGGCCGCGCCGGGTGAGGACCTGCTGAGCGAGCTGATCGCGGCGGGCGGCCCGGAGGAGGGCGGCCTGTCCGACATCCAGATCCTGGTCACGGGCATGGCGCTGCTGGTGGCGGGGCACGAGACGACCGCGAACATGATCGGCAAGATGGTGTCGATGCTGCTGGCCGACCGCTCCCGGTGGGAGCGGCTGCTGGCCGATCCGGCGCTGGTGCGCACCGCGGTGGAGGAGTCGCTGCGCATGGACGCCAACTCCGGGTTCGGCCTGCCGCGCTATCTGAAGGAGGAGACGGAGGTCGCCGGCACGTCTTTGCCCCGCGGCACCACGGTGATCTGCAGCATGGCCGCCGCCAACCGTGACGAGGGCGCCTTCGAGGCGGCCGACCGGATGGACCTGAGCCGCAGCCCGAACCCGCACCTGGCCTTCGGCGCCGGCGCGCACTCGTGCCTCGGGCAGGCGCTGGCCCGTACCGAGCTGCAGGTGGTGCTGGAGGTGCTGCTGCGCAGGCTGCCGGGGCTGGAGCTGGCCGTGCCGGTGGAGGAGTTGCGGCGGGTGGAGGGGCTGGCCGTGGGTGGCCTGCAGACGGTTCCGGTGCGCTGGTGAGCGGCCGATCGAGACAGGAGGGTGCGGAGATGAAGGTCGTCGTGGACGAGGACAAGTGCTGTGGCGCGGGCCAGTGCGTGCTGATCGCGCCGGAGGTGTTCGACCAGCGTGAGGACGACGGCATCGTCGTCCTGCTGGAGCCGGAGCCCGCGGTGGAGCTGCACGGGCAGGTGCGGGAGGCCGCCGCCGTCTGCCCCGCCGCCGCGATCGAGGTGGTGGAGCCGGCCTGACCGCCTGGTGTCCCGGTGCTCCGGCGGGCCGGGTGGGGGCGCCGTCGCGGCTGGTCGCCGGGGCGGCGCCTGCTCGATCGGTCAGGATCGGAGAAGCGCGGGTGGTGTGCCGCGGCTAGCCTGTACGGCCCAGGGGAGCGTTGCCGTACACGGATGGAGACAGCAGGGATGAGCATGTCCACGAGGACGGGCGGGCGGCCGGCGTCGCACGTCGCCGACAGCCACGACGTGATCCGCGTGCACGGCGCGCGGGAGAACAACCTCAAGGACGTCAGCATCGAGATCCCGAAGCGCCGGTTGACGGTGTTCACCGGTGTGTCGGGGTCGGGCAAGAGCTCGCTGGTGTTCGACACGATCGCCGCGGAGTCGCAGCGGCTGATCAACGAGACCTACAGCGCGTTCGTGCAGGGCTTCATGCCGGCGTTGCCGCGGCCGGACGTGGACGTGCTGGAGGGGCTGACGACGGCGATCATCGTGGATCAGCAGCGGTTGGGGTCCGACCCGCGTTCCACGGTGGGCACGGTGACCGACGCCAACGCGATGCTGCGGATCCTGTTCAGCCGGCTGGGGCGGCCGCGCATCGGTTCGCCGAACGCGTTCTCCTTCAACGTGCCGTCGGTGCGGGGCACCGGCGCGGCGACGATCGAGCGTGGCGCGGGCAGGAGCGTGCAGCAGGAGTTCGTGCTGACGGGCGGCATGTGCGCGCGGTGCGAGGGCCGGGGCAGGGTCTCCGACATCGATCTGACGCAGCTGTACGACGACTCCAAGTCGATCGCCGGTGGCGCGTTCACGATCCCGGGCTGGAAGTCCGACAGTTTCTGGACGGTGCGCGTCTACGCGGAGTCGGGCCTGCTCGATCCGGACAAGCCGATCCGTGAGTTCTCCGAGCGGGAGATGCGGGACTTCCTGTACCGGGAGCCGACGAAGGTGAAGGTGGAGGGGGTCAACCTCACCTATGAGGGGCTGATCCCGAAGATCCAGAAGTCGTTCCTGTCGAAGGACCGGGAGGCGATGCAGCCGCACATCCGGGCGTTCGTGGACCGGGCGGTGACCTTCACGGCCTGCCCGGAGTGCGGTGGCACGCGGTTGAGCGAGGCGGCGCGTTCGTCGCGGATCGACGGGGTCACCATCGCCGACGCGTGCGCGATGCAGATCACCGATCTGGCGGCCTGGGTGCGGGGGCTGGCCGAGCCGTCGGTGGCGCCGCTGGTGGCGGCGTTGCTGCGCACGCTGGAGTCGTTCGTGGAGATCGGGCTGGGTTATCTGTCGCTGGAGCGGCCGTCGGGCACGTTGTCGGGGGGTGAGGCGCAGCGGGTGAAGATGATCCGTCATCTGGGTTCGTCGCTGACCGACACCACGTACGTCTTCGACGAGCCGACCGTCGGTCTGCATCCGCATGACATCCAGCGGATGAACGAGCTGTTGCTGCGGTTGCGCGACAAGGGCAACACGGTGCTGGTCGTGGAGCACAAGCCGGAGATGATCGCGATCGCCGACCATGTCGTGGATCTCGGGCCGGGCGCCGGTGCGGCGGGCGGCGCGGTGTGCTTCGAGGGCGATGTGGAGGGGTTGCGGGCCAGCGGGACCGTCACGGGGCGTCATCTGGACGACCGGGCGGGGCTCAAGAAGGCGGTGCGCGAGCCGGCGGGGGTGCTGGAGATCCGCGGCGCCTCGGCCAACAACCTGCGCGAGGTGGACGTCGACATCCCGCTGGGGGTGCTGGTGGTGGTCACCGGTGTGGCGGGGTCGGGCAAGAGTTCGCTGGTGCACGGGTCGATCCCGGCCGGGGCGGGGGTGGTGTCGGTCGACCAGGGCGCGATCCGCGGTTCGCGGCGCAGCAACCCGGCGACCTACACCGGGATGCTGGACTCGATCCGTAAGGCGTTCGCCAAGGCCAACGGGGTCAAGCCGGCGCTGTTCAGCGCCAACTCCGAGGGCGCCTGCCCGGGTTGCAACGGGGCGGGTGTGGTGTACACGGACCTGGCGATGATGGCGGGTGTGGCCACGACGTGCGTGGAGTGTGACGGCAAGCGGTTCCAGGCGTCGGTGCTGGAGCACCGGCTCGGCGGGCGGGACATCAGCGAGGTGCTGGCGATGCCGGTGGAGGAGGCGCGGGAGTTCTTCGGTTCCGGTGAGGCGCGCACGCCGGCCGCGCACGCGATCCTGGGCCGGCTGGCCGATGTGGGGCTCGGGTACGTGAGCCTGGGGCAGCCGCTGACCACGTTGTCCGGTGGTGAGCGGCAGCGGCTGAAGCTGGCCACCCACATGGCGGACAAGGGCGGCGTCTACGTGCTGGACGAGCCGACCACCGGTCTGCACCTGGCCGACGTCGAGCAGTTGCTGGGCCTGCTGGATCGGCTGGTGGACTCCGGCAAGTCGGTGATCGTGATCGAGCATCACCAGGCGGTCATGGCGCACGCCGACTGGATCATCGATCTGGGGCCGGGCGCCGGTCACGACGGCGGGCGGGTGGTCTTCGAGGGCACTCCCGCGGATCTGGTCGCCGCCCGCTCGACCGTCACCGGTGAGCATCTGGCGGCCTACGTCGGCGCCTGAGGGGTGGTGGTCGCCCGCGCGCGGGCAGGGGGATGTTCTGTCGGTGGGCGTTGCTAGGGTCGGCCCATGACCCCGGAAGAGCTCGCCAACCTCGCTCACCTGCGCCGGGCGCGGGATCTGATCGACCGTGAGTACGCCAAGCCGCTCGACGTGCCGACGATGGCGCGTCATGCGCTGATGTCGCCGGCGCACTTCGCGCGGCGCTTTCGCGCGGCCTACGGCGAGACGCCGTACAGCTATCTCATGACCCGCCGCATCGAGCGGGCGATGGCGCTGCTGCGCGGGGGGATGAGCGTGACGGACGCCTGCATGGCGGTCGGCTGTACGTCGCTGGGGTCGTTCAGCTCGCGCTTCACCGAGCTGGTGGGGGAGACGCCGAGCGCGTACCGCCGCCGGGAGCACAGCGCGGTGGCGGCGATGCCGACGTGCGTGGCCAAGGCGCGGACCCGGCCGACGCGCAGGCCGGCCCGCGAGCGGGTGAGCAGGATCGGAGAAGCGGGCGGCGCGGCGGCCGCCTAACGTGGGCGGCATGACCCTGTCACTGAAGTACTGCCACATCACCGTCAACGACGTGGACGAGTCGCTCGGTTTCTACCGTGACGCGCTCGGCCTGGAGGTGCGCAACGACGTGGCCTCCGGCGGGTTCCGGTGGGTGACGCTCGGCAGCCCCGACCAGCGTGACCCGGAGTACGTGCTGTCGGAGCCGCACGCGGGCCGTCCGCAGGCCGACGGCGACGCCCTGCAGGAGCTGCTCGTCAAGGGCGTCCTGCCGATGATCGTCTTCAGCACCGACGATCTCGACGCGATGTTCGAGCGGGTACGGGCGTCCGGGGCGGAGGTGCTGCAGGAGCCCATCGACCAGCCGTGGGGGCCGCGCGACTGCGCCTTCCGCGACCCGTCGGGCAACCTGGTGCGCTTCCAGCAGCAGGTCAAGGCGTAGGTCCGGGCCGTTCGGACGCCGCTCCGGCGGGGGCGCGCCCGGCCACCGGAATGCCCGGCCGGTTGTGAGGCGGATCACATCGGCGGCGTGTCACGTCGGATCGGCGTTGTTTGTCCCATGGACGTCACCGGCCCACACCCTTCAGCCCCGGTGACCCGACCATGGGAGTGAGAAGCGATGCGCAGTGACCACCGTATCGTCGTGCTGGGCGCCGGCTACACGGGCATGTTCGGCGCCATCCGGCTGGCCCGCCGCACCCGGCGGCTCGGCGTGCGGATCACGCTGGTCAACCCCTCCAGCCGGTTCGTCGAGCGGCTGCGGATGCACCAGATCGCCGCCGGCCAGCGGCTGGCCGAGCACCGGATCCCCGACCTGCTCGCCGGGACCGGCGTCGGCTTCGTGCAGGGCGCCGCCACCGCCATCGACACTCGGGCGCGGCGGGTGGTGGTGGACGGCGGCGCGGCCTCGCTGCGCTACGACACCCTGGTGTACGCGCTGGGCAGCTCCACCGACACCGGCACGGTCCCCGGCGCCGACCTGCACGCCTTCACCCTCGACAGCCCGCGGAGCGCCGGCCGGTTCGCCGCCCGCCTGGCCGAGGTGGCCGAGGCCGGTGGCGCCGTGACCGTGTGCGGGGGCGGGCTGACCGGGATCGAGGCGGCCACCGAGATCGCCGAGAGCCACCCCGGGCTGAGGGTCACCCTGGTCAGCCTGGAGGAGCCGGCGGCGATGATGGGCGGCAAGGCGCGCGCCCACCTGCTGCGCGCGATGGAGCGGCTGGGCATCACGCTCAAGGTCGGCGCCCGGGTCGTCAAGGTGCTGCCCGACGCGGTCGAGCTGGAGGGCGGCGAGCTGGTGCACTCCGACGCCTGCCTGTGGACCACGGGCGTGAAGGTGCCGCCGCTGGCGGCCGAGGCCGGGATCGCGGTGGACGGGCGCGGCCTGGTGGTGGTCGATGAGACGCTGCGGTCGGTCTCCCACCCCGAGATCCACGCGATCGGCGACGCCGCGGCGATCCGCATGCCGTGGGGGTTCATCCACGGCACCTGCCAGAGCGGTCTGCCCACCGCCCAGTACACCGCCGACGCCATCGCCCGGCTGCTGCGCGGCAAGCCGGTCAAGACGTTCCGGTTCGGCTACTTCCACCAGCCCGTCAGCCTGGGGCGGCGCGACGCGGTGATTCAGTTCACCCACGCCGACGACACCCCCGCCCGCGGGTGCCTCACCGGCCGGGCCGCCGTCGCCTACAAGGAGCTGGTCAGCGGCAGCCCCCTGCTCACCTACCGGCTCAGCAGGCGCGTGAACGTCACCACCATCGTCTCCAAGCGCGGCCATGCCCTCCACCAGGCCGCGCTCTGAACGGCGGCGGGCGTGGTCGGACACCCGGCGCCGCCGCCGGATCGGCGCACCGACACGATGAGCTGATGATGGACACGACGCCCGGGTCGGACCCGTACCTCGAGCACCGGCGGCTGCTGTTCGCCACCGCCTACCAGCTGCTGGGCAGCGTCGCCGACGCCGAGGACGTGCTGCAGGACGCCTGGCTGGCGTGGAACGCCGCCGACCGCGCCGAGGTGCGCCGGCCGAGGGCGTACCTGGTGCGGATGGTGACCAACCTGTCGCTGAACCGGCTCACCTGCGCGCGGGCAACGCGTGAGACCTACGTCGGCCCCTGGCTGCCGGAGCCGCTGCTGACCTCGCCCGACGCCGCGGAGGAGAGCGAGTTGGCCGACACCGTCTCCACCGCGTTCATGGTGGTGCTGGAGACCCTCAGCCCGCTCGAACGCGCGGTGTTCCTGCTGCGGGAGAGCTTCGGCTACTCCCACGCCGAGATCGCCGGCATCCTGGAGCGGCCCGAGCCGACGATCCGGCAGATCGCGCATCGCGCCCGCGAGCACGTGCAGGCTCGCCGGCCACGCTTCGACAGCGACCGGGCCCAGCGCGAGCTGGTCACCGAGCGGTTCATCGCGGCCTGCTCGGGCGGCGACCTGAACGCGGTGATGGAGCTGCTGGCGCCGGAGGTGACCGCCTGGTCCGACGGGGGCGGCAAGGTCACGGCCGCGCGCCGTCCCCTGCACGGGCCCGACCATGTCGGCCGGTGGATGCTCGGGGTGCTGGCCAAGCCGCAGGTCAGCGGTGCGGCGTTGCGACCAGCCATGATCAACGGGGAGCTGGGTGTGCTGGTCGCCCTCGGCGACCTCCCGGTCGGCGCTTTGACCTTCGACCTGGTCGAGGGCCGGATCCGTAACCTGCGGCTGCAGGTCAACCCGGACAAGCTCGGGGGCCTGCGCCGCCCTTGAGGCGTGCCATGACGATGGTCCGTTCTCTGGTGTTGTTCGCCCTGGCCGCGCTCGCCGAGATCGGCGGGGCATGGCTGATCTGGCAAGGCGTGCGCGAGCAGCGCGGCCTGGCCTGGATCGGTGCCGGCGTGATCGCGCTGGGCCTGTACGGGTTCGTCGCCACGCTGCAGCCGGATGCGAACTTCGGCCGCATCCTGGCCGCCTACGGCGGCGTCTTCGTCGCCGGATCACTGGCCTGGGGCATGGTCGTGGACGGGTTCCGGCCCGACCGCTGGGACGTCATCGGCGCGCTGGTCTGCCTGGCCGGCGTACTGGTGATCATGTACGCGCCGCGCGGCTGAGCCGGGGGCTTGGCCTCCCCCTGCACCGTGGGGTCGTCCATCGTCAGCGTGCTGGAGACGACGTACTGGCGCAGGTGGGAGTACGGGCTGGTGGTAGGGACGTCCAGCGCCGGCTCGTAGGTGCCGCCGAGGTCACGATCGCCCGCGGCCGGCAGGGCGTGCAGGACGAAACCCGCTACGCCGAGCTCATGCACGAACTGGTGGATCGGGTCCCGCGACGGCCGGCCGCATCAGCACGGCCGCGAGGAGAAGCACGGCCGCGACACAGATGACCAGGACCGAGTACTTGGCGATCTCAGCCTCGCGTGGATCATCAGCGAACCGCTCGTGCTGCCATGCCGACGCACGGACCCGCCATGAGCGTAACCCCTTTCGCCCTCATGTCGCGGACGGAGCCGCCGATCGGCCGGTACGGCGGGCCGACGCCCAACGTGAGCCAGGCGGGCGGCGGATAAGATCCACGGTGTGAAGTGATGACCCGGCACATCGATCCACCTGACGCCGTCCGAGCCCCGCTCCGGCGTCCAGCCGGTGTGCCCGCACCGTCCGTCACTCACTTCGCACGATGGGACTCTCATGGCTGACGACACGTTCCTCGACCATGTCGCTGATCGACTCGCGGCACTGCCCACGGTGTGCGCCGTCTCTCTCGGCGGCTCGCGCGCTCAAGGCACTCACACCTCCGACAGCGACTGGGACCTGGCCGTGTACTACCGCGGCGGCTTCGACCCGGCGGACCTGCGGGCCGTCGGCTGGAGCGGCGAGGTCTCCGAGATCGGAGGCTGGGGCGGCGGTGTCTTCAACGGCGGAGGCTGGTTCACGATCGACGACCGGCGTGTCGACGTGCACTACCGCGACCTCGACGCCGTCGAACATGAGCTCGCCGAGGCTCGGCGGGGCCGCTTCCGCTGGGAACCGCTGATGTTCCACCTCGCGGGCGTCCCCAGCTACATCGTGGTCGCCGAACTCGCGCTCAACCAGGTGCTGCGCGGCACTCTGCCGTGCCCCGAGTACCCGGAGCCGCTACGCCGGGCCGCTCCGCCGGTGTGGCGGGACCGGGCGACCATGACGCTCCAGTACGCCAAGGACGCCTACGTCCGGCGTGGCCAGGCCGCCGAGGTCGCGGGTGCGTTGGCCACCGTCGCCATGCAGACGGCACACGCGGTGCTGGCGGCCCGCGGTGAATGGGTCACCAACGAGAAGCGGCTCCTGCGGCGGGCGGGCCTGCGCGGCGTCGACGCGATCGTGGCCGGGCTCCGGCCCGAGCCCGAGGCCCTGGCGCAGATGGTCGCGCAGGCGGAGGCGTTGTTCGACGCCGCCGTCTGAGTGATGCACCGGTGACGACGAACCGTAGACATAAGTGATTTATATAAATTGATGATACAGTTTGTGCCGGCGTACGCGTGCAGCCACGGGGAAGGAACGGAGGGGCCGTGGACAGCGAGCTGACCCCGCCGAGCCCCCCGCCGGACGCGAGGAGCGGGCCGCGAGCCCGCGCCGCCGACGTGAGCGTCACCGACCTGACCTTGGCGCTGGAGGAGTTCACCCGGATGTTCATCCGGCTGCCGTCGGTGCAGCGGCTGAGCTTCACGACGCTGTCGGTGCTGCACACGCTGGCCGGACGCGGGCCGCGGCGGCTGACCGCGCTGGCCGCCGGCGAGCAGGTCACGCAGCCGGCCATGACCCAGATGGTGACCAAGCTGCAGCGCGACGGCCTGGTGGAGCGCCGGGCCGACCCGTCCGACAGCCGCGCCGTCCTGGTGCACATCACCGCGGCCGGCGCGGCCGTCGTCCAGGGGCGCCGGGCCGACCGCGTCGCGCACCTCGCCGAACTCGCCGCCCGGCTCACGCCGGGGGAGTGGGCCGCGATCGCGGCGGCCCTGCCGGCCCTCAGGCGCCTGGTGGACGCCGACCGGCGCAAGCAACAGCAGAAAGGACCGTGATGACGCCGCTGCGACCGACCCCCATCCACGTGCCCGACGAGGTGCTGGCCGACCTGCGGCGGCGCCTGGAGCTGACCCGCTGGCCCGACGACGCGGGCAACGACGACGGCTCCTACGGCGTCCCGCGCGCCTACCTGCGCCGGCTCGTCGAGTACTGGCTCGACGGCTACGACTGGCGCCGGGCCGAGGCCGCGATCAACGCCTACGAGCACTACCACGTCGAGGTCGACGGCGTGCCGGTGCACTTCATGCGCAGGCCCGGGGTGGGGCCCGACCCGACACCGCTGATCCTCACGCACGGCTGGCCCTGGACGTTCTGGCACTGGTCGAAGGTGGTCGACCCGCTGGCCGACCCTGGCTCCCACGGCGGCGACCCGGCCGAGGCGTTCGAGGTGATCGTCCCCTCCTTCCCCGGCTTCGGCTTCTCCAGCCCGCTGCCCGACCACCCGGACATGAACTTCTGGAAGGTCGCCGACCTGTGGCACACCCTCATGACCGAGGTGCTCGGCCACGAGAAGTACGGGGCGGCGGGCTGCGACGTGGGCGCCCTGGTCACCGGGCAGCTCGGCCACAAGTACGCCGGCGAGCTGCACGCCATCCACATCGGTTCCGGGCAGAAGCTCACCTTCTTCAACGGCGAGCGGGCCTGGGACTTCGCCGGCGGCCGGCCCATCCCCGAGGGCCTGCCCGCCGACGTCCACGCCCGCGTCCTCGCGCTGGACAAGCGCTTCGCCGTCCACCTGGCCGCGCACATGCTCGCCCCGAGCACCCTGGCCTACGGCCTGACCGACTCGCCCGCCGGGATGCTCGCCTGGATCCTGGAACGCTGGATGAGCTGGAGCGACAACGGCGGCGACGTCGAGACCGTCTTCACCAAGGACGACCTGCTCACCCACGCCATGATCTTCTGGGTGACCAACTCGATCGGCACCTCGATCCGCACCTATGCCAACAACAACCGCTACCCCTGGACCCCGTCCCACCCTCGCCGGCCCGCCGTCGAGACGCCCACCGGCATCACCTTCGTCGGCTACGAGAACCCGCCCGGCGTCACGACCGACCAGCGCGTCGAGCACTTCCTCGGCAGCGACCGCGCCGCCTGGTACAACCTGGTCAACCTCGCCGCCCACGACCGCGGCGGCCACTTCATCCCGTGGGAGATCCCCGAGGCGTGGGTGGACGACCTGCGGCGGACCTTCCGCGGCCGGCGCTGACCCCGCCCCGGCCGAGCTGCACGAGGAGGTGTACGCGTACATGGAGCGGGACTCGCCCGCCTACCAGGCCATCGTACGGATGCGCGCCGATCACATCCCCGGTGTCGTGCTCCTGGTCGACGGGGTCGAGCCGGGGCACGACTCGGCGGCGGCGATGGCGGCCCGGATGCGCGCGGCGGCCCAGGCCGCGCGCACCCGCTGACCTCCGCTGACCTCCGCTGACCACTCCTGCGGATCAGTACTGCCAGACGGCGCCGCGGCGGTGCCGCGCGGGCGCGACGTCGAGCGCGTCGGCCGCCTCGACCGCCGGACGGCCGCCGGTGGTGGCGTTGACCGTCCGGCGGATCGCCTCCAGCGTGAGACGCAGCCGGGCGCGGGCCCGGCCCTCCTCGACACCGGCCGCCCACGACACCCACCGGTCCCGGGAGCCGGCCCGGGCCCGGGAGCGGACGTCCACCCTGCGGCGCACGGCCGCGGGGCGCGGCCGGCGCCCGTCCCGCCGCGCCTCCCGGAGGCAGGCGGCGCTGTAACGCAGATCGACGACCGTCACCGTACGCCAGGGGGTCCCCTTCAGACCGGCCCCGCCGGGAATCGGACGACGGATGTGATGGGCGGTTCGCGACATTCGGCTCTCCTCGCGGCACCGCCAGGTATCTCCTGGCGTGCCTACGTGAAGCCGGCCGGTCCTGGTGATCGTTCTCGGGTCATGGGCGGACCTTAGCAGGGGCGGCGGTGCCGCCGTCCACCTCCTGGAACAGGGCCGCCGCCCGCGCGGCGGTGTCCTTGGCGCGGTGTCCGGTGCTGAGCAGGGCCAGGGCCACGATGCCGGCGCCGAGCCCGAGCGTCATCCACCACACCCCCTGCTCGGCGCCGGTGTACGCCGTCGCGCCGCCGGCCAGGGACGTGCCCACGATCGTCCCGGCGATCGCGACGCCCAGGGTGGTGCCGGTCTGCCGGCCCGCCGAGGCCAGCGAGGCGGCCACCCCGGCCATCGAACGCGGCATCGCGGAGACCGCCGTGTCGGTGATCGGCGGGTTCACGGTGCCCAGGAAGACGCCGAACAGCAGGTACGTCGCCAGCACGGCCGGCAGCGCGCCGGCCGGTCCCACCCACAGCGACGCGCCGCCGCCCAGCGCCAGCGCGGCGCCGGAGACCACCAGCGGCAGCCTGGGGCCGCGCGCGCCCACCCACCGGCCGGTACGCGGGGAGAGCGCCACCACCAGCAGCCCGACCGGCAGCAGGCACAGCCCGGCGCCCAGCGCCGACATGCCGCGGACGTCCTGCAGGTACTGGGTGGTCACGAACAGGAACGCGCTGAACCCGCACAGGGCGAACACCGCCATCACGATCGCCGCGCTGAACGGCACGCTTCGGAACAGGCGCAGCTCCAGCAGCGGGTCGGCGCGGCGCGGTTCGTAGGCGAGCACGCCCAGCACGCCGAGCGCGGCCACGGCGAGCAGACCGAGGATGACCGGGGACGTCCAGCCCAGCGACCTCGACTCGATGATCGCGTAGACGACGCCGCCGAGGACCATGACCACCAGGATCTGGCCCACCGGGTCGAACCGGCGCGCGCGGGCGGCGCGGGAGTCCGGCACGAACAGCGCGGCGCACACGATCGCGACGGCCACGACCGGCACGTTGACCCAGAAGACCGAGCGCCAGCCGAAGGCGTCGACCAGCGCGCCGCCGAGGATGGGCCCCAGCGCCAGCGACAGGCCGGACACCGAGCCGAACACGCCGATGGCCCTGGCCCGTTCGGCCGCGACGGTGAAGGTGTTGGCGATGATCGCCATCGCGACCGGGTTGAGCATCGTCCCGCCGGCGGCCTGCAGCGAGCGGGCCGCGATGAGCCAGCCGATGCTCGGCGCCAGTCCGCACAGCAGCGAACCGGCCCCGAAGGCGGCCAGGCCCGCCTGGAAGACGCGGCGGCGGCCGACCCGGTCGGCGGTGGAGCCGGCCAGCACCAGGAACGCGGCCAGCACCAGGGTGTAGGCGTCCACCGTCCATTGCAGGTCCGGGATCGAGGCGTGCAGGTCGCGGCGGATCGCCGGGAGCGCGACGTTGACGATGGAGATGTCCATCACCACGACGGCGATGGCGGCGCAGCAGATCGCGAGCACCAGGAACCGCCGGCGGCCGGCGAGCTCGCCGGCCGCGGGTGTGGGCAGCGGAGAAGAACTCATGACCACCGACGCTAGGATTTAGAGCGTGCTCGAAGTCAATGCGCGGCCCGCATCCGGATCCGCCGCTCGCGGCGCCCCAGAGGCGCACGGCCTCGACGGCGCCGGGCAGGAGGGGCTGAGCATCGCCGAGGCCGCCCGCCGCACCGGGGTCAGCGTGCACACCCTGCGCTACTACGAACGCGCCGGCCTGGTCGTCACGCCCGTCGACCGCACCGCCGGCGGCCGGCGCCGCTACCGGCAGCTCGACCTCGACTGGATCACCGTCTGCACGAGGCTGCGGGCCACCGGCATGCCGATCAAGGCCATCCGCCGTTACGCCGAGCTGGTGGCGGCCGGGCGCGGCAACGAGCAGCAGCGGCTCGCCCTGCTGGAGGAGCACCGCGCCGACGTGACCGCCAGGCTCGCCGAGCTCCAGGAGAACCTCACGCTCATCGACCACAAGATCGGCGTCTACCGGGGCCGGCTCGCCGCGGGCGACGCCGACCGGCTCTGGGCGCCCCGCCCCCCTGACGGCACCCGCTGAGCGACGCCCGGCCGACACCTGGCTGAGCGACGCCCGCTGCCGGTCCGGGCGTGGGGCGGTCAGGGGCCGGTGACCTGGCTGCGTTCGATGAGGCCGAGCACGGCGTCCCTGCTCTCGCCGAAGACGGCGACCGTGGCGCCGGCGGCCGCCGCGACGGCCTCCTCGCCGGGGGCGACGGCCGGTTCGAGCAGGCGGGCCACGGTGTCGGCGAGGACCGCGCCCGGGTCGTCGACGCCGAGCGGCGCGGTGGCCGGGTCGGACATGGCGGTGCCGAACCCGGTGAGCACGGCGTGCATGGCGTAGGACTGCTCGGACAGGGGCCGGTCGTGGCGGATGAGGCCGTTGCGGCGCAGGATCGGCATGACGGCGTCGCACAGGGCGCTCGGCCTGACGCGGGCGAACAGGTCGAGGTCGGCGGCCTGCTGCGTGAGCACCCGCATCAGGTCGGTGTCGCCGTACTTCAGCCGGGACGCCAGGGGCAGCCGCAGGCCCGTGCTGACCAGCATCGGCGCCAGGCGGCGCGGCAGCACCGTCGCCGGGTCGGCGCCGATGCGGGCGATGATCTCGTCGAGGAAGGTCAGCAGCTCGCGCGCGAACAGGCCGAGGATGAGGTCCTCCTTGGCCGCCCAGTACAGGTAGACGGTGCCCTTGCCGACACCGGCCGCGTGGGCGATCTCGCTGACCGTGACCTTGCGGACGCCGTGGTCGAGCACCAGCCGGCGCGCGCTGTCCAGGATGCGGGCGGCTTTGCGCGATTGGTGCTCGATCAGCTGGCTCACCGGTGTCGTCCTCTTGTCGCGCGGGCTGTGTCTCGTGGCCCGCTCTGGTGGCTCGGTCTCGTGGCTAGGTCTCGTGGCGTGACGGCGCCTCACACGGCGGCGACGTCGAGGTCCTTGTTCGTGAAGTCGGGGCCTCTCATTATCTTGCCCATGGCCTGCCCGACGATCGGGACCCTCATCAGGCGCAGCATCGTGGCGCGCGCGACCTGCTCCTTGCGGTCGGCGGGCGTGAACAGCCGGCGCATGAACAGCGCGCTGTCCTGCTCGGTGTGGATGAACGGTCGCATCCGCGCCTCCCACGCGCGCAGCGCCCGGGGCAGGTCGCCGGGGTGGCGTCGCAGCATGGTGCCCAGCAGCTCGGCCCCGGCGATGCCGCTGGAGGCGCCCATGCCCGCGTACAGGGTGACGCACCAGGCGGCGTCGCCGACCAGCACGACCCGGCCGCGATGCCAGCGCGGCATCCTGACCTGGTGCACCGAGTCGAACAGGTGGTCCGGGGCCTGTTCGAACCGGGTGAACAGGGTCTCCAGCAGGGGCCCGGCGGGCCGTGGGCCGAAGGCGGCGCGGATGGAGTCGATCGCGGGGCGGGCGAACTCGGCGTCGATGTCGCCGGTGCGGTAGGAGAACAGCAGGCTGGGCGCGTGGTCGGCGAAGGGGAAGGTCCACGCCGAGCGGCCGGGTTCGGCCAGGATGAGGCCCTCGAACAGGCCGAAGCCCTCGATGGGCTCCTCCAGCGCGGTGGCGCCGATCATGTAGTTCAGCGGGTGCAGGTGGTCCTGGGGGCCGAAGGCCAGGGCGCGTACCGTCGAGCGCATCCCGTCCGCGCCGACCACCAGGTCGAAGCGTTCGGTGACGACGGCGCCCGAGGCGGTGTCGTGCAGGGTGACCTCGGCGGCGGAGTCGTCCTGGCTGATGCGGACCGGGACGGTGGAGTAGCGGATCTCCACATCGTCCGGCAACGCGGCGAACAGGGCCCGTTCCACGTCGCCGCGCAGGAGTTGCCGGGGCGGGGCGGCCAGGTTCGGCAGGTCGGCCGGACTCATGCCGGGGGTGCGGCGCCCGGCCCGGTTCACCTCGTGGACGGTCAGCCGCGGGTCGCCGCGGTCGCCGATCGCGTCCAGCACGCCGAGCCGTCGCGCGGAGGCGACGCCGGCCCCGAACAGCAGGATGAAGTAGCCGTCCGGGCGGCGGGCGGCGGCCCGCTCCACCAGCACCGGCTCCCAGCCGACCTGCCGCAGGCGCAGCGCGGTGGCGATGCCCGCGATGCCCAGTCCCACCACCAGTGCGCGTCCCTGCCGGGCTGTGTCCGTCATGGTGCTCCCTTTCCGTGAGGTCAGCCGCCACCCTAGCCGACGAACTGACCAAAGTGGTCCTGTTGGTCAGTTCGTCGGTTAGACTCCGGGACATGGGTGAGTCGCTGAGGGTGGTCGTGACGGGCGGTAACCGCGGCATCGGGCGGGCGGTGGCGGCCGAGGCCGTCCGGCGGGGGCATCGGGTGACGATCCTGGCCCGGCGGCCGGACGAGGGGTCGGCCGCGGCGCGCGAGATCGGGGCGCGGCTCGTCGTCGGAGACCTGTCGTGCGTCCGCACGGCGTGGCACGCCGCCGGGGAGATCGCCGCCACGGTCCCCGCCATCGACGTGCTCGTCCACAACGCGGCGCTGTGGCCCAGCCGCCGTGTGCTCAACGAGGACGGCTTCGAGCAGGCGTTCTTCACCAACCATCTCGCGCCGTTCCTGCTCAACCACCTGCTGGAGGACCGGCTGCGCCGGGTCGTGCAGGTCAGCGCGGGCCTGTACGTGACGGGAAAGGTCGATCCCGCGCGGACCCCGACGGGCGAGGACTTCCATCCCGTGAAGACCTACGCCACCACCAAGCTGGCCAACCTGCTGATGCTCCCGCTGTTCGCCGAGCGGTGGCGGGAAGCCGGGGTGACGATCGACGCGGTGCACCCCGGCGTCCTGCGGACCGGGCTCGGTGACCGCGGCGGAGCCCTCGGGCTGGTCCTGAAGCTGGTCAAGCGGACGTGGAAGCCCGCCGAGCACGCGGCCCCGCCCGTGGCGGACCTGCTGGCGGCGCGGGGGACGGGCCGGTACTTCGAGGAGTCGGAGCAGGTCCCGTTGCGGCCGCCGGCCCTCGACGCCACCCTCGCGCGCCGGCTGTGGAACGACGCCGCCCAGGCCCTCGACGTCGCCTGAGGCTTCACGGCGCGGGGACGCGGGGGGCGACGGCGTAGACTTCGGCCGGTGAACCTCCTCTTCCGCCAGGTGGGACCCACACCATGAGGCCGGTGGACCTGGCGCGCGAGCACGGCCTGTCCACCCAGGCAATCAGGAACTACGAGGACGCCGGCATCCTGCCGGCCGCCGAACGCACCGTCCACGGCTACCGCACCTACACGCCGGTGCACGCGCAGGCCCTGCGCGCGTTCCTCGCCCTGGTGGCCGGGCACGGTCACCAGACGGCGACGTCGATCATGCAGGCGGTCAACCGGGACGCCACCGAGGACGCGCTGCGGCTCATCGACGAGAGCCACGCCCAGCTCCTCGACGACCGCCGCACGCTGCAGGCCGTCGAAGCCGCGCTGCGCGACCTGGCGCCCGTGCCGCAGGAACGCGGCGACACCTTCATCGGCCCGCTGGCCAGGAGGCTCGGCATCCGCCCGGCCACGCTGCGCAAGTGGGAGCGCGCCGGGCTGGTGCGTCCGCGCCGCGATCCGCAGACGGGCTACCGGGTCTACGACGCGGCCGACGTGCGCGACGTCCGGCTGGCCCATCAGCTCAGGCGCGGCGGCTACCTGCTGGAGCAGATCGCTCCGCTGATCGGCCAGGTCCGCTCGGCCGGAGGGGTCGCGCCGCTGGAGTCGACGCTGCGCGAGTGGGGCGAGCGGCTCTCGGCCAGGGGCCGCGCCATGCTCGCCGGCGCCGCCGCCCTGGACGCCTACCTCGGCTGCCGCCCGGCCCCGCGCCCGCGGACGGAGTGATCGTGAGCCGTCACGTGTCCCGGCCGTGCCCGCGGGCGTAGTGATCGTGACCCGTCACGCGTCGTGGCCGTGCCCGCGGCCGGCTTCGGGCGCCGAGCCGCGCCAGGCCGAGGGCGTGCGTCCGCGGGCGCGCCGGAAGGCGACGCTGAACGCGAACGGGTCCTGGTAGCCGACCCGGCGGGCCACGACGGCGACGCTGTGCCGGGTGTCGCGCAGCAGGTCGGCGGCGAGGGTCATGCGCCAGTCGGTGAGGTAGCCCAGCGGCGGCCGGCCGACCAGGGCGGCGAAGCGCTGGGCGAACGCGGCGCGGGACATGCCGACCTCGGCGGCCAGCGAGGCGACCGTCCACCGGTGGGCGGGGTCCTCGTGCAGCAGGCGCAGCGCCTCGCCGATCGCCGGGTCGCCCAGCGCCCGGTACCAGGCGGGCGGCGTCGCCTCCGGCCTGGTGCACCAGGCGCGCAACGCGATCACGAGGACCAGGTCCAGGAGCCGGGCCAGGACCGCGTCCTGGCCCGGCTCGTCGCGGGCGGCCTCGGCGGACAGCAGGTCGAGGGCCGTGCGGGTACGCGGCCCGGCGGGCACGACGGCCAGCGGGGGAAGCAGGTCCAGCAGGCGGGCGGCCACCTCGCCGTGCAGCTCGTACGCGCCACGGAGCATGACGGTGACCCCCGGCAGGCCGCCGGTCCCCGGCAGGCCGCCGGGCCCCGGCAAGCCGCCGGGCCCCGTCGCGTCGGGTCCCACCACGCCCGGCCCCGTCACGCCCGGCCCCGTCACGCCCGGCCCCGTCACGTCGGCCACCGTCGCGTCGGTCTCGGTGATGGCGGTGCCGTACGTGCGGGGCGCCGGCATCGGGTGGGCCGGCGCCGGAGCCCCGGTGGGGAGGTACTTGCGCCCGTCCCGGATCACGAACTCGGGTGCGGTCGCCGCGTCGTCGGCGATCGTGTACCCGCCGGGCGCGGTGACCAGGGCGATGTCACCCGCGGCCAGGCGCGTGGGAGCGCCTCCGGCGACCCGGATCCAGGCATGGCCGCCGAGCGTGGCCGCGACCGTGAGCGGCGGCGCGTCGGCGTACGCCATCCCCCACGGTGGCCGCCGGATCAGCCGCCTGACCAGGGCGTTCTGCGCGCGGGCCCGGTGCAGGAGATCCGTCAGCACGTCCACCCGCCCAGCGTAGACGATCACAAAGGCATCGCGGACTTCCTCCCATGGATCGTCTCGGGCTCGTGCGGTTGGCTGGACGGCATGACGAGATCCATCGCAGTGTTCGGAACAGGTCCGGGTGTCGGCCAGGCCGTCGCCCGCCGCTACGGCAAGGAGGGGTACGAGGTCGTCCTGGTCGCCCGCCGCCGGGAGCCGTTGGACGCGCTCGCCCGGGAGCTGACGGACGGCGGCGTCACCACGCACGTGGTGGCCGCCGACCTCGCCCGGACCGGCGACGTCCCGGCGCTCGCCGAGCGGATCCGCGCGAGTGTCGGCGACCCCACGGCCTTCTACTACGGCCCGGTGCCCGGGGGCCAGATGTTCGTGCCCGCCGTCGACCTCACGCCCGAGCTGCTCCAGGAACGCGTGCCGATCACGTTGGACACGCTCCTGGCCCTGGTCCGGGAGTTCCTGCCCGCCATGGTCGAGCGGGGCGACGGCGCCGTCCTCACCGCCCAGGGGGCCGCCGCCGTCCGGGGCCGGCCGAACATGAGCGGCTGGCCCACCCTCCTGGCCGCGCAGCGCAACTACCTGCAGTCGCTCGCGGCCGAGGTCGCCGGCAAGGGCGTCCACGTGGGCGCGCTCTACATCGGCGCCCGTATCGCCGGCACCCCCTTCGAGGCCGACTACGAGCGTCGCCGGGCCCAGGGCGAACCCGTGCCGGACATGCCCGCCGCCGACCCCGCCGAGCTGGCCGGCATCCTGTGGGACATGCACACCAGGCGGGACCGCCACGAGGCCGTCGTCCCCGCGGGACTGCTGGACGGATGACCCCGGCTCAGCCGACCTGACGCGCCGATCGGGGACGGCCCCCGATCGGCGCGGCGCGGGCGGCGGGCGGCGGCCTCAGCCCAGATGGCGGGCGAAGAACCGGAAGGCGTCGTCGTTCTCGAAGGCGGGCACGTCCCCGTGCTTGCCGGGGTTGGCGTGCAGCGTCTTCTCGCCCGAGGCCAGGGCGTCGAACAGCGCCAGGGCGTCCTCGCGCGGCACCCGCTCGTCGTCCCACTGCACCAGGAACCGCACGGGCACGGTGACGGCGGAGGCGGCCTCGGCGGAGGCCAGCGACGTCCCGCTCAGCCCCAGCACCGCCGCGCGGATCCGCGGCTCGGCCGCGACCAGCGGGATGCCGAGCGCGCAGCCCAGCGACATGCCCCAGTACCCGACGGGGCCGAGCTCCCCGAGCGCGTCCAGGACCGAGCGCCATTCCGGGACGGTCTGGCCGGCCAGCAGCGTGTGGAGCTCGGCCAGCAGCGGGAGCGGGTCGCCGGCGCCGGCCATCCGGGCCCGCAGCTCGGTGATGATCCGGTCGTGTTCGGCGCTCTTGGGGCGGCCGCCGTGGGCGGGGGCGTCGATGGCCGCCGCCGCGAACCCGTACTCGGCCGCCAGCCTGACGGCGCGGGCCACCACACTGGGGGCCTGCTTGTGCTGTCCGCCGCCGTGGCCGATGAGGATCAGGGCGCGGGGTTCGGCGGCGTCCGGCGTCCACAGCACGCCGGGGACCTCGCCGAGGGTGAAGGATCGTTCGGTGACGCCGTCGGCCGACGTCCGGGTGGTGAAGCGCATCTGCGTTGCAAGCCTTTCGGGATGCCTTGCGCGGGCGCTCCCTAGGCCATGCGAGAGAGGGAGCCCCGACCTGTCACAGCGTTGATCGGTCTCACCTCCTGCGGTCCGATGTCGTGCACGGCGCCGCCGACGCTACCACAACGGGCTCCGCCCACGTCCGGCACGGGGTTCCGGCCACGGGGGAGCGCACGACCGCGGACCTGCGGCGCGTCGTCAGCCCAGGTCGAGGCGGGCGAGCTCGGTGCGGGTGGTGACGCCGAGCTTGGGGAAGGCGCGGTAGAGGTGGTGACTGACGGTCTTGGGGCTGAGGAACAGCTGGGCGGCGATCTCCCGGTTGGTGACGCCCGTGGCGGCCAGGCGCACCACCTGCAGTTCCTGCGGGGAGAGCGAGGAGGCCAGGTCGGGGGCGGATCGCGTCACGGTCTCACCCGCCGCGCGCAGCTCGGCGCGCGCCCGCTCGGCCCAGGGGGCGGCGCCGGCGCGTTCGAAGGTCTCCAGCGCCGCGCGCAGCCGGGTCCGCGACTCGCTCTTGCGGCGGGCGCGGCGCAGCCACTCGCCGTGGAGCAGGTCGGTGCGGGCCCGTTCGAACGGCCGGTTCGCCTCCGCGTGCGCTCGCGCGGCCCGCTCCCAGTGCAGCTCCGCCGCCTCGTCGTCGTGGGCGAGCAGGGCCCGGCAGCGGTGCAGGACGGCCTGCGCCCACGGGTGGCCGGCCGCCGTCGCCCAGGACTCGAAACGGGCGAGCGGCTGCTCGGCGCGGGCGGGCAGGCCCAGCCGTACGGCGGCCTCGATCTGGTCGGGCGCGAAGTAGTAGGGCATGATCTGGTGCCGCAGCGGCCCGCGGGCGGCGGCCTCGAACCGTTCCAGCGCGACCTCGAAACGGCCCTGCCCCAGATCCAGCAGGCCGAGCGCCCACTCGGCCCAGCCGACGATCGTCGCCACCGGATGGGTGCCGACGTGCGCGATCGTCCGTTCGGCCAGCTCGCGGCAGTCCTGTTCGCGACCCTCGACGGCGGCCACCATGGCCATGACGCTCTCGAAGTGCGCGATGCGGTGCGTCTGGCCGATGTCGCCGGCCAGCCGGCGGCCCTCGGCCGCGGTCGTGACGGCGTCGCGGAAACGCCCGAGGTACAGCTGGTGGATCGCCAGCACCGCCTGGCCGAGCGGCAGCAGCCCGATGAGGCCGTGGGCGCGGCATTCCTCGATCACCGAGTGGGCGATGGCCAGCCCGTTGTCGAAGTCGCCGGAGATCCCGGCCAGGGAGCAGATGCTGATCCTCAGGGCGGCCAGGCCGGAGGGGATGGCCGCGGCCACGGCGATGAGCTCGCGGAACGGCGGCAGCGCCCGTTCCAGGTCACCGGCCAGGAAGTCGGCCATCGCGCGGGCCGCCCGGACGAACCCGTCGAGCCCGTCCTGCGGCGTCAGCGGCAGGGCCGCCAGCCGGGCCGCGGATTCGGCGACGGCCGCCGGGTCGCTGACGTACCACGCGTTGCGCACCGCGTCGAGCAGGAGGAGCGCCGCGCCCCTGCGGTCCGGCTCCGCGATGGAGGCGGCGCTGTCGAGCAGGATGCGGTGGGCGTCGTGGACCGCGCCGCGGTCGAACGCGATCCTGCCGCGCAACCCGGCCAGCCGGGCGACGGTCAGCGGGTCGCCGCCGATCCGCCGCGCCTGCTCGGCCAGGACCTGGGCGTGCTCCAGGTCGCCGGCGTCGGCGGCGGCCTCGGCCGCCAGGGCCAGCCGCCGGGCGCGGTCGGCCAGGCCGGGGGTGAGCCGGGCCGCCCGCTCCAGGGCCGCGGCGGCC